>NZ_CP034831.1:0-4677170 GCF_004010755.1 Salmonella sp. SSDFZ69 | reverse complement strand
GGCGGACTCCACTCGAACAAAAGTCGATAAATGACAAAGGCTGATACATTAATGATTGTTGGCGCACGTCGATAAGACCCTGCATGAAGGGTGACGCACGAACCGCTGTCTGCGGTTTTCACGGATCTTTCAAACGATCGCGACTTCACGCAGTCTGAAAGATTTCGTGTTCATGCCTGACCAGGATCGTTTGAAACGATCAGGACCGCGGATCATAGCCTAAACTGAGCAAGAGATCTTCTGTTTCTCACAGATTCTTCCCTATTTATCCACAGGACTTTCCAGGAAAGGATAAGTGTAATCGATCCTGGGGAACTCCTGTACGCTTTCGCGCGCATATTGAAAAAATTAATAGGTAAAGGTGAGCAGGCGCCTAAAAGATCGCATAAAGATCCAGGGCGATCCTTGCGCTTTACCTGGCAGTCCGTATAATTCTCCACCCGTCGCGCAATGCCCGTCATATGGCGTCAACGCTGCTTATTTTCCGCACAAAAAGGCGTGGAAAATCGCGGGAAAATAAGGAAAGAGAATTGACTCCGGAGTGTACAATTATTACAATCCGGCCTCTTTAATCACCCACACTGTGGCGTAAGTCGTTCAAAGTTTGTTCGGGTATACGCAAAAGTCAGTGAATTTATTCAAGTTTAGGTAGAAATCGCCATGAAACGCACTTTTCAACCGTCTGTACTGAAGCGCAACCGTTCTCACGGCTTCCGTGCTCGTATGGCTACTAAAAATGGTCGTCAGGTTCTGGCACGTCGTCGTGCTAAAGGCCGCGCTCGTCTGACCGTTTCCAAGTAATAAAGCTAACCCCTGAGTGGTTAAGCTCGCATTTCCCAGGGAGTTACGTTTGTTAACTCCCGCTCATTTCACATTCGTCTTCCAGCAACCTCAACGGGCTGGCACGCCGCAAATCACCATCCTCGGCCGCCTGAATTCGCTGGGGCATCCCCGTATCGGTCTTACCGTCGCCAAGAAAAATGTTCGACGTGCGCATGAACGCAACCGGATTAAACGTCTGACGCGTGAAAGCTTCCGTCTGCGCCAGCATGAACTTCCTGCAATGGATTTCGTGGTGGTGGCGAAAAAAGGGGTTGCCGACCTCGATAACCGTGCTCTCTCGGAAGCGTTGGAAAAATTATGGCGCCGCCACTGTCGCCTGGCTCGCGGGTCCTGATAGCCCTTATTCGGGTCTATCAACGCCTGATCAGTCCGCTGCTTGGGCCGCATTGTCGTTTCACGCCAACGTGCTCAAGCTACGGAATTGAGGCATTGCGCAGGTTTGGAGTGATAAAAGGCAGTTGGTTGACGGTGAAACGCGTATTAAAATGCCACCCTTTACACCCTGGTGGTGACGATCCCGTCCCGCCCGGACCATTTGATACCAGAGAACACTAACGATGGATTCGCAACGCAATCTTTTAGTCATCGCTTTGCTGTTCGTGTCTTTCATGATCTGGCAAGCCTGGGAGCAGGATAAAAATCCGCAACCTCAGACTCAACAGACCACGCAGACAACGACCACCGCAGCGGGTAGCGCCGCCGACCAGGGCGTACCAGCCAGTGGCCAGGGGAAAATGATTACGGTGAAAACCGATGTGCTTGATTTGACTATCAACACCCGTGGTGGTGATGTCGAGCAGGCCTTGCTCCCGGCTTACCCGAAAGAACTGGGTTCCAACGAACCGTTCCAGCTGCTGGAAACCACCCCGCAGTTTATCTATCAGGCGCAAAGCGGCCTGACAGGCCGCGACGGCCCGGATAACCCGGCGAACGGCCCGCGTCCGCTGTACAACGTCGAGAAAGATGCGTTTGTACTGGCCGACGGTCAGAACGAACTGCAGGTTCCGATGACTTATACTGACGCCGCAGGCAACACGTTTACCAAAACGTTTGTCTTTAAGCGTGGCGATTATGCGGTTAACGTGAACTATAGCGTGCAGAACACCGGCGAAAAACCGCTGGAAGTCTCCACCTTTGGTCAGTTAAAACAATCCGTCAACCTGCCTCCTCATCGCGATACCGGCAGCAGCAACTTTGCGCTGCATACGTTCCGCGGCGCAGCGTACTCCACGCCGGATGAGAAGTATGAGAAATACAAATTCGACACTATTGCCGATAACGAAAACCTCAACGTCAGCTCCAAAGGCGGTTGGGTGGCAATGTTGCAGCAGTATTTCGCTACCGCATGGATTCCGCGTAACGACGGCACCAACAATTTCTACACCGCCAATCTGGGTAACGGCATTGTCGCTATCGGCTATAAAGCGCAGCCGGTACTGGTACAGCCAGGCCAGACTGGCGCGATGACCAGCACCCTGTGGGTCGGCCCGGAAATTCAGGATAAAATGGCGGCTGTTGCACCGCACCTGGATTTGACCGTGGACTACGGCTGGTTGTGGTTCATCTCTCAGCCGCTGTTCAAGTTGCTGAAGTGGATCCACAGCTTTGTGGGCAACTGGGGCTTCTCCATTATCATCATTACCTTTATCGTTCGCGGTATCATGTACCCGCTGACCAAAGCGCAGTACACGTCAATGGCGAAGATGCGTATGCTGCAGCCGAAAATTCAGGCGATGCGCGAACGTCTTGGCGATGATAAACAGCGCCAAAGCCAGGAGATGATGGCCCTGTACAAAGCGGAGAAGGTTAACCCGCTGGGCGGCTGCTTCCCGCTGATCATCCAGATGCCTATCTTCCTGGCGTTGTACTACATGCTGATGGGTTCCATTGAACTGCGTCATGCGCCGTTCGCGCTGTGGATTCATGACCTGTCCGCACAGGACCCGTACTACATTCTGCCGATCCTGATGGGCGTAACGATGTTCTTCATTCAGAAGATGTCGCCGACCACCGTGACCGACCCGATGCAGCAGAAGATCATGACCTTTATGCCGGTCATCTTTACGGTGTTCTTCCTGTGGTTCCCGTCAGGTCTGGTGCTGTACTATATCGTCAGCAACCTGGTCACCATCATTCAGCAGCAGCTGATTTACCGTGGTCTGGAGAAGCGTGGCCTGCATAGCCGCGAGAAGAAAAAATCCTGATTCGGTGTAGGCCGGATAAGGCGAAGCCGCCATCCGGCAAGGCGCGCCGGTCAGCCTGATGGCGCTAACGCTTATCAGGCCTACAATCAAAAGGCGGTCATATGACCGCCTTTTTTATTGCAACAAAGTTGAGACTAACCATGAGCCATAACGACACTATCGTCGCCCAGGCAACCCCACCGGGACGCGGTGGCGTGGGTATCCTGCGTATCTCTGGTCTGAAAGCGCGTGACGTTGCGCAAGAGGTGCTGGGCAAGCTGCCGAAGCCGCGCTATGCCGACTACCTGCCGTTTAAAGACGTTGACGGCAGCGCGCTGGATCAGGGTATTGCGCTGTGGTTCCCCGGCCCGAACTCCTTCACCGGTGAAGATGTGCTGGAGCTACAAGGGCACGGCGGTCCGGTGATCCTGGACCTGCTGTTAAAACGTATCCTGACGCTTCCAGGCGTGCGCATTGCCCGACCAGGCGAGTTCTCCGAGCGAGCGTTCCTCAACGATAAGCTCGATTTAGCCCAGGCGGAAGCCATTGCCGACCTGATCGATGCCAGTTCCGAACAGGCGGCGCGTTCGGCGCTAAACTCGTTACAGGGGGCATTTTCCGCCCGCGTTAACCACCTTGTGGAAGCACTTACTCACCTGCGAATCTACGTCGAAGCGGCTATCGATTTTCCGGATGAGGAGATCGACTTTCTCTCTGACGGCAAAATTGAAGCGCAGCTCAATGGCGTCATCGCCGATCTTGACGCCGTGCGCACCGAAGCGCGCCAGGGCAGCCTGCTGCGCGAAGGGATGAAGGTAGTGATTGCCGGACGCCCGAATGCCGGGAAATCCAGCCTGCTGAATGCGCTGGCAGGCCGTGAAGCGGCCATTGTTACCGATATCGCCGGTACCACGCGCGACGTGTTGCGCGAGCATATTCACATCGACGGGATGCCGCTGCATATCATCGATACCGCCGGACTGCGCGACGCCAGCGACGAAGTTGAGCGTATCGGCATCGAACGCGCCTGGCAGGAGATTGAACAGGCCGATCGCGTGCTGTTTATGGTGGATGGCACCACGACGGACGCCGTTGACCCTGCCGACATCTGGCCGGACTTTATCGCCCGTCTGCCCAAAAATCTACCGATTACCGTGGTACGTAACAAGGCGGATATCACCGGCGAACCGTTGGGTATTAGTGAAGTAAATGGTCACTCACTGGTTCGCCTCTCGGCGCGTACCGGCGAAGGCGTCGACGTGTTGCGTAACCACCTCAAGCAGAGCATGGGGTTTGATACCAATATGGAAGGCGGCTTCCTGGCCCGTCGCCGTCACCTACAGGCGCTGGCGGAAGCCGCTGAACACCTTGAGCAGGGCAAAGCGCAGCTATTAGGCGCGTGGGCAGGGGAACTGCTGGCGGAAGAGTTGCGCCTGGCGCAGCAAAGCTTAAGCGAGATTACCGGCGAGTTTACCTCCGACGACCTGCTGGGACGGATTTTCTCCAGCTTCTGTATTGGTAAGTAACGTTGTATTGCCCGGTGGCGCAATGCTTACCGGGCCTACAAAACCCGTAAGCCGGATAAGGCGTTTATGCCGCCATCCGGCAGCAATGATTTCCCATGCGGAAATCACTGTTGTCCAAATGGCAACTCGTCTCGCGCAACGTCGCCCCGTATTCTTAGCGCCACACTTTTCGTGAGGCCGCTATGAAACGTTTTCTACTGTGTAGTTTTGCCCTGGTTTTACTCTATCCTGCCGGTATTGATATGTATCTGGTCGGTTTACCGCGTATAGCCGCCGATCTGAACGCCAGCGAGGCGCAGTTGCATATCGCCTTCTCCGTTTACCTGGCCGGAATGGCGACGGCCATGCTGTTTGCCGGGAAGATAGCCGACCAGTCAGGCCGCAAGCCGGTCGCGATCGTCGGCGCGCTCGTCTTTATGATGGCCTCACTGCTTTGTTCACGGGCGTCGGAAGGCTCGCTATTTCTGAGTGGACGTTTTCTTCAGGGAGTAGGCGCAGGCGGCTGCTATGTGGTGGCGTTCGCCATTCTGCGCGACACGCTCGACGAGCATCGCCGGGCGAAAGTGCTGTCATTATTGAATGGGATTACCTGTATTGTGCCGGTACTCGCCCCGGTGGTGGGGCATTTGATTATGCTTCGTTTCCCCTGGCAAAGTCTGTTCTATACGATGTCCGCGATGGGCATTATTGTGGGCCTGTTATCACTGTTTATCCTGCGCGAGACGCGCCCGGCAAGGCTGGCTCCACGCGATTTATCACGATCGTCGCCCGCCGCCGAGTCGCTGGTTAACCGTTTTTTCGTTAGTCGACTGGCGATCACCACCCTTAGCGTGTCGGTGATCCTGACCTTCGTCAATGCCTCTCCAGTGCTGCTGATGGAGGTGATGGGATTTAGTCGTGGCGACTATGCCATTACCATGGCGCTCACCGCAGGCGTCAGTATGGTCGTCTCTTTTTCCACCCCTTTTGCGCTTGGGTTATTTAAGCCGCGAACTTTAATGCTCGTCTCACAGGGGCTGTTTTTGACGGCTGGCGTGACGTTAAGCCTTGCTCATACCAATACCGTCACACTCTTTGGCCTGACGCTTATCTGCGCCGGATTCTCGGTTGGTTTTGGCGTCGCGATGAGCCAGGCGCTGGGGCCATTTTCGCTGCGCGCCGGAGTGGCCAGTTCCACGCTGGGTATCGCGCAGGTTTGCGGTTCATCACTGTGGATTTGGCTGGCGGCAATACTCGGTATCAGCGCGATGAATATGCTGATCGGGATTCTGATTGGTTGTAGCATAGTGAGTATTCTGCTGATCTTCTCCGTCACGCCCAACAGGTCCGTAGCCGAGCATGAAGAAATCCCTTACCAATCTCGACCTTAATTTGCTGTTATGCCTACAGTTACTCATGCAGGAGCGCAGCGTCACTAAAGCTGCAAAACGGATGAACGTAACGCCCTCAGCGGTCAGCAAATCGCTGGCGAAACTCCGGGCATGGTTTGACGATCCGCTGTTCGTCAATACGCCGCTGGGCCTGGCGCCGACGCCGCTGATGGTCAGTATGGAGCAAAGTCTGGCGGACTGGATGCAGATGGGGAATCAACTGCTTGATAAACCGCATCATCAAACGCCGCGCGGTTTAAAATTTGAGTTGGCAGCAGAGTCGCCGCTGATGATGATTATGTTTAATTCACTGTCGCAGCAGATTTATCAGCGCTATCCGCAGGCTACCATTAAGGTTCGCAACTGGGATTATGACTCGCTGGAGGCGATTACGCGTGGGGAAGTCGATATCGGATTTACCGGACGCGAAAGCCATCCCCGCTCGCGAGAATTGCTCAGTCTGTTACCGCTCGCGATTGATTTTGAGGTGTTGTTTAGCGATTTACCGTGGGTCTGGCTGCGGGAAGATCATCCGGCGCTGCGCGAAGCGTGGGATCTGGACACTTTTCTGCGCTACCCACATATCAGTATTTGCTGGGAGCAAAGCGATACCTGGGCGCTGGACGATGTCCTGCAAGAAATGGGACGCAAACGCCATATCGCGTTGAGCCTGCCGGGGTTCGAGCAGTCGCTCTTTATGGCCGCCCAGCCGGGTCACACCCTGATAGCAACCGCGCCGCGCTATTGCCAGCACTACAATCAGCTCCACCAGCTACCGTTAGTGGCGCGCCCCCTGCCTTTTGATGCGCAACAGCGGGAAAAGCTGATGGTGCCGTTTACCCTATTATGGCACAAACGTAATAGTCATAATCCCAAGATTGTGTGGCTACGACAGGCTATCAACACGCTCTGCCGTCGCCTTATCTGACCACCTGCGTTGATAAATTAACCTTCCTCTTACCAGAAATGTCACCATCTGATTAAAGAACCTTCTGAAATTGAATTTTTAGCGCGTAAAACCTGTCCATAATTTACGTTAATGTTACTCTCGTCATTATCACGGCCCATTAATCACGGAGCGAAAAATGGCGACTCACTTTGCCAGAGGGATACTTACGGAGGGACAGTTGGTTTCAATTCGTCTCTCTTCGTCTTGCCATATTGAAGCCAGAAACCTGCCTGCTCACCGACGAACGCGTTTTCTCGCCTCCAGAGGCCTTCTTGCCGAACTGATGTTTATGCTGTACGGAATTAGCGAGCTGCCGGAAATCATTATTCAGGCGAAAGGTAAACCCGCGTTTCGTGACAAAAATCTGCCAGGCTTTTCTATCTCCTACGCCGGAAATATGGTTGGCGTGGCGTTGACCACCGAAGGAGAGTGCGGGCTGGATATGGAATTACAGCGCACCTCCCGCGGCTTTCACCATCCGCATTCGCTCGAACGCCACCCTTTCTCCCGTAATGAAAACTTATGGGTAGCCAATCAAAACGATCCCAACGAAGCGCGAGCGCAACTCATTACATTGCGCCAGAGCGTGTTAAAACTCACCGGCGATGTCATGAATGACGATCCGCGGGAGCTGCAACTTTTACCCGTTGCCGGACGCCTGAAGTGCGCGCATGTCACGCAGCTTGAAGCCGTATGCGATGCGGAAGATGTACTGGTATGGTCCGTAACCGTTACGCCAGCGATAGAAAAATTAAAAGTGTGGGAGTTCGATGGCAAACTGGGCTGGAAAAGCCTGCCCGATATCCAGACGCGCGCCAATGAGCCAACCGGTCGTCTGATGCGATTCGCCCAACTCCCCGCCGCCAAATCGTATACGCTTAATCGTTCATAATGAAAAAAGGGGCACGTATGTCTGAAACGCTGAATGTGGTTACACTGCTGGGAAGTTTACGCAAAGGTTCCTTTAACGGGATGGTGGCGCGTACGCTGCCTAAAGTCGCGCCGGCAGGAATGACGGTATCGCCGCTGCCTTCGATCGGGGATATTCCGCTGTATGACGCCGATATCCAGCAGGACGAGGGATTTCCAGCCAGCGTAGAGGCGCTGGCGGAGCAGATTCGCAACGCCGACGGCGTCGTCATTGTGACGCCGGAATATAATTATTCCGTTCCCGGCGGCCTGAAAAATGCCATCGACTGGCTATCCCGTCTGCCTGAGCAGCCGCTGGCGGGTAAGCCCGTTCTTATCCAGACCAGTTCAATGGGGGCGATTGGCGGCGCGCGCTGCCAGTATCATCTGCGCCAGATTCTGGTGTTCCTTGATGCGATGGTGATGAACAAACCGGAGTTTATGGGCGGCGTGATTCAGAATAAAGTCGACCCGCAGACTGGAGAAGTGGTGGATCAGGGAACGTTAGATCATTTGACCGGTCAGCTGACCGCATTTGGCGAGTATATTCAGCGCGTTAAAGCGTAAGTTATTTAAAAACCCTCCCCCCGATGGGGCGAGGGTTCATTTCATCAGTGTCCGTCAATAAACACAATCTTCAGCACGAATAACAGCGCGACAATCACTACGCACGGGCTAAGGTCGCGCAGGCGACCGGTACCGATTTTCATCACGCAGTAAGAGATAAAGCCCAGCGCGATACCTTCGGTGATCGAGAAGCTAAACGGCATCATTACCGCCGTAATAAACGCCGGGACCGATTCGGTTAAATCCTGCCAGTTTACCCGCGCCAGGCTGGAGGTCATCAGCACGCCGACGTAAATTAGCGCGCCCGCCGCCGCGTAAGGCGGCACCATGCCCGCCAGCGGCGACAGGAAGATAACCAGCAGGAACAAAATACCGACCACCACCGCCGTCAAACCGGTGCGACCGCCCACCGAAACGCCGGAAGACGATTCAATATAAGCGGTCACAGAAGACGTTCCGACAAATGCGCCTGTGACGGAAGAGATACTATCAACAAACAGCGCCTGCTTCATGCGCGGGAATTTGCCTTTCTCATCCGCCAGGCCGGCTTTATCGGTCACACCAATCAGCGTACCGGAGGAGTCAAACAGGTTTACCAGCATGAAGGAGAAAATAACCCCCGCCAGGCCAAGATTGAACGAGCCTGCCAAATCGACATGCCCTACCACGCTGGTGACGCTTGGTGGCGCGGAGACAATGCCGTTGTAGTGTACATCACCCATCATCCAGCCAAGCAGCGTCGTGACGATGATGGACACCAGCACCGCCGCATGAATGTTGCGCGAAGCGAGAATCGCAATAATAAAGAATCCGAGAACCCCCAGCAGCACGCTGTGCGAGGTCAGGTTGCCGATGCTGACCAGCGTTTCCGGGTTAGCGACAATCACGCCGGCGTTTTTCAGCCCCATCATGCCGATAAACAGGCCGATGCCGCTGGTGATGCCCACGCGCAGGCTGACCGGAATGTTGGCGATCATCCAGTAACGCACGCGGAAGATAGTCAGCAATAAAAGACCAACAGCGCCCCAGAAAATGGCGCCCATGCCTACCTGCCACGGCAGTCCCATTGCCTGCACAACCACGAAGGCAAAGAACGCATTCAGCCCCATCGCGGGCGCCAGCGCCACCGGCAGGTTAGCGAACAGGCCCATCAGAATACTGCCAAAGGCCGCAATCAGACAGGTGGTCACAAAGACGGCGCTGGTGTCCATGCCAGCTACGCCCAGAATTTGCGGGTTAACAAAAACGATATAAACCATCGTCAGGAAAGTGGTAAAACCGGCGATCACTTCGGTTCGTGCCGTCGTGCCATGTTCGCGCAGTTTAAACACGCGTTCCAGCATACCCTGACCAGAAGCCTGGGTGGTGTGTTGTTGACTCATTATCAATTTCCGGAGAAAGGAGGGAAAATTCGCCGTTATCCTATACCAAAATGCGACACCTGGCGCAGTTGTGTGGTAATTTTTTTCACTCAATTTGTTAGTACGGCAACGATTGCGTCCCCTCATTCAGCATTACGTAAACGTTAAACTTGTTAAAATGGAAATGACATGTCCCAAATCGAAGCGGTGTTTTTTGACTGTGACGGCACGCTGGTTGACAGTGAAGTGATTTGCTCGCGCGCCTATGTCACTATGTTCCGGCAGTTCGGCATTACGCTTGAGCTCACGGAAGTATTCAGACGCTTTAAAGGCGTAAAGCTCTACGAAATTATCGATACCATCAGTAAAGAGCATGGCGTTGCGCTGGCAAAGGCGGAGCTGGAACCCGTGTACCGCGCGGAAGTGGCGCGCCTGTTCGATACCGAACTGGAAGCGATCGCGGGCGCAAATACCCTGCTGGAGAGCATTAAGACGCCCATGTGCGTGGTATCCAACGGGCCGGTCAGTAAGATGCAGCATTCGCTGGGTAAACTGGGCATGTTGCATCATTTTCCCGATTTGCTGTTTAGCGGTTACGATATTCAACGCTGGAAGCCCGATCCGGCGCTGATGCTCCATGCGGCGAACGCCATGAAGGTCAATGTTGAGAAGTGTATTCTGGTGGATGATTCCAGCGCGGGCGCGCAGTCAGGAATTGCAGCGGGAATGGAAGTGTTTTATTTCTGCGCCGATCCGCATAACAAGCCGATCGATCACCCTAACGTGACGACGTTTACCGATTTGGCGCAGTTGCCGGGATTGTGGAAAGCGCGCGGGTGGGAGATTACGCGTTAACTGAAATGCCGGATGGCGCTAACGCTTATCCGGCCTACAGCATCTGTACCTGTAGGCCCGGTAAGCGCAGCGCCACCGGGCAAAAGAATGAGATTTACTCTTTCGGGTCTTTCCCCGCCAGCAGCTTATCCAGCTCATCGCCGCCCACGTGACGGAAGTCTTGCCCCTTCACGAAGTAGAAGATGTATTCGCAGATATTCTGGCAACGGTCACCGATACGCTCGATAGAGCGCGCGCAGAATAACGCGGTCAGCACGCTGGGAATGGTGCGCGAGTCTTCCATCATGTAGGTCATCAGCTGACGCACGATGCCTTCATATTCCTGGTCAACTTTCTTGTCTTCACGATAGATACGCACCGCTTCATCGAGATCCATGCGCGCGAACGCATCCAGCACATCGTGCAGCATCTGCACGGTGTGGCGGCCCAGTGACTCCAGACTCACCAACAGCGGCTGGTGCTGCTGGGAGAATTTCTCCAGCGCGGTACGGCAGATTTTATCCGCCACGTCGCCAATGCGCTCCAGTTCGGCGATGGTTTTGATAATCGCCATTACCAGACGCAGATCGCTCGCCGTCGGCTGGCGCTTGGCGATAATACGCACACAGGCTTCATCGATGGCGACTTCCATCATATTAACCTGATGATCGCCTTCTACCACGCGCTTCGCCAGCTCGCTGTCCTGGTTGTGCATGGCGGTAATAGCGTCAGAAAGCTGCTGCTCCACCATGCCGCCCATGGTCATTACCTGAGTGCGGATGCTTTCCAGTTCGGCGTTGAACTGGCCGGAAATATGTTTATTAAGGTTCAGACTGTCCATTACGCACTCCTGAATTAACCGTAACGACCGGTGATATAGTCTTCTGTTTGTTTCTTCGCGGGCTTGGTGAACAGATCGTCCGTGTTGCTGAACTCAATCAACTCGCCCAGGTACATAAACGCCGTATGATCGGAACAACGTGCCGCCTGCTGCATGTTGTGGGTCACGATCACCACGGTGTAATCCTGTTTCAGCTCGGTGATCAGCTCTTCAATACGCCCGGTAGAGATCGGGTCCAGAGCTGAACACGGCTCATCCAGCAGCAACACTTCCGGGCGAATGGCGATACCGCGCGCAATGCACAGACGCTGCTGCTGACCACCGGAGAGAGAGTACCCGCTCTGGTGCAATTTATCTTTGGTTTCGTTCCATAATGCGGCTTTGGTCAACGCCCACTGCACGCGTTCGTCCATATCGGCACGAGACAGCTTCTCAAACAGACGCACGCCAAAGGCGATATTGTCATAGATGGACATCGGGAACGGCGTCGGCTTCTGGAATACCATCCCCACTTTTGCGCGCAGCAGCGCGATATCCTGGGTGTTGGTGAGAATATTGTCGCCATCCAGCAGAATTTCACCTTCCGCGCGCTGCTCCGGATAAAGCGAATACATTTTATTGAAGGTACGCAGTAGCGTTGATTTACCACAGCCGGATGGCCCGATAAATGCCGTTACCTGATTCTTCGCGATATCCAGATTAATGTTCTTCAGGGCATGGAATTTGCCGTAGTAGAAGTTCAAATCACGAACCTGAATCTTACTCGGGGCAGTTTCAACCATACTCATTTCACTCTTTTCCTCATCCAGCGCCGCATCCGCCACGCCGTAAAATAATGCCTGATGGCGCTACGCTTATCAGGCCTACAATGTCTTTAACCGTGTTTTTTCTTCGCGAAAACAACACGCGCCAGAATATTCAGCAGCAGTACGCACAGGGTAATAATCAGCACGCCCGCCCAGGCTAATTGTTGCCATTCGGCAAACGGGCTCATCGCGAATTTAAAAATGGTCACCGGCAGGTTGGCGATCGGCTGCATCATGTCGGTGCTCCAGAACTGGTTGGAGAGCGCGGTAAACAACAATGGCGCCGTTTCGCCGGCAATACGCGCAATAGCCAGCAGGATACCGGTCATAATGCCGGAGATAGAGGCTTTCAGCGTAATCGCGGAAATCATCTTCCACTTCGGCGTACCCAGCGCATAAGCGGCTTCACGCAGGCTATCCGGCACCAATTTGAGCATGTTTTCAGTGGTACGGATAACGATCGGTACCTGCAACAGCGCCAGCGCAATCACCCCTGCCCAGCCGGAGAAGTGCTGCATCTGCGCCACCACGATGGTGTAAACAAACAGCCCCACAACAATTGACGGCGCGGAAAGCAGAATGTCGTTAATAAAGCGAATGATTTCCGCCAGCCAGGATTTACGGCCATACTCCGCCAGATAGATCCCGGCCATAATCCCCAGCGGCGTACCCAATACGGTAGCCCAGAGAATCAACAATCCACTCCCCGCCAGGGCGTTCGCCAGCCCGCCGCCCGCCGTGTTCGGCGGCGGCGTCATTTCGGTAAACAACGCCAGCGACATACCATCAATGCCGCGCGTGATGGTGGACATCAAAATCCAGATCAGCCAGAACAGGCCAAATGCCATCGTCGCCATTGAGAGCGTTAGTGCGATACGGTTCTTCATGCGGCGACGCGCCTGCATCTTGCGACGGGATTCCGCGAGCTGCGCGGTGTTCTGCATATCAAGCGTAGCCATTAACGTGCTCCCTCGTTCTTCGCCAGACGCATAATCATGAACTTAGACGCCGCCAGGACGATAAAGGTGATCACAAACAGGATCAGTCCCAGTTCCATCAACGCTGCCACGTGCAGACCCGATTCCGCCTCAGCGAATTCGTTCGCCAGCGCGGAAGTGATGCTGTTGCCCGGCATATACAGCGACGCGCTGTCGAGCTGGTAAGTGTTGCCGATGATAAAAGTGACCGCCATCGTTTCACCCAGAGCACGGCCCAGTCCCAGCATAATGCCGCCGATCACGCCATTTTTGGTGAACGGTAGCACGATGCGCCAGATAACTTCCCAGGTAGTACAGCCTATACCGTAAGCGGACTCTTTCATCATTACCGGCGTTTGCTCGAAGACGTCGCGCATAACCGCCGCAATGTAGGGGATGATCATGATGGCGAGGATGACGCCCGCCGCCAGAATGCCGATACCAAACGCCGGGCCGGAGAACAGCGCGCCGACAAACGGAATGTTGGAAAGAATATTGCCGACCGGCTCCTGGAAGTACGTCGCAAACAGCGGCGCGAAGATAAACAGCCCCCACATGCCGTACACGATACTGGGAATTGCCGCCAGCAGTTCAATGGCGATGCCGAGCGGACGCTTTAGCCAGCCTGGCGCCAGCTCGGTTAAAAACAGGGCAATGCCGAAACTGACCGGAACGGCGATCAGCAGTGCGATAAAGGAGGTCACCAGCGTGCCATAAATGGGCACCAGAGCGCCGTAGATATCGTTTGGCGCGTCCCATTCCTTAGTCCAAAGAAATGAGAAACCAAATTTCTGAATACTTGGCCAGGAGGAGATGATCAATGAGACGATAATACCGCCCAACATCAATAGCACAATCAGCGCAGCCAGTTTTACCAGCGCGCTGAAAATCATGTCGCCTTTTTTACCCGGCGGGTTAAAAGCAGGCTTGGTTGCAGCCATAAATTACTCTTTCCATTAAACGCGTTTTACGACGTTGCCCCTGCCGGATGGCGCTACGCTTATCCGGCCTACAACGTGGGCCTGCGGTCGAAACCGTAGGGCGGATAAGCGTAGCGCCATCCGCCAATTCGTTAATTAATACAGCGCCTTACCGTTGCTGTCTTTTATACTGGTCTTCCAGGCGGTACGAACCTGCTCAACAACGTTATCCGGCAGGCTGGCGTAGTCCAGATCATTCGCCTGTTTAGCGCCATTTTTGTAGGCCCAGTCGAAGAACTTCAGCACTTCAGCACCCTGCTCAGGTTTCTTCTGCGCTTTGTGGACCAGGATAAAGGTGGTGGAGGTGATTGGCCACACATCGTCACCTTTCTGGTTGGTCAGATCCTGCGCGAAGGTTTTGCTCCAGTCAGCGCCTTTCGCCGCATTAGAGAAGCTCTCTTCCGTCGGGCTTACCGGTTTGCCGTCGGCTGAAACCAGTTTGGTGTAGGCCAGGTTGTTCTGCTTGGCATACGCATACTCAACGTAGCCAATAGCGCCTGGCAGACGCTGTACAAATGCCGCGATGCCGTCGTTACCTTTACCGCCCAGACCGGTTGGCCAGTTCACGGTAGAACCCGCGCCCACTTTCGATTTCCACTCGTCGTTGACTTTCGCCAGGTAACTGGTGAACACGAAGGAGGTACCGGAACCGTCAGCGCGACGCACCACAGCGATGTTCTGAGAAGGCAGCTTCACGCCTGGGTTCAGTTTGGTGATGGCTTCATCATCCCACTTTTTGATTTTACCGAGGTAGATGTCACCCAGTGTTTTACCATCCAGCACCAGTTCGCCGGATTTGAGGCCTGGAATATTCACCGCCAGCACCACGCCGCCGATCACCGTCGGGAACTGGAACAGGCCTTCCTGATTCAGTTTTTCGTCAGACAGCGGCGCATCGGAAGCGCCAAAATCAACGGTATTCGCGGTGATTTGTTTCACGCCGCCGGAAGAGCCTATCCCCTGGTAATTGACTTTGTTACCAGTTTCTTTCTGGTAGGTATCCGCCCATTTGGCATACACCGGCGCAGGAAACGTTGCACCGGCACCTGTCAGGCTTGCTGCTGCAAAGGCAGAGAACGCGCTCATCGATAAGGTCGCGGCGACAACAGTTGCGACAGTGGTACGCATAACTTTCATAATGTCTCCTGCACGGTTTCGGTAAATCGTTGTTTGAGTTGCTACGATGAGCAAAATAGGACAAATTGATGACAGTTATATGTCTTGATTATGACGGTTTGATGACAATGGAAATAAAAAAAGCTGGCCCGGGGAGACACCAGACCAGCCTGCAGAGGGAGATGAATTAGACTGTTTGCGCAACCGCAGACGGTTTCAACAGCGCATACATCAGGCCGCAGACAATCGTGCCCAGGGCAATCGAGAGCAGATATTGCATCACATGTTCTACCGCATGCGGGATCGCCAGGACAAAGAGGCCACCGTGTGGCGCCATCAGTGTACAACCGAAATACATGGATAGTCCCCCGGCGATTGCGCCACCGACCATCGTAGAAGGGATGACGCGCATCGGGTCACGCGCGGCGAAGGGAATCGCCCCTTCAGAGATAAAGCACAGCCCCAGGATAAAAGATGCATTACCCGCTTCATGCTCAGCGGCATTGAATTTCGCTCTGGCCGCCCAGGTTGCGACGCCCATTCCTAATGCCGGTACCATCCCTGCCGCCATAATGGCCGCCATTGGCATATAAGAATGAGAAGCCAGTAAACCGACGCCGAAGGTATACGCAGCTTTATTCACCGGCCCACCAAGGTCAAAACCTTGCATTGCGCCCAGCAACATTCCCAGCAAAATAGCATTCGTAGAGGTCATATTCCCCAGGAACGTCGTCAGCCCTTCCATCACCGCAGAAACGGGGCCACCCACCACGTAAATCATGATTAGGCCGGTAATCAGCGTAGACAGTAGCGGCAAAACCAGCACAGGCTTAAGCGCTTCCATTGACGCTGGCAGCTTAATATTTTGCGCCAGAAACCGTACGCTGTAACCGGCCAGAAAACCGGCCACAATCCCTCCCAGGAAACCAGCGCCGCACAGGCTGGCCAACATCCCGCCAATAAGCCCCGGGGCCAGACCCGGACGATCGGCAATTGAGAAGGCAATAAACCCAGCCAGTACCGGCACCATCAGCGCAAAGGCCGCCTTACCACCAATTTGAAATAGCGCAGCCGCCAGCGTGCCCGGCTCGTTGAAGGCCTGGATACCGAAGACAAAAGAGAGCGCGATACACAATCCTCCCGCCACCACCAAAGGAAGCATATGGGATACGCCGGTCATTAAATGCTTATAAACGCCAGGTAGCTCTGTTTTACCAGCTGAAGAAGAGCGCCCGGTACTCCCCTGATAGACCTCGGCGCTATTGAAAGCATTATCCATTTCCTGTGCACTCTTTTTTAGCGCCGCGCCGGTACTGGTGCGATAGAGTCTTTTGCCAACAAAGCCTGACAGATCCAGCTCAATATCCGCCGCGATAATCACCACATCCGCTTGCGCTATCTCTTCCACGGTCAGCGTGTTCTTCGCCCCGACGGAACCGCGGGTTTCAACCTTGATCCAGTCACCACGCTTGCGGGCTTCAATTTCCAACGCTTCTGCCGCCATAAAGGTATGGGCGACGCCCGTCGGACAGGCCGTCACAGCAACAATTTTTTTAGTCATAGTAGGGTACCCTGTTCTTTTAATTTAAAGAAAAAGCGGGAAAAAATGTTACAGGCGTGACCAGGCCGCTGCTTTCTGGAACAGCGCGTCATCCGGGCGAATCCCGGTATAAAGGACAAATTGCTCCACGGCCTGAATAGCAAACACTTCGGAACCGGTAATCACGGTTTTACCGCGTTCACGGGCGTAGCGGATCAGCGGCGTGACGGGCGGTAGCGCCACCACATCAAAGATAACGCTCGCCTTATCCACTTCCTGTTCGGAATAAGAGAGTTTGTCGGCATCATTACCGCCAGCCATTCCGATAGGCGTGGCGTTAATTAACAAATCGGCTTCAATACCGTCGGTATCCGGGCGCCATTCATAGCCATAGAGTTCGGCCAGTTGTTTACCTGACGCTTCATCAATCGCAACAATATAACCACGGGTAAACCCCGCATCCTTCAGCGCGCAAGCCACCGCCTTTGCCATACCACCGCTGCCACGCAAAGCAAACACCAGGTCGGGAGAGACCTTGTAATTCGCCAGCAAGCGAGCTATTGCAATGTAATCGGTGTTGTACGCCTTCAGATGGCCATTGGTATTCACAATGGTATTAACTGAGTGAATGGCCTGAGCGGAAGCATCCAGTTCATCCACCAGCGGAATGCAGGCTTCTTTAAACGGCATAGAGATCGCGCACCCACGGATCCCCAACCCGCGCACGCCGCTAATGGCCTGCGTAAGATCGGTCGGCGAAAAGGCTTTGTAGAGATAATTGAGATCCAGCGCTTCGTACAGATAGTTGTGAAAGCGTGTACCGAAGTTACTCGGGCGTGCCGCCAGGGACATGCAGACCTGAGTATCTTTATTAATGCGCTTTGTCATGATGAATCCTCATAGAAGTTGCGATAGAGAAAATCATCGGCTAAAAAGGGGATATTAAAAATTGCTCATTCCCGTTCGGGAAATTTCACCTTTTATGACAACCCGGCACACTGAACAAAAATACTTAAAGCTACTCCAGCACTATGGCGACAAGCCCGTTAGCGTGACGCTACAGGAGCTGGCGGATGTGTTGTTCTGCACCCGGCGGCATATGCGTAATCTGTTGCTTCAGATGCAGGAGGCAAAGTGGCTCATCTGGCAATCACAGGCCGGACGTGGGCATCGCGCCCGGCTTCACCTGCGCTATAAACCAGAACAGCTGTTAAGCGAAAAGGCGGAGCAGTTGCTGGAGTCTGGTCATGTTGATCAGGCCATTCAACTGCTGGGTAAAAATAAGCACCAGGTGGCGCAACTGCTGCGCTCAAAACTGGGCTATAGCGTGCGGGCAGACTATCAGCGGCTGTGCATCCCCTATTACCGGACAATGCCGTCGCTGTGCCCCGGCACGCCGCTGCGTCGCTCTGAACAGCATCTGGTCAGGCAGATTTTTAGCGGCCTGACGCGCATAAATGAGGAAAAAGGTGAAGTCGAAGCCGATCTTGCCCACCACTGGCGGCAGATTGATCCGCTGCGCTGGCGTTTTTATCTGCGCCCCGCCGTCCTCTGGCATGATGGTCAGGAGCTGACGATCGACGCGGTTATCGCTTCACTGACCCGCAGCGCTAAGCTGCCGTTGTTCTCGCACTTGCAGACCATTCAGGCCACCGGGCCGCTGAGCCTTGAAATTACGCTGGCGCACCCGGATAACCGACTGCCGCTGCTGCTCAGCCATATTGATGCCATGATCCTACCGCCTGACCATACACAACGCGCTGATTTCCCGGCACATCCTGTGGGGACTGGCCCTTATGAGGTGGTGGAAAACAATGGCTTTCATCTGCAAATGAAGGCCTTTGACCACTACTTTGGTCTGCGCGGGCTGCTGGATGAAGTGGAGGTCTTTATCTGGCCGAATTTAACGGAGACAGACAACCTGGCGGAATCGCTGTCGGATAACGACACGGCAGCCTGGCTCAGCTCCAGCCTGAGCGATGAGGATTACGTTTCCGGACGGCTTAGCCAGGTATCAGGCAAACCTTCTGACAACCTGCGCGAGATGTTTCTTGAGCGTGGAGGATATTTTTTATTATGCGACAGCCGCTCCCCGCACTGGCATACCGCCGAACATCGCCGCTGGCTACGGGAAACACTCAGCCCTTACGCCATACTCCAGCATCTGAGTGAGGCAATTCGCCCCTTCTGGGTACCGGGCGGCAGCCTGCTGTCCTCCTGGTTTCATACTATTGAGGCGGGCCCGGCCTGTTCACCTTTTATCTCGTCGCCCTACGCAAAACTGCGTCTGGCCTATCACGATCAGCACCCTGAATTTCCAATGCTCCTGGATATCATGCAAGAGATCATGCGCCAGCAGGGCATTTTACTTGAGGGCGTTGCACTGAATTATGATGACTGGGCAAGCGGCAAGGCCGAGGTTGATCTCTGGCTGGGGACGGTCAATTTCCCCATTCCCGAAGAGTGGAACGTCGGTACATGGCTACTGGGCTCCCCTTTACTGCGCCATGCCATCAGCGGTGGGGATGATGCGCTGCTGGCCCAATGGGAAACCCAGTGGCATGCCGAAACCATCAGCGCGGAACAACTGGTCAGGGAAACCACCCGTTCAGGCTGGCTACAGCCGCTGTTTCACCACTGGATGCGACTCAAAAGCCCCGACCGGGCCAGGGGGATCCACCTGAATAACCTGGGATGGTTTGATTTCCGATCCACCTGGATTGAGCCAGGGCCTTAAAGAAGAGAATGTGACCGGGTGCCCGTAGCGCAGGCAGGCGTAGCACCTCTTAGTCGCTCTTCAGCCACCATAGAGAAAGAACAGCGCCTGTCACGGCGCACAAAAAAAGGCCGTCTGTCGACGGCCTTCTGCCTGGTACTACATTTGACTTACTCTACCGTCACCGATTTCGCCAGGTTACGCGGCTGGTCAACGTCGGTGCCTTTAATCAGCGCCACGTGATACGCCAGCAGTTGCAGCGGAACGGTGTAGAAGATAGGCGCGATCACTTCTTCCACATGCGGCATCTCAATGATGTGCATGTTGTCGCTGCTGACGAAACCCGCATCCTGATCGGCGAAGACGTACAACTGACCGCCACGCGCGCGAACTTCTTCGATGTTGGATTTCAGTTTCTCCAGCAGTTCGTTGTTCGGTGCCACCACAATCACCGGCATGTCGGCGTCAATCAGCGCCAGCGGACCGTGTTTCAGCTCGCCTGCAGCATAGGCTTCCGCGTGAATGTAAGAGATCTCTTTCAGCTTCAGCGCGCCTTCGAGCGCAATCGGATATTGATCGCCACGCCCCAGGAACAGCGCGTGATGCTTGTCGGAGAAATCTTCTGCAAGCAGCTCGATACGTTTGTCCTGCGACAGCATCTGCTCAATACGGCTCGGCAGCGCCTGTAGGCCATGCACGATATCATGCTCAATGGACGCATCCAGACCTTTCAGACGCGCCAGTTTCGCCACCAGCATCAACAGCACGGTTAACTGGGTGGTGAAGGCTTTGGTAGATGCTACGCCAATTTCCGTTCCGGCATTGGTCATCAGCGCCAGATCGGATTCACGCACCAGCGAAGATCCCGGCACGTTACAAATGGCCAGAGAGCCCAAATATCCCAGCTCTTTCGACAGACGCAGGCCAGCCAGGGTATCTGCCGTTTCGCCAGACTGTGACAGGGTAATCATCAGGCTGTTACGACGCACGGCAGATTTGCGATAGCGGAATTCAGAGGCGATTTCAACGTCGCACGGAATACCTGCCAGCGATTCAAACCAGTAACGGGAAACCATACCGGAGTTGTAAGACGTACCGCAGGCGAGGATCTGAATATGCTCAACCTTCGACAGCAGTTCATCGGCGTTCGGTCCCAGCTCGCTTAAATCCACCTGACCGTGGCTGATGCGCCCGGTAAGGGTGTTTTTAATCGCGTTCGGCTGTTCGTAGATCTCTTTCTGCATGTAGTGGCGGTAAATACCTTTATCGCCCGCGTCATATTGCAGATTGGATTCGATATCCTGACGTTTTACTTCCGCGCCGGTGTTATCGAAGATATTTACCGAACGGCGAGTGATTTCAGCGATATCGCCCTCTTCAAGGAAGATAAAGCGACGAGTCACTGGCAACAGCGCCAGCTGGTCAGAAGCGATAAAGTTTTCGCCCATACCCAGGCCAATCACCAGCGGGCTACCAGAACGTGCAGCCAGTAGGGTATCCGGGTGACGGGTATCCATGATCACTGTACCGTACGCACCACGCAGCTGCGGGATAGCACGCAGAACAGCCTCACGCAGAGTACCGCCCTGTTTCAGTTCCCAGTTTACCAGGTGTGCAATCACTTCGGTGTCGGTTTCAGAAACGAAGGTATAGCCACGCGCTTTTAACGCTTCACGCAGCGGTTCATGGTTTTCGATGATGCCGTTATGCACCACCACAATGTGTTCAGAAACATGCGGATGCGCGTTAGCTTCTGAAGGTTCACCGTGCGTCGCCCAACGCGTGTGAGCAATACCGGTGCCGCCATGCAGAGGATGTTCTTCCGCTGCCTGAGCCAGCATCTGGACTTTACCGAGGCGACGCAGACGGGTCATATGACCTTCTGCATCAACCACGGCCAGACCGGCAGAGTCATATCCGCGGTATTCCAGACGACGTAAACCTTCGAGAAGGATTTCAGCTACATCACGCTGCGCGATAGCGCCAACAATTCCACACATAGTTTTATTTCCTGATTATGGCATTACGCCATGCGTTGTCGCTGACCTGTATGCCCGTCGTTGCGGGCGCCCCGAGCCTTGTAGAGAGTGGGGTTATTTTTATAAGTACTGCTCATGGAGCGGAGGATTATTTTATCCTCTCATCTCCGGTCTGCCGGATGGCGCTGACGCTTATCCGGCCTACAAAATCACTTTTTCTTCACCGGACGCTGCCAGCCTTGCTTATGCACCTGCGGCACGCGGCTTAATACCAGTTCATTGTCAGCTACGTTACGGGTGACGGTAGTCCCTGCGGCGATGGTGGCCCCTTTACCAACAGTAACCGGCGCCACCAGTTGGGTATCGGAGCCGACAAACACATCGTCGCCAATAACCGTTTTGAATTTGTTCGCGCCATCATAGTTACAGGTGATGGTCCCCGCGCCGATATTCACGTTGTCGCCAATTTCCGCATCGCCCAGGTAGGTCAGATGGCCGGCTTTAGAACCTTTACCGAGACGCGCTTTTTTCATTTCAACGAAATTGCCGACGTGAGCGCCCGCTAACAGCTCCGCGCCGGGACGCAGGCGAGCAAACGGGCCGATGGTGCAGGCCGCTTCCAGATGCGCATCTTCCACCACGCTGTATGGGCTAATTTCGCAGTCATCGCCAATAACGCTGTTTTTAATAATGCAGCCCGCGCCGATCTTCACGCGGTGACCGAGCGTTACATAACCTTCGATGATAACGTTAGCGTCAATTTCGACATCCATTCCACAATGAAGGGTGCCGCGGAGATCAAAACGTGCCGGATCGCGCAACATAACGCCGGATAACAGCAGTTTCTCCGCCTGTTCGGCCTGGTAAATACGCTCCAGACGAGAAAGCTGTAGACGGTTATTCACGCCGTCCGTTTCGCTGATGCGAGCCGGATGCACCGCGGCGATTTCCCGTCCTTCCTGATAAGCCAGCGCGATGATATCAGTGATATAATATTCACCCTGCGCATTATTGTTAGTCAGCTTAGACAACCAGCGTTTCAGGTCCGCGCCGTTGGCGATCAGAATACCGGTGTTAATTTCCTGGATCTGACGCTGTTCATCAGTGGCGTCTTTATGTTCAACGATGCCGGTCACTTTACCGTTTTCACGCGTAATACGGCCATAGCCGCTCGGATCGTCCAGCTTCACGGTTAATAACCCAATACCACCCTGCGGTTTGGCATCGCGCAGGCGCTGTAAGGTTTCAACCGAAATCAGCGGCACGTCGCCGTAAAGCATTAAAATATCTTCATCGTCGCTAAAGAAAGGCGCGGCCTGCTGCATTGCGTGACCTGTTCCCAACTGTTCCGCCTGAAGCACCCAGTTTAGCTTGTCATCTTTCAGGGTCTGTTTTAACAACTCGCCACCGTGGCCATAGACCAGATGAACCTGTGCGGCCCCTAATTTAGTAGCTGCATCAATGACATGCTGCACCATGGGTTTACCCGCCAGCGTGTGCAGCACTTTAGGAATATCGGAATACATGCGCGTGCCTTTACCTGCGGCAAGGATCACTACGCTCATAGCACTATTTAACATACGCGTCCTGACTGTAATTTGAGAACGAATTTATACTGTTTCACGTTGAAAATACTACATTTTTTTCATCGTAAAATGGAAGAAGGATAAAACGCTCACCGGGATAAAATCCCCGCCTGCTAATGAATCATTTTCGTTCATTACCGCGCCTCTTGTCTCCTGAAAAGTAAAAACACCCGCGTATTGGCAACGTAGTCCGATGTTTTTGCTGTTTTTTTACTCCATAAATAAAGAAGATAACGTAATAAAGCGCAGGGGAGTCAGAAAAGCAAAAACCAGCGACAGAGGCCGCTGGTTTTCCGTTGCGCGTATTTTTTACTTAATTACGCGACATAAAAATCCGCAAAATATACCAGAACATGGTCGCGATAGAAGCAAACAGATGTAATGCCGCGCCAGCAGGGCGATCGGTAGGGTAATGGTGAATAATGTTAGAAGTATCGTAAAGTATAAACCCGGCGCACAGCAGTACCATTAGCGCAGAAAACCAGACGCCCAGCGAGAAGCCGCAGATGACGCTGGCAATAATCGCGCCAAAAGCAATGAACCCAGCCATAGTCAGAAACGAGCGCAGAAAAGAAAAGTCTTTTTTTATAGAAAAAGCGGTAAACGTCAGGCCGCCGACCAGCAACAGAGTCGTTATTGCCGCCGCGCCAATGCTCGACGGGTTAATATACGCCGCCACCGTTAACAGGGGGGCAAAAATCAGGGATTCTGCCAACACATAAATCCCCAGCCCGATAAGTTGCGTTTGATTATTCCCCGCATTCTCCGCCAGACGGGTCGCCAGCATTCCCACCAGCATAAAAGCGCCGAGAACAACCAACCAGCTATATCTTCCACCAGCCAGCAGCACATCAAGCGCATACTCCCCGACCCCTATAAAACTCCACGCCGCGCTCAATACGATAAAACCGACGATGGCGATGGCGAGATGAAGATAAGCACGACGAATAAAGGTAGTACGATCAATCCTTGAGTCGGGTTGTGGACCCGCAAAGGATGGCTGAAATGACATAGTAATAATCCCTCATTTTATGCAATAAAAACGCATCCATTCCTCCCTTCTTCGCACAATGTGCAGATGCCAATGACAGAAAGAAGGATTTAATGAAAACAGCGCTGTCGCTGAAAACGCATCGCCTTCAGCCGCTTGTTTTTGTCGTTGCTAGTTTATCGAATAAAAATTGAGAGGATAAAAAAAAACCAGTCCGCAATCAGACTGGTTTTATGCTTTCAAGCCGGTGTTACATCGCTTTTTTGGTCAACTCGATAACGCGCAGTTTAGCGATCGCTTTGGCCAGTTCCGCAGACGCCTGAGCGTAATCCACGTCACCGTGCGAGCTCTTAATGTGCTCTTCGGCTTTACGCTTCGCTTCCAGGGCTCGCGCTTCGTCGAGATCCTGACCGCGAATCGCGGTATCCGCCAGAACGGTCACGCTGCCAGGCTGCACTTCCAGAATGCCGCCGGACAGATAGATAAACTCTTCATGACCGTGCTGCTTAACGATGCGAATCATACCAGGCTTAATGGCGGTGAGCAGCGGCGCGTGCCCCGGGTAAATCCCCAGTTCGCCTTCGCTACCCGTAACCTGGATTTTCTCGACCAGACCGGAGAACATTTGTTGCTCCGCGCTGACGACATCCAGGTGGTAAGTCATTGCCATATCACCCTCCGATTAAGGCGTTAAAGTTTTTTGGCTTTTTCCACGGCTTCGTCGATGGAACCGACCATGTAGAACGCCTGCTCCGGCAGGTGATCGTATTCGCCTTCCATGATGCCTTTAAAGCCACGGATGGTGTCTTTCAGGGAAACGTATTTGCCCGGAGAACCGGTAAATACTTCCGCCACGAAGAACGGCTGGGACAGGAAGCGCTGAATTTTACGCGCGCGTGCTACCACCAGTTTATCTTCTTCAGACAGTTCATCCATCCCCAGGATGGCGATGATGTCTTTCAGTTCCTGATAACGCTGCAGGATGGACTGAACGCCACGAGCGGTGTCGTAGTGCTCCTGACCAACAACCAGCGGATCCAGCTGACGGCTGGTGGAGTCCAGCGGGTCAACGGCCGGGTAGATACCCAGAGATGCGATCTGACGGCTCAGTACCACGGTTGCATCTAAGTGCGCAAAGGTGGTGGCTGGAGACGGGTCAGTCAAGTCATCCGCCGGTACGTATACCGCCTGTACGGAGGTGATAGAACCGGTTTTGGTGGAGGTGATACGTTCCTGCAGAACGCCCATCTCTTCCGCCAGAGTCGGCTGGTAACCTACTGCGGAAGGCATACGGCCCAGCAGTGCGGATACTTCCGTACCGGCCAGGGTGTAACGATAGATGTTATCGACGAACAGCAGTACGTCACGACCTTCGTCACGGAATTTCTCCGCCATGGTCAGACCGGTCAATGCAACGCGCAGACGGTTTCCCGGCGGCTCGTTCATCTGGCCATACACCAGGGAGACTTTATCGATAACGTTGGAGTCGGTCATTTCGTGGTAGAAGTCGTTACCCTCACGAGTACGTTCCCCTACGCCCGCAAACACAGAGTAACCGGAGTGCTCGATCGCGATGTTACGAATAAGCTCCATCATGTTTACGGTTTTACCTACACCCGCACCACCGAACAGACCGACTTTACCGCCCTTCGCGAACGGACACATCAGGTCGATAACTTTGATACCGGTTTCCAGCAGTTCCTGAGAGTTTGACAACTCTTCGTAGGAAGGCGCTGCGCGGTGAATCGCCCAACGCTCTTCTTCACCGATGTCGCCTTTCATGTCTACCGGGTGACCCAGTACGTTCATGATACGACCCAGCGTGGCTTTACCTACCGGAACTTCGATCGGGTGCTGGAGGTCGGTGACATCCAGACCGCGACGCAGACCGTCGGAAGAACCCATGGCGATGGTACGCACGATACCGCCGCCAAGCTGTTGCTGAACTTCCAGCACCAGCTTCTCATTACCATTTTGCACCTCAAGGGCATCGTACACGCGCGGTACGGCATCCTGAGGGAACTCGACGTCAACTACGGCGCCGATTACCTGGACAATTTTTCCAGTAGCCATCTTGAATCCTCTACGAAATAACCTGGTTAAACCGCGGCGGCCCCCGAGACGATCTCGGTGAGTTCCTGAGTAATGCTGGCCTGACGAGCTTTGTTGTATACCAACTGCAGCTCTTTAATCAGGCTGCCGCCATTGTCGGTTGCGGCTTTCATCGCCACCATTCGTGCGGCCTGCTCGCTGGCCAGGTTTTCTACCACGCCCTGATAAACCTGAGACTCCACATAACGACGCAGGAGAGTATCCAGCAGCGCTTTCGGGTCTGGTTCATACAGGTAATCCCAGGCTTTACGCTTCAGATCATCATCTTCTGACGCCGGCAGCGGCAGCAGTTGAGTGATCGTCGGCACCTGAGACATGGTGTTAATAAATTTGTTGCTGACAATGTAAAGCTTGTCCAGACGGCCTTCGTCGTAGGCCTGCAACATCACTTTAACCGGACCGATCAGTTCGGACAGAGAAGGGTTATCCCCCATACCTGTCACCTGAGCGACAACGTTGCCGCCTACGGAATTAAAGAATGACACGCCCTTAGAGCCGATCATTGCGAGTTCGCACTGAACGCCTTTATCGGACCATGCCTTCATATCCGCCAGCAGCTTTTTGAACAGGTTAATGTTCAAGCCACCGCACAAACCACGGTCGGTCGACACTACCAGGTAGCCCACGCGTTTAACGTCGCGCTCTTCCAGGTAGGGGTGCTTATATTCCAGATTACCGTTCGCAAGGTGACCAATCACTTTGCGCATGGTCTCTGCATAAGGACGGCTGGCCGCCATGCGATCCTGCGATTTACGCATTTTGGAAGCGGCGACCATCTCCATCGCTTTAGTGATCTTTTGCGTGTTCTGGACGCTTGCGATCTTACTACGTATCTCTTTTGCGCCGGCCATGAGCTTCTCCTCAATGCCTTACGGCCTGCCCTAAGGCAAGCCGCCAGACGTTACCAGGACTGGGTTGCTTTGAAGGAATCGAGGATGCCTTTCAGCTTGCCTTCGATTTCGTCGTTATAGCCACCGGACTGGTTGATCTCTTGCATCAACGGAGCGTGATCACGGTCGACATAAGCCAGCAGAGCAGCTTCGAAGCTACCGATTTTCGCCAGCTCTACATCCGCCAGATAACCACGTTCTGCTGCGAACAGAACCAGAGACTGCTGCGCGACGGACATCGGCGCATACTGTTTCTGTTTCAGCAGTTCGGTCACTTTCTGACCGTGGTCAAGCTGTTTACGGGTGGCATCGTCAAGGTCGGATGCAAACTGAGAGAACGCCGCCAGTTCACGATACTGCGCCAGCGCGGTACGAATACCACCGGACAGTTTTTTCATGATCTTGGTCTGGGCTGCGCCACCTACACGGGATACCGAGATACCCGGGTTAACCGCAGGACGAATACCGGCGTTAAACAGGTTAGATTCCAGGAAGATCTGACCATCGGTAATGGAAATTACGTTGGTCGGAACGAACGCGGAAACGTCACCTGCCTGCGTTTCGATAATCGGCAGCGCGGTCAGAGAGCCGGTTTTCCCTTTAACTTCACCTTTGGTGAAGGCTTCGACGTAGTCGGCGTTAACACGCGCAGCACGCTCCAGCAGACGGGAGTGGAGGTAGAATACGTCGCCCGGGAATGCTTCACGTCCTGGCGGACGACGGAGCAGCAGGGAGATCTGACGGTAAGCAACAGCCTGCTTGGACAGATCATCGTAAATGATCAGCGCATCTTCGCCGCGGTCGCGGAAGTATTCGCCCATTGCGCAACCGGCATACGGCGCCAGATATTGCAGCGCAGCGGATTCGGACGCGGTAGCCACCACTACAATGGTGTTAGCCAGCGCGCCGTGTTCTTCCAGTTTACGCACCACGTTAGAGATGGTGGACGCTTTCTGGCCGATAGCGACATAGATACATTTGATACCGGAGTCGCGCTGGTTGATGATGGCATCGATAGCCAGCGCGGTTTTACCGGTCTGACGGTCACCGATGATCAGTTCACGCTGACCACGACCGATTGGGATCATGGAGTCAACGGCTTTATAGCCGGTCTGCACCGGCTGATCGACAGACTGACGATCGATAACGCCCGGCGCAATCGCTTCAACGGCAGAGAAGCCGTCATTATCAACCGGACCTTTACCGTCGATTGGCGCACCCAGGGTGTTCACCACACGTCCCAGCAGGCCGCGGCCAACCGGAACTTCCAGGATACGACCCGTACATTTAACCTTCATGCCTTCGGCAAGGTCAGCGTATGGACCCATGACTACCGCACCCACGGAGTCGCGCTCCAGGTTCAGTGCGATAGCGTAACGGTTACCCGGCAGGGAGATCATTTCACCCTGCATACAATCGGCCAGGCCGTGAATGCGGATAACACCGTCACTGACAGAAACAATAGTACCTTCGTTGTGAGCTTCGCTCACCACATTGAACTGAGCAATGCGCTGCTTGATCAGTTCGCTGATTTCGGTGGAATTCAGTTGCATGCTCCAGTCCCCTTAAGACTGCAAGACGTCTGCAAGGCGCTCAAGACGGCCGCGTACGCTGCCATCAATGACCATATCACCCGCCCGGATGATAACGCCTGCCATTACAGACTTATCGATTTTGCAATTCAGCTTCACTTTGCGTGACAGACGTTTTTCCATCGCGGCGCTGATTTTCGAAAGCTGCTCTTCACTCAATGCGGTTGCCGACGTAACTTCTACCTCGGAGGTAGCTTCACTGGCGGCACGCAGATGAATAAACTGCTCCAGAACATCCGGGAGCGCGTTCAGACGATTATTTTCAGCCATCACCCGAATCAGGTTCTGACCGTTTTCGTCTAACTGCTCACCGCAGACTGCGATAAACGACTCAGCGAGCGTTTCCGGCGCCAGCGCGCCAGAGAGAAGCTCTGCCATTTGTTCGTTCTTGGTTACCTCGGCGGCAAACGCCAGCATATCCTGCCAGCGCTCTACACTTTGGTGTTCAACGGCAAAGTCAAAAGCTGCTTTGGCGTAGGGGCGAGCTACCGTAACAAATTCAGACATCAGCCCCTCCCTCCTTACAGTTCAGCGACAAGTTTATCCACGATGTCGCTGTTAGCAGCTTCATCCACGGAACGTTCGATGATCTTCTCGGCGCCAGCAACAGCCAGGATAGCAACTTGCTTACGCAGCTCTTCACGGGCGCGTTTACGCTCGGCTTCAATTTCCGCCTGCGCCTGCGCCACGATTTTAGTACGTTCCTGCTCTGCTTCAGTTTTGGCTTCGTCCAGGATCTGAGCGCGGCGTTTGTTTGCCTGCTCGATGATTACCTGAGCTTCCGCTTTCGCTTTTTTCAGCTGGTCGGTCGCGCTGGCCTTTGCAAGGTCAAGATCCTTATGTGCTCGTTCAGCAGAAGCGAGACCGTCAGCAATTTCTTTCTGACGTTTCTCGATGGCTGCCATTAACGGCGGCCATACGTACTTCATGCAAAACCAGACAAAGAGAATAAACGCGATGGCCTGGCCGAGGATTGTTGCGTTAAGATTCACAGCACAATGCCTCTATCTAGTTAACCTTCTGATATTGCTCTTAATTCAAGCAACGCTTACTACGCGACAGCGAACATCACGTACAGACCCAGACCTACAGCGATCATCGGGATAGCATCCACCAGACCCATAACGATAAAGAACTGAGTACGCAGCAGAGGAATCAGATCAGGTTGACGCGCCGCGCCTTCCAGGAATTTACCCCCGAGGATGCCGATACCGATCGCAGCACCGATTGCCGCCAGACCCATCATCACAGCGGCAGCCATGTACAGCAGATCCATATTCAGGTTTTCCATGACAGTCTCCAGTTTGTTTCAGTTAAAACGTAGTAGTGTTGGTAAATTAATGCTCTTCGGACGCCATCGACAGATAGACAATCGTCAGAACCATGAAAATGAAGGCTTGCAGCGTAATAATCAGGATGTGGAAAATGGCCCACGGCACATTCAGAATCCACTGTGACCACCACGGCAACAGACCAGCAATCAGAATGAAAATCAGCTCACCGGCATACATGTTGCCGAACAGTCGCAGACCGAGAGAAACCGGTTTGGACAGCAGACTTACCCCTTCAAGGATTAAGTTGACAGGAATGAACGCCCAGTGATTGAACGGCTGCAGCGTCAACTCTTTTGCGAAGCCGCCGATGCCTTTCATTTTGATGCTGTAGAACAGAATAAGGATGAATACGCCCAGCGCCATCGACAGGGTGATGTTGACGTCAGCAGACGGCACCACGCGCGTTGCCGGCAGACCCAGCCAATGCTCAGCGATATACGGCAGCAGGTCGATAGGCAGTAAGTCCATCAGGTTCATAAGGAATACCCAGACGAAAATCGTCAGGGCCAGCGGCGCAATCAGCTTGCTTTTGCCATGGTACATGTCTTTGACGCTGCCATGCACAAAGCCGACTATCAGCTCAATCGCGGTCTGAAACTTGCCTGGCACGCCGCTGGTCGCTTTTTTAGCAACGCTACGGAACATCACCAGAAACAACAGACCCAGCACCACCGAGAAGAACATGGAGTCAATATTGAGCGTCCAGAAGGTGGCTGGGGGGTTCTGCGGATCCACCAGCGAGAAAGTACGCAGGTCCAGCTGAAGGTTATTCAGATGGTGTCCTATGTATTCCTGCGGCGTCATATTTTCTGAAGCCATGATGCCTTTTACCCTTTGTTGTTAATTACAGCCGGCGCCAGTATCTGAACCACCAGCACCAAAACCCACGTAACGATCAGCGGCAAAAACACCGCCTTTAAAACCGCCAACGCCACCACCAGTAAAACCAGCATCGCTAACACCTTGAAGGCTTCACCGAAGGCGAAAGTCCAGGACACGCGGCCCTTAGCAGGTGTATGCGCCTGGTGACGCCAGGCAAATATCATAAACAACATATTAGGCAGTGCCACTGCCAATCCCCCACATACTGCGGAGATGCCCCAGAAGGGGTCTTTGAGGCAAAACAGCAATCCACTTGCTATTACCGCCAGAAACTGAATGAACAGAAGCTTACGAGCAACGTTTCGACTCACGAGCGACACAGACATCACGTTTTTACTCCTGCTCACTTCGAGGTATGCCGCGTGTCGTATAAAACGTTCTTTAAGACTTAGAGTCAAGCATCAAAAAGCGGTCAAATTATACGGTGCGCCCCCGTGATTTCAAACAATAAGTAGCCAAAAGGTGAATAAATGTTTAAATATTTTTCTCTGGCCCGCATTTTTAACTTTTAGCCAAAGTGTGAACGATCGTACAAAACTGCAAATAGCGCGAAAACACTGGCGATAAAGCGTGCACCAGATCACACATTAAACATATTCATGCTTACGCAATTCATTTACGTGTCAATTCATGCCTTTTCATCTTTTTGATATTTAAGCGTAAAACCAGGTACTGTTTTAAAAATACCAGCTTACACCTTAAAAACGCCCCATTGACATTTATAATAAAAATTTAACAAGCAAAAGTGATTTTTCGATTCGATTTTTAGCAGACTGATATTTACAAAGTTGATTACTCTCTGTTTTAACAAAAGAAGCGACGTTGTCATGTTGAAACGAAACCGTAAATCCAGAGTTAAATGTAACAACGCTGAAATGCGTTATACCTGTCGATTTTTAACACAAGCCGCGTCGTTTTTTTTCTATTTTTTTTGATAAAAATTAAACTTTGTTTGACTTAATAATCACCAGATGCCGCTCGCCTTCCAGTTGCGGAACGCGTAATTTTTCAACAGATTCGACGCTAAAATTGTCAGGTAGTGAGGCAATTTCATCCCCTGGCAATTGCCCTTTTAAGGCATAAAAACGCCCTTTCTCTCCCGGCAGATGGTGACACCAGCTCACCATATCATTCAACGATGCGAAAGCGCGGCTGATAACGCCATCAAACGGTGGTTCGGAGGGATAGGCTTCAACGCGGCTTTGAACCGGCGTGATGTTTTCCAGTTTCAGTTCGTGCTGGACCTGACGCAGAAAACGTACCCGCTTGCCCAGGCTGTCGAGTAAGGTGAAATGCGCGTCAGGGAGAACAATAGCCAGCGGGATGCCCGGCAGCCCCGGTCCTGTTCCTACGTCGATAAAACGCTGTCCCTGCAGATACGGCGCAACGACTATGCTGTCGAGAATATGGCGTACCAACATTTCGTTGGGATCCCGCACTGACGTCAGGTTGTATGCTTTGTTCCATTTGTGCAGCATATCAACGTAGGCGACCAGCAGCGTTTTCTGGTGATCGGTAAGAGAAATACCGGCATCAGCCAGCAGACGAGAGAGTTTGTTGAGCACGGTCATTACCTGTTAATAATCAAATGCCCGATGCGCTTTCGCTTATCGGGCCTACAAATTTGTAGGGCGGGCAAGCGAAGCGCCCCCGCCAAATTAGTGTTATCAAGCGCTACGACGCAGCATACCTTGTTTTTTCAGCCATACCAGCAGAATGGAGATTGCCGCTGGCGTAACGCCGGAGATACGCGATGCCTGGCCGATAGACGCCGGTTTATGATCGTTCAGCTTGGCGATAACTTCGTTCGACAGACCGGAAACCTGACGATAATCCAGCGTGGCAGGCAGCAACGTATTCTCGTTACGTAGTTGTTTTTCAATCTCATCCTGCTGGCGAGCGATATAGCCTTCGTATTTGACCTGGATTTCCACCTGCTCAGCGGCTTGCTCATCTTCAAGCGCAGGCGCGAATGCGGCAAGCGAAGTGAGATGTGCGTAGGTCATTTCCGGACGACGCAACAGATCTTCGCCGCTGGCCTCACGGGAGAGAGGAGTGGTCAAATGCGCATTCACTTCATCGGCGGATTCCGCAGACGGCGTTACCCATGTCGATTTCAGCCGCTGACGTTCGCGTTCGATATTTTCCAGCTTCTCGTTGAAGCGCGCCCAGCGTTCATCATCCACCAGACCCAGCTCGCGGCCCATTTCAGTCAGACGCAGATCGGCATTGTCCTCACGCAGCATCAGACGATATTCGGCACGGGAGGTAAACATGCGATACGGCTCTTTGGTGCCCAGCGTACAGAGATCGTCCACCAGCACGCCGAGATAAGCCTGAGAACGCGCAGGCGCCCAGCCCTCTTTGTCGGCGGAAAGACGCGCGGCATTCAGACCAGCGAGCAAGCCCTGCGCCGCAGCCTCTTCATAGCCGGTAGTACCGTTGATTTGACCAGCAAAGAACAGGCCGTGAATAAATTTACTTTCCAGTGTCGGTTTCAGATCGCGCGGGTCGAAGAAATCGTACTCAATCGCGTAACCAGGGCGAACGATCTTCGCGTTCTCCATGCCCTGCATGGAACGGACAATCTGCATCTGCACGTCAAACGGCAGGCTGGTGGAGATACCGTTAGGGTAAATCTCGTTAGAGGTCAGTCCTTCCGGCTCAAGGAAGATCTGATGCTGGTTACGATCGGCAAAACGCATCACCTTGTCTTCGATCGAAGGACAGTAGCGTGGGCCGATCCCTTCGATCACGCCAGCGTACATTGGGCTACGATCGAGGTTATTACGAATCACGTCATGGGTTTTCTCATTGGTATGCGTGATGTAACACGGCACCTGTTGCGGATGCTGAGAAGCATTCCCCATAAACGAGAAAACCGGCATCGGGTTATCGCCATGCTGTTGAGCCAACACGCTGAAATCGATAGTACGCGCATCAATACGCGGCGGTGTGCCGGTTTTCAGGCGACTGACGCGTAGCGGAAGCTCACGCAGACGGCGAGACAGCGGGATGGATGGCGGATCGCCAGCACGACCGCCGCTGTAGTTATCCAGACCAATATGAATTTTGCCGTCCAGGAAGGTCCCGACGGTCAGTACCACCGCTTTCGCGCGGAATTTGAGCCCCATTTGGGTCACAGCGCCGACAACGCGATCGTTTTCGACAATCAGATCTTCAACCGCTTGCTGGAAGATCATCAGATTCGGCTGATTCTCCAGCGCGGTACGCACCGCCTGGCGATATAAGACTCGATCCGCCTGAGCCCGGGTAGCGCGAACGGCCGGACCTTTGCTGGCGTTTAGTATCCTAAACTGAATACCTGCCTGATCGATCGCTTTCGCCATCAGACCGCCGAGCGCATCCACCTCTTTTACCAGATGTCCCTTTCCAATACCGCCGATCGCCGGGTTGCAGCTCATCTGCCCCAACGTGTCAATATTGTGTGTCAAAAGCAGAGTCTGTTGACCCATACGCGCTGCGGCCATCGCGGCCTCAGTGCCTGCATGACCCCCGCCAATAATAATGACGTCAAAAGGATCCTGATAAAACATGGTAATTGCCTCGCATAACGCGGTGTGAAAATGGATTGAAGCCCGGGCGGTGGATTCTACTCAACTTTAGCCGATGGAGAAAGCCCCGGGATCCGGGCTATTAAAAAGAAGATCTTTTTATTTAGAGATCTGTTCTATTGTGATCTCTTATTAGGATCGCTCCAGGCTGTGGATAACCCGGATCCTGTAATAAAGATCAATGCGTTGGAAAGGATCACTAGCTGTGAATGATCGGTGATCGTGGCCCGTATAAGCTGGGATCAAAACGGGTACTTATACACAACTCAAAAAGTGAACAACGGTTATTCTTTGGATAACTACCGGTTGATCCAAGCTTTCCACCAGATTTATCCACAATGGATCGCACGATCTTTACACTTATTTGAGTAAATTAATCCAGGATCCGAGCCAAATCTCCGCTGGATCTTCCGGAATCTCATGCTCAAGGATGTTGATCTTCAGTGTTTCCCCAACCTGTTTTGCGCCAGCGTCTTTCAGTTCCGCTTCTATTTTCTCAATCGCGCCGCAAAACGTGTCGTATTCTCGACTGCCAATGCCAATTGCGCCGAAACGTACCGCGGAAAGATCGGGTTTCTGCGTCTGAAGGTCTTCATAGAAAGGAGTCAGGTTGTCCGGAATGTCTCCGGCGCCGTGCGTTGAGCTGATTATCAGCCAGATCCCGGAAGTTGACAGATCCTCTAATAACGGACCGTGCACCGTTTCGGTTGAAAAACCGGCAGCTTCCAGCTTTTCCGCCAGATGTTCCGCGACGTATTCGGCGCCGCCCAGGGTGCTGCCGCTGATAAGAGTAATGTCTGCCATTGATCGCTCGCTCAGGTAAAGAGGCTGCATTGTACTCTGTGAACGAGCTGGGATCTACCTGTGGAAAAATGTGGGATTAAAAAAGCCGATCATGGCTTGATGGTGCGCATGATCGGGTTCTGCAAGACGATCAGTGTCTCAGTGGACTGAATTTCATCAATTGTTTGGATCTTGTTGATAAGTACGTGCTGAAGCGCGTCGATTGATTTGCACATCACTTTTATAAAGATGCTGTAGTGACCGGTGGTGTAATACGCTTCCGTCACCTCATCCAGGCTTTCCAGCCGGGCCAGTGCGGAGGGATAGTCTTTGGCGCTTTTGAGGATGATGCCAATAAAGCAGCCCACATCGTAGCCCAGCTGTTTAGGGCTGACGTCAATCCGTGCGCCCGTAATGATCCCGGCCTGCTTCATTTTCTCGACGCGAACGTGAATGGTTCCAGGGCTAACGCCAAATTGTTTGGCCAGTTCGGCGTAGGCGGTGCGGGCATTTTCCATTAAGGCGTCAAGTATGCCGCGGTCCAGATTGTCGATCTGATAATTTTCCATCGCTTTTTCTTATGCAGATTAATGATTATCTCTATTTTAGCCATTATTTTTAACGAATCAAAACCGAAGTTAGCTTTTTATCTGTTGATTATTGAATAGTGCTCTCGTTTTGTTGCTTAATCATAGGCAACAGGACGCAGGAGTAAAAAAATGAAAACCGCTTACATTGCCAAACAACGTCAAATTAGCTTCGTGAAATCACATTTCTCTCGCCAGCTGGAGGAGCGTCTGGGTCTGATTGAGGTCCAGGCGCCGATCCTGAGTCGCGTAGGGGATGGTACGCAGGATAATTTGTCCGGCTGTGAAAAAGCGGTGCAGGTAAAAGTGAAAGCGTTGCCTGACGCCCAGTTCGAAGTGGTGCATTCACTGGCGAAATGGAAACGTCAAACCCTGGGGCAACATGACTTCAGCGCGGGCGAAGGGCTGTACACGCACATGAAAGCCCTTCGCCCCGATGAAGACCGACTCTCTCCGCTCCACTCGGTCTATGTGGATCAGTGGGACTGGGAGCGTGTCATGGGCGATGGCGAGCGCCAATTTTCCACCCTGAAAAGCACAGTAGAGGCTATATGGGCAGGAATTAAGGCGACGGAAGCAGAAGTGCATAAACAGTTTGGTCTGGCGCCGTTCCTGCCAGAGCAAATTCAGTTTGTTCACAGCCAGGAGCTGTTGTCTCGCTATCCGGATCTGGATGCGAAAGGGCGCGAACGCGCGATCGCCAAAGAACTTGGCGCCGTTTTCCTGGTGGGGATCGGCGGTAAACTGAGCGATGGCCACCGCCATGATGTACGCGCGCCGGATTATGATGACTGGAGCTCCGCATCTGAGCTGGGCTACGCCGGTCTGAACGGCGATATCCTGGTGTGGAACCCGGTGCTGGAAGATGCGTTTGAGCTTTCCTCTATGGGTATCCGCGTAGATGCCGATACGCTGATGCGCCAGCTGGCGTTGACCGGTGATGAAGATCGCCTGCAACTGGAGTGGCATCAGGCGCTGCTGCGCGGCGAAATGCCGCAGACCATCGGCGGCGGGATTGGGCAGTCGCGTCTGACGATGTTGCTGCTGCAATTGCCGCATATTGGTCAGGTACAGTGCGGCGTATGGCCCGCGCAGGTTCGCGAAAGCATTCCTGCTATTTTATAAGCCGTTAGCGCCGCCAGCGTCTCAGCAGGCGGCTTCGCATCCCGGTATCAAAGCGCCAGATATGATCGAAAATGCGCATGATGCCGGGTTTGCCGTGCGCCGACATCGCCACCGCGTGGAATCGATGCTGGTGAAGACGCTGCAACTCTCCCACTTTGCTCACCACGTCATCCGGCAAGCGCTGGGCGATAAAATCCGAAATGACCACCGCATCGGCATCAAACCATTCCCGTCCCTGCATTCTTTCAATAATGGCGCGAAAACAGCTGGCGATATCCGTGCCGCCGCGAAAACGTTGACTTAAAAAGCGGATGGCCTGCTCAATACCTTCCGGGCCGGAGAGTTCATAACGTACAACGTCAGTGGAAAACAGCATAATAAAGCAGCGGCGGTTATCCGCCAGCGCAACGCGCATCAACGCCAGGCAGAACGCTTTTGCGCACTGCTCGTTAAATCCTCCCATCGAGCCTGAAGTATCGACGCAGACAATAAACGGTCCGCGCGGCTGCTCGTCGACATCCTGGTGTACTACCGGCCGTTCGGTCACTTTCTCACGCCACGCTTCGCCATGCAGGCGATAGGTGAGGAGCTGTTTTTCCACTAACCGGCGGTAAAATTCATATTCCAGCTCGGTGATGCCGAGCGTCGCCAGCTCTGGCGGCAACAGGCGCAGAATATCATCGCCTTGCTGAATACCGTCAACCTGCTCCGGCACCGTTGCGGGTTCGCGTACCAGTGTACGAAAGGTTTCCATCGGCGCGTCTTTTTTCGGTACCGATTTGGCTTCCCGCGAACGTCCCAGTTGTTCCGCCAGTTGCATTAGCTCCGGCTGGGCGGCGAGAAATTCGCCGTATTTTACGATCAGTTGATAATCACCACGTTTAAGCTGGCCCGCGCTCATATCCCACAGGCGGCCTGCGGCATTATCATTTTCCGCCAGCGTCGGTTCCAGTTGCCCGCTCAGCGTCATCCGTTCCTGAACGTCACTCAGCAACTGCTCGCGCTCTTCTTCCAGTAGTTGTTGGTTTAACGTGGTGGCCTGCACGACCAGACTTAACCGCCAGCGTTGCAAAAAAAGCGTGTGTAGCGCAGGGGTAAAGGTACTGTTGCTCTCCGTCAACTGCTTCGCCTGCGCGGCATACGGTGAATGCAGGCGGTGAAGCAACGCCAGTATTTGCGGCAGTTGCACGATGAACTGTGGGGTAGAGAGAAGTTGGCTTTGCTGATAACACATGACCTCTTCCGTGAGTTCCGGCGGAACGCGTGCGTCTTTAAGACGGCTGCGTAGCGCTTCCCGCCAGCGCGGGAGATCGGCGGTCACGGCGTTTTTTAAACGCGGAAACTTTTCAAAGAAAATGACCAGTTGTGGGGAAGCCAGTAGCGCGAGGATCATCTCTTCGACCATTCCCTCTTCGCTGACGGCCAGCATGGTATTTAGCGTATCCAGCGTCAGCATTGTTGCGCCTGGCGGATCTGTTCTCCTACATCCTGCAGGCTGGCCTCAATGCGCCCTAACCAGTCGCTGTGAATAAACAGGCAATGTTGCTGTTCGCTGAAGCGGGTATGCTGCTGGCGCCAGTCGTTTTCTAACGTTTCCAGCTGCTGTTTGATCTCCGCAGGCATACTGTCTTCAGCCGCTCCCGGTAACGCCAGACGGGTACCTTGTAGACTGATGTCGCGCACCACCAGATGTTGAGCGTTATCGACTTCCATATTCAACGTTTGGGCAAAGCCGATCCCGTTCAGTTTGCCGCGGATCTCGCCGCCTTTGGTCAGCCAAAGTTCCAGCGCGCTGCGGTCAAAGGTAATATGGATCACTTCCATATCATGCAGTTTTAGCGGTTTTTGTAGCAATAACGTCAACGTTGACGCGCTGGCTTCCGGCGGTAAAGTGTAATGCGGGCGACGGCTGAACATACCGCCTTCTTTAATGACGGTGAAGGCGGTTTTATCGCTTTGCTGTTGCTGCAACTGGAGGCGGCGCTGGACAATACCGCCGAGGCGAGTCAGCATGGCCTGCTGCTGCCAGGCGTGTCCGGTCATCAATATTTCCAGTTGCTGTTGCATGAGATTCAGACTCTGCGCGTCATACCACAAGCAATCTTTTAGCAGGATAAGGTCAATCGGCGCAACCGCGTCACGTCCGCTAAAGAAGGCGCTGGCCTGTAACAGGCGGATGGCTTTCTTCCAGCGACGGTCGGAGACATAAGGCGCATTCGGCAAATTATCCAGCTGTTGGCGCAGAGTAAATATCAGCTCAAAGACCGGATCAGGCAGTGAAATCGCGCCGATATCTTTTTGCCACTGTTGATATTCTTCGTCGCTTACCTGTAACGAGGCGGGGACCGGGTTATCACTCTCATCCTGCTGACTAACCAGCATGGAGCGGAAATTGGCTTTATCCTGAACTTTATCCAGCCACAGGCGAATCAACATTCGGTCGTACAACGCTTCCAGGCTGCTGTCCGCTTCAGGCAGTTCGTTGGAGGCCGCCACCAGCAGCCGCATCGGAATTTTTTCCTCAAATGCGCCGTTGCGGAAATGGCGTTCGTTAATGGCGGTCAGCAATGTGTTCAGGATAGCGGGCCCGGCTTTCCAGATTTCATCCAGAAAAACGATTTCGGCTTCGGGAAGATAGCCGGTCGTTAAGCGTTCATAGCGACCTTCATCTTTCAGCGCCTGAATAGAGAGCGGGCCAAACACCTCTTCCGGCGTGGAAAAGCGTGTCATCAGATATTCAAAAGCGCGGGCGCGCTGGAAAGCAAACTTCAGGCGGCGGGCAATCAGACTCTTGGCGATACCGGGCGGGCCCAACAAAAAGACGCTCTCACCGCTTAACGCCGCCAGTAGGCAAAGGCGTATGGCATGACTACGTTCATACAGCCCCTTCTCAAGGGCGCTGCTCAGACGGGAAATTCTTTCCGCTAATAAATGTGGGTGAGCCATAATAAAGAGGCGTCCTTTCGACAAATGGATCATGCTAATTGCGAGTATAGACGTTTCACCACCGGGGCTGTAATCGTCTGACGCGCTGTTTATTTTTCTTTGAGCCAGGTTAATCTGGCTTCATTTAGGGGTACGATTTTATGATTAATCGTGCATACTGTGCGCTTTTTTGTGGGCCAAGGGACTAAGCACACATTTCATATCTATACACTCATTCATTCAAACTACATCAAGGCGGCAAAGGAGTGAATCCCCTGGCACTGACTTAAACGTGTGACTGGGGTAAGCGAATGCAGCCGACAAGGAGGTAGGGTGAAGGGTGACGTGTATAAACGAAAGATGAGTCTATGAGCACTGATAATAAGCAATCGTTGCCTGCGATTACCCTCGCAGCTATTGGGGTTGTCTACGGTGATATTGGTACCAGCCCGCTTTATACGCTTCGTGAATGTTTGTCCGGTCAGTTTGGTTTTGGCGTTGAACGAGATGCCGTGTTTGGTTTTCTGTCGCTGATCTTCTGGCTACTCATCTTTGTGGTTTCCATCAAATATCTCACCTTCGTGATGCGCGCCGATAACGCGGGTGAAGGTGGAATTTTGACGCTGATGTCGCTTGCCGGGCGTAATACCTCGGCGCGCACCACATCCATGTTAGTTATCATGGGACTGATAGGCGGCAGCTTTTTCTATGGCGAAGTGGTCATTACACCGGCGATTTCAGTGATGTCGGCGATTGAAGGCCTGGAAATTGTCGCGCCGCAGCTGGATACCTGGATTGTCCCGCTTTCCATTATTGTGCTGACTCTGTTGTTTATGATTCAGAAGCACGGTACGGGAATGGTAGGGAAACTCTTTGCGCCGATCATGCTGACCTGGTTTTTAATCCTGGCGGTACTTGGCCTGCGCAGTATTATCGCCAATCCCGAAGTGTTACATGCGCTGAATCCTGTCTGGGCGGTACGTTTTTTCCTTGAATATAAAACCGTATCGTTTATTGCGTTGGGCGCGGTGGTGCTGTCGATTACCGGCGTAGAGGCGTTGTACGCCGATATGGGACACTTCGGTAAGTTCCCGATTCGCCTGGCGTGGTTTACCGTGGTATTGCCGTCGTTAGTACTGAACTACTTTGGTCAGGGCGCATTGCTACTTAAGCATCCGGAAGCGATTAAAAACCCCTTCTTCCTGTTGGCGCCGGACTGGGCGTTAATTCCGCTGCTGATTCTGGCCGCGCTGGCGACAGTGATCGCCTCCCAGGCGGTCATTTCCGGCGTCTTTTCGCTGACGCGTCAGGCTGTGCGTCTTGGCTATTTGTCGCCAATGCGCATTATCCATACCTCCGAGATGGAGTCCGGTCAGATCTACATCCCTTTCGTTAACTGGCTGCTTTATTTCGCGGTCGTGGTTGTTATTGTTAGCTTTGAGCACTCCAGCAACCTGGCGGCGGCCTATGGCATCGCCGTGACCGGCACGATGGTGCTGACGTCTATTCTTTCTACGACCGTGGCGCGTAAGAACTGGCACTGGAACAAATATTTTGTCGCGCTGATCCTCATCGCGTTCCTGTGCGTGGATATCCCGCTGTTCTCGGCTAACCTCGACAAATTGTTGTCCGGTGGTTGGCTGCCGCTGAGCCTGGGCCTGATCATGTTCACGATCATGACCACCTGGAAGAGCGAGCGTTTCCGTCTGTTGCGTCGTATGCATGAACACGGTAATTCGCTGGAAGCGATGATTGCTTCACTGGAGAAGTCACCGCCGGTTCGGGTGCCGGGTACTGCCGTATACATGTCGCGCGCGCTCAGTGTGATCCCTTTTGCTTTATTGCATAACCTGAAGCACAACAAAGTGTTGCATGAGCGCGTAATCTTACTGACGTTGCGTACGGAAGATGCGCCTTATGTGCATAACGTTCGCCGGGTGCAGATTGAGCAGTTGTCTCCGACATTCTGGCGCGTGGTGGCCAGCTACGGCTGGCGCGAAACGCCAAACGTTGAAGAGGTGTTCCACCGCTGCGGTCTGGAAGGCCTTAGCTGTCGGATGATGGAAACGTCGTTCTTTATGTCGCACGAGTCGTTGATTGTCGGCAAACGCCCGTGGTATTTGCGTCTGCGCGGCAAGCTGTATTTGTTGTTGCAACGCAACGCCCTGCGCGCGCCGGATCAGTTCGAGATCCCGCCTAACCGCGTGATTGAGTTAGGTACGCAGGTCGAGATTTAACCTCTCATCAACATGCCGGGGGCCGCATTGGCTTACCCGGCCTGGCCAATCCGTAGATTCCCACAAGATAATCGCCATTGGGCGATTATCTTCACCTGATTTCCGCTAGCGAAACGTTTCGACGGCGATCACAATTCTGTTACGTCATGATGGTTTTATGAACACATCCAGGGTTACACTGCGGCCAGCGAAACGTTTCGCTAGTGGAGCAGAAAAATGAAGAAAGGCACCGTACTCAACTCTGAAATCTCGTCGGTCATTTCCCGTCTGGGGCATACTGATACTCTGGTAGTCTGTGATGCGGGTTTACCCATCCCGAATAGCACCGCGCGTATCGATATGGCACTAACCCAGGGCGTACCTTCTTTTATGCAGGTGGTGGATGTCGTGACCCGGGAAATGCAGGTTGAGGCGGCGATTCTTGCAACGGAAATCAAACAACAGAATCCGCAGCTCCACGAAACGTTGCTCACTCACCTTGAGCAACTGCAGCAACACCAGGGAAACACCATAAAAATTAGTTATACGACACACGAACAATTCAAAAAATTGACTGCAGACAGTCAGGCGGTGATTCGCAGCGGGGAGTGTTCCCCGTATGCGAACGTCATTCTTTGCGCTGGCGTCACGTTCTGAGGCCGCTATGGACGCATTACTGCAACTCAAAGGGATCGATAAAGCGTTCCCCGGCGTGAAGGCTCTCTCCGGCGCCGCGTTAAACGTTTATCCTGGCCGCGTTATGGCGCTGGTGGGGGAAAACGGCGCCGGAAAATCCACCATGATGAAAGTATTAACCGGCATCTATACGCGAGATGCGGGATCGTTGTTATGGCTGGGTAAAGAGACCACCTTTAATGGGCCTAAATCGTCTCAGGAAGCCGGGATCGGCATTATTCATCAGGAACTGAACCTGATCCCGCAGTTGACCATTGCGGAAAATATCTTCCTGGGCCGTGAGTTTGTGAATCGCTTTGGCAAAATCGACTGGAAAAAGATGTATGCCGAAGCCGACCACCTCTTAGCCAAACTCAATCTGCGCTTTAAGAGCGATAAGCTGGTGGGCGAACTCTCTATCGGCGATCAGCAAATGGTGGAAATCGCCAAAGTGCTGAGCTTCGAATCCAAAGTCATCATTATGGATGAACCGACCGATGCGCTGACCGACACTGAAACCGAATCTCTGTTCCGCGTTATCCGCGAATTAAAATCGCAGGGGCGCGGCATTGTCTATATCTCCCACCGTATGAAAGAGATCTTCGAAATTTGCGATGACGTGACGGTCTTCCGCGATGGGCAATTTATCGCCGAGCGTGAAGTGGCCACGTTGACCGAAGATTCTCTTATCGAAATGATGGTGGGACGTAAGCTGGAAGATCAGTACCCGCATCTGGATAACGCGCCGGGTGAGATTCGCCTGAAGGTCGATAATCTGTGCGGACCGGGCGTGAATGATGTCTCTTTTGTGCTGCGAAAAGGTGAGATTCTTGGCATTTCCGGCCTGATGGGCGCCGGTCGCACCGAGCTGATGAAAGTATTGTACGGCGCGATGCCGCGAACCAGCGGTTACGTGACGCTCGATGGACACGAAGTGGTGACGCGTTCTCCGCAGGACGGGCTGGCCAATGGCATCGTTTATATCTCTGAAGACCGTAAGCGCGATGGACTGGTGCTCGGCATGTCAGTTAAAGAGAATATGTCGCTGACGGCGCTGGACTATTTCAGCCGCGCTGGCGGAAGCCTGAAACACAAAGATGAGCAGCAGGCGGTGGGGGATTTTATCCGTCTGTTCAACGTCAAGACGCCGTCAATGGAACAGGCGATAGGCCTGCTTTCTGGCGGTAATCAGCAAAAAGTGGCGATTGCCCGCGGGTTGATGACGCGCCCGAAAGTGCTCATTCTCGACGAGCCGACCCGCGGCGTGGACGTCGGCGCCAAGAAAGAGATTTACCAGCTTATCAACCAGTTTAAGGCCGACGGCCTGAGCATCATTCTGGTCTCATCTGAGATGCCAGAAGTATTAGGCATGAGCGATCGCATCATCGTCATGCATGAAGGGCATCTCAGCGGTGAATTTACTCGCGAGCAGGCCACCCAGGAAGTGTTAATGGCTGCCGCAGTGGGCAAGCTTAATCGCGTGAATCAGGAGTAAAAAAGATGACAACCCAGGCTGTTTCTGGTCGCCGTTATTTCACTAAAGCGTGGCTTCTTGAGCAGAAGTCGCTCATTGCCCTGCTGGTGTTGATCGCGATTGTTTCGACGTTGAGCCCCAACTTTTTTACCGTTAATAATCTGTTCAATATTCTTCAACAGACCTCCGTCAACGCCATTATGGCGGTGGGGATGACGTTGGTGATTCTGACATCGGGGATCGATCTGTCCGTCGGTTCCCTGCTGGCGCTCACCGGTGCGGTTGCCGCTTCAATCGTCGGCGTTGAAGTGAATGCGCTGGTCGCGGTTGCCGCCGCGCTGGCGCTGGGTGCTGCGATTGGCGCTGTTACTGGCGTTATCGTCGCGAAAGGCCGCGTACAGGCGTTTATCGCTACGCTGGTGATGATGCTGCTACTGCGCGGCGTGACGATGGTTTACACCGACGGTAGCCCGGTCAACACCGGCTTTACCGATAACGCCGATCTGTTTGGCTGGTTCGGTATCGGCCGTCCGCTGGGCGTTCCTACGCCGGTCTGGATCATGGCTATCGTCTTTATCGCCGCCTGGTATATGCTGCATCACACCCGTCTGGGACGCTATATCTACGCGCTGGGCGGTAACGAAGCGGCGACGCGCCTGTCTGGCATTAGCGTGAGCAAAGTGAAAATTATCGTCTATTCACTTTGCGGCCTGACAGCGTCGCTGGCGGGCATCATTGAAGTGGCGCGCCTCTCTTCCGCGCAGCCGACGGCGGGTACCGGCTATGAGCTGGATGCTATTGCCGCCGTGGTGCTGGGCGGCACCAGCCTTGCAGGCGGTAAAGGACGCATTGTTGGGACATTGATCGGCGCATTGATTCTCGGCTTCCTTAATAATGGTTTGAATTTGTTAGGTGTTTCCTCCTATTACCAGATGATCGTCAAAGCGGTGGTGATTTTGCTGGCGGTACTGGTAGACAACAAAAAGCAGTAACAACGACTACAGGACATCTGAAATATGAACATGAAAAAACTGGCTACCCTGGTATCTGCTGTTGCGCTGAGCGCCACCGTGAGCGCGAATGCAATGGCGAAGGACACCATTGCGCTGGTGATCTCTACCCTCAATAATCCCTTCTTCGTGTCGTTAAAAGACGGGGCGCAAAAAGAGGCGGATAAACTGGGTTATAACCTGGTGGTGCTGGACTCCCAGAACAACCCTGCCAAAGAGCTGGCGAACGTGCAGGATTTAACCGTTCGCGGGACCAAAATTCTGCTGATCAACCCGACTGACTCCGATGCGGTGGGTAACGCGGTGAAGATGGCGAACCAGGCGAAGATTCCGGTTATCACGCTTGACCGCCAGGCAACCAAAGGTGATGTCGTCAGCCATATCGCGTCTGATAACGTGCTGGGCGGTAAGATCGCTGGCGACTATATCGCGAAAAAAGCTGGCGAAGGTGCCAAAGTGATTGAGTTGCAAGGCATTGCCGGAACATCCGCGGCGCGTGAGCGTGGCGAAGGTTTCCAGCAGGCGGTAGCCGCCCACAAATTTAATGTCCTGGCCAGCCAGCCTGCCGATTTCGACCGTACTAAGGGTCTGAACGTCATGCAGAACCTGCTGACCGCGCATCCGGATGTTCAGGCTGTCTTCGCCCAGAACGATGAAATGGCGCTGGGCGCACTGCGCGCACTGCAAACTGCCGGTAAAGCAGATGTGATGGTGGTTGGATTTGACGGTACGCCGGATGGCGAAAAGGCCGTAAAAGATGGCAAACTGGCAGCGACTATCGCTCAGTTACCGGATCAAATCGGCGCCAAAGGCGTTGAAGTGGCGGATAAGGTGCTGAAAGGCGAAAAAGTTCAGGCCAAATATCCGGTTGACCTGAAACTGGTCATCAAGCAGTAATAAACGACACGGGTCAACTATGGCCTGATGGCGACAGAAATACGCGAGCCTCCGCTGAGGTGAACGTAAAAAAAGAAAAGCAGGGCACGCGCCACCCTAACCGGTGGCGCACTTTGACGTGGAACCCCGAATATGAAAACCGCAGGTAATCTCATCGTCCTTGGCAGCATTAATGCCGATCATATCCTTAATCTTGAGTCCTTCCCTACCCCGGGTGAAACGGTAACCGGTAGCCATTATCAGGTCGCGTTTGGCGGGAAAGGCGCGAATCAGGCGGTTGCTGCGGGACGTAGCGGGGCAAATATTGCGTTTATCGCCTGCACGGGCGATGACGATATTGGCGACAGTATTCGTAAACAATTAGTCAGCGATCGTATTGATATCGCGCCAGTTAGCGTCATTAAAGGCGAGTCTACCGGGGTGGCGCTGATTTTCGTTAACGGCGAAGGCGAGAACGTCATCGGTATTCATGCCGGAGCGAATGCCGCGTTATCGCCGGCGTTGGTTGATGCGCAACGTGAACGTATCGCGCAGGCGGATGCGTTACTGATGCAGCTGGAATCGCCGCTGGAAAGCGTACTGGCGGCGGCGAAAATCGCCCATCAACATCATACTACTGTTGCGCTTAACCCGGCGCCTGCCCGTGAGCTACCGGATGAACTGCTGGCGCTGGTGGACATCATCACGCCAAATGAAACGGAAGCTGAAAAGCTGACGGGCATGCGTGTGGAAAATGACGACGATGCCGCGAAAGCTGCGCAGGTTTTGCATGATAAAGGCATTCGAACCGTATTAATTACCTTAGGAAGCCGTGGCGTCTGGGCCAGCGTAAACGGCGAGGGCCGCCGCGTTCCTGGATTTAGCGTTGAGGCTGTCGATACCATTGCTGCCGGAGATACGTTTAACGGCGCCTTTATCACCGCGATACTGGAGGAGACGCCGTTGCCGGAAGCGATTCGCTTTGCCCATGCCGCCGCCGCGATTGCCGTAACGCGTAAAGGCGCGCAACCTTCCGTTCCGTGGCGCGAAGAGATAGAAGCGTTTTTACATCAGCAGGGGTAACGCTTGGCTACTATGAAAGATGTTGCCCGCCTGGCGGGAGTCTCTACATCGACGGTCTCTCACGTTATTAACAAAGATCGCTTTGTGAGTGAGACGATAACCGAAAAAGTTGAAGCGGCGATTAAATCGCTTAACTATGCGCCTTCTGCGCTGGCGCGAAGCCTCAAGTTAAACCAGACCCGCACGATTGGTATGCTAATTACCGCCAGTACCAACCCTTTTTATTCCGAACTGGTGCGCGGCGTTGAGCGAAGCTGTTTTGAACGCGGTTATAGTCTGGTGCTGTGCAATACCGAAGGCGACGAGCAACGGATGAACCGCAACCTGGAGACGCTGATGCAAAAACGGGTAGACGGTTTACTGCTGCTGTGTACCGAAACGCATCAGCCTTCTCGTGAAATAATGGAGCGTTATCCGTCTATTCCTACCGTCATGATGGACTGGTCGCCGTTTGATGGTGAGGGCGATAGCGATCTCATTCAGGATAATTCGTTGTTAGGCGGCGATCTTGCCACCCAACACCTTATCGATAAAGGATTTACCCGAATAGCCTGTATTACCGGCCCGCTGGACAAAACGCCAGCGCGTTTGCGGCTGGAAGGGTATCGGGCGGCGATGAAACGCGCAGGGCTGGCTATTCCGCAAGGCTATGAGATCACCGGCGATTTTGAATTTGGCGGCGGCTTTGACGCCATGCAGGCGTTACTCGCCCATCAACAGCGACCGCAAGCGGTTTTTACCGGAAACGATGCGATGGCTGTCGGCGCCTATCAGGCGCTATATCAGGCGGGGCTTCGTATTCCGCAGGATATGGCAGTCATTGGCTATGATGATATTGAGCTGGCGCGCTATATGACGCCGCCGCTGACGACTATCCATCAGCCGAAAGATGAATTGGGCGAGCTGGCTATTGATGTGTTGATTCATCGGATGGCGCAGCCCGCCTTGCAACAACAGCGACTTCAGCTTACTCCGGTTTTGACGGTGCGTGGGTCGGTTTAGATTTATGCCGTTCTTTAATCAGATTGTTGCCGTCTTTGGCTCTTAGCAGCATAAACATCAGCGCGGACACGATAGTGATCGCCCCCATCGTGATAAAGGTATAGTGGAACTGTTCCACGGTACTGGTGCCCGCAAAACCTTCATAAATACGTAACACCGCCGCGCTGATCGCCACGCCTAAACTGATAGACAATTGCTGCGTAACCGCCAGAACGCTGTTGCCGCTGCTGGCGTTATCGTCCGTCAGATCCGCAAGAGTAATCGTATTCATTGCCGTAAATTGAGTGGACATCGCCATTCCAAGAATGAATAGCGGCAGTACGAGCATCCAGATCGGCATGGCGGGAGATTGAAACGAAAACTGGGCAATCATCAGACCGATAAATACCGTAATGCCGACCAGAGTCTTCCGGTATCCCAAACGTCGCAAAACCTGCGTTACGGTCGATTTCGCGATAATAGAACCCAAAGCTGTCGGCGCCATCATGCAGCCGGCGATCAGAGCCGGGTAGCCAAAACCAACCTGTAGCATTAACGGCATCAAAAAAGGTACGCAGCCTGTCCCCAGACGCGTGGCGAGGTTGCCGGCAATACCGACGGAAAATGTGCGTGTCTTAAACAGCGATAGTGATATTAACGGTGTCGGATGACGGCGGGCGTGGCGGATATAGGCCAATAGTAGAACGATACTGCAAAAAATAATGGCGGATGCGATCCATGTCGCCACAATCTTTTCGCCAAACAGTTCCATTCCGCTGGAAAATAAAACCAGACTTAACCCAAAAAGAAAGAAGCCGGTCATGTCAAACTTGCGACGCGGCGTGGTGAAGTTGGGCATATATTTGCGGGCATACAGAATGCCTGCAACACCAATGGGAATATTAATCAGGAAGATCCAGTGCCAGCTTGCCCAGGTCACCAGTACGCCGCCTAATACCGGCCCCAGAATCGGACCTACCAGCCCCGGCATAGTGACAAAGTTAAGAACGGGCAGCAGCTCACTACGCGGATAGGCTCGCAATAACGCCAGCCGCGCCACTGGCATCATCATCGCTCCGCCGACGCCTTGTACGACGCGAAAAATAACCAATTCAGATAGTGAACTGGAGAGCGCGCAGGCCAGCGAGCCTAACGTAAACAGGCTTACGGCGACCATAAAGACGCGACGCGTACCGAAGCGGTCAGCCAGCCAGCCGCTTACCGGAATTAACATAGCTACTGTCAGGGTATAACTGATAATAGCGGACTGCATGGCGAGTGGTGAACGGTTAAGACTATGCGCAATAGCCGGTAAAGCGGTATTCAAAATGGTGGCGTCTAGCGCCTGCATAAAGAAGGCCATCGCCGCGATCCACGGCAGGCCAGCCATACTGCGCGCTTTTTTGCTGGTCATTCAATATCCTGTTAATTATCTGGTCTCTCATTGGGCGCTATTAACAACGCCTGGCAGGCCTGGAAAGCGCGTTCGCCGTCGCCATCAGCGATGGCATCAACAATGGCCTGGTGCAAATCCAGCTTTACCACCTCGTTATAGGTGATTGAGGTAAAGTAAGTGTGATAAACCGAATGAAATAGCGTCGCAAAAGAGATTAGAAAGGGATTGGCGCTCATTTCGTAGATATGCTCGTGCCACGCCATATCCACTTCAATCCAGCGTTCACGCTTAAAATGCTTTTTCAGCGCGACCATCTCTTCCATTAAGGCATTAAGCCGCGCTTTCTGCTCCGGTGTGCCAAGAGTCGCCGCCAGCAGGCAGGCTTGCGGCTCCAGGCTAATACGCATCACCAGAAAATGATCTACCACCTGATGAAAATTTTCTTCCGTCATCCACCAGGTCAGCAGCTCTTGATCCAGAAAGTTCCAGTTTCCCTGCGGCATCACCCGCGTACCAATGCGCGGACGGGGTAGCACCATACCTTTAGCCGTCAACGTTTTCACCGCTTCGCGAACTGCCGTTCGACTTACGCCGTACTGCTCGCCCAGTTCTATTTCGCCGGGAAGAATCGTACCGGGGGCGTAGTCACCCTTTAATATCCGCTGCGCCAGCTTTTCAGCCAGAACATAGGATAGATTTTTCTGTGCGGCTAATTGTTGTGCGCTTAAAGGCATGAATGTTCTTCCTTTCTCTTTCGTTTGGTTATTAGTATGCCACCTGGAAGTGTGATTGCAGTTGCAATAACGGCAATTTGCTTATTTTATGGCACGTTAAGCCCGCTGTTGATGAAAAAAGAGACACTCAGAAAATTATTTTAAATTTCCTCTTGTCAGGCAGAAATAACTCCCTATAATGCGCCACCACTGACACGGAACAACGGCACACAGGCCGCCGGGTCAGCGGGGTTCAGACCAGAACCTCACGGAGAAAAGCGAAAATAAACGCTTGACTCTGAAGCGGGAAAGCGTAATATGCACACCCCGCGCCGCTGAGAAAAAGCGAAGCGGCACTGCTCTTTAACAATTTATCAGACAATCTGTGTGGGCACTCGAAGATACGGATTCTTAACGTCCTCGGACGAAAAATGAATACCAAGTCTCAAGAGTGAACACGTAATTCATTACGAAGTTTAATTCATTGAGCATCAAACTTTTAAATTGAAGAGTTTGATCATGGCTCAGATTGAACGCTGGCGGCAGGCCTAACACATGCAAGTCGAACGGTAACAGGAAGCAGCTTGCTGCTTCGCTGACGAGTGGCGGACGGGTGAGTAATGTCTGGGAAACTGCCTGATGGAGGGGGATAACTACTGGAAACGGTGGCTAATACCGCATAACGTCGCAAGACCAAAGAGGGGGACCTTCGGGCCTCTTGCCATCAGATGTGCCCAGATGGGATTAGCTAGTTGGTGAGGTAACGGCTCACCAAGGCGACGATCCCTAGCTGGTCTGAGAGGATGACCAGCCACACTGGAACTGAGACACGGTCCAGACTCCTACGGGAGGCAGCAGTGGGGAATATTGCACAATGGGCGCAAGCCTGATGCAGCCATGCCGCGTGTATGAAGAAGGCCTTCGGGTTGTAAAGTACTTTCAGCGGGGAGGAAGGTGTTGCGGTTAATAACCGCAGCAATTGACGTTACCCGCAGAAGAAGCACCGGCTAACTCCGTGCCAGCAGCCGCGGTAATACGGAGGGTGCAAGCGTTAATCGGAATTACTGGGCGTAAAGCGCACGCAGGCGGTCTGTCAAGTCGGATGTGAAATCCCCGGGCTCAACCTGGGAACTGCATTCGAAACTGGCAGGCTTGAGTCTTGTAGAGGGGGGTAGAATTCCAGGTGTAGCGGTGAAATGCGTAGAGATCTGGAGGAATACCGGTGGCGAAGGCGGCCCCCTGGACAAAGACTGACGCTCAGGTGCGAAAGCGTGGGGAGCAAACAGGATTAGATACCCTGGTAGTCCACGCCGTAAACGATGTCTACTTGGAGGTTGTGCCCTTGAGGCGTGGCTTCCGGAGCTAACGCGTTAAGTAGACCGCCTGGGGAGTACGGCCGCAAGGTTAAAACTCAAATGAATTGACGGGGGCCCGCACAAGCGGTGGAGCATGTGGTTTAATTCGATGCAACGCGAAGAACCTTACCTGGTCTTGACATCCACGGAAGTTTTCAGAGATGAGAATGTGCCTTCGGGAACCGTGAGACAGGTGCTGCATGGCTGTCGTCAGCTCGTGTTGTGAAATGTTGGGTTAAGTCCCGCAACGAGCGCAACCCTTATCCTTTGTTGCCAGCGGTTAGGCCGGGAACTCAAAGGAGACTGCCAGTGATAAACTGGAGGAAGGTGGGGATGACGTCAAGTCATCATGGCCCTTACGACCAGGGCTACACACGTGCTACAATGGCGCATACAAAGAGAAGCGACCTCGCGAGAGCAAGCGGACCTCATAAAGTGCGTCGTAGTCCGGATTGGAGTCTGCAACTCGACTCCATGAAGTCGGAATCGCTAGTAATCGTGGATCAGAATGCCACGGTGAATACGTTCCCGGGCCTTGTACACACCGCCCGTCACACCATGGGAGTGGGTTGCAAAAGAAGTAGGTAGCTTAACCTTCGGGAGGGCGCTTACCACTTTGTGATTCATGACTGGGGTGAAGTCGTAACAAGGTAACCGTAGGGGAACCTGCGGTTGGATCACCTCCTTACCTGAAAGAAGCGTACTTTGCAGTGCTCACACAGATTGTCTGATGAAAAGTGAATAGCAAGGCGTCTTGCGAAGCAGACTGATACGTCCCCTTCGTCTAGAGGCCCAGGACACCGCCCTTTCACGGCGGTAACAGGGGTTCGAATCCCCTAGGGGACGCCAGCGTTCAAACTGATGAGGTCAAACCTCCAGGGGACGCCACTTGCTGGTTTGTGAGTGAAAGTCACCTGCCTTAATATCTCAAAACTGACTTACGAGTCACGTTTGAGATATTTGCTCTTTAAAAATCTGGATCAAGCTGAAAATTGAAACACAGAACAACGAAAGTTGTTCGTGAGTCTCTCAAATTTTCGCAATCAGAAGTGAAACATCTTCGGGTTGTGAGGTTAAGCGACTAAGCGTACACGGTGGATGCCCTGGCAGTCAGAGGCGATGAAGGGCGTGCTAATCTGCGATAAGCGCCGGTAAGGTGATATGAACCGTTATAACCGGCGATACCCGAATGGGGAAACCCAGTGTGACTCGTCACACTATCATTAACTGAATCCATAGGTTAATGAGGCGAACCGGGGGAACTGAAACATCTAAGTACCCCGAGGAAAAGAAATCAACCGAGATTCCCCCAGTAGCGGCGAGCGAACGGGGAGTAGCCCAGAGCCTGAATCAGCATGTGTGTTAGTGGAAGCGTCTGGAAAGGCGCGCGATACAGGGTGACAGCCCCGTACACAAAAGCGCATGTGCTGTGAGCTCGATGAGTAGGGCGGGACACGTGGTATCCTGTCTGAATATGGGGGGACCATCCTCCAAGGCTAAATACTCCTGACTGACCGATAGTGAACCAGTACCGTGAGGGAAAGGCGAAAAGAACCCCGGCGAGGGGAGTGAAAAAGAACCTGAAACCGTGTACGTACAAGCAGTGGGAGCACCCTTTGGGGTGTGACTGCGTACCTTTTGTATAATGGGTCAGCGACTTATATTCTGTAGCAAGGTTAACCGAATAGGGGAGCCGTAGGGAAACCGAGTCTTAATTGGGCGTTAAGTTGCAGGGTATAGACCCGAAACCCGGTGATCTAGCCATGGGCAGGTTGAAGGTTGGGTAACACTAACTGGAGGACCGAACCGACTAATGTTGAAAAATTAGCGGATGACCTGTGGCTGGGGGTGAAAGGCCAATCAAACCGGGAGATAGCTGGTTCTCCCCGAAAGCTATTTAGGTAGCGCCTCGTGAACTCATCTCCGGGGGTAGAGCACTGTTTCGGCTAGGGGGCCATCCCGGCTTACCAACCCGATGCAAACTGCGAATACCGGAGAATGTTATCACGGGAGACACACGGCGGGTGCTAACGTCCGTCGTGAAGAGGGAAACAACCCAGACCGCCAGCTAAGGTCCCAAAGTCATGGTTAAGTGGGAAACGATGTGGGAAGGCCCAGACAGCCAGGATGTTGGCTTAGAAGCAGCCATCATTTAAAGAAAGCGTAATAGCTCACTGGTCGAGTCGGCCTGCGCGGAAGATGTAACGGGGCTAAACCATGCACCGAAGCTGCGGCAGCGACACTGTGTGTTGTTGGGTAGGGGAGCGTTCTGTAAGCCTGTGAAGGTGGCCTGTGAGGGTTGCTGGAGGTATCAGAAGTGCGAATGCTGACATAAGTAACGATAAAGCGGGTGAAAAGCCCGCTCGCCGGAAGACCAAGGGTTCCTGTCCAACGTTAATCGGGGCAGGGTGAGTCGACCCCTAAGGCGAGGCCGAAAGGCGTAGTCGATGGGAAACGGGTTAATATTCCCGTACTTGGTGTTACTGCGAAGGGGGGACGGAGAAGGCTATGTTGGCCGGGCGACGGTTGTCCCGGTTTAAGCGTGTAGGTGTGTGTTCCAGGTAAATCCGGTTCACTTTAACACTGAGGCGTGACGACGAGGCACTACGGTGCTGAAGCAACAAATGCCCTGCTTCCAGGAAAAGCCTCTAAGCATCAGGTAACATCAAATCGTACCCCAAACCGACACAGGTGGTCAGGTAGAGAATACCAAGGCGCTTGAGAGAACTCGGGTGAAGGAACTAGGCAAAATGGTGCCGTAACTTCGGGAGAAGGCACGCTGACACGTAGGTGAAGTGATTTACTCACGGAGCTGAAGTCAGTCGAAGATACCAGCTGGCTGCAACTGTTTATTAAAAACACAGCACTGTGCAAACACGAAAGTGGACGTATACGGTGTGACGCCTGCCCGGTGCCGGAAGGTTAATTGATGGGGTCAGCGCAAGCGAAGCTCCTGATCGAAGCCCCGGTAAACGGCGGCCGTAACTATAACGGTCCTAAGGTAGCGAAATTCCTTGTCGGGTAAGTTCCGACCTGCACGAATGGCGTAATGATGGCCAGGCTGTCTCCACCCGAGACTCAGTGAAATTGAACTCGCTGTGAAGATGCAGTGTACCCGCGGCAAGACGGAAAGACCCCGTGAACCTTTACTATAGCTTGACACTGAACATTGAGCCTTGATGTGTAGGATAGGTGGGAGGCTTTGAAGTGTGGACGCCAGTCTGCATGGAGCCGACCTTGAAATACCACCCTTTAATGTTTGATGTTCTAACGTGGACCCGTAATCCGGGTTGCGGACAGTGTCTGGTGGGTAGTTTGACTGGGGCGGTCTCCTCCTAAAGAGTAACGGAGGAGCACGAAGGTTGGCTAATCCTGGTCGGACATCAGGAGGTTAGTGCAATGGCATAAGCCAGCTTGACTGCGAGCGTGACGGCGCGAGCAGGTGCGAAAGCAGGTCATAGTGATCCGGTGGTTCTGAATGGAAGGGCCATCGCTCAACGGATAAAAGGTACTCCGGGGATAACAGGCTGATACCGCCCAAGAGTTCATATCGACGGCGGTGTTTGGCACCTCGATGTCGGCTCATCACATCCTGGGGCTGAAGTAGGTCCCAAGGGTATGGCTGTTCGCCATTTAAAGTGGTACGCGAGCTGGGTTTAGAACGTCGTGAGACAGTTCGGTCCCTATCTGCCGTGGGCGCTGGAGAACTGAGGGGGGCTGCTCCTAGTACGAGAGGACCGGAGTGGACGCATCACTGGTGTTCGGGTTGTCATGCCAATGGCACTGCCCGGTAGCTAAATGCGGAAGAGATAAGTGCTGAAAGCATCTAAGCACGAAACTTGCCCCGAGATGAGTTCTCCCTGAGACTTAGAGTCTCCTGAAGGAACGTTGAAGACGACGACGTTGATAGGCCGGGTGTGTAAGCGCAGCGATGCGTTGAGCTAACCGGTACTAATGAACCGTGAGGCTTAACCTTACAACGCCGAAGATGTTTTGGCGGATGAGAGATGATTTTCAGCTCAGATTCAGATTACATCAGAACGTAAAAACGGTCTGATAACAGAACTTGCCTGGCGGCACTAGCGCGGTGGTCCCACCTGACCCCATGCCGAACTCAGAAGTGAAACGCCGTAGCGCCGATGGTAGTGTGGGGTCTCCCCATGCGAGAGTAGGGAACTGCCAGGCATCAAATTAAGCAGTAAACTGATGTAAAAATCAGTGGTTGTAAAAGAATTCGGTGGAGCGGTAGTTCAGTTGGTTAGAATACCTGCCTGTCACGCAGGGGGTCGCGGGTTCGAGTCCCGTCCGTTCCGCCACCCTAATTAGGGGCGTAGTTCAATTGGTAGAGCACCGGTCTCCAAAACCGGGTGTTGGGAGTTCGAGTCTCTCCGCCCCTGCCAGAAATAATCCTTAGCATCTGCTAAGGATTTTTTTTTGCCTGAAATTACCTGATTATCTGATCAGGTAATCGTAAGTTCCCTTCTTTTTCTTTTCATCATTTTCATTGGCCATCCAGCACATCCGTTTTTAACAGATCGCAGATCAGCGAGTATTTATCGCTGTTTTGCAGCCAAATAGCGTATAGCGGCCGTGAAAGCGTTGCGCTGTCGGCAACGGTATGTAATCCGCCCTTTTCATTTGCCCAGTTTACAGGAAGCCAGCTACAGCCATTTAATGCGCTAAGCTGCTGTCGGGCGAGTTCGGCTGAGCTGGTTGTTAATACCGGCACTTCATCTGCTGCGATCAGCCCTGTTTCATGCTGTTGGAAGTCTGGTCCCCACTCCAGCCGCAGATAATTGAGTTCTGATTTCTTACGGGCAGGGCTGCTGCAATATAACGCCAAAGTGAAGTGCCCTAACAGCTGACTGCTGAACTCATCCATTTTGGGCGCTTCGGTAGTAATGAGGAGATCAAGCTGGCGTTCATGAAGTTGCTTCACAAGCGATTGCCGTTGAGCGATTCTGGCTTCGAACTGCAGGCCGCTTTGCGGCTCCTGTAGTTGGTACAGTCGCCCCAGCCAGGCGTTAAGCATACACTCCCATAAAGACGCGCTGGCGCCGATGGAAAACTCGTTATGGCGTGAGGTATGCGCCACCTCTTTACGTGCCGCCTGCCACGTATTCATCAGCGTTTCCGCATACGGTAAAAGTTTTTCGCCAGCCGTGGTTAAACGGATATTGTTTCTGTGCCGCGTAAAAAGGTTTACGCCCAGTTGATTCTCCAGTTGCCTGATACGAAAGCTCACCGCGGATTGCGTCAGGTAAAGTGCTTCTGCGGCCCGCCCGAAATGGCGTGTCCGGCTAACTTCCAGGAAAGTTTTTAACAATTCCGTATCCACTGTGCTCTCCACAAAATTATTTGTCGTTATGATTTAAATGTTTTGTTTTACACTCTGTCAAGCGTAACTAATACTCCGCGCCATAAATAGCTCAGACAAAGAATTAGGAGCGTGCAGGATGGCGGAAAGCTTTACGACGACTAATCGATATTTTGACAATAAACATTATCCACGTGGATTCTCTCGTCACGGTGATTTCACGATTAAAGAGGCACAACTGCTTGAGCGTCATGGTCATGCCTTTAATGATCTGGATCTTGGCAAGCGTGAGCCTGTGACTGAAGAAGAGAAGCTGTTTGTAGCGGTATGTCGCGGTGAACGCGAGCCGGTAACGGATGCAGAACGCGTCTGGTCCAAGTATATGACGCGTATCAAGCGTCCAAAACGCTTCCACACCTTGTCTGGCGGCAAGCCGCAAGTTGAAGGCGCAGAAGACTACACCGAAGCTGATGATTAATAAAAAGGGCGTAATGCCCTTTTTTTACGCCAGCAGCTTTTGCAAATGAATTAACAACCTGTCTATCGCCCGATAGCTTACCGCCTCCTGCAAATGCTGACGCGAGATCTGGTCAGCCAGTTCTATGTCGGCAATGGTTCTGGCCACTTTTAGTAAACGCTGCCAGGCGCGAATGGATAATCCAAGATGCACCAGCGTGTCTTCAAGCCAGCGGGCGTCATCGTGATGCAAAATACAATATTTTTGGATTTCGCGACCCTCCAGACGCGCGTTTAACTTCTTCTGCCGTCGGTACTGCCGTTCATGGGCGGCGATGACCCGCTTTTTTACCGTAGCGCTGCTCTCACCCTTTGAGGCGTGTTGGCTAAGAATCCCGGGCGGTGGAAGCGGTATCTCAAGCGAAAGGTCAAAACGATCAAGAAACGGGCCTGACAACCGATTAAGGTAACGTAGTGTCTGTTCTGGCGTGCAGCGATTATGGTTTCCCTGATAATGTCCGGTTGGGCTGGGATTCATTGCGGCGATTAACTGGAACCTGGCAGGGTACGTTATTTTCGCTCTGGTACGGGATAAATGAATTTGACCGGATTCTATAGGTTCACGTAGCGCATCCAGTGTGCGTCGCTCAAATTCAGGCAATTCATCAAGGAACAAAATTCCGTTGTGCGCCAGCGATATCTCTCCCGGGGCGGGTATTGCGCCGCCGCCGACCATAGCAGTAAGTGAGGCGCTATGATGAGGTGAGCGAAAGGGACGTTGCTGCCATCGTTTTTGTACCGTATCGGCATTAACCAGACTGAGGATCGCGGCGCTTTCCAACGCCTCTTCATTGCTTAATGGTGGAAGAATCCCGCTTAGTCGACTGGCCAGCATGGTTTTACCCGTACCCGGCGGGCCGATCAATAGCAGATTATGTCCCCCTGCCGCTGTAATCTCCAGGCCGCGTTTACCCTGCTCCTGACCGATCACATCGCGAAGATCGGCAGTTGCGGTAGGCGATGCCATATCCTGAGCTAAAGGTCTTTCCAGGGCGTGTTTCCCTTCCAGAAAGGCGCAGACGGTTTGTAGATGATCGGCGATAAAACATCCTTCTTTGCTGATAAGCCCAACCTCCGCCGCGTTCTCTGTTGCGACGATAATATTTCTGCCGGCCCTGATGGCTTCCGTTGCACTTGATATTGCGCCAGGAACGCCGCGTAATGCGCCTGTAAGCGCTAACTCACCCACCAGCTCATATGCCTCAAGATTCGACGCTGTAAGCTGCTCAGACGCGACCAGAAGCGCAACAGCAATAGGCAGGTCATACCTTCCGCCCTCTTTCGGTAGATCGGCTGGAGCAAGGTTAATGGTTATTTTTTTAGCCGGAAATTCATATCCGCTATTAATAATCGCACTACGTACCCGGTCACGCGCCTCTTTTACCGTGGTTTCCGGTAGGCCAACCATGGTTAATCCCGGTAATCCATTACTGATATGCACCTCTATAGTGATAGGCGGCGCATTGACGCCAAGTGCGGCGCGAGTATGAACAATCGCCAGTGACATAATCCCTCCTGTTACGTGGATTATGCGGAATAGAAGAGAAAATCGAATTACTGACTTTTTGTTTTTTAGCGGCTGCTTCCTGAATTTTGGCGTCATTTTCAGGTAAGAAACATCAAACTGGAAGAGCGCTCGCAGAAGCGAAAAGAAGGAAAACAGGGTGTAGAGTGCGCCAAAAGGGGGAGGAAAACGTGAAAATTTTTCAGTTGCTAATTTTTCTTATAAAAAACAAAGCACTTTTAGGCATTCACCTGCATTATCTGAAACGTGGTTAAAAAAATATCTTGTGCTATTGGCAAAACCTATGGTAACTCTTTAGGTATTCCTTCGAACAAGATGCAAGAATAGACAAAAATGACAGCCCTTCTACGAGTGATTAGCCTGGTCGTGATTAGCGTGGTGGTGATTATTATCCCACCGTGCGGGGCTGCACTTGGACGAGGAAAGGCTTAGAAATCAAGCCTTAACGAACTAAGACCCCCGCACCGAAAGGTCCGGGGGTTTTTTTTGGCCTGAAAAACTTAAGCGAGGAGCAGAGCGTGAATAACAGCATAAAATTCTGTTTCTCAAGATTTACGACGGGGATGTAACTATGAACGGGGCACAGTGGGTGGTACATGCTTTGCGAGCGCAGGGGGTGAAAACCGTATTTGGTTATCCTGGCGGCGCAATTATGCCGGTTTACGACGCGTTGTATGACGGTGGTGTGGAGCATTTGTTGTGCCGACACGAGCAGGGTGCCGCAATGGCGGCAATCGGTTATGCCCGTTCTACCGGCAAAACCGGTGTTTGTATCGCCACTTCCGGCCCTGGCGCCACTAACCTGATCACTGGCCTGGCGGATGCGTTGTTAGATTCGGTCCCCGTCGTCGCGATCACGGGTCAGGTTTCCGCCCCGTTCATCGGCACTGATGCGTTCCAGGAGGTGGATGTGTTAGGCCTGTCGCTGGCCTGTACCAAACACAGCTTCCTGGTGCAGTCGCTGGCAGAGCTGCCTCGTATCATGGCAGAGGCTTTTGAAGTCGCCAACGCTGGCCGTCCTGGCCCGGTTCTGGTGGATATCCCGAAAGATATCCAGTTGGCCAGCGGTGAGCTGGAACCCTGGTTTACTACCGTTGCTAACGAAGCGACCTTCCCGCAGGCTGATGTTGAACAGGCGCGCCAGATGCTGGAACAGGCGAAAAAACCCATGCTGTACGTCGGCGGTGGTGTTGGTATGGCGCAGGCGGTTCCTGCGCTGCGTAAATTTATCGCGGTAACGCAAATGCCAGTTACCTGCACGCTGAAAGGGCTGGGGGCTGTTGAAGCTGATTATCCGTACTATCTGGGCATGCTGGGAATGCACGGTACTAAAGCGGCTAATTTCGCGGTGCAAGAGTGTGATTTACTGATCGCAGTGGGTGCACGTTTTGATGACCGGGTGACCGGTAAGCTGAATACGTTTGCGCCGAACGCCAGCGTAATCCATATGGATATCGACCCGGCGGAAATGAACAAACTGCGTCAGGCACACGTCGCGTTGCAGGGCGATTTAAATTCGCTGTTGCCGGCATTACAGCAACCGCTGAAGATCGACGCATGGCGTCAGTCCTGTGCAGAGCTGCGCGCAGAACACGCCTGGCGCTATGACCATCCTGGCGAGACTATCTATGCGCCGTTGTTGTTGAAGCAATTGTCGGAACGCAAACCCGCAGACAGCGTGGTGACGACGGATGTGGGGCAGCATCAGATGTGGTCAGCCCAGCATATGACTTACACCCGCCCGGAGAACTTCATCACTTCCAGCGGTCTGGGGACGATGGGATTCGGCTTACCGGCGGCCGTTGGCGCGCAGGTAGCGCGACCGAATGATACCGTTATCTGTATCTCCGGTGACGGCTCCTTCATGATGAATGTTCAGGAGTTGGGCACCGTAAAACGCAAGCAGTTACCGTTGAAGATAGTCTTACTCGACAACCAGCGGTTAGGGATGGTTCGACAATGGCAGCAACTGTTTTTCCAGGAGCGATATAGCGAAACCACCCTGACCGATAACCCCGATTTCCTCATGCTGGCCAGCGCCTTCGGCATTCCAGGCCAGCACATTACTCGTAAAGACCAGGTTGAAGCGGCACTTGACACTATGTTGGCAAGCGAAGGGCCGTACCTGCTTCACGTCTCAATCGACGAACTTGAAAATGTCTGGCCGTTGGTGCCGCCTGGCGCCAGTAACTCTGAAATGCTGGAGAAATTATCATGATGCAACATCAGGTCAATGTATCGGCACGCTTTAATCCAGAAACCTTAGAACGTGTTTTACGCGTGGTGCGCCATCGTGGTTTTCAGGTGTGCTCCATGAATATGGAAGCCGCGACCGATGCGCAGAATATAAATATTGAATTGACCGTTGCCAGTCCCCGGTCGGTCGACTTACTGTTTAGTCAGTTAAGTAAACTGGTAGATGTTGCGCATGTCGCAATCTGCCAGAGCGCTGCCACATCACAACAAATCCGCGCCTGAGCGCAAAAGGAAGAAAAATGACGACGAAAAAAGCTGATTACATTTGGTTCAATGGCGAGATGGTGCGCTGGGAAGACGCGAAGGTTCACGTAATGTCTCACGCGCTGCACTACGGTACGTCGGTATTTGAAGGGATTCGGTGCTACGACTCTCACAAAGGCCCAGTAGTGTTTCGTCATCGTGAACATATGCAGCGCCTGCGCGACTCAGCAAAAATTTATCGTTTTCCGGTTTCCCAGAGTATTGATGAGCTGATGGAAGCCTGCCGCGAAGTGATCCGCAAAAACAACCTGACCAGCGCCTATATCCGTCCGTTGGTATTTGTCGGCGATGTCGGTATGGGCGTTAACCCGCCCCCGGGATACACCACTGACGTCATCATCGCCGCGTTCCCGTGGGGGGCATACCTGGGCGCCGAAGCGCTGGATCAGGGGATCGATGCGATGGTTTCTTCCTGGAATCGCGCTGCGCCGAACACCATTCCAACCGCTGCGAAAGCGGGCGGTAACTACCTCTCCTCACTGCTGGTGGGTAGCGAAGCGCGCCGCCACGGCTATCAGGAAGGCATCGCCCTGGATGTAAACGGCTATATCTCCGAAGGCGCAGGCGAAAACCTGTTTGAGGTAAAAGATGGCGTGCTGTTTACTCCGCCGTTTACCTCTTCCGCGCTGCCAGGCATTACTCGCGATGCGATCATCAAACTGGCGAAAGAGCTGGGTATTGAAGTGCGTGAGCAGGTGCTGTCCCGTGAATCGCTGTATCTGGCCGACGAAGTGTTTATGTCCGGAACCGCGGCAGAAATTACTCCGGTACGCAGCGTTGATGGTATCCAGGTAGGTGAAGGCCGTTGCGGCCCTGTTACCAAGCGTATTCAACAAGCCTTCTTTGGTCTCTTCACTGGAGAAACCGAGGATAAATGGGGCTGGTTGGATCCGGTAAATTCATAATAAATAAAATTAATATTTTCCCAAAATAATTTGCGTCACAGGAAGGCGGCAACGCAGCGAATCCCCAGAAGCTTACTGTAGTAAGTGACTGGGGTGAGTGAGGCAGCCAACGCACCTGTGGCGTGAAGTATGAAGGGAAAAGATGGGGAGTAAATAAAGCATGCCTAAGTACCGTTCCGCCACCACCACCCATGGTCGTAATATGGCGGGTGCCCGCGCGCTGTGGCGCGCCACCGGAATGACCGACAGTGATTTTGGCAAACCGATTATCGCCGTGGTGAACTCATTCACTCAGTTTGTGCCGGGTCACGTTCATCTGCGCGATCTCGGTAAGCTGGTCGCCGAACAGATTGAAGCTTCCGGCGGTGTGGCGAAAGAGTTCAACACTATTGCCGTGGATGACGGGATCGCCATGGGGCACGGGGGTATGCTCTATTCACTGCCGTCGCGCGAGCTGATCGCCGACTCCGTGGAGTACATGGTGAACGCTCACTGCGCTGACGCGATGGTGTGTATCTCCAACTGTGACAAAATCACCCCAGGGATGCTCATGGCCTCGCTGCGCCTGAATATTCCGGTGATCTTTGTCTCCGGCGGACCGATGGAAGCCGGGAAAACCAAGCTTTCAGACAAAATTATCAAGCTGGATCTGGTTGATGCCATGATTCAGGGCGCGGACCCGAAAGTCTCTGACGATCAAAGTAACCAGGTGGAGCGTTCCGCCTGTCCAACCTGCGGCTCCTGCTCCGGCATGTTTACCGCTAATTCCATGAACTGCCTGACCGAAGCGCTGGGCCTGTCGCAGCCGGGCAACGGCTCACTGCTGGCAACCCACGCTGACCGGAAGCAGTTGTTCCTCAATGCCGGTAAGCGGATTGTTGAACTGACTAAACGCTATTACGAGCAGGATGACGAAAGTGCACTGCCGCGTAACATCGCCAGCAAAGCCGCGTTTGAAAACGCCATGACGCTGGATATTGCGATGGGCGGTTCGACCAATACCGTTCTGCATCTACTGGCGGCGGCGCAGGAAGCGGAAATCGACTTCACCATGAGTGATATCGACAAGCTGTCCCGCAAGGTGCCGCAGCTGTGTAAAGTGGCGCCAAGTACCCAGAAATACCATATGGAAGACGTTCACCGTGCCGGCGGTGTGCTGGGTATTTTAGGCGAGCTGGATCGCGCCGGGCTGCTGAACCGTAACGTGAAAAACGTATTAGGCCTGACGCTGCCGCAAACGCTGGAACAGTACGACATCACGGTTACGCAGGACGAAGCGGTTAAAAAAATGTTCCGTGCTGGCCCTGCCGGTATCCGTACTACCCAGGCGTTCTCGCAGGATTGTCGCTGGGATTCGCTGGATGACGACCGCGCAGCGGGTTGCATCCGCTCGCTGGAATATGCCTATAGCAAAGACGGCGGTCTGGCGGTGCTGTATGGCAACTTCGCCGAAAACGGCTGCATCGTTAAAACCGCGGGCGTCGATGACAGCATCCTTAAATTCACCGGCCCGGCGAAAGTGTATGAAAGCCAGGACGACGCGGTAGAGGCGATTCTCGGCGGCAAAGTAGTGGAAGGCGATGTAGTCGTGATCCGCTACGAAGGGCCGAAAGGCGGGCCGGGAATGCAGGAAATGCTCTATCCGACCAGTTTCCTGAAGTCGATGGGGCTGGGCAAAGTCTGCGCGCTCATCACCGATGGGCGTTTCTCCGGCGGTACTTCGGGTCTTTCCATCGGCCACGTCTCGCCGGAAGCGGCCAGCGGCGGCACTATTGCGCTGATTGAAGATGGCGACACCATTGCGATTGATATCCCGAACCGCAGCATTCAGTTGCAGTTGAACGAGGCTGAAATCGCCGCACGCCGCGAGGCGCAGGAGGCTCGTGGCGACAAAGCCTGGACGCCGAAAAATCGTCAGCGTCAGGTTTCGTTTGCCCTGCGTGCCTACGCCAGCCTGGCGACCAGCGCCGATAAAGGCGCGGTGCGCGATAAATCGAAACTGGGAGGTTGATGATGGCGGAATCTCAACCACTGTCAGTCGCGCCGGAAGGGGCGGAGTATCTGCGCGCGGTGCTACGCGCGCCAGTATACGAAGCGGCGCAGGTGACGCCGCTGCAAAAAATGGAAAAGCTCTCGTCACGTCTGGATAACGTTATTCTCGTCAAACGCGAAGACCGGCAGCCGGTACATAGCTTTAAGCTGCGCGGCGCTTACGCGATGATGGCCGGATTGACCGAAGAACAAAAAGCCCACGGCGTGATTACCGCGTCGGCGGGGAACCATGCACAGGGCGTGGCGTTCTCCTCCGCGCGGCTTGGCGTGAAGTCGCTGATCGTCATGCCAAAAGCAACGGCGGATATTAAAGTCGATGCGGTACGCGGTTTTGGCGGCGAAGTGCTGTTGCACGGCGCTAATTTTGATGAAGCGAAAGCGAAAGCTATTGAGCTGGCGCAGCAGCAGGGTTTTACCTGGGTGCCGCCGTTTGATCACCCAATGGTGATCGCCGGGCAGGGCACGCTGGCGCTGGAACTGCTTCAGCAGGATTCGCATCTCGATCGTGTCTTTGTGCCGGTTGGCGGCGGCGGCCTGGCGGCGGGCGTAGCGGTACTGATCAAACAATTGATGCCGCAAATCAAAGTGATTGCCGTCGAAGCGGAGGATTCCGCCTGCCTGAAAGCGGCGTTGGAAGCCGGTCATCCAGTGGATCTCCCGCGCGTTGGGTTATTTGCTGAAGGCGTGGCGGTAAAACGCATCGGCGACGAAACCTTCCGCCTGTGCCAGGAATATCTCGACGACATTATTACAGTCGATAGCGACGCTATCTGCGCGGCGATGAAAGATCTGTTTGAAGATGTGCGTGCGGTGGCGGAGCCGTCCGGCGCGCTGGCGCTGGCGGGGATGAAAAAATATATCGCCCAGCACAATATTCGCGGCGAACGCCTGGCGCACGTCCTTTCCGGCGCCAACGTCAACTTCCACGGCTTGCGCTATGTGTCTGAACGCTGCGAGCTGGGGGAACAGCGCGAAGCGTTACTGGCGGTGACCATTCCGGAAGAAAAGGGGAGCTTTCTCAAATTCTGCCAGTTGCTTGGCGGGCGTATGGTCACCGAATTTAACTACCGTTTTGCCGACGCGAAAAATGCCTGTATTTTTGTCGGCGTACGCGTCAGTCAGGGGCTAGAGGAGCGAAAAGAGATTATCACCCAACTGTGCGACGGCGGTTATAGCGTAGTGGATCTCTCCGACGATGAAATGGCGAAGCTGCATGTGCGCTATATGGTCGGTGGGCGTCCATCCCATCCGCTACAGGAACGCCTCTACAGCTTTGAATTTCCAGAGTCGCCCGGCGCGTTGCTCAAATTCCTGCATACGCTTGGCACGCACTGGAATATTTCGCTATTCCATTACCGCAGCCACGGTACCGATTATGGCCGCGTGCTGGCGGCGTTCGAGTTAGGCGATCATGAGCCGGATTTCGAAACCCGGCTGCATGAGCTGGGCTATGAATGCCATGATGAGAGCAATAACCCGGCGTTCCGGTTCTTTCTGGCGGGTTAATTCAGCGTTTAGTTTTTCAGGCCCACAAAGTAAAGTGGGCCTGATATCCAGATATGATCTTCCCTCAGTTATTGGGCTTTTCTGCCAGCCCGGAGCATCCACTCATTTAATTTTGCGAGACGTTTTCCAGAAGGCGCCCAATCTGCTTGTGGTGAAACTCGGCTCACCATATCGTTAGCACCGCTATCACTTGCATCTGCTAAAAACAATGTATAAAATTTTATACACAAGGATGTTATGTTACTCACCCGAGCTCTCTCCAATGAAAAAGAAATTCGATGGGTGGGATCTTCTCTGGAGGATCTCTTGGCTTTTCCCATAACGGTACGCAAAGCAGTCGGTTATCAGCTTCACAAAATTCAGTATGGAATTGAACCCGATGACTGGAAACTGTTTTCAGAAATTGGGGCTGGGGTAAATGAAATTCGGATTCGTGACAACAATGGTATCTATCGCGTTATGTATGTCGCTAAGTTTGAAGAAGCACTCTACGTTTTGCATAGTTTCCAAAAACAGACGCAACAAACCAGTCAGCACGATAAAAACATCGCCAGAACGCGTTATAACCGGGTGGTGCAACAACGGAGAAACAGCTTGTGATTGCCAAAACTGATAGTGATATTCGCCATGTGACGCCATCTGGCGGTAATGTTTTTGCTGATTTGGGGTTTGATAAGCAGGACGCAGAAAAGTTTTACGCTGATTCCCTGAGTGAAATCGAAAACACGTTAGCCATTAAAGAACAGCTCATGGAAGAAATTACCCTCTGGATTACGCGAAACCAGATGAAGCAAGCCGAGGTTGCTACAGTTTTGCATATATCCCGACCGCGCGTTTCGGATGTCGTCAACAAGAAATGCAGCAAATTCACCATTGATGCTCTGGTGAATATGCTTAGCCGTATTGGGAAGCCTGTTCGGGTAATGGTAGGGCCGTAAAACTAATTCGGTAAAATCTTCCAGAACGCATCAATTAGCGGCTCATGCAGCCGCTTTTTTTGCGCGCAGACGCCAAGCTCAAACGGCGTTTTTTCGTCGCTGCGCTCTAAAATCATTACGCGATTACGTACCGGCTCCGGGCTGTTTTCCAGCACCACTTCCGGCAGCAGCGCCACGCCGCAGCCCAGCGCCACCATTGAGACCATCGCTTCGTGACCGCCGACGGTGGCGTAAATCTGCGGATTGCTGATTTTATGCCGGCGGAACCATAGCTCAATGCGGCGGCGTACCGGCCCCTGATCGGCCATGATAAACGGCACCGTCGACCAGTCGGGCTTATCAACCGAAACCTGATTGCGCACCGGGCAGGGCAGCGCCGGTGCAATCAGCACCACTGCCAGATTCTCCAGCATCGAAAACGCCACCGCACCGGGCAGCGTTTCCGGCTTACCGGCAATCGCCAGATCGGCCTCGCCGGTGACCACTTTGTCCATGGCGTCGGCGGCGTCGCCGGTGGTGAGCTTAATTTCCACCGAGGGATGTTCGGCGCGGAAGCGGTCGAGGATTGGCGGCAGATGACTGTACGCCGCGGTCACCGAGCAGAAAATGTGCAGTTCACCAGAAAGTGATGGTCCTTGCTGATCGAGGGTGTGGCGCAGTTGCTGATACTGCAACAACGTTTGCTGGGCAAATACCCGCAGTTCTTCCCCTGCTTCGGTCAGTGTGACCGTGCGGTTATCACGCACAAACAGCGCCTGACCGAGGTCCTCTTCCAGCCGCTGAATTTGCCGGGAGAGCGTGGAGGGACTGACGTGCATCGCGCGCGCGCTGCGGCCAAAGTGGCGGCTTTCCGCCAGATGCAGGAAGGTTTTTAGATCGCGTAAATCCACAGACAGACCTCCGGTTTTTGACGTTGCATAAACCGCAACATAACGTTGTGAATATATCAATTTCCGCAATAAATTTCCTGTTGTAATGTGGGTTCATTCGCACAGATAGCAATCTGTAAACCGAACAATAAGCGCGACAACACAACATCACGGAGTACACCATCATGGCTAACTACTTTAATACACTGAATCTGCGCCAGCAGCTGGCGCAGCTGGGTAAATGTCGCTTTATGGGCCGCGACGAATTCGCCGATGGCGCGAGCTACCTGCAGGGTAAAAAAGTGGTCATCGTCGGCTGTGGCGCTCAGGGGCTGAACCAGGGCCTGAACATGCGTGACTCCGGTCTGGATATTTCCTACGCCCTGCGTAAAAAAGCCATTGCTGAGAAGCGTGCCTCCTGGCGTAAAGCGACCGAAAACGGCTTCAAAGTGGGTACCTACGAAGAGCTGATCCCACAGGCGGACCTGGTGGTTAACCTGACGCCAGACAAACAGCACTCCGACGTGGTGCGCTCCGTACAGCCGCTGATGAAAGACGGCGCGGCGCTGGGTTACTCCCACGGCTTCAACATCGTGGAAGTGGGCGAGCAGATCCGTAAAGACATCACCGTAGTGATGGTTGCGCCGAAGTGTCCGGGCACCGAAGTGCGCGAAGAGTACAAACGTGGTTTCGGCGTGCCGACGCTGATCGCCGTTCACCCGGAAAACGACCCGAAAGGCGAAGGCATGGCGATTGCTAAAGCCTGGGCGGCGGCCACCGGTGGTCACCGTGCGGGCGTACTGGAATCTTCTTTCGTTGCGGAAGTGAAATCTGACCTGATGGGCGAGCAGACTATTCTGTGCGGTATGCTGCAGGCCGGTTCTCTGCTGTGTTTCGACAAGCTGGTGGCAGAAGGCACCGACCCGGCTTATGCGGAAAAACTGATTCAGTTCGGCTGGGAAACCATCACCGAAGCGCTGAAGCAGGGCGGCATCACCCTGATGATGGACCGTCTGTCTAACCCGGCGAAACTGCGTGCTTACGCGCTGTCCGAACAGCTGAAAGAGATCATGGCGCCGCTGTTCCAGAAACACATGGATGACATCATCTCCGGCGAATTCTCTTCCGGCATGATGGCTGACTGGGCTAACGACGATAAGAAACTGCTGACCTGGCGTGAAGAGACCGGAAAAACCGCGTTCGAAACCGCACCGCAGTTTGAAGGTAAAATCGGCGAGCAGGAGTACTTCGATAAAGGCGTGCTGATGATTGCGATGGTGAAAGCTGGCGTTGAGCTGGCGTTCGAAACCATGGTCGATTCCGGCATCATCGAAGAATCCGCTTACTACGAATCACTGCACGAGCTGCCGCTGATCGCGAACACCATCGCCCGTAAGCGTCTGTACGAAATGAACGTAGTTATCTCCGATACCGCAGAATACGGTAACTACCTGTTCTCTTACGCTTGCGTACCGCTGCTGAAACCGTTTATGGCGGAATTGCAACCGGGCGATCTGGGTAGTGCTATCCCGGAAGGCGCGGTAGACAACGCACAGCTTCGCGACGTGAACGACGCGATTCGTAGTCATGCGATTGAGCAGGTAGGTAAGAAACTGCGCGGCTATATGACGGATATGAAGCGTATTGCGGTAGCGGGTTGATATACCTTGTCGGGTGGCGCTAGCGCTTACCCGACCGACAAAATCAATCAGACGATGTAGGCCGGGTAAGGCGTAGCCGCCACCCGGCTTTTTATTTGCGATACAATACTTTAATGATGTGGTAACCGAACTGGGTATGCAGCGGGCCGGTTGGCTCCAGTACCGGGCAGGAAAAGACTACTTTATCGAATGCCGGAACCATCTGGCCCTGACGAAATTCGCCTAAATGACCGCCTTTTTTACCGGATGGGCAGATAGAATGCTTCTTCGCCAGCTTCTCAAAATCGCCGCCGTTTTTAATTTGCTCCAGAAGATCTAAAGCCAGTTTCTCTTCTTTTACAAGGATATGCAGTGCTGCTGCCATTTTTGCCATTATTGTGTTCTCACGTCGCAAAGATTGGCCGTCACTTTATCACTCCTTAGGCCGTCAGACATATACTCTTCGCCATTACAGGACAGATGTCCCGCCTGATTTAATGAACCGGGAGATAAGCGGCATTTTTAGCGGGCGTATTTCGGATGTGCGGGACGGCGGTCCTGTCCTTTCTGACAAGGGGCGAGATACCATGAACATAATGAAAAACGCAGAATTTCCAGACGACTGGCTTTTAGGGCTACGCCAAGTCGTACGCGACCCAGTGCTCTATGAATTACTCAAATACTGCCCGTTGGAAATCATGCAGTGCTGGCGATTTGACGACATTTCCCGCGGCGCGCTTATCTGCCGCCAGGGGGAAATATGCCAGCAATTTTCACTCATCGTGGCCGGCGAAGTGGATGTTTTTTACGAAGCTGAAGATGGACGCCGTTACCGGCAGGCGCGTTATGGCAAAGGAGATATGCTGGGCGAGCTAGAGATATTTGAGTCGCGGCATTACATCTGTTCTGTCGTAGCCGTCGGCAATGTACAGCTACTCAGCCTGCCGCAAGCGCATTTTTGCCGCTGGCTGACGCTGGATAACCACTTTAACCAGCGAATGCTGCGGTTTTTCAGCCAACAGTATTACCAGTTGTCGAAAAAGGCCAGTAGCGACAATTTGTACTCGCTGCATCAGCGCGTATGCCAGGCATTATGGCTGCGTTATCAACAATATGAATCAACCACTATTTTGCTTGATAAGCAGAATCTTGGTCAGGAATTTGCGGCGACGACGCGCAGCATCAACCGGATACTGCACGATCTGAAATCGCTGAACATTATCGATACCGACGGTGAGCGGATCATTTTACTGGCTCCTGAAAAACTCAAACAGGAGGCGGAAATCTGAACCTCTCAGAACAATAAGGAGACGGGAGATGCAACCCCATATTCGGCTTAACACAAGCATGACCCGCGCGAAATATGCGCTTTTGCCCGGCGATCCCGGGCGGGTGGATAGAATCGCTCGTTTTCTTGATAAGGCTGAGATTCTGGGGCAAAACCGGGAGTTTCGCGCGGCGCGCGGTTGGTATCAGGGGGTTGAAATAGTCGTGCTCTCCACGGGAATCGGCGGACCGTCAACCGCTATCGCCATTGAGGAGTTACGCCAGGTTGGCGTCAACACGCTAATCCGTATCGGTAGTTGCGGCGCGTTGCAGGACTCGCTGGCGTTGGGCGATGTGATCATCGCCCACGGCGCGGTGGCTGACGACGGCGCCAGCAAAACCTATGCGCCCGCCAGTTATCCGGCCTGTGCGGACCCGTATCTTACCGCCACGCTGATACAGCAGGCGAAACAGATGAACATCTCTGCCGTTTGCGGGCTGGTGCGCAGCCATGACAGTTTTTATACCGATCGCGAAGCTGAACTGGATGCCGAATGGTCGGCCAGGGGCGTTCTCGGCGCGGATATGGAAACCGCCGCGCTGATGGTGGTGGGGGCGTTACGAGGGCTGCGTACCGCGTCGTTGCTAAACGTGGTCGTCGCGCATAGTGGCTGTCTGGAGAGCAGCATTAACCATTATGTTCAGCAGGAAACCTTGTGCCAGCAAGGTGAAGAGCGCCAGATTTCTCTGGCGCTTCAGGCCATTTATTTCGATAGTTTGCAAGGAGAGCAATGATGGACTTTTTCATCATTAACAATGTAATGGTCAACATTCCTCTCGGCGAGGGTGGGTATGCGCTGTCGTGGATTGAGGCTATCGGCACCGTCTTTGGTTTATTGTGCATCTGGTGCGCCAGCCGGGAAAAAATCGTTAATTACCTGTTTGGTTTGATTAACGTCACTCTGTTTGCCGCCATCTTTTTTCAGATTCAACTGTATGCCAGCTTGCTACTTCAGGTGTTTTTCTTTGCGGCGAATATTTACGGCTGGTACGCATGGAGCCGGCAGAATGACGCCCGGGAAGCCGCTCTGAAAGTACGCTGGCTTTCTCGTCAACAAACATGGAGGTTGGGGGGCGTATGTATTATCGCCATTCTGCTGATGACGTGGTTTATCGATCCGGTCTTTGCTATGTTGACCCGCGTTATGCTCGCTCTGCTGCAAACGATAGGTATGCAGGTGGCGATGCCTGAACTCCAGCCGGACGCGTTCCCGTTCTGGGATTCCACCATGCTGGTGTTGTCGATTGCGGCGATGGTGCTGATGACCCGCAAGTACGTGGAAAACTGGCTGCTGTGGGTGATTATTGATGTAATTAGCGTCGTGATCTATGCAGTACAGGGCGTTTATGCGATGTCGCTTGAGTATGTTCTGCTGACGGCGATCGCGCTAATGGGTTCTTTCAGTTGGATCAAGAGCGCACAGCGTAATGGCTATACGCCGCTTGCCGCCAGAGCCTGCTGATTGACCTTTTCCAGGCTGCTTGAAAAAGCAGCCTGGTCTTCTCTGGGCCTCGCTTTCTGCTACAATCCCTCCCCCGTTCGAAGATTGAGCACTATTCCCATGCGTTTAAATCCCGGCCAACAACACGCTGTCGAATTCGTCACCGGACCCTGCCTGGTGCTGGCAGGAGCGGGTTCTGGTAAAACTCGCGTAATTACCAATAAAATCGCCCACCTGATCCGCGGATGCGGCTATCAGGCCCGGCATATTGCGGCGGTGACGTTTACCAACAAGGCAGCGCGTGAGATGAAAGAACGCGTCGGGCAGACGCTCGGCCGTAAGGAAGCGCGCGGTTTGATGATCTCCACCTTTCATACGCTAGGGCTGGATATTATTAAGCGCGAGTACGCTGCGCTGGGGATGAAATCGAACTTTTCATTGTTTGACGATACCGACCAGGTCGCCTTGCTCAAAGAGCTGACCGAAGGCCTGATCGAAGACGACAAGGTTCTGTTGCAACAGCTGATCTCCACGATCTCCAACTGGAAAAACGATCTCAAAACGCCTGCGCAGGCAGCGGCGGGGGCGAAAGGTGAACGCGATCGTATTTTTGCCCACTGCTACGGGCTTTACGACGCCCATATGAAGGCATGTAACGTTCTCGATTTTGATGATTTGATTTTGCTGCCGACGCTGCTGCTGCAACGCAATGACGAGGTGCGCGAGCGCTGGCAGAATAAAATTCGTTATCTGTTGGTGGATGAATATCAGGATACTAACACCAGCCAGTATGAGTTGGTTAAGCTGCTGGTCGGGCAACGCGCGCGCTTTACGGTCGTAGGCGATGACGATCAGTCTATCTACTCCTGGCGCGGGGCGCGTCCGCAAAACCTGGTGTTACTGAGCCAGGACTTTCCGGCGCTGCAGGTGATTAAGCTGGAGCAAAACTATCGTTCTTCGGGCCGCATCCTGAAAGCGGCGAATATTCTCATCGCCAACAATCCGCACGTCTTTGAAAAGCGCCTCTTTTCCGAACTCGGTTACGGCGCGGAACTCAAAGTGTTAAGCGCAAACAATGAAGAGCATGAAGCTGAGCGCGTTACCGGCGAACTGATTGCCCATCACTTTGTGAACAAGACCCAGTACAAGGATTACGCCATTCTGTATCGCGGGAATCATCAGTCGCGGGTATTTGAAAAATTCCTCATGCAGAACCGCATTCCGTACAAAATTTCCGGCGGCACCTCATTCTTCTCCCGTCCGGAGATTAAAGACCTGCTGGCCTACCTGCGGGTGTTGACCAACCCGGATGATGACAGCGCTTTCCTGCGCATCGTGAATACGCCAAAACGCGAAATCGGTCCGGCCACGCTGCAAAAGCTGGGTGAATGGGCAATGACGCGTAATAAGAGCCTGTTTACCGCCAGCTTTGATATGGGACTTAGCCAAAAGCTGACCGGACGTGGTTACGATTCATTGACGCGTTTTACCCACTGGTTGGGGGAAATCCAGCGTCTGGCCGAACGCGAGCCTGTCGCCGCCGTGCGCGATCTCATCCACGGTATTGACTATGAATCCTGGTTGTACGAAACCTCGCCGAGCCCCAAAGCGGCGGAAATGCGTATGAAAAACGTTAACCAGCTCTTTAGCTGGATGACTGAGATGCTGGAAGGTAACGAACTCGATGAGCCGATGACGCTCACCCAGGTGGTTACACGCTTTACGCTGCGCGATATGATGGAGCGCGGCGAGAGCGAAGAAGAGCTGGATCAGGTACAGTTGATGACGCTTCATGCATCGAAAGGACTGGAATTCCCGTATGTCTATATGGTGGGAATGGAAGAAGGATTTTTGCCGCATCAAAGCAGCATTGACGAAGATAATATTGAGGAAGAGCGTCGGCTGGCCTATGTCGGGATCACTCGTGCGCAGAAAGAGCTCACCTTTACATTATGTAAAGAGCGCCGTCAGTATGGGGAGCTGGTGCGCCCGGAACCCAGTCGCTTCTTGTTAGAACTGCCGCAGGATGATTTAATCTGGGAGCAGGAGCGCAAAGTGGTAAGCGCTGAGGAGCGAATGCAAAAAGGGCAAAGTCACCTGGCTAATCTGAAAGCCATGATGGCGGCAAAGCGAGCGAAATCGTAGGCCGGATAAGCGAAGCGTCATCCGGCAATCAGACGATGGTTAGCGAACGTCCAGCGGCCAGTGTACATAGCTTTGCCACTGGCTTTCCTGATCAATCAACTCTTTACCCAGCGGGTGATGTGCCAGCCAGTCGCCAGGTAAGGTTAACGTCAGATTTTCATTTAGCGCCTGTAGCGTAATTTCTGGTACCAGATCGTCACGACGGCGACCGGCAAAAAGAATCGCCAGGCGCAGCAAACGGCATAGCTGTTCCGCAACACGGGGCGGTACCGCGTTTTGCTGATGAAGCGAAGAGAGATCGACCGGATTGGTCTGGTTCAGTAAGAGGGTGGCGAGCAATTTTTTCTGCGCGGGCGTATAGCCAGGCAGATCCAAATGGCGTACTAAATAGGCGGCATGATAGGGCGCCTGTTTAAAATCAACGCTCAGACCGATCTCATGCAACTGGCAAGCGCTAAGCAACAGTTCACGACTGATAGGCTCAATATGCCAGGCATTTTCTACCTGTTTGAGGAAGTTATCTGCCAGCTTCGCCACGCGATTCGCCTGATCGGTATCGACGATAAACCGACGCTGAATGTTTCGCAGCGTGCGGCTGCGGATATCCTGATCTACCGCCAGATGCAACATCCCATACACCAGCCCTTCGCGTAACGCGCCGCCTGCCAGCGTCATGCTCTGGATGTTCAGCTCGGTAAATATCGCGATCAGAATAGCCAGCCCGCTTGGGAAAACCAGCGCGCGCTCCAGCGTCAGGCCTTCGATTTCCAGCTCTTCCAGACGCCCGCACTGTATCGCGCGTTGTTTTAGCTGCTGCAGTTTGGCGAGCGTAATGCGCTCGTCCATCCCCTGCGCCATCATGATTTCCTGCAATGCCTGTACGGTGCCGGAGGCACCCACGCAGACCTTCCAGCCATGAAAACGCAGTTCATCGGCGACCGGACGCAGTACATCGCGCGCGGCTTTCTCCGCATCATCAAAGTTTTCTTGCGCCAGATTACGATCGCTAAAATAGCGTTCAAGCCACGTTACGCAGCCCATGGACAGGCTAAATAGCGACGTGGTTTGCGCGCCTGTGCCGGTAACCAGTTCAGTGCTGGCGCCGCCGATATCCACCACCAGTCGCTGATCTGCGCCGCCGGTGGTATGAGCGACCCCCTGATAAATCAGCCGCGCCTCTTCTTCGCCGCTGATAACCTGCACCGGACAACCAAGGATAGTCTGCGCTTTCGCGATAAATTCACCCGCATTGACGGCGAGACGCAATGTTGCGGTGGCAACCACGCGGATTTGCGGCTGCGGGATATCCTGCAAACGTTCAGCAAACAGACGCAGGCATTGCCAGCCGCGTTCCATCGCTTCGGCTGAAAGGTGGTTGTCGTGGTTCAGACCCGCGGCCAGACGCACCTTGCGTTTTATTCGGGTCAGCGTCTGGATGCTTCCCGCCGCCTCGCGCACGACCAGCATATGAAAACTATTGGAACCGAGATCAATGGCGGCATACAACGAGGTGGAATTCATACACTTCATCCTTCAACCTGTATCCGTGTTGGCTGTGTACTCTTCCTAAGCTCATCGGGATTTGTTTTCTTGCCGCCTTGATACAGGCTAAATGATTTTGTGTATGGCATAACTTTTCTTAACCTGAACGACGACGATTACGCGGAGCGCCAGCGCGGCGCGGACCATTGCCAGGACGCGAACGCGTCAGGCGCAACGGCTTGGGCAGATCGTTCATGAGCGCTTCCGGATTGTATTTGCTGACCGGAATCGAGTGGCCGATATAGCTCTCAATAGCGGGCAGATTCAGCGCATACTCTTCGCAAGCCAGGCTGATGGAATGTCCGCTGGCGCCAGCGCGACCGGTACGACCGATACGGTGAACATAGTCTTCACAATCGTCTGGCAGATCGTAGTTAAAGACGTGCGTTACGGCGGGGATATGCAACCCGCGCGCCGCGACATCGGTCGCCACAAGAATATCCAGATCGCCGCGGGTGAACTCATCCAGAATCCGCAGGCGCTTTTTCTGCGCGACATCGCCGGTCAGCAGACCAACACGATGGCCATCTGCCGCCAGGTGTCCCCAGATATCTTCGCAACGATGCTTGGTGTTGGCGAAAATAATGGCGCGATCCGGCCACTCTTCTTCGATCAGCGTTTGCAGTAAACGCATTTTCTCTTCATTAGAGGGGTAGAAAAGCTCTTCTTTAATGCGGTGGCCGGTCTTTTGCTCCGGTTCCACTTCAACATATTCGGCGTTGTTCATCTGTTCAAACGCCAGCTCGCGAACCCGATAAGACAGGGTGGCGGAAAACAACATGTTCAGACGCTGCGCAGCCGGCGGCATACGACGGAACAGCCAGCGGATATCTTTAATAAAGCCCAAATCGTACATGCGATCGGCTTCATCGAGTACGACGACCTGAATGGCGCCGAGGTTAATGTGGTTTTGTTTGGCGTAGTCGATCAGTCGGCCCGTCGTACCAATAAGAATATCAACGCCGCTTTCCAGCACTTTAAGCTGCTTGTCGTAACCATCGCCGCCGTAAGCCAGGCCTAATTTTAAGCCTGTCGCTTGCGCCAACGGCTCCGCGTCTGCGTGAATTTGTACGGCTAATTCACGCGTCGGCGCCATGATCAGCGCGCGCGGCTGGTTCACCTTGCGATCGTCGATCGCGGGATGAGAAAGTAAATAATGAAACGTTGACGTCAGAAACGCCATCGTTTTCCCGGTACCGGTTTGCGCCTGCCCTGCAACGTCACGACCCGCCAGCGTTAGCGGAAGGGCCAGTGCCTGAATGGGCGTACAATTATAAAACCCTTTTTTTTCAAGGGCTTCAACCACCTGTGGGTGCAGGGCGAAGTCGGAAAACTTCTGTTCTGTTAAATGTGTTTTGCTCATAGTGTGGTAGAATATCAGCTTACTATTGCTTTACGAAAGCGTATCCGGTGAAATAAAGTCAACCTTTGTTGGCGAAGTTAACATCAGCACCTCGTTGGTTAATGCTACACCAACACGCCAGGCTTATTCCTGTGGAGTTATATATGAGCGATAAAATTATTCACCTGACTGACGACAGTTTTGACACGGATGTACTCAAAGCGGACGGGGCTATCCTCGTTGATTTCTGGGCAGAGTGGTGCGGGCCGTGTAAAATGATCGCTCCGATTCTGGATGAAATCGCTGACGAATATCAGGGCAAATTGACCGTTGCCAAACTGAACATTGACCAGAACCCAGGTACTGCGCCTAAATATGGCATCCGCGGTATTCCGACTCTGCTGCTGTTTAAAAACGGCGAAGTGGCGGCAACCAAAGTAGGCGCACTGTCTAAAGGTCAGTTGAAAGAGTTTCTCGACGCCAATCTGGCGTAATACCTTTTATACGTCGAATGACAAAGGCGCTGTATGGTCAGGCGTCTGTCATTCGACGAATGATTAAGGTATCAGGCAGTTTCGTGGCGTCTGTTGTCCTTACGTTATTCTTAAATTGTCAGGATCTCTGGACGCCCGGTCTGAGTCGTGCTAAGTTAGTATTGACTTCGAATTAAACATACCTTATTAAGTTTGAATCTGGTTTTATCCGTCACTTCCCGTTTTTTCTCGCACGAGAAGTGGAAAGATTCCTGGCTCTTCGCTCATTCCGTCTTGTCGTTTCAGTTCTGCGTACTTTCCTGTGACCAGACAGCGAACAGACATGAGTTGATAGCCGTAAACAGGCATGGATGACCCTGCCATACCATTCACAACATTAAGTTCGAGATTTACCCCAAGTTTAAGAACTCACACCATTATGAATCTTACCGAATTAAAGAATACGCCGGTTTCTGAGCTGATCACTCTCGGCGAAAGTATGGGGCTGGAAAACCTGGCCCGTATGCGCAAGCAGGACATTATTTTTGCCATCCTGAAGCAGCACGCAAAGAGTGGCGAAGATATCTTTGGCGACGGTGTGCTGGAGATATTGCAGGATGGATTTGGTTTCCTCCGTTCTGCAGACAGCTCCTACCTCGCCGGTCCTGATGATATCTACGTTTCCCCCAGCCAAATCCGCCGTTTCAACCTCCGCACTGGTGATACCATTTCTGGTAAGATTCGCCCGCCGAAAGAAGGTGAACGCTATTTTGCGCTGTTGAAAGTTAACGAAGTTAACTACGACAAACCGGAAAACGCCCGTAACAAAATCCTCTTTGAGAACTTAACCCCGTTGCACGCAAACTCTCGTCTGCGTATGGAGCGTGGTAACGGTTCTACCGAAGACTTAACGGCGCGCGTTCTGGATCTGGCTTCGCCGATCGGTCGCGGCCAGCGCGGTCTGATTGTCGCGCCGCCGAAGGCGGGTAAAACCATGCTGCTGCAGAACATCGCGCAGAGCATCGCGTATAACCACCCGGACTGCGTGCTGATGGTGCTGCTGATTGACGAACGTCCGGAAGAAGTGACCGAGATGCAGCGTCTGGTGAAAGGCGAAGTGGTTGCGTCTACCTTTGACGAACCGGCATCCCGCCACGTTCAGGTTGCCGAAATGGTTATCGAGAAGGCGAAACGTCTGGTTGAACACAAGAAAGACGTCATCATCCTGCTCGACTCCATCACCCGTCTGGCGCGTGCCTACAACACCGTGGTGCCGGCTTCCGGTAAAGTACTGACCGGTGGTGTGGATGCTAACGCCCTGCATCGTCCGAAGCGTTTCTTCGGCGCGGCGCGTAACGTGGAAGAGGGCGGTAGCCTGACTATCATCGCGACGGCGCTAATCGATACCGGTTCCAAGATGGACGAAGTTATCTACGAAGAGTTTAAAGGCACCGGTAACATGGAGCTGCATCTCTCGCGTAAGATCGCTGAAAAACGTGTCTTCCCGGCTATCGACTACAACCGTTCCGGTACCCGTAAAGAAGAGCTGCTCACCACTCAGGAAGAGCTGCAGAAAATGTGGATCCTGCGTAAAATCATCCATCCGATGGGTGAAATTGACGCGATGGAATTCCTCATTAACAAACTGGCGATGACCAAAACTAATGACGACTTTTTCGAGATGATGAAGCGCTCATAACCTGGTCTTTACCTGAAAACGCCACGTTTTTACGTGGCGTTTTTGTTTTGCGATTCATCTTAGCGTCATGTCATATAAACTGGTCATCGGGATATGCGCTACAGAGTAACACCATGCACAATACACATTGTTTGCGGTAAAAAGTGTAATGTTCTAACAGGTCTCTTCTAGGAGCTGGCGTAACGCATTATACTTTAAGGAAATGATATATGCTGAGAGCACATACACTGTGAAGTTACTCACCGCTTTATCTGAGCTAATCAGTATTTTTTTATTCACGACCATTTTTATTTTTCTTGCGCGAAAAGTAGCCATAAAAATTGGTTTAGTGGATAAACCAAACTTTCGTAAACGACATCAGGGTGTTATCCCATTAGTCGGCGGGATTTCTGTGTTTGCAGGAATCTGCTTTATGTTTGGCCTCTCGGATTACTACATACCGCACTTATCGCTATATCTTATTTGCGCTGGTGTATTGGTTTTTGTTGGTGCGATGGATGACCGTTTTGATATCAGTGTAAAAATTCGTGCTGTGGTTCAGGCTGTTATTGCGGTTGTAATGATGGTTATCGCAAAACTTCACTTAGGTAGCCTTGGTTACATCTTTGGGCCTTGGGAGTTAGTGCTTGGCCCCTTTGGCTATTTCCTTACCCTGTTTGCGGTATGGGCGGCGATCAACGCTTTCAATATGGTGGACGGTATTGACGGCCTGCTGGGTGGGTTATCCAGCGTCTCATTTGCGGCGATGGGGCTGATTTTATGGTTTGATGGTCAGACTAGTCTGGCAATGTGGTGCTTTGCCATGATCGCCGCGATTCTGCCTTACATTATGCTTAATCTCGGTATTTTGGGGCGGCGTTATAAAGTCTTTATGGGCGATGCCGGTAGTACACTGATTGGCTTTACCGTCATCTGGCTTTTACTGGAAACGACGCAGGGGAAAACTCACTCTATCAGCCCGGTTACCGCGCTATGGATTATCGCTATTCCATTGATGGATATGGTGGCGATTATGTATCGCCGTCTGCGTAAAGGGATGAGCCCCTTTTCCCCTGATCGCCAACATATTCATCATTTGGTTATGCGAGCAGGGTTTACTTCCCGCCAGGCATTTGTTCTTATTACGCTCGCAGCGGCGATTCTGGCGGGAGTAGGCGTAACGGCAGAATACTCTCATTTTGTTCCTGAATGGGTTATGTTGGTGCTCTTTTTGCTAGCATTCTTCCTCTATGGCTACTGCATTAAGCGGGCCTGGAAGGTGGCGAGATTTATTAAGCGTGTGAAGCGTCGCCTGCGCAGGCAACGTGAGAACCGGCCAAACTTAACCAAGTAAATGAGGATACGATGACACAACCATTACCGGGGGCACGCGCGGTGAGCGCTGAAAATGAACTGGATATTCGCGGGTTGTTTCGTACTTTATGGGCTGGCAAATACTGGATTATCGGCATTGGCCTGCTATTTGCCCTTATCGCGTTAGCCTATACCTTTTTTGCTCGTCAGGAGTGGAGTGCGACGGCGATCACCGATCGCCCAACCGTAAATATGTTGGGCGGTTATTACTCCCAGCAGCAGTTTCTGCGCAACCTGGATATTAAGACCGATCCCTCTTCTTCCGATAAGCCCTCGGTGATGGATGAAGCGTATAAAGAGTTCATCATGCAACTTGCCTCCTGGGATACGCGTCGCGATTTCTGGTTACAGACGGACTATTACAAGCAGCGAATGGTCGGGAATAGCAAAGCTGATGCGGCGATGCTTGATGAACTGATCAATAACATACAGTTTACGCCCGGCGATTTTACACGCGCCATCAACGACAATGTGAAGCTGATTGCTGAAACTGCGCCGGACGCCAATAATTTGCTGCGTCAGTATGTTGCATTCGCCAGCCAGCGGGCGGCGAGCCATCTGAATGATGAATTAAAAGGTGCCTGGGCTGCGCGTACCGTGCAGATGAAAGCCCAGGTCAAACGGCAGGAAGAGGTTGCGAAAGCGATCTATTCGCGTCGTGTAAACAGTATTGAGCAGGCGCTCAAAATTGCAGAACAACATAATATTTCTCGTAGCGCGACGGATGTCCCGGCAGATGAATTACCGGACTCAGAGCTTTTTTTACTCGGTCGCCCTATGTTGCAGGCGCGTCTTGAAAATCTGCAAGCGGTTGGCCCTGCGTTCGATTTGGACTACTTTCAAAATCGGGCAATGTTGAATACGCTTAATGTGGGGCCGATCCTGGACCCTCGTTTTCAGACCTATCGTTATTTGCGTACGCCGGAAGAACCGGTAAAACGTGATAGCCCACGCCGAGCCTTCCTGATGATTATGTGGGGTATCGTTGGGGCGCTAATCGGTGCGGGCGTTGCCTTAACCCGTCGCCGCACGATTTAGCAACACCTCTGCAGTAGGGGGCTGGGCCCCTACTGTCTATTCGAAGAGAATCGATGTGAAAGTACTGACTGTATTTGGTACACGACCGGAGGCCATTAAGATGGCGCCTCTGGTCCATGCGCTGGAAAAAGATCCTCATTTCGAGGCCAAAGTATGCGTTACTGCGCAGCATCGGGAGATGCTTGATCAGGTATTAACTCTTTTTTCTATTGTGCCTGATTTCGATCTCAACATTATGCAGCCGGGACAGGGGTTGACGGAAATTACCTGCCGAATTCTGGAGGGATTAAAGCCGATCCTGGCAGATTTTAAACCTGATGTGGTGCTGGTTCATGGCGATACCACCACTACGATTGCTACCAGCCTGGCGGCTTTTTATCAACGAATTCCGGTAGGGCACGTAGAAGCCGGGTTGCGAACCGGCGATCTCTATTCCCCCTGGCCGGAAGAGGCAAACCGCACGCTGACCGGACATCTGGCGATGTACCACTTTGCGCCGACGGAAAACTCGCGGCAGAATCTGTTGCGGGAGAACATTCCGGATGAGCGCATTTTTGTCACTGGCAATACCGTTATTGACGCGCTGATCTGGGTACGCGATCGCGTTCTGACGAGCGATACATTACAGGCTGAACTGGCCGAGCAGTATCCTTTCCTCAACGCGAATAAGAAGATGATTTTGGTGACCGGTCATCGGCGTGAAAGCTTTGGTCAGGGCTTTGAGCATATCTGCCAGGCGCTGGCGGAAATCGCCGCCGCGAACCAGAATGTGCAAATTGTCTATCCGGTGCATCTCAATCCCAACGTCAGCGAACCTGTCAACCGTATCCTCGGCCATGTTGAAAACGTGGTACTGATTGAGCCGCAGGACTACTTACCTTTTGTCTGGCTGATGAATCACGCCTGGCTCATTCTGACCGATTCCGGCGGTATTCAGGAAGAAGCGCCGTCATTAGGTAAGCCGGTATTGGTCATGCGTGAAACCACAGAGCGTCCGGAAGCCATTACCGCTGGTACGGTAAGACTGATCGGCACGGACTCCCGGCGCATTGTGGCGGAAGTTATGCGTCTGCTGCACGACGAAAATGAATATCAAACCATGAGCCGCGCCCATAATCCTTATGGTGACGGGCAATCATGCGCGCGCATTTTACAGGCGTTAAAAAGTTATCGGGTATCGTTATGAGTTTTACGACCATTTCTGTTATTGGGCTGGGGTATATCGGATTACCGACTGCGGCCGCTTTTGCTTCCCGCCAGAAGCAGGTTATCGGCGTGGATATCAACCAACATGCGGTAGACACCATAAATCGCGGTGAAATTCACATCGTGGAGCCGGCGTTGGGCAATGTGGTGAAGATGGCGGTGGAGGGCGGCTTTCTGCGTGCGACGACGACACCTGTCGAGGCCGATGCGTACCTGATTGCCGTGCCGACGCCATTCAAAGGCGATCACGACCCTGACATGGCCTATGTGGAAGCCGCGGCGAAATCCATTGCGCCGGTATTAAAAAAAGGGGCACTGGTGATTCTGGAATCAACATCGCCGGTCGGCGCAACGGAGCAAATGGCCGGCTGGCTGGCCGGGATGCGCCCGGATCTGACCTTTCCCCAGCAGGCGGGCGAGCAGGCCGACGTGAATATCGCCTATTGTCCGGAGCGTGTGCTGCCGGGTCAGGTGATGGTGGAACTCATTAAAAATGACCGCGTAATTGGCGGTATGACGCCAGTATGTTCGGCTCGCGCCAGCGCGCTGTACAAAATTTTCCTTGAGGGCGAATGCGTTGTCACCAACTCGCGCACCGCAGAGATGTGCAAGCTGACGGAAAATAGCTTCCGTGATGTGAATATCGCCTTTGCGAATGAATTGTCGCTGATTTGCGCCGAACAGGGGATTAACGTCTGGGAATTGATCCGCCTGGCGAACCGCCATCCGCGCGTCAATATTCTGCAGCCGGGTCCAGGCGTTGGCGGGCACTGCATTGCGGTCGATCCGTGGTTTATTGTGGCGCAAAATCCGCAGCAGGCGAGACTGATTCGCACCGCGCGTGAAGTGAACGACGGCAAACCGCACTGGGTAGTCGATCAGGTAAAAGCCGCGGTCGCAGATTGCCTGGCGGCCACCGATAAACGCGCCAGCGAAGTGAAAATCGCCTGTTTTGGGCTGGCCTTTAAGCCGAATATCGACGATCTGCGCGAAAGCCCGGCGATGGGGATCGCGCAAAGTATCGCCCGCTGGCACAGCGGCGAAACCCTGGTCGTCGAACCGAATATCCGTCAGTTGCCGAAAAAATTGGACGGACTTTGCACGCTGGCGAAGCTGGACGCGGCGCTGGCCGCCGCCGATGTGCTGGTGATGCTGGTCGATCACGACGAATTTAAAGCGATCCCCGGCGATGCGGTTCATCAACGTTATGTGGTTGATACCAAAGGAGTCTGGCGCTGATGAAACGCATTCTGGTGACCGGAGGCGCAGGCTTTATCGGATCTGCGGTGGTGCGGCATATCATCCATGAAACGGCAGACGCGGTGGTGGTGGTGGATAAACTCACCTATGCGGGCAACCTGATGTCTCTGGCGTCGGTGGCGCAAAGCGACCGTTTCGCCTTTGAGAAGGTGGATATCTGCGATCGGGCATCACTGGAGCGAGTTTTCCAGCAGTATCAGCCCGATAGCGTGATGCACCTGGCGGCGGAAAGCCATGTAGACCGTTCCATCGACGGCCCGGCGGCGTTTATTGAAACGAATATCGTTGGTACTTACACCTTGCTGGAAGCCGCTCGCGCTTACTGGTCCGCGCTTGACGCGGACGCTAAAGCGGCGTTCCGCTTCCACCATATCTCCACCGATGAAGTGTATGGCGATCTGCATACTGCAGACGATTTCTTCACCGAAACCACGCCATATGCGCCAAGCAGCCCTTATTCCGCCTCCAAAGCCAGCAGCGACCATCTGGTACGCGCCTGGTTACGTACCTACGGTCTGCCTACGCTTGTCACCAACTGCTCTAATAACTACGGGCCCTACCATTTCCCGGAAAAACTGATCCCGCTGATGATTCTGAACGCGCTGGCGGGTAAACCATTGCCGGTCTATGGCAACGGTCAGCAAATTCGCGACTGGCTGTATGTAGAGGATCATGCCCGTGCGTTGTATCACGTGGTGACGAACGGCGCGGTGGGCGAAACGTATAATATCGGCGGTCATAACGAACGTAAAAATCTGGATGTGGTCAGGACGATCTGCGCTCTGTTGGAGGAACTGGCCCCGCAAAAACCGCAGGGTGTAGCGAATTATCACGATCTGATTACCTTCGTCGACGATCGACCCGGCCATGACTTACGCTATGCCATCGACGCGTCGAAAATCGTCCGCGAGCTGGGCTGGACGCCGCAGGAAACCTTCGAAAGCGGGATGCGAAAAACCGTTCAGTGGTATCTCGCCAATGAGTCCTGGTGGAAACCCGTGCAGGATGGCAGTTATCAGGGCGAACGCTTAGGTCTGAAACGCTAAACGGCAGGTTCTTACTCCTGGAGGAGAAACGAATGAAAGGCATCATTCTGGCGGGAGGTTCCGGTACCCGGTTGCATCCCATTACGCGCGGCGTATCAAAGCGCCAGGGCTTCAAAATTGCCTGTCTGGAGGAGATTGCCTGGCGCAACGGCTGGCTGGATGATGATGGTTTGAAACGCGCCGCCAGTCAGCTTGAAAAAACCGGCTATGGCCAATATTTACTGGAGTTGCTCCGTGCCCGTCCGCGCCAGTATTGAACCGTTACTCTGGGAAAATACGTTCTTTGGCGTGAATAGCGGCATTGTGCGTATCGATGCCTCAGCGCCCGAATTAACGCCAGAAGCGCTGCAGGCGTGGCAACGCGTGCAGGTAAAAGTGCCGGCTGAAAACATCGCCTGGCTGTCGGCGTTGCAATCGCTGGGATTCTCTTTGGTTGAAGGCGAAGTGGATTTTGCGTTGCCGGTAAAAGGGCATCGCGACCAGCATGGCGCGGAAATTGCACACCTTACGGACATTCCTGCTTTGCGTCAGTTGGCCGGAGAGGCGTTTACGCAGAGTCGTTTTCGCGCGCCGTGGTATGCGCCCGACGCCAGCGCCCGTTTTTACGCCCAGTGGATTGAGAATGCGGTACGCGGCACGTTTGATCACCAATGCCTGGTGCTTCGCACGGAGACAGGCGCTATCCGCGGTTACGTCTCGCTGCGGGAATTGAATGATACCGACGCGCGCATCGGTCTGTTGGCCGGACGCGGCGCGGGAGCGGAACTTATGCAGGCGGCGATCTGTTGGGCGCAGAGTCGCGGCAAAGCAACATTGCGGGTGGCGACCCAGTTGGGCAACACCGCCGCGCTTAAACGTTACATACAAAGCGGTGCCAACATCGAAAGCACTGCGTACTGGTTATACAGGTGACAACATGATTCCTTTTAATGCGCCGCCGGTGGTGGGAACCGAACTCGAATACATGCAGTCTGCAATGAGCAGCGGCAAACTGTGCGGCGACGGCGGCTTTACGCGTCGTTGCCAGCAGTGGCTGGAGCAACATTTCGGCAGCGCGAAGGTGTTGCTAACGCCTTCCTGTACCGCATCGCTGGAGATGGCGGCTCTGTTGTTGGATATTCAGCCCGGCGATGAAGTGATCATGCCGAGCTTTACGTTTGTCTCCACCGCTAACGCTTTTGTCCTGCGCGGCGCGAAAATTGTGTTTGTCGATATTCGTCCGGATACGATGAATATTGACGAAACGCTGATTGAGGCGGCGATTACTGATAAAACCCGTGCTATCGTGCCGGTACACTACGCTGGCGTCGCTTGTGAAATGGACGTCATCATGGCGCTGGCGGATAAGTATAATCTGTTCGTTGTCGAGGATGCCGCCCAGGGTGTGATGTCCACGTACAAAGGGCGCGCATTAGGGACGATCGGTCACATCGGCTGTTTTAGCTTCCATGAAACCAAAAATTACACCGCTGGCGGCGAAGGCGGCGCGACGCTGATCAACGATCGTACGCTAATTGAACGCGCGGAGATCATCCGCGAAAAAGGCACCAACCGTAGCCAGTTCTTCCGTGGTCAGGTGGACAAATACACCTGGCGGGATATCGGCTCCAGTTATTTGATGTCCGATCTGCAGGCTGCCTATCTGTGGGCGCAACTGGAGGCCGCCGATCGTATCAATCAACAGCGTCTGTCGCTGTGGCAGACTTACTACGATGCGTTAACGCCGCTGGCGCGCGCCGGGCGTATCGAGCTGCCTTCTATTCCGGAAAACTGCGGGCATAATGCCCATATGTTTTACATCAAACTGCGGGATATCGCCGATCGCAGCGCGCTGATTAATTTCCTGAAAGAGGCGGAAATCATGGCGGTATTCCATTACATTCCGCTGCATGATTGTCCGGCGGGCGATAAATTCGGCGAGTTTATCGGGGACGATGTCTACACCACAAAAGAGAGCGAACGTTTGCTGCGTCTGCCGCTGTTTTATAACCTTGCGCCCGTCGATCAACGAACGGTGATTACTACCTTGCTAAATTATTTCTCCTGATATGTCGCTTGCTAAAGCCTCCCTGTGGACGGCGGTCAGTACGCTGGTAAAAATTGGCGCCGGACTGCTGGTGGTGAAACTACTGGCCGTCTCTTTTGGCCCGGCGGGCGTCGGACAAGCGGGTAACTTCCGCCAGATGATCACCGTGCTGGGCGTATTGGCTGGCGCGGGGATATTTAACGGCGTTACCAAACTCGTCGCACAACATCATGATGACCCGGCGCAGTTACGTACCGTGGTGGGAACCTCCTCCGCGATGGTATTGGGGTTCTCTACGCTGCTGGCGCTGGTCTTCCTGCTGGCGGCGGCGCCGATTAGCCAGGGATTGTTCGGTCACACGGACTATCAAGGGCTGGTGCGTCTGGTTGCGCTGGTACAAATGGGGATCGCCTGGGCGAACCTGCTGCTGGCGCTAATGAAGGGCTTTCGTGACGCGTCGGGTAATGCCTTATCGTTAATTGTTGGCAGCTTTTTGGGCGTCGCCGCCTGGTATCTCTGCTACCGTGTCGGCGGCTATGAAGGCGCTCTGCTTGGTCTGGCGCTGGTGCCGGCGCTGGTGGTAGTGCCAGCCGGTATAATACTGATTAAGCGCGGCACCGTCCCGCTACGCTATCTCAAGCCCTCCTGGGACAATGGTCTGGCAGGGCAGCTCAGTAAATTTACCCTGATGGCGCTGATTACCTCCGTTACGATGCCGGTCGCCTATGTGATGATGCGAAACCAACTGGCCGCGCACTATAGCTGGAGCGATGTCGGGATCTGGCAGGGCGTAAGCAGTATTTCTGACGCCTATCTGCAATTTATCACCGCCTCCTTCAGCGTTTACCTGTTACCCACGCTCTCACGCCTGACGGAAAAACAGGACATTACGCGTGAAGTGGTAAAAGCGCTGAAATTTGTTTTACCAGCGGTTGCGGCGGCGAGTTTTACCGTCTGGCTACTGCGCGATTTTGCTATCTGGCTGCTTTTTTCCGCCAAATTCACCGCGATGCGCGATCTGTTCGCCTGGCAGTTAGTGGGCGACGTGCTGAAAGTCGGCGCCTATGTTTTCGGTTATCTGGTGATTGCCAAAGCGTCGTTGCGATTTTACATTCTGGCCGAAATTAGTCAGTTCATTCTGTTAACGGCGTTCGCTCACTGGCTGATTCCCGCTCACGGCGCGCTGGGTGCGGCACAGGCTTATATGGCCACCTATATTGTCTATTTTTCACTTTGTTGCGGCGTATTTTTACTCTGGCGTAGGCGAGCATGACTGTACTGATTCACGTCCTGGGATCGGATATCCCTCACCATAACCACACCGTGCTGCGGTTTTTCAATGATACGCTGGCCGCCACAAGCGAGCACGCGCGCGAATTTATGGTTGCCGGCGAGGATAACGGCTTCACGGAAAGCTGCCCGGCGCTCTCGCTTCGTTTTTATGGCAGTAAGAAAGCGCTGGCGCAGGCGGTCATCGCCAAAGCGAAAGCAAATCGTCGACAGAGATTCTTCTTTCACGGTCAGTTCAACACCAGCCTGTGGCTGGCGCTGTTAAGCGGCGGTATTAAGCCAGCTCAGTTTTACTGGCATATCTGGGGCGCGGATCTCTACGAAGTGTCCCACGGGCTGAAATTCCGCCTTTTCTACCCGCTTCGTCGTATCGCGCAGGGGCGAGTAGGGGGCGTATTCGCGACGCGCGGCGATCTCAGCTATTTTGCGCGCCAGCACCCGGGCGTACGCGGCGAGTTGCTCTATTTCCCGACGCGCATGGACCCTTCCCTGAATGCTATGGCAAAAGAGCGCCAACGTGCGGGGAAATTGACCATTTTGGTAGGGAACTCCGGCGATCGCAGTAACCAACATATTGCGGCGTTACGGGCGGTGTATCAGCAGTTTGGCGACACGGTAAACGTGGTGGTGCCGATGGGCTATCCGGCCAATAACCAGGACTATATTGATGAGGTTCGTCAGGCCGGTCTGGCGCTATTTAGCGCCGAAAATCTACAAATTCTTAGCGAAAAAATGGAATTTGATGCCTATCTTGCGCTGTTGCGCCAGTGCGACCTCGGTTATTTTATTTTTGCCCGCCAACAGGGGATCGGGACGTTATGTCTGCTAATTCAGGCCGATATCCCGTGCGTACTGAATCGCGACAATCCTTTCTGGCAGGATATGGCGGAACAGCATCTGCCCGTCCTGTTTACCACGGACGATCTTAATGAGCAGGTCGTGCGCGAGGCGCAGCGTCAGCTCGCATCGGTAGATAAAAGCGGCATCACCTTCTTTAGCCCCAACTACCTACAACCGTGGCATAATGCGTTGAGAATCGCCGCAGGAGAAGCCGAATGAGTTTAATGCAATTCAGCGGGCTGCTGGTGGTCTGGCTGCTCTCTACGCTGTTTATCGCCACGTTGACCTGGTTTGAATTCCGCCGCGTGCGTTTTAACTTCAACGTTTTCTTTTCGTTGCTGTTTTTGTTGACCTTCTTTTTTGGTTTTCCGCTAACCAGCGTGCTGGTATTTCGTTTCGACGTTGGCGTCGCGCCGCCGGAAATCTTATTGCAGGCTCTATTATCCGCCGCCTGTTTCTACGGCGTGTATTACGTGACCTATAAAACGCGTTTACGCAAACGCGTTGTGGATGTACCACGCAAGCCGCTATTTACCATGAACCGGGTGGAAACCCACCTTACCTGGGTGATCCTGATGGGCATCGCGCTGGTGAGCGTGGCGATTTTCTTTATGCATAACGGCTTTTTGCTGTTCCGGCTGCACTCCTACAGCCAGATCTTTTCCAGCGAAGTCTCCGGCGTGGCCTTAAAACGGTTCTTCTATTTCTTCATTCCGGCAATGCTGGTGGTCTATTTCCTGCGCCAGGACAGCAAAGCGTGGCTGTTTTTTCTGGTGAGCACCGTCGCGTTTGGTTTGTTGACCTACATGATTGTCGGCGGCACGCGCGCCAACATCATTATTGCGTTTGCTATCTTCCTGTTTATCGGCATTATTCGGGGCTGGATCAGCCTGTGGATGCTGGCGGCGGCGGGCGTGCTGGGGATTGTCGGTATGTTCTGGCTGGCGCTCAAACGCTACGGATTAAATGTGAGCGGCGATGAGGCGTTCTATACGTTTCTTTATCTAACGCGCGATACCTTTTCGCCGTGGGAGAATCTGGCGCTGCTGTTGCAAAATTACCACAATATCGATTTTCAGGGGCTGGCCCCTATCGTGCGTGATTTCTACGTCTTTATTCCCACCTGGTTATGGCCGGGACGACCCAGCATCGTGCTGAATTCTGCGAATTACTTCACCTGGGAAGTCCTGAACAACCATTCTGGCCTGGCGATATCGCCAACGCTTATCGGATCGCTGGTGGTCATGGGCGGGGCGCTGTTTATTCCGCTCGGCGCGATCGTTGTCGGGCTGATTATCAAATGGTTCGACTGGCTGTATGAACTGGGTAACCGGGAGCCCAATCGCTATAAGGCGGCGATTCTGCACAGTTTCTGCTTTGGCGCCATCTTTAATATGATTGTGCTGGCGCGAGAAGGGCTGGATTCGTTTGTTTCGCGCGTGGTTTTCTTCCTGGTGGTTTTTGGCGCCAGCCTGCTGGTCGCTAAGCTTCTGTTCTGGTTATTTGATAGCGCCGGACTGATTCATAAACGTACAACTTCGCTCCCTCAGGCACAGGTGGAAGGAAAACTATGACCAATAATGCCGCTGCGCCCCTTTACTCGCTGCGCGGGTTACCTCTGATTGGCTGGCGCGACATGTCACATGCGCTGAATTATCTGTTTGCCGATGGTCAACTGAAGCAAGGCACGTTGGTGGCGATCAACGCCGAAAAGCTGCTGACGGCGGAAGATAATCCGGAAGTCCGCGCGTTGATAGCGGCGGCGGAATTTAAATATGCCGATGGCATCAGCGTGGTGCGTTCAATACGTAAAAAATTTCCGCAGGCGCAGGTTTCTCGTGTGGCTGGCGCCGACCTTTGGGAAGCGTTAATGGCGCGTGCGGGGAAAGAAGGCACGCCGGTATTTCTTGTCGGCGGCAAGCCTGAGGTGCTGGCGCAGACGGAAGCAAAACTGCGGACGCAGTGGAACGTCAATATTGTGGGTAGCCAGGACGGTTACTTTACGCCGGAGCAGCGTCAGGCGCTATTTGCGCGTATCCATGCCAGCGGCGCGAAAATTGTCACCGTCGCGATGGGGTCGCCAAAACAGGAATTGCTAATGCGCGATTGTCGGGAAGTGCATCCCCATGCGTTATATATGGGGGTGGGCGGTACCTATGATGTGTTTACCGGTCACGTCAAACGCGCCCCAAAAATATGGCAGAACCTGGGGCTGGAGTGGTTGTATCGTCTGCTTTCTCAACCGAAGCGTATTACCCGCCAGATGCGTCTGCTGCGCTACCTTCGCTGGCACTATACTGGCGATCTCTAATTCTCCCTTCTGATGACTTGAGCAGCGGATTGTGCTTATGGCGCTGCTCATTTACAACATAATCGATGATTTCTTACACAATAAGTGCATTTTTTTAATGCTCCATTTGCCATTTGTCCAAATTTAAGAAAATATTCGCAACAATCGATGTACCCATAACAATAACCGGTACTACCGGAACCGTTGCAAACACGACATGAGGATTTATGGCAGAGAAAAAACCGGAGCTACAGCGTGGGCTGGAAGCTCGTCATATTGAATTGATTGCCCTCGGGGGCACCATCGGCGTCGGACTCTTTATGGGCGCCGCCAGTACGCTGAAATGGGCGGGCCCGTCAGTGCTGCTGGCGTATATCATCGCCGGATTGTTCGTCTTTTTCATCATGCGTTCGATGGGGGAGATGCTCTTTCTGGAACCTGTTACCGGCTCCTTTGCCGTGTACGCCCACCGGTATATGAGTCCTTTTTTTGGCTATCTTACCGCCTGGTCATACTGGTTTATGTGGATGGCGGTCGGGATCTCGGAAATTACCGCCATTGGGGTCTACGTCCAGTTCTGGTTTCCGGAGATGGCGCAGTGGATACCGGCGCTGATTGCCGTCGGACTGGTCGCGTTGGCGAATCTGGCTGCGGTGCGCCTGTATGGTGAAATCGAATTCTGGTTTGCGATGATCAAAGTCACCACGATTATTGTGATGATCATCATCGGCCTGGGGGTGATTTTCTTCGGCTTTGGTAACGGCGGCCAGGCGATTGGCTTTGGTAATCTGACCGAGCATGGCGGCTTTTTTGCCGGCGGCTGGAAAGGCTTTCTGACCGCATTATGTATCGTGGTGGCCTCTTATCAAGGGGTTGAGTTGATCGGTATTACCGCCGGTGAAGCGAAGAATCCGCAGGTGACGTTGCGTAGCGCGGTGGGTAAAGTGCTGTGGCGTATCCTGATTTTTTATGTTGGCGCGATTTTCGTGATCGTCACCATTTTCCCGTGGAATGAGATTGGCAGCAACGGCAGCCCCTTTGTGCTCACCTTCGCGAAAATCGGCATCACCGCCGCGGCAGGCATTATCAACTTTGTCGTGCTGACGGCGGCGCTCTCCGGCTGTAACAGCGGAATGTATAGCTGTGGGCGTATGCTTTACGCGCTGGCGAAAAACCGTCAACTGCCGGCGGCAGTCGCGAAAGTCTCTCGCCACGGCGTGCCGGTCGCGGGCGTGGCGCTCTCTATTTTGATTTTGCTGGTAGGTTCTTGCCTGAACTACATCATCCCCAATCCGCAGCGCGTCTTTGTTTACGTTTATAGCGCCAGCGTACTGCCGGGGATGGTGCCGTGGTTTGTCATTCTGATTAGCCAACTGCGCTTTCGTCGGGCGCATAAAGAAGCGATTGCGGATCATCCTTTTCGTTCCATTATGTTTCCGTGGGCGAACTATTTGACGATGGCGTTTCTGGTTTGCGTTTTAATCGGCATGTACTTTAATGAAGATACGCGCATGTCGCTGTTTGTCGGCGTCATCTTCCTGCTGGCCGTCACGCTGGTCTACAAAGTTTTCGGTCTGAATCGTCACGGAACCGCCCACAAGGTGGGGGAATAAGCGCCAAAATGCGCAAAGCATAACCAAACGCGCATTTTATTTAAAAAGGCACTGGACAGCGGGGTGTGAAGTCCGTATTATCCACCCCCGCAACGGCGCTAAGCGCCCGTAGCTCAGCTGGATAGAGCGCTGCCCTCCGGAGGCAGAGGTCTCAGGTTCGAATCCTGTCGGGCGTACCATTTATTTAGGTGCTTGAGCTGCGGTGGTTTAATACCGCGTAAAAAGTTTCAGTGGTGGCTATAGCTCAGTTGGTAGAGCCCTGGATTGTGATTCCAGTTGTCGTGGGTTCGAATCCCATTAGCCACCCCATTAATATAGAGTTGTGAAACGCGAAGGTGGCGGAATTGGTAGACGCGCTAGCTTCAGGTGTTAGTGTCCTTACGGACGTGGGGGTTCAAGTCCCCCCCCTCGCACCACGACTCAACGAATTGAACTAAAAATTCAAAAAAGCAGTATATCGGCGAGTAGCGCAGCTTGGTAGCGCAACTGGTTTGGGACCAGTGGGTCGGAGGTTCGAATCCTCTCTCGCCGACCAATTTTGAACCCCGCTTCGGCGGGGTTTTTTGTTTTCTGTTCATTTTCAACTACTTATCCCGCACGTGTTGCCATTATGGTTTATTGGCGATATCCCAGACTTTATTTGTCGCTATTCGGTGACGAATAATCTATTGATTTATAATCACTTTATAAAAAGCATCCTGTTCTGTCTCCGCCGGGCGACACGCTAAAACCTCGCCAGCGGCGGGGGGATGTCAATCGCGTGAATTGTCTACGTTTTTTTAACGCCTGCGCCTGTTTTTTAGCGGTGCAAAGATGGCACGTTATGTGCAATAATGTACGGGTAGATGCTCATTCCATCTCTTATGTTCGCCTTCTGGCCTCATAAACTCAGGAATGATGCAGAGCCGTTTACGGTGCTTATCGTCCACTGACAGATGTCGCTTATGCCTCATCAAACACCCTGGACACAACGTTGAGTGAAGCACCCCTTTATGTTGTCATACAGACCTGTTTTGACGCCTGCCCCTTAACCGGGCAGGCGTTTTTTTATGCATTCCGAATGATTTTGCGTAGGCGGTAAGCCCGGTAAGCGAAGCGCCACCGGGCAAGAGGGAATTACTGCGGGGGATTGTTCTGTAATGTCAGCATCAAGCCATCGCGCCGCATGGCGGCGGCCTCTTCCGGTTGATGCAGTCGATCAAGCGCATCGGCAAGCCAGGCATAATCATACGCGTCCGGGCGTTGTTTTAGCGCGGCGCGGAAAGCCAGGGTCGCCTCCTGCCATTCACCGTGTTTCATTAGCGACTGGCCGAGCGTGCTCCATAACAGCGGGCGATCGCCTACCGTCTTGATTTGCTGGCGCAGCACTTTCTCCAGTTGTTCCGGATTATTGGTTCTGAGGCGAGGAATGGGCAGCACCAGCCGATCGTCATACTGGCGTTTCAGACCGTCAATGATAATCTGCTGCGCCATATCATGATCGTCACATTCGATCAGATGCTCGGCCATTGCGACCTGCAGCGCCACCTGATGGCGGGTTTTACGGCTTTGGTTTTTCCACCAGGTGCGTAATCCTTCGCTGCCCTGCTCGGCGCGCGCCTGATCCATGAGTCCTATCCACGCCTGTTGTTCGAGCATGGCGCGATGCGCTTCATCGCCGACGTGCGCTTTCGCCATGGATGGGATGATATCCAGTAACGAACTCCATGCGCTGGTGCGAATATAGGCCTGCTCCGCCAGACGCAGAACTTCCGGGTGACGCGGCGTGACCTCCAGCAGTTTGTCCACGCCGTGACGCGCTGCGTGATTTTCATTGCGCGCCAGCTGTAAGCGCACGCGTGTGATCTCGACCGGGATGGTGTCGTTCCCCGCCAGCTCTGCCGCACGTTCAAGGTGCTGATTAGCGCGCGCTTCATCGCCGCGCTGCTGCGCCGCTTCTGCCGCCAGCAGATAATTTACCACCGGTTGTTCAGCATGGTCGGCATTTTTTGACATCAGCTTTTCAACCTGCTGATAGTCGCCCTCCGCCAGCTTCAGCAGCGCCTGTTCGGTCTGCTTGCGGGCGCGACGGCGTTTACGGCCGGCAAACCAACCGCGGGTGTGCGCGCCGGTACGAAACAGACGGCGTAGTAACCACTCAATGGCGAATAGCACCATCATAGCGACGATGAGAATAATCGCCAGTCCGGTGACGCTGGTTTCAATGTTGTAGTTATCGGTCTGGATTAACACATAGCCCTGGTGACCGGCTATCATCGGGCCGACCACGATACCCGCGAGCAACAACACAAAGAGCAATAATACTTTTAGCATCATTATTCTCCTTGCGGCGCGGCTGCCGGAGCGTCTGTCTGCGTGGCAGGCGCTGCCGTAGAGACTGTCGGTTGCGCCAGCAGATTACGCACGCGGGTTTGCATCAGTTTTTCAAGAATCGCCTGGCTTCCCAGGGTTTCCGGCAGATCCATCGTAATATTTTGCTGGCTTAATTTATCGACCTCCTCCAGGAAGGCTTTTGTCGCGGCGTCGTCAGTATCGTAATAAGCGCGAACCCAGGTCGAAACGTTATCCAGCGCCTGACGGTATGTTTCTTCCTGATGGCGTGGCACGGCCTGCGCGGCGACTAACAGGCGGGAGCGAATATTTTCGCGTAAATAGACGTCCTGGTTGGGCGCCAACAGCGGTACGGCGGTATCATCGCGGCGGCGAATGGTAATAAAGCTGTCCATAAAGTTCTGCCAGCTTTTTTGCAGGTTAACGCGCCATTCGCTTAACGAGCTGGACAGCTCGCTGCTGTCTGAATCCATCGGCGAACCATCGGTATCGTTATCCGCCAGACGCAGGTTATCGATTTGGTTAGAGAGCTGATTGAGCTTGAGAATAATGCCGTCGTAGTCGATCTGCGCAACGGATGACAGGCTGGCGATATCGTCAGTAATCGCGCGTCGTGCGGTAATCAGGCTGGGGTCATTCATGTCCGCCAGACTGGCGTCAGCGCTTTTGAGCAGCGCAGCGGCGGTAGTGACGTCCTGATCGCTCCACAGCTTGCGTCCGGCGAGTTTCACCAGGAAATCAGCCTGCGCCAGCAGCCAGGTTTTAGCATCGCTGCCGGAAATGGTGGCGACTTTTTGTTGTACTTCATCAAGCTGTTTCGCCAGCGCCGCCTGTTGGCGATTCGCGTCATCTAACTGCGCCGCTTGTTTTTTGATAATCCCTTCCAGCTCCGTTTTTTGGCTCTCCTGCGCCTTTTGCAAGGCGGTCAGTTGCGTCGCCAGCGCATCGCTGGTTTCCGTTTGAGCGGTTGCTTGCTGTTTCCCCCAGCCATAAAGCCCAATACCTGCCGCCAGGGCAATCGCAATCGCCACCGCGCTTAATACCAGCGCGGCGCCGTTCTTACTTTTTTTCTCGGTATTAACTGGCTGTGGCGTGGTTTCCACGCTCTCCCTGGTCTCATCAACCACGGCGGAGGATTTTTCTTGTTCCGTCATTATGGCATCCCATTATGAGAGTTATTGTAATGCGCGCAACAGCGCATCGTTGTCGGCGTTATCAGCGACCTGAATATCTTGCCAGCCCAGCTCCCGGGCGAGGTGCGCCAGACGTTCACTGACGACCAATAGCCGACAGCGTAGTAACCAGTGCTCACGATACCACTCGGGAGTCAGCGACCAGAGCCGTTGCAACATCTCGCCGCTGGTAACAACAAGCGTTGTTACGCCGCGAGTATGCCAGCGCATCGCTTCTTCCGCGCCATCGTAATGTTTCGCACATCGTTGATAACATTCACAAAAACTGACTTCGGCTCCGCGCGCTGTCAGGGTTTCGCCCAGCAGTTCGCGGCCGCCATTGCCACGCAAAATCAGCGCGCGTTTGCCCGCAATATTTTGTAATTCAGGTAATTGTAGCAAGGCTTCGCTGATTTCCCGATCCAATGGATAACGAATATCGAACCCGCTAACGGTATGAAGGGCGAGCGCCGTGGTGCGGCCAATCGCGAAATAGCGCGGCGACGCAGGCCAGTTTCGGCCATCCCGCTGGAGCTGGGCGTGAGCAAAGGCGACGGCGTGCTGTGAAAGGGCAAAAACCAGATCGTTTTCCGTCAGTGTCGCCAGGCGGTCGGCCAGGGTGGGTAGCTCCCGGCCGGCGACAAATTCAATCAGTGGAAAACTCCAGGCCACCTGCCCCAGTGCGCGCAGACGGCTCACTAACGCTTCCCCTGCGGGAGAGGGGCGGGTGATCAGAATACTCATGCGGGCGTCTCGCCGTTATAAACTTCCGTCAGAATCGCGCGTGCGCCGTTTTCCAGCAGTTCCTCTGCAAGCGAGATGCCCATTTGCTCCGCCTGCTCGGGAGAACCACGACGTTCGCCGCGCACCATCACCGAACCGTCCGGTGCGCCAACCAGCGCGCGTAACCAAATTTCACCGTTGATGATTTCTGCATAGCTGCCAATCGGCACCTGACAACCGCCTTCCAGGCGGGTGTTCATAGCGCGTTCCGCCGTTACGCGCAGCGCGGTTTGCGAGTGATTCAACGGTGCGAGCAGCGCCTGCGTTCGCGCGTCGTCAAGACGACACTCAATCCCGACGGCGCCCTGGCCTACGGCAGGAAGCGAAACGTCGGGCGGCAAGGCTGTGCGAATGCGCGACTCCAGACCTAAGCGTTTCAGACCGGCCACGGCCAGGATAATGGCGTCATAGTCGCCGTTGTCCAGCTTGCCGAGACGTGTGCCGACGTTGCCGCGCAACGAACGGATAATGAGGTCCGGACGGCGTTCCGCCAGTTGACACTGGCGACGCAAACTGGACGTCCCGACGATACTACCCGCGGGCAGATCGTCCAGACTGTGATATTTATTCGAGACAAACGCGTCGCGCGGATCTTCGCGCTCGCAAATGGTCACCAGACCGAGACCGTCCGGGAAGGCCACCGGAACGTCTTTCATAGAGTGCACGGCGATATCAGCGCGTTTTTCCAGCAGCGCGATTTCAAGCTCTTTAACAAACAGTCCCTTACCGCCCACTTTCGCCAGGGGAGTATCAAGGATCACGTCGCCGCGTGTGACCATCGGCACCAGTTCTACCGTCAGTCCCGGATGGGTTGCCATCAATGCGTCTTTGACATAATGTGCCTGCCAAAGCGCAAGGGGACTTTGGCGTGTGGCAATTCTTAAAACATTGTCTAACATGCTTGTTACCGTCATTATCAATCATTGACCATCCTAACATCCTTATAGAGAGTATGTTAGTTTTCCGGTCACCGTGAGTGAGAGGATAAGGCGCAGTGTCGTCAATGACAGTGAATAATGACGAGAAACCGCCAGCCCGTATTTAAGAATTTACACGCAGCGAACGGTGCTACACTTGTATGTAGCGCATCTTTCTTTACGGTCAATGAGCAAGGTGTTAAATTGATCACGTTTTAGACCATTTTTTCGTCGGTATTAGATAAAAATATGCAGACGAGAAAGGGTAACGGTTATTTTTGACATACGGTTTATCCCGAATGGCGACGGTCAAGTACTGACCTGCACCATGACGGGTAGCAACATCAGGCGATACGTCTTGTACCTCTATATTGAGACTCTGAAACAGAGACTGGATGCCATAAATCAACTGCGTGTGGATCGCGCGCTTGCTGCCATGGGACCCGCTTTTCAGCAGGTTTACAGTCTTCTGCCGACATTATTGCACTATCACCATCCACTGATGCCGGGTTACCTTGATGGTAACGTTCCCAGCGGTATTTGCTTCTACACGCCTGATGAAACCCAACGCCACTATCTGAACGAACTTGAGCTGTACCGCGGTATGACGCCGCAGGACCCGCCGAAGGGCGAGCTGCCGATTACCGGTGTTTACACCATGGGCAGCACCTCCTCGGTCGGGCAGAGCTGCTCGTCCGACCTGGATATCTGGGTGTGCCATCAGTCCTGGCTCGACGGTGAAGAGCGTCAGTTGCTGCAACGTAAGTGTAGCCTGCTGGAAAGCTGGGCCGCCTCGCTTGGCGTTGAGGTGAGCTTCTTCCTGATCGACGAGAACCGTTTCCGCCATAACGAAAGCGGCAGTCTGGGCGGGGAAGACTGTGGTTCTACGCAGCATATCCTGTTGCTTGATGAGTTTTATCGTACCGCTGTGCGCCTGGCCGGGAAACGTATCCTGTGGAGTATGGTGCCGTGCGACGAAGAAGAGCATTACGACGACTATGTCATGACGCTCTACGCGCAGGGCGTATTAACGCCAAACGAATGGCTGGATCTGGGGGGCTTAAGCTCGCTCTCCGCCGAAGAGTACTTTGGCGCCAGCCTGTGGCAGCTATACAAGAGCATTGACTCGCCGTACAAAGCGGTGCTGAAAACGCTGCTGCTGGAAGCCTACTCATGGGAATATCCCAACCCACGTCTGCTGGCGAAAGATATTAAACAACGTCTGCATGACGGTGAAATCGTATCGTTTGGACTCGATCCCTACTGCATGATGCTGGAACGGGTCACTGAATACCTGACGGCGATTGAAGATCCGACGCGGCTGGATTTAGTCCGCCGCTGCTTTTACCTGAAAGTGTGCGAGAAATTAAGTCGCGAGCGTGCCTGCGTAGGCTGGCGTCGGGAAGTATTAAGCCAGTTAGTCAGCGAGTGGGGATGGGACGACGCGCGTCTGACCATGCTCGATAATCGCGCAAACTGGAAAATCGATCAGGTGCGCGAAGCCCACAACGAATTGCTCGACGCCATGATGCAGAGCTATCGTAATCTGATTCGCTTTGCGCGGCGCAACAACCTCAGCGTGAGTGCCAGCCCGCAGGATATCGGCGTACTGACGCGTAAGCTGTACGCCGCTTTTGAAGCGTTGCCGGGTAAAGTCACGCTGGTGAACCCGCAGATATCGCCGGATCTGTCCGAGCCGAATTTAACCTTTATCCATGTGCCGCCGGGACGCGCCAACCGTTCAGGCTGGTATCTCTACAACCGCGCGCCGAACATGGATTCCATCATCAGCCATCAGCCGCTGGAATATAACCGTTATCTTAATAAGCTGGTCGCGTGGGCGTGGTTCAACGGCCTGCTGACGTCGCGAACGCATCTGTTTATTAAGGGCAACGGTATTGTCGACCTGCCTAAGTTGCAGGAGATGGTCGCCGATGTTTCGCACCATTTCCCGCTGCGCTTGCCTGCTCCAACGCCGAAAGCGCTCTACAGCCCCTGTGAAATTCGCCATCTGGCGATTATCGTTAACCTCGAATATGACCCGACGGCGGCGTTTCGCAATAAAGTGGTCCATTTTGACTTCCGTAAGCTGGACGTTTTCAGCTTTGGCGAAGAGCAAAACTGTCTGATAGGCAGTATCGACTTGTTATATCGCAACTCGTGGAACGAAGTGCGTACTCTGCACTTTAACGGCGAGCAGGCGATGATCGAAGCGCTGAAAACGATTCTGGGGAAAATGCACCAGGATGCCGCGCCGCCGGATAGCGTCGAAGTGTTCTGCTACAGTCAGCATCTTCGCGGCCTGATTCGCACCCGTGTGCAGCAACTGGTCTCCGAATGTATCGAGCTACGTCTTTCCAGCACCCGTCAGGAGACCGGTCGCTTCAAGGCGCTGCGGGTTTCCGGGCAGACGTGGGGATTATTCTTCGAACGCTTGAATGTCTCGGTGCAGAAGCTGGAGAACGCTATCGAATTCTACGGCGCGATTTCGCATAACAAGCTGCACGGGCTGTCGGTACAGGTGGAAACCAACCAGGTGAAATTGCCGTCAGTGGTGGATGGCTTCGCCAGCGAAGGGATTATCCAGTTCTTCTTTGAAGAAACGGGCGATGAGAAAGGCTTTAATATTTATATTCTGGATGAAAGTAACCGGGCGGAAGTGTATCACCACTGCGAAGGTAGCAAGGAAGAACTGGTGCGCGACGTCAGTCGCTTCTATTCGTCATCGCACGATCGCTTCACGTATGGCTCCAGTTTTATCAACTTTAACCTGCCGCAGTTCTACCAGATAGTGAAAACCGATGGCCGCGCGCAGGTGATCCCATTCCGTACGCAGCCTATCAACACCGTGCCGCCAGCAAACCAGGATCATGACGCGCCGCTATTGCAGCAGTATTTTTCGTAAGTGCTGCGCCGGGCAAAGCTGCCCGGCCGGCGTTCACCGCTTCACATTAACTTCACCCAACTTCGTTACCGTGACCTCCGCATTTGGTTTACAGGAGGAGGTTTGAGGTGGCAGATGCGTTCATTTTGTTAGGGATAGTCATGGCGATGGTCAGCCTCGGCTTCATTCTTATAAATAAGTTATTCTGTTTTATATCTGCTGGGTGCCTGCTCTCGCTATGCGCCAGCATGGCCAGTTTTCAACTCTGGGATGCGTCTTACTGGGGGCGATGGGGAAAAGTATGTCCCGGTCTGGAGGATGTGATCATCTCCTGCGACAATTACCATTTTCTCTATGACTTGGGATGGGAATTGTACGGTATCGCCTTTTTGTTCTTTACCGCGTTAATGCTCACATGTGCGGCCATTATTCTTATCAATATGATTATGGCTTTAGAGCGATACTGTGCCGGATGGCGGCGCTAACACGCCTTATCCAGCCTACATTCGAAGAATGCTCATTGAGCGGAACAAGGTTTAGACAATATTTTTTCTTATACAATTTATGTAGTAATATCCAGACCGTTCAAAACGCTATCGCGTTCTTCATTGTTTTCGTAAATATGTTTTGAAAAACCATATTAGAAACAAAAGCTCTTTAATGGTTTCTTATGGATGTTTTTATAAAAGGATATTATATGTCAATAAACAACCCTATTCTTATTTACGTGAATAAGAAACGACAAATAAAATTAGCTCTGTTTTATTCAGTGTTAGCTATAGCTCTTATGATGAGCCTCTTTCTAAATTATAGTATTATGCTAAAGATGATGTGTGTTTTTTTCATAATCCTCATGATAGCAGGCGCAAGTGCTTACTGGTACTCCGCCTTTTCAGGAAAGCCACAGCTAACGTTGAACCAGGAGGGAGTAACATTACACACAACCAGGCTACCAATAGTTTACTGGCATGAAATCGACTATGTTGGTGAGCGTGTTAGCGATAATACGACTGTGCTGGCCATTTTTATCAAAGATGTTGAGCTTTATTGTCAGCGAATTACTAATGAGAAAATGCGTAATAATTTTCTGTCATTATTGAATAAGCATGGAAGTAATCGCGTGATGAATATCTCTCTAAACGATCTCGATTATGACTCGGATGAGTTACAGGATATTTTTAAAATGGCTGTTGCCAGAAACCTGGAACAATAGGGTAGAGATATATGTTTTTTGTTATTACTCACCATATTGATGTGCTGCCTCTGGCAACCCTACCCACACATGAAACATGCCCTTATTGTAATAATCAGGATGTATGGTTGATTATTCGCCAAAAAAGGACCCGTACATGTGGTTTGTCTCAAGCGAGAAAAAGAGATAAGTTTGGTTTAGCGATATGCAAGCATTGCAGCAATGAAATCAAGGAAAAACGTTGGTCACCAGCGTTACGTCAACTTTTTAACGAGCAGAAGCCACTATTTAACCTAACCTTTTGGCAACGCTACGGTTTTTGGGTTGGTTGGTTGAGTGTATGGCCCGCGCTGTTTCTGGCAACCTGGCTGTATTTCACATTTCGGGGTTGGTAATACGACCGCATATCTCGTTAAATATACGCAGGAAAGCGCTATTCTTCTGGCTCTCCTGCGGAATTAAAACTTAGCGAAAACTCACCTTTTCACCCGCTTGCTGCGTCGCCGCCTGCTCCAGCAGCTCCCAGAAGGTTTCGCCGCTGCGATCGCAAATCCACTCGTCACCTTTCAGGTCAAAGTGATAGCCGCCCTGTTTGGTCGCCAGCCATACCTGGTGCAACGGCTCCTGACGGTTAATAATGATCTTACTGCCGTTCTCAAAGCTGAGGGTCAGCACGCCGCCGTTGATTTCGCAGTCGATATCGCTGTCGCCGTCCCAGCTATCGAGGCGTTCTTCAATGGTGAGCCACAGGGCGTCAGCCAGGCGATGAAATTCACTGTCGTTCATTGATTTATCTCGCTATTGAGTGATAGCGCCAGTATAAGGGGAAGCGTCAGCTTCTGGAACCGATACGAATTACCGTTGTGAGCGGTAAAGGATAAAACCCAGCGGTAGATAAATGACGATAAATAGCGCACTGGTGATAAGTATGACGGACGCGTTAACCGGGAAATGGTTCAGAGCCGACAGCATTGCCACCATCAGCGCGACGCAGCCGCCGCAGAGGAGAAAATGCAACAGGATTAAGGGGGCGCGCGGCTTTGCTTTGATATCCAAAAGAGCGCTAAGCAGACCGAGTACCGCGCTTATCGTCAGAACCCCGGCAGCTTCAACACCGTTTATCGTGCCGTGCATAATGCTTTCAATAATGACGTAAATGCATGAACCGATCCCCACGCCCCGAAGGGCGTTTTTCAAATGTTTAATCAAGTGCGCAAAACGGTTTAGCGGCGTCATTTTTGGCATTCCGGTGCCTGCGTTATGATGATGATGTCTTTATTGTTGGTGTACATGACGTTCCTATTCAGAGTATGCGTCTTATCCGGGCAGGGGGATGCTGTTCGGTAAAGCTGGCTGCCAATCCACGTATAAACATAGCGGTTGTCATACGCAAAACGCTCGGTGACTTTTAGCGGCCCATTGATGCTAAAGACCTGAATACCCTGACCTTGCTGGCTATCACGCATAAAATAGCCATGCTCTTTTCCGGCGTTAATTTCCCGGTTCAGGAAGGGGGCTGGGCTATCCAGTTCCAGCCCTGAGTTGCCGGGTTAATCAATGAATTGGGTAACCGACGCAGGCGTTTGAAATTCACCTCCGGCAACGAAAGATTGTTCTCCTCTTCTGGCTGGAGATAAACCACGCCGCTGCCTTGCCGTTGATAAACATTGTGCGGAGGTTCACTCAGCCGGCATCCCCAGGCGGGAGGCAGCAGAAGTGAAAGCGAAAAAAGGCAAAACAAATTACGATATTGCATAAGGTCATCCGGACGTGGTACGTAAACCTAAAGTGATTAGCAAAGCATGTTCCCTGATGTAAATGCGCAATAATCATGGCAACGCGCCGCTTTTCAGATTTTATAAAGAGCCCCTAAACGCTTGCTTTTACGCCTTCTCCTGCGATGATAGAAAATAGAAAGCATGAACTTACAGGCAATCCATAATGAAAAACGTGTTTAAGACACTCGCTGTACTTCTGACTCTGTTCAGCCTGACGGGCTGCGGTTTGAAAGGGCCGCTTTATTTCCCGCCAGCCGATAAAAATGCGCCGCCGCCGACGAAAAAAGTCGATTCGCAAACGCAGTCCACGATGCCCGATAAGAACGATCGCGCAACGGGAGATGGCCCGTCCCAGGTCAATTACTGAGGATAGTTTTCTGTCCCCGCGTGAACGGAGTGAATGATGCAATTCTCTAAAATGCATGGCCTTGGCAACGATTTTATGGTCGTCGACGCGGTAACGCAGAATGTCTTTTTTTCGCCGGAACTGATTCGTCGGCTATCCGACAGACACCTGGGCGTAGGGTTCGATCAGCTGCTGGTGGTTGAGCCGCCCTATGATCCTGAGTTGGACTTTCATTACCGCATCTTCAACGCCGACGGCAGTGAAGTCTCGCAGTGCGGCAATGGCGCGCGCTGTTTCGCGCGATTTGTTCGCCTGAAAGGGCTAACCAATAAACGCGACATTCGGGTCAGTACCGCGAATGGCCGGATGGTACTGAGCGTCACGGAAGATGAACTGGTGCGGGTGAATATGGGGGAACCAAACTTTGAACCCGCGCAGGTGCCTTTTCGCGCCAACAAAGCGGAAAAGACGTATATTATGCGAGCGGCGGAACAGACCATACTGTGCGGCGTGGTTTCAATGGGCAATCCGCACTGTGTCATTCAGGTTGATAACGTCGACACGGCGGCCGTTGAAACACTGGGGCCGGTTCTGGAAAGCCATGAGCGTTTTCCGGAACGCGCCAACATTGGTTTTATGCAGGTTGTAAGACGTGAGCATATCCGGCTACGAGTCTATGAACGCGGCGCAGGGGAGACCCGCGCGTGCGGCAGCGGCGCGTGCGCTGCCGTTGCCGTGGGGATTCAGCAGGGGCTGCTGGCTGAAGAAGTACGCGTGGAATTACCGGGCGGTCGGCTGGATATCGCCTGGAAAGGTCCGGGTCATCCGTTATACATGACTGGTCCGGCGGCACATATCTACGACGGATTTATCCATTTATGAAGCAACCAGAGGAAGAACTACAGGAAACGCTCACGGAACTGGACGATCGAGCGGTCGTCGATTACCTGCGCCACCACCCTGAGTTTTTTATCCGTAACGCCCATGCCGTGGAAGCGATGCGTGTTCCACATCCCGTGCGGGGAACGGTTTCGCTCGTTGAGTGGCATATGGCCCGCGCGCGTAATCACATCAATGTGCTTGAAGAAAATATGACGCTGCTGATGGAACAGGCTCATGCCAATGAAAGCCTGTTTTATCGCTTGCTGCATCTGCAAAGCCGTCTGGTCGCCGCGGATAGTCTGGATGAGATGCTGATGCGGTTTCACCGCTGGGCGCGCGATTTGGGGCTTGCCGGCGCGACGCTGCGTTTGTTCCCGGATCGGTGGCGTCTTGGCGCGCCATCGCGCTATACGCATCTGGCTTTAAACCGTCAGGCCTTCGAGCCGCTGCGTATTCAACGACTGGGACAGTCGCAGCATTATCTTGGCCCGCTAAACGGCCCGGAACTGCTGGTGGTCTTGCCGGAGGCGAAGGCTGTAGGGTCGGTAGCCATGTCGATGATGGGCAGCGATGGCGACCTCGGGGTGATTCTCTTCAGCAGCCGTGACCCGCACCACTATCAGCCGGGGCAGGGGACGCAGCTTTTACAGGAGATCGCGCTGATGCTGCCGGAACTGCTGGAACGCTGGATTAAACGCGTATGACGGATGTCGCGCTTTCTCAGGATGTCTCGCGTTTCCTGCGCTATTTAGGCGTGGAGCGCCAGCTTAGCCCCATTACCCTGCTGAACTACCAGCGTCAGCTTGATGCCATTATCGCTTTAGCCGGAGAAACCGGGCTGAAAAGCTGGCAACAATGTGACGCTGCGATTGTGCGCAGTTTTGCGGTGCGCAGTCGGCGCAAAGGGCTTGGCCCTGCCAGTCTGGCGCTACGTCTCTCGGCATTGCGAAGCTTTTTTGACTGGTTAGTCAGTCAGGGCGAATTGAAAGCTAACCCGGCGAAGGGCGTCTCCGCACCGAAAGCGCCGCGTCATCTGCCGAAAAATATTGATGTCGACGACGTTAACCGCCTGCTGGACATCGATCTTAACGATCCGCTCGCCGTACGTGATCGGGCGATGCTGGAGGTCATGTACGGCGCGGGACTGCGTTTATCCGAACTGGTTGGCCTGGATATAAAGCACCTCGATCTCGATACCGGAGAAGTGTGGGTAATGGGTAAAGGCAGCAAAGAGCGACGCCTGCCGATTGGCCGTAACGCGGTGACGTGGATTGAGCACTGGTTGGATCTGCGCGGCCTGTTCGCCAGCGATGAAGAGGCGTTATTCCTGTCGAAGCTCGGCAAGCGTATCTCCGCGCGCAATGTCCAAAAACGGTTCGCCGAATGGGGCATAAAGCAGGGGCTAAACAGCCACGTGCATCCACATAAGCTGCGCCATTCGTTCGCGACCCATATGCTGGAATCGAGCGGCGATCTGCGCGGCGTGCAAGAGCTGCTGGGTCATGCCAACCTTTCCACCACCCAAATTTATACTCATCTTGATTTTCAACACCTTGCTTCAGTGTACGACGCGGCGCATCCGCGCGCTAAACGGGGGAAATAATGCGTTTTTACCGGCCTTTGGGGCGTATTGCCGCGCTCACCTTTGACCTGGATGATACCCTTTATGATAACCGTCCGGTGATTTTGCGTACTGAGCAGGAAGCGCTCGCTTTTATGCAAAATTATCACCCGTCGCTACGTTCGTTTCAAAACGTCGATTTACAGCGGATACGGCAGGCGGTGCGTGAAGCGGAGCCGGAAATCTATCATGACGTTACCCGCTGGCGCCATCGTGCGATAGAGCAGGCCATGCGGGATGCGGGATTATCGGCGCAGGAGGCCATTGCCGGCGCGAATGCGGCGATGATGCATTTTGCCAAATGGCGCAGCCAGATTGAGGTTCCGCAGGCTACCCATGAGACGTTACAGCAGCTTGCGAAAAAATGGCCGCTGGTGGCGATCACTAACGGCAACGCCCAGCCGGAACTGTTTGGCCTCGGCGATTACTTTAAGTTTGTACTGCGCGCAGGCCCGGATGGACGTTCCAAGCCGTTTAGCGACATGTATTTCCTGGCGGCGGAAAAACTGCATGTGCCGATCGGCGAGATCCTGCATGTCGGCGACGATCTGACTACCGATGTGGCTGGCGCTATTCGCTGTGGGATGCAGGCCTGCTGGATCAAGCCGGAAAATGCCAACCTGATGCGGACGCAGGACAGCCGTTTACTGCCGCATATCGAAATTTCGCGGTTGGCATCTCTCACCTCGCTGATATAATCACCAGTAGTTCTGTATAAATTCCCAGTTATTCTGGCGGATGGCGCTATGCTTATCCGCCCTACGATAAGTAGCCCCGGTAAGCGAAGCGCCACCGGGCGTTTTTAGTTTTCATGTTTTTACGCGGCGGTGCCAATGGACGTTTCTTACCTGCTCGACAGCCTTAATGATAAACAGCGCGAAGCGGTGGCCGCGCCACGTAGCAACATGCTGGTGTTGGCGGGCGCGGGAAGCGGGAAAACCCGCGTGCTGGTGCACCGTATCGCCTGGTTACTGAGCGTAGAAAACAACTCGCCATACTCCATCATGGCGGTGACCTTTACCAACAAAGCGGCGGCGGAAATGCGCCATCGTATTGGCCAGTTGATGGGGACCAGCCAGGGCGGAATGTGGGTAGGGACGTTCCACGGTCTGGCGCACCGCCTGCTGCGCGCGCATCATATGGACGCTAATTTGCCGCAGGATTTCCAGATTCTCGACAGCGAAGATCAGATGCGTTTGCTTAAACGCCTGATTAAGGCGATGAATCTTGATGAGAAGCAGTGGCCGCCGCGTCAGGCGATGTGGTACATCAATAGTCAGAAAGACGAAGGGCTACGCCCGCACCATATCCAAAGCTATGGCAACCCGGTGGAGCAGACCTGGCAGAAGGTGTATCAGGCCTATCAGGAAGCGTGCGATCGCGCTGGTCTGGTGGATTTTGCCGAGCTACTGCTGCGCGCTCATGAACTATGGCTGAACAAGCCGCACATCCTGCAACACTATCGCGAGCGGTTTACTAACATCCTGGTGGACGAATTCCAGGATACCAACAACATTCAGTACGCCTGGGTTCGTCTGCTGGCGGGCGATACCGGTAAAGTGATGATTGTCGGCGACGATGACCAGTCGATTTACGGCTGGCGCGGGGCCCAGGTAGAGAACATCCAGCGCTTCCTCAATGATTTCCCCGGCGCGCAGACCATTCGTCTGGAGCAGAATTACCGCTCGACCAGCAACATCCTTAGCGCGGCGAACGCTCTGATTGAGAATAACAATGGGCGTTTGGGTAAAAAGCTGTGGACTGACGGCGTTGATGGCGAACCGATATCGCTGTACTGCGCTTTCAACGAACTGGATGAAGCGCGCTTTGTGGTTAACCGTATCAAAACCTGGCAGGACAACGGCGGCGCGCTTGCGCAATGCGCCATCCTTTATCGCAGCAACGCCCAGTCGCGCGTGCTGGAAGAAGCGTTATTACAGGCCAGTATGCCGTACCGCATTTACGGCGGTATGCGCTTCTTCGAACGCCAGGAGATCAAAGATGCGCTCTCTTATCTGCGTTTGATTGCCAATCGCAACGATGATGCCGCCTTTGAACGCGTGGTGAATACCCCAACGCGCGGTATCGGCGACCGCACGCTGGACGTGGTGCGCCAGACCTCGCGCGATCGCCAGCTAACATTGTGGCAGGCGTGCCGTGAATTGTTACAGGAAAAAGCCCTGGCCGGGCGTGCGGCCAGCGCGCTACAACGCTTTATGGAACTGATTGACGCTCTGGCGCAGGAAACCGCCGACATGCCGCTGCATGTGCAGACTGACCGGGTGATCAAAGATTCCGGCCTGCGCACCATGTATGAGCAAGAAAAAGGCGAGAAAGGCCAGACGCGCATCGAAAACTTAGAGGAACTGGTGACGGCGACGCGGCAGTTCAGCTACAACGACGAAGATGAAGATTTGATGCCGTTGCAGGCCTTCCTCTCTCACGCGGCGCTGGAAGCGGGCGAGGGGCAGGCGGATACCTGGCAGGATGCGGTACAGCTGATGACGCTGCACTCGGCCAAAGGCCTGGAGTTTCCGCAGGTGTTTATTGTCGGCATGGAAGAGGGCATGTTCCCCAGCCAGATGTCGCTGGATGAGGGCGGGCGTTTGGAAGAGGAGCGTCGTCTGGCCTACGTCGGCGTTACCCGTGCCATGCAGAAACTGACACTAACCTATGCCGAAACGCGTCGTCTGTACGGTAAAGAGGTTTATCATCGCCCGTCGCGTTTTATCGGCGAACTGCCGGAGGAGTGCGTGGAAGAGGTCCGTCTGCGCGCCACCGTCAGTCGTCCGGTGAGCCATCAACGAATGGGAACGCCGCTGGCGGAAAACGACACAGGCTACAAACTCGGCCAACGCGTGCGCCATGCGAAGTTCGGCGAGGGAACTATTGTCAACCTGGAGGGCAGCGGCGAGCATAGCCGGTTGCAGGTGGCTTTTCAGGGGCAAGGGATCAAATGGCTGGTTGCCGCGTATGCGAAGCTGGAAACGGTTTGACCGGCTCTCATAGTGCCGGGTGGCACCTCTTATCCGGCCTACGCGCTGGCTAACATTTTGATTTGTAGGCCGGATAAGGCGAAGCCGCCATCCGGCGATATATTGATGTTAATATTCTGAAATCATAGATAAATACTCTCACTCTGCTAACCTTTCTGCATAAGGGGAAATTATTGCTTTTTCGCGTTTCGTTGCGTGTTGACGGCAAATTTTTGCTGGCGTAACATGCGCCCACGATTACGCTAAGAGGACATTCGCCTTGGACACACCCAGTAGATACTGGCTCATTATCCTGTCATCCAGGATCAACTCCTAAGGCTATCCCTTTTTGCTGATAGCCTTAGCGGTTGTCAGCGACCTTTCATTTTTTCCCGTCGCGTTGAGTCAGGCTGTTTAATGGTCTGAAACCCAATTTGTTTCTGTGTGCCCATCTGAACTGTCCGATATTTTTACGCATTGGGAGTCCCGGTCATGCTGAGCGCATTTCAACTGGAAAAAAACCGACTGACCCGGCTGGAAGTCGAGGAGTCACAAAGCCTGATTGATGCCGTATGGGTCGATTTGGTCGAACCGGACGACGACGAGCGATTGCGCGTACAATCTGAGCTGGGCCAGAGTCTGGCGACGCGTCCTGAACTGGAAGATATCGAAGCATCCGCGCGCTTCTTTGAAGACGAAGACGGACTGCATATCCACTCCTTCTTCTTCTTCGAAGATGCGGAAGATCATGCCGGTAACTCTACGGTGGCATTCACTATTCGCGATGGCCGTCTGTTTACGCTGCGTGAACGTGAACTGCCCGCCTTCCGTTTGTATCGTATGCGCGCCCGCAGCCAGGCGATGGTCGACGGTAATGCTTATGAATTACTGCTCGATCTGTTCGAAACCAAAATTGAACAGCTAGCGGATGAGATCGAAAACATTTACAGCGATCTGGAAAAACTGAGCCGCGTCATTATGGAAGGGCATCAGGGCGATGAATACGACGAAGCGCTCTCCACGCTGGCGGAACTGGAAGATATCGGCTGGAAGGTACGCCTGTGTCTGATGGATACCCAACGCGCGCTGAACTTCCTGGTGCGCAAGGCGCGCTTACCGGGCGGACAGCTGGAGCAGGCGCGTGAGATCTTGCGCGATATCGAATCTCTGCTGCCGCACAATGAATCGCTGTTCCAGAAGGTGAACTTCCTGATGCAGGCGGCGATGGGTTTTATCAACATCGAGCAGAACCGCATTATCAAAATCTTCTCGGTGGTTTCCGTGGTGTTCCTGCCGCCGACGCTGGTCGCTTCCAGCTATGGGATGAACTTCGAGTTTATGCCGGAACTGAAGTGGAGCTTTGGTTATCCAGGCGCGATTATCTTTATGATTCTGGCGGGGCTTGCGCCGTATCTGTACTTTAAGCGCAAGAACTGGTTGTAAAGCATTAAGGCCAGGGTGATTCAGCTGCGGCTGAACCACCCTGAAAAGTTACAGGCTCCAGGTATTGATACCTTTAACCTCTTTTTCATAGAACCACTTATTTGTATTGACGCCGACATAAGCTGCGACAACAAGTCCAAGTATGTTAACGCCGATTAATGCTCCAATAAATATTGCAACGATCCCTAATAAAATAACTATAATTGCTTTTTTCCACAGACCCAGTACAAACAAATAAATCCATGAGAAGAAAAAGGCAATAAAGTTTATTTGAATAGTCAACCGTTGTCGGGGCTTTAATGCTTTAAATGCCTGTTTATATTCTGGGCTTACTTTCCAAAATCCAGGGAAACCATGTTGATCGTAAAATGAAAAACGGTATTTCCATTTTTCAGATAGCGAACCATCATTAATATAATCCTTGTCCATGTAAACTCCATTAAATTACTTGTTGAGTGAATTCGAATCCGGGGGGGCCAGAAGTAGCAGAGAAAAGGTTGCAAAATACCAGATTAGAAAAAGAGGCATACCAAAGCCATCGCAAGCGAAATCTTCAGCAACCATTATCACGAAGGAGGCAATATAGATTACAAGCGTACCCCATACATAGAATTTTATATATTCAAAGCCACTGTCTCTGAATCGCTGACAGTTTAAATTAATGACGAGATAATGTAGTAAAATTGTGAATAAAATTGCCAGTATCACAAAGCTTAAATGTAATAAAACCCCAACCAAAATGGAAAATATTATATTTATTAGCGCGAATGATAATAAATAACGACATCTGGAAACACATCTCTCAGATGAAGGAATAAAAACACTTAACATTAATTTCACATCCATATGTTGGGTTACGTCGTTAGCATGACAATATGCTACCCCCCTTACAAGGGGAGGCATATTTTTTCAGATTATATTTAGAATAATAGTCGCGTTATTTTTTACGTTGCGTATAAATCGCATCCATCACGAAAATCGCCAGCGCGACCCAGATAAACGCAAATGTCACCATCTTATCCGCGCCCGGCACTTCGCCATAAAACGTCACCGCCAGTAAAAACATCAGCGTTGGGCCGATATACTGGAAAAAGCCCAGTGTAGAAAGACGCAGACGCGTAGCCGCTCCAGTGAAGCACAGCAGCGGAATCGTAGTGACCACACCCGCCGCCATTAACAGCAAGTTCAACGATAGTGCGTTTTGCCCCATATGGCTGGTAGGGCTATCGGCGATGCCAAACAGATAAATCGCCGCGACCGGCAACAGCCATAGCGTTTCGACCAGCATACCCGTCTGCGCTTCAACGGCGATCTTCTTACGCACCAGGCCGTAAAACGCAAAACTAAACGCCAGCCCCAGCGCGATAATCGGCAGTGAACCAAAGGTCCAGAGTTGCACCAGCACGCCGCACACCGCCAGAATCACCGCCAGCCACTGCATTCGACGGAAGCGTTCGCCAAGAAAAATCATCCCCAGCAAGATGTTAACCAGCGGATTAATGAAATAACCCAGGCTGGCCTCCAGCATATGGTGATTATTTACCGCCCAAATGAACAATAGCCAGTTACCGCCGACCAGTACGGCGGACAGGGCCAGCAGGAAAATCTTCTTTGGCGTTTTCAGTAAGCGCTTAACCTGTCGCCACTGCCGGCTGACGCTAAGCAGCGCCACCATAAAGAAAAATGACCAAATCACGCGGTGCGTCAGGATCTCATCTGCGGGAACGTAATAGATCAGCTTGAAATACGCGGGGGCGATCCCCCAAATAAAATAGGCGGCAAGAGCGAGTAATACGCCCTGCCGTGTTTGTTTTGCGTCCATCCGGAAAACTCGTATCTGAAGTGTAACAACAGTTTACCTGCTTTTATCCCACCATATAAGTAGCGGTGGCGCTGGCGATGTACAGCTGATCTTCATTGTGTAATTCCACGCGGGCGACGGCCACTTTATTCCCTGCGCGCAGCAGGCTACTGGTGGCCGTAAAGCGGTTGCCTCTGCCCGGACGCAGGTAATCGACGCGCAGGTCAATCGTTCCCATCCGCGACAGGCGCTGGCGTAGTTCATCTTCGCTGATGGTTTCGTGGCGAGTTAGCGTGCTGCCGACGCATACCAGTCCGGCGGCGACATCCAGCGCAGAGGCGATCACGCCGCCGTGTAAAATGCTTTGCGCCCAGTTGCCGACCATCATCGGCTGGTTGTTGAAGGCCAGTTGGGCGAACGCTTTTTCATAGCGTTCCAGCTCCAGCCCTAACGCCCGATTAAACGGCATGTGGTAGACAAACATTTCACCCACTAATTTCAGAGCTTGTTCAGCGGTAAGTACAGCGGACATAGATTCCTGACACTCCATCGGTTAATGAAATGTTGATATTATGCTTCTTAATTGTTGTTTTCTACTTTAAGAAGGGATAACTAACGGCTATGTGTGTAAATATGTAAAAATGGTTGGCAGAGAATGATTCAAGCTGAAAATACTTCGTCAGGAGAACGTCAAGAATGCGGGCGATTTTGAGAGGGTTGTTGCCAGCCACGCTACTGCCATTAGCGGCATATGCACAAGAAGCTACGATAAAAGAGGTTCATGATGCGCCTGCAGTACGGGGAAGTATCATCGCTAACATGCTACAGGAGCATGATAACCCTTTTACGCTTTACCCTTATGACACGAACTACTTGATCTACACGAACACCAGCGATCTGAACAAAGAGGCCATAAGTACCTACAACTGGTCTGAAAACGCACGTAAAGATGAAGTGAAATTTCAGTTGAGCCTGGCGTTTCCGCTGTGGCGCGGAATACTGGGGCCGAACTCGGTACTGGGCGCTTCCTATACGCAGAAATCCTGGTGGCAGCTTTCCAACAGTAAAGAGTCTTCGCCGTTTCGCGAAACCAACTACGAACCGCAGCTTTTTCTTGGTTTTGCTACCGATTATCGCTTTGCCGGCTGGACACTGCGCGACGTAGAGATGGGCTACAACCATGACTCTAACGGACGTTCAGACCCCACCTCGCGTAGCTGGAACCGTCTGTATACCCGTCTGATGGCCGAAAACGGTAACTGGCTGGTAGAGGTCAAACCGTGGTACGTGATTGGCAGTACCGACGATAATCCGGACATCACCAAATATATGGGTTATTACCAGCTTAAAATCGGTTATCACCTGGGCGAGGCGGTATTAAGCGCCAAAGGCCAGTACAACTGGAATACAGGCTACGGCGGCGCGGAAGTTGGATTAAGCTATCCGGTCACTAAACATGTCCGGCTTTATACCCAGGTGTATAGCGGCTATGGCGAATCGCTGATCGACTATAATTTTAATCAGACACGTGTCGGCGTCGGCGTGATGCTTAACGATATCTTCTGATTGGATTGTGTTTTAAACATTGCAGTTTCTCTCGCAGGCGCTGAAAATAGCGCCTGTTTTGATTTATGGTGAACGGGGTTAATGTGGCGCAGGCGGAAGTGTTGAATCTGGAATCAGGGGCCAAACAGGTTTTGCAGGAAACCTTTGGCTACCAACAGTTTCGCCCGGGTCAGGAAGCGATTATTGATACTGCGCTCTCCGGTCGCGACTGTCTGGTCGTCATGCCCACCGGCGGCGGCAAATCTCTGTGCTATCAAATCCCCGCGTTGTTGCTGGACGGATTGACCGTCGTCGTTTCGCCCCTGATCTCGTTGATGAAAGACCAGGTCGATCAGCTACTGGCGAACGGGGTGGCGGCGGCCTGTCTGAACTCCACTCAAAGCCGCGAGCAGCAGCTTGAGGTGATGGCGGGGTGCCGTACCGGACAGATTCGTCTGCTGTATATTGCGCCGGAACGCCTGATGCTGGACAACTTTCTTGATCATCTGGCGCACTGGAATCCGGTATTGCTGGCGGTGGATGAAGCGCACTGTATCTCGCAATGGGGACATGATTTCCGTCCGGAATATGCGGCTCTCGGTCAGCTTCGCCAGCGTTTTCCCGCTTTGCCGTTTATGGCATTGACCGCCACCGCCGACGACACCACGCGCCAGGATATTATTCGTCTGCTTGGGCTTAACGATCCGTTAATCCAGATCAGTAGCTTTGACCGACCGAATATCCGCTACATGCTGATGGAGAAGTTTAAGCCGCTCGACCAGCTAATGCGCTATGTTCAGGAGCAACGCGGCAAATCGGGTATTATCTACTGCAACAGTCGGGCGAAAGTGGAAGATACCGCTGCGCGCTTGCAAAGTCGCGGCATTAGCGCGGCGGCCTATCATGCGGGGCTGGAAAACGCTATTCGCGCCGATGTGCAGGAAAAATTTCAGCGCGACGATCTGCAAATCGTGGTGGCGACCGTCGCTTTTGGAATGGGCATAAACAAACCTAACGTACGTTTCGTCGTGCATTTCGATATCCCGCGCAATATTGAATCCTACTATCAGGAAACGGGCCGCGCCGGGCGCGACGGACTGCCTGCGGAAGCCATGCTATTTTACGATCCGGCTGACATGGCCTGGCTACGTCGTTGTCTGGAAGAGAAACCAGCCGGACAGCTTCAGGATATTGAACGGCATAAACTGAATGCGATGGGCGCTTTTGCCGAAGCGCAAACCTGCCGTCGCCTGGTGTTGCTTAATTACTTTGGCGAAGGCCGACAAGAACCGTGCGGCAACTGCGATATCTGTCTCGATCCGCCCAAACAATATGATGGCTTAAACGATGCCCAGATTGCGCTTTCTACCATTGGCCGGGTTAACCAGCGTTTTGGCATGGGCTACGTTGTCGAGGTGATCCGCGGCGCGAATAACCAACGCATCCGCGATTTCGGTCATGACAAACTCAAGGTTTATGGCATGGGACGCGAAAAGAGCCATGAGCACTGGGTGAGCGTGATTCGCCAGCTCATTCATCTGGGGCTGGTAATGCAAAATATTGCGCAGCACTCCGCATTACAGCTGACGGATGCCGCGCGTCCGGTACTCCGTGGAGACGTTCCGCTAAAGCTTGCAGTGCCGCGCATCGTCGCCCTCAAACCCCGCGTGATGCAGAAATCGTTCGGCGGTAATTACGATCGCAAATTGTTCGCTAAGTTGCGCAAGCTGCGTAAAGCTATCGCTGATGAAGAGAATATCCCGCCGTATGTGGTCTTTAACGACGCCACGCTGATAGAAATGGCGGAACAGATGCCGGTTTCCGCCAGCGAGATGTTAAGCGTTAACGGGGTTGGGATGCGCAAACTGGAGCGCTTCGGGAAAGAATTCATGGCGCTCATCCGCGCGCATGTCGATGGTGATGACGAAGAGTAGTCAGCCCGGCAAAAAAGTGCCAGGATGGTGACTCACTGAACTATTTCCCCGCGAGCCATTTTTATGTTGATGCTATTTTTCACCGTGGCAATGGTGCACATCGTTGCGCTAATGAGCCCCGGCCCCGACTTTTTCTTCGTGTCTCAAACTGCTGTCAGCCGTTCGCGTAAAGAAGCGATGATGGGCGTACTGGGCATTACCTGCGGCGTGATGGTATGGGCGGGCGTGGCGCTGCTTGGCCTGCATCTCATCATCGAAAAAATGGCCTGGCTGCATACGATCATTATGGTAGGCGGCGGCCTGTACCTGTGCTGGATGGGCTATCAGATGCTGCGCGGCGCGCTGAAAAAACAGGATGCGGCGGCGTCTTCTCCGCACATTGAACTGGCGCAGAGCGGGCGCAGTTTTCTCAAAGGGCTGCTGACCAATCTGTCGAATCCGAAAGCGATTATCTATTTTGGTTCCGTTTTTTCACTGTTTGTCGGCGATAACGTCGGCGCTGCGGCGCGCTGGGGTATTTTCGCGTTAATTACCCTGGAAACGCTGGCCTGGTTTACCGTAGTCGCCAGCCTATTCGCGCTGCCGAAAATGCGCCGCGGCTATCAGCGTCTGGCGAAATGGATTGATGGTTTTGCCGGCGCTCTGTTTGCGGGCTTTGGTATTCACCTGATTATTTCGCGCTAATTTACCTCCGGGCCGGATAAACATCATCCGGCACGACTATCACGCGTGTCTTGCCGACGCCAGGAGCGCGCCTACCAGCATAAACAACGAACCAAACGCTTTATTCAGCGCCTTCATCTGCTTTGGTCCTTTAATCCAGGCGGCAATGCGCTGCGCCAGCGTGGCGTAACCGGTCATCACAATCATATCCACCACAATCGTAGTGACGCCGAGAATGAGGTACTGCGCCAGTTGCGGTTGCTGCGGCATGATGAATTGCGGAAACAGGGCGGCAAGAAAGACAATACTTTTGGGATTGGTTAGATTGACAAATATCGCCCGTTTGAACAGTCGACCCCGCGATTGCGTCTGGGCGAGAGTATGCAGATCGATAGCGCCTGCGGCGCGCCATTGCTGGATACCCAGCCAGATAAGATAAGCCGCGCCAGCCCATTTCAGAATTTCAAAAGCGAGGAGCGAGCGCGAAAAGAGCGTACCCAGTCCGACGCCCACCAGTACGATATGTATCCCCAGTCCGGTCTGGAGTCCGGCGATAGAAGCCGCTGCGCCACGATATCCATGGTTGATAGACGTCGTCATGGTATTGATGGCGCCTGAACCCGGAGAAAGACTCAGCAGAGTTGAGGTCAGTAGATAGGCGAACCACCATTCAAAGGTCATGCGAAACTCCCTGGTTGTCTGTTTTTGTGCCACAATACGCTACTGCCGCTGTGTTGTGTCAGGCACGACGCAAAAAACGATTTTACCTGGTAAACGAGGCCGAAAACCCGATGTTTCAGCAGCAAAATGACTGGGAAACAAGAGAAAATGCGTTTGCCGCTTTTGCTATGGGGCCGCTGACCGATTTCTGGCGTCAGCGGGAAGAGGCGGAGTTTATCGGCGTGGGTAACATTCCGGTGCGCTTTGTCCGTTTTCGAAATGATTCCAACGATCGGACGATCGTCATTTGTCCTGGCCGCATTGAGAGTTATGTAAAATACGCTGAACTGGCGTATGACCTTTTTCATCTCGGTTTTGATATCTTCATCATCGACCACCGTGGTCAAGGGCGCTCCGGGCGGATGTTATCGGACCCGCATCGGGGCCACGTTGATCATTTTAACGATTATGTTGAGGACTTAGCGGCGTTCTGGCAGCAGGAAATTGAGCCGGGGCCGTGGCGTAAGCGTTATATCCTGGCGCACTCAATGGGGGGCGCGATAGCCACCCTGTTCCTGCAACGCCATCGTGTGCGGTGCGATGCTATTGCGCTCACCGCGCCGATGTTTGGTATTGTGATACGCTTGCCTTCCTTTATGGTGCGCCATATTCTCGACTGGGCCGAGGGGCACCAGCGTATCCGTGAAGATTACGCTATTGGTACCGGTCAGTGGCGGGCGTTGCCGTTTGGGATGAATGCGCTGACCCACAGCCGCCAGCGTTATCAGCGCAACTTACGATTTTATGCCGACGAGCCGCAGCTGCGCGTTGGCGGCCCCACCTGGCATTGGGTACGCGAAGGCATTCTGGCGGGTGAGCAGGTTCTGGCTGGGGCGAGCGATGACACGACGCCTACGCTACTGATTCAGGCGGAAGAAGAGCGGGTAGTGGATAACCGCACCCACGATCGTTTTTGTGAAATTCGCGCCGCGGCGGGATACCCTTGTGAAGGGGGAAAACCGCTGGTTATCAAAGGCGCGTACCATGAGATCCTTTTTGAAAAGGACGCCATGCGCTCAGTCGCGCTTAACGCCATTGTTGAATTTTTCAACAAGCCTAATTTATCCAGCGGAAATCGCTTTGCTTAGAGGTTAAATTTTATTATGTATCAGGTTGTTGCGTCTGATTTAGATGGCACGCTGCTCTCCCCCGACCATACGTTGTCCCCTTATGCCAAAGAGACTCTGAAGCTGTTGACCGCACGCGGCATCCATTTTGTCTTTGCCACTGGTCGTCATCATGTCGATGTAGGGCAAATCCGCGATAATCTTGAAATCAAGTCTTACATGATCACCTCCAACGGCGCGCGAGTGCACGATACCGACGGGAATTTGGTTTTTACGCATAATCTGGATAGCGACATTGCCAGCGACCTGTTCGGGGTGGTGAATGCGAACCCGGACATCGTGACTAACGTTTATCGCGACGACGAATGGTTTATGAATCGTCATCGCCCCGATGAAATGCGTTTTTTCAAAGAGGCGGTATTTAACTACTCGTTGTTTGAGCCTGCGCTGTTGGAGCCGGAGGGCGTCAGCAAAGTGTTTTTCACCAGCGACACTCATGAAAAGTTGTTGCCGCTGGAGCAGGCGATTAACGCGCGCTGGGGCGATCGGGTAAACGTGAGCTTCTCTACGCTAACCTGTCTGGAAGTGATGGCGGGCGGAGTGTCGAAAGGTCATGCGCTGGAAGCGGTCGCTCAGGCGATGGGGTACAGTCTGAAAGAGTGTATCGCCTTTGGCGACGGAATGAACGACGCTGAAATGCTCACGATGGCGGGCAAAGGCTGCATCATGGGCAACGCGCACCAGCGTCTGAAAGACCTGTATCCCGAACTTGAGGTGATCGGCATCAACGCGGATAACGCCGTGCCGCATTACCTGCGCGATCTTTTCTTACGCTGATGTGATTGTTTGTTAGTTGACCAGTTGTCAACTTCACTCTCCGCTACAATGGGTGTTCCCTGTTTTAAGAGACATCCATTGTGGCGCTACTCATCATTACCACTATCCTGTGGGCTTTCTCCTTTAGTCTATTTGGCGAGTATCTTGCCGGGCATGTCGATAGCTATTTCGCGGTGCTGATACGCGTTGGGCTGGCGGCGCTCGTTTTTCTGCCGTTTTTGCGTACTCGCGGGCACAACCTAAAAACCATCAGCCTGTATATGCTGGTGGGGGCGATGCAGCTTGGCATCATGTATATGTTGAGCTTCCATGCTTACCTCTACCTGACCGTATCCGAACTGCTGTTGTTTACCGTTCTGACGCCGCTCTATATCACGCTGATTTACGATGTGATGAGTCAGCGTCGTTTGCGCTGGGGCTATGCATTTAGCGCGTTGCTGGCGGTGATTGGCGCCGGGATTATTCGCTACGATCGCGTGACCGACCATTTTTGGGTCGGTTTGCTCCTGGTGCAGCTTTCTAATATCAGTTTCGCTATCGGAATGGTGGGGTATAAACGTCTGATGGAGACCCGTCCCATGCCGCAGCACAACGCCTTTGCGTGGTTCTATCTGGGGGCGTTTTTGGTGGCGGCGGTGGCGTGGTCGCTGTTGGGGAACGCGCAAAAGCTGCCGGAAACCACGCTGCAATGGAGCATTCTGGTGTTTCTCGGCGTGGTGGCGTCCGGCATTGGCTACTTTATGTGGAACTATGGCGCTACCCAGGTAGACGCCGGGACGCTGGGCATCATGAATAATATGCATGTTCCCGCAGGACTGCTGGTTAATCTTGCCATCTGGCATCAGCAGCCCCACTGGCCAAGCTTTATTACAGGCGCGGCTGTGATCCTGGCTTCGCTGTGGGTGCATCGAAAATGGGTCGCTCCGCGCTCCGCACAAACGGCAGATGATCGCAGGCGTGATCCCGCGTCGAGCGAATAAACGCCTCGGTCACCGCCTGACGCTGGTCGCCGTCGCGCACGGCGGCATACAGGCGGCTCCACAGACCATCGCCCAGGGTTTTGGTCACCACCAGACCCTGGCGCTCAACGCTTTCCACCACCCAGTGCGGCAGGGCGGCAATACCCATTCTGGCCGCCACCATCTGAATCAGCAGTAGCGTATTATCCACGCTTTTCAGCAGCGGACTGATACCCGCCGGTTGCAGGAAATGTCGCCAGACATCCAGTCGGCTGCGCTGCACCGGGTAAATCAACAGCGTTTCGCTGGCTAAATCTTCCGGCGTAATCTGCGTTTTGCTGGCCAGCGGATGGTCGGGCGCCAGCACCAGTCGGACTTCAAAATCAAACATCGGCGAATAATGCAGCCCGCTGCGCGGCAAAATATCCGACGTCATCACCAAATCCAGCTCGCCTTGTTGCAAGGCCGGTTGCGGATCAAAAGTGACGCCGGATGTGAAATCCATTTCTACCTGCGGCCAGCTTGCACGGAAGTTTTCCAGCGCCGGGGTCAGCCACTGAATACAGCTATGACATTCAATAGCGATGCGCAGACGAGTTTGCTGCGGTTCGTTGCACGCCTGCAGCGCACGGCTGATTTGCGGCAGCACCTGGTTTGCCAGTTGCAGCAGAACTTCCCCCTGCGGCGTAAAGCGCAGCGGCTGGCTTTTACGCACGAACAGGCGGAAGCCAAGGCGTTGTTCCAGATCGCTGAACTGATGAGACAGAGCGGATTGGGTCTGGTGCAGCACCGCCGCCGCGGCAGCCAGCGATCCACTATTCCGCAATGCCTGGAGTGTTTTCAGATGTTTAATTTCGATCATGAAAGTCCTTCACTTCGCCATGAACAAATTGCGCTTGAGGAATATACAGTACCTTTACATTATGGATGTGTAAACATCCAGACGTCTAAAACTCGTCATATTTCGACTTGCAGATGCGTTGGCTTCCTTGCTTACCCCAGTCACTTACTTCAGTAAGCTCCTGGGGATGCGCTGTGTCGCCGCCTTCCTGCAAGCCGAACTATTTAGAGTTTTACTTTCAGATTCAATAAAATAAGAGAGGAAGTAAAATGACAATATTGACTCATACCCTCGGTTTTCCTCGCGTTGGCCTGCGTCGCGAGTTGAAAAAAGCGCAAGAGAGCTACTGGGCGGGGAACACAACGCGTGAAGCGTTACTGGCGGTGGGGCGCGAACTGCGCGCGCGTCACTGGGAGCAGCAGAAACAAGCGGGTATTGACCTGTTACCGGTAGGCGACTTTGCCTGGTACGACCATGTTCTGACCACCAGCCTGCTGTTAGGCAATGTGCCGGCTCGTCATCAGAACAACGACGGTTCCGTGGACATCGACACTCTGTTCCGCATTGGCCGCGGTCGCGCGCCAACCGGCGAACCGGCGGCGGCAGCGGAAATGACCAAATGGTTTAATACTAACTATCACTACATAGTACCGGAGTTCAGCAAAGGCCAGCAGTTCAGACTCACCTGGACACAGTTGCTGCAGGAAGTGGACGAAGCGCTGGCGCTGGGGCATAAGATCAAACCCGTACTGCTGGGGCCTGTCACGTATCTGTGGCTGGGTAAAGTGAAAGGCGAGCCGTTTGACCGCCTGACGTTGCTGAAAGACATTTTGCCGGTGTATCAGCACGTACTGGCTGAACTGGCAAAACGTGGTATTGAGTGGGTCCAAATTGATGAGCCAGCACTGGTGCTGGAACTGCCGCAGGCGTGGCTGGATGCCTTCAAACCGGCTTACGACGCGCTCGCCGGCCAGGTGAAGCTGTTGCTGACGACCTATTTTGAAGGCGTGACGCCAAACCTGGACACTATTATCGCGCTACCGGTACAGGGGCTACATGTTGACCTCATTCATGGCAAAGATGATGTAGCGGAACTGCATCAACGTCTGCCGGTCGACTGGTTGCTTTCCGCAGGCTTGATTAACGGGCGTAATGTCTGGCGCGCCGATTTGACCGAAAAATACGCGCAGATTAACGCCCTTGTGGGCAAACGCGCGCTGTGGGTAGCATCCTCCTGCTCTTTGCTGCACAGCCCGATCGATCTCAGCGTCGAAACGCGTCTGGATACGGAAGTTAAAAGCTGGTTTGCCTTTGCGCTGCAAAAATGCGGTGAACTGGCGTTGCTGCGCGATGCGCTGAACAGCGGCGAAACAGCGGCGCTTGAGGAATGGAGCGCACCGATTCAGGCTCGTCGTCACTCCCGTCGCGTACATAATGCCGCGGTAGAAAAACGCCTGGCGGCGATCACCGCGCAGGACAGCCAGCGTGAGAATCCGTATGAGGTGCGCGCTGAAGCGCAACGCGCCCGCTTTAAACTTCCCGCCTGGCCGACGACGACTATCGGTTCGTTTCCGCAAACCACGGAAATTCGCGGCCTGCGTCTGGACTTCAAAAAGGGCAACCTCGACGCGAATAACTACCGCACCGGCATCGCCGAACATATCAAACAGGCTATCATCGAGCAGGAGCGTTTAGGGCTGGATGTGCTGGTACACGGCGAAGCCGAGCGAAACGACATGGTGGAATACTTCGGCGAGCATCTGGACGGCTTCGTCTTTACCCAGAATGGTTGGGTGCAAAGCTATGGCTCCCGCTGTGTGAAACCGCCGGTAGTGATTGGCGATATCAGCCGTCCGGCACCGATTACCGTGGAGTGGGCGAAATATGCCCAGTCGCTGACCGACAAGCCGGTAAAAGGGATGTTGACCGGCCCGGTGACTATTCTTTGCTGGTCATTCCCCCGCGAAGACGTGACCCGCGAAACGATTGCGAAACAGATTGCGCTGGCGCTGCGTGATGAAGTCGCGGATCTGGAGGCGGCGGGGATTGGGATTATTCAGATCGACGAACCGGCGCTGCGCGAAGGTCTACCGCTGCGTCGCAGCGACTGGGACACCTATCTGGAATGGGGTGTGGAAGCCTTCCGCATCAACGCGGCGGTGGCGAAGGATGAAACCCAGATCCACACCCACATGTGTTACTGCGAGTTCAACGACATTATGGATTCGATCGCCGCGCTGGACGCGGATGTGATCACCATTGAGACCTCCCGCTCGGATATGGAGTTGCTGGAGTCGTTCGAAGCGTTCGACTACCCGAACGAAATCGGGCCGGGCGTGTACGATATTCACTCGCCGAACGTGCCGAGCGTCGAGTGGATTGAAGCCCTGCTGAAGAAGGCGGCACAGCGTATTCCGGCACAACGCCTGTGGGTGAATCCGGACTGCGGTCTGAAAACTCGCGGTTGGCCGGAAACCCGCGCGGCGTTAGCGAACATGGTCAAAGCGGCGCACAATCTGCGTCAGGCGAAATAACCCATCCTGACCGCTGCGTTTATCCGGCAGCAATGCGGCGCTACCCTTTGACGGGTAGCGCCCGTGTCTGACCTGATTAACAGCGCCTCTTTCTTCTCATTTCCCTTTTTCTTATTTTCCGCGCTGTCTTTTTCAGGATCTGGCTATTTGGCGATCTTGATAATAAAAAGGTTCTCCGTATGAATGACAACCAGGCGGATAGCGTCCCCGGAAGCAGCGCGGCGGCTTTTATTGCCTCGCAGATCGTTTGTCCTGTCATGATCGCCCAGCGCTCTCATAGCACAAAACGAGGTTTTCCATTCTGTTATGTTCCCTGGCGACGATAAACGTCGCATTGTCTCATGGCGCTGGTGAACCTTATTTTTTAACGGAGATGTCTGACATGGCGGTAGCAGGTTGTCACGTAATGGCCAAACCCGGCGGCGCGATCTGCAATATTGATTGCACATATTGCTTCTATCTTGAAAAAGAGGCGCTGTACCCGGAACGCAATAAAAACTGGCGAATGTCGGACGAGACGCTGGAACAGTTTATACGCCAGCATATTGCCGCGCAGAGTGGCGACCGCATTGACTTTGCCTGGCAGGGCGGCGAACCGACCATGATGGGGCTACCGTTTTTCCGCCGGGTTGTCGCATTATGTGAAAAGTACGGCGATGGGCGAAAAATCACTCATGCGTTGCAGACGAACGGCATCCTGGTGAATGACGAGTGGGCGCGCTTTTTCGCTGAACAGCATTTTCTCATCGGTCTCTCTATCGACGGCCCGGCGTCGTTACACAACCACTATCGGCTTAATCGCGCTGGAAAAGGAACTCATGAACAGGTCGTCGCAGCAATGGCGCGGCTTAAAGCGCACCATGTCGACTTTAATACCTTAACCGTCGTGGGAAAACATAACGTCGGTCATGCAGCAGACGTCTACGAATTTCTTCTGGCGGCGGGATCGCGTTTTATTCAGTTTATCCCGCTGGTGGAGCGAATGAGCACCGATAACTCATCGGTACTTAATCTGGTGATGCCCGGCGAAAGCGCGGCGACGCTGGCGCCATGGACGGTACCGTCGTGGCAATATGGAGAATTTCTCAACCAGATCTTTGATATCTGGGTTCGTCGCGACGTAGACCGCGTCTATGTGCAGATGTTTGACGTGGCGTTAGCCGCCTGGACGGCGCAGCAGCCGGTACTGTGTGTACATTCCGAGACTTGTGGACATGCCTTCGCGTTGGAGTCGAACGGCGATCTCTACAACTGCGACCACTTTGTCTACCCGGAGCATCTGCTGGGGAATATCCACCAGCACAGCATCAAAACCTTAAATAATAGCGAGCGGGCTATTGCCTTTGGTGAGGCCAAGCGGGAGACCCTGACCGCCGATTGTCGTCGCTGTGACTACCGCTTTGCGTGTCATGGCGGCTGTCCGAAGCATCGCTTTGCCGTCTCGCCGTCCGGTCATCCTGCGCATAATTACTTGTGTGCGGGCTATAAGCATTTTTTCCAGCACGTTACGCCGTATATGAATGTCTGGCGGGAGCTGCTGGCGCAAGGCTATCCGATGGCATCGATCATGCGCTGGCTGGCGCAGGACGCGCGTAAAGACACAGGAGCCGTCAGTCGTAACCATCTCTGTCCCTGCGGCAGCGGCAAAAAATATAAAAAATGCTGTGGTAAAGCATAGCTAACGTGGCGATGACGCTTTGTTGAGCCTACACCGACTCCGGTCTCGTAGGCCCAACAAACATCGTAATGCGCTGTGGTTAGCCTTTTTTCCCGCCGTACTGCGCGAACCATTCCAGCATTCTTTGCCAGCCGTCTTTCGCCGAGGCTTCGTGGTATCCCGGACGATAATCGGCATTAAACGCGTGCCCTGCATCGGGATAGACCACGATTTCCGCCTTCGCATTAGCGGCGCGTAGCGCCTGACGCATGGTTTCCACGCTCTCCTGTGGAATACTGGTATCCTGCCCGCCGTATAAACCCAGTATCGGCGCGTTAAGATCGGTGGCGATATCAACGGGATGCTTCGGCGAATTGAGTGACGTGTCGCCCACCAGCTTGCCGTACCACGCTACCGCCGCTTTTAACTGTGGGTTGTGCGCGGCGTACAGCCAGGTAATTCGGCCTCCCCAACAAAAACCGGTGATCATCAGCCGATGCGCATCCCCGCCGTTGCGCGAAGCCCAACTGGCGACGTGATCCAGGTCGGCAAGGACTTGCGAATCGGGTACTTTAGCCACCAGCCCGCTCAATAATGTGGGTATATCGGCGAAATCATTGGGGTCGCCTTCGCGGAAATAGAGTTCCGGCGCGATAGCGAGATAGCCTTCCAGCGCCAGTCGTCGGCAAATATCGCGAATGTGTTCATGTACGCCAAAAATTTCCTGTACCACAATGACCACAGGCAGCGCGCCGTCGCTCGCTTTTGGTCTGGCGTAATAGGCTGGCATATCGTCGCCCTGAGAGGGGATCGACGTTATCCCCGCGCTAATGGCCCCATCAGGCGTATGAATCATCGTAGGGGCAAGTGGGGAAGCTGCAGGTGCAAAGCCGGATGGATGTGTCGTTGTCATGGTATTCTCCGTACCCTTAAAAAATAGCGCAATCTTAACTATAGACAGTGTGTAACAAACCACATTGCCTTAAAGCGGCTATCTTTTGTGCAATGCCTGGCGATATTGATTATTTATTGTGATACGCATCACTTTTTAATGGTAATCGAGTGCAATTGTTTTACGCCATAGTGATGGCTGTCACGAAAATATCTTTATGCCTTAGGTAAAGTGTCTTTTTGCTTCTTCTGACAAACCCGATTCACAGAGGAGTTTTATATGTCCAAGTCTGATGTTTTTCATCTCGGCCTCACCAAAAACGATTTACAAGGGGCCCAGCTCGCCATCGTCCCTGGCGATCCTGAGCGTGTGGAAAAGATCGCCGCGCTGATGGATAAGCCGGTTAAGCTGGCATCTCACCGCGAATTCACCTCCTGGCGCGCTGAGCTGGATGGCAAAGCAGTTATCGTTTGCTCTACCGGTATCGGCGGCCCGTCTACCTCTATTGCCGTGGAAGAACTGGCGCAACTGGGTATTCGTACCTTCTTGCGTATCGGCACCACGGGGGCTATTCAGCCGCACATTAACGTCGGTGACGTTCTGGTAACGACCGCATCCGTACGTCTGGATGGGGCGAGCCTGCATTTTGCGCCGATGGAATTCCCGGCGGTTGCCGACTTTGCCTGCACCACTGCGCTGGTTGAAGCCGCGAAATCGATTGGCGCCACGACTCACGTTGGCGTAACCGCCTCTTCCGACACTTTCTATCCGGGTCAGGAACGTTACGACACCTATTCTGGCCGCGTTGTGCGTCGCTTCAAAGGCTCTATGGAAGAGTGGCAGGTGATGGGCGTAATGAACTACGAAATGGAATCCGCTACGCTGTTAACCATGTGCGCAAGCCAGGGGTTACGCGCAGGTATGGTGGCGGGCGTTATCGTCAACCGTACCCAACAAGAGATTCCGAATGCGGAAACGATGAAACAAACTGAAAGCCACGCGGTGAAAATCGTCGTGGAAGCGGCCCGTCGTCTACTGTAATTCTCCTCTCTTTTGCAAAGGCCGACGCGTTCGGCCTTTTCTTTTTGCGTGGCGCCTCGCAGGAAATCCCTTTTAAACTGGACGTTTATACAGCACAATTCTATTTTGTGCAGGACAGTGTGGTTCCAGGAGAGGTGTTGTGGATATTACTCTTATGATAAGCGCCGTCGTGGCGCTGGCGGCTGGGGCGGTGATTGGCTGGCTGGCGACGAAAGCGCACGCCGATCAAATCCGCGCCGATCTTATCGAAGAACGGCGTGAGCTGGATATCGAACTTAGCGCGGCCCGGCAGCAATTAGCGCAAGAAGCGCACTGGCGCAGTGAATGCGAGTTACTTAATAACGAACTGCGTAGCCTGCACAGTATTAATACCTCTCTGGAAGCCGATCTGCGTGAAGTCACGACCCGTCTGGAAGCGACTCAGCAACACGCGGAAGACAAAATCCGTCAGATGATCAACAGCGAACAGCGTTTAAGCGAGCAGTTTGAAAATCTGGCGAACCGTATCTTTGAACACAGTAATCGTCGCGTAGACGAACAAAACCGACAAAGCCTGAATAGCCTGCTGACGCCGCTGCGTGAGCAACTGGACGGTTTTCGCCGCCAGGTTCAGGAGAGTTTTGGCAAAGAAGCGCAGGAACGGCATACGCTGGCGCACGAAATTCGTAATTTGCAGCAGCTTAACGCGCAAATGGCGCAGGAAGCGATCAACCTGACGCGCGCCCTGAAAGGGGACAATAAGGCGCAAGGAAACTGGGGCGAAGTTGTGCTGGCGCGGGTGCTGGAGGCATCCGGACTGCGTGAAGGCTACGAATACGAAACCCAGGTTAGTATTGAGAACGATGCGCGCTCGCGGATGCAGCCGGATGTCATCGTCCGCTTGCCGCAGGGCAAAGATGTGGTCATCGACGCTAAAATGACGTTGGTCGCCTACGAGCGTTACTTTAACGCTGAAGATGACTATACGCGCGAGGCCGCTTTACAAGAGCACATCGCCTCGGTGCGCAATCATATTCGCTTACTGGGGCGTAAAGACTACCAGCAGCTTCCCGGCCTCCGCTCGCTGGACTATGTTCTGATGTTTATCCCCGTAGAACCCGCTTTCCTGCTGGCGTTAGATAAACAGCCCGAACTGATAACCGAGGCGCTGAAAAATAACATTATGCTGGTAAGCCCCACGACGCTGCTGGTGGCGTTACGGACAATTGCCAACCTGTGGCGCTATGAACACCAGAGCCGCAATGCGCAGCACATCGCGGACAGAGCCAGTAAGCTCTACGATAAAATGCGGTTGTTCGTTGATGATATGTCAGCGATCGGTCAGAGTCTGGATAAAGCGCAGGATAACTACCGCCAGGCGATGAAAAAACTTGCGTCGGGGCGTGGCAACGTTTTGGCGCAGGCGGAGGCCTTCCGGGGGCTAGGCGTGGAAATCAAACGCGAGATTAATCCGGATTTAGCGGAACAGGCCGTTACGCAAGATGAAGAATATCGTTTACGATCGATCCCTGAAGGGCGGCAGGATGAACATTATCCCAATGATGAACGGGTGAAGCAGCAGTTAAGTTAACCCATACGGAGTAGTTTAGTCCTGGCGCAGAGTAGGGCAAATTGGTCCAATCTGTTACACTTCTTGAACATTTTTATCGATAAGCAGGCACTGAGATGGTGGAAGATTCACAAGAAACGACGCACTTTGGCTTTCAGACCGTCGCTAAAGAGCAGAAAGCTGACATGGTGGCCCACGTTTTTCATTCTGTGGCGTCAAAGTACGATGTGATGAATGATTTAATGTCATTTGGCATTCATCGTTTGTGGAAGCGCTTCACCATTGATTGCAGTGGCGTGCGTCGTGGACAAACCGTTCTCGATTTAGCGGGCGGTACGGGCGATCTTACCGCGAAATTTTCACGTATGGTCGGGGAAACTGGCAAAGTTATCCTGGCGGATATTAATGATTCTATGCTCAAAATGGGGCGTGAGAAGCTGCGCAATATCGGCGTGATCGGCAACGTAGAGTATGTGCAGGCAAATGCCGAAGCTCTGCCTTTCCCTGATAATACGTTTGATTGCATTACCATTTCGTTTGGTTTGCGCAATGTAACGGAAAAAGAAAAAGCGCTGCGGTCAATGTTCCGTGTGTTGAAACCCGGCGGACGTTTACTGGTGCTTGAATTTTCCAAGCCTATCATTGAGCCGCTGAGTAAAGCGTATGACGCCTATTCTTTCCATATTTTACCGCGTATTGGCTCGATGGTCGCGAACGATGCGGATAGCTATCGGTATCTCGCGGAATCCATCCGTATGCATCCCGATCAGGATACCTTAAAAGCCATGATGCAGGACGCCGGGTTTGAGAGCGTGGATTATTATAATTTGACGGCGGGCGTTGTGGCATTGCACCGTGGTTATAAATTCTAGGAGGGTGGAATGCCTTTTAAACCCTTAGTGACCGCAGGAATTGAAGGTCTCCTCAATACGTTTCTGTATCGTTCGCCAGCGCTGAAATCAGCCAGAACGCGCTTACAGGGAAAAGTACTGTGTGTGAAACTAAAGGGATTTTCGACGCCATTAGTCCTGGTATTCAGTGAACGCCAGGTTGATGTGCTGGGGGCATGGGAAGGCGAAGCGGACTGTACGGTAATCACTCAAGCTAGCGTTTTGCCAAAACTACGCGATCGTCAGCAGTTGGCCACGCTTATTCGCAGCGGCGAACTGGAAGTGCAGGGCGATATTCAGGTCGTGCAAAATTTTGTGGCGCTCGCCGATCTCGCCGAATTCGATCCTGCGGAGCTGTTGGCGCCATACACGGGTGATATTGCGGCGGAAAGTATCGGTAAGGTCGTGCGTGGCGGGGCTAAATTCCTGCGCCACGCGTTTCAACGCCAGCAGCGTTATGCCGCTGAAGCGATCACTGAAGAGTGGCGTATGGCGCCTGGCCCGCTGGAAGTCGCATGGTTTGCCGAAGAAACCGCGGCTGTTGAGCGCGCCGTAGATTCTCTGACCACACGGCTGGAAAAACTGGAGGCCAAATGACGCCAGGTGAAGTACGGCGCCTATATTTCATCATCCGCACGTTTCTAAGCTACGGCCTTGATGAACTCATCCCCCGAATGCGTCTTACACTGCCACTCCGATTATGGCGCTATTCGCTGTTCTGGATGCCAAACCGGCATAAAGATAAATTGCTGGGTGAACGATTAAGACTGGCGTTGCAAGAGCTGGGACCGGTCTGGATCAAATTTGGTCAGATGCTCTCCACGCGCCGTGACCTGTTCCCGCCGCAAATCGCCGATCAGCTCGCTTTGCTCCAGGATAAAGTCGCGCCATTCGATGGTCGGCTGGCGAAAGCCCAGATTGAAGAGGCGATGGGGGGGCTACCAGTCGAAGCCTGGTTTGACGACTTTGATATCCAGCCTTTAGCGTCGGCGTCAATCGCCCAGGTACATACCGCGCGATTGAAATCAAACGGTAAAGAAGTGGTTATTAAGGTCATTCGCCCGGATATTTTGCCGGTAATTCAGGCAGACCTGAAACTGATTTATCGCCTTGCTCGCTGGGTACCACGCCTGTTGCCGGATGGGCGTCGTCTGCGCCCGACGGAAGTGGTGCGTGAGTATGAGAAAACGCTGATCGATGAGCTGAATCTGCTGCGGGAATCGGCCAACGCGATTCAGTTACGCCGCAATTTTGAAAATAGTCCCATGCTGTATATCCCGGAGGTGTACTCCGATTACTGTAGCCAGAACATGATGGTGATGGAGCGGATATACGGCATTCCGGTTTCGGATGTGGCGGCGCTGGAAAAGAACGGCACCAACATGAAACTGCTGGCGGAACGCGGGGTTAAAGTTTTCTTCACCCAGGTTTTCCGCGACAGCTTTTTCCATGCGGACATGCATCCGGGAAATATTTTTGTCAGCCATGAACACCCTGAAAACCCGCAATATATCGGCATTGACTGCGGTATCGTCGGGTCGCTAAACAAAGAAGATAAGCGTTATCTGGCTGAAAACTTTATCGCGTTTTTTAATCGCGATTACCGAAAGGTGGCAGAACTGCATGTCGATTCAGGCTGGGTTCCGCCAGATACCAACGTTGAAGATTTTGAGTTTGCCATCCGCACCGTCTGTGAACCTATCTTTGAAAAGCCGCTCGCGGAAATCTCGTTTGGTCATGTGTTGTTAAACCTTTTCAATACAGCGCGTCGATTTAACATGGAAGTCCAGCCGCAACTGGTGTTGTTGCAGAAAACATTATTGTATGTTGAAGGGGTTGGGCGGCAACTTTATCCTCAGCTTGATTTGTGGAAAACGGCGAAGCCGTTTCTTGAGTCCTGGATCAAAGATCAGGTGGGTATTCCGGCTCTCACGCGGGCTCTTAAAGAAAAAGCGCCGTTCTGGGTCGAAAAAATGCCAGAAATACCTGAACTGGTGTACGACAGTTTGCGCCAGGGCAAATATTTACAGCACAGTGTTGATAAGATTGCGCGCGAGTTACAGGTAAACCATGTGCGCCAAAGTCAGTCTCGTTATTTATTGGGAATTGGCGCAACGCTGTTACTGAGCGGGTCATTCTTACTCGTCAACCGCCCTGAATGGGGATTGATGCCTGGCTGGCTCATGGTCGGCGGCGTAGTGGTCTGGCTGGTTGGCTGGCGTAAAACTCGTTGAGATTTTTTATCGCTCAACGCCGGTTGTGTCACGCAGGTACATATTATCACTCGAGGCAGTACTCAGGCCGCAAGTCAATGTCGTCCCGGTCGTATGTAAAAGTATGTGAATAGGATGGGCGAAAGCGGCTAACAAAGAGGCAGCGCGAAGGATAATGTGTATAATGCGGCCCTATTAATTCATCATCTATCACAGAGGAACATGTATGGGTGGTATCAGTATTTGGCAGTTGTTGATTGTTGCCGTTATCGTCGTACTGCTGTTCGGCACCAAAAAACTCGGTTCCATCGGTTCCGATCTTGGCGCGTCTATCAAAGGCTTTAAAAAGGCCATGAGCGATGATGATGCCAAACAGGATAAAACCAGTCAGGACGCTGATTTTACCGCTAAATCTATCGCGGATAAGCAAGGCGAAGCGAAAAAGGAAGACGCTAAAAGCCAAGATAAAGAGCAGGTATAATCCGTGTTTGATATCGGTTTTAGCGAACTGCTGTTAGTGTTCGTTATCGGCCTCATTGTGTTGGGGCCGCAACGATTGCCAGTAGCGGTAAAAACGGTAGCGGGCTGGATTCGCGCGTTGCGGTCCCTTGCGACAACGGTTCAGAATGAACTGACTCAGGAACTGAAACTTCAGGAGTTCCAGGACAGTCTGAAAAAAGTCGAAAAGGCGAGCCTGGAAAATCTGACTCCCGAGCTGAAAGCATCTATGGATGAACTGCGTCAGGCGGCGGAGTCGATGAAACGCACCTACAGCGCTAACGATCCCGAACAAGCGAGCGATGAAGCGCATACCATCCATAACCCGGTGGTAAAAGGGAACGAAACGCAGCATGAGGGCGTCACCCCTGCCGCCGCTGAAACACAGGCGAGCGCGCCGGAACAAAAGCCGGAGCCCGTTAAAGCTAACGTGCCTGAGTCGACGGAAACCGCTTCCGTAGCCACGATAGACGCCGAGAAGAAATCCGCTGCGCCTGTTGTCGAATCTTCCCCCTCGTCGAGTGATAAACCGTAAACATGGCTGTAGAAGATACTCAACCGCTTATCACGCATCTGATCGAGTTGCGTAAGCGCCTGCTAAACTGCATCGTCGCAGTACTTCTGATTTTTCTGGCGTTAATTTATTTCGCCAATGATATTTATCATTTAGTCGCCGCACCGCTGATTAAACAGATGCCGCAAGGGGCGACAATGATTGCGACGGATGTGGCGTCGCCGTTTTTTACGCCTATCAAACTCACCTTCATGGTGTCTTTGATCTTATCCGCGCCTGTCATTTTGTACCAGGTTTGGGCCTTTATCGCCCCGGCGCTGTATAAGCATGAGCGTCGTCTGGTCGTACCGCTGCTGGTATCCAGTTCGCTGCTTTTCTACATTGGTATGGCCTTCGCCTATTTTGTCGTATTCCCTTTGGCCTTTGGTTTCCTGACGCATACGGCGCCGGAAGGGGTACAGGTTTCGACAGATATCGCCAGCTATCTTAGCTTTGTTATGGCGCTTTTTATGGCCTTTGGCGTAGCCTTTGAAGTGCCGGTGGCGATTGTGTTGCTGTGCTGGATGGGCATCACCACGCCAGAAGATTTGCGTAAAAAACGGCCTTATATCCTGGTCGGGGCATTCATTGTGGGAATGCTGCTTACGCCGCCAGATGTTTTCTCGCAAACGTTGCTGGCGATACCGATGTACTGCCTGTTTGAAATTGGCGTTTTCTGCTCACGCTTTTATGTCGGTAAGCGACGGACGCGCGACGAAGATAACGAGGCCGAAACCGAAAAGGCCGAGCACACTGAAGACTAAACACAACCGCCCGCCAGGGCGGTTGTCATATGGGGGCAAGCATGTTTGATATTGGCGTTAATTTAACCAGTAGCCAGTTTGCAAAAGATCGTGATGATGTGGTCGCCCGTGCGTTTGCGGCGGGAGTAAAAGGTATGCTACTGACCGGAACGAACATCCATGAAAGTCAGCAGGCGTTAAAACTGGCGCGGCGCTACCCCCATTGTTGGTCGACGGCTGGCGTCCATCCCCATGACAGCAGTCAGTGGTCACCCGCGTCTGAAGACGCCATTATTGCGCTGGCGAACCAGCCGGAAGTCGTCGCTATCGGTGAGTGCGGGCTGGATTTCAATCGCAATTTTTCCACGCCGCAGGAGCAGGAGCGTGCCTTTCAGGCGCAGCTACAAATTGCCGCCGAATTGCAGATGCCAATCTTTATGCACTGCCGGGACGCGCATGAGCGATTTCTGGCATTGCTTGATCCCTGGCTGGATAGTCTTCCTGGTGCAATACTGCACTGCTTTACCGGTTCACGCCAGCAAATGCAGGCCTGTGTGGACAGAGGGCTCTATATCGGTATTACCGGGTGGGTTTGCGACGAACGACGCGGGCTTGAGCTACGTGAACTCTTACCGTTTATTCCAGCGGAAAAGCTACTGATAGAAACCGATGCGCCGTATCTGTTGCCTCGCGATCTTACGCCGAAACCAACGTCACGACGCAACGAGCCCGCGTATCTGCCTCACATCCTGGAGCGCATTGCGCTATGGCGTGGTGAAGATCCGCAATGGTTAGCGGCGATGACAGATGCCAACGCCAGAACCTTATTTGAGGTTGTATTCTGAACGATCGCTAAATCTTGCGAAAACCGGTGTTTTTTACGCTCTGCTTCACTTCTTTATTGAGTAAATTAAGCAGTAACATCGAACGCGTTTCGCCATCCGGTTCGGTAAAAATCGCTTTCAGCCCTTCAAATGCGCCTTCCGTGATGATGACGCTATCGCCGGGATAGGGGGTTTCAGGATCGACAACGCCTTCGGGCTTGTAGATAGAAAGCTGATGAATAACGCTGGAAGGCACGATCGCAGGATGCGCGCCAAAGCGCACAAAATGGCTGACGCCGCGCGTGGCGTTGATTGTAGTGGTATGTATCACTTCCGGATCAAATTCAACGAACAGATAATTAGGAAAGAGCGGTTCGCTGACGGAGGTACGTTTTCCGCGTACCATTTTTTCCAGGGTGATCATCGGTGTCAGGCAACTTACCGCTTGTCTTTCGAGGTGTTCCTGAGCACGCTGAAGTTGCCCGCGTTTGCAGTACAGTAAATACCAGGATTGCATAATGACTCTTATCCGCTTGTTCGGGGCGCAAGCATAGCAAAAGCCATGCGCGAAGTTAATTATACACTTCATCCTTTAAGCCGTATCTGGATTAGCGTTGGTTGCCAGAGTTCACGCTAATTTAACAAAAATACAGCATCCCGATGATGAACGCCGTATAATGATGCGCTTACCAAGAGGCTACAATGGACGCCATGAAATATCACGATTTACGCGACTTCCTGACGCTACTTGAGCAGCAGGGGGAACTAAAACGCATCACGCTACCTGTGGATCCTCATCTGGAAATCACGGAAATCGCTGACCGCACGCTGCGTGCCGGTGGACCGGCGTTGCTGTTTGAAAATCCTAAAGGTTACGCCATGCCGGTGCTGTGCAACCTTTTTGGCACGCCAAAACGCGTGGCGATGGGCATGGGGCAGGATGATGTTTCCGCATTACGGGAAGTGGGTAAATTATTAGCGTTTCTGAAAGAACCTGAGCCGCCGAAAGGCTTTCGCGATCTGTTTGACAAGCTGCCGCAGTTTAAGCAAGTGCTGAATATGCCGACGAAACGGTTACGCGGCGCGCCTTGCCAGCAGAAAATCGCGTCTGGCGATGATGTCGATTTAACGCGTCTTCCTGTCATGACCTGTTGGCCGGACGACGCCGCGCCGCTGATTACCTGGGGACTGACGGTAACGCGTGGTCCGCACAAAGAGCGGCAAAACCTGGGCATTTATCGTCAGCAGTTGATAGGTAAAAATAAGCTGATTATGCGCTGGCTGTCTCACCGCGGCGGCGCGCTGGATTTTCAGGAGTGGTTAGCCGCGCGTCCGGGTGAACGTTTCCCGGTCTCCGTCGCATTGGGCGCCGATCCGGCGACGATACTTGGCGCCGTGACTCCTGTTCCCGATACTCTGTCGGAGTATGCCTTTGCGGGCCTGCTGCGCGGCACGAAAACTGAAGTGGTTAAATGCCTTTCTAACGATCTGGAAGTGCCTGCCAGCGCCGAGATTATCCTTGAAGGTTACATTGAGCCGGGAGAGATGGCGCCGGAAGGACCGTATGGCGATCATACGGGCTATTATAATGAAGTGGATAACTTTCCGGTCTTTACCGTCACGCATATTACGCAGCGTGAGGATGCCATCTATCACTCCACCTATACCGGGCGTCCGCCCGATGAGCCTGCGGTATTAGGGGTGGCGCTCAATGAAGTCTTCGTGCCTATTCTGCAAAAACAGTTTCCGGAAATCGTCGACTTTTATCTGCCGCCGGAAGGGTGTTCTTACCGCCTGGCGGTAGTGACGATGAAAAAGCAGTACGCTGGTCATGCGAAACGCGTCATGATGGGCGTCTGGTCGTTTTTGCGCCAGTTTATGTATACGAAATTTGTTATCGTTTGCGATGATGACGTTAACGCACGCGACTGGAATGATGTGATCTGGGCGATTACCACCCGTATGGACCCTGCGCGGGATACGGTGCTGGTTGAAAATACGCCGATTGATTACCTGGATTTTGCCTCGCCGGTCTCCGGGCTGGGTTCAAAAATGGGGCTGGATGCCACAAACAAATGGCCGGGCGAAACCCAACGCGAGTGGGGTCGTCCTATTGTTAAAGATCCTGAAGTTACCGCGCGTATTGATGCGATTTGGGATGAGCTGGCTATCTTTAAATAACTGAAAGCGGACATCGACATTTCAGGCTGTGGCGACTCGGCTTGAAAAATGTCGGTATTGACCCGACACCCGACAGAGGGAGCGCATGACAACCTTAAGCTGTAAAGTGACCTCGGTAGAAGCTATCACCGATACCGTATATCGGGTTCGTTTAGTGCCGGACGCGGCGTTTTCATTCCGCGCTGGTCAGTATTTGATGGTCGTAATGGACGAGCGTGACAAACGCCCGTTTTCGATGGCCTCAACGCCGGACGAGAAAGGGTTTATTGAATTACACATTGGCGCTTCCGAGCTCAATCTGTATGCGATGGCGGTCATGGATCGAATTCTGAAAGACCGGGAAATCGTCGTCGATATTCCGCATGGCGACGCCTGGCTACGTGACGATGAAGAGCGTCCGTTGATTCTGATCGCGGGCGGTACGGGCTTTTCTTATGTGCGCTCCATCCTGTTGACGGCGTTAGCGCGCAACCCGGCCCGTGATGTTACCATTTACTGGGGTGGTCGCGAAGAAAAGCACCTCTATGATCTCTCTGAGCTGGAAGCACTCTCTGTTAACCATCCGAATTTGCGTATTGAACCTGTTGTCGAGCAGCCGGAAGAAGGCTGGCGTGGACGTACAGGAACGGTACTTACGGCGGTATTGCAGGATTATGGTACGCTGGCGGGGCACGATATTTATATTGCCGGACGTTTTGAGATGGCGAAAATCGCCCGCGATCTGTTCTGTCATGAGCGTAACGCGCGGGAAGATCGTCTGTTTGGCGATGCGTTCGCATTTATTTAACTATTTTATGGGACGCAGTAGCGTCCCTTTTTACGTTAGCCTACCTAAAAGTCCTCTTAAATATTAATTAATCGTCAACTATAAAACCTTATGATATTGAATATCTACAGGCTTTGTATTGCGTGTAATAAATTAAGTAATATTATGTCCTGAGGCTATCAATAAAAATAGTTAATTATATATGCTTCATTTATTTTTATAAAAGAAACATAAAATGGAAAGTTAGTTATTTATTTATAAGATGGAGAGTGTTATGAAATTTAAATATGCTTTAACTTCTCTCGCATTATCTGTTGCAATTTTGTCATCAGTACCTTCTACTGCTTTCGCCATCGGCGGCGCCAGCGGCGCTAAAGTGGACTATCAGGTCCAGGGAAAAATTGGCGAAGTTGTTATGAACCCCTATGATATCGCGCCGCTAACCGCCGTTATTCGTAATGGCGGTTACCAGTTACGTGACGTGCATGTACGGATTGTCCCCAAAGAAAATGGCCAGGAGATCGCGTATAAAGTTAATAATAAATACCTTTTAACGTATGGCGGTATCCCCGTCTTTGGTCTTTACCCAGATTATGTCAATACCGTTGAAGTTGAATATACAAGGATCCAGGGTAGTAAAACCGAAAATATAAAAGAAAGCTATAAAATGTATGCACCGCCTGCCTATATTGAATCATCGGGTACAAAAGAAGAACAATCAGCACTCTTTACTATCGATGTTAAAAAGGTTTCCCCAGAATTTAAAGATCGCTTGTATCTTTTGAATAATACGAAAGATAAGTCTGGGAATGGAACGCGTACTGTCTGGAACAACCCTACTGGGGGTGCATTAGAATGGAACTTCACTACAGCTAACGCTATTATCGACACCTCCGGTGATATTCGTTGGTTTATGAATCCAAGTTCAATTTATGATTTAAAGTCAATTTATCGTGCTGGCGTTATGATGGGCTTTAAACAAAACCAGGATGGCGCACTATCGTGGGGCTACGGTCAGCGTTATGTGAAATACGATATCATGGGGCGTGAAATCTTTAACCGCCGTCTGCCGGATAATTATAACGATTTTTCACACTCAATGGATAACGCGGCCAACGGTCACTACTTCCTGCGTGTAGCCAGCTCTAACTATAAACGTCCTGATGGGAAAAATGTTCGTACCGTGCGTGATGTGATTGCCGAAGTTGATCAGAACGGCGTGGTAGTGGATGAATGGCGTCTGTTTGATATCCTCGATCCTTATCGTGATGTGATAATGAAAACCCTCGATCAGGGCGCTGTGTGCCTGAATATCGACGCCAGCCAGTCCGGCCATACGTTGAGCGAAGAAGATCTGGCGGCGCTGGACTCCTCCGACAAATTCGGGGATATCGTGGGTAGTGGGGCTGGCCGCAACTGGGCGCATGTCAACAGCGTCGACTATGACAGTGAAGATGATTCCATCATCATCAGCTCCCGCCACCAGAGTGCGATTATCAAAATCGGCCGCGATAAGAAAGTGAAGTGGATACTGGGTACGCCTGCTGGCTGGAAAGCGCCATTTAATGCCGCAATTCTGACGCCAGTGGATAGCAAAGGCCAAAAAATCGCTTGCCAGGACAGTGGCTGCGAGGGTGACTTCGACTGGACATGGACGCAACATACGGCTTTTAAAATTGATAGTAAGAGTAAAGGCGATATCTTATACCTTTCCGCTTTCGACAATGGCGATGGCCGCGGCTTAGAACAGCCTGCTATGCAGAGTATGAAATACAGCCGCTCCGTGATTTACAAAATCGACCAGAAAAACAAGACAGTCCAACAGATCTGGCAATACGGTAAAGAGCGCGGGAACGAGTGGTTTAGCCCGGTAACCTCTATCACCGAGTACCAGACTGACAAGAATTCTGTGTTCGTGTATTCCGCAACAGCAGGTGGTGCGTTTGATTTGTCGGTAGGCGCATTTACCAGCTTGCCTAATCCGTATCTGGAAGAGTTCAAATGGGGAGAAAAAGAGCCTGCGGTCGAAATGCAAATACATGGTGCGCGTGGATATCAAGCTATGCCATTTAGCCTGACCAAAGCGCTTACTGAGTAGAACGGGCCATACGGTGAAAAAACCCGCCCCTGACGGGCGGGAAAAACGGCAACTAAACTGTTTCCCGTCATAATTCGCGCAGCCTCTTTGTTGGCTGCCTTTGCTCACCCCGGGCACATAGTTATCTATGTGCCCGGGGATTCGCTCAGTTGCCGCTGCGCTGCAATGCGAGTTATTTAGGGGATATTATCTTTGATTAAACCCGCTCAAACACCGTGGCGATGCCCTGACCCAGACCAATACACATCGTCGCCAGACCAAACTGCGCGTCTTTGCGCTCCATCAGGTTGATAAGCGTGGTGCTGATACGTGCTCCGGAGCAGCCGAGCGGATGACCAAGCGCGATCGCGCCGCCGTTGAGGTTGATCTTCTCGTCTATCTGCTCCATCAATCCCAGATCCTTAATGCATGGCAGGATCTGTGCGGCAAACGCTTCGTTCATCTCAAACACATCGATATCGCTGGCTGACAGTCCCGCTTTTTTCAACGCCAGTTTTGACGCCGGAACCGGCCCGTAACCCATAATTGACGGATCACAACCCACCACTGCCATTGAGCGAATACGGGCGCGAGGTTTCAGACCCAGCTCACGGGCACGACTTTCGCTCATTACCAGCATGGCGGCTGCGCCATCGGAAAGCGCGGATGAGGTGCCCGCCGTGACCGTGCCACTAACCGGATCAAATGCCGGACGCAGCGTTGATAGCGCTTCGACCGTGGTTTCCGGGCGGATCACTTCATCGTAGTTAAACTGCTTCAACACGCCGTCTGCATCATGACCGCCAGTCGGGATAATCTCCGTTTTGAATGCGCCAGACTGGGTGGCGGCCCAGGCGCGAGCGTGAGAACGCGCGGCGAACTGGTCCTGCATTTCCCGGCTAATGCCGTGCAGGCGGGAGAGCATTTCCGCCGTTAGCCCCATCATCCCTGCCGCTTTGGCGACGTTGCGACTCAGACCCGGGTGAAAATCCACGCCGTGGCTCATCGGCACGTGCCCCATATGCTCCACGCCGCCAACCAGACAAACCTGCGCATCGCCGGTCATGATCATTCGCGCTGCATCGTGTAACGCCTGCATCGAGGAACCACACAGACGGTTGACGGTGACCGCCGGTACCGAATGGGGAATTTCTGCCAGCAGCGCGGCGTTACGGGCAATGTTGAAGCCTTGCTCCAGCGTTTGTTGTACGCAGCCCCAGTAAATATCATCGAGGGTCGCCGCTGTAAGCGACGGATTACGCGCCAGCAGGCTACGCATTAAGTGGGCGGAGAGATCTTCTGCCCGCACGTTACGAAACGCGCCGCCCTTCGAACGGCCCATCGGGGTGCGAATAGCATCGACAATGACAACCTGTTCCATTGTGACTCCTTAAGCCGTTTTCAGAGAACCAACCGGACGGGCTGGTTCAACCGGGGGATAATACGGTTCGTTATGGCGCGCTTTATTACGCAGCCCTTCCGGCACTTCATACAGCGGGCCGAGGTGTTGATACTGCTGCGCCATATCAAGATATTTCGCGCTGCCCTGTGTATCCAGCCAGCGGAATGCGCCGCCGTGGAACGGAGGGAAGCCCAGGCCGTAGACCAGCGCCATATCGGCTTCCGCCGGGCTTGCGATAATGCCTTCTTCCAGACAGCGAACCACTTCGTTAATCATCGGGATCATCATACGGGCGATTATCTCGTCGTCGCTGAAGTCGCGTTTCGGCTGGCTGACGCTTGCCAGCAGGTCATCCACCGCGGCATCTTCTTCTTTCTTCGGCTTACCCTTGCTGTCTTCTTTATAGCGCCAGAAGCCCAGACCGTTTTTTTGCCCAAAACGGCTGGCGTCAAACAATGCGTCGATCGCGTCGCGATACTCTTTCTGCATCCGTTGCGGGAAGCCTGCCGCCATTACCGCCTGCGCGTGGTGGGCGGTATCAATACCCACCACGTCGAGCAGATAGGCCGGGCCCATCGGCCAGCCGAACTGTTTTTCCATCACTTTATCGACTTTGCGGAAATCCGCGCCGTCGCGCAGCAGTTGACTGAAACCGGCGAAATAGGGGAACAGCACGCGGTTAACAAAGAAGCCGGGGCAGTCGTTGACTACAATCGGCGTCTTGCCCATTTTGCTTGCCCAGGCGACGACTTTGGCAATGGTTTCGTCTGAACTCTTCTCGCCGCGAATGATTTCAACCAGCGGCATCCGGTGTACCGGGTTGAAGAAGTGCATTCCGCAAAAGTTTTCCGGACGTTCCAGGGCGCTTGCCAGTTCGCCAATTGGGATGGTGGAGGTATTTGAGGCCAGCACGGTTTCCGGGCGCACTTTCTGCTCGGTTTCCGCCAGTACCGCTTTTTTGACTTTCGGATTTTCGACTACCGCTTCGACAACAACATCTACGCGATCGAAACCGGCATAATCGAGAGTCGGGTGGATGGTCGAAATGACGCCCGCCAGCTTCAGACCGTCGATCTTGCCGCGCTCCAGCTGTTTGTTCAGCAGCTTGGCCGCTTCGGTCATGCCGAGGTTCAACGATTTATCGTTGATATCTTTCATGATGACCGGTACGCCTTTCCAGGCCGACTGGTAAGCGATACCGCCGCCCATAATGCCCGCGCCCAGTACGGCTGCCTGTTTCGGCGTCTCAATATCTTTGGTCAGCTTTTTGGCTTTACCTTTTACATATTGATCGTTGAGGAAGATACCGACCAGCGCACGAGCCTCATTGGTATGCGCCAGCGGAACAAAGCTTTTATTTTCCAGATTCAGCGCTTCTTCACGACCAAAACGCGCGGCGGCTTCAATGGTTTTCACTGCGGTCATCGGCGCCGGATAATGTTTACCCGCCGTTTGTGCGACCATGCCTTTAGCGATGGTAAAGCTCATCGCTGCTTCAATCTTACTGAGTTTCAACGGTTCCAGTTTCGGCTGGCGTTTAGCTCTCCAGTCGAGATCGCCGGTAATGGCCTGGCGTAACACCGCTATCGCGCCTTCAATTAGCTTCTCTTGTTTGACCACGCCGTCCACAAGGCCGATTTTCAGCGCGTGCTCAGCACCGACATCTTTACCTGCCGCGATAATCTCCAGCGCGCTGTCTGCGCCCAGCATACGCGGCAGACGAACGGAGCCGCCGAAACCCGGCATGATGCCCAGTTTAGTTTCCGGCAGACCGATACGGAGGTCTGGCGTCGCCAGACGGTAATCGGTGGCCAGCACGCATTCGCACCCGCCGCCCAGCGCATAGCCGTTTACGGCGGCAAGGGTCGGTACGGGTAAATCTTCCAGACGGTTAAAGACGCTATTAGCGAAATGCAGCCATTGGCTTAACTGCTCTTCGGGGACGAGGAACAGTGAAAGAAATTCGGTGATGTCCGCGCCGACAATAAAGGCCGCTTTATTAGAGCGCAGCAGCAGCCCTTTTAAATCGTGTTGCTTTTCCAGCACCTCAAGCGCCTGGCCGAGGCTGGCGACGGTTGCGGTGTCGAGTTTATTGACCGAGCCTGGAGCATCGAACACCAGTTCGGCGATGCCATCTTCCAGCCAGTCGAGGTACAGGGTGTCGCCTTTATAAAGCATGTCAGTCTCCTGAATCCACAAAGTGATCTGGTCGTACCAGATGAAGCGAAGTGTGTATTTTGTGTTAAAAAAATGCAAATAAATGATTAAAGAAATGCCGATGTGATCACGCTCGGCAGAGATCACGCTCTCGTGGGGCGATGTGCTAAGATGCGGGAACTTGAGGTCAAAAAAACAGAAGGGTAAAAAATGGAATCACTGGCCGCGCTCTATAAAAATCATATCGTTACCTTACAAGAACGGACGCGCGATGTCCTGGCGCGCTTTAAGCTGGATGCGTTACTTATTCACTCCGGCGAGCTTTTCAATGTCTTTCTCGACGATCACCCTTATCCGTTTAAGGTCAATCCACAGTTTAAAGCGTGGGTGCCGGTAACTCAGGTTCCAAATTGCTGGCTGTTGGTCGATGGCGTCAACAAACCCAAATTGTGGTTTTATCTGCCGGTCGATTACTGGCATAACGTTGAACCGCTGCCAACGTCCTTCTGGACAGAAGAAGTCGAGGTCGTCGCCTTGCCGAAAGCGGATGGCATCGGCAGCCAGCTGCCTGCCGCGCGTGGCAATATCGGCTATATCGGCCCGGTTCCTGAGCGCGCGCTACAATTGGATATCGCCGCCAGCAACATCAACCCGAAAGGTGTTATCGACTATCTGCATTACTACCGCGCCTATAAAACGGATTATGAACTGGCCTGTATGCGCGAAGCGCAGAAAATGGCGGTGAGCGGTCATCGTGCGGCGGAAGAAGCCTTCCGTTCCGGCATGAGCGAGTTTGACATCAACCTGGCGTACCTGACCGCCACGGGACATCGCGATACCGATGTTCCATACAGCAACATTGTGGCGCTGAACGAACATGCCGCCGTGCTGCATTACACGAAACTGGATCATCAGGCACCGTCTGAAATGCGCAGTTTCCTGCTGGATGCGGGCGCGGAATACAACGGCTACGCGGCGGATCTGACGCGGACCTGGTCGGCGAAAAACGATAACGACTACGCCCACCTGGTGAAAGATGTTAACGACGAACAGTTGGCGCTGATCGCTACCATGAAGGCGGGCGTCAGCTATGTGGATTATCATATTCAGTTCCATCAGCGCATCGCAAAGCTGCTGCGTAAACATCAAATCATTACCGACATGAGTGAAGAGGCGATGGTGGAAAATGATCTCACCGGGCCGTTTATGCCGCACGGTATTGGTCATCCGTTGGGTCTGCAGGTACACGATGTGGCCGGGTTTATGCAGGATGATTCCGGTACGCATCTCGCCGCGCCGTCCAAATACCCGTATCTGCGCTGCACGCGTGTGTTACAGCCGCGAATGGTGTTGACCATCGAACCGGGGATTTACTTCATCGAATCGCTGTTAGCGCCGTGGCGCGAAGGCCCGTTCAGCAAGCACTTCAACTGGCAGAAAATTGAAGCGCTCAAGCCTTTCGGCGGTATTCGCATTGAAGATAACGTGGTCATCCACGAAAACGGCGTGGAAAACATGACGCGGGATTTAAAACTGGCGTAATGGACAGTTGGTTAATCCCTGCAGCGCCGGTCACCGTTGTTGAAGAGATCAAAAAAAGCCGCTTTATTACGCTATTGGCGCATACCGATGGCGTAGAGGCGGCGAAAGCGTTTGTTGAGTCAGTCAGAGCTGAGCACCCTGATGCGCGCCACCATTGTGTGGCGTGGGTGGCGGGGGCGCCGGACGACTCACAGCAACTGGGCTTTTCAGACGACGGCGAACCGGCGGGAACGGCAGGCAAGCCGATGCTTGCGCAATTGATGGGCAGCGGCGTCGGAGAAATTACTGCCGTCGTCGTGCGCTACTATGGTGGTATTCTGCTGGGTACGGGCGGGCTGGTAAAAGCCTATGGCGGCGGTGTGAATCAGGCATTACGTCAGCTTGCCACACAACGCAAGACGCCATTAACCGAATATACTTTGCAGTGTGAGTACGGTCAGTTGGCCGGAATCGAAGCATTATTAGGACAGTTTGCCGGGAAGATCGTTTCCAGCGATTATCAGGCGTCTGTTCGGCTCAGGGTGGCGCTTCCTTTTGCTCATGTGAATGTATTTTCCACAAAACTGGCGGATTTTAGCCGTGGTTCATTGCAATTGTTAGCGATTGAAGAATAATCCCCACCTCATTTTTAAGAATAAAGGAAGCGGCAGAGATGCATTTTCGCGCCATTACCCGAATCGTTGGACTACTGGTTATCTTATTTTCGGGGACAATGATTCTCCCGGGACTGGTAGCGCTAATATATCGTGATGGCGCAGGAAGAGCGTTCACGCAGACCTTTTTTGTCGCGCTGGCGATCGGTTCCATACTGTGGTGGCCGAACCGTAGGGAAAAGGGCGAGCTGAAATCCCGCGAAGGATTTCTTATCGTGGTGCTGTTCTGGACCGTGCTGGGCAGCGTGGGTGCGCTGCCGTTTATTTTCTCGGAAAGCCCAAACCTCACCATTACCGATGCTTTTTTTGAATCGTTCTCCGGGTTAACCACCACGGGCGCCACTACTCTGGTGGGGCTGGATTCATTACCGCACGCCATTCTCTTTTATCGTCAGATGCTGCAATGGTTTGGCGGTATGGGGATCATTGTGCTGGCGGTGGCGATTCTCCCTATCCTCGGCGTCGGGGGGATGCAGCTCTATCGGGCAGAAATGCCGGGTCCGCTCAAAGATAACAAAATGCGCCCGCGTATTGCCGAGACGGCGAAAACGCTGTGGCTTATCTATGTCTTGCTAACGGTAGCCTGCGCGCTGGCGCTATGGTTTGCAGGGATGCCCGCGTTTGACGCTATCGGACACAGCTTCTCCACTATCGCTATCGGCGGCTTTTCAACGCATGACGCCAGCGTAGGCTATTTTGATAGTCCCACTATTAATACCATCATCGCTATTTTCCTGCTGATCTCCGGTTGTAACTATGGCCTGCATTTCTCTTTATTAAGCGGGCGTAGCCTGAAGGTATACTGGCGCGATCCGGAATTCCGCATGTTCATCGGCGTACAGTTGACGCTGGTGGTGATCTGCACGCTGGTACTGTGGTTCCATAATATCTACGACTCGGCGCTGACAACGCTAAATCAGGCGTTCTTCCAGGTTGTGTCGATGGCGACAACGGCAGGGTTTACCACGGACAGCATTGCGCGCTGGCCGCTGTTTTTGCCCGTCTTGCTGCTATGTTCCGCGTTTATTGGCGGTTGCGCCGGGTCAACGGGCGGGGGGTTAAAGGTCATCCGTATTCTGTTGTTGTTTAAACAGGGGAACCGCGAACTCAAACGTCTGGTGCATCCGAATGCCGTTTACAGTATTAAGCTGGGGAACCGGGCGCTGCCAGAACGTATTCTGGAAGCCGTCTGGGGATTCTTTTCTGCCTACGCGCTGGTATTTATCGTCAGTATGCTGGCCATTATCGCTACAGGCGTAGATGATTTCTCGGCTTTCGCCTCGGTAGTGGCTACGCTTAATAACCTGGGACCGGGGCTAGGGGTGGTTGCTGATAACTTCGCCAGTATGAATCCGGTTGCGAAATGGATACTCATCGCCAACATGCTATTTGGTCGTCTGGAAGTATTCACTTTGCTGGTACTTTTTACCCCGACTTTCTGGCGTGAATAATGGAGTAACACGTGAAAACATTGATTCTTTTCTCTACCCGGGACGGACAAACGCGCGAAATTGCCTCTTATCTGGCTTCTGAACTCAAAGAGATGGGGATCTGGGCCGATGTCGTTAATCTGCATCGCGCAGAAGAGCCGGACTGGGATAGCTATGATCGCGTAGTGATTGGCGCGTCTATTCGTTATGGTCATTACCACAGCGCCTTTCAGGAGTTTGTTAAGAAATATGCCACGCGGTTGAACGGAATGCCGAGCGCCTTTTATTCCGTTAACCTGGTGGCGCGTAAAGCTGAAAAACGGACGCCGCAGACTAACAGCTACGCGCGTAAGTTTTTAATGAGCTCTCCGTGGCGACCTGACTACTGTGCCGTCATTGCAGGCGCGCTTCGCTATCCCCGCTATCGCTGGTATGACCGTCTGATGATCAAGCTTATTATGAAGATGTCGGGCGGCGAAACGGATACCAGTAAAGAAGTGGTGTACACCGACTGGGAGCAGGTTGCGCACTTTGCCCGTGAAATAGCCCATTTAACCAACAAATCGTCGGCAAAATAAACGCAAAGAATAAAAAGTGCGCACTCAGAAAATTATTTTAAATTTCCTCTTGTCAGGCAGAAATAACTCCCTATAATGCGCCACCACTGACACGGAACAACGGCACACAGGCCGCCGGGTCAGCGGGGTTCAGACCAGAACCTCACGGAGAAAAGCGAAAATAAACGCTTGACTCTGAAGCGGGAAAGCGTAATATGCACACCCCGCGCCGCTGAGAAAAAGCGAAGCGGCACTGCTCTTTAACAATTTATCAGACAATCTGTGTGGGCACTCGAAGATACGGATTCTTGACGTCGCAAGACGAAAAATGAATACCAAGTCTCAAGAGTGAACACGTAATTCATTACGAAGTTTAATTCATTGAGCATCAAACTTTTAAATTGAAGAGTTTGATCATGGCTCAGATTGAACGCTGGCGGCAGGCCTAACACATGCAAGTCGAACGGTAACAGGAAGCAGCTTGCTGCTTTGCTGACGAGTGGCGGACGGGTGAGTAATGTCTGGGAAACTGCCTGATGGAGGGGGATAACTACTGGAAACGGTGGCTAATACCGCATAACGTCGCAAGACCAAAGAGGGGGACCTTCGGGCCTCTTGCCATCAGATGTGCCCAGATGGGATTAGCTAGTTGGTGAGGTAACGGCTCACCAAGGCGACGATCCCTAGCTGGTCTGAGAGGATGACCAGCCACACTGGAACTGAGACACGGTCCAGACTCCTACGGGAGGCAGCAGTGGGGAATATTGCACAATGGGCGCAAGCCTGATGCAGCCATGCCGCGTGTATGAAGAAGGCCTTCGGGTTGTAAAGTACTTTCAGCGGGGAGGAAGGTGTTGTGGTTAATAACCGCAGCAATTGACGTTACCCGCAGAAGAAGCACCGGCTAACTCCGTGCCAGCAGCCGCGGTAATACGGAGGGTGCAAGCGTTAATCGGAATTACTGGGCGTAAAGCGCACGCAGGCGGTCTGTCAAGTCGGATGTGAAATCCCCGGGCTCAACCTGGGAACTGCATTCGAAACTGGCAGGCTTGAGTCTTGTAGAGGGGGGTAGAATTCCAGGTGTAGCGGTGAAATGCGTAGAGATCTGGAGGAATACCGGTGGCGAAGGCGGCCCCCTGGACAAAGACTGACGCTCAGGTGCGAAAGCGTGGGGAGCAAACAGGATTAGATACCCTGGTAGTCCACGCCGTAAACGATGTCTACTTGGAGGTTGTGCCCTTGAGGCGTGGCTTCCGGAGCTAACGCGTTAAGTAGACCGCCTGGGGAGTACGGCCGCAAGGTTAAAACTCAAATGAATTGACGGGGGCCCGCACAAGCGGTGGAGCATGTGGTTTAATTCGATGCAACGCGAAGAACCTTACCTGGTCTTGACATCCACGGAAGTTTTCAGAGATGAGAATGTGCCTTCGGGAACCGTGAGACAGGTGCTGCATGGCTGTCGTCAGCTCGTGTTGTGAAATGTTGGGTTAAGTCCCGCAACGAGCGCAACCCTTATCCTTTGTTGCCAGCGGTTAGGCCGGGAACTCAAAGGAGACTGCCAGTGATAAACTGGAGGAAGGTGGGGATGACGTCAAGTCATCATGGCCCTTACGACCAGGGCTACACACGTGCTACAATGGCGCATACAAAGAGAAGCGACCTCGCGAGAGCAAGCGGACCTCATAAAGTGCGTCGTAGTCCGGATTGGAGTCTGCAACTCGACTCCATGAAGTCGGAATCGCTAGTAATCGTGGATCAGAATGCCACGGTGAATACGTTCCCGGGCCTTGTACACACCGCCCGTCACACCATGGGAGTGGGTTGCAAAAGAAGTAGGTAGCTTAACCTTCGGGAGGGCGCTTACCACTTTGTGATTCATGACTGGGGTGAAGTCGTAACAAGGTAACCGTAGGGGAACCTGCGGTTGGATCACCTCCTTACCTGAAAGAAGCGTACTTTGCAGTGCTCACACAGATTGTCTGATGAAAAACGAGCAGTAAAACCTCTACAGGCTTGTAGCTCAGGTGGTTAGAGCGCACCCCTGATAAGGGTGAGGTCGGTGGTTCAAGTCCACTCAGGCCTACCAAATTTTCCCTGAATACTGCGTTGTGAAATAACTCACATACTGATGTATGCTTCGTTATTCCACGCCTTGTCTCAGGAAAAATTATCGGTAAAGAGGTTCTGACTACACGATGGGGCTATAGCTCAGCTGGGAGAGCGCCTGCTTTGCACGCAGGAGGTCTGCGGTTCGATCCCGCATAGCTCCACCATCTCGTGAGTGTTTACGAAAAAATACTTCAGAGTGTACCTGAAAGGGTTCACTGCGAAGTTTTGCTCTTTAAAAATCTGGATCAAGCTGAAAATTGAAACACAGAACAACGAAAGTTGTTCGTGAGTCTCTCAAATTTTCGCAACACGATGATGAATCGTAAGAAACATCTTCGGGTTGTGAGGTTAAGCGACTAAGCGTACACGGTGGATGCCCTGGCAGTCAGAGGCGATGAAGGGCGTGCTAATCTGCGATAAGCGCCGGTAAGGTGATATGAACCGTTATAACCGGCGATACCCGAATGGGGAAACCCAGTGTGATTCGTCACACTATCATTAACTGAATCCATAGGTTAATGAGGCGAACCGGGGGAACTGAAACATCTAAGTACCCCGAGGAAAAGAAATCAACCGAGATTCCCCCAGTAGCGGCGAGCGAACGGGGAGGAGCCCAGAGCCTGAATCAGCATGTGTGTTAGTGGAAGCGTCTGGAAAGGCGCGCGATACAGGGTGACAGCCCCGTACACAAAAGCGCATGTGCTGTGAGCTCGATGAGTAGGGCGGGACACGTGGTATCCTGTCTGAATATGGGGGGACCATCCTCCAAGGCTAAATACTCCTGACTGACCGATAGTGAACCAGTACCGTGAGGGAAAGGCGAAAAGAACCCCGGCGAGGGGAGTGAAAAAGAACCTGAAACCGTGTACGTACAAGCAGTGGGAGCACAGGTTTACCTGTGTGACTGCGTACCTTTTGTATAATGGGTCAGCGACTTATATTCTGTAGCAAGGTTAACCGAATAGGGGAGCCGGAGGGAAACCGAGTCTTAATTGGGCGTTAAGTTGCAGGGTATAGACCCGAAACCCGGTGATCTAGCCATGGGCAGGTTGAAGGTTGGGTAACACTAACTGGAGGACCGAACCGACTAATGTTGAAAAATTAGCGGATGACCTGTGGCTGGGGGTGAAAGGCCAATCAAACCGGGAGATAGCTGGTTCTCCCCGAAAGCTATTTAGGTAGCGCCTCGTGAATTCATCTCCGGGGGTAGAGCACTGTTTCGGCTAGGGGGCCATCCCGGCTTACCAACCCGATGCAAACTGCGAATACCGGAGAATGTTATCACGGGAGACACACGGCGGGTGCTAACGTCCGTCGTGAAGAGGGAAACAACCCAGACCGCCAGCTAAGGTCCCAAAGTCATGGTTAAGTGGGAAACGATGTGGGAAGGCCCAGACAGCCAGGATGTTGGCTTAGAAGCAGCCATCATTTAAAGAAAGCGTAATAGCTCACTGGTCGAGTCGGCCTGCGCGGAAGATGTAACGGGGCTAAACCATGCACCGAAGCTGCGGCAGCGACGCTGATGCGTTGTTGGGTAGGGGAGCGTTCTGTAAGCCTGCGAAGGTGGCCTGTGAGGGTTGCTGGAGGTATCAGAAGTGCGAATGCTGACATAAGTAACGATAAAGCGGGTGAAAAGCCCGCTCGCCGGAAGACCAAGGGTTCCTGTCCAACGTTAATCGGGGCAGGGTGAGTCGACCCCTAAGGCGAGGCCGAAAGGCGTAGTCGATGGGAAACGGGTTAATATTCCCGTACTTGGTGTTACTGCGAAGGGGGGACGGAGAAGGCTATGTTGGCCGGGCGACGGTTGTCCCGGTTTAAGCGTGTAGGTGTGTGTTCCAGGTAAATCCGGTTCACTTTAACACTGAGGCGTGATGACGAGGCACTACGGTGCTGAAGCAACAAATGCCCTGCTTCCAGGAAAAGCCTCTAAGCATCAGGTAACATCAAATCGTACCCCAAACCGACACAGGTGGTCAGGTAGAGAATACCAAGGCGCTTGAGAGAACTCGGGTGAAGGAACTAGGCAAAATGGTGCCGTAACTTCGGGAGAAGGCACGCTGACACGTAGGTGAAGTGATTTACTCATGGAGCTGAAGTCAGTCGAAGATACCAGCTGGCTGCAACTGTTTATTAAAAACACAGCACTGTGCAAACACGAAAGTGGACGTATACGGTGTGACGCCTGCCCGGTGCCGGAAGGTTAATTGATGGGGTCAGCGCAAGCGAAGCTCCTGATCGAAGCCCCGGTAAACGGCGGCCGTAACTATAACGGTCCTAAGGTAGCGAAATTCCTTGTCGGGTAAGTTCCGACCTGCACGAATGGCGTAATGATGGCCAGGCTGTCTCCACCCGAGACTCAGTGAAATTGAACTCGCTGTGAAGATGCAGTGTACCCGCGGCAAGACGGAAAGACCCCGTGAACCTTTACTATAGCTTGACACTGAACATTGAGCCTTGATGTGTAGGATAGGTGGGAGGCTTTGAAGTGTGGACGCCAGTCTGCATGGAGCCGACCTTGAAATACCACCCTTTAATGTTTGATGTTCTAACGTGGACCCGTGATCCGGGTTGCGGACAGTGTCTGGTGGGTAGTTTGACTGGGGCGGTCTCCTCCTAAAGAGTAACGGAGGAGCACGAAGGTTGGCTAATCCTGGTCGGACATCAGGAGGTTAGTGCAATGGCATAAGCCAGCTTGACTGCGAGCGTGACGGCGCGAGCAGGTGCGAAAGCAGGTCATAGTGATCCGGTGGTTCTGAATGGAAGGGCCATCGCTCAACGGATAAAAGGTACTCCGGGGATAACAGGCTGATACCGCCCAAGAGTTCATATCGACGGCGGTGTTTGGCACCTCGATGTCGGCTCATCACATCCTGGGGCTGAAGTAGGTCCCAAGGGTATGGCTGTTCGCCATTTAAAGTGGTACGCGAGCTGGGTTTAGAACGTCGTGAGACAGTTCGGTCCCTATCTGCCGTGGGCGCTGGAGAACTGAGGGGGGCTGCTCCTAGTACGAGAGGACCGGAGTGGACGCATCACTGGTGTTCGGGTTGTCATGCCAATGGCACTGCCCGGTAGCTAAATGCGGAAGAGATAAGTGCTGAAAGCATCTAAGCACGAAACTTGCCCCGAGATGAGTTCTCCCTGAGACTTAGAGTCTCCTGAAGGAACGTTGAAGACGACGACGTTGATAGGCCGGGTGTGTAAGCGCAGCGATGCGTTGAGCTAACCGGTACTAATGAACCGTGAGGCTTAACCTTACAACGCCGAAGATGTTTTGGCGGACTGAGAGACGATTTTCAGCACTGATTCAGAGTTGAGTACGCAATAATTTGCGCAGCAGCAAGGCGGCAAGCGAAGGAAAGGAAGGAGCATACAGAAGTATGTGACTGACTTTACGAGCGCAGGCAACGCCGCTGATGCGATAAAGAATTGCGTACAGAGCACAAAGAATTTGCCTGGCGGCAGTAGCGCGGTGGTCCCACCTGACCCCATGCCGAACTCAGAAGTGAAACGCCGTAGCGCCGATGGTAGTGTGGGGTCTCCCCATGCGAGAGTAGGGAACTGCCAGGCATCAAATAAAACGAAGGGCCCTGTCGGAAGACAGGGCCTTTTGTTTTATCTGTAGTCTGTCGGTGAGCACTCGTTGCGCAGCAACGGCCCGTAGGGTGGCGGGCAGGACGCCCGCCATAAACTGCCAGGCATCAGACAAGTGAAGAAGCCCGTTCTGACGGACGGGCTTCTTTGCGTGTGTGGTAACTGTAAAAATGTAGGCCTGATAAGCGCAGCGCCATCAGGCAACCTGCAGCGCCGGATGGCGGCTCCGCCTTATCCGGCCTACAAGGAACGTGCTTTCTCTAACCACCGCAAAATGAAGACAGAAATCTGCGATACATCATTAAGATCCAAAACGGGTACCGCTACGGCAAGTGGAATATCACTGGCAACCGCAATAACATGCTCATCAAGAATTAATTCTTCCTCGCTGTGCCCACATCCCTGACGAAAAAGTAAGATCTTCGCAACTGCCTCGTGTTTAAACCCTTCTACCAGCACCATATCTAGCTTTGATGCATCCATCCGGCTCACCAGCCATGCCAGATCCAACTCTTCTTGCCCCGGCGTTTCAGTCATTAACGCCCAGCGCTGCTGACTGGCAACCAGCGTTTGTGCTGCCCCGGCCTTACGTAATTCGTAGCTATCTTTACCCGGTTTATCAACATCCATATCATGATGGGTATGCTTAATCAGCCCTGGCCGAATACCGTGCGCACAAAGTGCTGGAATCAGTTTTTTCAGCAGTGTTGTTTTTCCCGTGCCGCTCCATGCGGCAATGGCGAGTAGCGGTATCATGGTCTCTTTTGCCATTGCGCGAGTTCCTCCGGCGTGTTGACGTTCACAAATGCCTCCTTACAATCGCTGAAATCAACGGCGTGTCCGCCTACCTGGCGCATAAAAACCATTACCCGCCGCTCGCCTGCTTGCAAATAAGCTGTCAACTGGGGCTCAACGACACGATTAATCAACGCGATCGTTGGATGATCGCGCTCTCCATCATGAACCCAAACCACGGGTGCGCCATGACGCTGCGCTGCTAAACGATCGACCAGGTTGTGGGGGATACAGGGATTGTCACAGGGGCAAAACAGAAACCAGTCGCCTGCTACCTGCTGAAAAACGGAAAGCATACCCGCCAGCGGACCGGGAAAGTCAGCGATTGAATCCGGAATGACTTTCAGGCCGCTGGCCTGGTAGATATCCAGATGGCGATTAGCACTAATGACGACCGTAGCAAGTTGTGGCGCGAGCGCATCGGCAACGTGCCGCCAGAGCGGTTTCCCGTCCAGTTCAAGCAGACCTTTATCCGCACCTCCCATCCGCCTGGCTTTACCGCCTGCCAGCACCACGCCGGTTATTACTTCATCCAGATTCACCGATATCGCCTCTTTTATTGTGGGATTGACCCTGCTACCGTGTCTGTATCAAGAATAAGGAGCACAGCTATGAAATGTAAACGCCTGAATGAAGTCATTGAACTCCTCCAGCCAGCCTGGCAGAAAGAGCCTGATCTTAATCTGACGCAATTTTTGCAGAAACTGGCGAAAGAGTCAGGTTTTGACGGCAAACTGGAAGATTTAACTGATGATATCCTGATCTACCATCTGAAAATGCGCGATTCCGCCAAAGACGCCGCCATTCCAGGGATTCAAAAAGACTATGAAGAGGACTTTAAAACGGCGCTTTTACGCGCCCGCGGCGTTATTAAAGAGTAAAACCTTGTAAGCGGCGCCACCGAAATCGCCACGAAATGATATCCTGAATCATTCGTAGTATTTTCCGGATGATGGGATGAACGACAACGCTTTTACTTTCCAGACGCTACACCCGGAAACCATCATGGATGCGCTGTTTGAACAGGGGATCAGGGTGGATTCCGGGCTGACTCCACTAAACAGTTATGAAAACCGCGTCTATCAGTTTCAGGATGAAGACCGTCGACGTTTTGTCGTTAAGTTTTATCGTCCTGAACGCTGGTCTGTTGATCAAATTCGGGAAGAACACCAATTCGCGCTTGAACTGGTGAAGGATGAGGTTCCGGTTGCTGCTCCGCTCGCGTTTAATGGCCAGACACTGTTAGCGCATCAGGGCTATCATTATGCCATTTTCCCCAGCGTAGGCGGTCGTCAGTTTGAAGCAGATAATATCGATCAGATGGAGGCGGTAGGGCGTTATCTTGGTCGATTGCATCAGACGGGGCGAAAACGTCCTTTCACTTTCCGGCCTGACATTGGGCTTGCAGAGTATCTTTTTGAACCTCGCCAGGTATTCGAAGATGCCGCACTGATTCCCTCCGGGCAAAAAGCGGCTTTCCTGAAAGCCACTGATACTCTACTGTCTGCAGTTACCGAATGCTGGCGCACCGATTTCGCCACGCTGCGATTGCACGGCGATTGTCATGCCGGCAACATTCTATGGCGTGATGGACCGCTGTTTGTCGATTTAGATGATGCCCGTAACGGCCCGGCGATACAGGATTTATGGATGCTGCTGAACGGCGACAAAGCCGAACAGCGAATGCAGCTTGAAACCATTATTGAAGCTTATGAAGAAGTTAGTGAGTTCGATACGGCTGAAATTGGTCTCATTGAACCTTTACGCGCCATGCGTTTAGTTTATTATCTTGCCTGGTTGATTCGTCGTTGGGGCGATCCTGCGTTTCCGAAAAACTTTCCCTGGTTAACAGGGGAAGATTACTGGCAGCGACAGACAACGACTTTTATTGAGCAGACTAAAATTTTGCACGAACCCCCTTTACAATTAACGCCAATGTATTAATCGGAGAGAGTTGATCATGAAAAAGATTTGGCTGGCGCTGGCTGGTATGGTTTTAGCTTTTAGCGCCTCGGCAGCACAGATCAGCGACGGTAAACAGTATATCACGCTGGATAAACCGGTCGCTGGCGAACCCCAGGTACTGGAGTTTTTCTCCTTCTACTGCCCACATTGTTATCAGTTTGAAGAAGTGCTTCATGTGTCTGACAATGTGAAGAAAAAGCTGCCGGAAGGCACCAAAATGACCAAGTACCACGTTGAGTTCCTGGGGCCGTTGGGCAAGGAGCTCACCCAGGCATGGGCGGTGGCGATGGCGTTGGGTGTAGAAGATAAAGTCACGGTCCCGCTGTTTGAAGCCGTACAGAAAACCCAGACAGTACAATCTGCCGCGGATATCCGTAAAGTGTTCGTTGATGCGGGCGTCAAAGGCGAAGATTACGATGCGGCATGGAACAGCTTCGTAGTGAAATCACTGGTTGCGCAACAGGAGAAAGCCGCGGCTGACCTGCAACTGCAGGGCGTTCCGGCGATGTTCGTCAATGGCAAATACCAGATTAACCCACAAGGCATGGATACCAGCAGCATGGATGTTTTTGTTCAGCAGTATGCTGATACTGTGAAATATTTGGTTGATAAAAAATAAAAAGAACGCCGGTCACTGACCGGCGTTTTTATAAGATGTTTTAATCTCTTCTATCTGTATATCTTTCTTATCCCACAGAGTATTAAGCCAACGTTGAAAACGGCGTTTGAATGTTTTGTCGTTCACGTAATCGCCGTGCAGTTCTTCATTTATGGGTTCCAGTTGCACCCGAACAACAATACGCGTCAGCCTACCGCTTAGCATATCGTAGAAAGGGTGGCGATCGTTGTTTGGGTAACACAACGTAATATTAAGCAGCTTATCGAACTGTGAGCCTAAAACGTTAATCGCCATTGCAATACCGGCTGCTTTTGGCGGCAACAGATGTTGATAAGGTGAATGCGTTTGCTGACGTTTCTCATGCGTAAATCGCGAGCCTTCAACAAAGTTAACGATAGTGGTGGGATACCGACGAAACTTTTCGCAAGAGCGACGAGTTGTTTCAACATCTTTGCCGCGTCGATCGGGGTGGCGGAGCAGGTAGCTACGGGAGTAGCGCTTCATAAACGGCATATCTAATGCCCAGCACGCCAGGCCAATGAACGGTACCCAGGCCAATTGCTGTTTAAGAAAGTACTTATTCATTGGGATATGCTTGCGGAACAGAACGCAAAGCACAACGATATCGGCCCAGCTGCGATGATTACAAATCAGTAAATACCAATTTTTCTTGCTCAGCCCTTCTAACCCTTCTACATCCCATTGCAAGTGCGGATTAAGGCGTAACAGCGCTGCAAGACCAGCACACCAGCAATACATCATGAAATTGCAGAAAATGGAGACCTTGCGCCAGATACCGGGAACAGGCAAAAGAAGCTTTACCATACCGGCAACGATGATCGGTACTGAGCAAACAATAGTGACCAGGATGGTCAATACGATACTCAATGGGAGCGTGATAGCCGCGAGTATTCTCGTCATAATAAATTATTCAAAAGTTAGCCATAAACGGTGCGCGAAAAGGGCGCAAGAGGCTGATTCTATCAGAAAACGATGCTAATGATGGCGCTGAGTGAAATAGAAACACTCGTAACAACTATCCACATTATGATAACGGCATGAATCAGATAATCAGAAAAACGTGATGTTAACAACTCATTGAAAATAATGGTTAATTATTAAGATGAGAAGGCTATCGCGCTGATTTTAAAGTAATGGTAAGAATTTACACACAAAGTTATCCACAGGTTGTTTTGCGAGCGATCCTGAAGATCGACAAAACTTTTCCGCAAATGCGGCGAAAAACTCAAGTTTTCCTCCTGTATGTGGCATCCTTTAACCATAATCTGTTAAACAGGCACGGACATTATGGTTCAGATCCCAGAAAACCCACTTATTCTCGTAGATGGCTCATCCTATCTCTATCGCGCCTATCATGCGTTTCCGCCGTTAACCAACAGCGCGGGAGAACCTACGGGCGCAATGTATGGTGTCCTCAACATGTTGCGCAGCCTGATCATGCAGTATCAGCCGACGCATGCTGCGGTGGTGTTTGACGCCAAAGGAAAAACCTTCCGTGATGAGCTCTTTGAACATTACAAATCGCATCGTCCTCCGATGCCGGATGATCTGCGTGCGCAAATAGAGCCGTTACATGCCATGGTTAAAGCCATGGGGTTACCTCTGCTGGCGGTCTCTGGCGTAGAAGCGGATGACGTTATCGGTACACTGGCGCGAGAAGCGGAGAAGGTGGGGCGTCCGGTATTAATCAGCACCGGCGATAAAGATATGGCACAGTTGGTGACGCCGAATATTACGCTGATCAACACCATGACTAACACCATCCTCGGCCCGGATGAAGTCGTTAATAAGTACGGTGTGCCGCCTGAGCTGATTATCGACTTTCTGGCGCTGATGGGGGACTCCTCGGATAATATTCCAGGCGTACCAGGCGTGGGTGAGAAGACGGCGCAAGCCTTGCTTCAGGGATTGGGCGGCCTGGATACGCTGTACGCCGAGCCGGAAAAAATTGCCGGTCTCACTTTCCGCGGCGCCAAAACGATGGCCGGTAAATTAGCGCAGAATAAAGACGTAGCGTACCTGTCTTATAAACTCGCCACCATTAAAACGGATGTTGAGCTGGAGCTGACCTGCGAACAGCTTGAAGTGCAGCAGCCGATTGCGGATGAACTGCTGGGCCTGTTTAAAAAATATGAGTTTAAGCGCTGGACGGCGGACGTTGAGTCAGGCAAGTGGCTACAGGCAAAGGGCGCGAAACCGGCGGCCAAACCGCAGGAAACGGTCGTTATTGATGAATCGCCCAGCGAACCGGCAGCGGCGCTCTCTTATGAAAATTATGTCACGATTCTGGACGACGTTACGCTGGAAAGCTGGATTGAAAAGCTGAAAAAAGCGCCAGTTTTTGCTTTCGACACGGAGACCGACAGTCTGGATAATATCGCCGCCAACCTGGTGGGCCTCTCGTTTGCTATCGAACCTGGTGTTGCCGCGTATGTACCTGTCGCGCATGATTATCTGGACGCTCCGGAGCAAATCTCCCGCCAGCGTGCTCTGGAACTGCTGAAGCCGCTGCTGGAAGATGAAAAAGTGCGCAAAGTGGGGCAAAACCTCAAGTACGATCGCGGCGTCTTGCAAAATTACGGTATTGAGCTGCGCGGTATCGCCTTCGATACCATGCTTGAGTCTTACATTCTGAACAGCGTCGCCGGACGCCATGATATGGACAGTTTGTCCGATCGTTGGCTGAAGCACAAAACTATCACCTTTGAAGACATTGCCGGTAAAGGTAAAAACCAGCTCACCTTTAACCAGATCGCACTGGAGGAAGCGGGGCGCTATGCGGCAGAAGATGCGGATGTCACGTTACAGTTGCATCTCAAAATGTGGCCTGAGCTCCAGCAGCACAAAGGCCCGCTGAATGTTTTCGAAAACATCGAAATGCCGTTGGTGCCTGTACTGTCACGCGTTGAGCGCAATGGCGTAAAAATCGATCCTGCCGTCCTGCACAAACATTCGGAAGAAATCACACTACGTCTGGCGGAACTGGAAAAGAAAGCGCATGACATTGCGGGCGAGGCGTTCAACCTGTCCTCGACGAAGCAGTTGCAGACCATCCTGTTTGAAAAGCAGGGTATTAAGCCGTTGAAGAAAACGCCTGGCGGCGCGCCGTCAACGTCGGAAGAGGTGCTGGAAGAGCTGGCGCTGGACTATCCGCTGCCGAAAGTGATTCTGGAGTATCGTGGTCTGGCGAAGCTAAAATCCACCTATACCGATAAGCTGCCGCTGATGATTAACCCGAAAACCGGGCGCGTCCATACGTCCTATCATCAGGCGGTAACGGCGACGGGACGTTTATCGTCCACCGATCCGAACCTGCAAAATATTCCGGTGCGCAATGAAGAGGGCCGCCGCATTCGTCAGGCATTTATTGCGCCTGAGGATTATCTCATCGTGTCTGCGGACTATTCACAGATTGAGCTGCGTATTATGGCGCATCTTTCCCGTGATAAAGGGCTGCTCACGGCGTTCGCCGAAGGGAAAGATATTCACCGTGCAACGGCGGCGGAAGTCTTTGGCTTGCCGCTGGATAGCGTGACCGGGGAACAGCGCCGAAGTGCGAAAGCCATTAACTTTGGCCTGATTTACGGGATGAGCGCCTTCGGTCTTTCTCGCCAGCTTAATATTCCGCGTAAAGAGGCGCAGAAGTATATGGATCTCTACTTCGAACGCTACCCTGGCGTGCTGGAATATATGGAGCGCACCCGCGCTCAGGCAAAAGAACAAGGCTATGTGGAAACGCTGGAGGGACGCCGCCTTTACCTGCCGGATATTAAATCCAGCAACGCGGCGCGGCGCGCGGGGGCGGAACGCGCGGCGATCAATGCTCCCATGCAAGGAACGGCTGCCGATATCATCAAGCGCGCCATGATTGCCGTCGATGCCTGGCTACAGGCCGAGCAGCCACGCGTGCGGATGATTATGCAGGTACACGATGAATTAGTGTTCGAGGTGCATAAAGACGACTTAGATGCGGTAGCAAAACGTATCCATCAGTTGATGGAAAACTGCACGCGTATTGATGTGCCGTTGCTGGTAGAAGTCGGTAGCGGGGAAAATTGGGATCAAGCGCACTAAGCATTTAAGGAATAACGCGCTTTTTTCGTAATTAAGCAACATAAGCACGGGGGTTTTGTGATGGGTATTAGAATTCCCTATGTAAAGAATGAAAAAAAATTACGAAAAGGTCTTTCTGTGTTGCTCAAAAAAGAGTAAAGTTATTCACGTAGGGTACAGAGGTAAGATGTTCTATCTTTCAGACCTTTTACTTCACGTAATCGGATTTGGCTGAATATTTTAGCCGCCCCAGTCAGTTTATGACTGGGGCGTTTTTTATTGTGCGCAAGAAAAGTTTCGCTCACACCGTAGGCCGGATAAGACGCGCAGCGGCGCCATCCGGCATAGCGGGTGATTATTCCCCGTCCTGAATCTCTTCGACCGGTGCCAGTTCACTAAACCAGCTATCCAGCTTCTGACGTAACTTATCCACGCCCTGCTTTTTCAGCGAGGAAAACGCTTCTACCTGCACATCGCCATTAAAAGCCAACACGGCTTCACGTACCATATTCAACTGCGCCTTGCGCGCGCCGCTGGCCAGTTTGTCCGCTTTGGTCAGCAGAACCAGAACCTGGATATTGCTCTCTACAGCCCACTGGATCATCTGTTGGTCGAGGTCTTTCAACGGATGGCGGATATCCATTAAAACGACTAAGCCCTGTAGGCTTTGACGTTTCTCCAGATATTCCCCCAGCGCGCGTTGCCACTTGCGTTTCATCTCTTCCGGGACTTCCGCGTAGCCATAGCCCGGCAGGTCGACCAACCGTTTGCCATCTACGACTTCAAACAGGTTAATCAGTTGGGTACGGCCCGGCGTTTTAGAGGTGCGCGCCAGGCTTTTTTGGTTGGTCAACGTGTTCAGGGCGCTGGATTTGCCTGCATTGGAACGGCCAGCAAAAGCCACTTCAATTCCGCAATCGGAAGGTAAATGGCGAATATCAGGCGCACTCATCACAAAATGCGTCTGTTGATAATTCAGGTTAGTCAAAGCGGTCGTCTCCGTCAGTCAAAGCATTGTGGCGATTATACCTGAACGCCAGCAAAAGACGGATTTTTCGGCGCGGCGGTGCTGTAAGTAAAAGCCATACGCTTTGTGAGACATTGACCATTGCACTTATGCGACATGACAGAGTCGTTGTCAGGCTCAAAGCCAGTTAATATAGTTAAATCATGAATTTATAGAAAGGTAATTGTCTGAAAAAAAGGGATTTGCCGTGTCGGTATCTTGTGAGTTTACCCCAAAAGAGTAAAGTAATGCACATAGCGAGGACGCTAACAGGATCAACGACTCAGGATGAGGGTCAGGAGCGCCAGGAGGCGAAGACACAGGATTGTCAGGAAGACAAACGTCCGGAGACGTTAGTAAAAGGAAATGGAAACAACATGGAATGTTCCAGGCTAAGGGAAAAACAGGGCGTGTTGATAGCCAACAGGGATGGTGGAACCCGTTAAGGGTCGTGAGTCAAGAAAAAAGGCGGCAGATTACTCTGTCGCCTTTTTTCTTTGCTTGCTTTCTGCTAGATTCCGCCTCAATTCTATACTGAATAAAACGGCTTAAAGATCTGACATCATGAAAAAACCAACCTCTGCACCGCGCAGTAAAGCCTTTGGCAAACAGCGTCGTAAAACGCGTGAAGAGTTAAACCAGGAGGCGCGCGACCGTAAACGCCTGAAAAAACATCGCGGTCATGCGCCGGGAAGTCGCGCGGCGGGCGGCAATTCCGCTTCGGGCGGCGGCAATCAGAATCAACAAAAAGATCCACGCATTGGCAGTAAAACACCTGTTCCATTGGGCGTGACTGAAAAAGTGACCCAACAGCATAAACCGAAAAGTGAGAAACCTATGCTTTCACCGCAGGCGGAGTTGGATTTACTGGAAACGGATGAGCGCCTGGATGCGCTGTTAGAACGTCTGGAAGCGGGCGAAACCCTGAGTGCGGAAGATCAAGCCTGGGTAGATGCCAAACTGGATCGTATTGATGAACTGATGCAGAAGCTTGGTCTGTCTTACGATGACGACGAAGAAGACGACGAAGAGGACGAGAAGCAGGAAGATATGATGCGCCTGCTAAGAGGCGGCAACTAACGGGTTTACACCGTGGGCTTGCCCGTCCTGCTTATAACCCTTCCGGTTATATGTTATCTGGTGTGGTTATTCGTTAAACTACAGCGATTGTCGCGGCGACAGAAATGGCTGCGCAGCCGGCTTGCCGCCCGTCATGGCGTGAAGCCGGTACGCCGTACCCGCCAGAGACGCCATCGGAAGGAGTGAGCATGTCTGAACAGCAAATAGACTGGGATCTGGCCCTGATCCAGAAATATAACTATTCCGGGCCACGATATACCTCGTACCCAACCGCGCTGGAGTTTTCTGAAGACTTCGAGGACGCCGCATTCTTGCAGGCTGTGGCGCGTTATCCTGAACGTCCGCTCTCGCTGTATGTGCATATCCCGTTTTGTCACAAGTTGTGTTATTTCTGCGGCTGCAACAAGATTGTCACCCGCCAACAGCATAAAGCTGACCAGTATCTTGACGCGCTTGAGCAGGAAATTCGTCATCGCGCGCCGCTGTTTGCAGACCGTCATGTCAGCCAGCTTCACTGGGGCGGCGGTACGCCTACTTACCTGAATAAAGCGCAAATCAGCCGCTTAATGACGCTGTTGCGTGAAAATTTCCACTTTAATACCGACGCGGAAATCTCGATCGAAGTCGATCCCCGTGAAATTGAGCTGGATGTGCTCGATCATTTACGTGCGGAAGGTTTTAACCGCCTGAGTATGGGCGTGCAGGACTTTAATAAAGAGGTGCAGCGCCTGGTTAACCGCGAGCAGGATGAAGAATTCATCTTTGCGTTGCTTAATCACGCCCGCGATATCGGCTTTACCTCGACCAATATCGACTTGATCTACGGTCTACCGAAACAGACGCCGGAAAGCTTCGCTTTCACGCTGAAGCGTGTGACGGAGCTGAACCCCGATCGTTTGAGCGTCTTTAACTATGCGCATCTGCCAACGCTTTTTGCCGCCCAGCGTAAAATTAAAGATGCCGATTTACCCAGTGCGCAGCAGAAACTGGATATTTTGCAGGAGACCATCGTATCGCTTACTCAGGCCGGTTATCAGTTTATCGGGATGGACCATTTTGCCCGTCCGGACGACGAACTGGCCGTCGCGCAGCGCGAAGGCGTGCTGCACCGTAATTTTCAGGGCTATACGACCCAGGGCGATACCGATCTGCTGGGGATGGGGGTTTCTGCTATCAGCATGATTGGCGATGGCTACATGCAGAACCAGAAAGAGCTGAAGCGTTATTACCAGCAAGTGGATGAGCGGGGCAATGCGCTATGGCGTGGTATTACGCTGACCCGTGATGATTGCATTCGTCGCGATGTTATCAAGGCGCTGATTTGTAACTTCCGCCTGGATTTTAACGCTGTCGAACAGCAGTGGGGTTTGCATTTCGCTGAGTATTTTGCCGAAGATTTGCAGTTACTGTCGCCGCTGGCGAAAGATGGGCTGGTGGATATTAGCGAGAAGGGAATTCAGGTGACGGCGAAAGGTCGTTTGCTGATCCGCAATATCTGCATGTGCTTTGACGCGTATCTGCGCCAGAAAGCGCGGATGCAGCAGTTCTCGCGCGTCATTTAGCCGGGTTGCCCGGTGGCGCTGCGCTTACCGGGCCTACACGTTGCGACAACCTGTAGGCCGGATAAGCATTAGCGCCATCCGGCACATTGTCAGCTGAACAGTCCCACCAGCGCGGCACACAACACGGCGGCTAGCGCAGTTTGTGGCGTGTGGCTGTCGACCGCTCCACTCGATACCAGATTAATAATAGATTCTAACATAATGAATCCCCCCGTTTGCCGGGCATGATCATACTGAACTCATCGGAACAGTAAAGCGCAAAATAGCAGCGTTTTGCGCTCAATTATTAATCTTTACACTCGCGGGTAATGTTTACTCCATTCCCAGCTCTTTCAACTTCCGCGTTAGGGTGTTTCGCCCCCAACCGAGCAGCCTGGCGGCTTCCTGTTTATGACCCTGCGTATGGCGTAATGCCGTGGTCAGTAGCGTTCTCTCCAGTTCTGGCTGCGCTTCAGAAAGCAGGTTTTGATGACCGGATCGCAAGGCGCGGTCCGCCCATTGCGCCAGTAATGTAGCCCAGCTATCCGGCGGCAGGTGGGACGGGCTATCCGGCGCCGAGGCTTCAAACAGTTCGCCCGGTAAATCCTGGATCAATACCTCCTGTCCGGCGGCCATGACGGTGAGCCAGCGGCAGGTATTTTCTAACTGACGCACGTTACCAGGCCATGCCAGGCGCGTTAACGCCGTTTCGGTTTCCGGATGTAATAATTTGGCTTCCACACCTAATTCACGGGCGGCGACCTGCAAAAAATGGCGCGCCAGGCGCGGAATATCCTCACGGCGTTCACGCAACGGCGGAAGATGGATACGAATCACGTTCAGGCGGTGGAACAGGTCTTCGCGGAATTTCCCTTCCTGAACGCGTCGTTCGAGGTTCTGGTGGGTGGCGGCGATAATGCGCACATCCACTTTTACCGGCGCGTACCCGCCCACGCGGTAGAACTGTCCGTCAGCCAGCACGCGTAACAGACGAGTCTGGACATCCAGCGGCATATCGCCAATTTCGTCCAGAAACAGCGTGCCGCCGTCAGCCTGCTCGAAACGGCCCTGCCGGATGGTATTCGCCCCGGTAAAAGCGCCTTTCTCATGGCCAAACAGTTCGGATTCAATCAAATCTTTCGGGATGGCCGCCATATTGAGCGCGATAAACGGCGCTTTGGCGCGTGGGCTATGGCGATGTAGCGCATGGGCGACCAGTTCTTTCCCGGTTCCTGATTCGCCGTTAATCAGCACGCTAATCGAAGAACGCGACAGCCGACCAATAATGCGAAACACATCCTGCATGGCGGGCGCTTCGCCTATCATGTCTGTTGTCGGGCCGTTAACCTCGATATTACGCGGCTGCTGCTGCTCCTGATAGTGGCTAATCGCGCGCTCGACCAGAGCGACGGCTTCATCAATATCAAACGGTTTAGGCAGATAATCAAACGCCCCCTGCTGATAGGCGCTCACGGCGGCATCTAAATCGGAATGCGCGGTCATAATGATGATCGGAAGCATCGGGTGACGCTGTTTAATCTGCTTTAATAGCGCCAGCCCGTCCATTCCCGGCATTCGGATATCCGACAGCAAGACGTCCGGCGTTTTACTGGCCAGCGCAGCCAGTACTTCATTACCATTCTCAAAGGTGGTACAGGTCAACCCTGCCCCGGCGAGAGCACGTTCAAGCACCCAACGGATGGAACTATCATCATCGACGACCCAGACTATTCCTCGTTGCATAAACACCTCTATTTCCGAATCGGCAGGTAAACCGAAAACTCGGTATGCCCCGGCCAACTGGTAAATTCAATTTTGCCGGCGTGTTGATCGATAAGATTGCGGGCGATAGATAACCCAAGCCCGGTGCCGCCTTCGCGACCGCTGACCATCGGGTAGAACAGCGTATCCTGTAAATGGGGAGGAATGCCCGGCCCATTGTCTTCAACGTCTATACGCGCCGCCAGGCGATAGCGTTCGCCATGCAGCGTTAACTGGAAGGCGGTACGGGTACGCAGCGTAATTTCGCCGCCTTCCGGCCCCAGCGCCTGCAAGGCATTGCGGACAATATTCAGCAGTACTTGCTCAATTTGTTCCGGATCGTGCGGCAGTTCTGGCAGACTGGGGTCGTAATCGCGGATAAGCCGGACATTATCCGGCAGTTCCATCGACACCAGCGCCACCACGCGCTCCGCGACTTTATGTATGCTCTCGGTAATGTGCATTCCCGGGTGCTGCGGCCCCAGCAAACGATCGACAAGGTTGCGTAGCCTGTCGGCCTGTTCAATGATGACTTTGGTATATTCCATTAGCGCCGGGTCGGGCAGCGCCTTGCTGAGTAGCTGCGCCGCGCCGCGCAGGCCGCCGAGCGGATTTTTGATTTCGTGCGCCAGACCGCGCACCAGATCGCGGGCGGCGATTTGCTGCGCGTGCTGCAACTGCTCCTGACTCAGACGACGCTGGTTATCCATCGGCGCCATTTCGAGCAGTATAAAATCGTCGGGCAGACGTTGGGCGGTCAAAGAGAGAATATGCGAGCGACTATCAATCACCAGCGTCACTTCGTTATCGGTAAAGCCTTGCCCTGCCGCCAAACTTTCGCGCATCAGGTCAATGTTTAACGAAAAATAGCTCAACAGTTCAGGTAACGGCGTCCCGAACAGTTTGCGTGAGCTTTGCGCGAGCAACTGCTGCGCGGCAGGATTGGCGTAATGGATTGCCAGCGCGTCGTCGACCACCAGCACGCTGTTGATTAACGAATTGAGGATCTGCCCAGCATCGGGCTGTATGCCGCTTGCCATTCAGCAGTCTCCTGGAAAAGGTTGCACCATTTTAGTGCATTATAGCTTTTTACCACTAAAAAGCGCGTGAGATCAGATTGTTGGTGGAGAAAAAAGCCCATCCTGGGATGGGCTGAAAGTTTCCACGGCAACTCAAAAACTCCTGACGCCTTTCACGCTGCTGCTGCGTTGGCTGCCTTCGCTTACCCCAGTCACATCGCTATCTATGCTCCTGGGGATGTGCTCAGTTGCTGCCTTGCAGCAACGCGAAATTTGTCGGATTTTTAATATACGATTAAACGCTGTAGTACAGCTCAAACTCTACCGGGTGCGGGGTCATGCGCACGCGGTCATCTTCTTCGCGACGCAGCGCAATATACGCATCGATCGCTTCATCAGTGAACACGCCGCCTGCTTTCAGGAACTCGCGGTCCAGGTCCAGCGCGTTCAGCGCTTCTTCCAGAGAACCCGCTACCTGTGGGATCTCTTTCGCTTCTTCCGGCGGCAGGTCATACAGGTTTTTGTCCATGGCTTCGCCCGGGTGAATCTTATTCTTAATCCCGTCCAGACCGGCCATCAGCAGGGCGGCAAAGCACAGATACGGGTTAGCCGCCGGGTCCGGGAAGCGAACTTCGATACGGCGCGCTTTCGGAGACGCCACCACCGGAATACGGATGGAGGCGGAACGGTTACGGGCGGAGTAGGCCAACATCACCGGCGCTTCGTAACCCGGGACCAGACGCTTGTAGGAGTTGGTGGTCGGGTTCGCCAGGGCGTTGATAGCTTTGGCGTGTTTGATGACGCCGCCGATGTAGTACAGCGCTTGTTCAGACAGGCCGGCATATTTGTCGCCAGAGAACAGGTTGGTGCCGTTCTTCGCCAGCGACATGTGGCAGTGCATACCGGAACCGTTATCGCCGAACATCGGTTTTGGCATAAAGGTCGCGGTCTTACCGAAGCGGTGAGCCACGTTATGCACGACATATTTGTAAATCTGAATTTCGTCGGCTTTTTTGGTCATGGTGTTAAAGCGGGTCGCCACTTCGTTCTGACCTGCGGTCGCTACTTCGTGGTGGTGCGCTTCAACGACCAGGCCCATCTGCTCCATGACCAGACACATTTCAGAACGGATATCCTGCGCGGAGTCAACTGGCGGAACCGGGAAATAACCGCCTTTCACGCCCGGACGATGGCCTTTGTTGCCGCCTTCATATTTGGTAGAGGAGTTCCAGGCGCCTTCAATATCGTCAATCGCCACATGTGAGCCGGAGATAGATGCGCCGAAGCGGATGTCGTCGAACAGGAAGAATTCAGGTTCCGGCCCAAACAGGACGGTATCGGCGATACCGGTCGCGCGCAGGTAGTCTTCCGCACGTTTTGCGATGGAACGTGGGTCACGGTCATAACCTTGCAGAGTGCCAGGCTCCAGGATGTCGCAACGGATAATCAGGGTAGAGTCCGCGAAGAACGGGTCAATCACTGCGGTGGATGCGTCTGGCATCAGCACCATGTCGGATTCGTTAATGCCTTTCCAGCCGCCGATAGAGGAGCCGTCAAACATTTTGCCTTCTTCAAAGAATTCGGCATTTACCTGATGAGCAGGAATCGTGACGTGCTGTTCTTTGCCTTTGGTATCGGTGAAGCGCAGATCAACAAACTTCACTTCGTGCTCGTTCAGCATCGTCAAAACGTGTTCAGCGGACATACTTGTACTCTCCCGGATTGGTCATGGTCGGTCGTCGTGGTAACGAGATCTTCAATTCTGCTGGCCGTGTCGCCGTAAAAATATAAAGCGAAATCTGTGCCAACTTTCACATTGCCCCCAAAAGGCGTTATCATGCGTACCATCGTGCAAAAGGGCTGCACCACGGTGACTATGTTGCACCAAAATAGTGCTTTAATGTGAACATTGAGCACCACATTGGTGCAATAGAACGCAAGCCACCCTTTTAACGCTCCGTGAAAGCGATCACAAAGAGACTCTGCAATACTTGTTTGCGGAGGATGTTTGTGATCCTGTTTTGTAGTGCGATTAATCCGTGTACAATAACGCGCTATTTCTAATGCCTGAGGCAAAGTTGTGATCGAAAATTTGCGTAACATCGCCATCATCGCGCACGTTGACCATGGTAAAACTACCCTGGTTGATAAGCTGCTCCAGCAATCCGGTACGTTCGACGCGCGTGCCGAAACTCAAGAGCGAGTGATGGACTCCAACGATTTGGAGAAAGAGCGTGGTATTACTATCCTCGCTAAAAACACCGCTATTAAATGGAATGATTACCGTATCAACATCGTTGATACTCCCGGGCACGCTGACTTCGGTGGTGAAGTAGAGCGCGTCATGTCCATGGTTGACTCTGTGCTGCTGGTGGTTGACGCATTTGACGGCCCGATGCCGCAAACGCGCTTCGTGACCAAAAAAGCCTTTGCTCATGGCCTGAAACCTATTGTGGTTATCAACAAGGTTGACCGTCCTGGCGCGCGCCCTGACTGGGTTGTTGACCAGGTATTCGACCTGTTTGTTAACCTCGACGCGACCGACGAACAGCTGGACTTCCCGATCATCTACGCTTCGGCGCTGAACGGTATCGCGGGTCTGGACCACGAAGATATGGCGGAAGACATGACCCCGCTGTATCAGGCGATCATTGATCATGTTCCGGCGCCGGACGTTGACCTCGATGGTCCGTTGCAGATGCAGATCTCCCAGCTGGACTACAACAACTACGTTGGCGTTATCGGCATCGGCCGTATCAAACGCGGCAAAGTGAAGCCGAACCAGCAGGTCACTATCATCGATAGTGAAGGGAAAACCCGTAACGCGAAAGTAGGTAAAGTGCTGACGCATCTGGGTCTGGAGCGTATCGACAGCGATATCGCCGAAGCGGGCGATATCATTGCGATCACCGGTCTGGGCGAGCTGAACATTTCCGACACCATCTGCGACCCGCAGAACGTTGAAGCGCTGCCGGCGCTGTCCGTTGATGAGCCGACCGTGTCTATGTTCTTCTGCGTTAACACCTCGCCGTTCTGCGGTAAAGAAGGTAAGTTTGTGACTTCTCGTCAGATTCTTGACCGTCTGAACAAAGAGCTGGTGCATAACGTGGCGCTGCGCGTTGAAGAAACCGAAGATGCGGATGCGTTCCGTGTATCCGGTCGTGGCGAACTGCACCTGTCCGTGCTGATTGAAAATATGCGTCGTGAAGGTTTCGAACTGGCGGTTTCCCGTCCGAAAGTTATCTTCCGTGAAATCGACGGTCGTAAACAAGAGCCGTACGAAAACGTGACGCTGGACGTCGAAGAGCAGCACCAGGGGTCTGTCATGCAGGCGCTGGGCGAGCGTAAAGGCGACCTGAAAAACATGAATCCGGACGGTAAAGGCCGCGTACGTCTCGACTACGTGATCCCAAGCCGTGGGCTGATTGGTTTCCGTTCAGAATTCATGACCATGACTTCCGGTACGGGTCTGCTGTACTCCACCTTCAGCCATTACGACGATATTCGTCCGGGTGAAGTGGGCCAGCGTCAGAACGGCGTACTGATCTCCAACGGTCAGGGTAAAGCGGTGGCGTTTGCGCTGTTCGGTTTGCAGGATCGCGGTAAGCTGTTCCTGGGTCACGGCGCGGAAGTTTACGAAGGCCAGATTATTGGTATTCACAGTCGCTCCAACGACCTGACGGTAAACTGCCTGACCGGTAAGAAACTGACCAACATGCGTGCGTCCGGTACGGATGAAGCGGTGATTCTGGTTCCGCCAATTAAAATGAGCCTTGAGCAAGCGCTGGAGTTCATTGATGACGACGAACTGGTAGAAGTCACCCCAACCTCTATCCGTATCCGTAAACGTCACCTGACGGAAAACGATCGCCGCCGTGCGAACCGTGGTCAGAAAGAAGAGTAATTAACACTCTTACGGATAAAAACCCTGCCGAAATGAAAACTCGGCGGGGTTTTTTTATTCACGTTGAGAAAGGGATAAGGTTGCCAAAAAATCAGCAATCGCTGGCGTATTATGCCGACCAATGACGCTATCCGCATACATCTTTGCCCGAGCGCTGGCATTCCCCATCGCGACGCCCAATCCGGCCAAACGTAGCATTTCCTCATCGTTATCATTGTCGCCAAACGCCATCACTTCGCGCATTGCGATATGCTGTTGCTGTGCATATCTGGCGAGGCTTTGTCCTTTGCTACACCCCTTCTGGAGAATATCCAGTTGATGATGCCAGGACCAGGTACAGCTTAGCTGTAATTCATGCTGTATAAACTCAGCAATATTTTGTAGTTGTTTTATGTGCCGATGAACGACGCTGATTTGCCAAATATTCTCCCTACTGCTTAGCTCATCAGCCTGAAAGATTATTTTATCATCAGCACGAATTGTCGGTTTAAGCGGATATACCCGCGCCAGTATTTTTTCCGTTTGTAAGTGCGTCAGCGGCAGCGGATGAAGGATCTGCTGTTGAGCCGGTTGATAAATATAACTTCCGTTACAACAGATCATCGGTTCGGTGAGCGCCAGCGTTTGATAATACGCATAGGCTTCACGATGAGAGCGACCGGTGACAAGCATTATTCGGCAGCCCATGTCCTGCATCTGACGGATAGCGGTTAGCGACTCTGGCAGAATTTGTTTATTACGGTTTAGCAGCGTTCCATCAAGATCAAAAGCGATTAAACGATATCGCATGAGCGTCCGATCCTAAAACAGCGTGAGGCATCCAGGTGATTCAGCAATGGAATATCGAGACGGTGCTGATAAGCGAGAAAACAGTGGCATTGTTTTGCCTGGCAGGCGGGAGAATTAAGCCGTTGCTGATATAAATTACCCATTTTAATTTTGCTGATATGACAAGCAAAAAGATCGCCTTCTGCATTCATAAAAATACTTTTTCTTCCTGCGGTACAGATATCCAGCTGCGCTGGCCACTGCTGTGTTTCAATCACATACAGCGGATCGAGTTCGCTGAAGGCGATGGTTTCCTCAACGGTATGCCGGGTATTGGCACACTCGTTGGCGTTAAACCAAAAATAATTCTGGTCAGGCAACCGCTGGCGTAGCCAACGAAACTGGTCGATATCTTTCATACTGGCGACAGCCCCCGCGCACCAGGTTATTCCGGCGGCAGAGAGCGCTAAACACTGCTGGAGAAAGCGCTCAGCGGTAATTTGTGAGGGATGAAAAGAACACCATAACCGAAGCTTTGAGATATCTCCGCCGCCGGCACGAAATGACTCCAGCAATGACATTAACGAAAAAGAGGCGTTAGTTTGTATGCCGACCGCCTGAACATGAGGATAGCGGCTAATTTCTGCCAGCGCCGCCATGTAATAACGCAAGCGTAGCGCCTCGCCATAAGGCGTAATCATCACATTCAACGGCGTACCTAAAAGAGGCAAATGGTCAACCATGCGCCATAACGCGGCTTCGTCGCGTTTTTTATCGTTACGGGCGTGTTTATGGAACGGGCAATAGCCGCAATGATAATTACACGATTTAAGATAGCCGCGATAAAACAGCGTGTGAATATCGCGCAGGGCGGGGGCGCTCATCTCTGCCGATTCTCCCGTAGCATCACCTCAGGCGAAACGAACACAGGAGCAAGGCAATCGGATAATGCCATACCGGTCTCCGTTAGCCGGAGGCGACTGCCATTCTGATAACAGTAGCCCTGCCGTATAAAGAGTTCCAGGTCGGGGAAATCCCTTAGCGCATCGCTGGCAAAATATTGCTGATAATCGCTAAGAGAAAGTCCCTGCCAGAAAAATAGATTTTTAATGATAAAGCGGCGTTTCATTTCATCAGGGGGGAGCAGATAACCGTGATTAATGACGGTTTTATCCGGGCTGTCGATAAACGCCTGAATGATTTTTCGTGATGTCTGCAGGTTCGACGACCACGGCGAACAGTAATGCAGATTGCCAAGATAACTTCTGCCGCCCGCGCCGAGCGCCAGTGAGTTTTCAAATCCGCAGCTTTCCGCCGCGGCGGATGGCGCTGGATTAAGGACGAAACGGCGCATGGACGTTTGGGTGTAGCCCGCGTTGCGTAAAAGATCGCGGGCTAAAACGTAGTAGCTATGCATATTTTCTTGGCGAGGCATATTATAAAGCGGATAAAGGAACAGCTCTTCCGGTTGATAAACGAGCGCCTGATGTAACGATTCCGTCAGGCTTGCGTGAGTCTGGCCGGGAATGCCGTAAATAATATCAATATTGAGTGATGGAAAATGACCTGCCTTTAGCCATTCCAGCGCCTGGTGCGCGCTGGCGGCATTGTGGCGGCGGTGCAGCGTATGTAACTCGCTATCATGAAAACTTTGTACGCCAATACTGACGCGATTAACGGAAAAGGCGTTTAATAGCGCTACTTTTTCTGCCGTGGTATCCGTAGGGGAAGTTTCAATTGTTTTATAAATATTCCAGTCAACATTGAGCACATCAAAGACGGAAAAAAATAACTTCTCTAATTGCGCAATGTTTAATAGCAGAGGTGTGCCGCCGCCTACGGTAAAGCTTGCCCAGTGGACGGGCGCCAGCGCCATTTGTTGGCCCTGGGTAATAATCGCGTCGATATAGCTATCAATGAACGTATTCTCTGCGCCAGTGCAGGTAAATAAATTACAGAACCCGCAGCGACTTTGACAAAACGGCATATGAACATACAGATGTGTGTCGTGCTCGTAAATCCGCGGTTTTACTTCGCTAAAGCTGACGTTCTCCAGCTCCCGATAAGCCGTCTTATGCGGATAACTGTACATATACTGACGATAAATATCATTGTTATTCATATTAATGATTACAGCTCAGCAAGAAATGCATATAGGGAACGGTATTAACGATCGGATGATTAAAACTATGGAAATATTTCCCGTCTTCGCCATAGCAGGTACCGTGATCGGAACAGATAATAACGAACGTTTCGCCGCCGGTTTGGCGGAAAATGTTCAGTAATCCGTCGATGCGGGCATCGATATAGCGTAGCGCGGCGGCATGGGTCTCAACGGTATCGCCAGGGGCCGCGCCCTCCACGTAAAAATGGTTAGGGTAATGAATCGTGTCGATATTGATATACATCATGACCGGTTGGCTGCCGGCACGTTCGGCCATGATTTTCTGGATATAATGGATCTGGTTATCCATACTTTCTTTAACCGTACAGGCAAAGCGTGGATGCCAGTAACTCTCTTTAAACATCGACGGGAACACTTTTCCCATGCCGGAGCGGTTATTAAAGAAAGAGACGCCGCCAATACAGATGGTCTGGTAGCCTTTATTTTCCAGACTTTTTATCCATGTTGCGTCATCAAAGGCAAATGCATTTTTCGGCCCTTTACGACCAAGTCCGATATCTTTTGGGAAAAACAGCATGGTCTGATTAACGGTATCATCAATAGGTTTTGGCATAAAACCTGAAAACATGGCGTGATGCGAAGGCCAGGTAAAATTACCGGCCGCCTCGCATTTCGTCCATTGTCCATAATGATTAAGGTTGGGCGTATTTCCGGCGGTTTGTTCCTGAAGCGCAATATCGTAGCGTAACGAGTCCAGCACAATAAAAAGAATATGAGCGTTATTACTAATTAGCGTATTCATATCGAATTCGCCATCGCCTGTGTCAATCGACGCGTGTAGCGAGACGGGGACTTCATCCATTGAATTATACATTTTGCTTCCTCATGGCCCGGATTTGCGCCTGATAAATTAGATTATTCTGCTGCGCATCCTGATAAATCAAATCACCCTGGCCATTAATTTCAATAATATAAGGCGTCAGGCTGGTGGTAAGTAAAACATCAATACCCGCTAAGCGAATGCCAGGGAAAAGCCGCATGGCATTTTGACAGAGCGTATCGATCTCAGTCACTTTTGCGGCAGATAACTCCAGACTTTCGAAGCAGTAAGCCTGGTTTTGCAGATGTAAGTTAGTAATGGGCTGCGAGGAGGTTCTGACCACTCGCCAGATAATTTCGCCATCCAGGCAGACGATGCGTAAATCATAGGTTTTATGCTTTACGCTGGCTTTGGGCAGCCACTGTTCGACGAGGTTTTCCTGCTGAAGAACGCCATCAATAATGAGCTGGATATCTTCTTTCTGACGATACTGTTGGATTTTTTTGCTGTTAAATAGCTGTTGTCCTGATATGGCAATCGCGCTGTAAAGCACCTGCTTTATGCCATCGGGGTGGCGGCGCAAAGCGATAACGCCCGCCGCGCCAGAACCCAGCGAGGGCTTAATGAACACGCTGGCGACCCTTTTTTCCTCCATGATGGCGGTGAGCTGTGCAAAACTTTTTACGTCTTCCGCTACCAACGGCGGCGTGGGGATGCCGTGTTCCAGTAAGCGCCGCTTGCAGCGTTTTTTATCCAACAGGTGAATGAGGCCCGCCGGATGGTTAAGCCAGGTGACGCCAGGACGCGCCGCCATGTTCTGCAAAAAATGGATATAGTCCAGACCGATCGCGTTTATTTTGCGGATGTCTGTTTCACTGTGTACTGGCGGGTCGATTTTAACGATGCCAGAGGTCAGAGAAGCGTCCAGCGCGTGCGGATGAGTCAGCGCCGTGACGGGTTCCCCAAGTACGGCGGCAGCCTGCATAAAATAATGCGTGCGCTTGCTCTGATGGGGGCCAATGAGCGTAATCACAATAAATCCCTTTATCGTTGAGTAGGGGAATGTGCACATTCCCCAACACAATCACTCGGTGTACATCGCATTCATATAAATATCGCCATCGTAATCATCAGGCTCCAGAGCTTCTGAAAGATTCAGCGGTATCGGCAGCGCCGCTTTTAGCTTTTCCTGCATCTCCGGCGTCAAATAGTGGTGGTGGAGATCGAGTGTTTCCAGATGCGCAATTCGGTCTTTATGCTCCAGCAGCGCCTCTGCGCCGTTGTCCGTTAAGGTACCGCATGAGAGTTCCAGCACTTCAAGCTGCGGCAGGATATTACTTTCCAGCACCCGGCGGGCGATATCATCCTGCTCTTCGCTGTTCATCAACCCCAGATGGGTGAGCTGAGGGAAAAGATCTTTCGATGCCAGCGCCATCACGTCATCCAGCGAACCGTCAAAACCGTATTCCTCTACGCCCAGGAAGAGCTTCAGCGTTTTTAATGCAGGGAGCTGCGCATTTTGTAGTTCGGCAAGCACGTTAGAAGGGATGCCACCGGAAATGATTTCCAGGTGCTCCAGTTTCTCATGATGTATAGCGCCCAGTCGCAGATCCGACGCGCCTTTAATAATCAGTTCTTTCAGATTGGGTAACGCCGCATAGAGCCTGGAATAGTCACCTTGTTTAATCCAGGAGATCTCGCAGTCTTCGCTCTCCATATCACCGATAAACAGTGATTCCAGGTGAGCAAAGCGGGGGGCGTTCTCCACAATCATATCAATAATAGGCTGGCAGGTTTCGTCTTCCCAACAATCACCCCAGTTACCAATGGTCAGTGAGCGAAGCTTTGGCAGATCTTCATCGGTTAAAATCAAATTAATGAGCTGTTCCTGGGTTAATTCATTGTCCCAATCAATATTAAATCGCTTATTCATTTGTTTCCCTTCTCTATAAGCATGAATATGGTAAAACGCTTTGCGAATATTATCATGGCGCTTAGAGGCGGGATATCGGGAGTCTGATTCAGGATGAATGAGCGGGCAGAACAACTACCCGCTGTGATGCAGATTCGAAAAATAGAGGCGATAATATCAGAAGAAATACTTCGCCCCGATACGAATCTGGTTTTGCTCTCTATGGTAGGGACCCACGTTACGATCTAACCAGCGTAATTCAAAATAGGGCAACCAGTGTTCATTGATACGATAACGGAAGGTATTGGTGATTTCCCAATGATGCTTCGTACCATTACTACTATTAAAATTATTAATATTATAAAAATAGTGTGGTTCAAAGGTATAAGAAAATTTATCGGTAATGATGAAATTCCAATAGTTACCGATTTCATAGCTGTCATTATTATCCAGTTCGCCATTCAAATCGGTTGAACTATAATTATTGTGATTATATCGGTTACGTACCGTAAGATTAAACCACGGGGTAAATTTATAGTTAACATCCAGATAGACGGCGCCGCCGGAACCAATGCTTTTGTCGTTTATTAACCCGCCAGGCTGGATGGTTAATTTATCTGTAGGTTTAAATAACGGATACCAGCCCTCAATCTCATTATAACCGTGCTTTAATTCATCATCACGCTGTAGCGTATAGGTATTGGTCAACATAATTCCGGCACCCATATCGGAGTTATAGCCGACGCGCAGCATAAACTCCATTTGGTCAGACGCCAGGTTATAGGCCTCACGGTTTTCTACATAAGCGCCAGCAAAAACAGAGGTGGATATTACTGAAGTTAATATCACTAGAGTATTCAGAGATTTCATAATAAATCCATTTTTCAAATATAGGGAAGCCGCCATCCATCGGGATGGATAAAGCGGCAAGCGTCGTTTAATTATTTACAGTAGAAATACTTTGTTTATTATTAGTCGCGACAATTTGATTACCTGTTTTCTTTCGTTGGGCAATTTCCTCGATAATAAAAGCGAAACGTTGTTCATTGAGCTTATAAAAAAAGCCCATCGTTAGTGCTGCGATAATGGCAAGACCGCAAGGCCATAAAAAAATGAGCTGACGCAAACCAAGCAACGTGGTGTCACTTTGAGCTATGTTGGGGATATAACCGATTTGCGTCAGCATAATACCTGGCAAAAAGCCAGCAAGCGCAGCGGAAATTTTGCGGGAAAAGGTATAACCCGTATACACCGAGCCTTCAGCGCGAATACCCGTTTTCCATTCACCGTAGTCAACCGTATCCGGAACCAGCGCCCAGTTCAGGCTGTTGACGAAAGCGGTACCGAAGAAGGCGATACAAGAGAAAATGACAAACAGGAATGACGTTCCACCCCAGATAAAATTCAGGATATCGCCAACGGCCCACAATATCAGACCACCAAGATAAACCTGTTTTTTCCCGAAGCGTTTTACCGCAGCAGGTACTAATAAAACACCAATCAGGATACAGCCCATGCTGAAAAAACCCATCCATGACAACAAATGAATATCGTTCAGCACGTACTGAGTGTAATAAACCTGAATGGCCAGCTTAATATTAAAGGCGGCCAGCGTGCACAAATTGGCAACGCAGAGCACCAGCAGCGGCGGATTACGAAAAATCGCGCAGAAGGACTTCAATATGCTGGGTTTATGCGTGTCAGGTAAGGTTTCGATATACCGTTCTTTCACCCCGCTAAAGCACCACCACATGCTGAACAGCCCGCAGACCGAAAAAATGACTGCTGCAATCAGATAACCCAGCGAAGGGGAACGGGTAAACAGCGCCTGAATGGGCATAAAACCTACGGTACAAAGAAGAAGGCCAATGGTAGCGCCGCCTTGTCGCCATGCGGCGAGCTGGGCGCGCTCATGCGGATTTTTGGTAATAGCGGGTACCATCGCGCCGTATGAGCAGTTCATCAGGCTGTAGAACAGACCGAACAACATAAACAGCACCGTCGCGAAGGCTGTTTTAACGGGTAAAGTAAAGTGAGTGGCAAAGAATTGCGCAGTAGCAACCAGAGCCACCGGAAATGACGCATACAGAATAAAAGGCCGAAACTTTCCTTTTGCGCCAATATTACGGCGTGAATCCAGCAATACGCCGGTGAGCATATCGGTAAAAGCAGTGAAGAATTTCGCCACCAGAAAGATAATTCCACCGTAATATGCAGGCATTCCGAGTTCATCGGTATAAAACTTCAGTAGATACAGCGTACCGATACACAGCATCAGATTTGAGCCGAAATCGCCCACGCCATAGGCGCATTTTTCCCGCAGGCTCAACTTTAGCGTTAGCGGATCATGATTAGACATAATCGCCTCTCAAAACGCCCCGCAGGGCGTTATATTTTATTGTTGTTAAACCGTATGTTTCCGGGCCTCAATCTCTTCCACAATTCGTACGTACATCTTCTCGTTGAGGTTGTAGAAACAGCCCATCGCAATAATGGTGATGACCGCCAGCACGCAAGGATATATAAAGATCAACTGGCGTAGGCCTTCGACGGTGCCTGCCGATTGCACCACATTCGGGATATAACCGATTTGCGTCAGCATCCAGCCGGGGAAGAACCCTGCCAGCGCCTGGGAGACCTTACGGAAGAACGTGAAGCCGGTGTAAACCGTCCCTTCCGAGCGGACGCCGGTGCGCCATTCACCGTACTCCACCGTGTCGGAAACCAGCGCCCAGTTCAGGCTGTTGACGAAGGCGGAACCGAAGAACGCCAGGCAGGAGAAGGCGACAAAACTGACCGAGCCGCCGCCAAAGAAGTAGTTGAGCAGATCGCCCGCCACCCATATTAACAGCCCGCCGATATAGACTTTCTTCTTGCCAAAACGCCTTACTGCGCCGGGCATCAAAAAGACGCCGATAAAAATACAGCCCATGCTAAAGAAGCCCATCCAGGAGAGGAGGATCGGGTCGTTAAGAACGTACTGTGTGTAATAAACCTGAATCGCCAGTTTGACGTTGAAGGCGCCGAGAGTACAAAGGTTGGCGATACACAGAATAAACAGCGGACGGTTACCGGCGATGGCGCGGAACGACTGCAATAATCCAGGCTTTTGCGCGCTATCGACAGGTTTCACTTCAACGTAGCGCTCTTTAACGCCGGCGTAGCACAACCACATAAATAGCAGGCCAAACAATGAAAATAGCGTGGCGGCGAAAATATAGCTGAGCTGGGCATTGCCTTCGATCAGGTTCATGACCGGCACAAAGCCAACGGTACACAGCAGCAGGCCGAGAGTGGCGCCGCCCTGACGCCAGGCGGCAAGCGAGGCGCGTTCATCCGGGTTCTTGGTAATCGCGGGCACCATCGCGCCATACGAGCAGTTCATCATGCTGAAAACCAGCCCGTACAGCATAAACAGCATCGTTGCGACGACGGTTTTTCCCGTCACCTCAAACGGTGTGCCGACAAAGTTAGCAATCGCCAGTAGCGTTACCGGAAATGCCGCGTAAAGCACGAACGGGCGGAATTTGCCCTTCGGACCAATTTTTCGCCGCGAGTCGAGCATAATGCCGGTACCCATATCGGTAAATGCGGTAAAAAATTTGGCGATCAGAAAAATGATCCCGCCGTAAGTCCCTGGTAAACCCAGCACATCGGTATAAAATTTGAGTAAATAGAGGGTCCCGATATCTAACAGGATATTGGAACCTAAATCCCCCAGTCCATAGGCAAGTTTTTCTTTAAACGGCAAGCGTAGGGTTGCCGGATTCGATGATGTTTGACTCATTATTCTTCTCCATCTGCCCGCAGGTTTCCCTGCGGGCGAGCCGTATTAGATATTCCGTAAAGAAGCAAAAAGTGAAGCCCACTCGCTCTTCGCGCGATAGAAAACCGGCGGCTTGCCAATGGGCGCATCCACGGTAATTTCACCGCCGTGGTGAGCTTCGCCGGTCCAGATATTCACCCAGTGATCTTCCGGCAGGTACAGCGTCCAGTCGCAACGCCCCTGCTCGTGAACCGGCGCGACCAGCAGATCCTGACCGAGCAGATATTGATATTTCAGGGTGTAGGTTGTGGCATCGTTCTCGTAGTGCAGGAATAGCGGACGCATGACCGGCAGACCGGTAGCCGCGTTTTGCGCCACCGCCTGCTTGAGATACGGTTTCAGCGTGGTAAAGACGGTGGTCATGCGGGCAAAGTGGGCAATAGTTTCCGCGTCGCCGTCGAACTGCCAGTTATCGCCGGGGCGGTTGCCTTCATGGGTGCGCATCATCGGCGTAAAGGCGCTGAAATCGCACCAGCGCAGCAGCAACTCTTTGCTGCGTTTCATGTCAAACAGGGTGGTGTAGCCGCCGATATCGCTGTGATGCAGACCATGGCCGGTCATCGCCAGCGACAATGCCGCAGGCACTACAGAGGCCAGACCATCATCAAGGCTCCAGTCAACGTTCTGGTCTCCTGCCCACATCATGGTGGAATATTTCTGACTGCCGGTGTAACCCGCACGCATAAAGAACAGGATCTCGCCGAGCTTGCCGGTCTCCTGTAGCGCTTCGTAGTTACACTTCGCCCACAGTGCGGGCCAGGCGTTATGCATGATCTCGGCGCTGACGCCGTTGTGCAGATACGTGTCGGTCGGCAGATATTCGCCGAAATCCGCCATCCAGCCGCTGCAGCCGAGCGCGATCATGTTCTTTTTGATGACGTCTTTGAACCAGTCGTAAGCTTCAGGATTGGTCAGATCGACCACGCCGCCATAGAATTCGCCAAACTCGACCAGATAGTCGCCGCCCGTGGCGTCTTTCGCCAGATAGCCGTGTTTCGCCGCCTCAGCGCAGAGGTCTTTATCACTGGCGACGTATGGGTTGATATAAGAGAGGAACTGGACGCCTTCTTCTTTCCACTGTTTGATACGGCTATCCAGCTGTGGATAGTTGTCGCTATTCCACTTCCAGTTCCACATCACGCGTTTGCCAAAGGAGGTCATGCGAATGCCGGACCAGTCCTGCGCCCAAATACCGTTCACTTTTACGCCTGCGTTGCGCATGGTATCCAGTTTTTGCTGGCAAACTTCCGTACCGCCCTGAATGCCTAGCGTGACGCCGTCATAAACCCAGTCCGGCAGCTCCGGCTGGCGGCCTAACAGCGCAGTCAGTTTTTCCAGCAGGGCGATGTAGGTGTCGGCACACTCAAAACGTAGCGTAGTTTTATCTTCCCACAGCGCCAGTTCGTGATACTCCGGCGCGCTGAAGTCGAAATTCATATAGCAGCTATTATCGACGTGGCAGTAATACTTCTGCGTGCTGACAAAGGTCGGTTGCGGGAAGAAGGTCCAGTAATAGTCGCCGCCGGCGTTTTCTTTACAGTCTGCCTGCCAGGTGACATAGCTGGTTTTATTACGGCCAACGCCCTGTTCGCTGGTCCACAGCGGGAACGGCTTGCCGCGCAAATCGAAATAAGAGAACTGTTCGCCGCAGCCGTAGATATGGTCGTCTGGATTAGCTGCGAGGCGTAACCAGATACGGTTATGGTGCAGGTCGTCGTTTTGCAGATCCAGCTTCAGGCGTCCCGCCTCATCGGCGGAGATGCGAAGGGTGGCGCTAATTGTTGCGCCACGGCTGAATTGTACCAGCCAGCCGTCAGGTAGCTCGCTGACGGTGGCCTCCGTTAATGCAATCTTCTCGTTAAGTTTGTCTTTGATGCTAAAGTTGCCGCGAAACATGTCAATGTCGGCAACGCCCGCGCCAATCCACAGACAGGGATTTTCGGCGCTGTGACGTAAAATCAGGCGCTGTTGCCAGCTAAGCGCAAAACCATCCTGTGATGTTGTCAGTTCAAAATCGGTTGACCGTTGTGGTAGAGAATTCATTGTAATCTCCGTGAATGTAGGGTAATTCGGTAATCCATTTGGGCTAGTCACAGCCGATGGAAAAATGCAGTTGATGGATCGCTTTTGGGGCAAGATGAATCAGCGCGATCCCGGAATTAAATGCATCGGGCGGGCAGCTCATAGGCTCTACCGCGAGACCTTTTCGGCTGAGTTTTTCGCCGGTATAGATCTGTAGCCAGGGTTGGTTGCTGCGTAAAAATGTAGACATGTTCTGCGTTGGGCTGGTAAGTCTGACCTCCCACTCAGCCGGGGTAGTCGCGGTCTTAACCGCATGATCAAGGCGCGTTTCGCCGAGCAGGCATGATGCGGAAAAATCCCTGCCTGCGAGCAATTCTTCGCTTGCAGGCAGTGTTAATACACAGCTATCGATGCTTTGCAGATTACAAGTCAAATAAGGATGTGCGCCCGCGCCATAAGGGGCTGATTTATCGCCAATGTTTTGCGTACGAATCAATACGTGCAGCCCACTGGCGGCATCTAACCGATAAATCACTTCCGATATCAACGCAAAGGGATAGCCGTAAGAGGGCGGCAGAAAAATCGTTAGCGACGCTTCCGTCGCCGACTGATAATTAATCTGCCAGTCTCGCCAGGCTAACAGACCGTGAATGGCGGTCTGCGAAACCGGGTCGTTAACGGCAAGCTGGAAAACCTTGCCGTTATAGGAGTAGCAGCCATTTGTCACGCGATTGGGCCAGGGAATCAATACTTTCCCCAGATGCGCCATGGGTATTTCTTCCGGTTTATGCGGGATGACCACATGGCGTCCATGATGGGTCAGTTCCGCCAGACCTGCGCCAACCGTGACGATTTTCGCCTGGTAATGGCCCGCATTAAGCTGAATAGTTTTTCCACCGCTGTGCATGGCTGCCATCCTCATGACCTATTTCGCGTTGATATCCAGGAGACCCGCCGCGACCGCTGGAGCCAGGCCCGGCGCCAGTGGCAGACGAGGAATGACCAGACAGTGCAGCAGATGGTAAATATCTTGCTTGCCGTCCCACACTTTGGTGGTCACTTTGTTATCGGCGTCCAGCTCTTGCCACCAGGAACCATTTTCATAGTCCATCAGGTACTTAATGCAGTAGTCCCACCATTTCTGATACCACTCTTCATACTGGCTATCGCCCGTCAGGGTGTAGAGGGCGTAGGCCGTACCCATCGCTTCCACAATCGGCCAGCGCACGCGTTCACGTACGATAGGTTTACCGTCCCAGTCGACTGAGTAGACAAAGCCGTCTGCGCCATCTGGCGCCCAGGCGTCGCGGATCGTGGCATGGAACAGACCTTTCGCATCCTCCAGCAGCCAGGCGGGTGGCGTTTCGAAGCGGGCCTCCAGCGCAGCATGGAGATGGAGCATCAGACGGCCCCACTCAATCCAGTGACCTGGCGTACCGCCGTAGGCGCGAAAACGGTGGGCAGGATTATCTTTGTTATAGTCGCGGATAGGGTTCCACTGTGAATCGAAGTGTTCATTGACGCGGTAATCACCGTTGCGCGCCACATCATGAATAATTACCGACGCGATACGCAGCGCGCGATCCAGCCATTTTTTGTCATGGGTAACGTCATAAACAATCAGGAACGCTTCGACGGCGTGCATATTGGCGTTGCCGCCACGGTAGTCTTCCGTCTGGCTGAAGGCTTCATCCCAGGACTCCAGGCACATCTGCTCTTCTTCACTCCAGAAGTATTTCTCAATCACTTCTATGGTGTAATCCAGCAATTTTCTGGCTTCAGGGTGCCCGGTCGTGACGGCGCTGGCCGCGCCCAGCAAGGCGAAGAAGTGTTGATAACCCTGTTTAGAGGCATCTACCACGCCCTGATCGTTAACGCAGGCATACCAGCCGCCGTATTTTTTGTCGCGCAGTGCGCCGTTCATGGCTTTGATGCCATGATCGACCAGATCATAAGCGCCCGGTCGGCCCATCGACGCCGCCACGGAATAAACGTGCAACATACGCGCCGTGATCCAAAGATGGGTGCCCATCTCTTCTTTAATTTGCCCTTTATTTCCCAGCCAGCCGAAGCCTGTCGGCACCACGGCGTTTTTACCGAAATTAAAGATGCGGTCGGTTTCCTGCTCCAGCCAGCGGTTGTGGCTCAACGTGTTAAACCATTTCATTCTTTCCTCCTCGTATTAACGACGTTTTGCCATCATTTCATCGACGATCTCGCCCAGACGTTGCAATTTAGGCGCGGAAACATCACGTAGCATCAGCTCGGTATCCGGTAAACCAATCACTGATGACCAGACCGCGCGTCCCGCCAGGAACCCGGATGCGCCAGCTTCCATGGCGACCCTGACCGCGCGAGGGAACAGTTTTTCGTCCACACCGGAAGAGAGAATGACCCACGGCATATTGATATGCCCATTTAGGCGTTGTGAGGCGGTAAGAAGATCGGAACGCGCGCCTTTGCCGTAGAGCGGCATTTCAACTTTGTAAAGATCGGCGCCGCTGTCGCCCAGCTCTTTGGCCGCATCGATAATCGCCTGCTCGCGATCGAACTTGTCGCCGCAGCGCGGCGGACGTACAACCGGTTCGATAATGCTCAGCAAACCATTGGAGTGACATAATTTATTGAATTCTTTGACCATATCCAGACGCTGCTGCGCGTCTTCGTCGCTGCGCCACAGCACCAACAGTTTTAAGGCTTTCGCGCCATCCCGTTTTACCGCCTGCGCATTAATTTTTTTATCAATGATCACGTTATCAACGGGAATACCGTTGCCCGGGATGAAATCATCCGCCGCGACGATCATGGCGCAGCTTTTAGCGACCGCGTTTTGTTCTACGGCCTGGCGATAACAGAACTGCTGATCCAGCAGAACGGCAGAGGCATACGGGGAAAGAATTTTCGCCGCATTCACTTTGAAATCCGTCAGCACGCTATCGGCAACGGGTGTTTTCGCACCAGCAGCAGCAAACATTAAACGCATCGCCTCGCGCTGATCGACAGCCAGCATGGCAAACCCGCCGGACGCTCGCGTAATGTCTTTGATGGTGTAGTTGTTCATTCAATTTTCCTTTATACAGTCGTTACTTTTTTACGTTGGCGGTCAGCCCGGCGCTGATGCGCACCTGTTCCAGGATGGCGCTCCAGTCTTCCCGACCGCGGCCTGCGGCCCGCGCCAGGTTATAAACTTCACGGGAGGCGGCGCCGAGCGGCATCGGTACGTGCAGTTGATTGGCGACATCCAACGCGATGCCAAGATCTTTGTGCGCCAGATCGATCATGAAGGCGGGAGACAGATCCCCTTTCATCACTTTATTCGGCCAGGTGGTGGTGAAATGCCCTTTGCCTGCGGCAGTGCCGCTCATCACTTTTAAAGCCACGTCGAAGGAAAGCCCCAGCGCTTCACACAGCACGGCGGCTTCGGCGGAGAGCGCATTTAGCGCAATACTCATGTAGTTGTTGATCAGTTTTACGCGAATACCCATTCCCGGGCCGCCGGTGTTGACCAGCTCATTACCCATCGCCATCAGAACAGGGGTAGCGCGCTCTACTTGCTCCGTCGTACCGCCTGCCAGCAGCAACAATGTGCCGGTAATCGCGTTGTCGGATGTCCGGCCTACCGGCACATCCATCATGCTGAACCCTTTGCTCTGCATGTCGGCAATCAGCTTATCGGTTTGCAACGGATGAATAGTGGACATATCAATGACCAGCGCTTCACGGGAAAGAGTTTCACAAACGCCTTGCTCGCCAAACAAAACGGAACGAACCAGATCGCCGTTCGGGAGCATGGTGATAACAAATTCAGCGCCGATGGTTGCCTGAGCCGGGCTGCTTGCAGGTTGCGCGCCTTTGTCTACCAGGCGCTGTACGGCGTCGGGATTAACATCGAAGACGCTGAGTTGATGGCCCTGCTTTAGCAGATTGCTCGCCATAGGGGAGCCCATCTGTCCCAACCCGATAAATGCTATAACTGCCATATCGTTCTCCTGAACACGGTGGTGTCATTTTTTGTCATTACTGAGCCATTTTCTGTCTGTTTGTGATCGTATTTGTAATTTATAGTCAAAAAATTGACAGCCGTCACTTTTTAAACATTTCGTGAAATTAAAATGAGCACATCGAAAATGCTTGAGGAATGACCATGGTTCGTATTGCTTGTGTAGGTATTACCGTGATGGATCGCATCTATTACGTGGAAGGATTACCGACAGAAGGGGGGAAATATGTGGCGAAGCGCTATACGGAAGTGGGCGGCGGGCCTGCGGCGACCGCTGCCGTGGCTGCGGCGAAATTGGGCGCACAGGTGGACTTTATTGGCCGTGTGGGCGATGACGACACCGGAAACAGTCTGCTGGCAGAGCTGGAATCCCTGGGGGTAAATACGCGCTATACCCGCCGCTACACGCAGGCCATGTCGTCGCAGTCAGCGATTATGGTGGATGCCAAAGGAGAGCGGATTATCGTTAATTATCCCAGCCCGGATTTATTACCTGACGCCGACTGGCTTAACGACATCGATTTTTCGCAGTGGGATGTGGTGTTGGCGGATGTGCGCTGGCATGACGGCGCAAAACAGGCGTTTACGCTGGCGCGTCAGGCTGGCGTCATGACTGTTCTTGATGGCGATATTACGCCACAGGATATTAGCGAGCTGGTGGCGTTAAGCGACCACGCCGCCTTCTCCGAGCCAGGGCTGGCACGCCTGACGGGGATGAGCGAAGCCATTGATGCGCTAAAAAAAGCACAAATGCTCACAAATGGACATGTCTATGTCACGCGAGGCAGCGAAGGCTGCAACTGGTTGGAAAAAGCGGCGGTACGCCACCAACCGGGTTTTACCGTGGAGGTGGTAGATACTACCGGCGCGGGCGATGTTTTTCATGGCGCACTGGCATTTGGCCTGGCAAGCGGATACGCCATCGAAGAGGCTGTCAGATTCGCCAGCGGCGTTGCCGCGCTGAAGTGTACGCGCCCGGGTGGCCGGGCGGGTATCCCTGATTGTGAGCAAACCCGATCTTTCTTGTCACTTTTTGTATAATATGAGCAGTAGGAAGCTTTTAGAGGAATGCTCATGAGTCTTACCGAACTGACCGGTAATCCGCGACACGATCGGCTGTTAATGCTAATTGATGAGCGCGGCTATATGAATATCGATGAGTTAGCCAGTTTGTTGGAGGTCTCTACCCAGACGGTTCGCCGCGATATTCGTAAATTAAGCGAGCAGGGGCTGATTACGCGTCATCACGGCGGCGCTGGCAGAGCGTCCAGTGTGGTCAATACCGCCTTTGAGCAGCGAGAGGTCTCCTGGACGCAAGAGAAAAAAGCCATTGCGGAAGCCGTGGCTGACTATATTCCGGATGGCTCCACGATATTTATCACGATTGGAACGACGGTTGAGCAGGTGGCGCGCGCGCTGCTCAACCATAATCATCTGCGCATTATCACCAATAGCCTGCGCGTTGCGCACATTCTTTATAATAACCCTCGCTTTGAAGTGATGGTGCCTGGCGGCACGCTGCGCCCGCATAATAGCGGCATTATCGGGCCATCCGCGGCGGCGTTTGTGGCGGGGTTCCGGGCTGACTATCTCGTCACCAGCGTAGGCGCGATAGAGAGCGATGGCGCGTTACTGGAGTTTGATGTCAACGAAGCCAGCGTAGTGAAAACCATGATGGCCCACTCGCGACATATTCTGCTGGCCGCCGATCATACGAAATACCATGCTTCTGCGGCGGTTGAGATCGGCAATGTGTCACAGATTACCGCTCTGTTTACGGACGAGTATCCCGGTCCGGCATTACAGAATTTACTTCAATCCCAGCAAATCGAAGTGGTTCAGGCGAGTCCTTCGCTGGACGACGCCGTTTCAGCGTGACAAGCGCCCTTGCGCCGGAGGGTCGCGTCAGCGCTTTATCCGGCCAATAAAACGGCGCTGTGATGCAGGCGATATTGGGCATCGTCTGCGTTTCTATTGTCTTTTTGTTAATTGATTTATAAAGGGATACATAGTCAAACTTCTCCTTTCCCGCTACAGTTATTCATCCCCGGTTAGCAAGGAGAATGACATGCTCTACATCTTTGATTTAGGTAATGTGATTGTCGACATCGACTTTAACCGCGTATTAGGTGTGTGGAGCGATCTGAGTCGAGTACCGCTGGCTTCGCTGAAGCAAAAATTTACGATGGGCGAGACTTTTCACCAACATGAACGCGGTGAGATAACGGACGAAGCGTTTGCTGAAGCTTTCTGTCATGAAATGGCGTTATCGCTCAGTTATGAACAATTCGCGCACGGCTGGCAGGCGGTATTTGTCGGATTACGGCCCGAAGTGATTGCTATCATGCATAAACTGCGCGAGCAGGGGCATCGCGTGGTGGTGCTATCCAATACTAACCGACTGCATACCCACTTCTGGCCGGAAGAATATCCGGAGGTGCGCGCTGCCGCCGACCATATCTATTTATCGCAGGATTTGGGAATGCGTAAACCGGAAGCGCGTATTTATCAGCACGTCCTGCAGAAAGAAGGTTTTTCCGCTGCCGATGCGGTCTTTTTCGACGACAATGCCGATAATATAGAAGGGGCCAACCAGTTGGGGATCACCAGCATTCTGGTGAAGGATAAAGCCACCATCCCTGACTATTTCGCGAAGCTGTTATGCTAAAAACCGTTCACCAAAAAGCTGGACGCCATACACGCCCTGTTCGGGCCTGGCTCAAGCTATTATGGCAGCGTATCGATGAGGATAATATGACGACTCTGGCGGGAAACCTCGCCTATGTCTCATTACTCTCCTTAGTACCGCTTATTGCCGTCGTTTTTGCCCTTTTCGCTGCTTTTCCGATGTTTTCTGATGTCAGCATTCAGTTACGCCATTTTATTTTTGCTAACTTTATGCCAGCCACCGGAGACGTGATTCAGCGCTATATTGAGCAGTTTGTCGCTAACTCCAACAAAATGACGGCGGTAGGCGCCTGTGGACTGATTGTGACGGCATTGCTGTTGATGTACGCCATTGATAGCGCCTTAAACACTATCTGGCGCAGCAAACGCACACGGCCAAAAGTGTACTCTTTTGCGGTGTACTGGATGATCCTCACGCTCGGCCCGCTTCTCGCCGGTGCCAGCCTGGCGATCAGCTCCTACCTGCTTTCTTTACGCTGGGCCAGCGATCTGAATACGGTCATCGACAATGTATTGCGCATCCTTCCGCTGCTGCTCTCGTGGATCTCATTCTGGTTACTTTACAGTATTGTCCCAACAACTCGCGTACCGAACCGTGACGCCCTTGTCGGCGCGTTTGTCGCAGCGTTGCTGTTCGAGGCCGGAAAGAAAGGTTTCGCGCTTTATATCACCATGTTCCCGTCATATCAGCTCATTTATGGCGTACTGGCAGTGATCCCTATCCTGTTTGTCTGGGTATACTGGACCTGGTGTATAGTCTTGCTTGGCGCAGAAATAACTGTCACTCTCGGGGAATACCGAAAACTCAAACAAGCCGCAGAACAAGAAGAAGCTGACCAACCATGATTGCATTAATTCAACGCGTAACCCGTGCCAGCGTCACCGTGGAGGATGAGGTGACGGGTGAAATCGGCCCAGGACTTTTGGTGTTATTGGGTGTCGAAAAAGAAGATGACGAACAAAAAGCGAATCGTCTGTGCGAGCGCGTGCTGGGATACCGTATCTTCAGCGATGCTGACGGCAAGATGAATCTGAATGTACAACAGGCTGGCGGCAGCGTGCTGGTGGTGTCGCAGTTTACGCTGGCGGCAGATACCGAGCGCGGTATGCGACCAAGCTTTTCCGGCGGGGCTGCGCCGGATCGCGCGCAGGCGCTTTATGAATATTTTGTCGAACGCTGCCGCCAGCAGGCGATAAACACGCAAACCGGACGCTTCGCTGCCGATATGCAGGTTGAGCTGGTTAATGACGGTCCCGTGACATTCTGGCTCCAGGTATGAGTCAGCTTCCGGCGTGGCCGCGGATAACAAGAGAGAGTACGGCTATGTATCACCTTCGAGTTCCGCAAACAGAAGAAGAATTAGAACGTTACTACCAGTTTCGCTGGGAGATGCTGCGTAAACCGCTGCACCAGCCGAAAGGGTCGGAACGGGATGGCTGGGATGCGTTGGCGCACCATCAAATGGTGGTGGACGAAGAAGGAAATTTAGTTGCAGTGGGCCGCCTGTATATCAATGCAGATAACGAGGCGTCTATCCGTTTTATGGCTGTACATCCCTCGGTACAGGATAAAGGGCTGGGGACATTAATGGCGATGACCCTGGAGTCTGTCGCCCGCCAGGAAGGCGTTAAGCGCGTCACCTGCAGCGCGCGCGAAGATGCGGTTGAGTTCTTTGCCAAACTCGGGTTTGTCAATCAGGGGGAGATTACTACGCCCACAACCACGCCAATCCGCCATTTTCTGATGATTAAACCGGTAGCATCGCTGGATGATATCCTGCATCGCGGCGACTGGTGCGGGCAGCTTCAGCAGGCCTGGTATGAGCACATTCCATTGAGTGAAAAGATGGGGGTGCGCATTCAGCAGTACACCGGGCAAAAATTTATCACCACGATGCCGGAAACCGGTAATCAAAATCCGCATCACACGGTGTTTGCCGGCAGCCTGTTCTCCCTGGCGACGTTGACCGGATGGGGACTTATCTGGCTGATGCTCCGTGAACGCCACCTGGGCGGGACGATTATTCTTGCTGACGCCCATATTCGCTACAGTAAACCCATTAGCGGAAAGCCAAACGCCGTGGCTGATTTGGGGTCGCTAAGCGGTGATTTGGACAGGCTGGCGCGGGGTAAAAAAGCGCGTGTCCAGTTGCAGGTTGAACTGTTGGGCGGCGAGACCGCTGGGGCAATTTTCGAAGGCATTTATATCGTACTACCTGCGAAACCGTTCGGCCCGTATGAAGAGGGCGGGAATGAGGAGGAGTAGCTGGACATCTCCAACTACTCGATGAAGGCATCTGCTGGTAGTTTGAAGCGTTGTGTAAGCGCTTTAATATGATTAACCGTTAGTGCTCTGCGGCCATTTAAGATGTTGCTGACGTTCGATTTAGAACCAAGTTCGTTGGCAAGATCTGCTGCTTTGAGACCGTATTGATCCATGAGCGTTCGCAATACTGAAACGCCAGGGGGCGTTTTCTCCAGGTGTTGGTTGAGTGCTTTGAATTCCGGCGCATGTTTTTCGTATTCACTGATTCGGGCACAGAGCAATTCAAATAGTGGGTTTTCAAGATCGTCGTGGTCGACCAGAAACTCCACTAGCGCTAGTGCCCTGCGATACTCATTGTCATTTCGGTCTTCCCCCATCAGTGGGACGCTTTTTACCGCATCGCTGAAGGTATCAACGATCTTTTTTGCGCTGGTTGCATCCATCTGACGATGAGTTCTCATTCTTTATTACCCCGATAATATGCGGTCAGTTTGTCATATTCGGCATGGGAAACGATATGTTTCACAAATATCTTATGTAACCTGAAATCTATGTAGGAAATGAGTCTCAGGCTGTTACCAGAAACATCAATCACCCACCATTTATCTCTGTGCTTAAAATTATCCAGTGAAGGAATATACCGCTTCATCTCTTCAGGCTGAGTGAATGTTTTTTTCTCCAGAACATTCAGCAACTCAGTGAGAGCAAGCTCATGGTTTGGATACATGAGCATCGCTTCATTGAACGGTTTTCGGCTGATAACATGCACACTGTAGTTCCATTACAAAGTTTTCAACCTGAAAACAATTTAGCGCAACGTTATCCAGTTTTCAAGTTGAAAACAAAATTGAATTTTAGGTCATTTTGCCTGTTGATGGACTTACAACACGCCAGGCCACATCTCGCATGGCGCTTCGTGCCGCCTGGCTCACGCCTCCGAGCTGGAAAAAGCCATGGATGACACCGAGATAGCGCTGGCAAGTACACGCCACGCCCTGGTCGTTCAGACGGTGATATAGCGCTTCGCCTTCATCACGCAGTGGGTCGAACTCTGCGGTGAGGATATGCACCGGCGGTAAACCGGCAAAATCTTCACGCCATATCGGACTGGCTTCCGGGTGGCGGAGGTCGGCACCCTGGAGATACATTTCGAAACCCGATAACAGCGTATCGCGGGTGATGATGTAGTCTTGCCCGTTGCTGGCATAGCTGGGGAAACTGGCAGTAGCGTCAAGCATCGGGTAGATCAACAGCAGCTTCGCCGGAGACCAGTGGGCGGCGGATTTCAGGCGTAGCGCGCTGACCAATGCCAGGTGCCCGCCTGCGCTATCGCCAGCAAGCGTGATACGTTCACGATCGATGCCTAACTGCTCCGCGTATTGATGGACGATATTGGCCCCACGTTCAGCGTCGTCATGAGCCGCCGGGAAGGTGTGCTCTGGCGCAAGGCGATACTGAATGGCAATCACCCTACAGCCGCTTTTCCAGGCCAGTTGCCGTAGCTGGGGGTCATGAGTCAGAAAGCCGCCGCTAACAAAACAGCCGCCGTGATAGTAGAGGATACAGGGTAGAGAACCGGATGCGTTTGGCGGCGAAACGACGCGAAATGTCATCCCTTCCAGCACGATATCTTCCGAACTCACCCGAATTTCTTTCTCACCCGCCAGCGTCGTGCTGGCAATATAGCCCGTTCTCCGGTCATCAATATTCTGCTCTCGTGAAGAGGGACGGCCCGCGGCGATAAACCCAGCGACCAGTTCGGCAATTCCTTTTTCCAGTGGCATATAACGCTCCTTTGACTGTATGTATGTACAGTTTATAACCTGGTCCGTTGGGGATGGAAAGTGGTGAAACGAGGGGATGATGATTCTGGATAGAGGTTCGCAAAAAATGGAATGCGGTTGGCGCTGGGTTTTTAATTTTTGTACTGTGAAATGATGATGCTATACGCCATTGACGTATAGATTATTTTCACTACTATAAGCCAATGGCGTAGGGAATATGCAATTCATAGAAACGGAACTCTTTACTGAAGATGTTAAAAAACTGCTCGATGAGGATGAATACCATAAGCTTCAGGTTTTTATGGCTCAGCATCCAGATTGTGGTGATGTCATTCAGGAAACGGGCGGCCTGAGAAAAATGCGCTGGGGATCGCGAGGCAAAGGAAAGCGTAGTGGCGTGCGAATTATCTATTTTCACCGTAGTCAACGGTATGAGATTCGCTTGCTTCTGATTTATCAAAAAGGCATTAAAGATGATCTCACGCCGCAGGAAAAAGCGGTGCTTCGTATGCTGAATGAGAGGTGGTAGATGGATAAAGTGTTATTTGAGCGATTAACTCAAAGTATGTCTCAAATGAATGAAATCATTGAAGGGACCCGTGAGCCTTCTCGTACCTTTCATATTGATGCAATGAAGATTAAAGAAATACGGCAGGCATCTGGGTTGTCGCAATCTAAGTTTGCAGAACTGATTTCGGTCAACGTGGATACGCTGCGCAACTGGGAGCAAGGAAGACGTTCACCGACAGGGCCAGCCAAAGCGTTACTTCGCGCCATTGCCAACGACCCGAGAAACGTTATACAAGCATTGCGTTATTGAGCAATGATCCGGCTAACGTAGATTGCTAGCCGGTATACCAGAGAACTTATTCCCCTTCCCCCGGGAACAGGAACGGGTTGATAGAACTGCGGGCGAAGCCCTCCTGTTCCATGCGCGCGTCCAGCACCAGCGAGGCGAGGTCGTCGGCCACGGCTTCCACTTTCGGGTCTTTTTCCTGATAGAGAATCTTCAGGTAAGTCCCGCAATCGCCGCAGCTTTCGGCTTTCACCGCAGCCTGCTCATTTTCCAGTGACCAGTAGTGTAAGTCGCGGCTCTGTTCGCAGTTACTGCATTTTACGCGCACGACATGCCATTCGGTTTCGCACAGGTTACAGTGCAGATAACGCAGCCCCTGCGTGGTGCCGATCTGCACCATGCTGGAGACCGGCATCGAACCGCACACCGGGCAATACTGGCGCGCTTCACCGTATTCCGCGCGGGCTTTGCCTGGAATCAAGCTGGCCATTTGCGCCCAGTAAAGGGAGAGCGCGGCCCAGATAAACGGGGCTTTATCGCTGCTGACGGAGGCAAAATCCGAGGCAAACAGCGCGCTGGCCATCTGCTCCAGCTCCTGCTCGGAGGCTTTCTCCAGGTTCTCAATCACCGCCAGCGCGGGGCCGCTCATCTCGGGTTTTAGCTCGGCAATTAACGAATGCAGCAGTTTTTGCCAGTGCTTATCACGCGGCAGCACGTGGATATCCAGCGGCGGCTTGCCCTGGTCGTTCGCTTCTTTAATACGTGCGGTCAGATCCATCTCCAGCGGATGGTCGTACAGCACCACTTCCTGCGCGTGCGCGATAAGCGCGGCAAAGCGCAGGTAATCGCCCAGCGGGTTATTTTCAGCCAGCTCGCGCAGACGTTCGGCGCGGCGGTTGTAGACGTTTTTGAGTCGGGGGAACAATAACGGCGGAATCATATCCGCCGTACGTTTCTCGCTCGACCCCAGCTCATCTTGCGGGATTATGCGAATACTCATTCAGTTTCTTTTTCCGTTGTCTTGCGGACTTCTCGGTACCAGCGTGGGTGATGTTTCTTCGCCCACGACCGGGTTACCCAGCCTTCCACCATCGCGGTAATGGTGCCTTTCACCCAAAGGGCGGCGTAGATATGCACCATGATAACCACAATTAACGCTACTGCGGCAAAAGAATGCAACATTAACGCGAATCGGATCACCGGGATTGAGAAAGCAGGCGCAAAGTACGGACGCCAGATAATTACCCCGCTTACCAGCAGCAGCACCAGGAAGATAATCGCCGCCCAGAATACGCATTTCTGACCGAAGTTATAACGCCCGGTGTCACCCACTTCCTCGTTGACGACGATCTTACGAATATTCTTCGCCCAAAAGATATCATCCCGATTGATTAGATTGTGGTGCCAATAACGGAAAAACATGATGATGAACGAGGCAAACATAACCACGCCCACAAACGGGTGCAGAATTCGCGCCAGTTGTGGGGTGCCCAGGATATGCATCAACCAGTTGAAGGATGGGAATAAAAAGCCCAGCCCGCTCACCGCCGCCAGCACGAAGCAGAAGGCGACGATCCAGTGGTTGATGCGTTCCGGCGCCGTATAGCGCACGATGGTGTCACGTCGTTTCATTTGCGCACCTCGTCTTTCTCTTCATGCAGGTTGTCATCTTCCTCTTCCGCGCGGTTCGGACCGACGCCGACATAGTGGAAGACGCTGGCGGCAAAGGTCGCGGCAAAACCGAACGCGGCGAGCGGTTTCCAGACGCCTTTCCAGAACTTAACGGTTTCGCTGATTTCCGGGTTTTCCGGCAGACCGTGATACAGATTCGGCTTATCGGCATGATGCAGCACGTACATGACATGCGTACCGCCTACGCCCGCCGGATCGTACAGACCCGCGTTGTCATAACCACGGGTTTTTAGTTCCGCCACCCGCTCGCCCGCCAGCGTTTTCATATCCTCTTTCGAGCCAAAATGAATGGCGCCGGTTGGACAGGTCTTCACGCAGGCCGGCTCCTGGCCGACCACCACACGGTCAACGCACAGCGTACATTTATAGACGCGGTTGTCTTCCGGGTTGAGGCGCGGCACGTTGAACGGGCAGCCAGCGATACAGTAGCCGCAGCCGATACACTGCTCGGACTGGAAGTCGACAATACCGTTAGCGTACTGAATGATTGCCCCTTCCGCCGGACAGGCCTTCAGGCAGCCGGGATCGGCGCAGTGCATACAGCCATCCTTACGGATCAGCCATTCCAGTTTGTCGTTCTGTTCCACTTCCGAGAAGCGCATTACCGTCCAGGATTTCGCGGTCAAATCAGCCGGGTTGTCATACACCCCGACGTTATTGCCCACTTCATCACGGATGTCGTTCCACTCGGAGCACGCCACCTGACACGCTTTACAGCCGATACAGGTGGTGACGTCGATGAGTTTCGCCACCTCTTCCTGGTGGTCCCGCGCCTGGGGCGCGGGGGTGAAACCGTTAGTGGCGGAACGACGAATGATGTCTTGCGATTGATAAGCCATAGGTCGTCTCCGTTACACCTTTTCCACGTTCACAAGGAAGGATTTAAACTCCGGCGTTTGCGTGTTCGCATCACCGACGAAAGGCGTTAACGTATTGGCGATAAAGCCTTTTTTCGCCACGCCTTCGTAGCCCCAGTGAATAGGAATACCGATGGTATCGATATCCTTGCCGTCCGCTTTCAGCGTGCGAATACGCTTGGTCACCACTGCTTTGGCTTTGATATAGCCGCGGTTCGAGGAGACCTTCACGGTATCGCCATGCGCGATGCCGAGTTTATTCGCCAGCTTCTCGCCAATTTCCACAAACTGTTCCGGCTGGGCGATAGCGTTAAGCAACGCGTGCTTGGTCCAGTAGTGGAAGTGCTCGGTCAGACGGTAAGTGGTTCCGACATACGGGAACTTATCCGCTTTACCCAGCGCGTCGGCATCGTCTTTAAAGATACGGGCGGCAGGGTTAGAGATAACGTTCGGGTGCAGCGGGTTAGTGCCCAGCGGCGTTTCAAACGGCTCGTAGTGTTCCGGAAACGGCCCTTCCGCCATCTTATCGATAGCAAACAGGCGGCCCATCCCTTCCGGCTGCATGATAAACGGTCCGACGTCGCTGCCGGGCGCGGCGGCGCTGTAGTCCGGAATATCCCATCCGGCCCATTTTCCGCCTTCCCATTTCAGTAGCTGACGTTTCGGGTCCCAGGGATTACCCTGCGGATCGGCGGAGGCGCGGTTATAGAGGATGCGGCGGTTAAGCGGCCATGCCCATGCCCAGCCCAGCGTGTTGCCGAGACCAGACGGGTCGGCGTTATCACGACGCGCCATCATGTTGCCTTCCGGCGTCCAGCTACCGGCGAAAATCCAGCAGCCGCTGGACGTCGTACCGTCATCGCGCAGTTGCGCGAACGAACTGAGCTGTTGGCCTTTCTTCACCACCACCGCGCCGGTTGCCGGATCGATAAGATCGGCCAGCGCTTTACCATTACTTTCCATCGCCACTTCTTCAGAGGCAGGTTCGTATGGTTTGGTGTAGTTCCAGGTCATATTCAGCACCTGTTCCGGGTTGGCGCCGCCCTGTTCAGAGTACATCTTACGCAGGCGTAAGAAGATACCGGCGAGGATTTCGCCGTCGGTCATGGCAATTCCCGGGGCGTCCGCGCCCTTCCAGTGCCACTGTAACCAACGACCGGAGTTAACGATGGAACCATTTTCCTCGGCAAAACAGGTGGAAGGCAGACGGAACACTTCGGTCTGGATTTTTGCGGGATCAACGTCGTTCGACTCACCGTGGTTTTGCCAGAAGGTGGACGTTTCGGTGTTGAGCGGATCGATAGTCACCAGGTACTTCAGTTTGGAAAGCGACGCGACCACTTTGTTTTTGTTCGGGAATGAGGCCACCGGGTTAAAGCCCTGGCAGATATAGCCGTTGACCTTGCCCTGTTTCATCATCTCGAAGTACTGCAACACGTCGTACCCTTTATCCCACTTCGGTAGCCAGTCAAAGCCCCAGCTATTTTCCGCTGTCGCTTTATCACCAAAGAAGGCCTTCATCATTGAGACGAAGAATTTCGGATAGTTACCCCAGTAGTTGACCTGATCCTTCAACAATGGCTTCGGCGTATTGGCAGCCAGATAGGTTTGCAGGTCGGTCTGTTTTTCGCTCGGCAGCGTCAGGTAGCCCGGCAGACTTTGCGACAGCAGTCCTAAGTCGGTCAGCCCCTGAATATTGGAGTGACCGCGCAGGGCGTTAACGCCGCCGCCCGCCATCCCCATGTTACCGAGCAGAAGCTGGATCATCGCCATAGTACGGATGTTCTGCGCGCCGATGGAATGCTGCGTCCAGCCCAGCGCGTACAGGAACGACGCGGTTTTATCTTTTGCGCTGGTTTCTGCAATGTACTCGCACACTTTCAGGAAGTCCGCTTTCGGCGTACCGCAGATATTTTCTACCACGTCCGGCGTATAGCGTGAGACATGCTGTTTCAACAGATTCCAGACACAGCGCGGGTGTTGCAGTGTCGTATCGCGTTTGGCAAAACCGTTTTCGTCCAGCTCATAGTGCCAACTGGTTTTATCGTACTGCCGCTTGTCTGCGTCATAGCCGGTGAACAGACCATCATCGAAGCCAAAATCTTCACGCACGATCAGGCTGGCATTGGTATAGGCCTCGGTGTATTCACGGTTGTATTTTTCGTTGGTCAGCAGATACAGCATCACGCCTGACAAGAAGGCAATGTCAGTACCAGAGCGTATTGGCGCATAGAAATCGGCCACCGACGCGGTACGCGTAAAGCGCGGATCGATCACAATCAGCTTCGCGCCGTTGTGAATTTTGGCTTCCATCGCCCAGCGGAACCCGACCGGGTGAGCTTCTGCGGCGTTACCGCCCATCACCACGACGAGGTTGGCGTTCTTGATGTCGACCCAGTGGTTGGTCATCGCACCGCGACCAAATGTTGGAGCAAGACTTGCTACCGTTGGTCCGTGTCAGACACGCGCCTGGTTGTCGACCGCGAGCATACCCAGCGCGCGGGAGAATTTTTGCGTTAAATAACCCGTCTCGTTACTGGATGCGGAAGCGCACAGCATCCCGGTGGTGAGCCAGCGGTTAACGGTAACGCCTTCGGCGTTCTGCGCCTGATAGTTGGCGTCGCGATCTTCCTTCATCAGTTTAGCGATGCGGTCAAACGCTTCTTCCCAACTGATCTGTTGCCACTTATCTGAACCCGGCGCGCGGTATTGCGGGAATTTCAGGCGGCTTTCAGAGTGGATAAAGTCCACCAGACCGGCCCCTTTCGGGCACAGCGCGCCACGGCTTACCGGATGATCCGGGTCCCCTTCGATATGGAAAATAGATGCTTTGGCGTTTTTCGCACCGTCGCCGAGGCTGTACATCAACAGCCCGCAGCCAACGGAACAGTAGGTGCAGGTGTTACGGGTTTCGCGGGTGCGCAGCAGTTTATATTGCCGTGTTTCCGCTAGCGCTACGCCGGGCGCGAAGCCCAGTGCCGCCGCCGTGGTGCCTGCCATACCGCCAGCGCAGATCTTAAAGAACTGCCTTCTGCTGACCTGCATGGTTTGCTCCTTGTTTCGACATTGTCACTTCTCTTTCACATTTCTCTATCCGAAACGCTCAGGGAGTGGTTGTTATTTTTCTTTGCGGACGGGCCCGCAAAGGTTCAGAATTGGATAAATTTTCCTCCATCCGGGAGGAGTTGTAACAGAATACCATAATGTTGGTGTGTGTGTTCTTATATGGTTAAAAGAAAGTGAACAATATACTGTCTGAAGAAGTCCTAAATGTGACTGATTTCACAACCTCACGCCAGTTGACTCTCTGGAAACGCGAGGATTTGCAGTCCCCCCAACTTGATGATGTTGCCGAGGAAGTGCCAGTGGCACTGGTGTATAACGGTATTTCGCATGTCGTTATGATGGCTTCTCCGAAAGATCTGACGAATTTCGCAATAGGGTTTTCTCTGTCGGAAGGGATCATTGACAGCCCGCGTGAAATCTATGGCATGGACGTTGTGCCGTCCTGTAACGGACTTGAAGTGCAGATTGATCTTTCCAGCCGTCGATTTATGGGGCTGAAAGCGCGTCGTCGCGCGCTGGCCGGACGTACCGGTTGCGGCGTATGTGGCGTGGAACAGCTCAATGACATCGGTAAGCCGGTGCAACCGCTGCCGTTTAGCCAAACGTTTAATCTCGGTAACCTTGATCGCGCGTTAAAACATCTGAATGATTTTCAACCGACGGGTAAGCTGACGGGTTGTACGCACGCTGCGGCATGGGTCATGCCGTCGGGTGAACTGGCGGGGGGCCATGAAGATGTCGGACGCCACGTTGCGCTGGATAAACTGCTCGGCCGCCGCGCTACGGAAGGTGAGGAATGGCGGCAAGGCGCGGCGCTGGTTTCCAGTCGCGCGAGTTACGAAATGGTGCAGAAGTCGGCGATGTGCGGTGTGGAAATTCTGTTTGCCGTCTCTGCCGCAACGACGCTGGCGGTCGAGGTGGCTGAACGCTGCAATCTGACGCTGGTGGGGTTCTGTAAGCCGGGTCGGGCGACGATTTATACCCATCCGCAGCGGTTAATCGCAGACTAAAATAGTACCCTCTACATTTTCGTAAAATATATATTTTCTCAATTTTACAGCCTCTCTTGATAACGGAATCACGTATAGTGGCGAGGCCATACAGGTTTTAATCGTTTTTATGCTGGGCCGCAGCTTATTCCAGCCATTCACGAGGCGCTTGCTACCCGGTAATACTTCGAACGAAAAAAGCGCCCCTGGGGCGCTCTTTCGGCAGTCGCTAACGACTTATTTGCTCAGTTCAGCGGTTATATGCACGCGATTTGCAGCGTGAAAAGCTTAGAACTCACGCTCAAGATGATAGCCATTATAGGTATCGATGAGCTCGTTATAAGCTTTAACCACAGCCTCATAAGAACCATCTACCATATCGCCGCTGCCGCTATTGAGGTAGTCCTGCTCATGCGAGGTATACGCCACGTTATCGCGCACGCGCCGAATGCGTTTTTTCACCTTGCCCTGGAATTTTTCCAGCTCAGAAATAAAACCAGGGAAGCTACGATGTTTATCTATATCAACGTTGATCTTCTCGTTTAGCTTCTGAGTATGCTCTTCAAAATCAGCGAGCTGTTTGCTTACTGCCGCCACATCAAAAGAATCATCAGCTACAGCGTCATTAAGCGTCTCGGCTTCCTGCATCGTCAAAAGCGTATAGTACTTAATGGATTTACCTTCTTTCTTCTCGGTCGCCTTAATTTCATTAGCCGCATGCTGCTTACTCATAATGGTAATCTCGGCGATATATTTCTTCGCAATGGGATCAAACTCATCGAACTGTTTTATAAACGTTTTATGGAACGCTTTAGCGCCAGCAAAGGCATCATCCTTGAAGTTATCTTGATCATAGTATTTATTCATACTATTGATTGTTTCAGCTAGTGGCCCAGCCGCATTAATAAATGCCAGAGCAGCACTATCCAGAGAGGCAAACGCCGGCTTTAATTCAGCCGCCGCCTTGATGTCTTTCCGGCAGTCCTGGATAAATGCAGGATACACAGGAACCAGCGGAGAGGGATCGTCTTCCTTACCGGTAGGGCCGGTGCGGAAATCGTCGAATGTGTTAGCATAACGATTTACAGCACGGTAAATATCTGCCTGGAGATTATTATAACAATCAATGTAAACATTCAGCTTTTGGTTAAGAACATCGTTCGCATCTGCGCTTTCCGCTGATGTGGGTTGTGTATTGCTCGCTGATGAATCCGCACTTTGAGCTACAGGTTGTTCGTCCGCTTTTTTTTCATCACAAGCGCTTAGCCCGGCAGTCATCAGCATAGCGATAATAATTGGTGATAACAAATCCTTTTTCATTAGAATAACCTATAAATAATATCATTGAAATTTACAGATTCATTTTAATGAAAAAAAACAGGTATGTGATTTATTCAACACAAAAAATACTTAATGCATATTTCATTATAATTAACATTATCAATATCAATGTGTTCGTTAAAATAAGAGAACCCCAACGTAAATATACAAAAGGCAATTAAATGAAAAGGAATTTATTATCCTCAGCGATAATCATTGCGCTAATGACCCTGGGCGCAACAGGATGTGATGACAATAATGTTAAAACCGAGGCGACGCCGGCCGCCAGCAGTCAGCCTGCGACGCCAGCGCCTTCTCAGACGCCGGAAACGCAATCTGGCGAAAGTCCAGCGCAGCCCCCAGCAGCGAAGCCAGAAACGGCAACTCAGCCCCCGGCGGCGAAGCCAGAAACGCCAGCTCAGCCGGAGGTTGACGCTGAAGAAGTTTATAGTGAAAAAATGGATGTCTATATCGATTGTTTTAATAAACTTCAATTGCCCGTTCAGCGCAGTCTGGCGCGTTACGCGGATTGGGTGAAAGACTTTAAAAAAGGTCCGACAGGGAAAGAGAGCCTGGTTTATGGCATTTATGGTATTACGGAGTCTTACATAACGAATTGCCAGAAAGAGATGAAACAGGTGGCCGCCTTAACGCCATTACTTGAGCCTATTGATGGCGTTGCCGTTAGCTATATTGATAGCGCCGCCGCGCTGGGTAATACCATTAACGAAATGGAAAAATATTATACCCAGGAAAACTATAAAGATGATGCCTTTGCTAAAGGTAAGGCGCTGCATCAGACATTACTGAAGAATATCGAGGATTTTAAACCCGTCTCGGAAAAATATCATGAGGCTATTCAGGAAATAAATGACAGGCGGCAATTGACACAGTTGAAGAGAATAGAAGAAGCGGAAGGCAAAACATTTAACTATTATTCTCTGGCTGTCATGATTTCGGCAAAGCAGATCAACAAGGTTATTTCTGCCGATACCTTTGATGCCGAAGCGATGATGAAAAAAGTCGCGGAACTGGAAACAATGATTGCGCAATTGAAAGAAGTGAATACTGATGGCCGTAATTCTTCTTTCATCAGCTCTGCGGCTGATTATCAGCTACAAGCTAAAAAATATATTCGTCGCATCAGAGACAATGTTGAGTATTCTGATTTTGAAAAGAAACGGGTGCAGGACCCTGCAACAGGATGGATGGTTGCGGATTCTTATCCGGCGTCGTTGAGAAGTTATAACGAGATGGTGGATGATTATAACCGCCTGCGTTGAGTGACGGCACATTAACTGTGCACAGGCTGGCGCAAGTGCCTATAAAATTACGCTATAACGCCAATAAAAAGCGCCGATCAGGCGCTTTTTTCGTTCATGTATTCTTCATCAGGCAATATCCGTAAAAATAGCTGACGTAAACATTAACTAAAGAGAGTTATTAGAAAAACCAGTAATCTGAAGCTATCACAAGATGTTGACGTCACGCTGGAAGGTACTGGTAGTGTCATTGAGGATCGGCATTCATATGGAAAGCATTTATCCCCCTGATGCGAAAATTCTGAGCCACTTCAGCATAGGGCGGCCCAGCCTTCATCACTTATAGGGTGTCACGTCCAACTGTTCTGTAAGACGTTAATTAATACCCGCCATTCGTAATAACGCGGTCACTACCGCGGCGGCGATAATCACCACAATAAGCGGCATTTTACGCCAGGCTAAAAATACGGCGAAGCCAACCCCAAGAACGCGCGCCATTCCGGCAAAATGTTCGCCTTCGTAAAAGGTGGTCGCCAGCGCGACGGAGAATAGCAGCACCGTTGCCGCATCCGAGAGCAGCGCCTGTGAACGCTCAGACAGCGCCAGACGGCTGCCAAGTTTCGCGCCGCCGAGGCGCATCAAATAGGTTCCCGCAGACAAAAGAGCAATACCGATAATAAATAGCGTCATATTGCCCATTATTTTTTCCTCGCCAGTAGGCCAAGCAGCGAAAGCAACACCGGCAATCCGGCAGCCACAAAAGGAACGGCGGCAAGCGACAGCGCGGCGCCGCTGCAACCACGAATCAATGTGGTGCGGTTTTTAAACGCCGGGATCACCAGCGCCAGTAAGATTGCCGGGAATACGGCATCCAGACCGATGGTTTCTGGGGCCGGGAGCAGTTTGCCGACACCTGCGCCAATCAGTGTGCCAATCGGCCAGAATAGGGCGACGCCCAGACCGCATAGCCAGTAGGCGGCTTTACGTTGTTCGGGTGTTTTTTGCGACAGGCCGAACACCACGCTCTCATCATTCATAATATGGCAGCCGAAAAAGCTGGCGGCGCGGGTGCCAACCAAATCGCGCACCGTTACGCCAAACGGCACGTGGCGCGCATTCACCAGCAGTCCTGCCGCCGCCGCCGCTAACGGATTGCCGCCGCTGGCAACAATGCCGATAAACATAAATTCGGACGCGCCCGCCAGCACAAAAATAGAGAGGACAAACGGCACCCACAGTGGGAAACCGTAGGCCATCGCCAGTGAGCCATAGGACATGCCGACGACGCCCACGGCCAGGCACACTAAAAATATCGCTTTTATCGTGTCTCCCTTGAGACAGGAAAAATAGTGTTTCATCTTCTTTAGTCATATCGAACGAATTTTCATTATAATGAACGGAACAGATTTGCTTTACAAGACGAACATTTCGTTCGTTATAGTGAACGTTGGATGCTTTATGACACAACCTATTAGCGTCATTGCCAGAAGTCTGGTACGCGAACGCCAGCGAACCGGACTGTCGCTGGCGGAGATTGCGCGGCGCGCAGGCATCGCTAAATCTACGCTTTCACAACTGGAAGCAGGGAACGGCAACCCCAGCCTGGAGACGTTATGGTCGCTATGCGTCGCGCTCGACATTCCCTTTGCCAGGCTGCTGGAGCCGCAGGTACAAAAAACGCAGGTGATTCGCCGCGGAGAGGGCACCAAAGTGGTGGCGGAGCAGGCGCATTATCAGGCGATATTACTGGCGGCGTGTCCGCCCGGCGCGCGGCGTGATATCTATCTGCTGTTGACGCAGCCGGGGGCCGACCGGATCTCTCATCCGCATCCGCCGGGGTCGGTGGAACATATTATTGTTACGCAGGGAAAAGCCCTCGTCGGCTTAACCGAGGCGCCGGAAGAGCTGGCGGAGGGCGATTACATTTGTTATCCCGGCGACCAGGCGCATATCTTTAAAGCGCTGGAACCGGATACTCAGGCTATCCTGGTGGCGGAGCAGAATTGAAATTGCCGGATGGCGGCGTAACCGCCTTATCCGGCCGACAAAAAATAAAACCGTAGGCCCGGTAAGCTTGCGCTACCGGGCACACGACTTACTGCAGATAAAACACCTCTTTTAGCTCTGCGCTGACCGGGCTGTTATCCGGATTCGCGGGCATAACGTCACGCATATGTTTCCACCAACGCTGGCAAACGTCGGTGCTGGCAACGGCGTTCCAGCGCTCCTCGGATTCAATCTCAACGGTGGCGAACAGCAGATTGCGCTCCTGATCGAGATAAATCGCGTAGTGATGCGCGCCGTGAGATTTTAATACGGCTTCCAGCTCCGGCCAGATTGGGTTATGACGACGCTGATACTCCTCGTGCGCGTCGGCATTTACCTGCATCACAAAGGCTTTGCGGATCATAACGCCTCCAGGTACAGCTCGCGAACTTCATCGCGGCTGGCGGTGCGCGGGTTACACGGCGCGCACGGGTCGGCGAGGGCTTTATCCAGCCAGCCTTCGATATCTTCTTTTGTGACGCCCAACGTGCTGAAACCTTCTGGAATGCCGACGCGTTTGCTCAGCGTACGGATAGCGTTAATCGCTTCCTGACTTGCGGCTTCGTCAGACATACCGCGCGTCTCCACGCCCATCGCCTGTGCGATGCGGGCAAAACGCGCGACGGCGTTCGGACGGTTAAAGTTCTCGACAATTGGCAGCAGGATAGCGTTGCAGACGCCGTGCGGCAGATTGTGGGTTGCGCCCGGCTGGTGCGCCAGCGCGTGAACCAGCCCCAAACCGGCGCTGTTGAACGCCATACCCGCCAGGTACTGGCCGAATGCCATTTGCTCACGGGCTTCGAGGTTATGGCCATCGTCAACCGCTTTCGGTAGCCACACATTGATTAAGCGAATCGCTTCCAGCGCGTTAGCGTCGGTGAGCGGATGCGCGCCAACGGAGACATAGGCTTCCACCGCATGGGTCAGGGCATCCATGCCGGTTGCGGCGGTCACAGAAGCCGGGATTTCCAGCATGACGCTGGCGTCATCCACGGCAATATCCGGGATGATATTCGGGTCGATGATCACCTCTTTGACCTTACGGGCAGAGTCGATAATCACCGCGTTGCTGGTCATCTCTGCCGCGGTACCTGCCGTAGTATTAATCGCTACCAGCGGTACGCCGGCGTTTTTCACTTTGCCGACGCCGGAGTAGGCGGTAGATGGGCCTGGGTTGGCGGTCAGAATTTTCACCGCTTTAGCGGTATCGATCGGGCTGCCGCCGCCGAAGGCGATAATGTAGTCACATTCTGCGCTCTGATACGCCGCAAAACCTTTCTGCACCAGCTCTTCTGTCGGGTTTGGGAACACCTCATCAAACAGGTGGTAAGACATTTGATGTTCATCCAGTGCGCTAAACAGGCTATCCAGCAGGCCCAGCTTTACCAGTTGACCATCGGTAACGATCAGCGCTTTGCCCCATTGCTTATTCGCCACGAGGTTCACCATATCGGCAATCGCTCCAGCGCCATGCAGGCTAATTTTTGGCAGTGCCAACATAAAGCTCATCACTATTCTCCTTAAAAAAATTCCCTGTTGCCCGATGGCGCTACGCTTATCGGGCCTACGGTAAAATGCGCACCGGCCTGTAGGCCGGATAAGGCAAAGCCGCATCCGGCGTTGAGTTGGGAGGTATCAGTACAGCGCTACGGCGCTGGCCAGCGGTGTCACGCCAAAACGTTTGCCGAGTGCGACCAGTTCTTCGCGCGTGATGGTCTGCTTCATACCGCCCATCGAATAGATTTTGACTAATACCTCAGCGGATTTCTCTGCGGTATCTATCAAACCGAAGGTTTCATCCAGCGTAGGTCCGCTTCCGAACACGCCGTGGAACGGCCACAGCACCAGCGAATGTTTCTGCATTTCTTGCGCGGTGGCCTGGCCGATTTCATCGGTGCCTGGCACCATCCACGGCAGAATGCCGACACCGTCCGGGAATACCACCAGGCATTCGGTGCTGCCTTCCCACAGTTTGCGGGTGATCAGCGCAGTGTTGTTTTCCAGTACGTAGGTGAGGGCGATCAGGTTAGTCGCATGGCAATGCATAATGACGCGGTCTTTGCCGTGGGTGGCTTTGATGCGTTCGCAGTGGGAAAGGAAATGCGCCGGGAGTTCAGAGGTGGGTACCGCGTCGTGGGTTAAGCCCCACAGAATGTGGTAGCCTGCGCCGTCGCTGTCGATTTTGACCACGCCTAAATTGGCTGCCGGATCGAGCTGCACGTTGCGGAAGAATTTGCCGGAACCGGTAACGATAAACGGCGTATTCGCCAGCAGCGGCATGGGTTGACTTAGCGCGATATAGCGCGGTTTTTCGTGGAAATTAGCCGCAAAAGGCGCGATATCGGTTTCATCGAGACGTAGCGTCAGGTTACCGCCATTACGTTCGTCCCACCCTTTCAGCCACGCATCAGACGTGGCTTTAATCATGCCCTGGACAAACCAGGAATCGGTAATATTTTGCATGTTCGTGTTCCCATTCATTGCCCGAAGGTTATTCGGGTCTTACGTAGGCCGGATAAGCGCAGCGCCATCCGGCAATCGTGTTTCATTTATTGCCGGATGGTGACGCGGGCGTCTTATCCGGCCTACAGATCAGGTGTCGCAGTCAGCTACGTTTGCTCAGGATCTCTTTTTCGTAGGCGCGAACGCTGTCCAGCCACTGGCTGCCAGCCGGCGTGTCGTGACGCTGGCAATACATTTCCCAGACGGCCTGCCACGGCAGAGATTTTTGCTCTTCCAGCAGCGCCAGACGCGCGGTGTAATCTCCGCTGGCCTCAAGCTGACGCAGTTGATCTGTGGGTTCCAGCAGAGCGCGCAGCAGCGCTTTTTTCATGTTGCGGGTACCGATAACCCACGCGGCGACACGGTTGATAGAGGCGTCGAAGAAATCCAGGCCGATATGCACACGGTCGAACAGGTTATGACGGACGATCTCGCTGGCAATTGCCTGGGTTTCATCGTCCAGGAGCACCACGTGGTCGCTATCCCAGCGTACCGGGCGGCTAACGTGCAGCAGCAGCCGTGGCACGTAGAGCATGGCGGCGGAAATTTTGTCGGAAATCACTTCAGTGGGATGGAAGTGGCCCGCATCCAGGCACAGCGCGGTCTGACGGCTGGTAGCGTAGCCCATGTAGAACTCATTGGAGCCGACGGTGTAGCTTTCCGCGCCGATGCCAAACAGTTTGCTCTCAACGGCGTCGATGTGGTGCGCCGGGTCGAATTTCTCGCTAATGACCTCATCCAGCGCTTCCAGCAGGCGCTGGCGCGGGGCTAAACGGTCGACGGTAATGTCTTTCATGCCGTCCGGGATCCAGATGTTCATCACCGACGGCGTACCGAGCTGCTCACCAAAGTATGCCGAGACGCGGCGGCTGGCTTTGCAGTGATCGATCCAGAACTGGCGAATTTTCGCGTCTGGATGAGAGAGGGTAAAACCGTCTGCGCTCAGTGGATGAGAAAAACAGGTAGGGTTGAAATCCAGCCCCAGCCGGTTCGCTTTCGCCCACTCCACCCAGTTTTTAAAATGCTCCGGTTTGATCTGGTCGCGGGCAACCGGCGTATCCGACTCAAGGTAAATGGCGTGCAGGTTCAGCCGTTTTGGTCCTGGGATCAGACGCAGCGCCTGTTCCAGATCGGCGCGCAGTTCGGTGGCGTTACGCGCTTTGCCCGGATAGTTGCCGGTTGACTGAATTCCGCCCGTCAACGAACCTTCCGGGTTCTCGAATCCGGCAACATCGTCGCCCTGCCAGCAGTGCATGGAAACCGGCAGGCGATCGAGCTGGCGCAGCGCCTCCTCGACATCAATACCTACTGCGGCGAAACGTTGTTTTGCCAGTTCCCAGGCTTGTTCCAGTTGAGTGGTCATGCGCAAAGCTCCTTTGTCTGTCGTTTGGGTTGAAACTGCGCAACGTGGCGGGCAATTTCACTATCAGGATTAGGGATATAGGTTGTCAGGTCGTAGTTAGCGCTGACGACCTGACGGAAGTCATCGACGTTGTTTAATTCGTCGAGGGTCATAAGCTGAATACCAATATTGCCAAGGGTGGAGGCTTCAACCGGCCCGGCCATCACGCGAATGCCACATGCATCGGCGCACAACTGGTTGAGTAGCGCGTTTTGGCATCCGCCGCCGACAATATGCAGTTGGGTAAATTTTTCGCCGCGCAGATTTGCCAGTTCGTGCAGAATGTCGGCATACAACAGCGCCAGACTGTCGAAAATGCAGCGCGCCAGTTCGGCATCGCTGACGGGAACGGGCTGGTCAGTCTCGCGACAGGCGGCCTGGATTTCGGCGCGCATATCGTCAGGATTGATAAAGCGATCGTCATTCGGGTTAATCAGGAAACGGCAGGCCGGCAGCGCTTCTGTTTGGGCGATAAGCGCAGGCAGATCGGTAATGCGCCGTTCTTTCAGCACACGCTGGAGCAGCCACAAACCCATAATGTTTTTCAGTACCCGATAACGCCCTTCCGCGCCGCCTTCGTTGGTGATATTGGCGGCCAGCGCCTCGTCAGTGGTGTAGGGCATTTTGCTTTCAAAACCCATCAACGACCAGGTGCCTGAAGACAGGTAAGCGCTATGTTTATTTGCCAGCGGAGAGGCAATAACGGCGCTGGCGGTATCGTGGCTGGCGACGGCTACCACCGGAATACGGTTGCCCTGCGGGCAAATCCAGTCGCCGATAACATTGCCAGGGTGCGAGGGGCGACCGAACCAGCTCTTTTTCGCGCCAGTCCATGTCAGCAGGGTCTCGTCCCAGTCATCGGTATTGATATTGACCAACTGGGTGGTCGTGGCGTTGGTGTATTCCCAGTTCATTTCACCGGTCAGGCGGTAGCTGAAATAATCGGGCATCAGCAGCGCATGAGCGACCTGCGCCGTTAACTCAGGCTGTTGTTTCGTCAGCGCGCGTAGCTGATAGATGGTGTTAAACGGCAGAAACTGAATCCCGCTGCGGCGATAGATTTCGCTTTTGCCGATCTGGACCAGCGCTTGCGGCATGATGCCCGTGGTACGGTTATCGCGGTAGGAGACCGGCAGGCCGACACGCTGACCTTGTTTATCCAGCAGGACATAATCGACGCCCCAGGTGTCGATGCCGATGCTGTCGATAAGAATGCCTTCATTGCAGACTTTCTTCAGACCAAGACGGATATCCTTTTCCAGACTGTCGATGTCCCAGGTGTCAAACCCGTCTGTTTTTTGTAGGCAGTTCACAAAACGGTGAATTTCACGTAGCGTCAGGGTACGGTGTTTGCTGTCGTAACGCGCCAGCATCACGCGCCCGCTGGATGCGCCGAGATCAACCGCGACACAATGGCGAAAAGTCATAATCAGGTCCTTCTTAGAGTCATTGCGCACAGTCTAAAAAAGCCCTCAAAGACCTACCTTCTCGTTACTGACAGGAAAATGAGCCGCTGGCAACAAGGCAAAGATGAACGTGATAGCGTTCACAGTTTCTACTAATAGGCCGGTGTGATGTCGTCCGCATTTCCCGCTTTTTCCCGCCTTTTCTTGAAAAAAAGACCATGTTTGCGCGCTTTAGCGTCAAAAATTTAAGGTGAGGCCGATAGCCCTTAATTACTATTCGGACATGTTGAATTCAGGAGGAAGCAACCATGACCGTACTGCATAGCGTGGATTTTTTTCCATCAGGTAAAGCGCCCGTAGCGATTGAACCTCGTCTGCCGCAAGCCGCTTTCCCTGAACACCATCATGACTTCCATGAAATCGTGATTGTGGAACACGGTACGGGCATTCATGTATTCAACGGGCAGCCGTATACCATCAGCGGCGGTACCGTGTGTTTTGTTCGCGATCACGACCGGCATTTATATGAACATACCGACAACCTATGCCTGACGAATGTACTGTGGCGTTCACCGGACGCCTTCCAGTTCCTGGCGGGGTTGGATCAATTGCTGCCGCAGGAGCAGGATGGTTACTATCCTTCGCACTGGCGGGTGAATCAGAGTGTGTTGCAGCAGGTGCGCCAGTTGGTCGGTCTGATGGAGCGCACCGGAGACGGCATGGATGCGCCTGCCGTGGCGAATCGCGAAATTTTGTTTATGCAACTACTGGTGTTGTTACGCCGCAGTAGCCTGATGGAAGGCGCGACCAATAACGACGCCAAACTCAACCAACTGATGGCATGGCTGGAAGACCATTTTGCGGAGGAGGTCTGCTGGGAGGCGGTAGCTGAACAGTTTTCGCTGTCGCTACGCACGCTGCATCGTCAGCTTAAACAGCATACCGGGCTGACGCCGCAACGTTACCTTAATCGCCTGCGTTTGATCAAAGCCCGGCATTTATTACGCCATAGCGATCATAGCGTGACAGAAATCGCGTACCGCTGCGGTTTTGGCGACAGTAACCACTTTTCGACTCTGTTTCGCCGAGAATTTAACTGGTCGCCGCGGGATATCCGTCAGGGACGCGATGCGATAATCCAGTAACGCGAACGCTATCAACGTTTTCGTCGCCAATATGCTGATAATTATACCCTTTAATACCGGATGGCGGCTGCGCCTTACCTGGCCTACGGCGGCGAGCGGTAGACAGAATAAGCGTAGCGCCATCCGGCAAGCATTCAACATGAGGTGCTGCGGTGGCAAATCAGTTAATCCTTTTGAAAAAAGATTTTTTTACTGATGAGCAGCAGGCCGTTACGGTTGCCGATCGCTATCCACAGGATGTTTTTGCGGAACATACGCATGAGTTTTGTGAACTGGTGATGGTCTGGCGGGGCAATGGCCTACACGTTCTTAATGAGCGCCCATACAGAATTACCCGCGGCGATCTGTTTTACATTCGTGCTGAAGACAAACACTCCTATACTTCCGTTAACGATCTGGTGCTGCAAAATATTATTTACTGCCCGGAGCGTTTGAAACTCAATGTAAACTGGCAGGCGATGATTCCCGGCTTTCAGGGAGCGCAGTGGCATCCTCACTGGCGGCTGGGCAGTATGGGAATGAATCAGGCGCGGCAGGTCATTAACCAGCTTGAACATGAGAGTAATGGACGCGATCCGCTGGCGAATGAGATGGCGGAATTGCTGTTTGGTCAACTGGTGATGACGTTAAAACGGCATCGCTACGCGACCGACGATCTTCCGGCAACCTCCCGAGAAACCCTGTTGGATAAATTAATTACCGCTTTGGCTAATAGCCTTGAGTGTCCCTTTGCGTTGGATGCGTTTTGCCAGCAGGAACAATGCAGCGAACGGGTGCTGCGGCAGCAGTTTCGCGCCCAAACCGGGATGACGATTAATCAATATTTACGCCAGGTCCGTATTTGCCACGCGCAGTATCTGCTTCAGCATAGCCCGCTGATGATTAGTGAGATTTCGATGCAGTGCGGTTTTGAAGATAGTAATTATTTTTCAGTGGTGTTCACGCGGGAAACCGGGATGACGCCGAGCCAATGGCGTCATCTCAGTAATCAAAGCGATTAACTGGCCATGCCTAAACCGACAATATTCGCCGCGATAATAATTACCACGCAGCCGAGGCTTAATACGGCAACGGGACGGCGGCCAGCATTTTTCCACTCTTTTAGCACCAGACCGACAAGCCCCCCGCACAGCACATAGAAGCTCATGTGCAGCATCCAGCTCATGTAGTCATATTGCGCTGGAATGCGCGCGTGACCCCAGGCATAGAAAAAGAACTGTAAATACCACATCAGACCGCCAAGCGCGGACAACAGAATATTGCTGATAATCAACGGTCTTGCCAGCGAGAAGTCGGCTTTTATCGACAGATTTTGTACTTTTGCCAGGCGGATAAAACAGAAACCGAGGTTAACCAGCGCGCCGCCGCCCATAATCACCACGTAACTCGGCAGCGCGACATAGAGCGGGTCAACGCCAAGCGCGGCAGCAGCTTCATGCATCGGTTTCGCGGCGTTCATGGCAAAAGACATCCCCGCCGAGAAAATACCGCACATCACTGCCAGCAGAAGCCCTTTCTTCAGATTGAACTCCTCCGCTTTAATGCCCATTTTGCGTTCTTTTAACTGTCCGGCGCGCGTCACAATCCCGACGCCGATCAGCGCGACAAAAACGCCAAGTAGCGTCATGCGTCCCCCTTCGGTATGGATTAACACATCGAAGTTACCGTTGATGATAGGCGTCATCAGCGTGCCGACGATAAGCGTAATGCCGATAGCGATGCCGATACCCATCGACATCCCGAGATAACGCATGGTCAGACCGTAATTAATATTGCCGATGCCCCACATGGCGCCGAACAGAAAAACCGGTAAAAGGGTGGAGAGGTTAAACTGCCCATAATAGGCCCAGAAATCAGGCAGTAACAGAGCGCTAATTGTCCACGGCAGAATAAGCCATGAGACGATGCCGCCCACTGACCACATGGTTTCCCATGACCACTGTTTCACTTGCTTGAACGGGGCATAGAAGCAGGCTGCACTGGCCGCCCCTATCAAATGCCAGAAAATACCCATCGTAATCGCGTTACTCATGACATGTTCCTCATTATTTTTTATGGACGGGATACCCCTTCCGTTTGCATGAGTTTAAAAATTACGCAGCCTGGTAACCTTATAACGATTGCCGCCGTTGGGTGTATTCTGGCAATCAGCACGTTAATGAAGTGATTAACTTCACGTTTTAAAAAAGTCGGAGCGCATCGTGACCGTCTGGATGTTATTTAAATCAGTGGGTAATATTTGTTTTCTAAAATACCTTCATCATAACGACACGAAACGACTTAGCTGGCAACAATGCAAAGAAAACGCTGCGTGAGATCACATAATGGGAATAGTCTGACTTACCGTTTGATAAAAGGGTAGTTATACAGTAATTATTTAGTTGTTTTATTTGTATTTACAATTTAAATATATTGAAATTAACGTTAGGAATCAATGAAATATAAATATAAGGAAATCCCTATATTGGCATTGTTGATGGTGCTTTGATTTTTATTTTATATGACGAATATGAATTTCATTTATTTTATTTTGCTTTTTGAACATTATCCCAATTTTAAATTAAAGGTCTTTGTCTATATTGTCGCCATTCACATTGCGTATTATGGTTGTAATGGTCTGACATGAAACAACGTTTTAATTTTAAATTAAATGGATTCTGTTATGAGAAAATCTCTTTTCTTACTATTACCTCTTGTTGTAACAAATGCGCATGCAGTATATGTCGATGTTCGTCATGAATATCTTGATGACAGTAAAGCTAACTATGACCGTGCGTATATTTCTCATCGGTTTGCGAATGGTGTTGGTTTTGCGATAGAAGCTATCTCAAAATCAGGCGGGGATGACACCAATAAAGCGTTTAATGACCTGGAAACACAGGGCAACGAATATACGATAAGCTACCAATTTAAAACCGGTGATGTCGCCTGGCAACCGGGTTTCGTGCTGGAAACAGGCAACGGTTACTCTACCTATAAGCCTTACTTCCGCGCGACGTGGACATTAAATGAAAGCTGGTGGGTTGGTGCGCGCTATCGTTTTGAATATGTACGCCGTTCTTCTGATATCCGTGATGATGATACCATCAATCGTATGGATGTCTGGGCGGGTTATAAATGGAACAACTTTGACTGGACAATCGAAGGAATTTATAAGAAAGCCGATAAATATGATCTTTACGATGGCGGCAAAGATAACTATGAATATAACTTCAGAACTGCCTATATTATTGATCAATGGTCGCCATTCGTTGAGGTAGGTAATGTTTCCGTCAATAGCAACAGCGATGAAAGACAAACCCGTTTCCGCGTGGGTATAGGCTACACATTCTAATCATTATCCCTGTTTATTATTTATTCCCTTTTCCGGCTACTTTATAGGTAGCCGGTTTTTTTTACCTGGTGATGACCTGCGGATAATTATTATCGTGCGTTGGCCGGATAAGACGCGAATCGCCATCCGGCAACGAGATGTGCAGGAAACTATGCGCTTACATGATGCCCAGTAGACGGGGTAAGAACAGTGTGATTTCCGGAATGTAGGTAATTAATAACAGAACGCCGATAATCGCGCCGTAAAAAGGCAGCAACGGTTTAATCACTTCCTCAACTTTGACCTTACCGACGCTCGCCCCGACATATAAACCACTGCCAACTGGCGGCGTAATGGTGCCAATCGCCAGGTTATAGATCATGATAATGCCAAAATGCACCGGATCGACGCCCAGTTTAGCCATGATCGGCAGCAGAATCGGGGTAAAAATCAGAATGGCCGGACCGATATCCATAAATGCGCCGATAATCAACAAAAAGACGGTAATGACTAACAGGATAACCAGTTTATTGGCGGAAATACCGAGGATCATATCGCTCAGCGCCGCAGGAATATTGGTGATCGACATCGAGAAGGACATCGCCGAAGAGGTTGCCAGCAGGAACATGATGACCCCGGTCATTACCACTGTCTGGAGCAAAATCGAAGGCAAATCCTTAATTTTCAGCGTGCGGTAAAACACCATCGTCAACAATAATGTATACACCACGGCAATCGCGGAGGCTTCAATGGCGGTGAAAATCCCCTGCACAATGCCGCCGACGATAATCACGATCAGCAGCAGGCTGGGAATGGCCTCAACGGCAACTTTTAGCGCCATGCCTTTTTGGACGGTGAAGAAAACCCGATAATTTCGACGCTTAGCGACCACCAGCGTGACCAGCATACAGCCAACGCCCCACAGCACTCCCGCGACCAGACCGCCGGCGAACAGAGCGGCAATCGATGTTCCCCCGCTTGCCAGCGCATAAAGGATAAAAGCCGTGGTGGGCGGAATTAACATTCCCGTCGGCGCGGAGGCGATATTCACCGCGGCCGCAAAGCCGCGATCGTAACCTTCGCGCGCGCTCATCGGCACCATCACGCCGCCGATGGAGGTTGAGGCGGCAATCGCCGATCCGGAAATTGCACCGAACATCATATTGCCGACGATGTTGGTATAAGAGAGCGAGCCGGGCAGTTTGCCAGTAAACAGTTTGGCAAAATTGACCAGCCGGGCGGCAATTCCCCCGCTATTCATGATCACCCCGGACAAAACGAAGAACGGCACGGCCAGCAAGGCAAAACTGTCCAGGCTGGAGAACATTTTTTGCGCGGTGGCGAACATCGAAATATCGAAAGGCAGTACCAGCATCATGGTGCTGAAAGAGGCGATAACGATGCAGATCCCAATAGGCGCGCCCATGGCCAGTAAAACAACAAAGACGGCAATTAGCGTACAGGACGCAAAAATAGGGTCAATCATGTGATTTCTCCAGAGTGTGCTCAGTGGTATCCGTGGCGGAATGGATAGCTTTCAGGGCGTCAACGATATTCAGCAGCCCATAGAGGATGATCAGTACGCCTGCGCAGGGGAGCGCGTAATAAATTTTCCCCATCGGAATGCCCAGCGCAGGGGAGATTTGCAGCATAGAAATCGCAGAAATCTTTAAGCCGCCGATAATCAATACCCAAATGGAAAACGCGATAAAAATGACCTGCAGAATAATATCCCACCAGCCGCGAATCGTCGGCGACACCTTATCCAGTAAGAGAGTCAGGCTGATATGCTGTTTCTGACCGGCGACAAAAGCCATGCCCAGCATTGATACCCACACCAGGAGAAATCGCAGCATCTCTTCGGTAAGGGTGCTGGGAACGCCCAGAATGTAGCGGCTCACCACCTGCCAGCAGGCGATGCCAACCATTATCGCCAGCACCAGGCAACAGATAGCGCCCAGCAATAAATCAAGTCCTTTTCTGAATGTGTTCATCTTAATTTCCTGATTAGATTAATTTTTTGCTGTCTGGATACGTTGATACAGCCCGTAAAGCCGCGGTTTGTTTTTCAGACCGTCGTAAATAGGCTGTACCGCCTCCTGGAAGGGCTTTTTGTCGATCTCGTAGAATTCAACGTTGAAATCTTTTACCGCCGCCAGCCTGGTTTTCTCTATTTCCTTGTCCCATGCGGCTTTCTCAAATTCGATCGACGCCTTGATGGCGGCTTCGACGATGCGCTGCTGTTCCGGCGTCAGCTTTTCCAGCGTGAGGGTACTCATTAGCAGGATATCGGGAATGCGGGTGTGCATATCGTAGGTGTAATAACGGGCGACTTCGCCGTGGCGGGCGATGGTGAGAGCGAACTCATTGTTTTCCGCGCCGTCGAGAATGCCTTGTTGTAACGAGGTATAGACCTCCGCCTGGCTCATGGCGATGGGCGAAGCGCCCAGCAGTTTGAGGGTTTGGATCGCCGTCTCACTCTGCATGACGCGGATCTTCTTCCCGCGTAAATCCTCAATGCGTTTAACCGGCGCTTTGCTCATATAAAAATTACGCGCGCCGGAATCATACCAGCCTACGCCGACAAACCCCTGTGCGGCGGTGGACTGATAAACAGGCTCCATCACCTGTGGGTTATCCATTACGCGGTAGTATTCATCGACGGTGGCAAACAGGTAGGGAAGTGAGAACACGCCGTACTCAGGCGAAAAACTCTCCATCAGCCCGGACGACACTTTAGTGATGTCGACGACGCCGACCTGCGTCAACTCCACCAGTTCGCGCTCGCCGCCAAGCTGTCCGTCCGGGAAGTACTGTACTTTGATATCGCCGCCCGTTTTCTCTTCAACTTGCTGCCCCAGGAAGTGCAACGCATCTTTTACCGGCTGGCTATTTTCAGCGTAGGCCAGGCGCAAAATGGTTTCGCCGTGGGAGAAGAAAGAGAGTGTGGAGAGTAAGGCCAACGTAGCCAGACGTATAAAACCAGGTTGCTTCATAATTCCCTCGCAATTGTAATAATTTACCGGGAATGTAATTGCATGGTGAAATTATAACCTTCTTGATTTTGCCACCGCTGACAAAAATTGGCACCAAAAGAAAGATTTTGAAACCCTGTTTCACATTTCATGATTTCCAGGAATTCATCAACAGGCGGTTTCGGTTGGAGGCGTAAAAATCGGTTGTTTTCAGCGGATGCCGTAACGTTTATAACCCTGGAAAAAGTACGGCATTGATAATCATTTTCAATATCATTTAATTAACTATAATGAACCAACTGCTTACGCGGCGTTAACACTGTGCCGCTCGACAATAATGGAGATGATTATGAGTTATACACTGCCATCCCTGCCGTACGCTTATGATGCACTGGAACCGCACTTCGATAAGCAGACGATGGAGATTCACCACACCAAACACCATCAAACCTATGTCAACAACGCTAACGCGGCGCTGGAAAACCTGCCTGAGTTTGCTGACCTGCCGGTTGAAGAACTGATTACTAAACTGGACCAGGTGCCAGCGGACAAAAAAACCGTGCTGCGTAACAACGCCGGCGGCCACGCTAACCACAGCCTGTTCTGGAAAGGGCTGAAAAAAGGCACCACTCTGCAGGGCGATCTGAAAGCGGCTATCGAGCGTGACTTCGGTTCCGTTGACAACTTCAAAGCTGAATTCGAAAAAGCAGCAGCAACCCGTTTCGGCTCCGGCTGGGCGTGGCTGGTGCTGAAAGGCGACAAACTGGCTGTGGTTTCTACCGCAAACCAGGATTCCCCGCTGATGGGTGAAGCCATTTCCGGCGCTTCCGGCTTCCCGATCCTGGGTCTGGACGTGTGGGAACACGCTTACTATCTGAAATTCCAGAACCGCCGCCCGGACTACATCAAAGAGTTCTGGAACGTGGTGAACTGGGACGAAGCAGCAGCGCGTTTCGCCGCTAAAAAATAATTTGCATTGCACGTCTGTAGAAGCGAGTCTGATGACTCGCTTTTTTTGTATCCGCGTAAGGAGCAGCAGATGCATTATCCGGTTGACGTGTTTATTGGCAAAATTCGTGACTATGACGGCAGCCGCCCGAGCGCTATCGCCAAGGTGCAAATCGACGGCGAACTCATGCTGACCGAGCTGGGTCTGGCAGGCGATCAGCAGGCCGAAAAGAAAATCCACGGCGGCCCCGACCGCGCGCTATGCCATTACCCCCGCGAACACTATGCTGATTGGATTCGCCAGTTCCCCGAGCAGGCGACGCTGTTTTGCGCTCCGGCGTTCGGCGAGAATCTGTCGACGGACGGAATGACCGAACACAACGTGTTTATTGGCGACATCTACCGCTGGGGCGAGGCGTTGATCCAGGTCACTCAGCCGCGCTCTCCATGCTTTAAACTTAATTTCCACTTTGCCATCAGCGACATGGCCCTCCTTATGCAGAACAGCGGAAAAACCGGCTGGCTGTATCGGGTCATTGCGCCAGGTAAGGTCTCCAGCGATGCGCCGCTGGAACTGGCGTCGCGTCTGAGCGATGTCTCGGTTCATGAAGCGGGTGTTATCGCCTGGTCTATGCCGTTTGATGACGAACAATATCACCGGCTGTTGAGCGCCGCCGGGCTGTCGGCGAGCTGGAGCCGCACCATGCAGAAGCGTCGTTTGAGCGGCAAAATTGAAGATAGCGCCAGACGACTGTGGGGGGATAAAACTCCGCCAAAATGAAAGGAAGGATTATGACTGAAGCTGAAAATGCGGTGGCGATCGTAAAAGAATTTTTGGTGGCCTCGATGATTCCCGATGCTGAACGTGCCGCAACGTATATGCACCCGGAGGTGAAAATTACCTTCACCGGAGGCCGGGCGATGGCGGGCGCGGCAGATATCGCGCAGTTTAACGGCGCTCGCTACAAGTGGGTGAAGAAGGCGCTGGGCGAGTTTGATGCGGTGCAGCATGATGATTACGTTGTGATTTATTCCAACGGTACGCTGTATGGGGAATGGCCCGACGGTCGCCCGTTTGCCGGTAATCGCTTTATCGATCGTTTCGAAGTGCGCGATGGCAAAATTACCCGGATGGACGTGTGGAACGACAGCGCTGAGTGGATTTTAGCGCCGGAAATCTCCCGGTAAATCTTGACGGCGAGATAAAAAATCGGCCTGCATTCGCAGGCCGATGGTTTTTAGGTTCGCTTGTACAGCGGTAGCCACAGCGTGAGCCGCAACCCACCCAGCGGGCTATCGTCAGCCTTAACCCAGCCGCGGTGCTGCTGCATGGCGCTTTCGACAATCGCCAGCCCCAGCCCGGTGCCGCCAGACTCGCGGTCGCGCGCCTCATCAGTGCGATAGAACGGACGGAAGATCTGCTCACGGTCTTCAGGGCTGACGCCCGGCCCGTCGTCATCGACCGTGATCGTAATACCGTCTTTATCCACCGAGAAGCCGACTTCAATCTTCGTATGTGAATAGCGCAGCGCATTACGAACAATATTTTCCAGCGCGCTTTCCAGCGCGTTTGGGTTGCCATAGAGCGGCCACGGCCCCGGCGGATAATTTACCGTTAACGACTTGCCCATCTGTTCGGCTTCAAAGGCGGCGTTATCCAGCACTTCGCCCCATAGCTGATTGGCTTTCATCGTTTCGCTGACCAGCGCATTTTTCTGTTGGTTACGCGACATCACCAGCAGGTCATTGATCATGCTGTCCAGACGCTGCGCTTCGGTTTCAATACGCTCCAGCTCTTTGCTTTCGCCGCCACGACGACGCAGCAGCGCGGTACCCAGTTGCAGGCGCGTAAGGGGCGTTCGCAGCTCATGGGAGATGTCTGACAGCAAACGCTGCTGCGAGGTCATCATCCGTTCCAGCGCCGTCACCATCTGGTTAAAACTGGCGCCAGCGGCGAGGAACTCCTGCGGACCCGCCTCCAGCTCCGGATGCTGACGCAGGTTGCCTTGCGCCACTTCATCAGCCGCGTTTTTCAACTTACGCGCCGGTTTCGCCAGACTCCATGCCAGCCATAGCAAGAGCGGCGAACTGACCAGCATCGTGACAATGAGCAACAGAAGCGGGCGGTCAAACAGCAGATTAATAAAATCGGATTGCGAACTGCTGGCCGGTCGAATCAGGTAAAGCTGGTAATTATCCTCTCCGTCGCGAACGGAGAACGGCCCCACCATCTCTACGCGGCCATATTTTTTCTTCTGCGGATGATCGGCGTTATCCGCCTGACCAATGAAGTTACGAATGATCTGCATTTCGCTGCGTTCAGCGCCGATCACGCGTCCTTCAGAGGTCACCAGTAATAACCGCTGTCCAGGCGGCGCCCACTTATCGATCGCGCGGAACAGGCGACGCCACCACATCAGGTCGTTGGGCGGATCGTTCGCAAGTTCAGCTTCTACATGTTGCTCTATCATCAATCCCTGGCGCTGTTCGCTGTCCAGCAGCTCGGTCATCTGGCGTGAATCGAGCTTGGGCAACATCAGTACCAGCATTAGCACCAGCGCCAGCGTCAACCAGAAGATGGCGAAGATGCGCGCGGTTAAACTTCCTATCATGAAGCGGAAACCATCAGATAGCCGCGACCACGCAATGTTTTAAACCACGGGTGACCGTCTTTGCGTTCCGGCAGTTTGCGGCGCAGGTTAGAAATATGCATATCAATGGCGCGATCGAACGGCGTCAGGCGCTTACCCAGCACTTCCTGGCTTAAATGTTCACGGGAAACTACCTGGCCGAGGTGTTGCGCCAGCAAATAGAGCAGGGTGAATTCCGTACCGGTCAGCTCCAGCGTTTGGCCATCGAAACTGGCTTCCTGGCGACCCGGATTAAGGCTTAGCGCATCAACTTCCAGCGTCGGCGAGCCGTTGTCGCTGCTCTGCTGCTGTTCGCTCCAGTGGGAACGGCGCAAAATAGCCCTGATGCGCGCTACCAGCTCGCGGTCGTTAAATGGTTTGGGTAAATAGTCGTCCGCGCCCAGCTCAAGGCCGAGAACGCGATCCAGCTCGCTGCCGCGCGCGGTCAGCATAATGACAGGCGTCTGGTGTGTCTGGCGAAGCGCTTTCAACGTATCGATACCGTTTTTCTTCGGCATCATGACGTCAAGCAAAAGTAAATCGATGCTGTCATCCAAAAGCTCAAGCGCCTGCTCGCCGTCGTGGGCCACCAGGACATTAAAACCTTCCATTTCGAGGAGCTCTTTTAACAGGGAAGTCAGCTCTCGGTCATCATCAACTAACAGGATTTTATTCATTGTTTACGTACCTCCGAGGCAGAAATTACGTCATCAGGCGTCGCTAATCCATGACTTTACGTTGTTTTACACCCCCTGACGCATGTTTGCAGCCCGAATCGTAAACTGTCTCTCGTTGAATCGCGACAGAAAAGATTTTGGGAGCAAGCGATGCGCAAAGTTACCGCTGCTGTTATGGCCTCAACGCTGGCATTCAGTTTTTTAAGCCACGCAGCTGAAGTTGTTACAAGCGATAACTGGCACCCCGGTGACGGGGCCACGCAGCGTAGCGCGCAAAATCATATGTTTGACGGCATAAGTTTAACCGAACATCAGCGTCAGCAGATGCGAGATCTTATGCAACAGGCAAGGCACGAACAGCCTCCTGTTAATGTTAGCGAAATGGAGACAATGCATCGGCTTGTCACCGCAGAAAAATTTGATGAAAGCGCTGTGCGCGCTCAGGCAGAAAAAATGGCGCAAGAGCAGGTCGCCCGCCAGGTCGAAATGGCCCGCGTGCGTAACCAGATGTATCGCCTGTTAACGCCGGAGCAGCAAGCGGTTTTGAATGAAAAGCATCAGCAACGAATGGAGCAACTGCGCGACGTGGCGCAATGGCAAAAAAGTTCATCGTTGAAATTATTGAGTAGTAGCAACTCACGTTCCCAGTAACAACCCTGTTTTCCTTGCCATAGACACCATCCCTGTCTTCCCCCACATGATGTGGGGGTTTTTTTTATCTCCAGTTTGTCATTCTGTTATTAGCTTACTGTTTTAAACCATCCGTTATACTACCGGCAGAAGATAGCGGGAGTATTTATGAATCAAACCTATGGACGGCTGGTTAGCCGGGCGGCTATCGCGGCAACGGCGATGGCATCAGCGTTACTTTTGATCAAAATTTTTGCGTGGTGGTATACGGGATCGGTGGGTATTCTGGCGGCGTTGGTGGACTCGCTGGTGGATATTGCCGCGTCATTGACGAATTTGTTGGTCGTGCGTTATTCGCTGCAACCCGCAGATGATGAACACACGTTTGGGCACGGTAAAGCGGAGTCGCTGGCGGCGCTGGCGCAAAGTATGTTTATTTCCGGTTCGGCGTTGTTTCTGTTTTTGACCAGTATCCAGAATCTGATTAAGCCGACGCCAATGAACGACCCCGGCGTGGGGATTGGCGTTACCGTCATCGCTCTGATATGCACTATTATACTGGTCACGTTTCAGCGCTGGGTGGTACGCAAGACCCAAAGTCAGGCGGTACGGGCGGATATGCTTCATTATCAGTCTGATGTTATGATGAACGGAGCGATTCTTATCGCGCTGGGGTTATCCTGGTACGGTTGGCATCGTGCGGATGCCCTGTTTGCGTTAGGTATCGGCATCTATATTTTGTATAGCGCGTTACGTATGGGGTATGAGGCGGTGCAGTCATTATTGGATCGCGCGCTGCCCGATGCGGAACGACAGGAAATTATTGATATCGTGACGTCATGGCCGGGAGTCAGCGGCGCGCACGATCTCCGCACGCGGCAGTCAGGGCCGACTCGCTTTATTCAGATTCATTTGGAAATGGAAGATAATCTGCCGCTCGTTCAGGCGCATTTTGTGGCTGACCAGGTAGAGCAGGCGATTTTGCGGCGTTTTCCGGGTTCAGATGTCATTATTCATCAGGATCCCTGTTCAGTCGTCCCCAGGGAAGGCAGGAAGTTCGAGCTTGTATAATTGATTGTTAAAAAGTGAGCCAGGCCAGCATTTTGTGTATAAATTACCGCCATTTGGCCTGACCTGAATCAATTCAGCAGGAAGGGATTGTTATACTATCTGTATATTCGTTGGATCGTTTCGAAGTGCGAAATCGGCTTCCGGCAATAGATTTCATTTTGCATTCCAAAGTTCAGAGGTAGTCATGATTAAGAAAATCGGTGTGTTGACAAGCGGCGGTGATGCGCCGGGCATGAACGCGGCAATCCGCGGTGTTGTGCGCGCAGCGTTGACGGAAGGGCTGGAAGTCATGGGTATTTATGACGGCTATCTGGGCCTGTATGAAGATCGTATGGTTCAGCTTGACCGTTACAGCGTATCTGACATGATCAACCGTGGCGGTACTTTCCTCGGTTCTGCCCGTTTCCCGGAATTCCGTGACGAAAATATTCGCGCTGTCGCGATCGAAAACCTGAAAAAACGCGGTATCGATGCGCTGGTAGTTATTGGCGGCGACGGTTCTTATATGGGTGCAAAACGTCTGACTGAAATGGGCTTCCCGTGCATCGGTCTGCCAGGCACTATCGATAACGACATCAAAGGCACCGACTACACTATCGGCTATTTCACTGCTCTCGGCACTGTAGTGGAAGCGATTGACCGTCTGCGTGACACCTCCTCTTCTCACCAGCGTATCTCTATCGTTGAGGTGATGGGCCGTTATTGCGGCGATCTGACGTTGGCGGCGGCTATTGCTGGCGGCTGTGAGTTTATCGTGGTGCCGGAAGTTGAATTTAATCGCGAGGATCTGGTGGCGGAAATCAAAGCCGGGATCGCGAAAGGGAAAAAACACGCTATCGTCGCTATCACCGAACATATGTGCGATGTTGACGAACTGGCGCACTTTATTGAAAAAGAAACGGGCCGTGAAACGCGTGCGACGGTGCTCGGCCACATTCAGCGCGGTGGTTCCCCGGTACCTTACGATCGCATTCTGGCTTCCCGTATGGGCGCGTATGCTATTGACCTGCTGCTGGAAGGCCATGGCGGTCGTTGTGTCGGTATCCAGAACGAGCAGCTTGTTCATCATGACATCATCGATGCGATTGAAAACATGAAGCGTCCGTTCAAAAGCGACTGGATGGAGTGCGCGAAAAAACTGTACTGATTGTTTTTGCGCGCCTGATGGCGCTACGCTTATCAGGCCTACAGGTTGCAGACACGTGTAGGCCGGATTAGGCGCTAGCCGCCATCCGGCAATCCCTCAGATTTATTCCTCGAAGTTATAGCCAATCTTTTTTTATTCTTTAATGTTTGGATCGCTTTCTGGCACGCTTTGCTCATCACAACACAACATAAGCGAGTCGGGCGATGAAAAAGTGGGGCGTGGGGTTCACATTATTGCTGGCGTCAACCAGCATTCTGGCAAAGGATATTCAGTTACTTAACGTATCGTACGATCCAACGCGTGAGCTGTACGAGCAGTACAACAAAGCGTTTAGCGCGCACTGGAAGCAGGAAACCGGCGACAACGTCGTGATCCGCCAATCGCACGGCGGTTCGGGTAAACAGGCGACTTCCGTTATTAACGGTATTGAAGCCGATGTCGTGACGCTGGCGCTGGCTTACGATGTGGACGCTATTGCGGAACGTGGTCGTATCGATAAAAACTGGATTAAGCGTCTGCCGGATAACTCAGCACCTTACACCTCCACCATCGTTTTCCTGGTCCGCAAAGGCAATCCAAAACAAATTCATGACTGGAACGATCTGATTAAACCCGGTGTGTCGGTGATTACGCCAAACCCGAAAAGCTCTGGCGGCGCACGCTGGAACTATCTGGCGGCATGGGGCTACGCCCTGCACCACAACAATAACGATCAGGCCAAAGCGCAGGACTTTGTCAAAGCCCTGTTTAAAAACGTTGAAGTGCTGGACTCCGGCGCGCGCGGCTCGACCAATACTTTCGTTGAACGCGGTATCGGTGATGTGCTGATTGCCTGGGAAAACGAAGCGCTACTGGCGACGAATGAACTGGGTAAAGATAAATTCGAGATAGTGACCCCGAGTGAATCTATTCTCGCAGAGCCGACCGTTTCCGTGGTCGACAAAGTGGTGGAAAAGAAAGACACCAAAGCGGTAGCGGAAGCGTATCTCAAGTATCTCTACTCGCCGGAAGGGCAGGAGATAGCAGCGAAAAACTTCTACCGTCCGCGCGATGCTGACGTGGCGAAAAAATACGACGATGCGTTTCCGAAGCTGAAGCTTTTCACCATTGACGAGGTGTTTGGCGGCTGGGCGAAGGCGCAAAAAGATCACTTCGCTAATGGCGGTACGTTCGACCAAATCAGCAAACGCTAAACCGTTTATAAACCCGGTAACGTATTATGTTACCGGGTTTTTTCTTTGCCACAATTTTGCGTTACTCTTCCCCGTCTATGGGTCACAGGGAACGCATATCATGAAAAAAACAGGCTACTTTTTACTGGCGGTGATAGTGATTGTCGCCGCGGCGGGCGTCGGTTACTGGAAATTTTCCGGCAATCCTGATGCATTACGGGAAATCGTGCTTGAACAGTGCCTGCCCGATCAGTTACAGCATCAAAACCCAGCGCCGTGCGCGGAAGTCAAACCTCGCGCCGGCTATGTCGTCTTTAAAGATCGTCACGGTCCGTTGCAATATTTATTGATGCCCACCTACCGTATCAACGGTACAGAAAGCCCACTATTGCTGGAACCCGCTACGCCCAACTTTTTCTGGCTGGCCTGGCAGGCTCGCGGCTATATGAGTAAAAAATACGGGCATGATATTCCGGATAGCGCGGTCTCGCTGGCGATTAATTCGCGGCTTGGTCGTTCACAGGACCATTTGCATATCCATATTTCTTGCATCCGTCCTGACGTTCGGGAACAACTGGATAACGATCTCACGCGCATCAGCACTCGCTGGCTTCCGCTGCCGGGTGGCCTGATGGGGCATGAATACCTGGCGCGCCGGGTAACCGAGAGCGAACTGGCGCAGCGTAGTCCGTTTATGATGCTGGCGGAAGAGGTGCCGGAAGCGCGCGATCATATGGGACGCTATGCGCTGGCGGTGGTACGCCAAAGCGACGACTCTTTTGTTCTGCTGGCGACCGAGCGTAACCTGCTGACGCTTAATCGCGCATCGGCGGAAGAGATTCAGGACCATAGTTGCGCCATTTTGTCTTCCCGCTGATTTTCGTTACACCCCCTGCTCATTATCTTATTGATTCTTATCCCGGTTTAAAACCGGGGTAAGATCGTGTCTATAAAAATATGTGAATCCGATCAAAAGATATAAAGGTATACCTTTATATCTTTTTGAGGATGGTTACACTCTCTTCATAGCCTCCATTGCGTGTCGGACAGGCGGCTTATTTATAAAAACGTTTTTATTTCATGTAGTGACATCATTAATTGTTCACCAGATTTGCGCTGCTAAGCGTAAAGGAATATCAACATGAAACTTTCTATCGTGGAAAAAATCGGCTTCGGCGCGGGAGATATGGCGATAAACGTTGTGATTATCGCCATGCAGCTGCTCCTCGCCTATTTCTATACCGATATCTACGGCCTGAGCGCCGCTGATGTTGGCGTACTGTTTGTGGTTGTGCGGATGATTGATGCCATTATCGATCCGGCCATGGGGGTTCTGACCGATAAACTGAACACGCGCTGGGGACGTTACCGCCCGTGGCTGCTGTGGTTTGCCATTCCTTTTGGTTTCGCCGTGTATTTGATGTTTATTACGCCTGACATGGCTTATATGGCCAAGCTGGCGTGGGCCTATGGCACCTATATTCTTATGACCCTGGTCTATACCGCGATCACCATTCCCTATATTTCGATGATTGGCGTGATTACCAGCGATCCCGCCGAACGGTTAAGCGCCAACGGTTATCGTTTTGTGATGACCAAGATTGCCGCTTTCCTGGTGACTATCGTCGTACCGATGCTTGCCGTCTGGCTGGGGCAGGGCAACAAGGCGCTGGGTTACCAGTTTTCGATGGGGCTGATGGGGGCGATGGGCGCCTTGCTGTTTATCTTCTGTTTTCTTACCACGCGTGAACGCAGCGAGCCGGAAATTACCTCACTATCGGTGGGGAAACAGTTTAAATATCTGTTACGTAACGATCAGTGGATTATTCTCGGCGTTGTTATTCTGCTGCTGATGTGCGGTTATGTTATTCGCGGTTCCGTTGCCGCTTATTACGCCAAGTATTATCTGAACGGCGGAGATAGCCTGATTTCACCCTTCCTGACTACCGGCGTCGTTGCCTCTATTTTAGCGATGATCGCCACCACCTGGATAACCAAGTTCTGGGACAAAATTAAGATGTTCCGCTACACCCAGATTATTACCTTTATCCTGAGCGCGCTGATGTATTTCTCTGTCGGGCGTGAAAATCTTATCCTGGCGTTTGCGTTCTATTTTCTCATTAATTTCTTCTGCGATATGCAAATGCCGGTGTTCTGGTCCTCTATCGCCGAAGCGGTGGATTACGGAGAAAAGAAAACCGGTCTGCGCGTTTCCGGGTTGGCGTTTGGCGGCATCCTCTTCTTCCAGAAGTTTGGGATGGGGATCGCGGGCGGGATACTCGGATTCCTGCTGAGCCACTTTGGCTATCAGGCCGATGTTGAACAGACCGCGCGTTCGCTCACCGGTATTGCGCTGATGATGACGCTCATTCCGGCTCTGTTCCACCTTGCGGTTGGGCTGCTTATGAAAAAGTATCTGATTAATAATGAATATTATCGAGATATTCAGCTCGCCCTGGCTCAGAAACAGGCATAAGGAGGCGCAAATGAAGGCCATGAATAAGGTTTGGGTTATCGGCGATGCCTCCGTTGACCTGGTACCGGAAAAGCAGAACAGCTATCTGAAATGTCCCGGCGGAGCGTCGGCGAACGTGGGGGTATGTATTGCCAGGCTGGGCGGAGAGTGCGGTTTTATTGGCTGTCTTGGTGACGATGACGCCGGCCGCTTCCTGCGCCAGGTTTTTCAGGATAACGGCGTGGATGTCTCTTCGCTGCGGCTGGATGCTGACCTGACCAGCGCGGTGCTGATCGTCAACCTGGCGGCTGATGGGGAGCGCAGCTTTACCTATCTGGTGCATCCGGGGGCTGATACCTACGTTTCGCCGCAGGATTTGCCGCCGTTCAGGCAGTACGAATGGTTTTACTTCAGCTCAATTGGCCTCACCGACAGTCCCGCTCGCGAGGCGTGCCTTGAGGGAGCGAGAAGAATGCGTGAAGAGGGTGGTTACGTACTGTTTGACGTCAACTTACGCAGCAAAATGTGGCGCAATACCGATGAAATCCCTGAACTGATCGCCCGGTCCGCCGCGTTGGCTTCTATCTGCAAAGTCTCGGCAGATGAGCTGTGCCAGCTCAGCGGGGCCAGTCACTGGCAGGATGCGCGTTATTACCTGCGCGATCTGGGCTGTGACACTACGATCATTTCGCTGGGGGCCGATGGCGCGCTGTTGATTACCGCCGAGGGGGAGTTCCATTTCCCCGCACCGCGCGTCGATGTCGTCGATACCACCGGGGCAGGCGATGCTTTTGTCGGCGGCCTGCTGTTCACCCTTTCCCGCGCAAATTGCTGGAACCATGCCCTGCTGGCGGAGGCTATCAGCAATGCCAATGCCTGCGGCGCCATGGCGGTAACGGCAAAGGGCGCAATGACCGCTTTACCGTTTCCCGACCAGCTAAACACTTTTCTTTCCAGCCATTCGCTGGCACAAGCCATGACCGTGAAATAAGGAGTCATCATGCACGTTGATCAAAACAAAATACTGGGATGCCTGGTGGGCGCCGCCGCCGCGGACGCGATGGGAGCCGCGACGGAAGTACGCACCCAGCAGCAAATAAAAGACTATTTTGGCGGCTGGGTGACGACCTTTCAAAAACCGCCAGCGGACACGTTTGGCCGCTGCAACGAAGCGGGGATGTGCACGGATGATTTTATTCAGGCGAAGTACATCATGGATGCGCTGCTGCGCCATCAACGCCAGGTCAGCGACGAGGCGATGCGCGAGGCTTTTCAGCAGTGGCTGGATTACCCGTACTACGCCAACTTTACCGGCCCGACGACGCGTGCGGCAATGAAGGCAATATTCAATGATAACCGCGCCTCTTTACAGGGTGAGCTGGAAGGCGAAAAACAGTCGGTACAGATTATTAATAAGGGTAACGCGGAGGCAACGAACGGCGCCGCCATGAAGATTTGGCCAGCGGCGGTGCTGCATCCGGGTGATATTGACGCGGCGATTGACTGCGCGCTACAGATTTGCCGTTTTACGCATAATAACGTGCTGGCGATGTCCGGCGCAGCGGCGATGGCGGCGGCAACCAGCGAGGCGTTAAGAGCGCAGACCAACGCAGACAGCATTATTGCCGCTGGTATTTACGGTGCGCAAAGGGGCTATCTGCTGGCGCAGGAGCAAGGGGCGATGATGGTGGCAGGGCCTTCCGTTGCCCGACGCATTGAGCTGGCCGTAGATATCGGTAAACGTCATCGCCATTGGGAAACGGCGGTGGTGGAACTTGCTGATATTATTGGCTCCGGGCTGCACGTGAGTGAAGCGGTGCCGGCGGCCTTTGGCCTGTTCGCGTGTTGTCCGAATTCTGCCGTAGATGCTATTATCTCCGGCGTTAATATCGGCAATGATACTGATACTGTCGCCACCATGGTCGGGGCGATTTCCGGCGCATTCCATGGCGTGGAGGCTTTTCCCGCCGATTATTTAACGACTTTGGATCGTATGAATCATTTCGATTTGGCAGAACTGGCCAGGCAAATCGCAGGGTAGCGACTTCACCCTGCCGGGGACGGTAAAACGTCCCCTGCTGGCGAAGACGTGAGGTGCGCAGCTTGCAGGTTGATAAAACGAGCTTTACTCCGCTTTATAAGCAACTATTTTTTATCATCTGTCAGCAGATCCAGAACGGGTCTTTGCCTTTGGGTAGCCAGCTGCCGACGCAAAAAGAGATTGCCAGAGCCTACAACGTCTCGCTGATTGTGGTTAAACAGGCCTGGAGCGAATTAATCAATGCGGGCATTATTTCGTCGCAGCGCGGAAGTGGTTCGGTGGTGTGCTCGGTACCGGAAGGCGTGAGCTACGGGCACACGTTTCGCGGTATTACCCGCGATCTCCAGGACGCCAGCGTGGCGATTGAGAACCGTATTCTGGAAATCGCGCCGCGCCGCGCGCGCGACGCTCAGGCAGACGGCTTGAGCCTGCCCGCACAGCATCACTATCTCTATATTTCGCGTATTCGTTGCCTGAATAACCGCCCATTTAACCATGAGAAAATATATCTCGATCTCAGCTTCTTTCCCGGCCTGGAACTGACGCCGCAGGCGCTGGAGCATACGTCGCTCTATTCGTTATTAAACGTCACAAGCGACTCGGCGATAGAAAAAGTTGAGGCGATTTTACCTTCCGCCGACCTGTGTGAAAAACTGCAAATTGCCGCCAATAAACCGCTGCTATCCGTTGCCAGACAGACGTTTCAGGCCGGACAAGACAACCCTTTTGAGTATTGTCGCTATTACGTACTGTCTGAATACTTTGGTGAAATTCATTATCACTGATCTGTCCACTTAATCTTGCGATAACCCCACTATATCTGGCGTTTACCTGCCTGACTGTCCGTCGTATTCTTGCTGAAAAAATCGTCAGGAGACAGGTATGTCGCTTTGGTTGCCCCATCCTCTGTTCCTCCCTTCCATCATGGTTGGCATTACTATCCTTCTGTGGGCGACTTCGCTACTGCCGGAGTTTATGACCGCACTGCTATTTTTTGCTGCTGTGGTGGCGATGGGACCAGGGAAAGTTCCTGCGCGGGCGGGGATGCTGTGATGTATCGCGCTGGCGGTGGTACGCCAAAGCGATGGCTCTTTTGTCCTGCTGGCGACCGAGCGTAATTTACTGACCTTCAATCGCGCTTCTGCCGAGGAAATTCAGGATCATCAGTGTGATATCTTGAACCAACAGGTCATCAAATGACAGCTTGATATTGCATTAACGAATGCCGTTTGGAGGCCGGACAAGGCTCTCGTGGCGCTATCCGGCAAAATCTGGCGATGGCGCGGGCGTTACCAGGCCGGTGGATCTGCGGGGTGGCTGTCATTTTCCAGATGCGGCGATTTAATAAACACGCCTTTCCAGGGTTTATCGCCGTTATTAATGAGGTAATGCGCCTCCCCTGGTTCGCACTGTAAAACATCTCCAGTTTGCAGGATATGAGGTGTTCCTTCCAGATACAGGCACACTTCACCGCTTAGGGTATAAAAAATCTCACAAGCGGTATTATGGCGATGGTTAGGGAATGACTGCCCTGGTTGTAGTATGACGACGCCCATATCGCAGCCCGGCCCACGGATTAAGTATTTAGGGCCATTATCGCCAAAGCGGTATTCATGATTCTTCTCATTCGTTTTTTGCATGCTTATTCTCCTGTTACAGGCCTGGCGCTTTCCAGAGGGATGTCGTTAAGCCACCATCGACCAGCGCGCGTTGATCCTGATAAACGGCCTGCCATTTTTCTCTGGCCTGCTGATAGACAGCGAAATTTTCAGGATTAGGTTTATGCTCCCGATCCCAGCGCACTAGCTTTTCTCCCGTTTCCGCCAGCGATGGCCAGATACCCACGCCAACGCCTGCGGCAATAGCGCACCCTAGCGCGGTAGCTTCTTTGACGACAGGTACGTGAACGGTGAGTCCCGTAACGTCGGCAAGGATTTGGCTCCATAATTTGCCTTTAGATCCTCCGCCGGCAAAAACCAGCGAGTCGGCCTGTACGCCGGAAAACGCGGCAATTTGCTGTAAATTGCAGGCGGAAACAATGGCGGCATTCTCTTCCAGCGCGCGAAATAGGGTCGCTTTATTACACTTTTCAGGATCGATAGACAGATTGATAAACGACGGCGCGGCATGGTACCAGCGTTTAAAACGCATAACGTCAGAGAAGATGGGCATCACACCGTACGCGCCGGGAGGCACCCGGCTGGCCATATCTTCCAGCAGGGAATACGCATCAATACCTAACCTTTCAGCGATTAGTTTTTCCTCGGCGCAAAAGGCGTCGCGGAACCAACGCATCGTTAACCCAGTAAAAAAGCTAATAGACTCGGTTTGTACCATACCGGGGATCACATGAGGATTGATGCGAACGTTCATGTTTGGGTCGGTGACCGGCGCGGGAAGATTGACGACCTGTTGCCAGAAGGTTCCGCCCAGCACGGCCGTTTGCGCCGGGCGTACGACGCCCAGCCCCAGACAGCCTAACTGCACATCGCCGCCGCCAACGATGACCGGCGTACCCGCTTGCAGGTCGCACTGTTCAGCCGCTTTCTGTGAAATGTGACCGAGCAGCGTCCCGGTTTCTTTTACCGGCGAGAGAATGTCAGAACGCAGGCCCGCCATCTGTAACAGGCTACGTTTCCAGTTGCGGGTCACCAGATCCAATAACCCCGTCGTGCCTGCGTTGGAGGGATCGACCGCCAGTTCGCCGCTGAGCATAAAGGCCATCCAGTCGCTGATCATAGTGACGGTTGACGCGCGATGATAAATATCCGGACGATGGTGGGCAAGCCAGAGCAGACGCGGAATAGCGCTGAGCGCCAGCGTTTGCCCGGAGCAACGATAAACTTCCTCCTCAAAGGTGTTATCGTGCAGCTCTTTTAATTCACTGACTTCGTGCGCCGCGCGGGCGTCAACATTAGCGCAGGCCCAAATTGGTTCGCCGTTACTGTCATAAATAACAATGCCTTCACGCATCGAGCAGGCCGATACGGCAGCGATAGCCGTTGCAGGAATGGCGGCTTTCTGTAGTGCCTGACGGATACACTGGCAAGCCAGTTGCCAGTTTTTGGCAAGATCAAACTCCATCGAACCAGGCACATCCGGCACGGCCAGATGCTGCCATTCCGCTTGACCGACAGCTATTTGCTTTCCTTGTAGATCAAAAATTACTGCTCTGACGCTACCGGTACCGGCGTCAAGAGCCATCAGGTAATGTCCTGATTCAGTATGGGTACAGAGTCGAGCCATTTTTTTATCCTCGGCTATTTTTACATCGTTACATAAAATCCTGTCAGTTATTGTTTATTGAATTGAGGTAAGTGTTATTTTATTTTTCAATAAGTTGAATTATTTTCCCTGCGGTTTTCTGATCGGTAACCAGCGCATTGATATAGTTACCGCGCATAGCGGCAATAATAGCTTCTGCTTTTTGTTCGCCGCCGGCGACGCCAATCACGGTTGGGATCGTGGAAAGTGAATTTAACTTCAGGCCAATTAATTCGTTATGGATTTTGATGTCTGGAATAATTTCGCCATGAGCATCAAAAAAATAGCCCAGAATATCGCCTACTGCGCCTTTGCGGCCAATCATGAGTTGTTCACCCTGAGTGATATAGCCGGATTTTAAGATACTGGCTTGATCTTTCTGGTTAATTGCCCCAATCCCCACGATGGCGGCATCGGCAGCTTGCGCTGTGAGCATCACATCCCGCACGCTATTTTCATTGCGCAGCGTGCAGGCAATTTCCTGCGATGATGCGCGCAGCGGCGCGGGCATAATACTTACGCTACAAGCGGCATCAAGCTGGCCTATTCCGGTCATATACGGCCCCACGCCGCCGGATAACGTGACCAGTCGGATTTGTTGCGCCGAGATAAATCCGCTGAGGCGTTTTAATGTGGTCATCGTGGCTTCGCCAAAGCCGACGGCCAGCAATTGCTGTGGCCGCAGTGACTCCATCAACATATGGGCGGCGCCGATTCCTAAGCGCAGACCAATATCGGCATCGGGTAATGCCGGCAGCACGCGGATATTCTGCAATGCGAAGTGGTTGCGCAAGGCATTTTCATACTCAAGACACCCTTCAAAGCGGGAGTTGATTTGTACGCGAATAATACCGGACTGATGCCCTTTCTCCAGCAGACGAGAAACCTTCAGCCGGGTTAGCCCCAGACGCTCGCTGATTTCACTCTGCGTCAATCCATCGTGATAGTAGAACCAGGCAATACGCGCCACCTGCTCTTCTTCGCACATTCCATAATCAGATACCAACGTATTATCGCTCATTGTCATAACCTGGCTTTACTTTGAACATTTCTAAATCATTAACACAATTGTTCAGTTATCACTCCGAAATAACCGTGATTAACGCCACAAAAACGCGTCAAATCTGAACATTTATCATCTAAAAATTCATTTATTCAGAAAACGTGATCTGGATGAGAGTTTTTTGACCAAATAACTACTACCGTTTTGAACAATTTCTTTTTCAAAAAACATTTGTTCAGTCCCGTCAGTCAACATTGAGGGAGCGGAGGCAACATGCAAATCAGTCACAATACTGCATCCCCTCTGATTTGTGTGCAGAACATTTATAAAAGTTATTCCGGCGTCGAAGTACTAAAGGGAATTGACTTTACTCTGCATGCGGGAGAGGTGCACGCATTGCTTGGCGGCAATGGTGCGGGTAAATCAACATTAATGAAGATTATTGCCGGTATAGTCCCGCCAGATGGAGGGACTATCGATATTGCTGGTGTGCGTTGCAGTCATTTAACGCCTCTGAAGGCGCACCAGTATGGCATTTACCTGGTTCCCCAGGAGCCTCTGTTATTTCCGAGTTTATCTGTGCGGGAAAATATCTTGTTTGGCTTACAGGGACGTCAGGCCTCCACGGAAAAAATGCAGCAGCTATTAAAGGCGATGGGATGCCAACTCGATCCGGCGAGCGCTGCGGGTACGCTTGATGTTGCAGACCGCCAGATCGTTGAAATTATGCGCGGCTTGATGCGCGACTCGCGAATCTTAATTCTTGATGAGCCCACGGCGTCGTTAACGCCAGCCGAAACTGACCGGTTATTTACGCGTCTGCAAGAGTTGCTGAAAAAGGGTGTCGGAATTGTATTTATTTCTCATAAGCTACCAGAAATTAGACAGTTAGCTCACTGCGTTAGCGTGATGCGTGACGGTAAAATCGCATTATTCGGAAAAACGCATGACCTTTCTACCGACGAGATTATTCAAGCTATCACCCCGGCAACGCAGGGCGTCAGTCTTTCTGCGAATCAAAAGTTGTGGCTGGAATTGCCTGGCAGCCGCCCGCAGAACGAACGCGGCGCGACGGTATTAGCGCTGGAGTCACTGACGGGCGAAGGTTTTATGAATATCAACCTTGAGGTGCGGGCAGGCGAAATCCTTGGTCTGGCCGGGTTGGTCGGCGCGGGACGCACAGAACTGGCTGAAACGCTGTACGGTATTAGACCGGTCAATGCGGGGCGGATGCTGTTCAATGGTCAAGAAATTAACGCCCTGACAACCCAACAGCGGTTGCAGCTCGGCCTGGTCTATTTGCCGGAAGATCGGCAGTCATCCGGGCTGTATCTTGACGCTTCCCTGGCATGGAATGTCTGTTCGCTGACCCACAACCAAAAAGGATTTTGGATAAAGCCCCAGCGGGATAACGCCACCCTTGAACGTTACCACCGCGCGTTAAATATCAAACTCAATAATGCCGAACAGGCGGCGCGTACTTTATCCGGCGGTAACCAGCAAAAAGTATTGATTGCCAAATGCCTGGAAGCCTCTCCGCAATTACTGATTGTCGATGAACCGACCCGCGGTGTCGATGTCTCCGCCCGCAGCGATATTTATCAGCTGTTGCGCAGTATCGCGCAACAAAATGTCGCGGTGCTGTTTATTTCCTCCGATCTGGAAGAGATAGAGCAGATGGCCGATCGCGTATATGTCATGCACCAGGGGGAACTGGGGGGGCCTGCGTTATGCGGCGAGGAAATTAACGTTGATACCATCATGCACGTTGCGTTTGGCGAACATGGTGCGTCGGAGGCAACATGTTGAAATTCATCCAAAATAATCGGGAAGCAACGGCGCTGCTGGCAATAGTCTGTTTATTCGTGTTTCCTGGCGCGCTGGATAGCCAGTATTTGAGCGTGCAAACGCTGACAATGGTTTTCAGTAGCGCGCAAATTTTGATGCTGTTGGCGATTGGCGCGACGATGGTAATGCTCACCCGCAATATTGATGTATCGGTGGGCTCGACGACAGGCATGTGCGCGGTATTGCTGGGAGTGATGTTAAACGCCGGCTATAGCCTGCCGGTCGCCTGCCTGGCCACACTAATATTAGGAATTGTCGCCGGATTTTTTAATGGCGTACTGGTTGCCTGGTTGAAGATACCCGCCATTGTCGCCACTCTGGGAACGCTGGGCTTGTATCGTGGGATCATGCTGCTATGGACAGGGGGGAAATGGATTGAAGGATTACCCGCAGGCTTAAAGCAACTCTCTGCTCCGGTGTTTCTGGGAATTTCCGCAATCGGCTGGTTTACCCTGGTGTTAGCGCTGCTTATGGCCTGGCTCCTGGCGAAAACCGCCTTTGGCCGCAATTTTTACGCCACCGGCGATAACCTGCAGGGTGCCCGGCAATTGGGTGTCCGTACCGAGATGGTACGCATCATGGCATTTTCACTTAATGGCGGTATGGCGGCATTGGCTGGAATCGTGTTTGCCTCGCAGATTGGCTTCATTCCCAATCAAACCGGCACGGGGCTGGAAATGAAAGCCATCGCAGCCTGCGTATTGGGGGGAATTAGCCTGTTAGGCGGGTCAGGCACGGTCATCGGCGCTATTCTCGGCGCTTATTTTCTTACGCAAATCGATAGTGTGTTAGTGCTGCTGCGTATCCCCGCCTGGTGGAACGATTTTATTGCTGGCCTGGTATTGTTGGGCGTACTGGTATTCGATGGGCGGCTGCGTTGCGCATTACAACGCAATCTGCGCCGCCAGAAATATGCCCGTTTTATATCACCACCCACTCCACTACAGGCGGAAGCAAAAACGCACGCACAACAGAATAAAAACAAAGAGGTGGCATGATGAATCCATGGCGACGCTATAGCTGGGAAATTGCGCTGGCAGCCTTATTGATCTTTGAAATTCTGGCTTTCGGTCTGATTAATCCACGTTTATTAGATATTAATGTCTTACTTTTTAGCACTAGCGATTTTATTTGTATCGGTATTGTCGCTTTGCCGCTAACAATGGTTATTGTCAGCGGTGGTATGGATATTTCATTTGGTTCTACAATCGGGCTATGCGCGATTACCCTGGGTGTGCTGTTTCAGCTCGGTATGCCGCTACCTTTAGCGATTATTATTACCCTACTACTTGGCGCAATATGTGGGCTGATAAATGCCGGACTTATTATTTATACCGGCGTAAACCCGTTGGTGATTACCCTGGGAACCATGTATTTATTTGGTGGTAGCGCATTATTGTTATCTGGTATGGCTGGCGCCACAGGTTATGAAGGTATTGGTGGATTTCCCACAGCGTTCACTGACTTTGCCAATATTTCATTTCTTGGTATTCCCATGCCGCTTATTTTTTTTCTTGTGTGCTGTCTGTTTTTCTGGCTGCTCATGCATCGTACGCATATGGGACGCAACGTTTTTCTGATTGGCCAGAGCGCCCGTGTCGCGCAGTACAGCGCGATCCCGGTGAATCGCACGTTGTATACCGTGTATGCCATGACCGGATGCGCCTCCGCGATCGCCGCCGTATTACTGGTTTCTTACTTTGGCTCCGCACGTTCGGATCTGGGCGCCTCTTTCCTGATGCCGGCCATTACGGCGGTTGTGCTGGGAGGCGCCAATATTTATGGCGGCTCCGGGTCGATTATGGGGTCCGCGTTGGCGGCGCTGCTGGTGGGATTTTTACAGCAGGGGCTACAGATGGCCGGAGTGCCGAATCAAATTTCCAGCGCATTGTCCGGTGCGCTTCTCATTGTTGTTGTCGTTGGTCGTTCCGTCAGTTTGCATCGTCACCAAATCCTTGAATGGTACTCACGCCGTCGCAATGCGCATCAGGCATGATTTCCTTTTGAAATTTATGGAGAAAAAAATGGCAAGACACAGCATTAAAATGATCGCCTTACTCACTGCGTTTGGTCTGACATCTGCGGTAATGACCGTACAGGCGGCAGAGCGGATTGCTTTTATTCCCAAACTGGTTGGCGTGGGCTTTTTTACCAGCGGCGGCAATGGCGCGCAGGAAGCGGGAAAAGCGCTGGGCATTGACGTAACTTACGATGGCCCTACAGAGCCCAGCGTCTCAGGCCAGGTTCAACTGGTGAATAACTTTGTCAATCAGGGGTATGACGCCATTATCGTTTCTGCCGTTTCGCCTGATGGCCTGTGCCCGGCGTTGAAGCGGGCAATGCAAAGAGGCGTGAAAATATTAACCTGGGATTCCGATACCAAGCCGGAGTGCCGTTCTTACTATATCAATCAAGGGACGCCAAAACAGCTCGGCAGCATGCTGGTAGAGATGGCCGCTCATCAGGTGGACAAAGAGAAAGCGAAAGTCGCTTTCTTCTATTCCAGCCCAACGGTGACCGACCAGAACCAGTGGGTGAAAGAAGCTAAAGCCAAAATTAGCCAGGAACATCCGGGGTGGGAGATAGTCACTACCCAGTTTGGCTATAACGATGCCACGAAATCGCTCCAGACGGCGGAAGGTATCATCAAAGCGTATCCCGATCTGGATGCCATCATCGCGCCTGACGCTAACGCTTTACCTGCTGCGGCACAGGCGGCGGAGAACCTTAAACGCAATAATCTCGCGATTGTTGGTTTTAGTACGCCGAATGTGATGCGCCCTTATGTTCAGCGCGGCACTGTTAAAGAGTTTGGCCTGTGGGATGTCGTCCAACAGGGAAAAATTTCCGTATATGTCGCCAACGCGTTGCTGAAAAATATGCCAATGAATGTCGGTGACTCACTGGATATTCCCGGCATCGGCAAAGTCACCGTTTCACCTAATAGTGAGCAGGGATATCACTATGAGGCAAAAGGTAACGGCATTGTGTTATTGCCGGAGCGTGTCATTTTCAACAAAGACAATATCGACAAATATGATTTCTGATAACTGTTATGTATCGACGGAGTAAAGAATGGCTGATTTAGATGATATTAAAGATGGCAAAGATTTTCACACCGATAAACCACAAACTAACACTTTGTTCGCATTAAAAGGCTGTGGCGCGCTGGATTGGGGAATGCAGTCCAGACTGGCGAGGATTTTTAATCCCAAGACCAGAAAAACGGTCATGCTGGCCTTTGACCATGGATACTTCCAGGGGCCGACAACCGGACTTGAGCGTATTGATATCAATATTGCGCCGCTCTTTGAATATGCTGATGTCTTAATGTGTACTCGCGGCATATTACGCAGTGTGGTACCTCCGGCAATTAATAAACCAGTCGTTTTACGCGCGTCCGGGGCGAATTCTATTCTCACTGAATTAAGCAATGAGGCGGTTGCGGTGGCGATGGATGACGCTGTGCGGTTGAATAGCTGTGCTGCTGCCGCACAGGTTTATATTGGTAGTGAGCATGAACATCAGTCGATTAAAAATATTATTCAACTGATTGATGCCGGGTTACGCGTCGGGATGCCAATAATGGCAGTGACCGGGGTGGGTAAAGATATGGCTCGCGACCAGCGTTATTTTTCACTGGCAACGCGTATCGCTGCGGAAATGGGGGCGCAAATTATCAAAACGTATTATGTCGATAAAGGTTTTGAGCGTATTGCGGCAGGTTGTCCGGTGCCGATTGTCATCGCCGGCGGTAAAAAACTGCCTGAACGTGAAGCATTGGAAATGTGCTATCAGGCGATTGACCAGGGGGCTTCTGGCGTAGATATGGGGCGTAATATATTCCAGTCAGAAGATCCGGTAGCCATGATTAAAGCGGTACATGCTGTCGTTCATTATAACGAAACAGCAGAGCGTGCTTATGAGCTGTTTTTGAGTGAGAAAGGTTAAATGAGATCGCTTCCCCATCTTTTACCGATGCGAGGAGATGGGGATGACTGTTATTTTATTTGGAATAATCAGGGGGGTAATGATGCACGTTACGCTGGTTGAAATTAACGTTCATGATGACAAGGTTGAACAATTTATCGATGTTTTTCGGCAGAATCATCTGGGCTCAATTAAAGAGCCGGGTAACTTGCGTTTTGATGTTCTGCAGGATCCGCAGGTGCCTACGCGATTTTATATTTATGAAGCCTACGTTGATGAACAGGCCGTCGCTTTTCACAAGACAACGCCACACTACAAAACTTGCGTGGAGCAGCTTGAACCGTTGATGACCGGTCCGCGGACAAAAAAAGTTTTTATGGGTTTGATGCCTTAAGGAGCGCTCATGAACAGCCAGTTTGCCGGATTAACGCGCGAAGCATGTGTGGCATTGTTAGCGTCATATCCGCTTAGTGTGGGTATTCTGGCAGGGCAGTGGATTGCGTTGCATCGCTATCTGCAACAGTTGGAAGCGCTAAACCAGCCGCTGTTGCATTTGGATTTGATGGATGGCCAATTTTGCCCGCAGTTTACCGTTGGGCCATGGGCAGTTGGGCAACTGCCGCAAACCTTTATCAAAGATGTTCATTTGATGGTAGCGGATCAATGGACGGCGGCGCAAGCCTGTGTGAAGGCGGGCGCACACTGCATCACGCTTCAGGCTGAAGGCGATATTCATCTGCATCATACGCTAAGCTGGCTTGGTCAGCAGACCGTGCCCGTTATCGGCGGTGAAATGCCGGTGATCCGGGGGATTAGTTTATGCCCGGCAACGCCTCTGGATGTCATTATCCCCATTCTGAGCGACGTTGAGGTTATTCAACTACTGGCAGTAAACCCTGGATACGGCAGTAAAATGCGCTCCAGTGATTTGTACGAGCGCGTGGCGCAGCTTCTCTGTCTACTTGGTGATAAACGCGAAGGTAAAATTATCGTTATTGATGGGTCGTTAACGCAGGATCAGTTGCCTTCGTTGATTGCACAGGGCATCAATCGTGTTGTTTCTGGTAGTGCGTTATTTCGTGATGATCGGCTGGTTGAGAATACGCGGAGCTGGAGGGCGATGTTTAAGGTTGCCGGGGATACTACTTTCTTACCCTCCACAGCATAAATGCCGGATGGCGGCTTTACCTTATCAGGCCTACATAAGCACTCGGCTGGTAGGCCTGATAAGCGCAGCGCCATCAGACATTGATTGGCAATTAAGCCTGTTTAGCAGCTTCTGCTGCTTTCACGATCACGGCGAAGGCGTCAGCTTTCAGAGAAGCGCCGCCTACCAGTGCGCCGTCGATGTCCGGCTGCGCGAACAGTTCGGCTGCGTTGGAGGCATTAACAGAACCGCCGTACTGGATAATAACCTGTTCAGCGATTTTCGCGTCAGCTTTGGCAATGTGGTCACGGATGAATTTGTGCACTGCCTGCGCCTGCGCAGGAGTTGCAGATTTACCGGTACCGATCGCCCATACGGGTTCGTAAGCGATAACCGCGCCTTCAAAGGCTGCCGCGCCCTGCGTTTTCAGTACCGCGTCGATTTGGCGTGCGCACACTTCTTCTGTTTTGCCCGCTTCGTTTTCCGCTTCGGTTTCACCGATGCACAGTACCGGCGTCAGACCTTGTTCTTTCAGTACGGCGAATTTTTTGGCGATCAGCTCGTCAGATTCTTTGTGATAAGTACGACGCTCGGAGTGGCCGATAATAATGTACTGCGCGCCGATATCCTTCAGCATTTCAGCCGAAGTTTCACCGGTGAATGCGCCAGACAGGTTCAGATCAACGTTCTGCGCGCCCAGCATAATGTGGCTACCGGCAGCAGCGCGTTTCGCCAGATCGATATACATTTCCGGCGGAGCGATTGCCACGTCGCAGCCTGCTACGCCCGTCAGTTCTTTACGCAGGTTAGCCACCAGTTCGTTTACCATGTGGCGGCTGCCGTTCAGTTTCCAGTTACCCATCACTAAAGGATGTCGCATTTCATTTCTCCACGCTTAGTCAGCGAATTAAGGAAGATGGCCGCTCGTCAGAGCAGCATGGTCTGTGAAACAGTATAGAGATTCATCCCCGGAAAGGCTTTGCTTTTTGTCATCAATTCGCCCCTTCCAGATTTTCAGATAACGCCAGCTTAATCGGTTCAACCGCGAAGGTCAGCCCCTTTTCTCCGTTATCTGCGACAACATAACGTACCGCGCCTTCGGTCTCGGCGTAATAGTGTTTACCTTTACCGGCGATAAGCATCTTTTGCAGTTTTTTCTGGCTTTGCTCTTTTGTCAGCAACGGGGCGACAGTGCGAATAATGGCGGCCATATATTCCAGCGCTTTCGCTTTCGCCGCTTTCTGTTCCGGCCCCTGAATGGGCAGCCAGGTAATCTGCATACTTTTCACTTTGAGCGTACCGCGCTCCAACGCCGTGGAGGCATACAGATTTTCGTTAATCTTACTGGCGGCGCGGGTCAGATTCGCCTTATCGCGGCTATTCTCAATGGCGCGAAATTCATTGAGCGGCAGATCGGGATTCTGGCGGTTAAAGTTCTCACGAAACTGGCTAATAGAAAGATCAAAGGTTGGCGAGCCCGCCAGCAGATAGGGCGCTGTCGTGGTCGATGAAGAGAGCTGCGCGTGCGCCGTTATGCTGGCGGTGAGAGCAGAAAACAACAGTAAAAACAGAGTACATCCTGGCTTCATCAATCTTACCTTTCGTTAGGACTGCTCACGATTAAAACGATAACTGTCGGGCTTGTCAAAAGGGTAAACTGTAGCGGAAGGCAAAATATAAGGAACTTACATGACCATACAGCAATGGTTATTCTCATTTAAAGGGCGTATCGGACGCCGTGATTTCTGGATTTGGATCGGCCTCTGGTTTGCCGGGATGCTGGCGCTATTTTCGCTGGCGGGGAAAAACCTGCTTGATATCCAAACGGCGGCATTTTGCCTGGTGTGCCTGCTGTGGCCGACCGCCGCCGTCATGGTCAAACGTCTGCATGACCGGGGACGTTCCGGCGCGTGGGCGTTGCTAATGATTCTGGCGTGGATGCTGCTGGCCGGAAACTGGGTGATGCTGCCGGGGATGTGGCAGTGGGTCGTCGGGCGATTTATTCCGACGCTGATCCTGGTGATGATGCTTATCGATCTGGGCGCGTTTGTCGGTGTTCAGGGGGAAAATAAGTTTGGGAAAGCGACACAGGACGTGAAGTTTAAAGCAGAACCGTAAACGGGCGGTAAACCGTAATTTGCCCGGTGGCGCTGACGCTTACCGGGCCCACAGATTGGTGATGATTTGCAGGAGGCCGGATAAGCCCCAGCCGCCATTCGGTAAAACATCACCAGTAATGTTCAGCCGTCATATGCCCCGGTCGGCGGCGCAGATGTTTAGTCATCTGTCGGGTCTCTTTCAGCAGTTGCTGCGTATCGCGCACCATCTGCGGGTTCCCGCACAGCATGACGTGGCTGGTCTCTTTATCCATCGGTAATCCAACGGCTTTTTCCAGCTCGCCGTTTTCAATGAGCGCTGGCACGCGTCCGGTAAGCGAGCCTGGCACGCTCTCCCGGCTGACCACCGTTTGGATGCGCAGCTTGCCTTCATAACGCTGTTGCAGTTCCAGCATTAGCGGCAGATAGCTTAAATCGGCGGCGAAGCGTGCGGCGTGGACCAAGACCAGATTTTTAAAGCGCGCGACATCCTGGCCATATTGCAGAATAGACAAATACGGGCCAATAGCGGTTCCGGTCGCCAGCATCCATAGCGTCTCGCAGTCAGGCACTTCATCCAGTACAAAGAAACCCGACGCGTCGCTGACCACTTGCACCTCATCGCCAGGTTTTAGCGCCGCCAGCCGCGGGCTGAGCTTTCCTTGCGGAACCGTCACCAGATAAAACTCTAAATTCGGATTGTCAGGCGCATTCACATAGGAATACGCGCGCTGAACGCGCTCGCCATCGATCTCCAGTCCGAGTTTGGTAAATTGGCCTGCAGTAAAAGGATTAATGGGGGCGTGAACGGTCAGGCTGAACAGTGCGTCAGTCCAGTTTTGCACCTTAGTGACTTTACCTGTTACCCAATCGGCCATGGTTTTCTCCTGTTCTGAATCGCTAACCTTATCTTCGTTCGTCAGGAGAAAGATTTCCAGCCCCGCGAGGCTGGAAGGCTCTAACTAACAAATACGCTAGAGGATATGCGCCTGTACATCCGGATCTTTACGATCAAGATAGTGGATCGACTGAATGCGGCGGATGGTGCGTGATTTGCCGCGGATCAGCAGTGTTTCCGTCGTGGCAATATGGCCTTTCCGGCTAATTCCTTCCAGCAGATCGCCTTTCGTGATGCCGGTCGCGGAGAAAATAACGTTATCGCTACGCGCCATGTCGCCCAGGCATAACGCCTTGCCCGCTTCAATGCCCATTGCTTTGCAGCGCGCCAGTTCCTGTTCGCCAATGCGGCGGTTTTCTTCGCTGTCGCCTTTCACGTCATGGCGCGCCAGCAGACGCCCCTGCATATCGCCGTCCAGCGCGCGGATCACCGCTGCGGATACTACGCCTTCTGGTGCGCCGCCAATCCCGTACAGCACGTCGACTTCGCTATCCGGCATACAGGTCAGAATTGAGGCCGCGACGTCGCCGTCAGGAATGGCAAACACGCGTACGCCCAGTTTGGCCATCTCTGCGATGACCTCGTCATGACGCGGTTTTGCCAGAATGGTCACGGTCAGATCGCCAAGCGGTTTACCCAGCGCATCCGCGATGTTGCGCAGGTTATCCGCCAGCGGCAGATTGAGATCGATCGCCCCTTTGGCGCCCGGACCGACAATCAGTTTTTCCATATACATATCGGGCGCATTCAGGAAACAGCCTTTATCGCCGACCGCCAGCACCGCCAGCGCGTTCGCCTGACCCATCGCCGTCATGCGCGTGCCCTCAATCGGATCGACGGCGATATCTACCGCATCGCCGTGGCCGGTACCGACTTTCTCGCCGATATAGAGCATCGGGGCCTCGTCGATTTCGCCTTCGCCAATCACGATGGTGCCGTCAATGTTGACCTGGTTGAGCATGATACGCATGGCGTTGACTGCCGCGCCGTCCGCGGTATTTTTATCGCCGCGTCCCAGCCATTTGTAGCCAGCCAGCGCCGCCGCTTCGGTCACACGGGAAAATTCGATGGCAAGTTCTCGTCTCATAACAAACTCGTAGCAAAAAGGAGTGGCGCGCAGTGTAGCACAGGGGAAGGAGGGAATAATTGATGTGTGTGCGGAGTTGCCCCCGCACAAAGATTTTGCCGGATGGCGACCTTACTTGTCGTGATCTTCCCACGCCATTGCGCGTTTAACCGCTTTCTTCCAGCCGCTATAACGGTAGTTACGCTCGGTGGTTTCAATGCCGGGGCGGAATTCTCGCTCGATGACGGCTTTTTCCTGCAGCTCGTCCAGGTTCTGCCAGTAACCGACGGCCAGACCAGCCAGATAGGCGGCGCCCAGCGCGGTCACTTCGCGCACTTCCGGGCGTTCCACCCGCGTGCCGAGAATATCTGACTGGAACTGCATCAGGAAGTTGTTGGCCACTGCGCCGCCGTCCACACGCAGAGCGTGCAGGCGGATACCGGAGTCGGCCTGCATCGCTTCCAGTACATCGCGGGTCTGGTAAGCGATGGATTCGAGCGTCGCGCGGATAATGTGATTAGAGTTCACGCCGCGGGTCAGGCCAAAAATGGCGCCGCGGGCATACGGGTCCCAGTACGGCGCGCCCAGACCGGTGAAGGCCGGAACCACGTAGACGCCGTTGGTATCTTTCACTTTCGTGGCGAAATATTCGGAGTCGAACGCGTCGCTGATGAGCTTCATTTCATCACGCAGCCATTGAATGGACGCTCCCGCCATAAACACCGCGCCTTCCAGCGCATAGTTGACTTCGCCGCTTGGGCCGCAGGCGATGGTGGTCAGCAGGCCGTTTTCCGATTTTACCGCTTTCTCGCCGGTGTTCATCAGCATAAAGCAGCCGGTGCCGTAGGTATTCTTTGCCATTCCTTCCTTTACGCACAGTTGGCCGAATAGCGCAGCCTGCTGATCCCCGGCAATCCCGGCGATAGGAATACGTGTACCGCCTTTACCGCCAATATTGGTCTGGCCGTAGACTTCGGAGGATTTACGTACCTGGGGCAGCATCGCGCGTGGGATATCCAGCACGTCCAGCATTTTATCGTCCCAGTCCAAATCATGGATGTTGAACAGCATGGTTCGTGAGGCGTTGGTGTAATCCGTAACGTGGACGCGGCCCTGCGTCATCTTCCAGATAAGCCAGGTATCCACCGTACCGAACAGCAGCTCGCCACGCTTCGCGCGTTCGCGCGAACCTTCCACATGGTCAAGGATCCATTTCACTTTAGTGCCAGAGAAGTACGGGTCGACGACCAGACCGGTATTGTCGCGGATGTAATCTTCCAGGCCGTCGCGTTTAAGCTGTTCGCAAATATCGGCGGTACGACGGCACTGCCAGACAATAGCGTTGTATATCGGTTTGCCGGTTTCACGTTCCCAGACGATCGCGGTTTCACGTTGGTTGGTGATACCGATAGCGGCAATCTGATCGGAACTGATATCGGCCTTAGCCAGCACTTCTACCAGCGTTGAGCTTTGGGACGCCCAAATTTCCATCGGGTCGTGTTCTACCCAGCCTGGCTTAGGATAAATTTGCTCAAATTCACGCTGTGATACGCTGACGATATTCGCGTCATGATCCATAACGACCGCGCGGGAGCTGGTGGTACCCTGGTCGAGCGCAACGATATATTTTTTTTCAGTCATAATTTTGTCCCGTAATCAGATTACAGCGAAGCATTTTGTTGTGTGGTCGCGGTGGAGTCCTTCTCTTCCACGACGCAGGTATCGCACGGCAAATGACGGCCAATAAATTTGCGATAAGCAAACGCGCCCAGAATGGCGCCGACGATGGGGCCAAACAGCGGCACCAGGAAGTAAGGAATGTCTCTACCGCCGGTAAACGCAATTTCACCCCAGCCGGCAAGCCCGGCGAACATTTTGGGGCCAAAGTCACGCGCCGGATTCATCGCAAACCCGGTCAACGGCCCCATAGAGGCACCGATAACGGCGATCAGTAAACCAATGAGCAGTGGCGCAAGCGGACCGCGAGGTACGCCGTTTCCGTCGTCGGTCAGCGCCAGAATCAGCCCCATCAGAATAGCGGTAATCACCATTTCAACCGCGAAGGCCTGCACAAAATTGATATGAGGATTCGGGTAAGTTGAGAAAATGCCTGCGAGATCGAGACTTTCAACGCTGCCACGGACGATATGGTGGGTTTGTTCGAAGTCCACAAAAAGATTGTAATAAAGCCCGTAAACTAACGCCGCTGCGCAAAAGGCGCCGGCAACTTGAGAAATAATAAAAGGAACAACTTTACGTTTGTCGAAACAGGCAAATAGCCAGAGTGCGATGGTCACTGCCGGGTTCAGGTGTGCGCCAGAAACACCTGCCGTCAGGTAGATAGCCATCGCTACCCCCAGACCCCAGATGACGCTGATTTCCCACTGTCCAAAAGTAGCTCCGGCAACTTTAAGCGCAGCGACACAACCCACACCGAAAAAAATCAACAACCCGGTACCGAGGAATTCAGCAATGCACTGGCCTTTTAAGGTTGATGTTTGACTCATAATCGGATCCTGAAGAGTATGTAATGATTATTGGTATGCGAGGAGGTCATGGACATCCACGATGCCCTGTAGGCACACTGTTAATTTATCGTTAACGAGCAAAAACGAGAAATATCGAAATTAAAATGTGTGTACTGCGTCAATAAAATGAGCGTTATCGCGCCATGAGGCGCATTTTGAGACAGCAGAAGAGAGTGAATTGAATCATTTCATTAACCAATATGTTAACACTTTTAAGTTATTGAATGAATGTTACCAGGAGATGGATGAAAATTGCTGCAAACCGCGATCTACGCGGTATGTCGCTGGACAGCGAGAGCGGGGCTTCATACAATCGACACTATATATTGTGCGCGTTTACGTGAAGCGTCGCCTTGCAATTCAGGAGAGGTAAGATCATGTCTTTAGAAGTGTTTGAGAAACTGGAAGCAAAAGTACAGCAGGCGATTGACACCATCACCCTGTTACAGATGGAAATTGAAGAGCTGAAAGAAAAGAACAACAGCCTGACGCAGGAAGTGCAGTCTGCACAGCATCAGCGTGAAGAACTCGAGCGTGAAAATAATTCTCTGAAGGAACAGCAGAGCGGCTGGCAGGAACGTTTACAGGCGCTGCTTGGTCGTATGGAAGAAGTCTAATCCTCGTCATATTTCACGTTATGGCGGCGTTGGCTGCGTGCGTTCACCCCAGTCACATAGTGGCCTATGCTCCTGGGGATTCACTTACTTGCCGCCTTGCCCTGACGCGAAATCTATAGAGGATTTAGAATGCGGATACCGGTGGGCCGGATAAGGCGTAAGCTGCCATCCGGCAATCAGCGACAACGCATAAAAAAGGCGCCTTACGGCGCCTTTTTTGATCACTCGATATCAAGCGGGTCTTCGGAAAGGATAATCCCGGTGTTGTCGGCATAGAGATGATCGCCGGAGAAGAACGTCACGCCGCCGAAATTGACGCGCACATCGCTTTCCCCAATGCCTTCACCTGCGGCGCCAACCGGAATGGCGGCGATCGCCTGAATGCCGATATCCAGCTCTTCCAGATCGTCCACCTGACGCACCGCGCCATAGATAACCAGCCCTTCCCATTCATTTTGCGTGGCCAGACGCGCCAGCTCCGCATCGACTAATGCACGGCGGACAGAACCGCCGCCATCGACCAGCAGAACCCGACCACGGCCATTTTGTTCGAGCAGATCGTACAGCAACCCGTTGTCCTCGAAACATTTTACCGTGATGATTTGTCCGCCAAACGACGACCGCCCTCCAAAATTAGAGAACAGCGGTTCCACGACGTTGACATCTTCCTGATAGATGTCACAAAGCTCGGAAGTATCGTATTTCATAGGCTTAACGTTCAGTTGCTGCGAGAATTTTTAGTATATCGCGCTAAGTATACTGTTGGCAAAATCATCAATTGTTAATTGATATTTGTCAGTTAAACGGCCCACTGACTTAAGAGTATCCCAATCACAAATAACAGGTTGGTTAACAACGCGCCTTTAACGGTACGTTCAAGCATCGGGCGCATTGCCGCAGGCTCCCTTTCGCGCATTACGTAGCGCGCTTGTTTAATGAGCAATGGCGCGGCCAGAATAAACAACCATCCCCACGGACTGTGTAGCGAGAGCAGATTAAACAGCGCCAGACAGAGCAGCGCGCCTAGCAACAGGCAGGCGTGATAACGACGCGCGTTGACATCGCCCAGTCGTACTACAAGGGTGTTTTTGCCGTTCTCTCTGTCGCTATTAATATCGCGCAGGTTATTAATATTCAGCACCGCCGTCGCCAGTAAACCGCAGGCGGTGGCCGGGAGAATCAGCGCCGGAATCAGCGTATGCGCCTGGAGATACCAGCTCCCCATGACACTTAGCCAGCCAAAGAATACCAGGACAGAGATATCACCCAGCCCGATATAGCCGTAGGGCCGATTACCCACGGTGTAGGTGATGGCGGCGATAATCGACAGCCCGCCCAAAATCAGGAAGCCGACAAAATCGGTTAACGTATGGCACGCGACCGCCACCAGCGCCAGTCCGGAGATACAGATCAGCACGACGGTAATGATTAACGCCCGCTTCATCTCCTGCCGGGTGATGACGCCTTTTTGCATCCCCCGCAGCGGCCCGATGCGATCTGGTTTATCACTGCCTTTGACAGCGTCGCCGTAATCGTTGGCGAGGTTGGATAAAATTTGCAACAGCCCGGCGGTGATAAGGGCCAGCAGTGCGACCAGAGGATCGAAATAGCCTTGCCACCATGCCAGGGCCGTACCGACGATAATCGCTGCGAAGGCGAGGGGTAAGGTTTTGGGTCGTAAGCTTTCCAGCCAGGCCTGGGTGCGGCTAATTTGTTGTTGTTCAGTCATATTTAGCGCCAATAAAAATGGGGCTTTTCAGCCCCATCAACAGTGATGAAAATGCATTGGACGCGATTATAAGATAAAACGGCTTAGATCTTCATCTGCGACCAGCGCATCCAGATGTTTGCTCACATATTCCGCATCAATTGTGATGTTTTGGCCGTGCAGATCGCTGGCGTTATAGGAAATTTCTTCCATCAGACGCTCCAGTACGGTATGCAGACGGCGCGCGCCGATGTTTTCGGTGGTTTCGTTAACCTGCCAGGCGGCTTCGGCAATACGTTTAATACCGGAATCGGTGAACTCGATATTGACGCCTTCAGTTGCCATCAGCGCTTTATACTGCACGGTGACGGAGGCGTTTGGCTCGGTCAAAATGCGTTCGAAATCGCTGGTGGTCAGCGCCTGAAGTTCAACGCGAATCGGCAGACGGCCCTGCAGTTCCGGGATCAGATCAGACGGCTTCGCCACCTGGAACGCGCCAGAGGCGATAAACAGAATATGATCCGTTTTGACCATCCCGTGTTTGGTCGAAACCGTGCAGCCTTCTACCAGCGGCAGTAAGTCGCGCTGTACGCCTTCGCGTGAAACATCCGGGCCGGAGGTTTCGCCACGCTTACAAATTTTGTCAATTTCATCGATAAACACGATGCCGTGCTGTTCAACCGCGTCGATAGCGTCCTGTTTCAGCTCTTCCGGGTTGACCAGCTTAGCAGCTTCTTCTTCAACCAACAGTTTCATCGCGTCTTTAATTTTCAGCTTACGCGGTTTCTGTTTCTGACCGCCCAGGTTCTGGAACATAGACTGCAACTGGCTGGTCATCTCTTCCATGCCCGGAGGCGCCATAATCTCTACGCCCATCGGCGCGGCGGCGAGGTTAATCTCGATCTCTTTATCGTCGAGCTGGCCTTCGCGCAGTTTTTTGCGGAACGTTTGACGGGCGGCAGAAGGCTCCTGCTGCTGTTCGGCCTGGCCCCAGTTATTTTTTGCGGGTGGGATCAGTACGTCGAGAATACGTTCTTCCGCCAACTCTTCCGCACGATAGCGGTTTTTCTCGATAGCCTGTACGCGAACCATTTTCACCGCGGCATCGGTCAGATCGCGGATGATAGAGTCCACTTCTTTCCCGACATAGCCCACTTCGGTGAATTTGGTGGCTTCGACTTTAATGAACGGCGCGTTGGCGAGTTTTGCCAGACGACGGGCGATTTCGGTTTTACCGACGCCGGTCGGGCCAATCATCAGAATATTTTTCGGCGTCACTTCGTGGCGCAGCTCTTCATCAAGCTGCATACGACGCCAGCGGTTACGCAATGCAATCGCCACGGAACGCTTTGCGTTATCCTGGCCGATAATGTGTTTGTTCAGTTCGCTGACAATTTCGCGTGGGGTCATTTCAGACATGAGAGGTCCTTACGCTTTGGCGGTCAATTCTTCAATGGTGTGGAAATGGTTGGTGTAAATGCAGATATCGCCTGCAATATCCAACGCCTTTTCAGCAATTTCGCGCGCGCCGAGCTCGGTATTTTCCAACAGAGCGCGAGCGGCAGCCTGGGCATAAGGACCGCCGGAGCCGATAGCAATTAAATCGTTTTCAGGTTGCACGACATCGCCGTTACCCGTGATGATGAGCGAGGCGGTTTCATCCGCGACGGCCAGCAACGCTTCCAGTTTGCGTAGCATACGGTCGGTACGCCAGTCTTTCGCCAGTTCAACGGCGGCTTTGACCAGGTGCCCCTGATGCATTTCCAGTTTACGTTCAAACAGCTCGAACAGCGTGAATGCATCCGCAGTACCGCCCGCAAAGCCCGCAATGACCTTGTCGTTGTAGAGGCGGCGGACTTTCTTCACGTTGCCTTTCATTACTGTGTTACCCAGTGTGGCCTGACCATCACCGGCGATTACCACGTGGCCGTTACGGCGTACGCTTACTATTGTTGTCACGAGCAGACCCCTTGGTTACTAATGCTGAATTGCGGCCCCGTACGGCGTACGGGGCATAATGCAAGTATAGATGGGGGAGATTTTGAGGGTTTCAACCCCCGGTGGCGAGTCGAATGCAGTTTGTATGGCCCGCCATCTTCAGACGGTTAATGGTGCTGTCGGCATTTTCTTTACCTTTCACCGGCCCGATAACCACGCGATTCCAGCCGTTATTGGTGGTAATTTTGGAGTCAAAGCCTTCAAACGCCAGCTGAGCGCGGACGCTTTCTGCCTGCTCGGCGCCTTTGAATGAACCACATTGCACCATCCAGCGACGTTCATCTTTTTTCTCTGCTGTCGCCTTCGGCGCTTCAGGCGCGCGCGTAATGGGCGCGGCTTTTGGCGCTGCCGCGCTGGTATGCGCCGGCGTTTGCAGCAAATCCTGATAAGGTTGCTGCGAGGCCGTCTGCTTCGGCGGCTGACTTTGGCGCGCGGGTTGCGCCGGGGCGGACTGTACCGTGCGCGTTTGCGACTGTTCGTTTACCCGTGGCTGCGTGCGTGGTTGCTGAACAGGCTGCGTTTGAGCCCACTGCTGCTGCTGCGCCTGACGCTGGCGCTGTAGCGTTTGCTGGCGTTGTTCTGGCGTCTGCTCGTTCCACGGCACTTCGTTAAGTTGCGTTGGCTGCTGACGCATATCCGCCTGCATCTGCTCCAGGAGTTGACGCTGCTCGCTGGTGAGCTGATTCGGGTTCATGACTTCGCCGCCGGCGGACGGTTCCGTTGGCGTACGCACGCCCGGCTGGCGACTTTCCAGCTCTTTGATGTAACGCCAGCGCTCTTCCGGTTTTGGCGGAAGCCCATTGCCGGTGACTTTCTGGTTTTGTAGCGTTTCGGACTCTTCTTTCTTATGGTGAGTAATGAAGTACAGACCGCCGATAAAGGTCACAAGGACGGCTGCCGCAATCGCGACCATTGCCGGCGAGACGGCAGGCATGTTGCTTTGCTTCTTCCGTGAGTTCCGTGAGGTGCTCTTTTTGCGCCGCGAAGGAGCCGGTTGGCCGCGACGTACATAATCTCGTTGTGCCACTATCGTTTCGCTGTATTTATTCGTTCGTCAGCCCGTCATGTTACTGAAGCGGCGGGCCTTTGACCAGACAGGTGAGTCTTAAAGCTATTTACTTTAGGGTAAAGCGCGCGTAGAACCGCGAATAATCAGCTCGCAATCCATTAAACGCGAGCCGCTGCTCACATTTTGCCCCTGCATCTGATCGAGCAACAACAGCATCGCCTCGCGACCAATGTCAAAACGCGGCTGCGCCACGGTTGTCAACGGAGGGTCGCAAAACTCGGCCAGCGCGATATTGTCAAAGCCGATAATCGACAGATCGTCAGGCACTTTCAGACCCTGGCGCTTGGCCCAGGAGAGGGCGCCCAGCGCCATTACGTCGCTATGACAAAAGACGGCGGTAGGCGGCAACGGTTGCTCAAGCAACTGCTTTAATGCGTTTGCCCCGGCTTCAAAGGTAAAGTCGCCACGGGCGATGTAATGCGGATCGACCACAATGCCACTGCGTCTTAATGCCTGTACGTAACCTTGTAAGCGATAGTGACAGAGCGGCATATCTTCCGGCCCCGCAATACAACCAATCCGCTTGTGGCCCAAATCCAACAGGTAATTCATGGCGTTGAACGCGGCGGTCAGGTTATCAATATGTACCGTCGGTAGTTCAAGCTCCGGCGCGAACTCATTCGACATCACCATCGGAGGCAAATTGCGCTGCTCCTCAACGCTGGCGTCAAAGGGCAGTCGGGAACTGAGAAGTACCATGCCGTCGATCTGTTTGGTGATGATGAGATTAAGAAAGGTTTTTTCTTTCTGGTTTTGATGGGCGCAATCGCCAATCAGCACCAGATACCCCTGTTCTGCCGCGGTCACTTCGATACCGCGGATAATTTCACTGAAGAAGGGATCGCAAATATCCGGGACAATCACCAGAATCGTACGGGATTCATTGCGTTTTACATTTCGCCCCATCGACTGCGGGAAATAACCCACTTCAAGCGCGGCCTGTTCAACCCGGCTACGGGTCGACTGGGAGACTTTATCGGGGTTCATTAACGCGCGGGATACGGTTGCCGTAGAGACTTTCGCCTTCAACGCAACATCCTTCATCGTAGCGGCAGTAACCTGCTTGTTCGATTTCACTCTTTCTCCTCGCCTGGGAACTGCTGGCGCAGATCTATCCCTGGTAACACTCATCGAAAACATTTTTATCAGATAGTGCGTGGAAGCGGTTACAGAATTTTCATAAAAAGTGTGATGGATCTTTAATTTTACGATCCGCCTCGCATCGTGAGGACTATCCTTCAATCGGATCGACGTCAAGAACCCATTTAACTTTCCGCGCTTCAGGGAGCGTATTGATCAACGCCAGCGTGCCGCTGATGATGTGTTGCAGGCGAATCCGTGAAGGATGCTGAAGTAAAATTTGCCAGCGATAGCGGCCGCCGCGTTTTGGCGCGAGGGCCGGAACCGGACCTAAGATCCACAGCTTATCGTCTGATAGCGGGCTGGCCTGAATCAGATTACGCAACTGCTGGAGAAAGACGGGCGCCTGCTGATTGTTGTGATCCTCTGCGCGAATAATGACGTGGCTGGTCCACGGCGGAAGCTGGAGCGTTTGCCGTTCCGCCAGCGCCTGTTCCGCAAACGCATCATAGCCTTTATACAGTAACGTTTGCAGCAGGGGATGCTCAGGATGGTGCGTTTGGAGCACCACTTCGCCCTGTTTGCCCGCGCGCCCGGCGCGGCCGGAAACCTGAGTGTAGAGCTGGGCGAAGCGTTCCGCCGAACGAAAATCTGCGGAAAAAAGCGCGCCATCGACATCCAGCAACGCCACCAGCGTGACGTCAGGAAAGTGATGGCCTTTCGCCAGCATTTGTGTGCCTATCAGAATGCGCGCTCCGCCGCGGTGAACTTCCGCCAGATGCTGCTCCAGCGCGCCTTTACGACTGGTGGTATCACGGTCGATTCGTGAGATCGGCACGCCGGGGAAGAAGGGCGCCAGCACCTGCTCCAACTGTTCCGTCCCTAACCCAACCGGTAGCATATGTGTGGAGCCGCAGGAGGGGCACTGACGCGGTACCGGACGTTGGCTGTCGCAGTGATGACAGCGTAAATGATGCTGCGCCTGGTGCAGCGTGTAGTAGTGATCGCAACGCGGGCACTCCGCAATCCAGCCGCAGTCGTGGCAAAGCAGCGCGGGCGCGAATCCCCGGCGGTTAAGAAATAAAATTACCTGATTGTCGGCCTGGAGATGTTGGCGCATACGGGCGATAAGGGCGGGCGCCAGTCCCGCCTGAAGACGCTGGCCTTTTAAATCCAGCACATGCTGCAGGGCTGGGTGGGCGTTGCCTGCGCGCCGCGTCAGACGCAGCATCCGGTATTTTTTCTGCCGCACGTTGCATAGCGTTTCCAGGGCTGGGGTGGCGGAGCCGAGAATAATCGGGATCTGCTCGCTATGGGCGCGATACACAGCCAAATCGCGGGCATGGTAGCGCCACCCTTCCTGCTGTTTATAAGAGCTGTCGTGCTCTTCGTCGATGACAATTACGCCAAGATTTTTAAACGGCGTAAACAGCGAGGAGCGCGTGCCGATGACAATCGCCGCTTCGCCGTTTTTCGCTTTCAGCCATGCCGAAAGACGCTCGCTATCGTTTAGCCCGGAATGCAGCACTTCCACCGGCGCGTTAAAACGTTCGCGAAAACGGGCGATCGTTTGCGGCGTCAGGCCGATTTCCGGTACCATCACCAGCGCCTGTTTGCCCTGGGCGAGGACGTTTTCCAGCACGCTCAGATACACTTCGGTCTTGCCGGAACCGGTTACGCCTGCCAGCAACCAGGCGGAGAAACCGTCCGACGCGCTGTGAATCGCGCCGACTGCTGTCGCCTGTTCGGTATTCAGCCGCAGGCGCTCTCCTGCGACGGCATAACGCTCCCGCCAGTCGGTAAACGCGGGCGTTTCACTGGCAAGCTCACAAAGCCCCTTACGCCGCAGCGTTTGCAGCGTGGCGTCAGTAAAATCAAGCTCGGCTACCTGATAGCGCCAGATCTTTCCTTGCCGCAGCGCCGCCAGCGCCTGTTGTTGTTTGGCGGAGCGTTTCAGGCTGTTGATGTCGACGGCTTGCCCCTCTTCGGTGGCGAACCAATACCATAGGGGCGCGTTGCTGGCTGGTTTTCCCTGACGCAGTAAAACCGGCAGAGCGTGAAACAGAACGTCGCCGAGGGGATGGTGGTAGTAATCCGCCGCCCAGAGGAGTAAGCGCCAGATGGAGGGAGAAAAGATTGGCTCGTTATCCACGATTTCAATGACCGATTTTAATTCATCGAGCGGCAATTCGCTGTGGTCGCTAACCGAGACGACAATGCCCACGCGCTCTTGCTGCTTGCCGAACGGCACGCGCACGCGGCACCCGGCTTTGGCGACCCCGCCTTCCGGCAGCAGGTAATCAAAGGTTCGGGGAAGCGGAACGGGCAAGGCAACGTGCGCGACGGACATAGCATCTTCCTGACTTGAAATTTCGTCGGGTAGTATACACATTACGATAAGGGAGCGCGGATCAGTTTGCATACGGTGGTCAAATTCTGTATGATTCGCCGCCTTTGGTGCGTGTTGTGAGCATCAAACCCTTTACTATTAACTTCGCGTGGTGTCTGGCGTTAGGGCTGGAAGAGCGACGCGGCCTTACACTGAGGTTCCCCATGAAAAAAGGTATTCACCCGAATTACGTAGAAATTACTGCAACCTGTTCTTGCGGTAATGTTATCAAAACCCACTCTACCGTGGGTCACGACCTGAACCTGGACGTGTGCGGCAAATGCCACCCGTTCTTCACTGGTAAGCAGCGTGTTGTTGATACCGGTGGTCGTGTTGAGCGCTTCAACAAGCGCTTCAGCATCCCTGGCAGCAAATAAGTTACCGCCAGAAAAAAAGCGCCGCAGGGCGCTTTTTTTGTTTTCTAGGGATAACAGTATTTGTTCAGACACATTCTGTGATCCGTAATCGCTTTCATTACGCTTCCTGCCGTGAGTTTTAACGAAGGATTTATAGTCAGTCCCGCGCTTTCCAGCCCCTTCGCTGTCCATTTATTGCAGGTATTGAGTATGCCGTAGCGGCCATTCGCGGCGTAAAACTGGCTATCGCCGTAAATTCCTTGTTTTAACGGAATCAGATTACCCTCTGCGTCACGCGCAAAGCTGCGGCCCAGATAACGCATCAGACTGTTACGCTGGTTTGTGTGCAGGAGCAGTGATTTTATCTCGCTACCGGCGAAATAGCGTTCTGGTTGACCGGAAAAGGCGACGATGTGCATAACCGCGCCGGATGACCAGAACATGGCCTGGAGCGTAAGCGCGGTGGTTATTTCTTGTGACTGATAAAAGCCCTTATCGCCCCAGCCGATTTCATACCACTGCGTCTCCTGAGCGAACCGTTTTTTAAGCTGTGGCAGAACGGTATTAACATCATGGGCCGGCGCAATAATTCCCGTGTGCCAGCCATGACTGACGATATAGATTTCCGTCGGGGAGGGCTGTCCGCCTGTCGTAGGTTTTACGGCTTGTGGAAAGGTTGTGCAGCCATATAGCAATAAACTTAACCAGGCGATAAAGAGATTTTTCATGACATATCACCAGCAAAGGCGCGGTATGTTGTGGCGTTTGTCTAATGACGCTGCGTTTATCGGGTCGGTGCCGGATTGGTAATTCATTGATATTTTTGCATTCCTCTTCGAGGGCAATAAGGCGAATGTCATAACTACAATACGTTTTAACCATTCAGGCGGAAGTTAGCTTCCGCCTGTTTTACTTTTACTATCTCGCTTTATTTTTTAAACATCTGCTCTGGATCGATAATCAGCGCCCGATAACCCAGCATACCGGCACGGTTACTGTGTACTTTTAGCTCCAGCATCACATCCTGAGTACCGTCTTTGACTTCATCCAGAACGGAAACGATCGGTTTTGTACCGCTCATTCCCGCTGTAGCCGAGTACATGAACATCGTTTTGGTTTCCGGGCGATATTCCGTGACGGAAGTAATAGCGCTGTACCAGTCAAAACCGCGCTCTTTACCATATTCCCACATTTGGGAAACCGTCATATTTTTTTCGTCAATCTGATATTCCACGCCGCGGGAATATTTCATTGACGGCATGGCCGGTTGTTCCATACCGCGCGCATCGCCGTTATCAAAGGCGGTCACGACGGTTTTACCTCCGGTGCTTTTGGATGGCACTAACCAACCGGTATGTTGTGTCCATGTCCAGTCAAATCCACCGTCGCAGTGGTGCGCTTCGCAGGTTAGCGGTTTACCGTTGCTGTCTACGGGTTTCAGCACTTTTTTCGCCAGTTCGCCTTTCCAGCCGGATGGATCGGAAAGTATCCATTTCACTTTTTTATCGCGACCAATTTTGATGATGGCAGACTGGTGGCGCGAGCTAATGATAATGCTGTCGTCGCGAGGATCGTAGCTGACGGAGTTAACATGCGCCCAGTTGCGGCCCGGGCCGGAACCCGCGATATCGCCGAAGGGTTGTTTTGCAAGCTGCTCTTTGGTCATGACCTGACCGGAATGTTCGGCATCGACGCTCAAACATACCGCTCCCTGATCCATCGCCAGAATAACGTCGTCACGATAGGGATCGAGGATTTTTGGCAGATCCCAGTAATCGACGGTATCGCCGTTCTGGTCAACTTCAAGAATATGATCACGCACCGTATTGATGGTGTATTTACCATTTAATGGATAATTTTCTTTTGCGACACGCAGCAGGTAGGTGCCTTTCGGCGTTTCGGTAATGGCGTGCGAAAAATCAATAAATCCTTTTGGCAGTCGTTTATCGGAAATAACGCGGCCTAAGAAATCATATTTAAAGTAACGTTGACCCTGGCCAAAAATAAGATTGCCATCGTTAACCTGATGGAAGCTCATCATGGAACCAAAGCGCGTTATATCATCCTGGTTACGGAATTTATCAATATTCATATAGCCGCGAACATCGCCATTCGTATCGCTAATCCAGTTGATACCGGTATAATCCCAGTTCGCCGCGCCGCCTGCGACATGCATAATGTGGCCGGCTCTTGGCATCCCTGTTATATGGTTAAAAAGATATAAGCGATTTTTAAGCGAGCTATCGACTTTAACCGGTTCTACTGTAGGAAGAACGGCAGTTTGCCCGGTAGTAGAGGGTAATGATACCGGTGCGGCGTAAATGGACCACGTATAAGTTTGTTTTTTACCTTCTTCAGTCCAGTCAACTTTAACCTTATTGACATAATCTGGATACAAGCCAAATACAGGTATGCCGTCATGGGTATTTATAGCCTGCGGGCCGACATCATAACTGATCGGGATACCTTTTTCCCCTTTCCCTAAAACGGTAACCTTCACGTCCTGTACATTATGATTGGCTTTATTAATGATTGCTGTTAATGGGAAAACGCCGCCGTAGGGAGCGACATCGACCATACCTAATGGCCCTTCATGTACTGGAATGACATCTGCTGATGCGACCATTGGCCTGTTTGGGTCTAAAACGCCTGAGGCCAAAACGCTGCCGCTCAAACACAGGCAGCATAATACAGGTAAGACTTTCCTTGTAAATAACATATTTATTTCCCCATTCGATATTATCGATAAAATGAATGTATATTAACCTTCTTATTTATCGGAGATGAAAAAACATTTAAAAAAGTAAAACAATCCGCGGAGGGGAATAATGATGTTGGTCACAAATATGAGGTGTCCATGGTCTTTTTAACAATACTCATCGTTATACTATTTGTTCAGTAAATATATGGCGGTGTATTATTATTCATGTACGCTTTGCTACGTGAAACTTTAAATAAAGATTGGAATTTTAAATATAATAAAATTATATCGGTTATGGCATGCCGGGAATTTTTTGCAGGAAAATAACGAAGAGAAACTTATCATGTCTGACAAATTCATCCACCGAGGGCTATTCGGGAAGATGAACGGTTAGAAAAATGTCGGAGATAGCCGTGTACAGGGGGAATCGTTAAAAAAGCGCGGCCAGAGGCGTTCTGACCGCATGCTTTGCTATCAGTATTCCCACGTTTCCGGGTCAATCCCCATCTCACGCATGATCTCTTTTGCCGCTTCCGGGATTTCATCGCTGCGCTCTTTTCGCAGATCGGCATCATCCGGCAAGGGTTGCCCGGTAAAGGCGTGCAGAAATGCTTCACACAACAGCTCGCTGTTGGTGGCGTGGCGCAGGTTGTTCACCTGACGACGCGTACGTTCATCGGTGAGGATTTTTAACACCTTCAGAGGAATGGAAACCGTAATTTTTTTGACTTGCTCACTCTTCTTACCGTGCTCAGCGTATGGGCTGATATATTCGCCGCTCCATTCAGCCATGAGATACTTAATCCTCTTCGTCATTAATATTGAGGTCTGAACCTGAGCCCGGACCATAATCGCGCGTAGTTTACCGTAGTGGCGCGGCCCTGACACGAAGTTAGCGGTCGCAGATGTGCGCTAATGCATATAATTTTAACGGCTATTTGCGGTTTGCTCAATCTATACGCAAAGAAGTTTAGATGTCCAGATGTATTGACGTCTATCGTGGTAGTGGTTAATCTGTGGCCTGACTTTCACCGACTCAGCCAGGAATATCTTCATATGACGCGTAAACAGGCCACTATCGCAGTGCGTAGCGGATTAAACGACGACGAGCAATACGGCTGCGTTGTGCCGCCAATCCATCTCTCCAGTACCTATAACTTTACCGGTTTCAATGAGCCGCGCGCGCATGATTATTCCCGCCGCGGTAATCCCACGCGTGATGTGGTTCAGCGCGCATTAGCGGAACTGGAAGGCGGCGCGGGCGCGGTATTGACGAATACCGGCATGTCGGCGATTCATCTGGTCACCACCGTTTTCCTCAAGCCGGGCGATCTGCTGGTCGCGCCGCATGATTGCTATGGCGGCAGTTATCGTCTGTTTGACAGTCTGGCGACACGCGGCTGTTATCGTGTGCGGTTTGTCGATCAGGGCGATGAACGCGCCTTACAGGCGGCGCTGGAAGAAAAACCGAAGCTGGTACTGGTAGAAAGTCCAAGTAATCCATTGTTACGCGTGGTGGATATTGCGAAAATCTGTCGGCTGGCGCGCGAGGCGGGCGCAGTGAGCGTCGTTGATAACACGTTTTTAAGCCCGGCGCTGCAAAATCCGCTGGCGTTGGGTGCCGATCTGGTGTTGCATTCATGCACGAAATATCTCAACGGTCATTCGGATGTCGTGGCCGGCGTGGTGATTGCGAAAGATCCGGAAGTGGTCACTGAACTGGCGTGGTGGGCGAATAATATTGGCGTGACCGGCGGGGCGTTTGATAGCTATCTGCTGCTGCGCGGTTTGCGAACTCTGGTGCCGCGTATGGAGCTGGCGCAGCGCAACGCGCAGGCGATTGTGAAATATCTGCAAACCCAGCCGTTGGTGAAAAAACTGTATCACCCGTCGCTGCCGGAAAATCAGGGGCATGAAATTGCCGCGCGCCAGCAAAAAGGCTTTGGCGCAATGTTGAGTTTTGAACTGGATGGGGATGAGGAGACGCTGCGTCGTTTTCTGGGCGGGCTGTCGCTGTTTACGCTGGCGGAATCTTTAGGGGGAGTGGAAAGTTTGATCTCTCACGCCGCCACCATGACGCATGCCGGTATGTCGCCGCAGGCGCGTGCCGCCGCCGGGATCTCCGAAACGCTACTGCGTATCTCCACCGGTATTGAAGATGGCGAAGATTTAATTGCCGACCTGGAAAATGGCTTCCGGGCTGCAAACAAGGGGTAAACATGAGTGTGATTGCGCAGGCAGGGGCGAAAGGTCGTCAACTGCATAAATTTGGCGGCAGTAGTCTGGCGGATGTGAAGTGTTACCTGCGTGTCGCAGGCATTATGGCGGAGTATTCGCAGCCTGACGATATGATGGTAGTGTCCGCCGCAGGCAGTACCACCAACCAGTTGATTAGCTGGCTCAAGTTAAGCCAGACCGATCGCCTTTCTGCGCATCAGGTATTACAGACGTTACGCCGCTACCAGTGCGATCTGATTAGCGGGCTGCTTCCCGCCGACGCGGCAGATGACTTAACCAGCGCTTTTATCAGCGATCTGGAACGTCTTGCCGCCTTGCTCGACGGCGGCGTAACGGATGCCGTCTATGCCGAGATTGTCGGACACGGCGAAATTTGGTCGGCGAGATTGATGTCCGCCGTCCTGAATCAGCAGGGGCTGGATGCCGCCTGGCTGGACGCGCGCGCATTTTTACGCGCCGAACGCGCCGCACAGCCGCAGGTTGATGAAGGGCTATCTTATCCTTTATTGCAACAGCTACTGGCGCAGCATCCTGGCAAACGTCTGGTCGTGACCGGGTTTATCAGCCGCAATCACGACGGCGAAACGGTCCTGTTAGGCCGGAACGGTTCCGACTATTCCGCCACGCAAATCGGCGCGCTGGCGGGCGTTTCCCGCGTGACCATCTGGAGCGATGTCGCGGGCGTTTATAGTGCCGACCCGCGCAAAGTGAAAGATGCCTGCCTGCTGCCGTTGCTGCGTCTGGACGAAGCCAGCGAGCTGGCGCGTCTGGCGGCGCCTGTTCTGCACGCCCGCACGCTACAGCCAGTGTCCGGCAGCGATATCGATTTGCAGTTGCGCTGTAGCTACACGCCGGATCAAGGGTCAACCCGAATTGAACGAGTGCTGGCTTCCGGGACGGGCGCGCGTATCGTGACCAGTCACGATGATATCTGTCTGATTGAGTTTCAGGTGCCTGCCAGCCAGGATTTCAGGCTGGCGCATAAAGAGCTCGACCACATTTTAAAACGGGCGCAGGCGCGTCCGCTGGCGGTGGGCGTGCATCGCGATCGCCAGCTATTGCAGTTCTGCTATACCGCCGAGGTAGCGGATAGCGTACTGAAACTCCTCGACGATGTCGGGTTGCCGGGCGAATTGCGCCTGCGACAGGGGCTGGCGCTGGTGGCGATGGTCGGTGCGGGCGTCACTCGCAATCCACTACACTGCCATCGCTTCTGGCAGCAGCTTAAAGGTCAGCCAGTGGAATTTACCTGGCAGTCGGAGGAGGGCATCAGTCTGGTGGCGGTGCTGCGTACCGGCCCGACTGAGAGCCTGATTCAGGGGCTGCACCAGTCGGTTTTCCGTGCCGAAAAACGCATTGGCCTGATGCTGTTCGGTAAGGGGAACATCGGTTCCCGTTGGCTGGAACTGTTTGCCCGTGAACAAAGCACGCTTTCCGCGCGTACTGGTTTTGAATTTGTGCTGGCGGGCGTGGTGGATAGCCGCCGTAGCCTGCTGAATTATGAAGGGCTGGACGCCAGCCGCGCGCTGGCATTCTTTGATGATGAAGCCGTTGAACAGGATGAAGAATCGCTATTCCTGTGGATGCGGGCGCATCCGTATGATGATTTAGTGGTGCTGGATGTGACAGCAAGCGAGCAACTGGCCGATCAGTACCTTGATTTCGCCAGCCACGGTTTTCATGTGATTAGCGCCAATAAACTGGCGGGCGCAAGCGCCAGCGATAAGTATCGCCAGATTCATGACGCGTTTGAAAAAACCGGGCGTTACTGGCTGTATAACGCCACCGTGGGCGCGGGGTTGCCGATCAACCACACGGTGCGGGATCTGATTGACAGCGGCGATACGATTCTCTCGATCAGCGGGATCTTCTCCGGGACGCTATCCTGGCTGTTCCTGCAATTTGACGGCACGGTGCCGTTTACCGATCTGGTGGATCAGGCCTGGCAGCAGGGGCTGACGGAACCCGATCCGCGCGTCGATCTTTCCGGAAAAGATGTCATGCGTAAGCTGGTGATTCTGGCGCGCGAGGCGGGATACGACATCGAGCCGGATCAGGTGCGTGTAGAATCGTTGGTGCCGGCGCATTGTGAAGAAGGGTCTATCGATCACTTTTTCGAAAACGGCGACGCGCTGAATGAACAGATGGTGCAGCGTCTGGAGGCAGCCCGCGAACTGGGGCTGGTGTTGCGTTACGTGGCGCGTTTCGACGCCAATGGCAAAGCGCGCGTCGGCGTTGAAGCGGTGCGTCCGGAACATCCGCTGGCGGCGCTGCTGCCGTGCGATAATGTCTTTGCTATTGAAAGCCGCTGGTATCGCGATAACCCGCTGGTGATCCGTGGGCCGGGCGCGGGTCGCGATGTGACCGCCGGGGCGATTCAGTCGGATATCAACCGCCTGGCGCAGTTGCTGTAATAAAGGCAATTTCGTGAGCGAAGCGCCGGGTTGCGCTTCGCTCCCTCATCAATACGTTTCAATACGTTATGCAGTCATTCTGTAGATACTGATATACGAAGCGCCATCCGATTGCTGACGAAACATTATGGCGTGATGCTTTTTACATTCTCAACCCGGACATCCATCCGGGGGTAAGGAATATTGATGCCGTTTTCATCCATCGCTTCCTTGATATTTTCCAGAAGATCGTAGTAAGTACTCCAGTACTGAGCGTTGGGCACCCATACGCGAACATAGAAATTCAGGCTAGAGGGCGCAAGTTCGCCCAGGCGGACCGTAATATCGCGGGTTTTATCAATGCGATGATCTTGCTCAATAATACGATGTATCACGTTTTTTACGTCAGCAATACGGCTTTGGTAATCCACGCCAATAATCAGATCAATACGTCGATAGGGGTGTCGTGAATAGTTGATAATATTATCAGCAATAATTTTACCATTCGGGATGACAACTTCTTTGCTATCCGCAGTGAGCAGAGTGGTGGAGAAAATATGGACCTTTTCTACTGTGCCGATAACCAGGCCAATTTGTACAATTTCCCCGGCGCGGAAAGGACGCAGGGAGACAAGCAGTACGCCTGCGGCAAAGTTGGAAAGTGACCCTTGCAGCGCCAGGCCAATGGCTAAACCCGCCGCGCCGATAACGGCAATAATTGAGGAGGTTTCTATACCGACACGGCCAAGAGCGGCTACTGCCGTGAAAGCTATCGTGATGTAGCGAACCAGCGCGGAGAAAAAGTGGACAATAGTGGCATCCACTTGCCGCCTGAGAAGTAATTTTTCCAGCCCCCTCGATAGTAAGCGAGCTATTAACTTACCGATGAAAAGTAGAATGATGGCGGCAACAACATTCCAGCCAAAATGAATTACCGAGTCACTGTGCTCGGCCATCCATTTGATCGCGCCTTTAATTTTTGGAAATAACTCAAAACCTTCCATGTTTATCCTCTGTCAGCAGTATCCGCGGTATTAGCAGTAATAAAACGGTTCATTTTTGCCTGGATAATCGCCGCGCCGACGGGTGGCAGCAGTAACGCCCAGAATAGTGTCCAGCCGGTTCGTATTCCGCCATCTTCGTTTTTATTCGCCAGCAGAGCGCGGATTTCGTCGCTAAGCGTCAGACACAATATGGCTGTGCCAAACGGCATAATGGCTGACAGCCATCCCGCGCCACATGCGGTCATGAGTCGGGGCGAAGGCGCCACAAATTGCATTTCCCGGTGAATTCTGAAGAACCAATAAATAATATAAAATGGAATGAAAAAGGCCAATAATGCGACGACAAGGGGTTCTGCGCACTCAGGTCGCTGGGTTGATGAGAACCTTTTGGGCGGTGCAATATAGAAAAGTTCTTTTTTGAGCGGTAATAGTAGCAAAAGCGCGATAACCGCTAAAGTAATTACGATTATTCCTATATAAGGAATTGAGTATATAAATATAGACAGATAGCCAGCGATGATAAATTTGAACAGTAAGCAGAGGCTAAATAAAATAACAAATGTCTGAGCACTGCCGATAGCGCTGAAAAGCAGCATGGGGACTAACAGCGTTATGATCCCCACACCCAGATTAATTAAAAACTGCGCTATGATAAGCCTGACTACGTCAGACGGGCCATTTATGCAGAAGGAACAGACCACGCCAATGATTAACAGGAGCGCAACAAAGTAGAAGGGGTAACAATTTTTTATACGGCAGACAAACCAGCTGGCAACCATACCCAGGAGGTATCCCAGTTGGCCGCCAACGAGAATGGCGCCAATACGATCGGCTGGAATAGACAGAGATTTACTCCAAAAATAAACACCATACGACGATCCCAGCGAACCGATAAAAGAGAGCACCAAAAAGAAAAAAGTGATCCCCCAGAATCGATAGCTACTCAGGAGATCGGCACAGGTCCATTTTTTATCTGACATTGACGGTAAAGTAATTTCCATATTTATCCCTTGTTTTCCATAGAAAATAAGAATGTATAGAACTATTTAAATTGATAATAAATATTGATTATGTGAATAACGTTTATAGCCGATTTTAACTTAAAACGAAGGGCCATTTTATCAAATGGTTCTATTCTTTTTCAGCGTATAAAAGCAGGATGTGAGGTGATTAAATCTGTAGCGCCTTCTGAATGATAATCTGTGATTTTTTATGCGTGGCATTACATCATTGGGTTAAATGTGATTCCATTGTGAGTTATATTTTTCCGTCAGCAAATACAGAATTTGCGTGACGCGTTTGGCGGAATAGTGGGCGCTTTGCTGGAATTCAGGTTGTTGCCATAGCCAGGTAACAAAGCGGCGACTGGCCGCCAGATTAACGGCGACACCTTGTTCTAAGTGGGAACCGGTTAACGAACAGACCATTTTGCGGTTGTGACCTTGCCCCCAGAGTTGCCACTGATTTTGCCACCATCCCTGCCATGTTTTGCCTAACAGTTGCCACTCTGCGCGGCAATCGTCATCGTTTATCTCTTCCTCAACGAACCACAGCGAGGAGAGACGCTGGCGAAACCGCTCCGCCCATGCGGTAATGACCGCGCCGCGCAAAAAACACTCATGGGCAATGATGTGTGTCGTGACATCAGGAAAGCGGTTTTTCAGCACCCGAAAATGACCATGCGCCGTAATGACCGGGCGAAGTATTGTCCCTTGCGCGTTCCGTTTAAGCGCCGCCGAGCCATACTGAATCTCATCGAACTGGCTGCGCTGTAAAAATTGCCGTTCTTTAATGGCGATACGGTGAATAATATCGCCATCCTCACCCTCGGGCGGCGCAATTCCTTTCCAGTGGTAATGCAAACTCTTTCCGGCAGAAAGTAACGTGAAATTGCTGGAAAGGTGAAGAACATTGCCGCGAACAGCGTCAAAACTGAATAAAAAGTACAATTGTTGGAAGGCATTCGCTCCCTGAAACGGTACGAGCAGCGGAATACTGCAAATCTGTTCCGGCGTTTCGGCGACATTCAGCGCGTGCTTTTTTGGCGTCCAGACTTTCTTACAGTACTGGCACTGAAGTCGCTGCGTTCCGCCGGGATTACGTCCATAGCGAATCCATGTTTTTTGATAGCAGTCGGGACAAAAGTGACCATGCTCTTTGGCATATTGCGCGATATAAGCAGACGCCCAGCGGCGAAATTCCACCTCGTTGAAGAGCGGCGGATAACTGCCGCAGGCTCGACAATGCAATGCCGGATAACCCAGGCGATAGTCCGGCCACACATAATCCGGCGAGTCAGGCAGCCCAAGATTGCGACAACCAGCGCTTTTGCAGGCATTAATGGTGAACAGAGGCGGCATACATTTTACCAACGATTTTGGCAGGTCGTTGATTCTGCCTTCATAAAACGGTACGCGGGTGTGAGGACTCTCACATAAAAAAACCTTTCAGAACGTAACGTAGCGAATCTTTATATGACTGAAAGGGACTTATTTATGAAAGTAAAACTGCTTGCTGCCGGTATTTTGTTCACGCTGCCGTTCTGGGCCTGCGCCAAAGATGTCACCATTATTTACACCAACGATCTACACGCCCATGTGGAGCCTTATAAAGTGCCGTGGATTGCTGACGGTAAACGCGATATTGGCGGTTGGGCCAATATCACCACGCTGGTGAAGCAGGAAAAAGCCAAAAATAAGGCGACGTGGTTTTTTGATGCCGGAGATTACTTTACCGGACCGTATATCAGCAGCCTGACGAAGGGTAAAGCGATTATCGATATTTTGAATACCATGCAGTATGACGCTGCCACTATCGGTAATCATGAGTTCGATCACGGCTGGGACAACACATTGTTGCAACTTAGCCAGGCGAAGTTCCCGATTGTGCAGGGCAATATCTTTTATCAAAACAGCAGCAAAGCCTTCTGGGATAAGCCGTACACCATTATTGAAAAAGATGGCGTCAAGATTGGCGTAATCGGCTTACACGGTGTCTTTGCTTTTAATGATACGGTTTCTGCCGCGACGCGCGTGGGCATTGAGGCACGCGATGAAATTAAGTGGCTGCAACGTTACATTGATGAACTTAAAGGTAAAGTCGATCTGACCGTCGCGCTGATTCACGAGGGCACCCCGGCCCGCCAGTCCAGCATGGGGAATACCGATGTGCGACGCGCGCTGGATAAAGATATTCAGACCGCAAGTCAGGTAAAAGGGCTGGATATTTTGATTACCGGCCACGCGCATGTCGGTACGCCGGAACCGATTAAAGTCGGTAATACGCTGATCCTCTCAACGGACAGCGGCGGTATTGATGTGGGTAAACTGGTGCTGGATTACAAAGAGAAACCACACCACTTTACGGTGAAGAACTTCGAGCTGAAGACCATTTTTGCTGATGAGTGGAAGCCCGATCCGCAAACGAAACAGGTGATCGACGGCTGGAACAAAAAGCTCGATAAAGTCGTGCAGCAGACGGTGGCCCAGTCGCCGGTCGAGTTAACGCGCGCGTATGGCGAATCGTCGTCGCTGGGGAACCTGGCGGCGGATGCGCTGCTTTTGACGGCGGGGAAAGACACCCAGTTAGCGCTTACCAACTCTGGCGGTATCCGCAACGAAATCCCGGCTGGCGCGGTGACGATGGGGGCGGTAATCAGTACCTTCCCGTTCCCTAATGAACTGGTCACGATGGATTTAACCGGTAAACAATTGCGCAGCCTGATGGAGCATGGCGCTGGCTTAAGCAACGGCGTATTGCAGGTGTCTAAAGGGCTGGAGATGAAGTATGACAGCAGCAAACCTGTCGGCCAGCGGGTTACCGTGCTGACGCTCAATGGCAAACCGATTGACGATGCTACGGTTTATCATATTGCCACCAACAGCTTCCTTGCCGACGGCGGCGATGGTTTTGCGGCATTCACGGAAGGCCAGGCGCGGAACACCTCCGGCGGCTACTATGTGTCGAATGCGATAGTCGATTACTTTAAGGCGGGCAACACCATCACGGATGAGCAGCTCAAAGGGATGCGCGTTGCGGATGTGAAGAAGTAATTTCCCCTGCCGCGGCGCGTTCAGTGCCGCGGCGTGACATGAAGAAAATTCATCTTTGCTGAATATTCCTCATTCTTTGGCGTGATTTTTCAGTTGACGTCCTTCTGCTTTTCCGTCATTTTTACATCTGGACGTCTAAACGGATAGATGTTTACAACACAACAAATAATAACATGCGATTGATGAGGTAAGGTATGAGCTTTTTTCACGCCAACCAGCGGGAAGCCCTGAATCAGAGCCTGGCGGAAGTACAGGGTCAGATTAACGTTTCGTTTGAATTTTTCCCGCCGCGCACCAGTGAAATGGAGCAAACCCTGTGGAACTCCATCGATCGCCTGAGCAGTCTGAAACCGAAGTTTGTTTCGGTAACGTATGGCGCCAACTCCGGGGAACGCGACCGCACTCATAGCGTTATTAAAGGCATTAAAGAGCGTACTGGGCTTGAGGCCGCGCCGCACCTTACCTGTATTGACGCCACGCGCGATGAACTGCGCACCATCGCCCGCGACTACTGGAATAACGGTATCCGCCACATTGTCGCTTTGCGCGGTGATTTGTCGCCGGGCAGCGGTAAGCCGGAGATGTACGCCGCCGATCTGGTTGGTTTGCTCAAAGAGGTGGCCGATTTCGATATTTCAGTAGCGGCCTATCCGGAGGTACATCCGGAAGCGAAAAGCGCGCAGGCCGATCTGCTTAATCTGAAGCGTAAAGTGGATGCTGGCGCTAACCGCGCGATAACCCAATTTTTCTTCGATGTGGAAAGCTACCTGCGTTTTCGCGACCGCTGTGTTTCTGCCGGTATCGACGTAGAAATTATTCCCGGCATTTTACCGGTGTCTAACTTTAAACAGGCGAAAAAATTTGCCGATATGACCAATGTCCGCATTCCGTCCTGGATGTCACTGATGTTTGAGGGGCTGGATGATGACGCAGAAACCCGCAAGCTGGTGGGCGCTAACATTGCGATGGACATGGTGAAAATTTTAAGTCGCGAAGGAGTAAAGGATTTCCACTTCTACACGTTGAATCGTGCGGAAATGAGTTATGCCATTTGCCACACACTGGGCGTAAGACCGGGTTTATAACCTCCAGCTCCCTGCCGGGAGCTTTATTACACCTCATATTGATCTACATCTCTGTAACTAAAAATATAAAAGGTATTAGCTATCGAATCTGTGGATTAATTCAACTATATCTATTTGCTCCTGGTGTATATCGTAACGGTAACACTTTAAAAGGGAGCTGAGATATGAGCACGACCGACGATACCCATAACACGTTATCCACTGGAAAATGTCCTTTCCATCAGGGGGGGCATGACCGAAGCGCAGGCGCAGGGACTGCCAGCCGCGACTGGTGGCCGAACCAGCTTCGCGTGGATCTTTTGAATCAACATTCCAACCGTTCTAACCCGCTGGGTGAAGACTTTGACTACCGCAAAGAGTTTAGCAAGTTAGACTACTCCGCCCTGAAAGGGGATCTCAAGGCGCTGCTGACCGATTCACAACCGTGGTGGCCCGCCGACTGGGGCAGCTATGTCGGTTTGTTTATTCGTATGGCCTGGCATGGCGCTGGCACCTACCGTTCTATTGATGGTCGTGGCGGCGCGGGTCGTGGTCAACAGCGTTTTGCGCCGCTTAACTCCTGGCCGGATAACGTCAGCCTCGATAAGGCGCGTCGTTTGTTGTGGCCGATTAAGCAGAAATATGGCCAGAAAATTTCCTGGGCTGACCTGTTTATTCTGGCGGGTAACGTGGCGCTGGAAAACTCCGGCTTCCGTACCTTCGGTTTCGGCGCCGGGCGTGAAGATGTCTGGGAGCCGGATCTGGATGTGAACTGGGGCGATGAAAAAGCCTGGTTGACTCACCGACACCCTGAAGCGCTGGCAAAAGCGCCGCTGGGCGCGACCGAGATGGGCCTTATCTACGTTAACCCGGAAGGGCCGGATCACAGCGGCGAACCACTTTCTGCCGCCGCCGCTATTCGCGCTACCTTTGGCAATATGGGGATGAACGACGAAGAAACCGTGGCGTTGATCGCTGGCGGGCATACCCTCGGTAAAACCCACGGCGCGGCAGCGGCATCCCATGTAGGGGCCGATCCGGAAGCCGCGCCGATTGAAGCGCAGGGCTTAGGTTGGGCCAGCAGCTATGGTAGCGGCGTTGGCGCGGATGCTATCACCTCCGGGCTGGAAGTGGTCTGGACGCAGACGCCGACCCAGTGGAGCAACTATTTCTTCGAGAACCTGTTCAAATATGAGTGGGTACAAACCCGTAGTCCGGCTGGCGCTATCCAGTTTGAAGCGGTAGACGCGCCGGACATCATCCCGGACCCGTTCGATCCGTCGAAAAAACGTAAGCCAACCATGCTGGTCACCGACCTGACGCTGCGTTTTGATCCGGAGTTCGAGAAGATTTCCCGTCGTTTCCTTAACGATCCGCAGGCCTTTAATGAAGCCTTTGCTCGTGCCTGGTTCAAACTGACGCACAGAGATATGGGACCAAAAGCGCGTTACATCGGACCGGAAGTGCCGAAAGAAGATCTGATCTGGCAGGACCCGTTGCCGCAACCGCTCTACCAGCCAACGCAGGAAGACATTATCAACCTGAAAGCGGCGATCGCTGCATCCGGGCTTTCTATTAGCGAGATGGTTTCGGTTGCCTGGGCATCCGCGTCTACTTTCCGCGGCGGCGATAAGCGTGGCGGCGCTAACGGCGCGCGTCTGGCATTAGCGCCTCAGCGCGACTGGGATGTCAACGCCGTTGCGGCTCGCGTTCTGCCGGTATTAGAAGAGATCCAGAAAACGACGAATAAAGCCTCGCTGGCCGATATTATTGTGCTGGCGGGCGTGGTCGGTATCGAGCAGGCGGCCGCTGCTGCGGGTGTCAGCATCAGCGTACCTTTTGCGCCGGGCCGGGTGGATGCGCGTCAGGATCAGACCGACATCGAGATGTTCTCGCTGCTTGAACCGATTGCCGATGGATTCCGTAACTATCGTGCGCGTCTGGATGTGTCGACGACCGAATCGCTGTTGATTGATAAAGCGCAGCAGTTAACGTTGACCGCGCCGGAAATGACGGTACTGGTTGGCGGGATGCGTGTGCTGGGAACCAACTTTGACGGCAGCCAGAACGGTGTCTTTACCGACAGACCGGGCGTGCTCAGCACAGACTTCTTCGCTAATCTGCTGGATATGCGTTACGAGTGGAAACCGACCGACGAATCTAATGAGCTGTTCGAAGGCCGGGATCGTCTGACTGGCGAGGTGAAATACACGGCGACCCGCGCCGATCTGGTGTTTGGTTCCAACTCCGTACTGCGCGCGCTGGCGGAAGTTTACGCGTGTAGCGATGCGCACGAGAAGTTTGTGAAGGACTTCGTCGCGGCATGGGTGAAAGTGATGAACCTGGACCGTTTCGATCTGCAATAATCTGATAGGTTAATTCGTCAGCGGCTGCTATTCGGTAGTCGCTGACGTTTTCCGCGTTTAATGCGAAAAATAACGAAAATGCCCCGTGACTTTCCAGTTAAATAATACATCTTCCTCCTGTGCTCCCGCGCCTATGTTATGCACAACCAGCGGCACCCCTTCAGGCGTGACGTTCAGGGATACCACGCCAATATGCGCAAGGCCGTTATCCAGTCGCCAGGAGACAATATCTCCCGGTTGATAATCGCTATATTTATCTGTCACCGGCAACGCTTTGTTTTGACGCTGGAACCAGGTTTCCAGATTCGGAACGCGGCGATGGTCGATATTGCTGTCCGGGCGTTTCAGCTTCCAGTTATTCGGGTAGGCAGAGAAATGCGCCTGCATGTCTTCATGTACCCGTTTCTGTAAATCAACCTGCTGACTGCGCAGCGCGCGGATGACGACATCTGCACATACGCCACGCTCCAGCGGAAGATCGCCATTCGGATAATCCAGACGAACATAGGCAGCATCATAAAATAGCGTCTTACCTATTTGCGTCCCGGCACTTTGGGCGATTGCAGCATTAGTTTGCGCCTGAACGGTTATTGGTCTGGTATCAGAGCGTGGCGAATGATGAGAGATATGGCTAATAAAAAAAGCAGCAAGAATACCGATAAGCGCCTGTGCGAATTTCATCTTCTTCGTCCGTGAAGTGTGTCAGTACGTCATTTGACTTTCCGCGGAGAGAATGGTGCGTGATAAAAAAGTCTATTTCAGGACAAAATGGACTGATTCCAGGCTATGGAATACCTGATGATAGCGCTTCGCTTACCCGGCCTGGATGATTGGATAACAAGGCCAGATAAGGCGCCTGTGTCGATATTCGGCAACTGAATTCTGTTGTGTCAGCAAGCTGAAATACTCCTGACTATCGTCAGGAGTATTGCTCAGACCTTATTCCCATTCCTGCAAAAAGCGTTGACCGTACTGGTCGGCGACCAGCAGCGCGGCGTACACTTCATCCGGCGTTGCGCCGCCAGGCATGTTATGAATAGTTTCACCTTCTGCGCAGGAGGCTTCCGCGACGGTGCGCATTTTGGCCGGGATATCCTGTTTAATATCCAGTTGCGCCAGCGTAATCGGCAGGCCAACGGAATGGCACAGCGCCGCAACGGTTTCGATTTCTTCGACCGGCGCGTTTTCCAGCACCAGTTGCGTCAGCGTACCGAAAGCGACTTTCTCACCGTGATAATAGTGGTGCGCATCCGGAATCGCCGTTAAACCGTTATGAATCGCGTGCGCTGCGGCCAGACCGCCGCTTTCAAAACCGACCCCGCTCAGGTAGGTGTTGGCTTCGATGACGCGTTCCAGCGCTGGCGTGACGACGTGCTGTTCGGCGGCCAACATGGCTTTTTCGCCTTCTTCGATCAGCGTGTTATAGCATAGCTCCGCCAGCGCCAGCGCGGCCTGTGTACACTTGCCGCCCGCCATTGTGGTGGCGCCGCTGCGTGAGCAGGCGCGCGCTTCAAACCAGGTCGCCAGCGCATCGCCGATACCGGCTGCCAGCAGACGCGCCGGCGCGCCCGCCACTATCTGCGTATCGACAATAACCATATTCGGGTTATGCGGCAGCAGCAGATAACGGTCAAACTCACCGGCATCGGTATAAATAACCGAGAGCGCGCTGCACGGTGCGTCGGTAGAGGCGATGGTCGGCGCGATAGCGACCGGGACGTTCATAAAGTGCGCCAGCGCTTTGGCGGTATCCAGCGTTTTACCGCCGCCGATACCCAGTACGGCGCCACACTGACTTTTTTCGGCGACGGCGCGCAGCCTGTCGATCTCATTTTGCGAACATTCGCCGCCAAACGGGGCGATTTCTACTGACAAACCGGCATCCGTCAGGCTTTTGCGCAGCGTCTCTTCGGCAAATCCCAGCACGAATTTATCGCCCACAACCAGCCAGTTGTTCGCCATTGGTTTTAAATAATCGCCAAGACGCGCGATGACGTTTGCACCCTGAATATACTTACCTGGTGACTGAATAATGCGATCCATACATTTCTCTCCTACAGGTTCAGATTACCAAAAGCGTTTTTCCAGTCTTGCTCAAACTTCTCTATTGCTGACTCTACCGCAGGCGTATTGAGCATTTGTTGCGCTACATCTAAAGGAAGGGTAATCGCCTGGCAACCTGCCAGTAAGCAATCCAGCGCCTGCCGCGGTGTTTTAAAGCTGGCCGCCAGCACCATGCTGTCGGGAGCGTGATGTTCCAGTAGCGTTTGCAGCTCCTGAACCATACGAATGCCATCGCCGCCCTGCGCATCAACGCGATTGACGTAGGGAGCGACATATTTTGCGCCCGCCAGCGCCGCCAGCAGGCCCTGCGACGCGCTGTAGACGGCGGTGCCCAGCGTCACGATGCCTTCTTTTTTCAGCAATTTAATCGCTGCAAGACCTTCGGCGGTCACCGGAATTTTCACCACAATGCCGGGGATGGCGTTATTCAGTCGTTTGGCTTCTTCCACCATCCCTTTCGCGTCGCGGCTCATGGTCTGCGCAAATAAAGTGCCTTCTTCGCCGATGGCGTTTTGCAGCCTGGGCAGCACATCCCAGATAGATTCTTTGCTGGCTGCCACAATGCTTGGATTGGTGGTGACGCCGGCAATCGGGAAAATGCGCGCCAGACGTTCAACTTCCGCCACGTTAGCGGTATCCAGATAGAGTTCCATAGTCTTTCTCTTCGTGAGTTTTCGTTATGGACAGGATAAAGGAGCGTGCCCCGGATGCGCTATGTGACAAATCTGCCAAAAACTAGACAAATGTGATGCCCTTGGTAAAGTGTGATTTACTTCACAAGTTGGTGATGATTAACGTATAACGTGCTGTTGTATGCCATGTGGGGGAGTGAGGTTTTTGTATTGATATTACAATAATCCAGTAAATGCGCGTTTTATCTACTGTATTCTCTTTATTGGCGTGTGGATTATTTCTCCGTTAGCTGGCTGTGATACTGGCGGCGATACTCCGACGGCGAGCGTTCCGTATTTTTGCGAAACAGGCGGCAGAAATAGTTACTGTCGACAAAACCGCAGCGGTGCGCCACCTCTTTCACTTTCAGGTCATAGCCCTTCAGCAACGTTTTGGCGTGTTCCAGTCGCGTATGGTTCAGGTATTCGTTAAAGCCGATGGCCCCCGTTTTCTGGAACAGGTGCGAGAGGTAATTTGGCGAGATATAAAACGCTTGTGCTACCGATTCGCGCGTCAACGGCGCGGCGTAGCGTTCATCAATATACTCCCGAATGGCTTCAAAAAGCGCGCGGCTGCGGGAGGCGGTCTGGATTTGGCTGCCGAGCAGATCGCGGCAATGGCTTAGTAGGCTGGCGACAATCAATCTGGCCGTTTGCTGCTCTTGCGGCTGCATCTGCATCTCATTAAGCGTTTGTAACAGGAAAGAGCCGATACGCGGGCCACGGCGCGCAACGTGCTGTTTCGTGAGGTTTTGATGCTGCTGACCGTCCCAGTGGACCACGCTGAAACCTAACTGCTGTTTGCCAAACAGAATGCTCAGGGTGGTGACGGGCGTTTGCCATTGCGGGATGTTCCAGCCGCCAGCCGGAACGTAGAGAACATCGCAAGGAATGAGCGGGGCGGTAATGCTCATATCAGTAAGCTCGCCCTCCAGCACAATCTCCAGCCGCGGAAAATCCACCTGGTACGCCAGTTCCGGCGCTGGGCCGCTGGCGCTGGCAAAATAAATCTGGCGCAGCGGCAGCGGGCCGTTGATGAGACGGGAGAGAAGGTGGCTGACGTCGTGATACATGATAATCCCCTGCCGATCGCAAACAGAGGAAACAGTAACGTCGAAAACCGATGTCCTCAAGCGATTATTGCCGGATGGCGGCGCTTTGCGCCTTATCCGGACTACGGGAGAGAAGAACGCCAGGCCCGATAAGCGTTAGCGTTATCGGGCAACATACAGGCTATTGATTACCGACCTGATCGCCATACGGCAACGTATCATAATCAATCAGCGCGTTTTTCTTATACGGGTTGCCAATCCAGCGCGTGGTCTCTTTGAACTGTGGGTTGGTGATGGAACGCGTCGGGTCGTAGCCATCATAGGTCAGGCCCGCTAAGTCAGACCAGGTATGGATAAGCTCGGAACTGCTGTACTTACGATCGACATCCTGTGAGAAGTCGCGCGGATGCGCCGCCTGCCATTTCTCTGAGGTCCACAGCAGGAACGGCACCGTATACATATGACGGGTTGGCGAATCTTCGTTTCGTCCCTGCGTCTTATGCGGCGGCGTGTCATACACTTCTTCACCGTGATCGGAGAAGTAGAGCAGGAAACCGTTCGGATCGGTCGCTTTATAGTCCTTAATCAGGCTGGCGACAACATAGTCGTTATACAGGTTCGCGTTGTCGTAATCGTTATACGATTCCAGTTCGTCGCTGCTTAATCCCGGCGGAACATGGTCGGTTTTACCATCAAACTTGCCCTGGTTTTCTGGATAGCGGAACTTGTATTTAATGTGCGTTCCCAGCAGATGCACAATAATGAATTTTTTCGGCGCCGGGTCTGCTAACACCGCTTTAAACGGCGCCAGCACGTTGCTGTCATATTCGCGTGCGCTTTGAGTGCGCTGCTGGTTCATATAGAACTGCTTATCAGTCTGCTTAGAGAACACGGTCAGCATGGTATTACGCGCCGTCATCGTCTGCTGGTTAGTGATCCAGAAGGTTTTATACCCGGCCTGTTTCATCATATTCATCAGCGATGGCTTCGTCAGATACCAGTCCGGGTTCTTTTCGTCCGCGAACGTTAGCGCCTGTTGCAGAATCTCAATGGTGTATGGTCGCGAAGTTACCACGTTATTAAACACGGTCAGCCCGGGGTCGGTTTTATGCAGCGCGTCCAGTTCCGGCGTGGTTTCGCGCGGATAACCGTACAGGCTCATACGGCCACGCTGGGTCGATTCGCCAATCACCAGTACCAGCGTGCGCGGCGCATCGCCGGAGTGGTCCTGGAAGTTAGCCAGCGGCGGCAGGGCATCGTTTTCATTCAGCAGTTTATTCAGCGAGGCGAGCTGTAAACGGTACTGATAGTAGCCAGTAATAAATTGCCACGGCGCAGCAGGTTCCATTCGTGACGCCAGGCTATCCAGCGTTTTCTCCATCGACTTATGCTTGATAAAGGTATTCATCGCGATGGGATGGAGGATCAGCCCGTACAGCAGGGCAAACGACACCAGATAGCGCCAGGGGGATGGAATATAAACCGGGCGCAGACGTGTCCACAGCAGAATCGCCGCTACCGTATAAGCCAGGGCGACAAGAACAATTTTCAGACTGAAATATTGGCTTAAATATTCGCTGGCTTCATTGGCGTTGGTTTCAAACATCACAAACAGCACGCTTTGCGAGAACTCCTGCCCGTAGATTACGTAATAGCTCAGCGCCGCCAGCGAGGCGGCCCAAAGTACGACGCCAATAACGGCAGCAATAACCCGGATGCGGCCTGGAAACAGAAAGACCGGGATCAGCCACAGTGAGCTGTACAGTAGCGAATCCCGCAGACCGTTTGTCCCACTGTATCCGGTGAGATAAATAATGGCCTGCAGGAGGGTGGAAAAGAACCAAAAGTAGAGCAGTGCCCAGCCCAGGGCTTTCCAGCTAAACGCGGGTTTAGTCTGGAGTAATGTGGATTGCATAATGAGAGCCTGTCTTTAATCGTAGCGCCAAACGTAACGCCTGAACCTTAAAAGAATCTGAAGCAAACCTGCTTTATGCCGCACGTTTTGCTAAGAAAGATTTACAAATGCATAAAATGCAGACAGGAATATATTGAAAAAATGACGAGGATGACAGCAGTATTTCATGCCGCCCCCACATAACTGCGTGAGGGCGGCTTTCTTTTGGCGTTAGCCGGTGTTGCGCATACCGGCGGCGACGCCCGCAATCGTGACCATCAACGCCTGTTCGACGCGAGGATCGGGCGATTTGCCCTGCTCTTCAGTCAGACGGGAACGATACAGCAACTCGGCCTGCAACACGTTTAATGGATCGGTATAAACGTTTCTTAACTGAATGGACTCCGCAATCCACGGTAAGTCGGCCATCAGGTGCGAATCGTTGGCAATCGCCAGCACCACTTTAATGTCTTCTTCCAGCAGGTCTCGTAGCTCTTTGCCCAGCGGCCATAGCGTTTTCGCCACCAGACGCTGATCGTAATAGTCGGCCAGCCACAGGTCGGCTTTCGAGAATACCATTTCCAGCATCCCAAGACGCGTGGAGAAGAACGGCCAGTCGCGGCACATGGCTTCCAGTTCGCTTTGTTTACCGTCTTCCACCACTTTTTGCAGCGCAGTACCCGCGCCCAGCCAGGCTGGCAGCATCAGGCGGTTTTGCGTCCAGGCGAAGATCCACGGAATCGCGCGCAGCGATTCGACGCCGCCAGTTGGACGACGTTTCGCCGGACGTGAGCCGAGCGGCAATTTGCCCAGCTCTTGTTCCGGCGTCGCGGAGCGGAAGTACGGTACAAAGTCTTTATTTTCGCGCACGTAGCCGCGGTAGGTTTCACAGGAGATGACGGAAAGCTCATCCATAATATGACGCCAGCTGTCTTTCGGTTCCGGCGGCGGCAGCAGGTTTGCTTCCAGAATTGCGCTGGTGTAGAGCGACAGGCTGCTGACGGTGACTTCCGGCAGGCCGTATTTGAAGCGGATCATCTCGCCCTGCTCGGTCACGCGCAGACCGCCTTTCAGACTGCCTGGCGGTTGCGAAAGCAGCGCCGCGTGGGCTGGCGCGCCGCCACGGCCAATAGAGCCGCCGCGGCCGTGGAAGAGGGTGAGCTCGATGCCAGCTTTTTCACAAGTTTTGATCAGGGCGTCCTGCGCCTGATACTGCGCCCATGACGCGGCCATAACGCCGGCGTCTTTCGCCGAGTCGGAGTAGCCGATCATGACCATCTGCTTACCCTGAATCAGCCCGCGATACCAGTCGATATTCAACAACTGGGTCATCACGTCGTCGGCGTTGTTCAGGTCGTCGAGGGTTTCAAACAGCGGCGCGACCGGCATGGCAAAGCCGATACCAGCCTCTTTCAGCAGCAGATGCACAGCCAGCACATCAGACGGCGTTTTCGCCATTGAAATTACGTAGGCGGCGATCGACCCTTTTGGCGCTTCGGCAATAACCTTGCAGGTTTCAAGCACTTCGCGGGTATCGTTGCTCGGCTCCCAGTTACGCGGCAGCAGCGGACGTTTGGAGTTCAGCTCGCGGATCAGGAAGGCCTGCTTGTCGGCTTCCGACCAGCTTTCGTAGTCGCCAATACCAAGGTAGCGGGTAATTTCGCCCAGCGCTTCGGTATGGCGGGTGCTCTCCTGACGGATATCAATGCGCACCAGCGGTACGCCGAAACACTTCACGCGGCGGAGCGTGTCGAGTAACTCGCCGTTGGCGATAATGCCCATGCCGCAGGCCTGTAACGACTGGTAGCAGGCGTACAGAGGTTCCCAGAGCTGCTCGTTTTGCGTCAGCAGGCCAGCCGGTTTGGGCAGCTTCTCGCCTTTCAGACGCGCTTCCAGCCAGGACTGGGTCGCCATCAGACGGGCGCGCAATTTTTTCATGAGGTAGCGATACGGCTCAGACGCGCCTTCTTCGCCCACTAACGCCAGCAGCTCCGGCGTGGCGTCGACCATCGACAGTTCTGATACCAGAACATGAATGTCTTTCAGGAACAGATCGGTGGCTTTCCAGCGGCTTAACAAGAGCACGTGGCGGGTGATATCCGCCGTCACGTTCGGGTTGCCGTCACGGTCGCCGCCCATCCAGGAGGTAAAACGTACCGGCACAAAATCCACCGGCAATTTGTAGCCGAGATTTTCTTCCAGCTGTTCGTTCAGTTCACGCAGATAGTTAGGTACGCCCTGCCACAGGCTGTTCTCAACCACGGCGAAGCCCCATTTGGCTTCATCCACCGGGCTTGGACGCTGCTTGCGGATCTCATCCGTATGCCAGGATTGGGCAATCAACTGGCGCAGGCGACGCATCACCTGGTGGCGTTCGTAGTCGGCGATATCGGTATTATCAAGCTGTTTCAGACAGTTGTTGATTTCACCCATCTTGTGAATAAGCGTACGGCGGGTAATTTCTGTCGGGTGGGCGGTTAGCACCAACTCCAGAGACAGCGACTCTACCGCTTTTTTGATGGTTGCGTCGTTGAGGTCCGGTTGGTTTTTTAGTTTACGCAGAGTGCGGGCAATCACTTCCGGGTTGCTGGCGGCTTCGCCTTTTGGCGAAATGCTGTGGTATTGCTCGGCAGTATTGGCCAGGTTCAGGAACTGACTAAACGCGCGCGCAACTGGCAGCAGCTCGTCATTAGACAAATTTTGTAGCGTGGTGAGCAGCTCCTGGCGATTAGCTTCATTGCCGGCGCGTGAAGATTTGGATAGCTTACGGATTGTTTCTACGCGATCAAGAATGTGTTCTCCCAGCGCATCCTTGATGGTTTCTCCCAGCACCTTGCCGAGCATACTGACATTACTACGCAACGCGGAATATTGTTCGTTCATATGACCCCAGACACCCCATCTTTAATGTAATTGCCCTGTCTCTTTCATGCCACAGCGGCAGTGGCTGCGCTCGCCCGTATGCCAGTTCTGCGAAATGGGCTCGTTTGCCGCCTTGCTGTGACGTGAAATTTTTCGGACTTTGCTTTTTAGCCGTCTTTTATAAAGCCACGTAAAACCCGTGGCGTCAATTACTGCGAAATCGGTTCAGCAAACGAAAAAATGGCGGTAATTTATTAAAGTTAATTCGCATCGTGCCAAATAAGAAATGCTTATGAACATGTGGCGTAGAGACGCCGGATGGCGCTGCGCTTATCCGGCCTACAAGACGGGGTAGGCCCGGTAAACATCACGTCACCGGGCAATATGCATTAATGCCAGCAAAAATGGTGTACTACCTGGGTAATCAATTCCCGGGTTGGCTTAATAAAACGCGTTTCGAGATATTCATCCGGCTGATGCGCCTGATTAATTGAGCCCGGACCAAGCACCAGCGTTGGGCATAATGTCTGCATAAACGGCGCTTCAGTACAGTAGTTCACCACGTCGGTTTTTGTTCCCAACAGTTTTTCTACTACTTCAACCAGTTGGTGGTCCGGTGGACACTCGTAACCTGGAATCGGCGGATGTAATTCCGCCACCGTCAGGCGGCCCGGCCAGCGTTCGCTTACCGGGGCCAGCGCGTCGTTAAGCAGTCCATTAAGGTCGTTTAACGTCATGCCCGGCAGTGGACGAATATCCATATGCAATTCGCAGCAGGCGCAGATACGGTTTGAGGCATCGCCGCCGTGAATATGGCCCAGATTCAGCGTTGGATACGGAACGGTAAACGCCTCGTAGTGATACCGCGCTTTCAGCGAGTCACGCAGTTGCATGATATGGCCAATCGCATCGTGCATCAGTTCAATGGCGTTAACCCCACGCGCCGGGTCGCTGGAATGACCGGACTGCCCCAGGACGCGAACGACATTAGAGATATGCCCTTTGTGCGCGCGTATCGGTTGCAACGACGTCGGTTCGCCAATGATCGCGCAGTCCGGACGTAATGCCGTGGTTTCGGAAAAATAACGCGCCCCCGCCATGCTGGTCTCTTCATCGGCGGTCGCCAGAATGTAGAGCGGCTTTTTCAACTTTGTGACGTCAACGTCACGTAGCGCGTCCAGAATAAAAGCGAAGAAGCCTTTCATATCCGCAGTGCCCAGACCATAGAGCTTATTGTCGTGCTCGGTCAGCGTGAACGGGTCGCGCGTCCAGCGTCCGTCATCAAAGGGAACCGTGTCGGTATGGCCGGTCAGCAGCAAACCGCCCGCGCCATGTCCGGTGCTGGCGAGCATATTAAATTTGTTTCGCGTTCCTGGAACCGGTTGAACCTCTACGTTGAAACCAAGATCGCTGAACCAGCCTGCAAGCAAAGTGATTAAAGACGCATTACTTTGATCCAGGGATTCTTCGGTTGCGCTTATCGACGGTGTGGCAATCAGAGCGCGGTAAATCTCGATAAATGGCGGTAAAACGTTTTTCATTGTTGACACACCTCAGGTCATGATAGTATCAATATTCATGCATTGATTATGAATAAAAATACATTAACGTTGAGCATAAAGGAACCCGATGTTGAATACGCTGATTGTAGGCGCTAGCGGTTATGCGGGCGCAGAGCTTGTAAGCTACGTAAATCGCCACCCACATATGACCATAACCGCTTTGACCGTCTCAGCGCAAAGCAATGATGCAGGAAAGTTAATTTCTGATTTACATCCGCAGTTAAAAGGGATTGTCGACCTGCCATTGCAACCGATGTCGGATGTACGTGACTTTAGCGCAGATGTTGATGTGGTGTTCCTGGCGACAGCGCATGAAGTGAGCCACGATCTGGCGCCGCAGTTTTTACAGGCCGGATGCGTCGTATTCGATCTTTCCGGCGCGTTTCGGGTAAACGATCGCGCCTTCTATGAAAAGTACTACGGATTTACTCATCAGTATCCTGAGCTGCTGGAGCAGGCGGTGTACGGTCTGGCGGAGTGGAATGCCGATAAACTGAACACGGCGAATCTGATTGCGGTTCCTGGTTGCTATCCAACCGCAGCGCAGTTGTCGCTAAAACCGCTGATTGACGGCGGGCTTCTGGATCTGACGCAGTGGCCGGTAATTAATGCCACCAGCGGAGTGAGCGGCGCGGGGCGCAAAGCGGCAATATCGAACAGTTTCTGTGAAGTGAGTTTGCAACCGTATGGCGTGTTTACGCATCGTCATCAGCCGGAAATCGCCGCCCATCTGGGCGCGGAGGTCATCTTCACCCCGCATCTGGGGAATTTTCCGCGCGGGATTCTGGAAACCATTACCTGCCGCCTGAAAGCGGGAGTAACCCATGCGCAGGTCGCCGACGTGTTGCAAAAAGCCTATGGCGACAAACCGCTGGTGCGCCTGTATGACAAAGGCGTTCCGGCGTTAAAGAACGTCGTCGGGCTGCCGTTCTGCGATATTGGTTTTGCCGTCCAGGGCGAACATCTGATTGTGGTGGCAACCGAAGACAACTTGTTGAAAGGCGCAGCGGCTCAGGCGGTGCAGTGCGCTAATATTCGTTTTGGCTTCGCTGAAACGCAGTCTCTTATTTAAGGGTGAAATGATGAATCCATTAATTATCAAGCTGGGTGGCGTATTACTGGATAGCGAAGAGGCTCTGGAACGTCTTTTTACCGCGCTGGTCAACTATCGTGAGTCCCAACAGCGTCCGTTGGTGATTGTTCACGGCGGCGGTTGCGTGGTGGATGAGCTGATGAAAGGGCTTAATTTGCCGGTGAAAAAGAAAGACGGACTGCGCGTGACGCCTGCCGATCAGATTGGCATCATTACCGGCGCGCTGGCGGGAACCGCTAACAAAACTTTGCTGGCCTGGGCGAAGAAACACCATATCGCCTCTGTTGGTCTGTTTCTGGGCGATGGCGACAGCGTAAACGTGACTCAACTCGATGAAGCGTTAGGCCACGTCGGGCTGGCGCAGCCGGGGTCGCCGAAGCTGATTAACATGCTGCTGGAAAACGGCTTCCTGCCGGTGGTCAGCTCCATTGGCGTAACAGACGACGGCCAACTGATGAACGTCAACGCCGATCAGGCGGCAACCGCGCTGGCGGCGACGCTGGGGGCCGATCTGATCCTGCTTTCCGACGTGAGCGGTATTCTGGACGGCAAAGGCCAGCGTATCGCCGAAATGACGGCGTCCAAAGCCGAGCAGCTTATCGACCAGGGCATTATTACCGACGGGATGATTGTGAAAGTGAATGCGGCTCTCGATGCTGCGCGGGCGCTGGGTCGCCCGGTGGATATCGCTTCCTGGCGTCATGCGGAGCAACTGCCGGCGCTGTTTAACGGCACGCCGATTGGCACGCGTATTCTGGCTTAAGTATTTGTTCGCCCGATAGCGGCTGCGCCTTATCGGGCCTACGTGAACAGAAATTATAGGCCGGATAAGCGTAGCGCCATCCGGCAGTGAAATTCGAAGAATTTAAGGAAGTCTATTATGGCACTTTGGGGTGGGCGTTTTACACAGGCGGCAGACCAGCGGTTTAAACAATTCAATGATTCGTTGCGCTTCGATTACCGTCTGGCGGAGCAGGATATTGTCGGTTCTGTGGCCTGGTCCAAAGCATTGGTCACGGTAGGCGTACTGACTGCCGATGAGCAACGACAGTTGGAAGACGCGCTGAACGTGCTGCTGGAAGAGGTTCGCGCGAATCCGCAGCAAATCCTGCAAAGCGATGCGGAAGATATCCATAGCTGGGTGGAAGGTAAGCTCATCGACAAAGTGGGTCAGTTGGGTAAAAAGCTGCACACCGGGCGCAGCCGTAACGATCAGGTGGCGACGGACCTGAAACTGTGGTGCAAAGAGACGGTGAGGGAACTGCTTACCGCTAACCGCCAGCTACAGAGCGCGCTGGTGGAAACCGCGCAGGCGAACCAGGACGCGGTAATGCCGGGATATACCCATCTGCAACGCGCGCAGCCGGTGACTTTCGCCCACTGGTGTCTCGCGTATGTCGAAATGCTGGCGCGCGATGAAAGCCGCCTGCAGGACACGCTTAAACGTCTGGACGTGAGTCCGCTAGGCTGCGGCGCGTTGGCGGGAACGGCCTATGAAATTGACCGTGAACAATTGGCAGGCTGGCTGGGCTTTGCGTCTGCGACCCGCAACAGCCTGGACAGCGTGTCCGATCGTGACCACGTACTGGAACTGCTTTCTGATGCGGCTATCGGCATGGTGCATCTGTCACGCTTCGCGGAAGATCTGATTTTCTTTAATTCTGGTGAAGCGGGTTTTGTAGAGCTTTCTGACCGCGTGACTTCCGGTTCATCGTTAATGCCGCAGAAGAAAAACCCGGACGCGCTGGAGCTGATTCGCGGTAAGTGCGGTCGCGTACAAGGGGCGCTAACCGGCATGATGATGACCTTAAAAGGTCTGCCGCTGGCGTATAACAAAGATATGCAGGAAGACAAAGAAGGGCTGTTCGATGCGCTCGATACCTGGCTTGACTGCCTGCATATGGCGGCGTTGGTGCTGGACGGTATTCAGGTGAAACGCCCACGTTGTCAGGACGCGGCGCAACAGGGGTATGCCAACGCCACGGAGCTGGCGGATTACCTGGTCGCGAAAGGCGTGCCGTTCCGCGAAGCGCACCATATTGTCGGCGAAGCGGTGGTAGAAGCCATTCGCCAGGGTAAGCCGCTGGAAGCGTTGCCGCTGGCCGATTTACAGAAATTCAGCCGCGTGATTGGCGACGATGTGTATCCGATATTGTCTTTGCAGTCGTGTCTGGATAAACGGGCGGCAAAAGGCGGCGTTTCTCCGCAGCAGGTGGCGCAGGCCATCGACGATGCCAGGGCGCGCCTCGCGTTGTAGGCCTTATAAGCGTAACGCTATCAGGTAATACTGCCCGGCCGAGCATCAGCGACGCCGGGCTTTTTTACGCAAAAAAAAGCGGACCAGAGGTCCGCAAAAGTTCACGTTGGCTTTAGTTATTTCGGGTTCGAGAGATACCCTCTGAACGGGCGGTGTCTTCAAGGGTTAAACGAGAAACCGCTCCGTTCTGTGATGTATTATTAATCAGAAAGGTTGATAGGGATAATCGTTCGTTGCTATGCTACCTATCGCCATGAACTATCGTGGCGACGGAGGATGAATAATGAATATTCGTGATCTTGAATATCTGGTGGCGTTAGCCGAACATCGCCATTTCCGGCGAGCGGCGGACTCCTGTCACGTCAGCCAGCCAACCCTTAGCGGGCAAATACGCAAGCTGGAAGATGAACTGGGCGTTATGCTGCTGGAGCGTACGAGCCGTAAAGTGCTGTTTACCCAGGCGGGCTTACTGCTGGTGGATCAGGCGCGTACCGTACTGCGTGAGGTCAAGGTGCTCAAGGAGATGGCAAGCCAACAAGGCGAGACGATGTCCGGCCCGCTGCATATTGGTTTAATCCCAACGATTGGTCCCTATTTGCTGCCGCTTATCATTCCAATGTTGCACCAGACTTTCCCGAAGCTGGAAATGTATCTGCATGAGGCGCAAACGCATCAGCTGTTAGCGCAACTCGATAGCGGCAAGCTTGACTGCGCTATTCTGGCGCTGGTGAAAGAGAGCGAGGCGTTTATCGAAGTGCCGCTGTTTGATGAGCCCATGATGCTGGCTATTTATGAGGATCATCCGTGGGCGAATCGCGATCGCGTGCCGATGTCCGATCTGGCGGGCGAGAAATTGCTGATGCTGGAAGATGGCCACTGTCTGCGCGATCAGGCGATGGGGTTCTGTTTTGAAGCGGGAGCGGATGAAGATACCCATTTCCGGGCGACCAGTCTGGAAACGCTGCGCAACATGGTAGCGGCGGGCAGTGGTATTACACTACTTCCCGCGCTGGCCGTACCGCAGGAGCGTAAGCGCGACGGCGTGGTTTATCTGCCATGTATTAAGCCGGAGCCGCGTCGTACCGTGGGGCTGGTTTATCGCCCGGGATCGCCGCTGCGTAGCCGTTATGAGCAACTGGCAGAGGCCATCCGTGGCGCAATGGATGGCCATTTCGACAAGGCGTTAAAACAGGCGGTTTAAGCCGTTCAACGCCGCAACCCGATAAGCTTCCGCCATGGTTGGGTAGTTAAAGGTGGTGTTAACGAAGTATTCGATAGTGTTACCGCCACCTTTCTGCTCCATGATCGCCTGGCCGATATGAATAATTTCGGCGGCGCGTTCGCCAAAGCAGTGAATCCCCAGAATTTCTTTGGTTTCGCGGTGGAAGAGAATTTTTAGCGTGCCGACGTTCATGCCGACGATTTGTGCTCGCGCCAGATGCTTAAACTGCGCGCGGCCCACTTCGTAAGGCATTTTCATTGCCGTTAACTGCTGCTCGGTTTTGCCGACAGAACTGATTTCCGGAATGGTATAAATCCCGGTGGGGATATCTTCGATAAGATGCGCGGTCGCTTCGCCTTTCACCAGCGCCTGCGCTGCAATACGCCCCTGATCGTAGGCGGCGGAGGCCAGACTGGGATAGCCAATCACGTCGCCCACCGCATAGACGTGCGGCAGGGCGGTCTGGTACATACTGTTGACTTTGAGCTGTCCACGGCTGTCTGTTTCCAGACCGATATTTTCCAGCGCCAGCGAATCGGTGTTACCGGTACGGCCATTAGCATAGAGCAGGCAGTCAGCCTTCAGTTTTTTGCCGGATTTCAGGTGCATGATGACGCCATCATCGCAGCCTTCGATTTTCTCATACTCTTCATTGTGGCGAATAACCACGCCGCTATTCCAGAAATGGTAAGAGAGAGAGTCGGACATCTCCTGATCGAGAAAGGCCAGCAGGCGATCGCGGGTGTTGATCAGATCCACTTTCACATCCATACCGCGGAAGATGGACGCATATTCGCAGCCGATAACGCCGGCACCGTAAATAATAACGTGGCGCGGCTCATGGTGGAGACTCAGGATTGAGTCGCTGTCATAAATGCGCGGATGCGAGAAATCCACATCACTGGGATGGTAAGGACGCGAACCACAGGCAATAACAAATTTTTCTGCCGTCAGGGTTTCAACCGTGCCGTCATGGCATTCCAGCGCCAGGGTATGTTCGTCAATAAAATGGGCGTTGCCCTGCAATATTTCACAGTGGTTACGCTCATAAAACCCCTGACGCATACGCGTTTGTTGATTAATCACGTTATCGGCATGATTAAGGATGTCGGCGAAAGAAGAACGAAGGAGACGGGAGTGGTCGCTATAGAGCGGGTTTTGATTAAATTCAATAATGCGGCTGACGGCGTGGCGAAGGGCTTTGGATGGGATGGTGCCCCAGTGGGTACATCCGCCGCCAACGTTATGATAACGCTCAATCACCGCGACGCGTGCTCCTTGCTTAACCAGACCCATTGCAGCGCCTTCACCGCCGGGGCCTGACCCTATGACGACTGCATCATAATCCCAGGAATGTGGCATGGTATTACTCACCTGTTTTTATACATAAAATAAACACGATGATAACATTTGCCCAGCTTTAACCCAATTATCGTTGTGCTTTTTTGCGAAGCCGGAGCACAAACTGTCTGTAAACAATCATTCACAATCCAGTGTGAACCCGTTACTTTTATTCTCTGGTATAGTGCCGAATAAGGCATATGGAAGGATTCAGACATTGTGATGGGTGTTAGAGCGCAACAAAAAGAAAAAACCCGGCGTTCGCTGGTGGAAGCCGCATTCAGCCAACTGAGCGCTGAGCGGAGTTTTGCCAGCCTGAGTTTGCGTGAGGTGGCGCGTGAAGCGGGCATTGCGCCAACGTCGTTTTACCGTCATTTTCGCGATGTCGATGAACTCGGTCTGACGATGGTGGATGAAAGCGGTCTGATGCTGCGTCAGTTGATGCGTCAGGCGCGACAGCGCATCGCGAAAGGCGGCAGCGTCATTCGCACGTCGGTCTCCACATTTATGGAGTTTATCGGCAACAACCCCAACGCCTTCCGTCTGTTGTTGCGCGAGCGTTCCGGCACTTCAGCGGCGTTTCGTGCCGCCGTCGCGCGGGAGATTCAGCATTTTATTGCGGAACTTGCCGACTATCTGGAACTCGAAAACCATATGCCGCGCGCGTTTACTGAAGCCCAGGCCGAAGCGATGGTGACTATTGTCTTTAGCGCGGGCGCAGAGGCGTTGGACATCGGCGCTGAACAGCGTCGGCAATTAGAAGAGCGGCTGGTATTGCAACTGCGCATGATTGCGAAAGGGGCGTATTACTGGTATCGCCGTGAGCAAGAGAAAATAGCACATCATTCCGAATAACGTGAAGGACGAGTAATGAAACAGTCAGGTCAAGATAAAGGTACGCTGTTGCTGGCGCTCATCGCTGGCTTATCGATTAACGGCACATTCGCGGCGCTGTTTAGCGCTATTGTGCCGTTCTCCGTATTCCCGGTTATCTCGCTGGTGCTGACGGTATATTGCCTGCATCAGCGCTACCAAAATCGTACTATGCCGGTAGGTTTGCCGGGGTTGGCCGCCGCTTGTTTCATTCTTGGCGTTTTACTGTATAGCACCGTCGTGCGTGCAGAATATCCGGATATTGGCTCTAATTTCTTCCCGGCGGTGCTGTCGGTGATTCTGGTATTCTGGATTGGCTTTAAGCTGCGTAACCGCAAGCAGGACACCGCAGAGTAGTGTGCGAAGGCCGGATGGCGGTATAACCGGCCATCCGACGTACATTTTACCTTGCGGTAAGTAATACCCCGCATTCCATATGATGCGTATACGGGAACTGATCGAATAGCGCCAGGCGAGACACCGTGTGCGTCTGGCTTAACGTTTCCAGGTTTTTGCACAACGTTTCCGGATTGCAGGAAATGTACAGAATACGTGGATAAGCCTGCACCATTTTTTCCGTTTCGCTGTCCAGACCGCTGCGCGGCGGATCGACAAAAATGGTTTCGCACTGATAGCGCTTCAGGTCGATCCCCTGCAGGCGGTTAAACTCACGAACGCCATTCATCGCCTGGGTAAACTCTTCCGCCGCCATGCGAATAATTTGCACATTATCAATATGATTAGCGGCAATATTGTACTGTGCGGCAGCGACGGACGGTTTGGCGATTTCGGTTGCCAGCACGCGGTTAAAATTGCGCGCCAGCGCTAAAGAAAAATTGCCGTTGCCGCAATACAACTCAAGCAGATCGCCTTTTGAGTCTTTCGTCACCTCCAGCGCCCACTCTAACATCTGAATATTCATGGCGGCGTTTGGCTGCGTAAAGCTGTTTTCGACCTGGCGGTAGATCATCTCTTTACCTGCCACAGGCAGACGCTCATCAATATAATCCTGATCCAATTCGATTTTAGTTTTAGTGGCCCGGCCAATCAGGTGTACGTTCAGACCTTGCGCGCGTAAAGCATCGCGTAACGCAGTGGCGGCTTTACGCCACTCTTCGTCCAGCTTCTTATGGTACAGCAACGACACTACCGCCTGGTTGCTCAAGGTCGTGAGATAATCGATCTGGAACAGCTTATGCCGCAGTGCATGATTATCGCGCACGCCGGCAATCATCGCCTTCATTAAGGTATTAATCAGTTGGCTGGCCGCCGGGAAGGTGTCAACGCGAATCCGGCTTTTGGTCTGCTGATCAAACATAATGTGGTACAGGTCATCGCCGTCATGCCACAGGCGAAATTCCGCACGCATACGATAGTGACTGACCGGCGAGCGAAATACTTCCGGAACCAGGCCAGAAAACGGCGCCATCATACTCTGCAAGCGCGCCACTTTTTCGGCCAGCTGCGCCTCATACTGTTCTGTCGGAAGATGTTCGGGGGTCATATCGCATCCTGAATAATAAAAGTACGCGGGGATTGTAGGGATTGCTCAGTGGATGTCCAGCTATTGATGATTTCTGATTTGTGATGCGCGGTCTGGACAGGGTGTTGTGACAGACGGTAGCATCCGTGGGCCGGTCCTGTGAGTTAATAGGGAATCCAGTGAAAATCTGGAGCTGACGCGCAGCGGTAAGGAAAGGTGAGATGAGAGCGTAAGCAGACACTGCCTCCGGCGGGAAGTCATCATTTCTGCTATCCAGCCAACGGATAACCCTCCAAGCCCGAAGACCTGCCGGCTAACGTCGCATCTGGTTTTTCATCATCGCGTACTATCGATGAAGCCTGCGGCATCCTTCTTATATTGTGGATGCTTTACAATGATTAAAAAAGCTACGCTGCTGACGGCGTTCTCCGTCACGGCCTTTTCCGCTTGGGCGCAGGACACTAGCCCGGATACCCTGGTTGTCACCGCCAACCGTTTTCAGCAGCCGCGCAGCGCGGTTCTGGCGCCCGTTACCATCGTGACGCGTCAGGATATTGAACGCTGGCAATCGACCTCCGTAAATGATGTTCTGCGCCGTTTGCCTGGCGTCGATATTGCGCAGAGCGGCGGCGCCGGACAAAACTCCTCCATTTTCATTCGCGGCACCAACTCCAGCCATGTACTGGTATTGATTGACGGCGTGCGTCTGAATTTAGCAGGCGTGAGCGGGTCCGCCGATCTCAGCCAGTTCCCGGTATCGCTGGTACAGCGCATTGAATATATTCGCGGTCCGCGCTCCGCTATTTATGGTTCCGATGCTATCGGCGGCGTAGTGAATATCATTACGACGCGCGATAACCCAGGCACAGAATTAACCGCTGGATGGGGAAGCAATAGCTACCAGAATTACGACATCTCGACGCAACAGCAACTTGGCGAAAACACGCGGGCGACGTTGATCGGCGATTACGAATACACCAAAGGGTTTGACGTGGTAGCGAAAGGCGGTACCGGGATGCAGGCGCAGCCTGACCGGGACGGCTTTTTGAGTAAAACGCTCTATGGCGCGTTAGAGCATACCTTTTCTGATCGCTGGAGCGGATTCGTGCGTGGTTATGGCTACGATAACCGTACCGATTACGACGCCTATTACTCGCCGGGCTCGCCGCTGATTGATACACGCAAACTTTATAGCCAAAGCTGGGACGCCGGGCTGCGCTTTAATGGCGAACGTATTCAGTCTCAGCTGGTTTCAAGCTATAGCCACAGTAAAGATTACAACTATGATCCGCACTATGGCCGGTATGATACCTCCGCCACGCTGGATGAGATGAAACAGTACAATGTTCAATGGACCAACAGTGTGGTCGTGGGGCACGGTAATGTTGGGGCGGGCGTAGACTGGCAGAAACAGACTACCACGCCAGGTACCGGCTATGTGCCCGAGGGATATGACCAGCGTAATACCGGGGTTTACCTGACAGGATTACAACAGTTGGGTGACTTCACTCTGGAAGCGGCGGCGCGCAGTGATGACAACTCCCAGTTTGGTCGTCACGGTACATGGCAAACCAGCGCGGGATGGGAGTTTATAGAAGGTTATCGCTTTATTGCCTCCTACGGAACCTCCTACAAAGCGCCTAATTTAGGCCAACTGTATGGTTATTACGGTAATCCGAACCTGAATCCTGAAAAGAGTAAACAGTGGGAAGGCGCATTTGAAGGGCTAACCGCTGGCGTCAGCTGGCGTATTTCAGGTTATCGTAACGATATTAATGACATGATCGATTATGACGATCATCTGCAAAAATATTACAACGAAGGTAAGGCGCGCATTAAAGGTATTGAGGCGACGGCGAATTTCGATACCGGACCGTTAACGCATACGGTCAGTTACGATTACGTTGATGCGCGTAATGCGATTACCGATACGCCATTACCGCGGCGTTCCAAACAGATGGCAAAATATCAACTTGACTGGGACGTTTACGATTTTGACTGGGGGGTGACATATCAATACCTTGGTTCCCGCTATGATTCGGATTACTCCGCTTACCCATACCGGACAGTAAAAATGGGCGGCGTCAGTTTATGGGATCTTACGGTTGCATATCCGGTCACCTCACATCTGACAGTTCGTGGTAAAATAGCCAACCTGTTCGACAAAGATTACGAGACAGTTTATGGCTACCAAACTGCAGGACGAGAATACACCTTGTCTGGCAGCTACACCTTCTGAACCACGTCCCACCGTGCTGGTATTTGATTCCGGCGTCGGTGGATTGTCGGTCTATGATGAGATTCGGCGGCTCCTGCCGGATCTCCACTATATATATGCTTTCGATAACGTGGCTTTCCCCTACGGGGAAAAGAGTGAAACGTTTATCGTCGAGCGCGTTGTCGAGATTGTGACTGCGGTACAGCAGCGCTATCCCCTTTCACTGGCGGTGATTGCCTGTAATACCGCCAGTACGGTCTCACTTCCCGCATTACGTGAAAAGTTTGCCTTCCCGGTGGTGGGCGTTGTGCCTGCGATTAAACCAGCGGCGCGGCTGACCGCCAATGGCGTCGTCGGGCTACTGGCGACGAGAGCCACGGTCAAACGTCCTTATACTCACGAGCTGATTGCGCGCTTCGCTAATGAATGTCAGATAGCCATGTTGGGGTCGGCAGAACTGGTGGAACTGGCGGAAGCTAAACTACATGGCGACTCGGTATCGCTGGAAGAGCTGCGCCGTATATTACGCCCATGGCTACGAATGCCGGAGCCGCCTGACACGGTCGTTCTGGGGTGTACGCATTTCCCTCTATTACGGGATGAGCTTTTGCAAGTCCTGCCCGAAGGGACGCGGTTAGTGGATTCCGGCGCGGCGATAGCGCGTCGTACAGCCTGGCTGTTGGAACATGAAGCGCCGGATGCGAAATCAACCGATGCCAATATTGCTTATTGCATGGCAATGACGCCAGGAGCTGAACAATTATTACCCGTTTTACAGCGTTATGGCTTTGAAACGCTCGAAAAACTGCCGGTTTAATGGCGTTTTGGGTAAATACCAGGCACTTGAGAAATTATTTTAAATTTCCTCTTGTCAGGCAGAAATAACTCCCTATAATGCGCCACCACTGACACGGAACAACGGCACACAGGCCGCCGGGTCAGCGGGGTTCGGACCAGAACCTCACGGAGAAAAGCGAAAATAAACGCTTGACTCTGAAGCGGGAAAGCGTAATATGCACACCCCGCGCCGCTGAGAAAAAGCGAAGCGGCACTGCTCTTTAACAATTTATCAGACAATCTGTGTGGGCACTCGAAGATACGGATTCTTGACGTCCTCGGACGAAAAATGAATACCAAGTCTCAAGAGTGAACACGTAATTCATTACGAAGTTTAATTCTTTGAGCATCAAACTTTTAAATTGAAGAGTTTGATCATGGCTCAGATTGAACGCTGGCGGCAGGCCTAACACATGCAAGTCGAACGGTAACAGGAAGCAGCTTGCTGCTTCGCTGACGAGTGGCGGACGGGTGAGTAATGTCTGGGAAACTGCCTGATGGAGGGGGATAACTACTGGAAACGGTGGCTAATACCGCATAACGTCGCAAGACCAAAGAGGGGGACCTTCGGGCCTCTTGCCATCAGATGTGCCCAGATGGGATTAGCTAGTTGGTGAGGTAACGGCTCACCAAGGCGACGATCCCTAGCTGGTCTGAGAGGATGACCAGCCACACTGGAACTGAGACACGGTCCAGACTCCTACGGGAGGCAGCAGTGGGGAATATTGCACAATGGGCGCAAGCCTGATGCAGCCATGCCGCGTGTATGAAGAAGGCCTTCGGGTTGTAAAGTACTTTCAGCGGGGAGGAAGGTGTTGTGGTTAATAACCACAGCAATTGACGTTACCCGCAGAAGAAGCACCGGCTAACTCCGTGCCAGCAGCCGCGGTAATACGGAGGGTGCAAGCGTTAATCGGAATTACTGGGCGTAAAGCGCACGCAGGCGGTCTGTCAAGTCGGATGTGAAATCCCCGGGCTCAACCTGGGAACTGCATTCGAAACTGGCAGGCTTGAGTCTTGTAGAGGGGGGTAGAATTCCAGGTGTAGCGGTGAAATGCGTAGAGATCTGGAGGAATACCGGTGGCGAAGGCGGCCCCCTGGACAAAGACTGACGCTCAGGTGCGAAAGCGTGGGGAGCAAACAGGATTAGATACCCTGGTAGTCCACGCCGTAAACGATGTCTACTTGGAGGTTGTGCCCTTGAGGCGTGGCTTCCGGAGCTAACGCGTTAAGTAGACCGCCTGGGGAGTACGGCCGCAAGGTTAAAACTCAAATGAATTGACGGGGGCCCGCACAAGCGGTGGAGCATGTGGTTTAATTCGATGCAACGCGAAGAACCTTACCTGGTCTTGACATCCACAGAACTTTCCAGAGATGGATTGGTGCCTTCGGGAACTGTGAGACAGGTGCTGCATGGCTGTCGTCAGCTCGTGTTGTGAAATGTTGGGTTAAGTCCCGCAACGAGCGCAACCCTTATCCTTTGTTGCCAGCGATTAGGTCGGGAACTCAAAGGAGACTGCCAGTGATAAACTGGAGGAAGGTGGGGATGACGTCAAGTCATCATGGCCCTTACGACCAGGGCTACACACGTGCTACAATGGCGCATACAAAGAGAAGCGACCTCGCGAGAGCAAGCGGACCTCATAAAGTGCGTCGTAGTCCGGATTGGAGTCTGCAACTCGACTCCATGAAGTCGGAATCGCTAGTAATCGTGGATCAGAATGCCACGGTGAATACGTTCCCGGGCCTTGTACACACCGCCCGTCACACCATGGGAGTGGGTTGCAAAAGAAGTAGGTAGCTTAACCTTCGGGAGGGCGCTTACCACTTTGTGATTCATGACTGGGGTGAAGTCGTAACAAGGTAACCGTAGGGGAACCTGCGGTTGGATCACCTCCTTACCTGAAAGAAGCGTACTTTGAAGTGCTCACACAGATTGTCTGATGAAAAACGAGCAGTAAAACCTCTACAGGCTTGTAGCTCAGGTGGTTAGAGCGCACCCCTGATAAGGGTGAGGTCGGTGGTTCAAGTCCACTCAGGCCTACCAGATTCGCTCCCGTGCTTTGTTGTGGCAAAGCTCGCATACTTCAGTATGCTTCGCTTCACCACGCCGCGCCCGGAAACGAATCAAAGGTAAGAGGTTCTGACTACACGATGGGGCTATAGCTCAGCTGGGAGAGCGCCTGCTTTGCACGCAGGAGGTCTGCGGTTCGATCCCGCATAGCTCCACCATCTCGTGAGTATTTACGAAAAAATACTTCAGAGTGTACCTGAAAGGGTTCACTGCGAAGTTTTGCTCTTTAAAAATCTGGATCAAGCTGAAAATTGAAACACAGAACAACGAAAGTTGTTCGTGAGTCTCTCAAATTTTCGCAACACGATGATGAATCGCGAGAAACATCTTCGGGTTGTGAGGTTAAGCGACTAAGCGTACACGGTGGATGCCCTGGCAGTCAGAGGCGATGAAGGGCGTGCTAATCTGCGATAAGCGCCGGTAAGGTGATATGAACCGTTATAACCGGCGATACCCGAATGGGGAAACCCAGTGTGACTCGTCACACTATCATTAACTGAATCCATAGGTTAATGAGGCGAACCGGGGGAACTGAAACATCTAAGTACCCCGAGGAAAAGAAATCAACCGAGATTCCCCCAGTAGCGGCGAGCGAACGGGGAGTAGCCCAGAGCCTGAATCAGCATGTGTGTTAGTGGAAGCGTCTGGAAAGGCGCGCGATACAGGGTGACAGCCCCGTACACAAAAGCGCATGTGCTGTGAGCTCGATGAGTAGGGCGGGACACGTGGTATCCTGTCTGAATATGGGGGGACCATCCTCCAAGGCTAAATACTCCTGACTGACCGATAGTGAACCAGTACCGTGAGGGAAAGGCGAAAAGAACCCCGGCGAGGGGAGTGAAAAAGAACCTGAAACCGTGTACGTACAAGCAGTGGGAGCACAGGTTTACCTGTGTGACTGCGTACCTTTTGTATAATGGGTCAGCGACTTATATTCTGTAGCAAGGTTAACCGTATAGGGGAGCCGTAGGGAAACCGAGTCTTAACCGGGCGTTAAGTTGCAGGGTATAGACCCGAAACCCGGTGATCTAGCCATGGGCAGGTTGAAGGTTGGGTAACACTAACTGGAGGACCGAACCGACTAATGTTGAAAAATTAGCGGATGACCTGTGGCTGGGGGTGAAAGGCCAATCAAACCGGGAGATAGCTGGTTCTCCCCGAAAGCTATTTAGGTAGCGCCTCGTGAATTCATCTCCGGGGGTAGAGCACTGTTTCGGCTAGGGGGCCATCCCGGCTTACCAACCCGATGCAAACTGCGAATACCGGAGAATGTTATCACGGGAGACACACGGCGGGTGCTAACGTCCGTCGTGAAGAGGGAAACAACCCAGACCGCCAGCTAAGGTCCCAAAGTCATGGTTAAGTGGGAAACGATGTGGGAAGGCCCAGACAGCCAGGATGTTGGCTTAGAAGCAGCCATCATTTAAAGAAAGCGTAATAGCTCACTGGTCGAGTCGGCCTGCGCGGAAGATGTAACGGGGCTAAACCATGCACCGAAGCTGCGGCAGCGACGCTGATGCGTTGTTGGGTAGGGGAGCGTTCTGTAAGCCTGCGAAGGTGGCCTGTGAGGGTTGCTGGAGGTATCAGAAGTGCGAATGCTGACATAAGTAACGATAAAGCGGGTGAAAAGCCCGCTCGCCGGAAGACCAAGGGTTCCTGTCCAACGTTAATCGGGGCAGGGTGAGTCGACCCCTAAGGCGAGGCCGAAAGGCGTAGTCGATGGGAAACGGGTTAATATTCCCGTACTTGGTGTTACTGCGAAGGGGGGACGGAGAAGGCTATGTTGGCCGGGCGACGGTTGTCCCGGTTTAAGCGTGTAGGTGTGTGTTCCAGGTAAATCCGGTTCACTTTAACACTGAGGCGTGATGACGAGGCACTACGGTGCTGAAGCAACAAATGCCCTGCTTCCAGGAAAAGCCTCTAAGCATCAGGTAACATCAAATCGTACCCCAAACCGACACAGGTGGTCAGGTAGAGAATACCAAGGCGCTTGAGAGAACTCGGGTGAAGGAACTAGGCAAAATGGTGCCGTAACTTCGGGAGAAGGCACGCTGACACGTAGGTGAAGTGATTTACTCATGGAGCTGAAGTCAGTCGAAGATACCAGCTGGCTGCAACTGTTTATTAAAAACACAGCACTGTGCAAACACGAAAGTGGACGTATACGGTGTGACGCCTGCCCGGTGCCGGAAGGTTAATTGATGGGGTCAGCGCAAGCGAAGCTCCTGATCGAAGCCCCGGTAAACGGCGGCCGTAACTATAACGGTCCTAAGGTAGCGAAATTCCTTGTCGGGTAAGTTCCGACCTGCACGAATGGCGTAATGATGGCCAGGCTGTCTCCACCCGAGACTCAGTGAAATTGAACTCGCTGTGAAGATGCAGTGTACCCGCGGCAAGACGGAAAGACCCCGTGAACCTTTACTATAGCTTGACACTGAACATTGAGCCTTGATGTGTAGGATAGGTGGGAGGCTTTGAAGTGTGGACGCCAGTCTGCATGGAGCCGACCTTGAAATACCACCCTTTAATGTTTGATGTTCTAACGTGGACCCGTGATCCGGGTTGCGGACAGTGTCTGGTGGGTAGTTTGACTGGGGCGGTCTCCTCCTAAAGAGTAACGGAGGAGCACGAAGGTTGGCTAATCCTGGTCGGACATCAGGAGGTTAGTGCAATGGCATAAGCCAGCTTGACTGCGAGCGTGACGGCGCGAGCAGGTGCGAAAGCAGGTCATAGTGATCCGGTGGTTCTGAATGGAAGGGCCATCGCTCAACGGATAAAAGGTACTCCGGGGATAACAGGCTGATACCGCCCAAGAGTTCATATCGACGGCGGTGTTTGGCACCTCGATGTCGGCTCATCACATCCTGGGGCTGAAGTAGGTCCCAAGGGTATGGCTGTTCGCCATTTAAAGTGGTACGCGAGCTGGGTTTAGAACGTCGTGAGACAGTTCGGTCCCTATCTGCCGTGGGCGCTGGAGAACTGAGGGGGGCTGCTCCTAGTACGAGAGGACCGGAGTGGACGCATCACTGGTGTTCGGGTTGTCATGCCAATGGCACTGCCCGGTAGCTAAATGCGGAAGAGATAAGTGCTGAAAGCATCTAAGCACGAAACTTGCCCCGAGATGAGTTCTCCCTGAGACTTAAAGTCTCCTGAAGGAACGTTGAAGACGACGACGTTGATAGGCCGGGTGTGTAAGCGCAGCGATGCGTTGAGCTAACCGGTACTAATGAACCGTGAGGCTTAACCTTACAACGCCGAAGATGTTTTGGCGGATGAGAGATGATTTTCAGCACTGATTCCGGATTTTCGGGAACGAAAGATTTTACGCTGAGGCAAGGCGGCAAATGAAGGAAAGGAAGGAGCATACAGAAGTATGTGACTGACTTTGCGAATGCAGCCAACGCAGCATCGGTGTAAAAGATTCGTTTCCGGTAACAGAATTTGCCTGGCGGCACTAGCGCGGTGGTCCCACCTGACCCCATGCCGAACTCAGAAGTGAAACGCCGTAGCGCCGATGGTAGTGTGGGGTCTCCCCATGCGAGAGTAGGGAACTGCCAGGCATCAAATAAAACGAAGGGCCCTGTCGGAAGACAGGGCCTTTTGTTTTTGTCTGTTTCTGCCGGATGGCGGCTCCGCCTTATCCGGCCTACAGGGACGCGCCGATCTACCCTCAATATAACCACAAGCCTTCCCAACACAGATACGGTAAACTATTGCCGATTGAGTATCAGGAAAGCAGCCATGACCCACTCCCTAAAACCCTGGAATACCTTCGGCATTGATCATTGTGCAAAGCACATCGTATGCGCTGAAAACGAACAACAACTACTGAGCGCCTGGCAGCAAGCAACTCGTGAGGGACTGCCGGTTATGATCCTGGGTGAAGGAAGCAATGTCCTGTTTCTGGAAAATTATGCCGGCACCGTGATCCTTAACCGCCTGAAAGGCATTGAGGTCAATGAAACCGCGGACGCCTGGCACCTACACGTCGGCGCAGGCGAAAACTGGCATCAGCTGGTTCGCTACGCGCTGGACAACAACATGCCCGGCCTGGAGAATCTGGCGCTCATCCCTGGCTGCGTTGGTTCCTCGCCTATACAGAATATTGGCGCGTATGGCGTAGAACTACAGCGCGTCTGCGACTACGTTGACTGCGTTGAACTGGAAACGGGAAAACGTCTGCGTTTGTCCGCGGCGGAATGCCGTTTCGGCTATCGTGACAGCATCTTCAAAAATGAATATCAGGATCGCGTTGCGATCGTCGCGGTGGGTCTGCGTTTGTCAAAGCAATGGCAGCCGGTGTTGACCTATGGCGATCTTACTTGTCTGGACCCGAAAACGGTCACCGCGCAACAGGTGTTTGATGCTGTATGCCATATGCGCACCACAAAATTGCCGGACCCTAAAGTGAATGGCAATGCGGGCAGCTTTTTTAAAAATCCCGTTGTCGCAGCCGATATCGCCATGGAACTACTGGAACGATTCCCCAACGTGCCGCATTACCCTCAGGCAGACGGCTCAGTGAAGCTGGCGGCAGGCTGGCTGATAGATCAATGTCAGTTGAAAGGCGTCACCATTGGCGGCGCTGCGGTGCATCGCCAACAGGCGCTGGTATTGATTAATGCGAATGATGCGACAAGTAAAGATGTGGTGGCGCTGGCGCATCATGTCCGGCAAAAAGTGGGTGAAAAATTTAATGTCTGGCTGGAGCCTGAGGTTCGCTTTATTGGTCAGTTCGGAGAGGTGAACGCTGTGGAGAGCATTGCATGAAAGATACTACCGTTCCCCTGACGCTGATCTCACTACTTGCCGACGGAGAGTTTCACTCAGGCGAGCAGTTGGGTGAACGGCTGGGAATGAGCCGCGCGGCGATTAATAAACATATCCAGACATTACGCGACTGGGGAGTAGATGTATTTACCGTTCCCGGGAAAGGATATAGCTTACCGGAACCCATCCAGTTACTGGATGCTGACCGTATACATAGCCAACTGGATAGCGGAAACGTGGCGGTATTGCCCGTTATCGATTCAACCAATCAGTATTTACTTGATCGAATTGGCGAGCTGCGTTCAGGCGATGCCTGTGTAGCAGAATACCAACAGGCGGGGCGTGGTCGTCGCGGGCGTAAATGGTTCTCACCGTTTGGTGCGAATCTATATCTTTCAATGTACTGGCGTCTGGAGCAGGGGCCTGCGGCGGCAATAGGCTTGAGTCTGGTCATTGGAATTGTGATGGCGGAAGTGCTGCGTGAACTGGGCGCAGATAAAGTTCGCGTGAAGTGGCCTAACGACCTCTACCTGCTGGACCGCAAACTGGCGGGTATTCTGGTTGAGTTAACCGGTAAAACGGGCGATGCCGCACAAATAGTGATTGGCGCTGGTATTAACATGGCAATGCGTCGCGTAGAAGAGGACGTGATAAATCAGGGATGGATCACGTTGCAGGAGGCCGGAATTACGCTCGACCGCAATATGCTGGCCGCAAAGCTGATTTATAAGCTACGTGCTGCGCTTGAGCTTTTTGAGCAAGAAGGTCTTTCTCCTTATCTTTCGCGCTGGAAAAAACTGGATAATTTTATTGATCGTCCGGTAAAACTAATTATTGGCGACAAAGAAATATTTGGTATTTCTCGCGGCATTGATACTCAGGGTGCATTATTGCTTGAACAGGATGGCGTGATTAAACCCTGGATGGGGGGGGAAATATCGCTGCGAAGCGCCGAATAGTAAAAAAGGGGAGTCGGTACTCCCCTTTTTTCTGTTATTTCCGCAATCTTACCTGTTCCACCGCATGGTTAGCGCTCTTGGTCATAATAAGGCTGGCACGTTCTCGTGTAGGTAAGATATTTTGTTTTAAATTCAACCAGTTAATTTCTTTCCAAAGCGAAGCTGCTGTATTAACAGCTTCTTCTTTAGATAATTTCGCATAATTGTGGAAATAAGAGTCAGGATCGGTAAACGCCCCTTCGCGGAATTTCAGGAAGCGATTGATATACCATGTCTGAAGAAGTTCTTCTGGCGCATCCACGTAAATAGAGAAATCAACGAAATCAGAGACAAATACATGATGCGGATCGTGAGGATAATCCATACCGCTTTGTAAAACATTCAAACCTTCAAGAATCAATATATCAGGCTGAGCGACGGTTTTATCCCCTTCAGGAATAACATCGTAAATCAAATGAGAATAGACTGGCGCCGTCACGTTCGGTACGCCCGACTTGAGGTCAGAAACGAATTTCACCAGTCGGTGCATATCATACGATTCGGGGAACCCCTTTTTCTTCATTAACCCGCGTTCTTTCAACACCTGGTTTGGGTGGAGGAAGCCGTCTGTGGTAATCAATTCAACACGGCGGTGTTCCGGCCAGCGACTCAGCAACGCTTGCAGAACGCGTGCTGTCGTGCTTTTACCCACTGCGACGCTGCCCGCGATACTGATGATGTAAGGGATTCTCTGGCCGTTAGTGCCCAGAAACTGTTCCAGGACAGCCTGACGACGCAGATTTGAACTGATATAGAAATTTAGCAAACGGGAGAGAGGTAAATATATTTCTGCAACTTCTTCCAGCGATAAATCTTCATTAATGCCTTTTAACTGCGCGATCTCATCCTCGGTCAGGGTCATCGGCACAGAATCGCGAAGCGCAGCCCACTGGCTGCGATCAAACTGTAGGTAAGGCGTCATTAACGATTGCTCTTTTATACTCATAAGCATGTTTCTGGCTGCTATTGCTACATCAGTTCAGCGATGAACGAGGGCCATCCCTGACATGCAACGGCACGTCACATTTAAGTTAATTTGGACAATGGGCAGGAGGGTAACACCAGATGGGGAGGAATAATAAGAAAAAATCTCGCTGTGAAAGCTATCCCTGAGAAGCAATGTGACGAATATACCAGATACAGAAGATTGCTTTCTATCGACGGAGCGTTGAAATGCCGCGTCGTATCCTGGTCAGACGGTCAGTAAAATGCCGAAAATTTATGCTCTCTTGTTTGAAATTAGAGCATTTTTGTCTCTTATAGCGCAAAATGTGAGCGATAGAACATTTTATGCAATTTTTTAGTTGCATGAGCACGCAGGTCTCCATAGAATGCGCGCTACTTGATGCCGACTTAGCTCAGTAGGTAGAGCAACTGACTTGTAATCAGTAGGTCACCAGTTCGATTCCGGTAGTCGGCACCATCAAGTCCGGTGGGGTTCCCGAGCGGCCAAAGGGAGCAGACTGTAAATCTGCCGTCACAGACTTCGAAGGTTCGAATCCTTCCCCCACCACCATTTTCGGCCGCGCGATGGCGCAGCCCGAGACGATAAGTTCGCTTACCGGCTCGAATAAAGAGAGTTTCTCTCGATATTCAGTGCAGAATGAAAATCAGGTAGCCGAGTTCCAGGATGCGGGCATCGTATAATGGCTATTACCTCAGCCTTCCAAGCTGATGATGCGGGTTCGATTCCCGCTGCCCGCTCCAAGATGTGCTGATATAGCTCAGTTGGTAGAGCGCACCCTTGGTAAGGGTGAGGTCGGCAGTTCGAATCTGCCTATCAGCACCACTTCTTTTCTCCTTCCTGTTTTTCTCTTCTGTTTATTAGCATTCAACAAGTCGGGCGTGTTGCCTGGTTGATGTGGTGATATCACCGATTTATCCGTGTCTTAGAGGGACAATCGATGTCTAAAGAAAAGTTTGAACGTACAAAACCGCACGTTAACGTCGGTACTATCGGCCACGTTGACCATGGTAAAACAACGCTGACCGCTGCCATTACTACCGTACTGGCTAAAACCTACGGCGGTGCCGCTCGCGCATTCGACCAGATCGATAACGCGCCGGAAGAAAAAGCGCGTGGTATCACCATCAACACTTCTCACGTTGAATACGATACCCCGACCCGCCACTACGCACACGTAGACTGCCCGGGGCACGCCGACTATGTTAAAAACATGATCACCGGTGCTGCTCAGATGGACGGCGCGATCCTGGTTGTTGCTGCGACTGACGGCCCGATGCCGCAGACCCGTGAGCACATCCTGCTGGGTCGTCAGGTAGGCGTTCCGTACATCATCGTGTTCCTGAACAAATGCGACATGGTTGATGACGAAGAGCTGCTGGAACTGGTTGAAATGGAAGTTCGTGAACTTCTGTCTCAGTACGACTTCCCGGGCGACGACACGCCGATCGTTCGTGGTTCTGCTCTGAAAGCGCTGGAAGGCGACGCAGAGTGGGAAGCGAAAATCATCGAACTGGCTGGCTTCCTGGATTCTTACATTCCGGAACCAGAGCGTGCGATTGACAAGCCGTTCCTGCTGCCGATCGAAGACGTATTCTCCATCTCCGGTCGTGGTACCGTTGTTACCGGTCGTGTAGAGCGCGGTATCATCAAAGTGGGCGAAGAAGTTGAAATCGTTGGTATCAAAGAGACTCAGAAGTCTACCTGTACTGGCGTTGAAATGTTCCGCAAACTGCTGGACGAAGGCCGTGCCGGTGAGAACGTAGGTGTTCTGCTGCGTGGTATCAAACGTGAAGAAATCGAACGTGGTCAGGTACTGGCTAAGCCGGGCACCATCAAGCCGCACACCAAGTTCGAATCTGAAGTGTACATTCTGTCCAAAGATGAAGGCGGCCGTCATACTCCGTTCTTCAAAGGCTACCGTCCGCAGTTCTACTTCCGTACTACTGACGTGACTGGCACCATCGAATTGCCGGAAGGCGTAGAGATGGTAATGCCGGGCGACAACATCAAAATGGTTGTTACCCTGATCCACCCGATCGCGATGGACGACGGTCTGCGTTTCGCAATCCGTGAAGGCGGCCGTACCGTTGGCGCGGGCGTTGTTGCTAAAGTTCTCGGCTAATCGCTGATAACATTTGACGCAATGCGCAATAAAAGGGCATCATTTGATGCCCTTTTTGCACGCTTTCACACCAGAACCTGGCTCATCAGTGATTTTATTTGTCATAATCATTGCTGAGACAGGCTCTGTAGAGAGCGTATAATCCGAAAGGCGAATAAGCGTTTCGATTTGGATTGCCTCGCGATTGCGGGGTGAAAATGTTTGTAGAATACTTCTGACAGGTTGGTTTATGAGTGCGAATACCGAAGCTCAAGGGAGCGGGCGCGGCCTGGAAGCGATGAAGTGGATAGTTGTTGCCATATTGCTGATCGTCGCAATCGTCGGCAACTACCTCTATCGCGACATGATGCTGCCGCTGCGTGCGCTGGCCGTAGTAATTCTGATTGCTGCAGCGGGTGGTGTCGCGCTGTTGACGACAAAAGGTAAAGCAACCGTTGCTTTTGCCCGTGAAGCGAGAACCGAAGTCCGTAAGGTCATTTGGCCGACTCGCCAGGAAACGCTGCACACCACGCTGATCGTCGCTGCGGTTACCGCAGTTATGTCACTGATCCTGTGGGGACTGGATGGTATTCTGGTTCGCCTGGTATCCTTTATCACTGGCCTGAGGTTCTGAGATGTCTGAAGCACCTAAAAAGCGCTGGTACGTCGTTCAGGCGTTTTCCGGTTTTGAAGGCCGCGTAGCCACATCGCTGCGCGAGCATATCAAATTACACAATATGGAAGAGCTGTTTGGCGAAGTCATGGTGCCGACTGAAGAAGTCGTTGAGATCCGTGGCGGCCAGCGTCGCAAAAGCGAACGCAAATTCTTCCCGGGTTACGTTCTGGTCCAGATGGTCATGAACGACGCAAGCTGGCACCTGGTGCGTAGCGTGCCGCGTGTGATGGGCTTTATCGGCGGTACCTCTGACCGTCCGGCGCCGATCAGCGACAAAGAAGTCGATGCGATCATGAACCGCCTGCAGCAGGTTGGCGATAAGCCGCGGCCGAAAACTCTGTTTGAACCGGGTGAAATGGTTCGTGTTAACGACGGTCCGTTCGCAGACTTTAACGGCGTTGTCGAAGAAGTCGATTATGAGAAGTCTCGCCTGAAAGTGTCTGTTTCTATCTTCGGTCGTGCGACCCCGGTAGAGCTGGACTTCAGCCAGGTTGAGAAAGCGTAAGGCTGCGATCAAAAAAGCAGCGATCTAATCGTTGCATAGGGCGCGAAATTGACATACAATTTCGCGCCTTTTGTTTTTATGGGCCTTATGCCCATAAAGCGATATTTATCACGGGGAGCTTCTTTGAAGCGATACTACCCAATTCGAGGAATTTAGAATGGCTAAGAAAGTACAAGCCTACGTCAAGCTGCAGGTTGCAGCTGGTATGGCGAACCCGAGTCCGCCGGTTGGTCCAGCACTGGGTCAGCAAGGTGTGAACATCATGGAATTCTGCAAAGCGTTCAACGCAAAAACGGATTCCATCGAAAAAGGTCTGCCGATTCCGGTTGTTATTACCGTTTACGCTGACCGTTCTTTCACCTTCGTTACCAAAACGCCTCCGGCAGCTGTTCTGCTGAAAAAAGCGGCTGGTATCAAGTCTGGTTCCGGCAAGCCGAACAAAGACAAAGTAGGTAAAATTTCCCGCGCTCAGCTGCAGGAAATCGCGCAGACCAAAGCTGCCGACATGACCGGTGCCGACATTGAAGCGATGACTCGCTCCATCGAAGGTACTGCACGTTCCATGGGCCTGGTAGTGGAGGACTAAGAAATGGCTAAACTGACCAAGCGTATGCGCGTGATCCGTGAAAAAGTTGATGCGACCAAACAGTACGACATCAACGAAGCTATTGCCCTGCTGAAAGAGCTGGCCACTGCTAAATTCAACGAAAGCGTTGACGTTGCCGTTAACCTCGGCATCGATGCTCGTAAATCTGACCAGAACGTTCGTGGCGCGACTGTACTGCCGCACGGTACTGGCCGTTCTGTTCGCGTTGCCGTATTTACCCAGGGCCCGAACGCTGAAGCAGCTAAAGCTGCCGGCGCTGAGCTGGTAGGTATGGAAGATCTGGCTGACCAGATCAAGAAAGGCGAAATGAACTTCGACGTTGTTATCGCATCCCCGGATGCAATGCGCGTTGTTGGCCAGCTGGGCCAGGTTCTGGGTCCGCGCGGCCTGATGCCAAACCCGAAAGTCGGTACCGTAACGCCGAACGTTGCTGAAGCGGTTAAGAACGCTAAAGCAGGTCAGGTCCGTTACCGTAACGACAAAAACGGCATCATCCACACCACCATCGGTAAAGTGGACTTTGACGCTGACAAACTGAAAGAAAACCTGGAAGCTCTGCTGGTTGCGCTGAAAAAAGCAAAACCGAGCCAGGCGAAAGGTGTGTACATCAAGAAAGTTAGCATCTCCACCACCATGGGTGCTGGCGTTGCCGTTGATCAGGCTGGTCTGAGCGCATCTGCGAACTAAGATTAGTCTTTACGTGGGCGGTGATTTTGTCTACAATCTTACCCCCACGATTCTGTTGAAATATAACAGAGCACTATGCGAGTCATTTGAATTGCAGCAAGGCAGCAAGTGAGTGAATCGCCAGGAGCATAGTTAACTATGTGACTGGTGTGAACGAGCGCAGCTAACACAGCTGCGGTTCAAAGGACGAAGTCATAGAAAGAATTTGTTCGTTGGAGCCTGGCCTATCCAGGCCTCCGTCGAAGACCGCAGGCGTCTCGCAAGAGGCTTAATCCCCTGCGTAGACGGTGACAGAACGCTAAGATTATTTTTTATACTCTGGCTTGTTTCTGCTCACCGTATTAAGACGCTCTTCTCGTTGAGATGAGTGAAGTGAGTTCCGGAACATGAGTTCCGGCAAACATCCAGGAGCAAAGCTAATGGCTTTAAATCTTCAAGACAAACAAGCGATTGTTGCTGAAGTCAGCGAAGTAGCCAAAGGCGCGCTGTCTGCAGTAGTTGCGGATTCCCGTGGCGTAACTGTAGATAAAATGACTGAACTGCGTAAAGCAGGTCGTGAAGCTGGCGTATACATGCGTGTTGTTCGTAACACCCTGCTGCGCCGCGTCGTTGAAGGTACTCAGTTCGAGTGCCTGAAAGACACGTTTGTTGGTCCGACCCTGATTGCATACTCTATGGAACACCCGGGCGCTGCTGCTCGTCTGTTCAAAGAGTTCGCGAAAGCGAATGCAAAATTTGAGGTCAAAGCTGCAGCCTTTGAAGGTGAGCTGATCCCGGCGTCTCAGATCGACCGCCTGGCAACTCTGCCGACCTACGAAGAAGCAATTGCACGCCTGATGGCAACCATGAAAGAAGCTTCGGCTGGCAAACTGGTTCGCACACTGGCTGCTGTACGCGATGCAAAAGAAGCTGCGTAATCGCAGTTGTCTTTATCAAGCATTTGCTTACGTATAAACTTATTCTGATATTCAGGAACAATTTAAATGTCTATCACTAAAGATCAAATCATTGAAGCAGTATCCGCTATGTCCGTAATGGACGTTGTAGAACTGATTTCTGCAATGGAAGAAAAATTCGGTGTTTCCGCTGCTGCTGCTGTAGCTGTAGCTGCTGGCCCGGCTGAAGCTGCTGAAGAAAAAACTGAATTCGACGTAATTCTGAAAGCTGCTGGCGCTAACAAAGTTGCTGTTATCAAAGCAGTACGTGGCGCAACTGGCCTGGGTCTGAAAGAAGCTAAAGACCTGGTAGAATCTGCTCCGGCCGCTCTGAAAGAAGGCGTGAGCAAAGATGACGCTGAAGCACTGAAAAAATCTCTGGAAGAAGCTGGCGCTGAAGTTGAAGTTAAATAAGCCAACCCTTCCGGTTGCAGCCTGAGAAATCAGGCTGATGGCTGGTGACTTTTTAGTCACCAGCCTTTTTGCGCTGTAAGGCGCCAGTAGCGTTTCACACTGTTTGACTACTGCTGTGCCTTTCAATGCTTGTTTCTATCGACGACTTAATATACTGCGACAGAGCGTACGTTCTGTGTAAATCGCAATGAAATGGTTTAAGCGTGATAGCAACAGGCATTGCGGAAAGTATCCATTTTCCGGTCAACAAAATAGTGTTGCACAAACTGTCCCCCGCAGGACAGATGGGTCGACTTGTCAGCGAGCTGAGGAACCCTATGGTTTACTCCTATACCGAGAAAAAACGTATTCGTAAGGATTTTGGTAAACGTCCACAAGTTCTGGATGTACCTTATCTCCTTTCTATCCAGCTTGACTCGTTTCAGAAGTTTATCGAGCAAGATCCTGAAGGGCAGTACGGCCTGGAAGCAGCCTTCCGTTCCGTGTTCCCGATTCAGAGCTACAGCGGTAATTCCGAGCTGCAGTACGTCAGCTACCGCCTTGGCGAACCGGTGTTTGACGTTCAGGAATGTCAGATCCGTGGCGTGACCTATTCCGCACCGCTGCGCGTAAAACTGCGTCTGGTGATCTACGAGCGCGAAGCGCCGGAAGGCACCGTTAAAGACATTAAAGAACAAGAAGTCTACATGGGCGAAATTCCGCTCATGACCGACAACGGTACCTTTGTTATCAACGGTACTGAGCGTGTTATTGTTTCTCAGCTGCACCGTAGTCCGGGCGTCTTCTTTGACTCCGACAAAGGTAAAACCCACTCTTCGGGTAAAGTGCTGTATAACGCGCGCATCATTCCTTACCGTGGTTCCTGGCTGGACTTCGAATTCGATCCGAAGGACAACCTGTTCGTGCGTATCGACCGTCGCCGTAAACTGCCTGCGACCATCATCCTGCGTGCGCTGAACTACACCACTGAGCAGATCCTTGACCTGTTCTTTGAGAAAGTCGTCTTCGAAATTCGCGACAACAAGCTGCAGATGGAGCTGATTCCAGAACGTCTGCGCGGCGAAACCGCGTCGTTCGATATCGAAGCTAACGGCAAAGTGTACGTTGAAAAAGGCCGTCGCATTACCGCGCGTCACATCCGTCAGCTGGAAAAAGACGATATCAAGCATATCGAAGTTCCGGTTGAGTACATCGCAGGTAAAGTCGTCTCTAAAGACTACGTTGACGAATCCACTGGCGAGCTGATCTGCGCGGCGAACATGGAGCTGAGCCTGGATCTGCTGGCTAAGCTGAGCCAGTCCGGCCACAAACGTATCGAAACGCTGTTTACCAACGATCTGGACCACGGCCCGTACATTTCTGAAACGGTACGCGTCGACCCAACTAACGATCGTCTGAGCGCGCTGGTAGAAATCTACCGCATGATGCGCCCTGGTGAGCCGCCGACTCGTGAAGCGGCTGAAAGCCTGTTCGAGAACCTGTTCTTCTCCGAAGACCGCTATGACCTGTCTGCGGTGGGTCGTATGAAGTTCAACCGTTCTCTGCTGCGCGACGAAATCGAAGGTTCCGGTATCCTGAGCAAAGACGACATCATTGATGTCATGAAGAAGCTCATCGATATCCGTAACGGTAAAGGCGAAGTGGATGATATCGACCACCTCGGCAACCGTCGTATCCGTTCCGTCGGCGAAATGGCGGAAAACCAGTTCCGCGTTGGCCTGGTGCGTGTAGAGCGTGCGGTGAAAGAGCGTCTGTCTCTGGGCGATCTGGATACCCTGATGCCTCAGGATATGATCAACGCCAAGCCGATTTCCGCCGCAGTGAAAGAGTTCTTTGGTTCCAGCCAGCTGTCTCAGTTTATGGACCAGAACAACCCGCTGTCTGAGATTACGCACAAACGTCGTATCTCCGCACTCGGCCCAGGCGGTCTGACCCGCGAACGCGCAGGCTTCGAAGTTCGAGACGTACACCCGACGCACTACGGTCGCGTATGTCCTATCGAAACGCCGGAAGGTCCGAACATCGGTCTGATCAACTCCCTGTCCGTGTACGCACAGACTAACGAATATGGCTTCCTTGAGACGCCGTACCGTCGTGTGGTTGATGGCGTGGTCACTGACGAAATTCATTACCTGTCTGCTATCGAAGAAGGCAACTACGTTATCGCTCAGGCGAACTCCAACCTGGATGACGAAGGCCACTTTGTAGAAGATCTGGTGACCTGCCGTAGCAAAGGCGAATCCAGCTTGTTCAGCCGTGACCAGGTTGACTACATGGACGTTTCCACCCAGCAGGTGGTCTCCGTCGGTGCGTCCCTGATCCCGTTCCTGGAACACGATGACGCCAACCGTGCATTGATGGGTGCGAACATGCAACGTCAGGCGGTTCCGACTCTGCGCGCTGACAAGCCGCTGGTGGGTACCGGTATGGAACGTGCTGTCGCCGTCGACTCCGGTGTTACTGCAGTAGCTAAACGTGGCGGTACTGTTCAGTACGTGGATGCGTCCCGTATCGTTATCAAAGTTAACGAAGACGAGATGTACCCGGGCGAAGCGGGTATCGACATCTATAACCTGACCAAATACACCCGCTCTAACCAGAACACCTGTATCAACCAGATGCCATGTGTGTCTCTGGGCGAGCCGGTTGAACGCGGCGACGTGCTGGCAGACGGTCCGTCCACCGACCTCGGTGAACTGGCGCTCGGTCAGAACATGCGCGTGGCGTTCATGCCGTGGAACGGCTACAACTTCGAAGACTCCATCCTCGTTTCCGAGCGTGTTGTCCAGGAAGACCGTTTCACCACCATCCACATTCAGGAACTGGCGTGCGTGTCCCGTGACACCAAGCTGGGGCCGGAAGAGATCACCGCTGACATCCCGAACGTGGGTGAAGCTGCGCTCTCCAAACTGGATGAATCCGGTATCGTTTACATCGGCGCGGAAGTCACCGGCGGCGACATTCTGGTCGGTAAGGTGACGCCGAAAGGTGAAACCCAGCTGACGCCGGAAGAGAAACTGCTGCGTGCGATCTTCGGTGAGAAAGCGTCTGACGTTAAAGACTCTTCTCTGCGCGTACCTAACGGTGTCTCCGGTACGGTTATCGACGTTCAGGTCTTTACTCGCGATGGCGTAGAAAAAGACAAACGTGCTCTGGAAATCGAAGAGATGCAGCTCAAGCAGGCGAAAAAAGACCTGTCTGAAGAACTGCAGATCCTCGAAGCGGGCCTGTTTAGCCGTATCCGTGCGGTACTGGTGTCCGGCGGCGTTGAAGCTGAGAAGCTCGACAAACTGCCGCGCGACCGCTGGCTGGAACTCGGTCTGACCGACGAAGAGAAACAAAATCAGCTGGAACAACTGGCTGAGCAGTATGACGAACTGAAACACGAGTTCGAGAAAAAACTTGAAGCGAAGCGCCGTAAAATCACCCAGGGCGACGATCTGGCGCCGGGCGTGCTGAAGATCGTGAAGGTCTATCTGGCCGTTAAACGCCGTATCCAGCCGGGTGATAAGATGGCAGGTCGTCACGGTAACAAGGGTGTTATCTCTAAGATCAACCCGATCGAAGACATGCCTTACGATGAAAACGGCACGCCGGTCGACATCGTACTGAACCCGCTGGGCGTACCGTCTCGTATGAACATCGGTCAGATTCTGGAAACCCACCTGGGTATGGCTGCGAAAGGTATTGGCGACAAGATTAACGCCATGCTGAAACAGCAGCAGGAAGTCGCGAAACTGCGCGAATTCATCCAGCGTGCCTACGATCTGGGCGCCGACGTTCGTCAGAAAGTCGACCTGAGCACCTTCAGCGATGATGAAGTGCTGCGTCTGGCAGAAAACCTGCGTAAAGGTATGCCGATTGCCACACCAGTGTTTGACGGTGCGAAAGAAGCGGAAATCAAAGAGCTGCTGAAACTGGGCGACCTGCCGACCTCCGGTCAGATCACCCTGTTCGATGGCCGTACGGGTGAACAGTTCGAACGTCCGGTAACCGTCGGTTACATGTACATGCTGAAACTGAACCACCTGGTTGATGACAAGATGCATGCGCGTTCTACCGGTTCTTACAGCCTGGTTACTCAGCAGCCGCTGGGTGGTAAGGCGCAGTTCGGTGGTCAGCGCTTCGGGGAGATGGAAGTGTGGGCGCTGGAAGCTTACGGCGCCGCCTACACCCTGCAGGAAATGCTCACCGTTAAGTCTGATGACGTGAACGGTCGTACCAAGATGTATAAGAACATCGTGGACGGCAACCATCAGATGGAACCGGGTATGCCGGAATCCTTCAACGTTCTGTTGAAAGAGATCCGCTCGCTGGGCATCAACATCGAACTGGAAGACGAGTAATTCTCGCTCAAACAGGTCACTGGTGTCGGGGTAAAACCCGACACCAGATTGTGCTAACTCCGACGGGAGCAAATCCGTGAAAGATTTATTAAAGTTTCTGAAAGCGCAGACTAAAACCGAAGAGTTTGATGCGATCAAAATTGCTCTGGCTTCGCCAGACATGATCCGTTCATGGTCTTTCGGTGAAGTTAAAAAGCCGGAAACCATCAACTACCGTACGTTCAAACCTGAGCGTGACGGCCTTTTCTGCGCCCGTATCTTTGGGCCGGTAAAAGACTACGAGTGCCTGTGCGGTAAGTACAAGCGCCTGAAACATCGTGGTGTTATTTGTGAGAAGTGCGGCGTTGAAGTGACCCAGACCAAAGTACGCCGTGAGCGTATGGGCCACATCGAGCTAGCGTCCCCGACTGCTCACATCTGGTTCCTGAAATCGCTGCCGTCCCGTATCGGTCTGCTGCTCGATATGCCGCTGCGCGATATCGAACGCGTACTGTACTTCGAATCTTATGTGGTTATCGAAGGCGGTATGACCAACCTGGAACGTCAACAGATCCTGACTGAAGAGCAGTATCTGGACGCGCTGGAAGAGTTCGGTGACGAATTCGACGCGAAGATGGGTGCGGAAGCTATCCAGGCCCTGCTGAAGAGCATGGATCTGGAGCAAGAGTGTGAAACTCTGCGCGAAGAGCTGAACGAAACCAACTCCGAAACCAAGCGTAAGAAGCTGACCAAGCGTATCAAACTGCTGGAAGCCTTCGTACAGTCTGGCAACAAGCCAGAGTGGATGATCCTGACCGTTCTGCCGGTTCTGCCGCCAGATCTGCGTCCGCTGGTTCCGCTGGATGGTGGTCGTTTCGCGACTTCTGACCTGAACGATCTGTATCGTCGCGTCATTAACCGTAACAACCGTCTGAAGCGTCTGCTGGATCTGGCTGCGCCGGACATCATCGTACGTAACGAAAAACGTATGCTGCAGGAAGCGGTTGACGCCCTGCTGGATAACGGTCGTCGCGGTCGTGCGATCACCGGTTCTAACAAGCGTCCTCTGAAATCTTTGGCCGACATGATCAAAGGTAAACAAGGTCGTTTCCGTCAGAACCTGCTCGGTAAGCGTGTTGACTACTCCGGTCGTTCTGTAATCACCGTAGGTCCATACCTGCGTCTGCACCAGTGCGGTCTGCCGAAGAAAATGGCGCTGGAGCTGTTCAAACCGTTCATCTACGGCAAGCTGGAGTTGCGTGGCCTTGCCACCACCATCAAAGCCGCGAAGAAAATGGTTGAGCGCGAAGAAGCTGTCGTTTGGGATATCCTGGACGAAGTTATCCGCGAACACCCGGTACTGCTGAACCGTGCACCAACACTGCACCGTCTGGGTATCCAGGCCTTTGAACCGGTTCTGATCGAAGGTAAAGCTATCCAGCTGCACCCGCTGGTTTGTGCGGCATATAACGCCGACTTCGATGGTGACCAGATGGCTGTTCACGTACCGCTGACGCTGGAAGCCCAGCTCGAAGCGCGTGCGCTGATGATGTCTACCAACAACATCCTGTCTCCGGCGAACGGCGAACCTATCATCGTTCCGTCTCAGGACGTGGTATTGGGTCTGTACTACATGACCCGTGACTGTGTTAACGCCAAAGGCGAAGGCATGGTGCTGACTGGCCCGAAAGAAGCTGAGCGTATCTATCGCGCAGGTCTGGCCTCTCTGCATGCGCGCGTTAAAGTGCGTATCACTGAATATGAAAAAGATGAAAACGGCGAATTCGTTGCGCACACCAGCCTGAAAGACACGACCGTTGGTCGCGCCATTCTGTGGATGATCGTACCGAAAGGTCTGCCTTTCTCCATCGTCAACCAGGCGCTGGGCAAGAAAGCGATCTCCAAAATGCTGAACACTTGCTACCGTATTCTGGGCCTGAAACCGACCGTTATTTTTGCGGACCAGACGATGTACACCGGCTTTGCTTATGCAGCGCGTTCAGGTGCGTCCGTTGGTATTGATGACATGGTCATCCCGGAGAAAAAACACGAGATCATCTCTGAGGCGGAAGCTGAAGTTGCTGAGATCCAGGAGCAGTTCCAGTCTGGTCTGGTAACCGCTGGCGAACGCTATAACAAAGTTATCGATATCTGGGCTGCGGCGAACGATCGTGTATCTAAAGCGATGATGGATAACCTGCAAACCGAAACCGTGATTAACCGTGACGGCCAGGAAGAGCAGCAGGTTTCCTTCAACAGCATCTACATGATGGCCGACTCCGGTGCGCGTGGTTCTGCGGCACAGATTCGTCAGCTTGCTGGTATGCGTGGTCTGATGGCGAAGCCGGATGGCTCCATCATCGAAACGCCAATCACCGCGAACTTCCGTGAAGGTCTGAACGTACTCCAGTACTTCATCTCCACCCACGGTGCGCGTAAAGGTTTGGCGGATACCGCACTGAAAACCGCGAACTCCGGTTATCTGACCCGTCGTCTGGTTGACGTCGCGCAGGATCTGGTGGTGACCGAAGATGACTGTGGTACGCACGAAGGTATCCTGATGACCCCGGTTATCGAGGGTGGCGACGTGAAAGAGCCGCTGCGTGACCGCGTTCTGGGCCGTGTGACAGCAGAAGATGTGCTGAAACCGGGTACCGCGGACATTCTGGTTCCACGCAACACGCTGCTGCACGAACAGTGGTGTGACCTGCTGGAAGCAAACTCCGTTGACGCCGTTAAAGTGCGTTCCGTTGTATCCTGCGACACCGACTTTGGTGTATGTGCGCACTGCTATGGTCGTGACCTGGCGCGTGGCCACATCATCAACAAAGGTGAAGCTATCGGCGTTATCGCGGCACAGTCCATCGGTGAACCGGGTACACAGCTGACGATGCGTACGTTCCACATCGGTGGTGCGGCATCGCGTGCGGCTGCTGAATCCAGCATCCAGGTTAAGAACAAAGGTAGCATCAAGCTCAGCAACGTGAAGTCGGTTGTGAACTCCAGCGGTAAACTGGTTATCACTTCCCGTAACACCGAACTGAAGCTGATCGACGAATTCGGTCGTACCAAAGAGAGCTATAAAGTGCCTTATGGCGCTGTCATGGCGAAAGGTGATGGCGAGCAGGTTGCCGGCGGCGAAACCGTGGCAAACTGGGACCCGCACACCATGCCGGTTATCACTGAAGTGAGTGGTTTCATCCGCTTCACTGACATGATCGACGGTCAGACCATTACGCGTCAGACCGACGAACTGACCGGTTTGTCTTCGCTGGTGGTTCTGGATTCGGCTGAACGTACTACCGGTGGTAAAGATCTGCGTCCGGCGCTGAAAATCGTTGATGCTCAGGGTAATGACGTTCTGATCCCGGGTACCGATATGCCTGCGCAGTACTTCCTGCCGGGTAAAGCGATTGTACAGCTGGAAGATGGCGTACAGATTAGTTCTGGTGACACCCTGGCGCGTATTCCGCAGGAATCCGGCGGTACCAAGGATATTACCGGTGGTCTGCCGCGCGTTGCGGATCTGTTCGAAGCGCGTCGTCCGAAAGAACCGGCAATCCTTGCTGAAATCGCAGGTATCGTTTCCTTCGGTAAAGAAACCAAAGGCAAACGTCGTCTGGTGATTACGCCGGTTGATGGTAGTGACCCGTACGAAGAGATGATTCCGAAATGGCGTCAGCTCAACGTGTTCGAAGGTGAACGTGTAGAACGTGGTGATGTGATTTCCGATGGTCCGGAAGCGCCGCACGACATTCTGCGTCTGCGTGGCGTTCATGCTGTGACGCGTTACATTGTTAACGAAGTTCAGGATGTATACCGTCTGCAGGGCGTTAAGATTAACGATAAACACATCGAAGTTATCGTTCGTCAGATGCTGCGTAAAGCGACCATCGAAAGCGCCGGTAGTTCCGACTTCCTGGAAGGCGAACAGGTTGAATACTCTCGCGTCAAGATCGCTAACCGCGAGCTGGAAGCGAACGGCAAAGTGGGGGCTACCTTCTCCCGCGATCTGCTGGGTATCACCAAAGCGTCTCTGGCAACCGAATCGTTCATCTCTGCCGCATCGTTCCAGGAGACCACGCGTGTCCTGACCGAAGCAGCCGTTGCGGGTAAACGCGACGAGCTGCGCGGCCTGAAAGAGAACGTTATCGTGGGTCGTCTGATTCCGGCCGGTACCGGTTACGCGTACCACCAGGATCGTATGCGCCGTCGCGCCGCGGGCGAGCAGCCAGCAACACCGCAGGTCACTGCGGAAGATGCATCTGCCAGCCTGGCAGAACTGCTGAACGCAGGTCTGGGCGGTTCTGATAACGAGTAATCGTTAAATGGTGGAGGGGTATTTGTCCCTCCACCAGCTTCATGCTGGATGCCGAATTCCGGGTCGCTTGCCTACAAGGAAAGAAAATGCCAGCGATTATTTCATTAATCTATTTAATGTTTAGTCTTTTGGTATTTACAAAAAAGATAACCATTTCAAACGTTCTGTCCGCTTTTTTATTGTTTCTATCGTTATATATACTTCACCATAAATCATTACTTATATTTATTTATTGTCTTATTATTATTGTCGCCACCGTTATTCTTCTTCGAGTCAAAATCAGCGCGGATAAAAAATCCGTATTTTATTTTTCAATGCCATGCTGGCTCTTGATTTTATCTGTAATTATAAATTTAATGAATAAATGAATTATTTTTTTATGACTCTTGTTTCTCGTATTATTGGTGAAAACTCACTATCACTGGTTATATGAATAAATTGTCCAGTTTTTGCGTTATATTTTGCCATCGCACAGGGAAGACTATTACCGCCGTTAGCCATAACAAATTTTGCTTTTGTATTACGATAAAGATTGACGCCAGGAATGGGGTCCTGACCGAATGTATAAGGCGTTGGGACAATTACATTATGTTTGTTTGAGAACCACTTTGCTAAAATCCCGTCAACGCCATCAACCAGCGTAATAAAAGTAGAGAATCCACAATACTCAAAATTGAATTTTTTTACCATTGGGTTTCTTTTTTTTTGTAACATTAAATCCAAATGTGACTTTAAATTTATCCCATAAATCTAAGTTATTAAAGTCTATTGGCTCGCCATTATAAAATACCTGCTGTTAATACATTAAATGATAAACCTGTTTTATTGGTTGTTTACGCGGGAAATTTTAAATCATTAAATGAAGCATTTAATTCCATTAAGGTCTTTGTTTTACCTTATTACAGGAATTATAAATATGATGTCATTTCTGGAATAAAAATAAAGTTAACAAGCTATTTATTTAATTGCTCACTAGTAGGGTATTTATGTATCCACCGGTTAATGCTTAATTTAGCATCTTTTAGCTGACAGCGATTGCAACGCTAAAAAACATGTGCTAATAATCATCATGTAAAATATGTAATGAAGTAAGCATGGAGCATTTAATTGTTATGATCCCACCATTAAATAGATATGTTCCCGCGCTTTCAAAAAATGAATTGGTTAAAACTGTTACCGACAGGGACATTCAGTTTACAAGTTTTAATGGAAAAGATTATCCCTTGTGCTTTTTAGATGAGAAAACCCCTCTTCTTTTCCAGTGGTTTGAGCGGAATCCTGCTCGCTTTGGGAAAAATGATATACCTATAATTAACACAGAGAAAAACCCCTACCTTAACAATATCATTAAAGCAGCAACAATTGAAAAAGAACGTCTTATAGGTATTTTTGTAGATGGTGATTTTTTTCCAGGACAAAAGGATGCTTTTTCAAAACTTGAGTATGACTATGAAAACATAAAAGTCATATATAGAAATGATATTGACTTTAGCATGTACGATAAAAAATTATCAGAAATTTATATGGAAAATATTTCTAAGCAAGAGTCCATGCCAGAAGAAAAAAGGGATTATCATTTACTGCAGCTATTAAAAAAAGAATTGAGTGATATTCAAGAGGGTAATGATTCATTAATTAAATCTTACTTACTGGATAAAGGCTATGGATGGTTTGATTTTTACAGGAATATGGCTATGTTAAAGGCTGGTCAGTTATTTTTGGAGGCGGATAAGGTTGGGTGTTATGATTTATCAACAAATAGTGGGTGTATATATCTCGATGCTGATATGATTATCACGGAAAAACTGGGGGGTATATATATTCCGGATGGAATCGCTGTTCATGTAGAAAGGATAGATGGCCGTGCTTCTATGGAGAACGGGATAATAGCTGTTGATCGCAATAACCACCCGGCTTTACTTGCTGGATTGGAAATAATGCATACTAAATTTGATGCTGATCCCTATTCCGATGGTGTATGTAATGGAATTAGAAAACATTTTAATTATTCTTTAAATGAAGATTATAATTCTTTTTGCGATTTTATTGAGTTTAAGCATGATAACATTATAATGAATACCAGTCAGTTTACGCAAAGTTCATGGGCGAGGCATGTGCAGTAGTGGAAATGGCAATAATCATGCTATTGAATACATAAAATATTGGCATAAACTATCAAGTTTCGGCGAAAAAATATTTGATGCTCAGTTTTCTCTACTACAGCCAACTTTAAAATCGCAGTGCTGTTCAGAACGGACATAAAAAAACGGGAGGTCGATAACAATCTCCCGTTTTTCGCATTACGTACTCGTTCGTGAAATATTAATGCGTTTACATACGGGTTCACCGCATTTGCGAAGCGCGCCCCAGCCAACTGTCCCAGTCTTTCCACACGGGCTGTAACCCTTGCGCGCTTAACGCGCTTGCTACGGTTTCAGGCCGACGGGCATCGTGGGGAGAAAACTGCTCAAGTTCCGGATGATTATCCGCATACCCACCGGGCTGCGTTTTCGAGAAGGCGCTGACGTTGTTGATCGCCAGCGGGATCACGTTATCGCGAAACCACGGCGATTCGCGGGTGGAGAGTGATAATTCAATTTCCGGTGCCAATAACCGGAAAGCGCAAATCGTTTGCACCAGTTGCTTTTCATCCATCACAGATGTGGGTTCCACACCGCCAGTACACGGACGCAGGCGCGGGAAAGAGATAGAGTAGCGGCTTTGCCAGTACTGTTTTTGCATCCACAACAGATGTTCCGCCACCATATAGCAATCAACCCGCCAGCTGTCGGAAAGCCCGATTAGCGCGCCTAAACCAATTTTATCGATCCCCGCGCGTCCCAGTCTGTCTGGCGTCTCCAGCCGCCAGAAGAAGTCTTGCTTTTTGCCCCGTAAATGGTGCTGAGCGTATACCGGTTCGTGATAGGTCTCCTGATACACCATCACGCCATCCAGCCCCAGCGTCTTCAGCTCGGCATACTCCTCGGTCGCCAGCGGCTGCACTTCCATATGCAGCGAGGAAAACTGGCGACGAATGGCCGGTAAATGTCGGCGAAAATAGTCCATGCCGACTTTGGCCTGATGTTCGCCGGTGACTAACAGCAGATGCTCAAAACCCAACTCACGGATAGCATCGCACTCCCTTTGAATATCCACATCATCCAGCGTCTTACGCTTGATGCGGTTGCTCATTGAGAAGCCGCAGTAGGTGCAGTCGTTGGCACAGAGGTTTGAGAGATAAAGCGGCACGTAGAAACTGACGGTGTTGCCAAAGCGTTGTCGGGTCAGCCTTTGTGCCCGCTGCGCCATCGGTTCCAGATAATCGGCGGCGGCGGGGGAGAGCAACGCCATCAAATCGTCCCGGCTAAGATGCGCGGCGTTCAGTGCGCGCTCCACGTCGGCGGCAGTTTTACCGTTGATGCGCAGGCGAATATCGTCCCACTCCAGTTGCCGCCAACGGTCGCTGAAAGTTTTCATGCCAGGGCCTCCAGAAATCCGGTGAGCGGGCTGGTGGCGCTGGCGTAGGTGCTACGATTACCCGGCACCGCCTGACGCGCCAGTAATCCGGCTTCCACCGCCAGACGGAAAGCGGTTGCCATCATCACCGGATCGTCCGCCACGGCAATAGCGGTGTTAACCAGCACCGCATCAGCGCCCATTTCCAGCGCTTGAGCGGCGTGGCTGGGCACGCCAATGCCCGCATCAACCACCACCGGTACGGTGGACTGCTGGATAATAATCTCCAGCATCGCTTTGGTTTCCAGCCCTTGATTCGAACCGATAGGCGCGCCAAGCGGCATCACCGCCGCGCAGCCGACCTCTTCCAGCCGCTTGCACAACACCGGATCCGCGCCGCAGTAGGGCAGCACTACAAAACCCTGCTTCACCAGCGCCTCGGCGGCTTTTAGCGTTTCGATCGGATCCGGCAGCAGCCAGCGGGCGTCCGGATGGATTTCTAATTTCAGCCAGTGGGTTCCCAGCGCTTCGCGCGCCAGTTGGGCGGCGAAGATTGCCTCTTCGGCGGTTTTCGCCCCGGAGGTATTGGGCAGCAGCGTGACGCCCGCTTCAATCAGCGGCGCCAGGATAGCGTCGTTGTGCTGACGTAAATCCACGCGCTTCATCGCCAGCGTCACCAACTGGCTGCCGGAAGCGCGAATTGCCTCGACCATCAGTTGCGATGAGGCAAACTTCCCGGTGCCGGTGAACAGATGTGAATTAAACGCTTTGTCGGCAATACGTAACATCTCAACCTCCTGCTATAACGTGAAAAAGCAGGATCTGGTCGCCTTCCTGCACGATTTGCTGCTGCCACTGCTCGCGCGGCAGGATCTGCTGATTGAGCGCCAGAGCCGCGCCCGGTTTAAGCTGATTAAGCGTAGCGAGCAGCCCGCTGACGGTTTGCCCTTCGGCGCACTGCATCGGCTCGTCATTGAATTGAATTTGCATGTCGCCCTCCGCATACCGGACAGCCGCTGGCGCGACGCAGCGCGAGGCTGCGCCACTGGCTGGTTTTGCCGTCAAACAGGCGTAGCTCTCCGCTGGGCGTCTCAATACCGCTGAGTAATTTAATCGCCTCCAGCGCCTGCAAAGTACCCATTACGCCAACAACCGGTCCGACGATACCGGCGGTACGGCAGTTGCGTTCAGGCTCGACATCGTCCGGCCACAGGCAGCGGTAACAGCCTTGTTCCCACGGTGGCGTGAGGACCATTAGTTGGCCGCCAAAGCCGACGGCGCTGGCGGAAATTAACGGAGTGTTGAGCGCCACGCAGGCGGCGTTAATTTCCTGGCGCGTGGCCATGTTATCGGTACAGTCGAGAACCACATCGGCGCGAGCTACCGCATGCCGCAGTGCCTCGCCTTTTAGTCGCTGCTGGAGTGATACCAGTTCGATATCCGGGTTGAGCTGTGTCAGGCGCTGCTGGGCAACCTGAGATTTTGAACGCGCGATATCGTCGGTGGTGAACAGAATCTGGCGCTGCAAATTGCTCAGATGAATGTCGTCATCGTCTACCAGCGTCAGTTTGCCGATGCCTGCTCCCGCCAGATACAGCGCGGCGGGTGAACCTAACCCGCCTAAACCTACGATCAGTACATGACTCGCGAGCAGCTTTTGCTGGCCTTCAATGGCGATATCGCCGAGCAGGATTTGCCGGCTGTAGCGCATAAAGTCACGGTCATTCATCGCCGACTCCCGCGATTGCCAGCAGTTGTGCGGTGGCTTCACGCCAGTCTGCCGCTTGGGTAATGGCGCTAACCACAGCCACGCTGCCGACGCCGGTCGCCAGCACCGCCGGAGCGCGTTCAAGGCTGATGCCGCCGATCGCGACGGTCGGGTAATCCGCCAGACGTTCAATATGACTGGCCAGCTGCGCCAGCCCCTGCGGGGCGGAAGGCATCTGCTTGGTTTGCGTGGGGAAGACATGACCCAGCGCGATATAAGAAGGCTTAGCGGCCAGCGCGACGTCTATCTCCATATCATCGTGGGTCGATACGCCCAGGCGTAAGCCCGCCGCCTGAATCGCTTTCAGGTCGGTGGTTTCAAGGTCTTCCTGGCCGAGATGCACGCCGTAAGCGCGGTGCTTAATTGCCAGACGCCAGTAATCGTTGATAAACAGGCGGGCGTCATAACGACGCCCCAGTGCGATGGCGGCGATAACGTCGGCTTCCACCTCTTCATCGCGTTTATCTTTGATACGCAACTGGATCGTGCGCACGCCTGCCTCCAGCAGGCGCTCAATCCATGCAACGCTGTCCACCACCGGGTAAAGCCCGAGGCGGAACGGCACGGTCGGGAAATCAGGCTGATACATCAGGCTTCCTCCCGTTTGAGATAAATTTCGCCGCCTTTGGCGCGGAAGTTTTCCGACATATCCGCCATGCCGACTTCAATGGTTTGTGCGGCGGCGTAGTCGCGGACCTCCTGGCTGATTTTCATCGAGCAGAACTTCGGCCCGCACATGGAACAGAAGTGGGCGACCTTGCCGGATTCCTGCGGCAGGGTTTCATCGTGATAAGCGCGGGCGGTGAACGGGTCGAGCGCGAGGTTAAACTGATCTTCCCAGCGGAATTCGAAGCGCGCTTTCGACATGGCGTTATCGCGGATCTGCGCGCCCGGATGGCCTTTGGCTAAATCCGCTGCGTGGGCGGCTATCTTGTAGGTGATCAGCCCCTGCTTCACATCTTCTTTGTTCGGCAGGCCGAGGTGTTCTTTCGGCGTCACGTAACACAGCATCGCGCAGCCAAACCAGCCGATCATCGCGGCGCCAATGCCGGAGGTGAAGTGGTCATAGCCCGGCGCGATGTCGGTGGTCAACGGCCCCAAAGTGTAGAACGGCGCTTCGTGGCAGCTCTCCAGCTCTTCGGTCATGTTGCGCTGAATCATATGCATGGGTACATGACCCGGGCCTTCAATCATCACCTGCACGTCGTATTCCCAGGCGATTTTGGTCAGCTCGCCCAGCGTATGCAGCTCGGAGAACTGCGCTTCGTCGTTGGCGTCCTGAATGGAGCCGGGGCGCAGGCCGTCGCCCAACGACAGGGAAACGTCGTAGGCGGCGCAGATTTCGCAGATCTCGCGGAAATGTTCGAACAGGAAGTTCTCTTTGTGATGCGAGAGGCACCACTTCGCCATGATCGAACCGCCGCGCGAGACAATCCCGGTCAGGCGTTTGGCGGTCATCGGCACGTAACGCAGCAGCACGCCCGCGTGAATGGTGAAGTAGTCGACGCCCTGTTCTGCCTGCTCCAGCAGCGTGTCGCGGAACGCTTCCCAGGTAAGATCTTCGGCGATCCCGTTGACCTTCTCCAGCGCCTGGTAGATCGGGACGGTGCCGATCGGTACCGGGCTGTTACGCAGGATCCACTCGCGGGTTTCATGAATATAGCGGCCGGTGGAGAGGTCCATCACCGTATCCGCGCCCCAGCGGGTCGACCAGACCAGTTTTTCCACCTCTTCTTCGATGGAGGAGGTGACCGCCGAGTTGCCGATGTTGGCATTCACTTTGACCAGGAAGTTGCGGCCGATAATCATCGGCTCCGATTCCGGGTGGTTGATGTTGGCGGGAATAATCGCGCGGCCCGCGGCGACTTCATCACGCACGAATTCCGGCGTAATGTTTTCCGGCAGGCGCGCGCTAAAGCTCATCCCCGGATGCTGGTGGCGCAGCACTTCACTGCGAATGCGCTCGCGGCCCATATTTTCACGGATGGCGATGAACTCCATTTCGGGAGTGACGATCCCCTGGCGGGCATAATGAAGTTGCGTCACGCGGTGTCCGGCTTTGGCGCGTTTTGGCGTTAACAGACCGGTAAAGCGTAATGCGTCAAGCCCTCCATCTGTCAAGCGTTCGCGGGTATAGGCAGAACTGCGGTCAGCAAGCGTTTCTACATCAGCCCGCGCTTCAATCCATGGCTGGCGCAGTTTCGCCAGACCCTGCTGGACGTTAATCGCCACCTCAGGATCGCCATAGGGGCCGGAGGTGTCGTACACCGGCACGGCTTCGTTCTCTTCAAACTGCGGGTTGTCTTTACTGCCGCCGATGAGCGCCGGGCTCAGTTGAATTTCACGCATCGGTACGCGAATATCATGCTGCGAACCGGTCACGTAGATGCGTTTCGAGTTGGGAAAGGCAGTCCCTTCCAGCGTATCGATAAAATGCTGGGCTTTAGCGCGCTGCTCGCGGCGGGTTAACGTTGTTGTAGACATAGCTCATTCCAAAAAATTAAGGACGTGGCTTGTCAGACGACGGATGGAGTAATGGATGTGCGCCGCCCGTAAAGGCAGCAGCATAAAGCAGAATTACTCTTGTTCCCTTCGCAGGTATTAACCTGATCAGGTTCCGCGGATCCCGAATTAACGGTCTCAGCCTTTTCCACTTCATCCTTCGCGCTGCCTCTTCGTTGGCTTCGTCCGCTCACTCCAGTCACTTACTTATATAAGCTCCTGGAGATTCACCGACTTGCCGCCTTGACGCATCACGAACGCTTTTGTGGAAAATTAGCACTCCGACAAGATAACCGCCCCTCCGAAGAGGGGGCTGAAGTAAACTACCTGTTACTCGCGCAGAACTCAAGCGGGACGTTTGACTCTGGCGCCGTCGTGCATCGCGTCAAACACCAGCATAATCAGCTTGTCTTCCAGCACAAAGCGGGCTTCCAGCGCTTCGCCGATATCTGACAGAGCTTGTTGAAATTCGAGACAATTATCGTGATCGATGGCAGTTTCCAGGCTGGTGTCGTAATAATCCATAATGCGCTGCGTATTATCTTCCAGCAGCGGCCAGATTTTTGCCGCATGTAAAAGCTGACCGTTTCCTTCCAATTTATGGAGAATACGTTCATAAATACTGAAGTGCCCGGCGGAAAGGTAATCGACCAGGCTCTGACAAAAATCATCCAGCGCTTTTTCATTCAGCCGCATGTACGATTCTTTGCCAGGCTTAATGCCAACCAGATTGTAGTAAGCCACGAGCAGGTGCTTACGTACATCCAGCCAGCGATCGACCAGTTTGTTGCTTCCGCCAACGCGCTCCGTCAGGTTTTCCAGCTGGTTTAGCATGATTGTCTCCGCAAGTTAGATAAAGGCTGCTCGCCATGAATGTAAAAATAATGTTAACAACATGCCAGTGAAGCAAAGGTAGTGCAATAGCTATGGATCGTATAATTGAAAAATTAGAGAGTGGCTGGTGGATCGTCAGCCATGAACAAAAATTATGGTTGCCGTATGGGGAATTACCACACGGGCTGGCGGCAAATTTCGATCTTGTGGGGCAGCGCGCACTCCGGATAGGTGAATGGCAAGGCGAGCCCGTCTGGCTGGTGTTACAGCATCGACGCCATGATATGGGATCGGTTCGCCAGGTTATCGATCAGGATGCCGGGCTGTTCCAACTGGCGGGACGTGGCGTACAGTTGGCGGAGTTTTACCGATCGCATAAATTTTGCGGCTATTGCGGGCACCCTATGCACCCGAGTAAAACCGAATGGGCGATGCTGTGCAGCCATTGCCGCGAGCGTTACTACCCGCAAATCGCCCCCTGCATTATTGTTGCCATTCGCCGTGAGGATTCTATTCTACTTGCCCGGCACGTTCGCCACCGCAACGGCGTGCATACCGTGCTGGCCGGGTTTGTTGAAGTCGGCGAAACCTTAGAACAGGCGGTCGCGCGTGAAGTGATGGAGGAGAGCGGGATTAAGGTGAAAAATCTGCGCTATGTGACTTCCCAGCCGTGGCCTTTCCCGCAGTCGCTGATGACTGCTTTCATGGCGGAGTATGACAGCGGCGAGATTGTCATCGACCCGAAAGAGCTGTTGGAAGCAAATTGGTACCGTTATGACGATCTGCCGCTACTGCCGCCGCCGGGCACCGTCGCGCGCCGTTTGATCGAAGATACGGTGGCAATGTGTCGGGCTGAATATGATTGACATGTTACACTGGGCGCATCAACGCTAAAGGAATGTAAAAATGACCGAACTCAAAAACGATCGTTATCTACGTGCGCTGCTGCGCCAGCCCGTTGATGTTACGCCAGTGTGGATGATGCGCCAGGCGGGCCGTTATCTACCGGAGTACAAAGCCACTCGCGCTCAGGCGGGCGATTTTATGTCGCTGTGCAAAAATGCCGAACTGGCCTGCGAGGTCACTTTACAGCCGCTGCGCCGTTATCCGCTTGATGCGGCGATCCTTTTCTCGGATATCCTGACGATTCCGGACGCGATGGGCCTGGGGCTCTATTTTGAAGCCGGGGAAGGCCCGCGCTTTACGGCTCCTGTCACCTGCAAAGCCGATGTCGATAAGCTGCCCATTCCCGATCCGGAGGATGAACTGGGCTACGTGATGAATGCGGTACGCACGATTCGCCGCGAACTAAAAGGCGAGGTTCCTCTGATCGGCTTCTCCGGCAGCCCGTGGACGCTGGCGACTTACATGGTGGAAGGCGGCAGTAGCAAAGCCTTCACGGTGATTAAAAAGATGATGTACGCTGACCCGCAGGCGTTGCATCTGCTGCTGGATAAGTTGGCGAAAAGCGTCACGCTGTACCTCAACGCGCAGATTAAAGCGGGTGCGCAGTCGGTGATGATTTTCGATACCTGGGGCGGCGTGCTGACTGGCCGCGATTACCAGCAATTCTCCCTCTACTACATGCATAAAATCGTCGATGGCCTGCTGCGTGAAAACGACGGTCGCCGCGTGCCGGTAACGCTGTTCACTAAAGGTGGCGGTCAGTGGCTGGAGGCGATGGCGGAAACCGGCTGCGACGCGCTGGGTCTCGACTGGACGACAGATATCGCCGATGCGCGCCGTCGCGTTGGCCATAAAGTGGCGCTGCAGGGCAATATGGACCCCTCGATGCTGTATGCGCCGCCGGCACGGATCGAAGACGAAGTAGCGACTATACTTGCTGGTTTCGGTCAGGGAGAAGGGCACGTCTTTAACCTTGGACATGGCATCCATCAGGATGTGCCGCCAGAACATGCTGGCGCATTTGTGGAGGCAGTGCACCGACTTTCTGCGCAGTATCACAACTAAGGAGTTAGTATGGATCTCGCGTCGCTACGCGCTCAACAGATAGAACTTGCTTCATCGGTTTGCCGCGAAGATCGCCTGGACAAAGATCCGCCAGCGTTTATCGGCGGGGCGGACGTCGGTTTTGAGCAGGGGGGCGAGGTGACGCGGGCGGCGATGGTATTGCTGAAATATCCGTCGCTTGAACTGGTCGAGTACAAGGTGGCGCGTATTGCCACCACCATGCCGTATATCCCCGGCTTTCTCTCTTTTCGTGAATATCCTGCTCTGCTGGCGGCGTGGGAACAGCTCTCGCAAAAGCCCGATTTGCTGTTTGTGGACGGTCACGGTATTTCGCATCCGCGTCGGCTTGGCGTCGCCAGTCATTTTGGACTGTTGGTGGACGTGCCGACCATCGGCGTAGCGAAAAAACGGCTATGCGGTAAATTTGAGCCACTTTCCACCGAACCTGGCGCACTTAGCCCCTTAATGGATAAAGGCGAGCAACTGGCGTGGGTATGGCGCAGCAAGGCGCGCTGTAATCCGCTGTTTATCGCGACGGGGCACCGGGTCAGTACTGACAGCGCGCTGGCGTGGGTACAGCGCTGTATGAAAGGGTATCGCCTGCCGGAGCCGACGCGCTGGGCGGATGCCGTCGCTTCCGGACGTCCGGCGTTTGTTCGTTGGCAAGAAATTCAGCGCTGATTCAGGTAAACTGCCGCTAATTTCCGATTCGAGATTCCATCATGTTACAAAACCCGATTCATTTGCGTCTGGAGCGGCTGGAAAGCTGGCAGCACGTTACCTTTATGGCCTGCTTGTGCGAGCGCATGTACCCGAACTACGCCATGTTTTGCAAGCAGACGGAATTCGGCGACGGACAGATCTACCGTCGCATTCTGGATCTGATCTGGGAAACCCTGACGGTGAAAGATGCAAAGGTCAATTTCGATAGCCAACTGGAGAAGTTTGAAGAGGCAATTCCGGCAGCTGACGACTATGATCTGTACGGCGTTTACCCGGCGATTGATGCCTGCGTCGCATTAAGCGAATTAATGCATTCTCGCCTTAGCGGCGAAACGCTGGAACACGCTATTGAGGTTAGTAAGACTTCCATTACTACGGTAGCGATGTTGGAAATGACTCAGGCTGGTCGGGAAATGACCGATGAGGAGCTCAAAACGAACCCTGCCGTTGAACAGGAATGGGATATTCAGTGGGAAATATTCCGACTTTTAGCCGACTGCGAAGAACGCGATATTGAACTGATAAAAGGGCTCAGGGCAGACCTGCGCGAGGCTGGTGAGAGCAATATCGGTATAAATTTTCAGCAATGACACCAGAAAACGTGATTTAACGTCTGATTTGTCGTGCCATAAGGCTTCCCTTATGCCCCCCGTCTGGTCTACATTTGGGAGGCGAAAAAAAGTGGCTATCGGTGCGTGTATGCAGGAGAGTGCTTTTCTGGCATTTCCGTCGCACTCGATGCTTAGCAAGCGATAAACACATTGTAAGGATAACTTATGAACAAGACTCAACTGATTGATGTAATTGCAGACAAAGCAGAACTGTCCAAAACCCAGGCTAAAGCTGCTCTGGAATCCACTCTGGCTGCTATTACTGAGTCTCTGAAAGAAGGCGATGCTGTACAACTGGTTGGTTTCGGTACCTTCAAAGTGAACCACCGTGCTGAGCGCACTGGCCGTAACCCACAGACCGGTAAAGAAATCAAAATCGCCGCCGCTAACGTACCGGCGTTTGTTTCTGGTAAAGCTCTGAAAGACGCAGTTAAGTAAGACGCGTAGCTGTGAACAGTTTTATCGAAGGGGCTCGTCAGCCCCTTTTGTCTGTCTGGCGTCGCGCGTTTCTGTTTTCTGGCGCGCTGTTGCTGACTGCCTGCAGTCATAACGCTTCACCGCCTCCGTTTACTGCCAGCGGCTTTGCCGGCGATCACGGCGCGGTGCGTATCTGGCGTAAAGATACGAACGATGAAGTCCATCTGCTTTCTGTTTTTAGCCCGTGGCATAGCGGCAGCACGACGACCAGCGAATATCGTTGGCAGGGTGATACGCTTTCGCTTATTGAACTCAATATTTACAGCAAACCGCCAGAACATATTCGCGCGCGTTTCGACGCTCATGGCGAACTCAGTTTTATGCAGCGTGAAGTCGGGGGGCAGAAGCAGCAGCTTTCCAACGATCAGATTGCCTTGTATCGTTATCGCGCCGAACAAATCCGTCAGACCAGCGACGCCTTGCGCCTGGGGCGGGTCATACTACGCCAGGGACGCTGGCACGCCGACCATACGGTAACCACCTGTGAAGGTGAAACGCTGAAACCGGATCTGGATTCCTGGGCAATAAGCCACATTGAGCGCCGCCAGAACCACTCATCGGTAGAGGTGAGCGTAGCATGGCTGGAGGCGCCGGAAGGATCGCAACTTTTGCTGGTGGCGAATTCAGATTTCTGTCACTGGCAGCCGCAAGCGAAAACCTTTTGATGGAATACCGAATGGCGAAGCCGCCATTCGGCAAACATGCTTTACCAGTTTCCCATACCCATATGACCGCCGCCGCGATGATAACCGCCGCCATAGCCGCCGCAACCGCCATAGCCCATTCCTGCGCCGCGTGGTATGCCAGCCTGCGCCATCGCGACATCCCGTTTCACGCGTTGCTCATCTAACTTCTGGCCTAATGACTCCATCTCTTTGGCAACCGCGTTAATTTTCGCAGTATCCGGCGAACTGGCGGTCAGTAGCGCGTTGTATTCATAACGTTTGGATATCAGTTGCTGGCGCAGCGCGCTGGTCTGCGTATAGTAATCATCATAAATCTTCTGCGCCGTCGCCTGCTGTTCCGTAGTTAACGGGCTACCTCCCTGTTGCCACATACCGTCATTGTTGCCCCAGTGGTGCCCGGCGAAGGCGGCGCCGGAGCTCAGGGCCAAAAGAGAGAGGGCAATTAGCGCGATAGCTGATTTATTGTTCCGTTTCATTTTGCGTTCTCCTGTTGCTCATCTTATCCTCTCTCTTGCATCTTCCGTGCCAGGTAACTATTCCTTGTCGGGCAGCGAGTTAACCCGCTTCAGGCGGCAAAAAGCGAGTAAAAATGACTCGCATAACCCGCCTGGCGAGTCATTTTTACCCATCCGTATCCGAAAGGGTGTGCGACAACGCGCGGTTATGCGGAGCGAAGAATGGCATGATCTCTGCTTAAGTAAGGAAAATAAAAACGAGCCGGGGAAGCCTGTGAGTTTTATACGATTACATAAAGATGCCGCTGCAACGTGGTTGAGTCGGCTGTTACCTGCGGCGATCTTCATTCTGGTGGGGCTATTTTCCATTATGGTCATTCGCGACTATGGCCGTGAGAGCGCTGCCGCCAGGCAGACGCTGCTGGAAAAGGGAAATGTACTCATTCGCGCTCTGGAGTCCGGCACGCGAGTAGGTATGGGAATGCGGATGCATCACGCGCAGCAGCAGACATTGCTGGAAGAGATGGCGGGTCAGCCAGGCGTGTTGTGGTTCGCCGTAACGGATGCGCAGGGGGTAATCATCACTCATAGCAACCCTGGCATGGTGGGCAAATCGCTCTATTCCGCATCTGAAATGCATCAACTAAACCCCGGGCCGCAGGAGCGTTGGCGGCGTGTCGACGTTGCTGCTAACGGCGAGACGGTGCCTGCGCTGGAAATTTACCGTCAGTTCCAGCCGCTTTTCGGTATGAGAGGTCACGGTATGAGGGGGCACGGCATGGCGCGTAGCGCCAATGACGACGAACCAGCGAAACAAACTATTTTTATTGCCTTTGACGCCAGCGAGCTGGCCGCGACACAGGCAAGGGAGTGGCGTAATACGCTGATTGTTTTGTCTGCGTTAGCGGCGGTGCTGTTGGCAACGTTACTGGCGTTTTTTTGGCATCAGCGTTATCAGCGCTCACACAGAGAACTGCTTGATGCAATGAAGCGTAAAGAAAAGCTGGTGGCGATGGGGCATCTGGCGGCGGGCGTCGCGCACGAAATTCGTAACCCGCTCTCGTCCATCAAAGGGCTGGCGAAATACTTTGCCGAGCGCACGCCTGCCGGCGGCGAGTCGCATGAACTGGCGCAGGTGATGGCCAAAGAGGCCGACCGTTTGAACCGGGTGGTAAGCGAATTGCTCGAACTGGTAAAGCCCGCGCATCTGACGCTCCAGACGGTTAACCTCAATGATATTATTACCCACTCCCTGAATCTGGTCAGTCAGGATGCCCAAAGCAGAGAGATTCAGTTGAGATTCACGGCGAATGAGACGCTTAAGCGTATTCAGGCTGACCCGGACAGGCTGACTCAGGTGCTGTTGAATCTGTACCTGAACGCTATTCATGCGATTGGCCGCCAGGGAACGATTACCGTAGAGGCAAAAGAAAGTGGGACCGACCGCGTTATCATCACTGTTACCGATAGCGGGAAAGGGATCGCCCCGGATCAGCTGGAGGCGATTTTTACACCTTATTTTACGACCAAAGCTGACGGGACAGGCCTGGGGCTGGCGGTGGTGCAAAATATCATCGAACAGCATGGCGGCGCGATTAAGGTGAAAAGTATTGAGGGTAAAGGCGCGGTCTTTACTATCTGGTTGCCAGTGATAGCGAGACAACAGGATTAACAAGGGTGATACGCGGAAAAATCGATATTCTGGTTGTGGATGATGATGTAAGCCACTGCACGATTTTACAGGCGCTGCTTCGGGGCTGGGGCTATAACGTCGCTCTGGCCTACAGTGGGCATGATGCGTTGGCTCAGGTGCGTGAGAAAGTCTTTGATCTGGTACTGTGCGATGTGCGTATGGCGGAGATGGACGGTATCGCCACGCTGAAAGAGATTAAAGCGCTCAACCCCGCCATTCCGATTTTGATTATGACAGCATTCTCCAGCGTGGAAACGGCGGTAGAGGCGTTGAAAGCCGGCGCGCTCGACTATTTAATTAAACCGCTGGATTTTGACCGTCTGCAGGAGACGCTGGAAAAGGCGTTGGCGCATACGCGGGAAACGGGCGCTGAATTGCCATCGGCGTCGGCTGCGCAATTTGGCATGATTGGCAGCAGTCCGGCGATGCAACATTTACTGAATGAAATCGCGATGGTCGCACCATCAGACGCCACGGTATTGATTCACGGAGACTCCGGCACGGGTAAAGAGCTGGTGGCGCGGGCGCTACACGCCTGTAGCGCCAGGAGCGATAAACCGCTGGTCACGCTCAACTGCGCGGCGCTTAATGAATCGCTGCTGGAGTCTGAGCTGTTCGGCCACGAAAAAGGCGCGTTTACCGGCGCGGATAAACGTCGGGAGGGACGCTTTGTCGAAGCTGACGGCGGGACATTGTTTCTTGATGAAATCGGCGATATCTCGCCGTTAATGCAGGTACGTTTGCTGCGGGCGATTCAGGAGCGCGAAGTGCAACGCGTGGGAAGTAACCAGACGATATCTGTGGATGTTCGGTTAATTGCCGCTACCCACCGCGATCTGGCGGAAGAGGTGAGTGCTGGTCGTTTTCGCCAGGATCTCTATTACCGCCTGAATGTGGTGGCGATTGAAATGCCTTCTTTGCGCCAGCGTCGGGAAGATATTCCGCTACTGGCAGACCATTTTCTGCGGCGTTTTGCCGAACGTAACCGAAAAGCGGTGAAGGGGTTTACGCCGCAGGCGATGGATCTGCTGATCCACTACGACTGGCCGGGCAATATCCGTGAGCTGGAAAACGCTATCGAGCGGGCGGTGGTGTTGCTGACGGGAGAATACATTTCTGAACGCGAATTGCCTCTCGCTATTGCCGCGACGCCGATAAAAACGGAATACAGCGCCGAAATCCAACCGTTGGTCGATGTGGAGAAAGAGGTGATTCTGGCGGCGCTGGAAAAAACGGGCGGCAATAAAACGGAAGCCGCCCGTCAATTGGGCATTACGCGCAAAACGCTGCTGGCTAAACTCAGCCGTTAGTTCTGTTCACGCTCGATGGCGCGCCAGCCGATGTCGTTACGGCTGAAGCTGCCGTCCCAGCGGATGTCGGTCATCAGGGCGTAAGCGCGTTTCTGCGCTTCGGCCACGGTGTGGCCCAGCGCGGTGGCGCACAGGACGCGTCCGCCGCTGGTCAACACGCGGTCGTCATCGGCGAGTTTGGTGCCAGCGTGGAAGACTTTGCCGTCAGTGGAGGATTCCAGCGGCAGGCCGTGGATCTCATCGCCAGTGTTGTAGCTGCCCGGATAACCGCCCGCGGCGATCACCACGCCTAATGAAGCGCGTTCGTCCCACTCGGAGGTTTTCTCATCCAGCTTGCCGTCGCAGGCGGCCAGGCAAAGATCCACCAGATCCGACTTCATGCGTAGCATGATCGGCTGGGTTTCCGGATCGCCGAAGCGGCAGTTGAACTCGATAACTTTCGGGTTGCCCTGCTTGTCGATCATCAGACCCGCATACAGGAAGCCGGTGTACGTGTTACCTTCTGCTGCCATGCCTTTCACGGTTGGCCAGATGATGCGTTCCATGGTGCGCTGGTGCACTTCATCAGTCACCACCGGCGCCGGTGAGTAGGCCCCCATACCGCCGGTATTCGGGCCGGTATCGCCATTGCCCACGCGTTTGTGGTCCTGGCTGGTGGCCATCGGCAGAACGTGCTCGCCGTCGACCATCACGATAAAGCTCGCTTCTTCGCCGTCGAGGAACTCTTCAATCACGATGCGGTGGCCCGCGTCGCCAAAGGCGTTGCCTGCCAGCATGTCATGAACGGCGGCTTCGGCTTCTTCCAGCGTCATCGCCACGATAACGCCTTTGCCCGCAGCCAGACCATCGGCCTTGATGACGATCGGCGCGCCTTTCTCACGCAGATAAGCCAGGGCAGGCTCAATCTCGGTGAAATTCTGGTATTCCGCCGTCGGAATCTGGTGACGAGCGAGGAAATCTTTGGTGAACGCTTTGGAGCCTTCCAGTTGCGCGGCCCCTTCGGTTGGGCCAAAGATCTTCAGACCAGCGGCGCGGAATGCATCGACCACGCCAATCACCAGCGGCGCTTCCGGGCCGACGATGGTCAGATCGATCTTCTCGTTCTGGGCAAAGTTCAGCAGTGCCGGAATATCGGTGACGCCGATAGCCACGTTCTGCAACGCTGGCTCCAGCGCGGTACCGGCGTTACCCGGTGCGACAAAAACGGTATCAACCAGCGGCGACTGTGCGGCTTTCCAGGCCAGCGCGTGTTCGCGCCCGCCGTTACCAATGACTAAAACTTTCATCGTCTGCTCCCTGAATTAATGGCGGAAGTGGCGCATGTCGGTGAAGATCATCGCAATGCCGTGTTCATCGGCAGCGGCAATGACTTCATCATCACGGATAGAACCGCCAGGCTGGATAACGCAGCTCACGCCGACAGCGGCAGCGGCATCAATACCATCGCGGAACGGGAAGAAGGCATCAGAGGCCATCGCGGAGCCTTTCACTTCCAGACCTTCGTCAGCCGCTTTAATCCCGGCGATTTTGGCGGAGTACACGCGGCTCATCTGGCCTGCGCCTATGCCGATGGTCATGTTCTCTTTGGCATACACAATGGCGTTGGATTTCACGAACTTTGCCACTTTCCAGCAGAACAGCGCATCGCGCAGTTCCTGCTCAGTCGGCTGGCGTTTAGAGACCACGCGCAGTTCAGCTTCGCTCACCATACCCAGATCCCTGTCCTGAACCAGCAGGCCGCCGTTAACGCGTTTAAAGTCGAGGCCCGGTACGCGCTGTGCCCACTGGCCACAGGTCAGGACGCGAACGTTCTGTTTAGCGGCAGTGATCTTCAGCGCTTCTTCGGTCGCAGATGGGGCGATGATCACTTCCACGAACTGGCGGGAGATGATGGCCTGCGCGGTTTCAGCATCCAGCTCGCGGTTAAAGGCGATGATGCCGCCGAACGCGGAGGTCGGGTCGGTTTTATAGGCGCGATCGTAAGCGTCGAGAATAGAGGTACTTACCGCCACGCCGCACGGGTTAGCGTGCTTGACGATTACGCAGGCTGGCTCGTTGAACGCTTTCACACACTCCAGCGCCGCGTCGGTATCGGCGATGTTGTTGTAGGAAAGCGCTTTGCCCTGAACCTGTTGTGCGGTGGCAACGGACGCTTCTTTCACATTCTCTTCTATATAGAAGGCAGCCTGCTGGTGGCTGTTCTCGCCGTAGCGCATATCCTGCTTCTTAATGAAGTTCAGATTCAGCGTACGCGGGAAGCGACCGGCGGCTTCTTTGCTTTCACCGTGGTAGGCCGGAACCATGCTGCCGAAGTAGTTAGCGATCATGCTGTCGTAGGCGGCGGTGTGTTCGAAGGCTTTAATCGCGAGATCGAAACGGGTGTCGAGGGTCAGAGAACCTTCGTTAGCATCCATCTCTTTAATAATGGCGTCGTAGTCGCTGCTCTTCACCACGATAGCGACGTCTTTATGGTTCTTCGCAGCAGAGCGCACCATGGTCGGGCCGCCGATATCGATGTTCTCTACCGCATCTTCCAGCGAGCAGCCTTCGCGTGCTACGGTTTCGGCGAACGGATACAGGTTAACGACAACCATATCGATAGGGGCGATGTGGTGCTGTTCCATAATGGCATCGTCCTGGCCGCGGCGACCGAGGATGCCGCCGTGGACTTTTGGATGCAGGGTCTTTACGCGTCCATCCATCATTTCCGGGAAACCGGTGTAATCGGAAACTTCGGTCACCGGCAGGCCTTTTTCTGCTAACAGGCGGGCGGTGCCCCCCGTAGACAGCAGCTCCACACCGCGTGCGGAAAGTGCCTGGGCGAATTCGATGATACCGGCCTTGTCAGAAACACTGAGCAGAGCGCGGCGGACTGGACGACGTTGTTGCATGGTAAATCCCCTGGATTTGACGATTACAGAGAGCGTTAGCTGAATTTTTCGTGAAAAACTCAGCTAACGCCCCTTATGGGGCATTCTCATTTTGCGGCGACATTGTAACGAAAACGTTTGCGCAACGCTCGCGAATTTTTCTTTTTAAATTCTGGCCCCGCTTTTATCCCTGAAAGATCGTTTGCAGAGTGAGAAGATCCAGGAAATGAACGCGCATTTTGTGGATAAGTCTGTGCGTAAATGGGTATAACCAGGGGTTTTGCTGGGGAATGCAGCAAACAGTCATTTTTCTGCAATTTTTCTATTGCGGTCAGCAGAGAACTCCCTATAATGCGCCTCCATCGACACGGCGGATGTGAATCACTTCACACAAACAGCCGGTCGGTTGAAGAGAAAAATCCTGAAATTCAGGGTTGACTCTGAAAGAGGAAAGCGTAATATACGCCACCTCGCGACGGTGAGCTGCAAGCCGCGTCGCACCTGCTCTTTAACAATTTATCAGACAATCTGTGTGGGCACTCGAAGATACGGATTCTTAACGTCCTCGGACGAAAAATGAATACCAAGTCTCAAGAGTGAACACGTAATTCATTACGAAGTTTAATTCTTTGAGCATCAAACTTTTAAATTGAAGAGTTTGATCATGGCTCAGATTGAACGCTGGCGGCAGGCCTAACACATGCAAGTCGAACGGTAACAGGAAGCAGCTTGCTGCTTTGCTGACGAGTGGCGGACGGGTGAGTAATGTCTGGGAAACTGCCTGATGGAGGGGGATAACTACTGGAAACGGTGGCTAATACCGCATAACGTCGCAAGACCAAAGAGGGGGACCTTCGGGCCTCTTGCCATCAGATGTGCCCAGATGGGATTAGCTTGTTGGTGAGGTAACGGCTCACCAAGGCGACGATCCCTAGCTGGTCTGAGAGGATGACCAGCCACACTGGAACTGAGACACGGTCCAGACTCCTACGGGAGGCAGCAGTGGGGAATATTGCACAATGGGCGCAAGCCTGATGCAGCCATGCCGCGTGTATGAAGAAGGCCTTCGGGTTGTAAAGTACTTTCAGCGGGGAGGAAGGTGTTGTGGTTAATAACCGCAGCAATTGACGTTACCCGCAGAAGAAGCACCGGCTAACTCCGTGCCAGCAGCCGCGGTAATACGGAGGGTGCAAGCGTTAATCGGAATTACTGGGCGTAAAGCGCACGCAGGCGGTCTGTCAAGTCGGATGTGAAATCCCCGGGCTCAACCTGGGAACTGCATTCGAAACTGGCAGGCTTGAGTCTTGTAGAGGGGGGTAGAATTCCAGGTGTAGCGGTGAAATGCGTAGAGATCTGGAGGAATACCGGTGGCGAAGGCGGCCCCCTGGACAAAGACTGACGCTCAGGTGCGAAAGCGTGGGGAGCAAACAGGATTAGATACCCTGGTAGTCCACGCCGTAAACGATGTCTACTTGGAGGTTGTGCCCTTGAGGCGTGGCTTCCGGAGCTAACGCGTTAAGTAGACCGCCTGGGGAGTACGGCCGCAAGGTTAAAACTCAAATGAATTGACGGGGGCCCGCACAAGCGGTGGAGCATGTGGTTTAATTCGATGCAACGCGAAGAACCTTACCTGGTCTTGACATCCACGGAAGTTTTCAGAGATGAGAATGTGCCTTCGGGAACCGTGAGACAGGTGCTGCATGGCTGTCGTCAGCTCGTGTTGTGAAATGTTGGGTTAAGTCCCGCAACGAGCGCAACCCTTATCCTTTGTTGCCAGCGATTAGGTCGGGAACTCAAAGGAGACTGCCAGTGATAAACTGGAGGAAGGTGGGGATGACGTCAAGTCATCATGGCCCTTACGACCAGGGCTACACACGTGCTACAATGGCGCATACAAAGAGAAGCGACCTCGCGAGAGCAAGCGGACCTCATAAAGTGCGTCGTAGTCCGGATTGGAGTCTGCAACTCGACTCCATGAAGTCGGAATCGCTAGTAATCGTGGATCAGAATGCCACGGTGAATACGTTCCCGGGCCTTGTACACACCGCCCGTCACACCATGGGAGTGGGTTGCAAAAGAAGTAGGTAGCTTAACCTTCGGGAGGGCGCTTACCACTTTGTGATTCATGACTGGGGTGAAGTCGTAACAAGGTAACCGTAGGGGAACCTGCGGTTGGATCACCTCCTTACCTTAAAGAAGCGTACTTTGCAGTGCTCACACAGATTGTCTGATAGAAAGTAAAAAGCAAGGCGTCTTGCGATTGAGACTTCAGTGTCCCCTTCGTCTAGAGGCCCAGGACACCGCCCTTTCACGGCGGTAACAGGGGTTCGAATCCCCTAGGGGACGCCACTTGCTGGTTTGTGAGTGAAAGTCACCTGCCTTAATATCTCAAAACTGACTTACGAGTCACGTTTGAGATATTTGCTCTTTAAAAATCTGGATCAAGCTGAAAATTGAAACACAGAACGACGAAAGTTGTTCGTGAGTCTCTCAAATTTTCGCAACACGATGATGAATCGTAAGAAACATCTTCGGGTTGTGAGGTTAAGCGACTAAGCGTACACGGTGGATGCCCTGGCAGTCAGAGGCGATGAAGGACGTGCTAATCTGCGATAAGCGCCGGTAAGGTGATATGAACCGTTATAACCGGCGATTTCCGAATGGGGAAACCCAGTGTGACTCGTCACACTATCATTAACTGAATCCATAGGTTAATGAGGCGAACCGGGGGAACTGAAACATCTAAGTACCCCGAGGAAAAGAAATCAACCGAGATTCCCCCAGTAGCGGCGAGCGAACGGGGAGGAGCCCAGAGCCTGAATCAGCATGTGTGTTAGTGGAAGCGTCTGGAAAGGCGCGCGATACAGGGTGACAGCCCCGTACACAAAAGCGCATGTGCTGTGAGCTCGATGAGTAGGGCGGGACACGTGGTATCCTGTCTGAATATGGGGGGACCATCCTCCAAGGCTAAATACTCCTGACTGACCGATAGTGAACCAGTACCGTGAGGGAAAGGCGAAAAGAACCCCGGCGAGGGGAGTGAAAAAGAACCTGAAACCGTGTACGTACAAGCAGTGGGAGCACCCTTTGGGGTGTGACTGCGTACCTTTTGTATAATGGGTCAGCGACTTATATTCTGTAGCAAGGTTAACCGAATAGGGGAGCCGTAGGGAAACCGAGTCTTAATTGGGCGTTAAGTTGCAGGGTATAGACCCGAAACCCGGTGATCTAGCCATGGGCAGGTTGAAGGTTGGGTAACACTAACTGGAGGACCGAACCGACTAATGTTGAAAAATTAGCGGATGACCTGTGGCTGGGGGTGAAAGGCCAATCAAACCGGGAGATAGCTGGTTCTCCCCGAAAGCTATTTAGGTAGCGCCTCGTGAATTCATCTCCGGGGGTAGAGCACTGTTTCGGCTAGGGGGCCATCCCGGCTTACCAACCCGATGCAAACTGCGAATACCGGAGAATGTTATCACGGGAGACACACGGCGGGTGCTAACGTCCGTCGTGAAGAGGGAAACAACCCAGACCGCCAGCTAAGGTCCCAAAGTCATGGTTAAGTGGGAAACGATGTGGGAAGGCCCAGACAGCCAGGATGTTGGCTTAGAAGCAGCCATCATTTAAAGAAAGCGTAATAGCTCACTGGTCGAGTCGGCCTGCGCGGAAGATGTAACGGGGCTAAACCATGCACCGAAGCTGCGGCAGCGACACTCAGGTGTTGTTGGGTAGGGGAGCGTTCTGTAAGCCTGTGAAGGTGGCCTGTGAGGGTTGCTGGAGGTATCAGAAGTGCGAATGCTGACATAAGTAACGATAAAGCGGGTGAAAAGCCCGCTCGCCGGAAGACCAAGGGTTCCTGTCCAACGTTAATCGGGGCAGGGTGAGTCGACCCCTAAGGCGAGGCCGAAAGGCGTAGTCGATGGGAAACGGGTTAATATTCCCGTACTTGGTGTTACTGCGAAGGGGGGACGGAGAAGGCTATGTTGGCCGGGCGACGGTTGTCCCGGTTTAAGCGTGTAGGTGTGTGTTCCAGGTAAATCCGGTTCACTTTAACACTGAGGCGTGACGACGAGGCACTACGGTGCTGAAGCAACAAATGCCCTGCTTCCAGGAAAAGCCTCTAAGCATCAGGTAACATCAAATCGTACCCCAAACCGACACAGGTGGTCAGGTAGAGAATACCAAGGCGCTTGAGAGAACTCGGGTGAAGGAACTAGGCAAAATGGTGCCGTAACTTCGGGAGAAGGCACGCTGACACGTAGGTGAAGTGATTTACTCATGGAGCTGAAGTCAGTCGAAGATACCAGCTGGCTGCAACTGTTTATTAAAAACACAGCACTGTGCAAACACGAAAGTGGACGTATACGGTGTGACGCCTGCCCGGTGCCGGAAGGTTAATTGATGGGGTCAGCGCAAGCGAAGCTCCTGATCGAAGCCCCGGTAAACGGCGGCCGTAACTATAACGGTCCTAAGGTAGCGAAATTCCTTGTCGGGTAAGTTCCGACCTGCACGAATGGCGTAATGATGGCCAGGCTGTCTCCACCCGAGACTCAGTGAAATTGAACTCGCTGTGAAGATGCAGTGTACCCGCGGCAAGACGGAAAGACCCCGTGAACCTTTACTATAGCTTGACACTGAACATTGAGCCTTGATGTGTAGGATAGGTGGGAGGCTTTGAAGTGTGGACGCCAGTCTGCATGGAGCCGACCTTGAAATACCACCCTTTAATGTTTGATGTTCTAACGTGGACCCGTGATCCGGGTTGCGGACAGTGTCTGGTGGGTAGTTTGACTGGGGCGGTCTCCTCCTAAAGAGTAACGGAGGAGCACGAAGGTTGGCTAATCCTGGTCGGACATCAGGAGGTTAGTGCAATGGCATAAGCCAGCTTGACTGCGAGCGTGACGGCGCGAGCAGGTGCGAAAGCAGGTCATAGTGATCCGGTGGTTCTGAATGGAAGGGCCATCGCTCAACGGATAAAAGGTACTCCGGGGATAACAGGCTGATACCGCCCAAGAGTTCATATCGACGGCGGTGTTTGGCACCTCGATGTCGGCTCATCACATCCTGGGGCTGAAGTAGGTCCCAAGGGTATGGCTGTTCGCCATTTAAAGTGGTACGCGAGCTGGGTTTAGAACGTCGTGAGACAGTTCGGTCCCTATCTGCCGTGGGCGCTGGAGAACTGAGGGGGGCTGCTCCTAGTACGAGAGGACCGGAGTGGACGCATCACTGGTGTTCGGGTTGTCATGCCAATGGCACTGCCCGGTAGCTAAATGCGGAAGAGATAAGTGCTGAAAGCATCTAAGCACGAAACTTGCCCCGAGATGAGTTCTCCCTGAGACTTTAGGTCTCCTGAAGGAACGTTGAAGACGACGACGTTGATAGGCCGGGTGTGTAAGCGCAGCGATGCGTTGAGCTAACCGGTACTAATGAACCGTGAGGCTTAACCTTACAACGCCGAAGATGTTTTGGCTGATGAGAGACGATTTTCAGCACTGATTCAGAGTTGAGTACGCAATAATTTGCGCAGCAGCAAGGCGGCAAGCGAAGGAAAGGAAGGAGCATACAGAAGTATGTGACTGAGTTTACGAGCGCAGGCAACGCCGCTGATGCGATAAAGAATTGCGTACAGAGCACAAAGAATTTGCCTGGCGGCCGTAGCGCGGTGGTCCCACCTGACCCCATGCCGAACTCAGAAGTGAAACGCCGTAGCGCCGATGGTAGTGTGGGGTCTCCCCATGCGAGAGTAGGGAACTGCCAGGCATCAAATAAAGCAAAAGGCTCAGTCGAAAGACTGGGCCTTTTGTTTTATCTGTAGTCTGTCGGTGAGCACTCGTTGCGCAGCAACGGCCCGTAGGGTGCCGGGCAGGACGCCCGCCATAAACTGCCAGGCATCAGACAAGTGAAGAAGCCCATCCTGACGGATGGTCTTTTTTGCGTGTGCGGTAACATTTAAAAATGTAGGCCTGATAAGCGCAGCGCCATCAGGCAACCTGCACCGCCGGATGGCAGTTTAGCCTTATCCGACCTGTATGCACTTATCAGGCAGCACCACTACTCACGGATAAATTAAATTCAACAATGGATACGGTTTCCCAAGATCGTCAACCTCCGAACGTCCCGTCACCTTAAATCCCATTTTCTTATAAAATCCAACAGCTTGTGTATTTTGCTCGTTAACATTGGTTGTCAACCCCGGCGCCAGTGTTAACGCATGTTCAACTAATCTCTTACCGATACCCTGACCACGCACGTCCGGATCGACAAACAGCGCATCCATATGTTCGCCGGTAAGCAGCATAAATCCTACCGGCTCATCCTGATCGGTCACGGCAACCCATAGTGGCGCTTCTGGCAGAAAATCGCTCACCAGCTCTTCCAGTTCGGCCCGATAAGCGTTTGACAGAAAATCGTGCGTGGCATCGACTGAGCGACGCCAGATCGCAATCAGTTTTTCCCCTTCCTCATGCCTTGAACGGCGAATGTTAATCATCATCTTCACTCCTTTTTTGCTTACTTCTATTCTAATGCAAATGCTGTCGTGAAACTTTCTCACCTTGAACTTGCAGACTCGACATTTGCCTGATTTCTGAGTATCTTCAGCTATCTGGATGTCTAAACGTTTAAACGTATGTCGTGAGGTTATCAGGTTATGCCGATTCGCGTGCTGGACGAGCTACCCGCCGTCAATTTTTTACGTGAGGAGAATGTCTTCGTCATGACGACTTCTCGCGCATCAGGTCAGGAAATTCGCCCGCTAAAGGTACTTATCCTTAACCTGATGCCGAAGAAGATTGAAACGGAAAATCAGTTTCTGCGCTTGCTATCGAACTCGCCATTGCAGGTCGATATTCAACTGCTGCGGATAGATGCCCGCGAGTCGAGGAACACGCCAGCCGAGCACCTGAATAACTTTTACTGTAACTTCGACGATATCTGCGATCAGAACTTTGATGGGCTTATCGTGACCGGAGCGCCGCTGGGTCTGGTGGAGTTTAATGACGTGGCTTACTGGCCGCAGATTAGGCAGGTGCTGGAATGGGCGAAAGATCACGTTACTTCGACGCTATTTGTCTGTTGGGCCGTCCAGGCTGCACTCAATATTCTTTATGGTATCCCTAAGCAGACCCGTACAGATAAACTTTCCGGTGTCTATGAACATCACATCCTTCATCCTCATGCTCTGTTGACGCGTGGTTTTGATGATTCGTTTCTGGCGCCACACTCACGCTATGCCGATTTCCCGGCGGCGCTAATACGGGATTATACGGATCTTGAAATTCTGGCCGAAACAGAAGAGGGGGATGCGTACCTGTTTGCCAGCAAAGATAAACGTATTGCGTTTGTCACCGGTCATCCTGAATATGACGCTCATACGTTAGCGGGGGAATATTTTCGTGACGTTGAGGCCGGGTTAAATCCGGAGGTTCCGTACAACTATTTCCCAAAAAACGATCCGCAAAACATACCGCGCGCAACCTGGCGCAGCCACGGTAATTTACTGTTTACTAACTGGCTCAACTATTATGTCTACCAGATTACGCCATATGATCTGCGTCACATGAATCCAACCCTGGATTAATCTTCTGCTTCTGACGATCCTAAAGCGTTTCAGCATGTTGAATCAGGCACCTTCGGGTGCCTTTTTTATTTCCGAAACGCACCTCATCATGTAATTAAATTTAATTTACATTGTTATCAATAGGTTAATGCATAATTAAATTAAAAATGGAAATTGTTTTTGATTTTGAAATTTAATTGAGTAGTCTTAGTTGTGTTGAACGAAAAGCGCACAGTGATCCTTCGTTCGCATTGGGGATGTATCTGGATCAACAACGAGGAGCTGCATGATGAATCCACAGGCAACCACAACTGATGAATTAACCTTTACCAGGCCGCAAGGCGAGCTGGAAAAGCAAGTCCTGACCGCTGAGGCAGTCGAGTTTTTGACGGAGTTAGTCACCCGTTTTACGCCAAAACGCAATAAACTCCTGGCTGCACGTATCCAGCAACAGCAGGATATTGATAACGGTAAGTTGCCTGATTTTATTTCGGAAACCACTTCCATTAGAGAAAGTAATTGGCAGATTCGTGGTATTCCGGCGGATTTACAGGATCGCCGAGTAGAAATTACCGGGCCGGTTGAACGTAAAATGGTGATTAATGCCCTGAACGCAAATGTGAAAGTGTTTATGGCGGATTTTGAAGACTCGCTGGCGCCGGACTGGAATAAAGTTATTGATGGTCAAATCAACCTGCGTGATGCGGTGAACGGCACCATTAGCTATACCAACGAAGCCGGAAAAATCTATCAGCTCAAGCCCGATCCGGCCGTATTGATTTGTCGTGTACGTGGTCTACATCTGCCAGAAAAACATGTTACCTGGCGGGGGGAAGCCATTCCCGGCAGCCTGTTTGATTTTGCTCTGTACTTTTTCCACAACTATAAAGCGCTGCTCGCTAAAGGTAGCGGCCCGTATTTTTACCTGCCGAAAACGCAAGCCTGGCAGGAAGCAGCCTGGTGGAGTGAAGTTTTCAGCTACGCTGAAGACCGCTTTAACCTGCCGCGCGGTACGATCAAAGCGACCCTGTTGATTGAAACGCTGCCAGCTGTTTTCCAGATGGATGAGATTCTTCATGCGTTGCGTGATCATATTGTCGGTCTCAACTGTGGTCGCTGGGATTATATTTTCAGCTATATCAAAACGTTGAAAAATCACCCGGATCGCGTCCTGCCGGACAGGCAGGTGGTAACGATGGACAAACCGTTTCTGAGCGCCTACTCGCGCCTGCTGATCAAAACCTGTCACAAGCGCGGCGCGTTCGCGATGGGCGGTATGGCGGCGTTTATCCCGAGCAAAGACGTTGAACGCAACAATCAGGTCCTTGCCAAAGTGAAAGCGGATAAAGCGCTGGAAGCGAACAACGGCCACGACGGCACGTGGATTGCGCATCCCGGGTTGGCGGATACCGCAATGGCCGTCTTTAACGAGGTACTGGGCGAGCACAAAAATCAGCTGTTCATTACCCGTGATGAAGATGCGCCGATTACCGCTGAACAGTTACTGGAGCCATGTGAAGGCGAACGCACAGAAGCGGGAATGCGCGCCAATATTCGCGTGGCAGTGCAGTACATTGAAGCGTGGATCTCCGGCAATGGCTGTGTACCGATTTACGGTCTGATGGAGGATGCCGCGACGGCGGAAATCTCACGAACCTCTATCTGGCAGTGGATTCACCATGAGAAAACACTGAGCAATGGAAAACCCGTAACGAAAGCGCTTTTCCGCGAAATGTTGGCGGAAGAGATGCGGGTAATCCAGGACGAACTGGGCGAGCACCGCTACAGCAGCGGGCGCTTCGACGATGCCGCACGTCTGATGGAGCAAATCACCACCTCAGATGACTTAATCGACTTCCTCACCCTGCCGGGCTATCGCTTACTGGCTTAATTCACCACATAACAATATGGAGCATCTGCACATGAAAACCCGTACTCAACAAATCGAAGAATTACAGAAAGAGTGGACACAACCGCGCTGGGAAGGCATCACCCGCCCGTACAGCGCGGAGGAGGTGGTGAAATTACGCGGCTCGGTTAACCCGGAGTGCACGCTGGCGCAGCTCGGCGCCGCGAAAATGTGGCGGCTGTTGCACGGTGAAGCGAAAAAAGGCTATATCAACAGCCTTGGCGCGCTGACCGGCGGTCAGGCGTTGCAGCAGGCGAAAGCCGGTATTGAGGCGATTTATCTTTCAGGCTGGCAGGTGGCGGCAGATGCCAACCTGGCATCCAGCATGTATCCGGATCAATCGTTGTACCCGGCAAACTCTGTTCCGGCGGTAGTGGATCGGATCAACAACACTTTCCGTCGTGCGGATCAGATCCAGTGGGCATCCGGTATTGAACCCAACGATCCGCGCTATGTGGATTACTTCCTGCCGATCGTTGCTGATGCAGAAGCCGGTTTTGGTGGCGTTCTGAATGCCTTCGAACTGATGAAATCGATGATTGAAGCCGGTGCAGCGGCCGTTCACTTCGAAGATCAGCTGGCGTCGGTGAAGAAATGCGGCCATATGGGCGGCAAGGTGCTGGTCCCCACGCAGGAGGCGATTCAGAAACTGGTTGCTGCGCGTCTGGCCGCTGATGTGATGGGCGTCCCGACGCTGGTGATTGCGCGTACCGATGCGGATGCGGCAGATCTGATCACCTCCGACTGCGATCCCTATGACAGCAGTTTTATTACCGGCGAACGCACCAGCGAAGGTTTCTACCGCACCCATGCGGGCATTGAGCAGGCGATCAGCCGCGGTCTGGCGTATGCCCCGTATGCCGATCTGGTATGGTGCGAAACCTCTACGCCGGATCTCGAACTGGCGCGTCGTTTTGCCGATGCTATCCACGCGAAGTATCCGGGCAAACTGCTGGCCTATAACTGTTCGCCATCCTTCAACTGGCAGAAGAATCTGGACGACAAGACCATTGCCAGCTTCCAGCAGCAGTTGTCGGACATGGGTTACAAATACCAGTTTATTACCCTGGCGGGCATCCACAGCATGTGGTTCAACATGTTCGACCTGGCGCATGCATACGCGCAGGGCGAGGGCATGAAGCACTATGTTGAGAAGGTTCAACAACCCGAGTTCGCCGCGGCGAAAGATGGCTACACCTTTGTTTCCCACCAGCAGGAAGTGGGTACTGGTTACTTCGACAAAGTCACCACCATTATTCAGGGCGGCGCGTCATCCGTTACCGCGTTAACGGGTTCCACCGAAGAATCGCAGTTTTGATTGATGCCCGGTGGCGCTGCGCTTACCGGGCCTACAGATAGCGTAGGCCGGATAAGCGAACGCGCCATCCGGCATGACGTGGTGTCGGATGAGGGAAAAAAATGCCGCGTGGCCTGGAATTACTGATTGCTCAAACCATCCTGCAAGGCTTTGACGCGCAGTATGGTCGATTTCTGGAAGTGACTTCCGGCGCGCAGCAGCGTTTTGAACAGGCCGACTGGCACGCCGTCCAGCAGGCGATGAAAAGCCGTATCCACCTCTATGATCATCATGTGGGTCTGGTGGTGGAGCAACTGCGCTGTATTACCGATGGCAAAAGTACCGACGCGGATTTCCTTTTACGCGTTAAAGAGCATTACACCCGGCTGTTGCCGGATTACCCGCGCTTCGAGATTGCGGAGAGCTTTTTCAACTCCGTTTATTGCCGGTTATTTGACCACCGCTCGTTAACACCCGAGCGGTTGTTTATTTTCAGTTCGCAACCGGAGCGTCGCTTCCGTACTATCCCGCGCCCGCTGGCCAAAGACTTCTTTCCCGATCACGGTTGGGAGCCGCTGTTGATGCGCATACTCAGTGACTTACCGCTGCGTCTGCCCTGGCAGAATAAAAGCCGGGATATCCGCTATATTATCGCGCACCTGACTGAAACACTGGGCGAGGACGCGCTACCTCGCTGCCATGTCCAGGTGGCGAATGAGTTGTTTTACCGTAATAAAGCGGCCTGGCTGGTAGGTAAATTAACCACACCTGACGGTACGCTGCCGTTTTTATTGCCGATTCATCGTACTGATGAGGGGGAACTGTTTGTCGATACCTGCCTGACCACCACGGCAGAAGCGAGCATTGTGTTTGGTTTTGCCCGCTCTTATTTTATGGTGTATGCGCCGCTGCCTGCCGCGCTGGTTGAGTGGTTGCGTGAAATCCTGCCGGGTAAAACCACTGCCGAACTGTATATGGCGATTGGCTGCCAGAAACATGCGAAAACCGAAAGCTACCGCGAATATTTATGTTATCTGGCTGAAAGCGATGAGAAATTCATTGAGGCGCCTGGTATCCGCGGCATGGTGATGCTGGTGTTTACCCTGCCAGGTTTCGACCGGGTATTTAAAATCATTAAAGACAAATTCGCCCCGCAGAAAGAGATGTCTGCCGCCCATGTGCGTGCCTGTTATCAACTGGTAAAAGAGCATGATCGCGTCGGTCGTATGGCGGATACCCAGGAGTTTGAGAATTTCGTACTGGATAAACGGCAAATCGATCCGGCGCTGATGGCGCTGTTACGACAAGAAGTGCCAGAGAAGATTACCGATCTTGGGGAACATATCGTCATTCGCCATCTCTATATTGAACGTCGCATGGTGCCGCTCAATATCTGGCTGGAACAGGTCGAAGAGCAGCAACTGCGCGACGCGATAGAAGAGTACGGCAACGCCATTCGCCAGCTTGCCGCCGCTAATATTTTCCCCGGCGATATGTTGTTTAAAAACTTTGGCGTTACCCGTCATGGTCGCGTGGTGTTCTACGACTACGATGAAATTTGCTACATGACGGAAGTGAATTTCCGCGATATTCCGCCAGCGCGTTATCCGGAAGACGAACTGGCCAGCGAACCCTGGTATAGCGTCTCGCCGGGTGATGTTTTCCCGGAGGAGTTTCGCCACTGGCTGTGTGCCGATCCGCGTATCGGACCATTGTTTGAAGAGATGCATGCCGACCTGTTTCGCGCCGATTACTGGCGTGCGCTACAGACGCGTATTAAAGAAGGGCATGTAGAAGATGTGTATGCCTATCGTCGTCGCCAGCGCTTTAGCGTGCGTTACGGCGCGATCTCAAGTACGGCGAACTCTTCGTAAACCAGTTCCATCTCCGGCGACCAATTACCCTCGCGCTCAAAAAAGGCCCGGTGTACCGCTTGCCAGTACGCCAGGCTAAGATCGCCTTCGCCTTCCAGTGCGGCGAGATCGGCGCTCATCTCGTTAAAACGGATCAGCCTGAGCGCCAGCGTGCGTATGACGCACACGGCGTCGCCTGTGCCGTTGAGCACAATGTGATATGACCCGGGCGTGACAGGGGGCTGCTCTTTCTGATAGCTAACCAGCGAGCTACAGGTGCCACGCTTTTTACCGGCGACCACTAGCGCCGCCAGCTCGTCGGCCAGCGCCGGCGAATCACCGAAAGACCAACAGAAGGCCTGTGGGTACTTCTCCTGCCAGTATAATTTCAGGCTGCTCATTTCAGCGAGTTCCACCATAGGCCAGCGTCACCTCTTTCGCCGCTTTAATCACCATGGCGCCAAGTTCGGTGACGCGATCGTCGGTAATGCGTGAGCAGGGGCCGGAAATAGAGAGGGCCGCAAACGGTTCGCGGTGTTCGTCATAAATACACGAGGCCACGCAGCGCAGACCGAGCGCATGTTCTTCGTCGTCAAAGGAATAGCCGCGCTTGCGTGTTTGGGCGAGGTCATCTTTCAGATGCAGCGGCGACACCAGCGTCGCATGGGTATAAGCGTGCAACCCCTTGCGGTGCAGCAGACTGGTAACCTGTTCCTCACTGAGCTGTGATAAAAACGCCTTGCCCGCGCCAGAGGCGTGCATGGGCAGCTTGCCGCCAATAGGGGCGGACATGCGCATCAATTGTGTGCACTGCACCTGGTCGATAATAATGGCCTGATGGTCGCTCTGGTCGAGTACGGCAAGGTTTACCGTTTCGCCGGAGTCCTCCATCAGCTTGCGCAAAATCGGATGGACAATCGCCAGCAGATTACGGCTCTGTAAGAAGCTGCTGCCGACGATAAACGCGTGTGCGCCTACGGCCCAGTGGCCCAGCTCACCAACCTGGCGGACAAAACCCTGTTGCTGCATGGTGGTGAGTAGACGGTGAGTCGTGGAATTAGGCAAACCCGCCTGTTGCGCCAGTTCGGTCAGCGCGACGCTGCCGTTGGACTCGGCAATCCACTCCAGCAGCTTCAGACCGCGAGTTAAAGACTGAACCTGCCCGGTTACGGGTGCAGTGGTAGCGGCAGGTTTTCTCCCGCGTTTCGCGGGAACAGGGGCAACCATGGCAGACTCCTTTTTCTGTATCGTGGAAATCATTTTCGTTTTATTCAATTATAATGCAAGAGTTCCTGAACTGATCGGATGAGTGACATCACAGGATGCCCGATGGCGCTGCGCTTATCAGGCCTACGCTTTGGGAGCCGCCAAAGTAATTTGTAGACTGATAAGGCGCTTGCGCCGCCATCCGGCAAAGCGACAGAAGTGGGTGGCAAGCTGAACATGTCTCATGTTGCCCGTTGTTCTCTTTTCCGCCAGCACGCTTTGTGCCAGTATGGCTCGTTACGTGGAGCGTTGTCGGGAGCGAGTGTGAGCAGCAAAGTTGAACAACTGCGTGCGCAGTTAAATGAACGTATTCTGGTGCTGGACGGCGGTATGGGCACCATGATCCAGAGCTATCGTCTACATGAAGAAGATTTCCGCGGGGAGCGCTTTGCCGACTGGCCCTGCGACCTGAAAGGCAACAATGACCTGCTGGTACTCAGCAAGCCGGAGGTGATCGCCGCTATCCACAACGCCTACTTTGAGGCTGGCGCGGATATCATCGAAACCAACACCTTTAACTCGACAACCATTGCGATGGCGGATTACCGGATGGAATCCCTGTCGGCGGAAATTAACTATGTGGCGGCCAAACTGGCGCGTGCCTGCGCCGATGAATGGACGGCGCGAACACCAGAAAAACCACGCTTTGTTGCGGGCGTGCTTGGTCCAACTAACCGCACGGCCTCCATTTCGCCGGACGTCAACGACCCGGCGTTTCGTAATATCACCTTCGATCAGCTGGTGGCGGCCTACCGTGAATCCACTAAAGCGCTGGTGGAAGGTGGCGCAGATCTGATTCTGATTGAGACCGTCTTTGACACCCTGAATGCGAAAGCGGCGGTGTTTGCGGTGAAAGAAGAGTTTGAAGCGCTGGGCGTTGATCTGCCGATCATGATTTCCGGCACCATCACCGACGCCTCTGGCCGTACGCTTTCCGGCCAGACGACCGAAGCCTTTTATAACTCGCTGCGCCACGCCGAGGCGCTCACTTTTGGCCTTAACTGCGCGCTGGGACCAGATGAACTGCGCCAGTACGTCCAGGAACTGTCGCGGATTGCCGAATGCTACGTCACCGCGCACCCGAACGCCGGCCTGCCGAACGCTTTCGGCGAGTACGACCTCGACGCCGACACCATGGCGAAACAGATTCGCGAATGGGCGGAAGCGGGCTTCCTGAATATCGTTGGCGGCTGCTGCGGCACTACGCCGGAGCATATTGCGGCGATGAGCCGCGCCGTTGCCGGTTTGCCGCCGCGCCAGCTGCCGGATATCCCGGTGGCCTGCCGCCTTTCCGGCCTGGAGCCGCTGAACATTGGCGACGATAGCCTGTTTGTCAACGTCGGCGAACGTACTAACGTCACCGGCTCGGCCAAATTTAAACGCCTGATCAAAGAAGAGAAATACAGCGAAGCGCTGGATGTCGCCCGTCAGCAGGTAGAAAGCGGCGCGCAGATTATTGATATCAATATGGATGAGGGGATGCTCGACGCCGAAGCGGCGATGGTGCGTTTCCTCAGCCTGATTGCCGGTGAGCCGGACATTGCCCGTGTACCAATCATGATTGACTCCTCCAAATGGGAGGTTATCGAAAAAGGGCTGAAGTGCATTCAGGGTAAAGGCATCGTCAACTCTATTTCGATGAAAGAGGGCGTGGAAGCCTTTATTCATCATGCGAAGTTGCTACGTCGCTATGGCGCCGCAGTGGTGGTGATGGCTTTTGATGAGCAGGGGCAGGCCGATACCCGTGAGCGTAAAATCGAAATTTGCCGCCGAGCCTACAAAATTCTCACCGAAGAGGTGGGTTTCCCGCCGGAAGACATCATCTTCGACCCGAATATCTTCGCCGTGGCGACCGGTATTGAAGAGCACAACAACTACGCGCAGGACTTTATCGGCGCTTGTGAAGACATCAAACGCGAGCTGCCGCACGCGCTGATCTCCGGCGGCGTGTCTAACGTGTCCTTCTCGTTCCGCGGCAACGACCCGGTACGTGAAGCTATCCACGCGGTATTCCTCTACTACGCCATCCGCAACGGCATGGACATGGGCATCGTCAACGCCGGACAGCTGGCTATCTACGACGACCTGCCCGCCGAGCTGCGCGATGCGGTTGAAGATGTCATTCTTAACCGTCGCGATGACGGCACCGAGCGTTTGCTGGATTTGGCGGAGAAATACCGCGGCAGCAAAACCGACGAAGCTGCCAACGCCCAGCAGGCGGAATGGCGTAGCTGGGACGTGAAAAAGCGTCTCGAATACTCGCTGGTGAAAGGCATTACCGAGTTTATCGAGCAGGATACCGAAGAAGCCCGCCAGCAGGCCTCCCGCCCGATTGAGGTGATTGAAGGGCCGCTGATGGACGGCATGAACGTGGTCGGCGACCTGTTCGGCGAAGGGAAAATGTTCCTGCCGCAGGTGGTGAAATCCGCTCGCGTGATGAAACAAGCGGTGGCCTACCTGGAGCCGTTTATTGAAGCCAGCAAAGAAAAAGGCTCCAGCAACGGCAAGATGGTGATTGCCACCGTGAAGGGCGATGTGCACGACATTGGCAAGAACATTGTCGGCGTGGTGCTGCAATGCAACAACTACGAAATCGTCGATCTCGGCGTGATGGTGCCAGCGGAGAAAATCCTCAGAACGGCGCGTGAAGTGAATGCCGATCTGATTGGTCTTTCCGGGCTTATCACCCCGTCGCTGGACGAAATGGTCAACGTGGCGAAAGAGATGGAGCGTCAGGGCTTTACTATCCCGCTACTGATCGGCGGCGCAACCACTTCGAAAGCGCATACGGCGGTGAAAATCGAGCAGAACTACAGCGGTCCGACGGTCTACGTGCAGAATGCTTCGCGTACCGTGGGCGTGGTGGCGGCGCTACTCTCCGACACCCAGCGTGATGACTTTGTCGCCCGTACCCGCAAAGAGTACGAAACCGTGCGTATTCAGCACGCCCGCAAAAAACCGCGCACGCCGCCGGTCACGCTGGAAGCGGCGCGCGATAACGATCTGGCATTCGATTGGGAACGCTACACCCCGCCGGTAGCCCACCGTCTGGGCGTGCAGGAGGTGGAAGCCAGCATCGAAACTCTGCGCAACTACATCGACTGGACGCCGTTCTTTATGACCTGGTCGCTGGCCGGGAAGTATCCGCGTATCCTCGAAGATGAAGTGGTGGGTGAAGAGGCGCAGCGTTTGTTTAAAGACGCCAATGATATGCTGGATAAACTGAGCGCCGAGAAACTGTTGAATCCGCGTGGCGTGGTGGGCCTGTTCCCGGCGAACCGCATCGGCGATGACATCGAAATCTATCGCGACGAAACCCGTACTCATGTTCTGACGGTCAGCCACCACCTGCGCCAGCAGACCGAGAAAGTCGGTTTTGCCAACTACTGTCTGGCGGATTTTGTCGCGCCGAAACTGTCCGGAAAAGCGGACTACATCGGTGCGTTTGCAGTCACCGGCGGTCTTGAAGAAGACGCCCTGGCTGATGCTTACGAAGCGCAACACGACGACTATAACAAGATCATGGTGAAAGCGATTGCCGACCGTCTGGCGGAAGCGTTTGCCGAGTACCTGCATGAGCGTGTACGTAAGGTTTACTGGGGATATGCGCCGAACGAGAGCCTGAGTAACGACGAATTAATCCGCGAAAACTACCAGGGGATTCGCCCGGCGCCGGGTTATCCTGCCTGCCCGGAACATACCGAAAAAGGCACTATCTGGCAGCTATTGGATGTCGAAAAACACACCGGGATGAAGCTCACCGAATCTTTCGCCATGTGGCCTGGCGCGTCGGTCTCCGGCTGGTACTTCAGCCATCCTGAGAGCAAATACTTCGCGGTAGCGCAGATCCAACGCGATCAGGTGACAGATTATGCTTTTCGTAAAGGAATGAGCGTTGAGGACGTTGAGCGATGGCTGGCGCCGAACCTGGGTTACGATGCGGACTGATTCATAAAATCGTCACTTTTCCTTACAACATACAAGGCACTCATTGGGTGCCTTGTCTCTTTCTTACAATTAAACCCTTATACTGAAGGAAGGCTCTACGCTGAATTTGCCGGATGGCGGCGTAAACGCCTTATCCAGCATACCGTATTACGTATGGTAAGCCCGGTGGCGTGCAACGCCAGCAGGCCTTAACGCTTTGCGCCATCAGGCAATTTATCGCAAGTGAGCTTCAGGAAAACGTATAACGATAAGGAGAACCTGACGCCGTGTTAACTTTGCTCCATCTACTTTCTGCCGTTGCGCTGTTGGTATGGGGAACACATATCGTTCGTACTGGCGTAATGCGCGTGTTTGGCGCGCGTCTACGCACTGTCCTCAGCCGCAGCGTGGAAAAGAAACCGCTCGCCTTTTGTGCGGGTATCGGTGTTACCGCGCTGGTACAAAGCAGTAACGCCACCACTTTATTGGTAACGTCGTTTGTCGCCCAGGATCTTGTCGCCCTGACGCCAGCTCTGGTGATTGTGCTGGGCGCTGATGTGGGTACTGCGCTAATGGCGCGTATTCTCACCTTTGATTTGTCGTGGCTGTCGCCGCTGCTGATTTTTATTGGCGTGATTTTCTTTTTGGGACGTAAGCAGTCCCGTGCCGGGCAGCTTGGTCGCGTCGGTATCGGGCTTGGCCTGATTCTACTGGCGCTGGAGCTGATTGTGCAGGCGGTGACGCCGATCACTCAGGCTAATGGCGTGCAGGTCATTTTCGCGTCGCTGACGGGCGACATTATGCTGGATGCGCTGATTGGCGCGATGTTCGCTATTATCAGTTATTCCAGCCTGGCGGCGGTGTTGCTGACGGCGACCCTGACGGCGGCGGGGATTATATCGTTCCCGGTGGCATTGTGCCTGGTCATCGGCGCCAATCTGGGATCGGGGCTGCTGGCGATGCTCAATAACAGCGCCGCCAATGCTGCCGCGCGTCGCGTAGCGCTCGGCAGCCTATTGTTCAAATTGATCGGCAGCCTGGTCATCCTGCCGTTTGTCCATCCGCTGGCGAATCTGATGGATGAGCTATCGCTACCGAAGTCAGAGCTGGTGATCTATTTCCACGTTTTCTATAACCTGGTGCGCTGCCTGGCGATGGTGCCATTTGCCGAGCTGATGGCGCGTTTTTGTAAACGAATTATTCGTGATGAGCCTGAACTGGATACCCATCTGAAGCCGAAACATCTGGATGTCAGCGCGCTGGATACGCCAACGCTGGCGCTGGCTAATGCTGCCCGTGAGGTGTTGCGCATTGGCGATGCGATGGAACAGATGATGGAAGGGCTAAAAAAGGTCATGCACGGCGAGCCGCGTGAAGAGAAAGCGCTGCGCAAGCTGGCGGATGACGTTAACGTGCTCTACACCGCGATTAAGCTTTATCTGGCGCGAATGCCAAAAGACGAGCTGGCGGCGGAGGAGTCCCGTCGGTGGGCGGAGATTATTGAGATGGCCCTGAACCTCGAACAGGCGTCGGATATTATCGAGCGAATGGGCAGCGAGATTGCCGACAAGTCGCTGGCGGCGCGTCGGGCATTTTCAGAAGAAGGATTGAAAGAGCTGGATGCGCTTTACGATCAACTGCTCAGTAATCTGCAACTGGCGATGTCGGTCTTTTTCTCCGGCGATGTCACCAGCGCCCGTCGGTTGCGCCGCAGTAAACATCGCTTCCGTATACTTAATCGCCGATACTCACATGCGCATGTCGACCGCCTGCACCAGCAGAACGTGCAAAGCATTGAAACCAGCTCGCTCCATTTAGGGCTGCTGGGCGATATGAAGCGTCTTAACTCACTGTTCTGTTCGGTCGCCTATAGCGTACTGGAACAGCCGGATCAGGACGAGGAACGGGGCGAGTATTAAGTGAAATGCCGGATGGCGGGGCCTACGGAGAACATGCGTGTAGGCCCGCCATTCGGCATTCAATGTGGCCAGGGATTAAAAGCGATGACCCGCTTCCAGCGCCACGGCCTCTTCGCCCGCTTTAAACACCCAGGTGGTATTCGGGCCGCCGAGAACCGCCTGGCCGTTGCTCACCTGAATCCAGTTACCTTCCGGCAAACCAATCACTGTCAGTTCCGGCGCGACCACCAGCAGTTCGCGAATACGCTGCTCGCGGGTCTCGCCCTTATGACCTTCCGGCAAGGCGTTAGTGAAGTGAGGATTAATTTGCAGCGGGAACAGATCCAGCGCGTTGAAACCGTTTGGATCGACGATCGGCATATCGTTGGTCGTGCGGATAGTCGGGCAGGCAAGGTTGGCGCCCGCGCTCCAGCCGATATACAGCGCGCCGCGTTTTACCCTGTCCGCCATCGGCGCCAGCAGCCCGCGTTCACGCGATTCTTTCAGTAGCTGAAAGGTATTTCCGCCGCCGACAATAATGATTTCCGCTTTCTCAATCGCTGCAAGCGGATCGGCGACACGATGAATCCCTGTGACGTTTATCCCTAATGGCGCAAGTACCTCTGCGGTTTTATCCGTGTACTCGCCCCATGTTTGCGTGACGCCGGCAAACGGAATAAACACGGCTGAGCGTCGACCGTTCAATTGATTCGCTATCAGCGGCAGAGCGTGTTCCAGCCAGGCTTTACCCGGCAGCGTCGAGTTACTTAATAAAAGCAGTTCCATTACTTCTCCACCTCATCAGGAAATGTCAAAACGTAATAATGCTACCATTATCCATTTAATGTCTTACTGATATGGCTCATGATGTTGCGCGTGTTACAGGCAACGCGCGGTCGCTAAAAGTGACGCCAGGCCAGATCTGCTATCTGGTATCGCCTGAAAAATTACAGGTATAATCCGCAAAATTATTTAACACGTTTAGAGACGAAAATGGCAAAACTGACCTTACAAGAGCAACTGCTACAAGCGGGATTAGTGACCAGCAAAAAAATGGCCAAAGTCCAGCGCACGGCTAAAAAATCACGCGTTCAGGCTCGTGAGGCCAGAGAGGCGGTGGAAGAAAATAAAAAGGCGCAACTTGAGCGTGATAAACAACTCAGTGAACAGCAAAAACAAGCGGTTTTAGCGAAAGAGTTTAAAGCTCAGGTTAAGCAACTTATTGAAATGAATAGAATCAATGTATCTAAAGGCGATATTGGTTTTAACTTCACCGATAATAACGTCATCAAAAAAATAGACGTGGATAAGCTCACTCAGACGCAACTGATTAATGGGCGTCTCGCGATTGCGCGCCTGGTTATCAATAACAGCGGTGAATGTGAATATGCGATTATTCCCGCGAGCGTCGCCGATAAAATCGCACAACGAGATGCGGACAGTATTGTCGTAAACAGTGCGCTGAGTCAGGAAGAGCAGGACGAAGATGATCCGTATGCCGATTTTAAAGTTCCTGACGATTTGATGTGGTAAGTCACATTCCCGACGTTTATGTAGAAAAATTTCTCAGAGAGTAAATATGCTGACCGACACATCTACCCGGCTTAATAAATATATCAGTGAAAGCGGCATCTGTTCGCGTCGCGAGGCGGACCGTTTTATCGAACAGGGCAATGTTTTTATCAACGGCAAACGCGCCGCCATTGGCGATCAGGTGGTCGCCGGGGATGTTGTTAAAGTAAATGGTCGGTTGATTGAGCCGCGAGAAGCGGATGATTTAGTGCTGATTGCGCTGAATAAACCGGTTGGCATTGTCAGTACCACTGAAGACGGCGAACGCGACAATATTGTCGATTTTGTGAACCACAGCAAACGTATCTTCCCGATTGGTCGTCTGGATAAAGACTCGCAGGGGCTGATATTTCTGACTAACCACGGCGATCTGGTCAATAAGATTCTGCGTGCCGGTAACGATCACGAAAAAGAGTATCTGGTGACGGTGGATAAACCGATTACCGACGAGTTTATTCGTGGTATGGGCGCTGGCGTGCCGATTCTGGGTACTGTCACCAAAAAATGTAAGGTGAAAAAAGAGGCGCCGTTTGTCTTTCGCATTACCCTGGTGCAGGGATTAAACCGTCAGATCCGTCGTATGTGTGAATACTTTGGTTATGAAGTGACGAAACTGGAGCGTACGCGCATTATGAACGTCAGCCTGAGCGGGATTCCGCTGGGCGAGTGGCGCGATCTGACGGACGATGAGCTGATCGATCTGTTTAAATTGATTGAGCGTTCCTCTTCCGAAGCCAAACCAAAGGCCAAAGCGAAGCCGAAGACCACGGGTATTAAGCGACCGGTTATTGCGATCGAAAAAAGCAATGAGAAAGCGCGCCCGGCATCAAGCGGTAAGCGCTTTACCTCGCCGGGACGAAAGAAGAAAGGACGTTAACGTCTGCCGCGCGTCGGCGTATTCGCCGACCAGGAGAATGACGCTTCCGTATCGGGTTTATACGCCTGCTTTTTCTTCAACTGGCGGGCTTTTTTCGCTTCAGCCTCACGCAGCGCCATCAGCTTATCGATGTACTCTTTTTTTACGCTGTTGGTCTCAGAATTGGTCAGCGGACGACCGTGCGCAATACGGGCGCGGTCCAGCAACGTTTTCAGTTCGCGCTGTTCGCGCTCGGTCATCTCTTTTTGGGTAATGCGGGGGAGTGCCATACGGGTGCCCTCAGTTAGCCGATGCATTTAGTCTACGGCAATACGCAACGGGCGGATAGCGTGTAAGCCGGGTAAGCTTGCGCCACCCGGCAATATTTTAATTTACCTTTGCCGTTTCGCCCGATTTTTCAACAATCGATTTCCCGGACCAGTAACCAGCCAGTAGTGACCCTGAAAGGTTGTGCCACACTGAGAACAGCGCGCCAGGCAGCGCTGCGAGCGGGCCAAAGTAGATTTTACCCAATGCAGCAGCAAGACCAGAGTTCTGCATCCCGACTTCGATCGCCAGCGTTCGACAGGTTGACTCATCAAAACCGAACAGACGCCCACCCCAGTAGCCGCCAAGCAGGCCAAGGGTGTTATGCAGGATCACCGCGATGATCACCATAAAGCCGACGGAGGCGATATGTGAAGCTGAACCCGCGACCACCGCGCTGATGATTGCCAAAATGCACACCATCGAGAATGCTGGCAGATAAGGTTTTACCACTTTCACTACGCGCGGAAACAGATGGTGAATCACCAGCCCCAGCGTGATTGGAATGACCACAATCTGTAGAATGCTCAGCAGCATACCCATCACGTCGACTTGAATATGGGCATCGACGTACAGGCGCGTGAGTAGTGGTGTGGCGACCACGCCGACCAGCGTGGAGACCGATGAAATGGTGACTGAGAGCGCGACGTCTCCCTTCGCCAGATAGATCATTACGTTAGAGGCGGTGCCGCTGGCTACGCTGCCGACCAGTACCATCCCGGCGGACAGATCTGGCGGCATCTTAAACAGCAACGCCAGCAGCCATGCCGCGAGCGGCATTACCAGATAGTGCAGGAATATCCCTGCGGCGACAGGGGCTGGTCGGGAGAGCACGCGTTTAAAGTCGTCAACGTTAAGATGGACCCCCATACCGAACATAATCAACATCAGTAGTGTCGCGACCCACGGCCCAACAGGAGTAAAGGTGGATGGTGTGTAATGCGCAATGAGAGAGAGCAGCAGCGCCCATAACGGGAACAGCCGGGTAATGACGGCGAGCATGTTGTTTTCCTTGCAAGTATGTTGTGTTTGTTATCAACGGATCAGGATCGAGCCAGACCATAGTTATTGTTTATCGCGTGAAGGAAGATTATTCAAACAAATTACGCTCATGATCCAGTGTGGGCACATGGCAGGCTGGATGACGCGCCTGCGTCGCCATCCGGCAACGTATCGCCCGATGGCGCTTACGCTACCGTATTAGAAATATATAGAGGTTCTGGTGGCGTAAAGAAAAGCGCCGGCATTGAAGAGAAGGAAACTTTAACGCAGTGATAACTTATATTGTTTCACTTTGCTTTGGATTGTGTTTTTTAAACTAAAGTAAGGCACCCAGGGCAATGCTGTGTTCCAGGGGCGAGGGGAACCATGAAAACAGACTATGCTTGCTCCGTCAGGTAATTTTCCATTACCTGTCCCATCGTATAGTTCAGGGTTAAAACCAATCATTTTTGGTGTTGCTATATTAGCTTTGTAACTAATAATTCTTCCGGGTAAGATGTTTTGCCATCTTTCAGCATCTTGACATATTCTGCCGATAAATCCTTGATCGCCATGATAGGGCGGGGTTCTTATGGCATTGATTTCCTTTTCAGGATTTTTCATAAATTCATCCCACACATTTTTTTTTGCGGGTGCAGGAATAAACATAATACCTGTTGCTGGCGCAACTGAAGCACCATGCTGAGAAAAGTCATTAAGTAATGTTATTTTTTTCATAGTTGTCAGAGGAGTAATATCTCCCACAACAACGCTATCTATATCAATATAGAGAATATCCTCATTACCAAGAACAGGATGCAGTGGATTGAAAAGTTCTAGTTTTGCCCACCATCCTGGCCAATCATACAAAAGAGGCGCTGTATTTACCCCTTTTATCTTTAGCGCATCTGTTAAACAAACAGAATCATAACCTTTGAGCTGCTTATGTAACCATTGAGCATGTTTTGTGGTGAAGTCTTTGCTTTGTCTGAGCACAGAAACAATAATCATTATATTCCCCGGTGAATATTAGGTGTTTTTAGCCATGTTCCACTATATTTAATGTGCTTTATATTGCAACAAAATTAGTGTTCATATGGTTATTGAAGTTTAATTACATTCAAGATGTGAATGTAATTAATTTGTTTATAATGTTATTAATATATGTAATGTAAGTTGATAAATGGTTTAGTGATTGTTTTGTCTTTTATATTTCCATGGGGAGATATAAAATAAGAGTTGGGATGGGAGTGATCTTATTTCCCCTTTTTACTGCTCCCAGCTCTATATCAATTCCAAATTTGGAATTTAGCTTGCGATTAATCCATAATCCAGTTTTTTCTGTTTTTTTTGAACCATAGATATACATCTCATTTTCCAGACGCCACCAAAATAAAAAATTACGACGGCGATTGTTATTTGCCTGCATAAGTAATCGACATAATGAAAATTCATTCCTGCGAATAATCTCATGCCGCCAGTATTCCCGTAATCCACTTCCTTTTTTAGATATGGAAAATAATAAGCAATGTAAGAGTTTGATTTTTTCTTCCTCCAATGAAGAAAACTAACTTGTTAAATAAATGTTACTATCGTAGGAGGTTCACGTATCAATTGGTAAAAATACTATAAGATGGTTTTTTATAATACTTCATTTGCTATGCAAACTGAACATTTGATGCTAACAAATAAATACTAACGGGTATTACTTAATTCAACACCGCCGGGCTTTATACCCGGCGAGAGATTCAACAATCGTATTGCCAGCTACTGACTAAGGCATAAAGGTGGCTGGGGGAGTAGCGCCAGCTATCGTTTAGTCCGAGAAATTCAGCGCAAAACTCGCTGCAAAACAGTTTATCTTTGCGCTCCCGGTTATACAGCGCGATACCGAGCGCGCCCTGCCAGTCATAGCGTTTGCCGTTATGTTTGCGGAAAAAGGCCTCCACTTCCGGCAACGTGGCCTTTAACGGTAGCTTATCCCACTTATCGTCCGGTAACGGTATTATCTTTCCCCGCACGCCGCGATCGCGAAACGATGCAGAGTAGCAGAGGTATTCATTACCGCCGTGCGCCACCGCCAGTTCACAGTGAGAGTAGATACCGCGCGTGACTTTGCGCGTGAGCCAGTCGGCAAACCTGGCGATGCCGCGATACTCCGATCGCCCCTTATAGCAAGCGAGCCAGACGGTGGTTTGACTCATGGCTGCCAGCCTGATGAGTAGTCGTAGTCGAGCACAGCCTCGATATCCTCCAGCGCCTCTACCGCCGCAATATGCCGCTGCGCGTTGGCAAACAGGCGCATATCGTGATCCACGGTGACGGTTTCAAACTGCGCGGCGATGTCGTTGGTCAGTTTAATCAAACCGTTATTTTTGGTCTGCCACATTAACCCTGCCGGAATCTGCTTTGCCTGACCCATTCTGGTGAGTGACATTTGCTGAATACGGCTGTTAGCATCGCTGTGGAAATGGTTGCCGTCGATAACGATATAATCGGCGGTAACATCATCACGGTGAGCTTTGATTGCCTGTATAACTTGTGCTTTTACACTTTCAAGTGCTGAGACAAATAACGCTTCGTCATATACCCACTCGTTTCCCTGTAATCGGTAAAATTTTCCGGGTGGCGGTGTAGTAATAAATTCAAGAGGGTTAAGGCACACCCAACAATTTTTATCTCTTAGTCGCCACTGCTCATCATCTATAGAAATTACTGAGTCAGGTAACACTACGTTTAATGAAGAAGTATCAATCCAGTCTATAACCTCAAAGGTTGCCGGATGGTAATATGCATATTGAGTCATATATTCACCATGAGATTTTTACAAAACCGCTAGAACCGCGTCCACCAGCGTATCCTGATAAGGCTATATTTAAGCTGTTAACCGACGCTCCACCACCACCTCCAGCTCCGTAGCCACTCGCATTGCTTCCGTTAGATAAAACTGCGCCAGTTCCTCCTTTCCCAAAGAAAGTAGTTTCAGCATTACCACCTGATATAGAGTCCAACTGGTTAGAACCGCTTAAAGGTATTCTTGACTGAACAATGCCTCCCGCTCCTCCTGCCCCCCCGTTGGCGACAACATCTATAAAAATTGAGTTTCCACCGTTGATCCCAGAATTCCCAGCCTGTCCTACTTGCACCACGTTTCCAGTAGGGTTGCTATTAGGTAATACACCACCAGCCCCACTAGCGCCCCCAGCCCCCACGGTTACTGGATAATTATTTCCCGCAATAACGGGGACAATAGCAATCTCTGGCTCTCCACTTTTGCCAGCATTACCACCTGAACAATAGAGAAGACCATCTGTATTACTCGTATGCCCTCCACCTCCACCACCTCCACCGCCTCCTAACATTTCCACAAAGACCTGAGTCACCCCATCAGGTACCGTAAACGTACCGTTAGCCGTAAAAAACTGATAATGGGAATGATTAGCCGGAGCCGCTGCGCTCGCCTTGTCATACGCCGCCTTTACCGCGCTCGGCGTCGCCGCCTCCGTCGTACTGGTGCTGTCGGTGGCGTTATTAAGCTTCACGATCCCTTTTTGCGTCAGCGTGCCGTCCGGGACGCCGGTGATCTGCCCCCAGGCGTGAGTATGGTTCGCCGGGGCCGCCGCACTCGCCTTATCCATCGCCGCCTTGACCGCACTGGGCGTTGCCGCTTCGGTGGTGCTGGTGCTATCGGTGGCGCTATTAAGCTTCACAATCCCTTTTTGCGTCAGCGTGCCGTCCGGGACGCCGGTAACCTGGTTCCAGACGTGAGTATGGTTCGCCGGAGCTGCCGCATTCGCCTTATCCATCGCCGCCTTGACCGCGCTCGGCGTTGCCGCTTCCGTTGTGCTGGTGCTGTCCGTCGCACTGTTAAGCTTAACAATCCCCTTTTGCGTCAGCGTACCGTCCGGAACGCCGGTAATCTGGTTCCAGGTATGCGTGTGATTACGCGCTTCCGCCATCGCCGCTTTTACCGCCTTTGGCGTAGCCGCTTTGGTTTCGTCATCGCTGTCGGTGGCATTACTGAGCTGCGTAAAGCCTTTCTGCGTTAATGTCGCATCCGGGTGATTTGTCGAATGTTCATGCTCGTCCAGCCGGGCATCCACATAGTCGCGCGTCGCCAGCACGATGCTCGGATCGACCGTCAGCGTCACCGCCGTGGTGTTGGAGACCTCCATAATCAGGCGGATACAAACCTGCTTGCCACAGCCGCCGGGCAGCAGCGGTTTGTAGGATTCCGGGAACTTGCCGATGGCGATTAGCTCGCCCTCGTCGTCGAATACGCCCACTTCACGTACGTACCAGCCGCCAATCTCTTCCGGCAGTACCAGTTCGGCAATCAGCCAGTTGGGATTATTCGGCGCAACGGTCAGCGTATTCATCTCGCCGCGCCAGACTTCGTGGCGTAATTTGGCCTGGCTGGCGGTCGGTTCATAATATTGTCCGCCGCCGTCGCCAACCGCCATCTTTTGTAGATGTAGCTGTTTTTTGTCCGCAAGGGCGCTGGCGATTTTCGCCATTCCCCTGTCGGTCAGGAGGGTATAAAACTCATTATCCATAATTACTCCGGGTAAATAGATGTAATTTCAAGGCTCCATTGCCCTGTACCGAAATAGATCGGTTTAGTTTGTTGAACTTCCAGAACCTGGAAGGGTAAGACGGTCGTTATTTCTCCACCGTAAAGCGCGCTGCCGATAACAGGAATAGCGCTTTGGTTAATTATCCAGACAATTAACGCTTCCAGCTTTGAGCGCACGTTCTTATACTCATGAATAAGATCGACCAGGTTATTAAACAGATTTTCATCCATGCCCTGGTTAATTAGCTCAATTTCAACCTTAAAAAAATAAGCCTTACCGCCATACTCAAACCATTCGGAAATCGTGCCGGGTAAGGATAATATTTCCAGTACGCGGCGAACGGCCCAGGGAGTTCCTTTATATTTATGCAGTTCAATCGCCTGTTTAATTAACTCTCGTTTCTCCTGTTCATTGGCGGCAAATAGCCAGCCTTCAAGCCCCTGAACATGAAACTGCCCGGCCAACGAGGGCAGTGCCGAGGCATCAACGATATCCACCAGATAGACCAGCAACGCCGTCAGGTCGATTTGCGCAAAGCGTTCGGCGGCAATATTCGCCAGAATCGAAAAACATTCGTCGCTGGCCAGCGGCGGCAGAAGCAGTTTATCCATCGCTGACCCCGGCAATCGTCACGTCAATGGCCGTGCATTCCGCCCATTCGTGTGCCTGCAATACCTTTTTCGCGGGCATATCCAGCGCCACGTCGTAAACGCCATCAACCTGCAGCACTTTAATTATCTGGTTTGGCACAATGTCCTGGCCCAGCCGGGTCTGGCGCGAGCGCGTCCATGTATTAATCGCTTCACGCGCGGCGGCAAGCGTCGTCTCCTGATCGGCGGTGGTAAACAGCGTCAACCGGGCGCGGATCTGATAAGGTACGCGCGGAGAACATTTAGCGCTCACCTTATCGGTTAGCGGGCGCTTTTTCTCTTTGCTCACCTCCCGTTCGATCTGGGCAAGAAGCTCTGGCCCCGGCAGACCGTTCAGGGTCAGCGGATAGAGTTCCACGCAGCCTTCCGCCAGCCCTTCATCCGGCCCCAGCACTGCCACGTCGATAATCGACTGGCTGACCGAGAGCGTATGGAAGCGATAGGCGCCATAGCTGCCCGCGTTGCTGAAACTTTCCGGCGCTAGCTGGACGCGTTTACGTAGCGCGTCGTCGTTCTCTTCGCCGCAGCCGCCACTTGAGGCCGTCAGATTGGTGACGCTGAGATCGTAATTGCCTACCCGATCCACCAGCGCGCTGATTTGCGCAGGCTGCCAGTTATTGCCGGATTCACCGGTTCCTACACAGGTTGCAGTTACCGCAACGTTCAGGCTGCCCGCAGGCAACAGAACATCTTCGTCGGTGGCGAACATCACGCTATCCGACGCGCTGGCGCGGGTACCCTGTGGAATCACCAGGTTACTTTTAGCCGCTTGAGTAACAGAAAACTGCAGCGTGGTTTTCGCCGCCTGAGCGGGCAGACGGTGAACGCCAACCAGCTCGCCTAAATAATCCAGCATCGGCGCACGGGAATACGCGACCAGGTTTTGCTTCGCCGCCTCCTGGATGGCGATGCGGACAAGGTTTTCACGATAAGCAAACAGGTCAATGAGCAGCCGCTCAGCCTGCGCCGGATAGAGTTTTTTACCGCTGGCTTCTTCATATTGCGCAATCATCTCGCTGGTGATTTGCGCGGGATCGCGGTCAATAAAGTCGGGTTCGGCTATCGCCATAACACCTCCGTTGAGTTGATTACGCCGTCTGCGGCGCGCCATTGCACGCGTAACGTCAGGTGTTCACCGTCAATCGTCGGCGTCACCTTCAGCAACCGGCAGCGGGGTTCCCACATGCGAATCGCTTCCACCGATTCGCGAACAACGTGCGGAATGGCCCGCTCGATCGGGTAATCGATGTAGCGCCACAGATTGCTGCCAAAAAGCGGCCTGTGGGGATCGCTGCCGCGCGGCGTGCGCAGAATGATGTGTATTGCCTGATGAATATCATCCAGCCCGCAGACGTATTCTTCAGGACGTTGCAAGGCAGGTTGCCAGTGCAGGGTCGAGGGTCGTGTTTTCGTGTTCATGAGGCTATTTTCGCCTTCCGGCGGGGGGAGAGATATTAAAGCGCTTTAAGGAAATAATTGATGGCGGGGTCAGAATGTGTTTTGCCCGGCGGCGCTTCTGCGCTTACCGGGCCTGTGTTGATGCACATTTTGTTAAATGGCGAAGATCGCGTTTTACGTAAAGTTAAAATGAAATTGCTGTAATTTCACCTTTGCCTACAGAAGCGTAGTACCAGAATTCATCATTGATTTCTGCGTGCTTCATTTTTTCAACTGGAATCGTTTTCTGCCGTCCATTAACCGAGAGTGTGATCGAACCCGTTAGCTGCTCCCGGCTGATAATAGCGAAATCCCCGCGGGTGTTGCTATAAGCCGTCGTTTCATTGGGAAGGCTGTGCTTCGCTCCATTAGCGATTACAGAATAATCAAAATTGATTTTCTTTTTGAAAATAGCTTGTACATGATAATACTCGCCGTAAACAGCAGGATCATGGAATAAACCAAAATGACCACCGCTATTTTGCAACTTGACGAAATAATAGTCAGGGATGATAAACTTCTGTTTACCTGCCGCTATTTCTTTAGTAATGATTTTTTGTCTTACGATTTCCTGTCCGGCCGTTTTTTTATAACCGTTAAGCATCAATGAATAGGACCAAAGGAATACGATACCACAGAGTACAGTCACGGCAGTTACGCCTACGACTCCAGCCTTAACGCCACTTTTCAACAGGGCGTAAGCGATGAAGGAGATAGCTAAAAGGAAAAACATAAACGTACCGTTCATAACCCGATCGGGGTAGGACGGCGACGCGAACATGATTAAGGAAGTGCTAATACCTATACATACGACTAACGCAGCGCAGATAAGGGACGTTTTATCAATTTTGGCGCGAATCTGCTTATTGAATATGACCAGTAAGACCAGCAATAACAAAACAACATAAGCTATCCAGATCAGCGCCAGATGGTTATGAACGCGTTCTGTTAAGTGAATGAAAATACGTTCAAAAATCGGCCTTCCATACCAGAATTCTTTGCCGCTGGCGCGGATGAAATTGCCCGGAGAAAGTATCAATACGCATGAACCTGCGATTGCACAGAGACTATAAACTATCTTATTGCGCGAAACAGATTTGTTTTGCCATAACTCGTATGCAATGGCCAGAACAGAAATAAGCGAGACGAAAGGTGAGACGCTTTCATTGGAACAGCCTGCCATAAAGCTTAGTAATGCAACCCACGGGCTGATCGCTTTACTGTTTTTTATTGTTATGGTGTAAAAGAAGAACAGCCATGCAACAACGAACAGATTCGTCCACAAATAATTCGCAGCACCAACGATCCAGAAAGTGGTTTGACCCAAATTCGGGTTCGAAATCCAGTAAGTGAAGAATATTAGTGGGAATAATAAGTAGTCGGATTTATTCCAGCGTAATGTACCTGAGGGTATCTTCACAATGAAATAACAAAATGCCAGTGTCGAAACGGCAGCGCTGATGGAATACACGAGTTGAGAACGTGTATACAGGATGAGTGCGCTGGTGTAATCAGCTATAATCCTGCCACTCCATGTCATATAATGATGAAAATGTGATTCCGGCGAAATTCCTAAAAGGTAATAGCGGTAATCATCAGAGTGAATGGGGGTATACCATTCAATAAGAAAAATGGCCAAAAAAGCCAGTAGTATCATCGCCGTTTTCGGTAATATCTTGAGCATAGTAATCATTATTCCATCATTGTTTTTTTGTTTTTCACGATATAGCGGGGTCTTTGCTTCACCTCCGTGTAAACGCGTCCGATATATTCACCCATGATGCCTATGCCGATAAGCTGGATGCCGCCTAAGAAGAGAATCGCGGTCATAAGCGAAGGATAACCAGGAACAGGGTTTCCCCACATCAATTTATCAATGATCATCCACATGGCATATATCAGGGAGAGGGCAGAAACGCTCACTCCTATATACGTCCAGATACGCAAAGGGAAAGTAGAAAAACTTGTAATCCCCTCCAGCGCCAGGTTCCAGAGTTTCCAGCCATTAAATTTTGAGCTACCTGCGACACGTTCAGCACGGGCATATTCGACAACATCTGTTTGACCTCCAACCCATGAAAGTATACCTTTCATGAAAAGGTTACGTTCTGGTAATAGCTTGATATTTTCTACAATCTCGCGCGACATCAATCGAAAATCACCGACATTCTCTTCAATCTTTGGCGTACTGATTTTGTTATGCAGCCTGTAGAACCACTCAGCGCTTTTACGCTTCAGGTGGCCATCCGTTGAACGATCGATACGTTTAGCTAGCACCATTTCTGCACCAGCCTGCCATTTATTGATCAAATGTGGGATTACTTCGATGGGATCTTGTAAATCAACATCGATAGGGATCACCACATCTCCGGTCGCGTAATCCAATCCGGCAAAAAGTGCAGGTTCTTTACCAAAATTGCGGGTAAATGAGATCGGAACAACAAGAGGATCGGCAACAGCTAATGCGCTGATGATTGATTCAGTCGCATCGTGACTCCCATCATTAACGAAGATAATCTCAACGTTATAAGGTTTAAGTGAACTGTATTCTCTGACCGTTTTATAGAAAATAGGGATCGCGTCCTCTTCATTAAAGACGGGAACCACTAATGAAATTTTCATTTCTCATTCCTGAAAACAATGAATCTGGAATATAAAAATCCGCAAATAAGGCTAATTGCGGAAAATACAATGAGCGTAAAAATGGGAGGCATAGCACACTTGTCGCCTGTCCATCCCACGACAGCGCTCAGCACGCCCATAAAACCGACGTACAGCAAATAACGTCCGGTTGATACGCTGGCTCCAAAGGTAAACCGGGCGTTAGCGAAAAAACTAAAACTGACAGCGACAGCAAAGCCCGTTACGTTTGCCAAAGCCTGACTTGTTTGAAATCCATAGACGCAAAGGGCAAAGATAGCCCAGTGCAAAGCAGTATTAAGTACGCCTATCGAAACGTACTTTATAAATAATTTTATCATTATAGCAATCAAGAAGTTGTAATTCAGCGAAGTCTACCAGACAAAACTGAGAGGATCATTCCTGAACAGCAGATTTTATGTAAACAGGGCGAAGTTAAAGTAAAAAATAGCGTTAGTTTTCCAATATACATATATGCAATATTTGCAGCGCAAAGTGATTACATTTTCATCGGAAATAGCGCGCGAAAAGGGACTAATCACGTTGCGCTGAAAATAAATATCCTCCAGCAATTTGCCCGGTGGCGCTTTTGCGCTTACCGGGCCGGTGTTTATGCACCTTTTGCAGGCTGGATAAGGCGAAGCCACCATCCAGCAGCAATTTGCAGGTTAGTGAGAGTGGTGGTTGGAGTTGCCGCCGCTGTCCATCACTGAACCGCTGGCGTTAACGTTGCCGAGGACATTCACGTTGCCGGTAATCACCGCGCTGTTTCCGACGCCGCCGCTGCCTGCCATACCGCCAAGCCAGGTGAGTTTTTTCATCACGGTAACGTCGCCGGTAAAGGTGCTGAGCGGCGCATCGACGGTGACATTCAGCGCTTTAATGCCCGTATGGGGCGCTTCCACGTTGACATCTACCGCCTTGACGCCCACGGAGGTGGCCGCCACGTCTACGGTTTCTGATATCACCGTGACGTGCTGCGCCCTGACCTCTACTTGCGGTGAAGTAAGCTGCGTACGTTCCTTCACTTCAATGACGATTTTTTCTATGCCGCCGTTGACGGTGAGCTGGTGTAACGCACGGTCATATTCAAAGGCCGCGCCGTCGGAAAACTGCACGTAGCGCTTGTCGCGCGAGGCCAGCGGCGCGGTATCCACGCTGGAGTAGACCGCGCCCAGCACCACGCCATCCTCGCCGTTGTCGTCGAGCAGCACTTCCACCTGTTCGCCAATATCCGGCAACCAGTAATCTTTGTTGTCCTGTGTGTTGCGTTGCAGCACCGCAAGCCAGTTACTGCGCAGGTTATCGCACTCCGGTAGAGTGACTCTGACGCGCACGACCGCCTCATCAATATCGCTGATAATCCCCGTCTGGCGGGTAACGCCTTTCATATTGTCTCCTTACTGGCTGGTTGCCGGTCCGCGTGAAATGTCGATTTCGGTAGTGTAGCCGCCGCTGCGCGTGAGTTTGTGCATGGATTTATCAATCAGCCACTGCCCGGAAAGTACGCCAAAATCGCTCAGTTCTATCTTGTTGCCCGCCGTCAACTGCGGGCAGCCCATCATGCTGAGCGTGCCGGTTTGCTGGTATTCGTTGTGGCTGTCCAGCGCGGCATTGGCTTTAGCCTGCGCCGCGCCGGTATCCGGAGCGCGACTGTTAATCTTCAGGGTATCGGCGCTGGTCGCCGCACCGCGCGCCGAGGTCTTTTCCTGGCTGTCATGGGTGTAGATAACCAGTTCTTTTTGCTTGCTATTTTGATGCTGCACGGTGGCGTTTTTGTAGATCCGGTTGATGGTATCTTTGAACGTGTAGTGCGAAATATCCGTCCGCCTGAGCGTCTTCACCGGCGCCAGACAGCGCAGCGTCGGCAGATGCGAAAAGATCAGCTCCGTCGCTGTCACTTTCACGGTATAGCCATATTCACTCGCCAGCCGTTTGAGAAACGCCACGTCGGTTTCGGCATATTGCGTAACCCGATCAATCGTCAGCGGCGCAATCTTGCCCACCAGCGTTAAACCGTGTTTTTGCGCGATGCGACTGGCGATGGCGGAAAGCGTCGTCTCCTCAAAGCCCTGGCTGTTTTTGGTGCGTAGCGCTTTGCTGACCGAGGTGGCGATACCGTCGATATTGACCGTCGAAGGCGGCGCGCTGATATCAATTTTATCAATGACATAGAGTCCGCAATCGAGCAGATCTTCGCCCTGGTAGCCCAGGCGCAGCGCCAGCGTGTCGCCTTTTCCCGGATACCATTCGTTTACCCAGCGCCCGGCGCTATCTTCTAGCGCAATGGCAATAACATCCGACTCGTTTTTAATGCTGTCGCTGTAACTGATGCTGGTGACATAAGGCGCAATGTCGTAAGTGATCTCTTTATGTCCGTACCAAAGGGTAAAAATGGGCGTCAGGGTGGCGAACACCCCGCCGGATACCGTTATCTCAGCCATGGCGGTAGCTCCGGGGTCGTTTGCGTGACGCTGATAACCGGGATGATCAGCCGCACGCCTGACGGTAAAACCGGCATAATAGCGACGTGCGGATTGGCTGCGATGATGCGTTCGTAGGCCAGCGCATCGCCGTAATAGCGCCAGGCGAGATTATCCCAGCGTTCGCCGTCGGTGGTGACATGTTCAAGGTAGCGCATTACAGACTCCTCGTAATATCGGCGGCGGCAAGCTGGCTCACGTCAGGGGCGCTTGTTTGCAGCGTGCCGCGCGCCTGATTGACCAGCGTCGCGGCGCTGTCGTAAGTCGCTTCCGCGACGCTGCTGGTGATAGCGTCAAACAGCGATTCAGCGTGTTCGATAAGCGTGCCGGCATCGCCCGCGCATTCGCGGATCCCCGGCAGGCTGTCGATCAGTTCCTGCATTTTTGCCGCCAGCGCTTTCGGCAGCCCGGCCAGCGTTTGCAAATCCAGCGGCTGCTGGAACAGCGCGTCTATCGAACTCATGGTTTTTTTCAGCGAATCGACGATATCGCCGCATTTTTCTTTCAGCGCTTTGGCTTCCTTCACCAGTTCTTTCGCCTGGGCGATCGTTTTTTTGATGTCATCAATGGCGTCGGCCACCTCATCCATCATCTCTTTGGCTTCACGCATACCCTCTTCAACGGCGCTCATCAGTTCATCGAACCAGGAATCGCTAACGTCGGGAAGCTCATCCAACATCTCGTCAATGTTCGGTTCCTGGGTGGTGATGGCCGGAGGCAGCAACGGGCTCTTCGGATCGCCGGTGTACTCCTGTAGCGACAAACTGCCGCCCTGGGCAATGACGTTACCGTAAGGATCGGTGTGTTGGTGGGTAGCGGTCAGATCGGTAATCACGAACCAGCCGCGATAATCGCCGTTGCCGAACACCAGCGCCATCGCCTGGTGCGCGGTCATCGCTTCCCGCAGACGGTTCAGCTCGGTGGTCGGCTGGCAATACTGACTATGAAAGTTGAATTTCAGGGTGATTTTGTCCAGCTTATCGCCGATAAATTGCACGCCCGGTTTCCCTTCAATACGGGCATGGCTGGTATAATCCACGCCCATCGTGCTTTCAAATTCGTCCCAGTAAGCGACGACGTCAAATTCTATTTCGCCTAATACGGCATACATTATGCGTACTCCCGGCGCCGTTGTTGCGCCATGACATCGTTAATCATTCTCTCCAGCTCGCGTTTGCTCAGCGACAGCACATTGTTGATATCTTTGGCGGCATTCGCGCCGCTTCCCTGCACGGTAACCTGCGGGGAAAAGTGTACCTGCACGTTGCTTTGCGCGCGGGAGGGCAGCGTATAAGGTTTCCCGCCGGATTTGCCGGGAAGCGCGGCTGGCGTCGGCGGCGTGGCGGCGCTGTTCGTCTTCACAGGCTGCGGCGAGGCCATCGTTTTGGCCGTGGACGCCAGCGGCGTTGTCACCGCTTTCGCTCCCGATACCAGCGGCGCGCTGGCCTGTTGCGCGACCATTGTTCCGGCAATACCGGGGACGGCGGCGGCGACAGACGGCATTTCAGCGCTGATGCCCAGCGCGCTTTTCGCCCAGTCGGGGATCAGCGCTTTTATCTTCTCAATCGCCCCGTTCAGGAAAGGAAGCGCATTCAGAATGCCGTTGATCAGGCTATCGAGAATATTGCCGCCAAATTCGCTGAAGCTGGCGGGGAGTTCAATGCCAAACCAGTCCAGTACGCTGGCGAAGGCGCGGTAAAACAGCCCCAGCGGCGACCAGTCGAGAATCAAACGCGTGACGCCGGCAATGCCTCCGTCAAAGGCGGTTTTGATGCGCTCCCAGACTCCGGCAAAGAAACCGGAAATCGGTTCCCAGTAGCGATAAAGTAAATAGGCGGCGCCTGCGATAGCGGTGATAGTCAGGCCGACAGGGTTCATCAGCAGCGCCCGGCCCAGCCAGATAAACGTCTGGCCGACCAGCCGTAGCCCGCTCACCAGACCCCGACCCAGCAGCGTTGCCAGGCTTTTCGCACCGTTGCCAAACGATTTCAGAACCGACAGCGCGCGACTGCCGCCGCCCAGCGCCAGACCGGCTTTGACCTTCAGGAAGATATCGATCAGGCGAATAAACGGTGACGCAATGAGGTTTGCTCCCAGCCTGAGAATATTCAGCGCCCCGTTGAACAGCCAGATAACGCCAACGATTTTAGCGACCCCTTGCACCAGCGCCGGATTTTCCCGCAGCCAGGCGCTGAACTGCCGCACCAGCGGCGTGATGCTTTGCGCCAGTTCGCCAATGGCGGGCATCAGCTCCATACCGACGGTCAGCCACAGATCGTTAAGTGAAAGTTGTAACGCTTTGGTCTGTTCTCCGGGCGATGTCATTTTCGCGGCGAAGTCATCATCGATAAAATGTTGCTCCGCCGCCTGCATTGCGGAGGCTTTTAGCTGGCGATATTCGTCCATATTCGCCAGCATCGGGGCGAGAAAATCCCGCGTTTGCGCATCGCCGAACATCGCGCCGAGGTTAAATTTCTCCGTCATGGCCTGTAGCGCGTTGCCGCGCGCGGAAAGATCCTCAATCTTCATGGTTTGCCTGAAGGTGTCGAGGATCTGCGGGTTCATTTTCTCCAGTTGCATCTGCACGATGTGGGCCATCGCTTCCGTCACACCGATCCCGTTTTGCTGATGCTCCAGCAGCGATCCCTGAAGATCCACGCCCTGACGGGCAAACCAACTGTCCGTCTCTTTCGAGAAGGCGGATTTCAGGAAATGGTCGAAATTCGCTGCCGCCACGCTTACGTCAGGGGCGTTTTTCATGGCGATTTGCATCGTTGCGGTCAGTTCCGCAATGCCTTCTTTCCCCTGAGCGCCGGTTTTTCCGGCAAAGGCATTAATCCACTGAGTTTGTTCTGCAACGGAGCCGCCGCCGCTTTTTGCCACGCTGTACAGCATACTTTGCGCAAAACGGAAGTCGTCAGGGGCGATGTTCAGTTTGTCGCGAGTGGCCAGAGCCGCCTGCGCCCAGCTTTGCGCGCTGTCGCGGGAGGCGGTCGCGGCTTTGGCGATATCGGGCATGTAGCGGCTAAGATCCTGCAATGCGCTGACGCCGCCTTCGATCATCGTGGCGGCGGCGCTTTGCAGATCTTTTTGATCCTGATTGAAATCAAGGCTCCAGTCGCGGAGATTCAGGCTCAGAGCGTCCCGCGCGGTGTTATCCATACCGCCTTTCGCCGCCATATCGACCATGTTGCCCTGAAATTCGTAAGGCAGCTTCCAGTCGGGAGTCTCAACGTTCAGGAGCTTGCCGAGCTGTCCGGCGAACGTTTGTGTTTTTTCCAGCAACCCGGCGCGCTGTTTATCGTTCTCTTCCCGGCGAAGGGCGGAGTTAGCGAGCTGTTGCGTAAGCCGGGTGATTTTTGTTTGCTCAAAGCTGAGCGTGTGCAGCGTGCTGGCGTTGAGTGAGCCGTAACGGGCTATTGCCTGCGTCAACGTCTCATTACGCGCCTGAAGCTGAGTAATAATGTCGTTGGCCAAAATAGTGTCTCGTATAAGTTGCCCGGTAACAGGCTGCTTGCCGGAAAAAGGACAGGGAAGGAGTGAACCGGGCTTGGGTCAGGAAACCCGCAGGCATTAAGCCTGCGAGTCGTATTCGTGTTTAATTTGCGCGCTGGCTTCGTCCAGCCAGCAGGTAAAATCGTCAACCGACAGCGCGTCAATTTCACTGGGCGGAAAGCGAAACCACCTCGCCAGCAGCGCCATTGCCTGCCACAGTTGCTGTGGGTTCTGTAGCCATGCTAAGCATGGCCTGAAATCGTTTCTGCAATGCCTGATAGTCCAGCAGATCCATTTCTGCCAGGTCTTCGGTTACCAGCCCGGTCATAGCCGCCATCAGCGGCTCATCCCACTCTTCCGGTTTATCGCTGGCGCGGCGCGCGGCGCGCATATCTTTTACCTTCAGGCGACGTAATTGCAGAACGTCGATACGTTCCCCGGCGGCGGAGGTAAACGGGAATTGCAGGGTATATTTTTCGTTCATGGTGTAGTCCTTATTCGTCGTGTTAAATTCGGGGCCGTAGCCCCGAAGTAATTAACCGCCAATATTATTGCGGTAGGCATTTAATTGATCCGCGCCATTTACGCGGAAAATATTCGCCAGATAATCCAGTTCAAGAAGCGTTTCACCATCAACCACCTGTTTAATATAAGTGCAGCCGAAGGCGCTGCTAAATTCCGGGTTTTCATTCTGTTTAAACGTTCCCAGCGGGTTCTTTTTAAACATTACGGTCATATGCGTCACCAGCGCTAACTGATCCGCTTTACCCTGCGAGTTATAACAATCGATGCTGGAGCGGCACTGCAATGCCACCGCCTGCCACGGGTTTGCCGTTTTACGCATGACGTCGTGGTAAAACGAGTTCCATTTAATTTCACCTTCCAGTTTGTCAAAACCGGCAGGTAGCTCAATTTTACCGACCATCCCCAGCGCTTTATGCTCCTGCATAATCATGCTGATGTCAGGCAGTTTAATTTCACTCGCGCGACCTAAAAGATTATTACCATCAAGATAAATATTGGCGTTGGTAATACGGTTAATTTGAATTTTTCCAGCCATTAGCGATTGCTCTCCAGAGAAACTAAATATTCAGAGGTAATTTCGGTTTCAAACGTCAGACGTTCCAGCGGCGGCGGCGGGGTGAATTTGTAGCTCAGCAACAGATGCCCGGCGGCCAGTTCAGTCTGTTCATTACGCGCCGGGTCGTACCAGCATTCAAAGCCCAACAGCGCGCCGTCGGCAATCAACTTGCGGCCCCAGGTGTTCACCGATTCGGTTAGCGCATCGATCAGCGCCTGATTAATCGGCATATCCATATACTGCTGGCTGAAATAGCGAATGGATTCGTTAATCACATCACCGGTACGGCGCACGTTCTCAAAGTTACGCATATGAGTAACGGTCGGCCAGGCAGCGGTACGGTTGCCCCACAGGCGCAAACCGGAGCCATAGCTGTTGAAGATGGTGGTGATGCCGTTTTCGTTCAGTTGATTCACTTCGCTTTGCGGATCGTCGATCATCGCTGACAGCGAGCGCTCTACGCCGGTAATGCCCTGAATTTCCTGATTGGAGTTGCTCCACCAGAAGCCTTTTTCCAGATCCACTTTGGCACGCAGGCCAGCGGCGCGGGAGGAGAGCGGTTCCAGGACTTCGCTGTCCGTCGCGCTGTCGTACACTTTAACGTGCGGATAGCACAGACGCGCGCGATCGGAACTGGTATTGAAGTTAATCGCCCCCTGCGGGCCGCGCCCTGCCAGAACCTGCTGGAAAGTCGTGCCGATGGGCGCATCAATGTAGGTAATGGCTCCCAGCGCTTCTGCCTGAGCGATAAGCTTAACGGCGACCGAGTTTTGCGTACAAAAGACCGGCGCAATCAGGATCTTTGCGTAAAAACCAAACTGGTTCCAGGTGTCCTGTAACAGCTTCATGCCGGTACGGTCACCCGCGGTGTTTACCGCGCCAATAATATCGGCGGCAGTCACTTTGGTGGGGTCCGCGTAAGTATAATTTACATAGGCCTGAACGCCGGGTTTCAGGTTGGTCCCCATGCAGGTGATTTTACCGGTCAGCATATCAATGGTGTAATCGGTGCCTTTGATATAAGCGTTTCCGGCGTTCGTGCTGCGGCCAATGTTCATCGTTTGCACGGCCCCGTGCTTGAGTTGAATCTGACCGTTGTCATCAACCTTCACGGTTTCACTGGGAATGGTACTTTTGTGTACCGCCGGATTCAGCACGTTAATCACCACGACCGTCCCCGCGCCGTGATCGTAGATCGCCTTCAGCGCCTGCGGGATGGTGAAATTTGCTAGGCCTGGGCCAAACTGCGCCGCGTCGCTTTCAGAAAGGCACAGCGTTGGCTGGTTAACCGGGCCGCATGGCGCGGTGCCGATCAGACCAATAACCGCAGATTTAACCGCCTTAACCGGACGTGGGCCGGTTTCGATCTCAATGGTCTCTACACCGTGCAGGTAATTAGCTGCCATGGACAATTTCCTCTTCATTAGTTTCTACTTCTTGCGTAACCACTGGCGCCAGGTGACGGCGGGCAATCATGGTGATTACCCACTCGTTATCTTCCGGCAGCGAGATTTCGCTATTGGGCCACAGTAAGACTTCCTGACCGTCGGCGAGCGTGACGCCGCTTGCCGGGCCACTGTAGATATATTTCATTGAATTTCCTCATAATTAACGATTGTCAGCAGGGGGGAGTCCTTGCTTTCCTGTTCCGCGATAAACAGGGTGCTGGCGGTCATATCCAGGGCGTAACGGCAGAAGTTTGCGGCGTCGCCGATATATTTTTCGCTTTCCAGCCAGAGCGGACGATCACAGTCGGGAAGTTCAATGCCCCCCAACGAACGACGTAGACGATCCAGCGCGTTTATCGCGTCACTTATTTGCGGAACAATAACAGTGGCGGAAATCCGGATTAGTTGTTTTTGTACCGTGGCATCCGTATTTTCTGGTTCGGCAAAAACCGAACCGCAGTAGTGAATTAATACCGTTACCTGCTGTCCTGTTGGGATATATACTTTCGCATCGGTTGATGAAATATGTATATCCATATCAGGGTTTAATTCACGTAGTCTATTCGCCACGGTATGTACAACAGATAATGTTTCCATATACGCTTTCCTTGATTTACCGGGAGAGATAATATTCTCTCTTCGTTATCGTTCAGACGTATTTTGATGTATCAGGCATCAGGAATCTTTTAATCTCCTTTAGAGAAAAAAGTTAAAACGAATAAAAAATCCCCGGCGTATAAACGGCGGGGATTTGTTTAATGGTTCCCTCGTTGAATCAGTTCTATTTTGCTATATAGCGCATCCAGTTTTGCTTCCAGAACGGCCTGGCCGCGAAGATAATCCTCGCGGCGGACATAATGCAGCGGTAAATCGGCGCGAAATTCCAGAAATTCTCTCTCCAGCCTGGACCAGCCCGCTTCTGATTCGCGCCGGGCAGCTTCCAGTGCTTCAAAACGTTCATTCAGCCGTTTTTCAATTTGCGCCAGCAGAAGTTTACCAGCGGCAAACATTAATCCAACAAACGAAAGTAAGAGGGAGATGACTTCCCAAAAATCGATACTGAGTTTCATTACTCCCTCTGATTAATGAATGCAGCTAGCCTGCCCCCATTGCAAATAACGGGGAGCATGTTGGTATAAAATCGCTTTGGGGTAGTGACGATTCTCGCGCCAGTTTGCGGCGCTGCGCCCGGCGTTAACGCGTTCTACATGTTCAAACCAGATGGACGCATCCAACCCCTTTGCGGCGGCCAGCTTTTTATCTCTGTTAACCCAGCCTTGCCCGCCGTTATAGGCGCTCAGAGTGAAAGCCATTCGCTGGCAGCTATTTTTTGCTGACACGCTTTTCCACAACTGGCGGTCATACTGTACCAGCGCGCGTATCGCCCAGGCGGGATTAAACGGCTTGTTCTCGCGAAGCGCTGGGTACAACTGGCTTACCCATTTTGCCGTTGCAGGCATAAATTGCGCCATACCCTGCGCGCCAGCCGGAGAAAGCGCGTCAGGCGCCCAGCCGGATTCCTGATGTAGTTGCCCGGCAAAATCCGCAACGGGGGCGTTAAGCCCCCAGATTTCGCGCGCGGTACGAATCACTTCGTTGCTCCATTGCAGAGAAGCGCGCGGCGGTTCGGCAGCATCGGCAGGCAAGAAAGTCATAGCGCAGACCAGGCATACGTATTGATAACGCATCGTTACAGCCCCAGCGCGACGGCAAGGCAAATTGCCGCAACGATGATCGCGCGACGAATCATCGCCGCGGCGCAGCACAGCGATTCTTCCCAGGGGCAAAAGGAGTCGGGACGCGCCCAGGGGAAAAGACTGCGGTCGAGCCAGTAACCCAGCACCGCTGATAACGAAACCAGGCTGAGTTTATAGATGACGACCGGAATTTGCGCTGATGATGTCCAGCCGATAAGCGCAAACAGTACGACAGAGGCAATCAGCCAGCCGGAAAGTCGGGGAACAATAATTTTTCGCATACTCTATCTCCTGATAATTGAGAGAGAAGTATCGCTTTTCCCCATAGCGGAAGAACGAAAAGGGCTTTAATAAATAACTTTAAAAAATGTTTAGCGCATGGCGTCAAATGCCAACAAATAAACGAATAAATAAAGCTTTCGGGGCAGGGGGTAGAGGCTGCCTGCGGAGAGTCAGTATGTGTCTGTGGCAGGCTACGATGGCGGTATTGCTGCGTCATAATAATCTTTGATTAAAATTATCTTATTGATTTTTAAAGTCAGTTTAAAAACTCACGCGATCGTGAGGAAAGCGATCTTTTTGATCGAACGCAGAAAAAAATGCAAAAAATTAACTGTATATACATACAGTATTGTGTAAAATGATGACATCAGTGAAGGCTTACTTCACCTATAAAATAAATACATATTATAAATTGAAAGCGATATATACATTCTTTTAATTTATAATTAAATGCCGTTGATAGTAAATATTTATATATATTTTGAATATATTGTTAGGTAGTTATTGCACCGTTCTTTACGCTTCCCTTTTTGGTGCCGTCACGGGGAGCATGGTGCAGGATATGGAGATAAAATATGATTCAGAAATCAAAAGAAATGGTTCGGCTTCCGGAGATTATTAACGATCTGGCGTTTCATGCGTCGCAGGTACTTATTGAAAGCATGAATATTGATAGCGCGTCAGCCGAAAATGCCGGTCAGGCAATTGCTGACAGAATGATGCGCAACTGGGGCGGGCAAAGCATTTATTTCCCCAAAGGTATCTCTGGTCGGGCTTCGGAACGGGATTATCAGATTTACAGCGAGTGCGATGGGCGTAATTATGCGGAGCTGGCCAAAAAGTACAATTTGACACTGCAGTGGATCTATAAAATCGTTAAGCGGGTCCACACGGAAAAACAGCACCAGCGGCGTATGTTGTAAGCGATATCGGGTATGGCGTATAGCGACAAGCGCTATACGCCGGGAGCTGCGACAGGCCGGATAAGGCGCTTGCGTCGCCATCCGGCAGCGTATTGCCTGATAGCGCTCACCCGCTGCCGTGTCAGGGCGATTATTCAAATAAGTTCTGATGTAGCTTTTGCACCACTTTCTCGGCATCGTCTCCCGGCACGAGGAAGCACAGATTGTGGCTGGAGGCGCCGTAACAAATCATGCGAATGTTGAACGGTTCCAGGACGCCAAACACTTCTTTACCAACACCGCAGGCTTTTGACAGGTTGTTGCCAATCAGCGCGACCAGCGCCAGTCCTTCTTCAACTTCGACCCGACACAGCGCGGAAAGCTCCATCAATAAGGATTGGGTCAGTAACGTATCGCCCGTGGAGGTGGAGCCGGTAGTATCCAGCGTCAGCGCGACGCTCACCTCCGAAGTGGTAATCAGATCTACCGAAATATTATGCCGCGCCAGAATGCCGAACACCTCTGCCAGGAAACCTCGCGAGTGCAGCATATTCAGGCTGTGCAGCGTCAATAGCGTTTGATTGCGGCGCAGCGCCAGCGCGCGGAACAGCGGCGGGTTTTGGGTTTTATTGCACACCAGCGTACCGCCCGCTTGCGGATCTTTACTGGATCCAACGAAGACCGGGATATCACTACGCACGGCCGGGAGTAAGGTGGCTGGATGCAGTACTTTTGCGCCGAAGGTTGCCATCTCCGCCGCTTCTTCAAAGTCGATTTCATCAATTCGCTGCGCGACGGGCACTACGCGCGGGTCGGTGGTGTAAATACCGGGCACATCTGTCCAGATATCAACTCGCGCGGCATGGAGCGCTTCAGCCAGCAACGCTGCCGTATAGTCGCTGCCGCCGCGGCCTAACGTCGTGGTGCGGCCTTTGCTTTCACTGCCGATAAAGCCCTGAGTAATGACCAACGTTTCGCTCAGGCGCGGGAGCAACTGCTGCGCGGCCAGTTCCGCAAGCGCTGCGACGTCCGGTTCCGCACGACCAAAGCGATCGCTGGTACGCATCACTTTGCGCACGTCGAACCAGTGGGCCTGTACGTCGCGTTCACGCAGGATCTCAACAAATAGCAGGGTAGACATCAGCTCGCCGTGGCTGACCAGTTCATCGGTCAGGGCTGCCGATGTCGCCAGCGATGCCGCCTCCGCCAGAATAGTGATGTTTTCCAGCAGGCGTTCAATCTCTTCGCGAATGACATTTGGATGACGCAGACGATCAAGGATATCGAACTGGATTTTACGGATGGCGTCGAGCGTAGCGAAACGTTCGCCAGGCTCCATCCCTTCGGCCAGCGCCACCAGCAGATTAGTGATGCCGGCAGACGCGGAAAGCACGACTAAACGAACATTGGCGTCGGAAAGTACGATATCCGCGCTACGGTTCATGGCGTCAAAATCAGCGACGCTGGTACCGCCAAATTTGGAAACAACGATCTCTGTCATATCAACCTCGTGTCAGGAAATGAAAAACGCGACCATGGCACAAGGGCAGAACAGAAACCGGTGCAGGCGCAAATGCAAGTAACGTATTTATAAATAAAAGTTGTGGCCTGGACTGTCAACGTTGGGATTATGCGGATTTTTTATGCTGAGTTTAGGCTCAGTAACAGCGCTTATAACCCCGATACCCGTTTGTAGTATGTTGGCTTATCTATGCGCCCGGCGACTCACCCACTTGCTGCCTTTCTGCACCTCGAATTATTTAGGGTATATACTTTTTATCCTCATTCGACAGTGCCTGGGGCAACGGCACTAAAACAATCACACTTTTCTGTGACTGGCGTTACAATCGATCCCAGTCACAATTCTCAAATCAGAAGAGTATTGCTAATGAAAAACATCAATCCAACGCAGACTTCTGCCTGGCAGGCGCTCCAGAAACACTACGATGAAATGAAAGACGTTACGATCGCTGAGCTTTTCGCGAACGATAGCGACCGTTTCGCTAAATTTTCCGCGACGTTTGACGATCTGATGCTGGTGGACTTCTCCAAAAACCGCATCACCGAAGAGACGCTGGCAAAATTACAGGATCTGGCGAAAGAGACCGATCTGGCCGGCGCGATTAAATCCATGTTCTCCGGCGAGAAGATCAACCGCACCGAAGACCGCGCCGTGCTGCACGTGGCGCTGCGTAACCGTAGCAATACGCCGATCATCGTGGACGGCAAAGATGTGATGCCGGAAGTGAACGCCGTGCTTGAGAAAATGAAAACTTTCTCGCAAGCGATTATCTCCGGTCAGTGGAAAGGCTACACCGGTAAGGCCATCACCGACGTGGTGAACATCGGTATCGGCGGTTCCGACCTCGGCCCGTTCATGGTGACGGAAGCGCTGCGTCCGTATAAAAATCATCTGACTATGCACTTCGTCTCTAACGTTGATGGTACCCACATCGCTGAAGTGCTGAAAAAAGTGAACCCGGAAACCACGCTGTTCCTGGTGGCGTCGAAAACCTTCACCACGCAGGAAACCATGACCAACGCCCACAGCGCGCGCGACTGGTTCCTGAAAAGTGCAGGCGATGAAAAACACGTGGCGAAACACTTTGCTGCGCTCTCCACTAACGCCAAAGCGGTCGGCGAATTTGGTATCGACACGGCCAATATGTTCGAGTTCTGGGACTGGGTCGGAGGTCGTTACTCGCTGTGGTCTGCCATCGGGCTGTCCATTATTCTGTCCGTCGGTTTCGACAACTTTGTCGAGCTGCTTTCCGGCGCGCACGCGATGGACAAGCATTTCTCCACCACTCCGGCGGAGAAAAACCTACCCATTCTGCTGGCGTTGATTGGCATCTGGTACAACAATTTCTTCGGCGCGGAAACCGAAGCCATTCTGCCGTACGACCAGTATATGCACCGTTTCGCCGCCTACTTCCAGCAGGGTAACATGGAATCCAACGGTAAATACGTTGACCGTAACGGCAACGCCGTGGATTACCAGACAGGCCCAATTATCTGGGGCGAACCAGGCACCAACGGTCAGCACGCGTTTTATCAATTGATTCACCAGGGTACTAAAATGGTGCCGTGTGATTTTATCGCCCCGGCTATCACCCATAACCCGCTATCCGATCATCATCAGAAGCTGCTGTCTAACTTCTTCGCGCAGACCGAAGCGCTGGCGTTTGGTAAATCCCGCGAGGTGGTTGAGCAGGAATATCGCGATCAGGGTAAAGATCCGGCGCAGCTTGAACACGTTGTGCCATTCAAAGTGTTTGAAGGCAACCGCCCGACCAACTCTATCCTGCTGCGCGAAATTACGCCATTCAGCCTGGGCGCGCTGATTGCGCTGTATGAGCATAAAATCTTTACGCAGGGCGCCATCCTGAACATCTTTACTTTCGACCAGTGGGGCGTTGAGTTGGGCAAACAGTTGGCTAACCGTATTCTGCCGGAGCTGGGCGATGATAAAGCTATTTCGTCCCATGATAGCTCTACCAACGGTCTGATTAACCGTTATAAAGCCTGGCGCGCCTGATGACGCTGCGCTTATCCGGTCTACGTAATGCATAGCGTCTGTAGGCCGGATAAGGCGTTTCGCCGCCATCCGGCAAAAAGAGAATAAGATAATAAAAAAGCCGATATTCACATCGGCTTTTTTTATAAGATAATTCCGCTTGTCCGTCTTTATCCCCACAATTTTATATTGAGCTTAATCCTAAAATAAGCAATAACCAGAAAATCACTCTGCGTTATTTTCAGATTATACGGATGCCGATGTCTTTTATTTTAATTTTAACTTATTGATTTTATTTGTTTGTTAATTAAACAATGTAGACGTTACTTCTTTAAAGTTTAATTATCCTAAAACCTCGCTGTTATTTCTCCCGGACATAATCCGCCTGCTTTGGTTGTGTATACTCGGTAGCGCCCGAAATTCTTTTGGGTAAATCTCCATTCATTCAATGAAGGGAAATTATGATGAAAAAAGTACTGTATGGCATTTTTGCCATAACCGCGCTTGCGGCGACATCTGTCTCGGCAGCCCCCGTTCAGGTGGGTGAAGCGGCAGGGTCGGCAGCGACGTCGGTATCGGCGGGAAGTTCCTCCGCCACCAGCGTTAGCACCGTAAGTTCGGCGGTGGGCGTCGCGTTAGCGGCAACCGGCGGCGGCGATGGTTCCAATACCGGAACCACGACCACCACGACCACCAGTACCCAGTAGTATCGGTACGTTTAACCATAACCACACTCCGGTGTGGTTATTTTGCCCCTCTGGAGAAGCGTCGTGAAGCGACTCGCACTTATCCTGATTTGCCTGCTATTACAGGCGTGTTCGGCCACCACTAAAGGCCTGGGCGATTCACTGTGGGACAGTTTGTTCGGTACGCCAGGCGTACAGCTAACGGATGACGATATTCAAAACATGCCTTATGCCAGCCAGTACATGCAGCTTAACGGCGGTCCTCAGCTGTTTGTGGTGCTCGCTTTCTCGGAAAACGGGCAGCAGAAATGGGTGACGCAGGATGGCGCGACGATCGTGACGCAGCATGGCCGTCTGGTCAAAACGCTGCTTAGCGGCGACAACCTGATCGATGTGAATAATCTGGCGGCCGACCCGCTGGCGAAACCAGGACAGATTATCGATGGCGCGACCTGGACTCGCACCCTGGGCTGGACCGAACATCGCCAGGTGCGTTACGCCACCGCCCGTTCCGTTTTTACATGGCGAGGGACCGATAGCGTTAGCGTCGGCAGTGAAGAGACCGCCGTGCGGGTGCTGGATGAAGAAGTGACGACCGATCAAACGCGCTGGCGTAATCGCTACTGGATTGATAGCGAAGGCCAAATTCGCCAGACGGAACAGTATTTGGGCGCGAATTACTTTCCGGTGAAAACCACGCTGATTAAGGCGGCAAAATCATGATGAAAAGGATGATAAGCGCGCTGGCGCTGGCCTTTGTCGCGTCATCCGCCTTTGCCAGCGGCACTGTTACCGTTTTTACCCAAGGTAATAGCGAGCCTAAAACGGTGACAGACGCTGAGCGTCTGCTCGATTTAGTCGGACAGCCGCGCCTGGCAACGAGCTGGTGGCCTGCGGCGGTGATAGGCGAAGAACAGGCGACCGTGACGGCGCGTCAACAGCAGCAGGAACTTCTCGGGCGACTGGCGGCGCTCAGCGCTGAGGAAGATGGCGATGCGGCGGCGGCGATAAACACACTGCGCCGACAGATTCAGGCGGTGAAGGTGACGGGCAGACAATTCGTGAATCTTGATCCTGACGTGGTGCGGGTGAGCGAACGAGGTAACCCGCCGCTGCAAGGTCACTACACGCTCTGGGTCGGGCCGCAACCCACGCAGGTGACGCTCTTTGGCTTGATTAGCCAGCCGGGCAGCCAGCCGTTCGTCCCTGGGCGGGACGTCGCCAGTTATCTTGAGGGTCAGCGCTTACTCAGCGGCGCGGATCGTAGCTATGCCTGGGTGGTTTACCCTGATGGACGCAGCCAAAAAGCGCCGGTGGCTTACTGGAATAAGCGTCATATCGAGCCGATGCCCGGCAGCATTATTTTTGTCGGTTTTGCCGATTCCCTTTGGCGCGGCACGCCGGAGGCGATAAATGCCGACATTCTTCATACCCTGACGCAGCGGATACCGGAATAATGAAAAAAACACATCTGCTCAGCGTGCTGGCGCTGGGTATTAGCGCGGCCTGCCATGCCGAAACATATCCAGCCCCTGTTGGGCCTTCACAATCTGACTTTGGCGGCGTGGGCCTGCTGCAAACGCCGACAGCGCGTATGGCGCGTGAAGGGGAGATGAGCCTGAACTATCGCGATAACGATCAGTACCGCTACTACTCGGCTTCGGTTCAGCTTTTCCCGTGGCTGGAAACCACGTTGCGCTATACCGATGTCCGTACGAAAAAGTACAGCAGCGTGGAATCATTCTCCGGTGACCAGACTTACAAAGATAAAGCGTTTGATGTGAAACTGCGGTTGTGGGAAGAGAGTTACTGGATGCCGCAGGTGGCGGTTGGCGCGCGCGATATCGGCGGGACGGGGCTGTTTGATGCGGAATATATTGTAGCGAGTAAGGCCTGGGGGCCATTTGATTTTTCATTAGGTCTCGGCTGGGGCTATCTTGGCACCAGCGGCAATGTGTCTAATCCTTTCTGTTCGTATAGTGGTAAATTCTGTTCGCGTGATAACAGCTATAAAGAGGCAGGTTCCGTCGACGGTAGCGATATGTTTCACGGCCCGGCCTCGCTGTTTGGCGGCGTGGAATACCAGACCCCGTGGCAACCGCTACGCCTGAAGCTGGAGTATGAAGGCAATAACTATCAGCAGGATTTTGCGGGTAAACTGGAGCAGAAGAGCAAGTTTAACGTCGGCGCCATTTACCGCGTCACCGATTGGGCCGACGTTAACCTCAGCTACGAGCGCGGCAACACCTTTATGTTTGGCGTCACGCTGTGCACCAATTTCAACGATTTACGTCCCGCGTATCATGACAATTCACGCCCGCAATACCGACCACAGCCGCAGGATGCCATCCTGCAACATTCGGTAGTGGCTAATCAATTAACGTTATTGAAATATAATGCCGGTCTGGCGGACCCGAAAATCCAGGTCAAAGGCGATACGCTATACGTTACCGGTGAACAGGTGAAGTACCGCGACTCCCGTGAAGGGATCGTGCGCGCTAACCGGATCGTCATGAACGATCTGCCGGAGGGGATCCGCACGATCCGCGTGACGGAAAATCGCCTTAATCTGCCGCAGGTCACCACTGAAACCGATGTCGCCAGCCTGAAACGCCATCTGGAAGGCGAACCGCTGGGACATGAAACCCCGCTGGCGCAAAAACGCGTGGAGCCGATCGTGCCAGAGAGTACTGAACAGGGCTGGTATATCGACAAGTCGCGCGTTGATTTTCATCTTGATCCCGTGCTGAATCAGTCGGTAGGCGGCCCGGAAAACTTCTATATGTATCAGTTGGGCGTAATGGGAACTGCGGATCTGTGGGTCACAGATCATCTGCTCACCACGGGCAGCGTGTTTGCCAATATCGCCAACAACTACGACAAATTTAACTACACCAATCCGCCGAAGGACTCGCATCTGCCGCGGGTGCGTACGCATGTCCGTGAGTATGTGCAGAACGATGTTTATGTGAATAACCTACAGGCCAACTACTTCCAGTATTTTGGCAATGGTTTCTATGGGCAGGTCTATGGCGGTTATCTGGAGACCATGTTTGGCGGTGCCGGGGCGGAAGTCCTGTATCGCCCGGTAGACAGCAATTGGGCGTTTGGCCTGGATGCCAACTACGTGAAACAGCGTGACTGGCGTAGCGCGCAGGATATGATGAAGTTTACCGATTACAGCGTGAAGACGGGACATTTGACCGCATACTGGACGCCGTCGTTCGCCCAGGATGTGCTGGTGAAAGCCAGCGTTGGTCAGTATCTGGCGGGCGATAAAGGCGGTACGCTGGAGATCGCCAAACGCTTCGATAGCGGCGTCGTTGTCGGCGGTTACGCGACGATTACCGATGCGTCGCCGGATGAATATGGGGAAGGGGATTTTACCAAAGGCGTATATGTTTCCGTGCCGCTGGATCTCTTCTCGTCCGGCCCAACCCGAAGTCGTGCGGCAATTGGCTGGACGCCGCTGACGCGTGACGGTGGTCAACAGCTTGGCCGTAAGTTTGGCCTGTATGATATGACCAGTGACAGGAGCGTAAATTTCCGTTAATACTCAGGCCGGATAAGGCGTTCACGGCGCTATCCGGCAAATTATCTTATTGAACAAAATATAAACATAAATAAAAAATATAGATGCCCGTCACATTTGTGCGTTATACAGAAACCTCGCCGCAGAGAAAGAGGGGGCTGTTATGATGCCATTATCGCGCTCACGTCTTGAGTTTATCGCCACGATTTTACAAAACGTACTAAATTTGGGGCTGCTTACCCTCGGTCTGATCCTGGTTGTTTTTCTCGGTAAAGAGACGGTGCATCTGGCGGACGCATTATTCGTGCCTGAGCAAGCCAGCAAATATGAACTGGTGGAAGGGCTGGTGATCTACTTTCTTTATTTCGAATTTATTGCGCTGATTGTGAAGTACTTTAAGTCTGGCCTTCACTTTCCGCTGCGCTATTTCGTGTACATTGGGATCACGGCGATTGTGCGCCTGATCATTGTCGATCATAAAACGCCAATGGATGTATTACTCTATTCGGCGGCGATCCTCCTGTTGGTTATCACGTTGTGGTTATGTAATTCGAACCGACTACGACGAGAATAGGCGTCGCCACACCGTAACGGACGTATGGCGTGGCAATAAATTAGTCGCTGTCTATAACGCATAAAAAAAGCGCTCCGAAGAGCGCCAAAATACGACCATAAGTGGGGATAACATAACTTGAGGGCAGTGGCATTGCCCGTTACCGGGCAGGTACTTCGATAAAACTTAACCTTTCACCCCCCCTGCCGTCAGGCCGTTGACCAGCCAACGTTGCGCCAACAGGAACACCAGGGTGATAGGAATAGCGGAAAGGACGGCGGCGGCGGCAAAGTCGCCCCACAAATAGTTTTGCGGGTTGAGATATTGCTGCATACCCACGGCCAGCGTATAGCTGTCCACATCGCGCAGTAACAACGAGGCGACCGGAACTTCGGTAATCGCCGCGATGAACGACAGAATAAACACCACCGCCAGAATCGGTACGGAAAGCGGCAGCAGCACCAGGCGAAACGCCTGCCACGGGGTTGCGCCATCCAGCGCGGCGGCCTCTTCCAGCGAACTGTCGATAGTTTCGAAGTAGCCTTTAATCGTCCAGACATGCAGCGCAATGCCGCCAAGATAGGCGAAGATCACGCCGCCATGCGTATTCAGACCGATAAATGGAATGTATTGTCCCAGGCGATCAAATAACGCATACAGCGCTACCAGAGACAAAACCGCCGGAAACATCTGGAAAATCAGCATCCCTTTGAGCAGTGTTGCTTTACCTGGAAAACGCATTCGTGCGAAAGCGTAGGCGCAGGTGGTGGAGAGCGCCACGATGCCGATGGCGGTAATACCGGCGATTTTCACCGAGTTCCACAGCCACAGCAGGACCGGGAAGGGAGGCGGCGTTACCCGACCATCCGCATGTTCCACGCTGAAACCCAGCGCCAGCCGCCAGTGTTCCCAGGAGATTTTATCCGGGATCAGGCTTCCGGTGGCGAAGTTCCCTTCACGTAGCGAGATAGCGATGACCATCAGCAGCGGGAACATAATCGCTGCGATGAAAATCAGCAGCCCCAGGTGCGTGATGAGGAGACGCAGTTTCTGAGATTTGGGTTGGACCATAGCCATTGTTATTATCTCCCTTAATCAAACTTCATACGCGTGGCTTTCAGGTTCACTATTGCCAGCGCGCCTACCAGCAGGAAGATCAGCGTGGCAATGGCCGCCGCCAGACCGAAGTCCTGACCGCCGCCGCCTTCAAAGGCGATACGGTAGGTGTAGCTGACGAGTAGATCGGTATAACCGGCAGGCGTGGTGGTGCCGAGACGGTCTGGCCCGCCGTTGGTCAATAACTGAATCAGGACAAAGTTATTAAAGTTAAAGGCGAAGCTGGCGATCATCAGCGGCGTTAGCGGCTTAATCAGCAGCGGTAAGGTGATCTTAAAGAAATTCTGAAACGGACCGGCGCCGTCCATTGCGGAGGCTTCGTACAGGTCATCCGGAATCGCTTTCAGCAGCCCCATACACAGGATCATCATGTAGGGATAGCCCAGCCAGGTATTCACGATAATCACCATTGCCCGCGCGGTGTTGGGGTCGCTGAACCAGGCAGGTTTAATGCCAAACAGCGCGCTCAGCATCATATTGATTTCGCCAAAGCTTTGGTTGAATAACCCTTTGAAAATCAAAATTGAAATAAACGACGGTACGGCGTAGGGCAGAATCAGCAGGACGCGGTAGATAGCTTTACCTTTCAGCGCTTCCCACTGTACGAGGCAGGCCAATACCATACCAACCGCCACGGTTAACACCACAGTGAGGACCGAAAAGACCACGGTCCAGACGAAGATAGCGAAAAAGGGCTTCTGGATCCCTTCGTCGGTAAAGACGCGCGTAAAGTTTTTCGCGCCGATAGTAACGGTATAACCAGGACTGAGTTTTTTATCACCCCAGCTTCCGTCGGCGTTGATCGACTGATAATAACCGCTATCGTTATTTGGCCGGTATTTTACGCCGCTCTGGTTATTGGTCAGCAGGCCGTCATCAGCCAGTGTGTACAGCGGACGAGTACCGGAAAACTGACGCAGCGAGCTCATAATCACTTTACTTTCATCCGGCAGGACGGCGGTTATCTGGTTCAGCGCCAGACGGTTCTGGGTGATTATCCGCAGATTGGCGCGTTCGCCGCCCGGCAGGGCATCGGTCTCTTTCAGCTGTAATTTTTGTTCGCCGCCGAAGGAAAATGCGCCAGACAGGTAATGTTTGCCCGTTTCTCCGTCGGTGAGGGCCAGTTGCCACTCGTCGCCGGTCGGGTAAAGACCGAAGTTATAGGTTTTTCCTGCCTGATAAGAACGGTCCATCAGCACTTGCTGGGCGCGTTCAAAGGTGAGCTGGTTGGTGCTGCTGTAGTTAGTAAAGGCGATGGCGATGGTGCACACCAGCGGGAATAGCACAAACAGCCCCATGCCGGCGAGGCCAGGGTAAACGTAGCGCCAGGCATAGGTTTTACGATTTGCGAAAATATACAGGCCAGCAGAGCTTAAAATCAGCGTCATGATGGCGAACAGATACTCCCCTTGTACGTACATTAAAACTACAAGGTAACCCACCAGCAGGCCCAGCAGACCAATTACTGACCATTTAAGCTGGTCGCTTTGCCACCAGTGTTTCTTTTTAATGACATCCATGGGGGTTTTCCTCTACAGCGTTGAAACTTCCGGGCCGGAGATGTGCCTGATGGCGCTGCGCTTATCAGGCCTACGGTGTGTTGTAGGCCGGATAAGGCATTTATGCCGCCATCCGGCACAGGCTCGCGGCATTACTTAGTGATACGGCTTTGTGCATCTTTCAGCGCGGCATCCACGGTTTGACGGCCGCTGGCGGCGTTGATCACAGCCGTACGTACCGCATACCAGAAGGCGGACATTTGCGGAATATTCGGCATGATCTCGCCTTTCTGGGCGTTATCCATGGTGGCGGCGATACGGGGGTCTTTCGCTAACTGCTCCTGGAAAGATTTCAGCGCCACGGCACCCAGCGGTTTATCTTTGTTCACCGCTTCCAGACCCTGATCGGTCAGCAGGTAGTTTTCGAGGAACTCTTTCGCCAGCTCTTTATTCGGGCTGGCAGCGTTAATCCCCGCGCTCAGCACGCCGACGAACGGTTTCGAGGGTTTACCTTTGAAGGTCGGCAGCAGGGTGACACCGTAGTTGACTTTGCTCTTGTCGATGTTCGACCATGCCCACGGACCGTTGATGGTCATTGCCGTTTCGCCTTTATTGAAGGCCGCTTCGGCGATGGAGTAATCGGTATCGGCGCTCATATTTTTGTTCTTGATCATATCGATCAGGAAAGTCAGGCCCGCTTTCGCGCCGGCGTTGTCGACACCAACGTCTTTCACGTCATACTTGCCGTTTTCAAATTTGAACGCGTAACCGCCGTCAGCAGCGATCAAAGGCCAAGTGAAATACGGCTCTTGCAGGTTGAACATTATCGCCGACTTCCCTTTCGCTTTTAGCTCTTTATCCAGCGCCGGGATCTCTTCCCAGGTTTTCGGCGGGTTCGGGACGAGGTCTTTGTTATAAATCAGGGAGAGGGCTTCAACGGCGATGGGGTAGGCGATCAGCTTGCCGTTATAACGTACCGCATCCCAGGTGAACGGATAGAGTTTGTCCTGAAACGCTTTATCCGGAGTGACCTCCGCCAGCAGACCAGACTGCGCGTAGCCGCCAAAACGGTCGTGCGCCCAGAAGATAATGTCAGGACCGTCGCCGGTGGCTGCCACCTGCGGGAATTTCTCTTCCAGCTTATCCGGGTGCTCAACGGTCACTTTAATGCCGGTGTCTTGCTCAAATTTTTTACCGACCTCGGCCAGACCGTTATAGCCCTTGTCGCCGTTGATCCAGATAACCAGTTTACCTTCTTCAATTTTGGCGAGAGCCGGGGCGGAAATCATCATCGTCGTAAGTGCGGATAATGCGAGGATGCCTACGCCAGTTTTAATCTTCATATCTCCCATCCTTTTTGGTGATGTACACAGAGGTGGTTTAACGGTCTCTAGTTTCTTTATACGACAACCTCTTTCCATCCTCCCCGCCCCTACGCCCCACCCCGGCTTTATGTGATCTGTGTTACATAAATGTGAGTAATGCGTGCTGGCGCACATAAAAACACGCCGATTTTTGCGGGCGGCATCACGAAATTCCTTTTCTGTCCGCGCCCGTGGTCTCAGGCGCTGTGTCCTCATCCTCCCGCCTCCTCCCCCATAAAAAAGCCGGGGGGTGGAGGATTTACCCCAGTCAGGGATCGCGCATAGTCAGGCCATCATGAATGTTGCTGTCAATGACAGGTTGTAACGAAGGGAGAAGGGCATGGCGAGCGTACAGCTACGAAATGTAACGAAAGCCTGGGGTGACGTGGTGGTATCGAAAGATATTAACCTCGATATCCATGACGGGGAGTTCGTGGTGTTTGTCGGACCGTCAGGCTGTGGTAAATCGACCTTGCTGCGTATGATCGCCGGGCTTGAAACCATCACCAGTGGCGACCTGTTTATCGGGGAAACCCGTATGAATGATATCCCGCCTGCCGAGCGCGGCGTGGGCATGGTATTCCAGTCTTATGCGCTCTATCCCCATCTCTCCGTTGCAGAAAACATGTCTTTCGGCCTCAAGCTGGCGGGCGCCAAAAAAGAGGTAATGAATCAACGCGTCAATCAGGTGGCGGAAGTGCTGCAACTGGCGCATCTGCTGGAACGTAAGCCAAAAGCGCTTTCCGGCGGGCAGCGTCAGCGCGTAGCGATTGGCCGCACGCTGGTGGCGGAGCCGCGTGTGTTTTTGCTGGATGAACCGCTCTCTAACCTGGACGCCGCGCTGCGCGTGCAGATGCGTATTGAAATTTCTCGCCTGCATAAACGTCTGGGCCGCACGATGATTTACGTCACCCACGATCAGGTCGAGGCGATGACGCTGGCCGACAAAATCGTGGTGCTGGACGCCGGTCGCGTCGCTCAGGTCGGTAAGCCGCTGGAGCTGTACCACTATCCGGCGGACCGCTTTGTCGCGGGCTTCATCGGCTCGCCGAAGATGAACTTCCTGCCGGTGAAAGTGACCGCCACCGCGATTGAACAAGTCCAGGTCGAACTGCCGAATCGCCAGCAAATCTGGCTGCCGGTCGAAAGTCGCGGCGTGCAGGTCGGCGCCAATATGTCTTTAGGCATTCGGCCGGAACACCTGCTGCCGAGCGATATCGCCGATGTCACCCTGGAAGGCGAAGTCCAGGTGGTCGAGCAGTTAGGGCACGAAACACAAATTCATATCCAGATCCCCGCCATCCGTCAAAACCTGGTTTATCGCCAGAATGACGTGGTGTTGGTAGAAGAGGGCGCCACATTCGCTATCGGCCTGCCGCCAGAGCGCTGTCATCTGTTCCGCGAGGATGGCAGCGCATGTCGTCGTCTGCATCAAGAGCCGGGTGTTTAAGGCCTCCATAAAAAAACGAAACGCAAAACCATTCGCAGTTTTAGAAGGTGGCAGCGTTTAAAGAAAAGCAATGATCTCAGGAGATAGAATGATGATTACTCTGCGCAAACTCCCACTGGCAGTTGCTGTCGCAGCGGGCGTAATGTCCGCTCAGGCAATGGCTGTCGATTTCCACGGTTACGCCCGTTCCGGTATTGGCTGGACGGGAAGCGGCGGCGAACAACAATGTTTCCAGGCAACAGGTGCCCAAAGTAAATACCGTCTCGGTAACGAATGTGAAACCTATGCGGAACTGAAACTGGGCCAGGAAGTGTGGAAAGAGGGCGATAAGAGCTTCTATTTCGACACCAACGTCGCCTATTCGGTTAACCAGCAGAACGACTGGGAATCGACCGATCCCGCCTTCCGCGAAGCGAACGTGCAGGGTAAAAACCTGATTGAATGGCTGCCGGGCTCTACCATCTGGGCCGGTAAGCGCTTCTATCAGCGTCATGACGTACACATGATCGACTTCTACTACTGGGATATTTCAGGTCCTGGCGCGGGTATCGAAAATATCGATCTGGGCTTCGGTAAGCTTTCACTGGCGGCGACCCGCTCTACTGAAGCGGGCGGCTCTTACACCTTCAGCAGCCAGAATATTTATGATGAAGTGAAAGATACCGCTAACGACGTCTTTGACGTACGTCTGGCTGGTCTGCAAACGAACCCGGACGGCGTACTGGAGCTGGGCGTTGATTACGGCCGCGCCAATACGACCGATGGTTATAAGCTGGCTGATGGGGCATCGAAAGACGGCTGGATGTTCACCGCCGAACACACGCAAAGCATGTTGAAAGGCTATAACAAGTTTGTCGTGCAATATGCCACCGATGCCATGACCACGCAGGGTAAAGGCCAGGCGCGCGGTTCCGACGGTTCTTCATCTTTCACTGAAGAATTGGATGGAACCAAAATTAATTATGCCAATAAGGTCATCAACAATAACGGCGATATGTGGCGTATTTTGGATCATGGCGCCATCTCGCTTGGTGATAAATGGGATTTGATGTACGTCGGTATGTACCAGAATATCGATTGGGATAATAACCTGGGTACTGAGTGGTGGACCGTGGGCGTACGTCCAATGTACAAGTGGACGCCAATCATGAGTACCCTGCTGGAAGTCGGCTACGACAACGTGAAATCTCAGCAGACCGGCGATCGTAACAATCAATATAAAATCACCCTGGCGCAACAGTGGCAGGCGGGCGACAGCATCTGGTCGCGTCCGGCTATCCGTATTTTTGCCACCTACGCGAAATGGGATGAGAAATGGGGCTATATCAAAGACGGCGATAACATTTCCCGTTATGCCGCAGCGACTAACTCCGGCATTTCCACCAACAGCCGTGGCGATAGCGATGAGTGGACCTTCGGCGCCCAGATGGAAATCTGGTGGTAATACGATGGTCATCTGACGTAACGAGGGGCGCAAGCCCCTCTGAAACATCAGGTCTGATGATGCTTGTAAGCCGAATAAGGCGTCAGCCGCCATTCGGCGATATGTTTGGGTTGGCGCGCTATTGCCTGGCTACCGCTGAACCCGCCTTATTGAGGTGAGAATAATGAAAATGAAGAAAAGTCTCGTCGCCCTCTGTTTAACCGCAGGGCTGTTCGCCAGCGTGCCGGGTATCAGCCTGGCGGAAGTGAACTATGTACCGCAAAATACCAGCGCCGCGCCCGCTATTCCTGCTGCTGCGCTACAGCAATTAACCTGGACGCCTGTAGATCAGTCAAAAACGCAGTCTACCCAACTGGCGACTGGCGGCCAGCGCCTTGACGTCGCCGGCATTACCGGCCCGGTCGCCGCTTATAGCGTTCCGGCGAATATCGGCGAGCTGACATTAACTCTGACCAGCGAGGTCAATAAGCAAGCCAGCGTTTTTGCGCCAAACGTGTTGATTCTTGACCAAAATATGACGCCTTCGGCGTTCTTCCCCAGCAGTTACTTTACTTATCAGCAGCCGGGCGTCATGAGCGCAGACCGGCTGGAAGGCGTGATGCGCCTGACGCCTGCGTTGGGGCAGCAGAAACTCTATGTTCTGGTGTTTACGACCGAAAAAGATCTTCAGCAAACCACTACGCTGCTCGATCCGGCAAAAGCCTATGCCAAAGGCGTCGGCAACTCTATCCCGGATATTCCCGATCCAGTTGCTTGCCATACCACTGACGGCGTGGTGAAACTGAAGGTGAAAACCAACAGCAGCTCCAGCGTATTGGTCGGGCCGTTGTTTGGCTCGTCCGGTACCGGGCCGGTAACGGTAGGCAATACCGCCGCGCCGGTCGCTGCGCCAGCGCCAGTCGCGCCGAAGAAAAGCGAGCCGATGTTGAACGATACGGAAAGCTACTTTAATAAAGCGATTAAGGATGCCGTAGCGAAAGGCGACGTCGATAAAGCGCTGAAACTGCTTGATGAGGCCGAACGTCTGGGATCGACATCTGCCCGTTCCACCTTTATCAGCAGTGTAAAAGGCAAGGGGTAATTGTTTCCCCACAGTGCTGATTTTGCAGCAACTGGTGCGTCTCCTGGCGCACCTTTTTTTATCATTTCATGCGAATTGTTATTTTTTTGTTGCGCAACAGATCACTTAATTGTGATTACGCCCCCCGTAATGTCTTTTCTGAGATACAATGACTTTAGGTTATGAATCGGAGAGTAAGGCATGTCACACCCTGCGTTAACGCAACTGCGTGCGCTGCGCTATTTTGATGCGATTCCTGCGCTTGAACCCCATTTGCTGGACTGGCTGTTGCTGGAAGATTCTATGACTAAACGTTTTGAGCAGCAGGGAAAGCGGGTAAGCGTGACGCTGATTCGGGAAGCGTTTGTCGGCCAAAGTGAGGTCGAGGAAGCATCAGGTTTACTGCCATCCGAATCCCGCTACTGGTTACGTGAGATACTGCTTTGCGCTGACGGCGAGCCCTGGCTTGCCGGACGTACCGTGGTACCGGAATCCACGCTGTGCGGACCTGAACAGGTCTTACAACATCTGGGTAAAACCCCGCTTGGACGTTATCTATTTACATCATCGACACTGACCCGCGATTTTATTGAAATTGGACGCGATGCAACGCTGTGGGGGCGCCGCTCTCGACTGCGGTTGAGCGGAAAACCGCTGTTGCTTACCGAGCTTTTTTTACCTGCATCGCCGCTGTACTGAGAGGAAGATAAAGATGGAGTGGAGTCTGACGCAGAGTAAGCTGCTGGCGTTTCACCGTTTGATGCGTACAGATAAGCCTATTGGCGCGTTGCTGCTGCTCTGGCCGACGCTTTGGGCACTATGGGTGGCGACACCGGGTATGCCTCAGCTGTGGATTTTGGCGGTTTTTGTCGCTGGCGTGTGGTTAATGCGCGCGGCGGGCTGCGTGGTGAATGATTATGCCGATCGTAAATTTGACGGACATGTAAAACGTACGGTCAACCGACCTTTACCCAGCGGCGCCGTGACAGAGAAAGAAGCGCGCAACCTGTTTGTGGTGCTGGTGCTGCTGGCGTTTCTGTTGGTGCTGACGCTGAACGCCATGACGATTCTGCTTTCCGTGGCGGCGCTGGCGTTGGCCTGGGTTTATCCCTTTATGAAACGCTACACCCACCTGCCGCAGGTCGTGCTGGGGGCCGCTTTCGGCTGGTCAATCCCCATGGCGTTCGCCGCGGTGAGCGAATCCCTGCCGTTGAGCTGCTGGCTGATGTTCCTCGCCAATATTCTCTGGGCGGTGGCTTACGATACGCAATATGCGATGGTCGACAGAGATGATGATATCAAGATAGGCATTAAATCGACGGCGATCCTGTTTGGTCGTTATGACACATTGATTATCGGGATTCTGCAGCTTGGCGTCATGGCGTTAATGGCGCTGATCGGCTGGTTGAATGGTCTGGGATGGGGATATTACTGGGCTGTGCTGGTGGCGGGCGCGCTGTTTGTCTACCAGCAAAAACTGATTGCGAACCGTGAGCGTGAAGCCTGCTTTAAAGCCTTTATGAACAATAACTACGTTGGCCTGGTGCTATTTTTAGGGCTGGCGATGAGTTACTGGCACTTCTGATGTCATGCCGGGCGGACCCGGCCTACAAAGCCAAAATTTTCAATACGTCATATCAGTTGCCCGATGAGCTTGCACTATCGGGCATTTCAGGCACTGGCTTACTCGCCCTGCGTCGCGCTTTCAATCGTCAGACGGACATCAGAGGTAATTAGATCGGCAAGCATCTGATATATCTTCATCGTTTCTGCCGGTTCGGCATCGCCCGTATCACTGATATAACCCTCATCCCGTAGCGTCAACACGAGTGAACTGAACACCGCTTTGTCGAAAAACTCCGGCGCGTTAATACCGTGCAGGACAGACAGACGTTGCGCCACGGTACGGCTTTCTTTCTCCAGCGTACTGCGGTTGATGGACGGATTGGCGCTCAACAGCCAGAACGTAATGGCATAACGCTGTAGCGTTTCACGCGCGCCTGCCGCCAGCAGTTGCAGCGTACGGGAATGCGTCGGGTTGATATGCAGTTCATCATCCTGCAGGGTAATTAGCCCCTGACGCTGCATTTCACTGGCCAGCGCGTCAATGACCGAGGCTAACTCCTCGCGCTCCCAGCGCAGGAACAGCTCCGCTTTTAACATCGGATAGAGCGCTTCAACATGCTGCTGCAACGCATCACGCGAAATGCGACGATGCTGGGTGATAATCGCCGCCATCAGCGAAGGCATAATCAACATATGCGCGATATTGTTACGATAGTAGGTCATCAACACCGCCTGCTCGCGCGGCAGAATGATGATATCGCCAATGGTGTCTTTCTCGACCTCAAACTTATTCATCTGCAGCGCGTGAGCGATGAGCTCGCCAGCGCTGGCGGCAGGAACGGTTGAGTCTGTGGAATAAGGGACATTGCGCATCAGATCGAGATAGCAATCAAGCTGCTCGGTGAGCTGCTCGCGGGTGAGCGAGCGCTGACGCGACGCTAACAGCGCGGTACAACACAGGTTCATCGCGTTTGCCGCGCCAGCGTTGTTAATACGCACCATCAGATCGGCGGCGATACTATTTACCGTCGGCGTCAGCCAGGCTGGGCGTATGGCCTCTATAGGGTCGATAGATTCGCGCCACTCCGGCACATGCTGGTTCAGGTACGTCATGAGCGGCATCGGTTCGCCAAAGTTAACGTAGCCCTGACCCAGATTGCGCAGCTTGCTCAAGCCTTTCAGCATCTGCGGCAGGCTCTCTTTCTCTTTTGTCGCGCCGCGCAGTTCTTTCGCATAGGTGCCCACTTCCATGACGTGCTCATAGCCGATGTAAATAGGCACTAACGTAATTGGACGGGTACCGCCGCGCAGCATCGCCTGGATAGTCATCGACAGGGTGCCGGTTTTCGGGTCTAACAAACGTCCGGTACGCGAACGTCCTCCTTCGACAAAATACTCAACCGAGTAACCGCGGCTGAACAGCTCGCCCAGGTATTCGCGAAAGACGGTGGAATAGAGTTTATTCCCCTTAAAGGTGCGACGAATAAAGAACGCGCCCAGACGACGGAAAATCGGGCCAGCGGGCCAGAAATTAAGGTTAATACCGGCGGCAATGTGCGGCGGAACCAGTCCCTGATGGTACAGCACATAAGAAAGGAGCAAATAGTCCATATGGCTGCGGTGACAGGGCACATAGACGATTTCATGCCCGTCGTGCGCCAGTTGGCGTACGCGCTCGGCGTTATGCACGTTAATCCCCTGGTACAGTCGGTTCCAGGTAAACCCCAAAATCCTGTCGGTCAAACGAATCATCTCGTAAGAGAAGTTCGCCGCGATCTCTTCCATCAGCGCAATGGCGTTTTGCTGCGCTTTTTCATGAGAGATTTTTTTACTGCGCGCTTCGTCTTCTACCGCGCGGGCGATCGCTTTCGAGGCCAGCAGTTTGTTAAACAGATCCTGACGGGCGGGCAGGCGTGGGCCAACCGCCGCCAGACGCTGGCGAGCAAAGTGCATACGCGCCACGCGAGCCAGCTTCTGCGCGATGATTTTATCGGTGCCGTGTTCATCAGCCATGCGACGCAATGAGACGGACGGCGAGAATCGGACAAAGCTATCGCGACCCAGCCAGGAGATGGCAAAGAATTTCTGTACGCCGTTCAGCATACGTAAAGGCGGGTTCTCTTCTCCCTTTTCACGACCCGGCGCGCGGCCAAACATCACGGAAACGGGCACCATCTGCACGTCCAAAGCCGGATTACTCCGATGCAGATCGAGATAATCGTGAAAAAGTTTCACCGACTCTTCTTTTGGCGTGTAATAGGTAAAGACACGCGGTCCGCCGTGAATAAATACATAGCGTGGCAGCAGCGCGCCGTCGATCTCCAGCGGCTCCAGCGGATCCGGGAGATCGTGCGCCAGACATTGCGCCCGCAGCGTCAGTAAGTCCGCTTTTGAGTTGTATGGCAAGACATACATAATGGGGCGAGAAGTATCGAGCCCCAATTCCTGGGCGGGTTCCGCCGGAATAGACTTGCTTTTTACCAGTATGCTTAATGGTAAATTCAGTAATTTGTAGTAAATTCGTGGCCAGCCGGACATAAACGATGTAAAGCCTCTGGTTAATAATGCAAATGCGGTGCAAGGATATCAGAAAGTTTAGCGAATTTCTGTTGTATCCCGTCATACTTCGCGCTGCGTTACGGCAGTCCGAATCGTGCAGGGCAACCGTATAATGTCATTGACGTTAATAATGTAAAAAGGTTCTTTTGATGGCCAATAATACCACTGGATTCACCAGAATTATCAAAGCGGCAGGATATTCCTGGAAAGGATTTCGCGCCGCATGGACTCACGAAGCGGCGTTTCGCCAGGAAAGTATCGCGGTATTGCTGGGCGTCATCATCGCCTGCTGGCTGGATGTGGATGCGATTACCCGTGTGTTATTGATAGGTTCCGTTTTACTTATCATGATTGTTGAAATCCTCAACAGCGCTATTGAAGCGGTCGTTGACCGCATCGGTTCTGAATACCATGAGCTTTCCGGCCGTGCGAAAGATATGGGATCGGCTGCGGTGCTACTGTCTATTTTCGTTGCCCTGATGACCTGGGGCATCCTGTTATGGTCACATTTTCGATAAAGGTTCCAAATTTTATAAATCTCTTGTTTTTTGCGCCGTTTGTGGTTCCAAAATCACCTTTAACTGTATATACTCACAGCATGACTGTATATACACCCAGGGGGCGGAATGAAAGCGTTAACGGCCAGGCAACAAGAGGTGTTTGATCTCATCCGGGATCACATCAGCCAGACAGGTATGCCACCGACGCGTGCGGAAATCGCGCAGCGTTTGGGGTTCCGTTCCCCAAATGCGGCGGAAGAACACCTTAAAGCGCTGGCGCGCAAAGGGGTGCTTGAAATCGTTTCCGGCGCATCGCGAGGTATCCGTCTGTTACAGGAAGAAGAGGACGGATTACCGCTTGTCGGGCGTGTCGCGGCGGGTGAACCGCTTCTGGCGCAGCAGCATATTGAAGGCCATTACCAGGTCGATCCTTCACTGTTCAAACCCAGCGCCGATTTCCTGCTGCGCGTGAGCGGTATGTCGATGAAAGACATCGGTATTATGGATGGGGATTTGCTGGCGGTACATAAAACGCAGGACGTCCGTAATGGCCAGGTGGTTGTCGCTCGCATTGACGATGAAGTGACAGTAAAACGCCTGAAAAAGCAGGGCAATAAAGTGGAGCTGCTGCCGGAAAACAGCGAGTTTACACCGATAGTGGTGGATCTGCGCGAACAAAGCTTTACGATTGAAGGGTTGGCGGTAGGCGTCATTCGCAACGGGGAATGGTTGTAATCTCTTTTGATCTCCTTGTAAGCCGTCATTCGGCAATCGTGCAGCCTGATGGCGCTGCGCTTATCAGGCCTACGGGAATGCAGTTCCTGAGATGATTAATTTGTAGGCCGGATAAGGCGTTACGTCGCCATCCGGCAATGCGCTCGTTTCCTTTAACTCCTTGTCAGGCTTTTCTCCATGCCGCTTTTTACCTCCTCTGATAAAGCTCTCTGGCGTCTCGCGCTGCCGATGATTTTTTCTAACATCACCGTCCCCTTACTGGGACTGGTCGATACGGCGGTGATTGGTCATCTGGACAGCCCGGTTTTCCTGGGCGGCGTGGCGGTGGGCGCGACTGCCACCAGCTTTCTTTTCATGCTGCTGCTATTTCTACGTATGAGCACCACCGGCCTAACGGCGCAGGCATTTGGCGCCAAAAATCCGCAGGCGTTAGCCCGGGCGCTCATTCAACCGTTATTACTGGCGCTGGGCGCTGGCGTGATGATTGTGCTATTTCGCACGCCGCTTATCGAGCTGGCTTTACATATTGTCGGCGGGAACGACGCTGTCCTGGTGCAGGCGAGACGCTTCCTTGAAATTCGTTGGCTAAGCGCTCCCGCGTCACTGGCGAATCTGGTGCTGCTCGGGTGGCTGTTAGGCGTTCAGTATGCGCGGGCGCCGGTTATCTTGTTGGTCGTGGGCAATATCCTCAACATCGCGCTCGACCTGTGGCTGGTGATGGGGCTTCATATGAACGTGCAGGGCGCCGCCCTAGCGACGGTCATCGCAGAATATGCCACGTTACTGATCGGCCTCATGATGGTACGTAAAGTTCTCCATCTCCGCGGTGTGTCGCTGGATATGCTAAAACAGGCCTGGCGCGGCAACGTGCGCCGCCTTTTGGCGCTCAATCGCGATATCATGCTGCGCTCATTGCTCCTTCAGCTTTGTTTTGGCGCAATCACGGTGTCAGGCGCGCGGCTGGGCAGCAATATTATCGCGGTAAATGCAGTCCTGATGACCTTACTCACCTTTACGGCCTATGCGCTGGACGGTTTTGCTTATGCGGTGGAGGCGCACTCCGGTCAGGCTTACGGTGCGCGTGACGGTAGCAAGCTACTGGACGTCTGGCGAGCGGCGTGTCGTCAGTCAGGAATTGTGGCCTTGTTGTTTTCCACAGTCTATGCCCTGGCAGGCGAACATATTGTCGCGTTACTGACCTCATTGCCGCAAATACAGCTACTGGCGGATCGGTATCTTATCTGGCAGGTGGTATTACCGCTGGTGGGCGTATGGTGCTATCTGCTCGATGGTATGTTTATTGGCGCGACGCGCGCTGCCGAAATGCGCAATAGCATGGCTGTCGCCGCGGGAGGATTCGCGCTGACGCTCTTCGCCCTGCCGGTATTAGGAAATCATGGTTTATGGCTGGCATTAACCGTGTTCCTGGCGCTTCGCGGTCTGTCGTTGAGCCTTATCTGGCGTCGTCACTGGCGCGAGGGTACATGGTTTGCCAGATCGTGACGGTTAAAAATTCTGAATATAAAACCGAAGGCCGAATTCCTGCCTACAATTATTATCACGTCCAGCAGAAATTGCAGTGCATTTGGGCGAATAACACCTGCTATTCCTAACCGAATGATGAGGACAAGATGATGAATAAAGACGAAGCCGGCGGTAACTGGAAACAGTTTAAAGGTAAAATGAAAGAACAATGGGGCAAACTGACCGATGACGATATGACCGTTATCGAAGGTAAACGCGACCAACTGGTAGGTAAAATCCAGGAGCGTTACGGTTACCAGAAAGATCAGGCGGAAAAAGAGGTTGTTGACTGGGAAACCCGTAACAACTATCGCTGGTAATATGTTTTCCCCTACCAGGAGTACATGGATGTGCTTCCCACTGTTTGCTTATGAATGCGGGCGTGCCCCTCTCTACTGCCGCCCGTTTTCCGTTCAGGCTAACGCGGTTTTTTCTTCACCAGCACCGAGTGGTCGTGACCACAGTCGCCCGGATGGCGACACGCTTCCACTTCTACGCACGCAGGGCACAGACCGTGCGCCTCAATAACGTTATGTCGTAGCGCAAATCCCATTTTAGCCGCCAGCGTATGCATGATGTCTTCCACGCCCTCGGCACACTCTTCCTTCACCACGCCGCAACGATCGCAGATAAACATGGCCGAGCTGTGCGTCGGCTGGTCGAACAGGTGGCAAACCACATAACTATTGGTGGATTCCACTTTATGGACAAAACCCTGTTCGAGCAAAAAATCCAGCGCGCGGTAGATGGTGGGCGGTTTGGCCTGTGGTTCCGTTTCGCGCAGCAAATCGAGCAAATCGTATGCGCTGATGGCACCCTGTTGCAGACTCATCAGGCGCAGCACTTCGAGGCGCTGAGGCGTCAGGCGCACGTTGCGCTGCGCGCAGAGTTTTTCAGCTTGCGCCAGTAACTCTTGCGTTGTGGTCTTTTCCATGTAGCACCTCGAATGGCATGAAAGTCTAATCCGTTACTTTACCACGAGCTGCTTAAAACTCTGAAATTACCCCGCGACAATATATCGCCTGCTAAGCTTTTCCGCGCCAGTATTCTCATCTATACCTAATGAGGGTCGATATTATAACAACAGGATTTAACATCACTATTTCACAGCAATAGTTCGCCTCTGTCCGGTAAAGCGTGGCGGAGGGATTACTTCACCTGATAATAAGATGGGCTAACTGTGAACAAAAACGTCAAACTTTCACTGATTGCTATCGCGGTCTCGCTTTTTATGGCAAAGCAGGCGAGCGCCGCCAATACCTGGACGGAAGCGCGTAATGACGCAATGGGCGGGACGGGCGTCGCGTCCGCGAATTATGGCAGCGGAGTACTGTTAAATCCGGCGTTACTGGCAAAAGCCAAACCGGAAGACAATATCACTGTTGTCCTTCCTGCGGTCGGCGTCCAGATTACGGATAAAGACAATCTCCAGGATGAAATTGACGATATCAGCGATAAAGTGGATTACTACGATGAGGTCGTCGATAACCTTACGCTGGGGCAAATTCTGCTCAATCCGCGAGGCGTGCTGAATCAATTTCAGGGCGCCGCGCGCGACCTGGCCGATGAGCTGGAATATCTCAACGGAAAAACCGCCCGCGCCAATGCCGGCGCCGGGTTGGCGGTAAGTATTCCAGGGCAAACGCTTTCCGTGGCGTTTATCGCCAAAGGTTATGCGCATGGGCGCGTGAGTTCGTCCATTGATCAGAACGATATTCAGTATCTGCGCGATATCCAGCATGATGAACGTGTCGCGCTTCGTGAAGCAGGACGCGCTGCTTTGCTGGGGTCTGACGAAATTACAAAGCATTTAAACTCTACCGCGTCGGGGCGGGTAGCGATTGTGTCTGACTACGGTATTGCACTGGCGAAGCAGTTTGTGGTGGGCGAGGTGCCTGTTTCCATTGGCGTTACGCCAAAACTGCAAAAAACCTGGCTCTATAACTACACCACCTCAATTTATAACTACGACAGTAGCGACTGGAATAGCAGCCGCTATCGCAATGACGATACGGGTTTTAACATTGATGCGGGGCTTGCTGCCGATATCGGTGAAAACTGGACGCTGGGGCTGAGCGGGCAAAATCTGGTATCTCGCGATATCGATACGAAAGATATTTACATCACTAATGGTATGACGGGAGAAACCACCAACTACAAAGATACATACCAAATCCGCCCCCTGGTTACCGCGGGCATCGCATGGCATAACGATTTACTGACCGTAAGCGCCGATGGCGATCTGACGGAAACGAAAGGCTTTAAGAGCGAAGACAATTCACAGTACGTGGGTGTCGGCGCTGAAGTTCGACCGTTGTCATGGCTGGCGGTGCGCGCAGGGTATCGTGCGGATGTGAAAAATAACGATAGCAATGTGGTTACCGGCGGTCTTGGCTTTGCGCCCTTTAACCGTGTGCATCTCGACTTAATGGGACTGTACGGCGAAGATGAAACCTGGGGGGCTGGCGCGCAGCTTACGATGACATTCTGAGGCGTTTTCACCGGAGGCGCTACGCCTCCGGTTTAGCGTTATGCTATAGTGACGCCCCTTTTTTAACCGGATGCTTATTTATTCGCCATGCAGCCTGAAACCCAGTCCTCCGCTTTTCCTGCTTATCGCTTCTCCATCGCGCCTATGCTCGACTGGACGGACAGACATTGCCGCTATTTCCTGCGTTTGCTGTCTCGCCAGACGCTGCTCTACACCGAAATGGTGACCACGGGCGCGATTATTCACGGTAAGGGTGACTATCTGGCTTACAGCGAAGAAGAGCATCCGGTTGCTCTACAGCTTGGTGGAAGCGATCCGGCTCAGCTTGCGCATTGTGCAAAGCTGGCGGAAGCGCGTGGCTACGATGAAATTAACCTCAACGTGGGGTGCCCCTCCGATCGTGTGCAAAATGGTATGTTTGGCGCCTGTTTGATGGGCAATGCGCAACTGGTCGCCGATTGTGTTAAAGCCATGCGTGATGTCGTCTCGATTCCGGTAACGGTAAAAACCCGCATTGGTATTGACGATCAGGACAGTTATGCGTTTCTGTGTGATTTCATCGATACGGTTTCCGGTCGGGGCGAATGCGAGATGTTTATTATCCATGCGCGCAAAGCCTGGCTTTCTGGCTTAAGCCCGAAAGAAAATCGTGAGATCCCGCCGCTGGATTACCCGCGCGTATACCAGCTAAAGCGGGATTTTCCGCACCTGACCATGTCCATTAACGGCGGCATCAAATCGCTGGAAGAGGCGAAGGAACACCTGCGCCATATGGATGGCGTCATGGTTGGCCGCGAAGCTTATCAGAATCCGGGTATACTGGCCGCGGTGGATCGGGAGATCTTTGGCGCCGATACCACCGATGCCGATCCGGTTGCGGTGGTTCGCGCGATGTATCCCTATATTGAGCGTGAATTGAGCCAGGGAGCGTATCTGGGGCATATCACTCGCCATATGCTGGGGTTGTTCCAGGGCATCCCCGGCGCGCGGCAGTGGCGTCGCTATCTGAGCGAAAACGCCTATAAAGCTGGCGCGGATGTTGCTGTACTGGAGCAGGCGCTAAAACTGGTAGCAGACAAGCGTTAAAAGTTCGCCAAAAATTAGTCAATCTCACCACGCTCTGTGCGGTCTTGCAGGGCGTTTTCTTTATATATCAAAAACATAAATATTGGCATGATTTTTGTAATAGCTTACCTGACCAAACCCGGTAAGCGCCGTGCCGCCGGGCAATGCCATCTCTATGGGGAGCGACTATGCTGGAACTACTTTTTGTGCTTGGCTTTTTTCTGATGTTAATGGTGACGGGCGTCTCCTTGCTGGGCATTCTGACCGCGCTGGTTGTAGCGACTGCCGTCATGTTCCTGGGCGGAATGTTCGCCCTGATGATCAAGCTGTTACCGTGGCTACTGCTGGCGGTGGCTGTGGTGTGGGTGATCAAAGCAGTAAAAACGCCAAAAATCCCTCAGTATCAGCGCAATAACCGTCGGTTTTACTAAGGTATTGAGCGGTTCGTCACAACCTGGAACTTTGCCCTCACAGGCAAATAGGAATCGATTATTAAATCTGTCATGATTGCGCAGGTAACGAATTCATCGCGCTGTACCCTACATACAGCCGAACAAAAAAAGAAAGGGCTTCCCGGGTGGAAGCCCAATTTCTTTGCAGAGCTATTACGGAATCAGCAGGCTTGAGCCCTGTGTGGCCCGGCTTTCCAGCACCTCATGTGCGCGACGGGCATCTTTTAACGCATAGCGTTGATTTTCAGCCACATCAACTTTAATCACGCCGCTGGCGATCAATGAGAACAATTCATTGCTGGCTTCGGTCAGTTCTTCACGTGTCGTAATATACCCCTGTAGTGAAGGTCGCGTGGCATACAGGGAACCTTTCTGATTCAGAATACCTAAATTCACGCCAGTGACGGGGCCGGACGCATTGCCGAAACTGACCATCAGTCCCCGACGTTGCAGGCAGTCCAGTGAGGCTTCCCAGGTATCTTTCCCCACGGAGTCATAGACCACGCGGACTTTTTTGCCGCCGGTGATCTCTTTTACCCGTTCGACAATGCTCTCCTCACGGTAATTAATTACCTGCCAGGCGCCAGCGTCCAGCGCCCGCTGCGCTTTTTGCGCGCTACCGACGGTACCGATAAGCTTCGCGCCCAGCGCTTTCGCCCACTGGCAGGCGATCAGACCGACGCCGCCCGCAGCGGCATGAAACAGGAAGGGTTCGTCGGGTTTCACTTCATAGGTTTTGCGCAACAGGTAAAAAACGGTCAACCCCTTGAGAAAAGAGGCTGCCGCCTGTTCGAAGGAAATGGCGTCAGGTAAAATCGCGGCTTTATCTGCGGGGACGTTATGGACGGAACTGTAAGCGCCGAGCGTTGACTGCGCGTAGACGACGCGATCGCCCACGCGAATGTGCTCCACGCCGTTGCCGACTTTACTGACCACACCCGCAGCTTCGGTTCCCAGGCCCGCAGGCAACGACGGGGGCGGATAGAGTCCGCTACGGATATAGGTGTCGATGAAGTTGATACCAATGGCTTTGTTCTCAACCTGGATTTCATGTTCCGCCGGTTCCGCTGGCGTAAACTCCACGGTCTGAAGCACTTCCGGACCACCATGCTTGTGAAATTCAATACGCGTTGCCATGCTTCCTCCAAAAGAAATGTGGTAATCTTTCGACCCAATCACTATCTCGGTAACTCCATTCACTATGGCAGGAAATAAACCCTTCAACAAACCACAGACTGATGCCCGCGACCGCGATCCGCAGGTTGCCGGGATAAAAGTGCCGCCGCACTCGATTGAAGCGGAACAGTCGGTGTTGGGCGGTTTAATGCTGGATAACGAGCGCTGGGACGATGTGGCCGAGCGCGTGGTGGCGGAAGATTTCTATACCCGCCCGCATCGCCATATCTTTACGGAGATGGGGCGCTTGCAGGAAAGCGGCAGTCCTATCGACCTGATTACGCTCGCGGAATCGCTGGAGCGGCAGGGCCAACTGGACAGCGTCGGCGGTTTCGCCTATCTGGCGGAGTTGTCTAAAAACACGCCAAGCGCGGCGAATATCAGTGCTTATGCGGACATTGTGCGCGAACGCGCCGTGGTCCGCGATATGATCGCGGTGGCGCATGAAATTGCGGACGCTGGTTACGATCCACAGGGGCGCAATAGCGATGAACTGCTGGATCTGGCGGAGTCGCGCGTTTTCCAGATCGCGGAAAACCGGGCCAACAAAGACGAAGGTCCGAAAAGCATCGACCAGATTCTCGACGCTACCGTGGCGCGTATTGAGCAGTTGTTCCAGCAACCGCACGATGGCGTTACAGGCGTGGATACCGGCTATCAGGATCTCAATAAAAAGACGGCAGGGTTACAGCGTTCGGATTTGATTATCGTCGCGGCGCGCCCCTCCATGGGTAAAACCACTTTTGCGATGAACCTCTGCGAAAATGCGGCGATGTTGCAGGATAAACCGGTACTGATCTTCAGCCTGGAGATGCCCGGCGAACAGATCATGATGCGTATGCTGGCCTCGCTGTCCCGCGTCGATCAGACACGTATTCGTACCGGTCAACTCGATGATGAAGACTGGGCGCGAATCTCCGGCACGATGGGCATTCTGCTGGAAAAACGCAATATGTATATTGACGACTCCTCAGGTCTTACGCCGACAGAAGTCCGTTCGCGCGCGCGGCGTATTTTCCGCGAACATGGCGGGTTAAGTCTGATTATGATCGACTACCTGCAATTGATGCGTGTGCCGTCGCTTTCTGATAACCGTACTCTGGAAATCGCCGAAATTTCTCGCTCGTTGAAAGCGCTGGCGAAGGAGCTCCAGGTGCCGGTCGTGGCGCTATCGCAGCTTAACCGCTCCCTGGAACAACGCGCGGATAAACGTCCGGTGAACTCCGACCTGCGTGAATCCGGCTCTATTGAACAGGATGCCGACTTAATTATGTTTATCTACCGTGATGAGGTTTATCACGAGAACAGCGACTTAAAAGGCATTGCTGAAATTATTATTGGTAAGCAACGTAACGGTCCTATCGGTACGGTTCGTCTGACGTTCAATGGTCAGTGGTCGCGCTTCGATAACTATGCGGGACCGCAATACGATGATGAGTAACTCTCCGTCATTCTGTTAACAAGGAATTCAAATGCAAGCGGCAACAGTCGTCATTAACCGCCGCGCTCTGCGACACAACCTGCAACGTCTGCGTGAACTGGCGCCTGCCAGTAAGCTGGTTGCGGTGGTGAAAGCGAACGCTTATGGACACGGTCTTCTGGAGACCGCGCGAACGCTCCCTGATGCTGACGCTTTTGGCGTGGCGCGTCTTGAAGAGGCTCTACGTCTGCGAGCGGGCGGGATCACGCAGCCTATCCTGCTGCTGGAGGGTTTTTTCGACGCCGCCGATTTGCCGACCATTTCCGCGCAATGTCTGCATACCGCCGTACATAATCAAGAGCAGCTTGCCGCCCTGGAGGCGGTGGAGCTGGCGGAGCCGGTAACGGTCTGGATGAAACTGGATACCGGTATGCATCGTCTCGGCGTGCGTCCCGAAGAGGCGGAGGCGTTCTACCAGCGTCTGACGCACTGTAAAAATGTACGCCAGCCGGTGAATATCGTCAGCCATTTTGCCCGTGCGGATGAGCCGGAATGCGGCGCTACCGAACATCAGCTCGACATTTTTAATGCCTTCTGTCAGGGTAAACCCGGTCAGCGCTCTATTGCCGCGTCTGGCGGTATCCTGCTGTGGCCGCAGTCTCACTTTGACTGGGCGCGTCCGGGCATCATTTTGTATGGCGTATCGCCGCTGGAGCACAAACCCTGGGGGCCGGATTTTGGTTTTCAGCCGGTGATGTCCTTAACCTCCAGTTTGATCGCGGTGCGTGACCACAAAGCGGGCGAACCGGTGGGCTACGGCGGGACATGGGTGAGTGAGCGCGACACGCGCCTGGGCGTGGTGGCGATGGGTTATGGCGATGGCTACCCACGAGCGGCGCCTTCCGGTACGCCAGTACTGGTCAATGGTCGTGAAGTCCCGATTGTCGGGCGGGTGGCGATGGATATGATTTGCGTAGATTTGGGGCCAAACGCGCAGGATAACGCGGGCGATCCGGTGGTCTTATGGGGTGAAGGTCTGCCGGTTGAACGTATCGCTGAAATGACAAAAGTAAGTGCTTACGAACTTATCACGCGCCTGACCTCAAGGGTGGCGATGAAGTATATTGATTAAATACGCGGCGGGCCGGGTGGCGCTTGCGCTTATCCGGCTTGTATCGCGCATGTGCTGCAGGCCGGATAAGACGTTCACGCCGCTATCCGGTAATATGCGCATCCACCACAACATCCTCTCGATCTTCTCGTCCTTCCGGTTTATTGTGTTATTTCCTGCCCTCTGTAAACCTGGAGAACCATCGCGTGTTTCAAAAAGTTGACGCCTATGCCGGCGATCCGATTCTTTCACTGATGGAGCGTTTTAAAGACGACTCCCGTCACGACAAAGTAAATCTGAGCATTGGCCTGTATTACAACGAAGACGGGATTATCCCACAGCTTAAAACGGTGGCCGAAGCCGAAGCCCGGCTTAACGCGCAGCCGCATGGCGCTTCGCTGTACCTGCCGATGGAAGGACTCAATACTTATCGCCATACTATCGCGCCTTTGCTCTTTGGCGCCGATCACCCGGTTCTTCAGCAACAGCGCGTGGCCACTATCCAGACATTAGGCGGTTCCGGCGCGCTGAAAGTGGGCGCGGATTTCCTGAAGCGTTATTTCCCCGACGCAGGCGTATGGGTGAGCGACCCCACCTGGGAAAACCATATTGCGATATTTGCCGGGGCAGGATTCGAAGTGAGTACTTACCCCTGGTATGACGACGCGACTAACGGCATCCGTTTTAACGATCTGCTGGCCACGCTGAATACGTTACCTGCGCGCAGTATCGTGCTGCTGCACCCCTGTTGTCACAACCCGACCGGGGCGGATTTAACGCCTTCGCAATGGGATGCGGTGATTGAAATAGTGAAAGCGCGCGATCTGATTCCGTTCCTTGATATTGCCTATCAGGGGTTTGGCGCAGGCATGGACGAGGATGCTTACGCTATTCGCGCCATTGCCAGCGCCGGGTTACCTGCGTTAGTCAGTAATTCTTTTTCGAAGATTTTCTCGCTGTACGGCGAGCGCGTCGGCGGCCTGTCCGTGGTGTGTGAAGATGCTGAAATTGCCGCGCGGGTTCTGGGACAGCTAAAAGCGACGGTGCGCCGAATTTACTCCAGTCCGCCGTGTTTCGGCGCTCAGGTGGTCGCTACGGTCCTGGGCGATGAGGCGTTAAAAGCGGGCTGGCTGGCGGAAGTCGACGCGATGCGTAACCGCATTATATCGATGCGCCAGACGCTGGTGAAGGAGCTGAAGGCGGAGATGCCTGACCGCAACTTTGATTACTTGTTACAGCAGCGCGGTATGTTCAGCTATACCGGGTTAAGCGAGGAGCAGGTCGAGCGGTTGCGCGATGAGTTTGGCGTTTACCTGATTGCCAGTGGCCGCATGTGTGTCGCCGGGCTTAATGCTTCAAATGTACACCGCGTGGCGAAGGCATTTGCCGCTGTCATGTAATATTCAGGCCGGACGGCGATAACAGTGCCCTCCGGCCTGACAATAGCTGTTGTGATCATCCTCTTTTTTCGTAACAAAACCGCAGATAATCCTTCCTTTTGACCGTTACTGGCGTTATGGTCAGATAGTTTTTTGAGCAAAGACTCATCTTAATAATTATAATATTTTGAATTTTAAGGGAAAACCATGAAAAAAATAACCCTGGCGCTGAGTGCCGTCTGTTTGTTGTTTACGCTAAACCATTCCGCGAATGCGTTAGTATCTTCCCCTTCGACGCTCAATCCGGGCACTAATGTTGCAAAACTCGCGGAACAAGCGCCTGTCCATTGGGTCTCTGTCGCCCAGATTGAAAACAGCCTCACCGGACGCCCGCCGATGGCGGTCGGCTTTGATATTGACGACACCGTGTTATTTTCCAGCCCCGGATTCTGGCGCGGAAAGAAAACCTACTCCCCGGACAGCGACGATTATCTGAAAAATCCGGCCTTTTGGGAAAAAATGAACAACGGCTGGGATGAGTTCAGTATTCCAAAAGAAGTGGCCCGACAGCTCATTGATATGCATGTTCGCCGTGGCGACAGTATTTACTTTGTCACTGGTCGTAGTCAGACGAAAACGGAAACCGTGTCGAAAACGCTGGCGGATAACTTCCATATTCCGGCGGCGAATATGAATCCGGTGATTTTCGCCGGCGATAAACCGGAACAAAATACGAAAGTACAGTGGCTGCAGGAGAAGAACATGCGTATCTTCTACGGCGATTCGGATAACGATATTACCGCGGCCCGTGATTGTGGTATCCGCGGTATTCGCATCCTGCGCGCGGCTAACTCCACCTACAAACCGCTGCCGCAGGCAGGAGCGTTTGGCGAGGAAGTCATTGTCAACTCGGAGTACTAAAAATCAGGAGAGCGACAGGCTCTCCTTTTTTGCATGATTTTTGCACAAACTTGCCCCGCTGGCTTTTACCTTTTCCAGACTTGCTGCACACTATTCAGGAGACGTTTGTTTTTAGGAAGGAGCAGCCTATGTGGTATCAGCGCACCATTACACTGAGCGAGAAGCCGCGCGGGTTTCATCTGATAACAGATGAAATTACCGATAAATTGTCTGGCTTACCGCCTGTCGAAACGGGTTTGCTGCATCTGTTGTTGCTACATACCTCGGCCTCGCTGACGCTAAACGAAAACTGCGATCCCACCGTGCGCGCTGATATGGAGCGCCATTTCCTGAAAACCGTTCCCGATAATGCGGCGTATGAACATGATTACGAAGGGGCGGATGACATGCCTTCGCATATTAAGTCGTCAGTATTGGGCGTCTCGTTGCTGCTGCCTGTACGCCAGGGGCGTTTACAGTTAGGAACATGGCAAGGTATCTGGTTGGGAGAGCACCGTATTCACGGCGGTCCACGTAAAATCATCGCGACACTACAAGGGGAATGATAATGACCATTTCGGAATTACTGCAATACTGCATGGCAAAACCTGGCGCAGAGCAGAGCGTCCACAGCGACTGGAAAGCGACGCAAATTAAAGTGGAAGATGTACTTTTCGCGATGGTAAAAGAAGTTGAAGGACGCCCGGCAGCCTCTCTCAAAACCAGCCCGGAACTGGCAGAGTTGTTACGTCAGCAGCACAGCGATGTACGACCGAGTCGGCACCTTAATAAAGCGCACTGGAGCACGGTCTATCTGGACGGATCGCTGCCGGATTCACAACTCTATTATCTGGTCGATGCCTCTTATCAACAGGCGGTAAATGCGCTGCCGGAAGATAAACGCAAGCAGTTGCCGCAGTCCTGATTATAGCGCGCCGACCAACAACGCCAGGGCGATATCAATGAGGCGGATGACCGTAGACCGGATACGGCTGCCGAGGGCGATTTGCGCATTATTGGCGCGTAGCCTGGCGAGGTCCCGCTGTCCTTCCAGCAGAATAATCATATCGTCGTCGTCCAGCCAGCCGCGAGCATGTTCCTGAAGCGCGCGGGCGATAAACGCGGCGGACTCGCGTATACCGTCGTCGCTGTCTTCTCTTGCCTGCTTATACGCCTGGATAAACTCGGCAATCGCCGAGGAGGCGACAGGATGTTCGGCCCGGGCGGTGGTCATCAGGTAATGTATTTCGTTAATAGACGCCATTTTCTTCTCCCTGAGTGCAGCGGGCGCCCCAATGCAGACACTCACCCTGTATGGCTAATTTCCAGACCTGATTATTTTGCCGTTGGTATCTCTCAGCCTGGATGTAAGTAAGTGGTTGCTTACGTTGCGTAACCCGCGCATAAAGACGCAAATAGTGATTTTTCAGCAGCGCCAGATTATCGAGTCGGTGTTTATCCCCACCTTGACAGGCGACCCGCTCAGCCTGAAAAAATGTCTGGCGGATATCGCGGTCATCCTTGAGCAGTGTCTCTTTTTGCCACGGTATTCGCGCCGCGTCCTGCAGGAAGCGGGTTGAGCGCGCTTGTAATAGCGTCAGTTGTTGAAAAGCCACGGCGCTAAAGCGGTCAGGCAGCGTACAGGCGGATAAAAACAGGCACAGCAGTAGTGTGATTGCGTAGGGCAACTTCATGGTGTTTTCCATAACAGACCGTTTGCGCTATCACATGTCAGAGCGAGGCGGCACGCAAATCACAAATGCTCAACACGGATACAATGAGGTGGGATGAGGAAAAATGATGCCGCTTCCCGGCGAATCGGAAAGCGGCGTGAAGGTTATTTGAGCATAGGTTTAAGGAAGCGGGCGGTATGCGACGCCTCGCACTCCGCCACGGTTTCCGGCGTACCGGAGACGAGAATTTCGCCGCCGCCGCTGCCGCCTTCCGGGCCGAGGTCGACAATCCAGTCCGCCGTTTTAATGACGTCCAGGTTGTGTTCGATCACCACGATGGTGTTGCCCTGATCGCGCAACTGATGCAGAACGTCAAGCAACTGCTGAATATCGGCAAAGTGCAGGCCGGTGGTCGGCTCGTCGAGAATATACAGCGTCTGCCCGGTGCCGCGCTTCGACAGTTCGCGCGCCAGCTTCACGCGCTGGGCCTCGCCGCCGGAAAGCGTCGTCGCCGACTGACCAAGACGGATATAGGTCAGCCCCACGTCCATCAGCGTCTGCAGCTTACGCGCCAGCGCCGGAACCGCATCAAAGAACTCACGCGCTTCTTCAATGGTCATATCCAGCACTTCGTGGATGGTCTTGCCTTTGTACTTAATCTCCAGCGTTTCCCGGTTATAGCGCTTGCCTTTGCACTGGTCGCACGGCACGTAAATATCCGGCAGAAAGTGCATTTCGACTTTAATGACGCCATCGCCCTGGCACGCTTCGCAGCGACCGCCGCGCACGTTGAAGCTGAATCGCCCTGGCGTGTAGCCGCGCGAGCGAGACTCCGGCACGCCAGCAAAAAGCTCGCGAACCGGGGTAAAGACGCCCGTATAGGTCGCCGGGTTGGAACGTGGGGTGCGCCCGATCGGGCTCTGGTCGATATCAATCACTTTATCGAAATGTTCCAGCCCTTGAATATCCCGATACGGCGCCGGTTCGGCGATAGTCGCCCCGTTTAACTGACGCTGGGCGATGGGGAACAGCGTGTCGTTAATCAGCGTCGATTTACCGGAACCCGAGACGCCGGTGATACAGGTAAACAGCCCTACCGGTAGCGTAAGGGTCACATCTTTCAGGTTGTTGCCGCGTGCGCCGGTGAGTTTGAGCACTTTTTCTGGATTTGCCGGCACGCGTTGTTTCGGCACTTCAATTTTGCGTTTACCGCTCATGTACTGGCCGGTCAGCGATTCCGGTACCGCCATAATGGCTTCCAGCGGGCCTTCCGCCACCACCTCGCCGCCGTGAACGCCCGCGCCGGGGCCAATATCAATCACATGGTCGGCGGCGCGGATGGCGTCTTCATCGTGTTCCACCACAATCACGGTATTGCCAAGATTGCGCAGATGAATCAGCGTACCCAGCAGCCGTTCGTTATCGCGCTGGTGCAGACCGATGGACGGTTCATCCAGCACATACATCACGCCGACTAACCCGGCGCCTATCTGGCTCGCCAGACGAATACGCTGGGCTTCGCCGCCGGAAAGCGTTTCTGCCGAGCGGGAGAGCGTGAGATAGTTCAGGCCGACGTTCACCAGAAACTTGAGGCGATCGCCGATCTCTTTTAGCACTTTTTCGGCGATTTTCGCCCGTTGCCCGGAAAGCTTGAGATTAGTGAAAAAATCCATCGCATGGCCAATGCTCATATCGGAAATAGCAGGCAGCGGCGTATTTTCCACAAATACATGGCGCGCTTCGCGATTCAGTCGCGTGCCTTCACAGCTGGCGCAGGGGCGATTACTGATGAACTTCGCCAGCTCTTCGCGCACCGCGCTGGATTCCGTCTCTTTATAACGGCGCTCCATATTATGCAGCACGCCTTCGAACGGATGGCGGCGCACGGAAGTATCGCCGCGATCGTTCATATATTTAAATTCAATGTTCTCTTTGCCGGAACCGTATAGCACGACTTTATGTACGTTGGCGCTGAGGCTTGCCCACGGCGCATCCACGTCGAACTTATAGTGTTCCGCCAGCGACTTGAGCATTTGAAAGTAATAAAAATTGCGACGATCCCAACCACGAATCGCGCCGCCTGCCAGCGACAGGTCGGGATTCTGGATCACGCGGTCCGGATCGAAATATTGCTGAACGCCGAGCCCGTCACAGGTCGGGCAGGCGCCTGCCGGGTTGTTGAACGAGAACAGACGCGGTTCCAGTTCGCGCATACTGTAGCCGCAAATCGGACAGGCAAAATTGGCGGAGAACAGAAGCTCCTCCGCTTTCTCATCGTCCATATCGGCAACAACCGCCGTGCCGCCGGATAATTCCAGCGCCGTTTCGAACGACTCCGCCAGGCGTTGGGAAAGATCGTTACGAACTTTGAAGCGATCGATCACCACCTCAATGGTATGTTTCTTTTGCAGCTCCAGCTTCGGCGGATCGGAGAGATCGCAGACTTCGCCGTCAATACGGGCGCGAATGTAACCCTGGCTTGCCAGATTTTCCAGCGTTTTGGTGTGTTCGCCTTTACGCTCTTTAATAATCGGCGCCAGCAGCATCAGACGTTTGCCTTCCGGCTGTGACAGCACGTTATCGACCATCTGGCTAACGGTTTGCGCCGCCAGCGGCACGTCATGGTCCGGACAACGTGGCTCGCCCACGCGGGCAAACAGCAGGCGCAGGTAGTCGTGGATCTCGGTAATAGTACCTACCGTAGAGCGCGGGTTGTGCGATGTCGATTTCTGTTCAATTGAGATCGCGGGCGATAGCCCCTCAATATGGTCGACATCCGGTTTTTCCATGAGCGACAAAAACTGCCGCGCGTAAGCGGAGAGCGATTCAACGTAACGACGCTGCCCTTCGGCATACAGAGTGTCGAAAGCCAGTGAGGATTTGCCTGAACCCGAAAGCCCGGTCACGACAATCAGTTTGTCGCGGGGGATGACGAGGTTAATATTTTTGAGATTATGGGTGCGGGCGCCCCGAACTTCGATCTTATCCATTCACCTTTCCCGGTAGAGACTCGGATGCCTGGTTTGTTTGAAGGACAAACGGCAGAAACGGCTAATTATGACACAATTTAACCTGTTTGAATATACAGTATTGGAATGCATCTTCAGCTAAAGTATGCAACAATATGAGGTTCGCGCGAGTGACCTGGAACCTGCATCGCAGCTATTAAAATGCTACGTGGAAATGGTACACTCACGCGTTTACACTATTTATGAAACGTATTCAGGAGACTCAATTATGGCCAGCAGAGGCGTAAACAAGGTGATTCTCGTTGGTAATCTGGGCCAGGACCCGGAAGTACGCTATATGCCGAGTGGCGGCGCTGTCGCCAACTTAACGCTGGCTACTTCTGAATCCTGGCGCGATAAGCAGACCGGCGAAATGAAAGAGCAGACTGAATGGCACCGGGTGGTGATGTTCGGCAAACTGGCGGAAGTGGCCGGCGAATATCTGCGTAAAGGTTCTCAGGTGTATATCGAAGGTCAATTGCGTACCCGCAAGTGGACCGATCAGAGTGGCCAGGAACGCTATACGACTGAAATTAACGTTCCGCAGATCGGCGGCGTGATGCAGATGCTGGGTGGTCGCCAGGGCGGCAGCGCACCGGCAGGCGGTCAGCAGCAGGGGGGTTGGGGTCAGCCGCAACAACCTCAGCAGCCGCAGGGCGGTAACCAGTTCAGCGGCGGCGCGCAGTCGCGTCCACAGCAATCCGCGCCAGCGCCGTCTAACGAACCGCCAATGGATTTTGACGACGACATTCCGTTCTGATTTTTGGTAAAAAACTCAAAGCGTTATTTGCATTTTCGCTATAGTTCTCGTCTGCTGAAATGCCTGGTGTAAACCAGGCATTTTCTTACCTGGTATTATTGTCTTAGAGCCTATCCCACCAGGCGTTATTGGCGCAGCCAGTTTGGACACGGACAGCGCGCAAAAACCGGAGCGTACACGTAGTACGTGAGGATTTTGAGCACTGCCCAGGACCAAAATGGCAAGTAAAATAGCCCTAATGGGATAGGCTCTTAGTATCCCTTTCAAAAAAGAGAAGCGCATATCTTACGGAAAAATGTCGCTTATCGCCTCTGGCCGACTCGCCTCGGCACATCATTATCCAGCCGAAGTTCATAAATGTACTGCAATAACCCGGATTGTCTTAAATATGAAAGAGAAATCTCATCTGCAAAATATATAATTTATAGCCATTTTTTGACAACAAAAAGATATTATAAAATAACGGTAGAGAAGGGTCGGTATTATCAATAGTTAATTAAATGTTTGCTTTAGCTTGTGATGAGCTCAAATATGATATGTGTATCTTGCTTTATTTTTAATTGCTGAAGATAAAATTGTTACTTATAGCTGGCTTTATATAAAAAATGGTTTTATTTGTGTGTTTTTTTACGCAATTCTGATTTTTTACTCCCCACTTATTATATTTTCAATGATTTAAGTTATATTGAAGTCCCTATGACCCTATGTTTTAATTGTGAAAATTCATTTTATCCTCTGGAGGCAAATTTATTAAATACGTATGGTTATAACGCGTATTAAAAAGAAATATGTCCTTAAAATGATTTAGAGTTTCAATGATTAGCTAACAAATCTATTTATCGGCGGGTGGTTTTAATTTGCTGATGACTATTTTTTATTTATGAGCTGAGAGCTTATGCGATACCTATTATTGGGGAAGATATAGTTAGTGCAATAATTGATGTCTACCTAATTAAAAAAATGAAGAGTGTTTTTAATTAAAGCACTCATCTTTGTTGTGGGCGCATAAAAATGGCGTCGTTGTTTTTATTTTTCTGATTACGAGATGTAAGAAAACTGAAATCTATAAAGCGTATTGGTAGCAGGAAGCCAAGGGCGGTAGCGTTCACTTTCTGAATAAGTTGAGCATCCTTTATCCTTTCTAATCCACAAAAACATTTTATTCACAATGTAATATCAGGAGACAACATGGAAGACGAAAGTAATCCGTGGCCTAGTTTTGTTGATACATTCTCTACGGTATTGTGCATTTTTATATTTCTTATGTTGGTGTTTGCACTTAATAATATGATTATTATGTATGACAACTCAATTAAAGTTTATAAAGCAAATATAGAGAATAAGACTAAATCTACTGCTCAAAATAGCGGAGCCAATGACAATTCAAATCCTAATGAAATAGTTAATAAGGAAGTGAATACTCAAGATGTGTCGGACGGAATGACTACAATGTCAGGTAAGGAGGTTGGAGTATACGATATCGCCGATGGTCAGAAAATTGATATAACATCTACAAAAAATGAGCTTGTTATTACGTATCATGGCAGGCTGAGAAGCTTTTCAGAAGAGGACACTTATAAAATAAAGGCTTGGTTAGAAGACAAAATCAATAGTAATTTATTGATAGAAATGGTTATTCCTCAGGCAGACATCTCTTTCTCTGACTCTCTACGACTGGGATATGAACGGGGAATTATTTTGATGAAAGAGATTAAAAAAATATATCCTGATGTAGTTATTGACATGAGTGTTAACTCCGCAGCATCAAGTACAACGAGTAAAGCTATTATCACGACTATTAATAAAAAGGTGTCAGAGTGAAATATATAAATCATTACCGCTATTTGTTTGTCTGTTTTTTCCTTGCCATACTCCCTTTTTTCGCTTTATCTTTTCCCGGTATAAGAGAGTATGTTTTTGATAACTTCATGGTTTCTGCAATTTACAATGGAGTCATTATTGCCATTTATATTACAGGTTCTTTGTGTGCATTATTCACTATTCTTAAAAATATTTCAGCAAAAGACATATTAATAGCTCAGGACGCCAGTAGAAAAAATAGCATTCTTTCTAACCTCAATCAGGTTTTGTTTGCCGGGGAACCCAAACAGTGTGATTTCAATTTGCTGATGGAATTAGATGACAATGTGTCTACCGCCCGTAATCAACGATTGTCATTTATTATGAGCTGTAGCAATGTGTCGACGCTTGTTGGCCTGTTGGGGACGTTTGCGGGTCTGTCTATTACGATTGGTTCAATCGGGAACTTATTGAGCTCGCCATCAGATGTTGGCGGTGATAATGCAAGTAATACACTCAATATGATCGTGACAATGGTAGCGTCGCTTTCTGAACCATTGAAAGGGATGAATACCGCATTTGTATCTTCTATCTATGGTGTCGTTTGCGCCATACTCCTGACCTCACAAAGTGTTTTTGTTCGCAGCTCCTATTCCCTTGTTTCTACGGAAATCAAAAAATTAAAAATCATAAGCAACAGATCCAATAATAAACAACGAAGCCTGCGGGTTGAATCAGAGACGCTTGTAGAATTTAAAGAGTTGTTTAAAGCGTTTTTTGATAACTATCTGTCAGTTGAAAATTTACGGACGCAGGATGAAGAAAAGAAACGAGAGATGCTATCAGATAGCTTTGTCACTTTGCAAAACCGGCTATTGGATAACTCAGCAAAACTAGAGCAACTTTCTACGCTGATTGATGGTTATCTGGTAAGCAGTAACGAAAATCTCAAAAAATTATCTGACGGTGTAATAACAATTACCTCGCGTTTATCTGAAGGTAATATCCTGCTTGCTGATAATAATGCACGACTGGAGGCAATGAGTACAATACAAAATATTATAGATAAAAAGAATGATTCAATAATGGCATCAGTTGATAAATGCTATCAGGAATCTCTTTCACATGGTAAGACCATAAACGATATTGCCGCTGGCAGTGCCGATATTTCCCATACTCTCGATGGGCTGAGAAAAGAAATGGATGAGGATATGAATAATGTTCATTTAGCGCTATCCGATCTATCGGCTACTGATAAAAAGATTATTACTAATACTAAAGAGATTAGTGCTGAAATGGTTAGCTACCGTGATACCTATATGCCATTAATGGAAAAAATAACATCTATGCATCAGGAAATAGTAAAGCAACGTTTGTTAAACAAGGAGGAAAAAAATGAAGATTAAGATGTTTTTTCTGACGACTGCTTTTATTACACAAAGCACATACGCCAGCGAGCTTCCGGTCATTCCTCTAAGAGATTTAGTTAATGCCGCATTAACGCATCAGCCCTCTGTTGCTGTTTCATATTATGAGACTGAAAAGAAAAAAAGTGACTTAGATCTTTCACGGGCAGCACTTTATCCTACCCTGGATCTAACATCTGGCCTTAATAATAACAGGAAAGAGTCATCAGGTACCGAGAGGAACGTTGAAAATAAGGTGTCTTTATCATACCGAATAACGGATTTTGGAGTGAGGGGGGCTAATATCAGGAAATCTGAATACGAAAGAGATAATAGTAAAACTGACTATGAGAAAACAAAGAATATAGTGTCTCAGGAGGTTGTGACAACCTATTACAACATCAGTAAATATCGTGAAATGATTGATGGCGTAAATCTGGAGAAAGAGTTTTATAAAAAGATGCTGGAAACTTTTTCGTTGCTGGTATCTTCCGGTGTAGCGATGCAATCTGATATGCGTAAAGTACAAGTATCTATCGATGCATTAAATACCAGAAGCATTATGTATCAGTCGATGTTGGATGATGAAATGTATAAAATGCAGAATATGACTGGTCTGAATTTATCGCCAGTTCAGATTCAAAGCGATGAAAAATTCAACCTCTTCAAAAAATATATTTTTGTCGAAAGCCCTGAAAAACTTATGGACATGGTGATGAAATACAACGATGACTATAAGATGCTTGTCAATACCCGAAAAGCCGCGACCGAAGATATTAATGCCGCAAAATCATCCTATTTTCCGACTGTAGATCTCGTTTCCAGCTATGTACAGAATAACCCGAGCGGTAGTGCCAAAAAAAGTGATTATGAAGATGAATTTAAAACGGGTATCAATGTCAGTTTCAACATTTTTAATGGGTTCAGAAATTCAGCCCAGGAAAGAAAAATGGTGGCAAGTTACTCGCAGGCTAAGCTGCAAATTGACGATTTTTTGATTAAAACGCGTTATAACATTGATTCACAACTTTCAAGATACGCCGCTGCAAAAGAGACTTACTCAGTGGCGGAACGTTCACATACAAACGCGTTACAGCTTACTGAATTATATGAGCAGGAGTTTCAGTTAGGGCAAAAAAGTTTGCTTGATTTAATTTCAAGCCGTAATGAAGCATTTCAGGCATATGTAAGCATGATCGACAGCAAATATAGCCTGTATATTTTAAAGTTACAGCAACTCTCATTGATTTTTCATTTAATGGATTATTTAAAAGGAAATACTGAAAGTGAGTTAAATGTAATGAAATGAATAGAAGACAAAGCGATCATCTCATGATGATAATTATTTCTTTGACGATCTTAATTATTATCCTTACCTACTTTATAGAAATTAATTCAGTGGTTCATGGTCAGGGCGTTATCACCACTAAAGATAATGCTCAGTTAATATCTCTTTCTAAAGGAGGGACGATACAAGATATTTATGTAGCCGAGGGTGATACTGTAAAAAAAGGAGAACTCCTTGCAAAGGTCGTTAACCTTGATCTGCAAAAAGAATATCAAAGGTATAGAACTCAAAAAGGGTATCTGGATAAAGATGTTAACGAAATATCTTTCATTCTTGATAAAGAAAATGAGAGTGGGTTGATTACCCTGGATGGCACCCGTTCTTTAAGCAATAAAGAGGTAAAAGCGAATATTGAATTAGTGCATAGTCAGATAAGAGCTAAAGAGTTAAAAAAAACCTCTCTTGATTCTGAGATTAGCGGATTACAAGAGAAGCTGAGTTCGAAAGAAAAAGAACTCGCATTGCTTGCCGAAGAAATAAATATTCTTTCCCCACTGGTAAAAAAAGGAATTAGCCCATATACCAATTTTCTTAACAAGAAACAGGCGTATATAAAAGTTAAGTCTGAAATTAATGATATTGAAAGTAGTATCACTTTAAAAAAAGATGATATTGAGCTGGTTGTTAATGATATTGAGGCGCTTAATAATGAATTGCGCTTATCTTTATCTAAAATAATATCTAAAAATCTTCAGGAGCTTGAGGTTGTTAACTCTACATTAAAAGTAATAGAGAAGCAGATAAATGAGGAGGATATCTATTCACCGGTTGACGGTGTAATTTATAAAATCAATAAAAGTGCCACTACTCATGGTGGTGTGATTCAGGCGGCGGACTTACTTTTTGAAATAAAACCAAAAGTAAGGACTATGCTGGCCGATGTGAAAATATTACCCAAATACCGTGACCAAATATATGTAGATGAAGCCGTTAAACTGGATGTGCAGTCAATTATCCAACCAAAGATAAAATCGTATAATGCGACTATCGATAATATTAGCCCTGATTCCTATGAGGAAAATACCGGAGGAACAATTCAGCGTTATTATAAAGTAATTATTGCATTCGATGTTAATGAAGATGATTTACGGTGGTTAAAACCAGGTATGACTGTTGACGCCAGTGTAATTACCGGAAAACACAGCATTATGGAATACCTGTTATCTCCCTTGATGAAAGGCGTGGACAAAGCCTTTTCAGAACCCGTTAATACTAAACGATTAGATACACCTTGAGAGTGAATATAATATTATGGGAAATAAAAGCATACAAAAGTTTTTTGCCGATCAAAATTCTGTAATTGATTTATCTTCTTTGGGTAATGCCAAAGGCGCAAAAGTTTCTCTTTCCGGGCCAGACATGAACATTACCACGCCGCGTGGTTCAGTGATCATTGTCAATGGCGCTCTTTATTCAAGTATCAAAGGCAATAACCTCGCTGTTAAATTTAAAGATAAGACTATTACTGGCGCTAAAATTCTGGGCAGCGTAGATTTAAAAGATATTCAACTAGAGAGAATTGACAGCTCATTGGTTGATTCTGCTCAGGTAGAAAAGAAAGGTAATGGCAAACGACGAAATAAGAAGGAAGAAGAGGAATTAAAAAAGCAGCTTGACGATGCTGAAAACGCAAAGAAAGAAGCTGATAAGGCGAAGGAAGAAGCAGAGAAAGCTAAGGAGGCTGCAGAAAAAGCGCTCAATGAAGCGTTTGAAGTACAGAACTCGTCAAAGCAAATTGAAGAAATGCTGCAGAACTTTTTGGCTGACAATGTAGCAAAAGACAATCTGGCTCAGCAAAGCGATGCTTCCCAGCAAAATACACAGGCTAAAGCAACGCAGGCTTCTAAACAGAACGATGCTGAAAAAGTTCTTCCTCAACCTATTAATAAAAATACCAGTACTGGCAAAAGTAATAGCAGTAAAAATGAGGAAAATAAGCTCGATGCTGAGTCTGTTAAAGAGCCGCTTAAAGTCACATTAGCGCTTGCGGCCGAGAGTAACAGCGGTAGCAAAGATGATAGTATAACTAATTTTACCAAACCTCAGTTTGTAGGTAGCACTGCTCCCAATGCCACGGTCATTATTAAAATTAATGGTATTGCTGTCGGTCAGGCTGTAGCGGATAGTTTGGGTAACTTCACCTTCACTGCGCCTGAAACATTGACTGATGGAACATACAATCTGGAGGCAGAGGCCAAGACTGCTGATGGAAGCGGTAGCGCCAAACTTGTCATTACTATCGATTCCGTTACCGATAAGCCAACATTTGAGCTTTCGCCTGAAAGTAGTGTGTCCGGTCATAAGGGCTTAACGCCGACCTTGACGCCTTCAATTGTTGGTACGGCGGAAGAGAATGCTAAGGTTGACATTTATGTAGATAATAAACTGGTTGCCAGCGTTGATGTCGATAAAGATGGAAACTGGAGTTATGAATTTAAGGATAATGAATTATCTGAGGGCGAAAATAGTATAAAAGTCGTTGCTGTAGATAAAGCAGGTAATAAAAACGAAACGACGGATAGTATCATAACCGACACCATTCCTCCGGAAAAGCCGACGATTGAGCTGGATGATAGTAGTGATTCCGGCATTAAAAATGACAACATTACAAATAGCACCCTGCCAACATTTATTGGTGTGGCGGAACCCGGTTCTACAGTCTCTATTTATCTTGGACTTAAGCATCTTGGTGAGGTCATTGTTGCTAAAGATGGGACATGGAGCTATACGCTTACTACGCCGCTCAAGGATGGCGAATACAATATAACAGCAACAGCTACTGATATTGCCGGGCATACCTCAGCGACGGCAAATCTGCCTTTTACTATTGATACACGTATCAGCTATTTCAGCGCTGAGATTGAAACGACGAATGATAGCGGTATTGTCGGAGATAACGTTACTAACAATACTCGCCCAACCTTTACAGGTAAAACTGAGCCAAATGCTATTATCAGTGTCATAAATAGTGAGACTGGCGAAGAGGTTATTTTTAAAGCGAATGACAAGGGCGAATGGACGTTCAATTTCACTTCCGACTCAGTGGAAGGGATTAACAATCTTACGTTCACTGTTGAAGATGTCGCTGGCAACAAAAAGGATTTTTCCTTTAGTTACGTTATTGATACTATTGCCCCTGTACCTCCGACGGTTTCTTTGGAGGACTTTGTTGTTTTACCGAATGGTATAATTTTATCAGGGAATGATTTACCGGCTTTAGTCGGTACGGCAGAGCCAAAGTCTACCATCTTATTGATGCGAGATGGTAAATTATATGACAGCATTGAGGTTGATTCAAACGGGACCTGGAATTATCAGTTTAGTAATAAATTTCTTCAGGGCGCCTATGATATTGAAATCATTTCTCAGGATGCCGCCGGTAATAAATCCTCTACTGTTAAATATTCTTTTACTATTCAAACTGAAGTTGTACCTCCAAAAGCGGAACTCGATGCCAGTGATGATTCCGGTGCAAAAGGCGACTGGATTACCAATAAACACAATGCTCTGACATTACTGGGAACAGCGGATAGGTTTGCTACCGTAAATATCCTTATTGATGGTAAAACGATAGGCGTGACGACTGCGGATGCAGACGGTAACTGGAATTTTGATATTTCCCGAAATCTGTCTGACAATGTTTATAAGATTACGGTTGAATCCATCGATCCTTTAGGAAGAACGTCATCTGTAGATTATCAGCTTACCATTGATAGCTTTACGCCGATCCCTACTGTTATGTTGCATGATAGCGCTGACTCTGGCGTTAAAGGCGATATGATTACTAAAATTAATACGCCGTTGTTTACCGGGATGGCTGAAGCTAATGCTAAGGTTTCCATCTATGTTGACGGTGTGTTAAGTGGTGAGGCTATTGCTGGCGATGATGGTGTATGGAATTTTCAATTTACCACAGCGTTATCCGATGGCTCGCATGACGTAACGGTAAAGGTAGAAGATATTGCCGGTAATACTGCCTCCTCATCAGCGTATAATTTCCAAATCGTAACGCAAACGCAAAAACCAACAATAGAGTTGGTCAACGATACGGGGGTTGATAATACAGACCATATTATTAATGAAAAGAATCCTGCACTGACAGGAACCGCTGCACCCTATTCAACGGTTAAACTCTATATTGATGGTGCACTGATTGCTGAGGTCAGAACAAATAAAGATGGCAGATGGGAGTATACCCTGAAAGCCGATCAAGGTTTGGTTGATGGCGATCATAGAATAACCGCTTCAGTTGAAGATATCGCTGGCAACATTGCTCATTCGGATCCTTTCTTAATTAGCGTCGATACTGCTATTTCAATACCGATAGTTTCATTGAGCCCGGATTCAGATTCGGGAATTTCAGATGATAATTTAACGAATATCGTTAAACCTACCTTGCACCTAAAAGATATTGATCCGGACATTATCAGTGTTCAGGTATGGGATGCCATGTCTGATACGCAGATCGGTGTTGCCACGCAACAACCTGATGGTTCATGGGCCTATACCTTTACTTCAGATTTAACGGAAGGCTTGCATCAGGTTTATGTCAAGGTTGAGGACATTGCGGGTAATAAAGCGAACAGCGCGGTATTCGATTTTACTATCGATACCACAGTATCAACGCCGGTGATTTCCCTGCTTTCTAAGGATGATACGGGGGTTACAGGCGATAACCTGACCAATATCAATAAGCCAGGTTTTGCTATTTCCGGTGTTGATGCCGATGCGCATCGGGTCGTCGTACAGGTGATGCACAATGGCGTGAGCGAAGAGATCGAACTTTCCCACCTCAATGGTAGTTGGTTATTTACACCAGGGAATACGTGGACGGATGGCAGCTACACGTTAACGGTGAAAGTAGAAGATAAGGCAGGAAATACCAACTACTCAACGCCGCTGACGGTCGTTATCGATACCCAAATCGCCATTGATGGGGTGGAACTGGTCAACGATAGCGGCGTGAAAGGCGATAATATGACCAACGACGACCGTCCCCACTTTCGTGTGACGGTACCTACGGATGTCAATGAAGTCCGTCTGAGCATTGACGGTGGTAATTCGTGGGTTCAGGCAACTCCGGGCGTGGCAGGAAGCTGGGAGTATATCTGGCCGACAGACCTGGCAGATGGTCAATACACGCTAACGGTGGAAGCGACTGATAAAGCAGGCAATACAGTGACGAAGACCATCGATTTCGCGGTGGATACCACGCTGTCAGTGCCGGTCATCGTACTGGATAGCGCGGACGACACCGGCATCCAGGGCGATAACATGACGAATAGCACCCAGCCGACATTTGCCCTGCAGCATATTGATGATGATGCCGTTCGCGTTACGGTCAGCGTAGAGCATGGCGGCGTCACCACCACATTTGACGCCACGAAAGGCACAGGCGGATGGAGCTTTACGCCGACAGGGGCGTGGGCGGATGGTGATTATACCCTGAGTGTGTCAGTCGAAGATAAAGCGGGGAACACCAGCCATTCTGCATCGCTGACGGTGACGGTGGACACGCAAATCGCCATTAATAACATTGAACTGGTCAATGACAGCGGTATTCCCAACGATAATCTGACTAATAACGTGCGTCCGCACTTCCAGGTGACGGTACCGACGGATGTCAACGTAGTGCGCCTGAGCATTGACGGCGGCAAGACGTGGTTCAACGCTACCCAGAGCGCGACGCCGGGCGCCTGGGATTATATCTGGCCGGATGATGTGGCCGACGGAGGCTATACCCTGACGGTAGAGGCGACCGACAAGGCGGGAAACAAGACGACGCAGGAACTTGATTTCACCATCGATACCACTCTGTCTGTGCCGACCCTCTCGCTGGACAGCGCAGATGACAGCGGCATCGCGGGCGATAATATCACCAATGTTAAAACGCCGGGCTTTACCCTCAACAATATTGATACCGATGTCAGCCGGGTGATAGTGGAGGTAATGCACAATGGCATTAAACAGGAGGTGCCACTGGTTCAGACCGGCGGACAGTGGCGCTTTGCGCCGACCAGCGACTGGGCGGACGGCGACTATATCCTGACGGTGAAGGTAGAAGATAGGGCCGGAAATGTGAAGCAGTCCGCGCCGTTGACGGTGACAGTAGACACGCATATCGCCATTGACCGTATTGAACTGGTTAACGACAGCGGTATCCCCGACGATAATCTGACCAATGAAGCGCGCCCGCACTTTCAGGTGACAGTACCGGCGGATGTTAACGGTGTAAGACTGAGCATTGATGGCGGCAAAACGTGGTTTGACGCCACGCAGAGCGCGACGTCGGGCGTCTGGGATTACACCTGGCTGACGAATGTGGCTAACGGCCCTCACACCCTGATGGTGGAAGCGTCCGACAAGGCGGGAAACAAAACGACGCAGAAACTGGACTTCACCATCGATACCATTCTGTCAGAACCGACGATTACCCTGGACAGCGCGGATGATAGCGCCGCTGGCGATAACATCACCAACGTTAAGATGCCAGGCTTTACCCTCGGTAATATCGACGCCGACGTGACCAAAGTGGTGGTGACGGTGGCGCATGATGGTAAGAACCAACAGATAGAGTTGATTAAGAACGGCGGTGTGTGGCGCTTTACGCCGGGCGCAGCCTGGACCGATGGCGACTATACGCTGACGGTAAAGGTAGAAGATAAGGCGGGTAATACAAATTATTCTGCGCCGCTGACGGTGACTATCGATACGCAAACGTCTATTGATCGCATTGAGCTTCTTAATGACACGGGTATTGTCGGGGATAACCTGACCAATGAAGCACGTCCACAGTTTCATATTACGGTACCGACGGACGTGAACTCTGTGCAACTGAGTCTTGATGGCGGCATCAACTGGGTTAACGCAACGCTGACGTCTGACGGCGTTTGGGAGTATATATGGCCGACAGATCTGGTCGAAAATACGTATACCCTGACAGTGAAAGCAACCGATGTTGCAGGCAACACGGCGACGGAAACGCTCAATTTTATCATTGATACCACATTGTCGACACCGACCATCACGCTGGATAGCGCAGATGATAGCGGCACCGCCAACGATAATAAGACTAACATTAAAACGCCGGGTTTTATTATCGGCGGTATTGATTCTGACGTGACTCAGGTCGTCGTGCAGGTGATGCGCGATGGTCACAGCGAGGAGGTGGAGCTGACGCAGACTAACGGGCAGTGGCGTTTTGTACCCGGCAGCGCGTGGACTGATGGCGACTATACGCTGACGGTAACGGTGAAAGATGAGGCGGGTAATATTCGCCACTCAGCGCCATTGACGGTCACCATCGATACGCAAATCGCCATTGACCATATTGAACTGGTCAATGACAGCGGTATTCCCAACGATAATCTGACCAATGAAGCGCGCCCGCACTTCCAGGTGACGGTACCGACGGATGTCAACGTGGTGCGCCTGAGCATTGACGGCGGCAAGACGTGGTTCAACGCTACCCAGAGCGCGACGCCGGGCGTCTGGGATTATACCTGGCTGGCTGATGTGGGAGAGGGTAAGCATACCCTGACAGTGGAGGCGACCGACAAGGCGGGAAACAAAACGACGCAGCAACTGGACTTCATCATCGATACCCTACTGTCAGAACCGACTATCGTGCTGGACAGCACGGACGACAGCGGAACAAAAGGCGATAACCTGACCAACGTAAATAAGCCGACGTTTTTACTGGGCAATATTGACGCAGACGCGCGGTATGTCACGGTTGAGGTACAGCATGGCGGCACGAAAGAGGTGCTGACGGCCACCAAAGACGCGACCGGCAACTGGAGCGTGACACCGACCGGCACATGGGCAGATGGCGACTATACGCTGACAGTGAGGGTGGAAGATGAGGCGGGGAACGAAAAACACTCAGCGTCGCTGACGGTCACTGTTGATACCCAAATCACCATTGATGTTATTGAACTGGTTAATGATAACGGTATTCCCGGCGACAATATGACTAACGACGCCCATCCGCAGTTCCGCGTGACGGTACCGGGGGACGTTAACGAAGTCAGTCTGAGCATTGACGGTGGCGTGACCTGGGTTAAGGCGACACAGAGCGCGACGCCGGGCGTCTGGAATTATACCTGGCCGGGCACCGTGCCGGATGGCGACTATACGCTGAATGTGAAAGCGACTGACAATGCGGGTAATACGGTGACGGAGACACTCCACTTCACTATTGATACCACGCTGTCGACGCCGGTCATCGTACTGGATAGCGCGGACGACACCGGCATCCAGGGCGATAACATGACCAATAGCACCCAGCCGACATTTAACCTGCAACATATTGATGATGATGCCGTTCGCGTTACGGTCAGCGTAGAGCATGGCGGCGTCACCACCACATTTGACGCCACGAAAGGCACAGGCGGATGGACCTTTACGCCGCCGACATCATGGGGAGCGGGCGATTATACCCTGAGTGTGTCAGTCGAAGATAAAGCGGGGAACACCAGCCATTCTGCATCGCTGACGGTGACGGTGGACACGCAAATCGCCATTAATAACATTGAACTGGTCAATGACAGCGGTATTCCCGACGATAATCTGACTAATAACGTGCGTCCGCACTTCCAGGTGAAGGTACCGACGGATGTTAACGAGGTACGCCTGAGCATTGACGGCGGCAAGACGTGGTTCAACGCTACTCAGAGCGCGACGCCGGGCGTCTGGGATTATACCTGGCTGGCTGATGTGGGAGAGGGGAAACATACCCTGACAGTGGAGGCGACCGACAAGGCGGGAAACCAGACGACGCAGAAACTGGACTTCATCATCGATACCCTACTGTCAGAACCGACTATCGTGCTGGACAGCACGGACGATAGCGGAACAAAAGGCGATAACCTGACCAACGCGAATAAGCCGACGTTTTTACTGGGCAATATTGACGCAGACGCGCGGTATGTCACGGTTGAGGTGCAGCATGGCGGCACGAAAGAAGTGCTGACGGCCACCAAAGGCGCGACCGGCATCTGGAGCGTGACACCGACCGGCACATGGGCAGATGGCGACTATACGCTGACGGTGAGGGTGGAGGATGAAGCGGGTAACGTAAAATACTCGGCGCCGCTGACGGTCACGGTCGATACCCAAATCACCATTGATGTTATTGAACTGGTTAATGATAACGGTATTCCCGGCGACAACCTGACCAATGACGTTCGTCCACACTTCCGCGTCACGGTGCCAGGGGATGTCAACGAGGTACGTCTGAGTATCGACGGCGGTAATACGTGGGTTCGTGCAACACAGGGCACGGCAGGGACCTGGGATTACACCTGGCCGAAAGATGTGACCGACGGGCTACATACCCTGACGGTAGAAGCGACCGATAAGGCGGGAAATAAGACGACGCAGACGCTCGATTTTACCATTGATACCCGGCTGTCAACGCCTACCATCACTATGGATAGCAGGGACGATACAGGCGCCATTGGCGATCATATTACGAGCGTCAAAAGGCCGGGCTTTACCATTGGCAATATTGACGCCGATGCGCACTCGGTCATTTTGCGGATCACACAGGGCGGCAATAGCCAGGAAGTGACACTAACCCAGGTTGGAGGACAGTGGCGCTTTACGCCAGATGCTGACTGGGCGGACGGTAGCTATACACTGACGGTAGAGGTAACGGATAACGCAGGAAACGTTCGTCAGTCCACGCCGCTGATAGTGACGGTAGATACGCAAACCAGCATTACTGATATTACATTGGTCAATGATCATGGCGTGCCGGATGACAATCTAACTAACAGCACCCGTCCGCAGTTTGAGATCACGGTGCCGGTGGATGTGAATTCTGTGCAACTGAGCATTGATGGCGGCGCAAACTGGGTGAGCGCGGCGCAGGGTATCGAAGGCGTCTGGGGCTATACCTGGCCAACGGATATGGGCGATGGAAAACACACCCTAACCGTCATGGTCACCGACAGAGCGGGCAATACGGCGACGCAAACGCTTGAATTTTTCATCGACACCCGGTTGTCGACGCCGACCATTGCGCTGGATAGCACGGATGATACCGGTACGCCTGGCGATGATATGACCAATCGCACCCGACCGACCTTTATTCTGCAGAATATCGATTCGGATGTTATCAACGTTACAGTCAGCGTCACGCATAATGGAACGACAACCTCGTTTACCGCGACACAGGGGGCTGGAGGCTGGAGCTTTACACCGCCAGCGCCGTGGGGCGACGGTGATTATACGCTGACGGTGACAGTGGAGGATCGGGCGGGAAATACGCGTCCGTCTACGCCGCTGACGGTGACAGTGGATACGCAAATAGCCATTGATCATATTGAATTAGTCAACGATAGCGGCGTCCCTGGCGATAATGTGACAAAACATGTGCGTCCGCAGTTCCAGATCTCGGTACCGGATGATGTGGAAAAGGTTCTTCTGAGTATTGACGGCGGCACGACCTGGGTTACCGCAATCAAGAGTTCGACGGCTGGCATTTGGGATTACACCTGGCCGACGGATATGCCAGAGGGACAGCATACCCTGACCGTGGAAGTGACTGACGGTGCGGGTAATAAGATGACGGAGACGCTCAATTTCACTATCGACATCACGTTGATGACGCCAACCATTGAGCTGGCGCCCGATCAGGATACCGGACAGAATAAGAACGATAATCTGACCAGCGTCACTCAGCCAGTATTTGTGTTGGGGAGTATCGATAAAGATGTTCGACACGTGGAATTGAGTATTGAGCATAACGGTACGTTTAAAACGGTGGTACTCACCGAATCAGCCGACGGCTGGCGCTATCGACCAGATTCTGCTTTGGCGGACGGTAGCTACACATTCACCGTGACGGTAACAGATGTGGCAGGCAACCAGCAAACATCCGCGCCTTTAAAGGTGACGATAGACGGTACGTTGACTACGCCGGTGATTGAACTGGCAGCTGGCGAAGATAGCGGTACTGTTGGCGATCGCCTCACCAATCACGATCGGCCTGTGTTCGACATACGCCAGGTTGATTCTGACGTTACGCGCGTGATGGTCAAAGTAACTTACAACGGTAAAACGCACGAGGAAGCGGCGGTATTCACCAATGGTCAATGGCGCTTTACGCCTTCTGCGAGCTGGGCTGATGGCTCATATCAGTTAGCCGTTGTGGTGGAAGATCTGGCGGGGAATGTAAAAGAATCTGCGCCGTTTGAGGTGCGTATTGATACCACGACAACCATTAACAATATCGTATTGCTTAATGATACTGGCGTGCAGAATGATCAATTAACGAATGTTGCCAAACCGTCATTCAGAATTGACGTTCCCGGTGATGTCATCCAGGTACGCGTAACCCTGGATGGTGGCGCTAACTGGAATGTGATACGCAAAAATGCCGACGGACAGTGGATTTTTGACAGCCCGAATACTCTGGTTGACGGCACATATACCCTTCGCGTAGAGGCCACGGATGAGGCAGGTAATATTGCGAATAAAGATTTAGTATTTAATATCGATACTAACATACAGGTTCCGACTATTGCTTTAGACGCAGGACAAGATACCGGAGCGAATACAGCCGATAATATCACTAATATTTCACGACCCACCTTTACGATTGGTAATGTTGACCCCGATGTTATCAAAGTCGTGGTGACGATTGATGGTCATGATTATAACGCGACTAAGGTTGGGGCTGGTTGGCAATTTACGCCAGGCAATGCCATTCCGGATGGTTCTTATAATATTACCGTTACGGTTGAAGATAAGGCAGGGAATACCGCGACATCGAAACCATTACCTGTTGTGATAGATACGACGGCTGAAATTGAAAGCGTCACGTTGGTTACAGATAGCGGCGATAGCGATGTAGATAACATTACCAAAGTCGACAAGCCGCAGTTTAGTATTGTTACCGCTGATGATATTACCCATGTGCGCGTTAAAATCGATAACGCCGCTAATTGGATTGAACTCACAAAAGGAGGGGATGGTCGCTGGATATTTAATGTCGGTTCGGCATTACCTGATGGGATACACACTCTCTTGGTTGATGTGACTGATATCGCCGGCAACGTTGCGCAAGAAACGCTGCAGTTTACGATTGATACGACTCTGCGAGAGCCGACAATTGTACTCGATCCCACCCATGATACTGGTGATGATACTAATGATAATCTTACCAGGATTAACAAACCGGTGTTTATTATCGGTAATGTCGATAATGATGTATCACACATTGTGGTTCATATTGATGGTCGGGATTACACCATTGAAAACACAGGGGGGAATTTAACCTTTACGCCGGATCAACCGCTGTCTGACGGTCAGCATACGATCTCTGTTACCGTAACGGATATTGCTGGTAATACCAAAACATCGGCCGAACTGCAGATTGAAATCGACACGCAGGTTCAGATTGACAGTGTTACGTTAACAACAGATAGCGGCGTCAACGATCACGATAATGTCACCAATGCTACCCGCCCCTCTTTTGAAATTGCAACGCCTGATGATGTGACATCGGTGCTGGTTTCTTTCGATGGCGTAAACTGGACGCCCATCAGTAAAAATGCGGCCGGGCAGTGGGAATTTACTGCAGGTAGCGCATTGCCTGATGGTCATTATACTCTCCATGTCCAGGCGACGGATCGGGCAGGGAATACGGCAAATTCCACGCTGGGCTTCACCGTGGATACGCAGATTGACGGCCTGAGCGTCGTGATGCTGGACGACGCCGGAAAGGATTCTACGGATGGTATTACGAATATTACCTCTCCACGTTTTGAAATTTCAGCCAGAGAACCGCTGCAGAGCGTGACGGTAATTTTAAACGGGAAATCCAGCACACTGACTCAGGGGGCAGGTAATAAATGGCTGTTTACCCCTGATACACCGTTAGTGGATGGAACTTACAAAATAGAAATAGTGGCTGAAGATATCGCAGGTAATAAAATTAGCAAAGAGGTATCATTCACAATAGACACTATTGTTTCTGATCCCCGTATTGATTTGCTGGACGCGGATGATACTGGCGAAAGCGCTGTTGATAATATTACGAGTGTCACTAAACCACGTTTCGTTATTGGCAATGTACCCGCCGATATTGATACTGTGGTAATCAGAATTAACGGCGTTTCTTATCCGGTTACGGCAAATGGCAATAACCTCTGGGAATTTCAGGTTCCCGTTGCGTTAAACGATGGCGTATATGAAGCCGTTGTTGTCTTCAGAGATATTGCCGGAAATACTTCTGAAACTAAGCTGCCCTTTACCATTGATACCACAACAAGCGTCAGTGTCAGAATGGAGCCAGCGTCTGATACCGGCAGCTCCAATAGCGATAACCTTACGAATAAGCAAAATCCCAAATTCGAAGGTACTGCAGAGCCCAATGCGAAACTGGTGATTACCATTGTTGACGATAAGTCAGGTCGGGAGGTTCTAAAACACACGATTACGGTTGGCGCCGATGGCAACTGGAGTGTGACGCCGAATATACTGCCGGATGGCATGTATACCATCAACGTCGTCGCAACAGATGTCGCGGGAAATACTGCGCAAACGCAGGAAAGATTCACTATCGATACGGTTACGATCGATCCCACCATTCGCCTTTCGGATCCATCTATTGATGATCAGTATGAGGCAACCAGCCTGCGTCCTGAGTTCAAAGGGCTCGCCGAAGCGTTCTCGACGATTATGATTCAGTGGGATGGGAAAGTGGTCGGCTCGGCAAACGCCAATGCGAATGGCGAATGGAGCTGGACGCCGCCATCAGTATTAGCGCCAGGCTCCTATGTTGTGAGCATTGTTGCCAAAGATAAAGCGGGTAATGAATCGTCGCAGGTCGACTTTCCTGTCGTAATACCTGTTATTGATGTCACGCCTCCAACCATAAAGCTCAGCGAGGAGAGCGATAGTGGCGCCTTAGGAGACTTTACCACGAATAATAAAACGCCGACCCTGGTTGGGAACACGTTACCTAATGCGATTGTGAGTATTTATGTGGATGGCGTGAAGGTCGGCGAGGCGACAGCGGATACAGCGGGTCGATATACTTTCCAGTTATCGGAAATGAAAGATGGCCATTATGTCGTCCAGGTGGGTATCGTCAACCCTCGCGATAATAGCGAACTGCGTTCTACCGCCGTTGATGTCACTATCGATACCGAGGTTGCTGAACTGGTATGGAATATATCTGGAATGCATGAGGGCGGATATATCAATACGGTGACGCCGGAGATTGGCGGCACCAGTGAGCCAAACAGCAAAATCACTATCTTTGTGAATGGCGTTGAAAAAGCGATTGCTTATACGACAGGCGCAGGACACTGGGGCGTAGTATTACCCGCTTTGGGTAATGACGGTAATTATGAATTAACGTTTAAAGTTGAAGACGTTGCTGGCAATATCAGAGAGTTTGGTCCGCAGAATGTAATACTGGATACGGTAATTTCGCCGTTAACCGTGGTATTACGCGAAGCTGATGACAGTGGCAAAGTTGGCGACTGGATCACCAATAAATCTCATGTCACCATCGATGGTACTGCCGAAGCCGGAAGTACTTTAACCATCAGGAATCCGCAGGGGGGGGTTATTGCTACCCTGGTGGTAGGCAATGATGGTCGATGGAGCGCAGAATTAGATCTGCGTGAAGGTAGTAATGCCTTTGTCGTGGTATCGGAAGATAAAGCGGGCAACAGCCAACAAAAAGATATCCTGATAGAACATGATACGCAGATTGAAATCAGCGATATTTCATTAAGTCGGGATACTAATAGCGGTGATAAATATGATCTGATTACCAATAATAAGTCTCCGGTACTGGTTGCCATGACCGATCCCGGCGCGACGGTACAGGTTTATATTAATGGTGTGTTACAAGGCACAGTAGAGGCGAGTTCGTCAGGTAATATTAGCTATACCATGCCGGCAAATAGCGCCGACGGCGAGTATCAGGTGCAATTTGTTGCTACGGATACTGCTGGCAACCGGGTTGAGTCTGCGATTACAACCGTGACAATCGATTCTCAAATCGCTGTCTTTGATATTGATGAAGATTCATTACCGGCCCTCTCTAATAACCGAGCGTTGTCAGTCTCAGGTGTCGGGGAGGCTGGTTCTCAGGTCAGCATCTTTGTCGATGGTAAATTAGTCAACGTTGTTATGGTTGAGGCTGATGGCACATGGCGCGCGCCGATACTGCTGCAAGATGATGGTACGTTTAATATTCATTTCAGCATTACTGACGTTGCTGGCAACACTGAAGTGAGCAAGGATTATAGCGTGGATGTCGATTCATCAACCGACTTCCCAACGCTCAACCTTGAAGATGCGAGCAACTCTGGTTCACTTGACGATCTGATTACTAGTCACAACAAGCCTGTGTTAGTAGGCACCGCAGAAGCGGGAGCCACAATCCATATTTATGTGGATGAAAAGATCGTGGCAAATGTGCTTGTGCTTGAAGATGGAACCTGGTCCTATCAGTTTGATAATGCGTTAAAAGATGGTGAATATTCTATCCGAGTGGTTGCCGAAGACCCGGCAGGTAATACGGCAGAATCGCCTCGCTTACTCGTCACGATAGATACCAGTACGTTTATCGATAATCCTGTTATGATAGCAGGTTCTGATAACGGTATTTTCAGTAATGATAGTATAACGAGTCAGACCCGGCCTGCGTTTAGTATTTTTGGAGAAATGAACCAGAGTGTTCAGATTTTCATTGATGGAGTGCTAGTCGATACGATCACGGTGACGGACAGAAATCAAGTTTATCGACCTGAGTCACCGTTGGGCGATGGTTCCCATAGCATTTATTATGTTATCACCGATAAAGCAGGCAACACGGCTACCTCGAAAACGCTAAACTTTACTATCGATACCTTTAATACGACGCCTGTCGCCATTGATTCTATCGGTGGACAAACGTTAGCAGAGATGACCGGTAGTGATGGCAAAATATATATAACGGACACGACACGTAACTTATTGTTTAGTGGCAGTGCCGAGCCCAATAGCAAAATAGAAATCATCATTAATGGCTTAAATGTGGGGGAAGTTTGGGCTAATGACAAAGGCCACTGGCAGATGCCGGTGAACCCGCTTTATTTCACAGAAGGCCAGCTGGATATCAATGTTAAATCTACGGACCGTGCTGGTAACGTAAATCAGGAAAAGTATTCCATTTGGGTCGATACGCATATCCAGGTATTTACCAGCGAGCTTGATGACAATAAATCATCATCGAAAACGGACTGGTGGAGTAATAGCTCCACTATTACCATGAGAGGTATGGGGGAAATTGGCGCTACGGTATCATTAATCGTGGCAGGGGTCACGCTGGCAACCGCTGTCGTTGCGGCTAATGGGCAGTGGGAGTTATCGACCGATCAGCTTCCGGAAGGGAAATACGATATCACTTTGAGTATTGAGGATAACGCAGGCAACCGTAAGGAAGAGGTACATGAAATATTTATTGATCGAACGCCGCCAAACGCTCCGGTCGTAACTTATTCAGATATTGTCAACGATCTAATTATTATGCAGGGGACGGCGGAAGCCAAATCTCAGCTAATAATAACCGATAGTAATGGGAATACTTATACGTTAACCGTTCCTGATAATGGTAAATGGAGTATGGCGATTCCGTATCCATCGGAAGGGAAGTTTACCATTACGAGTGTGGATGCGATTGGTAACCGGAGTGATGATGTCCCTCTCGATATCATGAAAGAGACTCCTGTTATTTCATTATCTCCAGACTCAGACAGTGGTACGGTGGGCGATAATATTACGCGAGATAATCAGCCTACCTTTATTATCGGGAATCTGGAAAGCGATGTTGTGGTCGTTCAGGTCGATATCAATGGGACCGTATATAATGCTGAAAAAAATGCCGATGGCGTTTGGTTCTTTACGCCAGGTACACCGTTAGCTGATGGTTCCTACACGATATCGGTAATCGCAAGCGATGCCGCGGGTAATCAGAAAAACTCATTACCCATTACCGTTACGATCGACAGTACGCTGACCGTGCCGGAGATTGCGCTGGCAGCAGGTGAAGACAATGGCGCTTCACACAGCGATAACGTGACGAATCACAATCACACCCAGCCTAAGTTCACGCTGCAGCATATTGATGCTGATGTGACCGGGGTGACTGTAAACGTGACGCATAATGGCGTGACAGACATCTATCAGGCGACGCAAGGCGCGGATGGCTGGACCTTCACGCCGCCAGCCGCCTGGAATGATGGTTCCTACACGCTGAGCGTGACGGTGGTGGATCGCGCGGGGAACTCACTGCAATCTGCTTCGCTGGAGGTGACGGTTGACTCAACGGTGACGGTAACAGCGGATAGCCAGCATGACGATGCGAGCGATGACGCCACGGCAACAGCGGTTACTCCACCGGAGTCTGAAACAGTGAATGCCGAAAGCGCTACGCATCTTCGTACAGTGCCGTCGGCGGCGGAAGAAAGCGTGGTGAAGGAGACAGCCTATAGTATTACATTGTTAAACGCTGACTCTGGGGATGAAATAGATCGTTCAATTAGTCAGACACCTTCTTTTGAAATATCAGTACCTGAGAATATTGTTAATGTCAGTGTTATGTTTGAAGGAGAAGAGTTTACTCTGCCGATAACTAACCAGAAAGCAATATTCGAAGTTCCGCTATCTTTGGAAGATGGTGAATATACTATGGACGTGAAATTCATTGATAAGGACGATGATTTCCTGATTAAGGAGAAAACATTCTCAGTCGATCACTCCTCGGCGGATATTGTGAACGCAATGAATGCAAGAGGAAAGACCGAGGATGATATTAATGATTCCCCTTCCACGAGTTCTGTAGGGCACAACAATAACGGCGCTATTGATGTTTTCGCCGTTAATGAAGTTACGCTACCTGTAGATAATCAAGAAGAACACGCATAATAACGGAGGCCCCTCACCTTTGGGTGAGGGGGTTTACTTATGGATAAAAAACTAGAACCTTATTATTTAAGTGCGGAAACGGCATTATCTATAGTGTCTAAAAAATTCAACATAAAAATTGACATCAAAGAGGATGATATAAATTTAAGATTTAAAAAGTACGACAGAAATAACACTGACGACTCTATACAAATGAAGAATTTCTTTTTGTCGTTAGGGCTTTCTCTACAGGATATATTATTTAATAATGGTGAGGATTTACTAAATGAGCCTATGCCGATTTTACTATTAACACCAGAAATGAAGTGGATGGTGTGTGTGAGTGGCGGGCAAAAAATAAAGTTGGTAAACGCGCGCGGTGAACTCTGTTATGTTGAAATTGAAGATGAATATTTAAAAGAGTTATCTGCATTTAGCATACTACCTTTAAATAAAGTTGTTGATAGTATAAGAGTAAAAAATATCATAAAAAACTCTTTATCAATGAACAAGATTTTTTATACTAAATACTTCTTTTCATCTCTTTTTATGGCAATTTTTGCGTTAACTATCCCAGTATTTAGTAATCTGTTCTATGATAAGCTTGTTCCAAGTGCTTCGGTTTCATCTTTATTTGGCGTGGCTATAATTGTTGCTGTATTTATTGTTTTTGAGTTTATCCTTCGTACTTCGAAAGATATTTATCAGTCTATCACAGCAAGGCAGGATGACGTCGATATTGATATCGCATTTCTTGAAGCGGTCCTTTATAGTAAAAAGAAAAATGGCAGATCCATGTCATCAGCATTTGTGCTATGGAATGAGTTTCAGAAAATTAAACCCGTTTTATTAAACTCGATCTTTCAACGTATAGCCGATATTCCAATATTTATTATATTTCTCATTGTTATATATGTAAATTTAGGTCTGGTCGTTATTGTCCCTGTTACCATGTTTATCGTCTCTATTATTATTTCCCTCGTTAACCACCATTATACTAATGAGTTAATGAACAAACAAAAAGAAGGACAGAAGAACAGGAATATTTTTATCTCAGAAGTTTTCTTATCTATTAAAATGATCCATACCTTAAATAATCAAGGTTTACTTTTTGATTGGGTCAACACATCAAATGAACAGTCGTATCTTAACCTGAAGATAAGGAAATTAAATCTTATCTATCAATCTATATTGGGGAGTATGTCATCTATTACCCAAATAACTATTATGGTAATAGCCTTTTTTATGGTAATCAAGGGTGATGTTACTACTGGCGCAATTGTTTCATCTGTCATTGTCTCTGGTCGTATTTCCGGGATCATTTCGAATTTTTCTTCTACATTAATCTCTATTTTATCAGCAGAAAAAACCGGTAAGGATCTGCTTTCTTTTTTTGATGAAGATCAGGCAGAAAAAACACCGGCATTACAGTCAATATCAAAGTGCAATGGCGATATCTCTATTCGGGGTGTGAGTTATCAGTATGACGCTCAATCTCCGATGATTATTAACCGACTGTCTATAGACATACCTGCGGGGCAGCGTGTCGCAGTGATAGGCGAATGCGGTGCAGGAAAAAGCTCATTACTGGGAATGCTATCTGGCTACCTTTCGCCAACAGACGGTGCCATCTTATATGATGGATATAACTTAGGACATTTATCGCAGAACTTTTTTTCTCAGCATTTAAGTGTGGTGACGACACATGATGTTTTATTCACCGGAACCATTGAAAGTAATTTCGCGTTAAAACCGCAAAACGACAGGGGCCGGGTACTCAAGGCGCTTCATCTGGCGAACTGTGGTTTTATCTTGCAACATCCTATGGGGCTGAAGTTTCCGGTGAATTTTATGGCTAAAAACCTGTCATCCGGACAGCAGCAGCAGTTATTATTAGCACGTAGTCTGAGCAGTAACGCCAGCGTCTTTTTATGGGATGAACCAACATCAAATCTGGATGAGAATACCGAGAAGCAAATTTTTGATAACTTAGATGAGTTTATTCATGGGAAAACGTTGATCATGGTGACGCATCGTCGATACCTGATAAAGTATTTTGACCGGGTCCTGGTAATGAAAGGTGGAAAAATAATCCGTGATTGTTCTCCGGATAAATTATTAACGTAAAATAAGCAGCGCTTGTCGCTGTTATCAGGTGGTACTGCTTAATAAAAAAGACCCGTTGCACAAACGGGTCTTTTTTGTCATTTAACGAGTCGGCAATGTCTTCAATAAGTTTAGCTCGATTCTGTTAGGGCTATTCCACTTGCCATTTTTGGATAACCACACCTGGCGGCCCTCATCAACGGCAATGCGAGGGACGTGATGGTTCGCAAGGCTACTCCTGGCGCGCGATTCCGCGTTGAGATAACCGGTGGGCGGCTTCAGCGGCAGCGATAGCGTATCAGGTCAGCACCATCGGCCATTCTGGCGGGGTCTGGCTCATCGTTTCGACCATTACGGCTTCAATGTTATGCCAGATCGCAGCGAGATCCATCATGGTAATACCGAGTAAGCCGGTGGCAAACCAGCAGGCGGATACCACGCCCAGACCGCTACTGATCACCGCCAGACCAATATAATCTGATTTACGGAAACGGATATTGAGCGTGCTGGCTAAAAACATGAGCACGGCGCTCAACAGTTGCCAGCGGAGAAGAACGACACCAGTGGTTATGGCAGCCATGAAACATTTCCTCTGAATAGACCTTTGTCCAGGACAGCGCGGCGTTGCTCCCGGGAAGCATGGGATATTCTGGCTATCGACGGACGTCACATCAACATCGAATGAAACATTGTTTCTGTTTCATTGTTTTTGTGAACTATATCACAAAAACCAGCTTGTTCGCCAGATCGGCAATGTATTTTTTGTGCGTTTTATAACCGTATTTTTTGTGTGACTTCTACGCGTCCGTAGAGAAACTGCCGGAAAGCAAAGATGTATTATTACTACTCTTTTATTTTTTTCGTGAAATTCAGACCTGATAAAAATATCAAGTTATTTATCAAAAGAAAGGAGTAAAGATGTATACCCCATCGTTTACTTGAGTATAAATCTGATATTATCAAAAATATTTAGCGTCCTGCCTGGTATGCGAAAGAGATTGCGCGTAGTTATTAATGATAAATGTTGATCGGTAAAAGTCTGTTGCTAATATTGATAAATTCATGCACCGTAAACCTCCATTTGGTTCACGTCTTATTTTGCCAACAATAGTCACAAATAATGCAGGGAAATAGGCTGAAAATGAGTCAAAGCACACGACGCAAGGTGTTGAGATTTCTCGGAACGATCATTGTGGTGTTACTTCCTGTATTGCTGGCGATCTGGTTTGCTCATATCCGGGCAGTCTCTGAAACCAGAAATCAGTTACATTCATTTGCGCAGTTGGTATTAGATAAAACGGAGCGGGTTATCCTGCAAGCGAATTTAGCCCGCGATGCCGCTGAACAATATCAGGGGCAAGCCTGTACGCCAGCCCATCAACAGCGAATGCTGAATATTATCCGCGGTCGTTTGTACATTAATGAGTTGATTTATGCTAAGGGCCAGCGTTTTCTATGCTCTACGGTTATGACGCCAACAAGTCCTTATTTTATTCCCCGCGCTGACTATAAACGAAAGCCTGACATCGCTATTTATTACTATCGTGATACGCCTTTTTTCAACGGTTATAAAATGACATATATGCAGAGGGGAAACTATGTCGCGGTTATCAATCCCTTATCTTATAGCGAGGTGATGTCAGACGATCCGGCGTTGGCCTGGGGAATGTATGATACGGTGACCAACACCTTTTTCTCCCTGAGTGAACAGGCGCAGGCTGATCAGCTATTACCTTTGGTACGACGGAGTGAACCTGTGTTCCAACAGGGTGAGCGTTTTTATACTCTGGTTAAATCAGCAAAACGACCGGTTGCCGCGATTGTGTCAACCTCAAAGCAACGCTTTTACCAGAACCTCTTTCATCAGCTTACGTTAACGCTACCGTTAGGGATCATCTGTAGCATTATCGTCTTATTTATGTGGTCACGATCCCGGCAGGCATATTACTCACCGCGTCGATTGCTGCAACGGGCCATTACCAGGCACCAGCTTTGCCTTCATTATCAGCCGATCATTGATATCCGAAACGGGACATGTGTAGGTGCCGAAGCGCTATTGCGTTGGCCGGGCTATCACGGTCCGGTGATGAGCCCGTGCGAATTTATTCCGCTGGCGGAAAAAGAGGGGATGATTGAGCAGATCACCGATTATGTCGTCGAAGAGGTATTTAATGATTTAGGTGGTTTTCTGGCCGCGCACCCGCATCTTTATGTCTCTATCAATCTCTCTGCCGCCGATTTTCTCTCTTCCCGACTAATTGTGATGATTCATGAAAAAACGCGTCAGCATTCAGTGCTTGCGCAACAGATAAAGGTTGAAGTGACTGAGCGCGGATTTATTGATGTGCCTAAAATGACGCCGATTATTCAGGCGTTTCGCCAGGCGGGATACGAGGTGGCAATTGATGACTTTGGTACCGGCTATTCGAACTTGCATAACCTGTACTCATTAAATGTCGACCTTTTAAAAATTGATAAATCTTTTGTCGACACGCTAACCACTAATAGCGCCAGCCATTTGATTGTGGAACATATTATTGAAATGGCGCAAAGTTTGCGGCTAAAAATCATTGCGGAGGGGGTTGAAACGGCTGAACAGGTTAGCTGGTTGCTAAAACGCGGCGTGCAGTATTGTCAGGGATGGCACTTTGCGAAGGCGTTACCACCGCAGGAATTCATCGCCTGGCTACAACAAACGCCCGCGCCTCTGACGATACGCGGGCAGACGCCCTACAGGCGGTGACGGTAATCGCTGGGAGTGCGATCGAACTCGCGGCGGAATACACGCGAGAAGGTTTGCTGCGATACATAGCCCAGGTCCATCGCGATATCAAAAATCGGGCGCTCGGTCGTTCGTAGCTCAACGGCCGCCAACAGGAGACGGCGCTGGCGAATATACTCGCCTAATGTTTGATGCGTTACCGTACGAAACATCCGCTGCAAATACCACTTGGAGTAGCCCGATTTTTTTGCCACCACATCAATGTTTAGCGGTTGGTCGATATGTTCATCAATCCATTCGATAAGGGTCTGAATTATCTGCTGATGCGACATATTGTTGCCTCTTAAACAGTATTCGATTCGTCGTTTTGTCTGCGGGCGAGTATAATTCCTCAAGTTAACTTGAGGTAAAGCGATTTATGGAAAAAAAATCTCCCCGTTTAAAAGCCTTACTGACGCCGGGGGAAGTTGCGAAACGTAGCGGTGTTGCTGTGTCCGCCCTGCACTTCTATGAAAGCAAAGGGCTAATTACCAGTATCCGTAATAGCGGTAACCAACGGCGATACAAGCGTGACGTGTTGCGTTATGTCGCGATTATCAAGATCGCCCAGCGTATCGGCATCCCGCTGGCAACTATCGGCGACGCGTTTGGTATCTTGCCGGAAGGACATACGTTAAGCGCGAAAGAGTGGAAGCAGCTCTCCTCGCAGTGGCGCGAAGAGTTAGACCGACGTATTCATACGCTGGTGGCGTTGCGCGATGAGCTGGACGGTTGTATCGGCTGCGGCTGTTTATCGCGTAGCGACTGTCCGCTGCGAAATCCAGGCGACAGGCTCGGCGAACACGGGACGGGTGCCCGGCTGCTTGAAGATGATTAACATGCACTCGGCCATCGGGCTGAGTTCACCTAAAACTAAAGCGCCGCTAAGGGCGCTTTAGTTTGTTTCCGGTCTTTGTCTTTCGCTCTATCCCGCTGATTACAGGAGGGTTTCCCCCGACGTCAACACCCCTCATATCGAGCACGTGGTGGAGGTTCCGGTTTGTGTTGATACTGTAAGTGTAAGCGACGACGCCCTGTTCGCCAGCGAAATGCTGATTTTTTAGCCGAAATTTTTACGGCAACTGCCATAATTTTCTATAGTTAGTTGGCATACCTTACAGGAGACAGCCATGCTGACGGTGCACCATTTAAATCAGTCTCGTTCGCAGCGCATCCTCTGGGCGCTGGAAGAGCTGGCGTTGCCTTACCAGATTGTGCGTTACCAGCGTGAAAAGACCATGCTGGCGCCGCCGGCATTGAAAAAAGTGCATCCGCTGGGCAAGTCTCCGGTTATCGAAGATCACGGTATGGTTATTGCGGAATCGGGCGCCATCCTGGAATATTTGCAGGACACTTACGACAGTATCGGACGCTTTAAACCTGCGGATGCGCAGGGGAAACAACACTATCGATTCTGGCTACATTACGCTGAAGGTTCGCTCATGCCCTTGCTATTGATGAGACTGCTCTTTACCTCTCTGGGTAAACCGCCGGTACCATTGGGCCTGCGAACGTTGGGCGGCGTTATCGGTAAGGGCGCGCAAAAAGCGTACCTCAATCCGCAACTGGAAACCCATGCGCGCTTTATTGACGGGCATCTGGCAAATCACCCCTGGTTTGCCGGAGAGCAGTTAAGTATGGCGGATATCCAGATGAGCTTCCCGCTATTTGCGCTGCTTGCCCGAGGCGGAATCGCTCATCTCGACCATATCAACGCATGGAAAGCGCGGGTAGAAATGCGTCCAGCCTGGCAGCGAGCGATTCAGCAGGGCGGTCCGTTTACCATTCCCGGCGGATAATGGCGTTTTTGTGAGCAGATTGCGCAACGTATTTGCTAACAGCGATGCGAAAAATTGTTGCTGGATTGCGCAGGGACGATAACGTTTGCGCATCGTCTGGCGATTTATTGAGCATACTAAGCAGAAAAGCATAAAAAGCGGCAAAGTTCAGTTGAAAAAGCGTTTATGATCGCTGGATAATCGTTTGCTTTTTTTTGCCACCCGTTTTGTATACGTGGAGCTAAACGTTTGCTTTTTTTGCGGCGCCCCGGCTGTCGTAAATGTAGCACAAGGAGATAACGTTGCGCTGTTAGTGGATTACCTCCCACGTATACCGACGAATAATAAATTCTCAGGGGATGTTTTCTATGTCTACGCCTTCAGCGCGTACCGGCGGTTCACTCGACGCCTGGTTTAAAATTTCACAACGCGGGAGCACCGTTCGCCAGGAAGTCGTTGCTGGCTTAACCACGTTTCTTGCGATGGTTTACTCCGTCATCGTGGTGCCAGGGATGCTGGGTAAAGCCGGGTTCCCGCCTGCTGCAGTCTTTGTAGCGACCTGCCTGGTCGCAGGCGTCGGCTCTATCGTTATGGGGCTTTGGGCGAATCTGCCGCTGGCTATCGGTTGCGCTATCTCGTTGACGGCGTTTACCGCGTTTAGCCTGGTCCTGGGGCAGCATATTAGCGTCCCGGTCGCGCTTGGCGCCGTATTCCTGATGGGCGTACTGTTTACCGTTATCTCCGCCACCGGCATTCGTAGCTGGATTTTGCGTAACTTGCCGCAGGGCGTGGCCCACGGAACCGGTATCGGTATTGGCCTGTTTTTGTTGCTGATTGCCGCCAACGGCGTCGGCCTGGTCATTAAAAACCCGCTGGATGGCCTGCCGGTCGCGCTGGGCGATTTCGATACCTTCCCGGTGATTATGTCGCTCGTGGGGCTGGCTGTTATTCTCGGTCTGGAAAAGCTGAAAGTCCCCGGCGGCATTCTGTTGACCATTATTGGCATTTCTATTGTGGGTTTGCTCTTCGATCCTAACGTCCATTTTTCCGGCATTTTCGCCATGCCTTCGTTGAGCGATGAAAACGGCAACTCGCTGATCGGCAGCCTGGATATTATGGGCGCGTTAAACCCTGTCGTTCTGCCAAGCGTACTGGCGCTGGTGATGACGGCGGTGTTTGATGCGACCGGCACGATTCGTGCGGTCGCAGGGCAGGCTAATCTGCTGGACAAAGACGGACAAATTATCGATGGCGGCAAAGCGCTAACCACCGACTCCCTGAGTAGCGTTTTCTCCGGCCTGGTCGGGGCAGCGCCAGCCGCGGTGTATATCGAGTCTGCGGCTGGTACGGCGGCGGGCGGTAAAACGGGCCTGACGGCGATTACCGTGGGCGTGCTGTTTTTGCTGATCCTGTTTCTTTCGCCGCTCTCTTATCTCGTTCCCGTCTACGCAACCGCCCCGGCGCTCATGTATGTCGGTCTGCTGATGCTGAGTAACGTGGCGAAAATCGATTTTGCTGATTTCGTCGATGCGATGGCGGGGCTGGTAACGGCTGTATTTATTGTACTGACCTGTAACATTGTCACCGGGATTATGATCGGCTTTGCCACGCTGGTCGTCGGGCGTCTGGTTTCCGGCGAATGGCGTAAACTGAATATCGGGACTGTCGTCATTGCGGTCGCGCTGGTCGCTTTTTATGCCGGCGGCTGGGCTATCTAGCTCTGCCTTCATTCTGAAAAACGGGCGGCGTTGGCCGCCCGTTTTCATTTTCAGGACACATCACGTTACCTTTTGCGTTAATCTGAAGAAGGTGAAACCGAGGCATGATGCCTTTCTCCATCATAAAAAACATCGCAAACAGGGAACGCATGGAAATTTTCTTCACAATACTCATCATGACCCTTGTGGTCTCGCTGTCGGGGGTATTTACGCGTGTATTACCCTTCCAGCTTCCTTTACCCCTTATGCAGATCGCCATTGGCGCGCTGTTGGCGTGGCCGACGTTTGGTTTGCATGTGGAATTCGACCCGGAACTCTTCCTGGTGCTGTTTATTCCGCCGCTGCTGTTTGCGGATGGCTGGAAGACGCCGACCCGTGAATTTCTTGAGCATGGACGAGAGATTTTCGGGCTGGCGCTGGCGCTGGTCCTGGTAACGGTCGTGGGAATCGGCTTCCTGATTTATTGGCTGGTGCCCGGCATTCCGCTGATCCCCGCATTTGCGCTGGCCGCCGTGCTGTCGCCGACCGATGCGGTAGCGCTCTCCGGAATTGTGGGCGAGGGGCGCATCCCGAAAAAAATCATGGGCATTCTGCAGGGAGAGGCGTTAATGAACGACGCCTCCGGTCTGGTATCGCTGAAATTCGCCGTCGCGGTGGCGATGGGGACGATGGTCTTTACCGTCGGCGGCGCGACGCTGGAATTTTTTAAGGTCGCTATCGGCGGTATTCTGGCGGGTTTTGTGGTCAGTTGGCTGTATGGCCGCTCGCTGCGTTTTTTGAGCCGCTGGGGCGGCGATGAACCCGCGACGCAAATTGTCCTGCTGTTTCTGCTGCCCTTCGCGTCTTACCTGATTGCCGAACATATTGGCGTCTCAGGCATCCTGGCCGCGGTTGCCGCCGGGATGACCATCACCCGTTCTGGCGTAATGCGCCGCGCGCCGCTGGCAATGCGTTTGCGCGCGAACAGTACCTGGGCGATGCTGGAATTTGTCTTTAACGGTATGGTCTTTCTGCTGTTGGGACTGCAATTGCCGGGGATTCTGGAATCTTCGCTGGCGGCGGCGGAAGCTGACCCGAATGTCGAAACCTGGATGCTCTTTACCGATATCGTGCTGATTTATGCAGCATTGATGCTGGTTCGCTTCGGCTGGCTGTGGACCATGAAAAAGTTCAGCCTGCGCTTTTTGAAGAAGAAACCGATGGAGTTCGCCAGCTGGACGTCGCGTGAAATTCTGATTGCTTCCTTCGCTGGCGTTCGTGGGGCGATCACCCTGGCTGGTGTGCTCTCTATACCGTTACTTTTGCCGGATGGCAGCGGATTTCCGGCGCGTTATGAACTGGTATTCCTGGCGGCTGGCGTCATTCTGTTCTCGTTATTTGTCGGCGTGATCATGCTGCCGCTGCTGTTGCAACATCTGGAAGTCGCCGATCATGCGCAACAGTTGAAAGAGGAGCGTATCGCCCGCGCGGCGACGGCGGAAGTGGCGATTGTCGCCATTCAGAAAATGGAAGAGCGTCTGGCGGCGGATACCGAAGAAAACATCGATAATCAGTTGCTTACTGAAGTAAGCTCGCGTGTCATTGGTAACTTGCGTCGCCGTGCCGATGGGCGAAACGATGTCGAAAGCTCCATACAGGAAGAAAACCTGGAGCGACGTTTCCGTCTGGCGGCGCTGCGTTCCGAGCGCGCCGAGTTGTATCATCTGCGCGCCACGCGAGAAATCAGCAATGAAACATTGCAAAAGCTGCTGCACGACCTGGATTTGATGGAAGCGCTACTGATAGAAAATCAGTAGTCCTTGTGGCCCGGTGGCGCCATGCTTACCGGGCCTACAAGTAGGCCGGATAAGGTGCTTGCGCCGCCATCCGGCAAGGGTTTTAACCTATGGCTGACGGTTGTTTCAGCCAAAACCCTTCGCAACAGGTTAACCATGCCCGGGCGCTGTGCGACAGATACACGCCCTCTCGCCAAATCATGCCTAACTGCCAGCGGAGATCGCTTTCCAGCGGTAGCCAGCGCAGCGTGGCCTTATCCAGACGCTGACAAATCGGCTCCGGCAAAATGGCGATGCCGACGCCCGCTTGCACCATGGCGGCGAGAAAATCCCATTGCCCGCTGCGCACGGCAATCCGTGGTTTTACGTCATGCTGGCTAAATAAGGTCATCAACTGGCGGCTCAGGGCAAAGTCTTCGTTATAGATAAGAAGAGGATGCTCCGCCAGAGCTTCAGGCGCGATGGAGTCGCAGGTTGTCCACTGACCGGAACGGGGAACCAGCACGCACAGCGGATGACTGAACAGCGATAACGTCGTCAGCCCGCTCGCTTCTTCCACCGGGAGCGCGGTCATCGCAACATCCAGCTCACCATTCATTACCGCCTGCTGTACCGTCAGGCCGCCAAACTCCGAAATTTTGAGTTCAACGCCAGGGTAGCGTTGTCGAAACAAACTGATTGGCCCGGCCATCAACATGCCGACCATCGGGGGAATACCCAGCCGCAGCACGCCCTTATTGAGATGGTTAATATCGCTCAACTCAGCCTCTAACTGGCGAAACTCAGCGAGGATCGCCAGACCGCGTTCAAACACCACGCGTCCGGTATCGGTCAGCAATAACTTACGTCCGTCGCGGATCAGTAGCGTACAGTTAAGCTCATCTTCAAGATTTTTCAGCATCTTGCTAATGGTGGGCTGGGTGACAAATAACTTCTCCGCTGCGCGGGTGAAACTTTGCTGGCGCACCACCTCGACAAAATAACGCAGCGTTCTGATATCCATGATTATTCCTTCCGACTATGCCTGCAATGATTTTAATTCATTTCTGCCCGTGACGGAGGTTCTCTATACTGGCGCTCCGTATTATTTTTCAGGACATTCCCTCATGGCTGTGGCGATAAGCCGCGTTACGCCTGCCGTTGTGCAACGACTCCAGGTACCGGTTCAGGTACTGCTCTATGCAGGTTTATTCATTTTTTCCCAATATCTTGTCTCCTGGCTGCACCTGCCGTTGCCCGCGAATCTGGTCGGCATGGTGCTTATGTTGGCGCTGATCGTTTGCCGGATTATTCCGCTTAGCTGGGTACGCGCAGGCGCACGCTGGCTGCTGGCGGAGATGCTGTTATTCTTTGTTCCCGCCGTCGTGGCGGTAGTGAACTATGCCCATCTGTTACTGGTGGACGGCTGGCGCATTTTCTCGGTGATAGCGATCAGTACCTTAATGGTACTCGGCGCGACGGCGTGGGTGGTGGATAAAGTGTATCGCTATGAGATGAGTAGGCTAAACCGTGAATAACGTTCAGTTAAGCGTACTGTGCCTGGTGATTACGCTGGGAATTTATTTCGCCAATAAGCGCCTGTATCGCCGTTTTCGCAAATTGCCGTTGATGCCATTAGTGCTGACGCCGGCACTGCTGGTGTTAATGCTGGTGTTCGGTCATATCTCCTGGCAAAACTACATTGGTGAATCGCACTGGCTATTGTGGCTGCTCGGCCCGGCGACTATTGCCTTTGCGGTGCCGGTGTACGATAACCTCGCGATTATCAAACGTCACTGGATGTCGCTCACCGCGGGCGTAGTGACGGCGACGGTGGTGGCGGTCACCAGTTCCGTTTGGCTGGCGCGTCTGTTCACGTTATCGGATGAGATTCAGCGTAGTCTGGCGGTACGTTCCGTTACTACGCCGTTTGCGCTGGCGGCGGCAGAACCCCTGGGCGGGCAGCCGGATCTGGTGGCGCTGTTCGTGGTCGTCACTGGCGTGTTTGGCATGGCGGTCGGCGACGCGCTATTTTTGCGTCTCTCTATCCGGGAAGGCATGGCAAAAGGGGCAGGATTCGGCGCGGCGTCACATGGGGCGGGCACGGCGCGTTCCTATGAACTTGGTCAGCAGGAGGGCGTCGTCGCCAGTCTGGTAATGATGCTGTCCGGCGTGGTGATGGTACTGGCTGCCCCGCTGGTGGCGAGGGTGATGTTCTGATTTTCCTCCGACCCACGGGGCCGGAGGAAACGGTAAGATTAATGCGCACGCCCTTGTTGTACGCCGAATCCCGTTTGGGAGCGGATAAACTGAGCGCGGAACTGCTCACGTTCACGGTTGCCTTCTGCCGAGTTATCGGTGGCCGAGAAAAACCAGATCCCCAGGAACGCCACGCTGATAGAGAACAGCGCCGGATACTCATACGGGAAGATCGCTTTTTCGTGACCGAGGATCTGCACCCAAATGGTAGGGCCAAGAATCATCAGCACCACCGCTGTCAGTAAACCTAACCAGCCGCCCAGCATAGCGCCGCGCGTGGTCAGTTTTGACCAGTACATGGAAAGCAGAATGATGGGGAAGTTGCAGCTCGCGGCGATAGCAAACGCCAGGCCCACCATAAAGGCGATGTTCTGATTTTCAAACAGGACGCCGAGGATAATGGCGATCACGCCCAGCACCAGGACGGTGATTTTCGACACCTTCAGCTCTTCACGTTCGGTTGCGCCTTTGCGGAACACGTTAGCGTACAAATCATGCGACACCGCCGATGCGCCCGCCAGCGTCAGACCGGCGACCACCGCCAGAATGGTGGCAAACGCCACTGCCGAAATAAAGCCGAGGAACAGGTTACCGCCTACCGCGTTGGCCAGATGCACCGCCGCCATGTTATTGCCGCCAATCAGCGCGCCCGCCGCATCTTTATAGGCGGGATTCGCCCCCACCAGCATGATAGCGCCGAAGCCGATAATAAAGGTCAGAATGTAGAAATAGCCCATAAAACCGGTGGCGTAGAACACGCTCTTGCGCGCTTCGCGGGCATCGCTGACCGTAAAGAAACGCATCAGAATATGCGGCAAGCCGGCAGTGCCGAACATCAGTCCCAGACCCAACGACAATGCCGAAATCGGATCTTGCACCAATCCTCCTGGGCTCATAATCGCCGTGCCTTTCGGGTGTACCGCCATGGCTTCGGTAAACAGATTATTGAAGCTAAAGCCGACGTGTTTCATCACCATAAAGGCCATAAAACTGGCGCCAAACAGCAACAGGACGGCTTTGATAATTTGCACCCACGTTGTCGCCAGCATCCCGCCGAACAGCACGTACATCATCATCAGCACGCCGACCAGCACCACAGCGATGTGATAGTTGAGGCCGAACAGCAGTTCAATCAGTTTACCGGCGCCGACCATTTGGGCGATGAGATAAAGCGCCACCACTACCAGGGAGCCACAGGCCGAAAGAATACGGATTGGCCCCTGTTTCAGGCGATAAGAGGCAACGTCAGCAAAAGTATAACGTCCCAGATTACGCAGGCGCTCGGCAATCAAAAACAGGATGATTGGCCAGCCGACAAGGAAGCCCAGCGAATAGATCAGCCCGTCATAACCGGAGGTAAACACCAGCGCGGAAATGCCGAGAAATGACGCGGCGGACATATAGTCGCCGGCAATCGCCAGCCCGTTCTGGAACCCGGTGATATTGCCGCCAGCCGTGTAGTAGTCGCTACGGGAACGTACGCGTTTAGAGGCCCAGTAGGTAATACCGAGCGTAAACACGACGAAAATCAAAAACATGATAATCGCTTGCCAGTTGGTGGGCTGGCGTTCAACCGCGCCGCTAATGGCATCCGCCGCATGAGCGGCGAAGGGGAGTGCGGCGGCGAGCGCCGTCAGAACTCTCTTCATAATGCTTTCACCTCATGCAGTACGGCGTTATTAAGACGATCGAATTCGCCATTCGCCCGCCAGATATAAATTCCGGTCAACACAAAAGAAATCACAATCACCCCGACGCCAATGGGAATTCCTCGGGTGACGCTGGTTCCCGCATGTAGAGGCGTGCCCAGCCAGCCAGGCGCGAAGGCGATCAGTAAAATAAAGCTGATATAAACCGCCAGCATGATAACCGACAGAATCGTGGCAAACCGTTGCCGTTTTTCAACTAATTCCCTGAAACGCGCACTGTCTTCTATCCGCTGATAAATTTGGTCATTCATCACAGAGCTCTCCAGAGGTCCCCCTGCGTCTTTCGCGCTACAGGCGCGTTGGCCGCACTCGCGCGCCCCAGCCACATAGTGAACTATGCTGCTGAGGGTGTGCTCGCTTGCCGCCTTCCTGTAACACGAAATCCTTTGGGGGAGGGTTTTTTATATTTCCCTCTCCCGGTTTGAGAGAGGGCAGGGGTAGGGTCGTAGGCCGGATAAAACGCGTTCGCGTTGCCATCCGGCATTTATGGTTATGACGGCATCGCGATGGCCTGCTTCTCTTCGAGCAGTTTCTCCACCACGCCAGGATCGGCGAGAGTCGAGGTATCGCCCAGATTGCTGGTATCGCCCGCCGCGATTTTGCGCAAAATACGGCGCATAATTTTGCCGGAACGGGTTTTTGGCAGTGAGTCGGTCCAGTGCAGCACGTCCGGCGTCGCCAGCGGGCCAATCTCTTTACGTACCCAGTTGCGCACCTCCGCGTACAGTTCTGGCGACGGCTCCTCGCCGTGGTTGAGCGTCACATAAGCGTAAATCGCCTGGCCTTTGATAGCGTGTGGAATACCCACCACCGCCGCTTCGGCGATCTTCGGATGCGCCACCAGCGCTGACTCGATTTCCGCCGTACCCAGACGGTGGCCGGAGACGTTTAACACGTCATCCACGCGACCGGTGATCCAGTAATAGCCGTCCTCATCGCGACGCGCGCCGTCGCCGCTGAAATACATATTCTTAAAGGTAGAGAAATAGGTCTGCTCAAAACGTTCATGATCGCCGAACAGAGTGCGCGCCTGGCCCGGCCAGGAATCGGTGATGACCAGATTGCCTTCCGTCGCGCCTTCTTGCGGATGGCCTTCGTTATCCACCAGCGCAGGCTGTACGCCAAAGAAAGGACGGGTGGCGGAACCGGCTTTCAGTTCGATAGCGCCTGGTAGCGGCGTGATCATAAAACCGCCTGTTTCAGTCTGCCACCAGGTGTCGACGACCGGACATTTTTCCTTGCCGATCTTCTTCCAGTACCATTCCCACGCTTCGGGATTGATCGGCTCGCCGACGGAACCCAGAATGCGCAGTGAAGAACGGTCGGTGCCTTCAATGGCTTTATCGCCTTCCGCCATCAGCGCGCGGATGGCCGTCGGGGCGGTATAGAGAATGTTGACCTGGTGTTTGTCGACCACCTGGCACATGCGAGCGGGCGTTGGCCAATTCGGCACGCCTTCAAACATTAAGGTGGTCGCGCCGCAGGCCAGCGGGCCATACAACAGATAGCTGTGCCCCGTCACCCAACCCACATCGGCGGTACACCAGTAAATATCGCCAGGGTGATAATCAAAGACATACTTAAAGGTGGTCGCGGCGTAGACCAGATAGCCGCCGGTGGTGTGCAGCACGCCTTTCGGCTTGCCGGTGGAGCCGGAGGTATAAAGGATAAACAGCGGATCTTCGGCATTCATCGCTTCAGGCTGGTGCTCAGGGCTGGCTTTTTCAATCAAATCGCGCCACCACAGGTCGCGGCCTTCTTGCCAGTCAATGTCGCTGCCGGTGCGCTTCAGGACGATCACATGCTCAACGCTAGTGACATTCGGGTTTTTCAGCGCGTCATCGACATTCTTTTTCAGCGGGATACTGCGTCCGGCACGTACACCTTCGTCAGCGGTGATCACCAGCCGCGAGCTGGAGTCGATAATGCGTCCGGCGACGGCTTCCGGCGAGAAGCCCCCGAAGATCACCGAATGCACCGCACCGATGCGGGCGCAGGCCAACATTGCCACCGCCGCTTCCGGCACCATCGGCATATAAATCGCTACCACATCGCCTTTTTTAATGCCCAGATCCAGCAGCGTATTCGCGAAACGGCAGACATCGCGATGCAGTTCGCGATAAGAGATATGTTTACTCTGCGACGCGTCATCGCCTTCCCAGATAATGGCGGTGCGATCGCCATTTTCCTGCAAATGGCGGTCAAGACAGTTCGCCGCCAGATTCAGCGTGCCGTCCTCGTACCATTTAATCGACACATTGCCTGGCGCAAAGGAGGTGTTTTTCACTTTTTGGTACGGCGTGATCCAATCGAGAATTTTTCCCTGTTCGCCCCAAAACGTATCGGGGTCGTTAATAGACTGTTTATATTTAGTCTCATACTGCTCTGGATTTATCAGGCAACGATCCGCAATGTTGGCGGGAATGGCGTGTTTATGTGTTTGGCTCATGCTGTTGTTCTCCTTGTAGGATGTTAATAATATGTCGCATAAACGTTAAATGTAGGGTCTTAATAAGTTTTGTTTAGTATTTGGGCGACAGATCACGCAAAAAGGGAACTGTGCAAATAAGCAGCAATCTATTTTTTGATTGTGTCCCGCAAAATTAGATAAATTTTCGGGATAACATGACGTTATATGAAATTTTTTAAAAAAGTGATCCGTGTCCGGAAATCAGAAAAGAGAGGGAGTTTTGTCCAGGTTACTAACTCTAAAGTGGTATTTTACATACACTTACAATTGATTAAAGACAACATTTTAAGTGTGGTTATTTGTTACACATAGAGGAGATCAATGTAATAACAGTATTTGTGCGGTTGCTGTTATGGAAAACGATAAAAATCGCCATTAAAGATAATGGCGCAATCTGGATGAGACCTCTATGGCAAGGAAAACACTACGCGCACGCCGTTTCTTCAGCCTTATATTTCCTTTTTTCTTCATTACCTCTGTTTACGCTGAGCAAACGCCTGAATCCGCAAAAACCGTTACTGTTGAAGCGAAAAATGAAATGTTCGCGCCTCAACACCCCGACCAATATCAGTCATGGAAAGCGACGTCAGAACAGTCTGCCCGTGAAGATGCGCTGGCGGAAGACCCTCGTCTGGTGATCCTGTGGGCGGGCTATCCCTTCTCCCGTGATTACAACAAACCACGCGGCCACGCGTATGCGGTAACTGACGTGCGCGAAACACTGCGTACCGGCGCGCCAAAAACGGCGGAAGACGGCCCGCTGCCGATGGCCTGCTGGAGTTGTAAAAGCCCCGATGTCGCGCGCCTTATCCAACAAGAAGGCGAAGACGGCTATTTCCATGGCAAATGGGCGCGCGGCGGCCCGGAAATTGTCAACGATTTGGGCTGTGCCGACTGTCATAACACCGCGTCGGACGATTTCGCCCAAGGGAAGCCCGCGTTAACGTTGTCGCGCCCCTATGCCGAACGGGCGATGGAGGCTATCGGCAAACCGTTTGATAAAGCGGGTCGCTTTGATCAGCAATCGATGGTCTGCGGCCAGTGCCACGTGGAGTACTACTTTGACGGTAAAAACAAAGCCGTTAAGTTCCCGTGGGACGAAGGCATGAAGGTCGAAAATATGGAGCAATACTACGACACTATCGCCTTCTCTGACTGGACTAACTCTCTGTCGAAAACCCCGATGCTCAAAGCGCAGCACCCGGAATATGAAACCTGGAGCGCGGGCATTCACGGTAAGAACAACGTGACCTGTATCGACTGCCACATGCCGAAAGTACAGAACGCCGAAGGCAAGCTCTACACCGACCATAAAATCGGCAACCCGTTCGACAATTTCGCGCAAACCTGCGCCAACTGCCACACCCAGGACAAAGCGTCCCTGCAAAAAGTGGTCGCCGAGCGTAAACAGGCGATTCATGACCTGAAAATCAAGGTTGAAGATCAGCTGGTACATGCGCACTTCGAAGCGAAAGCCGCATGGGATGCGGGGGCGACAGACGCGGAAATGAAACCGATTCTGAACGATATTCGCCACGCGCAGTGGCGTTGGGATCTGGCGATTGCGTCACACGGTATTCATATGCATGCCCCGGAAGAAGGTCTACGGATGTTAGGCAGTGCGATGGATAAAGCCGCGGATGCCCGTACTAAACTGGCGCGACTGCTGGCGACCAAAGGCATTACCCATGAAATTCCGCTGCCGGATATTTCGACGAAAGAGAAGGCGCAGAAAGCGATTGGTTTGAATATGCAACAAATCAACGCGGAGAAGCAGGACTTCCTGAAAACGGTCGTACCGCAGTGGGAAGATCAGGCGCGTAAAAACGGTCTGTTAAGCCAATAACCTCACATGTGACAAATTTGCCGGATGACAGCGCAAGCGCTTTATCCGGCCTACAGAAGTCTTGTAGGCCTTAAAGCTGCGCGCCATCAGGCATTATGTAATGGAGTGAATATGAGCGTATTACGTTCGTTATTAACTGCTGGGGTGCTGGCGTCAGGCCTGTTCTGGAGCCTGAGTGGAATCACTGCCACGCCAACGCCGCAGGAGTCGGATCAACGCTGGACGGTTACTCAGCAGCGTAATCCGGATGCTGCCTGTCTGGATTGTCACAAGCCGGATACTGAAGGTATGCATGGTAAACATGCGGAAGTCATTAACCCGAACAACAAACTGCCGGTCACCTGCACCAACTGTCACGGCCAGCCGTCACCGAACCACCGCGAGGGGGTGAAGGATGTGATGCGCTTTAATGAGCCAATGTACAACGTGGAGCAGCAGAACAGCGTCTGTATGTCCTGTCACCTGCCTGAGCAGTTGCAAAAAGCGTTCTGGCCGCACGATGTCCACGTCACAAAAGTAGCGTGCGCCAGCTGTCACTCACTGCATCCGAAGCAAGACACGATGCAGACGCTAAGCGATAAAGGACGGATCAAGATTTGCGTCGATTGTCACAGCGATCAGCGTAACAATCCGAACTTTAACCCGGCGTCGGTTCCGTTGCTTAAGGAGCATCCATGAGTTGCTCTCGTCGCCAGTTTATCACCGGCGTCGGCGCGCTGGTGGCAGTGAGCGGGACGGCGGGACGCGTTGTGGCGAAGACGTTGAACATCAACGGCGTGCGTTACGGTATGGTACACGATGAGTCATTATGCATCGGCTGTACGGCCTGCATGGATGCTTGTCGGGAAGTCAACAACGTACCGGAAGGCGTATCGCGCCTGACGATTATTCGCAGCGAGCCGCAGGGGACGTTTCCTGATGTGAAATATCGCTTCTTCCGCCACTCGTGCCAGCATTGCGACCATGCCCCCTGCGTTGACGTCTGCCCGACCGGCGCATCATTCCGCGATGCCGCCAGCGGTATTGTCGACGTGAACCCTGACCTTTGCGTTGGCTGTCAGTACTGCATCGCCGCGTGTCCTTATCGCGTGCGCTTTATCCATCCGGTGAGCAAAACGGCGGATAAATGCGATTTCTGCCGGAAAACTAACCTGAAAGCGGGCAAACAGCCCGCCTGCGTTGAGTCATGTCCGACGAAGGCGCTGACGTTTGGTAATCTGGACGATCCCAACAGCGATATCTCCCGTTTGTTGCAGCAGAAAACCACCTACCGTTACAAGCTGGCGCTGGGCACAAAACCGAAGGTCTACCGCGTTCCCTTTAAATATGGGGAGGTGAGCCAATGACACCCGCTTCTGCATTTCATTTTGAATCACTGGTGTGGGACTGGCCCATCGCCATCTATCTGTTCCTGATTGGTATCTCCGCCGGACTGGTTACGTTGGCGATTCTGCTGCGTCGCTTCCATCCGGAGGCGGGCGGTTCGGACAGCACTCTGCTGCGCACCACGCTGGTGTTAGGGCCGGGGGCGATTATCTTCGGTCTGCTGATTCTGGTATTCCACCTGACGCGGCCATGGACCTTCTGGAAACTGATGTTCCACTACAGCTTCACTTCGGTGATGTCGATGGGGGTCATGCTGTTCCAGTTGTATATGGTGGTACTGGTGCTGTGGCTGGCAAAAATCTTTGAAAAAGAGGTGATTGCCCTGCAACAACGCTGGCTGCCGCGGTTAGGTATCGTACAGAAAGTGCTGACGTTGATAACGCCGTTTCATCGCGCGCTGGAGACGTTAATGCTGGTGCTGGCGGTCCTGCTCGGGGCGTACACCGGGTTTCTGCTGTCGGCGCTGAAGTCCTACCCGTTCCTGAATAACCCGATCCTGCCGGTACTATTCCTGTTCTCCGGGATTTCCTCCGGCGCGGCGGTGGCGCTGATCGCCATGGCGTTACGCCATCGTAGCAACCCGCACAGCACTGAAGCGCACTTTGTGCATCGCATGGAGGTTCCGGTGGTATGGCTGGAAATTTTCCTGCTGGCGGCGTTCTTCGTCGGTCTGGCGCTGGGCGATGACGGCAAAATGCGCGCGCTGGCGGCGGCGCTGGGCGGCGGATTCTGGAGCTGGTGGTTCTGGCTTGGCGTCGTAGGGCTGGGATTGATTATCCCGCTGCTGCTGAAACCCTGGGCAAATCGTAGCGTCACGTTTCACGGCGTGCTGGCCGTTTGCGTCGCCAGTTTGACCGGCGTGCTGTTGCTGCGCTTTTTCATTCTTTATGCGGGACAGCTAACGGTTGCATAATCTGGACATCTTCCTTCCTGAAGCCGGATTTCTGGCGCTGTTGTTGAGTCTCGGGGTCAACGTGCTGACCCCGCTGGCGACGTGGTGCGGGATGGCGCAGCATTGGCGTGGCGTCATGCGCCTGACGACCTGCGGCGCGTGGACGGCGTTCACGCTGCTGCTACTGGCGTTTGCGATTCTGGTTAGCTGTTTTCTGACCAGCGATTTTTCGGTCGTTTATGTTGCGCAGCATAGCCATAGTCAGTTGTCATGGGGACTGAAACTGGCGGCGGTATGGGGCGGTCATGAAGGCTCGCTCCTGCTGTGGGCGCTGCTTCTTTCGGGATGGACGGCGCTATTCGCCTGGCGCTCCCGGCATGAATCTGACGCGCTTTTTCCGCTGACCCTGAGCATCTTGTCCCTCATTATGGCTTCGCTGCTGCTATTTATTGTGCTGTGGTCCGATCCGTTCCTGCGTATTTTCCCTCCCGCCATGGAAGGGCGCGACCTTAATCCCATGCTGCAACATCTGGGGCTGATCTTACATCCGCCGCTGCTCTATCTGGGTTATGGCGGCCTGATGACCGCGGCGAGCGTAGCGCTGGCCTCGCTACTGTGCGGCGGCTTTAACGCGGCAACCGCCTGGGTGTGCTGGCGCTGGGCGTTACCCGGCTGGTGCGCTCTGACGCTGGGGATCATTCTCGGATCGTGGTGGGCGTATTGCGAACTGGGCTGGGGCGGCTGGTGGTTCTGGGACCCGGTGGAAAATGCCTCGTTGTTGCCGTGGCTTGCCGCCAGCGCGTTGCTGCACAGTCTGTATGTCAGCCGCCAGCGCGGGAGCTTCCGTCACTGGTCGTTGCTGCTGGCGATACTGACGCTGATCCTCTCGTTACTGGGAACGCTGATTGTGCGTTCCGGCATTCTTGTTTCGGTACATGCCTTTGCGCTGGATAACGTGCGCGCCGCGCCGCTGTTTACCCTTTTTGCCGCGTTAAGTCTGGCATCGCTTGCTCTGTACGGCTGGCGGGCGCGGGAGCCGTATCCGGCGACGCGTTTGGGCGGCGGAAAGCACGAAACGCTCATTCTGGCGACGCTGCTGCTCTTTAGCGCCGTCTTGTTGATCGTGCTGGTCGGGACGCTCTACCCCATGATTTATGGTTTGATGGGCTGGGGAAGGCTTTCGGTGGGCGCGCCCTATTTTAATCGCGTCACGCTGCCGTTTGGCCTGCTGATGCTGGTAGTTATCGTGCTGGCGACAATCAGAAGCCGCAAAGTCTCTGTGCGTTGTCAGCTTCCGGCGTTGCTGGCGCATACGGGCGTATTTATCTTCGCCGCCGGGATCATGGTTTCCAGCGGCAGTCGGCATGAAATCAGCCTTAACCTCAGCCCCGGTCAGCAGGTGGTACTGGCGGGCTATACCTTTCGTTTCGAGCGTCTGGATCTGGAGGCCAAAGGCAACTACACCAGTGAAAAAGCGCGGATCACGTTGTGGCGGAATGAAAAACGCATTGGCAGCCTGCAGCCTGAAAGGCGCTTCTATGCCGCGCGTCGTCAACAGATGATGGAGCCGGGGATTCACTGGAACCTGCTACATGACTGGTACGCGGTGATGGGCGAAAAAAACGGACCGGATCGTTACGCCATGCGCTTATACGTGCAGACCGGCGTGCGCTGGATCTGGGGTGGGGGATTGTTGATGGTGTGTGGCGCGCTGCTGAGCGGATGGCGGGGGAGGAAGCGTGACGCGTAAATTACTCACAGCGTTGCCGGATGGCGGCGTAAACGCCTTATCCGGCCTACAGGATGCGCAAACCGTAGGCCGGATAAGCGTAGCGCCATCCGGCAGAAAGTTTTTACTCTTAACGATCGTCCTGTTTTTAATCACCTTCGCCACCCACGCCCAGGTGGTGGATACCTGGCGCTTTGACAATCCACAACAGCAGGAAAAAGCGCTATCTATTGCCAGTCAACTGCGCTGTCCGCAGTGTCAGAACCAGAATTTGCTGGAATCCAATGCGCCCGTGGCGGTCAGTATGCGCCATCAGGTTTACAGCATGGTGGCCGAAGGTAAAAGCGAAGCGGAAATCACCGCCTGGATGACCGACCGTTATGGTGATTTCGTACGCTACAACCCGCCGTTGAATGAGCAAACGCTGCTGTTGTGGGCGCTGCCGTACCTGCTGTTATTGCTGGTGGGCGTGGTGGCCTGGCGGGTGAGAAAGCGTCAGCACGCAGAAGAGGGAGAACAATGAGCCAGTCTGAACACTCCACTGCGCCGTTACGTCCCATGCCCGTAAAGCGTCTGGCGGCTGCGGCGGTGTTGATGGTGGCTGCCTGTGTCGGCGGCTATCTGTTGACGCCGAAATGGCAGGCTGTGCGTAGCGAGCAACAGCGTCTGGCCGATCCGCTACGTGACTTTACGAACCCGCAAACGCCAGAGGCGCAGCTTTCCAGGCTGCAAGAAAAAATCCGCGCCAATCCGCAGGATAGCGAGCAATGGGCGCGGCTGGGCGAGTATTATCTCTATCGCAATGCGTATGACAATGCGCTGCTGGCATATCGTCAGGCGTTGCGTCTGCGAGGCGATAACGCGCAGCTTTTCGCCGCGCTGGCAACGGTGCTGTATTACCAGGCCGGGCAACATATGACGCCTGCGACGCGTGAAATGATTAATAAAGCGTTAGCGCTGGATGCGACAGAAGTGACCGCGCAGATGCTGCTGGCGGCGGATGCGTTTATGCAGGCGGATTATGCGCAAGCCGTGTCGCTGTGGCAAACCTTACTGGATGCCAACTCGCCGCGAGTGAACCGCGCGCAGCTGGTAGAGGCCATTAATTTGGCTAAATTGTTACAAAATCGGCAGAAATAATTTTTTCTTTTTTGTGACTTTTGTCATGTGTGCTGTTTAAAAAAACGGCGAATGAGCCACAGGTAAAAATTAATTACCTCAGTGTATTATTCGTTTTTGACGAAGTAAAAAACTTTCCATAACAAATAGTTATTCATCATTAACGCCATAAACTCGCGTTATTATGCATAAAAACAGCCAAAAGCCCTGTTATGAAAGGGTTGCGCAAGACGCTATGCAAATGATACTGATTATGCGCGTTAAAAAACTCTACAAACCAACGCAACACAAATCATACCCTTTCAGTATGTATTGCTCTCATGCTTTCGGCGGAGAGCAACGCTTCATCGAGGAAGTCTGTTGTTATGAAAAATTTGAAAGTCAGCCTGGCCTGGCAAATTTTGCTGGCTATGGTGCTGGGCATTCTGTTGGGCAGCTATCTGCATTATCACAGTGACAGTCGTGAATGGCTGATTGCCAACCTGCTGTCGCCTGCTGGCGATATCTTTATCCACCTGATTAAAATGATCGTCGTGCCGATCGTGATCTCGACTCTGATTGTCGGCATCGCCGGCGTTGGCGATGCGAAACAGCTAGGCCGTATCGGCGCCAAAACCATTCTCTATTTTGAACTGATCACTACGGTGGCGATTATCCTCGGCATTACGCTGGCGAATGTCTTTCAGCCAGGCTCAGGCATTGATATGTCGCAACTGGCGACCGTCGATATTTCGAAATACCAGAACACCACGGCGGAAGTACAAAGTCATGCGCATGGGCTGATGGGGACGATACTGTCGCTGGTGCCGACCAATATCATCGCATCGATGGCCAAAGGGGATATGCTGCCAATTATCTTTTTCTCGGTCCTGTTTGGACTGGGGTTGTCATCCCTGCCGGCAACGCACCGCGAACCGCTGGTGACGGTATTTCGTTCCATCTCTGAGACCATGTTTAAAGTCACCCATATGGTGATGCGCTATGCGCCAGTGGGCGTTTTTGCGCTGATCGCCGTCACGGTGGCGAATTTTGGTTTCGCGTCGCTGTGGCCGCTGGCGAAACTGGTGCTGCTGGTACACTTTGCCATTATCTTCTTTGCGCTTGTAGTGCTGGGCATCGTGGCGCGCCTGTGCGGGTTAAGTATCTGGATTCTGATTCGCATTCTGAAAGATGAATTGATTCTGGCGTACTCGACCGCCAGCTCCGAGAGCGTGCTGCCGCGCATTATCGAGAAGATGGAAGCTTACGGCGCACCAGCCTCTATCACCAGTTTCGTGGTACCGACCGGTTACTCATTTAACCTCGACGGCTCCACGTTATACCAGAGCATCGCCGCCATTTTTATCGCGCAGCTATACGGTATCGACCTGTCGCTGTGGCAGGAAATTGTATTGGTGCTGACGCTGATGGTGACGTCGAAAGGGATTGCCGGCGTGCCTGGCGTTTCCTTCGTGGTGTTACTGGCGACGCTGGGCAGCGTGGGCATTCCGCTGGAAGGGCTGGCGTTTATCGCCGGTGTCGACCGTATCCTCGACATGGCGCGTACTGCGCTAAATGTGGTGGGGAATGCGCTGGCGGTGCTGGTGATCGCCAAGTGGGAACACAAGTTTGACCGCAAAAAAGCGCTGGCCTATGAGCGCGATGTGCTGGGCAAATTTGATAAAACCGCCCAATAACGGATTGCCGAATGGCGCTTTGCTTATCCGGCCTACAGAGAAAGAAAATGTAGGCCGGATAAGGCGTTCACGCTGCCATCCGACAACCTGCTCCGGGTTGCCTGATGGCGCTACGCTTATCAGGCCTACAACGACTACGTTCATCCGGCAATAAACATCAGCCATTTGTTAGCGTTTCGAACTCTTCGCAACCGGTATCAAACCCTTCCAGACAGCTTAGATTCAACCAGTGCAACGCCTTCTGCTTGTTCTTTTCAATAAAGCCCGGTTCACCGTTTAAAAACATCATTCCCGCCCAGTATTCTGAATAGCCGGTACGGGAAATGGCGGAACTGCGTTTGAAATACCAGGCGGCTTTTTCATCATCGGCGGCAATGCCCACGCCGTTGGCGTAAATCAGGCCAAGCAACATTTGCGCATCCACCGCGGAGTCGTTATCCAGATCTTCAGAGGCCTTTTGCAGCAGCGAGATGGCTTTTGGGTAGTCCGGGCGCCCGGCCTGGGTGTTGACCAGGATCCGCGCCAGCGTAATTTCTCCCGCTTTACTGCCCGCGTTAGCCGCCTTTTCAGCCAGCTTTTTCGCGTCGGGATAATCCAGGCTTACCGGATTAGTGATTTTGATTTGCGCCAGTAGCGCGCAGGCGTCGGCGTCGCCACTGTCGGCGGCTTTTTGCGCCCAGTATTCAGCTTTGTTCAAATCGCCATAGCTCAACCAACTGTCGGCCAGAAAATATTGTGCGCGTCTGTCACCTGCCTCTGCTGCCTGCAAATACTGGCTACCCGGCTCAGGATCTGCGGCATGGGCAAAGAATGTCATAAACAACATCAATGCAAGAAGTAGTTTCATTTTGAGTTTTATTTAGGGTACGGAAAAGACAGTATAAAGAGATCGTATGGATAAAAAAACAGCCTCCGGGCGGAGGCTGTTATAGGGAAAATGCCTGATGGCGATGCTAATGCATCTAATCAGGCCTACAGTAGACGCAGGCCGAATAAAGCATTCTGATGCCGCCATCCGGCAGATCAACCCATTGCGCTTTCGCGCAGGCGGGTTTTCAGCTTGTTGTACTCATCAATCACATACTGCTCGGCGGCTCGCTGATCGGCGATCGGCTCAACGCGTACGGCGCAGTATTTGTACTCCGGCGTTTTGGTAATCGGGCTGAGGTTTTCAGTCACCAGCTCGTTACAGGCGCCAATCCACCACTGGTAGGTCATGTAAATCGCCCCTTTGTTTGGGCGATCGCTGACCTGCGCGCGGGTGATGATTTTGCCTTTGCGCGAATGAACCCACACCAGCGCTTCATCTTCAATGCCCAGACGCGCGGCGTCGGCGGTATTGATTTGCGCATAGCCCGGTTCATCGGCCAGCGCGGCCAGCGCCGCACAGTTACCGGTCATTGAGCGGCAGGAGTAGTGGCCGACTTCGCGCACCGTCGACAGTACCATCGGGTACTCTTCGGTGAGTTTATCGATAGGCGCTACCCAGTCGCAGGTGAAGAACTGCGCCAGACCGTTGGGGGTATCGAACTTCTCTTTAAAGAGGTACGAGGTTCCCTGATCGGCATCCGACGTGTCGCGGCACGGCCACTGGATATAGCCCAGCTCGCCCATTTTCTCGTAAGTGGCGCCGTAGAAATCCGGGCACAGATGACGCAACTCATCCCAGATCTCCTGGGTGTTGTTGTAGTGCATCGGATAGCCCATCCGGGTGGCGATTTCACTGATAATCTGCCAGTCGGTTTTCAGGTCCCACTTCGGTTCAACGGCTTTAAAGAAGCGCTGGAAGCCACGGTCAGCCGCAGAGAAGACGCCTTCATGCTCGCCCCAGGAGGTGGAGGGTAAAATCACATCCGCCGCCGACGCGGTTTTGGTCATGAAGATATCCTGCACGATGACCAGTTCCAGATCCTCAAACGCTTTACGTACTGCAGAGAGTTCCGCATCGGTTTGCAGCGGATCTTCACCCATAATGTACGCCGCGCGCACTTCGCCATGCGCCGCACGGTGCGGCAGCTCGCTGATGCGATAGCCGGTATGCGCAGGCAGACTTTCTACGCCCCAGGCTTTAGCGAACTTCTCGCGGTTTTCCGGGAACTTAACGTACTGGTAGCCCGGATAAGTATCCGGCAGCGCGCCCATATCGCACGCGCCCTGAACGTTGTTCTGGCCGCGAACCGGGTTAACGCCCGCGCTTGGCTTGCCGAGGTTGCCGGTCAGCATCGCGAGGCTGGTCAGTGAACGCACGGTTTCCACACCCTGATAGAACTGAGTGACGCCCATACCCCACAAGATCGCTGCGCTTTTCGCGCTGGCATACATCCGCGCCGCCTGACGAATTTCCTGTGCGCTCACGCCAGTGATCTCTTCGACGGACTCCGGCGTATAGCCTTCGACAATCTTACTGTACTCTTCAAAACCTTCGGTACGGCTGGCGACAAACGCTTTGTCGTACAGGTTTTCTTCAATAATGACATGCCCCATGGCGTTGAGCAGCGCGATATTCGAGCCGTTTTTCAACGCGATATGCATGTCAGCGATGCGCGCGGTTTCAATTTTGCGCGGATCGCAGACGATAATTTTCGCCCCGTTGCGTTTAGCGTTAATCACATGATTCGCCACGATAGGGTGGGAATCCGCCGGGTTATACCCGAAGACGAACACTAAATCAGTGTTATCAATTTCGTTGATCGCATTACTCATTGCGCCGTTACCGACCGATTGGTGCAGACCTGCAACCGATGGGCCGTGTCAGACGCGAGCGCAGCAGTCAACGTTATTGGTACCAATAACGGCGCGTGCGAATTTTTGCATTACATAGTTGGTTTCATTTCCGGTACCGCGAGAGGAGCCGGTTGTCTGGATTGCATCCGGACCGTACTTCGCTTTGATGGCGCTCAAACGTTCAGCGACGTAATTGAGCGCTTCATCCCAGGAAACAGATTCCAGTTTGCCGCCACGCTGGCGACGGATCATTGGGGTTTTCAGGCGCGGGGTCAGGATCTGGGTATCATTAATAAAATCCCAGCCGTAGTAGCCCTTCAGACACAGGGTACCCTGGTTGGTTTTCCCCTGCGCCGCCTCAGCCCGGACGATTTTGCCGTTATCGACCACCAGATTGATTTTGCAACCTGATGCGCAATACGGGCAAACCGTGACGACTTTTTTCATCGGTTTCGCTCCAGTTAATCAAATCGCGCATACGCGCTGTCGCCCTCAGTATGCATGTTTTATGCCACTTTTTTAGTATGGGCTTTCCCTGATATTACGGGCGAATTTTGCTCAAAACCCTGACGAAAAACAGGCTATCGTCAGTTTTGACGTGTCGAAAGAAAATACCGCATGACATTTATTATGGGGAGAAACGCGGAGCGCAGGCCAGATAAGGCGGATCCGCCATCCGGCAATCTGATCTGCCTGAAGTGGAAATTACCCGGATGGATAGACTCAAGGCCAGGGAACGCTTGAGACTAACGCCAGGATAGAACAGGCCGCGGCAGGCAGTTCCATACCGCGGCCCGGCTTCAGAGGAGGCTGAAAAGGATTATCGCGGCAAAAATAGCGGCAATAACGAGATATTTCAGCGCGTAATAGAGAGTGCGGTTTTTCTTTTTCAGCCGTTGCCCGGCATCGCGTGCTGCGTGAACGTATTTAAAGATGCGATTAATCGCACCGGTGCGATCGTTCTCGTCGTTTGGCGAACTGGCGGCGGACATCAACGATGCGCCGACCCAGTGGTTTACGCTCTGCGCCCAGCGCCATTTCATTGGACGCTCAATATCGCAAAAGAGGATAATACGCGTCTGCTCAGTTTTATTTTCCGCCCAATGAACGTAGGTTTCGTCGAAGATGACGGCTTCGCCGTCGCGCCAGCTATGGCGCTGTCGATCAACTTCAATAAAACAGCGGTCGTCATTCGGTGTGCTTAATCCAAGATGGTAACGTACTGAACCGGCATAGGGGTCGCGATGTTTTCCCAGATAGGCTCCGGGAGGCAACTCGGCGAACATCGCCGCTTTAATAGAGGGGATGCTGTTGACCAGCTTTGTCGTTATCGGGCATAACGTTTCCGCCGACGGGTGGGCATCGGAATACCATTTAAGGTAAAACCGTTTCCAGCCGCGCTTGAAAAAGGTGTTGAATCCGGCGTCGTTATTGGCCTGCGCGGCTTTTATGTGATGCTGAAGCCGTAGCGCCTCTTCACGAATCACCTGCCAGTTTTCCGTCAGCTTCTGCAGCTCTGGAAATGCCGTGGTATCAAAGTACGGCTGCTTTGCCGGTAACGTTGAGAAGCGAGTCATGAACATATTGATCGGCGCCATAAACGTCGAGTGGTCAAAGAGCTGACGGGAAAGTTTTTGTTTTTCCACCCCGCGTGAATGCGCATAAATGACGCTGATAATAAAAATACCGATAATGATTGCTGCGAACATAACGTCACTGTCCTTCTAAGAAAACCTCATCCCGGGATTTTCAGGCAACCCTCCCGGTGATGCCAAAGAGAAAAGTGTAGTTCGTTGACAATAAATTTACATTTCTACAACTTAAAAGGGCCATTTTTGCTAAAGAAGCGAGTCAGCCCGTTTAACCTTTATCCAGGCTTGCCGACAGTAGAATTGAGATGACTCCGCTACTTCACCCGGTGACGGCTGATTACGTTATGCCTTATCTCCTGATGACGGCTGCCCGATCACAATGCTTTCGTAAACCGAAAATGACTTTGCTTGTAACCTTCGCGAAGATAAAAACGGTGTGCATCGCGGCGTTTAATATTTGTGGAAAGCTCCGTTAGCTCGGCGCCCGCCTGACGTGCTTCTTCTTCTGCCCAGGCCAGAAGCTGACTGCCAATTTTTTGTCCCCGCATCGGCGGTAATACCACCAGCTCCTGAATTTCGCCAATCCAGTTGGCATGATGGAGATGAAACTGCATATGCAGGCTGATCATGCCGACTACCTCTCCGTTGCGCAGCGCTAAACGATAATGAACGTTGGGGTCCAGTAAATTAGCGGCAAACCCATCCCTGAAAGCCTGATAATCAAGCTCATTTTTAAGTAACTCACAGATAAGCGCGTAAACAGAATCGGTATCCTCTGTTGTCGCGTGGCGTAATTCACAGACTGGCATAATGTCCTCCCGACGCCTCATCAGGATCAACCATCTTTCGCCAGACTGTAGCAAACTACCGTCATTATTTATTCTATGACAGTTAAACGGCGGATAACGTGCAGCCAAAGATCACTCTGATGGCAAGGGGGAGGGCGAGCCTCCCGGGGAGTTAGGTGGCAGGCTGATGTTTAACCACGTTAATCATCCACGGCACACCGAAACGATCGCTGACCTTGCCGAAACCCTGCGCCCAGAAAGTCTCCTGCCAGTCCATTTCGATTTGCCCTTGTGCGGCAAGGTTATCAAACCAGCGCTTCCCTTCTGCTACATCCTGGGTATCAAGCACCAGCGTAAAGCCGGAATAATGCGCCGTTCCCGACGGGCTGGCATCACTCATCATGATATCGCTGCCGGCAATGCGCATGTTGGCGTGGGCGATAGCAGTATCGGGAAAGCGCATTCCTGACGGGCAGCCCTCTTCGTTATCCGCCGCCGAGGGGGGCATTTCACCGAAGCTGAGTTTATAAAGCAGTTCTGCGCCTAACGTTTGTTGATAATACGCGATGGCGTCGGCACAGTTGCCGGCAAAAGAGAGATAGGGACTTAACGGCATGATGGTTACCTCAGGTAAGAGATGCTCGTTAAGTGTAGTTCGAAATTGGCACAATATTGTCGGTGGCAGGGCCGCTCAGGCCCGGTAAGCAAGGCGCTACCGGGCAATGATACAGTAAATCAGTTCTTTTTCACGAACTCGGATTTCAGTTTCATCGGGCCAAAACCATCGATTTTGCAGTCGATGTTATGGTCGCCTTCAACCAGACGAATGTTCTTCACTTTGGTGCCGATTTTCAGCATGGAAGAGCTGCCTTTTACTTTCAGATCTTTCACGATGGTGACGCTATCGCCGTCCGCCAGCAGGTTGCCGTTGGCGTCTTTGACAATCAGCTCATCGCTCTCCTGAGCGGGTTCCGCATCGTTCCATTCGTGAGCGCATTCCGGGCAGATGAACATGCCGTTATCTTCGTAGGTATATTCGGAGTTACATTGCGGGCAGTGGGGTAATGACATGTTGGTATCCTCAAAAAGTCAGCGGGGGCAAACGCGCCCAAAAATGGCAGATCGCCGAAAAAGGCCGCAATTATACACAAAATCCTTAGCGTTGTCGGGACTATTGCCGCTTTTATAAAACGGTCTGCGCCACGCCAGTCAGCAATGGTTTACACTCGAATAACCGCTTTTTTACTGTCACCACAGCGCATTAGGGCGTCCTTATTTACACCTTTTGACCGAATTGACATATATGTGTGAAGTTGATCACATATTTAAACCCTGTTAGGGTAAAAAGGTCATTAACTGCCCATTCAGGCGTCAACAGGTTCGGTTGTACAGTCCGTAACCGGACAGTGTAAGTAAACCTGCTACGCTTGTATGAGGGATAGCGTTCGCGCCCCTCCCTCCGCTCGACGGCGACGCTGGCGCGGTATGCCAGTGCCCGCCGTATATAGCGCTACAGGGCTTAGCCTATGAGGACAGCTATGCTGAAAAGGAAAAAAATAAAACCGATTACACTGGGCGATGTGACCATCATTGATGATGGTAAACTTCGCAAAGCAATTACCGCCGCCTCGCTGGGCAACGCGATGGAGTGGTTTGATTTTGGTGTTTATGGATTTGTTGCCTACGCGTTGGGTAAAGTCTTTTTCCCCGGCGCCGAGCCCAGCGTCCAGATGATTGCCGCGCTGGCCACGTTTTCCGTTCCCTTCCTGATTCGTCCGCTCGGCGGGTTATTCTTTGGTATGCTCGGCGATAAATACGGGCGCCAGAAGATCCTGGCGATCACGATTGTGATTATGTCGATCAGTACCTTCTGTATCGGGTTAATCCCCTCTTACGCGACGATCGGTATCTGGGCGCCAATACTGTTGTTGCTGTGTAAAATGGCGCAGGGCTTCTCGGTTGGCGGGGAATATACCGGCGCGTCGATCTTTGTCGCGGAATATTCGCCGGATCGTAAACGCGGATTTATGGGAAGCTGGCTGGATTTTGGTTCCATCGCCGGGTTCGTGCTGGGCGCGGGCGTGGTGGTCTTGATCTCGACGATTGTCGGCGAGGAGAATTTCCTGGAGTGGGGCTGGCGTATTCCGTTCTTTATCGCCCTGCCATTGGGGATTATTGGTCTCTACTTACGCCATGCGCTGGAGGAGACGCCAGCGTTTCAGCAGCACGTGGATAAACTGGAGCAGGGCGACCGCGAAGGGTTGCAGGATGGGCCGAAAGTCTCCTTTAAAGAGATTGCCACCAAACACTGGCGTAGCCTGTTGTCATGTATCGGTCTGGTGATTGCCACCAACGTGACCTACTACATGCTGCTCACCTACATGCCGAGCTACCTGTCGCATAACCTGCACTATTCTGAAGATCACGGCGTGTTGATTATCATCGCCATTATGATCGGGATGCTGTTTGTGCAGCCGGTGATGGGGCTGCTGAGCGACCGTTTCGGTCGACGTCCGTTTGTGATTATGGGCAGCATTGCGCTGTTCGCGCTGGCGATCCCGGCCTTTATCCTGATTAACAGTAACGTTATTGGCCTGATTTTTGCCGGTTTGTTGATGCTGGCGGTGATTCTGAACTGCTTTACCGGGGTGATGGCCTCGACATTGCCGGCGATGTTTCCGACGCATATTCGTTACAGCGCGCTGGCGGCGGCTTTTAATATCTCTGTATTGATTGCCGGTCTGACGCCAACGCTGGCGGCCTGGCTGGTGGAAAGCTCGCAGGATCTGATGATGCCGGCGTATTATTTGATGGTCATCGCGGTGATAGGCTTGGTTACCGGTATTTCCATGAAAGAGACGGCCAATCGTCCGCTAAAAGGCGCAACGCCAGCGGCGTCGGACATTCAGGAAGCGAAGGAAATTCTGGGTGAGCATTACGATAATATTGAGCAGAAAATCGACGACATCGATCAGGAAATTGCGGAGCTGCAGGTCAAACGTTCGCGTCTGGTACAGCAACATCCGCGTATCGATGAATAAATTTCGCGCTTAAGGTTCGCTTAATCTCTCGCGGGCATACTCTCCTCCATACCTTTGGAGGAGAGCGTCATGAAAAGCTATATTTATAAAAGTTTGACGACCCTGTGTAGTGTGCTGATTGTCAGCAGTTTTATCTATGTGTGGGTCACGACGTATTAAACGCCTGTTATGCCTTTTTCAACAGCACCCAGGCACGGGTGCCTGTTCTTTCCGTACGGTTTTGCAGGAAAAACTGTCCCTGATGTAGCTGGGTGATGCGGCTGACGATACTCAGCCCCAGGCCAATTCCGCCATAACGGCTGTCCATCCGCACGAACGCTTCGCTTAGCTTCCCGCATTTGCTTTCATCAATACCCGGCCCCTCGTCTTCGACCGCCATAATAGCGTCGGGGTCGGCGCTAATGTGGATAGTGATATGGGTTCCTTCAGGGCTATAGCGATGCGCGTTTTCCACCAGATTTCGCAGCAGCATACGCAGTAACGTCGCGTCACCGCGCACCACCACGTCCGCCGCGCTTTCCGGCAGCAACAGAGTTTGCTGGCGCGTTTCCAGCATGGTGTTCAGCTCATCGTAGGAGGGGAGGATCACATCTTCCAGCAGTTTTACTTCCTGATAATTCCCGGAAGAGAATGACTGGCCCACGCGCGCCAGTTGCAGAAGCTGGGAGACGCTATCCATCATCTGGTCAAGACGGGCGATAAGCGGCGCGACATCAACATTGTGGGTTTTTGACAATAATTCCAGATGCAAACGCACCCCCGACAGCGGCGTGCGTAGCTCATGGGCCACATCGGCGGTAAAAAGGCGTTCATTGTCGAGCGTGGTGGTCAAACGCGTAACCAGTTGATTGATCGCCGAGACGACGGACTCAATCTCAAGCGTGGAGCTGTGAATGGCGATCGGCGTCAGATTATCCGCCGTCCGCGCTTCCAGCTCTTTTTGCAGTTCGGCGAGTGGGCGGGTAATACGCCGTACCGCCTGGTAGCAAACCAGCAGCGTCAGGCTAACCATAAATATGCTGGGGACGATCAGGCTGGCGACTGCCTCGCGAATTTCGTGCATGATATGGCGATCGTTGTTGCGATTATCCCGCAGCGCCTGCTCGAACAGTTGGATTTGCTCAGTGCTTTCATGCCATAACCAGAAGGTACTGATTAGCTGGAACACCAGCAGAATAAGACCAATTGTCAGAGTTAAACGCTGGCGAAGGGTCATCGCTCTTCGCTGAAAACGCATCAGGCTCACTTAGCTTTCCTCAGTGGCAACCAGCATGTAGCCAAACCCGCGAACCGTGCGAATGCGCGACTTGCCGACTTTGTCGCGCAAATTATGTATATGCACTTCCAGAGTGTTGGTCGAGGGTTCGTTATCCCAGTTGTAGATATCGTTATAAAGAATTTCCCGGTGCACCGGGCTGCCTGCCTTGAGCATCAATCGTGAGAGCAGCGCGTACTCCTTAGGCGTCAGGGTCAGTTCCTGTCCATCCCTCCATGCCTGATGGCGGCCTATATTGAGCGTCAGATTGCCAACCGTCAGTTCACTTTCACCCTGATTATTATGGCGGCGCAGCAGCGCGCGGATGCGGGCGTGCAACTCCTCCAGGGCGAAGGGTTTAACCAGATAATCATCTGCGCCGACATCCAGCCCGCTAATGCGGTCGTTGAGCGTATCGCGGGCGGTCAGAATGAGTACCGGCAGGGTATATTTTTTCTGTCGGATTCGCGTCAGGAAATGCAGGCCATCCTCATCGGGAAGCCCTAAATCCAGCACCATCAGACTGTAATGACCAGACTCCAGACTATGCTCGGCGGCACGCGCTGTCGAAACGCCATCACACGCATAGCCTTCGGTTTGCGCGGCGAGTATTAACCCCTGTAATAATAGCGTGTCGTCTTCAACAATCAGTATCTTCATTCGCTTAGTCTCCTGCACGGTTGCAGAATATCATCTGCGGCCTGGTAATACGTCGTTTGTACGCCGGTTAATCCCAGCATGGTTGAGAAAAGATTGTCCTGTGAATAATCCAGCGTGCTCGCCCGTTTTTGCAGGCAGGCCTGATCCACCTGATAACGCTGTTGATAATCTTTAGAAAGCCAAATGAGCATCGGGACATGTTTTTGCGTATCCGGCGCAATGGAATACGGCAAACCGTGTAAATAAACGCCATTTTCACCCAATGATTCGCCGTGATCGGAAAGATAGACCAGGCTGGTGGTGAATTTATCCTGATGAGATTTCAGCAGGTTAATAGCTTTATCTACAATATAGTCCACGTACAGCACGGTATTATCATAGGTGTTGATCAACTGCTGTTGGGAACAGTTCTGAATTTCGTTAGTGTCACAGGTTGGGGTAAATTTTTTAAACTGCGGTGGATAACGGTTGTAATAGGTTGGGCCGTGGCTGCCGATGGTATGCAGTACAATAACGCCATCGCCTTTCAAATGGTCGATATAGTCTTCCAGACCGTGAAATAACACTTCATCGTAGCACTCGCCGTCGATACATTGTCCGGGCAGGTTTAGCTCGGTGACATTTTGATGCGGAACGCGATCGCATGCGCCTTTACAGCCGCCGTCATTATCATTCCACAGTACGTTAATCCCCGCGCGCTGGATAATATCCAGCAGCCCTTCCTGGTGATGCGCCAGCTCTTCGTCATAATGTTTGCGCGGCATATCAGAAAACATGCAGGGAACGGAGATCGCGGTCGCCGTACCGCAAGAGGTGGTATGCGGGAAGTAGATCACATCGTCTTTCGCCAGCCGCGGATTGGTGTCGCGCGGATAGCCGCCAAGAGAGAAATCATCGCCGCGCGAGGTTTCGCCAACGATGAGAATCGTCAGGTTTTTGCGATCGCCTTTCAGCATTAATGGATTGCGATGGGCATCCTCGCCAATGCGTACCAGCGGCAAATTCGCCAGCCGTTGATGCGAATACCATGACCAACTGGCGACAATACTGTTCGATGGGCTTAACGCTTTGATCAACTGTTTATTATTTCGAAATAGCGAGGCGTAATCTTTATAGAAAAAGGCGGCGACCAGAATAACTAATAAAATAGAGATCAGGACGCTGACCAGGCGGTAAAGCCCGCTACGTAAGCGCGGCGTCGCCGGACGGATTTTGACCCAGAAGGCAATCACGGCTGCCAGAACGCCGCTTAATCCCAGAGTCAGCACCATTTGCGGCGTCATCAGCGCAAAGGTTTCCGCGGGCGTGGTATCCATCATATTGGCGATCATGGAGCGATCGATGATGATGCCGTAAGTCAAAATAAAATACTGCGCGGCAGCGCCGACCAGAATAAAAACGCAGGCCAGCAGTCGGTTTAGCCAAATAAATGAGGCCAGCGTCAGCACACTATTGACCACGCTAAACGCGACGACCGGCATGGAAATAAACACCAGCACATTGCGTAGCGAGTTTAACGGTAGGTCTTGTAGTACCTGCTTGTAGAACGCAATGTTCAGGCAGACGGCAATATAAAAGGAAAAAAGCAGAAGCCAGGCGATTTGCCCAAGAACAGGTCTTTTAAGAAAGCGCTTTAACATGTTGATGCGTCCATCGATTCGGTGACGCTAATCGTGACAAAGTAAAATTAAGTGAACCTTAAGAACTTAATGTTGGTGGCGGCCGGATAACCTGCGCTATCCGGCCTGTTGCGATAACATTAACTACACGTGGTCAATCCTGTTTAACCGGCGCATCCAGCGAATACGGGTTTTTGTGAATGCGGTTGTAGTTCAACGCATACAGCGCGGTGATCACCATCAACGTGACGAACGACCACATCACTTCTTTGGCGCCGGAACCGATGACCGCCCAGATGCAATACACAAACGCGACGAAGGTGATCAGCAGATACAACGGGCGCGCTTTACCAAAGTGACCGTGGCCCAACAGCAACAGCGCGGCACAGGTGTAAAGATAAGGCACCAGGGTGAAGATAACCGACACGGAGGAGACCAGACCAAACTCTTTCGCGGCGTTCGGCGACATACTGCTGAACTGGAAGATAGTCATCAGCACGCCGACGATAAGCAACCCAGCCACTGGCGTACCGGCTTTATTAACCCGCGCGAAGATCGGCGGGAAGAGACCATCGTCCGCCGCCGCTTTTGCGGTTTGACCGGCAAGCAGCGTCCAGCCGCCGAGAGAGCCCAGGCAACCTGCTGCCGCACAGAAGGAAACAATAGCCCCTGCGGTATCGCCCAGCGCCATACGCGCCGCGTCACCGAAAGGCGATGCCGACACACGCAGCGCCGCGTTGGGGATCATCCCCATAATCGCCGTTGTGGAGAGTACATAGCAGACGGCGGCGATCAGTACCCCGCCGATGGTGGCGATAGGCACATTGCGTTTCGGGTTTTTGACCACACCGGCCGCAACGGAGGCGCTTTCTACCCCGATGAATGACCACAGCGTAACGTTCAACGTGCTTTGAATTGCGCCGAAGGTATTCATGCCGCTCACGTTCCAGGCCGCCATATAGGTTTCGCCTTTAAACCAGAACCAGCCGAAGACCGCAATCCCTACGATAGGCACCAGCGCCAGTACGGTGGCGACAGCCTGTACGCGGGTAATCATTTTCGGCCCGACGATGTTCAGCAGAACAAAAATCCACAGCACCGCGACGCAGGTAAGCGTTAATACCAGCGGATCTTTCAGAATCGGGAAGAAATAGCTCAGATAGCCGACGCCGATAACGACCATCGCGATATTACCGATCCAGCATGCCAGCCAGTACAGCACGTTCGTTTGATAGCCCAAAAACGGCCCGAAGCAGCGGCGTGCGTAGGCATAAGAACCGCCGGGACTGGGATCTAAGGACGACATTTTGGCATAAACCATCGACAGCGCCAGGGCGCCGATGATAGTGACCAGCCATCCGTAGATTGCAATCCCGCCAGTGGCCGCCAGGTTGGCAGGGAGTAAGAATACCCCTGAACCCATAATATTCCCCGATACCATTAAGGTGACGGGGATTAGGCCCACTTTGTGAGCATCAGCATCCGAAGACATAATTTGGACTCCTGAAAAGGTGACTTCGTTACGATAAATTACGTCGTATCATACCCCCTCAGAATGCCGCTGAATTATGTCGGAGACGGGTTATCGCCAATGCTGTTATTATCGTGTCTTATCGTTGAGTGTAGAAAAATTAGGCAGCCGATCGTTCCCGATGTTGGCTAACATAATGCAGGGGGGTCATACCATAAAACTCTTTAAACACGGAAATAAAGTACGATGTGCTGTTATACCCACACAGCTGTGAGACTTGAGAGATATTCTTTCCGTCCATTAATAATTGGTTTACGGCATAACGCATTCGGCAGGTCGTGATTATTTGGCTATAACTGGTATTCTCGTTTTTGAGCTTTTTCTTTAACAAGCTTGGACTCAGGCACAGGCAACTGGCAACGGCGCTCAGATTCCAGTCTTTATGAATATCGCTCTGAATGATGTGGTAAACGCTGTCACTGATGCGGCTGCGCAGCATGTGCATTAACAAAGAAATAAATTTTTTGTGGTCAAGAAAGCGGGATAAAACGGTGAAAAGGAGCGCACGGGTACGTTCACTAACAATTTCATCCGGTGCTTCCATCGCGCTGTAGCGGGCGGCGACCCTGAAGATATCCGGCGTCAGACAGTTGGCGGTCAATAAGGGATCGGCGTTGCGTTGCCAGACGGGAAGGTGTGAGAGATCTTTATTCAGGAATTGTAAATAGTCTTTAATATTATTGCGACTCACTTGTATTACTAGCACGCTATTTAATGATGAAATGTCAATAACGTTATTTTCACAAGCCAGAATGGCCATATAATTCGCTTTTAAACTGATTGGCTCCTTACCATTTACTCGTAACCATGTATCTTTTTCGGTTAATAACACTATGCAAGGCTCGTTGCTGCAAATCCTCATACCCGAACTCCTGGAATATGAACATAAAAGACCGGATCTCGCCAAACGGGAGAGATAACGGGGACTGAGTCAATTGTGTGATGAATTGAAACTGCACTAAAATAACTTTCCTGAATAATATTACAATATTTGTACGATGAATTAGGGTGTACAAAAAGTTGTACGCGAGTGGAAACTTGTCATTTTTGTATAAAAAAAGCGCGGGATGGGGCCCGCGCAAAAAGGTATGACAGTATTATTGTTTTGCAGCAATACTCAGGGAATACATGCCATCCTCAAAAAAAAGACTCTTTGTGATTAGGCTTTCACGCACATAACGTGATATACGCCATCAATAATTTCCGTGCCTTCGGTTTCATGCTCAAAGCCAGGGAAGTGATGATCCCAGGATTGCAGTGAGCGTAAGTAACCCACCTGCGGACTGTTTTCATCGCCAAAGTTTTCACCGGAGAGCAGCATCGGGATGCCTGGCGGGTAAGGAATAACGGAGTTCGCCGCAATGCGACCCGGTAGATTTTCAATCGCCACCATTTCAATATTGTCGTTCACGATCGCGTTGTAGGCGTCGCGCGGGGTAATCTCCGCAACCGGCAGGGTGGAATAAGCGGCGTTGAGACGGGCGCCCGGGTTATTTTCACGTAGCCAGGCAAACATTTTATCGCCCAGGTCATGAATACCCATGTTCGCGTAAGTGTCAGGATAATCCTGCACCAGTTCCGGCATCACCTGCGCCAGCGGCGTATTCGCGTCGTAATGATGTTTGAAGGAGCACAGCGTGTTGATCAGCGTTCCCCATTTCCCGCGAGTTACCCCCATGGAGAACAGGAACATAATCTGAAAGTCGGTGGTGCGGGTCGGCACGATACCGTGGCGGCCAAGCCATGCTGTGACCAGCGCAGCAGGTACGCCGGATGCTTCCAGTTCGCCATCGTCGCCCATACCCGGCGCCAGGATACTGACTTTAATCGGGTCCAGCATACTCCAGTTATCCGGCAGGTCTTTAAAGCCGTGCCAGGTTTCCCCGGGGCGCATGACCCAGCAGTTCTGGTCAGTGGCTAGCAGTTTTGCCGGCGCGTCGGCGAAGTCATATGTTTTACCGGTTTGTGGATCGGTGACGACGTCTTTATTCCACGGTTTAAAGAACCAGTCGCCTTCATCGGTAAACTCTTTATAAAGACGCGCCATCGCCTGACGGAAATCAACCGCTTCGTCAATCACCTCTTGAGTCAGGGACAGACCGCTGTTACCGTCCATCATCGATACCGCCACATCGTTGGATGCGCAGATGGCATATAACGGAGAGGTGGTGGCATGCATCATATATGCCTGGTTGAAGCGGGAGAAATTCACCGCGCCACGGCCTTCACGGACGTGAATGTAGGAAGCTTGTGAAAGCGCATTCAGTAGTTTGTGCGTGGAGTGGGTGGCAAACACGGTCGGACCGTTATGGTCGCCTGGCTCGCCGCGCATCGCGTAGTGATCGAAATAAATCGGGTTGAAGCGCGCATAGCCGTACCATGCTTCGTCGAAGTGAATGCGATCGCTGGTTTTTGCCAGCAGATCCTGCGCCTCTTTGGCGTTATAGCATACGCCGTCATAGGTACAGTTGGTCACTACGCTGTAAGACGGTTTCTGTCCGGCTTTGGTTTTGGTCAGCGGGCTGGCGCTGATTTTTTTCTGCAAGGTTTCAGGCTGCATTTCCTGCGGGTAGATTGGCCCGATAATGCCGTAACGGTTACGGCTTGGCACCATATATACCGGTTTGGCCCCAGTGAGGATCAGCCCCTGCTCGATGGATTTATGGCAGTTACGATCCAGTACAACGACATCATTATCCGTCATACAGGCCTGCATAATAGTACGGTTAGAACCGGAGGTCCCGACAACCACGGACCAGGAGCGGTCAGCACCGAATACGCGGGCGGCGTTTTTCTCGCTTTCGCCAAACGCGCCGGTATGGTCGAGGAGTGAACCGAGCGTGGTACGCTCAATCCCCATATCGCTGCGGAACAGGTTTTCGCCATAATAATCGTGATAAAAGCGACCGGCAGGCGTTTTAGTGAAACCGACGCCGCCCTGGTGTCCCGGCGCTGCCCATGAATATTCATGAATGTCGCTGTATTTCATCAACGCGTTAAACAGCGGCGGTAACAGTTGCTGACGATACCGGGTCATGGCGGCAACGGCGCGTCCGGCGATAAAGTCAGCGGTGTCTTCCAGAATCCAGGCGAATTCATCGACAAGCTCCAGCAGGTCGCGGTCCAGCGATGCCGTCGCTTTTTCCCTGTCGCCTAACAGGAAAACGGGCACGTTTTGCTGACGCTCGTGAAGCTTACCGATCAATTGCCTGACGCTCAGGTGCTCATCCGGTTGTTCCATTTGGTAGCTAAACATCAGACAGTCAATGGCTTCGTTCGCGGACAAGATGGCATAGCCGTCATCGAAGGATGTCGATTTAATGACGGTAACATTTTGTTGGCTCAAGGCATCTGCCAGACGCTCAACCGCGTTGCCAACCCAGGTGTCCTGATGCAGAAACTCACTTTCAACAATTAATACTTTCATCATCTTTTACCCGGTTGTGGAGGCCGTGCAATTTACGCCTTGCCGACCCGCCGTATGAATGTGACGTGGGCAAGTATTACCCCGTCAAATAGGGGGTGTAAAGTGATGAAATAATGGTCAGTTATTAGTATTATTGTTTAATAAACAATGGGTTAATTATTGATAGCGAGCGATTTCACCCGCCGTTTATCGACAGGTGAATTATTTTTTTGGCTGATAGTGGTATCCGGCTTTAGCCGGGCATCGTCTGGCGTCGTTGCTGGCTTAGCTTGCGGTATTGTTGCGGCGACATACCGACAAATTTGCTAAAAGTACTGTAAAAACGGCTGCTGGATCGGAACCCGGCAGTCAGAGCGACATCGAGGATCGTTTTGTCAGTATCGCTCAATAAGGCACGTACGTGATTGATGCGCATCGCCGTGATGTACTGCTTCATCGTCAATTGCATAACCCGCTGGAATATCCCCATCGCGTAGTTAGCATTGAGTTTGACATGCTCCGCGACGTCGTTAATAGTGAGCGCCTGATCGTAGTTATCGGCAATAAATCCCAGCATCTGGCTTACGTAAAACTGCGCATGGCGTGAGACGCTATTCTTGTGGGTGCGTGATGTTTTATTGAGCAAAATGGGCTGCCAGCCGGAAAGGCTAAAGCGTTTAAGCATCAGGCCGATTTCATCGATCGCCAACTGGCGAATTTGCTCATTCGGGCTGCTTGTTTCCTGCTGCCAGCGCAACACTTCAAAGGTGCTAAGCTGCTGGGTCGCCAGTGATTTAACCACCATCCCGTGCGTGACGTGGTTGATAAGATCGCGATCCAGCGGCCAGGAGAGAAACAGGTGCATCGGCAAACTGAAAATCGCCATCTGGCGGCAGTTGCCGGGGCGGGTAAGCTGGTGTGGCGTACAGGCCCAAAACAGGGTGATATGTCCCTGCTTTATCTGCACGACTTCATTGTTGATTAAATACTCCACATCGCCGTCAAACGGAACATTCACTTCTACTTGCCCATGCCAGTGACTGCTGGCCATTCTGTGCGGCGGCCTCAGTTCAACGTCCAGTCGTTGATATTCGGAATAGAGCGACAGCGGGCTACGGGTTTGCTTTTCATCGCCGTTGCACATGTGCGGGTCGGGCGGGAGGAGGGATATTGCTTGCGTACTCATCGTCACTCCATTTCCTGAATTATCAGAATTATGCCCCTTTAGCCGGGAGGAAACCGGGAATCCGGACACAGAATCCGTCGATATTGTAGAGCGTAGCCTGACTATCAGGCCGAATACTCTGCTTTTTACGCCATTTTGTCCCAAAAACTCAGATCTTCCGCGCGCCAGCATACGATCTGAGTTTTCGGGAATGCTCATCGGGGAAGACGGAGGTTTTCACCGGGAACGCGTGCCACCATGAAGGTGTTCACTACTGTTCTGGAGAGTCATGATGACGGCACCCAAAATTACCTTTATCGGCGCAGGTTCTACGATTTTCGTCAAAAATATCCTCGGCGATGTGTTTCACCGCGAGGCGCTAAAGTCAGCGCATGTCGCCCTGATGGATATTGACGAAACCCGGCTGGAAGAGTCGCACATTGTGGTACGGAAACTGATGGACTCAGCGGGCGCTTCTGGCCGGATTACCTGCCATACCAACCAGAAAGCGGCGCTACAGGATGCGGATTTCGTGGTGGTCGCCTTTCAGATTGGCGGCTATGAACCCTGCACCGTGACCGATTTTGAGGTTTGTAAGCGTCATGGCCTGGAACAGACGATCGCCGATACGCTGGGGCCGGGCGGCATCATGCGCGCGCTGCGGACCATCCCGCATCTGTGGCGGATTTGCGAAGACATGACGGAAGTCTGTCCGAAGGCCACCATGCTCAATTACGTCAACCCGATGGCGATGAACACCTGGGCGATGTATGCCCGTTATCCGCATATCAAACAGGTCGGCCTGTGCCATTCGGTACAGGGAACGGCGGAAGAACTGGCGCGTGACCTGAATATCGATCCCGCCTCGCTGCGCTACCGCTGCGCCGGCATTAACCACATGGCGTTTTACCTGGAACTGGAGCGCAAAACGGCTGACGGGACTTATGTCGATCTCTATCCTGAATTGCTGGCGGCCTATGACGCCGGACAGGCGCCGAAGCCCAATATTCACGGCAATGAACGCTGCCAGAACATTGTGCGCTATGAGATGCTCAAAAAGTTGGGCTACTTCGTCACCGAATCATCAGAGCATTTTGCCGAGTACACGCCGTGGTTTATTAAACCGGGACGCGAGGATCTGATTGCGCGCTACAAGGTGCCGCTGGATGAATATCCGAAACGCTGCGTAGAACAACTGGCGAACTGGCATAAAGAGCTGGAGGAGTATAAAACCGCCGAGCGTATCGACATCAAACCGTCCCGCGAGTACGCCAGCACCATTATGAACGCTCTGTGGACCGGCGAGCCGAGCGTGATTTACGGCAATGTGCGTAATGAGGGGCTGATTGATAACCTGCCGCAGGGAAGCTGCGTGGAAGTGGCTTGTCTGGTGGATGCCAACGGCATTCAACCGACGAAGGTGGGGACGATCCCTTCTCATCTGGCGGCGATGATGCAGACCAACATCAACGTGCAAACGCTGTTGACCGAAGCCATCCTCACGGAAAACCGCGATCGCGTGTATCACGCGGCGATGATGGACCCTCATACCGCGGCGGTGCTGGGTATCGAAGAAATCTATGCGTTGGTTGACGATCTGATCGCCGCGCATGGCGACTGGCTTCCGGCCTGGTTACGCCGTTAATCTCCAGCCGCGCTGGACGGCAGATCCGGCGTTTAACCTCTACTAACAGAAGGCGGGCGCTGGTAACAGCGACCCGGTACCCTATGAGCATCTCTCTGACAACAAAGCTGAGTTACGGGTTCGGTGCGTTTGGTAAGGATTTCGCCATCGGCATTGTGTATATGTACCTGATGTATTACTACACCGATGTGGTGGGACTCTCGGTCGGCCTCGTCGGCACCCTCTTTCTGGTCGCGCGAATCTGGGATGCGATAAACGATCCCATCATGGGCTGGATTGTCAACGCCACGCGTTCGCGGTGGGGGAAATTTAAGCCGTGGATATTGATCGGCACCTTAACCAATTCGCTGGTGCTTTTCCTGCTGTTCAGCGCCCATCTTTTTGAGGGAACCGCGCAGGTTGTATTTGTCTGCGTAACTTACATCCTGTGGGGCATGACGTATACCATTATGGATATCCCATTTTGGTCGCTGGTGCCGACCATTACGCTGGATAAGCGAGAACGCGAACAACTGGTGCCGTTCCCGCGTTTCTTCGCCAGTCTGGCTGGCTTCGTCACTGCCGGTATAACGCTGCCGTTTGTGAACTACGTTGGCGGAGCGGATCGTGGGTTCGGCTTTCAGATGTTTACGCTGGTACTGATTGCGTTCTTTATCGCCTCGACTATCGTGACATTACGCAACGTCCATGAGGTGTACTCCTCCGACAACGGTGTAACGGCGGGCCGCCCACATCTGACGTTAAAAACGATCGTTGGATTGATATACAAAAACGATCAGCTCTCTTGCCTGTTGGGAATGGCGCTGGCGTATAACATTGCCTCTAATATTATCAATGGCTTTGCGATCTACTACTTCACCTATGTGATTGGCGATGCCGATCTTTTTCCCTATTACCTTTCTTACGCCGGCGCGGCGAATCTGCTGACGCTGATTGTCTTCCCCCGGCTGGTGAAAATGTTATCGCGGCGGATATTGTGGGCGGGCGCCTCCGTGATGCCTGTTCTGAGTTGCGCAGGACTCTTCGCGATGGCGTTGGCGGATGTCCATAATGCCGCTTTAATCGTGGCGGCGGGTATTTTCCTGAATATCGGGACCGCGCTCTTTTGGGTGCTTCAGGTAATCATGGTGGCGGATACGGTCGATTATGGGGAATTTAAGCTCAATATTCGCTGCGAGAGTATCGCTTATTCCGTACAGACGATGGTTGTGAAGGGCGGCTCGGCGTTTGCGGCGTTCTTTATCGCTCTGGTGCTGGGGCTGATTGGCTACACGCCGAACGTGGCGCAGTCTGCGCAAACCCTGCAGGGGATGCAGTTTATTATGATTGTCCTGCCGGTACTGTTTTTCATGATGACGTTGGTTCTCTACTTCCGCTACTACCGTTTGAATGGCGACATGCTGCGCAAGATTCAGATCCACCTGCTGGATAAATACCGGAAAACGCCGCCATTCGTCGAACAGCCGGATAGCCCGGCGATTTCTGTGGTAGCGACCAGCGATGTAAAAGCGTGAGCATGTTCTCTCGTGCAGGCCGGATAAGCCGGATAAGCGTAGCGCCATCCGGCAATTAACCGATAACGCGGCCCGGGAGAACGCCGGGCCTGCCAGGTTATTTCGCGCAGTTAGCGCACTGTTTGCTGACAATCTGCTGGAAGAAATCGTTGCCTTTGTCATCCACCAGGATAAAGGCCGGGAAATCTTCTACTTCAATTTTCCAGATAGCTTCCATGCCGAGTTCCGGATACTCGACGCACTCCAGATGCTTAATGCTCTGCTGTGCCAGTACCGCCGCCGGGCCGCCGATACTGCCCAAATAAAAGCCGCCATGTTTTTTACAGGCATCCGTGACCTGCTGACTACGGTTGCCTTTCGCCAGCATGATCATACTGCCGCCGTGGGATTGCAGTAGATCGACATAAGAGTCCATTCGGCCTGCGGTGGTGGGGCCTAATGAGCCAGATGGATAACCTGCCGGGGTTTTTGCCGGACCTGCGTAATAGATGGGATGGTCTTTAATATACTGCGGCAGGTCTTCGCCGGATTCAATACGCTCTTTTAGCTTCGCGTGGGCGATATCGCGACCTACGATAATGGTGCCCGTCAGCGACAGGCGAGTCGAGACCGGGTACTGCGATAGCTGGGCGAGGATCTCTTTCATCGGACGGTTGAGATCGACTTTCACCGCGTCGCCTTCGCCCGCCTGACGCAGCGCTGGCGGAATATACTGGCCCGGATTGTGTTCCAGTTTTTCGATCCAGATGCCTTCGCGGTTGATTTTCGCTTTGATGTTACGGTCGGCCGAGCAGGAGACGCCCATCCCCACCGGACAGGAAGCGCCGTGACGCGGTAGGCGAATTACGCGAATATCGTGGGCGAAATATTTCCCGCCGAACTGGGCGCCGAGGCCAAGTTTTTGCGCTTCTTCCAGCAGTTCCTGTTCCAGGTGGAGATCGCGGAATGCCTGGCCGTGCTCGTTACCTTCCGTCGGCAGCGCGTCGTAATAGTGGGTGCTGGCGAGTTTAACGGTTTTCAGCGTGCTTTCCGCCGAGGTGCCGCCAATGACAAAGGCGATATGGTATGGCGGACAGGCCGCGGTGCCCAGCGTGCGCATTTTCTCAACGAGGAAGTTTTTCAGCTTGCCTGGGGTGAGCAGCGCTTTGGTCTCCTGATAGAGATACGTTTTGTTTGCTGAACCGCCGCCTTTCGCCACGCAAAGGAACTTGTACTCGTCGCCATCGACGGCATAGAGATCGATTTGCGCTGGCAGGTTGCTGCCGGTATTGACCTCTTTGTACATATCCAGCGGCGCGTTCTGCGAGTAGCGCAGGTTATCTTCTATATAGGTATTAAACACGCCTTTGGAGAGCGCGGCTTCATCGCCGCCGCCCGTCCAGACGCGTTGGCCTTTTTTACCCATGATAATCGCCGTGCCGGTATCCTGGCAGGTCGGCAGAATGCCTTTGGCGGCGATCTCGGAGTTTCTCAGGAATTGCAACGCCACATATTTGTCGTTTTCGCTGGCTTCGGGGTCATTGAGAATGGCGGCGACTTGCTGCTGGTGTTCAGGACGGAGCATAAAAGACGCATCATGGAAGGCCTGCTGAGCCAGCAACGTTAACGCCTGCGGCTCAACGTTGAGGATAGATTCTCCGTTGAATTCACTGACGCTGACATAATCGGAGGTGAGCAGATAATACTCTGTTTTGTCCTCTCCCATCGGGAAAGGCGCCTGATAGATAAACTCTTTTTTCGACATGTGCTTCCAGCCTAATAGTAAGAAAATGTATTAAGAGCCTCACGGGCCAGGCTCTAAGTCGCGCGCCGCGCATAACCGGGCGGCGCGCGCGGCCATTACAGGAATCCGTACATTGCGGCAAAGATCCAGCCAAAGACGCAGGAGACGCTCACGCCAATCAAACCCGGCAGAATGAAGCTGTGGTTAATGACGAAGCGGCCAATACGGGTTGTGCCGGAACGGTCAAACTGAATCGCCGCCAGATCGCTTGGGTAGGTCGGCAGAATATAGTAGCCATAACATGCCGGCGCAGAGGCCACGATATACGCCGGATCGACACCGATAGCCAGCGCGACGGGAACAATCGCCGCCAGCGCCGCTGCCTGGGAGTTAACAAACTTGGAGACCAGCAGCAGAACGATGGCGTAGGCCCACGGATACTCTTTGACCATTTCGCCCAGCACGCCCTGAATTTCCGACATATGCGCGCCGAACATGGTTTCCGCCATCCAGGCGATCCCGTATACCGCGACAATCGCAATCATACCGGAACGAAAAACTTCGTTTTTTGAGATAGACGCAGGATTGGTTTTGGTCAGAATGATAATGAGCGCCCCGGTCAGCAGCATGAACATCTGAATGACCAGCACCATCGACAACGGTTTGCCGCCGAAGGTTGGACGTAAGTCGGAGTCCGCGCCCAGGAGAGCGACCACGGCAATCGCCGCCAGGAAGATCCACATCGCCAGCCAGTTGCTTTTCGGCAGTTTTTTATCCAGCAGCGTCGCGGTATCGCCGTACACGTACTGACGGTTTTCCGGTACGGAAATAAATTTCTGAAACGCTTCGTCTTTATCCAGATCTTTACCGCGGAACCAACTAAAAATACCGATTGCCAGGATACCGAGCAGGGTAGACGGGATGGTGATCGACAGCAGATCGAGGAACTCCAGATGTTTTCCGTCAAATGTCACGTTGCCCAGCATCGCTACCAGAGAAACAACGGCGACGGAAACCGGACTGGCGATGATGCCCATTTGCGCGCCGATAGAACTGGCCGCCATTGGACGTTCCGGACGGATATTATTCTTGATCGCCACATCATAGATAATCGGCAAAATGGTGTAGACCACGTGGCCTGTCCCACACAGAATCGTCAGGGTACAGGTGACGAACGGCGCCACAATAGAGACGTATTTGGGGTTGCGACGCAGCAGCTTTTCGGCAATCTGCAGCATCACATCCAGCCCGCCTGACGCCTGCAACGTCGCCGACGCGGCGACTACCGCGATAATGACCAGCATTACGTCAACGGGCGGTTTACCTGGCTGGAGATGGAAAACAAACACCAGAATGACCAGACCAATACCGCCCAACAACCCGAGCGCGATCCCGCCCTTTCGGGCACCATAAAACAGACATATTAATATTATGAGAAGCTGTATACTAAATAACATTTTTATTTATCCTCGCGATAAACCCAGTCAATTTTGATAAATGGATCACAGTCATCTTCTGATTTGTGTGAATGAGCATCAGGAAATGGCGAATATTCAATGCGCCAGTGGCGACGATTAACGATTAAGCTTTTTACAGAGTTGCTTTAAGTAATTATTTTCTTGCGATGGTGATGTTCAGAGGGAAGCACCCTCTGGCGATGGGCAGGTGGAGTCAGCGAGAGCAGTAAATTATGATTTGTCTGTTTTAAAAACAGGCGTTTATTATTTGATTTTTGTGTCTCGCCATCAGGTAAATCACGAGATAAATCGAACAGAATGTGACTTATGTGATCATTGTCACGCCATTTTTTTAAATTATTAGTATGGCGTGTGGAGACGCGTATCTGCTCACCAATATACGTATTGTCCATAGGCGTAGCACAAGCTCCATTGCTACAAACATAATTTTATTTAAGTGTCAGGAAAATTCCGGACAAATCCCTTTTTTAATAAAAATACACACTCTCGGCATGGGATAATACTTAATTAACTTTTGTTAGCGTTTTGAAATTAAAAACAGCGCATAGCGCTGTAATTATAGAAAATAACGTTAACAGGCCTGGGTTGAGTATATTTGATCTGACACAATTTCCCAGGTTTGTTATTAATGTGATAGCGTTTTTATTGGCATTGTTATAATAAATGTTACCAGGATATAACGCTTCGCGTCGGCTTTATGCGGTATCCTTACTGACAATATTGTTTCAGTAAAGAGTAATGTTCCGGCTGAACGCGGTAGCGGTAAACCGGCCTGCCGGTCACGCCGTAATGAATACTGGTGAACAAGATATGGCAATTCACCAGCCAGATGAGATATTTACGGCAGGAGACGCGCGAGATATTCACTTCGTTGGCCAACTCGTCGGTAGAAAATTCCTGCTCCTGATGCGCATCAATCCACTGGCATAAGGTGCGTAGCGTTTGCTGCGTCAGCCCTTTTGGCAGCCGACGAGGCTCCTGCTCGCTGGATGAATTACCGTGAATGAGCAGGTCAAGCTCAGACTGTTCGTAATACTGGCGTTTTTCCATCGCCGTTTTCTTACGTAGCCAGCCGGTCAACGCTTCTTCAAAGCGCGTGGCCTGAAAAGGCTTGATCAGATAATCCACCACGCCGTAGTGAAGCGAATCTTTAATGGTGGCGGCGTCAGCGGCAGAAGAAATGACAATAACGTCGCTTTTGCAGCCTGCGCTGTGCAGGACAGGCAGCAGATCCAATCCGTTTTCCTGCTGCATGTAGATATCCAGCAGGATTAGGTCAATGTGATTTTCACTGTTGAAGATAAACTCTTTCGCTTTTTCCAGCGTCGAAGCGGTTCCACAACAATGAAAACCGGAGATTTGCGCGACATAGCGGCGATTTAACTCCGCGACCATCGCATCGTCATCGACAATTAATACATTGATCATAGGCTGGTCCTTTTTCCATCCCAGGGTAACTGTACAAAAAATTGTGTGAAGATCCCAGGCTCGGACTCCACGGAAATTACGCCGCCAAGCGCTTCAACCTGCTGTTTAACCAGCGCTAAACCGACGCCGCGTTCGGCGCCTTTCGACGAGACGCCTTTTTCAAAAATCGCCTCGATGCGCTCAGGTTCGATACCCGGACCGTCATCGCTCACTTCGCAATGCAGCCAGCCATGACGGTAGTGTAACGAGACGCTGATTTCGCCGCCGGATTCCTGGCTCAATGCTTCCAGCGCGTTTTCAATCAAATTACCCAGCGCCGTAATCAGCACCGTAACCTGATCTTCATTGTTATTATCCGGTAACTGGCTGTCGCTGCTTATCACCAGGCTGTGCCCGAAATCAGAGGCGCGAGTAATCTTACTGAGCAAAAAGCCAGCGATAATCGGCGACTTTATTTTACCCAGCAGCAAACCGATCTCTTCCTGATAGTTATTGGCCGTCTTGATAATATACGCTTCAAGCTGCTTATAACTCTTCAGGTGCAATAATCCCAGAATCACATGTAATTTGTTCATGAATTCGTGGGATCGTTCACGGAGCGCATCCGCGTAGTTCACCATCCCGTCCAACCGCTGCATCAGTTGGCGAACTTCTGTTTTATCCCTGAAGGTGGATATCGCGCCGATAATTTCGCCGTTGCTGCGCACCGGAACGGTATTCACCAGCAGCAGGCGGCCTTTGACGATGATCTCTTCATCGCGGCGCGGCGTACCGTCACGCAACACTTCGCTAATGTCCACCACCTGCGACCAGGCATGACTCAGGGTGGATAATCTGGCGTCATCCTGCGTTTTTCGATAATCGAGCAGCGCCTGCGCCGCATGGTTAATCAACGTGACTTCGCCGCTATCATCCACGGCGATAACGCCCTCTTTGATTGACTGCAGCATCGCCTGGCGTTGTTCAAACAGGGTTGAGATCTCATAGGGTTCGAGGCCAAACAGGATACGTTTTAGCACCTTGACCAGCGCATACGTGCCTAATAACCCCACCAGAGCGCCGAACAGAATGGACCAGATAATACTGCCGCGGCTATTGTTGATCTGCTGCGTAACGTGACTGAGTTCCAGGCCAATCGCTACCACGCCAATCTGCCGGTGGCGTTCATCATAAACCGGTGTGAAAACGCGCAGCGCTTTGGCAAGAAAGCCGCGATTAATGGCAACGTTTTCCTTTCCCTGCAGCGCGAGCAGAATGTCATCGCCTTTGAACGGTTGACCGATTCGCTGCGTTTCTGGGTGCGAATAACGGATGCCCTGCATGTTGGTCACCACAATAAACAAAAAGCCATTATGCTGGCTCACCGCTTCGGCGAGCGTCTGAATGCCGCTTTCCGCAGGCGGTTTTTTCAGCCCCTCGCGAATTGCCGGAGAGTCCGCCAGCGAGCGCGCCACCGCCAGCGCTTTATCTGCCAGCGCGTCGCGCGTCATGCTGCTGATTTGCGAAAAATAGATCAGATGGACCACAACGAGCACCGAAAACAAAACGGCGCTGACCATCAGAATGACGGTAGTGCCGAGTTTCATGGGGCGTTTGCGTAACGCCCGGCATGGCAGGGAGTGTTTCATAGTGGACCTGAGCGGACGAATCGTAAGGTTATTATCCCTGATGAGGCGTCTAATTCAAAGGCATAGGCGATGTTGCTCCAGTGTTTAAAAGCCCGTCTTGCCTTGCAGGGGGCGCTACCTGCTCATGTCGACTGGCAAACGTCATGTCGTTAATTAATATCGCCGGATACCGTGATGGGTAATTTATTTTCATCAGAATTACATAAAATAATTTTTCATTAATTTTTATAATAACGTATGCGGTATCACATTTTATTTTTACTGACGTTCAGAATGCGTTTGATCACAATCAATCAGCACAAATATTTAATCTATTATGATTAGTTTTCATTACATATTATTAATAATTATGGAAGCAATGTGAGAAATAAAAAATGGAAATAAAAAAATGGCTGAACACAACCATAACCCGACGTGATGCTATTGTCGCTACTGCAAAAGTAGGGGCGGCGGTGACGCTAAGTCAGGCGATTACGCTGCCTTTTGCTACCACTGCCCAGGCGCAGGATACCCCGATACCGAAGGATGCCAACGGCGAAACCGTCAGGCACAGCGCCTGTCTGGTCAACTGTGGCAGCCGATGCCCGCTTAAGGTTATCGTGAAAAATGATCGCATTGTGCGTATTGAGCCGGAAGATGCGAAAGATGACGCGGTATTCGGCGAGCATCAGATTCGTCCCTGCCTGCGTGGGCGTTCCAGTCGCTGGCGCGTCTATAGCCCGGATCGCATTAAGTATCCGATGAAAAGAGTGGGAAAACGCGGCGAAGGAAAATTTAAACGTATTTCATGGGATGAGGCCACGGCCTTTATTGCGGCGGAATTAACGCGCGTTAGCGAAAAATATGGCCGGGAAGCTATTTATTATAATTATCAATCCGGGGCATATTATCATACGCAGGGATCGCCCGCCTGGAAGCGATTGTTAAATCTCACCGGCGGCTATTTAAATTACCATAATACCTACTCGACCGCGCAAATCGCGACGGCAACGCCCTATATGCATGGTACCTATGTCGGTAGCCATTTTACGCAGATCGCGCATTCCGATCTGGTGGTGCTATTTGGCCTGAATCTCTCAGAAACGCGGATGTCCGGCGGCGGTCAGGTTGAAGAGCTGCGCCGGGCGCTGGAGACCTCGAAAGCCCGGGTCATTATTATCGATCCGCGCTATACCGATTCGGTGATTACCGAACACGCCGAATGGCTACCGATTCGCCCAACCACGGACGCTGCGTTAGTCGCCGGCATAGCGCATACGCTGATTACCGAACAGCTTCTCGACGAGGCGCTGGTAAACCGCTATTGCGTCGGCTATGACCGTAGCACCTTGCCGGACACGGCTGCGCCTAACGCCAGCTATAAAGACTATGTTCTTGGCACGGGCGATGACGGTATCGCGAAAACCCCGGAATGGGCGGCGGATATCACCGGAATTCCGGCAACGCGTATTCGCCAACTGGCGCGCGAAATCGCCTCGGCGCGCGCCTGCTATATTTGCCAGGGCTGGGGGCCGCAGCGTCATGCCAACGGCGAACAAACCGTGCGTGCTATTCAGACGCTGCCAGCGTTAACCGGCCACTTCGGGCGGCCCGGCACCAACAATGGCAACTGGCCTTACGGTACGCCGTATGGCGTGCCATTGTTGCCCGTCGGTAAGAATCCGATCACAACCTCTATTCCTTGCTATCTGTGGACGGACGCCATTCAGCACCCGGAGAAAATGACCGCGACGACAATGGGCGTGAAAGGCGCGGACAGGCTAAAAACCGGGATTAAGCTGTTTTTCAACCAGGCCGGTAATACCTTGCTGAATCAGCACGGCGAAACGAACCGCACCCGTCAAATTCTCGCGGATGAATCGCTGTGTGAAACCATTATCGTGATTGAAAACCATATGACGCCCAGCGCGATGTATGCGGATCTGCTGTTGCCGGAGACCAGCTATCTTGAGGCGGAAGACCTGGTGGACAGCTCCTATGCGGCGGGATCGCATAACTATATGATTGCGATTCAGAAAACCGTTAAACCGATGTGGGAAGTGCGCAGCACGTATGACATCTGCGCGGATATCGCCGGGCATCTTGGATTGCGCGAGCAATATACCGAGGGCCGAACTCAGGCGCAGTGGGCGGAGATGCACTATCAGCAGATCCGTGAAAAACGTCCATACCTACCGGAGTGGAGCGTGGCGAAAGAGATGGGTGTGATTGACCAGCGTATCGCTACCGAGCAGCAGAGCCTTGCGTTTGCCGATTTCCGCGCCGACGCCGAGGCTAATCCACTCTCCACGCCGTCGGGCAAAATTGAAATTTACTCCCAGGCGCTGGCGGATCTGGCGCAAGCGTGGACGTTGCCAGAAGGCGAGCGAATTCCCGCATTGCCGGAATTTTGTCCGGCGAAAGAGTCGCACCTTAACAAAGCGCTGACGGCGAAGTATCCGTTGCAGTTAAGCGGCTTCCATACCAAAGGGCATACCCACTCGACCTACAGCAATGTGCTGATGCTGCATGAGGCGGTGCCGGATGAAGTCTGGATTAACCCGATTGACGCCAGCGCCCGCCAACTGAAGTCCGGCGATCGGGTGCATGTATTCAATGACCGCGGCGTGGTGGAGCTTCCCTGTAAAGTGACCCAGCGCATTTTACCCGGCGTGGCGGCGATGCCGCAGGGCGCGTGGACGCAGCTTGACGGCAACGGCGTTGATGTCGGCGGCTGTATCAATACGCTGACCAGCCACCATCCTTCGCCGCTGGCGAAAGGCAATCCGCAGCATACCAATCTGGTTGAAATTAAACGCGCTTAAGGAGTGATGTACGATGAAACAGTATGGCTTTTATGTTGACTCCTCGCGCTGTTCAGGCTGTAAAACCTGCCAGGTAAGCTGCAAGGATAATAAAGATCTGGATGTCGGTCCGAAACTGCGCCGCGTCTATGAATATGGCGGCGGAAGCTGGGTGAAAGAGGGGGAAAGCTGGCATCACGACACCTTTACCTACTACCTCTCTATTGCTTGTAACCATTGCGATGAGCCGGTATGTGTCTCCGGCTGTCCGACCGGGGCGATGCATAAACGCAAAGAAGATGGTCTGGTCGTGGTGGATGACAGCGTATGCGTCGGCTGTCGCTATTGTGAAATGCGTTGCCCCTACGGCGCGCCGCAGTTTGATACGCAGGCGAACGTGATGCGTAAATGCGACGGTTGTCTTGACCGACTGGAGAACAATCTGCGCCCTATCTGTGTGGATTCTTGCCCGCAGCGAGCGCTGGATTTCGGCCCTGTCGATGAATTACGGGCAAAATATGGCACGGAGAATCAAATCGCGCCGCTGCCTTCAGCGTCGTTCACCCATCCTAACCTCATTATTAAACCGCATCCGAAAGCGAGACCCACGGGCGATACGGAAGGCGCAATCATGAACATTCGGGAGGTGCGCCATGCATGAGTTACCGCTGGTCTTTTTTACGGTCTTTACCCAGAGCGCGGTTGGCGCGTTTATTCTGCTGCTGATTGGCGGCGCAATGGGGCTGGTCGCGCCGCGGCGCAAGGCTATTGGTCTGTTCTCGGTGATGTGCCTGTTTGGGCTGGGCGTCATTGTCGGCACCTTCCACGTCGGGCAACCGCTGCGTGCGCTGAATATGCTGCTGCGCGTCGGACATTCACCGATGAGTAACGAGATTGTCCTGTCGGCGGCTTTTGCGGCGCTCGGCGGGCTGGGGGCGCTCGGTTTGTTGCTGAACCGGGCGACGCCGCTGTGTAACGCGTTGGTCTGGTTGGCGGCGATAGTCGGAGTAGTCTTCTTATACGCCGTTCCGCAGATTTACCAACTGCCGACGGTGGCGACCTGGCGTTCATCTTACACCACGGCAATGATGATATTGACGCCGTTGATTGGCGGCGGCGCGTTGGCGGCATTGTTTGGCGTGCGCCGTCTGGGGCTACTGGTCAGCGTGTTGGCGATTTTGGTGAGCTTTTGTCTGCGCCCGGGCTATATGGCGACGCTGATGAGCGCCGATAGCGCTCTGACCGCCGCGCAACATAGCTGGTTTACCGCCCAGGCGATATTGCTGGCGGCGGGCGTGGTCGGGGTGGTGGTCTGCGCGCGCCTGAAATCCAGCGCTGCGGTGCTGGCCATGACGGCAGGGGTAGTTATCGCGGCGGAGTTGGCGGGTAGGATTGCGTTTTACAATCTGTGGACGCTGCCAATGTAGTTTTTTGCCCGGTTTATGCCATGTAAGCCTGATCAGCGTAGCGTCATCAGGCGAAATATTTCAGGAGCTATTGCTATGCCTTCCCGTGCTGTTTTGCCGCGTATCCTCGGCGCACTGTTTTACTACTCCCCTGAGAGGCCGGAGGTGAAAGCGTTGTTCGATTGTTTGCCAACGTTGCCTGAGCTTTACCCCTGGCGCGATCGTGGACCTATTGAATCACTGTGTGCGTCATGGTCGCTACCGGATGATGATGCGCTTACATGGCAATTTTCTGTGTTGTTTGAAGGCCAGGGAAAGATGCCCGTCCCGCCCTGGGGATCGGTCTATCTGGAAAAAGATAATTTGCTGATGGGGGAAACCACCGCCGATTATCGAGCTTTTTTACAGTCGCAGGGAATGGTATTCACTGACCGTGAACGCGAGCCGGAAGATCAGTTTGGCCTGATGCTATTGGCCTGTAGCGATCTGCTGGCACGAGGCGACAACGTGGCGGCCAACCGGTTACTGGAGGCGCATCTGCTGCCCTGGGGATTCCGCTATCTGGAATTGCTGCAACGCAATACCGTTAGCGCCTTCTATGCCCGGCTTGCCGTCGTAGCGACCTGTTATCTGCAGGATGTTCAGCAGCAACAGGGACTACAGCCTGAGAATAAACGGTTGTTTTTCTGAGGTATTGGTCGGGTTTTGATGGCGTGCCGTAATACTTGTGCCGCCATCGTGCCCGCTGTTGCGTCAGCGGGCACAGTTTACTATTACAGCTCCGGCGTCTTTTTGAAACCGGTCAGCATCAGCACCAGGCTCTGTTTTGAGTCCGCTGGCGTGAAGTCGTAGTGATTTCCCTGACGGTCGCCGCCGATATACCAGGATATTTCCGTTTTCCCTTCCGCCAGCGCTTTGCGCACCGCTTTATCGACATCAACCATGCGATACTCATGTGAATGGTCCAGATATAACACGGCATCGGAACGGTAGTTGATCGCCGGTTTATTGTTCCAGGACACGGTACTGACGTGCCAGTCACTGCTGGTCGGGTAAAAGAAAATTTGATCGGCGCCGTTCGCTTCCGTTTTGCCGCCAAAAAGGCGAATACGGTATTTGAATAGCGAAGCGTCCATATTGGCAGGCAGGGGCGGGATCTTAAATTTCACCAGCGTGAGCGTTTCCGGGTGCTGCGTGCGTCCGCCATTTGTCCAGTCATCCTGTACGTACAAGGTATCGACGCTGGCATGAGGCTTGTCGTCTTCGCTGCTTACCCAGGTATTTTCTTCCGCTTTACTGTAGGCGTAAGGAACCGTAGTGCCGCAATCCAGTCCCTGATTCATACACAGATCCGTCATAAACTGCGCGCCATCTTCCGTCCAGCCATTCATAAAATCGGCATGGGCGGTATAAAGACTTCCCCAGCGCTCTTCCCGGGTTTCGCCATGCATTACCGGGTCCATCGACAATTCCACTTTAGACGTATCCAGCGAGGAGATCTGCGGGAGTACCCAGGCGATGTTCATATTCACCGTTGGGATTTTTACCGGATAGTCTGCGGAACATTTCCCGTGGTCGGCATAGATAGCGTTATTGTGGCTATGGGTCGGTTTCAGGTTGACGCCATCCCAACAGTTGGGGAAAGCGATCCCGATATTAAACTGGACGGCATCGCCCGCTTTACGCAGGCCGCATATTTCGCCTACCTTGTTGGTGTAACCTTTGCCGTTGGCACATAAAAAGGTGATTGCGGAACTGGGGCCAGTACCGTGATGATCGCCTGCCAGTAACTCCAGCCCGGCCGGGAATGGATGGAGCGGATATTGCGCTACATTTGTGGATTGATAATAGGTCTTTTGGTAGGCCGGATTTACGATTTCACCATCAGGTAATTTCATGGACGGCGCCCAGTAAGCGGAGCTGTCGGCTTTATTATCACAGGTGGTATCGGGTTGCGCGCGCAACGTCTGGTAGGTAGAGACCGCGTCGGTGTGGGTGTTGCCAAAAAAGTCATGCCACATCGCCTGATTCGCTTTACCAAACATCATAATCGCGTCATCGCCCAGCGTGTGGTGATAGCCGCACACGACATGTGCCTGAGGACCGGCATGGGCCGGGAATGCGCCAGCGGCAACGAGCGTAGCCAGGCTGACGGTAATAAGGTTGAGTTTCATTTTTTTGCTGCCCGGTTGAATAGAAGTGGGAGCAGCAATAGCAGATCAGATTGCGGTGTTACATCTCATTAATTATCACTTTTTGTCATTTGCCCTGCATACAGGGGCGAATTTGCAGACGTACTATTTAAATAATTAGCCGAAACTACCCTCCTCTTGATTATGTCAATTTACAAAAAGGGTACGTTAGTGATTAAAATCGGGCTTTTTGTGATAACCCTCACTATTTCATTTTGCCTATGCTAATGGCGCTCGCCATAACCGAATAACGATTCTATCGGACATCGGCTTTATTTTTAAGAAATGCGTTACGACATCAGTCGTGACGCGATCTGCTATGGATTTTTTATGAGATTACTAAAACGCGTTATTGTGGTTGTACTCTTGGGCGTGATTTTATTTATGGTCAGGGACGATATACGCTATGTTTATCAACTGATCCTCAAATATGGTGATAAACCCTCGGCACTAGCACTGAGTAGCTATAAAGCGGTTATTCAGCAAAAACCAGTCGCAGGAGTTAAGAGTAACCTTTCAGGTTTGACCTACTCCGCCGAAGACAGGATGCTTTTCGCCGTTATTAATAATCCCCCTGAACTGGTCTGGTTAACGACAGAAGGGCAGCTGGTAGGGCGGATGCCGCTGCAGGGCATCCACGACCCGGAGTCTATTGCATGGAGTGGGGGCAACCAGTTCCAGATAGGCAGTGAGAAAGATGGCGCGGTCTATAAAACACAGGTGGATATTCAGCGCGGCACCATGCAGATAATCTCCATGGTGAAGCTTGAGGGCTATGACAAAGCAAAAAATAAAGGGCTGGAAGGTACGGCATGGGATGCGAAAAATGAGAGATTATATGCCGCAAAAGAAAGAAAACCCATAATGATCAAAGAAGTAGAGATGAGCAAAAATGGTATCACCAGAGCGTTGCCTTCTGCCATCACTGCAAGTGTGAGCGATGTCTCCGGACTTGAATACCATGCCCCAACGGATTCGCTGCTGGTGTTGTCGGACGAGTCAAAAATGATTCTTGAGGTCAGTTCCGAGTGGCGGGTGCGCGATCGATTGTTCCTGACGGCGGAGTGGTCAGGGCTCAGAGACGATATCCCCCAACCAGAAGGGATTGCCATGGATAATGAAAATAATTTGTATATTGTGAGTGAACCAAATCTGTTTTATAAATTTTCGTGTGATATACAGAATGACTAAAATCTATTTTTACTGTCACAGTATGCTAAAACAGAACAAGGTTATTAATACCATGATTTGACGATTGCTTGATTCGTTGATTCATTGTTGGGGATATTTATGTTTTACTTACCTCAGTAACGGATTACTTTGTGGTGTAGCGTAACGGTAATTGTCCTCCTCATATTTGCGGCAGCGTAGTCTGCCGCTTTTTTTTATAAATTAACTCTCTCTGTAATAATTAACAGACAATAAATATTATTCTGTTTTTTTCAGCAGGCCTCCGAAGAGGCCTCGCATGGTGATGTTTAGTTATCAGGCATAATATTCTTCATCAACACTTACCGAATGCCATGTCGCCTCGCTAAGCGAAATCATTTCATCTACGCCGGAACTCTTGTTAACCGGGTTTTTCGTCGGCGATGTGCCTGTAAATGTTCCACTGGCGGCGGCGCTATTACCAGCGGGATCGGTGGCCGTTATGGTGTACTGATTTGCCCCCGACAGAATAGCGGATTGCGGAACAGAAACATGCCAGTTACCGGTATCGTTATCGACACTGGCGGTATAGTCCGTATCGTTGACCGTGACTTTCACCTGAATATCCTGATGCGCCTCCACGACTCCCTTAAGGGTGACGGTGTTATCCAGACTGCTAACAGTCGATCCCAACGTTGGTTCGGCGGACGGTTGTGTATCAATAGTCAGCTTAATTGTTGCGTGAGCTTCTGAGGAGCCGATAAAGGTCGGTGTATTGATGTTAGTGATATTATCGCCTCTGGCGCCAATATCACTATTATCCTTCATGGAACGTACTGGCGGTGTAGAGTCTATCGTCAGCCAGCCGATAGACAGCGAAGAATTATCCATAGCGTTTGCGGAACGAACACTGATTGAACAGCTTTCATTCACTGCTGTTCCCGGAGATTTTATGGGTATTATCGGTACATCAGGTTCAGGTAAATCTTCTTTAATCAAAGCACTATCAAATTCCAGTCATTGCTATACGGGATCAGTTAAATCAAACAACGTAGATATCACACCGATCTCTGAAGATGAGATCCAGAATTGCCTTGCCTACCACTCTGGCAACATTTTAGAAAAAATTACGTAATATCGACTGATATGTAAAACTCATTCAGCATCAAATGGATTAATTCAACATCAGTAGTAATATCCATTTTTTTATAGGCTGATCTCTTTTGTGTTGAAATCGTTTTTATATTTCGATCTAACAAATTTGAGCAACTTTTAACAGATAATCCTGCTGCCACGTAATAAATAACTTTTTTCTCGCTCAATGTTAGGTCGAATTTTTTAGCGAGCAACAGAATCCCGTCTCTTATATTAATATGTTTTGCTTTGTTCTTATACTGCATTGTCAGATATCTCAATTAACATATTGATGACGAGAGGAAGATAAAAACGCTAAAAATTCCGATGGTGTAGTTTTGAAATGTTTTTTAAAAACGCATGTAAAATAAGAAGCACTATCATAACCACACATATAAGCCACTCGAGTAATATTATATTCACTATTGCGTAGAAGTTTTGTCGCTTTATTCATTCGCGCATTAAGGTAAACTTCGCTGAATGAGGTGTGCTCTTGTTTCAATTTCCTTTTTAATGTGGAGCAACTCATATAGAGTGAGTCAGAAATATCCTTGAGCGCCCATTTTCGACTTATGTCGCTTATAATAATATTATAGATGTTTTCGGCTAATGTATTTTGCGATAGTTCTCTGAAGAGAGCAAATGCTTCAGGTTCATAGATGAACTCTGAAAGGAGAAATCTTATTAAATATTCCTTTTTATCTTGGGATAATTTCTGGCTTTTATTTGAAGAGTGTAAGAGGTTGAATACTCTTGCTACGCCTGTTTCTATTGGCGCTAACAGATGTTTTGTCGTCGGTTTTGTTAATGGGGCCGAAAAGTCTGCATGTTCATACAGAAAAAAATTATAAGCATTTTTTATTGACGCTGAATCTAATTCAATTAAGTTATAATTTAACTGTTCATGAGTCTCTTCCATAGTGATATGAATAGTTTGATCTTTAGCTAAAAATATTAACATTGGCCCTGATGCCGTAATATACTCCCCGGACGATGTCGTAATTGAAATTTTACCCGTGGTGAGCTTGATGAGTACGGACTGCAGTAAATTTAATCCCTGAAGTGATAAGGATTTCCTCTGCCAGTTTTGCGCTGATTGTAAACATTCAATGCTCCCCACCTGGACAGGTGAGGGATTAAATACTTTTAGCATGATAATTTCCTTTTATTAAATGTGCGTGTAAATCAAAAATTATTCTGAAAAATATTTCAAAAAAAAATAATATATAGCTATATAATTATTTGCGAACTTAAGGTATCAGGTGCCGATCTTTTCATTTTCTATGGAAAATGCTATTTTATATTGCATTTCTACATATTATAGTATCGTTAAAAAACTATGTCGCGTATAAAAAAAAGATGGAAATTTACAAGAATTGGCTCATGTTATTATCAAATTATCTCTTTAAAATTTGAATTAAGTAATAATTGCCTTTAATCTTTTAGAGAATAGCTCTTTAATTTCATGGAGGTAGTTAGCATGAGGTATAAGATCTGATGTTAATTTGTGATAAGGTTTATCCTGGAGGTAAATATTAACGCTCTCGGCCAGGAAAGGCATACAACGCGGTAAATATATACTGCGGCGGGTAGACGGTGTAGCGATATCCGGAAGTTTGAGGGGGAGGGGAAGCATTCAATCGTATGGTTGGCTTTATGAAAAACGGTGTAACACGTTATTGAGGATCTTTGATCTTACCCAGCAATAGTGGTCACGTGACTAAGTGAGTAAACTCTCAAGCAAGAGGTGACTCATATGAAAAAACCAGCATCAACCACCAAAAAGCCACGCAAGCAGCACACGCCTGAATTTCGTCAGGAAGCCCTGAAACTGGCTGAACGCATTGGGGTGGCCGCTACCGTCCGCGAGCTTAACCTGTATGAATCACAACTCTATAACTGACGAAGCAAACAGCAAAATCAGCTCTCTTCTTCTGACCGCGAACAGGCGATGCCCGCAGAGATCGCCCATCTAAAACGTCCACTGGCAGAAGGGGATGAGGAACTGGCCATTCTCCAGAAGGCCGCGGCATACTTGGCGAAGCGCCTGAAATGAAGTATGTCTTCATCGAAAAACATCAGGCTGAATTCAGTATCAAAGCCATGTGCCGTGTACTTCAGGCTGCCCGTAGTGGCTGGTACGTCTGGCATCAGCGTCGTCATCAGATAAACCAGCGTCAGCAGTTCCGCCTTGTCTGTGATAACGTCGTCCGGGAGGCATTCAGTGACGCAAACAGCGCTATGGTGCGCCACGCCTGACGGATGTATAACATAAAAACCGTGGCGGCCAGCCTGAGATGCGTTACAGATGGTGCAATGGCGGCGTAAACGACTGGGAAAAGTCAGCGTGCATACAGACAGAGGTGGTCAGTACTATTCAACGGATTAGCAGAGCTTACTGAAACGACATAATCTGCGGGGGAGTATGAGCGCCAGAGGCTGTTGTTATGACAATGCCTGTGCAGAAAGCTTCTTTCACACGCTGAAGGTGGAACGTATCCACGGAGAGGACTTTGCCAGCTGGGAAATAATGCGGACAGCAGTGTTTAATGATATCGAGTGTGATTACAATCAATGGCGTCGTCACAGTGCCTGTGGCAGTCTCAGTCCGGAACAATTTGAAAACCAGAACCTTGCTTAGGGTTGTGTCCATATTACGCGGGTAGGATCAGTCCATTTCTGTAGTCTGCCTGTTGTTCTTCATCGTCAGTTGAAGTAACAGCTTTACCTCCGGCTACAGTAAGGATGATTGAAAAAATCATTTTAATGGCTTCAGCCAGCCCATTAAAAAATTACTTTCCAACTATCTGATTTATTAGAGGTATTGTCTTTCATTAAGATAGCGAGTCCTGGTGGTTTAAAAATAAAGACACAGTATTATAATGAAAATAACACATCATTAAATATTGAATTTGCTAACTCGTTGTGTGATGCTGAAATGATTTTATTGCATATTATTAATTTCTGGGATGAATGTTATGAATGGAAAATTTTTGTGTGGTTTATTGGTTTCGCTATTAATTAGCGGATGCGGTGACGATAACACCCCTACAGAGAAAGTCTTGAAAGAACAATTTAGTAATCAATTTCATGGGCGTCTTATCCTTGATTCAATTGATATCAAGGAAACATCGGTTGATGGAAATAAGAGAACATATGCTGCTGATGGCTTACTTTCTACTGGCTACGATCTGTATACGCCAGTTGCCTCGTTAACTGATTATATTGTTGTTCAAAAATCGTGGGATAAAGGCAAAGATATTAAATTCTCAGCAACTTTGAACAGTCTTGGTAATAAAGATACTGGATGGAAAACAATATTTTCTTCATTACAAATGTCAGAAACACCAAAAGGCAATCCAATTCCTAATGTTGAAACTGACGATAAATATATCATCATGGATGGAGCAGGGTTTGATGATAAAATAAATGCAATTAAAGATGAATATGCCAGGAAGAAATTAAAACTAAACGAATTAAATAATGATATCGCAAAAGTTAAAACTAATATATTAGTTATTAATAAAGAAATCGATGAGTATTGGGGGAAAGGGGAAGATGGAAAAACACAAAGCCGTTATTTTGTTCAGCGTGATTTGAATAAAGAGCTGGAACTCTTTAATAAAGAAAATGCTCCTTATTATTTTGAGAAGAAGTACAATACTGAAGTTTTCGACCCAGCAATGAAGGCTCGCCGGGAAAAATTAAAGAATTACAGGTTGAGTGATTTTGATGACATAAGGGCGGAGAAACGTGCTGTATTAGAAAAACATAAAGAAAAATACTCCGTAAAATATAATGAAATTAATGAGAAGATAAAAGCGAAAATGAAGGTGCTCGATGATGGTTTACAAGAGTTGATAGCAAAGAAACGTGGTCTCATACAGCAGCAATCAACCATCTCAGACGAGATTCGCAATCTTGATTATCAATATAAAAATTGGGTAAATTTTATGGAAGAGCTAAATAAAAGAAAATAACTGACTATTATTATGAGTGATAAAAAAGAGACTGAAATCTGGTCTCTTTTTTTGAGCCTGTCAGTAATTCTATATAACTGCTAATATATTAAAGGTGATTGCTCAGGCGGTCACCTAGTTCGATAATAAAGCGGCCCATCGCCAGTCGCCAGTTCTGGATCGGCATACTCCATTTTTTTGATGCATCCTTGATTGCCAGATAAATAACTTTTCGTACCGAGTCATCCGTCGGGAACACTTTGCGTTTCTTAATCGCGGCACGGATCACGCTGTTCAGGGATTCGACTGCGTTTGTAGTGTAGATGGTAGATGGTCTTGCGGATATCCGGCGGATAACTGAAGAGCGTATTGAGGTTTTCCCAGTGCGCACGCCAGCTTTTGCTGATTTTCGGATATTTCGGGAAGACGCTGTTTATCGCATCCGGGAAGCCCTTCAGACCGTCCACACAGGCAATCAGGATGTCCTGAAGGCCCCGCTTTTCAGCTCCGTCAGCACGCTTAGCCAGAACTTTGTGCCTTCATTTCCGGACAGCCACATGCCGGCAACGCTTTCTGACCTTCGGTATTGATCCCCAGCGCAGGGAAAACTGCTTTGTTTATCACACTGCCATTCTGATGAACTTTGACAACATACAGTCCATATAAACAAAGGGATACAGCGTATCCATTTGTCGGTTTTGCCACTCAATGACCTGCTCTTTTACGGCGTCGGTGACTTTATATATCAGCGTGGGCGACACATCGGAGTCGTACATTTCTTTGAAGGTGGCAACGATTTCGCGGGTAGTCATGCCTTTGGCGCAGAGGGATAAAATCTGGCTGTCCATCTGCGTAATGCGCGTCTGGTGCTTCTTAATCAGCTGTGGTTCGAAGGTATTTTCACGGTCACGCGGCGTGTTCAGTTCGATCTCGCTGTTATTGCATAACACCGTTTTTGACGAGTAGCCATTGCGGGTGTTTGAGCCTGTTTTGGGCGCATTTTTCTCATACCCGGGGTGGTCAGCCAGCTCCGCATTGAGCGCTGTTTCGACGGTAAGCTTCGTCAACATGCGGGAAAAAGCATGGAGATCGGCTTCGGTTTTAAGGCCTTCAGCCACTTCAGCCGCAAGGGCTTTAAGTTTCTTTTCGTCCATAATTGCCTGTCTCTGTTGTTGGAGTGAACATATCAAAAACAGGCACTTACACAATTTTAATTACAGTCTAACACCCGGTCACCCCTACGCAGTTGCACTTCCTTTCATTTGCTGTGGCCAGTTTGCGGGAAGACTTTCACCTTCAGTAATTAAGTTCGGGGTGATCTGCTTTACTCAATAAATTATTTTTGTCGTTCAGTTCCTCACGGACTTTTGCCAGTGACTTCTGAAAAGCCGGGATTGTTTGCAGCCTTGCAAACTCTACTGCTCCCACATAACGGCCAGCATCAACATCGCTTTGCCAGTGAGCACCACATATCACTCTGCTTTGCCCGAACTCCCATCCACGTCTGGCGAGCTCCTGCGCGCGTTCCGGTCTGGCCTGGGATAATACTAATGCCAGAAGTGTACCATAAGCAGTATGCCCGGAAGGGTAAGAGCCATCTTTTCGCAAAGTATTCTCATCTTCAGGACGGCAGGTGGAATGATTAAATAAGACAAAGGGACGAGTACGCATATAATATTTTTTTGCCGAAGCAGTAGCGTAGTAGCCGCCCATTGTCAGAAGATTCTTTAACATATTCCAGGTTTCTGGCGTATCTTTGGGGTTAATTTTAGCACCCACTACTGGCGAGAATATTCTGGCTATATTTTCCACGCTTACATCTGCATCCTCAGCAGCTTGTTTCCATCGCGGGGAACCCTTTATCGCATAGCCCTTAAAATAAGCCTCCTTATCATAGCGGAAAGCCGGATCATCATTACCTGGCGGTGGTGGTAAGTAGAACTGACTGTTCACTGATTCTTCAGGAGAATGAAAGGGTTGCACTGTTTCTGCTGATGTATATTTAGCTACGATCAGTGGTAGAAAAAATACTAAATAACGACTTTTCATAAAGACTCACTCCGGATCAGGCAATAATAAACAGATGTAATCCTATAATGATTTATTGCAATGGTTATTCAACATACAGGTAAAAAAGCAGGACGCTGCACTGGTATTATTGTCTGTCCATACCGGACTGACTGCAGCGGACAACAGAACAATACCGGTACTTCCTGCTAACAGCATTTTGTTTAACTTTTCTCCCCGGTTGTTTTTTATCTGCGTGCCTGACTGACACGCATTAGGTTAAAATGTTTACGTAATAACAAACTATGAATAAGTATTTTAAACTATGTGCCCTGTTACCCCGACAACTACCACCAGTCATGATGTGCTGAGTATTAATTTATGATTATGAAAAAGAGTCGGAAACAGTATTTAAGAATAAAGAAACCGACAAAGAAAAAATGCCAAAATTGGCGAAGGGATTATTGTTTTCAGTGATGAAAAAGTTCATGGCGGAGATATTGGACTCACTTGTCGGGGCTAGCGAACCGTCAGATGAAGTGATAGGTGTTATTACTGGTAATAATCTCCCTGTAGCTAAGTAAGCTTTTGACCCTGGCCCAAATTCAGTACAGTGCTAAATCAGAGATCTTCGTCTTTCCGGAGACTTCGGGTAAATTCAGCCGGAGTCATGTCATTTAATGATGAATGCGTTCTCTCATGATTGTATTCCCTGCGCCAGTTGTCGGGTTTTTCCTGCGCATCTTCCAGTGACAGGAACCAGTGAATGTTCAGGTATTCATCCCGCAGACTGCCGTTAAATGATTCAATAAACGGGTTATCTGTCGGCTTTCCGGGGCGCGAGAAGTCCATTGTGACGCCGTGTTCATACGCCCATTTATCCAGACTTTTTGAGATAAACTCGCTGCTGTTAATCGTCTGGATTCGTACCGGCACCCGCTTATCCGGCACCCGCAGTGCCTCCATTATTCTGACCACATCCTCGCCTTTTAACGATTTTCCGGCATGGCTCGCCAGGCATTCCCGACTAAAATTATCCACTACAGTTAGCGCCCGATCATCACGCCGGCTCTGCCACTGGTAAACGGTTCTGCTCTGCATCAGCAGCCCGCATCCCCGCCGGACGCTGATACGGTAAGCCTTCAGCAAAATGTCACCACGACCCGCTACTCTCTGACCCTAAAAGGATTCTTCGTTATTGCTATCAACCAAATCAGTTATGAGGTGATACAAAACTGTCGAAACACTGTCATCTAGCCAAGTGATACACAAAATACACAGTGAAACACTAACTCGTATCTATATGATAAATATAAAAATAAAAAAGTTGGCACGCATAATGCTGAACAGCATGTAACAGTATCTTTTGCCATAGACCATCAATTAAATGAGTCAGGTAAAGTAGAGACAGATAAAGAGGGCATTAGAATGGATTGTACGGTAATTGTGGCAACTCATGGAAAGCTGGCAAACGAATTGATTGAAACAGTCGCAATGCTGGTAGGGCGTTATGAAGACGTTAGGACGCTTGATTTTATGCCCGGAGAAAATGTTGAAGGTCTTATTTTAAAAATGAAACGTGTGGTGGATGCCGTTCCCGGGGATATGCCAGTTTTGTTTGTGGTAGATATGTTCTCAGGGAGTCCGTTTAATGCATCTACTTACTTTGTTAAGCAACGAAAAAACACCAGGGTTGTCGCAGGTGTAAATATTCCTATGCTTGTTAATATTTTTCTTGAACGTCAGGAGTCTACATCGCTCGATCACCTCGTGGATATTGCCATCACCGTGGGACAAACTTCAATTAAACCATTGTAAAACCAAGAGGCCAGAAAATGTCTACTGTATCCTTACTTCGCATTGATGACAGATTAATTCACGGCCAGGTAATGACTGGCTGGGTAAAACATATCAATGCAACTAAAATTATTATTATTGATGATGAGCTCGTCCATGATGATTTTATGATTTCTGTATTGGAAATGGCTGTACCCAACCATATGACACTGAACATTTTTAATGTTGCCCAGGCAATCGACGTGCTGAGTAATGTTAAAGACGATGGCGAAGATGACAAAATTATTATTCTTGTAAAAAGTCCGATTCCGGTACTGGCACTACTACAAGGCGGTGTTAATTTTGAAGAATTAATCGTTGGTGGCATGGGTGTAAATGAAAAGCGCTCTCGACTATATCGTAATCTGGCAGCGTCAGACGTTGAACGTGCGGCATTTAGAGAAATCAATCAGTTAGGAGTACCAATTAATATAAAGGTATTGCCCAGCGATGCCCCAATGGAGCTAATACCTTACTTATAAGTACGATCATAATAACGCAAATATACTCTACAAATATAAAGGATAATATATTATGCTTCTCTCAGCTATTTTAGTCGCCCTCATTGCTATTCTCAGCAATTGGTGGGTTAGCCATTTGCTGACTCGTTCGTGGCTTTATCCAATTATATCGGGTTTTCTTGTCGCACTTGCACTTGGTTCCCCTATCGAGGGGATGAAAGCCGCGGCCTACATTAACCTTGCCTACCTCGGGTGGATGACAGTGGGCGGTACGATGCCCGGTAACCTGCCGGTAGCATCGGTTTTTGGTACGGCGATGACCATTTTAAGTGGTGCCGCGCCTTCAACCGCAGTGGTATTTGCCGTCCCATTTTCTCTGCTGGGGATCCTGACTTTTCAGGCATCGATGAGTTTTAACGCCCTATGGGTTCACAAAGCAGAAGCGATGCTGGATCGCGGCAATATTACCGGTATGCGGATGATGAACTATATCCCATCCTTTTTTGTAAATATGGTGCTGGTCGGTATTCCTGCATTCTGCATGGTCTATTTTGGCGCGGATTTTATGAAGAACATGCTGACGATGATTCCGCAGAGCCTGGTTAATGCATTTGAGGTTATCGGCGGTATTATGCCAGCGCTGGGTATTGCAATGCTGGTCTCTTTCCTCGGTAAAAAACGTCTGATGCCATTCTTCTTTCTTGGTTTCTTCCTGGTTGCATATCTGAATCTGGGAATCATGGCAATTGCTGTATTTGCGGTTATCGCTGCGGTGATTATGAACATCAATGCTGAACAAAAAGTTTCTGCAACGAAGGGATAAGGGAGAAATTAAAATGGCAACATATCAGACTCTAAATGAATCTCAGCCCAACGAAACTCCAAATACCTCTACGCTTACCCGTAAAGAGTTGCTTAAAACATGGGCTTTAAACTATTCATCCGAAACCTGTTATAACTATGAACGTTTACAGGCTCTTGGACAAACCAGCGCCATGGTGCCGGTTATCCGTAAACTGTATCCAAATGACAAAGCCAGGCAAGTACAAGAGTTAAAAAAATATCTTAACTTTTTTAATACCGAGCCTTCATTTTGTGGTCATGTGATCACCGGTGTTTCAGTTGCAATGGAAGAACAACGGGCCAATGGTGCCCAGCTACCACCAGAGGCCATTACGTCACTACGCTCAGGCTTAATGGGGCCGGTAGCCGGTATTGGTGATACTCTGCAAGCAATCGTATATTCCATTCTGGCGGCCATTGCCTGTAATCTTGCTATACAGGGAAATATAGCGGGTCCGATACTGTTTGAAGTTTTCTATAAATTCATCATGATATTCTGTAGCCTGAATATGTTCTTTCTGGGATACAGTAAAGGTCGTACCGTTATCCTTGATATTCTGAAAAAAGGATTAATGGATAAATTAACCGACGCATTTGGACTCATTGGTCTGATGGTGGTTGGTGGTATGGCGGCATCCAGAGTTAATATTATCACTCCGGCCTCAATTAACTTAAACGGAGTTACGGTAGTCTTCCAGGATATTTTAAATACATTGCTGCCATCGCTGATTCCATTATTGATAACGCTAGGTATCCTGAAAATGGTAAATAGAAAAATGAAGCCTAATACTGTAATCGCGGTTATCTTTATTGTCGGTATTATCTCCTCTTATCTGGGGATACTGGCAGTGCCTGTTACAAAATAATTGATTACTACTAATACTAGTGCCTGCGGGCACTAGTCTCCGAGGAAAAAAAGTATGAAAGTGTTATCATTAACTGAACTCGGTAAATTCGAGTTGCAGGAAAGAGCTATTCCTACGCCAGGAGCTGGAGAGGTTTTAGTTAAAATAGGTGCGGCAGGTATCTGTGGATCTGATATTCCAAGAGCATTTGTCAATGGTCCTTATCATTATCCTATTGTTTTGGGGCACGAATTTTCTGGTCATATTGTGGCAGTCGGCGAAGGGGTTAAAGAGGATCTGGTCGGTCGTAAAACTGCTATTTTCCCACTTATTCCTTGTAATGAATGTGCATTTTGTAAAGAGCGTTACTATGCGAAATGTACACATTACAGCTATTTTGGCTCACGTCAGGATGGTGGGTTTAGCGAATACCTCAGCGTGCCTGAATTTAACCTGGTATTGCTTGATGATGATGCAGATTTACGTGAAGCCGCTATGCTCGAACCGGCTGTTGTTGGTTTACATGTAATGCGTCGCGCGCATCTGGATCTTAATGATAGCGTCGTGATTTATGGCATGGGGCCCATCGGGATTATGATTGCACGCTGGGCGGCGATCTATGGTGCTAAGAAAGTATTGCTGGTTGATATTGACCAGAAGAAAATAGAGTTTTGTCGCGCCCTGGGATTCACAGATATCTGCGACGCAAGCCAGACAGATCCTGTCGAGTGGGTGATGCAACAGACAGAAGGTTATGGTGCTGATGTCTGTATTGAGGGCAGTGGTTCCTCCTCGGGATTCATTAACTCTCTGATGTCCTGTCGGGTATTTGGCAAAGTATTGATGCTGGGGAACCCACACACTGACGTCAATATTCCGCGCGAAATCTACGATAAATTTATGCGTAAAGAAGCGCAGATTATGGGCGTCTTTAACTCTATTTATTCACAACGGCCACATGATGAGTGGAAAGATGCTGCTGCGGCTATTCAGTCCGGCAAGCTAAAAGTGAGCGATCTGATCACCCATGCCGTTCCGATGGAAGAGTTGTCTGCCTTATTTAATCTTATTCGCGACAGTAAAGTCCCCTTTTGTAAGGGAATGATGGTGATGTAAATGGCAACGAAAAATTATCGTGAAAATGTCGGAATAATCGAAAAAGAACTCTCAATGGTTCTGAGCAGAATTGATGAACGGCAAATTGATGAATATATTTCGACACTATTGCAGGCTGAAAAAGTTTTCTTTGTCGGCGTAGGGCGCGTTTTACTCGCACTTGAAATGACCGTCAAGCGTCTTAACCATCTGGGCATCAACGCCTGTGTCGTTGGGGCAGTTAATGAACCCCCTATTGGACCTAAAGATATTTTGGTAGTGGGCTCGGGGTCTGGTGAATCAATCTTTCCAAAGCATATTACTGCCTGCGCTAAACGCTATGATGCAAAAATTGTTCATCTGACTTCCAGCCCGACAAGTTCAATTGCTCAGCTTGCGGACGTTATTGTCGATTTTCACTGTGGCTCAAAAGGTGGAACAGGGGAATATATTTCGATTCAACCTATGACCACGCTATTTGAACAATCTTTGGTCCTGTTTGGCGATCTTGTTTGTCTTGAAATTATGGCTATCAAGCAATTATCGCTGGCTAATGTGAAGCTTAATCATGCAAACCTTGAATAATCGCCGTTGAAAACGGAGGAGAAGCAGAATGAAAGTAGTTGCATTGACGGCCATTGGTCACCTCGAGTTACAGGAACGTAACATGCCAGTCCCTCAAGCGGGTGAGGTGTTGCTGAAAGTGATGGCTTCCGGGTTGTGTGGTTCGGATGTGCCAAGGGCGTATCAAACAGGCACGCTGAGTTTTCCGCGCGTACTGGGGCATGAGTTCGCCGGTCGGGTTGAGGCGGTTGGTTTGGGCGGCGATCCTGCATTGATTGGCAAGCGGATGGCCGTATTCCCAATTGTACCGTGCATGACGTGCGAGTTTTGCCAGCAGCACCACTATCCTCGCTGCCTGAACTACAGCTCTTACGGTTCCCGTCGTGACGGTGGTTTTAGTGAATATTTAACGGTTCCGGAATTTAATCTCGTCGAATTCCCTGATCATGTCAGCTACAGCGCAGCGGCTATGCTTGAACCGGCTACCATTGCTTTGCATGTCATACGGCGTGCTAACCTGGATCTGAATGACAGTATCGTCATTATTGGCGCAGGTCCGATAGGGCTAATGGCAGCGCGTTGGGCGACGATTTACGGTGCGCAAAAAGTCATGCTGATTGATGTGGATCCGAAAAAAGTCGAGTTCTGCCGCGAACTGGGATTCGAACATGTGTGCCTCGCCACTGAAGAGGATGCGGTTGAGTGGGTGTTGAAAGAGACTGATGGTTTTGGTGCGCATGTCACGATTGAAGGAAGTGGTTCATGCGCCGGATTAACCCAGGCGCTGTTAGCCTGTCGTGTTTACGGCAAAGTGATGCTGATGGGCAATCCGCATGGTGATATGCAAATTCCACGTGAAGTATATGACAAAGTAATGCGTAAAGAAGCGGTTATCGCCAGTGTTTATAATTCAGTTTATAAACAAATGCCGCACGACGAATGGGCTGATGCAGCCGCCGCGATTAGTTCAGGGAAATTACAGGTCAATGACTTAATTTCTCATCAGGTAGAAATCGACAGCGTTATAGATCTTTTTGACACATTCCACCATCGTCGTGGTTTTACCTGTAAAGGTATGATGGTTACAAAGGAGTAATATGATGAAATCCCCTTTAATCGCCCCCTCGCTAATGTGCATGGATTTATTACGGCTTGAAGAGCAAGTTAGTTTTCTGAACGATAAAATCGGTTATTTCCATGTCGATATTATGGATGGTCACTATGTTCCAAATTTGACACTGTCGCCGTTTTTTGTATCGCAGATGAAGCGGGTGGCAAGCGCCCCCATTGATTGCCATCTCATGGTGACTAACCCGCAAGATTATATCAGTACCCTGGCCGACGCCGGCGCATCCATGGTGAGCTTTCATGCTGAAACGGCAAATGGGCAGGCATTCCGTCTGATTGACAATATTCGCTCAGCGGGAATGAAATGTGGATTAGTTGTAAACCCGGAAACCCAACTCGACATCGTTACGTTATATCTGGATCGTGTGGATAAAGTGACTATTATGACGGTGGATCCGGGTTTTGCCGGACAAGCATTTATATCCGCAATGCTGAAAAAGATTGCTGCCTTTGCAGAATATCGGCAGCAGCATCAACTGGAATTTTTAATTGAAGTTGACGGCTCTTGTAATAAAAACACCTATAGTGCATTAGTGGAAGCCGGGGCTGATGTGCTGATTGTCGGTTCCAGTGGTCTTTTCGGTCACTCAGAAGATATTGGTGAAGCCTGGCAGATTATGCAACGAGATCTGGCAGAAGCGCTGGCATAAGGCTCTAACAGGCGTTGGCATCCCGACGCCTGATAATCTTTTTACTCTTTTTCCAGCATATCAATAATGAAAAGTAGCTCGTCATCATTGAGTTTGACATCAAGTTTATCCTCCAGTATCTCATTGGCCTTTTGATATATTTTAAATAATTCGCTCATCAAGTATGCTTCCCGATTAAGTTTGTTATACGTTATGGTTTCATTACGAACCGAACGCTCTATCGCAACGCAGGTATGCACAATCATATTGAGTAAATTGGAACCGAATTCATCAAAGTGACGTTGTTCTTTCAACTGCTGCAGAAAAAGCATGACGATGGGCACGATTTTTTTCGGATTCAGGTAAGTTAAAAACTCTTGTAGATATTGTTCAGCCAGTTTAGTAAGCGTTACCGGGTTTTTATTTTCAACCATCACCGGAAAAGCCCCACCGATGATGGTCTGGAATGTCAATTCACCTTTTGGTGAAAAGAAATCTGGCAGTGAAATATAGGGTACATCCAGTCCGGGGTTAATCACGCCAATTGAAAGCAACACCTGATATTCAGTAGTGATTTTATGCTTCGTATTGAGCACCTCTTCAACCGACAGGTTAATGATATGGATATCTTTACGATTCATCTCTTCCAGTACTGAGCTTAATAAATTTTTAAGTTTCCGGGCAATCCCTTCGCCAGACGAACAAATAGCCAGTACTGCCAATGGTTTATTGCCAGTAACTACCGCATTGTGTTCACTGACGCCGTAACCTTTGAAATGTTGCAGGCTCAAATAAATGTCATCCAGATCGGCATCCAGCAGTGCCGAGCGTCTAAGTGCTTCAATCACTAAGGGAGTAGAAACCATGTCCAGAGTTCTGACGGGGACATTACACTCTTGTGATAAGAGATATCCCGCCTGGATGAGCGATCCCATATCCACTAATAATAAAAATCCTTTTGCATTTGAGTAAGCTGTGATGGTTTGCTTGATTTGCGCAATGGCCTGGTTCGGGCGGATATCCAACGGCATATTGACGGCTGATATATTATCTTCAGCAATTAATATTTTTGCTATGTCGACCATGTTGCTGGCGATCATATCACCATGGGTCGCAACGATAACGTGGATATGCTTATCACGTTCACGAACCACCAGCGAGGCCAAAAGAATGGTCAGATAGACAACTTCATCATCATTAATATCAATATCAAATTCTTTATACAGTCGTTTTTTGATTGTCAGCGCAGATTCATATTCTTCAAGGTTATCAACGCGATAATGTCTTATCCAGGTATTCGTGCGTGAGCGGGTTCTTTTTTGTATAATATTATTCAGATGGTACCCCAAAGACAGCAGAAATCCATGGCTGAACTCTTTATTCAACTGAAGCTCTAATTCATTTTTTAACGACTGACAGAAGACTAGTGTCGCATTCGGTAAACCGTGATCAACATGTTCAAGCTTTTTGGGTAAACTCAAGTCGATATACTGGTTGATTTCAGAAGTGATGTAATTATTTATATCAGTATCTGAAAAATTTTGCTCCAGCATGAATTGGATTTTCTTATCAATAACATCATAGACCTGAAAAGGAGTATTATGTTTATTTACATCAATATCTGTGTATAAGTCCAGGCCCGAATGTGAGTTATCAGGCATGATCGTGATAGTACCAGCCAGTGCATGCTGCAACCCAACCAGATAATCGTTGTCACGCGCCAGATTAAAAATTCCCACTTTGATATCAGAGATGAGTTTATCGTAAGTAATATTAAGCTGGTTAGGATTATTATCTTCGATAAAAAAGTGGGCGCATACGGACTGGATAGTCGATTTTAATTTACCCACGTTACCAGAGAAAGACGAGCCGATGATTGCTTTAGCGCTGTCGGTATCAATAGTTATGGCGCAGTTGATTTTTCTGGCTTCGATTTCCAGCAGATATTTTAATAGATCGACCTGATCGCCAGGTGAACGTTCGGCAAGATTAGGAATATTGATTTTGATTGGGATACGCCGCAGAAAAGTGGAAAGCAGCGTAGAATTAGGCTCTTCGGTGGTGGCGCAAATAAGTAATATTTGTGCCTTACGACTACGCTGTGTCTCCCCTAGCAACCCATAAGTGCCTGTATCCATAAAATAAAATATCATTTCTTGCCCTTCAGGCGGCAAGCGATGAACTTCATCAAGAAATAACATTCCACCATCTGCTTCACTGAGTAGGCCAAATTTATCTCTGGTAGCACCGGTAAAAGCGCCTTTTACATGGCCAAAGATATGAGAAACCAATAATTGCGGATTACTGGCATAATCAGCACAGTTAAAAACGATAAACGGTGAATTTTTATCAAGCGCATTCTGATAAACAGCGTAATTATACATCAGACTGGCAAAAAGACTTTTCCCTACACCAGTGTCCCCCGTTAACAGCGTATGCAATCCATGCGGAGGATACATAACAGCAGCTTTAGCCTGATTGATTTGTTTTTTAATGCTTCCGTTATACCCCAGAAAATACTGGAAAGGCTCTTTTTGTACATCAGGCACAGGCAGATTAGCACTCTGATGAATGGTTTTAAGGTTTTCTTTTTTGATAGAGTAAAGTACTGGGCGAGTGCTGGATTTGACTATTTTATTCTCTTTAATAAATTGATTTAAATAATTACTAACATTGGGCCTGGCAATATTTGTATATAGTGCAATCTGCTCAGTTGTCAATCCATTAGGAAAAGTGATACAAAGCTCACAAACTGCCTGAAATATTTTCTCTTTTCTGTTCATCGGAGATCACATTTTTTGTAGGGTATTATGTTTGGCGCGCGCTTTTGTGTTGTTTTAGCGCAATTTCTATATTGAGCACGCCAATCGTGTAAACGGGAATGTTATACATTGTTATAATCAACAATCGATCATTTCATAACAATGAAACGAATAAGTTGATGCTACATACCACAACCACATTGAAAGCGGCACTTCGTTTCAATGGGATTTCTACAATAGATATACACCTAAAGAGGGATTTTTACTATGACAATCAGTCTGCTATTTTCTTGTTGCTGGTAGGTAATGTTGCAATAACCCGGCGCAACTAAAACGTTTCGCTTCTTCCCGGACCAATTACTTCTTGATGAACAACAGAACATAGCAAAAAAACGAGTTAATAAAATAGTAATACTGATCTCTTAAATCCTGTCAGTAGCACTGAGTACCTTTCAGACACAAATAAATCATTGTGATCGCGCTCGCATCGTGAACAATGTTGAGCCATGAGTTATATCAATATCCACGAAATCAATAGTTTTATTGACGTTATGGGATGGAGAATGGACAGCAATACTCAGGGATTCACTTCATACTGGCGTAATAGCTTAGCTGATGCCGAGTCTGGAAAAGGGGCATTCGAGCGTAAAGATGAAGATTCATTCAATGACCTGACGGTCAACCTTTACAAACTCTGGAACCGAATGGCATCCGGGAGCTACTTCCCACCGCCAGTTCGGCGGGTGGAAATTCCCAAAAGTGGTGGTGACCCAGGCCCAAAGATGAGCGGCTGATCGCCGAAGCGCTGGGCGTTGCGCCAGAGAAAATCTGGCCTTCCCGTTATAGCTAGTCAGGCCGGAGATGGGGCTACGGATTTCCATTCCCAGAAAAGCAAAAACCCAGCCATAGGCTGGGTTTTCTGAATAAGTGGTGCCCGGACTCGGAATCGAACCAAGGACACGGGGATTTTCAATCCCCTGCTCTACCGACTGAGCTATCCGGGCAACGGGGCGCATTAAACCGTAAAGGGGCGCGGTCGTCAACGGCTTTACACGAAAAAAGTGATAAAAGCGCGCTGACTGCCTGCTTTTCAGGCAAAATGCATAAAATCAGTACCCGTCAGGTGAGCGCTCCACCCTGACGGCACTGTGCAAAACGCAGAATATCTTCCGCCAACCGCTGAGCGGTATCTACATCAGCCTGACTGCGGTTGACCAGCATTCGGCTGAGACAACCTTCCAGCACCAGTTCCATCTGCCTTGCAACCATCGCCGGATCGTCAATTTCCAGCGTGGTCAGTAGCTCATGGGTAAAATCATGTGCCGCGCGTTTTTGTTGATTAGCCAGTTGGTGAATCGGATGGGTTGGATCGGGATAAAACGTACAGGCGGCAATGAACAGACAACCAGGATAACGGTTATTACTGACACATTCCGAAAGCGCGCTGTAGCGTGCCAGTAGCTTTTGTTCAGCAGAAAGCGTCTCATCAAGAAGAAGCTGGCGTCGCCAGATATCTACCTGCTGACTCAGATAACGTAGCGCGTCATATAAAATGGCTTCTTTATCTGGCCAGAAACGCTGTAATGTGTCGAGTGGGCGATTTACGCGCTCCGCCACCATTTCCAGCGTAGTATCGGCTATCCCTTGCGTCTCCAGTAATTTCAGAGCTTCTCCCAGAATATCTTCACGTTGCACGGTATTCTCCTCCGTCTTTGCTTTTGCAAGTGTCGCTCACGGTTGGCGATCGTGCAAATGCGCGCTAAAGGTGGCGGCGTCCATAAAGCCGGTGACTCGCGATTGCGGCTGTTCCTGGCCTTGGGCATTAAAGAACAGAATGGTGGGCAGCCCGAGGACTTGCAGATGCTTTAACAGCGCGGCGTCCTGCGCATTGTTAGCGGTGACGTTAGCCTGCAAGAGCACCGTGTCGCCGAGCGCCTGCTGGACCCTCGGATCGCTGAAGGTATACTTTTCAAACTCTTTACAGGCCACGCACCAGTCGGCGTAGAAATCCAGCATAACGGGTTTGCCTTTGGCCTGCGCCAGCGCCTGATTGAGCTCGTCCACGGTAGAAATAGCCGTGAAATTGAGGTGCGCTGGAGCTTGCGCGGATGGCGATCCGAACGCCCAATCCTGTAGAGGCCGCACGCTAATGAGCGCTGCCGCCAGCAGGATAATCTGTACGATACGCATCCACGCTCGTCTGGCCTGAAGGCTGGTGATAAAGGCCCAACCAAAGAAAGCGACGCCCAGCAGCGACCACAGACGTAAACCCCAAGCCTCGCCAATAATCCGCTCCAGTAAAAAGACCGGTAACGCGAGGATCACGAAACCAAAAGCGGTTTTAACATGCGCCATCCACGGGCCGCTTTTCGGTAGCAGACGGTTGCCAAACACGGTGACCAGCATTAGCGGCAGACCCATACCTAATGCATACAAATACAGCGTACCGCCGCCCAGCCACATGTTGCCGCTCTGAGCGATATAAAGCAGGATCGCGCTTAATGGCGCTGTGGTACAGGGCGAGCAAATTAATCCGGCAATCGCCCCCATAACAAAAACACCGCCGGGCGAGCCGCCTTGCTGACGATTACTCATTAATGTCAGCCGGGTTTGCAGTGAGGAGGGGAGCTGTAGTGTGAACAGGCCAAACATCGACAACGCAAGCAGGGTGAACACGATGGCAAGGCCGATTAACACATAAGGGTGCTGCAGAGCCGCCTGAAACTGTAATCCCGCCGCGGCGACGACCAGACCCAGTGCGGTATAGGTCAGCGCCATCCCTTGTACATAGATAAAGGCCAGCAGCAGTGCGCGTCCCGTCGACAAACGTTGCCTTCCCCCCAGGACAATACCGGAAATCAGCGGATACATGGGTAAAACGCAGGGCGTAAAGGCGATGCCTATGCCGATCAGCAGCGCCCAGAGCGCGGAAAAAGGTAGCTGGGCGGCGGGTTTTGACGTCTCACTCGTCTGGGTGACAGCAGGCGTCGGCGTGGCGTCTATTGCCGCGGCGACTTCACTTAGCGGCACCGTTTTCGTTTCCGGCGGATAACAGAATCCCGCATCGGCGCACCCCTGGTACGTTATCGTTAATGTCGCGCCAGCCGCCGCCTGGTTAACCGTTACCGGAACGTTTAGCCGCTTACGGTAGATTTCGCTTTTTCCGTAGAACTCATCTTCATGCCAGACGCCTGCCGGGAGTTGGACTGCGGCGATATCCGCTTTCGTCGGCGTGATACTGATTTGTTTACGGTAAAGGTAGTAACCCTCTTTTACCTGCCAGGAGAGGGTAAGATCGTGTTGATTTTGCTGAAAATCAAAAACAAACGCCCGGTCGGCAGGGACGAACTGCGAGCGACCCGGCGCGTCGAATAATCCGGCGAAGGCGGATGTGCTGCACAGCAGCAGGATCAGCGTAAAGATGCGTTGAGCCATGAGAGGTAATCAGTATCTCCGTGAGTAACAGGTAAAACCAGAAGTTCAGGCGTTTGATACGGGTGATGAGACTTCAGGCAGTCGATAAGCGCTTGCTGATGTGAAACGGTGGTTTTTAAGATCATTTGAACTTCATACTCCTGCTCCAGCTTGCCTTCCCAGTAGTACAGCGATGTCGCGCCGGGGAGGAGGGTGGCGCAGGCGGCCAGTTTTTCCGCCAGCACTTTGGCGGCCAGATCCTGGGCGGTAGCTTCATCCGGGGCGGTACAAAGCACCACAACGGCCTCGGGGATGGAAATATCCTGACTCTTAACATCAAGCATAAACACCTCGAAAGAACAAAAAGACCCGCAAGTGAACGGTCACTATACAACGGACGAGGGCAGGATGTTAGTCAAAGGGCGGGAGAATGCGGGGCGTGATACGCCCCGCGGGTGAAACACTTACAGCATAAAGCTGCCCAGCAGGAAGCCGAAGCAGACAGCCAGAACGACGCCCAGGGTGCCTGGGATGAAGAACGGGTGGTTAAAGACGAATTTACCGATACGGGTTGTACCGGTGTCATCCATCTGTACCGCCGCAACCAGAGTCGGGTAGGTCGGCAAAATGAACAGGCCGGAAACGGCGGCGAAGGAAGCGACTGCCGTCAGCGGAGAGACGTTCAGCGCCAGCGCCATCGGCATCAGCGCTTTCGCCGTTGCCGCCTGAGAGTAGAGCAGCGCGGAAGCAAAGAAGAAGATGACGGCCAGCAGCCACGGATGCCCCTGGATGACGCTACCCGCAGTGTCTTTGATCCAGTCGATGTTAGCGGATACGAAAGTATCGCCCAGCCACGCCACGCCCAGAATACAGATACAGGCGCTCATCCCTGCTTTAAAGGTACTGGAGTTGAGGATGGCGTCAGTTTCCACTTTACACAGGATGGTGGTCAGCGTTGCGACGCTCAACATGATGATCAAAATAGCGTTGGTGGTGTTCATCAGCGGTTTCTCAACCAGGCCGAGGCTCGGACTGTTAACAATCGCATAAACAACCACGCAAATAACGCCCAGCAGGAACAGCCAGACGGAATTTTTTGCCATCGGTTTGATTTCAATCTGCTTTTCACCACGCAGTTCAATCAGCCCTTCTTCCAGACGCTTGCGGTAAATCGGGTCGTCCGACAGTTTGGAGTTGAACAGCATCGTGACCAGGAAGGACATCACCAGCACCGCCAGCAGCGTAGAGGGGATAACCACGGACAGCAGGTGAATGTAGCTAATGCCATGACCTTCCATAACAGAAGACATATACACCACGGCCGCAGAAATCGGCGAGGCGGTAATCGCAATCTGCGCGGATACCACGGCGGTCGAGAGCGGACGGCAAGGTTTGATTCCCTGCTCCTTCGCGACTTCAGCAATAACCGGCAGCGTTGCCAGGGAAATGTTCCCGGTACCAGCAAAAATAGTCAGGAAATAGGTCACAATCGGTGCGAGGATAGTGATGTATTTCGGGTTCTTACGCAGCAGTTTTTCCGTCTGGTTTACCAAATAATCCAGACCGCCCGCGACCTGCATAGCAGAGATCGCGGCGATAACCGCCATGATGATGGAAATGACATCGAATGGAATTGTCCCTGGCTTCACGCCGATGGCGGCAAGTACCAGAACACCCAGCCCACCTGCGAATCCAATACCGATGCCCCCAAGTCTGGCGCCCAAAAAGATTGCCAGCAAAACAATGATAAGTTCGACAACTATCATATTAGCCTTCCTTGTTGTTTAACAAGTTGATATTAAATTGTTGTTATTTGGTAACTTCTTGTAAGAAAAAAGGCACGTCATCGTGACGTGCCTCTTTGGTACTACCCTGTACGATTACTGTTCGCTTTCATCAGTATAACGTTTAGCTTTATAAGCCGGGTGCATCAAGTTCTGTACGGAGAAAATATCGTCCAGCTCGGCTTCCGTTAACAGGCCGCGCTCCAGCACAACTTCACGTACGCTCTTACCGGTTTCAGCACAGATTTTACCGACGATGTCGCCGTTGTGGTGGCCGATGAACGGGTTGAGGTAAGTGACGATACCGATGGAGTTATAAACGTACCCTTCGCACACTTCTTTATTCGCGGTAATGCCGTTAACGCATTTTTCCAGCAGGTTGTAGCACGCGTTGCTCAGAATGTGGATGGATTCGAACATCGCCTGACCGATAACCGGTTCCATAACGTTCAACTGCAACTGACCGGCTTCCGCCGCCATCGTAACGGTGGTGTCGTTACCGATGACTTTAAAGCATACCTGGTTTACGACTTCCGGTACAACCGGGTTCACTTTGGCTGGCATGATGGAAGAGCCCGCCTGCAGTTCCGGCAGGTTGATCTCGTTCAGGCCGGCACGAGGACCAGAAGAGAGCAAGCGCAGGTCGTTACAGATTTTGGACATCTTCACTGCCAAACGTTTCAGCGCGCTGTGAACCATAACATATGCGCCACAGTCAGATGTCGCCTCAATCAGATCTTCAGCCGGAACACAGGCGAAACCAGTGACTTCAGCCAGTTTTTTCACCGCCAGCGGAGAGTATTCTTTCGGCGTGTTCAGACCGGTACCGATTGCCGTTGCGCCAAGGTTGACTTCCAGCAGCAGCTCAGCAGTACGCTCGATGCTTTTCACTTCTTCTTTCAGCAGGATGCTGAACGCACGGAATTCTTGACCAAGCGTCATCGGTACGGCGTCCTGCAACTGGGTACGACCCATTTTCAGGATGTCCTGGAATTCAACCGCTTTACGTTCGAAACCTTCACGCAACTGGTTGATGGCATCGATCAGTTTGACGATAGAGGCGTAAACCGCTACACGGAAGCCTGTCGGATAGGCGTCGTTAGTGGATTGACATTTATTCACGTGGTCGTTCGGGTTCAGGTACTGATATTCACCTTTCTGATGACCCATCAGTTCCAGCCCGATGTTGGCCAGCACTTCGTTGGTATTCATGTTGACGGAAGTGCCCGCGCCGCCCTGGTAGACATCTACCGGGAACTGGTCCATGCACTTACCGTTGTTAAGGACTTCATCACATGCGGCAATGATGGCATTCGCCACACTCTTAGGAATGGTTTGCAGCTCTTTGTTGGCCAGCGCCGCCGCTTTTTTTACCATAACCATGCCACGCACAAATTCAGGGATGTCGCTGATTTTGTTATTGCTAATGTAGAAGTTTTCAATCGCTCTCAGAGTGTGAACACCATAGTAGGCTTCAGCTGGAACTTCCCTGGTACCCAACAGATCTTCTTCGATACGAATGTTGTTTGACATGTGAACCTTCTTTTTCAAGCTGCCAATGATTTTTACTTTAAAACACACAGGATATATGTGATTTCGAATGTTTTCTGACCGACGATTATCCCCTCCATCGGCCTGATAAACGAGATCATATGCTGGTTCAGAATTCCTACCGTAATCTGGATCACTTAAAGTGTGGGAATTTACCCCTTATTTATTATTTTGTGAAATAGGTCACCGCTTTAGTATTACTACCTAAAATAGGTGTACAAACCACTTGAAATTTTGCTACGCACCACCATATCGAATCGATGCGAATCGCAACCCCATTCAAATGGTCGTCGCAGACGGCCATGACTTACAGGAGAGTCCTTTGCGCTGGATACCCTTTTTAGCTGTCTTTCTCTATGTTTACATTGAGATTTCTATCTTTATCCAGGTCGCCCATGTGCTTGGCGTCCTGATGACGCTAATCCTGGTGATTTTTACGTCTGTTATCGGTATGTCGCTGGTACGTAACCAGGGTTTTAAAAACTTTTTGCTGATGCAACAAAAAATGGCGGCCGGTGAGAGCCCGGCGGCAGAAATGATTAAGAGTGTATCGCTGATCATCGCTGGCTTACTGCTCCTGTTGCCGGGGTTTTTCACCGATTTTCTCGGCCTTCTCCTTTTGTTACCGCCAGTGCAAAAACATTTGACGCTGAAGTTGTTGCCGCATTTACGTTTTTCCCGGATGCCGGGCGGCGGGTTTAGCGCGGGTACTGGCGGTGGCGAAACATTTGACGGCGAGTATCAGCGTAAAGATGACGATCGCGATCGTATTGAACATAAAGACGATCGTCGGGATTAAAGGTAGAGATGTTGGTCGGATAAGTCGCGTGAGGCGCTATCCGGCCAGCGAATGCGTCTTACGCCATGCGTTTTCGCTTCGGTAAAAACAGCCATAATGCAGCCAGCATGATAATGGCATATAAGCTTTTCCACCCCAGCATTGCCAGCAATAACAGGCACAGTAGACAACCCGTCACCGCCAGTGCATAGCAACGCCCTTTCAACAGTCGACAGCCCGCCAGCATACAAAGCAGATAGAGCATAATAAAAATACCGTTAGCATAGACGATCAGCGCATTGAGGTTAATCTTCAGGGCGTAGACGACCAGGGAACTCACGCAACAACAGGCCAGAATAACGTTTAACGCGTGCAAGGGAAGGCGCCCGGGAGAGAGTTGAGCCAGATAGTGATCGGGCTGATATTGCATTTGCGTCCATATCAGACGCGCAAAACTCTGAGCATACACATTCAGGCTGGCAAAGCAGGTGAGATAACCAATAATGCAGGCTATCCACAACGCCTGGATACCGAAGAGATGAACAATAATAAGCGGTAGCGAGGCTGTTGCCGCTATCTTGTCGCTATAGACGCCAAAATGCAGCACCACGGCGGTACAGGTCCAATAAATGGCGCCGGCCAGCATCAGGCCAATGATCAATGCGCGCGGAAAATCACGTTCAGGATTTTTAAATTCAGACGACAAATGCGTAAAAGCCTCAATTCCCACAAATCCCCAGAACATGATCGCCAGGGCGGTACACAGCCGGGAAAAGGTGATTTCGTTTGCGGCTGGGAAGGTGATATCTGCAGGTTTAATCGCGCCTTTCCACAGAATGGCGGCAATAAGCGCGATAATTAATCCAGCGATAATGGCTTGCAGGTTGGCGCTGGAGCTGGCGCCGCGCGATCCCATAAACCATAGCAAACCTAGAGTACCCAGCTCCCCAAATAAGAGCTGTTCGCTTTGCCAGCCAAACAGCGCCTGGCCGAAACCCACCGCAATATGCAAGGCTGCGGGAAAACTAACAGGAATGACTGATAAAAACAGCCAACTGATCACTCGTTGCAGACGCGGGCCAAATGCCATCCCGACAAAATGCGCTACGCCGCCAGCGTGTGGAAAATGACGCCCCAGCACAGCAAAGACAATCGCAATAGGGAAAATCAAAATAATGAGCAGCGGCCATGCCCAAAGGCTGATGTCGCCTGCCGCCAGCGCAGCCAGCTCCGGAAGCGCAAAAACGCCAGTCCCTAATAATGATGTGGTTAACAAGATAACGCCCTGAACCAACCCAAGCTCTTTTTTTAGTTCATTCATCAGCTCATTATCCGGCGGCATTGTAACGTCAGGTGACGACAGGCATTTTTAAGCGTATCACACACGCCTTTTCTTATAGCAGGATGTTCTAAACCTTGGGTAAACGTGAGATAAGTAGCGTTTTTACCGCTTTTTTCGCTCAGAAGAATTTTTTTTCATCTCCCCCCTTGAAGGGGCAAAACCCCATCCCCATCTCTCTGGTCACCAGCCGGGAAACCGTTTACGGGCCGGCGTCACCCATAACTGATAATGACTTTCTCAAAGGAGAGCTATCAATGAGTATTCGTCCGTTACATGATCGTGTGATCGTCAAACGTAAAGAAGTTGAGTCCAAATCTGCTGGCGGCATCGTACTGACCGGTTCCGCAGCGGGTAAATCAACTCGTGGCGAAATCATCGCTGTCGGTAAGGGTCGCATCCTGGACAACGGTACTGTACAGCCGCTGGACGTGAAAGTTGGCGACATCGTTATTTTTAACGATGGCTACGGTGTGAAATCTGAAAAGATCGACAATGAAGAAGTGTTGATCATGTCTGAAAGCGACATTCTGGCAATTGTTGAAGCGTAATCCGCGAACGACACTGAACATACGAATTTAAGGGAAAGAGAAAATGGCAGCTAAAGACGTAAAATTCGGTAACGACGCTCGTGTGAAAATGCTGCGCGGCGTAAACGTACTGGCAGATGCAGTGAAAGTAACCCTCGGTCCGAAAGGCCGTAACGTGGTTCTGGATAAATCTTTCGGTGCGCCGACTATCACTAAAGATGGTGTTTCCGTAGCGCGTGAAATCGAACTGGAAGACAAGTTTGAAAACATGGGCGCGCAGATGGTGAAAGAAGTTGCCTCTAAAGCGAACGACGCTGCAGGCGACGGTACCACCACCGCGACCGTACTGGCGCAGTCCATCATTACCGAAGGCCTGAAAGCCGTTGCTGCGGGCATGAACCCGATGGACCTGAAACGTGGTATCGACAAAGCGGTTGCTGCGGCGGTTGAAGAGCTGAAAGCCCTGTCCGTACCGTGCTCCGACTCTAAAGCGATTGCTCAGGTAGGTACTATCTCCGCTAACTCCGACGAAACCGTAGGTAAACTGATCGCGGAAGCGATGGATAAAGTCGGTAAAGAAGGCGTCATCACCGTTGAAGACGGTACCGGTCTGCAGGACGAACTGGACGTGGTTGAAGGTATGCAGTTTGACCGCGGCTACCTGTCTCCTTACTTCATCAACAAGCCGGAAACTGGCGCAGTAGAGCTGGAAAGCCCGTTCATCCTGCTGGCTGATAAGAAAATCTCCAACATCCGCGAAATGCTGCCGGTTCTGGAAGCCGTTGCAAAAGCAGGCAAACCGCTGCTGATCATCGCTGAAGATGTTGAAGGCGAAGCGCTGGCTACCCTGGTTGTTAACACCATGCGTGGCATCGTGAAAGTGGCTGCTGTTAAGGCACCGGGCTTCGGCGATCGTCGTAAAGCGATGCTGCAGGATATCGCTACCCTGACCGGCGGTACCGTAATCTCTGAAGAGATCGGTATGGAGCTGGAAAAAGCAACCCTGGAAGACCTGGGTCAGGCGAAACGCGTTGTGATCAACAAAGACACCACCACCATCATCGATGGCGTGGGTGAAGAAGCTGCCATCCAGGGCCGTGTTGCTCAGATCCGTCAGCAGATTGAAGAAGCGACCTCCGACTACGATCGTGAAAAACTGCAGGAGCGCGTAGCGAAACTGGCAGGCGGCGTTGCGGTAATCAAGGTTGGCGCTGCGACCGAAGTTGAAATGAAAGAGAAGAAAGCCCGCGTTGAAGATGCCCTGCACGCGACCCGTGCTGCGGTAGAAGAAGGCGTGGTTGCTGGTGGTGGCGTTGCGCTGATCCGCGTTGCTTCTAAAATTGCTGACCTGAAAGGCCAGAACGAAGACCAGAACGTGGGTATCAAAGTTGCGCTGCGCGCAATGGAAGCTCCGCTGCGTCAGATCGTGCTGAACTGCGGCGAAGAGCCGTCTGTTGTCGCTAACACCGTTAAAGGCGGCGACGGTAACTACGGTTACAACGCAGCAACTGAAGAATACGGCAACATGATCGATATGGGTATCCTGGACCCAACCAAAGTTACCCGTTCTGCGCTGCAGTACGCGGCTTCTGTGGCTGGTCTGATGATCACTACCGAGTGCATGGTGACCGACCTGCCGAAAAGCGATGCTCCTGATTTAGGCGCTGCTGGCGGCATGGGTGGTATGGGTGGTATGGGCGGCATGATGTAATTGCCCACCCCCTGCATCCTTCAGGCTGCAGATGCGTTGGCTAACCCCAGTCACTTCCTTGAGTAAGTGACTGGGGATTAACAAACTGGCCGCCTTCCTGCAACCAGAATGATTTGGATGTTTATCTCCCAGAATTGAGAAACCCCCGGGCAGAAATGACCGGGGGTTTTTCTTTTAGTCATCTTTTTAGTATAAGATTCAGATACGGACAAAACGTCCAGCTCATTGATTATGGGGAATAACATGCACGTGAAATATTTAGCAGGGATCGTTGGCGCCGCGCTGCTGATGGCGGGTTGTAGCTCCAGCAACGAACTCACCGCTGCCGGCCAAAATGTACGCTTTGTCGAAGATAAGCCAGGCGCGGAATGCCAGCTTATTGGTACGGCAACTGGTAAACAGAGTAACTGGTTTTCAGGCCAGCACGGCGAAGAGGGTGGCTCAATGCGTGGCGCAGCGAACGATCTGCGTAATCAGGCGGCCGCGATGGGTGGAAACGTGCTGTATGGCGTAAGTAGTCCGTCGCAGGGCATGTTGTCCAGTTTTGTCCCGACGGCCAGCGAGATGAACGGCCAGGTTTATAAATGTCCGAACTGATATGTCTGAATCGTAACGCCCTCTGAAAGATTCAGAGGGCGATATGGTTAGCGTTTTTCCTGCGATGACGCCATGCGTAGATTATGCAACGCGCGCATACATTGATCTTGCGTCAGACGCGCTGCTTTACCGGTTCCAAGCGTTCTGACAAAAACCTTACACGGTTTTCCTTCCAGCTTTTTAAGACGCGGGCTGAAATTCAGCAAGCGGCGTGATATCGCTTCAGCTTCTTTAGAGCCTGACTGACTACGGGTCTTAATGATGGTGCCGCAATCATGCGATTGTCCTGCCTCATCCGTATAACGATAAACGAGCGCTAAATAATGGTTATACAGATTATGTTTCCAGTCAGGCTGGTTATAGGTATCGAATTCGATATTACCGTTTTCCAGGCAGTCAGCATCGTATAATGGTAAAAAGTCCAGCATTGAAGAAATACGCAATGCGAGCTCACGCATTTCGGCATTATTAATGGCGTGAATAATAGCCATCACCAGAACTTCAACCTGCCACTCACCGACCTGTAAATCAAGATGGCTACCATTGTGCAGCTTTAACGTAAAGGTTAATACTTTTTCTGTATTATCGCTCAACGCTAAAGATTCAACACGCTGATTAACATCGGCATTTTCCAGCTCTTCACGGAGTATTGCCGGAATATTCTCATGCATTTTAAGCACATGACTGCTTTTGGCTTTCTGGCGTTTTTCCTGCTCTTGTTCCGGAAGCGAGTGTTGTAAATAAAGCCGGTGTTCAAGGCCGATCAACAAGTCTCGCAGCGCGAGCACAGGAAAGAAAAGCAGTGTTTCTTTATTTCTCAGTGACTTCACCTTAAGCGCCAGCGCGATAAACTTATCATTGTGACGAATAACGCCGGTATTTAGTCCCTTAATCGTTAAGGCCATGTCAATTCTCCACAAATATAAAATAATTAAATGTTTTACTGCAATGTATTTGATATATAAATTGTTTATGCCGTCCTATAAAAAGGAGAACCAGTATAATTCGAAAATGCAGTACACGCTAAGCGAGTCCTAAAACGGACTTTATTGAAAAGAGAGGACCGGAAAGGTGTATTTAACGAAGGTTAGTTTATCCTCGCCAGAGGGTGAGGAGAATCGCGGGGGAATCTCCTCGTAATATTGCGCGCTAATATATTTCGTCGTCCCTGACGCGCCCGCGAGGATTAGCACTGCCGAAGCTGTAAATCCAGCGGTGTTTTGCTCGGTTCGCCGCCGATTTCACGCGCCAGTCTTGGCACCATATAGCCGGATACCAGCGTGAGCAGTTCGCGCATGATTTGCCGGGCTTCGTCATCGGTGACCATAAAATGCGCGGCGCCCTGCACTTTATCCAGCACATGCAGGTAATAGGGCATCACGCCGGCGTCAAATAGCGCGTTGCTCAGATTCGCCAGCGTTTGCGCGTTATCATTCACGCCACGCAGCAGGACGCTCTGGTTGAGAAGCGTGACGCCCACGTGGCGCAGTTTCTTCATCGCCAGGCAGAATGCCTCGTCCACTTCATTAGCGTGGTTGATATGGTTCACCAACAAAATTTGCAGACGTGACTGGTCAAAGCGGGCGACCAGTTCGTCAGTAATGCGTGCCGGGATGACGATAGGCAACCGACTGTGGATGCGTAGCCGCTTGACGTGCTTAATGGCTTCCAGTTGCGTGAGCAGCCAGTCCAGCTCATGATCTTTCGCCATCAGCGGATCGCCGCCGGAAAAGATGATCTCATCCAGTTCCGGGTGTGCGGCGATATACTCCAGCGCGACTGTCCAGTTGCGCTTATTGCCTTGATTCTCCGCATACGGGAAGTGACGACGGAAACAGTAGCGGCAATTTACCGCACATCCGCCTTTTACCAGCAATAGCGCCCGGTTTTGGTATTTATGCAATAATCCTGGCACCACGCTGTGTTGCTCTTCCAGCGGGTCGGTGGAGAAACCGGGGGCGACAATAAATTCATCCCGGGACGTCAGCACTTGACGTAAAAGAGGATCGTCAGGGTTGCCCTTCTCCATGCGCGCAATAAAAGCGCGCGGCACGCGGAGGGCAAACAAGCGCCTGGCGTCCTGTCCTGCCCGGAGGTTTTCATCAGCTTCAATCTGTAAAAGATGCAGCAGTTCGTCGGGATTGGTCACAACATCGGCAAGTTGCGCTAACCAATCTTCTCGCAATGGGGTATTTAGGGTTACAATATGCGCCATTTTGTGGCTTAGCTACCAGTTAACAATTTCAGAGGGCCTTATGGCGACTTACTATAGCAACGATTTTCGTTCCGGTCTTAAAATCATGTTGGATGGCGAACCTTATGCGGTTGAATCCAGTGAATTCGTGAAACCGGGTAAAGGCCAGGCGTTTGCCCGCGTTAAGCTACGCCGTCTGCTGACCGGCACGCGCGTTGAGAAAACCTTCAAATCGACCGATTCCGCAGAAGGCGCGGATGTAGTCGATATGAACCTGACTTACCTGTACAACGACGGTGAGTTCTGGCATTTCATGAACAACGAAACCTTCGAGCAGCTGTCTGCAGATGCCAAGGCTATCGGCGACAACGCAAAATGGCTGTTGGATCAGGCGGAATGCATCGTGACCCTGTGGAACGGTCAGCCTATCTCTGTCACTCCGCCGAACTTTGTTGAACTGGAAATTGTTGATACCGACCCAGGTCTGAAGGGCGATACCGCAGGTACTGGCGGCAAACCAGCCACGCTGTCTACTGGCGCAGTGGTTAAAGTTCCGCTGTTCGTGCAGATTGGCGAAGTGATCAAAGTCGATACCCGTTCCGGCGAATACGTATCCCGCGTAAAATAATTTACGTTATCGGGAAAAATGGTGCAGCGTATGCTGCGCCATCCTATTTTTCGCGCCTCAATGATGAAACGCTTTATCGGTCTTGTCGCGCTGGTTCTTCTTACCAGCACATTATTAACGGCATGTAATACCGCCCGCGGCTTCGGCGAAGATATTCAGCATCTCGGCCACGCCATCTCCCGTGCAGCCAGCTAATCGCTTCTCGTCTTCCTAAAATTAGTCGATCGCCCATCATTTTCTGGGATGTTGTCTATTATTAAGTTGCTATACACAAACAACATTGGCTAGAAAAGGAAGACATTATGGTTAAAAAGACAATTGCAGCGATCTTTTCTGTTTTGGTACTTTCCACTGTATTAACTGCTTGTAATACCACGCGCGGCGTGGGCGAGGACATCTCGGACGGTGGTAGTGCGATCTCTGGCGCTGCAACCAGAGCTCAGCAGTAATCATCAACGGTACGGCATGGCGTCGTACCGTTAATCGATTTTCTCCGGAAGCATAAGAAAGGGAGAATATCGGTTATCCATATGAAGTTTCATACGGATATTACGCTTATAGGTGTAAACCGTTTTCCCGTGAATGCCAAGCGCATACGCAATCTCTTTATTGCTGGTGCCTTCCGTCCACATCGCGAGCACTTTTTCCTCCTGCGGAGAGAGCAATGGCGTGGCGCTTTCCGGCGCTTCCTGCAGTGGATGAGTATATAGCGCTCCTTTAATTCGTTGTGCAAGCTCATGTAAAGGCGTGTGTTTAGATAACACCGCATGACTGGCATATTGCGATCTGTACGGCATATTCCCTGACTGTAATAATACTAACGGCGTCATCCTGCAGGCGGCAAAAAATGCATTGATAGGCTGCTCGGGTAAGGCATCGTTGAGAAAACCATATAAATCAGCGATAACCAGATGGGGCTTCCATTGCAGAATATGTTCTTTCGCCAGTATAAGGTTATTCATCCCGGATACCAGCAGTGAAGAACTGAGCACATCAGTGTGATTAAGCCAGGCCTCCATGCCCGTACGGGTAAAGTGGCATCGGTCTATCACTAAAATTTTCAACATAGTTTTTTGCACCCGGAAGTAGATAAAGCACTTTCTTTCCCAGAAGGCGTTCCATCATAGAGAACTCCTGTGGGCGCTAAATGCGAAAACTACGCGGCTTAAAAGGGCCAATTCCCGCCTTTAGACGGAAAAAAATAAAAAGGTTGAAATTCATTTTCTCTCAGGCAAGAATGGCTTTTCATCCGTATACGTTACAGGACGACCTGTAAACGCTATTCTCACCGGGGACGGCCCCATTAATTATCTGGAGCCTGCTATGTCCTGGATCATTCTATTAATCGCTGGTTTACTTGAAGTGGTATGGGCTGTCGGCCTGAAGTATACCCACGGTTTTTCTCGTCTGACCCCCAGTATTATCACCATTACGGCCATGGTTATCAGTATGGCGTTACTTTCCTGGGCAATGAAAACGCTGCCCGTTGGAACGGCGTACGCCATCTGGACCGGCATCGGCGCCGTCGGGGCGGCAATCACCGGTATCCTTCTGCTGGGCGAGTCTGCCTCACCGGCGCGTTTGCTCAGTCTTGGCTTGATCGTCGCGGGTATCATTGGGCTAAAACTCAGTGCGCATTAATTCGTCGCTGATATTGCTACGAACCTGATTGTTTTACCCAAATTAATTTATTGACGTCAAACCCCTCCCGGGTCGCGACGGCCAGCATTTGCTGTTTTATTTCCTCAGAAAGCGTTGGCGTGCGAGAGAGTATCCACAGATAGTCGCGATCCGGGCCGCACACCAGCGCATGACGGTATTCCCGGTCAAGCGCAATCACGTTATAGCCGCCGTAGAACGGGCCGAAAAAAGAGACCTTGAGCGCGGCGCGGTTTGGACTACCGGTAAAATACGCTTTGCCTTCTGTTTTTTGCCACATTCCCCGATCCGGGTTATAGCCTTTATTGATGACATTAATCCCGCCATCGTCACGCAGACTATAGGTGGCCGTGACTTGTTCCAGTCCACGTTCAAATCGATGATCGAGGCGTGCGATCTCATACCAGGTGCCGAGGTAACGTTTGGCATCAAAGTTATTTACCACGGTAACGCCTTTAGGCGGAGTAGGCGAACTACAGGCGACAACCAGAAATGCAGCCGTAACTGCAGCAACGACGGGCAGAATGCGCATGAGATTTTCCTTCCAGTGTTTTTTCTAAGTGTAGAACCTGGCGGGAAAATGAGAGGCAGGAAAAGAAAAAACGCCCTCTTATCGGGTAGATAAGAGGGCGTCGTGGCAACTTAGAGAGTGATAACGCCAATCGCCGTCACAACGGTCAGGATTGCCGCCAGACCGTAGAAGACCCATTTGCCCGCAGGCACGTGGATTTTCAGGTCATGCATCGCGTGGTGCATACGGTGTAGGCCACACCATAGCGGCAGCACGATCATCAGGAACAGAAAAACGCGACCAATGAAGCTTTGGGCGAACGTCAGTACGCGCTCAAAACTCAGGGCATCGCCCGGAAATAGCCCCAGCGGCAGCATGATGCCAACCAGTAGCACGATCACCGGCGCGATGATCGCGCCCCACATACCGCCTGCGCCAAACAGTCCCCAGAATACGGGTTCATCAGAACGTTTTGGGTTTGGATTAATCATCCGGGACTCCTTACCAGAACAGGGCAACATACAGAATGACTACGGTGACTACCGCAGTGACCACCCAAAGCCCTTTGATGATTGGCTCTGGCCCCATTTTTTCGTCTTTTACAATGATATTGGCCGCCTTCGGCGCCAGTTCAAACCAGGTTTTGGTGTGCAGCAGCGCGGCCGCCAGGGTGATCAGGTTTAAGATCACTACCACCGGGTTTTGTAAAAAGCCGACGAATCCCATCCAGGATTCCGCGCCGTGTTTGAGCGCAAACAGACCGAAAATCAGTTCAATACTGAACCAGACTGCCGGCACCGCTGTGCCTTCGCGCAGCATATAAAAGCGATAAAACGGCAGTTTTTTCCACCAGGTGGACGTCATCGGCCGCACATAGGGTTTGCGTTTAGTCGTCATGTTGCACTCCTTAGCGTGGTTTCAGGGTGGCGATAAGAAAGTCTTTCGAGCTTTCCACTTTACCCTGCTGAATGGCCGCAGCCGGATCGACATGTTTTGGACAGACTTCGGAGCAGTAGCCCACGAAAGTACAGGTCCATACGCCGTTCGGACTGTTCAACTGCGCCATACGCTCCTTCTTACCGTGATCGCGGCTATCTTCGTTATAGCGATGCGCCAGCGTAATCGCAGCCGGTCCGATAAACTCAGGATTCAGACCGAACTGCGGGCACGCGGCGTAGCACAGACCACAGTTGATGCAACCGGAGAACTGGTGATACTTCGCCATTTGCGCCGGGGTCTGGACATTCGGCCCCTGATCTGGCGTGCGAGAGTTGCCAATAATGTACGGTTTGATCGCTTCCAGGCTTTCGATAAAGTGCGTCATATCGACAACCAGATCGCGCTCAATCGGGAAGTTCGCCAGCGCTTCCACCTTCATACCGTTGGTGTAATCGCGCAGGAAGGTTTTACACGCCAGTTTAGGGACGTTGTTGACCATCATGCCGCAGGAGCCGCAGATCGCCATACGGCAGGACCAGCGGTAGCTCAGGTCTGGCGACAGGTTATCTTTGATGTAGCCCAACGCGTCCAGTAGCGATGTTGTTTCATCATAAGGAACTTCATAGAAAGCACTGTGCGGCGCGGTATCGGTTTCCGGGTTATAGCGCACCACCTCAACTTTCAGGTTTTTCATCTCAGCCATTCGCCTTCTCCTTCTTATCGGCTGCTTCCGCTTCACCGCCGTAAACACGTTTGGCTGGCGGCAGGGTGGTGATTTTCACGTCGCTGTATTCCAGACGGGTCGTGCCATCAGCATCGCGGAAGGCGAGGGTGTGCTTGAGGAAGTTCACATCGTCGCGCTCGGTACAGCCTTCATCCAGACGCTGATGCGCGCCGCGGGACTCTTTACGCGCCAGCGCAGAGTGCGCCATACATTCCGCCACGTTCAGACCATGACCCAGTTCGATGGTATACAGCAGGTCAGTGTTGAACACGCTGGAGGTATCGGAGATACGTACGCGCTTGAAACGTTCCTGAAGCTCGGCCAGTTTATCAACGGTTTTCTGCATCAGTTCCGGGGTACGGTAAATACCGCAACCTTCTTCCATAGACAGACCCATCTCATCGCGGATCTTCGACCAGTTTTCGTTGCCTTCCTGGTTCACCAGATTTTTCAGACGTTGTTCAATATCGGCAACCTGGGCGTCGAGCGCGGCGCTATTTGCGGCACCTGCCGTAGCAGCGCGTTCCATTGCTTGTTCGCCAGCCAGACGACCAAACACCACCAGTTCCGCCAGCGAGTTGGAACCGAGGCGGTTCGCGCCATGCAGGCCAACAGAGGAGCATTCGCCAACGGCAAACAGCCCTTTGACACGGCTTTCACAGTTCTGGTCGGTTTCAATGCCGCCCATGGTGTAGTGCGCGGTCGGACGTACTGGAATCGGTTCTTTAACCGGATCGACGCCGACATAGGCTTTCGCCAGTTCGCAAATGAACGGCAGACGTTCATGCAGTTTCTTCTCGCCGAGATGACGCAGGTCGAGGTGAACCACATCGCCGCGCGGCGTGGAGATGGTGTTGCCTTTACGCCATTCGTGCCAGAAAGCCTGGGATACTTTGTCGCGCGGCCCCAGTTCCATATATTTGTTTTTCGGCTCGCCCAGCGGCGTTTCGGGGCCCATGCCGTAGTCTTGCAGGTAACGGTAGCCATTTTTATTGACCAGAATACCGCCTTCGCCGCGGCAACCTTCGGTCATCAGAATACCGGAACCTGGCAGGCCGGTCGGGTGATACTGAACGAATTCCATATCACGCAGCGGAACGCCGTGGCTCAGCGCCATGCCCATCCCGTCGCCGGTGACGATGCCGCCGTTGGTGTTATAGCGGTATACGCGGCCTGCGCCGCCTGTCGCCATGACCACGGCGTTGGCGCGGATTTGCACCAGCGTGCCTTCCATCATGTTCATTGCCACCAGGCCGCGCGCATGGTTGTCATCAACCAGAATATCCAGCACGAAATGTTCGTCAAAGCGCTGGATTTGTGGGAACTGCAGGGAAGTCTGGAACAGGGTATGCAGCATATGGAAGCCGGTTTTATCCGCGGCGAACCAGGTACGCTCGATTTTCATACCACCGAAGCGACGCACGTTAACGCTACCGTCCGGACGGCGGCTCCACGGGCAGCCCCATTGCTCCAGCTGCGTCATCTCAGTGGGACAATGGTGGACAAAGTAATCCACGACATCCTGCTCACACAGCCAGTCTCCGCCTGCTACCGTATCGTGAAAATGGTAGTCAAAGCTGTCATGATCCTGGGCGACAGCGGCTGAACCCCCTTCGGCAGCGACGGTGTGGCTGCGCATCGGGTACACTTTTGAGATCAGTGCGATTTTAGCATTGGGATTCGCCTGTGCGGCAGCAATTGCAGCACGTAATCCCGCGCCACCGGCGCCTATAATGGCAAGATCGGCTTGAAAGGTTTGCACGACATTCCTCCAGATTATTGTAATTTCACCCTCGCGCAGCCAGATAAAGCCTCTGGGTTCTGCGAAGTATGAATGCGTTTCCACTGCTCCTTTATGGGTACAACAGTATAGTCTCAGGGATGTGAGGGAAATTTGACGTGTTCGATTTTTTTAGCGTATCAGAGGGATGAATTATCATTGATTTTGATTAATTTAATTACTAAACCATCTGAAATCACTTTTTTTACCCTCCAGAAGGCGCCCGATACGCCTGCGCAAAATTTGTTTCGCCCGCGCGTTGCGAGTAGACTTCGTGACCTTGTCTTAAACTGGAGAAAGAATCATGAGCGAAACGGCAACCTGGCAGCCGAGCGCGTCCATCCCCAATTTATTAAAACGTGCGGCGATTATGGCGGAAATCCGTCGTTTCTTTGCCGATCGTGGAGTGCTTGAGGTTGAGACGCCCTGCATGAGTCAGGCGACGGTCACAGACATTCATCTGTTCCCGTTCGAAACGCGTTTCGTCGGACCTGGCCATTCCCAGGGGATGAACCTCTATTTAATGACCAGTCCGGAATACCATATGAAACGCCTGCTGGCGGCAGGGTGCGGCCCGGTTTTCCAGCTATGCCGCAGTTTCCGTAATGAAGAGATGGGACGACATCATAATCCGGAATTCACTATGCTGGAGTGGTATCGCCCGCATTACGATATGTACCGCCTGATGAATGAAGTGGATGATTTGCTTCAGCAAGTGCTGGATTGTCAACCCGCGGAAAGTCTCTCCTATCAACAGGCGTTTCAGCGCCATCTGGAGATTGACCCGTTATCAGCAGATAAAACGCTGCTGCGTGAGGCGGCGGCAAAGCTTGATTTAAGCAATATCGCCGATACGGAAGAAGACCGTGATACGTTGCTGCAACTGCTGTTCACGATGGGGGTTGAGCCGCATATAGGTAAAGAAAAGCCGACCTTTATTTATCACTTTCCGGCAAGTCAGGCATCGCTGGCACAAATCAGTACCGAGGATCATCGCGTCGCCGAGCGCTTTGAGGTGTACTACAAAGGTATTGAGCTGGCGAATGGTTTCCACGAACTGACGGACGCACGTGAGCAACAACAGCGCTTTGAACAGGACAATCGTAAGCGCGCCGCTCGCGGTCTGCCGCAGCAGCCGATTGACCAAAATCTACTGGATGCGCTGGCCGCCGGTCTACCGGATTGTTCCGGCGTGGCGCTGGGGGTTGATCGTCTGGTGATGCTGGCGCTGGGAGCAGAAAGCCTGGCGGACGTGATTGCTTTTACGGTCGATCGGGCGTAAATCTGAAATTCACTCTTTCGCGAGATAAAATGGCGCAATAAGCGCCATTTTGTAGCATATTTTTTCAATTATCCTCTGTTTGCCACAACATAAGGCTGGAACTTTGATGCCATTTAGGTATCAATCCTGTGTTGATTTTTTTATCGCTGACCTTTGTAAAAAAGAAGGCGGCGTCAATCGGTGAGCGGCGTCTGGCAAACGCGCTCGAGCGTAAGGGATGGTTGAATGACCCACACGATAAAAAAGATGAGCCTTATTGGGCTTATCCTGATAATTTTTACTTCTGTTTTTGGTTTTGCGAATAGCCCGTCGGCGTTTTATTTAATGGGGTATAGCGCAATTCCGTGGTATATATTTTCTGCCTTGCTGTTTTTTATTCCATTCGCTTTAATGATGGCTGAAATGGGTTCCGCTTATCGCAAAGAAGAGGGCGGGATCTATTCGTGGATGAATAATAGCGTGGGGCCACGTTACGCGTTTATCGGCACGTTTATGTGGTTTTCATCGTATGTCATATGGATGGTAAGTACGGCGGCAAAAATTTGGGTACCGTTTTCTACTTTTGTTTTTGGCGCCGATATGACGCAGCACTGGCGTATTGCGGGGCTTGAGCCTACGCAGGTTGTCGGGCTGCTCGCCGTTGGCTGGATGATTCTGGTGACGTGTGTCGCCGCCAGAGGGATCAATAAAATTGCGCGAATTACGGCGGTCGGAGGTATTGCCGTAATGTGTCTTAATTTAGTTTTATTGTTAGTGAGTGTCGCTATTTTGTTATTAAATGGTGGGCATTTTGCACAAGAAATTAATTTTACCTCGTCACCGAATCCGGGTTATCACTCCGGCCTGGCAATGTTGTCATTTGTGGTATTTGCTATTTTTGCTTATGGCGGTATTGAGGCTGTCGGCGGACTGGTGGATAAAACCGAGAAACCGGAAAAGAATTTTGCGAAAGGTATTGTCTTCGCGGCCATTGTGATTTCAATTGGTTATTCTTTGGCGATCTTTTTATGGGGCGTCAGCACTAACTGGCAACAGATATTAAGTAATAGCGCCGTTAACTTAGGGAATATTACCTACATTTTGATGTCGAGTTTAGGCACGACATTAGGTAACGCGTTAAACCTTTCTCCGGACGCAGCGATGACGGTGGGCGTCTGGTTTGCGCGTATCACCGGCCTTTCTATGTTTCTGGCTTATACCGGCGCGTTTTTTACGTTGAGCTATTCACCGCTGAAAGCCATTATTCAGGGGACGCCAAAAGCGTTGTGGCCCGCGCCGATGACGACACTGAACGCTAACGGTATGCCGGCGACCGCTATGTGGCTACAGTGCGTGCTGGTGAGTCTGTTTATTTTGCTGGTCTCTTTTGGCGGTGACACTGCATCGGCGTTTTATAACAAACTCACGCTGATGGCGAACGTCTCAATGACCTTGCCATACCTGTTCCTTGCGCTGGCATTTCCCTTCTTTAAAGCGCGTCAGGATCTGGAGCGGCCATTTGTTCTATTTAAAACCAAAGCCTCTACCCTGGTCGCGACGGGTGTTGTGGTGCTGGTGGTGACGTTTGCCAACGTCTTTACCATCATCCAGCCGGTGATTGAAGCTGGGGACTGGGACAGCGCCTTGTGGATGATCGGCGGCCCGATCTTCTTCTCGCTGCTGGCGATGGCGATTTATCAGAATTACAGCAGCCGCATGAGCGCTGATCCGGAGTGGGCGGCGGAGTAAAGACCGTATGCCGGATAAGACCCCAAGGGGCGCATCCGGCATTTCTTGCCTGGATCATGCGCTACAAACTCCCCGCCGGGCGGCTGGTTTTACCCGCTGACGTTAACGTTCTCCCCGTTTGTTTACCTCCGAGACTCTCCAGACGCATCTGGAACGGCGGGAACGGCATATCAATACCGTGTTCGCGGAAGCCAGCCAGAATCAATTGGTGGATCTCATGGCGTAATGGCATACGGTGTCCCATTTCCGCGGCATAGATACGCAGTTCGAAAATCTGAATACCCTGCTGGAGATCCACCAGAAAGATTTCAGGCGGTGGGTTATCAAGCACCAAAGAACAGCGCTGCGCCGCCGTCAGCAGAATTTGCGTCACCTCTTCGCTATTGGCATCCGCCGGTGCCGGGATGGTTAACACCACGCGCGTAACGGAGTCAGATAGCGACCAGTTGATAAACTGTTCGGTGATAAAGGCTTTATTCGGCACGATAATCTCTTTACGATCCCAGTCACTGATGGTGGTGGCGCGGGTATTGATTTTGGTCACGCTGCCGGTGAGATCGCGAATGGTCACCGTATCGCCGATACGAATCGGCTTTTCAAACAAAATAATCAGGCCGGAGATAAAGTTAGCGAAAATTTCTTGCAGGCCAAAACCAAGCCCAACGCCGAGCGCGGCCACCAGCCATTGTAGCTTCGACCACTCAATGCCGATCATCGAGAAACCGACCAGCCCGCCAATTAGCATTAACAGATATTTGGTGATGGTCGTGATGGCGTAACCGGTACCAGGCGTTAAATCGAGATGCTGTAATAACGCCAGTTCCAGCAGCGCAGGCAGATTACGCACCAACTGCGTGGTGATGATAAAGACCAGAATCGCAATGAGCACCGCCCCCAGAGTAATTGGCTCCAGGCTTTCCACGCCTTGCACCGTAGAGGTGACATCCCACAGCGAAATATTCTCCAGGAAGCCGAATGCCGAGTGGATTTCCGACCACAGTACAATTACCGATAGCAGGGCGATAAGCATCAGAATTGAGCGGACCAGACGCAGCGACTGAGCGCTAATAGCGTCAAGATCGATTTCACTTTCATCAATGTCGACCGCGCCTTCCAGGCTGGAGGAGTGCGCCGGTTCTTCTTCGCCGCGCGCGCGCTGCGCCAGCATTTCCGCCCGACGATGTTTGGCGCGGTCAAAAGCCAGTCGGCGTCGTTGGATCAGCATCCAGCGGCGAATGACGTGATAGATGACCAGCAACAGGAACCAGATAGCGACCGAGGTTTCCAGTCTCGCCAGTAGCGCCTGTGCCGTGGCCAGATAACCTACCGCCGCCGCCAGAATCGCGATAAGCGGCGCGCCCATCAGCATATTCCACAGCAGGCTGTTGACCATGTTGTCGCCGTTGCCTTCTTTATCAAGATAGAGCGGGATGCCCGCTTTTTTCAGACTCAGCGTGACCAGCGCCAGCGCGCCGCATATCAGGATGAAGCAAAGGCGGCCCAACGAGCCGGAAAACTCCCGATCGTTAAGATTATCAAACATGATCACTGCCATAATGAGCGGCACGATCAGCCCAATGCTCATCAGGTAGTAGCGCATCGCTTTCGCTACCCGGTTTCGCGGCCAGCCGAAATGCGCCACAAACAGGCCATTAGGGCGGGCAAAAGCGGCGCAAATCATGACTACCCACAACAGCGGTACTGTCGCCGTCACGCCATCGCCGATGGCGACGGCCAGCGGATACGGCCAGGCTTCCTGCAGACCATAGCCGAGCGTCGCCCACAAGACCGGCAGCGGCGAGGCGACCAGAATCGACCAGAACACCGTTCGCAGCGTCAGCGAGAAGTGATCCTGGGTGACTTTCCCGACGCGCGAGGCCGAACGCTCAAGGAACCGGTTGAAGTGTTGGCGTGAATAGAGGCTAAACCCGACCAGCGCCAGCGCGCCGAATAACGGCAGTAGCGTCTCTTTGCTGGTCAGCATCATGATGCTGGCTTTACCTAACTGATTAAACGTATCTAATGAGATAAGCCGACGTAAATCCTGAACCAAATCAACAGGCCAGGAGAGCGATAGCGGGCTAACGTCAGCGGTCCAGAACAGATAACGGTGGGTCGCTTCATTAACCTCTTTAAGCGCATCCTCCAGTTGGCTGTTGGAGACTTTCAGTTTGGTCAGCTCCAGGATCAGCGTATCGCCGCCCTGTAACAACGAGTTGAGCAGCTCGCGCTGAGTGCGAAGCTGGGCGTCAAGAATCTGGTTTTGCTCGGCGGTCAGCGGCTGTCCATTGGCCTGACGTATTTGCCGTAGCTGCGGCTGCTTATTGAGTAACTCTTCATAGCGCATACGGTGGACGCGTAGCTGCGCCATTTCCGTATCAAGCTGCTGCGGCTTAGGCATCTCTGGCAGACGGGCGACCTGCGCACGCAGCGCTTCGCCAAGCATGTTGGACACGCCAAGCCATTGCGACTGCTCCCGCAGCGTATTGAGCGCCTGGCGCACCTGTAACGTTTGGCTGGTGGCCTGTCGCTGCTGCGAGGCGACCAGATCCATCCGCTGCGCTTGTTGATTGAGCGCCTGTGACAGCTCGCGGTTGACTTTAAATTGTTCGACGATGCCTTCCGGCAAACCGGCGCTGTTTTCCGCCAGCAGCTCAGTGCTTTCCAGCGCGCGTTCCGCTTCACGTTGGCGCAGGCTATTGAGCTGATTGCGCAGCGCCTGAAGATACGCATCCAATTGCTGACTCTGTTTTTCCGCCAGCTCGGAACGCAGACGAGCCAGTTCCTGCCGGTTGTTGGCGGACAGTTGCGCCAACTCCAGTTCGTCGACTAACGCTTTTAGTTTGGCGGACTCTGCCTGCATACTGAGACTTTGCGCCTGGCTAAGCGCGGCACTTCCGCCTGCGGCGCCGAGCCGTCGCTCAATCTCATTAAGCTGGCGGCGGGCGTCGTTTTGCTGTTGGGGAAGCTGGCTGAGCGAGTCGGCGATCTCCCTGACGCGCTCCTGCTCCTGTTGCGCCTCGCGGGTTTTATCCAGTAGTTGGCTGCTAACCTGCAAGATCTCCTGATTTAACGCTTCGGTGGACATCTCTGGCGGTACGCTGCGAGGTTCATCGCGCAGATTATTCAACTGGGCGCGCAAGGTGGCGGATAGTTTAGGAAAATTATCAATAACGTGTTGATATTGTTTCGCGCGCTCAAGCGAGCCTTTTCGCTCTTCAAGCGCGTTTAACGCAGTCTGGAGCGCCTCAACGGCTTCCGGCTGAGCGGGCTTCGCCGCTTTTGCCTGCTCCAGTTCCTGCGTGATTTGTTTGGCGTCGGGGGCCGTTGCGGCGAACGCCCCCGTGCTGAGGCACCAGGCCATCAGAAAAGCGATAATCAGGCGCACGTCAGCATTCTCTCTTGATTAGGTGTCGTCTTTTTTATTGTCAACCAGCGGGCTGGCGTCGTGTTCGGCTTTAATTTCTTCTGCCGGCAGCGGAGCAGGTTCTACCTCCGGCGCGACGAATGTTTCGGTCGACGTCGCCAGCGGTTGGCCAATTTTGGTAACGGACAGGCTTGCCAGCGACTCGATCAGATTCACTTTCCCCGGCGCAAATAAGTTGATGACCGTGGAACCCAGTTTAAAGCGTCCCATCTCCTGGCCTTTCAACAAGGCGACAGACCCTTCATGTTCGCCTTCTGGCCAGGTCCAGCGCTTGATGATGCCTTCGCGCGGCGGGGTAATGGTCCCCGCCCAGACGGTTTCGATACTGCCGACAATAGTTGCGCCGACCAGAATCTGCGCCATAGGGCCGAACTCGGTATCAAACAGGCAGATAACGCGCTCGTTGCGGGCAAACAGGTTGGGGACGTTTTGCGCGGTCAGATGGTTAACGGAGAACAGATCGCCCGGTACGTAGATCATTTCACGCAGGATGCCGTTGCATGGCATGTGCACGCGATGGTAGTCGCGAGGGGAGAGGTAAGTGGTCACAAACGTGCCGTTGCGGAACTTATCCGCCATCAGGTAGTTACCCGCCAGCAACGCCTCAAGGCTGTAATTATGGCCTTTGGCCTGCAAAATTTTATCTTCTTCGATACGACCCAACTGGCTTATCACGCCGTCAGCAGGCATCACCAGGATGTTAGGATCGGTATTGAGCGGACGCACGTCATCACGCAGCGGACGAACAAAGAAATCATTGAACGTACGATAGCTGGCGGTATCCGGTTTTTGCGCCTCGGTCATATCGACTTTGTAATACTTTACGAAGAGATCGATAACCAGTTTTGTCAGCCATCCTGCTCGTTTGCTTGCGCCCCAGCCCGCCAGGCGAGTGAGCCATAGTTTCGGCAGAATGTATTGTAGCGAAAGTTTAAATGAGTTTAACAAGGTAGCCTCCAGGCCATTGTTGTTCCTGAACCGGCAGTTATACCGGTATCCTGAAAAAAGTGGACGATTCTAACGACGCCTAGCGTATCTGTCAGTCGTCCGTATCAGAAAAGTTTTTACGCGTTTTTACCTGCGCCATACTTTCAAGAATTCGGTGATAATTTTCGAAACGGGTTTCCGCAATAGCGCCGTTCTCTACCGCTTCGCGAATGGCGCAGCCTGGATCGGCGTCATGCTTGCAGTCCCGGTATTTGCAATGTCCCAAATAGTCATGAAATTCGACAAAGCCCTGGGTGATTTGTTCCGGCTCCAGATGCCATAAGCCGAACTCGCGCACGCCGGGGGAATCAATGACATCGCCGCCATGCGGGAAATGATACAGACGAGCAGCGGTAGTGGTATGTTGACCCAGACCGGAGACATTCGACACATCGTTCGTCAGAATCTCGTTCTGTAAGCCGAGCAGAGCGTTTAGCAGACTGGATTTTCCGACGCCGGACTGCCCGGCAAAAATACTGATGCGACCGGTTAACGCCTCTTCCAGCGGTTTCAGACCATCCTGCGTATGACTGGAGACCATCAGCACGCGATAGCCGATATTGCGGTAGATATCCATCTGCTCATTAACGAAGTCCATACCTTCGTCGTCCAGCAGATCAATTTTATTGAGTACGATAAGCGGCTCAACCTGTAGGGTTTCACAGCCGACCAGATAGCGATCGATGATATTCAGCGACAGCTCCGGCAAAATCGCGGAGACGATAACGATTTGGTCAATGTTGGCGGCAATAGGCTTCACGCCGTCGTAGAAGTCCGGGCGCGTCAATACCGAGGTGCGCTCATGCACCGCTTCAACGATGCCTTTTACGTTGACGCCCTCTGCGGCGGCTTTGCCCGGACGCCAGACGACGCGATCGCCCGTCACCAGCGAACGGATAGTGCGGCGGATATTGCAACGGTGAACCTCGCCGTCAGCAGACTCCACATCGGCATGCATACCAAAACGGCTAATGACGATACCTTCTGCAGGCTCGCCAAACAGGTTGTCATCGTAGTCGGCTTTCTCCGCGGACGTTTTTAAACGACGCTGGTGATTGGCGTTCACACGGCGCTGCTGGCCTTTGGAGAGTTTATTTTTGCTCAATCGTACTGGCTCCTGGTCGCCCATAGTGGGCAAAACATCTATGATACACGCAATTGTAGATGAATATAGTCACAGTGAATGTGACCTCTGAAGGGTGGAAAATAGCATGAGTGCCGATGAAAACAACCTGATTTGGATCGATCTGGAGATGACAGGTCTGGACCCCGAGCGCGATCGCATTATTGAGATAGCTACGCTGGTGACGGATGCCAGCCTGAACATTCTGGCGGAAGGGCCGACGATTGCGGTACATCAATCCGATGCGCAACTGGCGTTAATGGATGACTGGAACGTGCGCACCCATACCGGCAGCGGTCTGGTGGATCGCGTTAAGGCAAGTACGATGGGCGAACGAGACGCTGAACTGGCGACGATTGAATTTCTGAAAACGTGGGTGCCTGCGGGTAAGTCGCCGATTTGCGGTAACAGCATCGGTCAGGATCGTCGTTTTCTGTTTAAATATATGCCGGAACTGGAGGCTTACTTCCACTATCGCTATCTGGATGTCAGTACGCTCAAGGAACTGGCGCGCCGCTGGAAGCCGGAGATTCTGACCGGCTTTACCAAGCAGGGCACGCACCAGGCGATGGATGATATTCGCGAGTCGGTGGCGGAGCTGGCTTACTACCGCGAGCATTTCATTAAGCTGTGAGGCGTAACATGCCGGATGGCAACGCCAGAGCGTCTCATCCGGCAGCTCTCCCGCCACTGAATTACTGCGTAAACCATTTCTCCTGCATTTGTGCATATTCCGGCGATGCTTTCACCTTGTCGAGCGCGGCATTAATTTCTTGCAATAGCGCGTCGTTGCCTTTGCGTACCGCAATGCCTAACCCTTTTCCGTAGTAGTCAGGATCGCTGGCGCGTTCATCCATGATGGCGTAATCCGGATTGTTTTTTAGCCACTTACCAATCGCGGCGACATCGCCAAACACGCCCTCAAGACGGTTGTTTTTCAGATCGGTAAAGGCGTTTAGATAACTGTCATAGGCGACAGGCGTGATAGCTTGTTGTTTATCCTGCAAATAGCGCTGATGCGTTGTACCGTTTTCCAGACCGACTTTTTTGCCTTTCAGATCGGCAAAAGTGTGATAAGCCCCTTTACGCGTGACGACTACCGCCGATAAACCTTCGTAATAGGGTTGGCTAAAGGAGACCTGCTGCTCACGTTTGGGCGTCATATCCATACCGGCGATCACCGCATCAAACTTTTTGAAGCGTAGGCCGGGGATCAGGCTATCAAAGCTCTGGTTAGTGAATGAGCACTCCGCTTGCATCTCTTTGCAGACCGCGTTGGCGACATCAATATCGAAACCAACAATTTTATTATCGGCATCGACAAACTCATAGGGCGCATAGGTGGCGGAGGTGCCAAAATGTAATGTTCTGGCGGAAACGGAAGCGGCGTGAACGGAGAGGCTGGCTAACAGCATGACAATAAGTTTTTTTTTCATCTTGATCCCTGATATCAATTGGATGTTGTGGTCACCGTGCTATTCTTTTTTTGGCGCAGGGTGCTATTCTGATTCTGTGCCTTTAGGCGTGGCGTGAAAAGTTTTTTGTTGCATAGCGCACGCTTTGCTCGTTTTTTGTCTTGTTTGGTGATTTAATCAGCATTCAAACAAAAATCGCGAAAAAATGCGTTCAGGGGCTTGCAGCTAAATGGATTTCTCGTATAATGCGCCTCCCGTAACGACGCTGAAATGCGAATTACGACAGCAACAAATTTGCGGGAATAGCTCAGTTGGTAGAGCACGACCTTGCCAAGGTCGGGGTCGCGAGTTCGAGTCTCGTTTCCCGCTCCAAAATTTGAAAGTACTTGTTAAGTACAAACCACCAATCGCAGGATTTCGAATTGCGACAAGGCGGCAACTGAATGAGTCCTCAGGAGCTTACTGAAGTAAGTGACTCAGGCGAGTGAAGGCAGCCAACGCAGTAGCGGTTCGAAAGACGAAGATTATGCGGGAATAGCTCAGTTGGTAGAGCACGACCTTGCCAAGGTCGGGGTCGCGAGTTCGAGTCTCGTTTCCCGCTCCAAAATTTGAAAGTGCTTGTTAAGCACAGACCACCAATCGCAGGATTTCGAATTGCGACAAGGCGGCAACTGAATGAGTCCTCAGGAGCTTACTGAAGTAAGTGACTCAGGCGAGTGAAGGCAGCCAACGCAGTAGCGGTTCGAAAGACGAAGATTATGCGGGAATAGCTCAGTTGGTAGAGCACGACCTTGCCAAGGTCGGGGTCGCGAGTTCGAGTCTCGTTTCCCGCTCCAATTCTTATCTACAGTAAAATTATCCACAACGAATATCGCGTTGGGGCACGTTTTGTTCCGCTTTCGTCAGATCCTTGTAAACAGACTTATCCACAGGTTGGCCCATTACTCCTGGAATGCAAAAAATCATACCTGACGCGTAGAATTTCTATAATTTACTGAAAAATATAGAAAAAATAAGATTTCAAAACGTTAGCGTTATTGACTATTCCTTTTTTCCCTCTTGAATCGCAATGTGTTTTTATTTTTATACACAGCCTGTGAATAATTCAGGCATCGCGCACCAGCCCTTTTTCAATCACCCTGACCAGACGCTGTTTTTTCGGTAGCTGCACTTCAATGATGCAGGCGTTGCGCTTTTCAATTTGTTGCGCAATCGCCCATTCGATATGCTCATCGAGAAGTGGATGCTCACCCTTGCGGCTTTCCAGCGCCGTAATGACGGCATTACTCCACGGCGCATTCCCCAGCGCGACGGCAACATTGCGCAGCCAGCGTAAATGGCCAATGCGCCGAATCGCAGAACCTTCAGTGACTTTCAGAAACTGCGCTTCGCTCCAGCTAAACAACTCAAGCAAATCTGGGTTATGCAGCGCCTTGCGTGGGCTAAAATCTGCTTCGTCGGTCAACTGAGAGTAACGATTCCATGGACAGATAAGCTGGCAGTCATCGCAGCCGTAAATACGGTTGCCTATCAGTGGGCGAAATGCTTCCGGAATAGCGCCTTCCAGCTCAATGGTGAGATAAGAAATACAGCGCCGCGCGTCCACCGTATACGGTTCGACGATCGCCCCGGTCGGGCAAATGGTCATACAGGCGACGCATTTGCCGCAACCATCCTCGACCGGCTGGTCGACCGGCAGCGGTAAATCAATCAGCAGTTCCCCCAGGAAAAAGAATGAGCCCGCCTCCCGATTAAGGATAAGTGAGTGCTTACCCGTCCAGCCAAGTCCGGCTTTTTCCGCTAATGGGCGTTCAAGAATAGGCGCAGAGTCGACAAACGGTCTAAAATTCAGCGAACCGCAGTACTGCTGGATCTGCTCGCCTAGTTTTTTAAGGCGGCTGCGTAATAGCTTGTGATAATCACGCCCCAGCGCATATCGGCTAACGTAGCCCAGCGTGGGATCCTTCAACGTAGTGGCAAACGCGGCGTTGGCGGGCAGATAGTTCATGCGCACGCTGATGACACGTAGCGTACCGGGTAAGAGTTCATGAGGCCGGGCGCGCATCATACCGTGGCGCGCCATCCATGCCATCTCGCCGTGGTATTGTTTGTCCAGCCACGCCTGCAGCGCAGGTTCGGATGCGCGCAGATCGGTATCAGTAATACCGACCTGCTGAAAGCCCAGCTCCAGCCCCCACTGCTTAATATTTTGCGCTAACTGATTGAGATCGAGGGGCTTTGACATGATGGACCATAACATGAAGAAAAACCCTGTAAGTATACCACACTCCATTTGGCCCGCCGATGACATCAAACGGCTGGAACGCGATGCGGCGGATGCCTTCGGACTCACACTCTATGAATTGATGCTGCGCGCTGGCGACGCGGCATTTCGGGTAGCCCGTGACAGTTATCCTGACACCCGACACTGGCTGGTGTTGTGTGGTCATAGCAACAACGGCGGCGATGGTTACGTCGTGGCGCGACTAGCGCAAGCGGCGGGCATTAGCGTAACGTTGCTGGCGCAGGAGAGCGACAAACCGTTGCCTGAAGAAGCGGCGCAGGCGCGCGATGCCTGGCTGAATGCCGGCGGCATTATCCATGCTGCCGATATTATCTGGCCGGAAGCGACGGATCTGATTATCGACGCGCTGCTTGGCACCGGCATAGCCCAGGCGCCGCGCGACCCGGTAGCCGGTCTGATTGAACAGGCGAACGCCCATCCTGCGCCGGTTGTCGCCGTCGATATCCCGTCAGGCCTGCTGGCGCAAACGGGCGCCACGCCTGGCGCGGTGATAAGCGCCGCGCATACGGTCACGTTTATCGCCCTGAAACCAGGCCTGCTGACCGGCAAAGCGCGTGACGTTACTGGCATACTGCATTATGACGCGTTGGGACTGGAAGGCTGGCTGGCAAGCCAGACGCCGCCGCTCCGGCGTTTTGACGCGACGCAGTTGGGGCAATGGCTAACGCCGCGTCGACCGACCTCGCATAAGGGCGATCATGGTCGTCTGGCGATTATTGGCGGCGACCAGGGAACAGCGGGCGCAATTCGGATGGCTGGCGAGGCGGCGCTGCGTACGGGAGCTGGCTTGGTCAGAGTACTGACCCGCGGTGAAAACATCGCGCCGTTGCTGACGGCCCGCCCGGAACTGATGGTACATGAACTCACGCCTCAGTCGCTGGAAGAGAGCCTGTCCTGGGCTGACGTTGTGGTGATCGGTCCGGGGCTTGGGCAGCAGGAATGGGGCAAAAAAGCCTTACAGAAAGTAGAAAACGTCCGTAAACCTATGCTGTGGGATGCGGATGCGTTGAACCTACTGGCAATCAATCCTGATAAACGTCACAATCGCGTGATTACGCCGCATCCGGGAGAGGCTGCCCGCCTGTTAGGATGTTCTGTGGCAGAAATTGAAAGTGATCGCTTACTTTCAGCACAGCGTCTGGTAAAACGGTACGGAGGCGTGGTCGTGTTAAAAGGCGCAGGAACGATTATTGCCGCTGAACACCACCCTCTGGCTATCATTGACGCTGGTAATGCGGGGATGGCGAGCGGCGGGATGGGCGATGTCCTGTCCGGCATCATCGGCGCATTGCTCGGACAGAAGTTTACCCCGTATGATGCGGCATGTGTGGGATGTGTGGCTCACGGCGCGGCGGCGGACTTACTGGCAGCGCGTTATGGCGCTCGCGGCATGTTGGCGACCGATCTTTTTACTACGCTGCGGCGTATTGTTAACCCTGATGTGATTGACGTAAACCATGATGAATCGAGTAATTCCGCTACCTGACGAACAGGCGACGCTAGACCTGGGGCAACGGGTAGCCAACGCCTGCGATGGCGCGACCGTTATTTATCTGTATGGCGATTTAGGTGCCGGTAAAACGACGTTTAGCCGGGGATTTTTACAGGCGTTAGGCCATAACGGTAATGTAAAAAGCCCCACCTATACGCTGGTAGAGCCTTATACGCTTGATAACATGATGGTATATCACTTCGACTTATACCGTCTTGCGGACCCGGAGGAGCTGGAGTTTATGGGCATTCGCGATTATTTCGCCAACGACGCCATTTGTCTGGTGGAGTGGCCGCAACAAGGTAAAGGCGTTCTCCCCGACCCGGACGTCGAAATCCATATTGATTACCAGGCGCAGGGGCGTGAGGCTCGCGTAAGCGCGGTATCCTCATCGGGTCATTCGTTACTGGCGCGTTTAGCCGATTAGCTATAAAGGTGGCGGGATGATTTATCGCATCAAAAATGCCGTAATAGCAGCCTTAATCCTGCTGTGCGCGCAGGCGGGCGCCGCCAGTCTCTCTGATATTCAGGTGTCCAACGGCGAGCAGCAGGCGCGCATTACGCTGAGTTTTATCGGCGAGCCGGAATATGCTTACTCACAGGACGGTAAACGGACCGTGGCGCTGGATATCAGGCAGACCGGCGTGATTCAGGGGCTGCCGCTTCAGTTTAGCGGTAACAATCTGGTAAAAACGATCCGTGCCGGAACGCCGAAAGATGCGCAATCTTTACGGTTGCTTGTCGATCTGACGGAAAATGGTAAAACCGAGGCTGTGAAGCGGCAAAACGGCGGCAACTATACGGTCATTTTCACCATTAATGCCGATGTTCCGCCGCCACCACCACCGCCTGTCGTCGCGAAACGGGTTGAAAGCGCGCCCCGCCCGACGGAGCCTGCCCGTAATCCGTTTAAATCTTCTGATGATCGCCTGACCGGCGTAACCAGCAGCAATACCGTTACGCGGCCTGCGGCGCGCGCGTCGGCAGGCGCTGGCGATAAAGTGGTGATTGCTATTGATGCCGGACATGGAGGCCAGGACCCCGGCGCGATAGGCCCGGGCGGTACGCGCGAGAAAAATGTCACCATCGCTATCGCGCGTAAGTTACGCACATTACTGAATAACGATCCGATGTTTAAAGGCGTGCTGACGCGTGACGGCGACTATTTTATTTCGGTGATGGGGCGGTCTGACGTGGCGCGTAAGCAAAACGCCAACTTCCTTGTCTCTATTCATGCGGATGCCGCGCCAAATCGCGATGCCACCGGCGCCTCCGTCTGGGTATTGTCCAATCGTCGCGCGAACAGCGAAATGGCAAACTGGCTTGAGCAGCATGAGAAGCAATCCGAACTGTTAGGCGGCGCTGGCGATGTGCTGGCAAACAGTCAGTCAGACCCTTACCTGAGCCAGGCGGTACTGGATTTGCAATTCGGTCATTCGCAGCGGGTAGGGTATGATGTGGCGACGAACGTACTAAGCCAACTCGACGGCGTGGGGTCGCTGCATAAACGTCGCCCGGAACACGCGAGCCTGGGCGTGTTGCGTTCGCCGGATATCCCGTCCATTTTGGTGGAGACGGGCTTTATCAGTAATCACGGCGAAGAGCGATTGCTGGCGAGCGACCGCTATCAGCAGCAGATTGCTGACGCTATATACCGGGGGTTGCGTAAGTACTTTGCAGCGCATCCGATCCAGTCTGCGCCGCAGGGCGGCCCAGGCCAGACGGCCAGTACCAACCAGCCTGGCGCCATAACCGCCGCGAATTAAGGAGATTTCATGCCGATTCAGGTTCTGCCGCCGCAGCTTGCGAACCAAATCGCCGCTGGCGAAGTGGTGGAACGCCCTGCGTCGGTTGTTAAAGAGCTGGTAGAGAATAGTCTGGATGCAGGCGCCACCCGCGTTGATATCGACATCGAGCGTGGCGGCGCGAAGCTTATTCGTATTCGCGACAATGGCTGCGGCATTAAAAAAGAGGAGCTGGCGCTGGCGCTGGCCCGTCATGCCACCAGTAAAATCGCCTCGCTTGACGATCTGGAAGCGATTATCAGTCTGGGATTTCGCGGCGAAGCGCTGGCCAGTATCAGTTCGGTCTCGCGTTTGACGCTAACGTCGCGCACGGCGGAGCAGGCGGAAGCCTGGCAGGCGTATGCGGAAGGGCGCGACATGGACGTGACGGTAAAACCCGCCGCGCACCCGGTCGGCACCACCCTGGAAGTTCTGGATCTCTTTTATAATACGCCCGCCCGGCGTAAATTCATGCGTACCGAAAAAACGGAATTTAATCACATCGATGAGATCATCCGTCGTATTGCATTGGCCCGTTTTGACGTCACGCTTAACCTGTCGCACAACGGCAAATTGGTACGGCAGTATCGCGCTGTCGCAAAGGACGGGCAAAAAGAGCGCCGGTTAGGCGCCATCTGCGGCACGCCGTTTCTCGAACAGGCACTGGCGATCGAGTGGCAGCATGGCGATCTGACCCTGCGCGGCTGGGTCGCCGATCCGAATCACACCACCACGGCGTTAACGGAGATCCAGTACTGCTATGTGAATGGCCGCATGATGCGCGACCGCTTGATCAATCATGCCATTCGCCAGGCCTGTGAAGATAAACTGGGCGCGGACCAACAGCCTGCGTTTGTGTTGTATCTGGAGATTGACCCGCATCAGGTGGATGTCAATGTTCATCCCGCCAAGCACGAAGTGCGTTTTCATCAATCCCGGCTGGTGCACGACTTCATCTATCAAGGGGTGCTGAGCGTTCTGCAACAGCAGACGGAAACGACGCTGCCGCTGGAGGATATTGCGCCAGCGCCGCGGCATGTCCCGGAAAACCGTATCGCCGCCGGGCGCAACCATTTTGCTGTACCCGCCGAGCCAACTGCGGCGCGCGAGCCCGCGACACCGCGTTATTCCGGCGGCACATCGGGCGGTAACGGCGGGCGTCAGTCCGCAGGTGGTTGGCCGCACGCGCAGCCAGGTTATCAGAAGCAGCAGGGCGAGGTTTATCGCACGCTTTTACAGACGCCGGCGACGAGCCCCGCGCCGGAGCCGGTTGCGCCTGCGCTTGACGGACATAGCCAGAGTTTTGGTCGCGTACTGACGATAGTCGGCGGTGACTGCGCGTTGCTGGAACACGCGGGGACTATCCAGCTCTTGTCGCTGCCGGTTGCGGAGCGTTGGCTGCGTCAGGCGCAGCTTACACCGGGTCAAAGTCCGGTTTGCGCGCAGCCGTTGCTGATTCCGCTGCGTTTAAAAGTGAGCGCCGATGAAAAAGCCGCGCTGCAAAAAGCCCAATCTTTGTTGGGAGAATTGGGTATTGAATTTCAGTCAGATGCGCAGCATGTGACCATTCGGGCGGTGCCTTTACCCTTACGACAACAAAATTTACAAATCTTGATTCCTGAACTGATAGGCTACCTGGCGCAACAGACCACATTTGCAACGGTCAATATTGCACAATGGATAGCGCGTAATGTGCAGAGTGAACATCCGCAGTGGTCGATGGCGCAGGCCATATCGCTGCTGGCGGATGTTGAGCGGCTATGTCCGCAGCTGGTAAAAGCGCCGCCGGGTGGCCTGTTACAACCTGTTGATTTACATTCGGCGATGAACGCCCTGAAGCATGAATGATGTAAGCAAGGCGAGCCTGCCTAAGGCGATATTTTTGATGGGGCCGACGGCCTCCGGCAAAACGGCGCTGGCGATAGAACTGCGTAAAGTTTTGCCAGTAGAGTTGATAAGCGTTGATTCCGCCCTCATTTATCGGGGAATGGATATTGGCACGGCTAAGCCGAATGCCGATGAGCTGAAAGCGGCGCCGCATCGACTGCTGGATATACGCGACCCGTCGCAGGCGTATTCGGCGGCGGATTTTCGCCGCGACGCGTTAGAGCAAATGGCGGAGATCACCGCTGCGGGGCGTATCCCGCTGTTAGTGGGCGGTACCATGCTGTATTTTAAGGCATTGCTGGAAGGGTTATCGCCGCTGCCTTCAGCAGATCCGGAAGTCAGATCCCGGATAGAGCAGCAAGCAGCGGAGCTTGGATGGGAGGCGTTGCATCAGCAACTTCAGGAGATAGATCCGGTTGCCGCCGCGCGAATTCATCCAAATGATCCGCAAAGACTTTCCCGGGCACTGGAAGTTTTTTTCATTTCGGGTAAAACTTTAACGGAGCTAACGCAAACGTCAGGAGACGCGCTACCGTACCAGGTGCATCAGTTCGCTATCGCCCCGGCGAGCCGTGAACTGCTCCATCAGCGCATTGAACTGCGTTTTCATCAGATGTTGGCTTCAGGTTTTGAAGCAGAAGTCCGGGCGCTTTTTGCCCGAGGAGATTTGCATACGGACTTGCCTTCCATCCGTTGTGTGGGATACCGCCAGATGTGGTCATACATTGAGGGCGAAATCTCATATGATGAAATGGTTTATAGAGGTGTTTGCGCCACGAGACAGTTGGCGAAGCGCCAGATGACCTGGTTGCGCGGTTGGGAAGGGGTGCGCTGGCTTGACAGTGAGAATCCCGATCGGGCGCGAAAAGAAGTATTACAGGTTGTTGGTGCTATCGCAGACTGAATGTGTACAATTGAGACGTATCGTGCGCAATTTTTCAGAATCGAAAGGTTCAAAGTACAAATAAGCATATAAGGAAAAGAGAATGGCTAAGGGGCAATCTTTACAAGATCCGTTCCTGAACGCATTGCGTCGGGAACGTGTTCCAGTTTCTATTTATTTGGTGAATGGTATTAAGCTGCAAGGTCAAATCGAGTCCTTTGATCAGTTCGTGATCCTGTTGAAAAACACGGTCAGCCAGATGGTTTATAAGCACGCGATTTCTACTGTTGTCCCGTCTCGCCCGGTTTCCCATCACAGCAACAATGCCGGTGGCGGCGCCAGCAATAACTACCATCACGGTAGCAACGCGCAGGGTTCTACTGCGCAACAGGACAGCGAAGAGACTGAATAAGTTCACGCGCTGTTTATCCATGTCGGGGGCGTCGGATAATCGCCCCCACTGGTTATTAAGAGGGTTTACGCTTGTTTGACCGTTATGATGCCGGTGAGCAGGCGGTACTGGTACACATCTATTTTTCGCAAGACAAAGATATGGAAGACCTCCAGGAGTTTGAATCTCTGGTCTCTTCCGCCGGTGTCGAAGCAATGCAGGTGATTACCGGTAGCCGTAAAGCACCGCACCCGAAGTACTTTGTAGGTGAAGGTAAGGCAGTTGAAATTGCGGAAGCCGTGAAAGCGACTGGCGCAGCGGTCGTATTGTTTGATCATGCATTGAGTCCAGCCCAGGAGCGAAACCTGGAGCGTTTGTGCGAGTGCCGGGTTATCGATCGCACCGGTCTTATCTTAGATATTTTTGCCCAACGTGCGCGTACCCATGAAGGTAAGTTGCAGGTTGAGCTGGCGCAGCTACGCCATCTGGCTACGCGTCTGGTGCGTGGCTGGACCCACCTTGAACGTCAGAAAGGCGGGATTGGTTTGCGCGGTCCGGGTGAAACCCAGCTCGAAACCGACCGTCGTTTACTGCGTAATCGCATTGTGCAGATTCAGTCGCGCCTGGAGAAAGTTGAGAAGCAACGTGAGCAGGGGCGGCAGTCGCGCATCAAGGCCGATGTTCCGACGGTATCGCTGGTGGGCTATACCAACGCCGGAAAATCCACCCTTTTTAATCAGATCACTGAAGCGCGGGTCTATGCGGCAGATCAGCTATTTGCGACGCTGGACCCGACCTTACGTCGTATTGATGTAGCGGATGTCGGTGAAACCGTTCTGGCGGATACGGTAGGCTTTATCCGCCATTTACCGCACGATCTGGTGGCTGCCTTTAAAGCTACCCTGCAGGAGACGCGTCAGGCGACGCTGCTGCTGCATGTGGTCGATGCGGCGGATGTTCGTGTGCAGGAAAACATCGAGGCGGTAAACACCGTTCTTGAAGAGATTGATGCTCACGAAATCCCCACCTTAATGGTGATGAACAAAATCGATATGCTGGACGACTTTGAACCGCGTATCGACAGAGATGAAGAGAATAAACCCATCCGCGTTTGGCTTTCAGCGCAAAGCGGCGTGGGGATACCACAGCTTTTTCAGGCTTTGACGGAGCGTCTTTCCGGCGAGGTGGCGCAGCATACGCTGCGTTTGCCGCCGCAGGAAGGGCGTCTGAGAAGTCGGTTTTATCAGCTTCAGGCAATAGAAAAAGAGTGGATGGAGGAAGACGGTAGCGTCAGTCTGCAGGTACGAATGCCGATTGTCGACTGGCGTCGCCTCTGTAAACAAGAACCGGCGTTGATCGAATACGTGATCTAGACGCGAAGTCATTCAGGTCGTATTGAAGCGGTAGCTGAGAGAATTTCAGGAGCTCACAACGAAGTGACCTGGGGTAAAAAAGCCGCCACTCAGGACGTAGCCTGAAAGATGATGTCTGTAACGGCGGTTCGTCTGAAGCATGGAGTAATTTCGCCTTATCCTCTGAGGTCGAAAGACAACGGGGATCACCGCATAACAAATATGGAGCACAAACATGGCGTGGAATCAGCCCGGTAATAACGGACAGGACCGCGACCCGTGGGGAAGCAGCAAACCTGGCAGCAACTCTGGGGGAAATGGAAACAAAGGTGGCCGCGATCAGGGACCTCCCGATCTGGATGATATCTTCCGTAAGCTGAGTAAAAAACTCGGTGGTTTTGGGGGCGGTAAAGGCACCGGTTCCGGCGGCGGTAGCTCATCGCAAGGCCCGCGTCCGCAACTGGGAGGCCGTATTGTCGCCATCGCCGCGGCGGCAGTAGTCATTATCTGGGCGGCCAGTGGTTTTTATACCATTAAAGAAGCCGAGCGCGGCGTTGTGACGCGTTTTGGTAAATTCAGCCATCTGGTAGAGCCAGGTCTGAACTGGAAGCCGACATTTATTGACGACGTTACGCCGGTGAACGTCGAAGCGGTGCGCGAACTGGCGGCGTCAGGCGTGATGCTGACGTCTGATGAAAACGTCGTGCGCGTTGAAATGAACGTGCAATACCGCGTCACCGATCCGCAGAAATATCTGTTTAGCGTGACCAGCCCGGACGATAGCCTGCGTCAGGCCACCGACAGCGCGCTGCGTGGCGTCATTGGTAAATACACGATGGATCGCATCCTGACCGAAGGCCGTACCGTTATTCGTAGCGATACCCAACGCGAGTTGGAAGAGACTATCAAACCGTACAACATGGGGATTACCCTGCTGGACGTGAACTTCCAGGCTGCGCGTCCGCCGGAAGAGGTGAAAGCCGCCTTTGACGACGCGATTGCCGCACGTGAAAACGAGCAGCAGTACATTCGTGAAGCGGAAGCGTATACCAACGAAGTTCAGCCGCGCGCCAACGGTCAGGCGCAGCGTATTCTGGAAGAGGCACGCGCCTATAAAACCCAGACTATCCTGGAAGCGCAGGGTGAAGTCGCCCGGTTTGCGAAGATTTTGCCGGAATATAAAGCCGCGCCGCAGATTACACGCGAGCGTCTGTATATTGAAACGATGGAAAAAGTGCTGAGCCATACCCGTAAAGTACTGGTTAACGACAAGAGCGGTAATTTAATGGTGCTGCCGTTAGATCAGATGCTGAAAGGCGGGAATGCGCCGGCGGCAAAGAGCGACAATAGCGCCAGCAACCTGCTGCGCCTGCCGCCGTCCACAAAGTCTAACGCCAGCGGAGCAAGTAACACGTCGTCCTCAAATCAGGGCGATATTATGGACCAACGCCGCGCGAATGCGCAGCGTAACGACTACCAGCGTCAGGGGGAATAACGATGCGTAAGTCAGTTATTGCGATTATCATCATCGTGCTGGTAGTGCTCTACATGTCCGTCTTTGTGGTCAAAGAGGGCGAGCGCGGCATTACGCTGCGTTTTGGTAAAGTTCTGCGTGACGATGAGAACAAACCGCTGGTTTACGCGCCGGGTCTGCACTTTAAGATCCCGTTTATTGAATCAGTGAAAATGCTTGATGCGCGTATCCAGACGATGGATAACCAGGCCGATCGCTTTGTGACTAAAGAGAAGAAAGACCTGATTGTCGACTCCTACATCAAATGGCGTATCAGCGACTTTAGCCGTTACTATCTGGCGACCGGCGGCGGCGATATTTCGCAAGCCGAAGTGCTGTTAAAACGTAAATTCTCGGACCGTTTGCGTTCTGAGATTGGTCGCCTGGACGTAAAAGACATCGTGACCGATTCTCGTGGTCGCCTGACTCTGGAAGTGCGCGACGCGCTGAACTCCGGTTCAGCCGGCACTGATGATGAAGTGGCGACCCCGGCGGCGGATGACGCGATTGCCGAAGCGGCGGAACGCGTCACGGCGGAAACCAAAGGTAAAGTACCGGTCATCAACCCGAACAGTATGGCGGCGTTGGGTATCGAAGTGGTCGATGTGCGTATTAAGCAGATCAACCTGCCGACCGAGGTTTCTGAGGCGATTTACAACCGTATGCGCGCCGAGCGTGAAGCGGTCGCGCGTCGTCATCGCTCACAAGGTCAGGAAGAAGCGGAAAAACTGCGTGCGGCTGCTGACTATGAGGTGACGAAAACTCTGGCGGAAGCCGAGCGTCAGGGGCGTATCATGCGTGGTGAAGGTGATGCTGAAGCCGCGAAGCTGTTTGCCGACGCGTTCAGCCAGGACCCTGATTTCTACGCGTTCATTCGTAGTCTGCGCGCTTACGAGAAGAGCTTCGAAGGTAATCAGGACGTGATGGTACTGAGCCCGGACAGTGATTTCTTCCGCTACATGAAGACACCGAGTTCGACGACACGCTAAAATAGCGTCAGCGGTTTTAGACCAGCAAAACCACCGCATCCAAAGGATGCCGGTGGTTTTCTTTTATAAGGGCGATAAATGAATTCAACAATCTGGTTGGCGCTTGCTCTGGTATTAGTCCTCGAAGGGCTGGGACCGATGCTGTATCCCGGCGCATGGAAAAAAATGGTTTCGGCACTGGCGCAACTGCCGGAAAATGTTTTACGTCGTTTTGGCGGCGGACTTGTGGTCGCGGGAGTTGTGGTCTACTACATGTTGAGGAAAACGATTGGCTGAGCAAAAAGTGGTCGGATTTGCCGCAGATTGAGTGCAAAAAGTGCTGTATATCTGAAAAAGCGATGGTAGAATCCATTTTTAAGCAAACGGTGATTTTGAAAAATGGGTAACAACGTCGTCGTACTGGGCACCCAATGGGGTGACGAAGGTAAAGGAAAGATCGTCGATCTTCTGACTGAACGGGCTAAATATGTTGTACGCTACCAGGGCGGTCACAACGCAGGCCATACTCTCGTAATCAACGGTGAAAAAACCGTTCTCCATCTTATTCCATCAGGTATTCTTCGCGAGAATGTAACCAGCATCATCGGTAACGGTGTTGTGCTGTCTCCGGCCGCGCTGATGAAAGAGATGAAAGAACTGGAAGACCGTGGCATCCCCGTTCGTGAGCGTCTGCTGCTGTCTGAAGCCTGTCCGCTGATCCTTGATTATCACGTTGCGCTGGATAACGCGCGTGAGAAAGCGCGTGGCGCGAAAGCGATCGGCACCACCGGTCGTGGAATCGGGCCTGCTTATGAAGATAAAGTGGCACGTCGCGGTCTGCGTGTTGGTGACCTTTTCGACAAAGAAACCTTCGCTGAAAAACTGAAAGAAGTGATGGAATATCACAACTTCCAGTTGGTTAACTACTACAAAGCTGAAGCGGTTGATTACCAGAAAGTTCTGGATGATACGATGGCTGTTGCCGACATCCTGACTTCTATGGTTGTTGACGTTTCGGACCTGCTCGACCAGGCGCGTCAGCGTGGCGATTTCGTCATGTTTGAAGGTGCGCAGGGTACTCTGCTGGATATCGACCACGGTACTTATCCGTACGTAACTTCTTCTAACACCACTGCAGGTGGCGTGGCGACCGGTTCCGGCCTGGGCCCGCGTTATGTTGATTACGTTCTGGGTATCCTCAAAGCTTACTCCACTCGTGTAGGTGCAGGTCCGTTCCCGACTGAGCTGTTTGATGAAACCGGCGAGTTCCTCTGCAAGCAGGGTAACGAATACGGCGCTACTACCGGCCGTCGTCGTCGTACCGGCTGGCTGGACACCGTTGCCGTTCGTCGTGCGGTACAGCTGAACTCCCTGTCTGGCTTCTGCCTGACCAAACTGGACGTGCTGGATGGCCTGAAAGAGGTGAAACTCTGCGTGGCTTACCGTATGCCGGATGGTCGCGAAGTGACTACCACTCCGCTGGCAGCTGACGACTGGAAAGGTGTAGAGCCGATTTACGAAACTATGCCGGGCTGGTCTGAATCCACCTTCGGCGTGAAAGATCGTAGCGGTCTGCCGCAGGCGGCACTGAACTACATCAAGCGTATTGAAGAACTGACCGGCGTGCCGATTGATATTATTTCTACCGGCCCCGATCGTACTGAGACGATGATTCTGCGCGATCCGTTCGACGCGTAATTGATGGATGATGCCCGGTAACGCTACGCTTACCGGGTCTATGATGAGTACGCATTTGTTGGCCGGATAAGATGCTTTGCATCATCCTTCGGCTCAAATGCGTCATTGTTCCCCGCTTTTTTCCTTCCTGAACCGAAATAAATTAGCAGCCTGACAGGTGGCTGGTTTATCATCAATACAGATAAGTTATATCCCGTTTTCCCTTTTCCTGAGGTTGATGTGCAGTTAACGAGTTTCACCGATTACGGCTTACGTGCGCTAATCTATATGGCGTCGTTACCAGATGGACGAATGACCAGCATTTCTGAGGTGACAGAAGTCTACGGCGTGTCCCGTAATCATATGGTCAAAATTATCAATCAGCTTAGCCGGGCGGGCTTTGTCACCGCCGTTCGGGGAAAAAATGGCGGTATCCGCCTGGGTAAACCGGCTAATACTATTTGTATTGGCGATGTGGTGCGTGAGCTGGAACCCTTATCACTGGTCAACTGTAGCAGCGAATTTTGCCACATCACCCCTGCCTGTCGTCTGAAACAGGCGCTTTCTAAGGCCGTGCAGAGTTTTCTCAAGGAGCTGGATAACTACACGCTTGCCGATTTGGTTGAAGAGAATCAACCGCTTTATAAATTATTACTGGTGGAGTGAAGTAAACTTCATTAGAGATGACAATGGAGGAACCTCAATGTCACAAGATCCTTTCCAGGAACGCGAAGCAGAAAAATACGCGAATCCTATCCCGAGCCGGGAATTTATCCTCGAACATTTAACGAAACGTGAAAAACCGGCCAGTCGCGAAGAACTGGCCGTAGAACTGAATATTGAAGGCGAAGAGCAGCTTGAAGCCTTGCGTCGCCGCCTGCGCGCGATGGAGCGCGACGGACAACTGGTCTTTACCCGCCGCCAGTGCTATGCGCTGCCGGAACGCCTCGACCTGCTGAAAGGCACCGTGATCGGTCATCGTGACGGTTACGGTTTCTTACGTGTCGAAGGCCGCAAAGACGATCTGTATCTTTCCAGCGAGCAGATGAAAACCTGTATTCATGGCGATCAGGTGCTGGCGCAGCCGCTGGGCGCCGATCGTAAAGGTCGCCGCGAAGCGCGTATCGTCCGTGTACTGGTACCGAAAACCAGTCAGATAGTCGGGCGTTATTTCACCGATGCGGGCGTCGGCTTTGTGGTGCCGGACGACAGCCGCCTAAGCTTCGACATTCTTATCCCGCCAGAAGACGTCATGGGCGCGCGGATGGGGTTCGTGGTCGTGGTTGAACTGACCCAACGTCCAACTCGCCGTACTAAAGCGGTAGGGAAAATCGTCGAAGTGCTGGGCGACAATATGGGCACCGGTATGGCGGTTGATATGGCGCTGCGTACCCATGAAATACCTTACATCTGGCCGCAGGCGGTAGAGCAGCAGGTCGCCGGGCTGAAAGAAGAGGTGCCGGAAGAGGCGAAAGCAGGTCGTGTCGATCTGCGCGATTTGCCGCTGGTCACGATTGATGGCGAAGATGCCCGTGACTTTGACGACGCGGTTTACTGTGAGAAAAAACGCGGCGGCGGCTGGCGTTTGTGGGTCGCTATTGCTGACGTGAGCTATTATGTACGGCCGCCAACGCCGTTGGATCGCGAGGCGCGCAATCGCGGCACGTCGGTTTACTTCCCGTCACAGGTTGTCCCAATGTTGCCGGAGGTGCTCTCCAACGGCCTGTGTTCGCTAAACCCGCAGGTTGACAGGCTGTGTATGGTCTGTGAAATGACCATCTCGGCGAAAGGTCGGCTGACCGGCTACAAATTCTATGAAGCGGTGATGAGCTCCCATGCGCGTCTGACCTATACCAAAGTCTGGCATATGCTGCAGGGCGATCAGGATCTGCGTGAACAATATGCGCCGCTGGTGAAGCATATTGAAGAGCTGCACAACCTCTACAAAGTGCTGGATAAAGCGCGTGAAGAGCGCGGGGGGATCTCGTTTGAGAGCGAAGAGGCGAAGTTTATCTTTAACGCCGATCGTCGCATTGAGCGTATCGAACAGACCCAGCGTAATGACGCGCATAAGCTTATCGAAGAGTGCATGATCATGGCGAATATCTCGGCGGCGCGCTTTGTCGAAAAAGCTAAAGAGCCGGCGTTATTCCGTATTCATGATAAGCCCACCACCGAAGCGATCACCTCATTCCGCTCCGTACTGGCGGAGCTGGGGTTGGAGCTGCCGGGCGGAAACAAACCGGAACCGCGCGATTATGCCGAACTGCTTGAATCGATTGCCGACCGGCCGGACGCCGAAATGCTGCAAACTATGCTGCTGCGTTCAATGAAGCAGGCGATTTACGATCCGGAAAACCGCGGGCACTTTGGCCTGGCGTTGCAGTCTTATGCGCACTTTACCTCGCCGATTCGCCGCTATCCGGATCTTTCTTTGCACCGCGCCATTAAGTACCTGCTGGCGAAAGAGCAAGGGAACAAGGGCAACACCACAGAAACGGGCGGTTATCACTACTCGATGGAAGAGATGTTGCAGCTCGGTCAGCACTGTTCGATGGCGGAACGCCGCGCTGATGAAGCGACGCGTGATGTCTCCGACTGGCTGAAATGTGACTTTATGCTGGATCAGGTAGGCAACGTCTTTAAGGGCGTGATTGTCAGCGTCACCGGTTTCGGCTTCTTTGTCCGTCTTGATGAACTGTTTATCGATGGGCTGGTACACGTTTCCTCACTGGATAACGATTACTATCGCTTCGATCAGGTAGGGCAACGTCTGATTGGCGAGTCCGGCGGACAGACATATCGCCTGGGCGACCGGGTAGAGGTACGCGTCGAAGCGGTGAATATGGACGAACGGAAAATTGACTTTAGCCTGATCTCCAGCGAGCGCGCACCGCGTAACGTCGGCAAAACGGCGCGTGAAAAAGCGAAAAAAGGTGAAAGTAAAAACGCCGGTAAACGTCGTCAGGTAGGTAAAAAAGTTAACTTCGAGCCTGATAGCGCCTTCCGCGGCGAGAAAAAAGCGAAGCCGAAAGCAGCGAAGAAAGACGCGAGAAAAGCAAAAAAGCCATCGGCTAAAACGCAGAAAATAGCCGCAGCGACCAAAGCGAAGCGTGCGGCGAAGAAAAAAGCGGCAGAGTGAGCAATACCCTCTTCAAACAGAAGAGGGTGAATTATCTGTAGGCCGGGCAAGCGTAGCGCCCCCGGCAAAACGTAAACAATGAGTACATTAATGAGCGAAATGATTTACGGCATCCACGCAGTGCAGGCCCTGCTGGAGCGCGCCCCTGAACGTTTTCAGGAAGTCTTTATTTTAAAAGGCCGTGAAGATAAACGTCTGTTGCCGCTGATTCACGCCCTTGAGTCCCAGGGCGTGGTTATCCAGCTGGCAAACCGCCAATATCTCGACGAGAAAAGCGACGGTGCCGTGCATCAGGGTATTATCGCTCGCGTGAAACCAGGCCGGCAGTATCAGGAAAACGATCTGCCGGATCTGATCGCATTACACGATCGCCCCTTTTTGTTGATCCTCGATGGCGTCACCGATCCGCATAATCTTGGCGCCTGTCTGCGCAGCGCCGATGCCGCAGGCGTACATGCGGTAATCGTGCCGAAAGACCGCTCCGCGCAACTTAACGCGACGGCGAAGAAAGTCGCCTGCGGCGCAGCAGAAAGCGTGCCATTGATCCGCGTCACCAACCTGGCGCGCACGATGCGCATGTTGCAGGAAGAGAATATCTGGATTGTCGGAACGGCGGGCGAGGCTGACCATACGCTGTATCAGAGCAAAATGCCTGGCCGCATGGCGCTGGTCATGGGCGCAGAAGGTGAAGGTATGCGTCGTCTGACCCGTGAGCACTGCGATGAGCTGATCAGCATTCCTATGGCCGGTAGCGTGTCGTCGCTGAATGTCTCTGTTGCGACCGGGATTTGTCTGTTTGAAGCCGTTCGCCAGCGAACCTGACGCTAATAGTATTTTTTAAGAAAAAACCATCCATAATCGGATGGTTTTTTTTTATCTCTGGCTGGTAATATAAAAAGAAAAACCTACCCTGTAATTTCTTTTATTTATAAAAATGAGATAGAGATAAAAATATGGCATGGACTCCACGGACGCTGGCGGATGCATTAAACAACATCGCCGAATTAGATATTGATATAGAAAATAATGAATCCTCATTAATAATAAAAATGAATGATTATGGCGATTTACCACTGGCGGTTTTATTTACCTCGCAACAAATAGTTATCGAGACTTATATCTGTCCGGTAAATACGATTAGAGATACCGCGGAATTTAATCTTTTCTTACTGAGAAATCAGAAGGTTTTACCGCTGTCTTCAGTCGGTATTACCCAGGTAAAACAGGAGGAATATTATGTCGCTTTTGGCGCGCTGTCGTTAAATTCGTCGCTTGCCGACGTGACGCTGGAAATCACCACGCTTGTAGAAAATGCGTTGGATATCGCTGAAATAACACAAGTCTATTCACAGGAATAATACAGGCGGCTTACATGGGAATTTTAAAAAGTTTGTTCACGTTAGGTAAATCATTCGTTGCTCAGGCAGAAGAAGCCATTGATGAAGCACAGGGTGTACGTATGCTGGAGCAGCATATTCGCGACGCAAAAGCCGAGCTGGATAAAGCGGGTAAATCCAGAGTGGATTTATTGGCGCGGGTGAAGTTAAGCCATGACAAGCTGAATGATTTACGTGAGCGTAAAGCCAGCCTTGAAACGCGGGCGTTGGCGGCAATGAGTAAGAATGTCGACGCCGCTTTACTCAACGAAGTGGCGGAAGAAATAGCCCGTCTGGAAAATGCCATTCTTGCCGAAGAACAGGTGCTGACTAATCTGGAAGCCTCTCGCGATGCGGTGGAGAAGGCCGTAACGGCGACAGGCCAGCGGATTGCGCAGTTTGAGCAGCAACTTGAAGTGGTTAAGGCGACAGAAGCCATGCAGCGCGCGCAGCAGGCGGTGACGACCTCGACCGTCGGAGCCGCGTCGAATGTGTCTACGGCGGCGGAGTCGCTTAAACGTTTACAAACGCGTCAGGCTGAACGCCAGGCCCGGCTGGATGCCGCCGCGCAGCTGGAAAAAGTCGCCGATGGACGCGACCTGGATGAAAAACTGGCGCAGGCGGGTATTGGCGCAACCAATAAAAGCAATGCTCAGGATGTGTTGGCGCGTTTACAGCGTCAACAAGGCGAATAATGCTCTTTACGTGGATGGTCAAAACCTGCCAGCGTCATTTGTCCAGACTGACCTGGCCCGCTTTGCTGGGCCTGTTTATCGGGCAGTATCTGCTTTGTTATCGGTAGCGCGAAAGCGCGCTACCGTGCTGAGCTTCGTCGCTTTCATACGAGACGGCACATGAATGCGCGATCTCAAATGGCATTATGCCCAACGACAATCGCATTCTGGCTGAAGAGGTCGCATGGCAAGAGATAGAGGTTCCCCTATGATGCAATTTTTTCAGCGTTTGCTCGGTAAAACAAGCGCGCCAGCGCCGATTCGCGGACCATTAGGATTACATCTTAACGCCGGTTTCACGCTGGATACGCTGGCATTCCGGCTACTGGAGTCGTCGTTGCTGGTGGCGCTACCAGGTGAAAAATACACTGTCGCGGCAGCGAGTCGTATAGATTTAGGCGGCGGCAGTCAGATTTTTCGCTACTACACCTCTGGCGATGAGTTTTTGCAAATTAACACCACTGGCGGCACGGATGTTGACGACATTGATGACATCAAACTTTTTGTATATGAGGAAAGTTTCGGTATTAACGAGGAACGTCACTGGCGTTCAGCCATTGCGCCAGCGGCAATAGGGCCGATGACGCTCAACTGGCAAGAACGGCGCTGGCAGCGTTTTTTTAACCATGAAGAGCCGGGCAATATTGAACCTGTCTACATGCTGGAAAAGGTTGAAAATCAGCAGGCAGAGAAATGGGACGTTCACAATTTTACGATGGGCTTCCAGCGCCAGGTGACGGATGACGCCTGGGAGTATCTTCTATTGAACGGGGAAGAATCATTTAACGAGCGCGGTGAGCCTGAATGGGTGTTTTCACGCGCCCTTGGCGTGGATATCCCGCTCACTTCACTGACGGTTATTGGTTAAGCACATACAGGGAAATTATGCATATACTGGACGCATTACTGGCTTTCTGCGCCTATTTTTTTATTGGCGCGGCAATGGTCATTGTATTTCTTTTTATTTACTCAAAGATAACGCCGCATAATGAATGGCAGTTGATAAAAAATAACAATACTGCGGCATCGCTGGCCTTTAGTGGTACGTTGCTGGGTTATGTCATCCCCTTATCCAGCGCGGCGATAAACTCGGTCAGTATCCCGGACTATTTTGCCTGGGGCGGCATTGCGCTGGTGATTCAACTGCTGATTTATGGTTGCGTAAGGTTATACATGCCTACGCTGAGCGAAAAAATTATTAATCACAACGTGGCGGCGGGGCTATTTATGGGAACCGCAGCGCTGGCTGGCGGTATTTTTAACGCTGCCTGTATGACATGGTAACGGAAGATCATGGCAAAAAAACGAAAATCCAGAAGCACATCCGGCGTAGGCCATTCGGCAATAAGACGGATAGCCGAACCGGTCAATCCCTTTGAGCGGCAACGAAATCGCTACACGCCAAAATACCTGACGCTGGCGATTATGGGCGGAGCGGCCTTTTTTCTCCTGAAAGGGTACGGTGACGGCAGCAATAGTGACAACGACGGCGATGGGACGTTTTACGCCACGGTGAACGACTGTATTGACGATGGCAATAGCGCCAGCGTTTGCGCTGACGGCTGGAATAATGCGAAAACAGAATTTTACGCTAATGTGCCTAAGCAATTGACGCAGGAGCGCTGTCAGTCGCAGTTTGGCGATTGCTACTTTGATATCACCGAGCGGAGCTGGGTTCCGGTATTAAGCGGCTTTTTACTCAGCCGCGCGATTCGTCAGAACCGTGATGAACAATACATCTATAGCAGCGGCGGTTCATCCTACGTCTCCCGTCCCGTCTGGCGCACCACATCCGGCGACTATGCGTGGCGCAGCGGCACAGGGAAAAGCGATACCGTGACCAGCCCTGGTTATATCACACGGAAAGCGTCCACCGTCTCCCGCGGCGGCTATGGCCGTTCTTCCAGCGCCCGCGGGCACTGGGGAGGCTAACCATGCTACGACATAACGTACCGGTACGCCGGGATCTGGATAAGATCGCATGCGATCACGGTTTTGACTTTCATGTTATCGATAACGAAATTTACTGGGATGAAAGCCGGGCCTACCGTTTTACATTACGGCAAATTGAAGAACAGATCGAAAAACCGACCGCAGAGCTTCATCAGATGTGTCTGGAGATTGTCGAGCGGGCCGTCCGGGATGAGCAGATCATGCAGCAGCTGGCGATCCCGCCATTGTACTGGGATGTTATCGCCGAAAGTTGGCGCAGTCGCGACCCTTCGCTTTACGGGCGGATGGATTTCGTCTGGTGCGGCAAAGATCCGGTTAAATTGCTGGAATACAATGCGGATACGCCGACGTCGCTCTATGAGTCCTCCTACTTTCAATGGCTATGGCTGGAGGATGCCCGTCGTAGCGGCGCCATCCCGCGTGATGCCGATCAATACAACGCGATACAGGAGCGGCTGATCGCCCGCTTCAGCGAGCTGTACAGTCGGGAACCGCTCTACTTTTGCTGTTGTGAAGATACCGACGAAGATCGCACGACGGTGCTGTACCTTCAGGATTGCGCGCAGCAGGCGGGGCAGGAAACGCGATTTATCTATATTGAAGAACTGGGGCTTGGCGTAGGCGGCGTGCTGACCGATCTGGACGATAACGTGATTCGCCGCGCCTTTAAGCTCTACCCGCTGGAGTGGATGATGCGCGACGACAACGGCCCGCTGTTGCGAAAACGGCGTGAGCAATGGATTGAGCCATTGTGGAAAAGTATTCTGAGTAACAAAGGGCTGTTGCCGTTATTGTGGCGCTTTTTCCCTGGCCATCCGAATCTGCTGCCGGCCTGGTTTGAGGGCGAAAAATCGCTCGCAGCGCCAGGTGAAAGCAGCGTGCGGAAGCCGATTTATTCACGTGAAGGCGGCAACGTCACGATTTTTGACGAGCGGCAAAATGTTATCGATCATGCCGACGGCGACTACGCTGACGAGCCGATGATTTACCAGGCGTTTCAGCCTTTGCCGCGCTTTGGCGATAGCTATACGCTGATTGGCAGTTGGATCATTGACGATGAAGCCTCCGGGATGGGGATTCGCGAGGACAATACGCTAATTACCAAAGACACTTCCCGTTTCGTCCCACATTATATTGCCGGTTAATCATACTTTTGTGATCTTGCTCCGGCGTCAATGGCGCAGTCATGACCATACTTGACGTCAGCGCCATTGAAGGAGGGAGACACCATGTCCTGGCAAACACATACCGTCTTTAATCAACCTGCTCCGCTCAATAACAGTAACTTATTCCTGTCTGATGGCGCGCTGTGTGAAGCGGTTTCCCGGGAAGGCGCGGGATGGGATAGCGATCTTCTCGCCAGCATTGGCCAACAACTGGGAACGGCGGAATCACTGGAACTGGGGCGTCTGGCGAACGCGCATCCTCCTGAGTTGCTGCGTTACGATCCCCAGGGACAGCGCCTGGATGACGTTCGCTTTCATCCCGCCTGGCACCTGTTGATGCAGGGGCTTTGCGCTAATCGGGTACATAACCTGGCCTGGGAGGAAGAGGCAAGGGCGGGAAGTTTTGTCGCCCGGGCGGCGCGTTTTGTATTACATGCTCAGGTAGAAGCGGGAACACTCTGTCCTGTCACGATGACCTTTGCCGCGACGCCGTTGCTATTGCAGATGCTTCCCGCCACTTTCCATGACTGGCTGGCGCCGCTGCGCAGCGATCGCTACGATTCGCATTTGCTGCCGGGCGGGCAAAAACGGGGCCTGCTTATCGGCATGGGAATGACGGAAAAGCAGGGCGGATCTGACGTACTCAGTAATACGACCCACGCGGAGCGGCTGGCGGATGATTCATATCGGCTGGTGGGACATAAATGGTTTTTCTCTGTGCCGCAAAGTGATGCGCACCTCGTGCTGGCGCAGGCAAAAGGAGGACTATCCTGTTTCTTTGTGCCGCGTTTCCTGCCAGACGGGCAACGGAACTCTGTTCGTCTTGAACGCCTGAAAGATAAACTCGGTAATCGATCTAATGCCAGCGCCGAAGTCGAGTTTCAGGATGCCGTCGGCTGGCGGCTGGGAGAAGAGGGCGAAGGGATTCGGCATATCTTAAAGATGGGCGGTATGACGCGTCTTGACTGCGCGCTCGGGAGTCATGGTTTAATGCGGCGCGCGTTTTCAGTCGCGATTTACCATGCTCATCAGCGTCAGGCTTTTGGTAAGCCGCTGATCGAACAACCGTTGATGCGACAAACCTTAAGTCGTATGGCGCTATGCCTGGAGGGGCAGACGGCGCTGTTGTTTCGGCTGGCGCGCGCCTGGGAGCAACGTCGCGAGGCGAAAGAGGCATTATGGGCGCGATTATTCACGCCAGCGGCGAAATTCGCCATCTGTAAGCAGGGAATCCCTTTTGTGGCTGAGGCGATGGAGGTTCTCGGCGGGATGGGGTATTGCGAAGAGAGCGAACTCCCTCGCCTGTACCGTGAAATGCCGGTGAACAGTATCTGGGAAGGTTCCGGCAATATCATGTGTCTGGATGTACTTCGGGTGCTGACAAAACAACACGGCGTCTATGACGTATTGAGTGAAGCTTTTGCGGAAGTCAAAGGTCAGGATCGCCATTACGACCGCGCGGTACGTCAGCTACAGCAACGTTTACGCAAACCGGACGAAGCAATGGGCAGAGAGATTACGCAGCAGCTTTTCCTGCTGGGGTGCGGAGCGGAAATGCTGCGTCATGCCTCGCCGCCGCTGGCGCAAGCGTGGTGTCAGATGATGCTGGATACACGCGGCGAAATGCCGCTGCCTGCCCAGGTGCAAAATGATTTACTGTTAAGGGCGACCGGGGGACTGCGGTAACGTTTGACCTGTAGTACATGCCATCCTTCAGGCCGGATAAGACGCTGGCGTCGCCATCCGGCGCGAGCCACGCGGCATCAGGCATAGAGTATCGCCTGTACGCGCCAGTTATCCGACTGTTGTTCTTCATACATTTGAATAATTCTGTACCAGGACGCACCCTGTTCATCGGCTTTCAGGGCGATAATCCGCTCCACATCCTGTGGGTTTCCTGCAACATTACTGACCGAGATCAGGCCGATTTCATTCAGACCCGTTACGCAGTCAGCACTGGCGAATTCGGCAGACTGTGCCGTCGTACTCACCAGTCCGGCAGAAAGCAGCAGTGAGGATAAGGCAAGTTCTTGTTTCATCGTCAGCTCCTTATTACATACCCCGCATTTAACAGGACGCTCCATCACGGTAAACCTGTTTGTTTATTGTGCACAGGTAAACGCATAGGGACGCAAAGCAATGTAAAACTGACTAAAAATCAATCTACTGTTATTGACGATACAAAATGGCTTGTGAATACCACTGGCCGGTTACAACCGTTTCATCAACCATTAAGATAACGTAATAATCGGCTTTCGCAGCGACGGCTTTCGCTCTGATTTCATCTATTGCATCATCCGGGGAGCCCCGAACCAGCGCGCTTACGGTCCCCATCCGCTGTAGTCCTTGCGTTTGATCGCGACGGATTTCCTGCGGGTGATCGGCGACAGGCGGCGCAGGTTGCGGCGTACCCTGCAGCACGCTACACGCGCTTAATAACAGCGCTGCTATCAATGAAGCAAACCGACGCATAACTCTATCTCGTTTCCTGATAATCATAGTGTAATGCCTTATTGATTTCCCTTTAGGGGGAATGTTCCCGAAGTGTTACCTGTCACGCGATTTTCGAATGAAAACGTTGCGAAAGCGTAACCCAGTTCTCAAACATTATGAATTATTGCGCTATCCATAAACTTGCGTTAAGTATTTCTCCGTGGCATACCGGATAAAAAGGAGAGAATAATGATAGCGATTGAAACACGACAATTAGCCGGAGGCGTCGTACTACATGCCTTCCCGGAAGGGAAACGCGCCGTGCCGCTTCCCTGTGTGGTGTTCTATCATGGCTTCACCTCCTCCAGCCTGGTTTATAGTTATTTTGCCGTTGCCCTGGCACAGGCAGGATTCCGGGTAGTCATGCCGGATGCGCCGGAGCATGGCGCTCGCTTCGGCGGCGACTCACAGGGACGAATACACCGATTCTGGCAGATTCTGCACCAAAACATGCAGGAATTTACGACGTTACGTGCGGCGATTCAGGCGGAAAACTGGCTACTTGACGGGCGGTTAGCGGTGGGCGGCGCATCCATGGGCGGTATGACGGCGCTGGGCATTATGACGCGTCACCGAGAGGTAAAATGCGGGGCCAGTTTAATGGGGTCGGGCTATTTTACCGGGCTCGCCCGGACGCTTTTCCCGCCGTTATCCCCGCAGAATCCGGCACAGCAGGCGGAATTCGACAATATCATTGCGCCGCTACGTGAATGGGAAGTCACACACCAGTTAGAGCGACTGGCCGACAGGCCGCTTCTGTTGTGGCATGGTCAGGAGGATGACGTGGTGCCTGCTATCGAAACCTTCCGGCTCCAGCAGGCACTCGCCGGGGCGAAGCTGGATAAGCATGTGACCTGTTTATGGGCCGCAGGCGTGCGGCATCGCATTACGCCAGAAGCGTTGTCGGCGACGGTAGCGTTTTTCCGACAGCATCTTTAAACGCGGAGTATGTTTACACCCTGGGCTTCAAGCTGTTGCAAAACCTGCGGATTGGCATTTTTGCCGGTAATCAGCATAGCGATCTGATCGGCGCGGCTGAACAGCATCCCCGCGCGCTCGCCAATTTTACTGCTATCGACCAGCGCGACCAGTTTCCCGACGACGCTGAGCATTTTTTGTTCCGCCATAGCGGTTAGCATATCGGTCTTGTACAGGCCATCCGCAGTTAAGCCCTTTCCGCTGGTAAACATCCAGTGGCCAGCATAGAGACTGTTTTCACTTCCCTGCGGGCTCAGGGTAATCGACTGGCTTTTGTTGTACTGACCCCCCATGATAATCACGCTGTCATGCTCTTGATCGATCAGATAATTCGCCAGCGGCAGATAGTTGGTAATGATCTGTACCGGCTTCCCGCACATTTCGCGCCCCAGCAGGAAAGCGGTGGAGCCGCAGTTAATCACTACGCTCTCACCCGGGTTTACCAGCTGCGACGCCGCTTTCGCGATGCGTACTTTTTCATCGTGGTTTTGCGCCTGGTGCAGATTCATCGGCGTCCAGCGGGGCCGCTGTTGGGTTATGGCCTCTGCGCCGTTGCGCACTTTTTTAAGTTTCCCGCTTTCGTCGAGCTTGTTGATGTCGCGGCGCGCTGTCGCCGGGGAGATCCCCAGACGCTCAATCACGTTTTCGACGGTAACAAAGCCCAACTGTGCCAGCATATCCAGCAGTATTTGATGTCTTTGTGCTTCAGTCATGAGCTATTCCGATACAAATTGATTTGAAAAGATGATATTTGAAATAGCCTGGAAATACTAAAGTAAATGGAAAAAATGCCGGGTAATCCCGGCATGATATCGACTCACAGGAAGGATTTGAACGGTAGATCGGGTTCAATGGTAAAGCAATCGTCAAACCCACGCGGATAGTGGTATTCGAAATTGTCTTTATCCAGCGGCCAGGTAAACTTGCCGCCAACCTGCCAGATAAACGGTTTAAAACCATACTTCAGGCGATCTTTCTTCATTTCCCATAGCACGCGGATCTCTTGCGGATCGGCCTGGAAGTTCGACCAGATATCGTGATGGAACGGGATCACCACTTTGGTATTCAGCGATTCCGCCATGCGTAAAATATCCGCGCTGGTCATTTTGTCCGTAATACCGCGCGGGTTTTCACCGTAAGAACCGAGCGCGACATCAATTTGATGTTCGTTGCCGTGTTTCGCGTAGTAGTTGGAATAGTGAGAATCGCCGCTGTGATAGAGATTGCCGCCCGGCGTTTTAAACAGATAGTTAACCGCGCGTACATCCATGCCGTCCGGCAGTACGCCAGCGGCTTTCTGATCGGCGGGCAGGGTGATTAATGCGGTGCGGTCAAAGGCATCAAGCGCATGAATTTCAATATCTTTCACTTTCACGACATCGCCCGGTTTTACCACGATGCAGCGTTCTTTCGGCACGCCCCAGCCAACCCATAAATCCACGCAGGTCTGCGGGCCGATAAACGGAACATCATCGGCGCAATTCTGCATTACGGCAGCCGCGACATTGACGTCAATGTGATCGTTATGGTCGTGGGTCGCTAGTACGGCGTCAATCTGACGGATAGCGAAAGGATCGAGAACAAACGGCGTGGTGCGCAGGTTAGGCTGTAATTTTTTGACGCCAGCCATACGCTGCATCTGATGGCCGGTTTTCATCAACGGATTACCGTGGCTCTGTTTACCGGTACCGCACCAGAAATCGACGCATACGTTAGTGCCGCCTTCAGATTTTAGCCAGATACCGGTACAGCCCAGCCACCACATAGCGAACGTACCCGGCGCGACCTGCTCTTGCTCAATCTCTTCGTTCAGCCAGCTTCCCCACTCCGGAAACGTGCTCAGAATCCATGATTCACGCGTGATGCTTTGTACTTTACTCATCGCATTTACCTTCATGTTTGTTCAAAATGGTTCAAAACGTGATTTGTTTTGATTAATCCTGACACTATTTTCTCAAGAAGGCAATGGGCTATTTTTTGACTTTTGGGTAGAGGAGAACGCAGCCAGAAGAAAATTTAATCTTTTCTGGCGTCATGGGGATGTATTCATCTTTATGATTTTACTTATTTTAATGAAGAAATGAGTTATTTATAAGTAAACCATGTATTAAGTGTGCTAATTATTTGCGCGCTACGTCACATTTAATCAAATTCAATCTTGTTGTGATTACTTTTGAAAATTACAGTGGAGGGACATTATTCTGAGCGCCTGTGACTCAGCAACCTTGTCTACCGGAGATCGTTATGGAGATCCTCTACAACATCTTTACCATTTTTTTTAATCAGGTAATGACCAATGCCCCGCTATTACTGGGTATTGTGACCTGCCTGGGCTATATCCTGCTGCGTAAAAGCGTCAGCGTGATCATCAAAGGGACGATCAAAACCATCATTGGCTTCATGCTGCTACAGGCCGGGTCCGGCATTCTGACCAGCACCTTTAAACCGGTGGTGGCGAAAATGTCTGAGGTCTACGGCATCAACGGCGCGATTTCCGATACCTATGCTTCGATGATGGCAACGATCGAACGGATGGGTGATGCGTATAGTTGGGTAGGCTACGCGGTGTTGCTCGCGCTGGCGCTGAATATTTGTTACGTCTTGTTGCGACGCATTACCGGTATTCGCACCATCATGTTGACCGGGCACATCATGTTCCAGCAGGCGGGGCTGATTGCGGTCTCTTTCTATATCTTCGGCTATTCCATGTGGACCACCATTATCTGCACGGCGATACTGGTTTCCCTGTACTGGGGTATTACCTCCAACATGATGTACAAGCCGACTCAGGAAGTGACGGACGGCTGCGGTTTCTCCATCGGTCACCAGCAGCAGTTTGCTTCCTGGATTGCCTATAAAGTCGCGCCGTTCCTCGGCAAAAAAGAGGAAAGCGTTGAAGACCTCAAACTGCCAGGCTGGCTGAACATTTTCCATGACAACATCGTCTCCACGGCGATTGTAATGACCATCTTCTTTGGTGCCATTCTGCTCTCCTTTGGTATCGATACCGTACAGGCGATGGCGGGTAAAACCCACTGGACAATCTATATCCTGCAAACCGGTTTCTCCTTTGCGGTGGCGATCTTCATCATCACCCAGGGCGTGCGTATGTTTGTCGCCGAGCTCTCTGAGGCCTTTAACGGTATCTCCCAGCGTCTGATTCCGGGCGCAGTACTGGCGATTGACTGTGCGGCTATTTATAGCTTCGCGCCGAACGCGGTGGTCTGGGGCTTTATGTGGGGCACCATCGGCCAGCTGATTGCGGTTGGCATCCTGGTTGCCTGCGGCTCCTCGATCCTGATTATTCCTGGCTTTATCCCGATGTTCTTCTCTAACGCCACTATCGGCGTGTTCGCTAACCACTTCGGCGGCTGGCGTGCGGCGCTGAAGATTTGTCTGGTGATGGGGATGATCGAAATCTTTGGTTGCGTCTGGGCGGTGAAACTCACGGGGATGAGCGCCTGGATGGGTATGGCGGACTGGTCGATTCTGGCACCGCCGATGATGCAGGGCTTCTTCTCCCTCGGTATCGCCTTTATGGCCGTCATCATTGTAATTGCACTGGCTTATATGTTCTTCGCTGGCCGCGCACTGCGCGCAGAAGAAGATGCAGAAAAACAACTGGCAGAACAGTCTGCTTAATAAGGAGTTTTGATTATGACCGTACGTATTCTGGCTGTGTGTGGCAACGGACAGGGCAGTTCCATGATCATGAAAATGAAAGTGGACCAGTTTTTAACCCAATCAAACATTGACCACACGGTAAACAGCTGCGCGGTTGGCGAGTACAAAAGCGAGTTGAGCGGCGCGGATATCATCATCGCTTCTACCCATATTGCAGGCGAAATCAGCGTGACCGGCAACAAATATGTGGTTGGCGTGCGCAACATGCTGTCGCCTGCGGATTTTGGCCCGAAACTGCTGGAAGTGATCAAAGAACATTTCCCGCAAGACGTGAAGTAAGGATGCAACATGAAATTACGTGATTCACTGGCGGAGAATAATTCTATCCGCCTGCAGGCTGAAGCGAATACCTGGCAGGAAGCCGTCAAGATCGGCGTCGATTTACTGGTGGCTGCCGACGTGGTGGAGCCGCGTTATTACCAGGCCATTCTCGATGGCGTTGAGCAGTTTGGCCCCTATTTTGTGATTGCCCCCGGCCTGGCGATGCCGCATGGCCGCCCGGAAGAAGGGGTCAAGAAAACCGGTTTTTCTCTGGTGACGCTGAAAAAGCCGCTGGAGTTTAATCACGAAGATAACGACCCGGTCGATATTCTGATCACCATGGCGGCGGTTGATGCCAACACTCACCAGGAAGTGGGCATCATGCAGATCGTCAACCTGTTTGAAGACGAAGCTAATTTTGACCGTTTACGCGCCTGCCGCACCGCGCAGGAAGTCCTGGATCTCATTGACCGCACCAACGCGGCAGCTTAAGAAGGAATTGAAAATGTCATTACCAATGTTGCAGGTCGCGCTGGACAACCAGACTATGGATAGCGCCTATGAAACCACCCGCCTGATTGCCGAAGAGGTGGATATTATTGAAGTGGGCACCATTCTGTGCGTGGGCGAAGGCGTGCGCGCCGTTCGCGACCTGAAAGCGCTCTATCCGCACAAAATCGTGCTGGCGGACGCCAAAATTGCCGATGCCGGTAAAATCCTCTCCCGTATGTGTTTCGAAGCTAACGCGGACTGGGTGACGGTCATTTGCTGTGCGGATATCAACACCGCAAAAGGCGCGCTGGATGTGGCGAAAGAGTTCAACGGCGACGTGCAGATCGAACTGACCGGTTACTGGACCTGGGAACAGGCGCAGCAGTGGCGCGATGCGGGCATTCAGCAAGTGGTTTATCACCGCAGCCGTGACGCGCAGGCCGCAGGCGTGGCGTGGGGCGAGGCGGATATTACCGCGATTAAGCGGCTCTCCGATATGGGCTTTAAAGTGACCGTGACCGGCGGACTAGCGCTGGAAGACCTGCCGCTGTTCAAAGGCATTCCGATCCATGTCTTTATCGCGGGGCGTAGCATTCGCGATGCCGAATCGCCGGTAGAAGCCGCACGGCAGTTCAAACGCTCCATTGCCCAACTGTGGGGCTAAGGAGCGGCTATGCTGTCGAAACAAATTCCGCTCGGCATCTATGAAAAAGCGCTCCCTGCCGGGGAGTGCTGGCTGGAGCGCCTGCGGCTGGCGAAAACGCTGGGTTTTGACTTTGTTGAAATGTCGGTGGACGAGACCGACGCCCGACTGGCGCGGCTCGACTGGAGTCGCGAGCAGCGCCTGGCGCTGGTGAGCGCGGTTGCTGAAACCGGCGTGCGCGTGCCGTCCATGTGTCTGAGCGCGCATCGTCGTTTTCCGCTCGGTAGCGAAGATGACGCGGTACGGGCGCAGGGGCTGGAGATTATGCGTAAAGCGATTCAGTTTGCGCAGGACGTCGGGATTCGCGTCATTCAACTGGCGGGGTACGACGTTTACTATCAGCAGGCCAATGACGAAACGCGTTGCCGCTTCCGCGATGGGTTAAAAGAGAGCGTTGATATGGCCAGCCGCGCCCAGGTGACGCTGGCGATGGAGATCATGGATTACCCATTGATGAATTCCATCAGTAAAGCGCTGGGCTATGCTCACTACCTCAATAACCCGTGGTTCCAGCTCTATCCGGATATCGGCAATCTGTCTGCCTGGGATAACGACGTACAGATGGAGCTACAGGCGGGAATCGGGCATATCGTCGCGGTACACGTCAAAGATACTAAACCCGGCGTGTTCAAAAATGTGCCGTTTGGCGAAGGCGTTGTCGATTTCGAACGCTGCTTCGAAACGCTCAAACAGAGTGGCTATTGCGGGCCCTATCTGATTGAGATGTGGAGCGAAACAGCAGAGAACCCGGCGGCAGAGGTAGCGAAAGCGCGTGACTGGGTGAAAGCGCGCATGGCCAGCGCCGGTCTGGTGGAGGCAGCCTAATGCAAAAGCTCAAGCAGCAGGTATTTGACGCTAACATGGATTTGCCCCGTTATGGACTGGTGACGTTTACCTGGGGCAACGTCAGCGCTATCGATCGCGAACGCGGGCTGGTGGTGATTAAGCCAAGCGGTGTCGCCTATGAAACCATGAAGGTAGATGACATGGTGGTGGTGGATATGGATGGCAAAGTGGTGGAGGGAGGTTATCGTCCTTCTTCCGATACCGCTACCCATCTGGCGCTGTATCAACGCTATCCGTCGCTTGGCGGCGTCGTTCATACCCACTCCACCCACGCCACGGCATGGGCGCAGGCGGGGATGGCTATTCCGGCGCTCGGTACCACGCACGCGGACTATTTCTTTGGCGATATTCCTTGTACCAGGGCGTTAAGCGAAGAAGAAGTGCAGGGCGAGTACGAGCTGAACACCGGTAAGGTGATCATCGAAACGCTGGGCGAGGTGGAACCGCTGCATACGCCAGGCATTGTCGTGTATCAACACGGGCCATTCGCCTGGGGGAAAGATGCGCACGATGCGGTACATAACGCGGTCGTCATGGAAGAAGTGGCGAGAATGGCGTGGATTGCGCGCGGTATTAACCCTGGCCTCAACCCCATCGACGATTATCTGATGAACAAGCACTTCATGCGTAAGCATGGCCCGAATGCGTATTACGGGCAGAAGTGAAGTATGAGCTCCGGAATGTGAATATTATCGGGATGTCACAGGTCTAATTCCGGAGCCATCTTTCCGCGAAAAAAGCCCCCTGTTCAGGGGGCAAATCAACTATGGCTTTTTCGTTGGTTTTCCTGATGCTAGCGATAAATATTCGCGCTGGCGTGTATATTGCCATTGCTACCCGGTTCCCGGATAAGTATGACGTGATAATACATTGCGTTTCGCACGTCGGCCTCTTCATTCAGCGCCAGATTGGCTTCACTTTCCGTGGCGAAGTTATGGTTGATGTAGATCACGCCTAAGCTGCGCACATCATCCATATTTCTGGCCTGGTGATTATTTAACTCGATGGCTGCCGTTGCCGTTATGCCAGGCAAAAGCGCAGCCAGAAATAACATTATCCGGGCTCGCATAGAGTACCTCCTCAGCAGCGCGGTCTGGTTGGCGATATCCCCCTTTAGTGAATCGCTTCTGGTTTAATTTTAACCATAACCCGCCGCAGAGATGGCGACCTTTTCTGATGCTGTTGTTCAAAAAATTATCGCATTGTCGTTTTTTACCTGATTAACAACCCGTTGATGTATGCCGCTATGTTTAAGAAACCCTGAGTGGCAAAAAAGTACGCTGACCACAGTGTCAATTTCTCTGCTGCAACAGGCCGTTTATAGTGGCATGCGATATGAAGTTAATATCTCAGCAGCAAAATGCGACGGGACAGGCGTTACGTTCGGCACGATAAATAATTGTACAATCACCTTGAGTTTGCCCGCAGGCGCCAGTATTATAACGCGTCATTTTTCAGCCGACCTTTAACACGTTCCTTGCCTCCATGGGCTGCGGCTGACCCAGACAGGAGGCTGAATAATCCGTAAGGAGCAATTCGATGCGTCATTACGAAATCGTTTTTATGGTCCATCCTGACCAGAGCGAACAGGTTCCGGGCATGATCGAGCGTTACTCTGCTGCCATCACTGGCGCAGAAGGCAAGATCCACCGTCTGGAAGACTGGGGCCGCCGTCAGCTGGCTTACCCGATCAACAAACTGCACAAAGCGCACTACGTTCTGATGAACGTTGAAGCGCCGCAGGAAGTGATCGATGAGCTGGAAACTACCTTCCGCTTCAACGATGCCGTTATCCGCAGCATGGTTATGCGTACTAAGCACGCTGTTACCGAAGCTTCTCCGATGGTTAAAGCGAAAGACGAGCGCCGTGAGCGTCGCGATGATTTCGCTAACGAAACCGCAGATGATGCTGAAGCTGGGGATTCTGAAGAGTAATTTCTGATGACCAACCGTCTGGCGTTGTCCGGCACCGTGTGCAGGGCCCCCCTTCGAAAGGTCAGTCCATCAGGAATTCCGCATTGCCAGTTCGTGCTTGAGCATCGTTCTGTGCAAGAGGAAGCCGGCTTTCACCGGCAGGCGTGGTGCCAAATGCCCGTTATTGTTAGCGGACACGAAAACCAGGCCATTACTCACAGTATAACGGTCGGCAGCCGCATAACCGTTCAGGGGTTTATTTCTTGCCACAAGGCAAAGAACGGTCTGAGCAAAATGGTTCTGCATGCCGAGCAGATTGAATTGATAGATTCTGGAGACTAGCCATATGGCACGTTATTTCCGTCGTCGCAAGTTCTGCCGTTTCACCGCGGAAGGCGTTCAAGAGATCGACTATAAAGATATCGCTACGCTGAAAAACTACATCACCGAAAGCGGTAAGATTGTCCCAAGCCGTATCACCGGTACCCGTGCAAAATACCAGCGTCAGCTGGCTCGCGCTATCAAACGCGCTCGCTACCTGTCTCTGCTGCCGTACACTGATCGCCATCAGTAATCGGTCACGGTCCATTAATACGACTTTGAGAGGATAAGGTAATGCAAGTTATTCTGCTTGATAAAGTAGCAAACCTGGGTAGCCTGGGTGATCAGGTTAACGTTAAAGCGGGCTATGCTCGTAACTTCCTGGTACCACAGGGTAAAGCTGTTCCGGCTACCAAGAAAAACGTTGAATACTTCGAAGCACGTCGCGCTGAACTGGAAGCTAAACTGGCTGACGTTCTGGCTGCTGCAAATGCACGCGCAGAGAAAATCAACGCCCTGGAAACCGTTACTATCGCGTCTAAAGCAGGCGACGAAGGTAAACTGTTCGGTTCCATCGGTACTCGCGACATCGCTGACGCTGTGACTGCAGCTGGCGTTGACGTGGCTAAGAGCGAAGTTCGTCTGCCGAACGGCGTTCTGCGTACCACTGGCGAACACGAAGTGAACTTCCAGGTTCACAGCGAAGTATTCGCAAAAGTTATCATCAACGTGGTTGCTGAGTAATCAGTCATTCTCGTTTTTGCTAGCAACAAAACGTCGGCCCAGCGCCGGCGTTTTGCTTTTTTAACCCCATCGCTTTTCGACTGGCTATCTCCCCCTCTTTTCGCGATAATCAAAAATAAAACATTATTTTAATTTCTTGGTGAAAGAATGGATACCCAACGCCAGGCCTCCCCGTTTGCCCGCAAAAACGTCGTTTATGTGTGTGCCGCATTTTGTTGCCTGCTATGGGGCAGCGCTTATCCAGCCATCAAAAGCGGTTATGACCTCTTTCAGATAGCCACCGACGATATCCCTTCTAAAATTGTTTTTGCTGGTTATCGTTTTTTGTTTGCGGGTGGGTTGCTACTACTGTTCGCGCTGCTTCAGCGTAAACCGATTGGTCGGTTTCGTCCGCGCCAGTTTGCTCAGTTAACGTTACTGGGGCTGACCCAGACGTCGCTGCAATATCTCTTTTTCTATATCGGCCTTGCGTTTACCTCCGGCGTGAAAGGCTCAATCATGAACGCGACAGGCACATTCTTCAGCGTATTGCTGGCGCACTTTATTTATCAGAACGACCGATTGAGCTACAACAAAACGCTCGGCTGTATTCTGGGCTTTGCGGGCGTCATGGTGGTGAACGTCAGCAATGGCCTGGATTTCAGCTTTAATCTGCCGGGAGAAGGCTCCGTGGTGCTGGCGGCGTTTATTCTTTCTGCGGCCACGTTGTATGGCAAACGTCTCTCGCAGACGGTCGATCCGATGGTCATGACTGGCTATCAATTGGGGATTGGCGGTCTGGTACTGGTCATTGGCGGTTACGTTTTTGGCGGTACGCTGACGATACATGGCTTCTCGTCGGTGGCGATTTTAGTCTACCTGACGCTGCTCTCGTCGGTCGCTTTTGCGCTATGGAGCATTTTACTCAAATATAACCGCGTGGGGATGATTGCGCCGTTTAACTTTCTGATGCCGGTTTCTGGCGCGGCTCTTTCGGCTATTTTTCTCGGCGAGAATATATTGGAGTGGAAATACATGATTGCGCTGGTGCTGGTATGTTCGGGGATTTGGTGGGTGAATAAGGTGAAGCGGTAATGCTTCACCTGAACGAATAGGGTACAGGCGGGGTAAGGCGTAGCCGGCGTTACTGCGCGCGAATAAAACTGCCGTCAGGCTGACGCGTAAACAGCACCTGTTGACCGTTATCGCCATCTATCGTTAAACCCGTCACCACCCCGCTGGCATTCTGGCGAATTTTAATCATTTGACCATTTTTGAGATTACTCAGCGGCTTGCCAGCGCCTTCTACCTGCGCCATTGCATAAACGTCTGTCGGGGGCAGTCCGTGGTCACGGAACAGTTGCGCCAGAGTTTTACCAGACTCTACCCGGTACGAGCGCCACTGTTGACCGATGCCGCTATCCTGCTGGAAAGGCTGCGTCTGCGGCTGGTTTTGTTCTTCCGGCTGGCCTTCCTGGATAGGTTCCGGCGCAACGGGCGCCACCTGATCCGGATCGTTTTGCGGCGCGACCAGTTGCGCCTGAAGCTGGGCCTCCGTCGGCGGCTGTGATTGCGATTGCAGATCCAATTGCGCTTCCCGCGTGACGACAGGCGAGTCGCTGGTCTCGCTGGCGGGCAGCAGGAAACCGATCACCAGCACGATAGCGGCAATGATAATGCCACGACGATGCATAGGCGGCAGCGGCTCCATGATGCGAAAATTATCCGGCGCGTGCCAGATTTTCGCCAGGGTTGGTTTTAATTCAAAGCGCCCGGGCATGGTTTACCTCCTGCTCCGCATCTCGTTCCTTAATCATAGAGTATAGATGGCTAACGCTATGATACTGGTAGTGCTATCCGCTTTCGTGACATCAATACGGATAATCTATTGTTTCTTTTTCCCTGCGATTTGTCATCCTCCCTGAGACAAAGTTTTACCAGAAGAAGCGTGGCTGTTATGCTGCCCGCTACTTTTTTGATATCCAATGAAGGAAAAATAATGGCCACCCCGACTTTTGACACTATTGAAGCGCAAGCGAGCTACGGCATTGGTTTGCAGGTAGGGCAGCAGCTCAGCGAATCCGGTCTTGAAGGGCTGTTGCCTGAAGCGCTGGTTGCAGGCATTGCTGATGCGCTGGAAGGTAAACACCCGGCGGTTCCTGTTGATGTGGTGCATCGTGCGCTGCGTGAAATTCATGAGCGTGCGGACGCGGTGCGTCGTGAGCGTTTCAAAGCGATGGCGGCCGAAGGCGTGAAATACCTGGAAGAAAACCGCGAAAAAGACGGTGTGAACAGTACTGAGTCTGGTTTACAGTTCCGCGTTCTGACGCAGGGCGAAGGCGCGATTCCGGCGCGTACCGACCGCGTACGCGTGCATTACACCGGTAAGCTTATTGATGGCACCGTATTTGACAGCTCCGTCGCGCGCGGCGAGCCGGCTGAATTCCCGGTAAATGGCGTGATCGCCGGCTGGATTGAAGCGCTGACTCTGATGCCGGTAGGTTCCAAATGGGAACTGACTATCCCACAGGAGCTGGCCTATGGCGAGCGTGGGGCCGGGGCATCTATTCCGCCATTCAGCACCCTGGTGTTTGAGGTGGAACTGCTGGAAATTCTGTAAGCGCCCCGGGTTTGCCGGATGATGGCGTAAACGCCTTATCCGGCAACCCTGACTTCAGCAGATGCCAATATTTTATTTTGCAAATGGCGTCGTTACGTGTATTTTTGTGAGCTAATTCGCATTATCAAAGTGATATAACACTCATTTTAAACATAAAATTAACATTGTATTTGAATCTTAGTATTCATCCCGCCGATTCTTACCTAATATCGATGAGTCCTGATAACAGGATCGTCGTATCATAGACCAAAGGCCGTAGAGCCCGCACAACACAGACAGGTACAGGAAGAAAAACATGGTAGATCAGGTAAAAGTCGCAGCCGACGAACAGGCTCCGGCTGAACAGTCGCTACGGCGCAATCTTACAAACCGTCATATACAGCTTATCGCTATTGGCGGCGCTATTGGTACCGGTCTGTTTATGGGATCGGGTAAAACGATCAGTCTCGCCGGACCGTCGATCATTTTTGTGTATATGATCATCGGTTTTATGCTTTTTTTCGTGATGCGCGCCATGGGGGAATTGCTGCTCTCGAATCTGGAATATAAATCGTTTAGCGATTTTGCTTCCGACCTGCTTGGCCCCTGGGCGGGATATTTCACCGGCTGGACGTACTGGTTTTGCTGGGTAGTGACCGGTATGGCTGACGTGGTGGCGATTACCGCCTACGCGCAGTTCTGGTTTCCCGGCCTTTCCGATTGGGTCGCCTCGCTGGCGGTAGTGATCCTGCTGTTAAGCCTCAACCTCGCCACCGTTAAAATGTTTGGTGAAATGGAATTTTGGTTTGCTATGGTCAAAATCGTCGCCATTGTGGCGTTGATTGTGGTCGGGCTGGTGATGATTGCGATGCACTTTAAATCGCCGACCGGCGTTGAAGCGTCTTTCGCGCATCTGTGGAATGACGGCGGCTGGTTCCCGAAAGGCATTAGCGGGTTCTTTGCCGGTTTCCAGATTGCGGTATTCGCCTTCGTGGGCATTGAGCTGGTCGGTACTACCGCCGCAGAAACTAAAGATCCGGAAAAATCGCTGCCGCGCGCGATTAACTCAATACCGATCCGTATCATCATGTTCTACGTCTTTGCGCTGATTGTCATTATGTCGGTGACGCCGTGGAGTTCCGTGGTGCCGGATAAGAGCCCGTTTGTTGAGCTGTTTGTACTGGTGGGTCTGCCTGCCGCCGCGAGCGTGATCAACTTTGTCGTGCTGACCTCGGCGGCGTCTTCCGCCAACAGCGGCGTCTTCTCGACCAGCCGTATGCTGTTTGGCCTGGCGCAAGAAGGCGTGGCGCCAAAAGCATTCGCTAAGCTATCGAAACGCGCGGTACCGGCGAAAGGCCTGACCTTCTCCTGTATCTGCCTGCTGGGCGGCGTGGTTATGCTGATGGTCAACCCGAGCGTGATTGGCGCATTCACCATGATCACTACGGTTTCGGCTATCCTGTTTATGTTTGTCTGGACCATCATTCTGTGTTCATACCTGGTGTACCGCAAAAAGCGTCCCCACCTGCATGAAAAATCCATCTATAAGATGCCGCTCGGTAAGCTGATGTGCTGGGTCTGTATGGCGTTCTTTGCGTTCGTGCTGGTATTACTGACGCTGGAAGACGATACGCGCCAGGCGCTGATCGTGACGCCGCTGTGGTTTATCGCGTTGGGTCTGGGCTGGCTGTTGATAGGTAAGAAACGGATGGCGGGAATGCGTTAATTGTTTTGCCCGGTGGCGCTGGCGCTTACCGGGCTTACAGCGTAGCGTTGATTTGTAGGCCGGATAAGGCGCAGTTTACAGCCGCCATCCGGCAAAATGCCCGGCTGGCGATTATTCCCCGGCCAGCGCGCGTGGGAACAGCACGTTATTCTCCAGGCTGATGTGCTCCATCAGATCATCAATCATCTCATTAATGCCGTTATACATCGCTTTCCAGGTGGTACAGGCTTCTGGCGGCGGCGTTACATTTTGGGTGACGTGTTTGATGACGTCTACCAGCTCTCCCGCCTCGTCATGCTCGCTTTCCATTACGCTTATCGGGCCCGTTGCCTGGCGACCCATACCCTGTTTGATCATGGGGAACAGGATCTGTTCTTCTTTCATCATATGGCTGGAAAGCTCTTCATGCAGCGCGGTGAGATATTTTGTCAGGCCGCGTGGGACGTTTGGCTTATCCGCGTGGACGCGTTCCACTTTGGTTGCCTGCAGGATAAGCTCCGGCAGTTGTTCGCGGTGTCGGTCATGATAGCGCACAACGATATGGTCAATAATGTCCGCCAGCGGAACGGCGCGCCAGTCTTTTTCGATGGGCTGTTCAGCCAACTGCGCCAGTTGCGCTTCAATGATGTCAATATCGACGTCGTGACGCGCGGCGGCGCGCGCCAGCGTCTGTTTTCCGCCGCAGCAGTAATCCATATCGTACTGGCGAAACAGCGCCGATGCGCGGGGAATAGAGAGCGCCAGTTCGCCTAAAGGTTGATCGCGATAAGCCATAGCCGTTACCTCATTTGCAATAATATAAGTTGTATTTTAAATGCATCTTTAAGGCGAGGCTATAACTCTTTCGGGGTGCGTATAATTTAAGCGAGTATGAAATTAGCGTTCCGTGACCGGAACGACGGTCGCTTTTTCCGGTTTCGCTCTCACGGCAATGACCACGCCCGCCACCAGGAGCGCAATGCCGCTTAACGTCAGGAATGGCGGGATTTCCTGGCGCAGAATGAAGGTATAGAGCAGTCCCGCCAACGTCTCAAAAACAATCAGCGGCCCTAAAATAACGGTTGGCAATTTTTGGCTGGCGATATTCCAGCACAGCGCGCCCACCCAGGAACACAGCACCGCGATGGCGATCATCAGACCGATAAACAGCGCGGGATGCGGGCCAAAGGGCAGGGTAAACAGCGGTTTCTGGATACTCAGCCACAGACAGACCGCCGCATAGCCGATTAACGAGACCGGCAGCGTAACCAGCGCCTGCGCCGTTGCCCACATCATGGGATGTTTGTCGGGATTTTCCCGCAGCCAGCGGGCGTTGCGCAGCGCATACCATGCCCAGCACGCTACGGAAATCAGCGCCAGCACAATGCCTGAACCATAGCGCCAGCCGCTAACATCGGACAATCCCTGGCTAAGTTCAGCAATATTGACGCACAGCAGGCCAAAACCGATAAGCGCCAGCGCGGGCGCTAAACGCCGCCAGGATAATCTGCCGTCTCGTTGGCTATAGAGAACGTTAGCGAAAAGCGGAATGACGACCGGCAATGTCCCGATGATCATCGTCGAAACCGGCGCGCCGGTTCGCTGAATAGCGCTGGCGAGGCAGGCGTAATAGATTACATTGCCCATCAGAGTCAGCGACAGGGCGGTGAACCAGTCTTTGCGCGTCAACTGGCGTAACCGCGTGCGGCCTAACCAGGCAATCGGCAGGGCAATCAGCCCCAGCGCCAGATAGCGTCCCATTGACTGTAAGAGGGCCGGGTAATCCGGCACGATTAACGGGCCGACGAAAATCAATCCCCACATTAGCCCTGCCAGCAGGGCGTATAGCACGCCGCTAATCATCAGATTCTCCTCATAAACCGTTCCGTCATTATCAGAGAAGGTCTATGAGGATGCCACATAAATTAACTAAATTTTAACACTTACAGTACGGAGCGAAGGCTTTCTGTGAGCCTCGTCGTCGGGCGACCGATGAGTTTACGCAGCGTATGGCTGTCATCAAACAGGCCGCCTTTCGCCGCGCCAGCGTCAGAATTGGCCAACATATCCGCCAGTCCGTCAGGCAGGCCTGCGCCTTTTAACGCGGCGGCAAAATCGACTTCGCTCAGGTTCTGGTAGACGATTTTTTTTCCGCTCTGATGAGTAAGTTCATCCGCCAACTGGCGTAATGTCCAGGCGTCATCACCCGCCAGCTCGTAGACATTCCCGGCGTGACCCTCTTCACGGATGACGCGCGCGGCGGCGGCGGCATAGTCAGCGCGCATTGCGGAGGCGATTTTCCCTTCTCCCGCTGCGCCAATAAAGACGCCATGCTTCAGCGCGGCAGGGACGCTCGCCAGGTAGTTTTCCGTATACCAGCCGTTACGTAATAGCGTGTGAGGAATACCTGACTCAGCCAGCATTTTTTCCGTTTCAATATGTTCATCGGCGAGCGCCAGCGGCGATTTATCTGCATGTAGCAGGCTGGTATAGGCGATGAACTTCACCTTCGCGGCAATGGCGGCCTGAATGACGTTGCGGTGCTGCGCGGTGCGTTGTCCCACTTCGCTGGATGATATAAGCAGCAGTTTATCAACGCCCTGTAAGGCGGTGGTCAGCGCGGCTTCGTTAGCGTAATCCGCCTGGCGAACGGCAATCCCGCGCTGACTGAGCGGGGCGGCTTTTTTCGGGTTACGGACGATCGCGATGAGGTGACTGGCGGGCGTCGTTTTTAGCAGGTTTTCAATAACGTGTTGGCCCAGTTGGCCTGTTGCGCCAGTGATAGCAATCATGGTGAACTCCTCAGTTTTGGTCTTGTGTTTTATTACGCTACCACCTAAACTTACTTTTAGTAAGTACGTACAAAAAGGTAAGTATCAATGCGCGCTCATACTCTTTCCCGGCAGTTGCGTGAAGGCAATCTCTTTGCTGAACAGTGCCCGTCCCGTGAGGTGTTAAAACATGTCACCAGTCGCTGGGGCGTACTGATTCTGGTCGCGTTACGCGACGGTACACACCGTTTTAGCGACCTGCGCCGCAAGATGGGAGGCGTGAGTGAAAAGATGCTGGCGCAGTCGTTACAGGCGCTTGAACAGGACGGATTTCTCAACCGGGTGTCATATCCAGTTGTTCCGCCGCATGTGGAGTACAGCCTGACGCCGCTTGGCGAGCAGGTGAGTGATAAAGTCGCCGCGCTGGCGGACTGGATAGAACTGAATTTGCCCCAGGTATTGGCGCAGCGGGACCGTTTATCAGATGGCGGCTAGCGCTTTATTCGGCCTGCCAGTCAGGCCGAATAAACGCAGCGCCATACGGGACTCACGTTACTTGCTCAAATCCACCTGATAAATGGCAAAACCGATATCATCGACACCAACCTTTTTCATCGGATACTGCCCTTTCGCTTTAATGAAGGCCGCGGCTTTATCGCCTGGCGATGTTTCAAAGCGGATATCCAGCGCCGTATCGCTGTGGATTGGCGCCAGACGCCAGTTATTATCCGCCGCCGGATGGATTTCGCCCGCGCGTTTTGACTCTGCGCCAATCCATGCCGCCAGCACGGCGCGATTTTCATCCGGAGACGCAAAGGCGATATGGCTGTCGCCCGTGCCGGCAAACTTGCCGCCGTAAGCGCGATAGTTATTCGTGGCGACCAGGAACGTAGCGTTCGGGTCGACAGGCTTACCGTTAAAGGTCAGGTTTTTAATACGTTCCGCCTGCGGATTCACCATCTGGCATTCGCCATCATAGCGGGCGGGCTGTGACACATCGATTTGATAATTCACGCCGTCAATGACATCGAAATTATAGGTGCGAAAGCCATCCCAATTGATCAACGATTGCGGTTTGTTGCTGTGAATATCAATTTGATTAAACTGTCCGGCAGAACATTCCAGCCACTCTTTTACCTCCTTGCCGCTGGCTTTCACCACCACCAGCGTATTCGGATAGAGATAAAGATCGGCGGCGTTACGGAAGGTCAACTGGCCTTTTTCCACTTCGACAAAACTGGCAGGATCGTTCTTACGCCCGCCAACTTTAAACGGCGCGGCGGCGGACAGCACCGGCAGTTTCGCCAGATCCGGATCGCCCTGAATAAAGTGTTCCACATACGCTTTTTGCGCGTTATTCACCACCTGAACGGTAGGATCGTCCTGCACCAGAGCAAGATAACTGTACATATTATCGGCGGATTTACCGATGGGCTTGCTGACAAACTCGCGGGTGGCATCGTGATCGGCTTTCAGAATATCGACCAGCTTACTGTCTTCCGCTGCCAGCGACGTTTTAGCGGCGGCGTCGTAAATAGGCCGCGCTTCCGCTTTCGCCTGCGTAACCTGCCATTTACCGCTGTCGTTATTGAGCACCAGATCGACCACTCCCAGATGGTCGCCCCACATGCCAGGCATTACCGCAGGAATGCCGTTAAGCGTACCTTTGGCGATATCCGCGCCTTTGATGTCGGCAAAATCTTTACCGGGGAAGACGGCGTGAGCGTGGCCAAACATAATCGCGTCGACGCCGGGAACTTCGCTGAGGTAATAAACCGAGTTTTCCGCCATGCTGTGGTACGGATCGGCAGAAAGGCCTGAGTGAGCAATGACTACCACGATATCAGCGCCTTTCTCGCGCATTTCGGGCACATATTTCCGGGCGGTTTCCGTAATGTCATTGACGGTAACTTTGCCGCTCAGGTTCGCTTTATCCCAAATCATGATTTGCGGCGGAACAAAGCCGATATAGCCGATTTTCAGAGTTTGCGGGTTGCCGTCTTTATCAATAACGTTCGTCTCTTTAATCAGATAAGGCGTAAAGAGCGGCTTTTGGGTTTTAACGTCGATAATATTGGCGTTAACATAAGGGAATTTCGCGCCAGCCAGCGCGTTATGCAGATAGTTCAGACCATAATTAAACTCATGGTTGCCGAGGTTTCCAACCGCGTAATCCAGAGTGTTGAGCGCTTTATAGACCGGGTGAACATCACCGTCTTTGAGCCCTTTTGCCGCCATATAATCGCCCAGAGGGCTCCCCTGAATCAGGTCGCCGTTATCCACCAGCACGCTGTTTTTGACTTCATTTCGGGCGGCATGAATCAAACTTGCGGTACGTACCAATCCGAATTTTTCGGTTGCGGTATCCTTGTAATAATCGAAATCCATCATGTTGCTATGTAAATCAGTAGTTTCCATGATACGGAGATCGACGGTGGCCGCATTCACGCTGGCGGCGATCAGCGTAGCCAGAAGCGTTGCACTAAACTTAATCATCAGAGGCACCTTTTAAGAACGCAATAGAAAAGCCGGATAGTGAAAAATAGCGATGATAAACAGTGAAAACCGATATCGTTCCGACCGTCGCCAGAAGAAGGCGAAACCGCCCCATCCGGCCGATTTTTTGCGAGTGTTCACAGAAGGGTGAATCATGCCATGAAAGGTATTATCAAAACCGCAGACGGTATCACAGTTGGCGGAACCCTTAACGATCGGGTATAAGTAAAACAACGAGTTAACGCCCCCGTCATAAAGAGGTGGAGAATGTTAGAACAAGTATGCCAGCTTGCACGGAACGCGGGCGATGCCATTATGCAGGTTTATGATGGAGCCAAACCGATGGAGTACGCCCGCAAGCAGGACGATTCTCCAGTCACTGCGGCGGATATCGCCGCACATACCGTGATTCTCGAAGGGTTACGCACGCTCACGCCGGATATTCCGGTGCTTTCAGAAGAAGATCCGCCTGCCTGGGAAGTGCGCCAGCACTGGCAGCGCTACTGGCTGGTCGATCCGCTCGACGGCACCAAAGAGTTCATCAAGCGCAATGGCGAATTCACGGTCAATATCGCGCTGATTGAGCAGGGCAAACCGGTGTTGGGCGTGGTCTATGCGCCGGTGCTGAAAGTGATGTACTACGCGGCGGAAGGTAAGGCCTGGAAAGAGGAGTGCGGGGTGCGTAAGCAGATTCAGGTCCGGGATGCCCGCCCGCCGCTGGTGGTGATTAGCCGTTCGCATACGGATGATGAACTCACCGAATATCTCCAACAGCTTGGCGAACATCAGACCACCTCTATTGGTTCTTCGCTGAAATTCTGCCTTGTGGCGGAAGGCCAGGCGCAGCTTTACCCCAGATTTGGGCCGACCAGCGTCTGGGATACGGCCGCAGGTCATGCCATTGCTGTTGCAGCCGGGGCGCACGTTCACGACTGGCAGGGAAAAACGCTGGACTATACCCCTCGTGAATCGTTCCTTAACCCCGGCTTCCGGGTGACTATTTACTGAGGAGCTTATGCAGCAGGTCGACCACCTGCTGTACCTCTTGCTGGGTTAACGCGCCATCTTTCACCCATTGAACCCGACCGTCTTTGTCAAGCACGATGACGGCGGACCCCTCTTCTTTTAATTGCCAGGCGTTACGCGCCACGCCATTGCTGTCGACAATAAATTGCGACCACGGGTAGAGCTTTTTATTACTTTCTATACTGCTACGCACGAACATACCGGAGCCTGGGATCGCATCATCGGTGTTCACAATTGTGGTCGTCTGGTATCTGTCATGCGGAAGCCCGGCGGATTTAATCGCTTCAATCAGCGTGGCGTTTTTTTCCTTCGCTGACGTTCGACCCGCAATGTGCAGCAGGACGCGCACTTTTCCCGCCAGCTGCGCGCTATTCCAGTTTTTATAACTAAACTCATCTTTATTCAACGTCAGTTCGCCACGATCGGCAATGCCTACCGGCGGCACCCGTTGGTTATCTTCAAGGTTATGCGCACAAGCCATTATGGGGAGTAGCAGACACGACATCGCCAGAATTTTACGTAGGGTCATGGTCATTCCTTCTTTATTTTTTGCAGGTGATCCGACCACTTTGGGCCGATAGTTAATCATATGTGCGATTGATGCTTTTTCCCGCAAAGGGGATGCCAGTTTGCGGGCGGGCGCACACTTCCTGTGAAAAATGAAGGCATATACTGAGAAAAATGAGCTGATGTTTAGATAATTCTGAATAACTGTAATCAAAAGGTAAATATACTTATGCACACTGGAAACGACGTAGATATGGTCTATAGTCATATGGCATTAAAATTTGCGCCTTAAAACTGTTGGGCCGATTGTGGCACCGCAAGGGCGTAATACTCTGCAGGAGACAACAATGAAAATTTTCCAACGCTACAACCCGCTACAGGTGGCGAAGTACGTGAAGATCCTGTTCCGTGGACGGTTATATATCAAGGATGTTGGCGCTTTTGAGTTCGATAAGGGTAAGATTCTTATCCCAAAAGTGAGAGACAAGCAGCACTTGTCTGTGATGTCTGAAGTTAACCGTCAGGTTATGCGTCTGCAAACTGAGATGGCGTAACCAAAAGTGCTATGCAGTAGGTTAAAAAAGTAAAAAAAAACGGCTCCTGAATCAGGAGCCGTTGATGTTTCTGGCAAACGGATTTCAGGCCGCGCTGTCTTCTTTACCTTGCGCATCGGGCAGTTTCGGCGCCGGTACGTTGCTTTTATTGTCGAGACGCGTCACCAGCAACTGATCGATACGGTAGTTGTCGATATCCACCACTTCAAATTTGTAGCCGGAAAACTTCACCGAATCAGTGCGTTTTGGGATCTTGCGCAGCATAAACATCATAAAGCCGCCAATGGTTTCATAGTTGCCGGATTGCGGAAACTCATCGATATCCAGCACGCGCATGACGTCGTCAATCGGCGTGCCGCCGTCAACCAGCCAGGAATTTTCATCGCGCGCCACAATTTGCTCTTCCAGTCCCTGGCCGACCAGGTCACCCATTAGCGTAGTCATCACATCGTTCAGCGTAATGATACCGACGACCAGCGCGTATTCATTCATAATGACCGCGAAATCCTCGCCCGCCGTTTTGAAACTTTCCAGCGCCTCAGAAAGGGTCAGCGTATCCGGCACAATCAAGGTATTGCGAATTTGCACGCCGCTATTCAGCGCCATACTTTGGTTCGCCAGCACGCGATTCAGCAGATCTTTGGAGTCTACATAGCCGATGATGTGGTCGATATCTTCATTACACACCAAAAATTTTGAGTGCGGATGTTCGGCGACCTTTTTCTTCAGGCTTTGTTCGTCTTCGTGCAGATCAAACCAGATGATACTTTCGCGCGACGTCATAGAAGACGGTACGGTGCGGGATTCAAGTTCAAACACATTTTCAATTAGTTCGTGCTCTTGCTTGCGCAAGACGCCCGCCAGCGCGCCGGCTTCCACCACTGCGTAAATATCATCAGAAGTAATGTCGTCTTTCCGCACCATTGGAATTTTGAACAGGCGGAAGATGTTGTTTGCCATGCCGTTAAACAGCCACACCAGCGGGCGAAAAACGAACAGGCAGAAGCGCATCGGGTTGATGATACGCAAAGCCACAGCTTCTGGCGCAATCATACCGATGCGTTTCGGGGTTAAATCCGCGAACAGGATAAACAGCCCCGTCACCAGCGAGAAAGAGAGAATAAAGCTCAGCTGCTCGGAGAGTTCTGGCGACATATAGTGCGAGAAAAGGGCGGAAAAGGCGGGCGAAAATGCCGCATCGCCGACGATACCGCCAAGAATAGCGACGGCGTTCAGGCCAATTTGCACAACGGTGAAAAACATGCCGGGATTTTCCTGCATTTTCAATACGCGTTGTGCGTTGATACTGCCTTCATCAGCTAATAACTTAAGTTTAATCTTACGTGATGCGGCAAGCGAGATCTCGGAGATGGAGAAGAACGCACTTACAGCGATCAGGCAGAATATAATGAATATACTGTTTAACATATCTTATCCGGCGAAACGCCAGATCCTCGGAAGGGAAGTTTATAAATCCGTGTGGTAACGTTTAATGAAAACCGGCTCGTAGCAGTGAGCCGATAAGTTCAGGGCTAGTATAGCGTAAGCTACTGTAAAGTCGCCAGAGGGTTCATTTTCAACTCCGACAAGTTCCCCCTACGCCTGCGTCGTCACGCGTCAGGCGGCAGGCAAACGCCGATCCCGCCAATCCCGCAGTAACCATATGGATTTTTGTGCAGATACTGTTGGTGTTCATCTTCGGCGTAGTAAAACGGCGTCGCATGGGCGATTTCCGTGGTAATAGGGCGATGGTCTCCGGCGGCGGCCATTGCCGACTGAAAGCGCTCGCGACTGGCGTGAGCGGCGGCATTCTGTTCCGGCGTTAAGGGATAAATCGCAGAACGGTATTGCGTACCGTGATCGTTACCCTGTTGCATCCCCTGCGTCGGATCGTGATTTTCCCAGAAGGTCTGTAAAAGCTGCTCATAACGGATAACGGCAGGATCGTACACTATCCGTACCGCTTCGGCATGGCCGGTCTGCCCGGAGCAGACTTCCCGGTAGGTTGGATTAGGCGTGTAACCGCCTGCATACCCTGCCGCGGTGCTATATACGCCGGGCAATTGCCAGAATAAACGTTCTACGCCCCAGAAACAGCCCATAGCGAAGTAGGCGATCTCCATCCCGGCAGGGACATTGGTCATAGAGTGTTCATTTACCGCATGCAGAGTGGCGATCGGCATCGGGGTGTTGCGTCCTGGTAACGCATCTGCTTGAGTAACCAGATGTTTTTTATCAAATAAACTCATGAGCTATTCTCCCGAAAGCGTTAATTGGCGTTAAGGTTGTAACGAGACGCATCTTTGCACACAATAACAACATTAATGTATCTGGATTTAACCATAAGAAATATTTGGGCAGTCGTCTGCTTTTCAATCGAAATTGTTGATTTTATGTTAAGCCGCGGAGCGGTAGTGTGATTTTTTCCAGGGGTGGGAATAGGGGATATTCAGGAGAAAATGTGCCACATATCCGTCAGTTATGTTGGGTTAGCTTACTGTGCCTGAGCAGTTCTGCGGTAGCCGCAAATGTTCGTCTGAAAGTCGAAGGGCTATCCGGAGAGCTGGAAAAAAACGTTCGCGCACAGCTCTCTACGATTCAGAGCGATGAGGTGACGCCGGATCGGCGCTTTCGCGCCCGAGTTGATGATGCGATTCGCGAAGGGCTTAAAGCGTTAGGCTATTACGAACCCACTATCAAATTCGACTTGCTTCCACCGCCTGCGAAAGGACGGCAGGTATTAATCGCCAGGGTTACGCCCGGCCAGCCGGTGTTGATTGGCGGTACAGAAGTCATTTTACGCGGCGGCGCGCGCACGGACAAAGATTATCTGGCCTTACTGAAAACGCGTCCGGCAATCGGCACGGTGCTGAACCAGGGAGACTATGACAATTTTAAGAAGTCGTTAACCAGCGTGTCGCTACGTAAAGGCTATTTCGACAGCGAATTCGTTAAAAGTCAGTTGGGAATTGCTCTGGGCCGTCATCAGGCGTTTTGGGATATTGATTATGATAGCGGTGAGCGCTATCGCTTCGGACCTGTCACCTTCGAAGGTTCGCAGATTCGTGATGAATATTTACAAAATCTGTTGCCGTTTAAAGAGGGTGATGAGTACGAATCGAAAGATTTGGCGGAACTAAACCGCCGACTTTCCGCTACCGGATGGTTTAATTCTGTCGTGGTGGCGCCGGAATTTGAGAAATCGCGTAAAACAAAAATTCTGCCGTTAAAAGGCGTGGTATCGCCGCGAACCGAAAATACGATTGAAACCGGGGTAGGGTACTCCACCGACGTCGGGCCGCGCGTGAAAGCGTCGTGGAAAAAACCGTGGATGAACTCCTACGGTCATAGCCTGACCACCAGCACCAGTATTTCTGCGCCGGAACAGGTGCTGGATTTTAGTTATAAAATGCCGCTGCTGAAAAACCCGCTGGAGCAATACTATCTGGTCCAGGGCGGTTTTAAACGTACCGATTTGAATGATACGGAGCAGGACTCGACCACGCTTGCCGTGTCGCGTTACTGGGACCTTTCCAGCGGTTGGCAGCGGGCGATTAACCTGCGCTGGAGTTTCGACCACTTTACCCAGGGGAACGTCACCAATACCACTATGCTGTTCTACCCGGGCGTGATGATCAGCCGAACCCGCTCGCGAGGGGGACTGATGCCAACCTGGGGCGATTCGCAGCGCTACTCGGTAGACTATTCGAATACGGCCTGGGGCTCCGACGTGGATTTCTCCGTGCTGCAGGCGCAAAACGTCTGGATTCGGACTTTGTACGATCGCCACCGTTTTGTGATGCGCGCCAATTTGGGCTGGATAGAAACCGGTGATTTCGACAAAGTTCCGCCGGATTTACGTTTCTTCGCCGGGGGCGACCGCAGTATTCGCGGCTATAAATACAAATCTATTTCGCCTAAAGACAGCGACGGCAATCTTAAAGGCGCCTCAAAACTGGCAACCGGATCGCTGGAGTACCAGTATAACGTCACCGGCAAATGGTGGGGGGCGGTGTTTGTCGATAGCGGCGAGGCGGTGAGTGATATTCGCCGTAGCGATTTCAAAACCGGGACCGGGGTCGGCGTGCGCTGGGCGTCGCCGGTTGGGCCTGTCAAACTCGATTTTGCCGTACCGGTCGGCGACAAAGACGAACACGGTTTACAGTTTTATATCGGTCTGGGGCCTGAATTATGAGTTTATGGAAGAAAATAAGCCTCGGCGTGTTGATTTTCATTGTGGTGTTACTGGCGAGCGTTGCGTTTCTGGTCGGGACGACGACGGGGCTGCATCTGGTATTCAGTGCGGCGAACCGCTGGGTGCCGGGGCTGGAGATTGGGCAGGTCACCGGCGGCTGGCGGGACTTATCGTTAAAAAATATCCGCTATGAGCAGCCGGGCGTTGCGGTGAATGCGGGCGAAATTCATCTGGCCGTCGGGCTTGATTGCCTGTGGCGCAGTAGCCTGTGCGTCAATGATCTGGCGCTAAAAGACATTAATGTCGCTATCGACAGCAAAAAAATGCCACCCTCCGAACCGGCGCAAGAAGAGGAAGAAAGCGGACCGCTGAACCTCTCCACCCCCTGGCCCATCACGCTGTCGCGCGTGGCGTTGAATAACATCAATATCAAGATTGATGACACTACCGTTTCGGTGCTGGATTTTACCTCCGGGCTGGCATGGCAGGAGAAAAACCTGACCCTGAAACCGACGCGGCTTCAGGGACTGCTGATCGCTCTGCCGAAGGTCGCTGACGTGGCGCAGGAAGAGGTGGTTGAACCCAAAATCGAGAAACCTCAACCGGATGAAAAGCCGCTTGGCGAAACGCTAAAAGATCTGTTTGCAAAACCGGTAATGCCGGAGATGACCGATGTTCACCTGCCGCTCAATCTGAATATCGAGTCATTTCGCGGCGAGCAGCTACGCATCACCGGCGATACCGATCTGACGGTGCGCACGATGCTGCTTAAAGTCAGCAGTATCGACGGTAATATGAAGCTGGATACTCTGGATATCGACGCCAACCAGGGCACGGTGAAAGCCTCTGGTACGGCGCAGCTCGCCAATAACTGGCCGGTTGATATTACGCTCAACAGTACGCTGAATATCGATCCGCTAAAGGGTGAAAAGATAAAACTCAAGGTCGGCGGCGCGTTACGCGAACAACTGGAGGTCGGGGTGAACCTTTCCGGGCCGATGGATGTCGCGCTTCGCGCCCAGACGCGGCTGGCGGAGGCCGGTTTACCGCTCAATCTTGAAGTCGTCAGCCAACGCATTGCCTGGCCATTGACGGGTGATACCCAGTTTCAGGCTGACGATCTGAAGCTCAAACTGAGCGGTAAGATGACCGACTATACGTTGTCGATGCGAACCGCCGTGAAAGGACAAGATATTCCGCCGGCGACCATTACGCTGGATGCTAAAGGGAATGAGCGGCAGATTAATCTCGATAAACTCACCGTCGCCGCTCTGGAGGGAAAAACCGAACTGAAAGCGCTGGTGGACTGGCAGCAGGCGATTAGCTGGCGTGGCGAACTGACGCTGAATGGCATCAATACCGCTAAAGAGATCCCGGATTGGCCCGCGAAGCTTAACGGCGTCATGAAAACCAAAGGCAGCCTCTACGGCGGCACCTGGCAGATGGATGTTCCGGAGCTCAAGCTGACCGGCAATGTGAAGCAGAACAGCGTTAACGTCAACGGGACGCTAAAGGGCAACAGCTACATGCAGTGGACGATCCCGGGGCTGCACCTTGCGCTGGGCCCAAACAGCGCCGATATAAAAGGCGAGCTTGGCGTTAAGGAGCTGAATCTTGACGCCGCCATCGATGCGCCAGGGCTGGATAATGCGCTGCCAGGGCTGGGCGGCATGGCAAAAGGAATCGTTAAAGTCCGCGGTACGGTAGAAGCGCCGCAGTTGTTGGCGGATATCACCGCCCGCGGCTTGCGCTGGCAGGAGCTGTCTGTCGCCCAGGCGCGCATTGAGGGCGATATTAAATCCACCGATCAGATAGCGGGCCATCTCAACGTTCGCGTAGAGCGGATTTCGCAGCCCGACGTTAACATCAATCTGGTGACGCTTGACGCCAAAGGCAGCGAGAAGCAGCATCAGCTACAGCTCCGTGTTCAGGGAGAGCCGGTATCCGGTCAACTCTCCCTGACAGGCAGTTTTGATCGCGAGGCGGCGCGCTGGAAAGGGACGTTAAGCGACACCCGTTTCCAGACGCCAGTGGGGCCATGGTCGTTGACCCGCGCGATTGCGCTGGACTACCGTAATAAAGAACAGAAAATCAGTATCGGGCCGCATTGTTGGCTGAACCCGAACGCCGAGCTGTGCATCCCGCAAACCATTGATGCGGGCGCCGCAGGACGGGCGGTGGTCAATCTCAACCGCTTTGATCTGGCGATGCTGAAGCCATTTATGCCTGATACCACTCAGGCCAGCGGGATCTTTAGCGGGAAAGCGGACGTGTCGTGGGACACCACCCAGGAGGGATTGCCGCAGGGGAAGGTCACGCTTTCCGGTCGTAATGTGAAGGTCACGCAGACCGTCAATGACGCGCCGTTACCTGTCGCGTTTGAGACGCTGAACCTCAGCGCCGATCTGCACAATAATCGCGCCGAGTTGGGATGGCTGATTCGCCTGACGAACAATGGTCAATTCGATGGCCAGGTGCAGGTAACCGATCCTCAGGGGCGGCGCAATCTCGGCGGTAACGTCAACATGCGCAATGTCAATCTGGCGATGGTCAACCCTGTCTTTTCGCGCGGCGAAAAAGCGGCGGGAATGTTAAACGCCAGGCTACGTCTGGGCGGCGATGTACAAAGCCCGCAGTTGTTTGGTCAGTTGCAGCTTAGCGCGCTGGATATTGACGGTAATTTTATGCCGTTTGAGATGCAGCCGAGCCAGCTCACCATGAACTTTAGCGGGACGCGTTCGACGCTCGCCGGTATCGTGCGAACACAACAAGGGCAAATTAACCTGAACGGCAACGCCGACTGGAGTCAGATTGACAACTGGCGCGCGCGGGTGACGGCGAAAGGCAGTCGGGTGCGGATTACCGTTCCGCCGATGGTGCGCCTGGATGTCTCGCCGGATGTGGTCTTTGACGCGACGCCTTCGCTGTTCACGTTGGATGGGCGTGTGGACGTTCCGTGGGCGCGAATTGTGGTGCACGACCTGCCGGAGAGCGCGGTCGGCGTCTCCAGCGATGTGGTTATGCTCAACAATGACCTGCAACCAGAAACGCCGCAGACAGCGTCTATTCCCATCAACAGTAATCTGACGGTCCACGTCGGCAACAACGTGCGCATCGACGCCTTCGGGCTTAAAGCGCGTTTGACCGGCGATTTGAAAGTCGCGCAGGATAAGCAGGGGCTGGGGCTGAATGGTCAAATCAATATTCCTGACGGCCGATTCCGCGCCTACGGCCAGGACCTGCTTGTCCGTAAAGGCGAGCTGCTGTTCTCCGGCCCGCCGGATCAGCCGCTGCTCAATATCGAAGCGATCCGTAACCCTGACGCCACCGAAGACGATGTCATTGCGGGCGTGCGTGTCACAGGCACTGCTGATGAACCCAAAGCGGAAATCTTCTCCGATCCGGCGATGCCGCAGGCTGAAGCGCTTTCTTATCTGCTGCGTGGGCAGGGGTTGGACAGCAATCAGAGTGATAGCGCAGCAATGACTTCCATGCTTATTGGCCTGGGGGTTGCGCAAAGTGGTCAGGTTGTGGGTAAAATCGGAGAGACATTCGGTGTAAGTAATCTGGCGCTGGACACGCAAGGGGTGGGCGATTCGTCCCAGGTTGTGGTCAGCGGCTATGTACTGCCGGGTCTACAGGTGAAGTATGGTGTAGGGATATTTGACTCTCTGGCGACGCTCACGTTACGTTATCGCCTGATGCCTAAGCTATATCTGGAAGCAGTGTCTGGCGTAGATCAGGCACTTGATTTGCTCTATCAGTTTGAGTTTTAGCAATGCGAATATTTGTCTATGGCAGTTTACGACAGAAACAAGGCAACAGTCACTGGATGACCAATGCCCAATTGCTTGGCGATTACCGTATCGATAACTACCAGTTGTATAGTCTGGGCCACTATCCAGGCGCAGTTCCGGGAAACGGAGCGGTATACGGTGAAGTTTATCGAATTGATAACGCCACGCTGGCCGAACTTGATGCTTTGCGCACCAGGGGCGGTGAATACGCACGCCAGTTAATCCAGACGCCTTACGGCAGCGCATGGATGTATGTATATCAACGTCCTGTTGATGGGTTAACTCTGATTGAAAGCGGTGACTGGTTAGACAGAAACCAGCCCTGAACTGAACACGCCACCCTCGGGTGGCGTTGTTTTTTACATTCTGGCTGATGGCGTTAACGCCGGGCATGGTGAGCTCTTATTCTGCCGTAAATCAATAATGACGCGCCGCCCAGGATAACAATGCATCCGAGAACCATAAATCCCTGCATATAGCTGCCGGTTGTCCGGTAAAAATAGCCGACCATTAGGCCTGCCAGCGTACCGCCGCCGCCGGCGCCGATGCCATTAATAATACCGGAGGCTGGGCCAATCGCATGGGGTTTAACGTTCGACTGGATAATCGACCAGATATTGGGGGTAAAGCTGGCGGCATAATAACCCATCGCCAGGGTAATGAGCGTGATTTTAAAGCCCGGCGCATCGACAAATGGCAGGAGAAATAACATCACGCCGGGGATTAGTAGGCCCAGTGAAGCAATAAGTACACGCTTTTGTGTTTTATCACTGATCCATGAGATAGGGATTGCCAGTATAACCGCAGTCAGATAAGGCAGAGAACTGACCAATGCTTTACTGAATCCGGTATAGCCGAGAGAATTGACAACCATGGGTATCCATAACGTAATTCCCCAGAACAACATCCCTTGAGTGATGTAGGTAAAAATAAGGAGTAGGAAGGGGGTTCCGCCCAGCGATTCCAGGGTAAGTTTAGTTTTCTCTGTTGGCGCCGGTGCACGATAATAAGGCGCTTCTTCCTGTTTTTTCAGCATTGTTATATAAAGTGGAACTACAACAACAATGCCGATCACACCAGTAATAATAAAAACATTTCGCCAACCGAAGGCAGCATCCAGCGGGGACAAAATCATAAATCCCAGGCCTAATGCCAGGAACTGTCCATAATACTGGATAATACTGTTCGCCTGCGTCCGTTCTTTGTCTGAAAACCAGTCGCTGGCGAAGCGGGACTGCTGCGGCCAATAAATGCCTTCGGTAATGCCAAGCACCAGCCGACAAATCAAAATAACGTACACTGACGAGGTAAATCCGACAAAAACGGTCGCAATCGACCAGATTAGCACCATCAGAATGACTATTTTTTTCGGATCGTATCGCTGGGTAAATACGCCGCCAAAAATATTTGAAAAGGCATAGCCAATAAGAAATATGGTTAATACAATGCTGGCCGTTGCGCCATCAATATTCAGGTCGTGTGTAATCGTAGGTAACGTAACGGAAAGATTAGAACGGTCAAGATAAGCAACAAAAAGGCCGAACATTAATGTCGCGCCGATCCGTAGCCATTTTTGCATTGAGGTCATTTTTCAACTCCGTTTGGCCGCGCGCCAAAATCAATTTGACGAAATAATATCTCACCGGATTTTATGGTCATTTGTGGTACCAGCACATGCGTCCCCGTGAGCGTTTCACCATGAATATCGGCAAATTCAACATGCCTGTTTTTTAATTTAAAGATGGCGATATCGGCAAATGCCCCAGGGGCCAGCGTACCAATTTCTGCTGCCATGCCCAATAAAACTGCTGGGGTATGGGTACAGGCGTTAATGACATCGGTAAGCGCGACGCCGAGTGCTAAATATTTCGATAAAATCCATGGTAAGGCGTAAACAGGCCAGGCGAGTTTAGTGATGGTTGAGAGATCGCTACTGATGATATCCGGAAGAAAGCCATTGGCGATGGCTCGGCGTGCCGTGTTCATTGAAAAATGGCTGCGACCATTGGCGGCATCAAATATAACGCCTCTTTCCCTTGCCTGACGGACTTCGGCTAAGACAGAGCCTTCATCAGTAAGAATGGTGCTACCTTTGCCGTGAAACGCATGAGCGATAATATCGCCGCGGCGTAGCAAGGAGACAAGTTCTTTCATGGGAACGATGGGATGAGTCGAGTGTATTGCCACGGGGCACCTTAAATCGTTGGCAATACGAAGGGATTCAGTCAGCGGTTTTAAGCCATATTCAGCAATGTCCTCAGTCTGAACCTTGAGTTTTAATCCCTGAAGAACGTTGCGATACTGGCGAAACAGTGCGTGGATCTTATTTTCATCAATATTGTCAGGATCATAATTTTCTTGTGACCAGGTTTGGCCCGGCGGCGACACGGTCAGAAACGCTTTGATTCGAACTTTGCTGGCGCAAATCACCGTTCGGTAGAAGGCATCAAAGTTTGCCGTACCGGCAGAACCTGCATCCACGACGGTGGTGACGCCATTCGGCGGCATGTACATATCAGGCCTGACGCCGCCTTCCGTCGCGTCATAAAAAACATGCGCGTGATAATCGATAAGACCGGGAGTGACGATCATGCCGTCGGCATGGATAATCCGGGTCTCCGAAGTTACAGGATATTTATCGGCATCAACGATAATATCGTTAATGATGCGTAAATTGTTAATCTCATTAATATTACGAGCGGGATCGATGATATGTCCACCGGTAATTAATATATCATTTTTCATCATAATCTCTTAAAATAGTAAATAATTATGGCAGCCCTTAAAAATATATTAAAAAGTGTGTTTTGAGCGGATGTTATGTTGGATTAAAAATACAATTATTGGTAGGGAGAGCTTAGGATACCTTATTAAAAAGGTAATCGGGCTTATGCACTAAATAAGAATTTAGCGCTTGCTAATATTTAGGGCGTAAGTCCAGGGGAGTCTGGGGGCATTCACAAAACAATTATTATCTTAAACTTTTTAGAGAAACCGTGAGCGTATTCAACCCTTTTTAATAAAAAATCAGGTAAAGTCTTATTCATTCCGTGAATGTTAAATTAATAATGATAAAAATTGTGTTCTATTCATTAGCCAATAAAAAGGCCCTCATTACTATGAGAGCCTTTATCTTGACGCTTATGTAAAAGCGGACTTATTTCTTCGCTGCGCGCTCGAAGGAGGCAACGATTTCCGCTTTAGCCGCTTCGGCGTTGTCCCAACCGTCGACTTTCACCCATTTGCCTTTTTCGAGATCTTTATAATGCTCGAAGAAATGAGTGATCTGCGCTTTCAGCAGTTCCGGCAGATCGTTCACATCTTTAATGTGATCGTACTCTTTGCTCAGTTTGGTGTGCGGTACGGCAACCAGTTTCGCATCTTCACCGGATTCGTCGGTCATTTTCAGTACGCCAACCGGACGGCAACGGATGACGGCGCCTGGCTGCAGCGGGTACGGCGTCGGGACCAGAACGTCTACCGGGTCGCCGTCCAGAGACAGGGTATGGTTGATGTAACCGTAGTTGCACGGATAGAACATCGCGGTGGACATGAAGCGGTCAACGAACAGCGCGCCGCTCTCTTTGTCAACTTCGTATTTGATCGGATCTGCGTTAGCCGGGATCTCGATAACGACGTAGATATCTTCCGGCAGTTCTTTACCCGCCGGGACGTTGAGTAAGCTCATGTCTGTTTCCTTTGAATTTATGACAAACAAGTGGCGAGTATTATAGCCAACTCACGCCGAAAGTCTTCGCTTGTTTTCGTTTCCGCCTCATCTGGCGCGTCGTTGCGGAGCATAAACGACAAAGGTTAAGAACCGAAAAAATCACGGGCCTGATAAGGCAACGCCGCCATCGGACATGTTATTGCCCAATGGCGGCTTCATGCGTTATTCCGCATGGTGGTAAAGATTACGCGTCCGGGTATTCGCGGATAAAGCGTTCCACATCGTCAACCATATGGCGGTTGCCGACGAAGAACGAGCGGCGCTGGTGCAGGCTTTCCGGAATGATATCCAGAATACGTTCTTTACCATCGCTTGCTTTGCCGCCGGCCTGTTCCGCGAGGAACGCCATCGGGTTGCACTCATACAGCAGACGCAGTTTCCCCTGCGGATGGCTGGCGGTGCTGGGGTAGAGATAGATGCCGCCTTTCAGCAGGTTGCGGTGGAAATCGGCCACCAGAGAGCCAATGTAACGTGAGGTATAAGGGCGACTTGTTGAACTATCCTCTTCCTGGCAGAATTTGATGTACTTCTTCACGCCATTCGGGAATTTAATGTAGTTGCCTTCGTTAATGGAGTAGGTTTTACCCTTTTCCGGGAAACGCATACGTTCCTGGCACAGACAGAACACGCCTAACGACGGATCGTAGGTGAAAGCGTGTACGCCGCAGCCGGTGGTGTAAACCAGCATGGTGGACGAGCCATACACGACATATCCCGCAGCGACCTGTTTGTTGCCGGGTTGCAGGAAATCTTCTTCGGTGACCGGCGTGCCGACGGGCGTCACGCGGCGATAAATCGAGAAAATCGTACCGACAGAGACGTTAACGTCGATGTTAGAAGAGCCATCCAGAGGGTCCATCAGCACCACATATTTCGCGTGTTCGCAGCCTTCAAAGACGACAATTTCGTCCTCTTCTTCCGATGCGATGCCCGCTACAATATCGCGCGCTTTTAGTGCAGCTTTCAGTTTCTCGTTCGCGAACAGATCGAGTTTCTGCTGAACCTCGCCCTGTACGTTCTCAGCACCGCTGGCACCCAGGATATCGACCAGACCGGCCTTGTTGATATCGCGGTGGATGATCTTGGCGCCCAATTTTATTGCCGACAGCAAAGCAGTGAGCTCACCGGTAGCCTGAGAGAACTCGTGCTGCTTTTCGACAATAAATTCACCTAACGTTTTCATAACACTTTCCCTGCAATTGATTGGAGTAAAGCGACCGTAACAATCTTAACAAACATTTCAGATGATGCGCTCAGGTGAATCGCGCCAGCAAAGTACAGATTTACCTGAAATGCGTTTCTCACTTGCCAGACATGTGCGTAAAATGGCTCGCAGATAAAAAAAGGATAGTGACGTATGCGCATTCATATTTTGGGAATTTGTGGCACTTTCATGGGGGGGCTGGCGATGCTGGCTCGCTCGCTTGGTCATGAAGTAACGGGTTCGGACGCCAATGTGTATCCGCCGATGAGTACCTTACTTGAGAAGCAAGGCATTGATCTGATCCAGGGTTATGACGCCAGCCAGCTCGATCCGCAGCCGGATCTGGTGATTATCGGCAATGCGATGACGCGCGGGAATCCGTGCGTGGAAGCGGTGCTGGAAAAAAACATTCCCTTTATGTCTGGTCCACAGTGGCTGCATGACTTTGTGTTGCGCGACCGCTGGGTACTGGCGGTCGCCGGTACCCACGGCAAAACCACGACCGCAGGCATGGCGACCTGGATACTGGAAGCGTGCGGGTACAAACCGGGCTTCGTGATCGGCGGCGTACCGGGCAATTTTGAGGTTTCCGCACGCCTGGGCGAGAGCCCGTTCTTTGTTATCGAAGCGGATGAGTACGACTGCGCGTTCTTTGATAAACGTTCTAAATTTGTGCATTACTGCCCGCGGACGCTGATCCTCAACAACCTTGAGTTTGATCATGCCGACATCTTCGACGATCTGAAAGCGATCCAGAAGCAGTTCCACCATCTGGTGCGCATCGTGCCGGGGCAGGGGCGCATCATCTGGCCGGAAAACGACATCAACCTGAAACAGACCATGGCGCTGGGCTGCTGGAGCGAGCAGGAGCTGGTGGGCGAGCAGGGACACTGGCAGGCGAAGAAGCTGACTACGGATGCTTCCGAGTGGGAAGTGTGGCTGGACGGCGAAAAAGTCGGCGATGTGAAATGGGGCCTGGTCGGCGAACATAACATGCACAACGGTCTGATGGCGATTGCCGCCGCGCGCCACGTGGGCGTCGCGCCCGCAGAAGCGGCCAGCGCGCTGGGGTCATTTATTAACGCCCGCCGCCGTCTGGAGCTACGTGGTGAAGCGAACGGCGTGACGGTGTATGACGATTTCGCCCATCATCCGACGGCGATTCTGGCGACGCTTGCCGCGCTACGCGGGAAAGTGGGCGGCACCGCGCGCATTATCGCGGTACTGGAGCCGCGTTCTAACACGATGAAGATGGGGTTATGCAAGGATGACCTGGCGCCGTCGTTAGGGCGTGCGGATGAAGTGTTCCTGCTGCAGCCGCCGCATATTCCGTGGCAAGTGGCGGAAGTCGCCGAAGCCTGCGTACAGCCTGCTCACTGGAGTGGCGATGTCGATACGCTGGCGGAAATGGTGGTGAAAACCGCACAGCCTGGCGATCACATCCTGGTGATGAGCAACGGCGGTTTCGGCGGCATCCATCAGAAATTGCTGGATGGGCTGGCGAAAAAAGCTCAGAACGTAACAGCGTATTAAATGACTATGCGGTCAGCCAGCCTTGTGGCTGGCTGTTTTATATGGGGCATCTTGCCATCGAAAGCGCATTCCGCTCGCCGGGAGACGTTAAAGCAATACTGAAAAATCATTTGCCGCTCAGTATTGAAAAAGAGTAGACGCATATCCTTAAAGTAATCAGTGTAATACACTAAGAGTGTTCCGCCGGTTGCCGTATGCGGGACGAAAAGAGCCAGTTCGCAATAACAGATGAAGGTTTCGTGATTTATAAACGTCATCTTCTGCCTTTCAACGTTTGCGATGCCGCCTGGCTGCGGGCATCGTCCAGTCATAACAATGCTGATCCTGTCGCATTTATGCGGTCAGATTCAGATTGCTCAGAACCCAGCCCGCCAGCAAATTCTGTACTGAAGGTAACCACAGCGCAATTTGAATGTTGTTAACTGTATGTTCAGTTCATTTGTGCTAATATGGTTATTTACGAAATTTTCGTTCTATTAGAGTATCATGCATGTCTAAACATCAAACTCAACTTTCCTTACTGCAGGATGATATCCGCAGTCGCTATGACAGCCTTAGCAAACGTCTTAAACAAGTTGCTCAGTATATTCTGGATAACAGTAATAGCGTTGCTTTTGACACGGTAGCTTCCATCGCGCAACATGCCGATGTTCCCCCTTCGACACTGATTCGTTTTGCTAATGCGTTTGGTTTTAGCGGATTTAATGAAATGAAACAGGTATTTCGCCAGCACCTGATGGAGGAAACTGTAAGCTATACCGAGCGGGCGCGTCTGTTCAGACAGAAAAATGCGGATGAAGGGGAACCTACCCCGGAAAAGCCGGGTGAAATTCTGAAGCTATTTTCAATGGTGAATGCACAGGTATTACAACAATTACCGGTGCAGATTAAAAATGAGCAGTTGGATGCGGCGGTAAATCTGTTAGCGAAAGCCGACAATATTTATGTGATTGGATTACGTCGTTCGTTTAGCGTGGCCAGTTATTTAACCTACGCATTGCGTCATCTGGAGAGACGGGCATTTTTAATTGACGGTATTGGCGGAATGTTCTCTGAACAGCTAAGTATGGTCAGCCCCGACGATGTCGTTATTGCCATCAGCTACTCGCCTTACGCGCAGGAAGTGGTGGAATTAGTCGAGCTTGGCGCGAAACGCGGTGCGCACCATATTGCGATAACCGATAGCCAGGTCAGCCCGCTGGCAGCGTTCAGTGAAGTCTGTTTTGTGGTACGTGAAGCGCAGGTCGATGGTTTCCGTTCTCAGGTCGCGTCCATGTGTCTGGCGCAAACGTTAGCGGTTTCACTGGCGCTGGCGACGGAGTAAAAAAACAAGCCGATGATCGTATTTAGCGATCATCGGCATTGTGGTGAAACTTAATCAGAATAACGTTCGGTTTGAATTGGCTGCAGTTTTTTTCTGCGTTTTGCTAACACTACACTCTCCATTTTCTCCAGCGAAATGCCTTTTGTTTCCGGCAGGTAACGGCAGATAAAGAAGTAACTGAAGATGCAGCAGATGGCAAATATCCACATTGGAAATGCGCCGTGGAAATGCGAAAGTAAATACGGGTTTTCATTAATCATCGGGAAGAATTGCGAAACTAAAAAGTTTGCCATCCACATAAATCCGACCGAAATACTCATTCCCTGCGACCTCATCCGGTTAGGGAATATTTCAGAAATAAGCACCCATGCGCCCACGCCCCAGGAAAGCGCGTAGAAAATCATAAAGAACAGCATACCGAATAGCGCGAAATAACCGGTTGCCTGGCTGTACAGCGCCCATGAAGTGAGCAACAAGCCGATGATGCTGCCAATAGTGCCTTTACGCATCAGCGACAAACGCCCCATCTTATCCATAATCATTGCGCCAATAATGGAACCGATAAGCTGAATCACGCCGATCCAGATTGTCTGGAACAGGGCCTCCTGGGCGCTACCGGTCACATCCTTAAGGACGATTGGCGCGTAATACATCATGACGTTAACCCCTGTTACCTGTTGCAGCATAGCGATCATGCAGCCCAGAATCAGGATGAAACGCACGTTCCCGTCGCGGTAATTGAGTTTTTGATGGGCGTTTAGTTGGTCATTTTGCAGTGAGGTTTTTATATCGGCAAGAAGATGTCTGGCATGTTCTTCGTTGGATATTTTGGTCAGTATTTTTAGCGTCTCCTCCTCGCGACCAATCATCATCATCCAGCGGGGAGATTCCGGGATTAAAAAGACTAAAATACAGAACAAAATGCAGGGAATAATACCCGCAGCAAACATATAGCGCCAGCCAAGTTCAATGAGCCAGGTATCCGCTGCAATCGATGCTATTTTGTAGTTAACGTAGAAGATCAGAATCTGACCGAAAACGATAGCGAACTGCTGCATACTTAATGCTCTGCCGCGCATGTTTTTCGGTGAGACTTCAGACATATACATCGGTGATACTGTTGCCGCCAGGCCGACTGCCAGTCCACCGATAATGCGATAAATCACAAAATGGGTGAACGTGTAGGAGAGGGAGGTGCCCACTGCGGAAATAGTGAATAACAGCGCTGAAACCATCAATGATTTCTTGCGTCCAAAACGTTTGGATAAATATCCGGCGCTAAACGAACCAATAACGCACCCCACCACAACGCAGGAAACCGCCCAGCCGGTCTCAGCAGGAGATAGATGAAAGTAGCTGGTCAGTGAACCAATCGCACCTGAAATAACAGCAGTATCGTAGCCAAATAATATTCCGCCCAGTGCGGCAATCGCGCAGATGCGTAATATGTAACCCGTATTATAACAACTATCTGATGTGGACATAGGTAGATTATCTCCAGAATAAACTTCATCTATCTGTTTGAATTTAGTGAACAAATAGACAAATTCATCTTATGTCGGTCATTGCCGTAGCTCTGCCGACGATCTTATAGCTATTGAGAACTCTCGTTTCACAACCTATGTTTTAATTTCAAAACGATCAATAATGAAACTTATGTTTTGTTATGGGTATCACATTTCGAATTTCATAATCCTGGCGTTTTTTATCGTTAAGATGCTGCGTTTTGCGCAGTGCTCTCCTGTATATTGATGAATTTACTTAATTTTATTGCTTTCGTGACAGTGCCTGAACTCAATTTGTCAGGGGCAGTACTTTTTGTTCTTTCCTGGAACATCTCCATTTCGTGATCTTTTGCATGGAATTTTTCTTCTAATGAGTGCAAAAATAAAATGAAAAATTTCATTGGTGTGTTGTTTCCTCAACAGGCAAGGGAGGGATTATGTCTCAGAGAAGTAAGTACAATTCGGCCTATGTGTACGTCCTGTGTTGTATTGCGGCGCTGGCTGGATTGATGTTTGGTTATTCAACGGCGGTGATTACCGGGGTAGTATTGCCTTTACAGCAGTATTACCAACTGACGCCAACCGAGACCGGATGGGCCGTTTCCAGTATCGTGATTGGTTGTATCATCGGCGCGCTGGTCGGTGGAAAAATTGCCGATAAACTGGGGCGTAAACCTGCGCTTCTGATCATTGCGATCATTTTTATCGCTTCTTCCTTAGGGGCGGCGATGAGTGAATCGTTCATGATCTTCTCCCTTTCCCGCATTGTGTGTGGTTTTGCGGTTGGGATGGCCGGAACGGCATCCACCATGTATATGTCTGAACTGGCGCCTGCTGAAATTCGCGGCAAAGCGCTGGGCATTTACAATATTTCCGTGGTATCTGGCCAGGTTATCGTGTTTATAGTCAACTATCTGATAGCAAAAGGAATGCCTGCTGATGTGCTGGTTTCCCAGGGCTGGAAGACTATGCTTTTTGCCCAAGTGGTACCCTCCATTGCGATGTTAGCGATTACGCTTTTCCTACCCGAATCACCGGCATGGTGCGCCCGTAACAACCGCAGCGAAGCTCGTTCGATAAAGGTGCTTACCCGGATCTACAGTGGATTAACGGCCACAGATGTGGCCGCTATTTTTGACAGCATGAAAGAAACCGTACGTCCACAGGACAACGTCGCCGGGGGAGAACGCACCAACCTGAAAAGCTCGCCGGTGCTCCGCTATATTCTGTTGGTTGGATGCTGTATCGCCGTTTTGCAACAGTTCACAGGCGTTAACGTAATGAACTATTATGCGCCGCTGGTGTTGCAGAACAGCAGTACCGAAGTGGTTATGTTCCAGACCATTTTTATCGCGGTATGTAATGTGGTGGGCAGTTTTATCGGCATGATCCTGTTCGACCGCTATGGCCGTATACCGATTATGAAAATTGGTACCATCGGCTCAATTGTCGGCCTGTTGATCGCGTCATACGGTTTGTACACCCACGATACAGGCTACATTACCATCTTTGGCATCCTTTTTTTTATGCTGCTGTTTGCCGTCAGCTGGAGCGTTGGCGCATGGGTACTGATTTCTGAGGTTTTCCCTGAAAAGATAAAAGGTTTTGGGATGGGGCTGGCGGTGAGCCTGATGTGGATAGCCAACTTCCTCATCTCACTGTTGTTCCCGGTCATAAATGATAACGCCTGGCTGCAGGAGACCTTCGGCGGCGCTTTTTCGATGTGGATTTTTGTCGTCTTTAATTTGGTCTGCTATGTCTTTATTTCTCGTTATGTGCCGGAAACAAAAGGGGTGCCGCTAACAGAAATTGAACGGCTGGCCGAGAACAAGCTGCGTGAAATTCAGGGGAAACGTCGCGATGTAATAGCCTGATACCTCTCCAATATTAGCGGAGAATATCCAGAGATATTCTCCGCTGGTTACACAACCTTTACTCCCTCCAGCGAGTGCGCACAGGATATACCCTGTTGAAGCCTCCCCAGTGTTTACCACCTCTACGTAACTAATTGATCCATAATAATATCGGCAAATAGGGTAAGTCTTCTTCTGCATCATTATTTTATTGCGTATTCCTGGTGGGGGCCGTGCCGTAAATACGCTATATACAAAACAGGGAAATAATTTAAGAGAAGGTGGATAGCGATCTTATGAGCGTGTGTGGCGCAGAGTTGAATAAAAAAGCCAGCCGCAGAGGACGGCTGGCAAAGTACCACTCAACGAAGTGTTATCGCGGGTAGTCTGATGAGTTAATCCACGCGTGGTTCTCTTCCCAGGTGAAACGCCATTTTCGTAGCGGGCCGGCCATCACGTTCAGATAGTAGTTATCGTAACCCGCGATGGTGGCAACCGGGTGGTAGCCTTTAGGTACTTTCACTACATCCCGGTTATAGACCGCCATACATTCATCCAGGCTGCGATCGTCGGTGTAGACGCGCTGTAAGCAGAATCCCTGAGGTGGATTGAAACGGTGATAGTACGTCTCTTCCAGATAGGTCTCCTGGCCTTCAACTGCCGTATCGTGCTTGTGCGCGGGCCAGGAGCTGGTATCGCCTTCATTAGTGTACACTTCAACGACTAGCAGGCTGTCGGCGAGCTGGCTATCAGGAAGGATGTTATGCACCAGGCGCTGATTGCGCCCTTTTCCCCGATGCTCTACCCCGACCTCTTGTGGCGAGATCAGACGTACCGGAAGCTCTCCGAATCCCGGCGCGCTGCATACGGCCAGCTCAAGGTCGGTTTCGGCTGTCACTTTCGCCTCCGTATGATGGGGGAGGTAAACCGAATAAGCCGGAATGCGTTCAAACGGACTCATGCGCTGACCAATCCGATAGAAAAAACTGTCGGCGGCCTTAACGCTGGCCAGCCCGGCAACCAGCACCAGACAGCGTTCACGCTCATCGGACGGCAGGGTTATCGACTCTCCAGCCTTTAACTGCCAGACATCAAAACCGACATACTCCCAGCCTGCATTTTGAGGGGAAATGTGTTGGATATTTCCCGACTCAGAGGTACAGGTACTCAGCAAGTTGGCCATAATCTTCTCCTTCCTGAAAGCGTATTAACCGAGAGTCGGCATACTGAACTCCGATACGATCTGCTGTCCGTTCGGCCAACGCGAGGTAACGGTTTTCATCCGGGTATAGAAGCGCACGCCATCCGGCCCATGGACGTTCAGGGCGCCAAACACCGAGCGCTTCCAGCCGCCAAAAGAGTGAAATGCCATCGGAACCGGAACTGGAATATTAATACCGACCATCCCGGCTTCAACCGACTGGGCGAATTCGCGCGCATAGTGACCGTTGGTGGTGAAAATCACGCTGCCGTTGCCGAATTCATGGGAGTTTACCGTGCTAATGGCGGTGGCATAATCCGGGACGCGCACAATTCCGAGAACCGGGCCAAAAATTTCTTCACGCCAGATGGTCATCTCAGGCGTGACGTTATCAAACAGAGTGCCGCCGACATAAAAGCCTTCAGGATATCCCGCCACGCTATAGTTGCGGCCATCCATGACCAGAGTTGCTCCCTCGCTCACCCCTTTGTCGATGTAACCCAACACTTTCTGTTGGTGAGCACGTGAAACAACCGGGCCCATTTCATTTTCATCTTTGCCGCGCAGCTCTCCCGGGCCGATACGTAGCGCCGCAATCAGCGGTTTCAGGCGTTCGATCAGACGGTCCGCCGTTTCATCGCCCACCGCGACCACTACCGGCAGCGCCATACAGCGTTCGCCCGCGGAACCAAATGCTCCGCCCATAATGGCGTTGACGGTGGCGTCCAGGTCTGCATCCGGCATGACGATTGCGTGATTTTTGGCGGCCCCGAAGGCCTGTACGCGTTTGCCATGGGCGCTGGCGGTGGTATAGATATGTTCCGCGACGGCGGAGGAACCGACAAAGCTGACGGCCTGTACGCGAGGGTCGCTGGTCAACAGGCTAGCCGCCTCATTGCCACAGTGAACAACGTTAAACACGCCGTCCGGCAGGCCAGCCTCCTGCAGAAGCTGCGCCATACGTAACGATGCGGACGGCACCAGTGCGGGCGGCTTCAGGACGAAGGTATTGCCGCAAGCCAGAGCAACCGGGAACATCCACATAGGCACCATTGCCGGGAAGTTAAACGGTGTGATGCCTGCCACAACCCCAAGCGGCTGCATTAATGAAAAGCTGTCAACGCCTGAGCCGACGTTAAAGGAGTACTCTCCTTTGCTGAGGTGCGGGATCCCGCAGGCAAATTCGACAACCTCTATGCCGCGTGTCAGTTCGCCAAGCGCATCTGACCAGACCTTGCCATGCTCGCTGACGATCAGCGCCGCCAGTTCGTCCCGATGCTTTTCCAGTAATACTTTGAATTCAAAAAGGATACGTGCCCGGCGTAGCGGAGTCATTTTACTCCATGCCGGAAAAGCCTCATGTGCGCTTTGAATTGCCGCCAGCATCTCCTCTCGGGTGCTCTGGGTGACCTGACGAATTACTTTACCGGTGGCCGGATTAGTCACCGGTAGCGTCTCGCCGCTGCTGCTCAGTGTCGTTTTACCATGAATAAAATTGCCGACTGTTTCCATCTCTTTTTTATCCTCTTAAACCGATGTTGACGACGTTCTGACTGAGCGGTCACAGGAAAACCTGGTTATCTTCAGCCTAAAACGCATACCGTATTCAATGTAAATTTTAGGATTAAAAATTTCAAATTTATTTTTATGAAATTTTATTTTGAAAATTTGACGACTGATTTTTATACGAGAGTATGTGCAGTAAGAAATCAAAAATCTAATTAACTTATTGATTTTTATTGTTTTTATTTGGTGTGGTATCAATGGTTGTCTGTTGTGACGAGGAAAGATTTGGAAAAAATTATGATCTATATAGCATTTTTGTTTCATTTGGTGTGGTATAAAAATTCAAATTTCAGGGGTGTTTCGGCACCACAGTTTCGGATATTGGAGGGTAAATCATGCGCTTGTGCTTCTGTCCTTCAGAACGAGAGAATAAGGCTCAGCCCCAGTTGGCGTATGTGAGTCAGGTCAGTGAGAGCAATGGTCCGTTTGTCCGGTTCATGCATATGCACCCACAGACCGTTGAACTGATTCTTATCACCGAAGGAGACGGGGAGTATTTCATTGGCGATCGCATCTACCCGGTTCGTAAAGGCGACCTGGTCATTTATAACAGCCAGGTGGTGCATGATGAGTATCTGGAAAGCGGGCGACCAATTGGCACTATTTGTTGTGGGATTAACAATATTTCGTGTCCGGGTCTACGTGAGAATGCGCTAATACCGGATGATATTGTGCCGGTTATTCCACTGTATCACCATTATGCGACGGTGGAAAAACTGATGAGCTCCGTGTTTACCGTTATTAATCAGCATGCGGTAGAAGGGCCAGCAATGGCGCAGCTATTGACCCAGGTAGTACTCAAATACATTGAGGGAAATGTCTTATTGCGCACAGGTAACGATGCCATACAGCGCCATGAAAATTTACTTGATTCAATAAAATCCTATATTGATCGCAATTTCTATGAGCCAATTCGGCTGGATACGCTGGCGACGAAATTTAATGTCAGTCCTTATTATGTTTCCCATGAATTTAAACGCCGCTATGGTTATTCACCGATGGATTACCTGATAAAACGTAGGCTGGGGGAGGCGCAATCGTTACTAACCACGGATGAAGGCGGGCGCGAAAAGATCACCTCTATTGCTTATCGTGTTGGCTTTAGCAACCTTAGTCATTTTCAGAATTACTTCAAAAATAAAGTGGGGAAAACACCCGGTCAATATCGCAAGGACTATCGTAAAGCTAATTATTTATTATTTGAATATTAATTCTTGCTAAAATTTAATCGTCATGAGAATGGTCGCAATACTGCGGCCATTTTTATTTGTCGGTATATTTTATGCGTTTATCTATAGCGCGAAAAGTCTGGCAATATCATTAAAGAGTGATGATTTTTTTGTGATACCTGACGCATTTATCCCACTTCTTCAACCAGGATAGATAAAGTTTTTCAGGCTACAAAAAGTAATATGTTGTCCATCAAAGGTTAATTTGCATCGCGGTATGCAGTAAAAGCGTTTCATTAAGTGGGAGCCAGCAACATGTACAATGTAAAAAAGAGCATTAAGTTGGGGATTGCGCCTATCGGTTGGCGCAATGATGATATTCCTGAGATTGGTAAAGAAAATACATATAAACAAATACTTAGTGATGCCGCGCTTACCGGTTTTTCCGGGACGGAAGTTGGCGGTTGTTATCCGCAGGATCCTGCTGAGTTAAATAAAGAGTTAATGCTTCGCGGACTGGAAATACCAGGCCAGTGGTTTTCTTCCTTTATTATTCGCGATGGTATTGCATCTGCGATGAATGCTTTTGAACAGCATTGTGCTTATTTGCAGGCAATACATGCATATGTCGCCGTTGTTTCTGAACAAACTTATAGTATTCAAGGTATTATCGATAAGTGCGTTTATACAGAGAAGCCTAACTTCAGCGACAGCGAATGGCAGCTTTTATGCGAAGGACTTAATGCGCTTGGGAAAATTGCCAATGCGCACGGGCTGAAGCTCGCTTTCCATCATCATATGGGTACCGGTGTGCAGACTCTGCCGGAAGTGGATCGACTCATGGAGAATACCGATCCGCAATTTGTACATCTGCTGTTTGATACCGGGCATATATATGTTTCTGACGGCGATGTCATGCCGCTACTGAGTAAACATTTTGATCGTATTAAACACGTTCATTTTAAAGATGTGCGTAATGAAAAACTCAAAGCATGTCGCCTCGCGAAGAAATCATTCCTCAATTCTTTCCTTGATGGTGTGTTTACCGTCCCCGGCGATGGAAATATTGATTTTAAATCCGTATTAGCTTATCTGGTCGGGCATCAATATTCTGGCTGGATTGTTGTTGAGGCCGAGCAGGATCCTAAGAAATATAACCCATTGGAATATGCGCAAAAAGGTAAAAAGCATATTGATGAGTTACTGAAAAATTATCTTTAATTGAAAAGGAAACAGAAAATGACTTTAAAAGCAGGTATTGTAGGTATCGGCATGATCGGCTCCGATCACTTAAGACGTCTGGCCAACACCGTGTCGGGTGTAGAGGTTGTTGCCGTATGTGATATCGTCGCGGGTAGGGCGCAGGCGGCGCTGGATAAGTATGCGATCGAAGCCAAAGATTATAATGACTATCACGATCTGATTAATGATAAAGACGTTGAAGTGGTCATCATTACCGCATCAAATGAGGCGCATGCCGATGTGGCCGTTGCCGCGCTAAATGCTAACAAATATGTTTTCTGCGAAAAACCGTTAGCGGTGACGGCTGCGGATTGTCAGCGTGTGATTGAAGCAGAGCAGAAAAATGGTAAGCGCATGGTGCAGATTGGTTTTATGCGCCGCTACGACAAAGGTTACGTTCAGCTGAAAAATATTATCGACAGCGGCGAAATCGGTCAGCCATTAATGGTTCATGGACGTCATTACAATGCCAGCACGGTGCCAGAATACAAAACGCCACAGGCTATCTATGAAACATTGATTCATGAAATTGACGTTATGCACTGGCTGCTAAACGAAGATTATAAAACCGTTAAGGTTTACTTCCCGCGCCAGTCCAGCCTGGTGACCACTCTGCGTGATCCGCAGCTGGTTGTAATGGAAACCACCTCCGGCATCAATATTGTGGTTGAAGTATTTGTGAACTGCCAGTATGGCTACGACATTCACTGCGATGTTACCGGCGAGAAAGGAATGGCGGAGCTGCCAACCGTCGCCAGCGCCGCGGTACGGAAAGCGGCGAAGTATAGCACCGACATCCTGGTTGACTGGAAACAGCGCTTTATTGATGCCTACGACATTGAGTTCCAGGATTTCTTCGATCGCCTGAACGCAGGATTGCCGCCGGCAGGCCCAACGTCATGGGATGGTTATCTGGCTGCGGTTACCGCTGATGCCTGCGTGAAGTCTCAGGAAACAGGGAATACCGAGATTGTTGAATTACCCTCAAAACCTGATTTCTACAAATAAACCTTCCGCGTATTAAAACCTTCTGCCGGATAGCGATGCTTAAGCGTCCTATCCGGCATATCACAATTTATTATCTTCTTTTATCCGGAACTTCCCTATGAAAGGCAGACTCATCTCTTCCGATCCGTATCGTCAGCAATTCCTTGTTGAGCGTGCGGTCTCTTTTTCGCATCGTCAGCGTGATTGCAGTGAATTAATCAGCGTCTTACCGCGCCACACGTTACAGCAGATTGACGGATTCGGCGGCAGCTTTACCGAAGGTGCGGGCGTGGTATTCAACAGCATGAGCGAAAAGACGAAGGCGCAATTTCTTTCCCTTTATTTTTCTGCTCAGGAACATAATTACACTCTGGCGCGGATGCCAATTCAGAGCTGTGATTTTTCCCTGGGCAATTACGCGTATGTCGATTCCAGCGCTGATCTGCAGCAGGGACGGCTCTCCTTTTCCCGCGATGAAGCGCATTTAATACCGCTGATTTCCGGGGCGTTGCGGTTAAATCCACACATGAAGCTGATGGCTTCGCCGTGGAGTCCGCCGGCGTTTATGAAAACTAATAACGATATGAACGGTGGCGGCAAGCTGCGGCGCGAATGCTACGCCGACTGGGCCGATATCATTATCAACTACCTGCTGGAATACCGCCGCCACGGCATTAATGTGCAGGCGCTCTCCGTGCAGAATGAGCCGGTGGCGGTAAAAACCTGGGACTCCTGTCTGTATAGCGTGGAAGAGGAGACAGCCTTTGCCGTGCAGTATCTGCGTCCGCGCCTCGCCCGGCAGGGTATGGATGAGATGGAGATCTATATCTGGGATCACGATAAAGATGGCCTGGTAGACTGGGCTGAACTCGCCTTTGCTGACGAAGCTAATTATAAGGGAATTAACGGGCTGGCATTCCACTGGTATACCGGCGACCATTTTTCGCAAATACAGTATCTGGCCCAGTGCCTGCCGGATAAAAAACTCCTGTTTTCCGAAGGCTGTGTGCCAATGGAGAGCGATGCCGGTAGCCAGATTCGCCACTGGCATACCTATCTCCATGACATGATTGGTAATTTCAAATCGGGTTGTAGCGGGTTTATCGACTGGAATCTGCTGTTGAACAGTGAGGGTGGGCCGAATCATCAGGGTAATCTGTGTGAAGCGCCCATTCAATATGATGCGCAAAACGACGTGCTGCGGCGTAACCACTCCTGGTATGGTATTGGCCACTTCTGCCGCTATGTGCGGCCGGGGGCGAGGGTCATGCTTTCTTCAAGTTACGATAATCTTCTGGAAGAGGTGGGATTTGTGAATCCCGACGGCGAGCGTGTGCTGGTGGTGTATAACCGCGATGTCCAGGAAAGGCGTTGCCGGGTGCTGGATGGCGATAAAGAGATCGCGTTAACGCTGCCGCCGTCAGGCGCCAGTACGTTGCTATGGCGGCAGGAGTCGATCTGAATGATGAAGCTGGGATTTAATGAAGCGACCTGTATGCGAAACTCCACGCTGGCACAGGATGTTGTGTTGGCGGAACGTTTTGGCTATGACTACATCGAAATCCGTCTGGATATGTTGCAGGAGTGGTTACAGAAACATACGTTAAGCGAGCTGGCAGACATTTTCGCCGTCGGCCACCTTAAGCCCTGGGGCTACAATTCGCTGGAAGACATTACGTTTTGTGATAGCGAAAGCTGGGCGGAGAAACGGCGGCAGTTGGCTTTCGCCTGCCATGCTGGCTCAGTGGTGGGGGGTGATTGTCTGGTTGTGGTGCCCACCATTCGTCAGGGGGGAAATTTTCCGCCAGGGGAAACGGTGAAAGATTCAGTGAAGCGTCTGCGCGAGATGGCGGCAGTGGCGGAAGAAAGCCAGATGCGGCTGGCCTTTGAGCCGATCGGTTCCGCAGGATGCTGTGTGCGCAGTCTTGCCATGGCGATGGAGATCGTAGATGCGGTCGATCGCAGTAACGTCGGGCTGGTCGTCGATGCCTTTAATCTTTACCTGCACGATCAATGGCGGGATCTGACCACGCTTCGCCAGATCCCTGTGGAAAAGATCTTCGTTTACCATATTGATGACGCCGATAATCTGCCGCTGGCAACGCTGGAGCATTGCCATCGTCTGTTTCCTGGCAACGGCGTGATCCCACTGCATGAGATCACGCATGAGCTAGTGCAGAAGGGCTATGAGGGGATCTGTTCGCTGGAACTGTTTAACCCTGGCTACTGGCAGATGGCGGCCAGCGAAGTCTTTGCGATAGGGGCGGAAAAGACTCGCCCCTTCTTAACAGCTTAATGTTGCCGCAGCAGGAGATGGACAACCGCCGCGCCCAGCAGCGCGCAGGCCGCGGCCAGAAGAAAGACCTGCTGATAGCCGATAAACGGCGTCAGCAGGCCCGCTATTGGTCCGGTAAATCCGTAGGCCAGATCCTGAAACGCTGACCAGACGCCGAGGGCCGTACCACGAATCTCCGGTGGCACTCTGCGCACAACCTCTACGCCCAGCGATGGGAACATCAGCGAACAGCCGCAGCCGGTAATCGCCGCGCCAATCAGCGCAGCGCCTGCTGACGGAGCGGCCCACATTACCGCCAGTCCGGTCCCCTCTACCAGTAGTGAAAAGGTTGCGACCGTGGCGCCGCCGTAACGGTCGGGAAATTTGGCGCAGAAAAAGCGGACAGCGATAAACGCAATGCCAAATAGCGTCATCGCAAAACCGGTGTTATCCCAGTGACGCTCGTTGAACCAGAGGGCGGTAAATGCGCTAAGGGTGGCAAAACCAATACCCTGGAGCACAAGCCCTGTTCCGGGCCGCCACACCAGGCCGACTACCCGTAGCACTGGCACGCGGGGACGGGCTGTTGGGATATTCCCCGGAATGCCATAGATGACTCCGCTGGCGATGATCGGCAACAGCACGACGAGGAGCGCCGGAAGCGCCAGGCCGGCCCTGGCGTAAAGCGACAGCCCCAGCGGCGCGCCGATAGCCAGCGCACCGTAGGTCGCCATGCCGTTCCAGGAAATAACCTGACCCGCGTGGGTCGAGCCCGCCAGCCACATCCCCCAGGTTAAATTACCGGTCAAAATGAAACTTTCACCGATGCCCAGCAGCACACGACCAACAATCAGTATGGCCCATGCGAGCAGCGGAACCGGGTGAGCGATTAGACTGACCAGCATCAGCAGACCTGATGCGGCGCAGTAGAACTGACCGGTGATAACCGTCCGACGTCCGCCTGACGTGTCGGCTTTTCGACCCGCGGCGCCCCGGGTAAGCAAGGTGGCGATAAACTGGCTACCTACCGCGATACCGATCAACAGATCGCTCAGATGCAACTGCTGCTGAACGTACAGCGGCAGCATGACTAACGGGATGCCAATAGTCAGATAGTTGAGAAACATCGCGGCGCTGATGCGAAACAGCGTGATCGATGTGGAATGTTGTGTGAGAGCTGGCATGGAATCGTCCTTGAACACGCCCCTTGTCCGATGCAGACACGGGGCGTGATGAGGCAGGCATTAACGTGCCGGGCGGTATTCGCGCCAGTAGTCGATAAGCATGCGGTATTTTTGTTTCACCGTTGCGATGAGCTGTTCATCGTTAAGCTGGCCGCCTAACCACTGGCGTGACGGTTCGCCAAAGATGGTCCGGCCGACGGCGAAACCTTTCACCCAGGGCATATCCGCTGCTGCGGCGAATCCTGACTTCAACTCGCTTTCCGGTGCGTCCAGGCCAAGTATCAATATACCGCGACATTCAGGGTCATAATGCTCAATATGCTGGCTGATTTCTCGCCAACGATCTGGGCTTAACGGCGGCAGTTTCCACCAGTCCGGCAGGATCCCCAGTTGATAAAAACGTTCCACAATCTGGGGATAGTATTGCTCATTTTGGTCTGCCGCATCGCGCGGCAAGATGACTTCCAGCAGCAGATCATGACCAGACTGGCAGCAGGCGCGGTAAACCTCGTCAATGAGCGCCTCTTGTTCAAGACGTACCGACTCTGCATCAAGTGGATGATAGAAGACCAGACATTTCACGACGTGCTCTTGTGGCCAGCTGACAAGCTGAGAGCCAATATCGCCATGTTCCAGCTTCAGCGGATACGAACCGGGCATCTCAACCGGTCGGCCAATCCACCATCCCTGGCCGGTCACGTCGTTAAGCGCCTGCTGACCAAAGGTGGTATCGGCAAGGATGCCGCTATTATTCTGTAAACCGGCCTCAAGCGCCGCCTGACGCGCCCCTTCCAGCAGTAGCATCTTCAGAGGGGGGATCGCGGATTCACTGGCGCCGACTTCATTTGCGATATCCACCAGTTGCTTGCGATGGTCGAAGGCGAATACGCACAGCTCCGGCCAGTGCTGTTTACGGGTTGTGACCCGATGAAGGTGATTCAGCCGCGGGTCTTTGTCTGGCCGGGTGATGGATTGTTCACGCGCGAGGTAGTCGTCCAGCTCTTTTTTTGTTGGCATGGCGGGGGCACAACCGTGGCGCGATACTACTAACGCGCCGCAGGCGTTTGCATAACGGCAGGCTTGCTCCCAGCTTTCATCGTTCAGGTATCCCCGCAGCAGTCCTGACATAAAGGCATCGCCCGCGCCCAGAACGTTCAGAACGTCTACGCGAACGCCGCTATGTATCTTCACCTGCGACCAGTCATCGGCGATGTTGCCTTCAAAGACTGAGCAGCCCAGCGCGCCGCGTTTGCACACCAGTACGGCCTGGGTCAACTGACGGACGCGCCGCAGGGCGGTCAGCGTGTCGGTACTGCCGCCGGCGATATGGAATTCTTCTTCGGTCCCAACGATCAGATCGAAATGGCGCAATACCTGCTGGAGCTGTTCGGTAACCTGTGATGAGGCGATGAAACGTGTTTCACCGTCTCCTAGCGACGTCAGGCCCCACAGTACGGGGCGGTAGTCGATATCCAGCGCCCGCCGCAGCTCGTGTTTTTGCGCATACTCCAGCGCTTTAAGAACGGCGGCGCGCGTATTGGGGTGAGAAAGATGGGTACCGGTGACGGCTAATGCGCGTGAAGAAGCGATGTAATCTTCGCGGATATCCTCGGGTGTTAGCGCCATGTCCGCGCAGTTATCGCGGTAGAAGATCAGAGGAAAGGTGTCCTGATCTTTAATGCCGAGGATCACCAGCGCGGTCAGACGATCGCGATCCGACAGCAGGCACTGCGTATCCACACCAACGCGGTTTAATTCTTCACGAACGAAACGTCCCATATGCTCATCGCCGACGCGGGCCAGCATAGCGGAACGTAATCCCTGAATGGCCGTGCCGTAGGCAACATTGCCTGACGATCCCCCTAAATATTTAGCGAAAGTCGTCATATCCTCCAGCCGCGACCCGATTTGTTGACCATACAAATCAACGGCGACTCGTCCCAGACAGATAACGTCCAGCGGCTTTTGCTCACTACTGACTGCTTTATTCATTGACATATCCCCTAACAGAAGACGGTGTTATTTTTGCCCATACTAAGGTTTGGTGATTTCATTTTCAATAAAAATGGAAATAATGTTTTCATTTATTGTTTGAACAAGATCACAGAAATGGCATTTCCGGGCAACGGGTATGATCGTTTTTTGTTGTGTTTTTTGTTTTAATTGATTGATTGTCAATATGTTATTTCTTTTAAAAGCGAATGGAAGATAAATTTCATTTTCATGAAAAATACGCCTAAATGGCGAAATTTTTTAACCGTTTTTTGATCTCCTTCCCATAAATGAAATATAAATTCCATATAATTGTGAGAACGGAAATTTTGATCCTATGATAAGTCTCTGTGTTTTTGGGGCTGAAGCGATGCATAAGCAGGCAACGACAGCCGAACGGTTGATAAAAGCAGGTGGGGTACATGAAAACAATCAGGTTGACCATGGCGCAGGCTTTGGTGCGCTTTCTTGATAATCAGTACATCGACGTAGACGGCAGCGAAATCAAATTTGTAAAAGGGATTTTCGCCATTTTTGGCCACGGGAACGTCGTCGGATTGGGGCAAGCGCTGGAAGAGGACTGTGGCCAACTTAGCGTTCATCAAGGGCGTAACGAACAGGGAATGGCGCATATCGCGACGGGATTTGCCCGCCAGATGCGTCGCCATCAGATTTATGCCTGCACCTCCTCAGTGGGGCCAGGGGCCGCCAATATGATCACCGCAGCGGCGACCGCGACGGCTAACCGTATTCCACTGCTTTTGCTGCCGGGCGATGTGTACGCATCTCGTCAACCCGACCCGGTTTTGCAACAGGTTGAACAAGAACACGATCTGACGTTGAGCACCAATGACGCTTTCCGTGCAGTTAGCCGCTACTGGGATCGCATTACGCGTCCGGAACAGCTAATGAGCGCCTGTATCAGCGCGATGCGGGTGTTAACCGATCCGGCGGATACGGGGGCCGTGACGCTTTGCCTGCCACAGGATGTGCAGGGTGAAGCCTGGGATTATCCGGATTATTTTTTCGCTCGCCGGGTCTATCGTCTTGAGCGTCATGCGCCGACGGAGCCGATGCTGAACGAGGCGGTTGCGCTGATTCGCCGCCACCAGCGGCCGCTGATCGTTTGCGGTGGGGGCGTGAAGTATTCGCAGGCTGAAGAGGCGCTGCTGAGATTTGCCGAACGCTGTCATCTGCCGATTGCTGAAACCCAGGCTGGCAAGGGAGCGCTCAGTTCTGCACACCCGTTGAACGTCGGCGGGATTGGCGAAACCGGTTCACTGGCGGCGAATCTGCTGGCGCAGGAGGCCGATCTGATTATCGGTGTGGGGACGCGCTATACCGATTTCACCACCTCCTCAAAGTGGATCTTCCAGAATCCCGACGTGCGCTACTTAAATATCAACGTTAGCCGCTTTGATGTCTTCAAGCTGGATGGCGTACAGATGCAGGGTGATGCTCGCGTCGCCCTGACGCAGCTTAGCGAACGGTTGGCCCAGGAGCATTATGCTTCGCAATGGGGTGAGACTATTCACCGCGTCCGCTCGCAATATATGGCGGAAGTTGAGCGCGTCTATGCTGTGGAATATAGCGGAGAGGGCTTCAAACCTGAAATTGAGGATCATATGGATACTCAAAAGGTGTTTGAAGAGTTTAATGAGATTACGCGGTCGTGGCTGACCCAGACGCGCGTGTTGGGTGTGCTTAACCGGATGTTGCCGGAAAACGCGCTGGTGGTGGCGGCGGCGGGCAGCCTGCCGGGCGACCTCCAGCGTGTCTGGCAAAGCCGCGGCGAGAATGATTACCACGTCGAGTACGGCTACTCCTGTATGGGCTACGAAGTCAATGCCGCATTGGGGGCCAAACTGGCGCAGCCGGAGCGCGAGGTGTACAGCTTCGTGGGCGACGGTTCGTTCATGATGCTGCACTCTGAGTTGGTTACTTCCGTCCAGATGGGGAAAAAGATTACCGTCATTTTGCTCGATAACATGACCAACGGCTGTATCAATAATCTGCAAATGGAACACGGTATGGACAGTTACTTCACCGAGTTTCGTTTCCATCAGCAGGAGAGCGGTCGTCAGGAAGGCGGGTTTATCCCGGTCGATTTCGCTCGCATCGCTGAAGGATATGGTTGTAAAAGCTATCGCGTCACCACCATTGAACAACTGCATGAAGCGTTGGAAGATGCTCGTAAACAGACCGTGAGCACGCTGATAGACATAAAAGTGCTTCCCAAAACGATGGTGCATAAGTACCTGAGCTGGTGGCGCGTTGGTGGGGCGCAGGTATCCCGTAGCGAACGTATCCAGGCGGTAGCGCGTATGCTTGAAGAACATATCGGACAGGCCCGGCAGTACTGATTAATTTGCCGTTGTTCAGGTTGCAGAAGTGTGGTTATTGTTCTGCAACCTGAACGATACAGCGTCAACGCATTGTTTGCTTTTCAGAACGGCAAAATAAAACGATCCGTTTTTCGCAGAACTACGGATGCTTTTCTTTTGCGGTTTTAAATTTACTATTCATGAGATTAAGAGGTACGAATGAAAAAGCTTCGATGTGGTGTTATTGGCCTCGGTCGGGTAGGTAAAATGCATGTTGAGAATATGTATTTACTGCCTCAATTAGATATTATCTGCGCCGCCGATTATTTTATTGAGGAGATGAGCGATTGGCTTTATTCGGTAAATATAACTTCAGGGTATAAAAATTATCAGGAACTTTTACAGCGTGATGATATAGAGGCAGTTTTTATTTTCACTTCAACGGATATGCACGAAGAGATCGTCACGGCGGCAGCGCAGGCGGGGAAGCACATTTTTTGTGAAAAACCGCTCAGCATGAATGAGGATGAGCAGGCCTCAATGGCGGTGCTGAGAAAAGTGAAAGAGAAGGGGGTGACGCTGCAGGTTGCCTTTAATCGCCGTTTTGATCCTCAGTTTCACGAGGTCTTTGAGCTGGTGCGCAGCGGCAAGATTGGTCGGCCCCAGATGATAAAAATCACCTCCCGCGATCCGGACCTGCTACCCCATGATCTGATCAAACGTATTGGCGGTCTGATTTTTGACTTCACCATGCATGACTTTGATATGGCTCGTTTTATGATGCAGGATGAAGTCAGCGAAGTCTATGTTAAGGGCAATACGCTGATTGATCCCAGCCTGAAAAATATTGATGATGTTGATACGCTTGCGGTGATGCTGACTTTCAGAAACGGCGGCTACGCGCTCATTGATAACAGCCGTCGGGCGGTATATGGCTATGACCAACGGGTGGAGGTTTTTGGCTCAGAAGGGATGGCGTATGCGGATAACGTTAGTGAATCGACGGTGAAAGTTTTCAACAGCCAGCACTGCATAATGAAAAATCCCCTTCCTGATTTCACGGTCCGTTATCGCGAAGCTTACCGAACGGAAATATTACACTTTATTGATTCAGTCCTGCATCATACGCCGGTTGTCTGTACCGGCGAAGACGCATTATTGGCCCAGCGTATCGCTATTGCCGCGCAGCAATCATTAAAAAGCGGGCTGCCGGTGAAAATAACAAGCGATATTTATCTTTAACTGCATCTGTTAATAATGAATAAACTCTCGCACTGAAAAGTGTGAGAGCTTTTCTATACCGAGGGTAATAAAATGAAAGAAATGCAGGCAACGCTGCCCCAGACATTTTATATAAAACCAGGTAAGTTTATCTGGAGCTACCTGGGAACATTTTTATTTATGTTGGGCGGCTGTATTGAGAACAGCTGGTTATCTGCCTGGTTAAATACGCAGGGATTTGATCAAGCGCATATCGGGCAGATTTTTGCCGGATATGGGATTGTGGTCGCGATCACCTCCTGGCTATCCGGCGTCTGTGTGGACGTTTTTGGTCCTAAAAAGGTGATGGTTACCGGTTTTATCGTCTATCTTCTGGCTTCCGTCGCGTTTCTGAACTTTGCGCTACCCAGCCATGATTTTGGTGCCATTCTCGTGACCTATATGCTGCGTGGCGTGGGGTATCCGCTGGTCTGTTACTCCTTCCTGGTACGCCTGACCATCCAGTTGGATAATCACCAGCAAGGGATCGGCACCTCGCTATTTTGGGTGGTCTATAACCTTGGTTTTACCATCATTGGGCCGGTGGTGGCGGCGTCGTTAATTCCTGCGTTGGGGCATATCAACGTGATGTGGGCCGGGATGGGCGTTGCGCTGCTGGGGGTTCTCTTCATGCTGGTGCTGGAACGCAATGAATTCATTCTGAAACCGCGAACGACGCCGGTCTTCAAAGAGTTATCTGCGGGTATCTCCATTATGTATGAACGGCCACGGATCGGTCTGGCGGTGATTGTCAAAACTATTAACGGTCTTGGCACCTATGGTTTTGTTGTCGTATTACCTCTGTTTCTGCTGGATAAGCACTTTACGCTTGAGGAATGGGCGAGTATTTGGGGGATTACCTTTATCTCTAACCAGGTCTTCAACATTATCTTTGGCTGGATGGGCGATAAAATTGGTTTTCGCCGAACCATCCAGATTTTTGGCAGCATCCTGACCGGTGTCGCTACGCTGATTGTTTACTGGGTGCCGATGATATGGGGGCATAACTATGTCGCCTTTATGCTGGCGATGTGTTTGTGGGGAGCCGGGCTGGCTGGCTTTGTGCCAATGACGCCGCTGGTGCCGATGATGGCGCCGGATAAGAAGGGGGCGGCGAACTCGGCCGTGAACTTTGGCTCCGGCCTGGGAAATTTTGTTGGGCCAGCGCTGGTCTCTGTTCTGGCAGGGTTCGGCACCGGCGTGGTGATGTATACTATGGCGGGGCTCTATTTATTCAGCGGCATCCTGGTGCAGTTTCTTAAAGTGCCTGGCGAAAAATAGCTTCAAATATTCTTCAAAAATCCCTTATAGCCTGTGATGTTCATCACTAAATTAAACCGGTTTTTATCAAGATTGATAAAGCCGGTTTTTTCACCCTACGTTAAATTGTACTAACGGATTACGGTTATTTACCCACTCATATACGTTCAGGGAGAAAATAATGAATATCGAGAAAACACGGTTTTGTATTAACCGGAAAATTGCACCGGGTCTAAGCATAGAAGCATTCTTTCGACTGGTTAAACGTCTTGAGTTTAATAAAGTGGAATTGCGTAATGATATGCCAAGCGGCAGCGTTACTGATGACTTGAATTATAATCAGGTGCGTAACCTGGCAGAAAAGTATGGACTTGAAATTGTCACAATTAATGCGGTCTATCCCTTCAACCAACTGACCGAGGAGGTCGTAAAAAAAACGGAAGGATTATTACGAGACGCGCAGGGAGTCGGCGCGCGGGCATTAGTTCTTTGTCCGCTGAATGACGGAACGATTGTGCCGCCGGAGGTTACGGTTGAGGCAATAAAACGACTGAGCGATCTCTTTGCCCGGTATGATATTCAGGGGCTGGTTGAACCTTTGGGATTCCGCGTAAGTTCGCTGCGTTCTGCCGTCTGGGCTCAGCAACTGATCCGGGAAGCAGGTTCCCCCTTTAAGGTTTTGCTGGATACCTTCCATCATCATCTGTACGAAGAGGCCGAAAAGGAGTTTGCGTCGCGCATTGATATTTCTGCTATCGGGTTGGTGCATTTGTCCGGTGTGGAAGACACCCGACCAACGGAAGCATTGGCTGATGAGCAGCGTATTATGCTGAGTGAAAAGGATGTAATGCAGAATTACCAGCAGGTGCAGCGTCTGGAAAATATGGGATATCGCGGTATTTACGCTTTTGAACCTTTTTCTTCCCAGTTGGCTTCCTGGAGTGAGGCGGAAATAGAGGAACAAATTAATCGCAGCGTGTCATTGCTGTTGCAATGATACAGCTAATTTCCAGGTGACCGTTTTCAGTTTCCGCAGCGTGGTATTTACAATGAAAATTGCTTTTGATGTCGATGTTATTAAACATTTACCCATTACCCAAATGGTACGGCAGGTTTCCGAGTGGGGGTATAAATATATTGAGCAGTCGCCGCACCCGCGTATTAATCCGTTTTATAAACACCCTAAAGCTGGTCGCGATACCATGCAGGAGTATAAACGCGCCTTGCAGAACTACGGTGTGGAAATCTCGTCATTTATTGTGGTTTATCGTTGGTCCGGCCCCGATGAAGAGCGTCGGCGCGCCGCGGTAACCAACTGGAAGCGGATGATTGAGATTGCCGTTGATATGGGCGTACAGGTGATTAATACCGAGCTTTCCGGGACGCCGGATGAGCCGGAGATTTGTGAAGAGATGTGGTATCGCTCCATGGAGGAACTGCTGCCGATCGTGGAACGAGAGGGAATTCGAATCGAAATTCAGTCTCACCCCTGGGATTTCTGCGAACTGAACGATGAGACGGTCGACATGGTGCAGTCTTTGCGTAGTGATAACGTGACCTATCTGTACAGCGCACCGCATGGCTTCTTTTACGATAAAGGGCAGGGCGACGTCGCAAGGATGCTGAACTATGCCGGGGCCGATCTTTCGCATGTTCTGCTGGCCGATACGCACAACCACACGCTTCCCTGCCGCTACATCATGAACCCGCCTGGCGTGAATGCGACGATTCATCAGCACATCGGGCTGGGAGAAGGTGAGGTCGATTTTGACGCGCTATTCCAGGCGCTGCGTGAAATGGATTTTGCAAACCGCACGTTTAAGGTGGGCGGTGAGGCAATTATCACCACGTCGCTGTTTGGTTATCCTGAAAAAATGAGTGTTCAGGCGGTGGAAACGCGCGAGCGGATCGAGCGGGAGCTACTCGGACGTTAAAAACGGGTGGATTTGCCTGTACCGCGCCACAAGCTGGCGCGGTCATTTGCGGCAATTACCCTTCGTTTTCCGCCAGCTCGCGCAGATACTGGAAAATCTGACGCGCTGATTTCGGCGGTTTGTTGCCTTCTTTCTCTTTCTTCGCATTGCGGATCAATGAACGAAGCTGTTGACGATCGGCGTGCGGCCACAGGGTCAGTACTTCGGCTACCGCGTCATCGCCTTCGACGATCAGACGATCGCGCAGATGCTCAAGCTTGTGAAACAGCACCACCTGCTGATTATGGCGGTTCTTCAGCTTGTCCAGCGCCTGGCGAATAGGTTCAACGTCGCGTTGGCGCAGCATTTTTCCGATAAGCTGCAACTGGCGGCGGCGTCCTTCCATTTTGATTCGCTGGGCCAGTTCAATGGCGTCGCGCAGATCGGCGTCCAGCGGGATCTTATCCAGCGCGTTTTTCCCCAGATCCACCAGTTCCGCGCCCAGGCGTTTTAATTCCTCGGCATCGCGTTTAATTTCACTTTTACTGACCCAGATAATTTCATCGTCTTCGTCTTCGATGTCATCACCGGGAACGTCGTCGAGCCAGTCTTCGGGCTGCTTTGTCATGTCAGGCTCCTTAAAAAAAGAGGCTAATGTTACCAGTTAAGATGCGCACTGAAAAACGGTTCTCTGTTAGACTTCAGAGAAACTCTCTCTACATTATGGCATTTGCAATGAAAGTAATCTCACAAGTTGAAGCGCAGCGTAAGATTCTGGAAGAAGCAGTTTCGACAGCGCTGGAGTTAGCCTCAGGCAAATCGGATGGGGCGGAAGTCGCCGTCAGCAAGACCACCGGCATTAGCGTCAGCACCCGTTATGGTGAAGTAGAGAATGTCGAATTTAATAGCGACGGCGCGCTGGGCATTACGGTGTATCACCAGAACCGCAAAGGCAGCGCCTCTTCGACGGATTTAAGCCCGCAGGCGATTGCCCGTACCGTGCAGGCCGCGCTGGATATCGCGCGTTACACGTCGCCGGACCCGTGCGCAGGCGTGGCGGACAAAGAACTGCTGGCGTTTGACGCGCCGGATCTGGACTTGTTCCACCCGGCAGAGGTTACGCCAGACGAAGCCATTGAACTGGCCGCGCGTGCGGAACAGGCTTCTCTAAAGGCGGATAAACGCATCACCAATACCGAAGGCGGTAGCTTTAACAGCCATTACGGCATTAAAGTGTTCGGCAACAGCCACGGCATGTTGCAGGGATATTGCTCCACGCGCCATTCGCTCTCAAGCTGCGTCATCGCTGAAGAGAACGGCGACATGGAGCGTGATTACGCTTACACCATCGGTCGGGCAATAGCGGATCTGCAAGCGCCGGAATGGGTCGGGGCCGAGTGCGCGCGCCGCACCTTATCCCGCCTGTCGCCGCGCAAGCTCTCCACCATGAAAGCGCCGGTCATTTTCGCCAATGAAGTGGCGACAGGGCTATTCGGTCATCTGGTCGGGGCGATTGCCGGCGGCGCGGTATACCGTAAATCCACTTTTCTGCTCGACTCGCTGGGGAAACAAATTCTGCCGGAATGGTTAACCATCGAAGAACACCCGCATCTGCTAAAAGGGCTGGCGTCTTCGCCGTTCGACAGCGAAGGCGTGCGTACGGAGCGCCGGGACATTGTGAAGGATGGCGTACTGATGCAATGGTTGCTGACCAACTATTCCGCCCGCAAACTGGGGCTGAAAAGTACCGGTCATGCCGGCGGCATTCATAACTGGCGTATCGCCGGGCAGGGGCTGAACTTTGAGCAGTTGCTAAAAGAGATGGGCACCGGCCTGGTGGTGACGGAACTGATGGGCCAGGGCGTCAGCGGTATTACCGGCGACTACTCCCGCGGCGCTGCGGGATTCTGGGTTGAAAATGGTGAAATCCAGTACCCGGTAAGTGAAATTACCATTGCCGGTAATTTAAAAGAGATGTGGCGTAATATTGTCACCGTAGGTGATGATATTGAAACGCGCAGTAATATACAGTGCGGTTCGGTATTGTTACCGGAGATGAAAATCGCCGGACAATAATACCCGTCATACTTCAGGCTGCAGGCGCGTTGGCTGCCTGCAACCCGAATTATTCAGGGTATTACACTTATCGTTAATAATAAAAAAGGAAGTGAGCAATGCGTAAAAGCCTGTTAGCTATTCTTGCTGTGTCATCGCTGGTATTCGGTTCGGCTGTTTTTGCTGCCGATCTTGAAGATAATATGGATATTCTCAATGATAACCTGAAAGTTGTTGAGAAAACGGATAGTGCCCCTGAACTGAAAGCGGCATTAACCAAAATGCGCGCGGCCGCGCTGGATGCTCAAAAAGCTACGCCGCCAAAGCTGGAAGATAAAGCGTCGGATAGCCCGGAAATGAAGGATTTTCGTCACGGTTTTGACATTCTGGTCGGCCAAATTGATGGCGCGCTGAAGCTGGCGAACGAAGGTAACGTTAAAGAAGCGAAAGCGGCGGCGGAAGCGCTAAAAACCACCCGCAATACGTATCATAAGAAGTATCGTTAATTTTTGTGGGATGGCGGCTTCGCTTTATCCGCAGGTCGCCATCCGGCAAACTGTAATACCCATCACACTTTCTCACTTTATACGACAACGTCATTGTTTCGCCATTTCCTCTTTATGCCGCGATAGATCTCACACTTTCCCGGCGATAATTCATTAATGCCACCTTTTCTGTGGCGCAGATCACCTATCCCACTCGCGTTTCCACTTCGAGGTGGAAAATAACTCGCTACAAACTTTTAACCCTTGCCGCTAGTTTTATCTCATTGCCATTAACGGGGTGAGACGCGTGGATAACGGAGCAGTAAAACACGATGCCGGTGAGCGAATTAACGAACTGGCTGAACAGGTGTTAACGCAGGTGGATGGCCTGCTGGGGCGGCATCACATTGTCCCCAATGCGGTACAGACGCAAATGCTGACCTCGCACGTTCGCGCGATGGCGCACCGGTCAATTACCGGCGAGCCTTTACCGGAAGTCGATGCCAGCTTGTTTGATGAAATCTCAGCCGAATCAATGGCGCTCGCCCGCGAAATCGTGGCGGCGTTTGGCAACCTTCCTGACGAAGAAGCCTGGCTATTATCGGTACATTTTGAAGTCGCGAAAGACAACCTCTAAGGAGCAAAAAATGGAACAGATTACCGTCGTGATTGGCGATCGCCTGGGTAAAGGCCAGAAAGTGGCGGCAGGCGTGGAAAAAGCGGGCGGTCGCGCGGTCGTCGTACCGGGCGTCGCGGCAGACATGAAGCTGGGCGATGTGATGAAAGCGGAAAACGCCACCTTCGGCATTTCATTTTGCGGCAGCGGCGGCGCGGGCGCTATCACCGCGCAAAACAAGCATGGCTACAAAGCCAAATATGGCATGCGGTCAGTGGATGAAGGCGTCACCGCTATCAATGAAGGCTGCAACGTGTTGGGTTTCGGCTTTATGGATAAAGAAGAGCTCGGCGAGCGCCTGGTGCAGGCGTGGCAAAAGAAATACGGCGCCTGATGATGAAAGAGCAATTCACCACCACGGTGAGAGTAAAAGGCAAGGGCGACGCCAAAGCACGCGCCTTTGCCGATGCGCTGAACCATGTTCAGTCGGCGGTGATGAGAGAGTCGCCGTATATCTTACTGCGTATTGAGCCACAGGATGTGCGGATTGTTCAGGCGCATGAGTCGGTGCGTAAAGAGGCCTTTCTGTTTTTCTTTTTGCGCCGGGAACGACGCACTTACAGCGTGGAGCTGGATGTGACCGTCAACGTGACCGCCATCAATCTCGACAGGGTAGATTTCGTCGCGAAACGCTGATTTTTATTAAAAAGGCATAGTTATGTTCCTGATAATACTAATTAAATCTCTCATTATCGGCGCGCTGGTCGGCGTAGGGGTGGGCGCTGGGGCTGCACGCATGTTTCACGCGCCAACCACGCAGGGGATGGGCGCGTTCCGTACGTTGGGCGAACTCAACTCTTGTGAAGGCGACCCGGCATCTCACTTCTCCTTTGGGCTGGGTTTCTTCTTTAACGCCTGGGCGTCGTCTGTGGCGGCCGGATCGTTCACCCAGGATGTCGATCACCGCATCATCCCTAACTGGGGCGCGGCGGCGCTAATGATCAAAAACCGTAACGTCGGCGAGACGCTGCACGACCCGAAAAAAATGGCGATCGCCTGCGCCGTCATCGGCATGATTGTCGTAACGTTCCTTAACCTGACCGCCTCATCCGTGCCAGAGGCGCTACAGGTGACGGCGGTTAAGGTGCTGGTACCGGCGGCAAACCTGCTGGTCAACATCGTCATGCCTGTGATCTTCTGGTTAGCAGCGATCGACGCTGGTAAAAAATCGGGCTTCTGGGCCACCGTTTTCGGCGGCGCGGCGCAGCTCATCATGGGGAACGCCGTACCGGGGCTGGTGCTGGGTATTTTGATCGGTAAAGGCGTAGAAGAGAGCGGCTGGAACCATGTCACCAAAGTGATGATGGTCGCCATCGTTTTGCTGTTTGTGTTGAGCGGCTTCTTCCGCGGCTTCGACATGAAAATGATCGAGTCTTTCAACATGACGGTACCGAACTGGCTTGAACTGATCCACAACTCGCTCAGCGGCAAATAACGGAGGCCACAATGGAAGAGAATAAAGGTTTTTGGTATGCCGACTGGTCGTTCCCGATCTTTGTTGGCCTGCTCTCCTCCGGCGTTTTCGCCGGGACGCATATGTACTATCTGTACGGTATCGGCGCATTTAACGAAGTCGCTTTTGTGGCGATGTTGAAAGCGGGGATGGATACCGGCGTCTACGGCGCGGTCGCCGCTTTCGGCGCCAGCTTTTTATTTGCCCGCATTATCGAAGGTTCGCTGGTCGGAATTCTGGATATCGGCGGGGCAATTCAGACCGGCGTGGGCTTAGGGGTTCCGGCGTTACTGCTGGGGGCCGGCTTTGTCTTCCCGGTGGCGAACTTTATCGCTTCGCTGATAACCGGTCTGGTGATTGGCCTGGCGATTGGCTACATCATTATTCTGGCGCGTAAGTTCACCATCAATCAGAGCGACTCCACGTACGGAGCGGACGTCATGATGGGGGCCGGTAACACTTCAGGTCGTTTTCTGGGGCCGTTGATTATCCTCAGCGCCATGACGGCATCGATTCCCATTGGTCTGGGCTCTCTGGTGGGCGCGCTGCTGTTTTATATCTGGCAGAAGCCGATTACCGGCGGCGCGATTTTAGGCGCGATGATCCTCGGTTCCATCTTCCCGGTTGCGATTAGCTAACTGTTGATTTGTAGGCCGGATAAGGCGGTTGCGCCGCCATCCGGCAAAGGAGAGAACGATGTTTGATTTACTCCTGCGCCATGCGCGTCTGGTCGATGACACGCTGACTAATATTGCCCTGCAAGATGGCAAAATCGCGGCGTTGGGTGACGTTGATGGTCCGGCGGTGAAAACCATTGACCTGCGCGGCGAGTGTTACGTTAGTGCGGGTTGGATTGATTCTCACGTTCACTGCTACCCGACATCACCGATTTATCACGACGAACCGGACAGCGTGGGTATTGCCACTGGCGTTACCACAGTGGTGGATGCCGGCAGCACTGGCGCAGACGACATTGATGATTTCTATGCTCTGACGCGTCAGGCGACCACCGACGTTTATGCGCTATTGAATATTTCCCGCGTCGGGCTGATAGCTCAGAATGAACTGGCTAACATGGCCAATATTGACGCCGATGCGGTCCGACAGGCGGTAAAACGCCATCCGGATTTTATCGTCGGCCTCAAGGCGCGGATGAGCAGCAGCGTGGTAGGCGTTAACGGCATCACGCCGCTGGAACGCGCTAAAGCCATGCAGCAAGAAAACGGCAACCTGCCGCTGATGGTGCATATTGGCAATAACCCGCCGGATCTGGACGAAATCGCGGAGCGTCTGACGGCGGGCGATATCATTACCCACTGTTACAACGGTAAGCCGAACCGTATTCTGACGCCGGAAGGCGAGCTGCGCGCCTCGGTGACACGAGCGCTGGCGCGCGGCGCGCGTCTGGACGTTGGGCATGGTACCGCCAGCCTGAGCTTTGCGGTGGCGAAACGCGCCATTAGCCTGGGGATTTTACCGCATACCATCAGTTCCGATATCTACTGCCGTAACCGCATCAATGGCCCGGTGCATTCGCTGGCTAATGTGATGTCGAAATTCCTCGCCATCGGCATGTCGCTGCCGCAGGTCATTGCGTGCGTGACGGCCAATGCCGCCGATAGCCTGAATCTGAAAACCAAAGGTCGTCTTCAGCCTGGTCTGGATGCCGACCTGACCCTCTTTACGCTTAAACGCCAGCCCACCGTGTTGGTAGACGCGGAAAACGACAGCTTACAGGCTGAAGAATTGCTGACGCCGCTTGCCGCGATACGCGCAGGCAAGGGCTATATGACCGAACAAGGGAGCGCGGAACATGCCTTCGATTTTTGAGAAGTATCAATTAAAACAGGTGATTAACGCCTCCGGACGTATGACGGCGCTCGGCGTCTCTACGCCGCGCCCGGAAGTGATAGACGCGGCGATGGCCGGAATGAATCAGTATTTCGAGATGAAAGATCTGGTGAATAAAACCGGCGAGTACATTGCGAAATTGCTGGAGGTGGAAGGGGCGACGGTAGTCTCCTGCGCCAGTGCGGGCCTTGCCCAGTCGGTTGCCGCGGTACTGGTTCAGGACAGCGACTGGCTGCTGGAAAACCTGCACGTTACACCGATTGAAAATAACGAAATCGTCCTGCCAAAGGGCCACAACGTCAACTTTGGCGCGCCGGTGGGAACGATGGTGGCGCTGGGCGGCGGCAAACTGGTAGAAGCCGGTTACGCCAACGAATGTTCCGCCGCGCAGTTGGCGGCGGCCATTACGCCACACACGGCGGCTATTCTGTATATCAAATCTCACCACTGTGTACAGAAAAGTATGCTCAGCGTGGAGCAGGCTGCGGTGGTGGCGCGCACGCATAATCTTCCGCTGATTGTGGACGCGGCGGCGGAAGAAGATTTGCAGTGCTACTACCGCGTGGGCGCAGATCTCGTTATCTATAGCGGCGCGAAAGCGATTGAAGGGCCGACCAGCGGGCTGGTGATTGGCAAAACGCAGTATGTTGAGTGGGTAAAACGTCAGTCAGCGGGCATTGGCCGGGCGATGAAGGTCGGCAAAGAGGGAATTGTTGGCCTGACCTGCGCCATTGAATTGTACCTGCGGGCGCAAAAAGAGAGCGGCGCGGAGATGGTAGAAAAAATGGCGCCCTTTATCGACACGTTGAACACGTTTAACGGCGTCAGCGCCCGTGCGGTGTGGGACAGCGCCGGACGCGACATCGCGCGCACGGAAATTAAGTTTGATGAAGCCGTTACCGGCATCGCCACTGGCGACCTGGTCGACGCGCTGAAGCAAGGGGAATACGCGATTTACTTTCGCGGATACAAAGCCAACGAAGGGATTATTGAAGCGGATGTCCGCAGCGTCGATCGCACGCAGTTAGCGATTGTGGCGCGTCGTATTGGCGAGGTGATTAATCAGGAGAAACAAGCATGAAACTGACCCCTAACTTTTACCGCGATCGCGTTTGCCTGAACGTACTGGCCGGTTCGAAAGATAACGCCCGGGAAATCTACGCGGCGGCGGAAGGTCATGTGCTGGTTGGCGTGCTCTCCAAAAACTACCCAGATGTGGCAAGCGCAGTCGCGGATATGCGTGAATATGCGGCGCTTATCGACAATGCGCTCTCCGTCGGACTGGGGGCAGGCGATCCTAACCAGTCGGCGATGGTGAGCGAAATCTCGCGTCAGGTACAGCCGCAGCATGTCAACCAGGTGTTTACCGGCGTAGGGGCCAGCCGGGCGCTGCTGGGGCAAAACGAGACGGTGGTGAACGGTCTTGTCTCGCCGACCGGCACGCCGGGGCTGGTGAAAATTTCCACCGGCCCGCTAAGCAGCCGCACGCCGGACGGCATCGTACCCATAGAAACGGCGATTGCGCTACTCAAAGACATGGGCGGCAGCTCTGTTAAATACTTTCCGATGGGAGGACTCACCTGTCGCGACGAGTATAAAGCGGTGGCTGAGGCCTGCGCCCGCCATGATTTCTGGCTGGAACCGACGGGCGGCATCGATCTGAAAAACTTCGCCGAGATTCTGCACATCGCCCTTGATGCAGGTGTAAGCAAAATCATTCCTCACATTTATAGTTCGATTATTGATAAGGTGAGCGGCAACACCCGTGCGGACGATGTGCGTCAGTTACTCGCTATCGTCCGGTCGCGTGTCGGCTAATCATGAGGAGAGAGACGTGCGATTCCCCAACCAACGTTTAGCGCAGCTATTTGCGATGCTGCAAAACGAGACGCTGCCGCAGGACGAGCTGGCGCAGCGGTTGTCGGTCTCCACGCGTACCGTTCGGGCGGATATCGCCGCGCTGAACATGTTGCTGACGCCGCATGGCGCGCAATTTACTCTCAGCCGCGGCAACGGGTATCAGCTCAAAATTGATGATCCGGCACGTTATCAATCCCTGCAAACGCAGCAATCTCCCGCCCTGGCGCGCGGTCCGCGCACCAGCCAGGAGCGGATACACTATTTGCTGGCGCGTTTTTTAACCTCCGCCTTCTCGCTGAAGCTGGAGGATTTAGCAGATGAATGGTTTGTCAGCCGTGCGACGTTGCAGAACGACATGGCGGACGTGCGCGAGCATTTGCTGCGTTATCATCTGACGCTGGAAACGCGTCCGCGTCATGGCATGAAATTGTTTGGCGGAGAGATGGCGATTCGCGCCTGTCTGACCGACCTTTTATGGACGCTGGCGCAGCAGGAGCCCTCCCATCCGTTAATTGTTAGTACCACGCTGAACACCGAGTTGTCTCAACGGCTGCAGTCTCTTTTGCCGGATATTTTCTCTCATTGTCAAATCCGCCTGACCGATGAGGGCGAGCTGTTTCTGCGTTTATACTGCGCGGTGGCGGTACGGCGTATTCGCGAGGGGTATCCGTTATCGGAATGCGTGGCAGAGGAGGTCGATGAAAAAGTGCGCCATGCGGCGCATGAGATTGCGGAGCTACTACAACAGCTTGCCGACAAGCCGCTGTCGGAGCCGGAAGTAAGCTGGCTGAAGGTGCATATTGCCGCCCGCCAGGTACAGGAGATTGCCCCCAGCGCCATTAATGCCGATGATGAAGAGGCGCTGGTGCGCTATATCCTCAATTTTATTAATACCCAGTACAACTATAACCTGTTGAATGATAAACAGCTTCACGCGGACTTGCTGACCCACATCAAAACGATGATCACCCGCGTGCGCTACCAGATCATGATCCCCAATCCACTACTGGAAAATATTAAGCAGCACTATCCGATGGCATGGGATATGACGTTGGCGGCGATATCGAGTTGGGGAAAATACACGCCGTATACCATTAGCGAAAACGAAATCGGTTTTCTGGTGCTGCATATTGGCGTTGGGCTGGAACGTAGTTACAACATTGGCTACCAGCGGCAGCCGCAGGTACTGCTGGTGTGCGATGCTGGTAATGCGATGGTGCGGATGATTGAAGCGGTACTGGCGCGGAAATACCCGCAGATTGAGATTGCCCGCACTCTGACGCTACGCGACTATGAGGCGCGGGACAGTATTGTGGAGGATTTTGTGATTTCCACGGCGCGGATCGGCGAAAAAGATAAGCCGGTCATCATGATCGCGCCCTTTCCTACCGACTATCAATTGGAGCAGATCGGTAAGCTGGTGCTGGTGGACAGAACCCGTCCGTGGATGCTGGATAAATATTTCGATGCCTCGCATTTTCGCATTGTGGAAGGGGAAATAGATCAACAGACGCTGTTTAAAACGCTGTGCGATCAGTTGCATGAGGAAGGCTTTGTTGATGCGGCGTTTCTCGATTCGGTTATTGAACGTGAAGCTATTGTCAGTACGTTATTAGGCGACGGGATTGCCTTGCCACACGCGCTGGGGCTGCTGGCGAAGAAAACGGTGGTTTATACGGTGCTCGCGCCGCAGGGGATTGCCTGGGGTGATGAAACGGCGCACGTTATTTTTTTACTCGCCATCAGCAAAAGTGAATATGAAGAGGCGATGGCCATCTACGATATTTTCGTCACTTTCCTGCGCGAACGCGCCATGACGCGCCTCTGCGCATGTCAGAATTTTACGCAATTTAAAACGGTCGCGATGGAGTGCGTGAGTCGTTTTTGAGAGGCGTTATCCAGAATTCGATGTAATGCGAATGTAATGCTAAACTGCATTACACATTCGATTCTACTGGAGGCATAATGGCCACGCTGAACGTCCGTCTGGATGACAAACTCAAAAATGAGGCTTATGCCGTGCTGGAAAAACTGAACATTACTCCAACGGAAGCCGTGCGATTACTGTTCCAGTACGTCGCGGAAACGGGGCGCATGCCAGTGAAAACCGTCACTCTTAGCGACAGTGAAGATGCATTGATTCAGACAGTTCGGGAGAGGCTGTCTAGTCCGCAAAAGGGAATCAAGGTTAGTCTGGATGACTTATGAACTGGAATTCGACCCGAGGGCCTTAAAAGAGTGGCATAAGCTGGGCGATACGGTGAAGGCTCAGCTTAAGAAAAAGTTGGCTGATGTGCTATTGAACCCCAGAATCGACTCTGCCCGTTTAAACGATCTTCCTGACTGCTATAAAATTAAGCTTAAATCGTCCGGTTATCGCCTGGTGTACCAGGTTCGGGATGACGTTGTGATTGTGTTTGTTGTTGCGGTCGGCAAGCGAGAACATTCAGCCGTCTATCACGATGCAAACAAACGGCTTTAGCGATCAACGCAAATGATGCACTACCTGGTTGCTGCTACCGCGCCAGATAAGCGCCGGGTCTTTCAGATCCTGCACAAATTTGCCATCGACCAGCACGTTGATGAGATCGACCACCTGCATTTGCGCGGCGTTGAGTTCATTGAGCTTGTAGCCGGTCCACACCCAGATATCTTTCCCCGGGCACTCTGCGCGGATGCGTTGTACCAGTGCCAGGATATCCGGTACGTTTTGCGGATGCAGCGGATCGCCGCCCGACAGCGAGATCCCCTGACGGTGAATGCGCGTGTCGTTCAGATCGGCAATGATCTTATCTTCCATCTCTTTGGTAAACGGCTGGCCGGAATTGAGCCGCCAGGTGCTTTTGTTGTAGCAGCCAGGGCATTCATGCACGCACCCTGACACAAACAGGGTGCAGCGGGTGCCGGGGCCGTTAACGATGTCTACGGGGTAGTATTGGTGGTAGCGCATAGCGGGTGTCCAGAAAGCATGTAGGCCGGATAAGGTGCTTGCACCGCATCCGGCAACATTGTGATGCCTGATGACGACGCGATTGCGTCTTATCAGGCCTACGGTCTTTGCAAACGGAAATTAACCGATCTGCCCGTTGCCTAAATGCTTCACGCGGCGCTTCACTTCTTCCTGCTTACCGGCGTTAAACGGGCGTGCGTCCGGGCTGCCTAAATAACCGCACACGCGGCGGGTGACCGAGACGCGCGCGGCATCGTGGTTGCCGCATTTCGGGCAGGTGAAACCTTTACTGGTACATTCGAACTCGCCGGTAAAGCCGCACTCGTAGCATTCATCGATCGGCGTGTTGGTGCCGTAATAGGGTACATGCTGATAGCTGTAATCCCAGACATCTTCCAGCGCTTTCAGGTTGTGCTGAATGTTCGGGTATTCGCCGTAGCAAATGAAACCCCCGTTCGCCAGCGGCGGATACGGCGCTTCGAAATCGATTTTGTCGTACGGGTTAACCTTCTTCTCCACGTCGAGGTGGAAGCTGTTGGTGTAGTAACCTTTATCGGTTACGCCCGGCACCACGCCGAACTCGGCGGTATCCAGACGGCAGAAGCGGTCACAGAGGTTTTCACTTGGCGTGCTGTACAGGCTAAAGCCGTAGCCGGTCTCGTCTTTCCACTGATCCACGGCCTGGCGCAGACGCTCCACAATCGCGATGCCTTTAGCGCGAAGTTGCTCGCTGTCGTACAGGTGTTCGCCGCCGAACAGCGCGTTAATGGTTTCATGGATACCAATGTAGCCCAGAGAGATGGACGCACGACCATTTTTAAAGATTTCAGACACGTCGTCGTCCGCTTTCAGCCGCACGCCGCAGGCGCCTTCCATATACAGGATAGGCGCGACGCGGGCTTTCACGCCTTCAAGGCGGGCGATACGGGTCATCAGCGCCTTCCGCGCCAGCGCCAGACGTTCATCCAGCAGTTTCCAGAATGCGGTTTCGTCGCCTTTTGCTTCCAGCGCGATGCGCGGCAGGTTAAGGCTAATCACGCCCAGGTTGTTACGCCCGTCGTGGATCTGCTCGCCGTTTTCGTTCTCCCACACGCCGAGGAAGCTGCGGCAGCCCATTGGCGTTTTGAACGAACCGGTGACTTTGACCACCTGATCGTAGTTGAGGATGTCCGGATACATGCGCTTGCTCGCGCACTCCAGCGCCAGTTGTTTAATGTCGTAGTTCGGATCGCCAAACTTGTGGTTCAAACCGTCGCGGATAGCGAAGACCAGTTTCGGGAACACGGCGGTTTTGCGATTTTTACCCAGACCGGCGATACGGTTACGCAAAATAGACGCCTGGATCAGACGCGACTCCCAACTGGTGCCGAGGCCAAAACCAAAGGTCACGAAAGGCGTCTGGCCGTTAGCGGTGTGCAGCGTGTTAACTTCGTATTCCAGCGACTGGAAGGCGTCGTAGCACTCTTTTTCGGTGCGAGAACGCGCATACCCTTCGGCATCCGGGATCTGCCACTCATCGGCGGTTTTGCGGTGCTTGTTGTAGCTTTCGGTGACAAACGGCGCCAGCACTTCGTCGATACGGTTAATGGTGGTGCCGCCATAAATATGGCTGGCGACCTGCGCGATAATCTGCGCGGTAACGGCAGTGGCGGTAGAGATTGATTTCGGCGGTTCGATCTCGGCGTTACCCATCTTAAAGCCCTGGGTCAACATGCCTTTCAGGTCGATCAACATACAGTTGAACATCGGGAAGAACGGCGAATAGTCGAGATCGTGATAGTGGATATCGCCGCGCTCATGCGCTTGTACTACGTCACGCGGCAACAGGTGCTGGCGGGCATAGTGTTTGGCGACAATCCCGGCCAGCAAATCGCGCTGGGTGGGAATGACTTTACTGTCTTTGTTGGCGTTTTCATTGAGCAACGCGGAGTTAGTTTGCTCTACCAGGCCGCGAATTTCCTGGTTCAGACGACCACGCTTTTCACGCTGAATGTCGCGATCGTGACGGTATTCGATGTAGGCGCGGGCAAGCTGTTTGTACGGGCCGGACATCAGTTGGTTTTCAACCGCAGTTTGGATCTCGTTAATATCCACCTGACTGCGTGCGTTCATTTGGCTGCTAACGACTTCTGCGACGGTGGCACAGTAATCTGCGTCATCGACTCCCGCTGCTTTAGCTGCACGTAGAATGGCTTCCTTAATGCGCTCTGATTTGAATGGCACTTTACAGCCATCTCGTTTCATCACATGCGGTGTCATGATCACTCCATATTTGTAAGAACAGGTTATCCACAGAGGCCGGGGAAGCCATAACAGGTTTATTCATCTCTTTTCCAACGACTTCCCGCAATCCTGACCCAGGTTATCCACAATTCACCTTGTGTCGAGTGAACAGGTGTTGTAGCAATTGTAGTCAATTAATACAACATATTGGGTCGGCGTGCATTTTAAAGTCTATATGTAGTGATTTGCATCAAGGATGTTTGCAATTTTATTGATGTAGAACAAGGTAAAAATCAGAGCGTACAGATGGCGGGCGCTGTAGCGTTTGTAAAAGATAGCAAGAAAAATCTGATTAATTATTCAACAAAAACAGACAGTAACCTGGAGCAACGCCACAGCCCGTGTCAATAGGTTTGTGGCGTTTATCCGTATAAGGACGTCGCGTTAGCGTTGTAACCACCAGATGGCTTCAAATGGGCGGAGCGTCATCGCGGCTGGCTGGCTGGCGACCTCGCCATAATTGTGCAGTAGCGCCTGCCACTGTCCTTTGATATGCGGCGGATGCCACTCCTGACACTGGCCACTCAGATTGGCGACGACCAGCAGGGTTTGCCCCTGCCACTGGCGGCGATAACACCATACTGATGGGCTATCCGGGAGGAGATCCTGATAATCGCCCCAGATCAGTACAGGCTGGGTTTTACGTAGCGCAATCAGCTTTTGATAGGTGTAAAACACCGAGTTTTCATCGCGTAATGCCGCCGCGACATTAACCTCCGTATAGTTATCGCACAGGCTTATCCACGGCTCGCCCTGGGTGAAACCGGCGTTTTTACCGTTGTCCCACTGCATCGGCGTGCGGCTGTTGTCGCGGGATTTACTGGCCAGGATAGCCAGTAGTTCGTCGGGGTCGCGTCCGGCGGCGCGTAGCGCGGCAAACATGTTATGGCTTTCCACGTCGCGATAATCGGTGATGCGGGTAAAGTGTGGGTTGGTCATGCCGATTTCTTCGCCCTGGTAGATATAAGGCGTCCCTTGCATACCGTGCAGCGCCATCGCCAGCATTTTCGCGGCTGGAATCCGGTATTCACCCTCGTCGCCAAAGCGGGAAACGATGCGCGGCTGATCGTGATTACACCAGAATAACGCGTTCCAGGCGACGTTATGCATCCCCTGTTGCCAGTGGCGGAACAACGCTTTCAGCGCCACATAATCAGGTTTTGCCAGCGTCCACTTTTCGCCATTGGGGTAATCCACCTTCAGATGATGAAAATTGAAGGTCATCGAGAGTTCGTCGCCGCTAAGCGCGGCATATTGCTGGCAGTTTTCCAGCGTGGTAGAGGACATTTCGCCTACCGTCATCAGATTACGTGGCGTAAAAACGTCACGGTTCATTTCGCGTAAAAACGTATGCGCGCGCGGTCCGTCGGTATAAAAGCGGCGTCCGTCGCCCGTCGGATCGTCAGGAAAATCCTGATCTTTGGCGATCAGGTTCACCACGTCCAGACGCAGGCCATCCACGCCGCGATCGGCCCAGAATTCGCAGACCTTTTTCAGCTCGGCGCGTACGGCGGGGTTTTCCCAGTTCAGGTCAGCCTGTTCAGGCGCGAAAAGGTGTAAATAATATTGTTCGCTCTGGCTATGCCAGCGCCAGGCGCTGCCGCCGAATTTGGATTGCCAGTTATTCGGGCAGACATCCGGCGTGCCATCGCGCCAGATATAAAACTGACGGTATGGGCTCTCTTTGTTCAGCGCTTCGCGAAACCAGGCGTGCTGGGTAGAAGTATGGTTAAACACCATATCCAGGATGATACGAATACCGCGTGCTTTCGCCTGCGCGACCAGCTCGTCAAAATCATCCAGCGTGCCGTAGGTCGGGTCGATAGCCGTATAATTTGCGACGTCATAACCGTTATCCACCTGCGGCGAGATATAAAACGGCGTGAGCCAGATGGCGTCCACGCCGAGTCGCTGTAGATAGTCAAGGCGCTGCGTGACGCCGCGTAAATCGCCAGTGCCGCTGCCGGTCGTGTCCTGAAAACTTTTCGGGTAGATCTGATAAATAACGCCGTTTTGCCACCAGAGGGGAATAGTCATTGTTGTTTCCTGCAAGTGCGTTGGGACGCAACTGCGCCCCGAAGAAGTATTAGACAATTTGTAATGTGCCCTGACGATGCTTACGCTGATAGATAAAGGTGGTCAGAATCACCGGGATCACGATCGCGATAACCATCGCCATGCCGTACACCTGCCAGTAGCGCGGCGGTATAGACAGGATGCCCGGCAGGCCGCCCACGCCGATACCGTTGGCGATGACGCCGTTCAGACCGCAGAGCAGTCCCGCCAGACCAGAGCCGATCATCGCGCACAGCATCGGAAAACGATACTTCAGGTTGATACCGTACATCGCCGGTTCGGTTACCCCAAGGTAAGCGGAAATGGCGGCAGGAACGGAGATCTCGCGTTCATTGTGTTTACGGCTGGAGATGATGATGCCCACCACGGCGGAGGCCTGCGCGATATTCGACAGCGCAATCAGCGGCCAGACTGGCGTACCGCCCATGCTCTGGATCATCTGCATATCGATAGCGAGCGTTGTCTGGTGGACGCCGGTAATGACCAACGGGGCATACAGGAAGCCGAACAGCGCCGCGCCTATCGGGGCGAAACTGCCGGTCATCAGATAACGTACCGCAAAGGCCACGCCGTCGCCGATCATACGACCAAAGGGGCCGATAAAGGTGTGGGCGAGAAAGACGGCCAGTATCAACGAACACACCGGGACGACGACCAGGTAGAGATAATCCGGCACGATGCGTTTCAACCGCGTTTCAATAAACCCAAGCGCCAGCCCTGCCAGTAGCGCCGGGATAACCTGCGCCTGGTAGCCCACTTTCTCAATGCTAAATAAGCCGAAGTTCCAGACGTCTGGTGTTTGCTGGCCCAGCAGATACGCATTCATCAACTGCGGCGACACCAGCGTCACACCGAGCACGATACCAAGAATCGGCGTGCCGCCCATTTTTTTCACCGCCGACCAGCAGATCCCCACCGGCAGATAGAAAAAGATCGCTTCGCCGATCAACCATAAAAAATCATAAAGCGTTTTTAGCGCCGGATGCATCTGCGCCAGCGTTTGGCCGTTGCTCATCGGCACATCGCCGATCACGTTACGAAAGCCTAAGATCAAACCGCCGCTGATCAACGCCGGTAGTAGTGGAAAGAAGATCTCCGCAAAGTGGGAAATTAACTGCTCATGCCACTTCATGTTCTGGCGAGCGGCTTTTTTGGCCTGCTCTTTATCGGCATACGCTTTGCCGGTGGTCTCCAGCAGCGCGTTATAGTAATCGCCAACGTCGGTGCCAATCACCACCTGAAACTGCCCGGCGTTGGTGAAACAGCCTTTAACCATCGGTAATTGTTCGATCTCTTTTGGCCTGGCGTTCGCGGGCTGGTGGAGCACAAAGCGCAGGCGAGTAATGCAGTGGCTCACCGTGGCGATGTTGTCGCGCCCGCCGACCAGGTCAATCAGCCGGTCGATATCGGCTTGTTTTACTTTGCTCATCGTAAAGCCTCATGGCAGAGGAGGTAAGTTATGGGTTGGCGCAAGAGTATCTCTTCAATGTTGGTTTAAAAATGGGAACGTTCCCGAAACGCAGCGACGATCACAAATTACTCGTGGTATTTCGTTTAATCAGTCACTCAGGCGAGGGTAGAAGGAATGACGATCCGGCGCGGATCGCAGCGGCCATTGATCTGTTCGATCAGCTGCGAAGCCGCCTGCCGTCCGGCTTCAGCATAGCCAGGATCGACAGTGACGATCTCCGGGTGCAGGAATCTTATCAGCGGCGTGTTCCCGACGCTTGCCAGTTGCAGCGTTTCAATACGTTGCTCCTGTAAATACTTGCTGGCGCCCAACGCCAGCGTATCGGTAGCGCAGACTAACGCGGTGGTATCCGGCATGATGACGCTTGCCGTATGCTCATAACCCTGCTTCATGGCAAGACCGGGCAGGGCGGCGACGGGATGAAGTTTATGTTTTTTGCAAAACGCCAGGTATGCGTCATGCCGACGTTTGCCGGTGGTAATATCGCTATGGGGAACGCCCAGAAAGCTAATGTTGCGGTGTCCTTGCTCATACAGCCGCTGCATAAGGATATGAATCGCGCCCTCGTCGTCGTAACAGACGGAGGCAAAACCTTGCGCATCTCTTGCCAGCAGCACCAGCGAGGCTTTCCAGGGGGCGATCAACTCTTCTGTGATGCCGGTAAAGCCAAACAGCACCACGCCATCAATGTTACGTCGTCTGAGCATGCCCAGATGTTCCATTACCAGCGTCGGCGAGAACTGACTTTCCATCATAATAGGGTCGTAGCCCTGTTCGTAAAACGCAGGCAGCATGGTCTGAACCGCGAGGTTTTCAGACAACGAATCAAGGCGAGTGACGATAATAGCGACCACTTTATCGCTTTGTCCTCGCATCGCGCGGGCGGAGCGGGACGGAGAGAAACCGTGTTGATTCATCACCGCTTCGACACGCTCGCGGGTACGTTCGCTTACGCCGCTTTCATTGTTAAGCACGCGGGAAACGGTTGATTTCCCTACGCCGCTCAGGCGGGCGATGTCTTTGATAGTGAGCCGGTTTTGCATCCTGTTTTCCCGTGGCGTGACGCTGATGGTGATAAAAAGAGTAACTTTACTCAAGCGAAGGGCAATGGGCAAAGTCTGGTTTATCGTTGGTTTAATTACGTAACGGTATGATACCGCCATAATTGCCACAAAACTTATGGATTTATGCGTATAATCCGCGGCGCAAATTATTTACTTACCGGAGGCGACATGGACCCTGAACCCACCCCTCTCCCGCGATGGAGAATTTTCCTTTTCCGGTAAGCCTGCCTCTGCTGTCTTACCGGTGTGTAAGACAGTGACACGATAACGTCCCTGTTTTTATTTAAACATTGCTCATCGGGCAAGGCTTTGCCATGCCTGAAGAATTTTCTGCGCCTGACTTCGGCGCGGAGGGATTACCTATGCTAAAAACCATTACCCGCCAGCTTTTTGCCCGGCTTAATCGTCATTTGCCTTATCGTCTGGTTCACCGCGATCCGCTGCCCGGCGCGCAGACCGCGGTAAATGCGACTATCCCGCCTTCGCTGAGCGAGCGCTGTCTGAAAGTCGCGGCAATGGAGCAGGAGACTCTCTGGCGCGTTTTTGATACGCACCCGGAGGGATTAAACGCTGCCGAGGTGACGCGCGCGCGTGAAAAGCATGGCGAAAACCGCCTTCCGGCACAGAAACCCTCGCCGTGGTGGGTGCATCTGTGGGTATGTTATCGCAATCCTTTCAACATCTTACTCACGATTCTTGGCGGCATTTCTTATGCCACGGAGGATCTGTTTGCCGCAGGCGTTATCGCCCTGATGGTCGGTATCTCAACGCTGCTGAATTTTGTGCAGGAAGCGCGCTCGACAAAAGCGGCGGACGCGCTAAAAGCGATGGTGAGCAATACCGCTACCGTACTGCGGGTTATTAATGAAAATGGCGAAAATGCCTGGCTGGAATTACCCATCGATCAACTGGTGCCCGGCGATATTATTAAGCTGGCGGCGGGGGATATGATCCCGGCGGATTTACGGATTATCCAGGCGCGCGATCTGTTTGTCGCCCAGGCGTCGCTGACCGGCGAATCTCTGCCAGTCGAGAAAGTCGCCGCGACGCGTGAGCCCCGGCAAAATAACCCGCTTGAGTGCGACACGCTGTGCTTTATGGGGACGAACGTCGTGAGCGGAACGGCGCAGGCCGTGGTGATGGCGACCGGCGCCGGCACCTGGTTTGGTCAATTGGCGGGGCGCGTTTCGGAACAAGATAACGAGCAGAACGCTTTCCAGAAAGGAATTAGCCGCGTCAGTATGTTGCTGATCCGCTTTATGCTGGTCATGGCGCCGGTAGTACTGATTATTAATGGTTACACGAAAGGTGACTGGTGGGAAGCGGCGCTATTTGCGCTCTCGGTCGCGGTAGGGCTCACCCCGGAAATGTTGCCGATGATCGTCACCTCTACCCTCGCGCGCGGGGCGGTGAAGCTCTCGAAACAGAAAGTTATCGTGAAGCACCTTGATGCGATTCAGAACTTCGGCGCGATGGATATTCTGTGCACTGATAAAACCGGCACTCTGACGCAGGATAAAATTGTGCTGGAGAATCACACGGATATTTCTGGTAAGCCCAGCGAGCATGTACTGCATTGCGCCTGGCTGAACAGCCATTATCAGACCGGTCTAAAAAATTTACTGGATACGGCGGTCCTGGAGGGAGTAGACGAAACCGCCGCGCGTCAGCTCTCCGGACGCTGGCAGAAAATCGATGAGATCCCGTTTGATTTTGAGCGTCGCCGGATGTCGGTGGTGGTGGCCGAAGATTCGAGCGTGCATCAACTGGTCTGCAAAGGCGCGTTACAGGAGATCCTGAACGTGTGTACTCAGGTGCGCCACAACGGCGATATTGTGCCGCTGGACGACAATATGCTGCGCCGGGTGAAACGCGTTACCGACACGCTGAACCGTCAGGGGCTACGCGTGGTCGCCGTCGCGACCAAATACCTGCCCGCGCGTGAGGGCGATTACCAACGTATCGATGAGTCTGACCTCATTCTGGAAGGGTATATCGCTTTTCTCGATCCGCCGAAAGAGACCACCGCGCCGGCGTTGAAAGCGCTGAAGGCGAGCGGAATTACGGTGAAAATTCTCACCGGCGACAGCGAGCTGGTAGCGGCGAAAGTTTGCCATGAAGTTGGGCTGGATGCGGGCGATGTCATTATTGGCAGTGATATTGAAGGGTTAAGCGACGACGCGCTGGCGGCGCTGGCCGCCCGTACGACGTTGTTTGCGCGTCTGACGCCGATGCATAAAGAGCGCATCGTCACTTTACTCAAACGCGAGGGGCATGTGGTCGGTTTTATGGGCGACGGGATTAACGATGCCCCGGCATTGCGGGCAGCGGATATTGGTATCTCGGTAGATGGCGCGGTGGACATCGCCCGTGAAGCCGCCGATATTATTCTGTTGGAAAAGAGCCTGATGGTGCTGGAAGAAGGCGTCATTGAAGGTCGTCGTACTTTTTCTAATATGTTGAAATATATCAAGATGACGGCCAGCTCAAATTTCGGTAACGTGTTTAGCGTGCTGGTAGCGAGCGCCTTTTTGCCGTTCCTGCCAATGCTGCCGCTGCACTTGCTGATTCAAAACCTACTGTACGATGTATCCCAGGTGGCGATTCCGTTTGATAATGTCGATGAAGAACAAATTCAAAAGCCGCAGCGCTGGAATCCGGCTGATTTGGGGCGCTTTATGGTCTTTTTCGGTCCGATCAGCTCGATTTTCGACATTTTGACCTTTTGTCTGATGTGGTGGGTATTTCATGCGAATACGCCAGAAACGCAAACTTTGTTCCAGTCCGGCTGGTTTGTGGTGGGATTACTGTCGCAAACGCTGATTGTGCATATGATCCGTACCCGTCGTCTGCCGTTTATTCAAAGTCGCGCCGCCTGGCCGCTGATGGCGATGACATTGTTGGTGATGGTGGTGGGAGTTTCGTTGCCGTTTTCGCCCCTGGCGTCTTACCTGCAGTTGCAGGCGCTGCCGTTAAGCTATTTCCCGTGGCTGATTGCTATTCTGGCGGGCTATATGACGTTAACCCAGTTGGTGAAAGGGTTTTACAGCCGACGTTATGGCTGGCAGTAAGCGTCGAAGTATTGTGAATTATCGGCCTGGATGGCATACCAGGCCGAATAAGCGATAGCGCCATCCGGCCACTATCTATAAACGAGCGTTAGCGACGAACAGCGATCGCTTCAATCTCAATTTTCACGTCTTTCGGCAGACGGGCAACTTCCACGCAGGAACGCGCCGGGAAGGTGGCGTTGTGCTCGGTGAAGAAGGCTTCGTAGGTGGCGTTGACGGTCGCGAAATCGTTCAGGTCTTTCACGAATACGGTCGTTTTCACAATGTCGCCTACTTTCAGGCCAGCGGCTTCCACGATAGCTTTAACGTTTTCCAGCGACTGACGTGCCTGAGCGGATACGTCTTCCGCTACGGCACCGGTTTTCGGATCAACCGGAATCTGACCGGAAGTGATTACCATGCTACCCAGGTCAACGCCCTGTACGTATGGGCCGATTGCTGCTGGTGCATTTTCCGTCGCAATAGTTTTGCTCATGATTTCTCCTGAATTACAGCGGTAATAGAATGTCCCCGCTCATTATAGGGAGCCGGGATCTCATAACCAACCCAAATTAGTTGGCCAGCACCACATAATGCGAAAACTCTTTTTCACAGTATTTGCATTTGAGGGCGATATCATTGGCGCGTTTTTTCACTGCAAAGCTGGAGGATACCGGTTCCGCGTGGCTGATGCAGTTGCTGTTCGGACAAACCAGCACATTATTAATACGCTCTGGCAGGCTGGGGCGTGATTTCCCGACTACGTCGTAGTTGTCGATGCGGTTAACGGTGGCCTGCGGCGCGTACAGAGCAAGTTGGTTAACCTGCTCATCGGTGAGGAAGGTGTTTTCTATTTTGATTAAGTCTTTACGCCCCATCTCGCCAGACGGGAGATTCAGACCGATAGTGATTCGCTGATCGGTCTCGGTCAATTTAAACAGACTCAGCAGTTTAAAGCCTACCTGCGCAGGGATATGGTCAATCACGGTGCCGCATTTAATGGCTTCAACCTGCAGTTTGTTATCGTGTGTCATCGCTTTTCTCCCTTACAGACTCAGTTCGCTATTCAGTACCAACGCCAGTAACGCCTGGCGAGCGAAAATACCGTTGCCCGCCTGTTGGAAGTACCAGGCGTGTGGCGTTTTATCCACATCCGTGGTGATTTCATCAATCCGCGGCAGCGGGTGCAGCACTTTCATATTTTCACGCGCGCCGTTCAGGTCGCTGGCGCGCAGAACAAACTGCGCCTTCACATTGGCGTACTCCGACGGGTCGAGACGCTCTTTCTGTACGCGAGTCATATAGAGGATGTCGACGTCGGCCATGACCTCTTCAATAGAACCATGCAGGCTCCAGGCCATTCCTTTTTCATCCAGCATATCCAGAATGTACTGCGGCATCGCCAGCGCGTCCGGCGCGATAAAATAAAAACGGTTGCCGCTAAATTTCGCCAGCGCCTGGGTTAGCGAATGCACGGTGCGGCCATATTTCAGATCGCCGACCATCGCGATATGCAGGTTATCCAGACGGCCCTGCGTTTCCTGGATGGTAAACAGATCCAACAGGGTCTGCGTCGGATGCTGGTTCGAACCGTCGCCCGCATTGAGCACCGGCACCTGACCGGAAAACTCCGTCGCCAGACGTGCCGCGCCTTCTTGCGGATGGCGCATCACAATCGCGTCCACGTAAGTGCTAATCACTGAGATCGTGTCGGCTAACGTTTCTCCTTTTTTCCCCAGCGACGTGTTGGCGCTGTCGGAGAAGCCCACTACGCTGGCGCCCAGGCGATGCATTGAAGTTTCAAACGACAGGCGGGTACGCGTGGAGGCTTCGAAAAAGCAGCTGGCGATCACTTTATGTTTCAAAAGCTCCGGCTGCGGGTTGGCTTTTAATTTCGCCGCCGTCGCCAGTACCAGATTAAGATCGTCGCGGCTGAGGTCGTTTATGGAAATGATATGTTTTTGATATAGCGGGTTAGCCATGTTTATCTCCTGACGCCTGGGCAAAAAAAAGCCCCTCAATTGAGGGGCTTGGTATTGGTTTTCAACGGAAAGAAAAACGGCAGGCCTGCGTCTTTTTTCAGACGCGGTAAGACAGAATGTCGTACACACTGAACCATGCTTCCTCCCGGCAAATTGTCCGCGATTATACTCAGCTCTGTTTTGGGATCAAGCGAATTAATGCATGATTTACTTGTCGCAAACGGTTCTTATGAATTTAAATTCATTTTAAGCAAATAATTAATTTGTTTGTGTACCAGCGCCGTGCGCTGAACGACCCGCGGTGCGACCCAGACAATACTGCTACCGGCAACGACGCCGAGAATTTCCGGCAATGCGTGGTAATCCAGAATTCTCGCGACGGCGCGACCATAACCTGCCGCCGTATGGATAAGGATAAATTCGCTATTATGTTCAACGCTGACGACCATTTCGGCTATTGAACGTCCGGCATCCGGCGAAGGACGCCGCTGGGGATTTACGGAATAAATCTTTTGTCCTTTCGTATTTCTGATTTTTATTGCGCCCAGCAGCTTGAGCAGGCGCGAAACCGTAGACTGACTGATACCTTCAAATCCCTCATTTTGTAAATCGCGGCGAATCTCCTCCTGGGACAGGTAACTTTTTTCACTAATCAGGCGCTGACAAACCGCCAGTTGCTGTTGTTCTTTGGCGGAGTAATCATCGTATTCCTTCATAAATGCACCTTATCTTTATTATTAATATCAACGGACTGGCGAAATTCATCACATTTGTCACATCGATTGCGGATCAATCGGGCGGTTTTGCAGGAAAATGAGAAGCCGATCAAAAAAGGTGACGGCGTGCCTGATGGCGCTGTGCTTATCAGTCCTGTCGGATAAGACGCGTCACCATCTGGCTCGTTACATCATCGCTCCGATGCTCAGTACCGCCATATTCAGCAATGTCAGGATCAGCAACAGCGGGGCGACCCATTTCAGATAGCGGACATAGGGAACCCGGGCGATCGCCAGACCGCCCATGACCACGGCGGAGGTGGGAGTAACCAGGTTCACAATCCCGGAGGCCGACTGGTAGGCGGTTACGACCAAATCCCGCTGTACGTGGGCAAAATCCGCTAACGGCGCCATAATGGGCATCGTCAATACGGCAAGACCGGAAGAGGAGGGCACCAGGAAGGAGAGCAATACTTCCAGCCAGTAGGTTACGTTTATGAAAATGGTGGTAGATAGACCGGAAACCAGACTTTCCGCGCTGTGCAAAATGGTGTGGGTAATCATACCGTTATCCATGACCACCACAATGCCGCGCGCGATACCAATAATTAGCGCCACGCCAAGCAAATCCCGCGCGCCGTCGATAAAGGTACTGGTGAACGCTTCCTCACCCATCCGCGTTATCACGCCAACGATAATCGCCGCCGCCAGAAAAACGCCGGAGATTTCCGCCATCCACCAGCCGAGAACCGCCACGCCGTAAATCATCACCGCGAAAGAGGCGGCGAAGATCAGCAGCACCCATTTCCGGGTAGCCGTAAACTCCAGCAGTGTATTGGCGCGATTGCCAAGGAAATGGGCGCGATTTTCCTCCATTTTATCCGCCACGATAGAAAGCTCAGGATGGGCGCGGACTTTGCGCGCATAGCGCATTACCCAAAACACGCACAGTACGTAGCCGACAATTAACAGCAGTACGCGCATCAGCATTCCCTGAGTAAAAGGGATGCCGGCGGCGTTGGCGGCAATGACCGTGGCGAAAGGGTTAATGGTCGAACCGAGCGTGCCTATCCCTGCGCCGAGCAGTACGGTTGCCGCCGCCACTAACGGATCGAAGCGGGCCGCCATCATGACTGGTACCAGCAGCGTGTAGAAGGGCAACGACTCCTCCGCCATGCCATAGATAGTGCCGCCTGCGGCGAACAGCGCCATCAGAATGGGGATCATCCACTCATCTTTGCCGTTGAGTTTGACTGTTACCCGTTCAATACCGGCATCAATCGCCCCCGTTTTATTCACCACCCCCAGAAAGCCGCCGATAATCAAGACAAACAGCGCGACGTCAATGGCGCCGGCAGTGTAGGTTTCGTGGTTATAGAGGCCGTCAATCGGCGCCAGTAAAACAGCGGTAATCCCTTGCGGATGCGCGTCCACGGGGGCATACGTTCCCGCCACCGGCACCTCTTTTCCCAGCGTGGCGTTCATCGCCATTTGGTATTTTCCCGCCGGCACAATCCAGGTCATCACTGCGACCAGGGCAATAAGAATAAACAGGATGGTATAAGCGGTGGGAAATTTAAATTTACCCATGATGTTCTCTCCTGATATCACGGATATGCGCCGCAAGGGCGCATATCCTGTGGGATTAGTCGCCGAGCGTCGCCACCATGACCGCTTTGATGGTGTGCATCCGGTTTTCCGCTTCATCGAAGACTATCGAGCCTGCGGACTCGAACACCTCTTCCGTGACCTCCAGTCCTTTCAGGCCGTAAGCCATTTCGATTTCGCGTCCCACTTTGGTGTGCTCGTTATGGAAGGCGGGCAGGCAGTGCATAAACTTCACATCAGGATTACCGGTAGCGTTTACCACCTGCTGGTTGACCTGATATGGCGTCATCAGACTGACGCGCTCCGCCCAGGCTTCTTTGGGTTCTCCCATCGAGACCCAGACGTCGGTATAGAGGAAATCCACGCCGTGAACGCCGTCTTCAACGCTCTCCGTTAAGGTGATACGAGCGCCGGTAACGCTGGCGATTTCCCGGCACTGCGCGACCAGCGCGGCATCAGGCCAGAAGGACTTTGGCGCTATCAGGCGGATATCCATGCCCATCTTCGCCGCGCCCACCATCAGCGAGTTGCCCATGTTGTTGCGCGCGTCGCCCAGGTAGGCGAAGCTCAGTTCCGGCAGCGTTTTACCCGGCGCATGTTCCAGCATGGTCATTAGATCGGCCAGGATCTGTGTGGGGTGAAATTCATCGGTCAGGCCGTTCCAGACGGGAACGCCCGCGTATTCCCCCAGCTCTTCCACAATGTGTTGACCAAAACCGCGATATTCGATGCCGTCATACATCCGCCCCAGGACGCGAGCAGTATCTTTCATGGACTCTTTATGGCCGATCTGCGAGCCGCTTGGGCCGAGATAAGTCACCTGCGCGCCCTGGTCGAACGCGGCGACTTCAAACGCGCATCGGGTGCGGGTAGAGGTTTTTTCAAAAATCAGCGCGATGTTTTTGCCGATCAGTGTTTGCTTTTCGCATCCGGCTTTTTTTGCGGCTTTCAGCTCAATAGCCAGATCGATGAGGTGTTGGATTTCCGCCGGGGTGTAGTCAAGCAGCTTCAAAAAGTTACGATTTTTCAGTGAAATAACCATTACAATATCCTTGTTAAAATGAATTGCCTGATGGCGCTGCGCTTATCCGGCCCACGGTTATGCGCGCTCTGTAGGCCGAATAAGGCGGAAGCCGCCATCCGGTAAAAAGCCTTATGCGTCAACGTCGGCGGTTTCACACCGAATCAAAGTGCCTTTCTCGCCCGCGAGAATGGCTTGCCCATCCGCCAGCGAGCCGATTCCGGCAATGCCGCGGCAATGGCTGACAAACTCAGCGCAGGCGGTCACTTTCGGGCCCATCGAACCGGCGTCGAACTGCATTTCACGAAGCAGCTCCGGCGTAACCTGCGCCAGCGGGCGTTGGGTGGGTTTGCCCCAGTCGAGATACACCGCGTCGGCATCGGTCAGAATGAGCAGCGCGTCGGCGTGAATTTGGCTGGCAAGCAGGGCGGCGGACAGATCTTTGTCGATCACCGCCTCGATACCGTGGTAGCCATCGGCTTTTTCTACGACCGGCACGCCGCCGCCGCCGTTACAGATAACCAGGTGATCGCGGCTAATCAGCGCGCGGATGGCATCGTTTTCCACAATGCGTTTCGGCTGCGGGGAGGGCACAACGCGGCGGAAGGCGTTACCGTCGGCTTTGAATACCCAGCCCTTTTCTGCCTGTAACGCCCGGGCCTGCGCTTCGTCGTAAATCGGTCCGATATATTTGGTTGGATTGAGGAATGCCGGGTCGTTGGCATCGACTTCGACCTGGGTGAGCAGGACGCTGATTTCACGCTCCGGCAGATGATTCTTCAGCGCCTGTTGCAGCATGTAGCCAATCATGCCCTGGCTTTCCGCACCGAGAATATCGAGCGGGTAGGGCGTAACGTTAGCGTAGGCGCTATTTTGTAGCGCCAGCAGTCCTACCTGTGGGCCGTTGCCGTGCACTAACACCACGCGCCATTGCCGCGTAAGCTGGGCGATGGTTCTGGCCGCCAGTTCGATATTTTTACGCTGAATATCAGCCTCCAGCGGTTCGCCGCGTTTGAGCAGCGCATTGCCGCCCAGCGCGACGACCAGTGTGCGTTTGTTTTCCATAACGTCTCCTTTAAATACCATCGCGTTCCAGTGGACAGCTCATGCAGCGTGCGCCCCCGCGCCCGCGACCCAGTTCATCGCCGGGAATGGGAAGGACGGTAATGCCGGCTTTGTCGTATTTTTCGTTGGTCCAGATGTTGCGCTCATAGCCCACCACCACGCCGGGACGCAGGGTGAGCACGTTATTGGCGTCATTCCACTGTTCGCGCTCAGCTTCAAATGCGTCGCCGCCAGTGGTGATTAAGCGCACCTGATCGATGCCAAGCGCTTTTTCAAGAGCATGAACCAGCGTGCTCTCCTGGGTTCGTTTCAGACCGCCGCGTCCGTCTGGCGTCAGCGTCCAGCACTGCACGTCCGGGCGAACGACTTCCGGATAGACGGAGAAGGTGTCGATATCAATGTGGGTCATGACGGTGTCAAGGTGCATACAGGAGCGATGTTTTGGCAGTTCAACGGCAATGACGCGTTCCGCCTGACGATGTTTAAACAATGCCTGCGCCAGGAACTCGACACCCTGCGGCGTAGTACGTTCAGACATACCGATCAACACCGCGCCGCGGCCAATCACCAGCACATCGCCGCCCTCTAAAGTGGCGTGGTCGTAATTAATGTCCTCGTCGCCGAAATATTTAATGAAATCACCGCCTGCGAATTGAGGATGCCAGCGATAAATGGCACGTAAATTATTCGTTTCACGTTGGCGTGCAGGTTTCGCCATGGGGTTAATTGAGACGCCGTTATATATCCAGCAGGACGTGTCACGGGTAAATAGGTGATTCGGTAATGGCTTCATAATAAAGTCATTAATATCGTGAGTATCGACCACCATATTTTTTATGGAGGCGGGGATTTCGCCGTAAGTTAAACCGCCGCTTAAATGGCGAGCCAGTTCACGGTGCGGCATATCCGCCAGCCAGGCGCGAATATCTGCGGCAAAGGTGGGCCCAAGGCGATAATCGGAAATTTGCGTGTCCAGTAGCCAGGCTTTAGCGTCAGCCACATCCAGCGTTTGGGTGAGCAGGTCGGTTAACAGCAACACTTCTATCCCTTGCTGGCGCAGCGTGTTGGCAAAAATGTCATGCTCTTCGCCAGCGCGCTCTACGGATAATACATCGTCAAAAAGTAATTCCTGACAATTTGAAGGGGTAAGTCTTTTTAGGCTGAGATTGGGACGATGCAACATTACGCTGCGTAATTGACCGATTTCAGAACCGACAAAATGCTTTTCCATCATTATACCTTTTACATAATTTCAAGAATAAAGAAGGAGTGGCTGCAAATATTTAGCGTGCTTGCAGTCGCGGCGTTTCAGTTAAATTCGGGAGCAATGATTGAATTTTATTTGGGTTGTTAATGTGATGAGATTCACATCAATCAAGGAGTGCTATTTTTCTTACTTAATATATGAGCCGGGTCAGATAAATTCAAAAAACAATAAGGCATTAAATGAATTACTACGCAGCTATATGGTTTGTTATTTTTTTATTGTTAATTATTTGTTTGTTGTATTGAATGATATTTAAATCTTAACTGCTTGAAAATAAAGTGATTATTTTTAAGGGTTGCATAACTATGCGTGAGGGGGATTTTATTATCGGGGATATTTAAATAATTTAAAAATAACTATGGATAGAGAAGTCATTTATGCAGGGAGAGCGAATTGTGATCGCTAAAACGTTTTTATGTTAACGCCTTTAATATCAAAGCATTGTTAGTGATGGCAATTTGGCGCCGCTGGGGTTTATGCATAGGCACTGCATAAAGTTGGGCGAACTATTAACAATATAGAAACACCGCTGGCGATAAACATGCGCTGGCGCAAAATCGATGAGAGTAAGGGTAGTATGGCAGCCATTTTTCTCGTATAAAGAGAAAAATAAAACGCTGTTTTAACTAAGGGGATGCGATGATTATTGGCAATATTGAACATCTGGAGGCCTGGCTGCCGACGGCGTTACGGCAGGCGATTGAGCACGTCAATGCGCATGTCACGGCAACGACCGCGCCAGGTAAGTATGACATTGACGGCGACAGGCTGTTTTATATGATTTCTGAAAATATGACGGAGCCGGGCGAATCGCGCAGCGCAGAGTATCACGCCCGTTATCTTGATATTCAGATTGTGCTACAAGGTCAGGAAGGGATGGCATTCAGTACCCGGCCTGCGGGAACGCCGCACACGGACTGGCTGGCGGATAAAGACATTGCATTTTTACCGACGAGCGTCGACGAGAAAACCGTCGTCCTGAACGAAGGCGACTTTGTGGTGTTTTATCCCGGCGAAGTGCATAAGCCCCTGTGCGCGGTGGGAGAACCGGCGCGGGTACGTAAAGCGGTTGTGAAAATGCTGATGGCGTAATATTTTGTGCCGGATGGCGGCGCCTGCACGTTGCGATCTTGTAGGCCAACCGCCATCCGGCATCATAACGACATTATTTAGACAGCGTCGCTACCATTACTGCTTTGATGGTATGCATTCGGTTTTCCGCTTCATCAAAGACAATGCTGGCCGCAGACTCAAAAACCTCGTCGGTCACTTCCATCCCGCCATGTAAACCGTACTCTTCGGCCATTTTTTTGCCGAGCGTGGTTTCGTCATCATGGAACGCAGGCAGACAATGCAGGAACTTAACCTGCGGATTGCCGGTTAACGCCATCATCTGGCTGTTGACCTGATAATCACGCAGCAGGGCAATACGCTCCGCCCATTTCTCTTTGGGTTCGCCCATAGAGACCCAAACATCGGTATAGATAAAATCCGCGCCTTTTACGCCTGAGGCGATATCTTCGGTCAGGGTGATGGCGCCGCCGTTCTTTTTCGCCATGGCGCTGCACTCCGCCACTAACGCGGCTTGCGGCCAGCAGGCTTTTGGCGCGACCAGACGGAGATCCAATCCTGTTAACGCGGCGGCTTCCAGCATGGAGTTACCCATGTTATTACGCGCGTCTCCGGCATAGACCAACGTCATCTCGTTAAAGGCTTTACCCGGCAGATGTTCCTGCATGGTGAGCAGATCCGCCAGTAATTGCGTTGGGTGATACTCATCGGTTAAACCGTTCCATACCGGCACACCGGAATATTCAGCCAGCGTTTCGACGATCTCCTGGCCATATCCTCGATACTGAATACCGTCAAACATCCGGCCCAGGACGCGGGCAGTATCTTTGATGGACTCTTTATGGCCGATCTGGCTCCCGCTGGAACCCAGGTACGTCACGCGCGCCCCCTGATCGTATGCGGCAACTTCGAAAGAGCATCGTGTCCGGGTCGAGTCTTTTTCGAAGATGAGCGCAATATTCTTACCCACCAGCTTTTGTTCTTCTTTACCGTTTTTCTTATCGGCTTTCAGTTTGGCGGCAAGCTGCAACAGAGCAGTGAGCTCGCTGGCGGTGAAATCAAGTAACTTTAAAAAAGGTTTTTGGTAAAACGTAGACATACTTCCCTCACATGGCTTAGGCCTCTCATTGAATTAAAATTCACTTTATATGGATGATTATTCATTTGCAACCCTGTTTGATAAAACTTTTCTCGATAAGGTGGAGGCAACGTCGGCGGTATGTGACAATAAGAGTATCGGCAGGACATCTATGAGGAACGAGCTATGGCAAACCCGGAATTACTGGAAGAGCAGCGTGAAGAAACGCGGTTAATTATTGAAGAGCTACTTGAGGACGGCAGCGATCCGGATGCGCTGTACACTATCGAGCATCACCTTTCCGCTGACGATTTCGAAACGTTGGAAAAAGCCGCGGTAGAAGCCTTTAAACTCGGCTATGAAGTGACGGAGCCGGAAGAGTTGGAAGTGGAAGAGGGCGATACGGTTATTTGTTGCGACATCCTCAGCGAGTGCGCGTTGAACGCCGAACTCATCGACGCTCAGGTTGAGCAACTGATGAACCTGGCGGAAAAATATGATGTCGAATACGACGGCTGGGGAACCTATTTTGAAGACCCTAATGGCGAAGAGGGTGATGACGACGATTATGTCGATGAAGATGACGACGGCGTGCGTCACTAAAGCTGCATAGTATGACGGTACGGCAGCGTCTGCTGTCGTATTTTTTTAACAGGTTACGTATGAATTACCCGCAAATACTCTCTCCGGTGCTTAATTTCCTGCATTGCCCGACGCCGCAGGCGTGGATTGTCCAGGCCCGCGATCCGCAAAATCTTCCTCTTCTGCTTACCGATCACTTGATCTGCGAACTGAAGGCTGCGCAAACCGCGTTGCTGTTGGTGCGTAAATATGTCGCCGATAAATCGGGCGCCGACGCGCTGCTCGCCTGGCTGCAACCTTACGAGGCGTTCGCGTTTCGTCAGGGGCCGGAGCCGGATTTTGTTGCCCTGCATAGACAGATTAGCAAAAGCGCCATGCCGCAAACTGATGACCCCTGGGGACGTCAGCTTATCGACCGTATGGTGTTATTGATTAAAGAGGAGTTGCACCATTTTTGGCAGGTACGCGAGGTCATGCAGGCCAGAAACATTCCTTATGTGAAAATCACCGCCAGCCGCTACGCGAAAGGAATGTTGAAAGCGGTACGCACGCACGAACCGCTCACCTTAATTGATAAGCTGATTTGCGGGGCGTATATCGAAGCCCGCTCCTGCGAACGTTTTGCCGCTCTGGCGCCCTGGCTGGATGAGGATTTACAGACGTTTTATCTCTCGCTTCTGCGCTCCGAAGCGCGGCATTATCAGGATTACCTGGCGCTGGCGCAGCAGATTTCCACCGAGGACATTTCTGCGCGCGTGCGCTATTTTGGCGAGGTGGAAGCTGACCTTATCTTGTCGCCAGACCGCGAGTTTCGTTTTCATAGCGGCGTGCCAGCCGCCGGATAAAGGGTAAAATTAAAGATTAGCGTTTTTATCTTTTACGCTGTCGCCACCTGCGTGGTCATCCGCCCGGCATCAAACTGCTGGCGAGCAGGAAAAGTCATTTTCATGATATTCTGTCCTGAGTAAAGCCTGCCCTGCGGCAGGCAAAAAGAACTCACTCAGTGTTATATTCCCGAAAGGTGACCTTGAACAATGCCATTATTGCATCAATCACTACGGGTTTTTGTGTTGAAATAGTTACTGTTTCACGCCTTTTGACGCTTCAGAACAGGTCTTGCCAACAAAGGTTTGTTTAATTTTGTTGATGGAGGTTGTTTTATTACCTCCTGCATCGACATCCGATTTCATGGTCATCGCAAATTCTGTATCGCTTATTTTCGTCGTTTCTACAATAGAGTGCGATTTGACATCAGGATTATTACAGACAGTCTCATTGATCAGTTTGGTATCCGTACTTTCTACAAATGTTGTCGTGCAACCGCCTGCACTGGTAGAAAACCCCTTCACCATTTTTTTAGAATCTTCAGACATTTTAGGGGTATAACACATAAGCGTCGCTATGCCCGAATTTTTTTCATCCATTAATACTTCTTTTGTATCTGGATTGATGGTGCGCATTTCTATATTTTCCATTTTCCATTCGCCGGGCTGTATATCTAATGCATATACATTAGAGATACTAATAAACATAGCGGGGAAAACAATTGCTGATAATAGGCGTTTCATTTATAACTTCCTTGAATAATAAGTGATTCCCGGATAACAGGATGTTTCCGGGATTACTTATATCAGCAAAAATAATACCTGGCGAGGATAAATAAACGCCTGGTTTTCAGAGATCCTTTAACATCCTCACTTCGCAATCGACATGTCCGGTGCAGCCGAGCGGTTCGCTAATATGTTCAAATCCTAAACGTTCGTATAGCGCAATCGCCTCGCGTAAAAAAGCCGTTGTTTCCAGATAGCAGCGTTTAAAACCCTGTTCACGGGCATGATCCAGCGCCATCAGCGCCAGCTTTTTCGCCAGCCCCTGGCCACGAATCACCGGTAAAAAATACATTTTTTGCAGTTCACAAATGTCTGGTTCGCTACAGGATAACGGCGCCACGCCGCCGCCGCCCACCACACAACCGTTTTGCTCTACCACCCAGTAGGCCGCGCCCGGTTGGCTATAAACCTGATACAGTTCATCCAGATTGGGGTCGGCAACGGTATAACCTTTATCGGCGGTAAGTCCGTATTCCGCTGAAACCTGACGGATGACACGGGCAATAGCGGCATTGTCAGCGGTAGTGATTCGGCGCACCGTGAGCGTTGGCGAGGCGACATTATTCATAATATGGCTCAATTTTTAAAATTTATTTATAGATTACTTTAATACCACCGTCTTGAGTTACGCGCAAGGAGATCCTGAATCAGACAAAATAAAAGGCGGAAAAATTAAACAAAAATAGTATCGTAGTCAAATCAGTAACAATTTACTGGTTTTTATTATTAATTCTAATAGATTGTAATTCAGGGATATGATTCATGAATAACGTTATCAGTAGTAAAGATAACCATAATCACACGTTGGTGTTTACAGGCAAGGGCGGAAAGTATTTTGTTATTTGCCTTGTGAATTTCTTGTTGACGTGTATCACGTTTGGAATCTATGCGCCGTGGGCGATGGTGAAATGTCGACGTTATATTTATACTAATATGACGCTAAACAATCAGCCTTTTGCTTACAAAGCCACGGGCGGCGCATTATTTATTAGTGTGTTGTTAGTTTTTATTATTTATATTGTTAGCCTCTCTCTTATTGAACACGGTCATCCCGGTCTCGGTTTTACGCTATTCGGCTTATTAATTGCGATTATTCCTTTTATGGCGGTGAAAGGATTACAGTATCAGGCGATGATGACTTCGCTTAATGGCGTACATTTTGGATTCCAGTGTTCCATGCGGCGCGCCTGGTGGTACATGTTCGCTCTCCCGGTACTCCTGATGGTGGCGCTTTATATTGTTCTTTATATTATCTCACTGTTAACCATCGCCGTCGGCGGTTTAGTGTTCAATATCGTTTTTCTCGGTTTGCTGGCTATTATTGGGATAGGGGTCATTAACGGTATTACCTACAGCAAATGGATGACCTTGTTTGGCAATGGCGCAAACTTTGGCATTCATCGTTTCTCGATTCAGGTTAATGTTAAAACGTGCATCAGAGGGTGCGTGTTGGCAATGTTGACCCTTTTCCCTTTTGCTGTCGTGATTGGTTATCTAATCGCGCCGGTGTTCACCGACATGATTCTTTTGAGTATGATGGGGAATGCGCAGGCAGGAGGGGCGCTTATTCTGCAATATTATGGCCAGATAATGGCATGTTATTTCCTCTATTTTCTCGCGATTATTGTGGTAACCAGTTACTTATATGTGGCGTTACGCAACCTGTTTTTAAACAATTTGTCACTGGCGAACGATTCGATTCGTTTTCATTCCTCTGTCACTGCACACGGTATGCTGTGGCGGTTACTGGTGGTGTTTGTGATTTCCGGCGTGACCTTAGGGCTGGCTTATCCGTGGTTGAAAATTTGGCTGGTGAGCTGGCTGGCGCAGAATACACAGGTCCAGGGCGATCTGGATTCGCTTGAGTTAACCAATGATGAGAAGCCGCTGGAAAACAGCCCGCTAATGTGGATTTCTCGTGGCATCATGCCTTACTTCCCGTTTATCTGATGTAAAAAGGCCGACGTTTACGTCGGCCCATAATTCATGTTGTCGGATGGCGGCGTGAATGCCTTATCCGGCCTACCGATCGCGCCATGTCAATAAGCGAACGTGTAGGCCTGGTAAGCGAAGCGCCATCAGGCTTTCAGATTACAGCGCGCTAATAACCGCCTGCTGCTCAATCAGCTTCGCTTTGGCTTCTGCGTAACCGTCCAGCTTCTCACGCTCTTTGGCAATCACCGCTTCCGGCGCACGGGCGACGAAACCTTCGTTGGACAGTTTGCCTTCGATACGGGCAATCTCGCCTTCGATTTTTGCCACTTCTTTCGCCAGACGCGCCAGCTCATCGTCTTTGTTGATGAGGCCAGCCATCGGGATCAGCAGTTCAGCGCCGTCGATGATTTTGGTCACGGAAACCGGGCCTTTGTCATCGGCTGGCAGCACGGTGATGCTTTCCAGACGCGCCAGGGTTTGCAGGAAGCTACGGTTGTCGTTAACACGACGAACGGCTTCTTCACTACAGCCGCGCAGCAGCAGTTCCAGCGGTTTGCCCGGGGCGATGTTCATTTCCGCACGAATGTTACGTACGGCAACGATCGCCTGCTTCAGCCACTCGGTATCGGCCAACGCGGCTTCATCCACCTGTGCGGCGTTATATTCCGGGAACGGCTGCAGCATGATGGTGTCGGCGGTAATGCCACAGATAACCTTCACGCGCTGCCAGATGGTTTCGGTAATGAACGGGATGATAGGATGCGCCAGGCGCAGCAGACCTTCCAGTACGGTGACCAGCGTATGGCGGGTGCCGCGCAGTTCAGACTCGGAACCCCCGGTCATTACCGGCTTGGTCAGCTCCAGATACCAGTCGCAGAACTGGTTCCAGGTGAATTCATACAGAATGCCCGCGGCGATATCGAAGCGGAAGCTGTCCAGCGCGTCGCGGTAGGCTTTAACGGTCTGGTTGAATTCCGCCAGGATCCAGCGGTCCGCCAGCGACAGCGTCATTTCGCCGCCGTTGAAGCCGCAATCCTGCTCTTCGGTGTTCATCAGCACAAAGCGGCTGGCGTTCCACAGCTTGTTACAGAAGTTACGGTAGCCTTCCAGACGCTTCATATCCCAGTTGATGTCGCGACCGGTCGAGGCCAGCGCCGCCAGGGTAAAGCGCAGGGCGTCGGTGCCGTGCGGCTCAATGCCGTTCGGGAACTGCTTCTCGGTACGTTTGCGGATTTTCTCCGCCATCTGCGGCTGCATCATATTGCCGGTGCGTTTTTCCAGCAGTTCCGGCAGGGAGATGCCGTCCACCATATCCAGCGGGTCGATAACGTTACCCTTGGATTTGGACATCTTCTGGCCTTCGTCGTCGCGAATCAGACCGGTCATATAGACGGTATGGAACGGCACCTGCGGCTTGCCGTTTTCATCTTTGATGAAGTGCATGGTCATCATGATCATGCGGGCAATCCAGAAGAAGATGATATCGAAGCCGGACACCATCACGCTGGTGGGGTGGAACTGACGCAGGGCGTCGGTGTTTTCTGGCCAGCCGAGGGTGGAGAAAGTCCACAGCGCGGAGGAGAACCAGGTATCGAGAACGTCTTCGTCCTGACGAAGCGCAACGTCGGCGCCGAGGTTATTTTCCTGACGCACTTCGTCTTCGGTACGGCCAACGTAGACGTTGCCGTCGTTGTCGTACCATGCCGGGATACGGTGCCCCCACCACAGCTGACGAGAGATACACCAGTCCTGAATATCGCGCATCCAGGAGAAGTACATGTTTTCGTACTGCTTCGGCACGAACTGGATGTCGCCGTTTTCAACCGCTTCCACCGCCGGTTTCGCCAGCACGTCGGCACGGACGTACCACTGGTCGGTCAGCATCGGTTCGATAACCACGCCGCCACGGTCGCCGTAAGGGACGGTCAGATCGTGCGGTTTAATTTCTTCCAGCAGGCCCAGCGCGTCAACGGCAGCGACGATGGCCTTACGGGCAGCAAAGCGTTCCAGCTTCTGGAACTCAGCCGGAATCTCGCTGGAATAAACGTCAGACTCTTCACCTTTGGTATCGAACACTTCCGCGCTTTCGCGAATGTCGCCGTCAAAGGTCAGGATGTTGATCATCGGCAGGGCGTGACGTTTCCCGACTTCATAGTCGTTAAAGTCGTGCGCCGGGGTGATCTTCACGCAGCCGGTGCCTTTTTCCATATCGGCGTGTTCGTCGCCCACAATCGGAATGCGGCGGTTAACCAGCGGCAGAATAACGAATTTGCCAATCAGATCTTTATAACGCGGATCTTCCGGGTTCACGGCCACGCCGGTATCGCCCAGTACGGTTTCCGGACGGGTGGTGGCGACGACCAGGTAATCTTTACCGTCTGCGGTTTTCGCGCCGTCGGCCAGCGGATAGCGGATGTGCCACATCGAGCCTTTAGACTCGCGGTTTTCCACTTCCAGGTCAGAGATGGCGGTGCGCAGTTTCGGGTCCCAGTTCACCAGGCGTTTGCCACGGTAAATCAGGTCTTCTTTGTACAGGCGGACAAAGACTTCTTTCACGGCATTGGAAAGACCTTCGTCCATGGTGAAGCGCTCGCGCTCCCAGTCAACGGAGTTGCCGAGACGGCGCATCTGACGGGTAATGGTGCCGCCGGATTCCGCTTTCCACTGCCAGATTTTGTCGATAAACGCATCGCGGCCGTAGTCGTGACGGGTTTTACCTTCTTCAGCGGCAATCTTGCGCTCAACCACCATCTGGGTCGCGATTCCGGCGTGGTCGGTGCCGACCTGCCACAGGGTGTTTTTACCCTGCATACGCTGGTAACGGATCATGGTATCCATGATGGTTTGCTGGAAAGCATGTCCCATATGCAAACTGCCGGTGACGTTCGGCGGCGGGATCATGATGCAGAAGGACTCTTTGCTTTCGTCGCCGTTAGGCTTGAAATAGCCCTGCTTTTCCCAGTGCTCGTAAAGCGGCTGTTCGATATCTTGGGGGTTATATGTCTTTTCCATTATTTCCAGGTTGCCGTATTCAGGTTAAAACCAGCCACGCGGTAGGCTTTGTAGCGTTCGCGCGCCAGTTGTTTCAAAGTTTCTTCGTAAGGGACGAAGTCTACCACTTCTGTGAAAGCGGTGGCAAAATCTGCAAAGCTTGTACGCAGGCTGATTAAAATATCGCGCGGGCTGCTGTTGCGTTTTTGCGGCCAGGCGATTTCAACCGGCGCGCCGCCGCGTGGGCCTTCGCCTGCCAGATTGTGCGGGACAAAACTTTCCGCCGGTCTCGCCCACAGCGCTTCATCCAGCCGAATGGCCTGCTTCTCATCTTCGCAGGCGATCAGCACGCGCTTGCCGGCGCGCCAACGTTCTGCGGCAATTTCACACACCAGTTGTTCAACGGCGCTTAAACCGTTGACGGTGGTGTCATTGTCCAGAAGATAGAACGTCGCATTCTTCATATATGGGGCTTCTTGTGGTGGATTTAAATGCGTTGCCATGATGCCTCCCGTAGGCCGGATAAGCGCAGCGCCATCCGGCAAAACGCCTGATGGCGGCGCTAATGCGCCTTATCAGGCCTACGGGGTAATCTCAAACTTACTCTTCGCCGTTAAAGCCCGCACGATTGAGCAGGAACTGCGACAGCAGCGCTACCGGACGACCCGTCGCGCCTTTCGCTTTGCCGGATCGCCAGGCGGTGCCGGCGATATCCAGGTGCGCCCAGTTATACTTACGGGTAAAGCGCGACAGGAAGCAGCCCGCGGTGATAGCGCCGCCAGGACGACCACCAATATTCGCCATATCCGCAAAGTTGGACTCCAGTTGTTCCTGGAACTCATCGCCCAGCGGCAGACGCCACGCGCGGTCGCCCGCTTGCTCGGACGCGCCGATCAGTTCATGCGCCAGCGGGTTATGGTTCGACATCAGACCGGTAATGTGATGGCCCAGCGCAATCACGCAGGCGCCGGTTAGCGTCGCGACGTCAATGACGGCTTCCGGTTCGAAGCGCTCAACGTAGGTCAGCACGTCGCACAGTACCAGACGGCCTTCAGCATCGGTATTCAGCACTTCAACCGTCTGACCGGACATGGTGGTCAGTACGTCGCCCGGACGATACGCGCGTCCGCCCGGCATGTTTTCACAGCCCGCCAGTACGCCGATAACGTTAATCGGTAGCTGAAGCTCGGCGACCATACGCATCACGCCGTAAACCGCCGCCGCGCCGCACATGTCGTACTTCATCTCGTCCATCCCTTCAGATGGCTTGATGGAGATGCCGCCGGAGTCGAAGGTCAGGCCTTTACCCACCAGCACGATCGGGCGCGCGTCTTCGGACGGATTGCCCTTGTACTCAATCACCGACATCAGCGATTCATTCTGCGAACCGTGGCCGACCGCCAGATAAGCGTTCATACCCAGTTCGCGCATTTGCTGTTCGCCGATCACGCGGGTGATGACATTTTTGCTGTAGCTGTCGGCCAACTGGCGCGCCTGTGACGCCAGGTAGGCGGCGTTACAGATATTGGGCGGCATGTTGCCGAGATCTTTCGCAGCCTTAATCCCGGCGGCGATGGCCAGACCGTGCTGAATGGCGCGTTCGCCGCTGGTGAGCTCACGGCGGGTCGGCACATTAAAGACCATCTTACGTAGCGGGCGGCGCGGCTCGCTCTTGTTGGTCTTGAGTTGATCAAAGCTATAAAGCGTCTCTTTGGCCGTTTCGACGGCCTGACGCACTTTCCAGTAGTTGTTGCGGCCTTTAACGTGCAGTTCGGTCAGGAAACAGACGGCTTCCATCGAACCAGTATCATTCAGAGTATTTATCGTTTTCTGAATAACCTGCTTATACTGACGTTCATCAAGCTCGCGCTCTTTGCCGCAACCAATGAGGAGGATTCGCTCGGAAAGAACGTTGGGAACATGGTGCAGTAACAGAGTCTGCCCCGGTTTTCCTTCCAGTTCGCCGCGACGCAGCAATGCGCTGATGTATCCGTCGCTAATTTTGTCGAGCTGTTCTGCAATCGGAGAAAGGCGACGCGGTTCAAAGACGCCCACGACAATGCAGGCACTCCGCTGTTTCTCCGGGCTACCGCTTTTTACACTGAACTCCATGCACTATGCTCCTGAATCTTAAAGACAACAGTGGTGGCTACAGCTATACTCGTCGTCTTTCAAGTTGCAGATGCGTTGGCTGCGCCTGCTCACCCCTGTCGCTTACCTGATGTAAGCTCCGGGGCTTCACAGTCTTGCCGCCTGCCTGCAACTCGAAATCCATTAGAGTATAGAAATTGAAAGCTTTCGTAACTCATATCCGCTGTTGCGGTGACTTCGTGTTAATCTTAACGTTATTACGGCATTGGCACGTCAGAACAAGTTCTGAGAGGTGAATCCGCTGAGTATAATGATCTTAGCGATGATTTCGACGACTCAAGAGAATAAATGACGTTTAAGCCATGAAACAAGCTAAATTCCAGCAAAAAAATGGGTTTTTACGGGCGTATTTAAAGTGATAATCATAAGATATCTGGTGCGGGAGACGCTCAAAAGCCAGCTGGCGATACTCTTCATCTTACTTTTGATCTTCTTTTGTCAAAAGTTAGTGAGGATTCTCGGCGCGGCGGTTGACGGCGATATTCCCGCAAATCTGGTGCTCTCGCTTCTGGGGCTGGGCGTACCGGAAATGGCGCAGCTCATCCTGCCTTTAAGCCTGTTCCTGGGGCTGCTGATGACGCTGGGCAAACTGTATACCGAAAGTGAAATTACGGTCATGCACGCCTGTGGGTTGAGCAAAGCCGTACTGGTAAAGGCCGCCATGGTACTGGCGTTATTTACCGGTATCCTTGCGGCGGTTAACGTGATGTGGGCCGGCCCCTGGTCGTCAAAACACCAGGATGAAGTGCTGGCGGAGGCGAAAGCGAACCCCGGTATGGCGGCGTTGGCGCAGGGGCAATTCCAGCAGGCGACCAACGGCAGCTCGGTGCTGTTTATCGAAAGCGTTGATGGCAGCGACTTCCACGATGTTTTCCTGGCGCAGATTCGCCCTAAGGGCAATGCTCGTCCTTCTGTGGTAGTGGCCGATTCCGGACACCTTACTCAGTTGCGCGATGGTTCCCAGGTTGTCACCTTAAACAAAGGGACGCGTTTTGAAGGAACGGCGTTGCTACGCGATTTTCGCATCACCGACTTCCAGAACTATCAGGCGATTATTGGCCATCAGGCCGTGGCGCTGGACCCGAACGATACCGACCAGATGGACATGCGCACGCTGTGGAATACCGACAACGATCGCGCTCGCGCCGAGCTGCACTGGCGTATCACGTTAGTCTTTACCGTATTTATGATGGCGCTGATGGTCGTGCCGCTCAGCGTGGTGAATCCACGTCAGGGGCGCGTCTTGTCTATGTTGCCCGCCATGCTGCTTTATCTGCTGTTCTTCCTGATCCAGACTTCCATTAAATCGAATGGCGGTAAAGGCAAACTGGACCCGGTTATCTGGATGTGGGCGGTCAACCTGATCTATCTGGCGTTGGCGATTGGTTTAAACCTGTGGGATACGGTGCCGGTCCGCCGCCTGCGTGCCCGTTTTCTGCGTAAAGGAGCGGTATAATGCAGCCATTTGGTGTACTTGACCGCTATATCGGTAAAACCATTTTTACCACCATCATGATGACGTTGTTCATGCTGGTGTCGCTCTCCGGGATCATCAAGTTTGTCGATCAGCTGAAAAAAGCGGGGCAGGGTAACTACGACGCGCTGGGCGCGGGTATGTACACCCTGCTCAGCGTACCTAAGGATATCCAGATCTTCTTTCCTATGGCGGCGCTGCTTGGCGCGCTGCTGGGGCTGGGGATGCTGGCACAGCGTAGCGAACTGGTGGTGATGCAGGCATCGGGTTTCACCCGTATGCAGGTGGCGCTGTCGGTGATGAAAACGGCTATCCCCCTGGTGCTGTTAACCATGGCGATCGGCGAATGGGTCGCCCCGCAGGGCGAGCAGATGGCGCGTAACTATCGTGCGCAGGCGATGTATGGCGGTTCGCTGCTTTCCACCCAGCAAGGTCTGTGGGCGAAAGACGGGAATAACTTTGTCTATATTGAACGGGTGAAGGGCGACGAGGAGCTGGCCGGCATTAGTATTTACGCTTTCAACGATCAGCGTCGTTTGCAGTCAGTGCGTTACGCCGCTTCGGCAAAATTCGACCCGGAGCATAAGGTCTGGCGTTTGTCGCAGGTGGATGAGTCCGATCTGCAAAACCCGAAACAGATCACCGGTTCGCAGACGGTGAGCGGCACCTGGAAAACGAATCTGACGCCGGATAAGTTAGGCGTGGTGGCGCTGGACCCGGATGCGCTTTCCATCAGCGGTCTGCATAACTACGTTAAATATCTGAAGTCGAGCGGACAGGACGCCGGACGTTATCAGCTCAATATGTGGAGTAAAATCTTCCAGCCGCTCTCCGTGGCGGTGATGATGCTGATGGCGCTGTCGTTTATCTTTGGACCGCTGCGTAGTGTGCCGATGGGCGTGCGCGTGGTGACGGGGATTAGCTTCGGCTTCGTCTTTTACGTTCTCGACCAGATTTTTGGCCCGCTGACGCTGGTATACGGCATTCCGCCGATTGTCGGCGCGCTGCTGCCGAGCGCGTCTTTCTTCCTGATTAGCCTGTGGCTAATGCTGCGTAAGTCGTAATCACAGTAATCGTAGGCCTGATGGCGCTGCGCTTATCCGGCCTACTATGACCCGTAGGCCTGATAAGTCCTTTCCGCCGCCATCCGGCAGATAGCCTGGTATTCCTCGAATGATGTAGTGCGTAACCTGACGCGTGGCGCTTTTGGCTACCCGTTAAGCTCAGGCAAGCTGCGGGAAAAAGTAGATCAAAAAATTTATAACGTGCTGCCGTGATAAATCTGATAACCCAAATCAATCGTATTATGGTTGAGATCGTTATTTTTAATTTTGTTGAGCAACATCTGCGCGGCTCTGCGCCCGATCTCAAAACGAGGGGTAATTACGCTGGCGAGGCTCGGTATCATTTGCCTGCCCATCTCCAGACCGTGGAAGCCGGCGATGGAGATCTGCTCCGGTACGGCCAGTTGACGCTCGCGGCACCACAGTAGAGCGCCCATTGCGATATCGTCGTTAGTACAAAAGACGCCATCCACGTCCGGGTGCGCAGCAAGCGCATCACGCATTAGCTGTATCCCCAGATGGATAGAGGAGATAGCGCGGGGATTGATGCGCAACGGCGCCAGCCCCCGGCGCGTCATCGCATCGCAGTAGCCGTGATAACGCTGCTCATCACGGATATCGTCTTTTGAACCCAGATAGAGGATTTTCCGCCGCTGGCGTTTATCCAGCATGGTGCTGACCATATCAAAGGCGGCCTGACGGTTATCAAACCCCACCTCCATATCTAAGCGATCGCCCTGGATATCCATGAGTTCTACAATCGGAAGGGTAGCTGAGCGCAGGAATTTGACGGTTCTGAGGGTATGATATTTTTCTGAAAGAATAATGCCGTCAATATTGTAAGACAGTAAATTGATAACGGACTCTTCTTCCGAATCGCGATTGTAATTGTAATTCGCAATGAGAGTTTGGTAGTTATGACCCGACGTTACGGATTCAATCCCGGCAAGAATGTCGGCAAACAACTGGTTCTGAAAAGAGGGGATCAGCACGCCCAGAGTGTAACTTTGCGCGTTTAACAGCATAGCTGGCGCGCGATTTGGTATGTAGTTAATTTCCTCCATGATCTGCGCAATACGCTCGCCGGTTTCCCTGGCGACTTTTTTCGGCGAGCGGATGTAACGGCTCACCGTCATTTTTGTCACGCCAGCAAGCGTAGCGATATCCTGCAAAGAAATTCTGTGATTCCTCATGTTTTCTCCAGTACCGGGGGCGGGAACGTCGCCCCCATGGTTAATTGGGCTGCGGATGATGAATTAATGCAGAACCGCATTCAGCGCCAGTACGCCCAGCAATCCCATGACAGAAATCAATGTTTCCATAACGGTCCAGGTGCGTAGGGTTTCCCCGACGCTAAGATTAAAATACCCTTTAAATAGCCAAAAACCGGGATCGTTAACATGTGATGCAATAACGCTTCCTGCGCCTGTCGCCAGTACCATTAACGCCGGATCGGCGTGGGTTACGTTAATAATCGGCAATACGACGCCCGCTGTGGTTATCGCGGCCACGGTAGCGGAACCTAACGCAATACGCAGCACGGCGGCTACCGTCCAGCACATTAATAACGGAGATAGCGATGTGCCGGTCATTAATTGCGAGATATATTGACCCACGCCGCTATCCACCAGCACTTGCTTAAACGCGCCGCCGCCCGCGATGATAAAAACAATCATCGCAATAGCGCCAATGGACTCGCCGACGATATCCATCACCTGCTCAACCGTACGTCCGTTGCGTCGGCCCAGCGTAAAAATGGCGATGATAATGGCAATAAACAACGCCACTGCTGGATTACCAATAAATTCGAAGAAAACCCGCACGGCATTCGTTTTTGGCAGCGTGATTTCACATACCGCTGCGATGGCCATCAGAATGACCGGGATCACGGCGGCAAAAATACTGTTCCAGAATGACGGCATCTCCTCTTCACTGAATAGGTGAGGATTAAATAATCCTTCAGGCGGCGCTTTCTCAAAGCGCGCCAGCAATTTTGAAAACAGCGGGCCAGCAACAATCACGGTCGGTATGGTAATGATTAACCCATACAGCAGGGTCGTACCGAGATTTGCCTCAAAAATTGTCGCAATAGCGGTAGGGCCGGGATGCGGCGGCAGGAAGCAGTGCGTAACGGATAAGGCGGCGACCATTGGAACCCCGACATACAGCAAGGGCAGTCCCGATGAGGCCACAATCGTAAAAACGAGCGGCAACAGCAGTACGAATCCGACTTCAAAAAACATTGCCAGGCCGACGATAAGCCCGGTGATCACCAGCGCCCATTGCACGCGTTTTTTGCCGAACGTATTAATGAGCGTCGTCGCAATGCGCTGCGCTGCGCCGGTGTCGGAAATTAATCTTCCCAGCATCGCGCCAAAACCGAGGATCATGGCGAGTCCGCCCAGAGTACCGCCAATTCCGTTTTGTATGGAGTGCAGGACGTCTTGCGCGCCCATCCCTTCGGCAAATCCCACCACGGCGGCAACCAGAACAAGGGCGATAAAGCCGTTAACTTTAAAGCCAATCATTAAGACCAACAGCAGCGCAACGCCTGCCGCAATAATTATTAATGGCATATTCGTCTCTCTTATTAGCGCCAAAATAGCAGCGCTTACGCGCTGCGTCGTATTTCCCTGGTCAGACGGCAACCAGCATACCGCCATCGACAAACAGCAGATGTCCGTTAACAAAGTCGGAGGCTTTTGACGAGAGAAACACCGCTGCGCCAATAAGCTCCTGGGGATCGCCCCAGCGTGCGGCAGGCGTACGTTTGCATAGCCAGGAGGTGAAGGCTTCATCTTCAACCAGCGCTTTGGTCATCTCCGTTTTGAAGTATCCCGGCGCAATACCGTTGACCTGGATATTATGACGCGCCAGCTCCACGCACATGCCGCGAGTCAGCATCTTCACGGCACCCTTCGACGCGGCGTATGGCGTAATCGTGTCGCGGCCCAGCTCGCTTTGCATCGAACAGATGTTGATCACTTTTCCTGCCTGCCGCGCCACCATACGGCGCGTAACGGCCTGAGAGACGAGAAAAACCGCGGTCTGATTTACGGCGATGACGTCATTCCACTCCTGCTCGGGAAACTCAGTAAACGGATGACGGCGCTGGATACCGGCGTTATTTATCAGGACGTCAATGACGCCGATATCTTTTTCGATATGTTCAACCGCAGCTTCAATATCCTGTTTATGAGTGACATTAAAAGGAGCGGCAATAGCCTTTATCCCTTCCTGCTGAAGTTTCGTCACGGCTGTTTCGGCGCGCTCCGGGGTAATATCGTTAACAATAATGCGCGCGCCATAGCGACCAAGACCGGTCGCCAGCAAATAACCAATTCCCTGAGCAGCTCCGGTGATAAGGATATTTTTACCTGCCAGTGAAAAAAGATCGTTCATGATAGTGTCCCTTATTTTACTTTCTCAGAAAACGAGCTGAACTTTTGCCGCCTGTGTTTTGTCTCCGGCAAAGATCAGCGCCGCTTCCAGGTCGGTAAATGGATATTCCGCGCTCAGTAACGGCAGCGGATTGATAACGCGGTTGGCAAGCCAGGAAACCGCAGTATTAAATTCGGTAGTAAAGCGGAAAGAGCCTTTCAGGGAGATCTCTTTGCTTATTACCATCATCATCGGGAAGTTGGGGACTGCGCCGCCCATGCCAACCTGCACCATCACGCCTTTGGCCCGTGTGACTTCCAGACACGTTGAGATAGAGGAAGGATGCCCAGAGACTTCAAAACTGATATCGAAATACCCTTTTTCTGCTTTCCAGTCATCGAGAGAATCATGCTGTGGGTTCACCAGCGTATCCGCGCCCATCTGCCGGGCCAGCGAGAGAGAACGGGCGCTGATATCGGCACATACCACTTCCGCCGCGCCCAGCGTTTTTACCGCGCTAACAATCAGGCAGCCGATAGGGCCAACGCCGGAGATAAAGACGCGTTTGCCCTGCAGATCGCCCGCCTCATGAGCCGCATGAATGGCAACCGCCAGCGGTTCGGCAAAGGCCATGGCTTTTTCGTCCGCCTGTTCCGGCCAGGGAATGCACTGAGCGGTATCGACAGCTTTAAATCGGGTAAAACCGCCATCGACATGCGGAAAATACATGGCGCTGCCAAAGAAGCGCATTTCAATACAGTGGTTTTCTTCATGCTGCAGACAGTATTTGCAATGACCGCAAGGCTTCGATGGATTAATCGCTACCGGTTGTCCTTCTCGTAATAAATCTGAGTCGCTACGAACGATTTTGCCAATCACTTCATGCCCTAAAATCATTGGCGCTTTTACTGTAAAATTGCCGACTTTGCCTTCCTGATAATAATGTAAGTCAGACCCACAAATGCCGCCACGGGTAATTTGTACGAGTGTTCCTTTATTATTCCATTCAATATTTTGTTCCGTAACGGCAACAGCACGCTTACCCGCAACAACGCAGGATTGAGTTTTTACTTCCATAAATTCCTCACTGGTCAGGTAGTTACCCTGAACGCATTTAAGCGGTTTTATTTGTCACTATTTGTGACTTATGTCACGCTGGAAAATTGTTACACTACAATGTTACGCATAACGTGATGTGCCTTAGAGTTCTTCTCTATGGAAATTAAAAAACGTGAAATTGTCGAACGTAGAGGCGTAATATTGTGGAGTGGAATATGACTCAGAGGTATTTAAATGGCCGGGGAAAGCTATATTTTAATGGGTGTTTCAGGTAGTGGTAAATCTTTAATAGGCAGCAAAATTGCAACATTATTTTCTGCGAAGTTTATTGACGGCGATGATCTCCATCCGGCGAAAAACATTGATAAAATGTCTCAGGGAATACCGTTAACTGATGAAGACCGTTTACCCTGGCTGGAACGATTAAATGACGCTTCATACAGTCTTTATAAAAAAAATGAGACGGGATTTATTGTCTGCTCGTCATTAAAAAAACAGTACCGCGATATTTTACGTAAGAGCAGCCCTAACGTACATTTCCTGTGGCTGGACGGCGATTACGCCACCATTCTGCAGCGAATGCAGCGTCGTGCCGGGCATTTTATGCCGCCAGACCTGCTGCAAAGTCAGTTTGACGCGCTGGAGCGACCCTGTGCCGATGAACATGATATTGCGCGTATCGATGTTAATCATGACATCGAGCACGTGACGGAGCAGTGCCGACTGGCTGTACAGGCTTTTCGTCAGGCACTCAGCGCTTCCTGATCATTGTCAAAGCGCTGAGTCAGGCGGTCAGAAGTCAGCTTTTAGCACTACACGATAGCGGGCTTTGCCGTCGCGAACGTGCTGGATAGCCTCGTTGATTTGTGACATTGCGAACAGTTCCGTGGTGGGCGCGACTTTGCTGCGTCCGGCGAATTTCATCAGTTTGCGAAGTTCATATGGCGTTCCGGTTGCCGAGCCTGAGATACTGCGATCGCCGGCAATTAATGTAAACGCCGGTACGGGCAGCGGCTTCAATACGGCCCCAACGGTATGGAAGTTGCCGCCATACGTCAGCGCTTCGAAGTAGGGCTGCCAGTCGAGATCGACGTTGACCGTGTTAATAATGAGATCGAACTGGCCCGCCAGTGCTTTTAACGCTTCCGGATCGCGGCTGTTCACCACGTTATTGGCCCCCATCGCCAGCACTTCCTGCTCTTTCGATGGATTTGAGCTGAACGCGGTGACTTCGCAGCCCATTGCGTGTAACAGCTTTATGGCGATATGCCCCAGCCCGCCGATACCGATGACGCCAACGCGGCTGGTAGCAGTAATATGGTGCATCAATAGCGGTTTAAAGACCGTAATGCCGCCACATAACAGCGGGCCTGCGGACGCCATATCTATATTCTCCGGAAGAGGAATTACCCACTGCCAGCCTGCGCGAAGCTTCTCGGCAAAACCGCCACGATTGAGGATAGTGGGCACTGCGCCTTCCTGGCAGTTAATTTGATTGCCGCTGATACAGGCATCGCAGTGTCCGCAGCTGCGCGCCGTCCAGCCGATTCCAACGCGCTGGCCGACTTTTAGCCCCTTATCCTGTGCCGCGCTGCCGAGTGCGGCCACCCGACCGATGACCTCATGTCCGGCAACCAGAGGGTATTGAGAGAACCCCCATTCATTGTCGATCATCGACAGATCGGAATGGCAGATCCCGCAGTAGTCGACCCGTACCTCGACATCTTCCGGTTGGAGTTCTCCCGCATCATATTCATAGAGTTCGAGCTCGCCGCCCGCCTCTTTGGCGGCATAGCTTTTTATTATCGTCATTGTGTTTCCCTTAATGTGGTGTTGAACTGAAAAGTGTAGAGCATGGAGGCAAGGGACGCCCGACGTTAATCTGCTGGAGAAGGCCGGAAGTAGCCTGATTATTCTATTTAATACTCAACGCTGCTGAAATTTTCAGCACTTAGCGATACAGGTGTATGCTCGTGCTTGCATGGCGGCGTATGACAGGTATAATCCACAACGTTTTCCGCATACCTCTTCAGTGCCGAAGTGGCGAAATCGGTAGACGCAGTTGATTCAAAATCAACCGTAGAAATACGTGCCGGTTCGAGTCCGGCCTTCGGCACCATCGGAACATCAATAGACGTCAACGGACGTCTTTTTTTGTGCCTGAAATCCAGTATTTACCTACCTTTCCCGCTATAGTAACTCTCTCAAGGTCAACCGACATCAATGTACATCTACCAACACATGTTGGTACAGATGATGGTATTTCCGGTTCGATAATGCTTGTACCAACAGGGAGGGGATAAACATGGCGTTAACAGATATCAAGGTCAGAACAGCCAAGCCAACGATAAGCAATACAAACTGACCGATGGCAGCGGTATGCACCTTCTTGTCCATCCAAATGGTTCTAAGTACTGGCGTTTGCAGTACCGTTATGACGGCAAGCAAAAGATGTTGGCACTTGGGGTTTACCCTGAAATCACACTGGCGGATGCCAGAGCACGTCGTGACGAAGCGCGTAAGCTACTAGCGAATGGCGTCGATCCGGGAGACAAAAAGAAAAATGATAAGGTTGAACAGAGTAAAGCACGGACCTTCAAAGAGGTGGCGATCGAGTGGCATGGCACCAACCAAAAGTGGTCTGAAGATCACGCCCATCGTGTGCTAAAAAGCCTGGAAGATAATCTCTTTGCAGCGCTTGGTGAACGTAATATCGCTGAGTTAAAAACTCGCGATTTATTAGCGCCCATTAAAGCCGTAGAGATGTCTGGACGTCTTGAGGTTGCTGCCCGTCATCAACAACGTACTACGGCCATCATGCGTTATGCAGTGCAAAGCGGGCTAATTGATTACAATCCGGCTCAGGAGATGGCAGGAGCGGTTGCTTCTGGCAATCGACAGCACCGTCCGGCGCTGGCGTTAAAACGCATCCCTGAATTGCTCCAGAAAATAGACAGCTATACCGGCAGGCCGCTAACCCGCTGGGCAACGGAACTCACTCTGCTTATCTTTATTCGATCCAGTGAGCTGCGTTTTGCTCGCTGGTCAGAGATTGATTTTGACACGTCGATGTGGACGATTCCACCAGAGAGAGAACCTATCCCTGACGTTAAGCATTCTCACCGGGGATCAAAGATGCATACACCGCATTTGGTGCCGCTTTCTAAGCAAGCACTGGCGATCCTGAAGCAGATAAAACAATTCTGTGGCAAGCATGAACTGATTTTTATTGGCGATCACGATCCGCGTAAGCCGATGAGTGAAAACACGGTGAACAGTGCGCTACGGGTGATGGGGTATGACACCAAGGTTGAGGTTTGTGGTCACGGCTTCCGCACGATGGCCTGTAGCTCATTGATTGAGTCAAGGTTATGTCAAAGGATGCGGTAGAACGACAGATGAGCCATATGGAACGTAACTCAGTGCGGGCAGCGTATATCCATAAGGCGGAGTTTATCGACGAACGCAAACTGATGCTGCAATGGTGGGCGGATTTCCTGGATGCGAACCTCTTTTATATGTCTCGGAAAGAAAGGTCGGTATTCCGAAAAAAGAAAGAGGCTTAAATACAATGAAATTCATATTTATTGAAAATTCGTAAATTGCCATGTAGTGGCAGGCTCGATTTTTGATTTCATGAAAGTTACGTAAATGTAATGGCATGTGTGTTTTGAAGGCAGAGCATCACACAGATTACATACATAGACAAGAAGAAATGGCTTTTAATGTGAATATGAACATAACTATGCCATAAGATGGCGAAAGGCCTATAGAGATCAAAGGGTAGCTTGTATAAAATAGGCGAATTCTTACTTTAGAGAACATGAAGTTATGAGCGCAATCACATTACGTAAAGCGTTGGGTGTACTTGCGAAGTCATCTTCGTTTTCCGTCACCACCGTGACACACCGTCAGAAGGATGAGTTCGATCAGTTAAAGGAACAACTCTTTGTTAAACAAGAGATTGAAACTGAATTACAACGCTATCTGGATGTTGCTAAACCCGGTGAAATCATTTTTTTGTGCGGTAGTAGCGGGGATGGAAAGTCCGAAATTTTAACCCGCTGTCAGTCCGATCCGCGTTATCAGCGGCGATTTAGTTTCCACCTGGATGCTACGCATAGCTTTGCCCCTCGACAATCAGCTATTGATGCTTTGAATGATTTATTTACTAATCATCACCAACAATCATCTCCGTTGCTCATTGGTATCAACACAGGGATGCTAGCCAATTTTGCCAGAGAAGGTGCTGAATGCCACCAGGCGATCCGGTCTGCAATTGACTCATTTTTATCAGCGCAGCAGGATGCAAGCCGTCCTTATCGTAAGGATAATTGTTCTTTTTTTGATTTTGAACACTACCCTAAATTCCAGTTTAACGAAAATAAAAACTATTCATCATTTATTAAAGCCTTATTAGATAACTTAACTCGTGATGATGATAATAATTTATTTCAGTTTATCTTTCGGCGCGATGAGTCAGTTAACCCGGACCTAAAAGAGGTCGCAAACTTTAAATTGCTTTGTATACCTGGTGTGCAGAATGTATTAATTACGCAGCTTTTTAAAGCGCGATTAATTAAAGACCAGTTTGTAACAACCCGAACGCTGCTGGATTTTTTGCATCATCTGCTGATGGGGCCTGGCTACTTGTTTGATAACCTCTTCACCGGTGCAGAAAATGATCTGATTAAAAAAGTTTCCGATTTTGATCCCGCCAGATTGCACACTTATGAACTTGATCAGTTTGTTTTGCGCTATGAATTGGGATTGGTTGATGCTGAGCTCGATGATTTTTTAGCCGCACTTGAGCCGTTACACATTAAATTTGATCGGCAGTGCGTTAAGCCTGGTGACGCAACCTCGTTGATCCGGCTTTTCTGGCTGTTGCAGCACGAGTCGTTGGGGAATGATTATCACCGGAAATTTTCCGCGTTTTTTAACGAATCTCTGTTTGAACGTTACTCAGAAATCTGGCACTTGCATAGAAATTACACAGCAGATTCGGAGCAAAAAAGATCACTAAATCGCTTCTATGCTTTTGAGCTTATCGCGGGTATCCAGCGCTATGCTAACCGCAAAGCACCTGAATTAAGTATGCAAAAAGAAGAGTTCTTTTTGGGTGAGTTTGGTGGAGTAAAAATAACCGCACCGGTAGAGGTGAAGCCTGATTGGGATGCTATCCGTAATAAACATACGGCTCATCCAACTGGCTTCGATGTCTATTTAAAGGTGGGGCAAAATCCACTACCGCATATCCATATCGGGCTTAATTTGTTCGAATTATTGGACAAGTTGAATAATGGCTATCGTCCGAATAAATACGATAAAAATGCCATCGTGTTACTGGATGAAATTGTTGAGTTGATCGCGGAGCAGGCTAAATCCAGCAGCGAAATCAAATTTTATGATGGCAGACAACGGGTTTATCGTGCAAAGGCGGATGACGATATGATCACTATTAGCGGTATGGAGGGTTAGCAGAATGTATCCTATCGCAACCGAGTTAAAAGTGGGTAACAATCAACTGGATAGTTACCTGCCTGTACGCAATAAAAACAACGATATTAGCTGGCAATTCGTCACCGGACTGGCCCTTAGCTACGCGCTGAAACGTAAAATTGAAGCCTACGATCCTGACCAATTCCGTGAAGATTGTAAAACACATATGCAGGAGCTGCTGGATGAGCCTGCATTCTGGTCGGTGCTGGAACGGATGTATTTTTCCAGTCAGGATATTTTCCGTGTATCCCCTCTTTTTTTACTGTTTCACGCTCAGTTTGTGGGCGAAAAAATAAGTGCGGGATCTACGGCAGATAAACGTCTTGGTACGCTGTTTGCCAATTTGATGGGCGATTTCAGCCTTCGTTACCCCATACAGGACAGACTGAACTTCATTGAGCAGCAAATGCTGAATAAGCTCAATGAAAAAATAAAATTGCTGGGGAAAGGACCTTTTGCCGAAGAGCAACCCTATCTTCCATATATGGTCACGTGTTTTCAGTCCGATCTGGCGTTTTTGGCGGAGCACCCACAATACCTTTTACAAGAATTGACCAACACTCTACGTTTGTACGCCTTTAGCTGGTGCGCTCAACTGGCGCTCAATCTGGACAACTGGCAGGACGGCGAACCACAAAGCAAATCACTGTTTTTTATTCTTGATAGCGAAAAAGCCAGCTCCGAACGGGAAAAGGTGAAACGTTATGGCTATAAGCTGTTCGCCAGCCAGAGCGAAAAACTGTTCCCGGTGCTCTCTGCACTTGAGGTTTTGCAGTGGGGAAAAGGGCAGAAAAAGCGTCCGTTATGGCAGATTTATCAAGACACTCTGAATGATTCAGACTCATCTGCCCGAGTACTAAATGACCTTAACGTTTATTTGCAGGATTTTATTGTGGATCGAGGTCTCCCGCTTCGTGAACGCGCAACAAACCTGGAAAATGCCTTCAAACAACTATTATCCGTTGCCGTAGAGCAGTTCCAGGGTAAAAAAACTGACCGCGCGACGGTAAATCGTAAATACGTTAATGAGCTGGAAAACCAGATTTGCACTGACTTCATTCAGGTGCGTGGTCGGGCAGGGAAAGTGCTGGTGCTGAATCAGGATCGTCTTCTGTTACTGACCAATCTCACTGTGGGCAAAAATGACAAACTCCGCCTGCACGAACTGTTGCGTGGTTTTGAACAGCGCGGTTTTTATCTGGATAATCAGTCGGCGCAAACGCTGGTGGCGTTTTATGAACGCATGGGAAATGTAGAGCGAATGAGTGATAGTGGAGACGCCGTGTATGTCCGTAAAACAGTATGAAACCTATCTGGCAGAAACCTTTATTGAATGGGTAGGTGGCATCATTCAGCCCGGCGAGCGCTACCAGTTCAAATCTCCCGATCCCGATAATGCCCTAAAACTCTGGGAAGCATTCGTCTCTCTGGCGGACGGTAATCGGTTGGAAATTGCGCCAGGTCAATATATTGATTGCCTCCCCTGCAATGGTGTTCAGCTTATTCCTGTACTGCACGGAGCCGAGGCTCCAGCATTCACAGAAAACTACATTTCTCATTTGCGCGATGAAGTTGCAGGGCGCAGCGGCGTTTTTGCCCAAACAGCGCTGCTGATTATTCACAACAGTATGCTCGATACCCTGATTAACAGCACGAAAGACGTGGCGGCACCGGATGCTATCTGGTACCCACAAACTTTCAGTCATCAACTGGAAAAGCTTATTACCACTGATAGTAACCGTTCGGAATTGTCCCGTTGTTTGCTGGAGGATCAATTGTCGACGGTACTGGATGAAGGCGCGACCGTATTTGGTTTCTCGTCGCTGTATCGCTTGCTGGATGATGGCAATCTGGATTTCTCCGAGCTTCATCTGTTTAAAGATGATGAACTACTGAACTATAGCCAGAAACAGCTACGCACCCGGCTGAATGAAAACCGGAAATTATATCGCCAGATAGAAGATAGTGTTGAACGCTACAGTGGACAACTGGAGAATGTGCTGCCTGAGTTTAGTTCAAAATTCATTCAGGAGCATTTTTACGATAAAGATGACTGGCGTGAGCTCGATTTTTCCGACTATAGGAAAGAGAAAGAGCAGAACAGTGAACAAAAACTGGTGCTGGAGAACGTCTCCGTCGAAAACGGCGAGGTTTGGCAACGGGCGAAAAGCGCTAGTAAGGCAGGCAGACGTGACATCAGCCTGCTGGTACAGGTGCAGCCAGGACAATCAAAGGCTGAGCTGGAGTTCAGTTTTCAGGGTAATGATCTTCAGGATAATCAGATAAAGATTGCTCATAATCGCCAGTTAAAGAACGCACCTTTCTGGCGTACCAGCCGGGCGGGCGGCAAGACTTCCCGCATTATGGCGTCGGTGCCTTTTGACGGGCATCCCTGCTTCTTTAGTCTTGAGCTGACCAACCGCAATAATTCAGCCGAAGAGTATAAATTTCGTCTGTTGTTGGTTGAGCAGGGGCAGTTCTGGCTAAACGATATACAGCACTGCTACCGCATTGAGCCCGGTAAAGATCAAATAACCCTGCAACTGGAAGATAACACACTACGTATTGCCGAGTCTGGCAACCTGACCTGTACGTTGGATGATGAGAGCGAAGACATTGACTGCCAGCATTATGCTCAGGTGAATTTTGAGACGCTGGCAAATCAAAGTGATCTGGTTCAGTTTGCGCTCGTTTCCGGTGATTCCCGTCTGTCGTTTAACATCGAGGGACCGGGAGCAGAAGAAGGGCTAACGCTACCGTTGCTTTTTGACCAAAGTCGTTTCAATAAGTTGTTCAAAGAAGAGGGCAATGCAACCTGGAACCGACTAAAAGGGCGCATCATACTCGATAATACTGAACACAAGGTTGTCGGTGTACGCCAGCAGTTGTTGATACTGGAAGCCTCATTAATTGAGCAACGTCTGCTGGGTACGGGAAGTGACGATAGCGTGTTTGCGCTGGATGAACTTCTTACCAGTTACCCCGATCTCCATAACGCTTATGAGCAGCTATTTGCCTACTATCATCGTCGTAACACCCTGCCGAGTCTGGTGTCGTGGTCAGCGGAATATCGCACACTGGTCAGCTACATTGTTACTACGTTTGAACAGGCACTCCAGCAAATCGGCCTGAGCAGGGCGCTGACAGCGCAGGAGAAACGTCTTCTGCATTTGGGGATCTGCCGCAATGATAGCCATGAGCGTCTCTCACCACTGCACCCATTAGTGCTGGCCTACCATCTACAACTGGCAGAAACTATCGTTGCGGAGTCGGAACAGAACGATTCGGCTTCATTTGCCACGCTACCGCCGATCACTCTTGATCGCTTGATGGTTTCCGGGTTAATGCCGTTTGTTTACCACAGTGAGCATGAATACGCGCAACTACAGCCGGTGGAAGAAAACCGCTTTTGGATTGACGCGGTTCCCCAGCGGAAGGTCAGCCATGACTACGTTAAACGTCTGGTAAAAGACAAACTCAATGAGTTCACGGACGCTTACGCTCGATTGTTCCAGAGCGCTGAAAACAGTGCGTTGATTATCAATGCCATTAATCAAGGGAACGCCAAAGAACTGTTTCTGGGACTAGTAGAATATTTTAAGCAAGAAAAAGAGCATGCTATTTCGGTGCATGTGAACTGCTACGATGAACGTTTGCTACCCAATATGTTCGATCACTTTGCCGAAAGTGGTAGCTATGAGCAGCTTAAAAACGATCTCGATCTGAACAGTGGCGTATGGCGGGCGGAAGCCGATATGCTGATTGACCTGCTGCGTAGCCGGTTAACGTTCAGCAAGTTTGTACTGCCGTCAGAAAGCGACAAGCTGGCCTATGCGCATCTGGCATTTTTCACCAATACAGCACCTGTGGATTGTCGCCAGATCCGCATTGAAGATGCGTCCAGCGGGGTATTGTGTCATGGGTTGATCGCTGGGGAAGGTGCCGAAACGCAGGGGGATGCTTACTTTACCGCGTTTGGACTGCGAGATGTGGATACTGAGTCCTACTGCGCCCTGCGTCTTGCCCGACTAATCGGCTGCCTGTGGCAACCCGCACGTCAAAGCAACAGCCAGTATCATGGACAAGGGATCGGCCTGGCTGTGAGCGGCAATTTTAAACAGCTACTCAATTACTCCTACAATAGCGCGCTCTGGACCACCATCATTGATCCTAAAGTCACCCTTGACTTTTTCACCAGTCAGAAAGATGTGGTGCTTATCCACTATTCTGACCAGTACACCAGTTGCGCAGGTTACGATGCCGTCACCGTCACGAAGCAGGTTGATTTGTTCCTGCGGTTGCTCCAGACCGGAAACCAGTCAGGGCAACCTGCTGTTGACAGTCAGAATTTGCTGGCAGAATTTAACGCTTTTAACGGCGAATGGCTGCTGAAAATGCTGCGCTCCAGTGAAAGGGAGCGGAAAGAGAAACACGGCATTATAGGCGCGTACAAATTTGTGCAATCTATGTTGCACCAGTCCGATATTTGCTGGATTCCGTTATCGGTGGCCGAAATGATCCGCGTATCCGGCAATGTCGGGCTGAAAATGAAAGAGAGCGATTTATCGAGAAATTTACAGGGCTATCGTAAAGGTGCGATCTCTGATGATGTGCTCTTTGTGGGATTCAAAGAAAACCGCCTCTATTTGTTGCCGCTGGAAGTTAAAACCGGAGCGCGGCCTGACTACAGCTATGCAGGCCAACAGGCTCGTGAGCTCAAACGTTATTTACAGCAGGATATTCTGGAACCACAAACGCTGGCATCACAATTGTACCGGGCGCTCTTTATTCGTCAGGTGCTGATGCAGGTGGAGAAACTGCGCCTGTATGGTGTGCTGGACAGCAATAAACTGGCTCCCTTGCTGGATCGACGCGAATGGTGGTTAACGGGCGACTATCAGTTAGGTGAATTGGCCGACTATGTGAACGGCTTCGTCGTGGCGCATGTGGACAGCGCAACCTGCTTCGATCTCTCTTATAAAGAGACAGCGGGGAATATCTTACAGATTGAAATCCCTTATTCACTGCTGCCTTCGCTAATTGCTGCGCAGGGGAATGAACCACCGCTGGCGGAACGTTATCGGGTGCCGGAAAAATACCGGCTTAAGCCAGAGTGTGATGCCACTCCGTCACAACCCGAAGTTGTGGTAGAAGTCACAACGCCGGCTACTGCACGGTCCATTTCGGAACCGGAGTCGTTACAGCCTGCTGTACCGGTGGCGACTTCTGATAAAAGCGATACTCCATTACAGATCCTGTTTGGTCATGATGCTGCGCGTCAGAGCCCATTGTATTGGGAGCCAACCAACACTGCGAAATTCATGAATACCAATACCGGCATTATTGGAACGATGGGCACCGGGAAAACCCAGTTTACTAAATCGCTGGTCACACAGTTGATGCGTAATCAGTCCTGTAACGTTGATGGTAAACCTATTGGTTTGCTGATCTTCGACTATAAATCAGACTATGTGGATGAGGCTTTTCTTGGTGCAACGGGTGCCAAAAAGTACAAGTTATTTAAACTGCCTTACAACCCCTTATCTCTGTTTGGCGATACGCCAATGCTACCAATCCATACCGCTGGTGGACTATCGGAAACGATGGCGAAAGCTTATGGGCTGGGGCATAAGCAGCAGCTCAAATTAGAAAATCTAATTTTAGAATGCTACGAAGCGGCAGGTATTTCGCCGGAAGATCCGACAACATGGTCAAGGACTGCGCCGACGATTGAAGATGTATGGCAGCGCTTCCTCGATCAGGAGAAGGTTGAAGAGGATTCGCTTTACGCAGCACTTTCTAAACTGGCGCGTTACAAGATATTCGAGACTATCCCGGAGAAGATGACCAGCTTGTACGAATTGATTGACGGCGTCACCGTGATCGAACTGGCTGGCTACCCGCCAGAAGTGCAAAACCTGGTGGTCGCACTAACACTGGATCTTTTTTATGCGCAGATGCAAAAGCGCGGTAAACCAGTAGTGCGAGGGGATTATCGTCAGCTCACTAAAATGATTCTGGTGGACGAAGCCGATAACTTTATGCGTCAGGATTTTTCCAGTCTGCGTAAGATCCTTAAAGAAGGCCGTGAGTATGGCGTTGGTGCGATCCTGTCAACGCAGGAGATCACTCACTTTAAGACCGGGGAAAATAATTATGCCTCCTATATTTTAACGTGGGTAATCCATCGTGTTTCTGAGATTAGGAATGCAGATATCAAGGCTGTGTTTAACGTTGATGATAAAGGTGAACAGGAGTCTTTGATGGGGCAGATTCGGCAGCTTGAGAAGCATTTTAGCCTTTATGTTGATGGTTCAAAAACAGTTTCCAAGTTACGCGATAAGGCTTTTTGGGAACTAGTAAAATAAATTTACTGGAGATGTAAAATGAACGTTAAACCTGAGTATATGTCCTTTGGAGAATTATTTAAAAATAGCAATATTTTTTATACGCCTACATATCAAAGGGATTATTCATGGGAAGATGAACAGATTGAACAATTTTGTAATGATATACAAGATGCATTGGTAAAGAAAAAATCAAAGAAAAGTTGCGAACATTTCTTTGGAGGGGTTGTCTGTGCGCAAGAAAAGACATTTGGAGGACACAGAAGGATAGAGAATCTATTAGTTGATGGGCAACAAAGACTATCAACTATAGTACTTTTCTTTTCTGTTATTCGTAACGTTATTAATTCTCTTAATTGTGAGGAAGATAAAGATTCAGAATATAGAGGGATGATTTTAAAAGATATTTATAAATATTTTTATCTTGATGAAAGAGAAAATCGCGAAATTAAAAAACATGTAAGAATTACAATAGGTAATGCCGATAATGAGTTCTATCAGTCATTAATTGACGATAATCCATTAAAAGGCACTAGGAATTCTCATGAATTAATGCTAAGGGCTAGGAAAAAATTTAATTCCTTTATTAAGGATGATTTATTTAAAAACAGAAAAATCTCTGAGTGCCTGGAAATTATTGATGATATAGTCAAGTTGTTTGAAGAATCTTTTTTAGTCATTCATATAGTAACCAATAGTATCGACGACGCCTACAAATTGTTTACTGTGCTAAATGATAGAGGTATTAATTTAACTGAAGGGGAATTGCTTAAAGCACACACAATAGGTATATGCAGTGATAATCTTTCGCATCAGCGAACTATTTCTGATAATTGGGATGCCATACTCAAACACCCATCAAAGAAAGTCACCGATTATTTGAGATGGATTTTAATTATGTTGACTGGAAATAATATTACAGCATCCTCTGTTTTAGAGGAATATAAAAAAACGGTCTTTAATGAACTAATTAGTAAATCAGAAATAGCTCAGACAGTTGCTTATATTAGAGATTGTGTTGAACGACTGGAGTATATTTCAAGTGGTGAGTGGCCATTTGAAAATAATAATGATAATAAATGGCATAAAAGTAAACTGGACCTTCTTATCAATAAATTAAAACATCTACATGCAATGCCATTATTATTAGCTGCAAGTTTTTCATCTGAGAATAACTTTAAACATATTGTAAATGAAACGAGTAAATTTTTCATTAGATGTAAAATGATTAGCGACTTACATGCAAGTATTTTCTCTAAATTATATGCAGTGTTAGCACTAAGAATACATAAAGAACGTGATAGATTTGATATTAGTAAGTTACATGGTGCTTTTAATGAGATACTCTTGGATAAAGACCCTGAAGATGTAAGGTTTAGTACTAATGTTAGGAGTTTGATTTACCAAAAAAAAGGGGATAATAAACCAATAAAATGTTTGTTAATGACTATTCAGGAAAATTGGGAGTGGTTAAAGCAACCGTGTCAAGGTAATAGCCTAAACCGGTTGAAGAGAGAAGACCAAACTATAATTTTCGATTTTAATAGTATGACTCTTGAACATATATATCCATACTCAGCGCTACATGAGGATAAAGATATGGATATGGAAAAATTAAAAAATAACATTGGAAATATTGTTCTCTTAGATCCAACCAGGAATAATAAGAATGACAATAAACCTTTCATAGATAAGAAAAATTCATTTGAAAATACAGGGATTGGTATTCATTCATGGATTTATGAACAAAAGGAATGGACCGAAGAGTCTGTGAAAAAACTTACTGAGACGTATGTTGATGCTGCCGTAAAAGTTTTTTCTTTCTCTTAGTGGGAAATGTATATATAAAATATGGCACCGTTCATGGTGCCATATTATTCTATATATTCTTTGAAAAATCTTTTAAGCTTCGATAATTCCTTAATGCAGCAATTCCATCATCAACATGTGCTGCCCATGCTTTAATTAGTATTTTCTGCTCTAGCTGCGGATATAGCATCTTTAGTACCAGCTCCGTAGCTTGCAGCGTTTCCCCCAGCCACGTTATTTTATCCAGCACCAGAGAGCCATCCAGCTTCTTACTATCCCGCTCAGGCGAATAGCGAAACTCACTCTCCACTGAGCGGAAAAATGCCAGCCGAGCCGCGACATTGGGTGTAATCCCCGTATATCCTTTTAGCTTTTTAAGCTGGTCTTCAGTCTGACGGCTAAGTACCATTCGATTCGGGAGCATCAGACAGCCTCCTTGGTTAATTCCCAGAAATAGCCAGGTTTCAGCGCAGATGATTTGGTATGTGCATTAAACACAATTTCATAAGCATGAGAAATATCATCACGCAGCCGATCAACAAAATAATGCTCGTCCACTTCAGTATCGGTGGATAGCAGCACAACCTGATGGCTGGCCTCCGGGAAATAATGATTAATCAACTTATCCCGATGCTGAGAATCCAGACGCCCTAACGGCGTATCAATAATCACCGGGAAATCACGCCCAGAAGTTTTTGCTAGCGCCTCAAGAATGGCAATCGCATAAATCTGCTTTTCACCCGCAGAAAGCAGCTTACGATTAATCACCGACCCCTTTTCATCCACCAGTTCAACATCAAATGTCTGTGGATTTATGTGCGCATTAAGCTGTAAATCCTCTTTACGGGCCAGCTTGTGGTAGGCAATTTCAAAGTTAGCAGATAACTTTTTCACTCGCGCCTGCGTTAGTACATTGCTGTAGTAATCGAGCAGGTTAATGGTCTCTTGTGCATTTTTAAATGCGCTGCTCAAACCATGCTGGCTACGGGTGATGTCATGTGCTTTCTGTACCTGACGAACACAATCCAGTTGCTGCTGTTTCGTCCGTTTAGCCTCTTCCAGCAGAGAGCGGTATTTTTGCCGCTGTTTTTCACGCTTATGATCGAGATCGCGTAATGCTGCAAAGAGATCCATTAACTGCTCGTCTTCCGGGGCGCGAGCAATATTGGCAGCGGCCTGCTCCAGTTGTTGTTCAATATCCGCTAATTGATGGCGGTACATATCAAAACGCTGCCATGCTTTTTTGCTGTCCTGCTCAATGGATTGCTGGAGCATACCGGCTTCACGTTCAGAAATATCAAACAGCAAATCACCTTTTGGTTTGGTTGCCATATATGCGTCCAAATTATTGGTAATCGCTTCGGTAGCAATGGCTCTGGTACTACTCTCACTGCTGGAACGGAACGCGATATCATTTTTGAGTTGAGTTAAAAATTGATTTAACTCTGTCTCAAAAATTTTCGCCTGCTTGATCTGCGCTTCATTGGCAATTTTTTCCAGCAACCGCGACAACGTATTAGGCGCTAATGCATAGGGCAACGATCCATCGCATTCCTGTCGTAACGCTTTTTCCAGACGCTCTTTTTCTTTTAACAGCGTTTCAACTTTCTGTTTTTCCTGTGCTTTGGTCTGGGCAAATGCGCCGCCCTGCGCATTTAACAATCCCTCATGGCGAATAATGTCCTGGGATAAAAATTCGATCCGCGAGTTGACGAAATCGGCTTCTTCCAACAATTTCTCCGCCTGACCGGCAAGCGTTTTAATCTTTGCCTCAAGCGCTTCAACCTGCTGTTGCTGGGAGCCACCCAACTGGGCAGTTTGCTGGCGTTTGACAAAAATCATCAGATCATTTTGCAGTCTGGCGATCAGATCCAGTCCCAACAAACGACGCACCGCTGTACGCAGAATATTGCCGGATTCATCTTCCGCTAGCTCTGCAATCTTCTCTCCATCAAAAAAGAAAAGATCGGCGACACCGTGAGGAATTAATTCATTCAAAAATCCCTGGCACTGGTCATAACTGAGTTCACTACGCGGTTGTCCATCCTGCTGCAAAGAGAGACGATCTTTCTTTCCTTTCTTCCAGCTACGCGTGACGGTGAATTCAGTCTCATGGCCGTTTTGGTTGTAGGTAAAGGTCAGTTCTACTGAGGCCTCATCCGGGCGCTCTGCTGTATACGTCCCGTTGTGCACCAGTGCCCCGAGTTGTTCAACATACTCCTGTTGCTGCATTGCCGGGCCAAACGCTAAACGCCCATACAGTGCCAGCCGAATTGCCGACAAAATAGATGTTTTCCCTGCACCATTTAAACCACCAAATAGCACTATCGGGCGAGGGTTGACTTCATGCGGGCGCTTTCTGGGAGCCAGATCGATGGTGTGTGTGCCGCAAAATACGCGAAAATTATGTAATACCAGTTGCTTAATGAGCACGTTCATTTTCCTCATCGATAAGCACAGACGATTCGCCCGCATCGATAATTCTGCGCTGTAAAGTCTGAAGTTCAGCTTCCAGCTTTTCAACTTCGTCCTGATGAATATCCCGATCGTTGCGTTTTTGCAGCGTTGCTTGTTGCTGCTGGATCTCTTCCAGGCTGCCCCAGTCCTGCTTCAAAATTGTGCCGAGCTTGTCAAAAATCCCCTGACGACGACTTAACCCTTCCATCGAAGTTTCCAGTTCAATCAGTTTCATCACCATTTCAGGTACTACGTCGAACCCTTGCGTTATCTGCGCCAGCAAATCAGCATCGCTGGCATCAAAGCGCGACTGATCGTCAACCACCCAATTCAGATCCTGCTGATATACCTCACGGTAAATCTCCGGCAATGTGTCATGCCAGTCTGGCTCGTTAGGATCTTTCAACCACTCCTGACGGATAGCGTGCAGCTCCGGCTGGGTAATTAACGTAATCGTGTGGCCCTGGGCGTTTAAATCACGCTCAATTTCCAGTAAGTCTTTTAACCACTGCTGGCGGTATTTGAGCCAGTAGGGGCCAGGAACATGCTTACGCTCTGCACTGCGATCTTCGCCGTCTTTAGCGTACTGATAGCTCACCTTACCGGTGCGGCGTTTATAGTTGCGATAGGTGTCTTTATTCGCCGGATCGGTGGTAAACGCCAGCAGATCACGATATTTCAGCAATGGCGACATCCACTCTTCGCCGTTTTTGATCAGGCTTTCCATTGCTTTATCTTTGGTGACTACGGTACAGGTCCAGCAGCCAAAGCGAGAGTTCCCGCAAGAGGGGGTACTTTCGTCGATCACCAGGGGACACTCACCCTGTGCGGAAGAATCCATATACAACGTCCACAGAGGACGATTGTTTCCACCCCACGGGCTTTCCCATTCGTCGATATCTTCAGGAGCATAGCGGAACGCGCCGCGCAGCAGTTTCCAGACGTCTTCTACATCCCAGGTATCAATAGGGGTATAGATAAACGCATTTGCCAGCGTGGTATGCCGAGCCAGGCGTGAGCCATCAATTTTGTGCTTTGCGATGACCTGCGCACGGGAGGCGCTCTCGCTACTACGTGAACCGAGGACAACAATCACTTCATCAAACTGGCTGACCTTATCTTTAATAAAGTCGCTCACCGGATTGATTTTCATACGCTCGGTACACCAGCGAAAACTACGGGTTGGGGCCGGATAACCTTTTCCCAGTAAATTGACCCAGAAGGTTTCATTCGTTTTAGGCGTTACCGCATGTTGAGTGATCGGCAGGCCATTACGCTTTGCGCCTGCCTCAATCTGCAACATCGTTTTCTTAATTAAATCTACTACCACAGGTGTTTCCACCAGCGTATCGGATGACACTACAAAAACATCTTTGCTGCGCATTTCCGGGGGCAGGCCAAGCAGGGCCAGATACACCAGCGTGATCACGGCAGAAGAATCTTTCCCGCCGCTATAGCCAATTACCCACGGACGCTTATCCGCACAATAAATTCTTTGAACCTCAGCAACATATTCGGCCAGAGGGCGTCCAGCGAACTGCTCCTGATTAATAAAATCTTCGTATTCGGCCAAATCGTAGGCCTGAACTAATTTACTCATGAGGCAACCATTTGAGCTTCAAGTTCCTGTTCTTCAGGAGTGAGGGGAATTGAGAGCGCGGTTTTTAGCGCATTACAGGTGAGCTGGATCGCCGTATTGGTTTTACTCAGTTTGCCGTGCTGCATCGCACGTTTGATGAGATCCGGGTTGTTTCTGCGCCAGTTAAAAGTTTTAAGTGCAGCTATTTTCTCCGGCCATTGCTCAGGATAATCCTTTAGCAGGGTATATCCCAGTTGCCCAAGTGCCTGCAATCCGATGCCATGAGCGTGAACATAATCTTGTCGTAACTGAACCGGTGAAACCTCTTTTTTAGCCGCTAGCTGCCAATCCGGCATCACGTTAAAAATAGCTTGCCAATATTGGGTAGCTATTTGGGTGCATTCCTCAAAGTTGTTCTCTTTGGGATCTTTACCCAACAATGCGCGGGTAGCCTGCTTGATGCTGCTCAACGTAAATAACTTATTCGACCGCTGACTGATGCCTGATTTTTCCAGTTCTGTCATCCCAACAAACGGCTCTATGGACATCGCCAGATAACGTGCCAGATTTGAACTGGCATCGCGATGATCGTATAGAGACGCCAGCGACGGGCTGGGGCGAATGGCGTATTTATTCAGATCGGCGAACATCTGCTGGCTACGTTTTAAGCCTTCATCAACAAAGAACAACACCGGAATATTATCCTGGCCCAGCTCCGGGCGAGCATCCAAAGCGTCTTCAATCGCTTTACGGCGATGCTGACCGTCGTTGATCAGAATTTGTGCATCCATTGGCACGCATAACGTCCCCAGGTTGTTGGAGTTAGGGAACTCATCAAACTGAACGTCAACGGCAATAGACGCTGTCAGTGCTGAAAACACATAATCTTTTGGATTTTCCAGCAGATAACGCACCATTTCGGGGATGCGTGATTTATTCAGCGTGCGTTGTGCTCGTAGCTCAGGAGGGACGTCATTTTCATCAAAGCTGAATATTTTGGGTATGATGCGCATCGGGCATGTGGCAATATAGAAAGGGCGACCTGCCTGAATGCCACGTATAGCCGGAAACGAGTAGCAGTAGTCTGCATCAACACTAGCCATGCTGTAATCCGTGTAAAAATCGAATGAATTGAGTTACGTGATATTTTACGTAATGCTTAATAAAATTTATAGTTTTTTTTATGTTTTACGTGATTTTTTGCGTACAGGGTTCCATATCTGAGAGTGCTCGTGGCTGCTGTGTTATTATTTTAACCTCCGAGGAGAATGACGCTGATACCTCCTGTCGTTAACGGTAAGGGGATGTTCGATATGATGATTATCTCAACATCACCCGAACGTGTAATAAACTGTATCCAAATTAACTCCAGGCATCTGAGCCGTTTGGCGGGGGCATGAATGCGAAACTGAATGCGTAACACCACCACGTTCATTGGTTCTGCGGTTGTTGCGCTGGACAGATTGGTGAGGCCAGGCAGCTGTTTGAAGGTTATGGTTCTATGTCTCTATTGACTAAATGGTATTGCAGGTGCTTTTCGGTCTGAAGAAAAAGCATAAACCTATGATGTTCGAATTGGCGTTGCTGCGTGGTTACCCTGTTATGGATAGCATTGATGCGGTTATGTGCATATTGATGAAGAGGCCAGGGATGAAATTGCGCTATACAGATTGGTCGGAACTCATAAGCAGGGGCATTGTGCCCCCGTTATTGATGGAGTTTCGAGAATGGCACGTACACGCGCCCAGCGCCGCCACCATGAGTGGCGTTTGAAAGCAATGCGCAGGCATTATAATAATGCTGGAAGTTGTTCGTCGACGCATGTTGGCATGGTTTACCACACTCCCTGTTCGTGTAGTTGTTGGATGTGTGGGCATCAGCGTAAAAATCATGGGATGAACCGGCAGGAGGTTAGAGCCCGCCTGCGTTACACCGATTGAGAGGGTATATGCGTTATATACAGGAGCATTGGTAACAACTTTTAACGGGAGTTACCTATGTCCAATTTTAATACCAGAAAAGATCGCGATCGGAATGGAAATCCGCTACCACATTATCGAATCAACTATCTCAGCAGTGAAGGGATTACTTATATCCATTACCGTGACCGCAACACTTCGAGTCTACCTCGCTGGGATGCAACAAAATCGCCAGGCTGGTGGAGGCGGCTAATGACTACACGCCCACGTCGTGCTGCAAACCGTATTAACGTGGTTCGCGTGTTGCGTGGAGCTGACCCTGATGGCCTGTTATGGCGCACAGGGAACCGGCCGCAGATCTATTTTTATTGAAAACCAACCCGCCGTCCTGGCGGGTTTATTCATATCAGAAGTCTGTATGCCGCGTGGAACGGAGTCAATTTATCTGATGCGCTATCGGTGTGAATGGGCGTAGCTCATTTGGTACGACACCCAGCCAATACTCGCTATCAGATTAAAGCAATGTAATCTTCAATTTGTGGCTGTAACACCCAGAATTCCTGTAGCTTTTGATCTGTCCACGATATCAGGGGTTCCGTGGATAACCGGTGCAACTCCTTCCATTCGTTGTGATCGATGCCTCTTGCCAATTCAGACCAGCACAACAGCGTTAACCGCTCTCTGAGCCCTGGCCCCCTGAATTGTTGAAACAATGACTGTAGCTTGTTGCTGAGGCGACGCATCCCCAGTTGCTCGCATTCACTGAGCAGCACACCCGGCAGTAGTAACGGCATCAGGTTTTTGTTGATGTCCTGCGCCACTGTTATTGGTGCTGTTGTCGGGATATTGAGAACGCGCTGGAGGCCTTCAGGGAGCAGCAGCTCGGCAAGCTCACTACAGGGCAGTGTGCAGATCACCATCGTCAGCGTATGCCAGCGGATAATCTCGGGCTGGCACTGACCATGAAGGATAGCCGGGCGAGTATAATCATCCAGACAGGCCTGATAGTGGTTGAGCAGTACATCATGACGGGCCGTGGTTTCTTTCATCGATTGATACCTTGTAAAGCCGACAGTAATAAATATCGGTGTCCTCTCGCACTATCGGCAGGGTAACGATCGCCTGTTTGATTATGGTTCTGAAATTCATGAGCAATTGCTGGATTTGCTGGAGCGCTATGGGCCACAGCGCCGTGAACAGCGCCCGGATATGCCGTTCTGGCGTCTGAGGGCGATGGTTTCTGGGAATTGCAAAACGCGGAATTCTGCTCAACCAGCGGTAGCCGCCAGCCACCTAAACGTGAACTCATTGAATATAATGTTGTTGGTGGGTTTGATGCCGTCAATTTCGCGTTGGTAACAAAAAAACGTAAGCTAATCGACACGCTGGCGCAGCAGATCCTTGAGGCGCATTTTCCGACCAGTATTCAGGAAGACATCGCTGACGAGATGGATTTTGATATTCGCACCTCTTTCCGTCAACGCGATCCGAAGTTCCGCCAGGCGGTGCTACGAGCGTACACTTATCAATGTGCGGTCTGCGGCTTCAATATGCGCCACGACAACGCCCCTATAGCCCTTGAAGCAGCCCATATCAGATGGAAGCAGCATCATGGCCCTTGTGAAGTACCTAATGGCCTGGCGTTGTGCGCAATTCATCATAAAGCGTTCGATCGTGGTTCGATTGGTCTGGATGAAAATATGTGCGTGGTGACTTCCGACGCGGTGAATGGTGGCGGTGTGGTACAGCGGCTGTTCTGGGATTTTGCGGGGAAAGAGATCGCGTTGCCGCAGATGAAAGAAAATTATCCGGGTGAACGGTTTGTGGAATGGCATAGGAAAGAGGTGTTCAGAGGAGAGTGTTGATCTGGGGGCGGTTTAGTGCCATATGCGGACGTTAAAAAGAATCGCATGTGTTAAATGGGGAGCAGCTCAGGTGCGGCTGTTTTCTACCACTGACTGAAGTTGTTATCATTATCACTGTAAATGGACGTCATGCGTTCACAATGAGGCAATTTGGGACGAAAACAGGGAGTACTAAGCTAAAGCCATGTCTGAAATCTCCACCAAAAACTTTCCAGCGCGCCACGGAGCTCCGTGGAGTAAAGAAGAGTTTCAGCAACTGATCTTGGCAATCGAGCAGGGCCTCAAGTTAAGTGAGCTTGCCGGACGTCATCAGCGTACGTCTGGAGGCATACTCGGCGCGATTAAGCGTTTGCTCCCCTCTGAATTTTGCCAGAACAACAACATTAGTTCGGTTAGTGATCTGGCGCGCTATTTCAAAGACACACAAAATCAAGAGTGGGCATGTCTTATCAATGCCCTGTGCCCGTCTGCTGCCACTGAAAAGAAAACGGAGAAAAATCAGGAAACAGGGGCGAGTAAGCAAGCTGCTTCGTCATGTGCCGCGGTGTCGGGAGCGAGCGGTAAAACACCAGATGAAAAGCAAATAACAGGTTTCGTCCCCAGTACAGAATTTCTGGATTATGTAGCCAGTGAGTCCGATGTCATCATGCTGATAAGTGCCGCTGTGGAGAGTTTATCTAAGGAACGCGATCGGGATATTCTTCTCATGCGTCTCGGCACGGATGAGCATCCTTATACACTCGCTGAGATCGCTGCCAAATGCGGCGTTTCCCGTGAAAGAGTGAGACAAATTCAGGAACGAGCCTTCAGGCGGCTAGCGGGTAAATCTCGCTATGAGGGGACCCCCGGTGCTGCCCTTAAAAAGCTCATTAACGCAGTCAGCAATTCCTCGTATGAAATAGCAATATGGGTGCACCGTATCGCTCACCGTGATTTTATGACGTCGTCCGGACTAGCCGCGAAGTTTATTCTCTGCACTGCGGGTATTCAGAAGGTTAAGAGAGAGGAAATTGTGGGATTCTTCTCCGATATTTCACTGCTACAAAAGGCAAAGTTGGCGAAGTTACGCGAGCTGAACCGGAGTCGAGCTGCGAAAGAGAGAGTTGAATCTGAGATCAGTGGCTGGTTAAGCTATACAGACTGGCCCAAAGTCATCGCTCCGCCACCGTCAGCAGTACATCTCTCTTCGCAGCGAATAGTCAATGATTCGGATATCGCCGGTCATTTTTACTCACAGAAGCTCGCACGCACCGTCCAGTACGAGTCCGGACTTGAACTTACTATCATGACGCAGTTGGAGCGTAGCGATCAGGTTTCCTTTTATCAGGAACAACCCGTTGCTATACCGTACAGTTTTAAAGACAAACTCCGAAAGTACTATCCGGACCTGCTCGTTGCGACTGTTGATGGCCGGTGCCTCCTTGTTGAAGTTAAGCCTACAGACAGCATGGCCTTAAGTGTCAACCGTGCAAAAGCCAATGCGGGTCGGGCATGGGCACACGCAAGGGGGTGGGGATGGCTGGTTGTCAGCGACCGACATACGTTACGGCAACTGGAAGAACACGTCATTCCTGCGGCTAAACGGATGTTGATAGAAAACGAACTGAATACGTCTGGGGGGATTACTTGGCGTGAGATGATGGGGTTACGCACGCGTCATGAACTTACACGGTTGGATCTGACTGCGTATATTATTCAGTCCGGTGCTGAGGTAGACAGATCCTACCGCATTACTGCGCGAACTGTTCTTGACCCAGGGCTAGTTATATTGAACTGAGTCTATGAACTTTCTAAAATGGGATTATTTACAGAAAAGTATCCGTTAAAGGCGGGTGTAGATAACTCTGTAATGCTTGGCTTGGTAAGCATGATGTATCGTTCATTTACCAGATATCAATTGGTGCTGCTGGAGTATTAGTGAGGATGCAGGAAGAGTATTACATAATGGTCGTAGCAACGATATGGTAAATCTTCGTAACTGAGGAGTCATGTCTGCTCCGTGCCAAAAGCTGACATTTGGCTTTGTGGTAAATGAACGATCTTCACTTATTTTATTGCATCAAACCACTGGATAAATTTCCATGTATCCGGCTTGAGTAAATTCAAGAACAACATGGGTACTGCCTGTACAAATTTCGTTGCACGTAAATTTACCAATATCAGAAAAATTTATTGAAATAGAGGTGTATGAGAGTTAGTTTGGTATGAGTTGAATTCAGGAAAAAGGCGTAAAAGTGTTCGACTTGTGGGCATAAGCCCTTCTGTTAAATTATTAGGTGTAGGGAGCGTGTGTGCCAAATATAGCTTTCGAAGATCGGGCAGTTGCATTCATTGATGTCTTAGAATTTAAGTCCGTTGTAGAAAGCTCTGACTCGGGAGATAGAGCATTTCTTGAAGAATTGGGCGAAACATTGGGGGCGGGTGTTCCGAGATTAGATGGTAATGTTAGTCCATCCATATGTCGAGATCTAATTCCGAAACATATTTCCATTTCCGACAGTATTATTTTAAGTGCGCCATTAACCTCGGACAAAATGAGTAGCTATCTCAATAGCGAAATCAAGAGAAACTAGTTCATTGTTTACACCTAACAATTCAATCAACTTCGCGCCTGCGGCACCGGATGCATCAAAGCTGAGCCGGTTATTGAGGCGTTATACATATTGAGGAAACATGGCAGCATCACCTGAGCATCAATTTATTGCAGAAGCAATGGACAGTGTTTTATCAAGATACGCAAGTACCAAGTTGCTTGGAGTTCTTGAAGCTGGAAGGAAGAAATTCGACTACAGCTGTGTGTTAGAAAGAGACTTTCATCGAGTCTTATCGTCACAGGTTTTATGGTCGCATACTGAGGGGATTCATAAAGACCTGATGACCTTGCTGCATGAAGAAGAATCGTATCTGAAAGTTTATTTTGCAAAAGATACAACCAAACACCGAATGCGAATCGATGAAGTTATCTCAGAGTATAAGAAAAACTCACAAACCCGTGCACTGTTAAAAGGGTTACGAATAATTTACCTTCCTGGTGAATTTGACGCTGACAAATTATCAGAACAAAAGTTAATGTTAGATCTTATGTCTCATCTAGTATGCAAAGATTTGCTGTTTGGTACTGTCTTTGGGAGGTTATCTAGTTTTGATATTAGAGTTTTTGCAAATCATGGAGGGCCATTTGGTCTAAAATACGCTGTACTTGATGAGATTACAGAAAATGGATTAATCCACAACCCAACATTTAAAGAAAGGCTAGGTTACTCAACTACAGGTACAATAAGAGAAGTTACGACAATGTTGTCAGCATTGGGGTTAGTCAAACGACTAGACAACTCAGTTATTTTGCTGCCAACCCTTAAAGGGCGAATGCTCCTGGATTTAGCAAGGAAATTGGTGGTTGATAACAGCTCCGATGAAACAGCGAGCGGTGAGTTTGAAATCATTAAAAGTTTATTGTTCCCAATTGGTTCAAGTGGTCAGTTTAATTACTTAAAAGAGATCAAAGAGTCAGCACTTTACTCAGCCAACAATTTTGGAAGGAAGCTAACTGTAAGCGCCCAGTCGGAAGGCACAAAGTTTTATAAAACGTTCAATTGGGATGACTGGCGTGAGCAACTTCAAATGATGCCAGAATTAAAAGACAAATTGTTCACTGAACCTGACTTCGACTATGTGTATTAAAAATAAGTATAACAAATCGTTCAAGCGGGACTGTTAATATTTGGCTCGGTTTCGCTTCGTTACGCATTCTAGCCAAACATTATGAGAACATAAACAGGGAGTTAGCCACCCATGAACATGGGCATAGCTATAAATTGGAATCTAGAATGAAATTTAGAAATTTGGCCGGGATCTCAAAAAATGCATGGAACTAAAACGGGTCTATTTACAGTGGAGTCACACCTGTAGTCAAGCGACGCGTAGAGCGCCAGATGAACCATTACGAGCGCAAGCGGAATTTATAAGGGCGGTGCCTTAAAGAGCACAGGGAGATTGTAAGTAGCCCGATATTGTTGGCTTTTGCTTAGCTTGCTGACGGGATTTGTCGTATGAAACATGAAAATTACCTCATGTTTTATATAAGGATTCGACACTATATCAAAACCGGTAACTCTCAATCTTTCAAAGCTATGTGTCAGATCAGGTCATGATAAGACACATAAATTTAAAAATCTATATATCTGGCCCGATAGACTTTTTTATAACAGCTTTATAAATTAAACAAATCTGCCATAGAGACAGATTTGTTTAATTTATAATTAGAGGTTTGCAACGTTATGATATACTTTTTGCACATCATCATCATCTTCAAGGGCATCAACAAGTCCTTCAAAGATTTCTAAATCTTCTGGTGAAAGTTCAACTTCTGATTGAGCAATCATTTCTAATTCTGTTGTTGAAAATTCAGTAATTCCAGCTGCTTTTAGCGCTGCAATTCCTTTGTGCAGGTCTGTAGCTTCAGTATAAATAACGATGTTTCCTTCTTCTTCGGTTACATCACGAACATCAACTTCAGCATCAAGCAAAATTTCAAAAATATGGTCAGGGTCTGTTCCTTTAAATACGATCACTCCAGTATTGTCAAACATATAGCTGACAGCACCTGCCGCTCCGATATTCCCGCCTTTTTTATTAAAAATTGTGCGAATATTAGCAATCGTACGGTTAACATTAGACGTCAACGTTTCAGCGATAACCATTGAACCATTGGGTCCAAAGCCTTCATAACGCCCTTGCACGAACGTTTCATCTCCGCCACCTTTGGCTTTATCAATGGCTTTATCAATAACATGTTTTGGAACCTGTGCTTGTTTCGCACGTTCAATAACGAATTTTAAAGCTGAGTTTGATTCCGGGTCTGGTTCACCTTGTTTAGCCGCAGCATAGATTTCTACACCAAATTTCGCATATACTTTGGACGTTGCACCGTCTTTAGCCGTTTTTTTAGCAACAATATTTGCCCATTTACGTCCCACTGGAAACATCTCCTCAAAAAATTATTTACATTAATGGCAGGTTAATAACCTGCATGTTTTTCTGCCGCATTATATCATAATATATAAATTCTCGTCTATGAGAAATAAAAACATCCAGCTTTTACGGGGGGTTACTTTGATTTTAACAATGGCTAATATGGTGGGTAAGTCATTTTTTAATTTTCTTCTGGTTCTTTTTTTATTTTTAATAATTGAATTGCAGCAATAACGTCTTATTGATGGTGGTGTCGCTCATCAGGTGAGGTGGAACGCTTGCACGTCTTGCGACAAATTGTGGCAGAAACTTAATGGCGAAATTAAGAGCCTATCCCATTAGGGCTATTTTACTTGCCATTTTGGACCTGGGCAGTGCTCAAAATCTTCACGTACTACGTGTACGCTCCGGTTTTTGCGCGCTGTCCGTGTCCAAACTGGCTGCGCCAATAACGCCTACTGGGATAGTCTCTAAGACGATATATTCCCGCCTTGAGCCGCGTTAATTTGTTGCATACTTTTAAACGGAGGTATACCTCTTGTAGGCTATACCTCCTGCTTCACGTTATCGCGCGATTAACGCAAATACGCCCCAGCCAAAGTATTCTCGCGTCCAGGTGACGTGACGTTTGGGGGCTACCGTCAGTTCTGTTCGAACCTCTTGCGCAAACTCATCGTCAGGGTTTTCCTCCAGCCAGCGGCGCATGGTCATCCACTTCGCGGCTTCATATCTGTCCCAGCCTTGCGGGTCTGCCAGCACCATTTCCACTACGTCATAGCCAAGTTGGTCGAAAAAGGCGACCAGTTCGGGCAGGGGGCGAAAATCGGCGACGGATGAGACGCCACAGGCGTGGGCGATCTCTTCCGTTGCGGGGATCCGACGCCAGTACGGTTCACCGATGAGAATGATCCCGCCAGGTTTGAGGCTTTTGGCCAGCAGATCTATTGTCCCCGCGACACCGCCCGCAATCCAGGTCGCGCCTACGCAGGCCGCCACGTCATATTTTTCCTCGTCGATATAACCGGCCGCGTCGTTATGAATAAAATGTACATATTCACTGACGCCGAGCTCTTCTGCACGTTGTTTTGCCTGTGTGGTGAAGAGCGGGCTTATGTCAATGCCAGTACCTGTAACACCGTAATCGCGAGCCCAGGTGCAGAGCATCTCACCCGAACCGCTACCGAGATCGAGAATCCGCATGCCTGGCTTCATGCGTAACACATGGCCCAGTGTGGCGTACTTTTCCGCTGTAAACGGATTATGGATACGGTGTTCGCTTTCGCTAATGGTAAAAATACGTGGGATATCCATTGGGTTATTCCTTTTACTGAGGGCAATACCCTCAGAAGTGGATGCTTTTTCAGCCAGCAGCGCAAACAGCTTGCCTGCAAAAGTCTCGCCGACCGGCCAGGTGTGACTGTCCGGGCGCTGCAACACAGTGAAGCCAGCATCACCAAGCAGGCTGATATATTCATCATCGCGCCAGGCCTTCATTTGACTGCCGAAACGGGTGGTACAGCCGTTTTCCTCTATCGCCCAGAACTGCGTTGAGCTGGTTTGGGCCTCTTCATCCCAGGCATTTTCCGTTAACAGCAGATGAGGCTCGGCAAGAAACAGGCCGTGCGGACAACGCTGCCAGCCTGGCTGCGCCATGCCCTGGCGTTTAACTTCATCGAAGGTATGCACTTCAACAAGCAGTTTGCCATCCGGTTTCAACCACTGAGCGCAATGACTGATGAGGCTTTGCGCATCAGCAGCGCTAAAGACATTCAGTTCCCCAAACGTCATCATAATGAAATCAAAAGGTTCCGTGGGGTGGTATGTACGAATATCCTGCTGAATGTAGTCAATATTCAGGTTTGCGGCTTGCGCCTGCTGGCGAGCCCATGTGATGGATGCCGGAGAGAAATCTACGCCTGTGCAGTGAAACCCACGCTCCGCTAACAGGCGGGTATAAAAACCGGGGCCACAGCCGAGATCCAGAATGCGGGCGCCAGCGGGTAACTGACGGGTAATCCATGTTACCTGTTGCTCAATCACGGTTAGCCGGCGGCTGGCCCAGTCGTGGTCCTGCGACAGATGATTTTCCAGCATGCGTTGGCTGAAGGCTGGCTCGTCCCAGGGGATTTTGCCTTCATCGGGTAATAGCCGAATGTGATGCGTTGCAAAAATAACGGCGCTGATATCCATCATCATCTCCTTAGCGATTATCAGGCTGGGCGCGAACGCTGTTCAGCCCGGTTGTATTAATGCGGTAGGGCTGACCGTTAACGGATTTGATCAGCTTTTTGGTTTTGAGTTTTTTGAATACAGCGAGCGTGCAATCGGCGAGCAACAACCCTTCGCGGCTATAGCACTCAACGGCGGTGACGCGGCCTGACGCATCGCGGATGTGCGTAATGCGTCCGCCTTTGGCGAGAACGTGTAAGGTACGTTGTTCCTGACGGGATAAATTCATACTGAAGAACCTGTTTAATCATCATAGGCAAAACGTGCAAACACACTGCGGTGTCCGCATTCGATTTCGGCGCATTGATAATCAGTCCGGCCTGAAAAGGTCGGGGAACTGATTATCAGATGATGACATTCTCCAGCATCAAAGCCTCGGGTTGAGTTGAAAGGTATTTACGTCGTGAATGATAACACCTGATTTCTGTAAGTGAATAACCGGGAGTGAAAAGTGTGATCTCAAAGGGAGGCTCATGACGTTTAACGTATCAGATGAATAGCTCCCGCAATTACCATAATGAATATTGATTAAACTCATATACCCGATAATGACCGCTTTGATAGTCTCGACGTATCTTTTGGCCATTGACAGGGTTGTAGCGTTGGAAATCTTTTTTTAACCCGCTGAAAAATATCACTTAAATATTTTTCATACACAAATATTTATGGTCCGCTGAGTTCGGATCCGGTTTTGTATGGGTTAAAAAAGGTACGTTATGAAAGTCATATGGACTGTCACTCCTGTGGGGTATCAGCGCATAGCGAAACGTTGCCCTTCATGCAGCGTAAAACGGGACTTCACGCCTTCTGGGGCATTTCGGGTTAATTCGCAAAAGAAGGTACTCGATGTCTGGAGTATCTATAAATGCACACACTGCGATTACACCTGGAATATCTCCCTGTTCTCGCGCCTGCCAGTCAGCAAAATTAACCGCGATCTTTATGGCCGACTGATGGCGAATGATGCTGCCACGGTGCAATATTTTGCTTATGACAACGCGATCCTGAAGCGAAACAATGCTGAATTATCGGGGCAGCCTGATTTTCACATTCAGGAACGGTGGCTGGTCAGTATCGCCTCCCACAAGCAGGTCAGTGTTAGCGTCAGGATTTCCCGTTCTTTTCAGGTCAGCCTGCTGTCCATTTTGAAGAGGCAACTCCTGTTAAGCGCAGCCGAAATCAAGAGACGGATTGAAACAGGGCAAATAAGTGGCGTCACGATGAAAATGCTTAAATCGCGAAAACTGAAGAATGCGAAATATGACTTGCAGCTCTCTGTTGAAACACTGTATGACCGGCGAAGGATTGTTCTGACCCGTCGATAAAAACAATAAGCTTACCTTACGTTTAAGTGTGCTGGTATGGCAACGACGTAACGGAATGAAAGAAGGGCTAAGGGACAGGTGAGCTTTAGTTGAATAACCCTTGTCTGTGGCATTCAGTGAAGACTGAATGCCATGGATAATCCAGATTTTCGCACCAGTGATGATATTGTATGGATTCTTTGCGCAAGCCAGCAGAATGACAAAGGGCGATGGGTTACAATTATCTGTAGAGTAAACAAAAGGAATATAATGTGGCGCTATACAATATCTCTGAGAAAATACTGACTACCCTTGAAAAAACATCTTTCACCATCGAAAGGCTGCAGGAACGCTATGATCTTCAGGAGGCTATCAAGAAGAATATTGATATTGTCGCGCCGGGCTGCCTTGTCATATCCGAAGAATTCTCTGATTGGGAGGATAGTCGGCGGAGGATTGATTTATTAGCGATTGACAAGCAGGCCAATTTGGTTGTCATTGAACTGAAACGTGATGAAATCGGCGCGCATATGGAACTGCAGGCGCTAAGGTATGCGGCAATGATTTCAACGATGAGTTTTGCGAAAGCATGCGAATATTATCAGGCATATCTTTGGAAGCATGGGATCGATGAGAATGCAAAAGAGAAGTTACTGGATTTTGTGGAGTTAGAAGAAAACGAACTCGCTGATTTTGGTAAAGATATTCGCATCGTTCTGGCATCAGCGGATTTCAGTAAAGAATTAACGACAACCGCAATATGGCTAAGAGATAAAGGTGTCGATATTCGCTGTGTTCGCTTAACGCCTTACAACTTTAAGGGTGAAGTGCTGATTAATGCTGAACAAATAATACCAGTCCCTGAACTGGAAGAATATCAGGTCAGATTCAGAGAGAAACGCACGGAACAAATTATTAGCAGTCAAAAGTCGGAGAGGGATTATTCCTTATATAAATATAAAGGAAAAACCTTCAATAAACGGAAGCTTGCACTTGAACTTTTCACTGACTGGATTAATAAACATAATCCTGCGAATATAGATGATCTCAAGAATAAATTGAGTGAAGACTTACAGAAAAGAACAGTAGCACTGGTTGAGCAGATCCCTGAAAAAAGGAAAAACAGATATCATATGCAGGAAGATGCGTTGATTGAGTTGCCGTCCGGTGAGCGTATTGCTATATCGAATCAATGGGGGTTAGGGACTATAGAACTGCTTATTGATTTTGTTCGTCAGGATAATTTTGTAGTTGAAAAAGTGGGTTGACAGGAAGTAATAATAAAATAGATCCCATTCATTAATGGGATCTCACGTTTCATCCGATACGAAGACCATGGTCTCTTTGACAGTAGCGTCATAATTACGCAAGCCTCTTTACTTTGCTTATCATTTATATTTAATGTAAATATTCACTCAACACCATTAAAAAATAAGAAAAAATGACTCACTGTTGAGCTGATATTAATACCTGAACCACTGAATTAGAGTAATGTGGTGCTATCCATAGCGTAAGTTCTGTTGCGGTTACAGGGGGAGGAATGCACACCTTTAGACCATACTCACTAAGGCATAGCGATCTGTTATATGAAGATATTCCGTTAGAAATACGCGAGCAAATACTCTTATTGATTATCAATACGTTAGGGAATTGCTCCTCTTTTTATGATATGACATTATACTGCTATCATAATAGTCATTCTGACGAAGTTTATCGAAGAATATGTAAAACGTTGCGCAAAGAGTATGGCTTATTCACCTTATATGCGCATTCAACGTCATATCTGGATGAAATGAGTAATCTGTTATTAAAAACAGATGATAAAAGAAAGCATATTGATACCATTGAGCTTGCTTTTAACTATATAGATACCTACCTTCGAACCTATGAAGTTACGCTTGGGTTAGAACCGGATAAGGCGATTAGTGAATTAAACAATATATTTCATGAGCATAGTTTAAAATATCGCTATGAAAATGGTAGAATTGTAAGGTTGCGCAGAATAAAACGGCTTAAAAACATATGTTATTATTTGTACTCCCCTGGAGAGTATGGCTTTGTCGAATATGATCTTATGGAAGCGTATAATCGCCTGATACTTAATGATTTTGCCTGTGTCGTAAGGGAATGTCATGCAGCCTTCAGAAGTGTTATTCTCAGAATTCATGAGAGAAAAGGTATCGTGTATCATGAACAAGATAGTTTAAATACCTTAATGACTAATCTGATGGCGAGAGGCGTTATATCTGCTGAATATGTACATAAATTTCATTTTTTAAGTGACGTGCTGGAGTCAGAAATATTTCTGCCGATGGCGCAAGAAAAATCGCATCATCACTACGCAATGATGCTCCGTATCTCTGAAGAGTTGGCCTGTAGTATTTATTATCTTACTGAGCGGAGTATATTTTTTCTTACCCAGCGGGCTGAAGAAGACAGTGTCGCGCCATAATAATGATCGCGCTGTCGCTCAGTCAGACTGGATCATCGTTATTTAAATTTGTTCAGACGTCGGAATTTTTTGTTCTGCCGTCTGTTTTTTTAGTGATGAGCTGTTCAGTGCAATAATAAGGGGTACAGTACGATGACTGATTTTTAAACTGCATATCATCTGTGTCGCATTTACTCATGGGTATTGGGTCAGGGAGAGAGAAGAATGAGCACTATTTTAAAGCCTTTTTTATTGGCAGTAACCCTGATGTTAATCTTAATAAGGCCTGGCTTTGCAACGGAGGATGGAGCGATAACCATGGTTAAAACCTACAGCGCTTATGACTATTTGCAGACCCGAGCGCGGTTGATGCACGCTGTCGCCGATCACGGTCTGGTGTTATTTGGGGAATTTGATCATGCCAGAGCGGCACAGAATGTTAACCTGAAAATGCCGCCGACAACGGTTCTGGTCTTTGGCAATCCTAAAGGCGGAACGCCTCTCATGCTGGCGCATCCCGAACTGGCGCTGGATTTACCGTTTCGGGTGCTCATTAGCCAGCAAGCCGATGGGCGAACGTTAGTCAGTTATCATCCCGCTGAAACGCTGCAACGTTATGGTCTTGATGCCGCAGACATACAGGCTTTGAAAAAACTGGAACAGCTCGTTGAAAAAAGTCTCCACTAAAGCTGAAAATCGGGCGATGTGTTTGCACGGGTGATGTCGCGAATAAATGCGCTCACATCGTCCATTACCTGATGCGACAAGGCGGCATCGAAGGTGGCGCTATCAGCATCACAGAACCCGTGCCGCGCATCGTACATTTTACACTGCACCCGGGGTCGCTTTTCCAGCGCCTGTCGCATGGCGAGGGGATCAAACGCCGGCTCATAACGCGCGATAATAACCAGTGTCGGACAGAGAGGCGCAAGATGAAGGTACTGGCGTATACGGGAACCGTAATAGCAAATGACGCCATCGCATAACCCACTGGCTGCACTTAGCCATGCGAGCGTTGCGCCGACGCTATATCCTACGACGATTAACGTCTCATACTGCGTTCTGAGCTCGTGGAGTAATTTGGTAACGACGGCGGGATCAAAGCCGACATTTGCTGAAAAGTGACGGTAAGCCTCCTCCTGCTGTTCATAGCGAAAGGGGGTATGGTGAGGAAACAGCGCGGGAATATAGATGTCGAATCCGCGCGTCATCCATTCATGGCCTGCGCGTTGGATATGAGCGTTAATACCATAAATTTCATGCAGAATAATCGCTGCCCGGCGATGGCGGCTCGACAGACTGGAGGCGTTGCTTCCCCCGGATACGCCTGGGGCGAAAAACACGGTGTCTTTTATCATAACGCGTTCTTGATACAAAGAGAGCGGCTGGATTTTCGCCGATCACGCTATGTCAGAGGCGTTGTTCCTGTCAATGTACAGACACATTTTATGGCCTGATTTTTGGTTGATAAATTTTATATTGGTAAACCAATATGCTGTTCATATTCAGGCATCAGGGCTAAAGGTGGAACATCAGTCGTGTATTGTCTATTGCCTTTCCTTTCATCTGGCCTCACTAGCGAAACGGGGCGCATTATTATTTTGTTGGTTGACCAGTTTCGCGTTTTTGGTGTGCTACGCGTGCTATCCCTATTTACAAATGCTATAGTCTGATACCGGGAAATCGCATCGGACGGGCACGACCAATATGAAATCAAACACTTCTCAGCAAAGACCTTACCAGGAAGTGGGCGCAATGATACGGGATCTGATTGTGCAGACGCCGTACCGCCCCGGGGAGCGCTTGCCGCCGGAAAGAGAGATCGCTGAGAGGCTCAATGTGACGCGTACCGTCGTGCGTGAAGCGCTGATCATGCTGGAAATTAAAGGTCTGGTTGAAGTCCGCCGCGGCGCCGGGATCTACGTGCTCGACAGCGCGGATAATAACGAGATGGAAGGCGCTGACGTCAATCACTGTAATGACGCCGGGCCGTTTGAACTGTTACAGGCGCGTCAGTTGCTGGAAAGCAATATCGCTGAATTTGCCGCTCTGCAGGCCACCCGCGAAGACATCATTAAAATGCGCCAGGCGTTACAACTGGAAGAGCGAGAGCTCGCCTCCAGCGCGCCGGGCGGCTCAGAAAGCGGCGATATGCAGTTTCATCTGGCCATTGCCGAAGCGACCCATAACAGTATGTTGGTAGAGCTCTTCCGTCAGTCCTGGCAATGGCGTGAAAATAATCCGATGTGGCTCCAGCTTCATAGCCATCTGGGCGATACGCTTTACCGTAAGGAGTGGCTGGTCGATCATAAGCAGATCCTCGCGGCGTTAATTAAGAAAGACGCCCGCGCAGCGAAGCTGGCGATGTGGCAGCACCTGGAAAACGTGAAGCAGCGTCTGCTGGAGTTTTCCAATGTTGATGACATCTACTTTGATGGCTATCTGTTTGAGTCATGGCCGCTGGACAACGTTGATGCCTGATTATACCTGGAATAGCGTGGGCAGACCCAGTCCACGTTTTACTTCCTGTAGCGTCTTTTGAGTGACCTCATGCGCCCGCTCGCTACCTTTTTTCAGCAATTCCATTAGCATTCCCTTATCCGCAATAAAGGTTGCCCGCCGTTCGCGTATTGGCGCGATCAGTTCTTGCAGGCAGGTCTCCAGCTCATTTTTACAGACACGATCGCCTAATCCGCCTTGTTGATAATGTGCTTTCATCGCCGCGACTTTGGCTTTATCCGGATGGAACGCATCCAGCCACGTAAAGACGACGTTACCTTCTATTTTTCCCGGATCGCTAATTTTTAAATGATTGGAATCGGTGTACATCGCGCTGACCGCACGGTGGATGGTCTCTTCGCTGGCGGAAAGAAGCAGGGTATTGCCGAGCGATTTCGACATCTTGGCGCTGCCGTCAATGCCGGGCAGACGGCCCGTATCGCTCAGGAGCGCCTGACAGGGTCGCAATACCGGCGAGGAGAAAAGACTATTCATCTTATGAACGATCTCATTCGTTTGCTCAATCATGGGCAATTGGTCGTCGCCAACCGGTACCATTTCGGCCTTAAAGGCGGTGATATCTGCCGCCTGGCTAATGGGATACGCCATGAACCCGACCGGCAGGGAACGGGTAAAGCCTTTTTGGGCAATCTCATTTTTTACCGTAGGATTACGCTCCACTCGGGCGACGGTAACGATATTCATATACAGCACCGTTAATTCGGCGAGGGCAGGTAACGCGGATTGCAGGCAGATCGTCGTTAGCGCGGGATCGATGCCGACGGCCAGATAGTCAGCTAACACTTGCGGAATATTATCGCGGATTTTTTGCGGATTACTGCCGTTATCGGTGAGTCCCTGCAGGTCGGCAATCAGGACATACTGTTGGTGATCCTGCTGTAGCGCGACGCGCTGGCGCAGTGAACCGACATAATGGCCGAGGTGCAGCGAGCCGGTGGGGCGATCGCCAGTCAGAATGATAGGAAGGGTGTTCATTAAGGACTCCTTTATGCTTACTGTAAAGCCGAAAGACGTCCCGAAACGCAGTAGCCGCCTTTCGGCGGCTACTTAAAGAGGGATAGTGATCCGTGCCGCCTTCAGGAAGGCAGCCACCAGCGGAGATGACGTTGCGTAGCGTTGGATCGTTTCGTGTTCATGTGATCTAACGTATCACGACTAAACGTAAGGGTAAAGCGGCTGACGTGTCGTCCGGGCATAAAGTCATATCGCCTGAACAGAGAACATGTTACTGACTTTGAAACGCGATTTTATAATTTGCTGCCCAAAATACGTGGCGCTGAAAGGCGCATTTTTGATGCAAATCATTTATTACTGTGATAACACTGCGCGCGATAAAAACATTAAATATATTCACATAGTAAATATGTTCTATTGGAATGGTTGTTTTCGATATGACAAAAGTCTAAAAAGCCCATTGATGTGAAAAGGAATAAGAATTGTCTATATTCCGATTCGGTGTAATTAAGTAATTTCTCGGATAAAAATAAGAAATGATATTGATATTTCTTTTTTGATATGGTTCTTATAGCGGCTATGGTTATTCAGGAAACGATGCTTGAATGCCAGGCGTAATAGATTTCAGGTCAGTAGCGCTATTGTAAAATGGATTGTTGATGGCAGAAGGTATTTAGCAAGAATCCAGTTATAGCAGATTGTCGGTATTTAATCTGGTATACAGAGACACCAACGAAATGGCTGGAAAATGGAACGTTCTTTCATTGTTGGCGTTCCGTCCTTGTCAGCCTGCTTTGCCGCATGATAATCACGGAGGGGGGATGGACGCCATCTATTTAAAACTGGACGGTATTGAAGGCGAAAGCCGGATCAAAGGTTTTGAAAACCAAATAAAACTTATTGCTTACAACCACAACCCGACGAAACGGGAGTCCGGCGAAGCGAGAGGGACATATATTGGAGGGTTGACGCTGACAAAGCCAGTCGATCTTGCTACACCAGGCCTCTATGAGCACTATTGTAACGGGAAAACGGTGAAAGAAGGCGTGCTGACATTATGCCGTCGTGATAAGGGCGCAATGCTGCCATTTATTATTTATACGCTCACCAATGTGCGAATTTCACGCATGAGCAATCATGGCGACGCCGAAGGCAGCGCCACGGAGACCGTGGATTTGGTTTATAGCCATATTCGCTGGGATATTCCCGCATTAGCGTCGAAAAGCAAAACACGGCGGCCCCTTCACCGACAGGCGCTGTGGCGATGAGGACAAAACAAGCTTGCGGACTCGCAGTGGGCGATGCTGTATAGCGAAATGGCATTTAGCGGCTTGCGAAGGCTGATGAGCGCTCATGTAACCAATCGATTGCCTGAAAAGGCGATAACGCATGGCCCTTACACCCGTTATGATTTTTACGCATAGCCGCTAATAAAACGGCATTTTTTATATACACATCAAGTTGATAGTGTGTTTCTGACCTTGACGTAAATAAGCGGGAAAAGCGATGAAACACACCATTGGGATACTGGGGGGGATGGGACCTGCGGCAACGGCGGATATGTTGGAAAAATTTGTTGAATTGCGACATGCCAGTTGTGATCAACAACACATCCCGCTCATTGTCAGCTCTATCCCTGATATTCCCGATCGTACAGCATGTCTGTTATCCGGCGGGCCTTCGCCATACCGTTATCTGGAGCGTTATCTGCATATGCTGGAAGACGCCGGGGCGGAGTGTATCGTTATCCCATGCAACACTGCGCATTATTGGTTTGATGATTTACAGAACGTCGCGAAAGCGCGAATGATCAGCATCCTGGACGCCACCCTGGGGGATATTCCGCCATCGGCGCGGCACGTTGGTCTGCTGGCGACCAATGCGACGCTGGCGACCGGGTTATATCAAAAGAAAGCTCTGGCGCGGGGGCTGACGTTAATTCAGCCAGAAGAAGCGGGGCAGGCGTTGGTAATGCAGGCTATTTATACGCTTAAACGTGGCGATAAAACTGCGGCGCAAGCGCTGCTGCTGCCGCAAATCGATAGCCTTATTGCCCGTGGCGCTCAGGCAATTATTATGGGGTGTACCGAAATTCCGCTTATTGTGGCCGGACATGAACGCGCGATAGCGTGCCCGATGATTGATTCCACAGCGTCGCTGGTGCGCGCGGCGATTCGTTGGTATGAGTCCTGGCCAGACACCCGCGCCTCTTTGACCGGGGAACAACGCCTTACCGCCTGAGGTGTTTACAGCGCGGCCTGAAGCCCACGCAGGTCGCGCCAAAATGTTTCGGCTACCTGACTCATGCGGGTATTCATGCGATAAGCATAAGCCTGAATCGGAATAACCAGTTCGTCGGCATCAAGCACTATCAGGCGTCCGTCGGTAATCTCCTGACGGATAGCATACTCGGGCAACCAGGCGATTCCGCAGCCGTCCATCGCAACCTGTTTTAACAATTCACTCATCGAAGAGACGAAAAATGTACTGAAACTCAGTTCAGCATGGCGAGTCAGGGTTCGATTTATCAGCCGGCCCATATAGGAGTTCTGACTGTAATTAAGCAGGGGAAAGTGCGGCTGCTCAAGCGTATAGCGCGGCTCGCCCCGGCCATTGCTGGCGCAAACCGGAAACAGTCTCGACTCAAACAGGCGGATGTTATCAAACGGCGCTTGTTGCAGGTTTTCATCGTGATAAGAAAAGATAAAATCGCTTTGTCCCTCACGTAACATATCCACCGCCTGGTCGACATCTATCGCCTCAACGGCGTAGGTAAACTGCGTCGGCATCTGCTTAACGATAGTCGGCAACAGGCCGAGGGAGAGCGAGTGGGCGGCGGCAATCTTGATTTTACGCAGCGTATAATCGCTGCCGCCGCGCAGTTCGGTCAGATTACTTTCCAGCTGCTGTAACAGGTGGCGAACCTGGGAGTGAAAGATTTTACCCTGTTCGGAAAGCTGTAGCGGCGAGACCTGTCGGTTAAACAGTTCAACGCCCACGGCATGTTCCAGGGCGCGAATCCGCCGGCTAAAAGCGGGTTGCGATACGTTGCGGATAATGGCGGCCTGAGAGAAATTGCGGCACTTTTCCAGCGTCAGAAAATCATACAGCCATTTTGTCTCAATATTGTGCAAACCTGCTCCAGTTACATCCATTTACCGTTATCCTGTCAGCCGCCCGAAGGGGCATTCTACGTCCATTCGGGCGGCTGACAACCGCTTATCCCGTCCTCTTTCAGAATGCCGTGAGGGGGCAGCCTGAAACTAGCGGGAATTACGCCGGTTCAAAGGTACCTTTTACGCAGGCTTTCCCCTCATTGACCATGCGTTTGCCGCGCGCATACACCTGCTCAATGCGTAAATCTTCGCTAAAGACAAGCAGATCCGCATCGTGACCGGGACGGATTTCGCCTTTGCTGTCCAGACTGAGGAAGGCGGCTACGCTGGTCGTCAGCGGGCGCAGAGCATCGGTCAGGCTGAATCCGTAGTGGTTAACCAGCGTCTGCAACGTCTCCAGCAAACTTTCGAAGCCCGCGACGCCGATACCCGTCAGATTTCCGGCAGCGTCAAATAGCGGCTGGCTGCCGTTGCCGTCTGAACTGAGCGTCACCCGGGAAAGCGGGACGCCGGCTTTTACCGCTCTGGCAATGCCCTCCGCCGGCGCGACGGGATCCGGGATACTGGTGGTAATGTCGATCACGCCGCCTTTAAGCGCAAACGCCAGCGCCTGCTCGAAAAGAGATTCGCTACGGTTGACGTGGGTAGGCAGCAGTTTACCGATCGGCACGTCACTGTTTTCCAGGATGTCATACAGCGGCTGTAACCCTTTTTTGCTGCTGCCCATATGAAAAACGCTGACACCGGGTTTGCCGCCCAGCAGGCCGCCAACGCGTGATTCGGCGGCCATGCTGGCGAGTTGATTCCCGCTGGGCGCGGCGGAACGGTGGTCGGAGACTGCGCATTTCACGCCAATGACGCGGTCGATCAGCGCGACGTCTTTTTCTACCGAGCCAGTAATGGTCGGCGACGGAACGTGATAAGCGCCCGTGAGCATCCAGGCGGTGATCCCCTCCTCATTTAGCGCTCGCGTTTTGGCTAACAGCGACGCGGGATGACGGCTGACGGAGTCGGTGCCAAGCAGGCCGACGACCGTTGTTATCCCGGCTTCCGTCAGGCGGCTCAGAGAGACTTCCGGCGTTCGCGTCGTCGGCCCCGCTTCGCCGCCGCCGCCGATCAGATGAACGTGTTGGTCGATAAAGCCCGGGCACAGCATACGGCCGCTAAGATTAATCACCGTACAGTCCGGTACGATATCGCTGGGGATGTCAGCGCCGACGGCAATAATTTTGCCATTCGCGAGCAGAACATCGCAGATGCCCCGGTCTTCTGGCGCAAACAGGTGCGCACCCTGTAATAAGGTAAACTCCGCGGCGGATAAATCAGGCATGATAACTCCTTATTAAACAATAAGCTGCATGACCCAGATCGACAGCAGCGCATTGATGGCGCAGACTGCGATAATATGCGGGTAATATTTGGCGTTGACTTCGGCAGTACCGAGACAGCGGCCGACATTCTGTACCGGGTTTCCCATCAGGTAAATGGCTGGCAGTAGTACGGTAACATCGTGGCCGCTTAGCGCGCCGGCGGTAGCCAGACTGGCCGCCACGCCAACGGCGCCGCCCATACTCATCAGCGAAGCCAGAAGCACCGTAGCCGCTTCGCCGGGAAGCCCCCACAACGCCATCACGGGCTGGCAGATATGGCCTACCCAGTCGAGCAGACCGGTAATTTTCAGCGCCTGAATAATGACAAATGCCATGACCACATTGGGTAACAGGTTGGTCGTGGCGATGGTAAAACCGCGGCGTGCGCCATCGATAAACATATCCATGACATTCTTACGTACCTGAGTCGTCATGATTGGGCTCCTTGCGCAGGGTGACGGCGTTCTTCGATGTTAATCCAGACGCGCAAAAGGTTTGCGCCGATAAATTTGAATAGCAGAATGACCACCAGCGGAATGATGACTGACGTCCCCAGAAAGGCGAATACCACAACGCCGGAGGAGAAATAGTTGGTGATAATAGCGCTGCCGCTGGTCTGCCAGGCGGCAAAAATCACTTTATCGCGTTCGGTGATTTCACCTTCCTGCGCCAGCTCTTTAGTCATACCCGCCGCGGCGTCGGTATTTTGCAGGTTGGCGATCAGCGCCAGTGAGCAAATGCCGGGAATGCCAAGCAATGGTTTCAGGATAGGCGTCATCAGTTGCTGTGCCGCCCGCAGACCGCCCAGTCCATCCGTGATCGCGATGATACCCAGAGAAAGGATAACCGACGGTGCCAGCTCCAGCGCAAAAAGGAAGCCATCTTTCGCGCCCGTTCCGCCCGCGCCGCGAAAGGTCTGCGTACCGGTCACATGACCGAATGACCCGTTGAGTACGGTAAAATCAAAAACGCGCCACCAGCCTTCGCTTCCGGAAAATACGCCGGAAAAGAAAATAATGGTGAGAAAAAACGCCAGGTATCCCTTTATCCCGACCTTTTCTGTATCAAGCGGCATGGCCGCCCCGTCCACTTGTTGCGCCATAGCGATCCCCGAATTTTTTTGATGATGTGTTGGTTGTAGCCACAGGCCAAAAAGCCCGAAACAGAAAGACCTTATCAGCCATAAGGGTAAGGACAAAATGCAAGTATGTATCGTGCTATGCGTTTCTTGCATAGTAGCGCGAAAAATCACCATCCTCGCTACTGCCGGAGGCGCGGGGAACCGTGGACGGTATAACGCGAGGTAAAAAAGCAAAGAAACAGGTGTTGACGCAGGCCGGAGCTGGGAGCAGGAAAAAAGGAGAAATAAATTTGACGTTAGTCAATTTCACGCCACTTAATTATCGTTGTTAAAAAATAGGATTTTTTAACCTAAATTTTACTTTTTTACTGTAATTTTTCACGCCTTAAGAGGAATTGTCACGGTCAGGTCAGTAGCCGCTGATAGGTCAGCTTGCGCCCTAAGAATCCTACGGGCAGGTAATAAAAAACGAATAATCGAATTAATTTCATGATGTGATTTATTTATAATTGTGATGATTTGAGAGGAAGCGATAATCATCATAATGGAATATATAGCCAAAATAATTCGAGTTGCTTAAAGGCGGCAAGGGAGTGAGTCCCCAGGAGCATAGATAACTATGTAACTGGGGTGAGCAACGGCCCGTCAGGGCGAGGCCCATGGATGGGCCGGGTAATCCGTAGCCAACACAGAAGCCACTTGAAGTAGGAAGGGTATATAAAATAATAGGCAGATTGATAGCACTAATAACCATAGAATAAGTATAGTTTTTAGTGGCATCTTTACCTTGAAATAACGTGTTGAGGATGTGCTATTAAAAACAGATCCGCATTGCGCCGCGAATAGCATTAAAGATACAACCCGGTGCGGAGAGCGCGGGTTTACTCTACCGCTTATTCACGTATCACAAACCGTTTTTGTTTTATCTGCTGCGCGGCGCTGATCAGCGCGGCAAAAAAGAGCGCCGCGGCACCGCAAAGCGTGGCGTTGATAATTGCCGACGCGCCATTGCCTGACAGACTGGCGGCGAGCGGACCGAGAATTTGCCCAATACCATACGTTAGCGTCACTAGGCCTAACAAATTAATATTGCCCGGCGCGCTGAGTTGTCGGGCTAGCGGCATCACCAGCGAGGTTGTGCCCATAAACGTGGCGCCAAAACCAATACTGCTCAGTATTAACAGCAACAACGAGTCGCTGGCGAGAGACAGCAGCACGCAGGCGCTCTGGATCAACAGGTTCGCGGTCAGGCATGGCAGGACACCCCAATGTTTTGCCGCCCACAGCCAGCCGAAGCAGCCGGGAATGATCGCCAGGCCGACCAACGACCAAAGGTGCGCCGTGAGTAGCGGAGAGCCCGCGCTTTTCGCCATCAGCGGCAAATAGGTAGCGACAATGATGTAGCCGAATCCGGCGAAACCGTACAACAGCGCCAGTTGCCACCAGGGCATAGGCTGATTTTCGATTCTTGCTAAGGGCGCAGGCGGCAGCGCATGAGCGCGGGGGGGAATCAACATTGCCACGATTAATAGCAATATACCGGCGAGCGCTCCGGCCCCCAGCCATAGCGAATGGGCCGAAAGCGCATAATGTAAACCGCCAATGACATATTCGTTGCCCAGTGCAATCCCGGCCCCGACGCCGGAAAAGAGCGCGGCGATCACAAACGGATGGCGGGTATGATGCAACACAATCATTGATCCAAAAATCATCATTCCCGCACTCGCGACGCCTGCCAGGAAGCGCACCAACATGACGACCGCGGGCTGAGTAAATATCGCCATAGACAGAATAAGAATACCGGTGGCGACCGCCGAAGCCAGCAGCATGGGGTGTAGACGAGAGGGGAGATGAAAAAGGCCAAAGGAAAACAGTAAGCTTCCCGCCAGGTACCCTGCATAATTGGCGCTGGCAATCCAGGAGAGTTGGTTAAACGTTAGCTGCTTTTCCGCCAGCATTACCGGCAGCATGGGCGTATACAGAAAGCGGCCAACTCCCATCCCCAGCGTCAATACCATCATACCGAAAAGCGCCGTAAAAATGGGATGGCGAGGTGAAGCGCTCTGAGCATGAACCATGGTTTTTCTCTTTGCTAAAGTAAGGCAGGAATGCCGGATTGTTGTTGTAAATGATAATAAAAAGTAAAATTAATGTTTCAAATTTGCAAGAAAAGAAAGTGAAGCGCAGGCGAATAACGGATTGAGAAGAGGGGCATCGGTGGGAAATGGCATTAAATTAATGCCTCCCACGTGCGGGGTTTGGCAGTTAATCTGAACGAGAATTGCGCCTTCCCCTTCTTAGATACTGAGCAGTGCCGGTATTTGCGACAGTAAATATAACACCAGACCAATAGCGCCGCCGACCAGCGTGCCGTTCACGCGGATAAACTGCAAATCTTTACCGATATTAAGCTCAATCTGCTGCGACATATCGCGCGCATCCCAGCCTTTTACGGTATCGCTGATGTGGCGCGTCAGGAAGGCGGCGAATTCCGGCGCGACGCGGTGCGCGGCCTGTTCCAGATGACCGTTAAGCGAAGCGCGTAATGCGTCGTCGGCGATCAGCGTCTCGCCAAACCATTGTCCGGCATGAGCGATGCGCTGCTTCACCTTTGAGTCTTCGGCGTTGATATCTGTTTTTAACCACTGGCGCAGATCCGCCCAGATCTCGCCGAGATAACGGTTAAATGCCTCATCTTCCTTCAGGTAACTTTTAATGTTTTCTGCCCGGGCAGCCATTTCCGGATCATGTTTAAGTTTATCGATCAGCTTATACGTCGCGCGATCGAAGGCATGACGAATCTGATGCGCGCGGTCGTGACTGATATCATCCAGCAGAGAATTTACCGCGTCGGAGACCAGTTCAGCGCTGTGTTCTCCCAGCCATTCGGTCGGCAGAATCTTCGCTTTTAACGGATGCTCGGTCTCCAGCCAGCGTATGATCTGTCTGGCGATAAATGTTCGGGAGCTGTCACGCTGTAACAGGGCGATAAGCTGGGCGATCAGCGTATCGAGTAACACCTGGTGACGATCGTTTTTGGTCATGCTTTCCAGCATCAGGGCGCTGGTGCCGGAAAGATCCACTTTATCAATCGCCTTATGTACCGCTCGCTTGAGCAGCCGCTGAATACGGGCGTCATCGGTTAGTTCCAGAAAGCCGCTCATAATTTGCAGCAGATGCTGCCCGACCCGGCTGGCGTTGTCCGGCTGGCTGAACCAGTTTCCGATAAGCAGCGCGGGTTCATGGCGGCGGATTAGCGCGATCAGCGACTGCGTATCAAGGAACTTCTCCTGCACAAATTGCCCAAGATTTTCGCCGATTCGGTCTTTGTTACGGGGAATAATCGCCGTATGTCGTGAAATAAACGGAATGGGAATGCGGCGAAACAGCGCCACCACGGCAAACCAATCCGCCAGCGCGCCAACCATCGCCGCTTCGGCAATAGCTTTTACGCCCAGCACCCAAAAACTGGGCGGCAGGAAAAGCGTGGTTACAAACGTCGCGGCGGCTATCAGCAACAGTGAGAGCGCCAGGCGTTTGGCGCGTTTGAGTTCGGCGATTTTATTCATAGGGTTAAGGATAGAGCCAGACGGCAGGAGCGTGCAAAAAACATCAGATTATCCTGTGCCGGATAAGCCTCTATCCGGCAGAGTGTTTACTTCTCAGCGACCAGTTCTGCCGCCTCATGCTGGCGCACGCGCTGTAATAATGTCGCCAGGGTGAAGACCACAATCACCCCGGCCACCGCTGCCAGCAGGTGAAATGGCAGTCTCCCGCCGTGAAACCACAGCCAGCGGCCAACTTCGACCGACACCGCCATCACCGTCAGAATCACCATGTTCAGCGAGGCTGAAACGGTCCCTTTTGGCAAGTTGTTGGAGAAAAGCGTGAAGCGAAACAGCGTCGGGAAAATCATTCCAATGCCGAACGCGTACAGGCTGGTGCCCAGCACAGACCAAAGCCAGACGTGCGGCAGAAGAAGATTACCGAGGAGCAATGTCGCCAGCCCGCTTAACTGAATTGGTACGGCGCGCCAGATAAAACGCGGTCGGGTCGGATCTTTCACCAGGCGCACAACGATCATATTGGCCACGATCACCGCGCCGAATACGGGCACCTGCGCCCAGGCGAATTGCGAAGTACTCATCCCGCCGGCATCGATCAGGATCACCGGCGACACCGCCACCCAGCTCATCATCGGGATGTAGCTCAACGACAGCGTCGCCGCCCCGGTGAGAAAAATCGGGTTGCGAAACACATTACGAAAATCGCGCAGTACGCTCACCGCGCTGAACGGCACCGCGCCGCGTTGCACCGTTTCTGGCATCGCCAGCAGCAGGCCGCACAACGCCAACAGTCCCATCACCGCAATAATACCGAACAGCACCTTCCAGTGAACGAAGTGCATCAGCGCGGCGCCGGAGAGCGGGCCGATAACCGGAGCGACCAGCACAATGGAGGTAATAATCGCCATCAGCTTAATGGCTTTGGTTTGACCGAAAGCCTCCTGTACCGTGACGTAGCCGACCGTTGCGATAAAGCAAATGCTGGTGCCCTGCACAAAACGGGCAACCAGAAACTGCGTCATTGAGGTCGTCAACAGCGTTGCCGCGCAGGCGAGAGTAAAAATTAATGCCCCTGCAATCAGCACTGGCCGGCGGCCAATCCTGTCGGATAGCGGCCCCAGAAGCCATTGCAACGCCATTCCGCCCGCCAGATAGAGACTGACCGAGGCCGGCGCAAGACTGACGTCAGCATTAAAATCGCGCACGACGTTAATGATGCCAGGCTGAATCAGATCCGTCGTCAGATAGGCGGCAAAATCGTACAAAATCAGCGCCATCGGGAAAAATAACGTTGTGGCGCGTTGGGAGAAAAACTGAATAATCCGTTGCATAAAAAATGCGCTCCATGTCGGAGAACCCCATGATGGGATAGCGAAACTCAATACCGTCATCGTGACGTCAGGCAGGCGATGGAAACAGCGGCTGCGGATGTACTGAATTTCATGTAATCAAAAACGCTGCCGGTGAAAACACAGACAGGAAGAGACGCGTTCTGAATCTCGTCAGAACGTGTGGCGATTACAGATAACAATCAGCACATCACACCTCGGGAAATTTACGTTGCACGGAAAATATACACATTAAGTGTAATTAAATTTTGATGTTAATCAAAAGAGTTTGTCTGGTTAATAAAGATAAAGGCAGGGCGCGCAGACTGGCATTTTGCGTGTTCAGTTCCGAAAATGCATATGCATTACAGATAACAGGATTTATCTTTCGTCGCGCCTCGCAATGCTGAAAAGGTACGGATGAGAAAGGAATTTTCAGGAGGTAGAGTCGCAGCATCCTGGTTTGGGATGACGGAGCGCCATGAAAAAATCGACGACCTCAACACCGCATGATGCGGTGTTTAAAACCTTTTTGCGCCACCCGGAAACCGCCCGCGATTTTATGGAGATTCATCTGCCGGTGTCGTTACGCCAGCTTTGCGACCTGCGGACGCTAAAGCTGGAACCCGGCAGTTTTATTGAAAAAAATCTGCGAGCCTATTATTCCGATGTGCTTTGGTCGCTGAAAACGCGCGAGGGCGACGGTTATATCTATGTCGTGATTGAACATCAGAGCACGCCGGATGCGCATATGGCGTTTCGGCTGATGCGGTATGCGATGGCGGCAATGCAACAGCATCTGGATGCGGGGCATAAGCATCTTCCGCTGGTGGTGCCGATGCTGTTTTATCACGGTGTTGATAGCCCGTATCCTTTTTCGCTGTGCTGGCTGGATGAGTTTGCGAACCCGGAAGTGGCAAGAAGACTCTATGCCGCTGCCTTTCCGCTGGTCGATATTACGGTGGTATCGGATGATGACATTATGCAGCACCGCCGCATTGCGCTGCTGGAGCTCATCCAAAAACATATCCGCCAGCGGGACCTGCTGGGACTGGTTGAACGGATTGCTTCGCTGTTAGTTACTGGTTGCGCTAATGACAGGCAGCTTAAAGCGCTGTTTAATTATCTTATGATTCAGCACGGACATACGCCTCGTTTCACCACGTTTATTCGTGATGTGGTAGGGCATGTCCCGCACACTAAGGAGAGACTGATGACGCTGATAGAGAGGATCCGCGCAGCGGATCGCAGAAAAGGGGAACGGCAAGGGAGACAGCTCGGTCTGGAGGAAGGATTAGAAAAAGGGCTGGAAAAAGGTCAGCATGTTGCCGCATTGCGTATCGCCAGACAGATGCTGGCGGACGGACTTGACCGCGAGACTGTCCAGCGGTTCACCGGCCTTACGGCTGAAGAGCTTCAGGATGTTAGTCACTAACGCGGTTCCAGTCTGAATGTTGCAGGCCCGGTGCCCACCGGGCAACGCGCTCTATAATTATCGCTGATAACCTCACGAATATACCGAACTTTACCGATAGCGCCAGCCATCTCTACTACCCTTATTGTTCTGAGCGGCATTTACGGCTGCCTTAATGACGATAACAAGGAGACATGTGATATGGCTTACCAGACAGTGAATCCTGCCAATAATCAGCTCATTAAAGAGTATCCCCCGCACACGGACGCGGATATTGAAGCCGCGCTGCAAAAAGCTGACGCGCTCTATCACTCCGATTGGTCCAAAGGAGAGATTGACCAACGTCTGCCGGTACTGCATAAGCTGGCTGACTTGATCGACAGCCGTGTTGAAGAACTGGCAAAAATCGCCAGCCAGGAGATGGGCAAGCTCATCGAGCAAAGCCGTGGCGAAGTCAAACTATGCGCGCAGATCGCTCGCTATTATGCGGATAACGCGAAGCAGTTTCTTGCCCCGGTGCCTTATAAAACCGAGTTTGGCGACGCGTGGGTAGAACATCATCCGATTGGCGTCATCATGGCTGTTGAGCCGTGGAACTTCCCGTACTATCAGTTGATGCGTGTGCTGGCGCCGAACCTGGCCGCAGGTAACCCGGTGCTGGCGAAACATGCCAGCATCGTACCGCACTGCGCCGAGACGTTTGCTCATCTGGTGCGTGAAGCCGGCGCGCCGGAAGGCGCATGGACCAACCTGTTTATTTCCTCCGATCAGGTGGCGAATATCATCGCCGACCCGCGCGTGCAGGGCGCGGCGCTGACCGGATCTGAAAAAGCGGGGAGCGCCGTGGCGGCACAGGCGGCGAAGCACATTAAAAAATCGACGCTGGAACTGGGCGGGAACGATGTGTTCGTCGTGCTGGACGATGCCGATCTTGAGAAAGCGGTGAAAATTGGCGTGCAGGCACGGCTCACTAATGCGGGGCAGGTATGTACGGCGGCGAAGCGCTTTATCCTGCATGAGAAAATCGCCGATCAATTCCTCAGCCAGTTCACCGAGGCGTTCAGGAAGGTGAAGGTGGGGGATCAGATGGACGCTTCTACCGAACTGGGGCCGCTGTCGTCGAAAGATGCGCTGGAAACATTGACCAGACAGGTCGAGGAAGCGGTGAAAAATGGCGCGACGCTGCACGTTGGTGGCAAGCCGCTGGAAAGCAAAGGCAACTTCTTTGAGCCGACGATTCTGACCAATATTACGCGTGACAACCCGGCGTACTTTGAAGAGTTCTTCGGCCCGGTGGCGCAGATGTATGTGGTGAAAGACGATGATGAGGCGGTAAAACTCGCCAACGATTCCCACTACGGCCTGGGCGGCGCGGTGTTTAGTCAGAATATCGAACGCGCTAAACGCATGGCCTCCCGGATTGAAACCGGGATGGTTTATATCAACTGGCTGACCGACACCGCAGCGGAGCTGCCGTTCGGCGGCGTTAAGCGTTCGGGCTTCGGACGCGAGCTATCGGATCTGGGGATTAAGGAGTTTGTGAACCAGAAGCTGGTAGTGGTGCGCCGCTAATCCCTGTTGCCCCTCTGAAATCGGGAGGGGCCTGGCTTTTTGCAGCGAAGGACGCGGATCTTAAATCAGAACGAAATAAGCGAACAAAACCCCCTCAATTGCCCTCCTTATTTATCCACGTTGCACTAACCGTGCTTTTTATCCCGGTATTGTTTGTACAGACATTCATGATGCCCGCATTTTCTGTTCTATGCGGAGGCCGGTATGGAATTTTACGAGAACCGCCCCAGACAACCATTCATTGGCTTTGTGCAGCTCAGACGGGCGCTAAAAAGGTGGTGGCTGCGTAAGCGGGCCTGTCAGGCGCTGCGACGAATGAGTGACGAGCAGTTAAGGGATATCGGGTTGGAAAGGAAGGATGTGGAATAACAGATAAGAGCCAGTAAAACTGGAAAGGCTGGATAATCTTATCTTAACCTCTCCAGTAGGCGGGTATCCTGGAACGCTAATTTTCCTGCCAGGCTTTCTCGATCAGCAGTTTGGCTTTATCCAGGTCGTGTTCGTTACGCACAATCAATTCGACGTCGCCGGTTCCCCAGTGGCCAATATGCGTGACGTCCCGGCTAAATCCTTCTTCAAGCTGGATATGCTGTGGATTGATTTTCAGCCACAGGCGTAGGTGTGGGTCGGTCACGGGATAAACAGCCACGCACAGAAAGTTACGAATGAGATGGAAGGCGTCATAGAGCTTAAGCTCTTTAAACTGAACCTCATCACTGAGTGACAGCACATAGCTTTTTAGCTGTTCATATAATGAAAGCAGCGCGGGAGAGGCCGAAGAGAGCTGTTCGCGCTGCGTGCGGGTATGGCGTTTACCGCTGCTGACGGAACCGTTCGCGATGATGTACTGAGGGCTATTTTCGACCACGGCGTTAACCAGTTCCAGCATTAACAGGTCGTCGGCAAAAAGCTTATAGCGAATCAGGTTGATATTGCGGTTGATTTGCTGAACGGCATGTTCGTCGTATTTATTAAAATCGGCGGCAATACAGATTAACCGTGTGCCGGACCAGTCAATGGCTTTGGCCGCGGTTTTATTTATTTTCTCCATCACCAGCAACTGAAATTCCGCTTTATGATCGAGCAGCCAGTCGAGATAAAAGAGCCCCTGGTTAATGACGTTTTCATTGCTGTGGCGCTTATATTCAATAATCACCGGGCAGTTATTTTCATCGAGGCCGAGGGAATCAATTCGCCCACGATGGGTTTTACCCGTGCGGTATTCGGTGCCGAGAAAGCGGACGCCAAGGAATGTTTCCATATGGGATTCGATCAGCATTTGCAGATCTTTTTCAATGGCTGCGGCTTTGCCCGGCAGTTCTTGTACTTTCCCGCCACCGAGGCGGAAAAGCTGGATATCGCTCATGGATCCCTCCTGAATTTTCTGCGCACTATCATACGTTATGTGAAAAGAGATAAAAGAGATAAAAGCGGAAATCGGGCTTTTGGAGGTGAGATATGTTATAAGCCCGACAGCAGGTAGTTACCGGGCAGCGGGCCGTAGGTCGGATAAGCGTTAGCGCCATCCGACGCTGTTACAGCAATTTGCGCGTCTTACAGAAGAAAAGTCCAGCTGAAAACCAATGAAAATAAGCCGCTGGATGAGAGGTGATATTATATTTGGTGATGAGAATAAAGCGGCTATTTAGTCGCTTTATTGGTTTCTGGGGCAGGTTAATTTATGGCGGCGTCAGCATTATAAGAAGGAAAGGGTTCGAATGATGCAGACCCTGTTCATCTGCCCGGGCAACGTTGACCACCGTATAAAGCTGCCCCTCATCGATTTAACTGGTAATGAACTGCCACACAATCCAGCAGCCAAAGGCGATCAGAATGCCGCCGGCGGCGCGTTCAATTTTCCAGACAAGATTACCCAAGCGACGTTGAATTTGCGGCAGGGCGATAAGCGTTATCAGCAGCAGATCCCAGAGTAACACTACGCTGGTCATCCAGATTCCACATATGGCCTGCTGTGTAACGGTCACGTTTGGGCCCAGCAGGGCTGTCATTAGCGCCAGATAAAACAGAGCATTTTTCGGATTCAACAGCGATGAACCTAGCCCCAGTAATAGTTGTTTTGCCAGTGACGGACATGCCGATGCGGCGTACCGCCACTCCAGCGGCCCGGCGCGGCTTTTCAACAGTTGACGGCCCACCCATAGCAGGTAGGCGGCACCCAATAGTTCGATGATGGTAAAGAGCAGCGGCGTCTGACGTAGTAGCCCTGACCCAATCACCACCAGCAGAATATAGAGCCCATTTCCCGCCGCAATGCCGAGGCACAGTCCGACGCTGCCGCGCAGCCGATAGCGTACGGCGTAACCGACCAGCAAAAAGAAGTCCGGGCCCGGGCTGAGCAGCGCCATAAAATGCGCCAGCGCCAGTGCGGGAAACGCCGGGGGAAATAACGTTGTAACCTGTTCCATAATAACCTCAGTGATGATACTGAGGCCAGCCTATACCTGCGGATGCGCTATTTATTGTCGGATATTGATCTGTTCTGCGCGTACTGACGCGGCGTTGCCGCCGTGTAGCTGACGAAGGTTTTGTGGAAATGACTTTGATCGGCGAAACCGGTCTGATAGGCAACATCGGCAATATCGTCCCCGGCGCGCAATCGGTGCCGGGCATATTCAATGCGGGCCATATTGGTAAAGCTGACAGGAGTCAGGCCTGTATCCTGCTTAAAAGTGCGAATCAGAGTCTCCTTACGGAGCGCAAACTCCTGCGCTAGTGTGTCCAGCGTCGGCGGTTCCTGAAGGTTGCTGACTAAGCGGGCAACCAACTGGCGGCTGATGGCACATGGCGGTTCGGCGTCGGCACTTTGTAGCGGCAGGGCGCGCAACAGGTGGATAATAAGCGCCGGAAGTCCGGCGGTTTGCTGCTGAGTAATAGACGTCACAATTTGCTGATAAAGCTGGAAAAGCTGCGGGTCCTGCAACTGTGGCTGCGTGGTATGCAGGCGGCTATCCGCCGGCAAATGGGGAAGTTGCGTCAGGCACCAGTCCGCATCGAGATACAGCATATGATAGCTGCGTGGTCGCTCGTGGAGCGGGTTACAACTGTGTGGAGATTGCGGGGGGATCAGGATCAGCTCGCCGGGGCGTAACAGATACTCTTGCCCGTTACTGATGCAGCGGGTTTCTCCGGCGATGATTGCGCCCAGCGACAGTTGCGGGTGGCTGTGGCGCTTATAGGCCTGACGGCTTTCACTGGTGGTACGTAGCTCCAGCCACGGCAGTTGTGGCAGACGCCAGAAGCGTTGGTGAATATCTCGGATAAGGGGCATACAATCTCCTGTGCGGTCCCGGCTTTTCTGCGCCCGTTTACTTCCTTAACCCCGCAAACGCCGCTCTGATCTCGTCTTCCGGCAACTGGATCCCGATAAACACCAGCGTGCTGTGCGGCGTTTCGTCGCCCCACGGTCTGTCCCAGTCGGCGCTGTAGAGACGCTGCACGCCCTGGAACAGCAGGCGGTTGGGTTCGCCGTCGATCCACAGCATCCCTTTGTAACGCAGCAGTTTATCCGCTGATTCCAGCAGCAGGTTTTCCATCACCCGCGAAACCTCGCTGATATCCACCGGGTAATCCAGTTCCACCACAATTGACGACACATCGTTCTGTTTATCGGCAATAAAGTGGAAACGCGGTTGGCTTGCCAGCACGTTCTCTTCCAGCATAAAGCCGCTGGTATTAAACAACTGACTCAGGTCAATATCGCCGTGTACCACGGTGTAAACCGGGGCGCGGGCGTTGATACGCGCCAGCCGCTCGCGCAGTTTCTCGCTGTCGCCTGCCACGTCGGTTTTGGTCAGCAGGATACGGTCGGCGTAGCCTATCTGCGACTGGGCGATGGTGAACTGGTTCATCTGCTCGTTAGCGTGCACCGCGTCGACCAGCGCAATCACGCCGTCTAACAGGTAGCGTTCGCATAATACGTCATGGGAGAAAAAGGTCTGAATAATCGGGCCGGGGTCAGCCATGCCGGTGCATTCAATCACCAGACGGTCGAAAGCAATATCGCCGCGGTCGCGGCTGTCGAGCAGGTCTAATAGCGCATCTTCCAGCTCGTTGGAGCGGGTACAGCAGATGCAGCCGTTGGTCAGGGTTTTGATCTGTGTAGCGCGATCGCCAATCAGTTGATCGTCAACGGAGACTTCGCCAAATTCGTTTTCGATAACGGCGATTTTAAAACCATGTTGTTCGTTGAGGATATGGCGTAGTAGGGTGGTTTTGCCGGCACCAAGAAAACCGGTAAGTAGGGTAACTGCAATCGGGGTCATAGTCTCTCCATTAACAACAGCGCATACCGCCTTTGCCATCGCCGCCGTAACGTGCTTGTTGACGTTCGCGGAAGAACTCTTCATAGGTCATGTACGGCTTGTCGGGATGGTTGGTTTTCATGTGCTCGACATAGTTGTCGTAGTCCGGAATACCAATCAACATTTTTGCCGCCTGGCCGAGATATTTTTTTGCCTGACCTAAAGTATCAAACATTCTGCCGTCCTGTTAATGAATAAAGCCGGATGGCGGCTTGCGCCTTATCCGGCCTACACTAGCCGGGATCGCTGTGCGCTACCCGGCATCAGTTTTAGTGGTGTGAAGAGATCTTCACGCCGCCTTCCGGCACGGGCACATACGGGGTTTCTTTGTCGGTACGTTTATCGCTGTTGCGTACCTTCATCCAGGTGATGAAACCGTAGAAGATAATACTGTACACCACCACCAGGAACAGAATACTCAAACCAGCGTTAGTGTAGTTATTCACCACGATATGGTTCATATTGGCAATCTGCTGCGCGGTCAGGTTGGTGCCGTTGGCAATCTTCTCTTTATACAGGTTTGCCATGTAGAAGAAACCTTCCATCTGTGGGTTGGCGCTGAACAGTTTCAGGCCCAGTGCCCAGGTGGTGCAGATCAGCAGCCATACCGCCGGGATTACCGTCACCCAGATGTACTTGGTGCGCTGCATTTTGATCAGTACCACGGTGCTCAACACCAGCGCCACGGCGGCCAGCATCTGGTTAGAGATACCGAACAGCGGCCACAGGCTCTTCACGCCGCCCAGCGGGTCGACCACGCCCTGATACAGCAGATAGCCCCACAAACCGACGCAGCCTGCGGTACCGATGATACCCGCGACCAGAGAATCGGTTTTTTTCAGGAACGGGACGAAGTTACCCAGCAAATCCTGCAACATAAAGCGGCCGGAACGGGTACCCGCATCCAGCGCGGTCAGGATAAACAGCGCTTCGAACAGAATACCGAAGTGATACCAGAAGCCCATATCCGCCATCGGCAGGACTTTGTGGAACACATGCGCGATACCTACTGCCAGCGTTGGCGCGCCGCCTGCGCGGTTCAATACTGACGGTTCACCGATATCTTTCGCCGTTTGCAGGATTTGTTCCGGGGAAATCACAAAGCCCCAGGAGCTGACGGTCGCCGCTGCATGTGCGGTAACGTCTTTCAACTGCGCCATAATCAGCGGCGCGTTCTCGCTGCCCATCTCGTGCAGGTTTGGCATGGTAATGCCCAGACCTGCCGGCGGGGTGTTCATCGCGAAGTAGAGACCCGGTTCAATAATCGAGGCCGCCACCAGCGCCATCACCGCAACAAAGGACTCCATCAGCATCGCGCCGTAGCCGATAAAACGCGCATCGGTCTCACAGGCCAGCAGTTTCGGCGTGGTGCCGGAAGAGATGAGCGCGTGGAAGCCAGAGACGGCGCCACAGGCGATGGTGATGAACAGGAACGGGAACAGGGCGCCTTTCCACAGCGGGCCGGTTCCGTCGACATACTGCGTCAATGCCGGCATTTTCAGTTCCGGGTTGAGGATCACAATCCCCAGCGCCAGACCGACGATCACGCCGATTTTCAGGAAGGTAGCGAGATAGTCGCGCGGGGCGAGGATCAGCCATACCGGCAGCAGCGCGGAAACAAAGGCGTAGCCGATCAGCGCGAAGGTAATGGTGGTGTCTTTAAAGGTCAGCGCCGGGCCCCAGTAAGGGTCGTGGGCAATCACGCCGCCGAAGTAAATAGACGCCACCAGCAGCACGATACCAATAACGGAGACTTCGCCTACGCGTCCCGGACGCAGGAAGCGCATGTAGATGCCCATAAACAGCGCAATCGGCACCGTGGAGCAGACGGTGAAGACACCCCACGGGCTTTCGGCCAGCGCTTTAACCACAATTAATGCCAGCACCGCGAGGATGATGATCATAATTAAGAAGCAGCCGAACAGCGCGATGGTGCCTGGAACGGTACCCATCTCTTCTTTGATCATCTCGCCAAGAGAGGCGCCGTTACGGCGGGAAGAGATGAACAGCACCATAAAGTCCTGCACTGCGCCCGCGAGCACTACGCCCGCCAGTAACCACAGTGTCCCCGGCAGATAGCCCATCTGCGCGGCCAATACCGGCCCGACCAGCGGACCTGCGCCGGCGATGGCGGCGAAGTGGTGACCAAACAGCACGTAGCGGTTAGTCGGCACGTAGTTCAGGCCGTCGTTATTGATAACCGCCGGCGTCGCGCGCGTCGGGTCGAGTTTCATGACCTTCTGGGCGATGTACAGGCTGTAGTAGCGGTAAGCCACCAGATAGACGGAAACGGAAGCGACCACGATCCACAGGGCGCTCACGTGTTCACCCCGACGTAGGGCAACAACCGAGAGGCAGAAAGCACCGATGATTCCGAGAATCACCCAGGGTATGTGCTTGAATATCTTTTTCGTATCCATAGTAAAACCTGGTTGTAAGTTTAATTATCAGCCGAAGCTGGGTGGATATTGAGTTCGTGTTTGAGGAGGTAGATTGACTGCTATGCTGAGAGGATCTTGCCAGATCATCGCGCGCGTAAAGTTAGGTAAATCAGTGAGTGGTTGTATGGCGGTTTAAGCGGTCGGACGTACCGGTAAGCGGTTTCGCAGAGGAGGGCGTGGGCTATTTTATGTGATTGAGATCACGATATAAAATGGGACGATCCTTGTTGCGCGGGGCGTCATAACGACTTAACTGAGCTAATCGTGATATTAATGGCGCGCATCCCATAAAGTTTTCCCTTTCCAGGCCGAAAATTCTGTATCTGTCTAGCGGAAAGAGAAAACATGTTAAAGCGAATTAAAATTGTTACCAGCTTACTGCTGGTATTGGCGCTATTTGGCCTTTTACAACTGACATCCGGCGGGCTGTTCTTCAACTCGCTGAAGAATGACAAAGAAAACTTCACCGTATTGCAAACCATTCGTCAGCAGCAGTCTGCCCTGAATGCAACCTGGGTGGAGCTGTTGCAAACGCGTAATACCCTGAATCGCGCGGGTATCCGCTGGATGATGGACCAGAGCAATATTGGCAGCGGCGCAACTGTCGCTGAACTGATGCAGGGGGCGACCAATACGCTGAAGCTGACCGAAAAAAACTGGGCGCAGTATGAGGCGTTACCGCGCGATCCACGTCAGAGTGAAGCGGCTTTCCTTGAGATCAAACGAACCTATGATATCTACCACGGCGCGTTGGCGGAGCTTATTCAGCTTCTTGGCGCGGGTAAGATTAACGAGTTTTTTGATCAACCGACTCAAAGCTATCAGGACGCTTTTGAGAAGCAGTACATGGCCTATATGCAGCAAAACGATCGTCTGTACGATATTGCTGTTGAGGATAACAACAGTTCCTACAACCAGGCGATGTGGGTACTGGTCAGTGTGCTGATTGCCGTTCTGGTGGTCATTATCGCCGTCTGGTTCGGCATCAAACTGTCGCTTATCGCCCCGATGAATCGTCTGATTGAAAGCATTCGTCATATCGCCAGCGGCGATCTGGTGAAGCGTATCGACGTGGAAGGCTCCAACGAAATGGGGCAGTTGGCTGAAAACCTGCGTCATATGCAAAGTGAACTGATGCGTACCGTTGGCGATGTACGTAACGGCGCGAATGCAATCTATAGCGGTGCCAGCGAGATTGCGATGGGTAACAACGATCTCTCTTCCCGTACTGAGCAGCAGGCAGCGTCTCTGGAAGAGACCGCCGCCAGTATGGAACAACTGACCGCCACCGTGAAACAGAACGCCGAAAACGCCCGTCAGGCCAGCCACCTGGCATTGAGCGCCTCTGAAACAGCGCAAAAAGGCGGCAAAGTAGTGGATAACGTCGTACAAACAATGCGCGATATCGCCTCCAGTTCGCAGAAAATCGCCGATATTATCAGCGTAATCGACGGCATTGCTTTCCAGACCAATATCCTGGCGCTGAATGCGGCGGTAGAAGCGGCGCGCGCAGGCGAGCAGGGACGCGGGTTCGCGGTGGTGGCCGGTGAAGTCCGTAATCTGGCCCAGCGTAGCGCGCAGGCGGCACGGGAGATCAAGAGTCTGATTGAGGATTCCGTGAGCCGTGTTGATGTGGGTTCGACGCTGGTCGAAAGCGCCGGTGAAACCATGGATGAGATCGTCAATGCAGTGACCCGCGTGACCGATATCATGGGCGAGATTGCCTCGGCGTCTGACGAGCAAAGCCGTGGTATCGACCAGGTGGGCCTGGCGGTAGCGGAGATGGATCGCGTAACGCAGCAGAACGCCTCGCTGGTGGAAGAGTCCGCCGCCGCGGCTGCGGCGCTGGAAGAGCAAGCCAGCCGTCTGACCCAGGCCGTCGCGGTGTTCCGTATTCAACAGCAACAGCAGCGTGCGCGTGATGTGGCAGCGGTAAAAACCCCGGCAGCCGTGTCGTCACCAAAGGCCGCTGTGGCCGACGGCAGCGATAATTGGGAAACGTTTTAAGGGCGTATGGTGAACAGTCGGCCTACAGATGATCGTAGGCCGGATGAGATGTTCACACTTTTGCCTGATGGCGCTTCGCTTATCAGGCCTGTGCGCCAGTTTATTGATAAAGATGATGTGTAGGCCGGGTAAGGCGCAGCCGCCACCCGGCATATATGACATTCTCTTTTAACTCTCAACATTCACCACTTTGATCTCCACCATGCCAATCCCCAATTTGCGCGGCGAATGGCCCAAAATATTACCTTCGTTGGTGGAGACGGGAGCGGGCGGCGCAATGACTAAGGTATTCGCGTCCGTCGGGTTGTTGAAATGCAGCGTGATAGTGGACACATCGTGACCCAGCACCAGCGTCTGCTCTTCGTTGCCTACGCGTACCGGAATCGGCCGATTCGCGTTGTCGCCGAAGGCTTTGGCGGTGATCACCAGATCAAACTTTTTCGGCAGCGGCGCTTTATATTCGATTTTAACCTCATCGCCCAACTGCGCATTTGACCAGCGCCCCCAGGACTCCGGCCGGGAAATGCCGCTAAACTGCTTCACCTCCTCCGGCGCGCCCGCCACATTAAAGATAAAGCTATCGGCTTTATAACGAATATCGTTATCGACAATCTTTAAGGTATCGACGTTGCCTTTGTAGCGTTCCATATCGATCATCGTGTCTTTAAACGCCGTCTTACCCTGCCACTGCGCTTTATCGACATGCTGTACGGTTTGCTGCCCGCCAAGCTGCCCCTGCGAGACGCACCAGTCGGTGGAGAGCGCCAGCGCCGGCGCCCATAGCTGCGCCATTTTGTAGCAGCGATCGATCCAAACGAAATTATCGCGCGGGGCGAAGTCGGCCAACTGGAACCGTAGCGGAGCGGAGTATTCACTTTCCGGTAACGGTTCAACACGCTTATCCGATACGCGCAGTAGTAACGGCAGGCGGAAGTGGCTGCCGGAAAACGCGATCATGTTTTTGTCCCGATCGACGGTAAAATCTTTTATCTCTTTCGGGAAATTCCACAGGCGAATGATATCCGGCTTCATCGCCAGCACTTTCTCTTTTACATTCAGGAACACTTCCGACAGCGACTGCCCGGAAAGGCTGCTACGTCCCAGACCGATAAAATTATCGCCGCCGAGAATATCCAGCACCGTTGCGCCGTTGTCCATCGTGTTGCGTTTGACCGCCAGCGTCTCCTGCTGCGGTTTATCGCCGCGCAGAATAAAAAACAGATTGTTGCGATCTTGCTTATTCAGGTATTTCCAGGCCGTATTATTCATCGCCAGATGGTCGGAAGAGACGACGATAACGGTATCTTTAAACCATGGTGACGCTTTGATTTTGTTGATAAACTCGGCGATGTTTTCCTGGCTGCAACTTACGGCGCTAAAGGACTGGTTGGGCTTGCCGTCGTAATCGTAGCGTTTGCGGTTGCAGGTGCGTGAGATAAAACCGTCCGGGTGATGGGTATCCACCGTCAGCGTAAACAGCGAAAAACGCTGGCCTGAGCGGGAAAGCGCTTCAAATTTCTTCCATGCCTCATCAAGCACCGTATCGTCGTAGAAGCCCCAGTCGTTACGATAAGATGGGTCCGCCACCACCGTTTTTAGCTCTTCAGCGCCGTACAGATGATCAAATCCGTGTGATTTCAGGAACACGTCTTTCCCGGCAAAACGCAGGTTAGCGCCCTGCACGAAATAGTTCTGGTAGCCGGAGTTTTTCAGAATATCGCCGAGGCAAATATTTTGCGGGAAGAAGCTGGAAACCGACGCGGACGCATTGCCCTCAAACGGCGCAAACAGCGGAATACCACACTGGGAAGCCACCATCCCGGCGATGGTGTAATCCGTTCCCGGCAGTTGCATGGTATGGCTGAAATCCAGCCCCTCATTTTTCAGCGCGCCCAACTCTGGCGTGAGATTGGGGAACGCGTCATTATCAAAATAGGTCCGTTCCAGGCTCTCGCCGTAGATATAGACCAGATTGAGCTTCGGATTAGGAATGGTTTTTGCTGGTTCTTTATAATAAACGGCAAAATCCGGATCGCCATCGCGCATTTGTGATTTTACCAGTTCGGTAATCTGGCGAAACGCCGGGCTGGCGTCGACCGAACCCAACGCCAGCAGTAACGCCAGCAGGCTGTAACCGACATGATGAGGATGGTGACGGCGGCGGCGTAGTACCCATCCCAGCGCGCCGAATACCGCCACTAACGCCAGGGCAATGCCGATTCCCGGCAGAATATATTTGCCGACTCCCGCTCCCGTCAGACTATTCGTGAGCGTATAAAGCACTGCGTCGTTGATCCCGTCGCCGGTAAAATAGTCGCTGGCATACAGGGTAATATTCAGAATGACAAAAAGTCCCAGCACCGTGAGAGTGGCGGCAAACCACCAGGTGTTACGGCCCGCCTTCCAGGCATATATCAGCACAGAGGCGAGAAACAGAGCGACAGAGAGCAACTCGGACAACTGACGATCCTCAATAAACCAGGCTTATCGCTGGCAGGAAAAAATTTCTAACAATGTAATAGCGATGTCACATTGCTGCAATTCTAATAACTTTACACGGCGCTGTTATTTAGAATGAGTTTAGAAAGTTGGTTTTTTGATCGGCATCACTTCCTGCCATAGCGGTTAATAACAGGAAAAGACGAAGAGAAAAATCGGGTTAATGCCGTGTTGGCGGGTAAAAGGCCAAAACACGGCTTTTAACAGGGCGTCCCGGCGTGGCGCACGGTCAGAAAAACGCAGTCAGGAGAGGAAATTCAGCCCTTGCTGCAACACCAGATCGCAAGCTTTGGTTTTCACCTTTTCCGCCAGCGGCGTACTGCCGATATTATTGAGGTTCAACTGCTGGCCGTCCTTCGTCTTGAGCAACCCTTGCAGGCCGTTCAGGTAGTTAGTGTCCTGCTCCTGCTGTGTGGTATCCAACCCCAACTTGTTCAGAATCTGATTTTTAACGTTTTCCACGTTGGTAGCGGACGCCAGTTTCTGTTTGGCGCAGTACTGCAAAATACCGGCGGCATTATTCATATTATCGGCGCTGAGTGACTGGGCACCTCTGCTGAGCAGACCGGTTAGCGCAGAAAGCGACATCCCGCCCTGCTGTGCGTTCGCGCCCTGAGCGCTTAACTGACTGGCGGCAATACCGCTGGTGGAAATCAGTACGCTGGCGATCGCCGCGCAGCACAGAACATGTTTCGCTGTATTCATGGTAATCACCTGTGTTATGCCAGCCAGGCGTTGTATCGCCCTGGCGCACGTTGCAATTTAATACTCTTTACCTGTCACCCGGCTGCGGTAACTGTCCCAGGTAAAATTAACCCATAAACTGTTGCCGAGACGCATACGGTCCATGACGCGTTCGCCAAGCATTTTCGTCATCTCTTCCATATTGCTGTTCGTCAACATGCCGGTGGGACGTTTTGACGAGGAACGACGATCGACAATTTGATTGATGATCACTTTTTCATAGCGGGATTCGGTCTGCACGCCGATCTCGTCGATCACCAGCAGATCAACGTTACTCAGATCGTTAAGCAACTGCTCTTCGCTGGTTTCCCGATTGCTGAACGTGTCTTTCATCGCTGACATAATATCCGCTACGGTGATAATCAGTACCGACTTTCCGCGCAGCAGCAGCTCGTTACAAATAGCCGCGGCGAGATGGTTTTTACCGGTTCCCGGCTTGCCGGAAAAGACAAAGCTGGCGATATTGCCGTCAAACTCATCAACGTACTGTCGGGCTTTGCTTAACGCGTTCATTTGTCCGTCGCACTCAACCCGATAGTTATCAAACGAACAGTTCTGATGCAGCGGTCGAATGCCGGAACGGTTAAAGGTGCGCTGCATTTTCATCGCCCGGTTTTCCCGCGCCAGCGCCGCCGCCCGGATCTCGCCTTGCTCTTTCTGCCACGCCAGCAATTCTTCGCCCGTTTTAAACGCCGGCGTAATATGCGCAGGCATCATTTTTTGTAGACGCTGCATCAGGTCGCCAACATTTTTCATCGTTACCCCCTAAAACCTGGTGGAATATGATTGTCAGGTTCGCTGACGCTATTGATGTCGCGCTGCGGCATTCCGCCATTGCTGGAACGGCTGATTTGCACGCTGCGCGCCAGCTTTTGCTGCCACTGGATATGGTGAAAAACCTTACCTTCCGCCTGCCAGTAGGCGATAAACGCCGCCAGCTCTTCTGCGGTGACCGGCTCCCGAAGCGCCACGCCCCAAAGGGCAGCCTGACGCTGAAAATCCGCATCCGGTTGCCAGGCGGGATACATGGCGAATTTTCCGCAGGGAATCGCAACGGGGGCGGCTTCGGGTTCTTCGTAAAATTGCGCGTCTAACGCCACATCGCTTCCCGGACGTGATAACTTTTCTTCAAGCGCCAGCAGTTCAGCCATGCGTGCAGGCGTCACGGCATAAAATGCAGGCGCATTATTAGCGAATACCGCCACTGCGCCGCCCGTTGACTTCGCCAGCACAGCATGATGATCGTGTAAAAGGGCGTCAATACCGATGACGTCCGACGTTAAAATTCTGGAAGACATAATGTTTCTCAATATGGAACAACAACCGAGAAGGGCGACTGTTTTTATAGTACCACACAGACCTGTAAGAACAGCAGGAGGCGTTCCACCATTCACACGCGGGGGCGTTTGCGGTACAGCCATAATCCCGGTACAGAGAGGCCAATTGAGAGCGCGCCAACAATGGAAGAGGCTTTCAGAAAATTGGTCAGCAGCGTAATCATCATCGGTTCGCTATAGCCCAGATGGCTAATTTTTACTGCGGAAATCATCGCGGTATAGGCGGAAATCCCCGGAAACATCGGGATCACGGCCGCGACGGTAAACACTTTAGGGTGAGCGAGATACCAGCGTGACCACTGAATACCAATACTGCCGACCAGCAGCGAAGCCATAAACGTCGACCATTCGATATTAAAGCCAGCGCTCATCATTAGCATACGCGAGCCATGACCCAGCGCCCCCAGTAGCGCGCACCACGGAAGCGCCCGGTGGGGAACATTAAAGACCATCGCAAACCCGACGGCGGGGATCGCAGACAAGATCATGTCCTGCATTAGCGCCAGTAAAAAGTCGATTATACCCATCCTCGTAGCCCCCATATTGTCATTGACATCACTACGCCCACACAGGTGGCCAGTGTCAACAGGCTGGCGATAGCCCAGCGCGCCAGCCCGGTATTAATATGTCCTTTAAACATATCTGCGACGGAATTAATCAGCGGAAAGCCCGGCACCAGTAGCAGTACGCTCGCCGCCATGGCGATAGTGGGCGTCTGGCTAAAGGCGGGAAGGGTGAGCATCAGCCCGGAAATCGTGGTAGCGACAAAGGCGGTAATGCAAAAATTGATCTGCGGATGTAAATGCCGCTGCGCCAGCATCTGGCGGATATACATGGCTATCATACTGGCGAAAAAGGTGATAACCGCGCCATCCCAGCCGCCATTATTCAGCTTACAAAAGCAGGAGCAGGAAAGACCGACCATAAACGCCACCAGCCAGCGCGGATAACGCAGCGGGCGGAGCTGGCTAAAGCGTTTTTCCACGCCTTTGTAATCCAGCAGACGATGTTCCGCGAGGATAACGATATGCTGAACCTCCGTGACGACGTGCATATTAATGCCGCGATCCTGGTTTTTACGTGTCGATGTCAGACATTGTCCGTCTTTAATGGTCGTCAGGACAATGGCGTTAGAGGAGATCGCGCTTTCGACGCTATCCATACCGAGCGCCAAACCGAGGCGGGTGGAAAGCTCATCAACCAGTGCGCTTTCCGCCCCGTGCTGCAATAAAAGCAGCCCGCATTGAATACATAACCGTGTTACTGCTCGTTGAATTGATTGCTCTTCTTGCATGACTCGTCCTGTCCGAAAAGACATTCTATGCGCCGCCACTATGACAGAGGCTTTCTTTTTAACACGAAGCGCAGGCATGATGGCGTTGGTTAAGATCAATTTCTTGTTGATAAAAACGTCAACCGCCAGACGCAACGCATAAGCTTCCTGAGACGTGCGCTTCGTCACAGGCAGGATATCCTTATGGGCGACGGTTCTCGTATGTCCGTTTCCAGAATAGAGGCATTATGCCAGCCTGGCCGCTCATTTTTGAATCAATGATGTGGTGAATTTTATCAACGATATGCATTAATGGTTTAACCACAATGGCGTGAGCAGCGGGCGTAAAAATAGGCATGACTTAGTGTAATTCGTAGATATTACATGGGTTTTATGGATGGTGGACAGTATTGTTGGGCTTTTGTTTTAGGACTCAGCAATATGAATGAAGGGCGAACTCATATTTTAAATTTATTAATATGATGCGTTTTCGTTAGAATTGCTAATGTGCAAATTTAGTTAATTTAATTGTCTTGCTTCTGGTTTTATGAGTAACTATGCGATAGTGATTTCATGTTTTTGTGCTATGTGGATTGTAGCGCAATCAATGTTAGATATTTAAAAATAAAACAAGGATAATTAATCCACTCGGCCTATATTTCTTTGCGATCATTGTTAATAGTGTTTTTATTAATGGGGCAATGAAAGGGGGCGGCGTGGGTGCGGAGGAATTATGCTGCCAGGATGCTGCAAAAATGGACTTATTATCAGTAAAACCCCTCTTATACAGGAAGGCCTTAAAGGGGCTATAACAGGTAATTTCCCCGATTATAAACTGGCGTATTGTCGTACGATAGAAGAGCTAACGCTGCTACAGCTACGCCGAAGTAATTTAGTTATTGCTGATTTAGCAGTTAACAATGCCTCTCCCCGCGCTATCTGCGAATATTTTTATAGCTTAATCTCGCAATATCGCGACATACATTGGGTATTTCTGGTTCCTAAATCCTGCTATCCACATGCGGTTGATCTCCTGATGGGCCCCGTCAGCACCTTGCTTTCAGACGAAGAGCCAATCGAGAATCTTATTAGCGTTATCCATGCGGGAAACGCTCGCTCAGAAAGAATAAGTAAAACGTTATTATCGCCTCAGGTACCGTCTGAAATTCAGCAGGCCCACGACAGGCCGATTGTCCTTACGCTGTCTGAACGAAAAGTATTACGCCTTTTAGGAAAAGGGTGGGGCATTAACCAAATTGCGGCGTTACTTAAAAAAAGTAATAAAACAATTAGCGCCCAAAAAAATAGCGCCATGCGACGCTTATCAATACACAGTAATGCAGAGATGTATGCATGGATAAACAGTTCTCAGGGAGCCAGAGAATTGAACCTACCTTCGGTATATGGAGAAACCATGGAATGGAAAACAGAATCAGCAAGAGAAATGTTGCGCTCGTAGAAAAATGCGTGATGAGCACCATTGGTATTAAAGGGCTATTTGATGCAATGCCGGATTGCCGACATACGCTTCATATTTTTTCAAAACCATCCGCGTTTTATAAGGCTGCGCTAAAGACGCCGTTTTCTGCCGTTATTTTTTCTCTTTCTGCGTTAAGAACTGAACGCCGGACAGGATTATCCAGCCTGACGGAACTGGCGATAAATTGTCCCCATATGCGGCGTCTGGTGATTGCCGATGATGATGCTGAAGCCCGCTTAATCAGCGCATTATCCCCGCTGCCGCTGGATGGGGTCATCAGCAAAGCGTCGCCGTTGGATGTTTTACAGGATGCCTTATTTACATCGCTTAATAGCGCCCGGCGGACAACGGAGCGTACAGACAATCTTTGGGAACTTCACCAGAATTGTATGCTTAGTCCAACCGAGCGGGAGATTCTGCGTTTCATGTCGAACGGCTACTCAATGCCGCAAATTGCCGTCCAGTTAGAACGTAACATTAAGACTATCCGGGCGCATAAGTTTAATGTGATGTCCAAGCTGGGCGTGAGTTCTGATGCCGGGTTACTCGATGCGGCGGATATTCTGTTATATCTGCGCGCCGGAGATGGTACCGCGCTCCAGCATCGGGTATAGCCCGCGCCGGATGCGCCGTGCTTGTTCGGGGAATCCGGGTGTCAGGCACGTTATTGGCACACGTCTACCCAGGTCGCCGATGTCAGTTCAGCCATTCTTTCCGGCGTGATGCGTACCGCGCTGTGCGTGGCGCCTGCGGCAGGCAATACTTCGTTATACCCCTTCAGAGAGATGTCGCAATAAACGGGCAGCGGGTGCTCCAGCCCAAAGGGACATACGCCGCCGACAGGATGTCCGGTTGCATTGACCACTTCATCGCTGCTCAACATACGGGCTTTTGCGCCGAAAGTGGTTTTAAGCTTCTTATTATCCAGGCGGGCATCGCCTTTCGCGACCACCAGGATAATGGCGTCTTTTACTTTAAGCGAGAGCGTTTTAGCTATCTGCCCTGGCTCTACGTTGTGCGCTTTGGCTGCCAGCTCGACAGTCGCTGTACTTTGATTTAATTCGATAATTTCAATATCGGGAGCATGATCGGCCAGAAATTGCCGTACAGATTGCAGACTCATTCTTCTCTCCTGAGACCTTACCAATAGCCACGGTAGACCCAAAAATGGCAAAACGTAATTTGGCATACGGAGAGCGCCGCTGTAAATATAATAATGTGACAGGCCAGCAGCAGTAAGCCGTGACGATAACTGAAGGCAACGTAACGCAGTTTACTTTAGCGTGCAGTCGCCGCACTGTTGTACGTCAGGTAAGCGGTAACGTTGGCAGCAGGTTCTGCGTACCAGAAGACCGTCGCGCATTACGACGGTCCGCCACAGCGGGTTATCCTGACCGTCGGATAGCTGCTTTTCAAAAAAACAGCGCTGGCGTAGCGTTGCCAGCAGGGCTTCGCCAAGCAGCGGTTTCATCTCAGTCAGATACCAGTTGATTAAATAACCGGTATTGCTCCAGATAAGTTTCGCGTTGATGTCGCCAGTCGCCTCCAGCGCCTGAATGACCGGCTGTAGTGCGGAGACTACCAGCGTTTCCATTCGTTCTTCCGGGGAACGCTCCGTTGCCAGGTTATCCTGATGCACATCAAGCCAGAAACACGCGGCGCGCCCGGTTTCATGAAATTCAACGTGAATATGTTCTGCCGAGACATTGATAGCGCGCGCTTGCGTCAGTAATGCCAGCATCAGCGGCGGCGCCATCAGCCCGATATACCATTGCGCCCACAGGGAGAGTAACGGTTTATTTTCACGTGGCAGGCCTGGCGTGTGCCGATAGATGTGATCGGAATAGGCGGCCAGCAATGAACGAAACGTCGCGGGGCGCGTCCACTGGGCAAGAGTCATTGCCGTTGGCGGCGGTGTTTCATCCAGCCGGATGAAGTCCAACAGGTGCTCACGGGTAGAGGCGATCGTCTCGCGTACTGCGTCCGCCAGCGAGGCGTCTTCCGGCTGGGGAGCAGCTCGCCAGATAATATCGTCAGCAATCGGTGCGGAACGGTAGGCCATAGCGCAGTTTAATGATGTTAATCTAAATGATAATGATTGCTAATCCTATCGATAGCGATAAACGATGGCAAGCGGTTTATGGTTAACGCTGTTGGCGTAGCACGATTACGTCAGCAGGATTCATAGGGCGCGCATGTCGTCGCTGACCAGAATGTGGTTACGTCCAAGATGCTTGGCTTCGTAGAGCGCTTTATCCGCTTTTTCGATAGCGTCTCCGATATTGCGATCCGTCAGGGGCGCAATGCCGATACTGACAGTGACATTGGTGGCGACGCTTTCGTTAAACATATGCGGGATTTTAAGATCGTATACTTCCTGTCGGATACGTTCTGCGGTAGCGCGGGCTTGCTGTGGTTCGGCGGTGGTCAGCAACACCAGAAATTCTTCCCCGCCAAAACGGCAGACGACATCGCGCGATCGCACGGCGTTCCGAATTGCCGCTGAGACGCGGATTAACGCCTGATCGCCCATCATATGACCGTAGTGATCGTTATACGCTTTGAAATGATCGATATCCAATAGCAGGACGTAGTGTTCATGGCTGCCCGGCGCCTGTAACGTATCCAGCCGATTTTGCAGGCCACGGCGGTTATATAAGCCGGTTAATGGATCAAGCATGCTCAGGCCATTGAGGGTTTCCCGCTCGGCCAGCAGCTTAAACATGAGCTGTTGGGCAAAATTATCGTAGCGTTTCTGGATAACATGTTGAATAGCGATTCCCACCATTGGCAGGGCCAGCAAATAGAGAATTCGCAAACCTTGTTCATTACCGTTCAGCCACAGGCAGACCGCGACTGGCGGTAGCGAATAGAGCGTAAACGCGACGATATTCGCGGCAAAGGCTATCGAGCCGATAAACAGAACGCTAAGCAGGGAAATCAATAAAAAAGAGAAATCATAATGGCCTAACGCCGGATACTTTAGCGCAATATGCGCCGCCCATATTCCCCCAAAGAGTAGGGAGATAAAGGGGAGATTAATTCTTTTTTGTCCATATTTCCCATGCCATATCAACAGTAATACGCTCAGGACCACTATCCCGATCATTGGCGTGCAAAATACATTGATCTGATAAAGGGGGAAAACGAGAGTAAATAGCGCCGACACGGCGTTGAGAAACAAGAAAAGACGTAAAGAAAACTGATACTTCTTAATACGAAGCGACCGCCAGGATGGTGTTGTCATGGGTAATTGTCGTTATTTATCGGTGATATACACGGAATCGGGCGCCAACATGAAAATAACGTATGAGAAAAGGTCGCCTAAAGCGAGGTGTTGTTGTTTTTACGTTAACAGTCGGACAATTTATCACCTTACTGAATACGTGTCATCAACCGTTAAGTAAAACTCATTTCTTTAGCTTTCTCCCTGGCTGACAAATGAGAAAATATATCATATGATATTGGTTATCATTATCAATTCCAGAGGTGAAACCATGTTGCAGCGGACGTTAGGCAGCGGATGGGGCGTGTTATTGCCTGGAGTGATTATCGTTGGACTGGCGTTTATCGGCCTGTCAGCTTATGCGCTGAAGCTGTTGATTGTATCAGGATTGCTACTGTCTGCGCTGATGTTGTATCACAAACAATTACGGCATTTTGTATTGCTGCCATCGTGTATGGCGCTTATTGGCGGCATGATGTTGGCAATGATGAACTGGAATCAGGGATGAAAATGAAGAGACAAAGGAAGGATAAGATAATTGGTGCGAGGGGGGGGACTTGAACCCCCACGTCCGTAAGGACACTAACACCTGAAGCTAGCGCGTCTACCAATTCCGCCACCTTCGCACAGTTATCTTACTTTTTGATATCGCCTCGTTGGTGCGAGGGGGGGGACTTGAACCCCCACGTCCGTAAGAACACTAACACCTGAAGCTAGCGCGTCTACCAATTCCGCCACCTTCGCCCAGTGCGAGCAATATCAACGTGGTTTTGGTGCGAGGGGGGGGACTTGAACCCCCACGTCCGTAAGGACACTAACACCTGAAGCTAGCGCGTCTACCAATTCCGCCACCTTCGCATACCATCGATTCTTGAAAAGAATCACTACCACGGAGGCGCATTCTAGTGGTTTTCAGCTATTCGTCAATAGTTAATTGCATGGGATAGATTGATTGCTGCAAAAATGGGCGCGAGATGTAGGTTGGATAAGACGCCTGGCGTCGCCATCCGGCACATGCAACCAGATGGCGCTGCGCTTATCAGGCCAACTATTTCTTCGCCTGACGGGTCATCACGGTACGATAAACCTTAAAGCGCCCGGTTTGCGCGATGACTTCATGGAAGCCAAAAGTCTCATCCAGAATCTTAGGATAGGGCAGAAAGGCGTTCGCCACGATGCGTAACTCTCCGCCGCTGTTCAGATGGCGCACTGCGCCGCGAATGAGCGTTTGCGCCGCATCGAGGCTGGTTTGCATTCCGTCGTGGAACGGCGGGTTGGAGATGATCATGTCAAAACGTCCTTTGACTTCCGAAAAGACGTTGCTGGCGAATACCTCGCCTTCAAGACCATTAGCGGCAAGCGTGGCGCGGCTGGCTTCCACCGCCGGCGCGCTGACGTCACACAGCGTCAGGCGCACTTTCGGCGAATGGCTAGCCAGCGCGGCGGAAAGCACGCCAGCGCCGCAGCCGACATCCAGCACTTTACCTTTGGTGTGCGGCGTCAGCGTAGACAGCAGCAGTTGGCTACCAACATCCAGTCCGTCACGGCTGAATACGCCCGGCAACGTTTTGATGGTCAGCCCGTCGATGTTGTACTCGGCCCACCAGGATTCGAGACTAAACTGCGGCTGCTTTTCCAGACGACCATGGTAAAGGCCGCAACGTCGCGCGCTATCTACTTTGTTCAGCGGCGCATAGTCCGCCAGCATCGGTTCGGCGCTACGCACGCCGCTGCGGTTTTCTCCCACGACGAAAACATCGCTGCCCACCGGCATTAGCGACAAAATATTCATCAACTGGAACTGCGCTTCGGGTTTATTTTTCGGCCAGTAGTAGATCAGCGTATCGCAGTCAGCGACATCGCTGGCTTGCGCGACCAGGCTAAAACGGACGTTATCGCCCATCTGGCGGCTTAACGCCTGCCAGTGGTGAAACTGTTGCGTATACGCGCGGCTGGCGGCGCATTCAAAGCGCGCGGGCAGGTCATCCTGCAAATCTCCGGCAAAAAGAATACGGCTTTGTTCGAAATCATCACTGTGGCGCAGCAAGACTTCACTTGCCGGGGTAAAAGCAGACATGGAATGCTCCTTAATTCAGACTGGCGGCGATTATAGTAGTTTGATGGCGGAGATTCGACAGATTTGCTATATTTGCGCCCCTGATTACAGGAGCGTTTCGCTATGACATCCCGACGAGACTGGCAGTTACAGCAACTGGGTATTACGCAGTGGGCGCTGCGACGTCCTGGCGCGCTACAGGGCGAGATTGCGATTTCCCTTCCCGCGCACGTTCGTCTGATCGTGGTTGCAGAGGAATTACCCGCGCTGAACGAGCCGCTAATGCGCGATATTTTACGCGCGTTGACCGTGAGTCCCGATCAGGTTTTACCCCTGGCGCCTGAGCGCGTCGCCATGCTGCCGCAGGGCAGCCGTTGTAATAGCTGGCGGTTAGGAACTGACGCGCCGCTCCAACTCGAAGGCGCTCAGGTCACGACGCCGGCGTTTAATGAACTCCGGGCAAACCCGGCGGCACGCGCCGCACTATGGCAACAAATCTGCGAACATGAACACGATTTCTATCCTCAGCACGACCGATCTCCCCGCAGCCTGGCTGATTGAGCAACGCGCTCATGCGTTTCCGTGGAGCGAAAAAACGTTTTTCGGCAACCAGGGCGAACGGTATCTCAACCTTAAGCTGACCGCTGATGACAGAATGGCCGCGTTTGCCATTACACAGGTGGTGCTGGACGAAGCGACGCTGTTCAATATTGCCGTCGATCCGGATTTTCAGCGTCGGGGGCTGGGGCGTATGCTGCTTGAGCATCTGATTGATGAACTGGAAAAACGTGGGGTTGTAACGCTATGGCTGGAGGTACGCGCCTCTAACGCTGCCGCCATCGCGCTGTATGAAAGTCTGGGGTTTAACGAGGCGACGATTCGCCGCAATTACTATCCCACGGCACAAGGGCATGAGGACGCCATCATCATGGCGTTACCGATAAGCATGTAATAAAAGAGGCAAGGTGTAATGATGAAGTGGGACTGGATTTTCTTTGATGCCGATGAAACGCTGTTTACGTTTGATTCTTTCACCGGCTTACAGCGGATGTTCCTTGACTATAGCGTCACCTTTACCGCTGAGGATTTCCAGGATTACCAGGCCGTGAATAAGCCGCTATGGGTGGATTATCAGAACGGCGCGATTACCTCATTACAATTGCAGCACGCGCGCTTTCAAAGTTGGGCTGAACGGCTAAACGTTGCGCCGGGGCTGCTGAATGACGCTTTTATTAGTGCGATGGCGGAGATCTGTTCTCCTTTGCCGGGCGCCGTTTCGCTACTTAATGCGATTCGCGGGCAGGCTAAAATCGGTATTATTACTAACGGTTTTACCGCGCTACAACAAACTCGTCTGGAGCGCACCGGGCTGCGTGAGTATTTCGATCTGCTGGTGATTTCCGAGCAGGTTGGCGTCGCGAAGCCCGATCCGAAAATCTTTAACTACGCCCTGGAGCAGGCGGGGAATCCTGACCGCTCGCGCGTATTAATGGTTGGCGATACCGCGGAGTCCGATATTCTTGGCGGCATTAACGCCGGATTGTCGACCTGCTGGCTTAACGCGCATCATCGCGAGCAGCCTGCGGGTATTCATCCAACCTGGACTGTGGCGTCATTAAGCGAACTGGAGCAGCTCCTGTGTAAACACTGATTGCCTCCCCCAGGTTGATGGGTAAAATAGCCGCATTTTTCGTATTCAACATGCGTGGTCAAACGCCGCGCTTACTCAAGAAGATTTGACTATGACGTTGTCTCCTTATTTGCAAGAGGTGGCCAAACGCCGCACTTTTGCCATTATTTCTCACCCGGACGCCGGTAAAACCACCATTACCGAAAAAGTGTTGCTGTTCGGACAGGCGATTCAGACCGCCGGTACGGTAAAAGGCCGTGGCTCCAGCCAACATGCAAAATCTGACTGGATGGAGATGGAAAAACAGCGTGGTATCTCCATCACCACCTCGGTGATGCAGTTCCCGTATCACGACTGTCTGGTGAACCTGCTGGACACCCCGGGGCACGAAGACTTCTCCGAAGATACCTACCGTACCCTGACGGCGGTGGACTGCTGCCTGATGGTGATCGACGCTGCAAAAGGCGTTGAAGACAGGACTCGTAAGCTGATGGAAGTTACCCGTCTGCGCGATACGCCAATCCTGACCTTTATGAACAAACTCGACCGTGACATCCGCGACCCGATGGAGCTGCTGGATGAAGTCGAGAACGAGCTGAAAATCGGCTGCGCGCCGATCACCTGGCCGATTGGCTGCGGCAAGCTGTTTAAGGGCGTTTATCACCTTTATAAAGATGAAACTTATCTGTATCAGACCGGTAAGGGCCACACCATTCAGGAAGTGCGCATCGTTAAAGGGCTGAATAACCCGGATCTGGACGCCGCCGTCGGTGAAGACCTGGCGCAGCAGCTGCGCGACGAGCTGGAACTGGTGCAGGGCGCGTCTAACGAGTTTGATGAAGAGCTGTTCCTGGCAGGGGAAATTACCCCGGTATTTTTCGGTACCGCGCTGGGTAACTTTGGCGTTGACCATATGCTGGATGGTTTAGTGGCGTGGGCGCCTGCGCCGATGCCGCGTCAAACCGATACCCGCACAGTGGAAGCCTCGGAAGAGAAATTCACCGGTTTTGTCTTTAAAATTCAGGCCAATATGGACCCGAAACACCGCGACCGCGTGGCGTTTATGCGCGTGGTTTCCGGTAAGTATGAGAAGGGCATGAAGCTACGCCAGGTCCGTACCGGCAAAGATGTGGTGATTTCCGACGCGTTAACTTTTATGGCGGGCGACCGTTCGCACGTTGAAGAAGCGTACCCGGGCGATATTTTGGGTCTGCATAACCACGGCACCATTCAGATCGGCGATACCTTCACCCAGGGCGAGATGATGAAGTTTACCGGTATCCCGAACTTTGCGCCGGAACTGTTCCGTCGTATTCGCCTGAAAGATCCGCTCAAGCAGAAGCAGCTACTGAAAGGGCTGGTGCAGCTTTCTGAAGAGGGGGCGGTGCAGGTATTCCGTCCCATCTCCAACAACGATCTGATTGTCGGCGCCGTGGGCGTTCTGCAGTTTGACGTTGTTGTCGCGCGCCTGAAAAGCGAATACAACGTTGAGGCGATTTATGAATCCGTCAACGTGGCGACGGCGCGCTGGGTGGAAAGCGCCGATGCGAAGAAATTCGAAGAGTTTAAGCGTAAGAATGAAACGCAGCTGGCGCTGGATGGCGGCGACAATCTCACCTATATCGCCCCCACGATGGTTAACCTGAACCTGACCCAGGAACGTTACCCTGACGTTCAGTTCCGTAAAACGCGCGAACACTGATCCCTTTCCGGGCGCGGCATCCGCCGCGCCTTCGTACTTTCCCTGCCTTTTTAACCGCTTACGGAATGTTCTTAAATCCCGCGTTTTTTCTCCGATCTGCCTGTTTTTTATACGCACCGACAAGCGATTTTAAAATTGTGATCTATATTTAACAAAGTGATGACATAAATGTCGGCTTTAATGCCTGTTCAATGCGTGAATATGAGAGCTTAAAGCTGAGATTTGTTTCAGTCACGATATTAATAACTGAAACGGAAGGGTGGCAGGCGACGCGTCGTTACAAATTCACGAATGTGATGCCAGTCATTGACTTCAGAAACCGGTGAGTTTCACCGCATTCAGCAATGCAACCTCGTGTTGCCTGAGCTCAAATTACGAGCAAACTATACAGGACAAAATCGATGACTATGACAAGACTGAAGATTTCTAAAACTCTGCTGGCCGTAATGTTGACCTCTGCTGTTGCGACAGGTTCTGCCTTTGCAGAAAACGCAACAACGGACAAGGCGCAAAGCGGAACCGAAACCGCAGGGCAAAAAGTCGATAGCTCTATGAATAAAGTCGGTAACTTCATGGATGACAGCGCCATCACTGCGAAAGTAAAAGCTGCGCTGGTAGACCATGACAATATTAAAAGCACCGATATTTCTGTCGAAACCAATCAGAAAGTCGTCACCCTGAGCGGCTTTGTAGAAAGCCAGGCGCAGGCTGAAGCCGCCGTGAAAGTGGCGAAAGGCGTAGAAGGCGTGACCTCCGTTAGCGACAAACTTCACGTTCGCGACAATAAAGAAGGTTCCGTGAAAGGTTATGCCGGCGATACGGCCACGACCAGTGAAGTCAAAGCCAAGTTGCTGGCGGACGATCTCGTCCCTTCCCGTAAAGTGAAAGTGGAAACGACCGATGGCGTCGTACAGCTCTCCGGTACTGTTGAAACTCAGGAACAAAGCGACCGCGCTGAAAGCATCGCGAAAGCCGTTGATGGCGTAAAAAGTGTTAAAAACGATCTGAAAGTTCAGTAATTCGTCGTAATTCGTCCTCCCGACGTTTGTCGGGAGGCGTAATGTGCACCACACTAAAAATATCGCGAATGAGTAGCCTGAGCGCTCATATTTAGCGGTCGACATTAACTATGGTAAAGGAGAGGCTTATGTTTCGTTGGGGCATTATATTTCTGGTTATCGCGTTAATTGCCGCCGCATTGGGTTTTGGTGGACTGGCTGGTACGGCTGCCGGCGCGGCGAAAATCGTCTTCGTCGTCGGGATCGTGCTCTTCCTGGTCAGCCTGTTCATGGGCCGTAAACGACCCTAGCAGGCAGCTGTAAAGATATATTGTTATCAAGCCAGTCCAGCGGACTGGCTTTTACGGTTTTAGCCGTTAACGTTTTGCGTTACCTTGTCAGCCTGGAAAAAAATGAAAAACAGGAAGGCAGAGGTGGGCCAGCGAATACCGGTTACGCTCGGCAATATTGCGCCGTTATCATTAACACCGTTCCGGCCAGGCCGTATGGCGCTGGTCTGTGAGGGCGGGGGGCAGCGGGGTATATTTACCGCAGGCGTGCTGGATGAGTTTATGCGTGCGCAGTTTAATCCTTTCCATCTCTACTTCGGCACATCAGCCGGTGCGCAAAATCTCTCGGCGTATCTCTGCAACCAGCCCGGCTACGGGCGTAAAGTCATTATGCGCTATACCACCAGGCGCGAATTTTTTGATCCGCTGCGATTTGTACGCGGAGGAAACCTTATTGACCTCGACTGGCTGGTGGAATCCACCGCCGCCCGAATGCCGCTGCAGATGGATACCGCAGCGCGCCTGTTCGACAGCGGAAAATCCTTTTATATGTGCGCCTGCCGGGGGGATGATTACACGCCGGGCTATTTCTCGCCGACAAAACAAAACTGGCTTGATATCATTCGCGCCTCCAGCGCCATACCGGGTTTCTACCGTACCGGCGTTACGTTAGAGGGCATCAACTATCTGGACGGTGGCATTAGCGACGCCATTCCGGTTCAGGAGGCGGCAAAGCGAGGGGCGAAAACCATTGTGGTGATCCGCACCGTACCCTCGCAAATGTATTACACGCCGCAGTGGTTTAAGCGTATGGAGCGCTGGCTGGGGGAGAGCAGTCTACAGCCGTTGGTCAACCTGGTGCAGCATCATGAAACGTCCTACAGCGCGATCCAACAATTTATTGAAAAGCCGCCGGGTAAGCTGCGGATCATTGAAATTTATCCGCCGAAACCGCTGCACAGCATGGCGCTGGGCAGCCGTATCCCGGCGCTGCGTGAGGATTACAAAACCGGGCAATTATGCGGGCGTTATTTCCTTGCCACCGTTGGTAAATTGCTCGCCGCAACGCCGCCTCTCTTGCGCCATACGTCGCGGATTGCCGTGCCGGAAACGGTGGTCGTGCCTCCGGCGCCGGTGGCCAATGATACGCATGTGGCGGAGGTCATTAGCGCGCCGCAGGCAAACGACACCACATTTACCGACGAGGATCTGGCGTGAGCTGGCGCTTTATCGATACACACTGCCATTTTGATTTCCCGCCCTTTACGGGCGATGAGCGCGCCAGTATTCAGCGTGCCTGTGAGGCGGGCGTTGAAAAAATCATCGTGCCGGCGACCGAGGCGGCTCACTTTCCCCGCGTGCTGGCGCTGGCGGCGCGTTTCCCGTCGCTTTATGCTGCGCTGGGATTGCACCCCATTGTGATTGAGCGTCATGCCGATGACGATCCTGATAAGCTACAACAGGCGCTGGCGCAACAACAGAACGTCGTGGCGGTAGGCGAGATCGGTCTCGACCTTTATCGCGACGACCCGCAGTTCGCCAGGCAAGAGCGATTTTTAGACGCGCAGCTGCAACTGGCAAAACGCTACGATCTGCCGGTGATCCTGCACTCGCGGCGCACGCATGACAAACTGGCGATGCACTTAAAGCGCCAGGATCTACCGCGAACCGGTGTGGTGCATGGTTTTGCCGGCAGTCTGCAACAGGCCGAACGCTTTGTGCGACTGGGCTATAAAATCGGCGTCGGCGGCACCATCACCTACCCGCGCGCCAGTAAAACCCGTGATGTTATGGCGCGGTTGCCGCTGGACGCGCTGTTGCTGGAGACCGATGCGCCGGATATGCCGCTAAAGGGGTTTCAGGGGCAGCCGAATCGCCCGGAGCAGGCGGCGCGCGTATTTGATGCGCTCTGTGAATTACGTCCGGAGCCCGCAGAGGTGATAGCCGATACGCTGTATCGCAATACCATTACCTTGTTTCGGCTCTGATGGCATCGCAGCCGCCGTCCGGCAGGCGACGGTTACAAATATAGCGCCGGCAAAATCAGCTTCGCCACCCCACGCGCGCGCAATCCGTCTGCCAGCCGTTCCACCTCTTGCGGCGTCGCGCCTGGCCAGGCTTTAGCTTCGCCATAGACGCCATGCGCATGAAAGGCATTCAGGCGCACCGGAACCTCGCCCAGCGAAGTAATAAACGCCGCCAGTGAATCGATATGCGCCGCATAGTCCACCTGACCCGGGATAACCAGCAACCGCAGCTCCGCCAGTTTTCCCCGCGCAGCAAGAAAGCGGATACTGTGCTTAATATGCGTGTTATCACGTCCGGTCAGACGGTGATGACACTCGCTCTTCCAGGCTTTCAGATCGAGCATTACGCCGTCGCAAACCGGCAGTAGTTTTTGCCAGCCGGTTTCGCTTAACTGACCATTACTGTCCACCAGACAGGTCAGTCGTTGTAACTGCGGATCGGCTTTGATCGCCGTAAATAGCGCCACAATAAACGGTAATTGCGTGGTCGCCTCTCCGCCGCTGACGGTAATACCTTCAATAAACAGCGATGCTTTACGAATATGACGCAGCACATCGTCAACGCTCATGGTCTGCGCCATTGGCGTTGCCTGCTGTGGGCACATTTTCAGGCAGGTATCGCACTGCTCGCAGATGTCCGACCGCCATACCACTTTCCCGCCATCAACGCTGAGGGCGTGGTGCGGACACTGCGATACGCATTCCCCGCAGTCGTTACAGCGTCCCATCGTCCACGGGTTATGGCAATTCTTGCAGCGCAAATTGCAGCCCTGTAAGAATAATGCCAGGCGGCTGCCTGGCCCATCGACGCAGGAAAACGCAATGATCTTACTGACTAAAGCGCATCTGTTGTTCATGGCTGACTACGCGTGGCTGTCGTTCCAGGATGCGGGTATTACGTGCGGCTTCTTCTCCCAGCCAGGTGGTATTCGTGCGCGAGCCTTCGGCGCGAAATTTCGCCAGATCCGACAGGCGCACCATATAACCGGTGACGCGCACCAGATCGTTGCCGCTGACATTGGCGGTAAATTCCCGCATCCCGGCTTTGAACGCGCCAAGACAAAGCTGAACCAGCGCCTGCGGATTACGCTTGATGGTTTCGTCCAGCGTCAGAATGTCGCTGATCCCGGCATGATAAAAGGCATGGTGCGGCGCGACGGTTTGCAAATGGGTGATAGGGTCCGGTTCATCGCCATACGGCAGACGCGCGCCCGGCGTAGTGCCAATATCGGAACTGATGCCAGACTGGGCATGGAGCAGCGCCCGTTGCTTCCAGCCATACTTCACTGGCGTATTTTCGACGAAATCCGCCAGTTGGGCGCTAATACGGTAGCCCAGCTCGTTTGCCGTTTCATTCTTGCCGTAACGGGCGTTCAGGCCCGCGTTTTCGCACAGCAGATTCACGGCTTCCGCCAGCCCGTACATACCGAACATCGGCGCAAAACGTTCGGGATCGATCAAACCTTCCTGTACAAGAAAGCTATTCTCAAAGAAATGTGACTTTTCATAGAGGAATTCACATCGTGAATTAATGATGGCGATCTGCTGTCGGCAGTAGTGCGGTAGCGTGCGTGAAAAGAAGTCATCGACAGACGTACTGCGTTCTGCCACGGCTTTCAGGTTGAGACGTACCAGCGTACTGCCGCCGCCGCCAAGCGGTAGCGAGTTATAACAACTGACGATGCCATAATGGCCTTTTGTGAAAATTTTATCATTTACAGGGCCATTGGAAATGTGTGGCTTACTGCATTCGCAAATGTTTTTGGCGACCTCCAGCAGCAGATCGTCCGGCGTAATTTCCGCATCGTAGATAAACGTCAGGTTAGGCGCCACCTGCTTTAGCTCGGCATCAGCGCGCAAAATCGCTCGTGTGACAGGCGTATCGGCAGGGCCAATATTGGCATGCATAAAGGCGTCTGGCAGCGTTCTGTCGAGATAACGCCAGAAACGTTTTATTCGAATATCGATCGCATCTTGTGTTAGAATTCTAACATACGGTTGCAGCAACGCATCAAGCTGGCCGAGATAAACCGGCATGGACGTCACGGAAGGAACGTGATGATACAGAATGGTGAGTAGGGATAACGCATCATCCAGATCTTTCGCGCCTTCCAGTTCCAGCCACTGTGAACCGTTAGCCAGAAATCGGGCGTAATCGGGCAACACGTAGCGCGGTTTGAAGGGGGCGTGCCCCTCAAACATATCGCAAATGACGCCTTCATCCAGCGCCTGGCGGGCATCTTCCGGCAGGGGGGGATAAGGCAGGGCGTTTTCAGCTTCCAGCGCCAGAAAATGGCGTTTTTGTTCAGGCGTGAGCACCGGGCTGGTCACAATTTGCTGGCAACGCTGCTGGAGCGCAGTTTCGCATGAGGCAGGCATCTTCGTTTCCTCTTTATGCCGGGACGATGCGCTATTGTAGAAAATGGCGGCAAACCGACTTTGATCCTGATGCGCTTATCGCTCGAAGAACAGACGGTGACGGCGGGATAATTTGATTCAGATCTCATTACAGTAATGCAAATTTGTACGTAGTTTTCATTAACTGTGATGTATATCGAAGTGTAAACGCGAGTGAATGTTAGAATATTAACAGACTCGCAAGGTGAAATTTTATACGGCAATGCCGTTGGAGAATGTCATGACTGATTTAAAAGCAAGCAGCCTGCGTGCGCTCAAACTGATGGATCTGACCACTCTGAACGATGACGACACCAATGAAAAAGTGATCGCGTTGTGTCATCAGGCAAAAACCCCGGTCGGGAATACGGCGGCGATTTGTATTTACCCGCGTTTTATCCCGATTGCGCGTAAAACTCTGAAAGAACAAGGTACGCCGGACATCCGCATTGCAACGGTGACTAACTTCCCGCATGGCAATGATGACATCGATATTGCGCTGGCGGAAACCCGTGCGGCGATCGCCTACGGCGCTGACGAAGTGGACGTGGTATTCCCGTACCGCGCGTTGATCGCCGGTAACGAGCAGGTGGGTTTTGACCTGGTAAAAGCCTGTAAAGACGCTTGTGCCGCAGCGAACGTATTGCTGAAAGTGATCATCGAAACCGGCGAGCTGAAAGAAGAGGCGCTGATTCGTAAAGCCTCTGAAATCTCCATCAAAGCCGGTGCGGATTTCATCAAAACCTCTACCGGTAAAGTGCCGGTAAACGCTACGCCGGAAAGCGCGCGCATCATGATGGAAGTGATCCGCGACATGGGCGTTTCCAAAACCGTTGGCTTCAAACCGGCGGGCGGCGTACGTACGGCGGAAGACGCGCAGAAATTCCTCGCGATTGCAGACGAACTGTTTGGCGCTGACTGGGCAGATTCTCGTCACTACCGCTTTGGCGCATCCAGCCTGCTGGCAAGCCTGCTGAAAGCGCTGGGTCACGGCGACGGTAAGAGCGCCAGCAGCTACTAAGCTCTGATTTGCCGGATGGCGCTGCGCTTATCCGGCCTACAAATCCAGGCCTGTAGGCCGGATAAGGCGTTAACCGCCATCCGGCGATGTAAGCCTTCTACTCTTTTCCCTCAGGAGGGTACCGTGTTTCTCGCACAAGAAATTATTCGTAAAAAGCGTGATGGTCATGCGTTGAGTGACGAAGAAATTCGTTTTTTTATCAATGGTATTCGTGACAATACTATCTCTGAAGGGCAGATTGCCGCCCTGGCGATGACCATCTTCTTCCACGATATGACCATGCCGGAGCGTGTTTCGCTGACCATGGCGATGCGGGATTCCGGTACTGTCCTTGACTGGAAAAGCCTGAATCTCAATGGCCCGATTGTCGATAAGCATTCGACCGGCGGCGTAGGGGACGTGACGTCTCTGATGTTGGGGCCAATGGTAGCGGCCTGCGGCGGTTATGTGCCGATGATCTCCGGTCGCGGCCTCGGACATACCGGCGGTACGCTCGACAAACTGGAAGCGATCCCGGGCTTCGATATCTTCCCGGATGACAACCGTTTCCGCGAAATTATTCAAGACGTGGGTGTGGCGATTATTGGGCAGACCAGCTCGCTTGCACCAGCGGACAAACGTTTTTACGCCACCCGCGATATTACCGCGACGGTGGACTCTATTCCGCTGATCACCGGTTCCATCCTCGCCAAGAAACTGGCCGAAGGGCTGGATGCGCTGGTAATGGACGTAAAAGTCGGCAGCGGCGCGTTTATGCCAACCTATGAACTTTCTGAAGCCCTTGCTGAAGCGATTGTCGGCGTGGCAAACGGCGCGGGAGTTCGCACTACGGCGTTGTTAACCGATATGAACCAGGTGCTGGCTTCAAGCGCCGGTAACGCGGTGGAAGTGCGTGAAGCCGTGCAGTTCCTGACCGGTGAATACCGCAATCCGCGCTTGTTTGACGTTACCATGGCGCTATGCGTGGAGATGCTGATCTCCGGTCAGCTGGCGAAAGACGACGCCGAAGCGCGTGCGAAATTACAGGCGGTGCTGGATAACGGTAAAGCGGCAGAAGTCTTTGGTCGTATGGTGGCCGCGCAGAAAGGGCCGAGCGATTTCGTTGAGAACTACGATAAATACCTGCCGACCGCCATGTTGAGCAAAGCGGTATATGCTGATACCGAAGGGTTTATCAGCGCAATGGATACGCGTGCGCTGGGGATGGCGGTCGTCTCGATGGGCGGCGGCCGTCGTCAGGCGTCTGATACCATTGATTACAGCGTTGGCTTTACCGACATGGCCCGTCTGGGCGACAGCATCGACGGGCAGCGCCCGCTGGCGGTGATTCATGCCAAAGACGAAGCCAGTTGGCAGGAAGCGGCGAAGGCCGTCAAAGCGGCAATTATCCTTGACGATAAAGCGCCAGCAAGCACACCTTCGGTCTATCGTCGAATTACTGAATAGTTGTATACTGATCTGATCAATTATTTTTGAAGCACTAAGTACGGAGAAGATATGAAACGTGCATTTATTATGGTGCTGGACTCATTCGGCATCGGCGCTACTGAAGACGCGGATCGTTTTGGCGACGTAGGTTCCGACACTCTGGGCCACATCGCAGAAGCTTGCGCCAAAGGCGAAGCTGACAATGGCCGTAAGGGCCCGTTGAATCTGCCTAACCTGACTCGTCTGGGGCTGGTGAAAGCGCATGAAGGCTCTACCGGTAAAATTGCCGCCGGCATGGACGGCAACGCGGACGTTATTGGCGCATACGCATGGGCGCACGAACTGTCCTCCGGCAAAGATACGCCGTCCGGCCACTGGGAAATCGCCGGCGTGCCGGTGCTGTTCGACTGGGGCTATTTCAGCGATCACGAAAACAGCTTCCCGCAGGAACTGCTGGATAAGCTGGTGAAACGCGCCAACCTGCCGGGCTATCTCGGTAACTGCCACTCTTCCGGTACGGTCATTCTGGACCAGCTCGGCGAAGAGCACATGAAAACCGGCAAGCCGATTTTCTACACCTCCGCTGACTCCGTGTTCCAGATTGCCTGCCACGAAGAGACCTTTGGCCTGGATAAACTCTACGAGCTGTGCGAAATCGCCCGTGAAGAGCTGACCGAAGGCGGCTACAACATTGGCCGCGTGATCGCGCGTCCGTTTATCGGCGACAAGGCCGGTAACTTCCAGCGTACCGGCAACCGTCACGACCTGGCCGTAGAACCGCCAGCGCCGACTGTGCTGCAGAAACTGGTCGATGAAAAACAGGGCCACGTGGTGTCCGTCGGTAAGATTGCCGACATCTACGCCAACTGCGGCATCACTAAGAAAGTGAAAGCGACCGGTCTGGACGCGCTGTTCGACGCGACCCTCAAAGAGATGAAAGAAGCGGGCGATAAAACCATCGTCTTCACTAACTTCGTCGACTTCGACTCTTCCTGGGGCCACCGTCGCGACATCGCGGGCTACGCCGCAGGCCTGGAGCTGTTTGACCGCCGTCTGCCGGAGCTGATGGAGCTGGTGGGGGAAGATGACATTCTAATCCTGACCGCTGACCACGGCTGTGACCCGAGCTGGACCGGTACTGACCATACCCGTGAGCACATTCCGGTGCTGATCTACGGTCCGAAAGTCAAACCGGGCTCTTTAGGTCACCGTGAAACCTTCGCGGATATCGGCCAGACGCTGGCGACCTACTTTGGTACATCGCCGATGGACTACGGTAAAAACATGCTGTGATACCCGTTGTCTTTCGCGCTGTAGATGCGTTGACTTCATTCGCTCACCCCGGTCACATAGTTAATCTATGCTCCCGGGGATTCACGAATTCGTCGCCTTCCTACAACGCGAAACCCTTAGGGTATTTCACTGTTTTTACACACGTTTTGTAGACCTGATAAGGCGTAGCCGCCATCAGGCAATAACAACAAATTTAAAGGGAACTGAAGATGGCAACTCCACATATTAATGCAGAAATGGGTGATTTCGCTGACGTCGTATTGATGCCGGGCGACCCGCTGCGTGCGAAGCACATTGCTGAGACTTTCCTCGAAGATGTCCGCGAAGTGAACAACGTTCGCGGCATGTTAGGTTTCACCGGGACTTACAAAGGCCGTAAGATCTCCGTGATGGGCCACGGTATGGGTATCCCGTCCTGCTCCATCTATACCAAAGAGCTGATCACCGATTTCGGCGTGAAGAAAATCATTCGCGTCGGCTCCTGCGGCGCTGTGCGCATGGACGTCAAACTGCGCGACGTGGTGATCGGTATGGGTGCCTGCACCGACTCCAAAGTGAACCGTATCCGTTTTAAAGATCATGACTTCGCGGCTATCGCTGACTTCGACATGGTACGTAACGCGGTTGACGCGGCAAAAGCGCTGGGCGTAGACGCGCGCGTGGGCAACCTGTTCTCTGCAGACCTGTTCTATTCTCCGGACGGCGAAATGTTCGACGTGATGGAAAAATACGGCGTACTGGGCGTAGAGATGGAAGCGGCGGGCATCTACGGCGTTGCGGCTGAGTTTGGTGCGAAAGCGCTGACCATCTGCACCGTGTCCGACCACATCCGTACCCACGAGCAGACCACAGCCGCTGAACGTCAGACGACCTTCAACGACATGATCAAAATCGCGCTGGAATCCGTACTGCTGGGCGATAAAGAGTAAGATTGTGAAGGGGGCCAGAGCAGGCCCCCTTCATCGTTTATTTCGTCAGCACTTCCCACTGTAAATTGCTTTCTAGCATGACCGTATCGGTAGCATGCGTAAATTGATTATCGTTCAAGACAGGTGTTAATGTCAGCGTGACGTTCATCATTTTCCCACTGACCTGCTGGTTATTATCCATCGCGATGATACCGTTGTTATTATGTAGCAACAGACTATCCAGGGCACTGTCATTGGGAGCAAAGCTCACTCTATCAAGGGTGCTGGCAATAGGATAACTTTTACCATCTACTATCATCTGACTAACACGTACGGCGAGACCACCGTTATTTCCAAAATAAAATCGTCCCTTTTCCCCCGCTGAGGCCTGCACAAAAAGAGCAATATTCTGGCTTTCTGGGCAACTCACACTAACGTGAACCTCCTGTGAAGACATTTGATTCCAGCCTTGCTGAGAATTGACGATATCATCTTGCTTAAGCCAGCCAAAGCTGACGTTTGGCGAAGAGAACGTTATTTGGCAGTCATCGTCGGCCCGGGCTGATGGAGGGAGTAGTGCGGTGAAGATACAACATATAGCAATCCCCAACCATTTGCTGTTGGATTTCATTGACAGACTCCCTTTGCCGTTTCATAAAATGCCTCTTTATCCTGGGTTTTCTGCAGCGTGTAGTGGATGCGACACAGACGATTCATATCATCATCAGCGGCATATAACGCAGGATTATCCCCAACATCGGTGATAAATACGCGTCCGCTGTCGACAGCGCTGACCAAATAGTTATTTTTTTCATCTACAATGCTGGTGCCTTTAGGTAGCCATGAGCCATCCGGACGCTTTACTGTCAGCATCACACGGCGTGTATTCAGCACGTTGAAATCCAGTACCCGAAAAGCGCTGTGCGCGACGGTAATATTCTTAATACCGTTTGCCAGTTCCATGCTCTTTGGTAGCGTATTCGCATTAACCTCTACGCGGGATTTCCGCCATTCAGTTAGCCCCGGAATGACGGCCTGCCCCCAGCGGTCAGTCCAGATTCGCCCCTGTGGCGTGGCGATTTCAATGCCGCTTTCTGGTTCACTCAGGCGTGCGATAGCAAAGGTATTTTTGATGGTGTAAGGCGAGAACGTTATGCCATGTTCATGTGCAGCGATGCCTCCGCTGAAGGTTGCGTTATAGTTGCGGTAATTATCGCCATCAGTGCCGCCGCCCACGCTGAGTTGAGTGTAATGAAGATTGCTATTGAGATTACCGTTGAAGCTATTTTGCTGGTTTTTTGCATCACGATCCGCAGAAATATAGTAATGGGTGTCTTTACTCAGCGAACCATTATTTTGTAGCCCATAGGTTGTTTTATCACCTTGATTACGCATATAAGCGCCGACGCGCTGCTCACCGAGTGGAATGCTGATGTTGATGTAAAACATATCATCATCATTACTGTCGTTATGATTCTCATCATCCTGATTAACAGCGTGCTGCCAGTTAGCGGTAATTGAGGCATATTTAAATGTTTTGCCCCAGGAAGCCATTATGCTGCGAGAGTCGTTGTCATTATCCGTAGCCTGATAAGTGTAATAACCCAGTGAGAAGGTACCTAACAGATTATGGTTCCAGGCGATATTAGCACTGGAGCTACTTTGATATTCGTAAGCATCTTTATTGAGCGCATCCGTTAACTCACGATATCCGTCGCTGTAGCGGGCGGTACTAACGTCAAGTCTGATTTCCCCGGGCAGCGCCATGCTGGCGCGTAGTTCACTTTTCGCACCCTGCAGAGATTCGCCAAAGGACGCTTTACTGCCCAGCATTGAGCCGGAAAACGTCCATTTGTTGGTTGGAAGCCATTGCAGCATCCCTCCTGCCGCTTGATAGTCTTGTGCCAGTACGCCAGACGCCTGCGCCAGCCAGTTTTCACTCAGTTTCCAACCATCGCTGATGTTATAGATCCAGGGGAGCGAATAGTCGCTGGTGGTATCACGTATGCGCCCTATGGACATTGTTAAGCCTGCGGGCGTGAGTTCGCGTAAATTAAAGGATACTGCCGGCACCGTGAAGGTTGTCGTTGAGCCATCGGTTTCAACGACGCTGACGTTAAGGTCGGTATTGCTGCGTATGATGGGGACATTTTCAAGGGTAAATGCCCCAGCGTTCACTGGTGCGGTATAAATAATCTGTCCGGACTGACGAACTTCAACGCGAGCCTGGTGGGTTCGGGCAATACCGTTAATGGTTACGCCTTGTGTATCCTGTGCCAGCCCTTGTTCAGGGATAAGCTGTACGCCGTTGATCGGCGCGCCACTGAATAGACTGGAGTTGACGTTGATCTGCCCAACTTGCGCACGCATTTTTTGTGCCTGAAATACGTGCTCCGCATAGGTATATAGACTATCGGTACGGTATTCTCCATCATTATTCGTCAGCATGTAGCGGCTGCGCAGCGTCCATTCCGCGAAGTTTAAGCCAGCTTCAAGGTTTGCCTGGGCATAGTTTCGGCTATCGCTACCGGATGACTCGCTGCGACTGGCGTACAGGTTATAGTTAAATAACCCGGCGGTGCCGCCTTTAATCACGTTGTTTAGCGAGAGTAAGTTATTATCCAGAGCCTGCGCCGGAACAAAAAGCTCCAGCGATTCACTGTTTGGCAGTGGGGTAATAATCGCTGAGGGATAATCTTCTTGTAGGCTATGGCATGTTTCTTTGGCGCTGATATTAAGCGGTACGAGCCCGCTGGCGCTGAGGAAATCGTCATCCACGCAAAGCTGGCCTTCTGTGTCGAAACGCGCGACCAACGACCCTCTATTTACGCCATTGATCTTTACCATGACGGTGTGGCTGCCTGGTAGAAAACGCGGCGCACGGGAAAAATATTGTGCCACGTTGGGGCTAATGCCTCTGGAGGTGAGAATACCCATGTCAAAATTCAGCTCCTCCGCCAGAGCCGAAAACGCCGTGGTCGCCAGTGAGCAATAAAGCGCAGTTTTGATGTATAGCGGCAGTTTTAAATACTTCACGTGCTAGCTCTCATCACGGCACCAGCGGTGAGGTAAAGCTGGGGACTTCAATGCCGTAACGGCTGGCAGGGTAAAAACGTACGGATGTATCAGCAGCAAGGGGCGTTTTTATACTGACGTTCAATGTTTCGCCGGGCAGAATATAGGTTTTTTTAATCGTGCCTTCGCCCCCGGAAGGTAAGAAGGTAATATTTTGGGCTAAACGTACAACGTAGGGAGACGGATTTTTGACGTTGATTGTTTGTCCGTTTCTGGACCAGGTTAATAATTTCCAGGCATCAGTAACGACCGGTAGATTTTTAGGACGAATTAATACCGGCAAATCCTGGCGTAGATTAAAACCTATTTTCATTCCTTTATCGGTAGATTTCGGAGGAATACCTTCAAACGTGACGCGCTTATAGTGCTCGACGGTGAGAGGTTCCGTGCTTTCCATAATAAAGCGTAGTTGCTGCTGCTGGCCTGCTTCAACGCGAACAACTGGTTGAGTGACATCCAGTTTCACACCATTGTCGTCAGGTAAATCAACGACGGTGGTATATAACAAAGCCGGATTGCTGTCGGTGTTTTTAACATTCATTACGCCGCTGTGTGTGGATTCTTCAATCACCAGTAGCGTAGTTTCCGGTACCATGCCGGCAGCGTTAGCCTGTGAAAAGAGTGTTGAAAAAACAAAAGGGACGCTGAGTAATAATAATGGAAGTTTAGTCACTGCTGGCATCAGGATTAGTCCTTTAATTTTAATCTGTCTCCCCATAATAAGGGAGACAGATCAATAACCTTTTTACACGGTCTGGATCAGAGATATTTAAGCGTGATGGTTGCCTGACCATCCAGATCAGTATCATCAGTAATGGCCAGCGTTGCAGTATTCTGAATAGCCAGTGAGGTTTTCAGCGGGAAAATGGCGAGGGTATACGGAACCGGTTCGGTGGTGCCTTTTGTAGCAACGGTAAACATTTCCATATTGCCGTTTTTGATAATCCCGGTGGAAGACTTCTGCCAGACTGGGCTATCAACGGTTCCTGAGATAGCGTCAGATTTTACACCATCAGCGGTAACGTTCGCGGTATCGGTATAAATAGAGAACGCGCCGATTTTTACACCTTCGGTTGTTTTGCCAACGCCGTAGGACATTGTGGTATCAGATACTATACTATTAGTCATATCGCCATTGGCTATGGAGATAACGGATGCGCCTGGGTGGGTGTCCGCACGGTCATCGGTAATAGTCCATGCTGCTTTGGTTGCAGACGGACAAGAGATACTCAGAGAGACATCTTTAGTACCCAGTTGGTTTACATCGGTTGCGGAAAGTGTGGCGAGGCGGATAGTACCGTAATCAACCACGCCGCCGCCGCTGAGTTCTGGGGTACAACCACCAACAACCAGTTGACCGGTGACTTTTAATACGGCAGTGGTGTCAGCATTCACGCTGGTTGTAGCAAAGGAAGCTGCAATTGCAGTAATAAGCAAAATTTTTTTCATTATAGTTCCATTAAAGAGGTGTTGAATATTCCATGTGAATGCTGGAGTTACAGATATACGAGTGTAAAGGTCGCCTGACCATCAAGCGTGGTGTTATCGGTAATAGCCAGTGTGTCCGTTCCCTGTATAGCGGCAGCTACGCGTATAGGAAATGTTGCGGTGGTAAAAGCGACGGGGCCATTGTCATCGCCAACACTATATGTATTGCGGGTTGGAAATGTATTGGTAAGCGCAACGTATTCGTTTGATGCTAAAGCCCAGACACCAGGATTCGAATCATTTGACGCTAGCATCTTCGTCTTAACTCCATCGACGGTCGAATTATTCGCGTCTATGGAGAGGCCGTATGCACCAATCTTGATACCATCTGCGGTTGTACCCAGACCTAGCTGATAGTTTGGTATTCTATTGTTCTGACCGCTAAATGTTGCGTTATCGATAGTCAGCGTTGTCGCCGAATCGGCATGATTATCGGTAGCGACCCAGCCAACTTTTGCCGGTGCAAGGCACTGAATCGTGAGTGTTATATCTTTGTATCCCAGTTGATTCGTCTGAGTTGGCAGCAGATCGCTAACGGCCTTAGTACCGAAATCTACAACGCCACCATCACTTAACTCTGGTATACATGCGCCGTTGGTTAAAACGCCAGTCAGTTTTAATACAGCAGTGGATTCAACCGCTTGCGCTGAAGTTGATAATCCTATTACGACAGAGGTCGCTATTAATAATTTTTTCATCAGTAATCCCTAACGATTAAGTATATTTCCAAATGACATGTAATGCGCGGGTCGGGATTCTATGAAGATAATGATATGTTGTAAATTTAATAAAATTAAATCTTGGTTAAGAAAAACTTTAATCATCATTGGTGATGATAAATGGTTTATAATTCGCTGGGTTTATGAAGTGCGGGGAAATAATATTAATTTTAAAGAATATAGTAGTTAGTGAGTGTGTTTTAACTATTTGTGCTATTCACTCATTTTTCAGAATATGTTGTTATGTTTAAATAATATCAGAGACACATTCGTCTCTCTGATATTATTCATTTAGCGCACAGCTTCTGCAATCCACGCCGACAGTTCCCGCAGTTCTTTTTCCTGCTCCGGGAAATCAATCAGCAGCGCTTCGCACGTTTCCTGTAGTTTATCCGCGCGGTACAAACACCCTTGCAGCCGCTCGGCCAGCGCTTCCAGCGGTGCCGGGTTCAGGCTATCGGTAAACGCCTGTGCGCGGGTAATCACACCTTTCTCGACGTCAAAATGCAGCTCGACGCCGCCCCAGGTGAAACGCTCGTCCAGCAGATGGCTGAACGCCGGTGCCTGGCCGAAATTCCACTCCCAACTGCTCTGGCGCGCAAAGGTTTCGGCAAAATTCGGCAGATCCGGCGTTTTATCCGGTGAAATCACTTCCGCGCCGACGCGTTCGCCGTAATGGGCGAAAAAGGCTTCCGTCACCGCCTGGCAGACCTGTTCATGGGTGATACCCGGTAATAGCTCGGTAAGATTGGCCACGCGGGAGCGAACGGAGGTAATCCCTTTCGCCGCAAGTTTCTTTTTATCGGGATTCAGATAGTTCGCCAGACGGCTGAGGTCGGCGTTCAACAGCAGCGTACCGTGATGGAAGCCGCGATCTTTGGTTTCGCGATAGGCTGAACCGGAGACTTTGCGATCGCCGTCCGGCGTTTTTACGACCAGATCGTTGCGTCCCGAAGCATCGGCCATGACCCCCAGCGAATTCAGCGCCGCGAGCACAATATGGGTGGAGATGGTTTTATCGTATTCCGGTTTACCGGCCATAAAGGTAAAGCAGGTATTACCGAGGTCATGGAATACCGCGCCGCCGCCGCTGCTACGGCGGGCCAGACGGACGTTATCTTCTTCCATACGCCGCGTATTACACTCTTTCCACGGGTTTTGCGCGCGTCCAATGACCACCGTATCCGCGTTGCGCCACAGGAACAGCACGCGCTGGGTGGCGGGCATCTGGCGGAAAATGCACTCCTCGACCGCCAGGTTAAACCAGGGATCGTAAGAGTCAGAAATAAGCAGGCGTAATGTTGTCATAGTGGTTTTCCTTACCTTTATTAAGCCGTCATTTTACTCTTTTTCCTCACGCTCTTCCTCTTCCGGAACAGGCTTGCTGGCCGTTAACAGGAAGGGCGACTGCTGCCAGCGGGTGCGTTTACCTTGTAGCAAGGTGCGCGTCAGCACCACGCCTATCGCCAGCGAGAGTAGCAGCATCAGGCGTAGAATGTTGGTGGTGTTATCGACCTGCTTTGCTTCGGTGGCCAGCGTGTGGGTATCCAGCGTCAGACGCAGGTAGCCCAAGGGGCCGTTTTTCCCCTGGATAGGCTCGACAATTTGTTGGTTAAAATAGCTGCCCGCTTTTTTGCCATCCAGCGCCAGCCTGTCGCGCACATTGACGCTTTCGCCAGCGCGAGTAATAAGATCGCCCTGTTCATCATAGACGCCGGCATCCAGAATACGGCTCTCTTGCGTGAGCTGACGCAGCACGGCGTTGATGCGATTTTCATCCGGTGTTTCGCTGCGCATCAGCGGGGCGATGTTGAGCGTCACCTGGCGCGCCAGCGTGCGGGCCAGCTCTTCCAGCTGCGGATTGCGCTGTCGCTGGTGGTTTTGACTAAACCATGAAGCGCCCTGCATGAGCGCGACGAGCAGTGTGAGACAGAACAATACAATGACTGCACGATGCAGCCGAAATTTCAGTTTTGCGCGAGCCATATTCCACCTGCTGAAAATTTGAGGCTTAATGTTGCCAGAAGCGATGGTTACAAGGTAGCCTCATGCGTTATTTTCCGCGGGGCGGTTACCGGCCTGAACGATTTACAGGAGCTTTAATGCCTAACATTACCTGGTGCGATCTGCCTGAAGATGTCTCTTTATGGCCTGGTTTGCCTCTTTCTTTAAGCGGCGACGAGGTGATGCCTCTGGATTACCATGCAGGCCGCAGCGGTTGGCTGCTGTATGGGCGCGGGCTGGATAAGCAGCGTTTAACTCAATATCAGACCAAACTGGGCGCCGCAATGGTGATTGTCGCCGCCTGGTGCGTGGAGGATTATCAGGTCATTCGTCTGGCGGGGTCGCTGACGCCGCGTGCGACGCGGCTGGCGCATGAGGCGCAGCTGGATGTCGCGCCGCTGGGTAAAATTCCGCATCTGCGCACGCCGGGGCTGCTGGTGATGGATATGGATTCCACGGCGATCCAAATTGAGTGTATCGATGAAATCGCGAAGCTGGCCGGTACCGGTGAGAAGGTGGCTGAAGTGACGGAGCGCGCGATGCGCGGCGAGCTTGATTTTACCGCCAGCCTGCGCAGCCGCGTGGCGACGCTGAAAGGCGCGGATGCCGATATTTTGCGCCAGGTGCGCGGGAATCTGCCGCTAATGCCAGGATTAACGCAGCTGGTGCTAAAACTGGAAGCGCTTGGCTGGAAAATCGCTATCGCCTCCGGCGGCTTCACTTTCTTCGCCGACTATCTGCGTGACCAGCTACGCCTGACGGCGGCGGTCGCCAATGAGCTGGAGATCATGGACGGTAAATTTACCGGCCACGTTATCGGCGATATTGTGGATGCTGAGTATAAAGCCAATACCTTGCTTCGTCTGGCGCAAGAGCATGACATCCCGCTGGCGCAGACGGTGGCGATTGGCGACGGCGCTAACGATCTGCCCATGATCAAAGCGGCAGGGTTAGGTATTGCCTTCCATGCCAAGCCAAAAGTAAACGAAAAGACGGAGATTACGATCCGCCACGCTGACCTGATGGGCGTGTTTTGCATTCTCTCCGGCAGCATGAACCAGAAATGATTAACCTGCCCAATGGCAAGGCGACCGTAGGCCGGATAAGCGTCAGCGCCATCCGGCAACAGCGTTAACGAAAGAGGTAAAACGTGGCAAAAGCTCCCAAACGCGCCTTTGTTTGTAATGAATGCGGGGCCGATTACCCGCGCTGGCAGGGGCAATGCAGCGCCTGCCATGCCTGGAACACCATTACCGAGGTGCGCCTTGCCGCATCGCCGACGGTGGCGCGTAACGAACGTCTGAGCGGATACGCCGGCAGTGCGGGCGTATCAAAAGTGCAGAAACTGTCTGACATCAGTCTTGAGGAACTGCCGCGCTTTTCTACCGGTTTTAAAGAGTTTGACCGCGTGCTGGGCGGCGGGGTGGTACCCGGCAGCGCCATTTTGATTGGCGGTAACCCCGGCGCGGGCAAATCAACGTTGCTGCTGCAAACGCTGTGCAAGCTCGCCGAGCAGATGAAAACGCTGTACGTCACCGGCGAAGAATCGCTACAGCAGGTGGCGATGCGCGCGCACCGTCTCGGCCTGCCGACCGCTAATCTGAATATGCTCTCCGAAACCAGCATCGAGCAGATCTGCCTGATAGCGGAAGAAGAACAGCCGAAACTGATGGTGATCGACTCCATACAGGTGATGCATATGGCGGACATCCAGTCGTCGCCGGGCAGCGTCGCCCAGGTCCGCGAAACGGCAGCCTACCTGACGCGCTTCGCCAAAACGCGCGGCGTGGCGATCGTGATGGTCGGCCACGTCACCAAAGACGGGTCGCTGGCGGGGCCGAAAGTGCTGGAACACTGTATCGATTGCTCAGTATTGCTCGACGGCGACGCCGATTCTCGTTTCCGCACGCTGCGCAGCCACAAAAACCGCTTTGGCGCAGTCAATGAGCTGGGCGTCTTCGCCATGACCGAACAGGGGTTGCGCGAAGTGAGCAATCCGTCCGCCATCTTTTTAAGCCGCGGCGATGAGGTCACTTCCGGCAGTTCAGTGATGGTCGTCTGGGAAGGTACGCGACCGTTGCTGGTGGAGATTCAGGCGCTGGTCGATCACTCGATGATGGCGAACCCCAGACGCGTGGCGGTCGGTCTGGAACAAAACCGTCTGGCAATCCTGCTGGCGGTGCTGCACCGACACGGCGGTCTGCAAATGTCGGATCAGGACGTCTTCGTCAACGTGGTCGGCGGCGTGAAAGTCACCGAAACCAGCGCGGATCTGGCTTTACTGCTGGCGATGGTCTCCAGCCTGCGTGACAGGCCGTTGCCGCAGGATCTGGTGGTGTTTGGCGAAGTGGGGCTGGCAGGCGAGATTCGTCCGGTGCCGAGCGGGCAGGAGCGTATTTCCGAGGCGGCGAAACACGGCTTTCGTCGGGCGATTGTGCCTGCCGCCAACGTACCGAAAAAGCCGCCGGAAGGAATGCAGGTGTTCGGTGTTAAAAAGCTCGCAGATGCGTTAAGCGTGTTTGACGACTTATAATTCGCTGTATGTAGTGATGTTGTATAATTTGCCGGATGGCGATGCAATGCGTCTTATCCGGCCTACGGATTGATACGGATTGATGTTGTAGGCCTGATAAGCGAAGCGCCGTCAGGCAGTGTTATGCGATTTTTCCAGCAGGAGGCTCTTGTGTCATCGTTCGACTATCTCAAAACCGCGATTAAGCAGCAAGGTTGCACTCTGCAACAGGTGGCTGACGCCAGCGGTATGACCAAGGGGTATCTGAGTCAGTTACTTAACGCCAAAATCAAAAGCCCCAGCGCGCAAAAACTGGAGGCGCTACACCGTTTTCTCGGGCTGGAGTTTCCCCGCCGGCAGAAAAACATTGGCGTGGTGTTCGGTAAATTTTATCCATTGCATACCGGACACATCTACTTGATCCAGCGCGCCTGTAGCCAGGTGGATGAGTTGCATATCATTATGGGATATGACGATACGCGCGACCGCGGGCTGTTTGAGGATAGCGCCATGTCGCAGCAGCCCACCGTGTCGGATCGCCTGCGCTGGTTGCTGCAAACCTTCAAATACCAAAAAAATATTCGCATCCACGCCTTTAATGAAGAGGGGATGGAGCCTTATCCGCATGGCTGGGACGTCTGGAGCAACGGCATTAAAGCGTTTATGGCAGAGAAGGGAATACAGCCGAGCTGGATCTACACTTCCGAAGAGGCTGATGCGCCGCAGTATCTTGAGCATTTAGGGATTGAGACGGTGCTGGTCGATCCTGAACGCACGTTTATGAATATCAGTGGGGCGCAAATCCGCGAAAATCCGTTTCGTTACTGGGAATATATTCCTACCGAAGTGAAGCCGTTTTTCGTGCGTACCGTCGCGATTCTGGGCGGGGAATCAAGCGGCAAGTCTACGCTGGTCAATAAGCTCGCCAATATTTTTAATACCACCAGCGCCTGGGAATATGGCCGCGACTATGTCTTTTCGCATCTGGGCGGCGATGAGATGGCGTTACAGTATTCCGACTACGATAAAATCGCGCTGGGCCATGCGCAATATATTGATTTTGCAGTGAAATATGCGAATAAAGTGGCGTTTATCGATACCGATTTCGTCACCACCCAGGCATTTTGCAAAAAATACGAAGGGCGCGAGCATCCCTTTGTCCAGGCGCTGATCGACGAGTATCGCTTCGACCTGGTGATTTTGCTGGAGAATAATACGCCGTGGGTAGCTGACGGACTGCGAAGCCTGGGCAGTTCAGTGGATCGCAAAGCGTTCCAGAGCCTGTTGGTCGAGATGCTGAAAGAAAACAACATTGAGTTCGTTCACGTTAAAGAGGCTGATTACGATGGCCGCTTTTTGCGCTGTGTGGAACTGGTGAAAGAGATGATGGGCGAGCAGGGATAAGAACCAATGCCTGATGCGACGCTTACCGCGTCTTATCAGGCCTACAGTTTCACAACGTATTGGAATCGCTGGGTTTGTAGGCCGGGTAAGCGCAAGCGCCACCCGGCATTCAGACATTTATTTGGCAATACGCTTGTACTTGATACGCTTCGGCTCCAGCGCCTCGGCGCCCAGCGTGCGTTTCTTGTACTCTTCGTATTCGGTAAAGTTGCCTTCGAAGAATTCCACCTTACCTTCATCCTGATAATCCAGAATGTGGGTGGCGATACGGTCGAGGAACCAACGGTCGTGCGAGATAACCATCGCGCAGCCAGGGAACTCCAGCAGGGCGTTTTCCAGCGCGCGCAGGGTTTCGATATCCAGGTCGTTCGTCGGTTCGTCGAGCAGCAGGACGTTGCCGCCCACCTGCAGCAGTTTCGCCAGATGCAAACGACCGCGCTCACCGCCGGACAGTTCGCCAACGCGTTTGCCCTGATCGACGCCTTTGAAGTTGAAGCGGCCTACATAGGCGCGGCTTGGCATTTCAGTGTTGCCGATCTTCATGATATCCAGCCCGCCGGACACTTCTTCCCAGACGGTTTTGCTGTTGTCCATCGCGTCGCGGAACTGATCGACCGAGGCCAGCTTGACGGTTTCACCCAGCGTAATGGTGCCGCTATCAGGCTGCTCCTGACCGGACATCATGCGGAACAGGGTCGATTTACCCGCGCCGTTTGGCCCGATGATCCCGACGATAGCGCCTTTCGGCACCGAGAAGCTCAGGTCGTCGATCAGTACGCGGTCGCCGTAGGATTTACGCAGGTTGCTGACTTCAATGACTTTGTCGCCCAGACGCGGTCCTGGTGGAATAAACAGTTCGTTGGTTTCGTTACGTTTCTGATACTCAACGCTGTTCAGTTCTTCAAAGCGAGCCAGACGCGCCTTACCTTTCGACTGACGGCCTTTCGCGCCCTGACGCACCCACTCCAGCTCTTTCTCAATGGATTTACGGCGCGCCGCTTCGGCAGACGCTTCCTGCGCCAGACGCTGATCTTTCTGCTCCAGCCAGGAGGAGTAGTTGCCTTCCCACGGAATACCTTCGCCGCGGTCAAGTTCCAGAATCCAACCGGCAACGTTATCGAGGAAGTAACGGTCGTGGGTAATCGCCACGACGGTGCCTTCGAAGTCGTGCAGGAAACGTTCCAGCCACGCAACAGACTCGGCATCCAGGTGGTTGGTGGGTTCGTCGAGCAGCAGCATGTCCGGCTTTTCCAGCAACAGACGGCACAGCGCCACGCGACGGCGCTCGCCGCCGGACAGTTTTTCGACTTTGGCATCCCAGTCCGGCAGACGCAGAGCGTCAGCAGCGCGCTCAAGCTGCACGTTCAGGTTATGACCGTCGTGCGCCTGGATAATCTCTTCAAGCCGGCCTTGCTCTGCCGCCAGCTTGTCGAAGTCGGCATCCGGATCGGCATACAGCGCGTACACTTCATCCAGACGTTTGAGGGCGTTAACCACTTCCGAAACGGCCTCTTCAATCGACTCGCGTACCGTGTGTTCCGGGTTTAGCTGAGGTTCCTGCGGCAGGTAGCCAATCTTAATGCCGGGCTGCGGGCGCGCTTCGCCCTCGATATCTTTATCGAGACCCGCCATGATGCGCAGCAGGGTAGACTTACCGGCGCCGTTAAGGCCCAGCACGCCGATTTTGGCGCCAGGGAAGAAGCTCAGCGAGATGTTTTTCAGAATATGACGTTTCGGCGGAACCACTTTGCCGACACGATGCATGGTATAAACGAATTGAGCCACGTTGGACTTCGCCTCTATGTTTATCGTGATGGTGAATAGATTTCAAAGGCGAAGTGTAGCCTTTTTCCCTGCCTAAGCCCAGCCAGCAGATCGCACTCGCAATAAAAGTAAAAAAGTGTCCGTAACGTGGCGCAAATGGCTATGACTGGTTAGCATAAATTCATTACGCGGCATGATGCTGCATTGGATAACAATTGAGGAAGAGCTTGTGGATAGAGCCAAACCATTTGTCTGGCGTCTCGTCGCCGCCAGCGTATGCCTGCTGACCTTTTGTCACCTCGCGCGGGCCGACTCACTGGAAGAGCAGCGTAACCGCTATGCGCAGATTAAGCAGGCCTGGGACAACCGCCAGATGGATGTGGTAGAGCAGATGATGCCGGGTCTGAAAGATTATCCGCTCTACCCGTATCTGGAATACCGTAAGATCACCGACGATTTGATGAACCAACCGGCGATTGCTGTCACGCAGTTTGTGCGCGCCAATCCTACGCTTCCGCCTGCGCGTACGCTGCAATCACGCTTCGTCAATGAGCTGGCGCGTCGTGAAGACTGGCGCGGCTTGCTGGCGTTTAGCCCGGAGAAACCCGGCACCACGGAAGCGCAATGTAACTATTACTACGCGAAATGGAGTACCGGGCAAACGGAAGCGGCCTGGCAGGGCGCGAAAGACCTTTGGCTGACCGGCAAAAGTCAGCCGAATGCCTGCGATAAACTGTTCAGCGTCTGGCGGGCCTCCGGCAAGCAAGACCCGCTAGCGTACCTGGAACGTATTCGGCTGGCGATGAAAGCCGGGAATACGGGGTTGGTTACGGTGCTGGCCGGACAGATGCCGGCGGAATATCAAACGATCGCCTCAGCGATCATTACCCTGGCTAATGACCCTAATAACGTGTTGACCTTCGCACGCACCACCGGCGCCACCGATTTTACCCGCCAGATGGCGGAAGTCGCGTTTGCCAGCGTCGCCCGCCAGGACGCGGAAAATGCGCGTCTGATGATCCCCTCGCTGGTACAGGCGCAGAAACTTAATGAGGAACAAACGCAGGCGCTGCGCGATATCGTTGCCTGGCGACTGATGGGCAACGATGTGACCGATGCGCAGGCGAAATGGCGCGATGACGCGATTATGCGCTCGCAATCGACGTCGCTTATCGAGCGGCGCGTGCGTATGGCGCTGGGGATGGGCGATCGTCGCGGTCTCAATACCTGGCTTGCCCGACTGCCAATGGAGGCGAAAGAGAAAGACGAGTGGCGTTACTGGCAGGCGGATTTATTGCTGGAGCGCGGTCGTGACGCCGAAGCGAAAGAGATCCTTCATGCTTTAATGCAGAAGCGCGGTTTTTATCCGATGGTCGCGGCGCAGCGTTTAGGCGAAGAGTACACGCTTAAAATCGATAAAGCGCCCGCCAACGTAAACAGCGCGTTGACGCAGGGGCCGGAGATGGCGCGTGTACGGGAGCTGATGTACTGGAACCTGGATAACACGGCGCGCAGCGAATGGGCGAATCTGGTAAAAAGCCGTAGTAAATCTGAACAGGCGCAGCTGGCGCGCTATGCGTTTAACCAGCACTGGTGGGATCTGAGCGTACAGGCGACGATCGCCGGAAAACTGTGGGATCATCTGGAGGAGCGTTTCCCGCTGGCGTATAACGATCTTTTTACCCGCTATACCCGCGGAAAAGATATCTCACAAAGCTATGCCATGGCGATTGCCCGCCAGGAGAGCGCCTGGAACCCGAAAGTAAAATCGCCGGTAGGGGCCAGCGGCTTAATGCAGATTATGCCGGGAACGGCCACCCATACGGTGAAAATGTTTTCGATTCCGGACTACCGCGGCCCCGGCCAACTGCTGGAGCCGGAGACCAACATCAACATTGGCACCAGCTATTTGCAGTATGTCTATCAGCAGTTTGGTAATAACCGTATTTTCGCCTCGGCGGCGTATAACGCCGGGCCGGGGCGCGTGCGCACCTGGCTTGGCAATAGCGCCGGGCGTATCGATGCCGTAGCGTTTGTCGAAAGCATTCCCTTTTCGGAAACGCGCGGCTACGTGAAAAACGTTCTGGCCTATGACGCTTACTATCGCCACTTTATGGGGCAGAAAGAGGCCTTAATGAGCGACTCTGAGTGGCAGCGACGGTATTAATGCAGACGGGTTATGTTATCATTTGTACTCGTGTAACAGTACAAACGGCGGTATAACATGACCCAGCATTCCCCTTATTCATCGGCTATCGCCGAACAACGTAATCAGGAGTGGCTTCGTTTTGTGGAGTTACTCCGTCAGGCATATGCAGAGGATCTGCATCTGCCTTTATTACAACTGATGCTTACGCCGGACGAGCGTGAAGCGCTGGGAACGCGCGTGCGCATTATTGAGGAGTTGTTGCGTGGCGAAATGAGCCAGCGCGAGTTGAAAACCGAGCTGGGGGCGGGCATCGCCACCATCACGCGCGGGTCAAACAGCCTGAAATCCGCGCCGGTTGAACTGCGTCATTGGCTTGAGCAGATACTGCTGAAAAGCGCCTGATTTGCTCGTAGGCCGGATAAGGCGAAGCGGCCATCCGGCAACATCGCCGCGAAATGCCTGATGGCGCTGTGCTTATCAGGCCTACAACATAGCGCAAATAATTATCGATACACCGCGTTATGAAACGGGCTGAGCGCCAGGATCACCGCCTGGTAGTAAACGCTGGAGCGCGTTAATTTTCCGGCGGTAAATACGCCAATGGCGCCCTCTTTGCGACCAATCTCGTCAATACCGGTATAGTGGGACATCACCGGGCCAAGCGCTTCTCCCTGGCGGACTCTGTCGAGAATGACGGCGGGCAGCGGCAGCGTGGCCGATCGCGCTTCACCGCGCTGAACGCCGTTATCAATCACCACCCAACTGAAGGTGGCGTCATCGTCAATTCCGGCTTCAATGGCTACCCAGAAATCAGCTTGTGGATGCAGGCGTCGCGCATTATCCACGCGATTTCGTGCGCCAGCACGCGTTTCCTCGCTTCCGAAGGGCTGCTCCGGTACGCCGCTCTCGACGGCGACGGGCGTAATATGGCACGATCCTTCGCCGAAAATCTCTTCAAATGCCTGTAGAATTGCCTGAATTTTGGCAGGATTGGTGGTCGCAGAGATAACCTGGTGCATAATTAAGCTCAGTTTTAAAAATTTATCGCAGTATAACGGAAAAAAAACATGTTACAGGTATACCTTGTTCGCCACGGTGAAACGCAGTGGAACGCCGAGCGACGTATTCAGGGCCAATCGGACAGTCCCCTGACAGCAAAAGGCGAGCAGCAGGCCATGCAGGTAGGAGAACGCGCCCGCAGCCTCGGCATCACCCATATCATCAGCAGCGATTTAGGCCGCACAAAACGCACGGCGGAGATTATCGCCCAGGCGTGCGGGTGTGATATCACCTTTGACTCCCGCCTGCGCGAGCTGGATATGGGCGTGCTGGAAAAGCGCCAGATCGATTCGCTGACGGAAGAAGAAGAGGGCTGGCGTCGTCAGCTGGTCAACGGCACGCAGGATGGCCGCATTCCCGGTGGGGAATCGATGCAGGAGTTGAGCGATCGCGTTCATGCCGCGCTGGCGTCCTGTCTGGAGCTACCGCAGGGCAGCCGACCTTTATTGGTCAGTCACGGTATCGCGTTGGGCTGTCTGGTCAGTACTATACTGGGACTACCCGCCTGGGCGGAACGCCGGTTACGTTTGCGCAACTGCTCTATTTCCCGCATCGATTACCAGGAAAGTCAGTGGCTGGCGTCTGGGTGGGTGGTAGAAACCGCAGGGGACGTTTCGCATCTGGACGCCCCTGCATTGGATGAGCTACAGCGTTAACGGCGAATCGGGATCAGAAATTCGCAGCGCAGGTTGATAGGGCGATCGCCGGTTTTGGTATCTTCTGACGGGTAGTATCGCTCTATATCCTGTCCTTTACGACGGGTCAGATTCAGCATTGGCATACAGGTGCCGTAAACGGTCAGGATAAAATCCTGCACGCCGGTTCCTAACCCTTCATAGGTGAACATGACGTATTCACCGCCCTGCAACAGCACAGGATGCGCCGACTGAACATAGCCATCGGCCTGCTCTTGCGGCAGTGCGGTGGTATAGAATACTTCCTGCTCATCGTCTTTCTCCATGCTGGGGCGCGTTTCATTAAGCCCATAAAGCACTGGCGGAATAGTTGGCGAATGACCGAGGAAATCATGCCAGAATTGCACGCGCATTTCGTGGCGGAAGTCGGAAATCTGTTCCAGCGAGCAGGAATAGCTCTGCGTGACGCCAAGGAGCGGCGTATCTTCCAGCGTAACGAACTGATGTTCCGGCACGGTAAACTCGCCCAGCCGTAATGGCGGGCGAATGCCAAAGGCGCTCCATTCCGAGGAGCGACGATACAGCGCTGGCGTCTGGGAAAACTGTTTCTTAAAGGCGCGCGTAAAGGTTTGCTGAGAATCGAAGCGGTACTGAAGAGCAATATCCAGAATTGGACGCGCGGTCAAACGCAGCGCCACTGCTGATTTCGATAAACGACGGGCGCGGATGTAAGCGCCAATGGCGTGGCCCGTCACGTCCTTAAACATTCTCTGCAGGTGCCACTTGGAATAGCCTGCTTTTGCCGCCACATTGTCAAGTGACAGCGGCTGATCCAGATGACCTTCCAGCCAGATTAACAGGTCGCGAATTATGCCAGCCTGATCCATAAAATATCCCCATCCTTTCAACAACGAGCACCCGATATCAGGTAAGAGGATAATAGCATTTTTTGTTCTTTTAGCATTCAGTGTTTTTTTTGAGCTTAAATGCTTTTTTTAGGCAACGTGACAGGTAATTATTCTAATCCTGTGATCTATAACCATTTTATTTTAGAATGTCTAATAATTACGCAACGTAACTTTTATGAATGGTAACAATATGAAATACAAGAGCTTAGTACTTTTCTCAATTTTGTTGCTGCTGGGGCAGAGCGCCCGCGCGGAACAAATTGGTTCAGTCGATACGGTATTTAAAATGTTCGGTCCTGACCATAAAATCGTGGTGGAAGCTTTTGACGATCCTGATGTCAAAAACGTGACGTGCTATGTTAGCCGGGCGAAAACGGGCGGCATAAAAGGCGGATTAGGGCTGGCGGAAGATACGTCTGACGCCGCTATCTCTTGCCAGCAGGTCGGGCCTATTGAACTGAGCGACAAAATTAAGAACGGCAAGGCGCAGGGAGAGGTAGTTTTCAAAAAACGCACCTCATTGATATTTAAGTCATTGCAGGTCGTGCGTTTCTATGATGAGAAACGCAACACGCTGGCGTATCTGGCCTACTCCGACAAAGTAGTCGACGGGTCGCCGAAGAACGCCATCAGCGCGGTGCCGGTCATGCCGTGGCGACAATAACAGGGAAAGAGTATGCAGCAACCGCAGGTCTGGTTAGTCGAGGATGAACAGGGAATCGCCGATACGCTCATCTATACCCTGCAACTGGAAGGGTTTACCGTTGAGCTATTCGCTCGCGGGCTGCCCGCGCTGGAAAAAGCGCGTCAGCAACGGCCGGATGCGGTGATTCTCGATGTGGGACTACCGGATATCAGCGGCTTTGAGCTGTGTCGGCAGTTGCTGGAACGCCATCCTGCGCTGCCGATTCTTTTCCTGACTGCCCGTAGCGATGAAGTGGATCGATTGCTTGGTCTGGAGATCGGCGCAGATGATTATGTCGCCAAGCCGTTCTCGCCGCGCGAAGTGAGCGCCCGCGTGCGCACGCTGTTGCGCCGGGTGAAAAAGTTTGCTGCGCCGTCGCCGGTGGTGCGTACCGGACATTTTGAACTCAATGAACCGGCGGCGCAGATCGCCTGGTTTGGTACGCCGCTCTCGCTGACGCGTTATGAGTTTCTGCTTCTTAAAACCCTGCTGCTGTCGCCGGAGCGCGTGTACTCGCGTCAGCAATTGATGGATATTGTCTGGTCTGATGCCCAGGAGACCTTCGATCGGACGGTCGATACACACATCAAAACCCTGCGCGCTAAGCTACGCGTGATCAACCCGGATCTCTCGCCAATTAACACGCATCGTGGAATGGGATACAGCCTGAGGAGCGTCTGATGCGCATCGGAATGCGTTTGCTACTGGGCTACTTTCTTATTGTCGCCGTCGCCGCCGTGTTTGTGCTGTCTATCTTTGTTCAGGAGATAAAGCCGGGCGTCCGCCGCGCGACGGAAGGGACGCTGATTGACACCGCGACGCTGCTGGCGGCGCTGGCCCGCGACGATCTTCTCTCCGGCAACCCGACTGACGGCCAGTTGGCGAAAGCATTCGCCCAGCTGCAACATCGCCCGTTTCGCGCCAATATCAGCGGGATCGTCAAAGTGCGCAATGAATACCATGTCTACATGACGGATGCGCAGGGGAAGGTATTGTTTGATTCGGAAAACAAAGCGGTGGGGCAGGATTATTCTCGCTGGAATGACGTCTGGCTTACGCTGCGCGGACAGTATGGCGCCCGCAGCACGGCAAAAGATGCTGCCGATCCCAATAGCACGGTGATGTACGTAGCCGCGCCGATAATCAGCGATGGACGGATTATCGGCGTCCTGTCTGTCGGTAAACCGAATGCGGCAATGGCGCCGGTGATTAAGCGCAGCGAACGGCGCATTCTGTGGGCCAGCGCCGTTTTACTGGGGATTGCGCTGGCGATTGGCGCGGGGATGGTCTGGTGGATTAACCGCTCCATCGCCCAGTTGACGCGCTATGCGGATTCCGTCACCGAAAACCGCCCGCTTGCGTTACCTGCATTAGGCAGCAGCGAGCTGCGTAAACTGGCGCAGGCGCTGGAGAGTATGCGCATTAAGCTGGAAGGCAAGAATGAGATTGAGCAGTACGTGTATGCGTTGACTCATGAGCTGAAAAGTCCACTGGCGGCGATACGCGGCGCGGCGGAGATTCTGCGTGAAGGACCGCCCGCGGATGTGGTTACCCGCTTTACAGAGAATATACTGGCGCAAAATACGCGAATGCAGGCGCTGGTAGAAACCCTGCTGCGCCAGGCGCGGCTGGAAAACCGGCAGGATATCCCTCTCGCGCCGGTTGCTGTTGATGAGCTATTTACGCAGCTTAGCGAGGCACGCAGTATTCAGTTGGCGGCAAAAAATATCACCCTTACTCTACGGCCTTCCTCGCTGGTTGTCGTCGCCGACGCGGAGCTTCTGGCGCAGGCGCTGGGCAATGTGTTGGACAATGCCATCGACTTTACGCCTGAAAATGGCGTTATCACATTAAGCGCTCAGCCGATGGGGGAGAAAGCGATCCTGCAGGTGACGGATTCCGGCTGTGGTATTCCTGATTTTGCGCTGCCGCGCATTTTCGACCGATTCTATTCGTTGCCCCGTGAAAACGGACGTAAAAGCAGCGGGCTTGGGCTGGCGTTTGTCAGCGAGGCGGCGCGGCTCCTCAACGGTGAGGTGACGTTGTGCAACCGCCCCGAAGGCGGCGTGCTGGCCTCGTTGACACTTCACCGTCACTTCACATAACTTCAAATTCTCCCCACATCGCGTTCTTACACTGCTGGCATTGCAAAGGAGAACGCTATGTTGAAATCCCCCCTGTTGTGGAAAATGATTACGTTAGGCGGCGCCATGATCCTGCTGTTAATTCCCCTGATGATGGTACGGCACACCATCGTGGAGCGTGCTGATTATCGAAGCCATGTAGAAGCCGCTATTCGTCAGAGTACCAGCGGCCCGCAAAAGGTTGTCGGCCCGCTGGTGGCGGTTCCGGTGACAGAGCTCTATACCGTGCTGGAAGAGGAGAAAGAGGTCCAGTATAAGCGCAGTTATCTCTATTTTTGGCTGCCGGAGTCGCTATTGGTCGAAGGCAATCAAAACGTTGAAGCGCGAAAAATAGGTATTTATCAGGGGCAGGTGTGGCATACCGATATGGCGATAAAGGCGGAGTTTGATGTGGCCCGTCTGCATGAGCTGAACAGACCGAACATTACCCTTGGAAAGCCCTTTATCGTCGTAGGCGTCGGCGATGCGCGCGGTATCAGCGCAGTAAAAGCGCCGCAGGTGAATGGTGAAACGCTCACTGTAGAACCGGGGACCGGCTTACCGGAAAGTAGAGAGGGCATTCATATCCCGCTGCCGGACAGTCAGTGGGCGACGCGCAACCTGACGTTGGATATGTCGCTAAATTTAAGCGGAACCGGCAGCTTTTCACTGGTTCCCGTCGGGCGTAGCAGTGAAATGACCCTGACCAGCAACTGGCCGCACCCAAATTTTGTGGGGGATTTTCTTCCCGGTAAACGCGAAATCAGCGGTTCAGGATTTCAGGCCCAGTGGCAAACCAGCCGGTTTGCCACGAATCTCGGCGAACAATTTGCTGATGCGCAAAAGGTGGATTGGGACAACTTACCGGCGTTTAGCGTCGCTGTATCGACGCCAGCCGATCAGTATCAACTGACGGACAGAGCGACGAAATATGCCATTTTGTTGATTACGCTAACGTTTATGGCTTTCTTTGTCTTCGAAACCCTGACGGGACAGCGGTTACACCCGATGCAGTATCTGCTGGTGGGGTTATCGCTGGTGATGTTCTACCTGCTATTGCTGGCACTGTCGGAACATATCGGTTTCACGCCAGCCTGGATCGCCGCCAGCCTGGTGGGCGCGTTGATGAATAGCGTTTATTTGCAGGCGGTGCTGAAAGGATGGCGCAATAGCGTACTGTTTACGTTAGCGTTATTGGCGCTGGATGGCGTGATGTGGGGATTGCTGCGTTCGGAAGATAGCTCGTTGCTTCTGGGTACCGGCGTTCTGCTACTGGCGCTTGGCGGCGTGATGTTCCTGACGCGCCATCTGGACTGGTATTCGCTCTCTTGTCAGCAACGTAAGTCATTACCGCCAGTACAAGATGACGAATTACGTTTGTGGAAATAAATCTAACGGGCGCGCGCGTTAACGTTTTCCCGCGCAGCGCCAGAAAATGTGATGCCGTTAGTTATAGGTCAGGTTTAATGTTGCCGTGGCATTCGCTTGCCCGGCCGTTACCGTGGCGGCGGTTTTATAGTAGCGCGCGCTAATTTTCAGGGTGGTCGACATATTCATGGTTCCGCCGTTAACCGTCTGGCTGCCATCGGCATTGGTGGTAATCGTGTGAGTAAAGAGATCAATTTTTTGATTGATTGGCAAACTGTCGGTAAAGAAACCGGCGTCCGGCGCCTGAATACCCAACTGTACGCCAACGCCGGTTGCGCTGGTTGGCGCGCTTGCATTGCTCAACTGGATGACTGAATTATCAGGATTGTTTCCGCTGGCCGGTTGGGCGCTTAACGATGCGGAAATAGCGGTGCCTTGTTCGCAGGTCAATAAGATATCCTGCTCGCCTGTGCCCGCGGTTTGACTGTTAGCGAAACTGCCTAAATTGACGCTGCCTAAATCCACGGTGATGGCAGGTGTTTCTACCCGACATCCCATCGCTTTCATAATCAATTGCGTATTCCCCAAATACAGATGGGTCAGGATATCGCCGCCGGAGTCTTCCGTTGCGCTATCGCGAAAAGATACGCGCGCCAGTGGGCTTTGGAATGTCGCGGTACCGGAGGTGATCGGACCGCCTAAGGCGACCAGTTCAACATTGTAGGCGGGAGCCATCGCATGGTGTGTTTTATTGCCATCGCCATTATGGTAGGTATTATCGATTGGCATGACATTATCGTAAGGGCCAGCATTCGTTTGGGTTTTAATCGCAATGCCCACGCCGGAAATCCCGGTGCTAAATACCGGCGTGTTGTTCCCGTCATTCGCATTGATTGTCGCTGATGTATTTGACTGCGCGCTACCGGGTTCATATAAAAAACCGACCTTATAATCGCGACTACAGCCATCCATTGTGACTTCGGAGGTGGAAACCCAGCCCGATTGCCACAACACCTCGCCTGCGGTATAGGCGTGGCTATCCACCACAAGCTGCGACGGCGGGGTGATAGTGATCGCGCCTTCATTTCCGGAACGTTTACAGGAGGCGTAACCATGACCGGAATACGCGAACAGCAGAATAAGCGCCAGATATAACCTTCTCATGAAAAATTCCTGCTTTTATACCAGGTGAAATAGAAAGATGTTATTGCCATGCGATAGTGATCGTCACAACGGACGTGAAATCCCCTGCCGTGACTTTTCCATACGGGGTATACATCCTTGCGGCGACAGGCAAATTGGCTTCATGGGTATTACTGTTGATATCCACCGTGTAAGTGACGTTGTTGGCCAGATTGACCAGACTTTTACCGTCCAGGTTAAAAAGCTGTAATCCTAAATCCTGCGCCGGATTGGCCGCGCTGTTTGCATAAATCGCAGAAGCATAATTTGGATCGGGATAAGGTACGCCGTTAAATGAAATCGCGGCTTTTGTGGTCGTTGCCGGGCAATTCGTCATTTTTATGGTGAAAGGAATGGTGGCGGTATTGCCACCGGCCACGGCGATATCCGCCCGGGCATATTGTCCAAGAGAGAGCGTGTCGGGGACCGTCACGGTACACGGATCGGCATAAATTAATCCCGTAACGTTAATGTCTACGGCATCTGCGGTATTGTATGCCGCGCTGATCGAGGGCGACCATAATGCCAGACCCGTGAACGTTAACAGGGCGGCTAATGCAGCAAATCTGTTCATATTCATCTTTTATCCCACCAGAATTACTGGCATTGCTCGTGTAAGATTTCTACGCCAGAAGCGGAGGGGGAGCTCGGTATACGATAAGAGACCTGACACCGGTCTGCTGCTGTTGGTCCCCACTTCACTAATAACCGCCCTTGTTTTTCCAGTCCGGTTAACCAGGCTTGCCCCGCATCACCAACAAAACTGCTGTGATTGTCTGGTTTTGTTAAAGACGAGACGGTCGCGCCAAAAGGAACAGGCAGATTGTTTATGCGGGTTAATACCATCAATGCCTTGTAACCAATATTGGTTTTATATTCAGCCCTGACCACCGCGCCACGGGTAGGCACCAGCGTTTTACTGGTATCAATGAGCTCAATATTTTTTCTAATGCCCGTCGTATCTAAAGACACTTCATTACGATGGTAAGGCGAAGCATAAGGTACGACGGCATAGCCCCGAAAATCGGTGTCCACGCCCGTTTCGTTATTCACGGGGACACCCGCTGCGCCAGGGGCTTTAACCAATATGATGGTGTCGTCCATTGGCTGGGATAGTGTCAGGCCATTTCGATGTAGTAGTACGCCGCCCTGAACGCCATAATTCAGGCGACGCATATGATTATCGTAGCTATACCCGCCGTTAATATCCGCATACGTCCCGTTATAGGTTGCGCTCACATTACCGCTGGTGGCTTTCTCTTGAGAGGAATAACCTTCCTGAACGCTCCATGAGAGATTTTTCTGTGCCAGCGCTGTTCCGTTTAAACCGACAGTGTGCGTGGTATCGCCGTCTTTCGCGGAGTTCATATTGTAGGTGGCATACGTTGACGGCATAAAGGCATCTAACGGAATACTAATATTGATTGAAATTTGCTGGTCATTACTGTCTTCCGTATCGTCGTCTTCATCCTGAGAATTATCGGCGTTCAGCGTATAAGAATAGTTAATGCCATAGCTTACGTTATGCCATGTGTTGTTATAGCCAATACCTAATGATGTGGTATGAGTGTCATTCCAGTAATCTTCATTATATAAAGTGAGTGAAATGGAACCGTAGACAATGTCTTGCGACAACGACAGGTCGGTGCGATTGCGGACATGATCATAGTGACTATTATCGCTATAGGTATCCAGCACATCCTCAAGAGCGTAGTAATCTTTGGTCGAATAACGGTAGCCAGCGACAGTGAAATTGGTGCCTGTTGACTGAATATCTTTGCTGTAACGAATACGCCAGGATTGTCCGGTAAGCGTATCGCTAACCACATCGCCTGCTTTAATTTTTGACCATGAGTTGGTGACGTCTAAAGACAATGCGCCCAGATCGCCAAGGTTTAAACCTGTCCCGATGAGCGCCGCATGATAAACATCATTGCTCAGCGTACTCTCTATTCCGCCATAGGCGGTTATGCCGCCTGCTAATCCGTATAAGGCCGTCAGTTCAGCGAAGTTCTGTTGCGCGGAATGCGTATCTGATGAACGCGTGCGGCCTACCGTCAGGTCGTATTTCAGGTGGCCTTCACGCTGTAATACCGGAACGCTGGCGTAGGGCACAATGAAATGCTGTTCAGAACCATCGGATTCTTTGATGGTGACGTACAGGTCGCCCGAACCGCCGGTTGGATAAAGATCGTTGATGGCGAATGGACCCGCCGGAACGTTAGTTTTGTAGATGGTATAACCGTTTTGTTCAACGGTTACCTGCGCGCTGCTTTTGGCCACCCCGCGAATGACCGGGGCGAACCCTTTCATACTGTCCGGCAACATATCGTCATCAGAAGAGATCTGTACGCCTTTAAATGAAATACTGTCAAAGACGTCCGCGGGCGTGTTATTTTCCCCGGCGATCAGCTGTCCTTTTAAAAATTCGATATCGCGAGAAACATAGGTGTAGGCAGAATCCCAGCTATTTTGCCCATCGCTATCATGATTCCAGGTTGAGTAGTTACGAAAACGCCATGCGCCAATGTTAATACCAGGGCGCAGGTTAGCGTATTCGCTATTTTCCGTCCGGTTTTCATCAATATCGTGATCCTGCGATCCGGTAAAACTGTAGTTCAGCAAAAAAGCATTAATGCCTTCATCCCATTCGCTGGTAGGGACGAATTCTCGCGGGTCGGCGATCAACGCGATTTGAGGGATCGCTAAATCCAGCCGGTTACCGATGACATTAAACTTTGCTACAGCGCCAGCCAGCAGACTAAGATCGGTACACCCGTTTGGGTCATTTTTAAGCTCGGGGAAGTTTTCTGTTTTTACGCCCCACTGCTTGAGTTGTTCAACGCTAAGACACGGCTGTAGGGAGAGCTTATTATCTGCTGATTTTTTATTTTTAAAGGCAATATTTTTTGTTTCAACACTGGTGTTATTAATATAAATATCAACGTTATAGGTGCCTTCTGCCTGCCCCCCCTTTTCGAAAACCGATAGATCGACATTCTCCACGCCCGGTTCATCATTTTCCAACGATAATGGATTAAAATGATCATGCGCTAACGCTGGTTTTATGGAACAGCATATAAAGAGAAACGATAACGCTAATTGAGAACGGGGCTCTACTCTGGAGAATTGCACAGTAAAAGTCCTGAAAGGGTAAAAGTAAAGTGAAGTCGTTAATGGCTAGAATGAACCGGAATGCGGCTCTAAACTCATCCCATAATCGCTGATTAATCGCCACGTTACCGTGCCATGAGGGGCGGCAGTAGAACTCAATTTAAATGACGCTGATGATTTTGGCGGAACGAAGGTCGCTGATTTCACTTCATGGCTGTTAAGCGTCACACTGGCAAAGTTCATATAATAGGGAGTGGGGTTATTTACGGTAATAACATCACCTGCCGTCTGCCATTTTAATTGTTGGCTCTGGCTATCAGGCGTCGATTTTTTTAATGCTGGCGGTCGATATATAAGCTTTATTTGGGTATTAATGGAGATTTCCACGCGGTTCGCGGAGGCATTATCATCAATAGAAGGAATACCCTTAATATTGAGCCAGTACATAGACTCCCGATCTGCAGGTAGGGGGGCGCCAGAGCGAATAACCCGAATACTGTTCTTTTGCCCGGCATCAAGGCGAAAAAGAGGCGGGGTGATAATAAACGCCTGCTTATTTGTGACCTGGGGATCGGCAACCGATAACCATGACTGAACAAGATTCGCTTTGCTGTCTTTATTCTCTACATTGATTGACGACTCATCATTATTGCCGTCGAAAACCAGTCGGGTTCCGCCAACAACAATGCTGGCATGGGCAACATGGCTTGTCAGTAATACGACCAACACGGATTTCTTTATGTGTTTCATTTTTTACTCTGTAAAGATGTTTTACGCTATGGACTGGCATCCTGCCTGTCCACATCAGGATGAGAATGCCTTACTGATACGAAACGGTATACGTAACCTGAGTGCTAACATCTCCACCGGTTACGGTTGCGGAACCATCGTTTGCCATGGCGGCGTAATAGGTAAAGTCTGCTTTCGAGCCGTCGGTTGGCAGGTTTACTGCGGCATCATCCGTGTTATCTGTCACATCGCTATGTGAGGCGTTCTGAATAGAAATACCGACACCCGCTGCGCCCGTTTCCGATCCTTCGTCCGCGTTTTTGAAGTACGTTGGGTTGGAATCATCTGTTGCGCCGTGGAAGCGGAACATGGCCTGGGTCGGTACGCCAGTCCCTGCTTCCGGGCAGCTAACCAGGCTTACGATAAACGGCACGTAATCGGTTGTGGCGCCTTTTTCCGCGATGCGTTCTTTGCTGTAATTACCCAAATCAATGGTGGTATCCGTGGAGCCATTAACCTGAACCGTACACGCCTGATCGTAAATTTTGCCATTGAACGTAATCGTGTTCTGGGCAAATACCGGTGTGGATGCTACGGCAGTTAACATTGCCAGGATGATAATTTTCTTATTAAACATATTAATTGTTGCCTGATTCTATTCGCTGAAAAATAAAGATAGCTATATAAAATAAAATATTATATTTTACTCTGTATGCGCTTCTTTCTGTTCTGTAGATAAGCAGGCGGCTATTCTACGTATATCAACTATGAACTCAATAAAAATTCTGATGTAATATTGAACGGCAGTCCAGTTTCGGACTCGGTAACAAAGTTTAATAAAATACCACTAAAGAAGTATGGTTGATGACTGGGTTTATAGAGCAAGATCTCTTTTTTGATAATAGTTATTATTTCCTGGAGGATTTATTTAACTCTATATTGCTTTCTTTTTAAGAATATACGACGCTTGTCCGTTTAAAATGAAACCGGCAGGTTTCGAAGCTCTAACAGTCTTCCATGCAGTATTTTTATATAGTCCCCCGCTTTTAGTTCTGAAAGTACCTGCATGATACGGCTGCGTGAAAGCCCGGTTCTCTGCTGTATGAAGTTCTGTGCGTTGATCTCAAATCGTGAGCTTTCAGGATACGACCACAGTTCAAGTAACAGCGCTTTTATCTGGCTATAGGCGTCCTGCCCGATAAGGTTTCTGTCACGGTTAGTCATGAAAGCAATGCGGTACATCAGGATGTTCGAAATGTCACGCCAGAGATGCTTTTCATCAGCTATTTCCACAAAATCTTTTACTGGGACAGGATAATATTCACAGGTGGTTTCGGCGATAAAAAAGACGTCTGAATTCTCTTCTAACTGGTATAAGTCAGCATAGGCATCTACAAGGCCTAAAATCATTGGTGAGACACCGCAGCCCATTACAATGCTGTCGATACGCCGACATACTTTAATAGCGCCTTTAGTGATTAACAGGATGTGGGATTGATTATCAATCTTGATATCCAGTGTTTTACCGGCCGTAATAGTGACAGGGGAGATGTTTTGAATAACGTGCCGATGAATATTTAAAATGGCTTGCAGGTTTTTTTCTTTCCCTGTGGGACGATACACATTCCCGCCGTTTAACTGCTTCATATCTTCCCCATTATTATGGCTGATAAAGTGGTTGACTATTAAAAGGTAAAGATAAATTTAATATTCACTTGAAATTATAATTAAGTAAATAAAAATAGCCAACAAGAATATTTAAGTCAATGTATTCACCTTATCAATGCATGAGCGACAACGCTGTTTGTAAGGTTAACCATAGTAAATGTGATGATTTTATTTGCAATCATTTTATGACAGCTATCATAGGTACCGTGCTTAACGAGCGCGTAGAGCGTACAGGATAGCGAAGCGATGAACATCGCTATTGGAGGATACGAATGAGAGAAAAGTACAAAATGCAGGCGGGCGGCGTTTTACTGAGCGAAATCGCCGCCTGCCGGAACTCCTCCCGGCGGGAGCCATAAGCGGTTAGCGGTACTGGACGATCAGACTTTGAATCTCCGGATGATCTTTTAACGACACGTGCCGTACCGTGGCGATTCCATTCATCAACGAAATAGCGTTTCCAGACGGTGTGGCGACTGTCTGCAAATGGGGGATATTATTCCGCAAACATGATACCTCGATATTGCGATCGTGAGGCGCAAGATTACAACCATATTCGACAATCTGGCCTTTGAAATGAATAACGCCTGCGGAGACCGGCGCGGTAGCAGCCAGCGCGGCTGATGAAGCTGACATCGCTGCACAAAACAGGTAGCAGCATAATGGTGATTTTTTCATCCTTTGAAACCTCACGTCCTGTGAGCATCCCCTTATTTTTTGGGGACCAACAAATCCCGTGTATTACTCTTTAATGTAAATACACAAACTACCTTAACTTTCGCAAGCTGAGATAAACAGCGCTATACGACAATTTTTATGTAAAAGAGTACGTCATAACGGCAGGTCAGGAGGGAAAGCGAGGCCGCTTAGCGGAAGGGGGGCATAAGAAACAGCCAGTAAGAATAACTTACCGGCTGTTTTTACGGTTCGGCGCCTGGGCCGAATTAATCCTGCAGGTCGCCGCAGAAGCGATAACCTTCGCCGTGAATGGTGGCGATGATTTCCGGCGTATCCGGCGTGGATTCGAAATGCTTACGAATACGACGAATGGTAACGTCAACAGTACGGTCATGCGGCTTCAGCTCGCGGCCGGTCATTTTCTTCAACAGCTCTGCGCGCGACTGAATTTTGCCAGGGTTTTCGCAGAAGTGCAGCATCGCGCGGAACTCGCTGCGCGGTAGTTTATACTGCTCGCCGTCCGGGCCGATCAGTGAACGACTGTTGATATCCAGTTCCCAACCGTTGAACTTGTAGCTTTCAACGCTACGACGCTCTTCGCTGACGGTACCCAGGTTCATGGTACGGGACAGCAGGTTGCGGGCACGGATGGTCAATTCGCGTGGGTTAAACGGTTTGGTGATGTAATCATCCGCGCCGATTTCGAGGCCGAGAATTTTGTCGACTTCGTTATCGCGGCCCGTCAGGAACATCAGCGCAACGTTAGCCTGTTCACGCAGTTCACGCGCTAACAGGAGACCGTTTTTCCCTGGCAGATTGATATCCATGATCACCAGGTTGATGTCATATTCAGAGAGGATCTGATGCATTTCCGCGCCATCTGTCGCTTCGAATACATCATAGCCTTCCGCTTCGAAAATACTTTTCAACGTGTTGCGTGTTACCAACTCGTCTTCAACGATAAGAATGTGCGGGGTCTGCATGTTTGCTACCTAAATTGCCAACTAAATCGAAACAGGAAGTACAAAAGTCCCTGACCTGCCTGATGCATGTCGCAAATTAACATGATCGGCGTAACATGACTAAAGTACGTAATTGCGTTCTTGATGCACTTTCCATCAACGTCAACAACATCATTAGCTTGGTCGTGGGTACTTTCCCTCTGGACCCGACAGTGTCAAAAACGGCTGTCATCCTAACCATTTTAACAGCAACATAACAGGCTAAGACGTACCGGACACCTAATAAAACTACGCTTCGTTGACATATATCAAGTTCAATTGTAGCACGTTAACAGTTTGATGAAATCATCGTAGCTAAATGCTAGCTTTCATCACAAATTTGCAATATTCCAACTAGTTACGTAAGCCAACTAATAAATGTGATGAATCCAAAGAACAGGATCTATTTTAAATTAAATTATCCTAAATAAACAGCAGGATAACGATGTTCTGTTAACATAAACAGCAATAGTACAGATACGCAATAGTGTAGCGTCTTTTACGAAATCAAAAATGCTTTTTCAGTGATATCCGTTAAAATTTTGTAAATTTGCGAAGCGTAATATGCTTACAAACGCCAGCTAATTTCCTGTAAATTAGTCAAAAAGAGTAATGAAATGCGTGTAACAATCGTTCTTGTCGCTCCCGCCAGAGCGGAAAATATCGGCGCAGCCGCCCGGGCTATGAAGACCATGGGATTTACTGACCTGCGTATTGTCGACAGCCAGGCGCACCTGGAGCCCACCACCCGTTGGGTCGCACATGGATCTGGAGATATTATTGATAATATTGAGGTTTTCCACACCCTTGCCGACGCACTCCACGATGTGGATTTTACCGTAGCGACGACAGCCCGCAGCCGGGCAAAATTTCATTACTACGCTTCGCCCGCTGAACTGGTTCCCTTATTACAGGAAAAATCACGCTGGATGCGTCATGCCGCGCTGGTTTTTGGCCGTGAGGATTCCGGTCTGACCAATGACGAGCTGGCGCTGGCGGATGTATTGACCGGCGTGCCGATGGCGGCGGATTACCCTTCGCTCAATCTGGGACAGGCAGTCATGGTGTATTGCTATCAATTAGCAGGTTTAATGCAACAGACCACAGAATCCGTTGATATTGCTGATGAATCGCAGTTACAGGCGTTACGCACGCGTCTTTTACGCCTGCTAACGACTCTGGAGGCGGCCGATGACCACAAATTAACCGACTGGCTACAACAGCGAATCGGCCTGCTGGGACAGCGAGATACGGTAATGTTGCACCGTTTGGTCCATGATATTGAAAAAAAACTAACAAAATAACGTGCTGTAATTTTTAAAATAATAAGAGATTACGTCTGGTTGCAAGAGATCATAACAGGGGGAATTGGTTGAAAATAAATATATCGCCAGCAGCACATGAACAAGTTTCGGAATGTGATCAATTTAAAAATTTATTGACTTAGGCGGGCAGATACTTTAACCAATATAGGAATACAAGACAGACAAATAAAAATGACAGAGTACACAACATCCATGAACCGCATCAGCACCACCACCATTACCACCATCACCATTACCACAGGTAACGGTGCGGGCTGACGCGTACAGGAAACACAGAAAAAAGCCCGCACCTGAACAGTGCGGGCTTTTTTTTCGACCAGAGATCACGAGGTAACAACCATGCGAGTGTTGAAGTTCGGCGGTACATCAGTGGCAAATGCAGAACGTTTTCTGCGTGTTGCCGATATTCTGGAAAGCAATGCCAGGCAAGGGCAGGTAGCGACCGTACTTTCCGCCCCCGCGAAAATTACCAACCATCTGGTGGCGATGATTGAAAAAACTATCGGCGGTCAGGATGCTTTGCCGAATATCAGCGATGCCGAACGTATTTTTTCTGACCTGCTCGCAGGACTTGCCAGCGCGCAGCCGGGATTCCCGCTTGCACGGTTGAAAATGGTTGTCGAACAAGAATTCGCTCAGATCAAACATGTTTTGCATGGTATCAGCCTGCTGGGTCAGTGCCCGGATAGCATCAACGCCGCGCTGATTTGCCGTGGCGAAAAAATGTCGATCGCGATTATGGCGGGACTTCTGGAGGCGCGTGGGCATCGCGTCACGGTGATCGATCCGGTAGAAAAATTGCTGGCGGTGGGCCATTACCTTGAATCTACCGTCGATATCGCGGAATCGACTCGCCGTATCGCCGCCAGCCAGATCCCGGCCGATCACATGATCCTGATGGCGGGCTTTACCGCCGGTAATGAAAAGGGTGAACTGGTGGTGCTGGGCCGTAATGGTTCCGACTATTCCGCCGCCGTGCTGGCCGCCTGTTTACGCGCTGACTGCTGTGAAATCTGGACTGACGTCGATGGCGTGTATACCTGTGACCCGCGCCAGGTGCCGGACGCCAGGCTGCTGAAATCGATGTCCTACCAGGAAGCGATGGAACTCTCTTACTTCGGCGCCAAAGTTCTTCACCCTCGCACCATTACGCCCATCGCCCAGTTCCAGATCCCCTGTCTGATTAAAAATACCGGTAATCCGCAGGCGCCAGGAACGCTGATCGGCGCGTCCAGCGACGATGATAATCTGCCGGTCAAAGGGATCTCTAACCTTAACAATATGGCGATGTTTAGCGTCTCCGGCCCTGGAATGAAAGGGATGATTGGGATGGCGGCGCGTGTTTTCGCCGCCATGTCTCGCGCCGGGATCTCGGTGGTGCTCATTACCCAGTCCTCCTCTGAGTACAGCATCAGCTTCTGTGTGCCGCAGAGTGACTGCGCGCGTGCCCGCCGTGCGATGCAGGATGAGTTCTATCTGGAGCTGAAAGAGGGGCTGCTGGAGCCGCTGGCGGTTACGGAGCGGTTGGCGATTATCTCTGTTGTCGGCGACGGTATGCGCACGCTACGCGGCATTTCAGCGAAATTCTTCGCCGCGCTGGCGCGGGCTAATATCAATATCGTGGCGATCGCTCAGGGATCTTCTGAGCGTTCCATTTCTGTGGTGGTGAATAACGACGATGCCACCACCGGCGTGCGGGTAACGCACCAGATGCTGTTCAATACCGATCAGGTGATTGAAGTGTTTGTCATTGGCGTCGGCGGCGTCGGCGGCGCGCTACTGGAACAGCTTAAACGTCAGCAAACCTGGCTGAAGAACAAACACATCGATCTACGCGTGTGCGGCGTGGCGAACTCAAAGGCGTTGCTAACCAATGTGCATGGCCTGAATCTGGACAACTGGCAGGCGGAACTGGCGCAAGCGAACGCGCCGTTCAATCTGGGACGCTTAATTCGCCTGGTGAAAGAATATCATCTACTCAATCCGGTGATTGTTGATTGCACCTCCAGTCAGGCGGTGGCCGACCAGTATGCTGACTTCCTGCGTGAAGGATTCCATGTGGTGACGCCAAACAAGAAAGCGAACACCTCGTCGATGGACTACTACCATCAGCTACGTTTCGCCGCCGCGCAATCACGGCGCAAATTCTTGTATGACACCAACGTCGGCGCCGGTTTGCCGGTAATCGAAAACCTGCAAAACCTGCTGAATGCGGGTGATGAACTGCAAAAATTTTCCGGCATTCTTTCCGGGTCGCTCTCTTTTATTTTCGGTAAACTAGAAGAGGGGATGAGTCTCTCACAGGCGACCGCGCTGGCGCGCGAGATGGGCTATACCGAACCCGATCCGCGCGACGATCTTTCCGGTATGGATGTGGCGCGGAAACTGTTGATCCTTGCCCGCGAGACGGGTCGCGAGCTGGAGCTTTCCGATATCGTGATTGAACCGGTGTTGCCGGACGAGTTTGACGCCTCCGGCGATGTGACCGCCTTTATGGCACATCTGCCGCAGCTTGACGACGCGTTTGCCGCCCGTGTGGCGAAAGCTCGTGATGAAGGTAAGGTATTGCGCTATGTGGGCAATATCGAAGAGGATGGCGTGTGCCGCGTGAAGATTGCCGAAGTTGATGGTAACGATCCGCTCTTCAAAGTGAAAAACGGTGAAAACGCGCTGGCGTTCTACAGCCACTATTATCAGCCCTTGCCGTTGGTGCTGCGCGGCTACGGCGCAGGCAATGATGTGACGGCGGCGGGCGTGTTTGCCGATCTGTTACGGACCCTCTCATGGAAGTTAGGAGTTTAACATGGTGAAAGTGTATGCCCCGGCTTCCAGCGCGAACATGAGCGTCGGTTTCGACGTGTTGGGCGCAGCCGTCACACCCGTTGACGGCACGTTGCTGGGTGATGTGGTATCCGTTGAAGCAGCGGACCATTTCCGTCTGCATAACCTGGGGCGATTTGCCGATAAACTGCCGCCGGAGCCGCGTGAAAATATTGTTTATCAGTGCTGGGAACGTTTTTGCCAGGCATTGGGGAAAACCATCCCGGTGGCGATGACGCTGGAAAAAAATATGCCGATTGGTTCCGGGTTAGGGTCCAGCGCCTGTTCCGTCGTCGCTGCGCTGGTCGCGATGAATGAGCACTGCGGCAAACCGTTAAACGACACGCGTCTGTTGGCGCTGATGGGCGAGCTGGAAGGCCGTATCTCCGGCAGCATCCATTACGATAACGTTGCGCCGTGCTTTCTTGGCGGTATGCAGTTGATGATTGAAGAAAACGGCATTATTAGTCAGCAGGTGCCGGGCTTTGATGAGTGGCTATGGGTACTGGCTTATCCGGGCATTAAAGTTTCTACCGCAGAAGCACGGGCCATTTTGCCTGCGCAGTATCGCCGTCAGGATTGCATTGCGCATGGACGGCATCTGGCCGGTTTTATTCACGCCTGTTACTCGCGGCAGCCGCAGCTTGCCGCCGCGCTGATGAAAGATGTTATTGCCGAACCATACCGCGCGCGTTTACTGCCGGGCTTTAGCCAGGCGCGGCAGGCGGTGTCGGAGATCGGCGCGCTGGCGAGCGGGATTTCAGGATCGGGGCCGACGCTGTTTGCGCTATGCGATAAACCGGAGACGGCGCAGCGCGTCGCGGACTGGCTGAGCAAACATTATCTGCAAAATCAGGAAGGCTTCGTTCATATTTGCCGGCTGGATACGGCGGGCGCACGAGTAGTGGGATAATCAATGAAACTCTATAATCTGAAAGACCATAATGAGCAGGTCAGCTTTGCGCAGGCCGTCACGCAAGGACTGGGCAAACAGCAGGGACTTTTTTTTCCGCACGAACTGCCGGAGTTTAGCCTGACGGAAATTGATGAGATGCTCAACCAGGACTTTGTCAGCCGTAGCGCAAAGATCCTCTCGGCATTTATTGGCGATGAAATCCCGCAGCAAATTCTGGAAGAGCGCGTCCGCGCGGCGTTTGCTTTCCCGGCGCCGGTAGCGCAGGTAGAAAGCGATGTCGGCTGCCTGGAGCTGTTCCATGGTCCGACGCTGGCCTTTAAAGACTTCGGCGGGCGTTTTATGGCGCAAATGCTGACGCATATCAGCGGCGACAAACCGGTGACGATTCTGACCGCAACGTCAGGCGATACCGGCGCGGCGGTGGCTCACGCGTTCTATGGCCTGGAAAATGTGCGGGTCGTCATTCTCTACCCGCGCGGTAAAATCAGTCCATTGCAGGAAAAACTGTTCTGTACGCTGGGCGGCAACATTGAAACCGTGGCGATCGACGGCGATTTCGACGCTTGCCAGGCGCTGGTGAAACAGGCATTTGATGACGAAGAACTGAAAACGGCGCTGGGGCTGAATTCGGCTAATTCGATTAATATCAGCCGCCTGTTGGCGCAAATTTGCTACTACTTTGAAGCCGTGGCGCAACTGCCGCAGGGGGCGCGTAACCAACTGGTGATCTCCGTCCCCAGCGGCAACTTTGGCGATTTGACGGCAGGGCTGCTGGCGAAGTCGTTAGGCCTACCGGTGAAACGTTTTATCGCCGCCACCAACGTCAACGACACGGTGCCGCGTTTTCTGCATGACGGAAAGTGGGCGCCGAAAGCGACGCAGGCGACCCTGTCGAATGCGATGGATGTCAGCCAGCCGAATAACTGGCCGCGCGTGGAGGAGCTATTCCGCCGTAAAATCTGGCGCCTGACTGAGCTGGGCTATGCGGCGGTGGATGATACTACGACACAGCAGACGATGCGCGAGCTGAAAGCGAAAGGTTATATCTCGGAACCTCATGCGGCGGTAGCGTATCGGGCATTACGCGACCAGTTAAACCCTGGCGAGTATGGCTTGTTTCTCGGAACGGCGCATCCGGCGAAGTTTAAAGAGAGCGTGGAGTCCATTCTGGGAGAAACGCTGGCCTTGCCTGAAGCGCTCGCCGAACGCGCCGACCTGCCGCTGCTTTCACATCATCTGCCTGCGGATTTTGCCGCCCTGCGTAAGCTGATGATGACCCGCCAATAACCATTGCGCCCGGTGGCGCTGTCGCTTACCGGGCCTATGGGGTGGTGTCGATTTGTAGGCCGGATAAGGCGTAACCGCCATCCGGCGATGCCGTTACTGCTCGTAGCGTTTAAAGACCAGCTCGTCTTGTGTGGAGGTTTCTTCATCAAAGAAATACCCTTCACGGTCAAACGCGGTAAGCTGTTCCGGCTTCGTTAAGCGGTTTTCAATAATAAAACGGCTCATCAGTCCGCGCGCTTTTTTGGCGTAGAAGCTTACCACCTTAAACTTGCCGTTTTTCTCATCAAGGAACACGGGCTTAATCAGTTCGGCATTCAGTTTCTTCGGCTTCACCGATTTAAAATATTCCTCGGAGGCCAGATTCACCACCACCCGATCGCCCTGCGCCTCAAGCGCTTCGTTGAGCTTATCGGTAATGATATCGCCCCAGAATTGATAAAGATCTTTGCCGCGCGGATTCTCCAGGCGAATCCCCATCTCCAGACGATAAGGCTGCATTAAATCCAGCGGGCGCAATACGCCATACAAGCCAGAGAGCATGCGCAGATGCTGTTGGGCAAAATCAAAATCCGCGTCGTTGAACGTTTCCGCCTGTAGGCCGGTATAAACATCGCCTTTGAACGCCAGAATCGCCTGGCGTGCATTATCCGGCGTAAAATGAGGCTGCCAGTCATGAAAACGCGTGGCGTTGAGATCCGCCAGTTTGTCGCTAATTCCCATCAGCCTGGAAATTTGCGGCGCCGAAAGCTGGCGGGCCTGTTGAATAAGCTGCTGGCTGTGATCCAACAGCTCCGGCTGGGTATAGCGGGTCGTGGCCAGCGGGCTTTGATAATCAAGCGTTTTTGCAGGTGAAATCAGAATCAGCATATCCAGTCCTTGCAGGGAATTTTCTGCGACTTTAGCAAAAAAACGCCGCAGAGTTGACCGATGGTTGTGATTGTCGGCTTAATCGCGCGATGCCGCATCCCAGGTATCTGGCGCCAGTTGTGGTTCGATATCCGGGAAGCGCCGCGGATCGAACTGCGGTCTTACGCCCAGTTTCCGTTGTCGCAGATAATCGCCGGCGAGGGTATACACCACCGGTGAGAGCAACAAAATCGCCGTCAGATTGGTAATGGCCATACAGGCCATGATCATGTCAGCGAGCTGCCATATCAGCGGAAAACTGATAAGCGTACCGGCGATAACCATGCCAAGCGTCGCAAGGCGTAATAGCCAGATAGCCTTTGCGTTATGTAACCGCAGAAAAAACAGATTGTTTTCGGCGTAAATATAGTTGGCGACGATAGAACTGAACGCGAACAGAATGACGATAAGCGCGACAAAACTGGCGCCCCATTCACCGGTCAACGAAACCATTGCATGTTGGAGAAGCTGAATGCCTTCTGTTGACGAGTGGGACGCGTGATTCCCCGCCAGCAGGATAATCATCGCGCTGGCGGTACAGATGATAATGGTGTCGCTGAATACGCCAATCATTTGCACAATCCCCTGCGCGACAGGGTGAGGGGGATACGACGTTGCCGCTGCGGCCGCATTAGGCGTTGACCCCATTCCCGCTTCATTAGAGAACATCCCACGCTGAAAACCGCTGGTAATAGCCTGAGTGAGCGTATATCCGGCTGCGCCTGCCGCGGCTTCCTGCCAGCCAAATGCGCTTTTGACTATCGAGGCGATAACGCCAGGCATTTGCTCAATATGCCAGAGGCAAATGAACACGCTGCCGGCGACCCACAATAACGCGATGAGGGGAATCAGCCATTGCATCAGGCGGGCGACGCCTTTTATGCCGCGAATGATAATTAACAGGGCACAGAACGCCAGCGCAATGCCGGAGATAAGCGGCGGAATGTTGAAGGCGAAATGGAGCGCGCGTGAGACGGCATTCGCCTGCACGCTATTAAAAATCAACCCGTAGGCGACGAGCAGAAAGAGGGCGAAAACCACGCCCATCCAGCGCATTCCCAGCCCACGCGCCATATACCACGCCGGGCCGCCGCGGAACTGGCCTGTCGGGTCACGTTCTTTATAAAGCTGGGCAAGCGAACACTCGGCGAAGGAGGTCGCCATGCCAATGATGGCCGAGACCCACATCCAGAATACCGCGCCGGGACCGCCTGCGGCGATAGCCAGCGCCACGCCGGCCAGATTACCGCTGCCAATCCGCGCCGCGAGGCTGGTACACAGCGCCTGAAATGACGTCAGGCCGCCTGGCTGCGGGCTAAAGCTGCCTTTGAGACTGCGGCTAAATTGGCGAATATAACGAAATTGAATGAATCCGGTACGCCAGGTAAACCAACATCCTGCGCCGAGCAGCAGGTAAATCATTACCGAGCCCCAGAGTATTTCGTTAATAAAACTGAAAAACTCAGGCATTAACGTCCCTCTTGTTGATGCCGGCACGCTTTGATAATTCTGTATAAGCGTGACCCATGATGTAGATGACCTTGTCAGACTAATATTAACGGCAGTTTACCATAAATACGGCGGTATCCTTTAATTGCGCATCAACCGTCGGCAGATACGCAAACAGTGCACAAGGGCAGCCAGGTGCATGTAGGCGGTTGCGCTGTGAGTGCGTCGTGTTATCATCAGGGTAGACCGGTTACATCCCCTAACAAGCTGTTTAAAGAGAAACTCTATCATGACGGACAAATTGACCTCCCTTCGTCAGTTCACCACCGTAGTGGCTGATACCGGAGATATCGCGGCAATGAAGCTGTACCAGCCGCAGGATGCTACAACTAACCCTTCTCTCATTCTTAACGCAGCGCAAATCCCGGAATATCGTAAGCTGATTGACGATGCTGTCGCCTGGGCGAAACAGCAGAGCAGCGACCGCGCGCAGCAGGTTGTTGACGCGACCGATAAGCTGGCGGTGAATATTGGCCTGGAAATCCTGAAGCTGGTGCCGGGGCGTATTTCTACCGAAGTTGACGCGCGTCTGTCTTATGACACTGAAGCGTCTATCGCCAAAGCAAAACGTATCATTAAACTCTACAATGATGCGGGTATCAGCAACGATCGTATCCTGATCAAGCTGGCGTCCACCTGGCAGGGCATTCGCGCAGCCGAACAGCTGGAAAAAGAAGGCATCAACTGTAACCTGACGCTGCTGTTCTCCTTCGCGCAGGCGCGTGCGTGCGCCGAAGCGGGCGTCTACCTGATCTCGCCGTTCGTAGGTCGTATTCTTGACTGGTATAAAGCCAATACCGACAAGAAAGACTATGCGCCAGCTGAAGATCCGGGCGTGGTTTCCGTAACGGAAATCTACGAGTACTACAAACAGCATGGTTACGAAACCGTCGTTATGGGCGCAAGCTTCCGTAACGTAGGCGAAATTCTGGAGCTGGCGGGCTGCGACCGTCTGACTATCGCACCGGCATTGCTGAAAGAACTGGCGGAAAGCGAAGGGGCGATTGAGCGTAAGCTCTCTTTCTCCGGCGAAGTCAAAGCGCGCCCGGAACGCATTACCGAAGCCGAGTTCCTGTGGCAGCATCACCAGGACCCCATGGCGGTGGACAAACTGGCGGATGGTATCCGTAAGTTTGCGGTAGACCAGGAAAAACTGGAAAAAATGATCGGCGATCTGCTGTAATCATTAACGCGTGGCCCTGATATGGGTCACGCTACCTCTTCTGAAACCTGTCTGTCCTTCCCTTCGCAGTGTATCATTCTGTTTAACGAGACTGTTTAAACGGAATAATCATGGATACCTTACGTATTGGCTTAGTTTCTATCTCCGACCGCGCTTCAAGCGGCGTTTACCAGGATAAAGGCATTCCTGCGCTTGAGGAGTGGCTCGCTTCTGCGCTGACCACGCCTTTCGAGGTCCAACGGCGCTTAATTCCTGATGAACAGGAAATTATCGAGCAAACGTTGTGTGAACTGGTTGATGAGATGAGCTGTCATCTGGTGCTGACCACTGGCGGTACCGGTCCGGCACGTCGCGACGTCACGCCGGACGCGACCCTTGCCATCGCTGACCGTGAAATGCCAGGTTTTGGCGAACAGATGCGCCAGATCAGCCTGCGCTTTGTGCCGACCGCCATTCTTTCCCGCCAGGTGGGCGTTATCCGTAAACAGGCGTTAATTCTTAATCTGCCTGGACAGCCAAAATCGATCAAAGAAACGCTGGAAGGCGTAAAAGCGGACGATGGCAGCGTTAGCGTGCCGGGCATTTTTGCGAGCGTGCCGTATTGTATACAGCTGCTTGACGGGCCGTATGTCGAAACCGCGCCGGAAGTGGTTGCCGCTTTCCGTCCGAAGAGCGCCAGACGTGAGAATATGTCATCCTGACCGGAAGAGACTGATAGTAGGGTTATTCCTCCCGGTGCGGGAGGAATAAAAGAGATTTAGTGCGCCTCGCCGATTGGCAGAATAGTGCGGCCAAATTGCTCGTTTAGCACTTCACCCATCGCCAGATAAATAGCGCTGGCGCCGCAAACCAGACCAACCCAGCCTGCGATATGGATAATGGCTTCGTTACCGGTGATATTGCCGACCGCCAGCAGAGCGAACAGTACGGTCAGGCTCAGGAAAACAAATTGCAGCGCGCGGGCGGCTTTCAGCGTACCGAAGAACATAAACAGCGTAAACACGCCCCACAGACCTAAATAAGCGCCGAGTAGCTGAGCGTCAGGCGCATCCGTCAGGCCCATTTTCGGCATCAGCAGGATAGCGACCAGCGTCAGCCAGAACGAACCGTAAGAGGTAAAGGCCGTTAAACCAAAGGTATTGCCTTTTTTATACTCCAGCAGACCGGCAAAAATTTGCGCGATACCGCCGTAGAAAATCCCCATCGCCAGAATAATACCGTCCAGGGCGAAAAAACCGGCATTGTGCAGGTTAAGCAGAATGGTGGTCATGCCGAAGCCCATCAGGCCCAGCGGTGCCGGATTAGCCAACTTAGTGTTGCCCATAATTCCTCAAAATCATCATAATTGAATGGTGAAATAGTTTCCCAGAATAACGAGTTCCGTATTCGGGGCGCGGCATAATAATCAGGGGGAAGAGGACTGTCTATGATCTAATAAGGGGGAAAAGAAAATATTTCCCCCTGTGAGGGCATTCACGCCTGAACGGCTGCCATCATTCGTCGCAGGCAGGCTATTTGCAACACTGCCGGAATAGTCACGCGATACGCGCTGCCGCTCATCGCTTTGACGCCGTTTAACGCCGCGCCGACCGGGCCGCCAAGACCTGCGCCGCGCAGCAATCCGTGGCCCAGGATGCTCATTGCGGCATGGGTACGCAAAATGCGGGTAAGCTGGGTGGAAAGCAGGTGAGAGACCCCTTTTGCCAGACTGCGATCTTTCATGAGCAGCGGCAGCAGTTCTTCCAGTTCAGAAACTTTGGCGTCTACGGCTTGCAGAAATTCCTGCTTATGCGCCGCGTCCATCTTCTGCCAGGTATGACGTAAAAAATGCTCCAGCAGTTGCTGTTCTATTTCAAACGTCGACATGCTTTTATCTGCTTTGAGTTTTAGCCGTTTTGCGACATCCAGCAGAATCGCGCGGTACTGTTTTCCGTGCCCGCGCAATTTGTTGGCGATACTGTCGCCGCCGTAATGCTGAAACTCGCCGGCAATGAGCTGCCAGTTACGGCGGTGTTGCTCCGGGTGACCTTCCATCGCTTTGAACAGTTCGTTATGACTAAGGACGCTCGACAAGCGAGCCTTGCCCTTTTCGTTATGCGTCAGCAAACGGGCGAAATCGGCGAGTTGTTCTTCGCTACAATGCTGAAGAAAGTCTAAATCCTCGTCGTGTAAATAGGTGACGTTCATTTTCAGTCTGGCTTTTGGAATAGAAATAACAGCGATTAATCGTCGCCAATGACTTTAAGTCTCGCCATATCGGAAGAATTTACCGTATGGCCTGAGAAGGTAATCTTTGATACGCAGCGTTTGTTGTCGTTATCGCTATTAATATTGATCCAGCCTGTTGTCTGGCCCTCTTTGATTGAGGAAGGGACGTTCAGGCTTTGGCTGGCGCTACGCGCAGTTTTAAAATAGACGGATGCGCCGCTAAGTTCGATGTCGCCGTGATCCGCCGTGAGTTGAATGCGCTTCACGATGCGGCAGACGGGAATTTTCAGCGTGAGATCGTTCGTTTCATTTCTGGGCATGGCAATAACACCCAGTATTTTATGGTCGTTCGCGTGCGCGACGCTACTTAACGCCAGGCCGAAAAGCAGGCTGGCGGAAATCGTTAACACAGATCGCATGAAATTTCTCTTTGACGGGTTCAATAAGCAATTACCGTCTATCATACTCTGCTCATGGCAACGATTCATTTTTGTAATCTTTTCTTTTTATTACAATTTTTCTGTGAATGGTATTCGTTGTTTAATTTATTTCATGAATATTTATCTGTCTGGTTTTCCATCGTGCCCTCTCGTCACTAAAAAATTTTTTCATCTCCCCCTTGATGACGTGGGTTACGACCCCATCTTGTAGTCAACCGCAGTGGTGAGTCTGAAAAAAAACGATTCAGGGTAGTTGAAACCGCACGTTTCGCCCTTATTACAGATTCACAACCACATGATGACCGAATTTTTAGTGGAGACGTTTAGATGGGTAAAATTATTGGTATCGACCTGGGTACTACCAACTCTTGTGTAGCGATTATGGATGGAACGCAGGCACGCGTGCTGGAGAACGCCGAGGGCGATCGCACTACGCCTTCTATCATTGCTTATACCCAGGATGGTGAAACTCTGGTTGGTCAGCCGGCTAAACGTCAGGCAGTGACAAACCCGCAAAACACCCTGTTTGCGATTAAACGCCTGATTGGCCGCCGCTTCCAGGACGAAGAAGTTCAACGTGACGTTTCTATCATGCCGTACAAAATCATCGGCGCCGACAACGGCGACGCATGGCTTGATGTGAAAGGTCAGAAAATGGCGCCGCCGCAGATTTCTGCCGAAGTGCTGAAGAAAATGAAGAAAACGGCTGAAGATTATCTGGGCGAACCGGTAACTGAAGCGGTTATCACCGTACCGGCTTACTTTAACGATGCGCAGCGTCAGGCTACCAAAGATGCTGGTCGAATCGCGGGGCTGGAAGTTAAACGTATCATCAACGAACCAACTGCCGCAGCGCTGGCTTACGGTCTGGATAAAGAAGTCGGCAACCGTACTATCGCGGTTTACGACCTCGGTGGTGGTACTTTCGATATCTCTATTATCGAAATCGACGAAGTTGATGGCGAAAAAACCTTTGAAGTTCTGGCAACCAACGGTGATACCCACCTGGGTGGTGAAGACTTCGATACCCGCCTGATCAACTACCTCGTTGACGAGTTTAAGAAAGATCAGGGCATTGACCTGCGTAACGATCCGCTGGCCATGCAGCGCCTGAAAGAAGCCGCAGAAAAAGCCAAAATCGAGCTGTCTTCTGCGCAGCAGACCGACGTGAACCTGCCGTACATTACCGCAGATGCTACCGGTCCGAAACACATGAACATCAAAGTGACTCGTGCGAAACTGGAAAGCCTGGTTGAAGATCTGGTGAACCGTTCTATCGAGCCGCTGAAAGTCGCACTGCAGGACGCTGGCCTGTCCGTGTCTGATATCAACGACGTGATCCTCGTCGGCGGTCAGACCCGTATGCCAATGGTGCAGAAAAAAGTGGCTGAGTTCTTTGGTAAAGAGCCGCGTAAAGACGTTAACCCGGACGAAGCTGTGGCTATCGGCGCAGCGGTACAGGGCGGCGTATTGACCGGTGATGTGAAAGACGTACTGCTGCTGGACGTTACCCCGCTGTCTCTGGGTATCGAAACGATGGGTGGCGTGATGACTCCGCTTATCACCAAAAACACCACCATCCCGACCAAGCACAGCCAGGTGTTCTCTACTGCGGAAGACAACCAGTCTGCGGTAACCATCCATGTGCTGCAGGGTGAGCGTAAACGTGCGTCTGATAACAAATCTCTGGGTCAATTCAACCTGGATGGCATCAACCCGGCGCCGCGCGGTATGCCGCAGATCGAAGTCACCTTCGATATCGATGCTGACGGTATCCTGCACGTCTCCGCGAAAGATAAAAATAGCGGTAAAGAGCAGAAGATCACCATCAAGGCATCTTCTGGTCTGAACGAGGAAGAAATTCAGAAAATGGTTCGCGATGCAGAAGCGAACGCTGAATCCGACCGTAAGTTTGAAGAGCTGGTTCAGACCCGTAACCAGGGCGACCATCTGCTGCACAGCACCCGTAAGCAGGTTGAAGAAGCCGGCGATAAACTGCCGGCTGATGACAAAACCGCTATCGAGTCTGCCCTGAGCGCGCTGGAAACTGCCCTGAAAGGCGAAGATAAAGCCGCTATCGAAGCGAAAATGCAGGAACTGGCGCAGGTTTCCCAGAAACTGATGGAAATCGCTCAGCAGCAACATGCGCAGCAGCAGGCTGGCTCCGCTGACGCTTCTGCAAACAACGCGAAAGATGACGACGTTGTCGACGCTGAGTTTGAAGAAGTAAAAGATAAAAAATAATCGCCCTTTGAACGGGTAATTACTGGCACGGGCGAAGAGGTTTCCTCTCCGCCCGTGTATGCATGTTAAGGGCAGATAAAAAGAGATGGCGAAAAGAGATTACTACGAGATTTTAGGCGTTTCCAAAACAGCGGAAGAGCGTGAAATCAAAAAGGCGTATAAGCGCCTGGCCATGAAATATCATCCGGACCGCAATCAGGGTGATAAAGAGGCCGAAGCTAAATTTAAAGAGATTAAAGAAGCCTATGAAGTGCTGACCGATGCGCAAAAACGCGCAGCCTACGATCAGTATGGTCACGCCGCGTTTGAACAAGGCGGTATGGGCGGCGGATTTGGCGGCGGCTTTAATGGCGGCGCTGATTTCAGTGATATCTTTGGTGACGTTTTTGGCGATATCTTTGGCGGCGGGCGTGGTCGCCAACGTGCGGCGCGTGGGGCTGATTTGCGTTATAACATGGATCTCACCCTGGAAGAAGCGGTGCGTGGCGTGACCAAAGAGATCCGTATTCCGACGCTGGAGGAGTGCGACGTTTGCCACGGCAGCGGCGCGAAAGCTGGCACGCAACCGCAAACCTGTCCGACCTGTCATGGTTCTGGTCAGGTACAGATGCGCCAGGGATTCTTTGCTGTACAGCAGACCTGCCCACACTGTCAGGGACGCGGTACGCTGATCAAAGATCCGTGCCATAAATGTCACGGTCATGGGCGTGTTGAAAAGAGTAAAACTCTGTCCGTTAAAATCCCGGCGGGCGTGGATACCGGCGATCGTATTCGTCTGGCAGGCGAGGGCGAAGCGGGCGAGCATGGCGCACCGGCAGGCGACTTGTACGTTCAGGTCCAGGTGAAACAACACCCTATTTTCGAGCGTGAAGGCAATAATCTTTATTGCGAAGTGCCGATCAACTTTGCGATGGCGGCGCTGGGCGGTGAAATTGAAGTGCCGACGTTAGATGGTCGCGTGATGCTGAAAGTACCGAGCGAAACACAAACGGGCAAGCTGTTCCGTATGCGCGGCAAAGGCGTGAAGTCCGTACGCGGTGGCGCGCAGGGCGATTTGCTGTGCCGTGTGGTGGTTGAAACGCCGGTCGGTCTGAGCGAAAAACAGAAGCAATTGCTAAAAGATCTTCAGGAAAGTTTTGGCGGCCCGACGGGAGAGAAAAACAGCCCGCGTTCAAAAAGCTTCTTTGACGGCGTGAAAAAATTCTTTGACGATTTGACTCGCTAATCTTTTTCCCGTTGTATTTTTCTTCAGCCCGGGTGTATATCCGGGCTTTTTTCTGCCTGTACGCGCCCAGGCTTCTGTTGAACGCATCGTATCCTCTCATTTGTTGATATTTTGTTTTTACTGATAAACAAATTGATGTTAATCAGCAGTTTTGTATACGCTTATTCTTTAAAAAAACGTGATGTGATGACATTAATGATTGCTTTTTTAGATGCTGTGAATTGATTTATCTTGAGTATTATCTATATTGCTTTTTTTAGTTTCCGGAGGCAGACAGCGAATGGGATCGAAAGGTGCCAACAAGAGCTTTGATTATAATTTAATCAAAATTCTTGACGCTGTTATTTTGTCAGGAAATGCGGCTATGGCGGCAAAAAAGTTAGGCATTACACCGGCTGCCGTTTCTCTGGCGTTAAAGCGCCTGCAGAGTTATTACCCGGAAGAACTGTTTAGCAGAGGGAAAGGCGGGCTCATCCCCACAGCTAAGGCTGTCGACATTCACCAAAATTTCAGTCAGGTGATGAAACTGGTGGATGACACCTTTCTCTGTAATAGTAAAAAAGATGAAGCGTTCCAGATAACGTTATTAGGCAGTGATATTGTTGAAAGCTATTATCTTTCTCAGCTCTATAACAGCGATATATTTGACCGTATTTTGATAAATCATTTCACTGTCAGAAATATGAGTCGGGAGCATATCAGCGAACTTCTGTTTACTGCGCAAGGCGATCTGTTGATTAGTGCCGAACCTTTGCTGGAGTCCGGCATAGAGAATCAAATTATTGATAGTTTTAAATCATTTGTTTGTATCTGTAGCAGTAAACACATGCTGAGTACCCTCTCACAACTGTCGCTACATCATTTTTATTCTTCGCGTCATGCGTTATATCAGCCGGGGATGGGGGCTTCAGTGATATATCATGATAGCGAATTATTTAAGGATGAGCTTTACTATACTGGCAGGCGTATTGTCGGCTATCGCAGTGATTCGCTTAACGGTTTGATGAGCATGATCGAACGAACCTCATTGATTGCATTGATGCCTTTGAAATTAGCGCTTTTTTATAAAAATCATCGTAAATATGACATTAAGTTTATTCAGCCTCCGCCCGAACTGGCTTTGAAGTCAGTTCAGGTCTATGCATCCTGGAATAAAAATAGTAGAAATATATCGACGATTAATGAGATGGTAAGTATGTTACAAACACTTTCCTCCTTCCGTCGCTAATACACCTCATTTTTACGCTTTGATTTAATATGGTTTTAAATGATGTGCTTTGATTTTTACCCTTCTGACAGGGCGCTTACACTCCTTGTGTTAATTATTCATTTATAATGATTTCGGAGTGTTAAAATGTCTATTCCCAACCATGTGTCGACAACGGAAGTTGTGCTATTGGAGCTAGAGATCTTACTCACTATTATTTCGATTGGCGCGTGGGGAGGCTTTGTCAGCTATCTTTTACGCAAAGATAAGACAGAATATAATAGTTCTCATGAAAGTATTAAATATTGCTTAACGCAGATCGTGATTTCCTGCTTCACCAGTTTCTTGTTAAGCGCGATTGCGATCGAAAAAGAATGCAGTTTCAACATTGTTCTGTTGGCGGCAGGCTTAGGCGGTGTTTTCGCGAGTCCGATCTTAAAGATTCTTGGGCGGCGGATTAAAAAAATTATCGAAGGTAATAATTCAGACTAATTATCATTCGCAGTATCAGGCTCATCCGTGAGCCTTTTACGCGTCTTTTTTCAGCCGGGTCTAGGTCACTCTGTTCTTGATCCAGCCATAAATAAATTGTTCGTTATTGTGGTTTTTCTCAGCAACGTTTAAGTAGTACGTGCCCTGACTGCAATTGAGGGCTTTCACCAAAACGGCTTCCCCTTCCTGGCCTCGCCAGGCCAAATAATGTTCGAGAGCGGCAAGCGTCCGCGGGCCAATATTGCCATCCACATGAATATCCGGGTAGCGTTTACCTTCGTGATTAAAGACGTTCAACCAGCGTTGCAGCCACGCGCTGGGGTGGTAAGCGCCTATGTTGACTGCCGCATCGCACAGCTCGAAGGAGACTGGCCACGATAGCGTCGAGATGACGTCAAAACCTGGTTTTATCCAGTAATCCTCTTCGAGAATCGCGTAGGCTTCAGCGTGGGTCAGATCCCGCATATCGCCAGCATAGCCATGCGCTCGCGCCGTGGCTTCGGTAATGCCCCAATGGGTGGCGCCGCCTTTATCTTTAGGGTTAAATACGTAACCGCCTTCAAGCGCAATAATTCCATCTATAATTGGATTCATCTTCCCTTTCCTTCGCTTAGTGAATATGCAGATACATGAGAGAACCTAACGTTACTGAAAATACGGTCGTCAGGGCGGCGATGGTTTGCCGTACAATCTGTTTTTTTCTTCCCTTTGTTTCGCTATCCGTCGCGATAATGGTGATATCACTATTAACTTTGAGGCCTTGTCTTGGAATGGTAATAAAAAGATCGTTAATACCAAGCGCTTTAAGGTCACGTCTGATTAAATAGAGAATCTGCGTTAGATTTGCATCATTAACATAATGGCTTCGACTTCCCCATAACGCAGTGGTTATTTTTTGTCGCTCGATAATCTCCAGATGAGCATTCTCGATGATGAAACTGAGACATTTGGCTCTCATCGCAGTCATTTTAATAACCTGTGAATTTGAGACCGTCCTCAGTTCATATTTACCTTCATTGTAAATGCAATTGCTATTAATGATATAAGTTTTCATAACGTCTTCCTTTAGAAATGTACATCCTGGTTGTCTGTGGTGACTATATTGTATGAGAAATGTCTTAATCCAATAAATGTCACTGGTTTTATTGTATTGTCATTGTCTATAGCGAGTGTAATCACATTATTTCATTGTAATTAAATGATATTTAATTACATGATAAATGATATTTACTATGTTCTCACCAGAACGGAGTAAGCGGGCGCTGAGAGGTGTTGTTTTCTCTTCGTTAGACGGTGTTGTTAACCTCATTTTTATGATTTTTATATCATCTAAAAAGATGATGTTTTGTGATTAGCTATTTTTTATGCCTGTAACGATTATGGACCCCGCAGAACGAGCTGCGACAATTTTGAAACGTAAAAGGAAATTTGAAAATGGCTACAAGCAAACTGATTCAAGGCGATACAATTACTGAAACTACTCATGCAGCGAATGGTTTTGACCCTGCAACAAGCGATGATAAAATAAGCTATACTTCCGCTCGTGTTGCGAAACCGGTATACAATAAATATAAAAATTCCACGACTAAACCGAAGGTATTCGGTTATTACACCGACTGGTCACAGTATGACAGCCGTCTGCAAGGCAATATGTCCGAACCAGGCCGTGGTTATGATTTAACCAACGTTTCACCGACGGCTTATGACAAACTGATTTTCGGCTTTGTTGGCATCACCGGTTTCAGAAAAATTGATAAAGAAGACCGCGACGTCGTAGCAGAAGCGGCAGCACAGTGCGGCAAAGTGAAATATGAACCGACCTTCCTCGATCCGTGGGGTGATTTCCAGTCTTATATCAACCTGGGTTTTGAAACCAGCGGCTGGGATGTTGATCCGAAAACCGTGACCCAGGCTAACGCCAAAGGTATGCTGGGCGCGCTGCGTGATATGCAGGCAAAAGCGAAAGCCGCAGGCCACACGCTGGCGCTCTCCATGAGTATCGGCGGCTGGAGCATGAGTAACGGGTTCCACGAAACCGCCGCTTCTGACTCTTCTCGTAAAATCTTCGCCAAAGGCGTGGTGAAACTGTTCAAACAGTTCCCGATGTTCAGCGAAGTGGATATTGACTGGGAATACCCGAACGATGAAGGGGCGGGCAACCCGTTTGGTCCGGAAGATGGCGCTAACTACGCGCTGCTGATTGCCGAACTGCGTAAACAGCTGGATTCCGCGGGTCTGAGCAATGTGAAAATCTCTATTGCCGCTTCTGCTGTCACTACTATTTTTGACTATGCGAAAGTAAAAGATCTGTTGGCTGCCGGCCTGTATGGCATCAACCTGATGACCTATGACTTCTTCGGTACGCCGTGGGCGGAAACGCTGGGCCACCACACTAACCGCAAAGCGCTGGAAGAGGGCGGCTGGGCTGTCGAAACTATCGTTGATCACCTGCTGGCGGAAGGTTTCTCCGCTGACCGTATCAACATCGGTTATGCCGGCTATACCCGTAACGCTCGTCAGGTAGAAATTGAATCCCTGTCGCCGCTGAAAGGTTCTTACAACCCAGGTTCTGGCGTTACTACCGGTTCCTTCGAATCCGGCACCAGCGAATGGTATGACGTCATTTATAGCTACCTGGATCTGGAAAACCAGAAAGGCCGTAACGGTTTCAACGTTTACACCGACCAGGTCGCTGATGCTGACTACCTGTATAGCCCGGAATCCAAACTGTTTTTATCCCTGGATACGCCGCGTACCGTCAAAGCAAAAGGCGAATATGCAGCGAAACTGGGCCTGGGCGGCGTGTTTACCTGGACTATCGATCAGGACAACGGCGTGCTGGTTAACGCCGTGCGTGAAGGTCTGGGTTATGAAATCGAATCTGAAGTTATCGATATGGAACCGTTCTACTTTGAAGGTATCAATGTAGAAAAAGATGAAGAGCAGAGCGACAGCGACGACGCACAGAAGGTCAACCACGCGCCGAAAGCGGCGATTGAACTGCTGGTCGTAGGCGGATCTACGGTACAGCTGTCTGGCGCAGGTTCTTCTGATGAAGATAACGATGAGCTGTCCTTTAGCTGGGGCGTGCCTTCTCAAATCACTGTGGCAGACAAAACGGCTGAAATCATTGAGGTTGTGGTACCGGAAGTTAGCGAAAAAACAGACTTCCAGTTCACCCTGTTTGTACGCGACTGTTACAACGAACCGTCCTCTCAACAGCGCTTTGTTCTGACGGCTGTGCCTGCGCTATCTCAGGTTCAACCGGAACCGGAAGAGGAAGAAGAGATTATCGTTCCTGTACCGGACGAGGAAGAAGATACCACGCCGGCTGAGGATGATACGCCAGCAGATGACAAAACGTCACCTTACGCGCAGTGGGATGCTTCTACCGTTTATGGCGCAAACTGGGGTTCTTTCGAAATCGTTAGCTGGAAAGGCCATAACTATCAGGTGAAATGGTGGTCTATGGGCGACCAGCCTGACCTGAACTGCGGTGTCGGCGGTGCATGGACCGATCTTGGCGCTTACTAATACACGGCATTAAGCACGATGTATTGGGCTTCATGATTCAAGCCCCGGTTTACCGGGGCTTTTCTCCACCAGGGACAGAGGAAGAGCAGACCATGACCATTTCCATCCATGCCAGCGCATTTGACGTCAACAGCTGGTATCAAAAAATCACCTTAACCTTCATCAATGAGAGCGGTAATGCGGTCGATATGAACCATGCCGCAATATCATTCACGGCTTCCGGGCACATCGATCCATGGGGAAATAGCGGCGGTACGCTCAAAGGGAACCTGCCGCTTACGCTGAATGAGAGTTCGTATGGCACGCTGGAAACTAACAACATCATCATTAATAACAGCGATGCATTACTTCTTCAGCCGGGCGAACGCGGGACGCTCTCTTTCAGCCTCGCGGCGACGCAGGTGCCGGTAAAAATGTCCGCCATCACCTTGACGCTGGCGTCATCGTCATCCGAAGACGCAGAGTCTGAAACCCCATCCGATCAGGAGACGCCAGCGATACCCGCTGCAGACGAACAACCCGCCGAACCCGATGCGCCGGAAAAGGATAACGACCTTCAGGAACGCGGCCTTACGCTTAACGTTAGCGAGTTGAATACCGCGAGTTGGTATCAACGCGTCACCTTTACGCTGACCAACCTCTACGCCCAGGCGGTAGATCTCAATCAGCTTCAACTGAATTTTACGGCCAGCGCGCACCCCGATCCCTACAGTCCGTTTCAGGGAACAATGCTGGGGAATCAGGCTGTGACGCTGGCCAGCGATGGGGGATGGCCCATCGAGAAGAATACCATCACCATTAATCATGACGGCGCGCTGATGCTGGCGGCGGGGGATACCGCCGAATTACAGTGCTATCTGGCTGCCACGCAGATGCCAGTTGCCATCAGCGATTTGAGCGCGACGTTGGCCCATGACCCTGCCCGTCAGGGAAAAATTTGTGTTCATTTTCCTGCCATGACGCAGACCGTGGCGCTCAAACCGGCGATTGAGCTGCTGTTTCCTGCCGGCGAAACCCGGCGCTTTGTCGGTGAGTGGGGAGAGGTTCTGACAATAAGCGATCTTAGCGCAGGAACGTATCGGCTTACCGTACCGGTACTGGCGAATGATGAGATGCAAATCGCGCCAGTCGAGTCCTCTTTTACCGTTACGCTGCAATCCGGCGATGCCGCCGCGCAGGTCCAGGTATCCTGTCTGCCGATTGTCCGTTATGCCAGCGCGCGTCTGATGATTGACGCCCCTGCGCTTGGTAATGCGAAATTGACCGTTGATATCGCTGATACTACGCAAGCGGATGAGCGTACCGTCACGCTTATCGCCAACCAACCGCAGTTAATCACCCGGCTACTGGCGGGGCATCATTATACGGTCAATCTGCAGCCTGCGATGATTAATAACCGCTTTATATCGGCACCCATACAGCTTACGGGGTTTATCCCTGCTGCGGCGCAGGTTGCCGAGGTTGCTGTCGCTTACCAACAGTCAGCGCTCGACACGGCGAGTTTCGTGACGGTGGATGCCACTCTACTGGGCCTGCCCGATGGCGTCGCGCCGCAGCGTTATCTGTTCAGCAGCGGTAAATATCAGTACTCATTAATGCTGGAGAGCGGCAGCGATCGGCAGACGTTGGCATTACGCTTTGCGCCCGGGCTGTATGATGTTCAGACGGACGATATTTTCATCGACAGCGTGCCGTGGCGTTGTGAACAGGCCGGGCCGCTACGGTTGTTGCAAAAGGTCAACCATGTGGCGCTGGAGTTTCTGCCCGGCGTGACGCTACAGGTAAAAGGTTGGCCTGATTACCTTGCTCATGGCGGCGTGACGGTTAACGCGCCAGAGACGGTTTCTCTTTATCGCGATATACCGTTTAGCGCGTTGTTTAAATACGATGGTTTTGACGGCGGCGGCGATCCGGTTCCGGCCGCGGAGGTTGACGTGAACGGGGATGGTTTTCTGGATTACGCGACGTTACCGATCCATAAAACCGTTGCGCTGGTGCGCCAGATAGAAAAAGAAGCCGGGCGTAGCATCATGCCGGTAATGGTCATTTATACCGCGAATGCCAGCGGCGGTAGCGCGCTGGCGGATTTACAGGATGCGCAAAAGCTACGTAACCATTTTGGTAACTTTATTACCCAGTGTCTGGCGGCGCAGTCATACAAAGATGAGACGCATCCTGTCCCGGCCACCTTTGTGCTTAACCCGGATTTTCTCGGGGCGCTACAGCAAGGACCGTATGGCTATACCGTAGTACGGCAAAAAAACAGTGTGCCGGTGAATGCCCAACTGGCGGCGGCGATACAAGCATTACCGGCGATGGCTGGCTTTATCGCGCCTTCGTTGCCGACGTTTAGCGACGATCTCTACGGCTATATTCAGGCGGTGAACTATCTTGTTCGTCAGTTTGCCCCGGATGTGGCTTTTGGCTGGCAGACGAATGTCTGGGCGACAGGAACGGCGGACTGGGTGCTGCGCGATACCGCTGATCCGGTAGCTGAAGGGCAGGCGATCGCCGGATTTATTCATGAACTGGGCGTTTATAGTGGAGAATATGCGCCGGACTTTATTGCGTTTGATAAATTTGAGCGTGACTGTTTCAGTCCTGATGCGCTTGCCCACTATGGCTGGAATGCGACATGCTGGCTTAATTACCTGGCGATGGTCAAACAGGTGACGAAAGTGCTGCTGACGCCCGCCATGCTGTGGCAAATCCCTGGCGGCCATATGCCTACAGTAGAAGAGGGCGTCAGTAAAATCAGCGCTGCGCACTTTGCATCCGGCGGAACCTTTTTTATGGGTGACGCCCGCATTGGCAGCGATCCTGACACGCTCTCTTTGCAGCTACTCAATACGGCCTTAAATAGCGCGACTTACGGCGTCCCGACCGTCGGCGACTTTTTACGTAAAGATAAAGGGTATGACTGGGGCCAGATGCAGGCGCTGAACCTACCGGACTTTAACGTCTTTTCGATCTTATGGGGCGGTGGTTCTACTATCAGTATTACGACAATCCATTCTAACGGTGAAGACGGCGGCTGGCTGGCGGATAAAATGGTAGAGTATTATGCTGCTCCACGCTATTTCAGATAATATCACTGCTTATTTGCATTAATCTGGACTATTAGTTTGAGATTCGAAGGCGCGTGCTTTCGAATCTCTTTTCTTGCGCCCCCTGACCTCTCATTCTTTATGCGTAATTCGTTATTAATTTTCTGTAATCATTTTGTATTAAGAATTGTCTTAATCTTAAAAATATTGCGTATTAGTGCCTTGTGAATACAGAAATACTGCATAGTGATGTTATTTATTATTAATTTAAGTACTTTTTGAGAAGTTATACTGTGGCGCTACATTGAGTAGACAACCGTTAATGAAAAAAATGATGAATGACGCTTTTGCTAAAGATAATAATGAGAATTCATTACACTCTTTTCTTTTTTCTCAGCAGGCTAAACCTCACGCGGCGATTGATGCCTTATTTTCGGCCTTGCTGCCATTTGGTCAACCGTTTACGCTGGGTATCGGCGATGAGTTTTATTTACAGGCAAACGATGAACACTACATTGTATTACTGGAGTCAGGCGTTGTTTCTTTCTGTCATAATGACAAACGACTCCATATATCTTCATCGTTTGCGCCATCGGTCGTGGGTATGGTTGACAGCTATGGCGCTACCTATAATGTCCCCGCGCGACCGGAACACTTTTTGCTCGCAGAAACGGTTTGTACCGGTAGATTTGTTCGCCTGCCGGATTTTATAAAAATCGCCGATGAATGCGATTTGTGGCACGACGTGGCCCGTTGTCTGGCTTACCGTCTGATGGTGATGAGCGCGCGCGATCGTGAATTAGTCGGCGTCGATTCTTATCTGAAAGTTCGGGCGCTGCTGACTGAAATATGGGCTTATCCACAGGCCTACCGGGAAAGCATTATCGTGTTGAATTTTATTCAACGGCGTACCGGGATATCGCGCAGTCGGACCATGAAGATTCTGTCTGAACTAAAAAAAGGCGGGTATATCCATATTGATAATGGGCGGCTGACGGCGCTCGGAAAACTACCAGTGGCGTATTAATGCACTATCCGCAACGATATATTTACATATCTCGGCTGAATTTGCCTGTTATCGTTAATAGAATGTTTTACTGAAGATTGTTATGAAGGTTATTTTTAAAAAGTCAATACGGCTAAAGGAGATAGGCCGAACGACTGGTGTAAAGTTAATATAAAACAAGAAGTTATGCCTGGTCCTATAAAACCAAATGTCGATGATTGCAACTTGCCGTTGGCTTGCTAATAATTAATAACATCGTTATCTCATTATAACGTAAAGATTAACTCACGACGTTGAGTGGCTGTTTTATTGCCTCTGACATTTATATCAGAACAAGAAGACACTTTTTTTCGCATAAGAAAAAGTCGTGATATTGCTGTGAAGAAATATCAGCAGCCGTTTCGTTAAAAAATCTGATTACCCTCATTTTTATATTTAAAAGGAGCTTGAATGAAAAAGCCTGTACTAGCATTAATGGTCTCTGCAATTGCCTTTGGCGGAATGTTGTCCACCGCGCAAGCGGATACTACAACCGTCACTGGCGGTACGGTAAATTTTGTCGGACAGGTCGTTGACGCCGCCTGTTCTGTTTCCGCTGACTCTGTCGATCAGACCGTGACATTAGGCCAGGTTCGCGCCAGTAAATTAACCGAGGCCGGTATGGTGGCGAATCAAAAAGAAGATTTCACCATTAAACTGGAAGACTGCGATACTCAGACCAGCCAGAATGCGGCGGTGATTTTTAATGGCCAACAGGACGCAAACCAGCCGGGGTCGCTGGCGAATACCGCTGGGGCAGGTTCGGCGACGAATGTGGCATTACAACTTTATGGACCAGATGGCCAGGCGCTGAATATCGGTGAATCGTCCAGTACTGTTATCTTGAACGATGGCGAAAACGTTATTCCGCTTAGCGTGGATTATATCGCTACCGGTACGGCGACTGCCGGTAATGTTACCGCGACGGCGACATTTAGCATGGTTTATTCCTGATTCCTTATCGGGATTTTTTTCTCGTCTGTTGGGAGGCGAGAAAGGGGAGTTACGCGCGTCACTGCGCGTAACAAACCGACGGCATCAGGATATTACGCAGATGAAAAAAAACTTACCGATTTTCCTTCGATTATTGCTACTGCTGTCGGCGGCCGGCCTGTCGTTTGCCGCGCAGGCGGGAGGCATTGCGCTGGGCGCGACCAGGGTGATTTATCCGCAGGGAAGTAAGCAAACCTCCTTGCCGATTATTAATTCTTCTGCCAGCAATGTTTTTTTAATTCAGTCATGGGTCGCCAATGCCGATGGTTCACGCTCGACGGATTTTATCATTACGCCGCCTCTCTTTGTGATCCAGCCTAAAAAAGAAAATATATTACGTATTATGTATGTCGGGCCGTCATTACCGACCGATCGCGAAAGCGTATTTTATTTAAACAGTAAAGCGATACCCTCTGTCGATAAAAATAAATTGACCGGCAACTCCCTGCAAATTGCGACGCAAAGCGTGATTAAGCTATTTATTCGCCCGAAAAATCTGGCGGAGGCGCCAGCTCATGCCCCGTCGACGCTTCGCTGCCGTAACGAGCGCGGCCAGCTAACGATTACTAACCCTTCGCCGTACTACGTTTCGATGGTTGAACTGTACAGCGCGGGGAAAAAACTGCCGAATACTATGGTACCGCCGAAAGGCGCGATCACTCTCCCGGCGACGCCCGGCCAGGTATCTTTGCGCACGGTAAACGATTTTGGCGCAACGACGCCAGCACGCGTTTGTCCAGCTTCATGATGTTATGCGTAATCAGCTTTTCATGACGCGATATTACTCCAGCGTAACTAAACCCGTATTAACCCCGCTGGCGTTGGCTATCGCACTGGCGCCTGCGTCGGGGTGGGCGGAAAACTATTTCAACCCGGCGTTTCTGTCTGACGACCCGTCTGCGGTGGCCGACTTATCGACCTTTTCCCGTAATGCCCAGGCGGCGGGGATGTATCGCGTTGACGTTTACCTGAACAATACGTTTCTCGCGACCAGAGACATTGCCTTCCAGGCGGTGAAAACGACGGGAAAAAGCGCGCCCACCGATGACAGCGGATTACGCGCCTGCCTGACGCCTGAAATGCTTAAAAATATGGGGGTAAACACCGGGGCGTTTCCACTGTTGGCGAAGGCGGCGGCGGGAAGTTGCCCGGATCTCGCCAGTGCGATACCGGCCGCCCGGACCCGCTTTGATTTTGCGCAGCAACGTCTCGACATTAGCATCCCGCAGGCGGCGATGGTTGCCAGCGCCAGAGGCTATATCCCACCGCAATACTGGGATGAAGGTATTAACGCGTTGCTATTGAATTACACCTTTACCGGCGCGAATAGTCAGGATCGGAGCCCTGGCGGCAGTGCGGAGAACAGCTATTTTCTTGGATTGAATAGCGGCCTTAATCTGGGGGCCTGGCGGTTACGCGACTACTCCACATGGAACGCGAATAGCGGCGATCAGAATAGCGACAGCGACTGGCAGCACATCAGTACTTATCTGGAACGTGATGTGGTCTTTTTGCAGGGAGAATTGACGGCAGGCGATAGTTATACCCCCTCCGCATTATTCGACAGCCTTCCTTTTCGCGGGCTACAACTGGCGTCTGACGACAATATGTTGCCAGACAGCATGAAGGGCTTCGCGCCGACCATTCACGGCATTGCCAGAAGCAACGCGCAAGTGACCATTCGGCAAAACGGCTACATCATCAATCAGCGCTATGTGCCGCCCGGGGCATTTACTATTAATGATCTCTATCCCACCGCCGCCAGCGGCGATTTGACTGTGGAAGTCAAAGAGTCCGACGGTTCTATTAATCGCTATAACGTGCCCTATTCCGCCGTGCCGATTCTACAACGAGAAGGGCGGCTGAAGTATGCGGCGACGGTGGCGGAGTATCGCAGCGATAGTAGTCAAAAAGAGAAGGTGAAATTCAGTCAGGCGACCTTGATATGGGGGTTACCGCATGGTTTTACGCTGTATGGCGGAACACAACTTTCCAGTCATTATCACGCGCTGGCGATCGGCAGCGGCGCAAATCTGGGCGACTGGGGCGCGGTGTCGCTGGATGTCACCCAGGCTACCAGTACGCTGGCGGATAATAACACCTACCAGGGGCAATCGCTGCGTTTCCTGTATGCCAAATCGCTTGCACAGTCAGGAACCAATTTACAGCTTATGGGCTATCGCTATTCAACCTCGGGCTTTTACACGCTGGATGATACCACGTGGAAACGGATGAGCGGCTATGACGATGACAGTCGGACTGACAGCGATAAAAGCAGGCCGGAATGGGCGGATTATTACAATCTTTATTATACCAGGAGGGGGAAAGTACAACTCGATATCAATCAACAGCTAGGCGGGTTGGGATCGCTTTTTATTACCGGCAGTCAGCAAAGTTACTGGCACACTGATGAAAAGGATTCTTTGTTGCAGGTGGGATACAGCGATACGCTGGCGGGGATTACATGGAGCGTTTCTTACAACAATAACAAATCCGCAGGCGATGCGGAGCGCGATCAAATTTTCGCGCTGAATATCTCGGTGCCGCTAAGTCAATGGCTGCAACACGATGATGAGGTCACGCGCCATCACAATGTTTACGCTACCTTTAGCACCAGTACGGACAAAGAGCATAACGTTACGCAGAATGCGGGCCTTAGCGGCACACTGCTGGACGAAAACAATCTTAGTTACAACATACAGCAAGGCTATCAGAATCACGGTATTGGCGAAAGCGGCGCCGCTAGCCTGGAATACGATGGGGCGAAAGGCAACGCCAACATTGGCTATAACGTTAGCGATAACGGCGATTACCAGCAGGTGAATTATGGCCTGAGCGGCGGCCTGGTGGCGCACGCGCATGGGGTGACGCTAAGCCAGCCGCTGGGCAATACCAATATTTTGATTGCCGCGCCGGGCGCAGCCAACGTCGGCGTTGTCGACCAGCCGGGTATTCATACGGACGCGCGTGGCTATGCGGTGGTGCCGTATGCGACAACATATCGCCAAAACCGTATGGCGCTGGACGTTAACGCCATGGCGGATGATGTCGATATTGATGACGCGGTGACGCGCGTTGTGCCGACCGAAGGCGCGCTGGTTTTGGCCAGCTTTAAAGCGCGGGTTGGCGCGCGTGCCCTGGTAACGCTGAATCATAACGGTAAGCCTGTACCCTTTGGCGCAACGGTGACGGTGAATGATCGCCATGCGGAGGCGATTGTTGACGAGGCCGGGGAGGTCTATCTTTCCGGGTTGTCAGCGCAAGGCGTTCTGCACGTTCGCTGGGGGAACCTGCCGGATCAACAGTGCGTCGCGTCCTATCATCTCTCTTCCTCCCGTCAGATTCTGAGTCGACAACATGCGGAGTGTCATTAAATGAAAATACCTCTTTTATTTGCTCTGCTGGTGGGAAGTGTCGTATCGCAGTACGCACACGCAGACGTGTGTAAAAACGTTAACGGCGTGCCTTCCAGTATTAATTACGATTTAACGACCACTCTGACGGCAGAACAAAACCAGGTGGGAAAGACGGTTCAACTGGAAAAAAGCCAGGAAGTTAATGTACAGGCGGTGTGTCCCGCCGGCGCGTCGACCTATAGCCAGACTTATCGCTCCTATGTGTCGCCATATCCGGTCGTAGAAACGAGCGGTAACTGGAAATATTTAAAGCTGGACCCGGACTACCTTGAAGGCGGAATGCGAATTGAGGATTCTTCGGCGGGCGATATCTATCCGCCAATGAACAATGTCCTGATGGGATATGATGAAAATGTGAAAGCGGGTCAACCGTTTTACGTTCGTGACTCAAATCTGGAGTTTCAGCTCAAAATTGTTAAACCGTTCGTCGGCACGGTGAATATTAGTCCTAAGACTATGTTCAATGTTTATGTCATGACCGCCGCAGGCGATCCGCTGACAGATGTCGTGTACAGCATTCTTTATAGTGGAACGGTGACCGTACCGCAAAGCTGCGAAATCAACGCCGGACAAACGATTCTGGTGAATTTCGGCGCATTATACAGCGGCAATTTCAACCATGCAGGCCAAAAGCCGGAGGGGGTACGGGCGAAAAAATTTAGCGTACCGGTAAAGTGCAGCGGCCTGGATTCGCAGGTCAATTTAACGATGCGTCTTATCGCTACGCCGGATAGCCACGTTCCCCAGGCTATCGCTTCGGATAATGCCGATGTCGGCGTAGTGGTCGAAACCGATGAAGGAAACGCGCTTATCCCCAATGATGTACAGAGCGTCGCGCCTTTTATCACCGATAGCGCCGGACGCGCTAACATCACATTGCAGGCCTACCCGGTAAGTACAACAGGCGAAACGCCTGCGGAAGGGGCATTTACCGCACTGGCCAGCCTGCGAGTGGACTTTGACTAAATGAACAGATCACACTGCGCTCTTTTTGCCATGGGACTGATGCTGTGTCCACAAATCAATGCCAGCGCTGACGACCTCGCTTATAACCTCGAATTTACCGGCACTATTGTGGCGCAAACCTGCGACATAGATATCTCCAGCCTCAGTCAAAGTATTGATTTAGGGCAGTTTGCAGTTGGCGATTTTCCTTCGACAGGAACAACGACAAAATTTAAGCCCTTTAATATCAACCTCAAAAATTGTTCCCGAGGAATTGCCGGGGCGAAGATCTGGTTTACCGGCGAACCCGATCCGGACAATCCCGCGCTACTGGCGATCACCGATACCGGAATGGGAAGCGGAAACATGTTAGCAAGCGGGGTTGGGGTGGAAATTCTGAATGATGATCAGGATACCATCAGTATCAATAATGCCGACTCGGTGGTCTATCCGTTGAAAGCCGGACGCAACACGCTGTCTTTTTATATTCGCTATAAATCGACCCGGCCGACGGTCACGTCCGGGAACGCGACGGCGGTCATGTATTTCGATATGCAGTATGAATGAGGAGCCATCGTAATTATGCGTAACGATATCCTGTACGGCATCGGGATGCTGCTGGCGGCATCCGGCGTCCAGGCGCACGATGGCCGGGTCTATGTTTCCGGAACCATCACGGACAATACGTGTTCGCTCTCTCCAGGCTCGGAAAATATTAACGTGGCGATGGGCGCGGTTTCTCAACGGCAGTTTTATCGCGCAGGCGACGGTTCCGCATGGCAACCTTTTGCTATCGATTTACAGAACTGCGGCAGCACTGCCAGCGGCGTAACGGTCAGTTTTAGCGGTGCGGCGGACAGTCGTAATACGGATTTATTGGCGCTTACCGCAGGGGAAAGCGACGCTTCAGGCATTGGGATTGCGCTTTATGATCAAAATAAAACCTTAATCCCACTGGGGCAGGAGAGTGATGTGGTGACGCTCAGTCCGGGCCAGGCGTCGGCACATCTGCAATTTTATGCGCGTTATCTTGCCGATGGCGGCGCGGTAACGCCCGGGGACGCCAATGCCTCCGCAACCTTCATTCTTGCCTATGAATAAGCTCTTTTTACGCTGCGCGATATATTGGTGCTTGCTTCCCATATCATGGGCGCAGGCTGGCGTGGTAATTGGCGGTACTCGCTTTATCTATCATGCGGGCGCCCCGGCATTAAGCGTACCGGTAAGTAACCATTCAGAAGCGTCCTGGTTAATCGATACGCATATTTTACCTGGTGGCCGCTGGCCCGGAACCAAAAACGAAGGGAATATCACGCCCTTCGTAGTCACGCCGCCATTATTTATGCTTTCAGCGCGCCAGGAAAACTCAATGCGGGTGGTTTATACCGGCGCACCGCTACCCGCCGACAGGGAAAGTCTGTTTACCTTGAGTATCGCCGCTATTCCCTCCGGTAAACCGGAAGCGAACCGTGTACAAATGGCGTTTCGTTCGGCTTTAAAATTGCTCTATCGCCCTGAGGGACTCGCCGGCAATCCGCAGCAGGCCTACCGGCATCTGATCTGGTCGCTTACCCCCGATGGCGCGACGGTACGCAATCCGACACCCTATTACGTTACGCTCTTTTTATTACGCGCTAACGAGCGCGCCCAGGACAACGCCGGGGTCGTGGCTCCCTTTGCAACGCGTCAAACGGACTGGTGCCGGCACACGGTTCGCTGCACTGTGCGCTGGCAAAGTATTAATGACTATGGGCGGGTAATGACAGCGCAAACCGTGGATCTGACGCGTATTCATTAACTTTTTTTCAGGCGTCTCCCGATAGCGGGAGGCTTTCCGAACTTATCGAACGAGACTTTTATTATGTATTATCACGCGTTAAAACTTTCCCGACTGGCGATGTTGACGTTGGCAGGCGTTGCCGTATCCGCCTCGGCAATCGCCGCCGATTCTGCCCCGACGTCGCAAATTGGCCCGACGGCGGAAGCCTACATCGTCAGTCATCCGGATAAAGTGGGAGAGGTGGTGGCAACGTATTTGGCCGAACATCCGGAATTTTTGGTCGCCGCCAGCGAGACGTTGCATCAGCGTCAGCAGATTGCGCAACAACAGGCGTATGTTCAACTGGCATTACAGTATCGTGCTGAGTTGCTCAGTAGCAGCAGTCCTTCCGTTGGGCCCAACGAGGCAAAAGCGGCGGTGGTGATGTTCTTTGATTACCAGTGCTCGTGGTGCAGCAAAATGGCGCCTGTGGTCGAAAACCTGATTAAGGCGAACCCGGATACCCGGTTTATTTTCAAAGAGTTTCCTATTTTTTCCTCCCGCTGGCCGGTATCCGGACTGGCGGCCAGAGTCGGCGAACAGGTATGGCTTACCCAGGGCGGGGCGAAATATCTCGACTGGCATAATGCGCTTTATGCCACAGGGAAGGTGGAAGGCGCGTTAACGGAACACGATGTCTATACCCTGGCGCAACATTATCTAACGCCGACGCAGCTGGCCGCCGTAAAAGAAGCGCAAAGCAGTGGTGCAGTACATGATGCGCTCCTCACTAACCAGGCACTGGCGCAGCATATGGACTTTAGCGGCACGCCTGCTTTTGTCGTCATGCCTCAGACGCAAAACGGTGATGTAAAACGGGTGACCGTGATCCCGGGAAGCACGACTCAGGATATGTTGCAAATGGCGATTCAGAAAGCGAAGGGGTGATATTCGCTCAGAGGAGAACGCACAGGAGTGAAAGTAAAATGAAGTCTATGCGTTGCGTCATACCGGTGATTTTACTTTCCTTTATCGTTCATGAAGGGACAGCGAAACCGACCGCTCAGATTCATTTTATGGGATCGGTTGTTGAGGCAGGCTGCTGGAATGACGTGGGAACCTTAGAAATTCAATGCCATAATAAAGAGGGAGTTGAACGTTATATTATTGTCGAGAATATTATCACGCCGATATCGTCTCCTCATGCAACGGTAAAACGAGATTATTTGGATGAAGATAAGCAATTAACAGTGCTACGCATTGTCTATGACTGAACCGCGTAGCAGACCGCAGATGGTGTCCCGTCAGTGTCGTGTGAGGATATTATGAAAAATGTTCTCACCTTCCCGGGACACGGTCTACAGACTTTATCTTCAGATAAACGGCGCTAAAAAGAAAAGCACGATCAATAAAAAAAGAGTGGGAATACCAATGGATATAATTTTATTACATCGGTGAGTATGATGTTGAATAGCTTGTGGCGGTATGTCAGCAGCGTCAATGATAAATCTTTCATCGATTTTTATCCCCTGCCTGGGGAGCGTAACAAACAGTTCGAAAAGCCCGATTTGTTGTAAATCTCGTCGCAGCAGATAAAGAAGTTGTGTCAAATTAGCATCGCTAACAAATTGACTTCGCTCTCCCCAAACTGCGTACGCGACACCTTCACGGATAATCAATTCCTGATGTGCGTTTCCTATTAAATAGCTCAGGCACCGGGCCCGCATAAATGTCATTTTGAACGCTGCATTGCTGCGCAAGGACGTGATTTCCCTTAATGATTCATTGTAAATAAACTCATTATTTATTTTATGCTGTCTCATGATTACTCCATTTGTGCTTTCAGGCCATGACATCCCACTTGTTCCGTATAGTCAGCATCGTTGCAACGTGTCCGCTATGCTATGAGCAAGGATAGGTTGGGGCGACAGGCCTGAAAAATCAACTGTCATTAAATTGGCTAAATTGTTTAAGTGAAATAAATGTTATTGTTTTTGTGTTCTTTCTATAAGCATGTTGATTCTGTTTTATCAATATTTAATGAGGTATACATATAACGCGTCGTTTAAGGATTCTCAAACCATGTTTTTGAGCGATACATAATATGTATATCATTATTTTTTATTCAGTTGATGAGAATTGTCTGTTGTGATTCATTAATTTGAAAATGCGGTTAGTTACAAAAAAGGACATAAAAATAATATTTTTCTGCTGTTTGTTTTTAATTTTATTAAGTGTTGCTATGATTTTAGGTTAAGCATTTTTTATGTGCTTGGATGGTAATTTATGTTACCTGGTATAACGTTTATTTCGGCCTGTTGGTCGGTCTTATGGATGCTATAGGATATAGATAAAAAGAACTAAATAAATATTCGATGATGGCTTGCTTTCTCAGGATGAAATTTTATGAGCTGATGGCGATATAAAATATTTTTATGATTTTTTTTGTTATGGAGTTATACATGATAACTATGCTGCACATCTTCGGAATATTACGTTGGACGGGCAGAGAAATTGCCTCTGCATTGCAGAAGTCTCATAACGTATAGTCTGGAGATCATTATGTACGTAAACCAAACAGTCCTCACTCGCCATGCCTGCACCAATAGCGCCGATGAATCAGAAAATTGATACCGATAACGCGATGGTGCAAAACCATAACGCCATATACCAACAGCTCCTCGACCAAATTCGTGAGGACAATACATATACACATGCCGTTATTACCCTTAATCCTTATGGCACCGCGCCGTTAAGCCTTTATCCTGGTGTCTGAGTTGAAAGCAGCGAACCGGGTATCGTGGAGTTTCTGGTTTTTGACAACGGTAATTACCGTTCCCGCGAAGATAATATCAATCTGCCGCCACCGGATAACGACCGCATGAGAGTTGTTTTATTTACTGATGTCGTCAACACGCATGGTGTGATCCGGAACGATGTTATTGATATGTTCCATATAATCAGCAATTGCCTGCGAGGTTTACAGCCCTTTAATGTCTTTGACATTTTTACCTTTCGTGAAGCCAGATCCGCCACGGCCTTTATCGATAAAGGAGTCCAGCGCGACGGTACTGAATGTATTGTCTGCGACCTGTTTACCTTTGATATCAAATTCGACAATACGCTGTCCCAGCGGTTTTGTGTTGTAGTGTTTGAATTTGGCCGTTTTCGACACATGCAGCATGCTGTTCTTCGGAGCGGCTGCATGAGACATCATCGCCTTCAGATCGTTACCGCTAACTTCCACGTTCATTACGTCGTTAGTAAAAGGATACATACTCAGAACATCGACGATCAGGTAATCATCGTCATATCAATAATAGTGTGATGGAGGGCACCGTTGTAGTGATGGCTGAGATGGCAGGTTTTCAGGTATTGCTTACAGCGATAGAGTTGCACTCCTGAGGGGGAAATGACCGTTTGGATCACCCCATGAGTTACGGAACAGCGGGGCAAATCACATCAATCTTTGCTATCAGTTATCCAAAAGGTAAAGCTTAGTACAACACTAAATCTGCGGTATGACCTAAAAAGATGAAGTGTTGATTTAATAATAAACATTGAGTTATTTTTTATAAAAAAACATTTCTCGACACATTATTTTTAAATACTTTTATCCTGCGTGATGTGAGATTTATATCACTATTCTATAACTAGATTTGGTTAAACTTCGACACCGGAGTAAAACATATTCATTGATGAATAAAATATAACTATGGGAAATATATTCAATGTCTCTGATAAAGCGAACAGTATTATTTAGTCTCTTACTTACAATATCTACTGTTTTTAGCCATTCTGTACATGCACTGGAATATAAGAATTCATTTGGATCAATTAATGCCGGTTATGCTGACTGGAATAGTGGATTCGTCAATGTACATCGTGGGGAGGTGTGGAAAGTAACTGCTGACTTTGGTGTCAATTTCAAAGAGGCAGAATTCTATTCATTTATTGAAAGCAACGTGTTAAATCACGCTGTTGCTGGAAGAAATCATACTGTTTCTGCCATGACTCATGTACGACTCTTTGATTCAGATTATACTTTCTTCGGTAAGATATATGGTCAATGGGATAACTCATGGGGCGATGACCTCGATATGTTTTATGGAGCGGGGTATTTAGGTTGGAGCGGGAGTTGGGGGTTCTTCAAACCCTATATTGGTCTGCATAATCAATCTGGTGATTATGTCTCGCAGAAATATGGGCAGACAAGCGGCTGGAATGGCTATGTTATTGGCTGGACTGCAGCCTATAATTTTAATTTATTTGGTGAAGATTTTGTTTTATCTGACTGGAATGAAATCGAACTAGATAGAAATGACGCTTATACGGAGCAGCAATTCGGTCGAAATGGATTAAATGGTGGATTAACACTGGCATGGAAATTTTATCCCCGCTGGAAAGCTACTGTGACATATCGTTATTTCGCGAACAAACTAGGTTATGACGGATATGGAGACCAGATGATTTATATGGTCGGATATTCATTTTAAATAAAATCAAAGGAGTTGAAATGAAAAAAACAGTCATTGCCAGCATGATTGGACTGGCGCTTTGTGCGACAAGTACGTTATCTGTCGTGCACGCGGCTGCCGAAAAACGCCCGAACTTAGTTTTTATTGTGGCAGATGATCTTGGCTATGGTGATTTGGCGACTTACGGTCACCAGATAGTGAAAACCCCGAATATTGACCGCCTGGCGAAAGAAGGGGTCAAATTCACTGAATACTATGCGCCGGCTCCTTTGTGTTCTCCTTCCCGCGCCGGGATGTTAACAGGCCGTATGCCCTTCCGCACCGGTGTACGCTCCTGGATCCCTGAAGGTACTAATGTTTCTATTGGACGTAACGAATTGACCATAGCCAATCTGCTGAAACAGCAGGGTTACGATACCGCGATGATGGGTAAACTGCATCTCAACGCCGGGGGCGATCGTACCGATCAGCCGCAGCCGAAAGAGTTAGGTTTTGATTACTCTCTGGTGAACCCGGCTGGCTTTGTGACCGATGCTACGCTGGATAATGCCAAAGAGCGCCCGCGTTACGGCGTCGTCCACCCAACCGGCTGGATGCGTAACGGCAAACATATTGATCGTGCCGATAGCATCAGCGGCGAATTTGTCAGTTCTGAAGTGGTGAACTGGCTAGATAACAAGAAAGACGACAAACCGTTCTTCTTATACGTTGCCTTTACGGAAGTTCACAGCCCGCTGGCCTCGCCGAAAAAATACCTCGATATGTATTCACAATACATGAGCGAATACCAGAAGCAGCATCCCGATCTGTTCTACGGCGACTGGGCGGATAAACCGTGGCGCGGTACCGGTGAATATTACGCCAATATCAGCTATATGGATGCGCAAGTCGGCAAAGTACTGGATAAAATTAAAGCGATGGGGGAAGAAGATAATACCATTGTCATCTTCACCAGTGATAACGGCCCGGTGACGCGTGAAGCGCGTAAAGTCTACGAGCTGAACCTCGCAGGCGAGACTGACGGTCTGCGCGGACGTAAAGATAACCTGTGGGAAGGCGGTATTCGCGTTCCGGCAATTATCAAATACGGTAAACACATTCCACAGGGCGTCGTTACCGATACGCCGGTGTATGGTCTGGACTGGATGCCGACGCTGGCGAACATGATGGATTTCAAACTGCCTACTGATCGTACATACGACGGGCAATCGCTGGTTCCGCTGTTGGAGCAGAAAACGTTAAAACGTAATAAGCCGCTGATCTTCGGTATTGATATGCCGTTCCAGGATGATCCGACCGATGAATGGGCGATCCGCGACGGTGACTGGAAAATGATCATCGATCGTGAAAATAAACCTAAATACCTCTATAACCTGAAAAAAGATCGGTTCGAAACGCTGAACCAAATTGGCAAACAGCCTGAAATTGAAAAACAGCTGTATGGCAAGTTCCTGAAAATGAAACAGGACATCGATAACGACTCATTAATGAAAGCCCGTGGCGACAAACCAACGCCGGTGACCTGGGGCTAAAAGGATAATTATAAAAAATTAAGTATGCCACTTAGGGCTCTGCCCGCCTGATTCAGCGCCCTCGTGCTGAGTCAGGTTCTTTTATTTTAGGGATACGGAAAATATGCAACGGAAAAGCTGTCAGGTAATGATCAAACCGACCGGGTCGGTGTGTAATCTTGATTGTAAATATTGCTTCTATCTGGAAAAGGAAATGCTCTATCCCGATAGAAAAAACCATTACAAGATGACGGAAGAAACGCTGGCGTTGTTTGTGCAACAGCATATTGCGGCGCAGGACGTGGATGAAGTGATTTTTGCGTGGCAGGGTGGGGAACCGACGCTGATGGGGCTGCCATTTTACCGCCAGGCTGTAGCGCTCCAGCAACGTTATGCTAATGGAAAAGCCATCGTTAATACTTTTCAGACCAATGGCATTCTGATTGATGATGAATGGGCGAGATTCTTCAGGGCGCATGACTTTCTGGTTGGTATTTCGATTGATGGCGATGCGGCGCTGCACGACGAATGGCGGGTAACTCGCGCAGGGCAATCTACCCATCATAAAGTTGAACAGGCGATAAAATGCCTGGCGAGTCATGGCGTTGAATTTAATACTCTCACGGTGGTGAGTCAGAGCAATATGCTGCACCCGCAGCGGGTTTATGCGTATCTGAAATCTATCGGCAGCCGCTATATGCAGTTTATTCCGCTAGTGGAAAGAGCGGCAAATAAAGACGGAATGCTGGCGCATCCGCAGGACGAGCAAACCGCAGTAACCCCCTGGTCAGTGGACGGATTACAGTTTGGAAAGTTCCTGAATGCCATTTTTGATATCTGGATCCGCGAAGATATTGGTGATATCGGCATTCAACTCTTTGAACAAACGCTGGCGGCATGGTGTGGACTCCCCCCTCAGGTTTGCGTTTTTGCGCCCGTTTGCGGTAGCGCTTTTGCAATGGAAATGAATGGCGATGTGTATAACTGCGATCATTTCGTTTACCCGCAATATAAGCTCGGCAATATTAATGACACGCCGCTGCGTCAGATGAATAATTGCGCGCAAAACCAGCAGTTTGGTCTCGATAAAAGCCGCACGATGGCGCAGGAATGCCATACCTGCCCGTGGCAATTCGCCTGTTATGGCGGTTGCCCTAAACACCGCTTTTTGCCTTCGGCTTGTGGACCGATGAAGCAAAACTATCTTTGTGCCGGCTATCAGTGCTTTTTCTCTCATACCGCGCCGATGATGAAAGCGATGAAAACCCTTTACGTAAATAACCTGTCACCGGCGGAGATCCGGTCTGTTTTTTTTAAGTAATGCTCAAGGAGGAACGCATGTTTGCCAATATTAATGTGGACTGCTGTAAAACGCCGGGATGTAAAAATCTGGGCGTGTTGAACAGTCCGGATTATGTCCGCCAGGGAAAAGATGTTCTTTGTCGGGAATGTGGTTTCCTGTTTCCTGTTATTTCCGCTGGGGCGTTAAATCTTTTTCGCCACACGGTAAACCGGGGATGGAAAGGCCTGGTCAAACAGTGTCCTGCCTGCGGCAGCACCTCATTAAAGAAATACGGCTTCTCGACTCAGGGCGAACACCGCATGGCGTGTAGTCAGTGTCGGAAAACGTTCATCGTCCCCGAAAAGGCAAAAAGCGATTGCCGACAGGACGAGCTGGCAACCCTAATTGAGGAAGGGACGTCGCTTGCCGGGATCCGCTCACAGCTGAAATTAGACAGCACAGGCCTTAACCGGGCGCTGTTTAAACTATCCCGTAATGCAAACCTTGCCGAGCGATGCCAGCAGTTTCCGGCCTTCGATATCGCACTCAGCACCCGCGCTTTCCGGGTGAACTATAACGGTGGAGACAGCAGCCTGTATGTTCTGGTGACGGCAGAAGAACAAAGCGGAAGGGTGGTGGCGATTTCGTCAAATTATTCAGCACAGCCGCTGGATAAAGCCTGGCAGTATCAGTCGTATTATGAAGAACGGCTACCTCCGGGAACGCTGGCGCATATGGTGCAACGTAAGGAAGCGATTACAGCGCGCCGCGAAACTTTATTTGATATCGATTACGGCCCGGCCTCGTTATATAAGAATGACTCCGGAATGATCGTAAAGCCGGTGTTGCCTGCCTACCGCCATTTTGAACTGGTGCGGATGCTGACGGACGAACGCTCCTTAAACGTTCAGCATTACCTCGATCATGAATGCTTTATTCTGGGGGGATGCATGATGGCGAATATGCCGCATGTCCATCAGGGCCGTTGCCATATTTCATTTGTCAAAGAACGCGGTACGACGCCGCTGCAAAAAGATATTCCGCCACGCCTGTTTTTAAGCGGCGGTATCCGTAACAATGTCTGGCGTACTTTTTCTACCCGCGATTATGCTATGGCGGTGTGTAATCTCACCGGTAATAAAAAAATTACCCAGCAACGTTATGCTACGTTACAAGGCGCGACGGCGTTCATTAATTATCTGTATGCGCATCCTTTTTTGGCGCAGCTTAATCGTTTGTCACCGGCAAATGTGACGGCAACGCTGGATTATCTGAAGTATGAATATAATCAATCCCGTAAGGTCGGATAACGCATCGCATGCCGTGTGATAGAGCTGAGTCGATGGCTTTTGATTATCAGCCCACCCCTCTCCAGCGTATCTATTTCGTTGTTCCAGCAAGGAACGACAACGATATACTGGAGAGATCATGGGGCCGTTCAAACATCAAAAGAATACGCTTCTTGGCCCGTGTCTTGCCGTCAATCAGAGGATTGATAAGCAAAATGCGATGGTGCTCAACCATACGGCGATTTATGAGCACAGCCTCAGCCAGATTACAGAAAGTAATACAGTACAAAATGCGTTGATTATTCTTAATCCGTTTATGGCCGCGCCATCTCTTGCCAGCCTGGTGAGAGCGATATTATCGATCCGCAGGCGGGCAGTGAGGCGATGGGGCTGCTAATTTTACAGGAGATTGCGCCTACGGAGAAAACCGTGCTTTTTGAAGCGACCATGACGTCAGGTTACTACAAAAACGCGGAAACGAACGGGGAAGGCTATCGCTACGATATTACCAGTTTCCGGGTGTATAAAATGGATCTGTACGCGTAGCGGTCTATCATCAATGACTGACTGCACTAAAAAGGTCCGGCGTAAGTCGGACTTCATTTCGTAAAAAACGAGCTATTCATCATATATAATCTAATTTTAACGATGAGTCAGGCGAGGTAAGATAGTAGATCCGAAGAATTCACCTGATTGAGAGAATAAAAAGTGAAACATCTGCACCGATTTTTTAGCAGCGATGCCTCTGGGGGCATCATTCTCATCATCGCCGCTGCGCTGGCTATGCTGATGGCCAATATGGGCGCGACCAGTGGATGGTATCATGATTTTCTGGAGACGCCGGTTCAGCTACGGGTTGGGGCGCTTGAAATCAACAAAAACATGCTGCTGTGGATCAACGATGCGCTGATGGCCGTGTTTTTCCTGTTGATTGGCCTGGAAGTTAAGCGTGAACTGATGCAAGGCTCGTTAGCCAGTCTGCGCCAGGCCGCTTTTCCGGTGATTGCCGCCATCGGCGGGATGATTGTACCGGCATTGCTCTATCTGGCCTTTAATTACTCCGATCCGGTCACTCGCGAGGGCTGGGCTATTCCTGCCGCGACGGATATCGCCTTTGCGCTGGGCGTGCTGGCGCTGTTGGGCAGCCGGGTTCCGCTGGCGCTGAAAATTTTCCTGATGGCGCTGGCGATCATCGATGATCTCGGCGCCATCGTTATTATCGCACTGTTTTATACCAGCGATCTTTCTATCGTCTCGCTGGGCGTGGCGGCGTTCGCGATTGCCGTGCTGGCGCTGCTGAACCTGTGCGGCGTCAGACGGACAGGGGTATATATTCTGGTCGGGGCAGTGCTGTGGACGGCGGTACTGAAGTCCGGCGTTCACGCGACGCTGGCAGGCGTCATTGTCGGTTTCTTTATTCCGCTGAAAGAAAAACACGGTCGCTCGCCGGCCAAGCGTCTGGAGCATGTTCTGCACCCGTGGGTCGCGTACCTGATCCTGCCGCTCTTCGCTTTTGCGAATGCCGGCGTTTCTCTTCAGGGCGTCACGATTGACGGTCTGACCTCCATGCTGCCGTTGGGAATTATTGCCGGTCTGCTGATTGGTAAGCCGCTGGGGATTAGCCTGTTTTGCTGGCTGGCGCTGCGTTTCAAGCTGGCGCATCTGCCGCAGGGGACCACTTATCAGCAAATCATGGCGGTCGGCATTTTGTGTGGCATTGGCTTTACGATGTCCATCTTTATCGCCAGCCTGGCATTTGGCAATGTCGATCCGGAACTTATTAACTGGGCGAAATTGGGCATTTTGATTGGTTCATTGCTCTCCGCAGTGGTGGGGTATAGCTGGTTGCGCGCGCGTTTGAACGCTCCGGCATAACCAGTACGAAGGAAAGGGGGAGCGATGTATCGCTCCCTTGCGACATTGAACAGGGAGAGGAATGAGCATGTCTCATATTAACTACAACCATCTTTATTACTTCTGGCATGTCTATAAAGAAGGTTCTGTCGTGGGTGCCGCAGAGGCGCTTTTTCTGACGCCGCAAACCATTACTGGTCAAATTAAAGCCCTGGAAGAGCGTTTACAGGGGAAGCTATTTAAACGTAAGGGACGCGGTCTTGAGCCCAGCGAACTGGGCGAGCTGGTTTTTCGCTATGCGGACAAAATGTTTACGCTAAGCCAGGAGATGCTGGATATCGTCAATTACCGCAAAGAATCAAACCTGTTGTTTGATGTCGGCGTCGCCGATGCTTTATCCAAGCGTCTGGTCAGCAGCGTTCTGGATGCGGCGGTGGTGGTGGACGAACCCATACATCTGCGTTGCTTCGAGTCCACGCACGAAATGTTGCTCGAACAGCTCAGCCAGCACAAGCTGGATATGATTATCTCCGACTGCCCGATAGATTCCACGCAGCAGGAGGGGCTATTCTCAGTCAAAATCGGCGAATGTAGCGTCAGTTTCTGGTGTACGAATCCACTTCCCGAAAAAGCGTTCCCTGCCTGCCTGGAAGAGCGACGTTTGCTGGTGCCGGGACGGCGCTCGATGCTGGGGCGTAAATTGTTGAACTGGTTTAATTCGCAGGGGTTGCAGGTTGAGATCCTCGGCGAATTTGATGACGCGGCCTTAATGAAGGCGTTTGGCGCGACGCACGATGCGATTTTTGTGGCGCCGAGCCTTTATTCGCTGGATTTTTATGCCGATGAGTCGGTAATAGAGATTGGGCGCGTGGAGAATGTCATGGAAGAATATCATGCGATTTTTGCCGAGAGAATGATCCAGCATCCGGCGGTGCAGCGTATTTGCAATGCGGACTACTCGGCATTGTTTAAGCTACAGTAGACGTACCTACCGTAATACTTCCGGCTGCGGAACTAGCCCGCAGCCGGAATCATTCTACAAGTTCAGTAGGCTACGGTACTGCCCACCTTCGCGGATAAACACCGGAATTCTGTTCAGTGGCGTAGCGTACTGCAGCGTCTGCCCTCCTGAATAGCTTTCACCGGTCGCAAGATCCGTCCATGTTTCCCCTTCTGGTAGCCAGACATCACGTTCGCGCATATCTTCATGCATGACGGGGGCGATCAGCAGGTCAGGACCAAAACAATACTGGTCGGTGATTGCCCAACTTGTTTCCTGTTCGGGGAATTCAAAGAACAGGGGGCGCATCACTGGCGTATTGTGCTTATGGGTTTCCTCCATCAGCGCTTTGATATAGGGCTTGAGTTTTTCTCGCAACGCCAGGCAACCTGTCAGTACGTCGCATACTTCCTCACCGTAGCTCCAGACCTCGTTCGGCGCACCTGTAGGGCACTGGGCGATACCATCCCGGTATGGTTGTGCGGGTAAAATCTGCGGATCGCGGTTGCCGTGCAGACGCATCACCGGGCTAAAGACGCCCCACTGGAACCAGCGAATCAGCAATTCATGGAATTTCGGGTCGTGAATATTACCGCCATGAAAACCGCCGATATCCGTCGTCCACCACGGTATCCCCGCGATTCCCATATTGAGTCCGGCGGCAAACTGGTTGCGTAGCGATCTAAACGAGGAGTGAATATCCCCTGACCAGACCAGTGCGCCGAACTTCTGACTGCCGGCCCAGGCGCAGCGTAGCAGGTTGATAACCTGGTCTTCGCCATCGGCTTTCATGCCGTCAAAAAAGGTTTTAGCGTACATACGTGGGTAGATATTGCCCACTTCCAGTACCGGCCCGGCATGGTAGCGATAGTTGTCGTAGTCGTAAACGCTGAACTCAGGTTCGGCTTCATCTAACCAGAATAACTTCACGCCTTTATCGTAATAGTTGCGTTTGGCTTTGCCCCAGACGTAGTCGCGCGCGCCCGGATGAGTCGCATCAAAGTAAGTGGTATTGCCGAGGAAATCCATATTGATCGGCAAGCCACGTTCCGTTTGTACCAGCCAGCCGTTTTCGCGCATTTCCCGATAGCTTTCGGTACGGTTATCCACCGTCGGCCAGACGGAGACCATCAGTTCAATTCCCAGCGATTTCAGCTCGGCAATCATGGCATCAGGATCGGGCCAGTCGCGCGCATCGAACATCCAGTCACCCTGATTCGGCCAGTGAAAGAAGTCGATTACGATCACTGAGATAGGCAGATTGCGGCGCTTATATTCGCGGGCGACCTCCAGCAGCTCTTCCTGTGTACGATAACGGAGTTTGCACTGCCAGAAGCCCATGGCGTAGTCCGGCATCATCGGCGGCGTGCCGGTAGCCAGCGCGTAAGCCCGGCTAATTTCTGCCGGGGTATCGCCAGCCGTGATCCAGTAGTCTAACTGTTCGCTGACCTGCGCTTCCCATTCGGTAACGTTTTGGGCAAAGGTTACGCGTCCGACTGCCGGGTTGTTCCATAAAAATCCGTAGCCCAGACTGGAGAGCATAAACGGTACTGAGGCCTGGGAGTTACGTTGCGCCAGCTCAAGCACGCATCCTTTGAGATCCAGGTTGGCCTGTTGATACTGCCCCATGCCATAAATTTTTTCCCCTTCGGTGGCTTCGAAGCGGGCTTTCAGTGAATATTTCCCACCCTGAATCGGGCGGAACTCGCGTCCCTCAAGGTTGAGTGCGCTGACGTACTGGCCGTGAGATGATTCATCCTCGCCAATTTCGCCCCGCAGGCGCCAAAACTCCTGCAACAGGGGTTTGTGTGGATGGCGGTAAAAGGTAACTTGTCCTTTTTGATTGACGATAGCGATAATTTTGCCATTGGTCAGCGTTGCCTGGTGGTGCTCATAATCAATGTGGCACTGGCTTTCTGCGACTGGCTCAGTCAATGCCCAGTCTTCATTTCTCATTACCGGCAGATGACGGCCGCTGCGTACGCGCAGGCTGTTCTCGCCCCAGGGTTCAATCCATAAATAGCGATCGTTTTGCTGCCAGACCAGACGACGCGGGTCTTGTTGCATAAATGGCATGGTGGTGCCTCCCATATTCGAGGGTGAAGGTAAAGAACGTTATGAGTTGACGGTTTCCAGATCGTGGCGAATCTTCTCTTCCATCGCTTCGTATTTGCGAAAGAAAAGTAGTGGGATCGCTGCGAGCGCGAAGAGTAGGGCGGGTGCCCAGATAAAGGCCCAGATAATGCCCTCCAGACCCGCAGCACTCTGGGCATGGTTGGGGACATAGCCAAAACTGTTCATGATCCAGGCGGCGAAAGCGGTGCCGAGGCCACTACCCATCTTGATGCAGAAGGTGCTGCCGAAGGCGATAAGAATGCCGGTAGCCTTAATACCGGTCTTCCAGGCGCCAAAATCAACGGCGAAGCCCAGCATGGCAAATGGCATTGAGCAGGCGATACCGCTGCCGATATTGCCGAGTATCCAGGCGGCGATGAGGAAAGTAATGTTGTCCGCTGCCAGCCACATCATGACGCCGCCAAACGTGGCGACCAGCAGACCGCCTACCCATATCCAGGTTTTAGCCAGGTATTTGCTAAAGAAGGGGATAGCGATGATAAACAGGATCTGAATCGTCGCCAGGCTGTTAATCAGCGGTACCAGATCTTTACGGTCGAGGTTGTAGGTCAGATAATAGACAATGGTCGTGTTGCGCTGCTGTAGGGCAATCCAGAAGATCAGATTAGCCAGCACCATCAGGATCCACGGCCAGTTACCTTTCATCGCCGCGAAACTTTTTTTCATCGGCAACTTAGGTTCATGCTGTATTTTATCCGTATCCATTTCACGAATGTTTTTAAACGCAAAGAGCGTTAGCGCGCAGGATATAATGGCAAACGTAATTGCCGTATAAATAAAACCAGCGTGATCATCACCGTTACCTAAAAAAGCGACTAACGGCAAGGCGGTCGCGTTCATTAATAAAACCCCAATTTGCCCACCGGTCATTCGCCAGGAATTTAAAACCAGTCTTTCCTTGGGAGATAAGGTCATCAGGGGTAATATTGCACTGAGTGGTGTATTAAGTCCGGTAAATAGAATGCTGGCAATCATATAAGATATTGCTGCATAGATGGCTTTTCCTGTCATACTGATATCAGGAGACCAAAATGACAGCGCGCTGAATACCGCAAAAGGCAGCGGTAACCATAAAAACCAGGGACGACATTTACCGTAGCGTGAACGCGTTTTATCGATGATGATCCCCCATATGGGGGCGTCTATGCCATCGATAATACGCGCCAGCAGCAGGATAACGCCTGCTACGGCAAGGCTAATGCCCGCAACGTCTGTGTAGAAATATAAAATGTACGTTGAACCGAAGCAGTACAGCAGATTACCCGCCACATCCAAAGAGCCGTAGCTAATACGCTGTAGTAAAGACAATGATGCTGACCCGGAAGGCTGGGTATCCTCAATGACAGAACTCATAATGATAACTCCGATATTGGTACGATACGCCCAGAAAAACAACCTCTACTTTCTAAGCAAGTTTTGAATATTATTTTTATGTCGTTTTTGAATTTAACCTCAGATTAAAATGAGTAAGTAAGGTGTACATGAAAAGTAGTTAACCCGACGGCATCAATCAATTATTAAATCTTACATCAGGATTGCGTTTATTAGTTTTTGAATGAGCGATGTTTTTATTTGCTAAGGTGGTCACAGTTTTTTCAGTAATGAAATAAAAAAAGGAAAATAGTGAAAGAAAATAACTTTCAAGTATTACGTGACTGAGGGAGGGATAGCTGAAAAAATAGGCTGGTTAGTAAGAGCGTGAACGAGTGAGATCAGCGCCAGCGGTTGACGAGCAAAACGGCAGATAGCAGGCATAAAAAAACCCGCTTTACGCGGGTTTTTCTACAAAGCTGATAACAAGCAGGCGATTAAGCCAGTTTGTTGATCTGTGCAGTCAGGTTAGCTTTATGACGTGCAGCTTTGTTTTTGTGGATCAGACCTTTAGCAGCCTGACGGTCCACGATCGGTTGCATTTCGTTAAATGCTTTCAGTGCAGCAGCTTTGTCGCCAGCTTCGATAGCTGCGTATACTTTCTTGATGAAAGTACGCATCATAGAGCGACGGCTTGCGTTGTGCTTACGAGCCTTTTCAGACTGAACGGCGCGCTTCTTAGCTGATTTGATATTAGCCAAGGTCCAACTCCCAAATGTGTTCTATATGGACAATTCAAAGGCCGAGGAATATGCCCTTTTAGCCTTCTTTTGTCAATGGATTTGTGCAAATAAGCGCCGTTTAAATTGCAGCACTCGTTGCGTAGTGATGGCGCAGGATTCTACCAGCTTGCGTGCTGTGAATACAGCCTTTCCATGAGAAAAATTGCATTAAGCGGCGGGTTTTGGGGCGGAGTTTGCCGCATGGCGATGAAAAGCATCTTCTTTATGTTTCATCAGGGCAATAGTCGGTTAACCTTGACCGCTGTACAAGGTATACTCTTGCGATTTTCACTGTTTTGAGTCAGACATGAAGCTGATACGCGGCATACATAATCTCAGTCAGGCCCCGCATGGGTGTGTGCTGACCATTGGTAATTTCGACGGCGTACATCGGGGGCATCGCGCTCTACTGCAGGGTTTGCAGGAAGAAGGACGCAGACGCGGTCTGCCGGTGGTGGTCATGATTTTCGAACCGCAGCCGCTGGAGCTGTTCGCGACGGATAAAGCGCCCGCCCGCCTGACGCGCCTGCGTGAAAAACTGCATTACCTTGCGCAGTGCGGCGTGGACTATGTGCTGTGCGTGAAATTCGATCGTCGCTTTGCCGCTTTGACGGCGCAAACGTTTATCAGCGAACTGCTGGTGGAGCGACTTGGCGTGCAATTTCTTGCCGTCGGCGATGATTTCCGCTTTGGTGCTAGCCGTGCGGGCGATTTCTTGTTATTACAGAAGGCGGGGGCGGAGTATGGTTTTGCGGTTTCCAGCACCCAAACCTTTTGTGAAGGCGGCGTGCGTATCAGTAGTACCGCAGTGAGACAGGCGCTGGCGGAAGATAACCTGGCGCTTGCCGAAAGTCTGCTGGGACATCCCTTTACTATTTCCGGGCGTGTCGTTCATGGCGACGAGCTGGGACGTACCATTGGCTTCCCGACGGCGAACTTACCGCTGCGCCGTCAGGTCTCCCCGGTCAAAGGGGTCTATGCGGTGGAAGTCACCGGGCTTGGCGATAAGCCGTTACCCGGCGTAGCGAACATTGGCACTCGTCCAACGGTGGCTGGCGTGCGTCAACAACTGGAAGTGCATCTGCTGGACGTTGTAATGGACCTCTACGGTCGCCATATAGATGTAATACTGCGTAAAAAGATACGTAATGAGCAGCGATTTGCGTCGCTTGATGAGCTAAAAGCGCAAATCGCACGCGATGAGTTAACGGCCCGCAAGTTTTTTGGGCTAACCGGGCAGGCATAACCCTGACGGTGTTTATCAAACCGAAATACGGAACCGAGAATCTGATGAGTGACTATAAATCGACCCTGAATTTGCCGGAAACAGGGTTCCCGATGCGCGGCGATCTCGCCAAGCGTGAACCGGGAATGCTGGCGCGTTGGACCGATGATGATCTGTACGGCATCATTCGTGCGGCCAAAAAAGGCAAAAAAACCTTCATTCTGCATGATGGCCCTCCATATGCGAATGGCAGCATTCATATTGGTCACTCAGTTAACAAGATTCTGAAAGACATTATCGTGAAGTCCAAAGGACTGTCGGGATTTGACTCGCCTTACGTGCCGGGCTGGGACTGTCACGGTCTGCCTATCGAGCTGAAAGTCGAGCAGGAGTTCGGTAAGCCGGGCGAGAAATTCACCGCCGCTGAATTCCGCGCCAAGTGCCGCGAATATGCCGCTACGCAGGTTGACGGCCAGCGTAAAGACTTCATTCGTCTGGGCGTGTTGGGCGACTGGTCGCATCCGTACCTGACTATGGACTTCAAAACCGAAGCCAACATCATCCGTGCTCTGGGCAGAATTATCAAAAACGGTCATCTGCACAAAGGCGCTAAGCCGGTGCACTGGTGCGTTGACTGCCGTTCCGCGCTGGCGGAAGCGGAAGTTGAATATTACGACAAAACGTCACCGTCTATCGACGTGGCGTTCCGCGCCGTCGATCAGGATGCGGTGAAAGCGAAGTTTGGTCTGCCGGGCGTGAGCGGCCCTGTGTCGCTGGTTATCTGGACCACCACGCCGTGGACTCTGCCGGCTAACCGCGCCATCTCTCTGGCGCCGGACTTTGATTATGCGCTGGTGCAGATTGACGGTCAGGCGGTGATTCTGGCGAAAGATCTGGTTGAAAGCGTCATGCAGCGTATTGGCGCGGCTGAATACACCATTCTCGGCACCGTTAAAGGCGCGGAGCTGGAACTGCTGCGCTTTACCCATCCGTTTATGGGCTTTGACGTGCCGGCGATCCTCGGCGATCACGTCACCCTGGACGCCGGTACCGGCGCGGTACATACCGCCCCTGGTCACGGCCCGGATGACTACGTGATCGGCCAAAAGTATGGCCTGGAAACGGCTAACCCGGTTGGCCCGGACGGCACTTACCTGCCAGGCACATATCCAACGCTTGACGGTGTTAACGTCTTCAAGGCGAACGATATCGTTATTGAACTGCTGAAAGAAAAAGGCGCGCTACTGCATGTCGAAAAAATGCAGCACAGCTATCCGTGCTGTTGGCGTCACAAAACGCCGATCATTTTCCGCGCGACCCCGCAGTGGTTCGTCAGCATGGATAAAGAAGGGCTTCGTCAACAGTCCCTGAAAGAGATCAAAGGCGTTCAGTGGATCCCGGACTGGGGTCAGGCGCGTATTGAATCAATGGTCGCTAACCGTCCTGACTGGTGTATCTCACGTCAGCGTACCTGGGGCGTACCGATGTCGCTGTTCGTGCATAAAGAAACGCAGGAGCTGCTGCCGATTGAGCGTACTCTGGCGGCGATGGAAGAGGTGGCGAAACGCGTTGAAGTTGACGGTATCCAGGCGTGGTGGGATCTCGACCCGAAAGAGATCCTCGGCGAAGATGCCGATCAATACGAGAAAGTTCCGGATACGTTGGACGTTTGGTTTGATTCCGGTTCCACCAGTTACTCCGTGGTTGACGCACGTCCGGAATTCGCCGGTCACGCTGCCGATATGTATCTGGAAGGGTCTGACCAGCATCGCGGCTGGTTTATGTCCTCCCTGATGATTAGCGTGGCGATGAAAGGCAAAGCGCCATACCGCCAGGTACTGACTCACGGTTTCACCGTCGATGGTCAGGGGCGCAAGATGTCCAAGTCCATCGGTAACACCGTGTCGCCACAGGATGTGATGAATAAACTGGGCGCGGATATCCTGCGTCTGTGGGTGGCGTCTACTGACTATACCGGCGAAATGGCGGTCTCTGACGAAATCCTCAAACGTGCTGCCGACAGCTATCGTCGTATCCGTAATACCGCGCGCTTCCTGCTGGCGAACCTCAATGGCTTCAATCCGGCCACCGATATGGTCAAACCGGAAGAGATGGTGGTGCTGGACAGGTGGGCGGTGGGCTGCGCGAAAACGGCGCAGCAAGAGATTCTGAAGGCATACGAAGCTTACGACTTCCATGAAGTGGTACAGCGCCTGATGCGCTTCTGCTCCGTTGAAATGGGCTCGTTCTACCTCGACATCATCAAAGACCGCCAGTACACCGCGAAGGCCGATAGCGTCGCGCGTCGTAGCTGCCAGACTGCGCTGTATCATATCGCAGAGGCGCTGGTTCGCTGGATGGCACCGATCATGTCCTTCACGGCTGATGAAATCTGGGGCTACCTGCCGGGCGAGCGTGAAAAATATGTCTTCACCGGCGAATGGTACGACGGGTTGTTTGGCCTGGAAGAGAATGAAGAATTTAATGACGCATTCTGGGACGATGTCCGCTATATCAAGGACCAGGTCAACAAAGAGCTGGAAAATCAGAAAGCCAATGGCATCAAATCGAACCTGGAAGCAAAAGTGACGCTGAAATATGCTGACGATGCTAACGGTACGATCAAGAAGCTGAAACTGTTGGGTGAAGAGGTCAGGTTTATCTTCATTACTTCCCAGTTCGTGATTTCTGAGCAAGCGGGGGGTATTGATGATGAAAATATTCAGTACAATGCTGGTAATACGACAGTTCAGGCAGTGGTAACGCGTGCCGAGGGCGATAAGTGTCCGCGCTGCTGGCACTACACTACTGATGTCGGCAAGGTGGCGGAACATGCAGATATCTGCGGACGCTGTGTCAGCAACATCGCCGGTAATGGCGAACAACGTAAATTTGCCTGATGAGTAAACCACTCTGTTCAACAGGACTACGCTGGCTATGGCTGGTAGTAGTCGTGCTGATTATCGATTTGGGCAGCAAATACCTGATCCTCCAGAATTTCGCTCTGGGGGATACGGTAGGGCTGTTCCCGTCGCTTAATCTGCATTATGCGCGTAACTACGGCGCGGCTTTTAGCTTCCTGGCGGATAGCGGCGGCTGGCAGCGCTGGTTCTTTGCCGGGATTGCGATAGGGATCTGCGTAATTCTTTTGGTGATGATGTATCGCTCGAAAGCGACGCAGAAGCTGAATAACATCGCTTATGCGTTAATCATCGGCGGCGCGCTGGGTAACCTGTTCGACCGCCTGTGGCACGGCTTTGTTGTCGATATGATCGATTTTTACGTCGGCAACTGGCATTTCGCGACGTTCAACCTTGCCGATAGCGCGATCTGTATCGGCGCGGCGCTGATAGTACTGGAAGGCTTTTTGCCGAAACCGACAGCGAAAGAACAGGCATAAGCGTAAATACCGGGTGGCGCTTATCCGGTTTTGTAGGCCTGATAAGCGCAGCGCCATCAGGCAAACGTGGTGCCGGATGGCGGTGAAAACGCCTTATCCGGCCTACGGTTTTATCGTTCTTTGTGCCTCCGGGCAAAACACGTGAGCAATTTGCATGTCTAAATCCGTACAGAGCAACAGCGCGATCCTCGTTCACTTCACCCTGAAACTGGATGATGGCTCAACGGCGGAATCTACCCGCAATAACGGCAAGCCAGCCCTGTTCCGTCTTGGCGATACCTCGCTTTCCGAAGGTCTGGAGCAGCAGCTTCTGGGGTTGAAAGAAGGGGAAAAGAAAGCGTTTTCGCTGGAGCCTGACGCCGCGTTTGGCGTCCCCAGTCCGGACTTGATCCAGTATTTCTCGCGCCGTGAGTTTATGGCGGCGGGCGAACCGGAAGTCGGGGCGATTATGCTTTTTACCGCAATGGATGGCAGCGAAATGCCTGGCGTGATTCGCGAAATCAACGGCGACTCGATTACCGTTGATTTTAACCATCCGCTGGCCGGGCATACCGTTCACTTTGATATTGAAGTGCTGGAAATCGATCCGGCGCTGGAGGCATAAACATGCAGATCCTGTTGGCCAACCCACGCGGTTTTTGCGCTGGGGTAGACCGCGCTATCAGCATTGTTGAAAATGCGCTCGCCATTTACGGCGCGCCAATTTACGTTCGGCACGAAGTCGTGCATAACCGCTATGTAGTGGACAGCCTGCGCCAGCGCGGGGCGATCTTTATAGAGCAAATTAGCGAAGTGCCGGATGGCGCCATTCTGATCTTCTCCGCTCATGGGGTTTCCCAGGCGGTGCGTAACGAGGCGAAAAGCCGCGATCTTACCGTTTTTGACGCCACCTGCCCGCTGGTGACGAAAGTCCATATGGAAGTGGCGCGCGCCAGCCGTCGCGGTGAAGAATCTATTCTCATCGGCCACGCCGGGCACCCGGAAGTGGAAGGCACCATGGGTCAGTACAGCAACCCGGAAGGGGGGATGTACCTGGTTGAGTCGCCAGAGGACGTCTGGACGCTGAATGTCAAAAATGAAGGCAAGCTCTCCTTCATGACGCAAACCACGCTTTCCGTGGACGATACGTCCGATGTGATTGATGCGCTGCGTAAACGCTTTCCGAAAATCGTCGGCCCGCGCAAAGACGATATTTGCTATGCCACTACTAATCGTCAGGAAGCAGTGCGGGCGCTGGCGGAGCAGGCTGACGTGGTGCTGGTGGTCGGCTCGAAAAACTCTTCTAACTCTAACCGGCTGGCGGAACTGGCCCAACGGATGGGAAGAACCGCGTTTCTTATCGACGATGCGGCGGATATCCAGGAGGCGTGGGTGAAAGAAGCCGCCTGCGTCGGCGTCACCGCTGGCGCTTCCGCGCCGGATATTCTGGTGCAGAATGTTATTGCGCGTCTGCGCGAGTTTGGCGGCGGCGAAGCTGTCACGCTTGAGGGGCGCGAAGAAAATATTGTTTTCGAAGTGCCGAAAGAGCTGCGTGTGGATGTTCGTGAGGTCGAATAAGATTTCATAATTCAGAAATCTGCCTGATGACGCTACGTTGACCAGATCTTAAGAATTTCTTTTGATATTCAATGTGCGACAGGAAGAATAAGGCGTAGTCGTCATCCGTTGCTAATGCCCCACCTTTTTGCTATTCATCTGAAAAACCAGCACAATCGTTGCTGGTTTTTGGGTTGTAATGCCTACAGGGATAAGGGAAATGGGCAAAATAAAATATGGATTGGCAACGTTACTCGCCATCGGCTTTTGGATGGACGCAACAAGCGCCACGGTGCTGGAGCTACCCGCCTGGGAGCGAAACTATACCGGGACTATCGCGGGGAAACCGGTAAACGTTAATATCACGCGATTTGGTAACACGCTTTATGGGTATTACTGCTATGAACCTTGCAATCAGCACAAGGCAGTGATTGTTCTACGCGGCTCACTCCAGGATAAAGAGGTGCATCTTGAAGAACGCGTGAAGGCGCTTTCGGGTTACTGGAATGCGGAAATCTCCAGCAGTGAGATTAAAGGCGAATGGACGTCCGCAGATAAAAAACGACATTTTCCTGTTGCCCTTATCTACCTCAAACCTAAAAGCTCCCCTGATATTGTGCTGGTCACGAACACGAATGATGCAGGGGGTTACGACCCTTCCAAAGAGATTGATTGCGGCAATACGCCGGCCATTTCGGCGATAAAATTATACCGTGATGGTAAACTCATACAGACCTTAGATACCGCCTCGGTGGGCACTTGTAGCCCGTTTATGCCTCAATGGGGGGATGTCAATTTTGATGGCTACCCGGATCTATCGATTGTAACAGAGCTACTTGCAGGGCCGGATGCTCCAGTACAAACATGGCTCTATGACCCCGCCAAACAGCGTTATGTTGATGCGCCAGCGTCTTATCAGGAAATCACTTCACCAGAGATCGATGCTGAACATAAACAGATTGTCAGCTATTGGCGCGGCGGTTGCTGCAGCCATGGCGTCAATGTGTATCGCTGGAAAGGAAAAACGATTGAACTGATCGATCGCGGTGAAAGCTACTTTCAGCCTGTGATAAGTAAAGGCAAAATGTATAACTGCTACATGACACCTTCCTACGCTGATGGGCGTATTATTTATCCGCTAGTACGTAAAAATGGTCATTTGACGCCGCCTCTTAGCCTTGATGGGACGTGTCAATCTTTTTGGCTAACCGGTAATGTTCGTACCGTGATTCAGGCAGAAAAACCCGGCGCTGAGCCCGAATCGCTTGAGATTCAGTGGCAGGAAAACAAAGCATCGCCAGGGCGTTTTTGCCCATTAGTTCCGTTTGTCGAAGGTGATAAGCTAAGTCCGCGTCTGGTGACGGATGACGATGTGCCTGATGCCTGTATCAGTCGCGCTGAGTATGAAGATATAAAACAATAGGTCAGGAGAGCATTAATGACAGCATCCCTACACATTATTCTTGATACCGATCCGGGCATTGATGACGCGGCTGCGATTGCCGCTGCGCTGTTCGCCCCCCAGCTTGATCTGCAACTAATAACCACCGTCGCAGGCAATGTTTCCGTTGAAAAAACGACCCGTAATGCGTTGCAGCTTCTGCATTTCTGGGACGCCGATGTGCCACTTGCACAAGGGGCCGCGACGCCGCTGCTGCGTCCGTTACGCGATGCGGCATACGTCCACGGCGAATCCGGCATGGAAGGCTATGATTTTGTCGACCATCAGCGCCAACCGTTGGCGAAGCCTGCGTTTATCGCTATCCGGGATGTGTTGATGAACGCCCCGGAGCCCATGACATTGGTGGCGATTGGGCCATTGACCAATATTGCGTTGCTACTGATGCACTATCCGGAGTGTGCGTGTAACATTCGCCGCCTGGTGTTGATGGGCGGTTCCGCAGGGCGCGGCAATTTTACGCCTAATGCTGAATTTAACATTGCTGTCGATCCGGAGGCCGCGGCGCTGGTGTTCCGCAGCGGTCTGGAGATTGTGATGTGTGGGCTGGACGTCACGAATCAGGCAATGCTCTCGCCAGATTTTCTGAATAAACTGCCCGCGCTGAATCGCACCGGTAAGATGTTGCACAGCCTGTTCAACCATTATCGCAGCGGTAGTATGCGCACTGGCGTCCGGATGCACGATCTCTGCGCGATCGCCTGGCTGGTGCGTCCGGAGCTTTTTACCCTGCAATCCTGTTTTGTGGCCGTAGAAACGCAGGGGCAATATACCGCCGGTACCACGGTGGTAGATATTGAAGGGCGTCTTGGGCAGCCCGCCAACGCGCAGGTGGCGCTGGCGCTGGATGTGGACGGTTTTCGTCAGTGGGTGGCTGAGGTGTTTGCCTGTGCGCCGTAATTACATGTTGGCGCCATAATCTCATACTTTGCCGCGATAGAGTCTCTCCGGCCTGCCCACTTTCCCGTAGCTGATCTCCGCTTCGAGAAAGTTATTTTTCACGCCTTGTTCAAGATAGCGTCGGGCAGTGGTTTTACTGCTGCCCAGAATTTGCGCCAGAGTGTCTGCTGTATGTACTGCCTGCGGGTCGGCGAATATTTGTCGTACCCGGTTGAAGGTGTTTTCATCAATTCCCCGCAGTCCGCTATTCGGTTCTGCGGTTTGTTCTTTGGCCTGGATATTAAATAAGGCATCAACGTGCGTCTGGTTTGCCTGCTCACTGGAACGTAACGAACTGCGGTAACGGGTGAACCGCTCCAGGGTATGCTGCAGGCGCTGATAATGTACCGGCTTAATCAGATAATCGAATACGCCCATGCGTAAGGCATCGCTGATGGTATCCATATGATTGTCGGCGGTAATGAAAATAATTCGCCCCGTGTAGTTGGTGCTGATGGTATGACGAATTAAATCGATCCCTTTGCCATCGGGTAAAAAATTATCCAATAGAATTAACTGTGGTTGATAGAGGCGTATTTGCTTCTTTGCACTTTCCAGTTTGTCTGCGATGCCGACGATTGAAAACTGGGGAAAAAGCTTGATGGTATCCACCAGGATTTCCGCTAGCATCGGTTCGTCTTCAACGATGAGTGTCGTAATGCTATCCATGTTATTCTTCTCTGGTAAAAGGGATATAGAGGGTAAAAATGGTGCCAAAAGGATTATTGTTATCGACGATAATGTCGCCATTGGCCTGCTTGACGTAGCTGTGCACCAACCATAATCCAATTCCGTGATCGCCGTTGTTGTGGGTGGTCACTCCACGCTCGAAAATATGCTGGCGGATATTTTCGTCAATACCACATCCCTGATCGGCAACTTCAATAATGACTTCATTACCTTCGCTATTGATCAGGCACTCAATCTGTCGCGAGCCTTCGCTATTGAGCAGGGTGGCGTTATAGGCGTTGTCCAATAAATTGCCAACAATCGAAATCCATTCATTATGCGAGAGCGATGACGGCAGGTGTTCAACAAAGCTTGAAGGATCGAAAATCAGCTCCAGCCCCAGCTCTTTTGCCCGATAATATTTACCGATTAATAGCCCCGCAAGGTGGTGGTCGCGGAAATTATGGGAAATAAAATCGAGTACTTTCTGGTGGCTTTCCGACTGCTGCTGAATCAGCGCCAGCGCATTATCGTAGCGCTTCAGGAACAGCAGTCCGGCAATGGTGGAAATAAGGTTGCGATGCTCATGCTGCACGGCGCGCAGGTTATCGGCGTATTGCCGCACCTGACTTAACTGCAGGCTGAGTGTATTGATATCGTCTTTGTTGCGAAAGCTAATAACCCAGCCCTGAGGCTGGTTGTCAATAATGACCGCCATGCGACTGGCGATGACTTTCATTTGGTTAAAGGTGACGATCTCATCTTTTTTGTTTTTTTGCGGCGCATCGTAAAAGAAGGCCTCCGGCAACACGACATGGTGGATTGCATAGCCAATGAGTTCAGACTCCGGTTGGCTCAGATTCAGTAAGCGGCGAGCCGTTTGGTTAATGGCGGTAATACGGTGATGGGAGTCAATGGCGATCAACCCTTCAAATACCGACTCAAACAACACGCTTTGCTGAATTAATAGTTGTGAAAGCTGCTGCGGCTCCATGTTAAGCATCTGCTTTTTAATATGCAGCGAGAAGCGGCGGGCGCAGTACAACAGTACCAGCAGCAGTAACGCCATCGGGAACAGCAACGAGCTGATTTGTAAGTTAAGCCAGCTCTCCAACTGTTCCAGAGTATAGCCGACGGAAACAATACCGATGACTTTACCGGTACTGTCCTGAATCGGGGATTTACCACGTAAGGAAGAGCCTAATGAACCTTTGCGCACCGATACGTAGCTTTTAGCGTTATACAGCGCGTCGTCGCTATCACCGCCCTCCATATATTTGCCGATCTCATCCGGGTTGACGTGATACAGTCGCTGACCTTTTTCGTTGCCAACGGTAATGTAAGTCGCGTCCGAAAACGAGCGCATTGGGTCAATCAGCGCTTTGATGCGTGACAAATCATGCGCCTCTACGGCTTCAACTAATTCTGGCATAGCGGATATTTGCATTGCCTGAATAAGCGCACGTTGGCCCACCTGATAATGCAGGCGTTCTTTCGTGATATCGGTCAGATACCAGGTGATTGCCAGCATCACGATGGTGGATGTAAACAGGATCAGTAGAAATATCCGGTTTTGAAACGAGCGTCTGGCAAACCAGCGTGTAATTTCCCGTATAAACATATTGGTATTTAGATATTTAATTACGGTATTTTCTTGCATTCGGCATCACCGGAACCTGAACCAGTTCATACTTACTTTTCTTTCAGAAAAAATTTGGATGAAAATGGGATACGACATGCGTATCCCATCCACTATTACATCGCCAGCACGTACTTCAGCATCACGCCCGCCGCAATGGCCGAACCGATAACCCCCGCCACGTTCGGCCCCATCGCGTGCATCAGCAGGAAGTTCTGCGCGTCTGATTCCAGCCCCACTTTGTTCGATACGCGGGCCGCCATCGGCACCGCCGACACCCCCGCCGAACCGATAAGCGGGTTGATTTTGTTTTTACTGCACAGGTTCAGCAGCTTCGCCATCAGCACCCCGGCCGCCGTCCCGATACCAAAGGCAATCACCCCCAGCACCAGGATGCCCAGCGTCTGCGGCTGCAGGAACTTGTCCGCCACCAGCTTTGCCCCCACCGATAATCCGAGGAAGATGGTCACGATATTTATCAGCCCGTTCTGCACCGTATCGCTTAACCGCTCCACCACGCCGCTCTCGCGCATCAGGTTGCCGAAGCAGAACATCCCCAGCAGCGGCGCCGCGTCCGGCAGCAGCAGCGCCACCAGCAGCAACAGCACAGCCGGGAACAGAATCTTCTCCCGCTTGCTCACCGTGCGCAGCTGCACCATGCGGATTTTCCGCTCCTTCTCCGTGGTCAGCGCCTTCATAATCGGCGGCTGGATTAACGGCACCAGCGCCATATACGAGTACGCCGCCACCGCGATGGCCCCCAGCAGCTCCGGCGCCAGCTTGCCCGACAGGTAAATCGCCGTCGGGCCGTCCGCGCCGCCGATGATGCCGATGGCCGCCGCCTGCGGCAGGGTGAAGCTGATGAGGCCGAAGTAGTTCAGCGTCAGCGCCCCCAGCACCGTGGCGAAGATACCGAACTGCGCCGCCGCCCCCAGCAGCAGGGTGCGCGGGTTGGCCAGCAGCGGGCCGAAGTCGGTCATCGCCCCGACGCCCATAAAGATGACCAGCGGCGCAATGCCCGAGCCGATGGCGACCTTATAGAAAATCGCCAGCACCCCGGCGGAGTAGCCCATATCCACGGCGAGGTCTTCCATCTGCCCCTGCACCGACGGCAGCGCCAGCGCTAACGCCTCCTTGATGGCGTGGACGTCCGGCGTACAGTTGAGCTTCGCGGCAATCACCGCCAGCTGCCCGGCGTCGTGGTGGGCCAGCAGGCTCTCCAGGGCGGTCAGCGCCAGCCCGGCCTCCGGGATATTCGACAGCAGCCCGCCGAAGCCAATCGGCAGCAGCAGCAGCGGCTCGAACTTCTTCGCAATCGCCAGCCACAGCAGCAGCAGGCTCACCAGCAGCATGATGGCCTGGCAGATGCCGAGGTGCATCAGGCCCATCCCCTGAATCAGGGCGTTCAGACTTTCCATTTCCGCTCCTCGTCCTTACGCCAGCGTCATCAGGGTGTCGCCCACGGAGACCGCGTCGCCGGACTTCACCGCAATACCGCGCACGGTCCCGGCCTGCGCGGCGCGGATTTCGGTTTCCATCTTCATGGCTTCCAGAATCAGCAGCACATCGCCTTCGGCCACCGTCTGGCCCTCAGTGGCAATCACCTTCCAGATGTTGCCCGCCAGCGGGGCGGTGACCGGGGTGCCTGCACCTGCCGGGGCCGTCGCCGGAGCAGAAGAGGCAGCAGGAACGGCTGCGGTCAGCTGGCTGATATCGCCGCCGTCGCTGACCTTCACCACAAAGGCCTTACCTTCCACTTCCACGGTATAGACGCCGGAGGCAGCGGCTTTTGCCGGGGCAGCAGCAGGTCTGGCTTCTTCCGCCTGCGGTACCGGCTCAAATGCCGCCGGGTTGTTACGGTTCTCAAGGAACTTCAGGCCGATTTGCGGGAACAGCGCCACGGTCAGCACGTCGTCGATGGCGTTTTCCGCAAGCGTGATGCCCTTCTCCTGCGCCTGGCGCCTGACGTCCGCTTCCAGTTCAGCCAGCTCCGGCTTCAGTAAATCCGCCGGGCGGCAGGTCACCGGTTCAGCCCCTTCCAGTACCCGCGCCTGTAGCGCGGTATTCACCGGCGCTGGCGTGTGGCCGTATTCGCCTTTCAGTATCCCGGCGGTTTCCTTCGCAATGGTCTTGTAGCGCTCGCCGGTCAGGACGTTGAGCACCGCCTGGGTGCCGACAATCTGTGAGGTGGGGGTCACCAGCGGGATAAAGCCGAGGTCCTCGCGCACGCGGGGGATTTCCGCCAGCACCTGGTCCAGCCTGTCCGCCGCGTTCTGCTGCTTCAGCTGGCTTTCGAGGTTGGTCAGCATTCCGCCCGGTACCTGGGCCACCAGAATACGGCTGTCGTAGCCCTTCAGCTGGCCTTCAAAGGCGTGGTATTTTTTGCGCACCTCGCGGAAGTACGCGGCGATGTTTTCCAGTTTCAGGATATCCAGCCCGGTGTCGTGCTCAGTACCTGCCAACGTCGCCACCAGCGCTTCGGTGGCCGGGTGGCCGTAGGTGGCGCTCATGGAGGAAATCGCCGTGTCGACGCCGTCGACGCCCGCCTCGATAGCCTTCAGCAGGGCCATCTCCGCCATCCCGGTGGTGGCGTGACAGTGCAGGTGCAGGCGCACCTCAAAACGTTTTTTGATTTCGCTGACCAGCTCATACGCCGCCATCGGTGTGAGAATGCCGGACATATCCTTGATGGCAATCGAGTCAACGCCGGTTTCCAGCAGTTGCTCCGTTAAATCCAGCCAGGTCTGCAGGGTGTGCGCCGGGCTGGTGGTGTAACTCAGGGTCCCCTGGGCGTGCGCGCCGTGGCTGCGCACCGCCTGTAATGCGGCTTTCATATTACGCGGGTCGTTCATGGCATCGAAGACGCGGAACACATCCATGCCGTTTTTCACCGCGCGTTCGACGAAGCGCTCCACCACGTCATCGGCGTAGTGGCGGTAGCCGAGCAGGTTCTGGCCGCGCAGCAGCATCTGCAGCGGGGTTTTGGGCATGGCCTTTTTAAGCTCGCGCAGGCGCAGCCACGGGTCTTCGCCGAGGAAACGGATGCAGGCGTCAAAGGTGGCGCCGCCCCAGCACTCCAGCGAGCCGTAGCCCACGTCATCAAGCTGGGCGGCAATCGGCAGCATGTCGTCAAGGCGCAGGCGGGTGGCGAACAGAGACTGGTGAGCGTCGCGCAGGACAACATCGGTAATGGCAATGGTCATGGATTCCTCCGTAAATTAAGGGTTAAGGCGGCGATGGTGGTGGATAGCGGCGGCAATCACCGGCTTTAAGCGGGTGAAGTCGTCCACGACGGGAACGGCGCGCGGTGCGGGCGCGGCGACGGGTTCCGGGAAGAAGCGAGTAATCACGGCGGACATGCCGCGGATGGCAAAGATGAGCAGGAACAGAAAGCTCAGTACGAACCCCATCCCTAAAAACATCAGGGTGAAACCTTCACCCAGTAGTACAGCTTCATTCATGAATCATTTTCCATAATGAGAGGCACGACGGTGGCCTTGACGACAACCTTCCTGGTGAATCCGGCTAAGGAGTAGAGTGGATTTCCCTTGGCCACCTCTGGCTTTGGCCTCTACTTTTCTCCAGGTCGTTTGCGGCAAAGACACCGCCGTGCGTTTTTTTACACCATCATGCTGAACACGATGCTGGCGATAACCAGCACAATACCGCCGCCCAGACGAGAGGAAATTTGTGCATATGAAATGAGGTTCATACGGTTACAGGCGGAGAGCACTTCCAGATCGCCGGAGCCGCCGCGGTTGGCCATACAAAGACCCGCAGTAATGGATGATTCAATCGGGTAGAAGCCAATCAACCAGCCCCCGACAGCCGCGCCGACGACTGCGCCGACCACAATGATTGCGGCGATAACGACGTTCGCGAACGTCAGGGCATCGATGATCTCTTGCAGATCGGTGTAGCAAACACCCACACCTACCATCAACACCCACAGCAGTTGTTTGGAGAAGAAGTCAGAAAGACGTTTCGCCCCGGCTTTAATCTCCGGTGAGCAAAGACCTGATGCGTTCAGCGCAGCAACAATCAGGACCATCCAGGCGAAGTAGTGAATAGAGACGCCGCCGATGCTTGGCAGAATTTTTTTGGCAACGACATAGGCCAGCAGGAAGCAGGTGGTGGATAGCACCATGCCAACCGCCGTTTCACGATGGGTAATCTGACCGGCCTTTTCATCATCTTCGGTTTTGAAGGAAGCCTTACGAACCAATTCACCTTCACCGCTAAGCCAGGTGTATTTTTTGCCTATCATATCGAGGAGGGCGGCGAAAATAATGGCGAAGATATTCGCAATGGTCAGAATAGCAATAGCCGTTGAGTAATACTCTTCGCGAGAACGTCCGGTAACCGAGTGATAAATTTCAGACAGAGGCACGGCGCCCGCGCCGTTACCACCGCCCATAATCGGCAGAACGTACAGCATCATGATACGGTCGACCGGGATACCGAAGCACAGACCAATGACGATACCGAAAAGGGACGCGCCGACAATCCCGGCGAGGATGGTTGGGATATAGCCCAGCAGTGATTTTAATAGCAGCTTACGGTTTACCGACAGGATCGCGCCTGTGATCAACACTGCGATAAACAGGTTAAGGAAGTTGCTTTTATCCATTACGTTGCTGATCGCATCAATTTCTTTCTGCGTAAATATGCCAGCATAGACAAAATAAGCTGCAACCAGAAATATCATAACCGGTGCGCCGCCAATATATTTATTGAAGATCGGTAAACGTTTGCCGATTTCACCAAAAATGGCCCCCATCACAAACATAAGGGCAAAGCCACCAACTAAGTCAGTAGGTATAGCATTATAAAAATGAGAAAGTAATAAAGTAATTAATGCAAAAACATAAAGCGGTAGCGGCATACCAAAGATTTTGAATCTGAGTAAATCGCTAGCCCCCTTTTTCTCCGTCGCCGAAGCTTGGGTCATGTTGGTCATAAACATTTTCCTGTGTATTGATGGGTAACAAGACCCGCGCATACTAATAAATTCAATGAACCGTGAGATGTGACTATCTTCACTGAATGGTTGTGTTTTTAATTAATTTAATTATTTTTATTAACTCTGGTTAATTAAGGAAATAAAAACCATAAAGCTTATAAAAGCAAGGGGGAAAGTGTGATGTCTATTCCAGACGAGTAATACAAACGCTGGCGAAATATGCGACGTTATTTGCTGACGGATGCAGAATAGAGTGAATCTAATATTTAAACGCATTTATTTGCAAAAGGATGTATTGCGTCGCGAGTCGGTCGCCATGTTTCTGGAGGGCGTGGGACTCGCCCTGGAAGATGATTGTGAAATCGCGGTATGCGCATATTGGCAGGGTGAGATAGTTGGATGCGGCTCGCTGGCCGGAAACGTACTGAAATGCATCGCCGTTTCCCCGGTTTTACAAGGGGAAGGGCTCAGCCTCAAATTGCTGACTGAGCTGCTTACATTGGCCTACGAGTTAAACCGCAGCGAGCTTTTCCTGTTCACTAAGCCGCAAAATCGGTTGCTGTTTTCTGGCGCGGGGTTTTGGCCCATTGCGCAGGCAGGTGAGCTGGCGGTGTTAATGGAGAACAGCAGTGAACGGTTAGCGCGCTTTTGTCGCCAACTGGCGCTTTATCGTCAACCGGGAAAAACGATCGGCGCCATCGTCATGAACGCCAATCCGTTTACATTGGGCCACCGTTATCTGGTGGAGCAAGCAGCGGCAGCCTGTGACTGGCTGCATCTGTTTGTGGTCAAAGAAGATGCTTCATTTTTTTCCTATACCGACCGTTGGGCGCTGATCGAACAAGGAATCGCGGGCATTGACAACGTCACGTTGCATTCCGGCTCCGCTTATATGATCTCGCGTGCGACGTTTCCCGGCTATTTCCTCAAAGAAAAAGGGGTTGTGGACGACTGCCATTGCCAGATCGATCTGCAACTCTTCCGTGAACATCTGGCTCCAGCGCTGGGGATTACCCATCGTTTTGTCGGCAGTGAACCGTTTTGTCCGCTGACCTGTGCCTATAACCAGCGAATGCACGACATTTTACACGATCCGAAGCGCAGCGGCCCGGTTATTGAGGTCGTCGAGCTGGCGCGGGTAGAGAAAAACGGCGTGGCTATTTCCGCCTCTCGCGTCAGAAAACTGTATAGCGAACGTAATTGGCCGGCGATAAGCGCGCTGGTGCCTGTTGGCACCCTGGCATATCTGCAGCGGCATGCCGCCAGACACACTGAAACCATATGACGTAACACCGTTAACAAGGAACATAACTAATGAAAATCATTAAAGATGCCCTGGCAGGCACGCTGGAATCCAGCGATGTGATGATCAGGATTGGTCCATCCAGCGAGCCAGGAATTCGGCTGGAGCTAGAGAGTCTGGTGAAGCAGCAGTTTGGCGCGGCGATTGAGCAGGTGGTTCGGGAAACGCTGGCGAAACTCGGCGTTGAACGCGCGCTGGTTAGCGTCGATGACAAAGGCGCGCTGGAGTGCATTTTACGCGCCCGAGTGCAGGCGGCGGCGTTACGCGCTGCAGAACAAACGGAAATTCAATGGAGTGCGTTATGAGACCACGTCGCAGTATGTTGTTTATCCCCGGCGCAAATGCGGCCATGTTGAGTACCTCGTTTGTCTATGGTGCGGACGCGGTGATGTTCGACTTAGAAGACGCCGTAGCGTTACGTGAGAAAGATACCGCCCGTCTTTTAGTCCATCACGCGCTTCAACATCCGTTCTATCAGGATGTTGAAAAAGTGGTGCGCATTAATCCACTGAACACGCCGTTCGGTCTGGCCGATCTTGAGGCCGTCGTGCGTGGTGGCGCGGATATCGTGCGTCTGCCGAAAACCGACAGCAAAAACGATGTGCTGGAGCTGGAAGCGCAGGTCGAACGGATCGAACGTGAATGTGGACGTGAGGTCGGCAGTACCAGGCTGATGGCGGCGATCGAATCAGCGAAAGGCGTGGTCAATGCCGTCGACATCGCCACCTCCAGCCCGCGCATGGTGGCAATTGCGCTGGCGGCATTTGATTACGTGATGGATATGGGCACCTGCCGGGGCGATGGCACCGAGCTGTTCTACGCCCGCTGCGCAGTGCTGCATGCGGCGCGCGTTGCGGGTATTGCCGCCTATGATGTTGTTTGGTCGGATATCAATAATGAAGAAGGCTTCCTGAAGGAAGTGCAGTTGGCGAAAGGACTTGGTTTTAACGGTAAGTCCTTAGTGAACCCACGTCAGATTGAGCTGTTACATCAGGCTTATTCTCCGACACGTAAAGAAGTTGAGCATGCGCACGAGGTGATTGCTGCCGCTGAAGAGGCTGAGTCTCGCGGTCTGGGCGTCGTTTCACTCAACGGCAAAATGATTGACGGCCCGATTATCGACCACGCGCGCAAAGTGGTGGCGCTGTCGGCTTCCGGTATTCGTGATTAAGGAAGAAACCATGAAAGAGACTGTAACCATGCTCAACCAGCAATATGTCGTACCGGAAGGATTACAACCCTACCAAGGGGTAACAGTGAACAGCCCGTGGCTTGCCAGTGAAACGGAAAAGCGTCGGCGTAAAATTTGTGACTCGCTTGAAGAGGCTATCCGTCGTTCCGGGCTTAAAAATGGCATGACGATATCCTTCCACCATGCGTTTCGTGGTGGCGACAAAGTTGTCAATATGGTGATGGCGAAACTGGCGGAAATGGGATTCCGCGATCTGACGCTTGCCTCCAGCTCATTAATTGATGCCCACTGGCCGCTTATCGAACACATTAAAAATGGCGTGGTGCGGCAGATTTACACCTCCGGGCTGCGCGGCAAGTTAGGGGAAGAGATCTCCGCTGGACTGATGGAAAACCCGGTACAGATCCACTCTCACGGCGGCCGCGTAAAACTGATTCAGAGCGGTGAGCTGAATATTGATGTCGCTTTCCTCGGCGTGCCGTGCTGCGACGAATTTGGTAATGCTAACGGTTTTAGCGGTAAGTCACGCTGCGGTTCTTTGGGGTATGCGCAGGTTGATGCGCAGTACGCTAAATGTGTGGTGCTCCTGACTGAAGAGTGGGTCGAATTCCCCAATTATCCGGCCAGTATTGCGCAGGATCAGGTTGATTTGATCGTACAGGTGGACGAAGTTGGGGATCCGGAAAAAATTACCGCGGGCGCGATTCGTCTGTCCAGCAACCCGCGTGAACTGTTGATCGCCCGGCAGGCGGCCAATGTGATCGAACACTCAGGTTATTTTTGTGACGGTTTCTCGCTGCAAACCGGCACCGGTGGCGCTTCTCTGGCGGTCACCCGTTTCCTGGAAGACAAAATGCGTCGCCACAACATTACGGCGAGTTTTGGCCTGGGCGGGATCACCGGCACGATGGTGGATCTGCATGAGAAAGGGTTGATCAAAGCGCTGCTGGATACGCAATCATTCGATGGCGATGCCGCCCGTTCGCTGGCGCAGAACCCGCATCATATTGAAATTTCAACCAATCAATACGCGAACCCCGCCTCTAAAGGCGCGGCATGCGAACGCCTGAATGTGGTGATGCTGAGCGCACTGGAAATTGACGTGAATTTCAACGTTAACGTGATGACCGGTTCAAACGGCGTACTGCGTGGCGCATCGGGCGGCCATAGCGACACTGCGGCAGGTGCGGATCTGACCATTATCACTGCGCCGCTGGTGCGCGGGCGTATTCCTTGCGTGGTAGAAAAAGTGCTGACTACCGTCACGCCAGGGGCAAGCGTTGATGTGCTGGTTACCGACCATGGTATTGCGGTGAACCCTGCGCGTCAGGATCTGCTTGATAACCTGCGTGCTGCAGGTGTGGCGCTGATGACCATCGAACAACTGCAACAGCGCGCCGAGCAACTGACCGGTAAACCGCAGCCGATTGAGTTTACCGATCGGGTGGTGGCTGTGGTGCGTTATCGCGACGGTTCAGTGATTGACGTGATTCGCCAGGTTAAAGGCTGATGAAGGGCACAGACCTGCTGTACCAGGGCCAGGCAGTTACGCTGGAGGAGATGCTACAAGCGCGCGATAAACGTGCCGCCAGGCAGCGTCAGGCGTTGAACTGCTATCGGCTACCGTTGATTTCCCTCACGCTGGTTGCACCGGGCGCCGTTAAAAACTCAGCGGTCTGGCGGCGTGTCGCCGATTACGCAATTGCCGAAATACTGGCGCTTTGCGAACAGAAGGAGTGGGTCAACGTCTGGGAAATGCAGGTAAATGAACGCAGCGGCCCGGAATGGATGGCAGCGGTCTGTGCGCCGGCAATGGCGTTGAAACAGCACATGTCGACACTGGAGATGAGCCATCCGTTAGGGCGGCTTTGGGACATCGACATTATTGATAGCGACGGTAAGTCGCTATCACGCCGTGAACTCGGGCATCCTGCCCGGCCATGTTTGATATGCCAGCAGGATGCTCATCTCTGTGCCCGGGGCAAGCATCACACCCTTGACCTTTTGTTGGATGAAATTGCACGAAGGATTGAATGCTATGAACGTGAGCGTTGTGACTGAACGGCGTACGCCAGCGTACTCATCGCTGGCGGCTGGCGAACTTAATGGGTTGGTTGCAAGAGCGCTGCTGACGGAAGCCAGGCTGACACCAAAACCCGGTCTGGTCGATATTCGTAATTCGGGAGCGCATAGGGATATGGATCTGGCGGCATTTGAACGTAGTACTACCGCCATTGCTCCGTGGATGGAAAAGTTTTTTATCATGGGCAACAACACGGCGGCGCTGGCGGCAGAAAATGTCCTGGTGATGCTGCGTCCGCTGGGGATGGCCTGTGAGAACGATATGCTACAGGCGACCAATGGTGTGAATACCCATCGCGGGGCGATTTTCGCTTTTGGCCTGCTGAGCGCAGCGATTGGCCGACTTCTCGCGCGGGGAGAACCGTTGGAGCAAAATCGTATCTGCGACCAGGTTGCCCGCCTGAGTCGGAATATTGTTGCCCACGAGCTCTCAGCAAAAAAAGCGGGAAAACTGACAAAGAGTGAAACCCATTTCCAGTGTTATGGCCTGTCGGGCGCGCGGGGAGAAGCGGAAAGCGGTTTTCGAACCGTCAGAACGCAGGCTTTGCCGGTGTTTAACCGGGTCGTGCAGGAGCATGACGATACCCATCTTGCCCTGCTGCAAACATTGTTGCATCTGATGGCGTGGAATGATGATACCAATCTGGTGTCACGGGGAGGCCTGGAAGGGCTTTACTACGTGCAGCAGCAGGCACAAAAATTGTTGTGGCAAGGGGGCGTATTGGTTGAGGGGGGCATTGAAGCGATGCAGTCCCTCGATGATGAACTCATCCTGCGTAACTTAAGCCCTGGCGGTAGCGCGGATTTACTGGCAGTGACCTGGTTTTTAAGTCATTTTCCTGCCGGTTCCCTCTATCCTGAGTAAGTTTCTCTTCTTTCATTCTCTCCAGCAATGATTCATCCTGCGGGATGAATCATGTCTTTTACTGATATCGCTCCCTGTTTATCATTAATTTCTAATTATCGGCGATTTTAGATGGCGGCCTCCGGGCGCGCTGGTTACTCTGAAAACGGTTTACGCAATTTTTACAAAAGAGAATAGCTATGCATGAAGCACAAATCCGCGTCGCCATTGCCGGCGCCGGTGGCCGCATGGGACGGCAGTTAATCCAGGCCGCCATGGCGATGGAAGGTGTTCAGCTGGGTGCCGCGCTGGAGCGCGAAGGCTCTTCCTTGCTGGGCAGCGATGCTGGCGAACTGGCGGGGGTGGGAAAGTCCGGCGTGATCGTTCAAAGCAGCCTTGAGGCGGTAAAAGATGATTTTGACGTTTTCATCGATTTTACCCGTCCGGAAGGCACGTTGACGCATCTGGCGTTTTGCCGCCAGCATGGTAAAGGGATGGTGATTGGTACTACCGGCTTTGACGACGCCGGTAAACAAGCCATTCGCGAGGCGTCACAAGAGATTGCGATCGTTTTCGCCGCAAACTTTAGCGTCGGCGTTAACGTCATGCTCAAGCTGCTGGAGAAAGCCGCGAAGGTAATGGGCGACTATAGCGATATTGAAATTATTGAAGCGCACCACCGCCATAAAGTGGATGCACCGTCGGGTACGGCGCTGGCAATGGGCGAGGCAATCGCCGGGGCGCTGGATAAAAATCTGAAGGACTGCGCGGTCTACTCGCGTGAAGGTTATACCGGCGAGCGCGTACCGGGCACGATTGGCTTTGCGACCGTTCGGGCGGGCGACATCGTCGGCGAACATACCGCGATGTTTGCCGATATTGGCGAGCGCGTAGAGATTACGCATAAAGCTTCCAGCCGCATGACGTTTGCAAATGGCGCGTTGCGATCGGCGTTATGGCTAAAAACGAAGAAAAATGGGCTATTTGACATGCGGGATGTGCTGGGGCTGGATGTATTATAGCGACTAAATACCTTCGTGATGTGGTTGTGGTAATCAAGATTAATTGATTACAAAGGGCAATATATTATTGCCCTTTTGTTTTTTGCCCCCCGGTTATTCGGTCAGATAAATAACGCCTTTCGCCATTCATGTTTCGACAGTTTCTTCGCCCACGACATGTTCTGCCGCAGTGGCTTACCGTATGCAAAAGGCACCTCGACCAGACTAATAAGACTGATATCCATCGGAGGGGGAGTGCTGTTCCTCGGGGCATTTTATCTCTTTTACTTCAATGGGTTAGCTTTTTTATGCTGTAGTGAGGCTGGTTGTGTTCCAATCTTATGCGCTAGTCTTAAAGAAAAAGAAGTTGGATCTTTATATCGCGATTGTAATTCTTATTACATTGTCTTAATTTGCTGTTTTTTGTCGATTTTTTGATTTGTTTGATTTGTTTTTTATTTTCATAACAACTTGATTTTTAAATTATTTTTGTCGTTAATTTGCTTTATTTTGAATTTTTATGCATTTAATGGTATTAATGATTATTAAATGAATTTTTATCGTTGTTTTTTGTTGTTTTGATGTGAAATTTGACCATTTGGTCCACTTTTTATCATGCCGGCCAGTTTTTTGCGAACTAAAGGAAGCGCAAGCGTTTTCTATCGTCACTTAGTTGATCTTTTTGCCTCTTAAACAGAATAACTTCCTTATAATGTGCAAAATAACATAAAAAATACCCTCTTTAAGTTGACTTTTATCCGGCTTAACTTCAGAATGCCGCCGTTTGCCAGAAATCCACGGGTAAGCAAATTTGCATTGCTTCATACTGACTGAATGAATTAATATGCAAATAAAGTGAGTGAATATTCTCTGGAGGGTGTTTTGATTAAGTCAGCGCTATTGGTTCTGGAAGACGGAACCCAGTTTCACGGTCGGGCCATTGGGGCAACGGGTTCGGCGGTTGGGGAAGTCGTTTTCAATACTTCAATGACCGGTTATCAAGAAATCCTCACTGATCCTTCCTATTCCCGCCAAATCGTCACTCTTACTTATCCCCATATTGGTAATGTCGGCACCAATGAAGCCGATGAAGAATCTTCTCAGGTTCATGCGCAAGGTTTAGTGATTCGCGATCTGCCGCTGATTGCCAGCAACTTCCGTAACACAGAAGACCTCTCTTCTTACCTCAAACGCCATAACATTGTGGCGATTGCTGATATCGATACCCGCAAGCTGACCCGACTGCTGCGTGAGAAAGGCGCACAGAACGGCTGCATCATTGCAGGCGATAGCCCGGATGCGAAGCTGGCGCTGGAAAAAGCGAAAGCATTTCCTGGACTTAACGGTATGGATTTGGCGAAAGAAGTGACCACGACGGAAACTTACCGCTGGACGCAGGGTAGCTGGACGCTGAAAGACGGTTTACCGGAAGCGAAATTTGAGGATGACCTGCCGTTCCATGTGGTGGCCTATGATTTCGGCGCCAAACGCAACATCCTGCGCATGCTGGTGGATCGCGGCTGCCGCCTGACGGTGGTGCCAGCGCAAACCTCTGCTGAAGAGGTGCTGAAAATGAATCCGGACGGCATCTTCCTGTCGAACGGCCCTGGCGACCCGGCTCCGTGCGACTACGCCATCGAGGCGATTAAGAAATTCCTCCAGACCGACATTCCTGTGTTCGGCATCTGCCTCGGCCATCAGCTGCTGGCGCTGGCGAGCGGTGCGAAGACCGTTAAGATGAAGTTCGGCCATCACGGCGGCAACCATCCGGTAAAAGATATGGACAGAAACGTGGTGATGATCACCGCGCAGAACCACGGCTTTGCGGTTGATGAAGACTCGCTGCCAGCCAACCTGCGCGTAACCCATAAATCCCTGTTCGACGGCACCCTGCAGGGTATTCATCGTACCGACAAACCGGCGTTCAGCTTCCAGGGACACCCAGAAGCGAGCCCCGGCCCGCACGATGCGGCGCCGCTGTTCGACCACTTTATCGAGCTTATTGAGCAATACCGTCAGTCCGCGAAATAATCAGGAGTAATAAGAGCCATGCCAAAACGTACAGATATAAAAAGTATCCTGATTCTGGGCGCGGGCCCGATTGTTATCGGTCAGGCGTGTGAGTTTGACTACTCCGGCGCTCAGGCGTGTAAAGCGCTGCGCGAAGAGGGCTATCGCGTTATTCTGGTGAACTCTAACCCGGCCACCATCATGACCGACCCGGAAATGGCCGATGCCACCTACATCGAGCCGATTCACTGGGAAGTGGTACGCAAAATCATCGAAAAAGAGCGTCCGGATGCAGTGCTGCCGACCATGGGCGGCCAGACCGCGCTGAACTGTGCGCTGGAGCTGGAGCGGCAGGGCGTGCTCGAAGAGTTCGGCGTCACCATGATTGGCGCCACCGCCGACGCCATTGATAAAGCCGAAGACCGTCGTCGTTTCGATATCGCGATGAAGAAAATTGGTCTCGACACCGCGCGTTCCGGTATCGCGCACACTATGGAAGAAGCGCTGGCGGTTGCCGCTGACGTGGGCTTCCCGTGCATCATCCGTCCGTCCTTTACCATGGGCGGCACCGGCGGCGGTATCGCTTACAACCGTGAAGAGTTCGAAGAAATCTGCGAACGCGGTCTGGACCTCTCGCCAACCAACGAGCTGCTGATTGATGAGTCGCTGATCGGCTGGAAAGAGTACGAGATGGAAGTGGTGCGTGATAAAAACGACAACTGCATCATCGTCTGCTCCATCGAAAATTTCGATGCGATGGGCATCCATACCGGCGACTCCATCACCGTGGCGCCCGCGCAGACTCTGACCGATAAAGAATACCAAATCATGCGTAACGCCTCGATGGCGGTGCTGCGTGAAATCGGCGTCGAAACCGGTGGTTCTAACGTCCAGTTCGCAGTGAACCCGAAAAACGGTCGTCTGATCGTTATCGAAATGAACCCGCGCGTATCCCGCTCCTCGGCGCTGGCGTCGAAAGCCACCGGTTTCCCGATTGCCAAAGTAGCCGCCAAACTGGCGGTGGGTTACACCCTTGACGAACTGATGAACGACATCACCGGCGGGCGTACTCCGGCCTCCTTCGAGCCGTCTATCGACTACGTTGTCACCAAAATTCCGCGCTTTAACTTCGAGAAATTCGCCGGTGCTAACGACCGTCTGACCACCCAGATGAAATCGGTCGGGGAAGTGATGGCGATTGGCCGCACTCAGCAGGAATCCCTGCAAAAAGCGCTGCGCGGCCTGGAAGTGGGCGCCACCGGCTTCGACCCGAAAGTCAGCCTCGACGACCCGGAAGCGCTGACCAAAATCCGCCGCGAGCTGAAAGATGCGGGCGCAGATCGTATCTGGTATATCGCCGATGCTTTCCGCGCAGGCTTGTCTGTGGATGGCGTGTTCAACCTGACCAACATCGACCGCTGGTTCCTGGTGCAAATTGAAGAGCTGGTGCGTCTGGAAGAGAAAGTGGCGGAAGTGGGCATTAACGGCCTCAACGCCGACTTCCTGCGTCAGCTCAAGCGTAAAGGTTTTGCCGATGCGCGTCTGGCGAAACTGGCGGGCGTGCGTGAAGCGGAAATCCGCAAGCTGCGTGACCAGTATGACCTGCACCCGGTCTACAAGCGTGTGGATACCTGCGCGGCGGAATTCGCCACCGATACCGCCTACATGTACTCCACTTATGAAGATGAGTGCGAAGCGAACCCATCCGTTGATCGCGATAAAATCATGGTCCTCGGCGGCGGCCCGAACCGTATCGGCCAGGGCATCGAGTTTGACTACTGCTGCGTCCATGCCTCGCTGGCGCTGCGCGAAGACGGTTACGAGACCATTATGGTCAACTGTAACCCGGAAACCGTCTCCACCGACTACGACACTTCCGACCGTCTGTACTTCGAGCCGGTGACGCTGGAAGACGTGCTGGAAATCGTGCGCATCGAGAAGCCGAAAGGCGTTATCGTGCAGTACGGCGGCCAGACCCCGCTGAAGCTGGCGCGCGCGCTGGAAGCGGCAGGCGTGCCGGTTATCGGCACCAGCCCGGACGCCATCGACCGCGCGGAAGACCGTGAGCGCTTCCAGCATGCGGTTGACCGTCTGAAGCTGAAGCAACCGGCCAACGCCACCGTCACCGCCATTGAACAGGCTGTCGAAAAAGCGAAAGAGATCGGCTACCCGCTGGTGGTACGTCCTTCTTACGTGCTGGGCGGCCGGGCGATGGAAATTGTCTATGACGAAGCCGATCTGCGTCGCTACTTCCAGACGGCGGTCAGCGTCTCTAACGATGCGCCGGTGCTGCTGGACCGCTTCCTTGATGACGCGGTTGAAGTGGACGTGGACGCTATCTGCGACGGCGAAATGGTGCTGATTGGCGGCATCATGGAGCACATCGAGCAGGCGGGCGTACACTCCGGCGACTCCGCCTGTTCCCTGCCAGCCTACACGCTGAGCCAGGAAATTCAGGACGTGATGCGCCAGCAGGTGCAGAAGCTGGCCTTCGAGTTGCAGGTGCGCGGCCTGATGAACGTGCAGTTTGCGGTCAAGGACAACGAAGTCTACCTGATTGAAGTCAACCCGCGTGCGGCGCGTACCGTACCGTTCGTCTCTAAAGCCACCGGCGTGCCGCTGGCGAAAGTGGCGGCGCGCGTGATGGCCGGCAAATCGCTGACCGAGCAGGGCGTGACCCAAGAAATTATCCCGCCGTACTACTCGGTGAAAGAAGTGGTGCTGCCGTTCAATAAATTCCCCGGCGTTGACCCGCTGTTAGGGCCGGAAATGCGCTCCACCGGGGAAGTGATGGGCGTGGGCCGTACCTTTGCGGAAGCGTTCGCCAAGGCACAGTTGGGCAGTAACTCCACCATGAAGAAACAGGGCCGTGCGCTGCTCTCCGTCCGCGAAGGCGACAAAGAGCGCGTGGTGGATCTCGCCGCCAAGCTGCTGAAACAGGGCTTTGAGCTGGATGCCACCCACGGTACCGCGATTGTGCTGGGCGAAGCCGGTATCAACCCGCGTCTGGTGAACAAGGTGCATGAAGGTCGTCCGCACATTCAGGACCGTATCAAGAATGGCGAATACACCTACATCATCAACACCACCGCAGGTCGCCGCGCGATTGAAGACTCCAGGGTGATTCGCCGCAGCGCGCTGCAGTATAAAGTGCATTATGACACCACGCTGAACGGCGGTTTTGCCACGACGATGGCGCTCAATGCTGATGCCACCGAGAAGGTAACCTCGGTGCAGGAAATGCACGCGCAGATCAAAAAGTCGTAAACAAAGGGTTCGGCGGATATTGCTCTAACCGGACCTGTAATATAATGTTGAAAGGGTTTCTGTAAAGAAACCCTTTTTTTATCTTGCGTAAGGTCATTCCTGGAGAAGTCCGTTTCCGTAACCACATTTTCAATGTAATAAGCACGATATTGCTCACACTAATCAATATTTAAGTCGCATACTATCTTGCATATCCACAATTTTAATATGGCTTAGTTTTTATTAGTTTGGACAGGCCGTAGCCAGATTTTTAATTTGTGAAATGGTGTGCTTATGTGTGAAAAATATGTTGAAAGACCGCTTTATTTGTTAATTGCTGACTGGATGATGGCAGAGAACCGATGGATCACTGCCAGGGAGATTTCCCGTCAATTTGATATTGAACATTGCAAAGCAATTAATACGCTCTCCTATATTCTGTCAGAAGTGGGGGAAATTGTTTGTGAAGTGAAGATGATCCCTAACCAAATTGCAGGACGAGGCTGCCAGTGCCAGCGTCTGGTGAAAGTCGTGAGTATCGACTCTCAACTCTATCGCCGATTGAATCATAATTTGCAGGAAAGAAAAGTGAGCGTGGCGAAAGCGCCGCGGCTGTCTGCCGTTCCCCCCACAGAGCTAAACCGTGAGCAGAAATGGCAGATGATGCTCTCCAAGAGTATGCGTCGCTAATTGTCTGTTTAACCTGATGGCGGGGTAAACGGTAATTGACGCGTAGGCCGGATAAGCGTGAGCGCATCCGGCATCAATTACTGTGCTGATTTTGGCTTCACGTCCGTCGTGCCTTTCAGGCGCGGTCGGTTTTCTTCGATCTGCGTTAACGGCTTCGTTTCAGATAACCCCGTTCGACAACGGATCGCAAGATCCTGATATTCTTTGGTATTGAGGCGTTTCCAGTGCAGCTCCTGGTCCGTAACCTGGCGTAGTACGCGCGCAGGTGACCCCACCAGCAGTTGCCTTGCCTCACCCTGAAATCCGGCTTTGACAAAACTCATGGCGGCGACAATGCTCTCTTCGCCAATCACTGCGCCGTCCATAATGACGCTATTCATGCCGACCAGGGCGTCCCGTCCCACCACGCAGCCATGTAGAATAGCGCCGTGGCCGATATGGCCGTTTTCATGCACGATGGTATCGGTATCGCAGTAGCCATGCATAATGCAGCCATCCTGCAGATTAGAGCCTGCCTCCAGGATCAGGCGACCATAATCCCCACGCAATGACGCGAGTGGGCCAATATAAACACCGGCGCCCACGATGACATCGCCAATCAGCACGGCGCTGGGATGGACAAACGCGTCCGGATGCACCACCGGGATCAGTCCTTCAAAGGCGTAATAGCTCATAGTTGTACCTCGGTTTTTTTGCCGGATGGTGGCGTAAACACCTTATCCGGCCTACGGTTGCGCATGTGCTGTAGGCCGGATGAGCGAAGCGCCATCCGGCATAGTCACATTAACGACCTTTCCACACCGGATCGCGTTTTTCGGCAAATGCCTGCGGTCCTTCGAGCGCATCTTCTGAATGCAGTACCGACGGATAATGCTTCAGCACGCCGCTGCGGATGTAGCGGTAGCCTTCTTCTACCGGCATTTCGCTGGTCGCGCGATAAATCTCTTTCAGCGCCGCGATAGCCAGCGGGGCGCTATTGACCAGTTGTTGCGCCAGTTCGCGCGCGCTATCCATCAGTTCGCTCTGGCTGACAACGCGGTTCACGATCCCCCAACGCAGCGCTTCTTCGGCGCTCATTCGTCTGCCGGTCATTACCATTTCGTTGACGATAGCCGGTGGCAGCAGCTTAGGCAGACGCAATACGCCGCCGCTGTCAGGCACGATGCCGAGCTTTGCTTCCGGCAGCGCGAAGCTGGCGTTTTCGGCGCAGACAATAAAGTCCGCCGCCAGCGCCAGCTCAAAACCGCCGCCAAACGCGTAGCCGTTCACCGCGGCGATAACCGGCTTATCGAGGTCAAATATTTCGGTTAAACCGGCAAAGCCGCCGGGACCAAAATCGGCATCCGGCGCTTCACCTTCCGCTGCCGCTTTTAAGTCCCAGCCAGCAGAAAAGAATTTCTCCCCGCCGCCGGTAATGATTGCTACGCGTAATTCCGGATCGTCACGGAAATTAAGAAAAGCTTCACCCATTGCAAAGCTGGTTTTGGCGTCAATGGCATTCGCTTTAGGTCGGTCGAGGGTAATTTCCAGGATCGGGCCGTTACGGGTCCGATGTAATGACTCACTCATAGTTCATCTCCAGATAAATAGTTTCCCGGCGGGAGGGATTCCTGCCGGAAGGTTTATTTCAGATTTTTTTTGATTATTTTTCCTGAACAGTTGCGTGGCAGGTCAGTTCTGATCTCCATAAAAGAGGGAACCTTGAATTTCGCCATATTGTTTTCGCAAAAGCTGAAAAACTCGGCTTCGCTTAATGTTTCACCTTCATTAAGGACGATAAACGCTTTAATGGCCTCATCACGGATCGCGTCTTTAATACCAACCACCACAATGTCCTGAATTTTCGGATGCGCAGAAATAATATTTTCCAGCTCGACGCAGGAGACATTTTCCCCGCCGCGTTTAATCATGTTGCAGCGTCTGTCGACAAAATAGAAATAGCCATCCTCATCCTGGTAACCCGAATCACCGGTATGTAACCAGCCCTCTGGTTCCAGCGCCCTGGCGGTTGCCTCCGGCTGCATGTAATACTCTTTGAAGATAGTCTTGCCGGGGATGCCTTTAATACAGATTTCGCCAATTTCTCCGGCGGGCAGCGGGCGATTTTGATCGTCGCGAATTTCAGCTTCATAGCTAAAACCCACGCGACCAATGGAGGGCCAGCGCCGTTTGTCTCCGGGACGGTCGCCAATAATTCCGACAATGGTTTCAGTCATACCATAAGAGGTCAGCAGCCTGACGCCAAAGCGTTCGGTAAAATCGTCTTTTTCCTGCTCGGATAAATTGAGATAGAACATCACTTCGCGCAGGTGATGCTGCCTGTCCGTTGGTGCGGCGGGCTGGACCATCAGCGTGCGGATCATCATCGGGATGCACTCGGTCACCGTAGCCTGATATTTACGTACCTGATCCCAGAATGCCCGGGCGCTGTACTTTTCCAGGAGCACAAAGGTGCTGCCGGCGGAAAAGGCTGGCATTGCGGCGGTACACTGGCAGTCGATATGAAAAGCGGGCATCACCGTCATGTACACGTCATCATCGCGCAGGGCGATTTGCCAGGCAGAGTAGTAGCCTGCAAAACGCAGGTTGTAGTGGGTAATTACCACCCCTTTAGGCCGTGAGGTGGTGCCTGAGGTAAACAGAATTTCCGCCGTATCGTCAGTGGATAACGCGGGCGTATAGCACAGCGTGGTGGACTGGCGGGATTGCAGTTGGGTAAAGTGACTCACGCCGTCGTCAGCCGGAAGCTGCTCGGCAATCAGACAGATATGATTAAGCGGAGTGCTATTGTCCTGGCGTATTTCACGGTACATAGGATAAAACTGGGCGCTGGTAACCAGCAGACTCACCTGGCTGTTTTGCAGGATCCAGGCGCTTTCTTCGCCCAGTAAGCGGGCATTAATCGGCACCATAATGGCGCCGATTTTTGCCAGTCCAAACCAGCAAAAGATGAATTCCGGGCAGTTATCCAGATGCAGCGCGACCCTATCACCCTTGCGGATCCCTAAGGAATAAAAAAGGTTCGCCGTGCGGTTAATCTCTTCATTGAGCGAAGCATAGCTAAACTGCCGAACGATTCCCTCACAGGATTCGAAAATTAACGCCGTTTTATCTCCGTACACCCCGGCCAGGTCGTCCCACATCTGACGTAAGTTTTGTCCGCCAACGATATCCATATTGCTTTATCCACTGAAATCAGGCGTGAGCGCTAATCGGAAAACCGATTAGCGCATCGCGTTTAATCCTCAACTTTGGCCAGGCCTTTGCCGACCAGTTCCTTAATATCTGCTTCGCTATAACCAATGTTTTTCAGAATGGCGGCGGTATCCATGCCGTGTGACGGCATGCCACGCCAGATTTTCCCCGGGTTGTTTTTAAATTTCGGCATGATGTTCGGCCCTTTACAGGTGCGACCGTCCATTGTTTGCCACTGAGTAATCGATTCGCGGGCAACGTACTGCGGGTTACCTTCCAGTTCCGGAATGGTGAGCACCTTCGCACAGGCGATATTCAGCTCAGCAAAGCGCGCCTGAACGTCGGCGATGGTGTGTGTTGCCAGCCAGGCGTCCAGTTTCTCTTCGACGAGCGGGCCGTAAGGGCATTCCACGCGATGGATGAGCTGCGTGCCTTCCGGAACTTCCGGCGTACCGAGAATGTGGGCCAGGCCAATATCTTTAAAACACTCGTTGATTTGCGTGATGCCGACCAACTCCATGACGATGTAACCATCGGCGCATTTATACAGGCCGCAACCGGCGTAGTAGGGGTCTTTCCCTTTCGTCATACGTGGACAGATTTCGCCGCCGTTGAAGTAGTCCATCATGAAATACTGACCCATGCGCAGCATCACTTCGTACATGGCGATATCGATGCTTTCACCTTTACCCGTTTCGCGTACTTTGTGCAGGGCTGCCAGCGCGGCTGTCGTCGCGGTCATCCCGGAGAAGTAATCGGCGGTATACGGGAAGGCTGGCATCGGCTGATCAACGTCGCCGTTTTGGATCAGATAACCACTGAATGCCTGCGCGATGGTGTTATACGCCGGAAGATTGGTGTACTCCTCGGTACCATACTGGCCGAAGCCGGAAAGGTGGGCAATGACCAGTTTCGGGTTATGTTCCCACAGCACTTCATCAGTAATACCACGGCGGGCAAAGGCCGGGCCTTTACTGGCTTCAATGAAAATATCGGTGGTTTCCATCAGTTTCAGAAACGCTTCCCGACCTTCATCTTTGAAAATATTCAGCGACAGGGCGTGCAGGTTGCGGCGTGAGAGCTGCGGGTAGTTAGGCTGTACGCGGATGGTATCGGCCCATGCGACGTTTTCAATCCAGATAACCTCGGCGCCCCATTCGGCGAACATCTGTCCGGCGAATGGACCGGCGATTTCGATTCCTGAAAAAACAACGCGTACCCCAGCAAGCGGGCCAAAGGTTGGCATTGGTAAATGATTCATCATTTTTCTCCTGGCATTTTTTGCGGTATGTAGGCCGGATAAGCACAGCGCCATCCGGCATGATTGCCTGATGGCGACGCCCCGCGTCTTATCAGGCCTACAAGGGATCGATTAGCGGTATTGCTTGAGTACCGCACGACCCAACGTCAGGATCTGCATTTCGTCAGAACCACCAGAAACACGGTCAACGCGCAGGTCACGCCAGAAACGCGTGATGCGGTGGTTGCCCGCGATACCAACACCTCCCAGTACCTGCATGGCGGTGTCTACCACTTCAAACGCGGCGTTGGCGCAGAAGTATTTGCACATTGCCGCGTCGCCGGAGGTAATAGTGCCGTTATCTGCTTTCCACGCGGCTTCCAGCAGCATATTTTTCATGGAGTTCAGTTTGATCGCCATATGCGCAAACTTCTCCTGAATCAGCTGGAAACGGCCAATAGCTTCACCAAACTGCACGCGCTGATTCGCGTAACGCGCAGCGTCTTCAAAAGCGCACATTGCGGTACCGTAGTTGGTCAGCGCGACGAGGAAGCGTTCATGGTCAAACTCTTCTTTCACGCGGTTGAAGCCGTTACCTTCCCGACCGAACATGTCTTTCTCGTCCAGTTCAACGTCGTCAAAGGTGATTTCACAGCAGCTATCCATGCGCAGACCGAGTTTCTCCAGTTTGTTGACCTTGATACCCGCTTTGCTCATGTCCACAAACCACTCGGTGTAAACCGGTTTATCCGGCGATGCACCGTCTCTCGCCATGACCACGATGTACGGGGTATAGGCGCTACTGGTGATAAAGCACTTACTGCCATTAAGATAAACCTTACCATTTTTGCGTGTATAAGTGGTTTTCAGACTACCAACATCCGATCCCGCTCCCGGTTCGGTGATAGCAGAGTTCCACATCTGCTTACCGGTGCCCCGGAACGCCATGATTTTATCAATTTGCTCCTGAGTCCCTTCACGCAGGAAAGTGTTAAAACCTCCTGGCAATTGGTACAACACGTAAGTTGGCGCGCCAAGACGTCCCAGCTCCATCCAGACGGCGGCGACGGTAACAAAACCCGCTTCCAGACCGCCGTGTTCTTCCGGGATCAGCAGGCTATCAATACCCATATCCGCCAGCGCTTTTACAAAACGCTCAGGGTAGACGCTGTCACGATCGCACTCGGCAAAATAAGCTTCCCAGTTCTCACTGGCCATCAGTTCGCGAATACCGGCGACAAACAGCTCCTGTTCGTCATTTAAGTTGAAATCCATCTTTCAGCCTCTTGATCAATTGGGTTAATAAGAATTACTTGTCTTTCCAGTGCACTTTGGCGTCTTTAATAAAGGACAGCGTCACCATAATGTTGACGAAGAACAGCGGACATCCTCCGGCGATAATCGCGGTCTGAATCGGCTTCAAACCACCCAGCGCCAGCAGAACGATACCGATGATACCGACCAGCACCGACCAGCCGATACGCACTAACAGAGGCGGCTCTTCACCATCGCGAACTTCACGACAGGTCGACATCGCCAGGGTGTAAGAGCAGGCGTTAATCAGCGTGACGGTGGCAATAAAGCAGAGGATGAAGAAGCCCCACATGGTGGCGGTGCTGAGCGGCAAGGCGGCCCAGGTTTCGATAATGGCGCGCGCCACGCCGTGTTGCTCAATCAGTTGCGGAATGTTGAGGATGTTTTTATCCATCAGCAGCAGCGTGTTGCTGCCCAGCACTGTCCACAGGATCCAGGTAGACGCGGTCAGACCCATCACCATCCCGAAGCACAGTTCACGTACGGTACGACCACGGGAAATACGGGCCAGGAAGATACTCATCTGGATGGCGTAAATAACCCACCACGCCCAGTAGAAAACGGTCCAGCCCTGTGGGAAGCCGCCTTTACCGATGGCGTCGGTATAGAACAGCATCCGTGGCAGGTGCATTAACAGCATCCCGACGGAGTCGGTGAAGTAGTTCATGATGAAGCTGGCGCCGCTGACGATAAACACCCAGCCGAGCATCAGGAAGCTCAGGTAACTACGCACATCGCTGGCGATTCTGACCCCTTTTTGCAGGCCGCAGGCTACGCAAATCGCGTTCAGAATGATCCAGCAGGTAATGATGATGGCGTCGAGTTGCAGCGTATGCGGAATACCGAACAGCCATTGCATACACTCGGTGACCAGCGGGGTAGCCAGACCGAGGCTGGTGCCCATCGCGAAGATCAGCGCCACCAGGTAGAAGTTATCGACGATGGTACCGAACAACCCTTTCGCATGCTTTTCACCGACGAGCGGTACCAGCGTGGAGCTGGGGCGGATGACATCCATCTTGCGTACAAAGAAGAAGTAGGCGAAGGCCACGGAAAGGAAGCTATAGGTTGCCCACGGTAGCGGCCCCCAGTGGAACAGGCTGTACGCCAGGCCTATCTCTTTCGCGCCCGTGGAATTGGGTTCCAGGCCGAACGGCGGGGTGGAAATATAGTAGTAGATCTCAATAGAGCCCCAGAACAGAACCGCAGCGGATGTACAGGAGGCGAACATCATGAAAATCCAGCTGGCGGTGCTAAACTCCGGTTTTTCGTCACCTAATCTCTTTTTGGCATAGGGGCCAAAAACCAGCCAGAACCAGCCGAAGAGCATGACGACCATATACCATTCAAATGCCCAACCCCAGACGTTGGTGACATAACTGAATACCGCATTAATAACGACGTTAGCGGCATCAAGATCTCTGACTGTTAGCCAGCAAAGTATCCCGACAATTATTAATGGCGGAAAAAAAACCTTCGGTTCAATTCCCGATTTTTTCTTTTCATTTTTCATAAGTGAATTCCAGTGTGAAAACGAAATTTATTTAGCGTGCCAGTCCATGAACGTTTGTTTATTTATTATTAATGATTTGTTGATAAGTTTTTAACCTCTGGGACGCCTCAATGAGTAACTCATGATGGGTATTCACTTCGGGTGATTCTGTTATCTTCGTCACACTTTTTTGCGTTGATTATTTTGTGTCTAAATTTTGATTTTTTTCTTTATTTATCAATTAATTGGTTGTGGTTTTTTAACTTTTTTAAGTATCTGACGTTCAATATTGTTGAGCCAGCAAACAATATTGAAAATTTTCATATTTGGCATATTTCTTTCAATATTGGTGAGGTGCGTAACACTATTGAAAGTTACGAATATCAATGTGTGACATTTTCAATATTGGTGATTAAGGTTTTATTTCCGAATTAAAGAGCGTGATATCTGTATTTAACACCGCCGATATAAATACGTTTCCTTCATGATTTCTGGAGATGCAATGAAGATAATTACTTGCTACAAATGCGTACCTGATGAGCAGGATATTGCGATTAATAATGCTGACGGAACACTCGATTTCAGCAAAGCGGATAGCAAAATCAGCCAATATGATCTGAATGCAATTGAAGCTGCTTGCCAGTTAAAACAGCAGTTGGGAGACGTTCAGGTTGTCGCCATGAGCGTTGGCGGCAAAGCGCTGACTAATGCAAAAGGGCGCAAAGATGTCCTCTCTCGTGGCCCTGATGAACTGATTGTGGTCATTGACGATCAATTTGAGCAGGCGCTGCCGCAACACACCGCTACCGCGCTGGCCGCCGCGGCGCAAAAATCAGGTTTCGATCTACTTATCTGCGGCGACGGTTCTTCCGATCTTTATGCTCAGCAGGTTGGTTTGCTGGTGGGCGAAGCGCTGAACATGCCGGCGATTAACGGCGTGAGTAAAATCCTCTCTCTTACCGACAGCACATTGACGGTAGAACGCGAACTGGAAGATGAAGTTGAAACGCTGAGCATCCCGCTCCCGGCGGTGATCGCGGTTTCCACCGACATTAACACCCCACAAATCCCTTCGATGAAAGCCATTCTTGGCGCGGCGAAAAAACCGGTTCAGGTCTGGTCGCCTGCGGATATCGGGCTGAACAGCGTACCCGCGTATTCCGCACAACAGGTTGCCGCACCGAAGCAGCGCGAGCGTCAGCGTGTGGTGATTGAAGGTGACGGTGAAGAACAAATCGCCGCGTTTGTCGAGAATCTGCGCAAAATCATTTAATTATCAGGGGATGTTATGAACAAATTTTCCAGTGTCTGGGTATTCAGCGATACCCCTTCTCGTCTGCCCGAACTGATGAGTGGCGCGCAGGCTGTAGGTGAAAAAGTTAACGCGTTCGTACTGAACGAAGCGGACAGCGCGACAGCATGTCATTTGGGCGCGGATCATGTCTGGCTGCTCAGCGGCAAACCAGAAGACCGCATGATCGAAGACTACGCTGCTGCGATGGCTGAGACTATTCGTCAGCATAGCGAGGGCGGCGCGGTGCTGCTGCCGAATACGCGTCGGGGCAAGCTGTTGGCGGCAAAGCTGGGCTATCGCTTGTCGGCTGCGGTTTCCAACGATGCCAGCGAAGTCGCCCTGCAGGATGGAAAAGCGGCGGTTAAACATATGGTCTACGGCGGTCTGGCGATAGGGGCAGAAACCATCGCTTCGCCGTTTGCCGTGATCACGCTCAGCAGCGGAACGTTTGACGCACAACAACCGGATGCTTCTCGCAGCGGCGAGATGCACACCGTGCAGTGGCAGGCTCCGGCCACTGCCGTGACCCGCACCGCAACCCAGGCGCGTCAGAGCAACAGCGTTGACCTCGACAAAGCGCGTCTGGTGGTCAGCGTGGGACGCGGCATCGGCAGCAAAGAGAATATCTCGCTGGCCGAAGCGCTGTGCCAGACGATTGGCGCCGAGCTGGCCTGTTCCCGCCCGGTGGCGGAAAACGAGAAGTGGATGGAGCACGAGCGCTACGTCGGTATCTCCAACCTGATGCTCAAACCTGAACTGTATCTGGCAGTGGGGATCTCCGGGCAGATCCAACACATGGTCGGCGCCAACGGCGCGCAGACGATTTTCGCCATCAACAAAGATAAAAACGCGCCAATCTTCCAGTATGCGGATTTTGGCATCGTTGGCGATGCGCTGAAGATCCTGCCTGCGCTGACGGCTGCCTTAGCGCGATAAACCATTTCGGGCAGGATGCGAAGGTATCCTGCCGCTGACAGGAGTACGTATGTCCGAAGATATCTTTGATGCCATCATCGTGGGTGCAGGTCTGGCCGGTTCGGTTGCGGCGCTGGTGCTTGCTCGCGAAGGTGCACAGGTGCTGGTTATCGAGCGCGGCAATTCTGCTGGCGCGAAGAATGTCACCGGTGGGCGTTTGTATGCACATAGCCTGGAACGCATCATTCCCGGCTTTGCGGATCAGGCCCCCATTGAACGCATGATCACCCACGAAAAACTCGCCTTTATGACCGACAAAGGGGCGATGACGATGGATTATTGCAACGGCGAGGACGCCGCATCGTCGCAGGTTTCTTATTCCGTTTTGCGCAGTAAATTTGACGCCTGGCTGATGGAGCAGGCCGAAGAGGCGGGGGCACAACTGATCACCGGTATTCGCGTCGATAACGTCGTTCAGCGTGATGGCAAAGTCGTGGGCGTGGAAGCCGATGGCGATATTCTGGAAGCCAAAGTCGTAATCCTCGCTGACGGGGTGAATTCTCTGCTGGCTGAAAAGCTGGGCATGGCCAAGCGTGTTGAGGCATCGCATGTTGCTGTCGGCGTGAAGGAACTGATCGAATTGCCGAAGTCGGTCATTGAAGATCGTTTTCAGCTACAGGGCAACGAAGGTGCCGCCTGTCTGTTTGCCGGGGCGCCGACCGATGGTCTGATGGGCGGTGGCTTCCTGTATACGAATGAAACAACCCTTTCCCTGGGGCTGGTCTGTGGACTTCATCATCTGAAAGACGCGAAAAAATCGGTCCCGCAAATGCTGGAAGATTTCAAACAGCATCCGGCCGTTGCGCCGCTGATCGCCGGTGGCAAGCTGGTGGAATATGCCGCACACGTTGTACCCGAGGCGGGAATGAATATGCAGCCTGAACTGGTGGGCGATGGCGTACTGATTGCCGGAGACGCTGCCGGCATGTGTATGAACCTCGGCTTTACCATCCGGGGTATGGATCTCGCCATATCCGCAGGCGAAGCGGCGGCGAAGACGGTGCTTTCGGCGATGAAGCGTGACGATTTTAGCAAGCAGTCGTTGGGTGAATACCGTCAGCATCTGGACGAAGGTCCGATGCGCGATATGCGCATGTATCAGAAACTGCCAGCTTTTCTTGATAATCCCCGCATGTTTACCGCCTATCCCGAAATGGCGGTCAATATCGCGCGCGACCTGTTCACCGTGGATGGCTCCGCTCCGGTGCCGATGCGTAAAAAAATCCTGCGCCATGCGAAGAAAGTGGGCTTCATCAACCTGATGAAAGATGGCCTGAAAGGAGTGACCGTATTATGACATCTCCCGTCAATGTGGACGTCAAACTGGGCGTCAATAAGTTCAATGTGGATGAAGACAGCCCGCACATCATTCTCAAAACCGATCCTGATAAACAGGCGCTGGAGGTGCTGATTAAGGCCTGTCCGGCGGGACTGTATAAAAAGCAGGACGACGGCAGTGTTCGTTTTGATTACGCCGGGTGCCTGGAGTGCGGAACGTGCCGGATCCTCGGCCTTGATACGGCGCTGGAAAAATGGGAATACCCGCGCGGGACGTTTGGCGTGGAGTTCCGCTACGGCTAATAAGTACGAAGTTGTGCCCCCGTAGGCCGGATAAGATGCGGTAGCGTCGCCATCCGGCAATCATGTGGCGCCAATGCCGGATGGCGGCGGAAACGCCTTATCCGGCCTACAGATGCGCTTTGCCCGTGTTGAAACAGGACATCACCATGCAGCAGCCCAGGAACTTTGATGACCTTAAATTCTCCTCCATTCATCGCAAAATTATGCTGTGGGGAAGCGGCGGCCCGTTCCTTGATGGCTACGTGCTGGTGATCATTGGCGTGGCGCTGGAACAACTGACGCCGCTATTGCACCTTGATGCTGAATGGATTGGCGCGCTCGGCGCGGCTACGCTTGCCGGACTGTTTATCGGCACCTCGTTGTTTGGCTATATTTGCGATAAAGTCGGGCGGCGTAAAATGTTCCTGCTTGATATTATCGCTATCGGCGTTATCTCCGTGGCGACCATGTTTGTTTCCACGCCGCTTGAATTACTGGTGATGCGCGTTTTAATTGGCATTGTTATCGGCGCGGATTACCCTATCGCTACTTCCATGATTACGGAGTTTTCCAACACCCGCCAGCGCGCGTTCTCCATCGGTTTTATCGCCGCGATGTGGTACGTCGGCGCGACCTGCGCCAACCTGGTGGGCTACTGGCTGTATGACATGGAAGGCGGCTGGCGTTGGATGCTTGGCAGCGCCTTTATCCCGTGCTTAATCATTTTGATTGGCCGCTTTGACCTGCCGGAATCGCCACGCTGGCTATTGCGAAAAGGACGGGTAAAAGAGTGTGAACAAATGATGATCAAACTGTTCGGCGAACCGGTCTGCTTTGACGATGAGCCGCCGCAGAAGACCCGCTTCCTGCAGTTGTTTAACCGCCGTCATTTTCCGTTTGTACTGTTCGTTGCGGCTATCTGGACCTGTCAGGTAATCCCGATGTTCGCTATCTATACCTTTGGGCCGCAGATCGTCGGGTTACTCGGCTGGGAACAGGGGCGCAACGCGGCGCTCGGCAATGTGGTGATTAGCCTCTTTTTTATGCTGGGCTGTATCCCGGCGATGTTCTGGCTAAACAGTATTGGCCGTCGCCCTCTGCTTATTGGCAGCTTCGCCATGATGACTATCGCGCTGGCGCTGCTGGGGCTGGTGTCAAATCTGGGCATCATACTGGTCGTGGTGGCGTTTGCGGTATACGCCTTCTTTTCCGGCGGACCGGGCATACTGCAATGGCTTTATCCTAATGAACTCTTCCCGACGGATATTCGCGCTTCGGCCGTGGGGGTCATCATGTCATTAAGCCGCATCGGAACCATTGTCTCCACCTGGGCATTACCGATTTTCATTACTCGTTACGGTATTAATAACGTCATGCTGATTGGCGCGTTGATTTCGTTAGTCGGGCTTGGCGTATCGGTGATGTTTGCCCCGGAAACCCGCGGCTTGACGCTAACACAGACCGGAAACATGACTTTGCGCGGAACGCCATCGGATAACCCTCGTTAAGAGTGTTCTGCATTTCTCCCTGCTTTTCGCCAATAACGCTACAGTTAACAGTCACATGCTAAAACAACTGAAAAGCAGGGAGAACACCATGCAAAAACGTCTTATGACCGCACTGTTTACCGCAGCAACACTATTCACCGTCGCAGGATGCTCTTCTAACCAGGCGGTTGAAACCACGGATGGCAAAACTATTGTCACCGACGGGAAACCCGAGGTCGATAACGATACCGGTATGGTGTCTTACAAAAACGCCGCCACCGGGAAAACCGAACAGATTAACCGCGATCAGCTGAAAAATATGAGCGAGCTGGATAATTAATTCAATTTTTTCTGGTTAGCCGCTCAATAATATTCTCTCTTTATGCGCATCCATTTATTCCCATGCGAATAAACGGATGCCTGAACAGGCAGGGACGCCGGAAAACGTCGAAATACGTTAGACCATTCGCCCGTGTTCCCGCTTTCCCCACCGCGCTGTCCGCTTACATGAGGTTACACTCATCGACATTTCTCTGAACAGCGGCTCAACATTTCCCGGAAAAAAACATATCGCAGGGCATTTATCCTTATGATTAGGTATAAATGATGAGGTATAAGGAACAGGAGTCTGTAATGAAACTGAAACTAATACCTTTTTATTTTCTCGCGCTATTTTCTGCCGCCTCCGGGGCTACGGAGATAAACGCCTGCAAAGACCTGATCGGAACATGGAAAACCACGGCAGATAACCCGCCTTATACCATGACAATATTGCCGCCAGTAGAAGGCTGCGGGGAAAAATGTGTGAAACTGAACGTGCAGTATGAACTTGACGTGACTCACCGCAACGCGCTTTATTGCCATGAAGGACAAGAGGGGGTAAAAGGGCAGGGACCCATGGTGATAGCATTTGAAGGGGCGTATGGTGGACACGCTATTGGAACCTATAACCGACAGCTGCAATTACTTTGGGCTGGCGTAATACCGAAAAATAAAAAGGGGAAATGGATAACGAAAATGGAAAATTACTGGTTCAGGCAGGTAAAAGCGCATTAAACATCATCTTAAAACAGCCCGCAAAACCGTCTTATTCACGAAGGGCTTACTGCCTGCGCGCATACATTCTACCGACTTGCCTGCCCCGGATGAACTGTTGATAAAAAAGAGGGCCAGCATCTGTTTCCAGACGGCCCTGAGTGGATTGTGACGTAACATGGCACCTTGCTGGCGCTCTCTTATTATTTCATGCCTGTGCCCTCGTTATGGCGCAATCAGAGCTTTATTTCGTCGCATCGTTATAAACTTCGGCAACGGCTTCAAAATTCGGACCATGCTCACGTGCAGCGATAATATGATAATATTTTCCGCCTTTCGCATCGGCTAATTCTGACAGTTTTTCGCGTAGATCAGAGGGTGAGGAAATCTGCCCGCCACTCTGGGACACATTTATGGTGCCGACCTTAACCAGTTTGAAGTGGCTGATTTCTTGTTTAGAGACCTGCTCTGCCGCAAGTGTGCTGAATGAAGCAACCGTTGCCAGTAATGCGGCGGCAATAATGCGTTTTTTCATAGTTCTGTTCCTGTTGCATTGATGATAAGGTTTGCGCAATATCAGTAATCCGTAACGAAATTATTTATCCCCTTCATACTTCAGGTTGCTTATGGGTTGGCTACGGATTACTCGGCCCACCCATGGGCCTCGCCCTGACGGGCCGTCGCACGCGACGTTCAAATCTGCTCCCGGCAGATTTGTCGCTCACCTCAGTCACATAATTATCTATGTTCCTGGGGACTCACTCCCTTGCCGCCTTTAAGCAACTCGAATTATTTTGGGTAATAACCTCGGTTGATTATCTGAAAATAGCCTTATTTGGTGTGACCGTCTTATATCTTGTTATAGTCACCTCTTTATGTTGTTGTCAATGTAAAATAATGCACTGCCAGCTAAAAAGAAACTTAACCCCCTGTAAATAATAGTTTTTATATTGTTTCTTTTAATGGCGTAATTTTTATTGAATCACGCGGCAATACGCTAGTTTTATTCATAAGCAACATAACAGAATTGAGTTATGTTTTAATTTCCCAGAGTGATATTACCGGTTGTATGTCTATGGTTGCGCGGCCTGTTACTGATAGTGTTTCTTTCGGGGCGATTTTATTGTAGCGGCATAGGGTAATCACCGTAGTTGAAGGGAAAAGGCACGAACACAGAGCTATAGAGTATGTTTAATAATGTATTTTTTTATGAAGTAATGTCTGCAGTTGTATCTCTAAAATAAAAACAATGAACTTTTCATCTAAATAATTTTTCAATGAATTATGCTCATTTATTAATATATTTCTAATTTGAAATACAAATCAATTTATAACACATATTCTTACCCGGAAGGCATTGATACATATCCACGCTTCCTCGTACAGTAATAAATGAATATGTGATAAAGTTACTGACTACAGGTATAATAATATGAGTAATAAAAAAAATCTGTCCGCAGAAGAGACGGATCTTACGCGTAGGAAACTGTTAACCAGCGCCGGTATTCTTGCCGCCGGCGGTATGCTATCCGGCGCGGTAAAAGCTGATGAAAAATGTGCCGTCAAGGCGAAACCGGCGTGGGATAAACCGTTTACCGGCGAAATCCCGGAAAAATTGCCAGAAGGATATAATATTCTGTTAGTCGTGACCGACCAGGAGCGTTTTTTTCCTACGTTTCCTTTCCCGGTACCCGGCAGAGAGCGGCTCATGAAAACGGGGGTGACATTCTGTAATCATCAGAATACCAGTAATGTCTGTACGCCTTCCCGCTCCGTATTGTATACCGGCTTACATATGCCCCAGACAAAGATGTTTGATAATCTGGGATTACCCTGGATGCCTTATGACCTTGACCCCGCTCTTGGAACCACAGGCCATATGATGCGGGAACTGGGATACTATACGGCCTATAAAGGTAAGTGGCATCTTACAGAAAAACTGGAGAAGCCTTTGCCTGACGAAAAAGATGAGGATATTGATGTCGGGGATATTCCTGAACCAGAATTACATAAAATTATGGAAAAATATGGTTTTGCTGACTATCACGGCATCGGCGATATTATAGGCCATAGTAAAGGCGGCTATTTTTATGATTCAACCACCACGGCTCAGACTATAAATTGGTTAAGATGCAAGGGGCAGCCCTTGAATGGCCAACACAAGCCCTGGTTCCTGGCCGTTAACCTCGTTAATCCTCATGACGTCATGTTTATTGATACCGATAAAGAGGGAGAAAAGGTACAGTGGCGTGGCGAGTTGGATCAGGATGATAATACCCTGGCGCCCACGCAGCCACCGGAAAACGAACTTTATCAGGCAAGCTGGCCGAACTATCCGCTGCCGGCAAACAGGCATCAGTCATTCAATGAGCAGGGAAGACCGCCGGCGCATCTTGAATACCAGACGGCGCGCGCTGCGCTGGAAGGGCAGTTTCCTGATGAAGATCGTCGTTGGCGTAAACTGCTTGACTACTATTTCAACTGTATCCGCGATTGTGATACTCACCTTGACCGGATATTAAATGAACTTGATGCCCTCAAGTTAACTGATAAAACGATTGTTGTATTTACTGCCGATCATGGCGAATTAGGCGGAAGCCATCAGATGCACGGTAAAGGCGCTTCCGTTTATAAAGAACAGATCCATGTACCGATGATTATTTCCCACCCGGCGTACCCCGGTAATAAGAAATGTCAGGCGTTGACCTGTCATCTTGATATTGCGCCGACATTAGTTGGGCTGACCGGTTTGCCGGAAGAAAAACAGCACCAGGCGTTAGGCAACCGCAAAGGCGTTAATTTTAGCGGATTGCTAAAAAACCCGGAAGGCGTTGCGGTTAATGCGGTGAGAAATGCCAGCTTATATTGCTATGGCATGATCTTGTATACCGATGCCCATTATCTCCACCGCGTTATCGCGCTACAAAGAGATAAACAAAAAACGGTGGCGCAAATCAAGCAGGAAATATCCCATCTGCATCCTGATTTTAGCCATCGTTCAGGGACGCGCATGATTAACGATGGCCGTTATAAGTTTGCGCGTTATTTCTCGCTAAGGGAGCATAATACGCCGGAAACCTGGGAGGATCTTATTAAGTACAACGATCTTGAACTTTACGATCTTAAAAATGATCCCGATGAGAACCATAACCTTGCTGCTGATAAACAGAAATATCAGGATCTCATTCTTACGATGAATGAAAAACTGAATAAAATTATCAAGGACGAAATTGGCGTGGATGACGGCAGTTTTATGCCGGATGCTGCCCGTGAGCCGTGGGATCTTACTATTGAGCAATTTAACCGCATGGCGAAAGATTAAGTGCCTGACCCATTAGGCTATTTTATTCGCCATTTTGGGTCCGGGCAGTGCTCAAAATCCTCACGTACTACGTGTACGCTCCGGTTTCTGCGCGCTGGTCGGCCCCAAACTGGCTTCAACAATTACGCCTACTGGGCCATGCTCTAAGTACCTGACCCATTAGGTTAATTTATGCGTCGGCGATCTGGCATCCACCGTGTCTGGAGGTTCAGATGCTGTTGGCGCTGCGCTTATTGGGCCTGTGTCATCATGTAATGGATTGATATTACAGTCATTACAGGCAAATTTAGCGCAGCGCCGCCCGACAAGAAGGCCTTAAACCGATTGGTCAGCAATTTAAGGCTGCCATCATCACCAACCTTTCCACACCGGATCGCGCTTTTCCGCAAACGCCTGCGGCCCTTCGAGAGCGTCTTCCGGGGGCAGGATGGCGTCAACTCCTGGCTGGCGTTAATTCAATTTTTTCTGATTAGCCGCTCAATAATATTCACTATTAGCCTGGCGAATTTGTCACTACACTTTGTAATAAAAAACAGATCATCACAGGCTAATCATGATCCTCATTATTTATGCGCATCCGTATCCGCATCATTCTCATGCGAATAAGCGGATGCTTGAACAGGCAGGGACGCTGGAAAACGTCGAAATACGTTCGCTTTATCACCTCTATCCCGATTTCAATATTGACGTTGCCGCCGAGCAGGAGGCGCTGTCGCGCGCGAGTCTTATCGTCTGGCAGCATCCGATGCAGTGGTACAGCGTCCCTCCTTTACTCAAATTATGGATGGATAAAGTCCTCACCCACGGCTGGGCTTACGGTCATGGCGGTACGGCATTACACGGTAAACATCTGCTGTGGGCGGTAACGACCGGCGGTGGTGAAAACCACTTTGCTATCGGTTCACATCCGGGATTTGACGTCCTTTCTCAGCCGCTACAGGCGACGGCGCTCTATTGTGGCCTCAAATGGCTGCCGCCGTTTGCCATGCACTGCACGTTCATTTGCGATGACGACACCTTACAGGCGCAGGCGCGTCAGTATAAACAGCGTTTACTGGCATGGCAGGAGGTGAATCATGGATAGCCATACTCTACTGCAGGCGCTGATCTATCTTGGTTCGGCGGCGCTGATTGTGCCGATTGCGGTACGTTTGGGCTTAGGATCGGTGCTGGGGTATCTGATTGCGGGTTGCATTATCGGCCCCTGGGGGCTACGGCTGGTAACGGACGCCGAATCTATTCTGCATTTTGCGGAAATCGGCGTCGTGCTGATGTTGTTTGTTATTGGGCTTGAGCTGGACCCGCAACGGTTATGGAAGCTGCGCGCCTCGGTATTTGGCGGCGGCGCGTTACAAATGGTGGTCTGCGGCGGACTGATTGGTCTGTTCTGCATGTTTCTTGGCCTGCGTTGGCAGGTGGCGGAACTGATTGGCATGACGCTGGCGCTTTCGTCCACGGCTATCGCCATGCAGGCAATGAATGAGCGTAACCTGACCGTTTCGCAAGTAGGGCGTAGCGCATTTGCAGTGCTCTTGTTCCAGGATATCGCGGCGATCCCGCTGGTGGCGATGATTCCGCTGCTGGCCGCCAGCGGCGCATCCACCACGCTTGGCGCGTTTGCGCTATCGGCGTTGAAAGTCGCAGGCGCGTTGGCGCTGGTGGTGCTGCTGGGACGCTACGTCACGCGCCCGGCGCTGCGCTTTGTCGCGCGTTCTGGTTTGCGGGAAGTGTTCAGCGCCGTGGCGCTATTTCTGGTGTTTGGTTTCGGCCTGTTGCTGGAAGAGGTTGGGCTGTCAATGGCGATGGGCGCGTTCCTGGCGGGCGTTCTGCTGGCGAGTTCAGAATATCGTCATGCGCTGGAAAGCGATATTGAACCCTTTAAGGGGTTGCTGCTGGGGCTGTTCTTTATTGGCGTCGGCATGTCGATTGATTTCGGCACGCTGGTGGAGAATCCGCTGCGCATTCTGCTGTTGTTGGCCGGTTTTCTGGCAATCAAAATCGTCATGCTGTGGCTGGTCGCGAGGCCGCTGGGCGTACCGGCAAAACAGCGTCGCTGGTTTGCCGTCTTATTAGGCCAGGGAAGTGAGTTTGCGTTTGTGGTTTTTGGCGCGGCGCAAATGGCGGATGTACTTGAGCCGGAATGGGCAAAAGCGCTGACGCTGGCGGTCGCGCTGTCGATGGCGGCAACGCCGATTTTTCTGGTGCTGCTGACGCGCATGGAGAAGACCGCGACGGGGGAAGCGCGCGAGGCGGATGAAATCGACGAAGAGCAACCGCGGGTTATTGTGGCCGGGTTTGGACGATTTGGTCAGATAGCCGGGCGTTTGCTGCTGTCGAGCGGGGTGAAGATGGTGGTGCTCGATCACGACCCCGATCATATCGAAACGCTGCGTAAATTCGGCATGAAGGTTTTTTATGGCGACGCGACGCGTATGGATTTACTGGAATCTGCCGGAGCGGCGAAGGCGGAGGTATTGATTAACGCCATTGACGATCCGCAAACCAATTTGCAACTGAGTGAACTGGTGAAGTCGCATTTCCCGCATCTGCAGATTATCGCCCGCGCCCGTGATGTCGATCATTACATTCGCCTGCGCCAGGCTGGTGTGGCGATGCCCGAACGTGAAACCTTCGAAGGCGCGCTCAAAAGCGGGCGACAGGCGCTGGAGGCGCTGGGGCTGGGGCGTTATGAAGCCCGCGAGCGCGCGGATCTGTTCCGTCATTTTAATACCCGGATGGTGGAAGAGATGGCGAAAGGGGAAAACGATCCGTTATCTCGCGCCGCCGCCTATAAACGTACCAGCGCGATGTTGAGCGAAATTATTACCGAGGACCGGGAGCATCTGTCGTTGATTCAGCGCCACGGCTGGCAGGGAACGGCTGAGGGCAAACATTCCGGGGAGGCCGCTGATGAACCCGAGGTCAAACCGTCAATCTAAAGTAAAAAATGTGATGTTCTGCAAACTTTACTGCTAATTGGCTGTTTTTGAACTACTGTAATGCTGGCGCTCCACATCAAATGAGTGGCGTCGCCAGCAGAACGAAAAATTTTCGTGCTCATCCTCTTTTCGTCAGTCGACGAAAGATTGCGCTTTACGTATAGTGGCGGCAATTTTTTTTGTATCAGGAAATAATTAATGATCAGTCTGATTGCGGCGTTAGCGGTGGATCGCGTCATCGGTATGGAAAACGCCATGCCGTGGAACCTGCCTGCCGATCTCGCCTGGTTTAAACGTAACACGTTAAATAAACCTGTCGTCATGGGACGTCACACCTGGGAGTCCATCGGACGCCCCTTACCGGGACGTAAAAATATTGTTATCAGCAGCCAGCCGGGCACCGACGATCGCGTGCAGTGGGTGAAGTCTGTCGATGAGGCGATTGCCGCTTGCGGCGATGCGCCGGAAATTATGGTCATTGGCGGCGGGCGCGTGTACGAGCAGTTCTTGCCAAAGGCGCAGAAGCTTTATCTGACGCATATTGATGCGGAAGTCGAAGGCGATACCCATTTTCCGGATTATGAACCGGATGACTGGGAATCGGTATTCAGTGAGTTTCACGATGCCGACGCGCAGAATTCTCACAGCTATTGTTTCGAGATTCTGGAACGTCGTTAATACTGTAGTGCCGGATGGCGGCGAAACGCCTTATCCGGCCTACTCTTGAGCCGGATGTAGCCGGATGTAGGCCTGATAAGCGTAGCGCCATCAGGCATAAACCTATCAGGCGTTGACCGCTTCGCCTTCGCCCATATCCATCTGGCGGTTTGACGGCTGCACAAAATACTGTTTATCTTCCCAGCGTAAACAGGTCAACTCCCCGCCCCAGCAGCAGCCGGTATCCAGCGCGTAAATACCTTCCGGCGTCCCTTTCCCTTCCAGCGACGCCCAGTGCCCGAAAGCAATACTGTAAGCCTCGCTCACCGGTCCCGGAATGGCGAACCACGGCTTCAGCGGCGCAGGGGCATTTTCCGGCGACGCTTTGCTGTACATATCCAGTTGACCGTTAGGAAAGCAGTAACGCATACGGGTAAAGGCATTAGTAATAAAGCGTAGCCGCGCCAGACCGCTTAACTCCGGCGACCAGTTATTCGGCATATCGCCATACATCGCGTCGAGGAAAAACGGGTACGAGTCGCTCGACAGCACCGCTTCAACATCGCGGGCGCACTCTTTTGCCGTCTGCAAATCCCACTGCGGGGTAATACCCGCATGCGCCATGACCAGCTTTTTCTCTTCATCTACCTGCAACAGTGGCTGACGGCGTAACCAATTCAACAGCTCATCGGCGTCCGGCGCTTCAAGAAGCGGGGTCAGCCGGTCTTTAGGTTTGTTGCGGCTAATCCCGGCGAATACGGCCAACAGGTGTAAATCGTGATTCCCCAGCACCAAACGCACGCTATTGCCAAGTGATTTGACGTAGCGTAACACGTCCAGCGAACCAGGACCGCGGGCGACCAAATCGCCAGTCAGCCACAGAGTGTCTGTGTCTGGCGTAAATTCCACTTGCTGTAATAAGGCGATCAGTTCGTCGTAGCAACCGTGAACGTCGCCGATGAGATAAGTTGCCATTGTTATAATTTTAGTGAATGAGTGTAGGGACGGCGAGTCGAAACACGGGAATGTCGATGGTAAAGGCGTCGCCATTTTCATCGATCATTTCGTAATGACCCTGCATGGTGCCCAGCGGCGTTTCAATTACCGCGCCGCTGGTGTACTGATACTCTTCGCCAGGCGCAATGCGCGGCTGGACGCCAACCACACCTTCGCCCTGGACTTCGGTTTCACGGCCATGACCATTGGTAATCAGCCAGTAGCGGTCCAATAGCTGCACTGGCGCCCGGCCCAGATTGCGGATGGTTACGGTATAGGCAAAAACGTAACGTTCATCGTCAGGTGAGGATTGCGCCTCAATGTAGACGCTTTGCACCTGAATACACACTCTGGGCGAATTGATCATGTTTAACTCTCCTTCAAAGGCGCGTTTTCCGACAGATAATTGGCCATCTGGCAGTACTGCGCGACAGAGATATTTTCCGCGCGCATTGCCGGGTCAATACCCATTTCCGTCAACGTCTCAACGCTAAAAAGGTTGCCGAGACTGTTACGGATCGTTTTACGGCGCTGGTTAAAGGCCTCGGTGGTAATACGGCTCAACACGCGAATATCTTTAACCGGGTAAGGCATTGTTGCGTGTGGAACCAGACGCACCACGGCGGAGTCCACTTTGGGCGGCGGCGTGAAGGCGGATGGCGGCACTTCAAGCACCGGGATCACCTGACAGTAATATTGCGCCATCACGCTTAAACGACCATACGCTTTGCTGTTCGGCCCTGCAACCAGACGATTTACCACTTCTTTTTGCAACATAAAGTGCATGTCGGCAATGGCATCAGTATAGCTAAAGAGATGGAACATCAGCGGGGTGGAGATATTATAGGGCAGATTGCCGAACACACGCAGCGGTTGGCCCAACTGCGCAGACAGTTCGCCAAAGTTCATGGTCATGGCGTCCTGCTGATAAATAGTCAGCTTCGGCCCTAAAAACGGATGGGTTTGCAAACGCGCCGCCAGATCGCGGTCAAGTTCAATGACCGTGAGCTTATCCAGTCGTTCGCCGACCGGCTCCGTCAGCGCCGCCAGACCGGGGCCGATTTCAACCATCGCCTGGCCTTTTTGCGGATTAATAGCAGAAACAATACTGTCGATCACAAACCGATCGTTGAGAAAGTTTTGCCCGAAGCGTTTACGGGCTAAATGGCCCTGATGGACTCGATTATTCATTGGGTATTAACAATCATTTTGATGGCGAGATTAAGCGCCGTAATAAAACTGCCGACATCCGCTTTTCCTCGGCCCGCCAGTTCAAGCGCGGTGCCGTGATCAACGGAGGTTCGAATAAAAGGTAGGCCGAGCGTAATATTCACTCCCCGACCGAATCCCTGGTATTTTAGCACGGGCAGGCCCTGATCGTGGTACATTGCCAGCACCGCGTCGGCATTATCGAGATATTTGGGCTGAAACAGCGTATCAGCAGGTAGCGGCCCGTTGAGTTTCATCCCCTGCGCCCGCAGCTCGTCGAGCACCGGAATGATGATGTCTATCTCTTCCGTGCCCATATGACCGCCTTCGCCCGCGTGCGGATTCAGGCCACAGACAAGAATGCGCGGTTCGGCAATACCAAATTTGGTCCGCAAATCGTGATGCAAAATAGCAATCACTTCGTGCAAAAGCGCAGGGGTGATGGCGTCTGCAATCGCCCGTAGCGGCAGATGCGTGGTCGCCAGCGCCACGCGAAGTTCTTCGGTTGCCAGCATCATCACGACTTTTTTCGCCTGCGAACGCTCTTCGAAAAACTCGGTATGACCGGTAAACGGAATGCCTGCGTCGTTAATAACGCCTTTGTGCACGGGGCCTGTGATCAGCGCGGCAAATTCACCGTTCAGACAGCCATCACACGCTCGCGCCAGCATCTCTACCACGTAGGGGCCATTTTCTACCGTCAACTGACCGGGGATGGCAGGCGCGCGCAGCGAGACCGGCAATAGGGTCAGCGTTCCCGCGGGCTGCGGCGCAGCGGGGACATCAGGCGAGTAAGGGAGAAGCGAGAGGGGCTGGCCGAGCATGGCGGCCCGCTCCGTCAGGAGCGCGCCGTCCGCACAGACGACCAGTTCAATCGGCCACGCGCGTTGCGCCAGTTGGACGACAAGATCGGGGCCAATCCCGGCGGGTTCGCCGGGAGTGATAACAACGCGTTGCGCACTGCTCATTAGTTACTCAAAATCTTAACGTAAGCGCTGGCGCGCTGTTCTTGCATCCAGGTCGCCGCTTCTTCTGAGAATTTACGGTTCATCAGCATACGATAAGCGCGATCTTTCTGCGCCGCATCGGTTTTGTCTACCTTACGCGTATCCAGCAATTCGATCAGATGCCAGCCGAAAGAGGAGTGTACCGGCGCGCTTATTTGGCCTTTATGCAGCTTCGTCAGCGCGTCGCGGAACGCCGGATCGAAAATATCTGGCGTAGCCCAACCCAAATCACCGCCCTGGTTAGCGGAGCCCGGGTCCTGAGAGTACTCTTTCGCCGCAGCGGCAAATGTGGTTTTACCACTCTTAATGTCAGCCGCGATTTCTTCCAGCTTCAGGCGCGCCTGCTGATCGTTCATGATCGGCGACGGCTTAAGCAGAATATGACGAGCGTGAACTTCGGTCACGGAGATACTCTGGCTCTGACCGCGCAGGTCGTTTACTTTCAGAATGTGGAAGCCGACGCCGGAGCGAATCGGGCCGACAATGTCGCCTTTCTTCGCGGTGCTCAGCGCCTGGGCGAAAATCCCCGGCAGCTCCTGGATACGGCCCCAGCCCATCTGACCGCCTTTTAGCGCCTGCTGGTCGGCAGAGTAGGTAATCGCCAGTTTGCCGAAATCTGCGCCGTTACGCGCTTCTTCAACAATGCTTTCCGCCTGGCGCTGCGCGTCGTTAACCTGCTCGGAGGTTGGGTTTTCCGGCAGAGCAATCAGGATATGGCTCAGGTTCAGCTCGGTGCTGGCGTCGTTTTGGGTGCCAATCTGTTTTGCCAGCGCGTCAACTTCTTGCGGCAAAACGGTGATACGGCGACGAACTTCGTTGTTGCGCACTTCAGAGATAATCATCTCTTTACGAATCTGGTTACGGTAGGTTGAATAGTTCAGCCCATCGTAAGCCAGACGGCTGCGCATCTGATCCATCGTCATATTGTTTTGTTTGGCGATGTTGGCGATGGCCTGATCCAACTGCTCATCCGTGATCTTCACCCCCATCTTCTGACCCATCTGCAGGATAATTTGATCCATAATCAAACGTTCCAGGATCTGGTGACGCAGCGTGGCGTCGTCCGGAAGCTGCTGACCTGCCTGACCCGCGTTGAGTTTGACTGATTGCATTAAGCCATCAACGTCGCTTTCCAGCACGACGCCATTATTGACGACGGCTGCGACTTTATCGACTACCTGGGGGGCAGCGAAACTGGTATTCGCGATCATGGCGATACCGAGAAGCAGCGTTTTCCAGTTCTTCATACTTTTTCCATTTCAATTAACCGCAATGCGGATTACGTTGTAAATCAATCAGATTACATAGAGCTTTGGTACGGCAGAATGTTCGAACGCAACATTTCTTGCGTGCCGAGGCCGTAGTTAGAGCTCAAACCGCGCAGCTCAATGTTGAAGCCAATCGCGTTATCATAAATCGCGTGTTGTTTATCGTTATCCCAACCGTTCAGCTTACGTTCGTATCCGACGCGGATCGCATAGCAGCAAGAGTTGTACTGCAAGCCGAGCATCTGGTCTGCAGGTTTGCTCGAATTGGTATCGAAGTAGTACGCGCCGACAATCGACCAGCGATCGGCAATCGGCCAACTTGCCACCGCGCCCACCTGGTTGATGCCGTTTTTATACTGCTCTGCCGTGGAATAATACGAAGGCAACGTAGCCTGAATATATTCCGGGCTGGCATAGCGGTAGTTCAACTGTACCAGACGATCCTGATCCCGACGGTATTCGAGGCTGCTACTGCTGGTAGCGACGCTATCCAGACGGGTATCGTACTGCACTCCGCTACGCAGCCCCCAGCGTTCTGAAATACGCCAGTAAGTGTCGCCTGCCCAAACCAGCGAACCGGTTTTGTCGTCATTCTCCCATTTAATGTTGTCATCGCCGGTGCGAGACTCCGTGAAATAGTAGATTTGACCAACAGAAACGTTAAAACGTTCAACGGCGGCATCATCATAAATGCGTGTTGTGACGCCTGTCGTGACCTGGTTGGCGGAAGCAATACGGTCGAGACCGCCATAAGTGCGGTCGCGGAACAGGCCGTTATAGTCGGATTGCAGCAAAGAAGAATCGTAGTTATAGATGCCGCTCTGGTCGCGGTACGGCACATACAGGTACTGCACGCGTGGTTCCAGCGTCTGGGTATACCCCGGCGCCAGCATCGCCATATCGCGTTCGAAGATGAGCTTACCGTCGACTTTAAACTGCGGCATGACGCGGTTAACCGAATCTTCCAGCTTATTTTTATTGTTTGGATCGCTGTTATAGCTGTCCAGATTCGTTTGCTGATAGTGCGTCGCCATCAGCTTCGCTTCGGTGTTCAGGCTGCCCCAGCGGTTGGAGAGCGGCAAATTAATGGTTGGCTCCAGGTGGACGCGGGTCGCTTCCGGCATATTGTCTTTGGTGTTGACGAAATGTACCGCCTGGCCGTAAATCCGGGTATCAAACGGCCCGAGATCGTTATGGTAGTAGTTAACGTCTAACTGCGGCTCCGCAGAGTAGCTGCTGGTGTTTTGATCGTTAAACACCTGGAATTGTTTGGTCGACACCGTAGCGTCAAAGTTTTGTACGGCGTAGCCGACGCTGAATTTCTGCGTTGCGTAGCCGTCGGTACTGGAACCGTACTTACTGTCGAAATCATTAAAGTAGCTGGAGTCGCTGACTTTGGTGTAATCGACGTTAAAACGCCACACCTGATCCATCACGCCTGAGTGCTGCCAGTAGAATAACCAGCGGTGCTTATCGCCCTCTTTGGGATGTTCGTCCTCGTAGACTTTATCAGAAGGCAGATAATCTAATTCCATCAACCCGGCGCCTGCCTGCGTGAGATAACGGAATTCGTTCTCCCACATAATATTGCCGCGGCGGTGCATATAGTGCGGGGTGATGGTGGCGTCCATATTGGGCGCGATGTTCCAGTAATACGGTAAGTAGAACTCGAAATAGTTCTTGGTCGTGTATTTCGCGTTCGGGATCAGGAAACCTGAGCGACGTTTGTCACCGACGGGGAGCTGTAAATAGGGGCTATAAAAGATCGGAACCGGACCTACTTTAAACCGGGCGTTCCAGATCTCCGCAACCTGTTCTTCACGGTCATGGATGACTTCACTCCCCACCACGCTCCAGGTATCGGAGCCAGGCAGACAGGAGGTAAAGCTGCCGTTTTCCAGAATGGTATAGCGGTTTTCGCCGCGCTGCTTCATGAGATCGGCTTTACCGCGCCCCTGACGGCCCACCATCTGGTAATCGCCTTCCCAGACGTTCGTGTCTTTGGTGTTCAGGTTCGCCCAGCCCTTCGGCCCTTTAAGGATGACCTGATTGTCATCATAATGCACATTACCCAGCGCATCGACGGTGCGTACAGGTTCCGGCTGACCTTCCGCCTGCTTCTGATGAAGCTGCACTTCATCCGCTTGCAGGCGGCTATTCCCCTGCATAATGTCCACGTTGCCGGTAAAAACGGCATCGTCCGGGTAGTTACCTTTAGCGTTATCGGCATTGATAGTAACCGGCAGATCGTTGGTATCGCCTTTTACCAGAGGACGATCGTAGCTCGGCACGCCCAACATACACTGTGAGGCGAGATCGGCTGCCAGCCCCTGATGACTATAAAGGGCGCTGGCGATCATGGTGGCCAGAAGAGTGGGAATACGTTTTTTCATACGTTGTATTTATTGTTCCATCATCGGTAGCGTTGCGCGTGACAAACGGTCACAGCCTAACTTACTCATCTTCGCTGCGCCAGTGTTAATCCTGCCGTTTAGCGTCTGTGGTGTTAGGCACGGCATTGAATGACAGGTATGATAATGCAAATTATAGGCGATGTCCCACAATTGACCGTAGCCTTCATTCGCAGAAAAGCACCTTATTTTGTGGGAGATAGCCTCACCGATAGCGTAACGTTTTGGGGAGTCTATGCAGTACTGGGGAAAGATAATTGGCGTCGCCGTAGCCCTGATGATGGGCGGCGGCTTTTGGGGCGTGGTCCTGGGTCTGCTGGTGGGCCATATGTTCGACAAAGCCCGCAGCCGAAAAATGGCGTGGTTTGCCAACCAGCGGGAACGGCAGGCGCTGTTTTTTGCCACCACCTTTGAGGTAATGGGCCACTTAACCAAATCAAAAGGACGGGTGACGGAAGCGGATATTCATATCGCCAGTCAGTTGATGGATCGTATGAATTTACACGGCGATTCACGTACTGCCGCGCAGAACGCCTTTCGGGTCGGAAAAGCGGATAATTACCCATTACGTGAAAAGATGCGGCAGTTTCGTAGCGTCTGCTTCGGGCGTTTTGATCTGATCCGGATGTTTCTGGAAATTCAGATCCAGGCGGCGTTTGCCGATGGCTCGCTACACCCTAATGAGCGGGAAGTGCTGTATGTGATTGCGGAAGAGCTAGGTATTTCCCGCGTACAGTTCGATCAGTTTCTGCGCATGATGCAGGGCGGCGCGCAGTTTGGCGGCGGTTATCATCAACAGTCCGGCGGCGGCTGGCAGCAGGCGCAGCGCGGCCCGACGCTGGAAGATGCCTGTAATGTGCTGGGGGTTAAAACCACCGACGATGCAACCACCATTAAACGCGCTTATCGCAAACTGATGAGCGAGCATCATCCGGACAAACTGGTCGCGAAAGGTTTACCGCCGGAAATGATGGAAATGGCGAAGCAAAAAGCGCAGGAAATTCAGAAAGCGTATGAGCTAATCAAAGAACAGAAAGGCTTCAAGTGATTGAATTGCCGGATGCGGCTAGCGCCTTATCCGGCCTACGTTAATGAATGTAGGCCGGGCAAGCGAAGCGCCCCGGCATAAATTGGCTCTGAATTTAAAAATCTGCCGGGACTTTAAACGTCATGCTGTTACCGTAAGCGGGATGGGTAATGGTCAGCATTTCGGCGTGTAACTGCAAACGCGGCGCCAGCGACAACGCTTCCGGCGAGGCGTAAAACCGATCGCCTAAAATCGGGTGGCCTAACGCCAGCATATGCACACGAAGCTGATGCGAACGTCCGGTGATCGGTTTGAGCACCACGCGGGCGGTATTATCCGCCGCAAACTCCACCACGTTATATTCCGTTTGCGCCGGTTTGCCGGTTTCATAACACACTTTCTGCTTTGGCCGGTTCGGCCAGTCGCAGATAAGCGGTAAGTCAACCAGTCCTTCCGCCGGGGAGGGATGCCCCCATACGCGCGCCACATACTGCTTTTTCGGCTCACGTTCGCGGAACTGGCGTTTTAGCTCCCGCTCCGCGGCTTTGGTCAGCGCCACTACAATCACGCCGCTGGTGGCCATATCCAGACGATGCACCGACTCTGCCTGCGGGTAGTCGCGCTGGATACGCGTCATAATGCTGTCTTTGTGCGCTTCCAGACGCCCCGGCACGGACAACAGGCCGCTGGGCTTATTGACCACCATAATGTGCTCATCCTGATACAGGATAACCAGCCAGGGTTCCTGCGGCGGATTGTAGTTTTCCATCCCCATGTACGGCTCCGTTATTGGTGCGTGACGACGATAAGACGCAGCGCGTCCAGACGCCAGCCTGCTTGATTCAGGCTTTCCAGCACCTGCTGACGGTTGCTGTCGATAGCGGCAAGTTCGTCGTCGCGAATGTTCGGGTTGACGGCGCGCAGCGCTTCCAGACGCGACAGTTCCCCAGACAGTTTTTCATCCGCCTCGCGACGCGCGTTATCAATCAGCGATCTGGCGGACTTTTCAATCTGCGTCTCGCCCAGTTGCAAAATGGCATGGACGTCCTGTTGCACGGCGTTAACCAGTTTGCTGCCGGTGTGGCGATTCACGGCGCTGAGCTGACGGTTGAAGGTTTCAAACTCGACCTGGGCGGCCAGATTGTTGCCGTTTTTATCTAACAGCATACGTACCGGCGTCGGCGGCAGGAAGCGGTTCAGTTGTAGCTGTTTCGGCGCCTGCGCTTCCACGACGTAAACCAGTTCGACCAGCAGCGTGCCGACTGGCAGCGCTTTATTTTTCAACAGCGAAATGGTACTGCTGCCGGTATCGCCGGAGAGGATCAGATCCAGTCCGTTACGGATGAGCGGATGTTCCCAGGTAATAAACTGCGCATCTTCGCGAGACAGGGCTACATCACGTTCAAACGTGATAGTACAGCCGTCTTCCGGCAGGCCGGGGAAATCCGGCACCAACATGTGGTCGGACGGCGTCAGCACGATTAGGTTGTCGCCGCGATCGTCCTGGTTAATGCCGACGATATCGAACAGGTTCATGGCGAACGCGATCAGGTTGGTGTCGTCGTCCTGTTCTTCAATGCTTTGTGCGAGCTGTTGGGCTTTTTCTCCGCCGTTGGAGTGGATCTCCAGCAGGCGGTCGCGGCCCTGCTCTAACTGGGCTTTTAGCGCTTCATGTTGCTCGCGGCAGGATTTGATCAGATCGTCAAACCCGTCGGTTTCTTCAGGCGCGGCCAGATAGTTAATCAGACTGGCGTAGGCTGAATCATAAATCGCGCGACCGGTCGGGCAGGTGTGCTCAAAGGCGTCCAGCCCTTCGTGATACCAGCGAACCAGCACCGACTGGGCGGTTTTTTCCAGGTACGGGACGTGGATCTGGATATCATGCGCCTGGCCGATACGATCCAGACGACCAATACGCTGTTCCAGCAGATCCGGGTTAAACGGCAAGTCGAACATCACCAGATTGCTGGCAAACTGGAAGTTACGTCCTTCGGAGCCGATTTCGGAACATAACAGCACCTGCGCGCCGGTATCTTCTTCGGCGAACCAGGCGGCGGCGCGGTCGCGTTCGATAATCGACATGCCCTCATGGAACACGGCGGCGCGGATGCCTTCGCGTTCGCGCAGCACCTGCTCCAGCTGTAACGCGGTGGTCGCTTTGGCGCAGATCACCAGCACTTTTTGCGAACGATGGCTGGTCAGATAGCCCATCAGCCACTCAACGCGTGGGTCGAAGTTCCACCAGGTGCCGGTATCGCCTTCGAACTCCTGATAAATTTGTTCCGGATAGAGCATATCGCGGGCGCGATCTTCCGCGCTTTTACGCGCGCCCATAATGCCGGAGACCTTAATGGCGGTCTGATACTGGGTCGGCAGCGGCAGTTTTACCGTATGCAGTTCACGTTTCGGGAACCCCTTGACGCCGTTACGGGTGTTGCGGAACAGAACGCGGCTGGTGCCGTGGCGATCCATCAGCATCGACACCAGCTCATCACGGGCGGCCTGCGCGTCGTCGCGATCGCTATTAGCGGCCTGCAACAGCGGTTCAATATCCTGTTCGCCGATCAGATCGCCCAGCCTGTTCAGTTCGTCGTTGCTGAGTTTATTGCCCGCCAGCAGCATGGCCACCGCATCAGCGACAGGGCGGTAGTTTTTCTGTTCTTCGACAAACTGTTCGAAATCGTGGAAACGGTTCGGATCGAGCAGGCGCAGACGGGCGAAATGGCTTTCCATCCCCAGCTGTTCTGGCGTGGCGGTCAGCAGCAGCACGCCCGGTACGCGTTCAGCTAATTGTTCGATGGCCATATATTCACGGCTCGGCGCATCGGTGCTCCACACCAGATGATGCGCTTCGTCGACCACCAGCAAATCCCACTCGGCGTCGCACAAATGTTCCAGACGCTGCTTATTACGGCGGGCGAAATCCAGCGAACAGATCACCAGTTGTTCGGTTTCAAACGGGTTATACGCGTCGTGCTGCGCTTCGGTATAGCGTTCGTCATCGAACAGCGCGAAGCGCAGGTTGAAACGGCGCAGCATTTCTACCAGCCACTGGTGTTGCAGGGTTTCCGGAACGATGATCAATACGCGTTCCGCCGCGCCGGATAATAACTGTTGATGCAGAATCATCCCGGCTTCAATGGTTTTACCTAAGCCCACTTCATCCGCCAACAGTACGCGCGGCGCGTGGCGACGACCCACATCATGAGCGATATTAAGCTGATGCGGGATCAGATTGGTCCGCTGACCGCGCAGACCGCTGTATGGCATCCGGTACTGCTCGCTCTGAAATTTACGGGCGCGATAGCGCAGCGCGAACCGATCCATTCGATCGATTTGACCGGCGAACAGACGATCCTGGGGCTTACTGAAAACCAACTTGCTGTCGAGCAGAACTTCGCGCAACGTCACATTGGTCTCTTCGGTATCCAGGCGGGTGCCGACATAAACAAGCAGGCCATTTTCTTCTTTTACTTCATCGATATGTAGCTGCCAGCCTTCATGGCTTGTAATCGTATCGCCAGGGTTGAACATGACGCGGGTCACGGGAGAATCACTGCGCGCATACAGGCGGTTTTCCCCCGTGGACGGGAAAAGTAAGGTGACGGTTCGCGCATCCATCGCAACAACGGTTCCAAGTCCCAGCTCGCTTTCTGTATCGCTGATCCAGCGTTGACCAAGTGTAAAAGGCATATGTGTTCGGCTCTATATCTTTAATTGCAGGCATTACTCGCCATTCCCAGGCGACAGCACTGGATAATTGCGAGTATACGACCCCGCTACCAGGCTAATGTGGTAGTGGCGTTAATTAGGTCCAGGAATGGAAAGGGCGCTATGGTACTGGAAGGCGGCGCTTTCGTCACGCGTCAAAATAGCCCCAGTTGCCCGGTCAGTAGTGTAGCAAAATTATCTTCAACGAAGGGAAGAATTCCTTCCGCCACGGGTTGTAGCTGGCGGGTAAGATAGTGTTCGTAATCCAGCGGCGACTGCTGGTAATCCACGGGCTCGGGGCCGTTAACAGTCCAGACATATTTTATGGCGCCGCGATTCTGATACTGCGCCGGACGACCCTGCTTCAGGTTTTGTTCATCCGCCAGCCGGGCGGCGCGAACGTGCGGCGGAACGTTACGTTGGTACTCATGTAAAGGGCGACGCAGACGCTTACGATAAACCAGCTGCGCGTCCAGTTCGCCCGCCATCAGTTTATCAATAGTCTCGCGCACATAGTCTTGATAAGGTTCATTGCGAAAAACACGCAGATACAGCTCCTGTTGAAAGCGCTGCGCCAGCGGCGTCCAGTCGGTCCGCACCGTTTCCAGACCTTTAAATACCATGCGCTGGCTGTCGCCTTCCTGAATCAGGCCCGCGTAGCGTTTTTTACTGCCAGTATCCGCGCCGCGGATGGTCGGCATCAGAAAACGGCAAAAGTGGGTTTCAAACTCCAGTTCCAGCGCGCTGGTCAAATTTTGCTGTTGTAACGTCTGCGCCCACCATTCGTTCACGTGACGTACCAGCCTGTGCCCGATTTCCGCCGCATCGGCTTCTGAATGCGCGCGCCGGAGCCAGACGAAAGTGGAATCGGTATCGCCATAGATCACGTCATAACCCTGCGCCTCAATCAGCGCTTTGGTCTGGCGCATAATCGCATGACCGCGCATGGTGATTGACGACGCCAGACGGGGATCGAAAAAGCGACAGGCCGTGGTGCCGAGTACGCCATAAAAGGCGTTCATAATGATTTTAAGCGCCTGCGAGAGCGGTTTATTGCCCTGACGTTTGGCTTCATCGCGCCCGTGCCAGATTTGGCTAACAATTTCCGGCAGGCAGTGCTTTTCTCGTGAAAACCAGGCGTCAAGGAAACCTTCGGTACTGTGTTCCGGATCCGGCTGCGCCATGCCTTCGACCAGCCCGACGGGATCAATCAAAAACGTGCGGATAATCGACGGGTACAGGCTTTTATAATCCAGCACCAGTACTGAATCGTATAATCCGGGTTGTGAATCCATTACGTAGCCGCCGGGACTTGCCAGCGGCGGCACTTCGCCGAGATTGGGCGCGACATAGCCGGCGCGGTGCATTCGCGGAAAGTAAAGATGCCCGAATGCGGCGACCGAACCGCCGTGGCGATCGACCGGCAGGCCGTTGATCGTCGCGCGTTCCAGCAAAAACGGCATGATCTCGGTTTTATGGAAAATGCGCGTGACCAGCTCGCAGTCTTTCAGGTTGTAGGTGGCGAGGGCGGGTTTATCCTGGGCAAAGCGGCGATCGATCTCATCCATACGATCCCAGGGATTATCAATGGATTTTCCTTCGCCGAGCAGTTCCTGCGAGACGGCTTCCAGCGAAAAAGACGAAAAATTCCAGAACGCGGATTTAAGCGCGTCGATACCATCGATAATGACTCGCCCTCTGGCCTGGGCGAAAAAAACGCCGTTTTTGAAGCCATGTTCGCGCCACTCCAGTTCGCTATTGTCTCGCCCCAGCCGTAAAGGGATACGGTAGCGTTCGGCATGTTTTTGCAGCATACGCAGGTCGAACTGCACCACGTTCCAGCCGATGATGACGTCAGGATCATGTTCGGCAAACCAGGCGTTGAGTTTTTCCAGCAACTGCGGGCGGCTGGCGACATACACAAGCTCGAAGTCCAGTTGGCGGTCATCGCCATTCGCCGGACCCAGCATATAAACGGTACGCTGGCCGCAGCCTTCCAGACCAATGCAATACAGTTCGCCGTGTCGCGTGGTTTCGATATCCAGCGAGACCCATTTTAGCGGCGGTCGATAGTCGGGGTGGGGTTTAAGACGCGCATTGCGGATAACGCCGTTGCGCATCTCGCCGTCTACCCAAACGGGCGACGTAATAAAACGCTCCATCAGGTAACGTTCCGGCGGGCGTACATCCGCTTCATAAACGGTGACGCCGTTTTCGCGCAGCAGTTTCTCCATCCGCATAAGCTGGCGGTGAGTGCGGCAATACAGACCGGATACCGGCTGACGATGAAAGTCTCGCAGCTGGAGCGGCGTCAGGCGATAGTCTTTTTCCGCCTGTAGCAGCGAGGCTGCGCGGAAGGTCTGGCTGGTCGGAATAAACGCCACGGACTCTTGCGGCGCCAGCGTCGCCTGCACAGGGCCGTTGTCTGTCGCCAGCCAGAAAGAGACCTCCGTCCCTTGCGGCGTATCCCGCCAGTGCCGGGTTAAAATGAAACCTGCCTGCGCCACGATGATTACCTGTCTAAAAAATTCACGCTAATTATAACCTGTTTTAGGGGGTAATACTGTTATTTTGTACAGGCATATAACGTAAAAGCCGATATCCGCTGTAATAAAAAGTTTCTCGCAGTAAGAAGCGGGTTTGCGCCCACCAGGATTTATAGCGGGTGGATCGCGTGGGTGATGAGCGGCTATCGATACCATTATCCTGAGCGATAGTTTTCAGACGCAGCATATGCAGCGGATCGCTGACCAGTAACGCTGTGCGCCATTGTTGTTGTCGCAGTATCTGTTTTGCGTAACGAATATTTTCGCGCGTCACGGTAGAGCGCTCTTCAATAAAAATCGCCTTAGCCGGAATGCCTTTTTCCAGAACGTATTGACGGGCTATCGCCGCGTCGGAAACCGTTGCGCCAGCGCCGTAGCCGCCGGTTAATACCAACGCGCGGACTATGTGTTGTTGGTAAAGCCAGATGGCATGATCCAGTCTGGCCTGAAAAACGGGAGAAGGCGTTTTTCCGCTAACGCCTGCTCCTGCGACAATCGCGCAGTCAGCTACGCGCGTCTGGTTTTGCTGACTGAACTGATAAATAGCGATGGCATTATGGATAAACACCGTAGCCATAATGAGAATTATGCCTGCCGCGATTCTGATGATGTAGCGATATTTCATGAATGAGTTCGTTCCCCGTGACGGGTGTAATGGATATTTTAACGATAAAATGGCTTTTAGCGTCAGATATTTTTGCTGACGTATATTTATCAATATAATGATGCCGGTATATACAGCAGATATAATTATCCTATAACTGCTAATTTTGAATCATGTTTATTTACCATTTTTACCCATGTATTAGCTGTTTTGTGTCAAGTCTGTTTTCATACATTCAGTATTTTTCAGAAAGGCGCTTGTTCGAATCTGTTACTTATTTCTCGGATTAACAAAAAAGCGATATTTTTTGTTTGTTTTAATTAATGAAAAGTGTAACAATTTCATTTGGAACATCCGCACCGTCAGGTAGAAATATAATATTCCAATTGGCCGCTATGGTTAAATAAAAATGGATTACAGTGCGAATTCGTCGGGAACTCTCTGCATAATTTAATTTTTATTTTAGAATATAATTTTATTTTGACTTTCGGGTGCGGGTGTTTTTATCAAAATTTGTGGTATTCGGGAATTATCTTTTATGAATGTGAGTATGCAGGCGTGTCTGGTAGGGAGCGACCGTTATCTTTTCGTCAATACTCAACGCGCTAACCCTTCCATAAAAACCGTGAGTCGATTTTTTGAGTATAAAACATGGACCGAACAGATTTGGCGTACCGAGATTATTGAAAACGGCAATGCTTTTTTTCACTGGCAAGGACACGACAGAAAAAACGGACATCGGGATACCATTATTAACTATCTGTTAAATGGGCAACGCTGGCAGTCAACAATCGAAGATTATATTTTCTTCCATGCGCTGGAAGGAAAAGCGTGGCAGGGACATTATGATAATATTATTGAATATGTGAGTTCTGATCATTACGTCTATCAAAGCACATTTGCTGAATATATCACCGACCAGATTCATCAACGCGCCCCCCATGGGACGCGTTTTTAGAGGCATTACTGCCCGTAATAGGCTTTTGCGCCATGTTTGCGTAGATAGTGTTTATCCAGCAGGGATTGCTGCATGTCGGGCAACTGCGGCGCAAGCTGGCGGCAGAAAATCCCCATATAGGCCACTTCTTCCAGCACGATGGCGTTATGCACGGCATCCTCGGCATTTTTACCCCAGGCAAACGGGCCGTGCGAATGGACAAGCACGCCGGGCATTTGAGCGGCGTCAATACCTTGTTTTTCAAAGGTTTCAACAATGACATTGCCCGTTTCCCATTCATACTCGCCATTAATTTCCGCCTCGGTCATTTTGCGAGTGCAGGGAATCGTACCGTAGAAATAGTCGGCATGGGTGGTTCCCGTCGCCGGAATCGGCTGACCCGCCTGCGCCCAGATAGTCGCGTGGCGCGAATGGGTGTGTACGATGCCGCCGATAGTCGGAAATGCCTGGTACAACAGACGGTGGGTTGGCGTATCGGACGACGGTTTCTTATGACCTTCAACGACTTCACCGGTCTCCAGGCTGACCACCACCATATCGTCAGCGGTCATGACGCTATAATCGACGCCGGACGGCTTAATCACCAGTACGCCGCGTTCGCGATCGACGGCGCTGACGTTACCCCAGGTAAGGGTGACCAGGTTGTGTTTTGGCAGCGCTAGATTGGCTTCCAGTACCTGGCGTTTGAGATCTTCTAACATTGTTTTCTCCCTGCCGGATGGCGCTTCGCTTATCCGGCCTACGAGCGACGGTGTGCCGGATGGCGACACAAATGCCTTATTCGGCCTACAGGACCGTAGGCCCGGTAAACGCAGTGCCACCGGGCAATCCGTTTCACCAATTAACGTTTGAACCCGTAATACACCTCGTTCCAGCGCAGCGCGTCCTTAAAGGTCGGCAGACGGGTATCGTTATCAATCACCGCGATTTCGATATCGTGTATTTCTGCGAACTGGCGCATATCGTTCAGATCCAGCGCGTGGCTGAAGACGGTATGGTGCGCGCCGCCAGCCAGAATCCACGCTTCGGAGGCGGTCGGCAGATCCGGCTGCGCCTTCCACAGCGCGTTAGCTACCGGCAGTTTCGGCAGGGAGTGCGGCGTTTTTACGGTGTCAATGCAGTTGACCAGCAGGCGATAACGATCGCCGAGGTCGATCAGGCTGGCGACGATCGCCGGGCCGGTTTGGGTATTGAAAATCAAACGCGCCGGATCTTCCTTGCCGCCAATGCCGAGGTGCTGGACGTCGAGGATCGGTTTCTCTTCCACCGCGATGGACGGACACACTTCCAGCATGTGCGAGCCGAGCACCAGATCGTTGCCTTTCTCGAAGTGGTAGGTGTAATCCTCCATAAATGAGGTGCCGCCCTGCAGACCGGTTGACATCACTTTCATAATGCGAAGCAGAGCGGCGGTTTTCCAGTCGCCTTCGCCCGCAAAGCCGTAGCCCTGTTGCATAAGACGCTGTACGGCCAGACCCGGGAGTTGTTTCAGGCCGTGCAAATCTTCAAATGTCGTCGTAAAGGCGTGAAAGCCGCCCTGTTCCAGGAAACGCTTCATACCGAGTTCAATACGCGCCGCTTCTCGCACGTTCTGGCGTTTATCGCCGTGGATTTGGGTGGCGGGCGTCAGGGTATAGCTGCTTTCATACTCGTCAATCAGAGCGTTGATATCGCCGTCGCCGATAGAATTCACCACCTGCACCAGATCGCCGACCGCCCAGGTATTGACCGAAAAGCCAAATTTGATTTGCGCGGCCACTTTATCACCGTCAGTCACTGCGACTTCACGCATATTGTCGCCGAAGCGGCAGACTTTTAGCTGGCGGGTATCCTGTTTAGAGACCGCCTGGCGCATCCAGGCGCCGATACGCGTATGGGCCTCTTTATCCTGCCAGTGACCGGTGACGACCGCGTGCTGCTGGCGCATCCGCGCGCCGATAAAACCGAACTCGCGGCCGCCGTGCGCAGTCTGGTTCAGGTTCATAAAGTCCATATCGATGCTGTCCCACGGCAGGGCGGCGTTAAATTGGGTATGGAATTGCAGTAGTGGTTTGTTAAGGATACTCAGCCCGTTGATCCACATTTTGGCCGGGGAGAAGGTGTGCAGCCAGACCACCAGCCCCGCGCAGCGATCGTCATAATTGGCGTCACGACAAATGGCGGTAATCTCATCCGGCGAGGTGCCCAGCGGTTTTAATACCAGTTTACATGGCAGTTTGGCTTCGGTATTCAGCGCGTTGACCACATGCTCGGCATGTTGAGTGACCTGACGCAGGGTTTCTGCGCCATACAAATGCTGGCTGCCAATCACAAACCATACTTCATAATTATCAAAAATCGTCATTGTCGTGTCCTTAATGAGTCAGGATTGCCTGATTGGCCGGGGTCGTTGGCGCCGGCGCGGCAGTCGGAAGATAATGTTGTTCTGCGCTTAGCGCCCACTGCTGGTAGCGGCGGTAAAGCTGTTCGAGGCGTTGCGCCTGTTCAGGGCGGGGACGCAGAGTGCGTTCTACCGCGCTTGCCATGCTTTGCTGGGCGGCAGGAATATCGGCATGGACTTTCGCAGCGACGGCGGCAAAGATAGCGGCGCCTAATGCGCAACACTGGTCGGAAGCGACGATCTGCAACGGACGATTCAGTACGTCGCAGCAGACCTGCATAATGACCTGATTTTTACGGGCGATGCCGCCAAGCGCCATCACGTTATTGACCGCGATACCCTGATCGGTAAAACACTCCTGAATGGCGCGCGCGCCGAAGGCGGTCGAAGCGACCAGACCACCAAACAGCGCTGGCGCGTCGGTGGCGAGATTGAGATCGGTAATGACGCCTTTCAGACGCTGATTAGCGTTTGGCGTGCGGCGACCGTTAAACCAGTCGAGCACCACCGGCAGGTGATCCAGGGACGGATTTTTCGCCCAGGCGTCGGTGAGCGCTGGCAGTAGCTGTTTTTGGCTGGCTTTAATCTGGGTTTTCAGTTCCGGGTGCTGCGCGGCAAGTTGTTCCAGCGGCCAGCTCAACACGCGGCTAAACCAGGCGTAGATATCGCCGAAAGCAGATTGCCCCGCTTCCAGACCGATAAAGTTCGGCACCACGCTGCCATCAACCTGACCGCAAATGCCTTTCACGGCGCGATCCCCGACGCTCTGTTTATCCGCAATCAGAATGTCGCAGGTAGACGTGCCGATGACTTTTACCAGCGTATTGGACTGTGCGCCCGCGCCAACCGCGCCCATGTGGCAGTCGAACGCGCCGCCGGAAATCACTACGCTTTCCGGCAAGTCGAGGCGCTGCGCCCATTCGGCGCACAGGGTGCCCACGGGCAGATCGGCGGTGAAGGTTTCGCTAAATAACGGGTAGCGAAGATGACGGTTAATGCACGGATCGAGTTCATCAAAAAAGCTCGCGGGCGGCAGACCGCCCCAGCTTTCATGCCATAGCGTTTTGTGCCCGGCGCTGCAGCGGCCACGGCGGATATCTTGCGGGCGAGTGGTGCCGGAAAGCAGCGCCGGCACCCAGTCACACAGTTCAATCCACGAGACGGCGGCCTGCGCGACGGCGCTATCCTGACGGGTGACGTGCAGAATCTTCGCCCAGAACCATTCGCTGGAGTAAATGCCGCCAATATAGCGGGAGTAGTCGACCTTGCCTGGCTTATGGCACAGACGAGTGATTTCGTCGGCCTCTTCCACGGCGGTGTGATCTTTCCACAGCACAAACATCGCATTCGGGTTCTCGGCGAACTCCGGACGCAGCGCCAGGACGTTACCGTCGGCGTCAATCGGCGCTGGCGTAGAGCCGGTGCTGTCAACGCCAATGCCAACGACATTTGCGCGTTGCGCGGCGCTTAATTGTGCCAGAACGGCTTTCAGCGCGGCCTCCATTGACTCCATGTAGTCGCGCGGATGATGACGGAACTGGTTGTTCGGGCCGTCGCAATAACGGCCTTCTTGCCAGCGCGGATACCACTCTACGCTGGTGGCGATCTCGTCGCCGGTGGCGCAGTCCACTGCCAGAGCGCGCACTGAATCACTGCCAAAATCGAGGCCAATTGCAATTGCCATCGTCTTACTCCATCCAGAAAAACAGGTATGGAGAAACAGTAGAGAGTCGCGGCAAAAACCGTCAGGCAGGATCCGCTAATCTTATGGACAAAAATGCTAATGCTTTGCAAAGTGTGACGCTGTGCAAATATTCAATGTGGACATTCCAGCCATAGTTATAGACACTTCTGTTACTTAATTTTATCGCCTGAACTGTACGCTTTTGTTACAAAGCGCTTTTCACAAGCGGGGTTGATACGTGCTTTCATCAAGCGCAAGGTCTTGCGGAGACGTAAGCTCTGTCGTCCTGGTCAATATGGACAATTTGTTTCTTCTCTGAACATCGGGGGGTAGAGAAATCATGGCTGAAACGCAAAATGATCCGCTATTGCCGGGATATTCATTTAATGCCCATCTGGTCGCCGGACTGACGCCAATTGAAGCGAATGGATATCTGGATTTTTTTATCGATCGTCCGTTGGGCATGAAGGGATATATTCTTAACCTGACCATCCGCGGAGAGGGCGTCATTAATAATAATGGCGAGCAGTTTGTCTGTCGGCCTGGCGATATATTATTGTTTCCGCCGGGCGAGATTCATCACTATGGACGGCATCCGGACGCCAGCGAGTGGTATCACCAGTGGGTTTATTTCCGGCCTCGCGCCTACTGGCAGGAGTGGCTGACCTGGCCGACAATCTTTGCCCAGACAGGATTTTTCCGCCCGGACGAGGCGCGCCAGCCGCATTTCAGCGAACTGTTCGGGCAGATCATCAGCGCCGGGCAAGGAGAAGGCCGCTATTCTGAGCTACTGGCGATCAATCTGCTGGAGCAGTTGTTGCTCAGACGTATGGCGGTAATTAATGAGTCGTTGCATCCGCCGATGGATAGCCGTGTGCGCGATGCCTGCCAGTATATCAGCGACCATCTCGCGGACAGTCATTTTGATATCGCCAGCGTCGCCCAGCATGTCTGCCTGTCGCCCTCCCGGTTATCGCATCTGTTCCGCCAGCAGTTAGGCATTAGCGTATTGAGTTGGCGCGAAGATCAGCGTATCAGCCAGGCGAAACTTCTGCTTAGCACCACGCGAATGCCGATAGCGACCGTTGGGCGCAATGTTGGATTTGACGATCAGCTCTATTTTTCGCGGGTATTTAAAAAATGCACCGGGGCAAGTCCTAGCGAGTTCAGGGCCGGATGTGAATAAAAAGTGAATGATGTGTCCACAAAGATGTCATAAGCCGTAACTATTCGGATAATTGACGGCTTGACGAAGGGGGACGGGGTAAGCAGAATCCCTGCTTCATCACGCTGACGGACACACTATGCAAGCACTGCTGGAACACTTTATCACCCAATCCACTCTGTATTCGCTTATCGCCGTGTTGCTGGTCGCCTTCCTGGAATCGCTGGCGCTGGTGGGGTTGATTTTACCCGGCACGGTACTGATGGCGGGGCTGGGCGCGCTTATCGGCAGCGGCGAGCTCAATTTTTGGCATGCCTGGCTGGTGGGTATTATCGGCTGTCTGATGGGCGACTGGATTTCGTTCTGGCTGGGGTGGCGTTTTAAAAAGCCGCTACACCGCTGGTCTTTTATGAAAAAGAACAAGTCGCTGCTGGATAAAACCGAACACGCGCTGCATCAGCACAGTATGTTCACGATCCTGGTCGGACGTTTTGTCGGTCCGACGAGGCCGCTGGTGCCGATGGTGGCAGGGATGCTGGATCTTCCCGTAGCGAAATTTATTGGGCCGAACTTGATTGGCTGTTTGCTGTGGCCGCCGTTTTATTTCCTGCCGGGCATTCTGGCGGGAGCGGCAATCGATATTCCTTCCGATATGCAGAGCGGAGATTTCAAATGGCTGCTGCTGGCGACGGCGTTGCTGCTGTGGGTCGGCGGCTGGCTATGCTGGCGGCTGTGGCGCAGCGGCAAAGCGGCAGTCGATCGTTTAACCGCGTATTTCCCCCGCAGCCGTTTGCTGTATCTGGCGCCGTTGACGCTCGGGATCGGCGTGGTCGCGCTGGTGGTGCTGGTTCGCCACCCGCTGATGCCGGTATATATCGATATTCTGCGCAAAGTTGTGGGTTACTAACGATTCCTTTGCCGGATGGCGGCTTCGCCTTATCCGGCCTACAAAATATGGGATTTGATGCCCAATAGCGCTGAGGCGCTGGCCTGACCGCTTAGTAGCTCGTCTGTTTTGCCTTGCCACGCAATGCGTCCGTCGGCGACGACGATTGACCGGGGCGCAATTCGCGCCGCATCTTCCACGCTGTGCGAGACCATCAACAGCGTGAGCTGTCGCTCGCGGCAGATATCGCTGACCAACGTCAGCATCTCCTGGCGCAGCGCGGGATCGAGCGCGGAGAACGGTTCATCCAGCAGCAGTACCGGCTGTTCACGTACCAGGCAGCGCGCCAGCGCTACCCGCTGACGCTGGCCGCCGGACAGTTCGCCCGGTAAACGCGTCATCAGACTCTCAATGCCCATCTGATGTGCGATAGCGTCCCGTTTTTCCCGCTGGCTGGCGTTGAGCGTTAACCCAGGGTTTAGCCCCAGACCGATATTTTGCTGCACATTCAGGTGGCTGAATAAATTATTCTCCTGAAACAGCATTGAGACCGGACGGCGTGAGGGCGGCGTAAGCGTATGATCTTCGCCGGCAATCAGTAGCGTACCGCTGGCAGGTGCAAGAAAACCGGCAATTAAATTCAACAACGTGCTTTTCCCCGCGCCGCTGGGGCCAAGAATCGCCACCTGCTCGCCGCGTTCTACCGCCAGCGTAAAACGCATCGGCAAATGATGGTAAAGCCAGGTGATATCAATCAGTTTTAGCATGTCGGCCCGGTAGTTTCTCTATGAGGGTAAATAACGTAAAGCAGAGCAGCAATAGTATCAGCGCGGTCACCGCGCCGTCCTGGCTGCGGTAGGAGCCGATCTGCTGATACAGATAAAACGGCAGCGTGCGGAAATTGTCATTGCCGAAAAGCGCGACGACGCCAAAATCACCGATAGAAAGTACGCAGGCAAACGCCAGCGCCTGCGCCAGCGGACGTTTCAGCGCCCGCAGTTCCACGACCTTTAACCGCGACCAGCCTTCAATTCCTAATGACTGGCACAGCATTCCATAACGGGCGGTAATATCGCGCATTGGGTTTTCCAGGACTTTTAGCGCGTAGGGGATTGCCATCAGCGCATTGGTGAAAATCACGATGCCGTTGGCGGATTCCGGTAAGCCAATGCTGTTATTGAGCAGTAAAAAGAAGCCTGTCGCCAGTACGATCCCCGGCATCGCGAGGATCAACATCCCGCTGAGTTCCAGCGTTTGTCCGGCGAATAGTTGCTGGCGTTGGCGTAGCTCGCGGCTACTCCACAGCAGCATCATGGTCAGCACCACACACAGAACGCCCGCCGCCAGCGCAATGCGTAGCGATGTCCAGACAGCCTGCCACAGAATGGGTTGCGCCAGCACCTCCGGCAGGCTGCGGTTGACGCCATCGACCACCACGGCGACCAGCGGCGGAAGCAGCAGCAGCAGCGCCAGCACGATTAATAAGGCGTCCGTCAGACGGCTGTGGAGACGATCGTCAGGATCGCGCCAGCCCTGCGTCAGCGTCATCCCCGGCGCAATCGCTTTGCTCAACCGTTGGCTTAGCAGTACCAGCGCCAGGCAGCAGACCATCTGGATTAATGCCAGCATCGCCGCGCGGGCGGGATCGTAGTCATAACTGAGCGCCTGAAAGATAGCCAGTTCGATAGTGGTGGCCTGCGGGCCGCCGCCGAGCGACAGGACCGTTGCGAAACTGGCGAAGCAGAGCATAAAAATCAGCGCCGCGACGGGCGGAATTTGGCGGCGCAGCCACGGCCATTCGACAAAACGGAAAAAATGCCAGCCGCGCATACCGAGCTGGGCGGCGAGCTGGCGCTGCTCGCCGGGAATGCTTTCCAAAGATTGCAGCAACAAACGGCTCGCCATTGGCAGGTTAAAAAAGACGTGCGCCAGTAAAATGCCCTGCAAGCCGTAGGGGGAGAATGTCCACTGAAGCCCCAGCATCTGCCACAGCGAGGCCAGCCAGCCCTGACGGCCATACACGCTAAGAATACCGAACACGGCAACCAGTACCGGCAGAATCAGCGTCATGGCGCACAGACGCAGCAGCGCCAGACGTCCAGGAAAACGGCGTCGATAAAGCGCGCGGGCGAGAAAAACCGCCGGGACCACAGACAGCACTGCGGACAGCAACGCCTGCCAGAATGAGAAGCGCACCACATGCCACAGGTAGCTATCCCGCCAGATTGTCGACCACGCGCCCGACGGCGCGTTCAGCCAAAGCGCCAGAAAGGCCGCCAGCGAGACGGTTATCATCAGCGCGGCGGCGCACAGCCCCGGAATCAGCCAGCCGGGAATTAACGGCTGACGGCGCGTTGCCATTCGCTAATCCATGCCTGGCGTTGTGCTGCCACTTGTTGCGGCGTGAATTCCAGCGTTGTGGCGGGTTTGGCCAATGATTCAAACCCTGCGGGTAGGGAGACGTCCGCTACCGGGTACATCCAGTTGCCGGTGGGTATGGCGTTCTGAAACGCCGGAGAAACCATAAATTTGAGGAATTTCTCCGCCAGTTCCGGCTGCTTACTGGCGACGGTACGCGCCGCGACTTCTACCTGTAAGTAATGGCCTTCGCTGAAGTTCGCGGCGGCGTAATTGTCCTTCTTCTCTTCAATAATGTGATACGCCGGAGAGGTGGTGTAACTGAGCACCAAATCGCTTTCACCTTTCAGAAATAAACCGTAGGCCTCGCTCCAGCCTTTCGTCACCGTCACCGTTTTGGCCGCCAGTTTTTGCCAGGCCTGCGGCGCGTTATCGCCATAGACTTTGCGCATCCACAGTAACAGCCCCAGCCCTGGCGTACTGGTACGCGGGTCCTGATAAATCACCCGCCATTTTTGATCGCTCTCGACCAGTTCTTTCAGGCTTTTCGGCGGATTTTTCAGCTTGCTTTTATCGTAGACAAAGGCGAAATAGCCGTAATCGAACGGCACAAATGTGTCGTTTTTCCAGCCGCCGGGCACCTTGACCGCTTCATTCGCCACGCCGCTTTTGGCAAAAAGTTTAGTTTGCGTGGCCGCTTCCAGCAGATTATTGTCCAGCCCCAACACCACATCGGCTTTGCTGTTCTTCCCCTCCATCCGCAGGCGGTTGAGCAGTGAAACGCCATCCTCCAGCGCCACCAGTTTCAGCTCGCAGTTGCAATCGGCTTCAAACGCTTTTTTCACCGCCGGGCCTGGCCCCCAGTCGGCGGCGAACGAGTCGTAGGTATAGACGGTGAGAACGGGTTTGGCGAAAGCAGGCGCCGCGCACAGGAGTAAAAGTGGAAGATGTTTTTTTAACACTTTGCACCTCAGTTAAAGAGTGGCAAAGGACTTGAGAGGTAGCCTCAAATCCCTTCGCCGGCATTATCCGGATCAGGTTCGACGGGTATTTTCTCAGCGCGCGCATGAGCGCGGCACCCCGTTGAGTTCGGCGTTAGTGTAGTGATTTTGTTGCCGGGCAGCAATCAAGAGCTGGCGTTAAGGATCTGGCGGCGCAAACCACGCCGATTTAAAATCAAACCAGCCGAGGGTATTCATGCGCAGCCCGCGCATACTGCGCTGTCCCTGGATAATCAGCCAGTGGTGGATCAACGGCACAATCGCTTTGTTGGCCAGCAGTTGCTGGCACCAGTTCGCCAGGTTCATCTCGCCAGCGCGCCACTGCGCGGCGTCGCCCTGCCAGTCGCGCGGAATGCAGTTCTGCAAGAGCGGTACTTCGCACAGGTGCGCGAACAGCGAGAAATCCAGCGGCAGCGTAAAGTTAGCGCTATTGAGCCAGATATCGCTTTCGATCTCGCCGGCGTGCCATTGATCGTAGTCGATCTCCTGAATATGCAGATGCACCTGATGTTCAGCCAGAAGCGCGCTCATGATACGGGCGATAACCCGGTGCTCAATGTGTTCGCGATAGAAGGTCAGCGTGAGGGTTTCCAGCCCGGCGGGTTTTTCGCCCGGGCCTGGACGGGCGTGATGCCAGCGCGGCAAAAGCCCATAGGCCGGGAACCAGAGCTGCTGTAGCGGTTCATCGGCATGATAGAGTAAATTGGTGGGGGAGAGGACGTGGCTTACCCATTCTCTGACCTGCGGATGTGCGCCGCGCGGCGTTCTGGCGTCGAATAGTAGGTAATAGCACCCCTCTTCCAGTCGGCTTTCTATCGCTTTTTCACCGCCTTGTATCGGCCCTTCCAGCATCAAGCCGCAGGCCGGTTCTTCACTGATATCCGGCAGTACCCAGACGTTCACTTCGTCTATCAACGCCCGGTAGCCGAAGTAATCATCAAAGGCGAGTATCTTGAGCTGGTTTGGCGTATTACGCCGCACGGCATAAGGCCCGGTGCCGATAGGGTGGCTGGCGAAATTAGCCAGCGTTTCCCACTCCCGCGGCAAAATCATCGCCGGGACCTGGCCCAGCAGCCACGGCAACCAGCGATCCGGCTGGGAAAGATGAATATCCAGCGTCCACGCGGTAGGGGAGTCTATCTTTGTGATGTGCGAGTAAAGCGGAAGCGTATTGATACGCGTCAGCGAGGCGATGACATCTTCCATCTCCAGCTCGCGGCCATGATGAAAATGAATGCCAGGGCGCAGGTAGAAGCGCCACAGTAAAGGGGAAATTTGCTGCCAGTGGTGCGCAATGTCCGCTTCCAGTTCCCCGTTTTCCTCATTTACCCGCGTGAGCGAACTGAAAATTTGCCGGGCAATATGGGTTTCCGAGCGACGTAATGCGGTTCCCGGCAGGAGATTGTGCATCGGACGATAGTAAAGAACCCGCAGAATATGCCGCCCCTGGCGGAAGCTGCGTCCCAGATGGGAAATCAGCATTTGCCTGACAGCGCTTTTATCGCCGACCAGTTGTACCAGTTGATCGATTCGATCTTGTTCCAGCAGGTCTTCCGCCCGCTGCTGTTGCAGCGCCAGTCCGGTATACAGGAACGTCAGACGCGAACGCTTTCCGCGTCCAACCTCGGCCTCCCATGTTAGCCAACCGCGCGCCTGCATCGTATTTAGCAGCGTACGCATATGGCGACGCGAACAGTTCAGCAGATCCGCCAGCTCATTAAGCGTGGTGTCTTGCGTTTTACCGTCACAACATTGCCAGAGACGGATAAATTGTTGTTGCAGGCGACCTGAGGGCATAAAAGGGGAACTCCGATGAAAAACTCAGCAATTTTATTATCCCTATATTAGGCCAATAATATCTTTCGATGAAGCAAGAGGAAGAGGTCACTATGCGCCAGTTCTGGTTGAGATATTTTGCCGCGACGGAAAAAACGTCCTGGCTGGCTTGCCTGAGCGCGCCGCAGCGCTTAAAAATGCTCGCGGAACTGATGCAGTGGGAGGCGACCGATTGAAGCCAATTGCAGACATCATGTGTGACTGAGTATTGGTGTAGGCGATAGCCTAAAATCACCCGCCAGCAGATAATATCTGCTGGCTTTTTTTATTTCGGCTGTTTCTGGATGACGACGATGGGACGGCGTCTCAACGGGATTTATGCGGCGGTTTCTGTGGTCACGCAGGTGGTGAGCGGGCGAGTAAAAGACGTATAAAAAATGCCGGAATATCCCCGGCATGAGCGACTGATGAGTAACCCGGCGCTTGATGGCGCTACGCTTATCAGGCCTACAGGATATAGTGGCAACCTGGTGATATTGCATAACCTGTAGGCCCGGTAAGGCGTGAAAGGTTACCGCATAAATGCCGGTTGTTTATTTTCGTAGGCGGCAATCGCGTCTTCGTGCTGCAGCGTCAGCCCGATGCTGTCCAGACCGTTCAACATGCAGTGGCGGCGGAAGTCGTCGATTTTAAAGCTGTAGGTCTTATCGCCTGCTTTCACCACCTGTGCTTCCAGATCCACTTCAAAATGAATCCCCGGATTGGCTTTCACCAGAGCAAACAGCTCATCGACCTGTGCGTCGCTCAGGGTTACCGGCAGCAGTTGGTTATTGAAACTGTTGCCGTAGAAAATGTCGGCGAAGCTTGGCGCGATCACCACTTTAAAGCCGTAATCGGTCAGCGCCCACGGCGCGTGTTCGCGTGACGAGCCGCAGCCAAAGTTTTCCCGCGCCAACAGTATCGACGCGCCTTGATATTCCGGAAAGTTCAACACGAATTCCGGATTTGGCTGTTGACCCTTTTCGTCCAGGAAGCGCCAGTCGTTAAACAGATGGGCGCCAAAACCGGTGCGCGTAACCTTCTGCAAAAACTGTTTAGGGATAATTGCATCGGTATCGACGTTGGCGGCATCCAGTGGGACAACCAGGCCGGTATGCTGGGTAAATTTCTCTGCCATGGTAGTTTCCTTATTTGATGCTGCGAATGTCGGCGAAGTGGCCGGTAACGGCGGCAGCGGCGGCCATCGCCGGGCTGACTAAATGCGTGCGACCCCCGCGGCCCTGACGGCCTTCAAAGTTACGGTTGCTGGTGGATGCGCAGCGCTCGCCCGGGTTCAGGCGGTCATTATTCATGGCCAGGCACATGGAACAGCCCGGTAAGCGCCATTCAAATCCTGCTTCGATAAAGATCTTGTCCAGACCCTCCGCTTCCGCCTGCGCTTTCACCGGACCTGAACCCGGTACCACCAGAGCCTGCACGCCCGGCGCCACTTTGCGCCCTTTGGCTACTTCCGCCGCCGCGCGCAAATCTTCAATGCGCGAATTGGTACAAGAGCCGATAAAGACTTTATCGATAGCAACGTCCGTTAACGGTACGCCCGGCTGTAAGCCCATATAAGCCAGCGCTTTTTCGGCGCTGGCGCGCTCAACCGGATCGCTAAAAGAGGCGGGATCGGGGATGATGTCGGTGACGGAAATGACCTGGCCCGGATTAGTGCCCCAGGTCACCTGCGGCGCGATCTCTTCTGCTCGCAGGGTGACGACAGTATCAAAGGTCGCGCCGTCATCGGTTTTCAGCGTTTTCCAGTACTCGACGGCTTCGTCAAAATCGCGGCCCTTCGGCGCGTGCAAACGCCCTTTTACGTAGTTGAAAGTGGTTTCATCCGGGGCGACCAGACCGGCTTTGGCGCCCATCTCAATCGCCATATTGCACAGCGTCATGCGGCCTTCCATACTCAGCGCGCGGATAGCGTCGCCGCAAAATTCAACCACGTGCCCGGTGCCGCCGGCGCTGCCGGTTTTACCGATGATCGCCAGCACGATGTCTTTGGCGGTAATGCCCGGCGCGGCGTTGCCCGTGACTTCAATCTTCATGGTTTTAGCGCGCCCCTGTTTCAGGGTTTGCGTCGCCAGTACATGTTCTACCTCAGAAGTGCCGATGCCGAAGGCCAGCGCGCCAAACGCGCCGTGGGTGGCGGTGTGGGAGTCGCCGCAGACGATGGTCATGCCCGGCAGGGTGACGCCCTGTTCCGGCCCCATCACATGGACGATGCCCTGATACGGGTGATTCAGGTCATACAGCTCGACGCCGAACTCGTTACAGTTTTTAATCAGCTCCTGCATCTGGATACGCGCCATTTCACCGGAAGCATTAATGTCTTTAGTCTGCGTCGAGACGTTGTGATCCATCGTGGCGAAGGTTTTCCCTGGCTGACGTACCGGACGATGGTGCGCGCGCAGACCGTCAAACGCCTGCGGAGAGGTGACTTCATGCACCAGGTGGCGGTCGATGTACAGCAGCGGCGTTTCGTTTGGCGCCTCAAAGACCACGTGGGCATCAAATAATTTTTCGTATAACGTTTTGGCCATGATTACACCCCTTCTGCGACATAGCGGGCGATAATATCGCCCATCTCATCGGTACTGACTGCGGCAGCGCCCCTGGCTAAATCGCCGGTGCGAACGCCCTCTTCTAATGCGCGATTGATCGCCTGTTCAATGGCCGTTGCCGCATCGTTGGCATCCAGGCTGTAGCGCAGCAGCAGCGCCAGCGACAGGATCTGCGCAATTGGATTGGCGATATTTTTCCCGGCGATATCCGGCGCGGAGCCGCCAGCCGGTTCATACAGGCCAAACCCTTGCTCGTTCAGGCTGGCGGAGGGCAACATCCCCATTGAGCCGGTGATCATCGCGCATTCGTCGGACAGAATGTCGCCGAACAGGTTAGAGCACAGCAGTACGTCAAACTGCGACGGGTCTTTAATCAACTGCATGGTGGCGTTATCGATATACATGTGCGCGAGTTCCACATCGGGATACGTTTTCGCGACATCATTGACGATCTCACGCCACAGGATAGAGCTTTGCAGTACGTTGGCTTTATCAATAGAGGTGACTTTACGGCGGCGTTTACGCGCCGATTCAAAGGCGATACGGGCAATGCGCTCGATCTCAAAGCGGTGATAAACTTCGGTATCAAAGGCTTTTTCGTACTGACCGCTGCCTTCACGGCCTTTTGGTTGTCCGAAATAGATCCCGCCGGTCAGCTCGCGCACGCACAGGATATCGAAACCGTTAGCGGCGATATCGGCGCGCAACGGGCAAAATGCTTCCAGCCCCTGATACAGTTTCGCCGGACGCAGGTTACTGAATAATTTGAAATGTTTGCGCAGCGGCAGCAGGGCGCCGCGCTCTGGCTGGCTTTCCGGGGGCAAATTTTCCCATTTCGGGCCGCCGACGGAGCCAAACAGAATGGCATCCGCCTGCTCGCACCCTTCAACGGTGGCTTTCGGCAGTGGATGACCATGATTGTCGATAGCAATACCGCCGACGTCATAGTGGCTGGTGGTTATACGCATATCAAAACGGCTGCGTACCGCATCCATAACTTTCAGGGCTTGCGCCATGACTTCCGGGCCGATACCGTCGCCCGGCAGTACGGCAATATGATAGTTCTTCGACATTACACGGTTTCCTTGTTGTTCTCTTTATTTTGAGCTTTGCGTTGCAATTCTTTTTCAACTTCGGCGGCGCGCCAGATATTGTTCAGTACGTGCACCATCGCTTTGGCGGAGGATTCGACGATATCCGTCGCCAGCCCGACGCCGTGGAAGCGGCGACCATGATGGTTCACGACGATATCGACCTGACCCAGCGCGTCTTTGCCCTGGCCTTTGGCGTTCAGGTCGTATTTAACCAACTCAACGTCGTAGCCAGTGATGCGGTTAATCGCCTGATAGATGGCGTCGACCGGGCCGTTGCCGTTCGCCGCTTCGGCCTTGATCTCTTCACCACAGGCCAGCTTCACGGAAGCGGTGGCGATATCGCTGGAGCCGGACTGCACGATGAAGTAATCCAGACGGAAATGCTCTGGTTCTTCTTGCTGTTTATTAATAAACGCCAGCGCTTCCAGGTCATAGTCGAACACCTGGCCTTTTTTGTCCGCCAGCTTCAGGAACGCGTCGTACAGGTGATCCATGTTGTAGTCTGTGTCCTTGTAACCCATCTCTTCCATGCGATGTTTCACGGCGGCACGGCCAGAGCGGGAGGTCAGGTTCAGCTGTATCTGGTTCAGACCGATGGACTCTGGCGTCATGATTTCATAGTTTTCGCGGTTCTTGAGGACGCCATCCTGGTGGATGCCGGAAGAGTGGGCGAAAGCGCCGCTGCCGACAATCGCTTTGTTGGCCGGGATCGGCATGTTACAGATCTGGCTGACGGTCTGGCTGGTGCGCCAGATTTCGTGGTGATTGATGTTGGTGTGTACGTTCATGATGTCTTTGCGCACTTTAATCGCCATGATCACTTCTTCCAGTGCGCAGTTACCGGCACGTTCTCCGATACCGTTCATCGCGCCTTCAACCTGACGCGCGCCCGCATGTACTGCCGCCAGCGAGTTGCCTACCGCTATCCCTAAATCGTCGTGGGTATGAACGGAGATGATGGCTTTGTCGATATTGGGGACACGTTCATACAGGCCGGAAATGATTCCCGCAAACTCAAACGGCATGGTATAGCCCACGGTATCGGGAATATTAATGGTTCTCGCGCCGGCGTTTATAGCGGCTTCCACCACGCGCGCCAGATCGTCAACAGGCGTCCGGCCAGCATCTTCGCAGGAGAACTCTACGTCATCAGTGTAATTACGCGCCCGCTTAACCATGTATACCGCGCGTTCGATGACCTCATCCAGCGTGCTGCGCAGTTTGGTGGCGATGTGCATTGGCGAGGTGGCGATAAAAGTATGGATGCGAAACGCGTCGGCGACCTTCAGCGCCTGTGCCGCGACGTCGATGTCTTTTTCTACACAACGCGCCAGGGCGCAAACGCGGCTGTTTTTAATGGTGCGGGCGATGGTTTGGACGGATTCAAAATCACCCGGAGAAGAGACCGGGAAGCCCACTTCCATGACATCAACACCCATGCGCTCAAGGGCCAGGGCAATCTGCAGCTTCTCTTTCGCGCTCAGGCTGGCCTGTAACGCTTGTTCGCCGTCGCGTAAGGTCGTATCAAAAATAATGACTTGCTGGCTCATGATGTGGTCCTTGTCTCCAGGGGCGCCTTGCGTCAGGCATAAAAAAACCCGCGCAACGGCGCGGGTTTTGTTTGACTTCGAGCTGACTTAATGTTGAATGCCGCCCACCGGTCTACCGCGCACAATAAATGCGTTGAGTAGTAGTAGCCCAGTGAAACGAACGATATGTGACATTAATTCAGCTCCAGCGAATGCGTTATGCTTTTAGTGGTACTGGATATGCCGTTTAATGTCAACTCTATTTTCTGTCGCCATTGCATTTTGTTGACGATATCCGGATACGTACTTTAGCTAATTGTGCTGGGCTGCGCGTCCAATAAAGGATAAAAGAACGAGTGGACATTCATACTTTTCATTGTTTGAAATATTTAGGCATTTTTGTTTGCAAATTGGTTAGGGGAATGGACTGTTAAAGGTATGCTAAAGGTTTGGTTTATCTTTTTGATTTGTTTTATATTTTAACAAATAACCTTGTTTACTTAATGGATAAGGATAAAGTTATTGATAAATTAATGTTAACTTTTTAGCTATTAATAATATAAACATTTAATTGAAACTTAAATGATCATTCACTTGGTGTATGATTGTGTATTCGCCATAGTTATGGTTATATTGCTTGCGTAATTTAAACATTATGAATCGCAATGGTGTGACTCAGGACACATTACGCTTGCGCTGGCATTCTATTTGTCTCTGTCAGCGTCTTTATGTTTTCCGAATTTTAACGCTTTCCCTTTTTCTTATTTTATATGCATGGTAAATCATATTTTCAGGAATTATTTCTGCCTTCAGCCAGAAAAAGGGAGTTAAGCGTGACAGTGGAGTTAAATATGCCAGAGGTCAAAACCGAAAAGCCGCATCTTTTAGATATGGGCAAACCACAGCTTCGCATGGTTGATTTGAACCTATTGACCGTGTTCGATGCGGTAATGCAAGAGCAGAATATTACGCGCGCCGCCCACACGCTGGGAATGTCGCAGCCTGCGGTCAGTAACGCCGTAGCGCGTCTGAAGGTTATGTTTAATGACGAACTTTTTGTTCGATATGGACGAGGAATTCAGCCGACTGCCCGTGCATTTCAGTTATTTGGTTCAGTCCGTCAGGCGTTGCAATTGGTGCAAAATGAATTGCCGGGATCGGGGTTTGAGCCGACCAGCAGCGAACGTGTATTCAATCTTTGCGTGTGCAGTCCGCTGGATAATATCCTGACGTCACAGATTTATAATCGTGTAGAAAAAATTGCGCCAAATATTCATGTCGTTTTTAAAGCGTCGTTGAATCAGAATACTGAGCATCAGTTACGCTATCAGGAAACCGAATTCGTTATTAGTTATGAAGAATTCCGTCGTCCTGAGTTTACCAGCGTACCGCTATTTAAAGATGAAATGGTTTTAGTCGCCAGCCGAAAACACCCGCGTATTAGCGGCCCGCTACTGGAAGGCGATGTTTATAATGAACAACATGCGGTTGTTTCTCTCGATCGTTATGCGTCATTTAGTCAACCGTGGTATGACACGCCGGATAAACAGTCGAGCGTGGCTTATCAGGGCATGGCGCTTATCAGCGTTCTGAACGTGGTTTCGCAGACGCATTTGGTCGCTATTGCCCCGCGCTGGCTGGCGGAAGAGTTTGCGGAGTCGCTGGATCTGCAAATATTGCCGTTGCCTTTAAAACTGAATAGCCGGACATGCTACCTTTCCTGGCATGAAGCGGCTGGGCGTGATAAAGGGCATCAATGGATGGAAGATTTATTAGTTTCTGTTTGTAAGCGATAAAACCGGGCAGAATAAATCAGAAACAAATTCTGGTTTATTCTGCTTTTTTGCGTATATCAAAAATTTTATGCTGAATTAACGGTGAGCGATTCTTTTCGTCGCTGTGAAAAATAGATGAATTGCTGTAAGTCTGCATTTATAAGCGATTATTTATTACCTGGTGTGATTCAGACGGAGTATTTCTCCATTTCTTCTCTTCTTGCCTCCTGATTATTCTAACCTTCCCCATCTTTACGTCATTCCACCCAATTGCCAGGCGTGATAGCGAGCGGTTAAGGTGTCCGTCAAACCGTGATGACAGGTATAAAGTGGAGGCAAGCCGTGGAGATGTTGTCTGGAGCCGAGATGGTCGTCCGATCGCTTATCGATCAAGGCGTAAAGCAGGTGTTCGGCTATCCTGGAGGCGCAGTGCTTGATATTTATGATGCGCTACATACCGTTGGAGGGATCGATCATGTGCTGGTGCGTCATGAGCAGGCCGCGGTGCATATGGCGGATGGCCTGGCGCGAGCCACTGGCGACGTTGGCGTGGTGCTGGTGACTTCCGGACCGGGAGCGACCAATGCGATTACCGGGATTGCTACGGCCTATATGGATTCCATTCCGCTGGTGATTCTTTCCGGCCAGGTCGCCACCTCATTGATTGGCTATGATGCCTTTCAGGAGTGCGACATGGTGGGGATTTCCCGACCGGTGGTTAAACATAGCTTCCTGGTCAAACAGACGGAAGATATTCCCCAGGTGCTTAAAAAGGCCTTCTGGCTGGCGGCAAGCGGACGTCCTGGGCCGGTGGTCGTGGATCTGCCGAAAGATATTTTGAATCCGGCGAAAAAAATGCCGTATGTCTGGCCGGAAACGGTCAGTATGCGCTCTTACAATCCCACAACATCAGGACATAAAGGACAAATTAAGCGTGCCTTGCAAACGCTGGCGTCGGCAAAAAAACCGGTGGTCTATGTTGGGGGAGGGGCGATAAGCGCGGCCTGCTATGCGCCGCTGCGCCACATCATTGAAACCTTTAACCTGCCGGTGGTCTCTTCATTAATGGGACTGGGCGCGTTTCCTGCTACTCATCGCCAGTCGTTAGGAATGCTGGGAATGCATGGCACTTATGAAGCCAATATGACCATGCATAACGCCGACGTGATTTTCGCTGTTGGCGTACGATTTGACGACCGCACGACGAATAATCTCGCTAAATATTGTCCGAACGCGACGGTATTACACATCGACATTGACCCGACGTCCATATCCAAAACGGTTAACGCTGATATCCCGGTGGTTGGCGATGCCCGCCTGGTACTGGAACAAATGCTGGAGCTACTGGCGCAGGATGCGCCGTCTCAGCCGCAGGATGATATTCGCGACTGGTGGCAGCAGATAGAGATCTGGCGCGCCCGTCAGTGCCTGAAATATGACGCGGAAAGCGAAAGTATTAAACCCCAGGCGGTGATTGAAACCCTCTGGCGTCTGACGAAGGGCGACGCTTACGTGACGTCCGATGTAGGACAACACCAGATGTTTGCCGCCCTCTATTACCCGTTCGATAAACCACGTCGCTGGATTAATTCCGGCGGGCTCGGCACGATGGGTTTTGGCCTACCGGCTGCGCTGGGCGTTAAAATGGCCCTGCCGAAAGAAATGGTGGTCTGCGTGACCGGCGATGGCAGCATACAGATGAACATTCAGGAGCTGTCGACAGCCTTACAGTATGAACTGCCGGTACTGGTTCTGAACCTGAACAACCGTTATCTGGGGATGGTGAAACAGTGGCAGGATATGATCTATTCCGGTCGCCATTCTCAGTCTTATATGCAGTCGTTACCGGATTTTGTGCGCCTGGCGGAAGCATATGGCCATGTCGGGCTGCAGATTAACCGTCCGGATGAGCTGGAAAGTAAACTCAGCGAAGCCCTTGAGCATGTGCGTAATAACCGACTGGTGTTCGTCGATGTCACCGTTGATGGCAGCGAGCATGTCTATCCAATGCAGATTCGCGGGGGCGGGATGGACGAAATGTGGTTAAGCAAAACGGAGAGGACCTGATGATGCGCCGGATTTTATCGGTATTACTGGAAAACGAATCTGGGGCGTTATCGCGGGTTATCGGCCTCTTTTCGCAACGCGGATATAATATTGAAAGCCTGACCGTCGCGCCGACAGACGATCCGACGTTGTCGCGCATGACTATCCAGACGGTAGGCGATGAAAAAGTGCTTGAGCAAATTGAAAAGCAACTGCACAAGCTGGTTGATGTGCTGCGCGTCAGCGAGCTGGGACAGGGAGCGCACGTTGAGCGGGAAATCATGCTGGTGAAAATCCAGGCCAGCGGCTACGGACGGGAAGAGGTGAAGCGTAATACGGAAATTTTCCGTGGTCAGATTATTGACGTTACGCCAACGCTGTATACCGTTCAACTGGCGGGCACCAGCGATAAACTGGATGCTTTTCTGGCCTCGCTGCGCGACGTGGCGAAAATTGTTGAAGTGGCGCGTTCAGGCGTCGTCGGGCTTTCGCGCGGCGATAAGATTATGCGCTGAGCAGATTCGCCGGATGACGACGCGGTTGCGTTTTATCCGGTCTACAGGCTGATATCTGGCCCAGGTCCGATAAGCGTAGCGCCATCAGGCAGGTTTGCCGGATATCAGCCAACAGGAATTATCGCCCAACCCAATATCACCGGTTGGGCTTTTTTTTTGCGAAATCCGTGGTAACCCGGAATAAAAGCGGTTGCCGGAGTGATCAAACTGCGCTTAGATGTTAACGATTTTAACCCATGCCGACATAAAGGTTATGGTTTGTACAATTTACACAAGGGGCAATTGTGAAACTGGATGAAATCGCTCGGCTGGCCGGTGTCTCGCGCACAACTGCAAGCTACGTTATAAACGGTAAAGCAAAGCAATACCGCGTGAGCGACAAAACCGTAGAAAAAGTCATGGCGGTAGTGCGTGAGCACAATTACCATCCTAACGCTGTGGCTGCCGGGCTGCGTGCTGGACGCACACGTTCCATTGGTCTGGTGATCCCGGACCTTGAAAACACGAGCTACACCCGTATCGCAAACTATCTTGAGCGCCAGGCACGCCAGCGTGGCTACCAACTGCTGATCGCCTGTTCTGAAGATCAGCCGGATAACGAAATGCGCTGCATTGAGCACCTTTTGCAACGCCAGGTGGATGCAATCATTGTTTCAACTTCGTTACCGCCGGAGCATCCCTTCTATCAACGCTGGGCCAACGATCCGTTCCCCATCGTCGCGCTCGACCGCGCGCTGGATCGCGAACATTTCACCAGCGTGGTCGGCGCCGATCAGGATGATGCCGAGATGCTGGCGGAAGAGCTGCGTAAATTCCCGGCGGAAACGGTGCTTTATTTGGGCGCGCTGCCGGAGTTGTCCGTCAGTTTCCTGCGCGAGCAGGGGTTCCGCACCGCATGGAAAGACGATCCGCGGGAGGTGAATTTCTTATATGCCAACAGCTATGAGCGCGAAGCCGCCGCGCAGCTGTTTGAGAAATGGCTGGAAACGCATCCTATGCCGCAGGCGCTCTTTACGACATCATTCGCGCTATTACAGGGCGTGATGGACGTTACGCTGCGGCGCGATGGAAAACTGCCTTCGGATTTGGCGATTGCGACCTTTGGCGATCATGAGCTGCTGGATTTTCTGCAATGCCCGGTACTGGCGGTGGCGCAGCGTCATCGTGATGTCGCGGAACGCGTGCTGGAGATTGTGCTGGCAAGTCTTGATGAACCGCGTAAACCGAAACCCGGCTTAACGCGTATTCGGCGAAACCTGTATCGTCGCGGCATTCTGAGCCGTAGCTAAAGGACCGGCGGTAAAAGACTCTCTCTTCTGCCGCCGTCAAACAAATGCGTATCAGTAAAAATATCCCTCAAATAATTAAGATTATTCCTTAAAATTATCCGAAAATTCTTTTTTATTACCTTTCTTTTGTCCGAAATCGTCCATATTCCACTAATTAAGACGTAACGAGTCTTTTCCTTTGTCTTGTTTTGTTACAAGCAGGCAAGAAATCGTCGAATTAACAGCCACTTTTTGTCTTTGGCGCGACAGTCGCTCGTAGGCGCTGGTATAGCAGGCGCCGCACACGTTAAACAGGCACTGTTAACACGGTGCAATATGTCCTAAAATGCCGCTCGCGTCGCAAACTGACACTTTATATTTTTCTCGGATTATATTGAGTCCGTTTTAAACGGCGGTGGGTCTTTGGTTTTTTTCTTACAAATATTCATAACGTTAATTTGACTTGCACGCTGGGTGGAAATTAATCAACGCAGATATTCGCCGTAAACATTGGCTTTTTTACTTAGGTAAGCGTTGTGACTTGCTTGACAAGCTTTTCCTCCGCTCCGTAAACTCCTTCGAGTGGGAATTTGTGGGATAAAGTGGTAAGAAGGGGTGAGACTGGCATGTTCCGGGGGGCAACGTTAGTCAATCTCGACAGTAAAGGGCGCCTGACCGTGCCGACCCGTTATCGGGAGCAACTGATCGAGAGCGCTACCGGTCAAATGGTATGTACCATTGACATCCATCACCCATGCCTGCTGCTTTACCCCCTGCCTGAATGGGAAATTATTGAGCAAAAGTTATCTCGTCTGTCGAGCATGAACCCGGTAGAACGTCGCGTACAGCGTTTACTGTTGGGCCATGCCAGCGAATGTCAGATGGATGGTGCAGGTCGATTACTGATCGCGCCAGTTCTGCGGCAACATGCCGGACTGACGAAAGAAGTGATGCTGGTTGGACAGTTCAACAAATTTGAGCTGTGGGATGAAACGACCTGGTATCAACAGGTCAAGGAAGATATCGACGCTGAACAGTCAGCTACCGAAACGTTATCGGAGCGGCTGCAGGACTTGTCTCTATAAGATGATGGAAAATTTTAAACACACTACGGTACTGTTGGATGAAGCCGTTAATGGGCTGAATATTCGTCCGGATGGTATCTATATTGATGGCACATTTGGTCGCGGCGGCCACTCGCGCCTGATCCTCTCGCAACTGGGCGAAGAGGGGCGCTTGCTGGCGATCGATCGCGATCCGCAGGCGATCGCCGTTGCGCAGACCATTAATGATCCTCGCTTCTCCATCATTCATGGACCTTTTTCCGCGCTGGCTGATTATGTAGCCGAGCGCGAGCTTACCGGCAAGATTGACGGGATCCTTCTCGATCTTGGCGTCTCTTCTCCGCAGCTTGACGATGCGGAGCGCGGTTTTTCATTTATGCGCGACGGTCCGCTGGATATGCGAATGGACCCGACGCGCGGCCAGTCTGCCGCCGAGTGGTTACAAACGGCGGAGGAAGCGGATATCGCTTGGGTGCTGAAAACATTCGGCGAGGAGCGTTTTGCCAAACGTATTGCTCGCGCCATTGTTGAGCGCAATCGCGAACAGCCGATGACCCGCACCAAAGAGCTGGCGGAAGTGGTTGCGGCGGCGACCCCGGTAAAAGACAAATTCAAACATCCCGCGACCCGTACCTTCCAGGCGGTGCGCATCTGGGTAAACAGTGAACTGGAGGAGATAGAGCAGGCGCTAAAAAGCTCGCTCAGCGTACTGGCCCCAGGCGGGCGGCTTTCAATCATCAGTTTCCACTCGCTGGAAGACCGTATTGTGAAACGCTTTATGCGTGAGCAAAGCCGCGGTCCGCAGGTACCGGCGGGATTACCGATGACGGAAGCGCAGCTCAAAAAACTGGGCGGTCGTGAGTTACGAGCGTTAGGCAAGTTGATGCCGGGTGAAAAAGAGGTAGCTGAAAATCCTCGGGCCCGTAGTTCAGTTCTGCGTATCGCAGAGAGGACGAACGCATGATCAGCAGAGTGACAGAAGCCCTAAGCAAAGTGAAGGGATCGATAGGAAGCAACGAGCGCCATGCCTTGCCTGGCGTGATCGGTGACGATCTTTTGCGGTTCGGGAAGCTGCCACTCTGCTTGTTCATTTGCATCATTTTAACGGCGGTGACGGTGGTCACGACGGCGCACCATACTCGTTTACTCACCGCGCAGCGTGAACAATTGGTTCTGGAGCGCGATGCATTGGACATTGAATGGCGCAACCTGATCCTTGAAGAAAATGCGCTCGGCGATCACAGCCGGGTGGAGCGGATCGCAACGGAAAAGCTGCAAATGCAGCATGTTGATCCGTCCCAAGAAAATATCGTAGTGCAAAAATAAGGATAAACGCGACGCATGAAAGCAGCGGCAAAAACGCAAAAATCGAAGCGCCAGGAAGAACAGACCAACTTCATCAGTTGGCGTTTTGCGTTGCTGTGCGGCTGTATTTTACTGGCGCTGGTTTTTTTACTTGGACGCGCGGCGTGGCTACAGATTATCGCCCCGGATATGCTGGTGCGTCAGGGCGATATGCGTTCGCTGCGTGTTCAGGAAGTCTCCACCTCACGCGGTATGATTACCGACCGTTCCGGGCGTCCACTGGCGGTCAGCGTACCGGTTAAGGCGATCTGGGCCGACCCGAAAGAAGTTCATGACGCCGGCGGCATCAGCGTTGGCGATCGCTGGAAAGCGCTTTCTACTGCGCTCAATATTCCGCTCGATCAGCTCTCCGCCCGTATCAACGCCAACCCGAAAGGGCGTTTTATTTATCTGGCGCGCCAGGTAAATCCTGACATGGCGGACTACATCAAAAAACTCAAACTGCCGGGCATTCATTTGCGTGAAGAATCCCGCCGCTACTACCCGTCAGGAGAAGTAACCGCTCACCTCATCGGTTTTACCAACGTCGACAGTCAGGGGATTGAAGGCGTTGAAAAGAGCTTTGATAAGTGGCTTACCGGTCAGCCTGGCGAGCGAATCGTGCGTAAAGACCGCTATGGTCGCGTGATTGAGGATATCTCCTCCACTGACAGTCAGGCAGCGCACAACCTGGCGTTAAGCATTGATGAACGCTTACAGGCGCTGGTTTACCGCGAACTGAACAACGCGGTGGCGTTTAACAAGGCGGAATCCGGTAGCGCGGTGCTGGTCGATGTCAATACCGGTGAAGTACTGGCGATGGCGAATAGCCCTTCCTATAACCCCAACAACCTTGCCGGTACGCCGAAAGACGCGATGCGTAACCGTACCATCACCGACGTGTTTGAACCGGGTTCTACGGTTAAGCCGATGGTGGTGATGACTGCGCTTCAGCGCGGTATCGTCAACGAAAATACGGTGTTGAATACCGTTCCATACCGAATTAACGGCCACGAAATTAAAGACGTGGCGCGCTACAGCGAATTAACCCTGACCGGGGTTCTACAGAAGTCGAGTAACGTCGGTGTATCCAAGCTGGCGTTAGCGATGCCGTCCTCAGCGTTAGTAGATACTTACTCACGTTTTGGGCTAGGAAAGGCGACCAATTTGGGGTTGGTCGGAGAACGCAGTGGCTTATATCCTCAAAAACAACGGTGGTCCGACATAGAGAGGGCCACCTTCTCTTTCGGCTACGGGCTAATGGTAACGCCGTTACAATTAGCGCGAGTCTATGCAACGATCGGCAGCTATGGCATTTATCGCCCGCTGTCGATTACCAAAGTTGATCCGCCTGTACCCGGCGAACGCATCTTCCCTGAATCCACCGTACGCACCGTGGTGCATATGATGGAAAGCGTGGCGCTGCCGGGCGGCGGCGGCGTGAAGGCAGCGATTAAAGGCTATCGTATCGCGATTAAAACCGGTACGGCGAAAAAAGTGGGGCCGGACGGTCGCTACATCAACAAATACATTGCTTACACCGCAGGCGTCGCGCCTGCGAGTCAGCCGCGCTTCGCGCTGGTGGTTGTCATCAACGATCCGCAGGCGGGTAAATACTACGGCGGCGCCGTTTCCGCGCCGGTATTTGGTGCCATCATGGGCGGCGTTCTGCGCACCATGAACATCGAACCGGACGCGCTGGCAACGGGCGAAAAAAATGAATTCGTAATTAATCAAGGCGAGGGAACAGGTGGCAGATCGTAATTTGCGCGACCTTCTTGCTCCGTGGGTGGCTGGACTACCCGCGCGAGAACTGCGAGAGATGACGCTCGACAGCCGTGTGGCTGCGGCGGGCGATCTCTTTGTGGCAGTGGTGGGTCATCAGGCGGACGGGCGTCGATATATCCCGCAGGCGATAGCGCAAGGCGTAGCTGCCATTATTGCAGAGGCGAAAGACGAGGCGAGCGACGGTGAGATTCGCGAAATGCACGGCGTACCAGTCGTCTATCTCAGCCAGCTCAATGAGCGTTTATCTGCGCTGGCGGGCCGCTTTTACCATGAGCCATCTGAAAACATGCGTCTGGTGGCGGTGACCGGCACCAATGGCAAGACCACCACCACCCAACTACTGGCGCAGTGGAGCCAGTTGCTCGGCGAAACCAGCGCAGTGATGGGAACGGTAGGCAACGGACTGTTGGGTAAAGTGATCCCGACGGAGAACACAACCGGTTCCGCTGTGGATGTTCAGCATGTGCTGGCCAGTCTGGTTGCGCAGGGCGCGACCTTCGGCGCGATGGAAGTCTCTTCTCACGGCCTGGTGCAGCATCGCGTGGCGGCGTTGAAATTTGCCGCCTCCGTGTTTACTAATTTGAGCCGCGACCATCTCGACTATCATGGCGATATGGCGCATTACGAGGCGGCAAAATGGATGCTTTATTCCACCCACCATCACGGTCAGGCAATCGTCAACGCCGATGATGAAGTTGGACGCCGCTGGCTGGCGTCGCTACCCGATGCGGTCGCGGTTTCAATGGAAGGGCATATCAACCCTAACTGTCACGGTCGTTGGCTGAAAGCGGAGGCGGTGGAGTACCACGACCGCGGAGCGACGATTCGTTTTGCTTCAAGCTGGGGTGAAGGCGAAATCGAAAGCCGCCTGATGGGCGCGTTTAACGTCAGCAACTTACTGCTGGCATTGGCGACGCTGCTGGCGCTGGGCTATCCGTTAACGGATTTGCTGAAAACCGCCGCGCGTTTGCAGCCGGTTTGCGGGCGTATGGAAGTGTTCACTGCGCCAGGCAAACCGACGGTGGTGGTGGATTACGCGCACACGCCGGATGCGCTGGAAAAAGCGTTGCAGGCGGCGCGTCTGCACTGCGCCGGAAAATTGTGGTGCGTCTTTGGCTGTGGCGGGGATCGTGACAAAGGTAAGCGCCCACTCATGGGGGCCATTGCCGAAGAATTCGCGGATATCGTCGTGGTGACTGACGATAACCCGCGTACCGAGGAGCCGCGCGCCATTATCAACGATATTCTGGCCGGAATGCTGGACGCCGGGCAGGTCAGGGTAATGGAAGGCCGCGCTGAGGCGGTAACCAATGCCATTATGCAGGCAAAAGACAATGACGTCGTGCTGATTGCAGGTAAAGGGCACGAGGATTACCAGATTGTCGGCACGCAGCGTCTTGATTATTCAGACCGCGTGACCGCAGCGCGTTTGCTGGGGGTGATCGCATGATTAGCGTAACGCTCAGCAAAATTGCCGATGTCCTTGGCGCCGAACACCGCGGGGCGGATCTCACGCTCGATACGGTCATTACCGACACACGGAAAGTGACGCCGGGATGCCTGTTCGTGGCGCTGAAAGGGGAACGCTTTGATGCGCATGATTTTGCTGATAAAGCAAAAGCGAACGGCGCTGGCGCCCTGCTGGTCAGTCGTCCTCTGGATATCGATCTTCCGCAGGTGATTGTAAAAGACACGCGTCAGGCATTTGGCCAACTGGCCGCCTGGGTACGTATGCAGGTACCGGCGCGGGTGGTGGCGTTAACCGGTTCGTCCGGCAAAACCTCGGTCAAAGAGATGACCGCCGCGATTCTTAGCCAGTGCGGAAATACTCTGTATACCGCAGGCAATTTTAACAACGACATCGGCGTGCCGATAACGCTGCTGCGCTTAAACCATGATTATGACTATGCGGTAATCGAGTTAGGCGCTAATCACCAGGGAGAAATCGCCTGGACCGTTAGCCTGACGCGCCCGGAAGCGGCGCTGGTCAATAACCTGGCGGCGGCGCATCTGGAAGGTTTCGGCTCGCTGGCCGGCGTGGCGAAAGCGAAAGGCGAAATCTATACCGGTTTGCCTGAGAACGGTATCGCGATTATGAATGCCGATAATAATGACTGGCTGAACTGGCAAAGCATTATTGGCGATCGTCAGGTGTGGCGCTTTTCGCCGAATGCGGCAAACAGCGACTTTACCGCTGCTAATATCCACGTGACGTCACACGGTACCGAATTTACCCTGCAAACGCCGATGGGCAGCATTGATGTGCTGCTGCCGTTGCCGGGGCGGCACAATATTGCCAACGCGCTGGCGGCCGCTGCTTTATCAATGGCGGTGGGGGCGACGCTGACGGCGATTAAAGCAGGGCTGGCGGCGTTAAAAGCCGTACCCGGGCGTCTGTTCCCGATTCAGCTAAGTGAAAACCAACTGGTACTGGATGACGCTTATAACGCCAACGTCGGTTCGATGACCGCCGCAGTGCAGGTCCTTTCTGAAATGCCCGGCTACCGCGTGCTGGTGGTAGGCGATATGGCCGAGCTGGGCGCAGAAAGCGAAGCGTGCCACCTCCAGGTTGGCGAGGCCGCAAAAGCGGCGGGTATTGATCGCGTGTTAAGCACCGGAAAACTCAGTCAGGCTATCAGCCACGCCAGCGGCGTCGGCGAACATTTTGCCGATAAAGCCGCGCTCATTGCGCGTTTACACGCTCTGCTTCAGGAGCAACCGATGATGACTATTTTAGTGAAAGGATCACGCAGCGCCGCGATGGAAGATGTGGTTCATGCGTTACAGGAGAAAGGTTCATGTTAGTTTGGCTGGCCGAGCATTTGGTCAAATATTATTCCGGCTTTAACGTCTTTTCTTATCTGACGTTTCGCGCCATCGTCAGCCTGTTGACCGCGCTGTTCATCTCTTTATGGATGGGCCCGCGTATGATCGCTCGTCTGCAAAAACTCTCTTTTGGCCAGGTGGTACGTAACGATGGCCCGGAATCGCACTTCAGTAAACGCGGTACGCCGACGATGGGCGGCATCATGATCCTTACGGCGATTGTGATTTCCGTTCTGTTATGGGCTTACCCGTCTAACCCGTACGTCTGGTGCGTGCTGGTGGTATTGATCGGCTACGGCATTATCGGTTTTGTCGATGACTATCGCAAAGTGGTGCGGAAAGATACCAAAGGGCTGATTGCGCGCTGGAAATATTTCTGGATGTCGGTTATCGCGCTCGGCGTGGCCTTTGCGCTTTATCTCGTCGGGAAAGACACGCCCGCGACCCAACTGGTGGTGCCGTTCTTTAAAGATGTTATGCCGCAATTGGGGCTGTTTTACATTCTGCTGTCCTACTTTGTCATCGTCGGTACGGGTAACGCCGTAAACCTGACCGACGGGCTTGATGGTCTGGCGATCATGCCGACTGTTTTCGTTGCCGCCGGCTTTGCGCTGGTGGCCTGGGCGACCGGGAACATGAACTTCGCCAATTATCTGCATATTCCGTATTTACGCCATGCGGGCGAGCTGGTGATTGTCTGTACGGCGATTGTCGGCGCGGGATTAGGATTCTTGTGGTTTAACACCTATCCGGCGCAGGTTTTTATGGGCGATGTCGGATCGCTGGCGTTGGGCGGCGCGTTGGGCATTATCGCCGTGCTGCTGCGTCAGGAGTTCCTGCTGGTGATCATGGGCGGCGTCTTTGTGGTGGAAACTCTGTCGGTCATCCTGCAGGTGGGTTCCTTTAAACTACGCGGACAGCGTATTTTCCGTATGGCGCCTATCCATCACCACTATGAACTGAAAGGCTGGCCGGAACCGCGCGTGATTGTGCGCTTCTGGATTATTTCGCTGATGCTGGTGCTGATTGGCCTGGCAACGCTGAAGGTACGTTAATCATGGCTGATTACCAGGACAAAAACGTCGTCATTATTGGTCTGGGCTTAACCGGACTCTCTTGCGTGGACTTTTTTCTCGCCCGCGGCGTGACGCCGCGGGTGATGGATACTCGCGTGACGCCGCCGGGTCTGGATAAGCTGCCGCAAGAGGTTGAGCGTCACGTTGGCGGCCTGAACGACGAGTGGCTCTTAGCGGCGGATTTAATCGTCGCCAGCCCTGGTATTGCTCTGGCGCATCCCTCTCTTAGCGCTGCCGCCAGCGCTGGAGTGGAAATTGTCGGCGATATCGAACTGTTTTGCCGCGAAGCGCAGGCGCCGATTGTGGCCATCACCGGCTCGAACGGCAAAAGCACCGTGACCACCTTAGTGGGCGAGATGGCGAAAGCGGCGGGCGTCAATGTCGGCGTTGGCGGCAATATCGGTCTTCCGGCGCTGATGCTGCTGGATGCCGATCGCGAATTGTACGTGCTGGAATTATCCAGTTTCCAACTGGAAACCACGTCAAGTTTGCAAGCGGCGGCGGCAACGGTGCTCAACGTCACTGAAGATCATATGGACCGGTATCCGTTTGGTTTGCAACAGTACCGGGCGGCGAAACTGCGCGTCTACGAGAAGGCGAAAGTGTGCGTAGTGAATGCCGATGACGCGTTGACGATGCCGGTACGCGGGGCCGATGAGCGCTGCGTCAGCTTTGGCGTCAATATGGGGGATTATCACCTTAATCGTCAGCAGGGCGAAACCTGGCTGCGAGTCAAAGGCGAGAAGGTGCTGAACGTGAAAGAGATGAAGCTTTCCGGGCAGCATAACTATACCAATGCGTTAGCGGCGCTGGCGCTGGCGGATGCCGTAGGTCTGCCGCGCGCCAGCAGTTTGAAGGCGTTGACGACATTTACCGGTCTGGCGCATCGCTTCCAGCTGGCGTTGGAGCATAACGGCGTACGTTGGATCAACGACTCGAAAGCGACCAACGTCGGCAGTACCGAAGCGGCGCTAAACGGTTTGCATGTGGACGGTACGCTGCATCTGCTGCTGGGCGGCGACGGTAAGTCGGCAGACTTTTCTCCGCTGGCGCGCTATCTGACCGGCGATCGTATCCGCCTGTATTGCTTTGGGCGCGATGGCGCGCAGCTTGCCGCACTGCGTCCGGAAATCGCCCAACAGACTGAGACGATGGAAGAGGCGATGCGTTTGCTGGCGCCGCGCGTTCAGCCGGGTGATATGGTGCTGCTGTCGCCCGCCTGCGCCAGCCTCGATCAGTTTAAAAATTTTGAGCAACGGGGCGATGTCTTTACCCGTCTGGCGAAGGAGTTAGGTTGATGCGTTTATCTCTCCCCCGTCTGAGAATGCCGCGCGTACCAGGCTTTGGCCTCCTGGCCTGGCTGTTTGCGGCGCTTAAAGGCTGGGTGATGGCTTCGCGCGATAAAGACGCCGACAGTCTGATCATGTATGACCGCACGCTGCTATGGCTGACCTTCGGGCTGGCGGCGATTGGTTTTGTCATGGTGACGTCGGCCTCCATGCCAGTCGGGCAGCGCCTGGCGAACGATCCGTTTTTGTTTGCCAAACGTGATGCGCTCTATATCTTCCTGGCATTTTGTCTGGCGATGGTCACGCTACGTTTGCCCATGACCTTCTGGCAAAAATACAGCACGACGATGCTGATTGCGTCGATCATTATGCTGCTTATCGTGCTGGTCGTCGGGAGCTCGGTCAACGGGGCGTCACGCTGGATTGCGCTGGGGCCGCTGCGTATTCAGCCTGCGGAGTTTACCAAGCTGTCGCTGTTCTGCTACCTCGCGAACTATCTGGTGCGTAAGGTTGATGAAGTGCGAAATAACCTGCGCGGCTTTTTAAAACCAATGGGCGTGATTCTGGTGCTGGCGGTGTTACTGCTGGCGCAGCCTGACCTCGGGACGGTGGTCGTACTGTTTGTCACCACGCTGGCGATGCTGTTTCTCGCCGGGGCGAAATTATGGCAGTTCATCGCCATTATCGGGATGGGCATCTCGGCGGTGATTCTGTTAATCCTCGCCGAACCGTATCGTATTCGCCGCGTTACCTCGTTCTGGAACCCCTGGGAAGATCCGTTCGGCAGCGGTTATCAGCTGACGCAGTCGCTGATGGCTTTTGGTCGCGGTGAGATATGGGGGCAAGGGCTGGGGAATTCGGTGCAGAAACTGGAGTATTTGCCGGAGGCGCACACCGATTTCATCTTCGCCATTATTGGGGAAGAACTGGGTTATATCGGTGTGGTATTGGCGCTTTTAATGGTATTCTTCGTCGCTTTTCGCGCGATGTCGATTGGCCGTAAGGCATTGGAGATTGACCACCGTTTTTCCGGATTTTTAGCGTGTTCTATCGGTATCTGGTTTAGTTTCCAGGCGCTGGTAAACGTTGGCGCGGCCGCGGGGATGCTGCCGACCAAAGGTCTTACGCTGCCGCTGATCAGTTATGGCGGGTCGAGTCTGTTGATTATGTCGACGGCCATTATGTTTTTATTACGTATTGATTATGAAACGCGTCTGGAAAAAGCGCAGGCGTTTACACGAGGTTCTCGATGAATGGTCAACCGAAGCGGTTAATGGTGATGGCGGGCGGTACCGGCGGGCACGTGTTCCCGGGACTGGCCGTTGCGCATCATTTAATGGCCCAGGGCTGGCAGGTTCGCTGGCTGGGTACCGCCGATCGTATGGAAGCGGATTTAGTGCCGAAGCATGGCATCGACATTGACTTTATTCGGATCTCCGGTCTGCGCGGTAAAGGCGTAAAAGCGCTTCTGGCGGCGCCGCTGCGGATTTTTAACGCCTGGCGGCAGGCGCGGGCGATCATGAAGCGGTTTAAGCCGGATGTCGTGCTGGGAATGGGCGGTTATGTTTCCGGCCCCGGCGGTCTTGCCGCCTGGTCATTGGGTATTCCGGTCGTTTTGCATGAGCAAAACGGTATCGCCGGGCTAACCAATCAGTGGCTGGCCAAAATCGCGACCACGGTGATGCAGGCGTTTCCCGGTGCGTTTCCGAACGCGGAAGTGGTGGGTAACCCGGTGCGTACCGACGTACTGGCGTTGCCGTTGCCGCAGGTGCGTCTGGCCGGTCGTGACGGCCCGATTCGCGTGTTGGTGGTCGGCGGTTCTCAGGGGGCGCGAGTCCTGAACCAGACGATGCCGCAGGTTGCCGCCAGACTGGGCGATACGGTTACAATCTGGCATCAAAGCGGAAAAGGCGCGCAGCTCACGGTAGAGCAGGCATATGCCGGGGCGGGACAACCGCAACATAAGGTAACGGAATTTATCGATGACATGGCCGCCGCCTATGCATGGGCGGATGTGGTGGTATGTCGTTCCGGCGCTTTAACGGTGAGCGAGATCGCCGCCGCCGGATTACCGGCGATATTCGTGCCGTTTCAGCATAAAGACAGGCAGCAGTACTGGAATGCGCTGCCGTTAGAAAACGCCGGCGCAGCTAAGATTTTTGAGCAGCCGCAGTTTACTGTAGAGGCTGTCGCCGACACCCTGGCGGGGTGGTCGCGCGAGGCGTTGTTAACCATGGCGGAGCGTGCCCGCGCGGTATCCATTCCGGATGCTACCGAGCGCGTCGCCAGTGAAGTCAGCCGGGTTGCCCGGACATAATTTGTGGCGGTGCCTTTTGCATCGCAGGGTTTTTCTACCCTCAATAATTTGGGTTGCAGGCAAGCCAACGCATCTGCAATTTGAAGTATGGCGGGTATTGGAGTTAATGGCGTAAAGAATGAATACACAACAACTGGCAAAACTGCGTTCCATCGTGCCCGAAATGCGTCGCGTTCGGCACATTCACTTTGTCGGCATCGGTGGTGCTGGTATGGGCGGTATTGCCGAAGTTCTGGCCAATGAAGGGTATCAGATCAGTGGTTCCGATTTAGCGCCGAATCCGGTGACCCAGCAGTTGACGAGCCTGGGGGCGACGATTTTCTTTAACCATCGTCCGGAAAATGTGCGTGATGCCAGCGTGGTCGTCGTTTCCAGCGCAATTTCCGCGGATAACCCGGAAATTGTCGCGGCGCATGAAGCGCGTATTCCGGTTATTCGCCGTGCGGAAATGCTGGCGGAACTGATGCGTTTTCGCCACGGCATCGCCATTGCCGGGACGCACGGAAAAACCACAACGACCGCGATGGTGTCCAGTATTTATGCCGAAGCGGGGCTGGACCCGACTTTTGTGAATGGCGGTCTGGTGAAAGCCGCAGGCGTTCATGCGCGTCTGGGCCATAGTCGTTACCTGATTGCCGAGGCAGATGAGAGCGACGCGTCCTTCCTGCATTTGCAGCCGATGGTCGCGATCGTCACCAACATCGAAGCCGACCATATGGATACCTATCATGGCGACTTTGAAAATTTAAAGCAGACGTTTATTAACTTCCTGCATAACCTGCCGTTCTACGGTCGCGCGGTAATGTGCGTCGACGATCCGGTCATCCGCGAGTTGCTGCCGCGGGTGGGGCGTCAGACCACGACGTATGGCTTTAGCGAGGATGCTGACGTCCGCGTAGAAGATTATCAGCAGATAGGGCCGCAGGGGCACTTTACGCTGTTGCGCCAGGGAATGCCGGATCTGCATGTCACGTTGAATGCGCCGGGTCGCCACAATGCCCTGAATGCCGCTGCGGCAGTGGCGGTAGCGACCGAAGAAGGCATCGCCGATGACGCTATCCTGCGCGCGCTGGAAAGCTTCCAGGGGACCGGGCGTCGTTTTGACTTCCTCGGCGAGTTCCCGCTTGAGCCGGTGAATGGTAAAGCCGGGACGGCGATGCTGGTGGATGATTATGGCCATCATCCGACTGAAGTAGACGCCACCATTAAAGCTGCGCGAGCAGGGTGGCCGGATAAAAACCTGGTGATGCTGTTTCAGCCGCACCGTTACACGCGCACGCGCGATCTGTATGACGATTTCGCCAATGTGCTGACCCAGGTCGATGCGCTGCTGATGCTGGACGTTTACCCGGCGGGCGAAGCGCCGATTCCGGGCGCGGATAGCCGTTCTTTATGTCGTACGATTCGTAATCGGGGAAAAATTGACCCGATTCTGGTTTCCGATCCGGCTCAGGTTGCGACAATGTTAGCGCCGGTGCTGACGGGTAACGACTTGATATTAGTGCAAGGCGCAGGAAATGTTGGCAAAATTGCGCGTTACTTATCTGAAATCAAGCTGAAGCCGCAAATCCAGGAGGAAGAGCAACATGGCTGATAAAATCGCGGTCCTGTTGGGCGGAACCTCTGCGGAGCGGGACGTTTCGTTAAATTCCGGCGCGGCAGTGTTGGCCGGGCTACGTGAAGGCGGCATTGATGCGTATCCCGTCGATCCGCAAGAGGTCGATGTCGCGCAGCTTAAAGCAATGGGCTTTCAGAAGGTCTTTATTGCGTTGCATGGCCGTGGCGGTGAAGATGGCACCTTACAGGGAATGCTTGAACTGCTCGGCCTGCCTTATACCGGCAGCGGCGTGATGGCCTCGGCGCTTTCCATGGATAAACTGCGCAGTAAATTGCTGTGGCAGGGCGCAGGCTTACCGGTTGCGCCGTGGGTCGCGCTGACGCGCGCTGAGTTTGAAAAAGGCCTTAGCGAAGAACAAAAAGCGCGAATTTCGGCGCTGGGTTTACCGCTGATCGTCAAACCCAGCCGTGAAGGCTCCAGCGTCGGTATGACGAAAGTAGTAGAAGAAAATGCTTTACAGGGTGCGTTATCATTGGCTTTTCAGCATGATGACGAAATACTGATTGAGAAATGGCTGTGCGGTCCGGAATTTACGGTGGCGATAGTTGGCGAAGAAATTTTACCGTCAATTCGTATCCAACCGGCAGGAACCTTCTATGATTATGAGGCGAAGTATCTCTCTGATGAGACTCAGTATTTCTGTCCTGCCGGTTTAGAAGCGTCCCAGGAAGCCGCGCTACAGTCTCTCGTCCTGCAGGCATGGAAAGCTTTAGGCTGCACGGGATGGGGGCGTATTGACGTCATGCTGGACAGCGATGGTCAGTTTTATCTGCTGGAAGCCAATACTTCTCCGGGGATGACCAGCCATAGTCTGGTGCCGATGGCGGCGCGTCAGGCGGGAATGAGCTTCTCGCAGTTAGTGGTACGAATTCTGGAGTTGGCGGACTGATATGTCGCAGGCTGCGCTGAACACGCGAAACAGTGATGAAGAGACGCCTTCTTCACGCCGCAATAATGGAACGCGTCTTGCAGGAATTTTATTCCTGCTGACGGTACTGTGCACCGTGTTTGTTAGCGGGTGGGTCGTGTTAGGGTGGATGGAAGATGCGCAGCGTTTACCGTTATCAAAGCTGGTATTAACCGGCGAGCGTCACTACACGCGTAACGATGATATCCGTCAGGCGATACTGGCTCTGGGCGCGCCGGGAACCTTCATGACGCAGGATGTGAACATTATCCAGAGCCAGATTGAGCGTTTGCCGTGGATTAAACAGGCCAGCGTCAGAAAACAGTGGCCTGATGAATTGAAGATTCATCTGGTTGAATATGTGCCGATTGCGCGTTGGAATGATCAACATATGGTCGATGCTGAAGGGAACACCTTCAGCGTGCCGTCAGACCGCATCGGCAAACAGGTTTTACCCATGTTGTATGGCCCGGAAGGCAGCGCGAGTGAAGTGTTGCAGGGATACCGCGAGATGGGGCAGGTGCTGGCTAAGGATAAATTCACTCTAAAGGAAGCGGCGATGACCGCACGTCGCTCCTGGCAATTGACGCTTAATAACGGCATTAAGCTCAATCTCGGCAGGGGCGATACGATGAAAAGGTTGGCTCGCTTTGTAGAACTCTATCCGGTTTTACAGCAGCAGGCGCAAACCGATGGCAAACGGATTAGCTACGTTGATTTGCGTTATGACTCAGGTGCGGCAGTTGGCTGGGCGCCGCTCCCCCCTGAGGAATCTAATCAGCAACAGAATCAGGCACAGGCAGAACAACAATGATCAAGGCGACGGACAGAAAACTGGTAGTAGGACTGGAGATTGGCACCGCGAAGGTTGCCGCTTTAGTAGGGGAAGTTCTGCCCGACGGTATGGTCAATATCATTGGCGTGGGCAGTTGCCCATCGCGGGGTATGGATAAAGGCGGGGTGAATGACCTTGAGTCAGTGGTGAAATGCGTTCAGCGCGCCATTGACCAGGCGGAATTGATGGCCGATTGCCAGATCTCCTCGGTATATCTGGCGCTTTCCGGCAAACATATTAGCTGTCAGAATGAAATTGGTATGGTGCCCATTTCCGAAGAGGAAGTGACGCAGGAAGATGTGGAAAACGTCGTGCATACTGCGAAGTCAGTGCGCGTGCGCGATGAACATCGCGTGCTGCATGTGATTCCTCAGGAGTACGCCATTGACTACCAGGAAGGCATTAAAAATCCGGTCGGTCTTTCCGGCGTGCGTATGCAGGCGAAAGTACATTTGATTACCTGCCACAACGATATGGCAAAAAACATTGTCAAAGCTGTTGAACGTTGTGGTCTGAAAGTTGACCAACTGATATTTGCCGGACTGGCGGCCAGTTATTCCGTGTTAACGGAAGATGAACGTGAACTGGGCGTCTGTGTCGTGGATATCGGCGGTGGTACAATGGATATCGCCGTTTATACTGGCGGCGCGCTGCGTCATACCAAAGTGATCCCTTACGCGGGGAACGTGGTGACCAGCGATATCGCTTATGCCTTTGGTACGCCGCCGAGCGATGCTGAAGCCATTAAAGTCCGCCACGGTTGCGCGCTGGGTTCCATCGTCGGTAAAGACGAAAGCGTTGAAGTACCAAGCGTAGGCGGGCGTCCGCCGCGCAGCCTGCAACGTCAGACGCTGGCGGAAGTGATTGAGCCGCGTTACACCGAGCTGCTCAATCTGGTCAACGAAGAGATATTGCAATTACAGGAACAGCTTCGCCAACAAGGGGTAAAACATCACCTGGCGGCGGGGATTGTGTTAACCGGCGGCGCGGCGCAAATCGAAGGGCTTGCTGCTTGCGCTCAGCGCGTGTTTCATACGCAGGTGCGTATCGGCGCGCCGCTGAATATCACCGGTCTGACGGATTATGCCCAGGAGCCGTATTACTCAACGGCGGTGGGATTGCTTCACTACGGGAAAGAGTCCCACTTAAACGGTGAAGCAGAAGTGGAAAAACGTGTTACGGCATCAGTTGGCTCGTGGATCAAGCGACTTAATAGCTGGCTGCGAAAAGAGTTTTAATTTTTATGAGGCCGCCAGATATTACGGCCTCAGGCGACAGGCACATGACGGAGAGAGATTATGTTTGAACCTATGGAACTAACCAACGACGCGGTGATTAAAGTCATCGGCGTCGGTGGTGGCGGCGGTAACGCTGTTGAACACATGGTGCGCGAGCGCATCGAAGGTGTTGAATTCTTCGCGGTGAATACCGACGCTCAGGCGTTGCGTAAAACGGCGGTTGGCCAGACCATTCAAATTGGTAGCGGCATTACCAAAGGTCTGGGCGCCGGCGCTAACCCGGAAGTCGGTCGTAACGCGGCGGACGAAGACCGTGAAGCGCTGCGTGCGGCGCTTGAAGGCGCAGACATGGTATTTATCGCGGCAGGCATGGGCGGCGGTACCGGAACCGGCGCGGCACCAGTGGTTGCTGAAGTGGCAAAAGATTTAGGTATTCTGACCGTTGCCGTGGTGACTAAGCCTTTCAATTTTGAAGGCAAAAAGCGCATGGCATTTGCGGAGCAGGGTATCACAGAACTGTCCAAACATGTGGACTCGTTGATCACCATCCCGAACGACAAGCTGCTGAAAGTGCTGGGCCGTGGTATCTCCCTGCTCGACGCGTTCGGCGCGGCTAACGACGTGCTGAAAGGCGCGGTTCAGGGTATCGCAGAGCTGATCACCCGCCCGGGCCTGATGAACGTCGACTTTGCTGACGTGCGTACCGTGATGTCTGAAATGGGCTACGCAATGATGGGCTCCGGCGTGGCGAGCGGTGAAGACCGTGCGGAAGAAGCGGCTGAAATGGCTATTTCTTCTCCGCTGCTGGAAGATATCGACCTGTCCGGCGCGCGCGGCGTGTTGGTCAACATTACTGCGGGCTTCGACCTGCGTCTGGATGAGTTCGAAACCGTCGGTAACACCATCCGTGCCTTTGCATCGGATAACGCCACCGTGGTTATCGGTACCTCTCTGGACCCGGATATGAATGATGAACTGCGCGTGACGGTAGTGGCGACCGGTATTGGTATGGACAAACGTCCGGAAATCACTCTGGTCACCAATAAACAGGTGCAGCAGCCGGTGTTGGATCGTTATCAGCAGCACGGTATGGCGCCGCTGACGCAGGAGCAAAAAACGGTCGCGAAAGTGGTTAACGACAATACACCACAGGCGGCGAAAGAGCCGGATTATCTGGATATCCCCGCATTCCTGCGTAAGCAAGCTGATTAAGAATTAGCTGGAATTTGGGATTCTGGGCTCTTTGTGCTAAACTGGCCCGCCGAATGTATAGTACACTTCGGTTGGATAGGTAATTTGGCGAGATTATACGATGATCAAACAAAGGACACTTAAACGTATCGTTCAGGCGACTGGCGTCGGTTTACACACCGGCAAAAAAGTCACCCTGACATTACGCCCTGCGCCGGCCAATACCGGGGTCATCTATCGTCGCACCGACTTGAATCCACCGGTAGATTTCCCGGCCGATGCCAAATCTGTGCGTGATACCATGCTCTGTACGTGTCTGGTGAATGAGCATGATGTACGGATTTCAACCGTTGAGCACCTGAACGCTGCTCTGGCGGGCTTAGGTATCGATAACATCGTTATTGAGGTTAATGCCCCGGAAATCCCGATCATGGATGGCAGTGCCGCTCCGTTTGTCTACCTGCTGCTTGACGCCGGTATTGATGAACTGAACTGCGCCAAAAAATTCGTACGCATCAAAGAGACTGTTCGGGTTGAAGATGGCGATAAATGGGCTGAATTCAGACCGTACAATGGTTTTACGTTGGATTTCACCATCGACTTTAACCATCCGGCGATCGATTCCAGCAGCCAGCGCTACGCGATGAACTTCTCTGCGGATGCGTTCATGCGCCAGATCAGCCGTGCGCGTACCTTCGGTTTTATGCGTGATATCGAATATCTGCAGTCCCGCGGCCTGTGCCTGGGCGGCAGCTTCGATTGTGCCATCGTTGTTGACGATTATCGCGTATTGAACGAAGACGGCCTGCGTTTTGAAGATGAATTCGTTCGTCACAAAATGCTCGACGCGATCGGTGACTTGTTCATGTGTGGTCACAATATTATTGGTGCGTTTACCGCGTATAAATCCGGTCACGCATTGAATAACAAATTGTTACAGGCAGTCCTGGCAAAACAGGAAGCCTGGGAATTTGTGACCTTCCAGGACGACGCAGAACTGCCGTTGGCTTTCAAAGCGCCTTCGACGGTACTGGCATAACGACATACGCTGTCGTATAAAATTCGACTGGTTAACCTGGCACTCTCTCCGGCCAGGCGAGCCAGTCGTTTTTTTTACTATCCTTTATCTGCGCTTTCCTTAATACAGCCATTTTGACAGGGTTAAATGGAAACACGGCGCGTTCGCTGTTTTCTTAGCCGATTTTCACCTTAGCTTCTCGTCATTACTGCTGTAGCGCGTACGCTTTAATGATAAGATTTGTGCGCAAATTGTTTTGATTCCGTAAGCCCATGAGGGGCATATCAGGTGGCAATGACGTGAGTGGAATACTGACGCGCTGGCGACAGTTAGGCAGACGATACTTCTGGCCGCATCTCTTATTAGGGATGGTCGCGGCGAGTTTTGGTTTGCCCGCGCTCAGTAACGCCGCTGAAACCAATACGCCTGCAAGGACGACCGCCAGCACCGCGTCTAAAGTTAACTTTAGCCATCTTGCGCTGTTAGAAGCCTCTAACCGTCGTCCCAATTTCACCGTAGATTACTGGCATCAGCACGCTATTCGCACGGTGATTCGCCACCTTTCTTTTGCAATGGCGCCGCAAACGCTGCCCGTTGCCGACGCGCCGTCGCCATTACAGGCGCATCATATCGCCTTACTGAATACGCTCAGCGCGATGCTCACGCAGGAGGGCACGCCGCCGGCGATTGTTCGCCGCCTCTCCCTGGCGTATTTTGCGCCACAAACCGCATTTAGCATCCCGGCCTGGATAAGTCAGGCGCAGGGTATCCGCGCCGGTCCGCAACGTCTCAGCTAACGAAAAAAGACCCTTTTACTTTATTTGTAGCTCCGCGGCGCGGGGCATTTGAGACTTTATTATGCTAATCAAATTATTAACCAAAGTATTCGGTAGCCGTAACGATCGTACGCTGCGTCGTATGCGTAAGGCCGTCAGCCTTATTAATGCGATGGAACCGGAGATGGAAAAACTCTCCGATGACGAACTGAAAGCGAAAACCAACGAATTTCGCGCCCGTATTGAAAAAGGCGAAAGTGTAGAGAGCCTGATTCCGGAAGCGTTCGCGGTGGTGCGTGAAGCCAGTAAACGCGTCTTTGGGATGCGTCACTTCGACGTTCAGCTATTGGGTGGTATGGTGCTCAACGATCGCTGTATCGCCGAAATGCGTACTGGTGAAGGTAAAACGCTGACCGCAACGCTGCCAGCCTACCTGAACGCGCTGTCCGGCAAAGGCGTTCATGTGGTAACCGTGAACGACTATCTGGCGCAGCGTGACGCCGAAAACAACCGTCCGCTATTCGAATTCCTCGGTATGTCCGTTGGTATCAACCTGCCAGGTATGCCTGCGCCAGCCAAACGTGAAGCTTACGCTGCCGACATCACTTACGGCACTAACAACGAATACGGTTTTGACTACCTGCGCGACAACATGGCGTTCAGCCCGGAAGAGCGCGTGCAGCGTAAACTGCATTATGCGCTGGTGGATGAGGTTGACTCCATCCTGATCGATGAAGCGCGTACGCCGCTGATTATTTCCGGCCCGGCGGAAGATAGCTCGGAAATGTACAAAAAAGTGAACAAAATCATTCCGCACCTGATTCGTCAGGAGAAAGAAGATTCTGACACTTTCCAGGGCGAAGGCCACTTCTCCGTTGATGAGAAAGCGCGCCAGGTTAACCTGACCGAACGCGGTCTGGTGCTGATCGAAGAGCTACTGGTGCAAGAAGGCATTATGGATGAAGGCGAGTCGCTCTACTCGCCTGGCAATATTATGTTGATGCATCACGTCACCGCCGCGCTGCGCGCGCACGCGCTGTTTACCCGTGACGTGGATTACATTGTGAAAGACGGCGAAGTCATCATTGTTGATGAACATACCGGTCGTACCATGCAGGGGCGTCGCTGGTCTGACGGTCTGCACCAGGCGGTAGAAGCGAAAGAAGGCGTTGAAATTCAGAATGAAAACCAGACGCTGGCGTCTATTACCTTCCAGAACTACTTCCGTCTGTATGAAAAGCTGGCCGGTATGACCGGTACGGCGGATACTGAAGCCTTCGAATTTAGTTCTATCTATAAGCTGGACACCGTCGTTGTTCCGACCAACCGTCCGATGATCCGTAAAGATTTGCCGGATCTGGTCTACATGACCGAAGCGGAAAAAATCCAGGCCATTATCGAAGATATTAAAGAGCGTACCGCGAACGGTCAGCCAGTGCTGGTCGGGACGATTTCTATCGAGAAATCTGAAGTGGTCTCCAGAGAGCTGACCAAAGCGGGCATCAAACATAACGTACTGAACGCAAAATTCCACGCCAACGAAGCAGGCATCGTTGCGCAGGCTGGTTATCCAGCGGCGGTCACTATCGCTACCAACATGGCGGGTCGTGGTACCGATATTATGCTGGGCGGTAGCTGGCAGGCGGAAGTCGCCGCGCTGGAAGCGCCGACGGAAGAACAGATTGCGCAGATTAAAGCGGACTGGCAGGTACGCCATGACGCGGTTCTGGCTGCCGGCGGTCTGCATATCATTGGCACCGAGCGCCATGAATCCCGCCGTATCGACAACCAGCTGCGTGGCCGTTCCGGTCGCCAGGGCGATCCGGGTTCTTCCCGTTTCTACCTGTCGATGGAAGATGCGCTGATGCGTATTTTCGCCTCCGATCGTGTCTCCGGTATGATGCGTAAACTGGGGATGAAGCCGGGCGAAGCGATTGAGCACCCGTGGGTGACGAAAGCTATCGCTAACGCGCAGCGTAAAGTAGAAAGCCGTAACTTCGATATTCGTAAGCAACTGCTGGAATATGATGATGTGGCGAACGATCAGCGCCGTGCAATTTATACCCAGCGTAACGAACTGCTGGATGTGTCTGACGTGAGCGACACCATTAACAGCATTCGCGAAGATGTCTTTAAGGCGACTATCGACGCCTACATTCCGCCGCAGTCGCTGGAAGAGATGTGGGACATCCCGGGTTTGCAGGAACGCCTGAAAAACGACTTCGACCTGGAGATGCCGATTGCCGAATGGCTGGATAAAGAGCCGGAGCTGCATGAGGAGACGCTGCGTGAGCGCATCCTGGCGCAGTCCATCGAGGTGTATCAGCGTAAAGAAGAGGTGGTTGGCGCTGAAATGATGCGTCATTTCGAAAAAGGCGTGATGCTGCAAACGCTCGATTCCCTGTGGAAAGAGCACCTGGCGGCGATGGATTACCTGCGTCAGGGTATTCATCTGCGCGGCTATGCGCAAAAAGATCCGAAGCAGGAATACAAGCGCGAATCCTTCGCTATGTTCGCCGCGATGCTGGAATCGCTGAAATATGAAGTGATCAGTACCCTGAGCAAAGTCCAGGTACGTATGCCGGAAGAGGTCGAAGCGATGGAAATGCAGCGTCGCGAAGAGGCGGAGCGCCTGGCGCAGATGCAGCAGCTAAGCCATCAGGATGACGATACCGCCGTGGCTGCCGATCTGGCCGCCCAAACCGGCGAACGTAAGATTGGACGTAACGATCCTTGCCCTTGTGGTTCCGGTAAGAAATACAAACAGTGTCACGGCCGCCTGAGCTAATGCGATAAACTTACCGGCCTGATAAGACATAATGTGTTGCCATCAGGTCGGTGCTGGCATTATTGCCGAAGGGCGCTACGCTTATTCGGCCTGGCATTGAACACAGATAAAAAGGCGCAGGCGACTGCGCCTTTTTTATGGATGCAACAAGATGAAAAAACTGCAAATCGCGGTTGGGATTATCCGCAACCCGAACGACGAAATTTTTATTACCCGACGCGCCGCTGATGCGCATATGGCGAACAAGCTGGAATTTCCCGGCGGAAAAATTGAAGCCGACGAAACACCAGAGCAGGCGTTGATCCGGGAGCTACAGGAAGAGGTGGGGATTACGCCAACACAGGTGACATTATTCGACACTCTGGAATATCAATTCCCGGATAGACACATTACGCTGTGGTTTTGGCTGGTTGAACGCTGGGAGGGCGAACCGTGGGGGAAAGAAGGACAGCCGGGACGGTGGATCGCGCAAAACGCGTTGAATACGGACGATTTTCCGCCGGCCAATGAACCGATTATTCGTAAATTACGCCAATTTGCGCCTTAGTGGGGGATCGCAACACGATCCCCATCGATCTTATTAGCGATTTAATGTCGACATAATTTCCGGCCAGTAGCGGGGGCCGGCCGCGGCGTCGTGAGGAAAAACCGCCTCAATTGCCGCCAGCTCCTGCGGGCTTAGGGTCAGTGATAACGCGCCGAGGTTTTCATCCACCCTGGCGCAGTGGCGGGTGCCGGGAATGGGAACGATGTGCCTGTTGCGGGCCAGCAGCCAGGCCAGCGCTAATTGTGCGGGGGTACACTCTTTTTCGCGTGCCATTTGTTTTATTGCTTCAGCCAGACGTAAATTGCGCGAGAAGTTCTCACCCATGAACCTGGGATTTGTGCGACGGAAGTCATTCGCAGCAAAATCTTCTGGCGTTTTAATCGTACCGGTCAGAAATCCGCGTCCCAGCGGGCTGTAAGCGACGAATCCTATACCCAACCGTTCACAGGTGGAAAGTGCTGAAATTTCCGCTTCGCGGGACCAAAGCGAATACTCACTTTGCAGCGCGGTAATAGGGTGAACGTTATGGGCGCGTTCCAGCGTTTGCGTTGATGCTTCGGATAGCCCGAGATAACGCACTTTTCCCTCGCGCACCAGGTCCGCCATTGCACCGACAGTCTCTTCTATGGGGACTGATGGATCAACGCGATGTTGGTAGTACAGATCGATATGATCGACCCCCAGGCGTTGCAGACTTTGCTCACAACTACGGCGAACGTACTCCGGCCTGCCATTGACGCCACGCGCCATAGGGTTAGCAGGGTCGAGAACGATACCAAATTTCGTCGCTAAAAATACCCGATCGCGACGATCGGCGATGGCTCTTCCGACTAACCTTTCATTGGTATAAGGGCCATACATATCTGCGGTATCGAGCAGTGTTACCCCCTGATCTAACGCATAATGTAGCGTCTTAATTGAGGTGCTGTCGTCATGAGCGCCGTAAAATGCGCTCATGCCCATACATCCCAGTCCGATGGCTGACACTCGCGGTCCGTTTGCGCCTAATGTACGATATTGCATACTACCTCCATGAGGATATTTTGTGCATGGCAGGCAGTCTATACCTGGCGTATAAGATGAAAAATAGGGGGAATAAGCATGGTTTATGAAGGCTGGCTTAATAATGCGTCATGATGTGATGTCCATATTGCATGCTTTTTGCATGATTGCTGAAAACCATAGCTTCACGCGGGCAGCGGCGCAGTTACATATTTCCACGTCGGCGTTAAGTCAGAATATGCGTCAACTGGAGGATGAACTTGGCGTGAAATTGTTGAACCGAACCACCCGGCGTGTCGGTTTGACAGAAGCAGGACATGCCTTTCTTGCCAGTATCAGGCCCGCATTGAACCATATTGATGAGGCGATGGAACATGCCCGCCAGAGCCGCGATATACCCGGAGGGACATTACGCCTGACCGTACCGCGCACGGCGGCTACGCTTTTGTTACAACCTAATCTCGCCGGTTTCATGCGCGATTATCCCGATATTCGGCTGGATATCGATGTGAATGACGGTTTTGTGGATTTAATTAACGAACGCTTTGATGCCGGTATTCGCTTTGGCGATGCGGTACAACTTGATATGAATGTCGTTCCGCTCGGTGATGTTTTACGCCCGGCGATCGTAGCATCCCCTGCATACCTTGCGCGTTTTGGCACGCCGCTGCACCCTCAGGAACTCATCAATCACCGCTGCCTTTGCCATCGTTTTACGCGTGAGAGCGGGCTATATCGGTGGGAGTTTGTTCACGGAGCGCAACGGCTGGAAATTACGCCGGAAGCCGCGTTAATGGTGAATGATAAAGCGTTGCGTCTCTCCGCCGCGCGTGATGGGGCAGGGCTAACCTATGTTTTTGAACAGGATGTCCACGAAGACTTACAGGATGGGCGGTTGTGTTCCGTACTTGACGAGTGGCTGCCTGCGGCGGACCGGTTTTATTTGTATTATCCCGGCCGCGCGCATATGGCGCCAAAACTACGCGTATTTATTGATTATTTTTGTCATAAGGCGATATTGCCGTCTCAACAGAGCCATCACCGTTAGCGCTCTTCGCTCCAGTCGTCGCTATCAGACTGGTCGCCGCTGCTGGCGATTCGTTTCTCTTCGGCGGCCCATTCGCCCAAATCAATTAACTGACAGCGTTTAGAACAAAATGGGCGGAAGGGGCTAATTTCCCCCCAGACGACCGGTTTACCGCAGGTCGGACAGTTTACGACGGTCACGTCAGACATTTTTACTCCTTAGCAACAGGCCAGTTCAAAATCAAGACGCTCCGGCACCAGACCATTTTCACTATCCAGCGGCATAAAGCGAATAGCAAAACGGCTCTTATGGCCGGAAATTTGCGGATAAAGTTGTGAATCGAGCGTCAGCATAAGACGCAGCAAATCGGCGTCGTCCCCGTTATCCTGATAAAAACCGTTCAGGCTGGTTTGCTTACGGAAAGGTGCTGAATTACGGATCAGATCAAGCACCAGCGTCAGCGCCTGGGTGAGGGGATTCAGGCTGGCAAGCCAGCTTTCAATCTGGGCGTCGCGCTGCGCCTGTTGTAGGTGCAGCCAGATATGCAGAGTGGGTAAATCGAAACTGCAACAGCCGCCAGGAATACTTAAGCGTTGACGCACAAGGGCAATCAAGCGATCTTCGCGTAGCTGCTGGCCAATCCTCGGGGCGGAGATCAGCACGCTGCCCGCGGATTTTAACTGCTGGCGCAGGGCTTCAATACGGTCTTGATCGACGCCGGGAACCTCAACCCAGGCCTGTAATTTACGCTGCTGGCGCTCCAGTTCTTTCAGCAGTTCGGTACGGACTTCGCCCCGTTCGAACACATCCAGTAGATCGCTGATGTTACGGAAAAAATGCAGTGCGCCAGCATGGTCTGCAATTGGCAGGTTGATGGAGAGCTGTTGGATCAAAAACTCTATGCGCAGCCACGTACGCATCTTCTCATTGAGAGGGTGTTCAAATAGGACCTGGGTGTGCATTACGGTTTTTCCTGTGAGACAAACTGCGACGCGAGCTTAAGATAACTGGCGTGCAGGCGGGCCACATCTGATGCGATAGCATCCGGTGCGCCGTTATTATCAATAACATCGTCCGCCACGGCAAGGCGCGCTTCACGCGTCGCCTGCGCAGCGAGAATGTGTTCAACATGCTCGCGCGTAACATCATCACGCTGCATTGTGCGTATGAGCTGCGTTTCGGGCGTCACGTCAACCACCAGTACGCGGTTGGCTTTTTGATACAGCCTGTTTTCAACCAGCAGAGGCACAACCCATAACACATAGGGCGACGTAGCCTGTTGAAACTGTCGTTGGGTTTCCTGCTGAATTAAGGGATGAAGCAGAGCGTTAAGCCAGGCTTTTTCTTCCGGATGCGAAAAAATACGCTCACGCAGCGCCCGGCGACGTAACGTGCCGTCGGCGGCGATAAGTTCAGAACCAAAATGTTCCGCTATTGCGTTCAGGGCGGGCTGCCCTGGCTCAACCATCTGGCGCGCGATAATATCCGCGTCGATGACGGTTATTCCGAGGTCAGCGAAGGCATCAGCGACGGTACTTTTACCGCTGCCAATACCGCCGGTTAAGGCTACGGTATACCTCATATCTCCAGCTTCCGGAATTTTAGTTTGACAATCAAAAGGTTAAATTTTAAGCATGCAAAGACGATACGCTCTGAGCATTAACCTACTATTCGCCAGGTAAATTTATGGGATTGTAACGTAAAAAAAGAGAATTTCGCAGTCTTGTACGGCCATGATTAGTGCGTATGATAGCGTCACTGGAGTTGTGAGTTTCGATTTTTCGCCATTAACCCCAGGAATCCGTACATGCGTATTGAAGAAGATCTGAAGTTAGGTTTCAAAGACGTTCTTATCCGTCCTAAGCGTTCTACCCTCAAAAGCCGTTCCGATGTCGAACTGGAACGTCAATTCACCTTTAAACACTCAGGTCAGACCTGGTCTGGCGTACCGATTATTGCGGCCAATATGGATACCGTCGGGACGTTTGAAATGGCGCAAGCATTGGCCGGGTTTGATATTCTGACTGCTGTACATAAACATTATACCGTTGAAGAATGGGCAGCCTTTATCAACACGGCTTCGGCTGATGTTCTGAAGCATGTGATGGTTTCCACCGGGACCTCTGATGCTGATTTCGAAAAAACCGTGCAGATTCTGGCGCTGAATCCTGCGCTGAACTTTGTCTGTATTGATGTAGCCAATGGCTATTCAGAACATTTTGTGCAGTTCGTCGCGAAAGCACGTGAAGCATGGCCGACAAAAACAATCTGCGCAGGCAATGTGGTAACGGGCGAGATGTGCGAAGAGCTTATCCTCTCCGGCGCCGATATCGTGAAAGTGGGAATTGGTCCCGGCTCCGTATGCACGACGCGTGTAAAAACTGGCGTTGGTTATCCGCAACTGTCGGCGGTTATCGAATGTGCTGACGCGGCGCATGGCCTGGGCGGCATGATCGTCAGCGATGGCGGCTGCACCATGCCAGGCGACGTAGCAAAAGCCTTTGGCGGCGGCGCGGATTTCGTTATGTTGGGCGGCATGCTGGCGGGGCACGAAGAGAGCGGCGGCAGCGTGGTAGAAGAGAACGGCGAGAAATTTATGCTGTTCTACGGCATGAGTTCGGAATCTGCGATGAACCGTCATGTCGGCGGCGTTGCGAAATACCGCGCGGCAGAAGGTAAAACGGTTAAATTGCCGCTGCGTGGGCCGGTGGGCAATACTGCCCGCGATATCCTGGGCGGTCTACGCTCAGCCTGCACTTATGTCGGCGCGTCTCGCCTGAAAGAGTTGACCAAACGCACCACCTTTATTCGGGTGCAGGAACAAGAAAACCGCATTTTCAATAGCCTCTAATATTCTGGCTGGCGTAAATGTGCGCCAGCCTTATCCCATCCCGCTCATCGCGTCTCCCAGATGAAAAATCGGCAAATACATCGCCACCACCAGCGTACCGATAATTAAACCGGTGATGATCAATAACGCCGGTTCCAACAGCGACGCCAGATTATCGGCCAGCGCCAGCGTAGTTTCACTGTGGTGACGGGCAAGGTTATGCAGCATGATATCGAGTGAACCGGACGCTTCGCCCGTTCTGACCAGTTGCAGGCATAGCGGACTAAATTCCTGGGTATTTTTTAGCGCCAACCAGACCGGATTGCCCGCGGCGATCTCCTGATGTACCTGCGTTAAACGCTGTGACCAGTAAGGGCAGCCGAGGCTATCGATAGCGCTTTCCAGTCCCTGAAGAAAAGGAATGCCTGCGCTTTGGGTCAATGCCAGTACGGTGAATATTTGCGCTAGTTTCTGGCCTCTTATCAGGCGACCCATAACGGGAAGCCGTAGCAGAAGACGCTGCCGCTGCGCTTGCCAGGACGGCTTTTGTTTTACCCTGCGGTGAGCGATAGCAATGAGCATCGTCAGGAACAAGATGAGCCAACCCCATGCCGCCCCCCATTGCGCTATCGCGATAATACCGCGCGTCAGAAGAGGGAGCGGGGTATTGAAGCTACGGTAAATGGCGGCAAATTCCGGCAGAACAAAGTGCAGCATGGCGAAAACGACCAGGGCGGCCATTGTCAGAATAATGGCGGGATAGCGCAGCGCCTTTTTCACGCTAACCGTAATCTGCCGTTGCGCTTTTTGCTGACGGGCCAGTTCAAAGCAGCATTCGGCCAGTTTGCCGGTCAGTTCTCCGGTGCGGATCATCGTCTGGTAGAGCGGCGGAAATACCTGCGGCCAGGAGACTAATGCGCTGGAAAAAGGGACGCCCTGTTCAAGCTCGTGAGCCAGCGTGCGCAACAGCGCTTGCCATTGTCGGTGGGGATGCTGTTGCGCAAGGAGTTCCAGCCCTTCAGAAAGCGTCAGCCCGGCATGAATGAGCGTGGCCAACTGATGAATAATTTCAGCGCTTTGCTCTTCTTTCCACAGTGCGGCGTTAACGCCCATGCGCTTGATGCGAAGCGGCATAATGCGCTGATGTTGCAGGGTGATGATCAGCGCCAGACTATTGTCCGCCCATACAACGTCTTGTTCCAGTTGACCTTTATCGTTAACGCCTTGCCAGCGCCAGAGCTGTTTAACGCTCATGGGGCATTCCCAGAACGCGCAGTATCTCTTCAAAGGACGTCATGCCTTGTTCAACGGCGCGACAGCCATTTTCAAAAAGCGTCCCTGTACCGGTCTGTTGGAGGTGGGCTTCCAGTGCTTGCGCCGATGCGCCGCTCGCAATTAACTGACGTAATGCCGGGGTAACGGTTAACACTTCGAATAACGCGGTTCGGCCATAAAAGCCGTGGTAGCAATGCTGACAGCCGCTTGCCTGCCAGCGCGGTAGCGCGCTGGGCCAAAGATTGGGCGATAGCACCACGGGATCGCTCAGACGCTGTTTGCAGTGCGGGCAAAGCTTCCTTACCAGGCGTTGCGCTACCACCAGCGTAAGCGCCGATGAGATCATCCAGCGTGCTACGCCCATTTGCTGCAAACGTATCAGGGTTTCACTGGTGGAGTTCGTATGGAGCGTTGAAAGTACCAGATGGCCCGTTTGTGCCGCCTTAATGGCGATTTCTGCGGTGTCGCCGTCACGAATTTCACCTACCATGATGATGTCAGGGTCCTGGCGTAAAAGCGCGCGCAGCACATTTTGAAAGGTGAGCCCGGCGCGGGGATGGACCTGCGTCTGGTTAATCCCATCCAGTGGAATTTCTATCGGATCCTCAACGCTACAGAGGTTGATACCCGGCGTATTCCGGGTTTGTAGCGCGCTGTATAGCGTGACCGTTTTTCCGCTACCGGTGGGGCCAGTCACCAGTACCAGCCCCTGAGGTTGCTGTAGGGCTTGTCTAAAAGCGGTAAGTTGTGCCCCGTACATGCCCAGCGTGTCCAGATCCAGCGTTTGTTCAACCTGATGCAACAACCGTAAGACGACTTTTTCGCCTTCTTTACAGGGAAGCGTGGCGATACGAAAAGAGATGCTGTCGCCCGTCAGGTCAACGGTAAATTGCCCGTCCTGCGGCAGCCGATGTTCAGCGATGTCCAAATTTCCCAGGACTTTCAATCTGGCCGTCAGCGCAAGCCCCGTCTCTTTGGCGATGTCCTGCAGAATATGAAGAACGCCGTCGATGCGGAGTCTTATTCGGTAGCGGCTGGCGCCTGGTTCGAGATGGATATCAGAGGCGCGTTTCGCCATCGCCGAGCGTAATGTCTGATTGAGAAGCTGGGCCGCGGTTTCTCCGCCTTTCGCGGCGTTTGCCGAGGGTGCCTGATCCGGCTTATGCCGATGATTTTCCATTTGCTGGCGAGTCCAGCACACAATATCAATCTGTTTTTGCGTAGCGAAATGCAGAGCGTCCAGTAACGCATGAGAGGGCGCGTCGACCACCGCAACAGTGATACTGTTGCTGGCGCTATTGATCAGTACAGCCTGATGACGTTGACACAAGGTGTTGAGCTGAGCGTCTTTCATCTTGTCTCCTTAGTTGGCGTCAAAACGGAAGACATCTTCACAAGCCTGTTGTAACGCGCTGTCGCTTTGAATATTGCAGTTACGCGTCCAGCCGGTAATGCCGTTAGCATTGTCCCAGGCGGGCGTCATGATGACGTTAAGCCCGCTCAGACTCTCCTGGCCGGTAAGCGTGATGACGCCTTTTTCCACGCTCATGCCCGAAACATAACGGGTGATGGCGGGCGAGGGGATACCGTTGACGCCCGCATCGCATGTGCTCGTCCCACCATGTTCCAGAGCGCAGAGTTCGACGGCGGTACGGTAGGGGACAAACGTTTGCAACATATCCGTCAGCGCCGCTTTACGCAGATAGTTCTGGTAAGCCGGAATGCCAATGGCGCTTAAAATGGCGATGATGCCAATAACGACCATCAGTTCGATAAGCGTGAAACCGCGTTGTTTTTCCATTGTTCGCTCCTTGAGTTAGCTGGCGCTACTGTGGCAAACGAGGAAAGAGCAGGCGAGCGGCAAAAGGTAAAACGGGAAGGCGGATTCTGAAGATTTTCGCTGCGTTACATGACACGGCAACGTTATTGCGAGGCGCTACGAATATTTTACCGAATCACGACGCGGATCTACGGACAGGTGATTTATAGACCCGACGGCGCAGCGCCATCGGGCGGAGAGGATCAGCGAAAACGCATGGAGAGATCGAGCGCGCGTACGTGCTTGGTCAGCGCGCCAACGGAGATGAAATCCACTCCGGTTTCAGCAAATTCGCGTAAGGTTTCCGCGGTGACGTTGCCGGATACTTCCAGCCGCGCCTGGCCGTTGACGCGTTTCACCGCCTCGCGCATCTGGTCGGTGTTGAAATTATCCAGCATGATAATATCCGCGCCTGCTTTCAGCGCATCGTCCAGTTCATCCAGATTTTCGACCTCGACTTCTACCGGCACGTCCGGATGTAGCCAGAACGCTTTTTCCACCGCCTGACGAACAGAACCGGAGGCGATGATATGGTTTTCTTTAATCAGGAACGCGTCAGTGAGGCCCAGACGATGATTGGCGCCGCCGCCGCATAAAACCGCATATTTGAGCGCGGTGCGCAGACCCGGCAGCGTTTTACGCGTGTCGAGCAACTGGGTTTGGGTGCCAGCCAGCAGTCCAACGTAGCGGCGTACTTCACTGGCGACGCCGGAAAGGGTCTGGACAAAGTTTAGCGCCGTGCGCTCGCCGGTCAGCAATACGCGAGCGGGGCCGTTCAGTTCAAACACTGTTTGGTTGGCGTGAATGGCGTCGCCGTCATCGACATGCCAGGTGAGGCGCACATCATCGCCCGCCAGTTGGATGAAGACCTCTTCAACCCAGCGCTTGCCGCAGAAAACGCCGTCTTCACGAGTGATCACCGTGGCATGGGCTTGCGTATCTGCCGGCAAAAGTTGCGCGGTGATATCGTTGCCAGCATCGACTTCTCCACCTAAATCTTCACGCAGCGCCTGAGCAACGGCGGCAGGGATATCGAGATTAATGCGTTCCAGTAGCGCGTCACGTCGGTCGTCTGGGTTATAACGGCGAGGCGGCATGATAAAACTCCAAATTGCTAACGAATCATAAGGTAGAAACATGCTACTCTGAAGCAGCTATAAGCACCACTCAAAAGGAGACTCTGCATGTTGCCAGATAAGGGTTGGTTGGTAGAGGCGCGACGCGTCCCTTCTCCGCATTATGATTGCCGTCCGGATGACGAAAAACCGTCCTTGCTGGTGGTGCATAATATTAGCCTGCCCCCCGGCGAGTTTGGCGGTCCGTGGATCGATGCATTATTCACCGGAACGATAGATCCAGACACCCATCCTTTTTTTGCAGAAATCGCTCATCTTCGTGTTTCGGCCCATTGTCTGATTCGTCGCGACGGTGAAATCGTCCAGTATGTGCCTTTTGATAAGCGTGCGTGGCATGCGGGCGTGTCAAACTATCAGGGGCGGGAACGTTGTAATGATTTCTCCATTGGTATTGAGCTGGAGGGGACGGATACGCTGGCTTATACCGATGCGCAGTATCAGCAGCTAGCCGCCGTGACGCGCACGCTTATCGCTTGCTATCCGGCGATCGCCGACAATATGACCGGACACTGCAACATTGCGCCTGACCGCAAAACGGACCCTGGCCCTGCCTTTGACTGGCCGCGCTTTCGCGCTTTGGTAGCCCTTTCGTCGCACAAGGAGATGACATGACGCTGTTTACGACATTACTGGTGCTGATTGTCGAGCGCCTGTTTAAGCTGGGCGAGCACTGGCAGCTCGATCATCGGCTGGAGGCGCTATTCCGTCGGATTACGCATTTTTCGATGTTGCGCACGATGGGAATGACGGCGATCGCGATGGTGGTGACTTTTCTACTGCTCCAGGCGTTAAAAGGGCTGCTATTTAACGTGCCGACGCTGGTGGTGTGGATTCTCCTGGGCGTGCTGTGTATCGGCGCGGGCAAAGCGCGAGTACATTATCACGCCTGGCTGAAAGCGGCGTCCCGTAACGATCCGCATCCTTGCGAGGCGATGGCCAGCGAGCTTACGCTGATTCACGGCGTGCCGCCGGATTGTAATGAGCGTGAATTTTTGCGTGAGCTGCAAAATGCGTTGTTATGGATAAATTTCCGTTTTTACCTCGCACCGCTATTTTGGTTTATCGTTGGCGGTCCATGGGGGCCGGTAACGCTGGTGGGCTATGCGTTTTTACGGGCCTGGCAGACCTGGCTGGCGCGCTATCAGACGCCGCACCAACGTTTGCAATCCGGCATTGACGCTATTCTTCATGTGCTGGACTGGATTCCGGTACGTCTGGCGGGCGTAGTTTATGCATTACTGGGGCATGGCGAGAAAGCGTTGCCGGCCTGGTTTGCCTCGCTGGCGGATCTGCATACTTCGCAGTATCAGGTGCTCACACGTCTGGCGCAGTTCTCACTGGCGCGCGAACCGCATACTGACAAAGTAGAAACCCCCAAAGCGGCGGTGTCGATGGCGAAGAAGGCCTCGTTTGTGGTGGTGGTGATTATTGCGTTGCTCACCATTTATGGGGCATTAGTGTAATGTTGTGCCGATGGCGCTAACGCTTATGCGGCCTACAATGGAAAAATCTGTAGGCCCGGTAAGCGTTAGCGCCACCGGGCAGTGCAACGGCTTAGATCGTATCGGCTGGCGGCACGCCAAAATCAGGCATCCCGTTTTCGTCCCAGCGCACCCGTTTCAGACGCGTATGGCGGTTGGGATCGTACAACGGATCGCCTTCAATTTCGGTGTAATTTCTCGCGTGGTACACCAGTACATCTTCACCTTCCGGCGTTTGCGTAAAGCTGTTATGTCCCGGCCCATACTGGCGATTTTCATAGCTGGTGGTAAAGACCGGGCGCGGTGATTTATGCCAGTTGGCCGGATCGCGCGGATCGTCGTTTACGTTAATCCACAGTAACCCCATACAGTAGTTTTCATCGGTGGCGCTGGCCGAATAGCTGATAAACAGCTTGTCGCCATGCACCACGACGGCCGGACCTTCGTTAACCCAAAAACCCCGACACTCCCAGTCGTACTCTGGCTTACTGAGTCTTACCGGCTCGCCTTTAATCGTCCACGGATTTTCCAGTTCAGCCAGATAAATATTTGAGTTACCGGCAATATCCGGCGCTTTTTGCGCCCACAGATACCACTGCTTTCCCTGATGATAAAAAGTGGTGGCATCGAGGGCGAAGGTATCAAACGGCGTTTTAATTTGGCCTTTCTCCGTCCACTTGCCGGTGAGTGGGTCGGCATCGGCGCACTCCAGGGCAAACATGCGGTGCTGGAACATTCCCTGCTTATCAAGCGCTTGAGTATGGGTAGCGGCAAAATAGATGTACCACTTGTCCGCCAGATGATGAAGTTCCGGTGCCCAGATGAGCTGGCTCATAGGGCCGCTTTCCGGTTTGCGCCAGACGACAACGGGGTCGGCGGCGCGCAACCCTTCCAGCGAATCAGCCCGGCGGATTTCCAGCCTGTCATATTCCGGTACGGAGGCAATAAAGTAGTAATCGCTGCCGTCGCGTAAAATAAACGGATCGGCACGTTGTTCAATAAACGGGTTTGGCCAGTTTGCCATCAGGCTTTCCTTACGCTTTCAGCGGCTTTGAGCTCCTGCAACTCACTCAATTCGCGGTAATTAGTGCGACGTTTTTCCAAATCGTCCTGGATTTTTTTCATCAGTTCACGGTCAACTTTCAGCAGACGTACCACGCCTGCGGTAATCAGATAGCCAACGCCGGGGATAACGGTAAACAACAGCATAATACCGTTCATCGCCGAGGCGCTTTGCGCTTTGGCGCTGGCGTCATAACCGTACCAGGAGAGCAAAAAGCCGACCATCGCCCCGGCAATCGCCAGGCCCAGTTTCAGGAAGAACAGATTACCGGAGAAGCTAATACCGGTAATGCGTTTGCCGGTTTTCCATTCGCCGTAATCATCGACGTCCGCCATCAGCGACCAGTGCAGCGGGGAAGGGATCTGATGCAGAATATTGAGCAGGAAGTAGAGCGCCACTATCATCACGGTAGCTTTCGGATCAAAGAAATAGAACGCGCAGGAGAAAATCGCCAGCGCGATATTGGTCCAGAAAAATACCTTCAATTTACACCAGCGATCGGTTAAGACTTTTGCCAGCATACTGCCGATCATCATACCGACCACGCCAAGGCTAATAAAAAGCGTAGCGAAATGGGTGCTTTGTCCCATCACCCAGGTGACGTAATACATGGTCGCCGCCATACGGATAAACCCCGGGCAGACGTTACATAAGGTCAATAGCAGAATGCGTACCCATTGATCGTTTTTCCACACGTCTTTGAAATCATTCTTCATATCATCGTGCGTCGGAACGGCAGGGCGAACGCGTTCGCGGACGCTGGCAAAGCAGAACAGAAACATACCCATGCCGATAATCGCCAGCACGGTCATCGCCAACTGATAGCCTTTGGCTTTGTCGCCGCCGCCAAACCAGTCCACCATCGGCAATAGCGTTAACGATAGCAACAGCGTCGCGATGCCGACTAACACGAAGCGATAAGCCTGACAGGCCACGCGCTCTTTTGGATCATTGGTGATCACGCCGCCCAGTGAGCAATAGGGAATATTGATGGCGGTGTAGGTCACAGAAAGCAGAAAATAGGTGACGAAAGCATAGACAACTTTGCTGTTATAGCCCCAGTCCGGCGTCGTGAACATCAGCACGCTGAACAGCGCGTAGGGAAATGCAATCCACAGTAGCCAGGGGCGGAAACGACCATATTTACTTTGGGTACGATCGGCAAGCGCGCCCATCACCGGATCGGTAACGGCATCGATAACGCGTACTGAAAGGAGTAAAACACCGACTAACGCCGGGGCAAGACCAAAAATATCCGTATAAAAATAATTAACAAACAGCATGATAGCGCCAAAAATAATGTTACATCCGGCGTCGCCCATGCCATACCCGATTTTCTCTCTTACCGAAAGTCTGCCCTTATCCATTGAGACTTCTCCCCATCAGATGATGGCGGTAATTATTCGCCTGCGAGCTTTTATTTGCGTAGCAGGATCACGCCGCTGATATGGATAAAATGGTTATACGTGGAAAACTGTGAGGCAGATAACACCCTCCCCGGACGGGGAGGGCGGAAAAGTAACGTCACGATCAGTGGGCTTTCACCGTTTTTGCCGTTTTTTCTTTACACAGGTAGCCGACGCCCAGGATGAGCAGCCATACCGGAATCAGCCACACGGAGATCGCCATACCTGGCGTCATCAGCATAATGATCAATACCGCCGCCATAAACAGCAGGCAGAGAACGTTGCCGAACGGATAAAACAGGGCCGGGAAGCGGGTTTTCACGCCCTGCTGCTGTTTCGCGCGACGGAACATCATATGGGCAAGGCTAATCATCGCCCAGTTAATGACCAGCGCGGAGACCACCAGCGCCATCAGCAGTCCGAATGCGGACTCTGGGGCCAGGTAGTTGATCAGCACGCACAGCGCCGTCACGACGGCGGAAACCAAAATGGAGCTCACCGGCACGCCGCGTTTATCGACGTTCAGCAGCGCTTTCGGCGCATTTCTCTGCTGGGCCAGACCGAACAGCATACGGCTGTTGCAGTAAACGCAGCTGTTATAAACCGATAGCGCGGCGGTGAGAACCACGATATTCAGCGCATTGGCGACAAACGTATCGCCCAGCTCATGGAAGATAAGGACAAACGGGCTGGTATCGGCGGTGACGCGAGTCCATGGCAGCAGCGAAAGCAGAACCGCCAGCGAGCCGATATAAAAAATCAGGATGCGATAGATAACCTGATTGGTAGCTTTGGGAATGCTCTGTTCCGGGTTATCGGCTTCAGCGGCGGTGATCCCTACCAGCTCCAGTCCGCCGAACGAAAACATAATAATGGCCATCATCATCACCAGCCCGGTCCAGCCATGCGGCAGAAAGCCGCCCTGTTCCCACAGGTTGCGCACGGTGGCCTGCGGACCAGCGGTATCGCTGAAGAGTAACCACGCGCCGAACAGAATCATAGCGATGACGGCGATCACTTTAATAATGGCGAACCAAAACTCCATCTCACCGAACACTTTAACGTTGGTCAGGTTGATGGCGTTGATAATCACAAAGAAGGCTGCCGCAGAAGCCCAGGTGGGGATCTCCGGATACCAGAACTGGATATATTTACCCACTGCGGTCAGTTCCGCCATGGCAACTAATACGTACAGCACCCAGTAGTTCCAGCCGGAAGCGAATCCGGCAAAGCCGCCCCAGTATTTATAGGCGAAGTGGCTAAAAGAGCCGGCGACCGGTTCTTCAACCACCATCTCTCCCAGCTGGCGCATAATCAGAAAGGCAATAAAGCCTGCAATCGCATAGCCCAGGATAATTCCTGGCCCCGCCGACTGAATAACGGAGGCGCTTCCCAGGAACAAGCCTGTCCCTATCGCGCCGCCCAATGCGATAAGCTGAATATGGCGGTTTTTCAGGCCGCGCTTGAGCTGCTCGCCGTGCTGCTGACTGTCCATTATAAAACCTCGTGTATCGGGCGCGGTTTATTCATAACGCGCTTATTTTGAACGATGCAGTAGTGCGTGTGTAAGTTTGCAATTCCGCTTTTTGTATTGATTTATTTACAAGCTCGTTTTTTAAAATGTCACTTCAACTCTTTCGTCTTGATCAGAATAATGGTATGTGGCCGCGAATGCACCTGCTTTGTGCAGGGGTGATGACGAGTTGCGTAAAAAGAAAGCACTTGTAAATACCTCCTTTTATTTTCCCTTACAGATGTTAATTTGTTTTTATTCATTATTTATGCATAAAAATGCATTTAATCTACTGTTGAATCGGTTCAGATGAGATTTTTTATCGTTTCAAATACGTTAAATCTACCTCCTGGTGGGTAAATTTAACATTTGTGCACAGTTACAGTTTTGAAACATGATTTCTGTAAAATTGTTAAAATGTGCCTCCTTTACTGATTTCAATCAAAACCTGTATGGACAGAAGGTGAATACTTTGTTACTTTAGCGTCACAGACATGAAATTGGTAAGACCAATTGACTCCGGGCAAATGGCTTAAGACAGGAAATCATGGCCTACAGCAAAATCCGCCAACCAAAACTCTCCGATGTGATCGAGCAGCAGCTGGAGTTTTTAATCCTTGAGGGAACATTGCGTCCCGGAGAAAAACTCCCACCGGAACGTGAACTGGCAAAACAGTTCGACGTCTCCCGTCCCTCCTTGCGCGAGGCGATTCAACGTCTCGAAGCGAAGGGATTGTTGCTTCGTCGCCAGGGCGGCGGAACCTTCGTGCAGAGCAGCCTGTGGCAGAGCTTTAGCGACCCGCTGGTGGAACTGCTCTCCGATCACCCTGAATCCCAGTTTGACCTGCTCGAAACGCGCCATGCGCTGGAAGGCATTGCGGCTTATTACGCGGCGCTGCGCAGCACCGACGAAGATAAAGACCGTATTCGCGAGCTGCACCATGCCATTGAGCTGGCGCAAGAGTCCGGCGATCTGGATGCCGAGTCCGAAGCCGTGCTCCAGTATCAAATCGCCGTCACCGAAGCGGCGCACAACGTGGTATTGCTTCATCTGCTAAGGTGTATGGAGCCGATGCTGGCGCAAAATGTGCGGCAGAACTTCGAATTGCTGTATGCGCGTCGGGAGATGCTGCCGCTGGTGAGTACGCATCGCACCCGTATATTTGAAGCCATTATGGCCGGAAAACCAGAAGAAGCGCGTGAAGCGTCACACCGCCATCTGGCGTTTATCGAAGAGATTATGTTGGACAGAAGCCGTGAGGAGAGCCGTCGTGAACGCGCTTTACGCCGTCTGGAGCAGCGCAAGAATTAGTTTTTTCTGGCAGAACGTTAACCAGAAGATGTTGTGAATAACGCGCAAAAATGTGCGCGGCAACTAAACGCAGAACCTGTCTTATTAAGCTTTCTGACGAAAGTTTAATGGGACAGGTTCCAGATAACTCAACGTATTAGATAGATAAGGAATACCCCCATGTCAGAACGTTTCCCAAATGACGTGGATCCGATCGAAACTCGCGACTGGCTACAGGCGATCGAATCGGTCATCCGTGAAGAAGGTGTTGAGCGCGCTCAGTATCTGATTGACCAACTGCTTTCTGAAGCTCGTAAAGGCGGCGTGAAAGTCGCGGCAGGCGCAGGGGCCAGTAATTACATCAACACTATTGCCGTTGAAGACGAACCGGAATACCCGGGCAATCTGGAGCTGGAACGTCGCATTCGTTCTGCTATCCGCTGGAACGCCATCATGACCGTGCTGCGCGCGTCTAAAAAAGACCTTGAGTTGGGCGGCCACATGGCGTCCTTCCAGTCTTCCGCCACGATCTATGATGTCTGTTTCAACCATTTCTTCCGTGCGCGCAACGAACAGGATGGCGGCGATCTGGTGTACTTCCAGGGCCACATCTCTCCGGGCATCTACGCTCGCGCGTTCCTGGAAGGTCGTCTGACCCAGGAACAGATGGATAACTTCCGTCAGGAAGTTCACGGTAATGGCCTCTCTTCCTATCCGCACCCGAAACTGATGCCGGAATTCTGGCAGTTCCCGACCGTCTCTATGGGTCTGGGCCCAATCGGTGCTATCTACCAGGCGAAATTCCTGAAATATCTGGAACACCGCGGCCTGAAAGATACCTCTAAACAGACCGTTTACGCCTTCCTCGGCGACGGCGAGATGGACGAGCCGGAATCCAAAGGCGCGATCACCATCGCCACCCGTGAAAAACTGGACAACCTGGTCTTTGTTATCAACTGTAACCTGCAGCGTCTTGACGGCCCGGTCACCGGTAACGGCAAGATTGTTAACGAACTGGAAGGCATCTTTGCAGGTGCTGGCTGGAACGTTATTAAAGTCATGTGGGGCGGTCGTTGGGATGAACTGCTGCGTAAAGACACCAGCGGTAAACTGATCCAGCTGATGAACGAAACCGTTGACGGCGACTACCAGACCTTCAAATCCAAAGACGGCGCTTACGTGCGTGAGCACTTCTTCGGTAAATATCCGGAAACCGCCGCGCTGGTGGCCGACTGGACTGACGAGCAGATTTGGGCGCTGAACCGTGGTGGTCACGATCCGAAGAAAGTCTACGCGGCACTGAAAAAAGCGCAGGAAACCAAAGGCAAAGCGACCGTAATCCTGGCCCATACCATTAAAGGTTACGGCATGGGCGACACCGCGGAAGGTAAAAACATCGCTCACCAGGTTAAGAAAATGAACATGGACGGCGTGCGTTACGTCCGCGATCGTTTCAACGTGCCGGTTGCCGATGCTGATCTCGAAAAACTGCCGTACATTACCTTCCCGGAAGGTTCTGAAGAACACAAATACCTGCATGAACGCCGTCAGGCGCTGCATGGCTACCTGCCAAGCCGTCAGCCGAACTTCACCGAGAAGTTAGAGCTGCCTCAACTTTCAGATTTCGGCGCGCTGCTGGAAGAGCAAAGTAAAGAGATTTCCACTACGATCGCTTTCGTGCGTGCCCTGAACGTGATGCTGAAGAACAAGTCGATCAAAGATCGTCTGGTTCCGATCATCGCCGACGAAGCGCGTACTTTCGGTATGGAAGGTCTGTTCCGTCAGATTGGTATCTACAGCCCGAACGGCCAGCAGTACACCCCGCAGGACCGTGAGCAGGTTGCTTACTACAAAGAAGACGAGAAAGGCCAGATTCTGCAGGAAGGTATCAACGAGCTGGGCGCAGGCGCATCCTGGCTGGCTGCGGCGACCTCTTACAGCACCAACGATCTGCCGATGATCCCGTTCTACATCTACTACTCCATGTTCGGGTTCCAGCGTATCGGCGACCTGTGCTGGCAGGCTGGCGACCAGCAGGCTCGCGGCTTCCTGATCGGCGGGACTTCCGGTCGTACTACGCTGAACGGCGAAGGTCTGCAGCACGAAGATGGTCACAGCCACATTCAGTCGCTGACTATCCCGAACTGTATCTCTTACGACCCGGCTTACGCTTACGAAGTGGCTGTCATCATGCATGATGGTCTGGAGCGTATGTACGGTGAGAAACAAGAGAACGTTTACTACTACATCACCACCCTGAACGAAAACTACCACATGCCGGCCATGCCAGCAGGTGCCGAGGAAGGTATCCGTAAAGGTATCTACAAACTCGAAACCCTTGAAGGTAGCAAAGGTAAAGTTCAGCTGCTGGGCTCCGGTTCTATCCTGCGTCACGTGCGTGAAGCGGCACAGATTCTGGCGAACGACTACGGCGTAGGTTCTGACGTGTACAGCGTGACCTCCTTCACCGAACTGGCGCGTGATGGCCAGGATTGTGAACGCTGGAACATGCTGCACCCGCTGGAAACCCCGCGCGTTCCGTACATCGCTCAGGTGATGAACGACGCTCCGGCAGTGGCATCTACTGACTATATGAAACTGTTCGCCGAGCAGGTTCGTACTTACGTACCGGCTGACGACTATCGCGTACTGGGTACGGATGGCTTCGGTCGTTCCGACAGCCGTGAGAACCTGCGTCATCACTTCGAAGTTGATGCTTCTTATGTGGTTGTCGCAGCGCTGGGCGAACTGGCTAAACGTGGCGAAATCGACAAGAAAGTGGTAGCGGATGCGATTACCAAATTCAACATCGATGCAGATAAAGTTAACCCGCGTCTGGCGTAAGAGGTAAAAGAATAATGGCTATCGAAATCAAAGTACCGGACATCGGGACAGATGAAGTTGAAATCACCGAGATTCTGGTCAAAGTGGGCGACAAAGTGGAAGCTGAACAGTCGCTGATCACCGTAGAAGGCGACAAAGCCTCTATGGAAGTCCCGTCTCCGCAGGCTGGCGTCGTGAAAGAGATCAAAGTCTCTGTCGGCGATAAAACCGAGACCGGTGCACTTATCATGATTTTCGATTCCGCCGACGGTGCAGCCGACGCTGCACCTGCTAAGGCAGAAGAGAAGAAAGAAGCGGCGCCGGCAGCAGCACCTGCTGCGGCAGCGGCGAAAGACGTTCACGTTCCGGATATCGGCAGTGACGAAGTTGAAGTGACTGAAGTGATGGTGAAAGTGGGCGACACCGTTGAAGCTGAACAGTCGCTGATCACCGTCGAAGGCGACAAGGCCTCTATGGAAGTGCCGGCGCCGTTCGCGGGCACCGTGAAAGAGATCAAAGTGAACACCGGTGATAAAGTGTCTACCGGCTCACTGATTATGGTCTTCGAAGTGGCGGGCGCAGCGCCTGCCGCAGCACCAGCGAAAGCGGAAGCCGCTCCGGCTGCGGCTGCTCCAGCAGCAGCGACGGGCGTAAAAGACGTTAACGTACCGGATATCGGCGGCGACGAAGTTGAAGTCACCGAAGTGATGGTCAAAGTCGGCGATAAAGTTGCCGCTGAACAGTCGCTGATCACCGTCGAAGGCGACAAAGCCTCCATGGAAGTGCCTGCGCCGTTCGCGGGCACCGTGAAAGAAATCAAAATCAGCACCGGCGATAAAGTGAAAACCGGTTCTCTGATTATGGTCTTCGAAGTAGAAGGCGCAGCGCCTGCGGCCGCTCCGGCTAAACAGGAAGCGGCGGCACCGGCTCCGGCGGCGAAAGCTGAGAAGCCTGCTGCCCCGGCTGCCAAAGCGGAAGGCAAGTCTGAGTTCGCTGAAAACGACGCGTACGTTCACGCTACTCCGCTGATTCGCCGCCTGGCGCGCGAGTTTGGCGTAAACCTGGCGAAAGTGAAAGGCACCGGTCGTAAAGGCCGTATTCTGCGCGAAGACGTTCAGGCTTACGTGAAAGACGCAATCAAACGCGCGGAAGTTGCGCCGGCTGCTGCGGGCGGTGGTATCCCGGGTATGCTGCCGTGGCCGAAAGTGGACTTCAGCAAGTTTGGTGAAGTTGAAGAAGTGGAACTGGGCCGTATCCAGAAAATCTCTGGCGCGAACCTGAGCCGTAACTGGGTGATGATCCCGCACGTTACGCACTTCGACAAAACCGATATCACCGATCTGGAAGCGTTCCGTAAACAGCAGAACGCCGAAGCTGAGAAGCGCAAACTGGATGTGAAATACACGCCAGTGGTCTTCATCATGAAAGCGGTTGCCGCTGCTCTGGAACAGATGCCGCGCTTCAACAGCTCTCTGTCCGAAGACGGTCAGCGTCTGACCCTGAAAAAATACATCAACATCGGCGTGGCGGTTGATACCCCGAATGGCCTGGTGGTTCCGGTCTTTAAAGACGTGAATAAGAAGAGCGTGACCGAGCTGTCTCGTGAACTGACCACCATCTCCAAAAAAGCGCGTGATGGTAAGCTGACCGCTGGCGAAATGCAGGGTGGTTGCTTCACTATCTCCAGCATCGGCGGTCTGGGAACTACCCACTTCGCGCCGATTGTTAACGCGCCGGAAGTGGCTATCCTCGGCGTTTCTAAGTCGGCGATGGAACCGGTGTGGAATGGGAAAGAGTTTGTGCCGCGTCTGATGATGCCTATCTCTCTTTCCTTCGACCACCGTGTGATCGATGGTGCTGATGGTGCGCGTTTCATTACCATTATCAACAATATGTTGTCTGACATTCGCCGTCTGGTGATGTAATGAAAAAGCCGGCCCGACGGCCGGCTTTTTTTTGATAATCTCATGGAGTTTGTGAGGTTATTAGCGAAAGCGATAATTCGTGATCCGTTTGTTGTTTCAAAATTGTTAACAATTTTGTAAGATACGGGCGGATAGAACGACCCGGTGGATGATGGGCGATCAAGTACCCCGGACCGCCGGATACAAATAAAGAGGTCATGATGAGTACTGAAATCAAAACTCAGGTCGTGGTACTTGGGGCGGGCCCGGCAGGCTATTCTGCCGCTTTCCGTTGCGCTGATTTAGGTCTGGAAACCGTAATTGTAGAACGCTACAACACCCTTGGCGGTGTTTGTCTGAACGTCGGCTGTATCCCTTCTAAAGCGCTGCTGCACGTAGCAAAAGTTATCGAAGAAGCCAAAGCGCTGGCTGAACACGGTATCGTCTTCGGCGAGCCGAAAACCGATATCGACAAGATTCGTACCTGGAAAGAAAAAGTTATCACTCAACTGACCGGCGGTCTGGCGGGTATGGCCAAAGGCCGTAAGGTGAAAGTGGTCAACGGTCTGGGTAAATTCACCGGGGCGAACACCCTGGAAGTTGAAGGCGAAAACGGCAAAACCGTGATCAACTTCGACAACGCGATCATCGCGGCAGGTTCTCGTCCGATCCAATTACCGTTTATTCCGCATGAAGACCCGCGCGTATGGGATTCTACCGACGCTCTGGAACTGAAAGAAGTGCCAAAGCGTATGCTGGTCATGGGCGGCGGTATCATCGGTCTGGAAATGGGTACCGTATACCACGCGCTGGGTTCAGAGATTGACGTGGTTGAAATGTTCGACCAGGTTATCCCGGCGGCTGATAAAGACATCGTTAAAGTCTTCACCAAGCGCATCAGCAAGAAATTCAACCTGATGCTGGAAACCAAAGTGACTGCCGTTGAAGCGAAAGAAGACGGTATCTACGTTTCGATGGAAGGCAAAAAAGCCCCGGCTGAAGCGCAGCGTTATGATGCGGTTCTGGTGGCGATTGGTCGTGTGCCGAACGGTAAAAACCTCGACGCGGGCAAAGCAGGCGTGGAAGTTGACGACCGTGGCTTTATCCGCGTGGACAAACAGCTGCGCACCAACGTGCCGCACATCTTCGCTATCGGCGATATCGTCGGTCAGCCGATGCTGGCGCACAAAGGCGTTCACGAAGGCCACGTTGCCGCTGAAGTTATCGCCGGGAAGAAACACTACTTCGATCCGAAAGTTATCCCGTCTATCGCTTACACCGAGCCAGAAGTGGCATGGGTTGGCCTGACCGAGAAAGAAGCGAAAGAAAAAGGCATCAGCTATGAAACCGCCACCTTCCCGTGGGCAGCTTCTGGCCGTGCTATCGCTTCTGACTGCGCAGACGGTATGACCAAACTGATTTTCGACAAAGAATCTCACCGCGTGATCGGCGGGGCGATTGTCGGCACCAACGGCGGCGAGCTGCTGGGTGAAATCGGTCTGGCGATCGAAATGGGCTGTGATGCGGAAGACATCGCGCTGACCATTCATGCGCACCCGACGTTGCACGAGTCCGTCGGTCTGGCTGCTGAAGTGTTCGAAGGTAGTATTACCGACCTGCCGAACCCGAAAGCGAAGAAGAAATAATCTTCTGTAGGTGGCAATGCGCCACCCGATACAAAAAAGCGGCTTTACAGCCGCTTTTTTTATGCATAGCAAATCAGATGTGTCAAATGATGGCGAAGGATAACGAAACCGCAAAATTTATCTTTTCCGCAGCAGTACGTTTTTCAAAGCTTATGCCGTCGGTAGTGCCTTTGTCTGTCATTTTCGACCAACTAATTGTTTCATAAGAAATACCTCTCCTTACTTTGTCATCACCCTGAAATTAGTAACTCTATAAAATAATAGCGAGCTAATTATGAGGTTTGATATATGAAACTTTTTCTGACAACAGCAGCGCTAACTGCGACGTTGATTTCCGGCATGGCATTTGCCAGCGATCCCGTCATCCCCTGGGCGACTAACAGCGGCGGTACGGAAAGTACGCATATTGCGGCAATGGGCGAGGATTTGAATGCGCAGCATCAGCAGATCACCCACACGCATGAAGGCGTATGGGCGGCTAATTCCGGCAGCATTCAGGCTGATGAAGCCGCGCTGACCAGCAACAAGCCGCCGGTACAAGGCCACCCGGAATTAATGCCGCATCAGGGCTAATGATCATGGCCTGGCGATAACGCCAGGCGCTTACGGGTTATTCGGCGACCTGCCACTGCGCGTCTGGCGCAAAACGCGTGATAGCCTGAACTTTACTCTCCGTCTCCTTGCCTAAATCCGCCTGATAAATACGATCGTCCTGGTTGACCATAAAACTCATCACCCCGGTTTCGCCGTAATGCATCGGCCAGGCCAGAAGCGCCGCGCCGTGACCGTCGTTATCGCTGATAATACGGAAATGGTAGCCGTGATAGCCCTCGTCTGGCGCTGCGGGGCTAAAGTTTGGGCCTAACGGGCTGGGGACGTCGCCTGCTTTGGTTGGCCAGTACAGGCCATCTTTTTGGCCTTCGCTACTGATTATCCTGTGCGCCCAGCGATGGTTTTGTAAGTAATAATCCTGCTGCGCATCAACGTAAGCATGCATGGCCTGTAAGGTAGAAAGTTCATTTCGCCCAATAGTACGGGTGAGGATCTCATTCCCGGCTGCCGCCATATCAAAGCGCCAGCCGCCAGTCTCTTTCACCATGGGCACCGGGAGCTGCCAGTCTTCTCGTCCGACATTCAGGTGCGCCGTATTGTCTTTTTGTACAATGCGATGGCCTTCGCGCCAGTCACGATTGAAGCGGGCCACGGCCTCGGGATCGGCACCTTCCGGCGGCAGAAATTGCCGCCAGTCATCGCCCAGTAGCGCGGTAAGCTGCGTTTCGTTTTTTCCGGCTACCGCCGCGGCGAAGGCGCTGGCGGCCGCTTCCGGGGAGGGGAACCGTTCCTGCGCGTAGCCCAGCAAGGGTAATGACAGTAACAGAGCGCTTAACATAACCTTTTTCATTATCTGCTCCGGTTAACGGCGATGAAATTCATGATGTTCAGAAAAATGTTCCCGCGCGGCGGCGCGTTGCTCGGTGTTTAAGTGACTGCCGCGACGGCTTTCCAGGCCGCGTAGCTGTTGCGATTGCCATGACGGCGATCGACTGTCGTTCCCGCTAAACACATTGGCGTGCATATTCTGGCGAAATGCCTGACGCTGTTGCGGCGTAGAGGATTCAATACGCTGGCGGGCGGTGTCTCGCTGCTGTTGTGAAACAGGGTGCTGCTGGGCTTTAGCCTTCAGCTCGGAACGATGCTGCTGCGTGGTGGATTTATTCAGTGTCTGCTGCGCCGCCTCGCGACGACTGCTGTTTTGTGTTCCGTCATAGCCACGGTAATTATTACGCTGGGCAATTTGATTTAACTGCTGCGATGCCGCTTTGCGCTGTCTATCGCGGGATGTCTCGCCTGACAGGTTAGCGGGTGATGTATGGCTGCGCTGTTGGAATTGCGTCATGGCCGCCTGGCGCTGACTGTCGCGAGACACTGGCGCTTGCTGCGTTGCGCTTAACCCGCCGCTAACATTGGTGGGATGGAACCGTTGCGCAACGGTATTATTCGGATAGGGGACGCCATTGCGCCAGGCGGGATTATGCTGCCAGCCCATCGTTTGGCCCGGCAGGTTTTGCCCGGATATCCGGTTGAAATTATTGACATTGATGTTGATATTATCGCCATTGTGTTGATAACCGTTACCACCATGATGGTAATCATCATCATGATGGTCGTCGTCATGGTGGTGATGATCGTCGTCATCCCAGTCTATGCTGCTGAACAACGCATAGGTGGTGGCGACGCCCAGGCTATAACCAAAACCTTTAACAAAACTATCGGCAAACTGCTGCCCCGGAGGGGGCGGTAAATACACCGGCGGATAAGCGGTATTGGGCCAGGTGCCATATACCGTCGCGGGGTTATAGTTCGGCACGTACACCACCTGCGGATTCGCGGGTTCAATTTTGATGACGGTCGACGGTGTCGCTGGCGTACTGGCGGATGTGGTGGTTGTTGTCGTCGTGACGGCGGTAGAAGCGCTGGACTTCGGCACGCTGGTGACGGTTTGCTGCGGCGTTGATTTTAGCGAACCGGTTTGTTGAGCGAGCAGACGCAACCTTTGCACCGCATCCATCACATCCTGTGGCTGGGCTAAGAACGCATCGCCCAGGTTTTGCACCCATTGCGGATTCTCGCCCATAAGCGCCATCAACTGGGGAAAGGCGACCAGCGATTTGACGCTGGGGTCCCACGGTTGGCTGGCCACCGCCTGAATAGCGGCATCGCCCTGCAGCGTGGGGTTATCCCGCGACCACTGGACGGCCTGAACCACGTTCGCCGGGTAGGTGGAGGCCATGAGCACCTGCGAAAGCAGGGCATCGGGATAAAGCGCGACAGGCGCGACCCATTGATCGATTTGCGCAGTGGTAAAGGTCGTTTTCGCGACAGGCGCGGGCACAGCGGTCTGCGTTTGCTCAGGGGCGGGAGCTGCCGCCTGCGCGGGCGCTTCGGGAGCGCGGCTTTTAACATACAGTACGCCCGAAGCGGCAAATAACCCGGCACTGCACACAAGGGCAATGAGATGGGGTTTAAAGGGCAACGTCATTTTATCTCTCCCGATTCCAGAGAATCGCTATGGTCATTATGCCTGCCGCCGACGGGGTGCAGTTTCGCGTGAGTATAAAGGGACGATAGTTTAATTTTTAGCTAATGTTGGGATCGATAACGTTACGTGACGATCAAAGCACGAAATGAGGTAAGCATTTATGGCTGCAGCTCCCGTCTCAGTAGAGCATTAGACCATCCTTAACGATTCAGCCACTTTTTTATGTTGCTTTTTTGTAAACAGATTAACACTTAAAGAAAATCCTGTTATTGTGCCTTATGCGGTACCGGGCATTTACCCTACTAACTACTGTCTCACAGGAGCGTGAAGAGAATCGCCCATCAACAAAAGCGCCGCATTATGACAATGAGAGCGAGGAGATATCGTCGTGCTAGAAGAATACCGTAAGCACGTAGCTGAGCGTGCTGCCCAGGGGATTGTGCCAAAACCTTTAGACGCAACCCAAATGGCTTCGCTTGTCGAGCTGCTGAAGACCCCGCCTATGGGCGAAGAAGAATTCCTGTTAGACCTGTTGATCAACCGCGTTCCTCCTGGCGTAGATGAAGCCGCTTATGTTAAAGCCGGTTTTCTCGCTGCTGTCGCGAAAGGCGACACCACCTCCCCGCTGGTCTCCCCAGAAAAAGCCATTGAACTGCTGGGCACCATGCAGGGTGGTTACAACATTCATCCGCTGATTGATGCGCTGGACGATGCGAAACTGGCGCCGATTGCGGCCAAAGCGCTGTCCCACACCTTGCTGATGTTCGATAACTTCTACGACGTAGAAGAGAAAGCCAAAGCGGGCAACGCCTACGCTAAGCAGGTTGTTCAGTCCTGGGCAGATGCCGAATGGTTCCTGAGCCGTCCTGCGCTGGCGGACAAAATTACCGTTACCGTCTTCAAAGTCACCGGTGAAACCAACACCGATGACCTGTCTCCGGCGCCGGATGCGTGGTCGAGACCGGATATCCCGTTACATGCGCAGGCGATGCTGAAAAACGCCCGTGAAGGCATTGAGCCGGATCAGCCAGGCGTTGTCGGCCCGATCAAACAAATCGAAGCATTGCAGAAAAAAGGCTACCCGCTGGCTTACGTGGGTGACGTGGTGGGCACCGGTTCTTCCCGTAAATCCGCGACCAACTCCGTGCTGTGGTTCATGGGCGATGACATCCCGAACGTGCCGAATAAGCGCGGCGGCGGCCTGTGCCTCGGCGGCAAAATTGCGCCTATCTTCTTTAACACTATGGAAGATGCGGGCGCGCTGCCGATTGAAGTTGACGTTTCTAACCTGAATATGGGCGATGTGATTGACGTCTACCCGTACAAAGGCGAAGTGCGTAACCACGAAACCGGCGAGCTACTGGCAACCTTCGAACTGAAAACCGACGTGCTGATCGACGAAGTGCGTGCCGGTGGTCGTATTCCGCTGATTATCGGCCGTGGCCTGACCACCAAAGCGCGTGAAGCGCTGGGGCTGCCGCACTCAGACGTTTTCCGTCAGGCAAAAGACGTGGCGGAAAGCAGCCGCGGCTTCTCTCTGGCGCAGAAAATGGTCGGTCGCGCCTGCGGCGTGAAAGGTATCCGTCCGGGCGCGTACTGCGAACCGAAAATGACCTCCGTCGGTTCTCAGGATACTACTGGCCCGATGACCCGCGATGAGCTGAAAGACCTGGCCTGTCTGGGATTCTCCGCCGATCTGGTCATGCAGTCGTTCTGTCACACCGCAGCCTATCCGAAGCCGGTTGACGTCACCACGCACCACACGCTGCCAGACTTCATTATGAACCGTGGCGGCGTCTCTCTGCGTCCGGGCGACGGCGTGATCCACTCCTGGCTGAACCGTATGCTGCTGCCGGATACCGTCGGTACCGGCGGTGACTCCCATACCCGTTTCCCGATTGGTATCTCTTTCCCGGCGGGCTCAGGCCTGGTGGCGTTTGCCGCCGCGACCGGCGTGATGCCGCTGGATATGCCGGAATCGGTGCTGGTGCGTTTTAAAGGCAAAATGCAGCCGGGCATCACCCTGCGCGATCTGGTCCATGCCATCCCGCTGTACGCCATCAAACAGGGCCTGCTGACCGTTGAGAAGAAAGGCAAGAAAAACATCTTCTCTGGCCGCATCCTGGAAATCGAAGGTCTGCCGGATCTGAAAGTCGAGCAGGCGTTTGAGCTGACCGATGCTTCTGCCGAGCGTTCCGCTGCCGGTTGTACCATCAAGCTGAACAAAGAGCCGATCGTTGAATACCTGACCTCCAACATCGTCCTGCTGAAGTGGATGATCGCCGAAGGCTACGGCGACCGTCGTACGCTGGAACGTCGTATCCAGGGTATGGAAAAATGGCTGGCGGACCCGCAGCTGCTGGAAGCCGATGCTGACGCGGAATACGCAGCGGTGATCGACATCGATCTGGCGGATATCAAAGAGCCAATCCTCTGTGCGCCGAACGATCCGGACGACGCGCGTCTGCTGTCTGACGTGCAGGGCGAGAAGATCGACGAAGTGTTCATCGGTTCCTGCATGACCAACATCGGCCACTTCCGCGCGGCTGGTAAGCTGCTGGATAGCCACAAAGGCCAGTTGCCAACCCGCCTGTGGGTAGCGCCGCCAACCCGTATGGACGCTGCGCAGCTGACCGAAGAAGGTTACTACAGCGTGTTTGGTAAGAGCGGTGCGCGTATTGAGATCCCAGGCTGTTCCCTGTGTATGGGTAACCAGGCGCGTGTAGCCGACGGTGCGACGGTCGTCTCGACTTCAACCCGTAACTTCCCGAACCGTTTAGGTACCGGTGCGAACGTCTTCCTGGCTTCTGCGGAGCTGGCGGCGGTTGCAGCGCTTATCGGCAAACTGCCGACGCCGGAAGAGTACCAGACCTACGTGGCGCAGGTGGATAAGACGGCGGTGGATACTTACCGTTACCTGAACTTCGACCAGCTCTCTCAGTACACTGAGAAAGCAGATGGGGTGATTTTCCAGACTGCGGTGTAACAGAGACGGGCCCGGATTTCCGGGCCCGAATGGCGCTTCTTATTTATTATTACGCTTCACTTCCCGTAGCCCCGGCAAATACGTAATTACCCCGCCCATTATTGCCCCGGCTACAATCGCTGGAATAAGCATAATCAATACTTCACCATATATTAATGGTAGTATGCTTATGTCAAAACCATATCGCGCAAAATTAAACAGCGTCGTGATCAGACCACCTGCAATGGCGCAAAGGATCATCCTGTTAATTATTTTTTGATATAATTTCAGGGGTATCAGCGCGCAGGTGACACCGGTTAACCATGCGGGGAGGAGACTGTATATCCAGCCGGTAATAATCACTAATTCTGGTATTGTTCTGCAGAAATAGAACAAAAATGAGTCTGGTCCGCCAATAATGGCGGGTAAAAAGTTTATGATACCTATCGCGATGGCTGCGCCTATTAACGGCCCAAACAGAATAAACCAACCGCTATGATAAATTATTCGTCGAAATACAGACATAATGTATCCTTCCTGAATTTTCCTTCAACCGTCTGACAAAAAATACAACTCACTACGGCTTCTCTGCTGATATCGCCCATTGCTGGAGCTCAGTTGAAAAGCGCTTATCAAGTTGCCAACAATTTCATGACAACGACCCGGATGATAAGGAAGCGTCTGAAAGACTAGCAGGCGTCGGCGTGGGCAGGGTATTGATGATTTCTGAAAAAACGCCAGAGGGACACCGGGCTGGTAATGCTATAACTGGATGAGGGGCAGCCATTTTTAATGCCTGCGCTCTTCCGGCACATAATAAAAGTTCATCTAAACGGCGCGCTGCCTGATGTGAAATTTGTCGTCGAGTTTTCGCTTAACGAAGATTAAGTGAATGTAAGCGTGATGGATGATGGACATTTCCTTGCGGCAACGCCTATATCCCCAGCACTTCCGGCACCAGCTCTTCCAGTTGCCTGACCAGTTCAGGGTCCATATAGCGGTAGTCATCGGGGATATCGAGTACGTGCAGGGGCTTATTTTCAATAATACGACGATATTCAGCCATCAACCGATCTTTATGTTTCTGCTCCATAACGCAGATAACGTCAGCCCACTGAAGTAACCCGCACGACACGCTTTTTTTGGCGTTGCGGCTGGTGCCGGCGGAACGGACGCTAAGGCCTGGATAGCGGCGGAACACCTGCTCCGCCGTGGGGCTGCGCCATTGATTACGGCTGCATATGAAAAGCACATTCATTAAATAAATACTCTTCCAGATCGCGCTTCGCTAACGGCGAGTTTGTCAGTCGTGGAGACTCAATACCCCACGGTGCGGCACGTAGCACTTTGTCGGAGCGCGTGTAGATATATTGAAGCGCTAGAGTGACTTTCTGTATGAATAATAAACCGTTTTGGCATTTTTATTTTATCTTTTGTGCGCCCCGCTGTTTTTCTTTCACCGTGCTGCGATAATTACCTCAAGGCGCAATGCGGTATTGGCGCATTGCCAGGGCAGAGGAAAACAATTATGGATTACGAATTTCTGCGCGACGTTACCGGAGGGGTAAAAGTACGAATGTCGATGGGCCACGAGGTGGTCGGTCACTGGTTTAATGAAGAGGTTAAAGACAATCTCTCGCTACTGGATGAAGTAGAACAAGCCGCGCGTACGGTCAAAGGCAGCGAACGCTCCTGGCAACGAGCAGGGCATGAATACACGATCTGGATGGACGGCGAAGAAGTGATGATTCGCGCCAATCAGCTGGATTTTTCCGGCGATGAGATGGAAGAGGGGATGAGTTATTACGATGAAGAGAGTTTATCCCTGTGCGGCATGGAGGATTTTCTGCGGGTCGTCGCCGCGTATCGGGAATTCGTCAGTAAAGCCTGACCCTCTCTTCGTTATTGTCCCGCAACGCCAGTCGACGGACAGTTGGGGGCGGTAGTGGAAACGAAATCACCACACATTCCAGCCGGGAGTATCCCGGCTTTTTTATAGCAGAATGATTTTTTGATTTTTATTAATCATTTTAAAACTGTGATCTGACGCGTTTGTGATCTTAATTTGATTGAATATAATCGTTATGATTTTATTCAATCACAACAAGCAACAGGCGGTAAGACCATGAACATCAAAAAAGCAATAGAGCGCGTACCCGGCGGCATGATGGTCGTACCGCTCGTTATTGGCGCAGTCATTAACACCTTCGCCCCGCAGGCGCTTGAGATCGGCGGTTTTACCACCGCCTTATTTAAAAACGGCGCGGCGCCGCTGATTGGCGCTTTTCTGCTGTGTATGGGAGCCGGTATCAGTGTGAAAGCCGCGCCCCAGGCGTTATTGCAGGGCGGGACGATTACGCTCACTAAGTTGCTTGTCGCCATCGGCATTGGCCTGGGCGTGGAGCATCTTTTCGGCGCGGAGGGTATTTTTGGCCTGAGCGGCGTGGCGATTATCGCGGCGATGAGCAATTCGAATGGCGGACTTTATGCTGCGCTGGTAGGCGAATTCGGCAATGAGCGCGACGTCGGCGCTATCTCTATTTTGTCTCTTAATGATGGCCCTTTCTTTACGATGATTGCGCTGGGCGCGGCAGGGATGGCGAACATTCCCATTATGGCGCTGGTGGCGGTGCTGGTTCCGCTGGTTGTCGGCATGATCCTCGGCAATCTTGATCCTCATATGCGCGATTTTTTGACCAAAGGCGGCCCGCTGCTCATTCCTTTCTTTGCTTTTGCGCTGGGGGCGGGCATCAATCTGGAAATGTTACTGCAAGGCGGACTTGCCGGAATTCTGCTCGGCGTGCTGACAACGTTCGTTGGCGGTTTCTTTAATATTCGCGCAGATCGTCTGGTTGGCGGAACTGGCATTGCCGGGGCGGCGGCCTCCAGTACCGCGGGTAATGCCGTTGCGACGCCGCTGGCTATTGCGCAGGCCGACCCTTCGCTCGCCGAGGTGGCCGCTGCTGCCGCTCCGCTGATTGCCGCCTCGGTGATCACCACGGCAATCCTGACGCCAGTGTTGACCTCCTGGGTTGCGAAAAAACAGGCGCGTCAGGCTTCTTTGGAGAAAAACGCATGAAAATGATAGTTATCGCCGATGATTTTACCGGATCGAATGATACCGGCGTCCAGTTGGCGAAGAAGGGGGCGAGAACGGAAGTCATGTTGAGCGCGTCGCAAAAACCGTCCCGCCGCGCCGATGTGTTAGTCATTAACACCGAAAGCCGGGCGATGCCCGCAGATCAGGCGGCATCTGCCGTTTATGCCGCGCTTTCCCCGTGGTGTGAGACATCGCCAGCGCCGCTGGTGTACAAAAAAATCGACTCCACATTTCGCGGCAATATCGGCGCCGAAGTGACGGCGGCCATGCGCGCCAGTCAGCGAAAACTGGCCGTTATCGCCGCCGCGATCCCTGCGGCCGGACGCACGACGCTTGAAGGAAAATGTCTGGTTAATGGCGTCCCGCTACTGGAAACAGAATTTGCCAGCGATCCGAAAACGCCCATTGTCTCTTCCCGCATTGCCGAGATAGTGGCGTTGCAAAGTGAGATCCCTGTGTATGAAGTCTTTTTGCAGGATGTCCGACGCGGTGGGTTAAGCGCCTTACTTACGGCTTATGCGGCTGAGGGCGAAGGGATTATCGTCGTGGATGCGGTGGAAGAGCGGGATCTGACGTTGATTGCGCAAGCGGCGTGCGAACAACCGTCGATGCCGCTGCTCGTCGGCGCAGCGGGTCTGGCGAATGCGTTGCCGGTTGAACTTTTTATGCAAGACCGGCAGCGGCTGCCGGTGCTGGTGGTGGCCGGTTCGATGAGCGAAGCCACGCGACGTCAGGTGGATAATGCGCTGTGCCGGGGACGTGCGGAGGTCGTGGATATTGATGCCGCGCGCATGGTGTCGGATAGCGCGGAACAGGAAATCGCGTCTGTCGTAGAGCAGGCCTGCGCGCTGTTAAGTCAGCATCGACATACGATTTTACGCACCAGCCGTCGCGCAGAAGATCGACAGTTAATCGACGCGCTGTGCGAAAAATCCGCGATGAGCCGTCAGCAATTGGGCGAGCGACTGAGCCAGCGGCTTGGCGTCGTCACGTTAAACATTATCGAGCAGGCGCGGATTGGCGGGTTGTTTCTGACCGGCGGCGATATCGCTACCGCCGTCGCCGGCGCGCTTGGCGCTGAAGGTTATCGCATTCAGAGCGAGGTGGCGCCCTGTATTCCCTGTGGAACGTTTGTAAACAGCGAAATTGACGATCTGCCGGTCATTACCAAAGCGGGCGGATTCGGTTCAGACAGTACGTTGTGTGACGCGCTTTATTATATTGAGGAGATGTATTGTGGAGACTAAAACCGTTGCCATTACCATGGGCGATCCAGCGGGCATTGGGCCGGAAATTATTGTTAAAGCGCTAAGCGAAGACGGTCTCAACGGCGCGCCGCTGGTGGTTATTGGATGCCTCGCAACGTTGAAACGTTTACAGGCGAAGGGCATCACGCCGAACATTGAGCTACGGGCCATTGAACGGGTCGCCGAAGCGCGTTTTGCGCCCGGCATCATTCATGTGATTGATGAGCCGCTGGCGCAGCCGGAGGCGCTGGAGGCCGGGAAAGTTCAGGCGCAGGCGGGGGATTTAGCGTATCGCTGCGTGAAGCGCGCCACCGAGTTAGCGTTACGGGGCGACGTACAGGCTATCGCTACCGCGCCGCTGAATAAAGAGGCGCTGCACCTGGCGGGGCACAACTATCCGGGCCATACCGAGCTGCTCGCGACCCTGACCCATAGCCGCGATTACGCGATGGTACTTTACACCGATAAACTAAAAGTGATTCACGTTTCAACGCATATCGCGCTGCGTAAATTCCTTGATACGTTAAGTACCACGCGTGTCGAAACGGTGATTGGCATTGCTGATACTTTCCTCAAGCGTGTGGGTTACGTTAAACCGCGTATCGCCGTGGCAGGCGTGAATCCTCATGCGGGCGAGAATGGCCTGTTTGGCGATGAAGAGACGCGTATCCTGACGCCAGCCATTACCGATGCCCGCGCAAAAGGTATGGACGTTTATGGGCCGTGCCCGCCGGATACTGTATTTCTCCAGGCTTATGAGGGGCAGTATGATATGGTGGTGGCGATGTATCATGACCAGGGGCATATTCCGTTGAAATTGCTTGGCTTTTATGATGGCGTGAATATCACCGCGGGGCTGCCGTTTATTCGGACCTCTGCCGATCATGGCACCGCATTTGATATCGCCTGGACGGGAAAAGCAAAATCTGAGAGCATGGCCGTATCGATCAAACTGGCAATGCAACTGGCATAATTCCCTGTTATGAAAGGACAACACCGTCTGGATCTCATTGTGGCGTATCTGAAAAACCATACGCTGGTTACGGTAGAACAGCTGGTTGAGGCGGTTGACGCATCGCCAGCCACTATCCGTCGCGATTTGATCAAGCTGGATGAGCAGGGCGTGATCAGCCGTAGTCATGGCGGCGTGGCGCTGCGGCGTTTTGAACCCGCCCAGCCCACCACCAATGAAAAACAACTGCGATCGCCCGCTGAAAAACGGGCCATCGCACGCGTTGCCGCATCGCTGGTGAATGCTGGCGATGCCGTCGTGCTGGATGCCGGTACGACAATGATGGAGCTGGCGAAATGCTTAACCCATCTTCCGCTGCGGGTCATCACCGTCGATCTGCATATTGCGCTGTTTTTAGCTGAGTTCCGGCAAATTGAAGTGACGATTGTCGGCGGTCGTATCGATGACAGCAGTCAGTCCTGTATCGGTGAGCATGGGCGTAAGCTGTTGCGCAGCGTTTATCCGAACATCGCGTTTATGAGCTGTAATTCATGGGGGGTAAAAACGGGCGTGACGACCCCAACGGAAGATAAGGCCGGGCTTAAACAGGAGATTATTGCTAATGCGCAGCGCAAAGTGTTGCTGGCGGACAGCAGTAAGTATGGCGCGCATTCGCTCTTTAATGTGGTGCCGCTTGAGCGCTTTAATGATGTGATTACCGACGTCAATCTGCCGCCGTCAGCGCAGGTTGAACTGAAAGGGCGCGCTTTTGCGCTAACGCTGGTGCAGCCGGAGTGACAGCGCCGTCAGGCGCTGTCAGTGGTGAATCAGACCGCCGAAATATTGCGGCCGTAGTAAATCTCGCGCATCTCTTTCCACAGCGCGGCGGTGATCTCCTGGCGTTCGGTTTCAGTGAGATCTTCCGGTTTGGTGTGAAACATGTAGTGCTTAAGATCGAACTCTTTAAGCAGCATCTTGGTATGGAAAATATTTTCCTGATACACATTTACGTCCACCATGTCATACAGCGACTTCATATCTTCCGACATAAAATTCTGAATAGAATTAATCTCATGATCGATAAAGTGCTTCATACCGTTGACGTCGCGGGTAAAGCCGCGTACGCGGTAATCGATGGTGACAATATCGGACTCTAGCTGGTGGATCAGGTAATTGAGCGCTTTTAGCGGTGAAATCACCCCGCAGGTTGACACTTCGATGTCGGCGCGAAAGGTGCATAGCCCGCCTTCCGGATGGCTTTCCGGATAGGTATGCACGCAGATATGGCTCTTATCGAGGTGCGCCACTACGGTTTCCGGCAGCGGGCCGGGATGTTCGGTTTGATCGATAAGTTTCGGGTCGATCGGCTCTTCGCTCACCAGAATCGTGACGCTGGCGCCCTGGGGTTCATAATCCTGACGGGCGATGTTCAGGATGTTCGCGCCGATAATGGAGCATGTCTCTGACAGGATCTCGGTCAGTCGGTTGGCGTTATAGAGTTCATCGATATAGGCGATATAGCCATCGCGCTCTTCTGCGGTTTTGGCGTAGCAGATATCGTAAATACAAAAACTCAGGCTTTTCGTCAGATTGTTAAAGCCATGCAGTTTCAGCTTTTTCAATTTTTATCACCCCCTTAACGTCACTGTGCGGACAGTGCGTCATGTAGATATTGCGGTAGCGCAAATGCAGCGGCATGAATAGCCGGGTTGTAATAGCGACATTTGAGGCCGGCGGCATGAAAACGCGCCTGAATAATTTCGCTCGACAGGTGACGAAGAGCGTCGTTGTCCGTCGCCCAGGCGAAGGTCATAATGCCGCCGTAATAGGTCGGAATCGCCGCCTGGTAGAAGCCGACATCGCTGAAGTAATGACTCAGCTTGCGGTGGCTGTCGAGCGCTTCATCCTGTTGCAGGAAGCACACGCCGTTCTGGGCGACAAAAATGCCGCCCGGATTCAGGCAACGCTTACAGCCTTCATAAAAGGCGGAGGTAAACAGGCTTTCGCCGGGGCCTATCGGATCGGTACAGTCGGAAATGATCACATCAAAGGTCTGATGGGTCTGATTGACGAAATTCACGCCGTCGTCAATCACCAGCGTAAAGCGCGGATCGTCGTAGCTGCCGGCATTGTGGTTGGGTAAATACTGGCGGCAAAACGAGACTACGCCAGCGTCTATCTCTACCATGGTGATGGTTTCGACATTTTTATGCCGGGTAACTTCACGTAGCATTGCGCCGTCGCCGCCGCCGATAATCAGAACGTGTTTCGCATGACCGTGCGCCAGCAGCGGGACGTGGGTCATCATTTCATGATAAATAAACTCGTCGCGTTCGGTGGTCTGCACCACTCCGTCCAGCGCCATCACGCGGCCAAAAGCGGCGTTTTCAAAGATGATTAAATCCTGGTGATCGGTTTTTTCATGATACAGAACGTTGTCTACGGCAAAGTACTGACCAAACTGGTCGTGTAGCGTTTCATGCCACATCGTATTTTCGGCCATTGGCTGATACCTCCATTGTTAACACCCGTAAAAAAAGGGCGCAACATCATAGCTAACAATGACCGTGGATGCACGGTCATTATTTCAGCAATAGGATCGCGGAGGATTATTTAACGTAGGCTAACAGGCTCAGAGAATCGCGGGCCAGAGCTTTGCATTTTTTAGCGACCGGAATACCGATGCCGCTAAGATCGCGGTAGCTGTCTTCGCCCAACGATTTCATATCGAAGGTGTCGTAGTTACTCAGGTCCCACTGATTTTGCTGGGCAAAAAAGACCAGCGCACGGCGAATCTGACTGTTGGGTAAATTTTGGTAACCACAGTCATTTTTCAGAAAAACGAAAACCGCCGTTAAATCGGCCATATCTTCAGCTTCGGATTCAGTAAGCGCATAGCTATTTGCGCATAAGGCCATCAGGCTGCCAAACAACACGGGTCTGAAAAACGTCTTCATTGCTTCTACCACGGCATCAGGGAAAGTCAACGTTAGCATACTGAGAACGTAGCGACGACTTTTATTATCAGGATTAGTCGCGGCGTTTTCATTCTTATTGTATTGCTGTCAGGAATGGTAAAGACGTGTTGCTGGCTTGACCTTCCCGTTAGGGCAGGGTCTAAGCTTAGACACCCGCCTGTTCATTATAAGGAAATGATTATGTTACGCCGTGATTTCTTAAAATATTCAGTGGCGCTGGGGGTTGCATCAGCGCTGCCGCTGTGGAGCCGCGCCGCTTTTGCCGCCGAACGTCCCGCGTTGCCTATTCCTGACCTGTTAACGGCAGATGCGAGCAACCGTATGCAGTTAATTGTTAAAGCCGGACAGTCGACATTCGCCGGTAAGAACGCGACAACCTGGGGCTACAACGGTAATTTGCTGGGGCCAGCGGTACAGCTTCACAAAGGAAAAAGCGTGACCGTTGATATCCATAACCAACTGGCCGAAGACACGACGCTTCACTGGCATGGTCTGGAGATTCCGGGCATCGTCGACGGCGGTCCGCAGGGGATTATTCCCGCAGGCGGAACCCGCACGGTGACGTTTACGCCGCAGCAACGCGCCGCGACCTGCTGGATTCATCCGCACAAACACGGCAAAACCGGGCGCCAGGTGGCGATGGGCCTTGCCGGACTGGTGCTGATTGAAGATGACGAGATTCGCAAATTGCGCCTGCCGAAACAGTGGGGCATCGACGATGTGCCGGTGATTATTCAGGACAAACGCTTCTCCGCCGATGGCCAGATTGATTATCAACTGGATATTATGACCGCCGCCGTCGGCTGGTTTGGCGATACGCTGCTGACCAATGGCGCTATCTATCCGCAGCATTCCGCGCCGAAAGGCTGGCTACGTCTGCGCTTGCTAAATGGCTGTAATGCGCGTTCGCTGAATATCGCCGCCAGTGATAATCGCCCGCTTTATGTGATCGCCAGCGACGGCGGCCTGCTGGCGGAGCCGGTGAAAGTCACCGAACTGCCGTTATTAATGGGCGAGCGTTTTGAAGTGCTGGTGGATATCAGCGACGGGAAAGCCTTTGATCTGGTGACGCTGCCGGTCAGCCAGATGGGAATGGCGATCGCTCCGTTTGATAAACCGCATCCGGTGATGCGTATCCAGCCGCTGCGGATTACCGCCTCCGGTACGCTGCCGGATACGTTGACGACGATGCCGGCGTTGCCGTCGCTGGAAGGGCTGACGGTGCGCAACCTGAAACTGTCGATGGACCCGCGTCTTGATATGATGGGGATGCAAATGCTGATGAAGAAATATGGCGCTCAGGCGATGAGCGGCATGGATCATGACAACATGAACGCGCATATGCAGGGCGGCAATATGGGGCATGGCGAGATGGATCATGGCAACATGGATCACAGCGGGATGAATCATGGCGCGATGGGCAATATGAATCACGGCGGAAAATTCGATTTCCATAACGCTAACTTTATCAACGGCCAGGTCTTCGATATGAACAAACCGATGTTCGCGGCGCAAAAAGGCCGACATGAACGTTGGGTCATTTCCGGCGTGGGCGACATGATGCTGCATCCTTTCCATATTCACGGCACGCAGTTCCGTATTCTGTCAGAGAACGGCAAAGCGCCAGCGGCGCACAGAACGGGCTGGAAGGATACGGTACGCGTTGAGGGCGGTATCAGCGAAGTGCTGGTCAAGTTCGATCACGACGCGCCGAAGGAACATGCCTATATGGCGCACTGTCATCTGTTAGAACATGAAGATACGGGAATGATGTTAGGATTTACGGTCTGACCGATGTCTGTGACGCAGGCCGGGTAAGGCGAAGCCGCCACCCGGCACAATGCCCGGCATACGCCGGGCATTAATGGTTATTTCGCGTCGTCAGGCAAAGCATAGGCCACGATATAGTCGCCCATCTTCGTACCAAACGAACCGTGGCCTCCGGCAGAAACGACCACGTACTGCTTACCGTTTACCTCATAGGTCATCGGCGTTGCCTGGCCTCCGGCGGGTAAACGTCCCTGCCACAGTTTTTCCCCGTTGCTCATGTTATAAGCACGCAGGTAGTTGTCGGCGGTCGCGGCAATGAACAGCACATTACCGGCGGTTGAGATTGGCCCGCCCAGCATGGGCATCCCCATGTTGAACGGCACCGGAACCGGCATCGGGAACGGCATACTGTCGCGCGGCGTCCCTATACGTTTCTTCCACACGATTTCATTGGTCTTCAGATCCAACGCGGAAATATAGCCCCAGGCCGGTTGTTTACACGGCAGGCCAAACGGCGAAAGGAACGGATTCAGCGTGACGCCGAACGGTACGCCGTACTGTGGCTGAATACCTGCTTCTGTACCGGTACCTTTCGCGTCTTTCGGCGGCTCCATCGGATTACCCGGGCCGCGTGGGATCAGCTTCGAGACAAACGGCAGCGCCATCGGGTTAGCGATAGCGACCTGACGGTCTGGATCGACGGAAATACCGCCCCATTCAAACATCCCCAGGTTGCCAGGGAATACCAATGTCCCCTGCTCGGACGGCGGGGTGAAGATACCTTCATAGCGCAACTGGTGGAACATAACGCGGCACACCAGTTGGTCGAACATGGTCGCGCCCCACATATCCGCGCCGGAGAGATCTTTTTTCGGGCGGAAGGTTAAATCAGAGAACGGCTGAGTTTTGGCGACGTAATCGCCTTTTGCCGCGCCCTGCGGGACCGGTTTTTCCGGGGCGGGCACAACCAACTCGCCATTACGTCTGTCCAGCACAAAGATATTACCGGTTTTCGCTGGCGCATAGATAACCGGAACGGTAGTACCGTCAACGGTAATATCTGCCAGCGTCGGCTGTGCCGGCAGGTCCATATCCCACAGATCGTGATGGACGGTCTGATAACTCCAGGCCAGTTTCCCGGTGGTGGCATTCAGCGCCAGAATGGAGCTGGCATAACGTTCCTGCTCCGGCGTGCGGTTACCGCCCCAGATATCCGGCGTGGTCACGCCCATCGGCAGATAGACCAGATCCAGTTTCGCATCATAGGCGGCAGGCGCCCAGGAGTTCGGCGAGTTAAAGGTAAAAGCGTGCTCATCGGCTGGAATCGCGTTCGGATCTTTCGCCCCAGGATCGAAGGCCCACATGAGTTTACCGCTATTAACATCAAAACCACGGATAACGCCGGACGTTTCGCGGGTAGAGAAGTTATCCGTGACCGAACCGGCAATGACAATTGTTTTATCGGTGATAATCGGCGGCGACGTCGGTTCATACAGTCCCGGCGTGGTGTCCGGCATATTGGTTTGCAGATTCAGGATGCCTTTATTGGCGAAGGTTTCACACAGCTTGCCGGTTTCGGCATTCACCGCGAAAAGGCGACCGTCATTGACCGGAAGGATAATGCGGCGCGGACAGTCGGCGATGACCTCCGGCGAGGCGGTATCCGCTTTGGCCTCATGATAAGAGACGCCGCGGCAGGTCACATGCTGGAAAGACGAATCGGTCTTCAACTGAGGATCAAAATGCCACTTCTCTTTACCGCTGGCGGCGTCCAGCGCGAACAGTCGCTGGTGAGCTGTACACAGATAAAGCGTATCGCCGACTTTAATCGGGGTCACTTCGTTGGTGATTTCGCCCGGATCGTTGGGTTGTTTCAGATCGCCGGTGCGGAAGACCCACGCTTCTTTCAGTTGGTGAACGTTATCCGCAGTGATCTGTTTCAGCGGCGAATAGCGTTGGCCTTCCTGATTACGTCCATAGGCCGGCCAGTCTTCGTCGGCGATCGACGAGCTTGTTGCGGCGGGCGTGGCGTCGGCGCGAAGCGTACCGTTGATCTCCTGCGGGTCGTTGAAGCCAGCCCAGGTCAGAATGCCGCCGCTAATCAGCAGCGCCACGACCAGTGCCGCTACTGCGCCGCTGGAAGGAACCACCAGCCGATGCCAGACAAACGGCAATATTAGCCAGATGCCGAAAAACACCAGGATATCGCTACGCGGCGTGAGCGCCCAGAAGTCGAACCCGACTTCCCACACGCCCCAAATCATTGTCGCCAGCAGCAGGGCGGCATACAGCCACAGCGCGGCACGTTTACTGCGCCATAGCAATCCGGCCACAACCAGCATCACGAGGCCCGCGATGGGGTAGTACCAGGAACCGCCAATAGCAACCAGCCAGACACCTCCGATAAGAAGATACAGCCCACAAAGTGCTGCAAAGAGGGCCGTCAGCGTCACGAGTAATCGTGGCGATCGTGCGTTATTTTCTGCCATAAAAAGACACCATCCCAAATTGTTAATTTTTTAGTAGCAATTAAGTATAGGAATTAACATGTGTGATCGTCATCACAAAATGAGCTTTCTTATCAAATGCCGCGAATGAATACGTTTGCTGTTATACTGCGTGCCTTGCGCGTCAATGCGGCGTTATTAGTCACCGGCATTGAGTGATTTGTTTTTAAATCATATGGTTATAAATATGAAACATACTGTTGAAGTCATGATCCCCGAAGCGGAGATCAAAGCACGTATTGCCGAGCTGGGTCGTCAGATTACCGAACGTTATAAAGACAGCGGCAGTGAAATGGTGCTGGTAGGTCTGTTGCGTGGCTCATTTATGTTTATGGCGGACCTGTGCCGTGAAGTTCAGGTTCCTCATGAAGTCGATTTTATGACCGCCTCCAGCTATGGTAGCGGCATGTCCACCACCCGCGACGTGAAAATCCTCAAAGATCTGGATGAGGATATTCGCGGTAAAGACGTGCTGATTGTCGAAGACATTATTGATTCCGGTAATACGCTGTCGAAGGTCCGTGAAATCCTGGGCCTGCGCGAGCCGAAATCGCTGGCGATTTGTACGCTGCTGGATAAACCGTCTCGCCGCGAAGTGGACGTGCCGGTTGAGTTCGTTGGCTTTTCGATTCCGGACGAATTTGTAGTCGGTTACGGTATCGACTACGCCCAGCGTTATCGCCATCTACCGTATGTTGGTAAAGTGGTGCTGCTGGACGAGTAAGCGCAGAAATGCCGGATGGCGTCGCTAAAGCGACTTATCCGGCCTATAGCTAATGGCTTATTGGTGGGGAATGTATTTCAGACTTAGGGCGGAGATACCCTTATGATAGCCGTTCTCCAGCGTTTTTTTGTTGGTGGCGGTGACGTCAAGATCGCGCAGCAGGCCATCATTGATACTGTACGCCCAGCCGTGAATGGTCACATTCTGACCGCGTTTCCACGCTGACTGCATAATGGTGGAATGCCCCAGGTTATAGACCTGCTCCATGACGTTCAATTCATAGAGCGCGTCCAGACGTTGCTCTTCGGGCATTTTTCCCAACAGCGAGCTATGTTTAAGCCAGATGTCGCGGATATGCAGCAGCCAGTTATTAATCAAGCCCAGCTCAGGGTTTTCTACCGCAGCCTTGATACCGCCGCAACCGGAGTGGCCGCAAATGATAATATGCTCAACTTCCAGAACATCAACCGCATACTGAACCACGGAGAGACAGTTCAGATCGGTGTGAATAACCAGGTTAGCCACATTACGGTGAACAAACAATTCGCCCGGTTCAAGCCCGGTTAAACGCTCTGCGGGAACGCGGCTGTCGGAACATCCAATCCATAGAAAGCGCGGTTTTTGCGCTTGCGCCAGTTTCTCAAAAAATCCGGGGTCCTCTTCCACCAGCATTTTTGACCATAGTGCATTGTTGCTGATGAGTGTATCTATGTCTTTCATGGAAGTTAACGACCTGTAACCAAATAAGTGCGTTGGGCTAATATAGGGCAACTCCGTAGTTATTTAAACCATATATAAAGTGTAAGAACGTAAAGTAAGTGAGAATTTATGACCATTGCGCTGGAACTTCAACAACTTAAAAAAACCTATCCCGGCGGCGTTCAGGCGCTGCGCGGCATAGATTTGCAGGTCGAAGCGGGGGATTTTTACGCGCTTCTGGGGCCAAATGGAGCAGGGAAATCGACCACCATCGGTATTATCAGCTCATTGGTTAATAAAACGTCCGGGCGCGTTAACGTTTTTGGTTACGACCTGGAAAAAGACGTGGTTAACGCCAAGCGACAGCTAGGATTGGTGCCACAGGAGTTTAACTTTAACCCGTTTGAAACGGTGCAGCAGATCGTAGTGAATCAGGCCGGTTACTACGGCGTGGAACATAAAGAGGCGGTTTTACGTAGCGAAAAGTATTTAAAACAGCTCGATCTGTGGGAAAAACGTAGTGAACGCGCGCGGATGCTGTCCGGTGGGATGAAACGCCGCCTGATGATCGCCCGCGCATTGATGCATGAGCCTAAACTATTGATTCTCGACGAGCCGACGGCGGGTGTCGATATCGAATTGCGTCGCTCGATGTGGGGATTCCTGAAAGACTTAAACGCCAAAGGCACCACCATTATTCTCACCACCCACTATCTGGAAGAGGCGGAAATGCTGTGCCGTAATATCGGTATTATTCAGCACGGCGAGCTGGTGGAAAATACCTCCATGAAAAATCTGCTTTCAAAGCTGAAATCGGAGACGTTTATTCTGGATTTAGCGCCAAAAAGCCCGCTACCTAAGCTTACGGGTTATCAATATCGTCTGGTGGATACCTCGACTCTGGAGGTGGAAGTGTTACGCGAGCAGGGGGTTAACAGCGTCTTTAGCCAACTGAGCGAGCAGGGGGTACAGGTATTAAGTATGCGTAATAAAGCCAACCGTCTGGAAGAACTGTTTGTGTCGCTGGTGCATGAAAAACAAGGAGATCGCGCATGATGCAGCTTTACTGGGTTGCCCTTAAAAGCATCTGGGCGAAAGAGATCCACCGCTTTATGCGGATCTGGGTGCAAACGCTGGTGCCGCCCGTCATCACCATGACGCTCTATTTTATTATTTTCGGCAACCTGATTGGTTCGCGCATCGGCGAAATGCATGGTTTTAGCTATATGCAATTTATTGTGCCGGGCCTGATTATGATGGCGGTCATTACTAACTCCTACGCGAATGTCGCGTCGTCATTTTTTAGCGCCAAGTTTCAGCGCAATATTGAGGAACTGCTGGTCGCGCCGGTACCAACGCATGTGATCATCGCCGGATTTGTCGGCGGCGGCGTGGCGCGCGGGCTGTGCGTGGGGATTCTGGTGACGGCGATTTCGCTCTTTTTCGTGCCTTTCCAGGTGCATTCCTGGGTATTTGTCGCGCTAACGCTGATTCTGACCGCGATTCTGTTCTCGCTGGCCGGACTGCTGAACGCCGTGTTTGCGAAAACCTTTGACGATATCAGCCTGATTCCCACCTTCGTGCTGACGCCGCTGACCTACCTCGGCGGGGTATTTTACTCGCTGACGCTGTTGCCGCCGTTCTGGCAAGGGCTGTCGCACCTGAACCCGATCGTCTACATGATCAGCGGCTTCCGCTACGGCTTCCTGGGTATCCATGATGTACCGCTGGTGACGACGTTTGGCGTACTGGTGATCTTTATCGCCGCTTTCTACCTGCTGTGCTGGTCGCTGATCCAGCGTGGGCGCGGGTTGCGCAGTTAAGCGTTGACAGGGGCGTTGGGTTGCGCTTTGCTTCACCCCATCTACGGCTCCGTAATATCAATGGGTTACGGGTCTGTAGGTGGGGGGAGGCTTGCTGAACCCCAACGCTTCTCTCAGCGAATCTGAATCTCCAGCGTGGCGGTAGCCTGGTATTCTCCGGTGTGGGGAACATGTCCGGTGGTATTGACCGGCGCGGCGGTGAACTCGGTGCTGCCTTTACCGTCTGTGTAATCTTCAATCGGCAATTCGGCGCTGCCGCCGGGAACGATGGTCTTATCGTATTTATCGGAAATCCGTATTCCTAAATTCTCATTGTCGGTTTTCAGGTATTCCGGGTTGTGCGGATCGGTTTCTCCGTTCAATGACATTGACAGGTTGGTGCCGTCCGCCACGTTGCTACAGGTAAAGTTTACCTGAGTGGTGACGTGCGAGTTCTGCGGACTGTCGCCGAGATTACGAATATCTTTGCCCTCAATATCCGGCAGCCTGACCTCGATAACCTGCCCGGCGTTGATGGAACAGGACTGCGGCACGGTAATAGTTCCGGACAGGGTGACGTGCGCGACAGGGGGAACGGCGGGGGAAATATTATCTCCGCTGCTGCCCGGCGTTTTTGATAAATAGAGATTCATGATCGTTGTTTGCGGGATCGAGATTTCGCCGACCAAAGGATGAGTAATATAAATTCTTACCGTGCCTTTATTGCCCGCCGTCATTGATTTCATTTCTGCATCGCCACAGCCGCCTGCGGAACTATCTTCATTGCTGATTGAGGAAAACGGGACAGGAATATTCTGGTTCAACTTCCCGGCTACATACGCTTCGGTGCCAATTTCCAGTTTGCCTGCCACGAGGACATAGTAATCCATATGTCCGTAGTATCGCGTCTCGCTGTGCGTGCCTTTCTGCGTCAGATCGCCGGTGGTCGCGGTGAAATAGTTGTACCCGCGATAATCACTGTTATCGCAGTCGCATTTAGCCGAATATTCTCCGCCAGCTGACCAGTGCTCTTCAACGATGGTTCCCGTCTGGTTCCCATCCGTATCGGTAATGGTTTGATTAAAACTAAAAGGAAAAGTATGCGTGCCGTTGGTGGGTTGACACCAGCCGCTTCCGTTGCCCATCGTTCCTTCTGCCAGCGCATGGCCTGAAAATAGCGACAGCGCCAGCAGTATCCATAAATTCTTCATTGTGTTCCTCACTGGCAGACGGCGTTCGCCATCACGATGCCGTTCATATTTTTGCTGATATCCAGGTGGTAATCCGCGCTGCAAGAGGCGCTTCCCCAGTTCACCAGCAGCAGGCCCTCTTCCGGCAGGCCGCTGAGGAAGACCTGGCCTTTATCGCCGACGATACTGGCCAGGTTCGCATCCTGCCCATCGACGCTTGCCGTCGCGCCAAAGGGCACGGGCTCGCCATTGCTGCGCGTCAGCGTTAACAGCACGCGATAGCCCTTATGCGTGTCATACGCCGCGCGCACCACCGCATTACGCGTCGGGTAGACGGTCTGGTTGTTGAGCGGAATATCCACGTTGTCGGCAAACGTGCTGCTGTCGAGCGAGATATCGTAGCGATAATACGGCGTGACGTTGGGGATCACCGTATAACCCCGGAAGTCGGTGGCGACGCCGGTCTGGTTTTCAACCGAAACGCCGCTGGCGCCGGGCGCTTTAATTAAAATCGCCGCGCCGGTAATCGGCTGGCTCAGGGTAATACCGTTTTCGTGCGCCAGAATGCCGCCGCTGATGCCGTAGCTGACCTGTTGGCTATCTGGCGACTGATTGTAACCGGCGTTGAGGTTGGCATAAGTGCCTTTGTAGCTGGCGTTTACCCCGCCGGAATCACCGTCTTGTGTACTGTGGCTCTGCTGTAACGACCAGTTCAGGTTTCTGTCACGCAGCGCGGTGCCGCTAAGGGTGGTGCTGTTCACCGTGGCATCGTGCTTACGCGTGTTCAGCATATAGCTGGCGTATAGCCTGGAATCGAACACCGTAAACGGAACATGCAGCGACAGCGTGAACAGCCGATCGTTCTGGTTATAACGATCGTCGTCGTTATCATCATCGTCATTGTCCGAACGGTACTGGTAGGTGTTTTTGTTATAGCTGTAGCTCAGCGTATAGCTCACCGGACCCCAGCTATTGTTGTAGCTGGCGCTCAGGGATTCCATCTGCTGCGCGCTGTGCCAGTAATCTTCTTTTACCCAACTTAGCGTTAAGGAACCGAGCGTATCGCTAATTTGCTGGTTGACCGAGGCTTCGAAACGATTATGGCGCTTGCCGTAGTTATCATAAAAATCGTCGTCCGGGTTGATCACCTCGCTCAGCGAATTGTAGTTTTCGCTGGCGTAACGATAGCCGGCCAGCGAAAACGTGGTGCCCGTACTGACGACGCCCTTGCTGTAGCGGACGCGCCAGGATTGCCCGATTTCTTTGCGGCCATCGTCAAATTTGGCGTGCGACCAGATGCCGTCCAGGGAAATGGCCCCCAGCATCTGCATATTTTGCCCGACGCCGAAGGCGACGGACTGGTATTTATCGCCAGCAATCTGGCTGCCGCCGTACAGGGTGATGCCCCATGGCAGGCCGTACAGCAGGGTCGCCTGGCCGAAGTCGTCCAGCGTGTGGTTGTTATAATCGCGGTATTTACCCACGGTCACGCTGTATTTTGCCCGTCCGGTGCGCTGCAGAATCGGCAGCGAAGAGTAGGGCACGATAAAATGCTGTTCGCTGCCGTCGGCTTCTTTTACCGTTACGTCATAGTCGCCGTTGCTGCCGGTGGGAAACATATCGTTGATTTCAAATTCGCCCGGCGAAACGGCGGTCTGATAGGCGATATAGCCGTTTTGCCGCACGATAACCTGCGCGTTTGAGCGGGCGATGCCGCGAATCGTCGGGGCGTAACCACGCTGGCTGTTGGGCTGCATTTGATCGTCAGAGGTGAGCTGGAGGCCGCGAAAAGGTACGCTGTCGAACACGTCGGATGGCGTATTGCTGTCTCCGGCGGTGAACTGGCTTTTCAGCGCGATAATGTCGCGCTGTAAATAGTTATAAACGCTGTTCCAGCTACCGCTCTCGCCGTTATTTGAGCTCCAGTTACTGTAGTTGCGAAAACGCCACGGCCCGAGGTTAAAACCCGGCTGGAGAGCGAGATACTTCGATTCCGCATCGTCGGAATCCTCGCTGGAACCGTACTCTTTATAGCCGCTGAAGCTGTAGTTCAGCATCAGCGCGGTAATCCCCTCCTGCCACTTTTCCGGCGGCACGTAGCCGCGCGCGTTGTTGGCGATGTAGAGTTGCGGGATGCTTACTGATAATGCCTGTCGCTGAAAATCAAACTGCTGGCTGGCGCCGGGGATAACGTTGAGATCGACGCAGCCTTTTTCACTCTCCAGGGTTGGAAAAAGGCCGGTTTTGACGCCGTTATCTTTTAGTTCCTGAAGCCGTAAACAGCCCTGTAATGCCTGTTGACCGTCACTGAGCGTCGTGAGTTGAAAATCAACGTTTCGCGCGCCGATTTCTGTTTTGTTGATATTGATAGTGACGTAATAGGTGCCAGGCAGCTGGCTTTTGTCGTTATCAAATGTCGACAGATCGACGCTTGTGCGACTCGCCTGCCCATGGTTTTCAATAAATGCCGGATTGAAATAGTCGCGCGCCCATGCAACGTGTGTAAACGTGCTGCCCAGCGCGATACACACAGCGCAGCGCGATAAATAAAATACCCGGTGTTGCCTTTTGCGCATCGGCACTCTCATCCCTGTCACTCTTCTCAAGGCGTTTGTTTATGTTCGGGGCCAGTACCGCCAAAATCGTTGATGATAGACCAGACAATCGGGCCGCTGGCGGCGGCAGGCAGCGTGTACTGCGCGTTGCCGAAAGGCGCCACATAGCGCGGGGCTTTCACTTTTTGACTGCCAACGGAAAGGGTGGCGAAGTTCATATAATAGGGCGTGGGGTTCTTCACGGTGAGCGTGCGACCCTGACGCGACCACGTTAACCGATCGGCAACTTCTTCTGGTTTTTGGGTTAACGCTTTTGGCCGGTAAATCAGCTTAAATTCCGCTTTAACGGCCAGCATGAGCGTGTTGTGTTTATTGTCCGGATTGCTGCTGGGAATCGATTTAATATCCAGCCAGTACAGCGACTCGCGATCTTCCGGCAAATTGCCGCCGGTACGGATAATTCGCAGTACGTTCTTTTGCCCGCCATTAAGGCGAAAAAGCGGCGGGGTGACCATAAACGGCGCATCGCCGCTCGCCCCTGTTTCGCTGATCGATTGCGCCCAGGACTGAATTAAATAGGGAACGTTGTCGCTATTGCTTATCGATATGGACGCATCTTTGGCATCGCCGTGAAAAATAACCCGCGTTGTGCCGATGTTTATCCCTGCGGCATGCGCCAGCGAACCGCACAACAGGCAACAAAGCAACCCTGCTTTAGCCAATGAATTCATTGATGACCTCAATAAACAAAGGGGCCAGCCGACGCTGGCCACCAGGATCAGTTATATTGCAGATAGAATGTTGCGGTTGCATCGACCGTTCCCGACTTAACGGGAACCGCGGTGGAGATATAGCGGGCGGTGAAAGGCATTGAGAGTTCCGTCACCCCCTCTGCTGTAGGGAGGTTGACTGGGGCAGACCATGCCTGAAGATCGTTAAAGGTCATAGTGGTGTCAGCGTTATCAAGAATTTGCACGCCAATATTCTCAGCATCAGCGTCATTTTTCAGGATGGTCGCATCGGTTCCGTCGAGTGTGCCTTCAAAGCGCGCCTGTACACTGCTGTAGATGTTTGCGTCGCAGTTTTCGAGATCGATGGTGAAGCCTTTATCCCCTGCCGTCTGCCCTGCGGCAGTAAAAAGAGAGGCAAATTCGTCCTGTAATGTCACCTCTACTGAATCCGTTGTTACCGTACAGGCGTTTTGCTTAATGAGGCCGGTGATATGTACGGTGCCGTCTTTGGCGGTGTCTGCCAGCGCGGCGGGGGAGAGGGTGATGGCAGCCAGTGCCACAGTGAGTGTTTTTAAGGTGAGTTTCATGATCTTTGATCCTTTAAGATATTATAAATATTGACATAGTAACAATATCTATAGTGTGGGAAGTTATTGTTCTTTTTATTGCCGAATGAGTAAATATAATGTCCGATGATTTTTGCGGCGCGAAGAAAAATTCAGAATACATAAATATGAAATATCTATAATATATATTTAATCAATTATTTTGGTGAGTGTTTGTTTAATTGAATCGCCGTGATTACCCTTTAATGGGCCAGATTCTATGAAGGCTGCTAACAATTTTAAAAATAATGCAAAATTTTTTGAATAAAAAATGATCGTAGTCATAGTGTGTTGTCGGCCAAAAAAACATGCTGACATCATGCAGGATTGGAGCTCAATGGAGGAGAAGTTATGCTGGGATGGGTCATTTCCTGTCATGACGATCGGGCGCAGGAAATGCTCGAAGGTCTTGAAAAGAAGTATGGGCCGTTGGCGCAGTGTCGGGCGGTCAATTTCTGGCGTGGGCTAAGCGTAAATATGCTCAGCCGCATGATGTGTGACGCCCTCCATGCCACCGACTCCGGTGAAGGCGTGATATTTTTAACCGACATTTCCGGCGCGGCGCCTTATCGTGTCGCGTCGCTGATGAGCCATAAACATTCTCAATGTGAAGTTATTTCAGGTGTCAGCTATTCATTGATGGAAGAAATGATTCCATGGCGAGAGTCAATGAGCAGTTCAGCATTTCGCGACCAGATTGTCGCGCTTGGCGCGCCGGATGTCACCAGTCTCTGGCATCAGCAGCAGAAAAATCCGCCTTTTGTATTGCTGCATGATTCGTATGAGTTTTGATCAATACCATTGACGACGCTTTTGCTACAATGACGGCGTTTTTTCGTCTTGGTTATGATATATGGTTATGCGCGTTGTTCTTATCTTGCTGTTCTTTTTCGCCGGTAATGTGTTGGCTGCCTTGCCCGCTCGTTATATGCAAACGACGAAAGATGCCGCCATCTGGTCGCAGATTGGCGACAAAATGGTGACCGTAGGGAATATCCGCGCCGGACAAATTCTTTCCGTAACGCCTGTTGCGGCTGATTATTATGCCTTTAAATTCGGCTTCGGTGTGGGCTTTATCGATAAAGGCCATCTGGAATCCGTGCAGGGAAAACAAAAAGTGGAAGATGGCCTGGGCGATCTTAACAAGCCGCTCAGCAATCAGAATCTGGTGACCTGGAAGGACACGCCGGTGTATAACGCGCCGGACATCAGTAGCGCCCCGTTTGGCGTATTGGTGGATAATTTGCGTTACCCCATTATTAGCAAGCTGCAAGGCCGGCTACACCAAACCTGGTATCAGATCCGTATTGGCGACAGGCTGGCTTATGTCAGCGCCATGGATGCGCAGGAAGACAACGGCATTCCGATTTTGACCTATCATCACATCTTACGTGATGAAGAGAATACCCGTTTTCGCCATACGTCCACCACGACTTCGGTTCGGGCATTCAGCAACCAAATGACCTGGCTTCGCGATCGCGGCTATGCCACGTTGACGATGTACCAACTGGAGGATTACATCCATAACCGCGCGAATTTCCCGGCGCGCGCGGTGGTTATCACCTTTGACGATGGCCTTAAATCGGTGAGTCGCTATGCGTATCCGGTATTAAAGCAGTACGCTATGAAAGCGACGGCATTTATTATCTCATCGCGTATTAAGCGCCATCCGCAAACATGGAATCCCAGGTCGCTGCAATTTATGAGCGTGTCCGAATTGCGCAAGATAAGCGATGTTTTTGATTTTCAGTCGCATACCCATTTTTTACACCGGGTAGACGGGCACCGTCGCCCGATTTTATATAGTCGCAGCTACCATAATATTCTGTTTGATTTTGAACGCTCGCGGCGGGCGCTCGCACAGTTTACTCCGCACGTATTTTATCTTTCTTATCCCTTTGGCGGTTATAACGCGACCGCGATCAAAGCAGCAAAAGACGCCGGTTTCCATCTGGCGGTCACTACGGTGAGAGGGAAGGTGAAGCCGGGGGATAATCCGATGCTGCTCAAAAGGCTGTATATTCTGCGCACGGATTCGCTGGAAACCATGTCGCGGCTGATCAGCAACCAGCCGCAGGGATAAGGACTATCAGGCAACCTGTACCGGAATAGCTTTCGCGGTGCGCTTCATTTCGTTGTCGCCTTCAAAATAGGCCACTTTCGGACGCCATGTACGCGCTTCTTCATCAGACATGGTGACGAAGCTGGCGATAATCACAATGTCGCCAACTTCAGCGCAGTGCGCCGCCGCACCGTTCACCGAGATGATTCTGGAGCCGCGTTCAGCCGCAATCGCATAGGTTGAGAAACGTTTCCCATTGGTCACGTTCCAGATATCAATCGCTTCGTTCTCCAGAATACCGGAGGCATCAAGGAAATCCTGGTCAATGGCACAGGAACCTTCGTAGTGCAGGTCCGCCTGCGTGACTTTTACGCGGTGGAGCTTGCCTTGCAGCATGGTGCGAATCATAACTTCTTTACCCTGTCGTTTACCTTGGCTAAGCAGGCGCTTGTGGCCTGCTTTGGAAATTCTCAGGCAGTATTGCCCGATTTTTAACCCCTGTCTACTGGGCTAATGTAACGCTTTGATTATCGATCAGACGCGCCTGACCCAGCCAGGCGGCGGCCAGAATCACTGCGCGTTTGCTGGTTTCCGTCAGCTCCTGCAGCGTGTCGGCATCACGGATTTGAATGTCGTCGGCACGGAAGCCTTTTTCATTCAGTTCCTGTTCGGCAATGGCAATAATCTCTTGCAGCTCACGATTACCCGCAATCAGTTTTTCAGCGATGCTATTCATCACGTTGTGTAGACCCGGCGCAATTTTGCGCTGCTCTGCGGTCAGATAACTGTTACGTGAGCTGAGCGCCAGACCGTCTTTGGCGCGAATAATCGGCACGCCGACGATCTCAATGTCATAACTCATATCCGCCACCATTTTGCGGATCAGCGCCAGTTGCTGGAAATCCTTCTCGCCAAAGCAGGCGATATCCGGCTGGATCAGGTTGAACAGCTTGCTGACGATAGTCGAGACGCCGCGGAAGTGGCCCGGACGGCTGGCGCCTTCCAGCATGGTAGAGAGGCCGGGAACATCAACGTACGTCTGGCCTTCCAGCCCCTGCGGGTAGATTTCCTCAACGGCTGGCGCAAAGACATAATCGACTTTGCGTTTGTTCAGCTTTTCACAATCTTCCTGCAGCGTGCGCGGATAACGCACCAGATCGTCCGGCCGGTCAAACTGCATCGGATTGACGAAAATGCTGACGATCACCACATCAGCCCGGGCTTTTGCCTCATCGACCAGCTTCATATGGCCGTCGTGCAGGTTGCCCATGGTGGGAACCAGTGCGACGCGTTTACCTTCCTGACGCAGACGACGAATATGCTGGCGCAGCAGCGGCAGGGTTTCAATGATTAGCACAACAAAACTCCTTGAGTTGCTTGATGATCCTGCCCGATGGCGCTGCGCTTATCAGGCCTACATCCGTTGAGGATCGGTAGGCCGGATAAGACGCGTCGCGTCGCCATCCGGCACGGTCAGAAAAATTAGTGAAAGCTGTGTTCTTCGCCCGGATAAACGCCGGACTCCACTTCAGCCATATACTGCCGTACGGCGGCGCGCATGTCGCCCGCCTCGGCAAGGAAATTTTTCGCGAATTTGGGAATATGGCCGCCGGTGATGCCAAACGCATCGTGCATCACCAGGATCTGACCGTCGGTGACGTTGCCCGCGCCGATGCCGATCACCGGAATCGAGAGCGCTTCCGTGACGCGCTTCGCCAGCTCAACCGGCACGCACTCCAGCACCAGCAGTTGAGCGCCAGCGGCTTCTAAAGCCAGCGCGTCATCCAGCAGCACTTGTCCGGCGTCGCCGCGGCCCTGAATTTTATAGCCGCCGAAGATATTCACCGACTGTGGCGTTAGCCCCAGATGACCACAAACCGGCACGGCGCGTTCGGTGAGCATTTTCACCGTATCAACCAGCCAGGCGCCGCCTTCAATTTTGACCATATTGGCCCCCGCACGCATCACGATAGCCGCGTTTTCACATGCCTGTTCCGGGGTGGCGTAAGCCATAAACGGCAGGTCGGAGAGCAATAGACAGTTAGGCGCGCCACGTCGCACGGCACGAGTGTGGTAAGCGATATCTTCCACGGTGACAGGCAGAGTGGAGTCATGCCCCTGAATCGTCATGCCCAGCGAGTCGCCAACCAGCATCACATTGATACCTTCGTCGGCAAATAACTTAGCGAAGCTGTAGTCGTAGGCGGTAATTGTCGCGAAGCGTTTTTTCTCTTGCTTGCATTTCTGCAGCAGTGAAATGGTGGTGGGTTTCATAACGTTTCCTGATGGTAAAAGTTATATTTCCCGGCATTCTAACAGTCATATTCAGGGGGGCAATTGATTTAAGCAATCGTTTGGCGCTAAAGCAGTAAACGCTAAAGGGGAGGCGATGTTTTACCAGTGGGCGGGTTTTGCAGCACCAAGATGGGTGAGATGCTGATGCAGGCTGATACCATCCGGAAAGATCAGATCAGGAGCGATTTCGAATAACGGCCACAGCATAAAACCGCGGTTTTTCATGTCGTAGTGCGGTACGGTCAGACGGTCGGTGTTAATGACTTCATCGCCAAACAGCATAATGTCGAGATCCAGCGTGCGCGGCCCCCAGCGTTCGGCTTTGCGCACCCGGCCCTGTTGCAGCTCAATGCGCTGGGTATGGTTAAGCAATTCTTCGGGGGCGAGGGCGGTATCCAGCGCCACCGCGGCGTTCAGGTAGTCCGGCTGATCCTGTGGACCAAGCGGCGGCGTGCGGTAAAACGAAGACACCGTGACGATACGGCTATCGGGAATGTCGGCGATAGCCTTCAGGGCGGCATTGACCTGCTCCAGCGGAGAGGCCAGATTACTGCCAAGCGCGATATACGCGATCGTCATACGGTGCCCTCGCGGCGCGGCGCGCGTTTGCGCGGACGTGAACGGCGGCGGCGTGGAGCAGGATCGTCGTCCAGCTCGTTGAGCATCCCTTTTTGTTCCGGCGGCGCGGAAGCCTGAAACTCGGCCCACCACTGCGCCAGACGTTGCAGTTCAGTATTATTTTCCACCTGAGCGCGCAGCTCCAGTAAATCAAACGCGGCGCGGAATTTGGGATGCTCCATCAGTTTCCAGGCGCGTTTGCCCTGACGTCGCGACATCCGTAACTGAAGCTGCCAAATATCACGGGTAAGTGTGGTAAGGCGTTTCGGGATCGCCAGTGAACGGCAGGCTTCATCCAGCACGTCATTCATGGCCAGCGCGAAAGCATCGTAATAGGCAAGGCCGCTCTCCTGAGCGATTTTTTGCGCCATCTCCAGCAGCGGATACCAGAACATGGCGGCAAACAAAAATGCCGGGTTAACGCGCATCTCGTTACGGATGCGGTTATCCGTATTCTTCAACACCTGCGCAATGATGCGTTCCATTGCGCTGTCGCCGTTTTCGGTGAAATAACGCGTAATGGTAGGAAACAACGGCTGGAAGAGGTTGTATTCCCGCAGTTGTTGATAGGTTTCAAAACCGTTCCCCGCCTGCAGCAGCTTCAGCGACTCTTCGAACAGGCGCGCGGGAGGAATGTCGTTTAGCAAGGTAGCCAGACGCGGGATTGGCTCAGCCGTTTCAGGGCTGATACGCATATTGAGCTTCGCAGCGAAACGCACGGCGCGCAGCATTCGAACCGGATCTTCGCGGTAGCGCGTTTCCGGATTGCCGATCAGGCGAATCACGCCTTCTTGCAGATCCTGCATTCCGCCGACGTAATCGCGCACGGTAAAATCCGCTACGCTGTAGTAAAGGCTGTTGATGGTGAAATCGCGGCGCTGGGCATCTTCTTCGATAGAGCCGAAGATGTTATCGCGCAGCAGCATACCGTTTTGCCCACGCTGGGAGGTCGTACGGTCGCTTTCACTGCCTTCATGATGACCACGAAACGTTGCCACTTCGATAATTTCCGGGCCAAACATCACGTGAGCCAGGCGGAAACGACGCCCCACCAGACGGCAATTGCGGAATAATTTCCGTACCTGATCCGGTGTTGCGTTGGTGGTCACGTCGAAATCCTTCGGCTTTTTGCCGAGCAGGAGATCGCGGACGCCGCCGCCGACCAGGTAGGCTTCATAGCCCGCTTTGTTCAGCCTGTACAGTACCTTGAGGGCATTTTCACTGATATCTTTGCGGGAGATAGCGTGCTGTTCACGCGGGATAATCGTCATATGTGGACGGGCGACGGCTTGTTCTGCCTCGCTCTCCTCGCGGCTTAACACCTTACGGCAAAAATTAGCGACTCGGGTAAAAATAGCGCACCTCGGTAGTGTCATACATTAATAAGATCAACTTACTCTATGTCTTTCGCATTACGGCAGACGGGCGTAAGAGAGCAACGCGACCTGGGCTGTAAGCATCATTAACGCCGCAGCAATGCGAAAGACGATGAGCAAAAATAGCGGCTAATCATAGCTCAGCGAGACGCATTTGAGAATGCCGGATTTACATTAGCCGATGTGGGTACGGCTGTAAGCCTCCAGTGCGTCACCGCAAAGCGCAGCAACTCCTCAACAGACATCTCCTGCCACGCTACGACGTCGCGTTGGCCTAAAAAGCGCAATGCCTGGACCAGTACCGGGCGCGGATCGCCTTGCGGCAGGGCAGGGGCATGATTTTGCTTGGAAAGTTTAGCGCCTTGTTCGTTGAGCGCCAGCGGAAGGTGCACGTAACCAGGCGCACGCCAGCCAAACTGTTTATACAGCGAAAGTTGTCGGACAGTGGGTTCGATTAAATCTGCGCCGCGGACGATCTCCGTCACCCCCTGAAAATGATCGTCGACCACCACGGCCAGATTATAAGCAAACAGTCCGTCGCGGCGGTGGATAATAAAATCTTCGCTCGCCAGCTGTGGGTCAACCTGGATGTCGCCGCGCAAGGCATCATGGAAACGCATCACCGGATGCTGCTGTTTAATTCTGACGGCGGCATTCTCCGGCCCGTGGCATAACGTCCGGCAATGGCCGTCGTAAATACCGCCCAGACGTTGAATGCGCGAGCGGGGGCAAGTGCAGTAGTAGCTCAGTCCCTGCTCATGAAGCCAGGCCAGCGCCTCGCGATAAGCCTCATGACGTTGTGATTGCCATAAGACCTCGCCATCCCAGTGCAGGCCGTAATGTTCCAGCTGGCGCAGAATGGTCGCTGCGGCACCGGGAACTTCACGTGGGGGGTCGATATCCTCGATGCGAACGCGCCAAATTCCGCGTTGCGCACGGGCTTGTAGATAGCTGCCGAGGGCGGCGATTAACGAGCCGAAATGCAGTTCGCCGGATGGCGACGGCGCGAAACGGCCAATATAGTGTGAGTCAGTCATGCTGCGGGCAATAAAGAATAAGGCGGGAAAACTCCCGCCTGTCATAAATAGGGTAGAAACGAACGGGATTAACCCGCCATCTGTTTTTCGCGAATTTCAGCCAGCGTTTTGCAGTCGATGCACAGATCGGCTGTTGGACGCGCTTCCAGGCGGCGGATACCAATCTCCACCCCGCAGGACTCGCAATAACCGAAGTCTTCATCTTCCACTTTCTTCAGCGTCTTCTCGATCTTTTTGATCAGTTTGCGCTCACGGTCACGATTACGTAACTCCAGGCTAAACTCCTCTTCCTGCGCGGCGCGATCGACCGGATCGGGGAAGTTGGCGGCTTCGTCCTGCATGTGCGTCACAGTGCGATCGACTTCATCCCGGAGTTGATTACGCCATGCTTCAAGAATACGCTTGAAGTGCGATAGCTGGGCTTCGTTCATATACTCTTCGCCCGGTTTCTCCTGGTACGGCTCCACCCCAGCGATGGCGAGAATACTCAGGGACGATGTTTTACGGTTTTGCCCTTCTTGCATGTTGCTTCTCCTTAACACGCACTATCGATCCCCATGTTCGGGGGAAAATCAGGTCGCTATAAATAGCAGATGCTTTTCCGGATAGCAATTATCTAAACGTAACACTTGACAACCCTGTGAGGAAAAGCGTATTTACGCACGCGGCCAGAATACTTAATAATCAGGCTGTTATTCCACTACAACGTTATGGGTACTGGTTCGTTCAGTTCCATTTTTTGGGCTGAAAGTTCTGCTTTATAAGCTAAAACTTCCACGCCTTTATTCTGAGCCTCGCTCAATAGCTGCGCGTATTTTATATCGATATGACGTGCGGGTGAAAAACGTGTAATGGCGGAGTGCAGCACCGCGAATACCACCACTGCGCGATGACCTGCCGCCGCAACGCCCATCAACTCCCGAAGATGTTTTTGCCCTCGTTCGGTGATGGCGTCGGGAAAATAACCGTTTTCTTTTTCCGCTAACGTGACCGATTTCACTTCAATATAGCAGTCCGGGCGGAAATCTGCCTGTAACATAAAATCTATACGGCTGCGCTCGGCGCCATATTTGACTTCACTTTTCAGAATATTGTACCCCGCCAGCGCCGGCAGGCGATTCTCCTGAATTGCTTCTTTCGTTAGCTGGTTCGCCCGCAGCGTATTCACGCAAATGAATGCGCCGAATTGCGTTTCAGTCAATTCCCAGGTATGCGGATATTTGCGTTTAGTATTTTCTGATGTCGAATACCAGACGGTATCGCCAGGCGTGGCGCAGCCGGTCATCGCGCCGGTATTAGGACAGTGCAGCGTAAGCGTTGTACCGTCAGGGGTGATCACATCGGCTAAAAAACGTTTATAGCGCTGAATCAGCGTAGCGCGTTGTAAAGGGGGTGAGAATAGCATCGACATTCCTTCATTATTATTCGCCCAGCGTCCAGCGCTGCAGCTCGGCATAGCGGGTACGGCCTTGCCCATACGAAGAGGCGTAAAGCGCAAACGACGTGACCGGAAATGACCAGCAAAAGCCCGGCGGCGGGATAGCCACCGTATGGCTGGCGTCGCGCAGCAGCGTAATATGCGGGTGAAAAGGCTGCGGGCTTTGGTAACAACCGCTGCGGGCAGCCTGCGCGCGCAGCATATTAGCCAACTGCAACAACCCGCGCGGCGGCTGGCGCATCCCCAGCCACACCACGCGCGAACGCAGCCACTGACCGGCGTCATCCAGATGTAGCGTAAAGCCCGGCTGGCGAATTCGTCCGGCCAGTTGCGCAAGCGCGCGCTGCTTATCGCTACTGACGTCGCCTAAAAAGGCCAGCGTCAGGTGCAGGTTCGCCGCTGCCACGGGGCGTCCGTCTTCAGACGCAAAATGGGCGGCGCGCCAGGCGATAATTTGCGCGCGCGCGTCGTCGGGTAAGTCAATCGCAAAAAACAGCCGTTTTGGCTCAGACATAGGGATACTCGGTTATGGATTAACACGATGCTACAATGCGGCGCAAAGAAAGTTAACCCCGTGGAGCCGTTTGTGACGTCATTGCCCGTTGCCGCCGTATTGCCTGAATTGTTGACAGCCCTAAAAACCGCGCCGCAGGTTTTGTTGTCCGCGCCTACCGGGGCGGGGAAATCCACCTGGCTGCCGTTGCAACTCCTGCAACAGGGGCCGGTTGCTGGAAAAATTCTCCTGCTTGAACCGCGTCGTCTGGCGGCGCGTAATGTCGCGCAGCGTCTGGCGGAAGCGTTGAATGAAAAGCCTGGCGAAACGGTAGGTTACCGGATGCGCGCGCAAAGCTGCGTGGGGCCGCGTACCCGGCTGGAAGTGGTGACCGAAGGCGTATTGACCAGAATGATTCAGCGCGATCCCGAATTACGCGGCGTGGGGCTGGTGATACTGGATGAATTTCATGAGCGCAGTTTACAGGCGGATTTAGCGTTGGCGCTGTTGCTGGATATCCAGCAAGGGCTCCGTGACGATCTCAGGCTGTTAATCATGTCAGCGACGCTGGATAACGACAGGCTCTGCCAGCGACTGCCTGATGCGCCGACGATCGTCTCGGAGGGGCGCGCGTTTCCCGTGGAGCGACGTTATCAGCCGCTCGCGGCGCATTTGCGTTTTGATGAAGCCGTCGCGATGGCGACAGCGGAACTGCTGCGCAATGAAAACGGTTCGCTGCTGCTATTTTTACCCGGTGTAGGCGAAATACAGCGCGTTCATGAACATCTGGCGTCGCGGGTAGGGAGCGATGTCCTGCTTTGTCCGCTGTATGGCGCATTGTCTCTGGAAGCGCAACGCAAAGCGATTGTTCCCGCCCCCGCCGGGATGCGTAAAGTGGTGTTGGCGACTAACATTGCCGAAACCAGTTTGACGATTGAGGGGATTCGTCTGGTCGTCGATAGCGCTCAGGAGCGCGTGGCGCGATTCGACGCGCGAACGGGACTGACGCGGCTGGTTACGCAGCGTATCAGTCAGGCATCAATGACGCAGCGCGCGGGGCGCGCCGGACGACTGGCGCCGGGTATCTGTTTACATCTGCTGGCCAAAGAACAGGCGGAGCGGGCGGCGGCGCAAAGCGATCCGGAAATCTTACACAGTGACCTTTCCGGTTTGTTGATGGAGGTGTTGCAGTGGGGATGTCACGATCCGGCATCGCTTTTCTGGCTGGACAGGCCGCCGGAGGCGAATCTTCAGGCCGCCCGCCGTTTATTATTGATGTTAGGCGCGCTGGAGGGCGAGCGGTTAAGCGCGCGGGGCCGGAAAATGGCGGCAATGGGTAACGATCCGCGCCTGGCGGCGATGTTAGTCAACGCCGACGAGGGCGACAGCGCCGCCACCGCCGCCATGCTCGCGGCCATCCTTGAGGACCCGCCGCGCGGCGGCGGTACGGATTTAAGCGTGCTATTTTCGCGGCGACAGCCGGGCTGGCAGCAGCGTAGCCAGCAGCTTTTAAAACGGCTGCAGGTGCGTAATGGCGAGCCGGATAGCGCGCTTATTATGCCGCTGTTGGCCAGAGCGTTTAGCGACCGCATCGCGCGGCGTCGTGGTCAGGAAGGGCGCTATCAGTTAGCCAATGGTATGGGCGCGATGTTAGATGCGGATGACGCGTTGGGACGTCATGAATGGCTGATCGCGCCGCTGTTGCTGCAAGGTAGCGCCTCGCCGGACGCCCGAATATTGTTGGCGCAGCCGCTGGATATTGCCTCGCTGATTCAGGCGTGTCCTGATTTACTGCGCCAGTCTGACACGGTTGAATGGGACGAAGCGCAGGGAACGTTGAAAGCGTGGCGCAGAATGCGTATTGGACAGTTGACGGTTAGTGTTCAGCCACTGGCGAAACCGTCTGAAGAGGAGCTTCATCAGGCGATGCTGAACGGCATCCGCGATAGAGGTCTGGCCGTCCTTAACTGGACGCCGGAAGCGGAGCAGTTCCGTCTGCGTCTGCACTGTGCGGCGAAATGGCTGCCGGAATATGACTGGCCTGCCGTGGATGAGGCGTCGCTGCTGGCGACTCTGGAAAACTGGTTGCTGCCGCACATGACAGGCGTACAGTCGTTACGGAGTCTGAAATCTCTGAATGTGACTCAGGCGTTACGGGGACTGCTTGACTATGCCATGCTGCAACGTCTGGATAGTGAACTGCCTGGGCATTACACTGTGCCGACGGGAAGCCGAATAACGATTCGTTATCATGAAGATAACCCGCCCGCGCTGGCGGTCAGAATGCAGGAAATGTTTGGCGAAGCGAAGACCCCAACCATCGCTCAGGGCCGCCTGCCGCTGGTGCTGGAACTGCTTTCGCCTGCGCAGCGACCGCTACAGATTACACGCGATTTAAGCGCTTTCTGGCAGGGGGCGTATCGCGAAGTGCAAAAAGAGATGAAGGGCCGTTACCCCAAACATGTCTGGCCGGACGATCCGGCGAATACGGCCCCAACGCGGCGCACGAAGAAGTATTCGTGACGTGTTATACGTTGCCTCCAGGCCGGATAAGGCGTTAATCGCCATCCGGCAAAAGAGTAAATTGAGAGATTTCTTCTTCTGTCGTCTGGCGGAAGAATACAGAATCGGGCCTTTGCGCCTGTATGTTGCGGAGAAAAAGCATGGCGGGGAATGACCGCGAGCCGATTGGACGTAAGGGGAAACCGTCACGTCCTGTGAAACAAAAGGTGAGCCGTCGTCGGCAGCATGACGACGATTATGATGATGACTATGAGGATGAAGAACCGATGCCGCGTAAAGGTAAGGGCAAAGGGCGTAAGCCTCGTGGCAAGCGCGGCTGGCTGTGGCTATTGCTAAAACTGTTTATCGTTTTTGTGGTGCTGTTCGCCATTTACGGCGTCTATCTGGATCAAAAAATCCGCAGCCGTATTGATGGCAAGGTCTGGCAGCTTCCGGCGGCGGTATATGGTCGGATGGTGAACCTTGAGCCAGACATGCCTGTCAGCAAAAACGAGATGGTGAAATTGCTGGAAGCGACGCAGTATCGTCTGGTGACGAAGATGACCCGTCCCGGCGAATTTACCGTGCAGGCCAATAGCATTGAGATGATCCGTCGTCCGTTTGACTTCCCGGACAGCAAAGAAGGGCAGGTGCGCGCGCGGTTGACGTTCAGTGACGGGCGTCTGGAAACCATCGTCAATCTGGATAACAACCGCCAGTTTGGCTTCTTCCGCCTCGATCCGCGGCTTATCACCATGCTTTCTTCGCCAAATGGCGAGCAGCGTTTATTCGTCCCGCGCAGCGGTTTCCCGGATCTGCTGGTCGATACGCTGTTGGCGACGGAAGACCGTCATTTCTATGAGCATGATGGCATTAGTCTTTACTCTATCGGGCGTGCGGTACTGGCCAACCTGACGGCGGGACGTACGGTGCAGGGGGCCAGTACGCTAACCCAGCAGCTGGTGAAGAACCTGTTCCTCTCCAGCGAAAGATCATACTGGCGTAAAGCGAATGAAGCCTACATGGCGCTGATCATGGATGCCCGTTACAGTAAAGATCGTATTCTTGAGCTGTACATGAACGAGGTCTACCTCGGTCAAAGCGGGGACAATGAAATTCGCGGTTTTCCGCTGGCGAGCCTGTATTACTTTGGGCGTCCGGTAGAGGAACTGAGCCTCGATCAGCAGGCGTTACTGGTGGGGATGGTAAAAGGGGCGTCGATTTATAACCCGTGGCGCAACCCGAAACTGGCGCTGGAGCGTCGTAACCTGGTGCTACGCCTGTTACAGCAGCAGAAAATCATCGATCAGGAACTCTATGACATGCTGAGCGCGCGTCCGCTTGGCGTGCAGCCGCGCGGCGGCGTTATTTCACCGCAGCCAGCGTTTATGCAGATGGTTCGTCAGGAACTGCAGGCGAAGCTGGGGGATAAAATTAAAGATCTCTCCGGCGTGAAGATCTTCACCACCTTTGACTCCGTGGCGCAGGATGCCGCAGAAAAAGCCGTTGTCGAAGGCATTCCGGCGTTGAAGAAGCAGCGTAAATTGAGCGATCTGGAAACCGCGATGGTGGTAGTGGATCGCTTTAGCGGCGAGGTGCGCGCGATGGTTGGCGGGGCGGAGCCGCAGTATGCCGGCTATAACCGTGCCATGCAGGCGCGCCGTTCCATCGGGTCGCTGGCGAAACCGGCGACCTATCTGACCGCGTTAAGTCAGCCGAACTTATACCGTCTGAACACCTGGATTGCCGATGCGCCGATTTCTCTGCGCCAGCCGAATGGTCAGGTCTGGTCGCCGCAGAACGACGATCGTCGCTACAGCGAAAGCGGGAAAGTGATGCTGGTGGATGCGTTAACTCGCTCAATGAACGTACCGACGGTCAATCTGGGGATGGCGTTAGGTTTACCGGCGGTAACCGATACCTGGACGAAGCTCGGCGTGCCGAAAGATCAGCTCAATCCGGTTCCGGCGATGCTGTTAGGGGCGCTGAACCTGACGCCGATCGAAGTGGCGCAAGCGTTCCAGACTATCGCCAGCGGCGGAAATCGCGCGCCGTTATCAGCGCTGCGTTCGGTTATTGCGGAAGATGGTAAGGTGCTGTACCAAAGTTATCCGCAAGCTGAACGCGCCGTACCGGCACAGGCGGCTTACCTGACGCTCTGGACAATGCAGCAGGTCGTCCAGCGTGGTACGGGGCGTCAGCTTGGCGCGAAATATCCGGGTCTGCATCTGGCGGGTAAAACCGGGACGACAAACAACAATGTCGATACCTGGTTTGCCGGTATCGACGGCAGCCAGGTGACTATCACCTGGGTAGGCCGTGATAACAACCAGCCGACGAAATTGTACGGCGCCAGCGGCGCGATGGCGATTTACCAGCGCTATCTGGCGAACCAGACGCCGACGCCTTTAGTTCTGACGCCGCCGGAAGATGTGGTGGATATGGGCGTTGATTACGACGGTAATTTTGTCTGTAGCGGCGGTATGCGCACTCTGCCGGTCTGGACGGACGATCCAAATACGCTGTGCCAGCAGGGCGAGATGATGCAGCAGCAACAGCAGCCGTCAGGCAATCCGTTCGATCAGTCGTCTCAGCCGCAGCAGCCTGCGCAGCAACAGCCGCCGAAAGAAGAGAAGAGCGACGGCGTTGCCGGCTGGATTAAGGAGATGTTCGGCGGCAATTAATCACGGTAATAGTGCCGGGTGGCGCTGTGGTTACCCGGTCTACACCGTTACGACTCCATTATGTGCGACGTAGGCCGAATAAGACGCTTACGTCGCCATCCGGCAAACCCTCCATAAATAACATTTCAGTCTAATTTATTAACCCTTCCTTTTCATCTGGTTGTTTCTTAACCCCTTAGTTTTCGTAGGGCCGCGTATCGCTTGCCATTGCGACGATATTTCGCCTATCATGCTGCGGTTATAATAATAATTATCGTTTACGTTATCATTCACTTTCATCAGAGATATACCAATGGCGCGTCTTAAAACTGCTCAGCCAAACTCCTCACTGCGTAAAATCGCAGTTGTAGTAGCCACAGCGGTTAGCGGCATGTCTGTCTATGCACAGGCGGCGGTTCAACCGAAAGAAGAAACCATTACCGTAACCGCAGCGCCTGCCGCGCAGGAAAGTGCCTGGGGACCGGCTCCGACCATCGCCGCGAAGCGTTCCGCCACTACCACCAAAACTGATACACCTATCGAAAAAACGCCACAGTCGGTTTCGGTGGTCACTAACGAAGAGATGCAGATGCATCAATTCCAGTCAGTAAAAGAAGCGTTGGGTTACACGCCGGGCGTAACGGTAAGCAGCCGCGGCGCTTCCAATACCTATGACTTCGTGATTATCCGTGGCTTCTCTTCCGTCGGCCTGAGCCAGAATAACTATCTGGATGGCCTGAAATTGCAGGGGAACTTCTACAACGATGCGGTTATTGATCCCTACATGCTTGAGCGTGTTGAGTTGATGCGTGGCCCAACGTCCGTCCTCTACGGTAAGAGCAACCCGGGCGGTATCATTTCGATGGTTAGCAAGCGGCCGACTACTGAGCCGCTGAAAGAAATTCAATTCAAAATGGGAACGGACAATTTGTTCCAGACCGGTTTTGATTTTAGTGATTCCCTGGATGACAACGGTGAGTTCTCATATCGTCTGACGGGACTGGCGCGTTCGACAAATGAGCAGCAAAAGAGTTCTGAGTCGCAGCGCTATGCGATTGCGCCCTCTTTTACCTGGCGTCCTGATGAGAAAACGAATTTTACGTTCCTTTCTTATTTCCAGAACGAACCAGAGACCGGCTACTACGGCTGGCTGCCGAAAGAGGGAACGGTTGAACCGTTACCGAATGGTAAACGCTTGCCAACAGATTTCAATGAAGGGGCGTCAAACAACACCTATTCTCGTAACGAGAAAATGGTGGGATACAGTTTCGAGCATGGCTTCAACGACACTTTTACCGTGCGCCAGAATTTACGTTTTGTCGAAATGAAAACCGCGCAAAAAAGCGTCTATGGCACGGGGATTGCGGCGGACGGCCATACGCTTAACCGCGGTACTATCGTTGACAACGAGCGTTTACAGAATTTCAGCGTAGATACACAACTGGAAAGTAAATTCGCGACCGGCGATATTGATCATACGTTGCTGACGGGTGTCGATTTCATGCGTATGCGTAATGATATTAACGCGACGTTTGGTAGCGCGCCGTCAATCGATCTCTATAACAATTACCATCCTGAATACTTTGCTTTCGGCGGCGCTGAGCCGTACCAGATGAACGAAAGTAAACAAACAGGCCTTTATGTTCAGGATCAGGCGGAATGGAATAAGTGGGTATTTACTCTCGGCGGCCGTTATGACTGGTCTAAACAAGCGACAACGGTGCGTCAGAATTCCACTACGCCGACAGAAGGATATATTGAACGTAATGACCACCAGTTCACCTGGCGCGGTGGCGTAAACTACGTATTCGATAATGGAATTTCACCTTACTTCAGCTATAGCCAATCTTTCGAGCCAAGCGCCTTCGATTTGTGGAGCACCCCACGCGTTTCTTACAAGCCGTCAAAAGGCGAGCAATATGAAGCAGGGGTGAAATATGTACCGAAAGACATGCCGGTTGTTGTTACGGGTGCGGTTTATCAGCTGACCAAAACCAATAACCTGACCGCCGATCCAACCAACCCATTAGCGCAGGTGCCGGCAGGCGAAATTCGTGCGCGAGGTGTAGAGCTGGAAGCCAAAGCAGCATTGACGGCTAATATCAATATGACGGCGTCTTACACTTATACTGATGCTGAATACACGAAAGACACTAACCTGAAAGGGAATACGCCAGAGCAGGTGCCTGAACACATGGCGTCGTTGTGGGGCGATTACACCTTCAACGATGGTCCGTTGTCAGGTTTAACGCTGGGAACAGGCGGTCGTTTTATTGGCTCCAGTTACGGCGATCCGGCCAATAGCTTCAAGGTAGGCAGCGCAGCGGTGATGGATGCGGTCGTCAAGTACGATCTGGCGCGTTTTGGTATGGCGGGCTCCAGCATTGCGGTTAACGTTAATAATCTGCTCGACCGCGAATACGTCGCCAGCTGCTTCCAGACCTACGGCTGTTTCTGGGGCGCAGAACGTCAGGTCGTTGCAACGGCAACCTTCCGTTTCTAATTTCTTTTTGGGCACGGCTTGCCGTGCCCGTTTTACAAGTTGGCTGCGATGCAGGAAAACCACATTCATTCCGATACCACCTTTGCGCTGCGAAGCGTCGCTTTTCGTGTGCCGGGCCGCACGCTTTTACACCCCCTCTCGTTAACGTTTCCCGCAGGTCGCGTCACCGGACTTATTGGCCATAATGGCTCCGGTAAATCCACGCTGTTAAAAATGCTGGGCCGCCATCAGCCGCCTTCCGAAGGGGATATTCTGCTCGACAATCAGCCGCTGGCGAGCTGGAGCAGCAAGGCGTTTGCCCGCAAAGTTGCCTATCTGCCTCAACAATTGCCGCAAGCGGAAGGAATGACGGTGCGCGAACTGGTGGCGATTGGCCGCTATCCGTGGCACGGCGCGCTGGGACGCTTTGGCGTCGCGGACCGGGAAAAAGTAGACGAGGCGATTACGCTGGTCGGCTTAAAACCGCTGGCGCATCGTCTGGTAGACAGTCTTTCCGGCGGCGAGCGCCAGCGCGCGTGGATTGCCATGCTGGTCGCGCAGGACAGCCGTTGTCTGCTGCTGGATGAGCCGACGTCAGCGCTGGATATCGCCCATCAGGTTGACGTGCTGGCGCTGGTGCATCGTTTAAGCCAACAGCGCGGGCTGACGGTGGTTGCGGTGCTGCACGATATCAACATGGCGGCCCGCTACTGTGATTATTTAGTCGCGCTACGCGGCGGTGAAATGATTGCGCAAGGAACGCCTGCGGAACTGATGCGCAGTGACACGCTGGAGAAGATTTACGGTATCCCGATGGGTATCCTTCCGCATCCGGCGGGCGCCGCACCTGTGAGTTTTGTGTATTAATGCGTGATTTATATCCTCTGACTCGCCGCCGTTTATTAACGGCGATGGCGCTCTCGCCGCTACTTTGGCAAATGAATACGGCGCAGGCTGCCGCTATCGATCCCCGCCGGATTGTGGCGCTGGAGTGGCTGCCGGTTGAGCTGCTGCTGGCGCTCGGTATTACGCCGTATGGCGTGGCGGATGTGCCAAATTATAAGCTGTGGGTTAGCGAACCGCCGTTGCCGGATTCGGTGATTGATGTGGGTCTTCGCACTGAACCCAATCTCGAACTACTGACGGAGATGAAGCCGTCGTTTATGGTCTGGTCGGCAGGTTACGGTCCCTCGCCGGAAAAACTGGCGCGGATCGCGCCGGGGCGCGGGTTCGATTTTAGCGACGGCAAAAAGCCGCTGGCGGTAGCCCGACGCTCGCTGGTTGAACTGGCGCAGACGCTGAATCTGGAAGCTGCGGCAGAAAAACATCTGGCGCAATACGATCGCTTCATCGCCAGCCAGAAGCCGCATTTTATCCGCCGCGGGGGGCGTCCGTTACTGATGACGACGCTTATCGATCCGCGGCATATGCTGGTGCTCGGCCCGAATTGCCTGTTCCAGGAGGTGCTGGACGAGTATGGCATCGTCAATGCCTGGCAGGGTGAAACCAACTTTTGGGGCAGTACGGCGGTCAGCATCGATCGGCTGGCGATGTATAAAGAAGCGGATGTGATCTGCTTCGATCACGGGAATAGCACCGATATGAACGCGCTGATGGCAACGCCGCTGTGGCAGGCCATGCCGTTTGTCCGCGCCGGGCGTTTTCATCGGGTGCCCGCCGTTTGGTTCTATGGCGCGACCCTCTCCACGATGCATTTTGTCCGCATCCTGAATAACGTGTTGGGAGGCAAAGCGTGAGCAGAAAACGTGAAATGCCGGATGGCGGCGCGAAAAACGCCTTATCCGACCTACGGTTCGGGCGCTTTGTAGGCCGGATAAGGCGAAGCCGCCATCCGGCGTTGCTGTTATTGGCGCTGTTTGTTGCCGCCTGCTGGCTGACATGGGTTAACTTCTCCGTTGCGCTACCGCGCAGCCAGTGGCAACAGGCTATCTGGTCACCGGATATCGACATCATTGAGCAGATGATTTTTCATTACAGCCTGCTGCCAAGACTGGCGATTTCGCTACTGGTGGGCGCGGGACTTGGGCTGGTAGGCGTCCTGTTCCAGCAAGTATTACGTAACCCGCTGGCGGAACCGACCACGCTGGGCGTGGCGACCGGCGCGCAATTGGGGATCACGGTGACTACGCTATGGGCGATTCCCGGCGCGCTGACCACGCAGTTTGCCGCCCTGACGGGAGCCTGCATTGTCGGCGCGCTGGTGTTCGGCGTGGCGTGGGGCAAACGCCTGTCGCCGGTAACCCTAATCCTCGCCGGGCTGGTGGTCAGCCTCTATTGTGGCGCAATCAACCAGTTACTGGTGATTTTCCACCACGATCAGTTGCAAAGCATGTTTTTATGGAGCACCGGAACGCTAACGCAAACCGACTGGAGCGGCGTGCAGCGTCTGTGGCCGCAGTTGCTGGGCGGTGTGATGCTCACATTATTGTTGCTACGTCCGATGACGCTGATGGGGCTGGATGACGGAGTTGCGCGTAATCTGGGTCTGGCGCTGTCGTTAGCGCGTCTGGCGGCGCTGTCGCTGGCGATTGTGTTGAGCGCGCTGCTGGTCAACGCGGTGGGCATTATCGGTTTTATCGGCCTGTTTGCGCCGCTGCTGGCGAAAATGCTTGGCGCAAGACGTCTGCTGGCGCGCCTGATGCTGGCGCCGCTCATTGGGGCGCTTATTTTGTGGCTATCCGATCAGATTATCCTTTGGCTCACCCGCGTATGGATGGAAGTTTCCACCGGTTCAGTGACGGCGCTAATCGGCGCGCCGCTGCTCCTGTGGCTGCTGCCGCGGCTTAAAAGCATGAGCGCGCCGGATATGAACGCCAGCGATCGTGTGGTGGCGGAGCGTCGGCATGTCCTCGCTTTTGCCGTTGCCGGTGGCGCGCTCCTGCTGCTGGCAACATGGGGCGCGCTCTCTTTTGGTCGCGACGCGCACGGCTGGACGTGGGCGAGCGGAACGCTGCTTGAAGAACTGATGCCGTGGCGCTGGCCGCGGATACTGGCGGCGTTAATGGCGGGCGTTATGCTGGCGGTGGCGGGCTGCATTATTCAGCGTCTGACCGGTAACCCAATGGCCAGCCCGGAAGTGCTGGGGATCAGTTCCGGAGCCGCGTTTGGCGTGGTGTTGATGCTGTTTTTGGTGCCGGGGAATGCCTTCGGTTGGCTACTGCCCGCCGGAAGCCTGGGCGCGGCGGCGACACTGCTGATTATTATGTTAGCCGCCGGGCGCGGCGGTTTCTCGCCGCAACGGATGTTGCTGGCGGGGATGGCGCTCAGCACCGCGTTTACCATGCTGCTAATGATGCTCCAGGCGAGCGGCGACCCGCGGATGGCGGAAGTGTTGACCTGGATCGCAGGATCTACCTATAACGCCACTGGCGGGCAGGTTACGCGAACCGCGATCGTGATGGTGATTTTGCTGGCCATTGTGCCGTTGTGTCGCCGCTGGTTAACGATTTTGCCTCTGGGCGGCGATGCCGCGCGCGCGGTGGGCATGGCGCTTACGCCGTCGCGTATCGCGCTGCTGGCGCTGGCGGCTTGTTTGACGGCAACCGCGACGATGACCATTGGGCCGCTGAGTTTCGTTGGACTGATGGCGCCGCATATTGCGCGGATGCTCGGTTTTCGCCGGACGATGCCGCATATGGTCATCTCGGCGCTGGCAGGGGGCGTTTTACTGGTCTTTGCCGACTGGTGCGGCAGGATGGCGCTATTTCCGTATCAGATCCCGGCGGGACTGCTTTCAAGCTTTATTGGCGCGCCGTACTTTATCTATTTGCTACGTAAACAGAGTCGGTAAAAAAAGCTGTGCCACATTTATGTCGGGTGGCAGCCATGCTCAACCCGACCTATAAATTACACAATATCAATATGTTGTGGCAATATTTTGTAGACCTAAAAATCGCTGAACGCTATCAGCGTGCGAAAGCTGTCCTGTCACGTTTTATCGAGGGAACTCTGCTTGTATGTTCAGCAAGAAGCAGGTGTTATTTCTGTATCGATAAGTCATGTGCTATTTCAGTGGCGCGCCGCTGTCTCCTGAACAGGGTGACTAATTTCAACATATCCAGGCCCGAAACGTTGATGATAAATTGCGGCATGATCTATCCAATAATAAGAATTACCGGTTTCGGTATTAAGCCTTTTTAAATATTAAGATGTGGATGCCGCATCTTTAATGCATCTCGTAAATCAATTTTAATTTAATAATAAGTTTTCATTATAAAACTTCGATAATAAAATATTGTTTTTTTATCGAAGTAATAAAAAACAACTCTATTAAAATAAATTAATTGCCACGAGTAAACAAAAAAAATGTAACTTAGCATTTTTTGATTTTTTTGATGGAATTTATACCAAAAATAAATCTTATGCATCATTGCTATACACTCAGTACTGTAATTCTGATCTTTTTTTATTCATTTTGACATGTTTATTGTTTTTTTGGCTCTCCCGTCTTGCTTGTTTTGTTTGTTTTTTGAACGGTAAAAAATATTTATTATTTAATGCTGATGATCCTTTAAATAAAAAACACTTGTCTTTGGGTTTTTAATGGAAAATACTTTGCCGCGCCTAAGGGATGTTATTTATTAACGTGTTGTTTGCTTCTTTTGAATGTTGCATCGGGAATTTCATAACTCGTCATATAATATATATCTACCCATATAAACATGGGGTATTGAGTATAGCTCCGTGTGAATAGCGTAAAAATACTCACCAACTTTTAATAAGGATGAAAAATGAATACAGCAGTAAAAGCTGCGGTTGCTGCCGCACTGGTTATGGGTGTTTCCAGCTTTGCCAATGCTGCGGGCAGTAATACTGGTACGGTTACTTTTACCGGTACTATTGAAGATTCACCGTGTTCAATTGTGGTTGGCGACGAACACCAGACCGTTAACCTGGGCCATATCGGTACCGGTTCTCTGATGGGCGGTAAAGAATCTTCAAAAGTCGATTTCCATATCGGTCTGGAAAACTGCGCATTCACCACTGAGAAAGAAGCGTCTACCGTTTTCTCTGCCATCGGTAACGAATCCAGCGCTAATCCGGGCAGCGTTGCGCTGATGCGCATCGGCGGCGGCGAAATGGCGGGTTCCAGCATTGTTATCGGCAACCACTTGGGTTCCGCGATCAAATTGGGCGACGCTTACAGCGAAAACCTGACGATGAACGGCAGCGTTGCGGCGGCGAAACAGACTCTTAACTTCAAAGCCTGGGTGAAAGGCGATTCCGCTGCCACCACTATCGATACCGGCGAATTCAGCAGCACCGTAAACTTCACGATCAGCTATCTGTAAGTGAAATATTATCCTGCGGCAGTCTGCCGCAGGATAATGCTCAAAGTAAAAAAATAGATTATATATTTCAGGGATAGATTGTCTGATGGCTCACTATAAAAAATTTCGTCTGAGCACGCTTGCGGCCGTGGTGGGTATTGTTCTGGCTGTCGGTCTGGAAAATAGCTATGCGGAAGCGCCCATTCAATTTAATACCCGATTTCTTGATGTTAAAGATGATGCCAGCCTGGATCTCTCCCGTTTTTCCCGTAAAGGCTACATTATGTCGGGGAGCTATCATCTTCAGGTGCTGGTCAATCAGAGTCAAATTGCCCAGGATAATATTATTACGTATTCCGTTGATAATAACGATCCTGATAACACCTATCCCTGTTTATCGCCTGAACTGGTATCGCTGCTGGGGTTAAAACCTGAAATAGCAGATAAAATGATCTGGATAAATGCCGGTCAGTGTCTGCAACCAGATCAACTGGAAGGGATGGAAACCCAAACGGATTTAAGCCAGTCAACGCTGACGGTGATTATTCCGCAGGCGTATCTGGAATACAGCGATGAAGAGTGGGATCCACCTTCCCGCTGGGATGAAGGGATTCCCGGCGTGTTATTTGACTACAACGTTAACAGCCAGTGGCGACATGCTGAACATGATGACGGCGATGAATATGACATCAGCGGCAACGGCACGGTGGGCGCCAACCTCGGCGCGTGGCGTTTGCGCGCGGACTGGCAGGCTAACTATCGTCACGAAAATGACAGCGAAGATAAAGACAACTTTGGCTCCAGTTCCGAACAGAACTGGGACTGGAACCGCTATTACGCCTGGCGGGCGATCCCACAGCTCCGGGCGCAGCTAACGCTGGGCGAAGGATCGCTGGAATCCGATATTTTTGACGGCTTTAACTATGTTGGCGGCAGCCTTATCACCGACGATCAGATGTTACCGCCTAATCTGCGCGGCTACGCCCCGGATATATCAGGCGTGGCGCGCACCAACGCCAAAGTCACCGTGACCCAGCGCGGGCGGGTGATTTATGAGTCGCAGGTCCCGGCAGGGCCGTTTCGCATTCAGGATATTAATGAAACGGTATCCGGCGATCTACACGTCAAAATTGAAGAACAAAGCGGTCAGGTGCAGGAATATGACGTCAGCACCGCCTCCATTCCGTTTCTGACCCGTCCCGGCCAGGTGCGCTACAAGTTGGCAGCCGGGCGACCGCAGGACTGGGATCACAATATGGAAGGCGGCTTTTTCACCTCAGCCGAAGCCTCCTGGGGGATCGCTAACGGCTGGTCGCTGTACGGCGGCGCCATCGGCGAGCAGGATTATCAGGCGCTGGCGTTAGGACTGGGGCGCGATCTGGCGCTGCTGGGCGCGTTTTCCGTCGATGTCACCCATTCCCGTGCGGCGCTGCCAGAGGGTAGCGCCTACGGCGACGGCACCATTCAGGGTAACTCGTTCCGTGCCAGCTACGCTAAAGATTTTGATGATATAGACAGCCGTCTGACGTTTGCTGGTTATCGCTTTTCCGAAGAAAACTACATGACGATGGACGAGTTTATCGATACGCATAATGACGATAACGATCGTCAGCGTACCGGCCACGATAAAGAGATGTATACCCTGACGTACAGCCAGAACTTTTCGGCAATAAACGTCAACGCCTATATCAACTACACCCATCGCACCTACTGGAATCAACCCAACCAGGACAGCTATAACCTGACGCTGTCGCACTATTTCGATGTCGGCGAGGTGCGCGGGATCAGTCTGTCGGTGAACGGTTTTCGCAACGAATATGACAATGAGCGTGATGACGGCGTGTACGTCTCGCTCAGTATTCCGTGGGGCAACAACCGCACGCTGAGCTACAACGGCTCCTTTAGCGATGACAACAACAGCAATCAGGTCGGCTATTACGAGCGCATTGACGATCGCAATAACTACCAGATCAACGCTGGCCGCGCGGATAACGGCGCGACTCTCGACGGCTATTACCGTCATCAAGCGAGCTATGCCGACATTGACGTCAGTGCGAACTATCAGGAAGGCGACTATACCTCCGGCGGGCTGAACATCCAGGGCGGCGCGACGCTGACTGCTAAAGGCGGGGCGCTGCACCGCACCAGCGTCAACGGCGGCTCGCGGCTGCTGGTGGATGTCGGCGATGAAGCGAACGTACCCATCTCCGGTTACAGCACGCCGGTATATACCAACGCGTTTGGTAAAGCCGTCATTGTCGACGTCAACGACTACTACCGCAACCAGGTGAAAATCGACATTACCCAGTTGCCGGAAGACGCGGAAGCAACCCTCTCCATTGCTCAGGCGACCCTGACGGAAGGGGCGATCGGTTATCGCCGCATGGAGGTGCTCAGTGGTAAAAAAGCCATGGCCAGTATCCGCCTGCGTGATGGCGGCACGCCGCCCTTCGGCGCGGAGGTTTACAACAGTCGCCAGCAACAGTTAGGGATCGTAGGTGAAGACGGCAGCGTTTATCTGATCGGCATTAACCCCGGCGAGCGGTTGCAGGTGACATGGGAAGGTAAAACGCAGTGTGAAGCGGCGTTACCCGATCCGCTGCCGGGCGATCTGTTTAGCGGCCTGCTGCTGCCGTGCATCGGCGACGCTTCATCACCTAAGGCAACGCAGCCCGAAGAGAAACCATTACTCCAGCTTCATACGCAGCGGCTGACGTCTTCAACGCAACCCGAAGCGCTCTCTTCTCGTTATCCAACACATTGATTCAGGAAATCGCATTCATGATGCCATTAAAACGTTATAACCTGGCCGCTGTTTTGCTGCTTTTGCTGGGCGGCTACGGTAGCGCCCAGGCCGCCATCGCGCCCGATCGCACCCGCCTGGTGTTTCGCGGCGAAGATAAATCGATAAGCGTCGATCTGAAAAACGCCAACAGCAAACTGCCCTATCTGGCGCAGTCCTGGGTGGAAGATGAGAAGGGCGCCAAAATCACCTCGCCTTTAATCGTCGTCCCACCGGTCCAGCGCATTGAGCCGTCGGCAATCGGACAGGTCAAAATTCAGGGGATGCCGGCGCTGGCGTCGCTCCCCAAGGATCGGGAAACCCTTTTTTATTACAACGTGCGCGAAATTCCGCCGCAAAGCGACAAGCCCAACACGCTGCAAATCGCCCTGCAAACGCGCATCAAAGTTTTTTACCGCCCGCAGGCGCTATCGAAAATCGATATGCAGCATCCCTGGCAATACAAGATCACCCTTCAGCGTCAGGGCAATGGCTATCAGGTGAGCAATCCGACCGGTTACTACGTGGTGTTAAGCAACGCCAGCAGCCGCATGGACGGCACACCGGCCAGAGGCTTTAGCCCTTTAGTGATTGCACCAAAAAGCAACGTGACGCTGGGAGGAGACGCCAGTGAATTAGGTCGCTCGCCTGTGCTGACTTACGTCAACGATTATGGCGCGCGGTTACCGCTGATTTTTAACTGTACTGACAACAGTTGTGCGGTAGATGAAGCAAAAAGCAGAAAGTCGTAACCGACAAGGAGACGCAAGATGAGGCAATGGCGGTTACGGCTGGGCACGGTAACGTGTGCGGCCATGCTGAGTGCGGTCAGTATGCCGCTGGCAGCAGGAAGTAAGACGGTCAACATGACGCTGACGATAGTCGTTAATGCCGCGCCGCCCTGTACTGTGACCGGCGGTGAGGTGGAATTTGGCAATGTGTTGACGACGAAAGTGGACGGGGTGAATTACCGGCAGGCGGTGGGCTATCGCCTGAGCTGTAACGGCAGAGTGAGCGATTACCTGAAGTTACAGATTCAGGGGAATGCGGTGACTATCAATGGCGAGTCGGTATTGCAAACCGATGTCGATGGATTGGGTATCCGTCTGCAAACCGCCATGGATGGCGCGCTGATTTCACCCGGCAATACGCAATGGTTGTCATTTCAATACAGCGGTGGCAGCGGTCCGGCCATTGAGGCAATTCCCGTCAAAAATAATGGCGTAACGTTAACAGGTGGCGCGTTTAACGCAGGCGCCACGCTGGTGGTGGATTACCAATGAAAAAAATGGCTTTGATAGTGTTAATAAGCAGCAGTTTTGCCGCGCAGTCGGCTGAGAACCTTAAGTTTCACGGCACATTAATTTCACCGCCGAATTGTACGATTAACAATGATCAGACGATCGACGTTGAGTTCGGTAACCTGCTGATTAATAAAATAGATGGTACGCGTTATGCGCAGAATGTTCCGTATGAGATCACCTGTGATTCAACGGTGCGCGATGAGACGATGGCGATGACCCTGACGCTAAGCGGTTCCGTGAGTGATTTTAATCCGGCGGCGGTAAACACCAGCGTGGCGGGGCTGGGGATTGAACTCAGGCAGAACGATCAACCCTTTACGTTGGGGTCCACCATTACGGTGAATGAACAATCGATACCTGTTCTGAAAGCCATACCGGTTAAAAAGAGCGGTGCTTCGCTGAAAGAAGGCGGCTTCGATGCGACGGCAACATTACAGGTGGATTATCAGTAATGGCTAAAAGACAGGCGTTATTACACGGCGCGGCCTGCATCCTCTGTGGGGCGCTGATATTGCCGGTCTCAGCGGCAGATAACCTGCATTTTTCCGGTAGCCTGGTGGCCAGTCCTTGCACGCTCACGATGCAGGGGGCGGGGATTGCCGAAGTCAATTTTTCGTCGCTTGACAGTTCTGATTTCACTCCCGACGGCCAGTCTGCTCGTAAGCCTTTGGTGTTTGAACTCACGGATTGCGATTCGGCGCTGAGTAACGGGGTGCAGGTGTCTTTCACTGGAACCGAAGCGACCGGAATGCGCGGTATCCTGGCCATCGATAGCCATTCAGGTGCTTCCGGGATCGGGATTGGTATTGAAACGTTATCTGGCGTTCCCGTGGGCATGAACGATGAAGAGGGTGCGATATTCACGCTGGTGACGGGGAATAACGCGCTAAGCCTGAATGCCTGGGTACAACGCCTTCCTGGCGAAGATCTGGTTCCGGGAACGTTCTTCGCAAGCGCACTAGTTACCTTTGAGTATTTATGATGAGAAACATACAGATTTTATTTTTACTGTTGGCGGTCGTTTGTTGCCGTTCAATAGCGGCGGGACCCATGCTGAAAGCGACATTTTCAAGCACCACGATGTATTATGGTATTGGCCCTAATAGCGACAAATCTATTGTGGCGGAGGTGACGATAGCGACTCCGGAGGGAATATACTATGGCTCCTGGAACCTTGGGGGACATCGTAAAGGAGATACGCTACCCGCCAACTCCTGGTCTGGGCCAGAACCTGCGCCGAAGGTTGTATTGAAGGATTTTGATAACACTGTTTCGCGATCTGCGTGCAAGAATCTTCCCTCGAACTGGAGGGGGTGTGGCTCTTTTACCCTGCAGATTACGGTACAAAGCGATGATTATGGTTGCCCCTGGCTGGCGTCGAGCCATATCGTTGCTACCGCTTTTATCACTAACGAAACGTATTCTCCGCCGGATACGCGCAGTTCAGTTTGCCCGAAAGTTCCCGTTGATACTTTTGATATCTCCTGGGATGCGAACGTTTCGAAACAGAAAACAACCCTCATGCTTGATGCCACCGGTGGCACGGTGAATCGCACGTTACATACCTATTTGATGGAGGGCGGAAAACTTTGCGATGGCAGCAAATTTGACGACCGTGGCGCTTATTGCCGTTTTGTCTCATCGGGTATTACGCTCAATGTGCTGGGCTGCGACCAGTCGAGCGTCACGACCAGCGCCGTTGATCATCCGATAACCGATGTTGAGCTTCATGACATTAATGTAGCGGTGAACACCCGCAACATTGGCTCCGGGCAGTTCACGTCGACCTGTAGCTTTCAGTATATTATTGATGAGCTTTAGGTTGTCTGGTGCGGTTCAGGCTAACCTGCGATGAACCAAAAAAAAGCCGGGTGGCGGCTTCGCCTTACCCGGCCTACGTTGTTTTTGGACGTTCTCTTTTACAATTTCGCAAACACCCGACGCGCGGCGTCAATAGTATTATTAATGTCGTCCATGCTGTGTGCGACCGACATAAAGCCCGCCTCAAACGCCGATGGCGCCAGATACACGCCTTCCTCCAGCATCAGGTGGAAGAAACGCTTAAAGCGTTCCACGTTGCACGCCATCACGTCCTGATAGCAGGTTACGCTCTCAGCGTCGGTGAAGAAAATCCCGAACATGCCGCCGACATGGTTAACCACCAGCGGAATATTCGCTTCTTCGGCAGCTTCCAGCAAACCTTCCGCCAGACGGGTGGTGAGCTCATCCAGCGTTTCATGAATGCCGGGCTGGGCGACTTCATTCAGGCAGGCGAAACCGGCCGCCATCGCAATCGGGTTGCCGGAAAGGGTGCCCGCCTGGTAAACCGGGCCCGTCGGCGCCAGCGCATCCATTACATCGCGACGACCGCCAAACGCGCCTACCGGCATCCCGCCGCCGATGATTTTACCCAGACAGGTCAGGTCAGGCACGACGCCGTAGTAATCCTGGGCTCCGGCCAGCGCTACGCGAAAACCGGTCATCACTTCGTCGATAATCAGCAGCGCGCCGAACTCATCGCACAAGGCGCGCAGACCTGGCAGGAATTCCGGCAGCGGCGGGACGCAGTTCATATTGCCCGCCACGGGTTCGACGATGATACAGGCGATTTCCTGCGGATATTGTTCAAACGCCGCGCGCACTGACGCCAAATCGTTATAAGTGCAGGTCAGCGTATGTTTCGCGAAATCTGCCGGCACGCCCGGCGAGTTTGGCTGACCGAGCGTCAGCGCGCCAGAACCGGCTTTGACCAGCAGGCAGTCTGCGTGGCCGTGGTAGCAGCCTTCGAATTTGATAATCTTATCGCGGCCAGTAAAACCACGCGCCAGGCGAATAGCGCTCATGGTCGCTTCGGTGCCGGAGTTCACCATGCGCACCATGTCCATGGTCGGCACCAGGTTGGTGACCAGTTCCGCCATTTTCACTTCCATTTCGGTTGGCGCGCCGAAGCTTAAACCGCGCTCCGCAGCTTCGATCACCGCATTGCGGATAGCCGGATGGTTATGCCCCAGTACCATTGGCCCCCAGGAACCGACATAGTCGATATACGCTTTGCCATCGACATCATAAAGATACGCGCCGTCCGCTTTTTCGATAAACAGCGGGGTGCCGCCCACGCCAGTGAAGGCGCGAACAGGGGAGTTCACGCCGCCGGGGATCAGCTCGCGGGCCGCGCTATAGAGATTTTCAGACTTACTCATGGAAAGATTCCTGGTTCGTAGAAAAAGTGAATACCCGCTATTCTAAGTTATTCAGAGAAGGTTATGAAAGTTTTACGCATTTGAAACAATACGATTTGCAGGGGATTTTCGCGGCGTTGGCGAGTAGAATGCCGACTTTAGATTTGTATTACCAATTAATGATCTTCTGATGAAAACAGACACTTCCACCTTTTTAGCTCAGCAAATTGTGCGTTTACGGCGCAGAGATCAGATTCGCCGGTTAATGCAGCGGGATAAAACGCCGCTGGCCATCCTGTTCATGGCGGCCGTTGTCGGCACGCTTACCGGACTGGTTGGCGTCGCCTTTGAAAAGGCCGTTTCCTGGGTACAAAACATGCGCATTGGCGCGCTGGTTCAGGTCGCGGACCATGCGTTTTTGCTTTGGCCGCTGGCCTTTATCCTTTCGGCGTTACTGGCGATGGTCGGCTACTTTTTGGTGCGAAAATTTGCGCCGGAAGCCGGCGGCTCGGGTATCCCGGAAATTGAAGGCGCGCTGGAGGAGCTACGTCCGGTACGCTGGTGGCGCGTGTTGCCGGTGAAGTTTATCGGCGGGATGGGAACGTTGGGCGCAGGAATGGTATTAGGGCGCGAAGGGCCAACGGTGCAAATCGGGGGCAACCTGGGGCGCATGGTGCTGGATGTTTTTCGTATGCGCAGCGCCGAAGCGCGGCATACGTTGCTGGCGACCGGCGCGGCGGCGGGGCTCTCTGCGGCGTTTAACGCGCCGCTGGCGGGTATCCTGTTTATTATTGAAGAGATGCGCCCGCAGTTTCGCTACAACCTGATTTCGATTAAAGCGGTGTTTACCGGCGTCATCATGTCGAGCATTGTGTTCCGCATATTTAACGGCGAAGCGCCGATTATTGAAGTCGGCAAACTGTCTGATGCGCCGGTTAACACGCTGTGGTTATACCTTATCCTCGGTATTATTTTTGGCTGCGTCGGGCCGGTATTTAATTCGTTGGTGCTGCGTACCCAGGATATGTTTCAGCGCTTTCATGGCGGCGAAATTAAAAAATGGGTGCTTATGGGCGGCGCGATCGGCGGCCTGTGCGGTATTCTGGGGTTGATTGAGCCGGAAGCGGCAGGCGGCGGGTTTAACCTTATTCCTATCGCCGCGGCAGGTAATTTTAGCGTCGGGCTACTGCTGTTCATCTTTATTGCCCGGGTTGTCACGACGCTGCTTTGCTTTTCTTCCGGCGCGCCGGGGGGCATTTTCGCCCCGATGCTGGCGTTGGGAACGCTGCTTGGTACGGCCTTCGGTATGGCGGCGGCAGTGCTTTTCCCGCAGTATCACCTGGAGGCCGGTACCTTTGCGATTGCCGGGATGGGGGCGCTGATGGCGGCGTCGGTGCGCGCCCCGCTGACGGGGATTGTGCTGGTGCTGGAGATGACTGATAACTACCAGCTCATTTTGCCAATGATTATCACCTGTCTTGGCGCGACACTATTAGCCCAGTTTTTGGGCGGGAAACCGTTATACTCAACCATCCTGGCGCGCACTCTGGCGAAGCAGGATGCGGAACAGGCGGCGAAAAGCCAGAATGCGCCTGCGGGCGAGAATACTTGAACGAATTACCAGGGTATTAGATAATGACTGCCAATATTGGGTGAAAATTTATCCAATTACCGATGTCGTTTGGAGCAAAATATGAGTGATGACGTAGCGCTGCCGCTGCAGTTTACCGACGCAGCAGCGAATAAAGTAAAAAGTCTTATCGCTGACGAAGATAACCCGAATCTGAAACTGCGCGTGTATATCACCGGCGGTGGTTGCAGCGGCTTCCAGTATGGTTTTACCTTTGACGATCAGGTTAACGAAGGGGATATGACCATCGAAAAACAGGGCGTTGGCCTGGTGGTTGACCCGATGAGTTTGCAGTATCTGGTGGGTGGTTCGGTCGATTATACCGAAGGCCTGGAAGGTTCCCGCTTCATTGTAACCAACCCGAATGCGAAAAGTACCTGCGGGTGTGGCTCTTCCTTCAGCATTTGATTGCTGTTCGTTGTGCCGGATGGCGACGCGAGCGTCTTATCCGGCCTACAGGAAAGATGTTCCAGGCCCGATAAGCGTAGCGCCATCGGGCAAAACAATATCAACGTCCGTTTTCATCCAGTGCAAACGTCGGCAATTTCAAATGCCAGCGAATGGCCGCCAGCCGAATGAACAGCGTGACGACCATACCCATCATGCTGGCGCTTTCCAGCGGTACTGAAAACGTATAAAACGCGGTGGCGTGAACAATCCCGCCGATAATACAGGCCGTGGCATAGATTTCGGTGCGTAGGATCATGGGGATCTCGCGTGCCAGAACATCGCGAATAATCCCGCCGCCGACGCCGGTAATCACGCCCATACAGACAGCCACTAATGGCCCCGTTTCAGCGAGGAAGGCTTTATTCACCCCAATGCCGACAAACACCGCCAGCCCGACCGCATCCAGTACCGGCAACATCCATTTCGGTAGACGTCTTGGCTGGCGAACCAGCAGGATGGTCAGCATACTGGTGACCATGGCGACGACCAGATCGGTAGGATCTTTAACCCAGAATACCGGGCCGTTATCCAGCGCCATATCGCGGATTGTCCCGCCGCCGACGGCAGTAACGACGCCGAGCACCAGGACGCCGAACGGGTCCATACGTAATTTCCCGGCCAGCAACACGCCAGAGATAGCAAATACAGCCGTGCCTACAATATCCAGCCAATAGACGAGCATTGTCGAATCCCCACTGGGAGCCTGGTAAGACAGGCTCTAATTCACCTGTGAAAGCGCATTACAGAGTTGTTTTGCGGCGAGGATAATACGCGGGCTTGCGCGTTCAAACCAGTCGCTGTTAAGCGGAATAACCGGAATTTTTAACAGGTTTCCCCAGTATTGTTCAATTTTGAGAATTTCGCCCGCTTTTCCGGCCACGATAATGGCCTGAGGATGCCTTGCCAGCACCTGCTCACGGCTGACTTGCGGCCACGGCACGCGGCTGTCAGCAAAGACGTTTTCTCCGCCGCAGGTCGTCAAAACCTGATGTTGAATAGACCCTTTACCGCTGGTAAACAGAGGATTCATGCCAAACTGAAGAAAGACGCGCTTTTTAGCTTTACCGGCATACTCGGCGTTGAGCGCGGCGTACTCGTTTAGCAATGTCTGCGCTGCCTGCTGAGCCTTTTCCGGCTGCGGGCTCCAGGCGGCCAGTTGACGGAGCGTGTCGGCGATCTGTTCGATGCTTACCGCGTCTACCCACATGACCTTAATACCTAATGACGTCAGTTGGTTTACCTGGCGTTCCGCATTACCGCCGCGCCAGGCGACGACCAGATCCGGCTTCAGCGCCACAATGCGTTCCAGATTCATTCCCTGCCAGGTAGAGACCTGTTCTATTTTTTGCGCTTCGGGCGGGTAGTCGGAATAGCTGCTGACGCCAACGGGCGTAATCCCGGCGGCAAAAGCAAGCTCCGTATTGGCGGGAGAGAGGGTAATGACGCGCGGCGCAGCGTAAAGCCACACCGGGAGCGTAAGCAGCAGGGCGACCAGCGCCCTGAACATTTGCTTAACCATGCGCCAGTTTCTGTACCAGCGTTTCGACCATCAGAGTCGACTGTTTCGCCGCCACCGCGAGGAATTCGTCAAAGCTGAGGTGCGATTGCTGATCGGCCACGTCAGAAATAGCGCGTACCACCACGAACGGCACGTTGAAGTTATAGCAGACGTGGGCGATAGCGGTGGCTTCCATCTCTACGGCGACCGCGTCGGGGAAGTTATGCCGAATTTTCGCCAGCCCGACGGAGCCGTTAATAAACGCGTCGCCGCTAACAATAAGGCCGCGTACCGCGTTCAGATTCAACTCCCTGATGCAGGATTCCGCGGCGGCGATCAGTTTGTCATCGGCCTTAAATCCGGCCGGACAGCCCGGTAATTGCCCGTATTCATAGCCGAAAGCGGTCACATCAGCGTCGTGGTAACGCGCTTCGTCAGAGACGACGATATCGCCGACCTTCAGCGTGGACGCCAGACCGCCTGCGGAACCGGTATTGATGATCACGTCCGGCTTGCAGTGCTCCAGAAGCAACGTTGCGCCCAGCGCCGCCGCGACTTTACCGATACCGGATTTCAGCAACGCCACTTCGGTGCCGTTCAACTGGCCAGTGTAAATTTCGCAGCCGCCCAGCGTAATCGTCTGACGGTTGTCAATTTTGTCACGCAGCAGCGTAACTTCTTCTTCCATTGCGCCAATGATGCCGATTTTCATAGATTTACTCGCGATAAGTCAGTTTTGGGGGCATAGTTTATCATGCGCTTATGGGGAAGCGCATTTCTCAGGCGGGGAGAGGATATGGCATCGATCGATTTCCGAAATAAAATTAACTGGCATCGTCGTTATCGTTCACCGCAGGGCGTAAAGACGGAACATGAGATCCTGCGGATTTTTGAAAGCGATCGCGGGCGGATTATCAACTCTCCGGCTATACGCCGTTTGCAGCAAAAAACGCAGGTTTTCCCGCTGGAGCGCAATGCCGCGGTGCGTACTCGCCTGACGCATTCGATGGAGGTGCAGCAGGTAGGGCGTTATATCGCGAAAGAGATTTTAAGCCGTCTGAAAGAGCAAAACCGGCTGGAGGAGTACGGTCTGGATGCGCTGACCGGTCCCTTTGAAAGTATTGTGGAAATGGCCTGCCTGATGCACGACATCGGTAATCCGCCGTTCGGTCATTTTGGCGAGGCGGCGATCAATGACTGGTTTCGTCAGCGGCTGCATCCGGAAGATGCGGAAAGTCAGCCGCTCACGCATGATCGCTGTGTGGTTTCCTCGCTACGGCTACAGGAAGGCGAAGAAAATCTGAACGATATTCGCCGCAAGGTACGTCAGGATATCTGCCATTTTGAAGGCAATGCACAGGGAATTCGTCTGGTGCATACGCTCATGCGGATGAATCTTACCTGGGCGCAGGTTGGCGGAATTTTAAAATATACCCGTCCGGCATGGTGGCGAGGGCCGGTGCCGGATTCCCATCGCTATTTAATGAAGAAACCGGGCTATTATCTTTCTGAAGAGAAGTATATTGCGAGGTTACGTAAAGAACTGCAGTTAGCGCCTTACAGTCGCTTTCCATTAACGTGGATTATGGAAGCCGCAGATGATATTTCTTATTGTGTCGCCGATCTTGAAGACGCGGTAGAGAAAAGAATCTTTAGCGTTGAGCAGCTTTATCACCATTTATATCACGCGTGGGGCCACCATGAGAAGGATTCGCTGTTTGAGCTGGTGGTAGGAAATGCGTGGGAAAAATCACGCGCCAATACATTAAGCCGCAGTACCGAAGATCAGTTTTTTATGTATTTACGGGTAAATACATTAAATAAACTGGTGCCCTATGCCGCTCAGCGTTTTATTGATAATTTGCCGCAGATTTTTGCCGGTACCTTCAATCAGGCGTTGCTGGAAGATGCCAGCGGTTTTAGCCGCCTGCTTGAACTCTATAAGAATGTGGCGGTTGAACATGTGTTTAGCCATCCGGATGTAGAACAGCTTGAACTACAGGGATACCGGGTGATCAGCGGGTTATTAGATATCTATCAGCCGCTATTAAGCCTGTCGCTTAACGACTTTCGCGAGCTGGTGGAAAAAGAACGGTTGAAACGCTTCCCCATAGAATCGCGCTTATTTCAGAAACTTTCTACGCGCCATCGTTTGGCCTACGTGGAAGTCGTCAGTAAATTACCCACGGATTCGGCGGAGTACCCGGTACTGGAATATTATTATCGCTGTCGGTTGATTCAGGATTATATCAGCGGGATGACTGACCTTTACGCATGGGATGAATATCGGCGTTTGATGGCGGTCGAACAGTAAATGGACTTTTGTAAAGATGGACAATAAATTTTTACTTTTTCCAGAAACTTTATTCCGGAACTTCGCGTTATAAAATGAATCTGACGTACACAGCAATTTTGCGTTACCTGTTAATCGAGATTGAAACACATGAAAAAAACCACATTAGCAATGAGTGCACTGGCTCTGAGTTTAGGTTTGGCATTGTCGCCTCTGTCTGCCACGGCGGCTGAAACGTCCTCTTCAGCAATGACTGCCCAGCAGATGCCAAGCCTGGCACCGATGCTCGAAAAAGTGATGCCATCGGTGGTCAGTATTAATGTAGAAGGTAGCACCACGGTGAATACGCCGCGTATGCCGCGTAATTTCCAGCAGTTCTTTGGCGATGACTCCCCGTTCTGCCAGGACGGTTCTCCGTTCCAGAATTCTCCCTTCTGCCAGGGCGGCGGTAACGGCGGCAACGGCGGTCAACAACAGAAATTCATGGCGCTGGGCTCCGGCGTAATTATTGACGCCGCGAAGGGCTACGTCGTCACCAACAACCACGTGGTTGATAACGCCAGCGTGATTAAAGTACAGCTTAGCGATGGGCGTAAATTCGATGCTAAAGTGGTGGGCAAAGATCCGCGTTCTGATATCGCGCTGATTCAAATTCAGAATCCGAAGAACCTGACGGCGATTAAGCTGGCGGACTCCGACGCGCTGCGCGTGGGGGATTATACCGTCGCTATTGGTAACCCGTTTGGTCTGGGCGAAACGGTGACGTCAGGTATCGTTTCGGCGCTGGGGCGTAGCGGCCTGAACGTAGAAAATTACGAGAACTTTATTCAGACCGACGCCGCGATTAACCGCGGTAACTCCGGCGGCGCGCTGGTGAACCTGAACGGTGAGCTGATCGGTATTAACACCGCGATTCTGGCGCCGGACGGCGGCAACATCGGTATCGGCTTCGCTATCCCCAGTAACATGGTGAAAAACCTGACGTCGCAGATGGTGGAATACGGCCAGGTGAAACGCGGCGAACTGGGGATCATGGGGACTGAGCTGAATTCCGAATTGGCGAAAGCGATGAAAGTCGACGCCCAGCGTGGCGCGTTCGTCAGCCAGGTGATGCCGAATTCGTCCGCGGCGAAAGCGGGTATCAAAGCCGGGGATGTCATTACCTCGCTGAACGGTAAACCGATCAGCAGCTTTGCGGCGCTGCGCGCTCAGGTCGGCACTATGCCGGTCGGCAGCAAAATCAGCCTCGGTCTGCTGCGTGAAGGTAAAGCGATTACGGTTAATCTGGAACTGCAGCAGAGCAGCCAGAGTCAGGTTGATTCCAGCACCATCTTCAGCGGGATTGAAGGCGCTGAAATGAGCAATAAAGGCCAGGATAAAGGCGTTGTGGTGAGCAGCGTGAAAGCGAATTCACCCGCCGCGCAAATTGGCCTCAAAAAAGGTGATGTGATTATCGGCGCTAACCAGCAGCCGGTGAAAAATATCGCCGAGCTGCGTAAGATTCTCGACAGCAAACCGTCGGTTCTGGCGCTGAATATTCAGCGTGGTGATAGTTCTATTTATTTGCTGATGCAGTAATCACCTTTGTCCCCCTTCCTCCATGGAAGGGGGCAACACTTTTCTGTGAAACCCCCCACAACTCCATACTTATTTGCACCGTTTTGTGCATTTGCACAATGTCGAGACCTGTCATCTTCCTTATGCTTGTGCTCTGCTCACAGGAGGGATTTATGGCTGGCTGGCATCTTGATACCAAAATGGCGCAGGATATCGTGGCGCGCACTATGCGCATCATTGATACCAATATCAACGTAATGGATGCCCGCGGGCGTATTATCGGCAGCGGCGATCGGGAACGTATTGGTGAATTGCACGAAGGCGCGCTGTTAGTGCTGTCGCAGGGCCGGGTTGTGGATATCGACGACGCCGTGGCGCGACACCTGCACGGGGTGCGTCAGGGGATTAATCTTCCCTTACGCCTTGAGGGCGAAATTGTCGGCGTGATCGGCCTCACCGGCGAACCAGAGCACCTGCGTAAATATGGCGAACTGGTGTGTATGACTGCCGAAATGATGCTGGAACAGTCGCGGTTAATGCACCTTTTGGCGCAGGATAGCCGCTTGCGTGAAGAGCTGGTAATGAACCTGATTCAGGCCGAAGAAAATACGCCGGCGCTGGTGGAATGGGCGCAGCGTTTGGGGATCGATTTGAACCAGCCGCGTGTGGCGGCGGTGGTGGAAGTCGACAGCGGCCAGCTTGGCGTCGATAGCGCAATGGCGGAACTTCAGCAGTTGCAGAATGCGCTTACCACGCCGGAGCGTAACAACCTGATAGCCATTGTTTCTCTCACCGAGATGGTGGTGCTCAAACCCGCCTTAAACTCGTTTGGTCGCTGGGATGCTGAAGATCATCGTAAGCGCGTAGAGCAGCTTATCTCGCGAATGAAAGAGAATGGTCAGCTACGTTTTCGCGTAGCGCTGGGCAATTACTTTACCGGGCCGGGCAGTATTGCACGCTCATACCGCACGGCGCGCACTACGATGATGGTCGGCAAACAGCGGATGCCAGAAAGCCGCAGCTATTTTTATCAGGATTTGATGCTGCCGGTTCTGTTAGATAGCCTGCGTGGCGGCTGGCAGGCCAATGAGCTGGCGCGCCCGCTGGTAAAACTCAAAGCGATGGATAACAACGGGTTATTACGTCGGACGCTGACGGCGTGGTTTCGCCATAATGTCCAGCCGCTGGCGACCTCTAAGGCGCTGTTTATTCATCGTAACACGCTGGAATATCGGCTAAATCGTATTTCGGAACTGACCGGGCTGGATTTGGGAAATTTTGACGATCGGCTGTTGCTGTATGTGGCGCTACAACTGGATGAACAGCGTTAAGCCCGGCGGCGCTACGCTTATCAGGCCTACCGGGATATATCTGTAGGCCGGATAAGGCGTAACACGTCGCCATCCGGCAACACACAGCTTACTTGCGGGTAAGCTTGTCCAGATCGGCTTCGATTTCACTGATCTTATTCGCGACGACGCTTTCCAGATGGCGCAAGTCGTCGAGGATCTTACGTTTGAGATCGAGTTCTGAGCGGTCGCGCTGGCAGATTTGGTCCAGCTCGTCAATCACATAGCGTAGGTTAGGGCTAATCTCCTGTACTTCTTTATAACCCTGACCGATGCCATCGGCCACCACCGTTTTACGCTGGCGTGGATACTTAAACTTCACGCTTTTAGCAAAGAATTCACCTCTATCCTTTTGAAAATAGATTTTCAGGATATCGTTATTGGCTTCTTGCCGCAGGCTGTAACGATCGATTTCCTCAGGATTGGTAATGCCCAGACTTTTTAGATTGTCATACATAGCGGTATCCTTCATCACACTATAACTTTTGAATAATTAACGAAAAATTGGTTTTTCGCCACCAGTGTATACAAAAAAAGCGCGGTTGATCGCAGAAGACGTCTCGGCAACGTCATGAGCAAAAGGGCGGCGGTTATTGATAGCTTAAGTAATTCAACGCGATATTCCGTTTATAGAGAAAGCGTTTGAGGTCAGTGTGGAAAATTGACCGGAGGCAGTGGTCGATAACCTTGAGAGGCGGAGTCTATGTCCGGAACGTATAATGCTACTATTCGCCGGGTGGTGGTTTCCGCCTGGATAGGAAACTCCATTGAATATTATGATTTTCTATTATACGGCCTGGCAAGCGCGCTGGTATTTGGCCCGCTTTTTTTCCCTGGCGCCAGCCCATTGACTGCAACGTTATCTTCTTTTGCCAGTTTCGGCGTGGGATTTATTTCCCGGCCGCTGGGCGCGCTATTTTTTGGCAACAGGGGAGATACGCTTGGGCGTAAAAACACGTTATTAATCACGTTAGGGGGGATGGGCGCGGTCACGTTTCTCATCGGTTGCCTGCCTTCTTACGCCAGTATTGGCGCGCTGGCGCCTGCTTTACTGGTTATTCTGCGTTTTCTACAGGGATTTATGGTTGGAGGCGAATGGGGAGGCGCCATGTTGATGGTCGTGGAATATGCTGCTGGAAAGCACCGGGGGCGGTTAAGCGCGCTATCGCAAACAGGAGGACTCACGGGACAATTATTGGCGACAGGCGTATTTATAGTCGTGACCCAATTACCGCAGGAGGCGTTGTTATCGTGGGGATGGCGTATTCCTTTTCTGCTCAGTGCGCTTTTGGTGTTGCCTGGATTATATATGCGTCATCGTCTGGATGAGACGCCTGTCTTCCGTGCGTTTAAAAAGCAGCAGGCCATTAATCATAGGCAGCAAAGAGAAGAAAGGCCGGTGGTCAAAGTAGTACGAGAACAATGGCGCAGCATTTTGCTGATTATAATTCTGCGTTTTGCGGAAAGCGTTCCCTTTTTTCTTGCTACCGTCTTCGCGGTTTCCTGGGCGACGACGCAGCTTGGGATTGCCAGCCTGACTATTCTGTACATTGTAATGTTCACCTGTCTGCTGGCGTATCCCATGCACGTACTATTTGGCATCATGTCGGATCGGCGTGGCTGCCGTCAGGTGTATATTTTCGGCGCGCTTTTTGTCGCGGCAATGGCTTTTCCCTTTTTCTGGCTGCTGGAAAGCCGTTCGCTCATACTGATGACAATGGGCTACGTTCTGCTTATTAACATTGGTCATAATTCACTGAATGCTGTGCAACCTTCTTTTTTCGCCGGACTGTTTCATCCGCCTGTACGCTACAGCGGTTCATCAATTGGCGCTCAGTTGGGGGCGGTTGTGGCAGGGGGATTCACGCCGTTTATCGCTAAAGCGTTAAGCGCAGTCTATGATAACAGTTGGACTTTGGTTGCCGGTTATGTCGTTTTAACTGCGCTGGCTTCGGCGTTTGCGGCAAAGATTGCGCCGGAAACCGTGTTACCGCATTCGCCGTAATGCAAAGGGGGCTGTCGCCCCCACTTTTCACTCGCTTAATCAATAGTGCGCAATAATTCGTTAATGCCCACTTTACCACGCGTTTTGGCGTCGACTTTTTTCACGATTACCGCGCAGTACAAACTGTACTTGCCGTCTTTTGACGGCAGGTTGCCGGAAACGACCACGGAGCCCGCCGGTACGCGGCCATAGTGAACTTCACCGGTTTCGCGATCGTAGATTTTGGTGCTCTGGCCGAGGTATACCCCCATGGAAATGACGGAACCTTCTTCGACAATGACGCCTTCCACGACTTCAGAACGCGCGCCAATAAAGCAGTTGTCTTCAATGATGGTCGGGTTAGCCTGCAGTGGCTCCAGTACGCCGCCGATACCCACGCCGCCGGAAAGGTGAACATTTTTACCAATCTGCGCGCAGGAACCCACCGTCGCCCAGGTGTCAACCATGGTGCCTTCGTCAACGTAGGCGCCGATGTTAACGTAAGACGGCATCAGCACGGTGTTGCGGGCGATAAATGCGCCCTGACGAACGGCCGCAGGCGGAACGACGCGGAAGCCTTCTTTCTGAAAACGCGCTTCGTCGTAATCAGCGAATTTCATCGGGACTTTATCGAAGTAGCGGCTTTCCGCACCGTCGATAACCTGGTTATCGTTAATACGGAAAGAGAGCAGAACCGCTTTCTTCAGCCACTGGTGAGTGACCCACTGACCGTCGATTTTTTCTGCGACACGCAGCGCGCCGGAATCAAGTAGAGAAATGACCTGGTTTACCGCCTCTCGGGTCACGGTATCTACATTAGCCGGCGTAATATCGGCGCGGCGCTCAAAAGCGGTCTCAATAACGTTCTGTAGCTGCTGCATTGTTAAACTCTTTCATATAAATAAACACACTACCCTTTATCGTTTGGATTGAGGGCCGCTGTCAACCGTTGTTGCACCTCAAGTTGCAGCACATTATTAAGTGCGCGCCGATCCGCTGTGGCGATTATGAATAAATCTTCTACTCGTTCACCAATGGTTGTAATTCGGGCGCCATGAAGCGAAATTCCCAGATCGGCAAAAATTTGTCCGACCCTGGCCAGCAGACCAGGTTGATCGAGCGCGATCAATTCCATGAATGATTTTCTGTCGGTATGGGTGGGCAGAAAATTGACTTCCGTTTCGACCGTAAAGTGCCGTAACTTTGCCGGTTGCCGACGCGGCTGCGGCGGCTGCCAGCTACGCTGCGTAATGGTTTGTTCAAGACCGGTGCGAATAACGTCATGGCGATCCGCCGCCAGCGGGCTGCCGTCTGGTTCCAGAACGATAAACGTATCCATTGCCATGCCGTCGCGAGTGGTAAAGATCTGCGCGTCATGGACGCTTAAATTACGCCTGTCCAGCTCGGCGCAGACGGCGGCAAACAGATAGGGTCTGTCCGGACTCCAGATAAAAATTTCGGTTCCGCCGCGCGTGGCCTGCGGACTGAGCAACACTAACGGTTGGCGCAGATCGTGCTGCAATAAATGGCGTGCGTGCCAGGCGAGCTGATTTGGACTATGACGAACAAAATAGTTAGCGCGACAGCGGGTCCAGATTTTGTGCAGCGCGGCTTCATCAATATTGTCCATTCGCAGCAGCGCCAGCGCCTGAAGCTGATGGTGACGCACGCGCTCACGCATATCCGGCGTATTTTGCATTCCACGTCTGAGCTGTTTTTCAGTGGCGAAGTACAGCTCGCGCAGCAGGCTCTGTTTCCAGCTATTCCACAAGGTTTCGTTGGTCGCGCAGATGTCCGCGACGGTCAGGCAGACCAGAAAACGCAGCCGTGTTTCGGTTTGCACCTCTTCGGCGAACTGCTTGATGACTTCCGGATCCTGGATGTCGCGGCGCTGGGCGGTGACTGACATCAGCAGGTGTTGGCGCACCAGCCAGGCGACCAGTTGCGTTTCGCGTGAGTTCAAACCGTGCAGTTCGGCGAAGGTGAGTACATCCTGCGCGCCCAGTACCGAATGGTCGCCGCCGCGTCCTTTCGCAATATCGTGGAACAGCGCGGCGATCAGGATCAGTTCCGGATGGGGAAGCCGCGGCCAGAGATCGACGCATAGCGGATGGCGCTGGCGCGTCTCTTCTTTTGCAAAGCTCTCCAGTTTGAGCATTACGCGGATAGTGTGTTCATCCACCGTGTATGCGTGGAACAGGTCAAACTGCATTTGTCCGACGATGTGCGACCACTGCGGCATATAAGCCCACAGTACGCTGTGGCGATGCATGGGCAGCAGGCCGCGGCTGACCGCGCCGGGATGGCGTAGCATACTAAGAAACAGAGTGCGCGCCTCCGGGATGTAACACAGCGGTTGGCTCAGGTGGCGGCGGGCGTGGCGCAAATGGCGTAACGTCGTAGAGTAAATGCCGGTGATCGCGCTATTGCGCACCATCATATAAAACATGCGCAGGATCGCTTGCGGTTCGCGGATAAACAGCGTGTCGTCACGCAGATCAATGAGCGTGCCGCGCAGTTGAAACTCATCGTCAACAGGACGCGGTTTTTCATCCGCAGGCAGCGCCAGAATCGCCTCGTCAAATAGCTGAAGCAGCATCTGATTAAGTTCGCTCACCCGGCGCGTAACCCGGAAGTAGTCTTTCATCATCCGCTCAACCGGATCATTGCCCTCGCCGCTGTAGTTAAGGCGTTGAGCGACGCTTAACTGGCGGTCGAACAGCAGGCGGTTATCGTAGCGGCTGACCACCAGATGTAGCGCAAAGCGAATGCGCCACAGGATATGCAGGCATTCGTTGAGCTCCGCGCGCTCAGCCGGGGTTAAAAAGCCGAATCCCACCATCTCATCGAGCGAGGTAGCGCCGAAGTGACGTCGGGCGACCCACTGTAACGTATGGATATCGCGCAGGCCGCCGGGGCTGCTTTTAATATCCGGCTCCAGATTATAGCTGGTGCCGTGATAGCGCTGGTGGCGCTGGTTCTGCTCTTCTACTTTGGCGGCGTAAAATTTGTCGGACGGCCAAAAACCTTCGCTGAAAATATGTTTTTGTAGTGCCAGAAACAGAGCGACATCACCGATCAGCAGGCGCGTTTCGATGAGGTTTGTCGCAACGGTTAAATCAGACAGACCTTCCAGCAGACACTCTTCCAGCGTACGTACGCTATGCCCGACATCCAGCTTGACGTCCCATAATAAAGTCAGCAGTTCGCCGACCTTTTGCGCCTGTTCATCGGGCAGCTTTTTGCGGCTTAAAATGAGCAGATCAATATCGGAAAGCGGATGCAGTTCGCCGCGTCCATAGCCGCCGACGGCGACCAGCGCCAGATCGGCAATCTGACCGAAACCGGCCTCAATCCACAGGCGTTGCAACAACTGGTCGATAAATTCGGTTCGGGCTTCAATAAGCTGTTCAGCACAAATGCCGCTGTCAAATGCCTCCCCCAGCCAGTGTTGAAAGATGTCGATGCGGGCTTTGATACCGGCGACGGTCAGTTCAGCGCGTGGCCAGACGCCAGGGTTTTGCGGCTGGTCAGGGAGGGTGGGGAGTGCGGTATTCGCGTGCTGTTCAGGAAGAGTATTCATATGCGCCACCCATTAAAAAGCCGGATGGTGGCGTGAACGCCTTATCCGGCCTACGTATTTACTCTTCATCCTTCAAGTTGCTTCTACGTTGGCTGCGCTCGTTCACTCCAGTCACGTACTTATGTACGCTCCTGAAGATTCACTCTCTTGCCGCCTTGAGGCAACTCGAATGATTTTGAGTAAAGGTGTAATTTGTAGGCCTGATAAGATGCGAAGGCATCGCCATCAGGCAAAACATTATTCGTCGTGTGTGATGATCGCCGGGATGGTGTCATCTTTACGCAGCGTCAGAATTTCACAGCCGTTTTCCGTTACCACAATAGTATGCTCGTACTGAGCAGACAAGCTGCGGTCTTTGGTTTTTACCGTCCAGCCGTCTTTCATGGTGCGGATACGGTAATCCCCGGCGTTCAGCATCGGTTCAATGGTAAAGGTCATGCCAGGCTGCAACACGACGCCGCCATCGTCTGCATCATAATGCAGCACCTGCGGTTCTTCATGGAAGCCGCGACCAATACCGTGTCCGCAGTATTCACGTACCACGGAGAAACCTTCGCCTTCGGCATATTTCTGGATGGCGGCGCCAATGGTGCGCAGGCGGATGCCCGGTTTCACCATTTTGATGCCCAGATACAGGCTCTCTTGCGTGACGCGGCACAGACGCTCGCCCAGAATGGTCGGTTTGCCGACGATAAACATCTTCGAGGTATCGCCGTGGAATTCATCTTTAATCACGGTCACGTCGATGTTGACGATATCACCATCTTTCAGATGTTTAGCGTCATCCGGAATGCCGTGGCACACCACTTCATTAATAGAGATACAGACGGATTTCGGATAGCCGTGGTAGCCGAGGCAGGCGGAGATCGCGTGTTGTTCGTTAACGATGTAATCGTTACAGATACGGTCCAGTTCGCCGGTGGTGACGCCCGGTTTGATATACGGTTCGATCATTTCCAGCACTTCGGCTGCCAGACGGCCCGCGACGCGCATTTTTTCGATGTCTTCAGATGTCTTGATAGAGATAGCCATGAATTCTGTCCATCAGTGCCGATGATTTCGGCAATAATTGTGTAAGTGCTGACAATGGTATCAGTCAGGGGTGTACCCTGCCAAATTGAGAATCATTCTGAACTTCGCCTTTCGTGCCACAGGTGCGTTGGCGACATTTTTTCACCCCAGTCACTTATTGGCCGTAAGCTCCCGGGGATGCAAAAATTTGCCGCCTGCCTGTAACACGAAATTCATCGTTCAATTCAGCATTGAGTGCCAACAATTATTGGTGTCGGTGGCGTATTTGTGGTATAAAGCGCGCCGGACTTCCGATCCATTCGAAGACTACACACGATGGACGGGAGCGACAAATCTCACTTTGTGTAACAACACACACGTATCGGCACATATTCCGGGGTGCCCTTTGGGGTCGGTAATATGGGATACGTGGAGGCATAACCCCAACTTAATCTATAGAGGTTTTAAATCATGGCAACTGTTTCCATGCGCGACATGCTCAAGGCTGGTGTTCACTTTGGTCACCAGACCCGTTACTGGAACCCGAAAATGAAGCCTTTCATCTTCGGCGCGCGTAACAAAGTTCACATCATCAACCTTGAGAAAACTGTACCGATGTTCAACGAAGCTCTGGCTGAACTGAACAAGATCTCTGCTCGTAAAGGTAAAATCCTTTTCGTTGGTACTAAACGCGCTGCAAGCGAAGCGGTGAAAGAAGCTGCTAACAGCTGCGACCAGTTCTTCGTGAACCATCGCTGGCTGGGCGGTATGCTGACTAACTGGAAAACAGTTCGTCAGTCCATCAAACGTCTGAAAGACCTGGAAACTCAGTCTCAGGACGGTACTTTCGAAAAGCTGACCAAGAAAGAAGCGCTGATGCGTACTCGTGAGCTTGAGAAACTGGAAAACAGCCTGGGCGGTATCAAAGACATGGGCGGTCTGCCGGACGCTCTGTTCGTTATCGATGCTGACCACGAGCACATTGCTATCAAAGAAGCGAACAACCTGGGTATCCCGGTATTTGCTATCGTTGATACCAACTCTGATCCGGACGGCGTTGACTTCGTTATCCCGGGTAACGATGACGCAATCCGTGCTGTTAGCCTGTACCTGGGCGCTGTCGCTGCAACCGTTCGTGAAGGCCGTTCTCAGGATCTGGCTTCCCAGGCGGAAGAAAGCTTCGTAGAAGCCGAGTAATAAGGCTTGATAACTCCCTAAAATAGTTCGAGTTGCAGGAAGGCGGCAAGCTCGAGAATTCCCGGGAGCTTACATCAGTAAGTGACCGGGATGAGCGAGTGAAGGCAACGCGCCTGCGGCTCGAAATATGAAGGGGAGAGCCCTTATAGACCAGGTAGTATCACGTTTGGTTAGGGGGCCTGTATATGGCCCCCTTTTTCACTTTTATATCTGTGCGGTTTGATGCCGGGCAGATCAAATCTTTCGAGGATTTTAGAATGGCTGAAATTACCGCATCCCTGGTAAAAGAGCTGCGTGAGCGTACCGGCGCAGGCATGATGGATTGCAAAAAAGCGCTGACTGAAGCGAATGGCGACATTGAGCTGGCAATCGAAAACATGCGTAAGTCCGGCGCTATCAAAGCGGCGAAAAAAGCAGGCAACGTGGCTGCTGACGGCGTAATCAAAACCAAAATCGACGGCAACGTCGCTTTCATTCTGGAAGTTAACTGCCAGACTGACTTCGTGGCTAAAGATGCTGGCTTCCAGGCATTTGCTGACAAAGTGCTGGACGCCGCTGTTGCTGGCAAAATCACTGACGTAGAAGTTCTGAAAGCACAGTTCGAAGAAGAGCGCGTTGCCCTGGTAGCGAAAATCGGCGAGAACATCAACATTCGTCGCGTCGCTTCCCTGGAAGGCGACGTTCTGGGTTCTTACCAGCACGGTGCGCGCATCGGCGTTCTGGTTGCCGCTAAAGGCGCTGACGAAGAGCTGGTTAAACAGCTGGCGATGCACGTTGCGGCAAGCAAGCCGGAATTCGTTAAGCCGGAAGACGTGTCTGCTGACGTGGTAGAGAAAGAGTACCAGGTACAGCTGGACATCGCGATGCAGTCCGGTAAGCCGAAAGAAATCGCAGAGAAAATGGTTGAAGGCCGCATGAAGAAATTCACCGGCGAAGTTTCTCTGACTGGTCAGCCTTTCGTCATGGAACCGAGCAAATCTGTTGGCCAACTGCTGAAAGAGCACAACGCTGACGTGACTGGCTTCATCCGCTTTGAAGTGGGCGAAGGCATTGAGAAAGTCGAGACTGACTTTGCAGCAGAAGTTGCTGCGATGTCTAAGCAGTCCTGATTTTCCTGAGGAGCCGCCTGAGGGCGGCTTCTTTTTGCGCCTCTCTTGTAAAATCAGCCGACGCCTGGCGTCTGCGCTGAAATGCGACGTACAATGTCGCCGGAATTAACTCATATCAATCGTTGACAGTCTCAGGAAAGAAACATGGCTACCAATGCAAAACCCGTCTATAAACGCATTCTGCTTAAATTAAGCGGCGAAGCTCTGCAGGGTACGGAAGGCTTCGGTATTGATGCAAGCATACTGGATCGTATGGCTCAGGAGATCAAAGAACTGGTTGAACTGGGTATTCAGGTTGGTGTGGTGATTGGCGGTGGTAACCTGTTCCGTGGCGCGGGTCTGGCAAAAGCGGGGATGAACCGCGTTGTGGGCGACCACATGGGCATGTTGGCCACCGTCATGAACGGCCTGGCAATGCGTGATGCGCTTCACCGCGCCTATGTGAACGCCCGCCTGATGTCGGCAATTCCTTTAAACGGCGTGTGCGACAACTACAGTTGGGCCGAGGCGATTAGCCTGCTGCGTAATAACCGTGTTGTGATTCTGTCTGCAGGTACGGGTAACCCGTTCTTCACTACCGACTCTGCGGCCTGTCTGCGCGGGATCGAAATTGAAGCGGATGTCGTACTGAAAGCGACCAAAGTGGATGGCGTATTCACTGCCGATCCGGCAAAAGATCCTTCCGCGACCATGTACGATCAGCTGACTTACAGCGAAGTGCTGGATAAAGAGCTGAAAGTGATGGATCTGGCGGCGTTCACGCTGGCTCGTGACCACAAACTGCCGATTCGTGTTTTCAACATGAACAAACCAGGCGCGCTGCGTCGTGTGGTGATGGGCGAAAAAGAAGGGACGTTAATCACGGAATAATTCCCGTGAGCGCCAAATACGGGTAAGATTCTGTTCTATTGACGGGTCTTATTACCTGGCAGAAATTAAACGAGACTATACTTAGCACATCTTTGTATTGTGTGACCGTCTGGTCTGACTGAGACTAGTTTTCAAGGATTCGTAACGTGATTAGCGATATCAGAAAAGATGCTGAAGTACGCATGGAAAAATGCGTTGAAGCGTTCAAAACCCAAATCAGCAAAGTGCGCACGGGTCGTGCTTCTCCCAGCCTGCTGGATGGTATTGTCGTAGAATACTATGGCACTCCGACCCCGCTGCGCCAGTTGGCAAGCGTAACGGTAGAAGACTCCCGTACCTTAAAAATTAACGTGTTTGACCGTTCTATGGGGCCAGCCGTTGAAAAAGCGATCATGGCGTCAGACCTCGGTTTGAATCCAAGCTCTGCGGGCACCGATATTCGCGTTCCGCTGCCGCCGCTGACCGAAGAACGTCGTAAAGATCTGACGAAAATTGTCCGTGGCGAAGCGGAGCAGGCGCGTGTCGCCGTTCGTAACGTCCGCCGTGATGCGAACGATAAAGTAAAAGCTCTGCTGAAAGATAAAGCGATCAGTGAAGATGACGATCGTCGCTCTCAGGAAGAAGTACAGAAAATGACCGACGCGGCAATTAAGAAAGTTGATGCGGCGTTGGCAGATAAAGAAGCAGAACTGATGCAGTTCTGATTGATCTGTACGCAGATATAAACTCATTCCACCGCTAAACCTGGCGGATGAGTGGTGTACAAAGCGCCGCGCAGAAGACATTATCAGGTCTCCTGTGCGGCGTTTTGCTTTTTATTCCGTTTCAACACTTCTGGACGTTTCATGAAGCAATTAACCATTCTGGGCTCGACCGGCTCTATTGGTTGCAGCACACTGGACGTGGTGCGCCATAATCCTGATAGCTTCCGCGTTATCGCGCTGGTGGCGGGTAAAAATGTCGCCCGCATGGCGGAGCAGTGCCTGGAGTTCTCGCCGCGTTATGCCGTGATGGACGATACGTCGAGCGCAGAACAGCTCAAAATAATGCTTCAGCAGCATGGCAGCCGCACCGAGGTTCTGAGCGGTCAGCAGGCTGCCTGTGAGATGGCGGCGCTTGATGAGGTCGGGCATGTGATGGCGGCCATTGTGGGCGCGGCTGGTTTACTGCCGACCCTGGCGGCGATTCGCGCAGGGAAGACGATTCTGCTGGCGAATAAAGAATCGCTGGTGACCTGCGGGCGGCTGTTTATGGACGAAGTAAAACGCAGCAACGCCCGGCTTTTACCCGTCGATAGCGAACATAACGCGATTTTTCAGAGTTTGCCGCAATCTATTCAGCATAATCTGGGATACGCTGACCTTGAGCAAAATGGCGTAACGTCGATTTTGCTTACCGGGTCTGGTGGCCCGTTTCGTGAAACGCCAATGTGCGATCTGGCAGCGATGACGCCGGATCAGGCATGTCGTCATCCGAACTGGTCGATGGGGCGAAAAATCTCCGTCGACTCCGCCACCATGATGAATAAAGGTCTGGAATACATTGAAGCGCGTTGGTTATTTAATGCCAGCGCACGTCAGATGGAAGTGTTGATCCATCCGCAATCGGTCATTCATTCGATGGTGCGTTATCAGGACGGCAGCGTTCTGGCGCAGCTTGGAGAACCTGACATGCGTACGCCTATTGCGCATACGATGGCATGGCCGAATCGCGTCACGTCCGGCGCGCAGCCGCTTGATTTTTGCAAACTCAGCGCGCTGACGTTTAGCGCGCCAGATTATCAGCGTTATCCGTGCCTGAAGCTGGCGATGGAGGCGTTTGAGCAAGGTCAGGCGGCAACGACGGCGCTCAATGCGGCAAACGAAATCACCGTTGCCGCGTTTCTGGCGCAACAGATTCGTTTTACCGATATCGCCGGGCTCAATTTAGCGGTGCTGGAGAGGATGGATTTACAGGAACCGGCAAGCGTTGAGGACGTATTGCAGGTTGACGCCATCGCGCGTGAAGTAGCCAGAAAACAAGTGATACGGCTCTCACGCTGACGATTATCCCGCGACAGAAGATCGTGCTATTTGTTAGCGTTGGGCTTCGGTGATATAGTCTGCGCCACCTGATCGCAGGTTTTTGGCTTTTTTCGGTCAGGTTAGCCGTGGTTTTACACGGCTTTTTTGTGGATACACAAAATCATTCAGGACGCATCGGGACGGCAGGCGAATACGTTCCCGGCGTGCGCAGACAGCGCACGACAGGGGCGATGACGCGCAGTCATCCGCGAAGCGAACCGAAGAGAATGTGTATAAAGGCTTCAGTATTCCTGAGTACCGCTAAATCCTTTCAGGGACAAAAAACGCGTTATGTTGTCTGCAACTCAACCAGTAAGCGAAAATTTGCCAGCACATGGCTGCCGTCATGTTGCCATAATTATGGATGGCAATGGTCGCTGGGCGAAAAAGCAAGGGAAGATCCGGGCCTTTGGGCATAAAGCCGGGGCGAAGTCCGTCCGGCGAGCGGTCTCTTTTGCTGCCAATAACGGTATTGATGCGTTAACGCTGTATGCCTTTAGTAGTGAAAACTGGAACCGACCGGCGCAGGAAGTGAGCGCGTTAATGGAGCTGTTTGTGTGGGCGCTGGATAGCGAAGTCAAAAGCCTGCACCGCCATAACGTTCGCCTGCGTATTATCGGCGATATCAGCCGATTTAACTCACGTTTACAAGAACGTATTCGCAAATCAGAAGCGCTTACCGCCCATAATACGGGTCTAACGCTGAATATCGCTGCGAATTACGGCGGACGTTGGGATATTGTCCAGGGAGTCCGACAACTGGCGGAACAGGTGCAGGCTGGAGTGCTGCGCCCCGATCAGATTGATGAAGAGAGACTAGGCCAGCAAATCTGTATGCATGAGCTGGCGCCTGTGGATTTAGTAATTAGGACTGGGGGAGAGCATCGCATTAGTAACTTTTTGCTTTGGCAAATTGCCTATGCCGAACTTTACTTTACGGATGTTCTTTGGCCCGATTTCGATGAACAAGACTTTGAAGGTGCGCTGCATGCCTTTGCTAATCGAGAGCGTCGTTTCGGCGGTACCGAGCCTGGTGATGACAAAGCCTGATGGGGGTTGCTTTTGCTGAAGTATCGCCTGATTTCTGCTTTTGTGTTAATACCCGCGGTCATCGCTGCGCTTTTTTTATTGCCGCCGGTGGGGTTCGCCATTATTACGCTGGTTGTCTGTATGCTGGCCGCGTGGGAATGGGGACAGTTAAGCGGTTTCGCCGCGCGTTCACAGCGGGTTTGGCTGGCGGTGCTGTGTGGTCTGTTATTGGCGCTGATGCTATTTTTGTTGCCTGAGTATCATCACAACATTCGTCAACCGCTGGTTGAGATGTCGCTTTGGGCATCGTTAGGATGGTGGATTGTCGCGCTACTGCTGGTGCTATTTTATCCCGGTTCGGCGGCAATCTGGCGCAACTCAAAAACATTGCGTCTCATTTTCGGTTTGTTAACTATTGTGCCATTTTTCTGGGGCATGCTGGCGCTGCGCGCCTGGCACTATGACGAGAATCATTACAGTGGCGCAATATGGCTACTCTATGTCATGATCCTGGTCTGGGGAGCGGACTCTGGCGCGTATATGTTTGGTAAATTGTTTGGCAAACATAAGCTGGCGCCGAAGGTTTCCCCGGGTAAAACCTGGCAAGGGTTTATCGGCGGGCTTGCTACGGCTGCCGTGATCTCATGGGGTTACGGTATGTGGGCGAATCTGAATGTTGCGCCTGTTATCTTGCTGATTTGCTCTGTGGTGGCGGCTCTGGCTTCTGTACTGGGCGACCTCACCGAGAGTATGTTTAAGCGCGAAGCAGGAATTAAGGATAGCGGCCACTTGATTCCAGGCCATGGCGGCATTCTGGACCGAATTGACAGCCTGACGGCTGCCGTACCGGTCTTTGCTTGCCTGTTGTTACTGGTGTTCAGGACGCTCTAACGGAAGGTTTTATGCTGAGTATTCTCTGGAATCTGGCTGCATTCATCATCGCACTGGGCGTGCTGATCACTGTGCATGAATTTGGTCATTTCTGGGTTGCCCGGCGCTGCGGTGTGCGAGTTGAGCGCTTTTCCATCGGTTTTGGCAAAGCGCTCTGGCGTCGTACCGATCGGTACGGCACCGAGTATGTCATCGCCCTGATCCCGCTGGGCGGCTACGTCAAAATGCTGGATGAGCGCGCCGAACCGGTAGCGCCGGAATTGCGTCGTCACGCCTTCAATAACAAAACGGTGGGCCAGCGCGCCGCAATTATTGCCGCAGGTCCGGTTGCGAACTTCATTTTTGCTATCTTTGCTTACTGGCTGGTCTTTATCATCGGCGTCCCTGGCGTTCGTCCGGTCATTGGCGAAATAACGCCCAACTCGATTGCTGCGCAGGCGCAAATTGCGCCTGGTACGGAACTTAAAGCCGTTGATGGTATCGAAACCCCTGATTGGGATGCCGTGCGTTTACAACTGGTGTCCAAAATTGGCGATCAGCAGACGACGGTGAGCGTCGCGCCGTTTGGTAGCGACCAGCGGCAGGATAAAACGCTTGATTTACGTCACTGGGCATTTGAGCCTGATAAGCAAGATCCTGTATCTTCTTTAGGGATTCGGCCCCGCGGGCCACAGATTGAACCGGTACTGTCAGAAGTGCAGGCGAATTCCGCAGCCAGTAAAGCGGGTTTGCAAGCGGGCGACAGGATCGTTAAAGTCGATGGTCAGCCGTTAACGCAGTGGATGAAATTCGTGACGTTTGTACGCGATAATCCCGGTAAGCCGTTAGCGTTAGAGATTGAAAGGCAGGGGAGCGCCTTGTCGTTGACGTTAACGCCGGATACGAAATCGGTTAACGGAAAGGCGGAAGGGTTTGCAGGCGTGGTGCCTAAAATTATTCCTCTGCCGGAAGAGTACAAGACTATACGCCAGTATGGGCCTTTTAGCGCCATCCTCGAAGCCACGGATAAGACGTGGCAGTTGATGAAGCTGACGGTCAGTATGCTGGGTAAATTGATAACCGGTGATGTGAAACTGAACAACCTCAGTGGGCCGATTTCTATCGCTCAGGGGGCTGGGATGTCAGCGGAGTTCGGGGTGATTTATTACCTGATGTTCCTTGCGCTAATCAGCGTGAACTTAGGGATAATTAACCTGTTTCCGCTGCCCGTTCTTGACGGGGGTCATCTGCTGTTCCTGGCGATTGAAAAGCTTAAGGGCGGGCCGGTATCCGAGCGGGTTCAAGACTTTAGTTATCGCATTGGCTCGATTTTGCTGGTGTTGTTAATGGGGCTTGCACTTTTCAATGATTTCTCTCGGTTGTAAGAGAGTTAGTTAGGAAGAACGCATAATAACGATGGCGATGAAAAAGTTGCTCATAGCGTCGCTGCTGTTCAGCAGCGCCACCGTATACGGTGCTGAAGGGTTCGTAGTGAAGGACATTCATTTCGAAGGCCTGCAGCGAGTCGCCGTTGGTGCGGCTCTCCTCAGTATGCCGGTGCGCACAGGCGACACGGTTAATGATGAAGATATCAGTAACACCATTCGCGCTCTGTTCGCCACCGGCAACTTTGAGGACGTCCGCGTCCTGCGCGATGGTAATACCCTTCTGGTTCAGGTAAAAGAACGTCCGACCATTGCCAGCATCACTTTCTCCGGGAACAAGTCGGTGAAAGATGACATGCTCAAGCAAAACCTCGAAGCGTCTGGCGTACGTGTTGGCGAGTCTCTGGATCGCACCACGTTGTCTGATATCGAAAAAGGTCTGGAAGACTTTTACTATAGCGTAGGTAAATACAGCGCCAGCGTTAAGGCGGTCGTCACGCCGCTACCGCGCAACCGTGTTGATCTTAAACTGGTGTTCCAGGAGGGCGTATCGGCGAAGATCCAACAGATCAACATCGTCGGTAACCATGCCTTTAGCACTGAAGAACTCATTTCTCATTTCCAGTTGCGTGACGAAGTGCCGTGGTGGAATGTCGTCGGCGATCGTAAATACCAGAAACAGAAGCTGGCGGGCGACCTTGAAACCTTGCGCAGCTACTATCTGGATCGCGGCTACGCGCGTTTCAATATTGACTCCACGCAAGTGAGTCTGACGCCGGATAAGAAAGGGATCTACATCACCGTCAATATCACCGAAGGCGATCAGTACAAGCTTTCCGGGGTTCAGGTGAGCGGTAACCTGGCCGGACATTCCGCTGAAATTGAGAAACTGACGAAAATTGAACCGGGCGAGCTCTATAACGGCACCAAAGTGACCAAAATGGAAGATGACATCAAAAAGCTTCTGGGTCGCTATGGTTACGCCTATCCGCGCGTGCAGTCACAGCCTGAAATTAACGATGCTGACAAAACCGTAAAACTGCGCGTGAACGTCGATGCGGGCAACCGTTTCTACGTGCGTAAGATCCGCTTTGAAGGCAACGACACCTCAAAAGATTCCGTTCTGCGCCGTGAAATGCGCCAGATGGAAGGGGCGTGGCTGGGCAGCGACCTGGTTGACCAGGGGAAAGAGCGTCTGAACCGTCTCGGCTTCTTTGAAACCGTCGACACCGACACGCAGCGCGTTCCGGGTAGCCCGGATCAGGTTGATGTGGTGTACAAGGTGAAAGAGCGCAACACCGGTAGCTTTAACTTCGGTATCGGTTACGGTACAGAAAGCGGCGTTAGCTTCCAGGCCGGCGTTCAGCAGGACAACTGGTTAGGTACCGGTTATTCCGTGGGGATTAACGGTACCAAAAACGACTACCAGACCTACAGCGAACTGTCCGTTACTAACCCATACTTTACCGTTGACGGCGTGAGCCTCGGTGGTCGTATCTTCTATAACGACTTCCAGGCGGACGATGCGGATCTATCCGACTATACCAACAAGAGTTACGGTACGGATGTGACGCTTGGCTTCCCCATCAACGAGTACAACACGTTGCGTGCTGGTTTAGGGTATGTGCATAACTCCCTGTCCAATATGGAACCGCAGGTTGCAATGTGGCGTTATCTGGCATCAATGGGTCAGTATCCGAGTACTAATGATCAGGATAATAGTTTTAGCACTGATGACTTCACCTTTAACTACGGCTGGACCTACAACAAACTAGACCGTGGTTACTTCCCGACGGAAGGTACGCGTATCAACCTGACGGGTAAGGTGACGATTCCGGGATCGGATAACGAATACTATAAAGCGACGTTGGATACCGCGACCTATGTACCGATCGATAACGATCATAAGTGGGTCATTCTGGGCCGTACCCGCTTTGGTTATGGCGATGGTTTAGGCGGTAAAGAAATGCCGTTCTATGAGAACTTCTATGCCGGTGGTTCCAGTACCGTTCGTGGCTTCCAGTCCAATACCATTGGTCCTAAGGCGGTCTATTATCCCTATAACCCTAAAAATTACGATGCTGATGAAGACTACGATTGCGCGACGCAGGACGGCGCAAAAGATATGTGTAAGTCGGATGATGCGGTAGGGGGTAACGCGATGGCGGTCGCCAGCCTGGAATTTATCACGCCGACGCCGTTTATCAGCGAGAAATATGCTAATTCGGTCCGTACTTCTTTCTTCTGGGATATGGGGACCGTCTGGGATACTAACTGGGATTCCAGCCAGTATTCTGGTTATCCGGACTACAGCGATCCGAGCAACATCCGTATGTCCGCGGGTATCGCATTACAATGGATGTCCCCATTGGGGCCGTTGGTCTTCTCCTACGCCCAGCCGTTTAAAAAGTACGATGGAGACAAAGCCGAGCAGTTCCAGTTTAACATTGGTAAAACCTGGTAATTGTTCACTGCAAAGGAATGCATTGGTAGTGTAGCGATGACTTTTGGCGATGCCCCCAGGGATCGCCAGGCCACGCAAAGAGCTGTACCTTCGGGTGCAAATGGGATGGTAAGGAGTTTATTGTGAAAAAGTGGTTATTAGCTGCAGGTCTTGGTTTGGCGATGGTAACGTCCGCACAGGCTGCTGACAAAATTGCAATCGTCAACATGGGTAATCTGTTCCAACAGGTTGCGCAGAAGACGGGTGTATCCAATACACTGGAAAACGAATTTAAAGGCCGTGCGGCTGAACTGCAAAAAATGGAAACCGATCTGCAATCTAAAATGCAGCGTCTGCAATCCATGAAAGCAGGTAGCGATCGTACTAAGCTGGAAAAAGACGTGATGTCTCAGCGCCAGACTTTCGCGCAAAAAGCGCAGGCTTTTGAGAAAGATCGCGCTCGTCGTTCCAACGAAGAACGCAACAAACTGGTGACTCGTATCCAGACTGCGGTGAAAAAAGTGGCTAACGACCAGAGTATCGATCTGGTGGTAGACGCAAACACCGTTGCTTACAACAGCAGCGATGTGAAAGACATCACCGCTGACGTACTGAAACAGGTTAAATAAGTAATGCCTTCAATTCGACTGGCTGACTTAGCAGAACAGTTGGATGCAGAATTACACGGTGATGGCGATATCGTCATCACCGGCGTTGCGTCCATGCAATCTGCAACAACAGGCCACATTACGTTTATGGTAAATCCTAAGTACCGTGAACACTTAGGTTTATGCCAGGCTTCTGCGGTTGTCATGACGCAGGACGATCTTCCTTTTGCTAAGAGCGCGGCGCTGGTAGTTAAAAATCCCTACCTGACCTACGCGCGCATGGCGCAAATTTTAGATACTACGCCGCAGCCCGCGCAGAATATCGCGCCAAGCGCCGTGATTGATGCGACGGCAACGCTGGGTAGCAATGTTTCAGTCGGCGCGAATGCGGTGATTGAATCTGGCGTACAACTGGGCGATAACGTGGTTATCGGCGCAGGCTGTTTCGTCGGAAAAAATAGCAAAATCGGGGCGGGTTCACGCTTGTGGGCGAACGTAACGATTTACCACGACATTCAGATCGGTGAGAATTGCCTGATCCAGTCCAGTACGGTGATCGGCGCGGACGGTTTTGGCTACGCTAACGATCGTGGCAACTGGGTGAAGATCCCACAACTGGGCCGGGTCATTATTGGCGATCGTGTCGAGATCGGCGCTTGTACCACCATTGACCGTGGCGCGTTGGATGATACTGTTATTGGCAATGGCGTGATTATTGATAATCAGTGCCAGATTGCACATAACGTCGTGATTGGCGACAATACGGCAGTTGCCGGTGGCGTCATTATGGCGGGTAGCCTGAAGATTGGCCGTTACTGCATGATTGGCGGCGCCAGCGTGATCAATGGGCATATGGAAATATGCGACAAAGTCACGGTAACTGGCATGGGTATGGTGATGCGTCCCATCACGGAACCGGGCGTCTACTCCTCAGGCATTCCGCTGCAACCCAACAAAGTATGGCGTAAAACTGCTGCACTGGTGATGAACATTGATGATATGAGCAAGCGTCTCAAAGCGATTGAGCGCAAGGTTAATCAACAAGACTAACGTTTCGCCTTGTAGTTGCCATTCTTTTCCGGCCTGTCACATTCATACGATTGCGGCAGGCCGTGTTATTATTGCCTTTTTGTATATTTGGACAGGAAGAGTATTTTGACTACTAACACTCATACTCTGCAGATTGAAGAGATTTTAGAGCTTCTGCCGCACCGTTTTCCGTTTTTACTGGTCGATCGCGTGCTGGACTTTGAAGAAGGTCGTTTTCTGCGTGCGGTGAAAAATGTCTCCGTCAACGAGCCGTTTTTCCAGGGGCATTTCCCGGGCAAACCGATTTTGCCAGGCGTGCTGATTCTGGAAGCGATGGCGCAGGCAACCGGTATTCTGGCGTTTAAAAGCGTTGGTAAACTGGAACCTGGCGAACTGTATTATTTCGCGGGTATTGATGAAGCGCGCTTTAAGCGTCCGGTGGTGCCAGGCGATCAGATGATCATGGAAGTCACTTTCGAGAAAACGCGCCGTGGCCTGACCCGCTTTAAAGGGGTTGCGCTGGTCGACGGTAAAGTTGTGTGCGAAGCAACCATGATGTGTGCTCGTAGCCGGGAGGCCTGATTCGTGATTGATAAATCCGCCTTTATTCATCCTACCGCCATTGTGGAAGACGGCGCTGTAATTGGCGCTAATGCCCACATTGGTCCCTTTTGTATTGTTGGGCCGCAGGTCGAAATTGGTGAGGGAACCGTACTGAAGTCTCATGTGGTCGTGAATGGTCAAACCAAAATCGGCCGCGACAACGAGATTTATCAGTTTGCCTCCATCGGTGAAGTGAACCAGGATCTGAAATATGCGGGTGAGCCGACCCGTGTGGAAATTGGCGATCGTAACCGCATCCGCGAAAGCGTCACCATTCATCGTGGTACAGTGCAGGGCGGTGGGTTGACGAAGGTGGGTAGCGATAACCTGCTGATGATCAATGCGCATGTCGCACATGATTGTACGGTAGGTAATCGCTGTATCCTCGCCAACAACGCCACGCTGGCGGGGCACGTATCAGTCGATGATTTTGCGATTATCGGCGGTATGACGGCAGTTCATCAATTCTGCATTATCGGTGCGCATGTGATGGTCGGCGGCTGCTCCGGCGTGGCGCAGGATGTCCCTCCGTATGTGATTGCGCAGGGTAACCATGCGACGCCGTTCGGGGTAAATATCGAAGGGCTGAAGCGTCGCGGCTTTAGCCGTGAAGGGCTGGTGGCGATTCGTAATGCCTACAAACTGTTGTACCGCAGTGGTAAAACGCTCGACGAAGCGAAGCTGGAAATCGCTGAACTTGCTGAAAAGCATCCGGAAGTGAAGGCGTTTACCGAGTTCTTTGAGCGTTCAACGCGTGGTCCGATTCGTTAATGGCGGCACAGCGTCCTTTAACGATTGCCCTGGTCGCCGGTGAAACGTCCGGCGATATTCTTGGCGCAGGCTTAATTCGTGCGCTGAAAGCGCGCGTACCCAACGCCCGTTTTGTGGGCGTTGCGGGGCCGCGTATGCAGGCCGAAGGGTGTGAAGCCTGGTACGAAATGGAAGAGCTGGCGGTCATGGGCATTGTTGAAGTGCTCGGACGTTTACGCCGTTTGTTGCATATCCGCGCCGATCTGACCCGCCGTTTTACCGAGCTCAAGCCCGATGTCTTTGTCGGGATTGATGCCCCTGATTTCAACATTACCCTCGAAGGTAATCTGAAAAAGCAAGGGATTAAGACCATTCATTATGTCAGCCCGTCCGTTTGGGCCTGGCGACAGAAACGCGTTTTCAAAATAGGCAGATCCACCCATATGGTGCTGGCTTTTCTGCCTTTCGAAAAAGCGTTTTACGATAAATTTAACGTCCCGTGCCGCTTTATCGGTCACACCATGGCGGATGCCATGCCGCTGGACCCGGATAAAAATGCGGCGCGCGACGTGCTGGGTATCCCGCATGACGCCCATTGTCTGGCGCTACTGCCAGGCAGCCGTGGCGCGGAAGTAGAAATGCTCAGCGCCGACTTCCTGAAAACCGCACAATTGCTGCGACAGCGCTATCCCGATCTGGAAGTGGTCGTGCCGCTGGTAAACGCGAAACGCCGCGAGCAGTTTGAAAAAATTAAAGCGGAGGTTGCGCCGGATCTCGCCGTTCATTTGCTGGACGGCATGGCGCGCGAGGCGATGATCGCCAGCGACGCGGCTCTGCTGGCCTCGGGTACGGCGGCGCTGGAGTGTATGCTGGCAAAATGCCCGATGGTAGTGGGGTATCGTATGAAGCCCTTCACTTTCTGGCTGGCGAAACGTCTGGTGAAAACGGAGTATGTGTCTTTGCCTAACCTGCTGGCGGGAAGAGAATTAGTCAAAGAGCTGTTGCAGGAAGAGTGCGAACCGCAAAAACTCGCCGAAGCGCTGTTGCCGCTACTGGCGAACGGTAAAACCAGCCATGCGATGCACGACACCTTCCGTGAATTGCATCAGCAGATCCGCTGTAATGCCGATGAGCAGGCGGCAGATGCCGTCCTGGAGTTAGCACAATGATCGAATTTGTTTATCCACACACACATTTAGTGGCGGGTGTGGATGAAGTGGGCCGTGGCCCGCTGGTGGGCGCCGTAGTGACCGCCGCCGTGATCCTCGATCCGGCTCGTCCGATCGTCGGTCTGAATGATTCCAAAAAATTGTCTGAAAAGCGTCGTCTGTCATTGTATGACGAGATTAAAGAAAAGGCGTTAAGCTGGAGTCTGGGACGCGCGGAAGCGCATGAAATTGATGAGCTGAATATTTTGCACGCCACCATGCTCGCCATGCAGCGCGCTGTCGCTGGTCTGCATATTGCGCCAGAATATGTGCTGATCGACGGCAATCGCTGTCCGGCGCTGCCTGTGCCGTCAATGGCCGTGGTGAAAGGCGACAGCCGCGTGGCGGAGATTAGCGCGGCGTCTATTCTGGCGAAAGTCACCCGCGACGCAGAAATGGCGGCGCTGGATATCGTTTTTCCTCAGTATGGCTTTGCGCAGCACAAAGGCTATCCAACCGCTTTTCATCTGGAAAAGTTGGCCCAGTATGGCGCGACGGCGCACCACCGACGCAGTTTTGCGCCTGTTAAACGCGCTCTGGGACTTGTGTCCTGATTCTTGTATCGAGAAATCTGAAGATGTCTGAACCACGTTTCGTTCACCTGCGGGTGCACAGCGACTACTCTATGATCGATGGGCTGGCGAAGACCGGGCCGCTGGTGAAAAAGGCGGCCTCATTAGGTATGCCTGCGCTGGCGATCACCGATTTTACCAACCTCTGCGGTCTGGTGAAGTTCTACGGAGCGGGTCATGGCGCGGGCATTAAACCCATCGTCGGGGCGGACTTTAACGTTCACAACGAACTGCTGGGAGATGAGCTGACTCATCTGACGGTACTGGCGGCGAATAATACGGGATACCAGAACCTGACGTTGCTGATCTCGAAAGCGTATCAGCGCGGCTACGGCGCGGCAGGCCCGATTATCGAGCGCGACTGGCTGGTAGAGCTTAAAGAAGGTTTGATCCTGCTTTCCGGCGGGCGCATGGGCGACGTAGGCCGCTGTCTGCTACGCGGCAACCAGGCGCTGGTGGAGGAGTGCGTTGCTTTCTATGAAGCGCATTTTCCCGATCGCTACTTCCTGGAATTGATCCGTACCGGCAGACAGGATGAAGAGACCTATCTCCATGCTGCGGTTGAGCTGGCTGAGGCACGTGGTTTGCCGGTTGTCGCGACAAACGATGTCCGTTTTCTTGAAAGCGATGATTTTGACGCCCATGAAATTCGTGTCGCGATCCACGACGGTTTCACGCTTGACGATCCTAAGCGTCCACGCAATTACTCGCCGCAGCAGTATATGCGCAGTGAAGAAGAAATGTGCGAGCTGTTCTCCGATATTCCGGAGGCGCTGGAAAATACGGTGGAGATTGCCAAACGCTGCAACGTAACGGTGCGTCTGGGTGAATATTTCCTGCCGCAGTTCCCGACCGGCGATATGACCACCGAAGATTATCTGGTCAAAAAAGCGAAAGAGGGGCTGGAAGAGCGTCTGGCTTTCCTGTTTCCGGACGAAGAAGAGCGCAAAAAGCGTCGCCCGGAATATGACGAGCGTCTGGATATTGAACTACAGGTTATCAACCAGATGGGGTTCCCTGGCTACTTCCTCATCGTGATGGAGTTTATCCAGTGGTCAAAAGATAACGGCGTGCCGGTAGGGCCGGGACGTGGTTCCGGGGCTGGTTCGCTGGTGGCCTACGCGCTGAAAATTACCGACCTTGATCCGCTGGAGTTTGACCTGCTGTTCGAACGTTTCCTGAACCCGGAACGTGTCTCGATGCCTGACTTCGACGTTGACTTCTGTATGGAGAAACGCGACCAGGTGATTGAGCACGTCGCAGACATGTACGGGCGTGATGCGGTATCGCAGATTATCACCTTTGGTACGATGGCGGCGAAAGCCGTTATCCGCGATGTGGGCCGCGTGCTGGGGCATCCGTACGGTTTTGTGGATCGTATCTCGAAGCTGGTGCCGCCCGATCCGGGCATGACGCTGGCAAAAGCCTTTGAAGCGGAACCGCAACTGCCGGAAATTTACGAGGCGGACGAAGAGGTCAGAGCGCTGATCGATATGGCGCGTAAGCTCGAAGGCGTCACGCGTAACGCCGGTAAGCACGCTGGCGGCGTGGTCATCGCGCCGACCAAAATTACCGACTTTGCGCCGCTGTACTGCGATGAAGAGGGCAAGCATCCGGTTACCCAGTTTGATAAAAGCGACGTGGAATATGCCGGGCTGGTGAAGTTCGACTTCCTCGGTTTGCGTACGCTGACTATCATCAACTGGGCGCTGGAGATGATCAACAAGCGGCGGGCGAAGAATGGCGAGCCACCGCTGGATATCGCCGCCATTCCGCTGGACGATAAAAAAAGCTTCGACATGCTGCAGCGCTCGGAAACCACGGCGGTCTTCCAGCTTGAATCGCGCGGCATGAAAGATCTGATCAAACGTCTGCAGCCAGACTGCTTTGAAGATATGATCGCACTGGTGGCCCTGTTCCGTCCCGGCCCGTTGCAGTCAGGGATGGTAGATAACTTTATCGACCGTAAGCACGGTCGTGAAGAACTCTCTTACCCGGACGTTCAGTGGCAGCATGAAAGCCTGAAGCCGGTACTGGAGCCGACCTACGGCATCATTCTGTATCAGGAACAGGTGATGCAGATTGCCCAGGTACTTTCCGGGTATACTCTCGGCGGCGCGGATATGCTGCGTCGTGCGATGGGTAAGAAAAAGCCGGAGGAGATGGCCAAACAGCGTTCCGTTTTTGAAGAGGGCGCGAAAAAGAACGGTATCGACGGCGAACTGGCGATGAAAATCTTTGACCTGGTGGAGAAATTCGCCGGTTACGGGTTTAACAAATCGCACTCCGCCGCTTATGCGCTGGTTTCTTACCAGACGCTATGGCTAAAGGCGCACTATCCGGCTGAATTTATGGCGGCGGTGATGACTGCCGATATGGACAACACCGAGAAGGTCGTCGGCCTGGTGGACGAGTGCTGGCGGATGGGACTGAAAATTCTGCCGCCGGATATTAACTCCGGATTGTACCATTTCCACGTTAACGATGAGGGCGAGATCGTCTACGGTATCGGCGCGATCAAAGGCGTCGGCGAAGGGCCGATCGAAGCGATCATCGACGCGCGTAATCAGGGCGGCTATTTCCGCGAGCTGTTTGATCTGTGCGCGCGGACCGACACCAAAAAGCTCAACCGCCGGGTGCTGGAAAAGCTGATCATGTCCGGGGCGTTCGACCGCCTGGGGCCGCACCGCGCCGCGCTGATGAACTCATTGGGCGATGCGCTGAAAGCCGCCGACCAGCACGCCAAAGCGGAAGCTATCGGTCAGGCGGATATGTTCGGCGTACTGGCGGAAGAGCCGGAGCAAATCGAGCAATCCTATGCCAGCTGCCAGCCGTGGCCGGAGCAGGTGGTGTTAGATGGGGAACGTGAAACGTTGGGGCTGTACCTGACGGGCCACCCCATCAATCAGTATTTAAAAGAAATTGAGCGCTATGTCGGCGGGGTAAGGCTCAAAGACATGCATCCGACAGAACGTGGTAAAGTCACCACGGCTGCGGGGCTCGTGATTGCCGCAAGGGTTATGGTCACCAAGCGCGGCAATCGTATCGGCATCTGTACGCTGGATGACCGTTCCGGGCGTCTGGAAGTGATGTTATTTACCGACGCGCTGGATAAATACCAGCAGTTGCTGGAAAAAGACCGCATACTTATCGTCAGCGGACAGGTCAGCTTTGATGACTTCAGCGGGGGGCTTAAAATGACCGCCCGCGAAGTGATGGATATTGACGAAGCTCGCGAAAAATACGCTCGCGGGCTTGCTATCTCGCTGACGGACAGGCAAATTGATGACCAGCTTTTAAACCGACTCCGTCAGTCTCTGGAACCCCACCGCTCGGGGACCATTCCAGTACATCTCTACTATCAGAGGGCGGATGCGCGTGCGCGGCTGCGTTTTGGCGCAACGTGGCGTGTCTCTCCGAGCGATCGTTTACTTAACGATCTGCGTGGCCTCATTGGTTCGGAGCAGGTGGAACTGGAGTTTGACTAATACAGGAATACTATGAGTCTGAATTTCCTTGATTTTGAACAGCCGATAGCAGAGCTGGAAGCGAAAATCGATTCTCTGACTGCGGTAAGCCGCCAGGATGAGAAACTGGATATTAATATCGATGAAGAAGTCCATCGCCTGCGCGAAAAAAGCGTAGAACTGACGCGCAAAATCTTCGCCGATCTCGGCGCATGGCAGGTAGCCCAACTGGCGCGCCATCCGCAGCGTCCGTACACCCTGGATTATGTCCGTCTGGCGTTTGATGAGTTTGATGAGCTGGCGGGCGATCGCGCCTATGCTGATGACAAAGCCATCGTCGGCGGTATCGCGCGTCTGGAAGGGCGGCCGGTGATGATCATTGGTCATCAGAAAGGTCGTGAAACCAAAGAAAAAATTCGTCGTAACTTTGGCATGCCAGCGCCGGAAGGCTACCGCAAAGCGCTGCGCCTGATGGAAATGGCTGAACGCTTCAACATGCCGATTATCACCTTCATCGACACCCCGGGCGCTTACCCTGGCGTGGGCGCGGAAGAGCGTGGTCAGTCTGAAGCCATCGCCCGCAACCTGCGTGAGATGTCTCGTCTGAACGTACCGGTCATCTGCACCGTGATTGGCGAAGGCGGCTCCGGCGGCGCATTGGCGATTGGTGTGGGTGATAAAGTGAATATGCTGCAATACAGCACCTATTCCGTTATCTCCCCGGAAGGTTGCGCCTCTATTTTGTGGAAGAGCGCCGACAAAGCGCCATTGGCTGCTGAAGCAATGGGCATCATCGCGCCGCGTCTGAAAGAGCTGAAGCTAATCGATTCCATCATTCCGGAGCCGCTGGGCGGCGCGCACCGTAATCCGGAAGCGATGGCGGCGTCGCTAAAAGCGCAGCTGCTGGAAGATTTAGCCGATCTCGATGTGTTAAGCACCGATGATTTAAAAAACCGTCGTTACCAGCGTTTGATGAGCTACGGTTACGCCTAATCATTTACCTCATTTTTCCCAGGAGGCCGGATAATCCGGCCTCTTTTTTTTGGACGAGGAAAAATGAGACGCCGATGAGTTGATGTGATTAAACGCAACAGCATGTTCTCCCTGACACTGTAGCAACTGCCAGGCGTGTGGCCAGGGCAGGCAGTGAACTACCCTTCAAGGAGAAAATTATGGGATTGCAAAAAACACTGGCGCTCAGCGCCGTGGCGGCAGGGATCATGTTGAGCTTATCCGGTGCGCAGGCCGCGCCGCTGCTTAGCAGTAGTGAGCCAATGACCATCAACGCCAGCGATCTGGCGGCGAAAGAGAAAGCGCTGACGGATTTTCCGTTAATGGAAGCAGTGAAATCCTCTATCCAGACGTTGGATAACAGCGCGGTCGAACAAATCGAACCGGGGCGCGCCGCTAACCCGGCAAACGTAAAACGCGTTGAAAGTATTCTGAAAGAGGCCGACTGGGATTATCTGTTCCCGATGCGCGCGCCGGAATACACTTACTCTAACTTCCTGAAAGCGATAGGTAAATTCCCGGCGGTTTGTGGTACCTACACCGATGGACGCGATAGCGACGCCATCTGCCGTAAAACCCTGGCTACTATGTTTGCGCATTTTGCCCAGGAGACGGGCGGTCACGAAAGCTGGCGTGACATTCCGGAATGGCGTCAGGCGCTGGTCTATCTGCGCGAAGTCGGCTGGACTGAAGGGCAGAAAGGCGGCTACAACGGCGAATGTAACCCGGATGTATGGCAGGGCCAGACCTGGCCGTGCGGTAAAGATAAGGACGGCGATTTCCTCAGCTATTTTGGTCGCGGGGCAAAACAGCTTTCTTATAACTACAACTATGGGCCTTTCTCTGACGCGATGTATGGCGACGTTCGCCCTCTGCTGGATAAACCCGAGCTGGTGGCGGATACCTGGATGAACCTGGCGAGCGCCGTCTTCTTCTTTGTGTATCCGCAGCCGCCGAAGCCGTCTATGCTACATGTGATTGACGGTACCTGGCAGCCAAACGATCGCGATAAAGCAAACGGCCTGGTATCAGGTTTCGGCGTCACCATTCAGATCATCAATGGCGGCGTGGAGTGCGGCGGCGCAGATGAGAATGCGCAGTCGCTTAACCGTATCGCCTACTACAAAGAGTTTGCCAACTACCTGAAAGTGCCGGTGCCGGCTGACGAAGTGTTGGGCTGTAAAAAGATGAAGCAGTTCGATGAAGGCGGCGCTGGCGCGTTACCGATCTATTGGGAACAAGACTGGGGCTGGAGCGCCGATACTGCGGACGGTAAAACCTATTCCTGCCAGTTAGTGGGATATCAGACGCCGTATACCGCCTTTAAAGAGGGCGACTACACGAAATGTGTACAGCATTATTTCAACGTTAATGTCGTCGATGATAGCGGAACCACTGAACCGGATGTCACGCCAACTCCGGCGCCAGTGACGGATGAAAACGTGGCGCCAGTCGCGCGCATTGCCGGACCGGTCGGGGCGGTGGAAGCTGGTAGCCCGGTTTCACTCAGCGCGGAAGGATCGACCGACGCGAATGGCGACAAGCTCACCTATACCTGGATGTCGCAGGATGGCAAAACGCTGAGCGGCCAGGATAAAGCCGTTGTGATTTTCAACGCGCCGGATGTCACTCAGAACACCCAGTATGTGGTGAATCTGACCGTTAGCGACGGTACGCTCTCCAGTACAGCGGTTTATACGCTGAATGTGAAAGCGAAGGCCGCCGCTGCGGATGACGAAGATAAGACCACCAGCTATCCTGCCTGGAGCAGCAGCCAGAAATGGAATCCGGGCGACATCGTCAACAGTAATGGCGCATTGTACCAGTGCAAACCGTTCCCGGAAGGCTCATGGTGTAATGTTGCGCCTGCCTACTATGAGCCCGGCGTAGGGATTGCCTGGGCCGATGCATGGAACGCATTGTAATAAGATAAATCCTGTCGGTGCTTTGCATCGGCAGGATTGTTACTATGCTTATCTCAGGTTTTTTCAGGAGAAAGCATGAACATCATCGCCATTATGGGGCCGCACGGGGTTTATTATAAAGATGAACCCATCAAGGAGCTTGAGCGTGCATTACAATCCCTGGGATTTCAAATTATCTGGCCGCAAAATAGCGTTGACTTGTTGAAGTTTATTGAACATAACCCGCGCATCTGCGGCGTTATTTTTGATTGGGATGAATACAGTCTCGACCTTTGTAGCGAAATCAACCAGCTAAATGAATACCTTCCTCTCTACGCCTTTATCAATACCAACTCCACGCTGGACGTTAGCGTTCACGATATGCGCATGGCGCTGTGGTTTTTTGAGTATGCGTTGGGGCTGGCTGAAGATATCGCGACGCGCATTCATCAATATACAAACGAATATCTCGATAATATTACGCCACCGTTTACCAAAGCGCTGTTTACCTACGCCAAAGAAGGAAAATATACCTTTTGTACGCCGGGTCATATGGCGGGAACGGCGTATCAGAAAAGTCCGCCAGGCTGTCTGTTTTATGACTTTTTTGGCGGCAATACCTTAAAAGCTGATGTGTCGATTTCGGTGACTGAACTGGGATCGCTGCTGGATCACACCGGGCCGCATCTGGAAGCGGAAGAGTATATCGCCCGTACTTTTGGCGCCGAGCAGAGTTATATGGTGACGAACGGTACGTCGACCTCGAATAAAATTGTCGGTATGTATGCCGCGCCTGCGGGAAGTACGCTACTTATTGATCGTAATTGCCATAAATCGCTGGCGCATTTGCTGATGATGAGCGATGTGGTGCCTCTCTGGTTGAAGCCGACGCGCAATGCGCTCGGTATTCTCGGCGGTATTCCTAAGCGTGAATTTACCCGCGACAGCATTGCGCGTAAGGTGGCGGAAACCGCGCAGGCGCAATGGCCGGTTCATGCGGTTATCACCAATTCGACTTACGATGGTCTGCTGTATAACACTAACTGGATCAAGCAGATGCTGGACGTTCCCTCGATCCATTTTGATTCCGCCTGGGTACCCTATACCCATTTCCATCCGATCTACCAGGGGAAAAGCGGGATGAGCGGCGATCGGGTGCCCGGAAAAGTGATTTTTGAAACGCAATCCACCCATAAAATGCTGGCGGCTTTTTCGCAGGCGTCGCTTATTCATATCAAAGGGGAATATGACGAAGAAACGTTTAACGAAGCGTTTATGATGCACACTTCCACATCGCCGAGCTATCCCATTGTCGCCTCTATCGAGACCGCGGCGGCGATGCTGCGCGGCAATCCAGGGAAAAGATTGATTAATCGTTCGGTGGAACGGGCGCTCCATTTTCGTAAAGAAGTACAGCGGTTACGTGAAGAGTCCGATAGCTGGTTCTTTGATATCTGGCAGCCGGAAGAGGTTGATGAGGCCGAATGCTGGCCGGTCACGCCGGGAGAAACCTGGCATGGCTTCGCCGATGCCGATGACGATCATATGTTCCTCGATCCGGTTAAGGTGACAATCCTGACGCCGGGGATGGATGAACAGGGCAACATGAGCGAAGAGGGGATACCCGCCGCGCTGGTGGCGAAGTTCCTCGATGAGCGAGGCGTAGTGGTGGAAAAAACCGGGCCGTATAATCTGCTGTTTTTGTTCAGCATAGGGATTGATAAGACCCGTGCGATGGGGCTGCTGCGCGGACTGACGGAATTTAAACGCGCCTACGATCTTAACCTGCGCGTCAAAAATATGTTGCCGGATCTGTATGCGGAAGATCCGGATTTTTATCGCAATATGCGCATTCAGGATCTGGCGCAGGGGATCCATAAACTGATCCGCCAGCACGATCTTCCGGGGCTGATGCTGCGGGCGTTCGAGGTTTTACCGGAGATGATTATGACCCCGCACCAGGCCTGGCAGCGTCAGATCAAAGGCGAGGTGGAAACCGTGGCGCTCGATCAACTGCCAGGGCGCGTTTCCGCGAATATGATCCTGCCTTATCCGCCAGGCGTTCCGCTGTTGATGCCCGGCGAGAGGATCACGCAACAGAGTCGGGCCGTGCTCGATTTTCTGCTGATGCTCTGCTCGATTGGCCAGCATTATCCCGGTTTTGAAACGGATATTCACGGCGCGAAACGGAATGAAGACGGGGTGTACCAGGTACGAGTCTTAAAACACGCCTGTTAGCTTGCCTGACGGGAATGTGACGAGTAACGTACTGATAATCAATAAAGGAGACGCTATGCTGGGATTAAAACAGGTTCATCACATCGCGATCATTGCGACAGACTATGCGGTGAGCAAGGCGTTTTACTGCGATATTCTGGGGTTCGATCTGCTAAGCGAAGCCTGGCGGGAAGAGCGTGACTCGTGGAAGGGCGATTTGGCGCTAAACGGGCAGTATGTGATTGAGCTTTTCTCTTTTCCCTTCCCTCCGGCGCGTCCAAGCCGACCTGAAGCCTGTGGCCTGCGCCATCTGGCTTTCAGCGTGGAAAATGTGGAAAACGCCGTTGCGCATCTGGAAAAGCATCAGGTTAAGTGCGAACCGATACGCATCGATCCGTATACCGGGAAGCGCTTTACTTTTTTCAACGATCCGGACGGTTTACCGCTTGAGCTGTATGAGCAGTAAGGCTTGTCATTAAGACGCTCGCCAGGTAACGTTGCCGGGCTAAGTCACTATAAGCATGGATCATGACCACTCTCACGTTGAATACCTCGTTACTCTCTTCTTGCCGTATTCTGGCTGCCTTTAGCGGCGGCCTGGATTCTACGGTGCTTCTGCATCAACTGGTGTTGTGGCGAGAACGCCACCCTGACGTTACGCTGCGTGCTATCCATATTCATCACGGTTTAAGCCCTCATGCTGATAGCTGGGTGCGGCATTGCGAAACCGTATGCGAACGCTGGCAGGTTCCGCTGGTAGTGGAGCGGGTGACGCTGGCAGATAATGGCCTGGGTATCGAGGCCCATGCGCGTGAAGCGCGCTACCGGGCGTTCGCACAGACGCTATTGCCTGGCGAAGTGCTGGCAACCGCGCAGCACCTTGACGATCAGTGTGAAACATTCCTGCTGGCGTTAAAGCGCGGCAGCGGTCCGGCCGGACTTTCCGCGATGGGAGAATGCTCGCCTTTTGCCGGAACTCTGCTTCTTCGCCCGCTGTTGAGAGAAACGCGGAAGACGCTGGAACAGTGGGCTGTGCGCCATGGCTTATGCTGGATTGAAGATGAAAGCAATCAGGATGACGCCTACGATCGCAATTTTTTACGCCTGCGCGCGCTTCCGCTCTTACAGCAGCGCTGGCCGCATTTTCCTGCGGCGGTAGCCCGTAGCGCGACGCTCTGCGCCGAGCAAGAAAGGCTGCTGGATGAGCTTCTGGCCAGCGATCTTACGGACTGTATCACGGCGGAGGGAACATTGCGGCTCTCTCCATTGATGTTGATGAGCGATGTACGGCGGGCAGCGATTTTGCGTCGCTGGCTGGCGATGCGTAATGCGCCGATGCCCTCTCGCGACGCGCTGGAACGTATCTGGCAGGAAGTGGCGCTGGCGCGCGACGACGCCTCTCCCTGTTTACGCTTTGGCGATCACGAGATTCGCCGTTATCAGTCGCAACTGTGGTGGATTAAAACCGTGGCCGGACAACACGAAACGACGGTCGTCTGGCCCGTCTGGCAAACACCGCTGGCGCTGCCTGCCGGCTTAGGGACGGTACAGCTCGTTCCTGGCGGCGAACTGCGCCGACCGCGAGAGGAAGAATCCGTCAGCATTCGGTTTAAAGCGCCAGGCGTATTACATATTGTCGGGCGTAACGGTGGACGTAAGTTAAAGAAAATCTGGCAGGAGCAGGGGATCCCGCCCTGGCGACGAGATACCACGCCGTTGTTGTTTTACGGCGAAACGCTGATTGCGGCTGCGGGTGTTTTTGTGACGCGTGAGGGAGCAGCAGAAGATAAAGAAGGGGTGAGTCTGGTTTGGCATGCCTGATGGCGCTGCGCTTATCAGGCCTGCGTATCGCATGGAACGTAGGCCGGATAAGGTGCTTGCACCACCATCCGGCAACAAAATACTCAGGATTCGCTAACTACCACGGTACCAATTTCCGGGTGGCTGAAACTGGCGATTTTATCGAGACGAAGTTCACAAGACTCGCCGGAAACTTCGGCAAGCAGATATTCTACGTTTTTACGTAAGATCAAATCGTTCGCTTTTGCCTGCAAAACCTCGCCATCTTTTAACGTTAGCGTCAGTATTAAATGATGCATGCAGGCAAGCTCAAGACTATCGTAGTCATCGCAATTAATGGGTTGATACGTTTCATTCATTGACATAATCGCTCACCAGTAAGTTCGCGGCAGCATAAGCTGCCTTTTCCCTGACCGACTCTGAAAGGGCGCTATCTGCCGCCACTTCATTAAGCACTTTCAATACACAACCCAGCGCATCCGGGACATACCCTAAGTCTCCGCTGGCGATTTCCGCATACCGCTTGCGTACTAACTCACAATATTTTTCCACACGCCCTCCTGTCAGCATTCTGACTTAACCGTGGATGCAAGTCTAAGCCTACGAAGTTAAATCTTGTTTAGCAAGGTGACTATACCATACTCATTTGCGCAATATCAGCGCCTGACGCGAGTGGATAAAAGATTCGTTAACAGCCTTTTAGCGCGGTTTTCGCTACAATGGGCGCCTGATTCGAAAGGAGTTTTCTCATGGCGCTTAAAGCGACAATTTATAAAGCCGTCGTCAATGTGGCTGACCTTGATCGCAACCGGTTTCTGGATGCGGCATTGACGCTGGCGCGTCACCCTTCTGAAACGCAGGAGCGCATGATGCTGCGCCTGTTGGCATGGATAAAATATGCTGATGAACGGTTGCAGTTTACACGCGGGCTCAGCGCGGAAGATGAGCCGGAGGCCTGGCTGCGCAACGATCATCTGGGCATCGATCTTTGGATAGAGCTGGGGCTGCCGGACGAGCGCCGTATTAAGAAAGCCTGTACTCAGGCGAGCGATGTCGCGCTCTTTGCTTATAACTCCCGGGCGGCGCAAATCTGGTGGCAGCAGCATCAAAGCAAGTGCGCGCAGTTCGCTAACCTGTCCGTCTGGTATCTGGATGACGGGCAGCTGGCGCAGCTCAGTGAATTTGCCGATCGTACCATGACGCTACAGGCGACGATTCAGGACGGCGCAATCTGGCTTTCTGATGCTCGGAATAATCTGGAAATACAGCTAACCGCCTGGCAACAGCCCTCATGATTGCCATCTCCCGGACGGTCTCCATAGCCGATAATGAGCTGGAAATTACGGCCATTCGCGCGCAGGGCGCGGGTGGTCAGCACGTAAATAAGACCTCTAGCGCGATTCATTTGCGCTTTGACATTCGGGCCTCTGGCCTGCCAGAGTATTACAAACAGCGTTTGCTGACGGCCAGCCACCATCTGATAAGCGATGATGGCGTCATTATCATTAAGGCGCAGGAGTTCCGGAGCCAGGAGCTCAACCGGGAAGCGGCTATCGCCAGGCTGGTTGCCGTCATAAAAGAATTAACCGCGGTGCAGAAAAGCCGTCGCGCAACCCGTCCGACGCGTGCCTCGAAAGAGCGCCGCTTGTCCTCAAAGGCGCAAAAATCTTCTGTAAAGGCGCTTCGCGGCAAAGTTCGTCGTCCACTGGATTGACGGGCAGGAATAGCAATTTCATAAGGATTTTATGGTGAGAACAGCAATATTGTCAGTAGCGGCAGCCTGTACGCTATTTGCATTGATAGGGTGTAATAACCGTGCGGAAGTTGACGCCCTACAACCTGCGCAGGCGGCGGAATTAAAACCCATGCAGCAAAGCTGGCGCGGCGTGCTGCCCTGTGCGGATTGTGAAGGTATTGAAACGTCACTGTTTCTGGAAAAAGACGGCACATGGGTGATGAACGAGCGCTATCAGGGCGTGCGCGAAGAACCTTCCTCTTTTGCGTCATACGGTACCTGGGCGCGGACGGCGGATAAACTGGTGTTAACCGACAGCAATGGCGAGAAATCGTATTATCGCGCGAAAGGCAATGCGCTGGAGATGCTCGACAGAGAAGGCAATCCGGTGGCTTCGCAGCTTAATTATACGCTTGTGCCTGTTACCGCCAGCTTGCCGGTAACGCCAATGCCGCTGCGTGGTATGTATGTATACAGGGCCGATGCGGCGACCTTTACCGATTGTGCGACCGGAAAACGGCTCCCGGTCGCCAGTAACGCCCAGCTTGAGCGCGGCTATCTGACAGCGAAAGGTGAAGCGGAAAAACCGGTGCTGCTGACGGTAGAAGGGCATTTTGTGTTTGCCGCGAACCCGGACACGGGCGAGCCGGTAAAAATGCTAATAGCCGATAAAAATGCGAAGTTTGCGCCGGGTAAAGATTGCACTCACTAATAAAAGGCCTCGCAGGGTGCGAGGCCTTTACATATCTGCCGGGTGGCGCCGGGCAATGCCAACAAAATGTCGTTTAGCCTTTAATCGCCTTGACCAGATAATCAACGATATCGCCAGTTTTAATCAGCGATTTTTCACCGCTGCGACGGTATTTATACTCAATATCGTCGTTATCCAGGTTGCGATCGCCAATCACGATAGTATGTGGAATACCAATCAGCTCCATATCGGCAAACATCACGCCCGGGCGCTCTTTACGGTCGTCCATCAGCACTTCAATGCCCTGCGCGCGCAATTCGCTGTACAGCTTTTCCGCCAGCTCCTGCACACGGAAGGATTTGTGCATATTCATCGGCAGAATAGCGACCTGGAAAGGCGCAATGGCGTCAGGCCATACAATGCCGCGCTCGTCAAAGTTCTGCTCGATAGCCGCGGCAACGACACGTGTTACGCCGATACCGTAGCAGCCCATTGTCAGGATCTGGTTACGGCCATCTTCACCCTGAACGGAGGCTTTCAGCGCTTCTGAGTACTTGGTACCTAACTGGAAGATGTGACCCACTTCGATACCGCGTTTGATAAGCAACGTTCCCTGACCATCCGGACTCGGATCGCCGGCGACTACGTTACGGATGTCGGCAACAACAGGCGTCGCCACATCGCGATCCCAGTTAATACCAAAGTAGTGTTTACCGTCGATGTTGGCGCCAGCGGCAAAATCGCTCATGGCGGCAACGGTACGATCGATGATGACCGGAATCGGCATATTGACCGGGCCGAGGGAGCCAGGGCCGGCATTAATTACGGCGCGAATCTCTTCTTCGGTAGCGAAGGTCAGCGGGCTGGCAACGTGCGGCAGTTTTTCCGCTTTAACTTCATTCAGTTCATGATCGCCGCGAACCAGCAGAGCCACCAGCGGAGACTTGCTGTCTTTCACCGCTTTCACCAGCAGCGTTTTTACCGTTTTTTCAATTGGCAGGTTGAATTGTTCCACCAGCTCCGCGATGGTTTTGGCATTTGGCGTATCGACCAGAGTCATTTCCTGCGTCGCCGCTGCGCGCGGCGTTTGCGGCGCGATAGCTTCTGCCAGTTCAATGTTAGCCGCGTAATCAGAAACATCAGAGAAAACGATATCGTCTTCGCCGCTTTGCGCCAGCACCTGGAATTCATGCGAGGCGTTGCCGCCGATAGAACCGGTATCGGCCTGTACCGCGCGGAAATCCAGCCCCATACGGCTGAAGATACGGCTATACGCGGCGTACATGGCGTCATAGGTTTCCTGCAACGATTCCTGAGAGGTATGGAAAGAGTAAGCATCTTTCATCAGGAATTCGCGCGAACGCATCACGCCAAAGCGCGGACGCACTTCATCACGGAATTTGGTCTGGATTTGGAAGAAGTTCAGCGGCAACTGCTTATAAGAGCTGAGTTCATTACGCACCAGATCGGTGATAACTTCTTCGTGGGTCGGGCCGAGTACGAACGGACGCTCGCCACGGTCGACAAAACGCAGCAGTTCCGGACCGTACTGTTCCCAACGACCACTCTCTTGCCACAGGTCGGCTGGCTGAACGACTGGCATCGACACCTCGATAGCACCGGCGTTGTTCATCTCTTCACGCACGATGTTTTCGACTTTTTTCAGGACGCGCAGGCCGGTCGGCAGCCAGGTATATAACCCGGAGGCGAGCTTGCGGATCATCCCGGCGCGCAGCATCAGCTGGTGGCTGATAACCTCGGCGTCGGCAGGTGTCTCCTTCAGAGTGGAGAGCAGGTATTGGCTAGTACGCATGTTGTTACGGTTCCAGTTGAACGATCGAACAGGCTCAATGTGAGCCTGATACAAAAAAAGTGATTTAGTTTACCAGCGTGCAAGAGATGTCAAAAGAGAAGGGCGTGAAATTACCGTGGTTCCAGCGCAAACACTTCAAATCCGGTGTTAACCACACGCCAGCGCACGTTAAAATCATGCAGCCAGACGGCATAGGTTTTGCCCGTCTCTTCACCCTTACGATAAGCCGGGCGAGGATCTTGCGCCAGCACATCGCAAATAAATGTCCGTAGCTGCGGATAACGCCTTTCCAGCGTCGTAAGCTGTTGAGCCACCTCAGCGGTAAAACTCACGGGCATTTCAGCTATCGGCGCCTGTTGCGCATAGCTGGCGGCGGCGTCCGGTAAGGCCTCGGCAAACGGTAAATACGGTTTAATATCCACCACCGGCGTGCCATCCACCAGATCCAGACTGCCTAATTTCAGAATTACGCTCTCTTTGCGGCACTCGATACCTTTTAGCGCAACGAGCGACATGCCAATCGGATTGGGGCGGAACGTGGAGCGCGTGGCAAAAACGCCCATTCTGGCGTTACCACCAAGACGGGGCGGACGAACTGTTGGCCGCCAGCCGCCGTCCATCGTCTGATGAAAAACGAAAAGCACCCACAAATGGCTGAACGCTTCCAGGCCGCGAACGGCATCGGCCTGGTTGTAAGGCGCTATCAGATGCAGTTCGCCGCAGGCGCTTTTGACCAGACCAGGCTGGCGCGGAACGGCGAATTTTTCTTTATAGGGGGAGCGAATAACGCCGATTTGTTCAAACTGAAAGCTGCTCATTTCGCCGAAATATTCAGGGCGGACCCGATACAAACCGCCTGACGATAGCAGCCTGGCGTGCCGCTGGTAATTTCACAGCTGTGCAGCAGGACGGCGTTGGCTTTCATTTTAGATGCATTAATCTGCATACGCTTGCGCGCAGTTGGAATGTTAGGCGGAGAGTCTTGATTTGTCGCCTGGCAGGATTCGCCGCTAACCTCGCCAAGATCGCGGAAAGGTTTGCCGACTAAGTCTTCAGCATTGGTGTAAATCCTGACGGGAGCGGCACGCGGCGCTTTAGGTTTCTCCGGCTCCGCTTTTGGCGGGGTTGCGGTGCTTTGAACGGGTTCAACAGGGGATCTGCTTAGCATGGAACAACCGCCCAGCATGAGTGCCAATAAACAGATCGGTAAAGCACGCATAATATTTCCTCAATGAATGTTCTAATTGCCAGATATTGAATCAGGAGCTTGCATAAATGACAAGACGGGCAATAGCCCGTCCTGAATAATATTACAGATTGTGGAATCAGCCTAAAACTTACCAGCCTTTCACCGCGCCGCCATTAAAAACTTTATTTGCGGCTTCGTACACTTCATCAGACTGGTAAGCCTGAACGAATTTTTTCACATTCTCGGCGTCTTTGTTATCTTCACGCGTCACGATCAGGTTAACGTACGGAGAATCTTTATCTTCAACGAAGATACCGTCTTTCGCTGGCGTCAGGCCAATCTGGCTGGCGTAAGTCGTATTGATGACCGCTAACGCGATCTGCGCGTCATCCAGCGAACGCGGCAACTGCGGCGCTTCCAGCTCAACAATTTTCAGATTTTTCGGGTTTTCCACGATATCCAGCGAGGTCGGAAGCAGACCGACGCCGTCTTTCAGTTTAATCAGCCCTACTTTTTGCAGCAGCAGCAGGGAACGACCAAGGTTGGTCGGGTCGTTAGGCACAGCGACCTGGGAACCGTCCTTGAGCTCATCCAGTGATTTGATTTTTTTGGAATATCCTGCAATGGGATAGACAAAAGTCTTACCTACAGAAACCAGTTTGTAGCCGCGATCTTTGATTTGCTGATCCAGATACGGTTTGTGCTGGAAGGCATTGGCATCGATATCGCCTTTGCTCAGCGCTTCATTAGGCAGAACATAATCATTAAAGGTCACCAATTCCACGTCCAGGCCGTATTTTTCTTTCGCGACTTTCTGCGCGACTTCGGCAACTTGCTGTTCTGCGCCAACGATTACGCCGACTTTAATATGATTCGGATCTTTTTCATCCTGACCGCAACCCGCAAGTGCCAGAGAACCAATCAGAGCACCCACTGCCGCAAAGGTTTTGAATTTGAACGCCATGCTTATTTCCTTAATGAGTATTTGTGTTGTGTTTAACGTTACTTATGCGTGACAGCCCTGACGATGCGATCGCCGGATAACTGAATTAAATAAACCAGAACGACAAGTAATACCAGCACCGTATTCATCACGGTAGCATTGTATCCAATATAACCGTACTGATAGCCGATTTGACCGAGGCCACCAGCGCCGACGGCACCGCCCATTGCGGAGTAACCGACCAGGGTGATCAGTGTAATGGTTGCCGCATTCACCAGACCAGGCAGCGCTTCCGGTAAAAGGATTTTACGTACAATTTGCAGCGGCGTGGCGCCCATCGCTCGCGAGGCTTCAATCAGCCCGGCAGGGATCTCTAACAACGCATTTTCCACCATACGGGCGATAAAAGGCGCGGCGCCGACGGTCAGCGGTACAATCGCGGCCTGCAAACCAATGGAGGTGCCGACAATTATTCGGGTAAAAGGAATCATCCACACCAGCAGGATGATAAAGGGAATCGAGCGGAAAATATTGACCACCGCAGAGAGGGTGCGATACAGCCTGGCGTTCTCCATAATCTGCCCCGGGCGCGTAACATACAGCAATACGCCGACCGGCAGGCCAATCACGAAACCGAAGAAACCGGAGACAAAGGTCATCGCCAGCGTTTCCCAGACGCCACGAACCAGTAACCACATCATTGCCTCAGACATAACCCAGTACCTCTACTTTCACATGGTGATCCTGCAGCCAGGCAATTGCGGCTTGCGTCTCTTCTTGTGTGCCGTGCATTTCCGTTAGCATAATGCCGAACTTCACACCGCCCGCGTAATCCATCTGCGCGCTGATAATATTATTGTTCACGTTGAAACGACGCGCGGTTTCAGAAAGCAGCGGGGCATCCACAGACTGCCCGGTGAATTCCATGCGCAGCATCGGCACGCTGTCAGTTTCCGGCGACGCTTTCAAACGCGCCTGGTAATCTTCCGGAATGTCCAGATGCAGAGTGGACTGAATAAACTTCTGCGCCAGCGGCGTTTTAGGATGCGAGAAGACTTCGCTGACCGTATCCTGCTCAATAAGCTCGCCATTACTGATGACGGCAACGCAGTCGCAGATACGTTTTACGACATCCATTTCATGAGTGATAAGCAGAATCGTCAACCCCAGACGACGGTTGATATCTTTCAGCAATTCCAGAATCGAACGGGTCGTCGCGGGATCAAGCGCGCTGGTGGCTTCATCGCACAGCAACACTTTTGGATTACTGGCTAACGCGCGGGCAATCGCGACACGCTGTTTCTGACCTCCGGAAAGATTTGCCGGATAGCTGTCGTGCTTGTCGCCAAGACCGACTAAATCCAGCAGCTCTGTGACACGGCGTTTGATCTCTTCCTTTGGTGTGTTATCCAGTTCCAGCGGCAACGCGACGTTGCCAAATACGGTACGGGAAGAGAGCAGGTTAAAATGTTGGAAAATCATGCCGATTTGACGGCGAGCTTTGGTCAACTCAGACTCTGAAAGCGTTGTCAGCTCCTGACCGCCGACCTGAACGCTACCTTCGGTTGGACGTTCAAGTAAGTTTACGCAGCGAATGAGCGTACTTTTACCGGCGCCGGAGGCGCCGATGACGCCGTAAATTTGTCCGGCAGGGACATGCAGGCTGACATTGTTCAGCGCCTGAATGGTGCGCGCCCCCTGCTGGAACACTTTGGTAATATTCGAAAGTTTAATCATTGATTCTTTATTATCGTAATGAAATGAGCGGAGGCATTTTCGTCTGCCTAATACGGTCAACGCCGTCAACAGAATGGATGTTAAGGCATCCAGACGTCTAAATCAATCAGGCTTTATACGATGAGCACTTTCTTGCCTGCTGAAACATGCGATACTAGCGCCACTTGCTTTACTCAGGAGCTATAAAAGGTGGCAAAGTCTGTACCCGCAATTTTTCTCGACCGTGACGGCACCATTAATGTGGATCACGGCTACGTACATGAAATCGATGCATTCGAGTTTATAGACGGTGTTATTGACGCGATGCGCGAGCTAAAAAAAATGGGCTATGCGCTGGTGGTGGTGACGAACCAGTCCGGAATCGCGCGCGGCAAATTCACTGAGGCGCAGTTTGAAACGTTAACCGAATGGATGGACTGGTCGTTGGCGGATCGCGATGTTGATTTGGACGGCATCTATTATTGTCCTCACCATCCGCAGGGCAGTATAGAAGAGTTCCGTCAGGTATGTGATTGCCGCAAGCCGCATCCAGGAATGCTTATCTCGGCGCGTGATTTCCTGCATATCGATATGGCGGCTTCTTATATGGTGGGAGACAAGCTGGAAGATATGCAGGCGGCAGCGGCGGCAAATGTCGGGACAAAAGTGCTGGTGCGTACGGGCAAACCGGTCACGGCAGAAGCAGAAAACGCGGCGGACTGGGTGTTAAACAGCCTTGCCGACCTGCCATCGGCGATAAAAAAGCAGCAAAAATAAGCGTTATGGATAAAAGATGAGCGGTTAAAACAAAAATGCATTTTTCCGCTTGTCTTCCTGAACCGACTCCCTATAATGCGCCTCCATCGACACGGCGGATGTGAATCACTTCACACAAACAGCCGGTCGGTTGAAGAGAAAAATCCTGAAATTCAGGGTTGACTCTGAAAGAGGAAAGCGTAATATACGCCACCTCGCGACGGTGAGCTGAAAGCCGCGTCGCACCTGCTCTTTAACAATTTATCAGACAATCTGTGTGGGCACTCGAAGATACGGATTCTTGACGTCGCAAGACGAAAAATGAATACCAAGTCTCAAGAGTGAACACGTAATTCATTACGAAGTTTAATTCATGAGCATCAAACTTTTAAATTGAAGAGTTTGATCATGGCTCAGATTGAACGCTGGCGGCAGGCCTAACACATGCAAGTCGAACGGTAACAGGAAGCAGCTTGCTGCTTCGCTGACGAGTGGCGGACGGGTGAGTAATGTCTGGGAAACTGCCTGATGGAGGGGGATAACTACTGGAAACGGTGGCTAATACCGCATAACGTCGCAAGACCAAAGAGGGGGACCTTCGGGCCTCTTGCCATCAGATGTGCCCAGATGGGATTAGCTTGTTGGTGAGGTAACGGCTCACCAAGGCGACGATCCCTAGCTGGTCTGAGAGGATGACCAGCCACACTGGAACTGAGACACGGTCCAGACTCCTACGGGAGGCAGCAGTGGGGAATATTGCACAATGGGCGCAAGCCTGATGCAGCCATGCCGCGTGTATGAAGAAGGCCTTCGGGTTGTAAAGTACTTTCAGCGGAGAGGAAGGTGTTGTGGTTAATAACCACAGCAATTGACGTTACCCGCAGAAGAAGCACCGGCTAACTCCGTGCCAGCAGCCGCGGTAATACGGAGGGTGCAAGCGTTAATCGGAATTACTGGGCGTAAAGCGCACGCAGGCGGTCTGTCAAGTCGGATGTGAAATCCCCGGGCTCAACCTGGGAACTGCATTCGAAACTGGCAGGCTTGAGTCTTGTAGAGGGGGGTAGAATTCCAGGTGTAGCGGTGAAATGCGTAGAGATCTGGAGGAATACCGGTGGCGAAGGCGGCCCCCTGGACAAAGACTGACGCTCAGGTGCGAAAGCGTGGGGAGCAAACAGGATTAGATACCCTGGTAGTCCACGCCGTAAACGATGTCTACTTGGAGGTTGTGCCCTTGAGGCGTGGCTTCCGGAGCTAACGCGTTAAGTAGACCGCCTGGGGAGTACGGCCGCAAGGTTAAAACTCAAATGAATTGACGGGGGCCCGCACAAGCGGTGGAGCATGTGGTTTAATTCGATGCAACGCGAAGAACCTTACCTGGTCTTGACATCCACGGAAGTTTTCAGAGATGAGAATGTGCCTTCGGGAACCGTGAGACAGGTGCTGCATGGCTGTCGTCAGCTCGTGTTGTGAAATGTTGGGTTAAGTCCCGCAACGAGCGCAACCCTTATCCTTTGTTGCCAGCGGTTAGGCCGGGAACTCAAAGGAGACTGCCAGTGATAAACTGGAGGAAGGTGGGGATGACGTCAAGTCATCATGGCCCTTACGACCAGGGCTACACACGTGCTACAATGGCGCATACAAAGAGAAGCGACCTCGCGAGAGCAAGCGGACCTCATAAAGTGCGTCGTAGTCCGGATTGGAGTCTGCAACTCGACTCCATGAAGTCGGAATCGCTAGTAATCGTGGATCAGAATGCCACGGTGAATACGTTCCCGGGCCTTGTACACACCGCCCGTCACACCATGGGAGTGGGTTGCAAAAGAAGTAGGTAGCTTAACCTTCGGGAGGGCGCTTACCACTTTGTGATTCATGACTGGGGTGAAGTCGTAACAAGGTAACCGTAGGGGAACCTGCGGTTGGATCACCTCCTTACCTGAAAGAAGCGTACTTTGAAGTGCTCACACAGATTGTCTGATGAAAAACGAGCAGTAAAACCTCTACAGGCTTGTAGCTCAGGTGGTTAGAGCGCACCCCTGATAAGGGTGAGGTCGGTGGTTCAAGTCCACTCAGGCCTACCAGATTTTCCCTGAATACTGCGTTGTGAAATAACTCACATACTGATGTATGCTTCGTTATTCCACGCCTTGTCTCAGGAAAAATTATCGGTAAAGAGGTTCTGACTACACGATGGGGCTATAGCTCAGCTGGGAGAGCGCCTGCTTTGCACGCAGGAGGTCTGCGGTTCGATCCCGCATAGCTCCACCATCTCGTGAGTGTTTACGAAAAAATACTTCAGAGTGTACCTGAAAGGGTTCACTGCGAAGTTTTGCTCTTTAAAAATCTGGATCAAGCTGAAAATTGAAACACAGAACAACGAAAGTTGTTCGTGAGTCTCTCAAATTTTCGCAACACGATGGTGTTTTACGAAACATCTTCGGGTTGTGAGGTTAAGCGACTAAGCGTACACGGTGGATGCCCTGGCAGTCAGAGGCGATGAAGGGCGTGCTAATCTGCGATAAGCGCCGGTAAGGTGATATGAACCGTTATAACCGGCGATACCCGAATGGGGAAACCCAGTGTGACTCGTCACACTATCATTAACTGAATCCATAGGTTAATGAGGCGAACCGGGGGAACTGAAACATCTAAGTACCCCGAGGAAAAGAAATCAACCGAGATTCCCCCAGTAGCGGCGAGCGAACGGGGAGGAGCCCAGAGCCTGAATCAGCATGTGTGTTAGTGGAAGCGTCTGGAAAGGCGCGCGATACAGGGTGACAGCCCCGTACACAAAAGCGCATGTGCTGTGAGCTCGATGAGTAGGGCGGGACACGTGGTATCCTGTCTGAATATGGGGGGACCATCCTCCAAGGCTAAATACTCCTGACTGACCGATAGTGAACCAGTACCGTGAGGGAAAGGCGAAAAGAACCCCGGCGAGGGGAGTGAAAAAGAACCTGAAACCGTGTACGTACAAGCAGTGGGAGCCCCACCACTAAGCCAGTGGTGAACTCCACATACGCATCCTTTGCTGAGGATACGGTTAACGGAGCGAAAGCGACGTTCAACCGCAAAACAAGCAGAGGGGGCTTAGTGGTGGGGTGACTGCGTACCTTTTGTATAATGGGTCAGCGACTTATATTCTGTAGCAAGGTTAACCGTATAGGGGAGCCGGAGGGAAACCGAGTCTTAACTGGGCGTTAAGTTGCAGGGTATAGACCCGAAACCCGGTGATCTAGCCATGGGCAGGTTGAAGGTTGGGTAACACTAACTGGAGGACCGAACCGACTAATGTTGAAAAATTAGCGGATGACCTGTGGCTGGGGGTGAAAGGCCAATCAAACCGGGAGATAGCTGGTTCTCCCCGAAAGCTATTTAGGTAGCGCCTCGTGAATTCATCTCCGGGGGTAGAGCACTGTTTCGGCTAGGGGGCCATCCCGGCTTACCAACCCGATGCAAACTGCGAATACCGGAGAATGTTATCACGGGAGACACACGGCGGGTGCTAACGTCCGTCGTGAAGAGGGAAACAACCCAGACCGCCAGCTAAGGTCCCAAAGTCATGGTTAAGTGGGAAACGATGTGGGAAGGCCCAGACAGCCAGGATGTTGGCTTAGAAGCAGCCATCATTTAAAGAAAGCGTAATAGCTCACTGGTCGAGTCGGCCTGCGCGGAAGATGTAACGGGGCTAAACCATGCACCGAAGCTGCGGCAGCGACACTGTGTGTTGTTGGGTAGGGGAGCGTTCTGTAAGCCTGCGAAGGTGGCCTGTGAGGGGTGCTGGAGGTATCAGAAGTGCGAATGCTGACATAAGTAACGATAAAGCGGGTGAAAAGCCCGCTCGCCGGAAGACCAAGGGTTCCTGTCCAACGTTAATCGGGGCAGGGTGAGTCGACCCCTAAGGCGAGGCCGAAAGGCGTAGTCGATGGGAAACGGGTTAATATTCCCGTACTCGGTGTTACTGCGAAGGGGGGACGGAGAAGGCTATGTTGGCCGGGCGACGGTTGTCCCGGTTTAAGCGTGTAGGTGTGTGTTCCAGGTAAATCCGGTTCACTTTAACACTGAGGCGTGACGACGAGGCACTACGGTGCTGAAGCAACAAATGCCCTGCTTCCAGGAAAAGCCTCTAAGCATCAGGTAACATCAAATCGTACCCCAAACCGACACAGGTGGTCAGGTAGAGAATACCAAGGCGCTTGAGAGAACTCGGGTGAAGGAACTAGGCAAAATGGTGCCGTAACTTCGGGAGAAGGCACGCTGACACGTAGGTGAAGTGATTTACTCATGGAGCTGAAGTCAGTCGAAGATACCAGCTGGCTGCAACTGTTTATTAAAAACACAGCACTGTGCAAACACGAAAGTGGACGTATACGGTGTGACGCCTGCCCGGTGCCGGAAGGTTAATTGATGGGGTCAGCGCAAGCGAAGCTCCTGATCGAAGCCCCGGTAAACGGCGGCCGTAACTATAACGGTCCTAAGGTAGCGAAATTCCTTGTCGGGTAAGTTCCGACCTGCACGAATGGCGTAATGATGGCCAGGCTGTCTCCACCCGAGACTCAGTGAAATTGAACTCGCTGTGAAGATGCAGTGTACCCGCGGCAAGACGGAAAGACCCCGTGAACCTTTACTATAGCTTGACACTGAACATTGAGCCTTGATGTGTAGGATAGGTGGGAGGCTTTGAAGTGTGGACGCCAGTCTGCATGGAGCCGACCTTGAAATACCACCCTTTAATGTTTGATGTTCTAACGTGGACCCGTGATCCGGGTTGCGGACAGTGTCTGGTGGGTAGTTTGACTGGGGCGGTCTCCTCCTAAAGAGTAACGGAGGAGCACGAAGGTTGGCTAATCCTGGTCGGACATCAGGAGGTTAGTGCAATGGCATAAGCCAGCTTGACTGCGAGCGTGACGGCGCGAGCAGGTGCGAAAGCAGGTCATAGTGATCCGGTGGTTCTGAATGGAAGGGCCATCGCTCAACGGATAAAAGGTACTCCGGGGATAACAGGCTGATACCGCCCAAGAGTTCATATCGACGGCGGTGTTTGGCACCTCGATGTCGGCTCATCACATCCTGGGGCTGAAGTAGGTCCCAAGGGTATGGCTGTTCGCCATTTAAAGTGGTACGCGAGCTGGGTTTAGAACGTCGTGAGACAGTTCGGTCCCTATCTGCCGTGGGCGCTGGAGAACTGAGGGGGGCTGCTCCTAGTACGAGAGGACCGGAGTGGACGCATCACTGGTGTTCGGGTTGTCATGCCAATGGCACTGCCCGGTAGCTAAATGCGGAAGAGATAAGTGCTGAAAGCATCTAAGCACGAAACTTGCCCCGAGATGAGTTCTCCCTGAGACTTTAGGTCTCCTGAAGGAACGTTGAAGACGACGACGTTGATAGGCCGGGTGTGTAAGCGCAGCGATGCGTTGAGCTAACCGGTACTAATGAACCGTGAGGCTTAACCTTACAACGCCGAAGATGTTTTGGCGGATTGAGAAGACAACAATTTTCAGCTCAGATTCAGAGTCCGAAGGATTTTACGCTGAGACAAGGCGGCAAACGCAGCGACGGAAGGAGCATACAGAAGTATGTGACTGACGCTCGCAAGAGCAGCCAACGCCGTATCAGTGTAAAAGACACAGGACAGAGCACAAAGAATTTGCCTGGCGGCACTAGCGCGGTGGTCCCACCTGACCCCATGCCGAACTCAGAAGTGAAACGCCGTAGCGCCGATGGTAGTGTGGGGTCTCCCCATGCGAGAGTAGGGAACTGCCAGGCATCAAATTAGAAGTATGGCATTAACTTTCGGGGCAGTTCACTACTCGACAGAGAGTAGGACAAAAGCGAAAGCTTTTGAATGTTGCGAAGCAACGGCCCGAAGGGTGAATCACGAAGTGATTCATAAACTGCCAGGCATCAAATTGCAGGAAACCGGGATGAAAATCCGGGTTGTGACAAAGAAATTCGGTGGAGCGGTAGTTCAGTTGGTTAGAATACCTGCCTGTCACGCAGGGGGTCGCGGGTTCGAGTCCCGTCCGTTCCGCCACTTATTAAGAGCCCTGAGCATTAGCTCAGGGCTTTTTCTTTGCATGTCATTTAATTATTGCTCAATTCGCAAAAATCCTCTGCATTTCTCGCTCTTTTTCTGCAAAGCGCTGAAGGTCATAATCCCCTCAGTTAACGAACATAGTGATTAAAAAGAGGAATTCTATGACTATCCCTGCATTCGGTTTAGGTACTTTTCGCCTGAAAGACGACGTGGTTATCGCTTCTGTTAAAACGGCGCTTGAACTGGGCTACCGTGCTGTCGACACTGCACAGATCTATGATAATGAAGCGGCTGTTGGACAGGCGATTGCTGAAAGCGGTGTACCACGTAATGAGCTGTACATCACCACCAAGATCTGGATTGAAAACCTTAGCAAAGACAAACTAATCCCAAGCCTGAAAGAGAGCCTGAAAAAACTGCGTACCGATTATGTCGATCTGACGCTGATCCACTGGCCATCTCCGGGTGATGCTGTGTCTGTCGAAGAATTTATGCAGGCATTGCTGGAAGCTAAAAAACAAGGGCTGACTCGCGAAATTGGCATTTCAAACTTCACCATTCCGTTGATGAAAAAGGCTATTGCCGCGGTGGGCGCAGACCATATCGCCACCAACCAGATTGAGCTATCTCCGTATCTGCAGAATCGTAAGGTGGTTGACTGGGCGAAAGCGCACGGTATCCATATCACCTCTTACATGACGCTGGCATACGGTAAAGCGCTGAAAGATGAAGTGATTGCGCGCATTGCGGCTAAACATAATGCGACCCCGGCGCAGGTTATTCTGGCATGGGCTATGGGTGAAGGTTACTCCGTGATCCCTTCATCCACCAGGCGTGAAAACCTGGCAAGCAACCTGCTGGCACTGGACCTGCATCTGGATGCCGAAGATAGAGCAGCGATCGCGGCACTGGACTGCAACGACCGCCTGGTTAGCCCGGAAGGACTGGCTCCTGCCTGGGATTAATTACCCGATCCTTTGTACCTTTACCCCTCTTTCACAGCTCCTGCGGGGGCTGTTCTTATATATTCGCTCAAAAAGTCGATAAATGCCCGAATGCGTGTGCTGACGGCGCGATCGCTGTAGTAAACGGCGCTGAAAGGCATTTCTACCGGCAGACGTTTATCGGCCAGCAGTTCCACCAGTTCTCCCCGCGCGATCTCTTTATCAATCATATAATCTGAAAGACATGCAATGCCGTTACCGTTCAGGCAAAGTTGTTTTAACGTTTCTCCGCTGTTGGAAGAAATCCCACATTCGATCTCATGGAGCTGCCCATCGCTACAGGCTATTGGCCAGGTATTGAGCGAGATGGGTTCAGAGAACCCCAGGCACAGATGCCGTTTTAACTCTTCAACGGTCTCTGGCTTGCCAAAACGGGCAATATAATCCGGTGAGGCGATAATCTTACGATAACTGGTAAATAACGGACGCGCGCGCAGACTTGAATCTGTCAACGTGCCTGCGCGTATCGCAACATCCACTTTTCGTTCAATAAGATTGATGAACGTTTCTGAGGAGACAAGAGACAACGTTATTTCCGGATACCGTTCACGAAAAGGTTTAATCAGCGGCATCAGGAAATGCAGCATTACCGGCGTTGCCGCATCAATACGCAGTAAGCCGCGCGGGGTATTACGCGACTCCATGATTTCCGTTTCTGCGGCGGCCATTTCTTGCAGTATCTGCTGCACGCGCCTGAAGTATCGCTCTCCTTCTTCAGTCAGGCTCAGCTGTCGGGTCGTACGATTAAGCAGACTGACGCCGAGCTTCATCTCCAGCTTTTTAACTGCCCGGCTGACAGCGGAATTGGCCTGTCCAAGCTGCTCTGCCGCCCGGCTGAAGCTGCCGCTTTCCACGACAGCGACAAAAATTGCAAGTTCTTCGGAGGTTGCTTTCATTTTTGCACCTGAAGCAAAATTAAATTGATATTTTGAATATTTTTGTCATTAAAACATCCAGGCATACTGCGTGTCATCTGATTACTGATGTTATGGAGTTATTTATGCCTCTCGCTTTATTTGCACTGACAATAAGTGCCTTCGCTATTGGCACGACTGAGTTTGTGATTGTCGGCCTGGTGCCGACCATTGCACAACAACTGGCGATCTCGTTACCTTCCGCCGGAATGTTGGTTTCAATCTATGCGCTGGGCGTGGCTATTGGCGCGCCGGTGCTGACTGCTCTGACCGGACGCCTGCCGCGTAAACAGTTACTGGTCGCGCTGATGGTCTTGTTTACGGCCGGAAATTTGCTGGCATGGCAGGCACCGGGCTATATGACATTAATCGTCGCCCGTCTGCTGACGGGGCTGGCGCACGGTGTGTTCTTCTCAATTGGCTCTACCATCGCGACAAGTCTGGTGCCGAAAGAGAAAGCGGCTTCCGCCATCGCCATTATGTTTGGCGGCTTAACGGTGGCGCTGGTAACCGGCGTACCGCTGGGTACGTTTATCGGTCAGCACTTTGGCTGGCGAGAGACTTTTCTTGCTGTATCACTGTTAGGAGTGATTGCGCTGATGAGCAGTCAACTGCTGATCCCGGCCAACATCCCCGGTCGGGCTGCCGCCAGCATTCGTGACCAGGTGAAAGTGCTGACCCATCCTCGTCTGTTGCTGATTTACGCCGTTACGGCGCTGGGCTACGGCGGTGTATTCACGGCATTCACCTTCCTGGCGCCGATGATGCAGGATCTGGCTGGATTCTCCCCGGCAGCAGTGAGCTGGATCTTGCTGGGTTATGGCGTATCTGTGGCTATCGGCAATATCTGGGGCGGTAAACTGGCGGATAAGCATGGTGCCGTGCCGGCTCTGAAATTCATTTTCGCCGCGCTGTTTGTTCTGCTGATGGTCTTCCAGGTGACGGCTTCCACGCAGTATGCCGCGCTGGCTACCATTCTGGTGATGGGGATCTTTGCCTTCGGTAACGTACCGGGGTTGCAGGTCTACGTGGTACAGAAAGCGGAACAATTCACGCCTAATGCGGTAGATGTGGCGTCAGGTCTGAACATTGCGGCGTTTAACATTGGTATTGCGCTGGGCTCCGTGATTGGCGGGCAAACGGTGGAGCATTACGGTTTGGCGCAGACGCCGTGGATTGGCGCCCTCATTGTTCTGGTGGCTTTCCTGCTGATGGGTGTCAGCGGACGTCTTGATAAACCTGTACGCATTGCTCTGGAGTAAATTATTGATGTAAGCGCCTACTTACAAAACAAACTTCAATTGTTCGTTGAAAGTGAGTGCTAAAATCCCTATAACAGAAGAACCAGTCCGGTTGAGGACTGGTTGACGTTACAGAGGTTTGAAAGTCAAAAGTGCGAAAAAACACCTATGCGATGCGCTATGTTGCCGGACAGCCCGCCGAGCGGATTTTGCCGCCAGGGTCGTTTGCGAGCATTGGCCAGGCATTGCTCGCCGGGGAACCGCTAAGCAGTGAAGAGCGGATCCGTATCCTCGTGTGGAATATATTCAAGCAGCAGCGAGCCGAATGGTTATCGGTGCTGAAGAACTACGGCAAAGATGCGCATCTGGTCCTGTTGCAGGAGGCACAGACGACGCCTGAACTGGTACAGTTTGCCACCGCTAACTATCTTGCCGCCGACCAGGTTCCCGCTTTTGTACTACCTCAGCATCCGTCTGGCGTCATGACGCTTTCTGCCGCCCATCCTGTTTACTGCTGCCCTTTACGGGAAAGAGAACCGATTTTACGTTTGGCGAAATCAGCCCTGGTGACGGTATATCCCTTGCCGGATACCCGTTTATTAATGGTAGTAAATGTTCATGCGGTAAATTTTAGTCTGGGCGTGGACGTATACAGTAAGCAGTTACTTCCGATCGGCGACCAGATTGCGCACCATAGCGGCCCTGTCATTATGGCGGGTGATTTTAATGCCTGGAGCCGCCCACGTATGAATGCGTTGTACCGCTTTGCACGTGAGATGTCGCTGCGCCAGGTGCGTTTCACTGACGATCAGCGCCGTCGTGCGTTTGGACGACCGCTGGATTTTGTTTTTTATCGTGGGTTAAACGTGAATGAAGCCTCCGTACTGGTGACGCGCGCTTCCGATCACAATCCGCTACTCGTTGAATTCAGTCCCGGCAAACCTGAGCAATAAAGGTGCGTCAGGTCTGCCGTGGGGCAGGCCTCTTCGGGTGCTGCCCTCTATTTTTCTCATAACAGAAGGGCACTACCATGACAACGCATTCCCATCATGACAATGTTGAAAAGCAGTTTGGTTCACAGGCGAACGCCTATTTACATAGCGCCGTTCACGCATCGGGTCGTGACTTAGCGCGGCTGGCGCAAAGGCTGTCTGATTTTTCCCACGCGAACGTACTGGATATGGGATGTGGAGCTGGACACGCGAGTTTTGTCGCTGCGCAACATGCCAACTCGGTCGTGGCATACGATTTATCCGCCAGCATGCTTGAGGTTGTCGCTGGAGCGGCGGAAGAAAGACATTTAAGTAATATTACTCTCCGCCAAGGCTATGCCGAAAAACTGCCCTTTGAAGATGCATCGTTTGAGGTGGTGATTAGCCGCTATTCCGCGCATCACTGGCACGACGTTGGTCAGGCATTGCGTGAGGTTTATCGTGTATTAAAACCCGGCGGCGTGCTGATTATCATGGATGTCATGTCGCCTGGACATCCTGTACGCGATATCTGGCTGCAAACGGTGGAGGCGTTACGCGACACGTCGCATGTCCGTAACTATTCCAGTGGCGAATGGCTGACGATGGTCAATAACGCGATGCTGGTAACGAATACCGTGATAACCGATCGTTTATCGCTGGAGTTTCGCTCATGGGTAACGCGGATGCGTACGCCAGCGCCGTTGGTTGAGGCGATTCGATTATATCAGGCGAGCGCCCCGGTAGAGGTGAAGCGTTATTTTGAGTTGCAGGATGACGGCTCGTTTAGCAGCGATACTATCATGCTGGAAGCGCATAAAGCGGTATAGCAATTTAAAAGGCGCCGGGGGAAGCGGCGCCTTTTGGCTTTTTCGTCGGACAATATCAGGAGTCTGGCGTGCTATTGTCCTTCACAAACAACGTAAGCTGATCGCCCGGTTGTAGATTATCCGTATCATGGTTCCAGCGCATCACATCTTTGATATTCACCCCGTGACGTCTGGCTATACTGGAAAGCGAATCGCCTTTACGGACACGATAGGTAATGCTATCGCTATTGTTTGCCAGTCGTTGCGCGCTGCTGCCAGCGCCCACGGTCAGGCTTTGCCCGATTTTCAGGCGCGAACCACGCAGGTTGTTCCACTGCTGCAAGTCCTTCGTGCTTACGCCAAGCCGCGAAGCAATACCGGAAAGCGTATCGCCAGAGCGCACCTTATAGCTACGGCTATTCAACGGCGTATTGTCGGCGATCAGTTGGGACTGAACGGCGTCAATCTCACCGGAAGCCAGCGACTCACGCAACTGCTCGGCATGCTTTTTGGGCACCATAACATATTGCGGACCGCTTACGCCTAAGGTAGACCCTTTTACACCGGCATTAAACGTCTTCAGCTTGCTGATAGACATGCCCGCCATATCCGCAACCTGGGCCATTTCAACTGGACTGTTTAAACGAACTCGTGCCAGCGCTCGGCTTTCATCTGTTGTTGGCAGACGTACGCCGTAGCGTTTGCTGTTTTTGAGAATTTCACTCAATGCCAGCATCTTAGGTACGTAGAGTTTCGTTTCTCTGGGCAAAGAAAGCGACCAGAAATCCGTCGGTTTTCCACGCGCTTTGTTTGCTTTAATTGCCCGCATAACACGGCCTTCGCCGCTGTTATACGCTGCAACGGTTAACAGCCAGTCGCCGTCAAACATTTTGTTCAGACGCTGCATCATGTCTAACGCGGCGGTCGTAGAGGCTACAACATCGCGACGCGCGTCATAATTACGGGTCTGCTTTAAACCATAATTGCGCCCTGTGCTCGGTATGATCTGCCAGATGCCTGCGGCATTGGCGCCAGACGTTGCGTGAGGATCAAAAGCGCTCTCCACTATGGGTAGTAGTACTAGCTCCATAGGCATGTTACGTTTCTTAACCTGCCCCGCTATCCAGTACATATACGGCTCTGCCCGTAAAGTTACATCGTGGAGATAGCTCTTATTGCGTAAATACTTCTGTTTCTGTTCGCGAATCCGGCTGTTTTCCGGAATTCCCATCTTTAGCTCGTCGCCAATGAAAGCCCACAAGTCCTGATCTGGCGCGATAGACGTTCCGTCGTCCATCCATCGTGCCTGACTCGTAAACTTTCCTGCTTCCCCTTGACCAGCTGCAGAAAGGCTCTGTGCGTGCTGTTGGACGTTGCCAGTGTTCTGAGACGTCTGGCACCCCACAAGCAGGACAGAGGCGAGTAATATCGCTTTTGCCTTCATGTGTGTGTCAATAGTTGCTTAAAAGACGACCGATCATAACGGCGAAGTTAGCGAATGACAAGTAAGAATTATCAGAACGTGTCTTTCTTTGACCTTAACCATGCAAAACGCGCTTCTGGTTGTTGCAATATTGTTTCTTTGTTGATTTCGTTAATTAAATCAATATCTTCAGTTCTTAAAAAAAGATTAATCTTACGCTCATTTTTAAGAATAACGGGTAATGTCATTTGTTTTTTTACACGTAACTCTTTAACTTTACGATAATATTCATTTATGAACGAATCGTGCGGAAGTATGCTCAATGCGAACTTAATGTTAGCTAAAGTGTATTCGTGAGCGCAGCAAATGAGCGTGTCGTCAGGCAGAGAGTTAATTTTCATAAGTGACTGATACATCTGTGATGGCGTGCCTTCAAACAGTCGACCACAGCCGCCAGAGAACAGCGTGTCGCCGCAGAATAAGTAAGGATGGCTAAAGTAACAGACGTGTCCTAACGTGTGGCCCGGCGTGGCAAAAAGAGTAAATTTCTCGCCTAAAACGCGAATAGTATCGCCATCGCCAACAAGATGGGTTGCTCCCTTGTCTTGCGTTTCCGCCGGTCCATAAACCGTCATTTGCGGGAAGTGTTGCAACAGCTCTTTGACTCCGCCAACATGGTCGTGATGGTGATGCGTCAGAAAAATCGCCTCCGGCATCCACTTATGTTCAGCAATGGCCTTTAAGACGGGTGCCGCTTCGCCGGGATCAACAATCGCACAGCGGCCTTCATCATTGGTCAGCACCCAGATGTAATTGTCCTGAAACGCGGGAATACTGTTAAGATTCATATATTACCTCTCAAATAATTAGCGGAAGGTTGCGATGAAACCGGCAAGGCTCTCTCAAACTGTCGTTGCGCCCGGATGTTGGGGTGAGTTGCCCTGGGGCAATTACTACCGTGAGGCGCTGGAACAGCAGCTAAATCCGTGGTTTGCAAAAATGTATGGTTTCCATTTGCTTAAAATCGGTAATTTAAGCGCAGAAATCAATTCCGAAGCGTGCGCGGTCTCCCATCAAGTGAATGTTTCGTCGCAGGGGTCGCCGATGCAGGTTCTGGCCGATCCGCTACACCTTCCTTTTGCAGATAAATCCGTCGATGTTTGTCTGCTGGCGCATACTTTGCCGTGGTGTACCGATCCGCACCGTTTATTGCGGGAAGCCGACCGCGTATTGATTGATGACGGTTGGCTGGTCATCAGTGGATTTAACCCGCTGAGTTTGATGGGGTTACGTAAACTGGTACCCGTTTTACGTAAAACACCGCCCTATAATAGTCGGATGTTTACCCTTATGCGGCAACTGGACTGGCTGTCTTTACTCAATTTTGAAGTGCTACATTATAGCCGTTTTCATGTCTTACCCTGGAAAAAGCAGGGAGGGCGGCTTTTAAATACGCATATCCCGGCGCTGGGCTGTTTACAGCTTATTGTGGCCCGTAAGCGGACCATCCCGCTTACGCTTAATCCGCTGCGACATAATAAAAGTAAAACCCCTATCCGCCAGACCGTTGGCGCCACCCGGCAATATCGCAAACCGGATGGCTAACCTTCCGCCTGGTAGCCACTATCTTCCTGCGTGGGATTCATTGCCGCGGCGCGCGCCAGTTCATCACAACGCTCGTTTTCGGGATGGCCTGCATGGCCTTTGACCCATACCCATTTGATCTGATGCTGGCCTAACGCAGCATCGAGACGTTTCCAGAGATCGACATTTTTTACGGGTTTCTTTTCCGCTGTTTTCCAGCCGCGTTTCTTCCAGTTATGAATCCATTGGGTAATTCCTTGCCGCACATATTGGCTGTCGGTGCTCAATGTCACTTCGCAATGTTCTTTTAACGCTTCAAGCGCGACGATCGCCGCCATCAGTTCCATACGGTTATTGGTGGTCAGCGTGTAACCTTCACTAAACGTTTTTTCATGACCGCGATAGCGTAAGATAGCGCCATAACCGCCAGGCCCTGGATTCCCCAGGCAAGAGCCATCGGTGAAAATTTCTACCTGTTTAAGCATCTCTGGTAGACTTCCTGTAATTGAAATCGATAACAAAACGCAAGTCTGACATAAATGACCGATATGAGCACTGCAATTACACGACAGATTGTCCTCGATACCGAAACCACCGGTATGAACCAGATAGGCGCGCACTATGAAGGTCACAAGATTATTGAGATCGGTGCGGTTGAGGTGATAAACCGTCGTCTGACCGGCAACAATTTTCATGTTTACCTGAAGCCGGATCGGCTGGTGGATCCGGAAGCGTTTGGCGTACACGGTATTGCCGATGAGTTTCTGCTGGATAAGCCGGTTTTTGCTGATGTGGTCGATGAGTTTCTCGATTATATCCGCGGCGCGGAGCTGGTCATCCATAACGCATCGTTCGATATCGGCTTTATGGATTATGAGTTTGGTCTGCTTAAACGCGATATTCCTAAAACCAATACTTTCTGCAAAGTTACCGATAGCCTGGCGTTGGCGCGGAAAATGTTCCCCGGCAAGCGTAACAGCCTTGATGCGCTGTGTTCGCGTTATGAGATAGATAATAGCAAACGTACTTTGCACGGCGCATTGCTCGATGCCCAGATCCTTGCCGAAGTGTATCTGGCGATGACGGGCGGACAAACGTCCATGACGTTTGCGATGGAAGGAGAGACGCAACGGCAGCAAGGTGAAGCGACCATTCAGCGAATCGTTCGCCAGGCCAGCCGGTTACGGGTCGTTTTTGCCTCTGAGGAAGAGCTGGCTGCGCATGAATCGCGGCTTGATCTGGTGCAGAAAAAGGGCGGAAGTTGCCTTTGGCGGGCGTAATTTATTCCTTTTTAGGCTATAAAAATCATCCTTCGGGCGATTTTTGCAGCAACTGATTCAAAAGGTGAGAAAAAGCGTTGACGGGCGACACCGCAAACCGTAATATTCGCCTCGTTCCCAGCGGGAACATCACGGAGCGGTAGTTCAGTTGGTTAGAATACCTGCCTGTCACGCAGGGGGTCGCGGGTTCGAGTCCCGTCCGTTCCGCCAGATACAAATCTCAGGGTGTTTTTATACATCCTGTGAAGTAAAAAAAACCGTATCACTGTAAAAGGGATGCGGTTTTTTTTCGTCTTCAGCAGTGCCACCGCCTATCGTGGAATCTGACGCAAATGGGCCTACGCCTGGATGACGAACAGGATATTACCGCCACTTCTTTCACTGTCATGGTTATTTTGTCCCACTGACATTTAAGGCGCGGCCTCATGGCGGTGCTTAACCGGGATCGGGACATGTTCAGCGCAGAAGCAGACTGCGTAATGTTGATGTCACTCAGATAATCACGGAGAACCGCCAGACATGCGCATCATCACTCCAGGGCATCCCACTTCTCCAGCAACTCCACCGGGATCTCATTGATCACCTCCGAGAACCGTTTTCCCACCAGTCTTTCAGCCTGGCGTAACAGTGGGATGGTTGGGCTGCTGGGTTCACTGCTCTCAAACCAGCGACGAATGCACCGCAGGCGCTCCAGCGCATCATTACGATCGCGAATTGGCCCCGGTTCAGCATTGTGTGGGAGGGATATACCGGGTGGCGCGTTGACAGGCGGCACATCCTCTGCCCGTGCCGGAACGGCATTATCCATAACCGTGCCTGCGGGGTCTGGCACTGGCGCTGGCGACGGAGGGATTTCCGGTGTGGTTGTCTGTACCACGTCAGGCAGCAGCGCTAACAACTGCCGCAGGCGTGAAAAATCTGGAGCCAGATCGCCTAATGTCTCACGCGCCCACACTTGCAGGCGTTCTGCGCTTTCCTGCGCTTCGCGAAACGCTGCCAGCGATAATGCCCCACGGGCTTCGAGGTCGGCCAGTTGCTGGCGGACGGATTCGGGGGCCAGCGCATCAGCCGGGCGAGGGGCGGATAACGCTCGCTCCACATCCCGTACCTGCAGGCCCAGGGCGGCACTGTTTGACAGCGTGATACCGCGAATGTCTGCCATCACGCCTTCGTGATCCAGCAGCGCCGCCAGGGCATTACTGCGCGCCAGCGCCGCATCTTCAATAGATTCTGCGGATGCGCCTTCGCCGGTAAGCAGCTGTGGATGGAGTGCATCAGACCAGATTACGCTCAGTTCTGCCAGTTGCGTGAGCATTTCCGCCAGTCCCTGTGCGCCAGCCTGCTGGATGCGACTGCGCAGCAGCAGGATCAACACCCGGATATCCTTACTGCGCGTGAGCAGACGGCGCGCATCACGCTCAATTTCCGGCCAGTTCACGGCTTCCGGCGTACTGACAAAATCACCATATTGCGCCTCCGCCTGGGGGGCGGCGCGGCTGAACAGCAGCAGGTACTCCGGATCGTACTCCGGATCGGGGCCGCAGGGTTGTTCCGCGCTTACCGGTTTAGTCAGGGACATGTCCATATCATTACTCTCAGTGGGTTAAGCCGTGTTCAGGTTCAAAAATCATGCCTGTCACCGGACGGTCATGCATGGCTTTACCTGCCCAGGCCGTCCAGCCAAGCCGCTGCGCGCCGCCGATCACCGCAGGCGGTGCGGCATGAGGCTTCAACTGCAGCTCAATTTCCCAGCAATATTCAAAACCAATGAACGTACGCACCAGTTCTGTCAGCACGGGCAGATTGTTGCCGCCGGGCAGAAAACGCAGGTAATCCTCCAGCGTGAGCGGGCCGATAATTAGCCGGAATTTGTACTGCATATCCGGTACGGCCTGGCCGATAAGCGCCCCGTTGCCCAGCACCGAGGACTGCACAGGCGTGCCCAGACGGGTGATTTCATCATCCGCCACCGTTATCCAGTGCAGGGCGAACTCTTTCACCGCAAAAGGTACGCTGAAATAGTGTGCCAGCGTGGCGGCCAGCCCGTCAGGATTGCGCGATTCGCGTACCAGATGGGCGGAGGCAGCCAGGCGAACATGATCTGACAGCGGGCTTTCGGCGCTTTCCCGTAGATCCTGCCCGCTGAGACTGGCGATATAAAACGCAAAACGGTCGTGTTCCGGTTTGTCCAGCCCGCCACCGGCGGACTGGGCGCTGCGCCATGCCTGCCAGAACTGCGTCAGCCAGCGGTGGTGAAAAATATTGGAAAAATGAACCAGCGTCGGATCGTGACGACTCTCTGAGCGGTTCAGTGCCAGCTCGGTATAGTGCAGCGGCAACGGGCCGTTTGGCCCCCATAGTCCGAGGCTGTACAGGCTCAGGTGCAGGCGTCCATCCTGCCAGCTGACCTGGGCGATTTCCCGTGGCGCAAAGGTCATCGTCGGCGTCTGTCCCAGACGGAATTTTTCCATCCGTGGCTGCCAGATACTGCCTGCCGGAGTATCACAGAGCTGGGCATCCACGCGCCGCATCAGGTTCAGGAATCCGTAACGCCAGGGGGTTTTCTGCGCCTGGTCGAGAGCGCCGGTCATACGCTCCCCCGTTGCCCGGTTCTGACCGGCCAGGTCATGACATGCCCGCGTTGCATCGAGTGCAGCGTCATCTGCGAGAAGGTATTAATGGAAACATGGCGGGCAATATAGTGTTCCAGCACCAGACCGAACAGGTAAGGACTGATACCGGAAAATCCCTCTTCGTCCACGGTCAGTTCGCAACTGACACCCCGGCCATAGACTAACAGGCCGGAGCCGGGCAGGCGGCGGGTCACCGGGGTGGTTTTGCAGCCAATCAGGCTGCGCACCTGGCGCGACTGCGGGCTGTCGTGAGCCGTGATAAACAGGTTCAGCAGATCGCGCAGCGCCTGGCCGCCGGTGCGGTGATCCAGATCGGCCAGCGGCAGATAATTAAACGACAACTGCCGGATCAGCCGCCAGGCCATTTCGCGTTCAGCCAGCGGCGGCTGCGGCGGGCGCGGCGGTCTGATAAGACCCACGCCCGCCACCGGAATCGCCGCATCTACGGTCAGATCATCCCGGCCATTACGTGGAATAAGGCAGGGCAGATCGCGGTTAGTCACCATTGCCGTGACGGTGATATGGCGCAGATTTTCCGGGTAGGGCGCTTCATGCTGATCAACCAGCGACAGGAAGACTTCCGAGCCGGTATAAGGGGTTCGGGTGCCATAGCGGCGGGCGTTTTCTGACGAGCGGCGCGGCTCACGACGCAGTGAAAAATAACGCCCGTGGTTGCCTTCGTCATTATTACGGGTGTGATACAGCGGACGAAAAATCATCTTCCGTGTGGTTTCCGCTTCCAGGCCTTCGACTTCCTGAACAGAAAACACCTCGTAATCCAGCGGACGGGTACGATCCACCACCAGATGCTGTTCCGTCACGCTGTGAGTAACTTCAATCCGGGTGGTGGTGCGAGGAAACAGGTTGATCACCGGCGTACAGAACAGGCTGAACTGTGCAGCGTCCGTCTGATGAATCAGCCAGTCCGGCGGCAGGCGGTTAAGCAGTATGACAATTTCCGCCACATTGCCCTGCACCTTTTGTAACCCGGCAGACAATCCGGTCGGGGTGAAGAAGTAAAACCGCTCCGGACAGGCGAAAAATTCATGCAGCAGATTATGGCCGTGAAACACGTTCCAGGCGAGCGGCAGCAGCCCCTGCCCTGGCTCCAGCCCTTCGTGCGCCACCGGGTGTTGAAGATTCACATTCAGTTCGCCGTCAAAGTGACCGGGTTCACCGGCCAGTGTGGCGACGGCGCTGGTATGCAGCAGCTCAAACAGGTGTGACGCAATGCGTTCTTCGCCGCAGAGGTAAAAGGGCAGCCGTGCCGGACCGGCCAGCTCGCTGAAAGTCAGTTCCCCGAAGGTTCGCAGGGTGATGCGCAATGCCCCGGCGACATGAATATTAGGCGGCAGATAACGGTGCAGGGCGGGCATATCCGGCGGCGCGGCGGTCAGGCGTACCTCCTCGATGGACAGCGGCCACAGCGTGACGTCCTGGCTGCTGCGAAACTGGCAGGCGGTATTTTCGCCTTCCGGGATGGGGGAAACGAACGCGGTATCGCGCGGCACGGTGACCCCTTTCGCCAGGTCGCCTTCCTGCGTATCGGGATACAGCTTTACCACTGCTATCGATGGCGTGGGGGTGACGTAATTGGGGCTGACGACTTCCAGTAACCGCTGTGTGAAGCGGGGAAACTCGGCGTCAATTTTTAGCTGAGTGCGGGCGCTCAGAAAGCTGAACGCCTCGATCATGCGTTCCACATACGGGTCGGCAATATCGGTTCCCTGCATCCCCAGTCGGGCGGCAATTTTGGGATGGAGGGTGGCGAACTCAGCACCGGTCTCCCGCAGGTAGCTCAGTTCGCGGTTGTAATACTCCAGTAGCCGTGGATCCATGAATAATGCCCTGTATTAAAAGAACGTAATGCGGCTCAGCTCCATATCCAGCGCGCTGCGTACCAGAAACTCCGTGGGATACGGCTGCGTCAGAATTTGTCCGCGAATTTCAAACTGTAGCGTGTTATAGCTACCCTGCCGGGTTTTATCGAGCAATGGCGTGACCCTGAGTGTGGCGGCGTTCAGTCGGGGTTCGAAACGGATAATGGCGCGCCGGATCGCCTCGCTGATATCGTCCCACTTATGCTCATACATAAAGCTGCCCGCCAGCGGCGGCAGGCCATAGTTGAGCACTGACGCCGCCGCCTGCGGATAGCGCCGGGCGTCGATGTCACCCTCGTGGCTAATGGTATTGAGCAAAAAGGAGAGATCCCGGCGAATGATCTCCTTCAGTTGTACCGGCGTGACGCTGATATCCCGGTCAATTTTCTGATACGGAGCATTGTCACACAGCCGATCAAATAGGGTGGGCAGCAGGTGGTTAGCGGGTGTAAAACGAGACGTGCTCATGCGCCATCGTTTTCCTGAGCATGAAAGGTACAATGGGCCATGTCCAGCAGGCTGATATCGCCGTGGCTGGTCAGCCACACTTTCTGCCCCTGCGCCCGCACGGTGGTTTCGCCGGGGCCATCCTGCCAGGCGGTTTCCCGGCACAGACGCAGGGCGTCAGATGCACTTTCCGAACCGCTGTAACGGGTAAAGAGCCAGGCGCCGTGCGTATCGCCATTCATCAGGGTGATATTAACGGGTTTCCACAGCAGATCGGTCAGGCGCGTCGGTTGCGGCGATTCCAGCGAGCGTATTTGCGAAAACGGCAGCCAGATATACACGCCGCCGGTGACCAGCTCAAGTACCGGGCCAAGGCGGGAATCGCTGTCGCTCGCCCAGTCAAATGCGCCGCCGTTCCACTGCCCGCCCGTGTCTGTTATGGCTTCCAGTGCGGTATTACGGTGTTTATCAATCTCACCGGTATCGTCATGACAGGCGAGTGCCGCCAGCAGTGACTCCACCCAAACGGGCTGCGGCAGAAGAAAACCGGGTCGTTGTTCACCCTGAAAAACGGTGTGGCGGAACATTTCGCAGCGAACCAGCTCCCGGTACAGCCGGGCCTCCTGGGTATAATTGGCCTCCATCCTGGCGCATAGCTGAAGCTGGTGTAGCGCCCGCGACCAGTCTCCGGCCACACACAGCAACTGAAACAGGCTGTGGCGGCAGAGCGCTTTCGCCGGATTTTCCCGAACCTGCTGCTCCGCCATCTGAATCCCCTCCGCAATAGAGTATTCCTGTATCAGCGCGGACAGGGTAGCAGGAAGCGTGTCAGTTTTTTTCATGGGCGGTATTTCCATTTTTCTGTGTCGGAGTGATTCGGTAGTGGCTGTCGATGCCAATAATACGATGCTCGCGGCGGGTCAGATCGGGCAGTATCTCGCTATGTGCGATTTTCCCCCCCATTTCCGGCGAGAGCAGTTGTAGGATATCGGGCATTGATTCCATCGCCAGCCAGTGCATTTCACCCTCACCGGTCGTGTCCAGCGTATCCAGAATGGCATCAATACCGGGCGCGCCTGCCACCATATCCTGTAACGTGTCGGTGTCGCCCTTTTTATCGTATAACGACGTCAAATCCTGGGTGACAGCGTCTTCATTTCGGGGAAACGGTTTAGCACGGAGGGGCTTTTCCTGCCCGGAGGGCCGCAATGCCTGCTGATATTCCTGGTAAAGCTGGTGTAGCGTGCTATCCGCTTCATGGCCGGTGTAAGAGGATGCGGTTTCCCGGACGGGAATAATATCGAACGGGTTCTGCGGATTGAGCTGTTGTTGTTTAAACCAGTCCAGATCCAGGTACTCAGCAACGGATTCAGATGACTGAACCAACTGAGGAAACGAAACATCGGGACGGGACTCATCATTGGTGCGGGCAAGGCACCAGGATGACAGACCCCATTCAATCGTATCTCCATCATTCAGCCGCATACGGTGATGAGGTTCCATCACCTGCTCATTGACGGCACAGCACAGTTCATCCGAGTGATTAACAATCCACCACGCCTCTTCGTGGCGAACAAGACTGAGCGCGATATCGTCTTTCCCATGTTGCTCAAAAAGCGGAATGTAGGGGGCGGCGGCAGTAAATACGATGTATGTCCCTGCGGGATACTGTGCGTTATCCGTTATACCCTGCGACTGTATTTTCCGTAATTCCCACATGTCTTGTTTCATTATGTCCCTTAAATGTATTTATTTTTCTGGAGGAAACGTTTAGGGAGTTTTAATTCATAAATAATTTTAACTAAATTTATAGGGGGTCATTATTGATGACACCCTTTTTATTATTTTCGTCGTGAATGCATTGTTGTATGCATAGATGTCTTTTTTGAAATATTGTTTCTTTTAATTCTGCAATTGCGATTTTTATCTTGCTGTTCATTGATTATTTAATATTAACGGCTTGGTTGCTAATTAGTCCCTGATCTGTATCATTGTTTTGTTTCGATATTTTTTCGAGGCTATCAATAAAGAATTGTTTATATATTTATATGCATTGATGCATTATTTTTATGAATTTTTATGTCACAAGGCATAACACATGGAAACTCCTGTTTCACGCAGTGCGTTATATGGAAAACTGGCCGGCCCACTATTCCGGTCGCTGGAATCGGCAACGGCATTTTGCAAACTACGTTCTAATCCCTGGGTTGAGCTGACTCACTGGCTGCACCAGTTAACACAGCAGCCCGATAACGATATTCTCCACGTTCTTCGGCATTACCAGATCCCTCTTTCTGATGTGGAGAAAGCGTTACTCCGGCAACTGGATATGCTGCCCGCCGGGGCCAGCGCCATTAGTGATTTTTCTCACCATATCGATCTCAGCGTTGAAAAGGCCTGGATGCTGGCGAGCGTCCGTTACGGCGATAACAAAATTCGCAGCGGCTGGTTGCTGCTGGCCTTGTTGACCACGCCAGAACTGCGTCGGGTACTGAGCAGTATCTGCGCGCCGCTGGCCACGCTTCCGGTTGATGAACTGACGGAAATACTGCCCTCGTTGATCGAAACATCGCCGGAAGCGCAGGAGCGCCCTTACGACGGCTCCGGTCTGGCATCAGCCATTCCCGGTGAAAGCAGTCAGGCGATTCCCAACGGCGGGCAGGACGGTAAATCCGCGCTGGCAAAATACTGTCAGGACATGACGGCACTGGCGCGCGACGGCAAAATCGACCCGGTGACGGGGCGTGAGCATGAAATCCGCACCATGACGGATATTCTGCTGCGCCGTCGCCAGAATAATCCACTACTGACTGGTGAGGCGGGCGTCGGAAAGACGGCGGTCGTCGAAGGTTTTGCCCTCGCGATTGCGCAGGGGGAAGTGCCGCCCGCGCTGCGGGAAGTACGGCTGCTGGCGCTGGACGTTGGCGCTCTGTTGGCCGGAGCCAGCATGAAAGGCGAGTTTGAATCGCGTCTGAAAGGGTTACTGGAAGAGGCCGGGCGCTCGCCGCAGCCGGTTATTCTGTTTGTCGATGAAGTTCACACTCTGGTGGGCGCGGGCGGCGCATCCGGCACGGGCGATGCCGCTAACCTGCTGAAACCGGCGCTGGCGCGCGGCACCCTGCGGACTATCGGCGCCACCACCTGGAGCGAATACAAGCGCCATATTGAGAAAGATCCGGCGCTGACCCGTCGTTTTCAGGTGTTGCAGATTGCCGAACCGGAAGAGATCCCCGCAATGGAAATGGTGCGTGGTCTGGTGGATACGCTGGAAAAACACCATAACGTTCTGATTCTGGATGAGGCGGTACGTGCGGCGGTACAGCTTTCTCACCGCTACATTCCCGCCCGGCAGTTGCCGGATAAGGCCATCAGCCTGCTGGATACCGCCGCGGCCCGCGTGGCGCTGACGCTGCACACGCCGCCTGCCAGCGTACAGTTCCTGCGCCAACAGCTAAAAGCGGCGGAAATGGAACGGTCGCTGTTGCAGAAGCAGGAAAAAATGGGGATTCAGTCAGATGAGCGGCGCGATGCGCTGACGGCGCAAATTTTCTCGCTCAACAATGAACTGACTGCATCCGAATCCCGCTGGCAGCGGGAGCTGGAACTGGTACATACGTTGCAGGAACTGCGTCTCGCAGAGTCTGATGCTGATGACAAAACGACGCTGCAACAGGCCGAAACGGCGCTAAGGGAGTGGCAGGGCGACGCGCCGGTGGTGTTCCCGGAAGTCAGCGCGGCGGTTGTCGCGGCGATTGTCGCCGACTGGACCGGTATTCCTGCCGGGCGCATGGTGAAAGATGAGGCCAGCCAGGTGCTGGAACTGCCTGCCCGACTGGCGCAACGCGTTACCGGGCAAGACGGCGCGCTGGCGCAGATTGGTGAACGTATTCAGACCGCCAGAGCGGGACTGGGCGATCCACGCAAACCGGTGGGCGTGTTTATGCTGGCCGGGCCGTCCGGTGTCGGTAAAACCGAAACCGCGCTGGCGCTGGCGGAGGCTATCTACGGCGGTGAGCAGAACCTGGTAACCATCAATATGAGCGAGTTCCAGGAGGCTCACACCGTTTCCACGCTGAAAGGCGCGCCCCCCGGCTATGTGGGCTATGGCGAGGGTGGTGTGCTGACGGAAGCAGTGCGTCGCCACCCCTGGAGTGTAGTGCTGCTCGACGAGATCGAAAAAGCGCACCATGACGTCCACGAACTCTTCTATCAGGTGTTTGACAAGGGCGGGATGGAGGACGGTGAGGGTACACATGTCGATTTCAAAAACACCACGCTATTACTCACCACCAACGTGGGTTCCGACCTCATCAGCCAGATGTGTGAAGATCCGGCTTTAATGCCCGACGCTACGGGGCTTAAAGAGGCGCTAATGCCGGAATTACGCAAGCATTTCCCGGCGGCATTTCTGGGCCGCGTGACGGTGATCCCTTACCTGCCGCTGGACGAAACGTCGCGTGGCGTGATTGCCCATCTGCACCTTGACCGGCTGGTGGCGCGGATGAGTGAACAGCACGGCGTGACGCTGACGTATAGCGAGGAACTGGTCGCACATATTGTGGCGTGCTGTCCAATGCATGAAACGGGCGCGCGGTTGCTGATTGGCTACATCGAACAGCACATCCTGCCGCAACTGTCGCGCTACTGGTTGCAGGCCATGACGGAAAAAGCCGCTATCAGGCAAATTGATATCGGCGTTAATGGTGATGAGCAGATTGTTTTTGAGATCGTTTGCTGAAACCGGCCGTTCGAAGTGTCCGTAGTGCGATTTTAAAAACTGTACCGGTATACCGCTCCCCTTGCGGCAACCAGTTGACTAAAAAGGAAATGAAGGATTATGGCTATCAACAATAGCGCGCAGAAATTCATCGCGCGCAACCGCGCGCCGCGCGTGCAGATTGAATATGACGTAGAGATTTACGGCTCTGAGAAAAAAATCGAGCTGCCGTTCGTGATGGCGGTGCTGGCCGATCTGGCCGGGAAACCGCGTGAAGAACTGCCGCCGGTGACGGATCGCAAATTCCTCGATATTGATATTGATAACTTCAATGAGCGCATGAAAGCCATTGCACCGCGCGTGGCGTTCGCTGTGCCGAATACGCTGACGGGTGAAGGTCAGTTGATGGTCGATATCACGCTGGAAAATATGGACGACTTTTCGCCGGCACAGATTGCCCGCAAGGTGGACGCCCTGAACCAGTTACTGGAAGCCCGCACTCAACTGGCGAACCTCCAGACCTACATGGATGGCAAGGCCGGGGCGGAAAATCTGGTCAATAAACTGTTGCAGGACCCGACCCTGCTGAAAACGCTGGCGAATGCGCCGAAACCGGCCGCTACCCAGCAAGGTGTGTCAGCGGATAATGAATCAGCGGAATAACGTCGAATTTTTAAGGAATTTTCATGGCAAACAGTAATATGCAGGCAACCGACGCGGTTGCTCAGGATACCGTCTCCGCATCCGGTGAATTTGATGCGTTGCTGAATCAGGCCTTCCGACCCAAGACTACCCAGGCGGCAAAAGCCGTGGAAGCCGCGGTGCAGACGCTGGCGCAACAGGCGCTGGCGAACACGATCACCGTCAGCGATGACGCCTATAAAAGCATCAGCGCTATTATTGCGCAGATCGACTTTAAACTGACCGAACAGATCAAACTGATCCTGCAACATCCCGACTGGCAGAAGCTGGAATCCTCGTGGCGCGGTATGGAGCATCTGGTTTACAACACCGAGACCGACGAAAAGCTGAAAATTCGCTTCATGAATCTGTCAAAAGATGAATTGCGGCGCAACATGAAGCGTTACAAGGGCATCGCCTGGGATCAAAGCCCGATGTTCAAGAAACTGTATGAAGCTGAATACGGCCAGTTAGGCGGCGAACCTTATGGCTGTATCATTGCGGATTACTACTTCGACCATACACCGCCCGATGTGGATCTGCTTGGCTCTATCGCCAAAGTCGCCGCGTCGGCCCATGCGCCGTTTATTGCCGGGGCTTCCCCCTCGGTACTGCAAATGGACTCCTGGCAGGAGCTGGCGAATCCCCGCGACCTGACCAAAATCGTCACCCAGAACCTGGAATATGCGCCGTGGAACTCGCTGCGGGCTAGCGAAGACTCCCGTTATATTGGCCTGACGATGCCGCGTTTTCTTGCCCGCCTGCCGTATGGCGCAAAAACCAACCCGGTGGACGAGTTTGATTTTGAAGAAGATGCGGATGGTTCTGACCATACCAAATACGTCTGGAGCAACGCGGCCTACGCGATGGGCGTAAACATCAACCGTTCCTTCAAACACTACGGCTGGTGTACGTTGATTCGCGGTGTGGAATCAGGCGGTGCGGTGGAAAATCTTCCCTGCCATACCTTCCCGACTGACGATGGCGGCGTGGACATGAAATGCCCGACCGAAATCGCCATCTCTGACCGCCGCGAGGCTGAACTGGCGAAAAACGGTTTTATCCCGTTGATCCACCGTAAAAACTCAGACTATGCCGCCTTTATCGGCGCACAATCGCTGCAAAAACCACAGGAATACTACGATCCGGACGCGACGGCCAACGCCAACCTGTCCGCCCGTCTGCCGTACCTGTTCGCCTGCTCGCGCTTCGCTCACTTCCTCAAATGTATCGTCCGCGACAAAATCGGTTCCTTTAAAGAGCGTGAGGATATGCAGCGCTGGCTAAATGAATGGATTATGAATTATGTCGACGCCGATCCGGTGAACTCCTCGCAAGAAACTAAAGCCCGTCGTCCGCTGGCTGCCGCTGAAGTAGTGGTGGAAGAGGTCGAAGGCAATCCAGGTTATTACGATGCGAAATTCTTCCTGCGTCCGCATTTCCAGCTTGAAGGGCTGACGGGATCGCTGCGCCTGGTGACAAAACTGCCGTCAGTGAAGCAGGGCAATGCCTGATATATATTTTATGAATGTTTAAGCGAGTGAAGACAGAGAAGATAGAGAATATAAAGAGGGATATGAAGAAAAGAATTTCGTCTCGCCCACGGTCTCGTAAAGGTGGGGTACGTAATGATGACACATATCCGAATGCCAGTAACAATGCCGAAGCTTTTTATATCATTGAGTAGGAAATACATATTATGACCATAAGCCCAACTTTTCATCTGTTACCTGGTATTGTTCTGCTCTTTTCACAATATGCTGTAGCCTGGGAAGTCAGTTGCCCGGCTGTTATTGATACTCAGTCTTCTGCTGTGAGCCTGAAGTCTGATGTCCCAGCGGCGTGGCAGCTTTCTCCCCGATATATGTCGCGTTTATGGTTAAGTAGTATTGGGGTAACGCAGGGTAAACCTGAAAACCTGATGGATCTCAAACCAGAGACTAAAAAAGTAAACGGTGAAAATTGGTCTGTATGGGAAACAGAACGTGGTAGCGATAAAGAAACCGATCGCTATTGGGTTTCGTGTATTTATGGTCATGAACAGATATGGTTGACGCAACCAATACCTGCTTCTTCTACTCGCTGTAAGACTCGTAATTTTGAGGGATCGCCAGAAGACCAGTCTGTATCTTTTATCTGTAATTAGCGATTTGAGACGTGAAAATTTCAGTACAGGTTATGGTTTTTATTATCGGAAGTTATGAAGCATTATTTATATGCATTAAATAATGCAAATTCATAAAATAACTAAATACATTATCGGTACCGGAAAAATATACAGTCCTCTGTTCTCCTGAAGTTATTGGAGAAGGATTCTGTACGGCAATGATTTATCTATAAACAAAAAGATATAGATAAAATCAGGTTTATTTTAAGTAAAACTTAATAAGGATATAAAAATGGCTTATGACATTTTTTTGAAAATTGACGGCATTGATGGCGAGTCAATGGATGACAAACACAAAAATGAAATTGAAGTACTGAGCTGGCGCTGGAATATTCATCAGGAATCCACCATGCACGCCGGTAGCGGCCTCGGCTCCGGTAAGGTCTCCGTCACCAACCTGGATTTTGATCACTATATCGACCGCGCCAGCCCGAACCTGTTCAAATACTGCGCCTCCGGCAAGCACATTCCGCAGGCCATTCTGGTTATGCGTAAGGCTGGCGGCAATCCGCTGGAGTACCTCAAGTATACCTTCACCGACCTGATTGTCGCCGTGGTTTCCCCGAGCGGCAGCCACGATGGTGAAATCGCCTCCCGTGAAACGGTGGAGCTCTCCTTCAGCACCGTGAAGCAGGAATACGTGGTGCAGAACCAGCAGGGCGGCAGCGGCGGCACCATCACCGCAGGCTACGACTTCAAGGCGAACAAAGAAATTTAACGGCTGTTTTCCCGGCCAGATGTTATGTCTGGCTGGTTTTATTATTTTGATTTTAAAGGAATTTACAGTGAATAAATGGCGTAACCCACTCGGTGGTTATGTGCGGTAGCTATGCCTTTTGCACTGCTCCTGCTTTCCGGATGCGGCAGTAGCGATTCGCTACCTGACCCCTAATCGCAGCGGCCTGACTTGAGCGTGAAAGCGTTTTACAAGGTGAATTCTGACAATCAGAAGAAAGCGGCGTCCATGAAGATACGTGTTGAGAATTAATGACCTACACAGAATTTTTAGAGGGTAAGCAAAATGAACAGACCTTCATTCAATGAAGCGTGGTTAGCTTTTAGGAAGGTGAATCATTCCGTCGCTGATGTGGGTAGCATTATTGGTGGAAACGTTGGGAAAAATATAACTGGTGGTTATTTTCAAAATGCCTGCCCTATTCGAATGAGCTATGTTTTGAATGCGACAGGATTCCCAATAGCCCGTAACTCTCCGTATGCAAAGGTTAGTGGTGCCGATAATAAATTCTATATTTATCGCGTGAATGATATGATTGATTATCTTACTCATACTATGGGCAAGCCTGATCTTATTGTTAATAATCCGAAACAGAGTGACTTTATAGGGAAGAAAGGAATTATCGTAGTAAAAGGGCATGGCTGGAGCAATGCCAGAGGACACGTTACATTATGGAATGGCAGTATCTGTTCAGATCAGTGCCACTTATTAAATGATCCAGATAATGGACCATTTGTTCCTGAAGTTGGGACTCTGTGGATACTGCCGTGAAATGGTTAATATTAGTTACTTTCAGCATAAGTGGAATGCTGGTATGGCAGCCATCCTTTGCACAAGAAGCATTGACCACACAATATTCACAGTCGGAACTCTTAAAAAACTGGGCGCTGAGTCATTGTCTGGCATTAGTATACAAAGATGATGTCGTTAAAAACGATGCCAGAGCTACGGCCAGTGCTTACCTTGAATATGGTAAACAATCTGTGGAGATTTACCATGAAATTGATGAGATTGCGAAAAAATATTCAGGGTTGAAATATAACGGTTCGATATCATCAGATTTTAATACCATGAAGTGCATAGATTTTATCCATGACAGGGAATTAAATGAATTAATTAAAAGGCGTGTCGAGAAGTAAAACTCAAAGATATTAAAAGCATACGTTCTCTTGCTCTGATGAATTTATGGGTAAGAAAGAGCTGTACAGGAATAGTTAATCTGTTCACCTAATAAAGCAGATAAATCAGGGCTTAATTTAGGTAGTTAAAAGGATAGTAGATATGTCTTATGACATTTTTCTGAAAATTGACGGCATTGACGGCGAGTCAATGGATGACAAACACAAAAATGAAATTGAAGTACTGAGCTGGCGCTGGAATATTCATCAGGAATCCACCATGCACGCCGGTAGCGGTCTCGGTTCCGGTAAGGTCTCCGTCACTAATCTTTCATTTGAACATTACATCGATCGCGCCAGCCCGAACCTGTTCAAATACTGCTCTTCCGGTAAGCACATTCCGCAGGCCATTCTGGTTATGCGTAAGGCTGGCGGCAATCCGCTGGAGTACCTCAAGTACACTTTCACAGATCTGATTATTGCAATGGTATCGCCCAGCGGAAGCCAGGGAGGGGAAATTGCGTCTCGCGAATCAATTGAACTCTCCTTCAGCACCGTGAAGCAGGAATACGTGGTGCAGAACCAGCAGGGCGGCAGCGGCGGCACCATCACCGCAGGCTACGACTTCAAGGCCAACAAAGAAATTTAACGGCTGTTTTTCCGGCCAGATTTATATCTGGCCGGATTTATTGTTTTGATTTTAAAGGAATTTACAGTGAATAAATGGCGTAACCCCACTCGGCGGTTATGTGCGGTAGCTATGCCTTTTGTACTGCTCCTGCTTTCCGGATGCGGCAGTAGCGATGCGTTACCTGACCTCGAATCACAGCGACTCGACCTGAGCGTGAAAGCCTCCGATAAGGTGAATCCTGACAATCAGAAGAAGGCCGCGCCCATTGAGATTCGTGTTTATGAACTAAAAAATGACGCCGCTTTCACGACAGCTGATTACTGGTCGCTCCATGACAACGACAAATCCGTCCTTACCGACGATTTAGTGCGTCGCGACAGCTTTATTTTGCGTCCCGGCGAAGAGAAAAAACTGCGTCGCCCGCTGAATGCGCAGACCACGGCAATCGGCGTACTGGCCGGATACCGTAACCTGGCCAAATCGGTCTGGCGGGTAACCTACAAAATCCCGGAAGCCCCGGAAAAAGCCTGGTACAGCAGCTTCATACCGGGGAAAGGAAAAGTGCAGTTGGAGGCGGAACTGGAACAAAGCGCCATTGTAATTACGGAACGGGATAAATGAATTATGAGCTGGAATGACCGCGTAGTCTGGAGTGAAGGACAATTTTTACTGCCGCAGATGTTTCAGCAGCAAGAGCGTTATCTGGAACACGTCATGCATTACCGCAGCCTGCCGCTGACCCCCTTTTTCTGGGGATTCAGCCACTACAATATTGATGGCGAAGCGCTGAACATCGGTAAACTGATACTGAAAGAGGCATCAGGGATTTTTCCTGACGGCACGCCGTTTAACGCACCGGACCACACCCCGCTGCCGCCGCCACTGACCATCCTGCCGGAGCACCTGAACCAGCAGATTTGTCTGGCGGTACCGGTACGCGCGCCGAACAGCGAAGAAACTACGTTTGACAATAACCCGGAATCACTGGCGCGTTTCTCGGTACATGAACACGACATCCGCGACGCCAACTCGCTGGGACGTGGCGCGCAGTTATTACAGCTCAGTCATCTGCGCCTGCGGCTGCTGCCGGAAAAGGCGGTGACGGGCGCCTGGATTGGCCTGCCGCTGACCCGCATCACCGGGTTGAACCCTGACGGGCGGATAGATATCGACCACGACCTGATCCCGCCCATCATTAATTATCAGGCCAGTTCACTGATGTGTACCTGGCTGTCGTGGATCAACGATCTCATCCGGATGCGGGCCGATTCGCTGGCGGAACGGCTGACAGGCAGCGACAACCACGGCCATGAAGCAGCGGAGGTCTCCGATTACCTGCTGCTGCAAATTCTCAATCGCTTTGAGCCGCTGCTGACTCACCTGGCGAAAACCCCGCTGGCCCCGGAAGTGTTGTATCGCTACCTGTCCGAACTGGCCGGGGAACTCTCCACCTATGTGCGTCCACAAACGCGACGGCCCGCTGAATACAAAGAGTACAAACACCTGACGCCCTATGCCGGGTTGAAATCACTGGTCGATGAGGTGCAGTTCCTGCTGAATGCAGTACTGATCCGGGGCGCGCAGCGCATCGAGCTGAAAGAGGGGACTTACGGCATCCTGAATGCGGTGGTGGCTCCTTCCGATCTTGCCGATTTCAGCACGCTGGTACTGGCGATAAAGGCTTCAATGCCGACCGATGTGCTACTGCAACATTTTGCCGCCCAGACCAAAATCGGGCCATCCGATCGCCTGCCGGAACTGATCCGCTCGCATCTGCCGGGGCTGGCTTTGCAGGTTCTGCCTGTACCACCGCGCCAAATCCCGTTTCAGGCCGGATACATCTATTACGACATCCGCCGCGAGGGAGCATTGTGGGAACATATTGCCCGTTACGGCGGGATGGCCATGCATACCGCCGGGGAATTTCCGGGGCTGGAGACAGAACTGTGGGGAGTGCGCGATAAATGACAGACAGTACCCTGACGCCGCCAGCGGCGGACATGATGTCCTTTTTGTCCACCACGCCGGAGCATAAGGACAGTGAATATGAAACGCCGGTACACACCAGCCAGCGCACGGAACTCAATGTCATCGTTGAAGACGGTCCGGACAGCAAACTCCGGCTGGCTGAAATCAGCGCGGCGGCTAACCCGTTGCTCGCCGCTGCCCGGCCTTTATTGTGCGCTCTCGCAGCCATGCCCGCTAAACTGGATGCGGCCCTGGTAGAGCCTTACCGTAATCTGTTGGTACGCGAGATGCATCTGTACCAGACATTATGCGATCAGGCGAACCTGCGGCGCGAGCACGTACTGGCGGTACGTTACTGCCTGTGTACGGCGCTTGATGAAGCCGCCAATAACACAACCTGGGGACGGCGCGGCGTCTGGGCCGGAAAAAGCCTGCTGGTAACATTTCATGGTGAAAGCGAAGGCGGGATAAAACTTTTCCAGATCATCGGGCGTCTGGCGGCCAGCTTCCAGGAGCATGGCAACGTACTGGAGGTTATCTACCACCTGCTGGGGTTGGGATTTGAAGGCCGCTACAGCGTGCAGCCAGACGGGCGTAAGCAACTGGACAATATTCGCCAGCAACTGCTGACACAGCTTTCACAGCGTCGCGATCCGGTTATGCCCGCGCTCTCGCCTGACTTTCAGGGGGCGATAAGCGGACGACTGCGGCGGATGCGCCGGGTGCCGGTCTGGCTGAGCGCCGGGATAGCCCTGTTGGCGATGCTGACGCTGTTTGGCCTTTACAGCCACCGGATGGATGTGCAGACCGTCACCGTACAACAGCATATTGATGCGATTGGTATAAAACTGCTGCCGCCGCCCGTGCCGGTTCATAAGCTGCGGCTGAAAATCCTGCTGGCAAACGAAATCGCCCGTGGCCTGCTGACCGTGGACGAAGATGACCAGCACAGTAGGGTGGTCTTCCGTGGCGACGCCATGTTTGTGCCGGGACAGAAAACGGTGAGTGACGCAATCCGGCCAGTGATTAACAAAGCGGCGCGGGAAATCGCCCGCGTGGGCGGCGCAGTCACTGTAACGGGTCACACTGACAGCCAGCCCATTCATTCGGCTGAATTCCCATCCAACCTGGTGCTATCGGAAAAACGGGCGGCGGAAGTTGCGGCGTTACTGACCTCCGGCGGCGTACCTGCCGGACGGGTACATATCGTCGGCAAGGGCGATACGGTGCCGGTGGCGGATAACGGCAGTAAAGCCGGGCGGGCGAAAAACCGTCGGGTGGAAATTCTGGTAGTGGAGTGAATGAATGATGAAAAAATCAACCTATGATGTGTCTCATCATTCGGCAGTATGTGGCGTGACGGGGGATTATTATCGGATCTCAGCGACATATCACATAAAACGATCTATCCGTGTTTTTTTGATCATTTTATGTTGTTTATTACCCGGTGGCGTTTTTGCCGGGTCCCTGATTAACGCAGGATTCATTTCCCCCGATAATGTCAACCTCAGTATACGGGATTTTCTGGGATTTTATGCCAGTGATAACTTACAGGAAAAAGATAATACACTGATGTATGTGTTGGGGGTAGCGGATGCCACAGAAGGTAAGACGTGGTGTGGATATGGTCAGGTTGACAGTATAACAATAAACCATACTGTGCTGGCCTGGCTTGATCGGTACTCTGTGAAAAAGCCTGATGCAAGAGCTTCGGTGCTGATAGAGGAAGCATTAGTTAAAAATTTCCCCTGTCAGGGGACTGAACCCTCCGTAAAAATTGCTTCCCGGTCATCTCCTGTGTTATCCCTGACGCCGGATGCGCTTAATCTTTCAGGTAATGACTTTTTTAAATTTTGGGTATCTGGTAATCAACTGGATAAACTCAGGGCGGGTATCTATCTGCTTGGCGTGGAGGATGCAACGGAGAAAAAACTATGGTGTGGATACGATTTATTTAAGACGCTAACATTAAATGAAATTGTCTATGTTTTTCTTAAAAATAAAACCAATGAGGAACTGAATTCTCGCGCGGCTGAACTTATCATAAATAAATTAATAGAGTATCCCTGTAATATATAAAATCATTCAAGTTGCATCAAGGCGGCAAGGGAGTGAATCCCCAGGAACGTACATTAGTTCGTGACTGGGGTGAGCGAGGAAAGCCAACGCACATGCAGCCTGAAGTATGACAGGTATACCCTGTGATAATGTTATCGCTGCCAGTTCAGATAAAGTCTTGGTGGTAAGGGATTGATATGTTTAAGATAATGGTCTGTCTGTTGGTGGGTATTCCTGCCATTTCTTATGCGCACGATTATGGGTGTGCTACGGTTGGAGCATCAATGGAGTCATCATTATTTGATGCCATAAAAAATGACCTGAATATAGATGTCGCTACTATTATAAAGGATAAAACAAAGGTAGAGATTCTTGATATCTCACCTGTATCTAAGGTCTATGCAGAATCTCTGGCCAGGATGGATTATGAAAAAGATAAGGCCAAAAATAAAGTGGCAATATTAGATAAAAAATCCTATTTCGATAGTTATTATGAAAATCAGGTTAAATCTATCGTGGCAAAATATACCTATATTAACAAAGATAAAGAAAAAGATATTTTCATTGCATCCAGCTTCATGAATGCTGATGAATGTTCTGTAAGATTTAATGGTTATATTACTTTATCCAGGGAATTTTAAAATATTGATTATTGGGTGGCGAGTCGAAATATAATGCAAAAATTTCTTAGTCTGCTTTTTTCCCGGCGCGCGCTGGCGGTTGTGGGCGTTCTGGTTCTGGCGCTGCTGGTCTGGTTTGTCGGGCCGCTGGTGTCATTTGATACCCTGCGCCCGCTGGCCTCCGTGGGTAGCCGGGTAGTGACCATTGCCCTGTTACTGATGCTGCTGGTACTGTGGCTGGTCAACTGGTCGATGAGTATCATCGGCATCAGTGTCCTGTGCCTGGCGATTGGCTTCGTCACACCGCTGCTGGCCCTGGGCGATGTCCATCCGTTTGCGCCGCTGTGGGTCCGCCTGACATTAATTGGTTTCATCCTGCTGATGTACGCGCTGTACGGCCTGTACCGGCTGTGGCGTGCGCTGCGTATGGATGAACAACTGCTGCGTCGCTTCCTGCATCCGCGCGGGGAAGAGGTACCGGTGGCAGGCGAGATCAAAGCCGACCTGCGCACCGTCAACCATATTGTCACGCAGGCCATCCGGCAGCTGCGGCAGTTGCGGGTGGATATGCCTGGCTGGCGTAAAATCTTCGAGGGTAAACGCTTTCTGTATGAGCTGCCGTGGTTCATGGTGGTCGGCAGTCCCGGCGACGGCAAAACCACGGCCCTGCTGAACACCGGATTGCAGTTCCCGCTGGCGGAGCAAATGGAGCAGACCTCGCGTATCCTGACAGTGCCGGGTGGCGGCACGCTACACTGCGACTGGTGGTTTACCAATGAAGCGGTGTTGATTGATACCGCCGGACGCTACGCCCGCCACGATGATGGTGGTGAAGCGAGCGCCGCGCAGCGTAACGCCGGAGAGTGGCAGGGCTTTCTCGGTCTGCTGCGTAAACATCGCCCCGGCGCGCCGCTTAACGGCGTGATCCTGACGCTAAACGTGGCGGATTTAACCGCACAGTCACCGGCGGAACGCCTGGCGGCCTGCGCCGCTCTGCGGGCGCGACTGGCAGAACTGCGCGAGACCCTGGGGATTCGCTTTCCGGTCTATCTGGTGGTCACCAAAATGGATTTGTTGCCGGGGTTCAGCGAGTATTTTCGCACGCTGACCAGCCATCTTCGCGCACAAATCTGGGGCTTTACGTTGCCGTACAGCCGCAGGCGAAAAACGGGCGACCCGCAGGCGCTGCATGCCGCCTGCGCGCAGGAGCTGGCGCGCCTGACGCTGCGGCTGGATCAGGGACTGGATACCCGGTTACAGGAAGAGTACGACCTTAAAAGCCGCCAGCGGCTGTATACCTTCCCGCGTGAGTTCGCCGCCCTCGGCGAGCCGTTGCTGGAGGCTATTGAACAGATCTTCCTCGATTCAAAATTCGATGCCACGCAACTGAATAACACGCTGCGCGGGGTGTTTTTCACCAGCGCCGCGCAGGCGCAGGTCGACGCCGTGGCCGACCAGTTGAGTATCTGGCAGCGCTTTGTCCGGGCGATAAAAACCGCCCGTGGCGAATCCTCCGCCTCTCTCCCGCACGCTCTGCCGGACGGCAACCGCAGCTACTTCCTGCATGACCTGCTGACACAGTTTATTTTCCGTGAAGCGCACCTGGTGGAGCCAAACCTCCAGTGGGCCTGGCGTTACCGCCTGCTGCGCCTCGGCGGGCACCTGCTGGTACTGGTGCTGGCATTCCTGTTGTGGCAGGGGATGCAGACCAGCCAGCAGACCAACGGCGACTATCTGAATGAAATCAGCGCCCGCGCGACCCGGCTGGACGGTGAAGTGAAAGCCTACACCGGTAAACCGGCGATGGCTCTCGTCCCGGCACTGCTGGATAGCGCAAGGGAACTGTCCGCCTGGCCGGAACTGGACCCGGACGCGCCGCCGCTGACCTGGCGCTACGGCCTGTACAGCGTACCGCCGGTAACCGACAGCGTGGCGTCGCTGTACAACCGTCTGCTGGATCAACTGCTGCTGCCGCCGCTGGTGAAACGGATGGAGTATGTGCTGGCGGACGCCATTGCCCGTCAGGATAGTAAAGCGGCCTACGATGCCCTGCGCATCTATCTGCTACTGAATCTGGATAAAGATCACGAAGATAAATACAACGCGGCGGAGATCCAGTCGTGGGTGATTAACGATCTGGGGAACAGCGACAGCGTGGCCGGGTTCGGCGGGCGCGCCGCCGTGCTGACGCATATCGAAGCGCTGTTTGACGGCAGCCGGGTGGTGCATTCACCGTATGAGAAAGATGAGGCGCTGATCCGCCAGGCGCGGGCATTCCTCGACGGTCACACCAGTACCGAGCGTATCTACGCGCGGGCGCTGGCGGCAATGGAGAGCGAAGCGCCGCAGGAGTTCACGCTGGTACGCGCCGTCGGCGCGGATGCGGGAACGGTCTTTGTGCGTAGCAACGGCGCGCCGCTGGATCGGGGCGTGCCGGGTATTTTTACCCGTGAAGGATACCGGGAGCTGTTCGACAAACGATTACCGGAATTTGTGGCGGCGGCGACGGCGAACGATGGCTGGGTGATGGGCCGGGAGAGTACGCCAAAAAAGCTGACTGACAGCCTGCGCAGCCAGATACCGGGGCAGGAGCAATCTGTCGCCCGCGAAGTCCGCCGTTTGTACCTGACGGAATATGCCCGCCGCTGGCAGGATTTTCTGGACAGTATCCATAGTATCAACAGTGCCGGGGAAGAGGGCAGTTCCGGCCTGGCCTATGATTTACAGGTGCTGCGCACCCTGGCGTCGCCGGACTCACCGCTGATGCGGCTGGGAAAAGCGGTGGTGGAGCAGACCACGCTGGTGCCGCCGCCGGACCCGCAGGCCAGACAGAAACAACTGGCGCAGCGCGCATCCGGTAACGCGGGGAAAGTGGTACAGACGGCAAAACTGTTCCAGGATATTCACCCGGAAGAACGGCTGGAAAAAACGCTGGTGGATGATCGTTTCGCCGCGCTGCGCGAGGTCATTGCCGGGCGGACGGACGGCGGACAGAGCGGCGGTGGGACGATGCAGATCGCTTCGCTGCTGACCATGCTCAACGAGTATTACACCCAACTGACCATTGCTGATAGCGCGCTGGCGGCGGGGACGTTGCCAGCGCGCATTACTGCCGCAGACAAGTTGCAACTGGAGGCGGCGAAACTGCCCGCGCCGCTGAAAAACATCCTGCTGGATCTGACGAAGCAGGGAACGCGCAAAATCAACGCCGGGACCGGCGACGTGCTGAACACCCAGATGGAGGCGATGATGGGCGACGACTGCCGTGACGCCATCGACGGGCGCTATCCGTTCGCCGACAGTCCGCAGGAGGTCAGCGCCGAGGACTTTAACCGCATCTTCGCCAGCGGCGGCGTACTGGATGCTTTCTGGAGCAAACAACTGGCTCCGCTGGCGGACACCGCCAGCGACCCGTGGCGCTACAAACCGACCGAAGGCAACATGACATTGCAGGGGCCGGATCTGACGCCGTTTCAGCAGGCGAAGCAGATCCGCAGCGTATTTTTTAACAGCGAGGGCGGGAAAAAATTTTCCTGGTCGATGCAGATTAGCGTGGTGGATATGGACCCGGCCATCACGGAACTGGTGATTGATATCGATGGTCAGGTGCTGCGCTACGCCCATGGTCCGGACCGTCCCCTGAAAGTAACGTGGCCGGGACCGCGCAACGGCTCGATGGCGGAAATCACCGCCAGCCCGCGTATTCGCCAGGACACCTCAACGCTACTGACCGGCGGGCCGTGGGCGCTGTTTCATCTGCTGGACGCCGGAATGGTACAGGAAACGGCGGTGCGGGGGCGCCAATTGGTGGAATATGATTTTGACGGTCGCCGGGTGGTGCTGGAAATCACTGCCGGGCGGGATTTTAACCCGGTCAGCCGGGAGCTGTTGCAGAACTTCAGTTGTCCGGCGAGGGCGTTGTAATGCGCCGGCCAGCGGTGGTATCAGCCCCGGCGATGTTCGGCAGGCTGCCGGACCAGCGCGACTATGTGCGCTGGCGGGTGGGCGCTGAAGAGGGACGAATATGGCAGGACTGGCTGAACCGCCAGACATGGGTGGGCAGCGGGCGGCATATCGTGTTGCCGGAAGGCCAGACGACCGATGAAGAGCGTGACGGCTGGATGCACCTGTCGCCGCGTGGCGAACATGATATGCCCGCGCCGGAACACCATCCGCTGCCGTGGAGCTTTGTGATGTCGCCGGGATTTTTGCCGATGGGTGGGACGACTGACTGGCTGACCGGAGTGCTGATGGCGTCACGGGATAGCGTGGGACGCCCGTGGCCGCTGGTGATTTACCAGCGCTGCGGTCGGGAGTGGCTGGACGAGAGTTTGCAGGAGACGCAGGGCTGGCTGTACTGGCTGGCGAGGCTGGCGGCGCAGCATATCACGCTGGACACGATGCGGCGCGGGCGGCTGACGGAGCAGGTGGACCAGCTATGGGCGATGTGGCAGCCGGGGCCGTGGTGGGCGCAGTGGCTGCGCGGGTTACGACGAACATCGCAGCGCAGCCGGGAACTGACCGGGCTGCCGGATGAAGCACCGGTAGTAGAACTGCCGGGCGTGCGTTATCTGCCGTGGCCGGGCTGGCCGGGTAAGACGCTGGGGCAGGCAACACCGGGGCAAGGCTGGTTCTGGCAGCAGAACAGTGAAGGGCGGTATGTGGATGCGCTGCGGCTGGTGGATGAAGAAAATAGAGGTCAGATGCTGTGAAAAAGTACGCTGTAGAGGTTCTGTTTATGTCTGCCTGTGCAGGAATGTTCCTGCCCGTATTTGCCTGGGGCGGAACAGATGTAAACATTGATAACCCGCTGGCGGAGTGTGTGGATATCCATCCCGTTCATCGTCAGGAAATGGATAACCTTACCATTCTGAAAACAACGGTCACACTGAAAAAAAGTACCGGTGAATGTGGCTGTTTCTCAACATTAATCAACTATACCAGCTTACTGGCGCAGGATGTTGAGGGTTACGGACGCGGAAGTGCATATTCCCTTCAGGAGGGGAATATTTCACTGGCGAAGATGCAGGGACGTTATCCTTTCAGCTTTGTATTATCGGTGGATAACCAGTCTGTACGGGATCAGAAGCTGGCGCTAATGATACGTTGTACACCACCGCTGTAATACACAGAATAGTCAGGGAGAAGATGATGGCAGTAAGACTGACTTTTGACGGGCAAAAGCTGACATGGCCTGGTATCGGGATATTTAAGGCGACCACGGGGTTACCGGATTTACAGTGGCCAGATAAACAGTGTGTGCCGGATGCGGCGATACCGGAAGGGAATTATAAATTGTTTATTCAGTTTCAGGGGGAGGCACCGATAAGAAATGCTGCGGATTGTGATCTGGGACCATCATGGGGCTGGAGTACCATTCCGCGAGGCCAGGCTGCCGGAACATGTGAGATATACTGGGCGAACTGGGGATATAACCGTATCCGGCTGGAATCAGCGGATGAGAAGACCCGAAAAGCCTGTGGGGGCAAGCGGGGTGGTTTTTATATCCATGATTCCACCAAAGGTTACAGTCATGGTTGTATTGAAGTGGAACCGGTGTTTTTCCGTATTCTGAAACAGGAGACGGAAAAAGAAAATGGTGAAAAGACATTTACGGTTAATGTTAAGTATGTTTCTGGTCAGCAAACGAATGGTGGAACAAAACAATAATACCGTTAAAACCGGCTGAAATTATCGTGTCTGGACGTGCTGTGGTTGACAATGATTACAATGGTGGCCAGATAAGTAACGAGCACCAATGATAAAGTATATGACTGGCGGTGTACTGGTTATTAATCAAATTTCTATAAAATGCAATGCAAATCTGGTAAGCATAATAAAAATAAAATCATAATATTGTTATATTCATTTCCTTATTTATGTAATTCAGTATTTATGTTATGTGCTAATTTTTGTGTTTTTATTTTCATGGCTCTTGTCAGCAATATACCCTGTTCTTCTGGTAAATATTTAAATATAACAGGCTGGTTGCATTATAAAGTGCGGGGCACTGTTTCCTGACGGTGAGTCTATTTATTTTAATCCGGTATTAAAGGAGTCACTACCATGAGTTTTGTATCCACAAATAATAAATCCGGTATGGGAGGGCTGACGACAACCACGCCGCCGATAACCGGAGAAAGTGGCGGTGTCACCGCAGATTCAGTCGCCGGAAGCGTGGCAGATGCGGCGGAAGCCGCTGTGGAACAGGCTGCGGGATCGCTATTTGGCGCATTGCCGGAGCCATCAGGGCTGGTGAAAGCCGCGGTGGCAGCGGCGCAGGCCGCCGCCGCCGCAGGTATGGCGCAGGATGCGGTATCGGCCATCGTCTCTGCTGTTGCAGGCGGGCCGGGGGCGCATAATGTGACGGTCAGCGGCAGCGCCGTACCGCCGGGCGCATTACTGTTCGCCAGCCTGGACGGCGGCGAAACATTAAGTGAACTGTTCAGCTATGTGGTACAGCTAAAAACGCCCGACACCCTGAATCTGGGCTATGTCTCCCCGGCGGCCAACCTGCCGCTCAAACCGATGGTGGGCAAAGATCTGTGCGTCAACATCGAACTGGATGGTGGCGGTAAACGACATATCAGCGGGCTGGTCACGGCGGCGCGGGTGGTGGGCCATGAAGGGCGTTCGGTTACCTATGAGCTGCGTATGGAGCCGTGGGTAAAACTGCTGACCCATACCAGCGACTACAAAGCATTCCAGAATAAAACCGTGGTGGATATTCTGGATGAAGTGCTGGCGGAATACCCCTACCCGGTGGAAAAGCGGCTGGTGGAAAGCTACCCGGTACGTACCTGGCAGGTGCAGTACGGTGAAACTGATTTTGATTTTCTTCAGCGACTGATGCAGGAGTGGGGCATCTACTGGTGGTTTGAGCACAGCGAGGACAGCCACACGCTGGTGCTGGCGGATGCCATCAGCGCCCACAAAGCATGTCCGGACTCGCCGCTGGTCGAGTGGCACCAGGAAGGGCTGAAGCTGGACAAGGAGTTTATCCACACTATCACGGCAAACGAGAGTCTGCGGACTGGCCAGTGGGTGCTGGATGATTTCGATTTTACGAAGCCACGTTCATTGCTGGCAAACACGGTGGCAAACCCGCGTGAAACCGGTCATGCCACCTACGAGCATTATGAGTGGCCGGGAGACTACTTCGACAAGAGTGAAGGCGAGATGCTGACGCGCATTCGTATGGAAGCGCAGCGCAGCCCCGGCAGTCGGGTGCTGGGGGGAGGGAATATCCGCACACTCATGACCGGTTATACCTTCACGCTGGAAAACTATCCCACCGCCGAAGTCAATCAGGAATACCTGCTGATGCAGACCTTGCTGTTTGTGCAGGACAACGCGCAGCACAGCGGGCAGGACCAGCACTTTACCTTTTCCACCCGTTTTGAACTGCACCCCACCCGCGAGGTGTACCGCCCGCAGCGGACGGTGAGCAAACCCCACACCAAAGGGCCGCAGAGCGCCATCGTCACCGGCCCGGCGGGCCAGGAAATCTGGACGGATCAGTACGGGCGGGTAAAGGTACAGTTTGGCTGGGATCGCTACGGCAAAATGGATGAAAACAGCTCCTGCTGGATACGCGTCAGCTACCCGTGGGCGGGCAAAGGCTTCGGGATGATCCAGATCCCGCGTATCGGCCAGGAAGTGCTGGTGGATTTCAAAAACGGCGATCCGGATCTGCCGATCATCGTGGGGCGTACCTACAACCAGGACACCATGCCGCCGTGGGGACTGCCGGGCGCGGCAACACAGAGCGGGATATACAGCCACACTATCGGCGGCGGACCGACCAATGCCAACGCCCTGCGTTTTGAAGATAAACCCGGTAGTGAAGAGGTCTGGCTACATGCTGAAAAAGATCAGCGTATTGAAGTTAATAATAATGAAAGTCACTGGGTGGGGAATAATCGGGTTAAGGTCATTGATCAGTCAGAAATAGCCACTATTGGCGCTGTCCGCGACCATAAAGTTCAGTATGACGATACCTCTCTGGCCGGAGGAAATAAAACCATTCAGACGGTAAAAGAGTTATATCTGGCAGCGGGTGATTCTATTACTCTGAGTTGTGGTGACACCGTTCTGTACATGAGCAGTAAGGGGGAATTTTACGTAACCTGTAAAACGTTCAATATTACTGCAACAGATGCCGATGGTCAGATTAATACTATAAAAGGGCAGCTGGATTTAAATATGGATAAAAGAGAACCCAAAGTGGGAACATTTGGTGAGTCAGAAAAAACAGCAATGGCAGCAGTAATTAAGGAAACTTTTCCACCCAAAGAATAGTTTTTATTTTAGTGCCGGACTTATCAACACTTTCAGACCAAAAAGGATTTTATATAATCATGACGAACTATTATATCAACGAAGCCATCTTGAGTTTCTCCGGTAATATATCCCAGGACAGCACCCTCAATATGATCCGCCTGAGCGATCCGGATGCGGCGCTGATTATCAGCCGCGGCAAAATGCAGGACGGTGATGAACTGGCGTCCCAGGTTGAACAACAGATGAAAAAACTGGAAAAGCAGGTTAAGGAACTGCGTTATACGCCAGCACAGGTTGTCCGGCTGGGTATTGACGGGAAAATGGAGGGGCTGGAAATACAGAGTCAGTTCATCCGGGGTAATGAGCATGTATACCAGTACCAGGCGGTATTTGTGCTACAGAGCAGCCGGGTAATGATGGCCCTGACCTATGCCCGCTCAACAGCGTTAACCGAAGCGGATAGGGGGCGCTGGGCGGATATCAAAAAGAATCTGCGTTTCAGGTTGGACCCGGAAAACACGGCAACCGGACAATAACACAGGGAGTGTGGTATGGGAGAAGCATTCTGGGCGGCAAGGGAAGGCGACGCGCTGCTGCATACGTCTTTTCTGGCAGATCTGGTGGGCAGTGCGCTGGAATTCGCCATCAATGCGGTTATTGATTTTGCGGCACTGGCTGTTGTGGCGCTGGCGACGGGGGCTACGGTGGCAACGCTGGGATGCAGCGCCGTATTACTTGTGGGGACCGTGGTCGGCGCGACGATGTTGCTGAGTGGCGCCGGGGAGAAAATCAGTAAAGCCTGTGAAGACATAGCCAACAGCCTTTTTCCGCCGAAAATTGAGGGATATATCCTGACCGGCTCAGGCGACACCCGGATTAACAGCAAACGGGCGGCGCGGGCGGCGGCAACGGCATTATCACGCCATGATGTGGAAACCCTGGACGCGCAGGCGCAGGCAGAGGCAGAAGAAGAAAAACGCAGGCAGGACGCCAAATCAATGTGGGATGTGGCCGGGGAATATCTGGATGCAGTAAAAGGCCGGGCAGAGAATATGGCTAAGGGCGTCGTTTCCGTGGTGAGCCGGATGGGATCAGCGGAAGGATGGGCCTCGCTGGGAAATGATGCTCTGACGGAGGCGGGCGATATGCTTTCCGACACGGGCCACTTTATTTCAGAGATGTGGCAGCCCACGGTGGCAACGGCATATCCGGGGTCTGACCCGAAACAGGATGATAAAATCGACTGCCACAAACATCCCTCTTCATTCACCCAGTTTATGGCGCAGAAACTGCAGGCGCTGACGGATGACCCGGTGGGGACGGTACTGGGGGCGATGAACACTTTCGATGTGCTGGAAACCGGTTTTCAGGCGGCAAGCGCGCTTATCGGCAGCGTGTCGAACCTGTTCAAAGGCGACGATGAGCCGCCCGCAGCAGAATATATCGCCGAAGGGACGCGGGATGTGCGTATCAACAGTCAGCCTGCGGCGCGCAGCGGGGTACGCTGTACCTGCGAGGCAAAAGTGGTGGATGAGCCTGAGAACGGCGTACATGTATCCGGTGATGTACGTAGCGGCGGGCCGCTTCTGGTGGTACGGGATATCAAAAGCGGTAAGTCACAAATAACCCTGGTGACCACCATTGCGCTGACGTTCATGCAGCCCGGACGGGCGTTAGCTAAAAGTGCCTGCTTTATGATGGGATTGGGCATTAACATGATGGTTCAGAAGGCGGGGAGTGCGCTGAACCGCCCGGTAAACGCCGCCACTGGAGCCAAGTACCTGGCAGGCGATGATGACGTTGATTTCAGTCTGCCCGGCCACTTCCCGCTGGAGTGGCAGCGGACCTACAGCAGCCGTGATGAACGGACGGAGGGGATGTTCGGGCGGGGCTGGAGCGTGCTGTATGAAGTGTGCCTGGAGCGTACGCCGGACAACCCGGATGAAAACTGCATGACGTATGTATCCCCAATGGGGCGGCGAATTGACCTGCAGGCGGTGGAGCCGGGGAGCGGTTTTTACAGCCCCGGCGAGGGGCTGGCAGTGCGGCGCAGCGAACAGGGCCACTGGCTTATCAGCAGTGATGACGGCGTGTACAGGCTGTTTGAAGCGGACCCGTTCAGCCCACAGCGTCGGCGGCTGAAAATGTTGGGCGACCGCAACAGTAACTGCCAGCACCTGACCTACGACAACCACGGGCGTCTGGTGGAAATCAGCGGCGATCGGCAGCGCCCCTGCATCCGGCTGCACTATGAGCTGGCAGCGCACCCGCAGCGCGTGACGCGCATCTTCCGCCATCACCCGCAAGGGGAGCCGGAGCTGCTGCGGCGTTACCGCTACGATGAGGCGGGACGGCTGAACGGGGTGGTGGACAACGCAGGTCAGTATCAGCGCGAGTTTGCGTACGACGACAACGACTGCATGACGATGCACCGGGAGCCGGGCGGCGAACGGTATTACTACACCTGGGCGTGGTTTGAAGGCCCGGACGATGCGGCGTGGCGGGTGACGGGCCATCATACGGACAGCGGCGAGCAGTACCGTCTGGACTGGAATCTGGCAGAACGTTCGCTGTGTGTGACGGATAGTCTGGGGCGCATGCGCTGCCACTGGTGGGATGCGCAGGGCCAGGTGACGGCGTACCGGGACGAGGCCGGGCAGATGACCACTTTCCGCTGGAGCGATGAAGAGCGGTTACTGCTGGGGATGACGGACGCGCAGGGCGGCAAATGGCGTTATGTCTATGACCGTCTCGGCCACCTGACGGAGACGCATGACCCGCTGGGCCGGGTTGAGCAGACGCAGTGGCATCCGGTGTGGCACCAGCCGGAAACGGAGGTGGATGCCGCGGGGGCGGCGTGGCGTTATGAGTATGATGAGCGGGGCAACCTGCAGGCGATCAGCGACCCGCTGCACCAGCGCACGGTATACGGGTACGACCGACACGGTCAGGTGGTGCGGATAACCGACGCGCGGGGCGGAGATAAATACCTGCAGTGGAACGAAGACGGGCAGCTTATGCGCCACACGGACTGTTCTGGCTCGCAGACGGCATGGTTTTATGATGAACGCACGCGGCTGGAAAGGGTGACGGACGCGGAGAGTAACAGTACGCGTTACAGCTATGACGGCAACGGACATCTGACGGAGGTCATGTTCGCGGACGGGCGTACGGAGCGTTACCAGCCGGATGCGGCGGGACGGCTGGTGAAATACACCAGCCCGGCGGGGCAGATAACACGCTGGCAGCGGGACGGCCAGGGGCGGGTGCGCAGGCAGACGGATGCGACGGGGCGCAGGACGGCGTATGAGTACGACGCTTACGGGCGGCTGACCACGCTCACGAACGAGAACGGGGAAAGCTACCGGTTCCGATACGATGTTCTGGACCGGGTGACGGAACAGACGGACCCCGGCGGCAGCCGCCGGGCATACGGGTATAACGCGCTGAATGCGGTGACGGCGGTGATATACGGCGGGGAGCGCGGGGGAGAAATCCGCCACGGTCTGGAGCGTGATGCGGCGGGGAGGCTGACGGTGAAAATCACGCCGGAGACGCGCACGGAATACCGGTACGACGCGGCGGACCGTCTGCTGGAAATCCGCCGCAGGCAGCATGATGCGGCGGAAGGCGGAGAGCCGGAAGTTATCCGGTTCAGCTACGACAGTGCGGGTAACCTGCTGAGCGAGGAGACGGCGCAGGGCGTGCTGCAGCACCGGTACGATGTTCAGGGCAACCGCACAGAAACGCAGATGCCGGACGGGCGGACGCTGCGGTACCTGTACTACGGGAGCGGCCATCTCCAGCAAATCAACCTGGGGCGTGATGTCATCAGCGAGTTCACGCGTGACCACCTGCACCGTGAGGTGCAGCGGAGCCAGGGGCGGCTGGACACGCGGCGGATGTACGACCGGACGGGCCGGTTAACGCGGAAACTGACCTGTAAAGGAATGCGCGGTGTGGTGCCGGAGACGTTTATTGACCGGGAATATGCGTACAGCGGCCAGGATGAGCTGCTGAAAAAGCGGCACAGCCGGCAGGGGGTGACGGATTATTTTTACGACACGACGGGGCGCATCACGGCGTGCCGGAATGAGGCATACCTGGACAGCTGGCAGTACGACGCGGCGGCGAACCTGCTGGACAGGCGGCAGGGAGAGACCGCGCAGGCGGGTGCAGGCAGCGTGGTGCCGTTCAACCGGATAACGTCATACCGTGGGCTGCATTACCGTTACGATGAATATGGCCGGGTGGTGGAAAAGCGGGGCCGCAACGGTACGCAGCACTATCGCTGGGATGCGGAGCACCGGCTGACGGAAGTGGCGGTCATCCGGGGGAGCACCGTACGGCGTTACGGGTACGTGTACGACGCGCCGGGCAGGCGGGTGGAGAAGCACGAACTGGACGCGGAAGGAAAGCCGTATAACCGGACGACGTTTTTATGGGACGGAATGCGGCTGGCGCAGGAGTGCAGGCTGGGAAGAAGCAGCAGCCTGTATATCTACAGCGACCAGGGGAGCCACGAGCCGCTGGCGCGGGTGGACAGGGCGGCGCCGGGCGAAGCGGATGAGGTGCTGTATTACCATACGGACGTAAACGGCGCGCCGGAGGAGATGACGGACGGCGGGGGCAATATTGTCTGGGAAGCGGGCTATCAGGTATGGGGGAACCTGACGCATGAAAAAGAAACCCGGCCCGTACAGCAGAACCTGCGTTTCCAGGGGCAATATCTGGACAGAGAAACGGGGCTGCATTACAATTTGTACAGATTTTATGATCCGGATATCGGGAAGTTTATATCGGGCGACCCGATCGGGCTGAGGGGCGGAATAAACTTATATGCGTATGCACCGAATCCGTTAAGTTGGATCGATCCGTTAGGTCTTAAATGTTCTCACTCTGCTAAGAATCCGAAAGAATTCCATTCGGCTATAAGTGATAAGTGGGGGCATAAAATGACTCCCGCAGAAATGAGAGAAGTACAAAAAACAATAGATAATATTAAATTAAATAGACCTGCTTATCCTCGTGATGGAATACCTTTTGAAAATAATTTCAAAATATCACCTGATAGCCAACGCCTTAATACGGGAAGTGGCCCTTATAGAGAATGGACTGTAAAAACTCCTGGTGTTGGAAATCGAGGTGCTAGACGTATTGTTGTTGATACGAAAACAGGTTAGGCATACTATAGTCATGATCATTACGACTCTTTCATAGAGATAGATCTTGGAGGATGGAAGTAATGAAGATGATTACTTTATCTATTGATTTAAAAGAGATAAATGGTGTTATTGAATTTCATAATAAATTTAAGCAACTGTTTGGTTTTCCTGATTTTTATGGTAATAATTTTCATGCGTTTGTTGATTGCCTTACTAGTTTGAGAATCCCGGAAGATGGGATGACATCTGTAAATATAAAACAGGATGAATATATATTACTTGAGGTTAGTAATATCAATCATTTATCTGACGATCTTAGACACGATTTTCTCTTGTCAATACAAGAAGTAAATAATAGAAGTATTTTGTTTGGTGAGAAAGCTTCTATATTATTATTGCTTTGTAAATCTTAAAGTTAACAAAAATAAAGCCGGGAAAGAAAATTAAATCTTCCCGGCTCTTTTATTATTTAATTCCCGTTCACCACATCATTTACCCCCGCCTTAATATGCTTCATCGACTTTTTCACCTGATAAAGCTCCTTCCGTAGATCCCTCACTTCGTCCGTCTCTGCAATCAGGATCAAACACCCCTCGGAGCTCTTCACGGTCACGCTCGCCCCGGTATCAAATCCCGCTTCTGCCAGCCAGTCGCCCTTAAGGTGCTGGCTGGGGATTTGTGAGTAACAGGCGGTCATGCAGGTTTCGCTGTTGATGTGGCGGACGCTGACGCCGGAGGCATTCATATTTGCTGACTAAATAAATTCTTATTTATCCGCCGGATGCTGGCTGATTGTGGAGCTCAGGGTGAGTGAGTATGGGCGCGACATCCTGGCACCGCGCCCCCCTCTCCCCGGCCAGTGATGAGCAACCGGCTGCCGGGGCCGTATTTTGACGATGAAGCGGGCCTGCATTAAAATCTGTTCAGATATTATGCACCGGAGTGTGGCAGGTTCGTCAGTCAGGGCCCGACAGGGCTGAAAGGGGAATTAAATCCTTACCACTATCCGTTGAATCCCGTCACAGATACAGATCCGCTGGGATTGTTTACATGTGAATTATGTAGTCGCATGATAGATGAGACTAATAATAGTCTGGATAATCTTCCATTTAATCCGGCAAAAATGTTAACGGCTAGTTTAAATATGGCTAATTCTGCAAGATTGCACGCAAGTGGGGTAGCCAAACTCGGGATAGGTATTGCTGCTGATGGATTGATTATATTGTCTCCAGTGGGCAATGTTTCTCTGGCATGGGGGCGTGGAATATCAAATTGGCAACTGCTTCATATAACAGGGCAAATTTATGATTATCAGAATCACTTAATGAAACCGACAAGGATAGGTGCTGCAAAAATTTATTAGGTGTATTGCCTTATAGTGAACAGTTTGACGATCCAGATGAGCCATCAATTAGCGATGTGTATAAAGAGAAATTCCATAACATGATGGATTCTCCAATGAATTTAATCAAAGAGATAGGGACATTGATGTTTGATGAATATGATTAATAAAATATCCATGTTGATCTTTATTATTGGAAGTATAATCGCGATAATATGGATATTATATGCCACTTTATCGAAAAGAGGGATGTTTAGAGATAATCTTAAAAAAATAATCAAGATAATATGTGATTTATTTTGGGGGATAGGCTGATAACTCTGAGTAAAGAATATAAGAGACTGTACATGAAATTATTAATCATTCGTTGAATAAAAGCCGGGAAATCATTATGGGCGGATAACCGCATCACGGAAGATATGTAGTAACTGTACCGGTATGACTGTTACGGGAGGCTGACGCCGGAGCAGATGGCGGGACAACTGGAGCCGGAGTACACACCCCAAAGGAAAGAGAGGTTTGTGCGTATTATTCATTGTGTGATCATAGCGGTACAGGTACTTCTGCTGGTTTGTTATTCACACTATCAGCCCCTGATGCTGATTTATCACCAGGAATATCAGAGTCTGGAGGGGATTCTTATGGAGGCACTTCTTGCGGGAGTGGCTTATACAGATGCTCGTAATAAAAATGATAGTTATAAATATACAAAAGGTGTGAGTATGGGACCCGGATTTGGAGACTGGGGGGAACTCACATGCTCCCGGCATTCGAGGTGTCTATCGGAGATTTTCGATCTGATAGATAAGGAATATGATTGGTTATCAGGTGAATTCAAGTGAAAAGAAATAGATTTTTTCTATCGTTACTATTTATGGTGTTGATTGTGTTGTTCGTTATTCTATTTTTTACATGGTTAGGTAGAGAGAATATTAAAAATGATAGCGCTATTCGAGAAGTTGCGAAAGAAGAAGTTGATAAGCTTTTTTCTCTTTATAATAAAGGGGAGTATGCTGAGATATATGATTTGTCATGTGACTCTTTCAAAAATGCCACTGCGAGAAAAGATTTTTTAACAGTTATGGGAACTAAAATGAAAATACTCGGTGAATTTAAAGGGCGAAAACTTCAATATAGTAATGTCATTAATTCAAAATCCGTGGAGTTATATTATAGAGTGGACTATATTAACTATTCTTTAATTGAAGAATTTAACTATATTAAAAATGATGGACAAAAAATATGCTTGCAAGCAATGTATACGGATGATGCGGGGAAACATGGGGAGGTAATTAAATTACATTAATGTGTGATAACTCCAGTTAGAGCCTATCCCAATGCGATGAAGAATTGGGGCTGTATTATAACTAGCACCGTTCTATAATCCGGGACTGGGAAGGTATATTACGCAGATCCAATAGGGCTGAAAGGGGGATGGACCGATATTATTATCCTCTGAATCCTATTACAGATAGTGATCTTCTTGGTCTTATTACTTGTGGTACTGATAGAGATGATCCTGGCAAGTTATTAAGATGAAAAATGGTTGAAAATAATTGCGTTAGTGAATGCTCATTTATGTCTTTACCTACAAAAAGTAACGGATTTGCTTGCTGGAATTGTGTTAACGAATGTAAAGGAAATCAAGGCTATTGATGTTTTTACTACAGGAATAAGTATGGTTAACGATAAGGATACAGCTATATTAATTAGTGATTTAATGTTGAGATTTGGTAAGAAACTTGATGAATCTGTTGCTGTTGTTCAGTCCCGTTGTGATGAGGATGAATTTAAGGTATATCGAGAAGCGGTTGGTTTTATCATGGGTGAAATGCTTATTAAAATAATGAATCCATTATATGAAAAACATCCAGAAATAAAACCAAAAGGATTGAAATAAAACATCTGGAGCCGGATGGATAATATGTAAAAGCCGGAGGGGTTATCTTTTCCCGGCTTTTTATTATCAATTACTCATTAACTCCTGTTCCGTTCTTTTGCGTTTAATCACCGGAATATCTCCGGTATTGTTCAGCGCCCCCAGAAATTTTTTTAACCACTGTTCTGCACTCCGTTTATTAATGCGGGTTACGCCCATCCCTTCAATACAGACAAAGAGTCCGTGGGTATGCTGCGGCGTGATCACGATGCAATCCCTCATTACCCGCACCTTGACGGGCATCCCGTTAATAAACCCCGCCTGCGGCATCCATTCACCGTACAAACGAACTGAAAGTCTCTCAATGCGTGAGTATGTAAGTATCCCGCATAATCGAGCCATTCACATTTAGAGATCATCCGACATAATCAATCTGCCAACGCAGGAGATCGCTGTGCGTAAAGCCCGTATTACTGCGCACCAGATCATCGCTGTGATTAGATCAGTCGAATCCGGACAGACTGTTAAAGATGTCTACCGGGAGGCCGGTATTTCTGAAGCCACCAGGGACAACTGGAAGTCTGGATACGGCGGCAGGGATACGCGTGGAATCACAAAAGGCTCCACCGTATTTACTGTCTGCTCAAGCTGAATTTTCGCCGTAAGGGTAAACAACGGCTGCCGGTACGCAATCCCTCGCCACTGGTCACGCCGGAAGCGCTGAACCAGAGCTGGTTTATGGGCTTCGTTTTCGCACGTTCAATGTTGTTGATGACTGTAATCGTGAAGCGTTGTCGATTGAAATCGATCTGAATCTGCCAGCTCTGCGAGTGGTCCGTGTACTCGACAGGATTACAGCAACCGCGGTTATCTGGCCATGCTGCGTATGGATAAGGAACCGGAATTTATCTCGCTGGCACTGGCTGAATGGGCAAAGAAACATGCAGTAAAGCTGGCGTTTATCCAGCCGGGTAAGCCGAAGAAAAACGTTTTCATCACGCGCTTTAACCGGACATACCGTACAGAAATACTCAATTCTTATCTGTTCAGAACGCTGAATGAGGTGCGGGAAATTACGGATAAAGGGTTATCAGAATATAACTGCGAACGTCCACATGAATCGCGGAACAATATGATACCGGAGGAATACCGCTAACAACATTATCTGGCCGGAATCTTAAAAATGCATGGAACTAAAACGGGTCTATTTACAGGGGCACCTGCGATGAATTTCGCTGCACTGAAAAGCGATACCGGATGAGAGTTGCTTCAAATTAATGTGCCATGTTCACGGGGAGGTGGTGCGACGTTTGCATAATCCAGCAAGAACTGAAAGGAAGGGGAGAGCTTTTTCATGCCTGTATAATCAGTCTGGCCTGTGTCAGTCAGCTCTTAGTGTTGAGACTCTCGTTGGAGCGTTATAATTGCTTTTCCGTTTCGGAAAACAAGATTTTCCATTAAAGATCTTCCCTGCGAGGAAAAGTTAACTAATAATCTTACCGTCGAGTTAGGAGATGTATGTTTAAATATAAACAATGTTGCAACGATGCCTGATAATTATCCTCTCTTCGAAGATAAGTTTCCCACACCCAGTGTGGTGGGTTTCATTGTAATGTTATCACTTGAATGTAAATGGAAGGTATAATTGCTTTTTGACTGGCATTCTATTCCACCCTGACAATACGATGTTAACATCAATGCTGGTTATATTGGCAATAACGCAATTTTTTTCAGATTAAGAGGTGCTCTGATATATAGATTTTTATGACATTACTTGTTTGAATTGGTAACAAATACCAATAAGTACAAGTTGTTATTACCAGCCACGGATTTTCCCATATGGTAAAATTATGTTATGGCATCATAACATTCTGGATGTGCAATTTTAACTTAGTTTTAAAGAGGTTTCTTTTCAATGAAAAACGTAAAAAAATTAATTATCGCAAGCGTGTTGAGCATGATAACTGCTAGTTGTTATGCTGGTTCAATCGTGGTGGGCTCAGAGCAACAAAGTTCAGTGGATATTGGCTTTGTCTCTCCCCAGCAGTTGAGCGTAACATTTGCTCCAGTGGCGGGCTTAAAGGCTGGGGTGATTAAGTCTAATACGGAGATTGCGACTATTGCAGTTAGTTCTGTTGCTGCTAAACAATTCGCGATCGCAGCGGATTTTAAGGCAAAGGATGTCATGAATGGCGATACATGGACTTTACATGGTAAAAATACTGGCAAAGGAATCAAAGTGTATTTCTATGGTGAGACAACCTCACCAAAGGGGAATGTAAATTACAATGGGCATCAGTGGATCATATATGATATTAACGACAAACTTGGTGTTAAACTAGCTGGAGATCAGAATATCCCAGCTGATGTCTTCCCAATGACTGTAAACATAGCGGCATATCAAGCTTAATAGTAAGCAACTTCTATTAAGTATTATTAAGTCTTAAAGTATTCCCAGCTACAGGCTTTTCTGTACGGTGAATTTTGGTATGACATTATTCATTCTTGATGTGCTGGGGGATTTTGAAAAGGTGGATTTCCGATGAAAAACATAAAAAATTTAATTATCGCAAGTGCATTAAGCATTATGGCTGCTAGTTGTTATGCCGGCTCGCTCGTGCCGAATACAAGCACTGGCGTGTCGGCGGATGTAAATTTCAGTAATCCTGGACAACTACAAGCACAGCTTACTCCAGTGTCTGGCTTGGTGGCAGGGCCTCATAAGGGTGATGAGGCTATTGCTATGCTTTCGGTAAGCGGTTCGAGCAAACAATACGCGGTAACGGGAGATTATTCTAAACCTGAAGTAGTGGGCAACGACAGCGATGTGTGGACGGTAACTGGTAAAAGTGGTAATACCATTAAAGTTACCTTTGGGGGGGTAGGCTGTGCCAATAAAGGTTCATTAGTGGATGGTGCTTCGCATAAGTGGTGGGTATATGACATGGCAGATAAAGTCGCTGTGAAATTGTCTGGATCACAAACGGTAAAGGCTGATACTTATCCAGTGACGCTACACATAGCGGAGTATCAAGCTTAATAGTAAACAACTTTTATTGCGCCTTATTAAGGCGCAATAAATATAAAGTCATACTTTTTTTTATAACTTGTAATATGAAAATTATTAGTTTTGGTGTAATGGCGGCTGTTTTATTCGTCTCTAATTCTATAACTCCTCCAGTGTATGCCTCTGAGCAGAAATTAAATTTAAACACTAAATCATTCAGCGTGAAGCTGGGGGCTACACGGGTGATTTATCACGCTGGTACAGCTGGAGCCACGCTCTCGGTGAGCAACCCGCAGAATTACCCTATTTTGGTTCAGTCTTCAGTCAAAGCAGCAGACAAAAGTTCGCCTGCTCCCTTTTTGGTGATGCCGCCTCTATTTCGTTTAGAAGCGAACCAGCAGAGTCAACTGCGTATTGTCCGTACTGGTGGTGACATGCCAACGGATCGTGAAACTTTACAGTGGGTCTGTGTAAAGGCGGTACCACCCGAAAATGAACCGTCGGATACACAGGCTAAGGGCGCGACCCTTGACCTCAATTTGTCCATCAACGTCTGTGATAAGCTGATTTTCCGCCCGGATGCCGTGAAGGGGACGCCGGAAGATGTTGCAGGAAATTTAAGATGGGTGGAGACGGGCAACAAACTTAAGGTGGAGAACCCCACCCCGTTTTACATGAATTTAGCCTCCGTCACAGTAGGGGGAAAGCCCATTACAGGGTTTGAGTATATCCCCCCCTTTGCTGACAAAACACTAAATATGCCAGGTGGCACTCGTGGTGATATCGAGTGGAGCGTTATTACAGACTTTGGTGGTGAAAGTCATCCGTTCCACTACGTCCTTAAATAAATCCAGGGGCTTAGCGGCAGAATATGAAGTTCAAACATCCTGCCTTGCTACTGTTTATCGCGGGAGTGGTTCACTGCGCAAATGCGCACACTTACACATTCGATGCATCAATGTTGGGCGATGCAGCGAAAGGGGTTGATATGTCGCTCTTTAACCAGGGGGTACAACAGCCAGGGACTTATCGCGTGGACGTGATGGTGAATGGTAAACGTGTCGACACCCGTGATGTGGTGTTCAAATTGGAAAAGGATGGGCAAGGAACGCCTTTTCTGGCTCCTTGTTTGACGGTCAGTCAGCTTTCACGCTACGGCGTAAAAACGGAAGATTACCCTCAGTTGTGGAAAGCAGCAAAGCCCCCAGATGAGTGTGCGGATCTGACCGCCATTCCACAGGCTAAAGCGGTACTGGATATCAATAATCAGCAACTGCAACTGAGTATTCCGCAGTTGGCGTTGCGTCCGGAATTTAAGGGGATCGCTCCAGAAGATCTTTGGGATGATGGTATTCCGGCGTTTCTGATGAACTACAGTGCGAGGACAACGCAGACGGATTACAAAATGGATATGGTGGGGCGTGACAACTCTTCCTGGGTACAACTGCAACCGGGAATCAATATAGGTGCGTGGCGTGTCCGCAATGCGACCAGCTGGCAGCGGAGTAGTCAACTGTCGGGGAAGTGGCAGGCAGCATATACCTATGCTGAGCGTGGACTGTACTCACTAAAAAGTCGTCTGACTCTGGGGCAAAAGACTTCGCAGGGGGAGATATTTGATAGTGTGCCATTTACCGGTGTGATGTTGGCATCGGATGACAACATGGTGCCCTACAGTGAGCGGCAGTTTGCTCCGGTAGTGCGTGGGATTGCCCGCACGCAGGCTCGGGTGGAGGTCAAACAGAATGGTTACACCATTTACAACACCACCGTGGCGCCCGGACCGTTTGCACTGCGGGATCTGTCGGTAACAGACAGTAGTGGTGATCTGCATGTCACCGTGTGGGAGGCCGATGGCAGTACACAAATGTTTGTGGTGCCGTATCAGACCCCGGCGATAGCACTGCACCAGGGATATTTGAAGTACAGCCTGTTGGCGGGCCGATACCGATCGTCAGACTCTGCAACGGATAAGGCGCAGATCGCGCAGGCTACGTTGATGTATGGTCTGCCGTGGAATCTCACTGCATACGGCGGTATACAGAGTGCAACGCACTATCAAGCTGCATTGCTTGGTTTGGGGGGATCTCTCGGGCGGTGGGGGAGTTTATCTGTCGATGGAAGCGACACACACAGTCAGCGTCAGGGGGAGGCGGTACAGCAAGGAGCCTCCTGGCGACTGCGTTACAGCAACCAGCTGACTGCGACGGGGACAAATTTTTTTCTGACGAGATGGCAGTATGCCTCGCAGGGCTATAACACCCTATCCGATGTGCTCGACAGTTATCGACATGATGGTAACCGTCTATGGTCGTGGCGGGAAAATTTGCAGCCGAGCTCGCGTACCACCCTGATGTTGAGTCAGTCATGGGGGAGGCATTTGGGCAATCTGAGTTTAACCGGTTCCCGTACCGACTGGCGTAATCGCCCCGGTCATGATGACAGCTACGGACTGAGTTGGGGAACCTCTATCGGAGGGGGCTCGCTGTCATTGAACTGGAATCAAAACAGGACGCTGTGGCGCAATGGCGCGCACCGTAAAGAGAACATAACCAGCCTGTGGTTCAGTATGCCATTAAGCCGCTGGACGGGGAATAATGTAAGTGCTAGTTGGCAGATGACTTCACCATCACACGGTGGTCAGACGCAACAAGTGGGGGTCAACGGAGAGGCATTCAGTCAGCAACTGGATTGGGAGGTGCGTCAGAGTTACCGTGCCGATGCCCCGCCAGGTGGTGGTAATAACAGCGCATTGCACTTGGCATGGAATGGGGCTTACGGCCTGTTAGGTGGTGACTATAGCTACAGCCGGGCGATGCGCCAGATGGGAGTCAATATCGCGGGAGGTATAGTTATCCACCATCATGGTGTGACGCTGGGGCAACCTTTGCAAGGCTCAGTGGCGCTGGTTGAAGCGCCAGGGGCCTCGGGGGTGCCAGTTGGCGGCTGGCCTGGCGTTAAGACGGATTTTCGTGGCGACACCACAGTGGGCAACCTGAACGTCTATCAGGAGAATACAGTCAGCCTCGATCCGTCGCGACTACCGGATGACGCAGAGGTCACACAAACCGATGTGCGCGTGGTGCCAACCGAAGGGGCGGTGGTGGAAGCGAAGTTTCACACTCGCATCGGGGCCAGGGCACTGATGACGCTGAAACGGGAAGATGGTAGCGCCATTCCTTTCGGGGCGCAGGTTACAGTCAATGGGCAGGATGGCAGTGCTGATCTGGTGGATACTGATAGCCAGGTTTATCTCACTGGTCTGGCGGATAAGGGCGAACTGACGGTGAAATGGGGAGCACAGCAATGTCGGGTTAACTACCACCTACCTGCCCATAAGGGAATCGCGGGCTTGTATCAAATGAGCGGTCTCTGCAGATAGCCGATTCTGAAGGAGAGAATAATGTGGATGAAAATACAGCGAGTGAAAATGGTTATCTATAGCGTAAGCTTACTGGTCGCTGTCAGTAGCTTGATGCCGATAGCGAACGCCGCAGAAAAACTTCAGACAACGCTACGTGTAGGGACTTACTTTCGGGCCGGGCATGTGCCAGATGGGATGGTGCTTGCGCAAGGCTGGGTGACTTATCACGGCAGTCACAGCGGGTTTCGGGTATGGAGCGATGAGCAAAAGGCGGGTAACACGCCTACCGTATTGCTGCTGAGCGGGCAACAGGATCCTCGCCATCACATTCAGGTTCGCCTGGAGGGCGAGGGGTGGCAACCAGATACGGTGAGTGGTCGTGGCGCCATTTTAAGAACCGCTGCAGATAACGCCAGTTTCAGTGTGGTCGTTGATGGCAATCAGGAAGTGCCTGCGGACACCTGGACGCTGGATTTTAAGGCCTGTGCATTGGCGCAGGAGGATACGTAGCCGTCTGTTCCACTCATACTTCCTGTATCAGTGAATAAGGCGAATACTGTATATCAGGTTCGAGGATGTATTGAAAATTTACTCAAGGCAAATATGGTTAGCAATCTTCATTGCAGAAAAATCAATTGCTGATTGATTTTAAAATCTGAAATTCATCTTTTTTTGTAGGGAGAGGAATATTATGTTTCGTAAAATAATTTAACGGACACTGATGCCTTTATTATTTTCTGTTTTGTGGATTTGTTTGATTCACTCTTTTGTGAGTGGGGCTTTATAAGCCCTTAGTATAAGGTTTGTTTATCTGTCAGGTATTCATATGTGATATTTAAGATTTTATGTTTAGGGGGCTTTTTCTTGTCCCCTCAGGCGTAAAAATAATTTATTTTTTACATAAAGGAATAAAGCATATGTCTTATGCACGACATTTACCGGTATTAATGTATCACCATGTCAGTGATAAACCCGGACAGATAACCTTATCTCCCCGTACGTTCCGGGCGCAGATGAAATGGCTGGCTGAATCTGGCTGGAAAACCGTTACTGCTGCAGAGGTGGAAGCTTTTTATCATGGTGCAAGATTGCCTCGTAAAAGCGTCATGCTGACCTTTGATGGCGGCTGGCTGGATAACTGGTTGCAGGTTTTTCCGGTGCTGCAGGAGTTTAATCTGCATGCGCATCTCTTTCTTGTGACCAGTTTGATCAGTGACGGACCGGTCCGTATTCCTGCAGGCGAACCGGTGTACTCTCATGATGAGTGTCAGATGCTGGTTAAACAAGGCCGGGCTGATGAGGTCATGCTGCGCTGGTCAGAGGTCCGGGAGATGCACCTCAGTGGCCTTGTTGAGTTTCACTCGCACACGCACACCCACCGACGCTGGGACCAGAAACCTGTGTCCCGTAATCCGTCGGATTTGCTTCGTGTCGATATTCTTCTTAGTCGTAAGCGGATGAGGGAGATGCTGGGTTACTGCAGTCAGCATCTGTGCTGGCCTGAGGGCTGGTATTGTTCTGATTATATTCATGTGGCTGAAGAGCTGGGGTTCACATACCTGTATACCACAGAAAGGCGTATGAACAATCCAGTCATCGGTTCACAGCGTATTGGTCGTATCAACACAAAGGAGCGAAAGAATGTGGGCTGGCTGAAACGTCGTCTGTTTTATCACACCACGCCCGGATTTTCTTCGCTGCTGGCCCGGCATAAGGGGGCACGTCGGATAGCTGACTGAGCCGGAGACCAGGATGAAAGTGCTGCATACCGAATCCTCCCCCATCATCGGCGGGCAGGGGTTGTAGGCTATATCCCAAATGATGGTGCTGATTTTGAGCAGAAATAAGATAACACCGGAGGCCGTGATAGACCCGGTTGCGCAGAATCTGGAGGCAGCAGGTCACTGGCGCAGGGCTTCTACCCGCTGGCTTTTGGTCATGGGAGATTTTGAATGTACAGAGGCCCAGCGGGAGTGGTTGTTGTTGCGCCGGAATTATTGCCTTGCGCAGATATCTTCCCCTGGCGCCAGTAAAGCTGGATATCAGCGACGTGACGAAATGAGAGGAGCCTGCACATAGGTTTATGTTTTGAGTAATCGTCTTATTTAAACCGTCTGTTCTGTTTCCTCCGCTTTCACAAATAATGTCGAACCGGGTGGGGGGGACTCAAGTAAGAATAATCTGGCGATGTTTTGCTTGTTTCCACGGGATACTTTGTTAGGTGAACGATGCAATTAATGCGCTCCAGACTGCGTCACAGAAAAGGAGAATGCCTTTGCAGAACGGGCGCATGACAATGAACCACTTTATTATTGGTATCTGGTTCGGCGACAACCTTGACGATCACTTCTGAGATAGGGTATTTACACTGAGTGGTAAACAGGTTCAATTAGTAACCGGAGATGGATGCAAAATCATGATCGATTCAGATGCTATTTTGCAGCCAATAGATTTTTTATTAAGATGATATCAAGGACATTGAGGCACACAATGACGCATCAGTAAGTCGTTGATAGCTCATTTGATATAAGAATTTCTTTTATCAACGGAAGATAATGATGGAACTGATCAATAATCGTGGTATGCGAGACTGGATGATATTTATTAAAGTGGCGGAAGTAGGGAATCTTTCCCGGGCTGCACGGGAATTAGATATTAGCATTTCTGCTGTCAGTAAATCGCTTAGCCGCCTTGAGAATTCTATTGAGGTTACTTTACTTCGGCGCGATTCACATCACTTAGAACTGACTGGAGCTGGTCAGACAGCCTATGCAAGCATGAAAAGGATAACATCTTCCTTTCAGTCCTTGCTGGATGAATTGCGAAATCCGGATAAAATTATCAGAGGGAGTATAAAATTTTCGGCTCCGGCTATTGTCTGTGAGTTTCTTGCCAATAAGTGGATATGGGAATTTACAGCTAGCTATTCGGATACAAAAATCTACCTGGATTCACGAGAGCGTAGCGATTTTTTTAGTAAATCCCTGGAGTTTGATGAGCTGGTTTTTAAAAGTGGCATAATCGAAAGTGAGGATCTCGTGTATCGAAAGATAAGCCCTTTAAAGTTGGTTCTTTGTGCGAGTCCGAAATATATCAGAAAATATGGCAGGATCTCACATCCTGGCGATTTGGAAAATCACATTATTGTGGGTCTTCACAACCATGGTCTTTCCGGACCTCTTACTCTTTTCCGTCAAGATGAATCATACACTATTAGTGGCGCTGTTAATGTTCATTTATCTTCCAATAATCTTTTGAGTGTTCTTAATTTGGTTTTAGAAGGAAAGGGTATCAACCTCATGACTCCGGCCTGGCTTGCCACCAAATACTTAAAAAATAATGAACTTGAAATTATACTTCCTGAATGGAGGGTTCCAGATCTCCCCATTTATCTTGTATGGCGTCATCGTCAGTATTATTCTCCTTTATTTCAACGCTTTCTGTCTTTTATTGAAGATAAATGGAATAATCGCCCACAAATTGATTTTCTGAATGATGATTAACCCGTTTGGAATGGTTTTGATACGTTCCTGACTTAAACCCACATGATGATGACTGAATTGAGGCATCGAGATATGCGACTGGTCAGCCAGTCGTCTTTTGACGATGCCCAATACAAAACATGATGCCGACTGACGGAAATGATAATACCCGGAAACAGGACGGGGCTGTTTTTGGGCAGCCGGAAGTTAAGCCCATACCAGAAACGTTGCAGTGTACTGAAAAATGGCGCCAGGTTGCACTGTAAGTATCCCGCATAATCGAGCCATTCACATTTAGAGATCATCCGGCATAATCAATCTGCCAACGCAGGAGATCGCTGTGCGTAAAGCCCGTATTACTGCGCACCAGATCATCGCTGTGATTAGATCAGTTGAATCCGGACGGACTGTTAAAGATGTCTACCGGGAGGCCGGTATTTCTGAAGCCACCAGGGACAACTGGAAGTCTGGATACGGCGGCATGGAAGCTTCTGATATTAAATCTTGAGGATGTCAACGCCAGGATTTATGGTCGTTTTTCGCTATTTTTAATATCCGCTGTTTGATCACTTCTGCTGTCCGCTTTCCGCCATTTCATCTTCACTGATTGGCGTTGCGTTTTTGGTCAGCGCCCCGACTTTGCGTTTTTCCTTCAGCCGGTAACTTTCTCCTTTGATATTCAGTGTGGTTGAGTGATGCAGTAGCCGATCCAGGATCGCTGTTGCCAGCACGTTATCACCGAACATCTCTCCCCAGTCTGCGAAGCCTTTGTTTGACGTCAGGATAATGCTCGCTTTTTCATACCGTCGGTTCAGCAGTCGGAAGAACAGACTGGCTTCCTCACTGGTCATTGGCAGGTAACCTATTTCGTCCAGGATCAGCCCCCGCGCATAGCTCAGTTGTTGTAGCTGGCGCTCCAGGCGGTTTTCCAGCTTCGCTTTCATCAGCGTCTACCAACCTGTCCTGCGGCATGAACAACACCCGATGGCCCACATCTGCCGCTTTCACACCGGGGGCAGCGGACAGGTGGGTTTTCTCCACTCCGGGGGCCCCAGCAGGATCACATTCTCGCAGCGCTCCACGAACGCCAGACCGGCCAACTCCCGGACGACCTTACGATCGATGCCTGGCTGGAAGCTGAAGTCGAACTGCTCCAGCGTTTTGACTCATGGCAGACGAGCCTGTTTCAGCCGGGATTCCATTCCGCGCTGATGTCTGCCGTTCTATTCCTGCTGCAGCGCCATGCACAGGAATGTCGACTTATTTTGGGCTGACAGAGGCATTGGTCGTTAAGACTTGTATATTCATGTTGCTTACTCGCACAAAAGGGGGAAAGGAACCGTAAACAACATTGACAGGTAAGGGACTGGCATCAATTTGAATGGTGTTTTTTTTAACTTTATGTTTTAAAAGATAAATTACATTTTCATGGTGAATTATTCTGTTTTATATTGTTGTTTATGGAATATTTAACCAATATTTCATCTAAAAATAGTGTATTATATTGATTACACTTTGCTGGAGAGGTGTAAACATCAAGCGTAACCATATGATGTATATAAGTTTTTGTTTGCTGATATCATATTTTTAACAGATATTGAGCAAGTAAATCTGATCTAACTGTAACTTTAGTTTTCTAAATTAATTACTTTGCTTACTTTTTTTTACCTGGTTTTGTAAAACCTCATGATGATCAGTCTATTTGTGGCTTTGTTTAAGGTTTATTTGGTTTTGTAGTCTGAATTGTATCTCCCTCCTGGAGGGCTTTCTTTAGATTCTCTGTCTCCTACGTTGTTATGTTACGTATTTGTTGCTTTGAAGGAGGGGGAAATACAGTTCCATTTATCTGAGTAAGTCAGGTACACAGTAACAACTTTCTTATGAAGAATTTCCAAAATTTTTACTGCGGCGTTATTAATTGTTCAGCGATTCTTACAGATCTGTCGTTCGCTTTTGGTGAATGAAATCCGTGGACTTTTATTTACTAATTTTTTCTTTCCTGAAAAAAACAGAGGTATTGAGCGAAAAATTTTATTCCGTATGATGCCCTCCACACAAAATGTATTAACACTGAATCGTAATTTGCTTCTTTATGCTGATAACTTTCTGTCTATGCTAATACTAAAATTTAGATGACTTTTATACGGTAAAATCTGGTATGAATTTTAAAGATACTCTTCCCGGGGTGTTTCTCTGTGTCGCTATGTTTGCATGTGGTCATGCCAGGGCGAATATGCTCGTTTATCCCATGGCGGCAGAAATTAATAGTAGCCGCGAAGAGGCCACCTCGCTGTTCGTCTATTCTAAATCAGATCATGTGCAATATATTCGAACAAGAATCATGCGTATTGAACACCCCGGTATGCCACAGGAGAAGGAGGTACCAGCAGGGAATGATATAGAGACAGGACTTGTTGTCTCCCCGGAGAAATTTGCTCTTTCCCCGGGAACAAAAAAAACAATACGTGTTATCAGTACTCAGGCACCGGAAAGAGAGGAAGCCTGGCGGGTATACTTCGAGGCTGTTCCTGAACTGGAAGATGATCCACAGGCAGGCGGAAAGCAAAATTCATCCGTAAGTGTGAATCTTGTCTGGGGGGTGTTGCTGCGTGTTTCTCCGTCAGACCCCAGGCCTGCGCTGGTAACGGACGGTCACCACCTGCTGAATACGGGAAACACACGGCTTTCTCTTATTCGGGCTGGCAACTGCGACACCACATGCCACTGGCTGAATATAGGCAAAAGTATTTATCCCGGCGGGAGTGCTGATATTCCGGCCGGAATAAAAAGTAATGCATTTCGTGTGGAATATCGTACGGGTGCAAATTCACCGGTAATCTCTGCTGATTTAACAGCAGCCGGAAAGTAAAAACACACGGAGCGTACGCTATACCCTACATTTATTCTCAGGGGGAGCGGATGTATACCGAGTGTACATATATCACTGTAATAAACAACAAAGCAAGGTTATTTTTTATGAACATGAAAACATCTTTTATTGCCGCAGCTGTGGCATTGGCCACCGTTTATTCTTTTTCTGTTTCTGCGGTTCAGAAGGATATTACCGTCACTGCCAATATTGACAGTACACTTGAACTGCTGCAGGCCGATGGTTCATCCCTCCCGTCGACTATGAAGCTGGATTTCATGCCGGGTAAGGGCCTGGTCCATAAATCACTCCAGACCCGCCTTTACAGCAACGATCAGACCAAGTCGGTTAATGTAAAACTGTTGAATGCTCCACAACTTATCAACGTCCTGGATCCCACCAAAACCATTGATATGGAAGTGACTCTGGGAGGACGGTCACTGACCACCACCAATTCTGTACTGGAAGCTAAAACCCTGTTCCCGGACGGAAAAACTGGCGATGCTTCAGCTCTGCTGAACCTGGATATTGGTCAGAAGGCTGGAGCAGCCTTACAAAACCTGCCTGCCGGTGAATACAGCGGATTGGTCAGTCTGGTGATTTCACAGGCTGTCACTGCCGGCTAATAACCGGTTATTAGCTCTTCATCTGATCCGGTTTTGGGGTGTCACCGTTCGTACCTGAACCGGATCCGGTATTGATCTTATTATTCATTGCAATTCAGGTCTCTTTACGTGAGTCGTTATTTCTGGATGTATTATTTACTGGGATTGTGCAGTTTTACCAGCCAGGCAACTCTTATTCCCCCTCCTGGATTTGAATCTCTGCTGGAAGGACAGACTGAGCAAATTGAAGTGTTGCTACCAGGGCATTCACTGGGATTATTTCCGGTGGTGGTTAAACCGGACACCGTGCAGTTCATGTCCCCATTGATGGTACTTGAAAGCAGTGGGCTTGCCGCGTTGCCGGTCGCAGAACGGCAAAAAGCGCTGGCTGCACTCAGCCGTCCGTTGCTACGTAACAGCAATCTGGTCTGTGGTGTCTCAGAAGCAAAAGACAGCAGCGAGTGTGGTTACGTGGCAACAGATAAAGAGGATGTTGCGGTTATTTTTGATGAGAACAACGGTCAGTTATCTTTGTTTCTTAACCGGGACTGGTTGCCGGATGAAGAACGACGTGATAAACGCTGGCTGACTCCGACCCCGGAGGGTGTCAGCGCATTTATTCACCGCCAGACGCTGTATCTGAGTGATGATCTCCACAGTCGTAATATGACACTGAATGGTAGCGGTGCCCTGGGGCTTGGTGACGGTCGTTATCTGGGAGGCAACTGGGCGGCTATCTGGAATCAGTCAGAACATTACAATAACAGTCAGGCCTGGTTTGACAATCTGTTTGTCCGTCAGGATCTCGGCAATCAGTATTATCTCCAGGCTGGTCGGATGGATCAGCGGAATCTGTCCAGCGCCACGGGGGGGGATTTTGGGTTCAGTCTGCTTCCCCTGAGCCGGTTTGATGGATTACGAACCGGGACCACCCAAGCTTATGTTAACCATGAGGTGGACCAGAATGCCACTCCGGTTATGGTTCAGGTTACCCGAAATGCCCGTATTGATATTTATCGTGGCAGCGAGTTGCTGGGGAGTCAGTTCCTGACCCCGGGAATGCATACCCTGGATACTCACTCTCTTCCACCGGGAAGCTATCCTCTGGCGTTGCGGGTGTATGAGGATGGGATTCTGCGGCGAACGGAGACCCAGCCCTTCAGTAAGGGGGGCAATAGCTTCAGTGCACAGACCCAGTGGTTTATTCAGGGCGGGCTGGAAGATACCGGGGATAAAGCCAGCCATTATGACGGTGAGACTGTCATGGCTGCCGGATTCCGAACTGGGCTGCGGAAAAATATCAGTCTGACCGAAGGTATCTCTCTGGCACATGAGGCCTGGTACAGTGAAACCCGACTGAATTCACAGCATGCAGTGCTGGATGGCACGCTGGACCTTTCTGCCGGGATACTGCATGGGACAGACAGCACGAGCGGTAACACTGAGCAGGTGACATACAACGACGGATTTTCCGCGAGTCTGTGGCGTAACCATACGGAAAGTGATGCCTGTAGTGGTCGTCATCCACAGTCAGTGCATGCCAGTATGACCTGCCAGACTTCGATGAACGCCTCCCTGTCGGTTCCGGTGGGGAACTGGTATGCCCTACTGGGATACAGTACCAGCAGGACAGAAGGTCGGCCGGTTTACCGGGGATATGATGATAACAGTGACAAAGAAAATGTGTTCTGGCGACAGGCATACATCCCTGCCTCTCACCGCGAATCTGCTCAGGCTAGTGCAACGTACAGCCTTAATATGGCTGGCATGAATATTAATACCCATGGGGGAGTATGGCGAACCCGAAATGACGGAGTGAATGATGATGGCTTGTTTATGAGTGTCAGTGTGTCATATGCCTCTCAACCACCGACAATGACTGGCAGTAATGGGTATACCTCAGCCGGGACCGATATTCACAGTAGCCGGAATCAAAAAACACAGACGTCCTGGAATGTGAACCATGTGAGATCCTGGCAGCAGGATCTGTATCGTGAACTGTCGGTGGGTTTCTCCGGTTATAACGACGACAGCTGGAGCGGGAGTCTCGGCGGACGCATGAGCGGCCGTATGGGTGAACTGAGCGCCACTATCAGTAACTCCCATCAACGTAATGCGGGCAGCGCCAGTTCACTCACCGCTGGCTACAGCTCGTCTCTGGCGTTATCCCGTAATGGACTGTTCTGGGGAGGTGGTCAGGACGGTGAACCGGCCTCTGGCATGGCGGTGAACGTGGAGTCAGAGGGGGACGAGGGCAGTAGCGGGAAAGTAGTCAGCGTTCGTGGCAGCAGCCAGCCGTTCAGTCTCGGTTTTGGTCAGCAGTCGCTGTTGCTGATGGAAGGCTATAACGCCACGGAGGTGACCATTGAGGATGCAGGGGTTAGTTCACAGGGGATGGCAGGCGTAAAAGCGGGAGGGGGAAGCAGGCGTTACTTCCTGACACCCGGGCATCTGCTGGTTCACAACATCAGCGCCAGTATGAGCCGACTGTACGTTGGCCGCGTACTGGACAAGGATGGCAGACCGCTGCTGGACGCACAGCCACTGAACCATCCATTTTCGTCGCTGGGACCTTCCGGGCGATTTAGCCTGCAGAGCGAGCATAAAGAATCCAGCCTGTGGCTGCTGTCAAAAAACAGGATCCTGCGTTGTCCGCTGTCAGTACGTAAACGGCGGGATGTTATGCTGGTAGTGGGTGATGTGCGATGTGAATTAAGTGGCGTGGATGCCCTGCCACAGGCGTTGCAAATATCGCCGCGGGTCATCCGTTTGCTGAACGTGGCAGGTTTGCTGCGCCATTCCGTTCAGGAAGCCTGACATAAAGATAAAGGCGATAGTATGAAGAATGAAATGACGTGGACGAATATGACGTGGTGTTGGCTGACTCTGTTGCTTACAGGTATAACGCCATTAAACGTGTGGGCAGATAGTGATATCTACAACAAACCTATTGAACAAACTCAGGACGTCAGTCAGCCAGGTGAGGACGTGTTTATCTTACATAATACCTGGATTAATTTTACTGACGATCCTGCGGATATGGGGACATTACTTTGTTTCTCTGAGAGCGATCCCCGCAATGGTGCATGTACTACGAGCGGTCACTGGGCTTCTAGGTATAACCCTGCTAATCCAATCAGGTTGATGTTTACAGATTTAAATACAGGTAAAACAACAGTATTGGCTCTTCAGGGATATCGTAAAAGTTATTGTAGTGGTAATCGTTATGCTTTTGATGCCGGCGGGGGATGCTACGCAATGAGAGAATTTGAGTTATGGATACCCGCTAGCGAACGGAGAAAACTCCCTGTTGGGCAATGGACTGCACATTTACGGATGCGGGTTGAAGGATGGATTAACATTCCAATCGGTAGTCTTATGTCGGATATCACGTTGACCGTTACAGACCACTTTGCAGAAAATGCTGCTATTTACTTTCCGCAGTTTGGTACTGCAACCCCTCGGGTGGATCTGAATCTGCACCGGCTGAATGCCTCACAAATGTCGGGCAGGGCTAATCTGGATATGTGTCTGTATGACGGAGGTGTGAAAGCCCGTTCATTACAGATGAAGATAGAAGGAAGCAATAAGTCAGGTACGGGATTTCAGGTTATAAAGAGCGATTCTGCTGATACGATTGATTATGCGGTCAGTATGAATTATGGGGGACGAAGTATTCCTGTCACCCGTGGCGTGGAGTTCAGTCTGGATAACGTGGATAAAGCAGCAACGCGTCCGGTGCTACTTCCCGGGCAACGGCAGACGGTACGTTGTGTGCCAGTGCCCCTTACCCTGACAACACAACCCTTTAACATCAGGGAGAAGCGTTCTGGTGAGTATCAGGGAACGCTGACAGTGACAATGCTGATGGGAACACAAACCCCCTGACAGTAATTATTTATTTTATTGATATCTTTCTTATATGGTTTTTTAAATCAGAGTTCTCTTTATATACTTGTTTTATTTAATAAAGAAAATCTATTCACTTATGAAAATCAATGCGTGAGGTTCTGCTTTCCTATGACTGAGTATTTAGATGATAAAGATAAAGAATTATTGAAAGAAATCCAAAAAGATTGTGCGCAAACTTTATGGCAACTTGCATATAAAGTGGGACTTACGCCCACACCATGTTTCAAACGTTTAAAAAAACTTAAAGACAGGGGGGTTATCATTGGTCAGTTCGCTTTATTGGATAAAGAAAAACTAGGTCTTTCACTTAATGTCTTTATTATGATTAACATATCTGAGGAGCAATACGCTAGTATTTCTGAGAAAATAAAGTCAATGCCTGAGGTTATTGCCTTTTATCGAATTTCTGGATCATTTAATTATTTAATGCATACAGTATTTACAGATATGAACGATTACTATAGTTTTTATGAGAAAATAATATTAACTAATTCTTCAATTAGTGGATCTGCATCGAGCTTTGTTCTTGAGCAAATAAAGGAAACAAACGAACTGCCAGTGTGAAAGTGTGATGTGTACTTACTGATTTAATACATTATTATCCTTCTTACGGAACAACAACGGCAGATTGCGGCTGTTGAACAAGGATTTTAATCAGCAGTGGTGAAATTAAGCGGCACAGAATAACACAGCGGAATATCACATGGTTAAATATCACCCCGTGCATGTAACAAAAAACCGCATTAAAACAGATGATGTTACTGATATTTATTTCGTTGAACCCTTCTGGAAAGAAGGCGAAAACCACATAATTGAGTCATTGATGTTTTTTGAAGAGTTACAAAAGTCATTTAATTTATTCAACCATAAATATGGGTTAAATAAATATATACTCAGGATCCCCTGGGAATTTGTGCTCATACATATGGAAAGGATCAGTAAATTAAATAGCGTCGGGTTATTTGCTGTTTCTGTTGACTTTAATAACAACCACAAATTTCTGAGCGAGTACATCAGGAGTCGCAGAGATTATGGTATGGAAGTTTGGTTTGATTTTTGTGGTAAACATTCTTATTCCAGTGAAATTAAAAACCTTGGGTTCTTTTTTCAGGCTTGCGTAGTGCCTCGTGATCCTAATTTTATTAGTAGTGTTTATCATTATCATAAGTTCCAAAAGATTCTTGTCGGGGATATAAATGATGTAGAACAGAGGGCCGTGTACCAGAACGAAGTTGATTACATGTATGGAATGCAATGGCCATCGTCATATGACGGTTTTTTCTTTCGGGATCATAAAAAAAATGAAACTTGGTGTATATAACAGAAGGAGTGAAAATTTGAATCAAAAATATCTTATTTATTTTTTGTTTAATTATTGTTTTGTTTTTTATTACGATTAAATATAAAGAACATCATTGTTCGTGCGGTGGGGAGGCTGGAAGTTTAGGGGATGACCGTTTATCAACAATTTTATTACAGCCACCATACGAATGGTTTATATATGCACTAGATGTATTATTTTAGTTTAATATATCGATGGTTGCTATTTGCATTGATGATGTTCCGTTACATTAAGGAATATACATCTGTATCTCGTTATACGCACACTCACATTACTAATCATTATTAATATGAGTGTGGTTCTTGTTTTACGCATGCATGGTTGCATGTGACGTTAAATTTAAATGAGCTGACTGTATGAATTCTAAATACTTTAGAGAGGTGTTTTTTGTCTCGGTAGTTGTTATATTATTATTTTATTTGGTGTTATTTGCAGCCAGTGCTCATGCTGAAGGCGGCTTCAGCTCTGGAGGCATTGGGTTATTTATGACGGGAACAAGAGAGATGCTACTGTAGAGATAATAAATTCTGCTAAGGATTCCCCAATTCTTGTGCATTGACATCCTCCACGTCCTGAAGGGCGTGGGTTCCTGCTCCAACGGGCTGCCTGACTGCACGCTCCTTCCACAGGCAAGCACGGCGTGTCCCGCTCTAAAATGTTACGCGCGCCGTTTACATCGGCGTTCGCAGTATATCTTCATACCAGACACTTGTAAGTATTTCGCATAATCGTGCCATTCACATTTAGAGATCATACAACAGGACGGGGCTGTTTTTGGGCAGCCGGAAGTTAAGCCCATACCAGAAACGTTGCAGTGTACTGAAAAATGGCGCCAGGTTGCACCTGTTCAACGATTTTCTGAAGGCGCAGGAGTATTCATTACTGATATCCTCCATTGCGCCTTCGGGAACCCACAGGACCAGCTATTTTACCGATAGTGTTTAAAAGGCGTAAGTAATGCCGAGCATGAAGTCATTGGAGGCAGCCTTTGTGTCTGCATCATAAGCGGTATGTTCATCACCAGCATAGTGATTTTTTGAAATGCTCACTTTGCCTGCATTAATGTATTTATAACTGGCGTCAATCATAATATTATCTGTTACAGCATATTTTGCACCGATACCTGCGCCCCAGGCAAAGTTATTTTTTGAAGCAGACAGAGTTTCATTAATACCAAAACCAACAGGAATGGTGTTATTACTTAGCTTCACATGAGCGAGGCCAACGCCTGCGCTGATATAGGGTGTAAATGCCGTACTATTGTGAAAATCATAATAACCATTAACCATGTAAGTGGTCATTCGGACCTGATTTTTTACATTTATGTGTACTGGCTGACCAAATGCAATAATATCCTGCCCGCCTTTAGCATCCGTCTCACCTCTGAAAGTGGTATCCAGTTCTAAACGTACTGGAAGCTGGAATGGGTCATAAAAGTCATAACCGATAGCAACCCCGCCGCCAAAAACGCCTTTGGTACGGTCAGATAACGTTGCATGACCATTGACTATCTTATCCTGGCTGAAGGTTGAGTTGATTCCATAGACATTGACTACGGATGTCCCCGCTTTCCCGGTGATATAGATCCCTTCTTTTGCTGATGCAGTAGCGGACCAGGCTACCACAAGGGGAATGATGCAGACTGCGAAAAAGTTTTTCATTTCAGAACCTGCCTTAATATTGGGCTAAAAGACAAGTTTCACGGTATAGGGTGTGATATAACGATTACATAAACGAAGCCCAAAAAACGGTCTATTGTAACGCTGGGTTTTCTGTAAGCGGGTAAAAAATGAGATGAAGATTTTAAATAACAATACGATAATCGTCGGTATGGAAATCCATCTCCTCGCCAAATTGCCCCACGTACGGTTTCACTTCTACGTTATGTAACGGGTAGTGTGAGATGGAGCGATGCTGTAAGAAAAAGATGAAGATGAATTTGTACCCGACCTGGATAAAGCCCGTTATCCCGGAATAACGGGCAAAAATATTTACTCAAGTGCCTGGGCGAGATCTTGTTGTACCTGTTGACGCTGTTCTGGTGTTAAGACTTTGCTTAAATCAAAATAATATTTAACCCGATAATAGCGAGCCTGTTGTTCTATGTTACTGAAGGCTGCAAGCTGCTGTTTTACGGCGGCGTCATCCCATTTACCGGATTTAATCACCTCTATCAGCGCACCGTCTTTAATTCCCTTCATAGAAATCTGACTGACGTCGGTTTCCAGTTGTTGGTGAAGTTTTTTGATCCGGGTAATCTGATCGTTTGTCAGCTTCAGATGCTGGACAATAGGATCCTGGGCGGGCAGGGGAGGATTGGGGACAGCGGTGGCGAAAGCGCCAAAAGAAACGCCCGCCAGAGTCGCTGCCAGTAAAGTTGTGCGTACAAAGTTTTTCATGAAGATATCCTGATAAGGGAGTGATTAACCGTTTTTATTACCCACGAATGGCGAGCAATTATCTTAGAGCCTATCCCACCAGGCGTTATTGGCGCAGCCAGTTTGGACACGGACAGCGCGCAAAAACCGGAGCGTACACGTAGTACGTGAGGATTTTGAGCACTGCCCAGGTCCAAAATGGCAAGTAAAATAGCCCTAATGGGATAGGCTCTTAGTCAGAATACGTTGCCTGCCACATTACGCCACGCGGATTTGTTTTACGGAGAGTTACGGAGTGAAACAATCCCGCCGCGGTGAGCGGCAGGTTGCTTACAAGGTGAATGGATCGGCATCGCGCCAGGCTGGAAATTTTTCGCGATAGTCCTGCAAGGCGACGAGAGAAAGATCGGCATCGATACGTGTCGCCTGGTGTGGTTCGGCGGTGGCGATAATGTCGCCCTGGGGATTAATGATCCGGCTATCGCCGCGATAATGTAACCCGTTGCCATCGGTGCCAACCCGGTTGCAGCCTGCGACATAAGCCTGATTTTCAATAGCGCGCGCCGTCAGTAATGTTTGCCAGTGTAGCGAGCGCGGCGCGGGCCAGTTCGCTACATACAGCGCCAGATCGTAATCATTGCGGTTGCGCGACCATATCGGAAAGCGCAGATCGTAACAGATCAGTGGCAGAATGCGCCAACCGCGCCACTGCACGATGATGCGTTTATCGCCTGCGGCATAATGTTGATGTTCATCCGCCATACGAAACAGATGGCGCTTATCATAGAGATGAACCTTGCCTTCCGGTTCAACCAGTAAGAAGCGATTTACGGCGCCGCGCTCAGTTTGTAGCGCCGCGCTGCCGGCAATCAGAGCGTCAGTTTGTCGGGCTTTGGCCTGCATCCACGTAATCACGCTATCTTGCGAAAGTGAGTTATTAGCGGCCTCCATCGCGAAGCCGGTGGTAAACATTTCAGGCAGAACAATCACATCCCGGCCAGATACGAGCTCTAGCTGTCTGTCAAAATGACGCAGGTTTGCCGGGCCGTCCATCCAGACTAAAGGTTGTTGCAACAGAGTAATTTTCAAACCAGACACGATCGGAGCTCCTCATTGAACAGCGTCTTTACACTGTAGCATGAGCAATAATAAAAAAGCGGCAAGAAAAAGCCCCGCGAAAGCGGGGCAGGAAAGACGCGAGACTGATTATGCGGCTTCGACTTTACGCACTTTCTCCGGCAGCTTTACCGGTTTGGTCGCCAGCGCTTCAGGTTCAAAATCATCAACGTTGATACTGCGCAGGCGGCTCTCTTCCGCTTTCGCCAGGATGGCGGCTTCATCTTTATCTATAAGCCCTTTCGCCAGCGCATTGCGCGCCAGTTCATCCAGACGAGTAAACGGCAGATTTTTACCCAGTTCTTTGCAGATGCGCTGGTGGATAGGGTCGGCAGCGATGACATCACGCAGCGCTTCTTCCAGTAAACCGACCGGATTATGTTCGGCGGGCGTCAGATACTGACCGCGCCCAATGCGTGAACGTGTGGCGTTCGGCACCTGCAGGATCTTCGCCACGGCGTGATCCAGCTTATCAGACGGCGCCAGATAATGACGGCCAGTCGGGAAGATCATCGCGGTGAGCAATCCGGCCACGACGCGGTTCGGGAAGTTCTGCAGCAGATCGTCCATCGCTTGTTCAGCACGATACAGCGCATCCTGTACGCCCCAGTGTACCAGCGGCAGGTCGGCTTCGTGGCGACCTTCGTCGTCGTAACGCTTTAGTACGGCTGAGGCCAGATAAAGCTGACTCAACACATCGCCCAGACGCGCGGAGATACGCTCGCGGCGTTTCAGGCTGCCGCCCAGTACCGCCATTGACACGTCGGACAGCAGGGCCAGGTTTGCGCTCAGTCGGTTCAGATGTTGGTAATAACGCTTTGTGGCGTCGCCGGTTGGCGTATGGCTCGTTAATCCGCGGGTCAGGCCAAGCCAGAAACTGCGAACGGTATTGCTGCCGACATGACCAATATGTTTAAACAACAGTTTATCAAAGGCATTCACATCATTATTCTGCGCTGCGGCCATCTCTTCCAGTACATAAGGATGGCAGCGAATGGCGCCCTGACCAAAGATCATCATGCTACGGGTCAGGATATTCGCGCCTTCCACGGTAATCGCGATAGGCGCGCCCTGGTAAGCACGCGCCAGGAAGTTGCTCTCGCCCAGCATAATGCCTTTACCCCCAGTGATATCCATCGCGTCGATAATGGACTGCTGGCCGCGGTGGGTGCAGTGGTACTTCACGATAGCCGACAGTACCGCCGGTTTTTCACCCAGCATAATGCCGTAGGTGATTAACGATGCGGCGGCATCCATCACATAAGCGTTACCTGCAATACGCGCCAGCGGTTCTTCAATACCTTCCATCTTGCCGATAGAAATTTTGAACTGACGACGAATGTGAGCATAGGCGCCGGTTGCCAGCGCGACGGATTTCACCCCGCCAGTGGAGTTGGACGGCAGGGTAATACCGCGTCCTACCGACAAACATTCCACCAGCATACGCCAGCCCTGTCCGGCCATTTTGGGGCCGCCGATAATATAATCAATAGGCACGAAAATATCGTTACCGCGGGTTGGGCCATTCTGGAACGGAACGTTAAGCGGGAAGTGACGACGACCAATTTCCACACCCGGCGTTGAGGTAGGGATCAGGGCGCAGGTAATACCCAGCTCTTCTTCTCCGCCTAACAATCTATCCGGATCGGAAAGCTTAAACGCCAGGCCCAACACGGTAGCTATCGGCGCCAGCGTAATGTAACGCTTGTTCCAGGTCAGGCGCATACCCAGCACCTGCTGGCCCTGCCATTCGCCCATGCAAACCACGCCGGTATCCGGAATGGCGCCTGCATCAGAACCTGCTTCCGGGCTGGTCAGCGCAAAGCAGGGGATCTCCTGGCCGCGCGCCAGTCGCGGCAGATAGTGATTCTTCTGCTCTTCCGTACCATAGTGCTGCAACAACTCGCCAGGGCCGAGTGAGTTTGGAACGCCGACGGTGATAGCCAGAATCCCGGAGACGCCGGACAGTTTTTGCAATACACGGGACTGCGCATAAGCGGAGAACTCCAGCCCGCCATACTCTTTTTTAATGATCATCGCAAAAAAACGATGCTCTTTCAGATAAGCCCACAGTTCCGGCGGCAGATCCGCCAGTTCATGGGTAATCTGGAAATCGTTCGCCATCCGGCACGCTTCTTCTACCGGACCGTCGAGAAACGCTTGCTCTTCGGCAGTGAGTTGCGGTTGCGGATAGTTGTGCAGTTTTTTCCAGTCAGGCTTGCCCTGGAACAGATCGCCTTCCCACCAGGTTGTACCGGCATCAATCGCTTCTTTCTCAGTGCGCGACATCGGCGGCATGACCTTACGGAAGCCGCGGAACACCGGTGCGGAAATCATTGATTTTCGCATCGGTGTGAGGTTAAACGGCACGAGGATAATGGCCAGAGGAACCAACAGCCAGATGGACCACAGGCCAGCGACGCCAAGTGCGGCGGTCCAGGCGAGCAGAATCAGGCTGCTGAGAAATAAACTCACGCGGTGATAGAACAATGCGCCGAGCAGAACAACCGTAGCGATAATACTCAAAATCATCATAACGAAAAGCTCCCTTGCTTGTAGGAGGTCTGACCACTTGTGATGATTAGGTTGTAGTGGATGTAAAATTTTTTAGCAATGTGTTTACAAAATAATTACAACAAAGCTCACATTGTTGCCGTTTTTGGGGGCACGAAAAATCAAAAGCGTGAGGCGTTAATTCGGCTTATGCTTCTCGCCTGTACTGCTATCCGGTACACTGCATACTGTCATTTACATTCATGCTGAAGGATATCCTCATGTACCAGGATCTTATTCGTAACGAACTGAACGAAGCGGCGGAAACGCTGGCTAATTTTTTAAAAGATGACGCCAATATTCACGCTATTCAGCGCGCGGCGGTCCTGTTGGCTGACAGTTTTAAAGCGGGTGGTAAGGTACTTTCCTGCGGTAACGGCGGCTCCCATTGCGATGCGATGCACTTTGCTGAAGAGCTGACAGGTCGTTATCGTGAAAATCGTCCGGGCTACCCGGCAATTGCGATTTCTGATGTTAGCCATATATCCTGCGTCAGTAATGATTTTGGCTATGACTATATTTTCTCTCGTTACGTTGAGGCGGTAGGGCGCGAAGGCGATGTCCTGTTAGGGATCTCGACGTCGGGTAACTCTGGTAACGTGATTAAAGCGATTGCCGCGGCCCGTGAAAAAGGCATGAAAGTGATTACGTTGACCGGCAAAGACGGCGGCAAAATGGCGGGAACGGCGGATATTGAAATTCGCGTACCGCACTTCGGTTATGCCGATCGTATTCAGGAAATTCATATCAAAGTGATTCATATTTTGATTCAGTTGATCGAAAAAGAGATGGTTAAATAACTATACCCGTCATACTTCAAGCTGCAGGTGCGTTGGTTGCGCTCAGAAACCCCAGTCACATAGTTATCTATGCTCCTGGGGATTTCCTCCCTTACCGCCTTCCTGCAACTCGAATTATTTAGGGTATAGCATATTGTTTTCTTTGATATTTTGACTTTTGATTGGCTGTAAAAATTACGCCTTCCCGCTTAAGGCGTTAGTGGAGGTGATGTATGTGCGAACTGCTTGGGATGAGCGCCAATGTGCCGACGGATATCTGCTTTAGCTTCACCGGACTGGTGCAGCGTGGCGGCGGAACCGGGCCGCATAAAGACGGCTGGGGAATTACCTTTTACGAAGGAAAGGGCTGTCGCACGTTTAAAGATCCGCAACCGAGCTACCATTCGCCGATTGCGAAGCTGGTACAGAATTACCCGATCAAGTCCTGCTCGGTTATCGCTCATATCCGTCAGGCTAATCGCGGTGAAGTGGCGCTGGAAAATACACACCCTTTTACCCGGGAATTATGGGGACGCAACTGGACTTATGCTCATAACGGTCAGCTCAACGGTTATAAGTCGCTGGAAACCGGTAATTTTCGTCCGGTGGGGGAAACCGACAGCGAAAAAGCGTTTTGCTGGCTATTGCATAAATTAACGCAGCGTTATCCCCGCACGCCGGGCAATATGACGGCGGTATTTAAATATATTGCGACACTGGCGACGGTATTACGTGAAAAAGGCGTTTTTAACATGCTGCTGTCAGATGGGCGATATGTGATGGCGTTTTGCTCAACCCATTTGCACTGGATCACTCGCCGGGCGCCGTTTGGCGTAGCCACGCTGGTGGATCAGGATATGGAAATTGATTTCAGCTCACAGACCACGCCAAATGACGTGGTTACCGTGATTGCTACCCAGCCGCTAACGGGGAATGAAACCTGGCAAAAGATTATGCCAGGCGAATGGGCGTTATTTTGCCTCGGAGAGCGTATAATTTGAGGCCAGCTGTGGCTGAACGACTTCGTGACTCAACGGTTTGCTCACGACGTAACGTCCATCAACGATAGAAACAGTTGGCGGCTTATGCGTCTGTTCAAAATAATCGTAGCCGGGTTTTAGCTGCGCCCAGAAATCTTTGTAATATGAATATTTATGACGCTGCATATTGGCGTCGGTCATCCGGAACGGATAAATACTCACCTGCACGCTCGGCTGACCAAAGACCAGCGCGGCGGTGACAAACTGGAAAATCTCATCAATGCCGCTGTCGGTCATGGCATAGCAGCCGACGGAAACACAGGCGCCGTGAATCATCAGATATTTACCATCATAGCCATGCGCGCGATCGTAGGCATTGGGAAAACCAATGTTGATGGCCTTATAAAAACGGCTGTCTGGCTTGAGTTGATTGCGCTGAACGCTGTAAAACCCTTCCGGACTTTTAAAATCGCCCTGGCGGCGTTTCGGGCCTAACCCGCCGGAATAGTTGCAAATTTTGTAGCTATCAAGCAACTGGTATTGCTCACCCATTTTGACGTAGAGATCAAGGGTGCGCTCTTCTTTAAAAATCTGAATATAGACCGGTGAGCCCATTAACTGCTGCTTATACTCTTTACTGACCGGCGTGACGGGGCTGCTGCTGCTCAGCAAACCGGCAAATGAGACGCACGGCATCAGAAGCATCGCAAGAAAAAATGCGATTTTACGCATACTGCTTGTTCCTTGATAAAACGGTTACACACGCCAGAACGGCAAAAGAGTCCCCAAATCGGAGTAATCTGGATTTGGAGCGCTCACATTAGCACCACGGCAGTTTTTCGCAAGTCCCCGTGTGTACGTTTACAATTTTCCCGCCGCTTTCGTCGTCATACCTTCGAATATGTCGCATTTTTAACGCGAATGTCTCTTTGCGCGCAATAAAACATACTGTACACTTAAACAGTATTGTGGGGGTGAGCGATGCGCAAAATCATACATGTTGATATGGACTGTTTTTTTGCCGCGGTAGAGATGCGTGATAATCCGGCGTTACGCGATATTCCCATTGCCATTGGCGGGAGTCGTGAGCGAAGAGGCGTTATCAGTACCGCCAACTATCCTGCGCGCCAGTTTGGCGTACGCAGCGCGATGCCGACCGCCATGGCGCTAAAGCTGTGCCCCCATCTCACCCTATTGCCTGGCCGCTTTGACGCCTATAAAGAGGCTTCGCGGCATGTACGTGACATCTTTTCCCGCTACACTTCACTGATTGAACCGCTCTCGCTGGATGAAGCCTGGCTGGATGTGACTGACAGCCCGCACTGTTATGGTTCGGCGACGCTGATAGCCAGGGAGATTCGTCAGACTATTTTCAATGAACTGCAACTCACCGCCTCCGCCGGCGTTGCGCCAGTGAAATTTCTGGCGAAGATTGCCTCCGATCTCAATAAACCGAACGGACAATATGTTATTACGCCAGCCGATGTACCCGGCTTTCTTAAAACGTTGCCGTTAGCCAAAATTCCAGGCGTGGGGAAAGTTTCCGCCGCCAAACTGGAAAATATGGGGTTAAGAACCTGCGGGGATATTCAACAGTGCGATCTGGCGATGCTTCTCAAACGCTTCGGTAAATTTGGCCGGGTATTATGGGAGCGTAGTCAGGGTATTGACGAGCGTGATGTTAACAGCGAAAGGCTGCGTAAATCGGTAGGCGTTGAGCGTACTCTGGCGGAGGATATTCATGAGTGGTCGGACTGCGAGGCCATTATTGAACATTTATATCCGGAACTGGAGCGTCGTCTGGCTATAGTAAAGCCCGATTTACTGATTGCCCGACAGGGCGTTAAATTAAAATTTAATGATTTTCAGCAAACCACTCAGGAACATGTCTGGCCGCAATTAAATAAAGAAGACTTAATTACCACCGCCCGTAAAACCTGGAGCGAGCGTCGCGGCGAGCGCGGCGTACGGCTGGTGGGGTTACACGTAACGCTGCTCGACCCTCAGTTGGAACGACAGTTGGTGTTAGGGTTATAAGTCAGGCTATTAAGATTTTATCACTATTACGATTGCGCCATCTAAATTTCAGTATTACTATACCCGCGTTTTCTCATTCTCAATAACTGCAAAGGAGGTTCATCATGACACTTTATTCTCTGAACGCACTTTGCAGACCTTTCCAGGATTAATTTTCTTTTATTGCCCTGGATTAGTCTGCCATTTCCTGATTTTTTAATTCATATATGGAATGGTATATGGGCAATTATATTCGTCCTTTATCAGATGTGGTATTTTCTATCGCATCAGATAACCTGTGGATCGAAGATTCCGCGATCCAACAATTATATACGACGGCTAAGTTAACCGGTATGAAACGCGTTATCGGGATGCCAGATCTGCATCCGGGGCGTGGCTATCCTATTGGCGCAGCCTTTTTCTCGCGTGGACGCTTTTATCCGGCGCTGGTCGGCAACGATATCGGCTGCGGCATGGCGTTATGGCAAACGGATATTTTAGGGCGTAAATATAACGCCGATAAACTGGAGAAGCGGCTGGCGTCGCTGACTGACGTGGCGGACGCGCAGTGGCTGGAGGAGAATGTCCCCGCCGCAATGCAGCATCATTCGTGGCGCTCTGCGCTGGGTTCCATTGGCGGCGGCAATCATTTTGCCGAGCTGCAACAGGTCGATCGCATCGTCGATGCTGATTCGTTCGCTTTGTCGGGGTTACAAAAAACGCAGTTATTACTGCTGGTACACAGTGGTTCACGCGGTCTGGGGCAAGCTATCCTGCGTCGTCATGTGGAGGCGTTTTCGCATAACGGTTTGCCGGAAGATAGCGACGATGCGCGCCGCTATCTTGCAGAACATGACGATGCGCTGGCATTTGCCCGCAGTAATCGCGCGTTGATTGCTCGCCGGATACTGCAACAGCTCAGGGCTGAGGGCGAACCGCGGCTGGATGTGGCGCATAACTTCGTTGAACCCTGTACTGTCGCGGGTGAGGCGGGGTGGCTGCACCGTAAAGGCGCTACGCCAGATGGGCAGGGACTGGTGATTATCCCCGGTTCGCGCGGCGATTATAGCTGGTTGGTGAAACCCGTCGTCAGCGAGGAGAGCCTCTTCTCCCTGGCGCATGGCGCGGGGCGCAAATGGATGCGTACCGAGTGTAAAGACCGGTTATCGGCAAAATTTACCCCGCGACAGCTCTGCCGTACCGGGATGGGTAGCCGGGTGATTTGCCGCGATCGCCAGCTCATTTATGAAGAAGCGCCGCAGGCGTATAAATCCATCGATAGCGTTGTGGATTGTCTGGCAGACGCCGGACTGATTACGCCGATTGCCTGCCTGCGTCCGGTGCTGACGCTGAAAACCTCAGGGGAGAAAAGCGCATGATCTTACTGCAACTTTCTTCTGCGCAGGGACCGGACGAGTGTTGTCTGGCGGTAAAAAAAGCGCTGGATTGTCTGACGAAAGAAGCCGCCAGAGAAAAGGTATCGCTGACGCGACTTGAAACAGAGCCGGGACGATTACCAGACACGCTGCGTTCCGCGCTGGTCTCGCTGGACGGCGAAAAAGCTATGGCTTTCAGTGAACGTTGGTGCGGCACGTTACTGTGGATTTGTACCAGCCCGTATCGTCCGCACCATGGGCGAAAAAACTGGTACGTCGGCATTGGGCGCTTTTCCGCCGACGAGCACATACAGTCTGATGAGATTCGTTTCGAGACTCTGCGCTCTTCCGGCCCGGGTGGGCAGCACGTTAATAAAACCGACTCGGCAGTGCGGGCCACGCACCTGGCGAGCGGGATTAGCGTGAAGGTTCAGTCGGAGCGCAGTCAACATGCGAATAAGCGTCTGGCCCGGCTGCTGATTGCCTGGCGGCTGGAACAGCAACGGCAAAATGAGTGTGCGGCGTTGAAGTCTGAAAGGCGTCTGTTCCATCATCAGATTGAGCGCGGCAATCCGCTACGGATATTTAAAGGAATGGCGTTTACGCCACAATAATTCGGTGCTACCAGCGCTGTTATAGGGCTGTCCGGCTATTCGCGTGTAGCCGCAGCGCTATTTCAGCGTATTCAGGAGAGGTTATCTGGCAATGGATACCCGATATTCCATATTGCTAGCCCGTCCAGAAATGGGACGGGCATTTTAGCGCTTTCTTACTTCGCAGGAATCGCTTTCAGCAATTCGGTCAGCAGAGTCCAGTAGTGGCCGACGCTTTCGATATGCACCTGCTCATCCGGAGAGTGAGGTCCGGTAATGGTAGGCCCAATAGAAACCATGTCCATATCCGGATAGGGTTTCTTAAACAGACCGCATTCCAGGCCGGCGTGGATAATCTGGATGTTCGGTGTTTTGTTGAACAGACGCTGATAGGTTTCCCGCACCAGGTGCATGACCGGCGAGTTCGCATCGGGCTGCCAGCCAGGATAGCTGCCTTTTGCTTCGGTTTTCGCGCCAGCCAGCTTGCCCAGCGAATCCAGCATACTCACCACATAATCTTTACCGCTGTCGATTAGAGAGCGAATCAGGCAGTGAATTTCGACATTCGCATCGGACATTGTGACCACGCCAACGTTCAGCGATGTTTCCACTACGCCTTTCGCCACGTCTGAATTGCGGATCACGCCGTTCGGCGTTGCGTTCAGCAGGCGCACAAAGGTATCGCGTGACGGCGCGGTCAATGCGGCTTTATCACTGGCAACCTCATTGAGTTGCAGCGTCAGGTTTTTCTCTTTTTCCGCCAGTTCGTTTTTCAGAATATCCTGGTAAGCGTTCACTAACGTTTTCAGAGCGCCTACGTTGTCTGCGGCAACGGCGAGGGTAGCGAACGCTTCGCGCGGAATCGCGTTACGCAGCGTGCCGCCGTTGAAATCGATCAGACGCAGATCCAGTTCTTCTGCGTGCCCGGCCAGAAAACGCGCCAGCAATTTGTTGGCATTGCCAAGGCCGAGGTGAATTTCACCACCGGAGTGGCCGCCTTTCAGGCCTTTCAGGGTTAGCTTAAAGCACGCAAATCCTGCGGGTACAGCTTCACGGGTCAACGGCAGATTAGAGGTAAAATCGATGCCGCCTGCGCAGCCCATATAGATCTCACCTTCTTCTTCAGAGTCGGTGTTGATCAGGATGTCGGCCTGCAACCAGCCGGACTGGAGGCCGAACGCGCCATCCATGCCCGCTTCTTCGGTCATGGTCAGCAGCACTTCCAGCGGGCCATGGACGACATTATCATCAGCCAGTACCGCTAACGCAGAAGCCATTCCAATACCATTGTCGGCGCCGAGCGTAGTACCGCGCGCTTTAACCCATTCGCCATCAATATAAGGCTGGATAGGATCTGTAGTGAAGTCGTGAACGGTGTCGCTATTTTTTTGCGGCACCATATCCAGATGCGCCTGTAAAACGACCGGCTTACGATTTTCCATACCTGCAGTGGCGGGCTTACGGATCAGAATATTACCGACCTGGTCGCGATCCACGTAAAGGCCTTTCTCCTTGGCCCAACTCACAATATGTTCCGCGAGTTGCTCTTCGTGATAGGACGGGTGAGGAATAGAACAGATTTTGGCAAAAATATCCCACAAAGGTTGTGGTGATAACTGAGACAGTTCAGACACGATAAGTCTCCTTGGCGGTGGTCTGAAAAACGTTCTTACAGGCCACAGGGTTAGCGGAATTGATAACTCTTACGAGATGCGACTGAGAATACCACTTTCTCCGCCTGCGGGTAGTATAAAGCATACAAAAAGAGGCGTGGATTCCGCTAAACACTGGTTTTTAGCGCGTCAGGTCTCTATAATCTCGCGCAACTATTTCCCCCTCGAACACTTTTTAAGCCGTAGATAAACAGGCTGGGACACTTCACATGAGCGAAAAATACGTCGTCACCTGGGACATGTTGCAGATTCACGCACGCAAACTGGCGAGCCGCCTCATGCCTTCAGAACAATGGAAAGGCATTATTGCCGTAAGTCGTGGCGGCCTTGTACCGGGCGCACTACTGGCGCGTGAATTGGGCATTCGTCATGTCGATACCGTATGCATCTCCAGCTACGATCACGATAACCAGCGCGAACTGAAAGTGCTGAAACGTGCAGAAGGCGACGGCGAAGGCTTTATCGTCATCGACGATCTGGTCGATACCGGCGGCACCGCCGTCGCGATTCGCGAAATGTACCCTAAAGCGCATTTCGTCACGATTTTCGCTAAACCGGCGGGCCGTCCGCTGGTTGATGATTATGTTATTGATATTCCTCAGAACACCTGGATTGAGCAGCCCTGGGATATGGGTGTGGTATTTGTACCGCCGATTTCAGGTCGTTAATCAGCAGCTTTTCAGAGCGCCCGGCAATGCCGGGCGCTGTTTTATTGGTTACAATAAGCCTCTATGAGTATCCAAGGAGGCTGCACGAATGACACAGGCTAACCTCAGCGAAACCCTGTTCAAACCCCGCTTTAAACATACTGAAACGTCTACCCTTGTCCGTCGGTTCAATCGTGGGTCGCAGCCGCCCATGCAATCCGCGCTGGACGGTAAGAACGTCCCGCACTGGTATCGCATGATAAACCGCCTGATGTGGATTTGGCGCGGCGTTGATCCACGAGAAATCCTTGATGTGCAGGCGCGTATTGTGATGAGCGACGCAGAGCGAACGGATGATGATTTATACGATACGGTCATCGGTTACCGCGGCGGCAACTGGATTTATGAGTGGGCAAAGCAGGCGATGGACTGGCAGCAGAAAGCCTGTCAGGAACAGGACGCCATGCGCAGCGGACGCTACTGGCTTCATGCCTCAACGCTCTATAACATTGCCGCCTACCCGCATTTGAAGGGCGATGAGCTGGCGGAGCAGGCGCAGGCGCTGGCGAATCGCGCCTATGAAGAGGCCGCGCAGCGGTTGCCCGGCTCGTTACGTGAAATGGAATTTGCCGTTCCTGGCGGTTCGCCTGTCACCGCGTTTTTACATATGCCGAAAGGGGATGGTCCGTTTCCGACGGTGCTCATGTGCGGCGGCCTGGACGCCATGCAAACCGACTATTACACCCTGTATGAACGCTATTTCGCGCCGCGCGGTATTGCGATGTTAACGCTTGATATGCCTTCGGTTGGATTTTCATCAAAGTGGAAATTAACCCAGGATTCCAGCTTGCTCCACCAGCATGTGTTAAAAGCGCTTCCTAATGTCCCCTGGGTGGATCATACCCGTGTTGCGGCGTTTGGTTTCCGTTTTGGCGCCAATGTTGCGGTGCGCCTGGCCTATCTGGAAGCGCCGCGTTTGAAAGCGGTGGCTTGCCTGGGGCCGGTGGTCCATGCGCTACTTAGCGATCCGCAACGACAGAGCACGGTGCCGGAGATGTATCTGGATGTGCTGGCCAGCCGTCTGGGTATGCATGATGCTTCAGATGAGGCGCTGCGTGTGGAGCTCAATCGCTATTCGTTGAAAGTACAGGGGCTACTGGGCAGACGTTGTCCTACGCCAATGCTTTCCGGCTTCTGGAAAAACGATCCCTTCAGCCCGGAAGAAGAGTCTCGCTTAATTACAACATCATCTTCAGACGGTAAGCTGATAGAGATCCCTTTTAACCCGGTGTACCGCAATTTTGACCGCGCGCTGCAAGAAATTACCGACTGGATTAATCATAGATTGTGTTAATAGATTGATAAATTCTATTGATTTGGTAAAACGGTTGCTTCATTAAAGGAGATCGCAATGACGTTACCGAGTGGACACCCGAAAAGTAGATTGATCAAGAAATTTACCGCGCTTGGCCCCTATATCCGGGAAGGGCAGTGCGAAGACAATCGTTTTTTTTTCGATTGCCTGGCAGTTTGCGTCAACGTGAAGCCCGCGCCAGAGAAGCGTGAATTTTGGGGCTGGTGGATGGAGCTGGAAGCACAAGAGAAACGCTTCACTTATCGTTATCAGTTTGGTTTGTTTGATAAAGAGGGCAACTGGACCGCAGTGCCGATTAACGAAACCGAAGTGGTGGAGCGACTGGAATACACGCTACGCGAGTTTCATGAAAAGCTACGCGACCTGCTGATTTCTATGGAGCTGGCGCTGGAGCCGTCTGACGATTTCAACGACGAGCCGGTAAAACTGTCGGCATAACCCTGCTGTCATGCCTGATGGCGTAGCGCCATCAGGCACAATGCGACTTATCAGAACTGGTAGGTCAACCCTATTGCCACAATATCATCGTCATTAATGCCTAACGTGTTATCGCTATCAAGCTGATTGATTTTGTAATCTACAAACGCGGACATATTTTTGTTGAAGTAATAGGTTGCGCCAACGTCAATGTAATTCACCAAATCCTCACTGCCGACGCCCTCAATATCTTTGCCTTTTGACAGCACATAGCCTAATGACGGACGCAGACCAAAATCAAACTGATACTGGATAACCGCTTCGAAATTTTGGGTTTTATTGGCAAATCCGCCGGAAACTGGCGTCATGTTGCGGGTTTCTGAATAGAAAGTCGCAATATAAATATCATTCGCGTCATACTTTACACCCGTAGCCCAGGCTTCGGCTTTATCGCCCGTACCGCGGCGCTGCAGATTTTGCTCCCTGGTGCGATCGGAGAGAGTATAAGCGCCGCTGACGGCAAAATCGCTGCCGCCGAAATCATAGCTCACAGATGTGCCGAAGCCGTCGCCGTTTTGCTTTTTCACATCGCGATCTTCGTTTTTCCCCTGATACTGTAAGGTAAGATCCAGTCCATCAACGATGCCGAAGAAATCGGTATTGCGGTAAGTCGCCAGCCCGCTGGCGCGTTTAGTCATAAAATTATCGGTCTGGGCGGAAGAGTCGCCGCCGAATTCGGGAAACATATCCGTCCAGGCCTCAACATCGTACAGCGCGCCCAGGTTACGTCCATAGTCAAAAGAACCGATATCTTTTAATTTCAGGCCAGCAAAGGCCAGGCGGGTTTTTTGCTGGGACGAATCACTTTCGGCTTTATTACCGGCAAACTCAGCTTCCCAGCGCCCGTAGCCGGTCAATTGATCGTTAATTTGCGTTTCGCCTTTAAAACCAAAACGAACGTAGCTTTGATCGCCATCTTTGCTGTCATAATCGCTCATATAGTGCATGGCTTTAACTTTTCCATACACATCAAGCTTATTACCGTTTTTATTGTAAACCTCGGCGGCGTGAACAGATGCTGATGCGATGATACTCACCACTATTGCCAGAGTGCTCTTATTCATTTCCATTCCTGTTTTAATTACGCGCTATGATTTGTCGGGAAACCCGGTAAAAAACAGGAAGGTTTTTAACGTTCGGTAATGAAAGATTTATGACAAAGTGAGAGTTTTTTTAAAAAAATATGTTTAATTGTTGCGGTAATAAAATGGTCAAATTCTGCCGCTACGCTTGCTGATCCTGCGCAACAAAATTTCACGCTACGCGTACAGGTTGTTGGCAACCGGAGCCAGTCCTGCTAAAACGTTCATTTGGTCTTTATTTTTTATTTTGAACGGCAGAGAATCATGAGTGACAGCCAGACGCTGGTCGTAAAACTCGGCACCAGCGTGCTAACAGGCGGATCGCGCCGCCTGAACCGTGCCCATATCGTAGAACTTGTCCGCCAGTGCGCGCAGCTACACGCCGCGGGACATCGTATTGTTATTGTTACCTCTGGCGCGATTGCCGCCGGACGTGAACATCTCGGCTACCCGGAACTGCCGGCAACGATCGCCTCTAAACAGCTTCTGGCGGCGGTAGGGCAAAGCCGCCTGATTCAACTGTGGGAGCAGTTGTTTTCAATTTACGGTATCCACATCGGGCAGATGCTGTTGACGCGTGCGGATATGGAAGACAGAGAGCGCTTTCTGAACGCCCGCGATACGCTGCGTGCATTACTGGATAACCATATTGTGCCGGTTATCAATGAAAATGATGCCGTTGCGACAGCGGAAATTAAAGTGGGCGACAACGATAACCTCTCCGCGCTGGCGGCGATCCTGGCAGGCGCGGATAAACTGCTGCTGCTGACCGATCAGCAAGGATTATTTACCGCCGATCCGCGTAGCAATCCGCAGGCGGAGCTTATCAAAGATGTGTATGGCGTTGACGATGCGCTGCGCTCTATCGCGGGAGACAGCGTTTCCGGGCTGGGAACCGGTGGTATGAGCACTAAGCTTCAGGCGGCAGACGTGGCCTGTCGCGCGGGTATTGATACGATTATTGCCTCAGGCAGTAAACCGGGCGTGATCGGCGATGTGATGGAGGGGATTTCCGTCGGCACCCGTTTTCATGCGCAAGCCTCGCCGCTGGAGAACCGCAAACGTTGGATCTTCGGCGCGCCGCCGGCAGGCGAAATTACGGTTGATGAAGGCGCAACCGCGGCAATGCTGGAACGTGGCAGTTCACTTCTGCCAAAAGGCATCAAAAGCGTGACGGGCAATTTCTCGCGGGGGGAGGTCATCAGAATTTGTAACCTGCAAGGGCGTGATATCGCTCATGGCGTCAGCCGTTATAACAGTGATGCTCTGCGGCGGATAGCCGGTCACCACTCTCAACAAATCGATGCGATTCTGGGCTATGAATATGGCCCGGTCGCTGTTCATCGTGATGACATGATTACTCGATAAGGAACAGGCATATGCTGGAACAAATGGGCATTGCTGCTAAAGCGGCGTCGTATAAGCTGGCGCTGCTCTCCAGCGGCGAAAAAAATCGCGTGCTGGAAAAAATAGCCGATGAACTGGAAGCGCAAATGGAAAGTATCCTCAGCGCGAACGTACAAGATGTTGAGCAGGCGCGAGCCAATGGCCTGAGCGAAGCGATGCTGGACCGCCTGGCGCTGACCCCTGCGCGTCTGAAAGCGATTGCTGACGATGTGCGCCAGGTCTGTAATCTCGCCGACCCGGTCGGGCAGGTGATCGACGGCGGTCTGCTGGACAGCGGGCTACGTCTGGAGCGCCGCCGCGTGCCGTTGGGCGTGGTTGGCGTTATCTATGAGGCGCGTCCGAATGTTACCGTTGATGTGGCTTCTTTGTGTCTGAAAACCGGTAATGCGGTGATTCTACGCGGTGGGAAAGAGACGCATCGCACGAATGCCGCAACCGTTCGTGTCATTCAGAAGGCGCTGAAAGCTTGCGGTTTACCGGAGGCGGCGGTTCAGGCGATTGATAATCCGGACCGTTCGCTGGTCAATGAAATGCTGCGTATGGATAAGTACATCGATATGCTGATCCCGCGCGGCGGCGCAGGCTTGCATAAACTGTGCCGCGAGCAATCCACCATTCCGGTGATTACCGGCGGGATTGGCGTGTGCCATATTTTTGTCGATAGCAGCGCAGACATCGCCCCGGCGCTGAAGATTATCGTCAACGCCAAAACCCAGCGCCCGAGCACCTGTAACACGGTGGAAACCTTGCTGGTGCATCAGGACATCGCAGAACGCTTTTTGCCTGCGCTGAGCAAGCAGATGGCGGAGAGCGGTGTGACGTTGCATGGGGATGAAACCGTCATGCAGGAGCTGCATGGCCCTGCCAAACTGGTGCCGCTGAAACCGGAAGAGCTGGATAACGAGTTTCTGTCTCTGGATCTGAACGTTGTGGTGGTCGAAAATATGGATGGCGCTATCGCTCACATTCGCGAACATGGTACTCAGCACTCCGATGCGATTTTGTCGAGTGATATGCATAATGCTGCGCGTTTTGTGAACGAAGTGGATTCCGCTGCGGTTTATGTGAACGCCTCTACCCGTTTTACCGACGGCGGGCAGTTTGGGCTTGGCGCAGAAGTGGCGGTCAGCACGCAGAAATTACATGCCCGCGGTCCGATGGGGCTTGAAGCGCTTACCACCTATAAGTGGATCGGCTTTGGCGATGGTACGATTCGTGCGTAATTAATGACGAGCGGTGCAAAAATAGCCGGTTGAGTAGCAAGGCTATTGACGCACCGCCCGGTTAGTTTTAACCTTCTACCCCGTGATTCACCCGCGTGAACACACCCTTCTCAGGGCCGATATAGCTCAGTTGGTAGAGCAGCGCATTCGTAATGCGAAGGTCGTAGGTTCGACTCCTATTATCGGCACCATCTCAAGTTCCTCAAATGTCCGTATTCATCCATAAATACACTGATTTATAACGACTTTATTGCTTTTTTGTCCATCACCGTCCGTAACCATCCAGTAGAATCCGACACTGAATGTGTATAGGATTGTGTATATGTTCCTGTTCGGTCTTGGATTCCTATCCACATGCCTTTAAACGATATGCAGATTCGCCGCGCTAAGCCTGAAACTAAAGCCTATACACTCGGAGATGGGCAAGGGTTGTCATTGCTAATTGAACCTAATGGAAGCAAGAGCTGGCGGTTCCGTTATCGTTTTGCCGGTAAGCCAAAAATGATCTCGCTGGGTGTGTATCCGACGATCACACTTGCAGATGCCAGTTCTCGTCGTGATGATGCCCGAAAACTTGTGGCAGAAGGAAAGAACTGTGATCCTACCCGCGTAATATGGGTACAACCCTAAGCGAGGTTCTGGTTTTCAAATTGTTCCGGACTGAGACCGCCACAGGCACTGTGACGACGCCACCGATTGTAATCACACTCACTATAATTAAACACTGCTGTCCGCATTATTTCCCGGCTGACAAAGTCCTCTCCGTGGATACATTCCACCCTCAGCGTATGGAAGAAGCTTTCCGCACAGGCATTGTCGTAACAACAACCTCTGGCGCTCATACTTCCCCGCAGATTATGGCGTTTCAGTAAGTTCTGGTAATCCGTTGAACAGTACTGACCGCCTCTGTCTGTATGCACGATGACATTTTCCGGACATTTACGCCGCCACAGCGCCATCTGTAACGCATCGCAGGCCAGCTGTGCTGTCATCCGCGAAGACATCGACCAGCCAATGACTGACCGCGACCACAGAGCGATAACCACGGCCAGATAAAGCCAGCCTTCACCAGTGCGAAGATACGTGATGTCACCCACCCACTTCTGATTCGGGCCGCTGGCGTAAAAGTCCTGCTTCAGCAGATTCTCTAAGATTGGCAGACCATGTTTGTGGTAACTGACCGGACGGAACCAGCGCGAGGCTTTCGCCCGCAGCCCCTGCCGACGCAGGCTGGCCGCCACGGTTTTCACGTTGAACTGGTAACCCTGAGCACGAAGCTCATCCGTCAGGCGTGGCGCACCATAGCGTTGTTTTGCGTCACTGAATGCTTCCCGGACGACGTTATCACAGACAAGGCGGAACCGCTGACGCCGGTTTATCTGATGACGACGCTGATGCCAGACGTACCAGCCGCTACGGGCAACCTGATAATACACGGCACATGGCTTTGATATTGAACTCAGCCTGATGGTTTTCGATGAAGACATACTTCATTTCAGGCGCTTCGCGAAGTATGTCGCGGCCTTCTGGAGAATGGCCAGTTCCTCATCCCGTTCTGCCAGTTGACGTTTCAGACGGGCGATCTCAGCGGACATCTCCTGCTCGCGTTCAGAAGAAGAGAGCTGATTTTGCTGTTTGCTTCGCTAGTTGTAGAGCTGTGATTCATACAGGTTAAGTTCGCGGGCGGCAGCGGCTACCCCAATGCGTTCAGCCAGTTTCAGGGCTTCCTGACGAAATTCAGGCGTGTGCTGCTTGCGTGGCTTTTTGGTGGTTGATGCTGGTTTTGTCATGTGAGTCACTTCTTACTTGTGAGTTTACTCACTTAGTCGCGTGTCCACTATTGCTGGGTAAGATCAATGGCCTCGCTGACCGGTCATGACATGAACGCCGTGCATATCCAGGATCTTCTGGCGGTGGATACGTTTATTCCCCGCGCGGTGCAGGGTGGCATTGCCGGGGAATGTTCAATGGAAAACGCCGTTGGCATTGCGGCGATGGTGAAATCCGATCGCTTACAGATGCAGGCTATCGCCAGCGAGCTAAGCGCCCGGTTAAATACCCCAGTTGAAGTCGGTGGTGTGGAAGCCAACATGGCTGTGGCTGGCGCGTTAACGACGCCTGGATGCGCCGCTCCGCTGGCGATCCTCGATTTAGGCGCAGGATCCACCGATGCCGCCATTATCAATAACGATGGCGTAGTACAGCGTTGTCGCCGGGCAGGGTAATATCCGTGGTACTGAAGGCCCGCGCAATGCGGTGGCGACCGGGCTGGTTTTAGCCGGAGAAGCCAAAAAATAGTGCAGAAAATAGCCGCGAAAGCGTTTAGCTGCGGGGTAAGTCAAAGAAAGGCGATGTTCTCTTTGATATCCCGGCGGAGTTGGGTACATAGTATCAAGGTGTCTCTCACGTGGTTAATTTTAAGGATAAGAGCATGCCAACAGCAATTGAAAAAGCCTTGGATTTTATTGGTGGTATGAACACATCGGCGTCAGTACCCCATTCAATGGATGAAAGTACCGCTAAGGGAATTTTAAAGTATTTGCATGATTTAGGCGTGCCAGTAAGCCCGGAAGTTGTGGTGGCACGGGGTGAGCAGGAGGGATGGAATCCTGAGTTCACGAAAAAAGTGGCCGGATGGGCAGAAAAAGTCGCCTCCGGTAACCGCATCCTTATCAAAAACCCAGAGTATTTTTCGACCTATATGCAGGAGCAGCTCAAAGAACTCGTGTGAGCTGACTATCGAATAAAACGCTAACGGACGTTTCCATCTAAGGATGGCGGCGTCCAGAAGGGTTGCCAGTGACAGTTTTGGATTGCCGATTCATTTCTTTTCGTCAAATTAATGTCTATATATTTATTGAATAAATATATAGTTCATAACTTACTACGTTGCCATTACCGCGTCATTCTTAGATGATCTACATTTCATAAAACACTTGATTCCATTTCGTCTCTATTAAGAAAAATAAAATGTGAACGCTGTCAATTCTGTAAACGTAAAAGATAAATATTGTATACACGGATGTTTGTTGGCAAACAGGCAGATGGCAATCAGGATCTTTTACGGAACATTGTGTATGAAAAATAATATTGAAGAGACAATAGGTAAGTACTTGCCTGTTTTAATGATATTACCTCTGGCGGGTTTGGCAGAGTTAGCTTCTTTATATTCAATCCAGGCTTTATTACCAAAGTTAAGTGAGGTTTATAATATCCCATTGAATCAGGTAGGGATGATTTTGTCTGCTGAGGTGGGGTTTCTGGCATTAGCCATGTTATTTAGCGGCACGTTATCTGACCGTTTTGGGCGAAAGCCAATCATTTTTTATTCGTTGCTGGCAGGAGGTATTTTAACTCTATTGTGCGCAACTGCATCATCATGGCCGATGCTGGTGGTATACCGCGCTTTGCTCGGCATTGCAGTAAGTGGTATTACGGCGGCCGTTACAGTCTATATCAGTGAAGAAGTCTCTCCTGCTTTGGCAGGGATTGTTACTGGATATTTTATTTTTGGCAATTCGCTAGGGAGTATGTCTGGTCGTGTGTTTGCAACTTTGATGATGGAGCATGTATCTATAGATACGATTTTCTTTATCTTCGGTGGTGTTCTGATTGCTATGGCACTCGCGGTGAAGTTGTTTCTCCCGACATCCCGACAGTTTGTTCCTACACCTTCACTACAGCTTGGTGCAGTGTTGAAAGGCGGGTTGGAACATTTTAAGAATATCCGCGTATCATTATGTTTTGTCATTGGATTTATTCTTTTCGGCTCTTTTACGTCCATCTTTAATTTTCTGGCGTTTTACCTGCATCGACCGCCTTATGAGCTGAGCTACACCTGGATAGGTTTGATTCCAGTTAGCTTCTCATTAACTTTTTTTCTTGCGCCATATGCTGCCCGTGTCGCGTTGAATATTGGGTCGATGAATGCGCTCAGTATGCTGATCATCTGTATGATGGTCGGTGCATTTCTTACGCTAATCGCCCCTTCTCTGTGGGTTTTCATTTCAGGTATCGTTTTACTGTCAGTCGCATTTTTCTCTGCTCATTCCACCGTATTAGCCTGGGTCAGTTCACGGAGTCCAAACGCAAAAGGACAGGCGACATCGTTTTATCTGCTTTGCTACTACTCTGGCGGTGCAGTAATGGGGTATTTAAACGGGTATCTTTTCTCCTGGCAGGGATGGAATGCTATTGCGGCATCATGTCTGATGATGCTGGGGATAGGATTATTTATCTGCCGGTTTATTTTCGCAAAATATGAGAAACAACCGCAAATCAAAAAACAGTCAGTTCAGGAGAGTTTCTGATTATAGACACGAAGTGTGTTTTTATACTTTCCATAATGGAATCATCATTTTTTCATTAATGTGTCACTATAGCTAAAAGCTTAAATTGTGAATATTTGGCTACCCGGATATTCGTTGCTCCAGGAATATATATGTCTGCTAAAACGCTGTATGAAAAATTAGTTGAGTCACATACCATTCGTGAACTTGATAACGAAGGACATGTTTTACTTTATATTGATCGTTCAATACTGAATGAATATACCAGCCCGCAGGCATTTAGCGGGTTAAGAGAACGCGGTCGCACCGTTCGGCACCCCGACACGTTTTTATTGAATATTGACCATGTTAATCCCACGCGGTCGCAACGGGATGTCTTAATGACCGATCCGGGAGGACAGCTACAGGTTGATTACTTTCGGGAAAATGCCGCTGACTTTGGCATCACATTATTTGATGTGCTGGATCCGCGTCAGGGGATTGAACACGTGGTTGCTCATGAACAAGGGCTAGTGATGCCTGGCATGGTGATCGCCGCCGGGGATAGTCACACGACAACCTATGGTGCATTTGGCGCGCTGGGCTTTGGTATCGGGACGTCGGAAATTGAACATCTGCTGGCCACGCAGACGCTGGTTTACCGCAAGCTCAAAACCATGCGCGTAAGTGTTCAGGGAGAGCTACCTTTCGCCTGTTCCGCAAAAGATATTGTTCTTGAATTGCTTGAACGTATTGGCGCTGATGGCGCGACCGGATATGCCATTGAATTTGTGGGTGAGGCCATCAGCGCGTTGAGCGTTGAAGGACGAATGACGCTCTGCAACATGGCGGTAGAAGCGGGGGCGCGTGGTGCCATTATTGCGCCGGATAAAAAGGTTTTTGACTATATCTACGGTAAACCGCAAATGCCTGTAGGTGAACTCTGGCAGCAGGCATTGCTGGAATGGTCACAGTTGAGCAGCGATGCTGATGCGGTATTTGATAAGACGGTGGCGATCAACTGCCATGATCTTGAGCCTAAAGTCACCTGGGGAATCAGTCCGGATCAAACAGGTTCCATCACCGGACGTGTGCCTTTCCCGGAACAGGAAACCAATCCGCTTAAGCGCCTGGCGCTTGAGAAGGCCCTTCATTACATGGGATTAACGGCTGGCATGTTGCTGAAAGATATTCGTATCTCTCACGCTTTTATTGGTTCATGCACAAATGGTCGCATTGAGGATTTGCGTGCCGTTGCGAAGGTACTTGAAGGGCGCAAAATCGCCAGCCATGTTCGCGGGATCATAGTGCCTGGTTCAACAATGGTAAGACGCCAGGCGGAAGAAGAAGGACTGGCGAAAATCTTTATTGCTGCCGGTTTTGAATGGCGGCAGTCGGGTTGCTCAATGTGCCTTGCGATGAATGAAGATGTGTTGTCGCCCGGCGATCGCTGTGCATCAGGTACGAACCGTAATTTCCCTGGACGACAGGGCGCTGGAGCAAGAACGCATTTGATGAGCCCGGCGATGGTTGCGGCGGCGGCGGTAGAGGGGCATCTGGTCGATGTTCGGTCATTACTTCAGGCAGGGGAATAAGATGGATACGTTTAAGCAAATCAGCGGGCGAATTGCGCCGATGCTGGAACCGAATATCGACACTGATGTGATTATGCCAAAACAGTTCCTGAAAGGGATCGATCGCCAGGGGCTGGATAAAGGGGTGTTTTTCGATCGTCGCTTTATGGCTGGCGGCCAACCAAATCCTGATTTTATTCTGAACATGCCGGGCTGGCAGAGCGCGACATTCCTGCTGGTTGGCCCCAATTTTGGCTGTGGATCGAGTCGTGAACACGCCGTATGGGGATTAAAACAACTGGGAATACGGGGGCTGATAGGTAGCACATTTGCAGGCATTTTCGATGATAACTGCCAACGCAACGGGATCCTCACGGTCTCATTAGATGAACCTGCTTTGGCGCGCCTGGCGCAGCTTGCCGCGAGTGCTGGTACCAATTCTATCACTGTTTCACTCGATCGCTGCGAAATTACGACGGCAGAGGAAACGATCTCCTTTGTGATCAGTGAACTCAAACGGGCGATGCTGGCCGCAGGCGAAGATGCGATAGCCTGGACATTGCAATACTTGCCGGAGATTGAAAATTTTGAGGTTGCGCATTATTCACGGCGGCCGTGGTTAAAACGCCCTGCATCTCCGCGCGGTTAAGGAAGAAGACTGCAATGAAACTGGTTCAATATCTTGTGAACGGTGGCAAACGCTACGGCATTATGCAGGAAACCGGAATAATTGATCTCTCGCAGCGGCTTGGCGACAAATATCCCACTTTGAAATCTCTACTGTGCGCTAATGCGCTGACGGATGCGGCGTTATGGTGTGATGAGCCGGCGGATTATTACTACCAGGAAGTCACTTTTCTGCCGGTGATTGACGATCCGCAGAAGATCATCTGTGTCGGAATGAATTACGCCGATAAGCGTATTGAGTTTAATGAAACCAACCCGGCCCCAACCCTTTTTGTCCGCTTTGCGGATTCTCAGACCGGGCATAATGGCCTGCTGCTGAAGCCTGAAAATACCAATGAGTTCGACTACGAAGGTGAATTAGCCGTAGTGATTGGGCGGCGATGCTCCCGGGTCAGCGCTGAGGATGCTTTAGATTATGTCGCCGGATACAGCTGCTATATGGATGGTTCAGTGAGGGACTGGCAGCATAGCTGGTTTACGGCTGGAAAAAACTGGCCTTCGACAGGATCATTCGGTCCGTGTCTGGTGACCACAGACGACATTCCCGATCCCCAGATGCTACGTTTACTGACACGACTAAACGGGCGGGAGGTGCAGAACGAATCTACGGCAAATATGATCCATCCTATCGCTTCACTCATTGCTTATATAAGCACCTTTACTCTGCTTTCCCCTGGCGACACGATCCTCACAGGGTCGCCTGGTGGAGTGGGCAAAAAACGCGTTCCACCGCTGTTTTTACACGATGGTGATGTTATTGAAGTTGAGATTGAACATATTGGAACCCTGCGCAATGTCGTCCGGGATAGCCGTTATTTAACATCATCTGTTAGCTGGCATGACGGGAGAAAGTGATGAGTACACTGATTGAATGCGGCGCCTCTCCGTTTATTCCGGGGTTTGCGCTCAAGGATGTTCGTCTGGAAAATGGTCTGACGGTAAGAGTGGCTATCGGAGGCAGCGGTTCACCTTTGGTACTGCTACATGGGCATCCGCAGAATCATACAACATGGCGGAAAGTCGCACCGACATTGGCGCAAAATCATACAGTCATTTTGCCGGATTTGCGTGGCTATGGCGACAGCGATAAACCAACGAGCGATCCGGCGCACCGTACCTATTCAAAGCGCACCATGGCGCAGGATATCGTCATGTTAATGGATGCGCTCGGCTTTTCCCGTTTTGCCTTCGTAGGGCATGATCGTGGCGGACGCGTAGGACACAGGCTCGCGCTGGATTATCCGGATCGTGTGACCTGTTGTACTTTTATCGACATTGCTCCAACCGCGACGATGTACGCCTTGACCGATAAATCCTTTGCTACGCGTTACTTTTGGTGGTTTTTCCTGATTCAACCTTTCCCGTTACCCGAAACGATGATTGCGCACGATCCGGCATTTTTTCTACGTAAGCATATTTCTGGCCAGCTAAAAATAGAGGGCGCGACCTCGCAGGAAGCATTCAATGAATACCTGCGCTGTTACCAGAACCCTGAGATGATCCACGCGATCTGTGAGGACTACCGGGCTGCTGCGACCATTGATTTGGACGATGATGCCGCAGATACGTCGGCGCGTATCCGGTGCCCGTTGCAGCTGCTGTGGGGCGGACTGGGAACGGTAGGGCAACTATATGATGTGGTTGATACCTGGAAAGAAAAGGCGCTAAACGTTCAGGGGGAAGCATTGCCTTGCGGACACTCCCCGCAGGAAGAGTGTCCTGAGTACTTTATCCAGAAACTTCAGTCCTTTTTACATTCAGTGTTATAACTCGGTCATCCTTTGCAACTTCGCACTGATGCTATGAAAACGACACCTGTAGGAAAAAAACATCGCCAGCCCCTTGAGGGCTGGCCTTCTGTTGAAGATCTTTTCGTTTTTGTCACCGTTGCTCGCAACGGTGGATTTGCCCGGGCAGCGCTGGAGCTGGGGTTATCTCCCTCCTATATCAGCAAACGTATCGCTATCCTTGAAAAATGTCTCAACGCCCGGCTTTTTTTTCGAAATAACAGAGTGATGCGTCTCACACCGGAAGGCGAAAATGCGCTGGGTGGGGCTATGCAGGTCGTCAGTGAAATGGATGGTTTTGTCAGTCGTTTGGATAATCAACGTGGTGTGTTGGCTGGTAATATCACCATCAACTGCTCATTTGGTTTTGGGCATAAATATGTCGCAGAGGCGCTGTCGTCATTTATGATCGCCTATCCTGATATTACGGTAAAACTCACGCTAACGGATCGTGAAGTGGATCTGGTGGAAGAGGGGATCGATATTGAAATTCGCGTTGGGGATGATATCAACGAATTGTATATCGCACGGCAGTTAGCCACTAATCGACGGATCCTGTGTGCTTCCCCTGAATACCTCGAACGCCACGGCAAGCCAGAGTCTGTTAGTGCGCTTGTGCAGCACGATTGCCTAATGATTCAGGAAAAAAACTCGGCATTTGGCAATTGGATATTAACGGACGGTAAGCAGCAGACACATTGCCGACTAAACGGTTTTCATTCTTCCAACAGCGGCAGTGTGGTGCTTATTTGGGCCCTGAAAGGCCATGGCATTACATTGCGGTCGGAATGGGATGTTGCGCAGTATATTGAACGAGATGAGCTGGTTCGCGTGTTGCCTCACTGGTATCAGGAAGCGAATATCTGGGCTGTATATACCCGGCGTTCATCAAGTTCTGATCGTATCAAAATCTGCATCGATTTCCTCACGGAGCATCTTGCACAATGCTTGCCAGGCGGTAAAGCACCGGGCGTACTGTGATCAGTCGGCGCCAACTGTCGTGGCGCCAGATGCTCTGACTTACGTTTACTGTTAGGTGTTCTTTTTGCCAGCACCCAGTAGCTTTTAGGGCGTTGCGTTGGTGGCGCGGTTTTGTTTCCGCTATCGTGGCGAAGTTATCTTTTATCCCACCACGCGGCCCAACCTCCACATAGATACCTCCATTATTACCGGATTTCTCACCTGGTTTTAACGTCATATTTTATCTCCTGATTTTTGGGTGACAATTATCGGAGGTTGAGGATTCTATTGGTATCGGCTGGATGGCATTGTAAGTATCACACACTCACTCCATAACAATCAGATTGATTGAGCGACTACTTTAGCTCAATAGATATGTGTTCATCTTAAGCGTATTATCGCAGGTTGGCAATTAAAATCCTTTTAAAAAACAATACCATACATCAATTCAATATGCTGATTTTTCGAGGTTTTCTCAAATTTAGTTATGCTTATGTAATGCTACCTAACTGACTAAAAGTAATGCTCTTTTCACACAAAAGCCTTAACAGAGGAAACGCAATATTACGTGACTTAATGCCTCTGCTCATTCTCATTAGTTATACCAATGTAATGTTTTCTCACAGCAAAAGAGAAGTAGCTACCTGTGCAGCATTATAGGCGGAAAATCCATTGGGGGTATTACTAAAGATGAAATAGAAAATTAATATTATTAATTAAATGAATATGAAATAGGTATTGTTCCTGTTATCGTTACAACCTTTTCTGTCATAACAATCTTCTCATTTTCTTTCTCGCATACTTGCTGAGCATGATATAAATGTCTATGAGGACGTCAGCTCGGAAAGCATTCGTTCTGCATGGTATGCCTTTCGCTATTCTCAGGGGCGTGAAATGAAAGTTTTCTTTGATGGAGTCTATATAAGCATATGAAATTGATAATAATTCTCCTTCTCGCGCTATTCCCGTTATGTTCATCTGCCAGCAATCATTATGCCCTTGTTTTTGAAAATAACACGATACTGCTTGTTTTAAATCTTAAATGTTCCCCCTGTGATTTAAACTGCGCAAATATTCAATATCAGCTTTTCAATAAAGAGACGGAGTCTGTTATTTCAGGGGTTGCTAAGCCTGTGACAACGGGCATCGAAAATAATTTTCGTGGTTATATGATGCGTAATAATAATACGTCCTACACATTAATTGAATCAGATAATAAAAACGTATGGGATATGTCTGTTGAGGAGAAGGGAACTCAACAGAACAAAGATACCGTGCAAAAAGTAAAATATCAGCTTAATGCTATTTTTGACAATGGTACATGCTGAATTCTGGCCTGTCTCAGGGATACGATCGTATCCCTGAATATTTCCCATCAAAACTCAGGAGTAAAATCATTCTCACTAATATATTTTTCCAGTATGGCGGTATATTGTCGCCAGTTCCCGGAGTCATTGATTACTGCATAATTTATCGATGCTCCCGGCGTTGGCGAGCGTGTTAGCGGCACATCAAGTGCTGTTTTCGGCGCAACCATGATATCGCCGATACTTTTCTTGTTATCCATCGTTAACGTTAAACTCATATACCACGAGGTGGGGTTAACTATCCGTATAGTATTCTCTTTAGCAATAAAGCGTAATTTTTTCTCCTCCGCTTCCGTTGGCGCTTTTAATCCGGTCGGGCGAATTAAAATTTTTAGCCGCAAACGAAGCGGTAACACCAGTTTTCGCGGGTGGTTTTTAATGTCCTGGGTGACTGGCGGTATCTGATAAATGTTTAGCCAGAAGAGACTCTCCCGGTCCGTTGCCAGCTGCTGGCGGGAACTCAGGAGCAGGCGAAGCGTTCTCAGTTCTCCTGGCTGCATTTTAAATACCGGCGGCAGCGCCACCAGCGGCGTTTTGCTGTTATCCGGAGAGGCGTCAATGTTTCCGGCGTCGGTCCATACCTGTAACAGCATCGGCGTTGTATTATCGTTGGATAATGTCAACGATTGAGCGACCTCATCTGAAGCAAAAATAATTCGGGTTCTGTCAATATTAACGGCAGCTTGTGCCGGGCCATACCATCCCGTCAACCCAAGTAGCGTTAATATGACTTTACTGAAAACTAACCACTGCCTGTAATTGCGCATTCACGCTTCCTGCCGTTACTATTTGTCCGCCGATCGCCTCAAGCGAGGCAGTAAAATCACCGCTGTAGGTTTCTACTGAACCGGATGATACCCGTGTGGTTAAATCTTTATAGCCATACCAGCCTCGGGCGTTGCCAGTGCCTGTCTTGATCCGATCGGGTAACAGGTTAATCGGCGTACCGGCATCGTTATAGATGCGGATACCCACTCCGGAAGCTACGCCAGGTTCGCCATAATGGGTGTCCAGTAGCCACGACAGACCGCCTGCGGATGTGGTTAGCCCCAGGCGACGCGCCGCCGCCACGGCGGTGGGTTGATTAACGACAAACCCCATTGCGACATTAGCGGCGCTGGTGGACGGGAGGGCACTGGACACGGCACCGGACTCACATTCCAGGCTGACGTGGAAAGGCGCCTGACTATTACCTCCGGCGGCTAATATGCCGACGGCGACAGGGGGAATTTTCACGATCGCAGGATAATCTGTGATTTTACATAACGCGCCGCGAACATAGGTGACGCTATTATATGTACTCCATGCCCCGGGCCAATAGCTGGGCCAGCCATAATAATCGCTGGCATGATCCAGTCCCGCTTTGATCCGCTCGGTAATCAAGCCTGGGCCTTTAAACGCGATATAACCCCGAGGCTGCGTCCAGGTATCTCGGTCCATTGGATTCTGGTAGGCAAAATATTTTCTTGAGTCAATTTTAAACATCTCATATAGCACGTTGCTAAACGCGCTGGCAGGAATATAAATATATTTGTCATCCTGAAACCAACTGTCTGCGGTAAGTTGGCGTTCTTTCCAGAAACGGCTGTAATATTCGCCGGTACTGAGGTTTGTCATACGGACAGCAACATTACGCTCCACATCATAATAAGCGCCTTCTACTTCGGGAGTAAAAAATGCCCCCGCAAAAGCGCTATCGCCATTTGTCGAATACATCTCATAGAGCTTCCCGGCATCGGCGGAATCGCAGCGGTAAAGTACCTGTTTACTGGAATAGGGCGTGCTGGTGGCGGCCGTCAGGAAGTTACCGATCCCACTGGCCAATAGTGTGCCGGAGGGTTGAAATGTTTCACTATTACTGACGCTAATCACCGTTGGCAAACCGATATTACCGGTATTCGTGTCAGTTGCGCCGATCCAGTTTTGCGCCGTGTAGCCCGCTTTTATCGCCGCGTCAGAGAGCGCGCTCTTATCGGTGACTTTGATACATGACGACCATGTTCCGGCGCTGACGAACAGGCTCGTGATAAACAATAGCGTTCGGAAACTAAAAAGCATTGTGCTATTCCTTCTCGCAGATTTTGTTCAGATAGAGAAACGGTTCTTTGGTGTGAAGATCGAGTTGGTAGGCAACCCGGCAACGCTGGTTTGCCCCTGTTCCCCAGCGCACCAGTAGAGAACCCGACGGATGGGCGATACGGGCATAAATCTGCCCACTCTGGCCGACCATGCCGATGTTTGTGCCTTCACCGTTGAAAACATCAGCGCCCATTGGCGGTATGCCGCCATCCGGCATCTTCACGGAGATCAGCACTGCTTTGCCGCTGATAGTGGCGAAATTGACACGCGCGATGGCGCCAGCATACGGCACAATCTGCTGACTTCCTCCCGTCAGTTCGGCATCGCTGCGCATCTTACGGGTATCGAGCGTAACGTTATTGACGCGGTAAGGAGATAACGAAGGCAGAATGGCGTAACCAAAGCGATCAACCACAGCGCCCTGGCCATTTTGTACGATCGCGCCCTGCGCGCCATCGGCATGAATAAGCGCAAAGGTATCGCTGGTATAGGGGCCAGCCGTCAGACCGCCAGGGTGAAGTACCAGGGTGCCGGACGCGCCCAGCCCTTCCTGACGATAGTTATCACCCTGGCCATAGTTGGCGCGAAGTGCGCCAAACCGGGTGTTCTGTTGTAGATTACCGCCAAACGTCGTTGGCGCGCTGCTATCGCTATTACTATTGCGATAACGCTCGTAGCCGCCATAAACCGACCATGACAGGTCGCTGTTTTCACCGCTACTGCCGGTCATGGATACGGTTGAGGAACGGCTTTGACTGGACTGGTTATAATTCATAGCGACAGACGTTCTGTTTTCGCCCCAATCCAGCGGTATAGAGACATTAAACGACATTGTGGTTTCGGTATATTTTTGTCGGCTACTCACGTCCAGTGGTTCGTTAACGCCGTGATAAAAGCGATCGTAATCCCAGGTGGTGCGCTGTCGTGCGATATTCACCCCGTAGCTTATATTCCGCCACTGGTTGCTATATCCCATTTGTAGCTGTGTTATACGCGATTGGTTATTGTAGTAGTCTGCGGTGCTGGCGCTGAGGTTAAGCGTGCCAAGCTGTCCTAACGGCTGGCTTACCGTCGCGGACAGGCGATTGCGTTGATGCAGCGTGTCGGAGTAGTAATCAATCCCCGTTTTTGCTTCCCGGCGTACGCCGAGCACGTCCTGAAGATCGCGAAAGCCGTTGGTTGAATAACGATAAGCCGCCAGTACCAGGTTAGTGCCGGTGGTAAACGTTTTGCTGTAACTGAGTTCCGCGCGCCAGCCTTGCTGGCGATCGTTATGCTCTGCGCGCGCGTTCGACCAGGTGGCGTTAAGGCCGAACGCGCCCATACCGGTGGCCCAGACGCCGCCCGCCAGCCATGCCTGGTAACGCTGCGCAATTCGTGAACCGAGGTTGAGGGTAATGGTGTTATTAACGCCGTGCTGGAACGTTCCCTCAAAGAAACGATTTTCAATATCGTAGTACTGACGAACCCTGCCGAAGGCCAGCGAATAGTGCCAGTTACCGGGACGTACCGAATCCGGCACGGAAGAATAAGGCACGGTGAAACGTGAGGTTTTACCGCTGGCCTCGATAACCTCTACCTCCAGATCGCCTTGATAACGGGTGTTGTACAGATCGTCAATATAAAATGGGCCCGGCGGAACGTTGGTTTCATAAATCACTTTCCCCAGTTGTTTTACTACCACGTGCGCGCTACTGGCCGCTACGCCCCGAACTTCCGGCGCATAACCGCGTTTGCCCTGCGGGCGCATCCGCTCGTCGGTGACAAGTTTAGCTCCGTTAAAAGACAGACTGCCGAATAAGCTGGAGTCCGTATAGCTATCGCCCAGCGACAGAATACTGTTAATAGACGCGACAGGTCTTTGCACCCAGGTTCGAACGCTATTATAGCGCCAGGCGCTTCCGCTCTGGTTGCTATTGGCATAGCGCAGATTACTTTGATGACGGACCTGCCAAAGTCCGAGGTTAACGCCCATGTTTAAACCGCTCCATAAGTATTGGTAGCGATAATGGCTGTCGGTATTTTCGGTGTGGGTCCAGTTTGTGTTATGGCGTAAAAACAGCGCCAGCGCGCCGCTATCCCACTCTGAAGGGGAGATATAACCGCGCGGTTTGTGCGTAAGTTCGGTCATTGGAATCGTCAGCAACAGGCGAAGCGTGGCGCTATCAAATTGCCAGCCGGCATGAGGTACCCACTCCCTGAGCGGGCGACACTCGGTCGCAGCGTCGGTCGCGGGGAGTGATTTTATCTGTGCCGCTTTCATCACCGATAAGGGCAGGCAGGGTTCAGTCTGTTGACCCTCTTTTACAGCATTAAATCGAATATTAGTGCTCGAGGTTACCAGCGTGCCATTAACGTAAACGTCGGCAAGATAGTCTCCGGAAGGCGTTTGCTGTTCATTAAAACGGGCAATATTTTGTCCGTAAGTGGCCCCCTGAAGTAGCGCAGGATCAAAATAATACTCTTCACCCTGCGCGGAGCCTGAGCAAACTATGGCGATCAATAGCGCAAGGCTTTTGCGGTTCAAATTAATGGTGGGGGACATCGTAGCTCTCGCTTATCCTTGCGCCCAGGTCGTTAACCAAAGTAACGGTGACTGTACCGGAGAAGGATTTGAGTGGCCGTTTGCCCGGCAGCCACCAGGTTTGACTGGAGAAAGGGGCAATCATGTCAGCATCCAGGTTATACGAAGCGCCGTTCACTTTTACATTCAGGTTACTTAAAGAGGCAAACCAGGGCTGCGGATTAACAATAACAATACCGCTTTTTCCGGAACCCTTATTTACCGTTTTAATCTGTAATTTTTTCGCCAGATTATCAGGTTTGCCTAGCCCGTCAGGACGATAGAAAAGTTTTATTCTTGAGCGCAGCATCACCAACATTTTATTTTGCCCACTGTCGCTGCCAATATTCGTTGGTGGTACCTGTAATACGTTAAACCAGAATACTGACTCACGATCCTGCGGCAATTTTTTCGTGTTGTTATAAATTACACGTACCACCTGGCCTGCTTTGGGTTGAATACGAAATACTGGCGGCGTGGCAATAAACGGCATCGCGCTGCTATTTTCCGGGCTGGTATTCATATCGCCATCGTCAAACCAGGTTTGTACGATATAAGGTATTGCATCATTATTTTTTAACTGCACATCTACGGAGGAGGCTGTTGATGGGTAAATTATTCGGCTACCCAAAATAGTAACGCTCGCCCACGATGTTGTGGCGGGTAGGGCCAGCAATAGAAAAACTATTAAGTAATATAATGCGGAATGTCGGGTATCCATTTTCATCTCAACAACTCCCTGGCGATTGAAAATGGTCTGGCGTTTCAACGCCAGACCGTAGCGACAATTATTTATACGAAACGGCGTATTGTAGGGTGGCAGCGACTGTCCCAGCCTCTGCTTTCCCGGTAGAGTAATACCGCGCGGTATAAGTCGCGCTCGCTTCAGAAGCATTTGGTTCCAGTTGTAGGTCGCCGTCGCCAGTAAAGCCGCCGGTCAGATTGATTGGCTCCCCTGAAGTGTCGAGTAATTGGACTTCAACATTTTTCGCGCTGCCAGTATTACCCAGGTTACCGTTACTGGTGACCTGATTACCGACAAAGACAGTGGAAATTTTTGTTGTTTTGTCCTTAGAGCCGGTACACCCGGACAGCCCAATATCAAACGTTATTGGGCCCGCAGTTTTCCCTTGTTCTGATAAGTCTTTAGTACTTACTGTTGGCAATAACACGACGGGTTTAGCCTGATTACCATTAATCACGACAGAGCACGTTTCATCAGAGACTTCCCCTTGAAAGGTGATGGTGTTATCAGAAACAGCCATCGCGCTGCTGGAGACAAGAAGCGAGCCTGTGATCATTGCTAAATATTTTTTCATAGACATATGATAATGTTCCTGTATTAATCTTTACTTTTTCAGGACGAGTGCAATTCGCCCGAATGTTTCGTGCTTATGGAGGAGTGGTAAAAATAACGATCATTAACTCTATTTTTGGATGTGAGCTATACCCTCCTGACTATTGATAATGCGATATAAAACAAACAGACTTATTTCTCTTATCATGAAATAGAGCGATAAGCGCTTTCGTCCATGCATCTCATTAGTACAACTGATAGTGTTATCATTTGATTGAGTGTAATCCGATAACAATTCTCTCCGCGTCTGAATAGATAGACTATGTTGCAATACAAACCTGCACATTTTTGCTATGTAAAATCCGCATCAGTTAAACCTCCCGATGGATAATACGATGGTGAGATTAAGGTAAATTTTCTGAAATGTGCTCCTGAAACAGTATAATTAGTCTTACTTTTTTCTTACTTTTGGCCTTTCAGAAGTTTCCTGAGTTTGCGTTAAGGTAAAGAGAATTGTTCAGATTTACCTATAACTGTTTGATTTGTAATGTGCAGGTAATACTTGTGTCAATTATTGTTTACTATAAGTGAGACTTATAAGTTAAACTCAGGTTAATTAGGGGGCTGAATTCTTTTTTGAGCATGATAATATGTCGTCTGAATGATGGATGCAGTTACCTTTAGGATTGTCATGAATGAAAGCATATTTTTACTTGATAAGCGTGTTGTATTTGATAGTACGAAGATGACCTTATCGCATGGTAATGAGATAATCAGAATATCAGAAGCTGAGACCCATCTGCTTCTTGCTTTTTGGCATGGTCTTTACAAAAAAGAAGATATTATTCATTTTGTTTGGGAAAATCGTGGAGGCTGCGTCTCAGAATCAAGTTACTATAAACTCATTAATCAAATGAGAAATGATTTTAGTAGCATCGGTCTACAGTCATCTGACATCGTAACTCGCCCTCGGGTGGGGGTGTCGCTGTCTGTTGCCATTGAACCTATAAAAAAAATCACCTCCCTAAAGGTGAGTGATGAAAACGTTAAAGGCACCCCGACTCGGGAGAACATATTTTACAAAATTAAACGTCACAGCGTATTTGTGGTATTAGCAGGAGCCATTCTTCTGGCATTGCTCTATGGTGTATTTACTATATATAAAGCGCCTGTTCGTAACAGCCCTGATAGTTTTTTTACATATCTTGGCGAATATAACGATTATGCAATCTATAAAACAAAAGAGGATAAGGTCACATTAAGTGAAGTAGTTTTTGCTTTTAACTCTCTGAAAATTAAAGTTTACCGGCAAAATGGACGCCATCTTTATTATATCAGGGAGCCTAATATGAATATTTTTCTGCAATGCTTAAATCCTGTTGAAATGGCGGTGCCAAAATGTATTACAGTAAAAGAACGTTACTGATTATATTTGTAATATTTATCGCCATTGTCGCAATCGGATCGGTAATAGCGCTTGAGTGGGTAAATCGTGACTCTTATAGAACCAACAATCTTATATGCACGACAAAATCAGAAGCGTATATTGAACCACGAAAATTGTACATGGATGGTGGACTTGTGCTGGATCTTAAATCCGGCAGGATTACCCTACACTACGATGTTACTACCGATACGAAAGAGAAACGGCTTTTTTTTCGTGATATCTGCATCAGCAAACTACGCAGAACGGGTATGAAAACATTTACTTTTAAAGTCAATTCAGTTAAGACTTTTGAGTCTGATACTGCTGGCGATTTGTTTTCCTGGTTGAGACTGTTACAGCCTGGTACGATTAATGAGTTAAAGATGGTCAAAATTGGGAAAAATACCTACATGTTTTCGCTTAATCGGCATTTGTATAATGTGTGTACCACCAGTAGTAACGTTGAGTTGTAGCTAATAATCCCTGTATTGATGGGAATTCGTTCCGTGATGGTTATGCCTCATCAGGCAGCGAACCTGGTATCAGGCTAACATATTGAATTTAGATATCTGCTATCGCTTATTTTAACGATAGTATCCTGCACCTGTTGGGTATTGATATTTTCTTGTCTATTTTCGGCACAGAGAGTGCCATCTTGCTATCATTAAGAACGTATAACCTATCTCTCAATATTGCTTTTCTATATTAATGTTACTTTAGTTATCCTATAAAAGCGTACAGTGGCAAAAGGAAGGCCGGTAAGAGGGCAATGATTTGAAAGTAAGAAAGCTATTTCTGATGTTGTTTATTGCCGTTCCACTGATCGTAATGATATTGGTGGGGTTACTCGCGGGTATCTCCCAGCTAAAACGAGATATCGCCGTCAGCGCCAATACGCTGCTGCGGTTTAGCGCGGATATATCTGCCGCCTCCTGGCAAGTCGCCGGAAAAGCCGCCAGACTGGCTGAGAGTTCCTGTACTGACACGCTGAAAGAACTGTCCAGAACGCGGGCCTTCACTCCTTATGTCCGTGACATTGGGTTTCTGGAAAATGGCGATATCACTTGCTCCTTTGTCACCGGAACCGAACGCTATCATTTTTCCCGGCTGGCAGGGCTTTCTTTACCTGCTTCTTATCCGGAACGGTGGTTGCGATCTATCGGTAGTATGGCCGAAGGACCCGATCGCCTTGTTGTGGTTTATGTGAAAAAAGTAGCAGCGAATAAAGCGGCCTTCGTCATTGTGGATTCGCAGTATGTCCAGGAGCTCATAGAGATATTGGCAGCAGAGAGAGCATCAGCCTTTAGCCTGACATTCGGCGCAGGGGAGGCGATTACCAGCGCTGCGACGTTGCGCGGTAAGGCGTTTTTAACGCAGCGGTTCACCTCAACCGATCACACTCTCCAGCTGATGGTGCGAACCCCTTTCTCAACGTTATCGGCATACTGGTTACAAAACCTTTTTATTTTTGTTCCGCTGTCATTGTGTCTTTCTGTAGGGATGATGTTGTTCTACAGGCGCTGGTATTTAAAACGTTTATCTCTGGCCCGGGAGATTGCCAGGGGAATAACGCACAATGAGTTTACGGTACATTATCAACCTGTTTTTAATGTTAAACACGGTAGTTGCGGTGGCGTGGAGGCGCTAATGCGCTGGCCGCAACCGGATGGCCGTTTTATAACCCCGGATATTTTTATTACCGCCGCAGAAAATGAAGGCATGATTATTCCACTCTCTCGTCATCTGTTCGAACTGATTGCTCATGACGTGATAAACTGGACTGTACCGGATGATTTCTATATCAGCGTAAATATATCGCCTGCGCATCTTATGGATGACGGTTTTATACAAGATATAGAGGCGCTCAGGACTCGTTTGGGAACGATAACGCTTATGTTGGAGCTCACCGAACGTAGCCTGATTGTAGAACCTTCACAGGTCGCAGAAAAACTTTCAACGCTCCGTGAAAAAGGCGTGTTAATAGCGATTGATGATTTTGGAACCGGCTATTGCTCACTCTCCTATCTCCAGCAATTACCTGTAGACTCTCTTAAAATAGACAGAACGTTTATCGATACCATTGATACCAGCAGCAATGATGTTCCTGTCCTGGATACTATCATTACGCTGAGTCAGCGACTGGGGCTCAATGTGGTTGCCGAAGGGGTCAGTACCCAGCACCAATTGCGTTATATCTTAAGCCACGGGGTAGGATTCGTTCAGGGATTTCTTTATGCCAGGCCGATGGAGGCTAATGACTTTATGAGCTGGCTTGGCAAGTCGGCCCAGAGGCAAAATGGTCTGCTCAAGGGGGAAAACGAATCTGCGAGTGGCCTGGTGGCTGAATAATACAGGAGTTCGCTACGGAAAAAAATTCAATAGCGCGATATATCCTGGTAATATGTTTATGCCGTGAAGAAACGTGATAGCACTGGGGCGGATATTTTTATGAGTCAGAACAATTATCTGATTGACAAAAGAGTTATTCTTGATTGTGAACGAATGACGCTTTCCTGCGCCGGAGAGTCGATAACGATATCTGAATCGGAACGCAGTTTGCTTATCGCTTTTCATGAAGGCCTTTTTAAAAAAGATGATTTAATTAACTATGTCTGGGGGCGCAAAGGTGTCGTGGTCTCTGATGCCAGTTATTATAAACTGATTAACCAGCTACGAGGATCATTTGATAAAATTGGTCTTAAGGGGGCGTCTGTTGTGACTCGCCCTCGCGTGGGGGTTTTACTCTCAGTTTCCATTGAACCGTTGAGTGATGAGGCGCAAAATACGCCGTTGCCTGCTGTTGCTGAAACAGAAGTATCGACGGTTGAAGTGCGGCACGATGACACTATTATTACCCCAATACCGGGCGCTGTGAATAAAAAAGATTGGCTCTACTTTTGCCTGGCCGCGCTTCTGATGTTTTTTATGATGTATAAAGTTAAGGGTGAAAATATTGATTACTTTACCCTCCAGGGTTCGTATGATGGATACACTTTTTATAGTGTCGGGCATGATAAAACCCATCTGACGGATATCGTTGAAGCTTACTCTGAGATGAGTAATGAAATACATAAACAAAACGGAAAAATCATTTATTACATTCGCGTTCCTAATACAAATATTTTTGTCCAGTGTCTTAACCAACTTGATATAGCGGAGCCGAAATGCATTTCCATAAAAGAACGTTATTAAGCGTGGCGACGCTTGGAATGTTGGCTGTTTCAGTCGTACTGATGGTAGTTTGGGTACGAAACAGTAACCATAGTTCTATTAATACTAATGAATTTTTATGTACGACAAGAACGGTAACGACGATACAACCTAAAGATATCCATGCCGATGGCAGTCTTGTTCTTGATTTTAAGATGAAGAGAATTACGCTTCAATATGAAATAAAAACAAAAGATAACGGTGTAAAAATATTATACCGGGACGTATATATGAAAAATTTACATCGAACAGCGCCTGGTGTTTATACGTTCGAAGTATCCCAGGTAAAAGTCTTTGCCACGGACACGGCTGGCGATCTGTTATCATATTTACGGGTTCTGCATCCGGAAGCGGCTAATGAGATTCGAATATCTAAAGTGGGTGAGAAAACCTTTTTTTATTCTCTTAATCGGCAGCTTTATAACGTTTGTACCGCGCAGTAGATCTGAATGTTGTCTGAATGCGTCAGAAAGCGAGTTGCGAAATTGCCCTCCGCAAGGGTAAAGGTTAACTTGAATGTTAATTAAAATGCATATAAAACAGTTAGTTATGAATTTTTGACTCTTCGGGAAGGTGACTGATACTCGCTGATAACCTCTCGCAGTCCGCCTGACGGATGCGATGCCAGGATCGGGTCTGAAGCAACTATGAATCCGCCATTAATAAAAAAGTAAGAACTCTGTAAGACTGATTTCATATCCATTATCGAATATATCAGGTTATATTACCTCCGCAGTTGGCATGACTGGTAATAAGCGCATTAGGTGCTCTTAATCTAAATGCTATTTGTGTGCCATAAGTTCCGGTACCGCCTTAATTATATATCAAAAATGGAGTGGTTTTAATGAAAAGACGGTCTTCGTTCCTTGTTTTTTTAGGTTTATTACTAGCGTCACCTTTAGCTTTGGCTAACGATCAGCACACCGTATCGTTTGGTTATGCACAAACTCATCTCAGTTCATTGAAAAATAGCGATAGCAAAGATCTGCGAGGCTTTAATTTTAAATATCGTTACGAGTTTAATGAGACCTGGGGGATGTTAGGCTCATTCACCGCGACGCGCAATGAAATGGAGAATTACACCTGGAAAGAGGGGAAATTGCATAAAAATGGTTCCGATTCTGTAGACTATGGTTCTTTGATGTTTGGACCAACATATCGTTTTAATGACTATGTGAGCCTGTACGGCAATGCGGGTATAGCGACGATGAAATTTAATAAACACTCAAAAGAAGACTCCTTTGCCTACGGCGCTGGCGTAATATTTAATCCAGTTAAGAGTATATCTATCGATGCATCATGGGAAGCCAGTCGTTTCTTCGCTGTGGATACCAATACATTTGGTGTCAGCGTAGGTTATCGCTTCTGATATTAAAAGTATAAGCGTTACGTTTATGGCAAGGAATTAAAAATAATATGGTGCTGCTACAGAATAGGGATGGTTATAATCAGTCAGGTAATCTTAAGAGGAAGATAAAACACTCACCGTAGCGTTATTCTATTGATGAAATTATGATAAATTCACTATCGGAACAACTTCCGTTAAAAACGATAGGTATAGTTTTAACGGATGATTATTATACTTATTTAGGCATCGCTTCACTCTTTGAGGATGGGAAGTGCTTTATGTTCCCACTCAATGGAGAATATAATTCGTGTCAGATATCAGCTAGCGAAGATATCATAATTATTATTGATGGACGAGTTTTGATTCAGGGGGTCTGGAAAGGTTTTAAGGCGCTCATGCAGCATTATCCACATGCTCGTCGAATCTGGCTCACGCGCAGAGATATTGGAAAACTTTATCCACATGGCTGCGATAGAGATCCTGATATCGATCCCGATTTGGCAAAGCCTGTTTTTATTGAGCATTTCATTAAATACGCTTGTGCAAACGATGTAGCGGTCGGTGAACTTGCGCCGTTGACAAAAAAGGAGGAGGAGTTGTTATGGCACTTTTTATATAAAAAGTCGATGAGTCAGATCGCCAGTAGCTATGGCATGAGTCGTAAGACTTTGTACATTCATAGATTGCGTATCTGTCGTAAATATGGCTTCAAACGCTTTTTCCATTTGCTATTTATTTACCAAAGAAGTCGCCATATTTTCGCATCTAAAATTTGCCGTGTAGACAAAAACGCCGATCAGGCTTGAAGCAAACAAGATGAAAAAGTTAACGATGAGAGAGTGTGAAAGCATCAATCCTACTATGCTGCTTGCCATTAAGATACTTATCTCGGCGCTTGACGAAAAAACAAAAATAAGGCTCAGAGAGCATATTGAAAAAACTGAACAAGAAATAGCCTCAAGCATACATGATAGCATCATGACAGAGACTTTTCTTCAGCAAATGAAAGACATTCGTTACATCTTAAATATAGTTCCTTGACGGCGTTCAGAAGCAAGAACGCGTTATTATTTAATGATTAATAGACCAGGTATTAGTATGAAAAAGATCTTAGTATGTTTCGTCGGCTTGGCTTTAACCGCATGTAGCGCTAATTCGTTGAATTATGGCGCTGAACAGGTACGGGTGATGACCAGCGAGCCAGGTAAGGAATGCAGCTACTTAGGGGATATCACGGGCAGCCAGGGGAATTTCTTTACCGGTGGCTGGACTTCCAACAGTAACCTGGAAACGGGTGCCCGTAACGATCTGAAAAACAAAGCTTATAAAATGGGCGGAAATACGGTAGTCCTGTTAACCCAGCGTGCAGGCCAGACAGGAAGTTCATGGCACGGTTCGGGCTCAAGCAAACAAACGAATGTCACGTTAAGCGGGAACGTTTATCGTTGCCCTCGTTAACCTTATTTCGCAGGTAATATATGCCTGTTTAGCGCGCGCGCCGCACTGGCGACGCGGGCGCTATTTGGGCTAACCTTGCTTTTTCTCGCTGTATTCCCGCCAACCGCCGCCTAATGCTTTATACAGATTAATGATATTCAGCTGTTGCATGAGCCGTGTGCGCACCAGACGCTGTTGCGCGCCATAAAGCATACGATGGGTATCAAGCAGCGTAAGGTAGTCATCGACGCCTTCCTGAAAACGGAGTCCGGCCAGTTCATAGGCGATTTGGCTGGCTTCAACTGCGCGTTGTTCTGATTGCACCTGGTCATTCAGCGTACGCTGTCCCGCCAGACCATCCGCCACGTCGCGAAAGGCTTGCTGAATAACGTTTTCATAGCTGGCGATTTCAATCTGTTTTTGGACATGCGCCCTATCCAGGTCAGCGCGTAATGCGCCGCCGTGAAAGAGAGGCAAGGTGATTTGCGGTAGAAAACGCCAGCTTCCCGATCCCGGTTCAAAGAGTCCGCTAAGAGACGCGCTGGCCGTTCCCGCCGTGCCTGTCAGGCTGATGGTCGGGAAGAAGGCGGCGCGCGCTGCGCCTATCCGGGCGTTTGCGCCACGCAGCCTGTACTCGGCGGCGCGAATATCCGGGCGGCGTACCAGCAGATCTGACGGTAATCCGCCTGGCAGAGTGGTCGGGATCGCGTCTTCCGTAAGCGTGACCGCTTCGTTTAGTCGACGCGACAGTTCAGGCGTGAGCGGCTGGCCCAACAGCAATTCCAGCGCGTTACGATCCCGCGCCAACTGTCGCGTATACGCCGCGCGATTGATTTCGGCAGAACGCAGCGCGATCTCCGCCATACGCAGATCGAGCTGTGTGGCGTTGCCTGTCCGGGCAAGCTGGGTTGTCAATGTGTATGAACTTTTTTGCGCGGCCAGCGTATCTTCGGTTAAGCGCAGCAGCTCCCGGTCAGCCCGTAGCGTCAGCCAGGCGCTGGCGACTTCGGAAACCAGGCTCATTCGCGCCGCAATGTACGTCTCATCAAGCGCCATATAGGCGGCTAATGCCTGGTCGCTAAGGCTTCGCACTCGCCCCCAGAGATCCAGTTCCCAGGCCGTCGTCGCCCCAGCCATCTCGTAGCGTCGGTTAATCTCAGGCTCGTCCGTGACGCTGAGATCGGCGGGAGTGCGACCGGCGTCCATAGCGGTGGCGATGCCGAGCGTCGGCAGCATCTCCGCGCGCTGAATACGGTATAACGCCCGGGCGGCTTCAACATTGAGCCCTGCCTTGCGTAAATCCCGATTATTGCGTAACGCGATCGCAATCAGTTCCTGTAGAAGCGGATCGTGGAAGAAATCACGCCAGCCAATGTCAGCGGCATCCGGCGCGCCAGAAACAGTTGACGTTGCGTAGGGATAGACCATCGCAGTCGGCGATGCGGGGCGTTCGTGTTTCGGCGCCATCGTACAGCCAGCAAGCGTGGTGACGAAAGCAAGCGTCGCCAGCGTGGCGGTCTGCCGATAGCCTGTAAAAATGATCTTCATTATGCCATTCCCATCATTATGCTTGCTGATCATGCGAATCAACGCGGTTCTCACGCTTTAATGCCATCCTGCGAACCACCACGTAAAATACAGGCGTCAATAACAGGCCGAAGAGCGTGACGCCCAACATGCCGGCAAACACGGCGATGCCCATCGCATGTCGCATTTCCGCGCCGGCACCCGTCGCGAGTACCAGCGGTACTACGCCTGCGATAAAGGCGAATGAGGTCATCAGGATAGGACGCAGACGCAGGCGGGACGCTTCCAGCACGGCGGTCAGCGGGTCTGCGCCGTCGTGTTCTTTGGCGCGGGCAAACTCGACAATCAAAATGGCGTTCTTGGCCGCCAGGCCGACCAGTACCACGAAACCAATCTGCGTAAAGATATTGTTATCTCCGCCAGATACCCACACGCCGACAATGGCTGAGAGTAATGACATAGGCGCAATAAGCAGGACGGCAAAGGGCAGCGACCAACTGTTGTACTGCGCCGCCAGGATCAGGAAGGCCAACAGCACCGCCAGCGCAAAGATAGCAAGCGCGGAGTTGTCGGCCTGTTTTTCCTGATAAACCAGATCGGTCCATTCGAAGACCATCCCTTCCGGTAACGTTTCACGCACGATCTTTTCAATCGCGTCCGTCGCCTGTCCGGAGGAGAAACCCGGAGCCGGTCCACCGCTAATATCTACCGAGGGGAAGCCGTTGTAATGGATGATTCTGTCCGGCCCCGACTGGCGCATAATCGTGACGAAAGCGCTAAGCGGGATCATCTCGCCCTTCGCATTGCGGACTTTAAGCAGGCCGATATCCTCTTGCTGCATACGGAATGGCGCATCGGCCTGCGCCATCACCCGCCAGGTACGGCCAAATCGGTTGAAATCGTTGACGTAAAGCGAGCCGAGGTTAATTTGCAACGTTTCAAAGATGTCGGTGAGCGATACCCCCATTGATTTCGCCTTCACCCGGTCGATATCCACCTGTAATTGCGGGGCGTTCGTCTGGAAACTGGCCAGCATATTGGCCAGTTCGGGCGTCTGCATCGCCTTAGACATAATCTCGCTTTGCACCTTTGTCATCGCTTCAAATCCCAGTTCCGCACGATCTTCAATCTGCAATTTAAAGCCGCCCGTCGCGCCAAGCCCTGGAACCGGCGGCGGCGGGAAGATGCCAATAAATCCGTCGGGAATGTGGCTAAATTTGTGCATTAGCTTTCCGGCGATAGCGTTAGCGGAAAGCGAAGGATCTTCACGCTCGTCAAAGGGTTTCAGCATGGCGAACATCAGCGCCGAATTTGGCACATTTACCGGGCCGTTAACCGACAGACCGGGGAAGACGACGACGCTTTCAACGCCGGGTTCCGCCAGCGCGATAGCGGACATCTGTTTCACGACCGCCTCTGTGCGATCCAACGATGCGCCGCTTGGGAGCTGGGCGATGCCGACGAGATAGTATTTATCCTGCGCAGGCACAAACCCGTTCGGCACCTGATGGAAGCCAAGCCAGGTCAGCCCCACAAAGCCAGCATAGAGCACCATCACAATGACGCTGCCGCGCACGGCCCGACGGACGGCGCTAACATAGCGGTTCGACGCGCTGTCGAAGAAACGGTTAAAGCGATGGAAAAAACCGCCAGTGACCGTGCCCATCAACCGCGTTAGCCAGTCAGCCTTCGCAGTATCGTGGTGCGGTCTTAGCAAAATGGCGGCCAGCGCAGGGGAGAGCGTCAGTGAGTTAATGGCCGAAAGGATGGTCGAAATAGCGATGGTCAACGCGAACTGACGATAAAACTCACCCTGCAGGCCCGCCAGGAATGCGGAAGGGATAAAGACTGCCGTCAGCACCGAGGTAATAGAAAGAATGGGACCAGTGACTTCATCCATCGCCTTCTTTGCCGCCTCTCCGGGACTTTTGCCCTGCGAGATATGCCGTTCCACGTTTTCGACCACAACGATGGCGTCATCGACAACGATACCTATCGACAAGACCAAACCAAACAGCGAAAGCGTATTTAGCGAAAAGCCAAACAGGTGCATCAAGGCAAAGGTGCCGACCAGCGAAACGGGAACCGCCACCAGAGGAATAATGGACGCCCGCCAGGTTTGCAGGAACAGCACCACGACAAGGACGACCAGCACGAGGGCTTCCAGCAACGTAATCGCCACCGATTGTAGCGATGCGCGCACGAAGACCGTAGGATCATAGGCAATCCGGTATTCGATATCCTGCGGGAAGTTTTGCTGCAACTCATCCATTTTGCCGCGAATCGCGTTAGAAACGTCAATCGCATTGGCGCCCGGACTTTGAATAATCTGTAACGCTGGCGCCGCTTTGCCATTCAGTAAACTGCGCAGCGTATAGGCATCTGCGCCCAGCGTGACGCGGGCGACATCACGCAGACGCGTCACCTCGCCGTCAGCGCCGATTTTTACCACAATCTCGCCGAACTGTTCTTCGCTGGTCAGGCGGCCCAGCGTGTTCACCGTCATCTGAAAAGCGGCGGAGGCCTCCGGCTGTTGCCCGACGGAACCGGCGGCGACCTGTACGTTTTGTTCCCGCAACGCCGTAACGATATCACTGGCGGTAAGACCGCGGTTGGCGATTTTCGCCGGGTCCAGCCAGACGCGCATGGCGTACTCGCCCGCGCCCCAGACGAGAACATCACCGACGCCGGGTAAACGGGCCAGTTCGTCGCGAACCTGCCGGATGGCGAAGTTAGACAGGTAAAGCGAGTCATAGCGTTTTTGCGGCGAGACAAGATGGACCACCATCAACATATCGGGGGACGTTTTCTCCGTTACAACGCCAATTCGCTGGACTTCTTCGGGCAGGCGAGGCAGCGCGCGGGATACCCGATTTTGCACCTGAATTTGCGCCATATCAGGATCGGTTCCCTGTTCGAAGGCGATAGAGATAACCATGCGACCATCAATGGCCATCTGGGTATTCATATACAACATGCCGTCAACGCCGTTGATCACCTGTTCCAGCGGCGCGGCTACCGTATCGGCAATCACTTGCGGGTTAGCGCCGGGGTAGCTGGCGCTAACCTGTACCGTGGGCGGCGTAACGGCCGGATATTCACTCAGCGGCAGTTTTAAAAAGGCGATAGCGCCAGCCAGCAGCATTAACAGCGACAGGACGATGGCGAAGATGGGTCGTGCAATGAAAAAGTGGGTGAATTTCATTGGCGCACCGCCTTCGGCGCACTGTCGCCGTCCGCTTTAGTCAATGTCGCGGTCTGTTTGTCGGTCACATTCTGCCGCATCGGCACCAGACGCGGCGCAACGGTCATGCCAGGACGCACCAGCCCCTTGAGGATGATTTTTTCTCCCGGCAGTACTCCCTGTGTAACGACGCGGAGTCCATCGACCATTTGTCCCAGCTCAACCGGACGATACTCCACCTGATTCTCCTTGCCGACGATCAGCACATAGTTTTTGCCCTGATCGGCGCTCACCGCCAGATCGTCAATTAGCACGGTTTCCCGCGGCTCGCCGATGGGCAAACTGATTCGGGCAAACAGGCCGGGAGAAAGCATTCCGTCGGGGTCAGGAATCACGGCACGCGCCCGGATAGTGCCGGTGCTGCGGTTCATCTGATTGCCCATAAAGTCGAGTACGCCCTGATAAGGCAGCCCGTTATCGGTGGTTAACCCCATGTTGACTACCGGTGGATTTTTGTCGGAGCGGGTATGTCGTAACGCCTTCAGCCAGGTGGCTTCGTCAATATCGAAATACACATACATGGGATTGTGAGACACGATAGTCGTCAGAAGCGTGGCGTTACCCGCTACGCCGCCGCTGACCAGATTGCCCCGGGTCACCAGTATGCGGTCAACGCGTCCGGCAATGGGCGCGGTAATACGGGTCCAGGAGAGTTCAAGGCGCGCTGCGGCGACGGCGGCTTTGGCCGATTGCATCTGCGCCTGTCGCGCATTACGCGTGGCGGTGACATCGTCAGCGTTTTTACGTGATACGGCGCCGCTGGCGACCAGTCGTTGAATGCGATCGAAATCCGCCTGCGCCTGGCGGGCCAGTACTTCAGCCTGACGTAATTGCGCGACGGCGGTGTCGAGGGCGACCTCGAACGGGCGCGGATCGATCTGGAACAGCAATTGTCCGCGGCTTACCAGACGTCCTTCCGGAACGCTGACGGCGTCAAGGGTTCCTCCCACGCGCGAACGCAGTTCCACGGTCTCCGGCGCGGCCAGAAAACCGGTGAATTCCGCCGTAGGCGCGAGTGTACGGCTAAGGGCTTTAGCAACCGGTACCGCCGGTGGAGGCGGCGCGCTGGCCGGGGGGCCGACGGCGTTGTCTTTATCCCATAGTGCTTCGCCGGCCATGTAAATCACGCCCCCGATGGCGGCGATGACGCCGGCTATCAACATAATTTTGAATGTTCTACGCATGTCGTTTCCCTCTTTACCGCAGCGTGTCGGCCATTCCGCAACGCTGCCGCAGAATTTTTGGCAAAGGCTAGGCGTTACAACGAAGGAAAGGTCAAGCGTTCCTGACGGGTTTTTTCGGGGCGTGGGTCGGCATCGTGGCGTAAATGTCTCGCATCATCCTCTTTTATGAGCCATCTCACATTCTCGCCGAACCGTGTAGCCTGAATACGCTTGACCTTCCCACAATGGCAAGCTTTAGGCTTTCTGATACCGAATAGTCAGGATGGGGAACTCGTCATGAGTCAGTCAGAAAATCGTCACGACACGATAAGCTTGCTTATTGAAGGTATGACCTGCGCGTCGTGCGTCGCTCGCGTTGAAAAAGGTATTAAGGCTGTGCCTGGCGTAACGGACGCTACGGTGAATCTGGCGACGGAGCGCGCCACCGTTCGCGGGACGGCGTCGGCGGAGGAGGTGATCGCGGCGATTGAAAAAACGGGGTATGAGGCGCGACCGATAGAGACGGCGGGGCAGGGCGAAGACGACTCTGAAGAGAAAAAAGAGGCCGAGCGCGTCAGGCTGAAGCGCGATCTGATTCTCGCCAGCGTGCTGGCGCTCCCCGTTTTTGTGCTTGAAATGGGCTCGCACCTTATTCCTGGTATGCACGAGTGGGTGATAAAAACGATTGGCCTGCAACAAAGCTGGTACTGGCAATTTGCACTGACCCTGTTGGTGCTGACGATCCCCGGTCGCCGTTTTTACCTTAAAGGGTTCCCGGCGCTGGCGCGTCTGGCGCCGGACATGAACTCGCTGGTCGCCGTGGGAACCGCAGCGGCATTCGGCTACTCGCTGGTGGCGACCTTTACGCCCGACCTGTTGCCTGAAGGGACGGTAAACGTCTATTACGAGGCCGCCGCAGTGATTGTCGCGCTTATTCTGCTGGGGCGCTTTCTGGAGGCAAGGGCGAAGGGGCGGACTTCCGAAGCGATTAAACGTCTGGTGGGGCTACAGGCGCGGGTCGCGCATGTGTTACGCGAGGGCCGCATCGTGGATATCCCTGTCGACGAGGTTGTGCTGGGCGACTGTGTGGAGGTTCGGCCAGGCGAGCGGATCCCGGTTGACGGCGAAGTGACCGAAGGCCGCAGCTTCGTTGACGAGTCGATGATTACCGGCGAACCGATACCGGTTGAGAAATCCGCAGGAAGCGCGGTGGTGGGCGGTACCGTAAACCAAAAAGGCGCGCTCACGCTGCGGGCGACCGCCGTCGGCGGACAGACCATGCTGGCGCAAATCATTCGTCTGGTGGAACAGGCGCAGGGTTCAAAACTGCCGATTCAGGCCGTCGTGGATAAAGTGACGCTGTGGTTTGTCCCGATGGTGATGCTTATTGCTGCGCTGACCTTTGTGGTATGGCTGGCGTTTGGGCCGTCGCCTGCGCTGACTTTCGCTCTGATCAATGGCGTTGCGGTTCTGATTATCGCCTGTCCTTGCGCGATGGGCCTGGCGACGCCGACCTCCATTATGGTGGGAACCGGTCGTGGGGCGGAAATGGGCGTGCTGTTCCGTAAGGGGGAGGCGTTACAGCTACTCAAAGACGCTAAGGTGGTGGCCGTAGACAAAACCGGGACGCTTACCGAAGGCCGCCCGGTACTGACCGATCTCGACGTGGCCAGCGGCTTTGAGCGCCGTGAGGTGCTGGCGAAAGTCGCGGCGGTAGAATCGCGTTCAGAGCATCCGATTGCCCGTGCGATTGTCGTGTCGGCAGAAGAGGAAGGGATCGCGCTACCAGGCATGAGCGGCTTCGAATCGGTGACCGGGATGGGCGTATACGCTACCGTTGACGGTACGCGTGTTGACGTGGGGGCCGATCGCTATATGCGCGAAATTGGCGTGGATATTAGCGGCTTCGCCACCACCGCCGAACGGTTAGGACAGGAAGGGAAATCGCCGCTCTATGCGGCTATTGACGGTCAACTGGCAGCGATTATCGCCGTGGCCGATCCGATCAAACCCAGCACACCCGCCGCAATTAACGCTTTACATCAGCTCGGCATTAAGGTCGCCATGATCACTGGCGATAATGCCCGCACGGCACAGGTTATCGCCAGACAGTTAGGGATTGATGACGTGGTCGCCGAGGTATTGCCAGAAGGGAAAGTCGAGGCGATACGGCGCCTGAAAGCGGCGTATGGGCAGGTGGCGTTTGTCGGCGATGGCATCAACGATGCGCCAGCGCTGGCGGAGTCCGACGTGGGGCTGGCGATTGGCACCGGCACCGATGTGGCGGTGGAATCCGCCGACGTCGTACTAATGTCCGGCAACCTGCAAGGCGTGCCGAATGCTATCGCGCTGTCTAAAGCGACCATCCGCAATATCCACCAGAATCTGTTCTGGGCCTTTGCTTACAATACGGCGCTGATTCCTGTCGCGGCAGGCGCGCTATTTCCGGTCTGGGGCATATTATTGTCCCCGGTATTCGCCGCAGGGGCGATGGCGATGTCGAGCGTGTTCGTGCTGGGCAACGCTTTGCGGCTGCGCCGTTTCCGGGCGCCGATGGCAACCCCATCCGACACATCCACGACCTGAGGAGGAGCGTCATGAACATCGGTAAAGCAGCTAAAGCATCGAAAGTTTCGGCCAAAATGATTCGCTACTATGAACAGATTGGTCTGATTCCCGCGGCAAGTCGGACGGATTCCGGCTATCGGGCCTATACCCAGGCTGATGTTAATCAATTGCATTTTATACGCCGCGCGCGCGACCTCGGCTTTTCAGTTGCTGAAATCAGCGACTTACTGAATCTTTGGAATAACCAGTCGCGGCAAAGCGCTGACGTCAAACGCCTGGCGCAGACGCACATTGATGAACTGGACAGACGTATCCAGAACATGCAGCACATGGCGCAAACCCTCAAAGCGCTGATTCACTGCTGCGCCGGCGACGCGCTGCCAGATTGCCCCATTCTGCATACGCTTGGACAACCTGACGATAGCGAGCCGGAGGCGCGTACCGGAGCGGTATTGCGCCGTCCTCGTCGCCACGGACTGGCAAAGCGTCTGTAAGTCCTGAGATTACGCTTGACCTTCCAACACTGGCAAGGCCCAGACTGGCAACAGTTCCCAAACAAAAGGAGTTCACTATGCAGTTCCATATTGATGACATGACCTGCGGCGGCTGCGCCAGTACGGTAAAAAAGACGATTCTGACTCTTGATGCTAATGCGACGGTGAGAACCGACCCGGCGACGCGTCTGGTTGACGTTGAAACGTCGCTATCCGCGGAGCAGATTGCCGCCGCCCTGCAAAAGGCCGGTTTCCCGCCGCGCGAGAGGTAATCGTCAATGGCGATCGGTCTGGCGACAGGCCGGTCGCGATACGCTAGCCACGCTTCGCTTTTCTTTGCGTGAGATAATCCCCATAAAAAATGTGACAAATCATGTGCCAGTAAGCTTTGTTAATAATATGTAATGATTTGTCTATTTTTGCTAACATTTTACCTGCTATATACAAAAAGATAACAAATAAGTAGCGCAACGCTACCTTGTTACGTCGCTTTGACGACGGGAGCGCTCCAGCGTTTCGCCGCTTCAAAGCTTGATGTTATTTTTTGATGCAGGACACTACCTATGTACACCCCCCTGAACTGGACGACGACACAACGACATGTGGCGTTTGCCAGCTTTACCAGTTGGATGCTGGATGCGTTTGATTTCTTTATCCTTGTCTTTGTACTTAGCGATCTCGCCGAATGGTTTCACGCTTCCGTATCGGACGTTTCCATTGCGATTATGCTGACCCTGGCGGTACGTCCCATTGGCGCGCTGCTATTTGGTCGAATGGCGGAAAAGTACGGACGTCGACCGATACTGATGCTCAATATTCTGTTCTTTACGGTGTTTGAACTGCTTTCCGCCTGGTCGCCCACCTTCATGGCATTTCTGATTTTTCGGGTCATGTACGGCGTGGCGATGGGCGGGATATGGGGCGTTGCGTCATCACTGGCGATGGAAACCATTCCCGATCGTTCGCGTGGCCTGATGTCGGGCATTTTTCAGGCGGGCTATCCCTGCGGCTATCTGTTCGCCTCGGTTATTTTTGGCCTCTTCTACAGTATGGTAGGCTGGCGCGGCATGTTCCTGATTGGCGCCCTGCCTGTTGTCTTGCTGCCTTATATCTGGTTTAAAGTGCCGGAATCCCCCGTCTGGCTGGCGGCCAGAGCGCGTAAAGAGAATACCGCGCTGCTTCCTGTTCTGCGCAAACAGTGGAAGTTGTGTCTGTATCTGGTGCTGGTCATGGCGTTCTTTAACTTTTTCAGTCACGGCACGCAGGATCTGTATCCTACCTTCCTGAAGATGCAGCATGGTTTTGATCCGCATCTGATCAGTATCATTGCGATTTTTTATAACATTGCCGCGATGCTCGGCGGTATTTTCTACGGTACGCTATCGGAACGTATTGGGCGTAAAAAAGCGATCATGATCGCCGCCTTTCTTGCGCTTCCGGTACTCCCGCTATGGGCATTTTCCAGCGGATCATTCACGATTGGCCTGGGCGCGTTCCTGATGCAGTTTATGGTGCAGGGCGCCTGGGGGGTCGTGCCGACCTGGCTGAACGAGCTGGTTCCGGCGAATGCGCGCGCCGTGCTGCCAGGGTTTGTTTACCAACTGGGTAATTTACTGGCGTCGGTTAATGCGACGTTACAGGCCCGCATCGCGGAAACGCATGGTGGCAATTACGGGTTGGCAATGGCGATCGTGGCTGGCGCGGTGGCTATTTTAATCTGTGTATTTGTGGCATTTGGTCGCGAGACCCGGGGAGTCGTCATCTCCGGTACAGATAGCGACGCCCTCCCGGAGTCGGCCATCAGTCATCGCACGTAAACACTACGCTCCTGGCGCATACTGTCGCCGGGAGCACGCCTTCCTCCCGTCGTTTTCACGCCCTTTCAACGAACAACAAAGGTTAATGATGGCATCTGCCTTTCGTGACCATTACAATCATCGCTTACTTTTTTCTTTATAAGAAATTGATTGTTGGACCTTAAAATTATCAACGGAGCGAAGATATCATGTTGAAAGATAACCAAAAACACAACGAGTCTGTTGCCCCGAATAGCGCCTTTCTGTCTGAGTTACAACGTGCATTACCGGAATTTTTTACCGCCGATCGCTATAACGAGCAGGGCGAACTGATCGCGAAAGGCGGATTTGATCTCGCCAAATTTGAGCGCGCGCTGAAAGCGCGTAATATTGATGAGCTGACTAGCGGTTATCAGATTGATTTTATTGGCAAAGATTACGCAAAAAAACAGGCGGGTGAAAAATCCGTTACCGTTATCGTTCCTGACGTGGAACACAATACTCTGGCAGAAAATAAAAACAGCCATAATCTTTTTCTGACCGGAGATAATCTGGATGTGTTACGCCATCTGCAAAATAATTACGCCGATACCGTCGATATGATCTATATCGATCCCCCTTATAACACCGGATCGGACGGGTTTGTCTATCCCGATCATTTTGAATATAGCGATCGGGCGTTGCAGGATATGTTTGGTCTTAATGATACTGAACTGGCACGTTTAAAATCCATTCAGGGTAAATCGACGCACTCCGCGTGGTTATCTTTCATGTATCCGCGTCTTTTCCTTGCCAGGAAGCTCCTGAAAGATACCGGATTTATTTTTATCTCTATCGACGATAATGAGTACGCCAATCTTAAATTAATGATGGATGAGATTTTTGGCGAAGGCGGATTTGTCACCAATGTGATGTGGAAGCGCAAAAAAGAGATTTCTAACGACTCTGATAACGTTTCCATCCAGGGGGAATACATTCTTGTTTATGCCAAAACCGGTCAGGGCGCTTTACGTTTAGAACCGCTTTCTAAAGAGTATATTCAGAAATCCTATAAAGAACCGACCGAACAGTTTCCAGAAGGGAAATGGCGACCGGTGCCGTTAACGGTGTCAAAAGGGCTGAGCGGCGGCGGCTATACCTATAAAATTACCACGCCGAACGGTACGGTACACGAAAGACTATGGGCTTATCCTGAAGCCAGTTACCAAAAACTGGTGGCCGATAATCTGGTCTATTTTGGCAAAGATAACGGCGGTATTCCCCAGCGAGTCATGTACGCGCATCACAGTAAGGGGCAGCCAACGACCAATTACTGGGATAACGTAGCGTCGAATAAAGAGGGGAAAAAGGAGATTCTGGATCTCTTCGGCGACAACGTTTTTGATACGCCGAAACCGACCGCATTATTGAAGAAAATCATCAAGCTCGCTATCGATAAAGACGGCGTCGTTCTGGACTTTTTTGCCGGTTCCGGCACTACGGCCCATGCGGTAATGGCGCTGAATGAAGAAGATGGGGGGCAGCGCACGTTTATTCTGTGTACTATCGATCAGGCATTAAGCAATAACACTATCGCGAAAAAAGCAGGTTATAACACTATTGATGAAATCAGCCGCGAGCGAATTACACGCGTTGCGGCGAAGATCCGCGCCAACAATCCCGCGACCAATAGCGATCTCGGTTTTAAACATTATCGTTTTGCCACTCCGACACAGCAGACGCTGGACGATCTGGATAGTTTCGATATTGCTACCGGCCATTTTATCAATACCAGCGGTCAACTGGCCGCTTTTACCGAGTCAGGATTTACCGACATGATCAATCCTTTTTCCGCCAGAGGATTGGGCGTGCCGGGCGGCGCAAGCGGCGAAGAGACCTTATTAACGACATGGCTGGTCGCCGATGGTTATAAAATGGATATTGACGTACAGACCGTTGATTTTTCCGGCTATTGCGCCAGGTATGTTGATAATACGCGCCTGTATCTGATTGATGAACGATGGGGAACCGAGCAGACCCGCGATCTTCTCAACCACATTGGTACGCACCAGCTTCCGGTTCAGACCATTGTCATTTACGGCTACTCTTTCGACCTTGAATCCATTCGTGAACTGGAAATCGGCTTAAAACAGCTTGATCAAAAAGTGAACCTGGTGAAGCGTTATTAAGAGGGGATGATGATGAATATTTTACTGGAAGAACTTCCCCATCAGGAACAGGCGTTAGCGGCGATTCTGGCGAGTTTCACCGGTATCGATCACGCGCAGGCCGATCATAATCACTATGCTAATCCGCTGATTAAGGAACGTTACGACGATAAGGCCAATATTGACGTTAAAATGGAGACCGGGACGGGCAAAACCTATGTCTATACCCGATTGATGTATGAACTGCATCAGAACTACGGGCTCTTCAAATTTGTGCTGGTAGTGCCGACGCCAGCCATTAAAGAAGGCGCGCGGAACTTTATCACCAGCGATTACGCCAGACAGCATTTTTCACAGTTCTACGAAAATACGCGGATGGAACTTTGCACCATTAACGCCGGTGATTTTAAAGTAAAGTCGGGGCGTAAAAATTTTCCGGCCCAGTTATTAAGTTTTACTGATGCCAGCCGTCGTGATAGCCATACGATTCAGGTTTTACTGATCAATGCGCAAATGCTCAATTCCGCCAGTATGACGCGAGACGATTACGATCAAACGCTACTGGGCGGGCTGACGTCGCCTGTTAAAGGGCTGCAAATGACGCGACCGGTGGTCATTATTGATGAACCGCATCGTTTTGCGCGAGATAACAAATTTTATCGAGCGATTCAGGCTATTCAGCCGCAAATGATCGTCCGCTTTGGCGCTACCTTCCCGGATATTGTCGAAGGTAAGGGTAAAAATAAATGTGTACGTAAAGATTACTATCGCCGGCAACCGCAGTTTGATCTCAACGCGGTGGACAGTTTTAACGATGGTTTGGTGAAAGGTATTGATATTTATTACCCGAATCTCCCCGAAGAACAGGCCAACAATCGTTATATCGTTGACAGCGTCACGGCAAAGAAATTAATCCTCCGACGGGGGAGCAAAATTGCCGAGGTTGGCGTGGGCGAAAATCTCGCCGATGTCGATGCAGGATTTGAAGGCAGTATCGAATATGCCGGCAGTAAAATGTTGTCGAACGATCTGGAGCTGGAGGCAGGGATGGCGCTGGTGCCAGGAACCTTTGGCGCGAGCTACCAGGAACTGATTATTCAGGACGCCATTGATAAGCATTTTGACACCGAGCAGGCAAATTTCTTACGCAGCAATGAGCCAGAAAATAATGCCCCGCGTATTAAGACCTTAAGCCTTTTCTTTATTGACAGTATTAAAAGCTATCGTGATGACGAAGGCTGGTTGAAAGTCACTTTTGAGCGTTTGCTGAAAAAGAAACTGACGCAACTGATTGACGATTATCAGCGCAAGACCCTGCCGCGAGAAGTGGAGTATCTGTCGTTTCTGCAGACCACGCTCGCCAGCCTGCACTCGGATAACCAAAACGTCCACGCTGGTTACTTTGGCGAAGACCGCGGAAGCGGCGATGAGGCGATCCAGGCTGAGGTAGATGATATTCTGAAAAATAAAGAGAAGTTGCTCAGTTTTTCAGACCATCACGGCAACTGGGAAACGCGCCGCTTTCTGTTTTCAAAATGGACGCTTCGCGAAGGCTGGGATAACCCGAATGTTTTTGTCATTGCTAAATTACGTTCTTCCGGTAGCGAGTCGAGCAAAATTCAGGAAGTGGGGCGCGGCCTGCGGCTACCGGTAGATGAAAACGGCCATCGCGTTCATCAGGAAGAGTGGCCGTCCCGACTGTCGTTTCTGATTGGTTATGATGAAAAAGCGTTTGCCAGTATGCTGGTTGATGAGATTAATCGCGACAGCAAAGTTCAGCTTAACGAGCAGAAACTGGATGAGGCGATGATCACTCTCATCGTCACCGAGCGGCAAAAAGTCGATCCTGCGTTTACGGAGCTTCGTTTGCTGGAAGATCTGGATGATAAAAAACTGATCAACCGGAGTAATGAGTTTAAACCCAGCGTCACGCTTAACGGGGAAACCAAAAGTGGTTTTGCGTGGCTACTGGAGTTCTACCCTGAGCTGACGCAGGCGCGGGTGCGAGCGGATCGCATTCGTGACAATAAGCCCGCCTCCCGACTGCGAGTCAGGTTACGCAAAGAGAATTGGGAACAACTTAGCAGTATCTGGGAGCAGTTTTCCCGCCGTTATATGCTGCAATTCGAGCGTAGCGGCGCTTCTCTGGAACAGATTGCCGCCGAGGTGCTGCGCGATCCGGCGCTGTATATACGCCAGAAGCCAAGCCAGGTGCAACAACGGCTGGTATCGAATGAAGATAATGGCCGTTTTGAAGTGGCGCAGCGGGAAGGCGAATTAGCCGCCAGCGAATTTATGGCGGGCATGAAATATGGCCATTTTCTTAAGCAACTGGCGTTACGCACCAGTCTGCCGGTTAACGTCCTGCACCCGGTGTTAATGGCGATGCTGCGTGATGTTTTGCACGGAGATTCACGCTATTTAAGCGAGATCTCGTTGGACAATATGACCCGCGCATTACAGACGCGGATTAATGCGCATTTTGCGCAGCGCCACGATTATCTGCCTCTCGATTTTCAGGCTTCAACGTCGGTATTTGATTCCACGGCACGGCAGTTCAGAGAGGAGATTAGCGCTGAAATTGTGGGGAAAAATGTGGATGAGAATGCGATAGACGATCCTCGTTCTCTCTATCAAATACCGCCGTTGCGTTATGACAGCGTCGATCCAGAATTGCCGCTATTAAAATACGATTATCCGCAACAGGTTTCTGTGTTTGGCAAACTGCCTAAGCGGGCCATTCAGATCCCCAAATATACGGGAGGCTCTACTACGCCGGATTTTGTGTACCGTATTGAGCGTCAGGACGCCGACAGCGTTTATTTACTGGTTGAAACTAAAGCAGAAAATATGCGCGTAGGCGATCAGGTTATTCTTGATGCGCAACGTAAATTCTTCGATATGCTGCGTCGGCAAAATATCAATGTCGAGTTTGCGGAAGCGACCAGCGCGCCGGCGGTATTTTCTAAGATCAATGGCTTGATTGAGGGGAAGGCAAACTAACGGGTTTGAATGGACCTTAACGGTTATCTTTTTGATAGACCATATAAAATGGCCGCCGCGCAGCGAGCGTTGCGGTCATTCTCCCTGTACTAATCCCCCGTCCCGTAAACCGCGTTGACTTGAAGGTTATCGTTTTACGTCTATTCTTAACTTTCAGCTAAGCGTATTTTGCTGAAATTGCAAATAGTCTTGAAGACGCTGTTTTTTTGTTTTGCCGTTATTTTTATAACGGCCAGGTAGATATTGCCAAGTGAATGTAACTAAGGGAGACATGTTATGCTAAATAGATACTACCGTTTCGCTGTCGAAAAAGACGACCCCTCCGAAGCGCCAGAGTCGGGCGATAAGCCTGACAGCCAGCCGCAAAAAAAATCGTAATTTATCTGGATATTCCCCGACGTTTTTACGTTTGGGGAAAATAACCGTTTCGTTTCAACCTGGTTGCGAACAGTGAATATTTTACACGAAGTGACTATATATAAACGGGAGGGAACATGGAGTTTGATGCCTTCTTTTTAGCGAGACTCCAGTTTGCCTTTACCGTCTCTTTTCATATTATTTTCCCCGCGATTACGATTGGCTTAGCCAGTTACCTGGTGGTACTGGAAGGTTTATGGCTAAAAACGCGTAATCCTGTCTGGCGCTCGCTCTATCAGTTCTGGCTCAAAATTTTTGCCGTCAACTTCGGGATGGGCGTGGTCTCCGGTCTGGTCATGGCTTACCAGTTCGGAACGAACTGGAGCGGTTTCTCCCAGTTCGCCGGCAGTATCACCGGGCCTTTATTAACCTATGAAGTGCTCACCGCATTCTTCCTGGAAGCGGGATTCTTAGGCGTGATGCTTTTTGGCTGGAACAAAGTCGGGCCGGGCCTGCATTTCTTGTCTACCTGTATGGTGGCGTTGGGCACGTTAATGTCGACGTTCTGGATTCTGGCGTCTAACAGCTGGATGCATACCCCGCAGGGATTTGAAATTCACAACGGTCAGGTGGTCCCGGTGGACTGGTTCGCGGTGATTTTCAACCCGTCGTTCCCGTATCGCCTGTTGCATATGTCCGTTGCGGCGTTTTTAAGTAGCGCGATGTTTGTCGGCGCGTCCGCTGCCTGGCATTTACTGAAAGGTAACGATACGCCGGCTATCCGCCGTATGTTCTCGATGGCGTTATGGATGGCGGTCGTGGTGGCGCCCGTTCAGGCATTGATTGGCGATATGCATGGCCTTAACACCCTGAAGCATCAGCCGGTCAAAATCGCCGCGATTGAGGGGCACTGGGAAAATACGCCCGGCGAGCCAACGCCGCTTACGCTGGTAGGCTGGCCGGATATGGAGGCGGAACGGACCCGCTATGCGCTTGAGATCCCGGCGTTGGGCAGTCTGATCCTGACGCATAGCCTGGACAAACAGGTGCCTGCGCTAAAAGATTATCCCAAAGAGGATCGCCCCAACTCTACCGTGGTGTTCTGGTCTTTCCGTCTGATGGTGGGCATGGGCGTACTGATGATCTTCCTGGGGCTGGCCAGCCTGTGGCTACGCTACCGACGCCGACTGTATCATTCGCGGCCCTTTATGCACTTTGCGCTGTGGATGGGGCCGTCCGGGCTTATCGCCATCCTTGCCGGATGGGTGACGACTGAAGTAGGACGTCAGCCGTGGGTGGTCTATGGCCTGCTGCGAACGCGTGATGCGGTTTCCGCGCACAGCACCTTGCAGATGAGCATCAGTTTGCTGGCCTTCTTTGTGGTCTATTCCCTGGTCTTTGGGGTTGGCTATATTTATATGATTCGCCTTATCCAGAAAGGGCCGCAGCCGGCGGAGACACCGACCGCTGAAACCGATGGCAGACCCGCGCGTCCTATCTCTGCCGTGGGAGAATCGCTTGAGCAGGAGAAACGCGAATGACCATCGATCTTCCGGTTATCTGGTTTGCTATTATCGTGTTCGCCACGCTGATGTATATCGTGATGGATGGGTTCGATCTGGGCGTCGGTATCCTGTTTCCGTTTATTCGTGATAAACACGATCGCGATGTTATGGTGAACTCGGTCGCGCCGGTATGGGACGGGAACGAAACCTGGCTGGTGCTGGGCGGGGCCGGGCTTTTTGGCGCGTTCCCGTTGGCTTATGCCGTCATCACCGACGCGCTGACTATCCCGCTGGTGGTTATGCTGCTTGGTCTTATCTTTCGCGGCGTCGCTTTTGAATTCCGTTTTAAAGCCACCGAGTCGCATCGCGCGTTCTGGGATAAATCCTTTATCGTCGGGTCAATCCTGGCGACCTTTGCCCAGGGAGTTGTGGTGGGCGCGGTGGTGAGCGGTTTTCAGGTGGAAGGGCGAACCTTTAGCGGTTCGCAGCTTGACTGGCTGACGCCGTTTAACCTGTTCTGCGGCGTCGGTCTGGTTGTCACCTACGCGCTGCTGGGCGCTACCTGGCTGATTATGAAAAGCGAAGATCCGCTGCATAGCCGGATGTGCGCGCTGTCGCGCCCGTTGTTGATCGTCTTGTTGCTGGTGATGGGAGGCGTCAGCGTGTGGACGCCGCTCACCCACGACGACATCGCCGAGCGCTGGTTCACGCTGCCCAATTTATACTACTTCCTGCCGGTGCCTGTGCTGGTGTTGGCTTTTAGCGTCTGGCTATGGCGCAGCGTGAAAAAACCAGAATCCCATGCGCGTCCATTTATTCTCACGCTAGGATTGATTTTTCTGGGGTTCAGCGGGTTAGGCATCAGTATTTGGCCGAATATTATTCCACCGGATATTTCGCTGTATGCCGCCGCCGCGCCGTCGCAAAGTCAAAGCTTTATGCTGGTTGGGGCGCTGATAATCATCCCGATTATTCTGGCTTATACCTTCTGGAGCTACTACGTCTTCCGTGGAAAAGTGCGACATGGAGAGGGATATCACTGATGGTTAAAGTGAAAAAATGGTCGCGGCGAGTCGTATGGATGGTCGCGATATGGTGCGCCAGCGTGCTTCTGCTGGCGGGCGTCGGAATGTTGTTCAGACTGCTCATGACCTCCGCAGGATTTCGCTCCTGACTGATATCCCCCGGACGCGCTTTCGTCTCTCGCGAAAGCGCGTTTTTATCGACAGATCGGCGTTTATCGATCACCTTTGCTCGCCTTATCTCTCCCCTCAATAGCGGTTGATAATTATTCTCATCTTTATTGTCGTTCCCGGGCCGCAGTGATATGGTTACACAGTGGCTAACGCTCTGGTATAACGCAGATAAACGGTATTGATAATGTCTCCGATCTCCTGTCACTCTTCCGCCGCCCCGGCGATGAAAAAGATCTTTTCCGTCAGCGATTTCATCGCGTTTGGCGAGCGTTATGGCATTGATTACCGCTTCCCTGCGTTACCGCAGTATACGCAGAGTAGTCCCGTACTTCATGGCGATATCGAAGAGATAGCGCTTCCCGGCGGGATTTGCATTACACGCTCGGATGTTCACGTGTTACAACCTTATGAAACCACCTCTCGCCATAGCAGTCCGCTGTATATGCTGGTGGTGTTGGAAGGTAACGTCGCGCTGGCTGTCAATGAGCAGACCTTTTTGTTGAGCGCGGGAATGGCGTTTTGCTCGCAACTGAGTGAGCAGCAGACGATACGCGCCCATCACGGCGCAGACAGTAAATTGCGCACCTTGTCGCTGGGAATGTACCCGGACGGCGGATGGCGGGAGCGTTTGCCTGTCTCGCTGGCAGACGAGTGGGAAAATAGCGCAACCTCGGCGAGGGTCTGGCAGGTGCCGGAGTTTCTGCTTTTGGGGCTACGTTATGCGCAGCAGCCCGGACCTCATGCGGCGTCACGCCAGTTAATGCTGGAAGGCATCATGCTGCAATTGCTGGGCTATGCGCTAAATCTATGTCAGCCCGCAACGCAAAAACGCGGGCTTCCCGTCACCGGTGAATACCAGCGGCTGGAGCTCATTCGGCGTTTACTGGAGCAGACGCCGGAAAAAGCCTACACGCTGAACGAACTGGCGCGTCGGGCGGCAATGAGTCCGAGTAGCCTGCGGTGCAAGTTTCGCCATGCCTATGGGTGTACCGTGTTTGATTATCTGCGCGATTGCCGCCTGGCGCGCGCGCGTCGTTATCTGATGGAGGGATACAGCGTGCAGCAGGCCGCCTGGATGTCAGGCTATCAACATGCCACAAACTTTGCGACGGCATTTCGTCGGCGTTATGGCTGCTCGCCCGGCGAGCTGCGTGACGCGTCTCTGACGGCGTCCCGACACTGTGCGTAACGCGCCCCGCCAGAACGGTAATATCCGCCGCTAACCCGGTTTTCTGCCGCTTTGGGTGATGTTTTATCATTGCGCATAGGCAATCTGGCGTTACGCATAGTGGTCCGTTATCTCTAAAAGGTAATAATTCTTATTTACAATAAAGATGCCTTTGGAGATGTTCATGTTTGCGACAACGCGTATGGCGCTATTGATAGGCGGAGCTATCGGCGGCGCGACTTTTCCTCTTTTTGCCCAGGAAACCACAAAAAATGATACCGTCATTGTCACCTCGCCCGTTCAGAGTGGCGCGACCAAGCTGGCGACGCCAGATATTGAAACGCCGCAGTCGGTATCCATTATTACCCGCCAGCAGTTTGAAGAGCAGGGCGCAACCAGCGTGCGTCAGGCGGTCAGCTACACCCCAGGCGTATACAGTAACCAGATAGGCGCCTCTAACCGCTTTGATTACATCGTATTGCGTGGTTTTTCGGACGGTAGTCTGGATAACGTCTATCTCGACGGGTTAAAAATGATGGGCGACACCAATTCGCACAGCTCGTTGGTGGTTGACCCCTGGTTTCTGGAAGATATCGAGGTGGTACGCGGCCCGGCGTCCGTTCTGTATGGACGTTCATCGCCAGGCGGCATTGTCTCGTTGACGTCGCGAAAACCGGCGTTTGATGCCGGAGGAGAAGTGAAGCTGTTTGCCGGCAATCACAACCAGCGCGGGGCGGCTTTTGATGTGACCGGCCCACTGGATGACAATGAACGTGTGGCGGCGCGTCTTAGCGGCATGACACGTTACGCCGATTCGCAGTTTACCCCCTTGAAAGAGGAACGTTATGCGCTGATGCCGAGCCTGACCTGGCGAATTACCGATCGGACGCGTCTTGATCTTATGGCCTATCTGCACCGTGATCCGCAAGGCGGTAGCCACTCCGGACTGCCTTATCAAGGCACGGTTGTACCTTATAACGGCAGAAAAATTTCTAACACTTTCTTTGAAGGTGAAGATGACTACGACAAATACGATCGCCGTGAAAATATGGTGGGTTATAACATTGAGCATCTGTTCGATAACGGCTGGTCGGTACGGCAAAAATTGCGTTATTTGCATACCAAAGTGACGTTGAATCAGGTCTATGCCGCAGGTTGGTTGAATGAAACGGCGCTGAATCGCGGCTATTCCGGCTCCGGGGAGAAAATGTCGGCTATCGCGCTGGATAATCAGCTCGACGGCAGCGTGGATACCGGGGCGATTAATCATCGTCTGCTGGTGGGGATCGATTATCAGGATCGCAGTAATCATACTACTGGCTATTATGGCGCGTTTCCGCCGATTGACGCTTTCAACCCTGTTTATGGCGCTCAGCCGGATTACATTACGTTGTATAGCCGTGAAAAACATAAGCTGCGGCAGACCGGATACTATTTACAGGATCAGATGTCATGGGATCGCTGGCGTTTTACGTTGGGCGGTCGTTACGATCGGGTCAGCGTGTCTAACATCGACAAACTTCATGATTCACGCAGCGATCTCGATAAAAACAACGTCAGTACCCGTGCTGCGTTGCTTTATCTGTTCGACAATGGCGTCGCCCCCTATCTCAGTTATTCTACCGCGTTTACGCCGACCAGCTTCGCCGACGAAAACGGCAATGTGCTGGAACCGATGAAAGGCAAGCAGTGGGAGGCGGGGGTAAAATACGAACCGCTGGGGGGGAACAGCCAGTTTAGCGCCGCCGTGTATCGTATTAACCAAACCAATATCGCGACCAAAGAAGAACCTACCGATCCGTACCGCTCGATTGGTGAAATTGAGTCTAAAGGGGTGGAACTGGAGGCCATTAGCCATTTGTCGGATAGCGTCCGTTTGCAGGCGGCGTATACCTATACTGATATCCGTTATAAGAAAAGTAGCCCGCAAGAGCAGGGGAAGCGCGCGGTTTATGCTCCACGGAACCAGGCCAGCGCCTGGCTAAGCTACGATGTGAAAAGCGGTCTGTTAGAGGGGCTGACTTTGGGCTCCGGCATCCGGTACGTCAACGGCGTGACCAGCGATCGCCTGAATACCCACACGTTGCCGTCCTATACATTGGTCGATATGGTGGTAGGGTATGATTTATCCAGCATTGGGTTAAATGGCTTGAGCGCCCAGCTCAACGTAAATAACCTGACGGACAAACGCTATGTCGCTGCCTGTAATTCGCTCTCTTATTGTTATTTTGGCGCCGAGCGTAGCATTGTAGGCAGCGTGTCATGGGCGTTTTGATAACGCTTATCGTCCGGTAGCAAAGGCTACCGGGCAAACATTAGCGGTGCGTCACGCCTTCATAGAGAAGTCTGAGCGCAAACATCCCGATAATGGCGCCGATAACACGGCTGGCAATGCGCTGTATACGCCCATAAGCGCGGCGGACTGCGGGAAGCGAAAAGGCCTGGCTGAGAAAAATACGCCAGATAACGGATGACAGCACAATTCCGGCCCAGGCCATTAATCTTGCCCATGTGGGCGTTTCTGCGCTAAGCGTTACGGAAAAAATACTGATAAAAAACAGTACGGTTTGCGGATTGGATAAATCGGTCATTAATCCCCGGCGAAAGAAAATTGTCCACGGGGCGGCAATTGGCGTCTGGAGCGTGCTCATTTGCGGCGTCGCCTGGTGACGAATACTGTTCCAGGCGAACCATAATAAATAGGCGCCGCCGACAATTTTGATAAGAGAAAATACCGCTTCGCATTGCGTAATGAGCGTCGCCAGACCGAAAAGCCCCAGCCCGGAATAAAAGGCGTCTCCCGTGGCGACGCCCAGGCCGGTGATGACTCCCGCCCGGCGTCCTGATGCGAGGCTGGTTTGCACCACCACAAACAGATTCGCGCCGGGATTAAAAAAGGTTAACACAAACAGACTGACGGTAAGCACAACGGCATGAAACGGCTCCATAGGCAACTCTTCTCTTAGCCTCAAGAAATAACCTTCATCTTATTAATAGTCAAACCAGATGATTGCGAGTGAGATCACAAAGCAGGGGCGTTTTAATCCGCGTTGTTACGCCGACAGAGCGGGGGCTGACTGGATTTTTCCAGCAATCTACACTACTTATTTAATCAGTCCGAACGGCCTTTTTGTTCTGATAAAGCGATGATGGCGTAATAATAAAACGAGGGTTTTGCTATGAAAACTGGCTACAAGGTTATGCTTGGCGCATTAGCGTTTGTCGTGACAAACGTTTATGCCGCAGAAATCATGAAAAAAACGGACTTTGATAAAGTCGCCTCCGAATACACGAAAATTGGCACGATTTCCACCACCGGGGAAATGTCGCCGCTGGACGCCAGAGAAGATTTAATCAAAAAGGCGGATGAAAAAGGGGCGGATGTGGTGGTGCTGACGTCCGGGCAGACAGAAAATAAAATTCATGGTACGGCTGATATTTATAAAAAGAAATAAAAGCGTTGCATCATAAAAATACCCGCCTGGGTTTCCGGCGGGTATTTTTATTCCTGGCAACCGTCATCCGTTTTGCCGGATGACGGCCTGCAGTAAACGTAGCGCCATCAGGCATTCAGGACGCTGTCATTTGTCTTAATTACCCGACTGGTCTTTGGCACCAGCTTTTAAACGACGCCACAGAGTGGTGCGGCTAATCCCCAGATAACGCGCCGCGGCGCTCTTATCGCCCTTAAAGCGCGCCAGTACATCCTGTAACGTGTGCGCATCCACGGTTGAAGGCGTCAGCTCTGCTGTGTTCACCATAAGCTCAGGTAATAACTGCCGCATAAATTGCCTGTCCAGCGTTGGCGCGGGATCGACGCTTAAAAAAAGCGCCAGGCGCTCCATCATATTACGCAGTTCGCGAATATTACCGGGCCAGCGCCAGGCCAGCAAAAGCGGCTGACACTGTGTCAATCCATGACGTATCGATTCGGTAAACGGAATTTCCATCGCCGCCAGCGACTGTTTTAAAAAGCTTTCCGCCAGCGGTAAAATATCAGCCTGCCGCTCGCGCAAAGGAGGAAGCGTCAGACGCAGAATACTCAGGCGATAAAAGAGATCGGGGCGAAAACGTCCTTGCATTATCTCCCGATCCAGATCGCAATGCGTAGCGCTGATCACCCGGACCTCCACCGGGATCGGTTGGTGTCCGCCGACGCGAGTGACGGCTTTTTCCTCCAGTACGCGCAAGAGTCGGGTTTGTAACGGCAAGGGCATTTCGCCGATTTCATCCAGAAACAGCGTGCCGCCGTGTGCGATTTCAAACAGCCCCGCCCGGCCTCCTCGTCGTGAACCGGTAAACGCGCCCTCTTCATAACCAAACAGTTCCGCCTCCAGCAATGACTCGGTAATCGCGCCGCAATTGACGGCGACAAAGGGAGGGGATGGCTTATTCTGACGGTGAGGCTGGCGGTGAAAAAACGTCTGGTGAATCGCCTGCGCCGCCAGCTCTTTTCCGGTCCCTGTTTCCCCCTGAATCAGCACTGCCGCACGGGAGCGGGCATAGAGCGTAATCGTCTGGCGGAGCTGCTCCATTTGCGGCGACTGGCCGCGTATATCGCCCAGTTCATACCGGGTTTGTAATCCCTTGCCGGATGGGTAATCCACGCGCTGGCGCCGTGTCAGACGGGTCATATCCAGCGCATCATGAAAAGCCTGACGAACGGTCGCCGCGGAATAAATAAAGATGGCGGTCATTCCCGCTTCTTCCGCCAGATCGGTAATTAATCCCGCGCCGACGACGGCTTCAATACCGTTGGCCTTAAGTTCGTTAATTTGCCCGCGCGCGTCCTCTTCGGTGACATAGCTTCGCTGTTCAAGACGGAGGTGAAACGTTTTCTGAAAGGCAAGTAAAGCCGGAATGGTCTCCTGATAGGTCACGATACCGATAGACGAGGTGAGCTTTCCCGCTTTCGCCAGCGCCTGTAATACATCGAATCCGCTGGGCTTGATGAGGATCACCGGTATTGACAGGCGACTTTTTAAATAGGCCCCGTTCGAACCCGCCGCGATAATCGCGTCGCAGCGCTCGGTCGCCAGTTTTTTGCGAATGTAGGTCACCGCCTTTTCAAAGCCGAGTTGAATAGGCGTGATGGTCGCCAGATGATCGAATTCCAGGCTGATATCCCGAAACAGTTCGAACAGACGCGTTACGGAGACCGTCCAGATCACCGGTTTATCGCTATTATCGCGCGGAGCGCTGTGAGCAGTCGTCATCGCAGTAGGTTCATCTTTAAGGGGCGATTTTTTGTTTTAAACGTGTTTCATAAATGTTGCAATGAAACGGAGCGATTCGTTTCATGAAACGTTAGCTGACACGTTTTTCTTTTTCCTTAATCGCGCTTATTCATAACAGGAATGACTGTAATTACCTGTTTTTAAATCTCATTGTATTTAATTTTCTCGCTGCCTCTTTGCCTGGCATAGCCTTTGCTTTGGTGAATACATTCTGAGTGACAATTTACTAACATGAGGACGAGATATGTCTTTACATTCGCCGGGGCAGGCATTTCGCGCCGCGCTCGCTAAAGAGAATCCATTACAAATTGTCGGCGCGATCAATGCCAACCATGCTCTGTTGGCCCAACGGGCCGGGTATCAGGCTATCTATCTTTCTGGCGGCGGCGTAGCGGCGGGCTCGCTCGGACTGCCGGATCTGGGGATTTCTACGCTGGATGATGTGTTAACCGATATCCGGCGCATCACGGATGTTTGCCCGCTGCCGCTGTTGGTGGATGCGGATATTGGCTTTGGCTCCTCCGCCTTTAATGTCGCGCGGACGGTAAAGTCCATAGCCAAAGCGGGCGCCGCCGCGCTGCATATTGAAGACCAGGTTGGCGCTAAGCGCTGTGGACACCGTCCAAACAAAGCGATCGTCTCGAAAGAGGAGATGGTAGACCGAATTCGGGCGGCAGTGGATGCGCGCACCGATCCGAACTTTGTGATCATGGCGCGTACCGATGCGCTGGCGGTGGAAGGGCTGGAGGCGGCTCTCGATCGTGCGCAGGCTTACGTGGACGCGGGGGCTGACATGCTGTTCCCGGAGGCGATCACCGAACTGTCGATGTACCGTCAGTTCGCCGACGTGGCGCAGGTGCCGATCCTCGCCAACATCACTGAGTTTGGCGCGACGCCGCTGTTTACGACCGACGAGTTGCGCAGCGCACACGTGGCGATGGCGCTCTATCCGCTGTCGGCGTTTCGCGCCATGAACCGCGCCGCAGAAAAAGTCTATACCGTGCTGCGCCAGGAAGGGACGCAAAAGAACGTGATCGACATCATGCAGACCCGCAACGAGCTGTACGAAAGCATCAATTACTACCAGTTCGAAGAGAAGCTGGACGCGCTGTACAGGAATAAAAAATCGTAGCCTGTAGGCCTGATAAGGCGAAGCCGCCTTCTGGCAATGCCGGATGGCACTACGTTTAACCCGCCTACGGTACGGCCTACACGCCTCAATACCCTACACATTACAATAATGACGAGGACAATATGACAGACACGACGATCCTGCAAAACAACACGCATGTCATTAAGCCTAAAAAATCGGTCGCGCTTTCCGGCGTACCTGCCGGAAATACCGCTCTGTGTACCGTGGGAAAAAGCGGTAACGATCTGCACTATCGCGGTTACGACATTCTCGATCTGGCGGAGCACTGCGAATTTGAAGAAGTCGCGCATTTACTGATCCACGGAAAATTACCGACCCGCGACGAGCTGAACGCGTATAAAAGCAAATTAAAAGCGCTGCGCGGATTACCTGCCAATGTCCGTACCGTTCTGGAAGCGTTACCGGCGGCCTCGCACCCGATGGACGTGATGCGTACCGGCGTTTCCGCGCTGGGCTGCACCCTGCCGGAAAAAGAGGGACATACCGTCTCCGGCGCGCGCGATATTGCCGATAAGCTGTTGGCCTCGCTCAGCTCTATCCTTCTTTACTGGTATCACTACAGCCACAACGGCGAACGTATTCAGCCGGAAACCGACGATGATTCCATCGGCGGCCATTTCCTGCATCTGCTGCATGGTGAAAAGCCAACCCAAAGCTGGGAAAAGGCGATGCATATTTCGCTGGTGCTGTATGCCGAGCATGAGTTCAACGCTTCGACGTTTACCAGCCGGGTGATTGCCGGAACCGGTTCGGATGTCTACTCCGCGATTATCGGCGCGATTGGCGCGCTGCGCGGCCCGAAACACGGCGGAGCGAATGAGGTGTCGCTGGAAATTCAACAGCGTTATGAAACACCGGACGAGGCAGAGGCGGATATCCGTAAACGCGTGGAAAACAAAGAGGTGGTGATTGGCTTTGGACATCCGGTTTACACCATCGCCGACCCGCGCCATCAGGTGATCAAACGGGTGGCGAAACAGCTTTCAGAAGAAGGCGGCTCGCTGAAGATGTACCACATCGCCGACCGTCTGGAAACGGTGATGTGGGAGACAAAAAAGATGTTCCCGAATCTCGACTGGTTTTCGGCGGTCTCCTACAACATGATGGGCGTCCCTACCGAAATGTTCACCCCGCTGTTTGTCATCGCCCGCGTTACCGGCTGGGCGGCGCACATTATTGAACAGCGTCAGGACAACAAAATTATTCGCCCCTCTGCCAACTATACCGGCCCGGACGATCGCGTATTTGTGCCGATCGAAAAGCGTTGCTAATTAAAACCTCTAAATATAAAAACAGGAGTTGTACCCTATGTCCGCACATATTTCGAACATCCGCCCAGACTTTGACCGTGAAATCGTTGATATCGTTGATTACGTTATGAATTACGAGATCACCTCAAAGGTGGCGTACGACACCGCGCATTATTGCCTGCTCGACACGCTTGGCTGTGGTCTGGAAGCGCTGGAATACCCGGCCTGTAAAAAATTGCTTGGGCCGATCGTGCCAGGCACGGTGGTGCCCAACGGCGCACGCGTGCCGGGCACTCAGTTCCAGCTCGATCCGGTACAGGCAGCTTTTAACATTGGCGCGATGATCCGCTGGCTCGATTTTAACGATACCTGGCTTGCCGCCGAGTGGGGCCATCCTTCTGATAACCTGGGCGGTATTCTGGCGATTGCGGATTGGCTGTCACGCAACGCCGTCGCCGCCGGCAAAGCGCCGCTGACCATGAAACAGGTATTGAGCGGGATGATCAAAGCCCATGAAATTCAGGGCTGCATCGCGCTGGAAAACGCCTTCAACCGTGTCGGGCTTGACCATGTGCTGCTGGTGAAAGTGGCCTCGACCGCGGTGGTCGCTGAAATGCTGGGGCTGACGCGCGATGAGATCCTCAACGCGGTATCGCTGGCGTGGGTGGATGGGCAGTCGTTGCGCACTTATCGTCATGCGCCGAATACCGGTACGCGCAAATCCTGGGCGGCGGGCGATGCGACTTCGCGCGCGGTACGTCTGGCGCTGATGGCGAAAACCGGCGAGATGGGCTATCCCTCGGCGCTCACCGCCAAAACCTGGGGCTTCTACGACGTTTCATTCAAAGGTGAAACGTTCCGTTTCCAGCGTCCTTATGGCTCCTACGTGATGGAAAACGTGCTATTCAAAATTTCTTTCCCGGCAGAATTCCACTCGCAAACCGCCGTCGAAGCGGCGATGACGCTGTATGAGCAGATGCAGGCCGCGGGTAAAACGGCAGCGGATATCGAGAAAGTGACCATCCGCACCCACGAAGCCTGTCTCCGCATTATCGATAAAAAAGGCCCGCTCAATAACCCGGCGGACCGCGATCACTGTATCCAGTATATGGTCGCCGTGCCGTTGCTGTTCGGGCGGTTAACCGCGGCGGATTATGAAGACGAGGTGGCGCAGGACAAGCGTATTGACGCCCTGCGCGAGAAAATCGTGTGTTATGAGGACCCGGCTTTTACCGCCGACTATCACGACCCGGAAAAACGTGCTATCGGCAATGCGATCACCGTGGAGTTTACTGATGGCTCACGCTTTGGCGAGGTTGTCGTGGAGTATCCGATTGGTCATGCGCGTCGCCGCGCCGACGGTATTCCGAAGCTTATCGAAAAATTTAAAATTAACCTGGCGCGTCAGTTCCCGACTCGCCAGCAGCAACGCATTCTGGATGTCTCCCTGGACAGATCCCGCCTGGAGCAGATGCCGGTTAACGAATACCTCGATTTATATGTCATCTGAGCCAGCCAGCAGCAAGGCGTAAGTTCAACAGGAGAGCGTGATGTCTTTTAGCGAATTTTATCAGCGTTCCATTAACGAACCGGAGGCGTTCTGGGCCGAGCAGGCCCGGCGTATCGACTGGCGACAGCCGTTTACGCAGACGCTGGATCATAGCCGTCCACCGTTTGCCCGCTGGTTTTGCGGCGGCACCACTAACTTATGTCATAACGCCGTCGACCGCTGGCTGGATAAACAGCCGGAGGCGCTGGCGCTGATTGCCGTCTCATCAGAGACCGATGAAGAGCGCACATTTACCTTCAGCCAGTTGCATGATGAAGTCAACGCTGTGGCCGCTATGCTGCTGACGCTGGGCGTGCAGCGTGGCGATCGCGTATTGGTCTATATGCCGATGATTGCCGAAGCGCAGATAACCCTGCTGGCCTGCGCGCGCATTGGCGCGATCCATTCGGTGGTCTTTGGCGGTTTTGCCTCGCACAGCGTGGCGGCGCGCATTGACGATGCCAGACCGGCGCTGATTGTGTCGGCGGATGCCGGAGCGCGGGGCGGTAAAATCCTGCCGTATAAAAAGCTGCTTGATGACGCTATTGCGCAGGCGCAGCATCAGCCGAAACACGTTCTGCTGGTGGACAGAGGGCTGGCGAAAATGGCGTGGGTGGATGGGCGCGATCTGGATTTTGCCACGTTGCGCCAGCAGCATCTCGGCGCGAGCGTGCCGGTGGCGTGGCTGGAATCCAATGAAACCTCATGCATTCTTTACACCTCCGGCACTACCGGCAAACCGAAAGGCGTCCAGCGCGACGTCGGCGGTTATGCGGTGGCGCTGGTAACCTCGATGGACACCATTTTTGGCGGCAAGGCGGGCGGCGTATTCTTTTGCGCATCGGATATCGGCTGGGTCGTCGGCCACTCCTATATTGTTTACGCGCCGCTGCTGGCAGGCATGGCGACTATTGTTTACGAAGGACTGCCGACGTACCCGGACTGCGGGGTCTGGTGGAAAATTGTCGAGAAATACCAGGTTAACCGGATGTTTTCCGCCCCGACCGCGATTCGCGTGCTGAAAAAATTCCCGACGGCGCAAATCCGCAATCACGATCTCTCCTCGCTGGAGGCGCTTTATCTGGCCGGTGAGCCGCTGGACGAGCCGACGGCCAGTTGGGTGACGGAGACGCTGGGTGTGCCGGTTATCGACAATTATTGGCAGACGGAGTCCGGCTGGCCGATCATGGCGCTGGCGCGTGCGCTGGATGACAGGCCGCCGCGTCTGGGAAGTCCCGGCGTGCCGATGTACGGTTATAACGTCCAGCTACTCAATGAAGTCACTGGCGAACCTTGCGGCATAAATGAAAAGGGGATGCTGGTGATCGAAGGGCCGCTGCCGCCGGGCTGTATTCAGACTATTTGGGGCGACGATGCGCGTTTTGTGAAGACTTACTGGTCGCTGTTTAACCGTCAGGTTTATGCCACTTTCGACTGGGGAATCCGCGACGCCGAGGGGTATTACTTTATTCTGGGCCGTACCGATGATGTGATTAATATTGCGGGTCATCGGCTGGGGACGCGAGAAATAGAAGAAAGTATCTCCAGCTACCCGAACGTAGCGGAAGTGGCGGTAGTGGGGATAAAAGACGCTCTGAAAGGGCAGGTAGCGGTGGCGTTTGTCATTCCGAAGCAGAGCGATACGCTGGCGGATCGCGAGGCGGCGCGCGACGAGGAAAACGCGATTATGGCGCTGGTGGACAACCAGATCGGTCACTTTGGTCGTCCGGCGCATGTCTGGTTTGTCTCGCAGCTCCCCAAAACGCGTTCCGGAAAGATGCTTCGCCGCACGATCCAGGCGATCTGCGAAGGCCGCGATCCGGGCGATCTGACAACCATTGACGATCCCGCGTCGTTGCAGCAAATTCGCCAGGCGATCGAGGAATAGCCGTAAGCCGGATAAGCCGCGTCCGGCAACGGGTCAGGCTCAGCGACTGAATAGTGGGGTGTAAAGTCGGGAAAGGGCGGCAGCGCGCCGCCCTGTAACAGAATTAACGCAGAATATTTTTCTCAGCCAGATCCAGCGCGAAGTAGCTGAAAATCAAATCGGCGCCGGCGCGTTTAATCGAGCCCAGACTTTCCAGCACGACCTTTTCTTCATCGATGGCGCCAGCCATAGCAGCAAATTTAATCATGGCATATTCACCGCTCACCTGGTAAGCGCCAAGCGGCAACTCTGTGCGTTCGCGGATTTCACGCAGCACGTCCAGATACGCGCCGGCCGGTTTCACCATTAAGCAATCCGCGCCCTGGGCTTCGTCGAGCAGTGATTCGCGAATCGCTTCACGGCGGTTCATCGGATTCATTTGATACGTTTTGCGGTCGCCTTTTAACGCGGTGCCCGCTGCTTCACGGAAGGGGCCGTAGAAAGAAGAGGCGAACTTAGTGGAGTAGGACATTATTGCCGTATCGGTAAAACCGGCGGCATCCAGCGCCTGGCGGATAGCCTGGACTTGTCCATCCATTGCCGCGGAGGGCGCAATAAAATCTGCTCCAGCCGCCGCCGCGACAACGGCCTGCTTGCCGAGGTTGGCCAGCGTCGCGTCGTTATCCACACCGTGTTCGCACAACACGCCGCAGTGGCCGTGCGAGGTGTATTCGCAGAAGCAGGTGTCGGACATGACGATCATCTCCGGTACGGTTTGCTTACAGATGCGGGACATTCTTGCCACCAGGCCGTCTTCTTTCCAGGTATCGCTGCCGGTGTCATCAGTATGGTGAGAAATGCCGAAGGTCATAACGGAACGAATGCCAGCATTTGCGATACGTTCAATCTCTCGCGCCAGCTGCTTTTCCGGGATACGCATTACGCCGGGCATGGCATCAATAGCTTTGTAATCGTCGAGTTCTTCTTCAACAAAGATCGGCAACACCAGGTCGTTCAGGCTAAGTGTTGTCTCTTCAAACATAGCGCGCAGCGCAGCGGATTTGCGCAGGCGGCGAGGGCGATGGATAAGGTCTGTCATGGTCTGCCTGATGTTTGTGGAATCGAAGGCCCAGTATACCTGAATCTGCAGGCAGATGTTTTACGAAAACGGTCCTTAACGTAGCAGGCGCAGCCCCGGCGGCGGCAGAACATGGCGCTTCTTTTATATACCGAAGATTAATACCTCAGGCACTATATCATTTTAAATAAGAATTAGTTTTACGTTGTTTTTAGTTTTATTTCATCGTCATTTAAGTAAATGTGGGTTTCAACATTATTCATGTTTATTTTGTTTTTCTTTAATCCATATTTATCTTATATGTGTTTTGTTTTTTTATTTTCTTGTAAGGCCATGAAAAAGAATGCTTTTCAATTATAAATTTTCCTTTTATTACGTCCTTTTAATTCATGTCCGAATCCGGACTGAGGATAAAGAATAATTGAACCTTTTAGCAATGACGCCGCATAATCCTTCTTGCTAAACATCTGTATGTTTTTATGCATTGATAATTGATGGATCAACTATATTACGTCCCTGAGGAGGGATGACAAATGCACTCCTGGAAAAAGAAACTTGTAGTCTCACAATTAGCATTGGCTTGCACTCTGGCAATCACTTCTCAGGCGAATGCTACTACTTATAACACTTTTGGGTATCATGACGACGCAACTACCCAGTACGCTGGGATCAATACTGACACCGATTATGTAACTTACGGTGGTTATGTTTATTACAATCCTGCAACTACCGATTTCGATCAATCCTTTAACAACGATACTGTAAATGGTGTTATTTCTACGTATTATCTGAACAATGACTACACCGCAGATTCTACGAATACACTGAATATCACCAATTCTACCATCCATGGCATGATTACTTCCCAACATATGTGGGATGACACAGCATATGTTGATCATGACTGGGATGATGGCGATACATTTACCCTCAATATCGCTAACTCCACTATCGATGATGATTATGAATATTTCTACTTCACCGATGATTATAATAATGCTGATGGAAAAGTTACTACGGAAGATTGGCGTACTTCCGAATTAGCTTCTTTAGGCACTGCTGTAACGTTGGATGTCGAAAGTAATATTAATATCACCAATAACTCTCGTGTTGCAGGTATTACTCTGAGCCAGGGCGATACTTACGACGCAACATATGCTACTGGTGGGGATAGCGCTTATGTTCATACTTGGGACAACACTATTGTCGTTGACAATTCCACTGTTACATCAGGGGCTGTGACTCCGCTTGAGGGTAGCGGTTGGTTTGGTAACTCTTCAGAGCCAAGCGATTATTCTGGCAACGCTGTTTATGATACAACGACAGGAACCTGGTACCATAATCCGAATGACACTGCTTTATCGTTCTCAGATGATCCTGACTCATACTATTCGATGAAGAACAACGTTACATTCACCAACGGTTCAACGTTGATGGGTGATGTTGTGTTTACGAGTAACTTCAACAATGCTGACGACGCGAATGCTGATTCCAATGGCGATGGTGTTATCAGCGCCAGCGATGGTTTCAGCCCAATCGGTTATGACACCAACAATGATGGCGTAGAAGATACGAATGGCGGTTGGAGTCACGACAACGATAACGTTGATGAACTGAACCTCAAACTGGATAACGGTAGTAAGTGGGTAGGTGACGCATACTTTAGCTATGAGTATATCGCACCGGCTGATATGTACGATCTTGAAGATGGTACTAACAGCTTAGAACCAAGTTCTACTGTGGATAAATGGGGCAACGTTGTTGATGACAAGACCTTCCAGAGCGGTATCTTCACTGTAGCGCTGGATAACGGTTCTGAATGGGATACGGTAAACACTTCAAACGTCGATACCCTAACTGTTAATAATGGTTCTCAGGTTAACGTAGCTGATAGTTCTTCTTTAATCGCAGACACCATCACATTGACCAATGGTTCAACGATGAACCTCAGTTCCTATGGTGAAGTTGATACCGATCACCTGACGGTTGATAGCTACAGTAAAGTTGATCTGACAAACGAAACTGCTTATCTGTATGCTAACACTATTACCGTATCAAACGGCGGTGAATTCAGCATCGGTGCTGGTGAATTTGATGCCGATTCTTTCGGTACAGATACTCTGGAACTGACCAACGCTGGTGTATTTAACATCAACAACAGCGACTATGTGCTGAATGCTGATTTGGTTAACGGCCACACCAACACAACCGATACATCAAACGCTACCTATGGTTACGGTGTCATCGCTATGACTTCTGACGGTCATTTGACCGTGAATGGTAATGGTGATTATTACAACGGTGATAACACTGCTGATACTACTTACAGTGCTAACGGTGAAGCGGATAATAGCTACACTGACAACGTTGTAGCCGCAACTGGTAACTATAAAGTGCGCATCGACAACGCTACTGGTGCCGGTTCTGTTGCGGATTACAAAGGCAACGAGCTGATTCGTGTCAATGACGTAAACACCGACGCGACCTTCTCTGCAGCAAACAAAGCTGACCTGGGTGCTTACACCTATCAGGCTAAGCAGGAAGGCAACACTGTCGTGCTGGAACAGATGGAACTGACCGACTACGCTAACATGGCGCTGAGCATTCCTTCTGCGAACACCAATATCTGGAACCTGGAACAAGACACCGTTGGTACTCGTCTGACCAACGCTCGTCATGGCCTGGCGGATAACGGCGGCGCATGGGTAAGCTACTTCGGCGGTAACTTCAACGGCGACAACGGCACCATTAACTACGATCAGGATGTTAATGGCATCATGGTCGGTGTTGATACCAAAGTTGACGGTAACAACGCTAAGTGGATCGTTGGTGCGGCAGCAGGTTTCGCGAAAGGCGACCTGAGCGATCGTACCGGTCAGGTGGATCAGGACAGCCAGTCTGCCTACATCTACTCTTCCGCTCGTTTCGCAAACAACATCTTTGTTGACGGTAACTTGAGCTACTCTCACTTCAACAACGATTTGTCTGCTAACATGAGCGACGGTACTTACGTTGACGGCAACACCTCTTCTGACGACTGGGGCTTCGGCTTGAAACTGGGTTATGATCTGAAGCTGGGTGATGCAGGCTACGTAACGCCTTACGGCAGCGTATCCGGTCTGTTCCAGTCTGGCGACGACTACCAGCTGAGCAACGACATGAAAGTTGACGGTCAGTCTTACGACAGCATGCGTTATGAACTCGGTGTAGATGCAGGTTATACCTTCACTTACAGCGAAGATCAGGCGCTGACCCCGTACTTCAAACTGGCTTACGTTTACGACGACTCCAACAACGATGCTGACGTAAACGGCGACTCTATCGACAACGGCGTAGAAGGTTCTGCGGTACGTGTTGGTCTGGGTACTCAGTTCAGCTTCACGAAGAACTTCAGCGCCTACACCGATGCTAACTACCTCGGCGGCGGTGATGTTGATCAAGACTGGTCTGCAAACGTTGGTGTTAAATATACCTGGTAATCATTTTCTCTCAGGAGAAATAAAGGTAATTTAAACTGAAAAATGCCCGTCAAGGACTTGACGGGCATTATTGCAAGGAATGCATATGTTATCTTTAAGCAAGCCACTACAGGAATTCTACAGACTCGATAAATGCCTTTCTAAGCATGGTACGCGTTTCGAGTTTGTTAATGATAAAGAGATTATCTGTTCACCTGATGAAAGTAATACCCATACCTTTGTTATTTTAGAGGGGGTTGTTTCGTTAGTTCGGGGTGATAAAGTTCTTATTGGTATTGTGCAGGCCCCCTTTATTTTCGGTTTAGCCGATGGTGTGGCGAAAAAAGAGGCACAATATAAATTAATTGCGGAGAGCGGTTGCATTGGTTATCGCCTCTCATCATCACAAACTCTTGCCATCATTGAGCAAAACCAACTGTGGCGTGAAGCCTTCTGTTGGATAGTATGGAAAAGTCAGGTACTGGAACTTCGTGACAAGCAGCTCATTGGTAATAATTCTTACGACCAGATTCGTGCGACGTTAATGACAATGATTGAGTGGGATGAAGAACTTCGCTCACGTATTGGTGTTATGAATTATATTCATCAACGAACGCGCGTATCGCGATCGGTGGTGGCGGAAGTTCTCGCGGCCCTGCGTAAGGGTAATTACATTGAAATGAATAAAGGCAAACTGATCAGTATTAACCGTTTGCCCTCCGAATATTAACAAAAATGCTGCGCCTCGTCTGATATAGCGCGAGGCGCGACGACTCAGGATGCAGGAATAGCAATCGGTTTATTGCCGCTTAGCTCAGTAACCAAATCGTTAATCCCGTCGCTCATATTGGTAAAACGCGTGAGGGGGGAACGGGTTACGACCACAAAAGCGCCAATATTATATTGTGGGATCATCGCCATATAGGTAATAAAACCGCCGCCGCCTCCTGTTTTCTGGATAATGCCAGGACGTCCGTCTTTTGGCGCCATATAGACCCAGCCCAGACCGAGCGCGTCGGCTTTACCCGGTACGTCCATCCCGATGATTTTCTTTAACTGTGTGCGCTGATAAATCAACGTTTGCATACGATCGGCCTGATGGCTACGGTGATAGAAATCTGACGACAGATACTGTTGCATCCAGCGCATCATATCTCCTGGCGTGGAATAGACCCCGCCGCTGCCAATGGCTGCCAGCGTATTATTACAGGGGCTTGCGCCTTTTTCTGCCACCATCAGACGCTTACACTGATCGGGAGAGGGGGTAAACGTGGTGTCTTTCATTCCCAGCGGGCGGGTAATCTTTTCTTCAAACAGTTGCGTATAAGGTTTGCCGGAGGCGGTCGCCAGCGCGTCGGCTAACAGGTCGAACGCCAGATTGGAATAGGCCGCCTGTGAACCGGGCGCGACTTTTAACGTTGCTGTGGAGAGCCAGCTCCAGCGTTGTTCGCGGGTTGGCCAGACAAATACCGGACGATGCGCCGCGCCGCCGGGCTGTTCTCGCGGAAGCGCACTGGTATGGGTCGCTAAGTTGACCAACGTAATCGGCGTGCCTTGATACGTCGGACATGCGCGCCGGGAGGCGCATATTTGCTGAGAGGATCGTTTAATTTTACCGTTCCCTGATCGAGCAATTTTACCAACATTTCACTGGTCATGAGCTTGGTGAGAGAAGCGATACGAATGACCGAATCAAGCTGTGGACGAACATTATTGCCCGGTCTGGTGTCACCGAAACTACGAAACACGCGTTGATTGCCGTCGATCACCACCAGCGCCATGCCCGTGGCGCCGCTACCATAAAAGATATGCTCGGCATAACGATCAACGATATCAGAGGCAAAAACCGGATCGGCAATCGGCTGAGCCGCCTGGACAGAAGTAAGTGATGCCGCAAACAGCATGGCAGTAAAAAGCAGACTACGTTTCAACGGTGATGTCCATAAGTGAAATAACGGTGGTTATGCGTATTTATACTACCCGGCGGCACATTGCAAAACGTTAAAGAGAAAAAAGTGGGTGAAAAAACGTAACGGCGGGTTTTCGTGATGGAGAATGTTTACTTTTGTGATAAAGCGCTTGTGATAACCTGATAGCGTCAGCGTGCCTGCTGAGGATGAAACTCGTCGAAACAATTCTGTTGAGCAGAAATGCGAACTAAGCGTCACAACGTAGGTCACAATGCCTGGTTTAGCCCTTTCATTTGCGTGGGCATGGCGTGCTATTGCCGCCGTCACAGCAGCCGTAATAAAGAGAAGAAGTTAGCAGGAGAGCATGATGTTTAAATCTTTTTTCCCAAAGCCAGGGCCGTTTTTCATGTCGGCGTTTATTTGGGCGCTGATCGCCGTCATTTTCTGGCAGGCGGGAGGAGGAGATTGGGTGGCGCGACTTGTAGGGGCATCCGATGAAGTGCCTATCAGCGCAGCGCGCTTTTGGTCGCTGGACTATCTGATTTTTTATGCTTATTACCTGATTTGCGTAGGATTATTTGCAACGTTCTGGTTCATCTATAGCCCGCACCGCTGGCAGTACTGGTCGATACTTGGCACCTCGCTCATTATTTTTGTCACCTGGTTTTTGGTGGAGGTTGGCGTCGCGGTTAACGCCTGGTACGCACCGTTCTATGATTTGATTCAAACGGCGCTCAGCTCGCCGCACAAGGTCACTCTTGGTCAATTTTATCATGAAGTGGGGGTGTTTCTCGGTATTGCGCTTATCGCCGTGGTGATCGGTGTGCTGAACAACTTCTTTGTCAGCCACTATGTATTTCGCTGGCGTACCGCAATGAATGAGCACTATATGGCGCACTGGCAGTACCTGCGCCATATCGAAGGGGCCGCCCAGCGTGTGCAGGAAGACACCATGCGTTTTGCCTCTACACTGGAGAATATGGGCGTGAGTTTTATCAATGCCATCATGACGCTCATCGCCTTTCTGCCGGTGTTGGTCACCCTGTCAGCGCATGTGCCGGATTTACCCATCGTAGGACATATCCCTTACGGCCTGGTCATTGCCGCCATAGTCTGGTCATTAATGGGGACGGGCCTGCTGGCGGTCGTCGGGATCAAATTGCCGGGGCTGGAATTTAAAAATCAGCGAGTGGAAGCCGCTTATCGTAAGGAGCTGGTCTACGGTGAAGATGACGCCAGCCGCGCCACGCCGCCAACCGTCCGTGAACTGTTTAGCGCGGTGCGCCATAACTACTTCCGTCTCTACTTTCACTATATGTATTTCAACATCGCGCGCATTCTCTATTTGCAGGTCGATAACGTTTTCGGTTTGTTCCTGCTGTTTCCTTCCATTGTTGCCGGTACGATTACGCTGGGGCTGATGACGCAAATCACCAACGTGTTTGGTCAGGTGCGCGGTTCGTTCCAGTATTTGATTAACTCCTGGACGACTCTGGTGGAGCTGATGTCTATTTATAAACGTTTACGTAGCTTTGAACGTCAGTTGGATGGTCAGCCAGTTCAGGAAGTGACCCACTCTTTTAGCTAACAGAAGGAAACGTTATGTCGGCGGCGTCCCGTCTTTATCCTCTGCCTTTTCTGGCGGTCGCCATATTGGCTGGCTGTAGTAGTCAATCCGGGCAGCCGGTGAGCAAGGGCGAGAAGCCTGTCGACGTGGCAAGCGTAGTACGTCAGAAAATGCCGGCCACTGTCAAAGACAGAGAGGCCTGGGCGAAAGATATCGCGACAACGTTTAAGAGCCAGGGGCTGGCGCCGACGGTAGAAAATATCTGTTCGGTGCTGGCTGTCGCCCAGCAGGAGTCCGGTTATCAGGCGGATCCTGTCGTGCCGGGGCTAAGTAAAATCGCCTGGCAGGAGATTGATCGCCGCGCTGAACGACTACACATTCCGCTGTTTCTGGTGCACACCGCGCTGAAAATTAACTCCCCCAACGGCAAAAGCTATAGCGAACGCCTGGACACGGTAAAAACCGAAAAACAGCTTAGCGCTATTTTTGACGATTTTATCAATATGGTCCCTATGGGGCAGACGCTATTTGGCTCATATAACCCGGTGCATACGGGCGGCCCGATGCAGGTCAGCATTGCCTTTGCCGAACAGCATGCGAAAGGTTATCCGTGGAATATGGCGGGTACGGTACGTCAGGAGGTCTTTACGCGCCGTGGCGGATTGTGGTTTGGAACCTACCATTTGCTGAATTACCCGGCGAACTACAGCGCGCCTGTTTTCCGCTTCGCCGACTTCAACGCGGGATGGTACGCCAGCCGTAACGCTGCGTTCCAGAATGCCGTCAGTAAAGCCAGTGGGGTAAAACTGGCGCTGGATGGCGATCTGATTCGTTATAACAGCAAGGAACCGGGCAAAACAGAGTTAGCGGTGCGCAAACTGGCAGGGCAGTTGGGAATGAGTGAGCGTGAAATTCGCAGCCAACTGGAGAAAGGCGATAGCCTGGCGTTTGAAAAAACGGCGCTCTACAAGAAAGTCTATAAACTGGCTGAGGCCAAAACGGGCAAGACGCTTGCGCGGGAAATGTTGCCCGGTATTCAACTGGAAAGTCCGAAGATCACACGCAAGCTGACGACCGCCTGGTTTGCTAAACGAGTTGATGAGCGGCGGGCGCGGTGTATGGGGCGATAAATTTCGCGCTGGGATATTTTCTCCAGCGCGCTAAGGTTTATTGGTGACGGTGACGCCAGCGTAAAAACGCGGCGATAACGGCGAAAATGAGGCAGCCCGTGAGGAAGGGCACCAGGCCAAAAATCGTCCCGACGCCCAGCCCAATCTCTACCCGCGGTCGACCTGTATCCTGTACCTGCATCAGATGCTCATAGATGCCCGGCGCATGAACCAGCAGGTTTAAGAGTTGCGCTCCGGCCCAGAAGCAAAACAGTACAAATATGGCGTAAGCAATATTTCCGGGCGTAGAGGAGGTTTCTCGATGCTTCCCGCTGAACAGCGATTTTGAGAGAGTGAAATCAGCCATAAAGACCTCCAGGATGATCGGCTACGATCTGGCGTTATGCCATCGGCTTACTGTGAAGTCTGACAGGTCATTGTGTTTGTCAATATCAGAATCATGGTAATTTCACATACGGAATGTATCCATCGCGTAAATTTTTGTTAGTTGTCACAAAACGATCACTTTTATCAAAATCAATTAACATTTAAGAAATTCCGTATCCCCCACAGACTCGCTCGCCAGAAGTATGCAAAAATACGTTTTTGTTGCTGTTAATACGTCGGAGTCGTTATGCGTTTGCCTGTAAAAATTCGTCGTGACTGGCACTACTATGCCTTCTCTATTGGCCTTATCTTTATTTTGAATGGCGTCGTAGGATTGCTGGGTTTTGAGGCGAAAGGATGGCAAACCTATGGCGTTGGGCTGGTAACGTGGATTATCAGCTTCTGGCTGGCGGGGTTCATCATTCGCCGGCGCGAAGAGGATGAGGTAAAAGATGCCCGATAAACGTTGCGCTATCGGGCGTGCGCTATTACATCGTGGTTTTTAAGGCGTTATTCGCCGCATGGCGTTCCAGCGCCAGCTCAATCAGGCGGCTGATCAAATCGGTATAGCCCAGTCCGCTCGCCTGCCAGAGTTTTGGATACATACTGATATTGGTAAAACCTGGCAGCGTATTGATCTCGTTAATCACGACCTCATTGTCTGCCGTTAAAAAGACATCGACACGCGCCATACCCGCGCACCCCAGCGTCTGATAAGCCTGGATCGCGATCGCGCGGATCTTGTCATTTACCCCGGAAGGAAGCTGCGCAGGCACGACAACTTGTGCGCCGTTATCATCAATATACTTAGTATCGTAGGCGTAAAATTCGCTATTCAGTACGATTTCGCCGCAGGTACTGGCCTGTGGGTTATCGTTACCTAATACGGCGCATTCGATCTCGCGCCCTTTGATCCCTTGCTCCACCACCACTTTATGATCGAATTCGAAAGCCAGCGCGACCGCCTGCTGATATTGCGCTTCGTTAGCGACTTTACTAACGCCGACCGAAGAGCCCTGATTGGCGGGCTTAACGAACAGCGGCAGTCCCAGACGGGATTCAACCTCGGCAAAACTAAACGCGTGACGATTCGTTCGGGTGAGTGTAATAAACGGGGCGATATTCAGTCCTGCATCGCGTAGCAGTCGTTTGGCGACGTCTTTATCCATGCAGGCTGCGGAGCTCAGCACGTCTGAACCGACAAACGGTAAGTTTGCGACGCGCAGCATCCCCTGCAATGAGCCGTCTTCGCCCAGCGTACCGTGGACGATAGGAAAAATAACATCTACCGTCGGTAGCGGCTGCCCGTTCTGAGCGTTAATCAATTGGTGTTGGTGTTTGCCAGGCACCTGGGCCAGACTGATTGCCGAAGGACGTAGCGCGATATGTGCCGGATCGTCTGCATTCTGCAAATAATTTTCCGCATCGTTAACATGCCATTGTCCTGCCTTATCTATCCCTAACAGCACCACGTCGAAGCGGGTTTTATCGATCGCATCAACGATATTTTTCGCTGATTGCAAAGACACTTCATGTTCCGCCGACTTACCGCCAAATACTATTCCTACCCGCAATTTCGCCATCTTAAAAACCCATTCCATCGAATGCAAAGCGTATACATTACCACGACAAAACGCGGGTTTCGCGGGCTTCTGCCATAATGTTTATGGGATGTGAGAACGGAGGCCGCGTGAGAGGTAAGGGTTTTCTGATTATTGTGCTGTTGGGCGGCATTGGCGGGCTGGGATATCGTTATCTTCCCTCTTATTATAATCCTTTTGCTCCGCTACAACTTGCCGATCCGCCAGGCTGGATCACGACCTTCAAACTACAGCGCCTTACGCCGTCGCAGTGCCGGGAGCTGTTGACGGCGGCCAATCAACAGGGATTAATTTCATCACAACCTGTTGCGGATAGCGCTGGTGAATGTCCCTTGTCCCATGTTGTGCGCGTCAGAGATTTTGGTCAGGTCAAACTGAGCAGCAGTTTTTTAGCCTCCTGCCCGCTGGCGCTGCGCTCCGCGCTGTTTGTCGAACAGCAGGCAAAACCTTTAACAGAAACGTGGATGAAGCGCCGCCTGACCCGCATCGAACATCTGGGCAGCTATGCCTGCCGTAATATTTATCACCGCCCGGATGCGCGTCGCAGTGAACATGCCAGCGCAGAAGCGCTGGATGTCAGCGGGTTTCAGCTATCAGATGGCCGAAAAATCACTGTTCTGCGCGGCTGGGGGCGTCAGGAGACGGGGCCCTGGTTACGCGCTATGTTAAACGCCAGTTGCCATTATTATGGCAATGGGCTCGGGCCTGACTATAACGCTGCGCATGCTAACCATTTTCATCTTGGAATGCGGGGCTACGGCGTGTGTCGTTAAAGCATAAACGTCTGCCTTGCGCGGCTATATAATGTGACATGTTTCACAAAAATGATGAACGGGGAGACAAAATAGCAAAGTGTGACGTATCGCACCTCTGGAACCACCAGGAAAAAGAGAACTTGCTAAGCTAACGCGTATTTTCAGCTACTTACCGTTACGAGTCTTATGGAATCCTGGAAAGTTAATCTAATTTCCGTTTGGTTTGGATGTTTTTTTACCGGGCTGGCAATCAGCCAAATCCTGCCATTCTTACCCCTTTATATTTCCCAGCTTGGCGTCTCTTCCCATGAAGCGTTATCAATGTGGTCCGGGTTAACGTTTAGCATCACGTTTCTTATTTCCGCCATTGTGTCGCCGATGTGGGGTAGTCTCGCCGATCGTAAAGGGCGTAAACTGATGCTATTGCGCGCGTCGCTCGGGATGGCGATAGCTATTCTACTGCAGGCATTTGCGACCCATGTCTGGCAACTTTTCCTGTTGCGCGGAATCATGGGGTTAACGTCAGGCTATATCCCCAATGCCATGGCGCTGGTAGCCTCTCAGGTACCGCGCGAACGTAGCGGCTGGGCGCTCAGTACGCTTTCTACCGCGCAGATCAGCGGCGTTATCGGCGGGCCGTTAATGGGCGGCTTTGTCGCGGATCATATCGGGCTGCGGGCGGTATTTCTGATTACCGCCATGCTGTTGGTGGTGAGCTTTCTGGTCACGCTATTTTTAATTAAAGAAGGCGTGCGTCCGATCATCAAGAAAAGCGAACGCCTGAGCGGTAAAGCCGTTTTTGCGTCGTTACCTTATCCTGCGCTGGTGATCAGTTTGTTTTTTACCACGATGGTCATTCAACTCTGTAATGGTTCCATCAGTCCAATCCTGGCGCTGTTTATCAAATCAATGATGCCGGACAGTAATAACATCGCCTTTCTTAGCGGGTTAATTGCCTCGGTGCCCGGTATCTCTGCGCTTATCTCCGCGCCTCGCCTGGGAAAACTTGGCGACAGAATCGGCACGGAAAGAATTCTGATGGCCACGCTTATCTGCGCAGTGCTGCTTTTCTTCGCGATGTCCTGGGTCACCACGCCGTTCCAGTTGGGGCTGTTGCGTTTCTTGTTGGGCTTTGCCGATGGCGCGATGTTACCCGCCGTACAAACGTTATTGGTGAAATACTCCAGCGACCAAATTACCGGACGTATTTTTGGCTACAACCAGTCATTTATGTACCTGGGCAACGTGGTTGGGCCGTTGATGGGCGCGACGGTATCGGCGATGGCCGGTTTCCGCTGGGTTTTTATCGCTACGGCGGCGATCGTGTTGATCAATATTGGACAACTGACCCTGGCGTTACGTCGTCGGCGTAACGCGCAAAAAGCGAAAGGCCAATAGCGGTGCATCGTAACGGCGCTTCTGCCGTTACGATATGGTTTAAATTAAAAGATATATTCTTTATCCGTGAAGTTTTTCTATAGATGGCATAACCTTAAATTATGATATAGCGTGATTATTGTTTTTTGATGGTTTATTATCGTCTCGTTTTCGGTCTGAGAAACGTTTCGCTGCGGCGACAGTGATAATTATTTGTGTAAAGTTCTTCCTGTATCATAAAAATAGTACTTTCAGCCTCTAGGCAGTGGTTCTTCATAGTGATAACGTCACCCTGGAACTAATAAGGAAATATGGTCATGAAAAATCTCATAGCAGAGTTGTTGCTTAAGCTAGCCCAAAAAGAAGAAGAGTCGAAAGAACTGGTTGCTCAGGTAGAAGCGTTAGAGATTATCGTCACAGCAATGTTACGTAACATGGCGCAAAACGAGCAGGAGATGTTGATACGTCAGGTAGAGGGGGCACTTGAAGGCGTAAAGCCGGATGCCAGCGTTCCTGATCACGATACGGAATTGCTGCGCCAATATGTAAAAAAGTTGCTGAGACACCCCCGGCACTAATCGTATTTTAAAACAACACAGTTGTTATAACGTTACTTATTATGAAATACCATAGCCGCTTCGTTTTTATTTTCTTCTGGTTAATACAGAGCAAAATAAAAACGAAGCGGCTATGGTAATAACAGTGTAACGTTATGCGCTGTTCTTCTGCATCCTGCGTGACTGTGGATAATCGAGTTGCACATTAGCCTACGGTTTGTCAATCAATAAAACATCTATTGCTAACGGTAAGTAATACTTTTACTGCCGGGTGGTATTTTTGCCAGTAACAGCCAGACTTATATAAAGTCCCTGGGATATTTCCCAAAGGGACAACGTGTAATGCGTACACTGACAAAAGGATGGTGCTATGAAAATAACATTACTGGTGACTTTACTTTTTGGCCTGGTCTTTTTAACGACCGTTGGTGCAACCGAAAAACCGTTAACGCCGCAACAGCAGCGCATGACGACCTGTAATCAGCAGGCGACAGCGCAAGCGTTGAAAGGCGATGCGCGTAAAACCTACCTTAGCGACTGCCTGAAAAACAGTCAGTCAGCCCCTGGCGAGAAAAGCCTGACGCCGCAACAGCAGAAAATGCGTGAATGCAATGTTCAGGCGACGGAACAATCCCTGAAAGGCGATGACCGTAGCAAGTTTATGAGCGCCTGCCTGAAAAAAGCGGCGTAGTGCTATCGGGTGAGCCCTGAAAAACACTCACCCGAAATTTCATACTTCCTCCATGCGCTCTGTTTCTATAATTTGGGAAAATTGTTTCTAAATGTTCCCAAAAATAATGAATGATGAAAATTTTTACCGAAAAGCGGTTGAACAGGCGGTAGCGCCGCCTGACCCTTCTGATGATCGTCAGCGCTCCGGGTTGCGCTTCGCCCGGCGCATCAGGCTACCGCGTGCGGTGGGGTTAGGGGGGATGTTTTTACCGGTGGCCGCCGTGTTAGTGACGCAACCTGTCTTTGGCGGCTGGTGGTTATTACTGGTCGGCTGGTCTTTTGTCTGGCCGCATCTGGCGTGGCAGTGGTCGGCGAAAGCCCTTGATCCGCTACGCCAGGAAATTTACAACCTGAAAGTGGATGCGATCCTCTCCGGCATGTGGATCGCGCTGATGGGCGTCAATATGTTGCCTGCCGCCGCGCTGTTTATGATGATGAGCATGAATCTGATGGGCGCTGGCGGGCGGCGGCTATTCACTGTCGGAATGGGCCTTTTGCTGGCGTCATGTCTGGTGACGTTGCAGCTTACCGGGCTACCCGTCGCTATGCGAAGCTCATCGCTGGAAGTCACGCTCTCTTTGCCCGTCATTATGTTGTATCCGCTTCTGTTCGCCTGGGTAAGTTATCAAACGGCCATTAAATTAGCGGAACATAAGCGACGCTTGCAGGCGATGAGTTCGCGGGATGGCATGACCGGCGTCTATAACCGACGCCACTGGGAAATTTTATTACGTAATGAATTCGATCACAGCCGACGCCACCATCGGGAGGCGACATTGTTGATTATCGACATCGATCATTTTAAGAGCATTAACGACACCTGGGGGCATGATGTTGGGGATGAGGCTATTATCGCCCTGACGCGTCAATTACAGATAACGCTACGCGGGAGTGATATTATCGGGCGCTTTGGCGGCGACGAATTTGCGGTGATTATGTGCGGAACGCCGGCAGACAGCGCGATTACCGCCATGTCGCGAGTGCATGAACGGCTAAATACCTTACGCTTGCCGGGCACGCCGCAGGTCATGTTACGTATCAGCGTGGGCGTGGCGCCGTTAACGCCACAAATCGGTCATTATCGGGAATGGTTAAAGTCTGCGGATATGGCGCTTTACAAAGCAAAGAATGCCGGACGTAACCGCACCGAAGTGGCGGCATGACGTCCAGCCGGGCTTCAGGATTTACTGAGCGCCTCTGATTTTTCCATACACTTCGTCATCGCTTCTATTACCGCAGCGCGGAAGCCACGTTCTTCCAGAACGCGTACGGCTTCAATCGTCGTTCCGCCAGGCGAGCACACCATATCTTTCAGTTCGCCGGGATGCTTTCCGGTTTCGAGTACCATTTTCGCCGATCCCATAACGGCCTGCGCGGCGAATTTATAAGCCTGAGCGCGAGGCATACCGCCCAGAACGGCTGCGTCCGCCATCGCCTCGATAAACATAAAGACATAGGCCGGCGAAGATCCGCTCACGCCAACCACCGGATGGATCATCGGCTCAGCAATCACTTCCGCCTCGCCAAAGCAGCGGAAAATATTCAGCACATCAGCCGTATCTTCCGGTGTGACCAGCGCGTTGGGTGTGACGGAGGTCATTCCTGCGTTGACCAGCGACGGCGTATTCGGCATAGCGCGAATGATTTTACGGTCGTGTCCCAGCGCGCGCGCAAGCTGATCAAGCGTTACGCCTGCGGCGATAGAGACCACCAGCGAGTCTTTGTTCAGGCTGGAGGAGATTTCACTGAGCACTTTCACCATAATGCCCGGTTTTACCGCGCCGAAAACGATATCCGCGACCTGAGCGACCTCCTGCGCGCTTTGCGCCGCATTAATGCCGTACTGGTCATGCAGGGCGGCAACTTTATCGGGGGAGGGGGTGTAGACCCAGATCTGGCCGGGAAGTACCTGACCGCTGGCAATCAGTCCGCCAAGAATAGCCTTGCCCATATTACCGCAGCCAATAAAACCGATTTTCTTCTCCATCTCGTCACTCCCTATGTTTGTGTGTTATGGGGAATGGTTAGCTTAACGCGGATTGAAAACGGGCAGAAGGAGAAACAGCACTTTGATGAAAGACAAAAGCGCGAGACAATAAAAGATTGTATACCGTACGGGAGACATTATGACCATCTGGGTGGATGCGGATGCGTGTCCGAATGTCATTAAAGAAATTTTGTACCGCGCCGCCGAGCGGATGCAGTTGCCGCTTATTCTGGTTGCCAATCAGGCCTTGCGCGTGCCGCCTTCGCGTTTTATCCGCACGCTCCGCGTGGCCGCCGGGTTTGACGTGGCGGACAATGAAATCGTGCGTCAATGCGAAGCGGGCGATCTGGTGATTACCGCGGATATTCCGCTGGCGGCTGAAGTGCTGGAAAAAGGCGCTGCGGCTCTTAATCCCCGGGGAGAACGCTATAGCGACGCCACGATTCGTGAACGTCTGACGATGCGTGACTTTATGGACACGCTACGCGCCAGCGGCGTACAAACGGGGGGGCCAAACACTCTCTCGCCGCGCGATCGTCAGCATTTTGCCGCCGAGCTGGATAAGTGGTGGCTGGAAAGCCAGCGTAAAAAATAAATCCTGTAATGAAAAATTTACAGTTTATTCATTTCTGATTCTTGCTATAGTACTAATATTGTGACTTTAGTACCTTTGTGTAAATTATTATTTACATTTATGCGTTGTACTAGTTAGATGATATGATTATAACATTGCTGATATCAAATCCTGCGTATGCGCAGTTCCTGGGGGAACGCCTGCTATGATGCAACCTCTTTATCTTGTTGGCCCGCGGGGCTGTGGGAAAACCACCATCGGTATGGCGCTGGCGCAGGCAACCGGTTTCCGGTTTGCAGATACCGACCGCTGGCTGCAATCGCACGTGCAGATGAGCGTCGCTGATATCGTTGAAAAAGAAGGCTGGGGAGGGTTCCGCGCCCGGGAAACCGCGGCCCTGGAGGCGGTAAGCGCGCCTTCGACTGTCGTGGCGACGGGAGGCGGTATTATTCTCACGGAGTATAACCGACGTTATATGCACCGTGTTGGCGTAGTGATTTATCTGTGCGCGCCGGTATCCACGCTGGTTAACCGGCTTGAGGCTGAACCTGAAGCGGATCTGCGCCCGACCCTCACCGGCAAGCCGTTGAGCGAAGAGGTTCGGGAAGTGCTTGAGCAGCGTGACGCGTTGTATCGCGAAACGGCGCATTACATTATTGACGCGACGAAAGCGCCGGCCCAGGTCGTTTCTGAAATTATTGCGGCGCTGCCGCCGTCGACGCAACGGTTACAGGGAGATGTCTATACTTAACGCTCACCCAGAATAAAGGAAACGCTATGCCAACCAGACCACCTTATCCGCGGGAAGCTTATATCGTCACCATTGAAAAAGGCACGCCGGGCCAGACGGTGACGTGGTATCAGCTACGGGCTGACCATCCGAAACCTGATTCGCTCATCAGCGAGCATCCGACCGCAGAAGAAGCGATGGATGCGAAAAAACGTTACGAAGATCCAGATAAATCATAGACGCATGAACCACTCGGAAGGGATTCTGAGTACCCCTAAATTGTATCTCCATCACATTCTTGAAACATTTATACTGGCAACTAAAACCGTAAATTAAGCGATAACAATACAATATTGGAGTTATTTGGAATCTTTACACAATACGTTGCTCATCTGCTGCTACGCTTTCTGAGATTTGTAGGGCAGGTAGCGCGGTGAGCGTGTGAATATTTGCCCGGGAATTACGACGAAGTAATAAGGTGGAATAAAAATGAGTGCGTCGTTGGCAATCCTCACAATCGGCGTTGTGCCAATGAGCGAAGTGTTACCGCTTCTGACGGAATACATCGACGAACAACACATCACCCATCATAGCCTGCTGGGAAAAATGAGCCGGGAAGACGTTATGGCGGATTACGCTGTAGAGCCTGGCGACGATCCGCTTTTGACGTTGCTGAATGATAACCAGATAGCCCATGTTTCCCGCCAGAAAGTGGAGCGAGATTTACAGAGCGTTGTCGAGGTGCTGGATAACCAGGGTTACGATGTCATTATACTGATGAGCACCGCGGCGATTAAAAGTATGGCAGCCCGTAATTCTATTTTGCTTGAACCGCTGCGTATTATTCCACCGCTTGTCGCCTCTATTGTGGATGGGCATCAGGTGGGCGTGATTGTGCCTGTTGCAGAACTTCTGGCGGCCCAGGAGAAAAAATGGCAGGTATTGCAAATGCCGCCGGTGTATTCGCTGGCGAATCCGGTTCACGGTTCTGAGCAACAGTTAATTGATGCCGGGCAGGCGCTACTGGATCAAGGCGCGGACGTCATTATGCTGGATTGTCTGGGTTTTCATCAGCGTCATCGGGATATTTTACAGCAAGCGCTGGATGTGCCGGTTTTACTCTCTAACGTTTTGATTGCGCGGTTAGCTTCAGAACTGCTTGTCTAATTTTACGTGACAGGCCGAACGTCAGGACTCTATATTGGGTGTTAATTTAATAATGAGACGGGGCCTGATTATGCTACAAAGCAATGAATACTTTTCCGGGAAAGTGAAGTCTATTGGATTTACCAGCAGTAGCACCGGCCGGGCCAGCGTTGGTGTGATGGCGGAAGGGGAGTATACATTTGGCACCGCCGAACCCGAAGAGATGACGGTTGTGAGCGGCGCGTTGAAGGTACTGTTGCCGGGAACTGTCGAATGGAAAGTGTATACAGCCGGTGAGGTGTTTAACGTGCCTGGCCACAGTGAGTTTCATCTACAGGTTGCTGAGCCCACCTCGTATCTGTGCCGCTATTTGTAACGGTGAGTCCCCTCTCCGGCGGAGAGGGACCCTCTGGTTAGCGCTGCGCTTCGCCGCCTAATCCTTCCACCAGGCTTTGAATCAGCGCCGCCAGCTCTCCGGTCATCAGGATAAAGTCCGCGTCAAAACGTTGGGCAAAATCTTCCCGGTCGATATCTTCGTTCTGATCGCGCAGCTCATCGCAGAATTTCAGACGCTTAATGGAGCCGTCGTCGCACATGACGAATTGAATACGCTGCTGCCAGTCGAGCGCCAGCTTCGTGACCACTTTACCCGCTTCAATATGAACGGCGATCTCGTCGCTGACCAGATCCTGCTTTTTCGCGCGGATCACGCCGCCATCTTCCAGCATCGCTTTCAATTCGGCTTCGTCCAGCAACTGGAAACCCTGAGCGACCGTACCGGAGCGCACCCACTCGGTGAGCGTCAGCTCAATCGGATTTTCCAGCGCCAGCGGGACGACCGGCAGCGAGCCAAGACTTTTACGCAGTAGCGCCAAAGTATCTTCCGCTTTTTTCGCGCTGGCGCAGTCAACCATAATCAGGCCGTTAACGGTATCAATCCACATCATTGTCTGACTGAAGCGGCTAAACGCGCGCGGCAGCAACGAATGCAACACTTCATCCTTCAGGGAATCTTTTTCCGTCTTCTTCAGCTTGCGTCCCTGATCGGCTTCCAGTTTCTGGATTTTCGCCTCCAGAGCCTGTTTGATCACTGGCGATGGCAGGATTTTCTCTTCTTTGCGCGCGCAAATAATAATTTGGCCATTGGCGGTGTGCGTTAACGCATCGCTGTGAGAGCCCATCGGCGGAACCCAGCCCATTTTGGCCATATCCTGGCTACCGCATGGGGTAAACGTCATTGAGGCGAGCTGTTTCTCCATCTCTTCGGCGCGTAATGTAATATCGCGGCTAAGACGGTAAACCATTAAATTTTTGAACCACAGCATGATAATTTCCACGGCCTTGTCGTTAAATCCAGGCGGTATAGTAACGAATTGTCGGCAGGCTTGCATTGCCAATCAGAACGGTGAATTCTACCCTGTTGATATTCCCAAAAAATGAGGAGCGGTATGTGCGTATTGGTATCGATTTAGGCGGCACAAAAACGGAAGTCATTGCGCTTGATGATGCAGGAGAGCAGCGGTTTCGCCATCGTCTGCCTACGCCGCGGGAGGATTATCAGCAAACGATAGAAACCATCGCTACGCTGGTCGACATGGCGGAACAGGCGACCGGCCAGACCGGTAGCGTCGGCATTGGCATTCCCGGTTCTCTCTCGCCTTACACCGGCGTGGTGAAAAACGCTAACTCTACGTGGCTTAACGGCCAGCCGTTCGATAGCGATGTGAGCCGTCGTCTGAAGCGTGAAGTGCGGTTAGCCAACGATGCCAATTGCCTGGCGGTATCAGAGGCGGTGGATGGCGCGGCGGCGGGGGCGCAAACGGTATTTGCGGTGATTATCGGTACCGGGTGTGGCGCGGGCGTAGCGCTAAATGGCCGGGCGCACATCGGCGGCAACGGTACGGCAGGTGAATGGGGCCACAATCCGTTGCCGTGGATGGATGACGATGAGTTGCGTTACCGCGAAGAAATTCCCTGTTATTGCGGTAAACAAGGCTGTATCGAAACCTTTATTTCCGGTACGGGATTTGCCACGGATTACCAGCGTTTGAGCGGTAACGCGCTAAAAGGCGATGAGATTATTCGTCTGGTCGACGCGCAGGACGCCGTGGCGGAACTGGCGTTAAGCCGTTATGAGCTGCGGCTGGCGAAAGCATTATCTCATGTCGTGAATATTCTGGATCCGGATGTCATTGTGCTGGGCGGCGGTATGAGCAATGTTGAGCGCCTGTACAAGACGGTTCCGTCGCTGATGAAATCGTTTGTTTTTGGCGGCGAGTGCGAGACGCCGGTACGTAAGGCGCGGCATGGCGATTCGAGCGGCGTGCGCGGCGCGGCCTGGCTGTGGCCGCTGGCGTAACGTTTTTAGCCGGATGGCGTCATCCGGCAACCGGCGTGACCGATGGCTGCTTGTGTTTTAGACGTCCGTATACCAGCAACGACGACATGGCGGAAAACGAGAGCAGGGCGGCGGGAAGCGCCACATAGTGGTACGCAAAACCTAGCGTCAGCATCAGCCCGCCGCACCAGGCGCCAATCGCGCTACCGAGATTAAACGCGATTTGCCCTCCCGCCGCGCCCAGCAGTTCGCCGCCTTTGGCGTTTTGCAGTAGCAGGATTTGCAGCGGCGCAGAGAGCGCAAACAGACCAGCGCAGCAGATAAACGCGAAAGTCAGCGATGCCGTTTTGTATCCGCTGAAGAAAAAGAGCGCCATGAGAGAGAGCACGATAACGAGGTCAGTCACTACCGCGATGCGCAGCGGCGTATATCTGCCGGAGAGTTTGCCGCTTAACAGATTGCCTAACACCATCCCCAGCCCGACCAGCATCATAATAAACGTCATGCTCGTCTCCGAAAAACCGGAGATGTACATCATAAATGGCTTGATATAGCTGAACCAGGCAAAAACGCCCGCATTGCCGAACATCGTGGCGGCGAAAATGAGCCACGGCGCGGGACTACGCAAGAAGTGGAACTGCTCGCGCAGGCTGCCTTGGGCTTTGTCGCGAATATCCGGCACCCAGAAGAAAATTGCGGTGAGCACGGCGATGTTGAAAACCGCGATCAATAAAAAGGTGTAGCGCCAGCTAAATTCCTGGCTCAGGTAAGTGCCGACCGGAATGCCCACCAGATTCGCCACCGTCATTCCTGAAACCATACCCGCGACGGCGGCGGTGACTTTCCCGGGGCGGATAATCTTTGACAGGACAATGGCGCCGACGCCAAAAAAGGCACCGTGCGGAAAGCCGGAAACCAGTCTGCCGACGGCGAGCATCAGATATGACGAGGAAAAGGTAAATATGGCATTGCCCATCACGCACAGCGTGACCAGAAACAGCAGTATATGTTTAAGCGAAAAGCGGCTGGAAAAGAGCGCCATAACAGGCGCGCCCAGCACGACGCCGAAGGCATAAAACGAGATCATATGCCCGGCGGCGGGAATCGTTATTCCGACATCGCGCGCCAGCTCCGTCAGCACGCCCATAATGCCAAACTCGGCCATCCCCAGTCCGAACGTACCCAGCGCCAAAGAAAAAATAACTTTTTTCATACCACCTGCCGAAAATAAAGGCGCATGTTGCGCGCTGTGGCTGTGAATTGTCACAGCCAATCAACGTATAGCTTGCGGATAAGCGCGAGGTAATACCATTCCTTATCCGTCTTTGTGTATTCATTATTATGCTATGTCATGACAGTATGCTGTGCGCAGGATGACACTCGCGTTACTCCACAGCAAACGCTTTGTCCAGTTTGCTATAACCAAGCCCATTGATTTTTTTCACTTTTATCTGCACGGGGATTCGTTCTTTCATGGCTTCCACATGGCTAATCACACCGATGGTCTTCCCGCTGGCATTCAGCGCGTCGAGCGCATCCAGCGCGGCGTCCAGCGTTTCGCTATCAAGCGTGCCGAAGCCTTCGTCGAGGAACAAAGAATCAATGCGCGTTTTATGGCTGACCAAATCTGATAACGCCAGCGCCAGCGCCAGGCTGACCAGGAAGCTTTCGCCGCCTGATAACGTTCGCGTATCGCGCACGGCGTCGGCCTGCCAGGTATCGACAACCTCCAGTTCCAGCGCGTCGCTGGCTTTGCGCTGCAATAAATAGCGGCCATGCAGGCGGGTGAGCTGATGATTCGCCAGCCAGACCAGATTATCCAGCGTCAGTCCCTGGGCGAATTTGCGGAACTTATCACCTTCTTTAGAGCCGATCAGCGCATTGAGATAGCCCCAGTCTTCCACTTGCTGAGAGGTTTGCTTCATTTCCGCCATCAGCGCCCGTTGGCGCTGCCGATTATCTGCATCCTGTTTAATTTGCTGGCGGATTTCCCCCTGGCGTGTCGTGTTTTCGCGCAGTTGTTGCGCCAACTGCGCCAGCCGCTGCGCGAGCTGCTCCTCCGTACACGTTGGGTCCAGACCGGCGGGTGGCTGTTGCTGATGGTCAGCCAGCGCCTGCGCGGACTGCGCGCTTAACGCCTTCGCTTGTTGTAGCTGACTTTCCAGCGTTTGTTGTTGTTTTTCCAGACGGGTCACGGTCTCTTCATCCAGCAACGCCGCCAGGAACGTTGCCTGGCTGTCAAACGGGCTATTTTTTAACGCCGCATCAAAGTGCGCTATCGCCTCGGCGGCGCGCTGCTGTTCCTGCGTCGTCTGTTCCTGCAGGGTTTGCAACTGGCTTTGTAATGACACGCACTCATCATGCGTCTGCCGCCAGTTATCCAGCGGCACGTCGTCGTCGGAATCCGCGGTATCCGTTTGCGGTAGCGTCTCCAGCAACGGGGCAAGCCTGTCGATCTGCGTTTGCAAATCCGCGAACTCTGTCTGACGCTGTTGCCATATTTTCGCTTCGTCGGCGCGCTCATTCAGCCATGAGGCTTCGTCTTCTGGCGCTGGAAGGGAAAGTGTATACTGCGCCAAATCAGCCGTCAGCGACGCCTGACGCTGCGCAATCTGCGCGGTAAAGCGCGCTACCTGTTCAGTATGCGCCGCGATTTGCGTTTGTAGAGCATGACGCTGGCTGAGCTGATCCAACTGTTGCTCATGCTCTTCCGCGGCGGCCAGCCAGCCCGCGAGGTCTTCTTGCGGCTGGAGCTGAACGCCCAGCGTAGCGCATAGCGTTTGCCATTCCTCAGTAAGCGCTTGCTCCTCCTGCAACAACGACTGCGCCTCGCTTTCATCCCGCTGTAATTGTTGCGTTAAGGCATCTAACTGTCCTCGCAGCGCCGCGCCTTCTTCCGCCAGCGTTTTGACCTCTTTTTCCAGCGCGTCGCGGCGGGTTTGATTCGCGCTCAGTTCCAGCGCCTGATAGGCGGCGATGGCGGGGTGCGTCGTCGAGCCGCAAAGCGGACACGGCTGGCCGGACTGTAAGTGCGCCCGCTGGCTTTCCAGATCTTTGATGCGCGCCTCCTGCTCGCAAATAGTGCGAACGTCCGCAAGCTCCTGCGCTTTAGTCTTATAACTCAAACGCTTATCCGCCAGACGTTGGGTGTATTGCGCCTGCTCCTGATGATGACGCGCGATAGCTGCCTGTAGCTGCGCCTGACGCTTTTGTTTCGGGAGAATTTGCCCCTGAAGCGCGGCGAGACGATGGCGTAGCGGACGCTGCCGGGTATGCAATGCCCTGGCTTCCGCCAGCGCCTGTGGCGTGAGGTCGAGCGTGAGCGGCGGTAGCGCATCACGCTGACGCGTATCGCTCAGCAACTGCTGTTGCCATTGGCTCAGTTGCGCCCGATCGTGGGATTGTTGTGTTAATAATGCTCGCCACCCCGCCAGTTCGCTGCGCCAGACGCGGATGCCGTCGTGTTCCGCCAGCCATGTCTTCAACCGCTGCCCTGTGGCGTTCAGTTGCGTGAATTGTCGATGCGCGCAGGCGCGGATACGCTGGCGCAGGCGATATGCGCTTTGTAAGCGAGCATTCACTTCATCACTGTGCTGGCGAACACGCTCAACGGCGCGGGTTTGTTCCTGAATGCGCTCCCAGTGCGGGCGCAACTGGCGAGCAGGTTGCGCCAGTGTCAACGCCGCGAGCTGCGGCTGCGCTTTTTCTCGCGCCTCTTGCGCTGCGTACAGCGCCTGCTGCCGGGCGTGTAATTCAGTGTGGAGCTCGTTTTTTCGGGTCAGCCAGTGAAGGTGCTGCTGCTGTACCTGCTGGTCGGCCAGCAGGCGTTTCTCTTCGTCAGTAAGCGCCTGCAAACTGGCTTCCAGTTGCTGTAACTGTTCGTCCGCCAATAGGGCGACGCCGCTGGCCTGCGCTTGTAACTTTTCCAGTTCGAGACGGGCTGATTTATGTTTTTCAAATACCTGTGCGGAGATCTGCCCGTAAATCTCAGTGCCGGTGAGCTCCTCCAGAAGCTCTGCGCGCTCTTTCGCTTTGGCGTTAAGAAAGGCGGCGAACTGCCCCTGTGATAACAACATCGAACGGGTGAAGCGCCCGTAGTCCAGCCCGGTCAACGTGGCGATCATCTCCAGTTTATCCTTTACCTTATCGGCAAAGATCTTTCCGTCTGAACACCGCGCCAGCTCCACGCGTGGGGCCTGGAGATTGCCGTCAGGCTGATTTCGGGCTCGGTTCTGGCTCCAGAACGCGCGCCAGGCTTCGCCTTTTACCTCGAACTCCACTTCGGCCAGACATTCCGCTGTATCGCGCGTCATCAAATCGTTTTGCGATTGCGATACCGTATTCAGGCGCGGCGTTTCGTGGTACAGCGCCAGGCAGATGGCGTCAAGCAAGGTGGTTTTTCCCGCGCCGGTCGGGCCGGTAATAGCGAATAACCCGTTACTGGCAAACGGTTCGGCGGTAAAGTCGACCTTCCATTCTCCTTTCAGCGAGTTCAGGTTTTTCAGACGCAAACTGAGAATTTTCATGCCTCGTGCTCCTCATTCAACGCGTAGAGCGTGCTGGAAAAGAGCTGATTCAGGCGCTCGCGCTGCGGGGTATCTAACGCTTCCAGCGCCAGACGCCGCGCAAAAACCTCTTCCACGCTAAGCTCGCTTAATGTTTCCCGCCGCTCGTTCGCCAGCGAGCGCTCACGCTGTTCGCGGCTACGGCGCACCAGTAATACCTCTACGGGGAGTGACTCCGTTAATGTCTGTATTCTGCGTTGGATATCGTGCAGATAATCATCGGTGGTGATTTCAATATCCAGCCAGACGGGGGGCGATTGCTCAACGCCGCGCCACTGCTCAAGCTGTTCGGTAATTGACGCCAGGTCGCCTTTTAAAACCGCCAACGGTTGAGTCACGGGGACAGCCAGACTTTCGGTACTTTGCCATTTTCCCTGCTCGAAGGTCACCAGATGCACGCATTTGCTTTTGCCGCACTCATCAAAGCTGAGGGCGATGGGCGAGCCGCAATAGCGGATATGCTCTGTGCCGCCGACACATTGCGCGCGGTGAATGTGTCCCAATGCGATATAATCCGCGGGGGGGAAATGCTGCGCCGGAAAGGCATCCAGCGTACCGATATAAATGTCGCGAACCGCATCGCTTTTGCTGGCGCCGACGGTGGTTAAATGTCCCGTCGCGATAACCGGCAGCTTTCGTTCGCCGCGTAGCTGGCACGCTTCCTGATGCTGCTGTTGATAATAATCGGCAATCGCATGAAGAAGTTGCTGCTGTTTCTCGTTGCCGGATAACCCCGCCTGACTGGTAATAATGTCGCGCGGGCGCAAAAAGGGAATGGGGCACAGTACGGCGCCCGGAGAACCGTCGCGACGATGAAGTAGCCGCGGCGCATAGCCCGCGCTGGCGATCACGGTTGTATTGAGAAACGCCAGAATGTCGCGCGATTCGTTTAGCGTGGCGACGGAATCATGATTACCGGCCAGCACCACCAGATGACAGCCCGTTTGCTGTAAATTAACGACGAAACGGTTATAAAGTTCTCGGGCATAGCTTGGCGGCGAACCGGTATCAAAAATATCGCCAGCGACAATAATGGCATCCACCTGATGGGTCTGCGCGGTCTCCAGCAGCCAGTCCAGAAAAGCCTGATGCTCCGCGGCGCGGCTTTTACTGTAGAAATTTTGTCCCAGATGCCAGTCAGAGGTGTGGAGGATGCGCATAATTGTTCCATGCAAAAAAAGCGTGAACGGGATTATACACGTCATCCCTTCCATTTTTGGGCGCAATTTACCGCCGGTACACGGTAATGCACGGTTTCACCGGTGTCATAAATCATCAACATGCTATCAATGCCGCCTTTTTTTTTCATAAATCTGTCATAAATCTGACGCATAATGGCGCGGCATTGATAACTAACGACTAACAGGGCAAATTATGGCGAGACGTATTCTGGTCGTAGAAGATGAGGCGCCGATCCGTGAAATGGTGTGCTTCGTGCTCGAACAAAATGGCTTTCAGCCCGTAGAAGCCGAAGATTATGACAGTGCGGTGAATAAACTTAATGAACCCTGGCCGGATCTCATCCTTCTTGACTGGATGTTGCCCGGCGGGTCAGGGTTACAGTTTATTAAACATCTCAAACGTGAAGCCATGACCCGGGATATTCCTGTGGTTATGCTGACCGCAAGAGGTGAGGAAGAAGATCGTGTGCGCGGGCTGGAAACCGGCGCTGACGATTACATTACCAAGCCGTTTTCCCCCAAGGAGTTGGTGGCGCGCATTAAAGCCGTTATGCGGCGTATCTCGCCGATGGCGGTCGAAGAGGTGATCGAGATGCAGGGACTGAGCCTTGATCCTGGCTCTCACCGCGTGATGACCGGCGACAGCCCGCTGGATATGGGGCCGACCGAATTTAAATTACTCCATTTCTTTATGACGCACCCGGAACGGGTTTACAGTCGCGAGCAGCTACTCAATCATGTCTGGGGCACCAATGTGTACGTTGAAGACCGGACGGTCGACGTGCATATTCGCCGTTTGCGTAAGGCGCTGGAGCACAGCGGCCACGACCGGATGGTGCAAACGGTACGCGGGACAGGGTATCGTTTTTCGACCCGCTTTTAATGCCTTTTCCGCCAGTAGAACACAGGTTTCTGGCGGAGAAGGCTTTCCATTCTTGAGGGAGTATGACGCGTGCTGGAACGGCTGTCATGGAAAAGGCTGGTGCTGGAGCTGGTGCTCTGTTGCATCCCCGCGCTTATCCTTAGCGCTTTTTTTGGTTATCTGCCGTGGTTTTTACTGGCGGCGGTGACGGGACTGCTTGTCTGGCATTTCTGGAATTTATTACGTCTTTCCTGGTGGCTTTGGGTCGACAGAAGTATGACGCCGCCGCCGGGACGGGGAAGTTGGGAACCGCTGTTATACGGTTTACACCAGATGCAGTTGCGAAATAAGAAGCGTCGTCGCGAACTGGGGAACTTGATTAAACGTTTTCGCAGCGGCGCGGAGTCGCTGCCTGATGCCGTGGTACTGACCACAGAAGAGGGCGGCATTTTTTGGTGTAACGGTTTGGCGCAACAGATACTGGGGCTACGCTGGCCGGATGACAACGGGCAGAATATTCTCAATCTACTGCGTTATCCGGAGTTTACCCAGTATTTAAAAACGCGTGATTTCACCCGTCCGCTTCATTTGGTGCTCAATACCGGGCGGCATCTGGAGATCCGCGTCATGCCTTATACCGATAAACAACTCCTGATGGTGGCGCGCGATGTGACGCAAATGCATCAGCTTGAAGGCGCCAGACGTAACTTTTTCGCCAACGTTAGCCATGAATTGCGTACGCCCTTGACGGTATTGCAAGGCTATCTGGAAATGATGCAGGAACAGGCGCTGGAAGGGGCGACGCGAGAGAAAGCGCTGCATACGATGCGCGAGCAAACGTATCGTATGGAAGGGCTGGTAAAACAACTGCTTACGCTGTCTAAAATTGAGGCGGCCCCGGCGCTGTTATTAAATGAAAAAGTGGATGTACCGATGATGCTGCGGGTCGTGGAGCGTGAAGCGCAGACGCTCAGCCAGCAGAAACATACCTTTACGTTTGAGGTCGACGATAGTCTTAGCGTTCTGGGCAATGAAGAGCAGCTACGTAGCGCGATCTCAAACCTGGTGTATAACGCGGTAAACCATACGCCGGCGGGAACGCATATTACGGTGAGCTGGCGACGTGCCGCGCATGGCGCTGAATTTTGCATTCAAGATAACGGTCCGGGGATTGCTGCCGAGCATATTCCTCGTCTGACCGAACGCTTCTACCGTGTCGATAAAGCGCGTTCGCGGCAAACGGGCGGCAGCGGCCTGGGATTGGCGATTGTGAAACATGCGTTGAATCACCATGAAAGCCGCCTTGAAATCGACAGTTCGCCTGGCAAAGGAACGCGATTTAGCTTTGTGCTGCCGGAACGTTTAATTGCCAAAAATAGCGATTAATTGCCTTTCGTAAGTATAACTTTCCATAAGCCAGCGGATGCTGGCTTATTTTCTTTGCAGTTAAGACGGGCTCGTTGAAACATTCAACGTTTGGTGATTTTTTGTTCGCATGATTAGCCATAACTTTTTCATGAGAATGGTGTTTTATTCTGGTTGTAAATTTCATATCGCTATATTCATCTGGTTTTTAGATCCCACCTTGCTTTAAAACGTTATAAGCGTTTAAATTGCGCTTCAGGTGCTGTCATTACGACTGCATTTGCGCGGTAAATCGAAAAACAATTCTTCGCCGCATCGGTCCGGGAGCTTTTCCCGCTGAAATTGATAAAAAACGCCGCTTTATAATCCTCCGGGAAAGGCAAAAATTTTAATGTTTACAACATCACCATCCACAGGCAGTAAGACTTTATGACCCATCAGTTAAAATCGCGCGATATCATCGCCCTGGGCTTTATGACATTTGCGCTGTTCGTTGGCGCAGGCAATATTATCTTTCCTCCTATGGTCGGTTTGCAGGCGGGTGAACACGTCTGGACAGCCGCTATTGGCTTTCTGATTACCGCCGTGGGGCTACCGGTTCTTACTGTTGTGGCGCTGGCGAAAGTCGGCGGCGGGGTAGACAGCCTCAGTACGCCGATTGGTAAAGTGGCGGGACTCCTGCTGGCGACCGTTTGCTATCTGGCCGTCGGGCCGTTATTTGCGACGCCGCGTACCGCGACGGTGTCGTTTGAGGTCGGTATCGCTCCGTTGACCGGCGATTCTGCAATGCCGTTGCTGATTTACAGCGTGGTCTATTTCGCTATCGTTATTCTGGTTTCCCTCTATCCGGGTAAGCTGCTGGATACGGTAGGGAATTTCCTGGCGCCGTTGAAAATTATTGCGCTGGTCATCCTTTCCGTCGCGGCTATCGTTTGGCCTGCCGGCCCAATCAGCAACGCCCTGGACGCTTATCAGAATGCGGCCTTTTCTAACGGATTTGTGAACGGCTATCTGACGATGGATACGCTTGGCGCGATGGTGTTTGGTATCGTTATTGTGAACGCGGCGCGTTCTCGCGGCGTGACCGAAGCGCGCCTGTTGACGCGTTACACGGTCTGGGCCGGCCTGATGGCGGGTGTGGGGCTGACGCTGCTTTACCTTGCCTTGTTCCGCTTAGGTTCTGATAGCGCGACGCTGGTCGATCAGTCAGCGAACGGCGCGGCGATTCTTCATGCCTACGTTCAGCATACCTTTGGCGGCGCGGGAAGCTTCCTGCTGGCGGCGCTGATCTTTATCGCGTGTCTGGTGACGGCGGTGGGGTTGACCTGCGCCTGCGCTGAGTTTTTCGCGCAGTATATTCCGCTGTCTTACCGCACGCTGGTCTTTATTCTCGGCGGCTTCTCTATGGTGGTGTCAAACCTCGGACTGAGCCATCTGATTCAAATCTCCATTCCGGTGCTGACGGCTATCTATCCGCCGTGTATCGCACTGGTTGTATTAAGTTTTACCCGCTCATGGTGGCATAATTCCACCCGCATCATCGCGCCGGCCATGTTTATCAGTCTGCTTTTTGGTATCCTTGACGGCATCAAAGCATCTGCCTTTGGCGATATGCTGCCAGCCTGGAGTCAGCGTTTACCGCTGGCGGAACAGGGACTGGCGTGGTTGATGCCAACGGTGGTGATGGTGATCCTGGCGATTATCTGGGATCGCGCGGCGGGTCGGCAGGTGACCTCCAGCGCTCACTAAAATCGCTGACATATGTGTACACCACGGGGCTTAACGCCCCGTGGTTTTTTATTGTGTTGATAGGTCAGAAATTGATGGAAAGCAATAATAAGCTAAAGCGTGGGCTGAGCACCCGGCACATTCGCTTTATGGCATTAGGTTCGGCAATCGGCACCGGCCTGTTTTACGGCTCGGCGGACGCCATCAAAATGGCGGGGCCGAGCGTGCTGTTGGCCTATATTATTGGCGGGGTCGCGGCATATATCATTATGCGCGCATTGGGGGAAATGTCCGTTCACAACCCTGCCGCCAGCTCATTTTCGCGCTATGCGCAAGAAAACCTCGGCCCGCTTGCGGGCTACATTACCGGCTGGACCTACTGTTTTGAGATCCTGATCGTCGCCATTGCCGACGTGACCGCGTTCGGCATTTATATGGGGGTCTGGTTCCCCGCCGTGCCGCACTGGATTTGGGTGCTTAGCGTGGTGCTGATCATTTGCGCCATCAACCTGATGAGCGTCAAGGTGTTCGGCGAGCTGGAGTTTTGGTTCTCCTTCTTCAAAGTCGCCACCATTATTATCATGATTGTCGCGGGTATCGGCATCATTGTGTGGGGAATTGGCAACGGCGGGCAGCCGACCGGCATTCATAACCTTTGGAGTAACGGCGGCTTCTTCAGCAATGGCTGGCTGGGAATGATCATGTCGCTGCAAATGGTGATGTTCGCTTACGGCGGGATTGAGATTATCGGTATCACCGCCGGGGAAGCGAAAGACCCGGAGAAATCCATTCCGCGCGCCATTAACTCAGTACCGATGCGTATCCTGGTATTTTATGTCGGCACGCTGTTCGTCATTATGTCTATCTATCCGTGGAATCAGGTCGGCACAAACGGCAGCCCATTTGTGCTGACGTTCCAGCATATGGGGATTACCTTTGCCGCCAGCATTCTGAACTTTGTGGTATTGACCGCCTCGCTTTCCGCTATCAACTCTGATGTGTTTGGCGTAGGCCGTATGCTGCATGGTATGGCGGAGCAGGGGAGCGCGCCGAAAGTCTTTGCCAAAACGTCACGCCGTGGTATTCCGTGGGTTACTGTGCTGGTGATGACGATTGCGCTGCTGTTTGCGGTTTACCTGAACTACATCATGCCGGAAAACGTCTTCCTGGTGATTGCTTCGCTGGCGACGTTTGCGACGGTATGGGTATGGATTATGATCCTGCTGTCGCAAATCGCCTTCCGTCGTCGTTTACCGCCGGAAGAGGTAAAAGCGCTGAAGTTTAAGGTGCCGGGCGGTGTCGTAACGACGATAGCGGGGTTGATTTTCCTGGTCTTCATTATTGCGCTTATCGGCTACCATCCGGATACCCGCATCTCACTGTATGTGGGCTTCGCCTGGATAGTTCTGCTGTTGATTGGCTGGATATTTAAACGCCGTCGCGACCGTCAATTGGCGCAGGCGTAGTCGTTTTTCTCTGCCTTATCCGGTCTGCAGGCAACGGTAGACCGGATAAGCGGAGCCGCTTCTCCTCCTGGAGCCTCCTCCCCTAATAAACCCCTGGATGATGAGTTATCCTTTAAATCTCTATGGCAAGGTGGCCCCATTTTCAGTAGAGGGGATACGAGATGTTGAATGCCTGGCACTTACCGGTTGCCCCATTTGTGAAGCAACATAACGATAAATTAACCATTACGCTGTGGCTGAGCGGAGAAAATCCGCCGTCTCGCGTGACGTTGCGCTCAGAATTCGATAATGAAGAAATCTCACTGGCGATGCGCAAACAGCGCCGCCAGCCGCAGCCGGGCGTGACGGCGTGGCGAGCGACGCTCAATATCGCGTTAGGGCAACCCCGTCGCCGTTACAGCTTTAAATTGCTTTGGCACGACCGCCAGCTTTGGTTTACGCCGCAGGGATTTAACCGCTTCCCACCGGCGCGTCTGGAACAATTTGCCGTTGATGTTCCGGACAGCGGCCCGCAGTGGGTCGCCGATCAAATTTTTTATCAGATCTTCCCGGATCGTTTTGCCCGCAGCGCGACGCGTGAAGCCGATCAGGACCGGGTGTATTACCATCATGCCGCAGGTCAGGAGATTGTGCTGCGCGACTGGGACGATCCTTTAACCCCCCTGGCGGGCGGTTCCACCTTTTACGGCGGCTGTCTGAATGGCATTTGTGAGAAGCTGCCGTATCTGAAAAAACTGGGCGTCACAGCGCTATATCTGAATCCGGTATTTACCGCGCCGAGCGTCCATAAGTACGACACGGAAGATTATCGCCATGTCGATCCGCAATTTGGCGGCGATCGGGCGCTGCTACGCCTGCGGCGTGAAACCCAGACGCAGGGCATGAGGCTGGTGCTGGATGGCGTGTTTAATCATAGTGGCGACTCGCATGCGTGGTTTGACAGGCATAACCGCAGCACTGGCGGCGCGTGCCATCACCCGGACTCGCCGTGGCGCGACTGGTACTCCTTTTCACCACAAGGCGTGGCGCTGGACTGGCTGGGTTATCCGAGCCTGCCGAAACTCGATTATCAATCAGAAACGCTGGTGGATGAGATCTATCGCGGTGAGGACAGTATCGTTCGTCACTGGCTAAAGGCACCGTGGAATATGGACGGCTGGCGGCTGGATGTCGTACATATGCTGGGCGAGGCGGGCGGGGCGCGCCACAATTTGCAGCACGTCGCCGGCATTACCCGGGCGGCAAAAGAAGCGCAGCCCGAAGCCTATATTGTGGGGGAACATTTCGGCGATGCGCGGCAGTGGCTACAGGCCGATGCGGAAGATGCCGCCATGAATTATCGCGGCTTCACCTTCCCGCTATGGGGATTTCTCGCCAATACTGATATCGCTTACGAACCACAGCATATTGATGCCCGGACCTGTATCGCGTGGATGGATAACTACCGCGCCGGGCTGTCACATCAGCAACAACTGCGCATGTTTAATCAACTCGACAGCCATGATACTGCGCGCTTTAAAACTCTGCTGGGTAAAGACGCGGCGCGCCTGCCGCTGGCGGTGGTCTGGCTGTTTACCTGGCCCGGCGTGCCATGTATTTATTACGGCGATGAAGTCGGCGTGGACGGTGCAAATGACCCCATGTGCCGCAAACCGTTCCCGTGGGATGAACGCAAGCAGGACGGCAACTTGCTGGCGCTGTACCAGCGTATGGCGAAACTGCGTCAGCGCAGTCTGGCGCTGCGTCGTGGCGGATGCCAGGCGCTGTATGCCGAAGGTGACGTAGTGGTATTCGTGCGAGTTTATCAGCAGCAGCGGGCGCTGGTGGCGATTAACCGGGGCGAGGCCTGTGAAGTTGCGCTGGAAGCATTGCCGTTGCTGAACGTGGCCGGATGGCAATGTAAAACGGGAAGCGGTAACATCCGCGAGGGAAGACTTAGTTTACCCGCGATTTCCGCGACCGTATGGATGAATCGTTGAGGCGAGGTGGTTCGTAACACCGCACGCATAAAAAAGGCTCGCATTCGCGAGCCTTTTATCAATGCACTGACTTACAGGCTGGAAATGTTCTCAGCCAGGTATTTAGCCACGCCGTCCGGAGAGGCGTTCATGCCTTCTTTGCCTTTTTCCCACTGCGCCGGGCAGACATCACCGTGCTCTTCGTGGAACTGCAGCGCGTCGACCATACGCAGCATTTCGTCGATATTACGACCCAGCGGCAGATCGTTTACGACCTGGTGGCGAACAATACCGTTAGCGTCAATCAGGAAAGAGCCGCGCAGCGCAACGCCTTCGTCCGGATGTTCGATACCGTAAGCTTTCTGAATTTCACGCTTCACGTCGGCGACCATTGCGTATTTCACCGGGCCAATGCCGCCTTTATCGACAGGGGTGTTACGCCATGCGTTGTGAACGAACTCAGAGTCGAAAGAAACGCCGACTACTTCAACGCCGCGCTTCTGGAATTCTTCATAACGTTTATCAAAGGCGATCAGCTCAGACGGGCAAACAAAAGTGAAGTCCATCGGCCAGAAGAACAGAACGGTCGTTTTACCATTGGTGTGCTGTTTGAAGTTGAATTTATCAACAATCTCACCGCTACCCAGTACCGCCGCAGCGGTGAAATCCGGGGCCTGACGAGTAACCAGTACCATAATAATTCTCCTGCAATATTAAGGGTTTTAGAACGCAACGCGGGCAGTATAGGGAGGGCGAAGCGACAAAACAATGCGGTCTTGACAATCAATGAGACAGCTTTTGCCTATCGATCGGGTCATTATAAATCGTAATGATGACCCCTTTATGACAGCGAACGATCTTTCTGCCAACGGCGGATCTGACGCACGCCCTCGCTATCAGGCCGTCACAGCGCTTTGCGGGCGGCCAGTGCCATCATACGCGGATAAAAATGCCAGAAGCGCTCTTCTAACGCGTCGTAGTGCGCGTCCAGATCGTACCAGGAATCACGCAAGGCATCCAGCCGGGGACGGCGATTCGCCATGCCATTCAGCACGTTTTGAATGAAATCCATATCGCGATACCGCTCTAACCATTTTTCTGACCAAAGATAATCATTCAGGTTGACAAAGCGCGGCGGGGAGTCGGGCAGAATCGTCGCGACCTGCGCATGGGCGTAGCCGACAAACGCCTGAAGTGGAAAATCAGGGGAGATTTGCGTCCAGTGGCGCGATAAAAAATGATCCCACATGACGTCCAGCGTAATGGGCGCCACGCGCCGCGTTTCATGGCGGAACCACTCTCGCGCCTCACGAACTTCCGGCAGGTTGTCGGTCATGACGTCAATACGCCGATGCATATAAATACCCTCTACCACGTCAGGAGGATAATGTGTTGCCGGGTTACCGCGGACAAAATCGGCCAGAAGATTACCGGAAAGCGAGCTGTCGGCAAGGTGCGCCAGATGCAGGTGAGCAAGAAAATTCATTATTGATTCTCTGTCCAAAAAGCGGGTAACGGTTGCAGCGGGAACGCCCCGGCACTAGACTACCCGCCTCTTATTTTAGTCTGAGTCAGAGTCATGCGCGTTACCGATTTTTCCTTTGAACTACCCGAATCCCTGATTGCCCACTACCCACAGCCGGAACGCAGTCGCTGCCGTTTGCTGTCATTAGAGGGGCCGACGGGCGCGCTGACGCACGGTACTTTCACCGATCTGCTCGATAAGCTCAACCCTGGCGATTTGCTGGTCTTCAATAATACCCGCGTGATCCCGGCGCGGCTGTTTGGCCGTAAAGCCAGCGGCGGCAAGATAGAAGTGCTGGTCGAACGTATGCTCGATGATAAACGCATCCTGGCGCATATTCGTGCTTCTAAAGCGCCAAAACCGGGCACGGAACTGCTACTGGGCGACGACGAAAGTATCCACGCGACCATGACTGCGCGTCACGGCGCTCTGTTTGAAGTTGAGTTTAATGACCCGCGTCCGGTGCTGGATATTCTCAACGCCATCGGCCATATGCCGTTGCCGCCGTACATCGACCGTCCGGACGAGGACGCCGACCGCGAACTGTACCAGACGGTCTACAGTGAAAAACCGGGTGCCGTCGCCGCGCCGACCGCGGGGCTGCACTTTGATGAGCCGCTGCTGGCGGCGCTTCGTGAGAAAGGTGTCGAAATGGCGTTTGTTACGCTACACGTCGGCGCGGGCACTTTCCAGCCAGTGCGTGTCGATACCATTGAAGATCACATCATGCACTCCGAATATGCTGAGGTGCCGCAAGAGGTGGTCGACGCGGTGCTGGCGGCGAAAGCGCGCGGCAACCGGGTTATCGCCGTCGGCACCACCTCGGTACGCTCACTGGAAAGCGCGGCGCAGGCGGCAAAAAGCGATTTGATAGAGCCGTTCTTCGGCGATACGCAAATCTTTATTTATCCAGGTTATCAATACAAAGTGATTGATGCGCTGATCACCAACTTCCATCTGCCGGAATCGACGTTGATTATGCTGGTTTCCGCATTTGCCGGTTATCAACACACCATGAATGCCTATAAGACTGCGGTAGAACAAAAATATCGCTTTTTTAGCTACGGGGACGCGATGTTTATCACGTACAATCCGCAGGCTATTTTTGAGCGTCCGTAAGAAGGCTATCTCACTTGCCATTTTGACGCCGGGCAGTGCTCGCCATCCTCACGTACTGCGTGTACGCTCCGGTGGTTGTGCGCTGGTCGACCCCAAACTGGCTGCGCCGATGACGCCTTCGGGAATTTATTAGCTATGGAATCATTCCGTAGCGAGTCGTTAAACGTCGGACTGTTTTTCTGACGCAGGAGTGATAATGAAATTTGAGTTAGATACCACCGATGGTCGCGCGCGTCGCGGTCGTCTGGTGTTTGATCGTGGCGTAGTGGAAACGCCTGCTTTTATGCCGGTGGGTACTTACGGTACGGTAAAAGGCATGACGCCGGAAGAAGTGGAAGCGACCGGCGCGCAGATTATTCTCGGCAACACTTTCCACCTGTGGCTGCGCCCGGGTCAGGAAATCATGAAGCTGCATGGCGATCTGCACGATTTTATGCAGTGGAAAGGGCCGATTCTCACCGATTCCGGCGGCTTCCAGGTCTTCAGCCTCGGCGATATCCGTAAGATTACCGAGCAAGGCGTGCACTTCCGTAACCCGATCAACGGCGATCCGATTTTCCTCGATCCGGAAAAGTCGATGGAGATCCAGTACGATCTCGGTTCCGATATCGTGATGATCTTTGATGAATGTACGCCGTACCCGGCAGACTGGGACTATGCTAAACGCTCGATGGAGATGTCGTTGCGTTGGGCGAAGCGTAGCCGCGACCGTTTTGATAGCCTTGGCAATAAGAATGCGCTTTTTGGCATCATTCAGGGCAGCGTTTACGAAGATTTACGCGATATCTCGGTGAAAGGTCTGGTAGAGATTGGCTTTGATGGCTACGCTGTCGGCGGTTTGGCTGTCGGTGAGCCGAAAGCAGATATGCACCGCATTCTGGAGCACGTTTGCCCGCAGATCCCGGCTGACAAACCGCGTTACCTGATGGGCGTGGGTAAACCGGAAGATCTGGTGGAAGGGGTACGTCGCGGTATTGATATGTTTGACTGTGTCATGCCAACGCGAAATGCCCGTAATGGTCATCTGTTTGTGACCGACGGCGTGGTGAAGATTCGTAATGCAAAGCATAAAAGCGACACCAGCCCGCTTGACGCCGAGTGCGATTGCTACACCTGTCGCAATTATTCACGCGCTTACTTGCATCATCTCGACCGTTGCAACGAAATATTAGGTGCGCGTCTCAATACCATTCATAACTTGCGTTACTACCAGCGTTTGATGGCGGGTTTACGCAAGGCTATTGAAGAGGGTAAATTAGAGAGCTTCGTAACCGAGTTTTACCAACGTCAGGGGCGACCCGTTCCACCTTTGAACGTTGATTAATTTTAATAATGAGGGAATTTGAATGAGCTTTTTTATTTCTGATGCGGTAGCGGCAACAGGTGCTCCAGCGCAGGGCAGCCCGATGTCTCTGATTTTAATGCTGGTGGTGTTTGGTCTGATTTTCTATTTCATGATCCTGCGCCCGCAGCAGAAGCGCACCAAAGAGCACAAAAAGCTGATGGACTCCATTGCGAAAGGTGATGAAGTTCTGACGAATGGCGGTCTGGTCGGTCGAGTGACCAAAGTAGCGGAAGCCGGCTACATTGCCATCGCGCTGAATGACACCACGGAAGTGGTTATCAAACGTGACTTCGTAGCTGCCGTTCTGCCGAAAGGCACCATGAAGGCGCTGTAATATTTCGTTTTCCCAAAGGGAACTGCCGTGTTAAACCGTTATCCTTTGTGGAAGTACATCATGCTGGTCGTCGTGATTATCGTCGGCCTGCTTTACGCACTTCCCAACCTGTATGGTGAGGATCCGGCTGTTCAAATCACTGGCGTGCGCGGCGTCGCCGCCAGTGAGCAAACGCTGATCCAGGTCCAGAAAACGTTACAAGAAGAAAAAATTCCCGCTAAGTCTGTGGCACTGGAAGAGGGCGCTATTCTTGCGCGCTTCGACACCACCGATACCCAGCTACGCGCCCGTGAAGCGCTGATGAGCGTGCTGGGGGATAAATATGTCGTGGCGCTTAACCTTGCGCCGGCTACGCCGCGCTGGTTGGCGGCTATTCACGCCGATCCGATGAAGCTCGGTCTTGATCTGCGCGGCGGCGTTCACTTCCTGATGGAAGTGGATATGGATACCGCGTTAGGTAAACTCCAGGAACAAAATATCGATAGCCTGCGCAGCGATCTGCGTGAAAAAGGCATTCCTTATACCACCGTTCGTAAAGAAAATAATTATGGGTTGAGCATCACGTTCCGTGACAGCAAAGCGCGTGATGAGGCGATCGCCTATCTGACGCCGCGTCATCGTGACCTGGTGATTTCCAGCCAGGGCGGTAATCAACTTCGCGCGGTAATGACCGATGCGCGCCTGAGCGAAGCGCGTGAATACGCCGTTCAGCAGAACATTAATATTCTGCGTAACCGTGTTAACCAACTGGGCGTCGCGGAGCCTGTCGTACAACGCCAGGGCGCAGACCGTATTGTGGTTGAGCTGCCGGGTATCCAGGATACCGCTCGCGCGAAAGAAATTCTCGGCGCGACCGCGACGCTGGAATTCCGTCTGGTGAATACCAACGTTGATCAGGCCGCCGCTGCTGCCGGGCGCGTACCGGGCGATTCCGAAGTGAAACAGACCCGCGAAGGTCAGCCGGTGGTATTGTACAAACGCGTGATCCTCACCGGCGACCATATCACCGACTCGACGTCCAGCCAGGATGAATATAACCAACCGCAGGTTAACATCTCGCTGGATAGCGCAGGCGGCAATATCATGTCTAACTTCACTAAGGACAATATCGGCAAACCGATGGCGACCCTGTTTGTGGAGTATAAAGACAGTGGTAAGAAAGACGCTAACGGTCGCGCCGTACTGGTGAAACAGGAAGAGGTGATTAACATTGCCAACATCCAGTCTCGGCTGGGTAACAGCTTCCGTATTACCGGTATCAGCAACCCGAACGAAGCGCGTCAGCTCTCGTTGTTGCTGCGTGCGGGCGCCCTGATTGCGCCGATTCAGATCGTTGAAGAGCGCACCATTGGCCCGACTCTGGGTATGCAGAACATCAAGCAGGGCCTGGAAGCCTGTCTGGCCGGTCTGGTGGTCTCCATCCTGTTCATGATCTTCTTCTATAAGAAGTTTGGTCTGATTGCGACCAGCGCGTTAGTGGCTAACCTGGTGTTGATTGTCGGTATCATGTCGCTGTTGCCGGGGGCAACGCTCAGTATGCCGGGGATTGCGGGTATCGTGTTAACCCTTGCGGTGGCGGTCGACGCCAACGTTCTGATTAACGAACGTATCAAAGAAGAGTTGAGTAATGGCCGCACGGTACAGCAGGCGATAAACGAAGGCTATGCCGGCGCGTTCAGTTCCATCTTCGATGCGAACATCACGACGCTGATTAAAGTCATCATTCTGTATGCTGTCGGTACCGGGGCAATTAAAGGGTTCGCGATTACGACCGGTATCGGTGTGGCGACGTCGATGTTTACCGCGATTATCGGTACGCGTGCTATCGTAAACCTGCTATATGGCGGCAAGCGCGTCACTAAGCTGTCAATCTGAGGAGTGCGATGTGGCACAGGAATACACTGTTGAACAACTAAACCACGGCCGTAAAGTCTATGACTTTATGCGCTGGGACTTCTGGGCATTCGGCATCTCCGGGCTGTTGCTGATCGCGGCCATTGTCATTATGGGCGTACGCGGGTTTAACTGGGGGCTGGATTTCACCGGTGGCACGGTAATTGAAATCACGCTGGAAAAACCGGCTGAAATGGACGTGATGCGCGAAGCGCTGCAAAAAGCGGGCTATGAAGAGCCGCAGTTGCAGAACTTTGGCAGCAGTCACGACATTATGGTGCGTATGCCGCCAACCGAAGGTGAAACCGGCGGTCAGGTACTGGGTAGCAAAGTGGTGACGATCATTAATGAAGCCACCAACCAGAACGCGGCCGTGAAGCGTATTGAATTCGTGGGGCCAAGCGTGGGCGCCGATCTGGCGCAAACCGGCGCCATGGCGCTGCTGGTGGCGTTGATCTCTATCCTCGTTTATGTCGGTTTCCGCTTTGAGTGGCGACTGGCGGCAGGGGTGGTCATCGCGCTGGCGCACGACGTGATCATTACGCTGGGGATACTGTCGCTTTTCCATATCGAGATTGACTTGACCATTGTGGCATCGTTGATGTCGGTGATCGGTTACTCGCTGAACGACAGTATCGTGGTCTCCGACCGTATTCGTGAAAACTTCCGCAAAATCCGTCGCGGGACGCCTTACGAAATCTTTAACGTGTCGCTGACCCAGACGCTACACCGTACGTTGATTACCTCCGGTACGACGTTAGTGGTAATTCTGATGCTGTACCTCTTCGGCGGTCCGGTACTGGAAGGCTTCTCGCTGACGATGCTGATCGGTGTCTCTATTGGTACGGCATCTTCTATCTATGTCGCATCGGCGCTGGCGCTGAAACTCGGTATGAAGCGCGAGCATATGCTGCAGCAGAAAGTCGAAAAAGAAGGGGCGGATCAGCCGTCCATCCTGCCGTAAGCTGGCGTTAAACATGACTGAAAAAAGCCGCAACATCGCAGGGTGCTGCGGCTTTTTATTATCCAGAATAAACTCGATTGCATGAGGAACTATCATGGCTATCATCCCAAAAAACTACGCGCGCCTGGAAAGCGGCTATCGTGAAAAAGCGCTGAAGCTGTTTCCGTGGGTGTGCGGACGTTGTTCTCGTGAGTTTGTGTATTCAAATCTGCGTGAGCTGACGGTGCATCATATCGATCATGACCACACCAATAACCCGGAAGACGGCAGCAACTGGGAGCTATTGTGCCTCTACTGCCACGATCATGAGCATTCCAAATATACCGAAGCCGATCAGTACGGTTCGACGGTCATTGCCGGGGAAGATGCGCAAAAAGATGTCGGCGAGGCGACTTATAACCCGTTTGCCGATCTGAAAGCGATGATGAACAAAAAGAAATAAGCAGACTGCTGACAAAGCTGTTGGTGCTGTTGAATGTTAGGTTACGCTTCGCTCCACCCAACGGAATCCGCAATATAAATGAACTATTGGTTTTCGTAGATCGGATGCAATCCGACATTTTTTCAGCCCCGGAGTTTGTCGTCAGCCCCCAAACGTCCTGTAACGCATACATTGTCACTGGAATCCCGATCGCAAGGTTGGGATTTTTTTGTTTTTAAGTCCTGCCGATACTGGCGAGCAGAGTAAAATCAGCGGTAAGCCGGGGCAACCCGGTGAGGCGCAATGTTGCGGGGGCTTGATCCCCGGTGGCCTTGTCGCTGGAAAGAGAAAACCCCCGCACATTGTTCGGTATTCACCGGCAACATTACGGGGGCTAACTTGACCCTAGACAAGTTGAGGATAGCCGCGAACCGTTGCCATTGCAACAAAGGCGGCAATATGACGATCTGGCACGATCTGGCGGCACCAACGCTGGTCGGGATTGCGACAGGTCTGTTTTTAGGCTGGTGGCATCGCCGGAAGTAATGTGAAGTGGGCGCGACTCGTCGCCGCATGGCAGCATGCGCCCGAAACGGGCCAGAGGGCGACCTCTGGCCTTTTTTGCAGGTTTAGAAGTTGTAACCCACGACCAGGTAGCCGCCCCAGCCGGTAGATTTCGCGCTGAAATCGCCGTCGCCCCAGTTCAGTTTTGCGCCATTCTGCCACTGTCCGCCGTTATGGAAGTAACGCGCAACGACCGAGTAGTGCCAGTGATCGTAGTTCAGCGCCAGGATATGGCTGGAAGCGATGGAGTTGCTGGTACGGTTCGGATCGTCGCCTAAATCAGATCCCCAGTCAAAGTTGGTAAAGCCGATATAGCTCAGTTTACCGCCCCACAGATCGGTGATGGGGACGAAGTATTTCACTTTGAAACGGTAGCCGTCCCATTCGTTTTCATTGGAAGCACCGTAGTTTTGCCACTGATATTTCGCATACACGTTCAGCGACAGGCCCATCGGCAGGCCGGTGTCGATATCGGTCCCCAGACCCATATACCACGTGCTCTGGCGGCTGGCTTTGTTATCGCCCATATCGTAGATGTAGTTGTTGGCGAAATACCACTCTTTAAACGGGCCGAAGCTCAGGTCTGCGCCGGTCAGCTTATCAATCGAGAAACGCGGTTCGATTTCCATGAACAGCGGAGAACCGTCGGACCAGATACCTTTATCGTTGCCGTTACCCCAATCAAAGGTTTTGGGAATATCGATATAGCCGTAGAAATCAAACCAGTCTTTTTTGGCAAATGCTTCATATTCCAGATAGACGTCGTTGTTCAATTTCGGCGAGAAACGGGTATGGTAGCTGCCTACCACGTTTACGCTCTGGTGCCACCAGTCGGACAAATACTGCGGCTGATCATTTTCTGCTGCGTTAGCAGTAAAAGATGAGGTGAGCGCCAGCGCTGCGCTGACTGCGAGTAAAGTTTTTTTCATATGTATGCCACTGTTTGAAATCCCTTGCGGGAGTGAAAAGAACGCAATTTGCGTTTCTAAATATTTCGTGTTTCTGCGGAGCCTATTATAAAAATCATTGCTCACAAAAATATGTCTTGTTTCACATATCTATCATTTACGTAATCGATTGCGTTCACGTTTGCGCACTTTAGGTGCGGCGACAGTACTATCTTTCATGAATATTACCAATCCATGTCATAAATGACGGAAATGTCAGTAGGGCAACAAAAGTCGCGCGGGGGATGTTGCGGAACGCACAAAACGCTCCGCCAGAACGTTTATTGATTAACAGGTTGAATATCATGGATGCGAATGAAGCCTAACTGCGCCGGTGTGATCCCCTTCAACGGTAACGAAATATTGACATCACTGGGCGCCAGCAAGCTGGCAGGGGCATTTACCAGAAGGCTCTGTGCATTCACCTCCTGATAGTTCTCCGTAGTGCCCTGAATTTGCCCGTACTCTACGGTAGCGCTGAATGCCGGCAGCGGATCGCGGGACTCGCCCTGAATGCGTAACGTTGCGTGAGCGCCGTCTGCGACAGGCGTAATCTCCAGCAATGTCATACGTAGCGTACCGATCTGACTCTCCAGCCGGGCAGGCGTATTGGCGCCAGGCAACAAATAGACGCCGCGGGTTGACTCCGCATTCAGCTTATTTTGTTGGGTAATTTTTACCGTTTCCTGATTCAGTTGGGTCATCTCTTTATTCAGGGTGCTAATGCTTTGATGCATCTGGCGAACTTCGCTCTGCGGCGCGCAGGCGGTCAGGCTCAAGAGACTTCCCACCAGGAGAATTCTTAGGTAACGTCTTGTCATGTCGATCATTTCCTTCGTGGTCCGATAGCGTAATGGTAGTGCGCTATACGCACAAAGGCACCGATCCTTTATCTCAAAAGCGCTCCGCCTTTGTTGTCGCGCCAGTTCAGGGTAAAATAGTGTTTTCTAAATCATCTGGTCAGGACGCCGTATGCATTGCCCATTTTGTTTCGCCGTAGATACCAAAGTCATTGACTCTCGTCTTGTAGGCGAGGGCTCGTCCGTGCGCCGCCGTCGGCAGTGCCTGGTGTGTAATGAACGCTTTACGACCTTTGAAGTGGCTGAACTGGTCATGCCGCGCGTGATAAAAAGCAACGATGTGCGCGAACCCTTTAATGAGGATAAGCTGCGTAGCGGCATGTTGAGAGCGCTGGAAAAAAGACCCGTCAGCGCAGATGATGTTGAAATGGCATTGAACCATATTAAGTCACAATTACGTGCCACTGGGGAGCGTGAAGTTCCCAGCAAGATGATTGGCAACCTGGTCATGGAGCAGCTGAAAAAACTCGATAAAGTCGCGTATATTCGCTTTGCCTCCGTCTATCGCAGTTTCGAAGATATCAAAGACTTTGGCGAAGAAATCGCTCGCCTACAGGACTAAGCCATGCAGGATGAGTTTTACATGGCGCGGGCGCTAAAACTGGCGCAGCGTGGACGTTTCACCACTCACCCGAACCCTAATGTCGGCTGTGTCATTGTTAACAATGGCGATATCGTCGGCGAAGGTTATCACCATCGCGCCGGAGAGCCGCACGCCGAGGTCCATGCGCTGCGGATGGCGGGCGCAAAAGCCAAAGGCGCAACCGCCTATGTCACGCTTGAACCCTGTAGCCATCATGGGCGAACGCCGCCATGTTGTGATGCGCTGATTGCGGCCGGCGTCGCGCGCGTGGTCGCCGCGATGCAGGACCCGAACCCACAGGTCGCCGGGCGTGGGCTGTATCGCCTGCAACAGGCGGGTATTGCGGTCAGCCACGGGTTAATGATGAGTGAAGCGGAGGCGCTCAATAAAGGCTTCCTCAAGCGGATGCGTACCGGATTCCCTTATCTTCAGCTTAAACTGGGCGCCTCCGTGGATGGACGGACGGCGATGGCCAGCGGCGAAAGCCAGTGGATCACCTCGCCGCAGGCCCGGCGTGACGTTCAGCGCTTGCGTGCGCAAAGCCACGCTATCTTAACCAGTAGCGCGACGGTATTGGCTGACGATCCGGCCTTGACGGTGCGTTGGGCGGAGTTAGACGCCTCTACGCAGGCGTCTTACCCGCAGGAAAATCTGCGCCAGCCGGTGCGAATTGTTATCGACAGCCAAAACCGGGTAACGCCTGCGCATCGTATTGTGCAGCAGCCTGGCGAAACGTGGATTGCGTGTACCCAGGAAGATAGCCGCGCGTGGCCCGATTCGGTTCGTACTATCAGCGTGCCGGCGCACAACGGACATTTGGATCTGGTTGTGCTGATGATGCAGTTAGGCAGGCAGCAGATTAATAGCATATGGGTTGAAGCCGGACCGGGACTGGCGGGCGCGTTGCTGCAAGCCGGGCTGGTGGATGAACTGATTGTCTATGTCGCGCCTAAATTGTTGGGAACCCAGGCGCGGGGATTATGCGAATTGCCGGGGCTTGAGAAGCTCGCCGACGCGCCGCAATTTACCTTCAGCGAAATACGCCATGTCGGCCCGGATGTTTGCCTGCATATGGTGAGCGCATGAGTTCTCCCGTCGAAAGGGGAGCAGCGCTCAAATTATTATGATAAAATCCGCCCCCCTGCGGGGCCAAATGAACCCTGGAAGAGAGAATATGAACATTATTAAAGCTAACGTTGCAGCCCCTGACGCTCGTGTCGCCATCACTATTGCGCGTTTCAATCAGTTTATCAACGACAGCCTGCTGGATGGCGCGGTTGATGCCCTGACGCGTATTGGTCAGGTAAAAGATGATAATATTACCGTAGTGTGGGTGCCTGGCGCCTATGAACTGCCGCTGGCGACCGAAGCGCTGGCGAAAAGCGGTAAATACGACGCCGTGGTTGCGCTGGGAACCGTGATTCGCGGGGGGACTGCGCACTTTGAATATGTGGCAGGCGGCGCCAGCAATGGCCTGGCAAGCGTTGCCCAGGACAGCGGCGTGCCGGTAGCCTTTGGTGTTCTGACCACCGAGAGTATTGAACAAGCCATCGAACGTGCTGGTACAAAAGCCGGTAATAAAGGCGCAGAAGCTGCGCTGACCGCGCTTGAAATGATTAATGTATTGAAAGCCATTAAGGCCTGATTTTTTGTAAGGGGAATTCCGTGAAACCTGCTGCTCGTCGCCGCGCCCGTGAGTGTGCCGTCCAGGCGCTTTACTCCTGGCAGTTGTCCCAGAACGACATCGCTGATGTTGAATACCAGTTCCTGGCGGAACAGGACGTAAAAGACGTCGACGTTCTCTATTTCCGTGAACTGCTATCCGGGGTGGCGACTAACAGCGCGTACCTGGATGGTTTAATGAAACCGTATCTGTCCCGCCTGCTTGAAGAGCTGGGACAGGTTGAAAAAGCCGTGCTGCGTATTGCGTTGTTTGAGCTGTCAAAACGCAGCGATGTGCCTTATAAAGTGGCCATCAACGAAGCGATTGAACTGGCGAAAACCTTTGGCGCTGAAGACAGCCACAAATTCGTCAACGGCGTACTGGATAAAGCAGCTCCGGTGATTCGTCCCAACAAAAAGTGATTCACAGGCCGGAAAGATAGCGGGCGATCGATACCCGCCGTCTCCGGCCTTTTCTTTTTTTCTGCTGAGGCATAACGTATGGCATGTGGCGAGTTTTCCCTGATTGCCCGTTATTTTGACCGTGTAAGAAGCTCTCGTCTTGATGTTGAAACCGGTATTGGCGACGATTGCGCGCTCCTGAATATTCCTGAAAAACAGACCCTGGCGATCAGTACCGATACGCTGGTGGCGGGCATCCATTTCTTACCCGATATCGATCCTGCCGATCTGGCGTATAAAGCGCTGGCGGTGAATTTAAGCGATCTGGCGGCGATGGGCGCCGATCCGGCATGGTTAACGCTGGCGCTCACGCTTCCTGACGTCGATGAGGCGTGGCTTGCCGCGTTCAGCGACAGCCTGTTTGAACAACTGGATTACTACGACATGCAGCTCATTGGCGGCGATACCACGCGCGGCCCGCTGTCGATGACGCTCGGTATTCATGGCCTTGTGCCAGCCGGTCGGGCGCTGAAACGTTCTGGCGCAAAACCGGGCGACTGGATTTATGTTACTGGCACGTTGGGCGATAGCGCTGCCGGGCTGGCGATTCTACGGGGTGATTTTCGCGTGGGAAGCTGGGGGGATGCCGACTATCTGGTCAAACGCCATCTGCGCCCGACGCCGCGTATTTTACAAGGACAGGCGCTACGCGATCTCGCCAGTTCGGCGATCGATCTTTCCGACGGTTTGATCTCCGATCTTGGTCACATTCTTCAAGCCAGCAACTGCGGCGCGCGAATCGATTTGGAGGCGCTGCCTGACTCCGAAGAACTGTGGGGACATGCCAATGATCCCGAACAAAAGCTTCGCTGGATGTTATCCGGCGGCGAAGATTATGAACTGTGCTTTACCGTCCCGGAGCTGAACCGTGGCGCGCTGGATGTCGCGCTTGGTCATCTGGGCGTGCCGTTTACCTGTATCGGGCAAATGACGGCGGATATCGAAGGGATCGCCTTTGTGCGTGACGGAGAACCTGTCACTTTTGACTGGAAAGGATATGACCATTTTGCCACGCCATAAAGATGTTGCGAAAAGCCGCCTGAATTTGCGCAATCCGTGGCATCTGCTCGCTACCGGCTTTGGCAGCGGGCTGAGCCCCGTGGTGCCGGGCACGATGGGCTCGCTGGCGGCGATCCCCTTCTGGTATTTGATGACGTTTCTGCCGTGGCAGCTTTATTCGCTGGTCGTGATGTTTGGGATCTGCATTGGCGTTTATCTTTGCCATCAGACGGCGAAAGATATGGGCGTACACGACCACGGCAGTATTGTCTGGGATGAATTTATCGGTATGTGGATAACGCTAATGGCGTTGCCGACGACGGACTGGCAGTGGGTGGCAGCCGGGTTCGTTATTTTCCGCATTCTGGATATGTGGAAACCCTGGCCGATCCGTTGGTTTGATCGCAACGTGCACGGCGGCATGGGGATTATGATCGATGATATCGTCGCCGGGGTGATATCCGCCGGCATACTGTATTTTATCGGTCATCACTGGCCGCTCGGTATTATTTAAAGGGTTTGCCGGATGGCGGCGTAAACGCCTTATCCGGCCTACCCCCGAACAATATGTCGATTTCACAGGCCCGATAAGCGCCGCGCCATCGGGCAATGGCGGATTATTTAAATCCCACCACCGGATGCTGTTTGTACGGCGTTTCGAGTTCAGCAATCTGCTCCGGTTTGAGCGTTAAATCAACGGCATTCAGCAACTCATCTAACTGCTCTTCACGCGAAGTGCCGATAATCGGCGCGGCGACGCCTCGTTTACTGAGTAGCCAGGCCAGCGCGACCTGCGCTCGCGTTGCGCCAAGCGCCTCGCTGACGCCAGCCAGCCGTTCCGCTATTTGCGCATCATTTTTATCGCTTTCAGCGTATAAATTTTTGCCCACGTCATCCGAGACCAGCCGGGCCGTGGTTTCTCCCCAGGGGCGAGTTAAGCGCCCGCGCGCCAGCGGGCTCCACGGAATCACGGCGACGCCTTCCTGCCAGCACAGCGGTAGCATCTCACGCTCTTCCTCGCGGTAGATCAGGTTATAGTGATCCTGCATGGTGACAAACGGCGCCCAGCCGTGTTGTTTTTGTAGCGCCAGCGCCTGGGCAAATTGTGAGGCGTGCATTGAGGAAGCGCCGATATAGCGGGCTTTACTCGCCTTCACCACGTCGTTTAGCGCTTCCAGAGTTTCTTCTATCGGCGTGGTGTAATCCCAGCGGTGGATTTGCAGGATATCGACATACTCCATTCCCAGACGGGTGAGGCTATCGTCAATAGAGCGCAGGATTTGCGCGCGGGACAATCCTTCCGGCAGATCGCCGACGCGATGGAAGACTTTCGTCGCTACCACCACCTCGTCGCGCCGGGCGAAATCACGCAGCGCGCGGCCGACAATCTCTTCGCTGCTGCCGTCGGAGTAGCTGTTGGCGGTATCAAAAAAGTTAATGCCGCCCTCAAGGGCGCGCTTGATGATGGGACGGCTGCTCTCTTCGGGAAGCGTCCAGGCGTGATTGCCGCGACTCGGCTCGCCGAACGTCATACAGCCCAGACAAAGGCGGGACACCTGAAGATCTGTATTTCCTAACGTGTTGTATTGCATGACTCCGCTCCTGTTATACCCGTCACTCTTCAAGCATAGCAGGAGCAAAGAGGGGATTATGCCAGCCAGGCCTTGATTTTGGCTTCAATGCCTGCGGCGTCAAGGCCCAGTTCCGCGCGGGCTTCTTCCTGCGTTCCTTGCGGGATAAAGAAATCCGGAAGACCGATATTCAGCACAGGTACAGGTTTACGATGGGCCATTAGCACTTCGTTTACGCCGCTGCCAGCGCCGCCCATAATGGCGTTTTCTTCCAGCGTCACCAGCGCGTCATGCTGCGCGGCCATCTCCAGAATTAACGTGTCGTCCAGCGGCTTAACAAAGCGCATGTCGACCAGCGTGGCGTTCAGCGCTTCGGCGACTTTCGCCGCCTCAGGCATTAAGGTGCCAAAGTTCAGAATCGCCAGTTTTTCGCCATGACGCTTCACAAGGCCTTTACCAATAGGCAGTTTTTCCAGCGGGGTTAGCGCCACGCCCTGCGCATTACCGCGTGGATAACGTACTGCCGTCGGGCCGTCGTTATAGTGATACCCGGTAAATAACATCTGGCGACATTCGTTTTCGTCGCTTGGCGTCATGATCACCATATCCGGGATGCAGCGCAGATAGGAGAGATCGAACGCGCCCTGGTGTGTTTGTCCATCCGCGCCAACGATACCGGCGCGATCGATGGCGAACATGACCGGCAGTTTCTGGATAGCGACGTCATGGATGACCTGATCGTAGGCGCGTTGCAGGAAAGTAGAGTAGATCGCCACGACGGGCTTATAGCCGCCAATCGCCAGACCTGCGGCGAAGGTGACGGCATGCTGCTCGGCGATGGCGACGTCAAAATAGCGATCCGGGAATTTACGTGAAAATTCCACCATGCCGGAACCTTCGCGCATTGCCGGGGTGATCGCCATCAGCTTGCTGTCTTTGGCGGCGGTTTCACACAGCCAGTCACCGAAGATTTTTGAATAACCTGGCAGACCGCCGCTGCTTTTCGGCAAACATCCGCTGGAAGGATCAAATTTAGGCACCGCATGGAAAGTGATCGGATCTTTTTCCGCGGGCTCATAGCCGCGGCCTTTCTTGGTCATGATATGCAGGAACTGCGGGCCTTTCAGGTCGCGCATGTTCTTCAATGTGCTGATAAGCCCCATGACATCGTGACCATCGACCGGCCCGATGTAGTTAAAGCCCAGCTCTTCGAACAGTGTTCCCGGCACAACCATGCCTTTAATATGTTCTTCGGTACGCTTGAGCAGTTCTTTAATTGGCGGTACGCCGGAGAAGACCTTTTTTCCGCCTTCGCGCAGAGAAGAGTAAAGCTTACCGGAAAGTAGCTGCGCCAGATGGTTGTTGAGCGCGCCGACGTTTTCCGAAATTGACATTTCATTGTCGTTCAGAATGACCAGCATGTCGGGCCGGATATCGCCTGCGTGATTCATTGCTTCAAACGCCATACCGGCGGTGATGGCGCCGTCGCCAATCACACAGACGGTGCGGCGATCTTTGCCTTCTTTCTCCGCCGCTACGGCAATACCGATACCGGCGCTGATGGAGGTGGAGGAATGCCCAACGCTCAGGACATCGTATTCGCTTTCTCCGCGCCACGGGAACGGGTGCAGACCGCCTTTCTGACGAATGGTGCCGATTTTGTCGCGACGACCGGTAAGGATTTTATGTGGATAAGCCTGGTGTCCAACATCCCAGATTAGCTGGTCAAACGGGGTGTTGTAGACATAATGCAGCGCCACGGTAAGTTCTACCGTGCCCAGCCCGGAAGCGAAGTGCCCGCTGGAACGGCTTACGCTGTCGAGTAAGTAGCGGCGTAGCTCGTCGCAGAGTTTCGGCAGACTCTCTTTCGGTAACAGTCGTAACTCCTGGGTGGAGTCGACCAATGCCAGGGTAGGGTATTTGGCTATATCAAAACTCATCGCAAGCTCATTGGATATGGGGTTTATTTATCACGCTGGATTATGTAGTTCGCTAGCGCTTCCAGTGCCGAGGTGTCCAGTGATTGCGCGGCCAGCTGATGTAACGACTGACGGGCGTCCTCTATCAGGTCCCGGGCTTTATTCCGGGCTTGCTCAAGACCCAGAAGTGCAGGGTAGGTACTTTTGCCAAGCTGCTGGTCTGCGCCCTGACGTTTACCTAACGTTGCAGTATCGCCCACCACATCCAGAATGTCATCCTGAACCTGGAAGGCAAGGCCGATACTCTCTGCATAGCGGTCAAGTATCGGCAGAGTATTCCGTCCTTTATCGCCCGCGCTCAACGCGCCAAGTCTAACGGCGGCGCGAATGAGCGCGCCGGTCTTATGGCGATGAATGCGTTCCAGCGCGTCCAGAGTGATCCGCTGGCCTTCTGCCGCCAGATCCAATGCCTGACCGCCGCACATACCGGCGATGCCGCTGGCGTTCGCCAGTTCGGCGATCATCGCGATACGATCGCGATCGGCGACTTCCGGCATCGGCGCGTCGCTGATAATGGCAAACGCCAGCGTCTGCAACGCGTCTCCCGCCAGGATTGCGTTGGCTTCGCCAAATTTAATATGGCAAGTCGGCAGGCCGCGACGCAAATCGTCATCGTCCATTGCTGGCAGGTCGTCATGGATCAGCGAATAGGCATGAATGCATTCGACCGCCGCAGCTGGCGCATCCAGCGTTGCCGTACTGACGCCAAACATTTGACCGGTGGCGTAAACCAGAAATGGCCGCAGGCGTTTACCGCCTAATAATGCGCCATACTGCATGGCTTCGACCACGGGAGTGTTCTGAAAGGGCAGTGGCGCGATAAAACGGCTCAGCGCCTGATTCGCTTGCGTTACGCAAGCCTGTAGCTGCTGCGTAAAGTCCATTTACTCATTATCCGCGATAAAAGGCTCAGGTGAAGCCTCTTCATTATCAGACAGCAAAATTTGCACGCGCTGTTCCGCCTGCTGCAGTTTTGCCTGCCCCTGACGCGCCAGTTGTACGCCGCGCTCGAATTCATTCAGCGCGTCTTCCAGCGGCAAATCGCCGCTTTCCAGGCGGGTAACAATATGTTCCAGCTCGCTCAGCGCAGTTTCAAAGCTGGCGGGCGCCTCATTTTTCTTCGGCATGATGACTGTTTGACTCTCTGTAATGGCAGCACAAGTCTATGGTAACGGACTCACACTGATAAGCAAATAACGCGCAATGGTAAGGGGAAATGCGCAAGATGTCCGTGATAGTGATATACTTCCGCGCCTGGATGCAGCCGTAGGTATGGGCTGCTGTACTATTTCTCCACGACAAGCCTTAGATAGCTTGCTAAAGAACCATTGCCGCCATGAAGTTTATCATTAAATTGTTCCCGGAAATCACTATCAAAAGCCAATCTGTGCGTTTGCGCTTTATAAAAATTTTAACCGGGAACATCCGTAACGTTTTAAAGCACTACGATGAGACCCTCGCGGTTGTCCGTCACTGGGATAACATTGAAGTTCGCGCCAAAGATGAAAACCAGCGTCTGGCGATTCGCGACGCGCTGACCCGCATTCCGGGGATTCACCATATTCTTGAAGTCGAAGATGTGCCGTTCACCGATATGCACGACATTTTCGAGAAAGCGTTGGCGCAGTATCGCGAGCAGCTTGAAGGCAAAACCTTCTGCGTGCGCGTAAAACGTCGCGGTAAGCATGAGTTTAGTTCCATTGAGGTGGAGCGCTATGTCGGCGGCGGATTAAATCAGCATATTGAATCGGCGCGCGTGAAGCTCACTAACCCGGATGTGACGGTGCATCTGGAAGTGGAAGATGATCGCCTGCTGCTGATCAAAGGGCGTTATGAAGGTATTGGCGGTTTCCCGATTGGCACCCAGGAAGACGTGCTGTCGCTGATCTCCGGCGGTTTTGACTCCGGCGTCTCCAGCTATATGCTGATGCGTCGCGGCTGTCGCGTACACTACTGCTTCTTTAACCTCGGCGGCGCGGCGCATGAAATCGGCGTTCGCCAGGTGGCGCATTACCTGTGGAACCGCTTTGGCAGCTCCCATCGCGTGCGTTTTGTGGCGATTAACTTCGAACCGGTGGTCGGCGAGATTCTGGAGAAAGTTGACGACGGCCAGATGGGCGTGGTGCTCAAACGTATGATGGTACGCGCGGCGTCGAAAGTGGCGGAACGTTACGGCGTACAGGCGCTGGTGACCGGCGAAGCGCTGGGCCAGGTGTCCAGCCAGACGCTAACCAACTTGCGCTTGATCGATAACGTGTCTGACACGCTGATCTTGCGCCCGCTGATCTCTTACGATAAAGAGCACATTATCAACCTGGCGCGCCAGATTGGTACGGAAGATTTTGCCCGTACGATGCCGGAATACTGTGGCGTGATTTCAAAAAGTCCGACGGTGAAAGCCATTAAAGCGAAAATTGAAGCCGAAGAAGAAAATTTCGACTTCAGTATTCTCGATAAGGTGGTAGAAGAAGCGAGCAACGTCGATATTCGTGAAATCGCCCAGCAGACCCAGCAGGAGGTGGTGGAAGTAGAAACCGTGAGCGGTTTTGGCGCCAACGATGTGATTCTGGATATCCGTTCTGTCGATGAGCAGGATGACAAGCCGCTGAAAGTGGAAGGCGTCGACGTCGTTTCGCTGCCTTTCTACAAGCTGAGCACTAAATTTGGCGACCTCGATCAGAGCAAAACCTGGCTGCTATGGTGCGAACGCGGCGTAATGAGTCGCCTGCAGGCGCTCTATCTACGCGAGCAGGGGTTTGCCAATGTGAAGGTGTATCGCCCGTAATTCCTTTGCCGGGTGGCGGCTATGTCCTACCCGGCCTATCGTTTTATTTCTGCCCCAACCGTTTTGCAATGCGCTCCAGCTTCATCATCAGCAGCAGCGTAATGGCCACCAGCACAATGGTCAGCGCCGCGCCGTCGGCGATATTTCCACGGTCGGTCAGGCTAAAGATAGCCACCGGTAGCGTCGTCCAGCCCGGCGGATAAATCATCATCGTCGCGCCCAACTCCCCCATGGAGAGCGATAAACTCAGCGCCAGCGCTGACATCATCCACGGCATCAATAACGGCAATGTCACGTGACGCAGACGATACCAGGGCGATGCCCCCAGACTCGACGCGACGTTTTCAATATCGGCGGAAATTCGCGCCAGTCCGGTCGACACGTTACTGAAGGTAAAGGCGGAAATCAGCACAAAGTGCGCTGTCAGCACAATCCATAGGGTGCCGTTCATTTGCAATGGCCCCTGGCTGAAAGCAACCAGAATGCCCAGGCCCACGGACACTGACGGAATCGCACTCGGCAGATAGAACACCATACTTAACCATTTCTGCGTTTTCACCCCATATTGACGCAGCGCCAGCGCCGCCCAAACGCCGCAAAGCAGCGCAAACAGGCTGGCGCAAAAGCCAATCGTGAGGCTGGCAAGTAGGGCATCCCATGCCGCACCGTGCAGAGCGTTAACAAAGTGGTTCAGCGTGAAGCCACTCGGCAGAATACCGTTCCACTGCTGGCTAAGGCTGGACATCAGAATCACCGCCAGCGGCAGGAAAAAGAACACGATAAACAGTACGCTAGCCACAACGCCCGCCGCTGCGCGTCCTTTAGGTGACCAAATTAGCATGGCTAGCTCCTTACGCCGGTACGTGATGCCGCCAGGCGATAGAGGGAGAACAGCCCCAGCGACAGGACAATGTTAATCAACGCAATCATGCAGGCGACCGTATAGTCGGACTCCAGAATCGCTTTGCTGTAAACCATCATCGGCAGGGTATTAACCCCTTTCGCGCCAATAAACAGTACGATGCCGAACTCGTTTGTGGTCAACAGCAGGCACAGGCTGCCACCAGCCATCAGCGCCGGTAGCGCCGCCGGGAAAATCACCTGCCCAATCACCCGTAACGGGTGCGCCCCCAGAATGCTGGCTGCCTCTAGCTGGCTTTTATCAATTTGCCGCAGCGCGGCCATCAGTGGCCGCATCACCAGCGGAGTGAACACCGTGATCTCCGCCAGAATGACGCCCTGCATCGAGTAGAGAAAATCCACCGGCGGTAGCTCAAAGGCAAACAGGCTCATCAGCGTACCGTTGAGCAGACCCGCTGACCCATAAATAAAGGTGAACGCCAGCGTAATCAGGAAGGTCGGCAGCGCAATAAAAGTATCGACGACCCGACCAATCAACTCGCTGCCGGGGAAAGGAATAAACACCAGAATCAGCGACATCACGCTGCCCAGCAGCAGGCAACCGGCGGTGGCGAAAAAGGCGATTTGCAACGTGTTCAGCAACGCGCCGACAAAGCGTTTCGAGTCGACCACCTGGCGGAAGGTCTCGAGCCCGATCTCGCCATTGGCACCGCGTAGCGCCTGTTCAACGATGAGCGACAGAGGCCAGAAAAACAGCGTCGCCAGCACCAGCAACGGGAGCAGCAGCCACAGCAGCGGGCGTAGGTTAAGCGCCGGTTTTTCCAGTGGTAAAATGAGTGACATGGTTATACCTCAATCAGGACCGCATCATCCGGTTCGAACCACAGCGCCAGCTTGTCGCCCACGCGCGGCAGCGGATTGACATGCGTCAACACCATTCGCACCGTTTCGCCAGCAACGTCACACAACAGATGGGTTAAATCGCCCTGCCAGTGCACCGATTGCAGTGTGGCGTTGAAGCGGTTGCTGTAGGCCGAACGCGGCGTCAGGCTGAGGTGCTGAGGACGAATGCACAGCAGTTTGTTGTAACCGTGGTGGCTGCCCCGGCTGAACGCGCGAATCACCGCACCGCCGCAGCTGACGTCCACCAGCCCCGGAACCTCCGTTATCCCCAGCGCGATGGCGGAGAGAATATTGGCGCGGCCTAAGAATTCGGCGGCAAAGCGATTGGGCGGATGCTGATATAACGCGCGGGTTTCGCCGTGAGCAATCAGCGAGCCATCCTTCATAATGCCGATTTTATCGGCCAGGGTGAGCGCTTCCGTTTGATCGTGGGTGACGTAGAGAATAGTGAGTTCCGGCAGCTCACGGTGAAGACGGGCGATTTCTTCCACCATATTATGACGAATCTGTGCGTCCAGCGCTGACAGTGGTTCATCCAGCAACAGCACGCGCGGGCGCACGGCAATCGCGCGGGCGATGGCCACGCGTTGCTGCTGGCCGCCGGAAAGTTGATGCGGATAACGGGCGGCGTAATCACTCATGCCAACCGTTTTCAGCGCCTGCGTTACACGCTCATTAATTAGCGCCTTTGGCTGCTTCTGCGCACGCAGGCCAAAAGCGACGTTGTCTTCCACTTTCAGATGCGGGAACAAGGCGTAGTTCTGCACCACCATCGCCAACCCGCGTTTATAGGGTGGCAGATGGGTGACGTCCGTATCGCCAATCAGAATACGACCGCCTGCAGGTTGCACAAAGCCCGCAACCGCACGCAGCACCGTCGTTTTTCCAGATCCTGATGGGCCAATCAGCGCCAGCACTTCGCCAGGTTCAATCGTCAAAGAGAGCGGTTTAAGCACCACGTTGCCGTGATACGCAACGCGCAGCGAGTCGAGGACTATCCCCGATGTCCCCTGCGATGCAGGGGCGTGAACGGCGGTCGTTTTCATCAGCATCAGGCTTACTCGCTTTCGGTCACTTTGTGCCAACGGCTAATATCTGCCGACAGCGAAACGGCTACGTCATCCCAATTTGGCTGCCAGCTCTGCACGCCTTCTAACGCGGCAGTGGCGGCCTTGTAATGTTCGTCGCTCGGCGTCACGTCGCTGCGTACCGGCATTCCCCAGGAGAGTTCGCTGACGCGAGTCTGCGCTTCTTTACTCAGCAGGAAGTTAATCAGCTTTTTACCATTTTCACTCTGCGGCGCCCCCTGGACCAGGCCAATGACATAAGGGATGGCCAGCGCGCTGCGCTCGCCTTTGTCGTTGGCCGGCCAGAAGATTTTCACGTTCGGGTTACGTTCCATCTGCGCGAGGTTCATTTGCAGGTCGCCGTTAGCGACGTAGATTTCACCTTTATTAACCAGCGCGGTTAGCTTGCCGGTAGAGGCAGATGGCCCGACGTTATTGGCCTGCAGCTTGCCGAGATACGCAAAACCGGCATCTTTACTGCCGAAGCTGTGGAAAGCCTGCAGCATCACCGCCGTGCCGTCAGCGGCCTGACCTGGCGTGGAATACTGGAGTTTATTTTTGAATTTACCGTCAAGCAGATCCTGCCAGCTCGCCGGGGCAGTTTTCAGCAGCTTGCTGTTGTAGATAAAGCTCAGATAGTTCTTTACCAGCGGCGAATAAAGGTTGTTGGCATCGGGGATAGCCGATGCGGCGTCGGTGTTAAAGTTCGCCAGCAGCTTTTCGGCGGCGGCGCGCTGAATGAATGGCGGCGCGGTTACCAGCACGTCGGCCTGTGGATTCGTGCGCTCTTTTGCCAGACGTTCCACTACCACGCCACCACCGCCTTCAACATAGCGTACGGTAATGCCGGTCGCTTTGGTGAATGCGTCAAACTGTACCTGGTACCAGCTGTTATCGCCATCATGCAGCCCGTCGATGGAGTACACCGTGACCACCGATTCCGCCCATGACGGGGCGCTGGCGAGAGCGAAGACAGACAGCAGAGCAAGTCGGGAAAGTTTCATCGTAATAGCCTCATAGCGTACGTTGCATTTTCTGGACTATACCAGGTTTGCTTTTTACGCTAAACGGCTTATATGACAAAACGATGAAAGAGAAATAAATCAGTCCACGCCGGAGGATGCTGCGCTTATCCGGATAGCCGTGAGACGATACGATTGGTAGGCCGGATAAGTCCCGCAGCCAACATCCGGCGCATCCGCTAGTGGGTATCTACCTCAATACGCAGGCTGTCGTGACGCCAGTATTCGATATCCAGATCCAGCACTCGCCCGTGTTGATCGTAGTTCAGACGGCGCAGCAACAGCGCCGGGCGCCCTTCCATAACGCCCAGCGCCTGTGCGGCCTGCGCAGGCATGGCGGTGGGGTAGAACGACAGATGCATGCTGGTATAGACGAGGTTGTAGTGCGACTCGTATACCTCGGTCAGGCTGCCGTTGAGATCGTACTGCAGCAGCTCAGGCACGCGGGCGGGCAAACAATGGTTTTCGCAGTAGCACACGGCGCGGCCATCGGCGTAACGCAGACGGGTCAGCAGATAGATTTGATCAAACGGCTGGAGCTGGAGGGGCTCCATGACCTCGACAGGCACGGTGGTTAACACGCCGCTCAGTAGCGCGGTTTTTGGCTCCCGCCCCTGCTCGCGGCAAAGCTTATGGAAGTTGGTGTTCTGGGTCGGATCCAGCCACAGGCGTTCCGGCGTAACGAACCAACCGCGACGATCGGCGCGCCAGATAAGCCCACTGGACTCCAGCTGCGCCAGGCTTTCGCGAATAGTAATGCGCGTGGTGTTGAAGATCGCGCACAGTTCGCGTTCAGACGGCAGTTTATCACCGCTTTTCAACGCACCGCTCTGAATACGCGCCTGAAGCTGCGCCTTGATCAACAGGTACTGCGGGATATCGCCCGGGATAGATTTCATGCTTACTCGCTTCCGTTTTGCCTGCCGCCATTATACAAGCAGAGATGAATTTTTTGTTGCAGCGCGATTTTCTCTTTGACCCGTCGCGGCAAAGATCGTCATGATAAATGCAATCTGGTATAGACCAAAGGTAAATAACATGACTTCGCGTAACTATCTGTTGCTGACTCCTGGCCCGCTCACCACCTCTCGTACCGTGAAAGAAGCGATGTTGTTCGATAGCTGTACCTGGGATGATGATTACAATATCGGCGTGGTGGAACAGATCCGCCAGCAGCTGACCGAACTGGCAACGGCCTCCGAAGGCTACACCTCCGTACTGCTACAAGGCAGCGGTAGCTATGCTGTGGAAGCCGTACTGGGCAGCGCATTGGGGCCGCAGGATAAGGTGCTGATCGTCAGCAACGGTGCATACGGCGCACGAATGGTCGAGATGGCCGGCCTTATGGGTATCGCCCATCACGCTTACGACTGCGGCGAAGTTGCGCGCCCGGACGTGCAGGCGATCGACGCGATCCTAAACGCCGACCCGACGATCAGCCATATCGCCATGGTGCATAGCGAAACGACCACCGGGATGCTCAACCCCATTGATGAGGTGGGCGCTCTGGCGCATCGCTATGGCAAAACCTACATCGTTGACGCCATGAGCAGCTTCGGCGGCATCCCCATGGATATTGCAACATTACACATCGACTATCTGATCAGCTCCGCCAATAAATGCATCCAGGGCGTGCCGGGTTTTGCCTTCGTGATTGCCCGCGAGCAAAAACTGGCCGCGTGCAAAGGGCGTTCCCGCTCGCTGTCGTTAGATCTCTACGCCCAGTGGCGTTGCATGGAGGATAACCACGGCAAATGGCGTTTTACTTCGCCCACACATACCGTCCTGGCGTTTGCCCAGGCGCTGAAAGAGCTGGCGAAAGAAGGTGGCGTGGCGGCACGTCATCAACGCTATCAGCAAAATCAGCGCAGCCTGGTGGCCGGAATGCGGGCGCTGGGCTTTAACACGCTGCTGGATGACGAGCTTCATTCGCCCATTATCACCGCCTTTTATTCACCGGAAGACCCGCAGTATCGCTTTAGCGAATTTTATCGCCGCCTCAAAGAGCAGGGCTTTGTTATCTATCCTGGCAAAGTGTCGCAAAGCGACTGCTTCCGCATCGGCAACATTGGCGAAGTATATGCCGCCGATATCACTGCCCTGCTGACCGCCATTCGTACCGCCATGTACTGGACGAAATAAGGAACCATGATGAACCGTATTCACGCTGTTATTCTCGACTGGGCGGGCACCACCGTCGATTTTGGCTCCTTCGCGCCGACGCAAATTTTCGTCGAGGCGTTCCGTCAGGCATTTGATGTGGAGATCACCCTCGCCGAAGCACGCGTGCCAATGGGGCTGGGTAAATGGCAACACATTGAAGCGCTGGGAAAATTACCTGCTGTTGACGCGCGCTGGCAGGCAAAGTTTGGCCGCTCCATGAACGCAGCAGATATTGATGCCATCTATTCCGCCTTCATGCCGTTACAGATTGCTAAAGTTGTCGATTTTTCTTCTCCTATTGCCGGAGTTATCGACACGATCGCGGCGCTACGAGCCGAGGGCATTAAGATAGGCTCCTGCTCCGGTTACCCACGAGCGGTGATGGAGCGCCTGGTCCCTGCCGCCGCTGAGCATGGTTATCGTCCGGATCATTGGGTGGCAACGGACGACCTGGCCGTGGGGGGGCGCCCGGGGCCGTGGATGGCGCTGCAAAACGTGATTGCGCTGGGCATTGATGCGGTCGCGCACTGTGTGAAGGTAGATGATGCCGCGCCGGGCATTAGCGAGGGGCTTAACGCGGGGATGTGGACGGTGGGGCTGGCGGTATCGGGTAACGAATTCGGCGCAACATGGGACGCCTATCAGACTATGTCGCAAGGGGACGTTGCGGTCCGCCGCGAGCACGCGGCCAGCAAGCTGTACGCCGCCGGGGCGCATTACGTGGTGGATTCACTGGCGGATTTACCTGGGGTGATTGCGCATATTAATGCGCGTCTGGCGCAGGGCGAACGTCCGTAAAATAACTGCCGGATGGTGCTGCCGCTTATTCGGCCTACAGACTGTACCGTTTTGTAGGCCGGATAAGGTGTTTACGCCGCCATCCGGCAATCATTCTTATTCGTAGTAGTTATAAATCCCCGCCGCCATCACCAGTTGCGAAGCCACTTCATGCGCTTTTTCACGACCAACCAACAGGTCGATGATTTTCAAACCAAAATCGATAGCGGTACCCGGTCCCTGGCTGGTTAATAATTTTACCCGCGCATCCCACACCACACGCTTATCCTGCCACTGTTCGGCGGGGATTTTATCTTTCAGTGCCGGAAAACCGGTCATATTGCCGATAGGGAAGATATCGTGCGGCACGAGCACTGTGGCGGCTGCGGCGCAAATGGCTGCGACAATGCGCCCGGAGCGGTGAAACTGTTTTACGGTTTCGACCAGCAGCGGGCTGTCGCAAAAGCACTCGGCGCCTTTAATTCCGCCGGGCAACACGATGATGTCATAATCGCCGTCGGCAACCTCAACCAGCGGCGCATCCGCCAGTAGCTTTACACCGCGCGAGCAGACAATCGTCAGGTTGCCATCGCTGGCGACGCTGGCGGTAGTGACGTGGATTCCGCCGCGAACCAGCAGATCGATAGTGGTGACCGCTTCGGTCTCTTCACTACCAGGGGCGAGGCATACCAGTGCCTGAGCGCTCATACTCACTCTCCTTTCGCTTTACCATTTCAAACAGGCGGCTATTTTCCGGAACGGCGAGACCGTGCACGCGGGCGCGCTTGAGTAAATAACCGGTGATGTAGTCAATTTCGGTATGGCGCATGGCACGCACGTCCTGCAACATGGATGAGATGTTTTCTGCCGTACTGTCAATCACTTGCTCAACATAATAGCGTAAATCGTCTGCCGATGTGTGGTAGCCTTCACGTTCAATCACGGCGGCGACCTCTTCGCAAATTGCGTTGATTTCATCAGGATGATGGCGCAGCTCGCCGTTCGGGCAGTTCCAAAGCGCGGTGAGCGGGTTGATAACACAGTTGACCGCCAGTTTGCGCCACATCTCTGCGCGGATATTGTTATGCCAGGCGACATCGGGCAGTACCCCCTGCAGGATATCGGCGAGATAACTGTAATCGCCGTCTTGCTCGCGCGCCGGGCCAATATGCGTAGTACCGTTAGCGACATGAATAATGATATTACCGTCGCGGCGCGCAGCATGGGTGATAGTCCCCATCAACATCGGCTGTTGGATATTTTGCAGCTCTTCTATGGTTCCCATTCCATTATGAATGAGCAGGATAGGCGACGTCACCGGTAGGGTTGACGCCAGGGTTCGTACTGCGTCGGAAACCTGCCACGCTTTCAGCGTGACTAATAACAGTTCGCTCTTCGCCAAAAAATCCGGATCGTTTGCCGTCAGTGATTCGTTGAAAAAGGAACCATCGGTATCGATCAGATTTACGCTGCAATAAGGTTGTGGCACCCGTAGCCAGCCCTGTACGTCATGTCCGTGTTTGCACAGTGCCGAAAGCCAAAGTTGTCCTAAGGCTCCGCATCCCAGTACAGTAATTTTCATTGTTCCTCCTCACCTGCAACAGCGCCAGGTGTTATGGCGCTAATTATAGCGTCATCAGCTAAGCTTCTCGTTAAGCCTCGTTGCAGGTATTATGCAACGCAACGAAAATGAAGGGAGAAGAAAAGATGCCATCTTTCGATATTGTTTCTGAAGTTGATCTGCAGGAAGCGCGTAACGGCGTGGATAACGCGGTTCGCGAGGTTGAGTCTCGTTTTGACTTTCGTGGCGTAGAGGCGACTATTGAACTGAACGATGCCAATAAAACCATCAAGGTGCTGAGCGAGTCCGATTTCCAGGTCAATCAGTTGCTCGATATTCTGCGCGCCAAGCTGCTTAAACGCGGTATTGAAGGCGCTTCGCTGGATGTACCGGACGAGTTCGTGCATAGCGGTAAAACCTGGTATGTGGAAGCGAAGCTGAAGCAGGGCATTGAAAGCGCCGTGCAGAAGAAAATCGTCAAGCTGATTAAAGACAGCAAACTGAAGGTGCAGGCGCAAATTCAGGGGGAAGAGATTCGCGTGACGGGCAAATCACGTGACGATCTGCAATCGGTAATGGCGCTGGTTCGCGGCGGCGATTTGGGCCAGCCGTTCCAGTTCAAAAACTTCCGCGATTAAGTTGTTATGCCGGATAGAGCCTCGCCGCCATCCGGCAATACAGCATTCATCCTTTGCTGATAAGCTGTTCAACTTCAAAGCGATTGGTCACTTTGCTGTCGATTTTGACGTAAGCGGAATGCTCTTCCGCCACGATCAGCGCTTCGCTTACGCCTTTCATTGCCAACAGTCGCTGTTTTAGCCTGTCGTCAGCAACAATATCCGCTGGAATTTCCACGCGCAGGCTGCTGACATAGGGCGGCTCTTTCATGGTACTTGCCACCGCCAGCCATACCATCGCCAGTACGGCCCCGGCAAGGAAAACGGTTTGCCCATCAAACGTGCCGTCTATCCAGCCGCCCAGCGAGCCGCCAAGCGCCACGCCAAGAAATTGACTGGTAGAATAGACGCCCATCGCCGTTCCTTTATACCCCGCGGGCGATTCTTTGCTAATCAGCGAAGGCAGCAGCGCCTCCATCAGATTAAAGGCGAGGAAAAAGAGTTGTACGCCAATCACCAGCTCCCAGAAATGTTGGCCCGCTCCCCACAACACGATTTCTGCGACGACAATGAGTCCCACGCAGAACAGGAATACCTGCTTCATCCGCCGTTTGACTTCAGCATAGATAATAAAAGGCACGACGGCGGCAAAGGCGATTACCATGGTTGCCAGATACACCTTCCAGTGTTCGGCGGCAGGGAAACCGGCATCGGCAAGCTGGCCGGGCAGGGCGACAAAGGTGGACATCAATAAAATATGCAGACACATAATGCCGAAATTGAGCTTGAGCAGCCTCGGCTCCGCCAGCACTTTACTGAAGCTGCCTTTGACCATCCCGGATTCGCGATTCAGCACATGGTTGGTACTGTTGGGAACCACCCAGATTGTCAGAAGAATGCCCAGGGTGGCGAGGGCGGCGATCATCCAGAACAACGCGTTCAATCCCAGACTATGGGTAACGATCGGCCCTAATACCATCGCAATCGCGAAAGTGATACCAAAGCTGACGCCGATAAACGCCATCGCTTTGGTGCGGTTTTGTTCTCGGGTGAGGTCAGACAGGAGCGCCATGACGGCGGCGGCAATAGCGCCGGCCCCTTGTAGCGCTCGCCCCAGAATAATGCCCCAGATTGAGTGAGAGAGCGCGGCAATGATGCTACCCGCGACAAATACCGCCAGTCCGCCGACAATCAGCGGTTTGCGGCCAATGCGGTCGGACAGCAGCCCAAAGGGAATTTGAAAGATAGCCTGCGCCAGCCCGTAAATGCCGATCGCAATGCCGATTAATGCTTCGCTGGCGCCCTGTAGCGCCATACCGTATGTGGTCAGTACTGGTAGAACCATAAACATGCCCAGCATACGCAACGAAAAGACGGTCCCTAAACCCCATGTGGCGCGCAGCTCCCCTGGCGTCATTTTATAATCGTTCATTGCCACCTCTGTATAAAAGCTGGGAGTAGTGTAGTGCGGGGAGTGTGTCGGGTAAATAGAGGGTTAATTAGCAAATATTATGTTTTTGAAACAGTTGAGCTAAAAAAGAGATAAATTGTTAACACGATAGGGACGATCGGGAGAGTCAGCATAGCCTTGTGCTCATTCATATTCCGATCTCCTTGAGCTGTAGTGGCTATCTGAGCCATATCAGTATAGTGTAGCGGTTAGCCACGGCCTTCAGGCTGTGTGCGCTGTTGCTCCATGTTGCAATAGCAGAACTCGTCAAGCCAGACTGTCAGCGAACCGCGCTGCCTGAGTGTGGCTGGCCGGTGGGTGATTTTAAACTTTTGCTTTGCCATAGGAACCCGATTCTGAAACGACTGCAATGATCAGATTCGTCCATCTTCTGATAATTTGATTTATTCAACAACGCCGAGACTGATAGCAAACTTTCTGCGTGATGGCGCGCGTTTATCAGGCAGAAGATTCGTCAGCAGTCGCATTTATTATATTATTCAAGGAGTGAATTCGTTATGGAAATTAAATATTTATCATTATGTATTTTGGCGGGTATTTTATTTGTTAGCCAGGTAAATGCATCAGAGAACAACGGTAAAGATGATGTAAAATATGCTGCGCTTACCCAGAAGGATCTTGATGCTTTGCCTGTGGAAAAAAGAGCTTCGGTTCTGGATGAACTGGGGTTTATTCATGAATACGGCCTTGGTGTGCCGATGAATCGCGAACAGGCGTTGCAGTATTACAAGCAGGCCTGTGAACTTGGCGGTAACTATGGTTGCTATAATGTGAAGTATGCTTATCAGTATGGCGACGGAGTGGCGAAAGATAGCGCTCAGGTCAATAAGTATGCTAAAAAAATGAATCTGGATAATTTATTGATTGAGCAAGACTATATCGATAAGTTTTCGCAAGAAATTTACGCGGCAAAAGCATTGGCCGATACGGATAAATCGCAGCGGCCAGAATTTATTAATGCACTATTTAATCTCCTAAATAATAGGCCAGAGAGCGATGCGCTTTTTTTTAGTCGTATCGGATTTAATCAGGAAAAAACGTTCCGCCTTGCTACGCTATGGGTACAGGACGGCGATCCACAAATGGATTATCAACTGGGGTTACTCACCCTTAATGATTTCTCTGGTCATTATGTGGATGAGCCTTATAAGGCCAGGCCAGCCTCGTTGAAATGGTTTCGTGCCGCCGCGGAAAAAGGCGTCGTTGAGGCCCAATCTCTCTTGGGGGGTATTTATTCGGGGGGAGAGGGCGATGAGTGGGGGATTAAGCCAGACATTCAGGAAGCACAAAAATGGTATGGGCAGGCGGCTGAGCAGGGTGACAGCGATGCACAGATTGCGCTAGGTAAAATCTATTATTCTGGCGCAACAGGGCGCACTGATTACGCTAAAGCGCTGGCATTATTTACGCAGGTTGAAAATGATGGTACTAATTCGCGCATCAACGATGCCGTTGAGTTGGATGTATTATAACGGTTTAGGTACTGCACCTGACTGTGATAAAGCCTGGTCGTATTACAAGAAAGCATCTCGATATGTAGGTAAGAAAGTTGAGGAAAAAATATTTTTGAGTAAATGCGAAGCGGATATTCAGAGTCGAAAAAACAACGCGGATGCTTTACCCAACGTAACCCTAAAAAAAGAGAGTATTTTCTCTCGCGGGATAACGGCTAAACCGAAAGAATGCGCACTAATTTTTCAGATTGGCACAGATAAAATCCGTAACATGGCGAATTTGCATATTACGCTTGAGCTGAAAAATGATGATGGAGTGGCAACTGAGGAAACGTTAATGATTCCGCCATTCGGTTTGAATACTCTGGGGATAGATATGCAAAATCATGATGTTGATCCTCTCGTTACCTCATACGATCTCCCACTGTATACGCAAGATTTTTGTCACGGGATCGGCGATATCCATTTTACGCTGAAATCCGCTACGGCAACGATTAACGATAAGAATGTTGATTTGCTGAAAGCTGACAGTGTGCGCTTTTTAGATAAAAAATAAGGGAATGAAAAATGATAAAACGGAAATGGAATCTTTTGCTTCTGCTTGGGCTTTCTTTCGCATCGGTATGCCAGGCAGGTGATGATATTGACGCGTTGTATAGCCGTATTGCGCAGAAAGATATTCAGGCGCTAAATGAGCTAAAAGCGTTAGCCAAAGATAATAACGCTCAAGCGCTGGCGGAGTTGGGGTTTATTTATGAGTACGGCGTTGCTGTGCCGAAAGATACGATACAGGCTATCAAGTATTATGAGCAGGCTTGTCATGTTGAAGAACCCTATGGCTGCTACAACGCTCGTTATTTTTATCTGCATGGCCTGGGGGTGATGCAGGATGACGTTTTGGCAAAAGAGCTTGCGGATAAAACCAGTAAAGCAGACATCGATACTGATGCGCAGACGGTGACGCGCCTGATAGCCGACGAAATAGATACGGCAAAGCAAGCCGCGGAAAGCGATATTACTCAGCGTTCCCGGTTTATTGAAACATTACGCCAGTATGCCAGCGGCGGGAGCGCGATGGCCGCGCGCATCACGCGCCTGGGTTATTCAAAGGCGGATATCCTGCACCTTGCGGAGCTGTGGGCGCAGGAGAGAGACCCTGAACTTAACTTTATCGTTGGTAGCCTCTATGACTCTGGTTTTGTTGAGGTCGACGATAAAGAGGCGCGTTCGTTGCAATGGTTCCGCAAGGCTGCTGAATTGGGCCAGGCTGATGCGCAGAATATACTCGGTTACTTCTACTTGAATGGAAAACGAGGGATTAAGCGCGATCTGCAGAAGGGGGTGCAGTGGTACGAGTTGGCGGCTGCGCAGGGTAATGCCGATGCGCTCATAAATCTTGGTGAGATCTATTACTCCGGGACGCAGGTTCCGCTTGATTACGCTCGGGCGTTTGAATTCTTTGATCGGGCGGCGAAGATGGGCAAGTCTCGCGCTTTAAACTATCTTGCCTGGATGTATACCAACGGTCAGTTTGTCGACACGGACTGCCGGAAGGCAGCGGAGTTGTTTGCTCAGGGGCGAACAAGTTTTGCAGACGATCCCCATTTTCAGGTGACCTGCGAAAAAGACCGACAGGCCCGCGCTGAGGCTGTGGCAATGCGTGAAAAGAATTTGCCGAAGTTAACCTTCAATCGTGATCGTGTTTTCGGTGCGAGCCAGGGCAGCGGCTATGCATGCGAGCTGGAGTTTGTCGTCAAAACGGACAGAATCAGCAGTATAGAGAATTTACTCGTCTCACTGGCGCTGAAAAATAAGGCCGGGGCGATGTCACAGCAGGTTATCGCATTTGAGCCTTTTGGGCTAAATACGCAGAACCGCAATTTACAAGGGTATAAGTCTGATACGCTCCGTGAATCGACATTACAACCTGTCTATCAGCCGGAATTTTGCGATGTTGATAGCTATAGCGTGACTGCTGTGACGGGAATGGTTAACGGTAAAGAGATGGATATGCTTAAGGCAGGCATTTTTCTGTAACTGCGAGCGAAAATAATGGCGTATCAAGCGATACGCCATCAAAAGTCTTACCAGACGTAAGTCAGCAGATTCTGCGAATTCGGCACCATAAAATCAACGGACATCATGATACTCAGCGCGGTAATCGCAATGATAGAGAAGCCGAACAGCTTGCGCGCCCAGACCTTATCATCTTCCACTTTGTAACCGCGTAGCGCCATGCCGAGCCACCAAACGCTGACCGCCGCGGCGACCACCAGGTATTTGTAACCAGCATAACCGCCCAACGTGAGCATTAGCGTTGCAACGGCAAACGCAATGATATACAGCGTGATGTGGTTTTTAGCGACTGAGATTCCTTTTACCACCGGCAGAACCGGGATATTGGCCGCCTGATAGTCCTTAAAGCGGAAAATGGCGATGGCGTAAGAGTGCGGCATCTGCCAGAGGCTGAAAATAGCCAACAGAATCGCCGCGCCGCTGTCAAAGTCGCCCGTTACGGCGCAGTAGCCAATCACCGGCGGCGCTGCGCCGGAGAGAGAACCAATCAGCGTTCCGTAGACGGAGTGACGCTTCATGTACAAGCTGTACACGCCAACGTAGACCACGAAGCCCATCACCCCCAGCCAGCAGGCCAGAGGATTGGCGCCAAACCACAACAGCATAAAGCCAGCAATACCCAGCAGGGTGGCGTATACCAGCGAGACGCCAGGAGAAATCAGGCCTTTGACCAGCACCCGATTCTTGGTCCTTTCCATCTTCCTGTCGATATCCCTGTCGATGTAGTTGTTAAATACACAACCCGACGCCACAACCAGTGACACCCCGACCAGCGTATAAATGAACAGGGGATAGTCAATGCTGCCCTTTGAGGCCAGCAGAAATCCCCCGATCACCGAGATCAGGTTGCCAAAGATGATGCCTGGTTTCGTTACTTGCAGGTATTGCTTAAACATCATACTCGCCGCTCTTAGTGCATCATCATGTTGTAGTTGAGGTTCCACATAATCCAGATGGAGCCCACAACCAGGATGGCGATGATCAGCACGGTAAAGATGAAGGCCGTCATGTTCCAGCCTTCATCAGATTTGGTGTTCATGTGCAGGAAACACACCAGATGCACCAAAATCTGCACCACTGCCATTGCCAGGATAGATCCCAGAATAACGGCCGGAGAGGCAGCGCCAGTCATCACCATCCAGAATGGAATAACCGTCAGGATGACCGACAGGATAAAGCCGGTCATGTACGTTTTTACGCTGCCGTGGGATGCGCCGCCGCTCTCGGTAGAATGACTCATTACATCGCCCCCATCAGATAAACAACAGTGAATACGCAAATCCAAATCACATCCAGGAAGTGCCAGAACAGGCTCAGGCACATGATGCGGGTACGGTTAGTGCTGGTCAGACCGCGACGGGCAACTTGCACCATCAGCACCGCCATCCAGATCAAACCGGAAGTGACGTGCAGACCGTGCGTGCCGACCAGCGCGAAGAACGCAGACAGGAAGCCGCTGCGATCCGGGCCCATACCGTTAACAATCAGGTGATGGAATTCATAGAGTTCCATCCCGATAAATCCGGCGCCAAACAAGAAGGTCAACGCCAGCCAGGAGATAACCTGGCTCTTGTTGTTCTTGTGCATGGCGATCGCCGCCATGCCGTAGGTAATGGAGCTAAATAACAGCAGGAATGTTTCAACCAGAACGAACGGCAGTTCGAAAATGTCCTTACCTGTCGGGCCGCCAGCAGTGCCGTTCACCAGAACGGCATAGGTAGCAAACAGAATAGAGAACAGAATGCAGTCGCTCATCAGGTAGACCCAAAATCCGAAGATTTTGTTCTGGCCTGCGTCATGGTGCCCGTGTTCGTGCGCGTGGGCAGTCGCGTGCGTTAAAGTATCAGTTGCCATTTTTCAGCCCTGCCTTAGTAATCTCATCGAAATGCTGGTTTTCCAGTTTTTCGACTTCCGGGACCGGCACGTAGTAATCCACATCTTCATCAAAGCTTTTTACAATCCAGCTGATGATCATGCCTGCGAAACCCACTATCGCCAGCCACCAGATATGCCAGATCATGGCGAAGCCAAATACCGTTGCGAAGGCGGCGATAACAATACCGGCACCGCTATTTTTCGGCATATGAATCTCTTCATACTGTCCAGGCTGTTGGTACGCTTCGCCTTTTTCTTTCATTTCCCAGAAGGCGTCACGTTCGTGAACGTGCGGCACAACGGCAAAGTTATAGAACGGCGGCGGAGACGAGGTTGACCACTCCAGCGTACGGCCACCCCATGGGTCGCCGGTCAGATCGCGGTTCTGATCGCGGTCGCGAATAGAAACGAAGATCTGAATCAGTTGACACAGGATACCCAGCGCAATCAGCGCGGCGCCGGCGGCGGCAACCATCAGCATCGTATGGAACTGCGGATCAATTTGCTGGCTGAGGCGACGGGTCATGCCCATGAAGCCCAGTACGTACAGCGGCATAAAGGCTACAAAGAAACCGATAATCCAGAACCAGAAGGCGCGTTTACCCCAGGTTTCGTTCAGCTTGAAGCCAAACGCCTTCGGCCACCAGTAGGTCATACCCGCGAAGCAGCCAAACACCACGCCGCCGATGATCACGTTATGGAAGTGCGCAATCAGGAACAGGCTGTTGTGCAGGACGAAGTCCGCGCCCGGTACCGCCAGCAGAACGCCGGTCATACCGCCGACCGAGAAGGTCACGATAAAGCCGATGGTCCACATCATTGCGGAATGGAAGACGATACGGCCCTGATACATGGTGAACAACCAGTTGAAGATCTTCACCCCGGTCGGGATGGCGATAATCATGGTGGTGATACCGAAGAAGGCGTTAACGTTCGCGCCTGCGCCCATCGTGAAGAAGTGGTGCAGCCAAACGATAAACGACAGTACGGTAATACAGACGGTCGCCCAAACCAGCGAGGTATAGCCGAACAGACGTTTACGCGAGAAGGTCGCTGCGATTTCGGAGAATACCCCGAAGACCGGCAGAATCAGAATGTACACTTCCGGATGGCCCCAGGCCCAAATCAGGTTGATGTACATCATCATGTTGCCGCCCATATCGTTGGTAAAGAAATGGGTGCCCAGATAGCGATCCAGGGTCAGCAACGCGACGGTAACCGTCAGAATCGGGAAAGAGGCGATGATCAGTACGTTGGCGCACAAAGAGGCCCAGGTAAAGACCGGCATCTTGAACATCGTCATACCCGGCGCACGCATCTTCAGGATCGTCACGAAGAAGTTGATACCGGTTAACGTCGTACCAATACCCGAGAGTTGCAACGCCCATATCCAGTAATCAACCCCGACGCTGGGACTGTACTCTATTCCCGATAGCGGCGGATAAGCCAGCCACCCTGTCTGCGCGAATTCACCCACGCCCAGCGAGAGGTTAACCAGGATAACGCCGACAACGGTGAACCAGAAGCTCAGGTTGTTCAGGAAAGGGAACGCAACGTCACGCGCGCCGATCTGCAGCGGAACCACCAGGTTCATCAGACCGATAACGAAGGGCATCGCCACGAAGAAGATCATGATTACGCCGTGAGCGGTAAAGATCTGATCGTAGTGGTGCGGCGGTAGAAAACCCGCTTCGCCGGCGGAGGCAAGCGCCTGCTGGCTACGCATCATGATGGCATCGGCGAAACCACGTAACAGCATCACAATCGCGACGATGATATACATGATGCCGAGGCGTTTATGGTCAACTGACGTTAACCACTCTTTCCATAGGTAGGTCCACTTACCGAAGTAAGTAATCGCTGCCAGTATCGCCAGTCCCCCGACGATAATTGCAGCGATCGTTACCATGACGATAGGTTCATGGAACGGTACTGCATCCAGTGATAATTTTCCGAACATCTTATCTTCCTCAACCCTTGGAGTTGGCGGATTCCGCGTGGCTCATGTCCATACCTTCCATTCCTTCATGCGAGCTGTGCTCACCTTCAGGTTGGGTCATGTCCATGCTCTTACCGTGGTCCATGAATTTGTTAATAACGTCCTTGAACAAATCTGGTTTCACGCTGGAGAAATATTCCACCTTGTTGTACTCGCTTGGCATAGCCACTTTCTCGAACGCCGCCATATCATTCATGGTGTTCGGAGACTGCTTCGCTTTTGCGACCCATTGGTCGAATTCTGCGCGGTCTTTGGTGGCGATAGCTTTAAACTTCATACCAGAGAAGCCCGGGCCGCTATAGCTGGCGGAGATGCCATCGTAGGTTCCGGGTTCGTTGGCGATCAGATGCAAACGTGTTTGCATACCGGCCATGGCATAAATCTGGCTACCCAGACGCGGGATAAAGAAGGAGTTCATCACGGAGTTGGAGGTCACTTTGAAATAAACCGGCGTGTTCGCCGGGAAGGCGATCTCGTTGACGGTGGCGATACCCTGCTCCGGATAGATGAAGAACCATTTCCAGTCCATGGAAACCACTTCGATGGTGATCGGTTTTTCGTCATGCGCCAGCGGCTTGCTTGGTTCAAGCGCGTGCGTGGTTTTCCAGGTCAGTACGGCAAGGAAAATGATGATTAAGATAGGCACCGTCCAGACCACGGCTTCCACTTTATTGGAGTGTGACCAGTTCGGGCTATACTTCGCATCCTTATTACTCGCACGATACTTCCAGGCAAAACCAACAGCCATCAAGATGGCGGGAATAACGACGATCAACATCAGGCCAAATGCCGTCAGTATCAGCGAACGTTGCTCCAGTCCAATCTGTCCTTTGGGATCCAGCAGCGCAGAATTACAGCCACTGAGTAATGCAGTGCCTGCAATTAATGACAACCATCCCAAACTTTTATTGTATTTCCTGAGTCTCATTTAACGACCTCAATTCCACGGGACCTGGTGGCGTTTAAAGTGTAGGGGCATTTTACGGTAAGGTTACATTACTGTAAACATGATTGGTTCTGTGTTACCAAGTTCTGCCGCGCATGTCACATATGTTGCCAAGTATGTCGAAATAACTTTAAGACACTGTTGAAACTTTGCGTTATAACGGATGAGGTCTGTAAGTGGGATGTTGAGGGATAATTGGTATAACCAATGTAAAAATAAAACAATTACTTAACAATTTATTATCAATAAAAGGACAATCAACGGCAGAAATTTAAATTTAATCGGCTGAATCGTGTAAAGAAAATAGGTAACGTAGAAATTACCAATAATTTCCAAAATTCTGTTGCGCACAAAAAGACAAATATATTTTTTATCAATTGATGGTTATTTAGCCGTTATAATTCCGGGTCGTTATTACAACGGCAAATAATGTTTTAGAGCAGGCGTGTTTTTCGTAGCGCCAGGTAGTCCAGCAACCCGCCAAAGACAATGCCGCACACGGCAACCGCTACCGCAGTCTCAAGCAATTCGGGCAGGAATGAAAAGTTAGTGTAATCCACCGCGTTCATGGTCAGCAGGAGTACCCAGACTACCAGCAAAGCGACGCCCGCGAGCAGGATTGAAAGCGCGAAATTGTAGGCGCCACGGTATTGCGTGCGGGGAATGAAACGCTCGCTCTGCCAGCTATATTCCAGCGTTTGCCGACAGACCAGCAACAGTAACAGCCCGGGAACGGCGGCGACAACCGAGAAGAGGTAGAATGTCGGCCAGCCGTGCGCTTCAACGAACCAGCCCGCTACGGGACCAACATAAACCCGGCCTACTGCGGAGAGGGCCGACAGTAGGGCAAACTGTGTTGCGGAAAACGACTTATTACATAGCGTCATTAATAAGGCGACAAAGGCGGCAGTACCCATCCCGCCGCACAGATTTTCGAAAAAGACCGCCGCGCCCATGCTGAACATGTTTTTATCGGTAATGGAGAGCAACCAGTAACCGGCGTTGGACGCGCCTTGCAAAATGCCGAAAATCAGCAGCGCGCGAAACAGCGAAAGACGCTGCATTAATATGCCGCCGTATAACGCGCCGACGATCGTTGCCAACAGGCCCAGCGTTTTATTGACCACGCCAACTTCACCGGCGTCAAAGCCGACGCCGCGAATCAAAAAGGTGGTGGTCAGGCTCATGGCGAAGGCGTCACCCAGTTTATAAAGCACAATGAGCAGTAAAATCAGCCAGGCGTTGTTACGGCCAAAGAAATCGCGTAGCGGCGCGACGACGGCCTGTTCCAGCGATTTCGGGGACGGGATAGTATCGGTCGGTTCCGGCGCCAGTAAGGTGGCGATAATGCAGGGGATCAGCAATGCCGCCATCAGCCAGTACATGCCCTGCCAGCCGAGCCAGCGATCGGCCAGCCATAGCGCCAGTCCGCCGGAAACCAGCATCCCCAACCGGTAGCCAAGCACGCTGATTGCCGCGCCAGCGCCGCGTTCTTCTGCGGGTAAAACATCGGTTTTCCAGGCGTCGAACACGATATCCTGCGAGGCGGAGCAAAAAGCAATCACCACCGCCAGCGCCGCCATCCAGCGTAGCTGCGTGCCGGGTTCAAGAAAGCCCATCGCCGCAATCGCCGCCAGTAACAACAGTTGGGTGGCGAGTAACCAACCGCGACGACGACCTAAAAAAGGCGGCGTGTAGCGGTCCATCAGCGGGGACCAGAGAAACTTAAACACATAGGCCTGACCAACCAGCGAGAAGAAGCCAATCGTTTTAAGATCGATATTCTCGACGGTCATCCACGCCTGTAGCGTACCGGAGGTGAGCGCCAGCGGGAGGCCAGAGGCAAAACCCAATATCAGCAGAATGGCTGAACGCGGTTGCTGGAAAATACGTAAATATTGACTTGACATAGGCATCTACAGACCCGGCTTTTGCCGGGTCTTGTTGTTGCTATTAACGGGCATTTTGCTTGATAAAATCGTGAATACTGGTGTCCTGAGACATATCAGCAATGGTATCGGTCAGAACGCTGTTCACCGCGTCGGCAATATTCTGGTTAGAGGCCTGGAACGCCCCTTCAATAGAGTAGTTGGCGCGATAGTTTTTGGTCATCTTGCTGCCATTTGCCGCGGTCGCAATAATCGCGATATCCGCTTTGGTCGCGATGTTGTAGCGCACGCTGCCCTGGGAAACATCAGCATACAGTTGGTTAACAATAATCTGCAGATTAACCGCGCCGTTAGGCCCGATCATATAGCCCCGCGCCGTCATCTGTTTTTCCAGGACTTCTTGTAACAGGAAGCGTAAATCGCGGGAGGCGGTTAACGTTACCAGCTGGTTGTTACGCGTGACTTTCGCTAACGCTTGATCCTGGCGTTGGTCCGCGCCGGTAATGCTAACGGTGACGCCCATCAGGCTCGGGTCCTGCTGTGGCAAGGTGATCTTCGGCGCGACGTCAATGGTCGTCGGCGGTGTGGCGCATCCTGCCAGCATAAACAGAGCGACTAACGGAAAGAGAAGTTTTTTTAACATATTCAGGCTCTCAATGACGCTTAAAACGTGATAGGTAAAAATTCCCGCCATCATAACACCGCTAACGGCGAGGGGAAGTGGTCAACGCAGGTAAATTCGTCGTAATGTCCGATTTGGTATTGATAACGGCGCGAGCGGGGATTTTGAGCGCTAAAAGAATGATTAAGGCAGTAAACTTCATACGTTTGGCTGAAATAATCAGACGAAAGCTAAATTTTTGTTGTCATGCTGTAATGGAAACGGTAAAAGCGGCTAGTATTTAAAGGGATGGGTGACATCACAGCGTTGTCGGAGGAGATTTTCATGATGATACGTGAGCAAATAGAAGAAAAATTAAGGACAGCGTTCGACCCCGTGTTTCTCGAAGTTGTGGATGAAAGCTATCGTCACAATGTTCCTGCAGGATCGGAAAGCCATTTTAAGGTCGTGCTGGTGAGCGATCGCTTTACAGGCGAACGTTTTCTTAATCGTCATCGGATGATTTACGGTACGTTAACGGCGGAACTCTCCACAACCGTACATGCGCTGGCACTGCATACTTATACCCTCAAAGAGTGGGAAGGGTTGCAGGATACTATCTTCGCGTCGCCTCCTTGTCGCGGCGCGGGAAGCATCGCGTAGCAAAACGGATTTGCAACTACCTCCGCTTTTCCAGTATGTTGCTACAGAATTATGTGAAAACGGCCTGCGGGCCGTTTTGTTTTGTCTGAATTTTGAGCGTGTCGTACAGTATTCAGACAAAAATTAGCCGAGAATTGTGAAAACCGCCGCAGCATCGCACAATCACCGTTCTCGACTCACAAAAGTGATGCCGCTATAATGCGCCGTCTTATATATGAACGCCTTCGGGATGATTCTGACGACAGGGAATGTGATTGATTATGAGAACATCCCGGTTCCGCGAAGCAAATAGCACGTGCTTGCGGAGTAGAGTTGACCGAGCACTGTGATTTTTTGAGGTAACAAGATGCAAGTTTCAGTTGAAACCACTCAGGGCCTTGGCCGCCGTGTAACGATTACAATCGCTGCTGACAGCATCGAGACCGCTGTAAAAAGCGAGCTGGTCAACGTAGCGAAAAAAGTACGTATTGACGGCTTCCGTAAAGGCAAAGTACCGATGAATATCGTCGCTCAGCGTTATGGCGCTTCTGTTCGCCAGGACGTGCTGGGCGATCTGATGAGCCGCAACTTCGTTGACGCGATCATCAAAGAAAAAATTAACCCGGCAGGCGCGCCGAACTATGTTCCGGGCGAATACAAAGTGGGTGAAGACTTCACTTACTCCGTCGAGTTTGAAGTCTATCCGGAAGTTGAGCTGACTGGCCTCGAGTCCATCGAAGTTGAAAAGCCGGTTGTTGAAGTCACCGACGCTGACGTTGATGTGATGCTGGACACCCTGCGTAAGCAGCAGGCGACCTGGAAAGAAAAAGACGGCGCTGCTGATGCGGAAGACCGCGTGACCATCGACTTCACCGGCTCTGTAGACGGCGAAGAGTTCGAAGGCGGCAAAGCGACCGATTTCGTTCTGGCGATGGGCCAGGGTCGTATGATTCCGGGCTTTGAAGACGGCGTTAAAGGCCACAAAGCTGGCGAAGAGTTCACTATCGATGTGACCTTCCCGGAAGAGTACCACGCTGAAAACCTGAAAGGTAAAGCGGCTAAGTTCGTTATCAACCTGAAGAAAGTTGAAGAACGCGAACTGCCGGAACTGACCGAAGAATTCATCAAACGTTTCGGCGTTGAAGATGGTTCCGTAGCCGGTCTGCGCGCTGAAGTACGTAAAAACATGGAACGCGAGCTGAAAGGCGCAGTGCGTAACCGCGTTAAGTCTCAGGCGATCGAAGGTCTGGTAAAAGCTAACGACATCGACGTACCGGCTGCGCTGATCGACAGCGAAATCGACGTTCTGCGTCGTCAGGCTGCGCAGCGTTTTGGTGGTAACGAGAAACAGGCTCTGGAGCTGCCGCGCGAACTGTTCGAAGAACAGGCTAAGCGTCGTGTAGTTGTCGGTCTGCTGCTCGGCGAAGTCATTCGTACCAACGAGCTGAAAGCGGACGAAGAACGCGTTAAAGGCCTGATCGAAGAGATGGCGTCTGCTTACGAAGATCCGAAAGAAGTGATTGAGTTCTACAGCAAAAATAAAGAGCTGATGGACAATATGCGTAACGTCGCTCTGGAAGAACAGGCTGTTGAAGCGGTTCTGGCAAAAGCGAAAGTGTCTGAAAAAGCCACTTCCTTCAATGAGCTGATGAACCAGCAGGCGTAATTTTTCGCGTTAAAAGCACGAAATTTGCACAAAAACCCGTCACCTTTCAGTGACGGGTTTTTTTTGTCACGCATTTTGCATGGTAAGGGTGCGAAAACCGCGTTTCAGTGTTAGCGTTAGAGCAAAAGATTGTTATGCTTGAATTATGGCGATGCCGTACCCATTACAGAGGGACTGGCTGATAATCCGTCCATCAGGTTACAATCAGTACAGCAGATTTTTTCAATTTTTATCCAGGAGACGGAAATGTCATACAGCGGAGAACGAGATAATTTGGCCCCTCATATGGCGCTGGTGCCGATGGTCATTGAACAGACCTCACGCGGTGAGCGCTCTTTTGATATCTATTCTCGTCTACTTAAGGAACGCGTCATATTTCTGACCGGCCAGGTCGAAGACCATATGGCTAACCTGATCGTGGCGCAGATGCTGTTCCTGGAAGCGGAAAACCCGGAAAAAGATATCTATCTGTACATTAATTCTCCTGGCGGCGTAATTACTGCGGGGATGTCCATCTATGACACCATGCAGTTTATTAAGCCAGACGTCAGCACCATTTGTATGGGACAGGCGGCCTCTATGGGGGCGTTTCTGCTGACTGCCGGGGCGAAAGGCAAACGTTTCTGCTTGCCGAACTCTCGCGTCATGATCCACCAGCCGCTGGGCGGCTACCAGGGCCAGGCGACGGATATTGAAATTCACGCCCGCGAAATTTTGAAAGTAAAAGGGCGCATGAATGAACTTATGGCGCATCATACGGGTCAATCTCTTGAGCAGATTGAACGTGATACTGAGCGCGATCGCTTCCTCTCCGCGCCTGAAGCGGTAGAGTACGGTTTGGTTGACTCAATTTTGACCCATCGTAATTGATGCCCTGGACGCAAGTGTGCCGCTATACACTTCATCCTTCACGCTACCTCGGTGTTGGCTGTTAGCGCGCCTCCCAGTGACTTACTTATGTAAGCGCCTGCGGAGTCGCCGAGTTGCCGCCTTGATGTAGCTCGAATGATTTTGTGTATATACTAATGAAGGGCGGCACAACGCTGATTAGCGGCTTGCGCCTGAGAATGGCATTTGCGTCGTCGTGTGCGGCACAAAGAACAAAGAAGAGGTTTTGACTCATGACAGATAAACGCAAAGATGGCTCGGGCAAATTGTTGTACTGCTCTTTTTGCGGCAAAAGCCAGCATGAAGTGCGCAAGCTGATTGCCGGTCCATCCGTGTATATCTGCGACGAATGCGTCGATTTATGTAACGACATTATTCGCGAAGAAATTAAAGAAGTTGCTCCGCACCGTGAACGTAGTGCGCTGCCGACGCCGCATGAAATTCGTACCCACCTGGACGATTACGTTATCGGCCAGGAGCAGGCGAAAAAAGTGCTGGCGGTGGCGGTCTATAACCACTACAAGCGTCTGCGTAACGGCGATACCAGCAATGGCGTCGAGTTAGGCAAAAGCAACATTCTGCTGATTGGACCGACCGGTTCCGGTAAAACGCTGCTGGCGGAAACGCTGGCGCGCTTGCTGGATGTGCCGTTCACTATGGCGGATGCGACCACGCTGACCGAAGCGGGTTACGTGGGGGAAGACGTCGAGAATATCATTCAGAAACTGTTGCAGAAATGCGACTACGACGTGCAAAAAGCGCAGCGTGGGATTGTCTACATTGATGAAATCGATAAGATTTCGCGTAAATCAGACAATCCGTCCATTACCCGCGATGTTTCCGGCGAAGGCGTACAGCAGGCGTTGCTGAAACTGATCGAAGGCACTGTCGCCGCGGTTCCACCGCAGGGCGGTCGCAAACATCCGCAGCAGGAGTTCTTACAGGTAGATACCTCTAAGATTCTGTTTATCTGCGGCGGCGCGTTTGCCGGTCTGGATAAAGTGATCGCTAACCGTGTTGAAACCGGCTCCGGCATTGGTTTTGGCGCGACGGTGAAAGCGAAGTCCGACAAAGCCAGCGAAGGCGAGCTGTTGTCGCAGGTTGAACCGGAAGATTTGATCAAATTTGGTCTGATTCCTGAGTTTATCGGTCGTCTGCCAGTGGTAGCGACGCTGAACGAACTCAGCGAAGAAGCGCTGATTCAAATCCTGAAAGAGCCGAAAAATGCGCTGACCAAGCAGTATCAGGCGCTGTTTAACCTGGAAGGCGTCGATCTGGAATTCCGTGACGAAGCGCTGGACGCTATCGCCAGGAAAGCAATGGCGCGTAAAACCGGTGCCCGTGGTCTGCGTTCTATCGTCGAAGCGGCGCTGCTGGATACCATGTACGATTTGCCATCTATGGAAGACGTCGAAAAAGTGGTGATCGACGAGTCCGTAATTGCCGGTCAGAGTAAGCCGTTGCTGATTTACGGCAAACCGGAAGCGCAGGCTTCTGGCGAATAATTAAACATTCATACAATCAGTTAGCCAAAAAAGGGGGGATTTTATCTCCCCTTTCGTTTTTCCTGTAAACACGCCGTTGAATGTGTGGGAAACATCCCCATATACTGACGTACATGTTATAGGTGGTATGGAGCACAGCTATACTATCTGATTACCTGGCGGACACTAAACTAAGAGAGAGCTCTATGAATCCTGAGCGTTCTGAACGCATTGAAATCCCCGTATTGCCGTTGCGCGATGTGGTGGTTTATCCGCACATGGTCATACCCTTATTTGTAGGGCGGGAAAAATCTATCCGTTGTCTGGAAGCGGCTATGGACCATGATAAAAAAATCATGCTGGTCGCCCAGAAGGAAGCATCAACGGATGAGCCGGGTGTAAACGATCTTTTCACCGTCGGGACCGTGGCCTCTATTTTGCAGATGTTGAAACTGCCTGACGGCACCGTAAAAGTGCTGGTCGAGGGGTTACAGCGCGCGCGTATTTCCGCGCTGTCTGACAACGGCGAACATTTCTCCGCGAAGGCGGAGTACCTTGATTCGCCAGCCATTGATGAGCGAGAACAAGAAGTGCTGGTGCGTACCGCTATCAGCCAGTTCGAAGGCTACATCAAGCTGAACAAAAAAATTCCGCCGGAAGTGCTGACGTCACTCAATAGCATTGACGACCCTGCACGTCTGGCTGACACCATCGCCGCGCATATGCCGCTGAAACTGGCGGATAAACAGTCCGTACTGGAGATGTCCGACGTTAACGAACGTCTGGAGTATCTGATGGCGATGATGGAATCTGAAATTGATCTGCTGCAGGTTGAGAAACGCATTCGCAACCGCGTGAAAAAGCAGATGGAGAAATCCCAGCGCGAGTACTATCTGAACGAGCAAATGAAAGCGATTCAGAAAGAGCTTGGCGAGATGGACGACGCGCCGGACGAAAACGAAGCGCTGAAGCGTAAGATCGACGCGGCGAAAATGCCGAAAGAGGCGAAAGAGAAAGCGGAAGCGGAACTGCAGAAGCTGAAAATGATGTCTCCGATGTCGGCGGAAGCGACCGTGGTGCGCGGCTACATCGACTGGATGGTGCAGGTGCCGTGGAATGCGCGTAGCAAGGTCAAAAAAGACCTGCGTCAGGCGCAGGAAATCCTCGATACTGACCATTATGGTCTGGAGCGCGTGAAAGACCGCATCCTTGAGTATCTCGCGGTTCAAAGCCGTGTAAATAAAATCAAGGGGCCGATCCTGTGTCTGGTGGGGCCGCCGGGGGTAGGTAAAACCTCGTTGGGCCAGTCCATCGCTAAAGCAACAGGGCGTAAATACATCCGTATGGCGCTGGGCGGCGTGCGTGATGAAGCGGAAATCCGCGGTCATCGCCGGACTTACATTGGCTCTATGCCGGGTAAACTGATCCAAAAAATGGCCAAAGTGGGGGTTAAAAACCCACTGTTCCTGCTCGATGAGATCGACAAAATGTCTTCTGACATGCGCGGCGATCCGGCTTCCGCACTGCTGGAAGTGCTGGATCCGGAGCAGAACGTGGCGTTCAGCGATCATTACCTGGAAGTGGATTACGATCTCAGCGATGTGATGTTTGTCGCCACTTCCAACTCCATGAACATTCCGGCGCCGCTGCTGGATCGTATGGAAGTGATCCGTCTGTCCGGTTATACCGAAGACGAGAAGCTGAATATTGCTAAACGTCACCTGCTGCCGAAGCAGATCGAGCGTAACGCGCTGAAGAAAGGCGAACTGACGGTCGACGATAGCGCGATTATCGGTATTATTCGCTATTACACGCGTGAAGCGGGCGTGCGTAGTCTGGAGCGTGAAATCTCCAAACTGTGCCGCAAAGCGGTTAAACAACTGTTGCTCGATAAGTCGTTAAAACATATCGAAATTAACGGCGATAATCTGCACGACTACCTCGGTGTGCAGCGCTTTGATTATGGCCGCGCGGATAGCGAAAACCGCGTAGGTCAGGTGACGGGCCTGGCGTGGACGGAAGTGGGCGGCGATCTGTTGACCATCGAAACCGCCTGCGTACCGGGCAAAGGCAAGTTGACCTACACCGGCTCGCTCGGTGAAGTGATGCAGGAATCTATTCAGGCGGCGCTGACCGTGGTGCGCGCGCGCGCGGAAAAACTGGGTATTAATCCGGACTTTTACGAAAAACGCGATATCCACGTTCACGTGCCGGAAGGCGCAACGCCGAAAGACGGTCCAAGTGCCGGTATCGCGATGTGTACCGCGCTGGTTTCCTGCCTGACCGGTAATCCGGTGCGCGCAGATGTGGCAATGACCGGTGAGATCACGCTGCGTGGTCAGGTGTTGCCGATCGGCGGCCTGAAAGAAAAATTGTTGGCGGCGCATCGCGGCGGGATTAAAACGGTCTTAATTCCATTCGAAAATAAACGTGACCTGGAGGAGATTCCGGACAACGTGATTGCCGATCTGGATATTCATCCTGTGAAGCGCATTGAGGAAGTTCTGACGCTTGCTCTGCAAAACGAACCGTCTGGAATGCAGGTTGTAACCGCAAAATAGTGACCTCGCGCAAATAGCGCTAATAAAAACAGGGCTGGCAGGCTATTTCGGACTTGCCAGCCTTTTTTTGTATAGCTAATTTAGATGGTTGATTGGGTCTGCCACCATTAACGGGTGTTGTAAGGGCGTGGCAGGCCTGATATAACTGCTGCGCGGTCGTACTTCGAAGGATTCAGGTGCGATATAAATTATAAAGAGGAAGAGAAGAGTGAATAAATCTCAACTGATCGAAAAAATTGCTGCAGGGGCTGATATCTCTAAGGCTGCGGCTGGACGTGCGTTAGATGCGATTATTGCTTCTGTTACCGAATCTCTGAAAGAAGGGGATGACGTTGCACTGGTAGGCTTTGGTACTTTTGCTGTTAAAGAGCGTGCTGCCCGTACTGGTCGCAACCCGCAAACAGGTAAAGAGATCACCATCGCCGCTGCCAAAGTGCCGAGTTTCCGTGCAGGTAAAGCGCTGAAAGACGCGGTAAACTAAGCGTGATCCCCTCGGGGGATGTGACAAAGTACAAGGGCGCATCAACTGATGTGCCTTTTTTATTGGCGATTCGGGACTTTCTGTGCGTTGCGGGCTGACAATTGCCCTCGTTTCTTGTCACAATAGGCTTTTGTGCGCCGCGTTCAGAAAATGCGATGCGCGTGAAGTCTCTATACGCAAATCATTCAGGTTGCGTCGACGCGGCTACTGAGCGAATCACTCGGTTGCCAGCAGAGAAGCCGCCTGAAAGATAAAGTGTAAAGTCACCTACAGCGGAGTGTGGTTACACCATGATGGACAGCTTACGCACGGCTGCAAACAGTCTCGTGCTCAAGATTATTTTCGTTATCATTATCGTGTCGTTCATTTTGACCGGCGTTAGTGGTTACCTGATTGGCGGAAGCAATAACTACGCCGCAAAAGTGAATGGCCAGGAAATCAGCCGGGCACAGTTTGAGAATGCGTTTAATAACGAACGTAACCGTATGCAGCAGCAGTTGGGCGACAGGTATTCTGAACTGGCGGCCAACGAAGGTTATATGAAAAGCCTGCGCCAGCAGGTGCTGAATCGTCTGATAGATGAAGCGCTGTTGGATCAATATTCCCGCGAACTGAAACTGGGCATCAGCGATGAGCAGGTCAAGCAGGCGATTTTCGCCACTCCCGCTTTTCAGGTGGACGGTAAGTTTGACAACAACCGCTATAACGCGATTGTGAATCAGATGGGAATGACCGCCGATCAGTACGCTCAGGCGCTGCGTAACCAGCTTACCACTCAGCAACTGATCAACGGCGTGGCCGGTACTGATTTTATGCTGAAAGGGGAAACCGACGAACTGGCGGCATTAGTCTCTCAACAGCGCGTGGTGCGTGAAGCCGTTATTGATGTCAACGCGCTGGCGGCGAAGCAGCAGGTGACCGATCAGGAAGTGTCCAGCTACTACGATCAGAATAAAGTCCGCTTTATGACGCCGGAACAGTTCCGCGTAAGCTATATCAAGCTGGATGCCGCGACGATGCAGGCGCCGGTCAGCGATGCGGATATTCAGGCCTATTATGACCAGCATGTAAATCAGTTTACTCAGCCGGAGCGCATTCGTTACAGCATTATTCAGACCAAAACGGAAGATGATGCGAAAGCGGTACTGGATGCGCTGAACAAGGGCGAAGATTTCGCTACGCTGGCGAAGGAGAAATCTACCGATATCATCTCTGCGCGTAATGGCGGCGATATGGGCTGGCTGGAAGAGTCTGCCACGGTGCCGGAACTGAAAAACGCCGGATTAAAAGAAAAAGGACAGATATCTGGCGTGATTAAGTCGTCTGTCGGTTTTCTGGTGGCGCGTCTGGATGATATTCAGCCTGCCAAAGTGAAACCGTTAAGCGAGGTTCGCGATGACATTGCCGCGAAAGTGAAACAAGAAAAAGCGCTGGATGCTTACTATGCGTTGCAGCAGAAGGTGAGCGATGCGGCAAGCAACGACAATGAGTCGTTAGCAGGCGCTGAACAGGTCGCTGGCGTAAAAGCGGTTGAAACCGGCTGGTTTAGCCGTGACACCTTACCGGAAGAGCTGAACTTCAAACCGGTAGCCGATGCTATCTTTAATGGCGGTCTGGTAGGCGAAAACGGTACGCCGGGGCCGAATTCAGACATTATCACCGTAGATGGCGACCGGGCTTTTGTTGTGCGCGTGAGCGAACATAAACCTGAAGCCGTGAAGCCGTTGGCAGAAGTGAAAGAACAGGTCACTGCCCTGGTGAAGCATAACAAAGCGGAACAACAGGCGAAGCTGGATGCGGAAAAACTGCTGGTCGAGCTGAAAGCGGGCAAAGGCGCGGAAGCGATGAAAGCGGCGGGTCTGAGTTTTGGCGAGCCTAAAACGTTAAGTCGTACCAGTCAGGATCCGGTGAGTCAGGCGGCCTTTGCGTTAAGCCTTCCGACGAAAGATAAGCCAGTTTATGGCGTGGCGAACGATATGCAGGGTAACGTCGTTCTGCTGGCGTTTGACGAGGTGAAAGCGGGCGCCATGCCGGAAGCGCAGAAAAAAGCGATGGTGCAGGGCATCACGCAGAACAATGCGCAAATTGTCTTTGAGGCGCTGATGAGCAATCTGCGTAAAGAGGCGAAAATCAAAATCGGCGACGCTCTGGAACAGCAGTAATCGTCGAGGCGCTTCGCAAAAAATTGCAAAACGTTGTATCCCACAAAGGCCGCTTTCGCGGCCTTTTCCATTTCTGAGAATTGCCGTTTGTTCGTTTTTCTCCGCCCCGCTATCGTGGCTGCACTGTTAACAAACAAGGAGAAAACAGTATGAAACACGGAATTAAAGCACTGCTTATTACGCTTTCTTTAACCTGCGCGGGCATGGCCCATAGCGCGCTGGCGGCGACGCCTGTCGCAAAAAATGCAGCGGTGGAAACAAAAGCGGATACGCCTTCTTCATCCTCCGCCAAAGCGGCATTACCTGCTAAAGCCAGCGATGATGAAGGTACCAGGGTGAGCATTAATACCGCGTCTGCGGAGGATCTGGCGCGGGTGATGAACGGCGTTGGGCTGAAAAAAGCGCAGGCTATTGTGAGCTATCGGGAGGAGTATGGTCCTTTTAAAACGGTGGATGATTTAAAGCAGGTGCCGGGAATGGGAAGCGCGCTGGTGGAGCGTAATCTGGCAGTTTTAACATTGTAATCACTTGCACAGTGGCCAAAATTTGCCAGACTGTAGAGGTCATACCAGTTATGACCTCTGTACTTGTCGTTTACTTATAACAACAACGTAAGGTTATTGCGCTATGCAAACACAAATCAAAGTTCGTGGATATCATCTTGATGTTTATCAACATGTTAATAATGCCCGCTATCTGGAGTTTCTGGAAGAGGCCCGTTGGGATGGGCTGGAAAACAGCGACAGCTTTCAGTGGATGACGGCCCGCAATATTGCCTTTGTGGTGGTAAACATCAATATAAATTACCGTCGTCCGGCGGTATTGAGCGATCTACTGACCGTGACCAGCCAGGTACAACAGCTTAACGGTAAAAGCGGCGTATTAAGCCAGACGATTACGCTGGAGCCAGAAGGGCAGGTGGTGGCCGATGCGCTCATCACGTTTGTTTGTATTGATTTAAAAACGCAAAAAGCGCTGCCGCTGGAAGGCGAATTGCGTGAAAAGCTGGAACAGATGGTGCAATAACGCCTCGCTGTCTGATGGCGTTGAACTTGTCCGGCCTGGCGATATTGACCATGGTGCATATCGCCAGGCCGGATAAGGCGCGTGCGCCGCCATCCGGCAAAACAATCACCTTAACCCGGTTTTTTGCTTCATCGCCGCCATCACCGCCGCTTTATTCGACAGATAATGATTCAGGCCGTTAGCGCGCAGATTACAGGCCGCGCAATGACCACAGCCATCGCCTTTAATGCCGTTATAGCAGGTCAGCGTCTCTTCGCGAACCAAATCCAGTTGGCCCCAATAATCGGCCAGCGCCCAGGTTTCAGCTTTATCAATCCACATTAAGGGCGTTTCGAAACGGATATCTTTGGCCATGCCCAGATTCACCGCGTGATTCAGCGCTTTGACGAACTCATCGCGACAGTCTGGATAGCCGGAAAAATCGGTCTCGCAAACGCCAGTGATCACCGCTTCGGCTTTGACCTGATAAGCGTAAATCGCCGCCAGCGTCAGAAAGAGAATATTGCGTCCCGGTACGAAAGTATTGGGGATACCGTCAGCGTTCGGTTCATAGTCCGGCACCGGAATGCTATCCCGCGTCAGGCTGCTGACCGCCAGTTCGTTCAGCAAAGTGACATCCAGCACTTTATGCGCGCGTGCGCCAAGTTTTAACGCCAGTGCGCGCGCGACATCAATCTCTGCGCGGTGACGCTGACCATAATCAAACGTGACACAATGCACTTCATCATACTGATGCCGCGCTTGCGCCAGACAAGTGGTGGAGTCCTGACCTCCACTAAATACAACAACGGCGCGTTTCATAGTTATCCTGATCAATGACGAAAGCCAATATGGTAACGCGTACGGATAATCCCGACCAGCTTCTTCACGGCGAAGGCGGCGGAAGCCAGGCTTCGCTAAATTCAAACCAGCCGCGAGGGGTGAGTCGAACGCCGTTAACGCCCGGTGGGGCGCTGATGCGATAGTGATAATTAAACAGCGGCGTAAGTGTGGCGTCATCCATCAGGTTGGCAAAAACTTGTTGTAGCGCGGCGCGGCGATCTTTTTCATTGGGCTGAATTTGCAGAGCGTCAAGCGTAGCCTGCAGATGGGAAAACGCAGGCGCGTCCAGGACATGCGGCCAGATCTGATCGCAACGTAGCCACTGCTCCAGCGTATATTCCGGCGCTTCGCCGATCAGCCTGTCGCCCATCATCAGATCCGCTTGCGCCAACGCAGGGCAGTTATCCCAGTTTTTGGCATTATGAAAAATCAACGTTAACTCACAGCCGAGCGTCGCCAGGTAATGTCGAAGCTGTTCCGCCATCGTATGCAGCTCTACGGGAAGGTGGTACGCCAGGGTAAGTTTTTTCGGCAATGGCGTTTCATCAACGTCCTGCCATTGCGGGATTGTCCAGCCGGGTAGCAGCTCCTGACTTGGCATAATCAAGTTCTCATCTACCGGCAAGGTTTTCAGCAGCGAAGTATGATGGATAATATATATCAGACGCCGCGCCTGCTGTACGTTGAGCCGTGAGCCCTTTTTGAGGGTTAAATAACAAAAGCCAAGACTGATACCACTACTTACCTGACTCAGCGTCGCCAGCTCTTCCGGTTTGCCGATGGCAATCTGCACCGGATGGCGGCAACTGGTGCCCAGATCCTGGGCAAACAGTTGCGGGGTGATCCAGAATTCAATCGCTTTCAGCAGCGGATGGCTGAGGTGATAATGGTCATGACTTTCCAGACGCACCAGTTCCGGTGTGAACAACGCCAGGCGAAAAGGACCAGTGCCGATAAGCGGCAGGTCAGGATGCGCCAGACCGCTACAATAGCTCGCCAGACGATGCGCCAGCCAGTAATCAGGTCGGTGAAGGAGAAATGTCAGGCACTGAGGATGCGTTACTTCGATCCGTGCGACGCTAATAAACAATTTGCTTAGCGCCGGTAGGGTAAGCAGCCTTTCCAGACGTTCGTGTAGCTGCGCGGTATCCACCGCATCGCCATTATGCCAGTGCAGCGTGGAGCGAATATAAAAATCCCAGCGTAAACCGTCGGCGGAAACCTTCCAGTGATGCGCCAAATCCCCGCAAGGATATTGGCTATCGTGGTCGAAGCGCGTTAACCCGGAAAAAACTTGCCCTGCGAGATGCTGTTCCGCGCGTCCTGGCAGGAAACCCGGCTGCAGCGGATCAAGCGGACGATAGTAGGGAATACGCAATGTCGGCGTATCGTTTTGCCATTGACCGCCCATAAAAGGCTGGAGCATCGCCCGTAACTCGCCCGGCGCCAGCTGCGCCAGTTCCAGTACGTTGAGCTGCTGCCCTTTTTCCAGCGCCTGTTCCATCATGGCGGTGCGGAGCGATTCCGGCGTGACCAGAAACTGGAGCCGTCCACGTTTCCCGCGCCCGGACTGCGCCTCCCATCTTAGCCAACCCGCCTGCTGGGCCTGACGCAGCAGCGTTCGCAGATGGCGCTCGCTACAAAAACAGCGTTCGGCCAGTTCGCTAACGGTGACATGTTGCGTTTCCCCGGCGGAAGGCTGCCAGAGGCGTTGATATTGATTAAGCCGATTCAGTAGCCTCATAGAAACCCGGAACACTTCCTTTTATCTGTTCACTATTACTTCCGTATATCTCAGGTAATACTGAACAACAAGTTAACCGCGTCACAGTGTGGAGAAAGAGATGGCCCGTCTGGCAGCATTTGATATGGATGGCACGTTATTAATGCCCGATCACCATTTGGGTAGAGAAACGATCGCCACGCTGTCGCGTCTGCGCGAACGCGATATCACCCTGACATTCGCTACGGGTCGTCATGTGCTGGAGATGCGGCATATTCTGGGGACGCTTTCACTGGATGCTTATCTTATTACCGGTAACGGGACGCGAATTCACTCGCTGGAAGGCGACGTGCTGCATCGTCAGGATCTCGATCCTCAGGTTGCCGATACGGTGATGCACCATGCCTGGGATACCCGAGCCAGTATGCATGTGTTTAATGACAACGGCTGGTTTACAGGCCAGGAGATCCCCGCGCTACTCCAGGCGCACGTCTACAGCGGCTTTCGTTATCAGGTTATCGATATAAAAAGTATTCCGGCCCATCAGGTGACGAAGATCTGTTTTTGCGGCGATCATGACGATCTGATCCGTTTGCGCATTCAGCTCAATGAGGCGCTGGAAGAACGCGCGCACCTCTGTTTCTCTGCCGTCGACTGCCTGGAAGTGCTACCGCTGGGGTGCAATAAAGGATCGGCGCTGGCGGTATTGAGCAACCATTTAGGGCTTTCACTGGCAGATTGCATGGCGTTTGGCGACGCGATGAACGATCGGGAAATGCTGGGCAGCGTCGGGCGGGGGCTCATTATGGGCAATGCCATGCCGCAGCTTATCGCCGCGCTGCCACACCTTTCGGTTATCGGACATTGTGGTAATCAAGCGGTATCACACTTTTTGACGCATTGGCTGGACAATCCGCATCTACCTTATTCCCCCGAATGAGAGATCTCTTCCAGCAAGCCAGACATTCAGTCTGGCTTTTTTTTGGTTTCTAGTCGCCGGTAAGTAATTTTGCGATGGCCGCTGACCACGGCGTCAAATCGCCGATATGGTCGCTAACCCAGGCCGGATGGTAATAGGTATCCAGATAGCGATCGCCGCTATCGCACAATAACGTCACGATAGCGCCGGTTTCTCCAGCCTCGCGCATCCGGGCCGCAAGCTGCAGCGCTCCCCACATATTCGTGCCGGTAGAGGCGCCGACTTTACGGCCTAGCTGCGTTTCCAGCCAGTGTGCGGTGGCAACGCTGGCGGCGTCCGGCACGCGCAGCATCTCATCCACGACATCCGGAATAAAAGAAGGCTCTACTCGCGGACGACCAATTCCTTCAATTTTACTGCCCACCGGGCTGCGTAATGAAGCGTCGCGATCCTGCCAGTAAGGTAAAAAGACGGAATTTTCCGGATCCACCACCATGAGCTGAGTATCATAGCCCTGGCAGCGAATATAGCGCCCAATCGTCGCAGAGGTTCCGCCTGTTCCGGCGCTCATGACGATAAATCGCGGTACCGGATGGGGTTCGTTGCGCATCTGGCGGAAAATACTGTCGGCAATATTATTGTTGCCCCGCCAGTCGGTAGCTCGTTCTGCGTAGGTAAACTGGTCCATATAGTGACCGTTCAGTTCATGCGCCAGCCGCTCGGAGGCGGCATAAATTTCGCAGGCGCTCTCCACAAAATGACAGTGGCCGCCGTAAAATTGAATCTGTTCGATTTTACGTTTTGCGGTACAGGCGGGCATGACGGCGATGAACGGCAGTCCCAGTAAACGCGCGAACCAGGCTTCGGAAATCGCCGTTGAGCCTGATGACGCTTCAATAATCGGAGTGCCTTCTTTAATCCAGCCATTGCACAGCCCATAAAGGAACAGCGAGCGCGCCAGGCGATGCTTGAGGCTACCGGTGGGATGCGTGCTTTCATCTTTCAGGTAAAGCTGGATACCTGGAAATGCCGACAGGGGCAAACGAATAAGATGCGTATCCGCCGAGCGCTGGTGGTCAGCGTTAATTTCATTAATGGCATTTTTAACCCAATTGCTACTCATCATTAATATCCATTTATCATTTTGTGCCAAGAGTAGCGAAAAGTACGGAAAAAATTGTTGCTATTTGACCTTTAAATTACAATGTAAGGAGAAAAATATTCTCTATGGAGTGGGTATGTTAGATAAAATTGACCGTAAGCTGCTTTGCTTATTGCAGCAGGATTGTACCCTCTCTTTGCAGGCGCTGGCGGATGCCGTTAATCTGACGACAACGCCTTGCTGGAAGCGGCTTAAACGCCTGGAAGATGACGGTATCCTGCTTGGCAGGGTCGCGCTGCTGGACCCGGAAAAACTGGGTCTGGGATTAACCGCTTTTGTGTTGATAAAAACGCAGCACCACAGCAGTGAATGGTACTGTCGGTTCGTGACCGTCGTCTCTGAGATGCCGGAAGTGCTTGGCTTCTGGCGAATGGCGGGGGAATACGACTATCTGATGCGAGTTCAGGTGGCCGACATGAAGCGGTATGACGACTTCTATAAACGTCTGGTCAATAGCGTCCCAGGACTGTCAGACGTCACCTCCAGTTTTGCGATGGAACAGATTAAGTACACCACCTCTCTGCCCATTGAATAATTCTCCCGGTATTGCCGGAAATCATATCAGGAAATAACGCGTGCGATTATTTGCTCAATTAAGCTGGTACTTTCGCCGGGAATGGCGTCGCTATCTTGGCGCGGTGGCCCTGCTTATGCTTATTGCGATGCTTCAGCTGATCCCGCCCAAAGTGGTGGGGATTGTCGTGGATGGCGTAACCGCACAGCATTTTACTCCAGGCCGAATAGCGATGTGGATTGGCACCATTGCCCTGATCGCCGTAGTGGTCTATTTGTTGCGCTATGTCTGGCGCGTGCTGCTATTTGGCGCTTCTTATCAATTAGCCGTCGAACTGCGTGAGGATTATTATCGCCAGCTGAGTCGTCAGCATCCTGAATTTTATCAGCGCCATCGGACGGGCGATCTTATCGCGCGCGCGACGAATGATGTGGATCGCGTCGTATTTGCGGCGGGCGAGGGCGTTCTGACGCTGGTTGACTCGCTGGTAATGGGCTGCGCGGTACTGATTGTCATGTCGACGCAAATTAGCTGGCAGCTAACGCTATTAGCGCTGTTGCCAATGCCGATTATGGCGCTGATGATCAAACGTTACGGCGATCGGCTGCATGATTATTTCAAACTGGCGCAGGCCGCCTTCTCCAGCCTGAACGATCGCACGCAGGAGAGTCTGACCAGCATCCGCATGATCAAAGCGTTTGGTCTGGAGGATCGCCAGTCTTCGCTGTTTGCGGCGGATGCCGAAGATACCGGCAAGAAAAATATGCGCGTGGCGCGTATTGACGCGCGTTTTGATCCAACCATTTACATCGCCATTGGCATGGCGAACCTGCTCGCGATTAGCGGCGGAAGCTGGATGGTGGTTAACGGCAGCCTGACGCTGGGCGAACTCACCAGCTTTATGATGTATCTGGGGTTGATGATTTGGCCGATGCTGGCGCTGGCCTGGATGTTTAATATCGTGGAGCGGGGTAGCGCCGCATACAGCCGCATCCGCGCCATGCTGGCGGAAGCGCCGGTAGTTAAGGATGGCGAAGAGCCGGTCCCGGCGGGGCGTGGCGAACTGACGGCGGCCATTCGTGAGTTTTGCTATCCGCAAACGACGCATCCGGCGCTGGAGAATGTGAACTTTCGTCTTAAACCGGGTCAGATGCTGGGGATATGCGGTCCGACCGGCGCGGGGAAAAGCACAATATTGTCGCTTATCCAGCGCCATTTTGATGTGACGCAGGGAGAGATCCGATTCCATGACATGCCGTTGACGCATCTGCAACTGGATAGCTGGCGTAGCCGACTGGCGGTTGTCAGTCAGACGCCGTTTTTGTTCTCGGACTCTATTGCCAATAATATTGCGCTCGGACGCCCGGAGGCGACTCAGGAGGAGATTGAACAGGTGGCGCGTTTAGCCAGCGTACATGAGGATATTCTCCGCTTGCCTCAGGGCTACGACACGCAGGTAGGTGAACGTGGCGTCATGTTATCGGGAGGGCAAAAACAGCGTATCTCGATTGCCAGAGCGCTACTGTTAAATGCGGAAATTCTGCTTCTCGATGATGCGCTTTCTGCAGTAGATGGCCGCACGGAGCATCAGATTTTGCATAATTTGCGCCAGTGGGGCGAAGGGCGTACGGTCATCATCAGCGCGCATCGTTTATCCGCGCTGACCGACGCCAATGAAATTATCGTTATGCAACATGGTCATGTTGTTCAGCGCGGCGATCACGATCAACTGGCGCAGCAGATTGGCTGGTATCGCGATATGTATCGCTATCAGCAACTGGAGGCCGCTCTGGATGACGCGCCGGAACGCGGCGAGGAGGCGGCGAATGCGTAGTTTTGGACAGCTATGGCCGACGCTGAAACGGTTGCTGGCGTATGGCTCGCCATGGCGAAAACCGCTCTCTGTCGCGGTGATGATGCTGTGGATTGCGGCAGCGGCGGAGGTTAGCGGTCCGCTGCTGATCAGCTATTTCATTGATAACATGGTGGCCCGCCACCATTTACCGTTGGGCAAGGTCGCGGGGCTGGCGGCCGCCTATGTGGGGCTACAGTTTCTGGCGGCGGGTCTCCATTACGCCCAGTCTTTATTATTTAACCGGGCGGCCGTTGGCGTGGTTCAGTCCTTGCGCACGGACGTCATGGATGCCGCCTTGCGTCAGCCGCTAAGCGCCTTCGACACGCAGCCTGTCGGACAATTAATTTCACGCGTGACCAACGATACGGAAGTCATCCGCGATCTGTACGTCACGGTCGTCGCGACGGTATTACGTAGCGCGGCGTTGATCGGCGCCATGCTGGTCGCCATGTTCAGCCTTGACTGGCGGATGGCGCTGGTGGCGATTTTGATTTTTCCGGCGGTATTGACCGTGATGATCATTTATCAGCGCTACAGCACGCCGATTGTACGCCGCGTGCGGGCATATCTGGCGGATATTAACGACGGCTTTAACGAAATCATCAACGGGATGAGCGTAATTCAGCAGTTTCGCCAGCAGGCGCGCTTCGGCGAACGCATGGGCGAGGCCAGCCGCTCGCACTACATGGCGCGGATGCAGACGCTGCGCTTAGACGGCTTTTTATTGCGTCCGCTGCTTAGCCTCTTTTCCGCGCTCATTTTGTGCGGTCTGTTGATGCTTTTCAGCTTTACGTCTGCCGGCACGATTGAGGTCGGAGTGCTGTATGCGTTCATTAGCTATTTGTCACGTCTGAACGAGCCGCTCATTGAACTGACCACCCAGCAATCCATGCTACAGCAGGCGGTTGTGGCGGGAGAGCGTGTTTTTGAACTGATGGATCGCCCGCGCCAGCGCTATGGCAGCGACGACAGGCCGTTACAAAGCGGGGCGATTGATATTGATCATCTGTCGTTTGCTTACCGCGACGATAATCTTGTTTTACAGGACATTACGCTCTCAGTACCGTCCCGTAGCTTTGTGGCGCTGGTGGGGCACACCGGCAGCGGGAAGAGCACGCTCGCCAGCTTATTAATGGGGTATTACCCCCTGACACAAGGCGAAATTCGGCTGGATGGGCGAGAGATCTCCTCTCTTAATCATCGCGTTTTACGCCAGGGCGTGGCGATGGTTCAACAGGACCCGGTAGTGATGGCGGATACCTTTCTGGCTAATGTGACGCTGGGGCGCGATGTCTCCGAGGCGCAGGTGTGGCAGGCGCTGGAAACGGTACAATTGGCAGATCTGGCGCGCGGCTTGAGCGACGGGCTGCATACGCATCTCGGCGAGCAGGGAAATACGCTGTCCGTCGGGCAAAAACAGCTATTGGCGCTGGCGCGCGTGCTGGTTGACGCCCCGCAAATATTAATTCTTGATGAAGCGACGGCCAGCATCGATTCCGGCACTGAGCAGGCGATACAGCAGGCGCTGGCGGCGATTCGCGAGCGCACCACGCTGGTGGTTATTGCCCATCGTCTATCGACAATCGTGGAGGCGGATACCATTCTGGTTCTCCATCGCGGCCAGGCGGTGGAGCGCGGGACGCATCAACAATTGCTGGCGGCGCAAGGGCGCTACTGGCAAATGTATCAATTACAGTTAGTTGGCGAGGAGTTAGCCGCCAGCGTACACGAAGAACCCGGCCCTGCGGCGTAAGGTTTGGCGCCACAGGGCAAAACCTCGCCCATCATGCACCGTCGTGGTGCGTTTTTCTTTCCCTGCTTCGATTTTGGGGCGCGTCAATATAAAGACGCGCCGCTAACCGCGCTTTTCCTCGCTCGCCAGCTTCTGGCACATCCTTTGCAATATCCATTCTGAAGAGTCCATGCGCGGCGGCAGCCGTTACCTAATTCTGACTGGAGGGTTCTATGAAGCTGGTTACCGTAATTATCAAACCGTTCAAGCTGGAGGACGTGCGGGAGGCGCTTTCTTCCATTGGCATTCAGGGACTGACCGTCACCGAAGTGAAAGGGTTTGGCCGTCAGAAAGGACACGCCGAACTGTATCGCGGCGCGGAGTACAGCGTGAATTTCCTGCCGAAGGTCAAAATTGATGTGGCTATCGCCGACGACCAACTGGAAGAGGTGATCGATATCATCAGTAAAGCGGCTTACACCGGAAAAATTGGCGACGGCAAAATTTTCGTCGCGGAGCTCATGCGCGTTATTCGGATTCGTACCGGCGAAGCTGACGAAGCAGCGCTGTAAGACCCGCCACACAGCAACAGGAAATGAAAAAATGAAGATAGCGATGATAAAAACCACACTGGCTTCACTGGCGCTGCTGCCTGGGCTAACGATAGCCGCGCCGGCGGTTGCCGATAAAGCGGATAGTGCTTTTATGATGATTTGCACCGCGCTGGTGCTGTTCATGACGATACCGGGTATCGCGCTGTTTTACGGCGGATTAATTCGCGCCAAGAACGTGCTGTCAATGTTAACGCAAGTGACCGTCACCTTTGCGCTGGTCTGTATTTTATGGGTGGTGTACGGCTATTCGCTGGCTTTTGGCGAAGGGAATCATTTCTTCGGTAATGCTGATGGAGCGATGTTGAAGAATATCGCGTTGACGGCGGTAACGGGTACGATTTATCAGTATATTCATGTCGCGTTTCAGGGATCTTTCGCCTGTATTACCGTCGGGCTGATTGTCGGCGCGCTGGCGGAGCGTATTCGTTTTTCGGCGGTACTGATTTTTGTCGTGGTGTGGTTCACGCTCTCTTATATCCCGATTGCGCACATGGTGTGGGGCGGCGGCCTGCTGGCTGCTCACGGCGCGCTGGATTTTGCCGGTGGTACGGTGGTGCATATTAACGCCGCTATCGCCGGGCTGGTAGGGGCTTATTTAATTGGCAAACGCGTCGGCTTTGGGAAAGAAGCATTTAAACCCCATAACCTGCCGATGGTCTTTACCGGTACTGCGATTCTGTATATCGGCTGGTTTGGATTTAACGCGGGTTCTGCTGGTAGCGCAAACGAGATAGCAGCGCTGGCCTTTGTGAACACCGTGGTGGCGACCGCCGCCGCGATTCTGGGGTGGATTATCGGCGAGTGGACGCTACGCGGTAAGCCTTCCCTGCTGGGAGCCTGTTCCGGCGCGATTGCCGGTCTGGTCGGCGTGACGCCAGCCTGTGGCTATGTTGGCGTTGGCGGCGCGCTGGTTATCGGCGTTATTGCGGGTCTGGCGGGATTGTGGGGAGTCACCATGCTTAAACGTCTGCTACGGGTAGATGATCCGTGCGACGTATTTGGCGTTCACGGCGTTTGCGGAATAGTCGGCTGTATCCTGACCGGCGTTTTTGCCGCCAGTTCGCTGGGCGGCGTTGGCTTTGTCGACGGCGTTACGATGGGACATCAGGTGATGGTACAGCTGGAAAGTATTGCTATTACGGTCGTCTGGTCCGGCGTTGTCGCGTTTGTTGGTTACAAACTGGCGGATATCTTTGTTGGACTGCGTGTACCGGAAGAGCAGGAGCGCGAGGGGCTGGATGTGAACAGTCACGGCGAGAATGCGTATAACGCGTGATTGCGCAACATGCCTGATGGCGCTGCGCTTACCCAGTCTACTGTAGGCCGGATAAGCGCAGCGTCATCAGGCCATTAACGCCGCATAGCGGCATGTTTTTTAATTGTGATTACGCATTACCCCTTCCTGCACGGTTGAAGCGACCAGCGCGCCATCCTGAGTATAAAACTCGCCGCGAACAAAGCCCCGGGCGCTGGAGGCGGAAGTGCTCTCCACGCTATAAAGTAGCCATTCATTAAAATTGAACGGGCGATGGAACCACATAGAGTGATCGATAGTGGCGATCTGAATGCCCTTTTCCAGAAAACCGATGCCGTGAGGCTGAAGCGCGACGGGAAGGAAATTCAGGTCAGAGGCATATCCCAGTAAATATTGATGGACGCGAATGTCATCCGGAACGGTGCCGTTGGCGCGAATCCATACCTGACGCACAGGCGCGGCGACGTGACCTTTCAACGGATTGTGAAATTCGACGGGACGAATTTCCAGCGGGCGATCGCAGAGAAACTTTTCTTTCAGAATCGGCGGCAGTAAATGCGCCAGCGATTGCGCGATTTCCGTTTCTGACGGTAGTCCTTCCGGCCCGACTACCGTCGGCATGGTTTTTTGATGTTCAAAACCCGGTTCCGGCGCCTGGAATGAGGCGGTCATGTAAAAGATGGGTTTCCCGTTCTGAATAGCGGCAACGCGGCGGGCGCTGAAGCTATTCCCATCGCGCAGCACTTCTACGTCATAGATAATGGGTTTTTGGCTGTCGCCTGGCCGCAGAAAATAACTGTGGAATGAATGCACCAGTCGCGCTTCCGGCACCGTTTCTTTGGCGGCATAGAGCGCCTGGCCCACCACCTGACCGCCAAATACCTGGCGCAGCCCTAAGTCTTCACTTTGGCCCCGAAAGAGTCCTTCTTCAATTTTTTCCAGATTCAATAATGTCAGCAAATTATTCAGTGTCTGACTCATACATACTCTCCAGGTGACAACGATGCCGAAGCGAGGTAGGGCAGAGTATAACGCAATTTTGCAAGTGGTCCGATGGGTACAAAAGTCTGAATAACAGACCAATTCCAGGCAAAAATGAGTGACATGTGCCACACTTAATCACGTTATGTTTCTGTTAACCACTCTTCCGGCGGGGGGAAAGGCCTGCTGGTGCATTGATGATAAGGAGAATTGAATGAAACTCGTGCACATCGTAAGTGGTTTAGCGGTTGCGATATCTCTGGCGGCCTGCGCTGATAAAAGCGCTGATATCCAGACGCCTGCGCCAAACCCTAACATGTCGATTACAGCTAACCAGTCTACTATTCAGCAACCCAATGTTTCCGGTACCGTCTGGATCCGCCAGAAGGTCGCTCTGCCGCCAGATGCGGTGCTGACCGTGACGCTTTCAGATGCTTCGCTGGCTGATGCGCCGTCTAAGGTGCTGTCGCAAAAAGCGGTACGTACCGAAGGTAAACAGGCGCCTTTCAGTTTTGTGTTGCCGTTTAACCCATCAGATATTCAACCTAACGCGCGCATTCTCCTGAGCGCGGCCATCACCGTTGACAATAAGCTGGTATTTATTACCGATAGCGTGAAACCGGTGATTAACAATGGCGGTACTAAAGCGGATCTGACGCTGGTACCGGTACAGCAAACGGCGGTGCCTGTGCAGGCCAGCGGCGGTGCGACGACGACGGTTCCATCGACTTCGCCGACCCAGGTCAATCCGTCTTCTGCCGTTCCTGCGCCTACCCAGTATTAATCCTGCGCCAACCCTCTCCGTTACGGAGAGGGTTAATACACCCAGCGATAGCGTTGTAAATCGATTTGTCCGCTTCCCGACACCACCACGCCTTCCGCCAGTAATGCCTGACGTTGCCGTTGTAGATCCGGCCCGGTAAGTGATATTGCGCCGTGGCGGTTCACCACCCGATGCCATGGTAAAGTGCTGCCTTCCGGCAGACGTTTTAAAACTCCGCCGACCTGACGCGCCGCCCGAGGCGAACCGGCAAGCCGGGCGACATCACCGTAGGTCGTGACAAATCCTTCCGGGATCGAAGCGACGATTTGCCAGACGCGTTGAGGAAATGTGTCCTGAATATCCATAATATAATCCTGCGTTAATGCTTCAGGATAATCTGGAATAAGGGGGGAGGAAAGCCCGGATGCGCAAGAAACCAGCATCCGATGCCTGATGGGTTGCAATTGCACGATATAGCAGTGATAATGCGCCTGCGCGTTGGTTCACAACGCTCTCAATGGGGGCTCTGTTGGTTCTCCCGCAACGCTACTCTGTTTACCAGGTCAGGTCCGGAAGGAAGCAGCCAAGGCAGATGACGCGTGTGCCGGGATGTAGCTGGCAGGGCCCCCACCCATTTGTGCCTCTCCACACTGTTCTTTTCTGCTGTGCGACGTTATAGCCGCTGTTCCGCCCAAAGAATAAATGCCGTAGCGGGTAGGGGCTTACTGTATAACCAGCCCTGACCATAATGTACGCCATGCTGGCGTAGCCACTGTTCTTGCCTGGTCGTTTCGATGCCTTCTGCGACCATCTTAAGTTTGAGCGTTTTCGCCATTTCAATAATATGCGGCGTGACGTTTTTATATTCCAGCGCATCGACAAAAGATTTATCAATTTTAAGGACATCCACATCCAGATTTTGTAAGTAGCTGAGGCTGGAATAGCCGGTGCCAAAGTCATCAATATAAATGGAATGACCCGCGTTACGGTATCTGGCGACAATGGGCGCGCTGGTTTTCGGATCGGCGAACTCGCGCTCCGTTAACTCAAGCGTGATTTGCGACGGAGAAATTTGGCTACGGTTCAGCAGCGTGCTTAACAGCGTCGGCAACGTTTCCGACGCCAGATCGGATGCCTCAAGATTGATTGAAATATGTTGTTCGGGATGGGACTTTAACCAACTCCCCATGTCTTCAAAAACGGTTTCGATGATTAGCCGGGTTAGCGGCTCCGTGAGCCCGGTTTGTTCAGCCAGCGCGATAAAAATTTCCGGCGAAAGGAAGGTACCGTCCGCCTGTTGCCAGCGAGCTAAGGCTTCGGCACCGACAATTTTTCCGCTGCTCAGGGAGACAATAGGCTGATAGTGAACGTTAATTTCGCGATTGTCTATCGCATCCTGGAGACGGTGGCGGGGCGACTGTAGCCGACGCAAAATACGCAGAATAAAGGCCGCGGCCAGCAGACCCGTTACGATGCCCGCCGGTAGCCAGATAAACGCTTGTCGATACCAGCTCCTTTCCAGCGGAGCGGTCGGTGCCCAGCTTACGATAGTAATGCCCATTTCCGGAAAGGGGTGGATAGCATACTGAATGCCTCGGTTTTCCAGCCGCAGGGGCGTCTCATGGTGAATGAGCGGAAGAATAGCGGGGTCAAGGTTACCGCTGCTGGCAACCACAGTATTGCGTTCCCGGCCAATAATAGCGACGTCAATCGGCCATGCGCCAAACGGAATCACATCGATAAAGGACGCCGGGTCGATCATCACGATATAGCTGTCGCTCCCGAGTGCCGCCATATAGCGTTTTATACCCAGATCGTTTTGCGCCGTAAACCAGGCGCGATAACCATCGCGAGTGATTTTCATGGGCGGAGGGAACGCGGGAATATGGCTCTCTTTTTCAAGTGAGGAGCAAACGGGAATCGAATTTTTAAGATACAGAACTTCCTGGACATACCGAAAGCTATAAGACACGCGGCGCATGGCGAGTAAATGGGCGCTGCTGCAGGGCTCGCCTTTAAAGGAGGCAATATGCGTTAACGCGGCTTTTGCCTGGTCACTGACCCTTTCTGTACGTAGCGCCACCCGGGACGAGAAGATATCCAGCTCTTCGTTAAACCTTTTTTCAACTTGACGGTGCGCCAGCCACAGGCTCAATCCTATCGGGAAAAGGACAGACAGGATAAGCACTCCCGTTACCAGGCTGACCAGATGTCGTGTTGTCACAGTGATGTCCTTATAAACACAGCGTAGAGAAAGTATATCCGATCGTAAATCGCGCCCTCGAATGATAAAGCTATTTTATCGATTTTACAGATACAGGGGCCAGACTAACGCGTTACGCCACGTTGCTTTTGCCGCCAGGAAGAGATCGTGAATGTTTACCGGTTGAAAAAGGAGCGTTGATAGCGTATTTTATTGTTATGTTATAACATAATTGAGAGAGCGCAATGAAACCTGATATTCATCCTGTATACCGCACCGTCGTATTTCACGACACCAGCGCAAATGAATATGTGAAAGTGGGATCAACTATCAAAACTGAACGTGAAATCGAACTGGACGGCGTGACATATCCGTATGTCACTATTGATGTGTCATCAAAATCACATCCTTTTTATACCGGTAGACAGAAAACGTTTGATAGCGAAAGTAGCGCCGCACGCTTCCAGAAACGTTTTGGTCATTTTATCGGCGCTAAAAGGGGTAAATGAAATGCAGGTGTTAAACTCACTTCGCAATGCAAAACAACGGCATCCGGATTGCCAGATAGTCAAACGCAAAGGACGCTTATACGTGATTTGTAAAACAAATCCGCGTTTTAAGGCGGTTCAGGGGCGTAAAAAAAGACGTTAAAAAACCAACAGTTCAGGGAAAGCAGTGCGTACCAGGGAGGGTGCGCACTTTTTTATTACCGGCTGGCTTCTGCGCGGGCCAGCGTAAAAATATCGTAGAAGGAAAGTTCGCCCTTACGGGCAACCATTTTTTGCAGCTGGACTTTATGTTCATTATCCACCTGTGGAGACTGAAGAATCGTCTCAATGAGCGTGGGGGGAACAAAGCGGGTGTTGTACCATTCGCCGTTGTAACAGACCCGGAGGTCCAGCACATCGATGTCGTTATAGTGATAACGCGGGGCGATGTCGAAAAAGAAGAAGCAATTAAATGCGATAAATAACACCACTAACAGCCACACTGACCCCACCAGCGTTTCTGATTGCAGCATGACCGCCAGCGTCGCAAACCAGGCTGCATACATCGCGATAAATAACCCAGGATGCTTGCGGATAAAACTGATACTAAAACGCGGCCTGTTATCGCGTTTTTCACGGACGTTTAAGTCATCAATAGTTTCGCTAAGCAGGCGCTGTATCTCTGTCATCTTTTGCCTTCATGATTTCTGCGACATAGGGGGTAGTAACAGCCCATTTTAAAGGGAGGTGTAACGTGAAAAAAGTAACAGATTAACCACGAATTAGCATAACAGTTATCATTTTAACTACAATTTTTTAATGATTCGCGCCGGGTTTCCACCTACCACGACGTCTGGCGGTACGTTTTTTGTCACCACAGCGCCTGAAGCGACGACGACGTTATCGCCGATGGTTACGCCAGGATTAACGACGGCTCGTCCGCCTATCCAGACGTTATTTCCGATAGTGACGGGTTTACCTAATTCTCTGCCGCTGTTGCGTTCGACGGCGTCCAGCGGGTGCGTGGCGGTATAGATATGTACCCCTGGCGCGAGCATACAATTATCGCCAATATGAATTGGGCAAACATCAAGCATGACGCAGTCGAAGTTAGCGTAAAAGGAGTGACCAAGAAAAATATTATAGCCGTAGTCGCAACGAAAGGAAGGTTCAATATAGGCGTCTTCGCATCGACCCAACAGGTCGCGTAAAATCGCCTGACGCTTATTTATTTCATCAGGCGTAGTATAATTGTATTGATGGATGAGTTGACGCGCCCGCAGTCGATCCTGGCATAAAGTTTCATCGGTCGGGCAATACAGTGCCCCAGCGATCATTTTTTGTTTTTCGTCACTCATCGCGCGCTCCCCTTGGTGGATATTATCGCAATAGAAGCAATAATAAAGTATTAGAGGGAACGTTCCCTGCTATTGGTATGTGATCTATATCACTGTTCTATAATAGCCCGTTGTGTTATTAGCCAGAACGAGGAGGCAGATAACACCTGCGTGTTCTCTAAAAAGTAATGTAGCGTGATTAACGAATGAATTTCCATACTGAAGAGGGGATCTTGTCGTAGAGTTTGTTCATCGTCAATTCTGCAAGACGGTGATCCGCAGCTGAGTAAAATACAGCCAGTTCATTGTCGGACAATTCATATTTATTTTTCTCAATGACGCGCTCCAGAGTGTCAATTGTCTGACAGCGCCGTAAACGCATCAAATAATCAGTTTTAGTTAATGGTTTATCAGACATAAATTCTACCTATGATTGTAATAATTTTTAACAAGACAAACTAACAGGATTAGCCCTGGTGGCGTTGACGAAACAACGGAACAGGCGGTTGCCCGATTTACGCCATTTTTGCAAATCCTGCGTATTAATACCATAGCTGCTGAACAACATAAAGGTGTCGTCCAGGTATTCATCTATCTGCGCAATCAATTTATTGTCTTCATTGTACTTAATTTTATAATTAAGCGCGAAAGTTGCAATATGCTCTATCAGCTCATTGAGCTGCAGGTTGACTGCTGAGGTCGGGTCATTAACCCAGCCATGGTTGCTTTCTTCAAGGTTTGCAAGACAGTCATGATACAGGGTTTCGCAAAGAAATTTAAGCTGTGCTATATCATGTCTTTTGGGTGAGTATTCGTCCATAATGCATCCCCTTTTTAGTGGCTTAAACTAACCGAACACCTTCGGGATGGATACAACTAACTAACCTGGTACTTCCCACGTCACCTTATGATTTAACTATAATCTACTCTAAAAAACTTTTCATCGTCATATTACGAAAAATTACAATTGCGTGAAAGCCGCGTGTTGCCATACTTTTTCGAATTTTAACAGTGATCGTCGGTCGCCTAAAAAGGAACCAGTTTTATTGTTTGTGTAATCATTGGGTTAACGTTTTTTAGCTTTTCAGGCTAAAACAATAGACTCTGACAGGAGAAAATAGCCAGGAATATTCTTAATATTTCTTAATTAATGGCTGAATTAAGAAATGGCCAACTTTCCTAAGAAAAGCCTTTAACGCAGTAAGGATTATACCTTTTATTAATATGGCAAAAAATAATCAATCTAACAATAAGCGTATTTTATGATTTTTGTGTAAAAAAGGCCGCTTGCGCGGCCTTATCAACAGTGAGCAAATCAGCGATGTTCTGTCGAATGACTATGCTCAATATCTTCGCTTTTACGGCTAAAGCGGCGGCGTACCACCACGAAGAAGACCGGTACGAAGAAAATAGCCAGTACGGTTGCCGTTACCATCCCGCCCAGTACGCCAGTACCTACCGCATTCTGCGCGCCGGAACCCGCGCCGGAACTGATAACCAGCGGCATAACCCCCAGCATGAACGCTAACGAGGTCATCAGAATCGGGCGCAAACGCATCCGGACGGCCTCCAGCGTCGCTTCTACCAGACCTTTCCCTTCTTTATCCATTAAGTCTTTGGCGAATTCGACGATAAGTATCGCGTTCTTCGCCGACAACCCAATGGTTGTGAGCAGGCCCACCTGAAAGTAAACGTCGTTAGTCAGTCCGCGGAAGGTCGCAGCCAGCAGCGCGCCGATAACCCCAAGCGGAACAACCAGCATTACGGAGAACGGGATAGACCAGCTCTCATACAATGCCGCCAGACACAGGAAGACGACGATCAGCGAGATAGCATACAGGGCAGGGGCCTGGTTGCCGGACAACCGTTCCTGGTAGGACATCCCGGTCCAGTCATACCCAATGCCTGACGGCAGCTTGCTGGCCAGTTCCTCCATCATCGCCATCGCTTCACCAGTACTCTTGCCTGGCGCCGCCTGACCCAGAATTTCCATCGAAGGCAGACCGTTATAGCGTTCCAGACGTGGCGAACCATATTCCCAGCGGGAAGAGGAGAATGCGGAGAACGGCACCATCTGACCATCGCTACCACGAACGTACCAGTCGTTAATATCATCCGGCAACATGCGGTATTTCGCTTCGGACATCACGTAAACTTTCTTCACACGACCGCGATCGATAAAGTCGTTTACATAGCTGCCGCCCCATGCTGCGCCCAGCGTGGTATTAATGTCGCTAATAGACACGCCCAGCGCCTGAGCTTTTTCCTGGTCGATATCGATTTTAAACTGCGGCGTATCTTCCAGGCCGTTAGGTCGAACGCCGACCAGCAGATCAGGATATTTCGCCACCTCGCCGAACAACTGATTACGCGCCTGGGTGAGTTTTTCATGACCAAGTCCCGCCTGGTCAATCAACTCGAAGTCAAACCCGGTTGCGGTGCCCAGTTCAACAATCGCCGGCAGGTTAAAGGCGAAGACCATCGCATCTTTAATTTGTGAAAACGCTGCGGTTGCCCGCTGGGTAATCGCTTCAACCTTGTTTTTTTCGCCTGGACGATCGGCCCAGTCTTTCAACGACACGAATGCAATACCGGTATTCTGACCGCGCCCTGCAAAACCGAAGCCGTTGACGGCGAATACCGATTCAACGTTGGCTTTCTCTTTGTTCAGATAGTAATCCGTGACCTCATCCAGCACTTTTTGCGTGCGCTCTTGCGTCGCGCCGGCGGGGAGCTGGACCATTGTCAGGAATACGCCCTGGTCTTCATCTGGCAAGAAAGAGCTTGGCAGACGAACGAACAGATAAGCCATACCGACGACGATAATGAGATAGAGCAGCAGATAACGCCCGGTGCTGCGCAGAATATTGCCTACGCTATCGGTGTAGTGATGCGTGCTCTTATCAAACAGGCGGTTAAACCAGCCGAAAAAGCCTTTTTTCCCTTCGCCATGATCGCCTTTGGCGACGGGTTTGAGCATCGTCGCGCACAGCGCGGGCGTCAGGATCAGCGCGACCAGCACCGACAGCGCCATCGCCGATACGATGGTGATAGAGAACTGACGATAAATTGCCCCGGTTGAGCCGCCAAAGAAGGCCATCGGAATAAATACCGCCGACAGTACCATCGCGATACCCACCAATGCGCCCTGAATCTGGCCCATGGATTTGCGCGTCGCTTCCTTCGGCGGAAGGCCTTCTTCCGTCATAACACGTTCGACGTTCTCGACCACCACGATGGCGTCATCCACCAGCAAGCCGATGGCGAGCACCATCCCGAACATCGTCAGCGTGTTTATCGAGAAACCGAATGCCGCAAGCACGGCAAAGGTTCCCAACAACACCACCGGAACCGCAATAGTCGGAATCAACGTCGCGCGGAAGTTCTGCAGGAACAGGTACATCACCAGGAACACGAGGATAATCGCTTCGACCAGCGTTTTTACCACTTCATGAATAGAGATCTTCACGAACGGCGTGGTGTCATACGGGTAGACGATTTTCATCCCTGGCGGGAAGAACGGTTCCATTTTTTTCAGTTCGGCGCGAATAGCGGTAGCGGTATCCAGCGCGTTGGCGCCGGTAGCCAGTTTGATGCCAAGACCTGACGCTGGCTGACTGTTAAATTTCGCGATGACGTCGTAGTTTTCGCCGCCAAGCTCAATTTTCGCTACATCCCGCAGACGAACCTGAGAGCCATCCTGATTCACCTTCAGCAGGATTTTGCCAAACTCATCCGTTGAGGTCAGACGCGTTTGGGCAATAATCGATGCGTTAAGCTGCTGGCCTTTAACCGGCGGCGTACCACCGAGCTGACCTGCCGCGACCTGGGCGTTCTGCGCTTTGATCGCGTTAATCACGTCGACCGGCGTCAGTTGGTATTTGGTCAGCTCTGTCGGATTCATCCAGATACGCATCGCATACTGCGAACCAAACAGCTGGACGTCGCCCACCCCAGAGGTACGGCTGATCGGATCTTTCATATTGGCGGCAACGTAATCCGAAATATCCTCCTGGGTCATGGTGCCGTCGGTGTTAATGACGCCCACTACCATCAGGAAGCTACTTGAGGACTTCTCAACGCTCACGCCCTGTTGCTGTACTTCCTGGGGAAGTAACGGCATTGCCAGTTGCAACTTGTTCTGAACCTGAACCTGCGCGATGTCCGCATCGGTGCCGGATTCAAAGGTCAGCGTGATCTGCACGGTCCCCGTGGAGTCACTGTTGGAGGACATATACATCAGGTTATCGATACCGTTCATATTCTGTTCGATAACCTGCGTGACGGTATCCTGTACCGTTTTCGCATCAGCGCCAGGGTAGGTTGCGGAGATCGTCACTGCTGGTGGCGCAATCGTCGGATATTGCGCTACCGGCAATTTGAGGATCGCGAGCCCCCCTGCCAACATGATGATGATGGCGATCACCCACGCAAATATAGGGCGATCGATAAAGAAATTAGGCATGTCTTAACGGCTCCTGTTTAAGTTAAGACCTGGGCTGAGCAGGTTGATCACCGTTTGCGGCTTGCTGTTTGTTATCCGCGGTAATTTCCTGCACTTTAACCTGTGCGCCAGGACGTACTTTTTGCAGCCCGCTGACGACTACGCGGTCGCCCGCTTTCAACCCGTCAGTCACCAGCCACTTATCGCCGATCGCCTGGCTTGCGACGATTTGGCGGGTTTCCACTTTGTTATCAGCGCCAACCACCAGCACCGTGGCATCGCCGCGTGGAGTACGGGTAACGCCCTGTTGTGGAACCAGTAATGCCGTCGGTTTTGTCCCTTCCTGCAGACGTGCGCGAACGAACATTCCTGGCAATAAGGTGTGATCCGGGTTAGGGAAGATGGCGCGCAAAGTAATAGACCCGGTGCTTTGGTCAACGGTCACGTCGGAGAATTCAAGCGTACCGGATTGCGGGAATTTGATACCGTCGCTGGTCACCAGATCGACCTTCGCTTTGCCGTTTTCCTGCTTCAGCGAACCATTTGCCAGCTCCTGCTTCAGGCGCAGGAAATCATTGCTGGACTGGGTCACATCGACATAAATAGGGTCCAGCTGCTGAACTGTCGCCAGCGCCGACGCCTGACCGTTCTGTACCAGCGCGCCTTCCGTTACGGACGACTTACCAATACGACCGCTAATCGGCGAGGTGACTTTGGTATACGCCAGGTTGATACGTGCGGTTTCAACGGCGGCTTTTGCTGCGACAACGGCGGCAGTCGCTTGTTGCGCGTCAGCCAGCGCCTGATCGTATTCCTGCTTACTGATGTACTGCGTACCCAGCAGCTTTTGATAACGCTTCACCGTCAGTTCAGCGATATTCGCGGCGGCCTGCGCTTTTGCCAAATCGCCCTTAGCGCTGTCGTAAGTCGCCTGGTAGGTCGCAGGATCAATCTGATAGAGAGAGACTCCCGCTTCGATATCACTTCCCTCAACGAAATTACGCTTCAGGATAATGCCGCTTACCTGTGGGCGAACTTCGGCGATACGGTAAGCAACGGTACGACCCGGAAGTTCAGTTGTGATTTGCAGTGGTTCCGTTTTTAGTGTGACAACTCCAACTTCTGGCATCTGCTGGCCGCCTTGCTGGTCCTGTTTGTCGTCACATCCTGTTAGCGCTAAGCTGCCTGAGAGCATCAGAACGACCGCCAGAGGCGTTAACCCTCTGTTTTTGTTCATATGTAAACCTCGAGTGTCCGATTTCAAATTGGTCAATGGTCAAAGGTCCTTAAACCCATTGCTGCGTTTATATTATCGTCGTGCTATGGTACATACATCCATAAATGTATGTAAATCTAACGCCTGTAAATTCACCGACATATGGCACGAAAAACCAAACAACAAGCGCTGGAGACACGACAACACATCCTGGATGTGGCCCTGCGTTTGTTCTCGCAGCAAGGCGTATCAGCAACCTCGCTGGCGGAGATTGCGAACGCTGCGGGCGTGACGCGCGGCGCAATCTATTGGCATTTCAAAAATAAGTCGGATTTATTCAGTGAGATCTGGGAGCTATCAGAATCCAATATTGGTGAGCTTGAGATTGAGTATCAGGCAAAATTCCCCGACGATCCACTATCTGTATTAAGAGAAATTTTAGTTCATATTCTTGAAGCTACTGTAACAGAAGAACGACGCCGCTTATTGATGGAGATTATATTCCATAAATGTGAGTTTGTCGGAGAAATGGTTGTGGTTCAACAGGCGCAACGTAGCCTTTGTCTGGAAAGTTATGATCGGATTGAACAAACGTTAAAACATTGTATTAATGCTAAAATGCTGCCTGAAAATCTGCTGACCCGTCGTGCGGCGATACTGATGCGCAGCTTTATTTCAGGGCTCATGGAAAACTGGTTATTTGCTCCGCAATCGTTTGATTTAAAAAAAGAAGCTCGCGCCTACGTCACGATCCTGCTGGAGATGTATCAATTGTGTCCGACGCTGCGCGCGTCGACGTTCAACGGCGCCCCCTGATAATATTCCAGGAAAACTCCTGGACATTTTCTGTGTCGCTATTCTGTTTGTTACAGGCGTGATATTCTTGCGACTCAATTATTTCCGGTCTGCTTGCCGGTTCAGACACTTCATTCTCATGACTATGTTGCAGCTTTATAAACGTTCACAGCATTTTGTTTTTATTACAATTAGCGTCCTTATTATCCTGCTGTCCTGTCAGTCTCTGGCATTTGCCCGGGGGCAAACGAATGGCGACCTGCCGTCAAAAGCGGATGTACAAAACCAGCTGGATACGCTGAATAAGCAAAAAGATCTCTCCGCCCAGGATAAGCTCGTCCAGCAGGACCTTATTGATACGTTAGCTACGCTGGATAAAATCGAGCGGGTGAAAGAGGAGACCGTACAGCTACGGCAGAAGGTGGCGCAGGCGCCTGAAAAAATGCGTCAGGCGACGGCTGCGTTGAATGCGCTGAGCGACGTCGATAATGATGATGAAATGCGAAAAACGCTGAGTGCGCTTTCGCTACGTCAGCTTGAGCTGCGCGTGGCGCAGGTACTGGATGATTTGCAAAATTCGCAAAACGATCTTGCCGCTTATAACAGCCAGCTTGTTTCGCTACAGACCCAGCCTGAGCGCGTGCAAAACGCCATGTATACCGCCTCACAGCAAATACAGCAAATCCGTAACCGTCTGGACGGCAATAACGTCGGCGAAGCCGCGCTTCGCCCCAGCCAACAGGTGTTATTACAGGCACAACAGGCGCTGCTTAATGCGCAGATCGACCAGCAACGTAAGAGTCTTGAAGGGAATACCGTTTTGCAGGACACCCTGCAAAAACAGCGGGATTACGTGACGGCCAACAGTAATCGCCTTGAACATCAGCTTCAACTTTTACAGGAGGCGGTCAACAGTAAACGACTTACGCTAACGGAAAAAACGGCCCAGGAGGCCATTTCGCCGGACGAAACGGCGCGTATCCAGGCGAACCCGCTGGTAAAACAGGAACTGGATATTAACCATCAACTCAGCCAGCGTCTGATTGTCGCGACCGAAAACGGCAATATGTTGATGCAGCAAAACATTAAAGTGAAAAACTGGCTCGATCGCGCGCTGCAGTCGGAAAGAAATATCAAAGAACAGATTGCCGTCTTAAAAGGCAGCCTGTTGCTGTCGCGTATTCTTTATCAACAGCAGCAAACCCTGCCCTCCGCCGACGAACTCGAAGATATGACCAACCGCATTGCGGATTTGCGTCTGGAGCAGTTTGAAATCAACCAGCAGCGTGATGCCTTATTCCAAAGCGATGCCTTTGTCGACAAGCTGGAGGAGGGGCATACCAGCGAGGTAAATGATGAAGTTCATGATGCGTTGCTTCAAGTGGTGGAGATGCGCCGTGAGCTATTGGATCAGCTAAATAAACAGTTGGGTAACCAGCTGATGATGGCGATTAACCTGCAAGTTAACCAGCAGCAGTTGATGAGCGTCTCGAAAAATCTGAAAGCCATTCTGACGCAGCAGATTTTTTGGGTGAACAGTAACCGCCCTATGGACTGGGACTGGCTTAAAGCGTTCCCCCAAACGTTAAAAGAGCAATTCAGCGCCATGAAAATCACGGTGAACTGGCAAAAAGCCTGGCCCGCGGTATTTATTGCTTTTTTGGCCGGGTTGCCGCTCTTGCTCATCGCCGGTTTAATCCGCTGGCGTCTGAAATGGTTAAAAGCGTATCAACAGAAGCTGGCCGCCGCCGTGGGATCGCTGCGTAACGATAGTCAGCTCAATACGCCAAAAGCTATTCTGATCGATCTGATCCGCGCGCTGCCGGTGTGCCTGATTATCCTCGCGCTTGGACTGATCCTGCTGACCATGCAGCTAAATATCAGCGATCTGCTCTGGGCCTTTAGTAAAAAGCTCGCAATGTTCTGGCTGGTCTTTGGGCTGTGCTGGAAGGTGCTGGAAAAAGAGGGCGTGGCGATACGCCATTTTGGTATGCCGGCGCAGTTGACCAGCCACTGGCGTCGCCAGATTGTACGCATCAGCCTCGCATTGCTGCCGCTGCACTTTTGGTCTGTGGTGGCGGAGTTGTCGCCGCTGAATCTGATGGATGACGTGCTGGGACAGGCGGTTATTTTCCTCAATCTGCTGGTCATAACATTGCTGGTGTGGCCACTGTGCCGGGAAAGCTGGCGCGATAAAGAATCTCACGGCATTCGACTGGTGACCGTGACGATTCTTTCCATCATTCCGGTGGCGTTAATGGTATTAACGGCGACCGGCTATTTCTATACCACGCTGCGCCTGGCGGGACGCTGGATTGAAACCGTCTATCTGGTCATTATCTGGAACCTGCTTTATCAAACGGTGCTGCGCGGGTTAAGCGTAGCGGCGCGCCGGATTGCCTGGCGACGCGCGCTGGCTCGTCGTCAGAACCTGGTAAAAGAGGGAGCGGAAGGCGCGGAGCCACAGGAAGAACCCGCCATCGCGCTGGAGCAGATTAACCAGCAAACATTACGTATCACGATGCTGCTAATGCTTGCCCTGTTCGGCGTTATGTTCTGGGCGATTTGGTCCGATTTGATCACCGTATTCAGCTATCTTGATAGCATCACGCTGTGGCACTACAACGGCTCCGAAGCTGGCGCTGCGGTGGTGAAAAGCGTGACGATGGGCAGCTTGCTATTCGCCATTATTGCCGCGATGGTGGCCTGGGCGCTTATCCGCAACTTACCCGGCCTGTTGGAAGTGCTGGTGCTTTCACGTCTGAATATGCGCCAGGGGGCTTCGTATGCGATCACCACGATCCTTAACTACGTCATTATCGCTGTTGGCGCGATGACAGTATTCGGATCGCTCGGCGTCTCGTGGGATAAACTCCAGTGGCTGGCGGCGGCGTTGTCGGTGGGTCTCGGTTTTGGGCTACAGGAGATCTTCGGTAACTTTGTCTCGGGTTTAATCATCCTCTTCGAACGTCCGGTACGCATTGGCGATACGGTAACGATCGGCACCTATTCCGGCACGGTCAGTAAGATTCGTATTCGCGCCACCACTATTACCGATTTTGATCGTAAAGAAGTGATCATTCCGAACAAAGCGTTCGTAACGGAGCGGCTGATTAACTGGTCCCTCTCCGATACCACGACCCGTCTGGTTATCCGGCTTGGCGTGGCCTATGGCTCGGATCTGGAAAAAGTGAAAAGAGTCCTGCTACAGGCGGCGATGGAGCATCCGAAGGTGATGCACGATCCGGAACCTGCCGTATTCTTCACCACCTTTGGCGCCAGCACGCTGGATCATGAACTGCGTCTGTACGTGCGTGAATTGCGCGATCGTAGCCATACGGTGGATGAACTGAACCGCGCGATCGATCGACTGTGCCGTGAAAATGATATCAACATCGCCTTTAACCAGCTTGAGGTGCATCTGCATAACGCGAAGGGCGACGAAGTCACTGAAGTGAAGCGCGATCTCAACGGCGGCGATCTGGCGCCTACGGCAAGCTAAAAGGCGGTGGGCTGCGCGCTTTATGAGTGCGCGCGGCGCCGCTAATGCGAAAGCGTAGAAAGCTCTTCCGGCGTAATGCCGGTGACGCTGGCGATGAGCCCGGGTTCCAGCCCGTTGGCAAGCATTTTGCGGGCAATAGCGCGCGCTTCGGCCTCTCGGCCTTGTGCTAACCCTTGCTCAAGGCCTTTTTGCAGGCCCTTTTGCAACCCTTCCGTTCGGCCTTTTTCTTCCAGCCATTCCGCTATTGTCATCAGTTGTTCCTTATACTGCGGCGCGCCCTGCGCCAGTTGACGAATTAGCGCCCCGGGTTCTGCGGCGTTTCCTGCTTTCAACATATAGTTGATCAACACACTGAGCTGCGTGTCCGTCAAATGATCCTGCGTTAAAAGCGTGATAAGGGGGTCGAGCAGTTCGCTTAAATCGCGTTGACGAATATGTTTTTGCAGGAGCTCTAACATCGCTATCCGCCGATGCTGCAAAAGCTGATTATCCGGCATTGTCGTCAGGTCGACCAGCGCAAATTCGCAGCTGTATAAGGCCTTCGCCATATCCGGTTTCACAAACATATTATGCCAGTTAAGGCTATAGGGCCACGGGCTTTCCGGACCGTGATAAAAGAGGATTGGCACCACCAGCGGCAAGGTATCATGGCCGGCATCCAGATGACGCTGCATGGCGGCAATGGCGTACCGCATCAGGCGAAAAGCCATCAGCCGGTCTGATTTGCTCTGATGTTCAATGAGCGCGTAAACATACCCGGGGCCGTGTTGGGTATGCAGAGAGTAGAGAATATCTGAATAGCGGCTGCGTAAATTGTCTTCAACAAAACTCCCTGACTCCAGCTTCAGTGAATCCAGATCGCAGATTGCAAGAAAGGCTTCTGGCAAGTGGATAGCCAGAAAGTCGCGGGCGACCTCTTTTTGCATCAGCATTTGTCGAAATACCGCATCGTGCGGTGTGGTGGGTAGACGTTCCATGACCCGTCCCTTGTTGCCTGACTGTGGCGACCACTTTGTCAGCGACAACGAGGACAAACCAGGGGGCAATTACTCTGTTTGCGAGTCGTCTTCCGTACTTTTTAACTTGTTTTCATAATCACGCATAACTATTTCCAGCGCGCGTAGCACCGTTCGTGCCGGTAAGCGATTCTCTTCAAGCAGCACAATTAAATCCACGGCCAGTTTGACTTCATCAGGGGCATTTTCAAGCGACATACTTTCTCCAGGATTAACGGGTTAAACGCGCCAGTACGTTTTCTATTTTCTCCAGCGCATGTCGGCAACGCGCCAGCCGTCCTTCATAGATCTCGACTTCCTTTTGCAGCGTTTGTTGTTCGACAAGGCCGGTCGCCTGCGCCAGACGAATTTTGCGCTCCTGTGTCATCGCCAGTAGTCGACGTTCAAACTCCTGATGCTGTATTCGTCTGCGCTGCCAACGGCCAAGCCCTGGCGCGGCGGTGTCCCACTGGCGCAGCGACCAGGCGGCGGTTTCACGCGATATCGCCTCCAGTTGCGAAGCCAGATGTTCCGCCAGCCAGGCGACTTGCGGCAGTTGCTCATGTTTTACCGCCTGACGCAACGCGACGAGATTGGCGCCTGCCTCTTCCAGATATCCCTGCAACAGAGTACTGCGGGTACGGAAAAGGTGTCGGTCAAAGCGCGCGCTTAACGTCGCATGTTGCGCCAGCGGCGCGCAGCGTTGGCGTAGCGTCGCCAGCCTCTCTTCCAGCGTCTGTAACAGCATAGCGGTTTTCAATTCAACACCCCGATGAAAATAAGACAGGCTGTGCTACAGTAGCCTTCTGTTTGATAACGATTCGCATTATGCAACGTACTATTTTAATCATCATTGGCTGGCTGGCGGTAGTATTAGGGACACTGGGCGTGGTTTTGCCCCTGTTACCGACTACGCCGTTCATTTTACTGGCGGCCTGGTGTTTCGCCCGCTCGTCGCCGCGTTTCCATGCCTGGTTGTTATACCGCTCATGGTTTGGCGGTTATCTGCGCCACTGGCAGCGCTATCGGGCCATGCCGCCGGGAGCGAAACCGCGAGCGATCGCGTTGATATTGCTGACCTTTGGTATATCGCTGTGGCTGGTGAATATGATGTGGGTGCGGGTGCTGCTGTTGGTTATTTTGGCCTGTCTGCTGATTTTTATGTGGCGGATACCGGTGATTGATGAAAAGCAACAAAAGCGCTGAAGCACACGAATCGCTGTTGCAATTGTCGTTCACAGCCAGTAAATTCGACCGTTTTCGAGCACAGGCGCAGGCGGTCAAAGAGTAACCGAGCGTTACCCCTGACCGAAAAGTATTGCGCCGTGAGTAACACCGTACTTAGCAGGCATATATCCATGACCGCGACTGCACAGCAGCTTGAGTTTCTCAAAAACAGCATCAAAAGCATTCAGGATTACCCGAAACCGGGCATTCTTTTCCGTGATGTCACCAGCTTACTGGAAGACCCGAAAGCCTACGCGCTCAGTATTGAACTGTTGGTTGAGCGTTATAAAAATGCGGGTATCACCAAAGTGGTCGGCACCGAAGCGCGTGGCTTCCTGTTTGGCGCGCCGGTTGCGCTTGGGCTGGGCGTTGGTTTTGTTCCGGTACGTAAACCGCGCAAATTACCGCGTGAAACTATTGCCGAGACCTATGAATTAGAGTACGGCACCGATCAGCTGGAAATCCATGTCGACGCGATTAAACCTGGCGACAACGTGCTGGTCGTGGACGATCTGCTGGCGACTGGCGGCACCATTGAGGCGACCGTGAAGCTGATCCGTCGTCTGGGCGGGAAAGTCACCGATGCGGCGTTCATCATCAATTTGTTCGATCTGGGCGGCGAGCAGCGTCTGGAAAAGCAGGGGATTACCTGTTATAGCCTGGTGCCGTTTCCAGGGCATTGATTCAGGCTATCCGCACTGCTATTTTAGCCAGAGAGACAACCTCGCTGTATCGGCGAGGTTGTGTTAGCATTACCCTTCTATGAATCCACCTTCCAGCGTTTCAGAGCCTGCCAATGAGTTATCAGGTCTTAGCCAGAAAATGGCGCCCACAAACCTTTGCTGACGTCGTCGGCCAGGAACATGTGCTGACCGCACTGGCGAACGGCTTGTCGTTAGGGCGCATTCATCACGCATATCTTTTTTCCGGCACGCGCGGCGTCGGTAAAACCTCTATCGCCCGACTGCTGGCGAAGGGGCTGAACTGCGAAACCGGTATTACCGCGACGCCGTGCGGCGTTTGCGATAACTGTCGGGAAATTGAGCAGGGGCGTTTTGTCGATCTCATTGAGATTGACGCCGCATCGCGTACCAAAGTCGAAGACACCCGCGACCTGCTGGATAACGTCCAGTACGCGCCTGCGCGCGGTCGCTTTAAAGTCTATCTGATCGATGAAGTCCACATGCTGTCGCGCCACAGCTTTAATGCGCTACTTAAAACGCTTGAAGAGCCGCCAGCGCATGTGAAATTTTTACTGGCGACCACCGATCCGCAGAAGCTGCCGGTGACCATTTTGTCGCGCTGCCTACAGTTTCATCTCAAAGCGCTGGATGTTGAACAGATTCGCCATCAGCTTGAGCATATTCTCAATGAGGAACATATCGCTCACGAACCCCGCGCGTTGCAGTTGTTATCACGGGCGGCTGACGGCAGCCTGCGCGATGCATTAAGTCTGACTGACCAGGCGATCGCCAGCGGCGACGGGCAGGTTTCGACGCAGGCGGTAAGCGCCATGCTCGGTACGCTGGACGACGACCAGGCTTTGTCATTAGTCGAGGCGGTGGTTGACGCTAACGGCGAACGCGTCATGTCGCTTATCAACGAGGCGGCGGCGCGCGGTATTGAATGGGAAGCGCTGCTGGTCGAAATGCTTAGCCTGCTGCACCGTATTGCGATGGTGCAACTTTCTCCTGCCGCGTTAGGCAGCGATATGGCGGCTATCGAGCAACGGATGCGCGAACTTGCCCGGACGGTGCCTCCCGGCGATCTTCAGCTCTATTATCAGACGTTGTTGATTGGTCGCAAAGAATTGCCCTGGGCGCCGGACCGGCGGATGGGCGTTGAAATGACGTTACTGCGTGCGCTGGCGTTTCACCCGCGTATGCCCTTGCCGGAGCCTGAAACGCCGCGGCAGTCTTTTGCGCCCGTGGCCCCAACGGCGGTAATGACGCCGCCGCAGGTGCAGCAGCCGTCGGCGCCCGCGCCGCAGACATCGCCAGCGCCGCTGCCGGCGTCTACCAGTCAGGTGCTGGCGGCGCGCAATCAGCTACAGCGCGCGCAGGGAGTAACCAAAACAAAAAAGAGTGAACCGGCAGCCGCATCCCGCGCGCGGCCGGTGAATAACTCTGCGCTGGAGCGGCTGGCCTCGGTTTCGGAGCGCGTACAGGCGCGCCCGGCGCCGTCTGCGCTGGAAACGGCGCCAGTAAAGAAAGAGGCTTATCGCTGGAAGGCCACCACGCCGGTAGTACAAACCAAAGAAGTGGTGGCTACGCCAAAAGCGCTTAAGAAAGCTCTGGAGCATGAAAAAACGCCGGAGCTGGCGGCTAAACTGGCGGCGGAAGCGATTGAGCGCGATCCGTGGGCGGCGCAGGTAAGCCAGCTTTCTTTGCCTAAGCTGGTGGAGCAGGTGGCGCTCAATGCCTGGAAGGAGCAGAACGGCAACGCGGTTTGTCTGCATCTGCGCTCGACGCAGCGGCACCTCAATTCCAGCGGCGCGCAGCAAAAGCTGGCGCAAGCGCTCAGCGATCTGACGGGAACGACGGTTGAACTGACCATCGTTGAAGATGATAATCCCGCGGTGCGTACGCCGCTGGAATGGCGTCAGGCCATTTATGAAGAGAAACTCGCGCAAGCGCGTGAGTCAATTATCGCGGATAATAACATTCAGACGCTGCGTCGATTCTTCGACGCCGAGCTGGATGAAGAGAGTATCCGCCCCATTTGATCGTAAGCCCGGCTTGCGATTGTGAACCATCAAGAGAGAGAGCTTATGTTTGGAAAAGGCGGTCTGGGCAATCTGATGAAGCAGGCCCAGCAGATGCAGGAAAAAATGCAGAAAATGCAGGAAGAGATTGCGCAGCTGGAAGTGACCGGCGAATCCGGCGCGGGTCTGGTGAAGGTTACCATCAACGGCGCGCATAACTGCCGCCGCGTGGAAATTGACCCAAGCCTGCTGGAAGATGACAAAGAGATGCTGGAAGATCTGGTCGCTGCGGCCTTTAACGATGCGGCGCGCCGCATTGAAGAGACGCAAAAAGAGAAGATGGCCTCCGTCTCTTCCGGTATGCAACTGCCGCCAGGCTTTAAGATGCCATTCTGATGCAAACCAGTCCGCTGTTAACTCAGCTTATGGAAGCGTTGCGCTGCCTTCCGGGCGTCGGCCCTAAGTCGGCGCAGCGGATGGCGTTTACCCTGTTGCAGCGCGATCGCAGCGGCGGAATGCGCCTGGCGCAGGCGCTGACCCGGGCGATGTCGGAAATCGGCCACTGCGCCGACTGCCGCACCTTTACCGAGCAGGATGTCTGTAATATCTGCTCGAACCCGCGGCGTCAGGAAAACGGCCAGATTTGCGTGGTGGAGAGTCCTGCGGATATCTACGCCATTGAGCAGACCGGGCAATTTTCCGGGCGGTATTTCGTGCTGATGGGCCACCTGTCGCCGCTGGACGGCATCGGGCCGGATGATATCGGTCTCGATCGTCTGGAACAGCGGCTGGCGTCAGAAAAAATTAGTGAGCTGATCCTCGCGACCAACCCGACGGTTGAAGGGGAGGCTACCGCGAACTATATTGCCGAGCTGTGCGCGGAGGCCGGCGTCGAAGCCAGTCGTATCGCCCACGGCGTGCCGGTTGGCGGCGAACTGGAGATGGTCGACGGTACGACGCTGTCCCACTCGCTGGCGGGACGCCATAAGATTATTTTCTGAACAAACGGAGGCGGCATTCGCGGCCTCCGCTTGAAATCACACCCGCTTGTCCCCATCTCACCCTCAACGTATTTTTACCATTAAAAATGGCATTGTTGAGGTCTATCCACATGAAAGGACAAGAAACGCGTGGTTTTCAGTCAGAAGTTAAACAGCTTCTGCACCTGATGATCCATTCTCTTTATTCCAATAAAGAAATCTTCCTGCGTGAACTCATCTCTAACGCCTCAGATGCGGCGGACAAGCTGCGTTTCCGCGCTCTGTCAAACCCGGACCTGTATGAAGGAGATGGCGAGCTGCGTGTGCGCGTCTCTTTCGATAAAGATAAGCGTACGTTGACCATTGCCGATAACGGCGTGGGGATGAATCGTGATGAGGTGATTGACCACTTAGGCACCATTGCCAAGTCCGGCACCAAATCTTTCCTCGAATCAATGGGGTCCGATCAGGCGAAAGATAGCCAGCTCATCGGTCAGTTTGGCGTAGGCTTCTACTCCGCGTTTATTGTGGCCGATAAAGTGACCGTACGTACCCGTGCGGCAGGCGACAAGCCGGAAAATGGCGTGTTCTGGGAATCGGCAGGCGAAGGCGAATACACCGTTGCCGATATCACCAAAAATGACCGTGGTACGGAAATCACCCTACACCTGCGTGAAGGCGAAGATGAATTCCTCGATGACTGGCGCGTACGCTCGATTATCAGTAAATATTCCGATCACATCGCATTGCCGGTAGAGATTGAAAAACGGGAAGAAAAAGACGGCGAAACCGTGATTTCCTGGGAGAAAATCAACAAGGCTCAGGCGTTGTGGACCCGCAACAAGTCGGAAATTAAAGACGACGAGTACAACGAGTTTTACAAGCACATCGCGCATGATTTCACCGATCCGCTGACCTGGAGCCACAACCGCGTGGAAGGTAAGCAGGAGTACACCAGCCTGCTGTATATCCCGTCGCAGGCGCCGTGGGATCTGTGGAACCGCGATCACAAACATGGTCTGAAGCTGTACGTACAGCGCGTGTTCATTATGGACGATGCCGAGCAGTTCATGCCGAACTATCTGCGTTTCGTGCGCGGCCTGATTGATTCTAATGACCTGCCGTTGAACGTCTCCCGTGAAATCCTGCAGGACAGCACGGTAACGCGTAATCTGCGTAGCGCTCTGACCAAACGCGTTCTGCAAATGTTGGAAAAACTGGCGAAAGACGACGCGGAAAAATACCAAACCTTCTGGAAACAGTTCGGTCTGGTGCTGAAAGAAGGCCCGGCGGAAGATCACGCCAACCAGGAAGCGATCGCTAAACTGTTGCGCTTTGCCTCCACCCATACCGACTCTTCCGCCCAGACCGTGTCGCTGGAAGATTACGTCTCCCGGATGAAAGAAGGGCAGGAAAAAATCTACTACATCACCGCAGACAGCTATGCGGCGGCGAAAAACAGCCCGCACCTGGAACTGCTGCGTAAGAAAGGCATCGAAGTGCTGCTGCTCTCCGATCGCATCGACGAGTGGATGATGAACTACCTGACCGAGTTTGACGGTAAAGCATTCCAGTCGGTCGCTAAAGCCGATGAGTCCATCGAAAAACTGGCGGATGAAGTCGACGAAAATGCGAAAGAAGCGGAAAAGGCGCTTGAGCCGTTCGTGGAGCGAGTCAAAACCCTGCTGGGCGATCGCGTGAAAGAGGTGCGTCTGACGCACCGTTTAACCGACACGCCGGCGATTGTCACCACCGATGCGGATGAAATGAGCACCCAGATGGCGAAACTGTTCGCCGCGGCCGGTCAGTCCGTGCCGGAAGTGAAATACATCTTTGAGCTCAACCCGGATCATGTGCTGGTCAAACGCACTGCCGATACCAAGGATGAAGCGCAGTTTAAAGAGTGGGTCGAGCTGCTGCTGGATCAGGCGCTGTTCGCTGAACGCGGTACGCTGGAAGATCCGAACCAGTTTATCCGCCGTATGAACCAGTTGCTGGTGTCCTGATAACGCTCATCTGATTGCCGGATAGCGACGCGAAGCGTCTTATCCGGCCTACGGACGGGTACTGTTTTGTGACTGCCGGATGGCGACGTGAAACGTTTTATCCGGCCTACGGACGGGTACTGTTTTGTGACTGCCGGATGGCGACGCGAAGCGTCTTATCCGGCCTACGGGCGGGTACTGTTTTGTGATTGCCGGATAGCGACGCGAAGCGTCTTATCCGGCCTACGGACGGGTACTGTTTTGTGACTGCCGGATGGCGACGCGAAGCATCTTATCCGGCCTACGGGCGAGTACTGTTTGTAGGCCGGATAAGCGCCAGCGCCATCCGGCATTTTTTATAATACCTTCTCTTTTCTGGATTTCTCTTCGTTAACCGTTTCAGCATCAGGCGGCTTCCTTGAGCGAAATGCGTGATGGTGGTATCGTTTAGCGCTTTTTAAAAAATATCGACAACCTTTGAGGGGATTTTCGTAATGCGTATTATTCTGCTTGGCGCTCCGGGCGCGGGTAAAGGAACTCAGGCTCAGTTCATCATGGAGAAATATGGTATTCCGCAAATCTCCACTGGCGATATGCTGCGCGCCGCAGTGAAATCAGGCTCCGAGTTGGGCAAACAGGCGAAAGATATCATGGACGCCGGTAAACTGGTGACCGATGAACTGGTGATTGCGCTGGTTAAAGAGCGTATCGCCCAGGAAGACTGCCGTAACGGTTTTCTGCTGGACGGTTTCCCGCGCACGATCCCGCAGGCTGACGCAATGAAAGAAGCGGGTATTGTGGTGGATTACGTGCTGGAATTCGACGTACCGGACGAACTGATCGTTGACCGTATTGTGGGTCGTCGCGTACACGCCGCCTCTGGCCGCGTTTACCACGTTAAGTTTAATCCGCCGAAAGTAGAAGGCAAAGATGACGTCACCGGTGAAGATCTGACGACCCGTAAAGACGATCAGGAAGAGACCGTTCGCAAACGTCTGGTGGAATATCATCAGATGACCGCGCCGCTGATTGGCTACTACCAGAAAGAAGCGGAAGCGGGCAACACCAAATACGCTAAAGTTGACGGTACGCAGGCCGTTGCCGACGTGCGCGCAGCGCTGGAAAAAATCCTCGGTTAATTTTTTCGCGTAGTGAACCGCTTATCAGGCCTGCCATTATCCCGCAAGCCTGATAAGCGTAGCGCCATCAGGCAATCGGTGCCGGATGGCGGCCTGAACGCCTTATCCGGCCTGCTGGTATCGTTAGCGCCATTCGGCGAATTCTCGTCTTACCTCTCGCAGCAATTAGTTCTTCTTTATCACTTTTCCGCTACAATTATCAACAATTTGAATAGATAAGAGGCGGCAATGCGTCAGACGAAAACCGGTATCCTGCTGGCTAACCTTGGCACGCCAGATGCCCCAACTCCCGAAGCGGTAAAGCGCTACCTGAAACAATTTTTAAGCGACAGACGCGTGGTGGATACTCCTCGTCTGCTGTGGTGGCCGCTGCTGCGTGGCGTTATTTTACCGCTGCGTTCGCCGCGCGTCGCGAAACTCTATCAATCTATCTGGATGGATGGCGGTTCGCCGCTCATGGTATATAGCCGCGAACAGCAACAGGCGCTGGCCGCGCGGTTGCCAGACACGCCCGTCGCGCTGGGGATGAGCTACGGCTCGCCCTCGCTGGAAAGCGCTGTCGATGAACTGTTAGCAAGCGACGTCGACCATATCGTCGTGCTGCCGTTGTACCCGCAATACTCTTGCTCAACGGTGGGCGCAGTCTGGGACGAACTGGGGCGGATACTGGCGCGTAAACGTCGTATTCCCGGTATCTCATTTATTCGCGATTACGCAGATGACAGCGCTTATATCGATGCGCTGGCGAAAAGCGCGCGTGAGTCGTTCGCCAGACACGGCGAGCCGGATGTGCTTCTGCTCTCCTATCACGGCATTCCACAACGTTATGCGGATGAAGGCGATGACTACCCGCAGCGCTGTCGCGATACCACGCGCGAACTGGTTTCCGCATTGGGACTGCCGCCGGAAAAGGTAATGATGACGTTCCAGTCGCGCTTTGGCCGTGAACCGTGGCTGACGCCGTACACCGATGAAACGCTAAAAATGTTGGGTGAAAAGGGGACTGGCCATATTCAGGTTATGTGTCCGGGATTTGCCGCGGATTGTCTGGAGACGCTGGAAGAGATAGCGGAACAGAACCGCGAGATTTTCCTTGAAGCGGGCGGTAAAAAATATGCGTACATTCCGGCGCTGAACGCGACGCCGGAACATATTGATATGATGCTGAAACTCACGGCGCCGTACCGTTAACGCGGCGTCTTCATCCTCGCCATAAAGAATCGCGCGCCGTCCTGCAAGGCATCGTCGGCGATTGTCATCATTCGCGAATAGTGCAGAAAGGCGTGCAGCGTGCCGGGATACATTTTGTATTCGCAGGGCTGCTGGTGCGCCTGTAATGTCTGGTGCAGCAAGCGGCTGTCATCAATGAGCGGATCAAACTCCGCGCTGGCAATAAAGCAGGGCGGCACATCGCGCGTGAGATCGTTATTAAACAGACAATACCAGGGCGATTCCCGATCTTCATCGTTACGCAGATAGGCCTTTTCGTACATGTCCAGATCTTCACGCGTCAGGCCGTCCCATGCGCCGCCGAACAGACGGCGGCTTACCGAATCCTGCAACCCATACAGCCCATACCACAACAGAATCGCGATAACGTTACCGCAGCGAATGTGCTTATCACGTAACCAGAGCGCGCTGGCAAGCGCCAGCATGGCGCCTGCGGAATCTCCGGCGAAACCGATTTTCTCCACGTTGAGCGAGTATTCATCGGCATGTTGAGAGAAGTAGCTGCATACCGCGACGGTTTCTTCAATGGCCTGCGGATAACGCGCTTGCGGCGACAGCGAATAATCAATACCGATCACGGTGCAGCCGGTATAACGCGCCAGCAGACGCATTATCCGGTCATGCGTATCCAGATTACCGAGGATAAATCCGCCGCCGTGCAGATAGTATAAGGTGGCCTGACTGGTCGGCTGCGGCGAGTAGAGCCGGGTTGTTACATCGCCATAAGGCGTAGGGACGGCGCAGGTGCGGGTGGTCATGGACGGCGCGTCGGCATTCCAGAAACGGCGCTCAAGAAGATAATACTGACGCTGGGTCTCAATATCGCCATCGGCAGGCCAGGGGGGAAGGCCTGGTTGCTGGAAGTTTACGACGGCTGTCATTTCGTCAGACAGTCGGGTGAGTACGGGAATTTTATTTTCCGGCTTCATAAAACGCTCCTTGTGAAAGTGAACCATTGTAAAAAACGCGGCTGGAGAAACTGCGATCTCGTCGTCCGATATTGAAACGCCATCGTCCGTCGCGCGCAGCGGGGGGAATGTGCTACCATGCAGCGCTCCGTTATTCATCCGTAAGCACAATCATGAAATTTCCCGGTAAACGTAAATCCAAACACTATTTTCCCGTCAATGCGCGTGACCCGTTGTTGCAACAAATTCAGCCAGAACAGGAAACCAACGCCTCCTGGGTCGTCGGTATCGACCAGACGTTGGTGGATATTGAGGCGAAAGTGGATGACGATTTTATTACACGCTATGGATTAAGCGCCGGGCATTCTCTGGTGATAGAAGACGAGATGGCGGAGAAGCTGTATCAGGAACTAACGCGGGAAAATCTGATCACCCATCAGTTTGCTGGCGGCACCATAGGCAATACGATGCACAATTACTCGGTACTGGCGGATGACCGTTCGGTGTTACTGGGCGTGATGTGCAGCAACATTGAGATTGGCAGCTACGCTTATCGCTACCTGTGTAATACTTCCAGCCGTACCGACCTGAATTATCTGCAAGCGGTAGATGGCCCGATTGGCCGCTGTTTCACGCTGATTGGCGAATCCGGCGAGCGTACCTTCGCTATCAGCCCCGGCCATATGAATCAGCTACGGGCGGAAAGTATTCCGGAAGCGGTGATCGCTGGCGCTTCCGCTCTGGTGTTGACCTCATATCTGGTGCGCTGTAAGCCTGGCGAACCGATGCCTGACGCGACGATGAAAGCGATCGAATACGCGAAAAAGCATAACGTGCCGGTTGTCATGACGCTGGGCACCAAATTTGTGATCGCCGATAATCCGCAGTGGTGGCAGGCGTTTCTCAAAGAGAATGTCTCGATTCTGGCAATGAATGAAGAAGAAGCGGAAGCGCTGACCGGCGAAAACGACCCGCTGCTGGCGGCGGATAAGGCGCTGGACTGGGTCGACCTGGTGTTATGCACCGCCGGGCCGATAGGGTTATATATGGCGGGCTTCACCGAAGAGGAAGCAAAACGTAAAACCCAGCATCCGCTGCTACCGGGAGCTATTGCTGAATTTAACCAGTATGAATTTAGCCGGGCAATGCGCCATAAAGATTGTATTAATCCGCTGCGCGTTTATTCGCATATTGCGCCGTATATGGGCGGGCCGGAAAAAATCATGAACACCAACGGCGCGGGCGATGGCGCGCTGGCGGCGCTGCTGCACGATATTACGGCGAACAGTTACCATCGTAGCAACGTACCGAACTCCAGTAAGCACAAATTTACCTGGCTGACCTATTCGTCGCTGGCGCAGGTGTGTAAATATGCTAACCGTGTCAGTTATCAGGTACTGAACCAGCATTCTCCGCGTCTGACACGCGGGCTGCCGGAACGTGAGGACAGCCTGGAAGAGTCGTACTGGGATCGCTAATCTGGCTTGCCCGATGGCGCTGCGCGCATCGGGCCGCCCGGCAAACCCTTAACTGGCGACGACTTCACCTGCGGGCGGCGTTTCAAGCAGTTCCAACATCGCCCGGGCAATTTCTCGCTCGCCCATCACTACCTGATTGGCTCCCCGCTCGGTAATATATTTCACTTCATCATCATAGTGTGCGCGGGCGATTATCTCGATATCAGGACTTTTTTCCCGCGCTGAGGCGACAATCTCACCGGCTTCGTAACCGTTGGGGATGGTCAATAACAGCCAGCGGGCGCAGTCCAGATGCGCCAGATTCATGATTTCTTCGTTAGCGGCGTTGCCCAGCACGGCGCGAATCCCGCGTTCGCGCAGTTCATCCACGCGGGTACGGGACGTTTCGATAACCACCAGCGGAATCCCCGCCGCCAGTAATTTTTCTCCCAGCAGACTGCCTACGCGGCCAAAACCCACCAGCAGGGCATGATTACAGATATCCACCGGAATTTGCTTCTCTTCTTCGATAGCCTCTTCCAGAGTTTGCTCTTCCAGCGTTTCGGTTTTCGCCAGATACTTCTCCAGCAGGGTAAACAGTACGGGATTAAGCATAATCGACAAAATAGCGCCTGCCAGCACCAGGTTCTGTCCCGCTTGCGGCAGCAGATTGAGCGCCATGCCGAGTCCGGCGAGAATAAAGGCGAACTCGCCGATTTGCGCCAGGCTGGCGGCAATGGTCAGCGCGGTTCGCGGCGAGTGGCCGAACATACGCACCAGGAAAAACGCAGCGATCGATTTGCCAAAGACGATAATGGCAAGCGTCGCCAGCACCGCCAGCGGCTGTTGGATCAAGACTAACGGATCGAACAACATGCCGACGGAAACAAAAAACAGGACGGCAAAGGCGTCGCGCAGCGGCAACGTATCGTGCGCCGCCCGGTGACTCAGTTCTGACTCATTAAGCACCATTCCAGCGAAGAACGCGCCCAGCGCAAAAGAGACGTCAAACAGTTCTACCGCGCCAAACGCAATGCCTAACGCCAGCGCCAGTACGGAAAGGGTAAATAATTCGCGCGAGCCGGTGGCGGCGCTGCGGGCCATAATCCACGGCACCAGGCGGCGTCCGACCAGCATCATGATGGCGATAAACGCCACCACTTTACCAATGGTTATCCCCATATCGACTGCCAGCGAGGCTATGCCGACATCGCCTTTTTCCACCATGCCGGCAACGGCGGGCAGCAAGACCAGCGTCAGTACCATCACCAGATCTTCGACAATCAGCCAGCCGATGGCGATTTGCCCGCGCTGGCTATCAAGGAGTTGTCGCTCCTCAAGCGCGCGCAGCAGGACGACGGTACTGGCGGTAGACAGACAGAGCCCAAAAACGATGCCGGTCATTAATGACCATCCCAGCACGGCGGAAAGCGCCATACCCAGCAGCGTCGCCACCGCTATCTGAGCGACAGCGCCGGGAATGGCGATAGACTTTACCGCCATCAAATCCTTCAGCGAAAAATGCAGCCCGACGCCGAACATCAATAGAATCACGCCGAGCTCCGCCAGCTCCGGCGCCAGTTTGGTATCCGCAACAAAACCCGGGGTAAAAGGTCCCGCCAGAACGCCCGCTAACAGATATCCCACCAGTGGAGAAATACGCAATTTGTTGGCAATCATGCCGAGAATAAAAGCGAGCACAAGGCCGCCGACAATGGTGGTGATAAGCGGGGTAGCGTGATGCATTCCGTCTCCTTTGGTTGCTGGACTCCAAAACTCCGGGTAATAGTTTATGACAATTTCAATCAGGATGTTTATAAAAAATGGTTGTGTTTTATAAAAAGATACGATCTGAAGGCAAAAAGAGCACGGAACGTAAAAGTGATAAGTATGGGATGGACAAAGCAAGATGGCATCAGGATGTACAGGCGGTTAAAGCGTACCTTTAACCGCCATAAAATCATGCTTTATGTCGATTATCAGGTAAGAATATGGTCAGTATCCCCAGAAGCGGCAGGAAAGCACAGATTTTATAAACTAAATAGATACTGGTATGGTCGGCAATCAGCCCCAGCACCGCTGCGCCCAGGCCTCCCATCCCGAAGGCAAACCCGAAAAACAGGCCGGAAACCATACCGATGCGTCCTGGCAGCAGCTCCTGGGCATACACCAGAATGGCGGAAAACGCCGACGCGAGAATAAAGCCGATAATCACCGTTAAAATCCCCGTCCAGTACAGTGTGGCGTAGGGTAAAACAAGGGTAAACGGCGCGACGCCGAGAATAGAGCCCCAAATCACATATTTCCTGCCGATTTTATCGCCCACCGGCCCGCCGATTACCGTCCCGGCAGCCACCGCAAACAGGAAGGCAAACAGATGGAGCTGCGCGTTTTGTATTGATAATCCGAATTTTTGCATCAGATAAAAGGTGTAATAGCTACTGATGCTCGCCATATAAAAATATTTCGAGAAAATGAGTAGCAATAACACGCTGACCGCCAGCACGACTTTATTGCGCGGCAGCGGGTTAGCGATTATCGCTTTTGGCTTGCCTTTCGCTATCCGGTGCTGGGCGGCATACCAGCGGCTGATCTGCGCCAGCACCACGATCGCCAGCAGCGCGGCCAGCACAAACCAGGCGACATTCCCTTTGCCATAGGGCGCGATAATCACGGCGGCCAGCAGCGGGCCCAATGAACTGCCGAAGTTACCGCCGACCTGGAAGATAGACTGCGCCAGACCATGACGTCCGCCGGAGGCCATGCGCGCCACGCGGGACGATTCCGGGTGAAAAACGGACGAGCCGGTACCCACCAGCGCCGCAGCGAGCAATACGCCGCCAAAACTTCCCGCCATTGCCAGCAGTACCAGCCCGCTCAGGGTAAAACACATGCCGACAGGCAGCGACCACGGCATGGGATATTTATCCGTCCAGTAGCCGACGACCGGTTGCAGTAGCGATGAGGCGAGCTGGAACGTCAGGGTGATCAAACCTATCTGGACGAAAGTCAGTGAGAACTCCGCCTGCAACAGGGGATAAATGGCTAAGATTAGCGACTGGATCATATCGTTCAGCAGATGGGAAAGACTGATCGCGCCCAAAATACCAAACGAAGTACGTGCTTTAGCGGCCGCTGCGGGCGCGCCGGCTAACGGCTGGGTTGGTTCACTCATGGCCATAGAAAGTCACTTAAATTTTATGCGATGTTGGAGATAGTAGGATGTGTAATTATTACTTGCCTAACATACCTGTGAAATGTGTTTGAAGGAAGTCTCAATTCTGAAAACATATTTGTCTATTATTGCAAGGAAAGGTAATTTCTGCGGTTGATATTGAGTCAGGGAGAGAAAGATGAAATTTTTGAAACGGGGTGTGGCGCTGGCGTTACTGGCGGCGTTCGCGCTGACGACTCAGCCTGCACAGGCTTACGAAAAAGATAAAACCTATAAAATTACTATCCTGCATACCAACGATCACCACGGTCACTTCTGGCGCAGCGAATATGGCGAATATGGTCTGGCGGCGCAAAAAACGCTGGTGGACAGTATCCGTAAAGAGGTGGCGCAAGAGGGGGGAAGCGTCCTGTTGTTATCCGGCGGCGACATTAATACCGGGGTGCCGGAATCCGATCTCCAGGATGCGGAGCCCGATTTCCGCGGGATGAATCTGATTGGCTACGACGCTATGGCCGTCGGTAATCATGAATTTGATAATCCGCTCACCGTATTGCGCCAGCAGGAAAAGTGGGCGAAGTTTCCCTTTCTTTCCGCCAATATTTATCAAAAAAGTACCGGCGAGCGTCTGTTTAAGCCGTGGGCTATTTTTACACGCCAGGATATAAAAATCGCGGTAATCGGCTTAACCACCGATGACACGGCGAAAATAGGCAACCCGGAATATTTCACCGATATTGAGTTTCGTAAACCTGCTGAAGAAGCAAAGGTGGTGATTCAGGAACTTAATATGAATGAAAAACCGGACGTGATTATCGCGACCACGCATATGGGACATTATGACAACGGCGATCACGGTTCGAACGCGCCGGGCGACGTTGAGATGGCGCGTAGCCTGCCTGCCGGTTCGTTGGCGATGATTGTGGGCGGTCACTCACAAGACCCGGTATGCATGGCGTCGGAAAATAAAAAACAGGTGAATTACGTACCGGGAACGCCCTGCGCGCCGGATAAGCAAAATGGCATCTGGATCGTGCAGGCGCATGAGTGGGGTAAATATGTGGGCCGCGCGGATTTCGAATTCCGTAACGGCGAGATGAAAATGGTTAACTACCAGCTTATTCCGGTAAATCTCAAGAAAAAAGTGACCTGGGATAACGGGAAAAGCGAGCGTGTACTTTACACGCCGGAAATCGCCGAAAATCCGCAAATGCTCTCGTTATTAACGCCGTTCCAGAATAAAGGTAAAGCGCAACTGGAGGTGAAAATTGGTAGCGTGAATGGCCTTCTTGAAGGCGATCGCAGTAAGGTCAGATTTGTCCAGACCAATATGGGACGGGTGATTCTGGCTGCGCAGATCGCGCGCACCGGCGCCGATTTTGGCGTGATGAGCGGCGGCGGTATTCGCGACTCGATTGAGGCGGGAGATATTACCTATAAAAGCGTGCTCAAGGTACAGCCATTCGGCAACATTGTGGTGTATGCCGATATGAGCGGTAAAGAGGTGGTTGATTATCTCACCGCCGTAGCGCAGATGAAACCGGACTCCGGCGCCTATCCACAGTTCGCCAATGTGAGCTTTGTCGCCAAAGAGGGCAAGCTCACCGATCTGAAAATCAAAGGCGAGCCTGTTGATCCGGCTAAAACCTATCGCATGGCGACGCTGAGTTTCAACGCCACGGGCGGCGATGGTTATCCGCGCATCGATAACAAACCGGGATACGTGAATACCGGGTTTATTGACGCGGAAGTGCTGAAAGAGTTTATTCAGCAGAATTCACCGCTGGATGCGGCGGCGTTTACGCCAAAAGGCGAGGTGAGCTGGCTGTAGCGGTACGGATAGCCATTTCTGCCTGATGGCGCGCAGCCTTAAGGCCTACGGATTATATATGCTGTAGGCCGGATAAGGCGTTTGCGCCGCTATCCGGCAATGTATTTTACGCAGGCTTAATCCCGACGCGCGATATCAGCGAATTTAGCACCCAGTATGGCGGCCAAATCGTCAGCCGCCAGCTCAATATCCAGCCCGCGTTTACCACCGGAAACATAAATAGTGGCAAACGTGCGGGCAGGCGCGTCAATCAGCGTGGGCAGCCGTTTCTTCTGTCCCAGCGGACTGATCCCGCCGACCAGATATCCCGTGGTGCGTTGCGCCACCATCGGGTCGGCCATATCGACCTTTTTCGCGCCCAGAGCTTTGGCGACTTTTTTCAAATCCAGCTGCCCGGCTACAGGCGTCACGGCGACGGCCAGTTGCTTCATATCACCATTCACGGCAACCAAAAGCGTTTTATACACCTGATCGGCGTTTAGCCCGAGCTTACGCACCACTTCATCGCCAAAGTTAGTTTCATTCGGATCGTGATCGTAGGTGTGAATGTTAAACGGAATCTTGTTTTTTTCGAGTAACTTAACTGCGGGTGTCATAACGTTCCTTCTTACTACAGACGTGATTTGCCATCAGCATACGCCCGAAAGCGGACTAAAAAATAGTATAATCTTGTGCATTAGGTCTTGGCAGTTGCGGCAACTTTGAGCGACAATCTGAAGATCCGAAGCGAAAGCGTCGGGATAATAATAACGATGAAATTCCTCTTTGACGGGCCAATAGCGATATTGGCCATTTTTTTATTTCAATATTTGCGGTAGGTTGCCTTCGCCGTACAGATGTAGCGCCCCTACGGCTACCACGTAGCGTCCCGGCGGCAGTGCCAGCAGCGCGTCGCGCCAGGCTTCATTGCGTTTTACCATCAGTACATCATACAGCGGCTGGCTAAACGTTCTGGGAAGCGAAGCTCCGACGCTGGTCGGCGGCTGTTCAAGCCACCAGCCGATCATCACCTGCAAAAGCCGTGCGTTGGTGTGCCAGTGCGTCAGCGTGTCGTCGAGCAGCGCCATCCCGCCATCGGGCAGATCGCATAGTAGTTCGAGCTGGTGTTTCGCCCCTTCCAGCTCTTGCACCGGCAGCGACATTTCGCGGGCAGCCTGTAATAGCTGATAATCAATGCCATAGTCCGGGCGCAATCCCAGCCGTTGCGCCTGCGTGGCCTGTAGCACCATAGCTATCTGCCATAAAGGTTGATTATCAAAATGGATCAGCGGCATACCCAACTCGCTGACCCGTTTTTCCAGTGCGCTTAGCTGCCCGGCGCTGAGACGTTCGACCAACGGCGGGCATTTGGGGAGATTGCTGAATGGCGTTTCGTTACCAGAAATATCCGCTTCAACGACCAGCGCGTCGGCCTGGCGTAGCTTTTTCACCAGCTTTGCTGGAAGAGGAGCCATATCGCGTGTCCCCATATGAATACTGCCAACCAGATGCAGATGACGACCGCCGGGCAGGGAGAGATCGATAGCAGGCCAACTATTTGGGGTACCACGCAGCGCGCGCCATAAACGTTTAAGTTGATTTAATAACTCCATACGCGCTCCCTTTGAAAAAGCTCATGCTAGCGCGTTGGAGAAAAGGGCGCAATGCGCCCTGACGGGACGTCAACGAACGGTCGGGTTATTCGCTGCCGTCGAGATAGGCCGTTCTGGCGATGGTCATTTCAAGCTGGCATTTATAAATACTGATGCGCTTCTCAGCAGGTATGGCCTCGGATTTGGCATCGCTAAGTTTGCCGCACTGCTGCTCTTTTTTGGTCACCCAGACTCGCTGTTCTTGTTTTAATGCCGTTCGGGCAGAGGCGGGTAGCGATTTCCAGACCTGATTAAGCTCGCGATCTCTACTCTCAAATTTCTTTGCTGCGATTTCAATCAGTGAGTTATTTTTTTTCTTTATAATGCTATCACCAGATACCGTCATTCTTGCCATTACATAAATAGATCGCGCCAATTTATCGGTTTTTTGCACAGAGGTGACAACAATATCTTTGTTGTTGTCTGCTAGCTGAATATTGTAGTTAACCTGTTTCCAGGTCACCGTATTGTTTATTACCTGTCCATCCCCTTGTGAAATATAGAATAGAGTATTTGGTAAGTCTTTCATTAATTTAAATAATGGCTGAGGAATACCCATGGCGACGGTAGCCGAGCAAGTTCGTAGGTTGGCATTTTCTGCTTGAGGGTTCTGCGTGATTACATCACTGAATTGAACAGGAATAGCCCGGAGTTGCTGCTCGTATTGAGTCTGGGGGATATCGAAGAAAAGCGTGGAGGGCTCTTTAATATAGTCTTGCTGTAAACGACCTAATGCTTCATTGTAAATCCATTCTTTTGCCGCCGTGACTGCATTATCGTTGCCACATTTTAAATCTGGAGTGGAATCAAATAACCCTGCATAACTGACGGCGGGAGAAAGCAGGAAAAGAAGCGTAACTGCTTTTCTAAACATAAATAACACATCCTTATGATTCAAAAAAACATTATAAAATGTTGATTTTTATTTTTCTATAGGATGTGCGGTTAAATTTTTATATATTGATACGGTAAATTACTGATGGCTTAATAATATATCAGGCAGCTGATGCTGCCTGATATAGCGTTTTTACGCTTTCGGTTTAAAGCGCAATAGCCGGTTGGCATTGCTTACGACGGTAATGGAAGACAGCGCCATTGCCGCGCCCGCTACTACCGGGTTTAACAAGGTACCGGTAAACGGCCACAGAATACCGGCGGCCACCGGGATACCAATGCTGTTGTAGATAAATGCGCCAAGCAGGTTTTGCTTCATATTGCGCAACGTCGCGCGCGAAATGGCCAGCGCATCCGCCACGCCCATCAGACTATGGCGCATCAGCGTAATCGCCGCGGTTTCAATCGCCACATCGCTGCCGCCGCCCATCGCGATACCGACGTCCGCCTGCGCCAGCGCGGGCGCATCGTTGATACCATCGCCGACCATCGCAACCTGACGACCCTGGCTTTGCAGACGTTTAATCGCATCGGCTTTGCCATCCGGCAGAACGCCCGCAATCACTTCATCAATGCCCGCTTCTTTGGCAATCGCGTTAGCCGTCGTTGGGTTATCCCCGGTGAGCATTACCAGACGGTATCCGGCGTTGTGCAGGCGTTCAAGCGCGGCAATACTATCGCTGCGCAATGGATCGCGTACCGCCAGTAACGCCGCCGCTTTACCGTCAATCGCCAGCAGGACCGGAGTCGAGCCTTGCGAGGCCTGCGCGGTGATTTCCGCCGTCATATCATCCGTGGCGACGTGCTGTTCGTTCAGCAACGCCTGGTTCCCCAGAAGCAGTTGATGGCCTTCCGCTTCACCGCTGACGCCCAGTCCGCGCAGAGTTCTGAAACCGTTCACCTGCGGCAGTTTATCGTCGCCGGCTTTTTCCAGAATCGCATGGGCCAGCGGGTGGCTGGAGCCTTGTTCGAGCGCGGCTGCCAGACGTAATGCCTGAGCTTCATCAACGCCGTTAAAGGTTTTTACCGCCACCACTTGCGGCTTGCCTTCCGTCAGCGTCCCGGTTTTATCAAAAACGAGGGTATCCAACGTACTGGCGCGTTGCAGGGCATCGGCGTCGCGTACCAGCACGCCGAATTCGGCAGCGCGGCCTACGCCGGAAATAATCGACATTGGCGTCGCCAGGCCTAATGCGCAAGGGCAGGCGATAATCAGTACGGTGGTGGCGATGACCAGCGTATAAACAATTTGCGGCGCCGGTCCGAAGAAATACCAGATAGCGGCGCTGAACAGCGCAATGGCCACGACGACGGGAACGAATACCGCGGAGATTTTATCGGCCAGTTGGCCAATTTCCGGTTTACTGCTCTGCGCCTGGCGTACCATGCGAATAATGCGTGACAGCGTGGTATGACTGCCCACCGCGCTGGCGCGGAACAGGACGCTGCCGTCCTGGACGACGGTGCCGGCATGAACGCTGTCGCCTTCGCCTTTTTGCTGCGGAATAGGTTCGCCGGTCAGCATGGCTTCATCAAGCCACGCTTCGCCCTGGGTAATTTCGCCATCCACCGGCACGCGATCGCCGGTAGTGAGCCGCAGTAGCATCCCTGGCTGAACGTCCGCCAGCGGGACGCTTTTTTCGCCGTCTTCTGTCACGACGCGTGCGGTGGGCGGGGTGAGATCGAGTAATTTTTCCAGCGCTTTTGAGGAACGCTGACGGGCGCGCGCTTCCAGCATGTGTCCGAGATTAATCAAACCGATAATCATCGCGCTGGCTTCGTAATAGAGGTGCCGCGCTTCCATCGGGAACCACTGCGGCCACAGGTTGACGCTCATGGAGTAGAGCCAGGCGACCCCGGTGCCGAGCGCCACCAGCGTATCCATCGTCGCCGTGCCGTTCAGCAGGCTTTTCCACGCGTTACGGTAAAAGTGACCGCCCGCAAAGACCATCACCGCAAGCGTGATCAGGCCAATAGCCAGCCACAGGCTGCGGTTGTCGCCGGTCACCATCATGTTATCGCCGATCATCCCCCAGACCATGACCGGTATACCGACCGCCAGGGCAACGATGGCCTGCCAGCGAAAACGTTTCATGGTGGCGATGGCGGTTTCCTGCTGGCGCTCGCGGCGTTTGATGTCATCTTCAATCGCCTCTGCGCCGTAGCCGGCTTTTTCCACCGCCTGCACTAAATCAGCGGCGGACGCGCTGCCCATCACCAGCGCAGTGCGTTCCGCCAGGTTTACCCGTGCCTGCGTGACGCCCGGTACGCTTTGTAGCGCATGTTGTACGCGGGTGACACAACTGGCGCAGCTCATGCCGCTTAACAGCAACTGTTGGCTTTCTTCATCGGCCGTCGCTACCGGAAGCTCATGAGGAACCGCTGCCAGTGCTTCCGACGGGATTGATGACTCTGTCAGCGGTTTAGCCTTTGGGTGGCTTAACGTCGCGCCATACCCGGCTTGTTTGATGGTTTCAATTAACGCGTCCGCACTGGCGGTACCGGTAACGTGCGCTTCGGTTACGGTGACGTCCGCCAGCTCAACATCCGGACGTTGTTCAAGACTTTCTTTCACGCGTTTAACGCAATGACCGCAGGACAAACCGTCCAGGGTCAGGTCGATAGTTTGAGACATAGTAAAAACTCCTTTATGATTGGTCATCAATTCATTGACCTTAGTAATCGTAGTGACTCACTGTGATAAAGGTTAAACCTTCCAGCAAGGTTAAGGTCAAGGGGGAAATATGAATATTAGCGATGTGGCGAAAAAAACCGGTTTAACCAGCAAAGCCATTCGGTTTTATGAAGAGAAAGGGCTGGTGACGCCGCCATTACGTAGCGAAAATGGTTATCGCACCTACACGCAGAAGCATTTAAACGAGCTGACGTTGCTGCGACAGGCGAGGCAGGTGGGGTTTAATCTGGAAGAGTGTGGCGAACTGGTCAATCTGTTTAACGATCCGCGACGCCATAGCGCAGATGTGAAAAAGCGGACGCTGGAAAAGGTCGCGGAGATCGAGCGCCATATCAGCGAGCTGCAATCAATGCGCGATCAACTGCTGGCGCTGGCGGAGAGTTGTCCCGGCGATGACAGCGCCGACTGCCCGATTATTGATAATCTTTCCGGCTGCTGTCATCACAAGGCGCAAAAGCCACGTTGATTAAACGGCACGAATGCGTAAGGTGATGCCTTCCACGGCGATCACTTCGACATGCGTACCTGCGCGCAGGTCTTCGTCAGCGCATACCGGCCACGAGCTGTCGCCGACACGCATATGACCCCGTCCGTTCACTAACGCGGCATCAAGCATAAACCGGCGGCCTACCAGTTGTTGTCCGCGTTGGTTAAGGCGGCTGTCGGTCGGCTTTTGTTCCCGCACGCGACGCGCCAGCCAGCGCCACCAAAGCCAGGCCGCCAGTAACGTTAAGGCCGCAAACAGCACGCCCTGCCATTCCCAGCCGAGCGGTAAGAGCCAGACGGTTAAGCCGGTAATCACTGCCGCCACGCCGCTCCACAGCAAATAGCCGTTACCGCCGAGCATTTCCGCAGCCAACAACAGGCCGCCGAGGCTAAGCCAGAAGATATGCGGATGCACCAGAATCATCGCTATCATGCTTTTTTCCGTTCGCTGGCGCTGTCCTTAACCAGCTCGCTGATCCCGGCGATAGCGCCCATCAGACTGCTGGCATCCAGCGGCATCATGACCACTTTGCTGTTATTCGCCGAGCCGATTTGCTGTAACGCTTCGGTGTATTTCTGCGCCACGAAGTAGTTTATCGCCTGAATATCCCCGGCGGCGATGGCTTCAGATACCATCTGCGTAGCGCGGGCTTCCGCTTCGGCGGAACGTTCGCGCGCTTCCGCCTGCAGGAAAGCGGACTGACGTTCGCCTTCGGCTTTCAGAATCTGCGACTGTTTTTCCCCCTCGGCTTTCAGGATTTCCGCCTGACGTACCCCTTCGGCTTCAAGGATATAGGCGCGTTTGGTACGTTCCGCTTTCATCTGGGCGTTCATAGAGGAGATCAATTCCGCGGGCGGGCGGACATCGCGAATTTCGATACGGGTAACTTTAATTCCCCACGGGTTGGTGGCTTCATCGACAATATGCAGCAGCCGCGTGTTGATGCTGTCGCGCTGGGAGAGCATTTCATCCAGCTCCATCGAACCGAGCACCGTACGGATATTGGTCATGGTCAGGTTAATGATCGCCAGTTCCAGGTTACTGACTTCATAAGCGGCGCGCGGCGCATCGATAACCTGAATAAAACAGACCGCATCGATAGTGACGTTGGCGTTATCTTTTGAGATAACCTCCTGCGACGGAATATCCAGCACTTGCTCCATCATATTGATCTTGCGACCAATTCTGTCCATAAACGGTACAACAAGGCTTAATCCCGGCTGCAGGGTTTTGGTGTAACGTCCAAAGCGCTCCACCGTCCACTGGTATCCCTGCGGAACGATTTTGACGCCCGCGCCGACGATCACCAGCGCGACGAAAATGAGAATAGGGATAAGAATGAGCATAGCTAAACCTCCTGTTGCGTTGTCCATAAACCGATTTTGCTGACGAATTAAGCGAATTATACCTGATTCAGTAAAGCATGTTCCCCCCTTATTAATTACAGGGATACACTATCGCTATAAAAATATGAACAACGGATGCGCAATAAATGACAGAACGTAGCATGTTGCTTGAGTTAAAGCAGGTCGGTTACCGGACTGCGACGACAAAAATAGTGAATAACATCAGTTTTACGCTGCAACGCGGCGAATTTAAGTTAATTACCGGTCCTTCTGGCTGCGGAAAAAGTACGTTGTTGAAAATGGTGGCCTCGTTAATAAGCCCTGATATCGGCATGATTCTTTTTGAGGGGCAGGATATTACTACTCTGAGTCCGGAAGCCTATCGCCAGCAGGTTTCTTATTGCGCTCAGACGCCAGCGCTATTTGGCGATACGGTTTACGATAACCTGATTTTTCCCTGGCAAATTCGCCATCAGCGCCCGCAGCCGACAGCCTTCGCAGACGATCTGGCGCGTTTTGAACTGCCGGAGACGATTCTGCAAAAACCGATTACCGCGCTTTCCGGCGGAGAAAAACAGCGTATTGCTCTAATTCGTAATCTACAGTTTCTGCCGAAAATACTGTTACTCGACGAAATAACCAGCGCGCTGGATGAACATAACAAACGGAATGTAAATGATATTATTCATCGCTATGTTCGCGATAAGCAGGTCGCTGTCTTGTGGGTAACGCATGATAAAGATGAAATTCAACACGCGGATAAGGTGATAACGTTAACGCCATCTGCCGGAGAGATGCAGGAGGCGCGTTATGAACGAGCATAATATTACCAATACCTCGCTGGCGTTATCGATGCTGCTGGTGGTGGTCGCGATGCTCATCAGTCACAAGGAAAAGCTGGCGCTGGAAAAAGATATTCTGTGGAGCGTATGCCGGGCGGTGATACAGCTCATTATTGTCGGCTATGTACTGAAATACATCTTTGGCGTTAATCATGCCGCCCTGACGCTGCTGATGGTGCTGTTCATCTGTTTTAACGCCGCCTGGAACGCGCAAAAGCGCAGTAAATATATCGATAAGGCATTTCTCTCCTCGTTTATCGCCATCACCGTCGGCGCCGGACTAACGCTGACGGTACTGGTGCTTACCGGTTCGATTGAATTTGCGCCGATGCAGGTGATTCCCATCGCTGGCATGGTCGCCGGTAATGCGATGGTGGCGGTAGGGCTGTGCTACAACCAACTGGGGCTGCGTTTTCACAGCGAGCAGCAGCAAATCCAGGAAAAATTAAGTTTGGGCGCAACGCCGAAAATGGCCTCCGCCGGGCTTATCCGCGATAGTATCCGCGCATCGCTTATCCCGACGATCGACTCGGCAAAGACCGTTGGGCTGGTGAGCCTGCCGGGGATGATGTCCGGGCTGATTTTTGCCGGGATCGATCCGGTAAAAGCGATTAAATATCAAATTATGGTAACGTTTATGCTGTTGTCGACAGCCAGCCTGTCTACCATCATTGCCTGCTATTTAACCTACCGGAAGTTCTATAATTCGCGTCATCAGTTGGTAGTGATGCCGCTCAAGAAATCATGATAGTTGCCGGATGATGGCGCAAGCGCCTTATCCGGCCTGAGGACGACAGGTAGGCCAGATAAGCGCGCCATCAGGCAAGAGAGGATTAATACAGTAGCGCGTACAACTGGCGGCGGTATTTCGACGCCAGCGCGTCGCCGGTGCCGAGCGCGGCAAGGATCTCCTGGAAGGTTTTGCGCGTCTGTCCCTCGGCGGCGGCAAGATCTTTTCTCAGATGGCTGAACAGCAATTCCAGCGCTTCTTCATTACGTCCGACCTGGTGCAACTGCAACGCCAGTTGCGTTGCCAAAGCCGCATCCTGCGGATTCTCCGCGACTTGCTGCTGAAGTTGCTGAATTTCCGGCGTATCCGCCGCCTGTTTAAGCAGTTCGATCTGCGCGACCAGCCCCTGATAACGGGTATCCTGATCCTGTAGCGGTATAGTTTTTAACACCGCTTCGGCCTCTTCAGAGCGGTTCAGCGCAATTTGCGCTTCCGCCAGTAACAGGCCAATCTCACTGTTCTGCGAAGAGAGCTGCCAGGCGTCTTTGAGCAACGGCAGCGCGTCAATGTAGTTGCCCTCCTGCATTAACTGCATCGCTTGTTGCGCTTTTAGCTCTTCTTCGCGCGGCAGTACTTTATCCAGCAGAGCGCGGATCGCCTCTTCCGGCTGCGGCCCCTGGAAACCATCGACCGGTTGGCCATTCTGGAACAGATAGACTGTCGGGATGGCGCGCAGACCAAACTGAGCGGCGATCATCTGTTCGGCGTCGCAGTCCAGCTTTGCCAGAATAAACTGACCGTGGTACTGGGCAGCCAGACTTTCCAGCACTGGCGTTAATTGCAGACAGTGTTGGCTGCGTTCAGACCAGAAATAGAACAGTACCGGCGTGGTCATGGACTGCTCTAAGGTCTGCTGCAGGTTGGATTCATTAATATTGACAATGTTCTGTACGGACATGGCGTCGCTCTCTTTTGTCTGTGTCACGTTTACATGGGGGCTGACTGGCGCGCTTCAACTCAGCTTTGTAAAATTTTATCCAGCACCCGGCCCGGCAATAGGCGTTTCAGCGCCATCACCGCCCAGGTGACCAGCGTAACGGGATAGCGCAGCCTGGGTTTATCGCTTGCAAAAGCATGACGCACTTTCGCTACTACCGCGTCAGGATCGCGGGTGAAACGTGCGGCGATGCCGGGATTTTCTACCGGTTTATCACGCTGCGTCTGGTTAACGTTATCCGTAAAACGGGTACGAATCGGCCCCGGTTCTATCAGGCTCACTTTAATGCCTGTGTGCCGTAGCTCCATACGTAGCGCGTCAGACCAGGCTTCGAGCGCATATTTGCTGGCGGCATAAGCGCCGCGCCCTGGGGTGGAAATCAGCCCCATCACCGATGAGGTCATCACAATGCGTCCTTCGCCATGCGGCAACATGGCGGGAAGTAAGCGCATAGTAAGCTGATGCGCGCCGAAAAAATTACTGGAAAACTGTTGCTCCATCTGCTCACGGCTGATGGTAGAAAGGGGGCCATACACGCCGTAGCCGGCATTGTTAAAGATCCCATACAGACGATTATCGGTCAGGGCGATCACTTCATCGGCGGCACGATCCACGCTTTCAGGGGAGTCGAGATCGATCAACACGCCGGTAAATCCCATACTGTTCATCCGGGCGACATCATCAGGTTTGCGGCAGCCCGCCAGGATTTGAAAGCCCTGGCGTTTAAGTTCAAGCGCGCTGTCCAGACCGATTCCGCTGGAACATCCTGTTATTAAGACCGATTTTTGCATAACTTTACCTGTCAGGATCTCCGTTGATTTAAGAGTCGTGGTTAACTATATCCGTCATACTTCAAGTTGCCTGTGCGTTCGTTTACTCCAGTCACATAGGTATCTATGCTCCTGGAAATTCTCTTACGTGCCGCCTTCATGCAACTCGAATGATTCAGGAGAGAAAAGGGGTCAACTGCTTCGCCATCCAGTCGGCAATAAACGGCTGGGCGTCGCGGTTGGGATGAATGCCGTCATCCTGCATCCACTGCGGTTTCAGATATACCTCTTCCATAAAAAACGGTAACAGAGGAATATCGAACTCTTTGGCGAGCTTAGGATAAATGGCGCTAAAGGATTCATTATAACGGCGACCGTAGTTAGCGGGCAGATGAATTTGCATCAGTAACGGTTGGGCATCGGCGGCTTTCACCGTCTGAATGATTTTACGTAGCGTCTGTTCGGTTTGCGCAGGCGCAAAACCGCGTAGGCCATCGTTGCCGCCAAGTTCCACCACTACCCAGCGCGGGTGATGCTGTTGCAACAGCGCCGGCAAACGCGCCAGTCCCTGCTGCGAGGTATCACCGCTTATACTGGCATTAACGACCGACGTTTTGTTTTGCCATTTATCATTAAGGAGCGACGGCCATGCCGCGCTGGCGGCCATACGGTAACCGGCGCTGAGGCTATCGCCCAGAATTAATAAGGTGTCTGCGGCGGCGGCACGGAAAGTTAACAGGATCAAAAACAGGAAGGGCAAATGCCAGCGGAAAACAGTGTTGAAGTTCATCGTCTCAGGAAGTCCGTCGGTCAGGGTGAGCATGAGCTTTCCATCCTTACCGGAGTTGAACTGGTTGTCAAACGCGGTGAAACCATTGCGCTGATTGGCGAATCAGGATCGGGAAAATCTACGCTGCTGGCGATTCTCGCCGGACTGGATGACGGCAGTAGCGGAGAGGTCAGTCTGGTGGGGAAACCGCTTCACCAGATGGACGAAGAGGCGCGGGCGCAGCTTCGCGCTCAGCATGTCGGTTTTGTTTTTCAATCCTTCATGCTTATTCCTACGCTTAACGCGCTGGAAAACGTTGAGCTACCGGCCCTGCTACGCGGTGAAAACAGCGGTCAGAGTAAGGCGGGGGCGAAAGCGCTGCTCGAACAACTGGGACTGGGAAAACGGCTTGACCACCTTCCGGCACAGCTTTCCGGCGGCGAACAGCAGCGCGTAGCGCTGGCGCGCGCGTTTAACGGGCGTCCTGATGTGCTGTTTGCCGATGAGCCGACGGGCAACCTTGACCGTCAGACCGGAGATAAAATCGCCGACCTGCTATTTTCGCTTAACCGCGAACACGGCACCACGCTGATTCTGGTGACGCACGACCCGGCGCTGGCGGCGCGCTGCGACCGGCGGCTGCGGTTGGTCAACGGTCAGTTACAGGAGGAGGCATGATAGCTCGCTGGTTCTGGCGCGAATGGCGCTCGCCGTCGCTGATTATTGTCTGGCTGGCGTTGAGTCTGGCGGTGGCCTGCGTACTGGCGCTCGGCAGTATCAGCGACCGGATGGAAAAAGGGTTAAGTCAGCAAAGCCGCGAGTTTATGGCAGGCGATCGGACGCTGCAAAGTTCGCGGGAGGTACCAAAGGCCTGGATTGAAGAGGCGCGTAAACGCGGCCTTAACGTGGGCGAGCAGTTAACCTTTGCGACCATGACGTTTGCCGGCGATACGCCGCAACTGGCCAGCGTGAAGGCGGTAGATAGCATTTATCCGATGTACGGCGAATTGCAAACCCGTCCTGACGGAGTGAAACCGCAGCCGGGTAGCGTACTGCTGGCGCCGCGTCTGATGGCGCTGCTTAATTTGAAAACGGGCGATACCATTGATGTCGGCGACGTGACCTTGCGTATTGCCGGTGAAGTGGTGCAGGAGCCGGATTCCGGATTTAACCCTTTTCAGATGGCGCCGCGTCTGATGATGAATATGGCCGATGTGGCAAAAACCGGTGCGATACAGCCGGGGAGCCGCGTGATGTGGCGGTATAAATTCGGCGGAACGCCGCAACAGCTTGCTGGCTATGAAAGCTGGCTGTTACCACAGCTTAAACCGGAACATCGCTGGTACGGACTGGAGCAGGATGACGGGGCATTGGGGAAATCGCTCGAACGTTCGCAGCAGTTTTTGCTGCTTTCGGCGTTATTAACGCTACTGCTGGCGGTAGCTGCCGTCGCGGTGGCGATGAGCCATTACTGTCGTAGCCGCTACGATCTGGTGGCGATTTTAAAAACGCTGGGCGCGGGCCGGGCCCAGTTGCGTAAACTTATCATCGGACAGTGGTTGACGGTGCTGGGGCTTTCCGCCGTCACGGGAGGCGCGATTGGGTTACTGTTTGAAAACATATTGCTGGTGCTGCTAAAACCGGTACTGCCCGCCGATTTGCCGCCCGCCAGCCTGTGGCCCTGGCTGTGGGCGCTGGGCGCGATGACGGTCATCTCTCTGCTGGTCGGTTTACGGCCTTATCGATTGTTGCTGGCGACCCAGCCGCTACGGGTGCTGCGCCGCGACGTTGTCGCTCGCGTCTGGCCGTTAAAAATTTATTTGCCTGTCGCCTGCGCCGTCGTGGTGGCGCTGCTCGCCGGATTGATGGGCGGAAGTATGCTGTTGTGGGCGGTTCTGGCGGGTGCAGTGATACTGGCGCTGCTGTGCGGTCTGGTGGGCTGGATGCTGCTTAACGTGCTGCGCGGCATGACGTTGACGTCGCTACCGCTGCGTCTGGCCGTCAGCCGACTTCTGCGTCAGCCGTGGTCAACGTTGAGTCAGCTTTCGGCGTTTTCGCTTTCGTTTATGCTGCTGGCGCTCTTGCTGGTGCTGCGCGGCGATCTCCTCGATCGCTGGCAACAGCAGCTCCCGCCGGAAAGTCCGAACTATTTCCTTATCAATATTGCTTCAGAGCAGGTCGCGCCGCTGAAAGCCTTTTTGGCGGAACATCAGGTGATTCCGCAGACGTTTTATCCGATTGTGCGGGCGCGGTTAACGAAGATAAACGGTAATCCGACGGAAGGTCAGCAGGATGAGTCGCTCAACCGTGAACTGAATTTGACCTGGCAGGATACGCGCCCGGCGCATAATCCGCTGGTCGCCGGTCACTGGCCGCCAAAATCGGGCGAAGTCTCTATGGAGGAGGGGCTGGCGAAGCGGCTGAACGTCAAACTCGGCGATAGCGTAACCTTTATGGGCGATACCCAGGCATTTAGCGCTAAAGTCACCAGCCTGCGTCAAGTGGACTGGGAAAGCCTGCGGCCCAACTTTTTCTTCATTTTTCCTTCCGGGGCGCTGGACGGGCAACCGCAAAGCTGGTTGACCAGTTTTCGCTGGGAGAATGGCAACGGCATGTTAACGCAGCTTAACCGCGAGTTTCCTACCGTCAGCCTGTTAGATATCGGGGCGATCCTGAAACAGGTGGGACAGGTGCTGGAGCAGGTCAGTCGGGCGCTGGAGGTGATGGTTGTGCTAGTCACCCTCTGCGGCATGTTGCTATTACTGGCCCAGGTACAGGTCGGGATGCGTCAGCGCCATCAGGAGCTGGTGGTGTGGCGCACGTTAGGAGCCGGAAAGAAACTGTTGCGTACCACACTCTGGTGCGAATTCGCCATGCTGGGGTTAGTTGCCGGGTTGGTCGCCGCGATTGGCGCGGAGACGGCGCTGGCGATCTTACAAATTAACGTTTTTGATTTCCCCTGGGAGCCGGACTGGCGTTTATGGGGCGCACTGCCGTTTTGCGGCGCGCTGCTGCTTTCCGTATGCGGCGGCTGGCTTGGCGTTCGTTTGCTGAAAGGCAAAGCGCTATTCCGACAGTTTAGCGGATGATTCATGATGTGAATAATTTCGCGCCGGTTTTTAAAACGGCGCGTACTTTTTTAGTCGCACAAATTGCTAACTCCTTGATTTTTAGTAGCACAAATCATTAAAAAATACACAACACGTAAGGTTTTATAACAGTTATTATTTGCCTGCTAAATGATTTGGATTGGCTATCTATCAAGGAAAATATAATGACAATTAAAATAACAGCGTTGGCGGCATCGATCGGCGCGGCAGTGGCTTTCATGCCTTTCGCCACTCAGGCGGAAATCACCGTTTTAAAACAAGATCCCCAGGCGGGTAATCCACTCAGCCGACTCAATTTCACCGTTGGCGGGAGTATTCGTCCGCAGTTCCAGAATATGACCGGCAATGACGGCGCGAACGGTTATAAACGTAATGGTTTTGATGGCGGGACGCGTTTCCGCTTCGCCGCGGATTATTATCTGTTTGATGATATCAGTTGGATTAGCTATTACGAGCTGGGCGTCAATATCCCTGCGGTATTTGACTGGGATAACCATTATGCGAAGGGCGCGACTGATACCACTCGCCGTATGCTGTATACCGGCTTCAAGAGCGCGACGTGGGGAACGCTGACCTTCGGTCAACAGAACAGCATTTATTACGATGTGGTGGGCGTAAAAACCGATATCTGGGATTACGACATGATAGGTCAGGCGCCGGGCAACGGGATTAACGGCGACTACGATGGTTCTTACCGTACACGTAAGTCATTGAAGTATAAGAAAAACATTGGCAATGTCGATCTCTACGCGTCTTATCTGTTCAGCGACGATTATAATGCCAATAACGGCCTGAATTACAAACGTAAAGGCGGCGGTTCTTTAGGCGCGGATTACCATCTCACCGACGATCTGACCTGGGGGACGGCATGGAACTATACCCGTGCGGAGATGCGCGGCAACGGCAATAAAACTTACGATCAAAATATTGTCGGTACCGCGTTAAGCTGGACGCCGGAAAACTGGACTATCGCCGCAGGCGGCGGTTGGTATCAGAACTTTATGACGACCAAAAAAGTGTCTGTGAATGATTACTTTGCCGGCGATGCGTGGGGTCTGGAATATTTTGTCGGTTACGCTTTCCCGATTGGTCAGTATGCCGTGAAAGCTATTCAACCGTACTTTATGGGCGACCGCATTGAATATGTGAATGGCCGCGACTATCTGCGCACCGATAACGGCGTGGGGATCACCTTCCAACTGGATTATGGTTTCCGCGTTGATTATGAACATGTTTTCACCTCCAGCACTGACAATCTGGGCGATATGAACCTGGTGCGTCTGCGTTACGATTTCTAAAGCGTTTTCCTCTGCCGGATGTTGGCGTTAAGACCTCTTATCCGGCATTTCCCTTTACGCCATTCCCGCCTGACACACGCCTGAGCGCCTGCCTCGTACATTTAACGACACACCAGGAAACATCATGAAATAATTTCAAGGACAGCAGGCTGTGATCTGTGTCATGTTAAGAAATAGCCTTTCGTTTGGGCCAAAACAGACGATGCCGCATGAACGGCATCCGGCACAGCATCACACTATTTAAAATGGAGAAATTATGGGATTGCGTCAGAGTTTACGCATTGCGGCCAGCACGCTATTACTGGCCTGCGGATTACAGTTTGCCCATGCCGATAGTTCCCCGCAAACGATCGTATTTGGCGTCGCGCCAGGGCCGTATGGCGACATGGTGAAGCAGGCGATTGCGCCGACATTAAAAGAAAAAGGGTATAAGGTCGTGGTGCGCGAGTTTAGCGACTATGTCCAGCCCAATATGGCGTTAGCTAACGGCAGCATTGACGCCAACCTCTTTCAACATACCCTCTATTTTGACAAATTCACCGCTGACAAAGGGCTGAAGCTCAGCAAACTTATTGTGGTACCGACCGCCGGGATGGGCTTCTATTCACGTAAAATCAACAGTCTGGATGCGCTTAAAAAAGGGGACATTATTACCCTCTCCAACGATCCGACCAACCTGGCGCGCGGCCTTCGCTTCCTGCAATCGTTGGGGCTTATCACGATTAAGGACAATATCGATCCGACCAAAGCCTCTGAACGAGATATCGCCAGCAATCCAAAAGGACTGGTTTTCAAACCGCTGGAAGCCGCACAGCTACCGCGCACGCTGGATGGCGTGACCGGCGCGCTGGTTAACGGGAACTTTGCGGTGGCGGCAGGACTCGATCTCTCCAGCGCGATTAAGCAGGAACACCTGGATGAGAATCTGAAAAATATCATTGCGGTACGCAGTGAAGATGCCGATAAGCCGTTTGCCAAAGATATTGTCGAGGCGGTGAAATCGCCGGCTTATCGCGCGGTTATCGACGATCCAAAGAATATTTATAGCGCCTTCCAGAAACCGGAATGGATGACCGCGACACCCTGATCGCAGCGGTGGCCATCCCCAATTTCTGAGGTGAATATGATTGAAATAGAAAAAGTCTGCGTCGATTTTACCGCCGGTCGCGGTACCCCCACGCGCGCGGTGGATGATGTGAGCCTGCATATCGCCGCGGGCGAGATTTTTGGCATTGTCGGTACCAGCGGCGCAGGAAAAAGCACTCTGCTGCGTACCCTGAACGCCTTAACGCGTCCCAGCCAGGGGCGCGTCAACGTCAACGGCGTGGAAATTTCGGCGCTGGACGGAAAAGCGTTACGTCAGGCGCGGCAGCGTATTGGTATGATTTTCCAGCATTTTAACTTAATGCATACCCGGACAGTGGCGCAAAACGTTGCGTTTAGCCTGAAAGCGGCTGGCTGGGAACGCAGCAAAATCGCGCCACGGGTGGCGGAAATTTTAACGCTGGTGGGCCTTGCCGATAAAGCGAACCGTTTTCCGGTACAGCTCAGCGGCGGGCAAAAACAGCGGGTGGGGATAGCGCGCGCTATCGCTAACCATCCGGATGTTTTGCTGTGTGACGAACCGACTTCCGCTTTGGATCTGGAAACTTCCGCCACGATTCTGGCTCTGCTCAGACAGATCAACGCACAGCTCGGGATTACTATTGTGCTGATCACCCATGAAATGAACGTGATCAAATCTATTTGCGATCGCGTGGCGGTGATGTCGGGCGGTAAGGTTGTGGAATCGGGCGAGGTGTTTGATGTGTTTGCCCACCCGCAACACGCTTTCACACAGCAACTGGTGTCTCATACCCTTAATTTGACCCTGCCGGAGCGTTTACGGGAACACCTGCCCGGGCAGTTGCTGAAAATTTTGTTTATCGGCGATTCGGCGGAGCAGCCGGTACTGTCGGAGGTGGCGATCAAGTTTGGCGTCGCGGTCAATATCCTGCATGGCAAGATTGAGTATATCGGCGAACGCGCGTTGGGCATTCTGGTGGTGCAATTAACCGCGCCGCATAATCCAACGGCGGTGGCCGCCGCCGTGGAGCATATCCGTCAACGTACCGCACAGGTGGAGGTGATCCGTGGATGATTTATTGCCGGATTTAACGCTGGCGTTCAATGAAACTTTCCAGATGTTGAGTATTTCAACGGTGCTGGCGATTCTTGGCGGTCTACCGCTCGGTTTTCTGATTTTTGTCACCGATCGTCATCTGTTCTGGCAGAACCGTTTTATTTATCTCGTCGCCTCGGTTCTGGTGAATATTATCCGCTCGGTGCCATTTGTTATTTTACTGGTGCTGTTACTGCCGCTAACGCAGCTTTTGCTGGGCAATACGATAGGCCCGATTGCGGCCTCCGTCCCGCTGTCGGTGGCCGCAATCGCGTTTTATGCACGCCTGGTAGATAGCGCGCTCCGTGAAGTCGATAAAGGGATTATTGAGGCGGCGCTGGCATTCGGCGCTAGTCCGATGCGTATTATCTGTACCGTACTGTTGCCGGAAGCCAGCGCAGGGCTGCTGCGCGGCCTGACGATTACATTGGTAAGCTTAATCGGTTACTCGGCGATGGCCGGGATTGTCGGCGGCGGCGGGGTAGGCGACCTGGCGATTCGCTATGGCTACTACCGTTACGAAACCGAAGTGATGGTTGTTACCGTAGTGGCGCTGATTGTGCTGGTTCAGGTCGTTCAGATGCTGGGCGACTGGCTGGCAAAACGTGCCGACAAGCGCGACAGACACTAAGCCGGCTCAATGTAGCGTCAGCCGGCAATAAAAGTAAGCTATTGCGCTTTTAGCCAGTTGGCAACGTCTTGCCATGGGCCGCGAAAAACGATATTCGCGGCTTTTTTCTCCAGTTGATAGCGATACATTGGGTCGTAATATTCGTTAAGTAGCGGAACCAGCCATGCCATATGGCCGTCGGTGCTGCCGCTGGATAATTGTTCCGCCAGCGCCCTATCCAGCGTGTCCGTCAGTTCGGCAAAGCGTTGCAACCCCAGACGGCGGCGAATAGCGAACAGTCCATGATGAAGATATTCACTATACGCTTGCCAACCGGCTTCATCGCCGTAGGCGTGGGTGAAGTCGTGATGCATACGGATGAAATACTCTTCACGCAGTCGTTCCAGACGAAGCGCAAACGGATCTTCCACTACCGCAATGGGGGCCTGCGCCATTCTTTCGCGTAAACACTCAGGCAGATGGTTGGCGCCGATCGTTCGCCCTTCATCTTCCAGTACCCACCTTTTTAGCGTCTGACGCGCGTTAATTTTCAGCAATTCAACGGCAAGTTTGTTTTCAAAACTGGCCTGGCTGAGCTGGGGGTTCAGCGTGCGGCCAAAAGAGGAGCCGCGATGACGCGCGAGACCTTCCAGATCCACGCCGTTGGGCTGTTGTCGCACCAGTTGCGTTTTGCCGCTGCCCGTACAGCCGCCAATTAAAAGTATCGGTTTTTGCGCCAGTTGCCAGGTCGCCTGAATTGCCGTCTGGCGCAGCGCTTTATAGCCGCCTTCAATAAGCGGGCAGTCAATCCCTGTTTCTTGCAGCCAACGTTGTACGATATGTGACCGCTGACCGCCGCGCGCGCAGCACAGATACCCGTTGGGGAAACGTTGATACGCGGCTTTCCAGGCCTCAAGCCGCTGCTGGCGAATGTCGCCGCAAACCAGCCGATGCCCCAGCGCTAACGCCGCATCCGCGCCCTGACGTTTGTAGCAGGTGCCGACGGCGGCCCGCTCGTCATCCATCATCAATGGCAGGTTGATAGCGCCCGGCATGGCGCCCTGTTCAAACTCAATCGGCGCGCGTACATCAATTAAAGGCGTATCGGCAAGGAGGAGCGCGCGATAGTCCTGTGCTTTTTGTCTGTCTTGCATAACGTAAAACGTAACCTTAAATCATCCTTTGCGTTATTTTACGCGCCAATTCGCAAAGTGGCTTGATTTTTAACAGCGTACCGTGTTGAAAATGGATAAAAAACCGGCTATTTCGGGTTGCCGTTGGGTAAATAATTTCACAATGTCTTCTACCGCTTTGCCTCCGCCAAATTTATGCCAGGCGAGGCTTAACGGTGAGGGCGGACGCATCGTCGGGATGGTACAGCTTACCAGTTCGTTTTTGTCGATCAGCGTTTGACAAAGCGGCTGCGGGACAAAACCGATACCGACGCCTGCCAGATGAGCGGCGATTTTGGTTTCCATATCAGGCACGATAATTTCCTTCTGCCCCGGAAGGCGCCAGGCTACCCGTTTGGTCAGCGTACGCGCGCTGTCTTCGATATTAATTGCCGGGAAACGGCGCAACTGCGCTTCTGTTAGAGGCCCGCTGACGTGAGCTAAAGGATGATCCGCGGACATTACAAAACGCCATTGTACGGAACCTAAAGGGTCGAGCATAAAGGTATTAGCCAACGGCTCGGTGCCAGTTACGCCAATCGCCAGCGAAAAACCTTCATACAGGAGCGAATCCCAGACGCCCATATAAATTTGCCGGGAAAAGTGAAACTGAGTGAAAGGGTAACGCGCATTAAGCCACGATAAGAGACTGGCGACCGCTTGCGGGCTATAGAGCAGGTTATTCACCACAATATTGACCTGACGCTCTACGCCGTCGTTAACCTGGCGTAGCTCGTCAGGCATGCTGTCCAGCCACGCAAGCCAGTCTTTTGCCTGAGAGAGAAGGTGAGAGCCCGCCGCCGTCAACGAGACGCTTCGCGTTGTACGAAAGAACAGCCCTACGCCGGTATTTTCCTCCAGCAGTTTGATGCGGTAGCTAATGGTTGCCGTGGTTTTACACAGGCGCTCCGCCGCTTTGGAGAAACTCCCCGTTTCGGCAACGCTGATAAAGGTACGCAGTGTTTCCGGGTCAAACATCGTCAGACGCCTCCTTACGATCCTGATAAAACCAGAATTGTTTTCCTATGATTTTTAAGTAGTTTTACATAATAGCCATGTTTGATTTGTGGTCTAAATCTACTTTTGGAAAAATATTCCAACTTTTATGTTGATGTTAAATCCCGAAGGTTTTAGATTGCATGGTATTGAAACCGGACAGAGTCCAAACCGCGGTTAAACGGAATCGAGCTACAAGGGAAAAATAATGAAACTTGAGGTATTACCGTTAGATCAGAAGACGTTCAGCGCTTATGGCGATGTTATTGAGACGCAGGAACGTGACTTTTTTCATATAAACAACGGGTTAGTTGAGCGATATCACGACCTGGCGAAGGTTGAAGTTCTGGAGCAGGATCGCACGCTGATCAGTATTAACAGGGCGCAACCGGCCGCGATGCCTATTGTGGTACATGAACTGGAACGTCATCCTTTAGGTACGCAGGCGTTTGTGCCGATGAACGGCGAGGCTTTTGTCGTTATTGTCGCGCTCGGCGATGATAAACCCGATCTCTCCACGCTGCGGGCGTTTATTAGCAATGGACGGCAGGGCGTCAATTATCACCGTAATGTATGGCATCACCCGCTGTTTGCGTGGCAGACGGTTACCGATTTTCTGACGGTGGATCGCGGCGGCAGCGATAACTGTGATGTTGAAAGTATCCCGACACATGAACTCTGTTTTGCGTGACGCTATTGGCCTTCTTGCATAAGATGAACATATTGTTCATTGTTTATGCTCATATTTTGGGCCGGAGTTAACGTAAATATGACGGAAGTAAGACGACGCGGCAGGCCAGGACAGGCAGAGCCGACTGCGCAGAAAGGCGCTCAGGCGCTGGAGAGGGGCATAGCGATATTGCAATATCTCGAAAGAAGCGGCGGCAGTTCATCAGTTAGCGATATTTCCGGCAGCCTGGATTTACCGCTTTCTACGACGTTTCGCCTGTTAAAGGTACTGCAAGCGGCTGATTTTGTGTACCAGGATAGCCAGCTTGGCTGGTGGCATATTGGTTTAGGCGTATTTAATGTGGGCTCTGCGTATATTCATAATCGCGATGTCCTCTCGGTGGCCGGACCCTTTATGCACCGACTTATGCTGCTTTCTGGCGAGACGGTCAACGTAGCGATTCGCAACGGTAATGAAGCGGTGTTAATCGGTCAAAAGGAGTGCAAATCGATGGTCAGAATGTGCGCGCCCTTAGGGAGTCGTCTGCCGTTACATGCTTCCGGCGCCGGAAAAGCGCTGCTTTACCCGCTCACCGAAGAAGAGCTGGTGGGGATCGTCGTCAATACCGGTTTGCGGCGGTTTACGCCGACCACTCTGGTGGATTTACCTATCCTGCTTAAAAATCTGGAGCAGGCGCGTGAACAGGGCTACACCGTCGACCAGGAAGAACATGTTGTCGGGCTGAATTGTATCGCCTCCGCTATCTATGACGATGCGGGCAGCGTGGTCGCCGCTATCTCAATATCGGGACCGGCTTCCCGGCTGACGGAAGATCGCTTTATCAGCCAGGGGGAACTGGTACGGGATACCGCGAAAGACATCAGTACGGCGCTTGGGCTAAAACCCCCTGTAGCCTGAGCCGCATCCCGCTCGCTGGAGCGGGACTTTTTTAAAATTTTTAAAAGTTGGAAACTTTTTCCAATAAAAAGAGGTAGCAATAAAATGGCAAAAATGAGAGCCGTGGATGCGGCAATGTATGTGCTGGAAAAAGAAGGTATCACCACAGCATTCGGCGTTCCTGGGGCTGCAATCAACCCCTTCTATTCTGCAATGCGTAAGCATGGAGGCATTCGCCATATACTGGCGCGTCATGTGGAAGGCGCTTCGCATATGGCTGAGGGCTACACACGTGCGGCGGCAGGTAATATTGGGGTTTGCCTGGGCACTTCCGGCCCGGCGGGAACCGACATGATCACCGCGCTCTATTCCGCTTCTGCCGACTCTATCCCGATTTTATGCATTACTGGTCAGGCGCCACGAGCGCGTCTGCACAAGGAAGATTTCCAGGCAGTCGATATTGAAGCGATTGCAAAACCAGTCAGCAAGATGGCAGTGACGGTTCGTGAGGCGGCGCTGGTGCCGCGCGTATTACAGCAGGCTTTTCATCTGATGCGCTCAGGCCGCCCAGGTCCTGTGCTGGTTGATTTACCGTTTGATGTCCAGGTTGCGGAAATCGAATTCGATCCGGATATGTATGAGCCGCTGCCGGTATATAAGCCAGCCGCCAGCCGCGTACAGATTGAAAAGGCGCTGGAGATGCTGATTCAGTCCGAGCGTCCGGTAATTGTCGCGGGCGGCGGGGTTATTAACGCCGACGCCGCGCCACTGCTGCAGCAGTTTGCCGAACTGACCAATGTACCGGTGATCCCTACCCTGATGGGCTGGGGCTGTATCCCGGACGATCACCCCCTAATGGCGGGGATGGTCGGCCTGCAAACGGCGCACCGCTACGGCAACGCCACTCTGCTGGCATCCGATATGGTTTTTGGCATCGGTAACCGTTTCGCCAACCGTCATACGGGGTCCGTTGAGAAATATACTCAGGGGCGAAAAATCATCCATATCGATATTGAACCGACGCAAATTGGCCGCGTGTTGTGCCCGGATCTGGGCATCGTTTCGGACGCCAAAGCGGCGCTAACGTTGCTGATCGATGTCGCGCAGGAGATGCAAAAAGCGGGGCGTTTGCCATGCCGGAAGACCTGGGTGGACGAATGCCAGCAGCGTAAACGGACTTTGCTGCGTAAAACCCACTTTGACAACGTGCCAGTGAAGCCGCAGCGCGTCTATGAAGAGATGAACAAAGCCTTTGGTCGCGATGTGTGCTATGTCACCACCATTGGATTGTCGCAAATCGCGGCAGCGCAGATGCTGCATGTGTTTAAAGACAGACACTGGATCAACTGCGGCCAGGCGGGGCCTCTTGGCTGGACAATCCCGGCGGCATTAGGGGTTTGTGCTGCCGATCCGCAACGCAATGTGGTGGCGATTTCCGGCGATTTCGACTTCCAGTTCCTGATCGAAGAGTTAGCCGTCGGCGCGCAGTTTAACATTCCGTATATCCATGTGCTGGTTAACAACGCTTATCTTGGCCTGATTCGCCAGTCGCAACGCGCATTTGACATGGACTACTGCGTACAGCTCGCCTTTGAAAATATCAACTCCAGCGAAGTGAATGGCTATGGCGTTGACCATGTAAAAGTGGCGGAAGGGTTAGGCTGTAAAGCAATTCGTGTCTTTAAACCGGAAGATATTGCGCCTGCATTTGAACAAGCCAAAGCGCTAATGGCGCAATATCGCGTTCCGGTGGTGGTGGAAGTCATTCTGGAACGCGTAACCAATATTTCCATGGGCAGCGAACTGGATAACGTAACCGAGTTTGAAGAGATTGCGGATAGTGCGAAAGATGCGCCAACAGAAACCTGTTTTATGAAATATGAGTAAGGGAGGTAATCGATGTTACGTTTCTCTGCCAATCTTTCTATGCTGTTTACGGAATATGATTTCCTGGAACGCTTTGATAAAGCGGCGTTGTCGGGATTTCGCGGCGTGGAATTCATGTTTCCCTACGATAACGACATCGAAGTGTTAAAATGTAAGCTCAGGGATAATAATCTGGAACATACGTTACATAATTTACCGGCTGGCGACTGGGCGGCTGGCGAACGTGGAATTGCCTGTATTCCTGGGCGCGAAGAAGAGTTTCGCGATGGCGTAGCGGCCGCAATCCGCTATGCACGTGCGTTAGGCAATAAGAAAATAAATTGTCTGGTGGGTAAAACGCCGTCAGGATTCTCCGCAACGGAGATCCACGACACGTTGGTCGAAAACCTGCGCTATGCGGCAAATATGCTGGCGAAAGAAGACATTTTATTACTTATCGAACCTATTAATCACTTTGATATGCCGGGATTCCATCTCACCGGCACTCAACAGGCGTTAGCCTTAATTAAGGATATCGGCAGCGATAATATCAAAATTCAGTATGATATTTATCACATGCAACGCATGGAAGGGGAATTAACGCAAACCATGACGGCATGGGCCGATAAAATAGGCCATTTACAGATTGCTGATAACCCGCGTCGCGGCGAGCCGGGGACCGGGGAAATTAATTATGACTTTATTTTTAATGTCATTAAACAGTCTGGTTATGATGGCTGGGTTGGCTGTGAATATAAACCACTGACTACCACGGAAGCGGGATTATCGTGGATTAATCAGTACCGTTAAAACGCAGAATAATTCGGGCAGCGCTTTTTTTTTCCACTGTGTTGGAAGGGGATTGTGTTGCCTGAATCTGGAAACACCGAAAGCAATAAAAGAGGTTGTATATGAAACTGGGATTTATTGGCCTGGGAATTATGGGCTCGCCAATGGCTATCAATTTGGCACGCGCCGGTCATCAATTACACGTTACGACTATTGGTCCGGTCGCGGACGAACTGCTCTCGCTGGGGGCGGTAAATGTTGAGACTGCACGTCAGGTAACTGAATTTGCAGACATTATCTTCATAATGGTGCCGGATACGCCGCAGGTTGAAGAGGTGTTATTTGGCGAACACGGTTGCGCTAAAACATCGCTTCAGGGAAAAACCATCGTCGATATGAGTTCTATTTCTCCTATCGAAACCAAACGTTTTGCCCAGCGCGTTAATGAAATGGGCGCTGATTACCTGGATGCCCCGGTTTCCGGGGGAGAAATCGGGGCGCGTGAAGGCACTCTGTCGATTATGGTTGGCGGCGAGCAGAAAGTCTTTGACCGCGTTAAACCGCTCTTTGACATCCTGGGAAAAAATATCACCCTGGTGGGCGGCAATGGGGATGGGCAAACCTGTAAGGTGGCTAACCAAATTATTGTTGCGCTGAATATTGAAGCGGTTTCTGAAGCCTTAGTGTTTGCTTCAAAAGCAGGTGCCGATCCGGTACGCGTGCGCCAGGCGTTAATGGGCGGGTTCGCCTCTTCACGCATTCTGGAAGTTCACGGCGAGCGGATGATCAACCGGACGTTCGAGCCTGGTTTCAAAATCGCGCTTCATCAGAAAGACCTTAATCTTGCATTGCAAAGCGCAAAAGCGCTGGCGCTGAATTTACCGAATACGGCGACCTGCCAGGAATTATTCAATACCTGTGCGGCAAATGGCGGGAGCCAGCTTGATCATTCGGCAATGGTACAGGCGCTGGAATTAATGGCCAATCATAAATTGTCCTAATTATGTGTATCGCTGCGGCTGCAGCGATACCTGTTCACAAGGAACACTCTGTAAAGGTGAAGAACATGAGTGAAACTAAAAAATCCGGAATTGATTACTGGAAACAAATTGTTGTCGTAATGAGTCTGGGCTGGGTAGCGATTTGGATCTATCGCACCGTGCTTACGCCAATTTATCCAGAAATTCAGGCATCTTTAGACAATGTAAGTAATGCTGAAATAGGCGCCATTGCAAGTTTTTACTTTTTTGCTTACTGCAGTATGCAAATCCCTTGCGGAATATTGGTCGATAAATTCGGTCAAAAAATCATGCTGATGGCCGGATTTACGCTTTTTATTATTGGTACACTCTGTATCGCGAAAGCCAATGGCCTGACCATGATCTATATAGGGTCGCTAATGGCAGGTGGCGGATGCGCTTCTTTCTTTAGCTCGGCTTATTCACTCTCTTCGGCAAACGTGCCGCAGGCCCGTCGGGCATTAGCCAACGCGATTATCAACAGCGGGTCGGCTATAGGGATGGGGATTGGCTTAATCGGTTCCAGCGTATTAGTAAAAAACATGAGCATGGCCTGGCAGAATGTACTGTATATCGTGGCCGCGATATTAGTAATCATGCTGTGCGTCTTTACGCTGATCATTCGCGGTAAAGCCAAAAGCGACTCTGCGCAAGCGGAAAAGCAAACCCAAACCGTTACGGAAGATGAGAAACGCGCGCCTTTATTCTCTGGTTTATTGTGTAGCGTTTACTTCCTCTATTTCTGTACCTGCTACGGTTACTATTTGATAGTGACCTGGCTGCCCTCTTATCTACAGACTGAAAGAGGATTTGATGGCGGAGCTATCGGGCTGGCATCAGCGCTGGTGGCGGTGGTTGGCGTACCGGGGGCGTTATTTTTTAGCCATCTGTCAGATAAATTCCGTAACAGTAAAGTTAAGGTTATTCTCGGTCTGGAAATTGTGGCGGCAGCAATGTTGGCGTTTACGGTTTTGTCCCCGAATACCACGATGCTGATGGTCAGCCTGACGCTATACGGCTTGCTGGGGAAAATGGCGGTAGACCCGATCCTGATCTCCTTTGTATCTGAACAGGCTTCGGCAAAAAGTCTGGGAAGAGCTTTCAGCCTTTTTAACTTCTTTGGCATGAGTTCAGCGGTTGTCGCTCCAACGTTGACCGGATTTATTTCGGATGTAACGGGGTCGAAGGAGATCAGTTTTGTGATTTCAGCATGTTTAGTGGTCACCGGAACGCTGATCTTTGCTGTCGTCACTTTATATAAAAAGAAAGCAACGCAACGTATTGCTTCAGCTTAAAAATAATTATATCTACTGTTTCTTTATTTTATATTTATTTGTTCCTCATAGCTAAACCCATAACAACGTTATCCGATGCGTGAAAAGAGGGATTTATGGAACATCAAAGAGAGCTATACCAGCAGCGCGGTTATAGCGAAGACTTATTACCTAAAACAGAAACCCAACGAAACTGGAAGGCATTTAACTATTTCACCTTATGGATGGGATCTGTACATAACGTGCCAAATTACGTTATGGTCGGCGGTTTTTTTATACTGGGGCTATCAACATTTAATATCATGTTGGCCATTATTATCAGCGCATTATTTATTGCGGCGGCGATGGTAATGAATGGCGCGGCAGGCAGCAAATATGGTGTTCCTTTTGCTATGATATTGCGAGGTTCTTACGGCGTCCGCGGCGCGCTATTCCCTGGATTATTGCGAGGGGGAATCGCGGCAATTATGTGGTTCGGCTTACAATGTTACGCGGGATCGCTGGCATTTCTTATTTTGATTGGGAAGATCTGGCCAGGATTTCTGACATTAGGCGGAGATTTCAAGCTGCTGGGTCTTTCACTGCCAGGACTAATTACTTTTCTAATTTTTTGGATTATTAACGTTGGCATCGGTTTTGGCGGTGGTAAAGTATTAAATAAATTTACCGCTATCCTCAATCCATGTATTTACATTGTCTTTGGCGGCATGGCTATTTGGGCAATATCGCTGGTTGGCATTGGCCCGATTCTGGACTATCTGCCTTCAGGCGTGCAAAAAGCAGAGCACAGCGGCTTTCTGTTCCTGGTGGTGATTAACGCCGTAGTCGCCGTCTGGGCTGCGCCAGCGGTGAGCGCGTCCGATTTCACGCAAAACGCGCATTCATTTCGCGCTCAGGCATTGGGACAAACATTGGGGCTTATCGTAGCGTATATATTATTCGCCGTAGCCAGCGTGTGCATTATTGCCGGAGCCAGTATTCATTATGGTATGGATACCTGGAACGTGCTGGATATTGTGCAGCGCTGGGACAGTCTGTTTGCTTCATTCTTTGCGGTGCTGGTGATTCTGATGACGACAATTTCAACCAACGCCACCGGTAATATTATACCTGCGGGGTATCAAATTGCGGCGCTTGCCCCGACAAAGCTTAACTATAAAAATGGCGTAATGATTGCCAGTATTATCAGTCTACTGATTTGCCCATGGAAATTAATGGAGAATCAGGACAGTATTTATCTGTTCCTCGATATTATCGGCGGTATGCTTGGCCCGGTAATCGGCGTAATGTTAGCTCATTATTTTGTGGTAATGCGTGGAAAAATTAATCTTGATGAGCTGTACACCGCCAGCGGTGATTACAAATATTATGATAATGGATTTAACCTGACTGCATTTTCAGTCACCCTGGTCGCAGTCATTCTGTCATTAGGCGGCAAGTTTATACCATTTATGGAGCCTTTATCCCGCGTGTCCTGGTTTGTAGGCGTAATAGTTGCGTTCGTTGCTTATGCGCTATTGAAGAAACGCACGCGTTTTGAAAATACAGGAGAGCAAAAACTCGTAGGTTAAATATTGAAAAAGCATTAAGCGTATTTAATGAAGTGTGCGCTATTTAAAAACTATCTGTATCCATACAAGGAGTTTGTTATGTCTTTTGATTTAATTATTAAGAACGGTACTGTCATCTTAGAAAACGAAGCGAGAGTTATCGATATCGCCGTCCAGGGCGGAAAAATCGCCGCGATTGGCGAAAACCTGGGGGAAGCGAAAAATGTGCTGGATGCGACGGGATTGATCGTTTCGCCGGGCATGGTTGACGCGCATACCCACATTTCTGAACCGGGCCGTACCCACTGGGAAGGCTATGAAACCGGTACCCGCGCGGCGGCGAAAGGCGGTATTACCACGATGATTGAGATGCCGCTCAATCAGCTGCCAGCGACGGTCGATCGTGAGACGATTGAACTCAAGTTTGACGCGGCAAAAGGTAAATTGACCATCGACGCCGCGCAGTTGGGCGGTTTGGTTTCTTATAACCTGGATCGGCTGCATGAGCTGGACGAAGTGGGCGTTGTCGGCTTCAAGTGCTTTGTCGCCACCTGCGGCGATCGTGGCATCGATAATGATTTTCGCGACGTTAATGACTGGCAGTTTTACAAAGGCGCGCAAAAACTGGGGGAAATGGACCAGACGGTACTGGTACATTGCGAAAATGCTCTGATTTGCGATGAGCTGGGCGAGGAAGCTAAACGCGAAGGACGCGTAACGGCGCATGATTATGTCGCCTCACGTCCGGTATTTACTGAAGTGGAAGCCATTCGTCGCGTGCTGTATCTGGCGAAAGCGGCAGGTTGCCGTCTGCACGTTTGCCATATCAGCAGCCCGGAGGGGGTAGAGGAAGTAACGCGCGCGCGTCAGGAAGGTCAGGATGTCACCTGTGAATCATGCCCGCACTATTTTGTCCTCGATACTGATCAGTTCGAAGAGATTGGCACCCTGGCAAAATGTTCTCCGCCAATTCGCGACCAGGAAAACCAGAAAGGGATGTGGGAAAAACTGTTTAACGGCGAAATCGACTGCCTGGTATCCGACCACTCTCCATGCCCTCCGGAAATGAAAGCAGGCAATATCATGCAAGCATGGGGCGGAATTGCCGGACTGCAAAACTGCATGGACGTCATGTTTGATGAAGCGGTGCAAAAACGCGGTATGTCGTTGCCGATGTTTGGCAAATTAATGGCGACCAACGCCGCCGATATTTTTGGTCTGAAACATAAAGGACGTATTGCCCCCGGCAAAGATGCTGACCTGGTCTTTATTCAGCCTGACAGCAGCTATGTTCTGAAAAATGAAGATCTGGAATATCGCCATAAAGTCAGTCCGTATGTTGGCCGTACTATTGGCGCGCGTATTACCAAAACGATTTTGCGCGGCGATGTTATTTATGACATCGAGCATGGCTTCCCTGTGCCGCCAAAAGGTCAGTTTATCCTTAAACATCAGCAGTAATCCGGTGTGATTTAATGCCCGTCGTCACGACGGGCATTCTCTATTTTAAGGTGTGGATATGTTCCCTGTTATTAACCGCGAAAGTGTATTGTCCGGCTTTCAGTGGTTTTTCTTTATTTTCTGTAACACGGTTGTGGTTCCCCCTACCTTGCTGTCCGCTTTTCATCTTCCCGCTGATAACCTGTTAATGCTCACACAATACGCTTTTTTGACCACCGCGTTGGCCTGCCTGGTTCAGGCATTTTGCGGCCATCGTCGCGCCATTATGGAAGGGCCGACAGGGTTGTGGTGGGGCGCTATTCTTACGATTACGCTTGGCGAGGCGTCTCGCGGCACGCCGCTGAACGATATCGCCTCCAGCCTGTCGGTCGGGATTGCGATCTCCGCGATGGTGACGATATTTATCGGCATTAGCGGCTTAGGACACCGTCTGGCTCGCCTGTTTACGCCGGCGGTAATGGTTTTTTTCATGCTGCTTTTGGGCGCGCAGCTGACCTCAATATTTTTTAAAGGCATGCTGGGGCTGCCTTTTGGCATTGCCGATACCAGCGCCAGAATCAAATTGGCCCCCTTTGGGCTGGCGGTCGCGGTGATGTGTTTTATCCTCGCGATGATTATTTTCCTGCAGCAGCGTATCTCCCGTTACGCGTTACTGGTAGGGACCGTGGTCGGGTGGGGGCTATGGCGGTTATGCTTTCCTTCATCACACTTACCGCTGGGTGAATTAAGCTGGCGATGGTTTCCGCTGGGCAGCCACGGCACGCTGATGCCGGGTATTATTGTGACGGCGGTGATGACGGGGTTAGTCAACATCAGCAACACTTACGGCGCCATCCGCGGTACCGATATCTTTTATCTGCATCAAGGGTCGGGCAGTTCTCGTTATCGCCGAAGCTTTATGATTTCCGGACTGATGACGTTAGTGACGGTGCCTTTCGCGGTCGTGCCTTTTTCGCCTTTTGTGTCTTCCATTGGTTTATTAACGCAAACCGGCGACAGTTCTCGCAAATCCTTTATCTGCGGTAGCGCGCTGTGTCTGCTGGTTGCCATTATAACGCCGTTAACCCGCTTATTTTGCGCTATTCCACTGGCGATCAGCAGCGCCGTTATGCTGGTCTCTTATTTACCTTTACTTTATTCCGGTTTGGTTTTTAGCCAGCAAATTACGTTTACCGCACGGAATATTTATCGCCTGGCATTACCGCTTTTTGTCGGCATTTTTTTGATGGGGCTTCCTCCGGTCTATTTACAGGATCTTCCACTGATGATTCGTCCTTTGCTTAGCAACGGATTACTGGTGGGAATCTTACTGGCAGTGCTTATGGAAAATCTTATTCCGTGGGAACGCATTAAATAACGTGAGAAAACAAGGAGACATGATGAAGATTGTAATTGCGCCAGATTCATTTAAAGAGAGCTTAAGCGCTGATAAATGCTGTCAGGCTATTAAAGCGGGATTTTCAACCGTATTTCCTGATGCGCGCTATGTTTGTTTACCGATCGCCGATGGCGGAGAAGGAACCGTGGACGCAATGGTGGCTGCGACCGGCGGGAAACGGGTTTCTGTGGACGTTAGCGGGCCGATGGGGGAAAAAGTAAACGGATTTTATGGCCTGACCGGCGACGGCAAAACGGCGATTATTGAAATGGCGGCGGCGAGCGGATTGATGCTGGTGGCGCCCGAGGCGCGTAATCCGCTGCTGGCATCCAGTTTCGGCACCGGCGAATTGATTCGTCACGCCCTGGACGCGGGGATTCGCCATATTATTCTGGGTATCGGCGGCAGCGCCACGGTGGATGGCGGAATGGGAGTAGCGCAGGCGCTCGGTGTGCGTTTTCTGGACGCGCAGGGAACGCCGCTTGGCGCCGGAGGGGGCAATTTATCGCGCCTGGCGAGCATTGACCTGCAGGCGTGCGATCCGCGAATTTCAGAGTGTCGTATTGAGGTCGCCTGTGATGTTGATAACCCGTTGGTGGGGCCACGCGGCGCGGCGGCGGTATTCGGTCCGCAGAAAGGGGCGACGCCTGAAATGGTTGAGACGCTGGAAAATGGATTACGTAATTATGCCCGTGTTTTACATGCCCTGACCGGACGCGACATGTCTCAAATACCGGGCGGTGGAGCGGCCGGAGGAATGGGGATTGCTGCTATCGTCTTCCTGGAAGCGGAAATGAAGCCCGGTATTGAGATTGTTATGCAGGCGGTGAAGCTGGAGGAGGCGGTAAAAGAGGCCTCGCTGGTGATTACCGGAGAAGGGCGAATCGACTCGCAAACGGCGGGAGGAAAAGCGCCGATAGGCGTCGCGTCAGTGGCGAAACGGCATCACGTCCCGGTTATCGGCATTGCCGGCGTACTGGGCGACGGCGTGGAAGTGGTCCATCGCCACGGTATTGATGCCGTATTCAGTATTTTGCCGCGGCTGGCGCCTTTGCCGGAAGTTCTGGCGAACGGTGAACAAAATCTCTACCACAGCGCCTGTAATATTGCCCGCGTCATCAAACTTGGCCAGAATATCGGGACTCGTTAAGCATAAAAAAAGCCACGGTTCTCACCGTGGCAAAATCCAACATAGCTAAATTAAAAATAATCAGGAGGGCTGCCCGCCGTTAAATCATAACGTCGCGGTTACAGTCTTTGGAGTAGATGTAGCTGAATGCTTCGCCACGACCTACACCGTATCCGGCCTGCAGGGAATAAGCGCCCATGAAGATGTAGTCGCCTTTTTTCACCGGCACCCAGTTGTTGTCGAGGTTATAAACCCCCTGGCCGGAAAGGATATAAGCGCCATGTTCCTGGACGTGGGTTTCAATATAGCCGTGGCTGGCGCCCGGTTCGAACGACAGAATATGCATATTCATATCGAAGCCCAGCTCTTTAGGCAGGAAATCCAGCAGAATAACATCTTCCATGCCTTCATAATGAATACGCTCCAGCTGGCTGGCGTTGCCGGAAACCAACCACGGGGCATGCCCCTCGACAGGAGTATAGCGGCGTTTATATAAAAATAGCTGGCTGTCTTCCGTTTGAGCGTTGCTAAAAGTCATCATCTCGCCCGGTGGACAATAGAGGTATCCGCCCTGAGTTAAAGAGAATGTTTTTCCTTCTGCTTTAGCTTCAATATTTCCCGTAATGACATAGAGAAAAGTTTCAATCCCCTCGCCGCCAAAGCCCTGCTGGTTGCCGCCATTCTGATGTAAGGTGACCAGATAATCGACGAAAGAAGCACCCAGCTTCGGCGTCGAAAGGATGGTGACGTCACAGTTTTCAAAGCCGGGAATAATATTTTTCACCAGACCGTCCGGCGTTAAGAGCGCATAGTTACCGTGTTTCACAATGGCGCGGTTCGCCAGTAAATCATCGCGGTAACCCGTGACGTTATTCAGATATCCCATTGATGGCTCCTTATTTTTGCCAGGCAAGTTGATGCAGCATTAATGCCAGAGTTTTGACCCCTTCAGCAAGGTCATTAATGTTGGTACGTTCCGCCGGGTTATGGCTGATACCATTAATGCTGGGGACGAAAATCATACAGGTAGGGACGCGCGGCGCGAAAATTTGCGCGTCATGACCTGCGCCGCTATGCATTATGCGATAGTTCAGTTGTTCGGTTTCACACAGCCTGGTGAGGGCCGCGACCAGTTCGGCGTTCATCGGCACCGGCGCTTCGTCCATCCACAAATCGATATCGATGCTGATATCCATTTCATCGCAGATGGCGCGCATATCGTTTTCCAACTGTTCGGTAAATTCGCGAAGTACCGCGGCGTCCGTATGCCGGCAATCGATTGTAAATGTGGTTTTTCCAGGGACAACATTGACCGTATTCGGCTGCGGCTCAACTTTGCCGAACGTTAATACCAGGGGATCGCCATGCTGTTTGGCTTTTTCAATGGACTGACTGCAAATACGACTGAAGGCATGCACCGTATCGCGACGATAGCCCATTGGCGTTGTGCCTGCATGGTTGGACTCGCCGTTGAGCGTCACCGTGTAGCGACGTTGCCCGACGATGGCGTTGACGACGCCAATCGACTGTCCGTTGCTCTCCAGAACACAGCCTTGCTCAATATGCAATTCAACAAAGGCGCGGATATCGGTTCGCGCGGCGAGCGGCGCGGCGGGAAGGGTAAATCCGCACGCCTGCATAGCGTCGACAAAGCCTGTGCCTTTGGCGTCCTGGATATGGCGTACCTCTTCAGGATTCGCCAGGCCAAAAATGTTCTTGCTGCCCCAAAAAACGTAAGGGAAACGGCTGCCTTCTTCCTCAGCCATTGATACTACCTCGACGGTGCGCAGCGGCGCGCCGTAGGTCGCTTTTAGCCAGTCGAGCGCCAGCCAGGCGGCAAGCGCGCCAAATTGCCCGTCCAGATTGCCGCCGTTGACGACCGTATCAATATGCGAACCGCTTAAAATCACCTGCTCCGGAAATTGTGTGCCGCAAAGGCGGCCATATAAATTTCCGACGTCATCAAAGCGTGTTTCCAGACCGCTTTCTGCCATTCGCTTTTTAAACTGCTGCTGTGTTTCCAGCCACTCAGGCGAATAAAGTAAACGCGTCATTCCACCCGTAGGATCGGCTCCAATGGAAGAGAGCCAGGGCAATGTTTCTTCTATCGCGTGGCGAAAATGCTTTATCATAGAAAATTCCTGTTTCAATAATTATTGGGCAAAGGGATTTTTTGTTTCGTATGACTTGAGATAGAGGGCATCGGAAATAAGATATTGATAAATATCATCAACAATATCGATGCCATTCATATCGGCATTTTTCTGTTTAATATCCTGATCCTGTCCAGGATAATAAACCTGTTTAAAACCGGGAGCGGGCTTCACGGAATTGAGTTCCTGCATAGTCTGACTAATATGTTTGCGGAATAATTCACAGGAAGAAAAGAACGCCGGATTAATGACCAGATGAAGTTGTCCTAAATTGCGTCCGGCGTGTAAATCTTCATACATCGAACTGACCTGGCGGCCAAACGGCAGCCCCAGCAGAATGCCGGACAAAATATCGATCATCATCATCAGGCCGTAACCTTTCGGGCCTGCGGCGGGTAATAACGCATTGACGGCAAAAGGATCATGTGTCGGCGCGCCGTTTTTATCGACGGCCCAACTCTCCGGAATGGACTCATTGCGAGACCGTGCATCGAGGACTTTTCCCCAGGCCTGCACGGTGGTGGCCATATCAAAGGTAATGATGTCATCGCCTTCGCCCGGCGCGGCAAAGGCCAGCGGATTAGTGCCATAGTAAATATCCGCCCCGCCAAACGGCACGACCATAGGATCGGACTGACAGATAGACAGACCAATCAGGCCTTCGCGAGCAGCCTGGCGGACGAAATAAGAGATGGCGCCGCTATGGCCCATTCTGCTAATGCCGACAACCGCGACGCCATTTTTTTTGGCTATTTCAATAGCATGCTCCATTCCCATTTTGGCTGCGACCTGTCCGGCAGCATTATCGGCATGCAGTATCGCCGTACAGGGACCGGTATTCTCAATGCGGAACGTCGGCTCCCGGTTGGTGCCGCCTTTTGAAATTCGTTCGGCATAATATTCAACGCGTACGGCGCCATGTGAGTGAATACCTCTGGCATCTGCATAAACCAGTACGTCGGCGACGATGGCGGCGTGCTCACGTTTTAGTCCGGCTTTATAAAGCTTATTTTCGATAAGCTGATGGAGTGTTTCCCGACTGATTTTCATCTGTCTTCCTTTTTAACGACGGTGTGAAGCATGACTGCGATTAACATACCGGGAAAATAAAATGATTATGTGATCCAGACAGGCAAAAAAATATAATTAGAATTTATTTGATAATCAGGCGGGTTTTATCTTTTTGCTTAAATAAAAAGCTTTTTTAGAAAATCATAACTAATCCTTTAGCCGTTGTTTGAATTCTTTTGTTAATAAATTTGATGTGACGTTAATCACTCTATTTACCCTCCCGGATATATACCGTGAAGCGCACATTAACACTGCTCGTGCAATTGCAATGGGTGCAATTATTAAGGAGTTGTTATGATCCACGCCTTTATTAAAAAAGGGTGTTTTCAGGACTCTGTCAGCTTAATGATTATTTCTCGAAAGCTGAGTGAGTCCGAAAATGTTGATGATGTATCGGTAATGATGGGAACGCCTGCGAATAAGTCGCTGCTGGAAACTACCGGTTTCTGGCATGACGATTTTCATGGCGCTACGCCCAATGACATTTGCGTGGCGATTCGTACCGAAGCGGTAGATGACGGCATTACGCAGGTGATTGTGCAACAGCTCGAAGAAGCATTGCAGCAGTTGGCGCAGGGAAGCAGCGGCAGCCAGTCGTTAATCCAGGTCAGACGCTGGGAAAGCGCCTGTCAGAAACTGCCAGAGGCGAATCTGGCGCTGGTATCGGTGGCCGGCGAATATGCGGCGGAACTGGCAGAGCAGGCGCTGGATCGTTCGTTGAACGTGATGATCTTCTCCGATAATGTCACGCTGGACGATGAAATCAGACTAAAACGCCGGGCGCGTGATAAAGGACTGCTGGTCATGGGGCCGGATTGCGGCACCGCTATGATCGCCAATACGCCGCTGGCTTTCGCTAACGTCATGCCAGAGGGCAACATCGGGGTGATTGGCGCTTCCGGCACCGGTATTCAGGAGCTCTGTTCACAGATTGCGCTGGCGGGGGAAGGGATTACCCATGCCATCGGGCTTGGCGGACGCGATTTGAGCGCCGAGGTCGGCGGGATCAGCGCGCTAACGGCACTGGACATACTCAGCGCGGATGAAAAGAGCCAGGTGCTGGCCTTTGTCTCCAAACCGCCTGCCGATGCGGTTCGCCAGCATATTATCGCGGCGATGAAAGCCACCGGCAAACCTGTTGTAGCGCTGTTCTTAGGGTTTTCCTCCCCCGTTGCGCGTGAGGAAAACGTCTGGTTTGCCTCGACGCTGGATGAAGCCGCCCGCCTGGCATGTTTATTGTCTCGCGTGACGTCGCAGCGTAAAGAAATGGTTTCAACAGGCGGCGTGATTCGTGGCCTCTATACCGGCGGAACGCTGGCGGCGGAAGCGGCGGGGCTGCTGGCCGGCTATCTGGGCGTCGCGGCGGATACGGAACATCACCATGGCATGATGCTTGACGCTGACGGCCACCAGATTATCGATCTGGGCGATGACTTTTATACCGTTGGGCGACCACATCCGATGATTGACCCGGCGTTACGTAATCAGCTTATCGCCGGGCTTGGCGCGCAGCCGCAGGTACGCGTGTTATTAGTGGACGTCGTTATTGGTTTTGGCGCGACCGCCGATCCCGCCGCATCGCTGATTCAGGCCTGGCAGAAGGCATGCGCCGCACGCGCCGGCGACCAGCCGCTGTTCGCCATCGCAACCGTCACCGGAACGGAACGCGATCCTCAGTGCCGCTCGCAACAAATCGCCGCGCTCGAAGATGCCGGCATCACGGTAGTGGATTCTCTTCCCGAAGCCACTCTGTTGGCCGCGGAACTGATTCGACCCACTCTCTCTTCCACTCATCCATCAGCTCCCCGGTTACTGGAAGCGGTAGCGGTGATTAATGCCGGGTTACGTAGCTTCGCGCTGGATTTACAGGCTGCCGGTATGCCCGTGGTGCACTACCAGTGGGCGCCTGTTGCTGGCGGTAATAAAAAACTGGCTCGTCTGTTAGAACGTTTGCAATAAGGGGTTCCCATGTTTACATCAGTGGCGCAAGCCAACGCTGCAGTCATCGAACAAATTCGTCGCGCACGTCCGCACTGGCTGGATGTGAAGCCAGCTTCTTCATTAATTAGCGTGCTCAATCAGGGGAAAACGCTTCTTCATGCCGGCCCGCCGATGCGCTGGCAAGAGATGACCGGCCCGATGAAAGGCGCCTGTATCGGCGCATGCCTGTTTGAAGGATGGGCCAAAGATGAAATGAGCGCGCTCGCGCTGTTAGAGCAGGGAAAGGTCAACTTTATTCCCTGCCATCACGTTAACGCCGTGGGGCCGATGGGCGGTATCACGTCAGCCAGTATGCCGATGCTGGTCGTGGAAAATATCACCGACGGCAATCGCGCGTACTGCAATCTCAACGAAGGGATCGGCAAAGTGATGCGTTTCGGTGCCTATGGCGAGGATGTTCAGCAACGTTTGCGCTGGATGCGTGATGTGCTGATGCCGGTATTAAGCGCGGCGCTGGGACGTCTGGAGCGGGGGCTCGACCTGACCGCAATGATGGCGCAGGGCATTACGATGGGAGATGAATTCCACCAGCGCAATATCGCCTCTTCCGCATTGCTGATGCGCACGTTGGCGCCGCATATCGTCCGTCTGGAACACGATAAGCAGCAGATAGCGGAAGTGATGGATTTTCTGAGCGTCACCGATCAATTCTTCCTTAATCTGGCGATGGCCTACTGTAAAGCCGCCATGGACGCGGGCGCGCAGATTCGCGCCGGCAGTATTGTGACGGCGATGACCCGTAATGGCGATATGTTTGGCATTCGGGTTAGCGGTCTGGGCGACCGTTGGTTCACCGCGCCTGTTAATACGCCGCAGGGGCTATTTTTTACCGGTTTTTCGCAGGATCAGGCCAACCCGGACATGGGCGACAGCGCCATTACTGAAACGTTTGGTATTGGCGGCGCTGCGATGATTGCCGCGCCTGGCGTAACGCGTTTTGTCGGTGCCGGGGGAATGGAAGCGGCGAAATCTGTTTCTGAAGAGATGGCTGAAATTTATCTCGAACGCAACATGCAGCTACAAATCCCCGGCTGGGATTTTCAGGGGGCCTGTCTGGGACTGGATATCCGCCGCGTGGTCGAGACCGGAATTACGCCGCTGATTAACACGGGTATCGCGCATAAAGAAGCGGGGATTGGACAGATTGGCGCGGGAACCGTCCGTGCGCCGCTGGCCTGTTTCGAGCAGGCGCTGGAAGCGCTGGCGGAAAGCATGGGCGTAAGTTAAGAGAGCGTCTCATGAAACGTATCCATCCTCTTATGGCAAGCCGACAATCGGCGGATTATCGGCAACCCTGGCAGATGTCAGGGGTATGGCGTCGCTCTATTAATTTTGTGGCGAAAAGCGGTGAGTTATTAACACTTCACCGTCGGGGGAGCGGCTTCAGTCCGGGAGGGTGGATACTGCGCGGCGGCGATTTTGACGCCTTGCGCGATGTGCTCACCGATGGCGAAAAACCGCAGTCAACCGCTGCCGGTATTCAGATTGGCGAGTTTCTTTTATGCGAGCCGGAGAGGCGCTGTTCGCTGCGGGTTCCACGCTATCTTGCGTCGCCGCGTCTTAACGCGACGTACATGCAGCGTAGTGAGGAGACGGGACTGTTTGGGCCGTTAACCGTCGCCGCAGCCCAGCCTCTATGTCCGGAACTTCGCCAGTTTTGTCACTGCTTTCAGTCGGCGCTTGCAGGTGCTGCGACTGACTGGCGGCTATGGCTGGGTAAAGGGCCGGGCTTAACGCCCAGTCATGACGACACGCTGACGGGAATGTTGCTGGCGGCCTGGTATTTTGGCGCCATAGATGAACGCGCCGGGCGTAATTTTTTTGCCCAATCCGGCAGCCTTGATCGGGCGACGACGCTCGTGAGCGTCAGCTATTTACGCTATGCGGCTATGGGTTATTTCGCGTCGCCTTTACTCCACTTTATTCATGCGCTGCGACGAGATGCTCGCACAGAAACGGCGATTGACGGACTGCTGGCGCTGGGGCACACCTCTGGCGCGGATACGCTGCTGGGGTTCTGGCTTGGACAACAAATAGTAAAAGGATAGGGAATGAAAACGTTGGTAGTTGCTCTTGGCGGCAACGCATTATTGCAGCGCGGAGAAGCGCTAACGGCAGAGAATCAATATCGTAATATTGCCGACGCAGTGCCTGCGCTGGCGCGACTTGCCCGCTCGTATCGGCTGGCGATAGTACATGGCAACGGCCCCCAGGTCGGCCTGTTGGCTTTACAGAACCTTGCCTGGAAAGCCGTTGAGCCTTATCCGCTGGATGTGCTGGTGGCGGAGAGTCAGGGCATGATCGGCTATATGCTGGCGCAGCGTCTGGCGCTTGAACCCGATATGCCGCCGGTGACTACAGTATTAACGCGGATAAAGGTATCGGCGGACGATCCTGCTTTTCTTGAACCGGAAAAGTTTATCGGTCCCGTTTATTCGCCAGAAGAGCAAATGGCGCTGGAAGCGACTTATGGCTGGCATATGAAACGTGATGGAAAATATCTGCGCCGTGTCGTCGCTTCCCCGGCGCCGCGTCAGATTATCGAAAGCGCCGCTATTGAGTTATTGCTAAAAGAGGGCCATGTGGTGATTTGCAGCGGCGGTGGCGGGGTACCTGTTGCCGGCGAGGGCGAAGGGGTCGAGGCGGTGATAGATAAAGACCTGGCGGCGGCATTGCTGGCGGAGCAGATAGCGGCCGATGGTCTGATCATTTTGACGGATGCTGATGCGGTGTATGAACATTGGGGAACGCCACAACAGCGCGCTATTCGTCAGGCTTCGCCCGATGAGCTGGCGCCGTTTGCCAAAGCCGATGGCGCGATGGGACCGAAGGTGACCGCGGTAAGCGGATATGTGAAGCGGTGCGGAAAGCCGGCATGGATTGGCGCATTGTCGCGTATTGACGATACCCTGGCGGGCAGAGCGGGAACCTGCATCTGTCTGTGATCGCGACGGGCGGCGACAGAGAATGCGCCGCCCACGCTGTTTATTTAAGCTTACTTTGCGCCCAGATAATGCCGCTGGCGTATTCGCCCGGCAGGAGCGGAGAGAGCGCTTCCAGGGTGGCGCTAAGACGTGACGTATCGCTGTCGGTCAGATTCAGATGGCCGACTTTTCGCCCCGGACGTACCGCTTTATCATACCAGTGCAGATGTACCAGCGGCAGCTTCAGCCAGTCGTAATTCAGCTCGCTGCCGATCAGGTTGATCATCACCGACGGGGCGTTAATCACCGGCGCGGGCAACGGCAGGCCGGTAATCGCGCGCAAATGCAATTCAAACTGACTGATGCTGGCGCCATTTTGCGTCCAGTGTCCGCTGTTATGTACGCGCGGCGCCAGTTCATTGATTAACAGGCCTTCCGGCGTGATAAAACATTCCATCGCCATTACGCCGACATAGTTCAGCGCCTGCATAATTGCTGACAGCATCGATTCCGCCTGCTCCTGCTGTTCGGCGTTCGCCTGTGGGAACGCGACGCTGGTCCGCAAGATGCCGTCCTGATGCAAATTGTGCGTTAGCGGGTAAAACACGGTACTGCCGTCATGAGCGCGAGCGCCGACTAACGACACTTCGCCGGAAAAATGGATACCGCGCTCAACAATACATTCGCCATAGCAGTCATCCGGCAGTTGCCCGGTTTCGTCCGCGCGTAGACGCCACTGCCCGCGACCGTCGTAGCCGCCAACGCGACGCTTAATAATCGCCAGTTCGCCCAGGCGGTCAAAGATGCCGGACCACTCGTCGGCGCTGGTCAGCAGCTGCCACGGCGCGGTCGCGAGTCCCAGTTTATCGAAAAGCTGTTTTTGTGTCAGACGGTCGGCGATGATCGGAAATACATCGCGATTGACGAAGGCCGGGTGGCGCGCCAACTCGCGGGTAAGCGCGGTTTCCGGCCAGCGCTCAATCTCCGCGGTAATGACGCTCTGCTGTACCGGAACGGCGGTAGGCTCTGCATCCAGACCAACCGGCCAGACGGCGATACCCAGCGGTTCGCCCGCCTGGCGCAGCATTCGGCCCAGTTGTCCGTTGCCGAGAACGCAAACTTGCTTCATAGCGTCCCCCGCGGATCGGGATTTTCCAGAACTTCATCGGTTTGCGCTTTGCGCCAGTCAGCGATGCGCTGATGCAGTTCCGCGTCGCGTTGCGCCAGAATCTGCGCGGCGAGCAGGGCGGCGTTAGCGGCACCGGCTTTACCGATCGCCAGCGTACCCACCGGAATGCCGCGCGGCATCTGCACGATGGAGTAGAGGCTATCCACGCCGCTGAGCGCAGCGCTTTGTACCGGCACGCCGAGTACCGGGACCAGCGTTTTTGCCGCAATCATTCCCGGCAGGTGCGCCGCGCCGCCCGCGCCGGCAATAATCACTTGATATCCGTTCTCTTCCGCCGTTTCGGCGAAGCTGAACAGTTTATCGGGGGTGCGATGGGCGGAAACCACTTCTACATGGTGCGGGACATCCAGAATTTCAAAAATTTCGGCGGCGAATTGCATGGTAGCCCAGTCGCTTTTGGACCCCATCACGATGGCGACACGCGCCGGATTATTGCGGGAAGACATGCGTCTTAAAACTCCTGTGGTGCGGGACACGCTGCTTTTGAGGTGTCAAAGAATAGCATGATAATCAGGCAAGGAAAACGGTTGCGTGTGCGCCGTAACGGACGATTCGACGAACATTTACAGGGGGAAGGCGATTAACTCAACGTTGTCCGGCGTGACTTTTACCATTGAACCTTCATGATGCCATGCGCCTAACACCACGCGGAACGCGGGCTGGTCGTTGACGGAAAGTTCATGCACCGCCGGGCGGTGGGTGTGACCGTGAACCAGCCACTGTACGCGGTGTTTTTCCATTTCGGCGACGACGGTCTGCGCATTGACGTCCATAATATCCAGCGATTTGCTGCTGTTGGCGGCTTTACTGCCGGCGCGCATTCTGGCGGCGATACGGCGGCGGATAAACAGCGGCAGGGTAAGGAACAGTCGTTGAACCCACGGATTATGGACTTTGGCGCGAAACGCCTGATAACCGGCATCATCGGTACAGAGCGTATCGCCGTGCATAATCAACACATTGCGGCCATACAGGTCGAGCACTTTTTCCTGCGGCAGTAGAATCATGCCGCTTTCGCGGGCAAATCGCTTGCCAATCAGGAAATCACGGTTACCGTGAATAAAGAAGCAGGGGACGCCGGAATCAACCAGCGATTTAATGGCAACGGCCATTTCACGATGTAGCGGGTTGGGGTCGTCGTCGCCAATCCAGGCCTCGAAGAGATCGCCAAGAATATACAGCGCGTCGGCCTGACGGGCTTCTACGGCTAAAAAACGCAGAAAACCGGCGACGATCGCCGGTTCTTCCGTTTGCAGATGCAAGTCTGCAATAAACAGTGTCGCCACGATTACTCGCTGACGGTCACGTTTTCAATGATGACGTCTTCTTTTGGTACGTCCTGGTGCATACCGCTACGGCCAGTGGCGACGCCTTTGATTTTATCTACCACGTCCATACCTTCTACGACTTCCGCAAAGACGCAGTAGCCCCAGCCCTGCAGACTTTCGCCGGAGAAGTTCAGGAAGTCGTTGTCTGCCACGTTGATGAAGAATTGCGCGGTAGCCGAGTGTGGTGCCTGAGTACGCGCCATCGCCAGCGTACCACGGGTATTTTTCAGACCATTGTTGGCTTCGTTTTTGATCGCCTCTTTGGTGGCTTTCTGTTTCATGCCCGGCTCAAAGCCGCCGCCCTGAATCATAAAACCGTTAATCACACGGTGGAAAATGGTGTTGTTGTAAAAACCTTCGCGGCAGTAGTCCAGGAAGTTTTTAACTGTTTCAGGCGCTTTATCATCAAAGGTTTTGATTACGATATCGCCGTGATTAGTGTGGAAAGTAACCATTTTTGCATCCTGTTCCAAGAGAGTGGTGCTTTAGCCCGCAATGGGGCACATATAGGGGCTTGTTATAGCATAACCGTAAGCTGCGATCACCTTGCAAAGTGTGCTGCTTCGATTACGAATAATATGTATCATACAGAGATTATTACCCACACACGTCTATACGGAATCTTCGATGTTAAAAATTTTTAATACACTGACGCGCCAAAAAGAGGAATTCAAACCCATTCATGCCGGGGAAGTCGGCATGTACGTGTGTGGTATCACCGTTTACGATCTCTGCCACATTGGCCACGGACGCACGTTTGTCGCTTTTGACGTTGTCGCGCGCTATTTGCGTTTTCTCGGTTATAAGCTGAAGTATGTGCGTAACATTACCGATATCGACGATAAAATTATTAAACGCGCCAATGAAAACGGCGAAAGTTTTGTCGCGCTGGTCGACAGAATGATTGCGGAAATGCATCAGGACTTCGACGCGCTGAATATTTTGCGTCCGGACAGCGAGCCGCGTGCGACGCACCATATTCAGGAAATTATCGAGCTCACCCGCACCTTAATCGAGAAAGGGCACGCCTATGTGGCGGATAACGGCGATGTGATGTTCGATGTACCGACCGATCCGACTTATGGGCAGCTTTCCCGTCAGGATCTTGAGCAGCTTCAGGCGGGCGCGCGCGTGGATATCGTTGACGTGAAGCGTAACCCAATGGACTTTGTGCTGTGGAAAATGTCGAAAGAGGGCGAGCCGAGCTGGCCGTCGCCGTGGGGCGAAGGGCGTCCGGGCTGGCACATTGAATGTTCGGCGATGAACTGCAAGCAGTTGGGCAACCATTTTGATATTCACGGCGGCGGTTCCGATCTGATGTTCCCGCACCATGAAAACGAGATTGCCCAGTCTACCTGCGCGCATGACGGCGAATACGTCAACTACTGGATGCACTCCGGTATGGTGATGGTGGATCGCGAGAAGATGTCCAAATCGCTGGGCAACTTCTTTACCGTGCGCGACGTGCTGAAATACTACGATGCGGAAACCGTGCGCTACTTCCTGATGTCCGGGCATTACCGTAGCCAACTGAACTACAGCGAAGAGAACCTCAAGCAGGCGCGCGCCTCGCTGGAGCGGTTATACACTGCATTGCGTGGAACGGATAAATCAGCGGCCCCGGCGGGCGGCGAGGCGTTTGAAGCGCGTTTCGTGGAGGCGATGAATGACGATTTCAACACGCCGGAAGCCTACTCCGTCCTGTTTGATATGGCGCGTGAAGTCAACCGTCTGAAGGGCGAAGATATGACCGCCGCAAATGCGATGGCGTCTCATCTGCGGAAGATTTCCGGCGTGCTGGGACTGCTGGAGCAGGAGCCGGATGTTTTCCTGCAAAGCGGCGCGCAGGCGGATGACGGTGAAGTTGCGGAAATTGAAGCCTTGATTCAACAGCGTCTGGATGCCCGTAAAGCGAAAGACTGGGCGGCGGCGGACGCGGCGCGCGATCGTCTCGCTGAAATGGGTATTATTCTGGAAGATGGCCCGCAGGGCACCACCTGGCGGCGTAAGTAAGCGCTTTTACAGGCCGCTCTATTTGCATAGAACGGCCTGTTTTTTATTTTTTCGCACCGGGCGAAAGATAAACACACACCGACTCCCCCAGATTCTGATGTTCACACCCGGGCATTGCCCGGCTGTAATGGGCAATAAAGCGGATGACGCTGTCGCCGCTGTTTAGCCCCACATCTCCTTTTCGCAGCAATTCTGCTGGCTGATCGTCGGTGAAAACGTTGGGGGTGAACAGTTTTGCGCCTAATCGTTCAAAAGCGCCAGCACTAACGATAGAGGGTTGATAACCCTGAAGTTGCAACCAGCGGCGGGCATCATTGCGTGACCAAATCTGCGCATCGTTTGCTCGCGCAAACACTTCGAGAAGCCAACCATTCGAATTCTGATAAGGGCCGGAAAAAGGCCACGCAATCAGGTTATAGCGGGGACTGTGGAAGAGATTGAGTTTGATAGCGCTATGTAAGAGCGTTTGTAATGCCGTCGCGATATCTGAACGCGGGCGCAAAACGGCAATGCTCTGATTCACCAGGTCATCAGCCAGAAACTCATACAGACCTTGTATATAGAGCGCTGATTCAGCGGTTCCGCAAGTATTCAGATTATGGTAAACCCGCCAGTCTCCGTTTGGCTGGCGCATGGCATAGCCAGCATGTGACCAGGTTAAATGTCGGCTCGACATATCTTGCCCCTGGCGAACCAGAATGACGACCGGATCGGGTTGACTGTTAAGCTGTTGTTTGAGCTGTAGCGCCTGATCCATTGTCGCTGCGATGTTCTCCGGCGTGTTTGCTTTTTGGTGACAGTTAGCACTGTCTGCATAAGCGTTGAGCGAGATTGCGCTGAGCCACAGGGCAAACGCGAACCGCTTCATTTGGCCGGTACCGTCTGGTTGCTGGAAAGTCCTGCGTCGTCCTGATTTACCATATGGGCAAGGACTTTGCCCTCTTTTTTCAAATAAGCGCCGGTGCCTTCCTGCGTTTTTTCCAGAGTGACTTTATCACCTGCTTTGAGGTTGCCTTCTTTGACGACATTTAGCGGAACTTGCATTTTAATGTCTTTGTTATCGGGGGACTTAGTGGTTAACAGCGCGGTTTTTTGCTTTTTATTTTCGACAACAGAGCCAATGCTCAGGTTGAGCGGCAGCAGTACGGGGGAGAGTATAATTCCGCTAACCAGTGCGGAACTGCCCACGCTGACAACCGCAGACGATGCCGCATACCATCCAGTGGCAGACATTTCTTCGCTATAGCTGGCGTGGGAAAATGAGAAACAGACGACCGCGGCGGCGAATGTCATTTTATTCATATTGATTCCTTTTAATATGCGTTTTAAGTATCCATAGAAATAACACTAAAATACTTCCCGGCAACCACACCCACAGCAATTCTGAGAGAATGACCTGGTGTCCATACGGCGTGATGTAGCTTGAAAGCGCAAACGGCGCGACTTTAATCACCTGCCAGGGCGCAAAGAAACGTTCATCCGACCACGGCCACAGCCAGCCGACGCCTTTACCGCCCGTGGTTATCGAATCCAGCAGGCTGTGCGACAACAATGAAACGGTTAAAAATAGCCAGCAGCGCACCTGCCCAGCTCGAAACCATCGTCGTCCCGCGAGTACGCACAACAGGGGGAGGACGAATGCGAAAAGTAAAGAGTGGGTAAATCCGCGATGGCCGAAAACGTTGCCGTAGGCGACGCCAAATTTAAAGGCCAGCACGTCGGCATCGGGGAGCATCGCCAGCACAACACCGGCAAACAGCAGGCGAGGAGGGATAACTTTCAGGCCTAAGCCTGCGCCAAAACACAGGGGAACGGCGGCGTGGGTGATAACGGTAGGCATAGCGATGGTTCTCAGGGAAATAGCCATGCTAGCAGTTGGAACGCAGAGGATTAAGTGGATGATTATCTGAAAAGACAGCGTAATCAGGCCGGATAAGACGCTTTGCGTCGCTATCCGGCACTCTGTATCAGGCCACGACGTTCACACTTTGGCCTTCGAAGCTAACGGTTTGCCCGGCGACAATTTTGCAGCGTTTACGCGTTTCAACCGCGCCATCAACCTTCACCAACCCGTCGGCAATGGCGATTTTCGCCTGCGCGCCGCTTTCGCTCCAGCCTTCCAGCTTGAGCAGATCGCACAGCTCGACGTGCGGGTGCTTGCCTAAAGAGAATGTCGCCATGTTATTTTCCTTGTGGATCGTGATATTCAATGCACGCCTGCAGCGTGTTTTCGATAAGCGTGGCGACCGTCATCGGGCCGACGCCGCCCGGTACTGGCGTGATGTATGACGCGCGCGCCGCGGCTTCGTCAAACACGACGTCGCCAACGACCTTGCCATTTTCCAGACGGTTAATACCGACATCAATCACAATTGCGCCTTCTTTAATCCATTCGCCGGGAATAAAGCCCGGTTTACCTACGGCGACAATGAGCAAATCAGCATGCTCGACATGGTGACGCAGATCTTTGGTAAAGCGGTGCGTAACGGTAGTCGTACAGCCAGCCAGCAGCAGCTCCATGCTCATCGGGCGTCCAACGATATTGGACGCGCCAATGACCACCGCATTCAGGCCGTAGGTATCAATATTGTAACGCTCAAGCAGCGTCACAATACCGCGGGGCGTACAGGGACGCAGGCGCGGCGCACGCTGGCACAGACGACCGACGTTATAAGGATGAAAACCGTCTACGTCTTTATCCGGCGCGATACGCTCCAGCACTTTAACGTTGTCGATACCTGCCGGTAAAGGCAACTGCACCAGAATACCATCGATCGTGTTATCTGCATTCAGAGTATCGATAAGCGCCAGCAGTTCGGCTTCGCTGGTGGTTTCTGGCAGGTCATAGGAGCGGGAGACGAATCCCACTTCGTCGCACGCTTTACGTTTGCTTGCGACATAAATCTGTGAGGCCGGATTGCTGCCGACCAACACCACAGCCAGGCCGGGAGCGCGAAGACCCGCTGCGACGCGTGCCTGAACTTTTTGAGCAACCTCAGATCGCACCTGCTGCGCAATCGTTTTACCGTCAATAATCTTTGCTGCCATCAGAGAGAAGATTCCATCTGTTACTTCAAGTCAAAGGGGATAACGCTATTTTGTCAGAAGCGGGCCTCGCTGTCAGTTAACGTTTGTGTTTCCGATGCAAACGCGACGTCTCCCCCGTCCGTTGACGATGCTGAGACGTGACCCGTAAGCGCGCCATGATTAACCAAAAAGAAACAATTCATCACCCTGGCTATGGTTACCGTAATCCCTCGCCGTTAATAGCATCGGGCGGCATAATGCGACATTTTATACAAAATAAGATTAGACCATTCTTATATCCCAATAAGAATTAGCTTAGGTCATTAAAAGAGTTTGCGGCTATTTTTTATTTAGCGAAATGTTTAATTTATTACCGTGACGAAATGTCATATTCGCAAAGATTAATTACTGCGTCTGATACTCAGGGGAGAAACAGAAAACTAATTAATCTGCGATATCTATCTTTACAGGATGCAGAGATAACTTTTCTGACATGCTATGTCGATAATAATTCAAACGGAGCCGACAGGATGCCGAAACCGGGTGTGTGTAATTCAAGGGAAATCCATGAAACATAAATTAATGACCTCTACTATTGCGAGTCTGATGTTTGTCGCTGGCGCAGCGGTTGCGGCTGATCCTACTCCGGTGAGCGTGAGTGGCGGTACTATTCATTTCGAAGGTAAACTGGTTAATGCAGCCTGTGCCGTTAGCACTAAATCCGCCGATCAAACGGTGACGCTGGGTCAATACCGTACCGCCAGCTTTACGGCGATTGGTGATACGACCGCGCAGGTGCCTTTCTCCATCGTCCTGAATGACTGCGATCCGAAAGTGGCGGCTACCGCTGCCGTGGCTTTCTCTGGTCAGGCAGATAACACCAACCCTAATTTGCTGGCTGTCTCCTCTGCGGACAATAGCACTACCGCAACCGGCGTCGGGATTGAGATTCTTGATAACACCTCCTCACCGTTGAAACCGGACGGCGCGACCTTCTCGGCGAAGCAGGCGCTGGTTGAAGGCACCAATACGCTGCGTTTTACCGCACGCTATAAGGCAACCGCCACCGCCACGACGCCAGGCCAGGCTAATGCCGACGCCACCTTTATCATGAAATACGAATAATCCCGTCTGGGAACGCCAGGGAAGGGAGGCGCCTCAACGGAAGAGGCTATCGGGGATAAAAGAGAACATAGCAGATGATAAGGAAAGGCGCGGCGCTAGTGGGGCTTGTTTTGATGTCGCCCGTTATTGCGCAGCCGGTAATGGTGGAGAGCGGGCGTATTCACCTGCGCGGACAACTGGTCAATGGCGGCTGCGCTGTCGCCACAGAAAGCCAGGATTTGCGCGTACTGATGGGACAGTACCGCACGAATGCGTTTACCGGTCCTGGCAGCTTCGCTCCCGTCAGCGTTCCATTTTCGTTACGGTTAATCTCCTGTAGCGCGGAAGTCTGGCGTCATGTCGGCATTGCGTTTGCCGGCGTTACGCCTGCGGAAGATCCCCATGTTTTTCTGGCCAGCGGCGAGGGTATCGGTAATGCCGGAATCGGCCTGGCGTTATTTGATGACCAGCAGCGGCAAATCATACCTAACACATTACCGCTTCATTACACGCCCATTTTAACGTCAGAAATGACTTTGCATTTTACCGCCCGCTATCGGGCAATTTCAGAAAATATGACGCCGGGACGAATTCATTCAGAAGTGTGGTTTACGCTGGTTTACCCATGAATTTTCTTGCCGACGTGACTCAATGCAAAAGGTATTTTTTACCATGCTGAATAGTATAAAATTAGGCTTTATTGTTCTTCTCACGTTATTTACTTCGCTGAACGTACAGGCGGCGGGGGGGATTGCATTAGGCGCCACGCGCGTTATTTATCCCTCGGCGGCGAAACAGACTTCTCTGGCAATCAGTAATAGCGATACTCAAGAACGTTACCTCGTCAATTCATGGATCGAAAATAGCGCCGGGCAGAAAGAAAAAACGTTTATCGTTACGCCGCCTTTATTCGTCAGCGAACCCAAAAGCGAAAACACGCTGCGTATTATCTACGCCGGGCAACCGCTACCCGGGGATCGGGAGTCGTTATTCTGGATGAACGTGAAAGCCATCCCGTCGGTCGATAAAAGTCATATTGAAGGAAAAAACGTTCTGCAACTGGCGATTCTGTCGCGCATCAAACTGTTCGTGCGTCCGGCGAATTTGCCACAGACGCCGGAAGACGCGCCGACCTTGCTGAAATTTTCCCGTGTCGGCAACCATCTCAAGATAACCAACCCATCTGCTTATTACCTCACGCTGGTCAATATCAGCGTGGGCGCGAAAAAGATTGATAACGTGATGATCGCGCCAAAAAGCGACATGCAAATTCCCTTACCGACTGGCGCGCAGGGCAGCGTGACATTTCAGACCGTCAATGATTACGGCGCATTGACGTCGGCGACAACGGCCAGTCTCGGTTAAGCAGAGAGCGTGAAGCCACACGAGAACACGATGAAGAAGACAACCTGGTTTGCAGGGCGATTTCCCGGCTATGTATCACCGTTAAGCGGCGTGGCGCTGTCGGTGCTGGCGGCGCTGTGTCCGCTGACGAGCCGCGGCGAAAGTTATTTCAACCCTGCGTTTTTGTCGGCGGATACCGCGTCCGTGGCGGATTTATCTCGCTTTGAAAAAGGTAATCATCAGCCTCCCGGTATTTACCGGGTGGATATCTGGCGTAACGACGAATTCGTAGCGACGCAGGATATTCGTTTTGAGGCGGGCGCCGTGGGCACCGGCGATAAATCCGGCGGCCTGATGCCTTGTTTTACACCGGAGTGGATTAAACGGCTGGGCGTGAATACCGCGGCGTTCCCTGTCTCAGATAAAGGCGTCGATACCACGTGTATTCGCCTTCCTGAGAAAATCCCGGGCGCGGAGGTCGCGTTCGATTTCGCGTCGATGCGCTTAAATATTAGCTTGCCGCAGGCGTCATTGCTCAACAGCGCGCGTGGCTATATCCCGCCGGAAGAGTGGGATGAAGGGATACCCGCCGCACTCATTAATTACAGTTTTACCGGTAGCCGTGGAACAGACAGCGATAGCTATTTTTTGAGTCTGCTGAGCGGGTTGAACTATGGCCCCTGGCGGCTGCGTAATAACGGAGCCTGGAACTATTCGAAAGGGGACGGCTATCATTCGCAACGCTGGAACAACATTGGCACCTGGGTACAGCGCGCCATCATTCCGCTAAAAAGCGAACTGGTCATGGGGGACAGCAATACCGGGAACGATGTTTTCGACAGCGTCGGCTTTCGCGGAGCGCGGCTGTACTCTTCTGACAATATGTATCCCGATAGCCTGCAGGGCTACGCCCCCACGGTTAGAGGAATCGCCCGGACGGCGGCAAAGCTGACGATACGACAGAACGGGTATGTTATCTACCAAAGCTATGTGTCGCCGGGTGCGTTTGCGATTACCGATCTTAATCCTACCTCTTCCAGCGGCGACCTTGAGGTGACGGTAGATGAAAAAGACGGTAGCCAACAACGTTACACGGTGCCTTACTCTACCGTTCCGCTATTGCAGCGTGAGGGCAGGGTGAAGTATGACCTGGTGGCCGGGGATTTTCGCAGCGGCAATAGTCAGCAGTCTTCGCCATTCTTTTTCCAGGGAACGGTGATTGCCGGCCTGCCTGCGGGGCTGACGGCTTACGGCGGTACGCAACTTGCCGATCGTTACCGTGCCGTAGTGGTCGGGGCGGGGCGAAATTTGGGTGACTGGGGTGCCGTGTCGGTCGATGTCACACATGCGCGTAGCCAACTGGCAGATGACAGCACCCATCAGGGGCAATCGTTGCGTTTTCTGTACGCCAAATCGCTAAATAATTACGGGACTAATTTTCAATTGCTGGGTTACCGCTATTCCACACGCGGATTTTACACCCTGGATGATGTGGCATACCGCAGTATGGAAGGGTACGACTACGAATACGATAGCGACGGACGCCGCCATAAAGTGCCGGTGGCGCAGAGCTACCACAATCTCCGTTACAGCAAAAAAGGCCGCTTTCAGGTCAATATTTCGCAAAACCTGGGGGATTACGGGTCACTGTATCTTTCCGGCAGTCAACAAAATTACTGGAATACGGCGGATACCAATACCTGGTATCAACTGGGATACGCCAGTGGATGGCAAGGCATAAGTTATTCGCTGTCATGGTCGTGGAACGAGTCGGTGGGGATCTCAGGCGCCGACCGCATTCTGGCATTCAATATGTCCGTTCCGTTTAGCGTTCTGACCGGACGGCGTTATGCGCGCGACACTCTTCTTGATCGTACTTATGCCACGTTTAACGCCAACCGCAACCGCGACGGCGACAATAGCTGGCAGACCGGCGTGGGCGGCACGCTTCTGGAAGGACGTAATCTGAGCTACAGCGTGACGCAGGGTCGTAGCAGTACCAATGGTTATAGCGGCAGCGCCAGCGCTAGCTGGCAGGCGACGTATGGCACGCTGGGCGTGGGATATAACTACGATCGCGATCAGCATGACTATAACTGGCAACTTTCCGGCGGCGTGGTCGGTCATGCGGATGGTATTACGTTTAGCCAACCGTTGGGCGATACCAATGTCTTGATTAAAGCGCCGGGAGCGAAAGGCGTGCGCATCGAAAACCAGACCGGCGTGAAAACGGACTGGCGGGGCTATGCGGTAATGCCCTACGCCACGGTATATCGCTATAACCGCGTCGCGTTAGATACCAACACGATGGACAACCATACCGATGTCGAAAATAACGTCAGCAGCGTGGTGCCGACAGAGGGCGCGCTGGTAAGGGCCGCTTTTGATACGCGGATAGGCGTAAGGGCAATCATTACCGCGAGGCTTGGCGGACGTCCGTTACCGTTTGGCGCGATAGTACGAGAAACCGCCAGCGGCATTACCAGTATGGTCGGCGATGATGGGCAAATTTATCTGAGCGGCTTGCCGCTAAAAGGTGAACTGTTCATCCAGTGGGGAGAGGGGAAAAACGCGCGTTGTATCGCCCCTTACGCCCTGGCGGAGGACAGCCTGAAGCAGGCGATTACGATAGCCAGCGCGACCTGTATCCGTCCGGCGTCATAAAAGGAAAAATAGAGATGAAAATATACTCAGCGCTATTGCTGGCGGGGACCGCGCTCTTTTTCACCCATCCCGCGCTGGCGACGGTTTGCCGTAATTCAAACGGGACGGCGACCGATATCTTTTACGACCTGTCAGATGTTTTCACCAGCGGCAATAATCAGCCGGGACAGGTGGTGACGCTGCCGGAAAAATCAGGTTGGGTCGGCGTAAACGCGACGTGCCCGGCGGGGACAACGGTAAATTATACCTACCGAAGCTATGTATCAGAATTACCGGTACGAAGCACCGAAGGAAATTTTAAATACCTCAAACTGAATGACTACCTTCTGGGCGCGATGAGCATCACCGATAGTGTCGCTGGCGTATTTTATCCGCCCCGTAACTATATTCGCATGGGCGTCGACTCTAACGTGTCGCAGCAAAAGCCGTTTGGCGTGCAGGACTCAAAGCTGGTTTTTAAATTAAAAGTGATCCGGCCTTTTATTAATATGGTGACGATCCCTCGCCAGACAATGTTTACTGTCTATGTGACGACCTCTACCGGCGACGCGTTGAGCACGCCGGTGTATACCATTAGCTACAGCGGCAAAGTGGAAGTACCGCAAAACTGTGAAGTGAATGCCGGACAGGTCGTGGAGTTTGATTTCGGCGATATCGGCGCGTCGTTATTTAGTCAGGCGGGGGCGGGTAATCGTCCGCAAGGCGTCACGCCGCAAACGAAAACTATCGCTATTAAATGTACCAACGTCGCGGCGCAGGCCTATTTATCGATGCGGCTTGAAGCCGAAAAGGCCTCAGGGCAGGCGATGGTGTCCGATAATCCGGATTTAGGCTTTGTAGTTGCTAATAGCAACGGTACGCCGCTCACACCCAATAATTTGTCGAGTAAAATTCCGTTTCATCTTGATGATAACGCCGCCGCTCGCGTAGGTATTCGCGCCTGGCCGATCAGCGTGACGGGGAATAAACCGGTGGAAGGGCCGTTTACTGCGCGCGGCTATCTACGAGTCGATTATGATTAAGGAGGTATAATGATCCTTCGGCGCGTTTTCATCACTATTGGTTGTGTTTTGTTCAGCCCGCTGAGTCAGGCCAACTCATCTCTGGGCGAAGTGAATATTGAACTGCGCGGTAACGCGGTGGATTTTACCTGCGCCGTGGTGGCGGGCGACAGTAACAAATCGGTTAACCTCGGCACCTGGCCGACAAAACAGCTTCACGCCGCCGGTGACGCCACGCAACCGGTAGCCTTTAGCCTAAAACTTGAAGGCTGCCCGCCGGGGTCGGCGTCTATAACGTTTTCCGGGACGCCAGCGCCCGGCACGGCATTACTGGCGCTTGCTGATACGGCAATGGCGCAAAAACTGGCGATTGAAATTCGCGATGGCGATCAACGTCGATTGCCGCTTGAACAGGCCAGCAAGGCCGTCGATATTGACAACAACGGCAATGCTACCCTGAAATTCTATGCGAACTATATCGCCTTAGCCGATGGCGTGCAGCCCGGACTTGCTAACGCGGATGCGACCTTCCTGATCAATTACAATTAGTGTCCGTTATTGTGGCTCCCGAACGATAATTCGTCGGGAGTACCTTTACAATAATTCGTGTGATTTGGCGTAATCGATAAGCTCAACGATAGAGTGAAGGCCAAGTTTAGAAAATATATTGGCCTTATGCGCGCTGATAGTCTTGTTACTCAATAAAAGTTGCTCGGCAATTTCTTTGTTAGACATTCCATTGGCCAGATAGCGCAGCACGGTAACTTCGCGGTTAGATAGTGGCATATCATGGTGCCCGCCTTTGGGGGGACGGGTATTACTGATGAAATTAAGCGTCTCAGATGGGAAAAAAGAATAGCCGGATAAAATCGTTTTTACCGCATTATAAATATCATTGAGGTCTTTGCGTTTACTTACAAATCCGTTTGCGCCCGCTCTTATTGCTCTTCCGGCATAAAAAGCCTCTGATTTCGACGATAAAAAAAGTATCCGGGTATGTTCCTGGATAGATTTGATTCGTTTAAGTAAGGTAAAGCCGTCGGTGCCCGGTAATTCAATATCCAGAATGACAAGGTCAACAGGATAAGTGCGCAGATACTCTATCGCTGTTCGGCTATCATCCGTTTTCAGGACAACCTGGATATTGCTATTTTTACCGAGTAAAACTTCGATCGACATTCTTACAATAGGGTGTTCGTCCATAATGATAACAGATGCAGGTTTCATTGTTGTATGCCTCAGACTGTTATGCGTCCTTCGTTTTATAATAAGCGTCAGACACCTTAAAGATTGTGAAATAGCCAGATCTACACACCACACAGTGGAGCAATAATAAAGAATGAGACCTCCCTGTTGACTGGCTATTTTGCGTAAGAGTAATAAATATGTGGAATATCCATTTCGCACCAACAAAAAAGAAATTTCTGATTAAGTAAAAACAATATGGATTATACCTGGTCTGATTTCTCGGAAAAGTCTTGCGAAATGCGAATTATGGATAGCGGGTAGGATATTCTGTGACGTTATAGAAAATTTGTTCGTGGTGGAGCTATTTTCTTTGGAGTTGACATTGAACAGTTTAAACTGTTGTTTTTAAGTATAAAAATAATATGAAAGACTAATTGTTTAGTATTTGTTATGTAATAACAGAAAGATGTTGACGCTGGAGACCTCAAAAAACGAGGAGGGACAGGGGGCGATGTAAGAAAAAAATTTTTATCGCTTACCAGGACGAGTTGTAAATATTAATTTTATGTGAAATATTTACATTTAATGGAAGTGAAAATAAGTAATTTCTTAAAAAATCTTATTCACCAAAACGTTAGTTCGTTAAAAAATGTCGTGGAAAGTAACGTTTAACTGCTGGATCAGCCGAAGAAAGCTTTGCCTGTGGGGAAGGTTAAGGAGGGTGATAAGTTGTTTAAGCCGGTAAACTACACGATGATAAGGTACGCTTTGCTGACGTGCTATTTCTTTTAAAGAGGCACCTTGCGCTAAAGTTTCAATCATCAACCAGTCAGTACGGCTAAAGCTTTCCGATAAGCGAGGTTTGGCGGCTGATAACAAGGCTTCGCGTACTGAGGCCAGGTTTTGTTGTCGTGACAGAACAAAAAAACGCCCAGCCATACGGATAAACTGTGTTATAGCGGGGGTTTTATCTGATACCAGCAGGTAAATCTGGATATCGCTTTGTTGCCAACTGAGCGCGCGTAGCTGGTTAAGCGCCTCAATACAGGAGACAGGTAGCGCCTCCATATCTACAATCAGTTGTCTGAGCGACCCCTTTTCAATCCACAAAGAAATGTCATCTAATGAGCGGAATGCAGCAGTACGTTTTCCGGAAAATAAGTAGTGACTCAATGAATAGCCGAGGTAGTTATCAGTTGTAATTATTGCCTGGGAAATGATACCAACCGGCAAGGCATAATTAAGCTGTTGGTCCAGTAACTCAAGGCGATCAAATATCTGCGGCGTTGGAGAGTGATAACGGCAGGCGCAGTCTTTGGCATTTCTTAAACGGCGGTGTCTTTCCCTGCGTGGTACGCTGCGCATCCTGCTTTTTCCATTGCTCTAATATATATCTGGTAATATGGCTGGCCATAAATAACCTTGTTCCATCGTTGCACCAGCGTAAAAAGCAATGCTTCGTTGCTCTGATGTTTCAATGCCTTCCATCAGCATTAACTGCTGAAAAAAAACTTCGCTATCATGTTCTGACGGAAGTTGCGTCAGGACCTCATAGCCGATTAATTGCGCAGTTGAGAGATTAACGATTGGCTCAGATTTTAACAATTCGCTGTTGAGATATGAATGACGTGTGGGCGAAGACGCCAGGTGTGGGGGATTTATCCTTTCCTTTAATAAAGTACCCTGTGCCACCAAACACTCCTCCAGGCATTTATGATGCAGCCATATATTTTCGACCCCTGAATCTATCAGGATATTATGGGCATCATTGTGGCAGCGTTAAAAAAATGCCTGTAGGTATCGTTACTTAATTATTGGTGAGATATTTCGTAAGCCTTGTAAAAAGTTAAGTGAGTTTACTTACTGAGTAAGAAATGAAGGTTAACTCTAATATATTTTAAAAACTGCTGCTCCGTTTTAACATGTAATTTTCGCATAATGCTCCGGCGGAGTGACTTTGTCTGCTCTTCAGAAAGTGAAAGTAAAGCGGCCGTTTCGCTTAAATGATAACCGCTGGCGATCAGTTTTAACAGGTGACGTTCTGTTACTGAAAAATGACGAGTCGTGCAGTAGTGGCAAATGCCAGAAGGGACGCTATGTCGAAGCGCTCGCTTATGTAAGATCAATATCATTTTCCGGGTAATTTCTTCAACATCATCTTCCCGATAAATATGCGGCAGCATATACAGGCATGGTCTGAACATGAGCTTTTCTTTATCGCATTTATTACAAATAATCACCCGTAGCTGATGTTGGGTATGCATAGGTATCTGGTAACAACCTGCGCTGAACCAATCATCATCCAGGGCCAGAAAAGCGATATCGGCATTATCTATCTCTTCTGGCGGCAGAAAGTCAATTTTCTGCTGCCATTGATTCGCCAGACGCGTCATGATGATTTTCAAACCATGCTCAAAGTGACTGTTTTGTTCCTTAATAGCGATACGCAGCATAAAAAATATCCTACACGGCAGGTGAATCATGGTGAAATATTAAAGAAACTTATTGATTTTCTAAATACTGGCGGCCTTAATTCCCACTTTATGCGTGCTGAGATGTGTCCAGGCGATTTCCTGGAACCTGGCATTGCGCCAGAAAAGACGATATTCGTACACTTAGTCAGCAACCAGAACAAAAGCCATTGACTCAGGAGTGCCTGACCGTATAATTCTCGCGTTTCGTCTACACGAAGTCTTCACTTCACAAGGCGCCCTTAGCTCAGTTGGATAGAGCAACGGCCTTCTAAGCCGTGGGTCGCAGGTTCGAATCCTGCAGGGCGCGCCATCTAAAAATCAACAAATTACATTTCTTTTATTTTCTCTGCTCTTTCATTGTGGGGAAGCTGGGACACAATCGTTCAATATTACGCCTATTTGCTTAGCGTGTTCGGTTAAATTTATGCATACCTATTGACTGACTTGGCGGAATCTTTACATGATGTTTACAGACAGCCTGTGTGAATCCAGTTAGTAGCGATAGGTTTGGTAACTTGAAGAAATACACAGGCATCATCAAGTGTGAGGCTGTGTGATTCCGGGGGCATCTGGCTCAGCTTTTTGATTCTCTAGCGAGTTGTTGGTGCTACATTCCTGCGTGTCTCCATTTCAGACTTTAACAGCGCAACGAGGGAGTCCGATTTACTGAGGGCATCTTTGAATTCCGGAACTCATTTTGACGTTTTTCGGATGTATCCCTGATTCTGGAGACTGCTGAACAAGCCAGACACATCTGCGGAAGCCTGCTGGATCATATGGCGTGTCAAAGCCGTCACCATTAATATTCTTTTTCAGATCACACGCAATAGAAGTAAGAGTAGCACTGGTGATGCTGACATTTCCTGCGATTAGCATTTCAAAACCTTCATTGCCAAAGCCGACATTTATTGCCTCTAATAAAAAACGCCATCAAGTGGCTTGGTGTTTTTTCGCCTCTTCTATTGAGAACGACTACGTGTCGAAAACAGATGCAATATCGTAATCGCTGGTCTCCTCTCTTAATGTGGTAACATCTTGTTCAGTAGGCGGCATGAAAGTTATCGGCGCTCGCCAGACATAATCGACGGCAACTACTGGTACGGTACTTATCGGGGCGTTCGACGCCAGGCAATTATATAAGATTGGTACCATGTATGTTCAATCTGAAGGTGCTACTATAGTAGGGGGTTACAGCATGTTCTTCGCCATCTAATTCATAGCGCTGGTGTGGAATAACTATTCCGATTTTCGGAACATTTCAACCAAAACCCGCTTAACAGCATGAGTTTTCTATAGACAAAAAGCGCCTGTATTAGTTACTGACGCTTTTCCATGACTTTATTATTTTATATGCTGAAGTGAGTATGACTCAAAACATACATTTGAATCTTTTTGAGCGAATAACTGTATTTCTGCAGATGGCATATCTTCGTTTATTTCGAAAATATAAGAACCATTTTTATATTTATTCTCAGACATCTTGATTTTTTTTCCTGTTATATAAGAAAAAATTAATGCTTCATACTGATCGCCATGTGCATTAATTTTTAAAGAATACCACCCACGACCAAGAGTCTTATAGGGCCCATATGCAACCATGCCTTGTACGCCAGCATTGCATATTTGATTATTGTCCCCAACCTTGAAGTCACTTTTTACTACATTGGCACTTCCTTCTATATCGCCATCATAAATATTAATAGAATGACTGTAAACCAGGATGGGGGAATCCCACACCATATATGTTAATTCTGGTTTGCCATATAATTCTTCTATGACTTTTTTTTGTTGGTCATTATCAACAATGAAAAAGTTATTTCCATTGTTAAAATATGATATTTTTGTTAACCAAAAAGATGGCAAAACTTTTTTATTTTCTATGTCGATGTTAACAGGGGCTATATTGAATTTCTTTTCCACACTCACCGCTGCCGCATTCCAGAATGTTGCATATCCATTAGATAAGTTGTGTTGAGTCAAAAAATTAGATATAAGCCTATATTTTGATGTGGTTCTGTCATTGCGAAATAAGAAATCAGGCTGATTTACATATATTAATGAATAAGCAGAAATTGAAATTGAAAAAAACCATAAAACTATATTTGATATCTTTGGTACATTCGCATTTCGACATAAGAAAATTGAACCAAAAATAATGACAGGAATTAAATATCTTGTTGTACCCTCATCCACTGGTTTATCGCTTAAGGCATATGCAGGAATCATAATAAGAGATGCTATCAATAGCGCGGCGTCAACGAGACTAAACTTTCTTATTTTTATAAGCGAAGAAATTAAAAGTATAAAAAATATAACTAATGATGTGAATTTTAAAGAAGAGAATATTCCTTCAGGTGAACTGATTATTTTACTAAAAAAATCAGCGTTGAATAATATCAAAAGCCCTTTAAAAAGTAGCGAGATGTTAAAAGTTAACTTGTCATAACTAACAAATGTAGGCGAACCAACCCCTGGCAAATAAAAAAAATCAGCCGAGTTAGTAAAATGTAAGATTAACTTGAATAAAAAATACGAAAAAACCAAAGACGAAAATATTACAAATTTATCTTTTGCATTTTCATTGGCTATAAAACAGCTCAATGCAATTGGCAAAAAAAATAAATATATTGTTATATCATCGCTAAATATCGTTAAAGATGCGATTATTGATGATAGAAATAAATATAATCTATTTCTTCTGCGACAATAAAAATCAATTAATATATATGAAACAACGATATAAGTATATGTAGGGACATGGATTATCGCTACAGAAAGCATGTAACTGACAGCAGCACCAGGGAAAGCAAGGAACAGTAGCAAAGCCCATGCTTTTTTGTAGCCAGAAATTGTTCCCAGTGCATAGCATGAAGCGAACAGGCTACCAGCCATTAATCCAGGTATAACGTATGTTATCCATTCAGAATAACCAAAAAGCTTTATAGCAAGAGCAAACCAGACTAAGTCAGTAAAATAGAAAGTTACTGTAGATAAGTACCATCCTTTTAGTGTTATGTTTCCGTTTGCAATGTCAGCAGCCTCTAAAATACCACTCATGCTGTCAGAGCTTGGGATAAATTTATAGCTTAATGCGGTAAAAATATATGAAAATATCAAAAAAACTAATATTACCGAAAGCCCCTTTTTGGTCATTTTTTAATATCCTTAAGTAAATATTTTGGACGTTTTTTGGTTTCAATATAAATTCTGCCAATATATTCTCCCAGCACGCCTATCCCTATCAACTGCACCCCTCCAAGGAAAAGTATGGAGACGAGTAATGAAGGATATCCTCTTACTGGGTTTCCGAAGGCGAGCGTATCCAAAATCATCCACGCCCCGTAAATAAAAGCCATTCCTGCGACAACCAGACCGATATAGGTCCACATACGCAGAGGAAAAGTTGAGAAGCTAGTTATACCTTCTATCGCCAGATTCCATAGCTTCCATCCGTTGAATTTAGTGTTGCCAGCCACACGTTGCGCGCGCGCATACTCCACAACATCAGTGTGTCCCCCAACCCAACTCAGCACACCCTTCATGAACAAGTTGCGTTCGGGCATTAATTTAATATTTTCGACAACTTCACGACTCATTAACCTAAAGTCGCCAACGTTCTCTTCGATTTTCGGATTGCTGATTTTGTTGTGCAGCTTATAAAACCACTCAGCTGTCTTACGCTTCATGCGCCCGTCAGTTGAGCGGTCTGAGCGCTTAGCCAGCACCATATCTGCGCCAGCCTGCCACTTCTCAATGAGATGGGGGATTACTTCTATCGGATCCTGTAAATCGACATCAATAGGAATGACCGCATCCCCGGTTGCGTGGTCGAGCCCCGCGAAAAGAGCAGGTTCTTTACCGAAGTTTCGCGTAAACGAAAGCGGAATAACGAGCGGATCAGATGCAGCTATTTTGTTAATTATTGATTCAGTTGCATCTTTGCTTCCGTCATTAATAAAAACGATCTCCACTTCATATTCTTTTAGTTCATTAAACTCACGTACCGTTTTATAGAAAATCGGTATCGTGTCTTCTTCATTAAAAACTGGAACGACAAGAGAGATTTTCATTTCGCATCCCTAAAGACAATGAACTTTGAATAAATGAATCCGCATATCAGGCTGATAGCTGAAAAGGTGATAAGAGTAAGGAGTGGTGGCAAGGAGCATTTGTCAGCCATCCAGCCAACAACAGCGCTCAGTGTTCCCATAAATCCCACGTACATCATGTAGCGAAGCGTGGTGGTGCTGGCGTTAAAGGTGAAGCGCGCATTGGCATAGAAGCTGAACGATACAGCGATAACAAAACCGGAAAAGTTCGCCAACGCCTGATGCGTATGCATCCCATACACACAAAAAGCAAATACGCCCCAATGAATAAGCGTGTTAAGAACACCGATCGATGTGTACTTAGCGAATAACTTCAACATTATGAAAATCAGCGGATTCGGAAAGGTCTGGAGTGTAGCACTACAAATTGGTTTGATCGATATAAACGATCAATAATGTGATATTTGATAGTTTAAACTTATTGTTATCTTATTAATTGATCGTTGTTACCGATCAATTGGGGCTACTGATTGCTAAGTAGTTTGGGACAAAAACGGGACACACAAAGCTTTGCATCGGCTTGCAAGGCTTTGCATGTTTTTCGAAGATGGGGCGAGTGTGAGTGCCGTAGTAATGGGATAACTTGTTGTTAGCTCAAGTAGTTCCAGAAACATCTAAGCCGTGGGTCGCAGGTTTGAATCCTGCACGGCGCGCCATTTAACCTCTCAAAATTATGTTAATCCGTAAGCTTCTGCGGCGGCGACGTTGCGCCATCCGCTGTACGTGACGCTAATATGCAAATAACTAATTGCGTTTAATCTGTTTATGGTACTCCTCAGCCTGGATCTCGTGGGAGAAAGAATGGGCATTATTCATCGATTGATGGATGACCATTGCTTTTTCATAGTCGTCCATTTCAGAAAAGGGTGTCGCATTTTCCACAGTAGTCGGGGCGCTGGGTTTCTGTGTCTGAGCCATTTGCTGATGCGCGAAGGCGTCACCGTTATTCATCATCTCATGCGCCGTGGCGGATAATTGGCGGGATTCCATTTTCTCTGCGGCTTTTACGCCAGCTGAAATAAAAAAACGACAGCTAAAAGGGATGTAAACTTATTCATCTTATTTCTCCGGTGTGGGTTAAGAAGAGAAATAATAAAACAGTCATTGGGTCTGGCGCGTGACGGGATAATGACGATGATGTCAGATTATTTTGCTGTCTAGTGATAGCGCCTTTCACTATCGCTACAGTTCAACGGAGGTGTTTGGGTAATGTCAAAATAAAACGAGTAGCGCGCGTATCGGAGGCGACAGAAACTTTTCCCTGATGCGCAGTGACGATGGATTTTACAATTGCCAGGCCTATACCGCTGCCTTCCCCTTTACGCTGGCGGGAGGGATCAATGCGATAAAAACAATCGAAAAGGCGCGGCAAATGTTCCGGCGCGATTGGCGTACCGGGGTTTTCAACAATAATATGTATCTGGTCGTCCGCTTCTTTTATCTGAAGAGTAATGGTTTTACCCGGCGGCGTATAGCGCATCGTATTTGAGAGTAAATTACTGATCGCTCTGCGCAGCATGATGGGATCGCCGGTGATTCAGCAGGCGCGGCCTTCAAAGTGCAAGCTCCCAACACCTTTTCGGCAGAAAAGCTCGATGAGGCGCTTTATCACGGGGCGGTGCTCCGGGGGCGGCCAAAAGCCATGACGGTAGCGGTGATTATCGCCGGTCTGCTACCTGTTTTATGGGAGACCGGCGCGGGTTCTGAGGTGATGAGCCGTATTACCGCGCCGTTGCTGTCGCTGTTCATCATTCCGGCAGCCTACAAGCTGATGTGGCTGCGCAGGCATCGTCGCCTTGCGGCTAACGTGTGTCGCCCGCCTGCGGCGTCAAACTGCAGGCGGGTTCAGTATACGTTTATCGTCCGAGCGCGTTGACCCGTTTGCGGTACTCGCCTGGTGTACAACCGAATTCACGGACAAACGCTTTGTGAAAAGAAGATTCGCTCGCATAACCTACCGACTCGGCAATCACCATCACCGGCAGCGCTTCACGCGACAGGGTCTGGGCGGCGATTTGCAGGCGCAGCGTTGTTAACACGGCTAAGGGCGTTGTAGCGGACACGTCGCGAAATAGCTGGGCGAAACTCGCCCGCGACATGTGTACCCGTTGCGCCAGCGTTTCGACCGTCCAGGGATGCGCCGGTGTTTCCAGCATGTGAAGGATCACGCGACCCAGCCGGGGATGCAGCAATAAATTGAGCACGCTTTTCGCCGTGCCAGCCTGCGATAGCCAGTCGCGAACGGCGAGGGTAAACAGCGTGGCGCACTGCTGACTGTATAAGACATCAGCGCCGGGTAAATGGTGTTCTGACTCCTGCTGTAACAGCAAAATGGCGGCGTTAAGCCAGATACTGGCGGGGCTATGTGGCGGCGGGGCAAGACATAACACTTCCGGCAACGCGGTAAGGAAATAACGTGACGTCGTGTGCAGACGTAGACTACCGCACACGATATGTGTCGGTGCTTCGCCAGACTGGCGCAAACGGTGGGCGGAGTTTTGCGGCAGAATCACCACCTTTCCCGGCGTAAGCGTCATGGCGTCGCCGGTAGGCATTTCCAGTTGCGCTTCGCCCTGCGTAACGGTATGCCAGCGAATCACCGATAGTTCGCCAGCGGCGTGCGGCAACTGCCAGTCGCCGCCTAACGGGCAATTCTTGTCGATTGAGCCCTGAGGGGCGTTAAGCGTCAATAGCCGACTAAGCGCATCCATATAGACTCCAGAACAGATTCTTTTTCAAAAATAGGGATAACCATTTCTGTCTCTGATCACTATATTTCGGACTCAATGTCATTTCTACCCTTCTTTTTGCTAACCGCCAATTTAGACGATAAGACAAAAAATGACGCGTTGCGGATAACCCTGTCTTTTTTGACGTTATTTATACTTGTCCTGACAAACAGATGGTGATTTGGCGGAGAAAGAAGATGACACAGTATCAGGCGCTCATTATTGGTTTTGGCAAGGCAGGAAAAACGTTGGCGGCAACTCTGGCGAAGACGGGATGGCGCGTGGCGATTATCGAACAGTCCGCGAGTATGTTTGGCGGAACCTGCATCAACATTGGCTGTATTCCAACGAAAACGCTGGTGCATGACGCGGAACGTGAGGGCGATTTTTCTGTCGCCATGCAACGCAAAGCGGCGGTCGTAAATTTTTTACGCGACAAAAATTTTCATAATCTTGCCGACCTGGACAATGTCGATGTGATTGAGGGAAGGGCGGAGTTTATTGATAACCATACCTTACGGGTATTTCAGGCGGACGGCGAGCGGGTGTTACGGGGAGAAAAGATCTTCATTAATACTGGCGCAGAGTCGGTGATCCCGGCTATTACGGGCTTAACAACGACGGCAGGGGTGTTCGATAGCACCGGGCTACTCAGCCTGAGCCAGCGTCCGGCGCGGCTGGGGATTTTAGGCGGCGGTTATATTGGCCTTGAATTTGCCTCAATGTTCGCCAACTTCGGTACGAAGGTCACTATCTTTGAAGCAGCGCCGCAATTCCTGCCTCGTGAAGATCAGGATATCGCGCAGGCAATTACCCACATTTTACAGGAAAAGGGCGTCGAGCTGATTTTAAACGCCAACGTACAGGCCGTATCCTCAAAGGAGGGCGCGGTACAAGTTGAAACGCCGGAAGGCGCGCATCTTGTGGATGCCCTGCTGGTGGCGTCGGGGCGAAAACCGGCGACGGCTGGCTTACAGTTGCAGAACGCCGGCGTGGCGGTGAACGAACGCGGCGGGATCATCGTGGATGATTACCTGCGTACCACGGCGGACAATATCTGGGCGATGGGCGACGTTACCGGTGGGTTGCAGTTTACCTATATTTCACTGGATGATTTTCGTATTGTACGCGACGGGTTATTGGGAGATGGCAAACGCAGTACCCGCGATCGCCAGAATGTTCCGTATTCCGTCTTTATGACGCCGCCGCTCTCTCGTGTCGGGCTGACGGAAGAACAAGCGCGGGCAAGCGGCGCAACGGTGCAGGTGGTGACATTATCGGTGGCGGCGATCCCTCGCGCCCGTGTTATGAACGATACTCGTGGCGTACTAAAAGCGGTAGTGGACGTGAATACGCAGCGTATTGTAGGGGTGTCATTGTTATGCGTCGATTCTCATGAAATGATTAATATCGTTAAAACCGTTATGGATGCAGATTTACCTTATACGGTGTTACGCGACCAGATATTTACCCATCCTACAATGAGTGAGTCTTTAAACGATCTCTTCTCTCTCATTAAGTAAAACATAAATAACGTAGCCCTGTTAATCAGGGCTTTTTTTGGCCTGTCAGGCTATAAAAATACGCCAGGACAAATATGCTGGCGTCTGAAAGAAAAGGCTTTAGTCAGGCGTAACGTATTATAACACCATTGAAATAACCCACGACTGGAAATCTCGATGTTAAAAGTTACCACACTTATTGCTTCATTATTGGCTGCGCCGCTGGCGTTTTCCGCCTCCGCCCAGCCGCTAACCGGCGTTGAATATATCAGCGTTTCTGCGGTGTCAGCAACGCCGTCAATGCTTGAAGACGCTATTGCCAGACTGGCGCAAAGTAAACAGGCGTCGTCATGGAAAATTACGTCCATGCGTATTGATAATACGGGTTACGCCACTGCGATATTATATAAATAAGGAGAGCCTGAGATGGATAAATATCTTCGTCTGTTAAGTCAGGGGGATCGGCTAGGATTAACATTAATTCGCCTGAGTATCGCCATCGTTTTTATCTGGATTGGACTACTAAAATTTGTGCCCTATGAGGCAGACAGTATTACCCCGTTTGTGGCGAACAGTCCGTTTATGTCTTTTTTCTATGAACATCCTGAAGAATATCGTCAGCATCTGACTCATGAGGGCGAACTAAAACCGGAGGAACGCGCCTGGCAAACGGCCAATAATACGTATGCGTTTTCGGATGGTCTGGGCGTGGTGGAATTGATTATCGCGGCGCTGGTACTGGCTAACCCTGTCAGCCGCTGGTTAGGGCTGGCGGGCGGCGTGCTGGCATTCCTGACGCCATTTGTCACGCTGTCGTTTTTAATCACCACGCCGGAGGCCTGGGTTATGCCGCTGGGCGATGCGCATTATGGTTTTCCGTATTTATCGGGCGCCGGGCGGCTGGTATTAAAAGATACGTTAATGCTGGCAGGGGCGGTGATGATCATGGCGGACTCCGCCCGTTCGTTACTTTTACAGCGCCAGTAGCGACCCTCTTACCCTCTTTATGCCGCGATTCGTCGGGTGGCGCTTGCGCCATCCGACAATGTGTTGATGAATGATGGACTACCCTGCCAGAAGTTCCTGTTCCACCTGTTGAACCTGCGCCTCCAGCGTATTGCGAATTTCGGTTAGCGCCCGTTCCTGCTCGGAGAAATAGGCTTCCTTATCCGCAACGGAAGAGGCGAGCCGCCAGGCGTTTTCCGTTTCCAGCTGCGTTATCTCTTTCAACAGCGCGTCGATTTGCGTGCGGAGCTGGCGTATTTTATGGCGCAGATGTTCCAGGTTATTGAGCCTGTCGCTTGCCATCATCGGTTCCAGACCGCTTTGCAGCTGCGTCAATAACGCGCGAATTGCCGCCAGATCGGCATTCTGCCGCGCCTGATTAAGTTGTACCATCATCTGGTGCGCTTTTTCTTTCAATTCATCGGCGACCACATCCGGGTGACACAGGCGGCTGGCCTGACGCCACAAACGTTTTAATTCACTGCGTTCGTCTGCCGACAAACGTTGATCGCGGGCGTAGCGGAATTGCGCTTCCTGCTGCTGCTCTCGGTACTGGTGATAGTCCTGTTCCGCATTTTCCTGCGCCTGGCGGAATGCGCTGTCGTCCTGATGGGAAAAATCCGCTTCCAGCTCGCGAATTTCCGCCAGCAACGCGGTGATTAACTCCGTCTGCTGCTGGATTCGCTGACGGATGCCCACCGCTTCGCGCGAGGCGGCATTCAATCCTGTCCACTGTTGTTTTAGCGTTGCCAGTTGATCCACGGCCTGGGAAATAAATTGCAGGCAGGATTGATAATCCTTTTCCCGGCGTTTTATTTCGGCTTCTTGCTTACGCTGCATACTCACCGCGAGCTGTTTACGCAACTCCAGAATACGGCTCATCAACGGCCCGAGGCGCAGATGATAGAGGTCGTTGAAATCGTCGAGGATTTGTACCCGCGCATTTCGTTTGTCAATCAGATCGCGAAGCTGGGCTTCAAGCGCTTTCAGCTCCAGTTTACTGGCGGCAATAGAGGGATCTTGCCACGTCGAGAGCGCCCGTTGAGCCTGTAGCCAGGCGGCGATCTCTTGCATGGCGTCACTGAATCGACGAGCTTCAATCGCCTGGGCAATCGCGCTGATTACGGCATCCTGCGGCTCATTTTTCAGGTAGATGAGCTGCTGACGGATAATCTCTTCGTCCTCAAGTTCAATGGCGCTTTTGATGATCTCTAAACGTTTGATGATCTTATTCATGACGTTGATGCCTGGCGTGGCTCAAAAACGGATAACAGATACCAGGTCTGATTCACCTTTTTGAAAATACTGAAAAAATACTAAATGTATTCTGTAGGGTGTCGTACTTTTCGTCCAGAGTTATTCACATATTTTATACTCGGCGTCTGTCACCCGTAACGTTCTATATCGGCGCGCACTCTTTTCTTTTTACTGCCCGCGACATCTTTTTTTACACGATAACGTTAACGTCCGGAGTTGAGCCTTGACAAACGATTGCGCCTTGCGGCAGCGAGAGCGAAATGTTAAAAGGTGCCCCTCAATAAAAACGATACAGGGGTAGGACGTGAAAAACGCGTCAACTGCATCCGGCGCCAGCGTGTCGGATGCCGCGTCGAAGAATGAACCGACGCTTCAGCGGGGGTTGCAAAACCGCCATATTCAGCTAATTGCGCTGGGCGGCGCCATTGGCACCGGACTGTTTCTGGGCATCGGCCCGGCGATTCAAATGGCGGGGCCGGCTGTTTTGTTGGGCTATGGCGTTGCCGGGATTATCGCTTTTCTCATTATGCGCCAGTTGGGTGAAATGGTCGTGGAAGAGCCGGTTTCCGGATCGTTTGCCCACTTCGCCTGGAAATATTGGGGGCCGTTTGCGGGCTTTTTGTCGGGCTGGAACTATTGGGTCATGTTTGTGCTGGTCGGGATGGCGGAGTTGACCGCGGCGGGCATCTATATGCAGTACTGGCTGCCTGACGTACCAACATGGGTATGGGCGGCGGCGTTTTTTATTATCATTAATGCCGTGAATCTGGTGAACGTTCGTCTGTATGGCGAAACGGAATTCTGGTTCGCGCTCATTAAAGTGCTGGCGATTATCGGCATGATAGGTTTTGGTCTGTGGTTGCTGTTCTCCGGCCACGGCGGCGAACATGCCAGCATTGATAACCTCTGGCGTTATAACGGTTTCTTCGCTACCGGTTGGCATGGTTTGCTTCTGTCGCTGGCGGTGATTATGTTTTCTTTTGGCGGACTGGAGCTGATCGGCATTACTGCGGCGGAAGCGCGCGATCCACAAAAAAGCATTCCGAAAGCGGTGAATCAGGTGGTATACCGTATTTTGCTGTTCTACATCGGTTCGCTGGTGGTGTTGCTGGCGCTCTATCCATGGGTAGAGGTGAAATCCAATAGCAGCCCTTTTGTGATGATCTTCCATAACCTGGACAGTAATGTGGTGGCTTCGGCGCTGAATTTCGTTATTCTGGTCGCGTCGCTTTCGGTGTATAACAGCGGCGTTTATTCGAACAGCCGAATGCTGTTCGGCCTGTCCGTACAAGGCAATGCGCCGAAATTTTTAACCCGCGTCAGCCATCGCGGCGTGCCGGTGAACTCGCTGATACTTTCCGGAGCGATTACCTCGCTGGTGGTGCTGATCAACTATCTGTTGCCGCAAAAAGCGTTTAGCCTGTTGATGGCACTGGTTGTCGCGACGCTATTGCTAAACTGGATAATGATCTGTCTCGCGCATTTACGTTTTCGCGCGGCGATGCGTCGTAAAGGGCGCGAGACGCAATTTAAGGCGCTGTTCTATCCCGCCGGAAACTATTTGTGCATTGCGTTTCTGGCGCTGATTCTGGTGTTAATGTGTACGATGGACGATATGCGATTGTCGGCGATTTTGCTGCCGGTATGGATTGTATTCCTGTTTATCGCGTTTACCGTTTTGCGCCGTAAGTCTCATTAACTTTTTTGCCCGATCCCATGCTCATGCGATCGGGCAATCCATTAATGCCGCAATGTCCCTGACAGCGCGCGAATATCGCTGCCGGTCGGCGTCTGATGAATACGCAAGCCGAACTCTTCCACCACGGCAAAAATATGGTCGAAAATATCGGCCTGAATGCTCTCATATTCCAGCCACACGACGGTATTGGTAAAGGCGTAGATCTCTATCGGCAAACCATGATCGTCAGGCGCCAGTTGGCGTACCATCAGCGTCATGTCTTTACGGATGCGCGGATGGTGGCGTAAATATTCGTTCAGATAGGCGCGAAATGTCCCGATATTGGTCATTCGGCGGTGATTTAAGGCTGATTCCGGCGCATCCAGTTGTTTATTCCATTCATCGATTTCCTGATGACGGCTGGTAAGGTACGGCTTTAACAGTTGCGCGGTTAACAGCCGCTGTTTTTCATCATCATCCAGAAAATGGATACTGGTCGCGTCAATATTAATGCTGCGTTTAATCCGGCGTCCGCCGGACGCAGACATGCCGCTCCAGTTTTTGAACGAGTCGGAAACCAGCGACCAGGTGGGAATGGTGGTGATGGTATTATCCCAGTTGCGTACTTTTACCGTGGTTAAGCCAATATCAATGACCGCGCCATCTGCGCCATATTTTGGCATCTCCAGCCAGTCGCCTAGTTTGAGCATATCGTTGGCGGAAAGCTGGATACCGGCAACCAGGCCAAGAATCGGGTCTTTAAAGACCAGCATTAATACCGCGGCCATCGCGCCCAGCCCGCTGATTAAAATTGCTGGTGACTGGCCAATCAGCAGTGAGATCATCAGAATGCCGACGATAATTGCGCCGATGAGCTTAATACCCTGAAATATTCCTTTTAGCGGTAACTGAGAGGCGGCGGGCCATTTTTGCGATAGATTGAAAATCACGTCCAGCAGAGAAAATAACGACAGCAGGGCGTAGGTCATAATCCATAACTGCGCGCAGGTCGTCAGGATATCCGCAGCCTCACTGCCTTTTTGTAGCCAGAGCGCGGCCTGAATATTGACAATGATGCCTTGCAGCGTAAAAGCCAGACGATGGAATAATTTATTCTGGGTAATAATTTGCAGCCACAGGCGGGAACTGGCGCTGGCACGTTTTTCGAAAGCGCGCAGTACTATCCAGTGCAAAATAATATGCACGACAACTGCTGTCAGAAAAATAATACCAAATATCACCACCAGCGACGTGGTGTGATTCATTTCAATTCCCGCTAAATCTTCTACCTGGGATATCAATTCCTGCATAATCTCTCCTTTATAAACAGCAGCCTATGATGACTGCTGAATGGCATTTATGCAAATCAGGACGCCTGCGCTTCAGGCATAATCAGCAACAGACGGGTAAAAGCGCCTCTGGGGCTATCCATACGCTATATTTTATCCAGCGCCCTATAAACGTCGTTATTTTACGCGGTTCCCTCTTTTTGAACAGGCGCCAGTCCGTCAACAATGAATGAAAACTTTTTAACCAGAATGTTTAAAACGATTGCAATATCTCTGTCGGATAATGATTAGCACCGTCGTACCTATCAACAATAACATTAAGGAACATCGGATGACCCAAAAGCGTACCCTGCTAAAATACGGCATACTCTCGCTGGCGCTGGCCGCGCCATTATCTGCCTGTGCGTTTGATTCTCTTACGGTAATTGGCGATAGCCTTAGCGATACCGGGAATAACGGTCGCTGGACCTGGGATAGTGGTCAAAATAAGCTCTACGACGAACAGTTGGCCGAACGATATGGGCTGGAATTAAGCCCTTCCAGCAATGGCGGCTCTAATTATGCCGCCGGCGGCGCGACGGCGACCCCGGAATTAAACCCGCAGGATAATACCGCCGATCAGGTACGGCAGTGGCTTGCCAAAACGGGGGGAAAAGCCGACCACAACGGTTTGTATATTCACTGGGTCGGCGGAAACGATCTGGCGGCGGCCATCGCGCGACCTGCCATGGCACAGCAAATAGCCGGTAATAGCGCCACTAGCGCGGCGGCGCAGGTAGGGCTGTTACTGGATGCCGGCGCCGGGCTGGTCGTGGTGCCAAACGTACCGGATATTAGTGCGACGCCAATGCTTCTGGAGGCGGTAATCACCGCCGGGCTGGGCGCAGCGGCGCCCCCGGCGCTAAAAGCGGCGTTAGAGGCGCTGGCGGAGGGCGCTACGCCCGATTTCGCCAGTCGGCAACAGGCGATCCGCAAGGCGTTGCTGGCGGCGGCTGCAACGGTAAGCAGCAATCCGTTTATTCAGCAACTGCTCGTTGAGCAACTGCTGGCGGGCTATGAAGCGGCGGCAGGGCAGGCGTCAGCTCTGACCGATTATTATAATCAGATGGAAGAGAAGGGGCTGGAGCAACACGGCGGCAATATAGCCCGTGCCGATATCAACGGCCTCTTTAAGGAAATTCTTGCCAACCCGCAGGCGTTTGGTCTGACAAATACCGTAGGCATGGCCTGCCCGCCGGGCGTATCCGCTTCGGCGTGCTCCTCGGCAATGCCAGGATTTAATGCGTCGCAGGACTATCTGTTTGCCGATCATTTACATCCCGGTCCGCAGGTCCATACCATTATTGCGCAATATATCCAGTCGATCATTGCCGCGCCGGTACAGGCGACATATCTGAACCAAAGCGTTCAGTCGATGGCGCAAGGTAGTCGTACCACGCTTGACAGCCGTTATCAGCAGCTTCGCCAGGGGGAAAATCCTGTTGGTTCACTGGGCATGTTCGGTGGATACAGCGGGGGATATCAACGTTATGATAATAATGAGGCCGACGGGAACGGTAATCATAATAATCTGACGGTTGGCGTCGATTATCAGCTTAACGAGCAGGTACTGCTGGGAGGGCTGATAGCCGGTTCTCTGGATAAGCAACATCCTGACGATAATTATCGTTATGACGCCCGCGGTTTTCAGGCCGCCGTATTCAGCCATTTACGCGCCGGTCAGGCGTGGCTGGATAGCGATTTACACTACCTGTCCGCTAAATTCAGTAACATTCAGCGCAGTATCACGCTCGGTGCGCTAAGACGGGTGGAAGAGGGCGAAACCAACGGTCGGCTGTGGGGCGCGAGGTTAACCAGTGGTTATGATTTTGTCATGATGCCGTGGTTAACGACCGGACCGATGCTGCAATATGCATGGGATTACAGCCACGTTAATGGTTATAGCGAGAAGCTCAATACCAGTACATCAATGCGTTTTGGCGACCAAAACGCCCATTCGCAGGTGGGTAGCGCGGGTTGGCGTCTGGATCTCCGCCACAGCATCATTCACTCCTGGGCGCAGATTAATTATCGCCGTCAGTTTGGCGATGATACGTATGTGGCGAACGGCGGCCTTAAATCGACCGCGCTGACGTTTAGCCGCGACGGAAAAGCGCAGGATAAAAACTGGGTTGATATCGCGATTGGCGCAGATTTTCCGCTGTCGGCAACGGTGTCCGCTTTCGCCGGGCTGGCGCAAACGGCAGGGTTAAGCGATGGCAATCAAACCCGTTATAACGTTGGGTTTAGCGCCCGATTTTGATGACACGCCAGGGAGGGCCAACCCCGTGGTGACAATATCGCCATCGTAGGCGCAAACCGGTGTCACGCCGTTTTCTCCTTCATCCAGATAGGGGGTATCCAGATATGGCAAACGGCGTGCCAGTTTTAAATGTTATTTATTTTCAATGGCTTGAAAGAGAAAGTTAACACTAGCGATGTAAAACCTGGCACTTCGCGCCATTGATCATTGGGGAACCTGGCAGAAAGGTGAAAAAAGCCGGACGGGCGTCCGGCTTAGGCAGGGGATTAGACTTCCGTCAGTGTGGTTTCAAGCGGCAGACGTGATTTCGGCAGCCCGGCGTTGAAATCCTCGACGCTATGATGGCCGACCGGCACCACGACCAGACTGGTATAGCCTTTTTCTTTCAGACCAAATTCAGCGTCGAGCACCTCGGCGTCGAAACCTTCAATGGGGACGGCGTCGAGACCCATCGCGGCGACGCCCAGCAGAAAGTTGCCGACGTTCAGATAAACCTGCTTCGCCATCCACTGGTGGTCATCTTTCAGCGAGACGCGGTGCATATCGGCGAAAAAGCGGCGACCTTTATCATTTGCCGCTTTAGCTTCCGGCGTAGCGAAACGGCCATCAGCATCTTCCTGATCGACGACGCGCTCAAGCCATGCGTCATCCATTGCGGTTTTGGCGCAGAAGACCACCACATGGGAGGCGTCCAGCATTTTGCGTTCGTTGAACGTGTAGTTTCCGGCAGCGGATTTTGCTACGCGCGCTTTGCCTTCTTCCGTACTGGCGACAATAAAGTGCCACGGCTGGGAATTGGTGCTGGAGGGGCTGTACTGTAGTAGTGTTTTTATTTTATCCGCTTCTTCGGCGGTCAGTTTTTTGCTGGGATCGAACGCCTTAGTGGAGTAGCGCTGTAAGGCGACAGAAACGATATCCATAAATGCTCCTGGTTGGTTTAGTACCCTTTTGTATCAGCAGGGTACCGGGTTATCGGTAAAAAGATAAGGGAGGAAAATGCGGAAACGGTTATTGCATCAGCGCGGTCGCAGGCGCAGTTGCTCTCTTTTAGGCAGCCCGTCTACAACCAGATTCCATGAGTCATTTATCAAATCGTTGAGTAGCGAGACGGTGATATCCTCGCCCGCATAGACTGAAATCCAGTGTTTCTTATTCATGTGATAGCCAGGCGCAATGCTGGGGTAAATTTGTTGATTTACCAGGGATTTTTGGGGATCCGACTTCAGGTTCACCACTGGGCGACAGTGATGTTCAGTGAAAAGCATGAATATTTTGCCGCCGACTTTAAACACATCGTACTGTGGGCCGAAAGGCCAGCAGTGTTCGGTAAAAGGCAGTTCCAGCGCAAAGCGTTTTGCACAGGCGTGCAGTGTTTGACCGTCCATTATTGCTCCTCGCGAGTCAGCGCGCGCCACATGGCTTCGAATCCCAGCGCAATATATTCGCCAGCGCGAGCGGGATCGCGCGCGGCGAAATCCATTGTTGTTTCAGCCAGCGCCAGAAAAAGGCCGTCGCCGAAGGCGCGGTACTCATCCGACATAAACACCATCAAAACGGAACGATGACATAAATCGCGCAATTCGGGGAACATATCGTCGGCCCGTTGTTCCGTCTCTTTGGTGAGCTTTTCGCTGACGGCCAGTTGACGGATCGCCCGATGGCGCGCGGGATGGTTCAGACCCCAACTGATGTAACTGTTCCAGATAAAACGAGTCATCATTTTGGCATCGGTAATGGATCGATCCAGCTCCATTATCATTGACTGGCAGAGATCCTGCTTTAAATGCAAATACAACGTGTTAATCAGCTCATCTTTGGTCGCGAAATAGCGAAACAATGTTCCTTCTGCAACACCTGCGTTACGCGCAATCACCGCCGTTGAGGCGGCGATACCGGATTGCGCTATCGCCTGGGTTGCCGCTTCCAGTAATGCTTGTTTTTTGTCTTCACTCTTCGGACGAGCCACTACACGTTACCCTTATGTCTGGAAAAACATGATTGAATCATGCCCGTTGTCGCGTCGCAACGGTGAATGTCAACCTTTGAAAAGTACCTTGACGGCGTATCTTTGCTTTCTATAATGAGTGCTTACTCACTCATAATCAAGGGCTGCCGCATGAAGTGGTAGAAAAGCATATTGCAGGCCATGCGATAAGCCGTCTCACAATTTGTGTGGTTATTACTATGCTTATTGCTGTTGCCGTAAATGTGCGGTGCGGGAGCCGCTGACGAGTTTGATAGAGGGGAGAGCACGATGACCATTTCCGCTCAGGTTATCGACACGATTGTCGAGTGGATTGATGATAATTTGAATCAGCCGTTACGTATTGATGATATTGCCCGTCATGCGGGATATTCCAAGTGGCACCTGCAGCGCCTTTTTATGCAGTACAAAGGGGAGAGTCTGGGGCGCTACGTGCGTGAACGGAAGCTAAAACTGGCGGCGCGCGACCTGCTCGACACCGACCAGAAGGTGTATGATATTTGTCTCAAGTATGGTTTTGATTCGCAGCAAACCTTTACGCGCATTTTTACCCGCACGTTCAACCTGCCGCCAGGCGCTTATCGTAAAGAAAAGCATGGCCGTACGCATTGAAATGTTTAATCGGCCAGCGAAAACCAGCGCCGCCAGATAAAGCGAATAACATAATATTCCAGCGCGCCGAGCAACAGAAACCATAAACAAAACAACAAAGTATAAAGCTGGTTGAGATCCATAAGATGAAAGATCCCGACCAGTTTTTGCGCCAGCGCAAGGCCGAGCGAAGGGGCGGGCAGCAGCAGGCTGGAGAGCAACGCCATCAGCAAAATACCGGCAGCGGTCATCAATGATTCAAGCGGGTGTTTCATGGTTTTGTTAAACGTAAGTTAAAACGCCATTGTCCGGGATATCGCCTGGTAAGGCAAATATGCTGTCTATTGTCCCGCCCAGATTTCACAATGTTTTTGTACCAGACCTATCAGCGATCCGCCGTCGGCAATAAACTCCCGCATATATTGCGCTTCGTTACCGCCTTTTTTCACCTGCAGACGTAGCGCGTCAATGGCGCTGTCGGCGCCCAGCTTGCGCGCAGAGGGGGTAACGTTGTCCAGCAGACGCAGCGTATCATCTGCCAGGCGACGGCGGTCGCCGGTATAGACATCGGTTAGCACGCCCTCCAGACCATAGCGGCAAGCCTGAAAACGGTTGAATTTATATAACAGATAGTCTTGTTCCTGCGGTTTAAAGGGACGCTCGGTCAGCAGCCAGTGCGCGGTCGCCTGAATCAACCCTGCCATATTGATGGCATGATCAAGGGTGAGCGGCGTATCCATCACCCGAACTTCTACCGTGCCAAAGGCCGGGCTGGGGCGGATATCCCAGTGCAAATCTTTGATGCTGTCGATCATCGTGGTGTAAGACAGACGGCGAAATAGTCCGGCAAACTCTTGCCAGTTACTGACCCACGGCATGGGACCGTTATCGGGAAAAGCGGAAAAAATATTCAGGCGCGCGCAGGCAAAACGGGTGTCAGATCCTTGCATATAGGGGGACGCGGCGGAGAGCGCAATAAAGTGCGGCACAAAATGCGACAGCCCGTGTAAAAGATAAATCGCATCGTCGCCGTTCGCGCAGCCGACGTGGACATGCTGGCCGAAAACCGTCGCCTGTTGAATTAAGTAGCCGAAATTTTCCAGCGTGCGTTGATAGCGCTCATTATCACAGACCTCCTGACGCTGCCATTTTTGAAAAGGGTGCGTACCGCCGCCGCAAATGCCGAGATGGTGTTCCGACGCCGCCTGTAAAATAACGTGCTGCATGGCAGAAAGTTGGGCCGCCGCCTGGTCAATATCGCGGCAGACGCCCGTGGCCATCTCCAGCATACTTTCGGTGATATCGTGCTTAATTTCTCCCGCAGTAAGTTGGGGCTTAACGGAGTCGATCAGCGTAGAAGAGTCCTGGCTTAAATCGTAGCCAGGTGGATTGATCACCTGCATCTCCAGCTCAATACCAAGCGTATAAGGTTCAGAAACGTGAAAATCATTCAGCGCCATAGCGATCTCATTTATCGGGGGATTGCGCTAAGTATAGAAGCGGGAGCGCTCCTGTCGTGGGGAAAGCGCGTTATTGCAGAAACTAGAGTAATAACGCTATTGCCACGTTGAAACCATTCTGTACGGACGGTACGTTCAGCCATCATGGCGGCAAAGGCTGGCAGCAGATGTAACGAGATGTGCGTGGCGTTAAGCAAGGTAACTTTTGCGCTATCGAATCCCGGGAGCGTGACGCGGTCTGAAAAGGCTTTATAAACGCTCTCTTTGGCGGAGAAAGCCAGCGTCAGGGCAAGCGGAAAAGGGAGCGAGCTCGCCTGGAGAATTTGGCGCTCATCGCTATCAATAATGGACGGCGCCAGCTCTGTCGCCGTGTGCTGACTCATGATTTTTTCTATATCAATGCCGATACGCTGTCGGGATATGACGGCCAGCGCCGTTGTCGCACAGTGGCTGATGCTGCCAAATAGGCCGTCCGGCCATAGCGGCTGTCGCTTCTCGCCAATACCGGGCACTGTCCTGACGCCCACCTCGCGTAGCGCATGAACGGCGGCGATGCGGCCTGCCAGATGTTCAGCTTTACGCTTGCGTCCGGCAGACCGGAGCCGATCGTGATGAGGAAGCCATAGCAGGTCGTGTTCGTGAAAGCTGCTCGCATCAAAGTCGACGATATGCAGCCTGTGTCCGGCAAAGGGAAGGGGAAAATGAGATGTCAGCATCGTTTTTGCCAATTCCCTCCCCGAATGAGGGAGGGAAGGTTGCCATCAGAAATGGGTATTAATGCTCATATACCACGTACGCCCCGGTTCGTTATAGGTGTACGCGCCAGCGCCCGCCATATAAGCGCCAGTTTGAGTATCCCTGACGGTTTGCGCGTTACCTTCACGCCACAGACGTTTGTCAAAGAGGTTATCCACGCCACCGGTCAGGCTGACATTTTTGGTCACGTCCCAGGTCGCGCTCAGGCCAACAATACTGTATGGGCTGACCGCTTGCTTATCTGTTCCGGTAACGGGGTTACCCTGATAATCATATTTCTTCGGCTCTTGTTTGCCGTACCAGGTGAAGGTCGATTGCAGAGAAACGTCCTGACGTACCTGCCAGCTCAGGGTTGAGTTAAGCGTGTACTGTGGAATAATCGACAGGCGTTCGCCGGTCTCTTTGTTTTTGCTCTGCAGCATATACGTAACGTTATTCGTCCAGTTGACGGTGTCGCTAACCGGTACGTTTAACGTGCCTTCCAGACCTTCAACGACCGCTTTCGGCACGTTCTCCCACTGATAAACATCCGTTTTGCCGTTGTTGATACGCTGCAACGGCACCGTACCCGCTTCGATCTTATTGCGGTAATCATTGCGGAACCAGGTGATGCCGGCCAGCCAGCCATCGCGTTTAAATTCCAGACCGATCTCTTTATTGATGCTGGTTTCGGCTTTCAGATCATCGTTACCCATCATATAGCAGCCGATGCCGGTACCCGCGCCAGTCGCGTAGCAACCCTGACCTTTACTGTACAAAATATAGTTTGGGTTAGTCTGGTACAGACTCGGGGCTTTATAAGCGCGGGCGATTCCCATTTTCAGGGTAAAGTCATCCCCCAGACCTTGCGACAGGTTCAGCGACGGGCTCCAGTTATCCCCCACAATACTGTGATGATCGAAACGTAGCCCCGGCGTCAGCATGGTGCTGTCGGTCAGTTCCATGTTGTTTTCAGCAAACAGAGAGAAAATTTCCGCTTTTGAATAGGGGCTACGATTGGTACTGCTGTAACCCGGGATATTTCCCCCCATAAAGGTTTGCGAGTTGGAGAGCTCGTCTTTCATACGCTGTTGGGCCCATTCGGTACCCAGCGTCAGGTTTTGATTGACCAGCAGATCGAAAGGGAGGCTCACTTCGCTGTGTAGGGTGACGTCATTCAAATCGGCATCGGCATATTTTTGCGATGCTTTGGGATCGAAAATTCCTTCGGTGCCGCCTGCCAGGCCTTCCGGCATCCGGGAGTTACGGGTATGTTCGTATTGCACCCAGTTACTGGTGGTTACGCCATTATTCCAGCCGCCGTCCCAGGTCAGAGAGTAGTTCTGCCGATAGAGGCGGTTCGTCTCTTTTCCGTAATTATCTTTCACCAGTTGGTTCGTATTGGTGTTCTGAGTATCGCCGGCATAGAGGTTGCCCTGGCGACTGTATCCGGCCTCCAGTTCCAGAGACTGAAGCGGAGCAAAATCCCAACGAACCACGCCGTTGATATCTTTGTTAATGACCCCCTCGCGTCCTGCCGGTAGCGTGTCGGCGTAACTCCCGGTACGTTCAGACTGATGCCCCTGGTTAATATTACGCGCATCCGCCTGCGTTTTGTCGAGGTTGCCATACAGACGGAAGCTGAAATCCCCGCCCAGCGGGCCGTTCAGGCTAAAGTTAGTGCGTTTGGTCGCGCCTTCGTCTTTATGTTCCGGCGCGTTGAAATAGGTATTCCAGGAACCGTGCCACTCGCTACCGCCTTTTTTGGTAATGATATTGACCACGCCACCCGCCGCGCCGTTACCGAAACGTGCAGCGGCAGGGCCACGCAGCACTTCAATGCGTTCGATCATCTCCGGCGGCACCCACGCGGTATCGCCGCGGGTATCGCGTTCGCCGCGCCAGCCCAGGCGCACCGAGTTACGGCTGGTGACGGGTTTACCGTCTATCAGGATGAGGGTGTTTTCCGGCCCCATGCCGCGAATATCGATTTGGCGGTTATTCCCGCGCTGACCGCTGGTGGAGTTGCCGGTCAGGTTTACGCCCGGCATGGTGCGGATGATTTCTGACACGTCGCGCGCGGGCGGATTTTTGCGGATCTCATCGGCGGTGATGGTGGATACGCCTGGCGCCTGTAGGTTTTGCTGGGCAGCGGTCACCACGATGGTGTCTTCATTGGTGAGCGCAGCGCTATCGGTTTTGTCTTCCGCCATCACGGGCAGAGCGGCCCCGTAAATCCCTAAATTGACCAGTAAGGTCAGGGAATGAATCTTCTTGTTCATTGTATATCCTGCTTTTCTTTAGCCACATAAGCCAAAGCGCCCGTCAAAGGCATTGGCCGGGTGGTGAAATTGTGTTCGCGCGTCCCATAGCGCGACAATACGCTATTGCAAATGCAAATAGTTATCAATAATATTATCAATATATTTCACCTTTTATATACAAAATTCATAATAAACACAGGGTTATAATGAAAGAGGCGCTGGCAACGGGAAGTGAGGCCTGGTGGAGGACGAAAACCGGGCCGGAATGGATACGGGAAAAAGACGGAAATTATCGGGTCACTTTTTGGTGGCGCGACCCGCAGGGAAACGAAACACACTCCCCGATACGGCGTGTCTGGGTCTACATCACTGGCGTAACCGATCATCATCAAAACGCGCAGCCTCAGACGATGGCGCGTATTGCCGGAACGGATGTCTGGCGCTGGAGTACGGCGCTTAGCGCTAACTGGCGCGGCAGCTACTGTTTTATTCCTACCGAACGCGATGACGTTTTTGCCGCTTTTGCGCCGGGCGAAACGCCCGATCGGAACGCGCTGCGTGAAGGCTGGCGACAGCTATTACCGCAGGCGATTGCCGACCCGCTTAATTCGCGAAGCTGGCGGGGAGGACGTGGTCATGCGGTTTCAGCGCTGGAAATGCCGGGTGCGCCCCTTCAGCCGGGATGGGATCGTCCTGAAACGCCGTACTCGCCGCCTTTGATGATGCAGTGGCATAGCGAACGTCTGGGTAACTCCCGCCGCGTATGGATATTGACGACCGGAGACGAGGCGCCGGAGGAAAGACCGTTGGCTATTCTGCTGGACGGTCAATTCTGGGCGGAAAATATGCCCGTCTGGCCCGCACTCGCCTCGCTGACTCATCAACGCCTGCTTCCCGGTGCCGTCTATCTGCTGATTGACGCGATTGATACTCAACACCGCAGCCAGGAGTTGCCCTGCAATGCCGACTTCTGGCTGGCGGTGCAGCAGGAACTGTTGCCGCAAGTCAGAGCCGTGACGCCTTTTAGCGATGATGCCGGGCGAACGGTGGTCGCCGGACAGAGTTTTGGCGGCCTGTCGGCGCTGTATGCCGGCCTGAACTGGCCGACGCGTTTTGGCTGTGTACTAAGCCAGTCAGGATCGTTCTGGTGGCCTCATCGCATCACCCCGCCGGAGGGGGAAGTCATTACCCGGCTGAAAACCGGCGCATTATGCGCGCGCGGACTGCGTATCGTACTGGAAGCCGGCGTGCGTGAGCCGATCGTGTTTCAGGCGAATCAGGCGCTTTATGCCCAACTGAATACCTCGCAACAGTCCATTTTCTGGCGTCAGGTTGACGGCGGACACGATGCGCTTTGCTGGCGCGGCGGGCTAACGCAAGGTCTGATGCTGCTTTGGCAGCCGCTTATCGACACGCTTTAACCGGGCACATGTCCATGACAGGAGTTGAGTATGGAATTCAGTAATCCCTTCGATAATCCGCAGGGACAGTTTTACATCCTGCAAAATGCGCAGCGTCAATTCAGCCTTTGGCCAGCGGCATGTGCGCTTCCCGCAGGCTGGGACGTGGTATGCGAACCGCAATCGCAGGACGCGTGCCAGCAGTGGCTTAATACGAGCTGGACAACACTGAATCCGGCGCATTATGCCGATAAGCAGGAGGCGAAATGACGCAGCGTTTACCGTTAGTCGCCGCCCAGCCGGGGATCTGGATGGCAGAAAAACTCTCTGATTTACCCTCCGCCTGGAGCGTGGCGCACTATGTGGAACTGAATGGCGAGCTGGATGCCGCCTTGCTGGCAAAAGCGGTAGCAGTAGGGATGCAACAGGCGGATACGCTACGGATGCGTTTTACCGAAGAGAACGGCGAGGTCTGGCAATGGATAGATCCTGAGCACACCTTCGGCGAGCCCCCGATTGCCGATTTACGCGACCAGCCCGATCCGCATTACGCGGCGCAGGCGTTAATGCAGGCGGATTTACGGCAAAACCTGCGCGCAGATAGCGGTAAGCCGCTGGCGTTTCACCAGTTAATCCGCATTGATGATACCCGCTGGTATTGGTATCAGCGCTATCACCATTTGCTGGTGGATGGCTTTAGCTTCCCGGCGATAACCCGCCAGATTGCGGCGATTTATCGCGCCTGGCAGAGCGACGCTCCTACGCCGGAGTCGCCTTTTACCCCCTTTGCGGATGTGGTCGAGGAATATCAGCGCTATCGCCAGAGCGAGGCCTGGCAGCGTGACGGCGCCTTCTGGGCGCAGCAGCGCCGCGAGCTGCCGCCGCCGGCGTCAATGTCTGCCGCGCCGTTGCCGGGGCGGTCGGCGAGCGCGGATATTCTACGTATGAAATTGAGCGCGCCGGCGGGGGCGTTTCGCCAACTGGCGGCGCACATGCCTGAGATACCGCGAGCGGATCTTGCCCTGGCGCTGGTGACGTTGTGGCTGGGACGATTATGCGGGCGTATGGATTATGCCGCCGGATTTATCTTTATGCGGCGGATGGGTTCGGCGGCGTTAACGGCGACCGGGCCTGTCCTTAACGTGTTGCCGCTGGCGATTAACCTTCATGCGACGGAAGATCTGCCAACGCTGGCGAAGCGTCTTGCGGCGCAGTTAAAGAAGATGCGCCGCCACCAGCGTTACGACGCCGAACAGATTGTACGCGATAGCGGGCGAGCCGCAGGGGAGACGCCGCTATTTGGCCCTGTGCTCAATATAAAAGTATTTGATTATCATCTGGCTCTTCCTGGCATACAGGCGCAAACCCATACCCTGGCGACGGGGCCGGTTAACGATCTTGAACTGGCGCTTTTTCCGGATGAAAACGGCGGTCTGGATATTGAATTGCTGGCGAATGCACAGCGTTACGATGATGCCACGCTCTCCCGCCATGCCTTACGATTGATGGCGCTTATCACGCAGTTTGCGGATAACCCGGCGCTGCGCTGCGGCGATGCGCAAATGCTGCTGGCGGAAGAACAAACGCAATTAGCACACCTTAATAATACGGCGGTAACGATTCCCGCCGCCACGCTTAGCGATTTGGTGGCGCAGCAGGCGCAAAGAACGCCAGAGGCTTCCGCGTTGGCAGATGCGCATTATCATTTTACCTACCGTGAAATGCGCGAACAGGTTGTGGCGCTGGCGTACGCGCTGCGGGAACGCGGCGTTCAGCCTGGCGATAGCGTGGCGGTGGCGTTGCCGCGGTCGGTTTTCCTGACCTTAGCGCTGCATGGCATTGTCGAGGCGGGCGCCGCCTGGCTGCCGCTGGATACCGGTTATCCTGACGATCGGCTGCGAATGATGCTGGAAGATGCGCAGCCGAAACTGTTAATTACGACTCAGGCGCAGCTGGCGCGCTTTCACGATATTCCGGGGATGGAATATTTGTGTTATAGCCAACCGCTACCGGTCAGTGACGCCACTCCGCTGGGGCTGTCGTTACCGCATCATACCGCTTACATCATTTTCACCTCTGGCTCGACGGGCAGGCCGAAAGGGGTGATGGTGGGACAAACGGCGATAGTCAACCGGCTGCTGTGGATGCAGGATCACTATCCGTTGACGGCGGATGATGTAGTAGCGCAAAAAACGCCGTGCAGTTTTGACGTCTCAGTATGGGAGTTTTTCTGGCCGTTTATCGCCGGGGCGAAACTGGTGATGGCCGAGCCGGAAGCGCACCGCGACCCGCTCGCGATGCAGCGGTTCTTTGCGCAATACGGCGTCACGACCACTCATTTTGTGCCGTCGATGCTGGCGGCCTTTATTGCCTCGCTCACGCCAGCGTCGGCTGGGAAAAGATGCGCTTCCTTAAAGCGCGTTTTCTGTAGCGGCGAGGCCCTGCCGACGGCGCTGTGCCGCGAATGGGAGACGTTAACCAACGCGCCGCTACACAATCTGTACGGGCCAACGGAGGCCGCGGTGGATGTGAGCTGGTATCCGGCCTGTGGCGATGAGCTGGCGGCTGTTGACGGCAACAGTATCCCGATTGGTTATCCCGTCTGGAATACCGGTTTACGTATTCTCGATGCGCATATGCAGCCGGTGCCGCCGGGCGTGGCTGGCGATCTCTATCTTACCGGTATCCAACTGGCGCAGGGCTATCTGGGGCGTCCGGATCTTACCGCCAGCCGTTTTATCGCCGATCCTTTTGCGCCAGGCGAACGGATGTACCGTACCGGAGATGTGGCGCGCTGGCTGGATTCCGGCGCGGTAGAATACCTGGGGCGCAGCGACGATCAGCTCAAAATTCGGGGGCAACGTATTGAACTGGGCGAGATTGACCGCGTCATGCAAACGCTGCCGGATGTTGAACAGGCGGTAGCACATGCCTGCGTCTTTAATCAGGCGGCGGCGACGGGCGGGGATGCCCGGCAACTGGTCGGCTATCTGGTGTCGCACTCCGGTTTGCCGCTGGATTTACCGGCGCTGCAGGAAAAATTACGCCAAAAACTTCCCGCGCATATGGTGCCGGTTGTGTTGTTGCAACTTGCCAGCTTGCCGCTTAGCGCTAATGGCAAGCTGGATCGTAAAGCCCTGCCGCTGCCGGACCTGACGCCGCGCGTGAAAGGGCGTGCGCCGCAGTCCGCAACGGAGATTGCTGTCGCCGCGGCGTTTTCCCGCCTGCTGGGCTGTGAGATTAATGACGTTGAAAGTGATTTCTTTGCGCTGGGCGGACACTCGCTGCTGGCGATGAAACTGGCCGCGCAGCTAAGTCAGACGTTTAACCGCCAGGTGACGCCGGGGCAGGTGATGGTGGCGTCTGACGTGGCGCAGTTAAGTAAGCTGCTCGATACTGACGATGACGAACGCTCGCGCAATCTGGGGTTCGGGCCGCTGTTGCCGCTGCGTGAAAGCGATGGTCCAACGTTATTTTGTTTCCATCCGGCGTCGGGGTTCGCCTGGCAATTTAGCGTATTATCACGCTATCTCAGCCCGTCGTGGTCGATTATGGGGATTCAGTCGCCGCGCCCCGCTGGCCCTATGCAAACCGCAACCACTCTTGATGAGGTATGTGAACATCATCTGGCGACATTGCTCGCCCGGCAGCCGCATGGCCCTTATTATTTATTAGGCTATTCGCTGGGCGGGACGCTGGCGCAAGGGATCGCCGCCCGGTTGCGCGCGCGCGGCGAAACGGTGGCGTTTTTGGGGTTACTGGACACCTGGCCGCCGGAAACGCAAAACTGGCGGGAAAAAGAGGCGAATGGCCTCAATCCGGACGTATTGGCGGAAATTGAACGTGAACGCGCTGCGTTTGTCGCCGCGCAGCAGGGAAATGCCTCCGAAGCCTTATTTACTGCCATTGAAGGCAATTATGCGGATGCCGTCCGTTTGCTGACGACGGCGCATAGCGTACCGTTTGATGGACATGCTACGCTCTTTGTGGCGGATAAAACGGTGCCGGAAGGCGTATCGCCTGAACAGATCTGGTCGCCGTGGATAGCGTCTTTGGCTATTTATCGCCAGCCGTGCGCGCATGTAGATATTATTTCTCCCTCCGCTTTTGAAACTATCGGGCCCATCATCAGCGAACTTATTAATAAATAACGGGCGTTGTTTCTGCCTTTAACAAATTAAATCCTGAAACCCATAATAATTACTAATTATTATGGGTTTTTTATTGCAACTATTAATTCTTTTAACATAAGTGATACATGCTACAGGCAAGTTTAATTCCGAATATTTAGCTTTTCGGGCACTGGCGCGTAAAGATTGTTTCGGATAATTCTGACTTGCTGTTAGAATCTCTGACAGGAATGTGTTCTTTCATTGGATAAAGTTTTCAGGTCATACGGCATGCCATCTCTTAATGTAAAACAAGAAAAAAATCAGTCATTTGCAGGTTACTCACTGCCGCCCGCCAACAGTCATGAAATCGATTTGTTTAGCCTTATAGAGGTGTTATGGCAGGCGAAACGTCGTATTCTTGCTACCGTTTTCGCCTTTGCGTGCGTGGGGTTGCTTCTGTCCTTTCTGCTGCCGCAAAAATGGACCAGCCAGGCGATTGTCACACCGGCGGAGTCGGTACAGTGGCAGGGGCTGGAGAGAACGTTGACCGCGTTGCGCGTGTTGGATATGGAGGTAAGCGTTGATCGGGGCAGCGTATTTAATCTGTTTATTAAAAAGTTTAGCTCGCCCTCGCTGCTGGAAGAATATCTTCGTTCTTCTCCGTATGTCATGGATCAATTAAAAGGCGCGCAAATAGACGAGCAGGATCTTCACCGGGCGATTGTCGTGCTGAGCGAAAAAATGAAAGCGGTGGACAGCAATGCCGGCAAGAAAAATGAAACGTCGTTATTCACGTCGTGGACATTGAGTTTTACCGCGCCGACGCGGGAAGAAGCGCAAAAAGTGTTGGCTGGCTATATTCAGTACATCTCCGATATCGTCGTGAAAGAGACGCTGGAAAATATTCGTAACCAGCTGGAAATCAAAACCCGCTATGAGCAGGAAAAGCTGGCGATGGATCGGGTGCGTCTCAAAAACCAGCTTGATGCCAATATTCAACGTCTCCATTATTCGCTGGAAATCGCCAACGCCGCTGGCATTAAGAGACCGGTTTACAGCAATGGTCAGGCGGTAAAAGATGATCCGGATTTTTCTATTTCCCTCGGCGCGGATGGTATTTCCCGCAAACTGGAAATTGAAAAAGGGGTAACGGATGTGGCCGAGATCGACGGTGATTTGCGTAACCGTCAATACCATGTTGAACAACTGGCGGCAATGAATGTGAGCGACGTGAAGTTTACCCCGTTTAAATATCAACTGTCGCCGTCTCTGCCAGTGAAAAAAGATGGCCCGGGTAAAGCGGTCATTATTATCCTGGCGGCGTTGATTGGCGGTATGATGGCCTGCGGCGGCGTATTACTGCGTCACGCGATGGTCTCGCGTAAAATGGAAAACGCGCTGGCGATAGATGAACGGTTAGTCTGATTTACCCGAAAAGCCGGATAGCGATATCCGGCTTTTTCATCTGTGTGGGCGACTATCGCCGCCCCAACGGTACCACCAGCGGCGTCCCGGCAACCGGATCGTCGATAATCATACAGCGCAGCCCATAGATTTTTTCGATAAGCTCTGCGGTAACAATCTCTTTCGGCGCGCCCTGTGCGACAATGTTACCTTCGCGTAATGCAATCAAATGCGTGGCGTATCGGCAGGCCTGATTCAGGTCGTGCAGGACGGCGGCGAGCGTATAACCTTTTTCGCGGTTGAGATCGCTTAACAACTCCAGCAAATCAATTTGATGGCTAATATCCAGCCACGTTGTCGGCTCATCCAGCAGCATGATGGACGTTTCCTGCGCCAGCACCATGGCTATCCACGCCCGCTGACGTTGGCCGCCGGACAGAGTATCTACGCTTTGCGTCGCCAGTGAGGTGATACCTGTTGCACGCATGGCACTGGCGACGGCGTCGGCATCTTCCTTGCGCCAGCGGGTAAATAACGGCTGATGCGGATAACGCCCTCTGGCGACCAGTTCTTGTACGGTGATATCGCCCGGCGTAGTGGCGTTTTGCGCCAGCAATCCGATGCGCCGCGCCACCTCTTTACTGGCGTAACGCTGTATTTGTTCGCCATCCAGCCAGACATGGCCGTCAACAGGCGTCATCAGACGGCTTAGCGTGCGTAGTAACGTTGACTTGCCGCAGCCGTTAGGGCCGATGATGGCGGTAAAATGGCCGTCCGGAATCGAAACATTAAGGTTTTTTGCGACGGTATATCTGCCATAACCCAGCGTTAACTGGTCGCCGCGCAAACGGGCTACGGATTCGGTCATTTTTTGCGGGACTCCTGAATTAACAAGACGATAAGGTAAATACCGCCGAGGCTGACGGTGACCACGCCCACTGGAAGCTGATAAGGCATAAACAGTTGCTGCGCGCACGCATCGGCGGCCAGTAGTAATAACGCGCCGCACAGCGCCGACTGGGTTAATCCCCAGCGCGCTGTGCCGCTAAGGCGGCGGGCGATGTGCGGCGCGACAAGGGCAATAAACGAGATGGGGCCAGCCAGTGCCGTTGCCGCAGCGGTGAGCGACACCGCCACCAGCATCAGCATCAGGCGTGACCGCTCCACGCTAACACCCAGCGCGCAGGCGCTGTCATCGCCCATCTCCAGCAGCCGCATACGACGCACCAGTAGCGCGGCGCCTGTCAGCATTACAATAATCAGCGGCGCCGAAGGCCAGGTTTTTGCCCATGTCAGACCGTTGAGCGACCCGGCGTTCCATAAGCCGGCGGTGAGCGCCGTTTCCAGCGACGCCTGCAACAGAAGCCAGGTATTAAAGGCGACTAACATCGCGCGGATGCCGATACCGATGATAATCAGCCGGAAAGTTTCAATCCCGTTACGCCAGGCGAGCAGCCAGACAATCAATGACGTGACGATACCGCCCGCCATTGCCGCCAGCGCGATCGCGGTAAGATGCTGGCCAAACAGGACCATTGCGACCAGTACGCCGCTCCAGGCGCCGGTATTAAAGCCCATCACATCAGGGCTGCCTAGCGGGTTACGCATCAACGACTGAAAAATCGCGCCACTGACGCCAAGCGCAGCGCCAATCAGCAGCGCCATTAATACGCGCGGTAGTCGCCATTCGGTTACGACAAGGGTGATGTTACGCGGCGCGTCGCCCAGCAGCGCGGCAATAATCTGCCCGGTCTCAAGAGGCACGGCGCCGCTTTGCAGACTCCATAAGCCAATGGCGAAGCAGCCAGCCGCCAGAAGCAGGCAGCTTACGATAAGCCGACGAGAAAGAAACATCACAGGCCGCCTCCGCTCGATTTACGGCGTACCAGAAAGATAAGTACCGGCGCGCCGATAAACGCACTGACAACCGATACGCGGAGTTCGCCCGGCACCAACAGACGACCAATAATATCGGCAAAAAGCAGCAGAGCAGGGGTTGCCAGTAGCGTCACTGGCAGCGACCAGCGGTGGTCTGCGCCCACCAGCCAACGCGCCATATGCGGCATCATCAGACCAATAAAGGCGATAGGGCCGACCAGCGCCGTTGCGCTGCCGCACAAGACGGTAATCGCCAGTAAACCGATAAGTTGGGTGCGCGCCACTTTACTCCCCAGCGCCGTCGCGGTATCGCTGCCGAGGCTCAGGCTGTTCAGCGCACGGCTCAGAAATAGCGCCACGATCCCAGCGATAACCACGGGTGCGAGCGCGACTTTCAACGTTTGCAGGCTGCGAATATCCAGCGATCCCGCCTGCCAGAAGCGAAGCTGGTCATAGACCTCTGGATTTAACAGCGCGATGCCGCTGGTCAGTCCTTCCAGTACCGCGCCAAGCGCCACGCCCGCCAGTGTCAGGCGGACCGGGCTTAACTGGCCGCCGCCCTGACTACCGGTGAAGGCGACAATCAGCGATGCGATAAGCGCGCCGCTAAATGCCATGAAAAGCTGTTCCAGCGGCGTGGAGAAACCAAACAGCGCCGCGCCCAGTACAATGGCGAAGCTGGCGCCGTTGTTAACGCCCAGAATCCCCGGGTCGGCGAGCGGGTTGCGAGTGAGTGTTTGCATGAGCGCCCCGGCGAGACCCAACGCGCCGCCTGCCAGTAATCCGGCCAGCGTACGCGGCAAACGCGCATCCAGGACGATGGTGCAGTCGGCGCTTTGGCATACGCCGGTGAACGCCTCCAGCACGGCGGCGGCGGGCAGCGGTTTCGCGCCAATGACCAGGCTTAAAACCGCGGCGAGACTCAGTAATAACAACAATCCGGGCACGGCAAACGCGCGCGTCACGGAAAACGAGCATGACATAGTAACTTCCCTGATAATGATAGTAATTATCGTTATCTATCTTATTTGGTTATGTTAGCATGTGCAGCCATTGAATGGATATTTAAAAAAACTCGCATTAAGGCGTTGTAATGAATCGACAATCCTGGCTGCTCAATCTCAGCCTGTTGAAGACGCACCCTGCATTTCGCGCAGTATTTCTGGCCCGTTTTATCTCTATTGTCTCGCTGGGGCTGCTTGGCGTGGCGGTTCCGGTACAGATCCAAATGATGACGCACTCCACCTGGCAGGTAGGGCTGTCGGTAACGTTAACCGGCGGCGCCATGTTTATTGGCTTAATGGTGGGCGGTGTGCTGGCCGATCGCTACGAACGTAAAAAGGTGATTCTGCTGGCGCGCGGTACTTGCGGTATTGGCTTTATTGGCCTGTGCGTGAACGCGCTGCTGCCGGAACCGTCATTGCTGGCGATATATCTCCTTGGCCTGTGGGACGGCTTTTTCGCGTCTTTGGGCGTGACCGCGTTACTGGCGGCGACGCCAGCGCTGGTCGGAAGAGAAAATCTGATGCAGGCCGGCGCGATTACCATGCTGACGGTACGTCTGGGATCGGTTATTTCGCCGATGTTGGGGGGCATATTGCTTGCCAGCGGCGGCGTAGCCTGGAACTATGGGCTGGCGGCCGTCGGGACGTTTATTACGCTATTGCCGTTACTGACGCTGCCGCGACTGCCTGTTCCTCCGCAGCCGCGGGAAAATCCTTTTATCGCGTTACTGGCGGCATTTCGTTTTTTGCTCGCCAGTCCGCTTATCGGCGGTATTGCGCTGCTTGGCGGTCTGGTGACGATGGCAAGCGCGGTACGCGTCCTCTATCCGGCGCTGGCGATGAGCTGGCAGATGTCGGCGGCGCAAATCGGTTTACTGTATGCGGCAATTCCGCTGGGGGCGGCCATTGGCGCGCTGACCAGCGGACAACTGGCGCATAGCGTTCGTCCGGGGCTCATTATGCTGGTTTCGACAGTCGGTTCTTTTCTGGCGGTGGGGCTGTTCGCCATCATGCCGGTCTGGATCGCAGGTGTTATCTGTCTGGCGCTGTTTGGCTGGCTTAGCGCCATCAGTTCGTTATTACAATACACCCTGCTGCAAACCCAGACGCCGGAAAATATGCTGGGGCGAATGAACGGCCTGTGGACCGCGCAAAACGTCACGGGAGACGCTATCGGCGCGGCGCTGTTAGGCGGTCTTGGCGCAATGATGACGCCGGTCGCTTCCGCGAGCGTGAGTGGATTCGGGCTGGTGATTATTGGTTTGCTGCTGCTGTTAGTGCTGGGCGAGCTACGTCGTTTTCGCCAGACGCCGCCGGTTAGCGATGCTGGCTGATAAAGAGGCGTTTATCCGACTGACAAAATCGGTCTGGTCAGTCGGATAAGACTCCGATAAGGCTAAAACAGGGCGGCCAGCCGGTTAAGCAACAACGTTGCGCTGTAATAATCCAGACGGAACGTCTCCGTACCAAGGGCATAGACGCGCTTATTTTGCACCGCTGGCAGGTGCGCCAGCAGCGGATTGGCGTAAAGGGCCGCGACATCTTTGTTGTCGCCGGCAAACAGGAAAAGAGATTCGCCGTTTAACCCGGCGGCCAGATTTTCACCGCCAAGCTGAATGATATCGTGGCGCTTACCCTGGCTTTTGCTGGTTTGCAGCCCTCGGGGCAATGTCGCCAGCGTAAAGCCTAACTGCGTCAATAGCTTGCCTTGTGCTGATTCTGGCGTCCACAGATTGGCGCTATGCGCGGCAGGGGTATACACCAGCGCGCTAACCGGCTGCGGCGGCAGGGCGATTCGCTGTTTAACCGTCGTCAGTTGCGCCTCAAATTCCGCTATTCGCGCGGCGGCCTGTTTCTCCTGACCGGTGATCTCGCCAAGCTGCGTGAGCAAACTCTGCCAGCTTTTATCGTCATAATTGATGACGAGCGTCGGCGCGATAGCGGAGAGCTGATCGTAAAGCGCCAGCGCGGAGTCGCCGCCGGTGGCGCTAATCAAAATGAGATCCGGCATTTGCGCGGCGACCGTTTCGGCATTCGGTTCGCCGATATACAGCCGGGCGACATGGCGAGCCTTTGCTACGTCGCTCCACTGGCGCATAAACCCTTGATCGTCGGCAAAGCGGTTATTCGGCGTAGTGGCTCCGCTGGCGACGACGGGCGCATCAATCGCCAGCAGCGAGCCTGTCAACGTCACGCTAGTAGAGACGATACGCGCGGGTTTGTGGTCCAGAGTATGAACGCCGCGGCTGTCCTGGAGTTGCCGGGGCCAACCGGCGTCCTGGGCTAAGGATATTCCTGAAATTGATAAACCAACCACTAAAAGCAGCCAACGATAAAAGGCGGGGAGTCTCACAATAGCGTCCTGTTATTAATAAAGTTAATGCTTCTCATTTTCATATCGGCGGCAGCGAGATGCAAGCCTTAGTGCCATTTAACTCATGACCAGAGTTGACAGAGCGACGTTTTACTCTTAGGTTAGCGCACTAAAAATAGAAATAATAATCATTATTATACACAAAATCATTCAAGAAGCATCGCGACGGCAAGGGAAGAAATCCCCGCGAGCATAGATAACTGTGTGACCGGGGTTTCTGAGCGCAGCCAACAAAGAGGCAGCTTGAAAGATGAAGTGTATATAAGCCTTTATCATTGGAGGATGATATGGATATGTCACTGGCCGAGGACGCTCAGGAGACAATGGCAACGCTTGCTCCCGATCGCTTTTTCTTCATGTCGCCGTATCGCAGTTTTACCACTTCCGGGTGCTTCGCCCGTTATACCGAGCCTGCGGTTGCCGGAGATTCGCCGGATAGCCCTTTCCAGCAGAAATTGCGCCAGCAGTTTGCCGAGGCCAAATCGCAGGGCATCGCCAACCCTATCCTGGTGGGGGCGATCCCCTTTGATACCCGTCAGCCGTCGTCGCTATTTATCCCGATGGCGTGGCAGTCCTTTTCCCGCCAGCAAAAGCAGCGCACGGCGCGTTATTTTACTGCCCATCAGCCGCTGACGGTGACGGCGCGAAAGGCGATTCCGGAGCAGGATGCTTTTGAAGCGATGGTCGCACGTGCGGCTATGCTGACCGCCACGCCAGACGTCGATAAAGTGGTGCTTTCCCGGTTAATAGATATCACCACTGATGTGGCGGTGGATAGCGGAGCATTGCTGGAGCGGCTGGTTGCGCAGAATCCAGTTAGTTACAACTTCCATGTGCCACTGGCGGATGGCGGCGTTCTGCTGGGCGCCAGCCCCGAATTGCTGCTACGCAAAGAGGGCGAGCGGTTTAGTTCGCTGCCGTTAGCAGGCTCGGCACGCCGGCAGCCGGATGACGTTCTGGATCGCGAGGCGGGAAACCGACTGCTGGCTTCACAAAAAGATCGCCATGAACATGAGCTGGTGACGCAGGCGATGAAGCAGATCCTGCGCGATCGCAGCACGGAACTGCAATTACCTTCCTCTCCGCAGTTGATCACCACGCCGACGCTATGGCATCTCGGTACGCCGTTTGAGGGCAAGGCCAACGCCGGAGAAAACGCGCTGACGCTGGCCTGTCTGCTGCATCCAACGCCTGCGTTAAGCGGTTTCCCCCATCAGGTCGCGAAAAAGCTGATTGCTGAACTGGAACCGTTCGATCGTGAACTGTTTGGCGGCATTGTCGGCTGGTGCGACGCCGAAGGAAACGGCGAGTGGGTAGTAACGATTCGTTGCGCGAAATTGCACGGTAATCAGGTGCGCCTGTTCGCCGGCGCCGGGATTGTCCCTGCCTCTTCGCCAGTCGGAGAGTGGCGGGAAACCGGCGTCAAGCTCTCTACGATGTTGAACGTTTTTGGACTGCATTAAGGAACGATGATGCGTATACCTTTCACCCGTTGGCCGGATGAATTTGCCCGCCGTTATCGTGAAAAAGGCTACTGGCAAGACGTGCCGTTGACCGATATTCTGACCCGCCACGCTGACAGCGACAAGACGGCGGTCATTGAAGGCGAGCGCGCATTCAGCTATCGCCAGCTCAACCAGGCCGCGGATAATCTGGCCTGCAGTTTACGCCGTCAGGGCATCAAACCTGGCGAAACCGCTCTGGTGCAACTGGGGAATGTACCGGAACTGTATATCACCTTTTTCGCCCTGTTGAAGCTTGGCGTAGCGCCCGTTCTGGCGCTGTTTAGCCATCAACGTACCGAACTTAACGCCTATGCGATGCAGATCGCGCCGACGCTGGTGATTGCCGATCGCCAACATACGCTGTTCGCCGGGGAGGACTTTCTCAACACGTTTGTGGCTGAACACCGCTCTGTGCGGGTGGTGTTATTGCGCAACGACGACGGCGATCACAGCCTGGACGCGGCGATGCGGCAGGCGGCGGAAGATTTCACCGCCACGCCATCACCTGCTGACGAAGTGGCCTACTTTCAGCTTTCCGGCGGTACTACCGGCACGCCAAAGCTTATTCCCCGTACCCATAACGACTATTACTACAGCGTGCGCCGCAGCAATGAGATTTGCGGTTTCAACGAGGAGACGCGTTTTCTGTGCGCGATTCCCGCCGCGCATAACTACGCCATGAGTTCGCCGGGCGCGCTGGGCGTTTTTCTCGCCAAAGGAACGGTAGTGCTGGCGACCGATCCCAGCGCCACGCTCTGTTTCCCGCTGATCGAAAAACACCAGATTAATGCCACGGCGCTGGTGCCGCCCGCGGTCAGTCTATGGCTACAGGCTATCCAGGAGTGGGGCGGCAATGCGCCGCTGGCGTCATTAAGGTTATTGCAGGTCGGCGGCGCGCGGCTTTCTGCGACGCTGGCCGCCCGTATTCCGGCTGAAATTGGCTGTCAGTTGCAGCAGGTCTTCGGCATGGCGGAAGGGTTAGTGAACTATACCCGGCTGGACGATAGTCCGGAACGGATTATCAATACCCAGGGAAGACCCATGTGTCCGGACGACGAAGTGTGGGTGGCGGATGCTGACGGGAATCCACTGCCGCCGGGCGAGATTGGTCGTCTGATGACGCGCGGCCCCTATACTTTTCGCGGCTATTTCAACAGTCCGCAACACAATGCCAGCGCCTTTGACGCCAACGGTTTTTACTGTTCCGGCGATCTGATCTCCATTGATCAAGACGGCTACATCACCGTTCACGGGCGTGAAAAAGATCAGATCAATCGGGGCGGCGAGAAGATAGCCGCCGAAGAGATAGAAAACCTGTTACTGCGCCACCCGGCGGTGATCCATGCGGCGCTGGTCAGCATGGAAGATGAACTGCTGGGGGAAAAAAGTTGCGCATATCTGGTGGTAAAAGAGCCGCTGCGAGCGGTACAGGTACGCCGTTTCCTGCGAGAGCAGGGCGTGGCGGAATTTAAATTACCGGATCGCGTGGAGTGCGTTGCGTCACTGCCGCTGACGCCGGTTGGTAAAGTCGATAAAAAACAATTACGCCAGCGGTTGGCGTCACGTTCACCGCTCTGAAGGAGAAAGAGAGATGGCCATTCCAAAACTACAGTCTTACGCGCTGCCCACCGCACTGGATATCCCGACCAACAAAGTGAACTGGGCATTTGAGCCGGAGCGCGCGGCGCTGCTCATCCACGATATGCAGGATTACTTTGTCAGCTTTTGGGGCCGCAACTGCCCAATGATGGACCAGGTAATTGCCAATATCGCCGCTCTGCGCCAGTACTGTAAGGAACATCATATCCCGGTCTATTACACCGCTCAGCCGAAAGAGCAAAGCGATGAAGATCGCGCGTTACTCAATGATATGTGGGGACCGGGACTGACGCGCTCTCCGGAACAGCAGAAGGTGGTAGAAGCCTTAACGCCGGATGAGGCGGATACGGTGCTGGTGAAGTGGCGCTATAGCGCGTTTCACCGCTCGCCGCTGGAACAGATGTTAAAAGATACCGGACGCAATCAGCTCATCATTACCGGCGTGTATGCGCATATTGGCTGTATGACCACCGCTACCGATGCGTTTATGCGCGACATTAAGCCGTTTATGGTGGCGGATGCGCTGGCGGATTTCAGCCGGGAAGAGCATCTGATGGCGCTGAACTATGTGGCGGGGCGTTCAGGTCGCGTCGTCATGACTGAATCGCTGCTGCCGACGCCGGTTCCTGCCAGTAAAGCGGCGCTGCGGGCGTTGATTCTGCCGTTGCTGGATGAGACTGACGAGCCGCTGGATGATGAAAACCTGATTGATTATGGCCTGGATTCAGTACGCATGATGGGGCTGGCGGCGCGCTGGCGTAAAGTACACGGCGATATCGACTTCGTGATGCTGGCGAAAAATCCGACCATTGACGCCTGGTGGGCGCTGCTTTCTCGCGAGGTAGGGTAATGGCCTGTATTGATTTTTCAGACAAAACGGTATGGGTGACCGGGGCGGGGAAAGGGATCGGTTACGCGACGGCGCTGGCGTTTGTTGACGCCGGGGCGCGGGTGATCGGCTTCGATCGCGAATTTACGCAAGAGAATTATCCCTTTGCTACCGAAGTCATGGATGTGGCGGATGCCGGGCAGGTTGCGCAGGTGTGCCAGCGTGTGTTGCAAAAAACGCCGCGGCTGGATGTGCTGGTCAACGCCGCCGGTATTTTGCGTATGGGAGCGACCGATGCGTTTAGCGTTGACGACTGGCAGCAGACATTTGCGGTCAATGTGGGCGGGGCATTTAACCTGTTTTCCCAGACGATGGCGCAGTTTCGCCGTCAGCAGGGAGGGGCGATTGTCACCGTAGCCTCAGATGCGGCGCATACGCCGCGCATCGGTATGAGCGCCTACGGCGCCTCTAAAGCGGCGCTGAAAAGCCTGGCGCTAACCGTAGGGCTGGAGCTGGCGGGCTGTGGGGTGCGCTGTAATGTGGTGTCGCCCGGTTCGACCGACACCGATATGCAGCGCACGTTATGGGTAAGTGAAGATGCCGAACAGCAGCGTATTCGCGGTTTCGGCGAACAGTTTAAGCTCGGCATACCGCTCGGTAAAATCGCCCGTCCGCAGGAGATAGCCAATACCATTTTGTTTCTTGCCTCCGATCTGGCCAGCCACATTACCTTGCAGGATATCGTGGTGGACGGCGGTTCAACATTGGGAGCCTGACGATGATCTGGAAACGGCATTTAACGCTGGATGAATTGAACGCTACCAGTCAGAACACGCTGGTGGCGCATCTGGGCATTGTTTACACCCGTCTGGGCGATGACGTGCTGGAGGCGGAAATGCCTGTCGATGCCCGCACTCATCAACCGTTTGGTCTGCTACACGGCGGCGCATCGGCAGCGCTGGCGGAGACGTTAGGATCAATGGCGGGTTATCTGATGACCCGCGACGGGCAGTGCGTGGTCGGGACCGAGTTAAACGCCACCCACCACCGCGCCGTCTCGCAGGGGAAAGTACGCGGCGTTTGCCTGCCGCTGCATCTGGGGCGGCAGAATCAAAGCTGGGAAATTACGCTCTTTGACGAGCAGGGGAGGCGCTGCTGCACCTGTCGCCTGGGAACGGCGGTAATGGGATAGTTCTGGCAAAGTAAAATGCAATTGCAGCATTAACGAAGAAAGGAAGTGATCTGGTTAACACTGTAATGTAAAAAATGGGTAACGATACGGTTTTATCATGTTGTTGTGTTGTTAATTACGGTAAAGGTGTTATAGAAACAAAATGTAACATCTCTCTGGAACACCCAAACGGACAACAACTATGAATAAATCAGGGAAATACCTCGTCTGGACAGCGCTCTCAGTATTGGGTGCGTTTGCCCTGGGCTATATTGCGTTAAATCGTGGGGAACAGATCAACGCGCTATGGATCGTGGTGGCGTCGGTCTGTGTCTATCTAATTGCGTATCGTTTTTATGGGCTCTATATCGCCAAAAAAGTGCTGGCGGTTGACCCAACGCGTATGACGCCCGCGGTACGTCATAATGATGGTCTGGATTATGTCCCGACCGATAAGAAAGTGCTTTTTGGTCACCATTTTGCGGCCATTGCTGGCGCAGGTCCGCTGGTCGGGCCGGTACTGGCGGCGCAGATGGGCTATCTGCCGGGGATGATCTGGCTGTTGGCGGGCGTCGTGCTGGCGGGAGCGGTGCAGGACTTTATGGTGCTGTTCGTCTCGACCCGGCGCGATGGGCGTTCGCTTGGCGAGCTGGTTAAAGAGGAGATGGGCGCGACGGCAGGGGTGATCGCGCTGGTAGCCTGCTTTATGATCATGGTGATCATTCTGGCCGTCCTGGCGATGATCGTGGTGAAAGCGCTGACCCATAGCCCGTGGGGAACGTACACTGTCGCGTTCACTATTCCACTGGCGATTTTTATGGGTATCTACCTGCGTTATCTGCGTCCGGGGCGCATCGGCGAGGTGTCGGTCATTGGGCTGGTATTTCTTATTTTCGCTATTATTTCCGGCGGATGGGTGGCGGCAAGCCCAACCTGGGCGCCGTACTTTGATTTTACTGGCGTGCAGCTTACCTGGATGCTGGTGGGTTATGGTTTTGTCGCGGCGGTACTGCCGGTCTGGCTGCTGCTCGCGCCGCGTGATTACCTCTCTACCTTCCTGAAAATTGGTACGATTGTCGGTCTGGCGGTCGGGATTCTGATCATGCGTCCGACGCTGACTATGCCGGCGCTGACCAAATTTGTTGATGGTACCGGACCGGTCTGGACGGGCGACCTGTTCCCGTTCCTGTTTATTACCATCGCCTGCGGCGCGGTATCCGGTTTCCATGCGCTCATCTCCTCCGGCACGACGCCGAAGATGTTGGCCAACGAAGGCCAGGCCTGCTTTATCGGCTACGGCGGGATGTTAATGGAATCTTTCGTCGCCATTATGGCGCTGGTCTCCGCCTGTATTATCGATCCGGGCGTTTACTTTGCGATGAATAGCCCGATGGCGGTACTGGCGCCAGCGGGGACAGCGGATGTTGTGGCTTCTGCCGCGCAGGTGGTCAGTAGTTGGGGTTTCGCTATCACGCCGGATACGTTACACCAGATTGCCAATGAAGTCGGCGAACAATCCATTATCTCCCGCGCAGGCGGTGCGCCAACGCTGGCGGTAGGGATGGCCTACATTTTACATGGCGCGTTGGGCGGCATGATGGATGTGGCGTTCTGGTATCACTTCGCCATTCTGTTTGAAGCGCTGTTTATTCTGACGGCGGTGGATGCGGGTACCCGTGCGGCGCGCTTTATGTTGCAGGATTTGTTGGGCGTAGTGTCGCCAGGGCTGAAACGTACCGATTCGCTGCCAGCGAACCTGCTTGCTACGGCATTGTGCGTGCTGGCGTGGGGGTATTTCCTCCATCAGGGCGTGGTCGATCCGTTGGGCGGTATTAACACCCTGTGGCCGCTGTTTGGCATCGCCAACCAGATGCTGGCGGGTATGGCGCTGATGCTTTGCGCCGTGGTACTGTTCAAAATGAAGCGTCAGCGTTATGCGTGGGTCGCGCTGGTGCCAACGGCCTGGCTGCTGATTTGTACGCTGACGGCGGGCTGGCAGAAAGCGTTTAGTCCGGATGCGAAAATCGGCTTCCTGGCCATTGCCAATAAGTTCCAGGCGATGATCGACAGCGGCAATATTCCGCCGCAGTACACCGAATCGCAGCTCGCGCAATTGGTATTCAATAACCGTCTGGATGCCGGGCTAACCATCTTCTTTATGGTGGTGGTCGTGGTGCTGGCGGTCTTCTCTATTAAGACGGCGCTGGCCGCTCTGAAGATTGATAAACCGACGGCGAATGAAACGCCGTATGAGCCGATGCCGGAAAATGTGGATGAGATCGTGACGCAGGCGAAAGGCGCGCACTAATCTTTTTACATCAATAGCCCTCTCCAGAATAAGGAGAGGGCATTTGGATGACAGGTGACAACGATGTTCGATACGCTTTCGAAAGCCGGAAAATATCTGGGACAGGCCGCAAAAATGATGATTGGCGTGCCAGACTACGACAACTATGTGGAACATATGCGCATAACGCATCCGGATCAGACGCCGATGACCTATGAAGAATTTTTCCGCGAGCGGCAGGATGCGCGCTATGGTGGAAAAGGCGGCGCGCGTTGCTGCTGAGGGTTGCCAGGCCTGATAAACGCAACGTCACCAGGCTATATTCTGAAAAATTCAACTTTTTCAAACGCCGCACGCAGGGTGTCTGGCGTTAACGTCACCGGTAAATAGTGGATGGATTCGACCGGGCGCAGGGTATGCGCGATGACCCTATCGATCTCGGCGGTGTTATGAATATCCACGTCCAGTTCGCTAAGCCGGGTCGGCAGATGAAATCGCCGGTACGCTGTAATCAATTGCGCCAGCACGTCATCTTGTCCCAGTAGCGCGCTTTGCACCAGAATGCCATAAGCTACTTTCGTTCCGTGCAGGAATTTTTCCGTTTGCGGCAGAACGGTCAGACCGTTGTGTACCGCATGGGCGGCGGCGACACGGGTATAGCGTTCCCCGAGGCCGCCGACCATACCGCCGCCAGCGATAATCGCATCCACCACGTCGCAAAATGCCTGGGTCAGCCGACGCTGCTGTTTATCCGCTAATGCTTGTTCGCTGCTGTCCAGCAGGAGATCGCGAATAGCGCACGCGCTGTTAATGCCCAGTCTTACGGTCAAAGGTAACGTTTCAGGCTGCGGCGCAAGCACAACGGCTTCATACCATTTCGCCAGCGTATCGCCAATGCCAGCTAACAGATAGTCATCGGGCGCCTGCAGAATAATGCGCGGTTCGACCAGCACCAGAAAATTGGCATCATCAAAAATTTCGAACTGTAACGCCTGTCCCGCATCGTTATACCAGACGGAAAGCGGTGTCCAGGCGGCGCAGGTCGCTGCGATGGTCGGGATAGCGACAAACGGCAGCGCCAGACGGCGGGCGAGCGCTTTAGCGGTATCGAGCAGCGCGCCGCCGCCGACGCCTATCACCACCTGACGATCGTCGTTGCAGGCGTGCGCCAGTTGGGCAACATGGCGTTCGCTACAATGGCCGGTAAACTGCAGATGTTTTGCGCCAGCACGTTCAAACGCTTCCGGCAGGTAAGGCCGGGCGGCGGCAATCGCGCGTTCGCCGTACACCCAAACGGCGTGGGAAAGCTGTTCCGGCGTGAAAAAGTCTGTCAGTCTTCCGAGGCTTCCGGCATGGGAAAAATAATTCGCCGGGCCGGTAACGACGCGGATTTCAGTGTGGTTCATGTTGTGTTGTCCTTAGGGTCTTCTCACCGCTGTTATTATATTTAGACATCTAAACGTCTTGATTGCCAAATACTAACACCCTGTGATAGTGTGTCAATAACCACATCACTGGCGGGTATGAAGATAATGAGAAATAACCCACTGATTCCAAAAAGCAAATTGCCCAATCTTGGCACCACGATTTTTACGCAAATGAGCGCGCTGGCGCAGAAACATCAGGCAATAAATTTATCGCAAGGCTTCCCTGATTTTGATGGTCCTCGTTATTTGCACGAGCGGTTGGCTTATCATGTCGCGCAGGGCGCGAATCAATATGCGCCGATGACGGGCGCGCAGGCGCTGCGGGAGGCCATAGCCGATAAAACGGCGGAAATATATGGTTATCGACCCGATGACGTAAGTGATATCACCGTCACGGCGGGCGCGACAGAAGCGCTGTATGCGGCGATTACCGCGCTGGTGCGGGCAGGGGATGAGGTTATCTGTTTCGATCCCAGTTACGACAGCTATGCCCCGGCCGTGGCGCTTTCCGGCGGCGTGTTAAAACGCATAGCGCTTACGCCGCCGCATTTTCGCGTCGACTGGCAGGCGTTTTCGGCGCTGCTTAGCGAGCGCACGCGGCTGGTGATCCTCAATACGCCGCATAATCCCACCGCTACCGTCTGGCGTCAGGAGGATATCGAGGCGCTGTGGCAGGCTATCGGCGAGCGGGAAATTTATGTGTTAAGCGATGAAGTGTACGAACATATTTGTTTTGCCGTCGAAGGCCATGCCAGCGTATTGGCGCACCCTCAGTTACGAGAGCGGGCGGTTGCCGTTTCATCGTTTGGTAAAACCTTTCATATGACAGGATGGAAGATTGGTTACTGCGTTGCGCCTGCGGCCATTAGCGCCGAAATACGCAAAGTTCATCAGTACCTGACGTTTTGCGTCAATACGCCGGCGCAACTGGCGCTGGCGGATATGCTGCGCGCCGCGCCGGAACACTATCGCGCGTTACCCGATTTTTACCGGAAAAAACGCGATGTGCTGGTTAACGCGCTGGCGCAAAGCCGATTAAAAGTGCTGCCCTGTGAAGGTACCTATTTTCTGTTAATCGATTACAGCGCAGTGTCGACGCTAAATGACGTTGAGTTTTGTCAGTGGCTAACCGAAGAAGTCGGTGTCGCCGCTATTCCGCTCTCTGTCTTTTGCGCCGCCCCTTTCCCGCATCAGCTTATACGTTTATGTTTCGCTAAACAGGAATCAACGCTGCTGGCCGCCGCAGAGCGACTGTGTAAACTGTAGTTATTTAACCGTCCACGCTCTGGAGAATCGACGGTCTGCAAAAAGCTCCTGCAGGCCGTTGATCTGTTTCAGGCGCAGGACTTCATCGGCGTCCATACCTAACTCCTGGCCGATTTTGCTCTCGTCCCAGCCTAGCAGAGAAAGTTCGCGCACGATTTCTGACATGGCGTGGATCTGGTGACGCCCGCGCGCGCGGTTATGCCGAATGGTTGCCGCCATGCGTTCGTGACGTTCTCTGTCCAGACACGTTATCGGCAGGTAGCCTTTCAGACGCCTTTTCAGGGCCGCTTTTCCTTTGCCCAGCTCATGACGGTGAAAACCGTCCACAATCTCGTACTCCTCGGCATCGGCCTTTACCACCACGATCGGCTGAGTAAACCCATCTTGTTCAATCGATTTAAGCAGCAGTTTTTTCTCCGGCGGCGCAACGTTATTCGGGTTGTAGTCATTAGGCGAAATATGATCGTTTTTCACCCACAGGACACAATCGACAGGCTCATCGCGAAAAGGACTAACGCTATGTATCGCCATTCTAAATTCATTAATGGCGGCGATCCTCTCCTCTTCAGGCAGTTCAGAGAGAAAGTGAGTTATTTCGGTTGTGAGTCGGTGTTGCATAAGATCCCCCATTCCTGGCGTTTAGCTTTCATACGTTCGTTATAACGCTGGTAATTCTTAGGTTTTGTCGGACTGAATGACAGCGCCCGGCACCAGTAATCATTGTTCAGTAATACTTTGCAGATCCGTCGCCACGACGGAATATCGCGCGATCCGATATCGCCATGCTGCGTTTGTGGAATGGTGTGCATGCCTTTTTTCTTATACCACTGCAAATAAACGGCGATTTTATTACGGTAATGTTCGGCAGTGACTTCAGGCATACTGTGTAGCAGGAGCAGCGCGTACTCTTCCCAGTTAAGGTGATCGGGTTTTAAAATTTTCCGGTGGCCATAAAAATGGCTGTCTTGTCCGGCGTATATTCCTCCGCTGAGTGCGCCGCTGACTCTGGCGCACATGGCCGCCCAGCGCTCAGGTTCGATTACATGATACAGCCATAACCCCTGTCGTTGTTCCGGGCCGAACGGTTCGCAAATACGCATGTAACGGGGCGGTACGCCAGCCTGATACATCAAATTATACAAAGGGTTACAGGGTTTACCTGTTTTGGCGAACCAGGTCCAGATATCTGCGGTTTTCCAGTCATAGATGGGATAGATATACCAGGTGTGCCCTTTAGGGGCTAACGTGGTCCAGGGCTTATCGTCGGCAAAGCGCAGCTTATGCGAGTTAGCGATAGCGGCAAATCGGTTATAGGATTCGTCGGAACGAATACCGACCAGCATAGCGGCAGGACGTTTTTCTGAAAACCAGTCGGCAAAATCGCGAACGAACTGTTCAAAGGTCATGCCTTGTTGATAAAAGGAAAAAAAGGCCGGATCGGTAATCGCATCTTCTGGCGGTTGTCGTACCCAGTCGGTACCCGGTTGCCAACACTGCCACTCCGGCTGGTATTGTGAAAGGGAATTTTGTGTGGTTAAGGGTAATGCGACCCAATAAAAACGCTCAATAACGTCCGCGTAGTATTCACGTAACGATTCAATATAGGCGATGGTACAGGAGAATTGCGCTTCCCAGTCAATGAAGAGAACGTGGATCTTTTTATTCATTTTGCGCGCCAACGTTGCCGTCAGGTGCAGCATAAGTCCTGAATCTTTACCACCAGAAAATGAGACGCAGACCCGGGGTAAGGTTTCCAGGGTCCACATTATACGCTCTTGAGCCGCTTCCAGAACATTTTGCTCAAGCGGAACTTTATAAACCGACATCTCTGGATAGTCTCCGATGTGTTAACTAGAGTATATTCGAATAATTAACATAAAGGATAAGCGGATTAGATGAACTTGCAATGCTTTATTATATTTGCTAAATAAATACATTATGTAGACATATACATTGAATTTATATTACCTCCCTCTTGGGCCTTCTTATTAATACTTTTTTGTGATGTGCTCAATGAGCTCAGCAAATCCGCTATTATTCAGCGAAGCTCTATTATACATAAGATAGAGGGGGTTGGCAGGAACAGAAAAAGGTGTGGAAATTTGTCTAAGCTTAACCGTGGGTTGATAATAATCCACAATAATCTTAGGTAAAAAACCAATAAGATCTGTCACGCTAATCGCATTGGCAATAGTGATAAGCGACTTACTTTTAAAGCCTATAGTTCTTTCTGCTAATACCTGATTAAGGAAAGTCTGATGCTCTTTTACTGCGGCATCATCGGCGGCGATGAGATGAGTAAAATTTTCTTTCAGCAGTTCTTCAACGCTTACGCTCTCTCGCAATCGGGGATGGTTTTCACTGCAAACCAGAACGCATTCCACCCTATAAAAGTGCGTACAAACAATGGAGCGATTACTGATCGGCGACATCGAGAGGACAATATCTGCTTTACGGTAGGCGAGAAGATCTTCAGGAGATTCTTCCGTTCCCAAAATGTCGTGATGTTCAATTTCAATCTGTGGGTCTTTACGCAGATATTTCATCAGTTCCAGTAATTGTTTCGTTATCAACAGCTGTGGGCTGTAGATAATAAACTTTTTCTTCAGGCTGGACTGATTCATTATATTAATAGTTTGTTCCAGGCTGTTAAGGTTATTTTCTAAATGATAATGTAAATTAATGCCTGTTACGGTAGGCGTAATTCCTTTACCTGAACGAATAAATAGAGGGTCGTTGAATTGCGTGCGCAGGCGTTGCAATGACTGGCTTACAGCAGAAGGTGTAATATAGAGTGTTTCTGCTGCTTTGCTAATGCTTAAATGTTGATAGATACATTCAAATATAACCAACAAGTTAAGATCAAATTTTTTAAGGTCGTAAAGGTTAGCCATAGTATCTTCCCGGCATCATCATGGTATCTTCCATGATTATGACTTAATCTCAATAATTTACCAGAGTTATGTTTATTAAACTTAATGTAGAGTTTATTTAAACTAAAATACCACAGTTATGAATATTTTAGCGAGTAAATAATTACAGTAAAGGCGGACATAACGTACACTTTTATAATCACGCCGTTAGTCTAAAAAGGCTGTGCCGGATGACATGCTGGTCTGGCGTCGCGTTAATGCCGGGAGGAGGTTGGCCCGACAAACGCAGCGCTATCGGGCGGGGTACGGTTAAGCTTCTGCCTTGCTAATTTCTGCGTTAAGGCTGCCCCATCATGGCGTCCAGTTGCGCTTTTTCCGGTAAACCTACAACCTGTTGCAAAATCTTATCTTTATTCATGTAATAAATTGCTGGCGTCGCGTTAGCGCCAAGATCGTCCATTAACTGCTGATTCTGATTAATGACTTTCATCTGCGCCGGGGGGATGGACGCCGGAACCTCCAGCTTCATCTTTCCTGCGGAGGCTTCATAGTCATGCCAGGTTTTCGCCGGGTCTTTCGCGGCTAAAATCGCTGCGGCTGTGGCCGGGCTTTCCGGTTTAATCACGCCGACCAGTAACGTACGTAATTGTACCTTGCCGGATTCGACCCACGGACGAGCTTGTTGCCAAAACTGCTTACAATAGGGGCAGAAAGGGTCGGCGAAGACATACAGCACCACCGGCGCGTCTTTTTTACCGTCGAGTATCCATGACGCTTTTTCCATTTTCTGCCACATTTCTCGTCCGGCCGGCGCATAGATCTCTTTTTCTATCAGGGCGTTGCTAAGATTTTCACCTTTTTCATTATACATATAGCCGGAAATCGCGTGTTTACCGTCCGGCGTCAGGTAAATGGTGACGCCCATATCCTGATACTTTCCGAGATAGCCCTTCATGCCCCCCGGCGCCTCGAAGGATTTCAGGATTGTTATGCCCTGTTTTTCAATGGCTTTTACCGGCGCAGGCAGTTCTTCCGCGTGGGCGAGAATGGGCAGCATAGCAAGCAGCAGTGTACGTTTAATCATATTTTTTCCTTTTAAGATCAAAGCGAAAAGAGTATTAATGATGATGCCTATCACAGACATAGGTAAGAGCTGGCGTGCCGGGATTGCCCTTTCTATGCTGGGGTGATGTAATCCTTTTCGCTGTTACAGCCTTTGTTAAGGTAATGTAGAGCGCAACACTTAGCCAGCATATACGCTATGGATTTCGAGTTGCAGACAATACGTCTGTAATTTGCAAGACGAGTCGTACTGGCTCTGAAGTTACCTACGGGTAGTTCAGGTAATGGGGCCGCCTGTCAGGCGGCCTTTTTACTTTAGATGGCTGACAGGGCGCAGTGTTCACAATGTCGCCCGAATCGGGTTGTTAGTTAACGCTTATTGATTTGATAATGGAAACGCATTAGCCGAATCAGCAAAATTTCGTTAACTTACTCCTCAACGAAAACACGGAGGAAGTATAGATGTCCTTAATTAACACCAAAATCAAACCTTTCAAAAACCAGGCGTTCAAAAACGGTGAATTCATTGAAGTCACCGAGAAAGATACCGAAGGCCGCTGGAGCGTCTTCTTCTTCTACCCGGCCGATTTTACCTTTGTTTGCCCGACTGAACTGGGTGACGTTGCCGACCATTACGAAGAACTGCAGAAGCTGGGCGTAGACGTTTATTCCGTCTCAACCGATACTCACTTCACGCACAAAGCATGGCACAGCAGCTCTGAAACTATCGCAAAAATCAAATATGCGATGATCGGCGACCCGACTGGCGCCCTGACCCGTAACTTCGACAACATGCGTGAAGATGAAGGCCTGGCAGACCGTGCGACCTTTGTTGTTGACCCGCAGGGTATCATCCAGGCGATCGAAGTTACCGCTGAAGGTATCGGCCGTGACGCGTCTGACCTGCTGCGTAAAATTAAAGCAGCACAGTACGTTGCCGCTCACCCAGGCGAAGTATGCCCGGCGAAATGGAAAGAAGGTGAAGCGACTCTGGCTCCATCTTTAGACCTGGTCGGTAAAATCTAAATTTCCGTCGTCTTTCACGCCATAGCTGCGTTGGCGTCGCCTGCTCACCCCGGTCACTTACTTCAGTAAGCTCCCGGGGATTCTCAGGCTAGCCACCTTACTCTGACGTGAAATACTTTGGAAATTGTTTCAGTCATGGGCGCACCCGCGCCCATTTCATTTCAGCACCATGACGCAAGTTGCATTAATGCAGTCCCGCGAAGTCGGCTTGCATGATGATGTTTTCAGAGAGGGAAGAAGAATGCTCGACACAAATATGAAAACCCAGCTCAGGGCTTACCTTGAGAAACTGACCAAACCTGTTGAGCTGATTGCCACGCTGGATGACAGCGCTAAATCGGCGGAAATCAAGGAACTGCTGGCTGAAATCGCCGAGCTGTCCGACAAAGTCACGTTTAAAGAAGACAATACTCTGCCGGTGCGCAAGCCGTCTTTCCTGATTACGAATCCAGGTTCTCAGCAGGGGCCGCGCTTTGCCGGTTCTCCGCTGGGCCACGAATTTACCTCGCTGGTTTTGGCGCTGCTGTGGACCGGCGGTCATCCGTCAAAAGAAGCGCAGTCGCTGCTGGAGCAGATTCGCGATATTGACGGCGATTTTGAATTCGAAACTTATTATTCACTCTCCTGCCATAACTGCCCGGACGTAGTGCAGGCGCTGAACCTGATGGCGGTGCTGAACCCGCGTATTAAACATACGGCAATTGATGGCGGTACCTTCCAGAACGAAATCACCGAACGTAACGTGATGGGCGTTCCGGCGGTATTTGTTAACGGTAAAGAGTTCGGCCAGGGACGTATGACTCTGACCGAGATTGTCGCTAAAGTGGATACTGGCGCAGAAAAACGCGCGGCGGAAGCGCTGAACAAACGCGATGCGTATGACGTACTGATTGTCGGCTCCGGCCCGGCGGGCGCGGCGGCGGCGGTCTACTCGGCGCGCAAAGGCATCCGTACCGGTCTGATGGGCGAGCGCTTCGGCGGTCAGGTGCTGGATACCGTGGATATCGAAAACTATATCTCAGTGCCGAAAACCGAAGGCCAGAAACTGGCGGGCGCGCTGAAAGCGCATGTCAGCGATTATGACGTTGACGTTATCGACAGCCAGAGCGCAAGTAAACTGGTTCCGGCCGCGACAGAAGGCGGCCTGCATCAGATTGAAACGGCGTCCGGCGCAGTATTGAAAGCGCGCAGTATCATCATCGCCACCGGCGCGAAATGGCGCAATATGAATGTGCCGGGCGAGGATCAGTATCGCACCAAAGGCGTCACCTATTGTCCGCACTGCGACGGTCCGTTATTTAAAGGGAAGCGTGTGGCGGTCATCGGCGGCGGCAACTCTGGCGTTGAAGCGGCTATCGATCTGGCAGGTATTGTAGAACACGTTACGTTGCTGGAGTTCGCGCCGGAGATGAAGGCGGATCAGGTGCTACAGGACAAAGTGCGTAGCCTGAAAAATGTCGATATCATTTTGAATGCGCAAACGACAGAAGTGAAGGGCGACGGTTCGAAAGTGGTGGGGCTGGAGTATCGTGACCGTGTCAGCGGCGATATTCATAGCGTCGCGCTGGCAGGGATTTTTGTGCAGATTGGTCTGTTGCCGAATACCCACTGGCTGGAAGGCGCGCTTGAGCGTAACCGCATGGGCGAGATCATTATTGACGCCAAATGTGAAACCAGCGTTAAGGGCGTCTTCGCTGCAGGCGATTGCACCACCGTTCCTTACAAACAGATTATCATCGCCACAGGCGAAGGGGCGAAAGCCTCGTTGAGCGCCTTTGATTATCTGATTCGTACCAAAATCGCATAAAAAGAAGTAAGCACACCTGCAAGGTCAGTTAACTGGCCATCGTAAACGGCCCGATAGTGTAAGCTATTCGGGCCTGCGGTGTTTATGCCCGGGGAACGCCGCCGGGTAAAACACGTTCTTCATTATCAATACTCTGAAACCGTCTGTTAATAACAGACGGTTTTTTATTTCAACGGTCTTCTGTTTTTAAACTTTGAAACAATAAAAAAGCCTTCTACGGATTTAACTGGAATTTTTCTGTTTTTTTATCAAAGAAAGATTAAGCGCTTCCGTTAACATGCCCATTCTTTTTTCTTGATTTATATTGCATTTGTATGTGAGGTTATTTATTCATGGATTCAATCTATGAATCACTGACGGAATTAGAAAAAACAGGGCTTACATTGCGTGATTTTTTTAATTCTCATGATAGTCGTTCACTGAAATCTGCCTACGTGAGATTAAATCCCACTGCTGCGGTAAACCTTACCGACCGGGCGTGGCTGGAAGCGGAGTATGATTTTAATGCGCTATTCGTCGGCCCTGGCAAGCTGCTGGCTGCGCCTTTCGCTTCAGTGTATCTGGAAGAGGATGCGCTGGTGATGGGAAAGGCGACGCTGGAGATACGGGAGTTTATGGCAGCGTTGGGATTATCGGTTAATCAGGGGAGCAATATTCCTGACGATCATATTTCCTGCGTGCTGGAATTGACCACACTATTACTGGCTAATACCCGGCAAACGTCACAATACCGATCTACTCTCACTCAATATATCAATAACTATTTAACAAAGTGGGTGCCATTATATATCGAAAAAATAAAAACTCATGCACAAACGACCACGTTATATACGGTGGCGGACATCTTATTTTATTGGCTTGATGAATTAAAACGAGAGTATCTATATGAGTAATGAGACGGGACATCTGAACAGACGTTCTTTTTTAAAGGGGATAGTGGCACTGGGCGCCGTTGCGGCTTTACCCGGAGGATTACTGACCTCCCGATGCGCGCTTGCGCAGCCGCCTGTTCCCTTTAACCCTAAAACGTACAAAATTTATCGTAACGCGTGTCCGCGTAACTGCTATGACACCTGTAGCCTCAAGACGTGGGTAAAGGACGGGGTCATTACTTTCGTGGAAGGCGCGTCGGAATCAACATTTACTCACGGTACGCCTTGCGTCAAAGGGTTAAGCTATCCTCGCCGGGTTTATAGCCCCGATCGTATTAAATATCCCATGGCGCAGGACGTTCGCGGTAGCGGCAACTGGCGTCGCATCTCATGGGAAGAGGCGATGCAGCGCATTGCCGCCAAAATGCTGGAGATTAAGAAAAAAGACGGTTCTATGCTCGGTCTGGCGCTGACCAAATATTCCGGTAAGTTTGGCGTGCTGAACTATGCCGTTGAAGGGATGATGTCCTCGCTTGGCTATACCACCCGTTTTGCCGGTACGCCGTGCTGGCCTGCCGGTATCGACGCGCAAAACTACGACATGGGCGACATGTGGTGTAACGACCCGGAAGATATGGTGAAAGCGAAATACATCATTATCTGGGGCGCCAACCCGGCCTGGTGCTCAATGCACAGCATGAAGTACATCTATCAGGCGCGCGAGAAAGGGGCGAAGGTCGTGGTTATCGACCCGCTGCTGTCGCAGACTGCCGCCAAAGCCGATCTCTACCTGCGCGTACGGCCTGGCTCAGACGGTGCGCTGGCGCTGGGGATGGCGCGTCATCTGGTGGATAAAGGCCTGGTGGATCAGAATTTTGTCAACAACGATGCTCACGGCTATCCGGAATTTGAAGCCTATCTGCGCAATAACGTCACCGTGGAATGGGCGGCAGAAATCTGCGGCCTGTCTGCGGATGTCATTCGCCAGCTGGCAGAAGAGTTTACGGCGGTTAAGCCGGCCACGGTCTGGATTGGTTACGGGATGCAGCGTCATGTCAACGGCGGCGCCAACGTTCGCGCTATCGACGCCTTTGTCGCTATGTCCGGCAACATCGGTGTCGAAGGCGGCGGCGCGCGTTATGGCCATCTGCATACCTGGGGCTTTAACTATAACGCCATGCAGCAGAAGCCGCCGGTGGGCGCTATTGGCATACCGGGAGCGGCGGGCACCACCAGTGAATTCGGGGCTGCCGCTGGCAGCGACGCCGTGCAGTACTCCGATCGCTCTCTGAATATTAACCAGACGGCGCAGGGGATTCTGGAGGCCAACGATCCGCCGGTTCGTATGCTGTGGGTCGCCTGTAAAAACCCGTTTGCCCAGGATTTCGATCGCAGCAAGATGAAGAAAGCGTTTGAAAAACTGGAAATGGTGGTCTGCGCCGATCAGTTCTTCAACGAAACGGTGCAACACGCTGATATCGTGCTGCCCGTTACCACCGCGTTTGAAGAATGGAACGTGGATGCTTCTTACTGGCACTACTGGCTTTCCATTAATCAGCCGGCGATTAAGCCGATGTATGAAGCAAAATGCGATCTCGAAATCGCTACCATGCTGTCGCGCACCATTAATAAGATGGCGCCGGGTTCCTGTACCTTCCCGCAAGAGTTCGATCACAAGCGCTGGCTGGATCAGGAGTTCAACGACGGTATGGCGAAAATGTTCGGCATCTCGTCCTGGGACGATCTGCTGGACGGGCCGAAAAAAGCGATTCTGCCAAGTTCAGCCGCCTGGTACGATCGCAAGTTCAAAACGCCGTCAGGCAAGTATGAATTTAAATCTGAACTGGCGGAGAAAAACGGCCACACCGCGCTGCCGGAATACAAACCGGAAGCCGAGAGCAAACTGCCTTTCCATCTGTTTACGCCGCACGTGCAGTTTGGCCTGCACTCGCAGTTTATCAACCTGGACTGGATGCAGGTGTTCTACCCGGAACCGTTCGTTTATATCCATCCTTCTTCCGCACAAAAAAAAGGCATCAGCGAGAACGATCTGGTCAAAGTTTTCAATGGCACCGGTGAAGTTGAGCTGCGGGCAAAAGTCACCACCAACGTGCCGGAAGATTTTCTGGTGATGTATGAAGCGTGGTTCCCGAAACGGCAGTACAACGTGCAAAACGTCGTGGCCGATACGCCTGCTGATATGGGGCTGATGAAAACTGGCGCGCCGGGCGCCGCTATCCACAGTCAGTTTGCTGACGTTGTATTGATCGGTAAAGGGGAATCCGTAGCATGAGACGTGCGTTTTTAGTGAATAGCGATAAGTGCATCGGCTGCCGCGGCTGTGCTATGGCGTGTAAAAGCTTTAACCAACTGGAGCCGGATCGTTTCTGGCGCTACGTTTATCCGTTGGATAAAGACATCTATCCACATGAAGAGCGGGCGTTTTACTCGCTGGCCTGTAACCACTGCGAACATCCGGCCTGCGTCGCCGCCTGTCCGGTCGAAGCCTATACCAAACGTGAAGATGGCGTGGTGGTGCATAACCCTGAGCGCTGCATTGGCTGCAAAAACTGTATTCGTAACTGTCCTTATGGCGCGCCGCGTTTTAATGAAGAGACGCGTAAAGCGGAAAAATGCAGTATGTGCTACGAGCGTCTTGATATCGGTATGAATCCGGCGTGCGTAAACGCCTGCCCGGTGGGCGCCTTGTCGATTATCGATTTGGATGCCGATCCTGTACCCGATAATGCGGTGCAGTATCCGCCAGGGTTCCCGCATATGCCACAGCTCAATCCAGGAACGCGCTTTATTCTGGCGCGCCAGCCTAAGCAGCCGGAGGACAAGTAATGGAAAAATATGAACTGCCGCTGGTGTTTTTTACGGTATTAAGCCAGATGTCTGTCGGGATGGCTTTGGTACTGACATGGCGTACGCTGCGTGGTGAAGTGGAAGGCCAGCGTTTCTATTGGTTGGCCACCGGGCTGGTGCTGGCATTGGCGTCTATTGCCGCGATTCTGCATCTGGCGCATCCCGATCGCGCTTATAATGCGCTGATTAACCTGCGACATGCCTGGTTAAGTCGGGAAATCCTTGGCGCCACGTTGTTTGGCGCAGCGGTCGGCGTAACGTTCCTGGCAAAGGGACATAAAGCGATGGCTCTTATCGCCTCCGTGTTCGGCGTGTTACTGGTGGCGGTGCAGGGGATGACCTACGCCGCGCCAGCGATGGTAGCTATCGCTAATGGATTTACCATGCTGTTATTTTTTATTACGGTATGGGTCATGGGTTGCGCGGCGATTCCGCTGTTAAAACTCAGGCCTGCCGTTCCTGCGTTACGCCAGGGAATTGTGGTGTGTATCGCGGTACTTATCGCGGCGCCGCTGGTGTGGTTAAGCGGGGGAACGGTAATGCAGATGACGGCGCGTTCATGGCTGGCTTCACCGTTTTATCTGGCAAGCCTGGTCTGCCTTGCGCTCGCTTTTGTCGCCAGCCGTCACGGTGATTCGCGCCCGAAACTCCTGTTCGTCTTGTTATTCGTCGGCGTATTTCTGAGTCGGCTGGTCTTTTTTGGCGACACGGTGAGTACTATTGTGAATATCGGGCATTTGTACTAACGATGATGCAGTAAAAAGCCCTGCCAGGCGTGACCTGGCAGGGCGTGTCAGTTTTTAGCCACTAGGGTTAACGCACAACCAATACTGGCAGCGTCGCATGGCGCACCACGCTTGAGGCGTTAGACCCCAACAGGTGTGTCGTGATGGACGGATTACGCGAACCGATTACCACGACATCCGCATCCAGTTCTTCGCCCATCTCATTGACGACATCGCGCACGCTACCAAAGCGAACATGCGTTTTAATTCGTGAAGGATCGATACTGAAGTGTCCCACCATCGTTTGCAGACGCGTTTCCGCCTCATGCTGTAAATGTTCTTCAAAGCGACGCACGTCGGCGGCAAAGCGGTGCAGACTCATGCTCGCGGACCCAGGCAGTACATGCAACAGATGAATGACGCCATCCTGTTGCGCCAGAAACTCAGCGTGGCGAATGGCTTTATCGCTAAGTTCCATTTCAAAAACATCAACCGGCATAATGATTGTCTTATACATACCCGTTACTCCCTGTTAATCAATACTGAATTTATTCAAGCATATAATAATGTTTCTTTCTGCTATTTGTCTGGCAATTTTAAATATTGCGACAACCTGACGTTAAAAAAGTCGTGTATTTTCCAGGAAAAATCCTAAAGCCGCCTGTTTTTCCGGCAGTCTCTCCGGGATAGCTACCCTTTTATAGTCGAACGCAACATTCACCGTTACCCCGGAGGCTGCATGAAAGCATTGACGTATCACGGTCCACATCACGTAAAGGTTGAAAACGTACCCGATCCCGGCATTGAGCAGCCTGACGATATCATTTTGCGTGTTACCGCCACCGCGATTTGCGGATCTGATTTGCATCTCTATCGCGGCAAGATCCCACAGGTAAAACATGGCGATATTTTCGGCCATGAGTTTATGGGCGAGGTGGTGGAAACCGGACATGATGTGAAGAATATTCGAAAAGGGGATCGGGTCGTTATCCCGTTTGTCATTGCCTGTGGTGACTGCTTTTTCTGTCGGCTACAGCAATATTCAGCGTGTGAAAACACTAACGACGGACACGGCGCGGCGATGAATAAAAAACAGATCCCGCCACCGGCGGCGCTGTTTGGGTATAGCCATCTGTATGGCGGCGTTCCCGGCGGACAGGCCGAATATGTTCGCGTGCCAAAAGGTAATGTTGGTCCATTTAAGGTGCCGCCGCTGTTATCTGACGATAAGGCGCTGTTTCTTTCTGATATTTTGCCTACCGACTGGCAGGCGGCAAAAAATGCCCAGATTCAGCAAGGTTCCAGCGTGGCGGTTTTTGGCGCAGGGCCGGTAGGATTACTGACTATCGCCTGTGCGCGACTGCTGGGCGCGGAGCAGATCTTCGTCGTTGATCACCACGCCTGGCGCCTGCGTTTCGCCGAAGAACGTTACGGCGCGATACCGATCAACTTCGATGATGAGAACGATCCGGCGGAAAAAATCATCGAGCAGACGGCAGGACACCGCGGCGTGGACGCGGTAATTGATGCCGTAGGCTTTGAAGCGAAAGGCAGCTTGACGGAGACGGTGCTGACGAACCTTAAACTGGAAGGCAGCAGCGGCAAAGCGCTGCGACAATGTATCGCGGCGGTCAGACGCGGCGGCGTGGTCAGCGTGCCCGGCGTGTATGCCGGTTTTATTCACGGCTTTTTATTCGGCGACGCCTTTGATAAGGGGCTAACTTTTAAAATGGGTCAAACCCATGTTCACGCGTGGCTGGGGGAATTATTACCGCTTATTGAAAAAGGGTTGCTGAAGCCGGAGGAGATTGTCACGCACTATATGCCGTTTGAAGAGGCGGCGCGCGGCTACGAAATTTTCGAAAAACGCGAAGAAGAGTGCCGGAAGGTTATCCTGGTGCCGGGAGCGACGTCGGCACAAGCGGCGCAGAAACAGGCGACGGGAGTAGTCAACCCGATGCCAGGCGGCGTTGTCTGAAGCAGGCAGAAATGAAAGGGCTAACGGAAAGAGGATGCGCAGGCATCCTCTGTGTAAACGCATTAACGCTTATGCAGATGGTTTAACGCAGGAAGTCGCCCGCGGCTTCAGGCTGATATTCGAGTTCCAGCACTTCGAGATGGGTGGAGGCGCCGCCCGGCAGTTCCCAGTGAATGGTGTCGCCGACGCGCAGTCCCAGCAACGCCGCGCCGACGGGCGCCATTACCGAAAGCTGGGTACTGCTATCCGTCATATTGGCGGGGTACACCAGCGTCCGCACGCGTGTTTCACCATCGCTCAAATTGCGGAATTTAACGCGGCTGTTCATGGTGACGACATCGTTCGGCATCTCTTGTGGGGAACACATTTGCGCGCGATCCAGTTCGGCGTTGAGCGCGTCGGCAATCGGCAGATCCGCATACGCAGGCTGTTCCAGAAGACGATCAATACGTTCGGCGTCAAGGTCGTTAATGATAATAGTGGGTCTGGACATTTCTTACTCCATGTCATCGATACTGCGAGTAGTGCAGGTAAATGGTCCCAAAAGAAAACCCTCACCGTCTGGCGGCGAGGGTTTAACTCTCATGATGATACTGAGACTTACCCCGTCTTTGAAGTGATTTAGTTCACATTCGGGTAAATCCTCAAACGTCATAGCCCTGAGTGAATTTTAGTCTACATTCGGGCGTGTTCTCAAATGTGGCTACGGTTTTAAACCTCTGCTTCGTCAATAACCGGCTTTATCGATAATAAACTGTTTCCCGCAGTTGCCGGGATGCGGCTGCGGCTGGAATGAGGCAGAGGAGAGCGGGGCGTTAATCATCGACGCCTTTAATGAAAACTGAATCTCTGTTAAATAGGCGGGATTGCCATGGCAGTTTACTTTAACGGCTTTGACATTATCCTGGCCCCACATTTGTGCGACGACGCTATCAAACTCAGCGCGGCTAACGGTTTTGCCGTAATTATCCGCCAGAAACTGCCCCAGCGCGCTGTCTTTTATCGCCTTATCCAGCCGTATCATGGTGCCGAAATAGGCATTGGGATCAAACCCGAAACAGGCGCCATGTTTGGCATATTCGTAGCGCTCCAGACAGGAATTCCCCCCCGCGCCGGGCATCACTTCCTTAAGCGCTGCCGCGATGTCAGGCGAAAGTCCAGGGGCGGGGGCGGAGCATTTCCGGCTGGCCTTGACTTCAGGCAGATTCGGGATTGGCCGCGTCGCACAACCAAAGCGCTGCCAGCGTCTCTGGTCAACACCGCGTGCGGCGATAGATTTGGGTAATCCTGGCCACAGGCCGTGGACGGTCAGAAAGTCTGCTTTGTTGGCTGGCTCTTTTTGCAGACGGCACTCATCGGGTTCCCGATGGCGGCGTTCATGCTGGCTTTGACAAAAACCGGTTTGCCAGGAAAGCGCCAGCACATAGTCAGTGAAATCACCGTACTGTTGCGCCTGAAGTTCGTCGGCGTTGGCGGCAAAAATCGGGGTTAAGAGGGCAGCCAGCAGCGGACTGTAATGCCATATTGTGTTCATGATGAATTCGATAATTTATACACATTATGAATGTTACCCATTTAATCATAAAAAATGCCGCTCAGGTGAACCTGAACGGCATCATTTTTAACCTGCGTTGGCGTAATGTTTAATTCCACATTGCCAGAATCGGCCAGCCCACCAGCAACAGCATCGCGATATAGATAACGCCAAAGATTGCGCCAAGCCGCCAGTAGTCTCTGGATTTCACGTAACCGCAGCCGTAGATAATCACACCAGGGCCGGTGGCATACGGCGTCAGACAGCCCATGATACCGATAGACAGCACCAGCAGAATACACAGTTGTTCCATCGGAACGCCCGGAATGCCTTTACCCACCGCCAGAATGACCGGCAGCATGGTCGCGGTGTGAGCGGAAAGACTGGCGAACAGATAGTGCGCGAAATAGAACACCAGTACCAGTACAATCACGGTTGCATCCGGCGAGAAACCTTCCAGATGCGTACTCATGGTATTGGCGAACCAGTCAATAAAGCCGGAGCGGGTTAAGCCATTGGCCATGACCACCAGCGTAGCGAGGTTCACCAGGGTGTTCCAGGCGCTGTTGTAGCGCGTAATATCTTTCCACGGCACAACATGCAACGCCAGCATCAGCGAGACGGCCAGCAGACCCACGGCAGTGGCGTTGATGATTTTTCCACCAAAAACCCACAATCCTAAGCTAAGCAGCACCAGGCCAATCAGCGTCCACTCTTTGCGGGACAGACGCCCCATGTTTTTTAACTCGCCGCCAGCCCAGGCCGCGACTTCCGCACTGTGGGTCACTTCAGGTTTATAAAGTACATAGGAGAGCCACGGCGCAACGATCAGTAAAATAATCCCTACCGGCAGAAAGCTGAGAAACCACTGCAGCCAGCTAATCTGGACGCCAGCGATCTTGCTGACGAACTCCAGACCTAATACGTTCGGGGCCGCGCCAGTGACAAACATCGAAGAGCTCAGGCTGGTACTGATCACCATCATCCACATCAAATAACCGCCGATGCGGCGTGCGGAAGGATCGTTTGGAAACGATTTAAACAGCGGCGGCAGGTTCTTGATGACCGGGAAGACAGTCCCGCCGGTACGAGCCGTATTGGAGGGAGTAAACGGCGCCAGCAAAATATCGATAATGACAATCGCATAGCCGAGCGTCAGCGTGCGTTTACCCATGAATTTTACCAGAAACAGCGCAATGCGGCGCCCCAGCCCGGTCACTTCGTAGCCCAGCGCGAAAATAAACGCGCCGAAAACCAGCCAGACCGTGGTGCTGGAGAAACCGGCAAGCCCCCATTTCAGCGCCTGTTTACTGGCTTTAAACGCCGGATCGGCCAGTTCTGAAGCGTCAAATAGCAGGTAATTGCTGCCGATAACGCAAATGGTTACGGCGATAAAACTGATCGCTGTCGCCGGGATCGGCTCCAGGATCATACCGACAATCATCGCGACGAAAACCGCAAAATAGTGCCAGGCCTGCGGCGGCATACCATCTGGAACAGGAATTAGCAACATGACGCCCATCACCACTAATGGGGCCAACAACTTCCATATATTATCTTTGGATAAAGACATAAATGACTCTCCGGAAAGGATATTTTCTATAATTGTGTTAATGATTAACTTGCGAAATTTGCGCTAAAAACCAGGTCACGATCAGCAGATCGGCGCTACCGCCTGGGCTGAGATTGCGTTCAATGCATTGCTGATCGAACCGGTGGAGATAAACGAGATCGTCAGGCGTCCGTATGCCGCCCTGCTGTAATAAGACCGCAGCCTGCTGCTGTAACCAGCGCAGACCGTCCGCCCCGCCGCGCGACGCGACGTTGGTATCGCCGTTAAGCGACATCAGCAGCAGTAAGGTATCAAGCAGCGCCAGCTCCGGATCGCGCCCCTGCGCCAGCAATGCGCGGTAGTGCGGCAACGCGTGGCGGATGACCAGCGGATAGCCCGCTTCCGCTTCACCGCGCGCGCCGGTTAATCCCAGTTGCTGATACAGCCGCTGGCCTGCGGTGAGCTGTAGGTTGTTCTGGCGCAGTTCGCGCGTGGTCAGGCCGCGGCAAAAATCGGCGGCGGTAGCGCAGAGTGTTTCTGCAGCGATCGGCTGGCGTAGCTGATACAGGCGGCCAATGGCGGCGCACAGTAACCCCAGCGAGAAAATGCTGCCTTTATGGGTATTGACGCCCGCCGTTGCGCGAAACATCGCTGCTTCACAGGCCATCCCCAATGGACGCAGGCCCGCCAGAACTGACTCTGGCGGCAGGCGCGTGCAGCTGGCGCCATATTCCATAAAGCGCGGCAGCCAGTGTCGAATCGCCTCCGCGCTGCGGTGAAAATCCGCCAGCGCCATATCTTTGTGCGCGCCGCAGTTTAGTCGGTCTACCAGACCGGGTTTTGGCGATAAATTTACCTCGGTCAGCATGGCGCGCCAGGCCAAATCGGCCCAGGCGTCATACAGCGACTGAGGCTGAATGGAGGCGTTAGTCGGGTTGGCGGGAATCGGCATCATGCAGCAGCGCCTCCATATGAATCAGTAAATCAGTCAGCGCGTGGGTTTTACCCCGCGCGCATTCAGCCGCGCTTTGCCCGCACAGCAGACAGCGGCGAGCGGGAAGCGCGAAATGGCGGCGGGAGAGTATTTCGCCTTCCGCCGTCAGGACATCGATATCCCACAGGCGCCCCAGTGGATAACGCTGTTCAAGTGCGATGGTCGCCTGTTTGAGCGCCTGAGCGGGCGCGTCAATCGCCAGCAGCCCTTCCGGCCCGCTGGCGGAAGCCAGTGCAGCCTGCTCCCGGATGGTCCAGCCATACTCTTCTGCCAGCGTGTGCAGGGCAGTCACGCCGTGATTAAAGATCCGGCGGGTTAACGCGCTGTCTTTTATCGGGCCTGGCGCCACCACGGTAAAGGAGACCAGTGGAGTGGCGTGGCGCGTTAGCCAGGCGCGCTGTCTTGCTTGTCTCTCATCCCGGCTGGCGAGCAGCTCAGGAATAGAAACGTCGTGACAGGTGGCGAGTTCAGGAAACAGGCGCATGGCTTATTCCTTCACCTGATGCACCACATCGATCACTGAACCGTCGCGATAACGCACGACAGCAATCACGCGGTCGGTGAATTCGATAGGGCGGGGCTGACCGGTAAGCAGTTGCGCGCGTTCGCGCAGCCACTCAATCGATACCACTTTCATTCCCGCTGCTTTCAGGCGTTCAGCCAACTCCGGACGCGCCGGATTGACGGCGATACCGTGATCGGTGACCAGAATGTCAACGCTGGAGCCTGGTGTGACGCAGGTGGTGACGTTATCAACCAGCGTTGGGATGCGACCGCGCACCAGCGGCGCGACGATGATGGACAGCGCCGCCGCGACGGCGGTATCGCAGTGACCGCCGGACGCGCCGCGTAGAACGCCGTCGGAGCCGGTCAGCACGTTAACATTGAAGTGGGTGTCTACTTCCAGCGCGCTCAGCACCACCACGTCCAGACGGTCGACGGAAGCACCTTTAGAGCCCCAGTTGGCGTACTGGTTAGCGCTGATTTCGATATGGTTCGGGTTGCGGGCCAAAGATTGCGCAGCGTTACGATCGAAGCTCTGCACGTCAAGCAGTTTGCGGATTAAGCCCTTTTCATGCAGGTCGACCATGGTGGCGGTGATACCGCCCAGCGCGAAATTAGCCACAATGTTGCGGCTACGCATTTTGTCTTCCAGGAAGCGGGTGACCGCCAGCGATGCGCCGCCGGTGCCGGTTTGCAGGGAGAAACCTTCGTTGAAGTAGCCGGAGTGAGCAATGACTTCCGCCGCGCTGCGGGCGATCAGCAGTTCACGCGGATTAGTGGTCATGCGGGTCGCGCCAGCGCCGATTTTGTTTGCATCACCGACTTCTTCGATTTGCACGATCAGATCAACCTGATCCTGAGCGATGCTTGCCGGGTTATGCGGATACGGCAGCAGTTGCTCCGTCAGCATCACGACCTGCTTCGCGCTGTCGGCATCCACCATCGCGTAGCCCAGTGAACCGCAACAGGCTTTGCCGGTATAACCGTTAGCATTACCGAATTCATCGCAGGAGGGCACGCCAAGAAACGCAACATCAATATTGAGTTCGCCGCTTTGTACCAGATGCACACGACCGCCGTGGGAGTGAATCTGAACCGGCTCAGCCAGCAAGCCGCGAGAAATTTCTTCCGCCAGCGGGCCGCGCAGGCCTGACGTGTAGATGCGGCTGACCACCCCGTTACGAATGTGTTCAACCAGCGGCGCATGGCAGTCGCTCAGCGAACTGGAGGCCAGCGTCAGGTTTTTGAAGCCCATCTTCGCGATGGTTTCCATCACCAGGTTAATCGTCAGATCGCCGCCGCGAAACGCGTGGTGAAAGGAGACCGTCATGCCGTCGCGTAAACCGGAACGGCGGATGGCCTCTTCCAGGCTGGCGCACAGTTTGTGGTCGCGCGGTTTTTGCGCTTGTAGATCCAATTTTGCCGCACTTTGGTAAGCACTCAGTTCGCTTTCAGCGTGACGGCTCCAGGCGGCTACGCGATCCTGGCGTTGAGATTCATTTTTCTGCGTCATTTTTTTGCCTTATTCTTCGCGAATACCGGAAAGTTCTGCACGGGAGAGCACCAGACGGGCGCGTTCAATCACCGGGCTGTCGACCATCTTGCCGTTAAGGGAAACGACGCCGAGACCTTCGCGGGCGGCGGCTTCTGCGGCTTCAACGACCAGACGCGCATGGGCGACCTCTTTACGCGTCGGCGCATAAAGGTTGTGCAGCAGTTCTATTTGGCGGGGGTTGATCAGTGACTTACCGTCAAAGCCCAACTGTTTAATGTGGGCGGCTTCTTGCAGGAAACCGGCTTCGTTGTTGGCGTCGGAATAGACGGTATCGAAGGCCTGAATGCCGGCGGAACGCGCGGCCTGCAAAATGGCGCAGCGGGCGAACAGCAGTTCGGTGCCTTCCGGAGAGCGTTCGGTGCGCAGGTTGCGAACATAGTCTTCCGCGCCCAGCGCAATCCCGATCAACCGTTCAGAGGCGTGGGCGATTTCTACCGCGCGGGTAATACCCAGCGGCGATTCCACGGCGGCTAACAGGCCGGTACTGCCCGGTTCGCGACCGCAGGCGTTTTCAATGCGCAGAATTTCGTTTTCGATATCAATGACGTCCTGCGCGGTGTCGGTTTTCGGTAAACGCACCACGTCCGCGCCGCCGCGCACGACCGCTTCCAGATCGTTGACGCCCCATTCGGAGTCCAGCGCATTCACGCGGACAATGGTTTCGACGTCACGGTAAAGCGGGTGTTGCAGCGCGTGATATACCAGACGGCGCGCCGCGTCTTTTTCGCGTAATGCAACGGAGTCTTCCAGGTCGAACATCAGCGCGTCGGCCGGGTAGATAAACGAATTGCTCACCATCGCCGCGTTGGCGCCCGGTACGAATAACATACTGCGGCGGGTGCGGGTTTTACGTTGTTGCAGAGAGGCGGAAATCATTGGCGATCCTCCCAGGGCAGAGCGGCAATACCGCTGGCGCGCGCCAGTAGCGTTTCCAGTCGGGCGCGCAAAATGCAGTCCAGAGCGCCTTTATCATCGACGTTCAGTTGTACGCCGCGCACGTCGTAGCGAGAAAGCACCTCCAGGATGGTGGCGCGAATGGCCTCGCCAAACTGTTTTTCAACGCTACTGTTGATTTGCAGGTCAATATCCTGCGTATCGAGCGGCGCAATGCGTATCATCACATCGCCGGACTCAAGCGTGCCTGCGACGGCTAGCTGGTTTATTTTCATTTTTCACCTGTTGCTAATACGGGGGACTTTTGACGGGCTGCCGCGCTGCCCGGATGGCGTTCGACCATGCCCTGCAAATAGCGCAGGGTGGCGTCGGGAACCAGCGGCGCGATAGCCGTGAGATCGTGTTTAACCAGCAGCTTGCGTACCCAGGAGGCGGATATCGGCGTCTCCTGGAAGCAAAGCCGCTCTATTTCCACCAGCGTAATGGGTGGGGCGGGAAGCGTTGGCGTCTCCAGCCAGAAACGCATATCAAGGTTGTACTGGGCAGTAACGGTGCAAAACGGCTCCGTACCGACAAAGCGGTGTGTGATGCCAAGCGCGGGCGCCAGATACTGGCGGAAAATCTTCAGGTCGATTTCGGTATAACAGTGATTAATAACGCTCTGCTCTTTAATGAAATAGCAGGGGAACGTCGCACGAGAAATAATGTATTCGGAGCCGCGGTGAACGGTTAAGCGCGGGATATCGGTGGTCCCTTTAAGGACCAGATCGAGTCGGTCTTCATAGGGAAAGCGTGATGTATCTTCTTTGACCAGGAACAGATGCAGCCAGTCGCACTGTGCCGCCGCCTGTTGGATCAGATAGCGATGGCCGTTCGTGAAAGGATTGGCGTTCATCACAATACAGCCAATTTTCTTTCCCTCATGACGCAATGTCGCCAGCGATTCCGCATACCGTTTCAACCGGGTCGCGCTATTTTCCATTAAGACCATCACGCCAGGGACGCTGGCTATCGTCGAAAAGCTGCACTGTTTAAACAGCGCTTCGTATTCCGTTTTGGTATAAATAAAAAGATGGGTGCAGTGCCGTTCCCAGGCGAGATTAATCAATTCCGTCGCCAGCGTTAACGCTAAGCCTTCGCCGCGTACTGATTCGCTAATGGCCACACATTTAATGATATTTCCGGCAATACCGCCGCAGGCAATAAGACGGTCATCACGGCTGACGGTAATAAACACTTCTACAGTGGTATCGACGCTTAAATCATTCTCTTTGAGAAAGTGAGCGATCTCCGCCATTTTTTTATTTTCAGAGCGTTTTACCCGAGTGAATACATTATTGCCAAACATAGTAAGAAATATCCTGGTGATATGCTTGTTGCCACTTTTCTGTATATGTTGCGCTGTGTTGCAACTTGATAACTTTTTCTTTTCAGTCAGAGTGGGAGTATTTTTATGACGAGTTATTTATTTTTTCTCACTGACGTATACATCGTAAGGAGTATTTTGGTGGTAAATTTTGATTTATTTCACAAAGCGTTAGATGGTTTTTAAGTGTTTTATGGTTTTAAGTTTTTTAATTAATTTAATCGCCATTCCGGCGGTGGGTTTTAGTTGTTTAATTGATTTAATGTGGGGAATCTGTAACGATTGGTTTTTATATGCTCCAAGATGCTGAAAACATTTTTATTACATTTGCGATAAATCTGAAGATAAATGCCAATAAGGAACCTTAATGTCCTATCAGAAAAATAAAAAGCTGTTTCCTTTTTTTCGGCAACTCGCGTTTCCGTTACGTATTTTTCTGCTCATTCTGGTGGTTTCTGTTTTCATCGTGGCAGCGTTAGCACAATATTTGTCTGCCAGTTTCGAAGATTATCTGGCGTCCCATGTTCGTGATATGGCGATGAATCAGGCAAAAATTATTGCTTCTAACGACAGCATTATCGCTGCCGTAAAAAACCGGGACTATAAACGCCTGGCGATAATTGCGAATAAACTGCAGCGCGGGACGGATTTTGACTATGTGGTGATAGGCGATCGCCACTCGATCCGGCTTTACCATCCGAATCCGGAAAAAATCGGCTATCCCATGCAGTTTACGAAACCCGGCGCGCTGGAAAGAGGAGAAAGTTATTTCATTACCGGTAAGGGCTCAATAGGGATGGCGATGCGCGCCAAAACGCCTATCTTTGACAACGAAGGCAACGTGATCGGCGTTGTTTCAATTGGCTATCTGGTCAGTAAAATCGACTCCTGGCGGCTGGACTTCTTATTACCGATGGCGGGGGTTTTTGTCCTGTTGCTGGTGGTATTAATGCTGCTTTCCTGGTTTTTCGCCGCGCATATCCGCCGACAAATGCTGGGCATGGAGCCGAAACAGATTGCGCGCGTGGTACGCCAGCAGGAGGCGTTATTTAGCTCGGTTTATGAAGGGCTGATCGCCGTTGATCCGGAGGGACATATCACCGCGATTAACCGCAGTGCGAGAAAAATGTTGGGGCTGTCGTCGCCGGGGCGTCAGTGGCTGGGCAAGCTGATAGCGGAAGTCGTCAATCCGGCAGACTTTTTTACCTGCCAGATCGCAGAAAGACGCCAGGACGTGATGGCCAACTTCAATGGCCTGAGCGTCATCGCCAATCGTGAGGCTATCCGTTCCGGCGAGGAGCTGCTGGGCGCTATTATTAGTTTTCGCAGCAAAGATGAAATCGCGACGTTGAACGCGCAGTTAACCCAGATTAAACAGTATGTTGAGAGCCTGCGCACGCTACGCCATGAGCACCTGAACTGGATGTCGACTCTGAACGGCCTGCTGCAAATGAAAGAGTATGATCGGGTCAGAGAGATGGTGCAGGGCGAATCGCAGGCGCAGCAGCAACTTATTGATAGTTTACGCGGCGCCTTCGCCGATCGTCAGGTAGCCGGTTTGCTGTTTGGCAAAGTTCAGCGCGCGCGTGAACTGGGGCTCAAGATGGTGATTGTTCCCGGCAGTCAGCTACATCAACTGCCGGAGGGGCTGGATAGCACGGAATTCGCCGCCATCGTCGGGAATCTGCTGGATAACGCGTTTGAGGCGAGTTTGCGTACACAGGAAGGCGACAATACCATCGAACTTTTCCTGAGCGACGAGGGCGACGAGGTGGTAATAGAGGTCGCCGACCAGGGCTGCGGCGTTCCTGAAGCGCTGCGGGAAAAAATTTTTGAACAGGGCGTAAGTACCCGAACTGACGAACCCGGTGAGCATGGTATCGGGTTATATCTGATTGCAAGTTATGTGGGGCGCTGTGGCGGGGTCATTACGCTGGAAGACAATGATCCTTGTGGCACCTTATTTTCTTTATTCCTTCCGAAAGTGAAAAAAAACGATGACAGAACCATTAACCCTATTGATCGTTGAGGATGAAACGCTGCTGGCGGAAATGCACGCAGAATATATCCGCCATATTCCTGGCTTTAACCAGATATGGCTGGCGGGCAATCTGGCGCAGGCGAGAATGATGATTGACCGGTTCAAACCTGGATTAATTCTGTTAGATAATTATCTGCCGGATGGGAAGGGGATTACGCTGCTGCATGAATTAATGCAGTCGCGCTATCCCGGCGGCGTCGTGTTTACGACCGCCGCCAGTGACATGGAGACGGTAGCGGAAGCGGTACGTAGCGGCGCGTTTGATTATCTGGTCAAACCTATTGCTTATGAACGTTTGGGACAGACGCTGACCCGCTATCAACAGCGCAGACGTATGCTGGCGAGCGCGGATAGCGCAAGCCAGAAGCAGATAGATGAAATGTTCAACGCCTATGCGCGCGGCGAACCGAAAGGGGATTTGCCGACCGGTATTGATGCCTTAACCCTTAATGCGGTGATGAAGCTGTTTGCCGATCCAACCGTACGCCATACGGCTGAAACGGTCGCGCAGGCCTTAACGATAAGCCGCACCACATCCCGACGCTACCTGGAATATTGCGCGAGTCGGCACCTGATTGTCGCAGAGATTATTCATGGCAAAGTGGGCAGGCCGCAGCGTATTTACCACGGCGGCTAAGCCTGGTTTAAGATGCAGGGGCGATGTTTTCCCTCGCCCCGGCTTACCGGCTATCAGCTGCCAGTAACGCTGGAAGAGGCGCCTGGCACCATAATTTCCGTGGCGATAATGACGATCAACAGACCGACGATGACCGGAACGGACGTGCGTTTCACCACTTCAAACGGTGATATTTTAGCCATCCCGGCGACAGCGACCACGACGCCGGAGACCGGCGAAATCGTGCGCCCCAGGTTTGAGGCTTGCAGCATTGGGATGGATAAATAGGCTGGGTTGATGCCGGAGGAGTGCGCCAGTTTAGGGATCATCTCAACAAAGGCGTAAAAAGGCGCATTGCCTGAACCGGTGGTCATCGCGGCCAGCATGGTTAAAATCACTAAGACCAGCATCAGAATAATGCTGGCGGAGCCAAAAGAAGTGGCAATCGAGATCAGACTTTGGATAAAGCCAATGGTGCTCAGCCCCTGGGCGAAAACGCCCGCCGCGACCAGCAGCATCACGACGCTGGCAAACGCATCCGCCATGCCGCGATAAGCCACTTCCAGGCCGGAAAACACATTTTGCGTGTTGAAGCCGCGCACGAATTCCAGCACGGCGGCCAGCAGCATACAGATCACCAGAATGGTAATAATGTGCAACTGCGGCCCCCATTTACCGTCAAAAATCAGTACGCCGATAATGGGCGTGAACGGCAAAAGGGCATAAAACGCCGGGGCCGTGGTGGTAATCTCCGCCACGTCCAGCATCTCATGTGAAATGTTCTCTTTTTTATCCAGATAGCGTTGCCAGAAAAAGTGTGCAATCGCCATACCGATAATGGCGGCGATGGAAATCGGCAGCGTGGTTTTGAACGCGAAATCGATTAACGGCATCTCCGCCGCCTTTGCGGCTAAAACCACATCGCCAGACGTTGGCGAGAGGATGATGGCGGCCGGAGAGGCGCAAATAGCCGCCGCCGCGCCGCGGCTAATGCCGACGTTGACCATCACCGGGAAGAGAGTAGCCATGAGCAGTACGCCAAGCCCCGTCGCGGAAGAGACGGCCAGCGACATCAGGCAGGCGACAAAATAGGCGGCAATCATCAACAGGTAGGGCGAGTTTATGTACTGTAAAGGTTTCGACGCCAGCTTCACGACCATATCATTCGCGCCGATATGCGTCATATAAGCGGCAAAGCCGCACAGCATCATGATCATCATGCCAAGATCGCCGCCGCGACTCATAAGCAAAATTTTGATGTATTCAACAATATCTGTTGCGGTATAGCCGGTACTGGTTTCGCTGGCAGGTAATACCTTATGCCCCATCAGCGCGCTGATAATAAGCAGAACCAGACCGCCGACAAATAAAACGCCAGTGGCGGAATATCCCTTAATGATGTAGCGCGCTACACCCACAATAACGACGACTCCGATAAGGAGTTCTATAACTGTTAGCATTGTTTCCCCTGTCTTATCGACACCCAGAGTAAAAATAAGAGCCACAAAAGTGGTATAAAAATGTACCGAATAAAGGATGGCGCCTTACTGATTAAAATCACGGCGCGGTTATTTTTTCATGTCATCGCTAAAGATGAAATATGCTTATACGAATTTTCTGTAGCGCTATAAGTATTAATTTATTGTTATTTTATTGTTTTATTTGTTGTGCTTTGTTTTGTGTTTTTTGTGAAAGCTTATTAAGGAGCGCGCGACGGTTCTGAGTGCTAAATCAAACGCCGTTAACCCGATACTCTCTCAGATTATTCTCTGTTTATAGTTTGTTAAGATTTTATTCAGGTTAATGTTGTTATTATCACAGTCGAATTTTTGAACGGTATGGCTGTTGTGATGATTATCAGAAAGTATTTTCTTATTATTGCTCTCCTTGTTATGCCATGGCTGGCTATTCCTTCAGTCTCTGCGGCGGATAAAGGGTGGTTTAACACGTTTACCGATAACGTCGCAGAAACGTGGCGACAGCCTGAGCATTATGATTTGTATGTCCCCGCCATTACCTGGCATGCGCGCTTTGCCTACGATAAAGAGAAAACGGATCGCTATAACGAGCGGCCGTGGGGCGTTGGTTTTGGTCAGTCGCGCTGGGACGACAAAGGCAACTGGCATGGCCTTTATATGATGGCCTTTAAAGATTCATTTAACAAATGGGAACCCATAGGCGGTTATGGCTGGGAAAAAACCTGGCGACCGCTGGAAGACGATAATTTTCGCCTTGGACTGGGCTTTACCGCAGGCGTTACCGCGCGCGACAACTGGAATTATATTCCCATCCCTGTGCTGTTGCCTTTAGCGTCGATAGGCTATGGGCCCGCTACCTTTCAGATGACCTACATTCCGGGTTCGTATAACAACGGAAACGTCTATTTCGCCTGGATGCGTTTCCAGTTTTGACGGGGAAGGGCATGCTTCAGTTGTGAATTAAAAAGTCTTAAAAAACAATAGGTAGCTAGAGTTAGCTAAAAATTAACGCGATATTTATCACTTTTTCGCAAAGTTCGACTGGACAAAATGCATCACAATTGTTGTACTGGTATCCGACACAGCATTTGTGTCTATTTTTCATGTAAAGGTAATTTTGATGTCTAAGATTAAAGGTAACGTTAAGTGGTTTAATGAATCCAAAGGATTCGGTTTCATTACTCCGGAAGATGGCAGCAAAGACGTGTTCGTACACTTCTCTGCAATCCAGACCAATGGTTTTAAAACTCTGGCTGAAGGTCAGCGCGTAGAGTTCGAAATCACTAACGGTGCCAAAGGCCCTTCCGCTGCAAACGTAACTGCTCTGTAAGCATACGTCCGACAGCAAGATTTCAAAACCCGCCCTTTCGGCGGGTTTTTTTTGCGCTTAACGCGCCGCTGCGGCGGAAAATAGCCAGAATGCCAGCGCCGTCATGGCAAACGAACCCAACAGGTTAATCAGCACATTCAGCAGCGCCCAGCCAAAGCGCCCCTCTTGCAGCAAGAATACCACTTCAGCAGAAAAAGTAGAAAAGGTCGTCAGGCCGCCGCAAAAGCCGGTCGTAATGAGCACTTTCCACATCGGATCGATATGTGTCATGCGGTTAAACCAGGCGAACCCCATGCCGATAATAAACGCGCCAAGCAAATTTGCTGTTAGCGTACCGATGGGAATCGCCTGATGAAGCGGATTAAAACGCATACTTAGCATCCACCGGGCTACGCTCCCCGTTCCACCGCCGATAAAAACTGCTAAAAGAAGCTGTAACACTGCCGAATCCTTTATTTAATTGCTATACAGGAGGAGTGTAACGCCGAACACGCATAATTGGCGAGTCCTGACAGAGGTGTGGGAGGGGATATGTTCGTTGCAGCCGGGCAGTTTGTGGTGAGTTCTGTATGGGAAAAGAATGCGCAAGTTTGCGTTTCGTTAATGGCTCAGGCGGCGTGCCGCGGCGTATCGCTTCTGGTGTTGCCTGAGGGGATATTAGCGCGAGATGACATCGACCTTGACCTGCCGATTCGCGCCGCGCAGCCGCTGGATGGCGCGTTTATGACGCGGCTTCTGGAAGAAAGCGCTCATAATAATATGACGACGATATTCACTATCCTTGTCCCGTCAACGCCTGGACGGGCGGTTAATATGCTGGTGGCGCTACGGGCGGGTCACATTGTCGCGCGTTACGCGAAGCTGCATCTCTATGATGCGTTTTCGATGCAAGAATCCCAAAGTATTGATGCCGGAACCGTTATCGCGCCTGTGCTGGACGTGGAGGGGGTTAAGGTGGGGCTTATGACCTGTTATGACCTGCGCTTTCCGGACATGGCGTTAGCGCTGGCTTTACAGGGGGCTGACGTATTGGCGCTGCCGACGGGCTGGGTTCGCGGCCCGTTGAAAGAGCAGCAGTGGTCGACGCTGCTGGCGGCGAGAGCGCTGGATACCACCTGCTATATGATTGCGGCCGGGGAGTGTGGTAATCGTAATATTGGTCAAAGTCGTATTATCGATCCGTTGGGGGTAACGATAGCCGCGGCAGCCGATCGTCCGGCGCTGATCGTCGCGGAAATATTCAGAGAACGAATAGACCAGGTGCGGGAGCAACTTCCTCTTTTGCAGCAACGACGATTTGCGCCACCGCAATTATTATGATGTTTTTTTACGCAAAGCTTGATTCACCTTGTTACAGATTGCTATTGTGTGCGCGCGTCGAAAGACCGTTAATATTCTCAGGTTAATCCGGCGCGTTACGCAGCCTGTTTTTAGTGAAGAAGGTATCTATGGGTGAGATTAGTATTACCAAACTGCTGGTGGTTGCCGCACTGGTTGTTCTGCTGTTTGGTACCAAGAAGTTACGTACGCTGGGCGGAGACCTGGGCACGGCGATTAAAGGATTCAAGAAAGCAATGAACGATGAAGACGCGGGCGTTAAGAAAGACGTCGACGGTAGCGTTCAGGCTGAAAAACTCTCGCATAAAGAGTAATAGCGCAATGCGCTTGCTCCGCAGAGTAAAAAAACCGGCGAGTTGCCGGTTTTTTTTGCCTGAAATGTAAGCGTCTATTACACGATCATTTCACTTCCATGCCTTTGGCCTGGAGATCAGCATGGTACGAAGAACGTACAAAGGGGCCACAGGCGGCATGGGTAAAGCCCATCGCCAGGGCTTCCGCTTTCATCTCGTCAAACTCTTCCGGGCTGACATAACGCTGTACCGGCAGGTGATGGCGGCTTGGCTGTAGATACTGACCAAGCGTCAGCATGGTAACGCCGTGACGGCGTAAGTCGCGCATAACCTCAATGATTTCCGCATTGGTTTCGCCTAAGCCCACCATCAGACCCGATTTTGTCGGAATTTCCGGGTGCGCTTCTTTGAAGCGTTCCAGTAATTTCAGCGACCAGTTGTAATCGGCGCCCGGACGAACCTGGCGGTAGATACGCGGCACGTTTTCCAGGTTGTGGTTAAACACATCCGGCGGCGTCGCGTTAAGGATATCCAGCGCGCGATCCATACGTCCACGGAAGTCTGGCACCAGCGTCTCTATTTTTATCTCCGGGCTTTTGGCACGGATGGCGGTGATGCAGTCAGCAAAATGCTGGGCGCCGCCGTCACGCAGATCGTCACGGTCGACAGAGGTGATGACCACATAGCGTAGCGCCATGTCGGCGATCGTTTGCGCCAGTTTCTGCGGCTCTTCCGCATCCGGCGCAACGGGGCGGCCATGGGCGACATCACAGAACGGACAGCGGCGAGTGCAAATGGCGCCAAGGATCATAAACGTAGCGGTACCGTGGTTGAAACATTCAGCCAGGTTTGGGCAAGACGCTTCCTCGCAGACAGAATGCAGGCCATTTTTGCGCATTGCGGCTTTGATGCCCTGGATACGGGTAGAATCCGCCGGAAGTTTTATTTTCATCCATTCCGGTTTACGTAGTAGAGCGTCGCGCTCTGTGACCACATTTTTAACCGGGATAAGAGCCATCTTATCGGCATCGCGGTATTTTACACCGCGTTCCATCACAATGGGTTTACTCATAGCGTGCGTGTTCCAGTTGCGAATAACGAAGGAAAGCGTTTCAATTCAAGGGAAAGTTGTATTTATCAACTATTTTTGAATTTGTGACACGCAGTATATCATTGATAAGGGCCATAAAGCAGCCTGACAGCCCGGCAAAATGTAAAATAGTTGTTGTTTTGTGCTGTTTGCCCATATCTTCCGTGACCTGGATGCAACATTTTTGTCAGAACGCCTCACGGATGATATCAATGACGTTCTCCAGCACCGGATCGCGCAGACTCAGTTTATTGTAATGCAGCGAGAACTCGACCTGTTCACTATTCACCGGCGCGTAGGGAAGGCGTTCAAGCGGCCAGCAGCGGCTAAATAAGTCGTAGAAGCGGGTGGGCATCAGTCCCAGCAGATCGCTGCTGGCGATCAGCGAGGCAATGGTAAAAATATTGTAGCTGCTAAAACTGATTTGCTGATCGGGAAATGTCTCCTGCAGTCGCTGGCGCAGGAGGGAAAGATGTTGTCCCTCCAGCATCAGAAAGGTGTGATCCGCGCTGTTCAGTCTCTCTTCAGTAATGGCGTTCGCCAGACACGGGTGATGCTGGCGGCAGACAATCTCAAGCGTATCGCTAAACAGGACGTGATGCTGGATGCTCCGGTTGTTATAGCTATGGGTATTGATAATGAGATCGGTCTGAAACTGACTAAGCTGGCTTTCGGCATCGTCTACCGGAATGTTGCGCAGCAAAAGCTGAGGATAACGCGGCCTGATGGCCTGGTAAATAATCGGCATCACTAGCGCGCCGACCGAAGGCGTCGTGCCAATTGTAATGGTGCGTTGCTTATCATAGCTGCCCGTAAGATCCAGGGCGCCAAGAATAGATTCCAGCCCCTGGCTGATGTATTCGTGCAGATGCGTAGCATACGTCGTGGGCGTTACGCCCTGGCCTTTGCGAATAAACAGCGGATCGGGAAATATAGTCCGTAATTTTTGAATGGACTGGCTGATGGCTGACGGCGTCAGGTTAAGGATTTTCGCTGCATTGACGATCCCTTTATGGACATATACGGCCTCAAAAATCGTCAACAGATTGAGGTCAATATTTCTCAGTGTTCTGAAAATTTGCGGTTTGTCTTGTAGGTGTTGATCGGCCGGTTGTCTTTCTGCCTGATTATTATCACTCACGCTCTGGCTCCGAATTCATTCGTATTATGAATAATAGATGAAATAGTATATTTTGCATTTATGAGTTGGTTTTAAAATTACTCTTATGAATGTATTTTTAGTCATTTCAATAAGATAAGTAACAGCAAGGCCGGGATTTTGTTCACGGAAAATTCCTCATCATGAGGACTGAAGAGGCCATGCCGCCTGGCGGCTACAGCAGGGATATAACGAAAATATAGAAAGCGGGGGGAGAAGTAAAGCATTCAAATCATATATGATTAATGACCCATAAATTTCTTGGGCCATTATATTTTACGCATTAAGCAGCAATATATTCATACGGTGGATTATTTAGCAGAGCTAAAATATTCGCCAGCAAGCGGGGCGCAATATTATCCGTGGTAGCGTCTTCCTTCCACTGTGTTATTTTGGCCATTTCCATGCCGGCATAACCACACGGGTTGATGCGCAGGAAAGGAGAAAGATCCATGTTAACGTTTAGCGCTAAACCATGGAATGAGCAGCCGCGACGGATACGTAAACCCAGCGAGCAGATTTTCTTTTCACCCACATAGACGCCCGGCGCATCGGCGCGCGGATGCGCCTCAATACCAATTTCAGCCAGCGTATTCACCACGGTCTGTTCAAGTAGGGTGACTAAATCACGCACGCCCAGTTTACGTCGTTTCAGGTTAAGTAAAACGTACATTACCTGTTGGCCCGGACCATGATAGGTCACCTGTCCTCCACGATCGCTCTGCACAACGGGAATATCGCCAGGCATCAATATATGTTCCGCTTTACCGGCCTGGCCCTGGGTAAACACCGGGTAATGCTCAACCAACCAGATTTCATCATGGCTGTTTTCATCGCGCATATCGGTAAAGTTATGCATGGCCTGAGAGATAGCTTCATAGGGCTGAAGGCCGAGCTGGCGGACAAGGATTTTATCCTGATACAAAACGGCATCTCCGTAGAGAATGAAAAAAGAGAGGAAAGTATATCACAGCGGGGGAGGCGGGGAGTTACCCGGATAAGACCGGGTAACCGTCTGGATGTATTACAATACCATTCGCACGATATCAATATTGCCCAGTTCTTCGTACAGCGTTTCAACCTGTTCAATATGGGTGGCATTAATGGTGATAGAGACCGAGTGGTAGTTGCCTTTGCTGCTCGGTTTTACCGTCGGAGAGTAATCACCAGGCGCATGGCGCTGTACCACTTCAACCACCTGATCAACCAGCTCAGGTAACGCCTGCCCCATTACTTTGTAAGTAAATGGCGTAGGGAATTCAAGCAGTTCGTTAAGTTTGGTTTTCATGTCAGCTCCGGCATTACGTAAAAAAAATAACAACTCCCGCCACAGGGCGGGAGTTTTACTGATGCATAGTATATGGGGACGAAAATCACACTTTCAAGCGTTCAATTTTTATCCAAACCAGTGATGGAACATTAATTTAATGTAATCAATGATTTTACCGAAGAAGTTCCCTTCCGGGATCTCTTGCAGTACGACCAGCGGACGCTGCTCGATGGTTTTACCGTCCAGCTGGAAGTTGATGGTGCCGACCACCTGGTTTTTCTGCAGCGGCGCGTGCAGTTCTGCGGTATTCAGTACATAGCTCGCTTTCAAATCTTTCATGCGACCGCGAGGGATCGTCAGGTAAACGTCTTTATCGACGCCCAGCGAGGCGCGATCGGTATTACCAAACCAGGCGGGTTCAGAGGCGAACTCTTTACCAGCCTTCAGCGGATTAACGGTTTCAAAGAAACGGAAGCCCCACGTCAGCAGTTTTTTGCTTTCTGTTTCACGGCCTTTATAGGTTCGTCCGCCCATTACGGCGGAAATCAACCGCATCTGGCCTTCGGTTGCGGAAGCGACCAGATTATAGCCCGCTTTGCTGGTATGGCCGGTTTTGATGCCGTCCACATTCAGGCTGTTATCCCACAGCAGACCGTTACGGTTTAACTGGCGAATGCCGTTAAAGGTGAACTCTTTTTCTTTATAAACGGCATATTCGTTAGGCACATCGCGAATTAACGCCTGACCAATCAGCGCCATATCGCGAGCTGAACTGTATTGTCCGTCGGCGTCCAGGCCGTGTACGGTCTGGAAGTGGGTATTTTTCAGCCCCAACGCGTTCACATAGCTGTTCATCAGTCCGACGAAAGCATCCTGGCTACCGGCGGCGAAATCAGCCATCGCCACACAGGCGTCATTACCGGATTGCAGATTGATGCCGCGTATCAACTGAGAGACCGGTACCTGCATTCCCGGTTTGAGGAACATCAGCGAGGAGCCTTTAAATACCGGATTGCCGGTGGCCCAGGCGTCATTACCGACGGTAACCAGGTCGGTTTCTTTAAATTTACCCGCTTTCATTGCCTGTCCGATGACGTAACTGGTCATCATCTTCGTCAGACTAGCCGGGTCGCGACGTTCGTCGGCGTTTTGTTCCGCCAGAACTTTGCCGGAGTTGTAGTCGATCAGGATGTAGGATTCCGCATCGATCTGCGGAACGCCCGGGATCATAGTTTTGATATTCAGGTCATCGGCATGTGCGGTTGAGATAAACGCGGCACAAAGCGCCGTGGTGAGCGCCATGCGCTGCATAAAACGAGCGGAAAAAGTGGTCTTCATGGTCTGAACTACGACGTCCGTGATGAAATTAAAAAAAGAGCCCTACTATAGCAAAAGCATAACTGGCAGGCATCTGACTTTCCGCGTGACTTTGTTAATGTCATTTACAGAAATTGACAGTACAGATACCTGCGATCGGTTACTGCGCGCTGGCGATAAAGGACTGTAATTGTGCTTCTGTTTGCAAACGTTGCTGTAACGCGCTGGCTTCGGCTTTACTGGCAAAAGGCCCCAGTTGAATACGCCAGACCGCGCCGTTTTGTATTACGCGTCCTGGTACGCTGAACTGCTGGCTTAAACGCTGTTGGTACTGCTGCGCGCGCGTTTGATCGCTGACGGCGCCGACCTGGACGACGAAACGACCGCTCGCCGCGGCGGCTGGCGCACTCACCGGGGCAGATACCGGGGCCGCGGCAGCAGGCGCGCTTACCGGCGTCGCAGTCGCTGGAGCCGTCACCGGCGCGGAAACCGGCGCTGGCTGTGGCGCCGGCGTCGGTTCATTACCCTCCAGCACGCCAGGCGCCAGCGTGGTCGGCGCGCCGAGGAAGCCGCTGCTGCTCACCGGCGCGCCGGTGGTATCGTCACTTTTCAACGTGGAATTACTGACCGGAAGAACGTCGCCTTGCGGTTGCGCAGGCGCTGAAGAGGCGCTTCCCATTCCGCCGCTTAAATCAGGGCGAGGGGGCAGAGCGTAGGTCTGTTTCGCCACCGTCGTACAGGCCATCCCCGGGCCGGAGAGCGAACCATCCGGCGCCACGATAATGGGGTCAATCCGTACTTTAGTATTATTCGAGGTATTCAGACGATCCGCCGCCGCGCGGGACAGGGAGATGACCCGATCGGTGCCATAGGGGCCGCGATCGTTAATACGCACGACGATCATGCGACCGTTGGCCAGGTTGGTGATTCGCGCATAGCTGGGGATAGGCAGTGTCGGATGGGCGGCGGTAAGCTGCATCGGATCGAACATCTCCCCGGAGGCGGTTAAATTACTGCCGGGTTCCGCATCATAAATAGCGGCCAGGCCAGCCTGGCTAAAGCGGGACGGGTCCTGAACGATTTTATAACTTTTACCGTCACGCTGATAATCCTGGTTTGCGGTCGGATTCAGAGGTTCATAACGCGGTTCCGCTCCGCTGATTTCCACAGTCGGACCATTACATACCGCAGGTTGCGGCGCGACGGTGGTTTGCTGCTGACCGCCGTCATTAGTACATGCCGCGAGTAGTACTATCCCTGCCGCGACGCAGATTACAGGCAACTGCTTACGCATTGCGCACCCCTTATACGCTTTTCGACAACATTTTTCTGTGGGTGTGGATCGACATCACAATCCCGAACCCGGCCATCAGCACAATCAGTGCGGAGCCCCCGTAGCTGACCAGGGGTAAAGGTACTCCAACCACAGGCAGAATACCGCTCACCATACCAATATTTACGAAGACATAAACGAATAATATTAACATTAATCCGCCAGCCATCACGCGACCAAATGTAGTTTGCGCTCTGGCGGCAATCCACAAGCCGCGCATTATTAGCAAAATATAGAGCGCGAGCAGAATCAGGATGCCCACCAGACCGAGCTCTTCCGCCAGTACCGCGAAGATAAAGTCGGTATGGCGTTCGGGTAAAAACTCCAGCTGCGACTGGGTGCCGTGGAGCCAGCCTTTACCGCGCAGGCCGCCTGAGCCAATGGCGATTTTAGACTGAATAATATGATAGCCCGCGCCCAGCGGATCGGTCTCCGGATCAAGGAGCATCATGACGCGCTGGCGTTGGTAATCGTGCATCAGGAAAAACCACAAAATAGGAATAAATGCAGCGATCAATACAATGGCGACCCCAATTAAGCGCCAGCTCAGACCAGACAAAAATAGGACAAAGAGACCGGAAAGGGCGACCAGAATAGACGTCCCCAGGTCCGGCTGGGCGGCGACCAGCAGGGTAGGCATAAAGATTAATACCAGGGCGATGGCGGTATTTTTCAGCGAGGGCGGGCAGACGTCGCGGTTAATAAAGCGGGCGACCATCAGCGGCACGGCGATTTTGGCTATTTCCGAAGGCTGAAAGCGAACGATTCCCAGATCGAGCCAGCGCTGCGCGCCTTTGGATATTGCGCCGAAGGCATCAACGGCGACCAGCAAAATGATACAAATGATATAGAGATAGGGCGCCCAGCCTTCATACACGCGCGGCGGGATCTGCGCCATCACCACCATGACCACCAGCCCCATCGCAATCTGACCGATTTTACGCTCCATCATGCCGATGTCCTGGCCGCTGGCGCTCCAGATGACCAACGCGCTATAAACCAGTAACGCCAGCAGAATAAGTAACATCGTGGGATCGATATGAATTTTATCCCAGAAGGTTTTTTTGTTCGGATTATCCGTCATGATTATTGGTCCTCCGCCGCTGCAACCACCGGGTTTTCCGCAGGCAAATGGGTGTTGTTGTCGCCCAGCATGATGTGATCAAGGATTTGGCGCATGATTGTGCCTACTGCCGGGCCTGCGCCGCCGTTTTCAAGGATGATCGCGACGGCGACCTGGGGATTGTTATACGGCGCAAAGGCGGTCATCAATTTATGGTCGCGCAGGCGCTCGGCGATTTTATGCGCATTGTACGTTTCGTTGGCCTTCAGGCCAAAGACCTGCGCGGTGCCCGACTTCGCCGCGATTTTATAGGGCGCGCTGGCAAAATATTTATGCGCCGTGCCGTTAGGGCGGTTGGCGACGCCATACATGCCATCTTTCGCAATTTCCCAGTAGCCGGAGTGAATATCGCCCACCGGCGGCTCATGCGGCTGTACCCACGGCACCTGTTTACCGTTTTCCGCGGTGCTCATTAACAGGTGCGGGACTTTAACTACACCGTCGTTAATAAGGATCATCAGCGCCTTACTCATCTGAATCGGCGTCGCTGTCCAGTAACCCTGGCCGATGCCCACCGGAATCGTATCGCCCTGATACCACGGTTTTTTAAAGCGTTTCTGTTTCCACTCGCGGGTCGGCATATTACCAGAGCGCTCTTCTGCGAGATCAATTCCGGTATAGTGACCATAGCCGAACTTACCCATCCATTCTGACAGGCGATCGATCCCCATGTCATAGGCCACCTGATAGAAGAAGGTATCCGCCGACTCTTCAAGGGATTTGGTGATATTCAGATGCCCGTGGCCCCATTTTTTCCAGTCGCGGTAGCGTTTCTCAGACCCCGGCAACTGCCACCAGCCTGGGTCGAAAAGACTGGTGTTACGGGTGATGACGCCAGCGCTTAACGCCGATACGGCGACGTAAGGCTTAACGGTAGAAGCGGGTGGGTAGACACCCTGAGTCGCGCGGTTCACTAATGGCGTGTTCGGGTCGTTAAGCAGCCCGGAGTAATCTTTGCTGGAGATGCCATCCACGAAAAGGTTAGGGTCGTAACTTGGCATGGAGACCAGCGATAGCACGCCGCCGGTACGCGGATCGGTGACAATCACCGCCGCGCGACTGCCTGCCAGCAGCGTTTCAATATACTGCTGGAGCTTGAGATCCAGCGTCAGGTAGATATCGTGTCCGGCCTGCGGCGGCACCTCTTTGAGTTGGCGAATAACGCGACCGCGGTTGTTGACTTCAACCTCTTCATAACCGGTTTGCCCATGCAGAATATCTTCATAGTAGCGCTCAATGCCCAGCTTGCCGATGTCATGGGTGGCGGCGTAGTTCGCCAGTTTGTTTTCTCTGTCGAGACGCTCGACGTCTTTATCATTGATTTTCGATACGTAGCCGATAACGTGGGTCAGCGCCGATCCGTATGGATAATAGCGGCGTTTATAGCCTTTGACTTCGACGCCCGGAAAACGGTACTGGTTGACAGCAAAGCGCGCGACCTGAACTTCCGTCAGGTTTGTTTTCACCGGAATAGAAGTAAAGCGATGGGATCGGGCGCGCTCTTTTTTAAAGGCGGCGATATCGTCGTCGTTTAAATCGACCACACTGCGTAGCGCATCCAGCGTTTGCTGAACGTTATCCACCTTTTCCGGCATCATTTCAATCTGATAGATAGTGCGGTTCAGCGCAAGGGGAATGCCGTTACGGTCGTAGATTATCCCGCGGCTTGGCGCAATTGGCACCAGCTTGATACGGTTTTCGTTCGAGCGGGTCTGGTAATCGGTAAAACGGAGAATTTGCAGATTATACAAATTGGCGATCAGTACGCCGGTCAGCAGCAAAATACCCAAAAAGGCGACCAGCGCCCGACGCACAAACAGTGCGGACTCAGCCGTATAGTCACGAAAAGAATTTTGTCGTTTCATCCGCTGCTTAATCTTCTCAAGACTTCACGATCACTCACGGTGATAAGGGTGGTTGGTTGTGATGCTCCACGCCCGGTACAAACTCTCCGCGACCAGAACCCGAACCAGCGGGTGAGGGAGCGTTAACGCCGAGAGCGACCAGCTCTGTTCCGCTGCCGCTTTGCAGGCGGGAGATAATCCTTCCGGGCCGCCAATCAGCAAACTGACGTCGCGCCCGTCCTGTTTCCAGCGCTCCAGCTCATTGGCTAACTGCGGCGTATCCCACGGCTTGCCTGGAATATCCAGGGTAACAATGCGATTCTTACCGGCGGCGGCCAGCATCTGCTCGCCCTCTTTGTCGAGAATGCGTTTGATATCCGCGTTCTTGCCGCGTTTGCCCGCAGGGATTTCGATCAGCTCAAAGGGCATATCTTTCGGAAAACGACGCAGATATTCCGTAAATCCCGTTTGAACCCAGTCGGGCATCTTCGTGCCGACAGCGACAAGTTGCAGCTTCACGCATTAACTCCAGAGTTTTTCCAGTTCATACAGGCGGCGACTTTCTTCCTGCATGACATGCACAATCACATCGCCCAGATCGACGACAATCCAGTCAGCCGCATTTTCGCCTTCGACGCCCAATGGCAGCATACCGGCCGCGCGCGACGACTGCACCACGTGGTCGGCAATAGACATAACGTGACGGCTGGAGGTGCCGGTACAAATAATCATACAGTCGGTGATACTGGATTTACCCTGAACATCTAAGGCGATGATGTCCTGACCTTTCAGGTCATCAATTTTGTCGATAACAAAATCCTGGAGTGCTTTACCCTGCAAGTTTTCCCCCTGGGTGAATAATTGCGTTATAACGATAGAAAAAAGGCCAACAGGCTGGACCGGTAAGGCGTTGCGAGTTAACGCTAACCTTCCGGCGGGACGCCGTGTAGTATACCTGAATTAGCAGCGATACCGGGACTTATGTCGCCGGATCGGCGTTTAAAACCAGATTATCATCCCATCCCACGTCACAGAAAGCATCGCCATTTTTGTAAAACAATTTCTGCAAAGCTCTGCAAGGTGAAAAAAGCCTGGCTGCGGAGAATAACAGCCTGTCGGGGGCTGTCAATGGGCGAAACCGCTGCGGCGAGAAAAAACGGAAAATTCATCACTCAGGCCGCCAGACGGCACGACTATTTAATACTTTCAGGGTGGCGAACCCTTCGCATATGTCGATTGCGCTCCAGCATCCCTGTTCTACCCGGAAATGCCATAGCGAGGCGGCGGGCATTGCGAGCAGACGGGCAATCAACAGGCTGAGTACGCCCTGATGGCTGACGATCAGCAGGTTCTGGCAATCGCTAAACGCGTCGAGTCGCGAGATAAAGCGCTCTACGCGCCGGGTAAAAGCCTGAAAACCCTCGCCATTGGTCGGAACCGCATTCTGCCAGTCCGTACACCAGGCGGCATAGCTTTCGGCATCTTCATGGGTGAGGTCGCGGTGATGGCGCATTTCCCAGTCGCCAAAGTACATCTCATTAAGCTCAGGTAAGATGTGTTGCGGCACATCCCGGCCCTCCAGTACGAGCCGGGCGGTATGGCGCGCGCGCTCCAGCTCGCTGCATAACACCCTGTCAAATGGCGCGTGGCGCAATAAAGTATGTAGCGTTTTCGCCTGGCCAATCCCTTTTTCCGTTAACGGCGTGGGAGCATGTCCGCTATACAACCCGGCGACATTGGCCTCGGTTTCGCCATGACGCACCAGCCACAATCGCATGGTATTCCTCATGAGGTTAAATGCGCAAAACATGATAATGCCCCTGATTGCGCAACGTTTTTTTCACTAAAATAGCGTTTTTTGGCCGGAGGCATAATGGCGTTATTCAACAGCGCGCATGGCGGTAATATTCGGGAAGCCGCGACGGTGTTGGGCATCTCGCCTGACCAGTTACTGGATTTTAGCGCAAACATTAATCCGCTGGGTATGCCTGTCAGCGTGAAACGCGCGCTTATCGACAATCTGGACTGCATTGAGCGCTACCCGGACGCCGATTATTTTCATTTGCACCAGGCGCTGGCGCGTCATCATCAGGTGCCGGCATCGTGGATACTGGCGGGAAATGGCGAGACGGAGTCAATCTTTACCGTGGCGAGCGGTCTTAAACCGCGTCGTGCAATGATTGTCACGCCAGGTTTCGCGGAGTATGGCCGGGCGCTGGCGCAAATTGGCTGTGAAATTCGTCGCTGGTCTCTACGCGAAGCGGATGGCTGGCAGCTTACCGATGCCATTCTCGAGGCGTTGACGCCCGATCTGGACTGCCTGTTTCTGTGTACGCCCAATAATCCTACCGGCCTGCTGCCGGAGCGGCAGTTATTACAGGCCATTGCCGTACGCTGCAAATCGCTGAACATTAACCTGATCCTGGATGAAGCGTTTATCGATTTTATTCCGCATGAGACGGGCTTTATTCCTGCTCTTAAAGATAATCCGCATATCTGGGTGCTGCGTTCGCTGACCAAATTTTATGCCATTCCCGGCCTGCGGTTGGGATATCTCGTCAACAGCGATGACGCGGCGGTAGCGCGGATGCGTCGCCAACAAATGCCGTGGTCGGTTAACGCGCTGGCGGCGCTTGCCGGTGAGGTAGCGTTACAGGATAGCGCCTGGCAACAGGCGACCTGGCATTGGTTACGGGAGGAGGGTGCCCGGTTTTATCAGGCGCTTTGTCAGCTCCCCCTGCTGACGGTCTATCCCGGGCGGGCAAACTATCTGTTGTTACGCTGTGAGCGAGAGGATATTGACCTACAGCGGCGGTTGCTGACGCAGCGGATTTTAATTCGTAGCTGCGCTAACTACCCGGGGCTGGACAGCCGCTATTATCGTGTGGCGACACGCAGCGCTGCGCAAAACGAGCGTCTGCTGGCGGCGCTGCGCAATGTGCTTACCGGTATAACCCCTGCTGATTGATGTAGTTCAGCACGTTTTCCGGCAACAGATCGTCGCAGGACTCGCCTTTTTCCAGCCGTTCGCGGATGAGGGTTGCGGAGATATTAAGCCAGGGCGTTTCCGCCAGGTAAATTTTACCGGCTGGCAACTGGTGCAGATCGTCCGGCGTATGGGTCAGATGCTGTTCCAGCCACTGCTGGTGTTGCGCCTGCGTCATTTCAAGGGGGTAGCCCGGACGACGACAAACGATCAGGTGAGTGTTATCAAGGATGGTGTCGTAATCATGCCAGGTGGGGAAGTTAAGTAGCGAGTCCTGGCCGATAATAAACGCCAGCGGCGCTTCGGGGCCCTGTTCTTCGCGCCATGCTTTCAGCGTTTGCGCAGTGTAAGAGGGCGCGTTTCGCTGTAGCTCGCGTTCATCCAGCGTAAAAAGCGGCTTATCGGCGATAGCCAGCTCCAGCATATATTTACGCTGCGCGCTGGAGGCTTCCGGCTGGGGGCGATGCGGCGGCACATTGTTAGGCATAATAATCACCCGCGATAAGCCGATCAGATTCGCCAGCGTTTCAACAGGTTTAAGATGTCCATAATGCACCGGATCAAAGGTGCCGCCGAATAAAGCCTGTAACGATTTCATATCACCCATCAATAAATACGTCTGCCAGCGCCTTATGGCAGAGCAGGAGCGACAGCCCTTCAAGATCTGCCCATACCGACTGACCATAATCCTGTTTGAGCGTAATTTCTGTACGCGTCAGTAACTGCACGGCCTGGCGAAGCTGTGCAGGATGGAGACGCTGCAACGCGTCGCCGATCATGGGGCGACGGTTTTGCCAGACCCGGTGTTTATCAAACAGCGCGCGTAACGGCGTATGCGCGGACTGACGTTTGAGATTTACCAGTAGCAGCAGCTCTCGCTGGAGGGTCCGCAGCAGAATGACCGGCTCGCTGCCTTCAAGGCGTAGCTGTTGCAGAATGTGCAGCGCGCGTTTGCTTTTCCCCATCAGTAACGCATCCACCCAGTGGAAAGGGGTAAAGTGGGCGGCGTCATTGACGGCCTGCTCCACGCGAGGAAGCGTTAACTTACCGTCAGGCCAAAGCAGCGACAGTCGTTCCAGCGCCTGCGCCAGCGCCAACAGATTGCCCTCATAGCAATAGCACAGCAGTTGGTTCGCGGCGTCATCCAGTTGCAAATTCTGTGCTTTCGCTCTGGCGGCCACCCAGCGGGGAAGCTGCGCCTGCTCCGGCGTCTGACAACTGACCTGAACGCTACGGTCTGCCAGCGCGGTATACCAGGCGGCGTTTTCCTGCGCTTTGGTGAGCTTGTTTCCGCGTACTATTAATAACAGGTCGTCATGCAGCAGCTCGCTCAGCGTGGCGAGTTGCTCATTCATTGCCGCGTTAGGCCCGTTTTCCGGCAGTTGCAGCACCAGCGTTTGACGGCTGGCGAACAGGCTCATCGCCTGGCAGAGTGAGAAAAGCGATCCCCAGTCGGTACTGGGATCGAGAGTAAAAGCGTGGTGCTCTTCGAAGCCTTGCGACGCAGCCGCCAGACGAATAGCGTCCTGACTTTCCTGCAGCAGCAGCGGATCGTTGCCCAATAGCAGATATGCCGCACGCAGCCCTTCATTGAGCTGCGCGCGGAGTTGTTCAGGATACAACCTGATCATTAGTTACTCAGCGTAGTGGAGACGCGTGCTGGCGTAGAGGCGGGCGCCGCCGTCTCATTGTCGGCGGTAGCCTCCTCTTTCGTCGCCTGAATATCCGCCGCGCGGACGCTGGTCAGCTTACGAATCAGCTGTTCAGCGGCTTTGTCGTACATCTCCTGAACGATCATGGCCTGCTCGTTATCCTTCGCCAACGCCATCTGCGGGTTATCGAAGAACGAACGGTACACTTTCGTGCTGATAGGATAGATGTCATGGCCCGGAATCAATACCGAGGCATTGACGGTCATCACCATCTGATATTCCGCCGTCTGGCCGTCCTGGAACACTGACGCCGTATCCTGCGAAATAGTCACCGTTCCAAGCCGCAGAGACGGAACGTCTTTGCGCGTTGTGTCTTTATCAAGCAGGTTTACGTTATTCAGCCGTAACTGATTACGTACCGCACGACTTAGCGGACCGTTCGGATCGCCTGAATCGAGGATCATCGTTTTCATTGAAGCCGGAACCTGCGTAGTGCTACGCAGATGCCAGCCGCATCCGGCGGTGACCAGCACCGCCAGAGATAACAACAGTGTTACCAGATATCGCACGCTTCCTCCCGCGCTTAGCCAACAACCAGATTGAGGAGTTTACCCGGAACGTAAATCACTTTACGCACGGTAACGCCATCAAGATATTTTGCCACCAGATGTTCCTGGCCTGCACGTTCACGCACCTGTTCTTCGGTAGCATCCACCGGTACGGTGATTTTCCCGCGAACTTTACCGTTAACCTGCACGACAACCAGCGTGGTGTTTTCCACCATTGCCTGCTCGTCGGCAACCGGCCACGGCGCGTTGTCGATATCGCCTTCGCCACCCAGTTCCTGCCACAAGGTAAAGCAGACGTGCGGGGTGAACGGGTTAAGCATACGCACGACGGCCTGCAGCGCTTCCTGAAGCAGTGCGCGGTCTTGTTCGCCTTCCTGCGGGGCTTTCGCCAGTTTGTTCATCAACTCCATGATCGCCGCAATGGCGGTGTTGAACGTCTGACGGCGGCCGATATCATCGGTCACTTTGGCAATGGTTTTATGCACATCGCGACGCAGCGCTTTTTGATCTTCGCTCAGCGCATCGACGTTCAGCGCCGCGACAGGACCTTTAGCGGTGTGTTCGTAAACCAGCTTCCAGACGCGTTTAATAAAGCGGTTTGCGCCTTCTACGCCGGACTCCTGCCATTCCAGAGTCATATCCGCCGGAGAAGCGAACATCATAAACAGGCGTACCGTGTCCGCGCCATAACGTTCAACCATTACCTGCGGGTCGATACCGTTATTTTTCGACTTGGACATTTTACTCATGCCAGTGTAGACCAGCTCATGACCCGCTGCGTCTTTTGCTTTGACGATGCGGCCTTTTTCATCGCGCTCGACGATAGCGTCAACTGGCGAAACCCAGTTACGTTCGCCGTTCTCGCCGACATAATAGAACGCATCCGCCAGTACCATGCCCTGGCACAGCAACTGTTTAGCCGGCTCGTCAGAGGTGACCATGCCCGCATCGCGCATCAGCTTATGGAAGAAGCGGAAGTAGAGCAGGTGCATGATGGCATGTTCAATACCGCCGATGTAGATGTCGACTGGCAGCCAGTAGTTTGCCGCTTTCGAATCCAGCATTCCTTCCTGATACTGCGGGCAGGTGTAACGCGCGTAGTACCATGACGATTCCATAAAGGTGTCGAAGGTGTCGGTTTCACGCAGCGCCGGCATACCGTTAACGGTGGTTTTCGCCCACTCAGGATCGGCCTTGATCGGGCTGGTGATGCCGTCCATGACGACGTCTTCCGGCAAAATAACCGGCAGTTGATCTTCCGGCGTCGGCAGCACGGTGCCATCTTCCAGGGTGACCATCGGGATCGGCGCGCCCCAGTAACGCTGACGGGAAACGCCCCAGTCACGCAGACGATAGTTCACTTTACGTTCGCCGACGCCTTTTTCCGCCAGTTTATCGGCAATGGCATTAAACGCCGCTTCAAAGGCCAGACCGTCGAACTCGCCGGAGTTAAACAGCACGCCTTTTTCGGTCAGCGCCTGTTCGGAAAGATCCGGCTCGGAACCGTCGGCGGCCAGAATCACCGGCTTGATGGTCAAACCGTATTTGGAGGCAAATTCGTAGTCGCGCTGATCGTGACCCGGAACGGCCATCACCGCGCCAGTGCCGTACTCCATCAGGACAAAGTTTGCCGCCCAGACCGGGATCTCTTCGCCAGTTAACGGATGAATCGCTTTATAGCCGGTGTCGACGCCTTTTTTCTCCATGGTCGCCATTTCGGCTTCGGCCACTTTGGTGTTACGGCATTCGTCGATGAACGCCGCCAGCTCGGCGTTATTCGCCGCCGCTTTTTGCGCCAGCGGATGACCGGCGGCCACTGCCAGGTAGGTGGCGCCCATAAAGGTATCCGGACGGGTGGTATAGACGGTCAGCGTGTTATCGTAACCCTTCACATCGAAGGTGATTTCCACGCCTTCAGAGCGGCCAATCCAGTTGCGCTGCATCGTTTTTACGGTATCAGGCCAGTGGTCCAGCTTATCCAGATCGCGCAACAGCTCGTCTGCGTAAGCGGTGATTTTGATAAACCACTGTGGGATCTCTTTACGCTCAACTTTGGTATCGCAGCGCCAGCAGCAGCCGTCGATCACCTGTTCGTTGGCGAGAACGGTCTGATCGTTCGGGCACCAGTTAACGGCAGAAGTCTTCTTGTACACCAGGCCTTTTTTATACAGCTCGGTGAAGAATTTCTGTTCCCAACGGTAGTATTCCGGGGTGCAGGTCGCGATTTCACGGCTCCAGTCATAGCCAAAACCCAGCGTTTTGAGCTGGTTTTTCATGTACGCGATGTTGTCGTACGTCCACGGCGCCGGCGCGGTGTTGTTCTTCACCGCCGCGCCTTCCGCCGGCAGGCCGAAGGCGTCCCAGCCGATTGGCTGCAGCACGTTTTTGCCCAGCATACGCTGGTAGCGGGCAACCACGTCGCCGATGGTGTAGTTACGTACGTGGCCCATGTGTAGTCGGCCAGAAGGATAGGGAAGCATCGACAGGCAGTAATACTTCTCTTTGCTCTCGTCTTCGGTCACTTCAAATGTGCGCTTCTCATCCCAGTGAAGCTGTACTTTGGATTCTATCTCTTCCGGGCGGTATTGCTCTTGCATGGCAGCCAGTAGTCCTGTTTTCGATACAGCTACAAATGTAGCTTTAGAGGTGGTGTTTAGATCCGCATAGCATAGCCCAAACACGCACGTCAAAACAGGGGGTAGAACATTTGTCGCGCCAGGCGTCCGTGAGGAGGTGACGCAAAATGCGACACGACTGAGGCAAATTACCGCAGTTCCTGTCACCGCCAGATCGGCCTGTAAAAATAAAGTCATATAAACCATGCAGTTAAAAAATGGCACGCCTTTTGATTAGGGAAGACAGGACTAAAGCAAAGGAGTTAATCGTGAAAAAAAATGCAGTGGTGATTCACCCTCAGGATTGCGTCGCGACGGCTATTACGGCGCTCAAAGCCGGCGAAACCGCCACAATGTTCGTTGGCGAACGCGAGATAAGCGTTGTGTTACATCAGGATGTGCCATTTGGCCACAAATTCGCCATCTGCGATGTGCCTTTTCATGGCGAAGTTTATAAATATGGTGAATCCATTGGCCGCGCCACTCAGGAAATAAAAAGTGGCGACTATGTGCACGTCCACAATGTGGAAAGCGAACGCGGACGTGGTGACTGGAAATAATATAAAACAAGGGAAAATGATTATGAGCAATGAGACTTTTTTGGGTTTCCGCCGCCCTGACGGCCGTTTTGGCATCCGTAATTATGTACTGATTTTACCTACCAGCGTTTGTGCGAATAAAGTTGCTCAGGATATTGCCCGGCAGGTAAAAGGCGCGACATGGGTGAATAACGATTTTGGCTGCTGCCAGGTGGCAGGCGATGCGCGTCTGACGGAAAAGACATTGATTAATGTGGCGAATAATCCCAACGTCGGCGCTATTGTGGTTGTGGGCTTAGGCTGTGAAGGCGCGGAGCCGCTGCGCATCGCAGAAGAGATTACCGCATTTGGCAAACCGACTTCCTGCATTACCATTCAGGAAGAGGGCGGCACGCTTAAATGTCAGGCCAGGGGGATTTCGCTGGCCCGCGACTATGCGCAACAACTCTCCATGCAAAAACCGCAGCAAGCACCGGTTAGCGAGCTGCTGCTGGCGATGGAGTGCGGCGGGTCAGATACGACATCGGGGCTGGCGTCTAACCCTTCCTGCGGGGTCGCCTCGGATAAGCTGATACGCTGCGGCGGAAGCTCAATTCTTTCTGAAACGACGGAATTTATTGGCGCCGAGCATGTGATGGCGAAACGCGCGGTGACGCCGGAGGTTGGTCAACAGCTCATTGATTTAGTGGTCGGCTGCGAGGCGCGAGCAAAAGCGCTGGGCGAGGATATTCGCGGGGGACAGCCGACGCCGGGCAATATTAAAGGCGGGTTGACTACCATTGAAGAAAAATCGTTAGGCTGTATGCATAAAGCAGGTCATGCGCCGCTACAGGGCGTACTGGAATATGCCGATAGCCCAACGCATCCTGGCCTGTGGATTATGGATACCCCAGGGCAGGATATTGAATCTATTTCCGGCATGGTGGCGGGTGGAGCGCAGATCGTTATTTTTACTACCGGTCGCGGAACGCCTGCCGGTAACCCAATAGCGCCGGTAATAAAAATTACGGGTAATAAAGCAACGTGGGAAATGATGCAGGACAATATTGATATTGATGTGTCCGCCATTATGTCTGGCGAGGCTTCTATTACGCAAATGGGCGAGGAAATTTATCAGGAAATTTTACGCGTCGCGAATGGGAAAACGACTAAATCAGAAGATTTAGGTCATAACGAATTCTCTATTTATAAGATCGCGCCGACGTTCTGATACCAAATCGGGCAGCACAAGCTGTCCGGTTATCTCCTGGGAATAAGCTATGAAAATTAAAAAAACACTGGAACGTTTTCCTGGTGGTATGATGGTTGTACCGCTGATCATCGGCGCATTGTTTAAAACCTTTGCGCCGGAGGCGCTGGAAATAGGCGGTTTTGTCACCTCTATTTCGCATGGCGCAATGGCGATTTTAGGCATGTTTTTAGTCTGTATGGGCGCGGATATCCAGTTTAAAGCCGCGCCGAAAGCGCTGAAAAAAGGCGCTGCGATCACCTTTGCGAAATTTGCCAGCGGCGTGATTATTGGCATTCTGGTCGGAAAATTTTGCGGCCCGGATGGGTTATTAGGTCTGTCTGCTTTAGCGATTATTTCGGCGATGACCAACTCAAACAGTGGGTTATATGCCGCGTTGGTGGGGGAGTACGGCGATGAAACCGACGGCGGCGCGATTGCGGTAATATCGTTGAACGATGGTCCCTTTTTCACCATGCTGGCGTTAGGGTCGGCAGGCATGGTGTCGATACCCTTTATGAATCTGGTGGCGGTTATTATTCCCATTATCATTGGCATGATTTTGGGTAATCTGGATGAGGACATGCGCAAGTTTCTTAAACAGGGCAGCGTGGTAACGATTCCCTTTTTTGCCTTTGGGTTAGGATACGGTATTGATTTCGCAAGACTTATCACGGCAGGTTCTTCAGGCATTTTACTGGGACTCATGACGGTGGCGATTGGCGGATTTTTTAATATTTTCGCCGATCGTGTGACGGGAGGCAGCGGCGTGGCAGGCGCGGCGGTATCCACCACCTCTGGCAACGCCGTCGCGACGCCAGCGGCAATCGCGCTGCTCGATCCGCATTTTACTGACCTGGCGTCGACGGCGGCGGCGCAGGTGGCGGCCTCGACGATTATTACCGCTCTGTGCGCCCCCTTCCTGACCGTATGGATAAAAAAACGCTACGATCGTAAACTGAACCCAGCCGCCGCAGGCGGTTAGCGTTTCGGCGGAAAATAAATCACGACGGGCGGTCTCGCCCGTTCATAAACCAACAGGATGGTGAGTGATGAATAAGACGAAAGATATAGCCGCATCTCCTCTCTGTTTTGTCTCTCCTTACCCTCAACTGGCAAAGGCTGCCGAGGCGCTGGTCGCGCAGTTGGATTACGCCGTCACTATTCATCAAACGACGCTTAATCGTATCCTGGATGAGCTACCTTTATTAGAGTCCCGTGGGCACCAGGTACTGATTAGTCGTGGCGGCTGTGCGGAAATATTAAAAAAGCACAGTAAATTACCGGTAGTCGAAATTAAAATGTCTGGCTACGACATTCTTGATGCGCTTATCCCTTTTAAAGGACAAAAAGGCACTGTCGGTATTGTCGGCTTTTCCAGTGTGATCAAAGGATGCGCGCGCGTAGCGGAACAGTTAAATATTAACTATAAAATTTTTACCTTACAGGGAAATGATAAAGAAACGATTTCTTGCCTGAAGCGGCAATTAGCGTCCACGCCATTAGATTGCATTGTTGGCGATACCGTTTGTCAGGATTATTTTTCACCGCTGGGCTCGCAATTCCGTTTACTTGATTCCAGCCCCGCCTCAATAACCGAAGCTCTGGAAGAAGCCCGCTCATTATATCTGGCTTTTCGCAGCCAATTACTGGAGCGCCATCATCTGCAGCTGATTCTCGATCAGTTTGATAAAGCTGTTATCACGCTTGATGATACCGGCGCGTTACTGCATTACAATAAATATGCGAGCCAACTTTTTAAAATTAACGCCTCCGGTGAGATTTATGACGCATCTTTCCTGAAACAGGTATTGCACCAGGAGCGGCATACATTACGTGAGGGAAAAACCGTCAGCGCGAAAGTCGTCGATACGCCGCAAGGCGCGATGGTGGTTAATCTGTATCCGGTATTTGCGGCCAGACAGTTAAGCCGGGTAGTGTTGACGATGCAAACCGTCTCCAGTTTACAGGGGGCGGAACATCATGTTCGCCGCCAGGAACTGTCTCGCCGTGGCTTGAGCGCCCGCTATCATTTCGACGATCTGCTTACCGAAAACCCGGAAATGCTGCGTCGTCTGGCGATCATTAAAAATTATGCCGGTACGGACGCGACTATCTTAATTAATGGCGAAAGCGGGACGGGAAAAGAGGTGCTGGCGCAAAGTATTCATAATGCCAGCCAACGCGTCAACGGCCCGTTTGTCGCCATTAACTGCGGCGCGATGGCCCCTCAGATTCTGGAGAGCGAACTCTTTGGCTATGTCGCCGGCGCATTTACCGGCGCGTCGCCGAAAGGCAAAATAGGCCTGTTTGAATTAGCGCACCACGGTACCATTTTTCTGGATGAGATTAGCGAACTGGATAAACCGCTACAGACGCGCTTATTACGGGTATTGCAGGAGCGGCAGATTATGCGGCTGGGCTCAGACCAGATGATACCTGTTGATATTCGCGTGATTGCGGCGACCAATCAGACGTTAACGAAGCTCATTGCGGACGGGGCATTTCGCGAAGATCTTTATTATCGGCTTAACGTATTAAAAGTGACCACCATCCCGCTACGCAAACGTCCGGAGGATATCAAAGCCATCGGCCTGTCGCTGCTTACTAGTTTCAGCCAGCATTATAAACGCCCGGCACTAACGTTAACCCCGGCGCTGTGGCAAGAGCTTCAGCGCTTCGCCTGGCCCGGAAACGTCAGGCAGTTAAGCAATATTATCGAACGGCTGGTGCTCTCTATTGATCACTCCCCGGCAACGCTGGATGAGGGCCGCCTCTTGCTGGACGATCTGGAAGAGGGGAACCGACGCGAGCCAAGTACCTGCCACGACTGCCAGATGTTGGCTGGCGATTATAAAACGATTCTCCTGCGTATTTTGAGAAAATTATTAGAGGCGGAAAGGGATAATAAATCGTTAGTGGCGAAACGGTTAAATGTCGATCGTACCTCGCTGACGCGCTGGATACGTGAGTCGGCCTGACAAGAATTTACAGACTCTGTGGGCAGCCTTGCAAAGCGTAACGCAAATAACGTCTATTATTATAGGCAGTTAACGATCCAAGAGGTGAAGTGATGAACAAGGTTGCTCAATATTACCGTGAACTGGTGGCCTCATTAAGCGAGCGTTTACGCAATGGCGAGCGCGACATTGATGCGCTGGTGGAGCAGGCGCGCCAGCGCGTGATGCAAACAGGGGAGTTAACGCGAACCGAGGTGGACGAACTGACGCGCGCTGTCAGACGCGATCTGGAAGAGTTCGCCATGAGCTACGAAGAGAGCCAGGAAGATAGCGTCTTCTTGCGGGTGATTAAAGAGAGTCTCTGGCAGGAACTGGCGGACATTACCGACAAAACCCAGCTGGAATGGCGTGAAGTCTTCCAGGATTTGAATCACCACGGCGTGTATCACAGTGGCGAAGTGGTGGGGTTGGGGAATCTGGTGTGCGAGAAATGCCACTATCATTTGGCGGTTTACACGCCGGATGTGCTGCCGCTCTGCCCGAAGTGTGGGCACGATCAGTTCCAGCGCAGGCCGTTTGAGCCGTAAGGTTCATTATCGTGAGCGGACGGTTGCCGTCCGCCATGTTAAGCGTGCAGTTGGGCTTCCAGTTTGCGGATCTCTTCGTCGACGTTCCATTTGCCCGTGGGCTGTGCTTTTTTGAACCAGTAAAGCGCTTGTTGTAGGTCTTGTGCGGTACCGTATCCATCTCTGTACATGCATCCGAGGTTGTACCAGCCCGATGAATTGTTACATTCTGCTGATTTGTGGAACCATTCCAGTGCTAGCGAATAATTTTGCTCGACGCCATGACCGCATTTGTACATCCAGCCGATACTGTTATAGGCATCATCGTCACCCTGGTCTGCCGCTTTTCGAAACCAGTATATTGCCTGCTGGTAATCTTGTTTGATACCTTTTCCGATGTAATAACAATAGCCCATCTGATATTGCGAGTAGTTGCTCTCTTGTAGCGCGCTCTTCTTGTACCAAAGGGCGGCAAGGGATAAATTTTTTCGACATCCTTTCCCATTGCCATACATATACGCCAGTCTTTCCTGGCTGGCGCAATGGCCTTGTAATGCTGCCTGTTTAAACCAGTAGAGTGCCTGTGTATCATTTTGCTCTACGCCAGTTCCTGAATGATACATTCTCCCGAGATTATATTGCGCAAGGTTGTGGCTCTGTTCTGCTCCTTTGCGATACCAGGCAACGGCCTGGGCATAATCTGGCGCCATCCCGGTTTCTCCTTCCTGAACCCAGCCTAATGTGTTGAAAGCGTGGCGGTGTCCTTGCTGTGCGGCTTTTTCTGACCAGAATAAAGCCAGCGTATTATCTTTCATGTCGGTAGGCGTGTCTTTGTATCGTAAGCCGAGCCAATATTGCGCCTCGCAATGCCCTTGCTCGGCCGCCTGCTGTAGCCAATAAAAAGAGAGCTTATCCTCTTCGCTGCCATCTATACGTTCGTCATTATATAAACGGCCTAATATATATTGAGCTTCACTATTTCCTGACTGCGCCAGTTCGGTTAATTGTGCTAAAGATACGTTGTCGCAGGGATGACTGGTTATGGAATGATTCATTTTTTAATTTATCCCGCCATTGTTTTTTAGATTAATAATATATTGCGATTTGGCTTTGTTGTACTCTATTTTAGTTTTCAATTGCGTTTTTATTTGTGGTGTGAATATATTTTGGCGATTTATTATGGATAAAGAATCACAATATTTACTCTTTGCACTTTCCTCGCCGATGGAAGTATTGAACGAGGACTGTTTACCTTCACATTCGTCACCGAAAATGTATTTAGGGATAAAACGTTTCGATCTTGAATCGTCGTGGGGTATTGAAAATCGCGATGAACTGCTTCAGACCATTTCCCGCATGACGGATGACGGTCATGCCACACAACTGGAATGGCTATATCGCCGCTGGTTTAGGTATGCGCCGCAGGAGTGGCAGGAGTATACCGACGCGCTGGATGAGGGAGATCGCATTTATGCCCGATTCGTCGCTGATACCGCCGTGTGTTGCGGCGAAGGTGGTATTCGTAGCTGGGATTATGTGCGGATGGGGTTTCTCTGCCGCATGGGCGTACTCAATGAATGGCTGACGGAAGAGGAGAGCCTGTGGCTGCAGTCGCGGATACAGCTTCGTGCGCTCAGCTATTATTCCGGCTGGTTGCCGTATTTCAGCGCTTATTACACCGGGCGTTTGTACTGGCAGTTACGGAATGGCGATAACCTACCGCTGCTACGCGAGACATTCGCCCGTAAGGAGTTTGATGACGCGGGGCGACGTATGATGAATAAGCTGATCGCCGGGAAAGACAGTTTTTACGCCACGCTGCCGTGGCGCTACCTGCCCCATTACCCTGAATGCCCGGACACGCTTCAGGAGGTGAGCGATCTATGAAAACCTGTTGGCAAGTCCTTGGTATTGAGGCCACCACGGATACCGACGCCATTCGTCAGGCTTATCTGGCGCTGCTGCCGTCATTTCATCCGGAAACCGATCCGCAGGGTTTTAAGCAATTGCGAGAAGCTTATGAATACGCATTGCGGTTTACGAAATCTCCCGCCATAACGATGGTTGAAGAGGATCCCGATACCCCGTGGGTGAATTATCTCAGGGAGATATTCGGTGATTTGCTGGCGGATGGCGAACGGCGCTTTCAGCCGCAGGCATGGCAGGAGTTTATCCAACAGATCAATAAATTATCGATTTCACAGGTCGAAAAATCGCGCTGGTGGCTGTGCGCTATCGCGATGAAGACCTTTCCTGTTTCGTACTCGTGTCTGAAACTGCTGTCAGATCGCCTGGCCTGGGAACAGGGGAGTGATAATCGAGATGTCGATGCCGAGGAGGTGGAGGATCTTTTGTTTGAAATCCGCCGTGGCGACCTGTTTGATTATTCGCTATTGCTGCATTTGCCAGTGGCGGTACAAAACCAGACCATTGCTTTTTATGATGCCCTGGACAACACCTTTTTCGAGCATCCTCTCTATTTCGCCCAACTTATGGCGCAGCACGGCGCCTGGATTATCCCGGACAATCTACGCTTTCAACGACGTCTGTTACGCTGGTTCAGCACCTTGCACTGGGGTATTGCGGAGCTGCTGCCTGTCGCCCTGGCATGGCAGGAAGCCGAACCCGATAGCCAGACGCCGGGTTATTACTACTTAGCCCAGCGCGTATTCTGCGGTGAAGGCGATAGCCTGCTGCCAGAACTTTACGCGCAGTGGTGGGCGCATCCTTCTACCCAGCTTGACGATCTGTTGCTGCGCTGGTGTCGCCAGCATCGGCCGGACTTTTTCCCGCTGCTGGTGATGGCGGTTGAGACGCGCGAGCAGGTCGATATCGATGGCGAACCGCTGCTCTATATTCCCGGCTCAAGCGCGCGTACCTGCTTGCTGTGGGCCGAGGCGCTGCACAGCGTCGCATTATCGCCACTGAGCGAAAGTTTTATTGCGCGGCGTTTGAATTATGGCGCGCCAGCGATGAGTGAGGCGCATAGCCAGCATCCATACTGGCTGTTGTATCAGGTGGCGGATAGCCTGGCGTGCGCCGAGGAGCCGTCAGCGGCATTGTTACAGAGGCTGGTGACGAAGCTTGATACGCCGGATATCTGCCCGTTGGAAGCGCTGGTTATTCGCGGGTTGCTGGGGCGGGCTGCGGCTGTCGCCACACCGTGTGAAGCTGTAGTCGCAGATGAAGACCCGGTGACGACGGTGACTTCGCCGAGTACGGAGGAATCTGGCGGCGGCTTTGGCCTCTGGCAGGTGATTAAAATCATTTTATTTATTGGCGTTGTCGGCCATGTATTACGCCAGTTTATGCATTAGGGATATCGAATATGGACAAGGAAGAACAATATTTACTTTTTGCGCTCTCCACGCCGATGGAGGTGCTAAACAGTCGTGCCATTGGCGCGAAACCTTCGCACTTCTCCCCGGCAATGTATACCGGGAAAACACACTTTGATCTCTCCGATTCATGGGGGATTGATAACCGTGAAGATCTTATTCAAACCATCTATCGGATGACGGACGATGGTCATGCGGCAGATTTGGCTCCCTTTTATATCCGCTGGTTTACGCTATCTCCTCGCCAATGGCGCGAATTTACCGCGCAGTTTGGCGAGCAGGGCCAGATTTATGCGCGATTTGTTGCCGAAACCGCACTATGCTGCGGTCGCGGCGGTATCAAAGCCTGGGACTATGTGCGTATGGGGTTTTTATGCCGGATGGGGGTGTTGAATCAATGGCTGACGGAAGAGGAAAGCCTGTGGCTGCAATCGCGTATCTATGCGCGGGCGCACTATTTTTACGACGGCTGGACGCAATATTTTGCCGCCTATTCGTTGGGGCGGCTGTACTGGCAGGCCGAAGGGGACGCCATGCAGGCATATTTCGCCCACCTAAAGTACGACGCTTCAGGCGCGCGGATGTTTAATGAACTGGCCTCTACGACAGAGAGTTATTATGCGCAGCTACCGTGGCGTCCGCTCAACGAACAACCGACATGCCCGGAAACGCTTAAAGGAGTGAGCGATTTATGAATATCTGTTGGGAAATCCTGGGCATTGAACCCACCACCGATCTGGAATGTATCCGTCAGGCTTATCTTGCCCTGTTGCCCTCATTCCACCCTGAGAGCGATCCGCAGGGTTTTAAGCGATTGCGCCAGGCCTATGAAGAAGCGCAGCACTGGGCCGCCTCGCCTGCGGAAGATGTAAAAACGGAAGAGGTGGGCGACGAACATGAAATACTGGTGGCGTTCAGGGAATTACTGGCATCAGAGCGCGATCGCTTTCAGCCCTCGGCATGGCAGAAATTTATTCAGCAATTGAACCAGTGTTCAATGGATGAGATAGATAAGCTGCGCTGGCAGTTGTGCGACATCGCCATGAAAACGGAAACGATCTCGCTGTCTTGCCTGGCATTGTTGGCGCAGCGTCTGAACTGGCAGCCGCAGGAAGCAGACGATGATGCTGAGGGAGAAGAGCTGGAAGCATTTCTGGAGACCGTAAAGCGGGGCGATGCGTTTGATCTGCTAAGTCTGGCCAAATTGCCTCTTGTTGTTCAAGACCAAACTGACGCCTACTTTTTTAAGCTTGAGCATATCTGGCGCTTTTATCCCGAACATTTTGCCGACGCTCTGCAGGTTCAGGGAGCCTGGATAATTCCCGATGATAAACAGCTGCATCGTAAACTATTACACTGGTTTAGCGCCGAGCAGTGGGGTATGGCGGAACTGGCCGATATTGCTCGTCGCTGGCAGGCCGCGGAGCCGGATAACGAAGATGCGCACTATTACCTGTGCAAACAGCGTTTGCTCTGCGGTGAAGGGGAAAGCCTGTTGGCCGACCTTTGTGATTTCTGGCAGCGTTATCCCTCCACGCAGGCGGACGACCTGTTGCTGGGCTGGTGCCGCCAGCACCGGCCTGATTTCTTCCCGCTGGCGGTGATGGCGGTCGAAGCGCGCTGTATGGCGGATGCCGAATATGTCCCCGGTGAAAGTGCGCGCACGCGTTTACTGTGGGCGGATATTTTGCACAGCGGTAGGTTATCACCGCTGGGGCGTTCATTTGTTGACTCCCTGTTTTATAAGCGAAAAGCGATGGCGTGGGCAAATTCACGGCTGAGTACCCAGGGGGAACCCGAAACGCCGCTGTTGGATCTGTACCGGACGGCGGAGCAGGTGGTGCTGGAAGCGTTTCCCAAAGAAAAGCCCTTTTTTCGCCTGCTGATCCGGCTGGAGGAGGGGCAAGCCTGTCCGCTGGAGGCGCTGATAACCCAGGCATTGTCATCAAAAATCGCCATGAAGCCAGGCGATATTCGCGACAAAAAGGAGCTGGCGGAAGAGCTCAGACTGGCGGCTGAGAAAAAATTGTCTTCTGAAGCGAAAACCGAAGCACCCCGTCAGGCGGAATCTGGCGGGGTGATGAAAATCATGAAAATTGTCGGTTTGATCGCGTTGATTGTCTGCGCGTTAAATCGATTCTTCCATTTTTTCTGAACAGGGGCAGTGAAAGCGCCGTTACGGCGCTTTCGGCTCGTCAATACCCAGATATTCGCAGGCACGACGGCGCACGTCATCGACGCGCTGCATATCATTAGACAGCAGCGCCGCGTCGAAATCGGTAATAATCTCCCCCAGCATTTCGCGCTCATCGCCTAACGCGCGTGACCACTGCTCCTCTAACTGTGCTTTAAACGTCCGGTTAATCAGCATATCGCGGGGATAAATTTTCAGCGCCTGCAGGCGCTCGCGGCTGGCGTCGATTTGCTGCGTCGTCAGTGAGGTGGCATTGTGGCTGATGATTCTGGATTCACTCTTGCCGTCTTCCAGCAGCACGTCAACTTCCAGCAGACCATTAATATCGTAGCTAAAACGAATATCAATGGCCTGAATGTGCCCGTTCGGCTTCAGCATGACGTCAAAAGAATCGATCAGGATATTATTTTTCACCTTATGGCTTTCGCCCTGGTATACCCTGACGCAAATAGAGTCCTGCTCAGGGTGCATGGTGGAGTACGTTTCCACTTTTGACACCGGAACGGTGGTATTGCGTTCAATGATGGGCGAGAAAATACCAGGCACGCCCTGTCGGTTGACTTCCACGCCCAGCGAGTAGGGGCAGATATCCGTGAGGATCACCTCTTCAACGTCTTCATGGCGCAGGCGACAGGCGGCCTGAGTCGCGGCGCCAAGCGCCACGATGGTGCTGGGATCGTAACTTTGATAGGGCAATTTACCGAATAAGCGCACCGCGATGCGTTGCACCAGCGGCATCTGTGACGCGCCGCCGACCAGCACCAGGCTGTCAATTTGCTCCGGTTTGAGTCGGGAATCGCGCAGCGCCTGCTCAATGGGCGTGCGCAGCCGGTTGAGCAACGGTAGCCACAGGGCTTCCAGCTCATCGTCATAAAACGTGCTTTCCAGCGCGCGCTCCTGATAAAGCCAGCTCATGCGCAGCGGGGAGCCGCTGGCGCATTTTGCGGCTTCAACACAGGCATACAGCGCAGCCAGATCGCTATCCGTCAGCGCTGATTTATCGAGATTCCAGCGTTTCAGCACTTCATCAAGTAACAAATGCGTGAAATCTTCGCCGCCGAGGTAGTTATCGCCAGCGGAGGCGTGAACTTCGATAATCGGCGTAGCGTATTCCAGAACGGTCACATCAAAGGTTCCGCCCCCCAGATCGAAAACCAGCGAACGGCTGTTTTGCTGCGTATGCAGGCCATAAGCCATTGCCGCCGCCGTGGGTTCATTGATCAAGCGCACGGCGTTTAACCCCGCAAGCTCAGCGGCAAGGCGTGTATGCTTACGCTGCTCATCGCTGAAATAAGCCGGAACCGAGATCACGACGTCCTTGATTGGCTGCTGAAGGTAGTCTTCCGCATCTTCTTTCAGCGAGCGTAAAACCAGCGAAGATAATTCCGGCGCATTAAACGACTCTTCACCCAAATGCCAGTGAGTATTACTGCCCATTGCGCGTTTAAATAAGGCAGCGGTTTTATCTGGATGAGATGTTTTACGAGCTGCGGCAGGTTTTCCCACCAGAATTTGTTTATTTTCATCCATACTAATTATGGATGGTGTTAAATATTCACCAAATTTATTAGGTATTAATTGTGCGGCTCCGTCTTGCCAGACGGCGATTAAACTATTAGTGGTGCCGAGATCGATACCAATCGCTAACGTTGCATTATCCATTGCGTTTAATTTATCGGGAAAGAGAGTTCATAGAATAAAGAACACCACCCTCTGGCGTGGTGATCTTTATCAATGTCATGCCTGGCGAAAGTATTCATCCATAATATTCGTTAACTCCGGGCGCTCGCCGTCATCATTGATCGCAAAATCGAGGAAAAAAGCATCGGCCTGTGGCGTGCGTTTTTGGGCCAGTAAACGAAACGCCAGCGGGTAGTGGCAAGCATAATCGGGGATGCGAGTCAGAAAACGGACAAAATCAATCAACAAGGGAGAATGGGTATAAAACAGCGCGCGTAACAGTACGGCGGGAAATCCCTCTTCGGCGATCCCTTGCGCCATGATTTTGTTGAGGCCGGCCTCGCTCAGATCGCCTGCGGCAATAATATCTGCGCAGGCCGCAAGATCGGGATAATGCGTTGCGCAGTTAGCCAATGCGTTCGGCCAGTTGACGCGGGTATAACGTCCGTCATGGCGAGTAAAGTAATCCTCCCAAAGGGATGGCGGTAGTTTTTCGTACTGTATTTTCAGGGGGATGCGGCGCTGAAACTGGGCTGCTTCCAGGCGCTCGCCGTCATAAAATCGCAGGTATTGCTGTCGCGTCTCGTAGCATGACACCGCTACCGGCTGGCTGATGACCCAGGTCTTCACGGGCCGGCCTTCCAGCGCCGCGGCGGTAGCTTTATGGTGACCATCAAGCAGGACGCAAAGCCAGCTGTCATTCATATGCCAGGCCAGCGCGTGGCTCTCTGGCTTATCGCGGTAATACCCGGCGCGTTGTGGGTTAAATCGCGATGGGGGCTGGCCTGGCAGTAAAAAACAGGGTTCGCCGGACTGGTAGTGATAGTCCACGTCAGCAATCCACTGCCCTGTGGTCGCGGGATTCGGTTGTTTTTCGTTACCCACCGCCCAGAAAAAATGTCCGTTGCCATCTGTGGGATAAAGTTCGCGTTCCTCCAGTCGGTAATAGCCATCGGCAAAGAGTGAAAACAGCGGCGTCAGGGCGGTAAATGCTTCGTTCAACCCGACTCCTGTCTGATTCCACTCGGCAAGTGAGGATAAAAACTCCGCGGCGCCTTCATCATCATTGCTAAAACCGGCATAAACAAATTCTGCGCAGGTTGGGCACCAGGCTTCAGTGTAAAAACGAATCAGCGGCGAGCCATGCCAGGAGAGCGTATGAATACCGGCGTAAGAGTCGGGATCGTGGATAACGCAGGGACGAAGCAATGCTTTTCCGTTACGTACTGAAAACGTAATATGGGCTACGTCGTGCTGTAGCAGGCTGATTTCAGGTCTATTGTTACGCCAAAACATCGCTGTTCATCCCTGGATTCTACTTTGCGCTTTATGCGTAGTATTGCAGCCGTTCCGCCAGCAAATCGACAAATCCCTGGCGGTCTACATCGACCATCACCGTCGCATTCGGCTTATTCCCCGTCAGAAAATAATAATCCACCACCGTCATCCCCTGGGTGTATTTCCCCTGGGTTTCCACGCCAACCCAACGCTCAACGGTGGTGAAAATCTCGGGCTTGAGCAGCCAGGCGATGGTGCACGGGTCGTGCAGCGGCGCGCCGACAAATCCCCATTTTTCGTCTTTGTGGTACTCCATAAAGAAGTCCAGCAGTTCGGCGACGATGGTGGAAATCGGGTTACCGATGGCGCGAAAGCGTTCGATATCGGCGGCGTGAATCTGCGCCTTATGGGTGACGTCCAGCCCGGCCATCACCACCGGAATGCCTGACTGGAAGACAATTTCTGCCGCTTCCGGGTCGACGTAAATATTAAATTCCGCAGCGGGCGTCCAGTTACCCAATCCTATTGCGCCGCCCATGATCACAATGCGGGCGATTTTCGTATGCAGTTCCGGATGGCTATTCAGCAGCAGCGCCACGTTGGTCTGTGGGCCAGTAGAGACGATGGTGACCGGCTGTGCGCTCTCGCGCAGTGTTTTTGCCATCAGCTCAACGGCAGTGCCGCTTTGCGGGGCGAATGACGGCTCGGGCAGCGCCGGGCCGTCGAGGCCGCTTTCGCCGTGAACGTTATCGGCGATAATCAGTTCGCGCATGAGAGGTTTCACCGCGCCGCCCGCCACCGGAATATCCGGGCGTTTGAGCAGTGTCAGCATCCGCAGCACGTTGCGCAGGGTCTTCTCCGGCGTCTGGTTACCGGCGGAAGAGGTGATCGCTTTCACTTCCAGTTCAGGGGAGGCGAGGGCGAGAACGAGGGCGATCGCGTCATCATGACCCGGATCGCAATCAATAATAATGGGCAGTGCCATTGTGGCTCCTTGTAAGCGGTACTTTGTGACAAGGTTAACGCCCGGCTGGATACGTTTCGAGAAGCGAAGAAGTAAAGCGTGAGATAGCGCGCACTCTGACGTGCGCGCCGGGAAGATTAGTGCAGGATTTTCGCAAGGAAGTCTTTTGCGCGATCGGAACTGGGGTTAGCGAAGAACTCCTCTTTTGGCGAATCTTCGACGATTTTACCTTCATCCATAAAGATCACCCGGTTAGCCACTTTACGGGCAAAGCCCATTTCGTGCGTCACCACCATCATGGTCATCCCTTCGTTCGCCAGCTCGACCATTACGTCCAGTACCTCGTTGATCATTTCCGGATCGAGCGCGGAAGTCGGTTCATCGAATAACATGGCAATGGGGTCCATACATAGCGCGCGGGCGATCGCCACGCGCTGCTGCTGACCGCCGGAGAGCTGCGCCGGGAACTTGTTGGCATGTGCAGACAGGCCAACGCGCTCCAGCAGCTTCAGGCCTTTATCGCGGGCGGCGGCCTTATCGCGCTTGAGCACTTTCACCTGCGCCAGCGTCAGGTTTTCGATGATCGACAGGTGGGGAAACAGCTCGAAGTGCTGGAATACCATGCCTACGCGGGAACGCAGTTTCGCCAGATCGGTTTTTTTGTCGTTCACAATAATGCCGTTAACGGTAATTTCGCCTTTTTGCACCGGTTCCAGACCGTTGACGGTCTTAATCAGCGTGGATTTACCGGAACCCGATGGCCCGCAGACTACTACCACCTCACCTTTTTTCACTTCTGTTGAACAATCGGTCAGCACCTGAAAGTGACCATACCATTTTGAAACATTTTTCAGGGTAATCATTAAACTGTCCTTTTCTTCAAATAGCTGACCAGCAACGACGCGCTCAGGCTGATAACAAAATAAACGGCGCCAGCGAACAGAATCATTTCGACCTGAGTACCGTCACGCTCGCCGATAGTCGACGCGGTGCGGAAGAAGTCCGCCAGGCTGAGTACATAAACTAAAGAGGTGTCCTGAAATAGCACAATGCCCTGCGTAAGCAACAGCGGCACCATCGCCCGAAACGCCTGCGGCAGAATAATGAGCTTCATCGACTGCCAGTGGGTCATCCCCAATGCCAGCGCGGCGCTGGACTGCCCGCGGGAAATACTTTGAATACCGGCGCGAATAATCTCGGAATAGTAGGCCGCTTCAAACATGGAGAATGCCACCATCGCGGAGATCAGGCGGATATCGGTTTTCGGCGATAGTCCCAGCACGTTTTGCAGAAAGCCGGGTACAATCAGATAAAACCACAGCAGCACCATCACCAACGGGATGGAACGGAAAACGTTAACATACGCTTTAGCAAACCAGGCGATAGGGGTAAAGCTTGAGAGGCGCATGACGGCCAGAATGGTTCCCCAGACTATCCCCACGACAACGGCGGTGACGGTGATCTTCAGCGTGATGACCAACCCGGCCAGCAGGTAAGGCAGTGAGGGGATAATCGAACTCCAGTCAAATTCGTACATTATTTGCTCCCCACGTTGCCCGGCAGGCGGACTTTGCGTTCAACCAGGCTCATGACCAGCATGATAACGGCGTTAATCAGCACATAGGCCAGCGTAATGGCGGTGAAGGATTCCCAGGCGTGCGCCGAGTAATCCAACAGTTTGCCTGCCTGCGCTGCCATATCCACCAGACCGATGGTTGACGCGATGGCCGAGTTTTTCACCAGGTTCATCATCTCTGACGTCATTGGCGGCACGATAACGCGATAGGCATTCGGCAGCAGGACATAGCGATAAGCCTGCGGCAGCGTTAGCCCCATCGCCAGCGCCGCGTTCTTCTGCCCGCGAGGCAAAGACTGAATCGCAGCGCGTACCTGTTCGCAAACACGGGCGGCGGTAAACAGTCCCAGACAGATCATTGAGGAGAGGAAAAACTGAATATTGGGATCGAGTTCCGCCTTAAACCACATGCCAAGATCTTCCGGCAACAGTTCAGGCACCACCAGGTACCAGGTGAAGAATTGCACGATCAGCGGCACGTTACGGAACAGTTCTACGTACAACGTGCCCAGTCCGGAGAGGAAACGGTTGGGAACGGTACGTAAAATGCCGAAAATAGATCCTACCAGGAAAGCGATAATCCAGGCGGTAATCGAAAGGGCTACGGTGACCTGAAAACCACTCCATAGCCAGCCGAGATAGGTGGTATTGCCGAAGGGGGCTTCCTGTAAAAAAATACCCCAGTTCCAGTCTATTGACATACATCTACTCCGAAAAAAAAGGGTAGCAGCGCTACCCTCGAAGATTGTTGCCCGGCGATTTGCGGCTTCAGGCCCGATGGGGAACGACCATCAGGCTTATAGTCTGTCCGTGCTGAGCGACAATCGAGAGGACAGGAGTCCCGTCCCATTTAGTTTTAGTTAGTTAAGCGCTTTATCATTCGGTGCTTTGAACAGGGCTTTCATCTCGTCAGACAATTCGAAATTCATGTTCAGGTTTTTCGGTGGGATCGGATTTTTAAACCACTTATCAAACCACTTTTCCGCTTCGCCGGAGGTTTGCGCCTGGGCGATGGTATCGTCCATCAGCTTTTTAAACTCAGGGTCGTTTTTACGCAGCATACAGCCGTAGGCTTCCTGGGACTGCGGTTTACCGACAATCTCCCAGTTATCCGGTTTCTTGGCTTTGGCGCGCTCGCCGGCCAGCAGCGCGTCATCCATCATAAAGGCGACGGCGCGACCGCTTTCCAGGGTGCGGAACGAGTCACCGTGGTCTTTCGCGCTAATAATACGCATCCCCATCTTTTGCTCTTCGTTAAGCTTATGCAGCAGAATTTCAGAGGTCGTCCCGGAGGTGACGACGACCGCTTTGCCTTTCAGATCCGGGAAATCTTTAATATCGCCGCCTTTTTTAGTCAGCAGTCGCGTCCCGACGACGAAAATCGTATCGGAGAAGGCGGCCTGTTTCTGGCGCTCAAGGTTGTTAGTCGTTGAACCACATTCAAAATCGAAGGTTCCGTTTTGCAACAGCGGAATACGGTTTTGCGAGGTGATCGGGATCAGCTTCACCTGCAGATCGGGCTTGTTAAGTTTCTTTTTTACCGCTTCCACAATGGCGTTGGAGTAGTCCTGGGAATAGCCGACCACTTTCTGCTGGTTGTCGTAATAAGAAAAGGGCACAGAAGATTCGCGATGCCCGACGACGATCACGCCATTTTTAGCGATCTTGTCCAGGGTGCTACCAGCGGCAGGCGCGCCATCTTCTGCGTGCGCGAGGCCCGCAGACAGTCCCATGACCAGCATTGCTGTGGTTAGCTTACGTAATTGCATATCCAACTCCTTTATCATCTGCGCCGTCGACGCATTGATAGCTATTGTGATGTTGTTATTGCCTGCAACTTGCGCGTGCAGTGTTATGTGTGTTTGTTAACATTTAGTGTGGCTTGTTGTAAATATTTTGCTGCGATATTGTTTATTTTTGCGAAGTGCGCCGCACCGTTCAGAGGCAAAAATCGCAGTTTGCACAATAATGGTGCTACCGATGCTGTGTTGTGGTGCAACCTGGTTGCGCCGGTAGGGAGTGTGCAGCCTCTTGATTATATTAAGCAATTGGCGTGCCAGAATGAGATTTTGGTGGCGGTGAGAGGTTGTAGGCCTGATAAGCGTAGCGCCATCAGGCACGGTGCGATACAACTGCCGGATGGCGGCGTAACGCCTTATCCGGCCTACATTGGATAGTGCAATGTTTTATTTGCGGCGTTGACGCAGGCTCATCACCAGCGCGCCAAAGCCGAACAGTACGGTAATCAACCACACCGTCCAGTCGCCGGTTCGTGCGTACGGCGTCAGGCCGGTGGTCGGCGTGACTTTGGTAGTTAGCACCTGGCGTGTGAACTGCGGGATCATCGCCTGGATTTCGCCCTGCGGGCCAATCACTGCCGTAATACCGTTATTAGTACTGCGCAGTAACGGACGCGCCAGCTCCAGCGAACGCATCCGCGCCATCTGGAAATGTTGCCACGGGCCAATGGACTTACCAAACCAGGCGTCGTTAGAAATCGTCAGCAGATAGTCGGTGTCCGGGCGGAAGTTATCCCGCACCTGTTCGCCAAGAATAATTTCATAACAGATTGCCGCCGTCAGCTTATAGTCGTGCGCATGTAACTGCGGCTGGATATAAGGGCCGCGGCTAAAGGAGGACATGGGCAGATCGAAGAACGGCGCCAGCGGACGCAGGATAGACTCCAGCGGAACGAACTCGCCAAAGGGTACAAGGTGATTTTTATTGTAGCGATTGGGCGAGTCATAACTGTATGGATTATCCTTGCCCAACGTAATAATCGTATTGTAGGTGTCGTATCGATTCTGTTTATTGAGACGCGCATCGACAATACCGGTGATCAGCGTGCTATTTTTTTCGCGTAACATCTCGTCCAGCGAACGAAGGAAAGGCTGCTGATTGATTTCGAGATCCGGAATCGCCGACTCAGGCCAGATAATAATCTGTGATTTGCCTAACTCTGGGCGGGTTTCGTTGAGATAAATTTTTAGCGTATTCAGTAGCTGGTTTTCGTCCCACTTCAGCGACTGCGGAATATCGCCCTGCACCAGCGATACCTGGGTCGCTTTGGTCGGTTCCAGCGTAAACCACTGGATATAACGTAGCGGAAAGGGCAAAGCAAACAGAATCACGGCGACAGCCAGCGGACGCCAGTTCCGCGTCGCCAGTGCCAGCGCTAACAGGCCGCTGACCATCATCAGCAGGAAGTTGATCGCTTCGACGCCCATTACCGGCGCCAGGCCTTTTAGCGGGCCGTCGACCTGACTATAGCCAAATTGCAGCCAGGGGAAGCCGGTCAGCACCCAGCCGCGTAAAAATTCGGTGATTTGCCATACTGCAGGCGCGGCGATAGCGACGCGCAGCCAGTTGGTTTTTGGCCACAGGCGCGACAAAATCCCGGCAAACAGTCCGGTATACAGCGAGAGATAAGCTGCAAGCAGCACCACCAGAAAAACGTTAACCGGGCCCGGCATGCCGCCAAATTGCGCGATACTGACATAAACCCAGTTAATCCCGCTACCGAAAAGTCCGAGTCCCCAGCAATAGCCGATGGCGGCAGACTGGAGCGGGCGGCGATTGAACGTTAAGGCCTGCAGCCCGATAAGCGACACTATCGCTGCGGGCCAGACGTCATACGGAGAGAAAGCCAGTGTTCCGCAGGCGCCGAATAATAACGCCAGCAGCAGGCGAATACGCTGGCGTTCAATTAACGAGGCAAATGCCATTTTTAGTCCACTATTGCTGTTATTCGTCCAGTTTTGGCTGGGGCGAGTCATCCGGGATCCTGACATGCACCTGAATAATACGACGACTATCGGCCATCGCCACTTTGAACTGGTAACCATCAATGTCAATGGTTTCGCCGCGGGCCGGTAAATGGCCGAACGCCTGCATCACCAGCCCGCCGATGGTATCGACCTCTTCATCGCTGAAGTGGGTGCCGAAAGCGTCATTGAAGTCTTCAATCGACGCCAGCGCGCGAATCGTCCAGGTATGGCGGCTAAGCTGACGGAAGTCGATATCGTCTTCTTCGTCATACTCATCTTCAATTTCACCGACAATCAGTTCGAGGATGTCTTCGATAGTCACAAGGCCGGAAACGCCGCCAAACTCATCGATAACGATGGCCATATGGTAGCGCTGGGAGCGGAATTCCTTGAGCATACGGTCAACCCGTTTGCTTTCCGGTACGACAACCGCGGTGCGTAACACTTTGTCCATGCTGAAGGCTTCGGCATCGCTGCGCATAAACGGCAGCAAATCTTTGGCCATCAGAATCCCTTCAATGTGATCTTTATCTTCGCTGATCACCGGAAAACGCGAGTGGGCGGACTCGATGATAACATCGAGACATTCGTCCAGCGTCTGGTTGCGTTTCAGGGTAATCATCTGGGAGCGCGGGATCATAATATCGCGAACGCGCTGGTCGGCGATGTCCATTACGCCTTCGAGCATATCGCGCGTATCTTCATCGATAAGCTCGTTCTGCCCGGAATCACGGATCAGCGCCAGCAACTCATCACGGTTTTTAGGTTCACCGTGGAAAAGCTGGCTGAGTAGCAGGGAAAAAAATCCCTTTTTACTGTTTACTGTGTCACTACTGTGTGAATTGTCGTCGCTCATGGCGTCGTATGGGTTCTCATGTTAGTTAATACAAAGCTCGTCATGCGTATACTCAGCTGTGACGGCATGTTTTGCCTGATGGCGCTACGCTTATCAGGCCTACAAAAGGCATGAATGTAGGCCGGATAAGGCGCAAGCGCCGCCATCCGGCAAGCTACTATTCTGCAATCTTCTCGGCAATGTACGGATCCTCATAGCCCATAGCAAGCATAATCTCCGTTTCGAGAGACTCCATCTCTTCCGCTTCGTCATCGTCGATATGATCGTAACCCAGCAAATGCAGGCTACCGTGCACGACCATGTGCGCCCAGTGCGCCTCCAGCGGCTTGCTCTGTTCCTGCGCTTCCTGCTCCACGACCTGACGGCAAATAATCAGATCGCCCAGTAGCGGCATTTCAATGCCGGGGGGCGCTTCAAACGGGAAGGAGAGAACATTAGTGGGTTTATCTTTCCCGCGGTACGTCAAATTAAGGTTGTGGCTTTCGGCCTCATCCACCAGACGGATTGTGACTTCCGCCTCTTCCTGAAACTGCGGAATAACGCCGTCCAGCCAGCGTTGAAACTGAGCTTCATCCGGCAGGCCCGCGTGGTTTTCACAGGCCAACTGTAAATCGAGGATCACCAGGCTCATTTCTGTTCCTGCTCCTGGGCTTCACGCTTACGCTCTGCCGCCAACGCCGCTTTGCGTTTTTGTTCGGCCTCTTCCCAGGCTTCATAGGCGTTAACAATGCGGGCAACGACCGGATGGCGCACCACGTCTTCGCTGTGGAAGAAGTTGAAACTGATTTCATCGACTTCCGCCAGCACTTCAATGGCATGACGCAAGCCGGATTTGGTGTTGCGTGGCAGGTCAATCTGCGTCACGTCGCCGGTGATCACCGCTTTCGAGTTAAAGCCGATACGCGTCAGGAACATCTTCATTTGTTCGATAGTGGTGTTCTGGCTTTCATCCAGAATGATAAAGGCGTCGTTTAATGTGCGTCCGCGCATATAGGCCAGCGGCGCGACTTCAATCACATTGCGCTCAATCAGCTTCTCGACTTTTTCAAAGCCGAGCATTTCGAACAGCGCGTCATACAGCGGACGCAGGTACGGGTCCACCTTCTGACTTAAATCGCCTGGCAGAAAGCCCAGTTTTTCGCCCGCTTCCACCGCCGGACGGGTCAGTAGAATACGGCGAATCTCCTGGCGCTCCAGGGCGTCTACCGCAGCGGCGACCGCAAGATAAGTTTTACCGGTACCCGCCGGGCCGACGCCAAAGGTAATATCATGATCGAGAATATTGGCGATGTACTGCGCCTGGTTCGGGGTACGCGGTTTAATCACGCCGCGCTTGGTTTTGATATTGATCGCTTTGCCATAGTCAGGCACGCTTTCCGCGCTCTGTTCCAGCACCCGCGCTTCTTTGATCGCCAGATGAATTTGTTCCGGTTCGATATCCTGAGTCTGACCGCGCATCGGTGCGGTATCGACATACAGACTTCGCAAAATATCTGTCGCCGCGGTCACGCAAATCGGACGACCGGTCAGTTTAAAGTGATTGTCACGGCGGTTGATTTCAATACCGAGACGACGTTCGAGCTGTTTAATATTGTCATCAAACGGCCCGCAAAGGCTCAACAGACGGGCGTTGTCTGCGGGCTCAAGGGTAATTTCGCGAGTGTCTATATTCAAACTGTTCCTCTTGTGTCTGTATCGCCGGACGCTGAACATTTACCGGCATCTAAGGAAATTATTCACGCCATAGGGAAAAGGCGCAAGCATTGCAATGAAGATGGGGATGAAGAGAGAAAATTGCAAGGCCCGTCGGGCGACAGGCCATGACCAGGAAGCCCGACAGGCGTAGCGCCATCGGGCATTATTGCCTTTCCTGCAGGATTAAGGCTGGTAGAATCCTACGCCCAGCTCATTTTCTTTACGGGTACGGGCAATGACGGACTCCGGCGTTTCGGCGACGCGCAGCCCCATTTCATCTTCGGTACGCACCACTTTTCCGCGCAGGGAGTTCGGATAGACGTCAGTAATTTCCACATCGACAAACTTACCAATCATCTCCGGCGTGCCTTCAAAGTTCACCACCCGATTGTTTTCGGTACGGCCAGACAGTTCCATAATGTTTTTACGCGACGTGCCTTCCACCAGAATGCGCTGTGTCGTGCCGAGCATACGGCGGCTCCATGCCATCGCCTGCTGATTGATACGCTCTTGCAGAATATACAGACGCTGCTTTTTCTCTTCTTCCGGTACGTCATCAACCATATCGGCAGCCGGCGTTCCCGGACGCGCAGAGAAGATAAAGCTGTAGCTCATATCAAAGTTGACGTCGGCGATAAGCTTCATGGTTTTTTCGAAATCATCGGTAGTTTCGCCTGGGAAACCGACGATAAAGTCAGAGCTTATCTGAATGTCCGGCCGCGCCGCGCGCAGTTTACGGATGATTGCTTTATATTCCAGCGCAGTGTGGGTGCGCCCCATCAGATTCAACACGCGATCGGAACCGCTCTGTACCGGCAGATGCAGGAAACTGACCAGTTCCGGCGTATCGCGGTACACCTCGATAATATCGTCGGTGAACTCAATCGGATGGCTGGTGGTAAAGCGAATACGGTCAATGCCGTCGATGGCGGCAACCAGACGCAGCAGATCGGCAAAGGTGCCGGTGGTGCCGTCGTAGTTTTCTCCGCGCCAGGCGTTAACGTTCTGGCCCAGCAGGTTGACCTCACGCACGCCCTGCGCCGCTAACTGGGCGATTTCGAACAGGATATCGTCTGAGGGACGGCTGACTTCTTCACCGCGGGTATACGGTACCACGCAGTAAGTACAATATTTATTGCAGCCTTCCATGATAGAAACGAAAGCGGTCGGGCCTTCGGCGCGCGGTTCCGGCAAACGGTCGAACTTCTCGATTTCCGGGAAGCTGATATCGACCACCGGGCTGCGGTCGCCACGCACGGAGTTAATCATCTCCGGCAGGCGGTGTAAGGTTTGCGGACCAAAAATAATGTCGACGTAATGGGCGCGTTGACGAATGTGCTCGCCTTCCTGGGAAGCCACGCAGCCGCCGACGCCGATAATCAGATCGGGATTTTTCTCTTTTAACAGTCTCCAGCGACCTAATTGATGGAAGACTTTTTCCTGAGCCTTCTCGCGGATTGAGCAGGTATTCAACAGCAGCACATCCGCCTCTTCCGCCACGTCGGTCAGTTGATAGCCGTGGGTGGCGTCCAGCAGATCGGCCATCTTCGATGAATCGTACTCGTTCATCTGACAGCCCCAGGTTTTAATATGGAGTTTTTTAGTCATCGACTTGCTCTTGCGAAATAGTGGCTGAAAAGCAGGGCGCATAGTGTAATGCTTTGGCGCGGTTGTGACCAGTATGACTGACGTCAGCCCTAATGGGTAAAAAATCCTGTAAACTTGTCTAAAACGTAACAGGATGAATGACCATGACAAATCAACCAACGGAAATTGCCATTGTCGGCGGGGGAATGGTCGGCGGCGCGCTGGCGCTGGGTCTGGCGCAGCAAGGGTTTACGGTGATGGTAATAGAACATGCCGCGCCTGCGCCGTTTGTGGCTGACAGCCAGCCTGACGTGCGGATTTCGGCCATTAGCGCGGCATCCGTGGCGCTGCTCAAGGGGCTGGGTGTTTGGGAGGCGGTGCAGGGGATGCGTAGCCATCCTTATCGGCGACTGGAGACCTGGGAGTGGGAAAACGCCCATGTGGTGTTCGACGCCGCTGAACTCAAGCTGCCGCTGTTAGGCTATATGGTAGAGAACAACGTCCTGCAACAGGCGCTGTGGCAGGCGCTGGAAACGCACCCCGGCGTGACGCTGCGCGTTCCGGCTTCACTGGCGGCATTGCACCGCCGCCACGATGGTTATGCGCTGGAACTGGCCGACGGCGAATGGGTAACGCCGAAGTTAGTGATTGGCGCCGACGGCGCGAATTCGCAGGTTCGGCAAATGGCGGGAATTGGCATTCATGCCTGGCAATATGCGCAGTCGTGTATGCTTACCACCGTTAAGTGTGAAAATGCGCCAGGCGACAGCACCTGGCAGCAGTTTACGCCAACGGGGCCGCGCGCCTTTTTGCCGCTGTTCGACGATTGGGCGTCGCTGGTGTGGTATGACGCTCCGGCACGTATTCGCCAGCTACAGAGTTTATCGATGACGCAATTGCAGGTGGAAATTAACCAGCACTTTCCGGCGCGTCTGGGGGCGGTGATGCCTGTCGCGGCGGGCGCGTTTCCGCTAACCCGTCGTCACGCGTTGCAGTATGTACAACCGGGGCTGGCGCTGGTAGGCGACGCGGCGCATACCATTCATCCGCTGGCCGGGCAGGGCGTCAACCTGGGGTATCGGGATGTTGATGCGTTGATTGATGTGCTGGCGAGTGCCCGTAGCTATGGCGAGTCCTGGGCCAGCCATTCGGTGTTGAAACGCTATCAGACGCGGCGCATGGCAGATAATTTTATGATGCAAAGTGGAATGGATCTGTTTTATGCCGGGTTCAGCAATGAATTGCCGCCGCTGCGTATTTTACGCAATATGGGGCTGATGGCGGCGCAGCGCGCAGGCGTGCTAAAACGTCAGGCGCTGAAGTATGCGTTGGGGTTGTAACCCGCTGAATGCCTTACCCGGTTTGTAAAAACGCTCAATTGCAGGTCGGGTAAGCGTATTGACATCTTACTTTACTGCAAATAAAGCACATAAACCTAATTTCCCTTTTAAATCAAACTCATACCAAGGTGATGCCATTTCAATTGTGCATACGTTGTATTGGCAACGTACTACTTTATGTAGCATCAGTAATGTGGAACTCATTGATTTTACAAGAATCGCCAGGGTGATTAATGCGGCGATAATCCGATACCACGTCAGTGTTGCATGTTGGACATCAAACCACAGAATATAAAAAGTGATGATGTGAAGAATGACTTTGCTGGACAGGGCGCGAATATAGAATCCACGCAGCGCCGTTTTCGAGGAAAACGCGACATTAATCAGCGCGCTTTGTTTTTCTTGCACAGGGATCCCTGGCAGATACACTATCCATTCCGCACTATTCTGGCGTAGCATGACCGCCTTTTTCTGGTGCAGTATATGTAGCCTCATTGACACTGCCACGGGGTAAACCAGACCCAAAATAATCAACCGGGCGGCGCTGGCCGTGATATCAATGAAGGTGAAAGCGCAGAGCAAGACGACCATAAAAAATGTTAATGGCCGCAAAAAGAGATACCAACAAAACTGGTAATTCATTGTGAGGTTACCGAACGATCCCTGTAAGGCTTTATCATAGCGTTTTACTGATAGCAGGGCATTGAGGGGGAAACCTCTTTCGGAATTTATAAACGCAGAAAAGCAAAAAGCTCGCCGAAGCGAGCTTTTTAAAGGTGGCTGGGGTACGAGGATTCGAACCTCGGAATGCCGGAATCAGAATCCGGTGCCTTACCGCTTGGCGATACCCCAATTGTCGTACTTCTTGCGCTCATTAGCAGAGCGTCTTTAAAACTGGCTGGGGTACGAGGATTCGAACCTCGGAATGCCGGAATCAGAATCCGGTGCCTTACCGCTTGGCGATACCCCAACAAATTATTTTCGAACCGGTCGAATACCTCGACGCGTTCTGAATATGGTGGCTACGACGGGATTCGAACCTGTGACCCCATCATTATGAGTGATGTGCTCTAACCAACTGAGCTACGTAGCCAGATGATTTCTTCGATGGCTGGGGTACCTGGATTCGAACCAGGGAATGCCGGTATCAAAAACCGGTGCCTTACCGCTTGGCGATACCCCAATACCGTCGCGGTGAACCGCAAACTCGAAGAAATATGGCTGGGGTACCTGGATTCGAACCAGGGAATGCCGGTATCAAAAACCGGTGCCTTACCGCTTGGCGATACCCCATCCGTACAACGCTTATCGGTGAATGGTGCGGGAGGCGAGACTTGAACTCGCACACCTTGCGGCGCCAGAACCTAAATCTGGTGCGTCTACCAATTTCGCCACTCCCGCAAAAAAGATGGTGGCTACGACGGGATTCGAACCTGTGACCCCATCATTATGAGTGATGTGCTCTAACCAACTGAGCTACGTAGCCATCTTTTTTCGCGTTACCTTATCGGCGTTGCGGGGCGCATTATGCGTATTGAGCCTTGAAGCGTCAACCTCTTTTTCATCGAAAAACGTCGGAAAGTGTCTGTTTGGTTAGGTTGCGAACAGCGTGGCGCAATATTCGGCAATTATTGGTTATTAATCGTTTTTCCGAAAGTGGTTTGCTATAAAAAAAGAGCCCCTAAGGGCTCTTTCGTCATCGTTAATTTACTGGTACGCCGACTGATGCACGCCGACCGCGCGGCCTGACGGGTCATCCATCGTTTTGAATGCTTCATCCCACTCAATGGCTTTGGCGGAAGAGCAGGCCACGGACGGGCCGCCGGGTACGCATTCCGCCGCGCTCGGCACCGGGAACAATTCTTCAAAAATTTCCCGGTACAAGTACGCCTCTTTAGACGACGGCGTGTTGTATGGAAAGCGGAAGCGGGCGGTTTCCAGTTGTTGATCGGAAATCTGTTTCGCCGCCACCTCTTTCAGCGTATCAATCCAGCTGTAGCCTACGCCGTCAGAGAACTGCTCTTTCTGACGCCACGCGACGCTTGCGGGCAGATAAGACTCGAAGCACTCGCGCAGCACGTGTTTTTCCATCTTGCCGTTACCGCACATTTTATCCTGTGGGTTGATACGCATCGCCACGTCGAGGAATTTTTTATCCAGGAACGGTACGCGCGCTTCCACGCCCCAGGCGGACATCGCTTTGTTGGCGCGGGCGCAGTCATACATATGCAGCGCCTGTAGCTTACGGACCGTCTCTTCATGTAACTCTTTGGCGTTCGGCGCTTTATGGAAGTACAGGTAGCCGCCAAACACCTCATCGGAACCTTCGCCGGAGAGCACCATTTTGATGCCCATCGCTTTGATCTTACGCGACATCAGATACATTGGCGTTGAGGCGCGGATAGTGGTCACGTCATAGGTTTCAATGTGATAGATAACATCACGAATGGCATCAAGGCCTTCCTGCACGGTGAAGTGAATTTCATGGTGCACGGTGCCGAGGTGGTTAGCCACTTCCTGGGCCGCCTTCAGGTCAGGCGAACCTTCCAGACCGACCGCAAAAGAGTGCAACTGTGGCCACCAGGCTTCGGAGCGCTCCTGATCTTCGACGCGACGGGCGGCGAATTTTTTGGTGATTGCCGAAATAACCGACGAGTCCAGACCGCCGGAGAGCAGCACGCCATAAGGGACGTCGGACATCAGGTGGCTTTTCACGGATTCTTCCAGCGCCTGGCGCAGCTCATTTTTGTCGGTAACGTTGTCTTTTACCGCATCGAACTCAAACCAGTCGCGCTGATAGTACTGACGAATTTCGCCGTCTTTGCTCCACAGGTAGCTGCCCGCCGGGAACTCTTTAATGGTGCGGCAGACCGGGGTCAGCGCTTTCATTTCTGACGCTACGTAGAAGTTGCCGAATTCGTCATAGCCCATATAGAGCGGAATAATACCGATATGGTCACGACCAATCAGATAAGCGTCTTTTTCGCTGTCATACAGGGCGAAGGCGAACATCCCCTGTAAATCGTCAAGGAAATCCGGCCCTTTTTCCTGATACAGCGCGAGGATAACTTCGCAGTCGGAGCCTGTCTGGAACGCGTAACGATCGCCATACTCCGCGCGTAACGTCTGATGGTTATAAATTTCACCGTTCACCGCCAGTACGTGGGTTTTTCTGGCGTTATACAGGGGCTGGGCGCCGGCGTTAACATCAACAATCGACAAGCGTTCATGTGCGAGAATCGCGTTATCGCAAGCGTAGATGCCGGACCAGTCCGGGCCGCGATGGCGCATCAGGCGTGACAGTTCAAGGGCTTTTTTACGCAGTTCCGCTGCATCTGTTTTGATATCGAATACGCCGAAAATAGAACACATAGCCTTCTCCGTTAATCTGTTGCGTCGTACTTTTTGTGTTTGCTTGACTAAAAAATGCCGCAAAGGCGTGGAAGGCGCAAGGGGATTACGGTCTGAAAAATGAAAAATGCAATCGTCATTGTTGATTAGTGAAAAATGATTACGTATTGCGCGGATTTATTGATGGATCTTCAGTTTTATCGTGGATTAATTGAATTATGTTTTTCCTGATGGCGTTTCGCTTATCAGACCTACAATGTTGTTCGAACCGTAGGCCTGAAAGCTATGCGTCATCAGGCAGGGGACAGGTTTAGATAACGTCGATCTCGGCGACGGAAGGGTAAATCCAGCTTGGGCGGAACGGCATACTGTCAATATCATTGATTGTTGATACGCCTGAAAGCACCAGAATGGTCTCCAGACCGGCCTGGAACCCCGCCAGAATGTCGGTGCGCAGGTTATCGCCGACAATAACGGTCTCTTCCGAGTGCGCCTGCATTTTGTTCAACGCCGCGCGGATGATCCACGGGCTGGGTTTGCCGACATAAAACGGCTTCCGGCCGGAAATTTTTTCAATGCCTGCGCACAGCGCGCCGCAGGCCGGATAAAAGCCGCGACCGTGGGTATCCGGGTTGGTGGCGATAAAGCGCGCGCCATTGGCGACGAAAAATGCCGCTTTATGCATCATGTCCCAGTTGTAGGAGCGGGTCTCTCCAACGATGACAAAATCAGGGTTCACATCGGTAATAGTAAAACCCGCTTTATAGAGCTCGTGAATAAGCGCGCCTTCGCCCACGACATACGCTTTCTTACCTTCCTGACGGCGCAGAAAATCGGCTGTCGCCATTGCTGACGTATAAAACACGCTGTCCGGCACGTTAACGCCAGCGGTAGCAAAACGGTTCGCCAGATCCTGGCCGGTTTGCGACGGGTAATTGGTCAGCAGCACCAGCGGCAGACCTTTTTCCAGAATCCCCGTCAGAAATTCCGCCGCACCGGGTACGGCTACGTTGTCGTGCATCAGCACGCCGTCGATATCGCAGATTACATTCTTGATGGTCATGAACTACCCAGGGAATTTGTGAATAATCCGATACTATAAGAGCGCATCAACTTTCCAGCAAACGTTGCAGCAATGTTCCGTTGAGCATGGCGCGTTTAACTAAGGCAAATGCGCCGATAGCAGAACGGTGATCCAGCGTGGAGCGTACCACCGGCAAATTTTTGCGAAAGGCCTTTAACGCCTGCGTATTGATACAGCTTTCGATAGCGGGCAACAGGACTTTATCGGCTTCAATGATCTCGCCGGCAATGACGATTTTTTGCGGATTAAACAGGTTGATAGCAATGGCGATCGTTTTGCCCAAATGGCGACCAACATGCTCAATGACTTCCGAGGCCAGGCTGTCGCCCCGGTTTGCCGCCTTACAGATGGTTTTAATCGTGCAGTCGTCAAGCGGAACACGGCTTTGATACCCTTGTTTAAGCAAATTCAGCACCCGTTGTTCAATCGCCGCATTGGCGGCAATGGTTTCCAGACAGCCGAAATTACCGCAGTGGCAGCGCTCGCCCAACGGCTCCACCTGAATATGCCCAATTTCGCCGACGTTGCCGTTACGGCCAATGAAGATGCGTCCGTTGGAGATAATCCCGGCGCCTGTACCACGATGAACGCGCACCAGAATCGAGTCCTCGCAATCCTGACTGGCGCCGAAGTAGTGTTCCGCCAGCGCCAGGCTACGGATATCGTGTCCCACGAAACAGGTAACGTGAAACCGTTTTTCCAGCGCTTCGACCAGTCCCCAGTTTTCAACCTGAATGTGCGGCATGTAACGAATCACGCCGCTTTCCGGATCGACAAGCCCTGGCAGGATCACCGAGATAGCGATCAATTCACGAATTTTACGCTGACAGCTATCAATAAAGACGGCGATGGTGTTGAGCAGCGCATGTTCCAGCGTCTCCTGGGTGCGCTCCGGCAGCGGATAATGCTCCTCAGCGACCACTTTACTGCTCAGATCGTAGAGCGTTAAAGTGGTGTCATGACGGCCCAGGCGAACGCCAATGGCATGGAAGTTACGGGTTTCCGTGACGATAGAGATAGCGCGGCGGCCTCCGGTCGAGGCCTGCTGATCGACTTCTTTGATCAGCCCGCGTTCAATGAGTTGACGCGTAATTTTCGTTACGCTGGCGGGAGCAAGCTGGCTTTGCTCGGCAATTTGTATGCGCGAGATAGGACCATGCTGGTCAATCAGGCGGTAAACGGCCGCGCTGTTAAGCTGTTTTACGAGATCAACGTTACCTATCTGAGCTTGTCCGCCTGGTGTCATATTCTCACTTACTCAAGTCAACGACCTCGTCACCATTAACGATGGTCTTGATAATTTTAAAATCGTGGGTGAACGCGGTCAGGTTGGCGACTTTACCCGGCGCAATGCTACCGAGATGTTTATCAACGCCGATAGCGCGAGCCGGATAGAGCGTTGCCATGCGCAGCACTTCATCCAGCGCGATGCCGCAATGCGCGACCAAGTTGCGTACGCCTTCAATCATGGTTAAGGACGAACCGCTCAACGTACCGTTTTCATCCACACACAGTCCATTGCGGTAGTATATTGTTTTACCTGCGAAAATGAACTGCTCAATATTGGCCCCCGCCGGTGCGGTGGCGTCTGTCACCAGACAAAGTTTGTCGCCTTTAAGGCGTTTGGCATTGCGAATGTTGGCGTAGTCGACATGCAGACCATCGGCGATAACGCCGCAATAAATATCCGCTTCGTCCAGAACGGCGCCAGCAAGGCCCGGCTCACGCCCTGTAATGTACGGCATCGCGTTAAACAGGTGAGTCGCAAAGGTAATCCCGGCGCGGAAGCCCGCTTTTGCCTCTTTTAACGTCGCGTTGGAGTGGCCTGCGGAAACCACAATGCCCGCATTCGCCAGTTTAGCGATTACGTCAGCAGGCACCATTTCCGGCGCGAGTGTAACTTTGGTGATGACGTCGGCATTATCGCACAAGAAATCAACCAGCGCAGCGTCTGGTTTACGTACGAAATCAGGATTATGGGTGCCTTTTTTTACCAAATTAAGCCAGGGGCCTTCCAGGTGGAGACCCAGCGCCTGGTGCGGATGTTTTTCCAGGTATTCGCGCATGACGCGAATGCCCTGTTTCATCAATTCGTCGCTGGTAGTGATAAGCGTTGGCAGAAAGTTAGTACAGCCCGATTTTTCATTGGCTTTCTGCATAATTTCCAGCGTTTCAACGCTGACGGCTTCTGCGGTATCGTTAAACTGCACGCCGCCGCAGCCGTTTAGCTGCACATCAATAAAACCGGGGGAGAGAATGGCCCCATTCAATGAGCGTTGTTCTATTCCCGGCGGCAGTTCAGCCATCGGACAAACGCGGTCAATCAGGCCATTAGCGACAACAAGCGCATGGTCATCAAGAATTTCGTGACCGGTAAAGATCCGGCCCTGGGTTAAAGCATACATTCCGACCCCCGATATCAAAAATTTACCGCCCCGCATTGACTGGCGGGGCGGAGACAACATTACAGACCTTTAATATTCTCTGCTTCTAATTCATTGAAATATTTCAATGTTTTAACTTTAAGTTCCATTGTGGAAGGCTCATCGCATATCACAACCGCTTTCGGATGGAGTTGCAGGCAGCTAATGGTCCACATGTGGTTAACGTTGCCTTCAACCGCCGCCTGCAGCGCCTGGGCTTTCTGATGGCCCAGCACCAGAATCATCACTTCTTCCGCATCCAGCAGCGTGCCTACGCCTACCGTCAGCGCGTATTTCGGCACCTGGTTTACGTCGCCGTCAAAGAAGCGGGAGTTCGCTACGCGAGTATCATGGGTTAACGTTTTGATACGGGTACGGGAAGCCAGGGAAGACGCCGGTTCGTTAAAGGCGATGTGACCGTCGTTGCCGACGCCGCCCATAAACAGATGGATTTTACCGTAAGAACGAATTTTTTCTTCATATTGACGGCATTCTGCATCGATATCCGGTGCGTTACCGTTGAGAAGATTGATGTTTTCTGCTGGAATATCAACGTGATCGAAAAAGTTACGATGCATAAAGCTGTGGTAGCTTTCCGGGTGCTCTTTCGGCAGGCCAACATATTCGTCCATATTAAAGGTGACCACATGCTTAAAGCTGACCTCGCCCGCTTTGTGCATCTCAACCAGCGCTTTGTACGCCGTTAGCGGCGTGCCGCCGGTAGGCAGTCCAAGGACAAACGGACGATCGGCTGTCGGTTTGAACGCATTAATACGGTTAACGATATGGCGAGCGGCCCATTTGCCAACCTGTTCTGCGGTACTCAGGGGGATCAGTCTCATTCTTCACCTCAATAATCAATGTCAAAATTTGGCGGATCGTATTAAGCGTAACCTGGATATCCAGGGTTCGTGTTCAATCCGTCCTGATTTTTTGAATCATAAAATAAGTTTTCCGTGTTAGCCAGTGGATGGTGGGGGTGATTACGATATTTAGTGATTATAATCACAAAAAACACCCGTTTAATTTGCGAGGCGAATTAATTTTCCACACACTCTGCAGAAGATGATCTCACCGTTCGATTACAGAACATCACGTTTTTAACGTTTGCAGCACAATAAAAAACGGCTTCAAAGAAGCCATATCGGCGTCTCGTAGGGGGAATAAGATGAATATTTTAGGTTTTTTCCAGCGGCTGGGTAGGGCGTTGCAGCTCCCTATCGCCGTGTTGCCGGTGGCAGCGTTGTTGCTGCGATTCGGCCAACCAGATTTGCTGAATATGCCGTTTATCGCGCAAGCGGGCGGGTCTATTTTCGATAACCTGGCGCTGGTTTTCGCTATCGGCGTGGCCTCCAGTTGGTCTAAAGATAGCGCAGGCGCGGCAGCGCTGGCGGGAGCCGTGGGTTACTTCGTCATGACCAAAGCGATGGTGACGATTAACCCGGAAATCAACATGGGCGTGCTGGCGGGGATTATTACTGGTCTGGTCGGCGGCGCGGTTTATAATCGCTGGTCTGGTATCAAACTGCCTGATTTTCTCAGTTTCTTCGGTGGAAAACGTTTTGTGCCGATCGCAACGGGCTTTTTCTGTCTGGTGCTGGCCGCTATTTTCGGTTACGTCTGGCCGCCGGTACAGCATGGCATCCATGCGGGCGGTGAATGGATCGTTTCCGCAGGCGCGCTGGGTTCCGGTATCTTTGGCTTCATCAACCGTCTGCTGATCCCCACCGGTCTGCATCAGGTACTGAACACCATCGCCTGGTTCCAGATTGGCGAATTCACCAATGCCGCAGGCACTGTATTCCACGGCGATATCAACCGCTTCTATGCTGGCGACGGCACGGCGGGGATGTTTATGTCCGGCTTCTTCCCGATCATGATGTTTGGTCTGCCGGGCGCCGCTCTGGCGATGTATTTCGCCGCGCCGAAAGAACGTCGTCCGATGGTGGGCGGTATGCTGCTGTCTGTCGCGATCACCGCGTTTCTGACCGGCGTAACCGAGCCGCTGGAATTCCTGTTTATGTTCCTGGCGCCGCTGCTGTACCTCCTGCACGCCATTTTGACCGGTATCAGCCTGTTCGTCGCGACGTTGCTGGGTATCCATGCGGGCTTCTCTTTCTCGGCAGGCGCGATCGACTATGTTCTGATGTATAACCTGCCTGCGGCCAGCAATAACGTCTGGATGTTGCTGGTGATGGGCGTTGTATTCTTTATCATCTACTTCCTGCTGTTCAGCGCGGTTATTCGTATGTTTAACCTGAAAACGCCGGGCCGCGAAGATAAAGTTGATGAGATGGTAACGGAAGAAGCCAACAGCAACACCGAAGAAGGGTTAACGCAACTGGCGACCAGCTATATTGCTGCGGTTGGCGGTACGGACAACCTGAAAGCGATCGATGCGTGTATTACCCGTCTGCGCCTGACCGTGAACGACGCTGCTCGCGTCAACGATGCGGCCTGCAAACGCCTCGGCGCTTCCGGCGTGGTGAAACTGAACAAACAGACCATTCAGGTTATTGTCGGCGCGAAAGCGGAATCGATTGGCGATGAAATGAAGAAAGTGGTGGCGCGGGGGCCGGTCGCGGCAGCGTCTGCTGATGCGGCTCACGTTGCGACACCTGCTCCGGCGGCCAAACCCCAGGCGGTGCCGAATGCGGTGACTATCGCTGAACTGGTCTCTCCGATTACCGGTGAGGTAGTGGCGCTGGATCAGGTACCGGATGAAGCTTTCGCCAGCAAAGCGGTCGGCGACGGCGTGGCGGTGAAACCCACCGATAAAACCGTGGTTTCTCCGGCGGCGGGTACTATCGTGAAAATCTTCAACACTAACCACGCGTTCTGTCTGGAAACCGAAAAAGGCGCGGAGATCGTTGTCCATATGGGTATCGATACCGTCGCGCTGAACGGTCAGGGCTTCAAGCGTCTGGTAGAAGAGGGTGCGGAAGTCACGGCGGGTCAGCCGGTTCTGGAACTGGATCTGGACTTCCTGAATTCCAACGCGCGCTCCATGATAAGCCCGGTTGTTTGCAGCAACAGCGATGACTTCAGCGCTCTGGTCATCAAAGCGGATGGTCACGTGGTAGCGGGTCAAACGCCACTGTACGAGATCAAGAGCAAATAATCGCTTCCTGGCCGGATAAGGCGTAAGACGCCATCCGGCGATATCACAGAAAACATAAGCGGCAGAGGGAAACCTTCGCCGCTTTTTTTTACCGCAATTAGCCCCAATATTTTCTGCAAAGCCACTTTTTAAGTAACTAAAGGTTGTCAGTCTGTCCGGCTTATAAGATCATATGCCGTTATACGTTGTTTACGCTTTGAGGAATCCACGATGAGTGAGGCTGAAGCCCGCCCGACTAACTTTATTCGTCAGATTATTGATGAAGATCTGGCGAGTGGTAAACATACCACTGTCCATACCCGTTTTCCGCCGGAGCCGAATGGCTATCTGCACATCGGCCACGCGAAATCTATCTGCCTGAACTTTGGCATCGCGCAAGATTATCAGGGCCAGTGCAACCTGCGTTTCGATGATACCAACCCGGTAAAAGAAGATATCGAGTACGTTGATTCGATCAAAAACGACGTCGAGTGGTTAGGCTTTCACTGGTCTGGCGATATTCGCTACTCCTCCGATTACTTTGACCAACTGCACGCCTATGCGGTCGAGCTAATCAATAAAGGCCTGGCCTACGTTGATGAGCTGACGCCGGAGCAGATCCGCGAATACCGCGGTACGCTGACCGCGCCGGGTAAAAACAGCCCGTTCCGCGATCGCAGCGTCGAAGAGAACCTCGCGCTATTTGAAAAAATGCGTACCGGCGGTTTTGAAGAGGGTAAAGCCTGTCTGCGCGCTAAAATCGACATGGCGTCGCCGTTTATCGTGATGCGCGATCCGGTGCTGTATCGCATTAAATTCGCCGAGCATCATCAGACCGGCAACAAGTGGTGCATCTACCCGATGTACGACTTTACTCACTGCATCAGCGATGCGCTGGAAGGCATTACTCATTCGCTGTGTACGCTGGAGTTCCAGGATAACCGTCGTCTGTACGACTGGGTGCTGGACAACATCACCATTCCGGTTCACCCGCGCCAGTACGAATTCTCGCGGCTGAATCTGGAATACACCGTGATGTCCAAGCGTAAGCTGAATCTGCTGGTGACCGACAAACACGTCGAAGGTTGGGATGATCCGCGTATGCCGACTATTTCCGGTCTGCGCCGTCGCGGCTATACCGCAGCTTCTATTCGTGAGTTCTGCAAACGCATCGGCGTCACCAAGCAGGACAACACCATTGAGATGGCGTCGCTGGAATCCTGCATTCGCGAAGATCTGAACGAAAACGCGCCGCGCGCAATGGCGGTAATCGATCCGGTAAAACTGGTTATCGAAAACTACCCGCAGGGTGAGAGCGAAATGGTTACCATGCCTAACCATCCGAATAAACCGGAGATGGGCAGCCGTGAAGTGCCGTTTAGCGGTGAGATCTGGATCGATCGCGCAGATTTCCGCGAAGAAGCGAACAAGCAGTACAAGCGTCTGGTGATGGGCAAAGAAGTGCGTCTGCGTAATGCCTACGTCATTAAAGCGGAGCGCGTAGAGAAGGATGCCGAAGGGAATATCACCACCATCTTCTGTACCTATGATGCCGATACGCTGAGTAAAGATCCGGCTGACGGGCGTAAAGTGAAAGGCGTAATCCACTGGGTTAGCGCAGCACATGCGCTGCCGATTGAAATTCGTCTCTACGACCGTCTGTTCAGCGTGCCGAATCCGGGCGCCGCGGAGGACTTCCTGTCCGTTATCAACCCCGAATCATTAGTGATTAAGCAGGGTTATGGCGAGCCGTCGCTGAAAGCGGCGGTAGCAGGGAAAGCTTTCCAGTTTGAACGTGAAGGCTACTTCTGCCTCGACAGCCGCTATGCAACGGCCGATAAGCTGGTCTTTAACCGCACCGTGGGCCTGCGTGATACCTGGGCGAAAGCGGGCGAATAAGCACTGCGCCAACAGGCGAATGCTGTAAAAATACCTTGTCAACGCCGCGTTCTGCGGCGTTTTTTCTCTGCATTTCCAAGAGCCTATCCCATTAGGGCTATTTTACTTGCCATTTTGGACCTGGGCAGTGCTCAAAATCCTCACGTACTACGTGTACGCTCCGGTTTTTGCGCGCTGTCCGTGTCCAAACTGGCTGCGCCAATAACGCCTGGTGGGATAGGCTCTAAGTCGATTCTCTTTTTTGCGAGGCTAATTAATTATTTTCTGAAAATTATTGATCTGATAAATGATTATTAATCTAAATGTTATAAGCGTCAGGTCAACAGGAGACAATTATTTTCATGCCTATGGAAAACAAGTCAATTTTCTTTCTGGCGGTCTGCTTCCCCCACCAGCAGTCGAATGTAACAGAAAGCAATTAAATATGTGCGGTTGCTCATATTATTACATACTGGTTACAGAAAGAGATTGATAATTCGCATCGCGAAAAATAGTCTATTTAACGTAGTAAATGAGGTTTCTCAGCGCTACTTTTTATTTTTATTTTTTCGCTGTTCGCTTTTGTCGGCAGCAATTTATACGTCAAAGAGGATTAACTTATGCGTACGTTTAGTGGCAAACGTAGTACGCTGGCTCTGGCTATCGCCGGTATCACAGCAATGTCGGGGTGGATCGTTGTTCCGCAGGCGCAAGCCTCCGGCTTTTTCGACGACTCCACGTTAACGGGCGGCATCTATTATTGGCAGCGTGAACGCGATCGCAAAGATGTGACCGACGGCGACAAATATAAAACTAACCTTTCTCATGCGACCTGGAACGCTAACCTGGATTTTCAGTCTGGTTACGCTGCGGATATGTTCGGTCTGGATATCGCGGCGTTTACCGCGATTGAAATGGCAGAAAACGGCGACAGCGGTCATCCAAACGAAATTGCCTTCTCGAAAAAGAATAAAGGCTACGACGAAGACTATTCCGGCGATAAGAGCGGTATCAGTCTTTATAAAGCCGCAGCGAAATTTAAATATGGCCCGGTCTGGGCGCGCGCCGGTTATATTCAGCCTACCGGTCAGACGCTGTTAGCGCCGCACTGGAGTTTTATGCCGGGTACTTATCAGGGTGCGGAGGCCGGCGCCAGTTTTGACTATGGCGATGCGGGCGCGTTAAGTTTTTCCTACATGTGGACTAACGAATATAAAGCGCCGTGGCATACCGAAATGGATAAGTTTTATCAGGCGGATAAAAAAACCAATGTGGACTACCTCCACTCCATCGGCGCGAAGTACGACTTCAAAAATGATCTGGTGCTGGAAGCGGCGTTTGGTCAGTCCGAAGGCTATGTCGATCAATATTTCGCAAAGGCCAGCTATAAATTTGATTTAGGCGGCAATCCGTTCACCACCAGTTACCAGTTCTACGGCGCGCGCGACAAAGTAGACGATCGCAGCGTGAATGATATTTACGACGGTACGGCCTGGCTGCAGGCGTTGACCTTCGGCTACAAAGTCGCGGAAGTGGTTGACCTGCGTCTGGAAGGCACCTGGGTGAAAGCGGACGGTCAGCAGGGCTATTTTCTGCAACGTATGACGCCAACCTACGCCTCTTCAAACGGTCGTCTGGATATTTGGTGGGATAACCGCTCCGACTTTAACGCTAACGGTGAAAAGGCGGTTTTCTTCGGCGCGATGTATGACCTGAAAAACTGGAATCTGCCGGGCTGGGCTGTGGGCGCGTCTTACGTTTACGCCTGGGATGCTAAACCGGCAACCTGGCAAAGTAACCCGGATGCTTACTACGACAAAAACCGCACTATCGAAGAGTCCTCATACAGTCTGGATGCGGTCTATACCCTGCAGGAGGGGCGTGCCAAAGGCACCATGTTCAAACTGCACTTCACCGAATATGACAACCACTCCAATATTCCAAGCTGGGGCGGTGGTTACGGCAACATCTTCCAGGATGAGCGTGACGTGAAATTTATCGTTATTGCGCCATTCACTATTTTCTGATGTCAGATGCGGCAGGCTGCCGGTCTGCCGCGCTGTTGAGGAACGACCTATGAAAAAAATTTTACTCATCGCCAGCATGACCGCCGGTTTGACGGCCTGCGCGTCATCACCCGCGCCGGAAGAAGATAGTCGGCTGAAAGAGGCGTACAGCGCCTGTATCAATACCGCACAGGGCTCGCCTGAGAAGATAGAGGCCTGCCAAAGCGTGCTGAATGTCCTTAAAAAAGAGCGTAAACATCAGCAATTTGCTAACGAAGAAAGCGTGCGGGTACTGGACTATCAGCAGTGCATTCAGGCGACGCGCACGGGTAACGATCAGGCGGTCAAGGCTGACTGCGATAAGGTCTGGCAGGAAATTCGCAGTCATAATAACGTGCAATAAAACCCTGCCTTGCCACCCACGGGCGAATGTTTTCCGCCCGTGGTTTTTTCAGGCTTTATTTTCTGCTGCGATATAGCCGCGACTCAGACGTACAAACAGCATCGCCGTCGCGGCAAGTCCACATAACGCTGCGCACATCAGCCACCAGCCGGGCGAGCTTTTATCGCCGGTTAACTTTACCAGCGCGGTAGAGATGGCCGGCGTCAGGCCGCCAAAAATTGCCGTCGCCAGGCTAAAGGCCAGCGAGAAACCAACGGTACGCACATAGACTGGCATCACTTCGGTTAACGCAGCGACCATTGCGCCGTTATACATGCCAAAAAAGAAAGAGAACCACAGCAGTACCAGCGTCATGCGGGTAAAGTCGGGCGCGGCGGTCAGCCACTGCATGACGGGCCAGGTGGTGATCAGCGCCAGCAACGTAATGCCCATTAACACGGCGCGACGGCCAATCCGGTCGGAAATCGCGCCGCCAATGGGTAACCAGATAAAATTGGACACCCCCACTAACATGGTGACGATCAAACTGTCCCGCGCGCTGAGATTAAGCACGGTTCTGCCATAGGTCGGCGTATAAACGGTGATAAAATAAAACGTTGTGGTGGTCATCGCCACCAGCAACGTTCCGGCTGTAATAATGCGCCAGTTTTTGGCGATAGTTGCAAAAATTTCCCTGGTGTCGGGGCGATGCTTGCGTTGTAAAAACGCTTCTGTTTCTTGTAATGAACGACGTAAAACAAAAATCAGCGGAATGATCATACAGCCGATAAAGAACGGAATTCGCCAGCCCCACTCCGATATCGCGTCGTGTCCCAGCGTGATATTCAGGCTATAACCAATCAACGCGGCGACAACGATCGCGACCTGCTGACTGGCAGATTGCCAGCTGGTATAAAACCCTTTATTGCCTGGCGTTGCGATTTCGGACAGATAGACTGAGACGCCGCCTAACTCAACGCCCGCAGAAAATCCTTGTAATAACCGGCCCAACAGCACCAACGCAGGCGCTGCCAGGCCGATCGTTTGGTAGCCGGGGACGAGGGCGATGAGCAACGTACCGCAGCCCATAATCGCCAGCGTCACCATCAGCCCTTTACGGCGTCCGATTCTGTCAATATAGGCGCCAAGCACAATCGCGCCGACGGGGCGCATTAAAAAACCGGAGCCAAAGACGGCAAAGGTCAACATTAATGAGGCAAATTCGCTTTCCGCCGGAAAAAACGTTCTGGCGATATAGGTGGCGTAAAATCCGAACAAGAAAAAATCAAACTGTTCAAGAAAATTGCCGCTTGTCACGCGCAGTATTGCGCCGAACGTGCCGGCGCGCGATGTTGCAGGTGTGTGTTGTGCCATAGGGTTTGCTCTCCACTGTCTTTATTGTTTTATGGGTAAGATGTTGCGGGTCAGTTGCCTGTATCCCCCGCATGTTTTCCGCGTCGCTTCTCAACTGCCCATTTGAGTAAGGCCGCGCAGCGGAAAAATCCGTGGGCGAATTTTCCATAGGGAAGGGTGAGAAAGAGCGCCATCACCACGCCTAAATGGAGCGCCAGCAGTATGCCCATTCCGCTGGTGTCTCTGCCTGCCAGCAGCGCCAGCCCGGTAAGGCTGGTTAAGAACAGCAGCAGAATAAAGCCGCGATCCATGGGTTTCTGGCGCGCATCGCCATGTAACGGCGACCGCCGCAGATTGAGCCACAGTAGCCCGGCCGGGCCGATAAGCAGACCGATACCGCCCAGCGTGCCGAGCATGACAGGCAGGCTAAAGAACGGGTAGGGCGCTTCCCAACCGGCGACGTAGTGATAGCCCGTCGCCACGACCGTGGCGGCAAAACAGAGCATAAAACCGTAGAAGGTAAAGTGATGAAAGCGACGGCGCAGCAGCGTGAACGCATCGTCCGCTTCGTTACAGCCTTTGCCGTGACCGCCGTCAAGATATTTCAGCGTTAACGCATTGTGCGACGCTTCCGCAATCTCCGCCGAACGCGGTACACCCGGCGAGATCTCACGCCAGAAGCGGATTACGCCCGCCATAAGCAAACCGATTGCCAGCACAAAAACTGAGCCAAACATCCATGCCAGCAGGCTATGCGGAAAAATTTGATAGAAGTCACCGGCCAGCGGCGGATGAATCAGCGACCCTTTCAGCGCCATCGCCAGTAATAAAAAGAGCGTCAGACCGACTATCAGCGCCAGCGCGACGGTGATCCCCGCCCGGCGGTATAACGCGCCAAAAGCGGCGGGCTGGGCATACTGTTGATATGTCTCCAGGCGGGCTTGCGCCATCGCTTTCGGCACGTTAATGGCAAATTCATGGGGCGGCGCATACTGGCACGCGTGCAGGCAGGCGCCGCAGTTATGACATAAATTCGCCAGATAATGAATATCGGCTTTACCGAATTCGAGCCGCTGGGTCATCGCCGGAAATACCGCGCAAAAACCTTCGCAGTAGCGACACGCGTTACACACTTGCATGACGCGTTCGACCTCGGCTTCCGGTTCGGTAAGCACGGTGGCCTCAATGATTAATTTTTCAAGCTGTTTCATGCTGCGCCTCCTTGTGCGCCGCGCGGGCGGCTTCTATTCCCGCAATGCGGCCAAAGGTTGTGCCGATAGACATGCCTACGCCTGCGGTATACCCCTTGCCCAGAACATTTCCTGCCATCATCTCGCCGGCAACAAACAGGTTGCGGCTTGGATGACCGGCAAAATGCACCGCGGCACGTTCATTGACTTTCAGACCCAGGTAGGTAAACGTGATGCCGGGTCGCAGCGCATAACCGTAGTAGGGCGGTGCATCAAGCGGGCGCGCCCAGTGGGTTTTCGCCGGCGTCAGGTTTTTGGTGGCGCAGTCATCAAGCAAGGTATGATCAAAATGACCGGGTTGGCAGGCCTGGTTATACTGCGTGACGGTATGGGTAAATTTTTCCGCGTCCAGCCCCAACTGGCAGGCCAGTTCAGCCAGCGTATTGGCCTGCGCGCCAGGAAAAACCGGCGGCATAAAGTGGCCGATGGCTTTACTGTCAATAATCGAATAGCCAATTTGTCCTGGCTGTTGAGCCACCAGCCGCCCCCAAATGGCGTAACGCTTCGGCCAGAAATCTTCGCCTTCATCATAAAAACGTTCGGCGTCGCGATTCACGACAATACCCAGCGATACGCAATCCACGCGAGTACAAATACCGCCGTCGTACAGCGGCGCCCTGGCATCAATCGCTACGCAGTGCGACTGGGACGGATCGCCAATGATATCCGCGCCGGCATCCATCATAAATTTGAGTAATACGCCCTGGTTAAAACGCGTGCCGCGAATCAGGAAATTATCCGCGGGCCATTCGCCGCGGGCGTTTTCTCCCCAGGCCTCCCGCAGCCATTCACGGTTTGATTCGAAACCGCCAGCCGCTAATACGCAGGCTTTGGCGGTAATACGTTCGCTACCCGCCAGCGCTGCCACGAATTCGCCGTCATGAAGTTCAAGCGCGTGAACCGGCGTGTTATAGCGAATCTGTACGCCCAGCCGTTCGGCGCTACGGTAATAGGCATTGACGAGCGCTTTCCCGCCGCCCATAAAAAACGCATTGGTGCGCGCAACGTGGAGCGCCCCAGATAGCGGCGGTTGAAAGTTAACGCCATGTTTGCGCATCCAGTCGCGGCATTGCGAAGAGGTGCGAATGACCAGCCGCGCCAGCGCCTCGTTGGTGTTGCCGTCGGTGACTCGCCACAGATCCTGCCAGAATTCCTCTTCAGGATAGCTTTCTACCAGCACATCCTGCGGCGCATCATGCATACAGCGCAGGTTTCGTGTGTGCTGAGAATTTCCGCCGCGCCATTCCCGCGGGGCAGCCTCCAGCAGCAGAACCGATGCGCCCGCTTCCCGTGCGGTCAGGGCGGCGCATAATGCGGCATTGCCTCCGCCTATCACCAGTACATCAACCATCTTATACTCCCGTACTATTTAACTATTTGTTAAATTTGTAATTGAAATGTATACGGATAAATAAGCGGCGCGCTATCAGGTAGCGCTAAACAGGGGTTTAGTAAGCGTAAAGGGTTGCGCCTGGCCATTCACCGGCGTCGACTAACTGACGCATAATTTTGGTAAGGACTACTCTGGCGGCAAGGCCGGCGGGCGTCAGTTCATCATCCGACAGGCTGACTAAAAAATTGGGGCGGCTGAGTACCGGATTATGGACGCCGATCACGCGTAGCGCGTCGTTATCCAGATGAGAAATCGCCGCGCCGGGCTGCAACGTGGCGCCAAGACCGTCGCGCACGGCGCGCATCAACAACGCCAGGCCGTCAATTTCCGCGACGATTTCAACGTTAAGCGCATGTTCCTGGCAGACAGCGTCCAGCCTGCCGCGCAGCCCATGTCCCTGGCTTGGCATAATGAGCGGAATGCCTGCCAGTTGTTCAGGTGTGATCGGGTTATCAGGAAGCGCCGCCAGCAGGGCATGGGAGCCAATCAGAAAAAGCTGTTCTTCAAGGATCGGTCTGGCGCTCCAGCGCAGGATTTTATCTTTTTGAAAGACAACGGCTAAATCAATCTGGCGGGTATTGATCATTCTTTCCAGATTACCGGACAAGCTTTCCACCACATGCAGTCGGACATCGGCATAGTTTTCCTGCATGGCATGGATAAACGGTATACCCAGTATGGAGGCGGTACTGGGGGCCATTCCTACGCTCACATGACCGGAAAGGCGCGCTTCTCTGGCGGCGAGAATCGCGTCGTCGGCATGACGCAGGGCGAGTTGCGCCTGTGAATAAAAGGCCAGCCCGGCGTTGGTTGGCGTTACGCCGCGCGAGGTGCGCTGCAGCAGACGGATGGCGAGCTCGTTTTCCAGACGGGACATCTGTTGACTCAATGCTGAAACGCCAATATCAAGATCCTGTGCGGCGCTGCCCATACTGCCGGTTTCAATAATACGCACGAAATAGCGTAACTGGCGAAGCTCCATTCCTGCTCTCCTGAGATGCGATAGCGTTTTTTACATTAAATCAACATCAAGCGGCAGGAAAGGGGAGGATATAAAAAAGCCAACCGGGCGGTTGGCTCTTCGAAAGATTTACACTTATTTAGTCGCGTCATCGTGCGCGTGCTCGTCTTCGCGGCAGTCGCCTTCAGCGCAGTGGCCGTAAAGATAGAGGCTGTGATTAGTTAAACGAATACCGTGTTTCGCCGCAATTTCACGCTGGCGCGCTTCAATAGAGTCATCACTAAATTCAATCACTTTTCCGCAATCAAGGCAGATAAGATGGTCGTGATGATGCTGTTGCGTCAGTTCAAAAACGGATTTACCGCCTTCAAAATTATGGCGGGTCACGATACCGGCATCGTCAAACTGGTTCAGCACACGGTATACGGTTGCCAGACCGATTTCTTCACCCATGTCGATCAGGCGTTTGTATAAATCTTCCGCACTGACGTGATGGTTATCTGGTTCCTGAAGAACTTCCAGAATTTTTAAACGAGGAAGCGTTACTTTCAGGCCAGCCTTCTTTAATGCGGTATTGTTGTCAGTCATGCGGAATCTGTCCTGTTGCTAAACGATTCACTTCATTAGAGAAGTGACAGAAATTGCACTCAAGATAATGCGTATCATTATAGGACTGCCATGCCGAAATGAAAACCGCAAGTCTCTCGCAGATATTAATAAAACTGTGGTTTTGCCTGCAAATTCTGGCGCCACCTGATTACACCCGGACATTGTACAGGGATGGGTGCGAAAGTTACAAATTTGTAGCAATTATTTTGATTGGTCTTGTCTATTGATGCGGCGCAGATATAACGCTGCGCCGCATAAGATTAGGCGTTGAGGATGTCGTCGAGGTGCAATTCAGCCGAAATTTGCTTAACCCATTTTTCAACACGCTCGGCGGTCAGTTCAGGCTGACGGTCTTCGTCAATCGCCAGACCGACAAAATGATCGTCGTCAGCCAGACCTTTAGAGGCTTCAAAATGATAGCCTGCGGTTGGCCAGTGACCCACAATCGTGGCGCCGCGCGGCTCAATAATGTCGCGAATCGTGCCCAGCGCATCACAGAAGTATTCCGCGTAGTCTTCCTGATCGCCACAGCCAAACAGCGCCACCAGCTTACCGTTAAAGTCAATCTCTTCGAGAGTCGGGAAGAAGTCATCCCAGTCACATTGCGCTTCGCCATAGTACCAGGTTGGGATGCCCAGCAGCAGAATGTCATACCCTTCCAGGTCTTCTTTACTGCTTTTTGCAATGTCATGCACATCGGCAACGTCTTTACCAAGCTGTTTTTGAATCATTTTTGCGATATTTTCGGTATTACCGGTGTCGCTGCCGAAAAAGATGCCAGTGATTGCCATGAGTAAAATAACCTCTTGAAACTTATTGAAATGGTGGTGGCGAATTGCCCACGGATAAGGGCAATCATAGCAGAACAGGCAGATATGCGGAAACAGCAATCACGCGGGACTGCACGCTCTGCTACACGAAATATGAAACAAAACTTATTTTCAGACTAAACCCTGGCCGCGCAGCGCCATAAGCTGCTTCATTAATATTTCTTCAATGAGCTCGCTGCGGCTAATGTTGCGCGCTTCGGCCAGCTCATTCAGCGCGTCAACCGCTTGTGCGTTGAGTTTTAATTCGACACGCTTGAGGCCACGAACTTTGTCGCGTTTTAACTGGTTGCGCTTGTTGATGCGTAACTGTTCATCGCGCGAAAGCGGATTCGTTTTAGGTCGTCCCGGGCGACGCTCGTGCGCGAACAGATCTAATGTCGTACGGTCCGTTTGTTCTTTGGCCATGATTTTGGTGACTTCGGGGGAAACAATCAGCCAGGCTTATGCCCGGATGGATAGCGCGCCATCATACATCAGCGAGGAAGCGACGCCAACGCCCGCGCGCGTAATCGCGCACAGGCGATGAGTTTTTAATCAGTTAGCGTTTATCGTGCAGATAACGGCGGATGGCGCGCAGAACCGCCTCTGGTTTTTCAGCATGTACCCAGTGGCCCGCGCCGGCGATCACATGCGCGCGCGCCAAAGGGAATTGCGCCAGCAGCGCGTCGCGGTACGCTTCGGTCACGTACGGCGAGTTACCGCCTGGAATAAACAGCGCCGGATATTCCCAGGGCGGAATGGTTTCCCAGCCGACGATATGCGGATACTGCTCCCATAATACCGGAACATTAAAACGCCATTCGCCTTCAGCCCAGGATTTTAACAGAAACTGGATCACGCCTTCTTCGTTGAGGTGTTGGCGCATAATCCCTGCCGCCTGTTGGCGGGATGTCGCGTCGGATTCGCTGACGGCATTAATGGCCGCGAAAATGCGATCGTGGCGGCGAACGTGATAATCCACGGGGGCGATATCAATCGCGACCAGACGATCGATGCGATCGGGCGCCAGCGCCGTCAGCGCCATTACCGCTTTTCCGCCCATGGAATGACCAATAAACGTCGCTTTTTCAATCTGCTGCGCGTCAAGCGTATCCAGAAGATCCTGGGCCATTGCCGGATAATCCATGACCGGATCGCGCGGCGATAAACCATGATTGCGCATATCGACCTGAATAATGTCGTGATCGGTCACCAGATCGCGCGCCAGTACGCCGAGGTTGTCCAGGCTGCCAAACAGGCCATGAACGAGAACGATGGGGGAATTATTGTGCAGGTTTTGTGCAGATTGCGCTCGGATGTTTAATTTCATGGCAAAGTTCTTTTTTTCGCTCTGTCGGGTTAGGGTATTATGTTGACCATTCTGCCACTGGGCTGCAACCTCTAAGGTTTACTCCGAGTTTTTTTGTCAGCCGGGCTTAACGCTATCCGCTGTTGGGATTTGTTCCTATAATCCCAATGACTTGTATTCAGCAAAGACATCGCACTGGATTAAGATGAAAACGATTGAAGTTGATGATGAACTCTATAGCTATATTGCCAGCCACACCAAGCATATCGGCGAGAGCGCATCCGACATTTTACGGCGTATGTTGAAGTTTTCCGCCACGACACAGCCAACGGCTTCAGCGGTGAAGGGGACGCCTGCGGCGCAACCCGTTGCCGAAGCGAAACCGGTTAACCCGGTAAAAGACAAAGTTCGCGCGATGCGTGAGCTGTTGTTGTCTGACGAATATGCCGAGCAGAAAAAAGCGGTCAACCGCTTTATGCTGATTCTGACTACACTCTATTCACTGGATCACCACGCGTTTGCGGAGGCGACGGAGTCGTTGCATGGCCGCACGCGCGTCTATTTTGCGGCGGATGAACAAACGCTGCTGAAAAATGGGAATCAAACTAAACCTAAGCACGTTCCCGGCACGCCGTACTGGGTGATCACCAACACCAACACCGGCCGTAAATGCAGCATGATCGAACACATCATGCAGTCAATGCAATTCCCGGCGGAATTGATTGAAAAGGTTTGCGGAACAATTTAATCCTTGCATTAGAAGGACCAGGCAATGGCAATCCACAACCGCGCAGGACAACCCGCGCAACAGAGTGATTTGATTAACGTCGCCCAACTGACGGCGCAGTATTATGTACTGAAACCGGAGGCAGGGAATGCAGAACATGCCGTGAAATTTGGCACTTCCGGCCATCGCGGTAGCGCAGGTCGTCACAGTTTCAACGAACCGCATATTCTGGCGATCGCCCAGGCGATTGCTGAAGAGCGGGCGAAAAATGGCATTACCGGCCCCTGCTATGTGGGGAAAGACACCCATGCGCTCTCGGAACCGGCCTTCATTTCCGTGCTGGAAGTGCTGGCGGCAAACGGCGTAGACGTTATCGTGCAGGAAAATAATGGCTTCACGCCAACGCCTGCCGTGTCAAATGCTATCCTGGTCCATAACAAAAAAGGCGGCCCGCTGGCTGATGGTATTGTCATTACGCCGTCGCACAACCCGCCGGAAGATGGCGGTATTAAATATAATCCGCCCAATGGCGGCCCGGCGGATACCAACGTCACTAAAGTGGTAGAAGATCGCGCCAATGCGCTGCTGGCGGGCGGCCTGCAAGGCGTTAAGCGCATCTCTCTGGATGCGGCAATGGCCTCGGGCCACGTTAAAGCGGTAGATCTGGTACAGCCATTTGTCGAAGGGCTGGCGGATATCGTTGATATGGCGGCGATTCAGAAAGCCGGTCTGACGCTGGGTGTCGATCCGCTGGGCGGCTCCGGTATTGAATACTGGAAACGTATCGCTGAGCATTACAAACTTAACCTGACGTTAGTCAACGATCAGGTTGATCAAACCTTCCGCTTTATGCACCTTGATAAAGATGGCGCGATCCGTATGGATTGCTCCTCCGAATGCGCGATGGCGGGTTTGCTGGCGCTGCGTGACAAGTTTGACCTGGCCTTCGCCAACGACCCGGACTACGACCGTCATGGCATCGTGACGCCTGCAGGGCTGATGAACCCGAACCATTATCTGGCGGTCGCCATTAACTATCTGTTCCAGCATCGTCCGCTGTGGGGCAAAGACGTGGCTGTCGGTAAAACGCTGGTCTCTTCCGCGATGATTGACCGCGTGGTGAATGACTTGGGACGCAAGCTGGTGGAAGTGCCGGTAGGCTTCAAATGGTTTGTTGACGGTTTGTTCGACGGCAGCTTTGGTTTCGGCGGGGAAGAGAGCGCGGGCGCTTCGTTCCTGCGTTTCGACGGTACGCCGTGGTCTACCGATAAAGACGGTATCATCATGTGCCTGCTGGCGGCGGAAATCACCGCCGTTACCGGGAAAAACCCGCAAGAGCATTACAATGAACTGGCAGCGCGTTTTGGCGCGCCGAGCTATAACCGTCTGCAGGCGGCAGCGACCTCGGCCCAGAAAGCGGCATTGTCTAAACTGTCTCCGGAAATGGTGAGCGCCAGCACGCTGGCAGGTGACCCGATTACCGCGCGTCTTACCGCAGCGCCGGGTAATGGCGCATCGATTGGCGGCCTGAAGGTAATGACCGATAACGGCTGGTTCGCCGCGCGTCCATCCGGTACGGAAGATGCTTACAAGATCTATTGCGAAAGCTTCCTGGGGGAAGAGCATCGCAAGCAGATTGAGAAAGAAGCCGTTGAAATCGTTAGCGAAGTATTGAAAAACGCCTGATGGGCGATATGGAAGAAAAAGGAGCCTTACGGCTCCTTTTTTGTATTAACGGCGCTGCGCTTATCAGGCCTGTAAACCGCCTCCAGGCCGGATAAGGCGCTTGTGATATCTGACTTATTCGCTCTGAGTCGCCAGATGTCGGCGGCAGGTGAGGGCGTCGCATTCGATACGCACCACGCAAACCGCTTTCATCATATCTTCCCGATAATTGAAGGTTTTTCCCGGATCGGTCTGGCGCATAATGACGTCCAGGCCGTAGCGCATCTCCTCGCGTGTTTGCAATATCGATGCCAGTCCGGTGGCGAAAACGCTGGTGTAGGCGTAGCTATAATCACAGGGGTCATCGGCACGTAGTAATGCATGGTCGCCGTCCATTTCAATGCATACTGCCGGGTTCTTACGTAACAGACGCATCTTTTTCCCGGTGCGTGCGCCGTGAAAATAAAATATCCAGCGTCCGTTCTGATACTCGTAGCCAAAATTTACGGGGACAACATACGGACAGAGATTGTCGTTAAACCCTATCCGACACACTTCGTGTTTACTGAGAATAGCCAGTATTTCTGCTATATCAGTGACTTCCCGTTCTGGATTACTCATTTCTATTATCTTATTCAAAGAGTGAAAATGCCCGGACTACCGTTACCGCAGCCCGGGCGCGCCATCAGCCGTGTTTATTTTTCAATTCAAAACGCGGTGAGACCAGGCCGTATAACGTCCAGCCGAGGAAGGTCACAATTGAGCCGTACAGCATGGCTTCTTCACCGGAGGAATATAGCGCGTAGAAGCTATACATGGCGCCAACGAAGGCCACGAAGTTAGCGACTTTCGCTTTTGATGACGGCACATTCGCCATTTTCTGAATGATAACCAGCGCGGCCATCGACAGAATATACGGAATAATGTTCGTCACCACCGCCAGGTTAACCAGGACGTTAAACTGACTATTCAGCGACGGGCTAATGGTCATCAGCGACAGGCCAGTCTGAATAATCACAATAATCAGCATCCCCTGTACCGGCGCGTCGACTTTCGTTACACGAGAGAAGACTTTCGGGAAATAGCCTTCGTCAGCGGAGGATTTAAAGACCTGGGCGATAGTGAACTGCCAGCCCAGCAGCGAGCCGCAGCAGGACATTACCATCAGCGCCATGATCACTTTACCTACCGCAGGCGTGAACATCTGTGCAAACGCCAGACCAAACGGCGCCGTGGAGTTCGCCAGATCCATGTTCGGCACAATCCCGGCAATCACGTTAGTCGAAACGATATAGATGACCGCCGCGCCCAGCGTACCGCCCAGTACCGCAATGGGGACGTTCTTTTCCGGATTCTCGACCACGTCTGCGTTGGCGCAGGCGGATTCCAGTCCAAGAAATGCCCACAACGTCATGGCGATGGAAGAACCGACCGCGCTAAAGAACGGAACATGGTGCGGGTTCCATGACGCTACGTACATGCTGGGGCTAAACCAGAACCAGCCAATGATGCACAGGCCGACAACCGGAATGATGACGCCCCAAACGGTAACGCTACTGATCTGTCCGGTAATACGCGCGCCGCCAAAGTTTGCGATAGTACAAACCCACAATACGGCGATAGTCGCCAGGCCGATCTGGAGCGGCGTCAGCGCGGCGCCGAACAGTTCGGTGCCATAGCCGACAGCAGAGATGGCGATAGCCACGTTGGCGATCAGCAGCGAGACGCCGTAGGTATAGTTCGCCATAAAGTTGCCGGATTTACCGAAGGCATATTCGGCGTAACCGCCCATGCCGCCGGATTTACGGCTAAACATACCGCATTTCGCAAACGCCCAGGCCAGCGCCATCGAGCCGACGGCGGTGACCAGCCAGGAGATAATGGATATCGTGCCGACTTCAGACAGTTTGGTCGGTAGCATGATGATCCCGGAGCCCATCATGTTGACCATAGTCAGAATTGTGAGCTGCACGACACCCATTTTATTGGATTTAGGTTTACTCATAATTTTTCCTCCTTCAGCAGGGAGCGCTGCGCGTCACGAGGTTTAATGACGTAGCACCAGACCTGCTTACGGCCGTCGTGTTCTTCGATATAAACGCCCTGCAGTTCAGGCGCAAAGCCCGGCAGCAGGTTGATCCCTTCTTCCAGGGCGCTGAAGTAACGCAGGACAGAACCGCCCCAGATTTCACCCGGAACTACACACAGCACTCCCGGCGGGTAAGGCAGAGCGCCTTCAGCCGCGATACGACCTTCCGCTTCCGGCAGGCGAACCAGTTCGACCTCGCCGCGCAGATAGGCATAGTTGGCCTCTTGCGGATTCATACTGACTTTCGGGAAATGCGATTTACGGAACATCTCTTTTTGCAGTTGTTTCACGTTGTGCCGCGCATAGAGATCGTGCATCTCCTGGCAAAGCTGACGCAGGGTATAGCCGGCATAACGCGCTTCATGCTGTTTGTAGATGGACGGTAATACTTCCGCTAACGGCGCATCAGCTTCCAGCAGTTTTTCGAAACGAGCCAGCAGGGCGACAAGCTGTTGTAACTTCGCCATGTCTTCTGCCGGCGTCAGCAGGAACAGAATGGAGTTGAGGTCGCATTTTTCCGGCACAACGCCGTTCTCGCGCAGGAAGTTGGCGAGGATCGTGGCAGGAACGCCAAAGTCTTCATATTCGCCGCTCGCTGCATTAATGCCCGGTGTGGTGAGCAGCAGTTTGCAAGGGTCGACAAAGTACTGATGTTCGGCATAGCCTTCAAACGCATGCCAGTGTTCTCCCGGAACGAAGTGGAAGAAGCGCAGATCGCTGGCGATCTCTGATGTCGGGTATGACTGCCACGGCTTACCATCAATCAGTTCCGGTACGAACGGACGGATGTGATGACAGTTTTCGAGGATCAATTTACGGGCATCGATGCCGTTAACCACGCAATCCATCCACATATTGCGACCGCTGACGCCTTCGTGCATTTTGGCGTTAACGTCCAGCGCGGCGAACAGCGGATAGAACGGGCTGGTGGAGGCGTGCATCATAAAGGCGTTGTTCATGCGCTTATGCGGAACGTAGCGCGATTGCCCTTTGATATGGCTATCTTTTTTATGGATCTGCGAGGTCTGGGAGAAACCGGCTTGTTGTTTATGAACGGACTGCGTCACCAGAATACCCGGATCGTTTTCGTTCAGTTCCAGCAGCAGCGGCGAACAATCGGCCATCATCGGAATAAATTGTTCATAGCCGACCCAGGCGGAGTCAAACAGGATGTAGTCGCACAGATGACCAATTTTATCGACGACCTGACGGGCGTTATAAATGGTACCGTCGTAGGTGCCTAACTGGATGACGGCCAGACGGAATGGACGTGCTTCGCGGGCGCGCTGCGGCGCGACTTCGCTAATCAGCTCGCGCAGGTAATCTTCTTCGAAGCAGTGAGCGTCGATCCCGCCGATAAAACCATACGGGTTACGCGCGGTTTCCAGATAAACTGGCGTTGCGCCCGCCTGCAATAATGCGCCGTGGTGGTTAGATTTGTGGTTGTTACGGTCAAACAGTACCAGATCGCCCGGCGTTAACAGCGCGTTGAGTACGACTTTGTTAGAGGAGGAGGTCCCGTTCAGCACAAAGTAGGTCTTATCGGCGTTGAAGACTTTCGCCGCATGTTGCTGCGCAATGCAAGGCGCGCCTTCGTGAATCAGCAGATCGCCCATCGCCACGTCCGCGTTGCATAGGTCGGAGCGGAAGAGCGTTTCGCCAAAGTATTCCACGAACTGATTACCGGCAGGATGACGGCGGAAGAATTCGCCGCCCTGATGCCCCGGGCAGTCAAATGCGCTGTTGCCCTGGTTGACATAATCCACCAGCGCGCGGAAAAACGGCGGACGTAACTGCGTTTCGTAGTGGCTTGCTGCGGTTTCCAACTGGCGACCATAGAAGGCAGTACGGGATTCATTATATTCGAATACACCAGAGATACGCGGCAAATACTCAGGCGGTACGCGCCCTTCGTCATGAGTCGCGACAAACACGGGAATACCGTAACCCGTTGCGTCGATTTCATCGAGTTTTCCGTGTTCAATGTCGTCGATGGATAACACGATGGCAGCCACGTCGATGAAACGACTCTCATCAACATTTACAATATTACGGTGTGTAGAAAAACAATCCGGGCAATGACGGCTAACGGCAATTTTTAATTCTGACATTTTTCATCTCTTTATTTCAGGTAATAGCAGGCCCTCAATTTCTCGCATGAGAAACTGATTCTTCCGGAAAAAATCAAAGCTATCCCGCTGATAAAAAAATCAGTAAATTAGCTTTATTTTAGATGTAATAAATCCCAACCCGTCCGGTTGCAGGAAATTCAGGATTTAAGGAGTTGAGTACTACGATATACAGGCAGAAACCGCGATAACTAAAATTGCGCTGAGTCGGAATTTCTTCTGTCAAACCACATAGTTAGTTGGCTGGGCGTAAAGGAATTACCGTACTGTCGCTTTTAACAATTCGAGTTATTTAGGCAATAGACCTGAATGACATAAGGGTCGGAAAGACCTGTATGCTGAAGTACCCGTAGCAGAAAAACTACCGGGCATTAAAGAAATGAAAGTCGAAACTATTACGGTGGGCAAACATCATAATATGCGTTGTCCGCCTTATATGGGGCATAAAACGATTATTATTTTCCATTTTGAGGTCCTTTCATTGATTTATTGAAAGCATGGATATTTTATCCAGGAAGCGCCAGCAATCTGTGAACCAGATCAACAAAAAACGATCATTTGAAAAATAATTAGTCGGCGATTATGCATATCGTGCTGTGAAATAACGGATTGTTTCTTAAATGTTAATTATATGTTTTTTATATTCTCCATAAAATATAATATCGCCGCGAAAATAATTATTCGCGACGCCGAAAATAAATGACATAAAAATTAGAAGTTATTTAAAAATAATGAATAGCTATTCACGGCATAAAGCGATAGCCAATTCCGGTTTCGGTAATAAAATGGCGTGGGCGGGTGGGATCTTGTTCCAGTTTCTGGCGTAAATGTCCCATATAGATGCGCAAATAGTGGCTATGCTCCACGGCGTTAGGGCCCCAGACCTGGTTTAATAACTGCCGTTGGGTTAATACCTTGCCGGCATTATTGAGTAATACCGCCAGCAGGCGGAACTCAATCGGCGTCAGATGGATTTCTTCGTCGCCACGGTGGATCAACCGTGCGGCGAGATCGACCGTCACGCCGGAAAAGCGGACGATCGGATCGGCGCAAGGGCTGGCGGCGTGCCGTCGCAGCGCGACACGCAAACGCGCCTGCAACTCGCCAATGCCGAATGGCTTGCTCAGGTAATCATCAGCTCCGGCGTCAAGCGCGGCAATCTTATCGCTTTCTTCGCTGCGGGCGGAAAGGACAATCACCGGTATTGCGCTCCACTGACGCAGGTCGCGAATAAAATCGATTCCGTCGCCGTCCGGCAGGCCGAGATCGAGAATAATCAGATCGGGCTTTCGCGTGGCGGCTTCCAGTAAACCACGTTGTAATGTTTCAGCTTCATACACGCGCAGGCCGTCGCCTTCCAGCGCGGCGCGCAGAAAGCGGCGGATGGCCTGTTCATCTTCAACAATCAGAACGTTTGTCACATATCCTCATGAAAATCATCAAGTTCAGGTGGCTTTCCTTGCGGCAGCGTCACACGGAAACAGGCGCCGCCCTGCGGTCGATTATAGGCGGTAAGCGTGCCGCCGTGTACCTCTACGATAGCATGGCAAATCGCCAGCCCCAGCCCCACGCCGGGGACGGCGGACTCTTTGTTGCCGCGGGCGAACTTATCGAAAATCTTCTGTTCTTGCCCCGCAGGAATACCCGGCCCGTTATCCCAGACATCCAGTTGTAAACGATCGTCCTTAACCGCAGCATCAATGCCGATACTGGCCTGCGGCCCGGCGTACTTAACGGCGTTTTCCAGCAAGTTGATCAGGACACGCTCAAATAAGGGGCCATCGACATGGATAAGCGTTAACTGTTGCGGCAGCGACAATGTAATCGGATGCAATAAACCCGGCTCTAACATCTGTAACGCGCTACCGACGACCTCTTCCAGCGTCAGCCACTCTTTTTTAAGATTAAACCCGCCGGACTGAATACGCGCCATATCCAGCAAATTATTCACCAGCCGGGTGGTGTTGAGAATATGCTGGCGGATTTCACTGGCCTGACGCGCGTGGGGCGATCCTGCGCTGGCTAAATCCAGCGTCAAAATTTCCGCCTGGCCGAACAATACCGTCAGCGGCGTGCGTAAATCATGCGACAGCGCCGCCAGCAGAGCGTTGCGAATACTTTCGCGCTCGCTGGCGAGACGCGCCTGTTCTTCGCTGGCGGTCAGCGTCAGTCGTTCCAGCGCGTTGGCGACAAGCAGAGTGAATGTTTCCAGCAGGCGTTGCTGCTCCGGCACCATTAACTGACGCAAATTACCCGGTTCGACGATAGCCAGACCGTACGTTTTATCGGCGCTTTTCAGCGGCAGGATTTGATAAGGCACGCCAGGGAGGGTATCGGTGCCTGCGCCGGCAGGCTGGCCTTTATCAAAACTCCAGCGCGCAATTGCGTCGTCCCACGGCGTCATGCCTTGCTGGTGGGTGAGAGGCAGCAACTTACCGTTAGTATCAGGTAATAAAATTTGGCTGCGCGCCTGAAACGTCGAGGCGATAAACCGCTCGCTGGTCGCGGCGATATCATGTTCGCTACGCCCGACGGCCAGCGCTTTAGACATTTCATATAAATGGCGGGTACGCTGTTCCCGATAACGGGCGACGCGCGCCTGATAGCGCACCCCGGCAGTAAGATTGCCAATCACCAGACCAACCGTCAGCATCACGGCAAAGGTCAGCAAATACTGCACGTCCGAAACGGCGAGCGTACCGCGTGGCGCGATAAAAAAGAGATCGAAACTCGCCACGTTAATCACCGTCGCCACCACCGACGGCCAGCGTCCGTAAAGCAGCGCAATCACCACTACGCCCAGCAAATAGAGCATCACCAGATTGGCGGCGTCGAAGGTGACAAGCCACTGCATAGCGATAAGCGTGGTGATGGCGCAAAGCGCCACGGCGACCAGACAGCCCTGAATCTGCCCACGCCATTTCTCTTTAAAAGGTCGGTTATCAGGCGTTTGCGCCAATGCGCGGGCTGGCGGCTCTTCCAGCGCGACGATCACCTGATCGAGATCCGGCGCGCGCCTGGCAAGACGGTCGGCGAAAGCGTCACGTCGCCACCAGCGTCGCGACGCCGGGCGGCCCATGACGATTTTCCCCAGATTATGCTCGCGGGCATAGCGCACGACCGCTTTCTCTTCGGCGGGATCGGACAGGGTGGCGGTTTCCGCGCCAAGCTCCTGCGCCAGGCGCAGCGCGCTTAAAATAGCCCGCCGTTGTTTTTCCGGTAAGCGGTGTAACGTTGGCGTTTCGACATAGACGGCGTGCCAGACGCTGCCGAGCCGGGAGGCCAGACGCGCCGCGGTACGCACCAGTTTTTCGCTGCCGGTGTTATGCCCGATACACAGTAAAATCGCATCGCGGGTATGCCATACTTTTTCTTCGCCCGGATGCGCGCGCCAGGCGCGCATCTGATCGTCCACGCGATCGGCTGTCCGGCGTAGCGCCAGCTCGCGGAGGGCGATCAGATTGCCCTTGCGGAAAAAATGTTCAATAGCGCGTTCCGCCTGACCGGCGATATACACTTTACCTTCGTTGAGCCGTTGGCGCAGATCGTCGGGCGGCAGATCGACCAGTACGACTTCATCAGCGGCATCAAAAAAGGGATCGGGGACGGTTTCGCGCACCTGAATCCCCGTGACGCCGCTCACCACATCGTTCAGACTTTCCAGATGTTGTACGTTCACGGTGGTGAAAACGTCGATTCCCGCTTCCAGCAGCTCTTCAATATCCTGCCAGCGCTTAGGATGGCGTGAGCCAGGCGCGTTACTGTGCGCCAGCTCATCCATTAAAATCAGCGCCGGACGCCGGGCGAGGGCGGCATCCAGGTCAAATTCGCGGATTTGCCGCCCCCGGTGCGAGTGACGTTTTGGCGGCAGAATGGTCAGCCCGTCAAGTAGCGCGGCGGTCTCTTTACGGCCATGCGTCTCTACCACGCCGATCACCACATCCAGTCCCTGCGCTCGCAGCCGCTGCGCTTGCGCCAGCATCGCCCAGGTTTTTCCGACGCCTGCGCAGGCGCCGAAGAAAATTTTCAACTTCCCCCGGTGGGGCGGGGGCGTTTGTTCCAACAAGCGATCCGGATCAGGACGCAAGGGTTCGTCGTTCATTTCGCTCTGTGTCCCTGTAGCGCATCCAGCGCCAGATTAAGCTCAACAATATTCACCACCGGTTGCCCAAGAAAGCGCGCCAGCGGCCTGTGCGTATATTCTGCAACCAGTTGCGCGACCTGTTCAACGGGAAGCTGGCGAGCCGCCGCCACGCGGGGGATTTGCCATGCCGCGGCGCCGGGTGTCAGATTATTATCCAGCCCGCTTGCCGACGCCGTCGCCAGCTCAACCGGAACCGCGGAACTCGCCTGGGGGTTAGCGGCGCGTAGCGCGGCGACGCGGGCCTGTATTTGCGCATCCAGTTCGGGATTGCTGGCGGCCAGGTTGCTTCCGCCCGACGCCAGTGGATTATAAGGCGTATCGGCGGTGGCGGAGGGCCGGCCATGAAAATAACCCGCGGCGGTAAACGATTGTCCGATAAGCGCTGAGCCGCGTATCACATTGTCTTTATGAATCAGCGAGCCATTAGCCTGCCAGGGAAACCACCACTGCCCCAACGCCGTGGTCAGAAGCGGATACACGCCGCCGGTCAATAACAGCAGAAATAACATTGTCGAAAAAGCAGGACGTAAACCGATCATCATACACCTCATGCCAGACCCAGCAGGGTCAGCAGCACATCAATCACTTTGATGCCAATAAACGGCACCACCAGACCACCCAGACCATAGATCCATAAATTACGGCGCAGCATGGCCGATGCGGAAAGCGGCTTATAACTCACGCCTTTTAATGCCAGCGGGATCAGAAAAATAATAATCAGGGCGTTAAAGATCACCGCGCTCAGAATGGCGGAGTTCGGCGAATGCAGCCCCATCACGTTGAGCGCGTTTAGCTGCGGATAGGTAGCGGCAAACGCGGCGGGAATAATGGCGAAATATTTCGCTACATCATTCGCGATACTGAAGGTGGTGAGCGAGCCGCGCGTCATCAGCATCTGCTTACCGATATGCACCACTTCAATCAACTTGGTCGGGTTAGAGTCCAGATCCACCATATTACCGGCTTCTTTTGCCGCCTGGGTGCCGGAGTTCATCGCCACCGCGACGTCAGCCTGCGCCAGCGCCGGGGCATCGTTAGTGCCGTCGCCGGTCATGGCGACCAGCCGTCCTTCCGCCTGATATTGACGGATCAGCGCCAGCTTGGCTTCCGGCGTGGCTTCGGCAAGAAAATCGTCCACACCGGCTTCGGCGGCAATCGCTGCCGCCGTCAGGCGGTTATCGCCAGTGATCATCACCGTTTTAATGCCCATCTTTCGTAGCTGGGCGAAACGTTCTTTAATGCCGCCTTTAACGATATCCTTGAGGGCGATAACACCCAGTACGCGCGCGCCTTCCACGACCACCAGCGGCGTCGCGCCCAGACGCGCCACGTTCTCGACGTTTTGCTCGACATCGGCGGGAAAATGGCCGCCATTGCTCTCGACATGACGCCGAATCGCGTCCACCGAGCCTTTACGGATCATCCGGTTATCGATATTAATCCCGCTCATGCGGCTTTGCGCGGTAAACGGAACAAAGGTGGCATGAAGCGACTGCACATCGCGTTCACGCAGGTTAAAGCGCTGTTTGGCGAGGATCACAATGCTGCGGCCTTCCGGCGTTTCGTCGGCCAGCGAAGCGAGCTGCGCGGCGTCAGCCAGCGTGCGTTCGTCCACCCCTCGGGCGGGTATAAAATCGGACGCCTGGCGGTTGCCGAGCGTGATAGTGCCGGTTTTATCCAGCAGCAGCACGTCGACATCGCCCGCGGCTTCTACGGCGCGGCCGCTGGTGGCGATGACGTTCGCGCCCAACATTCGGCTCATTCCGGCTACGCCAATGGCGGAGAGTAGCCCGCCGATGGTGGTGGGGATCAGGCACACCAGCAACGCCACCAACACGGTGACGCTGACCGCGTTACCGCCCCAGGCGGAGAAGGGCCACAGGGTGGCGGTCGCCAGTAAAAAGACAATGGTCAGGGCGATGAGCAAAATCGTCAGGGCAATCTCGTTAGGCGTTTTCCGCCGCTGTGCGCCTTCCACCATCGCGATCATCCGGTCAAGAAAGGTTTCGCCAGGATTGACGCTACAGGCAATCACCAGCCAGTCGGAAAGAATTCGCGTGCCGCCGGTGACAGAGGCGAAATCGCCGCCGGACTCGCGGATCACGGGCGCGGATTCGCCGGTAATCGCACTTTCATCCACCGAGGCGCCGCCTTCGATGACCTCGCCGTCGCAGGGAATAATATCGCCCGCTTTGACCAGGACAATGTCGCCTTTCCGCAGTTCAGCGGCGGGCACGTTATCGGCCTGCGCATCATGGCGCGGGGCGCGCAGGCGGCGAGCGAACGCGGTCTTTTTCACTCCTTTCAGACTGTTTGCCTGGGCTTTGCTGCGGCCTTCCGCCAGCGCTTCGGCAAAATTGGCGAACAGTACGGTGAACCATAACCACAGGCTGATAATCCCTGTAAACAAGGCGCTTCCCGCTATTTGTCCTGTTACCATAACGAGCGTTAACAGAGTGGTTAGCACGCTGCCGGCCCAGACCACAAACATCACCGGGTTACGCCACTGGGCGCGTGGGCTTAATTTTTTTACGGCATCCGTTAGCGCCTGTACGAGTAAAACAGGTTCAAACAGCGCCAGTTGCTTGCGACTCATATCAATGTACTCCACATCGCTCAAGGTAAAGAGAAATGTTCCGCTACCGGGCCAAGCGCCAGGGCAGGAATAAACGTCAGCGCGCCGACCAGCAGTACCGTGCCGATGAGCAGTCCAATAAATAGCGCGCCGTGGGTCGCCAGCGTTCCCTGACTGGCCGGCTGTACTTTTTTACTGACCAGCGATCCGGCGATGGCCATGACAGGAATAATCACGCCGAAACGGCCGACGAACATGCAGAACGCCAACAAACAGTTCCAGAAAGGCGAGTTAGCGCTCAGACCCGCAAAGGCGCTACCGTTGTTGTTGGCGGCAGAGGAGACGGCATATAGCACTTCGCTAAAACCGTGCGGGCCAGGGTTCAGCATTGCGCTGCGTCCGGCATCCGTCATCATCGCCAGCGCCGAACCCAACAAGACCAGCATCGGCGTGACCAGAATCGCCAGCGCGGTCATTTTCATTTCGCGCACGTCGATTTTTTTCCCCAAGTACTCCGGCGTGCGACCGATCATCAGCCCCGCGATGAACACCGCCAGCAGGACAAACAGCAACATGCCATACAGGCCTGAACCGACGCCGCCAAAGACCACTTCGCCAATTTGCATCAGCCACATCGGCACCATACCGCCCAGAGCGGTAAACGAGTCGTGCATGGCATTTACCGCCCCGCAGGACGCCGCGGTCGTGACGACGGCAAACAGGCTGCTGGCCAGCACGCCAAAGCGTGTTTCTTTACCCTCCATGTTGACGCTACTGTCCGCGCCTGCCGCCAACAGATGTGGATTTCCCTGAACTTCCGCCCACATCACTACCGCTACGCAGACCACAAAAATGAATGACATTGCCCACAGTAGCGCGCGTCCCTGACGGCGATCGCCCGCCGCTTCGCCAAAGGCGAAACAGAGCGCGGCTGGAATCAAAAATATCGCCAGCATCTGCGCCAGATTAGTGAGCGCGGTGGGATTTTCGAACGGATGCGAAGAGTTGGCGTTAAAGAAACCGCCTCCGTTGGTGCCAAGCATTTTGATCGCCTCCTGCGAAGCAACCGGACCCATCGGCAAGAGTTGTTTAGCGCCTTCAAGAGTGGTGATGGGCTGATAAGCCGACAGGTTTTGCGGTACGCCTTGTTGGATAAAAAACAGCGCGATAATTAACGCGACAGGAAATAATATCCATAGCGTAATGCGTACCAGATCCTGCCAGGCATTACCCAGCGAGTGCACATTCTGGCGCGTAAAGGCGCGGATAAGCGCAAAAACCACCGCAATCCCGGTCGCCGCCGACAGGAAATTTTGCACCGTCAGCCCCGCCATCTGGCTAAAGTAGCTCAGCGTGCTTTCGCCGCTGTAAGCTTGCCAGTTGGTATTGGTGACGAAGCTGACGGCGGTATTCAACGCCAGATCCCAGGACAGCCCCGGTAGCCGCTGCGGATTTAAGGGCAGCCACTCCTGCCAGAATAGCAGGCAAAACAGGATGCCCAGTCCCAGCAGATTGAGCGTCAGTAGCGCCAGTAAATACTGACGCCAGTTCATTTCGTGGTCGGTAATGCCAAGAGTCCGCCAGAGGATACGCTCAATGCCAGCCACGCCCGGCAACGGAACGGCGGCGATGAGCCTTGCCAGGCCCGAACCCAACGGTTTCGCCAGTACTAATAAAATCAGTAAAAAACTGGCGATCAGTAAAAATCCTTGCGCGGCCATCAGAACGCCTCCGCATTAATCAGGGCATAGATCAGATAACCTAAAAGTAAGAAAACCAGCACGATGCCGGTTATCACGCCTGCACTCACAGAGCACCTCCAGTGGCATTGTTTTACTCCTGAGCAAGGTAATTTTTTGGCTGCAAAGATTTCGCAAAAATTGGCGGGCGGAGTGTAAAAAAAGTATAAAAATGGCAAAGACCATTATTTAACTAATGATTAGTATTAATTTAACCTTTTTGTAACTAATTTACGCTTTGAATGTAAATCTGCTGGAAAAGCGTGAAAATAAGTGGTCGGATGAGTAGTAAAATTACACCGAAAGCGGTACTATTTTAATCAGGTAACGAGGTTCAATTTTTCGGTGCTATTCACCGATTCAATCTATACCGGGGCGGGTAGCGTCGGTATAAAGGGGGGAAACGTATGGAACACTATAAAGACTATCCGGCGCATGTCATTTTTGTCCGTCGTGCTTTCGCGGTGATCGCAGGCGTGCTGGCGCTGCCGGTGATGCTCTTCTGGAAAGACCGCGCGCGTTTTTATAGTTATCTGCACCGTGTCTGGTCGAAAACCAGTGATAAACCGGTATGGATGGCGCAGGCTGAAAAAGCCACCTGCGACTTTTATTAATCGCGACCAGCCTGAAAAACCGTCAGCCGCCACGCTGGCGGTTTTTTTATGCGCCAGGGTCTACACTGTTTAACGCTATTCGCCGTGACGTTTCATCTTTCAGGAGTTGTATGCCCACCCATTTAGTCTGGTTCAGGCGCGATCTGCGTTTACAGGATAACCTTGCGCTGGCCGCCGCCTGCCGCGATACATCCGCGCGGGTGCTGGCGCTTTATATTTCCACCCCCGCGCAGTGGCAGGCCCATGATATGGCGCCGCGGCAGGCGGCATTCATCAGCGCGCAGCTCAATGCGCTACAGGCGGCCCTTGCAGAGAAAGGCATTCCGCTGCTGTTTCATGAAGTGGCGGATTTTAACGCCAGTATTGAAACGGTCAAAAACGTTTGCCGACAGCATGACGTCAGCCATCTGTTTTATAACTATCAGTATGAGTTTAACGAGCGTCAGCGTGATGCGGCGGTGGAAAAAACGCTGCCCTCTGTCATCTGCGAAGGCTTTGACGATAGCGTGATTCTGGCGCCCGGCGCGGTGATGACCGGCAATCATGAAATGTATAAAGTTTTTACGCCGTTTAAAAACGCCTGGTTGAAACGGCTAAAAGAGGATATTCCGCCATGCGTTCCGGCCCCGAAGATCCGGGTGAGCGGCGCGCTTTCTACACCCTTAACGCCAGTCTCGCTTAACTACCCGCAACAGGCGTTTGACGCCGCGCTTTTCCCGGTGGAAGAAAACGCGGTCATCGCGCAGCTACGTCAGTTTTGCGCGCAGGGCGCAGACGGGTATGAGTCACAGCGGGATTTCCCTGCGGTTGAAGGCACCAGTCGGCTTTCCGCCAGCCTGGCGACGGGCGGCCTGTCGCCGCGACAGTGCCTGCACCGATTACTGGCGGAGCAGCCGCAGGCGCTGGACGGCGGACCGGGAAGCGTCTGGTTGAATGAACTCATCTGGCGGGAATTTTACCGTCATTTAATGACCTGGTATCCGGCATTATGCAAACACCAGCCGTTTATCCGCTGGACAAAACGCGTCGCGTGGCAGGAGAACCCGCACTATTTTCAGGCATGGCAGAAAGGCGAAACCGGTTATCCCATTGTCGATGCGGCGATGCGCCAGCTTAACGCGACGGGCTGGATGCATAACCGTTTACGCATGATTACCGCCAGCTTTCTGGTAAAAGATCTGCTGATTGACTGGCGGTTGGGGGAGCGCTATTTCATGTCGCAGCTTATTGACGGCGATCTTGCCGCCAATAATGGCGGCTGGCAGTGGGCCGCTTCAACCGGTACTGATGCCGCGCCTTATTTTCGTATTTTTAATCCCACGACTCAGGGAGAGAGGTTCGATCGCGACGGCGAATTTATCCGCCAGTGGCTACCGGCATTACGCGATATCCCTGGAAAAGCGATTCACGAGCCGTGGCGGTGGGCGGAAAAAGCGGGAGTCATGCTTGATTATCCTCGGCCTATTGTGGAGCACAAACAGGCGAGAATCGCGACGCTTTCCGCCTATGAGGCGGCGAGAAAAGGGGCGTGATACAGGCCCGATAGCGCAAACTACCGGGCCTTCTGCTATCAGGATTCGACGGCCAGCGCGCGGCTTTTGAATTTGAAGGACTGATACAGCCAAATCAGCAGGACAACCCCTACGCAGGCTAACGCGCCCCAGGTGATCTGTTCAAAAACATCCACATAGGCGTTGATGGCGTAATTAACCGCGCCGCTGGCGTCGAAGGCGCTTTGCGAGGTCTGGTCAGCGATGACGCCTGCCAGATAGTTAGCTATCGCGCCGGACAGCAGCATATAAATTCCGGTTAATACGCCGGTGACGCCGGGGATATCAATGCGCGTAATTTGCGACATGGCGACCGGGTCGATAAACAGCTCGGCAAAGCCCATCACCGCCAGTCCCAGCACCATTAGCGGCATTGAAGAGTGTCCGTAAGCGGCGGACCAGCGTGCGCTCAGGGTCAAAATACAGAATCCGGCGCTCATCAGACCGAGACCCAGCGCGAATTTGCCCCAGATACGCACGGTGCGATTACCGCTTACGCTCTCTTTAACCAGCCAGGCCAGGACGACCCCACACAGCATCACGGCAAAGGCGTTCACCGACTGGAACATGGCGGTAGGAACGGAATAGCCCAGAATATCGCGGTTCACAAAGCGGTCGATATACAGGCTGATAGAACTGCCGCCCTGCTGGGCAAACGCCCAGAACAGCATACTGAACAGGGTCAGGGTGACAATCAGCCCCAGTTCTTTGCGCTGTTTGGCCGTTTGCGCCTGGCGATAAATTTTTGCCAGCACGACCAGGCCGATCGCGGTCGCCACGATTAAGGCATAGACAGACCATTCTTTCCAGAACAGAACGGTAATCAGCAACGGCGCCGCTACCAGCAGAATTAACAGCCAGCCCCAGTTCGGCAGCAGGTAGTTTCTGGCGCACAACACGGCTTTATTCACGCCGGTGGTGTGGGTGAAATGACGATTTCCACACAGGAAGATCACCAGCCCCGCCAGCATACCAATGGCGGCGAGCGCAAAGCCCATCGCCCAACTGTACTCCTCTTGCACATAGCCGCAGGCGATAGGCGCCACGATCGAACCAATATTGCCCGCTGCGTAAAGCAGCGAGAACCCGCCGTCGCGGCGCGGATCTTCCGGCTGGTACAGTTCGCCCAGCAGGCAGCTAATATTCGATTTAAACAGGCCGTAGCCGCAGACAATGATCGCCAGCGACAGATAAAGGAATGTCGGCGCGATCTCACTGGCGCCCAGCACTAAATGACCTATAGCCATTAAAAATGCGCCCAGCATGACTGCCATTCGGTTGCCAAGTACCTTATCCGCCAGATAGCCGCCAAGAATAGGCGTTACGTAGACCAGCGAACAATAAGCGCTGAATAACTCATAGGCGTGGTTATCGTCGTATTTTAGCTGATTGGTGAGATAAAGAATCAGTAGGGCGCGCATACCATAAAAGCTGAAGTACTCCCAAATTTGCAGGGCGACAACGTAGTAAATAGCGCGGGGTTGAGATGCTTGTTTATTCATCGTATTTCCGGGATAGAGACGCTGCGGCAAGAAAGCGGCATTCTCAGATAATGCCTTTCTTTGTGGGCTTATTAAGCCTGCCGTATCGCCGTGTTTCCTTAAAGTTACCAACATGATACAGAACTGATTTTTTCTGCAATATGCGTTCTGATTGCATAAATATACATGAAACCGATCGTGTTTTGCTAAGTAATTTGCGCCAAACCCGGGGGTGATTGTTTCTTGATGTGTCAAACAAATGTTTATCGACGAACGGCCAGCGGGAGGCTATGTTAACGGAGACTGAACCCGTAACGGGAAAGTAGAACGTGGGTTAAAGGGAGCGATGATGAAAAACACCGAGCTGGAACAACTGATTAACGACAAGCTGAACAGTGCGGCAATAAGCGATTATGCGCCGAATGGTTTACAGGTCGAAGGAAAAGAGACGGTACAGAAAATCGTTACCGGCGTGACCGCAAGTCAGGCGCTGCTCGATGAGGCGGTGCGTTTGCAGGCCGATGCGGTCATTGTTCATCATGGTTACTTCTGGAAAGGCGAGTCTCCGGTTATTCGCGGCATGAAACGCCGTCGCTTAAAAACGTTACTGGCAAATGATATTAACCTTTACGGTTGGCATCTGCCGCTGGATGCGCACCCTGAGCTGGGCAACAATGCGCAGTTGGCGGCGCTATTGGGCATTACCGTGAAAGGAGAAATTGAGCCGCTGGTGCCGTGGGGAGAGCTCTCAATGCCGGTGCCAGGGCTGGAACTGGCCTCATGGATTGAAGCGCGTCTGGGGCGTAAACCGCTATGGTGCGGCGATACCGGGCCAGAGAATGTGCAGCGTGTCGCCTGGTGTACCGGCGGCGGGCAAAGTTTTATTGATAGCGCCGCCCGCTTCGGCGTGGATGCTTTCATTACCGGCGAGGTGTCTGAACAGACCATTCATTCCGCGCGCGAACAGGGGCTGCATTTTTATGCCGCCGGGCACCATGCCACTGAACGCGGCGGTATTCGCGCCCTGAGCGAATGGTTGAACGAAAACACGGCGTTGGATGTGACGTTTATTGATATCCCTAACCCGGCATAACTGAGAGGTAATAAAGTGCAGCGAGCGCGTTGTTATCTGTTAGGCGAAACGGCGGTCGTCCTGGAACTTGAACCGCCGATTACGCTGGCGAGCCAGAAACGCATCTGGCGTCTGACGCAGCGTCTGGTCGATATGCCGAACGTGGTGGAAGCTATTCCCGGGATGAACAATATCACCGTGATCTTGCGGGAACCGCAAACCCTGGCGCTGGATGCGATTGAGCGTCTGCAGCGCTGGTGGGAAGAGAGCGAGGCGCTGGAGCCGGACTCGCGTTCGGTTGAGATCCCGGTGATCTATGGCGGCGCAGGCGGGCCGGATCTGGCGGCGGTGGCACGGCACAGCGGTTTGAGTGAAAAGCAGGTCGTGGAGCTACATGCCTCCGTTGAGTATGTCGTCTGGTTTTTAGGCTTTCAGCCTGGCTTTCCCTATCTTGGGAATTTACCAGAACCGCTCCATATGCCCAGACGTGCGGAGCCGCGCCTGCAGGTTCCGGCCGGTTCTGTCGGCATCGGCGGCGCGCAGACGGGTATTTATCCATTATCCACGCCGGGCGGCTGGCAGCTGATCGGCCTCACGCCGTTGAAGTTATTCGATCCGATGCGGGAGCCTCCGGTTCTGCTACGCCCTGGCGATAGCGTACGCTTTGTGCCGCAAAAGGAGGGAATATGCTGAATATTATTCGCGCGGGGATTTATACCTCCGTGCAGGATAGCGGGCGTCACGGCTTTCGTCAGTCGGGGCTGAGTCACTGCGGTGCGCTGGATAAACCCGCCTTTCAGACCGCTAATCTCCTGGTCGGGAACGATGCGAATGCCCCGGCGCTGGAAATTACTCTCGGTCAACTGGTTGTCGAATTTGAAAATGAGACCTGGTTCGCTCTTACCGGCGCAGGCTGCGAGGCGCAGTTGGATGATCAACCGGTCTGGACAGGCTGGCGATTGCCGGTAAAAGCGGGTCAACGTCTTACGCTGCATCGACCGCTTCACGGGATGCGTAGCTATCTGGCGGTGGCTGGCGGTATTGCTGTGCCGGAGGTGATGGGATCGTGTAGTACCGATCTGAAGTCCGGTATCGGTGGGCTGGAAGGACGGCTGCTAAAAGATGGCGATCGGTTGGCGACGGGTAAACCATCGCGACAGTTTAGCGGGCCGCAGGGCGTGAAGCAGTTACTGTGGGGGAATCGCATCCGTGCGCTGCCGGGGCCGGAATACCGTGAATTCGATCGCGCCTCGCAAGAAGCGTTCTGGCGTTCGCCATGGCAGCTCAGTCCGCAAAGTAATCGCATGGGCTATCGTTTGCAGGGACAATCGTTAACGCGGACAACGGATCGCGAACTGCTGTCGCACGGTTTGCTGCCCGGTGTCGTGCAGGTGCCTTACAACGGCCAACCTATTGTGCTAATGAATGATGCCCAGACAACTGGCGGCTATCCGCGCATTGCCTGCATCATCGAGGCAGATATGTACCATCTGGCGCAGATCCCGCTAGGACAACCGATCCATTTTGTGCAATGTTCGCTGGAAGAGGCGCTCAACGCGCGCCATGAGCGTCAGCGCTATCTGGAACAGCTTACCTGGCGGCTTCAGCATGAACATTGATTTAAATGCGGATGTGGGCGAAGGTTGCGCCAGCGACAGCGAATTATTAACGCTGGTCTCCTCCGCCAATATCGCCTGTGGTTTTCACGCCGGAGATGCGCAAACCATGCTGACCTGCGTGCGCGAGGCGCTGAAAAACGGCGTGGCGATCGGCGCGCATCCCAGCTTTCCGGATCGGGATAATTTTGGGCGGACGGCGATGGTTTTGCCGCCGGAAACGGTATACGCCCAGACGCTGTACCAAATCGGCGCGCTGGGGGCGATTGTCCAGGCGCAAGGCGGCGTGATGCGCCATGTCAAACCGCACGGTATGCTCTATAACCAGGCGGCGAAAGATCCTCATCTGGCACAGGCGATTGCGAAAGCGGTACACGACTATGATCCGTCACTGATACTGGTTGGACTGGCGGGAAGTGAGCTGATCCGGGCCGGTGAGCGCCATCGCCTGGTGACGCGGCAGGAGGTGTTTGCCGATCGCGGATATCAGGCCGACGGTAGCCTGGTGCCGCGCATGCAACCTGGCGCGCTGATTCACGACGAAGAGCAGGCGCTGGCGCAAACGCTGGATATGGTACAAGCCGGGAGAGTGAAAAGCGTTACTGGCGTGTGGACGACTGTCACGGCGCAAACGGTGTGCATTCATGGCGACGGCGAGTATGCGCTTGCATTCGCTCGCAGGTTACGCGCCGCGTTCAATGCGCGTAATATACACGTTATTGCCTGAGAGCCCGACGATTGAAGCTATTATATTACGGCTGTGGATGTTCATTATGGCGTTCGATGTGCATTCCAGACAGTCAGAGGCGGTCTAGTCCATTAATCAACTGTTAACAAAGGATATTATCATGCCTGAAGGCCCGGAAATTCGTCGTGCGGCGGATAATCTGGAGGCGGCAATCAAAGGCAAACCCTTAACCGATGTCTGGTTTGCCTTTGCACAGTTAAAACCGTATGAATCGCAGCTTACCGGTCAACTTGTTACCCGGATAGAGACGCGGGGAAAAGCGTTATTGACCCACTTTTCAAATGGCCTGACGCTCTACAGCCACAACCAACTCTATGGCGTATGGCGGGTGATCGACACCGGTGAAATACCGCAGACCACGCGTATATTGCGCGTCAGGCTACAAACGGCGGATAAAACTATTCTGCTTTATAGCGCGTCTGATATCGAAATGCTGACAGCAGAGCAGCTCACGACGCACCCCTTTTTACAGCGAGTCGGTCCGGATGTGCTGGACGCGCGTCTCACTCCGGAAGAGGTTAAAGCTCGATTGCTGTCGCCGCGTTTTCGCAACCGACAATTTTCCGGGCTGTTGCTGGATCAGTCCTTTCTGGCGGGACTGGGGAATTATCTGCGCGTTGAAATCCTCTGGCAGGTAGGATTAACCGGACAGCATAAAGCGAAAGATCTCAACGAGGCGCAACTGAATGCGCTTTCTCACGCGCTGTTGGATATTCCGCGCCTGTCCTACACGACTCGCGGTCAGGCGGATGAGAACAAGCATCATGGCGCACTGTTTCGCTTTAAGGTTTTCCACCGTGACGGCGAAGCGTGCGAGCGGTGTGGCGGCATTATTGAAAAGACAACACTGTCCTCACGCCCGTTTTACTGGTGCCCGCATTGCCAGAAATAGCCGGAACCGCCATCGGCGAGCGGCTATTGCCTGATGGCGCGACGCTTATCAGCCCTACAAAGGTTGTTTGGGCGCATAGGTTGATATAAAACGGGCCACTGCTGGCCCAGTTAACAGAATGCTGAACAGCCGTAGGGTTTGCATTGCCATGATGAGCGCCATATCGGCACTGCTTCCTGCCGCGATCGCGGCAACCGTATCCAGACCACCGGGACTGGTGGCGAGATAAGCCGTCATAAAATCAATCTGCATGTAGTAAGCCATTCCCCACGCCATCGCGGCGCAAATCGCCATCAGCGCGAAAATTGACAATAAGATTTGCGGCAATGGCCGCAGCGCCATAAAAAACACCTGTCTGTCAAAACCCAGCCCAATACGCCAGCCTATCGCCATATACGCCACGGCCAGCAGCCATTCGGGTAATTCAATCTCAATGATGCCTTGCGAATGGAGAAGCGCGCCTGCCAACATGGGGAGCAGCATCGTGCCGGAAGGGATACGCATCAGGCGACCGGCAATGCCCGCCACGATCGCTAATAACAGCGTCGTCAATAAATTACCGCTAAGCGGCGGAAACCAGATCACCTGTTGGCTGACCGCTGCCGCGCTGTCGCCGAGTATCAGGCGTGTCACCAGCACCGCCGCGCCAGCCACAAACAGTACCCGTAGATACTGCATAAACGCCACCAGGCGGATATCCGCCCCGTAATCTTGCGCCATCGCTACCATTGCCGCCGCGCCGCCCGGCGAAGACCCCCATGCGCCGGTGTTGCCGGGCAGCGAGCTGTAACGTACCAGCAGCCAGCCGACTACCGCGCTGGAAAGCAGCGTCACCAGCAACACTAAAAGCACGACCGGCCAGTAGAGGGCGAGGGTGGTCAATATCGAACCGGTTAGATTTTGGGCGATCATACAGCCGAGAATTGCCTGCGCGGCGAGAAAAATACCGCGCGGAAGTTGTAGCGTACTACCTCGCAAACTCAACACGATACCCGCAATCATTGGACCGAGCAGCATTGCCGCCGGAAGGTGCAGATAGAGAAAAATAAGGGAAATGAGCAGCGATAACAGGAACAACAAAAACCACTGCAGAATCGGCATTCCATGCTCCCTGAATGATATTTAGCGAAACCTTAATTAATCATAGAGAGTAACGGGGTAAGAATAAAATAATGAGGATAAGAAAAAAGGGAAAATGTACCGGATGGCGAGGGTTGTGTCGCCATCCGGTTGTCAATTAACGCTTCAGCGCCGATTTAAAATCGCGTTTATCGTAGCCGGTATACAGCTGACGAGGACGGGCGATTTTCATGCCGTCAGTGTGCATTTCATTCCAGTGTGCAATCCAGCCAACGGTACGCGCCATGGCGAAGATCACGGTGAACATGGAGGACGGAATGCCCATCGCTTTCAGAATGATGCCGGAGTAGAAGTCTACGTTCGGGTACAGTTTCTTCTCGATGAAGTACGGGTCGTTGAGCGCAATGTGCTCAAGCTCCATCGCCACTTCCAGCAGATCGTCTTTGGTGCCCAGCTCTTTCAGCACTTCGTGGCAGGTTTCACGCATCACGGTGGCGCGCGGATCGTAGTTTTTGTAAACACGGTGACCGAAGCCCATCAGGCGGAAAGAATCATTCTTGTCTTTCGCACGGCGAACAAATTCCGGAATGTGTTTAACAGAGCTGATTTCTTCCAGCATTTTCAGCGCGGCTTCGTTGGCGCCGCCGTGCGCGGGTCCCCACAGGGAGGCGATCCCGGCGGCAATGCAGGCGAACGGGTTGGCGCCGCTTGAACCTGCGGTACGTACCGTTGACGTAGAGGCGTTCTGCTCATGGTCAGCGTGCAGGATCAGAATACGGTCCATCGCGCGCTCCAGTACCGGATTCACTTCATAGGTTTCACACGGCGTGGAGAACATCATGTTCAGGAAGTTACCGGCGTAGGAAAGGTCGTTGCGCGGATAAACAAACGGCTGACCGATGGAATATTTGTAACACATCGCCGCCATGGTCGGCATTTTGGACAGCAGGCGGAACGCCGCGATTTCACGGTGGCGCGGATTGTTCACATCCAGCGAGTCGTGGTAGAACGCTGCCAGCGCGCCAGTGATCCCGCACATTACCGCCATCGGATGTGAGTCGCGACGGAAAGCATGGAACAGGCGAGTGATTTGCTCATGGATCATCGTATGGCGGGTGACTGTCGTTCTGAACTCGTCATACTCTTCCTGCGTCGGTTTTTCGCCGTACAGCAGGATGTAACAGACTTCCAGATAGTTGGAATCGGTAGCAAGCTGGTCAATCGGGAAACCGCGATGCAACAAAATGCCTTCGTCGCCGTCGATGAAGGTGATTTTAGATTCGCAGGATGCGGTAGAGGTGAAACCAGGGTCAAAAGTAAAAACTCCTTTTGAACCGAGACTACGAATATCAATAACATCTTGACCGAGTGTACCTTTTAGCACATCCAGTTCAATAGCAGTGTCACCAGTAAGGGTGATTTTTGCCTTTGTATCAGCCATTTACGGTCTCCTTAGCGCCTTATTGCTTAAGACTGCCGGAACTCAGACTTGCCTTCTCCACGTCATCTTCCTCGTCGTTAGTGCAGGGAAGATTCTGTGTATGCATCAATCAACCGTTACCAGTTTGTTATTTGGCTCGCCGCTCTGTGAAAGAGGGGATGACCTGGGTACAGAGCAATGGGCGCTTGCAGGTAACGGCTTGATTAATTTCGAATTAGCAGCAAATCAGGAACGTAGCAATCCGAGTAATGTAACCTGTCTATCACTAATAACTGTCCTGAAAGAATGGGTCAATATCATTGTACTGTTGCATAACTTATTAACAGGTGAAAGAGTGACCCCATAACTTTTACGCATTATATGCTTTTTCTGGTGTCGTTTGTAACAATTTTGTTTAATGTTTGTCAAATCAGATGATTGAAAATTAAAAAAATGTTGTTATCGTGACCTGTGTCACTGTTCAGGATAAAACCCGACAAACTATATGTAGGTTAATTGTAATGATTTTGTGAACGTCCTATACTGCCGCCAGGTCTCCGGAATACCCTGCAATCCCGAGCCACCCAGCGTTGTAACGTGTCGTTTTAGCTACTGGAAGCAGTGTTTTACATGACGCGCAGTTATAGAAAGGACGCTGTCTGACCCGCACGCAGACCGGAGGAAGGAAATCCCGTCGTCTTTCTGGCTACAGGTAGATTCACCTCTGTAACCGAAGTCTTAAGGGAATAATAAGAACAGCATGTGGGCGTTATTCATGATAAGAAATGTGAAAAAACAAAGACCTGTCAATCTGGATCTACAAACGATTCGGTTCCCCATCACAGCGATAGCGTCCATTCTCCATCGCGTATCCGGTGTGATTACTTTCATCGCCGTCGGCATACTACTGTGGCTACTGGGCACCAGCCTCTCTTCTCCGGAAGGATTCCAGCAGGCCGCCGACATCATGGACGGCTTCATCGTTAAATTTATCATGTGGGGCATCCTTACCGCGCTGGCATATCACGTCATCGTGGGAATTCGTCACATGTTAATGGATTTTGGCTATCTGGAAGAAACATTCGAAGCGGGTCAACGCTCTGCCAAAATCTCTTTTGTTATCACTGTCGTGCTTTCACTTCTCGCAGGAGTCCTCGTATGGTAAGCAACGCCTCCGCATTAGGACGCAATGGCGTACATGACTTCATCCTGGTCCGTGCTACCGCTATCGTTCTGACGTTATACATCATCTACATGGTGGGTTTTTTCGCCACGAGCGGCGAACTGACCTTTGAAGCCTGGACCGGTTTCTTCTCATCGGCCTTCACCAAAGTCTTCACCCTGCTGGCGCTTTTTTCCATCTTGATTCATGCCTGGATCGGCATGTGGCAGGTGTTAACCGACTACGTTAAACCACTGGCAGTGCGTCTGATACTGCAACTCGTTATTGTTGTTGCGCTGGTGGTTTACGTCATCTATGGATTTGTTGTGGTGTGGGGTGTGTAATGAAACTGCCAGTCAGAGAATTTGATGCTGTTGTGATTGGTGCCGGTGGCGCAGGTATGCGCGCGGCGCTGCAAATTTCCCAAAGCGGCCAAACCTGTGCGCTGCTCTCGAAAGTCTTCCCGACCCGTTCCCATACCGTTTCCGCGCAGGGCGGTATCACCGTGGCGCTCGGCAATACCCATGAAGATAACTGGGAATGGCACATGTACGACACCGTTAAGGGGTCGGACTACATTGGTGACCAGGATGCCATCGAATATATGTGTAAGACCGGACCGGAAGCGATTCTGGAACTGGAGCACATGGGGTTACCGTTCTCCCGTCTTGATGATGGACGTATCTATCAGCGCCCGTTCGGCGGCCAGTCGAAAAACTTTGGCGGCGAGCAGGCGGCACGTACCGCGGCGGCGGCTGACCGTACCGGTCACGCCTTGCTACATACGCTGTATCAACAGAATTTGAAAAACCACACCACGATTTTCTCCGAATGGTATGCGCTGGATCTGGTGAAAAACCAGGATGGCGCGGTGGTGGGGTGTACCGCACTGTGCATCGAAACCGGTGAAGTGGTGTACTTCAAAGCTCGCGCGACGGTGCTGGCGACCGGCGGCGCAGGCCGTATCTACCAGTCCACCACCAACGCTCATATCAATACTGGTGATGGTGTCGGTATGGCGCTGCGTGCCGGTGTCCCGGTGCAGGACATGGAAATGTGGCAGTTCCACCCGACCGGTATCGCCGGGGCGGGTGTGCTGGTGACAGAAGGCTGCCGCGGCGAAGGCGGTTACCTGTTGAACAAACATGGCGAGCGCTTTATGGAGCGTTATGCGCCGAACGCCAAAGACCTGGCGGGTCGTGACGTGGTGGCGCGTTCCATCATGATCGAAATCCGTGAAGGCCGCGGCTGCGACGGTCCGTGGGGGCCGCACGCTAAACTGAAACTGGATCACCTGGGTAAAGAGGTGCTGGAATCTCGCCTGCCGGGTATCCTGGAACTGTCCCGTACTTTCGCCCACGTTGACCCGGTGAAAGAGCCGATTCCGGTTATTCCGACCTGCCACTACATGATGGGCGGTATTCCGACTAAAGTGACCGGTCAGGCGCTGACCGTGAACGAGCAGGGCGAAGACGTGGTCATTCCGGGGCTGTTTGCGGTAGGCGAAATCGCCTGTGTATCGGTTCACGGCGCCAACCGTCTGGGCGGTAACTCACTGCTGGATCTGGTGGTCTTTGGCCGCGCGGCGGGGCTGCATTTACAGGAATCCATCGCCGAGCAGGGCGTGCTGCGCGACGCCAGCGAGTCTGACGTTGAAGGTTCTCTGGAGCGCCTGAATCGCTGGAACAATAACCGCAATGGCGAAGATCCGGTGGCTATCCGCAAAGCGTTGCAGGAGTGTATGCAGCATAACTTCTCCGTATTCCGTGAAGGCGACGCGATGGCGAAAGGGCTTGAGCAGTTGAAAGTGATCCGCGAGCGTCTGAAAAACGCCCGTCTGGATGACACGTCCAGCGAGTTTAATACCCAGCGTGTTGAGTGTCTGGAGCTGGATAACCTGATGGAAACTGCCTACGCCACTGCCGTATCAGCCAACTTCCGGACGGAAAGCCGCGGCGCGCATAGCCGCTTCGATTTCCCGGAGCGTGATGATGCCAACTGGTTGTGTCATACCCTGTATCAGCCGCAAACGGAATCCATGACGCGCCGAAGCGTCAATATGGAACCGAAACTGCGTCCGGCGTTCCCGCCGAAGATTCGTACTTATTAATTGCGGAGACAGGATGATGAAACTCGAATTTTCGATTTATCGTTATAACCCGGATGTCGATAACGCTCCGCGTATGCAGGACTACACCCTGGAAGGCGAAGAAGGGCGCGACATGATGCTGCTGGATGCGTTAATCCAGCTTAAAGAAAAAGATCCCAGCCTTTCTTTCCGCCGTTCCTGCCGCGAAGGCGTGTGTGGTTCTGATGGTTTGAATATGAACGGTAAGAATGGTCTGGCCTGTATTACCCCTATTTCGGCGCTGACTCAGCCGGGTAAGAAGATTGTGATTCGCCCGCTGCCCGGTTTGCCGGTGATCCGCGATTTGGTGGTAGACATGGGGCAATTCTACGCACAATATGAGAAGATTAAGCCTTACTTATTGAATAATGGGCAAAATCCACCGGCTCGTGAGCATCTGCAGATGCCGGAGCAGCGTGAAAAACTCGATGGGCTGTATGAATGTATTCTTTGTGCCTGTTGCTCAACATCCTGCCCGTCATTCTGGTGGAACCCGGATAAGTTTATCGGTCCGGCGGGTCTGCTCGCGGCATATCGATTCCTGATCGATAGCCGTGATACCGAGACCGACAGTCGTCTGGAAGGGATGAGCGATGCATTCAGCGTATTCCGCTGTCACAGCATTATGAACTGCGTCAGTGTATGCCCTAAAGGGCTGAACCCGACGCGCGCTATCGGCCATATTAAGTCGATGCTGTTGCAGCGTAGCGCATAAGTAGTTGTAGTGGTTGCCGGATGGCGACGTACCGTCTTATCTGGCCTACAGGCGCAATCCCGTAGGCCTGATAAGCCAGGCGCCATCGGGCAATAGAAGTGCAGGAAACCTCTAAAAACTGCCATATGATTAGTAATAATCGAGATGTTCAGAGCGAGACAAGGCGCGGTCTGAACGAATCTTCGGGAGCATAGTTAACTATGTGACCGGAGTGAGCGAAGGCCGCAACGCAGTCGTAGCCTGAACAGCGAAGATTATTAGACAGTTTTTAAAGGTTCCTTAGCGGACGCAGATGACACGACAGTCCGCAACAAGTGAACCCCGGCACGCATACAGCGTATGCGTGGTTAGTATCCACGGCGAAATACTCGTCATAGTTCACGTTGCATGTGCGTTGGCTGCACTTGCTCACCCCGGTCACTTACTGGATGTAAGCTCCGAGGGATTCGCAAGCTTGCCGCCTTCCTGAAACGTGACCTATTTAGAGTATTAAATAAGCAGAAAAGATGCTTAAGGGATCACGATGCAGAACAGCGCTTTGAAAGCCTGGTTGGACTCTTCTTACCTCTCTGGTTCGAATCAGAGCTGGATAGAACAGCTCTATGAAGACTTCTTAACCGATCCTGACTCGGTAGACGCTAACTGGCGTTTGACGTTCCAGCAGTTACCTGGTACCGGAGTCAAACCGGATCAACTCCATTCAAAAACACGTGAATATTTCCGGCGGCAGGCGTTGGCTGGCTCACGTCACTCTTCTACGATTTCCGACCCTGACACCAATGTGAAGCAGGTTAAAGTCCTGCAGCTTATCAACGCTTATCGTTTCCGTGGCCATCAGCATGCAAACCTCGATCCGCTGGGACTGTGGAAACAAGAACGCGTGGCGGATCTGGACCCTTCTTTCCATGATTTGACCGAGGCCGATTTCCAGGAAACCTTCAATGTCGGCTCCTTTGCCAGCGGCAAAGAGACGATGAAGCTGGGCGAGCTGCTCGACGCGCTCAAACAGACCTACTGCGGCCCGATTGGCGCTGAGTATATGCACATCACCAGCACCGAAGAGAAACGCTGGATCCAACAGCGCATCGAATCCGGTCGTGCGGCCTTTAGCGCTGACGAGAAAAAACGCTTCCTGAACGAACTGACCGCCGCTGAAGGGCTGGAGCGTTATCTGGGCGCCAAATTCCCGGGTGCGAAACGTTTCTCGCTTGAGGGGGGAGATGCGCTGATACCCATGCTGAAAGAGATGGTTCGCCATGCGGGTAACAGCGGCACTCGCGAAGTGGTGCTGGGGATGGCGCACCGCGGTCGCCTGAACGTGCTGATCAACGTACTGGGTAAAAAACCGCAGGATCTGTTCGACGAGTTTGCCGGTAAACATAAAGAACATCTGGGTACCGGCGACGTGAAGTATCACATGGGCTTCTCGTCAGATATCGAAACCGAAGGCGGTCTGGTTCACCTGGCGCTGGCGTTTAACCCATCGCACCTGGAAATTGTGAGCCCGGTGGTGATGGGCTCCGTGCGTGCCCGTCTGGACCGACTGGACGAACCGAGCAGCAACAAAGTGTTGCCGATCACTATTCACGGCGACGCCGCGGTGACCGGCCAGGGCGTGGTTCAGGAAACCCTGAACATGTCGAAAGCGCGCGGTTACGAAGTGGGCGGTACGGTACGTATCGTTATCAACAACCAGGTGGGCTTCACCACCTCTAACCCACTGGATGCGCGTTCAACGCCTTACTGCACCGATATCGGTAAAATGGTCCAGGCGCCGATTTTCCACGTCAACGCGGACGATCCGGAAGCCGTCGCTTTTGTGACCCGTCTGGCGCTGGACTTCCGTAATACCTTTAAACGCGATGTCTTTATCGATCTGGTGTGCTACCGCCGTCACGGCCACAACGAAGCCGACGAGCCAAGCGCAACCCAGCCGCTGATGTACCAGAAAATCAAAAAGCATCCGACGCCGCGTAAAATCTACGCCGACAAACTGGAAGCTGATAAGGTCGCAACGCTGGAAGATGCCACTGAAATGGTCAACCTCTATCGCGATGCGCTGGATGCAGGCGAATGCGTGGTGAAAGAGTGGCGTCCGATGAATATGCACTCGTTCACCTGGTCGCCGTATCTAAACCACGAATGGGATGAAGCATACCCGAACAAGGTAGAAATGAAGCGTCTGCAGGAGCTGGCAAAACGTATCAGCACCGTGCCGGAAGCCATTGAAATGCAGTCTCGCGTGGCGAAAATTTATGGCGACCGTCAGTCAATGGCGGCAGGCGAGAAATTGTTTGACTGGGGCGGTGCGGAAAATCTGGCTTACGCCACGCTGGTCGATGAAGGCATTCCGGTGCGCCTGTCCGGGGAAGACTCCGGTCGCGGCACCTTCTTCCATCGTCATGCGGTGATCCACAACCAGACGAACGGCTCAACGTATACGCCGTTGCAGCATATTCACAGCGGTCAGGGACAGTTTAAAGTCTGGGACTCCGTGCTGTCTGAAGAAGCGGTACTGGCTTTTGAATACGGTTATGCCACGGCGGAACCACGTACCCTGACTATCTGGGAAGCGCAGTTTGGCGATTTTGCCAACGGCGCGCAGGTAGTGATTGACCAGTTCATCTCCTCCGGCGAGCAGAAATGGGGCCGGATGTGCGGTCTGGTGATGCTGTTGCCGCACGGCTATGAAGGGCAGGGGCCGGAGCACTCTTCCGCGCGTCTGGAACGTTATCTGCAACTTTGCGCCGAGCAGAATATGCAGGTTTGCGTGCCGTCCACCCCGGCGCAGGTCTACCATATGCTGCGCCGTCAGGCGCTGCGCGGGATGCGTCGTCCGCTGGTGGTGATGTCGCCGAAATCGCTGCTGCGTCACCCGCTGGCGGTTTCCACGCTTGATGAACTGGCGAACGGTTCCTTCCAGCCGGCCATTGGCGAAATTGACGAGCTGGACCCTAAAGCCGTAAAACGCGTGGTAATGTGTTCTGGTAAGGTTTATTACGACCTGCTGGAACAACGTCGCAAAAACGACCAGAAAGATGTCGCTATCGTGCGCATCGAACAGCTCTATCCGTTCCCGCATAAAGCGGTGCAGGAAGCGCTGCAACCATACGCTCACGTCCATGATTTTGTCTGGTGCCAGGAAGAGCCGCTCAACCAGGGCGCATGGTACTGCAGCCAGCATCATTTCCGTGAAGTGATTCCGTTTGGGGCCGCTCTGCGTTACGCAGGTCGCCCGGCCTCCGCCTCTCCGGCGGTAGGGTATATGTCCGTTCACCAGAAACAGCAACAAGATCTGGTTAATGACGCGCTGAACGTCGATTAAATAAAGGATAAATAATGAGTAGCGTAGATATTCTTGTTCCCGACCTGCCTGAGTCCGTAGCGGACGCGACCGTCGCCACCTGGCATAAAAAACCGGGTGATGCGGTTGTTCGTGACGAAGTGCTGGTAGAAATCGAAACTGACAAAGTGGTACTGGAAGTACCGGCATCAGCGGACGGCATTCTGGATGCGGTTCTGGAAGAGGAGGGGACGACTGTCACCTCTCGCCAGATCCTGGGTCGCCTGCGTGAAGGCAACAGCGCGGGTAAAGAGACCAGCGCCAAATCTGAAGAGAAAGCGTCTACGCCGGCACAGCGCCAGCAGGCGTCGCTGGAAGAACAAAACAACGATGCGCTCAGCCCGGCGATCCGTCGCCTGCTGGCTGAACACAATCTGGAAGCCAGCGCCATTAAAGGCACTGGTGTGGGTGGGCGTCTGACCCGTGAAGATGTGGAAAAACATCTGGCGAAAGGCGAGTCTAAAGCACCCGCTGTTGAACCTGCAGCACAACCCGCTCTGGGCGCGCGCGGCGAAAAACGCGTGCCAATGACCCGCCTGCGTAAGCGCGTGGCCGAGCGTCTGCTGGAAGCGAAAAATTCCACCGCCATGCTGACGACCTTCAATGAAGTCAACATGAAGCCGATTATGGATTTGCGTAAGCAGTATGGCGAAGTGTTTGAAAAACGTCATGGTATCCGCCTGGGCTTTATGTCCTTCTACGTGAAAGCGGTAGTGGAAGCGCTGAAGCGTTATCCGGAAGTGAACGCCTCTATCGACGGCGATGACGTGGTGTATCACAACTACTTTGATGTGAGCATGGCGGTGTCTACGCCGCGCGGCCTGGTCACGCCGGTATTACGTGACGTGGATACGCTGGGCATGGCTGACATTGAGAAAAAAATTAAAGAACTGGCTGTCAAAGGCCGCGACGGCAAGCTGACCGTAGAAGACCTGACCGGTGGTAACTTTACCATTACCAACGGCGGCGTATTCGGTTCGCTGATGTCTACCCCGATCATCAACCCGCCGCAGAGCGCGATTCTGGGAATGCATGCTATTAAAGACAGGCCGATGGCGGTGGATGGCAAGGTGGAAATCCTGCCGATGATGTACCTGGCGCTCTCTTACGATCATCGCCTGATCGATGGTCGCGAATCCGTGGGCTTCCTGGTCACCATCAAAGAGTTGCTGGAAGATCCGACCCGTCTGCTGTTGGACGTGTAGTCAGCAAGAGCATCACCTGCTACCTGTAGGCTGGATAAGGCGTTCACGCCGCCATCCGGCGATGGTGTAATGCCTGATGGCGCGCAGCTTTCAGGCCTACAGGTCTAAAGATAACGATTACCTGAAGGATGGACAGAACACATGAACTTACATGAATATCAGGCAAAACAACTTTTTGCCCGCTATGGCTTACCGGCGCCGGTGGGTTATGCCTGTACTACTCCGCGTGAAGCCGAAGAAGCCGCGTCTAAAATCGGTGCCGGCCCGTGGGTAGTGAAATGTCAGGTTCACGCTGGCGGCCGCGGCAAAGCGGGCGGTGTGAAGGTAGTAAAAAGCAAAGAAGAGATTCGCGCCTTTGCGGAAAACTGGCTGGGCAAACGTCTGGTGACCTATCAAACAGACGCTAATGGCCAACCGGTAAACCAGATTCTGGTTGAAGCGGCGACCGACATCGGCAAAGAACTGTACCTCGGCGCGGTAGTTGACCGTAGTTCTCGTCGCGTGGTCTTTATGGCGTCTACCGAAGGTGGCGTAGAGATCGAAAAAGTCGCGGAGGAAACCCCGCATCTGATCCATAAAGTCGCGCTCGATCCGCTGACCGGCCCGATGCCGTATCAGGGACGGGAGCTGGCGTTCAAATTGGGTCTGGAAGGTAAACTGGTGCAGCAGTTCACCAAAATCTTTATGGGCCTGGCAACCATTTTCCTTGAGCGCGACCTGGCGCTAATCGAAATTAATCCGCTGGTGATCACTAAGCAGGGCGATCTGATTTGCCTCGACGGCAAGCTGGGCGCTGACGGCAACGCGCTGTTCCGCCAGCCGGATCTGCGCGAAATGCGCGACCAGTCTCAGGAAGACCCGCGTGAAGCGCAGGCGGCGCAGTGGGAACTGAACTACGTCGCGCTGGACGGCAACATCGGTTGCATGGTGAACGGCGCGGGTCTGGCGATGGGCACCATGGACATCGTTAAGCTGCATGGCGGCGAACCGGCTAACTTTCTTGACGTGGGCGGTGGCGCAACCAAAGAGCGCGTCACCGAAGCGTTTAAAATCATCCTCTCGGATGACAACGTGAAAGCGGTTCTGGTTAACATCTTCGGCGGTATCGTCCGTTGTGACCTGATTGCCGACGGTATCATCGGCGCGGTGGAAGAAGTGGGCGTGAACGTTCCGGTGGTGGTGCGTCTGGAAGGCAACAACGCCGAACTCGGCGCGAAGAAACTGGCTGACAGTGGCCTGAATATTATTGCAGCGAAAAGTCTGACGGATGCAGCTCAGCAGGTTGTTGCCGCAGTGGAGGGGAAATAATGTCCGTTTTAATTAATAAAGATACCAAGGTTATCTGCCAGGGCTTCACCGGTAGCCAGGGGACTTTCCACTCCGAACAGGCGATTGCTTACGGTACGCAGATGGTCGGCGGCGTAACGCCGGGCAAAGGCGGCACCACGCATCTGGGTCTGCCGGTGTTCAACACCGTGCGCGAAGCGGTAGAAGCTACCGGTGCGACCGCATCCGTTATCTACGTCCCGGCGCCGTTCTGCAAAGACTCCATTCTGGAAGCGATCGACGCAGGCATCAAACTGATTATCACCATCACCGAAGGTATTCCGACGCTGGATATGCTGACCGTGAAAGTGAAGCTGGACGAAGCGGGCGTACGCATGATCGGCCCGAACTGCCCAGGTGTGATCACCCCGGGCGAATGCAAAATCGGCATCATGCCGGGTCACATTCATAAGCCGGGTAAAGTGGGTATCGTTTCCCGTTCCGGCACGCTGACCTATGAAGCGGTTAAGCAGACCACCGACTACGGTTTCGGCCAGTCCACCTGCGTGGGTATCGGCGGCGACCCGATTCCGGGCTCTAACTTCATCGACATTCTGAAATTGTTCCAGGAAGATCCGCAGACTGAAGCGATCGTGATGATCGGCGAGATCGGCGGTAGCGCAGAAGAAGAAGCGGCGGCTTATATTAAAGACCACGTGACCAAGCCGGTTGTTGGCTATATCGCGGGTGTTACCGCGCCGAAAGGCAAGCGTATGGGCCACGCGGGCGCCATCATTGCCGGTGGTAAAGGCACTGCGGATGAAAAATTCGCCGCGCTGGAAGCCGCGGGCGTGAAAACCGTTCGCAGCCTGGCCGATATCGGCGAAGCGCTGAAAGCAATTATAAAATAAAACTCGCTGTTCCTGCGGGAACAGATAAATGTCCGTTTTCGACATGGTTGGCCACCTTTACGGTGGCCTTTTTTATGGCTTTATTGTTTGTGGCAAAGTACGGGTGAAGCATCCGGGATATAAAATTATTGGCTTTGTAAATATTGAACTATAGGAAAATAATGCCTCATTAAAAAAACATGGTGGAGTCTAAAAATAATTGATAATAACCGTCTGGCAGCGGCAGTAAATTTACTCAGTTTGCTGGTTAACTCTTTTGCAGCAAATACAGATGCTGTCTTAGTGAAAGACCTGCCGACCTCACTGGAGACGGATTATGCGCTTTCCGCCATGAAAAAAACGCATCGCAGCATTACACTATGTTGACGCTAACCTCTATAGTAAATTGACGCTTGACTCTGTGGCCGCGCATGTTTGCCTGAGCGCGAACTACATGTCTCCTCAGATGTATCGCGCTTACACAGACTGCTTGTTTAATGGCAGAATAAAACAGCTATTTTAATCATAAGAGTACCAGCATTATTTCCCTGAAGTATTAAAGATATCGTTTAATAAATCATATGAACTTTTTCTGGTTAAAAGAGGTTAACTTTAAAAATTATTAAGAACTTATTGACACTATTCGTTCGTGATTAATCATGTCTAAAGGGTATTTATGGCTGCGAATAAACAGAATTATCACTATGAGTGACGTAGAAATTGAGGGTAAATCTGTGAAGGTGATAACAGAATCTTCACTATAATAATTATAGAGAGGCAAATACGGTGTTATTGAAATAAAGAAAAAGTAGCGAATAAAATGTTTGTTTCTGGCTATCTGGAAAGCTTATTAGCGATAATTAAGACGATAACCTGGCAAGATGATCCTGGCCATTAGTCGTCGGGAAAGGGAAGTTGGGACAGGGTAATCCCGGTGGGATGATGGCGCGTGTGCAATGAGATAGTTTCTTTGCGGTGTTAATTATAAGTAAAATAAAAATAGACTAAATGTATAAAATAATAAGCGTTGATAACCTACAGAAAAAATCTGTGAGCTATTTAGCAATAATTGAACATCAATGTGGAATGTTTTTTACGGGATGCGGGGCAGTAAAAAACGCACAAAATGTTTAGCCTTATCGAATAAGCCTCTTTTTACAGGGGGTTTGAAATTACTCTTTGCAAAAACAAAAAGTTAACAAAAAATTCACCATGCATTCAATGAATAAACATTATTAACATTAACTTCAAAAATTGATTTTAATCAATATTTAAATGTTGGAAAAGAGCATCAAAACTGGTTAAATTGTCCGTGATCAAATTCCCTGAAAAGCGATAGATTAGCCATAAATTGATCGCTGTCGAAAAAAGCAAATCTGACCCACTAAAAACCTGTTTATTGTAAGGGTTTTACGGCGTAATATATTTGCGGGATCAATTTGGGTTTTTTATTAACATGTTTGTAACTTTTCATCATTACTGTTTCCTTCCCGAGGGGATAGTACGATGGAAGGCCGCAAATAAATTTGTATTGGGGCATGCGTGTGACCCTTTCTAACGGGGTTCACTCTCGGAGTCTTCATGCGATGAGCAAGGAGTCATGATGTTAGATATAGTCGAACTGTCGCGCTTACAGTTTGCCTTGACCGCGATGTACCACTTCCTGTTTGTGCCGCTAACGCTCGGTATGGCGTTCCTGCTGGCCATTATGGAAACGGTATACGTCCTTTCCGGCAAACAGATTTATAAAGATATGACCAAGTTCTGGGGCAAGTTGTTTGGTATCAACTTTGCTCTGGGTGTGGCTACCGGTTTGACCATGGAGTTCCAGTTCGGGACAAACTGGTCGTACTACTCCCACTATGTTGGGGACATCTTCGGTGCGCCGCTGGCCATCGAAGGTTTGATGGCCTTCTTCCTCGAATCCACCTTTGTAGGTCTGTTCTTCTTCGGCTGGGATCGTCTGAGTAAAGTTCAGCATATGTGCGTCACCTGGCTGGTGGCTCTGGGGTCCAACCTCTCCGCGTTGTGGATTCTGGTAGCGAACGGCTGGATGCAAAACCCAATCGCTGCGGATTTCAATTTCGAAACCATGCGTATGGAAATGGTGAGCTTCTCTGAACTGGTGCTGAACCCGGTAGCACAGGTGAAATTTGTTCACACTGTGGCGTCCGGCTATGTCACCGGCGCGATGTTCATCCTCGGTATCAGCGCTTACTACATGCTGAAAGGTCGTGACTTCGCCTTTGCTAAACGCTCCTTTGCTATTGCTGCCAGCTTCGGTATGGCTGCCGTACTGTCCGTTATCGTACTCGGTGACGAATCCGGTTACGAAATGGGCGACGTGCAGAAAACCAAGCTCGCTGCGATTGAAGCAGAATGGGAAACGCAACCTGCTCCGGCCTCCTTTACCCTGTTCGGCATTCCTGACCAGGACAAACAGGAAAACCATCTGGCGATTCAGATCCCTTATGCGCTCGGCATTATCGCTACGCGTTCCGTGGACACGCCGGTTATTGGCCTGAAAGATCTCATGGTTCAGCATGAAGAGCGTATCCGTAACGGGATGAAAGCCTATGAACTGCTGGAGCAGCTGCGCGCCGGTTCTACCGACCAGGCCGTTCGCGACCAGTTTAACAGCATGAAGAAAGATCTCGGTTACGGCCTGCTGCTGAAACGCTATACGCCTAATGTGACTGACGCGACCGAAGCGCAGATCCAGCAAGCGACGAAAGATTCCATTCCTCGCGTTGCGCCGCTGTACTTCGCTTTCCGTATTATGGTGGCGTGCGGCTTCCTGCTGCTGGCGATTATCGCACTCTCCTTCTGGAGCGTGATTCGTAACCGCATCGGTGAGAAAAAATGGCTGTTGCGCGCGGCGCTGTACGGTATTCCACTGCCGTGGATTGCGGTTGAAGCAGGTTGGTTCGTCGCCGAGTATGGTCGTCAGCCGTGGGCGATCGGCGAAGTGTTGCCGACAGCCGTGGCGAACTCATCGCTGACCGTGGGCGATCTGCTGTTCTCCATGTTCCTGATTTGCGGCCTGTATACCCTGTTCCTGGTGGCAGAATTGTTCCTGATGTTCAAATTTGCACGCCTTGGCCCAAGCAGCCTGAAAACCGGTCGCTATCACTTTGAGCAGTCCACCGTGACTTCTCAGCCGGCACGCTAAGACAGGAGTCGTCAAATGATCGATTATGAAGTACTACGTTTTATCTGGTGGCTGCTGGTTGGCATTTTGCTAATTGGTTTCGCTGTCACCGATGGGTTCGACATGGGGGTGGGGATGCTCACCCGTTTCCTCGGTCGTAACGACACCGAACGTCGAATTATGATTAACTCTATCGCCCCGCACTGGGACGGTAACCAGGTGTGGTTGATCACCGCGGGCGGCGCGTTGTTTGCTGCCTGGCCGATGGTTTACGCTGCGGCGTTCTCCGGTTTCTATGTGGCGATGATCCTGGTGCTGGCGTCTTTGTTCTTCCGTCCGGTCGGTTTTGATTACCGTTCCAAGATTGAAGACCCGCGCTGGCGCAACATGTGGGACTGGGGCGTGTTCATCGGTAGCTTTGTGCCGCCGCTGGTGATTGGCGTGGCCTTTGGCAACCTGTTGCAGGGCGTACCGTTCCATGTAGATGAGTATCTGCGTCTGTACTACACCGGTAACTTCTTCCAGTTGCTGAACCCGTTTGGTCTGCTGGCGGGTATCGTAAGCGTAGGGATGATCATCACGCAGGGGGCGACTTACCTGCAAATGCGCACCGTTGGCGAACTGCACCTGCGCGCGCGCGCCACCTCGCAGATTGCGGCGCTGGTGACATTAGTGTGCTTTGCGCTGGCGGGCGTTTGGGTAATGTATGGTATTGATGGTTATGTCGTGACATCCGCGATTGATCATCATGCCGCCTCTAACCCGCTGACTAAAGAAGTGGCGCGTGAAGCTGGCGCCTGGCTGGTGAACTTTAATAATGCTCCGATCCTGTGGTTGGTTCCGGCTCTGGGCGTGGTTCTGCCGCTGCTGACTATCCTGACTTCCCGTATGGAGAAAGGCGCGTGGGCATTCCTGTTCTCTTCGCTGACCCTGGCCTGCATTATTCTGACGGCGGGTATCGCTATGTTCCCATTTGTGATGCCGTCCAGCACGATGATGAATGCCAGCCTGACCATGTGGGATGCGACATCCAGCCAGATGACGCTGAACCTGATGACCTGGGTTGCGGCGGTGTTCGTACCGATCATTCTGATCTACACCAGCTGGTGTTACTGGAAAATGTTCGGTCGTATCACTAAAGAACATATTGAAAGCAACACCCACTCTCTGTACTAAGTAAGGAGCTTAAAATGTGGTATTTCGCATGGATTCTGGGAACGCTTCTTGCCTGTGCATTCGGGATCATTACCGCCTTGGCGCTTGAGCACGTTGAAGCGGGTAAAACCGGTCAAGAAGAAAGCTAATGATTCATATTGTCGCTATGCAATATACAAAATCATTTAAGTTGCATCGCGGCGGCAAGGCTGCGAATCCCCAGGAGCTTACATCAGTAAGTGACTGGGGTGAGCAGCCGCAGCCAACAAAGAGGCAGCTTAGAGGATGAAGTATATTTATGCGGTAATGGACAAGCGCCCCTTAAGGGCGCTTTCCTTCGTGATGGCGATAGTGCTGGCAGGATGTATGTTCTGGGACCCGTCACGGTTTGCCGCCAGGACCAGCACGCTTGAAATCTGGCACGGATTATTGCTGATGTGGGCGGTTTGCGCAGGCATAATCCACGGTGTGGGTTTTCGCCCTGAATCCGTACACTGGCAAGGGATTTTTTGCCCGCTCCTTGCGGATATCGTCCTTATCGTCGGCCTGATTTTCTTCTTCTTGTGAATAAGAAACCTCCTTAAAAATATAGGGGCTTGCATAAGCCCATATATTTTTACTCTCCCTTAACTTCCCCCCATTCCCAAGCCTCATTCCCACGCGTATAGTAGCAACGTTTAAAAGCTCTACTTTTGTTGCATTACCGGGATGTAAAGTGAATACAAGGCGATATACAACGGCATTCTTGAGGCATTACGGCGGCAAGCGGATGACGCCAACAAAGAGGCTGCAGGGATGAATAAGTATATGTTTCGATGGCCAATTCGAGTTTATTACGAAGACACGGACGCCGGCGGTGTGGTTTATCACGCCAGCTATGTCGCTTTTTATGAAAGAGCGCGCACGGAGATGCTGCGTCACCATCACTTCAGCCAACAGGTGCTGCTGGCGGAGCGGGTCGCCTTTGTGGTGCGCAAGATGACGCTGGAATACTATGCGCCTGCGCGGCTCGACGATATGCTTGAAGTTCAAACAGAAATTACGTCAATGCGTGGCACCGCTTTGGTTTTCACGCAACGCATTGTCAACGCAGAGAACACGCTGCTAAATGAAGCAGAGGTTCTGATTGTTTGCGTTGATCCACTCAAAATGAAGCCTCGTGCGCTTCCTAAGTCTATTGTCGCGGAGTTTAAGCAGTGACTGACATGAATATCCTTGATTTGTTCCTGAAGGCAAGCCTTCTGGTTAAACTTATCATGTTGATTTTGATTGGTTTTTCAATAGCATCCTGGGCCATCATTATCCAGCGAACGCGTATCCTGAACGCCGCTGCGCGTGAGGCGGAAGCGTTTGAAGATAAATTCTGGTCCGGAATCGAACTATCGCGTCTGTACCAGGAAAGCCAGGGGAGACGCGATAGTCTGTCGGGCTCGGAGCAAATCTTTTATAGCGGGTTCAAAGAGTTTGTCCGGCTCCATCGCGCCAACAGCCATGCGCCGGAGGCAGTGGTAGAGGGGGCGTCGCGTGCGATGCGCATCTCCATGAACCGAGAGCTGGAAACGCTGGAAACGCATATCCCGTTTCTTGGCACGGTAGGCTCTATCAGTCCTTATATCGGTCTGTTTGGCACCGTATGGGGGATTATGCATGCGTTTATCGCCCTGGGCGCGGTGAAACAGGCGACTCTGCAAATGGTTGCGCCGGGTATTGCCGAAGCATTGATTGCCACGGCGATTGGTCTGTTTGCCGCTATCCCTGCGGTTATGGCTTACAACCGACTGAATCAGCGCGTGAACAAGCTGGAACTGAATTACGACAACTTTATGGAAGAGTTTACCGCGATTCTGCACCGCCAGGCGTTTACCGTAAGCGAAAGCAACAAGGGGTAAGCCATGGCCAGAACGCGTGGACGAGGTCGTCGCGAACTTAAGTCCGAAATCAATATTGTACCGCTGCTCGACGTACTGTTGGTGCTGCTGCTGATCTTTATGGCAACCGCGCCGATCATTACCCAGAGCGTGGAGGTCGACTTGCCGGAGGCGAATCAGTCGCAGGCGGTCAGTAGTAACGACGATCCACCGGTCATTATTGAGGTTTCCGGAGTAGGGCAATACAGCGTAGTGGTTGATAAAGATCGAATGGATCAACTGCCGTCTGAACAGGTGATCGCAGAAGTAAAGCGTCATCTGCAGGCTAATCCGAAAACAGTCTTTTTAATCGGCGGCGCGAAAGAGGTGCCGTACGATGAAATAATTAAAGCGCTGAACTTGTTACACAGCGCGGGCGTAAAATCGGTTGGCTTAATGACGCAGCCAATCTGAAGTCTGCGTCCCGTTGGCTTGAAAGACGGCGAGTAACAGGCGAACAGTTTTTTGGGAACCGAGAGTGTCAAAGGCAACCGAACAAAACGACAAGCTCAAACGGGCGATAATTATTTCAGCCGTGCTGCATATCATCTTATTTGCAGTGCTGATCTGGAGTTCGTTTGATGAGCATATAGAGGCTTCTGCCGGCGGCGGCGGCGGTTCCGCTATCGACGCGGTGATGGTCGATCCTGGCGCCGTTGTGCAGCAGTACAACCGTCAGCAGGATCAACAGGCCAGCGCCAGACGCGCGGAAGAAGAGCGTAAAAAGCTGCAACAGCAGCAAGCAGAGGAGCTGCAGCAGAAGCAGGCTGCCGAACAGGAGCGGTTGAAACAACTTGAGAAAGAACGTTTAGCGGCTCAGGAGCAGCAAAAGCAGGCTGAAGAAGCGGCAAAACTGGCGCAACAGCAGCAGCAACAGGCCGAAGAAGCGGCGAAAGCGGCGGCGGACGCGAAGAAGAAAGCGGAGGCCGAGGCGGCGAAAGCGGCGGCGGACGCGAAGAAGAAAGCAGAGGCCGAGGCGGTAAAAGCGGCAGCGGACGCGAAGAAGAAAGCGGAAGCCGAAGCGGCGAAAGCAGCGGCGGACGCGAAGAAGAAAGCAGAGGCCGAAGCGGCGAAAGCAGCGGCGGAGGCGAAGAAGAAAGCGGAAGCCGAAGCGGCGAAAGCAGCGGCGGAGGCGAAGAAGAAAGCGGATGCCGAGGCGGCGAAAGCGGCGGCGGAGGCGAAGAAGAAAGCGGATGCCGCGGCGGCGAAAGCAGCGGCGGACGCTAAGAAGAAAGCGGCTGCCGAAAAAGCGGCCGCCGCAGAAGGCGTCGATGATCTGCTTGGCGATCTCAGCTCGGGTAAGAATGCGCCGAAAACCGGCGGTGGCGCGAAAGGGAATGGTCAGCCATCGAAAGATAGCGGTACATCGGGCGCTAACGGTGGGGCGACAGGCGCTGATATCAGCGCCTACGCGAAACAGATTCAGGTCGCCATTCAGAGCCGTCTGTATGATGCGAGCCTGTATCAGGGCAAACAATGTGTCTTGCATATTAGCCTGGCGCCGGATGGCTCATTAAAAAGCATTACGTCTGAGGGCGGCGATCCGGCGCTTTGTCAGGCGGCGTTAATGGCGGCAAAAACCGCGAAAATTCCTAAACCGCCAAGCCAGGCTGTTTATGAGAAAATAAAGGATGCCAAACTAGACTTTAAACTGTAGATACTTTTCTTTATGGAAGTTGGAGCGGTTGAGTTGTTACTGGTCCTGGTGGTTTTGTGTATTTGAGTTTGTTAACATTCTGCTAAATTATCGTGGGTCGCAGGCCCAGGTATGGGAGATATGATGAAGCAGGCATTACGAGTAGCATTTGGTTTTCTGATGCTGTGGGCGGCAGTGCTGCACGCAGAAGTCCGTATCGAGATCACCCAGGGGGTGGACTCGGCGCGACCGATTGGCGTTGTGCCTTTTAAATGGGCCGGGCCGGGCGCTGCGCCTGAAGATATCGGCGGCATCGTGGCGGCAGATTTACGCAATAGCGGTAAATTTAATCCGTTAGACCGGTCCCGACTGCCGCAGCAGCCAGCCACCGCTCAGGAAGTTCAGCCTACCGCATGGTCTGCGCTGGGTATTGATGCCGTCGTCGTTGGGCAGGTAACGCCGAATCCGGACGGTTCCTACAATGTTGCTTATCAGCTGGTTGACACTGGCGGCGCGCCGGGGACTGTACTGGCGCAAAACTCTTATAAAGTGAACAAGCAGTGGCTGCGTTATGCAGGCCATACCGCCAGTGACGAAGTCTTTGAAAAACTGACGGGCATTAAGGGCGCGTTCCGTACTCGTATCGCCTATGTGGTACAGACTAACGGCGGTCAGTTCCCGTATGAACTGCGTGTGTCGGATTACGATGGCTACAATCAGTTCGTAGTGCACCGTTCTCCGCAGCCGCTGATGTCTCCGGCGTGGTCTCCGGACGGCTCAAAACTGGCTTACGTGACATTTGAAAGCGGTCGCTCCGCGCTGGTTATCCAGACGCTGGCAAACGGCGCAGTGCGTCAGGTTGCGTCCTTCCCGCGTCACAACGGCGCGCCGGCCTTCTCGCCGGATGGGACGAAACTGGCGTTCGCGTTATCGAAAACCGGAAGTCTGAACCTGTACGTCATGGATCTCGCCTCCGGCCAGATTCGTCAGATAACGGACGGGCGTAGCAACAATACGGAGCCGACCTGGTTCCCGGACAGCCAGACTCTGGCCTTTACCTCTGACCAGGCTGGACGTCCGCAAGTGTATAAAATGAACATTAACGGCGGTGCGGCGCAGCGTATTACCTGGGAAGGTTCGCAAAATCAGGATGCGGATGTCAGCAGCGACGGTAAATTTATGGTAATGGTAAGCTCAAATAACGGGCAGCAGCACATTGCCAAACAAGATCTGGTGACGGGTGGCGTACAGGTTCTGTCGTCAACGTTCCTGGATGAAACGCCAAGTCTGGCACCTAACGGCACGATGGTAATCTACAGCTCTTCTCAGGGGATGGGATCTGTGCTGAATTTGGTTTCTACAGATGGGCGTTTCAAAGCGCGTCTTCCGGCAACTGATGGTCAGGTGAAATCGCCTGCCTGGTCGCCGTATCTGTGATAATAATTAATTGATTACTAAAGGAATTAAAGAAATGCAACTGAACAAAGTGCTGAAGGGCCTGATGATTGCCCTGCCTGTTATGGCAATCGCGGCATGTTCTTCCAACAAGAACGCCAGCAATGACGGTAGCGAAGGCGGCATGCTGAACGGCGCCGGCACTGGTATGGACGCTAACGGCAACGGCAACATGTCATCTGAAGAGCAAGCGCGTCTGCAGATGCAGCAGCTGCAGCAGAACAACATCGTTTACTTCGATCTCGACAAGTACGATATCCGCTCTGACTTCGCGGCAATGCTGGATGCGCACGCTAACTTCCTGCGTAGCAACCCGTCTTACAAAGTCACCGTAGAAGGTCACGCGGACGAACGCGGTACTCCGGAGTACAACATCTCCCTGGGTGAGCGTCGTGCGAACGCTGTTAAGATGTATCTGCAGGGTAAAGGCGTTTCCGCTGACCAGATCTCCATCGTTTCTTACGGTAAAGAGAAACCTGCCGTACTGGGCCACGACGAAGCGGCTTACGCTAAGAACCGTCGCGCTGTACTGGTTTACTAAGAGAATTGCATGAGCAGTAACTTCAGACATCACCTGTTGAGTCTGTCGTTACTGGTTGGCATAGCGGCCCCCTGGGCCGCTTTTGCTCAGGCGCCAATCAGTAGTGTCGGCTCAGGCTCGGTCGAAGACCGCGTCACTCAACTTGAGCGTATCTCTAACGCTCACAGTCAGCTTTTAACCCAACTTCAGCAGCAGCTCTCCGATAATCAGTCCGATATCGATTCTTTGCGCGGCCAAATCCAGGAAAATCAGTATCAACTGAATCAGGTGATGGAGCGCCAGAAGCAAATTATGCTGCAGCTGGGGAGCTTAAATAATGGCGGCGCAGCGCAGCCAGCAGCTGGTGACCAGAGCGGGACGGCAACCACTGCGACCCCCGCCCCGGATGCCGGTACGGCAACCTCAGGGGCGCCGGTACAAAGTGGCGATGCGAATACCGATTACAATGCGGCAATTGCGCTGGTGCAGGATAAGTCTCGCCAGGATGATGCGATTGTGGCGTTTCAGAACTTCATCAAGAAATACCCTGATTCTACTTATCAGCCGAACGCCAATTATTGGCTGGGCCAGTTGAATTACAACAAGGGTAAAAAAGATGATGCCGCCTATTATTTCGCCTCGGTAGTAAAAAACTATCCTAAGTCGCCGAAGGCTGCGGACGCGATGTACAAAGTTGGCGTTATCATGCAGGACAAAGGTGATACGGCAAAAGCGAAAGCGGTTTATCAGCAGGTGATTAACAAATATCCTGGCACTGATGGCGCGAAACAGGCGCAGAAGCGTCTTAACGCGATGTAATGCGTACCATGCGACCAGAAAACGCCTTTTTTCTGGTCGCGTCGTGCGATTCCTAAGCAGTTGAGCCCCCTGCGTCGAAATTTTTGTTGCGCTCAAATCTGAAATCAGTAATATATGCCGCCGTTGCCACGGGATATTAAACAACTCGAAAGCAACGCAAAAGTGGGTCGTTAGCTCAGTTGGTAGAGCAGTTGACTTTTAATCAATTGGTCGCAGGTTCGAATCCTGCACGACCCACCAATCGTTCGGTGGAAACGAGAATAAAACGTGAAGGATAACGTTGCGTCAGCAACGGCCCGTAGGGCGAGGCGAAGCCGAGTCATCCTGCACGACCCACCGCTAACTTCGGTTAGTCAGTAATATCCAGCGTAGTATCGGGTGATTAGCTCAGCTGGGAGAGCACCTCCCTTACAAGGAGGGGGTCGGCGGTTCGATCCCGTCATCACCCACCACTTGGGTCGTTAGCTCAGTTGGTAGAGCAGTTGACTTTTAATCAATTGGTCGCAGGTTCGAATCCTGCACGACCCACCAATTTAACATCAAACTCAGATGTTGAACGTGAAGGATAACGTTGCGTCAGCAACGGCCCGTAGGGCGAGGCGAAGCCGAGTCATCCTGCACGACCCACCATCTTTAGATGGTCCGAGTAAAATCTTTCAGGCAGCACCCGTATGGGTCGTTAGCTCAGTTGGTAGAGCAGTTGACTTTTAATCAATTGGTCGCAGGTTCGAATCCTGCACGACCCACCAATATACAAGGTGGTAACTGGTAGAGAACGTGAAGGATAACGTTGCTTTAGCAACGGCCCGAAGGGCGAGGCGAAGCCGAGTCATCCTGCACGACCCACCATCCTGAATGATTGAAGCAGTAACCCTTATCCAAGGGGTCGTTAGCTCAGTTGGTAGAGCAGTTGACTTTTAATCAATTGGTCGCAGGTTCGAATCCTGCACGACCCACCAATTTAACATCAAACTCAGATGTTGAGCGTGAAGGATAACGTTGCGTCAGCAACGGCCCGAAGGGCGAGGCGAAGCCGAGTCATCCTGCACGACCCACCAATGTAAAAAAGCGCCCTAAAGGCGCTTTTTTACTATCTGCGATATGGAAGATTCGAACCTGCCGCAGGTTCGGGTCGAACGCAGTGAGACAACGGAGCCGTTTACGGCGACGGCCCGAAGGGCGAGCGAAGCGAGTCATCCTGCACGACCCACCAGTGTAAAAGAGGGCGCTGGCGGCGCCTTTTTGCTATCTGCAATATGGAAGATTCGAACCTGCCGCAGGTTCGGGTCTTGCCTGATGCGCTGCGCTTATCAGGCCTACAGACGGCACCGCTCACGTAGGCCAGATAAGACGTTACGCCGCCATCAGATACGGGGCTACGTAATTATTGTGACTTTCCTTATTGAATCAGCTATCTTGTTTAGCATATAAAACAAATTAACCGATTGTGGCGTTTATTACGCTTTCATTCGGTTGTTTCGTTAAGTCAGTAAAACGAGAAGCCACGATGAGCGTAATGTTTGACCCACAAGCCGCAATCTACCCGTTCCCGCCGAAACCAACGCCGTTGAACGACGATGAAAAGCAATTTTATCGTGAGAAAATCAAGCGCTTGCTCAAAGAGCACAATGCCGTCATGGTGGCGCACTACTACACCGATCCGGAAATTCAACAGTTAGCAGAAGAAACCGGCGGCTGTATTTCCGACTCACTGGAAATGGCCCGTTTCGGCGCGAAGCACGCCGCATCCACGCTGCTGGTAGCGGGCGTACGGTTTATGGGGGAAACCGCCAAAATCCTCAGCCCGGAAAAGACCATTCTTATGCCTACCCTGGCGGCGGAATGTTCGCTGGATTTAGGCTGCCCAATAGACGAATTTAGCGCTTTTTGTGATGCACACCCTGACAGAACCGTAGTGGTCTATGCTAACACCTCTGCTGCTGTTAAAGCGCGTGCGGACTGGGTTGTGACCTCCAGTATCGCCGTAGAACTGATTGAGCATCTGGATAGTTTGGGGGAAAAAATTATCTGGGCGCCGGACAGACACCTGGGGAATTACGTGCAAAAACAGACCGGGGCCGATGTACTGTGTTGGCAAGGGGCGTGTATCGTGCATGACGAGTTTAAAACCCAGGCGTTGACCCGTTTAAAAAAAATCTATCCCGATGCCGCTCTTCTGGTTCACCCTGAATCGCCGCAGTCCATTGTCGAAATGGCCGATGCGGTGGGCTCCACCAGTCAGCTTATTAAGGCGGCAGAAACGCTGCCGCACAGACAGCTTATCGTGGCGACCGATCGCGGCATCTTCTACAAAATGCAGCAGGCGGTGCCTGAAAAAGAACTGCTTGAAGCGCCCACGGCTGGCGAGGGGGCGACCTGCCGTAGCTGCGCGCACTGTCCGTGGATGGCGATGAATGGCCTGAAAGCCATTGCTGAAGGGCTGGAGCAGGGAGGCGCGGCGCATGAAATACAAGTTGATGCGGCGCTACGCGAGGGCGCATTACTGCCGCTCAACCGGATGCTGGATTTTGCGGCTACACTTCGGGCGTAAAGACGGAAATCTTTGGGGGAGAGAATGGATTTTTTTAGTACGCACAACATACTGATTCATATTCCGATTGGCGCTGGCGGGTACGATCTCTCGTGGATCGAAGCGGTAGGAACCATCGCCGGCCTGCTCTGTATTTGGCTTGCCAGTCTGGAGAAGATCAGCAACTACTTTTTTGGACTGGTTAACGTCACCCTGTTTGCGATTATTTTCTTTCAGATCCAGCTTTATGCCAGCCTGTTGCTGCAACTCTTTTTCTTTGCCGCCAATATTTATGGCTGGTATGCGTGGTCGCGGCAAACAAAGGATAATCAAGCCGAGCTTAAAATCCGCTGGCTACCGTTGCCAAAAGCAATGGCATGGCTGGCGATATGTGTGATAGCTATCGGTTTGATGACGCGATATATCGATCCCGTATTCGCCGTCCTGACGCGCGTGGCCGTCGCCATTATGCAGATGCTGGGGTTACAGGTGACAATGCCCGTACTGCAACCGGACGCTTTCCCGTTCTGGGACTCTTGCATGATGGTGCTGTCTATCGCGGCGATGATTCTGATGACACGCAAATATGTCGAAAACTGGCTCCTGTGGGTGGTAATCAACGTGATCAGTGTGGTGATTTTTGCTTTGCAGGGCGTCTATGCGATGTCGCTGGAATATCTGATCCTGACATTTATCGCCGTGAACGGTAGCCGCCTGTGGATAAACAGCGCGCGGGAGCGAGGATCGCGCGCGCTTTCCCGTTAATGGTGATGAACATGCCCGGATGGCGTCTGATTCAGATGACAGTCCGGGCCGTGACACACTTGATACTCCATCTGAATCGTAGCGTGCGCAATATGGTATTCGTGCATCAGGAAATCCTGGATACGTTCCAGCAGCGCATCATGGTCGTGTGGCGGAATGACCTGAGCGTGCAACGTCATGACCGATTTTTCGCCGACCATCCAGACATGCACATGGTGTACGTTGCGGACTTCGGGGATTTCCCGGCTTAAATGGCGCTGTAAGGCATTAATATCCAGTGAAACCGGCGCGCCTTCCAGCAATTCGTTGACGCTATCTTTTAACAAACGCCAGGCGCTGCGTAGCACCAGTACCGAAACCAGAATAGAGAGAATCGGGTCCGCTGGCGTCCAGCCCGTCCAGATAATGATCAACGCGGCGACTATTGCGCCGACGGAACCCAGCAAATCGCCCATCACATGTAGCGCGGCAGCGCGCACGTTCAGGTTTTTTTCATCGCTTCCCCGATGGAGAATCCAGAACGCAAACAGGTTCGCCAGCAGACCCGCAACCGCAATCACCATCATCAGATTGCCCGCCACCGGACGTGGCGTGTAAAAGCGCTCTATCGCTTCCCAGACAATGAGAAGGGTAATGACCACCAACGCAATGGCATTCACAAAGGCCGCCAGAGTGGTGAGTCTTAGCCAGCCAAAAGTGTGGCGAACAGTCGGGGGACGACGGGAAAATTGAACCGCCAGCAGCGCAAAGAGAAGGGCCGCCGCGTCGGTGAGCATATGTCCCGCATCCGCCAACAACGCCAGAGAGCCGGAGAGTATCCCGCCCACCACCTCAAGGAGCATAAATCCGGCAGTGACGATAAAGGCGAAAAGCAGGCGACGAGCATTATTATCTTTCGGCAGGTGTGAATCGGCATGAGAGTGTGAGTGCGCCATAACGTCATTCCTTTGTTATTCTCATCAATACTGTAGACATCATACTGATTTTTCGCTGACAAAATAAAAAGGAGAGCGAAAGCTCTCCCGTTATCAGACTTTTTTCTGCATTACTGTGTGGTACCGTCGGTTTTGGTATTCACGTCATTATTGACGCCATTACCGGTTTCCACTTTTTTATTAATATCCGGGCAGCGACCGTCTTTACACATGGTATTTTTATGCTCTTCATCCTTGGTCATTCCGTCATGATTCATGGTTGAACCGTCTGGATGCTGCATCGTGCTGTTAGTATTGCCGTTGGTATTGATGTCGTTGTTATTCACATCATTCGGCGCTACATTCTGGCGGGCGTCCGGGGCAACCTGACCGGCATTTGCCGCCGAGTTCGCCTGGCCATTACTGGATTGCGCGTTAGATTCAGCAGCTAACGCTGCGCCGCTGGCAAGGCCGAGGGTAGCGGTGAGTAAAAGCGTAGTCAGTTTTGTCATTTTCATAAGATGCTCCTGTTATGGTGGATATGTCGGATAACCTCTTCCAACAGTGCACGTGTCAGTCAAATCCTCAAATAAGGGATAAAAAACGTTAGCCGCCGCGGGTTAACGCAGCAGAGAATCTTGCAATAATTCATAAACAGAGTGGTTACAGTTAAAAAGTGTAGGTTAGATCCCATTTTTCGCTACATTTGTGCGTTTTTTTCCTGAATTCCAGGATTATTCCGTTCAAAGTGTAAAAGCCCGTTTACACTATTTAATTGAAGAGATAGATTGGAGGGATTGCATTCATTGGGATAAGTACGGCAACACTGGAATAAACATGAATTATCAGAACGACGATTTACGCATTAAAGAAATCAACGAGTTATTACCTCCGGTCGCGCTGCTGGAAAAGTTTCCCGCTACGGAAAATGCAGCGAATACCGTTGCTCACGCGCGCAAAGCCATCCATAAAATTCTCAAAGGCAATGACGATCGTCTGCTGGTGGTGATCGGTCCTTGTTCAATTCATGATCCGGCAGCGGCGAAAGAGTATGCCGCCCGTTTGCTGGCGCTACGCGATGAGCTTCAAGGCGAGCTTGAAATTGTCATGCGCGTCTATTTTGAGAAACCGCGTACCACCGTCGGCTGGAAAGGGCTGATTAACGATCCGCACATGGATAACAGCTTCCAGATTAACGACGGTCTGCGTATTGCGCGCAAACTGCTGCTGGATATTAACGACAGCGGCCTGCCTGCCGCCGGCGAATTCCTCGATATGATCACGCCGCAATATCTGGCCGATCTGATGAGCTGGGGCGCCATTGGCGCGCGGACTACTGAATCCCAGGTTCATCGCGAATTGGCGTCTGGCCTCTCTTGTCCGGTCGGTTTTAAAAATGGTACTGATGGCACGATTAAAGTCGCCATTGACGCCATCAACGCCGCTGGCGCGCCGCATTGCTTCCTCTCCGTCACTAAATGGGGTCATTCGGCGATTGTGAATACCAGCGGCAACGGCGACTGCCATATCATTCTGCGCGGCGGTAAAGCGCCAAACTATAGCGCGCAGCATGTTGCTGAGGTGAAAGAAGGCCTCACCAAAGCGGGACTGACGCCGCAGGTCATGATCGATTTCAGCCATGCCAACTCCTGTAAGCAATTTCAAAAGCAGATGGAGGTTTGCGCCGATGTCTGTCAGCAGATAGCGGGCGGTGAAAAAGCGATTATTGGCGTGATGGTCGAGAGTCATCTGGTAGAAGGAAACCAGAGTCTGGAAAGCGGTCAGCCGCTGACCTACGGTAAAAGCATTACTGACGCCTGTATTGGCTGGGAAGATACCGATGCGCTGCTTCGTCAGTTGTCGGCAGCGGTAAAAGCCCGTCGCAGCTAAGTTTAGTTTCTATCCTGTGGTGACGTGCAGGATAGAAAACGTATCGGTCCGGTAACAGCCTACCGGACCGATATTGCCAATATTAATGTATTATTATTTGGCGTACTTGGGTACTTCCTGCTTCTGGAGAGTATTTCCTTCCGAATCAATTCCTACAATGACTCTATAGCGGTCAAAATATAACTTCTTAATGGATTCTGTTCCTAATTCTTCGTAGGCAACAATTTCTACTGATTTAACATGTTTTGTATTAATTGCAGACGCTCCTCCAATCCCGAGTAGCGAAACCCCACCGTATTTTTTACAAAGCTCAGCGACATAATCAGCACGATCGCCTTTGCCAAGAAACGCAGTTGCCCCTTGTTGAAACATCATTTCTACAAATGGGTCCATACGCGCGGCCGTTGTAGGACCGTTGGAGCCAATAGGTAAACCAGGTCTGGCAGGGCAGGGGCCAGCATAGTAAATCGTTTGATTTTGAAAATCGACCGGTGATTTTTCTCCGTTACTAAGCGCTACTTCGATTTTTTTATGCGCGGCGTCACGGCAGGTGTAAGCAAATCCAGTGAGAAATAATATATCGCCGACCTTAAGAGTTTTCGCTTTCTCTTTAGTCAATGGTAATGTTAATTCCATCATAGCTTCTCCAGGTATTAAATGATTTCACTAGCGTGGCGGCTTGCATTACATTGGAAATTGATTGCGACTGGCAGTGCAGTGATATGGCAAGGATAGTAATCGACATGCACGCCTAATGCCGTAATACGCCCGCCCATACCTAAAGGGCCGATCCCTGTATTATTCACGGCCTCTAATAATTCAGCTTCGAGCTGGGCATAAAGTGGTTTAGCATTGAACTCACCAAGAGGGCGTAATAATGCTTTCTTCGCCATCCACGAACAGTGATCCATTGTACCGCCAACGCCGATACCAATAATATAAGGAGGGCATGGATTGCCTCCTACACGACGGACAGTTTCCAGAACAAAATCTTTTATACCATCAATACCATCGCCGGGAAGCAATGTTTTAAAAGTTCCCATATTTTCGCTACCGCCGCCCTTTGGCATAACGGTAATTGTCACTCGGTCACCATCAACAATTTCAGTATGTAAAATTGCAGGAGTATTATCATTAGTATTAATACGTTCTAATGGATCTGCAACCATGGATTTTCTTAAGTATCCATTTTCATAGCCCTGGCGAACACCCTGGTTCACCTGATCTTTAAGCGGCTTACCTTCCCAGCATACATGTTGTCCAATTTCCATTATAACGATACAAGTGCCGGTATCATGGCAGCATGCAAGTTGTTCTTTTTTTGCATACTCTCCATTATCAATTAATATCTTAATGGTTTCCTTGCCGATCTTTGACTCTTCTTTATCATATGCTTTACGAAAAGAACACATGAGATTATCATCCAGTTCATAACAAGCTTTTTTTACAAGTTTTTCGATAACCGGAATGATAATTTCTGTATTTAATATACGACTCATACTCCCTCCAGTGCTATGTTGCATTGTTTTATCCATTGATCACATTTTCATGATATTCGTATTCATTGCAGGAAGGAAATATGTTATTTTTATTAAATGATAAATTTTATTTATAGTAGTGGAAAATAGATGGAAATTAGACAATTAGAATATTTTGTAAGCGCTTCTTTGTTAGGTAACTTAACCAGAGTTGCTGAGCGGCATTTTGTTTCTCAACCTAATATCACCATTGCTATTAAGAAGTTAGAGACTGAATTAGGGGTGACATTATTTGATAGAAAGAAAAATAAACTTGTCCTTACTGAGGAGGGCATGTTTTTCTTACAAAAAATTGAACCTATCCTTATTGCGTTAAAAAATAGCGTAGCGGAAATGAAAGATTATCGTAATGAAAATGGTGGCATAGTAACTTTGGGGATCCCACCGATGATAAGTTTGTTTCTTTTTTCACCGCTCTTCAAGCATTTCCGGGAGATTTATCCAGAGATGGAACTCTCTCTTGTTGAAGAGGGGACTTTTGGTTTACATGATAAACTTTCTGCTGGAGAGCTGGATCTTGCTATTGTTATTATTAATGACTGTCCAAAAGAATTAGTTACGGTACCATTAATGACTCAGCAGCACGTGGTATGTATGTCAGATAAACATCCTCTGGCAAAAAAGGATAGTATCGATTGGGAAGATCTACAATATGAGCCATTGATACTAATGAAAAAAGATTCCTGGCATAGAAAAACGATTATTGAAGAATGTACAAAGCGAGGAATTCATACACATATTTTTCTATCATCAAACAGGGTTCAAACCAACATAGATCTGGTTGCTAAAAATGAAGGAATTTCTTTCATTTTGGACGCTGTCGATCTTAAAGCCGAAAAAGTAATAACCAAGGCCATGACTGAGCCGACTTATGTTACGATTGGTTTGGCCTGGAAGAAAGATAAATATTTATCATATGCAACCAGAGCGTTAATTAAATTCATTGAGGATTATATTAAAGAACATTTTACAATTAAATAATTATATTTGTTCTTCAACAAAAATTTCCCATAGCTCTTCGGCATCTGGAGGCATTCTCTTGGCTGGTCTATAAAGTCTTATTTCTATGGGTACCCATAAATTGCTTTCTTTTTCCGCTGCAGTAACAATAGTTTTAGCCTCTATATCTTGCCTGGCAAGGCTTTGAGGTATCCAGGCAACACCATCGCCAGATCTGACCATTGCCAATAGTGTTGCTGCCAGATCGGCCACAAAGGCAATATTTATATTATGGGTAATTCTGTTAATAGACGCTGTATTTGCTATTATTCTTCCCAGACCTGATTGTGATGAAAAAGAAAGGTAAGGGAATTGAATCTTATTATTTATATTCCACAACGGTTTTAACGTTTCTGAGTCTGGTTTACTGAATGGAATTAATGTATCAAACCCAAGACGAATGCTCATAAAGTTATTTTTATTTAAATTTAGATGCATATGTGGGTGATGGTGACACAGCAAAAATTGTGAATCTCCCTGCCGCATCATTTTTTCGCACGCATTCAATGAGTCAGATAAAAGACGAAATGAACCAAATTTTGCAATTTTATCACTTTGCTTTAACAAGTGCGGTACAAAAGAGAAAGACAAAGCATGCGTTGCTGAAAAAACAAGACTAGGTTGTTTATTACCTGCAGCCTCAAGGGTATCACTTTTCAATGTGTACAAGGAGTGGATCAGTTCGGGAAGCTGGTCTGTAAATACTTCTCCGGCCTTGGTAAGGGTGACTCCCCGTTTACTTCTTTCAAAAAGGGGCGTACCCACCCATTCTTCGAGAGATTGTATCCGACGACTAAATGCGGGTTGAGTCACATATCTTGAGGCAGACGCTTTTGAGAAATTCAACGTTTCTTTTAGAGCCAGACAGTCTTCGAGCCATGTTAGTTCGAGGTGATGCCGATATTGCATAAGCTGCAACCTTATTAGCATTGGATGAGTTTCATTTATATAAGTAGCATTATACACAGACAGATTTTAAGAGGAAATTATTTGATTAAACAGAAACAAAAGCAGTAAGAATATGTTATGCCTTTGTCGGGTAAGTGTTGTTATTTATGTGAGTGTATTCTTTCTCAATAGAAATTAATTAGATGTAATTTTAGTATAACATGTGATTTATGCTTGTTGCAGTTGTATTCATGACTGTAATGAGTTGTTTTTGTACCCTAATAATATAAGGACGTATACATGTCACCAGCGATTATTACTTTGTTGGTTTTAGTGGTTGCAATAATTATCTTTGTTAGCGATCGTCTTCCTATGGGATTAGTTGCATTTATGGTCCCAATGGCACTTTATTTTACCGGTGTTATCGATGCTAAGGATATTTTTGCTTCAATCGTAAATGCGAATGTTATTCTTATCGTCGCCATGTGTGTACTCGGTGCGGCATTTTTTAAAACAGGTTTGGCATGGCAATCAAGTAAAATTTTACTAAAATATGCTAAAACAGAAAGAAGCCTTAGTGTATTGATTTTTCTTATTGGTGGAGTTATGTCTGCCTTTGTTTCTAATAGCGGAACAGTTGCTGTGCTAATTCCTATTGTTTTAGGTATTGCCGCCAGTAGTCAGATTAAGCCTATTAAACTTCTTATGCCTCTGGTTTTTGGGGCAACAATCGGTGCTGATATTTCTATTATCGGTTCGCCAGGAAATCTGATTGCTAAAAATACTATTGAAACTTTTAGTAAGGGAAGTCTGTCGGTGCCATTTTTCGAATACGCTAAAATTGGTATTCCTTTGCTGATTGCATGCTCTATATTTCTCTATTTCTTCGGTTCAAAACTCATCGCAGATCGTGATGGAAATACACAATCTGATTCTCAAATGGATTATAGCCAAATTCCGGCCTGGCATAGAAATTTAACTTTAGCCATTTTTATTCTGTCTATCGCTGGGATGGTGGCAACTGATTATATTAAGTTTCTGCCTCCAATGCATATTATTGCGTGTTGTGCGGCTATTGTTCTTGTATTTGCTGGCGTTTTGACACAAAAGGAAACTTTTAATTCTTTTGAAACGCTAACTGTTTTCATGCTTGCGTTTATGATGCCTTTAGGAGCCGCGCTTAATTCTACTGGTGCTGGAGAAATGATTGCCAATGCCGTTATTTCAGTAACCGGAGATTCTGGCGTTATGATTATTATGGCATCATTGTGGATACTTACATGGGCTTTGACTCAAGTTATGAGTAACACTGCAGCATGTACGTTGTTATGCCCGGTAGGGTGGACTATCGCACAGTCTATTGGCGCAGACCCTCGTGCAGTTGTTATTGCTGTTTTTATTGCGAGTAGTGTTGCTGTTTGTACCCCAATGGCTATTCCAGCAAACTCAATGATTATTGGCCCGGGGAATGTTAAATTTAAAGATTTCTTAAAACCCGGACTGGCGATTAGTTTGGTTTGTTTTATCGTTAGTATGATTTTACTACCGATATTTTATCCCTTCTATTAATGCCTGATATTACTTTTCTATTTTAGATTATTAAATTTGAGACTTTATTATGAATAGTTCGGTGCTATTAGGTGAAGGCTTCACTCTGATGTTCCTCGGCATGGGGTTCGTGCTGGCGTTTCTGTTCCTGCTGATTTTCGCCATCCGCGGCATGTCCGCCGCCGTCAACCGTTTCTTCCCTGAACTGGCTCCGGTGCCGAAGGCGGCACCTGCCGCCGCCGCGCCCGCTGACGACTTCACCCGCCTCAAGCCGGTGATTGCCGCCGCCATTCACCATCACCGCCACCACGTTTAATTTCCCGGAGGGATCCATGACCATTGCCATTACCGACGTCGTCCTGCGTGACGCCCACCAGTCTCTGTTCGCCACCCGCCTGCGTCTTGACGATATGCTGCCGATTACCGCTCAGCTCGACGACGTGGGCTACGGCTCCCTCGAATGCTGGGGCGGCGCCACCTTTGACGCCTGTATCCGCTTTCTCGGCGAAGACCCGTGGGTCCGCCTGCGCGAACTCAAAAAAGCCATGCCCAAAACCCCGCTGCAGATGCTGCTGCGCGGCCAGAACCTGCTCGGCTACCGCCACTACGCCGACGACGTGGTGGAGCGCTTCGTCGAACGCGCGGTGAAAAACGGCATGGACGTGTTCCGCGTCTTCGACGCCATGAACGACCCGCGCAATATGAAGGCCGCCCTGCAGGCGGTACGCAGCCACGGCGCGCACGCCCAGGGCACCCTCTCCTACACCACCAGCCCGGCCCACACCCTGCAGACCTGGCTGGATTTAACGGAGCAACTGCTGGAAACCGGCGTTGACTCGATTGCCATCAAGGATATGTCCGGCATTCTTACACCGATGGCGGCGTATGAGCTGGTCAGCGAAATCAAAAAACGTTTTGAGGTGCGCCTGCACCTGCACTGTCACGCCACCACCGGGATGGCGGAGATGGCGCTGCTGAAGGCTATCGAGGCGGGCATCGACGGCGTCGACACGGCGATTTCCTCCATGAGCGCCACCTACGGCCACCCGGCCACCGAAGCGCTGGTGGCGACGTTGGCAGGTACTGAGCATGACACCGGGCTGGATATCCTGAAGCTGGAAAATATCGCCGCGTACTTCCGCGAGGTGCGCAAAAAGTATCACGCCTTTGAAGGCCAGCTGAAGGGCTACGACAGCCGTATTCTGGTGGCCCAGGTGCCGGGCGGGATGCTCACCAACCTGGAAGGCCAGCTGAAGCAGCAGAACGCGGCGGACAGGCTGGACCAGGTGCTGGCGGAAATCCCCCGCGTGCGCGAGGACCTCGGCTTTATCCCGCTGGTGACCCCGACCTCGCAGATTGTCGGCACCCAGGCGGTGCTCAACGTGCTGACGGGCGAACGCTACAAGACCATTGCCAAAGAAACGGCCGGCATTCTGAAAGGCGAATACGGCCACACGCCGGTGCCGGTGAACGCGGCACTGCAGGCCCGCGTGCTGGAAGGGGCTGCCCCGGTGACCTGCCGCCCGGCAGACCTGCTGAAGCCGGAGCTGGCTGAACTGGAAGCGGACGTCAGGCGCCAGGCGCAGGAGAAGGGCATCCAGCTTGCGGGAAACGCCATTGACGACGTCCTCACCGTGGCGCTGTTCCCGCAAATCGGCCTCAAATTCCTTGAGAACCGCCACAACCCGGCGGCGTTTGAGCCGGTGCCGCAGGCGGAAACCGCGCAGCCGGTGGCAAAAGCAGAGAAGCCTGCCGCCTCCGGTATCTACACCGTGGAAGTGGAAGGTAAAGCCTTTGTGGTGAAGGTCAGCGACGGCGGCGATATCAGCCAGCTGACGGCGGCTTCGTCTGCGCCGGTTCAGGCGGCATCCCCGGTTGCTCCGGCAGGCGCCGGCACACCGGTCACCGCGCCGCTGGCGGGCAACATCTGGAAGGTGATTGCCAGCGAGGGCCAGACGGTGGCCGAAGGCGACGTGCTGCTGATTCTGGAAGCCATGAAGATGGAAACCGAAATCCGCGCCGCGCAGGCCGGGACGGTACGCGGTATCGCGGTGAAGTCCGGGGACGCGGTCTCCGTCGGCGACACCCTGATGAAGCTGGCGTAAGGACGAGGAGCGGAAATGGAAAGTCTGAACGCCCTGCTTCAGGGCATGGGGCTGATGCACCTTGGCGCAGGCCAGGCCATCATGCTGCTGGTGAGCCTGCTGCTGCTGTGGCTGGCGATTGCGAAAAAGTTCGAACCGTTACTGTTGCTGCCGATTGGCTTCGGCGGCCTGCTCTCCAACATCCCGGAAGCGGGCATGGCGCTGACCGCGCTGGAAAGCCTGCTGGCGCATCACGACGCCGGGCAGCTGGCGGTGATTGCCGCGAAGCTGAACTGCGCGCCGGACGTGCACGCCATCAAGGAAGCGCTGGCCCTTGCTCTGCCGTCGGTGCAGAGCCAGATGGAGAACCTGGCGGTGGACATGGGCTACACGCCGGGGGTGCTGGCGCTGTTCTATAAAGTGGCGATTGGCTCCGGTGTCGCGCCGCTGGTCATCTTCATGGGCGTCGGCGCGATGACCGACTTCGGCCCGCTGCTGGCCAACCCGCGCACCCTGCTGCTCGGCGCGGCGGCGCAGTTCGGTATCTTCGCCACGGTGCTCGGGGCGCTGACGCTGAACTACTTCGGCCTGATTGCCTTCACCCTGCCGCAGGCGGCGGCCATCGGCATTATCGGCGGCGCGGACGGCCCGACGGCGATTTACCTGTCGGGCAAACTGGCGCCGGAGCTGCTGGGGGCCATCGCGGTGGCGGCGTACTCGTATATGGCGCTGGTGCCGTTAATCCAGCCGCCGATTATGAAAGCGCTGACCACGGAGACGGAGCGGAAAATCCGCATGGTGCAGCTGCGCACGGTGAGCAAGCGGGAGAAGATTCTGTTCCCGGCGGTGCTGTTACTACTGGTGGCGCTGCTGCTGCCGGACGCCGCGCCGCTGCTGGGGATGTTCTGCTTTGGCAATCTGATGCGTGAAAGCGGCGTGGTGGAGCGTCTGAGCGACACGGTACAGAACGGGCTGATTAATATCGTCACCATCTTCCTCGGGCTGTCGGTGGGCGCGAAGCTGGTGGCGGACAAGTTCCTGCAACCGCAGACGCTGGGCATTCTGCTGCTGGGTGTGATTGCCTTTGGTATCGGGACGGCGGCCGGGGTACTGATGGCGAAGCTGCTGAACCTGTGCAGTAAGAACAAAATTAACCCGCTGATTGGCTCCGCCGGCGTGTCGGCAGTGCCGATGGCGGCACGCGTATCGAACAAGGTGGGCCTGGAGTCGGACCCGCAGAACTTCCTGCTGATGCACGCGATGGGCCCGAACGTGGCGGGGGTGATTGGCTCGGCGATAGCCGCCGGGGTGATGCTGAAGTACGTGCTGGCGATGTAAATCTGTTCCTTTCCCGGAGGCGGCGCGTTGCGCCTGTCCGGGCTAACGGATTGCATGGATCTGTAGCCCGGACAGATGCGCAGCATCGCCTCCGGGAATGTCCCATAAGGAGACTTTGATGAATGAAACCATAGCATTTCGTCCGGAAGGCAGGGCATCGATAAAAGATGTGGTTGTCAATTATACGCTGGCATCACTGGACGAGCTTGAACAACTGCACCCGGCGCTGAATCTGCTGGCGCACCCGTCAATTGTCCGTGGCAGCCATGATTTCTTTGTCCGTTGTTATGACGCGGGCGTACAGCATGCGCAGGCCGGGGCGGCTGAAACGGTAGCGGTTTTGCCTGATTCGCTGCCACAAGAACGGCAAAGGAGCGGGCTGCTGTGTGCCGCAGCAGGTCGTCTGGATGCCCTGCGCCAGCCGCTGACGCACAATCGTTTATGTGACCTGGCCAGTCAGTTCTGTGCTGGCATGGCAGATGTTGACAGCGAAACCCGCAGCGGTTTTTATACCGTGCGCAGCATATCGCTGCCGGTTTACCGGCGGCTGTTGCGGGATCAACATTCTCACGGTGTCTGCCTGCAGCAGGCTCTGCTGCACCTGCTGGCCTGGAAGAGCGATTCTCCCTGGGCGCGGCAGCAGGCGCAGCGGCTGCTCTGGCAGGGCGGCGTGCTGGGCGATAAAGGTGAGTTTGCGCTTATGACGCTGGATGATGAACTGCGGGAGCGCCAGATTGAGTGGCCCGGGCTATGGTCGCTGCTGGCCGTCACCGGGTTTCTGGCGAAATTCCCTGCCGGACCGATATTTGCTGACTGAAAAATGAGGACTGCTGACAATTATCTATTGTGTTGGCATTTCTGCGAGAGGCAGCTAGCGCTTTGCCTGACTTACGAAATGAGAATATCAACAGATTACGTACTTTTTGTAGGTCCGTGGTTGGAACATTGCCACCTGGTTACACGTTGTCAGCAGCCTCAAGCGTGGATGGCTCCACGCTTTTTTTGTCTATGGAAAACCCCCAGCCAGGCCCTGTCTCTTGATCAGGAGATCTGATCAAGAGACAGGGCTATGCCGGAGGATATTTATTGGAAACCGGTGAGATAGGCCACCGTGTCATCAATCGAAATATAAATAAATATATAACGAAATAATTCGGCGCTATAATTCTCCTCTGATTAATAACGTAGCCCGAACCATGACCTGTCAGGACAAATCACTTTTAGCCCCCGGTTTCGCTTCCACGCCCGTCATTCCGCGCTATCGCCAGATCATACGAAAACGGGCTGTGCTCATGTTAGCTATTGCGCTGGCGATGATGGCTTCACTGATGGTGGATGTAACCTGTGGGTCTTCTGGTTTACCGCTCAGTGCGCTGTGGCAGGCGCTTTTTCAGCCGGAAAAGGTGAATGCGGGCATACACGTTATTGTCTGGGATATCCGCTTACCCTATGCCCTGATGGCCCTACTGGTGGGCATGGCGTTAGGGTTAGCGGGCGCCGAAATGCAAACCATTTTAAATAATCCGCTGGCGACGCCGTTTACCCTCGGCGTATCGTCCGCGGCGGCTTTTGGCGCTGCGCTGGCGATTGTGCTGGGGATCGGTATTCCCGGTATTCCTGCCGCCTGGTTTATCCCGGCCAATGCGTTCATCTTTGCGCTTTTATCCGCGTTACTCCTGGACGGTATTACCCGTTGGACAGGCGTCGCCGCATCCGGAGTGGTGTTGTTCGGTATTGCGCTGGTATTCACCTTTAACGCGTTGGTCGCCATTATGCAGTTTGTGGCTGATGAAGATACGCTGCAGGGGCTGGTATTCTGGACGATGGGGAGCCTGGTCCGCGCGTCGTGGGAAAAATTGGGCGTACTGGCCGTGGTGTTTATTGCTGTGCTTTTTTGCGCGTTACGAAGCGCCTGGCAACTCACGGCATTACGTCTGGGCGAAGAGAGGGCGATGAGCTTTGGGATTCATGTCCGCCGTTTACGCCTGCTGTCATTGTTGCGTATCAGCTTGTTATCAGCGCTGGCGGTAGCTTTCGTCGGGCCGATTGGTTTTATTGGTCTCGTTGCGCCGCATATTGCGCGAATACTTTTGGGGGAAGATCACCGTTTCTACCTTCCGGGCAGCGTGCTGATAGGCGGGCTGGTGTTATCGCTGGCCTCTATTGCGGCGAAAAATAGTATTCCGGGCGTCATGGTACCGGTGGGGATTGTCACCTCGCTGGTCGGGGTTCCGTTCTTTTTAAGCATTGTATTGCGACATCGGGGGAGTCTCTGATGCGCGGGTTAATGCTCCGCTCATTTAGTGCCGGCTATTCCACTCAGCCGGTTATTGCAGACCTCAACGTTCCCTTACTGCCGCGCGGGAAAATTACCATTTTGCTGGGGCCGAACGGCTGTGGTAAATCGACGTTACTACGTTCGCTGGCCGGGCTGAATAACGCCGACGGCGAGGCGCTGCTTGATGGCGAGGATCTCATGTCGTTATCGTTTGCCGAGCGGGCGCAGAAAGTTGTGTTTTTGCCGCAGTCATTACCGCAGGGCGTACATCTGCATGTACTGGAGTCGATTATCGTGGTACTGCGGGCATCAGGCGGCAGAGACAATGCGCAGGGCAGAGCGCAGATACTGGCTATCCTTGAGCAATTGGGCATAACGCATCTGGCGTTGCAGTATCTCGACCAGCTTTCCGGCGGTCAGCGGCAGTTAGTGGGTCTGGCGCAATCGCTGATTCGTCGCCCTGAACTTCTGTTGCTGGATGAGCCGCTCAGCGCGCTGGATTTAAACTATCAGTTTCACGTAATGGATCTCGTGCGTCGGGATACCCAGGCGCAAAATAGGGTAACGATAGTCGTGGCGCATGACATTAATATTGCACTGCGTCATGGTGACCATGTCCTGATGCTAAAAGACGGCAGGCTGGTCGCCAGCGGCGCGCCGGAGACGGTGATTACTGCGGAGCGTCTGGCTGAAGTGTACCGGGTACGAGGACGCGTGGAGCGCTGTTCGCAGGGGAAACTGCAGGTGGTGCTGGACGGCGTGATCGCTGTTTAAGACATATTGCCTGATGGCGCTGCGCTTATCCGGCCTACCCATTGCTCGTAGGCCGGATAAGGCAGTTATACCGCCATCCGGCAAAGGTGATTACTTCGCTTTACCCTGATTCGCCACGGCAGCCGCTTTCGCGGCGATTTCGTCAGCGTTGCCCAGATAGTAATGTTTGAGCGGCTTGAAGTTTTCGTCGAACTCATACACCAGCGGCACGCCGGTCGGGATGTTTAACTCAAGGATCTCATCTTCACTCATGTTATCCAGGTATTTCACCAGCGCACGCAATGAGTTACCGTGAGCGGCGATGATCACGCGCTCACCGCTCTTCATACGCGGCAGGATGGTGTCGTTCCAGTAAGGAATAACGCGGTCGATGGTCAGCGCCAGACTTTCGGTCAACGGCAGCTCTTTCTCGCTCAGTTTGGCATAACGTGGATCGTGACCCGGATAACGCTCATCATCTTTGGTCAGTTCCGGCGGCGTCACGGCAAAACCGCGGCGCCACTGTTTAACCTGCTCGTCACCATATTTTTCTGCCGTTTCCGCTTTATTCAGCCCCTGCAACGCGCCATAGTGACGTTCATTGAGTTTCCAGGATTTTTCCACCGGCAGCCACGCCTGATCCAGTTCATCCAGTACGTTCCACAGCGTATGGATAGCGCGTTTCAGTACGGAAGTGTAGGCAAAATCAAAGCTGAAACCTTCTTCTTTTAGCAGTTTACCCGCTGCTTTTGCTTCGCTTACGCCTTTTTCAGACAGGTCAACATCATACCAGCCGGTGAAACGGTTCTCTTTGTTCCATTGACTTTCACCGTGACGTACCAGAACCAGCTTAGTTACAGCCATACTCTCACTCCTATAAATCATATGTAATGATAATAATTCTCATTATATTGCCGCGAGGTGTTGGCGGCAATGCTTACGCATAACCATAGCGAAAATAGTGGCGCAGTGTAAGGTTCTTGTGAACTCAGAGTTGCGATTTTGTCTTTAAGTGGTGGAGGTTTGAGCAGGGCAATGGCGCGTAGGCCCGATAAGCTTGCGTCATCGGGCATGTAGCGGCATATCGTTAGAACGGAATAAACTGATACTCGGTCAGGCTGGCGTACTCCTCGCCAGGGCGAAGGATACAGTCAGGCTGCGGCCATTCAGGATGATTCGGGCTGTCCGGCAGCAGTTCGCTTTCCAGCGCCAGCCCTTGCCAGTCGGCATAAGGTTCCGGTCCGCGGGAAGGTGTACCCGCCAGATAATTGCCGGAATAAAACTGTAGCGCCGGGGCGGTGGTGTAAACCATCATTTGTAGCTTTCCATCCTGTGACCACAGACGGGCCGCCGGCTTTTTGCCATCACCCTGCGTCTGTAGCAGGAAAGCATGATCGTAGCCTTTAACCTTGCGCTGATCGTCATCGGCGAGAAATTCACTGGCAATGACTTTTGGCATCCGGAAGTCAAACGAGGTATTGGCTACCGATTTTAGCCCCTGGCGTGGAATACCGGATTCATCTACCGGCAGATACTCATCCGCCAGAATTTGCAGCTTATGCTGGCGCACGTCGGTCCGATCGCCGTCCAGATTAAAATAGACGTGGTTGGTCAAATTCACCGGACAGGGTTTATCGACCGTCGCCCGGTAGGTGATGGAGATTCTATTGTCATCGGTCAGACGATATTGCGCCGTGGCGCAAAGATGGCCGGGAAAACCCTGGTCGCCGTCATCAGAGGTGAGCGCGAATAATACCTGGCGATCGTTCTGGTTCACAATTTGCCAGCGGCGCTTGTCAAAGCCTTCCGGTCCGCCGTGTAGCTGGTTCTCGCCCTGACTTGGGCTTAACTGTACGGTTTCGCCGGCAAACGTATAGCGGCTATTGGCGATACGGTTCGCGTAACGGCCAATAGAGGCGCCGAGGAACGACGTCTGTTCAGGGTAGTGTTCCGGGCTGGCGCAGCCCAGCAATGCTTCCCGAACGCTGCCGTCAGACAGCGGAATACGGGCGGAAAGAAGAGTGGCTCCCCAGTCCATCAGCGTTACCACCATCCCTGCGCTATTGCGCAGGGTTAGCAGGCGGTACGGTTGACCATCGGGGGCCAGTGCGGGCGTTTCATTTAGCACTGTCCTGCTCCTTGTGACGGTTTGCATACATAAAAGGTTTCTTTGATTCCGGTTTTCGCTTCGTACTGTTGCGCAACGGCCTGCCGAACAGCGGGAACCAGATCTTCCGGGATCAGTGCGACAACACACCCGCCGAAGCCGCCGCCGGTCATGCGCACGCCGCCTTGATCGCCGATGGTCGCTTTGACGATGTCTACCAGCGTGTCTATCTGCGGGACGGTAATTTCGAAATCATCGCGCATTGAGGCATGGGACTCCGCCATCAGTTGGCCCATACGTTGCAAATCACCTTTCTCCAGCGCGCTTGCCGCTTCAACGGTGCGCGCATTTTCGCTCAATACATGGCGAACGCGTTTTGCGACTACCGGGTCCAGTTCGCTGGCAACGGCATTGAACGCCTCAAGGCTGACATCGCGCAGGGCCGGCTGCTGGAAGAAACGGGCGCCGGTTTCGCACTGTTCACGGCGGGTATTATACTCGCTGCCCACCAGCGTGCGCTTAAAGTTACTATTGATGATCACCACGGCGACACCTTTCGGCATGGAAACCGCTTTGGCGCCGAGCGTACGGCAATCAATCAGCAACGCATGATCTTTTTTGCCGAGCGCAGAGATGAGCTGATCCATAATGCCGCAGTTACAGCCGACAAACTGGTTCTCGGCCTCTTGTCCGTTGAGCGCAATTTGCGCGCCGTCCAGCGGCAGGTGATAAAGCTGCTGGAAGACGGTGCCCACCGCCACTTCCAGCGAGGCGGAGGAGCTTAACCCGGCGCCCTGCGGCACATTGCCGCTGATGACCATATCCACGCCGCCAAACGTGTTGTTACGCTGCTGCAGGTGTTTCACTACGCCGCGCACATAGTTAGACCACTGCTGACTATCGTGGGTCACGATCGGCGCATCCAGTGAAAATTCGTCCACCTGATTGTCGTAATCGGCGGCAATCACCCGTACGGTACGATCGTCGCGCGGCGCACAGCTAATTACGGTCTGGTAATCGATAGCGCAGGGCAGAACAAAACCATCATTGTAATCAGTGTGCTCGCCGATCAGATTGACGCGGCCTGGCGCCTGAATCGTGTGGGTGGCAGGGTAGCCGAAAATTTCAGCAAACAGCGCGCGCGTTTTCTCTTTCAGATTCATTTTTATACTCCGGATTCGCGAAAATGGATGTCGCTGACCGCGCGCAGGCGTTCAGCCGCTTGTTCTGCGGTTAAATCACGCTGGGTTTCCGCCAGCATTTCATAGCCGACCATAAATTTACGGACGGTCGCAGAGCGCAGCAGCGGCGGGTAAAAGTGTGCGTGCAACTGCCAGTGTGCGTTTTCTTCACCGTTAAACGGCGCGCCGTGCCAGCCCATTGAGTAGGGGAAGGAACACTGAAACAGGTTGTCATAACGACTGGTCAGCTTTTTCAACGCCAGCGCCAGAGAGTCGCGCTGCTCGTCGCTTAAATCGGTAATGCGCAGGACATGCGTTTTGGGTAACAGTAGCGTTTCGAACGGCCACGCCGCCCAGTAAGGCACCACCGCCAGCCAGTGTTCGGTTTCGACCACGGTGCGGCTGCCGTCCGCCAGTTCTCGCTGGACATAATCCACCAGCATTGGCGAACGCTGTTCGGCGAAATAGGCTTTTTGTAAACGATCTTCGCGTTCGGCCTCATTCGGCAGGAAGCTGTTGGCCCAGACCTGTCCATGCGGATGCGGGTTCGAACAGCCCATCGCCGCGCCTTTATTTTCAAAGACCTGCACCCACGGATAGGTTTTGCCTAACTCGGCGGTCTGCGTCTGCCAGGTTCTGACGATTTCCGTCAGCGCGGGCAGGCTCAACTCCGGCAGCGTTTTACTGTGATCGGGAGAAAAGCAGATCACGCGGCTGGTGCCGCGCGCGCTCTGACAGCGCATCAGCGGATCGTGGCTGTCCGGCGCATCCGGCGTGTCGGCCATCAGCGCCGCGAAATCGTTAGTAAAGACGTAAGTCCCTTTGTAATCGGGATTTTTATCGCCGGTGACACGCGTATTGCCCGCACACAGGAAGCAGTCGGGATCGTGGGCCGGCAGCATTTGCTGAGACGGCGTTTCCTGCGCCCCCTGCCAGGGGCGTTTTGCGCGATGCGGCGAAACCAGAACCCACTGGCCGGTAAGCGGGTTATAACGGCGATGCGGATGATCGATGGGATTAAATGGGGTCATAACAACGTCCTTAATCTGGGTATCCCTGCGGATGGCGTGACTGCCAGTGCCATGTGTCCTGCGCCATTTCGTCAAGCGTGCGGGTGACGCGCCAGTTCAGCTCGCGATCGGCTTTGCTGGCATCCGCCCAATACGCCGGGAGATCGCCGTCGCGACGCGGCGCGAAGTGGTAATTAATGGGTTTACCGCAGGCTTTACTAAAGGCGTTGACCACATCCAGGACGCTACTGCCGACACCCGCGCCGAGGTTATAAATATGTACGCCGGATTTGTCCGCCAGTTTTTCCATCGCCACGACGTGCCCGTCGGCTAAGTCCATAACGTGAATGTAATCGCGTACGCCGGTGCCATCCTCGGTCGGGTAATCGTTGCCGAAAACGGCGAGCGATTCGCGACGACCCACGGCGACCTGGGCGATATAGGGCATCAGGTTATTCGGAATACCTTGCGGATCTTCTCCCATGTCGCCCGACGGGTGCGCGCCGACCGGGTTGAAATAACGCAGCAGCGCAATACTCCACTCCGGCTGGGCTTTTTGCAGATCGGTGAGGATCTGTTCTACCATCAATTTACTTTTGCCGTAGGGGCTTTGCGGCGTGCCGGTAGGAAAACTTTCGACGTAAGGAATTTTGGGCTGATCGCCATAAACGGTGGCGGAGGAGCTAAAAATAAGGTTTTTAACGTTGGCCGCACGCATGGCGCTGACCAACCGCAGCGTACCGTTGACGTTGTTGTCATAGTACTCCAGCGGCCTGGCGACCGATTCGCCGACGGCTTTCAGGCCGGCAAAGTGAATCACGGTATCAATCGCGTGATCGTGCAGAATTTCGGTTATAAGCGCTTCGTTGCGAATATCGCCTTCGACAAAGGTCGGGTGCTTACCGCCCAGACGTTCAATAACGGGCAGCACGCTGCGCTTGCTGTTGCAGAGGTTATCGAGGATGACGACGTCATGACCATTTTGCAGCAATTGTACGCAGGTATGACTTCCAATGTAACCGCTACCACCTGTAACCAATACTCTCATAATTCGCTCCGTTAAGCCTATGGTATGGAATAACCATAGCATAACAAAGATGCGAAAAGTGTGACATGTAATAAATTAGTGGAATCGTTTACACACTGGTGATTTTACGCATTTATATCAATTAAATGATTACAAATCATCTGGCTTGAGAATGCTTCTGCTTTTTATCCGAAAAAAAGGCGCGTTACGCGCCTGGGAATAAAACGGACGGGGCAGGAGCTGTCAGTCTTTTTTACGCGAGAGTAGCTTCCTGGCGAGCGCCCCGACAGCGACGACGCCGATAGCGGTCACTTTCCAGAATTTAAGCAGCGCGATACCGAGCATAGCAAGCAGTCCTACTTTCTTGGCCGCGATACCGCCAATCAGCGCGGCGAGCCCATACTCCGCTATTTTGTCCGTTGATTCGTTGAAGTCAGCGTAGCGTTGTCCAGAGTTGAACTTGACGGCACTGAGAATTCTTTTCGCCAGAGGGATTTCGTGGTCAACAGAACCTCTGTCGGTCACCAGATTTAAAGAAAAATAGCCTTCACGTCCCAGCAGATAGGTGTTGTAGTTCACGCCTTGTTCATTCAGTGGTTCGTTGGTGCCGATATCATGGATGGCGGCGGACCAGATCAGACGATGATTGGTTGCATCGTAGGTAGGCTTCTCGATCCAGCCAATAATTTCTATCGGCTCAATGCCTTTTGCAATACGATCTTTATTCGCTTCTTTTGTGCCTTTGCGCAGGTTATCCATTAATTCATCGGCATCCCAGTTTTTTGCATCATCATCTTTTACATAACCAGAATCATCATATTCGATAGAAATAAATCCATTCATTTCCTTTTTAAATACGAGGCCGTAAAAATATTCATCGTCAACATAGTTACCAATTTCACGCATAAATACCGCCGCTTCTTTTGCGGGTATCCAGGTAAATCCTTCCGGTAGATTAAGCGTGGCTTTATCACCTAAACTAATCTTTGTCGGACCCGCAACGGCGGCGCGACTCATGCCTTCAACAGCGACCTCAACGGCGGTTTTACGCGCTTCCTGCGCAGCGGTCGGCTTTTGCTCAGCATAACTGCTGGGGCAAAATAACATGGCTGCCAGTAAAAATAGTATTATTTGTGGAAAACGAAAAGCCATAATGAATCCCTTATATTCACATACGACATCATTGTCGAAAATTTCAGGATTATTATGACAATGAGGCGGTCAGCGATTCAAGAGATAGTAAGCTTATCGACCGTTATTATTATTCTTAATAAAAGGAGAGTGGTTCCAGAATGGCGCGCGGCGCCATTCTGATAATACATTTAATTATTGCATCGTCCGGAAACGTACTTATAACGTTCGCCCTCTGGTACAAATTCCAGCCGGTGGGTAATACAGGCAGGCGCATCCTCTGCATGATGGGAAACGAACAGCAGTTGAGTCTCTCCCTGGCGAATTAATACATCCACAAAACGGCGTACCAGTTGGCGGTTCAGCGGGTCCAACCCTTGCAGCGGCTCATCCAGAATCAACACTGTCGGATGTTTAACCAGCGCGCGCACGATCAGCGCCAGCCGCTGCTGTCCCCAGGAGAGACTGTGGAAGGGGGCATCCGCCGTACGCTTATCGATTCCCAGAATATCCAGCCACTGTTGCGCCAGTTTTCGTTGCCTGTCTGAAACGGCCTGGTAAATGCCGATAGAATCGAAATAGCCGGAGAGAATGACATTGCGTACCGTGGTACTGACGCGGTAATCCAGATGTAAACTGCTGCTGACGTAGCCGATATGTTTTTTGATATCCCAGATTGTTTCGCCGCTTCCTCGCCGTCGCCCGAACAGCGTAAGATCGTTGCTGTAGCCTTGCGGATGATCGCCAGTAATAAGGCTAAGCAACGTAGACTTACCCGCTCCGTTAGGACCGACGATCTGCCAGTGTTCGCCCGGATTGACTCGCCAGCTTAGGTGGTGGAGGATAGGGCGATCGTTATACGAGACTACGCCATCGTTAAGTACGATCCGTGGTTCGCCATCGGGTAACGCATGGCGGGCGGAAGGTTCGTCCGGTTCGGGTAATTGTACGTCGGTCAGACGCTCGCTGTGCGCGAGTTGAGCGACCAACGCCCGTTGCAGTAACTCTGTCGTCGTTCCGGTCTCCGCCAGCGTACAGTCGGCAAGCACGCCGGCAAACTGCACGAAGTCCGGGATCTCATCAAAACGGTTGAGTACCAGCGCCAGGGTCATACCCGCCTGGTTCAACGCCGTCAGGCGTTGCGCCAGTTGTTGACGGGCGGTCACGTCAAGTCCGTCGAACGGTTCATCAAGGATTAATAACTCCGGCTCAGACATCAGCGCCTGACACAGCAGCGCTTTTCGCGTCTCGCCGGTAGAAAGGTATTTAAAACGTCTGTTGAGTAAAGCGGAAATGCCAAACTGCTGCGCCAGCATCGCACAGCGGGCAGGATGGTGAACATCATCCTGAATAATTTCCGCGGTAGTGCGCCCGGTATCGTCTTCGCCAGGACTGAGCATATCGGTGTTATTACGTTGCCACTCATCGCTGACCAGCTTTTGCAATTGTTCAAAGGACAGACGAGTAATGCGGGTAAACTGACACTGGCGCTCGCCTGTTAATAATGGCAGTTCACCCGCCAGCGCGCGGGCGAGCGCCGACTTCCCGCTCCCGTTAGCCCCAACGAATGCCCAGCTATCGCCCGTATTGAGCGTCAGCGAATCCAGATGAAGTGTTTTTGTATCGCTCAGACGAAACGTGCCTTGCGAAATTTGCAACGATGACATTTTGCATCCCATTTTTTGCAGCGATGAATGACAGGGATACGTCTTTCGGCAACGGATGTCAATGTGCTTAGCACAACGTTGCAATAATCACTCTGTCCGCATTAAACCAGGCAATCACGTCATCGCCTTCCTTTAACGTGGCGGCATCCGCAGTCGGTATCGTGGCGCACAGCGTCTGGCCGTCCGGCAGCGCCATCAACACTTCACACTGTTCCGCGCCGCGCTCGATATGGCTGATCGTTCCCGACAACTGATTGTCAGCGGCGCGCGCAACGGCTGCATCCCGGGTAATGCCAACCCACGGCGCTTTTAGCAGGATCAGCACTTCTTTACCTTCCTCCAGGCCGAGACGCTCGCCGCTTTGCGCCGTCAGCGCGACTTTGAGCCGCGTTTTGCCGTCGGCCAGCAGCACGTCGACATGCTGTTGTACCTGATCGCGATCGCGGGCGGTAATGGTGCCGAACCACTGATTTCGGGCGCTGGTTTGCAGTGAAAAGCGGGAGATAGCGGCCAGCAGACTGTCAAGCGGCAGGGCGTCATCGTCGCTTAACACATCGAACGCTTTTTGCTGAATTTGGCCCAGCAAATCGTAAAGCTGGATCAGACGCTGACCATAGCGGGTTAATACCGCGCCGCCGCCGCCTTTGCCGCCCGTTGCGCGTTCAACCAGCATATGTTCGCTAAGCTGGTTCATGTCGTTTATCGCATCCCAGGCGCTCTTATAGCTGATTCCCGCGTCTTTCGCGCCCTGACTAATCGAGCCGGAAAGCGCAATGTGTTTCAGCAGAGAGATACGTCGGGGATCGGCAAAAAGCTTTTGCTGAAGTTTCAGGGTAAGAAGGATTTCGGCCTGCATAACCAGCTCCTGGTAAAAAGACTATTGTGACTGAAAAGCGCGTCAGCGCAAAGCCGACCGCACAAAAGGGGAGTGCTTTTCTGTGTGATGCGGTTAAAATACAAAAAGGACTATATCTGGAGTTGCCCATGTTAGAGTTATTAAAAAGTCTGGTATTCGCCGTCATCATGGTACCGGTAGTGATGGCCATCATCCTCGGTCTGATTTACGGTCTGGGTGAGGTGTTCAACATTTTTTCCGGTATCGGTCAGAAAGACCAGTCCAGACAGAACCGCTGATTTCCCCAAACGCCCGCTCAGTCGGGCGTTTTTGTTACTCAAGATCCTGCTTTTCCTGCCGATATTTTCTGTGTTTAATCGTTAATGGGTATGAATAACCGCTGGGAAACCCCTGAGATTATCGTTATATTATCGTTTACATAACGAAACGCACAAGGAGTTACAGATGGCGCATTCCTGGTTACGCCTGGTCGCAGGGGCGACATTATCTTTCGTCATCGCTGGTCATGCGCTGGCGGATGAAGGCAAGATCACCGTATTTGCCGCCGCGTCGCTAACGAACGCGATGCAAGACATTGCGGCAGAATATAAAAAAGAGAAAAATGTGGATGTGGTTTCCTCATTCGCCTCCTCTTCAACGCTGGCGCGGCAGATAGAAGCGGGCGCGCCGGCGGATCTGTTCATCTCTGCTGACCAGAAATGGATGGATTACGCAGCCGATAAAAAAGCGGTGGATACCACGACGCGCGAAACATTGCTTGGCAATAGCCTGGTAGTGGTGGCGCCGAAAGCCAGCGAGCAGAAACCGTTTACCATCGACAACAAAACGGACTGGATTCATCTGCTGAACGGCGGGCGTCTGGCGGTGGGCGATCCGCAACACGTACCGGCGGGAATTTATGCCAAAGAAGCGCTGCAAAAGCTGGGCGCATGGCAAACGCTTGAACCGAAACTGGCGCCGGGCGAGGATGTGCGCGGTGCGTTGGCGCTGGTCGAACGTAACGAAGCGCCTTTGGGCATTGTATACGGTTCTGATGCGGTCGCCAGCAAGGGGGTCAACGTGGTGGCGACGTTCCCGGAAGATTCACATAAAAAAGTGGAATACCCCATCGCTATCGTGGAGGGGCATAAAAATGCGGCCGTCAGCGCGTTCTATGATTACCTGAAAGGACCGCAGGCCTCGGCAATCTTTAAACGTTATGGATTTACGACGAAGTAATGATACTGACCGATCCAGAATGGCAGGCTGTCCTTCTTAGCCTGAAAGTGTCTTCCCTGGCCGTGCTGTTTAGCCTGCCGTTTGGGATCTTTTTTGCCTGGTTACTGGTGCGATGCCGGTTTCCGGGCAAAGCCTTACTTGATAGTGTCCTGCATCTGCCGCTGGTGCTGCCGCCGGTGGTGGTCGGCTATCTGCTGCTGGTGTCGATGGGGCGACGCGGGTTTATTGGCCAGTGGCTGTATGACTGGTTCGGTCTCACGTTTGCCTTTAGCTGGCGCGGCGCCGTGCTGGCGGCGGCGGTGATGTCCTTCCCGCTGATGGTGCGGGCCATTCGGCTGGCGCTGGAGGGGGTGGATATCAAGCTTGAACAGGCCGCCAGAACGCTGGGCGCCGGGCGCTGGCGCGTTTTTCTGACTATCACCTTACCGCTTACCCTGCCGGGCATTATTGTCGGTACGGTGCTGGCGTTTGCCCGTTCGCTTGGCGAATTTGGCGCGACCATTACCTTTGTTTCCAATATTCCGGGCGAAACCCGCACCATACCTTCCGCCATGTATACTTTGATTCAGACGCCTGGCGGGGAGAGCGCGGCGGCGAGGCTGTGCGTGATTTCGATTGTATTAGCGCTGATTTCGCTGTTGATTTCTGAATGGCTGGCGCGGATTAGCCGTGAACGGACGGGGCGCTAACCATGCTGGAGCTTAATTTTTCCCAGACGCTGGGAACGCACTGTTTAACCCTCAACGAAACGCTGCCAGCCAGTGGGATCACGGCTATCTTTGGCGTCTCCGGCGCGGGAAAAACCTCGCTGATTAATGCCATCAGCGGTTTGACTCGCCCACAAAAAGGACGCATCGCGCTGAATGGTCGGGTGTTGCATGACGCGGAAAACGGTATCTGTTTAACGCCGGAAAAGCGCCGCATCGGTTATGTTTTCCAGGATGCGCGCCTGTTCCCCCATTACAAAGTACGCGGCAATTTGCGCTACGGCATGGCGAAAAGCATGACCGGCCAGTTTGATAAGCTGGTGTCGCTGCTGGGAATTGAAGCGTTGCTTGATCGCCTGCCGGGGAGCTTGTCCGGCGGAGAAAAACAGCGCGTAGCGATAGGCCGGGCATTGCTCACCGCCCCGGAGTTGCTGCTGTTGGACGAACCGTTGGCCTCGCTGGATATCCCGCGTAAACGCGAATTACTGCCGTACCTGCAACGGCTGGCGCGAGAAATCAATATTCCCATGCTGTATGTCAGCCATTCTCTCGATGAAATTCTCCACCTGGCGGATAAAGTCATGGTGCTGGAGGATGGACAGGTTAAAGCGTTTGGCCCGCTGGAGGAGGTCTGGGGAAGCAGCGTTATGCACCCGTGGCTGCCGAAAGAGCAACAGAGCAGTATTCTGAAAGTCAGCGTGCTGGAGCATCACCCGCATTATGCCATGACCGCCCTGGCGCTTGGCGACCAGCACCTATGGGTAAATAAACTCAATCAGCCGCTGCAATCCACACTGCGTATTCGTATACAGGCGTCGGATGTCTCGCTGGTACTACAGCCGCCGCAGCAGACCAGTATCCGCAACGTATTGCGGGCAAAAGTGGCGAATTGTTATGACGATAACGGACAGGTGGAAGTCCAGCTTGAGATAGGCGGCAGAACGCTGTGGGCGCGAATAAGCCCGTGGGCCAGGGATGAGCTGAGTATCAAGCCTGGCCTGTGGCTTTACGCGCAGGTGAAAAGCGTTTCTATCACCGCCTGACTATAGCAGGTGGGTGTAAATAAATTTGGCGATGCTATCGGTAGTGTTATCGCCGATCACGACGTCAGCGCGCGCTTTCACCGCCTCATCGGCGTTGCCCATCGCAACGCCGGTGCCTGCCGCCTCCAGCATACTGATGTCGTTGTAGTTATCGCCGAAAGCGATCACATTTTTCATTGACCCTCCCTGCGCTTCTATCCACTGGGTAAGGCGCTTGCCTTTACTGTTGCCTTTGCGCGCGATATCCACCTGATCGTGCCATGACCATTCGCACTCCAGGCCAAGCGCCTGTTCAACATGCTGACCGAACCGCTGTAGCCTGGGAATATCTTCATCGGTAAGCGCAAACTTCCACACGGCATTCACGTCGCGCGCCGCCTGCGCCAACGAAGAGACCTGTGCAAAGGTCGGACGTTGCTCCGGCGGCAAGGTCTGCGCCCACCGGGAGGTACGCACGACGTGACCGGTTGGGTGTTCGTAAAGCATAGCGTCATCAACATACATCAGGCCGTGAATCTGATGCTCATCCAGTAAATCAATCAACTGCAACGCCTTATCCACGGGCATAGGATCGGCATCCAGGACAGTTTTAGCTTGATAATCATACAAATAGGTGCCGTTGCAGCAAATAGCAGGTGTTTCCAGCGCCAGCGCCTGATAAAAAGGATGAATAGCAACGTGATGGCGACCAGTGACAATGATAAGTTGAAAGCCCGCCTCTTTGGCACGTGATAGCGCGTCAAGCGAGGAGGGGAGTAAGGTTTTATGCGGGGTTAATAACGTTCCGTCTAAATCGAGGGCAATCACGCGTGCAGTCATAATTTTTTCCAGATTAAGAGTAATAATTCCGTCTGTCGGCATGGTACACCGGGACGGTAAGCAGACAAAATTCTGCGTCTGAATTCAGCATTCGCCGTCAAAAGCGACTACGTTAAGCTGTGTCCTGTTATTGCAGCTACATGCCATATGCAAAGGAGTATTCATGAAACAAACAGTCTATACCGCCAGCCCTGAGAGTCAGCAAATTCACGTCTGGAGCCTGAACCACGAAGGGACGCTGACGCTGGTACAGGTCGTGGATGTGCCCGGTCAGGTTCAGCCAATGGTGGTCAGTCCGGATAAACGCTACCTCTATGTCGGCGTGCGCCCGGAGTTTCGTGTCCTGGCGTATCGTATTGCGCCGGATGATGGCGCGCTGACGTTTGCCGCCGAATCCGCCCTGCCGGGTAGCCCGACCCATATTTCTACCGATCATCATGGTCGTTTTGTCTTTGTCGGATCGTATAACGCCGGTAATGTCAGCGTGACGCGCTTACAGGATGGTCTGCCGGTTGAGCTGGTGGATGTGGTGGAAGGGCTGGACGGCTGCCACTCGGCAAATATTACGCCTGATAACCGTACCCTGTGGGTGCCTGCGCTAAAACAGGATCGCATTTGTCTGTTTACGCTAAGCGATGACGGCCATCTGGTGGCCCAGGAGCCGGCGGAAGTAAATACAGTCGAAGGGGCAGGCCCGCGTCATATGGTCTTCCACCCGAATCGACAATATGCCTATTGCGTCAATGAACTGAACAGTTCGGTGGATGTCTGGCAGCTTAAAAATCCGCATGGCGAGATAGAGTGCGTACAAACGCTGGATATGATGCCCGCCGATTTTTCCGATACCCGCTGGGCGGCGGATATTCATATTACGCCGGATGGACGGCATCTGTATGCCTGTGACCGCACCGCCAGTCTGATTACCGTCTTTAGTGTCTCCGAAGATGGCAGCGTACTGAGCGTTGAAGGCTTCCAGCCGACGGAAGCCCAACCGCGCGGCTTTAATATCGACAATAGCGGAAAATACCTGATTGCAGCGGGTCAAAAATCACATCATATCGCGGTCTATGAAATTACGGGCACTCAGGGGTTGCTGACGGAAAAAGGCCGTTATGCCGTCGGGCAGGGGCCGATGTGGGTTGTGGTGAACGCGTACTAAAGCGTTGTGTGCCGGAGGGCGGCGGGCTGGAGCTCACCAAGGCAGGATGCCTGATTAATTTCGATAAACATCGCTTGCAGTAAAACCACGGGCCGCCACATCTGCTGCGGCGGCCCGTTTATAAGCCTGAACCGGAACGGCGATTACTGTTTAGGTTCCGCCACCACTTTACTGCCTACACCGCGGTTGTTGTATTCCCACATGCGGTTGTAGTTAGTGTCGTTCAGATTACGCTGCACCTCGTCTTTGTCATCCACGGTTCCCGTATTTCCGGCAAACGGACGTTTCGAGATGACCGCGTCGGCCCACGGTTTGGCAACGTTGAAGCCCTCGTTAATCACGCTGTCGCGGATCACGACCTGACCGTTGGTGTTGGCGTCGACATCCAGCGAGCGGCCAAGCTGCGCAACGCCATCGCCGGAGGCGTTAAAGCGGCTGTTGATCGCCAAAAAGCCATAGTAAATATTGGACAGCGTCGCCGGGGCGAAGACGTAGGCTTCCTGCTGTGTGCGGGAGTTGACGACCTGGAAGTTGGTGTTATCGAACACCACGGCGCCGCGTCCGGAAACCATATCCACATCGCCTTCAATATAGCTGTTCGTCACCAGCGTACGCGGCTGACGATCGGTCTGCAGACGGTTCTGCACGCCGCTGTTGGTCACAAAGAAGGTGTTCTGGCGGCCAAGGATATTGACCTTGTTAATCTGGACTTTGTCGCCATCGGTACGCAACGCCACCGCCGGATGGTTTCCGGCATCGACGCTGTCGCCCAGCGTGTTCTCGATGGTCAGATTTTGTAGCTGCAGACCGTTATTCTGCGACCAGAACGCGGCAGAACACATCACACCGATCGTTGCGGCGTGTTTGCTTTGGCAGTTATCGAACATATACCAGGCGGGTTTACCAGGCATATATTTCCCGCCGGGATTCACCGCGCGGCGCCAGTCAGCGACGCTCATTTCACCATCAATCGCCATCCCAATTTTCACATCGATCGGTTTTTCACCGGTCCCGTACAGGGTCAGACTTCCCGGCGCGGCGGGAACATACACGGTCCCCTGATAGTCGCCCGGCATAATAGCAATGTACTGGCGTTTGTTCGTGCGTTTAACCATTGCCGCATCGACCGCGGCCTGAATCGAGGTGTGCGTAACGCCTGGCGTACCTGCCGGCCCCACCACAAAGTCAGGCTGTGCGGGCAGGGTAATCGGCGACGGCGACCACGGGGCGGTATTCGGCGTCAGGGAGGCAAAATAGCGCGCCGCAACGAAGTTTTTCGCTTCATTTGCCGACAGAATGGGGCGCGAGGCGGTGCCAGGCGCGGTTTGATCGGAAGGGATCTGATCGGGTGGCGTAGAGCTACAGGCGCTCAGCGTCACGCCAAAAGCCAGTGCCAGCGCCAGACGGGAAACCGATAATGTATTCACAGGTTGCTCCGGGCTTGAAAAAGTTAAATGACATCCATTGAAGCCTGCTTTTTTATACTAAGTTGAACGAAACGGGAAGGCGAAAAGGTAAAAAGTTCCTTTTCAGGCTGGAAACACCTGTAGCATCAGATAGTTTTATCACAATTAAGCAACAACTTTCGCGCTTTGAGTTGACAATCCGGAGCAGAAAGAAAATAAATGTCTATACAACTCATGACAGGCAAGAGAGCGACAGGAATGCGGCAACTTTTACCGGGCGATACTGTCTGGCGAAACATCAGGCTGGCGACAATGGACCCGCAGCGGCAAGCCCCGTACGGGCTGGTAGATAACCAGGCGCTGATTGTACGCGAAGGGCATATTTGCGATATCGTGCCAGAGACGCAGCTTCCTGTCAGCGGGGGCAATATCCATGATATGCAGGGACGACTGGTAACCCCGGGACTTATCGATTGCCACACGCATCTGGTGTTTGCCGGTAACCGCGCCGCAGAGTGGGAGCAGCGGCTTAACGGCGCGTCATACCAGCATATTAGCGCTCAGGGCGGCGGCATTAACGCGACGGTATCAGCAACCCGCGCCTGTGCGGAGGAGACGCTCTACCTGCTGGCGCGCGAACGCATGATGCGCCTTGCCAGCGAAGGCGTTACGCTGCTGGAGATTAAATCCGGCTATGGTCTTGAGCTGGCGACAGAAGAAAAGCTGTTGCGCGTTGCTGCAAAACTTGCCGCCGAAAACGCTATCGACATTAGCCCCACGCTATTGGCCGCTCATGCTACGCCAGCGGAGTATCGTGACGACCCGGACGGCTACATCACTCTGGTCTGCGAGACGATGATTCCGCAGCTCTGGCAAAAAGGGTTATTTGATGCGGTAGACCTCTTTTGCGAGAGCGTCGGCTTTAATGTGGCGCAGAGTGAGCGCGTGTTGCAGACGGCGAAGGCGTTAGGTATTCCCGTTAAAGGCCATGTTGAGCAGCTTTCGCTGTTGGGCGGCGCGCAGCTGGTGAGTCGTTATCAGGGTTTATCGGCGGATCATATCGAATATCTTGATGAAACGGGCGTCGCGGCGATGCGTGACGGCGGTACTGTCGGCGTGTTGTTGCCCGGCGCGTTTTATTTTCTGCGCGAGACGCAGCGCCCGCCGGTGGAACTGCTGCGCCGCTATCAGGTGCCTGTCGCTGTCGCCAGCGATTTCAATCCCGGCACCAGCCCGTTTTGCAGTTTGCATCTGGCGATGAATATGGCCTGCGTACAGTTTGGTCTGACGCCGGAAGAGGCATGGGCGGGCGTTACGCGCCATGCCGCTCGTGCGCTGGGAAGACAGGCGACGCATGGGCAGCTCAGGGCCGGCTACCGGGCGGATTTTGTGGTGTGGGATGCTGAACAGCCGGTAGAGGTTGTGTATGAGCCGGGGCGTAACCCTTTATATCAGCGGGTATACAGAGGAAAAATCTCATGACGCAATGGTATCCGGCTTCTCCGGCGCTTTGGCAGGGGCGCGATGACAGTATAGAAGCGCCGGATGCGCGGCGTCTGTTTCAGACCGTCACGCGCAGCGAGACCTTTTCCCCCGAAAACTGGCAGCAAAAGATCGCGTTAATGGGATTTGCCTGCGACGAGGGGGTAAAACGCAATGCAGGGCGTCCCGGCGCGGCAGGCGGCCCGGACGCGTTGCGTAAAGCGCTGGCGAATATGGCCAGCCACCAGGGACATGAACGGCTGGTGGATTTAGGCAATTGGGTTGCGCCGACGCCCGATCTGGAAGGCGCGCAGCAGGCCTTGCGCGATGCGGTAAGCCGCTGTCTGCGGGCCGGGATGCGCACGCTGGTGCTGGGCGGCGGGCATGAAACCGCATTTGGACACGGCGCGGGGGTGCTGGACGCGTTTGCGCAGGAAAGCGTAGGGATCATTAATCTTGATGCGCATCTGGATCTCCGTCAGACTGACCGGGCAACATCCGGGACGCCGTTTCGTCAACTGGCGCAGCTATGCGACGCGCAGAGCCGCGCGTTTCATTATGCCTGTTTCGGCGTGAGCCGTGCGGCGAATACGCAGGCGTTGTGGCGGGAAGCGCAGTGGCGGAATGTTACCGTGGTGGAGGATATTAACTGCCATGACGCGCTGGCGCAGATGACGCAGTTTATTGACAAGGTGGATAAAATTTATCTGACTATCGATCTCGACGTATTGCCTGTCTGGGAAATGCCGGCCGTCTCCGCTCCCGCGGCGCTGGGCGTGCCGCTGATACAAGTTCTGCGTTTAATTGAGCCGGTTTGCCGCAGCGGAAAATTACAGGCGGCGGATCTGGTTGAATTTAATCCACGCTTTGATGAAGATGGCGCAGCGGCGCGCGTGGCGGCGCGGCTTGGCTGGCAAATCGCGCACTGGTGGCGTTAATCTGTCATCCGGAAAACACTCTCCGCATAAGGAAGGCTTCACGCATGTATTCATCCCGCTCCCGTTCTGCGCCTGCGCCTTTTTACGAAACGGTGAAACAGGACATCTGTAAAAAAATAGCCGGCGGCGTCTGGCAGCCGCACGATCGCATTCCGTCGGAAGCTGAACTGGTCGCTCAGTATGGCTTTAGCCGAATGACCATCAACCGGGCGCTGCGTGAGCTGACGGATGAAGGGTGGCTGGTGCGTTTACAGGGCGTGGGGACGTTTGTCGCCGAACCGAAAGGCCAGTCCGCGCTGTTTGAAGTCCGCAGTATCGCCGAGGAGATTGCCGCCCGCCGCCATCAGCATCGTTGTGAGGTGCTCACGCTGGAGCGCGTGCGGGCAAACGCCATCCAGGCCAGCGCTCTCAACGTCAATGAGAGCGATGTCATTTTCCATTCCATCATGGTGCATTATGAAAACGATCTGTCGGTACAAATTGAAGATCGCTGCGTGAATGCGGATATTGCCGTGGATTACCTGACGCAGGATTACCGTCAGACCACGCCGCACGCTTATTTGTCGCGGATCGCGCCGCTAACGGAAGGGGAACATATTGTGGAGGCGGTGCGCGCCACGGCGCAAGAGTGCGCGTGGTTAACTATCAAAGAGCATGAGCCTTGTCTGCTCATTCGTCGTACAACCTGGTCCGCGTCGCGGATTGTTTCTCACGCCCGCTTACTTTTCCCCGGGTCGCGCTACCGGCTACAGGGACGATTTATCTCCTGAGCGGGCCGCTGCCGGAAAACGTGATTGCTGACACAATATAACAAAATTGTATCTTTTTTGTTAATTCTATTCTTGTGCTTACTTGTATAGACAAGTATATGTCTGATTCTTATCTGTGGGTCTGCGGCGGTGCCTGATAGTAGCGTTTTTGCGTTATTTGGCGATGGCAGACCGATAATAATGAGGAGTCATTGCTATGCCTGAAAGCAAGTATCGTCAGCAGACTATCCGCGCGCCCAGAGGCACGGTATTAACGGCGAAAAGCTGGCTGACAGAAGCCCCGCTGCGGATGTTAATGAATAATCTCGATCCTGACGTGGCGGAAAATCCGCATGAGCTGGTGGTCTACGGCGGGATTGGTCGCGCCGCGCGCAACTGGGAATGCTATGACGCTATTGTTGATGCGCTCACCCGGCTGGAGGCGGACGAAACGTTGCTTATTCAGTCTGGCAAACCGGTCGGCGTATTTAAAACGCACGACAACGCGCCGCGGGTATTAATCGCCAACTCCAACCTGGTTCCCCACTGGGCGACATGGGAACATTTTAACGAACTGGATGCGAAAGGGCTGGCGATGTACGGTCAAATGACGGCCGGAAGCTGGATCTATATCGGCAGCCAGGGAATCGTGCAGGGAACATACGAAACCTTTGTCGAGGCGGGGCGTCAGCACTATAACGGCACGCTGGCGGGACGCTGGGTGCTGACCGCCGGACTGGGCGGCATGGGCGGCGCGCAACCGCTAGCCGCGACGCTGGCTGGAGCGTGTTCGCTGACGATTGAATGCCAGCAAAGCCGTATCGATTTTCGTCTGCGTACTCGCTACGTGGATGAGCAGGCCGCCACGCTGGATGACGCGTTGGCCCGCATTACGCGCTACACCCGCGAGGGGAAAGCCGTGTCCGTCGCCCTGTGCGCGAACGCGGCGGATATCCTGCCGGAACTGGTTAATCGCGGCGTGCGCCCGGACCTGGTGACCGATCAGACCAGCGCCCACGATCCGCTACATGGCTATTTACCCTCCGGCTGGCGCTGGGAGGAGTATCAGAAAAACGCGCAATCCGATCCCCACGGGACGATGCAGGCAGCGAAACGTTCCATGGCGGCGCATGTTCGGGCGATGCTGGCGTTCAGTAAAATGGGCGTGCCGACCTTTGACTATGGCAACAATATTCGCCAGATGGCGAAAGAGATGGGGGTGGAAAACGCCTTTGATTTTCCGGGATTTGTGCCAGCCTATATTCGTCCGCTGTTCTGTCGTGGCATCGGGCCGTTTCGCTGGGTGGCGCTGTCCGGCGATCCGCAGGATATCTATAAAACCGATGCCAAAGTCAAAGAGATAGTGGCGGAGGATAAACATCTGCATCACTGGCTGGATATGGCGCGCGAGCGCATTCATTTTCAGGGGTTACCGGCGCGTATCTGCTGGGTAGGCCTGGAGTGGCGGCAAAAACTGGGACTGGCGTTCAACGAAATGGTGCGTTGCGGCGAGGTATCCGCGCCCATTGTGATTGGCCGCGATCACCTGGATTCTGGTTCTGTCGCCAGCCCTAACCGTGAAACCGAAGCGATGCGCGACGGTTCCGACGCGGTTTCCGACTGGCCGCTGTTAAATGCGTTGCTGAATACCGCCAGCGGGGCGACATGGGTATCGCTCCATCATGGCGGCGGGGTGGGAATGGGGTTTTCGCAACACGCCGGTATGGTGATTGTCTGTGATGGCACTGACGAGGCCGCCGCGCGTATTCGCCGCGTGTTACACAACGATCCGGCGACGGGCGTCATGCGCCATGCCGATGCCGGATATGATCTCGCGGTGGAATGCGCTGTTGAGCAAGGTCTGAATTTACCGATGGTTGCGGCGACGCAGGGGAAAGGCTGATATGAACACCATGACACTCACTCCGGGGCAGCTAAGCCTCTCTCAACTGTACGATGTCTGGCGTCATCCGGTACAGCTTCGGCTGGACGCCAGCGCCATTGACGGCATTAACGCCAGCGTCGCGTGCGTCAATGATATCGTTGCCGAAGGGCGTACCGCCTACGGCATCAACACCGGTTTCGGCCTGCTGGCGCAGACGCGCATCGCTGATGAAGACTTGCAAAATCTACAGCGATCGTTGGTGTTGTCTCACGCCGCGGGCGTAGGCGACCCACTGGATGACGCGATGGTGCGTCTGATTATGGTATTGAAAATCAATAGCCTGGCGCGCGGGTTTTCCGGGATTCGGTTGAGCGTGATAGAGGCGCTCATCGCTCTGGTGAATGCCGGCGTGTATCCGCTGATTCCGGCAAAAGGCTCGGTTGGCGCGTCGGGCGACTTAGCACCGCTGGCGCATCTGTCGCTGACGCTGCTTGGCGAAGGAAAAGCGCGCTGGCAGGGCGAATGGCTTCCGGCGCAGACGGCGCTAAAAAAGGCCGGACTGGAGCCTGTCGCGCTGGCGGCCAAAGAGGGGCTGGCGCTGCTTAACGGCACCCAGGCGTCAACGGCCTTCGCGCTGCGCGGTTTGTTTGAGGCACAGGAGTTATTTGCCTCCGCCGTCGTCTGCGGCGCGCTGACCACCGAAGCCGTACTGGGATCGCGCCGTCCTTTTGATGCGCGCATTCATGCCGCGCGCGGACAACAGGGGCAAATTGACGCCGCGCGGTTGTTCCGGCATCTGTTGACCGATACCAGTGCTATTGCTGAATCACATCACCACTGTCATAAAGTTCAGGACCCGTATTCCCTTCGCTGCCAGCCGCAGGTAATGGGCGCTTGTCTGACCCAGTTACGTCAGACGAAAGAGGTACTGCTGGCTGAGGCCAACGCGGTGTCCGATAATCCGCTGGTCTTTGCCGATGCGGGGGAGGTGATCTCCGGCGGTAACTTCCATGCTGAACCGGTTGCCATGGCGGCGGATAATCTGGCGCTGGCGATAGCGGAAATCGGTGCGCTATCGGAGCGGCGCATCGCGCTGATGATGGATAAACATATGTCGCAGTTACCGCCGTTCCTGGTAAAAAATGGCGGCGTTAATTCCGGTTTTATGATTGCCCAGGTCACCGCCGCGGCGCTCGCCAGCGAGAATAAAGCGCTGGCGCACCCGCACAGCGTGGATAGCCTGCCGACCTCGGCGAATCAGGAAGATCATGTCTCAATGGCCCCGGCGGCAGGACGGCGACTCTGGGAAATGGCGGCGAATACCCGCGGCATCATTGCCGTGGAGTGGCTGGCGGCCTGTCAGGGGATAGATTTACGGGAAGGGTTAACCTCCAGCTCGTTACTGGAACAGGCGCGGCAGACACTGCGCGAGCGGGTGACACACTATACGCAGGATCGTTTTTTCGCGCCCGATATTGAGTGTGCGACGGCGCTGCTGGCACAAGGCGCGTTACAGCGTCTGGTGCCGGACTTTATGTGAATGCTGCCGGATGGCGCGGCGCTTATTCGGCTTACCCAACCCGTTGGCAGGGTAAGACGTTTACGCCGCCATCCGGCACAGCGTTTAACTGAACATCGCCGTGATCGAGGCGCTGGCGAGCGAATGGAAATGCACATTAAAGCCGACCATCGCGCCGCTGGCGTCTTCATCAACGTCAAGACGCTCGACGTCCAGCGCGTGAACCGTAAAGATATAGCGGTGCGTTTCCCCTTTAGGCGGCGCCGCGCCGCCGTAGCCCGCTTTACCGAAATCGGTACGCGTCTGAATGACGCCGTCTGGTACGGCCACCAGGCCTGAGCCGAACCCCTGGGTCAGTACGCGCGTATCCGCCGGGAGGTTCACCACCACCCAGTGCCACCAGCCGGAGCCGGTCGGCGCGTCGGGATCGTAACAGGTCACGACAAAACTTTTGGTGCCCATCGGCACGTCGTCCCAGGCCAGATGCGGCGAAATATTATCGCCATCATAGCCCATACCGTTAAAAACGTGGCGATGAGGAAGTTTATCTCCATCGCGCAAATCGTTGCTGATAAGTTTCATGCGCTCTCCTTTTGACTCACCAGAAGTGTAGCCAGAAGCAGCATCGCTTACTGCTGATTAATGGCTAAAAAATGTTTCATTGTGTACCGCGTCATTGACCGCCTGGGTCAAACGGCGCAGTTGATCCGGACGAATAATATAGGGCGGCATCAGGTAGATTAGCTTGCCGAACGGCCTGATCCAGACGCCTTGCCCGACGAAGAAGCGTTGAAGCGCCGCCATATTGACCGGATGCGTGGTTTCAACCACCCCAATCGCGCCCAACACCCGCACATCCGCCACCCAGGGCGAACTTTGCGCGGGGGCTAACTCAGCGCGTAACTGAGACTCGATAGACGCCACCTGCTGACGCCATTCGCCGCTTTCCAGCAGCGTCAGGCTGGCGCAGGCGACGGCGCAGGCCAGCGGATTCCCCATAAACGTCGGGCCATGCATAAAACACCCCGCCTCGCCGTTGCTAATAGTCTCTGCAACCTGGCGTGTCGTGAGCGTTGCCGAGAGGGTCATGGTGCCGCCGGTTAAGGCTTTGCCGAGACACAGAATATCCGGCGCGATCCCGGCGTGCTCGCAGGCGAACAGTTTGCCGGTACGGCCAAACCCGGTGGCTATTTCATCGGCAATCAGCAGAATGCCTTCGCGATCGCACATGTTACGAATACGCCTGAGCCATTGTGGATGATATATGCGCATCCCGCCCGCGCCCTGAACGATAGGTTCCAGAATCACGGCGGCTATTTCATGGCGATGCGCGGCCATCAGGCGGGCAAATGGCGCGATGTCGCTTTCATCCCATTCGCCATCCATCCGGCTTTGCGGCGCCGGCGCGAACAGGTTTTCCGGCAGATAGCCTTTCCACAAGCTGTGCATGGAGTTATCCGGATCGCACACCGACATCGCGCCGAACGTGTCGCCATGATAACCGTGGCGAAACGTCAGAAAACGCTGACGCGATTCGCCGCGCGCCTGCCAGTATTGCAGCGCCATCTTCATGGCCACTTCCACCGACACCGAACCGGAGTCGGCCAGAAAGACACACTCCAGCGGCTCAGGCGTTATCGCGACCAGCTTACGGCACAGATTCACCGCAGGTTGATGGGTTATGCCGCCGAACATGACATGCGACATGGCGTCAATTTGCGCTTTCATCGCCGCATTCAATTGCGGGTGGTTATAACCATGAATGGCCGCCCACCAGGAGGACATCCCCTCAATCAGGCGTTCGCCCGAGGCGAGAACCAGCTCGCAGCCTTCGGCCCGCTCAACGGGATATACCGGCAGCGGCGAGGTCATGGAAGTGTAAGGATGCCAAATATGGCGTTTATCGAAGGCCAGATCGTCCGTTGTCATAATCGACTTGTAAACCAAATTAAAAAGATTTAGGTTTACGAGTCTACACCATATCAAAAACAAACAACATATTTTGGAGAAGCCCGATGGCTCGCCACCCACGCTGGACACTGTCGCAAGTAACCGAATTATTTGAAAAACCACTGCTGGAATTGCTGTTTGAAGCGCAGCAAATTCATCGCCAGCATTTCGATCCGCAGCAGGTACAGGTTAGTACGCTGCTGTCGATCAAAACCGGCGCCTGCCCGGAGGATTGTAAATACTGCCCGCAGAGCTCGCGTTATAAAACCGGGCTGGAAGCCGAGCGTTTAATGGAGGTAGAGCAGGTACTGGACTCCGCCCGTAAAGCGAAAAACGCCGGTTCGACCCGCTTCTGTATGGGGGCGGCCTGGAAGAATCCGCATGAACGCGATATGCCTTATCTGGAGCAGATTGTACAGGGCGTCAAAGCGATGGGGCTGGAAACCTGTATGACGCTCGGCATGTTGAACGAGAGCCAGGCGCAGCGTCTGGCTAACGCCGGGCTGGATTACTACAACCACAACCTCGATACCTCGCCGGAGTTTTACGGCAATATCATCACTACCCGTACCTATCAGGAGCGCCTCGACACGCTGGAAAAAGTCCGTGAAGCAGGGATTAAAGTGTGCTCCGGCGGCATTGTGGGTCTGGGCGAAACGGTTACCGATCGCGCCGGACTGTTGTTGCAGTTGGCGAACCTGCCGACGCCGCCGGAAAGCGTGCCAATTAACATGCTGGTGAAGGTGAAAGGCACGCCGCTTGCGGATAACGATGACGTGGATGCGTTTGATTTTATTCGTACTATCGCCGTAGCGCGCATCATGATGCCGACCTCATACGTGCGTCTTTCCGCAGGACGTGAACAGATGAACGAGCAGACCCAGGCGATGTGCTTTATGGCCGGGGCGAACTCGATTTTCTATGGCTGCAAATTGTTAACTACGCCAAATCCGGCAGAGGACAAGGATCTGCAGTTATTCCGTAAGCTGGGGCTGAATCCGCAGCAGACCAGGGTGCTGGCGGGCGATAACGAGCAGCAGCAACGTCTGGAGCAGACGCTGATGACGCCTGACACCGATGATTATTACAACGCGGCAGCCTTATGAGTTGGCAACAACGCGTCGACGATGCGCTGACGGCGCGTCGGGCGACGGATACGTTGCGCCGCCGCTATGTGGTGTCGCAGGGGGCCGGACGCTGGCTGGTAGCGAACGGGCGACAGTATCTTAACTTCTCCAGCAATGATTACCTCGGCTTAAGTCAACACCCGCAGATTATTCGCGCCTGGCAACAGGCAGCGACGCGTTTTGGCGTCGGCAGCGGCGGGTCGGGTCATATCAGCGGTTATTCCGTGGCGCACCAGGCGTTAGAGGAGGAACTGGCGCAATGGTTAGGATATCCACGCGCGCTGCTGTTTATCTCTGGCTTTGCGGCGAATCAGGCGGTCATTACCGCCTTAATGAAAAAAAATGACCGAATTGTGGCCGACAGGTTGAGTCATGCTTCCCTGCTGGAGGCCGCCAATCTGAGTCCGGCGCAGCTTCGCCGCTTTATCCATAACGATACGCAGCATCTGTCGCGTTTACTGCAATCGCCCTGCGTGGGTCAGCAACTGGTGGTGACAGAAGGTGTATACAGCATGGACGGCGACAGCGCGCCGCTGGCGGAAATCCAGCACATTGCCCGCAGGCATCATGCCTGGCTGTTGGTTGATGATGCGCACGGCATCGGCGTGACTGGCGATGAGGGGCGGGGCACCTGCTGGCAACGGGGGGTGAAGCCTGAGTTGCTGGTGGTGACTTTCGGTAAGGGGTTTGGCGTCAGCGGCGCAGCGGTGCTCTGCTCGGAAAGCGTCGCGGATTATCTGCTGCAATTCGCCCGTCATCTGGTTTACAGCACCAGTATGCCGCCCGCCCAGGCGCAGGCGTTAAGCGCCTCGCTGGCGGTGATCCGTAGCGATGAAGGTGGTGAACGGCGCGAAAAACTCGCCGCTCTGGTTCAGCGCTTTCGGGCCGGCGTTAACGCGTCCCGATTTACGCTACTGAATGCCCATAGCGCCATCCAGCCGTTAATCGTGGGCGATAACAGCCGTGCATTGCGCCTGGCGGAGGCGCTGCGTCAACAAGGATGCTGGGCGACGGCGATTCGTCCGCCGACGGTGCCTGTCGGTACGGCGCGCCTACGCTTAACGTTAACGCAGGCGCATGAAGCGTGCGATATCGACCGTCTGCTGGAGGTGCTGCATGGCGCAGGTGAATAAGCAGGCTATTGCGGCGGCGTTTGGCCGGGCCGCATCGCAATATGAACAGCACGCCTCTTTGCAGCAACACAGCGCGGATGCGCTACTGACGCTGTTGGCAGGCCGCCAGTTTGCCAGTGTGTTGGACGCAGGCTGCGGCCCCGGACGTATGAGTCGTTACTGGCGAGAGCGGGGGAGCGAAGTGACCGCCCTGGATCTTTCGCTGCCGATGCTGCAACAGGCTCGCGATCGTCAGGCGGCGCATCACTATTTGCTGGCGGATATCGAAGCGATTCCCCATGACGCCGAAGTTTTTGACCTGGCCTGGAGCAACCTGGCGGTCCAGTGGTGCGGCGATTTACGTGATGCGTTGAGCGAGTTGTATCGGGTTGTACGGCCCGGCGGCGTGGTGGCGTTTACCACCTTGTGCCAGGGGTCGTTGCCGGAGCTGCGTCAGGCATGGCAGGCCGTCGATAATCGCGCTCACGCGAATAGCTTTTTGCCGGAAGAGGCCATTGACCACGCGCTGCGCGGCTGGCGGGCGTCTCGTCATACTCAGGCGATGACATTGTGGTTTGAGGATGCCCTGAGCGCGATGCGCTCGCTTAAAGGCATTGGCGCCACCCATCTTCATGAAGGGCGGGAGTCGGATGTATTAACCCGCGCCCGGCTTAGACAGATTCAGTTGGCATGGCCGCAGCGGCAGGGGAAATATCCGCTGACGTACCATCTTTTTATGGGAGTGATTGAACGTGACTAAACGCTATTTTGTGACCGGTACTGATACTGAAGTCGGTAAAACGGTTGCCAGTTGCGCCTTATTGCAGGCCGCAACGCAGTTAGGTTATCAAACCGTAGGCTATAAGCCCGTCGCTTCCGGCAGCGAAATGACAACCGACGGGCTACGCAATAGCGATGCCCTGGCCTTGCAGCGTAACAGCAGCCTGCCGCAACCTTATTCCGCTATCAATCCTTATACTTTTGCCGAGCCTACCTCTCCCCACATCGTTAGCGCCGACGAAGGCCGGGCGATAGACGCGGCGGTGTTATCACGCGGATTGCGAACGCTGGAGGCGCAGGCAGACTGGGTGTTGACAGAAGGGGCGGGCGGCTGGTTTACACCGCTCTCTGCCACGCTGACGTTTGCCGACTGGGTACAGACGGAACAGCTGCCGGTGATTCTGGTTGTTGGCGTCAAGCTGGGCTGTATTAATCACGCCATGCTGACGGCGCTGGCGGTAGAACAGGCCGGATTACCACTTGTCGGATGGATAGCCAACGACATACAGCCGCCGGGCGCGCGTCATGGTGAATATCTCGCGACGCTTCGCCGCGTCATACCGGCCCCGCTGTTAGGGGAAATCCCGTGGCTGGGCGTTTCTCCATCGCAGGCGGCGACAGGACAGTATCTGGACCTTAGCCCCCTGGAACGCGCCTGACCGCGCTTAAAAACCGCCTTCTTGCAGGATCTGACGATCCTGCTGCTCTTTCGCCAGACCCTCCTGACGTCGCCATGCTGAAAATGTGCAAAATGTGAGCGTCTACGCCTCAATTTTTCCCTTCTCGTTAGCCAATAATCTGCCAAAAATAGCGATAATTTTTTTTTATCGCCCGGCGAAAACGTCAAGGGCTGATTTTGCCAGGCGGCAGGGGATACGGGCTGGAAGCAGTTATCCACTATTCCTGTGGATAACCTTGTGTATTAGAGTTAGAAAACACAACGTAAGCGAGAGGCGACGCGGCCTGCGACTAAATTGGCGCGAAAGACGGCTTGAGAAAATATTCCTTTTCAGACAGCAAGTTATATAAAATCAATGGTTGTAAAGGAAGGAGGATACGTTGACATAAAACTTTCATCATCCGACTTGACAAATGTTAAAAAAGACTCTGGTCTGGGGATAACCAGCACACTGCTGGAATTTTACCCCGCGACTGTCTATGTTTTACCTCTAAATAGCGTGGGGTATCTACCGATAGCCATTATACACTGGAGTGTTACTGTTTTTTCATCCAGTATTTTTTATTGGCAATATTCACCGTCGAGAGTAAAATTACACCCCTGCCCGCTCACTCCTTCAGGTAGCCGCTCATGAGTAAACCGTTCAAACTGAATTCCGCTTTTAAACCTTCTGGCGATCAGCCGGACGCTATACGTCGTCTGGAAGAGGGGCTGGAGGACGGGCTGGCGCATCAGACGTTATTGGGCGTTACCGGCTCCGGGAAGACATTCACCATTGCCAACGTCATTGCGGACTTGCAGCGGCCAACGATGGTGCTTGCGCCCAATAAAACCCTGGCGGCGCAGCTCTACGGCGAAATGAAAGAGTTTTTCCCGGAAAACGCGGTCGAGTATTTCGTCTCCTACTATGACTACTATCAGCCGGAAGCGTATGTGCCAAGTTCGGATACGTTTATCGAAAAAGACGCTTCGGTAAACGAACATATTGAGCAAATGCGGTTGTCGGCAACGAAAGCGTTGCTTGAGCGACGCGATGTCGTGGTGGTGGCTTCCGTGTCCGCGATTTACGGTCTGGGCGATCCGGATCTCTACCTGAAAATGATGCTGCATCTGACGGTGGGAATGCTGATTGACCAGCGCGCGATTTTGCGTCGGCTGGCGGAATTGCAATACACCCGTAACGATCAAGCTTTTCAGCGTGGTACCTTTCGCGTGCGCGGCGAAGTGATCGACATCTTCCCGGCTGAATCTGACGACATCGCGCTACGCGTTGAGCTGTTTGATGAAGAAGTGGAACGCCTGTCGCTGTTCGACCCGTTAACCGGGCAGGTAGAGTCAACGGTGCCACGTTATACTATCTATCCCAAAACGCACTACGTAACGCCGCGCGAGCGTATTCTGCAGGCGATGGAAGAGATAAAAGATGAGCTGGCGGACAGGCGTAAGGTCTTGCTGGCGAATAATAAGCTGCTTGAAGAGCAGCGATTAAGCCAGCGCACGCAGTTCGATTTAGAGATGATGAACGAGCTGGGCTACTGCTCAGGCATTGAAAACTATTCCCGCTTTCTGTCGGGCCGCGGGCCGGGCGAACCGCCGCCAACCTTGTTCGATTATCTGCCCGCCGACGGACTGCTGGTGGTGGATGAGTCTCATGTCACCATCCCGCAGATAGGCGGCATGTACCGCGGCGACCGGGCGCGCAAAGAGACGCTGGTCGAGTATGGCTTCCGTCTGCCTTCGGCGCTGGATAACCGTCCGCTGAAGTTTGAGGAGTTTGAAGCCTTAGCGCCGCAAACTATCTATGTTTCCGCCACGCCCGGCAACTATGAGCTGGAAAAATCTGGTGATGAGGTGGTGGATCAGGTCGTGCGACCGACCGGGCTGCTGGACCCGATTATTGAAGTGCGTCCGGTGGCGACCCAGGTGGACGATCTGCTGTCCGAAATTCGTCAGCGTGCGGCCATTAATGAGCGTGTCCTTGTCACTACGCTTACCAAACGGATGGCGGAAGATTTGACCGAATATCTGGAAGAGCACGGCGAGCGCGTGCGTTACCTGCACTCAGATATTGATACCGTGGAGCGCATGGAAATCATCCGCGATTTGCGTCTGGGCGAGTTTGACGTTCTGGTGGGGATTAACCTGCTGCGCGAAGGGCTGGATATGCCGGAAGTCTCGCTGGTGGCGATTCTGGACGCCGATAAAGAGGGCTTCCTGCGCTCCGAGCGCTCCCTGATTCAGACCATAGGACGCGCGGCGCGTAACGTTAACGGTAAAGCGATTCTGTATGGCGATAAAATCACGCCGTCGATGGCGAAGGCGATTGGCGAAACCGAGCGACGTCGCGAGAAGCAGCAGAAGTACAACGAAGAGCACGGTATCACTCCGCAGGGGCTGAACAAAAAAGTGGTCGACATCCTGGCGCTGGGGCAGAACATTGCGAAAACCAAAGCGAAGGGGAAAGGCAAGGGCCGTTCTACGGCAAAAGCCGGAATTGTCGAACTGGATATGACGCCGAAAGCGTTGCAGCAGAAAATTCATGAACTGGAAGGGCAAATGATGCAGCACGCGCAAAATCTGGAGTTTGAAGAAGCCGCGCAAATTCGCGACCAGTTGCACCAGTTACGCGAGTTGTTTATCGCGGCGTCCTGACAATGTGTCGATCGCCAGCGAGTCATCGTTACCATGGCTCGTTTTTGAGAATTTCAGTGCAATAGTCAGGGCTAAGTCAGTCAGGAATGAAAAACAGTGACAGGCTTTGACTAACGAGATTGTCGAAAAACTCAAAACATCAATGGGGTAGCTAGTTTAATCACAACTGAAGAAAATTAGCGTTGAGGCTGAACCCAACGCTAATTTTCCCTCTCTCCTCGGCTATGAAAAAAAACGCCCCGTATTATCGGTATAGCTATCCTCATGATCGTCATTTTAATCTTATGTGAGTTCGTTGAAAGCGTGTCATGGCAACAGATTACATCATTCTACTTAAAAAAGAGGTGATGGAAGCGCGAGCATTTATAAGTCAAGCGCTGCAAATACTGAATGATTTGTCCGAAATAATGACGACTATGGCCTCTTGTTTAAAGTTGAGAATATCCTTATCTGTTACTTTAGGTTACGTTCAGATCAGGTAGGGAAAATATGTTTAATATTACTAATATACAATCTACGGCAAGGCATCAAAGTATTAGCAATGAGGCCTCAACAGAGGTGCCTTTAAAAGAAGAGATATGGAATAAAATAAGTGCCTTTTTCTCTTCAGAACATCAGGTTGAAGCACAAAACTGCATCGCTTATCTTTGTCATCCACCTGAAACCGCCTCGCCAGAAGAGATCAAAAGCAAGTTTGAATGTTTAAGGATGTTAGCTTTCCCGGCGTATGCGGATAATATTCAGTATAGTAGAGGAGGGGCAGACCAATACTGTATTTTGAGTGAAAATAGTCAGGAAATTCTGTCTATAGTTTTTAATACAGAGGGCTATACCGTTGAGGGAGGGGGGAAGTCAGTCACCTATACCCGTGTGACAGAAAGCGAGCAGGCGAGTAGCGCTTCCGGCTCCAAAGATACTGTGAATTATGAGTTAATCTGGTCTGAGTGGGTAAAAGCGGCGCCAGCGGAAGAGGCAGCAAATCGTGAAGAAGCCGTACAACGGATGCGTGACTGCCTGAAAAATAATAAGACGGAACTCCGTCTGAAAATATTAGGACTTACCACTATACCCGCCTGTATTCCTGAGCAGATAACTACTCTGATACTCGATAACAATGAACTGAAAAGTTTGCCGGAAAATTTACAGGGAAATATAAAGACCCTGTATGCCAGCAGTAATCAGCTAACCAGTATCCCTGCCACGTTACCGGATACCATACAGAAAATGGAGCTGAGCATTAACCGTATTACTGAATTGCCGGAACGTTTGCCTTCAGCGCTTCAATCGCTGGATCTTTTTCATAATAAAATTAGTTCCTTACCTGAAAATCTACCTGAGGAACTTCGGTACCTGAGCGTTTATGATAACCGCATAAGGACACTGCCAGAACATCTTCCGTCAGGGATTACCCATTTGAATGTGCAGAGTAATTCGTTAACCGCTCTGCCTGAAACATTGCCGCCGGGCCTGAAGAATCTGGAGGCCGGCGAAAATGCTTTAACCAGTCTGCCCGCATCGTTACCACCAGAATTACAGTTCCTGGATGTAAGTAAAAATCAGATTACTGTTCTGCCTGAAACACTACCTCCCACGATAACAACGCTGGACGTTTCCCGTAACGCATTGAGTAATCTACCGGAAAACCTCCCGGCGGCATTACAAATAATGCAGGCCTCTCGCAATCGCCTGGTCCGTCTCCCGGAGTCGTTACCCCATTTTCGTGGTGAAGGACCTCAACCTACAAGAATAATCGTAGAACATAATCCTTTTTCAGAACGAACAATACAGAATATGCAGCGGCTAATGTCCTCTGCGGGTTATCAGGGACCCCAGGTATTTTTTGCCATGGGCGACTTTTCAATTGTTCGGGTAACTCGACCACTGCATCAAGCTGTCCAGGGGTGGCTAACCAATCTCGAGGAGGAAGACGTCAACCAATGGCGGGCGTTTGAGACGGAAGTAAACGCGGCAGCCTTCAGCATGTTTCTGGATCGTCTTAGCGATACGCAGAACACCCGACATTCGGATTTTAAGGAACAAGTCTCCGCCTGGCTAATGCGCCTGGCTGATGATAGCGCACTAAGAGAAACCGCATTTATTATAGCGATGGATGCAACGATAAGCTGTGAAGATCGGGTCACACTGGCATACCATCAAATGCAGGAAGCGACGTTGGTTCATGATGCTGAAAGAGGCGCCTTTGATAGCCACTTAGCGGAACTGATTATGGCGGGGCGTGAAATCTTTCGGCTGGAGCAAATAGAATCGCTCGCCAGAGAAAAGGTAAAACGGCTGTTTTTTATTGACGAAATCGAAGTATATCTGGGTTTTCAGAATCAGTTACGAGAGTCGCTGTCGCTGACAACAATGACCCAGGATATGCGATTTTATAACGTTTCGGGTATCACTGAGTCTGACCTGGACGAGGCGGAAATAAGGATAAAAATTGCTGAAAATAGGGATTTTCACAAATGGTTTGCGCTGTGGGGGCCGTGGCATAAAGTGCTGGAGCGTATAGCGCCAGAAGAGTGGCGTGAAATGATGGCTAAAAGGGCTGAGTGTATTGAAACGGATGAGTATCAGAGCCGGGTCAATGCTGAACTGGAAGCGTTAGGAATAGCAGGTGATCCTGACGCAGAGCGCATGGCTGGGATGCGGATAATGGAAGAGATCAATCAGACCCTCTTTACTGAGATCATGGAGAATATATTGCTGAAAAAAGAGGTGAGCTCGCTCATGAGCGCCTACTGGCGATAGCTGAACGCAGTTTATCAGAAGGGGGAGAGAGCCTGTTTACCCTTCGGTGTAAACAGGCTTTTGATAAGCGCAGCATCGTCGGTAAACGGGCTTAACCTAACGCCTGTAGCGCTTTTTCCAGCGCATTGTGTAATAACTGACGATCGTGGCGATAGGGGATATCGCTGGCCTCCAGCACTTCCTGAATCACCAGCCGATCGTTCACCGCACTGACGTCAACTCGCGGCCCAACCACTACTGCGTCAATGACTTTTTTGCCAATATATTGCTCCATCATTGCCAGCTTATCGACCAGCGTTAAACTGGCGGCGGGCAGACTCAGTTCGCGACCCAGATTGCCGATATACACCATTGGCGCTGGGGTGCGCCGCAGCGCCTGCGCCAGTTCATCCAGCAGCAGGCAAGGCATCAGGCTGGTATAAAAACTGCCAGGGCCAATCAGAATCAGATCCGCGTCATTAATGGCCTGTACCGCTTCCCGCGTCGCCGGAACGTTTGGCGTTAACATGATCTCCTGCGGCGGCGTCGCTAACTGATCGATATTCACCTCGCCATAAATCTCATGCCCCTGATCGTCAATCGCCATCAGATCTACCGGTAGCTCCGACATCGGGATCAGCTGCGCGTCCACTTTAAGCAGATTACGAATTAAATTAATCGCTTCCAGAGGCCGCACGCTCAGGTGATCTAACGCCTTTAACATCAAATTTCCGAGGTTATGACCAGAAAGTTCGCCATTACCGCCAAAACGATACTCAAACATAGCGGATGCGACGCTGGGTTCGGTAATTAACTGATTCAGACAGTTGCGCATATCGCCCCATGCGATCCCGCCTTCCGAGCGGCGAATACGGCCAGTTGACCCCCCGTTATCTGTGGTAGTCACAATGCCGGTCAGGCGCGAACCTAATGAAGAAAGCGAGGAGAGGACGCGTCCTAATCCATGCCCTCCGCCGAGGGCAACGACACGATCAAGGTCAGCCAGCGTACGATTGCGCATAAAAATTCCTGAAGTCAAATAAGCAGCGCTACAGTAGCGCAAGTCGCGGGTTTTCAGCAATTAGCCGACCGGCTAAAAGACAATTAATTATTCCCGACTACCCCTTTATAGCGAGGGCGTTACCACGGCTAAATGATGTATATCAATGTAAAAGTGTGATTTTCACGTATTCTGTTGCTAAATAGCACGATCATATCGCTATGTATATATTTATATAGCGAAAGCGTGATGGCGAAATTGTCATTTACACGCTAGTATCGGCGTAACCACAGTAAACACTCTAGCCTCTGCACCTGGGTCATTTTTGATATGGTGCTTTGGCCGTGACAACGTTTAACGTTTGCCACCAGGGCGCAGGAAGAAATGACTCCGCCTCCCGTATTTGGAAAGGTGTACATGGCTTCACAACTTACCGATGCTTTCGCGCGTAAGTTTTACTACTTGCGTTTGTCGATTACCGATGTGTGTAACTTTCGTTGCACCTACTGTCTGCCGGATGGCTACAAACCTGGCGGCGTCACTAACAACGGTTTCCTTACCGTCGATGAAATTCGTCGCGTTACGCGCGCTTTTGCCAGTCTTGGCACGGAGAAGGTGCGTCTTACCGGCGGCGAGCCTTCATTACGCCGCGATTTTACCGACATCATTGCCGCCGTGGGTGAAAATGATGCTATTCGCCAGATTGCGGTGACCACTAACGGTTATCGACTGGCGCGCGATGCCGCGAGCTGGCGCGAAGCGGGGCTGACGGGCGTCAATGTTAGCGTGGATAGTCTGGATGCGCGTCAGTTCCATGCGATTACCGGTCAGGACAAATTCCGCCAGGTGATGGCGGGCATCGATGCCGCCTTTGACGCCGGTTTCGAAAAGGTGAAAGTCAACACCGTGCTGATGCGCGACGTGAATCACCATCAGTTGGATACCTTCCTTGCCTGGATTCAGCCTCGCCCCATTCAGCTACGCTTCATTGAACTTATGGAGACGGGCGAGGGGAGCGATCTCTTCCGCAAACATCATATTTCGGGTCAGGTATTACGCGACGAGCTGATTAAGCGCGGCTGGATCCACCAGCTCCGCCAGCGTAGCGATGGCCCGGCGCAGGTTTTTTGTCATCCCGATTACGCCGGTGAGATCGGTCTCATTATGCCGTATGAAAAAGATTTCTGCGCCACCTGTAACCGCCTGCGTGTTTCGTCCGTCGGGAAGCTGCATTTATGTCTGTTTGGCGACGGCGGCGTGACTTTACGCGACCTGTTACAGGATGACGCGCAGCAATACGCGCTTGAGGAACGTATTTCCGACGCGTTGCGGGAGAAAAAGCAGACCCACTTCCTTCACCAGAGCAATACTGGTATTACGCAAAATTTATCTTACATTGGCGGTTAATCCTTAATAAGGAGATTTCAGATGAGTCAGGTCAGCGCTGAATTTATCCCGACCCGCATCGCTATTCTTACTGTTTCCAGCCGACGCGGCGAAGAAGACGATACCTCCGGTCATTATCTGCGTGATTCGGCGCAGGAGGCCGGGCATGAAGTGGTGGCGAAAGCCATCGTTAAAGAGAACCGTTACGCGATTCGCGCCCAGGTTTCCGCCTGGATCGCCAGTGATGAGGTGCAGGTCGTATTGATAACTGGTGGGACCGGTTTGACCGAAGGCGATCAGGCGCCGGAAGCGCTGTTGCCGCTGTTCGATCGTGAAGTGGAAGGATTTGGCGAAGTGTTTCGCATGCTCTCGTTTGAAGAGATCGGCACCGCAACTCTGCAGTCGCGCGCGGTAGCTGGCGTGGCGAATAACACCTTGATTTTCGCCATGCCGGGCTCCACAAAAGCGTGCAGAACCGCATGGGAGAATATCATTGCGCCGCAGCTGGATGCCCGTACACGCCCATGTAATTTTCACCCTCATTTAAAGAAATAACGATGTCGCAATTAACCCATATAAACGCCGCAGGCGAAGCGCACATGGTGGACGTTTCCGCGAAAGCGGAAACCGTTCGTGAAGCGCGTGCGGAAGCATTCGTTACCATGCGTAGTGAAACGCTGGCGATGATTGTTGATGGCAAACACCACAAGGGCGATGTTTTCGCCACCGCCCGAATTGCCGGTATTCAGGCCGCCAAACGCACCTGGGAGCTGATCCCGCTGTGCCACCCGCTACTGCTAAGTAAAGTGGAGATTCAGCTTCAGGCCGAGCCGGAGCATAACCGCGTGCGTATTGAGTCTCTGTGCCGTCTGACCGGTAAAACCGGCGTCGAAATGGAAGCATTAACTGCGGCGTCCGTCGCGGCGTTAACCATCTACGACATGTGTAAAGCGGTACAAAAAGATATGGTAATTGGTCCGGTGCGCCTGCTGGCGAAAAGCGGCGGCAAATCGGGGGATTTTAAGGTGGATGCGCATGATTAAGGTGCTTTTCTTCGCCCAGGTTCGCGAGCTAACAGGAACTGACGCGCTGGATCTTCCAGCAGATTTTTCCACCGTTGAGTCGCTGCGACAGCATCTGGCGACAAAGAGCGATCGTTGGGCGCTGGCGCTGGAAGACGGCAAGCTGTTGGCGGCGGTCAACCAGACGCTGGTAAGTTTTGACCATCCGCTGACGGCGGGCGATGAAGTGGCGTTTTTCCCGCCAGTCACGGGGGGCTAACATGCACGAAACGCGAATTGTAGTCGGTCCTGCGCCGTTTAGCGTCGGGGAGGAATATTCCTGGCTGGCGGCGCGCGACGAAGACGGCGCGGTCGTCACCTTTACCGGAAAAGTGCGCAATCATAACCTGGGCGATAGCGTTAAGGCGCTGACGCTGGAGCATTATCCCGGCATGACTGAGAAAGCTCTGGCGGAGATCGTCGCGAAGGCGCGTTCCCGCTGGCCGCTGGGGCGGGTCACGGTGATTCATCGCGTTGGCGAATTATGGCCGGGCGATGAGATTGTGTTTGTCGGCGTCACCAGCGCGCACCGCAGTAGCGCGTTCGACGCCGGTCAGTTCATTATGGATTATCTGAAAACCCGTGCGCCGTTCTGGAAGCGTGAAGCCACGCCGGAAGGCGATCGCTGGGTCGAAGCGCGCGACAGCGACCAGCAGTTGGCGAAACGTTGGTAGCAGAATGTGATACGCTTTAGGGTATCATTTCCACACAGGAGTTCATCATGGACAGATTTCCACGATCTGATTCAATAGTGCAGGCGCGGTCCGGCCTGCAGACCTATATGGCGCAAGTGTATGGCTGGATGACGGTCGGACTGTTACTGACCGCGTTTATCGCGTGGTATGCGGCTAATACGCCAGCCGTCATGATGTTTGTCTTTTCCAGTAAGATCACCTTCTTTGGCTTAATTATTGCCCAGCTTGCGCTGGTGTTTGTTCTGTCGGGACTGGTGCATAAACTTAGCGCCGGAATGGCGACGACGCTGTTTATGCTCTATTCGGCGCTAACCGGATTGACGTTATCCAGTATTTTTATCGTTTACACCTACTCCTCTATCGCCAGCACGTTTGTGGTGACGGGGGGAATGTTTGGCGCCATGAGCCTGTACGGGTACACCACTAAACGCGATCTTAGCGGTTTCGGCAATATGCTGTTTATGGCGCTTATTGGTATCGTTCTGGCGTCGCTGGTCAATTTCTGGCTGAAGAGTGAAGCGCTGATGTGGGCGGTAACCTATATCGGGGTGGTGGTGTTTGTCGGTCTGACCGCCTATGACACGCAGAAACTGAAAAATATCGGCGAGCAAATAGATACCCGCGATAGCGCTAATCTGCGTAAATATTCGATTCTCGGCGCGTTAACGCTGTACCTGGACTTTATCAACCTGTTCCTGATGTTACTGCGTATTTTTGGCAATCGCCGCTAATTATAGCGATCTCTTAAAATCCTGGCCCTGCGCCAGGATTTTTTTAGGACTATATTTAGGGCGAAACAGCATAAATATCTTAGAAATGTTTTCCTGCGCTTGCCATTCTTATCACCGTGATCATGTGAAGAGTGATAAATGACAAGTGGGACCTCTGGCTGCAATACGTATACGGCAAATAGCATTTATTCCCGCGACAATGTTATCCCTTACCTATTGGTATACTGCGTTGGGACTATGGTGTACCGCCGGCATTATATGGTTAACGTTGTATACTCATTTTTTGATAACCCACGTTCAACCTGTTGTTGTTTTGTGGATATCAGCACTTTTGCTTGGTCTGGGGTATGGGGCCGTTACCTGTCTTTCCCGCTTTGGCACTGTTGTCGCAACGTTGATATATATTGCCATCATTACGCTTACCGGCGTGTCATTAGCTTACCTTTTCTCAGGTGGCGCGACCATTTTCGTGATTGTTGGAATCATGTTTAGTCTTAATGCCTTATTTATTTTCTACCTGAATATCAGTTCTGGTCTATTCAGGCCGTTAATTTTTATGGCGGTAAGCGGGATCATCGCTGCGATAGTTGTCAATAGCCTGGTGGCCAGTAGCACTCTGGTCTGGATAGTCAGTATGCTGACGGTATTGGTATGGACATTGATTACAGCACTAGAAAAATCGACACTTCATGGTTATGCCCGCATATTATACCACAGCGAGTTTTCATCCCTGTCTCGTTGCGCTTTATTTGGCGCGCTGACGCTTTACCTTGGCATTATTAATGCTGTGGTTACGCTGTGTCGTTATATCATTTTGATGATTCTGGAAATACTATTATCTTTCAGGCCGTAGGCGTTGCAGGTTTTTTATTCAGGTTGGTGATGATGGGTATAATGAGTAAATTATGTGGCAAACAATTTTGGTTAGCGTTTTGTGAAGCTAAAGACGTCACTCGCGCCATTAAAAATGGCGGCGAGGATTTTAATAAGAAATGCCCGCCAGCGCTGATTTCTCATTTCATTACCGGATTGTCATGGGAACATTCATTACCCAATCCTGCGCCTGTTTGCGCGTTTAGTTTTATGCTTCTTGTGGGAGGTGTGTGCAGTGCGCATTTTGTTTTTGATAAGTTTATCCTGTATTGGCCACTAAATATAATTATTTATTTTGGCAGTGCTATAGGTATTATGCTATGTGTTATGGCTGAGGTATGGCTTATTGCCAAAGGTTTTATTCTGGGGTTGCGCCTCTGCGTTTTACTGTTTTTGTTAAATATTATGCTCTGCGGTACTGGATTATTTGACGTGTTGTGCCATCAAAATAGCGAACTAAAGAGTGATCTGGTTATCGCGATTATTATGGTTGTGCTTTGCCGCTGGGTGATGAATGGCGAAACGTTTACGATGATGATTCGTTTCTGCCTGGGGCGTCGATTAGTGCGAGTCGCATTACAAAAATATCTCACCTCACAGACAAGGAAATGATAAGCCCATGAACCTGATGACGTGGCTAACAGGAAAAACACTGGCGGAGCTGGTGAAAAAAGGGCAGCTGATCCCGCCAGAGATTAAGTTACCTGTGTATCCGGCCAGCCACTACAAAAAAAACTGGTATGAACAAGGTATTCCTCACGGAGGCGTTATTGGGCTTACGGCGATTATGATGACCATGACATGGATCGTCAGTATAAACATGGTTATTGCGCAGTTTGAGCTGCACAATAAAAAGCATCTGGAGCTGGTCTTCTTCCTGGCCGTGGGCTATATCGCTTTTCTTACCCCGTCAAATCAGCTCCTGCTTAAAGGAAGAATGAGCGGGGTCATTATTTACCGCTATGCACTATTGCTGGCCATTATTTCCGTTACGTTGGCAACGTTCTGTACCCTGTCATCAGTATTCATGGGCGAGTTTCACGAAGTGCTCCTGCTGCTGTTTAGCTGGTCATTGCTGCTTTTTTCCCGCTTACAGATGAATACGTCTTTTTTCTCAGCATATGTTTATTTTTACCGGATAAAACGCGTTGTGCTGGAAAGCGAAAACGCGTCTGCTTAAATTTATTTCGCCATCGCCCGCTCGTTTTTCGCCCGCAGCTTCTTCGCCCGGCTCTCCAGGATCAGATAGCACACCAGCGCCAGCAACAGGGGAATAAAATAGTAAAGCACGCGGTATGCGAGCAGGGCGGCGATAATCGTGCCTTGCGACGTATGTTCGCCCGCCAGCAACGCAAGGAATACGGCCTCCAGCACGCCGATGCCTGCCGGAATATGCACGATGACGCCCGCGATACTGCTCACCAGCAGTACGCCCAGCACAAAGAAATAGTTCACATCCTGACCCATCAGCAGCCAGATGATGGCGCCCATCGCCATCCAGTTCGCGCTGGAGATCGCCATCTGCGCCAGCGCGAATTTCCATGACGGCAGCACCAGTTTCTGTCCTTTAATCGTCATATGCCGCCGCTTCGCAAAGGCGCAAAACCACAGATAGACCGCGATAATCAACAATAAAACGATACCGAGAATACGTAGCGTGCCTTCATCGATATACCAGTGGTCGGGAAGCTGGACAATGCCGAAGGTAAAAATGATGCCGCCAAGCAGAATATAGCCCAGCCAGTTAGTGGTAATGCTGAGTGAGAAAATGCGCGTAATAGTACTGCCGGGCAACCCGAGGCGAGAGTATAGTCGGTAACGCATCCCGATCCCGCCGACCCAGGTGCTGAGCGTCAGGTTAAAGGCATAGCAGACGAACGATACCAACATCACCTGTCGCTTCGCCAGCTTATGGCCGCAATAAAGCCGTCCAAGCAGGTCGTAGCAGCCGTACAGAAGATAGCTAACGATCACCAGTCCTACAGCGCTTAAAAGCGCCGTGCGGTTATAGTCGCGGATGACGGTCCAGACATCGCCCCAGTCGACCTTTTTAGCATAAACCACCAGCAGAACGACGACCGCAATAAAAAACAGCCAGGTCAGCACTTTTTTAGCCAGCCGCCAGCGCGGATGCGATTTAGCCATTAGGGCTTCACTCCTGTATTTTCTGGATCAACGCGATCCTGGGTTTCCATTTCTGGCTGGGCAGGCGGGGGAACCTGCGCCAGATGCGGGGTATGCGCAGGTAGCCAGCCGACCAGCGCCGGGAAATGACGTAAAAAGTGGAACGCCAGCACGCTTTTGGTCAGGTTCCACCAGGTGCGTTTCGGCAGCATAGACTCATCGACCTGCTTACAATCATTCACGATGATGCCTTGTAAATTATCGCGCAGGGTCTGGTTAAAGGTACGATCGTGAATGATCAGGTTAGCTTCAAGGTTAAGCGACAGGCTGAGCGGATCGAGATTACTCGACCCTACCGTGGCCCAGTGATCGTCCATCAGCGCCACTTTGCCATGCAGCGGACGGCGTCGGTATTCATAAACCTGCACGCCGCCCTTCACCAGATAGTTATAGAGCAACCGCGCGCCGACTTTGACTATCGGCATGTCTGGTTCCCCCTGGACAATCAGTTTTACGCTCACGCCACGGCGGGCGGCTTTACGCATTGCGTGGAGCAAGCGATAGCCGGGGAAAAAATAGGCGTTAGCGATAATCACCTCACGCTTTGCCTGGGTCAGCATTTTCAGATAATGACGTTCGATATCGTCGCGGTGCTCTTCGTTATCTCGCCAGACAAACAGCGCCTGCGCTTCGCCGGGGTGGCGGTTTTCTTCGGCCTGATGATGGCGCTTCCACCAGCGGCGCGCGGGGCTTTGCCCCGGCAGATTCTCGACTTCGAATTGCAGGATATCGGCCACTACAGGCCCTTCGACCCGTACCGCGTAGTCTTGTTTCGCCTGCGGGCCGTAATCCGACATATGTTCGGCGGAGTAGTTAATGCCGCCGACAAAGGCAATACGATCATCAATCACCACAATTTTGCGGTGCATTCGGCGGAAGATATTGGTTCGCAACCCCAGTAGACGCGGGCGGGGGTCGTAATAGCGAAAAATCACGCCCGCCGAGGTTAATTCGCCGACAAACGCGTCGCTGAGATCGGGAGAGCCGTAGCCGTCGAGTAATACTTCGGCTTTTACGCCGCGCTGTGCGGCTTTTAGCAGAGCGGCATGGAGTTTTTTACCCACCTCATCTTCAAACAAGATAAAGGTTTCCAGAATGATTTTTTGCTGTGCCTGAGCGATAGCCTCAAACACGGCAGGATAGAACTGGTCGCCGTTTTCCAGTAGCTGAATTTGATTACCTTCACGCCAGCCGCATTTCATAGATGGATCTCCGCGCTAAGGGGGGCATGGTCTGATAAATGTCGCCAGTTCCGCAGCGGTAGCGCCGTAGGAGAACTGGCGTTCGCATTCTTGACGTAAATACGATCGAGTCGCAGCAGCGGCATACTCACCGGGAATGTGCGCGCCGGTCGGCCATGGGCACGGGTGAATATCTCCTCCAGCCCGGCCGCGTTTAATGGCGGGCCGGCCTTTTGCCGCCAGTCATTAAAGTCTCCGGCCACCAGCACCGGTTCTGATTCCGGCAAGGCATTCACCCATCCCGCCAGCATGGTTAACTGCGCCTGGCGGTGGCTCTCCCGCAGGCCGAGATGTACGCACATGACGTGGATAGGGCGGTTGAGCATGGGCGGCGTAATGCGGCAATAGAGCACGCCGCGTTTTTCGCTACCGCCGACCGAGACGTCGCGATTTTCATAATGTTCAATGGGATAGCGAGAAAGAACCGCGTTACCGTGATGGCCTTCCGGATAGACCGCATTGCGGCCATAGGCGAAATCGCTCCACATGGTGTCGGCCAAAAATTCATAGTGGGTAGTGTCCGGCCAGTTTTCGATATGCAGCGGATGTACTTCATGCGCGCCCATCACTTCTTGCAGACAGACGATATCGGCGCCGACCGTTCTGACGGCGTCGCGCAGCTCCGGCAGGATGAAGCGTTTATTAAAGGCGGTAAAACCTTTGTGCGTATTAATTGTGAGCACTTTGAATGAAAAATTTCGCGTGTGTTGAGTCATTTTCTTCCTGTCCGCGTCACTATCCTGATTGAAATAGTGTAGTCGTCGTCACAAAAAGATGCGGTCTTACGGAATTTTCCGTAAAGTTCGGTACTCTGAATAATGAGAGAAAAATGCTTCAGGAGAAAAGCCATGAAGTGGCAACAACGCGTTCGTGTCGCAACCGGCCTCGGTTGTTGGCAGATTATGTTGCATTTACTGGTAGTGGCGATGCTGGTAATAGGCTGGATGAGCGGCACATTAGTGCGCGTCGGCCTGGGATTATGCGTGCTTTATGGCGTGACGGTACTGCTGATGCTGGCGTTGCAGCGCCATCATGAGCAACGCTGGTGCGATGTGGCGGATGTGCTGGAAGAGCTGACTACCACCTGGTACTTCGGCACCGCGCTGATTGTGCTCTGGCTGCTATCCCGCGTATTGCAAAACAATGTCTTACTGGCGCTGGCGGGGCTGGCTATCCTGGCCGGGCCCGCCGTGGTCTCGCTACTGGCGAAAGATAAAAAGCTACATCACTTTGCGTCTAAACATCGCATACGCCGCTGACCCCGTGGTGGCCGCTATCACCAGTAGCGGCCACAAACTTCCCCAGACAATTCCCAGACTCGCATCCTTAAGATAAATTTGCTTAGTAATATCAGTAAAGTGGCGGATAGGGTTTATCCACGTCAGGTTTTGCAGCCAGACCGGCATATTTTCCACCGGCGAGACATAACCCGAGAGCAAAATCGCCGGCATCATAAAGACAAAGACGCCGATAAACGCCTGCTGTTGCGTGGCGCAAAGCGATGATATCAGCAAGCCAAAGCCTACCAGCGACAGCCCGTAAATCACCATCGTGAAATAAAACAGCGCTAACGAACCGGCGAAGGGAATTTGGTATGCCCAAATGCCGATAGCCAGCACGATCGTGGCCTGGAAGGTCGCGACAATCAGCGCCGGCACCGCTTTACCAACGAAAATCTGCCAGGTGGTGAGCGGAGAGACCAGCAGCTGATCCAGAGTGCCTTGTTCACGCTCGCGGGCGACGGACAGCGAAGTGACGATCATCACGCCAATAGTGGTGATCATGGCGATCAGCGAGGGCACCACAAACCACTTGTAGTCCAGATTCGGGTTATACCAGTTGCGTACCACCAGTTCGCTATTGTTGGGCTTTGGCTTGCCGTCCATCAATGTCTGCTGATACTCCTTGACGATCTGTTGCAGATAATTGGCGGCGATTTGCGCGCTGTTGGAGTTACGTCCATCAAGAATGAGTTGCATCGGCGCAGGCTGGAAGGTATCCAGATTCCGCGAGAAATCCGCCGGGAAGCGTACCAGCAGCAGCGCTTTTTGCGTATCGATAGTCGGCTGGATCTCCTGCGGACTGTTCAGCAATAGCACATGGGTAAACGCTTTCGCGCGGGCAAAGCGCTGGGTAAGTTCTACCGAATGTTTGCCGTTATCTTCGTTATAGATGGCGATAGTCGCGTTAGTGACTTCAAGCGTCGCGGCGAACGGAAACAGGATGACCTGAATCAGCACCGGCAGAATCAGGATCGCGCGCGTTTGCGGTTCGCGTAAAAGCGATTGCAGTTCTTTGCGAATTAACGTCCATAAACGATGAAACATGTCCGTCCTCTCAGTCCAGTTTGTAGGCCTGATAAGCAAAGCGCATCAGGCATAATGCCGGATGGCGGCGTGAACGCCTTATCCGGCCTACGACGACAATTATCCATACACATATTTAATCCAGTCGTCGTTTGGTTTTTAGCCACGTCAGGCCAATAAACATCACCGCCGAGGCGATTAAAAACAGTACGTTAACGCCTAAAACGACCGGAATATTGCCGGCCAGAAACAGACTTTGCAGGGTGCTGACAAAATAGCGCGCCGGAATAATATAGGTCACCGCGCGGATCACCGCAGGCATACTGTCTATCTGGAAGATAAACCCGGACAGCATAATTGAGGGCAAAAAGGCGGCGTTCAGCGCCACCTGCGCGGCGTTAAACTGGTTGCGAGTGATGGTGGAAATCAACAGCCCCATCCCCAGCGTACTCAGTAAAAACAGACTGGTGATGATAAACAGAATCACCAGCGAACCGCGATACGGCACGCCGAGAATAAACACCGATACCAGCATACAGAGCAGCATCGCCAGCATACCGAGAAAGTAATAGGGAATAAGCTTACACAGCAGCAGTTCAACACGCGTCACTTCGGTTGAGAGCAGCGCCTCCATCGTGCCGCGCTCCCATTCGCGGGCAACGACCAGCGAGGTGAGGATTGCGCCAATTACCGTCATGATAATGGTCACCGCCCCGGGAATGATAAAATGCTGACTGATCGCCGCCGGGTTAAACCAGTAGCGCGTCTGGACGTCGATGAGCGGTTCAAAGGTGTCGCCGCGATCTTCCGCCCGCTGCTGTTGCCAGATTTGCCAGATGCCTTCAACATAACCCTGAACGAAGTTGGCGGTGTTTGGCTCGCTGCCGTCGGTAATCACCTGAATCGGCGCGCTGTCACCGGCGCGCGCCATTTGCTGCGCGAAATCCACCGGAATCACCACCAGTCCGCGAATGCGTCCGGCCTGCATTTTTTCAATTAATTCATGGCGATTATCGCTAATGGTCGCGTCGATATAGGGTGAACCGGTCATCGCATGAGTGAAATCCAGCGCCTCCTGGCTTTGCTGTTCAAGCAGAATCCCCACCCGCAGCTTGCTGGAGTCGAGGTTAATGCCGTAACCAAAAATAAACAGCAACAGCAGCGGGATCACCACCGCAATCAGCCAGCTACTGGGATCGCGCACGATCTGGCGCGTCTCTTTGACGCACAACGCACGCACGCGGCGCCAGGAGAGAGACTTACTCATGCGTATGCTCCTTATCCCAGTCATTGATGAGAGTGATAAAGGCCTGCTCCATCGTTGGATCGGCCTGTTGCTCATCGGCGGCCTGCGCTTTGAGATCGTCCGGCGTACCGCTGGCGATAAGCTTCCCGCGATAAACCAGTCCGATGCGATCGCAATATTCCGCCTCATCCATAAAGTGGGTCGTCACCATTACCGTGACCCCTTTTTCCACCATGCTATTAATGTGCAGCCAAAATTCACGACGGGTGAGGGGATCAACCCCGGACGTTGGTTCATCAAGGAATAAAATATCCGGTTCGTGCATCAGCGAGCAGGCCAGCGCCAGTCGCTGTTTAAAGCCCAGCGGCAGCGCATCGGTGGGATGCGACGCGATGCTTTTCAGACCAAACGCTTCACTCATGCGCTGAATTTTTTCATTTTGCGCGCGGCCCCGCAAACCGTAGACGCCGGAGAAAAAACGCAGGTTCTGCTCAACCGTCAGGTTGCCGTAAAGCGAAAATTTTTGCGCCATATAGCCCAGATGCTGACGGGCTTTGCCGGAGCTGACTTTCAGGTCCATATCCAGCACCAGCGCCTTGCCGGACGTCGGCACCAGCAGGCCGCACATCATTTTAAAGGTGGTTGATTTACCCGCGCCGTTCGGGCCGAGCAGGCCAAAAATCTCGCCGCGCTGTACGACGAAATTAACATGGTCCGTGGCCGCGAAATCGCCAAATTTTTTCGTCAGTTCCTGCGCTTCAATCACCGTTTCGCCGGCAGTGCCTTCAACCGTATGCAGGATTGAACCCAGCGGAGACTCCGAGGTTCCCGCTCCGCCAAGCAGATCGATAAACGCATCTTCGAAGCGCGGCGCGGTCTCATTGAGGGTGATTTCCGGCATTCCTTCGGCCTGACGAATATCTGCTGCGGTCGCCTCTTTTTTCAGGATCAGGCGTACCGAACGCCCCTGAATCATGCCGTCGCTCACCTGCGGCAGTCTGAGCGCTCTCTGTAGTAACTTACGGTTGTTTTCCTGTGGACTGCTCATCAGAAAGCTACGTCCGGCCATCGTTTGCGTCAGCGCTTTAGGTTCGCCCTGATAGAGCAGCTCGCCTTCATTCATCAGCAGTACATCGCGACACTGTTCGGCTTCATCCAGATAGGAGGTGCTCCATAAAATCAGCATCCCGTCGCCCGCCAGTTCGTGGACCATTTGCCACAACTCGCGCCGTGAAATCGGGTCAACGCCAACGCCCGGTTCATCCAACAGCAGCACTTTCGGTTCGCCGACCAGCGTACAGGCCAGCCCCAGTTTTTGCTTCATCCCGCCGGACAATTTTCCTGCCAGACGGCCAGTGAAAGGGCCGAGGGCGGTAAACTCCAACAAACGGGCAAAGGTCTTTTCCCGTATCTCGCCGGTAACGCTGCGCAAATCGGCATAGAGATTAAGGTTCTCCATGACGGTAAGATCTTCATACAGACCGAATTTCTGCGGCATATAGCCCAGAACCGCGTGCAGCTCGCTGTCGTTTTGTATCGGGTCGAAGCCCAATACTGACGCGTTGCCGCCATCGGCTTTGAGCAGGCCCGCCAGCATACGCATCAGCGTGGTTTTTCCTGCGCCGTCCGGCCCTACCAGCCCGGTGACATAACCGGAATGAATGGTACAGTCGAGCGGCGCGACGGCGGGTTTATCCATTCCCGCAAAGCGCTTCGTCAGACCGTGCAGCGTAATAACGGCCTCACTCATGCCGTGCCTCGTCATTAAATTTCACCGTGACTGGCATCCCCTGGCGTAACGCATCGTCCGCATCGGTGACGATAATGCGCAGGCGATAGACGAGATCGGTACGCAGATCCGGCGTTTCGACGGTTTTCGGCGTAAATTCCGCGGTGGGCGAAACGAAACCAATCTTGCCGTGGTAAGGTTTGTCAGGACGACCGTCGGTATACAACAGAATGTCGCGCCCCGGTTGCGTCTGACTGAGGTTGCGTTCATCGACATAGGCGCGCACCCAGACGGGGCGGGTCAGCGAGAGCGTTAATACCGTGCTGCCGGCGTTCAGCATACTGCCAGGCTCGACCGCGCGGGTGAGCAAGGTTCCGTTGGCAGGCGCGATAAGCGTAGTGTCGTGCAAATCAAGCTGCGCCTGCGCCAGTTGGGCCTTTGCCTGTTCCAGGCTGGCTTTCGCCTGGGCGATATCCTGTTCACGATTACCGGTACGGTACTGGCTCAGTTTATCCTGCGCGGACTTCAGCGTCGCCTGCGCCTGATCGCGCGATGAGCGGGCGTTTTCCAGATCGTTAGCGGAAATGGTGCGGCTTTTCCACAATCCTTGCTGACGGTTATAAAAGTTTTGCGCGTAGTCATAAGCGGCTTGCGCCTGTCTGACGGCGGCGGCGGCCTGGGCTATCTCTTCATCGCGATAGCCTGCCAGCATCAAATCATATTGCGCCTGCGCGACCGACACGCCAGCTTTCGCCTGCATTAGCGCGTTTTCGTATGGCGCGTGATCCAGTTCGCCGAGCACCTGTCCGGCTTTGATGGCATCGCCTTCATCAACATTCAGCGACGCCAGCCTGCCGCCGACGCGAAAGCTGATATTGACGGTACGGATATCGACATTACCGTATAGCGTCAGCCCATCGTCCTGCCGACTTTGATACCACCAGGTTCCACCGGCAATCACAGCGACGATCGCTGCGATTGCCAGTCCGATAACGACAGTTTTTTTCATCAGTCCAGACTCCTTTGCGTTAAACCGTGCAGAATAAGATCGATGTGGCAGGTTACCGTCTGGTAAATCAGCTCCGCTTTTTCTTCATCAAACTGCGGCCAGCCGGTACGTAACAGAATAGTTTCTTTGCCGAGACGGAACGCCAGCACTTCGCCCAGTAAGGCATGGGTATGCAAAATCATGCGCGTATCATTGGCGTCGCAGCCGGTATAAGCGGCAACCAATCTTGTCAGATGGGTGTGCAACGGATCGATAACCTGTTCATGAACCAATTGATAGGCCGACGTGGGAGAGAGCTGCTCGCGTGAAATAAATTTGCTCAGGTTAACGGTGTCTTCCTGCGTCAGCAGCATAATCATGTTCTTGCAGGCGAGCAGAATGAGCTCGCGTATGGCGTCCCGGTCAGGGGCAGGCTGGCGAAACAGACGTTCCGCTTTTTCAGCATGGGGGCGAAATTTTTCGCCAAGAAAATCGGCAATCCACTGGGCGCAGGCGAGGTATAAATCCTCTTTTGAGCCGAAATAGTAAGTAATAGCGGCAATATTTTGCCCCGCCAGCGCGGCGATATCGCGCGTGGTGGCATGGAGGCCATACTCGCCAAACTGCGCCAGCGCGGCGGCAATGAGCTGACTTTTCGCCTGCTCGCCCTTGGTGGTCGTAGTGGGAATATTCATCACACGCCCTAAGTCTTAATCAATCGATTGATTAACTTTAGGCGCACATTTCAGGTTTGTCTACCGCCAGCTATTAGATCTGAAATCCTTCGCGGCTTAGCTCTTTGGAAACCCAATTAAAGAATATCTTCACTTTCTCTTTTTGTTCATTGTGATGTGGCAAAACGAAGTGGTGAGCGTTAACCGGCATACTCACGTCAGTCGTAAAAACGGGCGCCAGGTGGCGTTGGCTAACGCTTTGTCCGGCCAGTAAATTGCTTTCAAGAATAATCCCCATGCCCATACGTGCAGCCTCAATGCTCATATAGGAGCGGTCAAAATTAAAAATAAAGTTTTTATTCCAGCCGCGAACCTTATGCCAGGACAGCCAGTTGCTCCAGTTGATCAGCGTGCTATCTGAATGAATAAGATCGCAACCCAGTAAGTCTTCAATGTTTTGAATGCTATGACTCGCTAAATAAGTCGATGACGTATAGGGGAGCATACGTTCATTTTTTATGGTTTTGACGACCAGCGTCGGCCATTGTGAAAGGCCGTGGCGGATATCGATGTCGATATTATCACGGGAGAACTGAATACTTTCGTAAGAACAGGTCAGGCTAATTTTAAGCTCAGGCCAGGCCTGGCGAAATTTATTCAGACGGGGCATCAACCATAGTAATCCAAAACTCGGTGCTGAATGTATGCGTAAATAATCCTGGTGAATATCATTTATGACCTGGTTGGTAGCCTGTCCAATAATGTTTAACGCCCCCGAAACCTCTTTTAAATATTTTTCACCAATCGCGGTCAATACGACGCCTTTACTGCTGCGCGAAAAAAGTTTCTTTCCCAGATACTGTTCCAGACTGGCTATCTGATGGCTTACCGCAGAGGCCGTAACATTGAGATTTTCAGCTGCCAGATTCAGGCTGTTGGTATCAGCCACTTCAATGAATGCCTGGATATTGCGTAAAGATGGCACAGGCAAGCTTTTATTCTGTAGTGGCTGGTTCATGATTATCTCCGGCGAATGGAATGATGATCGCCCAATTTTATTACCCCAGGAAGTAAATTCAGCGGTTACTCCCCTAATACCTGGTCAGCTTAACATAGGCGAAAAATAAGTTATGGGGTAATTCGTGATGAAGTTAACAGTTTTATCTGCCATTTCTGTCGGTCAAGCTGATTCAACAATAATTTGAATCCAGTCACGAAGCAAATTTTCCTCATTCATAATTGAGGTTTTTTGAATACCGTTTCTTTTGGGGATTGTTATATTGCAACCACAGGCCTGATAACAAGGCGCGATGCGGTAAGGTTCGCGAAAAAAACATATACCCAAAATAATTCGAGTTGCTTAAAGGCGGCAAGGGAGTGAGTCCCCAGGAGCATAGATAACTATGTGACTGGGGTGAGCGACAAATCTGCCGGGAGTAGATTTGAACGTCGCGTGCGACGGCCCGTCAGGGCGAGGCCCATGGATGGGCCGAGTAATCCGTAGCCAACACATAAGCAACTTGAAGTATGAAGGGTATAAACAATAATGAGGATACCCTATGTCACGTATAGATACTGTAGTCTGTACTGACGCCAGGAAGACAAAATATCGTTTGGTGGTTTTGACGATGATTTTCCTGGTGTATGCAATAAATTACGCCGACAGAACCAATATCGGCGCGGTGCTGCCGTTTATCATTGATGAGTTTCATATCAACAACTTTGAAGCCGGGGCCATCGCCAGTATGTTTTTCCTTGGCTACGCGGTAAGCCAGATCCCGGCAGGTTTTTTTATCGCCAAACGCGGCACGCGGGGGTTAGTTTCACTATCAATTTTCGGCTTTTCCGCTTTCACCTGGCTGATGGGCACGGTAAGTTCGGTGTTTAGCCTGAAGATGGTGCGACTGGGACTGGGGCTTAGCGAAGGACCATGCCCGGTGGGGCTGGCTTCAACCATTAATAACTGGTTTCCGCCGAAAGAGAAAGCCACGGCAACCGGCGTTTATATCGCGGCCACCATGTTTGCGCCGATTATCGTGCCGCCGTTGGCGGTGTGGATTGCGGTCACCTGGGGCTGGCGGTGGGTCTTTTTCTCCTTTGCGATCCCGGGGATCGTGGCGGCGATTGCCTGGTATTTACTGGTTAAGTCAAAACCTTCAGAGAGCGGATTTGTTTCGCAAAGTGAACTGGAAGAGATTAATACCGGGCGTGATATCCATAAAAACACCGTACGGGAAAATATATTAATTGCCGATCGTTTCACTTTGCTGGATAAAATTATTCGGGTGAAAAAAATGGCGCCTATCGATACGGCAAAAGGATTATTCACCTCCAAAAATATCCTCGGTGACTGCCTGGCCTATTTTATGATGGTTAGCGTGCTGTACGGCTTATTAACCTGGATTCCGCTCTATTTAGTGAAAGAACGCGGTTTTGATGTCATGAGTATGGGGTTTGTAGCCAGTATGCCGTGCATCGGCGGGTTTATTGGCGCGATTGGCGGCGGATGGATTTCGGATAAAGTATTAGGCCGTCGTCGTAAGCCAACGATGATGTTTACCGCTATTTCCACCGTGGTCATGATGTTAATTATGCTGAATATTCCGGCAAGCACCTGGGCGGTATGTGTTGGGTTATTCTTCGTCGGTTTATGCCTGAATATTGGCTGGCCCGCATTCACAGCATACGGTATGGCGGTTTCGGATACGAAAACTTATCCCATTGCCTCTTCTATTATCAATAGCGGCGGTAACCTCGGCGGGTTTGTCGCTCCGATGGCTGCGGGTTTTTTACTTGATAAGACCGGCAGCTTTAATTCTGTATTTACCTATTTCGGTATCTGCGCAGCAATTGGTCTGGTGGTTATTCTCTTCCTCGATGAGCCACAATAACGGAAATATATCCTGTTAATTAATATGACGTAATGTCATGGAGTGAAAATATGTTATTAAAAGATAAAGTCGCCATTATTACTGGCGCGGCCTCCGCACGCGGTTTGGGTTTTGCTACCGCGAAATTATTTGCTGAAAACGGCGCTAAAGTGGTCATTATCGACCTCAATGGCGAAGCCAGCGAAGCCGCGGCTGCGGCATTAGGCGAAGGTCATCTCGGGCTGGCGGCAAACGTCGCTGACGAAGTTCAGGTTCAGGCGGCAATTGAACAGATTATAGCTAAATATGGTCGGGTCGATGTACTGGTGAATAACGCCGGTATTACTCAGCCGCTGAAGCTAATGGACATTAAGCGCGCTAATTATGACGCGGTGCTTGACGTCAGCCTGCGCGGCACGCTGTTGATGTCACAGGCGGTTATCCCGGTCATGAGAGCGCAAAAATCCGGCAGCATTGTCTGCATCTCCTCCGTTTCCGCCCAGCGCGGCGGCGGTATCTTCGGCGGCCCGCACTACAGCGCGGCAAAAGCCGGCGTGCTCGGTCTGGCGCGGGCGATGGCGCGTGAGCTTGGCCCCGATAACGTCCGCGTAAACTGCATCACTCCGGGGCTGATTCAGACTGACATCACCGCCGGTAAGCTGACCGATGAAATGACGGCCAACATCCTTGCCGGGATCCCGATGAACCGCCTGGGCGATGCGGTAGACATCGCGCGCGCCGCGCTGTTCCTGGGAAGCGATCTCGCGTCCTACTCCACCGGTATCACCCTGGATGTTAACGGCGGCATGTTAATTCACTAAGCGAGGCAATGAGATGAAGATGACCGAATCACAAAAAGTCGCCGCGGCGGCGTGGCGCATCCGCCGCTACGCCCTGCAAATGGGGGAAGTTCAGGGACAGGGCTATATCGGCCAGGCTCTGGGCTATGCCGATGTGCTGGCAACCGCGTTCAGCCACGCGATGACCTACCGTCCGGAAGACCCTGAGTGGGAAGGGCGCGACCGCTTCCTGCTTTCTCACGGCCATTACGCTATCGCCTACTATGCGGCGCTGCTGGAAGCGGGAATTATCCCGGAAGAGGAGCTGGAAACCTACGGTTCCGACGACAGCCGCCTGCCGATGTCGGGGATGGCGACCTACACGCCGGGGATGGAGATGTCCGGTGGTTCGCTGGGGCAGGGGCTGTCCATTGCCGTAGGAATGGCGCTCGGGCTGAAGCAAAAGAGCAGCACGTCCTGGGTTTATAACTCTATGTCGGATGGGGAGTTGGACGAAGGTTCAACCTGGGAAGCGGCGATGTCGGCAGCCCACTATGGCCTGACTAACTTGATTAACATCGTTGATGTCAACAAACAGCAGGCGGACGGCGATTCGCGCAAAATCCTCGGCTTTGAGCCGCTGCATGAAAAATGGGCCGCTTTCGGCTGGTACGTACAGCGCGTGGACGGTAACGATCTGGCCGCGGTGATTGCGGCCTTTGACAACGCGAAAAGTCATGCCGGCAACCAGCCGCGGGTCATTCTCTGCGACACGCTGATGGGCAAAGGGGTGCCGTTCCTCGAAACCCGCGATAAGAACCATTTTATTCGCGTCGATGCTGACGAGTGGCAAAAAGCGATTGCGGTGCTGGACGCTAACAAACCGGAAGGAGTGCTGTAATGAGCCAGAGTAAACCACGTTTAAAAACGTCCGCGATGATTGCTTCTATCGCCGATGAAGGCCAGGCGACGATCCCTGCTCCATTTGGCGTCGCGCTGTCAAAACTGGCGGCGCAGCGCCCTGAAATCGTCGGTATGACCGCGGACCTGTCAAAATATACCGATCTACATATTTTCGCCCAGGCTTTCCCGGCTCGATTTTTCCAGATGGGAATGGCGGAACAGCTGCTGATGGGGGCTGCCGGGGGAATGGCGAAAGAGGGATTTATTCCCTTCGCTACCACCTACGCTGCGTTTGCCACCCGTCGCGCCTATGATTTTATCCATCAGGTGATCGCCGAAGAGCATCTGAACGTGAAGATCTGCGCAGCGCTGCCGGGCCTGACGACGGGTTATGGTCCAAGCCACCAGGCAACCGAAGATCTGGCGATTATGCGCGGCATTCCCGGCATGGTTATCGTCGATCCTTGCGATGCGCTGGAGATAGAGCAGGCGGTACCGGCAATTGCTGACCATAACGGCCCGGTGTATATGCGCCTGCTGCGCGGTAAGGTGCCGCTGGTGCTGGATAAGTACGACTATCAGTTTGAGCTGGGCAAGGCGAAACTGCTGGAGGACGGCAATGATGTGCTGATTATTTCTTCCGGGCTGATGACCATGCGCGCTCTGGAGGCGGTTGAAAAGCTACGCGCCGATAATATCAGCGTGGCCGTACTGCACGTGCCGACAATCAAGCCGCTTGATGAAAAAGCGATTATTGAGCAGGCGTCGAAGCCCGGTCGCCTGGTGATGACCGCGGAAAACCATACCTCGGTCGGCGGGTTAGGGGAGGCGGTTGCCGCGCTGCTGATGCGTAAGGGCGTACGCTGTGAGCTGGATACCGTTGGTTTGCCTGACGAATTCCTGCTGGCCGGCGCGCTGCCGACGCTGCACGATCGCTACGGCATCTCCACCGCGATGATGGTAGAAAAAATTAAGCATCGTCTGCGTTAATGACTTTCGCCGCCGCGTTCTGCGGCGGCGCTTCTCTGTTTCCGTTCGAGGTTTCCATGTCGATTAATTCCATTGAAGAATTAAACGCGCTGGTTGCGCGCGTCAAAAAAGCCCAGCGTCAGTACGCGAGTTTCACGCAACAACAGGTAGACAAAATCTTCCGCGCCGCCGCTCTGGCCGCCGCTGATGCCCGCATTCCGCTGGCCAAAATGGCGGTCGCCGAGTCTGGTATGGGTATCGTGGAAGACAAAGTGATTAAAAACCACTTCGCTTCCGAATATATCTATAACGCCTATAAAGATGAAAAGACCTGCGGTGTGCTGTCAGAAGACGACACTTTCGGGACCATTACGATTGCTGAGCCTGTCGGTATTATTTGCGGTATCGTTCCAACCACTAACCCGACCTCTACCGCGATTTTCAAGTCGCTGATTAGCCTGAAAACGCGTAACGCCATCATCTTTTCTCCGCATCCGCGCGCTAAAGAGGCAACCAACAAAGCGGCAGATATCGTTCTGCAAGCGGCAATCGCTGCCGGCGCGCCGAAAGATCTGATTGGCTGGATCGATCAACCTTCCGTAGAACTGTCTAACGCATTGATGCACCACCCGGATATTAACCTGATCCTCGCGACGGGTGGTCCAGGCATGGTTAAAGCAGCATACAGCTCCGGCAAACCGGCTATCGGCGTAGGCGCAGGTAACACTCCGGTAGTGATTGATGAAACTGCTGACATTAAACGCGCTGTGGCGTCAATCCTGATGTCGAAAACCTTCGATAACGGCGTAATCTGTGCTTCTGAACAGTCTGTTGTCGTTGTTGATTCCGTCTACGATGCCGTGCGCGAGCGTTTTGCGAAATGCGGCGCGGTGATTCTGAATAAAAAAGAGAGGAAAGCTGTAGGCGGAGTATTGCTCAAAAATGGGGCGCTGAATGCGGCAATTGTCGGCCAGTCAGCGGCTACAATCGCAGAGATTGCCGGCATTTTTGTGCCTGAAAACAGCAAGGTTCTGATAGGGGAGGTGAGTGCAACGGACGTCTCTGAGCCTTTCGCTCACGAAAAACTCTCTCCGACGCTCGCCATGTACCGAGCAAAAGATTTTGCCGATGCGGTAGATAAAGCGGAGCAACTGGTCGCTATGGGCGGTATCGGTCACACTTCCTGCCTGTACACTGACCAGGATAACCAGCCAGAACGCGTTGCTTACTTCGGTCAGATGATGAAAACCGCGCGTATCCTGATCAACACCCCGGCCTCTCAGGGTGGTATCGGTGACCTGTACAACTTCAAACTCGCACCTTCCCTGACGTTGGGTTGTGGTTCCTGGGGTGGTAACTCCATCTCTGAAAACGTTGGTCCGAAACACCTGATCAACAAGAAAACCGTTGCTAAGCGAGCTGAAAACATGTTGTGGCACAAACTTCCGAAATCTATCTACTTCCGCCGTGGCTCTCTGCCCATCGCGCTGGATGAAGTGATTACTGATGGCCACAAACGTGCGCTCATCGTGACTGACCGCTTCCTGTTCAACAACGGCTATGCAGACCAGATCACCTCTGTGCTGAAAGCGGCTGGCGTTGAAACCGAAGTCTTCTTCGAAGTTGAAGCCGACCCGACGCTTTCCGTTGTGCGCAAAGGCGCTGAGCTGGCTAACTCCTTCAAACCGGACGTGATTATCGCGCTGGGCGGCGGTTCCCCGATGGACGCCGCGAAAATCATGTGGGTCATGTACGAACATCCGGAAACCCACTTTGAAGAGCTGGCGCTGCGCTTTATGGACATCCGTAAACGTATCTACAAGTTCCCGAAAATGGGCGTGAAAGCGAAAATGATCGCCGTCACCACCACTTCCGGTACCGGTTCTGAAGTCACACCGTTTGCGGTTGTGACCGACGATGCAACCGGTCAGAAATATCCGCTGGCTGACTATGCCCTGACCCCGGATATGGCGATCGTTGACGCCAACCTGGTGATGGATATGCCGAAGTCCCTGTGTGCGTTCGGTGGTCTGGATGCGGTAACTCACGCTCTGGAAGCTTATGTTTCCGTACTGGCTTCTGAGTTCTCTGACGGTCAGGCTCTGCAGGCCCTGAAACTGCTGAAAGAAAACCTGCCGGCGTCTTACCACGAAGGGTCTAAAAATCCGGTTGCGCGTGAACGTGTTCACAGTGCAGCGACTATCGCCGGTATCGCGTTTGCCAACGCCTTCCTCGGTGTATGTCACTCCATGGCGCACAAACTGGGCTCTCAGTTCCACATTCCGCACGGTCTGGCGAACGCCCTGCTGATTTGTAACGTTATCCGCTACAACGCGAATGACAACCCGACCAAGCAGACCGCTTTTAGCCAGTACGATCGTCCGCAGGCACGCCGTCGTTACGCTGAAATTGCTGACCACCTGGGCCTGAGCGCGCCGGGCGACCGTACCGCCGCTAAGATTGAAAAACTGCTGGCATGGCTGGAAAGCATTAAAGATGAGCTGGGCATTCCTAAGTCTATCCGTGAAGCAGGCGTGCAGGAAGCTGACTTCCTGGCACACGTTGACAAACTGTCTGAAGATGCCTTCGATGACCAGTGCACCGGCGCTAACCCGCGTTATCCGCTGGTATCGGAACTGCGCCAACTGCTGCTGGCAAGTTTCTACGGCGAGGCGTTTGCTGAACAATAACGCATGGATCTCCGTCGCGGGGCGTCATTTTCCCCGCGGCTCACCGTAAGGATAATTTATGCGCCGCATCACAAAAACTGCTACACTCCGCCCCTTCATGACATTGTGGTTTTTGTCATTCCAAATTTGAGCATCTCCCTGAAAACTACACCGGCAACGGTCGGGGCGGTCCGGAGTAGTTATGTCTTTTGATTCCCTGGGATTAAACCCTGATATCCTGCGCGCTATTGCCGAGCAGGGTTACCGTGAACCTACCCCTATTCAGCAACAGGCGATTCCCGCCGTGCTGGAAGGCCGCGATCTGATGGCCAGCGCCCAGACTGGAACCGGTAAAACGGCGGGTTTTACCCTGCCATTGTTGCAGCATCTGATTACCCATCAGCCGCACGCTAAAGGTCGTCGCCCGGTGCGTGCGTTGATCCTCACGCCAACCCGCGAGCTGGCGGCGCAAATTGGCGAAAACGTCAGAGATTACAGTAAATATCTCAATATTCGCTCGCTGGTGGTATTTGGCGGCGTAAGCATCAATCCGCAGATGATGAAACTGCGCGGCGGCGTGGATGTGCTGGTGGCGACGCCGGGACGTCTGCTCGACCTGGAACATCAAAATGCCGTGAAGCTGGATCAGATTGAGATTCTGGTACTGGATGAAGCCGACCGTATGCTGGATATGGGCTTCATTCACGACATTCGTCGTGTGCTGGCGAAACTGCCGGCGAAGCGTCAGAATCTGCTGTTCTCCGCCACGTTCTCCGACGACATCAAAGCGCTTGCCGAAAAGCTGTTACGCAACCCGCTGGAAATCGAAGTGGCGCGCCGCAACACGGCCTCAGAGCAGGTGACGCAGCACGTGCACTTTGTCGATAAAAAACGCAAACGTGAACTGTTGTCGCAGATGATTGGCCAGGGCAACTGGCAGCAGGTGTTGGTCTTCACCCGCACCAAGCATGGCGCGAACCATCTGGCGGAACAGCTTAATAAAGACGGTATTCGCAGCGCGGCGATCCACGGTAATAAATCGCAGGGCGCACGTACCCGCGCGCTGGCCGATTTTAAATCCGGCGATATTCGCGTGCTGGTGGCGACGGATATTGCGGCGCGTGGTCTGGATATTGAAGAGCTGCCGCACGTGGTCAACTATGAGCTGCCGAACGTGCCGGAAGATTATGTACACCGTATTGGCCGTACCGGTCGCGCGGCGGCAACTGGCGAGGCGCTGTCGCTGGTCTGTGTTGACGAGCATAAATTGTTGCGTGATATCGAAAAATTGCTGAAAAAAGAGATCCCACGCATTACGACGCCGGGCTATGAGCCGGACCCGTCGATTAAAGCGGAGCCGATTCAGAATGGCCGTCAGCAGCGCGGCGGCGGCGGTCGTGGTCGCGGACAAAATCAGGGGGGAGCGGGGCGCAGTCAGCAGCCGCGACGTCAGGATAGCGGGGCGGCGAAGGCGAAACCAAAACCGCGCACAGGCGAGGGGAAACCCGCTGGCGACAAAGCACGTCCGCCGCGTCGCCCGCGCAGAATCACGCCTGCCCAGTAAATTTTATCCGGCAACATGCCCGGTAGCGCGACGCTTACCGGGCCTACGGACTATGCAAATACGTAGGCCCGATAAGGTGCTTGCACCGTCATCCGGCAAAATACACATCGCGTTGCGAGCCGCCTTCCAGAACCGGTAAAAAAGGTACTTCCCGCCCCTGAAATGTGACACAATAGTGGCTGTTTATACAGTACTTCAGGTTTTCTCATGGCATTGACCGCTGCGCTGAAAGCGCAAATCGCCGCCTGGTATAAGGCGCTTCAGGACCAGATTCCCGACTTTATTCCCCGTGCGCCGCAGCGGCAGATGATTGCTGACGTCGCCAGAACGCTGGCCGGGGAAGAAGGGAGACATCTGGCTATTGAAGCGCCGACCGGCGTCGGGAAAACCCTCTCCTATCTTATTCCCGGTATCGCCATTGCCCGGGAAGAGCAAAAAACACTGGTGGTCAGTACCGCTAACGTGGCGTTACAGGATCAGATCTTTAGCAAAGATTTGCCGCTGCTACGAAAAATCATCCCCGATCTGCGCTTTACCGCCGCCTTTGGCCGCGGGCGTTACGTGTGTCCGCGAAACCTGGCGGCGCTCGCCAGTAGCGAGCCTACGCAGCAGGATCTGCTCGCCTTTCTTGATGATGAACTGACGCCTAACAACCAGGAAGAGCAAAAGCGCTGCGCCAGGCTGAAAGGGGATCTTGACGGTTACAAATGGGATGGTCTGCGGGATCATACCGACATTGCTATTGACGACGATCTGTGGCGGCGATTAAGTACCGATAAAGCCAGTTGTCTGAACCGCAACTGTCACTATTACCGCGAATGTCCATTCTTTGTCGCCCGACGTGAAATACAGGAAGCGGAAGTCGTGGTGGCGAATCACGCGCTGGTAATGGCGGCGATGGAAAGTGAAGCCGTACTGCCGGAACCAAAGCATCTGCTGTTGGTACTGGATGAAGGTCATCATCTGCCCGATGTCGCGCGCGATGCGCTGGAGATGAGCGCGGAAATTACCGCCTCCTGGTATCGATTGCAACTGGACCTGTTCAGCAAACTGGTGGCGACCTGCATGGAGCAATTTCGCCCTAAAACCACGCCGCCGTTAGCGAACCCTGAGCGACTTAACGCCCATTGCGAGGAGGTATACGAACTGATCGCCTCGCTCAATGCCATTCTTAATCTGTATATGCCCGCAGCGCAGGAGGCGGAGCACCGTTTTGCAATGGGCGAGTTGCCTGATGAGGTCATGGAAATCTGCCAGCGACTGGCGAAGCTGACCGAGACGCTGCGTGGGCTGGCGGAATCCTTTCTCAACGATCTCAGCGAAAAAACCGGGTCGCACGATATTGTGCGTTTGCATCGGGTGATTTTACAGATGAACCGGGCGCTGGGAATGTTCGAGGCGCAAAGTAAATTATGGCGGCTGGCTTCGATGGCGCAGTCTTCAGGCGCGCCGGTGTCCAAATGGGCGACGCGTGAAATACGCGAAGGGCAACTCCACGTCTGGTTCCATTGTGTCGGTATCCGCGTCAGCGATCAGCTGGAAAGATTGTTATGGCGCAGCGTACCGCACATTATTGTCACCTCGGCGACACTGCGCTCGCTCAATAGCTTTTCGCGTCTGCAGGAAATGAGCGGCTTAAAAGAAAAAGCCGGCGACCGCTTTGTGGCGCTGGATTCGCCGTTTAATCATGTGGAACAGGGGAAACTGGTGATTCCTCAAATGCGCTACGAACCCACCATTGATAACGAAGAGCAGCATATTGCCGAAATGGCGGCCTATTTTCGTGAGCAACTGGAGAGCAAAAAACATCATGGTATGCTGGTACTGTTCGCCAGCGGGCGGGCGATGCAGCGTTTTCTGGAGCATGTCGCTGATGTGCGCTTACTCCTCCTGGTCCAGGGCGACCAGCCGCGTTACCGGCTGGTAGAGCTGCACCGTAAACGGGTGGAGAGCGGCGAACGCAGCGTGCTGGTTGGGCTTCAGTCTTTTGCCGAAGGGCTGGATCTTAAAGGCGAGCTGCTGACGCAGGTCCATATCCATAAAATTGCCTTCCCGCCGATCGACAGCCCGGTCGTGATCACCGAAGGCGAATGGCTAAAAAGTCTGAATCGTTATCCGTTTGAGGTACAAAGTTTACCAAGCGCGTCTTTTAATTTAATTCAGCAGGTAGGGCGATTGATCCGTAGCCATGCCTGTCGGGGAGAAGTGGTCATTTATGATAAGCGGTTGTTGACCAAAAACTACGGACAGCGTTTACTGAATGCCTTACCTGTTTTTCCGATAGAGCAGCCTGCCGTGCCAGACGTTATAGTAAAACCAAAAGCAAAACCTGCACGCCGCCGACGGCGTTAATGCTGTGAGCACACTTCAAGGAGCTTTCAATGGATTATCGCAAGATCATCAAAGAGATCGGGCGAGGTAAAAATCACGCCCGCGATCTGGATCTGGATACCGCGCGCGGTTTGTATACCCGAATGCTGAATGGCGACATCCCCGACCTGGAAATGGGCAGTATATTGATGGCGCTGCGTATTAAAGGCGAAGGCGAAGCCGAAATGCTGGGCTTTTATGAAGCCATGCAGAATCATGCCATCAAACTGACACCGCCCGCAGATAGGCCGTTGCCGGTCGTTATTCCCAGCTATAACGGCGCGCGTAAACAGGCGAATTTAACGCCGTTGCTGGCTATCCTGCTGCATAAATTGGGCTTTCCAGTTGTAGTACACGGCGTCAGTGAAGATCCGACCCGCGTACTGACGGAAACAATATTTGAGCTGATGGGGATTGTGCCCACCCTACACGGCGGACAAGCGCAGGCCAAACTGGACGGGCGCCAGCCGGTGTTTATCCCGGTGAGCGCGCTCTGCCCGCCGCTGGAAAAACAGCTGGCGATGCGCTGGCGGATGGGCGTGCGTAACAGCGCGCATTCACTGGTCAAGCTGGCGACGCCATTTGCTGAGGATGCCGCGCTGCGTTTATCAAGCGTTTCTCATCCTGAATATGTTCCGCGTGTGGCGACCTTTTTTAGCCGCATTGGCGGGCGGGCTTTGCTGATGCATGGTACCGAAGGCGAAGTCTATGCCAACCCGCAACGCTGTCCGCAAATCAGCCTGATTGATAGCCGCGGCGTGCAGGTACTGCATGAGCGCCAGAGCGACACGTACGACGAGCCGCTTTCACTGCCTGCGACTAAAGATCCTGAAATCACCGCGCGCTGGATTGAGCGCTGCCTTGCCGGCCACGAGCCGGTGCCGCAATCATTAAAAACGCAAATGGCCTGTTGTCTGGTTGCGACGGGAGAGGCGGCGACGTTAGAAGACGGGCTTGCGCGCGTCGAACAGGCTTTTAGCGAATAAAAAAAGCCCGTCCAGTGGCGGACGGGCAAATAAGGGTAACAAACAGGGTTAATGAGGGTTGGAGCAGTGGGTCTGTTGGCAAACAGACGAGGGTAATACCCGTCAGAATTCAAACAACAGCGATGTTACAGCCTGAAATCTGGCGGGCAGGTAAATTATTTATAAATCACCGCAGTGCCGCTCATTTTGTCATTACCCACGGCGGAGGTGATGTTATAAGCGCTTGCGCCAGCAGCGGCGGCTTTTTCAGCCAGTTTAGCTTCTAGGCCATCCAGCGTGGTGGCGCCATCGGCAGACACTACGCCGATTTTATGCAGGTTTTGCGTCTGAGACGCGCTAACCGGTTCTGCGGCAAAAGCGCCAAAAGAAAGGGTGGAAAGCGCGATGGCTGCAACAGCATATTTAATGGTTTTCATGATTAATCTCTCGCAGGTTATTCTGTTTATGGGACGATGTTCCGTCGATGTGATGAGTATCACGGTTTTTTGCGAAAGATAAAATCGAATAGAATTGACGGCCTTGCTCAAAATTTTTGAATGACAAATAACCTATTGATTATTAATTAATTCAACGGTGGAATTTACCGTTCTTGTCATCTGGCTTTACGGAGTCGAGGTTAACGGCACATTCTGCGACGCAGAACGCTAAAAAGCATGAGCGTAAAGGAATGGATGATACTGGCGGTTTCGGTAAAGAAAAGTCAGCGTAACTGGCTGTCTTTTGAACCTCTGCGATTATATCCTGAAAATGTTGCGTTATGTAAATCTTTCTCCTGCTGGCAGGATATGCATAACCGAACGCCCGGTACGGCTTTACGCCGCGCTTCAGGGATAGGGTCGCCGCAAGATTCGCATTCATCGCGACTTTCGCCGTGGGGAAGTTCGCCGCGAGCGCGGGCAACGGCATCTTCAATGGTATTGTTGATTTGTTCATTCACTGCGTCGTCATTTGCCCAGCCGGATGCCATCACGCTCTCCTGATTTTAGGGTACCTGAGGTTAAGTGTAGCGCCGTCAGGTGAAAAAATCGCATCGCGCGATCTTTTCAGACCATGAGCAGAACCAATGTCATTCAGATATCCGATCAAACGAGCGAGGCAGGGAATTCGCGGTGGTATATTTACCCCGTGGCGTTATACGGGTATCTTACGCCGCTGCTAAAAGGAGAATGCCATGTCCGCCCAGAAACCGGGGTTACACCCGCGCAACCGCCACCAACACCGTTATGATCTCGCCGCACTGTGTCAGACCACGCCGGAATTGACGTCCTTTCTTATCCGCACGCCCGCCGGTGAACAGAGCGTTGATTTTGCTAATCCGCAAGCGGTAAAAGCGCTCAATAAGGCGTTGCTGGCGCATTTTTATGCCGTTACACACTGGGACATTCCGCCAGGGTTTTTATGTCCGCCGGTGCCTGGTCGTGCGGATTATATCCATCATCTGGCGGATCTGCTTGGCGAAACGACAGGGAGTATTCCGGCGCAGGCAACTATTCTGGACGTGGGCGTGGGCGCCAATTGTATTTATCCGCTTATCGGCGTACATGAATATGGCTGGCGATTTACCGGTAGTGAAGTCAGCGACGCAGCGATGTCCAGCGCGCAGGCTATCATTCAGGCTAATACGGGGTTAAGCCGCGCCATTCGTCTGCGTCGGCAAAAAGATCCGGCGGCCATTTTTACCGGTATTATTCATAAAAATGAATTTTATGACGCAACGCTTTGTAACCCGCCTTTTCACGACTCCGCCGCCGCAGCCCGCGCGGGCAGCGAGCGTAAGCGCCGCAATTTGGGGCAGAATAAAGATGATGCGCTGAACTTTGGCGGTCAACAGCAGGAGCTATGGTGTGAAGGCGGCGAAGTCGCCTTTATTAAAAAAATGATTGCTGAAAGCCAATCCTTCCGCCGTCAGGTGTTGTGGTTTACGACGTTGGTATCGCGCGGCGAGAATTTACCACCGCTTTACCGGGCGTTGACGGAGGCTGGCGCGGTGAAAGTGGTGAAAAAAGAGATGGCCCAGGGGCAAAAGCAAAGCCGCTTTATTGCCTGGACCTTTATGGATGACGACCAGCGTCGCCGTTTTATCACCCGTAAACGCTAAATCGTCGGTTCGCGCGGCGGCAGTGAATCAGGCGACGGGCCGCCGGCGGGGGCGGGCAGAACCTGATACGTTTGCACCGGCGCGCGCACATTGGCCAGATCAAAATGCTTTTTCACCTGGCTATCAAGGGCAAAACGCACCGTCCACTGCTTGAGCGGTAGGGTGGTGAACGATACGCGTAAAGTAAACGCCGTGTTCGTTAAACCGACAATACCGGCGAACGTGGGTTCGCCGATAATCAGCCCGCGAATATCCTCCGTCTCCATCAGCGCCGTTACCGCGTCTTTCAGCGCCTGATTCGCTTTATCCGCATCCTCATGGCGATCCACGTCATAGTTGGCGACAACTGAGCCGATACCGCGCACAAAGTTGGCGAAAGTGGTGATCGAGGACCACGGGATAATATGGTATGCCCCGGTATCCTGCCGCACGCCGACGGAACGAATCGACATTCTTTCGACCGTCCCCGTCAGCGGGCCTATGGTGACTAAGTCGCCGGTATTCATCCCGTTTTCAAACTGAATAAAGACGCCGGTAATAATATCTTTCACCAGAGTTTGCGAACCGAAAGAGATAGCCAGACCTAACGCCCCCGCGCCAGCCAGCAATGGCGCGATATTGACGCCGATTTCCGATAACACGATCATGATGGTTATGGTACTGATAATCACTGCCAGCGCATTGCGGAACAGCGTCAGCAGCGTGCGCGTGCGGGCGCTGGGTAGCGGGCGACCATGAATATCGGAGGCCAGGCGATTCTCAATCAGACTGGCGAGAATCGTCCATCCCACGGCGGAGAAGAATAAGATTAACGCGATACGGATGAGGATATCGACCATCTTTTCCCCCGCGCCATAATGTAGCCAGTGCCAGAAATCGAATAATCCCCAGGCGTTGAGCAACAGCATAACGGCGACGCAGACGGTCAAAAAGCGTGCGACTTTTAGCGCCGAGGAGAGCCAGCCGTTAAGCCGCTTTTGTAATTCCGGGTAATTGCGCTGCGTATGGGGCGACAGGGTGATGGTTTTCGCTATCCAGCGGGTAAACATACCGGAGATAAACGCCGCGATGCCAATAATCGCCAGACTGCGCACGGTCGCGCCCATCATAAACTTCAGGCTATTGCCTGGGTCGAATAACGAGAAGAAAAACAGCACGATAAAGTAAGCGCTGGCCAGCCAGTGCCACACCAGCGCAAAGGCGCGGATAAACAGGCTAAAAAAGGCTAATGATCGTTCCGCCAGACTTAATAAATGTTGCGTAATCTCCGCTTTGTTTTTAAAGATCAGGTACAGCGCCCAGATGGTGATGCAGAGCATGATCGCCACATTAGCCATCGCGCCAACCTGAACATTCACCTGGTTGGAAATAATCGGAACGGCAACAATTAGCCCGTAGCCAATCAAACTGCTAAGGGAACTCATACGGCGATTCCAGTAACGCGCTGTCGCATCCTGAATCGCGAATGGGCGTAACTCCGGTACATTAGGGCAAAAAATAAGCCGCAGAATCGCTTTAAAGAACTCTATCAGCGCGAAGGCATTCAGGAACAGGCTTTGCTGAAAAGCGATAGTTCGACTTCCCGCATGGAAATTATCACTGAGCATCTGACCGATAAATAAGGTGAGCGCCAGTAGCAGCAGGTCGATAATAAACGCGCCGACGATCATCGCCGGGAGCTGTAACCAGTTGCTGCGTTCACGGTTTTTCTTGCGCGCCCACAGGCCCATTTTTCGATATAACGGCAGGGCGCAAAGCCGTATCACGCTATAAAAACCAAATACCGCGACGGCCAGAAATAAAAAGTGGGTTAACGCGTTGGTGAAGGTTTGCGAGTTAAACGGTTTGTGCGGCACATCGGTGATGTTGCGATAAAGCTGGGCGAAACGGGTAGCGAAAGCATCGCCGTACTGACGGGTAACGGTGGTGACGTTCTCCAGTACCGTTTTCTCATCTTTGGCCGCAGGCGGCGCAAGCGCTGGCGCTGGCTCGGTCGGCGGCGTGGTTGAGGCTTCGCGGAGTTGCGCTATTAATTCGTTACGTGAAGCCTCGTTCTCCAGTACGTCAGCCAGGGCCGCATAGGCCGCTTTTTTTTGTTCAGAACTGGGCTCTGGCGCTGCTTGCTGGCTGGTTGATGTCCCCGTGGTCACGCCGGGTATGGCGACCGCATGGGCAGGCGCGCCCAGTAGACAAAAAAGGATGAACAGGGTCCACCGCATGACTCCTCCAGTGAGAAAAGAGACGCAAAACACTAAGTATAGATGGCGCAGGGGAGGGAAAATGAAATGGGACTATTCCATGATGCCCTTCCTGCCGCAGGGCAGGAAGGGCGATATCTCAGGAGACGTGCTGTAAAAATTCCTGTAAACGTGGGCTTGGCGGGTTTTCGATCAACGCCTGCGGACTGCCATCTTCGGCAATACGGCCTTTATCGATAAAAATCAGCCGTGAGGCGACTTTTTCGGCAAAGCCGATTTCGTGAGTGACAATGACCATGGTCATGCCTTCTTCCGCCAGATCCTGCATGACTTTCAGCACTTCATGGCGCAGTTCAGGGTCCAGAGCGGAGGTTGGCTCGTCAAAGAGCATCATTTTCGGCTTCACGGCCAGCGCTCGGGCAATGGCGACGCGCTGTTGTTGACCGCCGGAAAGCTCGGAGGGGTAGTGGTGCGCCCGTTCCGCCAGTCCAACTTTCGCTAATAGTGCTTTCGCCTGTTTTTCCGCTTCTTCTTTCTTTACGCCGCGCACGCGCAGAGGACCGAACATCACGTTTTCGAGCGCGGTCAGATGCGGGAACAGATAAAACTGTTGAAACACCATGCCGGCTTCCTGGCGAATCAGCCGTTCGTCTACTTTAGGATCGTTGACTTTCAGACCATCGACAATCAGATCGCCGGAGGTGATCTCTTCCAGTTTATTGATACAGCGTAATAACGTGGATTTACCCGAACCGGAAGGGCCGATGATCACAACCACTTCGCCCTGACGGATGTTTAAATCAATGTTATGTAGCACCTGGGTGGGGCCAAAGTGCTTGGAGACGTTTTTAAATTCAATCACAGGATTTTCATCCTTCTTTCAAGACGACGCAAAATAAAGCTCAGCACCAGCGTAATGATCAAATAGAAGACGGCCACGGCGCTCCAGATTTCCAGGGCGCGAAAGTTACCGGCAATAATTTCCTGGCCCTGACGGGTCAGCTCGGCTACGCCGATAACAATAAACAACGAGGTGTCTTTGATGCTAATGATCCACTGGTTGCCCAGCGGCGGCAGCATACGGCGCAGAGCAAGCGGTAAAATAACATGGCGGATGGTTTCCCGGCGAGAAAGGCCCAGCGCCAGACCCGCTTCGCGAAAACCTTTGTGAATGGATAGTACTGCGCCGCGAGTAATTTCCGCGATATAAGCGCCGGAGTTAATCATAATTGTCACGACCGCTGCGCTGAACGGATCAATACGCAAATCATTAAATGCCATCGGCAGGGCAAAGTAGATAAACATGACCTGGACAACGATGGGCGTGCCGCGAATAATTTCAATGAAAACCAGGGCGATGTGGTTGGCGAACCAGCCGCCAAACGTACGGGCAAAACCTGCCGCCAGTCCAATAACCAGGCCGCCAGCCAGACCGAGGACCGAGATCCACAGGGTCATTTTAGCGCCCTCAAGCAAAAGCGGAATGGCGGGCCAGATGGCGCTCCAGTCAAACTGCATATGTCGTTCCTGTTACCGTGGTGTAAATAGTCAAATGCTCTATCCGGCGCGGAAATGGCGTGAAAGTGTCTTATCCGTCACGGAAAAGAGCTGTAGGCCCGGTGAGCGTCCTCACTACCGGGCCACAAGCCAACATCAGGTCGTTTTATTTAGGTTCTGTACCGAACCATTTTTTGTAGATTTCGTTATAGGTGCCATTCTCACGCAGCGTTTTCAGCGCGCCGTTGACTTTCTCGCGCAGTTCATCGCTGCCTTTCGGGAAGGCAACTCCGTATTGCTGTGCTTCCAGCGATTCGCCTACCGCCTTGAACTGGCCGTTGCCTGCGGTTTTGATAAAGTACAGGATGTTCGGCGTATCGTGCAGAACAGCGTCTGCGCGGTTGGTGCCTAATTCCATGTACGCGTTATCAATGTTCGGGAACTGACGCAGGTCTTTAGTTTTGATGTTCGCTTTCGCGTAATCCACCGACCCGGTTCCGCTCTTCACGGCAACGACTTTGCCATCGAGGTCTTTAACGCTTTTAATATCGTTATTGTTGGCTTTCACCATCACGAGCAGACCGCTTTTGTAATAGCCATCGGAAAAGTCGATCGCTTTTTTACGCTCGTCCGTAATCGTAATACCCGCCAGCGCCAGATCGATATTTTTGGTTTGTAATGCCGGAATAATGCCGCTGAAATCCATCGGTTTCAGGGTGTAGTCCAGCTTCAGTTCTTTCGCGATAGCGTCCCACAGATCAACATCAAAACCGACGTATTTGTCGCCCTGTTTAAATTCAAACGGAACGAACGCCGTATCGGTTGCCACAACGAGTTTCTTATCCGCGGCGTGCGAAGACACCGCAAAAGCCAGGGTAAGTGCAGCCAGTGAAACTTTTAATAGAGACTTCATAGCATTTCCTTTTCTATCCACGGGGCGATCCCCTGCGAGAACATGTAGCGTAATGAAAAAATCATGCCAATTATGTAACTCATTGTTTTAACAGAAGCGTGAACCATTCCTGTGCACAATAAGTCGGGCAAAACCAGTATGCCGCACCGTTTTGGGGCACTGATTTAGTGCATGAATAACAAAGTAGAGATACAGGGTCTATTTAGCGTAAAAATTGTTGTTAAAACAATCTTTAATTAACGATTGTGTGATGTAATTATTACAAATAATTCACTTTTATTGAGAGGGAGTACAAGACGTGTGCACTATTTAAGTGCAAAACCCCTGTGACAGGCAGGGGTATAGGGATGACTTATATACCTGTGTACATCAAGTTGCAGGTGCGTTCGCTTCAGTGACCGACGGAAGTCAGGCTTCTGCGGATTCGCTGCGTTTGTACCTTCCTGCAACTCGAAGTATTCAGGGTAGAGATAGATTTATTCGATGTTGGATTCGATAAACCACAGGAATTTATCGAGGTCGCGTGATGCGGCGGTAAAGATATCGGCAGTGTCTTCATCTTTGGCTTCACCAATAGCTTTGCGAACATCATTAGCGACAACAGCGTAGCGATCGGCCAGTTCTTTTAAGTGATCCTGCACGTTATGGATGTCGAGCGGATAGCTTTTCAGTGGAGTTTTGCTGTTGATAACTTGCGTGGTGCCTAACGCCACACCGCCAAGCTGTACGGCGCGCTCGGCCATAGTATCCAGATGATCGGTCAGTGCGGTACGGAAGCCATCCAGCATCTCATGAACGGCAATAAAGTTAGCACCGCGCATGTTCCAGTGGGCCTGTTTCGTGATCAGCGACAGGTCAATGAACTGGATCACCTGACGATTAAGCAACTCAACCGTCGCTTTTTTATCGCTCTCTGATACATCGTTACGGGTATAAAGCAGATTAGACGCTTTTGTTTTTACCAGTTTAGCGGTACTCATAATCTCATATCCTCTTGATGTTTGTGTCCCAGGTAATTAACGAAAATAAGTATAGCACCAGTTTTTAACTTTGCTTTTTTGAATTTACCTATCACTTTAATAGTACAGACAAGATTTAATATTTATTATGATTAAAAATCAATTAGTTAGACGAGTTTGCTGTTTGATGGGTAATAATTCTCATTTTAATGTAAAAAATGAGAAAAAATATGACAAAAAATGACGAAGTAATAGCGCAATAATAAAAGGTGAATAACGAGGTGATATTCTGCATGATTATGCACATCATGCAGAATAAGAAACTATTTTACGTCAACTTGTTTAATTTGCGGTTCGCGGCGAATCGTTAGGGTAGATCCCATTGAAGCGGCAATGATGGCGCACAGGGCCATGATTTGTATGCCCGTAAGCGTTTCGCCCAGAAAAATCATCCCGGAAACGGCGGCCAGCGCGGGTTCCATGCTCATCAGCGTACCGAAGGTGCGGGTTGGCAGGCGCGTCAGTGCAATCATTTCCAGTGAATAAGGCAGCGCCGTAGAAAGCACAGCGACCGCTAACCCTAAGGGAAGAATCGACCAGTGCCATAGCGCGTCGCCAGCCTGAACTGCGCCAATCGGCACGAAAATGATGGCGGCAATCAGCGAGCCTACCGCCACCGTGGCCGGACCATGTTCCGCGCCTGCTCGCTGGCCGGTAAGAATATAGACAGCCCAACAGGCGCCAGCGCCGAGCGCTAACGCGGCCCCGGTAAGATCGACGTGAGACATATCTTGCCCTAATGGCAGCAGGAACCAGAGCCCAAGCACAGCCAGTACGACCCAAATAAAATCTACCGGCCGCCGGGATGAAAACAGCGCGACCGCCAGAGGACCGGTAAATTCCAGCGCGACCGCAATACCCAACGGCACCGTCTGAATCGACAGATAGAATAGATAGTTCATCCCGCCCAGCGACAGACCATAAAACAGTAAAGGCAGCCGCTGCTCTTTGGCAAAACGCAAACGCCAGGGTTTGAAAAAGGCGATAAGGATAAGCGTTCCCAACGCCAGACGAAGCGCCGTTACGCCCGGCGCGCCGACAAGAGGAAATAACGATTTCGCCAGTGAAGCGCCACTCTGAATAGAGGACATGGCAATGAGCAAAACCAAAATGGGCAACCAGACTGGTAGTTTACGTGTTGACCCCGGCATCCTTTCTCCTGTCAAAAAATGTCAGTACGAGTAGAGGTGGCAGTGTAATGGAAATTCCCCGTGGCGGTTTAGGATTCGTTGAAAAAAAATTTCCAGGATTCCATAAAATGAACTTAAATTGATGGATAAATAGACTGTTAGTTTAGGAATAATCTGGATGAATGTATCGCGTCGCACGCGCATTATTGGTGCAATCAGCCGGAAAAGTGATGTTAATTGAATAAGATAGCGCGATATGGAAACGTTCTGTTACATGAAAGGCGCCCTTAGACACCGTGAATCGCAAAGAGTTTCCCATTAATTTTTGATATATTTAAAACTTAGGACTTACTTGAAGCACATTTGAGGTGGTTATGAAAAAAATTGCATGTCTTTCAGCACTGGCCGCTGTTCTGGCTTTTTCCGCAGGTACTGCAGTAGCTGCTACTTCTACCGTTACCGGTGGTTACGCTCAGAGCGACGCGCAGGGCGTAGCGAATAAAATGAGCGGTTTCAACCTGAAGTATCGTTACGAGCAGGACGACAACCCGCTGGGCGTAATCGGTTCCTTCACCTACACCGAAAAAGATCGTACTAACGGTGCGGGCGATTACAACAAAGGTCAGTACTACGGCATCACTGCCGGCCCGGCTTACCGTCTGAACGATTGGGCGAGCATCTACGGTGTAGTCGGTGTGGGTTACGGTAAATTCCAGACGACCGATTACCCAACCTACAAGCATGACACCAGCGATTATGGCTTCTCCTATGGCGCTGGTCTGCAATTCAACCCGATGGAAAATGTTGCTCTGGACTTCTCTTACGAGCAGAGCCGTATTCGTAGCGTTGACGTTGGCACCTGGATTGCTGGCGTGGGTTACCGCTTCTAATCACGTCGGTGAAAATGAAAAATCCGCCTTTCGGGGCGGATTTTTTTTGCCTGAAACATGCATTATTTTAGTGAAAAAATATCGCTGCCCAGATGGTTATAGTCCACTTTCTGTAATTTGAAATTGGTGATATAAACGGGCCCGGCTTTCTGCTCGGAAATAAATCGATAGCGATTTTTGATCTCTTTAGCGCTAATTCCTGTCCATTGCGAGAAAAAACTCAGGAAATCGTTCGCAGAACGGCGAGCTTTAATGATCCGATGCGCTTTACTGTCGCTGGATAGCACCATAAACGGCACCTGGAAGTTTTGCTGGAATTTGTCGTCATGCGCCAGGTACTGTACCGCTTTGCCGCGCTCTTTAAACGCCAGTCCGTGATCGGAGAAATAGACGAGCGAAAAACTGTCGCCGCTATGACGAAGCTGAGTATAGAGCTGACGGAGCAAATCGTCGGTTTGCGTCATGGTGTATAAATAACAAGACGTCTCTTTCGACTGGACAAACGTCGCGTATTTTCCCTGAGTACGGTCGCAGGCCTGGGGATGCGACCCCATTAAATGCAACACAATCAACTGCGGTTGCGTGCGTTCTGTCGCCAATACCTGCGCCGTCATGGTTAACAGCGCGTCGTCGCGAGTATTTTTATCCGCTTCAAAATCGCCGTTTTTCAGGAAATGCGCTTCATCGGCTCGTTTGGCGATACTGGCGATGGCCGTGTCGTATTCGCCGATTTGCCCCTGATTGGAAAACCACCATGTCTGAAAACCGGCGCGGTTAGCCAGCGTGACGAAGTTATCCTGATACTGCGGTTTGTTATCCACCACGCGATTGAGCGTTAAACCAAGCGATTTTTGCGTTGAGCCGCTGGCGGCGATGTAATCCATAAAGAAGTCGCCATTCACATGGCTGGCGAAGGGGGTATTATCCCAGTGGCCGCCGAAAGCGCCCATGGCATCCCGTCGCGCGCTTTCACCAATCACCACGACATAGATGTGATATCTGGGTTTCACCGCAGTAACCGTCCAGCTATCTTTTATGCCGGATAGCTGCGCCATACGGTGCTGCTCTTCAATGACTTCGTTGTTATTGACGATAACGTCTTTAGCGAAGCGAAAAACCGGATAGCCGGTATCAATAACCTTAAAAACGCCGCCCCACGCCAGATTTTGTACCGGCGCGACGAAAAATGCCGCGACGCTAATCAGCAGGCACAGGCTGTCGAGGCTATTCCAGCGCGGCCTGACCTCTTCTTTTCGGCGGCGAAGCGCAATAATACCCAGCGCAAAAATAAAAAGTCCGGTCAGGTAGCTATACCACGGGAAGATGGTCAGGATTTCGCTCGACTCTTCCATATTGGTGGAGTGCAGCGCCAGCAGCGTATTAAAGTTCGGCGCGCCGTAAGCCTGGCCAAAGGGAAAATAGCAAGCGGCTACCAGCGAACAGATGCCGAGCAGCGCTTTTTGTCCGCGAGGCAGGTAGCGCCAGAGCAGCAGCAACAGGCAGGTAAACGCCGCGGTATAAAGCAGGCTAAAGGGGTAGCCGAGCGCGAGGTTAATCAGCAGCGACTGTAAAAAGTAGAGGCCCGCCCACGGGCTTACAGCCCGACGACGGGCGAGAAGTGAATCGATAAGGGTTGAATTCATATGCCACTATTGCAAAAACGCCATGTGCTAACCCTGGCGCGAAGGGTCATTACCTGCCTGATTATGCGTAAAAAAGGTATTGGGTTCGCAACGGCGAGTCGCAAAATATTCAGGGCTGCCAGAAGATAGAGCGTGCGGGTAAGAAGGTCAACCGCCGGAAAGAAAATGTTTTGCGAAGAGAATAGCAAAACCACAAAAAAACAGGGGAAATGGGCGCCATTTCCGTTGAGGATGCAAAATAAAGCGGCGTACCGCACCGCCGCCTTATTTCGTGGAAGGGTTATCCTGCTCCGGTTTGCCGTTGATCATATCGCACAACATAGAGAGCAGCATTAACCGGACTTTAAAGGGAGAGTGACTGAACACGCGTATACACCTCTTAAATTCGTTCATATAAACCTCCTGATGTTTCTATCCCATCGATCCGTGAGGGATGTCTGCATTACATACAGATATAGCACAGGCTATGTTTTATAGCTATTGCTAAAACGTTAATTTTTTGTGCCCGGACAACTCTGGTTTACAATGAGCGCTCTGTCAGCTGACGCGTTAACGCGTCACAGAAACGAGGAAGCAAAATGGGTCGTCGCGCAGGTACGCCAACAACAAAAAAAGTGACGCAATTGGTGAACGTAGAAGAACACGTTGAAGGATTTCGTCAGGTCAGAGAGGCGCATCGCCGTGAGTTGATAGACGACTACGTTGAGCTGATTTCCGATTTAATTATTGAGGTAGGGGAAGCGCGTCAGGTGGATATGGCGGCGCGGCTCGGCGTCTCCCAGCCGACTGTGGCCAAAATGCTTAAGCGCCTGGCATCGTTAGGATTTATTCAAATGATCCCCTGGCGCGGCGTTTTTCTGACGCCGGAAGGGGAGAAGCTGGCGCAGGAAAGCCGCGAGCGGCATCAAATTGTCGAAAATTTTTTACTGGTATTAGGCGTAAGCCCGGAAATCGCGCGTCGTGATGCGGAAGGGATGGAACACCATGTCAGCCAGGAGACATTGGATGCCTTTTTGGCCTTCACGCAACAGCATGGAACATCTGCAGAATGAATCTGGCCTTTTTACGGGCGCTGCGGCGTGACCGTTTTTTTCAGTTGTTGATCATTGTGGGGATGGCGTTAAGCCTGTTTGTTCCTTTTGCGCCTCGCGCCTGGCCTGGCGCGATTGACTGGCACACCATTATTACCCTCAGTGGGTTAATGTTGCTCACTAAAGGCGTTGAGCTGAGCGGCTATTTTGATGTGCTGGGACGCAAGATGACGCGCCGATTTCATACCGAGCGGCAACTGGCGATGTTCCTGGTGCTGGCTGCGGCGGCGCTGTCGACCTTTCTGACAAACGATGTCGCGCTGTTTATCGTTGTGCCGCTGACGATAACGTTGAAAAAACTGTGCGCGATTCCGGTCAACCGATTGATTATTTTTGAAGCGTTGGCGGTGAACGCCGGTTCGCTGCTGACGCCTGTCGGTAATCCGCAAAATATTCTGTTGTGGGGACGCTCCGGCTTAACCTTTGCTGAATTTAGCGGGCAAATGGCGCCGCTTGCCGTCATGATGATGCTGACGTTACTGCTCCTGTGCTGGTTTTGTTTTCCGGGTAGGGCGTTACAGTACCATACCGGTACGCGTTCGCCGCAGTGGCAGCCCCGTCTGGTGTGGAGTTGCCTGGCATTATATGTCGTTTTTCTTACCGCGCTGGAGCTCAGACAAGAGTTATGGGGACTGGTGTTGGTAGCTGCTGGGTTTATTGTGCTGGCGCGCAGGGTGATAGTCAGCGTGGACTGGACGCTGCTGCTGGTATTTATGGCGATGTTTATTGATGTCCATCTACTAACGCAATTGCCGGCGTTGCAGGGCGTTTTCAACCAGGTTGGCGCACTGTCTCACCTGGGACTTTGGCTAACCGCTATCGGCTTGTCGCAGGTTATCAGTAATGTGCCCAGTACCATTCTCCTGCTGAACTATGTACCGGCCTCGACGCTGCTGGCGTGGGCGGTGAATATCGGCGGGTTTGGTCTGCTGCCGGGGTCGCTGGCAAATCTTATTGCTTTACGGATGGCGAACGATCGCCGAATCTGGTGGCGATTTCATTTCTATTCGCTGCCGATGCTGGCATGGGCGGCGCTGGTGGGATATGGATTATTGCAACTGATGCCGTAAGAGAAGCCCGATAGTATCTATCGGGCTTCGCAGGCAGAGTCTGTCAGTTCAGACGAACCGGCATCCCGGAACGATCCTGAACCGCCTGTTGTACGACGGTCTGATCAACGTCAGGCTCGTTGGTAACGGCCAGGATGCTCTTATTAAGCGTGATCGGCACCGCTTCCTTACCTTCAAACTGCGCTTCCGTCGTTGACAGCGGGTTATGCACCTCAATGTAACGGCTACCGTCCGGCTCGGTGGTGGCTTTTACCGGTTCATCGATAAACTGCACGCGGGTACCGACCGGCACATTTTCAAACAGGAATTTGATATCGTCGTTGCGCAGACGCACGCAGCCGTGGCTCACGCGAAGCCCGATGCCGAAGTTGGCGTTGGTGCCGTGAATAGCATACAGGCGACCAATGTACAGCGCGTACAGGCCCATCGGGTTATCCGGGCCCGCAGGCACGACGGCAGGCAGCGGCTCGCCGGCGGCGCGATATTCAGCGTGCATTTTTGCCGTAGGCGTCCAGGTCGGACCGGCTTTTTTACGTTCAACTTTGGTCGTCCAGTTGATAGGCGTGTCTTTACCTAACTGACCGATCCCAATCGGCAGGACGATAACGGTGTTTGTGCCTTTCGGGTAGTAATAGAGGCGCATTTCCGCGCTATTGATGATAATGCCTTCGTGTACGGTATCCGGCAAGATCAGCTGCTGCGGAATATTCAGCACGGTACCGCCCTTCGGCAGGAAGGTATCCACGCCCGGGTTGGCTTCCAGCATGTTGGAGAGCCCCATCTGATACTCCGCGGCAAAATACTCCAGCGGCTGGGTATTGCCCTCCGGAACGGTGATGACCTGATTTTGCCCAATTAAACGGCTACCATCGGTAGGCAGCGGGTAAGTGACTGCTGAGGCTGTTTTACAAAAACCAACTACAGCGAAAGCCGCCGCGAAAAGCGTTGTTAATTTCATATTCATGTTATGCGAGATTCTGTGCCAAGCAGGCTAGTAGGTTGAGAATTCTGTCATGTTGGGAGCGCATTATAGGTGCATTCCAGTAAACAGGGAATTCAGATGTGTACGAAATCACGTTTTTTTCCCTTACGGTTCAGTGTAGCCCTTTGTACAGGGCGCGATCTTATTTCAGACTTGTGGCATAATAAGCGGTTTGTCACATCTTTTTTCAGGATAAGCCTGTGTTAGTTTCCAGCAACGTTACCATGCAGTTCGGCAGTAAGCCGCTGTTCGAAAACATTTCCGTCAAATTTGGCGGCGGCAACCGTTACGGCCTGATCGGCGCCAACGGTAGCGGAAAGTCCACTTTTATGAAAATCCTCGGCGGCGACCTGGAGCCGACGCTGGGCAATGTTTCCCTCGATCCGAATGAGCGCATCGGTAAGCTGCGTCAGGACCAGTTCGCTTTTGAAACATTCACCGTACTTGATACTGTCATTATGGGGCATGGCGAACTGTGGGAAGTCAAGCAGGAGCGCGACCGTATCTACGCCTTGCCGGAAATGAGCGAAGAAGACGGCTATAAAGTCGCCGATCTGGAAGTAAAATACGGCGAGATGGACGGTTATTCCGCTGAGGCGCGCGCGGGCGAACTGCTGTTGGGGGTGGGCATCCCGCTGGAGCAGCATTACGGTCTGATGAGTGAAGTCGCGCCAGGCTGGAAATTGCGTGTGCTGCTGGCGCAGGCGTTATTCTCTAATCCGGACATCCTGTTGCTCGACGAACCGACCAACAACCTGGATATTGATACTATCCGTTGGCTGGAGCAGGTGCTGAACGAGCGCGATAGCACGATGATCATCATTTCGCACGACCGTCACTTCCTGAACATGGTTTGTACGCATATGGCGGATCTGGATTACGGCGACTTGCGCGTCTATCCGGGTAACTATGATGAGTATATGACGGCGGCGACCCAGGCGCGTGAACGTCTGTTGGCCAATAATGCGAAGAAAAAAGCGCAAATTGCCGAGCTGCAATCTTTTGTTAGCCGTTTTAGCGCCAATGCCTCTAAATCGCGTCAGGCAACGTCGCGCGCGCGGCAGATTGATAAAATCAAGCTGGAAGAGGTGAAAGCCTCCAGCCGTCAGAACCCGTTCATCCGTTTTGAGCAGGATAAAAAACTGTTCCGTAACGCTCTGGAAGTGGAGGCGCTGACGAAAGGTTTTGATAACGGTCCGCTGTTTAAAAATGTCAATTTGCTGCTCGAAGTCGGCGAGAAGCTGGCAGTACTCGGCACCAATGGCGTGGGTAAATCTACGCTGCTGAAGACGCTGGTTGGCGATCTGGATGCCGATCACGGCACCGTTAAATGGTCGGAAAACGCGCGTATTGGTTACTACGCGCAGGACCACGAATATGAATTCGAAAATGACCTGACGGTGTTTGAATGGATGAGTCAGTGGAAGCAGGAAGGCGACGACGAGCAGGCAGTGCGCAGTATTCTGGGCCGCCTGTTATTTAGCCAGGATGATATCAAAAAGCCTGCGAAAGTCCTTTCCGGTGGCGAGAAGGGCCGTATGCTGTTCGGCAAACTGATGATGCAAAAGCCGAATATCCTGATCATGGACGAACCGACTAACCACCTGGATATGGAGTCGATCGAATCGCTGAATATGGCGCTGGAGCTGTATCAGGGCACGCTGATCTTTGTTTCGCACGACCGTGAGTTCGTCAGCTCGCTGGCAACCCGCGTCATTGAAATTACGCCGGAGCGCGTGGTGGACTTCAGCGGCAACTACGACGATTATTTGCGTAGTAAAGGGATTGAAAGCTAAACACTGACGCCCGGTGGCGCTGTGCTTACCGGGCCTACGTATCCTGGCGCGTAGGTTCGGTAAGACGGGTGCGCCCAGGAAAAGGGCACACCGCAGGTGAGCGGGCAGGGCGGTACGACCGTCAAACGTCCATACCTAATGCCCGTTTACCGTGAATATTCAGATCGCGCAGCGTGAAGCGCCCTTCCCAGGTGGTTTCATAGTCCTCGCGCGGGAAATCGCCCGGTGATGCGCCTGTCTCCAGCGCCGCTTTCACCTTACGCGCATAGGCCAGGTTTTTCTCACACATTGGCGCGGCAGGAATGTACATCACATTGCCCCAGCCCTGCTGATTTTCGACGGGGGCGACGGAGTGGATGACATCGCAATGCCACCACACGGAATCCCCGGCTTCCAGTGGCGGAATGCTGGTTAACGCCGCCATCAGTAAAGGATGCCACTGTTCAGAAATCGGCAGCACCCGGCCCGGCGCGACGCCGCATAATTCATCTTCCGGGACATCATCCAGCAGCGGGCGCAGCAGAATATACGCCATCGCCTCCGGGATAGGGACGACATGAAGCAACCCCTGACCGGGCAGCATATCGGAGAGCGCGGTCCAGCCCTGGAAGGTGCGAAATACCGAGCATTTTGTGGTGTTATCCACCGTATACTCTTCAACTTCGGTACGGTGCGCCGCATTCCACGGATCGTACTGCTCGACGTTGCCGTTAAACACGCTGGCGAATACCTGCTGATAGGCTGGCAGCAGCCAGCGTTCCAGCGCGCCGGAGTCGGTATGCGCTCCCAGTCCTTTGGATGTGGTGCCCGGCGGGCGGCGACGGATGCGATCCGGGTAAATGATGCTGATATCCGGATTAAACCATCGCTTGCCGTCGTGCTCTACCTGCCACAGACGGTTGAGGAACGACTGCGCCAGTGCCATCTCTTCACTTTGGCGGGCCTGCATTTGCGCCTGCGACCAGTAGACAGGATAGATTTCAGGCCGGGAGGCGCTCAGCGTACCGAAAAAATTATCCCCCGGTCCTTTATACACCTCGTCAAAATGGTTCTTGTCCAGATAGTCGAGCATCGACTGGTCCCATTCCAGCGCCTGTTCGCGTGGAAAATGACCTTTAATCACCGCGCACCCGCGGCGCTTAACCTCGGCGCGGGTGGCATCGCTAATGTTGCCCATCGCCAGTTCGCTAAAAGGGATAATTGGCCATACCGGCTGCCCCTGCGCCTTCAGATCGTTAATTTCCGCCACCCGGGCTGCTATGGTGGCGCTCAAACGGTCGAACACCGCCTGTACGTCGCCGATTTGCGCGCGTAGCGCCTGCTTCATCTGACGAATGGCCGCTTTTGGGTCGGCGGGCAGCGTTTCGTGGGTAAAAGGAGTCGTCATATCAACCTCATCATCTTTCGTTCGAAAGTAAAATTAGTTACATCTGATACTTTAAGTTAAAATAAGGTTAATGCAAGTTTAAAATATTGCAGGAGCGCACAAGGAGAGAAGCGAGAGGAAAACGTAAGGTGGCCAGGACGCCTTAATGTCTTATGCGGCTATTCCTTTCGTTCAGCCACTTTTCATTCGAAATAAATTTGTGGTTCTGCTCACATTGTTATTAAAATGTTTCTGGTCGCAGTTACAGCCAGGAGCTTAAGTATGACCGTTAACGTTGTCGTTACCGATATGGACGGCACTTTTCTCGACGATGCCAAGCAGTACGATCGTGTACGCTTCATGGCGCAATACCAGGAACTGAAAAAACGTAATATCGAATTTGTGGTCGCCAGCGGTAATCAGTACTACCAGTTGATCTCCTTCTTCCCCGAGCTGAAAGACGAAATTTCCTTTGTCGCAGAAAATGGCGCGCTGGTGTATGAACATGGCAAGCAGTTGTTTCACGGGGAGCTAACCCGGCATGAATCGCGTATTGTGATTGGCGAACTGCTGAAGGATAAGCAGCTTAACTTCGTCGCCTGTGGTCTGAAAAGCGCTTATGTCAGCAAAAACGCTCCCGAGACTTTCGTGGCGCTGATGGCCAAACATTATCACCGCCTGCAGCCGGTAAACGATTATCACGACATTGACGATATCCTGTTTAAGTTCTCTCTGAATTTGCCCGATGAACAAATTCCGCTGGTTATCGACAAACTGCACGTATCTCTGGATGGCATCATGAAGCCCGTCACCAGCGGCTTCGGTTTTATCGACCTGATTATCCCGGGACTGCATAAAGCGAATGGCATCAGTCGTCTGTTAAAGCGCTGGAACAGGTCGCCACAGAATGTCGTCGCCATTGGCGACAGCGGTAATGATGCGGAAATGTTGAAAATGGCGCATTACTCTTTTGCCATGGGCAATGCCGCAGACAATATCAAAGCGCTTTCACGTTATCACACTGATGATAATAACCATCAAGGCGCGCTCAACGTCATTCAGGCCGTGCTTGACGGCACCGATCCCTTCTGATTAACAGGCCTGCGCAGGCCTGTTAAACGTAGCGCCATCAGGCAGTTCGGACATATTGCCGATGGCGCCAGGGAAAATTACAGCATATGTTCGGTACGGGCGATGATATCGTCCTGCGCATCCGGCGACAGCGCGGTGAAGAAGGCGGAGTAGCCTGCCACACGCACGACCAGATCGCGGTACTGGTCCGGATGTTTTTTCGCATCCAACAGCGTTTCGCGTGACACGATGTTGTACTGGATATGCCAGCCTTTATGCACCTCAAAGAACGTCCGTAGCAGAACCATCAGTTTCTGTTTGTCGGATTCGTTTTCCAGCGTCGTTGGGTTCAGTTTCTGGTTGAGCAGCACGCCGCCGAGAATGGAACCGGTAGGTAATTTGCCTACGGAACCAATCACCGCCGTTGGGCCGAGATGATCCGTACCTGATGCAGGGCTTGCGCCTTCCGCCAGCGGCGTATGCGCTTTGCGACCATCCGGGGTAGCCATAGTCGCGGCGCCAAATGGCACGTTTGCTGAGATAGAGGACGTACCGGCGTAATAGTTGCCGCCCACAGGGCCACGACCGTAGCGCGGGTTATGGTACTGCTTCAGCTCATCAATATAGGTCTGATAAGCGCGCGCCAGCAGCGTATCGACGGTATCATCGTCGTTACCGTACTTCGGCGCGCCGTTAATCAGACGCTGGCGCAGCTGCTCATGGGTCAGCCCGTCAAAGTCATCGGCCAGCGCGGCGGCAAGCTGCTGTTGACCGATAACGCCCTGTTCGAAGACCAGTTTTTTCACGGCGGCGAGGCTGTTGCCCAGGTTGGCGATACCGACCTGGAGACCGGATACCCAGTCATATTTCGCGCCGCCTTGCTTGATACTCTTCGCTCGCTCAATACAGTCATCTACCAGCGCTGAGCAGAGAATATCGTGGACGTTCTCTTCCAGCATGGTGTCGACCACATACTCAATTTCGATCGATTTGCGCGTGTAGTAGCGAATTTGGGTATCCCAGGCGGCCATCACTTCGTCAAAATTGTTAAAGTTGCCTGCGGAGAGCGCCTTTTCCTGCGGCAGAAATACCTTGCCGCTGGTGGCGTCGCGACCGCCTTCCAGCGCCGCCAGCATGACGCGGGCGAAGTTAATAAAGCTCATGCCGGTGCAGCGATAACCCCATTTCCCGCCGACGGCGGTTTCGATACAGCCGATCGCCGCGTAATCGTAAGCGTCCTGCGGTTCGATCCCCAACTTGATAAATTCCGGGATGACGATTTCATCATTGTTAAACGCCGGCATCCCAAAGCCGCAGCGGATGACCTGGACGCAGGCGTCAAGGAAATCGTTACTCATTCCGGCGTGATAACGCACACTGAGGTTGGGCTGGGTAGAACGCAAACGTCCGCAGGACTCCAGAATGGCGTAAGACAGCGGATTCACTGCGTCCACTGGCTGACCGTTGATGAGATTCTGACCGCCAATGGTGACGTTTTGATACAGCGGGCTGCCCGCGGAGGCTTTAGAGTGCGAACCGGAGCGGATCTTGTTTACTTCCAGCAGTTTCAGCCAGCAGCTGTGCAGCAGTTCAATGGCGTGCTCACGATCCAGCGTCTGGTTTAGTTCGACATCGCGACGATAATAGGGGTAAAGATACTGGTCCATACGACCAAATGACACTGAGTGACCGTTAGACTCAATTTGTAGAATCAGTTGGATGAAGTAGCACAATTGCAGTGCTTGCCAGAAGGTCTGCGGCGGTTGGTGGGCGATCACCTCGCAGTTTTCGGCGATGGTAAGTAGCTCTTTACGACGGCTTTCACGGGACTCTTCGCCCGCCATCTGGCGCGCCAGCGCGGCAAAGCGCGTGATATGCTGGCTTACCGCGTCCAGCACAATATCAATCGCCTTCAGGAACTGCTCGCCATGCAGATCTTCCAGCACGGTCAGGTTGATGCGTGAGCGGCGCTCGGCGACTTTATCGCGCAGGCCATCAAGCCCTTTTTCCAGCAGCAGCGGGAAGTTCACCGCCAGGTGCGCGTCACCGGAGGTCATATTGCCTTCGGCTTTGATAATGCCAGTCGCCAGAAGCCCTTTTTGTTCATCGGTAAACATGCCGTAGCAGCGATCCTGGACGGTTTGACCGCGCCACCACGGACAGACGTCGTGCAGAATACGCTTGTTTTCTTCACTTACGGAAAAACCTGCGCCGGGTCGGTCTGCCAGGTCGTCGATCTCTTTTTCAATCCACGAGACGGTATATTCCGGGAAAATCGGCGCGGCGCGGACTTCACTTGCCTGGTTGCCGACGATCAGTTCATCGTGTTTTATCCAGATAGTGCGTTCCGCCAGGTGATGGGCCAGCGCCAGCGCACGGCGTACCGGAATCGGTTTATCCAGATGCTGCTGGTACATTTCGGTATAATGCTGCGCGCGTTCGGTACAGACCGGCGGTTTCACGATATGTACCAGCGCGGTTTTGTGCGCTTTAATGCGGTCACTGAGCGTGTCCAGTTTCAGTTGGGTCATGATAATTATCCTCGTAGGGTCGCGGTTAAACCTTTTTGGCAGGCGTACTTCTGGGCAAAATCAAGTAACGCCGGCGCATCCAGTGGTTTATCCGGGGCATGATAGGGTTGACTGAGTAAGTGGTATTTATTGATGCCCAGCGTGTGGTAGGGCAGAAAATGAATTTCCCCGACGTGCAGTTCGTCGGCGGCAAAGTCGGTAATGGCTTTAATGGCCTCCTCATCGGCATTAAATCCCTGAATCAGCGGGACGCGAATCACCATTTTTTTGCCCGCGGCGGCGAGTTTCCTGAGATTTTCCAGCACCCGCGAGGCGCTGCCATCGGTCCACTGCTTAAACGGCCCGTCGGCGACATGCTTCAAATCAGCCAGAAACAGATCGATATAAGGCAGTGAGGGCGCAATGTATTTCCATGGAACATGCAGACAGGTCTCAACCGCTGTATGAATACCGGCGTCATGGCTGGCTTTAAACAGCTCTGCCGCCAGTTCCGGCTGCATAAACGGTTCGCCGCCGGAAAGCGTAAGACCGCCGCCGCTGCGATCGTAAAAAGGTTTATCGCGCAGTACCGTCGCCATGATCTCATCCACGCTTTTTATTTCGCCGCACACGGTTAACGCCTGTGTGGGGCAGCAATGCGCCAGGATGGAAAAATGGGCGTCGGTCAGTTTCTCGCGATGGATGAGCAGGCCGTTTAGCGCGCGCTCAATGACGTCCGGCGCGGCTTGCGCGCACAGGTCGCATCCTTCGAGACACAGCCGCGTGTCGTATAACAGATCCTGAGCGCGGGCGCGGCTTTCCGGGTTCTGGCACCAGCGACAGCCCAACGAACAGCCTTTGAGAAATACTACGGTACGGATACCGGGGCCATCGTGGGTAGAATAGCGCTGAATATTGAAGATCATAAACGGCCTCTCTTATTTCATATAAAGATTAAATTACTTTCGAATGAAAGTTGTCTTGATGTGCGTCAACGAATGGAGAGGTTCTGACAAAGAGGCGTTAAATGAGGTACAACATCACGGGTTGAGGCTGTGATATGGCGTTTAAGATGATGCCGCGCTGCTTGAGCCGATCGTCAGTCGGAGCTTGGGTAAGCTGGCTTTGCGTCTGATGACAGTAATTATCTGTTGATACAGCACGGCCATAAACCGTGCTTTGGTATGTTTATCCGTAAAGTGACTACTGCCCGCAGACCTCACAGCCGGGGTTGCGCATCAACTTCATTTCGCGGAACTGACAGGTCATCGCATCGTACATGACGATTTTTCCGCTGGCAGGCTGACCGTAATGCGCCAGCAGCTTAATGGCCTCCATTGCCTGTAGCGAACCGATCACGCCAATCAGCGGCGCCATCACCCCTGCCTCTACGCAGGTCAGAGCGTTTTCGCCAAACAGACGGCTCAGGCAGCGGTAACAGGGTTCGTTTTCCCGATACGTAAAGACGGTAACTTGTCCTTCCATACGAATTGCCGCGCCGGAGATTAGCGGCACTTTCGCGGTATAGCACCCGGCGTTAAGTTGATTACGTACGCTAACGTTATCGGTACAGTCCAGTACCAGCGAATGCCCGGCAATCAGGCTGGTCATAGCGTCGTCGTCCAGCCGCGCGTTAACGGGCGTAATGGTAATATGCGGGTTGATTCGCGCCAGCGCGTCGCGGGCGGATTCTACCTTTAGCTGCCCGACCGTGGCGTCGCTGTGCAAGGTTTGACGCTGGAGATTGGAAACGGAAACGGTATCAAAATCGAGTAGCGTCAGTTGCCCGACGCCAGCGCCGGCCAGATACTGCGTTGCCGCGCAGCCGAGCCCGCCCAGCCCGACCACTAATACCCGCGCATCTTTTAACGCTTCCTGCCCTTCAAAATCGAAGCCGCGCAGAATAATTTGTCGGTTATAGCGCAGCATCTCCTGGTCGCTAAGTTCCGCCATTACAGGCCTCCGAACAGAGCATTAAACGGCTCGACTTCCACCCATTCTCCCGGCTCAACATTGCCGCGTTCACGCTCCAGCACAATAAAGCAGTTGCCCAGACTAAACGAGCTAAAAATATGTGAACCCTGGTGTCCGGTGGTCGTGACCTCCAGTTCGCCGTTGGCGCTACGTTGCAGGATGCCGCGCTGGAAATCGAGACGCCCCGGCGTTTTCTTCAGGCGAGATGTTGTGCGTACACGCTGGCGCGGCGGTACAGCGCTTGCCGTGTTGCCGCCAAGCTTCGCCAGTAAGGGCTGAACCAGTTGATAAAACGTGAGCGCCGCAGAGACTGGATTCCCCGGCAGGCCACAGAACCAGCTATTACTGAGTTTGCCGAAGGCAAACGGTTTGCCTGGCTTGATAGCCAGCTTCCAGAAGGCGATTTCGCCCAGCTCCTCAAGGATGGTTTTGGTATAGTCCGCTTCACCAACCGAGACGCCGCCGGAGCTTATCACTACATCGGCCTGGCTGTCGGCGTCGATAAATGCGGCGCGAAGCTTACCGGGATCGTCAGGAATAATGCCTAAATTGATCACTTCGCAGCCAAGCTGTTGCAGCATCAAATGTATAGTTAGACGGTTAGTGTCATAAATTTGTCCCGCCTCCAGCGGCTGGCCCGGAAGCTGGAGCTCGTCGCCGGTCGAGAACAGCGCTACGCGCACTTTACGTACAACCTGCGCATCGGCAATTCCCAGCGACGCCAGCACTGGCAGTTCGGCAGTAGTCAGGCGCGTACCGGCCGGAAAGACCACCGCATCCTGGCGAATATCCTCGCCGCGGCGGCGGATGTTTTGTCCGCAACGAACATCGGCGGTAAAACGCACGCCGTCATCGGTTTGTTCCGTCTGCTCTTGCATAACTACCGCCTCGCAACCTGTCGGCACCGGGGCGCCGGTCATAATGCGAATGCAGGTGCCCGCAGGCCACTCTCCCTGGTAAGGCTGACCGGCAAATGCTTTGCCGGCGACGGGCAGCGGCTTATCGGCGGACAAATCCGCCACGCGTACCGCATAACCATCCATAGCTGAATTATCAAAGCCGGGGACATCAAGGGGAGATACGATATCGGTCGCCAGGATGCGGCCAAAGCAGTTCACCAGCGGCAACGTTTCTACGGCGGTGAGCGGGGTAATACGTGAAAGCATCTGGGTCAGCGCCGTTTCAAGCGGCATCAATCCGGCGGAAAATTCCATGAACATACTCCTGCGAGGCAAAATCGAATCCGGCTATTATGTCAGAAAACAGTGGCGGGCAGTATGCTACCTCGGTCTTAGAGACGGCCTTGCGCCTTTACATACCTTACGCATCTTTCTATATTCAAAAATCGAATGAATAACTCACAACAATTCTGATAGTTATAGTAAAAGTTGTGTGCCACCGTTAATGGACCCTAAAAATGAATAAAGCAGTGATTGCGATTCACGGCGGCGCAGGCGCGATTGCTCGCGCGCAAATGAGCCATGAGCAGGAGCTACGCTATATCCAGGCGCTGTCAGAGATTGTCGAAAGCGGGCAAAAGATGCTGGAAGCGGGTGACAGCGCGCTTGATGTAGTGACGGAAGCGGTGCGCCTGCTGGAAGCGTGTCCGCTCTTCAATGCGGGTATCGGCGCGGTCTATACCCGAGACGGGACTCATGAACTGGATGCCTGCGTGATGGACGGCAATACCCTGAAAGCCGGAGCCGTCGCGGGCGTGAGTCATGTTCGCCATCCTGTGCTCGCCGCCAGACTGGTGATGGAGCGCAGCCCGCATGTACTCATGGTGGGGGAAGGGGCGGAAAACTTTGCCTTTTCACAGGGGATGGCGCGCGTTTCGCCGGATATCTTTTCCACCCCGGCGCGTTACGAGCAATTACTGGCCGCGCGTGCGGCGGGCGAAATGGCGCTCGATCACAGCGGCGCGCCGCTGGACGAAACGAAAAAAATGGGTACAGTCGGCGCGGTGGCGCGGGATAAATTCGGCAATCTGGCGGCGGCAACGTCTACCGGCGGGATGACCAATAAATTGCCCGGGCGCGTCGGCGACAGCCCGCTGGTCGGCGCCGGGTGTTATGCCAACAACGCCAGCGTCGCCGTTTCCTGTACCGGAACGGGAGAGGTCTTTATTCGCACGCTCGCGGCTTACGATATCGCCGCATTGATGGAATATGGCGGACTCAGCCTTGCCGACGCCTGTGAGCGCGTGGTGATGGAAAAATTACCGGCGCTGGGCGGCAGCGGTGGATTAATCGCCGTTGATCACGAAGGTAATGTCGCGTTGCCGTTTAACAGCGAAGGGATGTATCGCGCCTGGGGATATGCCGGGGATACGCCTACCACAGGAATTTACCGGGAATAAGGAGCCGCAGGTGCCGCACAGCGATGAACTGGATAGCCGCGATGTTCTGTCCGTCAGTGGCCTGAATATCGCGTTTCACCACGAAGGGCAACAGGTAGACGCCGTGCGTAATGTGTCATTACGCCTGAAGCGTGGAGAGACTCTGGCGATTGTCGGCGAGTCGGGCTCGGGAAAATCGGTGACGGCGCTGGCGTTAATGCGGCTGATTGAGCAGTCGGGCGCGAACGTGCGCTGCGGCGAAATGCTGTTGCGTCGGCGTAATCGCCAGGTGATTGAGCTGTCTGAGCAGAGTGACGCGCAGATGCGGCGTGTGCGCGGCGCGGATATCGCCATGATTTTCCAGGAGCCAATGACCTCGCTCAACCCGGTATTTACCGTTGGCGAGCAAATTGCCGAATCTATTCGTTTGCATCAGGGCGCCAGCCACGAAGAGGCGCTGGCGGAAGCGAAACGTATGCTCGATCAGGTACGGATCCCGGAGTCGCAGGCGATTTTATCGCGTTATCCGCATCAGCTTTCCGGCGGGATGCGCCAGCGAGTCATGATCGCGATGGCGCTATCCTGCCGTCCGGCGGTATTGATTGCCGATGAACCCACCACGGCGCTGGATGTCACTATCCAGGCGCAAATTCTGCAACTTATCAAAGTGTTGCAGCAAGAGATGTCGATGGGTGTGATTTTTATCACCCACGACATGGGCGTCGTGGCGGATATTGCCGATCGCGTGCTGGTGATGTATCAGGGCGAGGCCGTGGAAACCGGCAGCGTAGAGCAGATTTTCCATGCGCCGACGCATCCTTATACCCAAACGTTACTGGCCGCCGTCCCTCAGCTTGGCGCGATGCGAGGCCACTCGCTGCCACGCCGTTTCCCGTTGATTTCCGCTGACGAACCGGCCCTTTATGAATCGCAGATTGAGCAAGACACGGTGGTGGAAGGCGAGCCTATTCTCCAGGTTCGGGGGCTGGTGACGCGATTCCCGCTGCGTAGCGGTCTCTTTAACCGCGTTACGCGTGAAGTTCATGCCGTTGAGAATATCAGTTTCGATCTCTGGCCCGGCGAAACGCTATCGCTGGTGGGCGAGTCCGGTAGCGGAAAATCGACGACCGGACGCGCGCTACTGCGGTTGGTTGAATCCCGGCAGGGGGAGATTATCTTTAACGGCCAGCGCATTGACACGCTGTCTGAGGGTAAACTCCAGCCGTTGCGCCGCGATATTCAATGTATTTTCCAGGACCCTTACGCCTCGCTCGACCCGCGCCAGACCGTGGGGTATTCCATTATGGAACCTTTACGGATTCATGGTCTGGGGCAGGGGGACGCTGCGGCAAAGCGCGTGGCCTGGTTGCTTGAGCGTGTCGGATTACGTCCTGAACATGCCTGGCGTTATCCGCATGAGTTTTCCGGCGGTCAACGTCAGCGCATCTGCATAGCTCGCGCGCTGGCATTGAATCCTAAAGTGATTATTGCTGATGAGGCGGTCTCCGCGCTGGATGTTTCCGTTCGCGGACAGATCATTAATTTACTGCTCGATTTACAACGGGAAATGGGGATCGCCTACCTGTTTATTTCGCATGATATGGCGGTCGTGGAGCGAATTAGCCATCGCGTGGCGGTGATGTATCTTGGTCAAATTGTTGAGATGGGGCCGCGGCGCGCCGTTTTTGAAAATCCGCAGCATCCTTATACGCGTAAATTGATGGCGGCGGTGCCGGTTGCCGATCCCTCCAGACACCGGCCGCGGCGCGTTCTGCTATCAGATGATATACCCAGCAATATTCATAAACGTGGCGAAGAGACGCCCGCCGTTTCATTACAGTTGGTCGGGCCGGGACATTATGTCGCGCGGCCGCTGCAGGATAATGCGCTCTCGCGCTTATAACATTCAGACAGGCAGGGTTTCAGGAGAACAACATGACGCAATTTATTACGCATAAATGGCTGGCGGCGCTGGGACTGGCCTCATCCATTGCGGCTTTTCCGGCCCTGGCGGCCAAAGATGTGGTGGTGGCGGTAGGGTCTAATTTCACCACGCTCGATCCGTATGACGCCAACGATACACTCTCGCAGGCGGTGGCGAAGTCATTTTATCAGGGGCTGTTTGGCCTGGATAAAGACATGAAGGTAAAAAACGTCCTGGCGGAGGGCTATACCGTTTCTGATGACGGTCTGACCTACACCATTACCCTACGGCAGGGGGTGAAATTTCAGGACGGCGCGGATTTTGATGCGGCAGCGGTGAAAGCGAATCTCGATCGCGCCAGCAATCCGGATAATCACCTCAAGCGTTATAACCTGTATAAAAATATCGCAAAAACGGAGGTTGTCGACCCGGCAACGGTAAAAATTACCCTGAAACAGCCGTTCTCCGCTTTCATTAATATTCTGGCGCACCCGGCGACGGCGATGATCTCGCCGCAAGCGCTGGAAAAATATGGCAAGGATATTGGTTTTCATCCGGTCGGTACCGGTCCATACCAGCTTGAAACCTGGAATCAGACCGACTTTGTCAAAGTGAAAAAGTTCGCCGGTTACTGGCAGCAGGGCTTACCCAAGCTGGATTCTATTACCTGGCGTCCGGTTACTGACAACAATACCCGCGCGGCGATGCTGCAAACTGGCGAAGCGCAATTTGCTTTTCCTATCCCTTATGAGCAGGCCGCGTTACTGGCGAAAAATAAAAACCTCGAACTGGTCGCCAGCCCGTCCATTATGCAGCGTTATATCAGTATGAATGTGACGCAGAAGCCGTTTGATAATCCTAAGGTGCGTGAGGCGTTGAATTACGCTATCAATCGCCAGGCGCTGGTTAAAGTGGCGTTTGCCGGATACGCCACGCCGGCGACGGGCGTGGTGCCGCCGTCGATAGCCTATGCGCAAAGCTATCAGCCGTGGCCCTATGATCCGGCTAAAGCGCGCGAACTGTTGAAAGAGGCGGGGTATCCAGACGGTTTCAGTACCACGCTGTGGTCATCGCACAACCATAGCACCGCGCAAAAAGTGTTGCAGTTTACCCAACAGCAACTGGCGCAGATTGGCATTAAAGCCCGGATAACCGCGATGGACGCCGGCCAGCGCGCCGCGGAAGTTGAGGGCAAAGGGCAAAAAGAGAGCGGCGTGCGAATGTTCTATACCGGCTGGTCGGCGTCGACGGGCGAAGCTGACTGGGCGTTATCGCCGCTCTTCGCATCACAAAACTGGCCGCCGACGCAGTTTAATACCGCTTTTTACAGCAACAAGCAGGTCGACAGCGATTTGGCGGCGGCCTTAAAGACTAACGATCCGCAGGAGAAAACACGATTATACAAAGAGGCGCAGGATATTATCTGGAAAGAGTCGCCCTGGATACCGTTGGTGGTGGAGAAATTGGTTTCTGCGCACAGTAAAAATTTGACCGGTTTCTGGATTATGCCGGATACCGGTTTCAGCTTTGACGATGCGGATTTGAAGTAAGTAATGCGATGGGGCTGGATGGCGCGCGCGTTGTCCGCCATCCGGTAAAAGGTTCGTGTGATGCTTAACTATGTTCTCAAGCGCCTGCTGGGATTAATTCCTACGCTGTTGATTGTGGCAGTGCTGGTGTTTTTATTTGTTCATTTGTTGCCCGGCGACCCGGCGCGGCTGATAGCCGGACCGGAAGCCGACGCGCAGGTGATCGCGCTGGTTCGTCAGCAGCTGGGGCTTGATCAGCCGCTTCATGTCCAGTTTTGGCGTTACATCACCCATGTTTTACAAGGCGATTTCGGGACGTCAATGGTTTCCCGCCGCCCGGTTTCTGAGGAGATCGCCAGCCGCTTTTTGCCGACGCTGTGGCTGACGATAACCAGTATGATATGGGCGGTGCTGTTTGGCATGGCGATCGGCATCGCCGCCGCCGTGTGGCGTAATCGCTGGCCTGACCGGTTAGGAATGACGCTTGCCGTGACCGGCATTTCTTTTCCGGCTTTTGCGCTGGGAATGTTGTTAATGCAGATTTTTTCCGTGGATCTGGGCTGGCTACCGACCGTGGGGGCGGATAGCTGGCAACATTATATTTTACCCTCCCTGACGCTTGGCGCGGCGGTGGCATCCGTCATGGCGCGTTTTACGCGCTCCTCGTTTGTCGATGTCCTGAGCGAGGATTACATGAGGACCGCGCGGGCGAAAGGCGTCAGTGAAACGTGGGTGGTGTTAAAACATGGCCTGCGCAATGCGATGATCCCGGTCGTCACCATGATGGGATTGCAATTTGGCTTTTTGCTTGGCGGATCGATCGTCGTCGAAAAAGTGTTTAACTGGCCGGGGCTTGGGCGATTACTGGTCGACTCCGTCGACATGCGCGACTACCCCGTGATTCAGGCGGAAGTGCTGCTGTTTTCTCTGGAATTTATTCTTATCAACTTAGTGGTGGATGTCCTCTATGCCGCCATTAATCCGGCTATCAGGTATAAGTAAGGATGCGATTATTTAACTGGCGCCGTCAGGCGATTTTACATGCTATGCCGGTGGTAAAACCCGACCAGATACGCACGCCGTGGCGGGAGTTCTGGCGTCGTTTTCGCCGCCAGCATGTCGCGTTGGTCGCCGGGGGATTCGTACTGGCGTTAATTCTGGTGGCGATTTTTGCCCGTTGGCTGACGCCCTACGATGCGGAAAACTATTTTGACTACGATAGCCTGAACAATGGCCCCTCTTTGCAGCACTGGTTTGGCGTTGACTCGCTGGGAAGAGACATCTTTAGCCGGGTTCTCGTTGGGGCGCAGATCTCACTGGCGGCGGGCGTGTTCGCGGTATTTATCGGCGCGATAATCGGCACGGTGTTGGGATTGCTGGCGGGATATTATGAAGGCTGGTGGGATCGTTTCATTATGCGCATTTGCGATGTTCTGTTCGCCTTCCCCGGCATTTTGCTGGCGATTGCCGTTGTGGCGGTGTTAGGCAGCGGTATTGCTAATGTGATCGTTGCGGTGGCGATTTTCTCTATTCCGGCGTTTGCACGTCTGGTGCGCGGAAATACCCTGGTCTTAAAACAGCAGACGTTTATTGAGTCTGCCCGCAGTATCGGCGCCAGCGATACGACGATTTTGTTTAGCCATATATTGCCGGGAACGGTCTCGTCAATTGTGGTTTTCTTTACGATGCGTATCGGTACGTCAATTATTTCCGCGGCAAGCCTGTCATTTCTCGGATTAGGCGCGCAGCCGCCAACGCCGGAGTGGGGAGCGATGCTCAATGAAGCGCGGGCGGATATGGTCATCGCGCCGCACGTAGCGCTCTTCCCGGCGGTGGCGATTTTCCTGACTGTGCTGGCGTTTAACCTGTTAGGCGACGGGTTGCGCGATGCGCTGGACCCGAAGATTAAGGGGTAAGCCAGCCCGGCGGCGTTGACGCCTGGCGGGCCTGGAACGGCCTCGTCAGGCGGGATAACACATCCGGCACCCGCGCCGGGGGAGGTGGCGTTAAACCCGACTGCCCCACAAATCATATTCGTCGGCGTTTTCCACTTTCACGCGCACGATATCGCCCGGCTTGACGTTGGTTTCGCCGTTCAAATAGACCGCGCCGTCAATTTCCGGCGCATCCGCCATGCTACGCCCGATAGCGCCTTCTTCGTCAACCTCATCAACGATCACCAGAATTTCGCGGCCCACTTTTTCCTGCAAGCGCTCAGCGGAGATTTGCTGTTGCAGTTGCATAAAGCGGTTCCAGCGCTCTTCTTTCACCTCTTCCGGCACCTGATCCGGCAGGTCATTCGCGCCTGCGCCTTCCACCGGGCTGTACTTGAAGCAGCCTACACGATCGAGGCGCGCCTCTTTCAGGAAGTCGAGCAGCATCTGGAAGTCTTCTTCCGTTTCGCCGGGGAAGCCGACAATAAAGGTGGAGCGTAGGGTCAGTTCCGGGCAGATTTCGCGCCACTGCTTAATGCGCGCCAGCTGGCGGTCAACGGAACCAGGACGTTTCATCAGTTTAAGAATCCGCGGGCTGGCATGTTGCAGCGGAATGTCCAGATAAGGCAGGATTTTGCCTTCCGCCATTAGCGGAATCACATCATCAACGTGTGGGTAGGGGTAGACGTAGTGCAGACGTGTCCAGACGCCCAGTTTTGATAACTGTTCGCACAGGCTCACCATACTGGTTTTCACCGGTTCGCCATTATGGAATCCGGTGCGGTGCTTCACATCTACGCCGTAGGCGGAGGTATCTTGCGAAATCACCAGAATCTCTTTGACCCCGGCATCAACCAGACGTTTCGCTTCGCTTAATACGTCGCCAATCGGACGGCTGACCAGATCCCCGCGCATCGACGGGATGATGCAGAACGTGCAGCGGTGATTACAGCCTTCAGAAATTTTCAGATACGCATAATGGCGCGGCGTCAGTTTTACACCCTGTTCCGGTACGAGGCTTAAAAATGGATTGTGCTTCGGCTTCGGTACGTAATGATGTACGTGCTGCAGAACTTGCTCATAGCTATGCGGCCCGGTGATTTCCAGTACTTTCGGATGCACTTCGCGGATCTGATCTTCTTTTGCGCCCAGGCAGCCGGTGACGATTACCTTACCGTTTTCGTTCAGCGCTTCGCCAATGGCTTCCAGCGACTCTTGTACCGCGCTGTCAATAAAGCCACAGGTATTAACGATAACCATATCCGCATCGTCATAGCGTGGCACAACGTCATAGCCTTCGGTACGCAGTTCAGTCAGGATGCGTTCCGAATCAACGAGGTTTTTCGGACAGCCCAGGGAAACGAAGCCGATCTTTGGCTGGTGGGTTACATTACTCATAGCTTAAAAAGTGTTCATTTATTGGAATGGTCAGGGCAGGGATTCTACAGATATCCGAACAAAAATTGTATCGCAATCTCATCAGGAGCGGCGGCATCAACCGTTGTGGTTATCAGCAAAAGGTGAAAAAGGGCAATTCTAAGAAAATTCTTGATCTCTGACACCCCTTTGTCTAAAAAACGACCATACTATTAAGTTGAACCCTGGTAGAAAAGAGGAGGAAAAAGGTATGGTCGTTGACAGACTGAGAACCGATCTTCTCAACAAGCTGATAAACGCGCGTATCGATCTTGCCGCTTATCTGCAATTGCGAAAAGCGAAGGGGTATATGTCAGTCAGCGAAAGTGACACTCTGCGTGACAATTTTTTTGAACTGAATCGCGAGCTCCACGATCACGCTTTACGGCAGGGACTGCATCTCGATCAGGAAGAGTGGAACGCGCTGCGCCGTGCCGAAGGCGCGCTTGCAGCCGCCGCCGTTTGTTTAATGAGCGGACACCATGATTGTCCGACCTTTATTGCCGTCAACGCAGATAAACTTGAAAACTGTCTGACAACTTTGACGCTGAGTATTCAGAGTCTGAAAGCACATTCACCGCTTACACAGGTCTGAATAAGGGGGAGGCGACTCCCCCTTTTTACCGGACCGCTCCGCTTAATGTTTTGTAAAAATAAACCGACCTCTTGCGATGCTGACTACGCTTTAACGCAGAGCCCTGAAGGAGGCGGTATGCGTCGAATACTTCTCGCGATAGTTTCATTCTCTCTTTTCTCTTCATGGGCGAACGCCAATCTTGCGCCGGTGAACGTTGAGGTGCTGCAAACCCGACTCGATCACCCGTGGTCGCTGGCTTTTTTGCCGGATAACCGTGGAATGCTCATTACCCTGAAAGGGGGACAACTGCGCCACTGGCAGGCGGGGCGGGGACTTTCCGATCCGCTGGCTGGCGTACCGAAAGTGTGGGCAAACGGGCAGGGAGGTTTGCTGGACGTCGTGCTGGCGCCTGACTTTGCCCAGTCGCGCCGCGTCTGGCTGAGCTATGCTGAAGCTGACCGCGAAGGAAACGCCGGTACGGCAGTCGGTTTTGGACGGCTGAGCGACGATCTTCAGCGTCTGGAGCATTTTCGTACCGTGTTTCGCCAGATGCCTAAGCTGTCTACCGGCAACCATTTCGGCGGACGTATGGTATTCGATGCGCAAGGGTTTCTTTTTATTGCCCTGGGTGAAAATAACCAGCGCGCTACCGCGCAGGATTTGGATAAATTACAGGGTAAGCTGGTGCGCCTGACCGGGCAGGGCGAAATTCCGCCGGATAATCCGTTTGTGCATCAGGCGGGCGCGCGTCCGGAAATCTGGTCTTACGGTATTCGTAATCCGCAGGGGCTGGCCATCAATCCCTGGAGCGGCGCGCTATGGCTGCATGAACACGGTCCGCGCGGCGGCGATGAAATTAACATCCCGGAAAAAGGCAAAAATTATGGCTGGCCGCTGGCCACATGGGGCGTCAACTATAGTGGTCTGAAAGTGCCGGAAGCCAAAGGTGAAATTGTCGAGGGAACGGAGCAACCGGTTTACTACTGGAAGGATTCTCCGGCGATCAGCGGGATGGCTTTTTATGCCAGCGACGTTTTTGCGCCGTGGCGGCACAAACTGTTTATCGGCGCGCTAAAAGATAAAGAGGTCATTGTGATGCGCGTCGATGGCAATACGGTGACGGAAGAAGGCCGTATTCTGGGTGACAGAAAGCAGCGTATTCGGGATGTGCGTGTCGGACCTGACGGCTACTTATATGTGTTAACCGATGAGTCCGACGGGCAGTTACTCAAGGTAAGTCCTGCAGCCACGCGTTAGGTCACCGGGATCATCACCACTTTGCGAAAAGCAGGGCGCTCGGTAAGCTGCTGATACCAGCGCTCCAGATTCGGGCGCGGCGTCCATTTCAGATCCACGTTCAGCAGGTTATAGACGAAAGGCGCAATAGCGATATCGCCGGTGCCAAAGTTATCCCCGGAAAACCACGGCTGGTGGGCCAGAGCATCATCAAGAAGCGCAAACAGGCCATCACACTTTTCGATACCGGCTTCAATTGCCGCCTGGTCGCGTTTTTCCGGCGGGGTTCTGACCAGTCCCATCAGGATCACACGGTGCGCCGGGCTTAACGTTTGATTCGCCCAGTCCATCCATTTTTCGCCCTCCGCACGCCGCGCCGGATTATCAACCCATAGCCGGTTCTGGCCGTATTGCGCCGCCAGATAGCGGACAATGGCATTGGATTCCCACAATAACAGGTCGGTTTCATCATCTTTAAGCAGCGGCACCAGCCCATTAGGATTCATCGCCAGATAGTCGGCATCCTGGTTAACGCCGTATTTTCCGCCTGCCAGAATTTGATCGTATGGCAGTTCCAGCTCTTCAAGCGTCCACAACACTTTTTTAACATTAGTCGAGTTGTTCCGGCCCCACAGCGTAATCATATTAACCCCTTCTGTTTTATCAGGATGATGACAGTAATCGGCCTACCGTGAGATAAACCTAACATTTACACAATGGTCTGTAAAAAAATCGTTATGAAGGAAGCGTAACGGGATGTTATTGCATAAACTTTAAAAACTTTACCAAGTTACGGTTTCTTTAACGTCGTGAGTGCGTTATTACTCACCGCACTTATTACACGGTGGTGTGACGTGTGTTTTTGGAATGGATACTCGGGTGGTACTATGACGCAATACGCTTCTTCCCTTCGTAGCCTCGCGGCAGGTTCGGTTCTCTTATTCCTTTTCGCTTCGCCTGTAAAGGCAGAGGAACAAACGATCGCGCCGCCGGGCGTTGATGCGCGAGCCTGGATCTTAATGGATTACGCCAGCGGTAAAGTACTGGCGGAAGGCAACGCCGATGAGAAACTCGACCCTGCCAGTTTGACAAAAATTATGACCAGCTACGTGGTGGGCCAGGCGCTGAAGGCAGGGAAAATCAAGCTGACCGATATGGTGACGGTGGGCAAAGATGCCTGGGCGACGGGGAACCCGGCGCTACGTGGGTCGTCGGTGATGTTTCTGAAGCCAGGCGATCAGGTGTCGGTTGCGGATCTTAATAAAGGCATCATCATTCAGTCAGGTAATGATGCCTGTATCGCGCTTGCCGACTACGTCGCCGGAAGCCAGGAGTCCTTTATCGGCCTGATGAACGCTTATGCGAAACGACTGGGATTAACGAATACAACCTTCCAGACGGTACACGGTCTTGATGCGCCAGGGCAGTTCAGTACCGCTCGCGATATGGCGTTGCTCGGCAAGGCCTTGATTCACGATGTGCCTGACGAATACGCCATTCATAAAGAGAAAGAATTTACTTTTAATAATATTCGTCAACCGAACCGCAACCGCCTGTTGTGGAGCACCAATCTGCATGTCGACGGCATGAAAACGGGGACAACGGCAGGGGCTGGATATAACCTTGTCGCCTCCGCCACCCAGGGCGATATGCGCCTGATCTCTGTCGTGCTGGGGGCGAAAACGGACCGTATTCGTTTTAATGAGTCAGAAAAACTGCTGACCTGGGGTTTCCGTTTCTTTGAAACGGTCACGCCGATTAAACCTGACGCGACATTCGTGACGCAACGGGTCTGGTTTGGCGATAAGCGTGAGGTCAATTTGGGGGCGGGCGATGCGGGGTCTGTGACGATTCCGCGTGGGCAGCTTAAAAACCTGAAGGCCAGCTTTACGTTGAACGAACCACAGCTCACGGCGCCGTTGAAGAAAGGGCAGGTTGTCGGCACCATCGATTTCCAGCTTAACGGAAAATCCATTGAGCAACGCCCGTTAATGGTGATGGAAAACGTCGAGGAGGGGGGATTTTTCAGCCGGATGTGGGATTTTGTGCTGATGAAACTCCATCAGTGGTTTGGCAGTTGGTTCTCGTAAAATAACCCCATTGCCGGGTGCGCGTCGCATCCGGCAACGGGCGGTTAATACATCAGAGTAATTTGTTGCGCTTTAGCGTAGGCCACAAAGGCCTCATCGGGACGGCGGTCGCTGATAATCGTATCAAAGCGTGATAATTCCCCCATCCGCGCCGGACGTACCTTGCCGAATTTACTGTGATCCACCACCAGTACATGGCTCTGTGCCATTGTCATTGCCCAATGTTTTACCGGCAGCTCTTCCAGATTAAAGCAGGTAGCGCCTTTACTGGTATGAACGCCGGCGGCGGAATAAAACGCGATATCCGGACAAATATTGTTTAACGTTTCATGGAAATCAAGCGGCTTGAAAATGGCGTTGCTGGCGTGAAACTCCCCGCCGCTCAGGATGGCGCGGCAATGGGGTTTGTCCTGCAGCGCCAGAAAGGTATTAAGTGAATAGCACACCGCCGTAAAGGGAAGGTCATTATCAATGGCTTCAATGATCCACGGCGTGGTGGTGCCGCAGTCAATAAATACCGTCTGATGCGCTTGTACCAGGCCCGCAGCCAACTGAGCGGCTCGGCGTTTTTCTTCCACCAGACGAGATTTTTGATCGCTTAACAGATAATGACTGGCGCTGCGGGGCTCCAGTACGATATAGCCGCCCAGCAATACGACAGGCGCGCTTTTATGGTTCAGGTCGCGACGAATGGTCATTTCAGAGACGCCCAACAGGGTCGCGGCTTCTTTAAGATGAAGTTTATCGCTGCGTTTTAAGGCCTGCAGCAATTGACCAATACGCTCGTCGCGTCGCGTTTCCATAGTTCCCCTGGAGAGTTAAATAAGCGCTCCGCACCATACAGAGCGCTTAATATTACTCTTTTTTTCGCTATTTAGTCACGTACCCAGCCTTTTCGAATGGGCAATGCGAAACAGAAACGGTAACAACGTTGCAGCGCCTGGTAGAGCGGCGCGCCGTACCATTGCCAGATCAGCTGTGCGCTCAGGCAGCCAAGCATCGCTACCAGCAGCGCGCCAATCATATCTAACGGCCAGTGTACGCCGAGATAGACGCGCGACCAGGCGATGGTCATGGCTATCGCCATCATCACGATGCCTGACCAGAGGCGGTGCCAGAACAAAAACGCCAGCGCAAAGGTAAAAATCACCGTACCGTGATCGCTGGGGAACGAGTCATCGGCGGCATGATGCAGGAAGTTATAGCCGATATGATCGACAAACGGACGGTCGTGCGGGAAAAGGTGTCCCATTGTCCAGGAGACCGCCAGACTGATAATCAGCGCGATGCCGATTTTAACGATCAGCTGGCGCTGGGCGCAGACCCGATCGCGGGGCCCCCACAGCCAGAGTACCACGGCTAAGAGCGGGACGATGTTGATGACATCTTTGGCGATAAAGATAGCGAGCGAAATTATCCACTGCGCGGAATCAGGCGTGGCGTTAATAAAATAAAACAGCGAGTTGTTAAGGTTTTCCAGCATAACATCCAGGCTCGGAGCAATGAAATCAAAAGGGATAGCCAGCTCATCCCCGTGCAAACTGAGCATAAATGCAGCGTAACAGGGAGGAAAAGCAGTATTGTCTTATTTGGCGGCAACATGAAGAGATTTAAGACAATGGCATAAAATAATGTCGATGATAACGGCGCAAACTTAAATTAACCTTAAAGTACGCAAGCGCTAAGCGGCTTTCTGTAAAAATGTGCGCTATTTCCCTTGCAGCCTCATAATTCGCTATCTCAGTTCCCCGACTTTCATTACACTCTGCGCGGTTTTTATTGGCGAAGAGATGGTATGCAGAATCGTTTACAATCAGGCGGCAGGCTGGGACGTCAGGCGCTGCTTTTTCCTCTCTGTCTGGTGCTGTACGAATTTTCTACTTATATTGGCAACGACATGATCCAGCCGGGTATGCTGGCGGTGGTTGAGCAGTATCAGGCGGGCCTGGACTGGGTTCCGACGTCCATGACCGCTTATCTGGCGGGCGGTATGTTCTTACAGTGGCTGCTTGGCCCGTTGTCTGACCGGATTGGCCGTCGTCCCGTGATGCTGGCGGGCGTCGTGTGGTTTATTGTCACCTGCCTGGCGACGTTACTGGCGAAAAACATCGAACAATTTACCTTCCTGCGTTTTTTGCAAGGGATTAGCCTGTGTTTTATCGGCGCTGTAGGGTATGCCGCGATTCAGGAATCCTTTGAGGAGGCGGTGTGTATAAAAATTACCGCGCTGATGGCGAACGTGGCGTTAATCGCGCCGCTACTGGGACCACTGGTTGGGGCGGCATGGGTGCATGTTCTGCCGTGGGAGGGGATGTTTATTTTATTTGCCGCACTGGCCGCTATCGCCTTTTTCGGGCTACAGCGCGCAATGCCGGAGACCGCCACGCGGCGGGGCGAAACGTTGTCATTTAAGGCGCTGGGCCGTGACTATCGGCTGGTGATAAAAAACCGGCGGTTCGTCGCAGGGGCGTTAGCGCTGGGATTTGTCAGCCTGCCGCTGTTGGCCTGGATTGCGCAGTCGCCGATTATCATCATTAGCGGCGAACAGCTCAGCAGCTATGAATATGGTCTGCTGCAGGTGCCCGTTTTTGGCGCGCTCATTGCCGGTAATCTGGTGTTGGCGCGTTTAACCTCCCGACGTACGGTTCGCTCGCTGATCGTGATGGGCGGCTGGCCTATCGTCGCGGGGCTGATCATCGCCGCGGCGGCGACGGTGGTTTCATCCCATGCTTATTTATGGATGACGGCGGGATTAAGCGTATACGCTTTTGGCATTGGGCTGGCGAATGCCGGACTGGTGCGTCTGACGCTCTTTTCCAGCGATATGAGTAAAGGAACGGTCTCGGCGGCGATGGGAATGCTACAAATGCTGATTTTTACCGTTGGCATTGAAGTCAGTAAACACGCCTGGTTAAGCGGCGGCAATGGGCTATTTAGCCTGTTTAATCTGGCAAACGGTATTCTTTGGCTACTGCTGATGCTGGTCTTCTTAAAAGATAAGCGGACGGGGAATTTGCAAACAGTCTGAGAGAGCGGCTACGCCTGATAAGCTTTCTGTTATCAGGCATAGAGAGGCATCCGCTAGATGTTAAGCGGCGGCTCGTTGTTTAATACGCTGTCGATGATATCCAGCACGCCTTCCTGGTTGTTCGATCCGGCGCGGTATTTCGCCGCCGCCGCGACCGCTTCGCTGGCGTGCGACATGGCAAAACTAAACCCGGCCTGACGCAGCATCTCAATATCGTTGCCGCCGTCGCCGAATACCACCACTTCACTATCATGAATGCCCCAGCGCTGCTGTAACAGACGCAGGCCGTTGGCTTTATGCACGCCGGGAATTATTAAATCAATACTGCCATAGCCGGTATGAACGGGGACCATGATATCGCCAATGGCGTCGTGCAGCGCCGCCTGTACTTCCGGTATCCGTTCATCGGTAATATTAAGGCCGAATTTGAAAAAGACATCGTTGATGTTATTAAAATTATCCACAAACTCCAGACGATGATAATACATTGCCGCAACGGCTTTTAACGCATCGTTGTACCGTTTCAGCGTATAGGCGCTGTTTTTTCCACAGGCGATAATCTCCACATCGGCGCGTGTGAGCAGGTGTTCGACAACCGTCTGGAAGTCGGCTTTTGTCAGCTCGCCGTTAAAAATATCCTCTCCTTCGCTGACCACCCAACCGCCGTTTTCCGCGACAAAAGCGATTTCGTGCGCAATTTCCGGAAAGAACGAGATTAACTGGTAATACTGGTTGCCGCTGGCCACGACAAAGCGAATGCCTTGCCGCTTCATTTGTTGGTACTGCGCCATAAACCGGTCACGGTTATAGGTTTTTTGATCGCTCAGAAAAGTGCCGTCCATGTCGACGGCGATTAATTTGATACTCATGCGTTATGCTCCATCACCGGTTGCGGAGTCGATACAGGTTTGGCGACGGCCTTCGCCACCAGCGCCGCCAGAATAACCAGCGCCAGCACAACCATCATGGCGCTGCGTAATCCATAATGCTCTCCCAGATAGCCCAACAGCGGCGGCCCGACCAAAAACGCCAGATAGCCGGTCGTGGCGACAACGCTCACGCGCGTCGGCGCGTCGGGACCGGTATCGCTGGCGGCGGAAATGGTCAGCGGGAAGCCGAGCGAAGCGCCTAAGCCCCAAAGAATGACCGAGACGCCGGCGACCCAGTCGCTATCGACAAAAATAATCAGGCCAATGCCCAGCGCTCCCATCAACGCGCTGGCGCGAACAACCGTCACCCGGCTATAGCGGTCAATAAACCAGCCGCCGGTAAAGCGGCCAACGGTCATACCAAGCGTGAAACCGGCGTAGATCAGAGAGCCGGAGGTTGGGCTAAAACCGTGTCCGTCTACCATCAGTAGCGGCAGCCAGTCATTCGCAGAGCCTTCGGCGAATGCCATTGCCAGCACCACCACGCCAATAAGCAAAAGCTGGATGTCCCGATAAAAAGGTAATCCTTTTTCCTGAAGGTGAGCATCTTCCGATGCGTTTTTACCCGTACCGTCAGGGATCGCCCGAATGGCGATAAAAATGGGCGCGATCGCCACGGCAGCCGCGAGGATGATATGGATGTTAGCCGGGACGCTTAATGCGGTTAACGCCATGCCGACACCAGCGCCCGCCAGCGTGCCGAAACTGTAGAAACCATGCATCATCGGCAGAACGGTTTTATTCAGCTCGCGTTCGACCGCCGCGCCTTCGACATTAATCGCCACTTCGGCTGCGCCAAAACTGGCGCCGAAAACGGCTAATCCAAGGGCAAAAATCAGCGGCGAGGCGCACCACAGCGCGACGCTAAGAATAACCATCCCGGTTACTGCGCAGGTCATCGTCGTGCGAATAACCTTCCGGGTGCCAAATCGTTTCACCAGCCAGGCGGAACAAAGAATACCGCTCATTGAACCGATAGAAAGCCCGAATAAGACCGCCCCCATTTCCGCGGTAGAGACGGAAAGAATATCCCGAATAGCAGGCGTTCGGGTTGCCCAGGAGGCCATCAGCAGTCCGGGTAAAAAGAAGAACATAAACAGCGCCCAGGTACGGCGTTTTAAGGCGTTACGTGAGGAGAGGACGGTCATAGCGTCAGGCCAGAAAATAGAAGCGAGAGGTAAACATTAGCAAGCTTGTGTACATTTGTACATATCGTCGTCATACTTCGTTGTGCAGACAGTTTTTACTGTCTGTTTTTTCAGCGTAAGCGGCAGGCTACTATCGCCTGCATCCTGAATGAGATGTGGAACTCATCATGAAAGAAAATGCCGTAAGACGCGCCAATGATCCTAAGCGACGGGAAAAAATAATTCAGGCCACACTGGAAGCGGTAAAGACCTATGGCGTTCATGCCGTGACGCACCGGAAAATCGCCGCTATCGCTCAGGTGCCGCTTGGCTCGATGACCTACTATTTTGCCGGTATGGATGCGTTATTGAGTGAAGCTTTTACACTTTTCACCGAGAACATGTCGCGTCAATACCAGGATTTTTTTGCGCAGGTGACGGATGCGGAGGGGGCGTGCCAGGCGATAACGGAAATGATTTACGGCTCGCAGGTTACGACGCCGGATAATATGGCGTTAATGTATCAGTTATATGCCTATGCCAGCGATAAGCCAGCGTTAAAAATAGTCATGCAAAACTGGATGCAGCGTAGCCAGAATACGCTGGCGCAGTGGTTTGACGCGCAGACCGCCCGCGCGCTGGATGCGTTTATCGAGGGGATGACGCTGCATTTTGTAACGGATCGAACGCCGCTGGCGCGTGAAGCGATTTTACAGATGGTAAAGCGAATCGCCGGAGCGTCAATGTCGTGTCACTCTGCGTCAGGCAACAAAAAACCCACCAACCTTGAACCGAAATGGCGGGGTTGATGGGCTCCACAAAATGGGGACATCAAAGAAAAGCAGTGGCAATAGGTATGACTGATGCTTTAACGAAAAGTTCGACCTATTGGCAAAATTTTTTCACTTAAAGGCAAACTTCAGTTTTATCCTAACCCCGGCCAGATGATGACAATAAGCGTCCCCGCCAGCGTTAGCAGAACGTTGGCGATGGCGTAAGTCCCCGCATAACCCAGCGCTGGAATATTACTGCGCGCCGTATCGCTAATGATTTCCATCGCCGGGGCGCAGGTACGCGCGCCCATCATGGCGCCGAACAGCAGCGCCCGGTTCATGCGCAGCACATAAGCGCCAAACAAGAAGCAGATCACCACCGGTACCAGGCTGACGACAAGCCCGGCGATCAGCATTTGTCCGCCGACCGCGCCCAGACCGTTACTGATACCGCTGCCGGCGCTTAAACCAACGCCTGCCATAAACACCATCAAGCCGAATTCTTTCACCATATTAAGCGCGCCCTGCGGAATATAACCAAAGGTAGGATGGTTAGCGCGCAGGAAACCGAGCATGATCCCGGCGAACAGCAATCCGGCCGCGTTGCCGATGCCGAAACTAAAATTGCTGAACTGGAAGGTAATCATCCCGATCATTAACCCGATGATAAAAAAAGCGCAGAAGGCGAGCAGGTCCGTCACCTGACTATGGATTGAAATAAAACCAATGCGATCGGCAATGGTTTTTACGCGTCTGGCGTCGCCGCTCACCTGTAACACGTCGCCTTTATTCAGCACGACGTTATCGTCGATAGGCATTTCGATCTGGCTGCGGATGACGCGGTTAAGGAAGCAGCCATGATCGGTCAGCTTGAGCTGAGCGAGGCGGCGACCGACCGCATTGTGGTTTTTCACCACAATTTCTTCCGTTACGATGCGCATATCAAGCAGATCGCGATCAAACACTTCCTTACCATTACGGAAGCTGGGATCGAGCCTGGCGTGCGCGTCCGGATAGCCGACCAGCGCAATCTCATCGCCCATTTGCAGCACCGCATCGCCATCCGGGTTCGCCAGAATACCGTTACGACGAATACGTTCGATATAGCAGCCTGTCTGGCGGTAAATACCCAGCTCGCGCAGGTTTTTACCATCAGTCCAGGCCACCAGTTCCGGACCAACCCGATAGGCGCGGATAACCGGCAAATAAACCTTGCGATTAGCATCGGTATCCAGACCGCGCTCGCGAGCAATTTGCTGGGCGCTGGTTTGCAAATCCTGATGCTGCAGTTTAGGCAAGTAGCGCGCGCCCACGATCAGACTGACCAACCCAATCAGATAGGTCAGGGCATAGCCCAGGCTCAGATTATCAAGAGCGGAGGAGAGTTGGGTGCTGGCGATGCCGGAATGTCGCAGGGTATCGCCTGCGCCAACCAGCACGGGCGTGGATGTCATTGAACCGGCCAGCATACCGGCCGTCAGGCCGATATCCCAGCCGAATAGCTTACCAAGGCCTAAGGCGATTAGCAGAGCGCTACCGACCATGACCAGGGCAAGCATCAGATAGTTTTTACCGTCGCGAAAAAAAATCGAAAAAAAGTTGGGGCCAGCCTCGACGCCGACACAAAAAATAAACAGCATAAATCCCAGATTTAGCGCGTCGGTGTTAATACTGAAGTGTTGCTGCCCTAATAATAGAGAGACCACTAAAACGCCAATGGAATTACCAAGTTGGACTGAACCCAGACGTAACTTGCCAAGACACAGGCCAAGAGCCAGGACCACAAATAATAACAGGATGTAATTCCCATTTAACAAATCTGCGACGTTTATATTCACGGAGACTAACTTCTTGTTTACGAGTAAGCTGTTGAAAGAAATGGTAATTTACGCTACTGTTTTTATCATGAATTAAGGGTGCAATCGTATTGCATACAGCATCCAAATAAAAACAACACAACAATATATCCTGCTAGTTTAATCTTATTGCGTACTAACGGCTATAAGAATCGTGCAGGTGTGTTTTTGGCATGGAATGCCACATGACTTTATCTGACTGGATGCCTCACGGCGGAAAGCGTGTTCGATAGAGAGTGTCAGGAGGAACGATTGAAACATAAACACGGGTGGGCAAGCGTTGTCTGCTGCTTTGTACTCTTTATTGTGGTGTGTCTTTCATTAACTATGCATGTACAAGGCGCTTTTCGCGCGGCAGGGCATCCTGAGATTGGACTGTTATTTTTTACGTTGCCTGGTGCGGTGGCCAGTTTTTGTTCTCACCGACGCGAGGTGATCCGACCGCTGATCGGGGCGATGCTGGCGGCGCCGTTTTGCCTGGTGTTAATGCGCGTGGTATTTATGCCTACCCGATCGTTTTGGCAAGAACTGGCGTGGTTATTTAGCGCCGTATTCTGGTGTGCGTTAGGCGCGCTCTGCTATTTGTTTATTAGCAGCCTGTTTAGCCACCGGCGAAAAAAACGCCGATAGCGCCCTCCGGTAGAGGGCGTTGCCAGAGCAATCAGGCGAAAAGATTCAGATTTTCTTTTGCCCATGCTTCAAAATCCGTACAGCCGCCGATATGTTTTTGATCGACAAAAATCTGCGGTACGGTTTCTACAGGTTTACCTACGGTTTTTTCCAAATCCGCTTTAGTAATGCCTTCAGCATGGATATCAATATAGCGGTAGTTGAAATCGTCGCGTTCTTTGCTCAGTTTTTCCGCCAACTCTTTTGCACGCACGCAATAAGGGCACCCTGGGCGGCCAAAAATAACAGTAAACATATCTCTCCTCGAACATAAAGCCAGACGGCGAACAGGTGTTATCATGCCGCGATTTACGGCAGATGAAAAGCAGGTTACGCCTGTTCCTTTGATAACCCAGGGCTATATCTGTTAAGCACGCCGGACCAGAACGTTCTACACTGTGCGTCAGTTAACCGGGAGGCTTGATATGCGCACGATTGGCGTGTTACCCAAAAGCGTACTGATACTGGAATGCCTCGGTATGATTTTGCTGGCGCTTGCTCTGCTATCGCTTAATCATTACCTTACGCTGCCCGCGCCGTTCAATACGCCGCTGGCTGGCGTATTGATGGTTTTCCTCGGCGTCGTGTTGATCCTCCCCGCCGCGGTGGCGATGATGTGGCGTATTGCGCAGTTACTGGCGCCGCAGTTGATGAAACGTCCACCCGACATTTCTTCCCGTTCAGATAGAGAAAAGCATAATGAGTCCGACCATTGAACTTCTTTGTGGCCATCGTTCTATTCGCCATTTCACCGATGAACCCGTGACTGACGCGCAGCGAGAGGCCATTATTGCCGCCGCGCGCAGCACGTCCAGTTCCAGTTTTTTACAGTGCAGCTCTATTATCCGTATTACCGATCGGGCGCTGCGCGAGGCGTTAGTGCCCCTGACGGGCGGGCAAAAGCATGTGGCGCAGGCCGCTGAGTTCTGGGTATTTTGCGCCGATTTTAATCGTCATTTGCAGATCTGTCCTGACGCGCAGTTGGGGCTTGCCGAACAACTGCTGCTCGGTGTCGTCGATACGGCGATGATGGGGCAAAATGCGTTGACGGCGGCGGAATCACTGGGATTAGGCGGCGTGTATATCGGCGGCATCCGTAACAATATTGAGTCTGTTACCGAACTGTTAAAATTGCCGAAGCATGTATTGCCGCTCTTTGGCCTGTGTTTGGGATGGCCTGCGGATAATCCGGATCTGAAGCCGCGCCTGCCTGCCGAGCTTGTGGTTCATGAGAACCAGTATCAACCGCTTGATGAAAAGCTGCTGGCGCGCTATGACGAGCAGTTGGCTGAGTATTATCTGACCCGCGGCAGTAATACGCGACGCGATACCTGGAGCGATCATATCCGTCGCACCCTGATTAAAGAAAATCGCCCATTTATCCTTGAATATTTGCATAAACAGGGCTGGGCGACGCGCTAAAACCTGCGGGCCAGTGTATGATACGCGGGCTTTTCAGGGTTTTCAGCGAGGTGCAGGGTGAAAATTGCCATATTGTCCAGGGATGGAACGCTCTATTCTTGCAAACGTCTGCGCGAAGCGGCGATGCGGCGCGGCCATCTGGTCGAGATACTCGATCCTCTTTCCTGCTATATGAATATTAATCCGGCTGCGTCGTCGATCCATTACAAGGGGCGTCGTCTGCCTCATTTTGACGCCGTTATTCCCCGTATTGGTTCGGCCATTACCTTTTATGGTACCGCTGCGCTACGTCAGTTTGAGCTACTGGGTAGCTATCCGCTGAATGAATCCGTCGCCATTACCCGCGCGCGCGATAAGCTGCGATCGCTACAACTTCTGGCGCGCCAGGGGATCGATCTTCCCATTACCGGGATCGCCCATTCGCCGGATGATACCAGCGATCTTATTAAGATGGTTGGCGGGGCGCCGCTGGTCGTGAAGCTGGTAGAAGGCACGCAAGGGATCGGCGTGGTATTGGCGGAGACGCGTCAGGCTGCTGAAAGCGTTATTGATGCGTTTCGGGGGCTGAATGCCCATATCCTGGTTCAGGAATACATTGGCGAAGCTAAAGGATGCGATATTCGTTGTCTGGTCGTCGGCAATGAGGTTGTGGCGGCGATTGAGCGGTGCGCGAAAGCCGGTGATTTTCGCTCCAATCTTCATCGCGGCGGGGTGGCCAGCATCGCGACGATCACGCCCCGTGAACGGGATATCGCCATCAAAGCCGCACAGACGCTGGGGCTGGATGTGGCGGGCGTCGATATTTTACGCGCCGCGCGCGGGCCGCTGGTGATGGAGGTGAATGCCTCGCCGGGACTGGAAGGTATCGAAAAGACTACGGGCGTGGATATCGCGGGGCGAATGATTCAGTGGATAGAACGTCACGCTACGCCTGAATTTTGCCTTAAAATCGGCGGCTAATCGCAATCGTGGATTCCGCCGTAGTACGAAGCACGCTTTTTGCGTAAGCTGTGCCGGTAATTTTTTCATCGTCATCGTAAGAGGTAGCACATTATTATGATATCACTGGTCGTTCCCACTCTGGATACGTTGCGTCAATGGCTCGACGACCTGGGCATGAATTTCTTCGAATGTGATACCTGCCAGGCGCTGCATTTGCCGCATATGCAGAATTTTGACGGCGTCTACGATGCTAAAATCGATTTGGTGGACAACACCATTCTTTTTTCCGCGATGGCGGAGGTCAGGCCTTCCGCGTTGCTGCCGCTGGCGGCCGATCTCTCTGCTATCAACGCCAGTTCGTTGACGGTAAAAGCCTTTCTCGATATGCAGGATGATAATCTGCCAAAACTGGTTGTGTGCCAGTCTTTATCCGTTATGCAAGGCGTCACCTACGAACAGTTCGAATGGTTTGTTCGCCAAAGTGAAGAGCAGATTTCTATGGTGATCCTTGAGGCCGGGGCGCATCAGCTTCTGTTTAACGCGGAAGAAGACGCGCAAAAAACCAGCGCGGTTGACCATTTTCTTCACTAATCCCTTCCGATAATCAGGCAGTCGCTGCCAGCGCGGCTGCTGTTTACGTTTTTTTATGCTGCTATTAACCTTTATTTAAAGAATTATTCACCTCCTTTCTGACCATTTCGCTTTATCACATAGACAAAACCTGCATAAAAAATTGATAAAAGGCGTTTTTTAATCTGGGCTATAGCCTCAAACCTTAGCTAAAGTTATTCTTGCGAAGCTTCTATAGCGAGCTTGATGGCAGGGAGGGCGACCTCTCTTCTTCATTTGTATCAAATGAAAAGGTATGCACATTTCAGGCATGTTTTAAACCACGCCTAATGGGTTCATTTGTTAACGGATTTCAGAAGGAAAGCGATGATGACCGCCTTAAAGAAAAAATGGCTATCGGGTCTGGTTGCGGGTGCTCTGATGGTCGTCTCTGTCGGCACGCTCGCTGCCGAACAAAAAACGCTGCACATTTATAACTGGTCAGATTATATCGCGCCGGACACGGTGGCGAACTTTGAAAAAGAGACCGGGATTAACGTTATCTATGATGTCTTTGACTCTAACGAAGTGCTGGAAGGCAAGTTAATGGCAGGCAGCACCGGGTTCGATCTGGTGGTGCCATCGGCCAGTTTTCTTGAGCGCCAGCTCACCGCGGGCGTTTTTCAGCCGCTGGATAAAAGCAAACTTCCCGGCTGGAAAAACCTCGATCCTGAACTGCTGAAACTGGTAGCGAAGCACGATCCTGACAACAAATACGCCATGCCCTATATGTGGGCCACGACGGGCATTGGCTATAACGTTGATAAAGTGAAAGCGGTGCTGGGGGATGATGCGCCAGTGAATAGCTGGGATTTAGTCCTCAAGCCGGAAAATCTGGAGAAGCTAAAAAGCTGCGGCGTCTCTTTCCTTGATGCGCCTGAAGAAATTTTTGCCACCGTGCTGAATTATCTGGGTAAAGATCCGAATAGCAGCAAAGCGGATGACTACACCGGCCCGGCAACCGATCTGTTGTTGAAGCTACGGCCAAACATTCGCTATTTCCACTCCTCGCAATACATTAACGATCTGGCTAATGGCGATACCTGTGTGGCCATCGGCTGGGCGGGCGATGTCTGGCAGGCCGCTAACCGGGCGAAAGAGGCGAAAAATGGCGTCAATATCTCTTTCTCGATCCCCAAAGAGGGGGCAATGGCGTTTTTTGATGTGTTTGCCATGCCGGCTGACGCCAAAAATAAAGACGAGGCCTACCAGTTCCTTAATTATCTGCTGCGCCCTGATGTGATTGCCCATATTTCCGATCACGTTTTCTACGCCAATGCGAATAAAGAGGCGACGGCGCTGGTCAGCCAGCAGGTGCGCGATAACCCGGGAATTTATCCGCCGGCGGATGTGCGGGCCAAGTTGTTTACCCTGAAAGTGCAGGAGCCGAAGATTGATCGCGTCCGCACCCGCGCATGGACGAAGGTGAAAAGCGGTAAGTAATTGATTAACGGTATGGCCTGATAAGCGTGCGCTATCGGGCATTCCACCGTTTGTATCGTTTGATTGTGTTATGCCGGAGAGCGCCTTGTGAATGATGTCCCCCACCGCCCGCAGGTGAAAACCCGTAAAGCGCTGACGCCGCTTCTGGAAATTCGCAACCTGACGAAGTCATTCGACGGGCAACATGCTGTCGATGATGTCAGTCTGACTATCTATAAAGGCGAGATTTTTGCCCTGCTGGGCGCGTCAGGTTGTGGAAAATCGACTCTGCTACGGATGCTGGCAGGTTTTGAACCGCCGAGCAGCGGGCAAATTATGCTCGACGGCGTCGATCTGGCGCATGTTCCGCCGTATCAGCGTCCGATTAATATGATGTTTCAGTCCTATGCGTTGTTTCCGCATATGACGGTAGAGCAGAACATCGCTTTTGGTCTGAAGCAGGACAAACTGCCGAAGGCGGAGATTACCAGCCGCGTCAATGAGATGCTGGGTCTGGTGCACATGCAGGAGTTTGCAAAACGTAAGCCGCATCAGCTTTCCGGCGGTCAGCGTCAGCGCGTGGCCCTGGCGCGCAGCCTGGCGAAACGTCCTAAGCTGCTCTTGTTGGATGAACCGATGGGCGCGCTGGATAAAAAATTACGCGACCGGATGCAGCTTGAAGTGGTGGATATCCTTGAGCGCGTCGGCGTGACCTGCGTCATGGTGACGCACGATCAGGAAGAAGCGATGACGATGGCGGGGCGCATTGCCATCATGAACCGTGGAAAATTTGTGCAAATTGGCGAACCGGAGGAGATTTACGAGCATCCGACGACCCGCTACAGCGCCGAATTTATCGGATCGGTAAATGTTTTTGAGGGCTTACTGAAAGCGCGTGAAGAGGACGGTCTGGTCATTGACGCGCCTGGTTTGGTTCATCCGTTAAAAGTCGATGCAGATGCCTCTGTCGTTGATAATGTGCCGGTATATGTGGCGCTACGTCCGGAAAAAATCATGCTGTGTGAGTCGCCGCCTGCCGATGGCTATAATTTCGCCGTCGGCGAAGTGGCGCATATTGCGTATCTCGGCGATCTGTCTATTTATCATGTGCGGCTAAAAAGCGGGCAGATGATCAGCGCTCAACTGCAGAATGCGCACCGTTACCGGAAAGGGTTACCGACCTGGGGCGATGAAGTGCGTTTGTGCTGGGAAGCGGATAGCTGCGTGGTCCTGACGGTATAAGGGGGAAACATGAGCACACTTGAACCTCCGGCACGCATCAGTAAACCTGGCGGCGCGGCGCTATGGTTGGCGCGAATGCAAATGAAACATGGGCGTAAGCTGGTTATTGCTTTGCCTTATATCTGGCTCATTCTGCTGTTTTTATTGCCGTTTCTTATCGTCTTTAAGATAAGCCTGGCGGAAATGGCGCGGGCGATCCCGCCGTATACCGATCTGCTGGAATGGGCTGACGGTCAGTTGTCGATTACGCTCAATCTCGGTAATTTTTTGCAACTGACCGACGATCCGCTTTATTTCGAAGCCTATCTGCAATCGTTACAAATTGCCGGTATTTCCACAATCTGCTGCCTGCTGCTGGGCTACCCGCTGGCGTGGGCGGTGGCGCACAGCAAGCCCTCCACGCGCAATATCCTGCTGCTGTTGGTGATCCTGCCCTCGTGGACGTCTTTTTTAATACGCGTCTATGCCTGGATGGGCATTTTGAAAAACAACGGTGTGCTGAACAATGTGTTGCTGTGGCTAGGGGTTATCGATCAGCCGCTGACGATCCTGCACACTAACCTGGCCGTCTATATCGGCATTGTTTATGCGTATCTGCCGTTTATGGTTCTGCCCATTTATACCGCATTAACGCGTATTGATTATTCGCTGGTGGAAGCGTCGCTGGATCTCGGCGCCCGACCGCTGAAAACATTTTTTAGCATCATTGTCCCGCTCACCAAAGGCGGAATCATCGCCGGCTCGATGCTGGTTTTTATCCCGGCGGTGGGCGAGTTTGTGATCCCGGAACTGCTTGGCGGGCCGGACAGTATCATGATTGGTCGCGTTCTGTGGCAGGAGTTTTTCAATAACCGCGACTGGCCGGTGGCTTCTGCGGTCGCCATTATTATGTTGCTGCTGCTGATAGTACCGATCATGTGGTTCCATAAACATCAGCAAAAAAGTGTGGGGGAGCATGGATGAATAACTTACCGGTCGTTCGCTCGCCCTGGCGCATTCTGATTCTGGTGCTGGGGTTTACTTTTCTCTATGCGCCGATGTTAATGTTGGTGATTTACTCGTTTAACAGTTCGAAGCTGGTGACGGTGTGGGCGGGATGGTCGACGCGCTGGTATGGCGAGCTCTTTCGGGATACCGCCATGATGAGCGCAGTGGGACTAAGCCTGACAATTGCCGCCTGCGCGGCGACGATGGCGGCGGTGCTCGGTACTATCGCCGCGGTGGTGATGGTGCGATTTGGACGATTTCGCGGCGCAAACGGCTTTGCGTTTATGATCACCGCGCCGCTGGTGATGCCGGATGTGATTACCGGGCTGTCGCTGCTGTTGCTGTTTGTCGCGCTCGGTCATGCTATCGGCTGGCCCTCCGATCGCGGGATGCTGACCATCTGGTTGGCGCACGTCACGTTCTGTACCGCCTACGTGGCAGTGGTGATCGCTTCGCGATTACGCGAACTGGATCGTTCGATTGAAGAGGCGGCGATGGATCTTGGCGCGGTGCCGTTGAAGGTCTTTTTCGTCATTACGTTACCGATGATCATGCCAGCGGTGATCTCGGGCTGGCTGTTGGCCTTTACGCTCTCCCTTGACGATCTGGTGATTGCCAGCTTCGTTTCCGGTCCCGGTGCCACCACGCTACCGATGCTGGTTTTCTCCAGCGTGCGCATGGGCGTGAACCCGGAAATCAACGCGCTGGCGACGTTAATCCTCGGCGTGGTAGGAATCGTCGGATTTATTGCCTGGTACCTGATGGCGCGAGCGGAAAAACAGCGGATTCGCGATATCCAGCGTGCAAGACGCGGCTGAAGCCACTAAAATCTTCCACTATGGTAATGCGTTGCCGCGCGGGTCGCGGCATCATTTTCAGGGAAGACATTCATTGGGATTTATAAAGCAATCAACCTCATCACATGCCCGTTTAAATGTGCCTACGCTGGTGCAGGTTGCGGCTATGGCGATTATTTTGATTCGCGGTCTCGATGTGCTGATGATTATGAATACCCTCGGCATACGCGGGATGGGCGAGTTTATTCATCGCAGCGTGCAGACGTGGAGCTTAACCCTTGTCTTTCTGGCCAGCTTAGTGCTGGTCTTTGTTGAAATTTATTGTGCGTTTTCGCTGGTGAAAGGCCGTAGCTGGGCGCGCTGGGTGTACCTGGCGACACAAATTATTGTGAGCGGATATCTGTGGGCGGCGTCGTTAGGCTACGGGTATCCGGAGTTGTTTAGCATCGCGGGAGAATCGAAGCGTGATATCCTGCATTCCCTGGTCATGCAAAAACTCCCCGATCTTTTAATTCTGTTTCTGCTGTTTATTCCCGCTCCCAGCCGTCGGTTCTTCCGGCTGCAATAATGTGTATAATCGTCGCCCCGGATAATATGAAGGTTTTTTGGTATGCAGTGCGCACTCTATGACGCGGGTCGCTGCCGTTCCTGTCAATGGATTACGCAGTCGGTTAACGAACAACTTTCCGCAAAAACAGCCGATTTACATCGTTTGCTCGCCGGGCTGCCTGTTGAACAGTGGTGCGCGCCGACTGGCGGCCCGGAACAGCATTTCCGCAACAAAGCGAAAATGGTCGTGAGCGGTAGTGTAGAAAAACCGCTCTTCGGGATGCTGCATCGCGACGGTACGCCAGTCGATCTTTGCGGCTGCCCGCTGTATCCCGCCTCCTTTGCCCCCGTATTCAGCGCGCTAAAACCTTTTATTGCCCGTGCCGGACTCACGCCTTATAACGTGGCGCGAAAACGTGGCGAACTGAAATACCTGTTGCTGACGGAAAGTCAGTTCGATGGCGGCATGATGCTACGCTTCGTGTTGCGTTCAGAAACCAAACTTACGCAACTGCGCGCGGCGTTACCGTGGCTGCGTGCGCAACTGCCGCAGCTCAGAGTGATCACCGCAAATATTCAGCCGGTACATATGGCGATTATGGAAGGGGAGACGGAAATCTACCTGACGGATCAGCAGGCGCTGGCGGAACGTTTTAACGATGTGCCGCTGTGGATTCGTCCGCAAAGTTTCTTTCAGACCAACCCTACGGTCGCCAGCCGATTATATGCGACGGCGCGCGACTGGGTAGGGCAACTGCCGGTACGCCATATGTGGGATCTTTTTTGCGGAGTGGGCGGATTCGGCCTGCACTGCGCGACGCCGCAGATGCAATTAACCGGTATTGAGATCGCGCCGGAGGCGATTGCCTGCGCGAAGCAATCCGCTGCCGAGCTGGGATTGACCCGCCTTCATTTCCAGGCGTTGGATTCCACCCAATTCGCCACCGCCCAAGGTGAAACGCCCGACCTGGTGTTGGTGAATCCTCCCCGCCGCGGCATTGGCAAGCCGTTGTGCGATTACCTTGCACAAATGGCGCCGCGTTTTATTATTTATTCAAGCTGTAACGCGCAGACGATGGCGCAGGATATTCGTCATCTGCCGAACTACCGTATTCAACGTGTTCAGCTTTTCGATATGTTCCCGCATACCGCGCATTATGAAGTGTTAACACTGCTTTGCAGGCTGTAGCGCCAAAAGCCAGACATACAAAATATCTATATTAACTATCTAATTATCCATAAATAATAATAACCATGATCGATCGATAAAAAACTCCGATCGATCGTGGTTATATATTACCCTATTTTTGCAAATCAAATCACAAATAATCACTTTAAATCTTTTAATGACTAATTTTGATTATTACAGTGCGTGTAAGGCAAAATTAGACAAGGTGGTTTATCGGGTAACTTTCAATAGCATCAGCGAAGCAATACGTAACGTCAGTAAAGGGGTCAATCATGACAACGAATAGGCACGCTTATGGAGGGCGTTCAGACGATGTTTGCCAAATTTATAGATGTTATTCAAACGTTTTTAACTGAACCGGCAATATTAATTGGGATATTAGTCGGTGTTGGCTATGCGCTGGATAAAAAGACGCCTATAAAAATTATCACCGGTATGATCAGCGCGATGGTCGGTTTGATGATGGTGTTATTTGGCGGCTTTCAATTTTCAGCCACTTTTAAACCGGTTGCAGAGGCAGTCAGCAAAGCTTATGGCGTGCATGGATACTTAATGGATTCATACGCCATGAAAGCCGCGACGCAAATAGCGCTGGGCGATAATTTCGGCTATGTAGGATACGTTTTTGTACTGGCGTTTTTTACTAACCTGTTATTAGTTTTATTTGGCCGTTATACCGGCGCAAAAGGTATATTTCTTACCGGTAATACCGGGGTCTCTCATTCACAGGCGGTACTGTGGTTAATCGTCTTCTGGCTGGGGTTCGGTTGGGTACAATCCATTGTGATTGCCGGGGTATTGACCGGGGTCTTTTGGGCGTTTTCAACTACGCTTATTGTTAAACCCATTGCCAAAGTGACCAATAACGCCGGTTTTACCATTGCGCATAACCAGATGCTGGGACTGTGGTTTTTCTCGAAATTCGCGCATAAATTCGGCGATCCGGAAAAGCATGACGCCGAAAACCTGAAACTTCCCGGTTGGTTAGCCATTTTTAACCACAACGTGACGGCAATCGCCATTGTGATGACGCTCTTCGTTGGCGGTTTTCTATTGGCGACAGGGATCGATAACGTACAGTTAATGGCGAAAGGCAAACCCTGGTATATCTATATCATCAATCTGGGCCTGCAATTCTCTATGTATATGGTCATCTTGCTGCAGGGCGTGCGGATGATGGTAGGCGAAATTAACGGTTCGTTTAAAGGATGGCAGGATCGCTTTATTCCTAACGCTATACCGGCTGTGGATGTTGCTGCTTTATTACCTTTTTCGCCGAACGCGGCTACGCTGGGATTCGTCTTTTGTACCTTCGGCACGATTTTTTCCATGGGCATTCTGCTGCTCATCCATAGCCCTATTATGGTATTGCCTGGTTTTGTTCCGCTCTTCTTTTCCGGCGGTCCCATCGGCGTATTAGCCAACCGAATGGGGGGATATCGTTCCGTTATTATTTGTACTTTCCTGTTAGGGATTATTCAGACTTTCGGTACGGTATGGGCCATTCCTTTAACCGGGCTGGCAAAAGAAGGTGTTGGCTGGACGGGAATATTTGACTGGGCGACTCTGTGGCCTGCAATTTGTGAATTACTGAAATTTATTGCTTCAACGTTCCATCTTGGTCCTTATTCCATTTAATTGATTCGGTTTATATAAAGGATTTTATTATGAAAGATTCTGTAAATATTTTATTCGTATGCGGTTATGGCGTAGGCAGTAGCGTAATGTTACAGACTGTTGTTAAAAAAGCGTTAGCAAAATATGACTTCTCTTTTGATATGGAGCATACGGCCGCGGGAGAGGTCGGTGGATTTACCGACTGGGCAGATATTTATGCGATTTCGAAAAAATTGCTTGATGTTGTTAGCCTCGATCCTAAACACGGACAATATCTCATTCCCATTGAAAATATCATGGATGGCGAATCAATAGGCAAACAGATTTACGATGTGGTAGAGAAAAATTTTCCGCACCTGCTCAACAAATGAGGGTGAGTCATGAAAGCGATTATTCTGCTGTTTGACAGTCTGAATAAAAACTATTTGCCGCCCTATGGTGATTTGCTAACGAAAGCGCCTAACTTTCAACGCCTGGCGGCACATGCCGCCACCTTTGACAATAGTTATGTCGGCAGTATGCCCTGTATGCCAGCCCGTCGGGAACTGCACACCGGGCGCTATAACTTTCTGCATCGTGAGTGGGGGCCGCTGGAACCCTTTGATGATTCCATGCCGGAATTATTGAAAAAAGCGGGGATCTACACCCATCTTATCAGCGATCATCTGCATTACTGGGAAGACGGCGGCGGTAACTACCATAACCGCTATAGCTCCTGGGACGTAGTACGCGGTCAGGAGGGCGATCACTGGAAGGCGAGCGTTGGCGAGCCGCCCATTCCGGAAGTACTGCGCGTTCCACAAAAACAAACCGGAGGCGGCGTTTCCGGGCTATGGCGTCATGACTGGGCGAACCGCGAATACATCCAGCAGGAAGCCGATTTTCCCCAGACGAAAGTTTTTGACGCAGGGTGCGATTTTATCCATAAAAATCATGCCGAAGATAACTGGTTATTGCAGGTTGAGACGTTTGATCCGCATGAGCCGTTTTATACCACCGAGGAATATTTATCGCTCTATGACGATGAGTGGCAAGGCCCGCATTATGACTGGCCGCGCGGCAAAGTCAGTGAAAGTGAGGAGGCGATAGCGCATATTCGCTGTCGTTATCGGGCCCTGGTTTCCATGTGCGACCGCAATCTGGGACGTATCCTTGATCTGATGGATGAACACGATCTCTGGCGCGATACGATGCTGATTGTCGGTACCGATCACGGCTTCTTGCTGGGGGAGCACGGTTGGTGGGCTAAAAATCAAATGCCCTATTATAACGAGGTGGCGAATAACCCGCTGTTTATCTGGGACCCACGCAGCGCGGTAAGCGGAGCGCGACGGCAGTCGCTGGTGCAGATGATTGACTGGGCGCCAACGCTACTGGATTATTTTCAGCAACCTATTCCCGCAGATATGCAGGGCCAACCGCTGGCGAAAGTCATTGCCAGTGATGAACCCGTCAGGGAAGGCGCGCTGTTTGGCGTGTTTAGCGGACATGTTAATGTTACCGACGGACGCTATGTTTATATGCGGGCCGCGCAGCCGGGGCGTGAGCATGACATTGCGAACTACACGTTAATGCCGATCAAGATGAATGCGCGTTATGATGTGGATGAACTGGGAAAATTATCTCTGGCACCTCCGTTTAACTTTACTAAAGGGCTTCAGGTATTACGTATTCCGGCCAGGGAAAAATATAAAGGTGTGAATAGCTTTGGTCATCTCTTGTTTGATCTCAGAGACGATCCGCAGCAGCAACATCCTATTCATGATGAGGCCATCGAAGCAAGGATGATCAACTTACTTATCCGTTTGATGAAAGAAAATGATGCTCCGGCGGAGCAGTATCGCCGTCTGGGTCTGGATGTTATCTAAAAACGTAACAATGTTGTAAGCCGGGTACGCGTTAGCGTCACCCGGCAAGTATTAGTCCGAATCGCCTGTTGATGCAGGCCTTTGAGACTGATGACAAACTGTAGAATGCTCAATGGCGCTGCGCTTATCAGGCCAGGATAGTTTCCGATAGCGGCCCGTGGGCTGAATAAGGTATTTATACTGCCATTTCGCAACACGGTGGGCTAATCACATACGTTTTACTGCGGGAACCACTGATCGCTGATTTTCTGATAAGTGCCGTCCGCTTTAATGGCGGCCAGCGCATTATTCAGTTTTTCCAGCAACGCCTTATTGTCCGGGCGCACCGCGATGCCAAGTCCGGTACCGAAGTATTGCGGATCGGTCACTTTCTCTGTTGCCGGACCCAGTTGCGGATTCGTTTTCAGCCACTCATTGACCACTGCGGTATCGCCAAAGACACCGTCAATACGGCCATTTTTCAGGTCGATAATCGCATTCTGGTAGCTGTCGTAGGCCACGGTTTTGACCTCCGGATGTTTATCCTGGAGATATTTTTGATGCGTGGTGCCATTTTCCATACCGATACGCTTACCTTTTAGATCGGTAAAGGTTTTATAGGTGTCTTTTTTGGCAATCACCAGCGCGGAGTTCGCATAATAGGGATTGCTAAAGGCGACCTGCTTACTGCGCTCCGGGGTAATGTCCATTCCGGAAATGACGGCATCATATTTTCTGAATTTCAGCGCCGGGATAAGACTATCGAAAGCATGATTGGTAAAAGTACATTCTGCCTGCATTTGCTTGCATAATGCGGTTGCCAGATCGATATCGAAGCCCACAATTTTATTACTCGCATCCAGGGATTCAAACGGGGGATAGGTGGCGGAAACCCCGAAATTGATTTTTTCAGCGGCGATGCTGCCAGTGGCGAAAGAGGCGAGTAATGCAGCCAGAACTAACTTTTTCATGATGTCACTCCCGTAATCTTATGATTATGCGCCGTGTCTGCGGCATAGATTTACAATGCCATCAATTGAATTTGTATGCAATAAAAATGAGTAAATATTTTAAAATGGATAAAAAAAGACGGACAAGTTAACCACTTGTCCGTCGGGTTTATTCAATATTATGCATCGTAGGCTTGATAAGAGCAGCGCCATCTGACCATTGTCGAACGGCGGCGAGAATGCCTTATCCTGCCTGGTTAATTGCGCCGCTCAAACGCCAGGGCTTTACGCTCAATCAAACGCATCATCAGCGTCAATAGACCGTTGACGACCAGGTAAATTACGCCTGCCGCGCCAAATACCACCACATCGTAGGTACGACCATAGAGCAACTGACTGTACCCCATGACCTCCATCAAGGTGATGGTATAGGCCAGCGAGGTACTTTTGAAGACCAGTACCACCTCATTAGAATAGGAGGAGAGGGCGCGTTTAAACGCATAGGGCAACAAAATCGCCAGCGTATCTTTCTTACTCATCCCCAGCGCGCCGCAGGACTGCCACTGACCTTCCGGAATCGCGCGAATCGCGCCATAAAATAGCTGCGTCGTGTAAGCGGCGCTGTTTAGCGACAACGCGATCAGTGCGCACAGCCACGGTTCAGACAGTAGATGCCAGAGTAGCGGATACTCTTGCAGTGTCGGGAATTGACCGGGTCCGTAGTAGATCAGGAAAATTTGCACCAACAACGGCGTACCGGTAAACAACGTGATATAGCCGCGCACCAGCCACACCACGAACGGCGTTTTTAGCGTCAGGATGATGGTAAAAACTAACGCCAGCACCAAAGCGACGGCAATAGAAGCCACGGTCAGCGTCAGGCTGGTGTGTAGCCCTTTTAGCAGTTCAGGTAAGTACTCAAGCATTAGTCCGGCCTCCGCTCAAAACGTGTTGCGCGCAGGTCTATGCGTTTGAGAATGTACTGACTGATCAGCGTAATGACCAGGTAAATAGCCGCCGCAATAATGTACCAGTTAAACGGTTCCTGGGTGCGTGTGGCAATACTTTTGGTCTGCAACATTAGATCGTTAACGCTGATAAGGCTGACCAGAGCCGTATCTTTTAGCAACACCAGCCACTGATTACCCAGTCCTGGCAGGGCGTGACGCCACATCTGCGGCATCACCAGACGGAAAAAAATCGCCGTCTTTGATAATCCCAGTGCCTGACCCGACTCCCACTGACCAGACGGAACGGCTTTCAGCGCGCCGCGTAGCGTCTGCGACGCATAGGCCGCATACAGCAGGGACAACGCAATCACGCCGCACAGGAACGGACTGACGTCAAAGTTCTCAATCTCCATTTGCACCGGGATCTGTGTAAAGCCGAGATGGAGGGTAAACCCGTCAGACAGCGTAAGCAGGAGTTGCGAGGAGCCGAAATAGATAAACAGCACCACCAGAATTTCCGGCAGGCCGCGCAAAATAGTGACCAGCGCGGAGCCTATCCAGGCAATCGGGCGCCATTTTACGGACTCCCAGACGGCAAAGAACATGGCTAACGCGAGGCCAATGATCAGCGCGCAGACGGCAAGGCCGACGGTCATCCCGGCGGCGCTTGCTAAAGGAAAAAATTCGTTCATCAAAGATTACTTCTGGAACCATTTGTTATAGATGGTCTCGTAAGTCCCATCTTTCTTCACTTTTTCCAGCGCAGTATTGAATTTCTGCTGCAGCTCGGTGTTGCCCTGACGTACCGCGATACCCAGACCGGTGCCGAAATAATCTTTATCGGTGACTTTATCGCCGACCGGCGCCAGCTTAGGATTGGCTTTCAGCCATTCGGTCACGACCGCCGTGTCGCCGAAAACAGCGTCGATACGGCCATTTTGTAGATCCAGCTTCGCGTTCTGATAGCTGTCATACGGTACGGTGGTGATTTCCGGATGCTTATCCATGATGAATTTCTGGTGCGTCGTACCGTTCTGTACGCCGACTTTCTTGCCTTTCAGTTGATCGACGCTGGTGTATTTGCCCTGCTGACCCACGAACAGCGCGGAGTTGTCGTAATATGGCGTGGTAAACAGCACCTGCTTTTCACGTTCCGGCGTGATATCCATTCCCGCCATTACAGCGTCGAAACGGCGGAATTTCAGGCTGGGGATCAGGCTGTCGAACGCCTGATTGGTAAAGGTACAGGAGGCGTCGATCTCTTTACATAGCGCGTTGGCCAGGTCGACGTCAAAGCCGACAATCTTGTTATTAGCATCCATCGATTCGAACGGCGGATAGGACGCTTCGGTCGCAAAACGAATGGTCTGGGCTGCTGTAGCGGAAAGGCTAAAGCCTGCAATTAGCGCGGCAATCAGAACTTTTTTCATTGTCATTGTCCCGAATCTTAGTGAGAGAGATAGTTTTTGAACGCTTCGGTCTGAGGGTGGGCAAAGCAACCCGCATCACCGTGCTCGACGATGTGACCATTTTCCATATAAATCACACGACTGGCGGTCTTACGCGCCACTTCGACTTCATGCGTAACGATCACCTGAGTAATGTTCGTTTCCGCCAGCTCATGAATAATGCTGACGATTTGAGCGGTAATTTCCGGGTCCAGCGCGGCGGTCGGTTCATCAAACAGCAGCACCTGCGGCTCCATCATCAGCGCGCGGGCAATCGCGACGCGCTGCTGCTGACCGCCGGAAAGGTGCAACGGATAACGATCGCTATATGGCTTCAGACGTAAACGCTCCAGCAGCTTTTCTGCGCGCGCCAGCGCCTGATCTTTTGTCAGACCCAGTACGCGGCAGGGCGCTTCAATCAGATTCTGCACAACGGTGAGATGCGGCCAAAGATTATATTGCTGAAAGACCATTCCGACATTTTGACGTAGCTCACGAATCGCCTTATCGGACGGCGTTTTCGTAAAGTCAAAATGGTTCCCGGCGATAGTCAGAGTGCCGGAGCGCGGCATCTCAAGCAGATTGAGTACACGCAGCAGCGAACTTTTACCCGCCCCGCTTGGGCCAAGCAACACCAGCGTTTCGCCTTCGGGGCAATCCAGCGTGATATCGAACAGCGCCTGATGCGCGCCGTAAAAGCAATTAATGCCGTTTAATTGAATACTCATTGACACTCGTATACAGGCAGTCTGATAGCTATTGAAGCCGCAGATAGTACCTTTCGCAGAATAGTTATGCAATATTTATGCGTTAAAAGTTAAATATATCCCACATTCTTCCCTAAACATAGCACAAAATAGCAGGAGGAATAGTAGGTAAGAAGAATTGTCGGCATCCCGGGCAGAATGCCAGACAATTTACGGGGTTATGAGTGCAAAAGCGGGGAATACTGTCTGTTAACGGTTTTCTATCGACTGGCGCAGCGTACCGGCAGGGGCATGGACATCTCCGCCCAGATAGCGAACGTCGTCAATCACCCAGCATGAGCCTTCGTGAATCATAAGCACTTCATCCTGCCAGCTTTGATCGCCCTGTTTTAACGCTACCCGCAGAGGAATGTTGCGCGCATCTCGGTTCGGGATGGTTGATGCGCTGGCGACGTTGGCGCTATCCGGCAGCGTAGCGCGGCTGGAGAACAGATCGCCGCTCATCAACTGGCGGTGCTCCGTATCGCGGCTGGCGTCGGTCAGCAATTTCGCCAGGTTATCACTCAAGTAGGGGCGAAGCGCGGCGATATCATTGCTGTGGTGTTGAATACGGTAGTCGTAAAATTGTTGAGCCACGCTGTCCGGGCCGCCTTCCACACACGCGCCGATACGCGGGCCATTATCTTTGTAGGCGGGAGTGACGGTCGTACAGGCGCTAAGCAGAAGCGCGCACGGGATGAGCAAAGAGAGTTTAGAATAGCGCATGATGATTTCCTTATAGGCGATCGAGCAAAAACCGATCTACGATAATCAATTATATCCTTTCAATGATAGCGTATCAGCTTGATAATGCGTTTGAGATCGTGTCCTTAGCTAACCCGGGAGATTCACTATGCAGTTTTCAACAACCCCAACGCTGGAAGGACAAAGCATCGTGGAGTATTGCGGTGTGGTAACGGGCGAAGCCATTTTAGGCGCCAATATTTTCCGCGATTTTTTCGCCGGCATTCGGGATATCGTCGGCGGACGTTCCGGCGCGTATGAGAAAGAGCTGCGTAAAGCGCGTGAAATCGCTTTTCAGGAACTTGGCGAGCAGGCTAAAGCGTTGGGCGCCGATGCGGTGGTAGGCATCGATATTGATTACGAAACTGTCGGCAAGGATGGCAGTATGCTGATGGTCAGCGTCAGCGGAACGGCGGTGAAAACGCGCCGATGAGAGCGCTACTGTGGCTGGTGGGTCTCGCGTTGCTGTTAACAGGCTGCGCGAGCGAAAAAGGAATTATCGACAAAGTGGGATATCAGCTTGATACCCGACATCGGGCGCAGGCGGCCTATCCGCGCATTAAAGTCCTGGTGATTCACTATACGGCGGAAAACTTTGACGTTTCGCTGGCGACGTTAACGGGCCGCAACGTCAGTTCGCATTACCTGATTCCCGCAACCCCGCCATTATATGGCGGTAAACCGCGCATCTGGCAACTGGTGCCGGAACAGGATCAGGCCTGGCATGCGGGCGTCAGTTTCTGGCGAGGCGCCACGCGTCTCAATGATACGTCTATTGGCATTGAGCTGGAAAATCGCGGCTGGCAAATGTCCGGCGGGGTGAAATCTTTCGCGCCGTTTGAATCCGCGCAAATTCAGGCATTGATTCCGTTAGCGAAGGATATTATCGCGCGCTATAACATCAAACCGCAGAATGTGGTGGCCCATGCGGATATCGCGCCGCAGCGTAAAGACGATCCCGGCCCGCGCTTCCCGTGGCGCGAGCTGGCGGCGCAGGGGATTGGCGCCTGGCCTGACGCCCAGCGTGTGGCGTTTTATCTGGCTGGACGCACGCCGTATACGCCAGTCGATACCGCAACGGTGCTTGCGTTACTCTCGCGCTATGGCTATGAAGTCAAAGCCGATATGACGGCACGCGAGCAGCAGCGGGTGATTATGGCGTTCCAGATGCACTTCCGTCCGGCGCAATGGAACGGTATCGCAGATGCCGAAACGCAGGCGATTGCCGAAGCATTACTGGAGAAGTACGGCCAGGATTAACGCGGTAAATTTCCGTGATCGCGCAGCCAGGCGGCGGTGCGCTCAATGCCTTCGTCCAGCGTGACGATGGGCTGGTAGCCCAACTCGTCCTGCGCGCGAGTTGTATCGAGCGTAAAATCAAAATTCAGTTTTGACACGCCGTAATGCGTTAGCGGGGGCTCTTTGGCGGATTTTTTGCCGAAGCGCTCCATACTGCGGGCGATCATATCCAGCATCGGGTAAGGCACAGAGCGAATGCGGCAGTCGATAGTCAGTTCATCAATTAACTTTTGTACGATGCTGCGTAAGGTGCGGTTTTCGCCGTTAGTGATGTTATAAGCGCGGCCAGAAGGCAGATGATCGCAGCCCGGCTGGCTGGCCAGCCACATGGCGTGGATCGCATTTTCATAGTAGGTCATATCGACCAGCGCGCTGCCCCCGTGCGGTAATAAGACGCTACCGTAATGGTGCATCATATGCGCCAGACGTGGGATAAATACTTTATCGTGCGGGCCAAACAGGCTTTGCGGACGCAACACCGTAAAACGTGTTTGCGGATTGGCCTGCGCCAGCAGATTAATCACCTCTTCACCGGCGGCTTTACTGCGGGCGAACTCATTGGCAAACCGATGCGGACGGAAATCCTCCTTGATATCACGGTGATGGTGGTAATCAAAATAGAGTGAGGGAGAGGAGATATGAATAAAATTGCGCACGCCCCAGGCGACCGCCCATTCTCCCAGACGGCGGGTGGCGCGAACATTCGCCAGATCGAAAGCTTGTTGGGTTCCCCAGGGCGAGGTAAAGCTGGAGCAGTGCCACAACGTGTCGATCCCGGCGAGCATCACTTTAGCCTGCGAGGAGACCAGTTCGGTTAAATCCGCATGGACGAATTCCGCGCCCATTTTTTCAAGCAGCTTGCCCATCGCTTCATTGCGACCCGTCGCTCTGACGCTGATGCCTTTATTGCGTAAAAATTCAACCGCGTTTCGACCTAAGCCGCTGGTGGCGCCGGTAACCAGTACCTTCATATCAATCCACTGTGTTTAATAAACCGTCGTGCGCATTCTTCCGTGAATTACGTCGGTATGCAATGGGAAACACGAAAGAATACAGCAACTTTTTCTCATTTTTCTGTGATTTGTTCTGCAAGTCGGGCAATACGCCTTGCCATTCCCCGGAAAATAAACAGGTGCGCCGGGATCATCAGTAGCCAGTAAATCAGGCCCGGCATTCCGTGTGGATGCCACCAGGCGCGCACGTCAATTTCGCGGTAGCGGCCTTTATCGTGCAGCGTGAAGCTAAGCCGCCCCAGGCCCGGAGCTTTCATGCCAAACAAGAGCGTGAGCTGTTTTTCTGGTTCGACAATGATCACTTTCCAGCTATCTACCGTATCGCCAGGCTTGAGCAAAGTATGCGACGGGCGGCCTTTCGCCAGTTTATGCCCCACCAGACGGTCCATCGCGGCGCGCGTCTGCCACAAAATATTGCCGAAAAAATAGCCCTCTTTGCCACCCAGCCGATTTACGACCTGCCATAGCGCCGATAGGCTGGCCGGGGTCTGCGCGGTAAAGCCCGCCTGCTTTGGAAAATAGCCGTATTCGGGACGCCAGCGGGCGAAGGCCAGCGCGTCGTAGCCCCAGTCGCTGGAGTTCACCAGTTTTTCTTCTTCTTTCAGCGTGCGGCGAACGGCGTCGTCAAAGGTGATAAGCGTTTGGGGGATCAACTTTTTTAACGCGGCGTCATCGGCCAGCAAATCGTGCCTTAACCCCTGGATTAAGGCTTTTGCGGTAGTCGGCGGCACGGAGGTAATGACGTTTAAAAACCAGACCGAAATCCAGCGGGTCGGAAAAGGTACCGGGATCAGCGGACGCCGTTTACCGCTGACGGCCATAAAACGTTCAAACTGCTGCTGATAGCTTAATACCTGCGGCCCGGCGGCTTCCAGAATACGATGCTCGTGCGCAGGGTGGTCCAGCAAGCCGACCAGGTAGTAGAGTAAATTTTCCAGAGCGATGGGCGTAGTGCGCGAACGCACCCAGCGCGGCGGCGTGAGTATTGGCAGGTTGTAAACCATGTCACGCATGACTTCGAAGGCGGCGGAGCCTGCGCCGACGATGATCCCGGCGCGTAATTCTGTCACCGGCACGCCTGCGTCGCGCAGCGTGTCAGCCGTAAGCTGGCGGGCGCGCAGGTGATCGGATTGCTCATGCGTCGGCGCCTGCAATGAACTGAGGAAAATAAGTTGTTTAACCGGCGTCTGGCGCAGCGCGTCGCGCACGTTGAGCGCCGCCTGACGCTCATGGGCGATAAAATCGCCGCCTTCGCCCATGCCGTGTACCAGATAGTAAACGGTATCAACGTCGCGAAGCAGCGCAGGTAAATTTTCCGGCCAGTGCAGATCGACCTTATGACAACTGACGTTGGCGAGGCGCTGTTTTTCCAGACGTTCCACGCGCCGCGCCGCCGCCCGCACCTGATGCCCTTGCTGACTTAGCGCACAGACCAGGTGCTGGCCGATATAGCCGCTGGCGCCGAGAACCAGAATGCGTTGCGCCACGTTGCTCTCCTTAGCGGGCTAAAAAGGCGCGCCAGTGGGCGACGACGTCGGCAAGCTGTTCGCGAGAGACATCCAGATGCGTCACCAGACGCACAATCGGCGCGGCGTTAATCAGGATATTCCGTTCCCGCAAATAGTCGCCAAGCGCGGCGGCCTGTGCTTCGCCAACGCGAACAAACAGCATATTCGTTTCGTGGCGCATGACCTCCGCGCCCGCTTCGCGAAGCTGCTGCGCCAGCCAGGCGGCGTTGTCATGATCCTCTTGCAGACGCGCCACGTTATGCTTCAGCGCATACAGTCCGGCCGCTGCCAGAATCCCGGCCTGACGCATTCCGCCGCCGACCATTTTACGCCAGCGCGTCGCGCGTTTAATGTAGTCGCGGTTACCGACCAGCAGCGAACCGACCGGAGTTCCGAGACCTTTTGACAGGCAGATGGTAAAAGAGTCGCAATACTGCGTAATTTCTTTTAACTCACAGCCGTAGGCAACCACCGCGTTAAAAATTCGGGCGCCGTCAACGTGCAGCGCCAGCCCACGTTCGCGGGTAAACGTCCAGGCGTCTTTCAGATATGCGCGCGGTAGCACTTTCCCGTTATGCGTATTTTCCAGACTGAGCAAGCGCGTGCGTGCGAAGTGGATGTCATCCGCTTTAATCTTCGCCGCCACGTTCTCCAGCGGCAGCGTACCGTCCGCGGCGGCGTCGATGGGCTGCGGCTGAATGCTGCCGAGCACCGCCGCGCCGCCAGCTTCATAGAGATAATTATGCGCGCCCTGACCGACGATATACTCTTCGCCGCGTTCACAATGGCTAAGCAGCGCGACCAGATTGGCCTGGGTGCCGGTGGGTAAAAAAAGCGCCGCTTCTTTACCGGAAAGGTCGGCGGCGTAGCGCTGAAGGGCGTTAACGGTAGGGTCATCGCCGTATACGTCGTCCCCGACCGGGGCGGTCATCATCGCCTCGAGCATGGCGCGGCCCGGTCGGGTAACGGTATCACTGCGTAAATCAATCATGGCACATCCCTGGATTTTAAAAGGTGATGTGCACTGTTTTACCTTAGCCAGTTCGTTTTCGCCAGTTCGATCACTTCATCGCCGCGGCCGCTAATAATGGCGCGCAGCATGTACAGGCTAAAGCCTTTCGCTTGTTCCAGTTTGATCTGCGGCGGGATCGCCAGCTCTTCTTTTGCCACGACCACGTCAACCAGTACCGGGCCGTCAATGGAAAACGCGCGCTGTAGCGCTCCGTCCACGTCTGCGGCTTTTTCCACGCGAATACCGGTAATGCCGCAGGCTTCGGCGATACGCGCGAAATTGGTGTCGTGCAGTTCGGTACCGTCGGTAAGGTAGCCGCCGGCTTTCATTTCCATCGCCACAAAGCCCAGCACGCTGTTATTAAAGACGACGATTTTTATCGGCAGCTTCATCTGTACCACCGAGAGAAAATCGCCCATCAGCATACTGAAGCCGCCATCACCGCACATCGCGATAACCTGACGACCCGGCGCGGTGGCCTGAGCGCCGAGCGCCTGCGGCATGGCGTTGGCCATTGACCCGTGGTTAAACGAGCCCAGCAGGCGGCGCTTGCCGTTCATTTTTAGATAGCGGGCCGCCCAGACGGTCGGCGTGCCGACATCGCAGGTAAAAATAGCGTCGTCAGCGGCGAAATGGCTAATTTGTTGCGCCAGATATTGTGGATGGATGGCTTTATCGCTGAGTTTGGCTAAGTCATCAAGTCCCTTACGGGCGTCCCGATAGTGCTCCAGAGCTTTATCGAGGAATTCACGATTGCTTTTTTCTTCCACCAGCGGCAGCAGGGCGCGAAGCGTGGCTTTAATATCGCCCACCAGCGCCATGTCGACTTTGCTGTGCGCGCCAATACTGCCCGGGTTGATGTCAATCTGAATGATTTTGGCATCGCTCGGATAAAAGGCGCGGTAGGGGAACTGGGTGCCGAGCAGGATCAGCGTATCGGCGTTCATCATGGTGTGGAAGCCAGAAGAGAAGCCAATCAGGCCGGTCATTCCCACATCATAAGGGTTATCGTACTCAACGTGCTCTTTGCCGCGCAGGGCATGAACGATTGGCGCTTTTAGTTTTGCCGCCAACGCGACCAACTCCTCATGCGCGCCCGCGCAGCCGCTACCGCACATCAATGCGATATTGCTGGAGTAGCGCAGCAGTTGCGCCAGTTTTTTCAGCTCTTCCTCCGCCGGCGTGACGACGGGGAGCGGGGCATGGTACCAATGGGTGACGGCGTTTTCAGGCGCGGGTTTCAGCGCCACGTCACCCGGCAGTACGACCACGGAGACGCCGCGGTTTAGCACCGCTTTGCGCATGGCGATGGCGAGTACCTGCGGGATCTGCTCCGGGCTGGAAACCAACTCGCAATAGTGGCTGCATTCACGGAACAACTCCTGCGGGTGGGTCTCCTGGAAATAACCGCTACCGATTTCACTGGACGGAATATGGGCGGCGATCGCCAGAACAGGGACGTGGTTACGGTGGCAATCAAACAGGCCATTGATCAGGTGCAGGTTGCCCGGTCCGCATGAACCGGCGCACACTGCCAGCTCGCCGGTAAGCTGCGCTTGTGCGCCGGCGGCGAAAGCGGCGACCTCTTCGTGGCGGGTTGGCATCCATTCAATGGTTCCCATACGATTAAGACTATCGCTCAGGCCGTTCAGGGAATCGCCAGTGACGCCCCAGATTCGTTTTACGCCAGCCTGTTCCAGCGTTTTGGCGATGAAAGCAGCAACGGTTTGTTTCATGGTTCTCCATCTCCTTAAATGTGATAACGGTTACAAGTTTAGTTGAAGATGACGATGACGTTTTTCTTTGGCGGAGAGAGGGGCGAAAGGATGAAGCGAGTGGTAAATCGCCCGGTGGCGCTAACGCTTACCGGGCCTACGATGGAACGTTTACCGATTATGCGAGAACAAGATCGCCCTGCGGATGGCAGGAGCAGGCCAGTACGTAACCTTCGGCAATCTCCGCCTCGCTCAGCGTCATGGTGCTGCTCACCGTATAGTCGCCGGAAACGACTTTGGTTTTACAGCAGCCGCAAACACCTGCCCGACAGGCAGCGGCAACCGGTACTTTATTACTCTCCAGCGCCTCCAGCAGCGTTGTACCGATCGGGGCATAAAATTCCTGCGCTGGCTGTAGCTTGGTGAATTTCAGGCCGCTGGTTGCCGTTTCCGCCACCGGCGTGAAGAACTTCTCTTTAAAGAAGCGCGTTACGCCAAGCGCTTTCACTCCCTGTTCGACGAAATCCATATAGGGCGCCGGGCCGCAGGTCATGATGGTGCGCGATGCCAAATCCGGTACGCGCTGTAACAATTCCGTGGTCAGACGGCCCGCGACAAAACCTTCCGTGGCATGATTTTCCGCCACTAGCGTGACCGGATACTGTCGCCACTCGTCGGCAAAAATCACATCATCCGGCGAACGGACGTTAAAGATGACCTGCACATCGGCCTGCGGGCGGTATTTCGCCAGCCAGCGACGCATCGACATGATTGGCGTTACGCCACAACCGGCGGCGAGCAGCAGAAACTTATCTTCTGTTTTATCGTCACAGGTAAAATCGCCCATTGCATCAGACAGCCAGATGTAATCGCCGCGCTTGATGTCATGGGTCAACCACTGTGAACCCGTGCCATCTTCAATCCGACGAACGGTCAGCGTGATATATTCACTGACGCCCGGCGTAGACGAAAGGGTGTAGGCGCGCAGCGTTTCCGCTGAATTACGCACGCTCACCAGCGCATACTGCCCGGCGCGGTAAGGGTAGTAATCATGGCATAATAGCGCAATTGTCCATACATCCGGCGTCTCCTGACGGATGTGATGCACCTGCATTCGCCAGGGACATTGTGAGGTTGGCATCGTCATCATTGACCTCCTTACGCGCTCAGCAATTGCTTCATGTCTTCTTCAACGGTGGTCACGGAACGCAGACCGAACTTCTCGTTGAGGATAGCCAGCAGATCCGGCGTGAAGAAGCCCGGCGCGGTCGGCCCGGTGACAATATTTTTCACGCCTAATGACAGCAGCGTCAGCAGAATCACGATCGCTTTCTGCTCAAACCAGGAGAGCACCAGCGATAGCGGCAGATCGTTGACGCCGCAGCCCAGTTTTTCCGCCAGCGTCACCGCCAGGATAATTGCGGAGTAAGCATCGTTACACTGACCGGCATCGACCAGACGCGGCAGCCCTTCGATGTCGCCGAACTCCAGTTTGTTGAAACGGTATTTACCGCACGCCAGGGTCAGGATCAGGCAGTCATCCGGTACGCTGGTGGCGAAATCGGTAAAGTAGTTACGCTCGCCGCGCGCGCCGTCACAGCCGCCGACCAGGAAGATGTGGCGCAGTTTTTCACGGCTGACCAGATCGATGAGCGTATCGGCAGCGCCGAGCAGGGTCTGACGGCCAAAACCGACGGTGATGAGATGCGGAATTTCGCTATACGGGAAGCCCGCCATTTGCTGCGCCTGGGCAATGACCGGCCCGAAGTCATCGCCTTCAAGATGGCTAACGCCCGGCCAGCCGACGATGCTACGGGTCCAGATACGGTCGTCATAGCTGCCTACGGTCGGGTCGATAATGCAGTTAGAGGTCATCACGATTGGGCCAGGGAAGCGGGCGAATTCGACCTGCTGATTCTGCCAGCCGCTGCCGTAGTTACCGACCAGATGCTTGAATTTACGCAGTTCCGGATAGCCATGTGCGGGCAGCATTTCACCGTGAGTGTAGACGTTAACGCCGGTGCCTTCGGTCTGCTCCAGCAGGTTGTAGAGATCTTTCAGATCGTGACCGGAGATCAGAATGCACTTGCCTTCAGTCGCTTTGACGTTGACCTGAGTCGGCGTTGGGTGACCGTATTTGGTGGTTTCACCGGCATCCAGAATGCTCATCACTTTGAAGTTCATCTGGCCGATTTCCATTGCGCACTCCAGCAGCGCGTTCATGTCAGCAGGCCAGGTGCCCAGCCAGGCCATGATTTTGTGGTACTGCGCGTAAATGTCGTTGTCGTATTGACCGAGAACGTGCGCGTGCTCCATATACGCCGCCGCGCCTTTCAGACCGTACAGGCACAGCAGACGCAGGCCGAGGATGTTCTCGCCAATGGCGGCTTTGTCTTTATTCGGGGTAAATTCCGCCGCCTGACGTTGCAGGTCGCCCAGATCGTCGCTGACCAGTTGCAGATCGGCCATCGGATTGTCGCAATGCGCATTAGCATCTACGCTCAGGCACTGCGCTTTCAACGCTTCACGCAGGGCAATCGCTTCACGGGCGTAGCCGACGATACGCGGAGAGTCGAAGTTAACGTTGGTCAGCGTGGAGAAAAACGCGCGCGGCGCAAAGTTATCAACGTCGTGATTAATGATGCCATATTCACGGGCCTTCACCGCCCAGGCAGACAAACCTTGCAAAGCCGCAATCAGCAGATCCTGCAGATCGGACGTTTCAGCTGTTTTACCGCACATTCCCTGCGCGTAGGAGCAGCCGTTTCCGGCTGGTGTACGGATGGTTTGTTCACATTGCACACAAAACATGGTCACACCTTTTAAAGTTATATTTAATATACATGTTTAAGATTATGCCTGTGAACAAAGGGATAAAAGGGATTTCTGCCATAATGTGCAAGGAGATTGATTTAGCGCAATTTTGGCGGCAGATGCCTACCGCCAAAGAGGTATCAGGCCGAGAAGAACGCCATTAAGAGGGGGACCAGCAGGCTGAGGATAAAGCCATGTACGATAGCCGCCGGAACAATCTCTACGCCGCCGGAGCGCTGTAATACCGGCAACGTAAAGTCCATTGAGGTCGCTCCGCACAGGCCCAACGCCGTTGAACGGCTGCGGCGAACCAGACCGGGAATAAGCATAATGGCTAAGAGCTCGCGGGCCAGATCGTTAAAAAATGCCGCGCTGCCGATAACCGGTCCAAACGACTCCGTCAGCAAAATACCGGAAAGAGAGTACCAGCCGAAACCTGACGCCATCGCCAGGGCGGTTTTTAGCGGTAAGTCCAGGATAAACGCATTAATCACGCCGCCCAGTAATGAGCTTGCCACGACAACGACCGCGACCATCATTCCCCGACGGTTAAGCACAATTTGCTTTAAGGTCATGCCGCTATTTCGTAGCTGAATCCCCACCAGGAACAATAAAAAGATCAGCGTATATTCACTGGCTTCGGTGGCGTGCTGTAAAACAGAGAGTCCGCTCAGGCCGATGACAAACCCCAATACCACTACGCCGCACAGTTGCAGCGACTCCAGCGCCATGGCAATACGTGAAGGCAGTTTTTCCTGCTGATGATGGTGACGCCACGGGAGGATACGTTCCAGCCACAATAAGGCGGCGATATTACACAATAAAATAATCGTAATACTGACGGCGGAATAATGAAAAATCGCCACCAGATTACTGGCGAGGTTATCCAAAAACGCCAGGCTTATTCCCATAAAAAAGAGAATAAGGTACACGATCCAGCTCAGTAGCCGGTTAATAAGTTGTAATGCGGCTTTATGTCGCAGTGGAATGAGATAGCCCACAATCAGTGGAACCAGAATGATTAAAAGTCCTGAAAACATGAACAGCCGGGCCCTTTTTTATTGTTTGAATAGCGTACATGACACTACCGAATTCCAGACTATCAGTAAAGCGACACCGTCAGCCGTACATTTATCAGACAGTTGCCCCAGGCAAAGGGGGGAATATCACGCCAGGCGGACGCATTTGCCGTTATACTGCGGTGAGTTTAATGGAGTGGTGACGTTTTTCTGGAGGAAGCATGATTCTCGAACGCGTTGAAATAGTAGGATTTCGCGGTATCAACCGACTATCGTTGATGCTGGAGCAAAACAACGTGCTGATTGGGGAAAACGCCTGGGGCAAATCCAGCCTGCTGGATGCGCTGACTCTGTTATTGTCGCCGGAACTCGATCTCTACCATTTTGTCCGTGAGGATTTCTGGTTTCCGCCTGGCGACATAAAAGGACGCGAGCATCACCTGCATATTATTCTGACTTTTCGCGAAACGCAGCCAGGGCGGCATCGGGTACGTCGTTATCGAGCGCTGGAAGCATGCTGGTCGCCTTGCGAGGATGATTTTCACCGTATTTTTTATCGGCTAGAGGGCGAATGCGGCGCCGATGGCAGCGTGATGACGCTGCGCAGTTTTCTCAATAGCGATGGGCAGCCATTACTGGTGGAAAATATTAACGATCAGGTGCGCCACCTGGTTCGTCTGATGCCAGTGCTACGTTTGCGCGATGCGCGCTTTATGCGACGTATTCGCAACGGTACGGTGCCCAATGTGCCGGATGTTGAAGTCACGGCCCGACAGCTGGATTTTCTGGCGCGTGAGCTGGCGACCCGGCCGCAAAATTTAACCGACGGGCAGATTCGCCAGGGACTGTCCGCGATGGTGCAACTGCTTGAACACTATTTCTCAGAGCAGGGCGCAGGACAGGCTCGTCACCGACTCATGCGCCGACGTTCGCAAAATGAGCAGCGTAGCTGGCGCTATCTGGATATTATTAATCGGATGATCGACAAACCGGGCAGCCGGTCGCATCGGGTGATCCTGCTGGGGCTTTTCTCCACGCTGTTACAGGCGAAAGGGACGCTGCGGTTACATAAAGACGCGCGACCATTACTGCTGGTGGAAGATCCGGAAACCCGTTTGCATCCCATTATGCTTTCAGTCGCCTGGCAATTGCTCAATCTGTTACCGCTACAGCGGATAGCGACAACCAACTCAGGCGAATTGCTCTCGCTAACGCCGGTGGAGCATGTCGTACGGCTGGTGCGCGAATCTTCCCGCGTCGCCGCCTGGCGTCTGGGCCCGGGCGGGTTAAGCGCGGAAGATGGACGGCGCATCGCCTTTCATATCCGCTTTAATCGCGCGTCGTCGCTGTTTGCGCGTTGCTGGCTACTGGTGGAAGGCGAGACGGAAACCTGGGTTATTAATGAGCTGGCGCGTCAGTGTGGTCATCATTTTGATGCGGAGGGCATTAAAGTCATTGAGTTTGCTCAGTCTGGCCTGAAACCGCTGGTGAAGTTCGCCCGCCGTATGGGAATCGAGTGGCATGTCCTGGTGGATGGCGACGAAGCGGGGAAAAAATATGCCGCGACGGTCCGCAGTCTGCTTAATAACGATCGGGAAGAAGAACGCGAACATCTCACGGCGCTGCCTGCGCTGGATATGGAACATTTTATGTATCGTCAGGGCTTTGCCGATGTTTTTCACCGGGTTGCGCAGCTTCCGCCTAATGTGCCGATGAATACCCGGAAAATTATCACTAAAGCTATCCACCGCTCGTCAAAGCCGGATTTGGCGATTGAAGTCGCGATGGAAGCCGGGCGGCGGGGAATTGACGCCGTGCCGCCGCTGTTCAGAAAGATGTTCTCGCGCGTGGTTTGGCTGGCGCGGGGCCGGGCGGATTAACGTTTGAATGTGGCCGGAACCTGTTCGACGACGCTATCGAGTAACGCATAGCGGCGGCGATACTCGGCCCGTTTCTTACTGGCGATCTCCGATTCGCTTTTTCGGGCGATCGCCAGCGGTAGCGCATAGTAATTTCCTTTAATTCTTTCACCGCCTAACGATTCCCAAAACGCGTCATAGTCGGCATGCATTTGCGTCTTTTTATCCATGTATCGCCAGCTACGGTAAACGTGCGCATCGTTACTCACAGCTATAATCTTTTCTGCCTGAAAGACTTGCGCAAACTGACAGAGAGCCTCCATCACGATGCGTTTGGGAAAAAGACCATGGCAGGCTTTGGTCGCCTGCTGGATAATTTCGTGAGGGACGTCGTTTGCCGCGCCCTGTAATCCGCCGATAAATAGTGTGCGTTGTTGGTTAAAGCGACACAGAGTAAATGTGATCTCTGCCAGAATACGTAACTGTGCGTCGCGAACAACAATAGTGCTTTCACCTTCTTTATCCAGTGAGACCAGACTGACTAAATCAAGTTGAAACAACTCGCCGGTTTTAGTTTCAAATTTAGCAAGATTCAGGCCATACTGACTTAAATAGCTAACTTGTTGTTCCCGCGATAAAAGTTGGCGCATCTGTTGATAATGAAAACACAGAGCGTCTAAGGCGAAATCGCGTTTAATATTTACAGCCATATAAGGACGATGTAGCCGAATAGGCAAACGCGGCTGACGAGCAAGTAACGTATTTAACTCCGGCCATTGGGTGAGATTAGTCAGTAATTGGCTGGTCGCACGCGGCATGACTAATGAGCGGATTAAAAACTTGCGACGAAAGCTGGCTTTACGCCAGAATTTTCCTGGCTGTAATTGCCCGCGTGTCAGACGAATAAATAATTGTAAAGGAGAGATGTAATCTGAAGTGTACCAGGTATTATCTGTAAGCTGTGTCATGATCGTAATCCGCGACATAAGATTGTCGAGATTGAACCACAGGAAACATTAACCAATCGTCAATACAGCCGACGCTATCTTTATTGTGTCAGGTTTGTTTAGATACGGTTTACTTTCTGGTTGAAATTTTGCCGTCAGGGTTTCTATGCGTGCTAAGGGAAAGAAATTTAAAAAGCGTTATCTGGTCATTATTTTAATTCTTTTAGTGGGGGGGATGGCTGGCTGGCGAATGCTAAATGCGCCGCTGCCAACTTATCAGACATTAATCGTGCGGCCAGGCGATCTTGAACAGAGTGTACTGGCGACTGGAAAACTGGACGCGTTGCGTAAAGTGGATGTCGGCGCGCAGGTGAGCGGCCAGTTGAAAACGCTGCTGGTCTCCATTGGCGATAACGTTAAAAAAGATCAGCTACTCGGCGTGATTGATCCGGATCAGGCGGAGAACCAGATAAAAGAGGTCGAGGCCACCCTGATGGAGCTGAACGCAGAGCGTCAGCAGGCAGCCGCTGAGTTAAAGCTGGCGCGGGTTACGCTGGCGCGCCAGCAGCAGTTAGCTAAGACTCAGGCGGTATCGCAACAGGATCTGGATACCGCGGCGACGGAGATGGCGGTTAAACAGGCGCGTATTGGCACCATAGATGCCCAGATCAAACGTAATCGGGCCTCGTTGGACACCGCGAAAACCAACCTGGAATATACCCGTATTGTTGCTCCCATGGCGGGGGAAGTGACGCAAATCACTACCCTGCAAGGACAAACGGTGATTGCAGCTCAGCAGGCGCCCAATATTCTGACGCTGGCGGATATGAGCACTATGCTGGTAAAAGCGCAGGTCTCGGAAGCGGACGTGATCCATCTTCGGGCGGGGCAGAAAGCATGGTTCACCATTGCAGGCGATCCGCAAACGCGCTATGAAGGCGTTTTAAAAGATATTCTGCCGACGCCGGAAAAGATCAACGATGCTATTTTTTATTACGCCCGGTTTGAAGTGCCGAATCCCAAAAGAATCTTGCGTCTTGATATGACCGCACAGGTTTATATTCAACTCATGGATGTCAAAAATGTGTTGATTATTCCTCTCGCCGCGCTTGGCGAACCGGTGGGCGGCAATCGTTATAAAGTGGCGCTGTTGCGTAACGGCGAAAAACGTGAGCGCGAAGTGATCATTGGCGAGCGTAACGATACAGACGTGGAAGTGGTTAAAGGTCTGGAAGCGGGCGATGAGGTGATCATCGGTGAGAGCAGGCCAGGAGCGACGCCATGACGGCATTGCTTGAACTGCGCAATGTGAGTCGCAGCTACCCCTCCGGAGAAGAGCAGGTGGCGGTGTTGAAAGATATCTCCCTGCAAATCCACGCCGGGGAGATGGTGGCGATCGTCGGCGTTTCCGGTTCTGGAAAATCAACGCTGATGAATATCCTCGGGTGCCTGGATAAACCGACCAGCGGCACTTATCGGGTGGCGGGGCGGGACGTCTCGACGCTGGACCCGGACGCGCTGGCGCAGCTGCGGCGTGAGCATTTTGGCTTTATCTTTCAGCGCTACCATCTGTTGTCGCATTTAACGGCAGCGCAAAATGTTGAAATCCCCGCCGTCTACGCCGGCATTGAACGCAAAAAACGCCAGGCGCGCGCCAGAGAGTTGCTTTTGCGGCTGGGATTAAGCGATCGCGTCGATTACCCACCTTCACAGCTTTCTGGCGGACAGCAGCAGCGTGTCAGTATTGCCCGCGCTCTGATGAACGGCGGACAGGTGATTCTGGCAGATGAGCCGACCGGCGCGCTGGATAGCCATTCCGGCGAAGAGGTGATGGCGATTTTGCGCCAACTGCGCGATCGCGGACATACGGTGATCATTGTGACGCACGATCCGCTGATTGCCGCCCAGGCGGAGCGGATTATTGAAATTCACGATGGCAAGATTGTCCATAATCCGCCCGCGCAGGAAAAGAAACGCGAACAGGGCGTTGACGCTGCCGTAGTTAATACGGCTCCCGGCTGGCGGCAATTTGCCAGCAGCTTTCGCGAAGCGCTGTCGATGGCGTGGTTAGCGATGGCCGCTAACAAAATGCGTACTTTACTGACCATGCTGGGAATTATTATCGGTATTGCGTCAGTGGTGTCGATTGTGGTGGTCGGCGACGCCGCAAAACAGATGGTACTGGCGGATATCCGCGCTATGGGCACTAACACGATTGATATTCATCCAGGCAAAGATTTTGGCGACGACAACCCGCAGTATCGACAGGCGCTGAAATATGACGATCTGGTCGCTATTCAGAAACAGCCGTGGGTTAACTCTGCGACGCCCAGCGTTTCAAAGAGCTTACGTCTTCGCTATGGCAATATTGATATTGCCGTAAATGCTAATGGCGTCAGTGGCGATTATTTTAACGTTTACGGCATGTCCTTTAGGGAGGGGAACACCTTCAATGCTGTACAGCAACAGGATCGCGCGCAGGTGGTGGTGCTGGATGCCAACACGCGACGCCAGCTATTTCCAAATAAAGCGAATGTCGTAGGGGAAGTGGTGCTGGTGGGTAATATGCCGGTTATTGTTATTGGCGTGGCGGAAGAGAAACCGTCCATGTACGGCAATAGCAATCTGTTGCAAGTTTGGTTGCCCTATAGCACGATGTCAGATCGCATAATGGGACAGTCATGGCTTAACTCGATCACCGTTCGTGTGAAAGATGGCGTTGATAGCGATCAGGCTGAACAGCAGCTTACCCGCCTGCTCACCTTACGCCACGGTAAAAAAGACTTCTTCACCTGGAATATGGACAGCGTCCTGAAAACAGCTGAAAAAACCACCTATACTCTTCAGTTATTTCTGACGCTGGTGGCCGTCATTTCGCTGGTTGTCGGCGGCATCGGCGTCATGAATATTATGCTGGTTTCCGTCACCGAGCGAACGCGTGAAATCGGCATCCGTATGGCGGTAGGCGCGCGCGCCAGCGATGTGCTACAGCAGTTTCTTATTGAAGCGGTGCTGGTTTGCCTGGTTGGTGGAGCGCTGGGGATTAGCTTGTCGATGTTCATCGCATTTATGCTACAGCTTTTCCTGCCCGGCTGGGAGATCGGTTTTTCACTGACTGCGCTGGCGAGCGCGTTTTTATGTTCGACATTTACCGGGATACTGTTTGGCTGGCTACCGGCGAGAAACGCGGCGCGACTGGACCCGGTGGATGCGCTGGCAAGGGAGTAATCTTGCTGACGTCATTTGTCGGCCTGATAAGATGCAACAGTGTCGCCACCAGGCACTGGCGTTAAATAAAAATGCCAGCCGATCGGGCTGGCATTTTGCCTCCTGGATGTACACAATGAGACAGAGGAGCTATGCAACGGCCTCTGCTTCGATGGGCACGATGACGCTGGCGTGATTGCCTTTTGGCCCCTGGTGGACATCAAACCGGACAGACTGTCCGGCTTTAAGCGTTCTGTAACCATCCATTTGAATGGTGGAATAATGGGCGAAAATATCCTCGCCGCCGCCTTCAGGGCAGATGAAACCAAACCCTTTGGCATTGTTGAACCACTTTACAGTACCCGTTTCCATGCTTCGACATCCTTCGTAAATCTTATATAAGTAAGATGGAATGAACCGGTGACGGAGTGGGGGCTGTTCAAAACCTCACCAACTCTCGACATTACAATTTAGAGAAATCAGGCGAGGCGTCAAGCATCAGGCAGGGGGGATCGGGTAAAAATGAATCAAAAATTTGAAGCAGTTAACGCTATTGCCGGGAATGTGACAGATGTCGCGGATGGTACTGATAGATGTTAGTTATCTATCAATTGAGGTAGATTGATTGTGTGCATAGACTCTGGTCAGCGGCAGATTTTCCTGCCGACAACCGTAACCGATAATGACGACTGACAATGGGTAAGACGAACGATTGGCTGGATTTTGACCAGTTGGTGGAAGATAGCGTGCGCGACGCGCTAAAACCGCCATCTATGTATAAAGTGATATTAGTCAATGATGACTACACTCCGATGGAGTTTGTTATTGACGTGTTACAAAAATTCTTTTCTTATGATGTAGAACGTGCAACGCAATTGATGCTTGCGGTTCACTATCAAGGCAAAGCTATCTGCGGCGTGTTTACCGCCGAGGTGGCGGAAACCAAAGTGGCGATGGTGAACAAGTATGCAAGGGAGAACGAGCATCCGTTGCTGTGTACGCTGGAAAAAGCCTGAATGCAGGTATAAAAATTGGGGGAGGTGCCTATGCTCAATCAAGAACTGGAACTCAGTTTAAACATGGCTTTCGCCAGAGCGCGCGAGCACCGTCATGAGTTTATGACCGTCGAGCATCTGTTGCTGGCGCTGCTCAGCAACCCATCGGCTCGCGAAGCGCTGGAAGCATGCTCCGTGGATCTGGTGGCGCTCCGTCAGGAACTCGAAGCCTTCATTGAACAAACCACACCCGTACTGCCTGCCAGTGAAGAAGAGCGTGATACGCAGCCGACGTTAAGTTTCCAGCGTGTCCTGCAACGTGCCGTCTTCCACGTTCAGTCTTCCGGGCGTAGTGAAGTGACTGGCGCGAATGTGCTGGTGGCTATCTTTAGCGAACAGGAATCACAGGCGGCTTATCTGCTGCGCAAGCATGAAGTGAGCCGTCTGGATATCGTGAACTTTATTTCTCACGGGACGCGAAAAGACGAACCGAGCCAATCTTCCGATCTCGGCAATCAGCCAACTGGCGACGAACAAGCTGGCGGGGAGGAACGTATGGAAAACTTCACGACGAATCTTAACCAACTTGCTCGCGTGGGCGGCATCGATCCGCTGATTGGTCGTGAAAAAGAACTGGAACGCGCGATCCAGGTCTTGTGTCGTCGCCGTAAAAATAACCCGTTGCTGGTAGGGGAATCCGGTGTTGGCAAAACGGCGATTGCCGAAGGGCTGGCCTGGCGTATCGTGCAGGGCGATGTGCCGGAAGTGATGGCCGATTGCACCATTTACTCGCTGGATATCGGTTCGCTGCTGGCGGGCACCAAATACCGCGGCGATTTTGAAAAACGGTTTAAGGCGTTGCTGAAACAGCTTGAGCAGGATACCAACAGCATCCTGTTTATCGATGAAATCCATACCATTATCGGCGCTGGCGCGGCGTCGGGCGGACAGGTGGATGCGGCAAATCTGATTAAACCGCTGCTTTCCAGCGGCAAGATCCGGGTGATCGGCTCAACGACCTATCAGGAATTCAGCAATATTTTTGAGAAAGACCGCGCATTAGCGCGCCGTTTCCAGAAAATTGATATTACCGAGCCTTCGGTGGAAGAGACGGTGCAAATTATCAACGGCTTGAAACCTAAGTACGAAGCGCACCACGACGTGCGTTATACCGCAAAAGCGGTGCGTGCGGCGGTCGAGCTGGCGGTAAAATATATCAATGACCGCCATCTGCCGGATAAAGCCATTGACGTGATTGACGAAGCGGGCGCTCGGGCGCGTCTGATGCCGGTGAGCAAACGTAAGAAAACGGTCAACGTGGCGGATATTGAGTCCGTAGTGGCGCGAATTGCGCGAATTCCTGAAAAGAGCGTCTCGCAGAGCGATCGCGATACGCTGAAGAACCTGGGCGATCGTCTGAAAATGCTGGTCTTCGGCCAGGATAACGCGATTGAGGCGCTGACCGAAGCTATTAAGATGAGTCGTGCGGGGTTGGGCCATGAGCATAAACCTGTCGGCTCATTCTTGTTCGCCGGGCCAACTGGCGTAGGGAAAACTGAAGTTACGGTACAGCTTTCAAAAGCGCTGGGTATTGAGCTGTTGCGCTTCGATATGTCCGAATATATGGAGCGTCATACGGTGAGCCGTTTGATCGGCGCGCCTCCGGGATACGTCGGTTTCGACCAGGGTGGGCTGCTGACGGATGCGGTGATTAAGCATCCTCATGCGGTGCTGTTGCTGGATGAGATCGAAAAAGCGCACCCGGATGTCTTTAACCTGCTGCTGCAGGTGATGGATAACGGTACGCTGACCGATAACAACGGCCGTAAGGCGGATTTCCGCAACGTGGTGCTGGTGATGACCACCAACGCCGGCGTGCGAGAAACCGAACGTAAATCTATTGGTCTTATTCATCAGGACAACAGTACCGATGCGATGGGCGAGATCAAGAAAGTGTTTACGCCGGAGTTCCGTAACCGTCTCGACAACATTATTTGGTTCGATCATCTGTCTGGCGAGGTGATTCATCAGGTTGTCGATAAGTTTATCGTCGAGTTGCAGGCTCAGTTGGATCAGAAAGGCGTCTCCCTGGAAGTCAGTCAGGAAGCGCGCGACTGGCTGGCGGAAAAGGGCTATGACCGGGCGATGGGCGCACGTCCAATGGCGCGTGTGATTCAGGACAACCTGAAAAAACCGCTGGCCAATGAGTTGCTGTTTGGATCGCTGGTTGACGGCGGACAGGTCACCGTCGCGCTGGATAAAGAGAAAAATGCGTTGACGTATGGCTTCCAGAGTGCGCAAAAGCACAAGCCGGAAGCCGCGCATTAATCTTCGTTTCACTGCCGTACAAACCGGGCCTTAGCGCCCGGTTTTTTTATGCCGGCTAATAGTTAGCCTGATGGTGTTGTGCTCGCGGTAGGCGGACAAGGCGCTTGTAAATTGCGTCATCATCCGGTAATCGACGGGGGGGTTAATGCGAAAAAAAGCCCGCCCCGCTGTGTGAAAAGGGATGCTGAAGCCGCTGTTACCAATGCCAAAAAACTAATCCTCTTCTCTGAAAAGAGTAGTCTTACACTTAGCACAAAGAATTCTTCTGTGATTATCCCATACCTGTATCAAACCAACATCGCTGAATTTCTCGTGACCACAACTGTAGCAGGATATTTTACTCATATTGTGTTTTTTAATATATTCATCTTTGGTTGGAAGTTGCTTCCAGTAGCCTATCAGTCCGGGCATAACCTCTCCTTGAGTGGTTTATGTAATTTGCAAACCATGATAATAATTATATAAGAAATAGTTCATTATAAAATTATTGCTTATCACATTTTCGAAAGCGAATGCTATTAGCATCACACTTTCTACATTGTTATCAACGATAATGCTTTCGTACAGGTAGCTTAGCTGTTGGCAGTGCTATACCCCGTCCAATCATCCATCAACGCCACCCGTTTAGGCCATAACGTCCCACGCTGATACGCTGCTTCAGCCTTATCTGCCAACTGGTGCGCCAACGCATGTTCAATAACCTCACGTTGATAGTCCGTTGTTTCACCAGCCCACTCATGGAAAGTAGAACGGAAGCCATGCTGCGTTAAGTTGGTATATTCCATTCGCTTCAATACAGCCAATAACGACATATCAGAAAGTGTTTCAGCGCGAGGGGCAGGGAATACATGATTGTTATTTTTCAAACGCGGTAAGCCTTCTAATAAAGCAACGGCAGCATCAGACAGAGGAACTCGGTGCTTTTTTACTACCGAGAGATACTTATGCAAACTTTTCTAAAGCGTTTCAGGTAGGGGAGTGGGGCTGTTTTACACAATCTATAGTAAGTTTAGTGTAGCAACCAAAGGTCAAAAAACGAACCTTCATCAGGAAAATCACAGTAAAAACAATAGGTTTAGATACAAAAGCCCGTACTTTCGTACGAGCTCTTTCTTGAATATGGCGGTGAGGGGGGATTGACTCGCTTTGCTCGCCCCTTCGGGGCAGCCCGTTCGCTGCGCGCCCGGTCTGTCCAACTGGCTGCGCCGCTACTCAGCCCATCCCTGGGCCTCGCCCCTTCGGGGCCAGAGCAAGCTCTGTTCAAAAACGCTCCCGGCGTTTTTGTGTCGAACCCCGGTCGGTGGTTCTCATCCCCCCTTGGTTTGGGGGATACATATAAGCAAAAAGCCCGTACTTCTGTACAGGCTCTCAGCTTAAATATGGCGGTGAGGGGGGGATTGACTCGCTTTGCTCGCCCCTTCGGGGCAGCCCGTTCGCTGCGCACCCGGTCTGTCCAACTGGCTGCGCCAGTTGTCGAACCCCGGTCGGTGGTTCTCATCCCCCCCTTGGTTTGGGGGATACATATAAGCAAAAAGCCCGTACTTCTGTACAGGCTCTCAACTTAAATATGGCGGTGAGGGGGGGATTCGAACCCCCGATACGTTGCCGTATACACACTTTCCAGGCGTGCTCCTTCAGCCACTCGGACACCTCACCATATTGTATTGCTGCCTGACCACTTGGGGGGCAACGGGGCGCTACTATAGGGAGTTGCGCTAAAACGGTCAAGCAGAATTTACAGATTCACTGTCGTTTGCTCATGCAATAGACATAATCCCCGCCCAAACTGGCGCGGGGAGGCAAATTAGCGCTGTGAATCCAACATTTCGTTGTTTTTCACCACATCCTGCGCTTTGCTGTAGCTTTCGATCAGCAGTTGATAGGCCGGGAATACCTGAGTATAAACGTCGGCCCACGCGGCGGCGTCTTCACGGTTCCAGGTGCCTTGCAGCTCAGAGGCGACTGCGGCAGTATCCATCGGTACGACGCCAGCCTGTACGATACGCGCCAGGGTGATCTCCTGCGCCATCTTACTGTAGGTGCCGGATGCGTCGATCACGGCAAATACCTTATAGCCTTCCGCTACCGCGCTAATGGCCGGGAATGCCATGCACACGCTGGTAATCGTCCCGGCAATGATCAGCGTCTTACGACCCGTCGCTTTTACCGCCTTAACGAAATCTTCGTTATCCCAGGCGTTAATTTCACCTTTGCGCGCAATGTACTGCGCATGTGGCGCATTAGCGTGGATCTCCGGGATCAGCGGGCCGTTCGGACCTTGCGGTACGGATGCCGTGGTAATGACCGGCATTTTCGCTAACGTCGCCATCTTCGCCAACGCCGCGGCGCGAGCGCGTAATTCCGGCATTGGCATATCGCCTACGGTCTGGAAAAGACCGCTTTGATGATCGATTAAAAGCATCACGGAATCGTTAACATCAATTACCGGGCGCAAACCATTAAAATTAGCAGGACTTGACATCGTGTTCTCCTTCATGTTTTCAGATTTGGCCAAAACGGCCGGAGTTGAAATCGCGGACTGCTTCTGCGATCTCTTGTTTCGTGTTCATAACAAATGGGCCGTAACCCACAATCGGTTCATTCAGCGGCTCGCCTGATAACAGCAATACGCTGGCGTCGCTGCTGGCCTCAAGGTGCAGCGTTTTCCCTTGCTGGCTCAACACCACCAGTTGCGCTTCGTTGACCGGCGTCGTGCCGTTCACCGTGATATTGCCTTTCAGTACCACCAGCGCGGTGCTCCATCCTTCCGGCTGTGCCAATGTAAGCTGGCGATTGCGTTGCAGGCGCATATCCCAGACATTGAGCGGCGAGAAAGTGTGCGCCGGGCCTTTTGTCTCTTCATAACGCCCTGCGATGACCCGCACGACTCCGGCGTCATCCGGCAACGTAACGGTCGGGATAACATCGTGGGTAATGCTTTGATAACCCGGGGTGGTCATTTTGTCCTTCATTGGAAGGTTAACCCACAACTGCACCATTTCCAGTTCGCCGCCCCGACGGGTAAACGCGTCGGAATGGAACTCTTCATGCAAAATGCCTGCGCCTGCGGTCATCCACTGAACGTCGCCCGGGCCGATAACGCCGCCGCGACCGGTAGAGTCCCGATGCTCGACTTCGCCACTATAAACAATCGTCACGGTCTCGAAACCGCGGTGTGGATGCTCCCCAACACCGCGTTTTTCATTACCCGGCGTAAATGTGTGCGGCCCGGCATAATCCAGCAGCAGGAATGGACTCAACTGCTGCGCATGTGACTGATAAGAAAAGAGTGAACGAACCGGAAATCCATCGCCAACCCAGTGCGGGCGAGGTGCGGTATAGACGCCTGTAATCTGTTTCATGGTGTTCTCCTCAGTGGCGTTGTCTTGATGTGAATAAGCTTATATTCATGACAAAAGGTTCGGTAGTGGCTAAAATGGCTCATACCGTTCCATTAATAGGACAATATAATGATAAAAACGGATCTCAATGATTTTGCGTGGTTTGTGCATGTGGTCGAAGAGGGTGGGTTTGCCGCGGCGGGGCGTGCGCTTGATGAACCAAAATCAAAACTGAGCCGGCGTATTGCGCAACTGGAGGAACGGCTGGGCGTGCGATTGATTCAGCGAACCACCCGGCAGTTTAACGTTACCGAAGTGGGGCAAACATTCTATGAGCACTGTAAAGCGATGCTGGTGGAAGCTCAGGCGGCGCAGGATGCCATTGCCGCATTGCAGGTAGAGCCTCGCGGTATCGTGAAGCTGACCTGCCCGGTGACGCTGCTGCATGTACACATCGGCCCAATGCTGGCGAAATTTATGGCGCGTTATCCTGATGTTTCGCTACAGCTTGAAGCAACCAATCGTCGGGTGGACGTCGTAGGGGAGGGGGTGGATGTGGCGATTCGCGTCAGGCCGCGCCCGTTTGAGGATAGCGACCTGGTGATGCGCGTCCTGGCTGACAGAGGGCATCGCCTGTTTGCCAGCCCGGATCTTATCGCACGGATGGGAATCCCTTCCGCGCCGGCGGAGTTGAGCCATTGGCCAGGGCTAAGTCTTGCATCCGGCAAGCATATCCACCGCTGGGAACTTTACGGCCCGCAGGGCGCGCGTGCGGAAGTCCATTTTACCCCGCGTATGATTACTACAGACATGTTGGCGCTACGCGAGGCGGCGATGGCGGGCGTGGGGCTTGTGCAGTTACCTGTCTTAATGGTGAAAGAACAACTGGCCGCCGGTGAACTGGTCGCGGTGCTGGAAGAGTGGGAGCCCCGGCGGGAGGTTATTCATGCTGTGTTCCCATCCCGGCGAGGATTATTACCTTCCGTACGCGCGTTGGTCGATTTTTTGACGGAAGAGTATGCGCGGATGGTGGAAGAGTAACCTGCTCGTCATTCATCGACTTAATGGACGCAAAAAAGGCCGGTTAAACCGACCTTTTATCCAGCGCCCTTCAGGGCGTGAGGAGACAATTAGCGACTACGGAAGACAATGCGGCCTTTGCTCAGGTCGTACGGGGTCAGCTCAACGGTCACTTTGTCGCCCGTCAGGATGCGGATGTAGTTCTTACGCATTTTACCGGAGATGTGTGCAGTAACCACGTGACCGTTTTCTAACTCTACGCGGAACATGGTATTAGGTAACGTTTCGAGAACGGTACCTTGCATTTCAATATTGTCTTCTTTGGCCATCTAATCCTCTGGGGTATCACTACCATAATTTGAACCGGCAAGATAATGCCGAACTTCTTTTGATAAGTAAAGATTTGTGCGTTTAAAACACAGCAAACCAGGTTTAGCACATGATTCCGCGACACACGACAACGCCGCGTTATACACCTTTTCCCTGATACTACCGCCTGATGTATCGACATAAGCGCAACATATAAGGGAACGGTGAAATAAACGATGGGCGTTACCTGACAACGGGCTGCGGGATAATGAGCTAAACCAATTCTGCGGCAGCAATTATAACACCCCAATAAAAAATGTGCCGAAAACATTCACTTCCGGGGCAAAAATAATGTCCGCGGCACCCAAAAACGGGAGGCCAGCTGCTGTTGGCGTAAGGCCGCGAGGTGATCGAGGTAGTCACGACGTGGAATTTCAATGGCGCCGAGCGAGGCGGTATGACTATTAAGTACCTGACAATCAATAAGTTTACCGCCGTGACGGATAAATTCAGCGCAAAAAACCAGCAGTGCGGTTTTAGAAGCATTCTCCTGGCGGCTAAACATCGATTCGCCGCAAAACAGCGCCCCCTGCGAGACGCCATACATCCCGCCGACCAGTTCCCGATCGCGCCACACTTCAATGGAGTGCGCGTGGCCCAATTCATGTAATCGGCGATAGGCTTCCTCAATACCACGCGTTATCCAGGTGCCTTCGTCACGGTGATTGGCGCATCCATCAATGACCCGATCGAAAGCGTAATTGAGCGTCACGCGGTAAGGAGATGCGTTGTGAAAGCGCTTCATGCTGCGACTGAGGTGAAACTTTTCAGGCCACAGCACGGCGCGCGGATCGGGCGACCACCACAGAATCGGGTCGCCCGGCGAAAACCACGGGAAAATCCCGTGCTGGTAGGCCATTAACAACCGGGCAGGGCTGAGATCGCCGCCCAGTGCCAGTAAACCGTTAGGCTCGCGTAAAGCGCCTTCCGGCGAAGGGAAGGCGATAGAATGTCGGGAAAGCTGAACCAGACGCATGACGGCGAAACTCCAGTACGCAAGTCGGATCGTTCAATAATAGCTTACAGACGTTGTTTAAACTGATAATAGCGCCCTTGTCCGGCTAACAATTCTGCATGAGTGCCTCGCTCAATGATGCGCCCGTCGTCCATTACGATGATTTGATCAAAACGGGCCAGACCGCGCAAACGGTGAGTCACCATCAGGACGGTTTTCTCGCGCATCACATCGGCAAGTAATTCCAGCATTTCGCTCTCGGTGGTCGCATCCAGCCCCTCAGTGGGCTCATCCAACAGCATTAACGGAGCATCATGCAACAGCGCGCGGGCGATGGCCAGACGACGAAGTTCGCCGCCGGATAGCAGGCGACCGCCTTCGCCGAGCCAGCTATTAAGCCCACTATCTTCGAGCAGATTTTCGAGGCCGATGCGACGCAGCATGTCGGAAAGGGCTTCGTCGCTGGCATTGGGCGCCGCCAGTAATAAATTATCACGCAGCGTGGCGCTGAACAGGTGGACACGCTGCGGCACCACGCTGATAGTCCGGCGTAAGGCGGATTCGCTCAGCGAGGATAGCGGAAGATCGTTGAGCAGAATTTCGCCTTGTTGCGGGTCCCAGGCGCGGGTGAGTAGCTGCAACAGCGTTGATTTTCCGCAGCCGGTACGCCCCAGAATAGCGACATGCTCGCCAGGATTAGCCTGTAATGAGAGGGCATTGAGCGCATTAATCGGCTGGTCGGGATAACGAAACGAAACGTCCCGCAGGGTGAGTGTGACCTTTTCCGGCGCGGGAGTTTCTGCCTGCGGAAAGGTCACCTCCGGTTTTTGCTCCGTTAATTCAGTGATACGAAGCGCAGAGGCGATAACCTGCCCCAGATGCTGGAATGCGCCGGTAACGGGCGCAAGCGCCTCGAAAGCCGCCAGCGCGCAGAAGACAAACAGCGCGATGAGCGCGCCGGGCTGCGTATTGCCGCCAACGCCGCCGGAGGCCATCCACAACATTAACATCACCGCCAGCGCGCCAATCAGCAGCATTAACGCCTGCGATAAGGCGGTCAGTTCAGACTGTCGGCGTTGGGCCTCATGCCATTGTAATTCGGTGGCTTCCATTTGCGCCCGATAGCGTTTGCTGGCGCCAAAAATGGTGAGTTCCGCCTGGCCCTGTAACCATGACGTGAGCTGTTGGCGATACTGACCTCGTAGATGCGTCAGATTTTGGCCGGTATTTTTGCCGGCGCGATAAAACACCGGCGGCATAATAAACAGCGTCAACAGCATAATGCCGCCCAGCGTGATCGCCAGCGTCACGTCGAGAACGCTAAGCCCCAGGGTGACAATCATAATCACTACAAAAGCGCCGACCAGCGGGGAGATGACGCGCAAATAGAGATGATCCAGCGTGTCAACGTCGGCAACGATGCGGTTCAGCAGTTCACCTTGCTGATATCGCGCCAGACCCGCGGGGGAGAGCGGTAAAAGTTTGCTAAAGGTATAAATACGCAGATGTTGCAGCACGCGGAACGTGGCGTCATGACTTACCAGACGTTCAAAATAACGACCAGCGGTACGGGTAATGGCCGCGCCGCGCACGCCGGCTGCCGGGAGCATATAGTTAAAACTGTAAATTCCCGCGAAGCCTGCGATAGCGGACGCGGACAGGAACCAGCCGGAAAGCGTCAGCAGCCCGATACTGGCAAGCAGGGTCAGGATTGCCAGCGCAATTCCCAGCGTTAGCATCCATTTATGGCGTTTATAAAGCGTCAGATAAGGGAGTAGCGCGCGCATTTAAATATCCTCCTGACGATGAGCCAATAACGTCGCAAAAGCGCCGTTGGCGGCGCTGAGTTCGGCATAACTGCCTTGTTCGACAATCGCGCCATCTTGCATAACCCAGATAGCGTCCCAGTCGGCGAGATCTTCCAACTGATGCGTCACCATTAATGTGGTCTGGCGTTTTGACGCCGCTTTTAACGCCTGCATGACGCGTTGCTCGCTGTGAGCGTCCAGGCTTGCCGCCGGTTCATCCAGCAGTAGCAGTTGACAGGGATTAAGTAGCGCACGGGCGACCGCTACGCGCTGTGCCTGGCCGACGGAAAGTCTGCTGGCATGATTGCCGAGCGGGGTGTCTACTCCCTGCGGCAGCAGCGGTAAAAACTCGCTTACCCATGCGGCGTCAAGCGCGGCATAAAGTTCCTGCTCGCTGGCGTCCGGGCGCGCCAGTAATACATTTTCGCGTAGCGTCGCCGCAGGTAATTGCGGGTTTTGCCCAACCCAGGAGAGATGCTGGCGCCAGGATTCCGGCGAGAGATCGCGAAGCTCGACACCGTTAATACGCAAAGATCCCTGATAGGAGAGAAAACCGGATAATACATTCAACAGAGTGCTTTTACCGGAACCGCTGCGTCCTACCAGGACGGCGCGTTCTCCTGCCGCTAGTGAGAAATTCAGCGGCCCGGCAAGCGTTTTGCCTTCTGGCGAGGTGATAATAAGATTGACTGCGTCAATGGTTACAGGTTCGTTTTCCGCCAGCTCAACTTCGCCGCGCGCCGGGTGGGCGAGGGGAGTTTCCAGAAACGTCTTCAGACTATCCGCCGCGCCAACCGCCTGCGCCTTAGCATGATAAAACGTGCCGAGGTCGCGTAATGGCTGGAAAAACTCCGGCGCGAGGATCAAGGCGAGGAACCCGGCGGCGAGCGTCACACCGGTACCGTAATGACCAAAGTTCAGCTCGCCCAGGTAAGAGAAGCCAAAATAAACGGCGACCAGCGCAATAGAAAGCGAGGTGAAAAACTCCAGCACGCCGGAAGATAAAAAGGCGAGGCGCAGTACTTCCATCGTGCGCTGACGAAAATCCTGCGATGCTGCGCGAATGCTCTCTGTTTCCGCTTCACCACGACCGAAAATTCGCAGCGTTTCCATCCCGCGCAGACGGTCAAGAAAATGGCCGCTTAGCCGGGCAAGCGCCAGGAAATTGCGGCGGTTGGCGTCAGCCGCGCCCATCCCCACCATCGCCATAAATAGGGGAATGAGCGGGGCAGTGCCCAGCAGAATCAGCGCCGCCGCCCAATTTGACGGGAAAATCGCCGCCACGATTAAGAGCGGTACGCAAACGGCAAGCGCCATTTGCGGCAGATAGCGCGCATAATAGTCATGCATATCGTCAATCTGTTCCAACACCAGCGTCGCCCAGCTACCGGCGGGCTTGCCCTGAATCCAGGCTGGGCCGGCTTGCTGCAGACGATCCAACACCTGACGGCGGATCTCAAAGCGAATATGCTGTCCGGCATGAAAACCGACGCGCTCGCGCAACCACACCACCCAGGCGCGGAGGACAAAGACCAGTATCAGCAGGATAAAAGGGAGCAACAGCGCTTCCCGTGGAATGTTCTCCATGATCATATGTTGCAGGATACGCGCCATGATCCAGGCCTGAGCGACAATTAATACGCCACTCATGAACCCCAACAGGCGGGAAATATTCAACCACCGTTGGGAGATTACGCTTTGCTGTTTTAACCAGCGGGTCAGCTCTTTTTGGCGGGTTTTATTCATTGCACGCTTAGCAGGTGAGTTATTGGAATTTCAGGCAGGGCAATGTTACAACGACGCAAAAATAAAGGCGACTTATAGTCGCCTTTTTTACTTTTGTTACTGATTTGTAAAAACTATTTGCTCGCGTCGGCCAGACCATCGAGATAGCGTTCAGCATCCAGCGCCGCCATACAGCCCGTACCTGCAGAGGTGATCGCCTGACGGTAAATATGATCCATGACGTCACCCGCCGCGAATACGCCAGGGATGCTGGTTTGTGTGGCGTTGCCATGGGTGCCGGACTGAACTTTGATATAACCATTTTCCAGCTCAAGCTGGCCTTCGAAGAGCGCCGTGTTTGGGCTATGACCGATGGCTACGAAAAGTCCGGCGATGTCCAGCGTCTCAATATTATCGCTTTGCTGCGTGTCGCGAAGACGCAGACCAGTAACGCCCATCTGATCGCCGGTCACTTCTTCCAGCGTCCGGTTGGTGTGCAGAATGATATTGCCATTTTCGACTTTATCCATCAGGCGCTTAATGAGGATTTTTTCAGCGCGGAAACCGTCACGGCGATGGATAAGGTGCACTTCCGAAGCGATGTTGGACAGATAAAGCGCTTCTTCAACCGCGGTGTTGCCGCCGCCGATCACCGCCACTTTCTGATTGCGGTAGAAGAAACCGTCGCAGGTTGCGCAGGCGGAAACGCCGCGCCCTTTAAAGGCTTCTTCCGATGGCAGCCCCAGATAGCGCGCGGAAGCGCCGGTCGCAATGATCAACGCATCACAAGTGTACTCTGCGCTGTCACCTGTCAGACGGAACGGACGATTTTGCAGATCCACTTTGTTGATGTGATCAAAAATTATCTCGGTTTCAAATTTTGCCGCATGTTCATGCATGCGTTCCATTAGCAGCGGGCCGGTCAAATCGTTTGGATCGCCGGGCCAGTTTTCCACTTCCGTCGTGGTAGTCAGTTGACCGCCTTTTTCCATACCGGTAATAAGTACCGGCTGTAAATTTGCGCGCGCGGCATACACCGCCGCGGTATATCCCGCCGGTCCTGAGCCCAGAATAAGCAGCTTACTGTGTTTGGTCGTGCCCATGAGATCCCCATAGTTGTTGGCAGACAATGAGCAGAATTGTAGGGAATTTACAGACGTAAAAAAAGAGCATAACGATTTTGTTAACAATATGTGTAATAGCATGAACCGATGAACGACCGCGACAGCGGCGTTATCATCACAAACTTTAATTAAAATCGGTAACTTATAAGGTGACGAAATGACAGTTTACCGCCCTCTCTAATGAATAACTGGCATGTTGTACTAAAAATCGATGTTTTGCTTTGACAATCACCTGCTGTTTTGCGAAAACATTCGAGGAAGAAAAAAACTGTGTTATGTATGTGCTGCATAATCATGCATGTAAATACCATGTTTACCGGGCTAGTGAAATCTACGCATGGCGTGGACAGACGCCATTCGTGATGTCGATAGCTGCCGCGAGGCAACGGTCTTCTCACCATAGACCAGGCATTGCGCGCCGTTAATCCCTCTGGGTTTCGGTCTATTGTGATGGGCAGCGACTCTGAACAGTGATGTGAGTAGAGTCAGGCAGGAGTAGGGAAGGAATACAGAGAGACAATAATAATGGTAGATAGCAAGAAGCGCCCTGGCAAAGATCTCGACCGTATCGATCGTAACATTCTTAATGAACTGCAAAAGGATGGGCGTATTTCCAACGTCGAGCTTTCTAAACGAGTAGGACTTTCGCCGACACCTTGCCTTGAGCGTGTGCGTCGGCTGGAGCGACAGGGGTTTATCCAGGGCTATACGGCGCTGTTGAACCCGCATTATCTGGATGCGTCACTTCTGGTATTCGTTGAGATTACCTTAAATCGCGGCGCGCCGGATGTGTTTGAACAGTTTAATGCCGCCGTGCAAAAGCTTGAAGAGATTCAGGAGTGTCATTTGGTTTCCGGCGATTTCGACTACCTGTTGAAAACCCGTGTACCGGATATGTCAGCGTATCGAAAACTATTGGGAGAGACGTTACTGCGCTTGCCAGGTGTGAACGACACCCGAACTTACGTAGTGATGGAAGAGGTAAAACAGAGTAATCGTCTGGTTATTAAGACACGCTAACACGGAACAGGTGCAAAATCGCTGTAGTTTGATTACACTCCTGTTAATCCATACAGCAACAGTGCCGGGGCAACCCGGTGCTGTTGTCCGTTTTAGCATCGGGCGGGAAAAGCCTGGAACCTGGAGAGCCTTTTTTGAGCCAGGAATATACTGAAGACAAAGACGTCACATTGACGAAGTTAAGCAGCGGGCGCCGACTTCTGGAAGCGTTGTTGATACTTATTGCCCTTTTTGCCGTCTGGTTGATGGCGGCCTTGTTGAGCTTTAACCCTTCGGACCCCAGTTGGTCGCAAACCGCCTGGCATGAACCCATCCATAATTTAGGCGGCGCGCCGGGCGCGTGGCTGGCCGATACACTGTTCTTTATTTTTGGCGTAATGGCCTACACCATCCCTGTCATTATTGTCGGCGGGTGTTGGTTTGCGTGGCGTCATCAGTCTACGGATGATTACATCGACTATTTTGCTGTGTCGCTACGCCTTATCGGCGTGCTGGCGCTGATTCTCACTTCCTGCGGTCTGGCGGCCATTAATGCCGACGATATCTGGTATTTCGCCTCCGGCGGCGTAATTGGCAGCCTGTTAAGCACCACGCTGCAGCCGTTGTTGCATAGTAGCGGCGGAACGATAATGCTTCTCTGTATTTGGGCTGCCGGGCTGACGCTCTTTACCGGCTGGTCCTGGGTTAGTATCGCCGAAAAATTAGGCGGCTGGCTGCTTAATATACTGACCTTCGCCAGCAACCGTACCCGGCGTGATGATACGTGGGTTGACGACGAAGAGTATGATGACGAATACGATGAAGAAACCGACGGCGTGCAGCGTGAATCTCGCCGGGCGCGTATTTTGCGCGGCGCGTTGGCGCGTCGTAAGCGACTGGCTGAAAAATTCAGCAATCCACGGGGCCGTCAGACCGATGCCGCGCTCTTTTCCGGCAAACGGATGGATGATGACGAGGACATTCAGTATAGCGCGCGCGGCGTCGCTGCCGATCCCGACGACGTTCTGTTTTCGGGCAACCGTGCGACGCAGCCGGAATATGATGAATATGATCCGCTGTTAAACGGCCATTCTGTCACCGAACCGGTCGCCGCCGCTGCGGCTGCAACCGCCGTCACCCAGACGTGGGCAGCGTCCGCCGATCCCATAATGCAAACGCCGCCCATGCCGGGGGCTGAGCCGGTTGTCGCGCAACCGACCGTGGAGTGGCAGCCCGTACCGGGGCCGCAAACCGGCGAACCGGTTATCGCGCCTGCGCCGGAGGGGTATCAGCCGCATCCGCAATATGCTCAACCGCAGGAGGCGCAAAGTGCGCCGTGGCAGCAACCTGTGCCTGTCGCTTCCGCGCCGCAATACGCCGCGACGCCAGCGACCGCAGCAGAATATGACTCTCTTGCGCCGCAGGAAACACAGCCGCAATGGCAGCCGGAGCCGACCCATCAGCCGACGCCGGTTTATCAGCCGGAGCCGATAGCGGCTGAACCTTCTCACATGCCGCCGCCGGCTATCGAACAGCCGGTTACCACCGAGCCTGAACCTGACACAGAAGAGACCAGACCCGCCCGTCCTCCGCTTTACTATTTTGAAGAGGTGGAAGAGAAACGCGCCCGTGAGCGCGAACAACTGGCGGCATGGTATCAACCGATTCCGGAGCCGGTAAAAGAGAACGTGCCGGTCAAACCTACGGTATCTGTCGCGCCGTCCATACCGCCAGTGGAAGCGGTAGCCGCCGCGTCGCTTGACGCAGGTATTAAGAGTGGCGCCCTGGCAGCAGGCGCCGCGGCCGCTGCGCCTGCATTTAGTCTGGCTACCGGCGGCGCGCCGCGTCCGCAGGTGAAAGAGGGGATTGGTCCGCAACTGCCGCGTCCGAACCGCGTTCGCGTGCCGACCCGACGGGAACTGGCGTCGTACGGTATTAAGCTGCCGTCACAGAGGATTGCAGAAGAAAAAGCCCGCGAGGCGGAGCGCAATCAGTACGAGACGGGCGCGCAGCTAACCGATGAAGAAATAGATGCAATGCATCAGGACGAGTTAGCCCGTCAGTTTGCGCAGTCGCAGCAGCATCGTTATGGTGAGACGTATCAGCACGATACTCAACAGGCAGAAGATGACGATACCGCTGCGGAAGCTGAATTAGCCCGCCAGTTTGCCGCTTCGCAACAACAGCGCTATTCCGGCGAGCAACCCGCTGGCGCGCAGCCGTTCTCACTGGACGATCTGGATTTCTCGCCAATGAAAGTATTGGTTGATGAAGGTCCGCACGAACCGCTGTTCACGCCGGGTGTCATGCCCGAGTCAACGCCTGTTCAGCAACCGGTAGCGCCGCAGCCGCAGCCACAGTACCAGCAGCCGCAACAGCCGGTAGCGCCGCAGCCGCAGTATCAGCAGCCGCAGCAGCCGGTAGCACCGCAGCCGCAGTATCAGCAGCCGCAACAGCCGGTAGCGCCGCAGCCGCAGTATCAGCAGTCGCAGCAGCCGGTAACGCCGCAGCCGCAATATCAGCAGCCGCAACAGCCGGTAGCGCCGCAACCGCAGTATCAGCAGCCGCAACAGCCGGTAGCGCCGCAACCGCAGTATCAGCAGCCGCAACAGCCGGTAGCGCCTCAGCCGCAACAGCCGGTAGCGCCGCAGCCGCAGTATCAGCAGCCGCAACAGCCGACAGCGCCGCAAGACAGCCTGATCCACCCGCTGTTGATGCGTAACGGCGACAGTCGTCCATTGCAGCGTCCGACGACGCCGCTGCCTTCATTAGATCTTCTGACGCCGCCGCCGAGCGAAGTTGAACCGGTAGATACCTTTGCGCTGGAACAAATGGCGCGTCTGGTTGAAGCGCGTCTGGCGGATTTCCGCATTAAAGCTGATGTGGTGAACTATTCGCCAGGCCCGGTCATTACTCGCTTTGAACTGAATCTGGCCCCGGGCGTTAAAGCGGCGCGTATCTCCAACCTTTCCCGGGATCTGGCGCGCTCATTGTCAACGGTAGCCGTACGCGTTGTGGAAGTCATTCCAGGCAAACCTTACGTAGGGTTGGAATTGCCGAACAAGAAACGGCAAACCGTTTATCTGCGCGAAGTGTTGGATAACGCCAAATTCCGCGAGAATCCGTCGCCGCTTACCGTGGTGTTAGGTAAGGATATCGCGGGCGATCCGGTAGTGGCGGATCTGGCGAAAATGCCTCACCTGCTGGTGGCCGGTACGACCGGTTCCGGTAAGTCGGTCGGGGTTAACGCCATGATCCTCAGTATGCTGTATAAAGCGCAGCCGGAAGACGTTCGCTTTATCATGATCGACCCGAAAATGTTAGAACTCTCGGTCTATGAAGGTATACCGCATCTGCTGACGGAAGTTGTTACCGACATGAAAGACGCGGCTAACGCGTTACGCTGGAGCGTCAATGAGATGGAGCGTCGCTATAAGCTGATGTCCGCGCTCGGCGTGCGTAATCTGGCTGGGTATAACGAGAAAATCGCCGAAGCGGCCCGCATGGGGCGTCCGATTCCGGACCCGTACTGGAAGCCGGGCGACAGTATGGATGTTCAGCATCCGGTTCTGGAAAAACTCCCGTATATCGTGGTACTGGTTGATGAATTTGCCGACCTGATGATGACCGTCGGTAAAAAAGTTGAAGAGCTGATCGCGCGTCTGGCGCAGAAAGCGCGCGCCGCGGGGATTCACCTGGTACTGGCGACGCAGCGTCCGTCGGTCGATGTGATTACTGGTTTAATTAAAGCCAACATACCAACCCGTATCGCTTTTACCGTATCCAGCAAGATCGACTCCCGCACTATTCTTGATCAGGGTGGCGCTGAGTCGCTATTGGGAATGGGGGACATGCTCTATTCCGGACCAAACTCCACCATGCCGGTACGTGTCCATGGGGCGTTTGTGCGTGACCAGGAAGTCCATGCGGTGGTGCAGGACTGGAAAGCGCGCGGTCGTCCGCAATATGTGGATGGCATTACCTCCGACAGCGAAAGCGAAGGTGGCGGTGGCGGTTTTGACGGCGGCGAAGAATTAGATGCGCTATTTGATCAGGCCGTTAATTTCGTCACCCAGAAGCGTAAAGCGTCCATTTCCGGCGTTCAGCGTCAGTTCCGCATCGGCTATAACCGTGCGGCGCGTATTATCGAACAGATGGAAGCGCAGGGTATTGTCAGCGCTCAGGGGCATAACGGTAATCGTGAAGTGCTGGCTCCGCCGCCTTTTGAGTAAACCTGTAAGCCGGATGGCGCTGTGCAGGCTGCCATCCGGCAACAAAATTCAGTATTTTCTTCTTTCCTCATGCTGATTTTTGGCCTGGAATAGAAAGCAAAAGGAGCTCCTGGTCGGGAGTGTCGAAACCTGAGGAATAATGATGAAAAAAATGGCAATCGCCTGTGCATTACTTTCAAGCGTTGTAGCCAGCAGCGTATGGGCTGACGCCGCCAGCTCTCTGAAAAGCCGTCTGGATAAAGTGAGCAGCTTTCATGCCACCTTTACTCAAAAAGTCACCGATGGCAGCGGTGCCGCGGTGCAGGAGGGACAGGGTGATTTATGGGTTAAGCGGCCAAATCTATTCAACTGGCATATGACGCAACCTGACGAGAGTATTCTGGTTTCTGACGGCAAAACGTTATGGTTCTATAACCCGTTTGTAGAACAGGCTACCGCCACGTGGTTGAAAGATGCCACCGGAAATACACCGTTTATGCTGATTGCCCGCAACCAGGCCAGCGACTGGCAGCAGTATAATATTAAGCAGGATGGCGATAATTTTGTGCTGACGCCGAAAGCCAGCAACGGCAATCTGAAACAGTTCACCATCAATGTGGGACGCGACGGGACTATCCACCAGTTTAGCGCCGTAGAACAAGACGATCAGCGTAGCGCCTATCAGCTAAAATCCCAGCAAAACGGCGCTGTTGATCCGTCAAAATTTACGTTTACTCCGCCGCAAGGGGTAACGATAGACGACCAACGTAAGTAGAGGCGATGAGTGAGCAATCTGTCGCTCGATTTTTCTGATAATACGTTTCAACCGCTGGCCGCGCGAATGCGGCCGGAAAATTTAGCGCAGTATATCGGCCAGCAGCATTTGCTGGCCGCAGGTAAGCCGTTGCCTCGCGCTATTGAGGCCGGGCATCTGCACTCCATGATTTTATGGGGGCCGCCAGGGACGGGGAAAACCACGCTCGCTGAAGTGATCGCCCGCTACGCCAGCGCCGATGTCGAGCGTATTTCCGCCGTCACTTCTGGGGTAAAAGAGATTCGTGAAGCTATCGAGCGCGCCCGCCAGAATCGTAATGCTGGTCGCCGTACCATCCTGTTTGTCGATGAAGTGCATCGCTTTAACAAAAGCCAGCAGGACGCCTTTTTACCGCATATCGAAGATGGCACTATCACCTTTATCGGCGCGACCACGGAAAATCCCTCTTTTGAGCTGAACTCGGCGCTATTGTCGCGAGCGCGGGTCTATCTGCTGAAATCGTTGACCACTGACGATATTGAGCAAGTACTGGACCAGGCGATGCAGGACAAAACGCGTGGTTACGGCGATCAGGATATCGTGTTACCGGATGAGACACGGCGAGCAATTGCTGAGCTGGTCAATGGCGACGCGCGGCGCGCCTTAAATACGCTGGAAATGATGGCCGATATGGCGGAGGCGGATGACAGCGGCAAACGCGTTTTATTGCCCGCCTTGTTGACCGAGATCGCCGGCGAGCGCAGCGCGCGTTTTGATAACAAAGGCGATCGCTTCTACGATCTTATTTCCGCCTTACATAAATCAGTGCGCGGCAGCGCGCCGGATGCCGCCCTCTATTGGTATGCCCGTATCATTACCGCGGGAGGCGATCCGCTGTACGTGGCGCGTCGCTGCCTGGCGATTGCCTCGGAAGATGTGGGTAATGCCGATCCGCGCGCGATGCAGGTCGCTATTGCCGCGTGGGATTGTTTCACCCGCGTTGGCCCGGCTGAAGGCGAAAGGGCGATCGCGCAGGCTATCGTTTATCTCGCCTGCGCGCCGAAGAGCAACGCCGTCTATACCGCCTTTAAGGCTGCGCTGGCCGACGCGCGCGAACGTCCTGATTATGACGTTCCTGTCCATCTGCGTAATGCGCCAACCAAACTGATGAAAGAGATGGGCTATGGCCAGGAGTACCGCTATGCCCACGATGAGCCCAATGCCTATGCTGCGGGTGAAGTGTACTTCCCGCCGGAAATCGCGCAAACGCGCTATTATCATCCGACAAATCGTGGTCTGGAAGGCAAGATTGGCGAAAAGCTCGCCTGGCTGGCTGAACAGGATCAAAATAGCCCCACAAAACGCTACCGCTAGTGTAAACGTTGCGGTAAGGTTATCTCTAAATATGATGCTCCAGGTATCATGGCGTTGATGATGAACCTCGTTATGCCTGATAGCACGTTGCTTATGAGGTCCGCGGGTATAGCGCAATGGATGCGTTGTTGCTGTCGTCGGTCTGGTAAGGCGAAAACGTCGCTATTACGTAAACGCGGTTTACGTTCATCAATACAATCAGAGGCGATCATCAATTGATCGCGTTTCCTTTTATTATTCGATAAGCACAGGATAAGCATGCTCGATCCCAATCTGCTGCGTAATGAGCCAGACGCAGTCGCTGAAAAACTGGCACGCCGGGGCTTTAAGCTGGATGTAGATAAGCTGCGCGCTCTTGAAGAGCGTCGTAAAGTTTTGCAGGTCAACACGGAAAACCTGCAGGCGGAGCGTAATTCTCGATCGAAATCCATCGGCCAGGCGAAAGCGCGCGGGGAAGATATCGAGCCTTTACGCCTGGAAGTGAATAAACTGGGCGAAGAGCTGGATGCGGCGAAAGCCGAGCTGGATACCTTGCTGGCGGAGATCCGCGATATCGCGCTGACCATCCCAAACCTGCCTGCGGATGAAGTGCCGGTAGGTAAAGATGAAAACGACAACGTTGAAGTCAGCCGCTGGGGTACCCCGCGTGAGTTTGATTTTGAAATCCGCGATCACGTCACCTTAGGGGAAATGCACTCCGGCCTCGACTTTGCCGCCGCGGTTAAGCTGACCGGCTCCCGTTTTGTGGTGATGAAAGGACAGATTGCGCGTATGCATCGCGCATTGTCGCAGTTCATGTTGGATCTGCATACGGAACAGCACGGCTATAGCGAAAACTACGTGCCGTATCTGGTTAACCACGACACGCTGTATGGCACCGGTCAACTGCCGAAATTCGCAGGCGACTTGTTCCATACCCGTCCGCTGGAAGAAGAAGCAGACAGCAGCAACTATGCTTTGATCCCGACGGCGGAGGTTCCGCTGACCAATCTGGTACGCGATGAAATCATCGACGAAGATCAGCTGCCGATTAAAATGACGGCGCATACGCCTTGTTTCCGTTCTGAAGCAGGTTCTTATGGTCGTGATACCCGTGGCCTGATTCGTATGCATCAGTTTGACAAAGTGGAAATGGTGCAGATCGTTCGCCCGGAAGATTCTATGGCTGCGTTGGAAGAGATGACCGGCCACGCGGAAAAAGTGCTCCAGCTACTGGGACTGCCGTACCGTAAAATCATTCTGTGCACTGGCGATATGGGCTTCGGCGCCTGCAAAACCTATGACCTCGAAGTCTGGGTTCCGGCGCAGAATACCTACCGCGAGATCTCTTCCTGCTCTAACGTCTGGGACTTCCAGGCGCGTCGTATGCAGGCACGCTGTCGCAGCAAGTCCGACAAAAAGACCCGTCTGGTCCATACCCTGAATGGTTCTGGTCTGGCGGTAGGTCGTACCCTGGTGGCCGTGATGGAAAACTATCAGCAGGCTGATGGCCGCATTGAAGTGCCGGAAGTATTACGTCCGTACATGAACGGACTGGAATATATCGGCTAATCCTCGCTTTCTTCTCTTCTAAAAAGCGCCTTCGGGCGCTTTTTTTATGCCAGTTTGATACCGGACAATAATCCCTACCCTATTAGGGGTAATACTGATTTCGAATGAAGGTCAGTTTTTAACACTATTTTTCTACTTTTTCGATATATATCAGACTTTATAGCGACGTTATCGCTATATAAAATTCTATACATCGTTTTATTATTTTTTATTGTGAGCAGCAGAGTGAGCCCTTATGAAAACTAAGATCCCTGATGCCGTGCTGGCAGCCGAGGTGAGCCGTCGTGGTTTAGTCAAAACCACCGCGATAGGCGGCCTGGCGATGGCCAGTAGCGCATTTACCCTGCCATTTACCCGCATCGCTAACGCCGCAGAGGCAATAAGCCCGGCGAAAACCGGCGAGAAAGTCGTCTGGAGCGCCTGTACGGTAAACTGTGGCAGCCGTTGTCCGCTACGTATGCATGTTGTGGATGGCGAAATCAAATATGTAGAAACGGATAATACCGGAAACGATGATTACGATGGCTTGCATCAGGTTCGCGCCTGCCTGCGCGGTCGTTCTATGCGTCGTCGCGTCTATAACCCGGATCGGCTCAAGTATCCGATGAAGCGCGTCGGCGCCCGCGGCGAAGGTAAATTTGAGCGTATTAGCTGGGACGAAGCCTACGATATCATTGCCACCAATATGCAGCGTCTTATCAAAGAGTATGGCAACGAGTCCATTTATCTGAACTATGGCACGGGAACGCTGGGCGGCACTTTGACACGTTCATGGCCGCCGGGAAAAACGCTGGTCGCTCGTCTGATGAACTGCTGCGGCGGTTATCTTAACCACTACGGTGATTACTCTTCCGCGCAAATCGCAGCGGGTCTGAACTACACCTATGGCGGCTGGGCGGATGGCAATAGTCCATCCGACATTGAAAACAGTAAGCTGGTGGTGTTGTTTGGTAATAACCCTGGCGAAACCCGCATGAGCGGGGGCGGTGTAACCTATTACCTTGAACAGGCGCGGCAGAAATCAAACGCGCGGATGATCATTATCGATCCTCGTTACACCGACACCGGCGCCGGTCGCGAAGATGAGTGGATTCCGATTCGTCCAGGTACCGATGCGGCGCTGGTCAATGGTCTGGCATATGTCTTAATCACCGAGAACATGGTCGATCAGCCGTTCCTGGATAAATATTGCGTCGGTTATGACGAAAAAACCTTGCCTGCCAGCGCGCCGAAAAACGGTCACTACAAAGCCTATATTCTGGGCCAGGGTAAAGACGGTATTGCGAAGACGCCGGAGTGGGCGGCGCAAATTACCGGTATTCCGGCGGATCGCATTATTAAGCTGGCGCGAGAAATCGGCAGCGCTAAACCCGCCTATATTTGCCAGGGGTGGGGGCCACAGCGTCATGCTAATGGAGAAATCGCCACGCGCGCCATCTCGATGCTGGCGATCCTGACGGGTAATGTTGGGATTAACGGCGGTAACAGTGGCGCGCGCGAAGGGTCTTATGCCCTGCCATTTGAACGTATGCCCACGTTGGAAAATCCGGTTGAAACCAGCATCTCCATGTTTATGTGGACCGATGCCATTGAACGCGGCCCGGAAATGACGGCGTTGCGTGATGGCGTGCGGGGTAAAGATAAGCTGGACGTGCCGATCAAAATGATCTGGAACTATGCTGGCAACTGTTTGATTAACCAGCACTCTGAGATTAACCGCACCCACGAAATCCTGCAGGATGACAAGAAATGCGAAATGATCGTCGTTATCGACTGTCATATGACCTCGTCGGCAAAATACGCCGATATTCTGTTGCCTGATTGCACTGCTTCTGAGCAGATGGACTTTGCGCTGGATGCCTCCTGCGGGAACATGTCTTACGTTATCTTCACTGACCAGGCGATTAAACCGCGCTTCGAGTGTAAGACGATTTATGAGATGACCAGCGAACTGGCGAAACGTCTTGGCGTGGAACAACAGTTTACCGAAGGACGGACGCAAGAAGAGTGGATGCGTCATCTGTACGAACAGTCGCGTAAATCCATTCCGAATCTGCCCACCTTTGAGGAGTTCCGTAAGCAAGGCATCTTCAAACAGCGCGACCCCGAAGGCCACCATGTCGCCTATAAAGACTTCCGCGAAGATCCGCAAGCGAATCCACTTACAACGCCATCGGGCAAGATTGAAATCTATTCACAGGCGTTGGCGGATATCGCCGCCACCTGGGAGCTGCCGGAAGGCGACGTTATCGATCCATTACCGATCTACACGCCAGGTTTTGAAAACTATAACGATCCGCTAACGGATAAATTCCCGCTGCAGTTGACGGGTTTCCACTATAAAGCGCGTGTGCATTCCACTTATGGCAACGTAGACGTACTGAAAGCCGCCTGTCGCCAGGAAATGTGGATTAACCCAATGGATGCGCAGAAACGCGGTATCAACAATGGCGATAAAGTCCGCATCTTCAACGATCGCGGCGAAGTACACATCGAGGCTAAAGTGACGCCGCGCATGATGCCGGGCGTGGTCGCCCTGGGAGAAGGCGCATGGTATGACCCGGATGCAAAACGCGTGGATCAGGGCGGATGTATTAACGTACTGACGACCCAACGTCCTTCTCCGCTGGCGAAGGGGAACCCGTCACATACGAACCTCGTTCAGGTTGAAAAGGCGTAAGGAGTAACCGATGACAACCCAGTATGGATTTTTTATTGATTCCAGCCGTTGCACCGGTTGCAAAACCTGCGAACTGGCCTGCAAGGACTACAAAGATTTGACCCCGGATGTCAGCTTCCGCCGCATTTATGAGTATGCAGGCGGCGACTGGCAGGAAGATAACGGCGTCTGGCACCAGAACGTCTTTGCCTATTATCTCTCCATTTCATGCAACCACTGCGAAGACCCGGCCTGTACCAAAGTCTGCCCGAGCGGCGCGATGCACAAGCGCGATGGCGGTTTTGTGGTAGTGAACGAAGAGGTCTGTATCGGTTGCCGCTACTGCCACATGGCCTGCCCGTACGGCGCGCCGCAGTACAACGCCGCCAAAGGTCATATGACCAAGTGCGATGGCTGTTATGACCGGGTGGCGGAAGGCAAGAAACCGATTTGCGTGGAATCCTGCCCGCTACGGGCGCTGGATTTTGGCCCGATAGACGAACTGCGCAAAAAACACGGTGAGCTGGCTGCCGTCGCGCCGCTGCCGCGCGCGCATTTCACGAAGCCGAATATTGTGATTAAACCCAACGCCAACAGCCGCCCGACCGGGGACACTACCGGTTATCTGGCCAATCCGAAGGAGGTATAAGATGGGAAGTGGATGGCATGAATGGCCGTTGATGATCTTCACGGTCTTTGGTCAGTGCGTGGCCGGTGGTTTTATTGTTCTGGCTCTGGCGCTGATGAAGGGCGACCTGCGCGCGGAAACGCAGCAGCGGGTGATCGCCTGTATGTTTGGTCTGTGGGTGCTGATGGGGATTGGCTTTATCGCCTCGATGCTGCATCTGGGCTCGCCGATGCGCGCGTTTAACTCGCTTAACCGCGTGGGTGCTTCCGCACTGAGCAATGAAATTGCCAGCGGCTCGGTGTTTTTTGCGGTCGGCGGGATTGGCTGGCTGCTGGCGGTACTGAAAAAGCTGCCGCCGGCACTGCGCACACTCTGGCTGATTATCACGATGGTACTGGGCGTCGTCTTCGTCTGGATGATGGTACGCGTCTATAACAGCATCGATACAGTACCGACCTGGTATAGCGTCTGGACGCCGCTGGGCTTCTTCCTGACGCTCTTTATGGGGGGGCCGCTACTGGGTTATCTGCTGCTGCGCATCGCAGGCGTGAACGGTTGGGCGATGCGTCTGTTGCCTGCGGTTTCGGTGCTGGCGCTGGTGGTTATTGCCATTATGGTGGCCATGCAGGGCGCGGAACTGGCGACGATTCACAGTTCCATTCAGCAGGCGTCTGCTCTGGTGCCGGATTATGGTTCCCTGATGGCCTGGCGTATGGTGCTGCTTGCGGCGGCGTTGTGCTGCTGGATTGTGCCACAGTTAAAAGGGTATCAACCTGCGGTACCGTTGCTCTCTGTCGCCTTCATTCTGATGCTGGCGGGGGAATTGATTGGCCGCGGCGTATTCTATGGGCTGCATATGACCGTGGGCATGGCGGTAGCCAGCTAACGCGTTGACGCGCATTCGGCCTGCAGAACGTGCAGGCCGAATGCGCCTTTAGCCACCATCAATCTAAGGAATATAACCGGGGTGGAGAAGGCGCATATAAATCCATAGAGAAGAAAACGAAGCTAAAGGAACCATGAAATTTTTCGACTGAACAAAACGCCGATTTTGCGGGTTAGATCAATAAAAACAAGGGGATGAATTTTTAGCCTTTCAATATATTCACGTACAGAATAAGTAAATCAAATCGATAGTCTCAAAACTTGCGGATCGCCCATGCGGAGCCGATTGACAATGTTTTTGGCGATGGCATGATGCGCATGAAATTTGAACTTCCTCACGGTTTTTATTCATGTCCACCTATACCCGTCCCGTCATGCTTTTGCTGTGCGGGCTACTTTTGTTGACCCTGGCCATTGCGGTACTGAATACGCTTGTGCCGCTGTGGCTTGCTCAGGCAAACCTTCCGACCTGGCAGGTGGGGATGGTCAGCTCGTCTTATTTTACCGGCAATCTGGTCGGGACGTTATTTACCGGGTATTTAATTAAACGCATTGGGTTTAACCGTAGCTATTATCTTGCCTCGGTGATCTTCGCCGCGGGTTGTGTCGGGTTGGGGGTGATGGTGGGGTTCTGGAGCTGGATGAGCTGGCGTTTTATTGCCGGTATCGGCTGCGCCATGATTTGGGTGGTTGTCGAAAGCGCGTTGATGTGCAGCGGAACCTCGCATAATCGCGGGCGCCTGCTGGCTGCCTATATGATGGTCTATTACATGGGGACCTTCCTTGGACAATTATTGGTCAGTAAAGTATCTGGTGAATTGCTGCACGTCCTTCCCTGGGTGACCGGAATGATTCTGGCGGGAATTCTGCCGCTACTCTTTACCCGAATTGTAAATCAGCAAACGCAGGCACGTCATTCCTCTTCTATTAGCGCCATGCTGAAGCTACGCCAGGCGCGTCTTGGCGTGAATGGTTGTATTATTTCCGGCATTGTTCTTGGTTCATTATATGGCCTGATGCCGTTATATCTGAAGCATCAGGGGATGGCTAACGCCAGCATCGGTTTCTGGATGGCGGTGCTGGTGAGCGCCGGCATTTTGGGGCAATGGCCAATGGGACGTCTGGCGGACAAATTTGGTCGCTTGCTGGTGTTACGCGTACAGGTATTCGTTGTCATACTCGGTAGTATTGCCATGTTAACCCAGGCGGCGATGGCGCCAGCTCTGTTTATTCTGGGGGCGGCGGGTTTTACGCTTTATCCCGTTGCAATGGCCTGGGCCTGTGAAAAAGTCGAACACCACCAGCTTGTGGCAATGAACCAGGCGCTGTTGCTAAGTTATACGGTAGGGAGCCTGTTGGGGCCGTCTTTTGCTGCGATGTTAATGCAGAATTATTCAGATAATCTGCTGTTTATTATGATCGCCAGCGTATCGTTTATTTATCTGCTGATGCTGTTACGTAACGCCGGCCAGACGCCTAATCCTGTCGCCCACATCTGACTGTTCTCTGAATCGTATGCAGGACGTGAGTCTTGCATACTCTTTGTTTATGTTTTACGTAAAATAATTGACCTGCATAATTTTCTTGCTTTACTGAAAAATAAAATGTGCCGAAGGTTATAATTTTGCGCTCCTCTATTTTCTCTCTTCGTCTTTACCGCGCATAATCCCCCGCTTCATTTATAGTAATAGCATTGTGTTCACGAAGGATCGCGTTATGCCGAATGTGCAGGAAAAACAGTTGCGATGGTACAACATCGCCCTGATGTCGTTTATTACCGTTTGGGGATTCGGCAATGTTGTCAATAACTATGCTAACCAGGGGTTAGTGGTTGTCTTCTCCTGGGTGTTTATTTTTGCGCTCTATTTCATTCCTTATGCCTTAATCGTGGGGCAACTGGGCTCAACCTTCAAAGAGGGAAAAGGGGGCGTCAGTACCTGGATTAAGCATACGATGGGGCCGGGGTTGGCTTACCTTGCGGCATGGACCTATTGGGTCGTGCATATTCCCTACCTGGCGCAAAAGCCGCAGGCGATACTCATTGCATTGGGATGGGCTTTAAAAGGCGACGGCTCGTTGATAAAAGAATATACCGTCGTTGCCTTGCAGGGGCTGACGCTGGCATTGTTTGTTTTCTTTATGTGGGTTGCTTCCCGGGGGATGAAATCGCTAAAGGTTGTTGGGTCTGTGGCCGGAATTGCCATGTTTATCATGTCAATTTTATATGTTGTGATGGCAGTGACCGCGCCAGCAATTACAAACGTTGAAATTGCGACCACTAACATCACCTGGCAGTCATTTATTCCTCATATCGATTTTACCTATATCACCACCATCTCTATGTTGGTCTTTGCGGTTGGTGGGGCAGAGAAGATCTCGCCTTACGTTAACCAGACGCGGAATCCAGGAAAAGAATTTCCGAAGGGGATGCTCTTTTTAGCCGTCATGGTTGCGGTCTGCGCTATCCTCGGTTCGTTGGCGATGGGAATGATGTTTGATTCGCGGCATATACCTGACGATTTAATGACCAATGGGCAATATTATGCATTCCAGAAATTGGGTGAGTATTACCATATGGGTAATTCATTAATGGTGATTTATGCCATTGCCAATACTCTGGGGCAAATCGCCGCGCTGGTGTTTTCTATTGATGCGCCACTGAAAGTCTTACTGGGTGATGCAGACAGTAAATATATCCCGCAGCGCTTATGTCGTACTAACGCTTCAGGTACGCCAGTTAACGGTTATTTGCTGACATTAGTGTTGGTCGCTATCTTGATTATGTTGCCAACGCTTGGCATCGGCGATATGAACAACCTGTACAAATGGCTGCTTAATCTCAACTCAGTTGTTATGCCGCTGCGCTATCTGTGGGTATTTGTCGCCTTTATTGCCGTCATTCGACTGGCGCAAAAGTACAAACCCGAATATGTGTTTATTCGCAACCGGGCGTTGGCGTTAACTGTGGGGATATGGTGTTTTGCCTTCACCGCGTTTGCCTGCCTTACCGGTATTTTCCCCAAAATGGAGGCGTTCACGCCGGAGTGGACATTCCAGCTGACGTTGAACATCGTGACGCCTTTTGTCCTGGTCGGGTTGGGATTAATTTTCCCACTGCTGGCGCGTAGAAACACATAACGACGCTCTTTTCCACGGCGCTCCTGTCAGGCGAGCGCCTTTTAAGGTTACAGGTGCCTGGGTTCCAGGCGGAGACCACGGTATTAACAGGCGCCGGGGCAGCAATAGTTGTCAGACCTTCAACCCAGCAGCAGATAAGCGACTCTGTATTTAATACCTGGTAAGCGCAATATTGTTAACCAGGCCTGTCTGACGGCGGGGTCGGGTATTTTAGCGGTAAGAGCGTTATCCAGACAGCAAAACGGCTACCCTCATGGGTAGCCGTTTAAAAGCGGATAAGATAGCAGGCGATTAATACATTACTTTATGACCATACTGCTCAAGAATACCCTTTACACGCTCCATGGTCTCTTTTTTAGGCGGCTTCACGCCATCCAGTTTATATTCTTCGCCCATTGCCACCCATTTATGTTTGCCCAGCTCATGATAGGGCAGCAGCTCGATTTTTTCGACATTACCCATATCGCGGGTAAACTCGCCCAGGCGATGCGCGGAATCATCGTCGTCAGACCAGCCGGGAACGACAACGTAACGGATCCAGACCTTCACATTTTTCTTTGATAAATACTGCGCGAATTCCAGCGTCCGGTGATTAGAGACACCGACCAGATTCTGGTGGATCTCATCATTCATCTGCTTGAGATCGAGCATCACCAGATCGGTAACGTCCAGCAGTTCATCAATCACCGGGTCATAACGGCGCACAAAGCCGTTGGTGTCGAGACAGGTGTGGATACCTTCTTTTTTACAGGCGCGAAACCAGTCGCGTACAAATTCTGCCTGCAAAATGGCCTCGCCGCCGGATGCCGTCACGCCGCCGCCAGAAGCATTCATAAAATGCCGATAGGTCACCACCTCTTTCATTAAGTCTTCAACGGTGATTTCTTTACCGCCATGCGTATCCCATGTGTCGCGGTTATGGCAATACAGGCAGCGCATCAGGCAGCCCTGGAAAAAGGTAATAAAGCGGATGCCCGGGCCATCAACGGTGCCACAGGATTCAAAGGAGTGAATGCGACCAATAACCGGCTTTTTATCAGCAGTTACTGCAACACTTTCATTTGTAATACAATCGGTTAAGTTACTCATATCGCTTCGGCTAGCTCTAAATAACATGGGGTTTATGGACACATTCCGGGCATGTTGAGCACCCTGGTAAGGGGGTTGCATCCTGTAAAAAAGCGGTACTGCGAGCGTAAATTTTGGACTACAGAATGTGTGGCTGTTCCAGAATGTGCTGCAATGGAGCTATTTTACCTCTATTCAGTATAAAATATACGGCAAATCTATGCTGCATAACTCGCACCGCCAGAAATTCTGGCTCATTCATCAGCTCGTAACGCCCGAACCGCAATACATACTGTAAGTGTATCATCCGTAGCGTCCTGGTTTTGCTGTTTATGATCCGCCTCTTTTTTCGAATGGTTGGCACTGTTTTGTTGTGGTCAGAACGAAAATAATTCTCAACATAATTCAGATGCGTCCAAAGAACGTTACGCCTGTCCAGCGCCTGGCGTTGCATTCAACGCGCAATCAGGTGTAAATCTGATGTTATTTCTAAACCCGGACTGATTCAATCTCTTAAATAGAGTGTGGTTTTAATCAAAAAATGAGAGCAACGGATTGGATTTTGCTTTCGCGGTAAATAATCAAAGGAGTTATTATGCCAGTTACGTTAAGTTTTGGTAATCGTCATAACTATGAAGTTAATACTTCACGGCTAACCCGTTTGATGAGTCCTGATAAAGAAGAAGCGCTATACATGGGGGTATGGGATAGATTTAAGGACTGCTTCAGAACACACAAAAAAAAAGAGATGCTGGAGGTATTATATACACTCATCCATGGATGTGAACGTGAAAATCAAGCTGAACTTAATGTTGATATAACCGGCATGGAGAAGATACATGCCTTTACACAATTAAAACAATATGCTAATCCATCTCAACAAGAGCGCTTTGTTATGCGTTTTGATATGAATCAGACACAAGTTTTATTTGAGATTGATGGCCAGGTTATTGATAAATGTAATTTGCATCGTCTCCTCAACGTCTCAGAAAACTGTATTTTTAAAGTGATGGAAGACGATGAAGTAGAGTTGTTTTTTAAAGTATGTATTAAGTATGGAGAAAAAATTGCTCGCTATCCAGAATTATTAGAAGGCTTTGCTAATGAACTTAAAGATGCAGTTAATGAGGATGATGACATTAAGGATGAAGTTTATAAGCTTATGCGATCTGGAGAAGATCGAAAAATGGCATGTGTTCAATGGAATGGTACGCTTACTGAAGAGGAGATGAACAAACTATGCTGTCTTCAAATGGGGTCTTTTAGTATTGCTACCCAATTTTTTAAAATAGGTTACTGGGAATTAGAAGGGGAAGTCCTGTTTGATATGGTTCATCCAATACTTAGCTATCTGCTACAAGCATATAAACCGTCATTGTTACCTGATTTAATAGAAACTAACACCATGCTGTTTTCTGATGTATTAAATAAGGATTATAATGAGTATCAAAATAATAAAAGAGAAATTGATGCTATTCTGAGAAGAATATATAGATCACATAATAACACTTTATTTATAAGTGACGGTTCTGGTTGTCGCAATATGCTTATATAAAAAATTAAAAAGGCTCCACTGACATGGAGCCTTTTTTGTACGCTTTTTATAGCGTAATTTCAGTCAAACCCATTACATGGTCTGCGTGAAGGTACGAGTAATAACGTCCTGCTGCTGTTCTTTCGTCAGGGAGTTAAAACGTACTGCGTAACCAGATACACGGATGGTCAGCTGCGGATATTTTTCCGGATGTTCCATCGCGTCCAGCAGCATTTCACGGTTCATGACGTTGACGTTCAGGTGCTGACCGCCTTCGATGGACGCTTCGTGGTGGAAGTAACCATCCATCAGACCTGCCAGGTTAGTCTTACGAACTTCGTCGTCTTTACCCAGTGCGTTCGGAACGATAGAGAAGGTATAAGAAATACCATCTTTCGCGTAAGCAAACGGCAGTTTAGCAACGGAGGTCAGAGAAGCGACAGCGCCTTTCTGGTCACGACCGTGCATCGGGTTAGCACCTGGTCCGAACGGCGCGCCAGCGCGACGACCATCCGGGGTGTTACCGGTTTTCTTACCATACACAACGTTAGAAGTGATGGTCAGAACAGACTGCGTCGGGATAGCGCCACGGTAGGTGGTCAGTTTCTGAATTTTCTTCATGAAACGTTCTACCAGGTCAACCGCCATGTCATCTACACGAGCGTCGTTGTTACCAAACTGCGGGTATTCGCCTTCGATTTCGAAGTCGATAGCCAGACCATCTTCGTCACGAATCGGTTTAACTTTCGCATATTTGATAGCAGACAGGGAGTCAGCCGCAACGGACAGACCAGCGATACCACACGCCATGGTGCGGATAACGTCACGGTCGTGCAGCGCCATCAGAGAGGCTTCGTAGCTGTACTTGTCGTGCATGTAGTGGATAACGTTCAGCGCGGTGACATACTGTTTAGCCAGCCAGTCCATGAAGTGATCCATGCGATCCATCACTTCGTCGAAGTTCAGAACATCGCCTTTGATCGGTTCGGATTTCGGACCAACCTGCATTTTCAGTTTTTCATCAACGCCGCCGTTGATTGCGTACAGCATGGTTTTCGCCAGGTTTGCACGCGCGCCGAAGAACTGCATTTGTTTACCAACGATCATCGGGCTTACGCAGCATGCGATAGCGTAGTCATCGTTGTTGAAGTCCGGACGCATCAGGTCATCGTTCTCGTACTGCAGAGAAGAGGTGTCGATGGAGACTTTAGCGGCGAATTTCTTGAAGTTCAGCGGCAGTTTTTCAGACCACAGAACGGTGATGTTCGGCTCCGGAGACGGCCCCATGGTGTACAGGGTGTTCAGGAAGCGGAAGCTGTTTTTGGTGACCAGAGTACGGCCATCAACGCCCATACCACCGATAGATTCGGTTGCCCAAATCGGGTCGCCGGAGAACAGTTCATCATATTCAGGAGTACGCAGGAAGCGAACCATACGCAATTTCATGACCAGGTGGTCAATCATTTCCTGTGCGTCTTGCTCGGTGATTTTGCCTGCTTTCAGGTCACGTTCGATGTACGCATCCAGGAAGGTGGATACACGACCGAAGGACATTGCTGCGCCGTTCTGAGATTTAACCGCAGCCAGGTAACCGAAGTAAGTCCACTGGATTGCTTCCTGAGCGTTAGTCGCCGGACCAGAGATATCGCAGCCGTATTTAGCCGCCATTTCTTTGATCTGACCCAGAGCGCGGTGCTGTTCAGCGATTTCTTCACGCAGACGGATAGTCGCTTCCAGATTTACGCCGTTTTCCAGATCGGATTGCAGAGACGTAAACTGTGCGAATTTGTCTTTCATCAGGTAGTCGATACCGTACAGCGCTACGCGACGGTAGTCACCGATGATACGACCACGGCCATACGCATCCGGCAGACCGGTCAGCACGCCGGATTTACGGCAACGCAGGATGTCCGGAGTATAAACGTCGAATACGCCCTGGTTGTGGGTCTTACGGTATTCGGTGAAGATTTTTTTGATCATTGGGTCCAGCTCGCGATTGTACGCTTTGCAGGAACCTTCAACCATTTTGATGCCGCCGAACGGGATAATCGCACGCTTCAGCGGAGCTTCAGTCTGCAGACCAACAATTTTCTCAAGCGCTTTGTTGATGTAGCCAGCGTCGTGAGAAGTGATGGTGGAAGCAACGGAGGTGTCAAAGTCAACAGGCGCGTGAGTGCGGTTTTCCTGTTTAACGCCTTCCATTACGCTGTCCCACAGCTTGGTGGTCGCGTCAGTAGCGCCAGCCAGGAAGGACTCGTCACCCTCATACGGAGTGTAGTTTTTCTGAATGAAGTCACGGACGTTTACTTCATTCTGCCAGTCACCTTTGGTAAAACCTTCCCAGGCTGTGGCTAACTTTTCATTAAGCTCGGACATGTAACACCTACCTTCTTAAGTGGATTTTTTATTTACTGCGTGTAATGGGCATCAACAGATTAATGATGCTCGTTACCACGCAGGTAAATGACCCAGTATGTCAACCCGACCAACAAACCGCCGCCGATAATATTACCGATCGTGACCGGAATCAGGTTATCAGTGATGAAGCTCATCACGGTCAGGTGAGAAAAACTTTCCGGAGACGAACCAACCGCGGTCCAAAACTCCGGTGTAGCGAAATCGCGTATTACAATACCCATAGGAATCATAAACATGTTTGCGATACTGTGCTCAAAACCGCTGGCGACAAACATGGCGACGGGCAGTACCATGATGAACGCTTTGTCCATCAGGCTACGACCTGAGTAGCTCATCCACACGGCCAGACAAACCATCAGGTTCGCCAGAATACCGAGGCAGACAGCTTCAATAAAAGTGTGGTGCATTTTGTGGTCGGCGGTTTGCAGGACGTTAAGTCCCCATTGACCGTTGGCAGTCATATACTCGCCGGAAAGCCACATCAGTAACACGAAAAGCAGAGCGCCAATCAGGTTACCAAAATAGACGTTTAACCAGTTTTTAGCCAGTTGCCCCCAGGTGATGCGACCGCTAGCTTTAGCTACAACGATCAGAACAGTAGAGGTGAAAAGATCAGCGCCGCAAATAACACAGAGAATCAGTCCCAAAGAGAAACAGATACCCCCGATAAGTTTCGCCATACCATAAGGCATCGCGCCAGTACCGGTTGTCGCAGTAATATAAAAAACAAAGGCAATTGAAATGAATACGCCGGCGGTAATCGCCAGATAGAAAGTCTTAAGCGGATGTTTCGTTGCTTTATAGACGCCTGCTTCTTCAGCCACTTTGGCCATTGCTGCAGGGAGTAAAAGGTCAAAAGGGTTGTCAGCTTTCACACTAACTCTCTCTTTATTAAGTCGGCGACGAGATACTAACAAAGCATTATAGATGAGAATTTGATATAGATCATATCTCGCCTGGCTTATAGGCCCGTAAGTCGCATGGCTTTTATGCAATTACGGTGTAACTTTTTGATTATCCTAATAAAAATAAATTTTAAAAATTATAAATAGAGTTGAATTTTTTCCTGGCTCCTCCTGCTGCACGGTTAATTAATATGGAGTAATCAACAAATAAAGTAACATCACTATGTCAATTAATTTAATGTCAACAACCAATATTTAACCTTGTTATTACATTTTTCGTCGTTTAGTGAAAATAAATAAAACGGGGCCGCAAAGGCGCCCCGTAATATAACGCAGCCGAGAGGGTAAACCTACCCTAAGTCACTCATATGGCCTTATTTTGACCAGTATGCCGCTTTCGCGCGCTGTAATTTATCATACGCTTTTAACAAGGACTGATGCGCCGGGAACGCTTGTAGATCGTGGTCGACAGCCGGTAGTCCGTAAAAAGCCGCTTCACCGCTAAGCGCAGCGCTGGCGGCTTCTACAGCCTCCGCGCCATACATTTTTATAAAAGCATTGAGATATTGCAGCGGCTGACGCGCATCTTCTTGCGACAGGAGCAGCAGAGTTTGCAGGCAACGGTAATAGTTTGCGCGTGCCGGACTAAAGACCGACGAATTGAACTCCATCGTCCATTCTGTCCAGATTAGCGCCTGCTCCAAATCGCCGCCCGCTAACGCTAACATTGCTTTTAATTCGCCGACGCGCAGTGTATACCAACCATTGTCCGCTCCGGTCGCCAGACCCAGCAGCTCACGCACGCGGGTGAAATCGTCAAAACCTTCTTCATCCAATTGTTCAATCAGATTGAGATAGTCTTCTTTATTCCAGGTGCTACCGGGCAGCGAAAGCAGAGTCTCACGAAGATGGCTACCCATATTGTTGTTGGCCAGCCACAGATCTTCGGCAGGATAAATATCAGACATTCCCGGTACGATAATACGACAGGCGTATACGCCGAGATGCTCGTAATCGGCAATGTAAACTTCTTTATCTTCAGCAGCAAAGATGGCCATCAGCGTGGCGAATTCTTCTTCGGTAGTGCCGGAAAAACTCCAGTCCGTGAACGGGTAATCGGCGTCCTGTTTGAACAGATCCCAGGAAATCAGGCCGCTGGAGTCGATGAAGTGGGTCTCCAGATTAGTGTGCTCCGCGACTTCTTCATCATCGAACGTTGGTGGGGTGAAGACATCAAGATCTTTCAGTCCGCGTCCCTGGAGTAGCTCGGTCACTGTACGTTCCAGCGCAACGCCAAAGTCAGGATGGGCGCCAAAAGAAGCAAAGCAGGTACCGTTAGCCGGGTTGAACAGCACGACGCAGATAACCGGATACTTACCGCCCAGCGAGCCGTCATAGGCGAAAATCGGGAAACCCTCGGCTTCCAGCGTGGCGATTGACTCCATTACCGCCGGATAACGCGCCATCACCTCTGCGGGAATCTCCGGCAGACTGATACTTTCCGCAATGATGCGATTTTTCACATAACGCTCGAAGACTTCCGACAGTCCCTGAACGCGGGCTTCATTACGCGTATTGCCGGCGGACATTCCGTTAGAGACGTACAGGTTGCCGATGATATTCATCGGAATATACACGGTCTGGTTATCAGATTGACGGGTAAATGGCAGGCCGCAGACGCCGCGTGCTTCATTGCCGGACTGAAGATCAATTAACTGGCTTCCGGTGAGTTCATTTTCCGGATCGTAAAACGCGCGCAGACGGGCATCAAGCAAGCCTTCCGGTACGTCGTCATTTTCAGTCAGCGGGAACCACTTTTCATTCGGATAATGCACGAACGGGCTGTTGGCGATGGTTTCACCCAGCCAGAAATCAGCAAAAAAGTAGTTGGTTGACAGACGCTCGAAGTATTCGCCCAGCGCCGAGGCCAGCGCCGCTTTTTTGGTCGCGCCTTTTCCGTTGGTAAAGCATAACGCGCACTCTTTATCGCGAATATGCACTGACCAGACGTTTGGCACCGGGTTCAGCCAGGAGGCCTCTTCGATGTGAAAGCCGAGGTCGAGTAACTTTTGCTGGAAGCGGGCGATGGAGTCTTCCAGCGCGGCGTCTTTGCCGGGAATAAATGTTTGCGTCATGAAAATCACTTTTGTCGTACGGAAAGCGCGCAATGATACGGGTTTTATGTGACGGGCGCTATCTCGCCGGGACATCGGCGGAAATAAAAGTATTGGCTATGCTTTTACACTGGAATTCACAGGAAGAGCATAAAAAATGAAAGCATTTGATTTGCAACGAATGGCGCTGGATAACGTGCCGGTAGCGTTTTTGGGGGAAGTGGCGCTACGTAGTTTTTACACCTTTGTGCTGGTGTTTCTTTTCTTAAAGGTGACAGGACGACGCGGCGTACGGCAAATGTCGCTTTTTGAAGTGCTGATCATTTTGACATTGGGATCGGCGGCAGGCGACGTCGCGTTTTATGATGACGTTCCGATGCTCCCTGTTCTGGTGGTATTCATCACCCTGGCGCTGCTCTATCGCCTGGTCATGTGGCTGATGGCGCATAGTGAAAAGTTGGAAGATCTGCTGGAAGGCAAGTCGGTGGTCATTGTTGAAGACGGCGAACTGGCGTGGGAAAAACTGCAGCGCTCGAACATGACGGAGTTTGAGTTTTTTATGGAGCTTCGCTTGAATGGCGTTGAGCAACTGGGGCAGGTCAGACTGGCCATTCTGGAGACAAACGGACAAATCAGCGTCTATTTCTTTGAAAATAAAGACGTTAAGCCGGGGTTAAGCATTCTTCCTGAGCACTGTACGCCACGCTTTATCGTGGCGCCGGAGGCTGGCGACTATGCCTGCGTACGTTGCAGTGAAGTGATACGCATGAATGTCGGGGAAAAGCAATTATGTCCGCGCTGCGCAAATCCAGAATGGACGAAGGCAAGCCGGGCTAAACGCGTTGTTTAACAGCGAAAATATCGGATTTATACGGTTAATCCGGAAGATTCTGTTGTGTGACGCATGCCGCATTTTCTCCTCGCATTGTTTTACCCATTGCGGCGCGTGTCACTGAATGATAAAACCGATATTCACATGAATAACGTTTGCCTGATGTCTGTCAGGCAGGAAACAATGCAGCGTGGTGAGGGGAAATGGCTCAGGTCTTTAATTTTAGTTCAGGTCCGGCGATGCTACCGGCGGAAGTACTTAAACTGGCGCAACAGGAACTGCGTGACTGGCACGGTCTTGGTACGTCGGTAATGGAAATTAGCCATCGAGGCAAAGAGTTTATCCAGGTCGCTGAAGAGGCGGAGCAGGATTTTCGCGATCTCCTTAATATCCCCTCCAACTATAAAGTTTTATTTTGTCACGGCGGCGGTCGCGGGCAGTTTGCTGGCGTGCCGCTCAATCTGCTGGGCGATAAAACCACGGCGGATTATGTCGATGCCGGTTACTGGGCGGCGAGCGCCATCAAAGAAGCCAAAAAATACTGTGCGCCGCAGATTATCGACGCCAAAATCACCGTTGACGGCAAACGTGCCGTAAAACCGATGCGCGAGTGGCAGCTTTCCGATAACGCCGCTTATTTACACTATTGCCCGAATGAGACCATTGACGGCATCGCCATCGATGAAACGCCGGATTTTGGCCCGGAAGTGGTCGTCACGGCGGATTTTTCTTCTACCATCCTGTCTGCGCCGCTGGACGTCTCTCGCTATGGCGTAATTTATGCTGGCGCGCAGAAGAATATCGGTCCGGCAGGACTGACGCTGGTTATTGTCCGGGAGGATCTGTTAGGCAAGGCGCATGAGAGCTGCCCGTCCATCCTCGACTACACCGTCCTGAATGATAACGACTCGATGTTTAATACGCCGCCGACTTTCGCCTGGTATCTTTCCGGTCTGGTGTTCAAATGGTTGAAAGCGCAGGGCGGCGTGGCGGCGATGCACAAAATCAATCAGCAAAAAGCGGAGTTGCTGTACGGTGTGATTGATAACAGCGATTTCTACCGTAACGATGTCGCACAGGCCAACCGTTCGCGGATGAATGTTCCGTTCCAGTTAGCGGACAATGCGCTGGACAAGGTCTTTCTGGAAGAGTCTTTCGCCGCCGGTCTGCACGCCTTAAAAGGGCACCGTGTTGTTGGCGGGATGCGCGCCTCTATCTATAACGCCATGCCGATTGAAGGGGTAAAAGCGCTAACCGATTTCATGATCGATTTTGAGCGTCGCCACGGCTAATACGTTTCTTTTTTCATCCCCACGGCCAGTCTGTGGGGGTTTTATTTCTGTTTTTTGAGAGTTGAGTTTCATGGAATCCCTGACGTTACAACCCATCGCGCGGGTCGATGGCGCCATTAATTTACCTGGCTCCAAAAGTGTTTCAAACCGTGCTTTGCTCCTGGCGGCTTTAGCTTGTGGTAAAACCGTTCTGACGAATCTGCTGGATAGCGATGACGTCCGCCATATGCTCAATGCCCTGAGCGCGTTGGGGATCAATTACACCCTTTCTGCCGATCGCACCCGCTGTGATATCACGGGTAATGGCGGCCCATTACGCGCGTCAGGCGCTCTGGAACTGTTTCTCGGTAATGCCGGAACCGCGATGCGTCCGTTAGCGGCAGCGCTATGTCTGGGGCAAAATGAGATAGTGTTAACCGGCGAACCGCGTATGAAAGAGCGTCCGATAGGCCATCTGGTCGATTCGCTGCGTCAGGGCGGGGCGAATATTGATTACCTGGAGCAGGAAAACTATCCGCCCCTGCGTCTGCGCGGCGGTTTTACCGGCGGCGACATTGAGGTTGATGGTAGCGTTTCCAGCCAGTTCCTGACCGCTCTGCTGATGACGGCGCCGCTGGCGCCTGAAGACACAACTATTCGCGTTAAAGGCGAACTGGTATCAAAGCCTTACATTGATATCACGCTAAATTTAATGAAAACCTTTGGCGTAGAGATAGCGAACCATCACTACCAACAATTTGTCGTGAAGGGCGGTCAACAGTATCACTCTCCAGGTCGCTATCTGGTCGAGGGCGATGCCTCGTCAGCGTCCTATTTTCTCGCCGCCGGGGCGATAAAAGGCGGCACGGTAAAAGTGACCGGAATTGGCCGCAAAAGTATGCAGGGCGATATTCGTTTTGCCGATGTGCTGGAGAAAATGGGCGCGACCATTACCTGGGGCGATGATTTTATTGCCTGCACGCGCGGTGAATTGCACGCCATAGATATGGATATGAACCATATTCCGGATGCGGCGATGACGATTGCCACCACGGCGCTGTTTGCGAAAGGAACCACGACGTTGCGCAATATTTATAACTGGCGAGTGAAAGAAACCGATCGCCTGTTCGCGATGGCGACCGAGCTACGTAAAGTGGGCGCTGAAGTCGAAGAAGGGCACGACTATATTCGTATCACGCCGCCGGCGAAGCTCCATCACGCGGATATTGGCACGTACAACGACCACCGTATGGCGATGTGTTTCTCACTGGTCGCACTGTCCGATACGCCAGTCACGATCCTGGACCCTAAATGTACCGCAAAAACGTTCCCTGATTATTTCGAACAACTGGCGCGAATGAGTACGCCTGCCTAATTCTTCTGTTGCGCCAGTCGACGGGCTGGCGCGTCGAGTCCGTATTCGCACTATTTTTATAATTATGACTAATGCTAATTTGTTGATGATTTAACACATTGATTTATGTGTTTTTTATAATGGTTATCAACGGAAGATTAGTATGAAAAATAAATCATTACTACTGGCGGTGGCGATTTCCGCCACGCTACTGGCAGGATGTAAAAATGGCGTGAATGGCAATTTAATCGCCAGTTCCGGCATGTCAGCCTACAAAGCCGCCACACTGTCCGATGCGGATGTTAAAGCATTATCTAATAATGCCTGTAAACAAATGGACAGCGAGAATCAACTGGCAGGTTCGAAAAGCAAATACACCAAACGTCTGAGCAAAATCGCCAAAGCGCTGGGTAACAACATTGACGGTACGCCGGTTAGCTATAAAGTCTATATGACCAGCGATATCAACGCATGGGCGATGGCGAACGGTTGCGTTCGCGTATACTCCGGCCTGATGGATCTGATGACCGATAATGAAATTGAAGGCGTACTGGGCCATGAACTGGGCCATGTCTCTTTAGGGCACTCTCGCAAGGCAATGCAGACCGCTTATGCCACGCTGGCGGCTCGCGATGCGATTTCCGCCACCAGCGGCGTCGCAGCGCAGCTTTCCCAGTCTCAATTGGGCGATCTGGCGGAAGGCGTCATCAATTCGGCGTTTTCTCGCAGTCAGGAGTCGGATGCGGATGACTTCTCTTACGATCTGCTGAAAAAACGCGGGATTAACACCCAGGGCTTAGTCACGGCATTCGATAAATTCGCCACAATGGACGCAGGTCATGCAAAATCATTGATGGACTCCCACCCGGCCTCAGCCGATCGCGCGCAGCATATGCGCGACAGAATTGCCGAAGATAAAAAGTAAATCATTGTCATCTTTCGGGCTGGTTTCTCGCCGGCCCGCTATAATTGCGCAATTATTCCGCATCTGATTACAGACAAAACTGGTTTTTGCACGCAACGTTAACGGTCGCGAGCGTTGGCGCGTATAATGCGCGGCGTTTACGTTAACGGTACGCCTGTTTAAGGAGATAAAGATGACGGCAATTGCCCCGGTAATAACCATTGATGGCCCAAGCGGTGCAGGTAAAGGCACCTTGTGCAAAGCAATGGCGGAAGCATTGCAATGGCATCTGCTGGATTCCGGCGCGATATACCGCGTACTGGCGCTGGCGGCATTGCACCACCATGTCGATCTTGCCTCTGAAGATGCGCTGGTGCCGCTGGCGTCCCATCTGGACGTGCGTTTCGTCTCAACGGACGGCAACCTGGAAGTTATCCTGGAAGGCGAGGACGTTAGCGGCGAAATCCGTACGCAGGAAGTCGCGAACGCGGCATCCCAGGTGGCGGCATTCCCACGCGTGCGTGAAGCGCTTCTTCGCCGCCAACGCGCATTCCGCGAAGCGCCTGGTTTAATCGCCGATGGACGCGATATGGGGACCGTGGTCTTCCCGGATGCGCCGGTAAAAATTTTCCTTGACGCCTCCTCGGAGGAACGTGCGCATCGACGTATGCTACAGTTGCAGGAGAATGGCTTTAGTGTTAACTTTGAACGCCTTTTGGCCGAGATCAAGGAACGCGACGATCGCGATCGTAATCGCGCTGTAGCGCCGTTAGTTCCTGCTGCTGATGCATTAGTTTTGGATTCTACCCGATTAAGCATTGAGCAAGTGATTGAAAAAGCGTTACAATATGCGCGCCAAAAATTGGCTCTCGCTTAAATGCGACCGAATTTGTAGTACCCCCGTTGCAAAGGACTGACAGCGGGTATGTTAAACAACCCCATCCGGCACGGAGCCAGGTGGACGTTAAATATGAAACCTGAAGATTAAACATGACTGAATCTTTTGCTCAACTCTTTGAAGAATCCTTAAAAGAAATCGAAACCCGCCCGGGTTCCATCGTTCGTGGTGTTGTTGTTGCTATCGACAAAGACGTAGTACTGGTTGACGCCGGTCTGAAATCTGAGTCTGCCATTCCGGCTGAGCAGTTCAAAAACGCCCAGGGCGAACTGGAAATCCAGGTTGGTGACGAAGTTGACGTTGCTCTGGATGCAGTAGAAGACGGCTTCGGTGAAACTCTGCTCTCTCGTGAGAAAGCTAAACGTCACGAAGCATGGATCACGCTGGAAAAAGCTTACGAAGATGCTGAAACTGTTACCGGTGTTATCAACGGCAAAGTTAAGGGTGGCTTCACTGTTGAGCTGAACGGTATTCGCGCGTTCCTGCCAGGTTCTCTGGTAGACGTTCGTCCGGTGCGTGACACTCTGCACCTGGAAGGCAAAGAGCTTGAATTCAAAGTAATCAAGCTGGACCAGAAACGTAACAACGTTGTGGTTTCTCGTCGTGCCGTTATCGAATCCGAAAACAGCGCAGAACGCGATCAGCTGCTGGAAAACCTGCAGGAAGGCATGGAAGTTAAAGGTATCGTTAAGAACCTCACTGACTACGGTGCATTCGTTGATCTGGGCGGCGTTGACGGCCTGCTGCACATCACTGATATGGCCTGGAAACGCGTTAAGCATCCGAGCGAAATCGTGAACGTTGGCGACGAAATCAACGTGAAAGTGCTGAAATTCGACCGCGAGCGTACCCGTGTATCTCTGGGCCTGAAACAGCTGGGCGAAGATCCGTGGGTTGCTATCGCTAAACGTTATCCGGAAGGTACCAAACTGACCGGTCGCGTGACCAACCTGACCGACTACGGCTGCTTCGTTGAAATCGAAGAAGGCGTTGAAGGCCTGGTTCACGTTTCCGAAATGGACTGGACCAACAAAAACATCCACCCGTCCAAAGTGGTTAACGTTGGCGACGTAGTGGAAGTGATGGTTCTGGATATCGACGAAGAACGTCGTCGTATCTCCCTGGGTCTGAAGCAGTGCAAATCTAACCCGTGGCAGCAGTTCGCAGAAACCCACAACAAGGGCGACCGCGTTGAAGGTAAAATCAAGTCTATCACTGACTTCGGTATCTTCATCGGTCTGGACGGCGGCATCGACGGCCTGGTTCACCTGTCTGACATCTCCTGGAACGTTGCAGGCGAAGAAGCAGTTCGTGAATACAAAAAAGGCGACGAAATCGCTGCAGTTGTTCTGCAGGTTGACGCAGAACGTGAACGTATCTCCCTGGGCGTTAAACAGCTCGCAGAAGATCCGTTCAACAACTGGGTTGCTCTGAACAAGAAAGGCGCTATCGTAACCGGTAAAGTCACTGCAGTTGACGCGAAAGGCGCAACCGTAGAACTGGCTGACGGCGTTGAAGGTTACCTGCGTGCTTCTGAAGCATCCCGTGACCGCGTTGAAGATGCGACTCTGGTTCTGAGCGTTGGCGACGACGTTGAAGCTAAATTCACCGGCGTTGATCGTAAAAACCGCGCAATCAGCCTGTCTGTTCGTGCGAAAGACGAAGCTGATGAGAAAGATGCCATCGCAACTGTTAACAAACAGGAAGATGCAAACTTCTCTAACAACGCAATGGCTGAAGCATTCAAAGCAGCTAAAGGCGAGTAATCCTCTGAAACTTCGGGCCTTTTAGTCCGAAGTATAACGAGATTACTTGACAGATTGCAGGTTTCGGCCTGTAATCAAGCACTAAGGGCGGCTACGGCCGCCCTTAATCAATCTCACGGCTGCAGCCAATTTGCCTTTAAGGAACCGGAGGAATTATGACCAAGTCAGAATTGATTGAAAGACTTGCAACCCAGCAATCTCACATTCCCGCTAAGGCGGTTGAAGACGCGGTAAAAGAGATGCTGGAGCATATGGCCTCGACTCTTGCGCAGGGCGAGCGTATTGAAATCCGCGGTTTCGGCAGTTTTTCTTTGCATTACCGCGCGCCTCGTACCGGACGTAACCCCAAGACCGGCGATAAAGTGGAACTGGAAGGAAAATACGTTCCTCACTTTAAACCGGGTAAAGAACTGCGCGATCGCGCCAATATTTACGGTTAAGTTTTAACGCAAAACTTGAACCCGAAAAAAGCACCGTCAGGGTGCTTTTTTCATTTATACGCCGTCAGGCGCAAACGCTATTCGACCGAAAACTGGAAAACGTTTCGCATTTTTTGCTGCGTCTTACATTTATCAGGTAAAAAACCTGGAATCCGCGCCGTATAGCACAAAATCCCCTCCAGACAATGGCGTCCTGAACCTGCACACTTTCCCGCACAGGGAGGTGTCTATGAAGATAACGACGGTCAGCGTATGCGTAGTATGCGGAATACTTCCGCTCATGATATTGCCAGTATTACCTGACACGTGGATTCTCGCGGTGCTGTTTTGTCTGGCATGTTTGCTTTGCCTCATACCCCATCACTATGCGCGCTACGCGGCATTAACTTTGCTCTTTTTCATGTGGGGGATATTTGCCGCCAGGCAGGCCATCTGGGCGGGAAACGTCCTGCCCGCCGCGACGCAGGAGGCGACAGTCGTCATTACTGCCACCGATCATATGACCACTCATTATGGGCGAATCACCCATTTGCGCGGAAAGCCGCTCTTTCCTGCTGTAGGGATTGTCCTGCATGGCCAGTACTTACCCACGGAAGTGTGTGCCGGACAACAGTGGGCGATGACGCTGAAGGTCAGAGCGGTACACGGACAGCTTAACGAAGGCGGTTTTGATAGCCAACGTTACGCGCTGGCGCAGCATCAACCGTTGACCGGGCGTTTTCTACAGGCTAAAGCGATTAACCCTGAGTGTAGCTTGCGAGGGCGCTATCTTGCTTCGCTTCGCGCTACGCTTGCGCCTTATCCGTGGCAGCAGGTTATTCTGGCGTTGGGAATGGGGGAGCGGGGAGCGGTGTCGCAGGAGGTGAAGGCCGTTATGCGCGATACGGGGACGGCCCATTTGATGGCGATTTCCGGCCTGCATATCGCTTTTGCCGCGTTATTGGCTGCCGGATTAATCCGTGGCGGACAATTCTTTTTGCCGGTCAGATGGATTCGTTGGCAGACGCCATTGCTGGGCGGCATTCTTTGCGCGATATGTTATGCCTGGCTTACCGGCTTACAACCGCCTGCGCTGCGCACGGTGGCGGCGCTGAGCGTCTGGGGAGGATTAAAATTAAGCGGACGACAGTGGAGCGGCTGGCAAGTCTGGTGCTGCTGTCTGGCCGCGATTATTTTCGCCGATCCTGTGGCGGTTATATCACAAAGTCTTTGGCTGTCAGCATTTGCGGTTGCCGGCCTGTTATTCTGGTATCAGTGGTTTCCTGCGCCAAACGGAAATTTTCCACGGGGCTTACGTTGGTTGCTTAACCTGCTTCACCTACAGGCAGGCATTACACTTCTGCTTTTGCCTCTCCAGGTGGCGCTTTTTCATGGCATAAGCGTTACCGCAATGCTGGCGAATCTTTTTGCCGTACCCTGGGTCACATTTGTGACGGTTCCACTCATCCTGGCGGGAATGATTCTGCATTTAACCGGGCCGTTTTTTCTTGAAGAGTGGGTATGGTACCTGACCGATCGCGCGTTAGCCGCGCTATTTTACCTGTTGAATGCTTTACCGCAGGGCTGGGTGAATATTGATAACCGTTGGCAGTGGCTGACGTTTTTGCCCTGGCTAATGCTTATCGCGTGGCGATTAAACGTCTGGCGTACCTGGCCGGCGGTCTGTTTATGCGGGTTATTGTTGATGAGCTGGCCACTCTGGCGGCCGATAAACGCCAGCGGATGGCAGGTGCATATGCTGGATGTCGGTCAGGGGCTGGCGATAGCGATCGTCAGGGGCGATAAAGTAATACTCTACGATACCGGTCGGGCATGGCCGGAGGGCGACAGCGGGCAACAGGTTATTATTCCCTGGTTGCGCTGGCATAATCTGACGCCGGAGGGCGTTATTTTGAGTCATGAGCATCTGGATCATCGGGGCGGGCTGCGTTCGCTACAGCAGGTCTGGCCGTCAATGTGGATTCGCAGCCCGTTAGGCTGGCAGGGACATTTGCCCTGTTTTCGCGGCGAGCAGTGGCAATGGCAGGGGCTAACGTTTCAGGCGCACTGGCCGTTACGCGAAAGTGCCGATCGAGGAAATAACCGTTCTTGTGTGGTCAAAGTGGATGACGGTGTACATAGCATCCTGCTCACGGGCGATATCGAAGCGGGCGCTGAACAAAAAATGCTAAGTCGTTACTGGCGACATCTTGCGGCGACGTTTATCCAGGTGCCGCATCATGGTAGTAATACGTCGTCGTCGCTACCATTTATTCAGCGCGTACATGGTGAAGCGGCGCTGGCGTCCGCATCGCGCTATAACGCATGGCGGCTGCCGTCCCGCAAGGTAAAACAGCGCTACCGACAGCAGGCGTATCAGTGGTTTGATACACCCCACCAGGGGCAAATTTCGCTGCTGTTTTCTCCGCAGGGCTGGCGCATACAAGGCTTACGGGATCAAATTTTACCTCGCTGGTATCATCAGTGGTTTGGCGTGTCCGAGGATAACGGGTAGAATATGCGGCTATTTCAACAAATGCTGGTTTTTTGAATGCATAACGATAAAGATCTCTCTACGTGGCAGACCTTCCGCCGACTGTGGCCAACCATAGCGCCTTTTAAAGCAGGTCTGATCGTGGCGGGCATAGCGTTAATTCTCAACGCAGCCAGCGATACCTTCATGCTATCGCTCCTCAAGCCATTACTGGATGATGGTTTCGGTAAAACGGATCGCTCAGTGTTGCTGTGGATGCCGCTGGTGGTTATTGGGCTGATGATATTACGAGGCATCACTAGCTATATCTCCAGCTACTGTATTTCATGGGTGTCAGGCAAGGTGGTAATGACCATGCGCCGTCGCCTGTTTGGCCATATGATGGGAATGCCCGTCGCCTTCTTTGATAAACAGTCTACCGGTACGCTGCTGTCGCGTATTACTTACGATTCAGAACAGGTTGCCTCTTCTTCATCTGGCGCGCTGATTACCGTGGTGCGTGAAGGGGCATCGATCATCGGATTGTTTATCATGATGTTCTATTACAGCTGGCAGCTGTCGATCATCCTGGTTGTTTTAGCGCCGATTGTGTCGATTGCGATTCGCGTTGTCTCAAAGCGGTTCCGCAGCATCAGTAAAAATATGCAGAACACGATGGGACAAGTGACTACCAGCGCTGAACAAATGCTGAAAGGACACAAAGAGGTACTGATTTTCGGCGGTCAGGAAGTCGAAACTAAACGCTTTGATAAAGTCAGCAATAAGATGCGACTGCAAGGCATGAAAATGGTCTCTGCCTCGTCAATTTCCGATCCTATCATTCAGCTCATTGCCTCGCTGGCGCTGGCGTTTGTCCTCTATGCTGCGAGCTTCCCAAGCGTAATGGATAGCCTGACGGCAGGGACCATCACCGTGGTGTTCTCCTCCATGATCGCGCTGATGCGTCCATTAAAATCGCTGACAAACGTTAACGCGCAGTTCCAGCGTGGGATGGCGGCTTGTCAGACGTTGTTTGCGATTCTGGACAGTGAACAGGAGAAAGATGAAGGTAAACGTGTCATTGACCGCGCGACCGGCGATCTCGAATTCCGCAATGTGACGTTTACTTACCCGGGCCGTGAAGTGCCGGCATTGCGTAACATCAATTTGAAAATTCCTGCCGGGAAAACCGTGGCGCTGGTGGGGCGTTCCGGATCGGGTAAATCAACTATCGCCAGTCTGATCACCCGTTTCTACGATATTGATGAAGGACACATCCTGATGGATGGTCACGATCTACGCGAATACACTCTAGCCTCTCTACGTAATCAGGTGGCGCTGGTTTCGCAAAACGTGCATCTGTTTAACGACACGGTCGCCAATAACATTGCTTATGCCCGGACGGAAGAATACAGCCGCGAGCAGATTGAAGAGGCGGCGCGCATGGCCTATGCCATGGACTTTATCAACAAGATGGATAATGGCCTGGATACCATCATCGGCGAAAACGGCGTACTGCTTTCCGGCGGTCAACGCCAGCGTATCGCGATCGCCCGCGCCTTACTGCGCGACAGCCCGATTCTGATCCTTGATGAAGCTACGTCCGCGCTGGATACCGAGTCCGAACGTGCGATTCAGGCCGCGTTGGATGAGCTGCAAAAAAACCGTACCTCTCTGGTGATTGCGCACCGTCTCTCCACCATCGAACAGGCGGATGAGATCGTTGTAGTCGAAGACGGTATTATCGTTGAGCGCGGCACTCATAGCGAGTTGCTGGCGCAACACGGCGTTTACGCCCAGCTACATAAGATGCAATTTGGCCAATGATTGCGCGTATCTGGTCGGGTGAATCCTCGCTATGGCGGTTACTGCTGCCGCTCTCCTGGCTGTATGGCCTGGTGAGCGGGGCGATTCGTCTGAGCTATAAGCTTGGTTTGAAACGCGCCTGGCGAGCGCCAGTACCGGTGGTTGTGGTAGGGAATCTTACGGCTGGCGGTAACGGTAAAACCCCCGTAGTTATTTGGCTGGTGGAAAAGCTGCAACAGCGTGGCGTGCGCGTGGGGGTCGTTTCCCGCGGCTACGGCGGGAAAGCTGCCGCTTATCCGCTACTTCTGACGCCGGAGACGACAACCGCAGAAGCGGGAGATGAACCGGTATTGATTTATCAACGGACCGGCGCGCCTGTCGCGGTAGCGCCTGAACGCGCCGCGGCGGTGAAAGCGATTCTGGCGGCGCATAATGTGCAGATTATTATCACCGACGATGGGTTGCAGCATTACCGGCTCGCGCGAGATATTGAAATTGTGGTGATTGACGGCGTGCGCCGTTTTGGCAACGGCTGGTGGCTTCCTGCCGGTCCTATGCGCGAACGCGCCAGTCGCCTGAAAACCGTAGACGCCGCTATCGTCAATGGCGGCGTCGCCCGGGCGGGCGAAATCCCCATGCAGCTAGCGCCTGGACTGGCGGTGAACTTACGTACGGGAGCGCGTTGCGATGTGGCGCAACTGAGCAATATTGTGGCGATGGCGGGCATCGGTCATCCGCCGCGCTTTTTCGCGACGCTGGAAGCCTGTGGCGCGCATCCGCAAAAGTGCGTCCCGCTGGCCGATCATCAAACGCTCGCCCCTGCTGACGTTCAGGCGTTGGTCGGTGAAGGACAGACCCTGGTAATGACGGAAAAAGACGCGGTGAAATGCCGTGCTTTTGCCGAAGATAACTGGTGGTTCTTACCGGTTGATGCGCGTTTGTCCGGTGAGCAGCCTGATAAGTTGCTTGAACATATCACCTCGCTGGTTCGCTAGCGTCCCCCAATGCAGCGGCAGTGATGAATTTATGGAGTCATGAATGTCATTGCCGTACCTTTCTCTTTCCCAGGCCCGGTGTCTTCACCTTGCTGCGCAGGGGCTATTGAAAAAGCCACGCCGTAACGTGCTGCCTGGCGATGTTCTTGCCGCCATCTCACGCATGGCGTTGCTGCAAATTGATACCATCAATGTTGTCGCACGTAGCCCCTATCTGGTGCTGTTTAGCCGTCTCGGTTCGTACCCGCAGGCCTGGATGGATGAGGCGCTGCGACGCGGCGAGTTAATGGAATACTGGGCGCATGAGGCCTGTTTCTTACCACGCCGCGACTTTAAACTTATCCGCCATCGTATGCTGTCGCCGGAAAAAATGGGCTGGAAATATCGCGCGGCATGGATGCATGAGCACGCGGAGGAAATAGAACAGCTAGTGCGGCATATTCAGGAGCACGGTCCGGTGCGATCTGCCGATTTTGAACATGCGCAGAAAGGCGTCAGCGGCTGGTGGGAATGGAAACCACATAAACGCCACCTTGAGGGTTTATTTACCGCCGGAAAAGTCATGGTTGTTGAGCGGCGTAATTTTCAACGTGTATATGATTTAACGCCCCGTGTGATGCCGCACTGGGATGATGAACGCGATGGACTGTCACAGCCGCAGGCGGAAAGCATGATGCTGGATAATAGCGCGCGCAGTCTGGGGATTTTCCGTGAACAGTGGCTGGCGGATTACTACCGCCTGAAACGTCCTGACCTTAAGGGATGGCGGGAGAGCCGGGCGGAACAGCAGCAGATTATTCCGGTCGAGGTGGAAACGTTGGGGCGGATGTGGCTTCATGCCGATCTTCTTTCGCAGCTGGAACCGGCGCTGAATAACGCCTTAAAGGCGACCCATAGCGCAGTGCTGTCGCCTTTCGATCCTGTGGTATGGGATCGCAAGCGGGCAGCGCAGCTTTTCGGATTTAACTATCGGCTGGAATGTTATACGCCTGCGGCGAAGCGCCAGTACGGTTATTTTGTGCTGCCGCTATTATACCAGGGCCGTTTAGTCGGGCGAATGGATGCCAAAATGCACCGTAAAACGGGGGTGCTTGAGGTTATCTCGCTGTATCTGGAGGACGATATCCGCCCTGGCGTTAATCTGCAAAAAGGAATCTGGCAGGCTATTAGCGCGTTTGCTGCCTGGCAACGGGCATCGCGCGTGACGCTGGGACAATGTCCGCCAGGCCTGTTTAGCGCCATGCGTCATGGCTGGGAAATAGACCCTGCACCCTAACCGATTATGTTAATATTGAAGGATTCACAATCCGGTCCATCTGGAGGAACTATGGATCATCGTCTGCTTGAAATCATCGCCTGCCCGGTATGTAACGGCAAACTCTGGTATAACCAGGAACAGCAAGAATTAATTTGCAAACTGGACAATCTCGCTTTCCCGTTACGCGACGGCATTCCTGTATTGCTGGAAAATGAAGCTCGCGCCCTGACATCTGATGAGAGTAAATCATGAGTTTCGTCGTCATCATTCCGGCCCGTTTTTCATCTACCCGACTGCCAGGCAAACCATTAGTGGATATTAATGGTAAGCCCATGATTGTTCATGTCCTGGAGCGGGCGCGCGAATCTGGCGCGGAACGCATTATTGTCGCGACCGATCATGAAGACGTGGCTCGTGCGGTAGAAGCGGCTGGCGGCGAAGTGTGCATGACGCGCGCCGATCACCAGTCCGGCACCGAACGGTTGGCGGAAGTGGTAGAGAAGTGCGGATTCAGCGACGATACCGTTATTGTGAACGTTCAGGGCGATGAGCCGATGATCCCGGCGGTTATTATTCGCCAGGTCGCGGAAAATCTGGCGCAGCGCCAGGTTGGCATGGCGACGCTGGCGGTGCCGATTCACAGCGCCGAAGAAGCGTTTAACCCGAATGCGGTAAAAGTCGTGCTGGATGCTGAAGGCTATGCGCTTTACTTTTCCCGGGCGACGATTCCCTGGGATCGCGATCGCTTTGCAAAAAGTCTGGAAACGGTAGGGGATACTTGCCTTCGTCACCTGGGCATTTATGGCTATCGCGCGGGATTTATCCGCCGTTACGTGAGCTGGCAACCCAGCCCGCTGGAACATATTGAAATGCTGGAGCAACTCCGTGTGCTGTGGTACGGCGAAAAAATTCATGTCGCCGTCGCCAAAGCGGTGCCCGGCACGGGCGTAGACACCGCCGACGACCTGGAGCGCGTGCGCGCTGAAATGCGTTAACATGATCCTGTTCATGATCGTCTTAGACGGTCATGAACAGCGCAGTATGATAGCGCAAAGATGAATACTCACGTCTGCTCATCAGTGGCGGCTTTCTCGTACCGTTACGATTTTCCTCATTTTTCTTTTCTTCCCTTGATCTGATACGGGTGACATCTGTCCATACGACGCTCATTATTAAAGCAGTAGCACTAATGGGGGTAATCTGGAATGGAACAGTTGCGGGCCGAACTCAGTCATTTGTTGGGTGAAAAACTTAGCCGTATAGAGTGCGTGAATGAGAAAGCGGATTCCGCATTGTGGTCATTATATGACAGCCAGGGCATTCCGATGCCGCTGATGGCGCGAAGTTTTACCACTCCCGGCGTTGCGCAGCAACTGGCATGGAAAACCTCAATGCTGGCGCGTAGCGGTACGGTGAGGATGCCGGTAATCTATGGCGTATTGACGCATGAAGAGCATCCTGGTCCGGATGTGCTGCTGCTGGAACGGCTGCGCGGTGTGCCGGTCGAGGCGCCGGCGCGCACTCCGGAACGCTGGGAACAGCTAAAAGATCAGATTGTCGAAGGATTGTTAGCCTGGCATCGGCAGGATAGCCGCGGTTGCGTTGGCGCCGTAGACCATACTCAGGAGAATATCTGGCCTTCCTGGTATCGTCAGCGGGTGGAGGTGCTGTGGACGACGCTAAATCAGTTCAGCAATACCGGCCTGACGATGCAGGACAGACGCATTCTGTTTCGTACCAGAGAATGTCTTCCTTCGTTATTTGAAGGGTTTAACGACAACTGCGTACTGGTGCATGGCAACTTCTGCCTGCGCAGTATGCTTAAAGACGCCCGTAGCGATCAGCTTCTGGCGATGGTCGGCCCCGGGCTGATGCTGTGGGCGCCGAGAGAGTTCGAACTGTTTCGCCTGATGGATAATCCATTGGCGGAGGGATTGCTTTGGCATTATCTGCAACGCGCGCCAGTGGCGGAGTCATTCATCTGGCGGCGTTGGCTCTATGTGCTGTGGGACGAGGTTGCGCAATTGGTCAATACCGGACGTTTTAACCGTACCAATTTTGATCTGGCGGCGAAATCATTACTCCCCTGGCTTGCCTGATATGCCTTTCAGCCATTGCCAAAGTCGCCCTAATGTTTCATACCCAGCGCGATCGCTGTGCATCAGCCAGACCGGGGACGGAATTGCCCGCTCCCAGGGATTGAGCGGCGAATCGATCGCCAACTGATTCGCCGGCGCGGGAAGCGGATTCAGCCCGGCATGCTGAAAGAAAATCATCGCACGCGGCAAATGCGAGGCGGAGGTTACCAACAGGAAAGGGGCGTCGCCGATGGCCTGCTTAACGGCGGCGGCTTCTTCTTCCGTATCTTTTGGCTTATCCAGCGTAATAATATCGCTACGCGGTACGCCCAGCGACTGCGCCACCCGCGCACCGACTTCCGCCGTGCTTACCGTATTGGTTTTTGCTACGCCGCCGGTAAAAATCAGCCTGGCTCCCGGATTCGCGCGCCACAGCCGAATGCCTTCCGCCAGCCGCGGCAAGCTGTTGTTAATTAAATTAGAGCTCGGCGCCCACTGCGGGTTCCAGGTATAGCCGCCGCCGAGAACCACAATATATTCCACCTTTTGCGGACCCTGCCAGGTAGGGTAGCGGTTTTCTATCGGACGCAGCAGATGGTCGGAGACGGGTTGCAGGCTTAATAGCAATAGCGCCAGCCAACCTACGCTGATAAATACTTTTCCGGTTTTTTGAAAGCGGCTAAACCAGAGCAGCGCCAGGCCGACGCCAATGATCAGCAACATCAGCGGAAGCGGCAATAACATACCGCCAATCACTTTCTTTAGTGTAAAAAGCATCCTTTTTGGTTCCTTTTTTAACCATATAGCGGAGGATTAACGGTGATATTACACCAGACAGGTTCATTCTCGCCGCGGCTGTGACAAAATAGCGGTTTTATCAGATAACGCCTGAGCCAGCCTGTGGAGAGTCCGATGCAGGATCGCAATTTTGATGACATCGCTGAAAAGTTTTCCCGTAACATTTACGGCACGACCAAAGGACAACTGCGGCAAGCCATTCTGTGGCAAGACCTGGACCGCGTGCTGGAGGAGATTGGCGGGCGAAAACTGCGGGTACTGGATGCCGGCGGCGGCGAAGGGCAAACGGCGATTAAGATGGCGGAACGCGGCCATCAGGTGACGTTATGCGATCTGTCTGGCGAAATGATCGCCCGCGCGCGGCAGGCGGCCGAGGCAAAAGGTGTGAGCAAAGACATGCATTTTATACAATGCCCGGCTCAGGACGTCGCTTCGCATTTGGAAAGCCCGGTTGATCTGATATTGTTTCATGCTGTGCTGGAGTGGGTAGCCGATCCTGTCGGCGTATTAGAAACGCTCTGGTCAGTATTGCGCCCTGGCGGCGCGCTGTCGTTGATGTTCTATAACGCTAACGGTTTGCTGATGCACAATATGGTGGCGGGTAATTTTGACTACGTGCAGGCGGGGATGCCTAAACGCAAGAAGCGCACGCTGTCGCCTGACTACCCGCGCGACCCCGCGCAGGTGTACCAGTGGCTGGAGGCGATTGGCTGGCAGATTACCGGTAAAACCGGCGTGCGTGTGTTTCATGATTATCTGCGTGAAAAACACCAGCAGCGTGACTGTTATGAGACCCTGGTCGAACTGGAAACGCGTTATTGCCGCCAGGAGCCGTATATTAGCCTTGGGCGCTACATTCATGTCACCGCGATTAAAAGCCCGGCGCTAGCCGCAGATGCAAGGATAACCTATGAGTGAATTTTCCCAGACAGTCCCCGAACTGGTTGCCTGGGCCAGAAAAAACGACTTTTCCATCTCGCTGCCGGTAGACAGACTTTCCTTTCTGCTGGCGGTCGCCACGTTGAACGGCGAACGCCTTGACGGCGAGATGAGTGAAGGCGAGCTGGTGGATGCATTCCGCCATGTGAGTGATGCGTTTGAGCAAACCAGCGAAACCATCGGCGTGCGCGCTAATAACGCGATTAACGATATGGTGCGTCAACGTCTGCTGAACCGCTTTACCAGCGAGCAGGCGGAAGGCAATGCGATTTACCGATTAACCCCGCTCGGGATTGGCATCACCGATTACTACATTCGTCAACGCGAATTCTCTACGCTGCGTCTTTCTATGCAGTTGTCGATTGTGGCCGGCGAATTGAAGCGCGCGGCGGATGCGGCAGCGGAGGGTGGCGATGAGTTCCACTGGCATCGCAACGTTTACGCGCCATTGAAATATTCGGTGGCGGAGATTTTCGACAGTATCGATCTCACCCAGCGCATCATGGATGAACAGCAGCAGCAGGTGAAAGATGATATCGCACAACTGCTGAATAAAGACTGGCGGGCGGCGATTTCCAGCTGTGAACTGCTGCTTTCCGAAACGTCCGGTACGCTGCGCGAATTGCAGGATACGTTGGAGGCGGCGGGCGATAAGCTGCAGGCTAACCTGCTGCGCATTCAGGATGCCACGATGACGCACGACGATCTGCATTTTGTCGACAGGCTGGTGTTTGACTTACAAAGTAAACTCGACCGCATTATCAGTTGGGGTCAGCAGTCTATTGATTTATGGATCGGTTACGATCGTCACGTGCATAAATTTATCCGTACCGCGATCGATATGGATAAAAACCGTGTCTTCGCCCAGCGGTTGCGCCAGTCCGTGCAGACTTATTTTGACGATCCGTGGGCGCTAACTTACGCGAATGCCGATCGTCTGCTGGATATGCGCGATGAAGAGATGGCGTTGCGTGACGATGAAGTCACCGGGGAGTTGCCGCCGGATCTGGAATATGAAGAGTTTAACGAGATCCGCGAGCAGTTAGCGGCCATCATTGAAGAACAGCTGGCTATCTACAAAACCAGACAAACGCCACTGGATCTTGGGCTGGTGGTGCGCGAGTATCTGGCGCAATACCCGCGCGCGCGTCATTTCGACGTGGCGCGTATTGTTATCGATCAAGCGGTACGTCTTGGCGTAGCGCAAGCAGATTTCACCGGACTGCCAGCCAAATGGCAGCCGATTAATGATTACGGAGCCAAGGTACAGGCGCATGTCATTGACAAATATTGAACAAGTGATGCCGGTTAAGCTGGCGCAGGCGCTGGCGAATCCGTTATTTCCGGCGCTGGATAGCGCATTACGTTCGGGCCGCCACATTGGGCTGGACGAACTGGATAATCATGCCTTTCTGATGGATTTTCAGGAATACCTGGAAGAGTTTTACGCGCGTTATAACGTGGAGCTGATTCGCGCGCCGGAGGGGTTCTTCTACCTGCGTCCACGTTCTACCACGCTTATCCCGCGCTCGGTGTTATCCGAACTGGATATGATGGTCGGTAAAATTCTCTGCTACCTCTATCTTAGCCCGGAGCGTCTGGCCAACGAAGGGATCTTTACTCAGCAAGAGTTGTACGACGAGCTGCTTACCCTTGCGGACGAAGCCAAACTGCTAAAGCTGGTGAATAACCGCTCGACGGGATCTGACGTTGATCGTCAGAAACTGCAGGAAAAGGTGCGTTCTTCTTTAAACCGCCTGCGTCGTTTGGGCATGGTATGGTTTATGGGCCACGACAGCAGCAAATTCCGCATTACCGAATCGGTCTTCCGCTTTGGCGCGGATGTCCGCGCCGGCGACGATCCTCGCGAGGCGCAGCGTCGTCTCATCCGCGACGGGGAAGCGATGCCCATTGAAAACCATCTGCAACTTAATGATGAGACCGAAGAGAATCAGCCGGACAGTGGAGAGGAAGAATAATGATTGAACGCGGTAAATTTCGCTCGCTAACGCTGATTAACTGGAACGGTTTTTTTGCTCGCACTTTTGACCTGGATGAACTGGTCACGACGTTATCCGGGGGCAACGGCGCCGGGAAATCCACGACGATGGCGGCGTTCGTCACGGCGCTGATCCCGGATCTCACATTACTGCACTTTCGTAACACCACGGAAGCCGGCGCCACCAGCGGTTCGCGCGATAAAGGTCTGCACGGTAAGCTGAAGGCGGGCGTCTGTTACTCCATGCTCGACACCATTAATTCCCGCCATCAGCGGGTGGTGGTCGGCGTGCGTCTGCAGCAGGTCGCTGGGCGCGATCGCAAAGTGGACATCAAACCGTTCGCTATCCAGGGGCTGCCGATGTCGGTACAGCCGACACAACTGGTGACGGAGACATTAAACGAACGTCAGGCGCGCGTACTGTCGCTTGCTGAGCTGAAAGACAAGCTTGACGAGATGGAAGGCGTGCAGTTTAAGCAGTTTAACTCCATCACCGATTATCATTCGCTGATGTTTGACTTAGGGATTATCGCCCGTCGTCTGCGCTCCGCTTCCGATCGTAGTAAATTCTATCGTTTGATAGAGGCCTCGCTGTACGGCGGGATCTCCAGCGCCATTACCCGGTCGCTACGCGATTATTTATTGCCGGAAAACAGCGGCGTGCGCAAGGCGTTCCAGGATATGGAGGCGGCGCTGCGCGAGAATCGACTCACACTGGAAGCGATTCGTGTTACCCAATCCGATCGCGATCTGTTTAAGCATTTGATCAGCGAAGCCACCGATTATGTGGCGGCGGATTATATGCGCCACGCCAATGAGCGTCGGGTTCACCTTGATCAGGCGTTGGCGTTTCGACGCGAACTGTACACATCGCGCAAACAACTGGCGGCGGAGCAGTACAAGCACGTCGATATGGCCCGTGAGTTGGGCGAACATAACGGCGCCGAAGGTTCTCTTGAAGCGGATTACCAGGCGGCGAGCGATCACCTGAATCTGGTGCAAACCGCGCTGCGCCAGCAGGAAAAAATTGAACGCTACGAAGCGGATCTTGAAGAGCTGCAGATTCGACTCGAAGAGCAAAACGAAGTAGTGGCGGAAGCCGCCGAAATGCAGGACGAAAATGAAGCGCGTGCCGAAGCCGCCGAGCTGGAAGTCGATGAACTCAAAAGCCAGCTTGCGGATTACCAGCAGGCGCTGGATGTACAGCAAACGCGCGCGATTCAGTATAACCAGGCGATATCAGCGCTCGCCCGCGCTAAAGAACTTTGCCATCTGCCTGATCTAACGCCGGAAAGCGCCGCCGAATGGCTGGATACTTTCCAGGCAAAAGAGCAGGAAGCTACGGAAAAACTGCTGTCGTTGGAACAAAAAATGAGCGTGGCGCAAACCGCGCACAGCCAGTTTGAGCAGGCTTATCAGCTGGTGGCGGCGATCAACGGCCCGCTGGCGCGTAGCGAAGCCTGGGACGTGGCGCGCGAGCTGTTACGGGACGGCGTGAACCAGCGTCATCTGGCGGAACAGGTACAGCCGCTGCGGATGCGCCTGAGCGAACTGGAACAGCGGCTGCGCGAGCAGCAAGAGGCGGAACGTCTGCTGGCGGAGTTCTGTAAGCGACAGGGCAAAAATTTTGATATTGACGAACTGGAAGCGCTGCATCAGGAGCTGGAAGCCCGCATCGCGTCCTTGTCTGATAGCGTATCGTCAGCCAGCGAACAGCGTATGGCCTTGCGTCAGGAGCAGGAGCAGCTTCAATCCCGTATCCAGCATCTGATGCAACGCGCTCCTGTCTGGCTGGCGGCGCAAAACAGCCTGAACCAGCTTAGCGAACAGTGCGGCGAGGAGTTTACGTCCAGCCAGGAAGTGACCGAATACCTGCAACAGCTACTGGAGCGTGAGCGCGAAGCCATTGTCGAACGCGACGAAGTGGGCGCGCGTAAAAATGCGGTTGATGAAGAGATCGAACGTTTAAGCCAGCCGGGCGGCGCGGAAGATCAGCGTTTGAATGCGCTGGCGGAGCGTTTTGGCGGGGTACTGCTGTCGGAAATCTACGATGATGTCAGTCTTGAAGATGCGCCGTACTTTTCCGCACTGTATGGCCCGTCGCGCCATGCGATCGTCGTACCGGATTTATCGCAAATAGCCGAACAGCTTGAAGGTCTGACCGACTGCCCGGAAGATCTGTACCTGATCGAAGGCGATCCGCAGTCTTTTGATGACAGCGTATTCAGCGTTGACGAGCTGGAAAAGGCGGTGGTCGTGAAAATTGCCGACCGTCAGTGGCGTTATTCGCGTTTCCCGTCGCTGCCTATTTTTGGCCGCGCGGCGCGTGAGAACCGTATTGAGAGTCTCCATGCGGAACGGGAAGTGCTTTCCGAGCGCTTTGCCACGCTCTCGTTTGACGTGCAGAAAACCCAGCGTTTGCACCAGGCGTTCAGCCGTTTTATCGGCAGCCACCTTTCCGTTGCCTTTGAGGACGATCCGGAAGCGGAAATTCGCCGACTGAACGGGCGTCGCGTCGAACTGGAGCGCGCGCTGGCGACGCATGAAAACGACAACCAGCAGCAGCGCCTTCAGTTTGAGCAGGCGAAAGAGGGCGTTTCCGCGCTTAACCGTTTGCTGCCGCGGCTGAATTTATTGGCCGATGAAACACTGGCCGATCGGGTCGATGAAATTCAGGAACGGTTGGATGAGGCTCAAGAAGCGGCGCGATTTGTGCAGCAATATGGCAACCAGTTAGCCAAACTGGAGCCGGTGGTTTCCGTTCTGCAAAGCGATCCGGAACAGTTTGAGCAGTTAAAAGAAGACTATGCATGGTCGCAGCAAATGCAGCGTGACGCGCGCCAGCAGGCTTTTGCGCTGGCTGAAGTCGTCGAACGTCGGGCGCATTTCAGCTATTCCGACTCGGCGGAAATGCTGAGCGGCAACAGCGATCTCAATGAAAAGCTGCGCCAGCGACTGGAGCAGGCGGAAGCCGAGCGTACCCGCGCCCGCGAAGCGTTGCGCAGCCATGCCGCGCAGTTAAGTCAGTACAGCCAGGTTCTGGCCTCGCTAAAAAGCTCTTATGACACGAAAAAAGAGCTGCTTAACGATTTGCAGCGCGAATTACAGGATATTGGCGTTCGCGCCGACAGCGGGGCGGAAGAGCGCGCCCGCCAGCGTCGCGATGAACTGCACGCCCAGTTGAGCAATAACCGTTCGCGTCGCAATCAGCTTGAGAAAGCGCTCACCTTCTGCGAAGCGGAGATGGAGAACCTGACCCGTAAGCTGCGCAAGCTGGAGCGCGATTATCATGAAATGCGCGAGCAGGTTGTGACCGCGAAAGCCGGCTGGTGCGCAGTCATGCGGATGGTGAAAGACAATGGCGTGGAACGCCGTCTGCACCGTCGTGAGCTGGCTTATCTGTCGGCGGATGAACTGCGCTCCATGTCGGATAAGGCGTTGGGCGCGCTGCGCCTGGCCGTCGCGGATAACGAACATCTGCGCGACGTATTGCGTCTGTCGGAAGATCCGAAACGCCCGGAACGTAAAATCCAGTTCTTTGTGGCCGTTTACCAGCATCTGCGCGAACGTATTCGTCAGGATATTATTCGTACCGACGATCCGGTTGAAGCCATTGAACAAATGGAGATTGAGCTGAGCCGTCTGACGGAAGAGCTGACATCGCGTGAGCAAAAGCTGGCGATCAGTTCCCGCAGCGTGGCAAACATTATCCGCAAGACTATCCAGCGTGAGCAGAACCGTATCCGTATGCTGAACCAGGGTTTGCAAAGCGTCTCGTTTGGCCAGGTGAATAGCGTGCGGTTAAACGTCAACGTGCGTGAAACGCATGCCACCTTGCTGGATGTGCTTTCAGAACAGCAGGAGCAGCACCAGGATCTGTTTAACAGCAATCGTCTGACCTTCTCCGAAGCGCTGGCGAAACTGTACCAGCGTCTGAATCCGCAGATCGATATGGGGCAACGCACGCCGCAGACCATCGGCGAGGAGCTGCTGGACTACCGTAACTATCTGGAAATGGAAGTTGAAGTTAACCGAGGGTCCGACGGCTGGCTGCGTGCGGAATCCGGCGCGCTATCAACGGGGGAAGCTATCGGGACCGGGATGTCAATTCTGGTGATGGTGGTGCAAAGCTGGGAAGACGAAGCGCGCAGACTGCGCGGGAAAGATATTTCGCCATGTCGCCTGCTATTCCTCGATGAAGCGGCGCGTCTGGATGCGCGTTCTATCGCCACGCTGTTTGAACTATGCGAACGTTTGCAGATGCAGCTCATCATTGCCGCGCCGGAAAACATCAGTCCGGAGAAGGGCACGACCTATAAACTGGTGCGTAAAGTGTTTCAGAATACTGAGCATGTTCATGTTGTCGGGCTGCGTGGCTTTGCGCCGCAGCTTCCGGAAACGCTTCCCGGTACGCAGACGGAAGATACGCCTTCAGAAGCGAGTTAAACACGGCAGAAACGATGACGTGCCTGATGGCGCCTCGCTTATCAGGCAAGGCCGGATAAGTCGGTTACGCCGCCATCCGGCACAACAAGTTCTGTTTTATCATTAGCCTGGGGCGGCGAAAGCCGCCTTTTTCTTTATCTGAAAAATCTCTCCGGGTAGTGCATTTTCTTTAAACTTCTTTACATTAGGTTAGGCAAAAACGTAACGAACTTTATATACTGGAGTTAAGCCTGACGAGTGAGCAGGCTGACTCGTCATACTAAACAAAAGCATTGGTTGCGGTTGACCCGCGCTGCGGGCAGCGCAGTCATGCGGAGTATGATAACGAAAACAGGGGGCAAGGGATGTTGCTTAACAAGATGTGTGGTCGTTGTCTGTCGGCAATCAGTTTATGCCTGGCCGTAACATTCGCTCCACTGTTCAATGCGCAGGCCGATGAGCCTGAAATGATACCTGGCGATAGCGCCGTTGCCGCGACGGATCAGGCTGGGCCGCAGAAACAATCAGCCGCGACGGCGATTATGGCCGGGATTCAGCCGCTGCCGGAGGGCGTTTCAGCCGAGAAAGTCCGGGCTGATTTACAGTCGCAGCTTCCTTCCGGCTATACGCCGGTCTATATGAGCCAACTGACATTGCTGTATGCCGCGCGCGACATGAAGCCCATGTGGGATAATCGCGATGCGGTGAAAGCCTTCCAGCAACAGTTGGCGGAGGTGGCGATTGCCGGATTCCAGCCGCAGTTTACCGCCTGGGTGGCATTGTTGACCGATCCCGCCGTAAACGGTATGGCGCGCGATGTTGTGTTGTCAGACGCCATGATGGGCTATCTCCATTTCATTGCGAATATCCCCGTCAAAGGCCAGCGCTGGTTATATAGCAACAAACCTTACGCATTGGCGACGCCGCCAGTCTCGGTGATTAACCAGTGGCAAATCGCGCTGGAAGAGGGCCAGTTGCCGATGTTTGTCGCCAGCCTGGCGCCGCAGCATCCACAGTATGCGCCCATGCATGACGCGTTGCTGAAGCTGGTGGCGGACTCTCGCCCGTGGCCGCAGTTGGCCAATACCGCGACGCTGCGCCCGGGGCAATGGAGTAACGATGTGCCTGCGCTGCGCGAAATATTACAGCGTACGGGGATGCTGGATGGCGGTCCAAAGATAGCCTTACCCGGCGATAACACTGCTGATAGCGCCGTCGTCAGCCCCTCCGCCGTGGTCGACGAAATATCGGTGGCGCAGCCGGTCGACGAACCAACGGCCCGCCGTAGTAAGTCGGCTCCGGCGGCACGCGCCTACGATCGTGAACTGGTCGAGGCGGTAAAGCGTTTTCAGGCATGGCAAGGGCTGGGGGCGGATGGCGTTATTGGCCCGGCGACGCGTAACTGGCTTAATATGACCCCCGCGCAACGCGCAGGCGTACTGGCACTGAATATCCAACGTTTACGCCTGCTGCCGGCGGAACTCTCTACCGGTATTATGGTAAACATTCCCGCTTATTCGCTGGTCTACTATCAGAATGGCAACCAGGTGCTGGCTTCGAGGGTGATCGTCGGGCGTCCCGATCGTAAAACGCCGATGATGAGCAGCGCGCTGAATAATGTGGTGGTGAACCCGCCGTGGAACGTTCCGCCCACGCTTGCGCGTAAAGACATTTTACCGAAGGTGTGGAATGACCCAGGCTATCTGGAGCGCCATGGCTACACCGTGATGCGCGGCTGGAACAGCAAAGAAGCGATCGATCCGTGGCAGGTTGACTGGGCCACCATTACGCCATCGAATCTTCCGTTCCGTTTCCAGCAGGCGCCAGGCGCGCACAATTCGCTGGGGCGTTATAAATTTAATATGCCGAGCTCAGATGCGATCTATCTGCACGATACGCCTAACCATACTCTCTTTCAGCGTGACGCCAGGGCGTTAAGTTCCGGCTGCGTGCGGGTCAATAAGGCCTCTGAACTGGCGAATATGCTCTTGCAGGATGCTGGCTGGAACGATGCGCGGATCTCAGGCGCCCTGAAGCAAGGCGACACGCGGTATGTCAATATCCGGCAGAACATTCCAGTAAATCTTTACTATCTGACCGCGTTTGTCGGCGCAGATGGACGTATGCAATATCGTACAGATATTTACAATTACGATCTCACAGCGCGATCCAGCGCACAAATTGTGCCAAAGGTTGAACAATTAATCAGGTAAATGAAGAAGTTCTGGTAAATATGTTGTCCTAATGTTTGGCTTCAACGGGGCGTTTCGCTGTAGACCCCCGTTGTGGCTGGGGGAGGGCCATCTTGACGCGGGCTTTATCGGCAGTTAAGGTGCCTTTCGTGCGCCAGAAGTGCATATACAACAACCTTTAAGTCGACCGGGCCGTTCAGAAGTCTGTGCCAGCCGATCATGTCTGCTTAAAGGTAGAAGTGTATTAACGATAACATTGACCTGTAGACCTGATTATCATGGACAAATTTGACGCTAATCGCCGCAAGCTGCTGGCGCTTGGTGGTGTCGCTCTCGGCGCCGCCATCCTGCCCGCGCCAGCGTTTGCCACACTCTCGACCCCACGCCCGCGCATTTTGACGTTAAACAATCTCCATACCGGAGAGTCAATCAAGGCGGAGTTTTTCGATGGAAGAGCCTACATTCAGGATGAATTAGCAAAGTTAAACCATTTTTTCCGTGACTATCGCGCGAATAAAGTCCGATCAATCGATCCCCGCCTGTTTGACCAACTTTACCGACTTCAGGGGCTGTTAGGGACGCGTAAACCTGTGCAGCTCATCTCAGGCTACCGTTCTCTTGATACCAATAATGAATTACGCGCCCGTAGCAGCGGCGTAGCGAAAAAAAGCTACCATACAAAAGGGCAGGCGATGGATTTTCATATTGAAGGCGTGGCGCTGAGCAATATTCGCAAAGCGGCGTTATCTATGCGCGCAGGTGGTGTAGGATATTACCCACGTAGTAACTTTGTGCATATTGATACCGGGCCGGCGCGGCACTGGTAATCAGCGAGGCTTAATCAAAGGAGCAGTATGAACTATCGTATTATTCCGGTCACCGCGTTCTCCCAGAACTGTTCATTAATCTGGTGCGAACAAACTCGGCTGGCGGCGCTGGTCGATCCGGGCGGCGACGCGGAAAAAATTAAACAGGAAGTGGACGCCAGCGGCGTGACGTTGATGCAAATTTTACTCACGCATGGGCATCTCGATCATGTCGGCGCGGCGAGTGAACTGGCGCAGCATTACGGCGTTCCTGTTATCGGTCCGGAAAAAGAAGATGAGTTCTGGCTGCAAGGACTGCCGGCGCAAAGCCGCATGTTTGGTCTGGATGAGTGTCAGCCGCTGACGCCTGATCGCTGGTTGAACGACGGCGATCGCGTCAGCGTGGGGAATGTGACGTTACAGGTGTTACATTGTCCGGGACACACGCCGGGACACGTGGTTTTCTTTGATGAACAGTCGCAACTGCTGATCTCCGGCGATGTGATTTTCAAAGGTGGCGTCGGGCGCAGCGATTTTCCTCGCGGCGATCACACCCAGTTGATTGACGCCATTAAGCGTAAATTATTGCCGCTTGGCGATGATGTGACCTTTATTCCTGGCCACGGCCCGCTCTCTACGCTCGGATACGAGCGTCTGCATAATCCCTTCCTGCAAGATGAGATGCCGGTCTGGTAAGCAGAATGAAAAAGCCTGCAATGTGCAGGCTTTTTTATCGGTCACGCCAGTCGGCAGCTTTTTATAGTACCGCGACAATGGCTTCGCACAGCGGCGCCATATTATCCGGGGTCATGCCCGCCACGTTCACGCGACCAGAAGCCACGGCATAAACGCCAAACTCTTCACGCAGACGCAGCACCTGATCTTTGGTCAGACCGCTGAATGAGAACATCCCGTTCTGCTTGATAATAAAGCTGAAGTCACGGTTCGCGCCTTTTTCCTGCAAGGTATTCACGAACAGTTGACGCATACGCTGAATACGCTGGCGCATGTCCGTCAGTTCCTGTTCCCAGATAGCGCGCAGGGCGTCATTACTCAGGATAGTCGCGACGATGGACGCGCCGTGCGCTGGTGGGTTGGAGTAGTTAGCGCGAATGGCGGATTTCATCTGGCTAAAAGCGCGATCCACGGTTTCCGCATCGGCAGCCACGAGGGTGCAGGCACCGACGCGCTCATTATATAAGCCGAAGTTTTTGGAGTAGGAGCTGGCGACAATGAGCTCTTTATGCAGCGCTGCAAAGGCGCGCAGACCTTCCGCATCTTCTTCCAGGCCGCGGGCAAAGCCCTGGTAGGCGAAATCGAATAGCGGCAGCCACCCTTTTTCAACGGAAAGCTCAGCCAGAACCTGCCACTGTTCCAGAGTAGGGTCAATGCCGGTTGGGTTATGACAGCAACCGTGGAACAGAACCACATCGCCGGCCTGTGCTTCGCTCAGGCTGGCTTGTAGCGCTTCAAAATCCAGCGTGTGATTTTCCGCATCGTAGTAAGCGTACTCCCGAACTTCCAGGCCGGCAGCGTTAAACACGCTTTTGTGGTTCGGCCAGCTGGGGTTGCTCACCCACACCCGTTTTACCGGAGTATTTTTTGCTAAAAAGTCGGCGGCAATGCGTAACGCGCCGGTACCGCCCGGCGTTTGCGCCGTGCGTGCGCGCTTATCGTTAATCAGCGCGCTGCCTTTGCCGAACAGCAGTTCCTGAGTGCAGCGAGCAAATTCCGGAATCCCGTCAATGCCGAGATAGTTTTTCGTCGTTTCATTTTCCAGTAAATACTGCTCGGCTTTTTTAACGCTGGTGAGCACCGGTGTTTTGCCGGTTTCATCTTTATATACGCCAATGCCAAGGTTAATTTTCCCTGGACGGTCATCGGCGCGAAACAGATCGGCCAGGCCCAAAATCGGGTCGGCAGGAGCGGCGGTTATGTTCTCAAACATGACGAGGTTCCATTATAGTTACAGAAGGGAAATCCGCTATCAGGTTAACGGCAGATTTACAAAATGCCAACCGTTAGCGCTAAAAAGCCCGCCTGTTTTTGAAAGACGCACATTTTCTCTAAGAGAGATAAAAAAACAGGACCGAAGTCCTGTTTTTGAGGCATAAAACAAAGGGGTCTGCTGATCAGAACTGGTAAGTAATACCGACAGCCGCCTGATCGTCGGTGCCAACGTAGCTGGAGCTGTAGTCGTTTTCGTCCAGCAGGTTGAAACGGTAGTCAACCCATACGTTCATGTTTTTGTTGAAGTAGTAAGTCGCGCCCGCCTGAATATATTTCGCCAGATCGGCCGAGCCGTCGGCGCCGTTCAACTGCTTACCTTTACTCTGCACATACGAGATTGCCGGACGCAGGCCGAAGTCAAACTGGTACTGAGCGACCACTTCCAGGTTCTGCGTTTTGTTTGCCATTTCCACGGTATCGGTAACCGTATTTTCAACAATGCTCATATTGCGGGTTTCAGCATATACGGCAGCCAGGTAGACGTTGTTTGCATCATATTTCGCGCCAACGGCCCATGACTCTGCGCGATCGCCATTACCATCGCGATCCTGCTGATCGTTAGTACGCTTGCTGTTGCTGTACGCTGCGGTGACGCCAAAGCCGTCGAACTCATATGCCATGGTGTAACCTACGCCATCGCCATTCTGAGAGTTAATGCTGTGGTTGTCCTGATTTTTACCCTGATACTGGATACCGAAAGAGAGACCGTCCACCAGACCAAAGAAGTCAGAGTTACGGTAGGTCAACAAACCGCCAGCACGGCTGGTCATGTAGTTATCAGTATAGGCGCCGCCCCAGGTTTCGCCGGAGAAGTAGGGGGCCATATCGGTATAGGATTCAACATCGTAAACGATACCGTAGTTACGACCATAATCGATTGAACCCACTTCCGCGTATTTCAAACCCGCGAAGGCCAGACGGACCAGATTCGAGTTCTGCTGTTCGCCTTCAGCGCGGTCTGCTTTAGTACGGTATTCCCACTGACCGAAACCGGTCAGATCGGTGTTAATCTGCGTTTCCCCTTTAAAACCAATCTGGGCATAAGTCTGGTCGGCATTTTTGCTATCGCCGGTCGTTGTCCATACGTGACGACCCACGGCTTTACCGTACAGATCCAGCTTATTACCATCTTTATTATAAATTTCTGCTGCGTTTGCGGTTGCAGCAGCCAGCAGGGCAGGGATCACCGCTGCCAGGATTTTGCGCTTCATCATTATTTATTACCCTCATTGGTTTTTTTATATGACACCTGCCACTGCCGTCAATAAATTCCGTCAATAAAACTTTACAGAAATATTGATGAGAGTTTGGTGTCTTTATGTGTCTGACAGGCATCTTTCCATTCAAACTAACGTTTCGCTACCGTGAAAGTGCTACAAATATAAAGATTTAGTTTCAAAAGGAAAAAATATGTAAACAAATGTTATTTTCGCGGAACTTTGTGAACAACGTCAAACTTCCCCTGAGTTCTCGCTTTGGTTTGATCATTTTTATTTTATCGCTATGATTTTATTGCATTTATTGGTTTGGGGCACCGTTGTGTCTGAAAAAGCAGCAGACGAGCTATTTCATAAAAATAGCCATTTAGAAGTCTTGATGTCTGAAATTGTGGTGAAAAATTGTGCTATTAGAACAGAAAAATCTAATCCGCAATAAAATTAAGGATTAATTTTTATGTGTAAATATTTTAGTGAAATATACAGTAACAAGATGTGGTAATTCAGAGGGTTGTAATTAAATTTATTTACTTATCGATAATAAAGCTGACATTCAGGCGAAAAAAAAGGCCAGCATAGCTGGCCTTGAGTGTGACGTAAAAATCAGAAGCTGGCGTTGCGTGGGGTCCGTGGGAACGGAATAACATCGCGCACGTTTTGCACACCCGTGACGTAAGCGATAAGGCGTTCAAAGCCCAGGCCAAAGCCGGAATGCGGTACAGTACCGTAGCGACGCAAGTCGCGATACCACCAGTAATCCTCTTTATTCAGCCCCATTTCGGCCATACGGGCATCCAGCACATCCAGACGCTCTTCACGCTGGGAACCACCGATGATTTCGCCGATTCCTGGCGCCAGCACATCCATGGCCGCCACGGTTTTGCCATCTTCGTTAAGGCGCATGTAAAACGCTTTAATTTCCTTCGGATAGTTTTTCACCACTACCGGCGCTTTGAAGTGCTCTTCCGCCAGATAGCGTTCGTGTTCGGAAGAGAGGTCGACGCCCCAGAACACCGGGTTTTCAAATGTCTTACCACAGCGTTCCAGAATGGCGACCGCATCGGTGTAATCCACCTGAGCGAAGTCGGTGGAGACAAAACGCTCCAGACGAGCGATAGCGTCTTTATCCACGCGTTCGGCAAAGAACTTCATGTCATCCGCACGCTCTTCCAGAACCGCCTTGAAGACATATTTCAGCATGGCTTCCGCCAGACGGGCGTTGTCTTCCAGATCGGCGAACGCCACTTCCGGCTCCAGCATCCAGAACTCCGCCAGGTGGCGGCTGGTGTTGGAATTTTCCGCGCGGAAGGTCGGCCCAAAAGTATAGATTTTGGACAGCGCACAGGCATACGTTTCACCGTTTAGCTGGCCGGAGACGGTCAGGAATGATTCTTTGCCAAAAAAGTCTTTGTCAAAATCTACTCTGCCCTGGTCGTTACGCGGCAGGTTTTCCAGATCCAGCGTTGAAACGCGGAACATTTCGCCAGCGCCTTCGGTATCGGAAGCGGTAATCAGCGGGGTAGAGACCCAAAAGAAACCCTGCTCATCGAAGAAGCGATGCAGCGCCTGCGCCAGAGTATGGCGGACGCGCGCTACCGCGCCAATCAGGTTGGTGCGCGGGCGCAGATGCGCGACTTCACGCAGATACTCAATGCTATGGCGTTTTGCCGCCATCGGGTAGGTATCCGGATCTTCCACCCAGCCTGCGACCTCTACTTTCGTGGCCTGGATTTCGAAACTTTGCCCCTGTCCCGGCGACGCGACAACCTTACCTGTTACTACCACGGAGCAGCCTGTCGTCAGGTGTAATACTTCTTCATTATAATTGGGCAGAGAATTATTAATGACAGCCTGTACAGGATCAAAGCAGGAGCCGTCATAAACGGCGAGGAAGGAGATGCCAGCTTTTGAATCTCGGCGGGTACGCACCCATCCGCGCACGGTGACTTCTTGGTCAACGGCTACGCGGCCCTGGAGTACGTCGGCTACAGGCACAACGCTCATAATATTCTCTCTAGTTAATAGTCGGAAAAAATAAACACTTGTCCACCCGAAATGGGGGTATTCCTATGTTACCTGGCATCTGCAATCAGACAAGCAGAAATCGCATCTGGAAGCAGGTTTTCAGAAAGAAACCTGTAAAAAGTTCGCACCTGCTCGCGAACCATTGAGAATTTAGGCTGGTTTTGCAAGCTTTGCGCACGTTACTCGATCAGGACGCGCATCTCTTGCTTGGCGTTTTGCATCACGACAATCGTTTTAAAAGACTTAATATTGCCTGAGGAAAAGAAAAGCTCACGGGTAAGCGTTTCATATTCCGCCATGTCACGAACATTGAGCACCAGTAAAAAGTCGAAATCGCCCGTTACGTAGTAGACCTGCTGCACCTGCGGGCAACTGACAAACCGTTGACGAGCCTCTTCCAGTAAATTGAATCGCTCGTTTTCGATCACCACCTGCACCACAATCGTGACCGGGCGTCCCACTTTGCCAGCATCAACAAGGCTGACATTGCCTTTAATTATGCCCGCCTCCACCAGTGCCGCGATACGACGATTCACTGCCGAAGGTGAAAGATTGACCTGTTCGGCGATTTCCCGCTGAGAAAGACGATTATCGCGCTGCAATAATGTCAGAATGTTTTTATCCCAGGCGTCAAGCTTCATATCGCAAATAACCTCTTTAATGTGATGACTATCACTGTGCGCAATTTTGCCGCGTCCAGGCCGTTAAAAAAAGGTGAAAATTGCACGACGATGGGCATTTTCGCGCCATTTAACAGCAATAAGCATAGTACTATCATAATCAGCGGAATAAAGAAAAGGACGTAATAGATATTGTGCGACTCTTTTATCAGTACGTTTATTAAAGTGAGCATAACCACTACTACAGCCACAAAACGCGAGTTCTTTACTTGTTTCTACTCAATAATTGCCAAAAACGTATTATTTCAATAAATAAACTTTAACAAAAGGTATCATTATGCATGAGCTTATTAAATACCAGTTTAATACACGTCGGAAAAAATATGGTACAGGAGCGGCCTTAAGTTTGCTTAACGGAAATGTTGGGCGTGAGGTGTTAGCATTTCATAAAAAATTACCCAATTATGCCGTTACGCCGTTACATAATCTGGCGCATCTAAGCCGGCGGCTTGGACTAGGGTCCATCCATATTAAAGATGAGTCCTGGCGTTTTGGTCTGAATGCTTTTAAAGGTCTGGGCGGCTCTTATGCTGTAGGAAAATATCTCGCTGATAAATTGCAATGTGATATTAACTCGTTAAGTTTTGCTGCCCTTAACACTCCTGAGATTAAAGAAAAAATTAAAGATTGTGTTTTTGTTACCGCGACGGATGGCAATCATGGCCGTGGTGTGGCGTGGGCGGCAGAGCAATTAGGTCTAAAAGCCGTCGTTTATATGCCTAAAGGATCATCGTTAATCCGGGCAGAGAATATTCGCCATCATGGAGCTGAATGCACCATCACCGATCTGAACTACGATGATGCAGTGCGACTGGCCCATAGAATAGCGCAAACAAAAGGCTGGGTGCTTTTGCAGGATACAGCCTGGACAGGGTATGAAGAGATCCCAACGTGGATTATGCAAGGCTATATGACACTAGCGGTTGAAGCTTATGAGCAGCTCGCAGAAACAAACAGTCCGTTGCCAACCCATCTTATTTTACAAGCGGGGGTGGGATCGTTTGCTGGCAGTGTTATGGGTTATTTTGTTGAAAAAATGCAGGAAAATATACCTAGTATTATTGTGGTTGAACCGCATCAGGCCAACTGTCTTTATCAATCCGCAGTTATGAATGATGGTCAACCTCACTGCGTCACTGGCGATATGGCGACGATAATGGCCGGGCTTGCGTGTGGGGAGCCGAATATTATCAGTTGGCCTATTATTCGGGACAACACCAGTTGTTTTATTTCCGCTGATGATTGTCTGGCGGCTAAGGGTATGCGCATTTCTGCCGCGCCGCGTCCAGGCACTGATATGCCTTTTATTTCCGGCGAGTCCGGAGCTATTGGCGTAGGGTTACTTTATGAGTTGATGAACAATATGCATTATCAGGATCTTGCTAATCGCTTACAGCTTGATGCCAATGCTCATGTTTTGCTTATTAGCACCGAAGGCGATACGTCCCCAGATATTTATGAAGATATAGTCTGGAACGGACGCAGTGCTTAAACATTACGACTAAAAAATTAGATAATAAAGGCAGCATGTAAAAAACGCGTTTTTTATACGCATAATAAACCTAATGCAGGAAGCAAAACTTCATAACAATATACCATTAAAACGGCATTTAGTGAGTAAGGGATGCTCCTACCCGCTGACTTTCCAGTTTAGTGTTGTTGGCAAAATTCAGGATTACGCTGAACTGGAAAGATTATTTCTGAGACTGAACGAATTAATTTAAATCCGAGGTCATTATGTTAGAGCAACTTTCACAACTCTTTGAATTTCTATGGGGTGGCCCATTATTTTTGTGTGTTATCGGCATTGGCTTTTATTTCACAGTACGCCTCAAATTTTTCCAGATTATCAATTTAAAAGAAATTTACCGTAATACAATTGGTACACTTGCCGGAAAAAATAAACAAAACACTACTGGCGAGGCAGCGTCTAAAAAATCCTTAAAATCAATAGAGGTGGCTGCCACTGTGCTATCCGGCTCATTAGGCGCGGGAACGATCGCAGGTGTTGCTGCGGCTATTGCGGTTGGCGGACCTGGGGCAATTTTCTGGATGTGGATCATTGCGGTCGTGGGTATGATGACCAAAATGGTTGAAGTGACGCTGGCGGTGAAATACCGAAGTAAAGGTGAGAATGGCGAATATTATGGCGGCCCAATGCATTATATTAAGAAAGGGCTCAATAAAAAATGGCATCCCCTGGCAGGATTATATGCGTTTGCATTAATGATTCTGGTTATTACGGATGCCTGTTTTGTGCAAACTAATACGATGGCGGCGGTCATTCACTATACGTTTGACATCCCAACAAGCGTCATCGGGGGATTTATTGTCATCGTAGGCGCGTTGGTTATTTTAAAAGGACTCGCCAGTCTTGGTAAATTCTGTACGATTGCACTTCCACCGATCACCATTGCCTATTTCATTGGTGCCGCTGGTGTAGTGGTATTGAATATCGAGGCTATCCCACAGGTTATAAAAAGTATTTTCTATTATGCCTTTGCCCCTGCGCCAGCAGCCGGTGGCTTTGTCGGGTCAACCATCATGATGGCCATCAGTAAAGGAGCCAGTCGCGGAATATTCACTAACGAAGCCGGCATGGGTACCTCGGCCACAGTACATGCTACTGCCAACGTGGATTACGCTTTCCGTCAGGGAATGTGGGGGGCAGTGGAAGTATTTTTTGTCTCAATGATTACCTGTAACTTTACCGCATTTGCTGTACTTGCTTCTGGTATGTGGACAGACGGCAGTTATCAAGGTATTCAGATTATCTTTGCCGCCTTAAAAGAAACATGGCATCCGATTATTGTTCAGGTTCTCTGTCTCGGTGTGGCGTTGATTCTGTTTACTTCTTATCTTGGTTCATATATTAAATTTCGCACTTCGATAAACTATATCTTTGGCGATAAGCTAGAACGCATCATTAAATGGCTATATTTTTTGCCGCCACTGATTGCCGTTAATATGGAAATCCCGGTAATCTGGTTAATGGCTGATATTGCTGTCGGTTTTCTGGTTATCCCCAACGTAATTGCTCTGTTCTTGCTGCGTAAAGAATTTATTAGCGAATTCAATATATTCAGAACGCGTACACAGCGGGACACTAATTCTGTAAAAACAACGCAAATCACGCACGTAAATATGTCGAAGAGTGAAGGGAAAGAGGAGTAACCATCGCGGCCAGAACAGGTAAGATGGTCAGAAGAGTAACAAAGCGCCCACTTTCCGGGCGCTTCGCACAGGCATGGTTAACTTGCTTTACGCACCTGCGGGAGATCGAACGCTTTACGCAGCGCGCGCACAAACGCTTTATCATGACAGATCGTTTTACCGGGGCTGTCGGAAAGTTTAGCCACCGGCTTTCCGTTACATTCCACGAGTTTAATCACGATATTGAGCGGTTTTACCTGAGGGATATCACAGGTCAGTCGGGTACCGATGCCGAAGCTTAACTGCACGCGAGAGGCGAAATGGCGATAGAGCTCGACCGCCTTTTGCAGATCAAGGTTATCTGAAAAGACCAGCGTTTTTGTCAGCGGATCAATCCCCAGCTTTTCATAATGGGCAATCGCCTTTTCGCCCCATGCGACAGGGTCTCCTGAGTCGTGGCGTAACCCCTGATAACGGCTGGCGAATTCAATGCCGAAATCGCGTAAAAACGCATCCATTGTAATGCAATCTGTCAATGCGATACCAAGCTGGTCCGGATATTCGTTAAGCCAGGCGGCCAACGCGGCACGCTGGCTGGTCGCCAGGTCCGGACTGATTTGTTGATGCGCCTGGAACCATTCGTGCGCCTGAGTGCCCATCGGCGTCAGCGCCAGGCGACGCGCGAGATCATAGTTGCTGGTGCCGACGAACCATGACTCCTGCTGGAGACGTTTAACTATCGCCTGCTGCACTTCACGAGAGAAACGGCGGCGGGTGCCGAAGTCCATCAGGTGGAAGCGGGACATATCGAGATTGGCGGTTAACGCAGTGAAATCAACCAGCTTACTTTCCAGCGCGTCGAGCGCCTGATCAACACCCGCGTTTGGCGAGCGGTAGTGATGAACCAGCTCACTGATCACGGCCAGCAGCGGCACTTCCCACATAATGACTTCACGCCACGGGCCAGTTAAGCGAATATTCAGCTTGCCGTTATCGTTGGTGACACAGACTTGAGCCGGGTTATAGCGAAACTCGCGTAACCAGTTCAGATAATCCGGTTTAAAAAAGGGCAGGCCGGAGAGCCACTGGAACTCGTCCTCCTGGAGGCGCAGGTGCTGCATCGCGTCCACCTGCTCGCGAATAGCATCGGCATAAATACCCAGCAGGTCGTCGCCACGGCAACGAAACTCAGCCGCTACCTGCACATCATAGTAGTGGTGAAAAACGGCTTGCTGCATATGCAACTTATAAGCATCTGTATCCAGCAACGAGTGCAGAACAGGAGAAGCGAATTGTGTCATAGGTGCGCTGTTGCGTCCTCTCACGGGAGCGTTTAGTACAATAAACAACTAAGAAAACCGCTGGAGTATACCTTGTTTAGCGATTTATTGAACCCCGATCACACCATAAGCTGTCTTTAGGGTCGAGCGCATTTCGTGCCCCATGTTATAAAAATGTAGCAAATAGGCCGTTTGTGCCTGAAAAGATGAACATTCTGCGTAGCGCGATTTGCGCAACAGGAATAGACTGGAGTCGACACTCTACACAAAGATGCGAAAGGTTTTTTATGACACAACAGCCACAAGCCAAATACCGCCATGACTATCGCGCGCCGGATTACCAGATTACTGATATTGACTTGACCTTTGACCTCGATGCCGAAAAAACCGTGGTCACCGCAATAAGCCAGGCTGTTCGTCATGGCGCGCCTGATGCGCCTCTTCGCCTTGATGGGGAAGATTTAACGCTGGTATCTATCCACGTCAACGATGCGCCGTGGACAGCATATAAGGAAGAAGAGGGCGCGCTTATCATCAGCGACCTGCCAGAGCGTTTTACGTTACGCATTGTCAACGAGATAAGTCCGGCGGCGAATACGGCGCTGGAAGGATTGTACCAGTCCGGCGATGCGCTCTGTACCCAGTGTGAAGCGGAGGGCTTCCGCCATATTACCTGGTATCTTGACCGCCCGGACGTACTGGCGCGATTTACCACCAAAATTATTGCCGATAAAAGCAAATATCCGTTCCTGCTTTCCAATGGCAACCGTGTTGCGCAGGGTGAACTGGAGAATGGCCGTCACTGGGTTCAGTGGCAAGATCCGTTCCCGAAACCGTGTTATCTGTTTGCGCTGGTGGCCGGTGATTTTGACGTGCTGCGCGATACCTTTACCACCCGCTCCGGGCGTGAAGTCGCATTAGAACTGTACGTTGACCGCGGCAATCTGGATCGCGCGCCGTGGGCAATGACCTCGCTGAAAAATTCCATGAAATGGGATGAAACGCGTTTTGGGCTCGAATATGACCTCGACATCTATATGATTGTCGCGGTGGATTTCTTTAATATGGGCGCGATGGAGAATAAAGGTCTCAATATCTTTAACTCCAAATACGTGCTGGCGCGAACCGATACCGCGACGGATAAAGATTATCTCGATATTGAGCGCGTGATAGGTCATGAGTATTTCCACAACTGGACCGGCAACCGCGTCACCTGCCGCGACTGGTTCCAGTTGAGCCTGAAAGAGGGGCTAACCGTGTTCCGCGATCAGGAGTTTAGCTCTGATTTGGGGTCACGCGCGGTGAACCGCATCAGTAACGTGCGTACCATGCGCGGTTTACAATTCGCGGAAGACGCCAGCCCGATGGCGCATCCTATCCGCCCGGATAAAGTAATCGAAATGAATAACTTCTACACCCTCACCGTTTATGAAAAGGGTGCGGAAGTCATTCGCATGATCCACACGTTGCTGGGTGAGGAAAATTTCCAGAAGGGGATGCAGCTTTATTTTGAGCGCCATGACGGCAGCGCCGCGACGTGTGATGACTTCGTACAGGCGATGGAAGATGCTTCTAATGTCGATTTGTCCCATTTCCGCCGCTGGTACAGTCAGTCCGGCACGCCGATTGTAACGGTAAAAGATGATTATAATCCGGAAACCGAGCAGTACACGTTGACCATCAGCCAGCGCACTCCGGCGACGGCGGATCAGGCGGAGAAGCAGCCGCTGCATATTCCATTCGCCATTGAACTGTACGATAACGAAGGCAACGTCATTCCGTTGCAAAAAGGTGGTCATCCGGTCAATGCCGTGCTGAACGTCACGCAGGCGGAGCAGACATTTACCTTCGATAATGTCTACTTCCAGCCTGTTCCGGCCTTGCTGTGCGAGTTTTCAGCGCCGGTGAAACTGGAATATAAATGGAGCGATCAGCAGTTGACGTTCCTGATGCGCCATGCGCGCAATGATTTCTCCCGTTGGGATGCGGCGCAAAGTCTGCTGGCCACATACATTAAACTGAATGTGGCGCGTCATCAGCAGGGGCAACCGCTATCGCTTCCGGTGCATGTCGCTGATGCGTTCCGCGCAGTACTGTTGGATGAGAAAATCGATCCGGCGTTGGCCGCAGAAATTTTAACGCTGCCTTCGGCCAATGAAATTGCGGAGCTGTTTGAGGTTATCGACCCGATCGCCATTGCGCAAGTTCGTGAAGCGCTAACGCGTACGCTGGCGGCAGAACTGGCGGATGAGTTCCTGGCTATCTATAACGCCAATCATCTGGATGAGTATCGTGTTGATCACGGCGATATCGGTAAGCGCACGCTGCGCAATGCTTGCCTGCGCTTCCTGGCGTTCGGCGAGACGGAGCTGGCTAATACGCTGGTCAGCAAACAGTATCGCGACGCCAATAATATGACCGATGCGCTGGCGGCCCTGTCTGCTGCGGTGGCGGCGCAGTTGCCGTGCCGCGATATGCTGATGCAGGAGTATGACGATAAGTGGCATCAGGACGGCCTGGTGATGGATAAATGGTTTATCCTGCAATCCACAAGTCCGGCGGAAAATGTACTGGAAACCGTACGCGGCCTGCTCAAACACCGTTCTTTCAGTATGAGCAACCCGAACCGCATCCGTTCATTAATTGGCGCGTTTGCTGGCAGCAACCCGGCGGCGTTCCATGCGCAAGACGGTAGCGGATACCAGTTCCTGGTCGAGATGCTGACCGATCTGAATAGCCGTAACCCGCAGGTAGCATCTCGCCTCATTGAACCGCTGATTCGTCTGAAACGTTATGATGATAAGCGTCAGGAGAAAATGCGCGCGGCGCTGGAGCAGTTAAAAGGACTGGAGAATCTTTCCGGCGATCTGTACGAGAAGATAACTAAAGCGTTAGCCTGACAGTATCCGTTATAAAGAGGTAAGACATGCCCGGTAAGCGTTAGCGCTGCCGGGTATTTTTTTGCCGGACGATGACGCTCGCTGGCGAAACGTGAAGTGAGAATGAAGGAAAACGATTGCTATTTATTGCCGTAGGTCAATTCCCTTTTGCCTTGTTATCGCCCATAATACGCCCCCGGTTTGCACACCGGGAATCCAGGAGAGTTCATGTACTATCCCTTCGTTCGTAAAGCCCTTTTCCAGCTCGATCCAGAGCGCGCTCATGAATTTACATTTCAACAATTACGCCGCATTACAGGTACGCCGCTGGAAGCGCTGGTGCGCCAGAAAGTACCGACAAAGCCGGTTACCTGCATGGGACTTACCTTTAAAAATCCACTGGGGCTGGCTGCCGGTCTGGATAAAGACGGGGAGTGCATCGACGCGTTAGGCGCGATGGGGTTTGGCTCCCTGGAAATCGGCACCGTGACGCCGCGCCCACAGCCGGGTAACGATAAGCCGCGTCTTTTTCGTCTGGTGGATGCTGAAGGTCTGATCAATCGGATGGGCTTTAATAATCTGGGCGTCGATAACCTGGTCGAGAATGTTAAAAAAGCCCATTTTGATGGTATTCTGGGAATTAACATCGGTAAAAATAAAGATACGCCTGTCGAAAATGGCAAAGATGACTACCTGATTTGTATGGAAAAAGTCTATGCTTATGCGGGTTATATCGCCATTAATATTTCTTCGCCGAATACGCCAGGGCTACGTACGCTCCAGTATGGCGATGCGCTGGACGATCTGTTAACTGCCATTAAAAATAAGCAAAACGATCTTCAGGCGATCCACCATAAATATGTGCCGGTGGCAGTAAAGATCGCGCCGGATCTTTGTGAAGAAGAATTGATCCAGGTTGCCGATAGCCTGCTTCGTCATAATATTGATGGGGTGATTGCGACAAATACCACCCTCGATCGTTCTCTGGTACAAGGAATGAAAAATTGCCAGCAAACGGGGGGATTAAGTGGCCGGCCATTACAATTAAAAAGCACAGAAATTATTCGCCGTTTATCCCAGGAGTTAAAGGGACAATTGCCTATTATCGGCGTCGGCGGCATTGACTCAGTTATCGCCGCGCGCGAGAAGATAGCGGCAGGAGCTACGCTGGTACAAATTTATTCCGGCTTTATTTTTAAAGGCCCGCCATTGATTAAAGAAATCGTAACGCACATCTAAACTTTAGCCTTTATCAGACAACCAGGGCTTTATTTCCGGCGCTGGTTGTTTTATATTTCTCCACTGTTGCTTATTTAGACATTTTAGGCTTTTATTATTGGGGTAATAAACGAAGCGGCAAAAGGACAATGCTGTTACGAGTTGCTTAAAAGCGGGAGAGAGGTAATGCGAATTAAACCTGACGATAACTGGCGCTGGTATTATGATGAAGAGCACGATCGTATGATGCTCGATCTCGCCAATGGTATGCTTTTTCGCTCGCGCTTCTCTCGTAAAATGCTTACGCCGGACGCGTTTTGCCCGACCGGTTTTTGTGTGGATGATGCCGCGCTCTATTTTTCCTTTGAAGAAAAATGCCGGGATTTCGAATTAACCAAAGAGCAACGCGCGGAGTTGGTATTGAATGCGCTGGTGGCGATTCGCTATCTCAAACCGCAGATGCCAAAAAGCTGGCATTTTGTAGCGCATGGCGAAATGTGGACCCCGGGAACGGGCGATGCCGCAAGCGTCTGGTTAAGCGATACGGCGGAACAGGTTAATTTGCTGGTCGTTGAGCCGGGAGAAAATGCCGCGTTGTGTCTGCTGGCACAGCCGGGCGTGGTGATAGCAGGCCGAACCATGCAGCTTGGCGATGCGATTAAAATTATGAACGACAGGCTGAAACCGCAGGTTCACTGTCACAGTTTCAGCCTTGAACAAGCGGTTTAATTTTCCAGTCGTAACGCGGTCTTAGGCACGCAGCTACAGCTCAGAATCGTACCATCGTCATCCATAGCCGATTTTTTCAGCGGACTTACTTCGCCTTCCAGCAAACGTATCCGGCAGCAACCACAGATACCAGCCCGGCAAGAATACGGAATACGAATCCCCTGATTCTCCAACTGTTCCAGTAGTACCTGTTGATTATTCCCGCAGAAGGTTTGCCCCTGCCAGTCGATGGTTACACTCGCGTCCGGGTGTTTATCTGGCGTAACGCTGTCGTCGACCGTTGTGGCGCCATAAGCTTTTGCCGGAGCTGTCGCCAGAATCTCCACTTCATCGCCGACGCGAACGACGCCGCTATTGCGGGCAATCAGATTCTGACCGAAATCCACATCGCCATTGTCCTGGGCGGTACGAAAAGCTTGCAGTGTCGCCAGCGGTTCTCCGGAAGGATGTTTTTGCCCCTTTTCAGGGCTGACGGTTGTAAAAATACAGCGGCTACAGGGCTTCACGACGTCAAAAATCACATCGCCAATGCGAAGCACTTTCCAGCTATCTTCCTCCCAGGCCGCTACGCCGGAAACCACTAAGTTTGGGCGAAATTGTTCCATTTGTACGCCTGCCGGACAACGCTGTTGCAGATCGCGCAGCGAGGCTTCGTTGGTCAATAAATACGGGTAGCCATCGGCAAATCCCAGCGGCACCGCGTTATGTCGTTTGACCCGGCGCGTCAACTGCGGCCCAACCCAGCGCAACTGGACATCGCGGGAGAAAAAGCCGCTCAACCATTGATTAATCGCCGTCGGGGCGACGCGAGCGGTAAAATGGTTTCCCCAGACCTCGGTCGGCGCATCCTGCGGGGTGAAATCCGTAAAGCGAACCAGCGCGCTACTGCCGTCTGGCGCGGTCAAATGGAGGCCGTCGTGTAAGGGAGAAGGGGTAAAACGTACCATTTGTGGAAACTGGCGGGCGGTAATAAATGTGCCGTCAGGCTCGGTCACCATGAAGATGCGATCAAAAGCCAGGCCGCTGATATCTGCCAGCGCATGAGTCAGGCCAATGCCGCGCATGGATTTGACCGGATGAATAAAGAGCCGTGATAACGTCGCCACCGTACAGTCCCTCAAATGAAAATAAGCCTTCAACTTTATGACATGGGCGTGAGATTAGCTATAATGCGCAACAATTTTCTTAGCGTAAAAGTGACAATATGAATTCTCTGTTTGCCAGTACGGCCCGCGGGCTGGAAGAGCTGTTAAAAACTGAACTGGAAAAACTGGGCGCCGTAGGGTGTCAGGTTGTTCAGGGTGGGGTCCATTTTCAGGGCGACACGCGGCTTATTTACCAGAGCCTGATGTGGAGCCGCCTGGCCTCGCGTATTATCCTGCCGATGGGTGAGTGCAAGGTCTACAGCGATCTCGATCTTTACCTCGGCGTTCAGGCGATAAACTGGACAGAGATTTTTAATCCTGGCGCGACGTTTGCGGTGCATTTCAGCGGCCTGAACGACACCATCCGTAATAGTCAGTATGGCGCGATGAAAGTTAAAGACGCGATTGTCGATGCGTTTACGCGGAAAAATCTTCCGCGTCCAAATGTGGACCGCGAATCGCCGGACCTCCGTATTAACGTCTGGCTGAATAAAGAAACGGCCAGCATTGCGCTGGATCTCAGTGGTGATGGCCTGCACCTGCGCGGTTATCGCGATCGCACCGGGCTGGCGCCAATTAAAGAGACGCTGGCGGCAGCGATTGTTATGCGTTCCGGCTGGCAACCAGGTACGCCGCTGTTCGACCCTATGTGTGGTTCGGGGACACTGTTGATTGAGGCCGCGATGTGGGCGACCGATCGCGCGCCGGGCCTGCACCGTGGTCACTGGGGATTTAGCGGCTGGGCGCAGCATGACGAGACTATCTGGCAGGAAGTGAAAGCCGAAGCGCAGACCCGGGCGCGTAAGGGGCTGGCGGAGTATTCCTCTCATTTCTACGGTTCCGACAGCGATGCGCGCGTCATTGAGCGGGCGCGCAGCAACGCCCGTCGCGCCGGTATCGGGGAGCTTATCACCTTTGAAGTGAAAGATGTGGCGCAACTGAGTAATCCATTGCCGAAAGGCCCGTATGGTACGGTGATCAGTAACCCGCCTTACGGCGAACGTCTGGACAGCGAACCGGCGCTGATTGCGTTGCACAGCCTGCTGGGCCGTACCATGAAAAATCAGTTTGGCGGCTGGAACCTGTCGCTGTTCAGCGCTTCGCCCGATCTGCTGGGCAGCCTGCAATTACGTGCCGACAAACAGTTTAAAGCCAAGAATGGCCCGCTGGACTGCGTGCAGAAAAACTATCATATTGCGGAAACCACGGCGGACAGTAAGCCGGCGACGGTGGCGGAAGATTACGCTAATCGCCTGCGTAAAAATCTTAAAAAGCTGGAGAAATGGGCGCGCCAGGAAGGGATTGAATGCTATCGCTTGTATGATGCCGACCTGCCGGAATATAACGTGGCGGTAGACCGTTACGGCGACTGGGCGGTGATTCAGGAATATGCGCCGCCGAAAACGGTGGATGCGCAAAAAGCGCGGCAGCGTCTGTTCGATATTATTGCGGCAACCTTGTCAGTGCTCGGTATTCCGCCGAATAAACTGGTGTTAAAAACCCGTGAACGGCAAAAAGGAAAAAACCAGTATCAGAAAATGAGCGAGAAGGGCGAGTTCCTTGAGGTCAGCGAATATAATGCGCGCTTATGGGTAAATCTGACGGATTATCTCGACACCGGTCTGTTCCTCGATCACCGTATTGCCCGCAGAATGCTGGGAGAAATGAGCAAAGGCAAAGATTTCCTGAATCTCTTTTCTTATACCGGCAGCGCCAGCGTACATGCGGGTCTGGGCGGCGCGCGCAGCACCACAACGGTGGATATGTCCCGTACCTATCTGGAGTGGGCCGAACGTAATTTGCGTCTGAACGGACTGAGCGGCCGCGCGCATCGCCTGATTCAGGCCGACTGCCTGGGCTGGCTGCGCGAGGCGAATGAACAGTTCGATTTGATCTTTATCGATCCGCCGACGTTCTCTAACTCAAAACGTATGGAAGAGTCGTTTGATGTTCAGCGCGATCATGTCGCGTTAATGAAAGATTTAAAACGCCTGCTGCGTAAAGGCGGCACCATCATGTTCTCAAATAATAAGCGCGGATTCCGTATGGATCTGGAAGGGCTGGCGGAACTGGGGCTTACCGCACAAGAAATTACGCAAAAAACGCTCTCCCCGGATTTTGCCCGTAACCGTCAGATTCATAACTGCTGGCTGATCCGCGCCGCCTGAAAGGAAAAGTAAATGTCATTAATCAGTATGCATGGCGCATGGCTGTCGTTCAGCGACGCGCCGCTTCTCGATAACGCAGAGTTGCATATCGAAGATAACGAACGCGTCTGTCTGGTGGGGCGTAACGGCGCCGGGAAATCCACCTTGATGAAGATCCTCAACCGCGAACAGGGTCTGGACGATGGACGTATTATTTATGAGCAGGATCTGATCGTCGCGCGTCTGCAACAGGACCCGCCCCGTAATATTGCGGGCAGCGTCTATGACTTTGTCGCCGAAGGTATCGAAGAACAAGCGGAATACCTCAAGCGCTATCATGAGATTTCCCGTCTGGTGATGACCGATCCCAGCGAGAAAAACCTCAATGAAATGGCGCGCGTACAGGAACAGCTCGATCATCATAATCTGTGGCAGCTGGAAAACCGTATTAATGAAGTGCTGGAGCAGCTTGGACTCGATCCTAACGCCGCGCTGTCGTCGCTCTCCGGCGGCTGGCTGCGTAAAGCCGCGCTGGGTCGGGCGCTGGTCAGCAATCCGCGCGTATTGTTACTGGATGAACCGACTGACCATCTGGATATCGAAACTATCGACTGGCTGGAAGGGTTTCTGAAAACCTTTAACGGAACGATTATTTTTATCTCTCACGATCGTTCGTTTATTCGCAATATGGCAACCCGCATTGTCGATCTCGATCGTGGCAAACTGGTCACCTATCCGGGAAATTACGATCAATACCTGCTGGAGAAAGAAGAAGCGCTGCGCGTAGAAGAATTACAAAACGCGGAATTTGATCGCAAACTGGCGCAGGAAGAAGTCTGGATTCGCCAGGGTATCAAGGCGCGCCGCACCCGTAATGAAGGGCGCGTGCGGGCGTTAAAAGCGATGCGTCGTGAACGCAGCGAGCGCCGGGAAGTGATGGGCACGGCGAAGATGCAGGTCGAAGAGGCGACGCGCTCCGGTAAAATCGTTTTTGAGATGGAAAACGTCGATTACCAGGTAGAAGGAAAACAACTGGTAAAAGATTTCTCCGCTCAGGTACAGCGCGGCGACAAGATTGCGTTAATTGGCCCGAACGGCTGCGGTAAAACCACGCTACTGAAACTGATGCTGGGACAGCTTCAGGCTGACAGCGGGCGCATCCACGTAGGAACGAAGCTGGAAGTCGCCTACTTCGATCAGCATCGCGCCGAACTGGATCCGGAAAAAACCGTGATGGATAACCTTGCGGAAGGCAAGCAAGAGGTGATGGTAAACGGTAAGCCGCGCCATGTACTGGGCTATTTGCAGGACTTCCTGTTTCACCCCAAACGGGCGATGACACCCGTCCGCGCGCTTTCCGGCGGCGAACGTAACCGTCTGCTGCTGGCACGACTATTCCTCAAGCCGAGCAATCTTTTAATTCTCGATGAACCAACGAACGATCTTGACGTCGAAACGCTGGAACTATTAGAAGAATTAATTGATGGCTATCAGGGCACGGTACTACTGGTCAGCCACGATCGGCAATTTGTCGATAATACCGTGACGGAATGCTGGATTTTCGAGGGCGGCGGCAAAATCGGACGTTATATCGGCGGCTACCATGATGCGCGTGCGCAGCAAGAGCAGCATCTGGCGACGAAACAGCCGATGGCGAAAAAAAATGAGGAAGTTATTGCCCCTAAAGCAGAAATTGTAAAACGTGGCAGTAGCAAACTAAGCTATAAACTGCAGCGCGAGCTGGAGCAGTTACCCGGTCAGCTTGAAGACCTGGAAGCGAAGCTGGAAGCGCTACAGGCGCAGGTTGCGGATGCGGCCTTTTTTAGCCAACCCCATGAGCAAACGCAAAAAGTTCTGGCCGATTTAAGTCAGGCGGAGCAAGAACTTGAGCAAGCCTTCGAACGTTGGGAGTATCTTGAAGGCCTGAAAAACGGGGCATAACGAAAGGAGCGCCTATGTGTGAACATCACCATGCTGCGAAGCACATATTGTGCCCGCAATGCGACATGCTGGTGGCTTTACCCCGCCTCTCGCATGGGCAAAAAGCAGCATGTCCACGATGCGGCGCAACGTTAACGACCGAGTGGGACGCGCCCCGGCAGCGTCCTACCGCCTATGCGTTAGCGGCACTATTTATGTTGCTGCTTTCTAACCTTTTTCCCTTCGTGAATATGAATGTCGCGGGCGTCACCAGCGAAGTCACGCTTCTGGAAATCCCCGGCGTCATGTTTTCTGAAGATTACGCCAGCCTCGGCACGTTCTTTTTGTTATTTGTCCAACTGGTGCCGGCATTTTGCCTGGTGACCATTCTATTACTTGTCAACCGCGCCAGTCTGCCGTTGTCGGTAAAAAAAACGCTGGCAAGGATCTTTTTCCTCCTCAAATCGTGGGGAATGGCGGAAATATTTCTCGCCGGGGTGTTGGTCAGTTTTGTTAAGCTGATGGCCTACGGCGATATCGGCATCGGCAGCAGTTTTATTCCCTGGTGCTTATTTTGTCTCGTTCAACTGCGGGCGTTCCAGTGTGTCGATCGCCGCTGGTTGTGGGATGATATCGCCCCGCAGCCTGTACTGGCGCAGCCGTTAACGCAGGGGATTACCGGTATCCGGCAGTCTTTGCGTTCTTGCGCCTGCTGTACGGCGATCCTGCCTGCGGAGAGTCTCGTCTGTCCGCGTTGCCATACGAAAGGCTATGTCCGGCGTAAAAACAGTTTGCAGTGGACGCTGGCGTTATTATTTACCTCGATCATGCTTTATCTGCCCGCCAATATTTTGCCGATTATGATTACCGACTTACTGGGCTCGAAAATGCCGTCGACCATTCTGGCTGGCGTGATTTTGCTGTGGAGCGAGGGGTCTTATCCGGTGGCGGCGGTTATCTTTCTCGCCAGTATTATGGTGCCGACGCTAAAAATGATCGCCATTGCCTGGCTTTGTTGGGATGCGAAAGGCCACGGTAAGCGCGACAGTGAACGGATGCATTTTATTTATGAAGTAGTGGAGTTTGTGGGGCGCTGGTCAATGATTGATGTCTTTGTCATTGCCGTACTCTCTGCGCTGGTGCGTATGGGAGGGTTAATGAATATTTATCCTGCGATGGGTGCGTTGATGTTTGCTTTAGTCGTCATAATGACAATGTTTTCTGCGATGACCTTTGATCCGCGTCTGTCGTGGGATCGTGAATACGAACCAGGCCATGAGGAGTCCTGATAGCATGGAACCTAAAAAAGGGGAAGCCAAAGTACAAAAGGTGAAAAATTGGTCGCCTGTCTGGATATTCCCGATTGTTACTGCGCTTATCGGAGCCTGGATTCTGTTTTATCACTACAGCCACCAGGGACCGGAAGTGACCTTAATTACCACCAATGCGGAAGGCATTGAAGGCGGAAAAACGACGATCAAAAGTCGCAGCGTGGATGTCGGCGTGGTTGAAAGCGCGACGCTGACTGACGATCTGACCCATGTACAAATCAAAGCACGGCTTCATTCCGGTATGGAGAAGTTGCTGCATAAAGACTCGGTATTTTGGGTCGTAAAACCGCAGGTGGGGCGTGAAGGCATCAGCGGGCTTGGGACGTTGTTATCAGGCGCGTATATTGAACTACAACCAGGAAGTAAGGGCAGTCAGCCGGAAAGCTATCAGCTTCTTGACTCACCGCCGTTGGCGCCGCCCGATGCCAAAGGTATTCGTGTGATTCTGGACAGCAAAAAGGCCGGTCAGCTCAGTCCCGGCGATCCCGTTCTGTTCCGGGGTTATCGGGTAGGGTCCGTTGAAACCAGCTCTTTCGATCCGCAAAAACGGACAATGAGTTATCAGTTGTTCATTAAGGCGCCAAACGATCGATTGGTCACCAGTAATGTCCGATTCTGGAAAGATAGCGGTATCGCTGTGGATCTGACATCGGCGGGAATGCGCGTGGAAATGGGATCGTTGACGACGTTGTTTGGCGGCGGCGTGAGTTTTGATGTGCCGGAAGGACTTGAGCAGGGGCAACCCGTCGCCGAAAAAACGGCGTTTAATCTCTACGACGATCAAAAAAGTATTCAGGATTCGCTGTATACCGATCATATCGATTACCTGATGTTCTTTAAAGATTCGGTGCGCGGATTACAACCCGGCGCGCCGCTGGAGTTCCGCGGTATTCGTCTGGGGACGGTAAGCAAAGTGCCTTTCTTTGCGTCTAAAATGCGCCAGGTATTTAACGACGATTACCGTATTCCTGTGCTGGTGCGCATTGAACCGGAGCGTCTGAAAGCGCAATTGGGAGAAAATGCGGATGTTGGCGCGCATTTGACGGAACTGCTTAAGCGCGGTTTACGCGCTTCGCTTAAAACCGGTAACCTGGTGACCGGGGCGCTGTATGTCGATCTGGACTTTTATCCTAAGGAGCCGCCGATCACCGGGCTACGCGAATTTGATGGTTATGAAATTATTCCCACCGTCAGCAGCGGCCTGGCGCAAATTCAACAGCGACTGGTGGAAACGTTGGATAAGATCAACAACCTGCCGCTGAATCCGATGATTGAACAAGCGACCAATACGCTGTCTGAAAGCCAGCGTACTATGCGTCGGCTGCAAACCACGCTGGATAATATGAACAAGATTACCTCCAGTCAGTCGATGCAGCAGCTTCCGGCAGATATGCAAACGACGTTACGCGAACTTAACCGCAGTATGCAAGGCTTCCAGCCTGGATCGGCGGCGTATAACAAAATGGTGGCGGATATGCAGCGTCTCGATCAGGTGCTTCGTGAGTTACAACCGGTGTTGAAAACTCTGAACGAGAAGAGCAACGCGCTGGTATTTGAAGCGAAGGATAAAAAAGATCCTGAGCCTAAGAGGGCGAAACAATGAAAAAATGGCTAGTCGTGATAATGGCGTTCTGGCTGGCGTCATGTAGCTCCGGCGGAGAGAATAAAAGCTATTATCAGCTCCCGATAGCGCAAAGCGGTGTGCAAAGCACCGCAAGCAAGGGCAACCGTCTCTTATGGGTAGAGCAGGTTTCCGTACCTGACTATCTGGCAGGTAACGGCGTGGTGTATCAAACCAGTGATGTCCAGTATGTGATTGCCAATAACAATCTGTGGGCCAGCCCGCTGGACCAGCAATTACGTAACACGCTGGTGGCGAATCTTAGCGCCCGGCTTCCTGGCTGGGTCGTCGCTTCCCAGCCGTTGGGAACCACCCAGGATACGTTGAACGTTACCGTAACCGGATTCCATGGACGTTACGATGGTAAGGTTATCGTCAGCGGGGAGTGGTTATTAAACCACAACGGACAACTGATTAAGCGGCCTTTCCATATCGAAGCCAGCCAGCAGAAAGATGGCTATGATGAGATGGTCAAAGTACTGGCAAGCGCATGGAGTCAGGAAGCAGCCGCTATCGCAGATGAGATAAAGCGCCTTCCCTGAGATAAAAGTAATGTAAATTTAACCGCTTCAGGTCGTGCGCCTGAGGCGGTTTTTTTATTTTTGACGCCGGAAAAATAGTTGTTATGGCTCACATTTTTTGTACAAATGATTTACCGTATAGCTCACAAATATGACATTGGTGTGAATTTTGCGCATTGACGGGCGATCCATTTAGAGGTATTCGTGTAGTGTGATTGCACATTTTGTAATCACTGTTTTCTTTTCCACCAGATACAAATATGAGGGAAACGAGGCATGAAGAGACAAAAACGAGATCGCCTGGAACGGGCACATCAACGTGGATATCAGGCCGGCATCGCCGGACGATCAAAAGAAATGTGTCCCTATCAGACGCTGAATCAACGGTCATACTGGTTGGGAGGTTGGCGACAAGCCATGGAGGACAGGGCGGTAATGGCCTGATTCTGTCTCTTTAGAAAAAGAAACCTCCGCAGTGCGGAGGTTTCGCCTTTATTGGCTTTGCAAGCATGATACCGATAGCGCGGAATATCAATTCAACACTTAGAACGCGGAAGTATCCTGGAACAAACCGACTTTCAAATCGTGTGCGGTATAGATCAGACGACCATCAACCAGAACCTCACCGTCCGCCAGACCCATGATCAGGCGACGGTTTACGATACGTTTGAAATGAATGCGATAGGTGACTTTCCTGGCTGTCGGCAGAACCTGGCCGGTAAATTTCACTTCGCCCACGCCCAGAGCGCGGCCTTTGCCTTCGCCGCCCAACCAGCCCAGGTAGAATCCCACCAATTGCCACATAGCATCCAGACCCAGACAACCGGGCATCACCGGATCGCCGATAAAGTGGCATCCGAAGAACCATAGATCCGGATTGATATCCAGCTCGGCTTCAACATAGCCTTTGTCGAAATTGCCGCCCGTTTCGGTCATCTTAACGACGCGGTCCATCATCAGCATGTTCGGCGCAGGGAGTTGCGGCCCTTTAGCGCCAAACAGTTCACCACGACCAGAGGCAAGAAGGTCTTCTTTTGTATAGGATTCGCGTTTATCTACCATGTTTTATGTAAACCTTATTTTATTGAAGCACGCAGGATAGCTAACACGTGTACGCTGAACAAGTCCGATCAGTTCGGAATAAAAGCGTTCAGCCAACGTAATGGCCACGGGAAACGATGACGGCCTTCCTGTTGCGTCGCCTGCGCGATACGCTCCTGGATAGTCTGCATCAACGTCGTTTGACCTTCGCCATCCCACACCAGATTTAACAGTAGCGGTAAGGCGTCGGTCACGTCGTCTACCGCCCAGATAGTGAACTTATCTTCTTTAACCGCTTGCAGCAGTTCAGATTTAAGACTGAGATGGCGGACGTTGGCGGCAGGGATAATTACGCCCTGTTTACCGTTTAATTCCCGCTGCTCGCAGATGGCGAAGAAACCTTCAATTTTTTCGTTTAGCCCGCCCACCGGTTGCGCGCGACCAAACTGATCGACCGAGCCGGTAATCGCAATGTTTTGATTCACTGGCACATTGGCCAGCGCGCTGATGAGCGCACATAATTCCGCCATTGAGGCGCTATCGCCATCCACTTCGCTGTAGGACTGCTCAAAGGTTAACGAGGCAGAGAAGGGAATTTGTTGCTCCAGCTGCAACTCCGACATCAGGAAGGCCTGCATAATCATCATTCCCTTAGCGTGGATATTCCCGCCAAGTTCGGCCTTGCGCTCAATATCGTTAAATTCGCCATCGCCGATATGCACAACACAGCTAATTCGCGACGGTTCGCCAAAGGCGCGCGGATGCCCGGGAAATTCAATGACGGAAAGCGCATTGATTTGTCCAACGCGTTCGCCTTCGGTTTCAATCAGGATCTGCTCTTGCAGAATCTCATCCTGCATCCGTTCCGCCAGAAAGCCTTCTCGCCATTCGCGTCGGGCAAGCATCAGGCTGAGCGCTTCTGCGCCGCAGGTATCGCCTTCGCATAAAGGCGACGCCTCCTTAAACTGGCGGGCTATCCACAGTGGGCAAAGAGGCAGCGTATCCTGTTCGCCGGTATAGCGCACAGCCTCGCGTATCAGAACGGGCCAGGCGTCCGGTGCCGGAGGGGGCAAATTATCGCGTAAAGCGATACGCGTCACCCATTGACACCACAGGGTCATAGCTTCTGCGTCCGCTATCTGTAAATTGTCTTCAAATTCACTGTAGATAGCCTGTTCCGCGAGCTCCGGTTCCATCTCCTGAAAATCAGCCAGTGATTCACGTTCGCCAACCAGAATCACCTTCAGTTTGAGCGGCATTGACGGCACGGAGACCGGTAATGGACGCGACTCGTCAAAGGCCACCCAGTCAAAACGCTCGCGGCTAACGATGGCTTTCAGACGCATCCACAGTAACGGCTGCGCCAGAAGGGTTCGTAAGGAAATAATCAGCACGCCGCCGTTCGCCTGATGAACCAGTCCCGGCTGCAGGATAATGTCGCCGTTATACTGCCGCAGGCAACCAAAGAGCTGTTCGGCTTCGACCCAGTCCGCGCTGACGACTTGTGTGACGGTGGCAAAGTTGTCTTGCGCATTCTGCGCGGCGCGGTAATGAACAGTATGCCCGGAAACGTCATAATGTCCGCCGGTTAATTGTCCGGCATCGGTTTGCAGAGCGCGGACGGCATCTGAAAGTAAAGTGAGATACTCTTGCTCTTCAGGCGCTTTAGTCAGCATAAAAGAGGATGATGCCCACGGCTGTATAAGTTGCTCAAGCGCAAATTGCAGTCGTGGCTGAGTATCACTGAGTAAGGTGTCGTTTTCGTCAGTCGCGTGTGGCTGTGCAAATATCTCCTGATAGCTTTCGCTATCCGGAACCAGATCACGCCATGCAAGTTTCGTAATGGTCAAAGTTGAGGTTTTTTAGTCTGTTGTAAAAGGGGGGATTATAGCCTAACCCGTCACGCTGCACACGCGGAAAGCGAATGCAAAGTAATATGAAGACGTGTAACCATTCACAGGTTAGAGATTCTTTTCTTCAGATGGCTAAAAAACTGATATTCTGATAACAGTTACACGGTAACGTTGGGATCGCAATGAAATATCAACAACTTGAAAATCTTGAAAGCGGTTGGAAATGGAAATATCTGGTGAAAAAGCACCGCGAAGGGGAGTTGATCACCCGCTACGTGGAAGCCAGTGCTGCCCAGGAAGCCGTCAATTTGTTGTTGGCCCTCGAAAATGAACCGGTGCGGGTAAATGTCTGGATAGACAGGCATATGAATCCTGCCTTGCTTAATCGGATGAAACAAACCATTCGGGCAAGACGCAAACGACACTTCAATGCGGAACATCAGCATACGCGCAAAAAATCTATCGATTTAGAGTTTATGGTCTGGCAGCGTCTGGCGGGCCTTGCGCAGCGACGCGGTAAAACATTATCCGAAACGATAGTGCAACTGATAGAAGACGCGGAGCATAAAGAGAAATATGCCACGCAAATGACCACGTTAAAGCAGGATTTACAGGCGTTATTAGGCAAGAAGTAACGCTGAAAGGCGTTGTCACCCAGACCAGAGCAAAAAACCCCGCGACGCGGGGTTTTTTATCAGACGGAAACTTAAGCCTGCGGCTGAGTTACCACGTCTTTAACGCCTTTAACTTCGATCTCTACGCGACGATCCGGAGCCAGGCAATCGATCAGGGCAGCGCGAGGTTTCACGTTGTCACAGGTGTTGCCGGTAACCGGGTTAGATTCGCCCATACCACGTGCGGAGATTTTGTCAGACGGAATACCTTTGGAGATCAGGTAATCAACAACAGACTGAGCACGTTTCTCGGACAGACCCTGGTTGTAAGCGTCAGAACCGATACGGTCAGTGAAGCCCAGAACGACAACGGAACCGTCTTTCGGATCCAGGTTGCTCAGCTGGCTGTACAGCTGATCCAGAGCCTGCTGGCCTTCCGGCTTCAGGGTAGATTTGTTGAAGTTGAACAGTACGTCAGACTTCAGAGTGAAGTGCTTGGTCTGTACTTCCGGAGCCGGAGCCGGTGCCGGAGCGACTACCGGAGCAGCTTCTTGCTGGCCGAAACGGTAGGAAACACCTACGCTCAGCAGGCCGTTGTCCGGACGGGTGCCGATGGTGTTGGCATCACCGATGTTGTTAGTCCACTGGTATTCCAGACGGGTTGCGATTTCAGGGGTGATGGCATACTCGATACCGCCCGCGAATACCGGGGAAACGCCGGTGTCGTGGTCTTTAGTAGACGGGCCGCCAGGGACGTTAGACTTGGTGTCTGCACGCCATACCATACCACCCAGACGGGTATAAACGTCCAGATCGTCAGTGATTGGATAACCCAGTTTAGCGGTCAACTGAACGCCCTGAGCTTTATAAGCGCCATTGATGTTGTCGCCTTTGTACGGCATACGGCCTAACCAGTCGTAGCCCATTTCAAAGCCAACGTACGGGTTAACCTGGTAACCACCAAAAGCACCTGCGCCCAGTTGGTTTTCATGAGTCGGGCCATCATTGTTAATGAAGCCGGTGTCATGGTACTGAGACCAGCCCAGTTTAGCACCAGCGTACCAGGTGTTATCTTTCGGAGCGGCCTGCGCTACGGTAGCGAAACCAGCCAGTGCCACTGCAATCGCGATAGCTGTCTTTTTCATTTTTTGCGCCTCGTTATCATCCAAAATACGCCATGAATATCTCCAACGAGATAACACGGTTAAATCCTTCACCGGGGGATCTGCTCAATAGTTACTCTACCGATATCTACGGCTTATGCTGAGCACCCCTGGCGATGTAAAGTCTACAACGTAGTTGGAAACTTACAAGTGTGAACTCCGTCAGACATGTGAAAAAAACATGACGGATATACACATCATTTAACAGTTTCAGATGATAAATCGTACAGCAAAAATTGCGGAAACCGCTTCTGACAAGCGTTCTCGCAAAAAAAACGTTAGCACTCAAAGGAGATACGTTCGCGTAAAAAAAAGTCCAGGATAAATCCTAATTTTACTTAATGATACAAATTAGAGTGAATTTTTAGCCCGGAATGCTGTCTCCTGGGTAAAGCGTGCGCACGTATAGGGCGCATGATAAACCCTACCGCATTACCTACCTTCGCTGCTTCAACCAGGCTGGCATGTTCTTCTTCTGTCAGTTCTTCAGTCATCCAACCAATTACCACGCTGTAATTTCCTGTACGCAAAGCGCGGATCATCGACTCCAGCGTATGACGAGGCGCAAGCTGGCTAATTTGCATCACTTTCGTTAATGGCAAACCTGAAGACTGTACCCATTCACGGCTGAGCTTTTGCTGCGGCGTGAGCCAGAGCTGCCAGCGTGATTGTTGGCCTAACTGACGGAGTAAAGGCAAAAGCAGGAGTTGCGCCATCATGGGCTGGTCTTCGTGGTAGACAACTTCACTGACCAGTCCTGCCGCGGCATTTTCCGTAGCGGTGCGCGCAGCGTTGTGGGTAGTGGTAGGAAATGACGAAGAACGATTTGCATAACCTGAAGTGTACATAATCAATCCAGCCCTGTGAGTTACTGTATATTCATACAGTACCCCTGTGGCGATGAAAGATCAACTCTATTTTCGGAAACTGTCTCGCAATTTTTATTCTTAGTGGCGTCAAAAATAAAAATCATCTTGCTCGCGGAGTATAAGTTGCCTATTTTCGTCATTAACGGATCCGTTACTGCAAATCATTCTTTTACTTTATGATTTAAAAGGAATTTTATGAGAGCACTCTCTTATGACAGGATCTATAAATCGCAAGAATATTTGGCCTCTTTGGGGACGATCCAGTATCGATCTTTATTCGGTAGCTATAGTCTGACCGTGGAGGATACCGTCTTTGCGATGGTGGCTAATGGCGAGCTTTATCTCCGCGCCTGTGAAGAAAGCGTACCCTACTGTGTGAAGCATCCTCCCGCCTGGCTCATGTTTATGAAATGTGGACGTCCCGTTATGCTCAACTATTACCGGGTGAATGAAAGCCTGTGGCGCGATCAGCAGCAGCTGGTGCGTTTATCGAAGTATTCTCTTGACGCGGCAATGAAGGAAAAACACAGCCGTATTTTACAGCACAGACTCAAAGATCTCCCCAATATGACCTTCCATCTGGAAACATTGCTCAATGAGTCAGGGATAAAGGACGAAAATATGTTACGCATACTGGGCGCGAAAATGTGCTGGCTAAGGTTGCGACAAAGCAATCCCTTGCTGACGGTGAAAGTTTTGTATGCCCTGGAAGGCGCAATTGTCGGCGTACATGAAGCGGCGCTCCCGGCGAGTCGTCGCCAGGAGCTTGCCGACTGGGCTCATTCGCTTACGGCTGGGTAATTAATGTAGAAGTCGGCGGTGAAATTTGCCGTTGCAAGCGTCCAATCTCGGGCAGTAAGGCAATGAGCAAACCAATTTGTTGAACAACCAGAGGTTCTTTGCTGTCCGGACGTGTTTCCAGTGACTGAACTCGCTGCTTTAAACCCTCCAGCGCCTGGTGTACGCGCTGTTCGTCTTCAGGTTGATGATGAAGCGCATCATCAACGTAGCAGACCGCGTCATCCAGAAGCCCCAACACGTCCGGATTACTGAGCTTTTCGCGGTGCGCGCCGAGGGCGGAGATATAGCTGGTAAAAGTGTGATTGAGGCAAAGCAGCCTGAACGCCGCCTCCCGGGTTTCAGCCGTGACGTCGGGTTCGCTCGACATATTAGAAACCACGGATGCCAGTTCTGCATCGCGGTTGTGCGCGTCGCGTCTGGCAATGCGATAGGCCAGGCGGTTATCCCGTCCCTGGTGATATTGCTCAAGGATCGCATCAAGGTAGCGGCAATTAGCATCGGTGGCGCGCTGGAGTACCCGGGGAAGGTTGCGAAAGCGCCAGTCCGGCCAAATAAAGCTGACCGCAGCCCAGGCGATAGCGCAGCCAATTAACGTGTCGACGACGCGCGGTAACGCTACCTCGAAGCCTTCGCCCAGGAGGTTAAAGCAGAGTAATACCAGCAGGGTGATGAACATCGTCGCATGGGCATACTGCACATTACGGAATGCGAAGAAAAGCACGCCGGTAATCACCAGCAGAACTAACTGTCCTTCAAGCGAAGGGACAAACCATAAAATCGGCAGGCCGATCGCAACGCCTACCAATGTACCGATAATCCTGAGCGCAAGGCGATGGCGGGTCGCGTTATAGTTAGGCTGACAAACGAACAGGCTGGTGAGCAATATCCAGTACCCGTGGCGCATCCCGGTAATTTGGATGAGAGCATAACCGATGCACAATACCAGCGACATGCGTACCGCATGGCGAAAGAGAGCGGATTCCGGGGTAAAATTACGGCTCAGACGCAGCCAGATGTCGCTAAACCCGTGCAGGCTATCATCAGCCAACTGGTTTTCTGACTCATTGCGCGGCATTGCCTGGGCCTGCTCCGACTCGATCGTCGCCAGTTGCGCATCAATAGCGCGTAGGTTGGTTAATAAGAACCCAAGCGTATTTAACAGCTCTAAAGAAGCGCCGCTGGCGCGCATACGTTCAAGCGCGGCGTCAATGTGGGTAAAGACGCGTTCAAAACGCGGATCATGCTGGTACGGCGTACGCAGTAAGATACAGCGCGCCAGCTGCGTACAGGCCTGCGCCTGCATCGACATCAGACGCTGAAAGCGGAACATGACGTCGCTATGGCGAAAATAATCGCGCAGTGTCTGGTATTGAATATGCGAAGAACTGGCGCGTTCATGAATATCCTGCGCCACAAAATAGTAATGGAGGGTGCGGCGCGTACCGCGTTGACCGCGATCGCCGCGCAGGCGACTCAATAACGACACTTTCGTTTGGTTCAGCGTCGCCATTAACTGCCCGTTCGCTAACGCTAAATCATAGAGCGGCGCCTGGCTTTCATCTTCAATATCAGGATCAAACAGACGTGATTTCAGTTCCAGATAGTGCGCTAACTGTTCGTAACTGCGTGCCAGATTATCCTGCAACGGACGGATCGGAAATAGCAGATGCCCGGTTAGCGTCAGTAGGTTATACCATACTGCGCCTGCCAGCAGGAGCAGTGGTTGTTGATACCAGTGATCGTATAGAGAGGTACCCAGCATCGTATAGATGGCAATGAGTAACGCGCCGAACGCGATGGTGGCATAGCGTTGCCCTAATCCTCCCAACAGAATAAACCCGCTGGTGGATAACGTTAAGCCCAACGCAAATAGCCACGGCCAGGGAAAGAGCAGCTCCACAGAAGCCGACGCGATAAAAAAGCAAATTAAGGTAATGATTAAATTACGCAAGCGTCCGGCAAGGCGGTCGTCGAGATCGGTTAGCGCCGCGGCAACCATACCGAGCGTGAGCGGGATGGTAAGTTTGACGTCGCCCAGCCACCAGGGCAGGGCGGTGGTGCCGCACAGAGCGATAAAAATGCGGATGTAATACAGCCAGGTACTGTTCCAGGTATAACGGCGAATCAACGGACTTAACATAAAGGCTATTTGTCCCGATCATTCAAAACGGCGGCGCGCGTTAGCTTCTCGCGCGGCGCGAGCGGTTTCTACAGAGACGACGCGGCGACCGACAGGCCAAAGCGCAATCGCGGCAATTTTAAAGTTCGCAATACCGACAGGTATCCCGATGATAGTGACACACTGCGCGATACCGGAGGCAATGTGCATCAGGCATAGCCACCAGCCGAAAAAAAGTAACCAGAAAATATTCAGCAAGGTACCGCCAGTATTCATTAATACGCTTTTCGCCGCCGGATTAAGTTCGTCAACGTGAATGGCTTCATTACCGTAAGGGAACAGGGACAGTTTGGTTATCTCCCAGCAGGAGCGGGTCAACGGCAGGGTAAAAATAAGCACAATACTGACCAGCGTCGCCAGCAGCCAGGCCAGCGTAGTGGCAAAGCCGCCCAGTACAAAGTTTAAAATATTCAGAACGGTACGCATAAACCCTCAGTTCATTCCGGTTTTCTATCACTGCGGGCAATTGTAACGTTTTTTTAGACTGGAGCACGTTTTCTCTGGCGGTTACACTGATAAGCACATCTTTACGTCTGGATTCGCTGAGTCATGGAACTGAAAGCTACTTCTCTTGGAAAACGTCTGGCGCAACACCCGTATGATCGTGCCGAGATCCTCAACGCTGGGGTGAAAGTGTCTGGCGACAGGCATGAATATCTTATTCCATTCAATCAGTTATTGGCGATTCACTGTAAGCGTGGGCTGGTATGGGGCGAGCTGGAGTTTGTCCTCCCGGAGGATAAAGTCGTGCGTTTGCACGGTACCGAGTGGTCGGAAACCCAGCAATTCCATCGCTATCTGGACGCGCACTGGCGTCGCTGGAGCCAGGAGATGAGTGATGTCGCCGCGCAGGCATTACAAGAGCAATGGGCGCGTATTAGTGAGCGAACGGGCGAAAACCAATGGCTTACCCGTGAACGCGTTCGGGGGCTGGAACACGAAATTCGCCAGACGTTTGCCGCTTTGCCGCTGCCGGTCTCACGTCTGGAGGAGTTTGCTCACTGTCGCGAGATATGGCGTAAGTGTCTGGCCTGGTTACAGGATAGCGAGGGAAGTCGGCAGCAGCATAATCAGGCGTATGCTGATGCCATGCTGGAAGCGCATGCCGACTTTTTTACGCAGATAGAATCTTCTCCGCTTAATCCTTCCCAGGCCAGGGCGGTGGTTAACGGCGAATCATCGTTACTGGTACTGGCGGGCGCGGGAAGCGGTAAGACCTCGGTGCTGGTGGCGCGCGCGGGTTGGCTGTTGGCGCGCGGACAAGCAGATGCGGGGCAAATTCTTTTACTGGCGTTTGGTCGCAAGGCGGCAGAGGAGATGGATGAGCGTATCCGCGAGCGCTTACATACGGAAGAGATTACTGCCCGTACGTTCCATTCGCTGGCGCTGTATATTATTCAGCAAGGCAGTAAAAAAGCGCCGGTTATCAGTAAGCTGGAAAGTGACGCCACCGCGCGGCATCAGCTATTTCTGCACACCTGGCGTCAGCAATGTAGCGAGAAAAAAGCGCAGGCCAAAGGCTGGCGTCAGTGGCTGGAAGAGGAGATGCAGTGGGTAGTGCCGGAAGGTAATTTCTGGGACGATGAGACATTACAGCGGCGTCTGGCCCCTCGCCTGGATCGTTGGGTCAGTTTGATGCGTATGCACGGCGGCGCGCAGGCAGAAATGATCGCTGGCGCGCCAGAGGAGTGCCGCGAGCTGTTTGGCAAACGCATTAAGCTGATGTCGCCGCTGCTAAAGGCCTGGAAAAGCGCGTTGAAAGCGGAAAATGCCGTTGATTTCTCCGGGCTGATCCATCAGGCAATGGTGATCCTCGAAAAAGGGCGTTTTATCAGCCCGTGGAAGCATATTCTGGTCGATGAATTTCAGGATATTTCCCCGCAACGGGCGGCGCTGTTAGAGGCGCTGCGCAAGCAGAATAGCCAGACTACGCTGTTTGCCGTTGGCGATGACTGGCAGGCGATTTACCGTTTTAGCGGGGCGCAGCTCTCCTTAACGACGGCGTTTCATCAGACGTTCGGCGAGGGCGAGCATTGCCACCTGGACACCACGTACCGCTTTAACAGTCGGATTGGCGATATTGCCAATCGCTTTGTACAGCAGAATCCGCACCAACTTAAAAAACCGTTAAATAGTCTGACCCCAGGCGATAAAAAAGCGGTGACATTATTGGATGAAAGCCAGTTGGACGCGTTACTGGATAAATTATCCGGCTATGCGAAGGAAGATGAACGTATCCTGGTGCTGGCGCGCTATCACCATCTGAAACCCGCGAGTCTACAAAAAGCGGCGACTCGCTGGCCGAAGTTACAGATAGACTTCATGACTATCCATGCCAGCAAAGGCCAACAGGCCGATTACGTGATTCTTGTCGGATTGCAAGAGGGTAACGACGGTTTCCCCGCCCCGGCGCGAGAATCCATTATGGAAAGTGCGCTTCTTCCTCAGGTTGAGGATTTTCCGGACGCTGAAGAGCGGCGTTTGTTATATGTGGCGTTGACGCGCGCGCGTGCGCGGGTCTGGCTGCTTTTCAATAAAGATAATCCCTCGCGCTTTGTGGAGGCGCTTAAACAGCTGGATGTGCCAGTGGCGAGGAAGCCCTAAAGCGCGGGCGGTACAGCATCCCGCCCGCGTAGCGGTTATTTCAGGCGCTCGGCCAGATAACGCGCATAATCCGGAATAAGAATATCTACAGCGTCATTAAAATGCGGGGACTGGATGATAAAGTCCGCCGTTGAGACGTTAGTGGCGACAGGGATATTCCATACGGTGGCCAGACGCAGTAGCGCTTTGACATCGGGGTCGTGCGGTACCGCGTTAAGCGGGTCCCAGAAGAATATCAATACGTCGATTTTCCCTTCTGAAATGAGCGCGCCAACCTGCTGGTCGCCGCCCATCGGGCCGCTCAGCATCGCATTAACGTCCATACCGGTTGCGCGCTGGATCAGATTCCCCGTGGTGCCGGTTGCATAAAGAACGTGTTTTTCCAGCAACGGCTGATGGCGTTCCACCCAGTTCATTAACATCTGTTTGCAGTGGTCGTGAGCAACCAACGCGATATGTTTGCGCGTCGGCAAGGTGCGAGTCGTCAGTTCCATAATTCGATTCCGTAGTTAACCTGTCTACAGATTACTGGAAGCGCTTGATGCTGCAAGAGAAAGACAAAAAAATTGCGCGCTGGGACAACTCATATCAAGAGGGCGGCTGTTTTTCCGCCCATTGCAGAAAATGATGGCGTGTCTGCGGGTCGGCCAGTCGGAACCAATATTTCAGCCGTTGTTCTGTCAGAGTTTGTGATTGCGGCGGTACGGTATCAAGCTCTGAGACGTCGGAAAGTAATGTGCTGTCGTCTGCCATCATCGTGGCGAACTGAGGAAGCGAGGCGCGTTTCGCCGATTTATTATAACGCTCGGTCTCTATTTCATAATCGACCACTTTAGCCGTAGAAGTAATGGCCAGAATATCGAGTTTTACCGGAATGGGCATGGCGTCGCCGTCCAAAAGCGCCAGACGCGGCGCCGCGTTAAAATGCGAGGCTTCGCGCTCGTTTTCCAGCCGCGGGAGCTGGAAATTGACCTGACTTATCAACTGGGTATCGAAACTTATCACCAGCGGCGGAGAAATATAAAGCCGCTCTTCATTACCGGACAGGCGGATGGTTTTTTCCACCCGGAAAACGAGTTGATGCGGCCCGTTTTCCAGTTCGATGCTCTCTGCGCCGCGTAATAAAGAGCTGGACACCTTTTTGCCGTCCAGCACCAGCAGATCAACCTCATTAGACAAACGGAGCGTTGTGGCAAAAACAGTCACCGGCAAACAGAGAGCAAGGAAGGTGGTTAGCGCGCCGGTTTTCATAAGGTTCTCCTGTCCAAAGGCCGTCTGGCTAATAATGTATCGAAATTTTTCTTAGATCATGTTTACTAACATATAGACATATTTTGGCGTTTTGCTCTCATACATCGGTATGGGATGAATGGTTGCTATGTCAGGTTTGTCGTACACTTTGCAAAACAGCCAGGAGAAAGATGATGAAAGAGACCGATATTGCTGATGTTTTGACGTCCACTCGCACTATCGCGCTGGTAGGTGCGAGCGATAAACCCGATCGTCCAAGTTATCGGGTAATGAAATACCTGCTTGAACAGGGCTACCATGTGATTCCGGTTGCGCCAAAAGTCGCGGGTAAGACATTGCTGGGGCAACAGGGGTATGCCACGCTGGCGGATATTCCCGAAAAAGTCGATATGGTGGATGTTTTTCGCAACTCTGAAGCTGCATGGGGCGTCGCGCAGGAAGCTATCGCCATCGGCGCAAAAACGCTGTGGCTACAGCTTGGCGTGATCAACGAACAGGCGGCGGTACTGGCGCGGGATGCAGGCATGACCGTGGTGATGGATCGCTGCCCGGCGATTGAGATCCCTCGCCTGGGGCTGGCGAAATAAAAGTTTAAATGGCCGGATATCGCTCTCCGGCCTTTTACATACAATCAGTTACGTAGTCGCGGCGCCTGAAGCTGCTTGCGAATGGTACGCGCCAGTTCATCCATCGATGGCTGTTCTGGATGCTCGTCCCGCATTTCGCTTCGCAACTGGGCCTCGGCCAGATAAGTATGCACTGGCTGACCATCATCATCTTCCATTACCACGTGGTACCACGGAGCGGCGCGAAGTTCGTCGTTAACCGCCAGTTCATCAGGCGACGGTTCATCAAGCGAATATTCCGGGTCGATATCGACGACCACTCCGAGGTAACCTAACAGGGAATGGCGGACCTGTTGGCCGATACCGAATTTGCTGGCTATCATAGTCACCTCCCGGGAAATAGATACCCTTTATATGAGGATACTATTCCACTTTTCAAGTTACATGACGCGACAGGCAAACCCTTTCAGATACAGCCCTTCCGGGTAGGTGGCGATCACCGGGTGATCGGCGGCCTGACGGAACTGCTCTATAAATTGTACATCACGACCGGCATCTATTGCGGCATCGGCAATGATTTTCTGAAATAAATCGCTGGTCATCAGTCCGGAGCAAGAGAATGTCAGCAGTATGCCGCCCGGATTGAGCAGTTGAATCGCTAACATGTTAATGTCTTTATAGCCCCGGCAGGCCCCCATTAACTGGCTTTTATTTTCGACGAATTTGGGCGGGTCCATGATGATGACGTCGAATTTTTCGCCGTGTTCACGGTAAGCGCGCAGCAACTTAAACACGTCATCGCGCACGAATTCGGCTTTGCTCAAGTCCAGTTGGTTCAGTTCAACGTTTTGCCTGGCGATATCCAGCGCATCCTGTGAGGTATCCACGCTGACAACCTGGCGACAACCGCCCATTAATGCCGACACGGCAAAACCGCCGGTATAAGAGAAGCAGTTCAGTACCCGCTGATTTTCCACGTAGCGGCGCGTCGCCAGACGACTGTCGCGCTGATCAAGATAATAACCGGTTTTGTGGCCGCCCTGGATATCGACCAGTAATTTCATACCGTGTTCTTCAATTGGCAGAAGCGCAGGCGGCAGTTCGCCAGTGACCGGACCTTGCGTCAGCGCCATCCCTTCTTTTTTCCGCACGGCGACGTCGCTGCGATCGTAAATAGCGCAATCCGGATAGCATGTTTGCAGAGCGCTAATTAATGCGGCACGTTGATATTCGGCCCCGGCGCTGAGCAGTTGCAGCACCAAAAAATGACCAAAACGATCGATAGTGACGCCAGGCAGGCCATCGGACTCACCGGCGATCAGACGATAGCTATCCAGGCCGTCTTTTTTTGCCAGCCAGTCGCGCCACTGCTGCGCCTGGCGCAGGCGGCGGGTGAAAAACGTAATATCAATGGATTCTGCTTTATCAAATGTCCAGACGCGCGCGCGGATCTGGGATGCTGGCGACCAGGCGCCGCGTGCTAACCACTTTCCCTGATGGTCGACGATATCGATAGTTTCACCGAGGTTGGCTTTGCCTTCCAGGCGGGAGACGGCGCCGGAAAAGACCCATGGGTGGCGGCGGAGTAAAGATTTTTCTCGCCCTTTGCTGAGGACTAAACGGGGATATTGCGGAAATGTAGATTCAGTCATGCGGAGTAACCTCTCACAAACAGTGACGCGAGCCGGATAATAGCTCCAGCCAGGGACCGTGAAAACGAAATGGCGCGTAGGGTAGCACAGATAAGAGGGGCAATCACCAGCGTATGGTGGTGAGCGTTTCTGCACAAAATAGAATCGTAAAGGCACAGTTTCTTCAGCGGGCGCTTTTTATAGTGTTATTTCTTTATATGAAGAAGGAAATACAATGAAAACAGTCTTCTCTTTGACCGCAGCCGCAATGATGGCATTAAGTGGCAGCGTATCTGCCGCGTCGGCGTTTAGCCTCAGTAGCGCGGATATTCCGGCGGATTTTCGTTTAACGCAACAGCACGTCTTTAAAGGATTTGGTTGTAGCGGAGAAAATATTTCGCCGCAGCTGAGCTGGCGCAATTCGCCTGCCGGAACCAAAAGCTACGCTATTACCGTCTTCGATCCTGATGCGCCCACCGGAAGCGGCTGGTGGCACTGGACGATGGTGAATATTCCTGCGCAGATTCACGACCTGCCGACGGGGGCTGATAAAAAAACGTTACCCGCTGGAGTGGTGCAGGGACGGAATGATTTCGGTTATGCTGGCTTTGGCGGCGCCTGTCCGCCGCCGGGCGATAAGCCTCATCGCTATCAGTTTACTGTGTGGGCGCTGAATACGGCAACACTGCCGCTCGACAGTGAGTCGAGTGGCGCGTTGGTAGGGTTTATGCTGAACGCGCATGTGATTGCGAAAGCACAATTCACGGCCACATACGGAAGATAAAACAGAGGACGGCACGGTGCAGGAGATGCATATTCGACATCAGGATCTTACGACGGCAGAGGTGCGTTCCAGTCATCTGCACCGTTTGCATCGTGTTACGCTTTTTTCCGCCGCTATCTGCCATATTACGCAGGGCAGTAAAGTCATCATTCAGGATGATAGCCGCCTTGTCGCCGGGTCGGGCGAGTTGATTATTATTCCGGCGAACACGCCGCTGGAGATTATTAATCAGCCTGCGCAGAACGGTTTTCGCTCCGACCTGTTGTTACTTTCACCGGAGATTATTGCTCGCTTTAAAACGATGTACGTTCAGGATTATCCACCGGCAAACCTGACATCGCTGTGTACGCCGATGAGCCGTAGCCTGACATTTATGTGGGAGAACGTGTTGGATGCTGTGCGCCAGGGTTTACCCGTTGGGCTACAGGAACATCAGGCGATGGGGTTACTGTTAGCGCTTTTGCATGATGGCGCGGCAGGACCGCTGCTTATTGAACGGCGTTACACCCTCACGGAGCAGGTGCGGCAACTGATTATGCTCTCGCCTGCTAAGCTATGGACAGCCCAGGAGATAGCCCGCCGTCTTGCTATGGGAACATCGACGCTGCGTCGGCGTTTGCAGCGCGAATCGCAGAGTTATCGACAAATTGTTGAAGAGGTGCGCATGTCCTGCGCGCTTTCTCAACTGCAATCGACGACGCTGCCGATCGGCGAAATAGCGCTACGGTGCGGTTACCTGTCGGGGTCGAGATTTACGGCCAGATTCCGCCAACATTATGGGTGTCTGCCCAGTCAGGTACGTTAAGTATGTCCTGTATGAGCCTCCACCACTGATTATGAAAGGAGAACCATCATGTCGAACGTCTGCATTATCGCCTGGGTTTATGGTCGAGTTCAGGGAGTCGGGTTTCGCTATACCACGCAGCATGAGGCGCAGCGGCTGGGGTTAACCGGCTATGCGAAGAATATGGATGACGGAAGCGTAGAAGTGGTGGCCTGTGGCGACGCGGTGCAGGTGGAAAAACTCATCAAGTGGCTGAAAGAGGGCGGGCCGCGCTCTGCTCGTGTGGACAAAATCCTTACTGAACCGCACAGCCCTCGCGAGACGCTAACAGGCTTTAGTATTCGGTATTAAATACATTTTACCGGCTTGGGCAGACCGGCGATTTTGGTCGCTTGCTTTGCCGGGCCTTTCGGGAACAGACGATATAGATAGCGGCTGTTGCCTTTTTCTTCGCCGAACTTATTCGCCATCGCTTTTACCAGCATTCGGATGGCGGGAGAGGTATTAAACTCCAGGTAAAATTCGCGCACGAAGCGCACGACTTCCCAGTGTTCCGCAGAGAGCTCAATGCCTTCATTGGCGGCGATAGCGACTGCCAGCGCTTCACTCCACTGCGTCGTCTCTTTCAGATAGCCTTCGCTATCAGTACTGATTTCTTTACCTTCAAAGATCAACATAACGTTTCACTGCGTAATCAACACGGACGGCAGTGTAGCAAAAAATAAAGCCCTGCATAAGCAGGGCTGGAAGAGGGGAATGTCGATTAGTCGCGGCTGGCGAAGCCCAGAATGCTGAGCAGGCTGACAAAGATGTTGTACAGCGAAACGTACAGGCTGACGGTCGCACGAATATAGTTGGTTTCACCGCCGTGAATGATGTTACTGGTTTCATACAGGATAGCGCCCGAGGAAATCAGGATAAACACCGCGCTAATCGCCAGGTGCAATGCAGGTAGTTGCAGGAAAATATTCGCCACCATACCAATCAGCACGACGACGATCCCGGCCATTAACATACCGCCCAGGAAAGACATATCCTTACGGGTGGTCAGAACGTAAGCGGAGCAGCAGAAAAATACTAACGCGGTACCACCCAGCGCCAGGCCAATGACATCGCCCATGCCTGCTGACAGATAGGCGTTAAGAATCGGGCCCAGGATATAGCCGAGGAAGCCGGTAAACGCAAAAGCAGACAGGATACCGACCGGCTTATTGGCGGTTTTATAGGTCAGGAACATCAGCCCATACATACCGACCAGCGTCAGAATCAGGCCGGGGGAGGGCAGCATCAGTACCGTACTGGCTGTCGCGGTAATTGCGGAGAAAGCCAGCGTCAGGCTCAACAGAAAATAGGTGTTGCGCAGTACTTTGTGCGTACTCAGTAGCGAGCTACGATCACGCGATGATGTAATGATACGATCCATTAGTCACTCTCTTATGACAGATGTAATTAATAAAGGAGAATAATAAAAACAGTCACTGTCACCCAGTGGTTTTACCCATCTTTACGCATTCGTTTACGTTTAGTTTCCTTAAGAGATTTCAGGTGATTACCATCGTTAAAACGGTCTTCTCATGCCTGGCGCTACGCCATAAAACAGGCGGCAGCTTCAACCACGCGTTACCGATAAAAAATTGATAATCACAGCGGTAAAACAGCGGGGACGATCAACACGTATTCAGCCAGTTTTTGTGTTGAAGAAATGGTCAATGTGCCGCTATTTCAGGCAATTAACGAAAATTTGCCTGTTTTTCACGCAAACGAACACATTCGGTCTTTACATGACGCACCGGGATGTTTATAGTGCGCCTCATTCCGGAAGTGTGGCCGAGCGGTTGAAGGCACCGGTCTTGAAAACCGGCGACCCGAAAGGGTTCCAGAGTTCGAATCTCTGCGCTTCCGCCAGATTAAACAAGGGGTTACCGAAAGGTAGCCCCTTTGTTTTTTGGGCGCTTAGAATATAGTTAGAAAATACTGCCAGAACATTTCCCGAAAAAACGGACTACGTGGGTTTTTAGTTTCTTTTCGTTTCCTGATGTGTCTATTTATTGAAGATGTAGACCATTCTGGGAGGTGAAGGATGCCCCATCTCTTTCAGAATAATGTTGGTATATTCGACAACAGGGCCTCTTGGATGATTTTCTTCTTTATCCTGAAGATGGGTCAGTGCATGTACAACTTCATGAATAAATGAACGTTTTGTGTCAAAAAGTTGTCTTCCTTCGTTACTTTCATAATGTTCGGTATATGAATCATCAGAATCGTCCAGATTGAGACAAATAACTTTCCTGCCTTCTGAAAGTTTGAAGTGTTCCTGAGCCACGGTAGTTTCAAAGGCTTCGCCTGCCCCCAGTAGCCAGCGCTGCTCCACATCATGTAGTTCTTTTTCATATGCGTAATTCATCAGTCTGCGGAATGTTTCGCTTTGGGTATACGCATTTTGAAGTACGGAGGATAGTTCATCGTAGCATTCGTCATAAGTGTCGTCATCAATTTCTGTATCAGGGTCTATTCCACCCGCGCCTGAGATAAGGTACTTCACCACACACTCTGGCTCCAGACGGAATTCACTGTTTATGGCAAGGCTGTCATGAGCAAGGCGTAGCCGTGAGGGGTTTGGTACATGTTCGGGAATATCGGGGAAAACAGGTGTATCTGCGGTATTTAATCCATATGTGGATACTCCGCTTTGAGGTATTAATCTGTAGGTGACCGGAAGCATAATTTCTTATTCCCTGACTACAATTATGAATTATTTAAATTAAACAATAATAGTGTTTTTAGTTAATGTGCCACATACAGATAACGCTATGATTCAGACAAAACCAACAAGTAATACGCTGAAAATGTTATTTATAATGAAACTTAGGGGTGGGGTTTGTTTAATAAAACAAGGGGGGCTTCTGCTTGAATACTTCTTGTTTATAAAATCCCTTTATCTCGACTAAAATATCGGATGGGGGAAAAGCGTTTTATCATTGTAATCCGGGAGTGGAGTAGGGGTATGTTGACTACCTGTCAGATCGGCTCCTGTTAATGCTTTCGCTAAAGTTAGAGCTATCTTATCTAATTTTGCACCATTTAGTTTGGTGTCAGTTAAGTCTGAGCCGAATAGAATTGCAGCGGTTAAGTTTACACCGGACATGTTAGCGCAAGTCAGGTCTGCGTGAGTCAGGTTTGCTTTAGTCATGTTTGAACCCATTAGATTTACAGCGTGTAGATTTGCACAACACAAATTTGCACCGACTAAATTTACATTAGAAAGAGTTGTTTCACGGAAATCTGCATTAGAAGCATCTATTTTTGACAAATCTTCCCCCTGGAAATCTTTATGAGCCAGGTTTACTCCGCGCAGGTTCAGAAAACCATCCTCGGTTATAAGTGAATCAGGCTGTTGTATATTATGTTTACTCATCAGCTTTAACATTCGACATACATTCCAAAATCTCTCACTATCAACGTTATCCGTTACAGTTTTTCCATTTTTGTTCACTTCAATAATGACCATGGGATCCGTATTTTCGGATGCTGCTCCACATGACAGACATATAGTACACCCGTTGACGTCCTCCAGAAATATTTTATTACCATCAAGGAAAGCATCTTTATTTACATATAATAATGATGTGGTCAGTTTTCCAATTACCTCCCGAAAGCATCTTTCATTGCTTCTTCTTACTCCACCACAGGTAAAAAAATTGACAAGCCACTCCAGTATACCGCGTGGTGAAGTTGCACTTTTCATTGCTTCTTTCGTACCGGTACCGGCCGCATGCAAATATCTTAATATATTTTCTGGGGACGCGTTAGTTATTGGCATTTTGATTCCTTCTTATGGAAGTGAGCCGATTCCTTATAGGTGTGAGTCAAGTCACATTTATACAAGGAATAATAAAAAAAGATATAAGGTGATTTTTGTATTTAGAGCTTTGGTTGAGTATGAGTAGGTGTCTGGCATCTGACAAGAGGCGATGATATCTGCCATAACGGTGAAGCAGAAGTAATATCACCCGTGAATAATAAGATTATCCTTGCTATTGACTTCCTTCATTTCCAGCATAGCTTACGCTTCATCATCATTGAATAAACAATTAAGTTTGTTGAGCGAAAATTTACTTAAAGAAAAAATAATAAGTACCAATATTTTTTGCAGCATTTCAACTTATAGCAGAATAAATGTGCGTAGATGGCGTAAAAACCTGATGAGCAGGAATACTTACACACTAAAAATGCTCCCGCAAACAGAGCAAAATGAGAAAGAGGAACGTTTGCCCCTTACATCTCCACCAAAGATTCTGGTTTTGTCTCTTGTAAAGGGCATACGTATCGCGTTTTATCTCATTAAGAAAGTATGTTGACGTATTAAATTATGCATAATGCTCTTTCAATTGCTTCACGTTTGAAATGAATAATTCAAAACCAGTGAGCGCCTCTTCTTCGGTACTGGTTTGCGGCAAGCGATAAAGCGCCACTAAAGCAGTATTGTCTGCGTCAGCGCCGATAGTGACGGCGCTGGTGTAGTTAAGACGTAAAAAATGCTGCAAAGTCAGGATGTCGTCAGGCAGTGGCATAAAGGGACAGCACATTTCCAGTGTATGATCGGATTCATTAAAATAAACCTGTATCCCATCATCAATGATAAGCAGTGGCTCATCTTCTGGCGCATCCAGGCCTAACGCGTCATATAAACGATTTAATAGACTTTCCATATAGTTACCTCAAGACTCAAGATGTGATTAATGAAGAAATACCTTTTACTGACTGCCAAATATTTTCATCCCCAACTCGTTTTTGATAGGAAAGATTGAGCACCTCTGGCGATAAATTTTTCATTACTTTGTTTCCCGCCCCGCCCGTATTTTGTTTCTGAATCTCCAGGTTACCGCTATTCAGTAATACTTTTTGGAAAATTTTCTGTCCACCGCTATCTGGAAGACTACCAGGCGCACTTAACATATGGGTCTGATGTAAAGAAATGTGCTCTCGCTTGATTTCTGAATCCATCATCCCTGTACGATCTTTGCCGCTTTTACAATTCCAGGCGGGCACCGCGTCAATTTCATAGGCTAACATGGCAAGGCGTTGTGCGAGTTTATAGGGTTCGCCGCCATCTTTATGATGTTGGTTATTTTTCCAGATATCCTTAATCTGGCGCGCTAATGTATTGACGACCTCATAATTATCCGGGTATTGCGCCAGCCATTCGCCAACCCAGCCACCTGGTCTGGCTTCAGGGCGTAAATCATTGCCTAATAACTGATGTAGCGCTTCGGCATTATATCTATCCGATGCTTTAAGGCCAAAGCCGAGCTTGAGCGCTAGCTCATTAACACCCACATTAAATGCGGCGACGTCCGGTTTTATTTTTACCGTCTGTAGATCGCCATCTTTATTGCGGATTTTTAAATGAATCATTTTTCCCGGCTGGGTCAACGATTGCCATGCGCGCATTTGATCCTCGACCATCGTTCCCTCTTTGCCGAAAATATTCGACGCGGTGAGTAACCCGACGGATACCAGTTTCAGGCTTACCGCTTCGCCCGCTAAGGCTCTGTTAAGCAACTCAGGTTTACTAAAAAGTGCCGCAGTTAATACTTCTTTGGCTTTGTTTTCAGCGCCGACCTGACGCAGAAGCGGATCTTTTTCATGATAGGGGGAAAGCACGCCATGACGTATCCCGCAAAAAAGCGTTTTATCTTTACCGTCCTCATGTACACTCACCGTGGACATCCACAAATTATTGGCGTGATGAATATTCCTGGTATCCCAACTGCATACGCCCTTTCCCTGATAAGCACTGGGAAAGATATCTTTTGCGCCGATTTTCATCTCTGCGGCAGGGAGCTGCGTGTTGGTATAGTGATGCCCGTTATGCGTGAGTGTATTTTTTATGGTTTGCCAGGGCTGGTTATTAAGCTGCTTGACCTGAGCATCTCTAAACGCTACTGCCGCAAAGCGATGAGCTTCTTTTGCAGGTAAGCCATCCTGCTGCTGAGTGCGTGCTGCAATAAGTTCGATAAGATTTTTCTTCAATGCTTTTGCCGCGGCTTCTTCTTGTTTTGTTGCTGGCCGGTCCGCTTTAACTTTGGCTAACTCCATTTGGTTTGCCATTGACGTTAGAACCGGGTCTTGTTTACCCAGAACGGTTGCCGCGACGGTAAGAAGATCGCGCTGTAAGTTATAGAGGTTATGCAGCGAGTGGTTAGACGTCTTCTGATGCTGTAGATAATTCCCCCATGTCGCGCCGGGTTCTCGCAGGACAATAATTTCCGGGCGAACGTCGGGCGCTTTAGCCGGCGCTTTGCCCTGGCCTGAGAGAATCTGCATTCCGTTGTATAAGGTTTTTTGTAGGCTTTTAAAAGCCTCCTGGGTTTTTAGTGAAGCTGAGTGATAGAAGCTCTGTATTTGCATAGCGTTTTTAATATTCCTGAATAGGGGAGTGGGAACATTCAACAGGGTTAACAACCCTTTAAAAGGATGTGACTTTTATGCACCAGGAACTTTAAAAAAATGTCCTTTTTAATGAGGAAACGCTTCTGATCAGGCGGGGAGGCATCCTGACGTCCATACGTAGTGGCGATCATGGGGGGAGATCGGTACATCAAATGTTCATAAAATCTACAAACTTCACAATTTATGGCACAACTTTTATTGAAAACCTACCTTCTTGACTCAGATCAAATTCACCGATTTACTCCTGCGTAAAGTAACGGCGTTACATCAAATGTTATACAGGTGTGTGTATGCCAGCAAAGCCCCGGACAAGTAAGACCGTGACGAAGAATATTCGTTTTTCCTATTCCATGCTTGAACAGATAGAATTCGCGTTGAAATCTGAAAAGACGCGGAATTTTTCAGCATGGGTAAAAGAGGCCTGTCGGGAAAAGTTATGTAACACGGGACATAAGTTGTAGTTATCGTTTTATGCGAGAGGAGGCGGCCATTTTGAAAAGAACAACGTGCTTATATACCTCCTGGTTTTTTGCCGCTTTTGTCTCTCTGCTGATATTTGCCTGGAGTGTCATAAACTATCCTCTCTATGAATCCATAATAATTATTGTCTTTTATATCTGGCTAATTCTGGTGCCGCTTTATCTTATTGTGTATGAGTGGCTAATAGATTGTCATTGAATTTATGGTTGCGTACTTGAAAAGTGATATTTCATATCTGTGCGGTAAGTCATTGTCGTAATAATATTATTGGTCAGGCGACGGGCGAGCGTCTGCGCATTTTGCATCGTTTTATCTTCAAAATTTTGCAGTAAGCGTTGCGCTTCTTTCGGATGCGACGCATATAATCTCAGATAGCTCTGTTCCATCTTATACTGCTGCTTAGCTGTTTGCTGTTCAAATGTTTTCCAGGCGTGTTGCACATCTGGCGCAAACGCATTGTAGTCCTGCATAACCAGCGTTTGCAGCGTGCGGAATGTCCAGTAGGTAGAGTCGTTGCTCGCCCGATCGGTTCCTTTATCATCTCCGGGTTGATAATGACGCATTCCCTGATAATAGGGGAGATAGACGCTAAGAGATGGCATTCCATAGGCGATGTATTCTACATTGCCGATAGCCTGCGGTAATTTCGGTCTGACCTGTAAAATATGTGACTCCTGGGTACGAAAAACGGATATGGGTCGCCATGGTTCTTGTGGGTTATGACTGGCATAAGGGTCGTGCGACGTTCCCTGATAGTGATTGCGTAACGCGTTTTTTACTGCCGCTACGCTAATTTTCGTTATTGGCGTTAAAAAAACAGGAAATGTTTCCCCTTCGCTAACGACCGTATCCAGATGCGGATTAAACTGATGTTGTAGCGTCCAGACGCGCGGATAATTATAGGTGGTATCGTTTTTGTTATCCTGCGAATAGGCTTGATGAAAGTCGAATTCGCCGCGGGCCGGATCATATAATCCCTGCTTTTTCGCAAAGCTTACTAACGTTGGTGACGCCATATAATTCGCGTTATCATTCGGATCGTAATGGCGTAAACGTCCCTGATTGGCGGAAACGAAATAGCTATCTGCCGGAAGTCGTACTGCCAGCCATTGATGACCGCTTCCCGTCTCCAGATACCATATCTCTTTGCTATCAATAAACGCGACGCCGAAACCTTCGCCCGCGCCTTTTTGTTCAATAATGTCTCCCAGTAATTTGGCGCCCTGACGCGCCGATTGCGCCACTGGCAGGATCACGGACTCAATGGCGTCTTCCGTGATTCCCGTTTTTGTCACGTAAGGATCGGCAGCCAGCGCCGCTCTGCCGTTATAAATGGTTTCCGTTGCGCTCATTCCGACGCCCGCCGAATTGAAACCGGCTTCACCCATGGCGTTATCGTTAGTATCAAAGTCATGAATTGCCGTATAGCGCATCGCTGTCTCCGGAAGCGGCCAGCTAAAATTGTTCCGATGTGCTTTATACTCGCCTTGTTGATGAAACGCGACGGGATGAATAACCTTATGCTTGGCGTTATTTGCCGAGCCATCTTCGTTGCGCGCGATAATGAAGGAGCCGTCAGCCGAAGCCTGATTGCCTACCAAAAGGGTAGTACAGGCGATGGCTTTACCCATACCCAGCAGCGTAACGGCGAATGCAAGATACTTTTTCATAAAGGTTCCCACTGAATAACGCGTTATGGGATGAATTGACCCTGGATTGGAAACCGAGAAAGTGATCGAGCCAGCAATATTCTTTGCCGGCATCCTTTATTTTCTTTTTATTGAGGTTGTATTGATAACCACAGCTCTGTGGCAGGGAAGGGAAACAGAACCTGTACTGACCTTAGCTATCACCGCTATCGGGCAGACGAACCGAAAAGATATTATGTTCATCGGCATAGCGGTAAGATGCCGAACCACCGTGTAATAGAGCAATCGCGTTAACTAACGATAACCCCAGGCCGAAACCGGCAGTGTGGCGGGCATTATCTCCTCGCCAAAAACGCCGGAAAAGCTTATCCGCATCGGCGGGGTGGCTGCCCGGATTAGCGACCCGAATTTCTGCAACGTTATCATCATAAGCGCTTTCAATACGTATCACGGCGTTTTCATCAGAATAACGGATGGCATTCGTCAGCAGGTTTGAGAGCACTCTTTGTAATAATATTTCGTCAGCCCATACCGTTCCCTGACATTGATTTATAAAACAGATGCGCTTCTCTTCGGCAAGGGGGCTAAGATAATCCAGCATATTTTCGACCAGCGCATTGAGCGAAACAGGCTGTTTTTTTACCGCTATATTCTGGTGCTCCGCGCGTGCCAGAAAGAGAATATTTTCTGTCAGTCGCGACAGTCCCTCCAGCTCTTCAATATTATCGACAAGGGCTTGTTGATACTCTTCGGCGCTGCGTTCCTGACTCAGCATCACCTGGTTTTTCCCCAGTAAAATATTAACCGGCGTGCGCAGCTCATGCGCCAGATCGTCGGCAAATTGGTTCAGGCGTTCAAAATCGTCGGAAAGCTTCTGGCGCATGGTATTTAGCGCTTGTCCAAGCGGTCTGAGCTCGACGGGTAACGCCTGTTCCGCCAACGGCTGGCGAAGTGTGCCGCTATCTGTCGCCGCGGTGAGTCGGCTGAGCGACGTAATGGCCCGCAGCCCGTTTCTGATGACTAATGGACTGAGCGCCGAACAGACGAGGATCGCGATAAGGCTAATCAGCAAACTGTTGCGGCGATATTGCGCCAGCATTTGCCGCCTTTCCGTCGCCAGCCTGGCGATAGTAAGGGTCAGTGGGTCATCGCCGCTTCTGGCGTTTACTCGTACCGCGGTCAGCTCCGTGCCTTGCACCGCCTGGCGAAATAAGGTTTCGCGGGTGATGTTTTTAGCCAGCGGAATCTCGTTAAAGCGTTGGTCGGGGATGCCGCTATGATTAATCGCAACATTGTGGCCTGTTGCAGAATGGATCAATAAGATATCCTGCTTCGTATCCACCATCCGATTGAAGTAGAGCGGCAGATTTTCCGGCCTGGCGCCATCCAGTAACAGTTGCTGCATTTGCGCCGCCCGATTTATTAGCGTCATATCATCCCGATACGTTAATTCTTTGCTCAGCGCGTTATAGAGCGTCCAGCTAATGCCGGTACAGGCGAGGATAAGTATGGCGATAAAAGAAATTGTCAGGCGCAGCGTCATTGATAACTTAACCATTCTGCGACGTTTCCGCCTGTAATCGATAACCCATCCCCCGGACGGTCATAATGAGCTTCTTTTCAAATGGATCGTCTACTTTGGCGCGCAGCCGACGAATCGCGACATCAACGGTGTTGGTTTCACTATCAAAGTTAATTCCCCAAACTTCGCTGGCGATCGCGGTTCGGGGCACAATTTCTCCTGCCCGGGACGCCAGTAACCAGAGGAGCAGGAATTCTTTGCGGGTCAGGGAAATCGGTTTGCCATTTCGTGACACCGATTGCTTTGTGGCATCCATGTCCAGACCATTGATCGTCAGTCGGGTAAAGACCGGGACATGCTGTCTGAGTTGAGCTCTCACCCGGGCCAGCAGTTCGGCGAAGGAAAAAGGCTTAACAAGGTAATCATTAGCGCCCGCCTCAAGACCTTTGACGCGATCCTCAACCGAGTCGCGCGCCGTCAGGCAAATAACAGGGGACTGATGCGCAGTGCGTAACGCGCGTAAAACCTGCCATCCATCAAGCCCCGGCAGCATAATATCAAGAATAATCAATGAATAATGTTCCTGAAGGGCCAGGTGTAATCCGTCTCGTCCATCACAGGCATAATCAACCACATAGCCTGCCTCCGTGAGTCCCTGACGTACCCACTCAATGGTTTTCTGGTTATCTTCAATCAATAAAATCTTCATCAACGCAGTATGCCATAGGCTTGTTAGCGAATCCGTAAATCTCCAACAAGATGACATAATTGTCATGTCCGTGTAAGGTTAATCCTGGACGCACCAGATATATTTTCCTGCATCAATACCGTAAAGGAGTGAAGCATGAAACGATATATACTGGCTACCGCGATAGCATCTCTTGTTGCAGCCCCGGCAATGGCGCTGGCCGCTGGCAACAATATTCTCAGCGTACATATTCTCGATCAGCAAACAGGCAAACCGGCGCCCGGCGTGGAGGTGGTACTGGAACAGAAAAAGGATAACGGATGGACGCAATTAAACACCGGGCATACCGACCAGGATGGACGTATTAAAGCACTGTGGCCCGAAAAAGCTGCCGCGCCGGGGGATTATCGCGTTATTTTTAAAACCGGCCAGTATTTTGAAAGTAAAAAACTGGATACGTTTTTCCCGGAGATTCCCGTCGAGTTTCATATCAGCAAAACGAATGAGCACTATCATGTGCCGCTGTTATTAAGTCAGTATGGTTATTCAACCTATCGCGGGAGCTAATTTAGAGCCTATCCCATTAGGGCTATTTTACTTGCCATTTTGGACCTGGGCAGTGCTCGCCAAAACGCGTTAGCGTTTTGAACGCCGCTAGCGGCGGCCCGAAGGGCGAGCGTAGCGAGTCAAACCTCACGTACTACGTGTACGCTCCGGTTTTTGCGCGCTGTCCGTGTCCAAACTGGCTGCGCCAATAACGCCTGGTGGGATAGGCTCTTAGATTGTATTAATCGCCGCGATTTATGGCGAGCAAACATCGCGGCGGGAATAAAAATCTTCAGCGTATCGACTCTTCTCCCACAAGCAGTGGTTATCCCGCTTGTGGGCATGAGTGACGGTTAAACAGGCGCTTCCATCTCAAGTCTGACCGGATGAAAACGGCGTTTGAAATAAATCAGGCCATGCCCATCCTGGCTAAGAATAATATTTTTGATCGCCACCAGATACACCAGATGCGTGCCAATGGTTTGTACCTCGCTGATCTCGCCTTCAAGACCGGCCAGCGCGCCGTTAAGTACCGGCTGGCCCAGCGGCCCGTTTTGCCAACATGGCTGGTGAAAACGCTCTTCCATCGCCATCCCCGTCATACCGGCAAAGTGGCGCGCCATCAGCTCCTGCTCATGGTTAAGTACATTAATGCACAGCCTGCCGTTGCCCTGAAAGACGGGGTTCATGGCGCTATTGGCATTAATACATACCATCACGGAGGGCGGCGTATCGGTGACGGAACAGACCGCTGTTGCGGTGATACCGCAGCGTCCGGCGTGACCCGCCGTGGTTACGATGTTGACCGCTGCCGCCAGACTTGCCATCGCATCGCGAAAACGCAGACGTTGTTCATCTACTTGCATGAGAACCTCCTGCCGCGTTATTTCAGCAGCTTATCCAGTTGATTGATGTCGTCGTTATTGTGCAAATGCGAAACCGTCCAGCCATTCTGATCGTATTCGGAGAGGCAGCGATCGACCATTGCCATCATCTTATCCATATTGCCGGAGCTCTGGGCCTGACGCAGGCACTGCAGACGAATTTCATCCTGGCTGCCCGAGTAGTTAATCTCGTACAGCTCATGGCGACCGCCAAACTCGCTGCCGATGGCATCCCACATCAATTTAAGAATTTTGATACGTTCAACATGGTCCATTCCGTTAGAGCCGCGTACGTATTTCGCCAGGTACTGGTCGATTTGCGGATTATTCAGATCGCGGGCGCTGGAAGGCAGGTAAATCAGGCCGCTGGTAACGTTACGTTCAATAATATTTTTAATTTTCGCGTAGGCCATTGGGGCCATCACACGATAGGTTTGCAGCGCGGCGTGGTCCGGTAGCCAGGCGCCGTTTACCCACGGGGTTGCTTCAGAACACATAGAATCGCTCAATGCCCAGAACATATTGCGCCAGGCTACGACTTCGCCGAGATCGGCCTGCACGCCCCGGAACTCTACGGTACCCGTACATTCGAGCGATTTTTTCAGCAGCGCGGTAATGAAATCAAGTTTAACCGCCAGACGAACACAGGCTTGCAGTGGATACATACGGGCAAAACCGCCTTCCATCGTCCAGCGACGGCAACGATCAAAATCACGGTAAATTAATACGTTTTCCCACGGGATCAGCACCTTGTCCATCACCAGAATGGCATCGTTTTCATCAAAGCGGCTGGAGAGTGGATAATCAAACGGCGAGCCCGTCGCGCCCGCGACCATTTCATACGAGGCGCGCGAAATAAGTTTTACGCCTTCGGCATCCATTGGCGCGACAAACATCAGAGCGAAATCCGGGTTTTCGCCCATCACCTGGGCTGAGCCGAAACCAATCATGTTGTAGTGAGTCAGGGCGGAGTTAGTGGCGACGACTTTCGCCCCGCTGACAATAATCCCGGCGTCCGTCTCTTTCTCCAGCTTGATATAGACGTCTTTCACTTCGTCGGCAGGTTTGTGGCGGTCAATGGGCGGGTTGACGATAGCATGGTTAAAGTACAGGCCGGTCTCCTGAATGCGGGTGTACCAGTTGCGGGCGTTCTGCTCAAACTGGCCGTAGAAGGCTGGGTTAGCGCCCAGAGCGCAACCAAAGGCGGCTTTGTAATCCGGTGTGCGTCCCATCCAGCCGTAACTCAGGCGTGACCACTCGGCGATAGCATCACGCTGTTGGCGCAGATCGTCAGCGCTTTTCGCCACGCGGAAAAATTTATGCGTATAACCGCCGCTGCCGGTATCAGTATTCCAGCACAGGGTATCTTGCATCGACGGTTTATGTAATGCGTCATATAGTTGTGCGACAGAGGCTGCGGCATTGCGGAATGCCGGATGTGTCGTAACATCTTTAACGCGTTCGCCGTAAATATAAATTTCCCGCCCGTCCTGCAGGCTTTTTAAATACTCTTCGCCCGTTAACGGACGCTTGTTATCAGTACGAAAATCTTCAGGTTTCATTGCGGCCTCTTCCTCGTTAATCGGAATGTTTTGTTAATAATATGTTTCTTATTTGTTGTTTAATTGAATAGGCAGAAGCGTAAACTGTGAAGAGACTTTCAGGACAACGGCGGGTACTTTTCAGATGAACGTCGAAGAAGAAGAGTAAAATGCGATCGCCGTCAACGTTGTAAGCGGGAGGGGGTTCCCGTGTCGGCGGCGTGGGAAGGTAAGAATACTATGCTTCCGCTTCGCTATCAGGATGCTGGCGCCCCAGAGCAATAAGATCGTCCAGCAGCAGCATCAATTGCTGTGTTTTTTCGGGCGTGAAATCGGCCTCAATTTTTCGATAAGCCTCTTCTACCTGGCTTCGGGCACGGGCGTACAACGTTTGTCCCTGCTCCGTCAACATGACATATAACTTACGCTGATCGTTAACCGGCTTGAGTCGCAACACCAGTCCGTCTCGCTCCATGCGCGTCAATATTCCGGTCAGACTTGGACGCAAAATACAGGTACGAAAGGCCAGCTCGTGAAAATCCATAGAGGGGCTATCGGCCAGGATTCGCACAATGCGCCATTGCTGGTCGGTCAGATTGTGGCTTTTAACGATGGGGCGGAAATAGGTCATTGCCGCTTCGCGCGCCTGAAGCAAGGCGATGGTTAATGAATCATGCATAAGCGTTTCTCTTTTGCAGAATTATTAATACCTGAATAATCGTGTTTACCGATGTGAGCTATGACATCTGTTTTATGTCCAAAGTTTAACAGAAACAAAGGCTTTTATTTAACTGTTTGATATATATGTATTTAATAATAAATTTGTGAAAATATTGTTAATCACATCACAAATACTTTACTTCAGCTTGCTAAATGTACAGCGAAAGCATAAATCTAATCATTAATATATTAATGAAATCACAGCCCGTTAAATCGGCCTGAGGAGTTTATGTATGAAGGGTACTGTTTTCGCCGTTGCGTTAAACCATCGCAGTCAGCTTGATGCCTGGCAAGAGGCTTTCTCTCAGCCTCCCTATAATGCGCCGCCTAAAACCGCAGTGTGGTTCATCAAACCGCGTAATACGGTGATTCGTCACGGCGAACCCATTCCTTATCCGCAGGGAGAAAAGGTACTGAGCGGCGCGACAGTGGCGCTCATTGTGGGGAAAACCGCCAGCCGGATACGCCCTGAAGCGGCGGCGGACTATATCGCCGGGTATGCGCTGGCTAACGAGGTCAGCCTGCCGGAAGAGAGCTTTTATCGCCCGGCGATTAAAGCGAAATGTCGCGATGGCTTTTGCCCGCTGGGTGAAATGGCACCGCTGAGTGATGTGGATAACCTCACCATTATCACGGAAATCAACGGACGAGAAGCGGACCACTGGAATACTGCCGATTTACAGCGTAGCGCCGCACAGCTGCTTAGCGCGTTAAGTGAGTTCGCTACGCTTAACCCTGGCGATGCGATCTTACTCGGTACACCGCAGAATCGCGTTGCGCTGCGTCCCGGCGATCGGGTGCGTATTCTGGCGAAAGGTTTACCCGCTCTGGAAAATCCGGTTGTCGCAGAAGATGAATTCGCCCGCCACCAGACGTTTACGTGGCCGCTGTCAGCGACGGGAACGTTATTTGCGCTGGGGTTGAACTACGCCGATCACGCCAGCGAGCTGGCATTTACGCCGCCGAAAGAGCCGCTGGTATTTATCAAAGCGCCAAACACCTTTACCGAACATCACCAAACGTCGGTGCGCCCGAACAACGTCGAATATATGCACTACGAAGCCGAGCTGGTCGTGGTGATTGGCAAAACGGCGCGTAAGGTGAGCGAAGCCGAAGCTATGGAGTATGTGGCCGGTTACACCGTCTGCAACGACTACGCGATCCGCGACTATCTGGAAAACTACTACCGTCCGAATCTGCGGGTAAAAAGCCGCGACGGCCTGACGCCGATAGGCCCGTGGATTGTGGATAAAGAGGCGGTTTCTGATCCGCATAACCTGACGTTACGCACCTTTGTCAACGGTGAGCTGCGCCAGGAAGGGACGACCGCCGATCTGATCTTCAGCATCCCGTTCCTGATTTCTTATCTGAGCGAATTTATGACGTTGCAACCGGGCGACATGATTGCCACCGGTACGCCGAAAGGGCTGTCCGATGTGGTGCCGGGGGATGAAGTTGTCGTGGAAGTAGAAGGCGTGGGTCGCCTGGTTAACCGAATCGTCAGTGAGGAGAGTGCAAAATGAAGAAGATAAATCATTGGATTAACGGCAAAAACGTTGCAGGTAACGACTACTTCCAGACCACTAACCCGGCGACCGGTGACGTGCTGGCGGAAGTAGCCTCCGGCGGTGAAGCAGAAGTGAACCAGGCTGTCGCGGCGGCCAAAGAGGCGTTCCCGAAATGGGCCAATCTGCCGATGAAAGAGCGCGCGCGCCTGATGCGTCGTCTGGGTGACCTGATTGACCAGAACGTACCGGAAATCGCGGCGATGGAAACCGCCGACACCGGCCTGCCTATTCACCAGACTAAAAACGTGCTGATCCCGCGCGCCTCGCATAACTTCGAATTCTTCGCCGAAGTGTGCCAGCAGATGAACGGCAAGACCTATCCGGTTGACGATAAAATGCTCAATTATACGCTGGTGCAGCCCGTCGGCGTCTGTGCGCTGGTGTCGCCGTGGAACGTGCCGTTTATGACCGCGACCTGGAAAGTCGCGCCGTGCCTGGCGCTGGGCAACACCGCGGTGCTCAAAATGTCCGAGCTGTCGCCGTTGACTGCCGACAGGTTGGGCGAGTTGGCGCTGGAGGCAGGAATTCCGGCAGGCGTGCTGAACGTGGTGCAGGGCTACGGCGCGACGGCGGGCGATGCGCTGGTACGCCACCATGACGTGCGTGCGGTGTCGTTTACCGGCGGTACCGCCACCGGTCGCAATATCATGAAAAATGCCGGCCTGAAAAAATACTCGATGGAGCTGGGCGGCAAATCGCCGGTGCTGATTTTTGAAGATGCCGACATTGAGCGCGCGCTGGACGCCGCGCTGTTCACCATCTTCTCGATCAACGGCGAACGCTGCACCGCCGGGTCGCGCATCTTTATCCAGCAGAGCATTTACCCTGAGTTCGTGAAGCGCTTTGCCGAACGCGCGAATCGCCTGCGTGTCGGCGATCCGACCGACCCGAACACCCAGGTCGGCGCGCTGATTAGCCAACAGCACTGGGAAAAAGTCTCCGGTTATATCCGCCTCGGCATTGAAGAGGGCGCAACGCTGCTGGCGGGCGGTGCGGAAAAACCCACTGGCCTGCCTGCGCATCTGAAAGGCGGTAACTTCCTGCGCCCAACCGTGCTGGCCGATGTCGACAACCGTATGCGCGTCGCGCAGGAAGAGATCTTTGGGCCAGTTGCCTGTCTGCTGCCATTCAAAGACGAAGCGGAAGGGTTACGTTTGGCGAACGACGTCGAATACGGTCTGGCCTCTTATATCTGGACCCAGGACGTGAGCAAAGTATTGCGCCTGGCGCGTGGGATTGAAGCCGGCATGGTCTTCGTCAACACCCAGAACGTCCGCGACCTGCGCCAGCCGTTCGGCGGCGTGAAAGCCTCCGGTACCGGGCGCGAAGGCGGCGAATATAGCTTCGAAGTGTTTGCGGAAATGAAAAACGTCTGCATCTCAATGGGCGACCATCCTATCCCAAAATGGGGAGTTTGATATGGGCAAGTTAGCGTTAGCAGCAAAAATTACCCACGTGCCGTCGATGTATCTTTCTGAACTGCCAGGAAAAAATCACGGTTGTCGTCAGGCAGCCATTGATGGGCATATTGAAATTGGCAAGCGTTGCCGCGAAATGGGCGTTGACACCATTATCGTATTCGACACCCACTGGCTGGTGAATAGCGCTTACCACATTAATTGTGCCGACCATTTCCAGGGCGTCTATACCAGCAACGAATTGCCGCACTTTATTCGCGACATGACCTATGACTATGACGGTAATCCGGAGCTCGGCCACCTGATCGCCGACGAGGCAGTCAAACTGGGCGTGCGCGCTAAAGCGCATAACATCCCGAGCCTGAAGCTGGAGTATGGCACGCTGGTACCGATGCGCTACATGAACAGCGACAAGCACTTCAAAGTGGTCTCCATCTCGGCGTTCTGCACTGTGCATGATTTTGCCGACAGCCGCAGACTGGGCGAAGCCATTCTCAAGGCGATTGAGAAATATGACGGTACCGTAGCGGTATTCGCCAGTGGTTCTCTGTCGCACCGTTTTATTGACGACCAACGGGCGGAAGAGGGGATGAACAGCTATACCCGCGAGTTTGATCATCAGATGGACGAGCGCGTGGTCAAGCTGTGGCGCGAGGGCAAATTCAAGGAGTTTTGCACCATGTTGCCGGAGTACGCCGACTACTGCTACGGCGAAGGCAACATGCACGACACGGTCATGCTGCTGGGAATGCTGGGTTGGGACAAATACGACGGCAAGGTGGAGTTCATCACCGACCTGTTCGCCAGCTCCGGTACCGGCCAGGTGAACGCTGTTTTCCCGCTGCCTGCGTAAGGGGGGGTTATGCCGCACTTTATTGCTGAATGTACTGAAAATATTCGCGAGCAGGCTGATTTACCCGGCCTGTTCAGCAAGGTAAACGAGGCGCTGGCCGCCAGCGGGATTTTCCCCATCGGCGGTATCCGCAGTCGCGCCCACTGGCTGGATACCTGGCAGATGGCTGACGGTAAGCATGATTACGCGTTTGTGCATATGACGCTGAAAATCGGCGCCGGGCGCAGCCTGGAGAGCCGTCAGGAAGTCGGCGAAATGCTGTTTGGGCTGATTAAAGCCCACTTCGCCGACCTGATGGAGAACCGCTATCTGGCGCTGTCGTTTGAGATTGCCGAGCTACATCCGACGCTCAATTACAAACAAAACAACGTACACGCGTTATTTAAATAGCACACTCTTTCGCCCGGTGGCGCTGCGCTGACCGGGTCTACAAAAAAACGATGCACGAAGCAATACCGAACCGTAGGCCGGGTAAGACGCACCCGCGTCGCTACCCGGCGCAGCAGCACCGAATGACGTAACAGGAAGCAACTATGCTCGATAAACAGACCCATACCCTGATCGCCCAGCGACTTAATCAGGCTGAAAAACAGCGTGAACAGATTCGCGCAGTGTCGCTGGATTATCCCAACATCACTATTGAAGATGCCTATGCCGTACAGCGCGAATGGGTCAATATCAAAATTGCCGAAGGGCGCACGCTCAAAGGCCACAAAATCGGCCTGACCTCAAAAGCGATGCAGGCCAGTTCGCAAATCAGCGAACCGGATTACGGCGCGCTGCTTGACGATATGTTCTTCCATGACGGCGGCGATATTCCCACCGACCGTTTTATCGTCCCGCGTATTGAAGTGGAGCTGGCGTTCGTGCTGGCGAAACCGCTGCGCGGCCCTCACTGCACGCTGTTCGACGTCTACAATGCCACGGATTATGTGATTCCGGCGCTAGAACTGATTGACGCCCGCAGCCACAACATCGACCCGGAAACCCAGCGCCCGCGCAAAGTGTTCGACACCATTTCCGACAACGCCGCCAACGCCGGGGTGATCCTCGGTGGTCGTCCCATCAAACCAGACGAGCTGGATCTGCGCTGGATTTCCGCGCTGCTCTATCGCAACGGCGTGATCGAAGAAACCGGCGTCGCCGCAGGCGTGCTGAATCATCCGGCCAACGGCGTGGCGTGGCTGGCGAACAAGCTTGCCCCCTACGATGTCCAGCTTGAAGCCGGGCAGATCATCCTCGGCGGCTCGTTCACCCGCCCGGTGCCGGCGCGCAAGGGCGACACCTTCCATGTCGACTACGGCAACATGGGCGCGATCAGTTGCCGGTTTGTGTAAGGAAAAAACGATGAAAAATGCTTTCAAAGACACGTTAAAAGCGGGGCGTCCGCAAATCGGTTTGTGGCTGGGGCTTGCCAACAGTTACAGCGCTGAACTGTTAGCGGGCGCCGGCTTCGACTGGCTACTGATTGACGGTGAACACGCGCCAAACAACGTGCAGACGGTGTTGACCCAGTTGCAGGCGATTGCGCCTTATCCCAGCCAGCCGGTGGTGCGTCCGTCATGGAACGATCCGGTACAGATTAAGCAACTGCTCGACGTCGGCGCGCAAACGCTGCTGATACCGATGGTGCAGAATGCCGATGAAGCGCGAAACGCCGTGGCGGCTACGCGTTATCCGCCTGCCGGTATTCGCGGCGTGGGCAGTGCGCTGGCGCGGGCATCGCGCTGGAATCGCATCCCGGACTATCTCCACCAGGCCAACGACGCCATGTGCGTACTGGTGCAGATTGAAACGCGTGAGGCGATGAGCAATCTGGCGTCAATTCTCGACGTGGATGGCATTGACGGCGTGTTTATTGGTCCGGCGGACCTCAGCGCCGATATGGGCTTTGCCGGCAATCCGCAGCACCCGGAAGTGCAGGCGGCGATTGAGAACGCCATCGTGCAGATACGCGCGGCGGGGAAAGCGCCGGGGATTCTGATGGCCAATGAAGCACTGGCGAAACGTTATCTGGAACTGGGGGCGCTATTTGTCGCCGTCGGCGTTGACACCACGCTGCTGGCGCGCGGCGCGGAGGCGCTGGCGGCGCGCTTTGGCGCAGAAAAAAAACTGTCCGGTGCGTCCGGCGTCTATTAAGCCTGGCCCGGTAAGCGTAGCGCTACCGGGCAACCGTAGTACCCTACAAAAATTCCCATCAGAGGAAAAAAAATGAGCGACACATCATCTGCACTTCCGGAAAGCCCCGAGTCTGTCAGTTCGCACAACGCGCTCAGCACGGGTCAACAAACCGTCATAAATAAACTGTTCCGCCGACTGATCGTATTTTTATTCGTGTTGTTTATCTTCTCGTTTTTAGACCGTATCAACATCGGTTTTGCCGGGTTGACGATGGGGCAGGATCTGGGGTTAAGCGCCACCATGTTTGGCCTTGCCACGACGCTGTTTTACGCCACCTACGTCATTTTCGGCATTCCCAGCAACGTGATGTTGAGCATCGTCGGCGCCCGCCGCTGGATTGCGACCATTATGGTGCTATGGGGCATTGCATCTACCGCCACGATGTTCGCGGTGGGACCGAAAAGCCTGTATGTGCTGCGAATGCTGGTGGGCATTACCGAAGCGGGCTTTTTGCCAGGAATATTGCTCTATTTAACCTACTGGTTCCCGGCATTTTTCCGCGCCCGCGCCAACGCATTATTTATGATTGCCATGCCGGCCACTACCGCGTTGGGGTCGATTGTCTCCGGCTATATTTTATCGCTGGACGGCATATTCAATCTGCATGGATGGCAGTGGTTATTCCTGCTGGAAGGATTTCCGTCAGTTTTGTTAGGCATTATGGTCTGGTTTTACCTGGATGATACCCCGGCAAAAGCCAAATGGCTGACGGCAGAGGATAAAAAATGTTTGCAGGAGATGATGGATAATGACCGCCTGACGCTGGTTCAGCCGGAGGGGGCCATCAGCCATAACGCCATGCAGCAGCGTAGTCTGTGGCGCGAAGTATTCACGCCAATTGTACTGATGTATACGCTGGCCTATTTTTGCCTTACCAATACGCTTAGCGCCATTAGTATCTGGACGCCGCAAATCCTGAAAAGTTTTAATGAAGGCAGCAGCAATATCACCATCGGCCTGCTGGCGGCGATCCCGCAGATTTGTACTATTCTGGGCATGATTTACTGGAGCCGCCATTCGGACAAACATCAGGAGCGTAAACATCACACGGCGTTGCCGTTCCTGTTTGCCGCCGCGGGCTGGCTGCTGGCGTCGGCGACCGACCATAACTTGATCCAGCTCCTGGGGATCGTGATGGCATCCACGGGTTCCTTTAGCGCGATGGCGATCTTCTGGACCACGCCGGATCAGTCGATCAGTTTACGCGCCAGGGCGATAGGCATTGCGGTCATCAATGCCACCGGCAATATTGGCTCCGCACTCAGCCCATTTATGATTGGCTGGCTAAAAGATATCACCGGTAGCTTCAATAGCGGACTCTGGTTTGTCGCTTCTCTGTTAGTCGTCGGCGCCGCCATTATCTGGCTCATTCCCATGAAAGCATCGCGTCCGCGCGCCACCCCTTGAGGAGAAACTATGTGCCAACGTGCGATCGCCAATATTGATATCAGCAAAGAGTATGACGAAAGCATGGGCAGTAACGATGTGCATTATCAGTCGTTTGCTCGTATGGCGGATTTCTTTGGTCGTGATATGCAGGCGCATCGCCACGACCAGTTTTTTCAAATGCACTTTCTTGATACTGGGCAGATTGAGCTACAGCTCGACGATCATCGCTATTCGGTGCAGGCGCCGCTATTTGTGCTTACGCCGCCCTCGGTGCCGCATGCTTTTATTACCGAATCGGATAGCGATGGTCATGTTCTGACGGTACGCGAAGAGCTGGTTTGGCCGCTGCTGGAAGTGCTTTATCCCGGCACCAGAGAGGCCTTCGGCCTGCCGGGAATCTGTCTGTCGCTGGCGGATAAACCCAACGAGCTGGCGGCGCTCAAACATTACTGGCAGCTAATTGAGCGGGAGTCCACGGAACAACTGGCTGGCTGCGAACATACCCTGGTGCTACTGGCGCAGGCGGTATTTACCTTGCTGTTGCGTAATGCGAAGCTGGACGATCACGCCGCAACCGGGATGCGCGGTGAACTGAAACTTTTTCAGCGCTTTACCCTGTTAATTGACAACCACTTCCATCAGCACTGGACGGTGCCCGATTATGCCTGCGAGTTGCATATTACCGAATCTCGTTTGACCGATATTTGCCGACGTTTTGCTAATCGCCCGCCTAAACGCCTGATTTTTGATCGGCAATTACGCGAGGCGAAACGACTGCTGCTTTTTTCCGACAATGCTGTCAACGAGATCGCCTGGCAATTAGGTTTTAAAGATCCGGCTTATTTCGCCCGTTTCTTTAATCGCCTTGCGGGCTGTTCTCCTTCGCAGTTTCGCCAACGTGAAGTTCCCTCTTTTCTCAACTAAGAAGAGTAAAAACATGATGAAAAAAAGCGTCGCTATGCTGGCGGTTTGTATGCTGGCGCAAAGCCACCTTGCCATTGCTGCCGGTACTCCTGCGCCTCAAGAGATCAACATTGTTTTACTGGGCACCAAAGGCGGGCCTTCTTTGCTCAATACAGCCAGACTACCGCAAGCGACGGCGCTCACTATCGGCGATAAAATATGGCTGATAGATGCCGGCTACGGCGCCAGTCTGCAACTGGTGAAAAACGGCATTCCACTGCGCAACATCAATACTATTTTGCTCACCCATCTGCACAGCGACCACATACTGGATTATCCTTCCTTGCTGATGAATGCCTGGGCAAGTGGTCTGAAAGACCATACCATACAGGTGTATGGCCCGCCGGGAACCCAGGCGATGACGAAGGCTAGCTGGAAGGTCTTTGACAGGGATATCACGTTACGCATGGAAGAAGAGGGGAAACCCGATCCGCGCAACCTGGTTAAGGCGACCGATATTGGCCAGGGCGTCATCTATAAAGATGAACTGGTCACAATAAGCGCGCTGAAAGTGCCTCATTCCCCTTTCCCGGACGGTGAAGCGTTTGCTTACCGTTTTGATACCCAGGGTAAGCGAATCGTCTTCTCTGGCGATACGTCCTGGTTTCCGCCGCTTGCAACATTTGCCCAGGGGGCGGATATCCTGGTACATGAGGCGGTACATGTCCCCTCGGTAGCAAAACTGGCTAATAGTATTGGCAACGGAAAAACGCTGGCTGAAGCGATTGCGTCGCATCACACCACGATTGAAGATGTCGGTAAGATTGCTCGCGAGGCCCACGTGAAAAAACTGGTGTTAAGTCATCTGGTGCCTGCGACGGTTGCGGATGACGTCTGGCAACAGGAAGCCATGAAAAATTACCCGGGCCCTGTCATTGTCGGTCATGACAATATGACGATAAGCGTACCGTAAGTATCAGGGCAGGGGTAAACCCACGGGCTGACATGATGTCAGCCCGTTATGCTTTTGGCGATCAGCATGACGCGCAGAGCTTTTGTCTAAAACATTATTTTTTCTAAACACTACTTGCTGATTTTTATGCACAATAAAGGTAAGATGATTGCTCTGGTGAAATATTACGAAATAAGAATGTCACGGATGGAATTTATACAGTGTTAAAAGCAATGCGTTTCTTTGTCTGCCGGCCATCAGTAATATCCTCTGTACCGGCTCCTCGTTGCCAAAGTGAAGGTTAGATTAAACGAATCAAAAAACATCCGAACTGTACAATTTTTATATCAAACATATTTAACTGCAAAATACTGCAAACGTGCGCGAATACACTTAATCAGTAGTATGGCTAATGCATACTTTATTTCCTAAACTTTCTTATTATCTATTTGAATATTTCTGGTTAAACCAAATGGACAAACGGATACCAGACACTCGAAAGGATAACTGCAGGCTTCTGGTTTAGGATTGCAGTTACCAGGACAGTGGCTATTTTCTTTAAGCGATTTCCATAGAACAGGATTAAACCTGGTAACGTTGTAAACAGTAACGGGATAAAGTTTATCGTTTATTAAGACCCCCTTATTAAAGGGGATGATAATGCTACCTGGAGGCATGTAAACATCTGCCTGATACCATAAGGTCAATCTAAGATTTTTTAGGCTATGTATGCATGAGAACGACACTCCGGTAGAGGGACTTATAACTGTATCAACGACCTTCCATTCCATTACAGAAACCTTTTAAGTGAAATAGTCAATGGTGTAAATTACATTTTCCGCAAGCCTATTCAGGATAGATGAAAATCTGAGAAACATAACTCGTTGAAAACGATCGTTTTTTATTGACCACTCTATTTATATTGATTTTTTAATAAGTTATTTATTTTATGCTCTTATTTTGTTTACATTCTATTACATTTTTGTATTTTAGGCGTGGTGTAAATATTGGGCGGCAGTGGATGTTATAACGCTCAATTATTAAACTGTAAGTGACTGTTGTATTTCTTATTTATAAATACCGCAACCTGTAAGCGTAGCGGTACATTTTACCCGGCATTGACAGGGAGAAGGTGCGTATCAACCAGAGAGTACAAAACAGTGAAAGAATATATTCTTCAGGCAATAAATGATCGCTAACGTGTAAAAATAACCGACGTATCTAAAAAATGTGAACGTGTGGCTGGTCTTTATTTAAACGATGATCTTCGCAATGGCGCATTAATGGCTGACATTGGCGGTTCGTTGATCGGGTTGTGCGCGGTGAAAGGCTATATTTCTTCCGTTGGGGGAAGTATGTCAGAGGCATTCTGGTATTATACCGGGTGCATGTAAATCCGGGGTGGGCAGAAAGCCCACCCTCGGTTTATTGCCTTTATCGTGGATTAGGGATGCGAGATAAAGCGAGAAAGGCGTTGCAGCAGTAACCGGTTTTCTTCGCGCAGCCGTGAATTCTCTTCCAGCAGCGTTAACGCGACCGCGATCCCAGGCCAGTCGAGCGCCAGCTCCTCGCGTAAGCGTAGCGCGCGTTGTACCACGCTCGCTGCGCGATCGTCGAATTGCCAGTCGGCGTTATCGTCTTCGTAAGGCTCAATTACGCCAAGTCCGACGATTTCGTTTAGCTCCTCTTCCGTCACGCCGGTGTGCAAACAAAATTCGGTGATGGTAAAGGTGACAGTGATGTTAGCCATTATGCTTTCCCCCATTGCTGGCGTGGGTCAAAGGACGACTGCGCGTCCGCCAGTTGTTGCCACAGGGCAGCTGTCTTCTCGTCAGGTTTCGGCGGCATAACGATTTTGATGATGGCATAGAGATCGCCAGTGTGCTTTTTACTGGCTAATCCTTTTCCTTTGATACGCAGCCGCTGACCTGCCTGGCTGCCGGGGGGAATGGTTAGCAAAATACGCTCTTTAAGCGTTGGCACAGACACCTTAGCGCCGAGCGCCGCCTCCCATGGGGCAAGCGGAAGGACGACTTCCAGATCCTGATTGACGATATCAAAGAGCGGATGCGGGGCAATATGGATAACGAGCCATAAATCGCCATTAGGTCCGCCGTTTTCCCCCGGCGTGCCCTGGCCTTTCAGTCTGATTCGTTGCCCGTTGCTGACGCCAGCCGGGATTTTCACATTCAATGTTTTGGGAATTTCCCGCTCCACCAGGCCGAACGCGTTATAAACGGGGACGGAATAGCTAATCGTACGCTGGTGCTCTTCCAGCGTTTCTTCCAGGAATACCGCCACTTCAATTTCGATATCATGACCGCGTGCGGCGTGGCGGTGGTGCGAATGACGACCGTGCTGACCAAAAATAGACGAGAAAATATCATCAAAATCTTCGGCGTTATACGGCTGGCCTTCGTGTTGCTGGAACTGGCGATTAAATTGTGGATCGTTACGGTGTTGCCATAACTGGTCATACTCGGCGCGCCGTTGCTCATCACTCAGCACTTCCCATGCTTCAGCAACCTCTTTGAAACGGGCTTCGGCATCGGGTTCTTTGCTGACATCTGGATGGTACTTGCGGGCCAGTCGGCGATAGGCGGTCTTAATCGTCTTGAGATCGTCCGTCGGTTTCACGCCCATAATGGCGTAATAATCCTTAAGTTCCATAGCATCATCTCGCTAAATCAATACATACAGAAGGGACCCCAAAAAGGTTTCTCCACTAAGTGTAGGGTAAACCTGAAAAGTGCGTATGAAAACACCAGTTATATCATTAGTAAGAATAAATTACGTTGTTCGACTATCAGAAGGTTGCGCAGCGCGCCGACATAACTTTACAGGGGAAAGGTTGCCAAAACCGCGCCAGTGGCTAAGATAACTCGCGTTAAACAGTGAGGGCGCAATGGCGAAACAACAACGGATGGGCTGGTGGTTTCTTTGCCTTGCATGTGTCGTGGTAATGGTTTGTACCGCGCAACGCATGGCGGGCCTGCACGCCTTGCAGATGCAGGCGACGGCCTCTGCTGCGGTGGTCAGCGCTCCCTCCTCGACAGATGACGGCTCGCCGGTCACCCCCTGCGAATTAAGCGCCAAGTCGCTGCTGGCGGCGCCTCCGGTACTCTTTGAAGGCGCTATCCTTGCGCTTTGTCTACTGCTTTCCTTACTGGCGCCTGTCCGGGTCATGCGCCTGCCGTTTTCGCCTCCACGGGCTATTTCGCCGCCCACATTACGGGTACATCTACGATTTTGTGTCTTCCGTGAATGACAGACCGGTTATTGCTAACGGTTAATTACTCATTCACGGAGAAAAAATATGATGATTTTGTTCAGGCGGATACTGTTCTGCCTGTTATGGCTTTGGCTGCCCGTCTCCTGGGCGGCGGAAAGCGGCTGGCTGCGTTCGCCCGATAACGACCATGCCAGCATACGGCTACGTGCCGATACGTCCGCTAACGGTGAGACCCGGCTGTTGCTGGATGTCAAACTGGAAAACGGCTGGAAAACCTACTGGCGCGCGCCGGGGGAAGGGGGCGTGGCACCCTCTATCGCCTGGAAAGGCGACATGCCTGAGGTAAGCTGGTTCTGGCCAACCCCCTCGCGCTTTGATGTGGCGAATATCACCACCCAGGGATATCACGACGAGGTGACCTTTCCGATGATCGTGCGCGGTACGCCGCCGGCGACCTTGAGCGGCGTGTTGACGTTATCAACCTGCAGCAATGTTTGTCTGTTGACCGATTACCCCTTTTCCGTGACGCCTACTGTGCAGAATGCCGATTTTGCCCATGACTATGCGCGGGCGATGGGTAAAGTTCCGCTCCGCAGTGGACTAACGGACTCGCTTGACGTCGGCTATCGCCCGGGAGAACTGGTGGTCACTGCTACGCGAGCGGCGGGCTGGTCATCGCCCGGGCTCTATCTTGACACCATAGATGACGTCGATTTTGCGAAGCCTCGCCTGCGCGTAGAGGGCGACAGGTTACAGGCGACGGTGCCGGTGACGGACAGTTGGGGCGAAAAGGCGCCCGATTTGCGCAACAAATCGCTGACCCTCGTGTTAGCCGATGGCGCTATCGCCCAGGAGAGCACGCAAACCATTGGCGCTGCGCCAGCGCAAACGCCGGACAATGCGGCGCTACCTTTCTGGCAAGTTGTAATGATGGCGCTGATCGGCGGACTGATTCTTAATTTAATGCCCTGCGTACTGCCGGTTCTGGGCATGAAACTTGGCTCTATTTTATTGGTAGAGGAAAAAAGCCGCTCTCACATCAGGCGACAATTTTTGGCTTCGGTCGCCGGTATCATTGCGTCATTTATGGCGCTGGCGGCGTTTATGACCCTCCTTCGCCTGTCAAACCATGCGCTGGCCTGGGGAGTCCAGTTCCAGAATGCATGGTTTATTGGTTTTATGGCGCTGGTGATGTTGTTGTTTAGCGCCAGCCTGTTCGGGCTTTTTGAGTTCAGGCTTCCCTCATCTATGACCACGAAACTGGCCACTTACGGCGGTAACGGTATGTCGGGACATTTCTGGCAGGGGGCATTCGCCACGCTGCTGGCGACGCCTTGTAGCGCGCCGTTTCTGGGCACGGCGGTCGCCGTGGCGCTCACGGCGTCGCTGCCGACGCTGTGGGGGCTGTTCCTTGCGCTTGGCCTGGGAATGAGCGCGCCGTGGCTACTGGTCGCGATACGACCAGGGCTTGCGCTACGTTTACCGCGCCCCGGGCGTTGGATGAATGTCCTGCGCAGGATCCTCGGTCTGATGATGCTGGGATCGGCTATCTGGCTGGCGACGTTACTCCTGCCGCATTTCGGCTTCACTGCGTCAAAGAGCGCGCAAGACACGGTTCAGTGGCAACCGTTGAGTGAACAGGCAATCCAGTCGGCGCTGGCGCAGCATAAGCGGGTATTTGTCGATGTCACTGCGGACTGGTGTATTACCTGTAAAGTGAATAAATACAACGTCCTGCAAAAAGAGGATGTGCAGGCCGCCTTGCAACAACCGGATGTTGTGGCGCTGCGGGGAGACTGGACGCTGCCGTCCGATGCCATTACAGATTTTCTGAAAACGCGTGGCCAGGTCGCCGTGCCGTTTAATCAGGTATATGGCCCCGGCTTGCCGGAAGGGGAGGCACTGCCCACTTTGCTGACCCGCGATGCGGTATTACAAATGTTGAAAAAAGCGAAAGGAATAACCCAATGAAATACATGATTGTTTTGCTGCTGGCGCTGTTTTCGACGCTGAGCATCGCACAAGAAACCGCTCCTTTTACGCCGGATCAGGAAAAGCAGATTGAAAATCTGATCCATGCGGCGTTGTTTAACGATCCTGCCAGCCCGCGGATAGGCGCTAAACACCCTAAGCTGACGCTGGTGAACTTTACGGATTACAACTGCCCGTACTGCAAACAGCTCGATCCGATGCTGGAAAAGATTGTGCAGAAATATCCTGACGTTGCGGTCATTATTAAACCGCTGCCATTTAAAGGAGAGAGTTCCATACTGGCGGCGCGTATTGCACTGACCACCTGGCGCGATCATCCGCAACAGTTCCTCGCGCTACATGAAAAACTTATGCAAAAGCGCGGTTACCATACGGATGACAGTATTAAACAGGCCCAGCAGAAAGCAGGGGCGACGCCAGTGACTCTGGATGAAAAAAGCATGGAAACGATACGCACTAATTTGCAGTTGGCAAGGCTGGTCGGCGTGCAAGGAACGCCAGCGACGATCATTGGCGACGAGCTGATTCCGGGCGCAGTGCCCTGGGATACGCTGGAAGCGGTGGTGAAAGAAAAACTGGCGGCTGCCAATGCCGGGTAAACTGCGGCGTTGGCTGCGTGAAGCCGCGGTTTTTCTGGCGCTCCTCATCGCGATAATGGTGGTCATGGACGTCTGGCGCGCGCCGCAGGCACCTCCGGCGTTTGCCGCGACACCGTTACATACGCTGACGGGAGAGTCGACAACTCTGGCGACCTTGAGCGAGGAACGCCCCGTACTGCTCTATTTTTGGGCCAGCTGGTGCGGGGTATGCCGCTTTACTACGCCTGCGGTCGCTCGCCTGGCGGCGGAAGGGGAAAACGTCATGACCGTTGCGCTCCGCTCCGGCGATGACGCTGAGGTTGCCCGCTGGCTGGCGCGCAAGGGCGTTGACTTCCCGGTCATCAATGATGCTAACGGCGCCTTATCCGCTGGATGGGAAATCAGCGTGACGCCAACGCTGGTGGTGGTTTCACAAGGTCGGGTTGTGTTCACCACCAGCGGCTGGACCAGCTATTGGGGCATGAAGCTTCGGCTGTGGTGGGCAAAAACGTTCTGAATATGCGCCGGGGTTTCCCGGCGCTAACGCGTTTACTGTAAGAAAAACCCCCGTTTTGCGAAATCGTTCCCGGAAAAATGATCCATTTCTGTCACACTCAGAACGATTTGATAACAACAAGAGGTCATAGGGATGAAAAAATCATTACTCGCTGTTGCTGTGGCAGGGGCTGTTTTGTTGTCATCCGCCGTACAGGCGCAGACAACGCCGGAGGGTTATCAATTACAACAGGTGCTGATGATGAGCCGCCATAATCTGCGGGCGCCGCTGGCGAATAATGGCAGCGTACTGGCGCAGTCGACGCCGAACGCCTGGCCGGCGTGGGACGTTCCCGGCGGGGAACTGACGACGAAAGGCGGCGTGCTGGAAGTCTATATGGGACACTACACACGTGAATGGCTGGTCGCGCAGGGGCTGATACCGTCGGGAGAATGTCCGGCGCCCGACACGGTATATGCCTATGCGAATAGTTTGCAGCGCACCGTCGCCACCGCGCAATTTTTCATTACCGGCGCTTTCCCCGGCTGTGATATTCCTGTTCATCATCAGGAAAAAATGGGCACTATGGACCCTACCTTCAATCCGGTGATTACCGATGATTCCGCCGCGTTCCGGCAACAGGCCGTACAGGCGATGGAAAAGGCGCGTAGTCAGTTACATCTTGATGAGAGTTATAAACTGCTTGAGCAGATAACGCATTATCAGGACTCGCCGTCCTGCAAAGAGAAGCATCAGTGTTCGCTAATCGATGCGAAAGATACCTTCAGCGCGAACTATCAGCAAGAGCCTGGCGTGCAGGGGCCGCTTAAAGTAGGGAACTCGCTGGTGGATGCGTTTACCCTGCAATATTACGAAGGGTTTCCGATGGATCAGGTCGCCTGGGGCGGGATCCACACCGATCGGCAGTGGAAGGTGCTGTCAAAACTGAAAAACGGCTATCAGGACAGCCTGTTTACCTCACCCACGGTGGCGCGCAATGTCGCTGCGCCGCTGGTGAAGTATATCGATAAGGTGCTGGTTGCCGATCGCGTTAGCGCGCCGAAGGTTACCGTGCTGGTGGGGCATGATTCCAATATCGCGTCGCTGCTGACGGCCCTGGATTTTAAACCCTATCAGCTCCATGACCAGTATGAGAGAACGCCGATTGGCGGTCAGCTTGTCTTCCAACGCTGGCATGACGGCAACGCTAACCGGGATTTGATGAAAATCGAGTATGTCTACCAGAGCGCCCGGCAGTTACGTAACGCGGAAGCGTTAACGCTCAAATCGCCCGCGCAGAGGGTAACCCTGGAACTGAAAGGATGTCCGGTGGATGCGAACGGCTTCTGTCCGCTGGATAAGTTCGATAACGTCATGAACACTGCTGCAAAATAGCCATATGCCCCCGCGCAGGCGGGGGCGTTTGTGTTATACGTTTTTACGTTCGATGATTTGTTCGCCCCAGAAGAGCGAGTCTTTGTCCGTTTTCTCAAAGGCTTTGATCAGCACCTCATCGCTACCTTCTTCCCATATTTTTTCTGCCAGTTTCTCGTCATAGTGAGCGACTTCAAAAATGGCTTCGGCAATTTCCGGCGACGTATTACGCAGGCTTGCCCATTCGCCGACGCGGTGCGCTTTTGCTTCTTGAGTTGGCATTCGAATCCTCCTGTTGAAGATTAGCCGTTGAGTTTGACTGCCAGACCGGCGACGTATTCCCCCTGATAGCGAGCGATAGAGAGTTCCTCCTGGCTTGGTTGACGTGAACCGTCGCCTCCGGCGATAGTCGTTGCGCCGTAAGGCGTGCCGCCGCGAACCTGGGAGACGTCAAAGAGTTCCTGTGCGGCATAGCCTATCGGGACGATCACCATCCCATGATGGGCAAGCGTAGTCCAGGTCGAGGTGATGGTCTGCTCCTGGCCGCCGCCCGTTCCGGTAGAACTGAACACGCTGCCGAGCTTGCCGTATAGCGCGCCGGATGCCCACAGTCCGCCGGTTTGGTCCAGGAAGGTACGCATCTGGCCTGACATATTGCCAAACCGGGTTGGCGTACCAAAAATAATGGCATCGTAATCCGCCAGCTCCTGTGGGGTGGCAACCGGTGCGTTTTGTGTTTTACCGCCAGCTTTTGCGAAGATTTCAGGCGGCATTGTTTCTGGCACACGCTTTATAATGACCTCTGCGCCGTCGACTTTCTTTGCCCCTTCCGCCACCGCGTGCGCCATGGTTTCAATGTGTCCGTACATGGAATAATAGAGCACCAGAATCTTTGCCATTTGTACTACTCCTCAGATTAATCAGGTGTGTAGCGATTCGCTACGTCTATTTAAAGATATGCCCTCCTGTGAAGAGTGCAAATTTCAGCGCCATTTCTTTGATTTATAACAATAATTAATTTGGCGACCTTTGTTGCAAAATGATACATTTTTAAGCGCTTTGATTTTTCCAAATATAAGAATAACTTATTTATTTCTTATGGTTATTATTCTACGTATTCGGCTTCCGATGTTGCAGAATATTTCGGTAAGCGACCTACCACGGCGTTTTTTACTATGCTTAATGTTACGCGGCGTTACTGATGATATCGTTCATACGCTGCGCGAGGAGATACTCCTCATTACCTATGCAATATGATGTCTAATCTATGACGGAGGTCAGTAATGGCAAACCATCGTGGCGGTTCCGGTAATTTTGCGGAAGACCGCGAAAGAGCATCAGAAGCAGGTCGTAAAGGTGGTCAGCACAGCGGGGGCAATTTTAAGAATGACCCGCAGCGTGCATCCGAAGCAGGCAAAAAAGGGGGCAAAAGCAGTAACCGTAATAGCTAGCCTGCGTCACAACAGCAAGACGCTGAGCGTTTCACGCTAAAAAGCGTCATGCGCCACCGCCGCCGGATTTCCGGCGGTTTTTTTGTTTATAAGCCGGATTTGGTATGCTTGCGTCCTGACAAAAAGGAGAGGGCGCATGTCGCAACGCACAGAGAAAAAAATCGGGAAACGCTCGCAGGCCACCGGTGCAAAACGGCAGCTTATCTTAACCGCCGCGCTTGCTGTTTTTTCCCAGTATGGTATCCATGGCGCGCGTCTTGAGCAGGTCGCCGAGCGGGCAGGCGTCTCCAAAACCAATCTGCTTTATTATTATCCTTCGAAAGAGGCGCTGTATGTCGCGGTAATGCGACAGATCCTGGATGTCTGGCTGGCGCCGCTCAAGGCGTTTCGCGCAGAATTTTCCCCTCTGGAGGCCATCAAAGAGTATATCCGTCTCAAGCTGGAAGTTTCGCGTGATTATCCGCAGGCGTCGCGGCTCTTCTGCATGGAGATGCTGGCGGGCGCGCCGCTCTTAATGGAGGAACTGACCGGCGATCTAAAAGCGTTGATAGATGAAAAATCCGCGCTGATTGCCGGATGGGTGCACAGCGGGAAACTGGTGCCCGTCTCCCCGCACCATTTGATCTTCATGATTTGGGCCGCCACGCAACATTACGCCGATTTTGCCCCTCAGGTTGAGGCGGTAACCGGCGCGACGCTTCGCGATGAAGCCTTTTTTAACCAAACGGTCGAAAGCGTTCAGCGCATTATTATTGAAGGGATTCGCGTGCGTTAACCGGCTGGCGGCAGTGGGCAGCTCAAATCACCCTCTTCACATTGCAGCAGCGAGGCTAAAAACGCTTCGCGTTCGTTCGTTTTATCGGTCAGGCACTGGCTGGCGATCATGGGTTGCACGCTGCCGCCCTCCGTACCTGAGCGAATCAGAGCGCAATCGGCGTCCCGCAGTGCAATCCATGCCACCTGCGCTTTTTGCAACAGCTCGCGCTGCGGCGGTTGCGCACGCTTAATCGCGCTTTGATAGGTTTCGTTCAGCTTTTTATCTGCCGCCTGGTATTGCGCGGCGGCGCAGCGATTCATTTCCAGCTGCGTACTGGCGCTGGCACACTCATCGGCCAACGCCTGACTGCTGAACAACAACGCCGCGCAGGTAAGGAAAATTCGTTTCATACGGTCCTCTGACGCGAGTAAAAAGGCTCCATTGACGGAGCCTTAATTAACCACAGTATTAGCCAATTGTCATCAGGCTGGCATTACCGCCAGCGGCGGCAGTGTTTACGCTCAGCGAACGTTCAATATAGAGCCGTTCCAGCAGTATATTGCTTTCGCCGCGGGCGAACCCCTGTACCGACACTATCGCGCCTTCGCGGGCGGCGACGGCTTCGCACACGGTTCGCAGCTTGTCGGAGTCGCCGTGGAAAATCACCGCGTCAAACGGCTGCGCCATCAGCGTTTCCGCTTTCGCAAACTGGACACGCGCCGCGACGGCGGCGGGGAGACGTTTCGCCAGATCGCGGTGGAAGGCGTCGTCTGACCATAGCGCCTGACTGCCGACGGCGAGAACGGCGGCAAGCTGCGTCAACGCGTCCTGTTCGTCATCAGCCAGGCATAATACCCGTTCACGCGGCAACAGCGTCCAGGTATTACGCTCGCCGGTCGGTCCCGGTAGCAGGCGCTGCGTGCCGGCCTGCGCCAGATCGGCGAATTGTCGGCAGAGCGTCTGTAGCGCCGGGCGATCCGCCGCCCATTGCGTCAGGGCGGTCAACGGCGCGAGTAGCGTGGTTTTAAGCTGCGCATCTACCGGGTAACGCGCATCCTGACGAGTCAGCGTCGTATTGAGCGCATTGGGCGGGCGGTGTGCCAGCAGGCGGTAGAGATAGAGCGGCCCTCCCGCTTTTGGCCCGGTACCGGACAGTCCTTCGCCGCCAAACGGCTGGACGCCGACGACCGCGCCCACCATATTACGGTTAACGTACAGGTTGCCGACATGGGCGGAACCGGTGACTTGCGCAATGGTTTCATCAATACGGGTATGTACGCCCAGCGTTAGCCCGTAGCCGGAAGCGTTAATCTGTTCGATAAGCTCCGCCAGTTGGTTACGGTTATAACGCACGACGTGCAGCACGGGCCCGAAGACCTCTTTTTCCAGTTCTGCGAAGTTTTCCAGCTCAATAAGCGTGGGCATAACAAACGTACCGGTCTGCCATTCCTGCGCGTCATCGCTGTTTTCACGCGCGGCCTGGAAAACCGGGCGGCCTTTGGCGCGCATCGTCTGGATATGACGTTCAATGTTGGCTTTGGCCTCGCTATCGATCACCGGCCCGATATCGGTCGTCAGACGGCCTGGATTCCCCATCCGACACTCCGCCATCGCGCCGCGTAACATTTTCAGCGTATGTTCGGCGATATCGTCCTGCAAACACAGCACGCGGAGCGCGGAACAGCGTTGTCCGGCGCTGTCGAAAGCGGAAGCCAGCACATCCACGACCACCTGCTCGGTGAGCGCGGAAGAGTCGACAATCATAGCGTTCATACCGCCGGTTTCCGCAATCAACGGAATAGGGCGGCCCTGGGCGTCAAGACGCGTGGCGATGTTGCGCTGCAACAACGTCGCGACCTCCGTGGAACCGGTAAACATCACGCCGCGTACACGCGCATCGGCGGTAAGCTGGGCGCCGACGGTTTCTCCCCGTCCCGGCAACAGTTGCACGACGCCCGGCGGTACGCCCGCTTCCAGCAAAATGGCAATGCCCTGGGCGGCAATCAGCGATGTCTGCTCTGCCGGTTTCGCCAGAACGCTGTTACCTGCCGCCAGCGCGGCGGCGATTTGGCCGGTGAAAATGGCCAGCGGGAAGTTCCACGGACTGATGCAGACTACCGGCCCTAACGGGCGATGCGTTTCGTTATCGAAATCGTCACGCACTTGACCGGCATAATAATGGAGGAAGTCTACCGCTTCGCGCACTTCGGCAATGGCGTTGCTGAACGTTTTCCCCGCTTCACGCACCAACAGGCCAATCAACTGCTGCATTTGGTCTTCCATCAATACCGCCGCCCGCTGCAAAATGGCGGCGCGTTCTTGCGGCGGCGTCGCAAACCAAACCGGCGCCTGATTGACCGCGTTTTGCAATGCCTGTTCAACCTCGCTTTCTGTCGCTTCGCGTCCCCAGCCGACAATATCTTTCGGTTCCGCCGGGTTGATAACCGGCGTCATCTCACCGTCGGCCACCGGTTGTTCCAGCACAGGTTTGGCCTGCCATTTCTGCATGGCGTTGCTTAACAGGGCAGAAGAAAGCGAGGCGAGGCGATGCTCATTCGCTAAATCAAGTCCGGCGGAGTTTATCCGACCTTCGCCGTACAGATCGCGCGGCAGCGGAATTTTCGGATGCGGTATGCCAGCCTGACCTTCCTGCTGCGCCAGTTTTTCCACGGCCTCGACCGGGTCGGCCACCAGTTCATCGAGCGGTAGGGTGGCATCGGCGATGCGGTTGACAAAAGAGGTGTTGGCGCCGTTTTCCAGCAGGCGTCGTACCAGATAGGCCAGCAGGGTTTCGTGTGTTCCCACCGGCGCGTAAATACGGCAGGGACGGTTAAGTTTTCCGTCCGCCACTTTACCGGTGACCTGTTCATACAGCGGTTCGCCCATGCCGTGCAGGCACTGGAATTCGTACTGACCCGGATAGTAATTTTGCCCGGCCAGATGATAAATCGCCGCCAGTGTGTGAGCGTTATGGGTCGCGAACTGCGGGTAGATCAGATTAGGTACGGCGAGCAGTTTTTTCGCGCAGGCCAGATAAGAGACATCGGTATACACTTTGCGGGTATAAACCGGATAGCCCTCCAGCCCTTCCATTTGCGCGCGTTTGATTTCGCTATCCCAGTAGGCGCCTTTCACCAGACGAATCATCAGCCGACGGCGGCTACGGGAGGCCAGATCGACTAAATAATCAATGACCAGCGGGCAGCGTTTCTGGTAAGCCTGGATCACAAAGCCAATGCCGTTCCAGCCCGCCAGTTCGGGTTCGAAGCAGAGTTTTTCCAGCAGATCGAGCGAGATCTCCAGACGATCCGCCTCTTCGGCGTCGATATTGAGACCAATGTCGTACTGGCGCGCCAGCAGCGTCAGGGATTTCAGGCGCGGATAAAGCTCCTCCATTACCCGATCGTATTGCGCGCGACTATAGCGTGGATGCAGGGCGGACAGCTTAATCGAGATGCCTGGCCCTTCGTAAATACCGCGACCGTTAGACGCTTTGCCGATGGCATGAATCGCTTGCTGGTAAGAGACCATATAGGCCTGCGCATCGGCGGCGGTTAACGCGGCTTCGCCCAGCATATCGTAAGAATAGCGGAACCCTTTCTCTTCCAGTTTTCGGGCATTCGCCAGCGCCTGAGCAATGGTTTCGCCAGTCACGAACTGCTCGCCCATTAAACGCATCGCCATGTCGACGCCTTTGCGGATTAACGGTTCGCCGCTCTTGCCGATAATGCGGTTCAGCGAGCGCGATAGATTGGCTTCGTTATGCGTTGAGACCAGTCGGCCGGTAAAGAGCAGCCCCCAGGTGGCGGCGTTTACAAACAGCGACGGGCTACGGCCAATATGCGACTGCCAGTTGCCATTACTGATTTTGTCGCGAATTAACGCATCGCGCGTAGCTTTGTCGGGAATACGCAGCAGCGCTTCCGCCAGACACATCAGCGCAACGCCTTCTTGCGAAGAGAGGGAAAACTCCTGCAACAGGCCTTGCACCATACCCGCGCGACCGCTGGCGGATTTTTGATTGCGCAATTTCTCCGCCAGTTGATACGCCAGTTTATGCGCCTGCTCAGCGACAGGCGGCGACAGGCGCGCCTGTTCCATTAGCATTGACACCGCATCGGTTTCCGGGCGGCGCCAGGCGGCGGTGATGGCGGCGCGAGAGACGGATTGGGGAAGAATCTGTTCGGCAAACTCCAGAAAGGGCTGATGCGGCTCATCCTGCGGCGCGACCGGCTCCTCGCTTTCATTTGCCGCGCCGGCAAACAGCGCAGGTAGCTCCGGTAGCGTATCGCTATTTTCCAGCTTGTCCAGATAGCTAAAGATTGCCTGTTTTATTAACCAGTGCGGCGTGCGATCGATACGCGACGCGGCCATTTTGATCCGTTCGCGCGTGGCGTCGTCCAGCTTAACCCCCATCGTGGTGGTTCCCATACCCTCTACTCCTGTTATTCGCTCTGTCTGCTAACCAATAGTTAGCGGAAAATATCCACTATGTTGCAACTTTGTGCAACCGCGTTAAATGTGACCTGCGTTGCAAGCTTAAAAATGAATAAATTGTTAAAAAAAGAAAGTGGGAGTCTGACGGGGAAAACCATCTGGATTTATTTTCTCTGCGGTAGTTAACACTTTTAAAAGGTGCAACCGCAAAAAATGTGAGAGAGTGCAACCTGGAGAAAAATAGTATCCCTCTGCAATCAAATTTGATGTAAATGGTGTGTTAAATCGATTGTGAATAACCACCGCTTCCGGCAGGATACGGTCGCCCTGGTAAACATAACACCCTTGCCACGTTCCGGCAGGGTACAAAACGGCACGCTACGGTAGTGCCAATAAATAAATTTGGAGAACCTTGATGGCTATTAGCACACCGATGTTGGTGACATTCTGTGTCTATATTTTTGGCATGATATTGATTGGGTTTATCGCCTGGCGCTCAACCAAAAACTTTGATGACTATATTCTTGGCGGTCGCAGCCTGGGGCCGTTTGTTACGGCTTTATCAGCCGGCGCGTCGGATATGAGCGGCTGGCTGTTAATGGGGCTGCCTGGCGCTATCTTTCTGTCGGGGATCTCTGAAAGCTGGATCGCCATTGGCCTGACGTTAGGCGCATGGATTAACTGGAAGCTGGTGGCCGGGCGCCTGCGCGTGCATACCGAATTTAACAATAACGCGCTCACGCTGCCGGACTATTTTACCGGTCGGTTTGAGGATAAGAGCCGAGTCCTGCGTATTATTTCCGCGCTGGTCATTCTGCTGTTTTTCACTATCTATTGCGCATCAGGTATTGTCGCTGGGGCACGACTGTTCGAAAGCACCTTCGGTATGAGCTATGAAACCGCACTGTGGGCGGGGGCCGCGGCAACCATTATTTATACCTTTATCGGCGGGTTTCTTGCCGTTAGCTGGACGGATACCGTTCAGGCCAGCCTGATGATTTTTGCGTTAATCCTGACGCCGGTGATGGTTATTGTCGGCGTAGGCGGTTTTAGCGAGTCGCTGGAGGTGATCAAGCAAAAGAGCATCGAGAATGTCGACATGCTCAAGGGGCTGAATTTTGTCGCTATTATTTCTCTGATGGGCTGGGGACTGGGTTACTTCGGTCAGCCGCATATCCTGGCGCGCTTTATGGCGGCGGATTCCCATCACAGTATTGTTCATGCGCGTCGTATCAGTATGACCTGGATGATTCTGTGTCTGGCGGGCGCGGTGGCGGTGGGCTTCTTTGGCATTGCGTACTTTAACAATAACCCCGCGCTGGCCGGGGCGGTGAACCAAAACTCAGAACGCGTATTTATTGAACTGGCGCAGATCCTGTTTAACCCGTGGATTGCCGGTATTTTGCTGTCTGCTATCCTGGCGGCGGTGATGTCGACGTTGAGCTGTCAGTTGCTGGTATGCTCCAGCGCGATTACAGAAGATTTATATAAGGCTTTTCTGCGTAAAAGCGCCAGCCAGCAAGAGCTGGTATGGGTAGGGCGAGTGATGGTGCTGGTGGTAGCGCTGATCGCCATTGCGCTGGCGGCGAACCCCGATAACCGTGTGCTGGGGCTGGTGAGCTACGCCTGGGCTGGATTCGGCGCGGCATTTGGGCCTGTTGTCCTGTTTTCTGTGATGTGGTCGCGTATGACACGTAACGGCGCGCTGGCGGGAATGATTATTGGCGCGGTGACGGTTATCGTCTGGAAACAATATGGCTGGCTGGATCTGTATGAGATTATCCCTGGCTTCATTTTCGGCAGCCTGGGGATCGTAATCTTTAGCCTGCTAGGCAAAGCGCCGACAGCAGCGATGCAGGAACGCTTTGCAAAAGCGGACGCGCATTATCATTCCGCGCCGCCGTCGAAGCTACAGGCGGAATAACCGACATGTCCGATAGCATTATTGCCATCGGACATATTTTACCAGGCGGCGTTATACGCCTGCCTGGTCCTCTGATAAGTCCCGTACCGATTGACTGAAGATGTTCAGGTAAATGAGGACGCACTCTCAAACTATTTTTAGCCCTTGAGCGCCGTTAACGCGGGCGTAATACGTCTCGAGTAATCACTAACTGGCCATATATGAAATCGCCTGTTAATGGTACCAATAGCCTTGGCGCAATAGAGTAATGACAAAAATTAAAACGAGTTAGCGTTACCGGCGTAAGTATGCCGCACAAAATTTTGCATAAATAATGCCGTTTTAGCGATGGGAGAGAGGACACGTTAATTACTCCGTTTTAACCTTTTATATGTTGAATATTCAATGGGTTATGGGGAGTTTCACCATTAATACCCATAGTAGCTAATGATTATCTTTTTTAGTCTTCTGCCGATGAAATAATCGTGTAATCTTTCTGTAAGAGACTGACAATGACGCAATAATGTTTGGTTAATGTTTGGTGAATATATTGTTGCATTATTGATGTTTTGTGTTGTACTTAGTAGTAATAGCGGTAGTTCCCCGGCAGTGATGGTCACTCACTATGGAGATCGCGAATGGTAATGTCCGCACCAGGACACATTGTTTACAGTAGTTACAACACCCTGTACGGACATTCTCTCTCCGGTGGTGGTCTTGTCACCTTAAAAGCTCTCATCATTTCTCTTACTGTCCATACCCATGACGTCATATGTGGTGCGCGTAGCCGTGTGTGGCGTCGTTTCAAAAAGCAAGCTAAGGCTTACAAGGAAGCCAACCCTCAGATGTGTGTGCGCATAATCGCGTTCAAGAGAACGCGGGTGATGTATACCTACAACTCAAGGTGCTATCCATGGGAAGACAAAAAGCAGTGATCAAAGCTCGTCGTGAAGCAAAGCGTGTGTTGAGACGAGATTCGCGTAGTCATAAGCAACGTGAAGAAGAATCGGTCACGTCACTGGTACAGATGGGCGGAGTAGAAGCCATTGGCATGGCGCGCGATAGTCGCGATACCTCTCCTGTTAAGGCGCGAAATGAAGCACAGGCGCATTATCTGAACGCTATCGACAGTAAACAGCTTATTTTTGCGACCGGCGAAGCCGGCTGTGGAAAAACATGGATCAGTGCGGCAAAGGCGGCAGAAGCATTGATTCATAAGGACGTCGAGAGGATCATTGTGACGCGTCCGGTATTGCAAGCTGATGAAGATCTTGGTTTTTTGCCCGGTGATATCGCTGAAAAATTCGCGCCTTATTTTCGTCCCGTCTACGATGTCCTGCTTAAACGGTTGGGGGCGTCCTTTATGCAATATTGTTTGCGCCCGGAAATCGGTAAGGTAGAAATTGCCCCGTTCGCCTATATGCGTGGGCGTACTTTTGAAAATGCGGTCGTGATCCTCGACGAGGCGCAAAATGTGACTGCGGCGCAAATGAAAATGTTTTTGACGCGACTAGGCGAAAATGTCACGGTCATTGTCAATGGCGATATTACGCAATGCGACCTGCCGCGCGGCGTGCGTTCCGGGTTGAGCGATGCGTTGGAACGCTTTGAAGAAGATGAAATGGTAGGGATTGTGCATTTCAACAAAGACGACTGCGTGCGCTCGGCGCTTTGTCAGCGAACGCTCCACGCATACAGCTAATATAGCATTGACTTTCAGAGCCCGGGAGACCGGGCTTTGTTGTCTATAAAGCGTCCAGCAGACTCATGGACAAAAAAGGAAAATGACGCCTGTACGTGAAGGGAACTATTTTGTCATGTCCAGGGCATTCATTGTCCGTAATTTGCTTTCTCGGGCCTGTTCCGGCGAGGACTGTACAAGAAGGGTATAGAGCAGGTCAAAGACGAAAAGCTGCGCGGCTTTCGTACCGATCGAGTCACCCTGCAACATTCCTTGCCGATTACCATTGATCAGGCAAAAATCGGCTTCTTCACATAATGGAGAACCCAGATTATGGGTAATGGCGACTGTGGTGGCGCCAGCCTGTCGGGCTAATCGGAGTGAATGCACTGTTTCTGGCGATGTGCCCGAGTGACTGACACCCATCGCGACATCGCCTGCTTTTAATAGCGTAGCCTGCATGTACATAAAATGGTTATTGCTTACCGCATCGCCCCGTAAACCAATACGCATTAGCTTGTGTTTCATATCCAGCGCCGTGATCCCCGATGAGCCCACACCAAAGATATAAACTGAGTGACAGTGACGTAGGGCGTCCACGACACCGAGAACCTGTTGCATATCAAGCAGATTTAGCGTTTCAGATAATACATTACTAATGGTGTTCTGCAATTTTAAACCAATGGCGTGGGCATCGTCGGATTCGCTAACTTCGGCATCCAGTAGAGGACTACTGTCATCAGACTCGGTAGTGGCAAGTTCAATGGCCAGGTCCATTTTAAAATCCTGAAAACCTTTATAGCCCAGGGTGCGACAAAAGCGAATAACCGTGGCTTCTCCGGCCTGTGTGTCGCGCGACAAATCGGCAATAGATGACTGTGTCACCTGTCTGGGGAAGGCTAAAATATATTGCGCAATACGCTGGGAGGCACGTGTCAGGCTTTTTTGCATAGCACCCAGAGTGTCAAGGATTTTTCCGGGTTTAAGACGTGGGGGTTGAGGCTCCATATAGTTCCTGCTCTTGAGGGCTGATTGCGGCACAAAGCCTGCAATATCGAACAGAGCAGAGCCTATCAAGTCTGCGGCATGAAAAAAAGCGCGATGTAAGTAAAGGAGGGGGAATATTTACATCGCGTTGCCAACTTATGACAGAACATCACTGGAGAGTAATCTGTTTGCTCTTACGGTGTTTATAGCGCGCCATCTGACGGATGGTTTATATCTGGCCCGGTATTGTCGCCCCGGGCGTTGGCGTCACCGTGTGCTGTGTCGGTATAGCGTGGTATCATGAAATCATAATGTCACCTTTGGCTCAGGTTTTTCATCCAGCGTCAATGGCGGTGCCGGGGCAAATAACGGGGCGAAAATAACGCCGCTGATCACCACGCTTAGCGAGCCAATGACCCCATAAAAGAAGAAGTTAAGGTCAGTGGCATAGCGTGCGCCCAGCACGGTAATGACGCTGATAATAATTCCTAAAACCGCACTCCCGGCATTTGCTCGTTTAAAGAAAATGCCCAGCATGAACAGACCGGTCATTGGCCCTCCCATCAGACCTATCAGACTATTAAATGCATCCCAGATTTCTGATTCATCGGCCATGACCAGCCATACCGAGGCCGCGCTACTTATCAGGCCCGCGACCAGAATAACTAACTTAGCTATTTTCATACGGTTTTCTGGCGTTCTTTTTTTATGACTCAAACGCTGATAGATATCGGAATTAAAACAACTGGAAATGCTGTTTAAGCTGCTGGAGATGCTGGACTGCGCGGCAGCGAAAATAGCGGCGATTATCAACCCTGCAATGCCGACTGGCATTTCGGTGACCACGAATAAGGGCAAAATGCCGCCAGTGTTGAATCCCGCCGGTAATAATTGTGGATGTTGCTGATAGTAGACAAACAATGCCGAGCCGATAGCAAAAAAGAAAACAGGGATCACAGCAACCAGTTTGGCATTTGTAAGTAATGTTTTCTTCGTTTCCTCTATGGAGTCAGTCACGATATAGCGTTGGACCACATCCTGACTGGCAGTAAATTGCTGAATATTGGCAAACAGAAAACCAATCATCAATACAGGTACTGTGCTTTCCGTCCAGCTCCAGTGGAACTGCGTAGCCGGAAAGAATTTATCCGCCTGCTGCGTCACCGTAAAAATTTCACCAATGCCGCCCTGGACTTTGAGACATATCACTATAAAAATCAGTATCGCGCTGCCAGAAAGTAAGAGGCCTTGAATAACATCAGTCCATATTACTCCTTCAATTCCACCCATCCAGGTATAAATGATACACATCACGCTAATCAACAGTACCAAAATCACCGGGTCTATAGCGATGAAGGGGCGCAAGGCCAGCACGGTGAGGAAAGTGATAATGGCGATACGTCCGATATGAAACAACATAAATGACATGCTGGCGAATAGACGGCAGCGCACATCGAACCGTGCTTCGAGATATTCATAGGCTGATGTGACTTTCAATTTCCGAAAAAACGGAATATAGAAATAAAAAACCAGCGGTAAAACTGCGATAGCCAGATACTGACCAATGATAAACGTCCAGTCGGAAGTAAACGCTTTGGCAGGAATTGACATAAATGTAATTGAGCTTAACGTAGTAGCAAATACACTGACCCCAGCCGCCCAACCAGGAACCCGGCCACCACCGCGAAAATAATCGTCTGCTGTTTTTTGCCGTCTTGAAAAATAGACACCGACTAACATCATGGCCAGGAGGTAGCCAAATAATACAAGATAATTAACGATGCCGAAAGAATGTGTAATCATAGTTCTTTCCTGCTTATGGTTTTGAGTAGAGTTGCGGTCATCGTCTGTGTATTTTTATCTTCCCATCATTCAGACGATACGATATTCAGATCAAGTAATAGTTTTTGTTAATCTCAATGACGCTAATCATGAGATGTAAAAGGCAGAGCATTTATGCTCCTGATGCCAAGACGTATGTCCTGCCGGATACCTGAAATAGCAGCTATCTGATATTGCGTTCAAACAGGCTTCAGGCCTGGGTATCGTATTTGCCGATAGCATTATTAACGTCGGATTATTCTCTGAGACATACATATCAATAGTAAGCGTGTTCATTTTCTTTTCCTGTTCAGCGTTTTACTGCGTGACTGAACCACTGACAGATATGCTCGATACGGGTGATAGCGGAACCAACGGTAACTGCCCAGGCACCATGCTCAATAGCATTGGCCGCCAGTGCAGGCGTGTTATAGCGCCCCTCGGCAATAACACGACAACCTGCATGGCTCAGTTGTGTCACCATTGCCAAATCTGGCTCAACCGGCGTGATGGGGCCGGTATAGCCAGACAGTGTTGTACCAATGAATTCGATTCCTTTCTGATGGCAACTTATGCCTTCATTCACGGTTGAACAGTCTGCCATCGCCAGTAATCCATGCAGGCGAATACGTGTCAGTAAACTATCAATATCAACCGGGCGAGAGCGGAATGAGGCATCAAAAGCGATAATATCGGCACCTGCCTGCGCCAGGGCGTCAACATCCTGTAAATATGGAGTGATACGGACTGGCGACCCTGTAAGGTCACGTTTAATTATCCCAATAATAGGAACAGAAAGATGGGGACGAACAGTCCGCAGATTCTCAATGCCTTCAATGCGCACAGCGACCGCACCCGCCGAAGCCGCTGCCTGTGCCATTGCAGCCACAATTTCAGGTTTATCCATAGGGCTGCCTGGTACCGGTTGGCATGAGACAATCAGCCCACCGTTTTCGTGTACACTTTGTTCCAGCCTGGCTAATAGTGACATCCAGTTCCGCCTTATATGTTTTGAAGTTTTGCTCCGTTTTATGTTATGCTGTGGAGTGTTGCTGCATCAAGCAAAAAGATAGAAAAATGTGAACACAGTCATAAGGTATGTTTGTTATTCAATTACTGCGCCAGCGGATTTGAGGCTATAACCTGAAGCTACAAGACAAATACAATTCACTCTGATGGCAGCATGCTGTATTTTATTAACTGCTTCCGGCATAAAGATAAAATGCTCAGAAGGAGCTTATACGCCACGGGATAGCCAGTATGAAATGCATCACATAATTCTTGTTGTATTTATTCGAATGCTATCACTAATGAGTTTGACCATAACAGGTCACCCATAATCACTTCTAACATCACCATGGTGTGCTTTTACCTCGCACATGATAACCCCATGTAATTATTTTTAGCGCTTGGTCACATTTTGTCATTATCATTGTTGAAATTGTGCACCATAAGATCACTAATGATGAAGCTTTACTCCAATTGTATTTCTTCGCATGGGGATGCAGATGAAAAATTTTAAGAAAATGATGACGCTAATGGCGCTATGTTTATCAGTCGCTATCACCACATCAGGATATGCAACGACGCTTCCTGATATACCAGAACCACTGAAAAATGGTACTGGCGCTATTGATAATAATGGCGTGATTTATGTCGGCTTAGGTACCGCAGGGACATCCTGGTATAAAATTGATCTTAAAAAGCAACATAAAGACTGGGAGCGTATAAAGTCGTTTCCTGGTGGAGCTCGTGAGCAATCCGTGTCGGTATTTTTAAATGATGAGCTTTATGTTTTTGGTGGCGTAGGGAAAAAAAACAGTGAATCACCGTTGCAGGTTTATAGCGATGTGTACAAATACTCACCGGTGAAAAATACATGGCAAAAAGTTGACACTATATCTCCAGTTGGATTAACAGGGCATACGGGAGTAAAATTAAACGAAACGATGGTACTTATTACCGGAGGGGTTAATGAGCATATCTTTGATAAGTATTTTATTGATATAGCGGCTGCGGCTGCGGATGAAAGTGAAAAAAATAAAGTCATCTATAATTATTTTAATAAACCTGCCAAAGATTATTTTTTTAATAAAATCGTATTTATCTACAATGCTAAAGAGAACACATGGAAGAATGCCGGTGAGCTGCCAGACGCGGGGACGGCAGGATCGTCATCGGTAATGGAAAATAATTTCCTGATGCTGATTAATGGTGAGCTCAAACCGGGTTTACGTACCGATGTGATTTACCGCGCCATGTGGGATAACGACAAGCTAACATGGTTGAAGAACAGCCAGTTACCGCCATCGCCTGGAGAACAACAGCAAGAAGGGTTGGCCGGAGCATTTTCGGGCTATAGTCACGGTGTCCTGCTTGTCGGTGGTGGCGCGAATTTTCCGGGAGCAAAACAAAATTATACCAATGGAAAGTTTTACTCCCACGAAGGAATAAATAAAAAATGGCGAGATGAAGTCTATGGTTTGGTTAATGGCCATTGGCAATATATGGGTAAAATGAAACAACCTCTCGGCTATGGTGTATCAGTAAGTTATGGTGATGAAGTTTTCCTTATTGGTGGTGAAAATGCTAAAGGGAAACCTGTTTCGTCTGTAACCTCCTTTACCATGCGTGATGGTAATTTATTAATAAAATAATTTTTTAAATACAAAAATAAAGTTAATTGATGAGCGGAGTATTTTATGAAAATCAATAAATATCTTCTGGGTATGGTTTCGTTTATAGCATTTTCATCATATCTACAAGCGGCAACCCTTGATTATCGGCATGAATATGCTGATAGAACCAGAATTAATAAAGACCGTATTGCTATAATTGAAAAGCTTCCTAACGGCATTGGTTTTTATGTCGATGCCAGCGTTAAATCGGGAGGAGTAGATGGTGAGCAGGATAAGCATTTAAGCGATCTCGTCGCAAACGCTATAGAACTGGGCGTAAGTTATAATTATAAAGTTACGGACAATTTTATTTTGCAGCCTGGATTTATATTTGAAAGCGGTCCAGATACTTCAATTTATAAGCCTTATTTAAGGGTGCAATATAATTTTGATTCTGGTGTTTATATGGCTGGTCGTTACCGTTATGACTATGCAAGGAAGACAGCTAACTATAGTGATGATGAGAAAACGAATAGATTTGATACTTATATAGGTTATGTTTTTGATGAGTTGAAATTAGAATATAACTTTACCTGGATGGATAGCGATCAAATTAAATTTGATAACAAAAAAACAAACTATGAACATAATGTGGCTTTAGCCTGGAAACTGAATAAGTCATTTACACCATACGTTGAGGTCGGAAATGTAGCGGTGAGAAATAATACCGATGAGAGACAGACCCGTTATCGCGTTGGATTACAATACCACTTTTGAGAAAGGTTAAAGAGTTACTGTACTAATCTTTGCTTAGTATTCATATCGATAATCTTATAGCCCGTGGCTACGTTACAGAACGTTAGACTTTGTCTTGAGTATTCACGTCCTTAACGTAGCTACGGATAAGGATGATAAACAATGAATATACGTCTTACATAGCTACGATCTCAGGCGGTTGTCGGAAAGTGCCGGTTGATTGTGTCTTATTCGGCAATTGATATGACTTAAAAATTAATTCCGTAAGCATTTCAGACGGTAACAGCAAATAAGGGTTTTATTGTGATAGCAAAATTCTTCCCGTGGTATAGCGAGATAACTCGTCCACAAAAAAATGCTTTATTTTCAGCATGGCTGGGTTACGTTTTTGATGGCTTCGACTTTATGCTGATTTTCTACATTATGTATCTGATCAAGGCTGACTTAGGATTGACAGATATGGAGGGCGCATTCCTTGCCACAGCGGCCTTTATTGGGCGACCATTTGGCGGGGCGCTATTTGGTCTGCTGGCAGACAAATTTGGCCGTAAGCCGTTGATGATGTGGTCGATAGTTGCCTATTCTGTAGGTACAGGGTTAAGTGGCCTGGCTTCCGGTGTAATTATGCTGACGCTTAGTCGCTTCATTGTCGGTATGGGGATGGCGGGGGAGTATGCTTGCGCTTCTACTTATGCCGTGGAAAGTTGGCCAAAGCATTTAAAATCTAAAGCGAGCGCATTTCTGGTTTCAGGTTTCGGTATTGGTAACATCATAGCAGCCTATTTTATGCCGTCATTTGCCGAAGCGTATGGTTGGCGTGCTGCTTTTTTTGTCGGTTTGCTACCCGTCCTTTTAGTAATCTACATCCGGGCCAGGGCTCCTGAATCTAAAGAGTGGGAAGAAGCCAAACTCAGTGGTCCCGGAAAGCATTCACAAAGTGCCTGGTCAGTTTTCTCTTTGTCAATGAAAGGGCTATTTAATCGAGCTCAATTTCCACTGACATTATGTGTATTTATTGTTCTGTTCTCTATTTTCGGCGCAAACTGGCCGATCTTTGGTCTACTGCCTACATATTTGGCGGGAGAGGGCTTTGATACGGGCGTGGTCTCTAATTTAATGACGGCGGCGGCATTCGGCACTGTATTGGGAAATATCGTTTGGGGTCTGTGCGCAGATAGAATTGGTTTGAAGAAAACGTTCAGCATTGGTCTTCTCATGTCCTTTTTATTCATTTTCCCGTTATTCAGAATTCCGCAAGATAATTATTTACTGCTGGGCGCATGTTTATTCGGTTTAATGGCGACTAACGTAGGTGTTGGCGGGTTGGTTCCCAAATTTCTCTACGACTACTTTCCTCTTGAGGTTCGTGGTTTGGGTACTGGGCTGATTTATAATCTTGCTGCGACATCAGGCACATTCAATTCAATGGCGGCGACCTGGCTTGGAATAACAATGGGGCTAGGCGCTGCGCTAACGTTCATTGTTGCTTTCTGGACCGCAACAATTCTACTCATTATTGGCCTATCCATTCCGGATAGACTAAAAGCACGTCGTGAAAGTTTTCAATCAACAAAAGAATTTTAATAGAGGATAAATGATGACGAAATACGGTGTTGTAGGTACAGGTTATTTTGGCGCTGAACTGGCGCGATTTATGTCTAAGGTTGAAGGGGCGAAAATCACTGCGATTTACGATCCGGTAAATGCGGCTCCGATAGCGAAAGAGTTGAACTGTGTCGCCACTGCAACGATGGAGGCGCTTTGTACCCATCCTGATGTGGATTGCGTAATTATTGCTTCACCAAATTACTTACATAAAGCGCCAGTCATTGCGGCGGCTAAAGCGGGTAAACACGTGTTTTGTGAAAAACCTATCGCCTTAAATTACCAGGATTGTAAGGATATGGTTGATGCCTGCAAAGAAGCTGGTGTTACCTTTATGGCGGGTCACGTTATGAACTTTTTTCACGGGGTTCGCCACGCTAAAGCGCTCATCAAAGCTGGTGAAATTGGTGAAGTTACACAAGTTCACACTAAACGTAATGGTTTTGAAGACGTGCAGGATGAGATCTCATGGAAGAAGATTCGCGCAAAGTCAGGTGGGCATCTGTACCATCACATTCACGAGCTAGATTGTACACTGTTCATCATGGATGAAACCCCATCCCTGGTTTCAATGGCGGCGGGGAATGTTGCGCACAAAGGTGAAAAATTTGGTGATGAAGATGATGTTGTCCTAATCACCCTTGAGTTTGAAAGCGGTCGTTTCGCGACACTTCAGTGGGGATCATCGTTCCACTACCCTGAGCACTATGTATTAATTGAGGGCACGACAGGTGCAATTCTCATTGATATGCAAAACACGGCGGGTTATCTAATAAAAGCGGGCAAAAAAACACACTTTCTTGTGCATGAAAGCCAGGCGGAGGATGATGATCGTCGCAACGGTAACATATCCAGCGAGATGGATGGCGCAATCGCTTATGGTAAACCCGGTAAACGTACGCCGATGTGGCTCTCATCAATTATGAAACTGGAGATGCAGTACTTGCATGATGTGATAAACGGTCTGGAGCCAGGCGAGGAGTTTGCTAAATTGCTAACGGGAGAAGCGGCGACAAATGCCATTGCTACCGCTGATGCTGCGACGCTTTCCTCAAACGAGGGGCGCAAAGTTAAACTCACTGAAATTCTTGGCTAAAATTGAAAGCCGGATGGTGGTGTTATTGGCCGGTGGCGCTGCGCTTATGTAGACCGGATAAGGCGCCCGTGAACTGTGCCGCCATCCGGCAATGGACGGGTCATATGTGAAAAAAAAGCCCGTACTTTCGTACGAGCTCTTTCTTGAATATGGCGGTGAGGGGGGGATTGACTCGCTGCGCTCGCCCTTCGGGCAGTCTCCTCGCAAGCTCGTCGTCTGTCCAACTGGCTGCGCCAGTTGTCGAACCCCGGTCGGGTGTTCTCATCCCCCCTTGGTTTGGGGGATACATATAAGCAAAAAGCCCGTACTTCTGTACAGGCTCTCAACTTAAATATGGCGGTGAGGGGGGGATTGACTCGCTGCGCTCGCCCTTCGGGCAGTCTCCTCGCAAGCTCGTCGTCTGTCCAACTGGCTGCGCCAGTTGTCGAACCCCGGTCGGGTGTTCTCATCCCCCTTGGTTTGGGGGATACATATAAGCAAAAAGCCCGTACTTCTGTACAGGCTCTCAACTTAAATATGGCGGTGAGGGGGGGATTCGAACCCCCGATACGTTGCCGTATACACACTTTCCAGGCGTGCTCCTTCAGCCACTCGGACACCTCACCAAATTGTCGCTCCAGCATTACTGGAACGGGCGCTAATGTAGGGAAATATCTTTTCTACGTCAATCAACTTTTTTAAAAAAAAGCGCGTTTATACAAACTTCCACCAATCTGTGGTTTTAATAAGCGAAAACTGCTTTTTTTGCCCGCGCCGGGAAATTTGCTATGCTGCACATCCCGTTGAAAACGCTGATAACAGGCGCAATCACATTCCGCACAATACTGCTCAGGAGATAACATGGAGATAATTTTTTATCACCCGACATTTAACGCCGCCTGGTGGGTAAATGCGCTGGAGAAGGCTCTCCCACATGCGCGCGTTCGTGAATGGAAGGTCGGTGATAACAACCCCGCAGACTATGCGCTTGTATGGCAGCCCCCGGTTGAAATGCTGGCCGGAAGACGCTTAAAAGCCGTCTTTGCGCTGGGCGCGGGGGTGGATGCAATTCTGAGTAAATTAAATGCGCATCCGGAAATGCTGGACGCCTCCATTCCTCTATTCCGTCTGGAAGATACCGGAATGGGCCTGCAAATGCAGGAATATGCCGTAAGTCAGGTATTACACTGGTTCCGTCGTTTCGATGATTATCAGGCGCTGAAAAATCAGGCGCTATGGAAACCGTTGCCGGAATATACCCGCGAAGAGTTTAGCGTCGGTATCATGGGCGCAGGGGTACTGGGCGCAAAAGTGGCAGAAAGTCTACAGGCATGGGGGTTCCCGTTACGTTGCTGGAGTCGTAGCCGCAAATCCTGGCCTGGCGTGGAAAGTTATGTTGGGCGTGAAGAGCTGCACGCTTTCCTGAACCAGACGCGGGTGCTGATTAATCTGCTGCCGAATACGGCCCAAACGGTAGGAATTATTAATAGCGAATTGTTGGATCAATTGCCGGATGGCGCTTACGTGTTGAATCTCGCGCGCGGCGTGCATGTTCAGGAGGCGGATCTGCTGGCTGCGCTTGATAGCGGTAAGCTAAAAGGCGCGATGTTGGATGTCTTTAGCCAGGAACCGTTACCGCAGGAAAGTCCATTATGGCGCCATCCGCGAGCCGCCATGACGCCGCACATTGCGGCAGTCACCCGTCCAGCGGAAGCCATCGATTATATTAGCCGCACCATTACCCAGCTGGAGAAGGGAGAGCCGGTGACGGGGCAGGTGGATCGGGCGAGAGGATATTGATATCAACCCGGCGCGGGCCGGGTTTCGCTAAAAAACGCTGGCGATACCTGCTATCCTTGTCGGAAATGACTACAGGAGAGAGCAATGTATCCCGTTGACCTGCATATGCATACCGTCGCCAGCACTCATGCCTACAGTACTCTGAGCGATTATATCGCGGAAGCCAAACGTAAAGGCATTAAACTTTTTGCGATTACCGATCATGGTCCGGACATGGAAGATGCGCCGCATCACTGGCATTTTATTAACATGCGCATCTGGCCGCGTCTGGTTGACGGCGTGGGGATACTGCGTGGCATTGAGGCGAATATCAAGAACATTAACGGTGAAATTGATTGTTCCGGAAAGATGTTCGACTCGCTGGATCTGATTATCGCAGGCTTCCATGAGCCCGTTTTTGCGCCACATAATAAAGAAACCAATACCCAGGCGATGATCGCGACCATCGCCAGCGGCAAGGTGCATATAATTAGTCACCCCGGAAATCCAAAGTATCCAGTGGAGGTTAACGCCATCGCGCAGGCGGCGGCGAAACACCATGTAGCGCTGGAAATCAACAACTCTTCTTTTCTGCATTCGCGTAAAGGAAGTGAAGATAATTGCCGCGCGGTCGCTGCCGCCGTACGCGATGCGGGAGGCTGGGTAGCGTTAGGCTCTGATTCCCATACGGCCTTTACGCTTGGCGATTTCACCGAATGCCGGAAAATTCTGGATGCGGTGAATTTTCCGGAAGATCGAATCCTGAACGTCTCGCCGCAGCGCTTACTGGCCTTTCTCGAATCACGCGGTATGGCGCCTGTACCGGAATTTGCCGAACTTTAATCGTTATTTATGGGAAGATATCAATGAATGAGTTTTCAATCCTGTGCCGTGTGCTGGGATCGTTGTTTTACCGCCAACCGCAAGATCCTTTACTGGTTCCGCTGTTTACGTTAATCCGTGAAGGTAAACTGGCGGCAAACTGGCCGCTGGAGCAGGATGACATGCTGGCGCGTTTACAGAAAAGCTGCGATATCACGCAGATTTCCACTGATTACAATGCGTTATTTGTTGGGGAAGAGTGCGCGGTAGCGCCATACCGCAGTGAGTGGGTCGAAGGCGCGGAAGAGTCTGAGGTGCGTGCTTTTTTAACGTCGCGAGGGATGCCGCTGGCCGATACGCCTGCCGATCACATTGGCACTTTATTGCTCGCGGCCTCCTGGCTGGAAGATCAGTCTGCCGAAGATGAAAGTGAAGCGCTGGAAACCTTATTTGCCGATTATCTGCTTCCCTGGTGCAATACCTTCCTCGGTAAAGTTGAAGCCCATGCCGTTACGCCATTCTGGCGCACTCTGGCGCCGCTAACGCGTGATGCGATAGGGGCCATGTGGGATGAACTTCAGGAAGAAGATGAAGAATAATGTGATGTAAATCACCATTAACTGCAACGACTTTTACATCATTGCATAAAATGTGTGCGCGATCTCATTAATGTGCCGCTTTTCTGTTATGATGCGCGCCATGAACATACTTCTTTCTATTGCTATCACGACGGGCATCCTTTCTGGAATATGGGGATGGGTGGCCGTCTCCCTGGGGTTACTAAGCTGGGCCGGTTTTTTAGGCTGTACGGCTTATTTCGCCTGTCCGCAGGGCGGCTTTAAGGGATTGTTGATTTCCGCTTGTACGCTGTTAAGCGGTATGGTGTGGGCGCTGGTCATTATTCACGGTAGCGCGCTGGCGCCGCATCTGGAAATTGTCAGTTACGTGTTGACGGGGATCGTGGCATTCCTGATGTGTATCCAGGCAAAGCAGCTATTGCTTTCTTTTGTTCCGGGAACATTTATCGGCGCCTGCGCGACATTTGCAGGGCAGGGTGACTGGCGGTTGGTATTACCGTCGCTGGCGCTGGGGCTAATCTTTGGCTATGCCATGAAAAATAGTGGGCTATGGCTGGCATCACGCCGCGAGCAACATTCAGCGAATACGGCGGTCACAAAATAAAAAAGCGTGGGGTTCTTCCCCACGCTTTGTCGTATTCATCAGGATTCTGGCGGTACTGACAGCTCACGGTATTTCACCAGAATATCATTTTGCCTGTCCGCTTTATTCTGCAAATCCCACAGTCCGCGATCGATACCATCATTAATGAGGAAGATAACGCCGGTTTCAATGGCTGACATCAGACACAGCATCACCGGTTCGTTCGAGGTATAGCCGATTTCGCCTTCCAGTAAGCGCTGGTAATCAATAAAACGGAACACGCCTGCCTGTACTTCATAGGAAAGGATCGTTTTACTGGTGTTCACCGAAGAAAGGATCTCGCCCGTACTGACGTTAACCACGCGCAGGTTGACAGCAATCTGATCCAGCTGATACTGCGTATCGGCGCCAATACCGAAATATCTTGCGCCGACCCCGCCGGATTTGACGTTACTTTCATAACCAATAATAGAACCTTCCACCATAATATTTGCCGCCGTCAGCGACTGAAGCGGGATACGGTTATTCATCGCCACGGTGCCGTTTTCCTGGGCTGCGCGAATAATTTTCCGTTCATTCAAAAGATTCTGTAAGCCTTGTCGTTCCAGCGGGATAAACCAGCGCGAATCTTTCAGCGCAGTGACCAACATAGCGGTGGCGCTCTGCGGCACAGCCGTAGAAAAGTTACTTGCCGGGTAAGGTTTAAATTGGCCCGTTTCATCCTGAATGTTATATACCGAAACAAAGATCTTACCGGTGGGAGCAGGTAAGTGCGTCAAATCTTTGTAACTTTGTGCGCGGGGCATTAATGTCGGTTTCGCAGCTTGTTTCGGCGGGGCAGTTAAGCATCCGCTCAACAATAAAACGGCAACCAAAATAAGTAAGCGCGGCATGATTTATATCCTTTAGTGACTATAGCTTAAAAATCGGTTGACTGAGTTTGTAAACCTGACACTTCGATGGTCGAGGTTCTTCCCGTTTTTCTGTCCGTGACGTTGAGCTGGAGCTGTCCGTCGCGATTAGCGATATCGATAATAAAATCGTTGGTCACCATACGTCCTGGTTTCCCGGTATTAATATTGGTCAACAAGCCGCCCAGAATTTGCGATTGAATAGCCTGTGTAAAGTTATCCAACGCTGAGGGGGTTTCGATACCAAAATCGTTATCATAAGCGGGGTCTTTATATGAATTTTGCGCCTGGGCGCTATTCAATAAAAAGGAACCGTTATTGGGGTTTCCACCAAAGTTAGGATTACGGAACTGGAACGTCATATTTCCAGCCCAGGTTAATGGCGAAAAAAGCATGAGCAGCACTACTGCATGTTTAACACGCATGACAGCCTCCGGATAAAAATCATGTTTTAGAATTCATCACGCGCTAAATCACTCGTACTTAATAGCGTTTGATCTATTTGTCGGCGATTTAATGCTTCCTCTGTTTGCGCTAATGCGAAGACGACGGTTTTCTCGAAGTCTCTTTTCATTGGAAATAAAAAGGTCTGGAAAATAACGTCCTGATTTACCGTTATGGTGATCCAGCTTCCCCAACGCGCACTGGGTCTTTCATTAATGGTCAGATTGCCGGTGTATTCGCTTTCCCATTTGTCGCTGAATGCACGATAGAATTCATGTCCTATCGAAGAGACGGTATGGTCGGTTAACAATCCGGGAACCTCGACTTCAACTTCATTGGCATGCAGGTTTCCGGTAGCGAACAGTAACTCTGCTGCTACAATCCAGGTCAGATAGCGTTTCATGGCCTTACCGCCTGAGATTATCGTTTGCCCATGAAACTGCCTGGGTGCGATTTTTGACAGCTATCTTTTTGAAAAGATTATAAAGATGTGTCTTAACCGTATTCTCGCTGATAAATAGCGACCTGGCGATTTCATTATTAGAGGCACCAATACGTAACTTATTGAGGATCTCTTTTTCGCGATGAGTGAGTAATGCGGACTCGGTGCTGTTGTAGCGGTAATTTCCTGAGTGTGTAATCAGGTAACTGGCTAATTTTTGTGAAAAATAGCATTCGCCCCGCAGAATACCCTGTAATCCGCTGACCACGTGTTCCTGGTCTTCAGTGGCGTAAAACACGCCGTTAATATGAGGCCAGTTTTCAATTTCACGGTAGGGATAATCGTCAGGGGTATTTAACAATAATGTTTTTATATTATTGTTTTTGCGGCTTAAATTATCCTGCCAATAGTGGATAAGCTTCTTATCCGCTTCCATCATATCCATTAAAACAATGCAACCGGCTGAGATATCTTCCAGAGAACGTTGAATATTATGCAGTTTTCCGGTTATGGCCAGCGATTGCTTTAAATGTTGCAATAATGCCGTAGCTTGCAGAGATGGCTTTGTGATCAACAATAGTGTGTGACCATGACTACTATGGACTTCATTAAACATGATGAAACTCCACTTTTTTTAATCGCACATCTGACAGCTGCCCCCATAAAATAAAGGCACCAGAAGTACTGACAGATGTTGCACTGCTGTGGGTTGAAATAGCCCATTATCCAGAAAGAGAAAAATATTTACGAAAATACTTTTAACTGTTTTCAATCTAGCCATTACAAATCTTAAAGCAAGTGTTAAACTTGTAACAAGATGTAAAAATATATATTAAAATGTTGTTTTTGGGTTTTTTTGAAGTTTAGATTTGATAGTAAAGTTGTACATTTCGCTGTTATTGCATAGATTTAAAAAATCATACAAATTATAATAATTCATTGATTTTTAATCATTTTAATTATTGTGTGTCATGTTTTGATTTTATTTTTTCTTAAAATTTGAGACGTGGCATTAACCTGGACAGCACAAAGACAAAAAAAACGAAGTGTGTCACGTCTTGTGCGTATTGCCCCCATAGGAAGCATAAGAACATCCCCATGGCGGCATAACACACACCAACACTTCATTTTTTGGGTTCGCGATACACTATCTTCTATGGCCAAAAATCAATTATAAAAAATCACATGGCTATCGTTTTATTAGCACTTTGGTATGAGCTTAAATAACAAAATACCACGCGTGGGTGAGTTATTAAAAATTTTTCCACGGACATACTCTTCATCGTAACGACGCGTTAACAAAAAACGCATGTCGCTAACAAGGTAATAGATAATTTTCGCTATGTACGACCAGGTCCAGGGTGACAGCATGAAAAACAAATTGTTATTTATGATGTTGACAATACTGGGTGCGCCTGGGATTGCAACCGCGACAAATTATGATCTGGCTCGTTCAGAATATAATTTTGCGGTAAATGAATTAAGCAAGTCTTCATTTAATCAGGCGGCCATTATTGGTCAAGTCGGCACGGATAATAGTGCCAGAGTACGCCAGGAAGGATCAAAACTATTGTCCGTTATTTCACAAGAAGGAGGAAATAATCGGGCGAAAGTCGACCAGGCAGGGAATTATAACTTTGCGTATATTGAGCAAACGGGCAATGCCAACGATGCCAGTATATCGCAAAGCGCTTACGGTAATAGTGCGGCTATTATACAGAAAGGTTCTGGAAATAAGGCCAATATTACCCAGTACGGTACGCAGAAAACAGCAGTTGTAGTGCAGAAACAGTCGCATATGGCTATTCGCGTCACCCAACGCTAATACCGTTACGACTTTTAAATCAATCCGATGGGGGTTTTACCATGAAACTTTTAAAAGTGGCAGCATTCGCAGCAATCGTAGTTTCTGGCAGTGCTCTGGCTGGCGTCGTTCCACAATGGGGCGGCGGCGGTAATCATAACGGCGGCGGCAATAGTTCCGGCCCGGATTCCACGTTGAGCATTTATCAGTACGGTTCCGCTAACGCTGCGCTTGCTCTGCAAAGCGATGCCCGTAAATCTGAAACGACCATTACCCAGAGCGGTTATGGTAACGGCGCCGATGTAGGCCAGGGTGCGGATAATAGTACTATTGAACTGACTCAGAATGGTTTCAGAAACAATGCCACCATCGACCAGTGGAACGCTAAAAACTCCGATATTACTGTCGGTCAATACGGCGGTAATAACGCCGCGCTGGTTAATCAGACCGCATCTGATTCCAGCGTAATGGTGCGTCAGGTTGGTTTTGGCAACAACGCCACGGCTAACCAGTATTAATTTAGCGTCTGCGCTAATAAAAAAACAGGGCATAAGCCCTGTTTTTTTTCGGGAGGAAATTATGCATACTTTATTGCTCCTTGCCGCACTTTCAAATCAGATTACGTTTACCACGACTCAGCAAGGCGATATTTACACGGTGATCCCTCAGGTCACATTAAACGAACCCTGCGTCTGTCAGGTGCAAATTCTCTCTGTGCGCGACGGCGTCGGGGGACAAAGCCATACACAGCAAAAACAAACGCTATCTTTACCTGCTAATCAACCGATTGAGTTGTCTCGTCTTAGTGTAAATATATCTTCAGAGGACTCGGTTAAAATTATTGTTACTGTTTCGGACGGACAATCACTGCATTTATCACAACAATGGCCGCCTTCTGCACAGTAGTTTTTGATGGTGGCGGAAATGGATTGGCTGACCTGGGTATAAAGAGGCGATAAAAGCGTCTCATCGTCTCGGCATGTCGCTATAAGGTAACGCCGAACCCTCGAGGATGACTAATCATTGAGGAGTTAACATGTCCGTAATCAAGAAAAATATCCCTGGCATAGGCCTGTGTATCTGCGCTTTTTTTATCCATTCTGCGGTAGGGCAACAAACGGTACAGGGCGGCGTTATCCATTTTCGCGGCGCGATTGTTGAGCCACTGTGCGATATTTCTACTCACGCCGAAAATATTGATTTAACCTGCCTACGCGAAGGTAAAAAGCAAATGCACCGGATTGACCTTCGGCAGGCATCTGGATTACCGCAGGATATTCAGTCCATTGCGACGGTACGGCTGCATTATCTCGATGCGCAAAAAAGCCTGGCGGTGATGAATATTGAGTACCGTTAACGGCGGTGTCATAGATATAAAAAGAGCGACTCTGTTGAAAGCCCTGCTGTACACTTTGCAGATAAGGTGAGACAAAGGGGGGGTTATGACATCACGTCTTCAGGTCATACAGGGTGATATCACTCAACTTAGCGTCGATGCGATTGTGAATGCCGCTAACGCATCATTAATGGGCGGCGGTGGCGTAGACGGCGCGATTCATCGCGCGGCGGGGCCGGCATTGCTGGACGCCTGTAAACTCATCCGTCAGCAACAGGGCGAATGTCAGACGGGACATGCGGTTATCACGCCTGCTGGCAAGCTTTCGGCAAAGGCGGTTATTCACACAGTGGGGCCCGTCTGGCGAGGCGGCGAACACCAGGAAGCTGAGCTACTCGAAGAGGCATACCGGAATTGTTTGCTGCTTGCCGAGGCGAATCACTTTCGTTCCATCGCTTTTCCGGCAATCAGTACCGGCGTTTATGGCTATCCACGCGCCCAGGCCGCTGAAGTCGCCGTCAGGACGGTTTCAGATTTTATTACCCGTTACGCTCTGCCTGAACAGGTATACTTTGTCTGTTATGATGAAGAAACTGCCCGGCTTTACGCAAGATTACTTACTCAGCAAGGCGACGACCCTGCCTGATAAAACACGCCTGGAGCGTGCCGTTGAACCGCTATGCGCGCGCCATCCCGGAGAGTGCGGCATTCTCGCGCTGGATAACAGTCTGGACGCTTTTGCCGCCCGCTACCGCCTGACCGAAATGGCGGCGCGGACGCTGGATGTGCAGTATTATATTTGGGAAGACGATATGTCCGGGCGGCTGCTCTTTTCGGTACTGCTGTCGGCGGCGAAGCGCGGCGTTCATGTTCGTCTGCTGCTGGATGATAACAATACGCCTGGTCTGGATGATACGTTGCGCTTGCTGGATAGCCATCCTAATATCGAAGTTCGTCTGTTTAATCCTTTCTCTTTTCGTACGCTACGCGCGCTGGGATATTTGACGGATTTTGCGCGGCTGAATCGGCGGATGCACAATAAAAGTTACACTGCCGACGGCGTAGTGACGCTGGTCGGTGGGCGCAACATCGGCGATGCCTATTTCGGCGCTGGCGAGGAGCCGCTATTTTCCGATCTGGACGTGATGGCCATTGGCCCGGTGGTCAATGATGTCGCCAATGATTTTGAACGTTACTGGCGCTGTAGTTCAGTGTCGACATTGCAGCAAGTATTATCCCTTTCTGAGCAGGAACTGACGCAGCGTATCGAACTTCCCGAATCCTGGTATAACGATGAGATCACCCGCCGTTATCTGCATAAGCTGGAAACCAGCCAGTTTATGGCGGATCTCGATCGCGGAACGTTGCCGCTGATTTGGGCAAAAACACGCTTGCTTAGCGATGACCCTTCTAAAGGCGAGGGGAAGGCGCAGCGCCATTCGCTTCTTCCGCAGCGATTATTTGACGTGATGGGGTCGCCGACGGAGCGTATCGACATTATTTCCGCTTACTTTGTCCCTACGCGCGCAGGCGTGGCGCAGTTGCTTAATCTGGTCAGGAAAGGCGTGAAGATCGCCATCTTAACTAACTCTCTGGCGGCCAACGATGTGGCGGTCGTTCACGCAGGGTACGCGCGCTGGCGAAAGAAGTTACTGCGCTATGGTGTGGAGCTCTACGAACTGAAACCGACCCGCGAACATGAAACCGCCGTACATGATCGCGGACTTACCGGGAACTCAGGTTCCAGCTTACATGCTAAAACGTTCAGTATTGATGGTAGTAAGGTGTTTATCGGGTCGCTTAATTTTGATCCCCGTTCAACGCTTTTAAATACCGAAATGGGCTTTGTCATTGAAAGTGAAACGCTGGCGACGCTTATCCATAAGCGTTTTACACAGAGCCAACGCGATGCGGCCTGGCAACTGCGGCTGGATCGCTGGGGACGAATTAACTGGATCGATCGTCAGCAAGAAGAGGAAAAGGTGTTAAAGAAAGAACCCGCTACGCGTTTCTGGCAGCGAGTTCTGGTACGGTTGGCGGCAATTTTACCTGTGGAATGGTTGCTGTGAACCCGCGCGCGGAAAACTACCCGATCGCGGCGCGGCTTTCTTGTTTTACCGGCGGTTTACCTGAAAAGAGAAATTTCAGGAGCGGGATGCGTAAATGAATTTCATACAGAATTAACGCAATACCCATAACAAATATCAGCCCGCACAAGAACCCGATCAGGTTGGAGGAGATATGCGGCGTAATATACGCGCCAAAGAAAAGCGTTAAGGGATGATGCACCAGATAGATAAACAGCGAAGCATTCACGAAATAGGTGACACGCGCGGACTGGAAGTTTAACAAGCGATGCCCCAGTGAGAATACCACGTTCACCATCCACAGCCCCATTACCATCGTAATCACGGATTCGGTTTCGTACATCCAGGCGTCGCCGCTCCCATAACGTTGATTCAGCAGATACGCGATAAAAGCAACGGCAGCGCCTAAAGTGCATCCGCGTGAGGGCGTGGTGAAGCGCGCTTTCAGATCGGGGTGAATGAAGGCCAACGCGCCGAGAATAAAAAATGGCACATAAAATAGCGTTTGCATCACAATAAAATTGAACATGCCGTCACTGAGGATTGCCGGATATACGATGAAAATAATGCGCCTGATAGCGGCGTAAGCCATCCCCAGCAGGAAAAAAATAAGCGAAAGCCTGGCCAGTGAAATAGCGGCGGGACGAGGCTTGCTTGTTTCCTGCCTTTTTTGGAACCAGGTAAAAATCCCGATGCTGACGGTGGTTAATATCACCAGCACCAGTAAAAACCACAGATGTGAAATGAGTTCCCACGCTAACGTATTATATTTTTCATAGGCAGAGAGTGTAGGCCAGTTCTCTGTTTTCTCTTTGACATATTGCAACAGGATAAATTGCGGCAAGGTAAGCAAAGGGATTGCGGTAAGCATAGGAATACCCACACGTTCTACCCGTACTTTCCACCAGCGTTTTAACGGATAACGTAAAAACAACATGTACGAAAAATAACCAGAAATAACAAAAAACACCTGCATACGAAAAGCGTGGATAAAATCGTTAAACAGGGTTAGCCACCACGATGGCGTGGCGCTATTGACATGCCAACTGTGAGTGGAATAGATCAACGAGATATGAAAGGGAATCCCTAACAACATCAGCCATGCGCGGATAGAGTCAAGAAAATATTCACGCGGCGCGGGTACAGAGCTCATATAAGGTCACGTATTCTCAGATTTTTCACCTTATCCATAAGGCGAATTATAGTTACATTCGGTAGCAACCCTACACCAACTCCGACAACCTGTCTCCAGGATAAGCACGCAAAGTGAAAACAGGCGCGGGAGGTGCTTAATCCATGAGCCAGCGCGCTGAACAAAGCCTGGATTCAGTTGTCGTAATGCCTGATTATCCATTAAAATGGATCGGATCGATATAAGCACACAAAGGGGGAAGTGCTTACTTATTATGAAACATAAACGACAAATGATGAAAATGCGTTGGTTGGGCGCAGCTATTATGTTAACGCTCTACGCATCATCGAGCTGGGCGTTCAGTATTGATGACGTGGCAAAACAAGCTCAATCTTTAGCCGGGAAAGGCTATGAGGCGCCTAAAAGCAACTTGCCCTCCGTTTTCCGCGACATGAAATATGCGGATTATCAGCAGATCCAGTTTAACAGCGATAAAGCCTACTGGAACAACTTAAAGACCCCTTTTAAGCTCGAATTTTACCATCAGGGGATGTACTTCGATACGCCGGTCAAGATTAACGAAGTGACGGCGACGACGGTCAAAAGAATCAAATACAGCCCGGATTACTTCAATTTTGGCAATGTTCAGCACGATAAAGACACGGTAAAAGATTTAGGCTTCGCCGGGTTCAAAGTTCTGTACCCCATCAACAGTAAAGATAAGAACGACGAAATCGTCAGTATGCTTGGCGCCAGCTATTTCCGCGTTATCGGCGCAGGCCAGGTATATGGCTTATCTGCGCGCGGCCTGGCGATTGATACCGCCTTACCATCTGGTGAAGAGTTTCCCCGCTTTCGCGAGTTCTGGATTGAGCGTCCAAAACCCACCGATAAGCGTTTGACCGTCTATGCATTACTGGATTCTCCGCGCGCGACCGGCGCTTACCGTTTTGTGATCATTCCTGGCCGCGATACCGTGGTGGACGTGCAGTCAAAAGTCTATCTGCGCGATAAAGTAGGCAAGCTGGGCGTTGCGCCATTAACCAGTATGTTCCTGTTTGGGCCAAACCAGCCGTCGCCGACGACCAACTATCGTCCGGAACTGCATGACTCGAACGGCTTATCCATTCATGCGGGTAATGGCGAGTGGATTTGGCGTCCGCTGAACAATCCAAAACACCTCGCTGTGAGCAGCTATGCAATGGAAAACCCTCAGGGATTCGGCCTGTTGCAGCGTGGTCGCGAGTTCTCGCGCTTTGAAGATTTAGACGATCGCTACGACCTGCGTCCAAGCGCCTGGATTACCCCGAAAGGCGACTGGGGCAAAGGTAAGGTTGAACTGGTTGAAATTCCGACCAATGATGAAACCAACGATAACATCGTCGCTTACTGGACTCCGGATCAACTGCCGGAACCGGGTAAAGAGATGAACTTCAAGTACACTCTGACCTTCAGCCGCGATGAAGATAAACTTCATGCGCCGGATAATGCCTGGGTGCTGCAAACACGCCGCTCAACGGGCGACGTTAAACAGTCGAATCTGATTCGCCAGCCCGACGGCACTATTGCCTTTGTGGTGGATTTCGTTGGCGCCGACATGAAAAAACTGCCGCCGGATACGCCTGTCGCTGCGCAAACCAGCATTGGCGATAACGGTGAAATCGTTGACAGTAATGTACGCTATAACCCAGTCACTAAAGGCTGGCGTTTAATGCTGCGCGTGAAAGTCAAAGACGCGAAGAAAACCACGGAAATGCGTGCCGCATTGGTGAATGCCGATCAGACGCTAAGTGAAACCTGGAGCTACCAGTTACCTGCCAATGAATAAAACAACTGAGTATATTGACGCACTGCTGCTTTCTGAACGTGAGAAAGCGGCATTGCCGAAAACTGACATCCGCGCCGTGCATCAGGCGCTGGATGCCGAGCATCGGACTTACTCGCGAGAAGACGATTCACCGCAGGGTTCCGTAAAAGCCCGCCTTGAACACGCCTGGCCGGATTCATTGGCGAAGGGGCAGTTAATTAAAGATGATGAAGGGCGCGATCAGTTGCAGGCTATGCCAAAAGCGACGCGCTCTTCGATGTTTCCCGATCCCTGGCGAACCAACCCGGTTGGCCGTTTCTGGGATCGTCTGCGTGGGCGGGATGTAACGCCGCGCTATGTTTCTCGTCTGACAAAAGAAGAGCAGGCGAGCGAGCAAAAATGGCGTACCGTCGGCACTATACGCCGCTATATTTTGTTAATTTTGACTCTGGCGCAAACCGTCGTCGCGACCTGGTATATGAAGACCATTCTGCCTTATCAGGGATGGGCGCTCATCAATCCTATGGATATGGTGGGGCAGGATATTTGGGTCTCCTTTATGCAGCTCCTGCCCTACATGCTGCAAACCGGTATCCTGATTTTGTTTGCCGTGCTGTTCTGCTGGGTGTCAGCCGGATTCTGGACGGCGCTGATGGGCTTCCTGCAACTGCTTATCGGGCGCGATAAGTACAGCATCTCCGCGTCTACGGTTGGCGATGAGCCCCTCAATCCGGAACACCGGACGGCGCTGATCATGCCTATCTGTAATGAAGACGTTAGCCGCGTTTTCGCCGGTCTGCGCGCGACCTGGGAGTCCGTTAAAGCCACAGGCAACGCCGCGCATTTCGACGTCTATATCCTTAGCGACAGTTATAACCCGGATATCTGCGTGGCGGAGCAAAAGGCGTGGATGGAGCTTATCGCGGAAGTGCAGGGCGAAGGCCAAATTTTTTACCGTCGCCGCCGCCGCCGTATGAAACGCAAAAGCGGCAATATTGACGATTTTTGCCGCCGCTGGGGCAATCAGTACAGCTATATGGTGGTGCTGGACGCGGACTCAGTGATGAGCGGCGAGTGTCTGAGTGGGCTGGTGCGCCTGATGGAAGCGAATCCAAACGCCGGGATTATCCAGTCTTCGCCGAAAGCGTCGGGAATGGATACTCTGTATGCCCGCTGCCAACAGTTCGCGACCCGTGTTTATGGGCCGCTGTTTACCGCCGGGCTGCACTTCTGGCAGTTGGGGGAGTCGCACTACTGGGGGCACAATGCCATTATCCGCGTGAAGCCGTTTATCGAGCACTGCGCTCTGGCGCCGCTGCCGGGAGAAGGTTCGTTCGCCGGATCGATTCTTTCCCACGACTTTGTGGAGGCGGCGCTAATGCGTCGGGCAGGGTGGGGCGTCTGGATTGCCTACGATCTCCCCGGTTCCTATGAAGAGCTGCCGCCAAACCTGCTGGATGAGCTTAAACGCGACCGCCGCTGGTGTCACGGCAACCTGATGAACTTTCGTCTGTTCCTGGTGAAAGGAATGCACCCGGTGCATCGCGCCGTGTTCCTGACGGGGGTAATGTCATATCTGTCCGCGCCGTTATGGTTTATGTTCCTCGCGCTTTCTACCGCGCTGCAGGTCGTTCATGCGTTAACAGAGCCGCAATATTTCCTTCAGCCGCGCCAGCTTTTTCCGGTCTGGCCGCAGTGGCGTCCGGAACTGGCAATCGCGCTGTTTGCGTCAACGATGGTGCTGCTGTTCCTGCCGAAGCTGCTCAGTATTATGCTGATCTGGTGTAAAGGCACCAAAGAGTATGGCGGTTTCTGGCGCGTTACGCTGTCGCTGTTGCTGGAAGTGCTGTTCTCCGTGTTGCTGGCGCCGGTGCGTATGCTGTTTCATACCGTGTTTGTGGTCAGCGCGTTTCTCGGCTGGGAAGTGGTCTGGAACTCACCGCAACGCGACGATGATTCTACGCCGTGGGGAGAAGCCTTTATGCGTCACGGCTCTCAACTGCTGCTGGGGCTGGTCTGGGCGGTGGGTATGGCGTGGCTGGATTTACGCTTTCTGTTCTGGCTGGCGCCGATTGTCTTTTCGCTGATTCTGTCGCCATTTGTTTCGGTGATCTCCAGTCGTTCAACGGTAGGATTACGCACCAAACGCTGGAAGCTGTTCCTGATCCCGGAAGAGTATTCGCCGCCTCAGGTGTTGGTCGATACCGATAAATATCTGGAGATGAATCGCCGCCGTATTCTGGACGATGGCTTTATGCATGCGGTATTTAACCCGTCGCTGAATGCGCTGGCGACCGCGATGGCCACCGCGCGTCACCGCGCCAGTAAGGTGCTGGAAATAGCCCGCGATCGCCATGTGGAGCAGGCGCTAAACGAAACGCCGGAGAAACTGAACCGCGATCGGCGTCTGGTTTTGCTCAGCGATCCGGTGACGATGGCGCGTTTACACTATCGGGTCTGGAATGCGCCAGAGAGATACTCTTCCTGGGTAAACCATTATCAGTCTCTCGTCCTGAATCCGCAGGCGTTGCAGGGGCGAACATCGTCAGCGGGATAAGGTCTGGAGTGAGGTGAAAAATACCGGCGTGATGCCGGTATTTTTATAGTGAAATGAGGTATCAGGTGCGTATATTCGCGGTGAGCATAATGGTGATTACCCTGAGCGGCTGCGGCAGTATTATCAGCAGAACGATCCCCGGACAAGGACACGGCAACCAGTATTACCCTGGCGTGCAGTGGGATATGCGTGATTCCACATGGCGCTATATCACTATCCTCGATCTGCCCTTCTCACTGATCTTCGATACACTGCTACTGCCGCTCGATATTCACCACGGGCCTTATGAGTAATTAACGCTCATCCCATTCGTCTGCCGCAGTACGGCCTTCCTCGGTATCAAGCGGGGGTTCAAGCTGGAATTCCCCTTCATCCCATTCATGCAAGGTATTCTCTTCCTGCCACTCCTGGCGGATCTCTATCTCATCATAATCGCCGTCAAACACGCTCTGCGCGGCTTCACCACTCAGCATCGGCAGACATTCGCCATCTTCACCTTCATCGGCGAAAAATTCGACCTGCCACATAATGTCCCCATCCTGCAGTACATATTTCTGAACGTTGAACTGCTGCACATTCGCTTCATCTTGTTCGAGGCCTGGATGGTCAGCCAGAAATTCTTCCCGGGCTGCATCGATAGCTTCTTCCAGCGTGGCATACATGGTCATCAGTGTCTCCCTTTGATTTGACGAGGTATTTAGGGAAAGAATAGCTGATTCTGTGATATTGCAAGTATGAAAGCGCAAAAATCATTCTATTGCCAGTCTGCGCCGTCGTAAGCTGTTCCATGAATAGATGGCATTGAACAACACCACGCCTGCCGTGACGCAGAATACGGCGCGGAAGCCATAGCTCGCGGAAATTGCGGCGCCCATGAGAGGGCCGGTGACGTTGCCGATATCGCGGAAAGATTGGTTGTAACTGAATATGCGCCCGGCTATCTGGTTGGTAGAGTTGTAAACCAGCAGAGTTTGAACGGCTGGCAGCAGCGCGCCATCCGCCGCGCCAAGCAGAAACCGCAATAGCGCGAGCTGCCATGGCGTTTGCACAAAAGACATTGGAATCAGCAGCAGTACGGAAATAATCAGCGCGACGATAAGGATCTTTTCCGGGCCAATTCTGTCGCCAAGCTTGCCGAGCCGGGGGGCGCTAAGTAATGCCGCCACGCCGGGAACGGACGCTATCATCCCGCTAATGAACGCAATATTACTGACATTTCCCGCGAGTTCGCGCACATAGAGCGTCAGGATGGGCGCAATAGACCCCGTCGCCACCTGAATAATCAGCGTGGTGACAAACAGGCTTAACACCAGGCGGGGATTTTTTAACGAGGCGACCACTTCCCGAACGTGAAGCATCTCTTTTTTGCTCACCGGCAGGAAATTCTCGCGAATAAAAAAGAAGGTGAGCAGAAAACAGATAAACAAAACGCTGGCGGTAATAAAAAAGACCGGGCGAAGGCCGTAATGGTCGGCGAGCAGACCGCCCGCAAGTGGGCCAAGCAGAGCGCCGCTGACGCCGCCAGTAGAGAGCGTCCCTAACGCCCAGCCGCTTTTATGGCGTGGCACCTGAGTGGCGATGAGCGCATTGGCGTTGGGAATAAATCCGCCCAGCAGGCCTAATAACGCGCGGAGGATCAGAAATTGCCAGATATTTTGCGCCATGCCCATTAACAGCATCACAATGGCCATGCCGAGAGCGGAACGCAACAGCATGATCTTACGTCCTTTACGATCCGCCAGGCCGCCCCAAAAAGGGGAAGCGATAGCTGAAAAGAGGAACGTAATACTAAAGACCAGCCCGGACCACATGTTGAGCGCGCTATGGCCTGTTACGCCGAGTTGCTCAACGTAGAGAGGGAGAAAAGGCATGACCAGACTGAATGCCGCGCCGGTTAAAAAACAGCCCAGCCAGGTAACGGTTAGATTGCGTTTCCAGTTTATGGGGACATCAGAGGGTGACATAGCGTTCCACAGTATGATGCGCGGTTTGCGCTATCATCAATTTAATTATGAGCGTACTAATTATAATTATGCGCCGACCTTACCAGCCTCGCAATGTGGGGAGCTTTTAAAGCTAAAAGAGGGGAAAAATTGCAGCCTGACGGCTGCAATCCTGTCAATAGCGCGACGGTACGCCTTCAGGGCGAGTTTTAAAGCGGCGATGCAACCACATATACTGCTCTGGCGCCATCATAATGCACTGCTCAACAATCTTATTCATCCATGCGGCAGTCGCTTCTGCGTTCTCCAGCGGAGGCGAATATTCCGCAGGAAGAATGATCAGTTCGTAGCCTTTTCCATCGGGTTTACGGCGAGGCACGAAGGGGATAATACAGGCTTTAGACATGCGCGCGAGCATCCAGGTACCGGAGGTCGTGGCAGCCTGGTCGACAGCGAATAATGGTACAAAAACGCTGGCGCGCGGGCCATAATCGTGATCCGGCGCATACCAGATCAATTCGCCGCTTTTCAATGCCTTAACCATGCCTTTCAGATCTTTGCGATCCAACATTGATTTATTGGAGCGTAAGCGTCCCCAGGTCTGTAACCAGTCGAGCAACGGATTATCATTCGGGCGATAAACTCCGATCCCCGGGTTATGCATACCAAACATGCGGGCGCCAAACTCAAGGGTAAGAAAATGTATTCCTACCAGAATGAACCCCAGCCCCTGCGCCTTAACTTCACGGATATGCTCCAGACCGCTCGCTTCCATCCAGCGGTTCACTCGCCGATCGGGCCAGAACCAGGCCATGCCGGTTTCCATCACGCCCATACCGACGGATTCAAAGTTTTTGACCACCATGGTGTGGCGTTCCTGCGCGCTCATTTCCGGAAAGCATAATTCAAGGTTGCGATAGGCGATTTTTGCGCGGCGTTTCATTACGCGTCGCGCCAGGTGGCCCAATGCGCAACCCAATTTATAGATGACCGGGTAGGGGAGTTGCACGACCAACCAAAGCGCGCCTATACCCAACCAGGTTAACCAATAGCGCGGGTGCAGTAAGGCCACGGAGAACTTAGGCAACTTCGTCATTTCTATCCTGTCTTTCAACGAACAATTCCCCGTATTCTCGCATCTTTTTGCGTTGAGCAAAAATATGTAGCAGGAGAGTGGCGATTAAATCGACAATTGTTGTTAATTATTTAGTGTAAAGCAGGAAATGTAGCGCAAAATGTGTGGATGTAAATTGGCGAGACTTGCCTTATCATGCCTGCCCACTTTATTTTTTGCTGATTGCAGGATACGTACACCATGCCAGTGTTACACAACCGCATCTCTAATGACGAGCTGAAAGCCAAAATGCTGGCGGAAAGCGAGCCGCGTACGACAATTTCTTTTTATAAATATTTCACTATCGCCTCGCCGCAACAGACGCGGGACGCGTTGTATCAGATGTTTACGGCGTTGGACGTTTTTGGTCGCGTTTACCTGGCGCATGAGGGCATCAATGCGCAAATCAGCGTGCCGCAAAGCAAGGTCGAGACCTTTCGTCAACAGCTTTATACGTTCGACCCCGCGCTGGACGGGGTGCGTTTAAATATCGCGCTGGAGGATGACGGAAAGTCATTTTGGGTGCTGCGTATGAAAGTTCGCGACCGTATCGTCGCTGACGGTATTGACGATCCGAGTTTTGACGCCAGTAATGTCGGCGATTATCTGAAGGCGGCAGATGTGAATGCGATGCTGGACGATCCTGACGCGGTCTTTATTGATATGCGCAACCACTATGAGTATGAAGTCGGCCATTTCGAAAATGCTCTGGAAATCCCGGCGGATACGTTTCGTGAACAGTTGCCAAAAGCGGTTGAAATGCTGCGGGAACATGCAGATAAAAAGATAGTGATGTACTGTACCGGCGGTATTCGTTGTGAGAAAGCCAGCGCCTGGATGAAACACAACGGTTTCAATAAAGTCTGGCATATTGAGGGTGGCATCATTGAATACGCCCGTCGCGCGCGCGAGCAGGGGCTTCCCGTTCGCTTTATCGGCAAAAATTTTGTATTTGATGAGCGAATGGGCGAACGAATCTCGGATGAGGTTATCGCGCATTGCCATCAGTGCGGCGCGTCCTGCGATAGCCATACCAACTGCAAAAACGACGGTTGCCATCTGCTGTTTATCCAGTGTCCGCAGTGCGCCAGTAAATTTAACGGCTGCTGTAGTGAACAATGCTGTGAAGAGTTGGCCTTGCCGGAGGAAGAACAGCGCCGACGTCGCGCGGGTCGCGAGAACGGCAACAAAATTTTTAATAAATCGCGTGGTCGGCTTAATAGCAAACTGAGCATTCCCGATCCGGCTGAGTAATATTTTGCCGGATAGCAGCGTAAAGGCCGCTATCCGGCATTTCGCCAGGCGTTACTTCTGCTGAACGCCTTCTACTGAGATGATAAGCTCAACCTCTTGTGAGGCCGGGCCGAGATCGGTAGTTATATTGAAATCCTTCAGCTTAATTTTTCCTTCGGCCTCAAAGCCCGCGCGCTTACCGCCCCACGGATCGTCGCCCTGGCCCATCAGCTTCGCTTCCAGCGTTACCGGTTTAGTCACGCCATTGAGCGTCAGATTGCCGGTAATATCCAGTTCATCGCCCTCTTTTTTCACGCTGGTAGAGGTGAAGGTTGCCTGCGGGAATTTCGCAACATTAAGAAATTCCGCGCTACGCAGGTGTTTGTCACGTTCGGCATGGTTAGTGTCGACGCTATTGGTGTTAATGGTCACGTTCACTTTGTCTGCCGACGGATTTTTTTCGTCAAAAGTGAACGTGCCGTCGAAATCTTTAAAGGTGCCGTATAGCCAGCTGTAGCCCAGATGCTGGATGCGGAAATTGACGAACGCATGTTGGCCTTCTTTATCAATTTTATACTCCGCCGCCACGGCGGAACCGGTCGTGAATAACAAGGATGCGAGGGTGAATCCCAGCAGGTTTTTTTTCATTTTTGAGCTCCATAGTCAGATGACGACATTCCTGTCATACGTTTCAGTGTGTCGTCTTTATCGATGAAATGGTGTTTTAGCGCCATAACCCCATGCGAGAGCGAGATAATGACCAGCGACCAGGCAAACCACAGATGCAGCGTTCCGGCGATGTCAGCCTGCGCGCCCGCGTCCGTAAGCGTGGCCGGAATCTCAAACCAGCCAAAGACGCTAATCGGTTTACCGTCGGCGGTGGAAATCAGGTAGCCGCTAATGATTATCGCAAAGAGCAGGAGATACAGGAGAAGATGACCCGCGGCGGCGCCAGCGCGCGTTAAACGGGAATAGCTGGTCAACGCAACGGGCGGTGGCGAATAAAGCCGCCAGATAATACGCACGATCAGCGCCATCATCAGTAACATGCCAATACTTTTATGTATTTCTGGCGCCTGGTGATACCAGCCGTCGTAATAACTGAGCGTGACCATCCATAAACCCAACGCAAACATGCCATAGACCACCAGGGCGGTCAGCCAGTGGAGCGCGGCGGAAACCACGCCATAACGCTGTGGAGTATTTTTAAATTGCATAAACACACCAATGAATATTTCACGAGAGAATGAAAATGGCGTGGAAAAGCGCCGAATGCAACTTATAAATAAGAATTTGAATGATATTTATTTTTATTTCAATAATTTTGATGTTGTTTGCGGTTCAGCTTCAGAAGTTTCGAGATATTTCACTCCTGTAACCGCGCAACGGCAGGAACTGGCATTATTGCCGTGCTTCAACGTTATGAAATAAAAAGTGAGGAATTTTCAGGAAGTGTCAGTTAACGTCAATGAAAAGCAATCAGAAGAAAAGGAGATAAACAATATCCATCACCGCCAGCAGTGACCAAAGAATAACGTAAAGCATGAAATGTTCGCGAATATTATTCATCAGAAAATGAAAGAGACGGCGCATAGCTTACCTTAATAAACAGCCCCTTTACGGGGCCGACAAATTATTGGCTAAAACGGGAAAGCCGGAACGGCGTCAGATCAAAGGAGGATGTTTTTCCCAACGCAAAATCCGCAGCGATTTCTCCTAACACCGGGGCGAATTTAAAACCATGTCCGCTGAGTCCAGTGATGACAAGCGTGTTCTCATGGCCAGGCAGCGTATCGATAATAAAATCCTCGTCCGGCGAATTATCATAGGTACATGCCGCCCCATGTAAACAACCGCCGATACCCGGCAGTACGTTACGCAGGAAAGGAAATGCTTCCGCGCCATCGCTGGCAACGGCGGCAAAGGGCTTGCGCTCTTCCTGAGCCTGTATTAGCTGTCCGCCATTGTGTTTGCCGATTTTTAACTCGTCGTTCTCCGCCGGGAAGCCGTAATATTGATCGCCGTTGGGCATTTCGCCGGTAAAGGCCGGAAAGCGGTTTTTAGTGCTGTAACGTCCATCCGCCTTAAACCAGGCAAAAACTTTACGTACGGGCTGAACGGGCAGCTCCGGTACCAGCGTTTTGACCCAGGTGCCCGCGCTAATCAGCGCCTTGCTGGCGTGGTAGCAGCCTTCACTCGTCTCTATCGTCACACCGTTATCATCATGGTGAATATGGCTTACCGGGCTGTTAAATAGCTGTGCGCAGCCTGCTTCTCGGGCCAGACGAAGCCATGTGGTAATGGCTAATTCGCTGCGCAGGAAACCGGAGTCAGCTTCAAACAGCCCGATATAATTATCGGGCACGCGAATTTCCGGCCAGCGCGTCATGAGGGCCGTCGCGTCCAGGCGCTCGACGTTCAATTGCCACTGTTGTGCGCTTCGTGCGACGTTGGCTAAGAAAGCGGAATCGGCCGGGCCGAGGTTAACGACGCCGGAGCGGACAAAAATAGGCTCTTCATTGTGTGTGGAGAGTTCATCCCAAAGCGCCTGGGCGCGAAGCACCAGTGGGACATATTTTTCGCCTTCACCATAAGCGTGGCGGATAAGTCGGGTATCGCCGTGGTGGCTGCCCTGTTGATGAGGCGGCATATGCGCATCGGTCATCAGGACCTTTAGCCCGGCGCGGGTGGCGTAATAACCAGCGGCGGCGCCAACCGAACCGCTGCCGATAATAATAAGGTCGTATTTCATCAGCTTCTCTCTGCTATCGCGATGATTTCAGGGTAAATAACTGCGCTGAGATATACAAGCCAGAAATAAGTGAGGCACCTTACGGTGCCTGAGAGAGGGGGAGCGCGTCACGCTAATGGCGACGATACTCGTTTTCCTGGTAATCACCTGATTCTATTTTGGCGATGCCGGCTTCTAATATTGAAATAAATTGCCTGGCTACATCTGTCGTTAACCAGAGCGTTTGACCAACTTCAGTCCCTTCCGGTTCCGGACGATTTGGGGTCTGGTAGTGTAAACGCAGCATCAGCGCATCATAGCTATCGACGGTGCTGATGTCCCATCCTACAAGCGGATGGGTCTGAATGACTTCATTATTCTTTTCCATCATGCCCCCTTGGTACGTGTTATAAGACAACGGTTCTCGAGGTTCAATGCGTGTTTTTCTTCTGAAGCAACTTCAGTATACCAATTAATAAGGCTATTCACTGCGTTTTTAAAGAGACCGGAGGATAAATTTCTCTTTTTAAGAATTATATGAACAATAAAGCGGCAGTTCATTCATATTTTTTTAGGATGTTGTGCAATTATTTTGAGGGTCAGGCGAAATATTCATCAGTTGCGCAAATAAAAAAGCCGGGGCGACCCGGCAAACATACATCACTGCATATCATTTTTTATTCATTGATGAACCAGTCATCAGCGCTCTCCCAGGTCTCCTGGAGAATCTCGCTAATGCGTTCTTTGTCCTCTTTTGATGCGCCAATGACGGACAAGTTGTTGGCGGTAGCGTAACGTACGGTGACGTTACCCAAGTTCTCAGGAAAATGATGGCTAATACGACGGGAGAGTTCGCCCGCCAGCGCATCAATCGCACCGGCAGGCAGAGGTGACGTTTTGGCTATAGTGACTTCAATACGCATAATGGCCCCCTGTTGAATATACTGGATATATATACAGTTAAATCCAATATATAGCAACAGGTAAGCGCATTTTTTATTTTTTTACTGACCAGCGTACTGTTTCACCCGCTAAAAAAGGCACCAGCGAATCATCAGCCAGCGCGATATTTTCCGGTACCTGTTGTTCATCGCGAACCAGTTCCACCCACCCCGTATTCACCGGCAGGCCATAGAATTGCGGGCCATTCAGTGAACAGAACGCTTCAAAGTGCGCCAGCGCGTTCATTTCCTCAAACACGGCGGCATAACTGCCAAGGGCGGAGGGGGCGTTGAAACAACCGGCGCAGCCGCAACTGGTCTCTTTACGATGACGTGAATGCGGCGCTGAATCCGTCCCCAGGAAGGCGCGCGTAAAACCACTGGCAACCAGGTCGCGTAACGCCTGCTGGTGAATATTGCGTTTCAGAATCGGCAGACAGTACAGGTGAGGACGAATGCCGCCGACCAGCATATCATTACGGTTAAACATTAAATGTTGAGGCGTAATGGTAGCCGCCAGGTTGTCGTTGCCGTCACGGACATACTGCGCGGCATCTTTGGTCGTGATGTGCTCAAAGACCACTTTAAGCGCGGTCAGACGCTGGCGTAGCGGTTCCATTACGGTGTCGATAAAACGCGCTTCGCGATCGAAGATATCAACCTCCGCATGGGTCACCTCACCGTGGACCAGCAATGGCATTCCGAGTTTTTCCATCCGCTCCAGTACCGGCATGATAGCGTCGACTGACGTTACGCCATGACTGGAGTTAGTGGTGGCATTGGCCGGGTAAAGCTTAGCCGCAGTAAATACGCCTTCATGGAAACCACGCTCCAGTTCATCGGCATCGAGCGAATCCGTTAAATAGCAGGTCATTAACGGCGTGAAATCATGCCCGGCGGGCACCGCATCGAGAATACGCTGGCGGTAGGCGATCGCTGCATCAACGGTCGTGATGGGGGACGCCAGGTTCGGCATCACGATAGCGCGACCATAAATTTCGCTGGTATAGGGTACGACCGTTTTTAACATGTCGCCATCGCGAAGGTGAACGTGCCAGTCGTCCGGGCGGCGGATCTTTAAAACCTGGGATGGTGCAGTCATTAATAAGCTCCGGCTGAGGAATAGTCTTTTTGCCGGAAACAAAGGATAAGCGGAAACGTTTTCGTTTGCACGTAAAAAAAGGGCGCGAGCGCGCCCTCCGAAATCAATTGGTGAAAGGAATAACGATTTCACCAGGTTTAACTTCAATGCCTTTCGCGAGTTTCTTCGCTAACGCTTCGCCTTTACTGCTGTCCTCACGCAACACGTAAGAGGGCCGCTGGTTAAAGTAGCTACGTAAAGACTGATTTAAATAGGGCAGGAGCGTTTGTAGCACCGATTGCATTTTCTCCGGCGTCACGGTGGCATCTACTACTTCCATCTCCTGAAGATAGATGGCGCCTTTTTCTTTATCAAAGACCGGCAGGGCTTTTAGCTTGAGTTTCATCGTCGCTTTTTGACTGCCAAACAGGGAATTCATATCCAGCCTGGCATCGCCAGTAAGGGTGACTTTATTAGGTTCTTCCCGACCAATCTGGCTGACAAGGTTAGTCAATACGATATGCGCGTCGGCAATGCCGGGCAGACCAATATCTTTTGAGAAATTATTCCGTTTTTCAAGCGCTTGATTGATTTCTTGTTCGCTAATGGTGTATTGCGTAAGTTGATTACAACCCACTAACAGGCCGCTAACTACCAGCGCAGCGGCAAAAAAAAACTTTTTCATGGCGTTCCTTAGCATGTTGCCTGTGCCCTAATCTTGACACAAAGCAGCATGTCGCGCCAGCGGACATGGTGCCACTAGAAAAAGCTGAAAAAGGCGGCAAGAAAGGGTTGCCGCCTGGCGGGAGTTAGATAGCCATTGAGGAGAGTAAATTAATTTGCGTCTGCTTCGCCATATTATCGCGATAGTCCGCGACTTTTGTCGGCCAGTGGATACCGGCGACCAGCGTCAGATTACGCAGAAGCGGAAACAGATGAATATCATCTTCCGATAATTCGCCGTTAACGGCGTTAGGCTGTACGATGAGTTTATCCAGCAAACGTAAATCATCGCCGATCTTTTTAATCAGTCCGGCAGAGTGCGCAAGATGGTTGTCAAAACTGCCAGATGAGGCCTCTTTTTTGCGGATAAAATACTGGCGCGCCGCAGGGGTAGAAAATTCATCGAAAGCGGATTTTGCAAATCGCGGCAGCAGTAGCTGATTAACGTAACCGTTAACTTTGCGCAACCACTCTTCAATGGCTGGATTGCGTTTCCCGGTTAACAGCGGTTTGCCGTCGAGGTTGTCGACATAATGTACAATATCCATACTTTCAGGAAGGTAGCGACTATCATCTTTTTGCAGGATGGGCACCATCTTTTGACCAATCATCCGGGTGGGCGTCGCCTCGTCGTCATTTTGTAACACGTTAAGTTCAACGGGGATGTTCTTCAGGCCGAAAATCATGCGGGCTTTAACGCAGAAAGGGCAATGATCGTAAATATAAAGCTTCACGTTTCTCCTCCATTTGACTGCCGGTATCTGACCAGTATGGAGGAGATAGCGACAGGTATCAAATCAGGCGCCGGGTTCCAGCATCCGGCGCGGCGTGCGTTTATGACTAAATTGCCAGCCTAAAGCCAAAAAGGTGATGAAACCGATAATACCGAGCATCATCCACGGTAGTTCAGGCTGCGCAAACGCTTTACCCATATCAAACAACCAGCCGCCGCCGATATAACCAATCGCGCCGCCAATGGCTAATCCCAGACGGCTAAAGCCCATATAGCTTCCCCGCGCCCTCGCGTCCGCGAGCGACGCGCTGAGCGTTTCGCGCGCCGGTTCGGCGATAACCGAGCCGATGTAGAAAGCGCAAATAAGCGTAAAAAGCTGCTGTAAATTGCCCACCATCCCGATGGGGAGCATGCTCAGCGACATGACGAGCAAACCGGCCATCAGCCGATGCTCCAGCCGAAAACGCTTTTCGCTCCAGCGGGCAATCGGGTAGAGCAACGTCAGCGAGAGACACGCCTCAATAGCATACATCCATTTCACGGCAGCAGGCGAACCGGCGATATCGTTTACCATAATCGGCAGCATTAACATGACCTGTACCGCCAGCATATAGTAGCCCGCCAGCGTCAGCACGTAGGTGACAAACCTTTTATCGCTCATGACGCGGCGCATTCCTTCACGCACCGGCGTTCTGACCGTTGATAGCTTCCAGGCCGGAAGCAGCCATGCATTGAAAAGGGCGCATAATATGAACAAAATAGCGCCTGTCGCGCAGACCAGGCGAAAATCGTATTGTAGCAACCAGCTTCCCAGCAGCGCGCCAATCACCGCGCCCGCGCTGTCCTGCATCATCAACAGAGAGAAGAAGCGGCCCCGTTGCTCCGGACGAATTAATTTGACCACCAGCGCTGAACGCGGCGGGTCGAAAAGCGTACCGCCGAGACCGGAAAGAAAGCAGGAAAACCACAAGAGCCAGGGCTCATGCGCGATACCCATGGTGGCAAAGCCTGCGGCGCGCATCAGCATACCGGTGACAATCATCGGTTTCGCGCCAAAGCGATCGGCGATGGCGCCGCCAAAAATGCCCAGACCTTGTTGAATAAACTGGCGCAGGCCGAGCGCGATCCCTACCATTACGGCAGCCCACCCCATTTGATCGACAAAGCGAATAGAGATGAGCGGGAAGACGACGAAAAAACCCAGCACCACTAACATGTTATCGATGAGAAGAAAATATTTACCCAGGTTCCTCGCCTGCGAGACGCGCGACATTTCCCCTCCCGGGAAATAAAAGATGAGCGTCTTCTATTCTGCGGCGGCGTTTCGTTTTTTCCTACCGTTAGCGGGACAATATTTTTTTATCAAAAGTCCTTTTTAATCGAGAGTTTTCATCAAAATGTGGCAGCAATTCAAAAAATGACGATTTGCGCTTTTCACAGAGCTTGGTTGCGCAGGTATAGTAATGTTACTGGCGTGCTGAAGACGTTACAGGAAGGAGTAGGTATAGAATGTTTGGCTATCGTAGTAACGTGCCAAAAGTGCGCTTAACCACCGATCGTCTGGTGGTACGTTTAGTGCATGAGCGTGATGCCTGGCGTCTGGCCGATTATTACGCGGAAAATCGTCATTTTTTAAAACCCTGGGAACCGGTCCGTGATGAAAGTCATTGTTATCCTTCAGGATGGCAGGCGCGTCTGGGAATGATCGGTGAATTTCACAAACAGGGCTCCGCCTTCTATTTCGCGCTACTTGATCCGGAAGAAAAAGAAATTATCGGCGTGGCGAATTTTTCCAATGTGGTGCGCGGTTCTTTTCATGCCTGTTATCTGGGCTATTCCATTGCGCAGAAGTGGCAGGGGCAGGGGCTGATGTTTGAAGCCTTAACCGCTGCGATTCGCTATATGCAGCGCACTCAGCATATCCACCGTATCATGGCGAACTATATGCCGCACAACAAACGTAGCGGCGCGTTGCTGGCGCGGCTTGGCTTTGAGAAAGAAGGCTATGCGAAAGATTACCTGTTGATTGATGGACAATGGCGCGACCATGTCCTGACGGCGTTAACCACGCCGTTATGGACGCCGGGGCGTTGAGCGGCTTACGGAATGAGAGGCAAAGGGAGAAAACGATGAAATATGAATTAACCGCCACTGAAGCGCGAGTGATTGGCTGTCTGCTGGAAAAGCAGGTGACAACGCCGGAACAGTATCCGCTTTCCGTCAACGGGGTGGTGACAGCCTGTAATCAGAAAACCAACCGTGAACCGGTGATGAACCTGACGGAACAAGAGGTACAAGAACAGCTCGATAACCTGGTGAAACGCCACTTTTTGCGTACGGTCAGCGGGTTTGGCAATCGCGTCACCAAATATGAACAGCGTTTCTGTAATTCCGAATTTGGCGATCTGAAACTTAGCGCGGCGGAAGTGGCGCTTGTCACTACGCTGCTGCTGCGCGGCGCGCAAACGCCCGGCGAGTTGCGTAGCCGGGCGTCGCGGATGCATGAATTCAGCGATATGGCGGAAGTTGAATCCACGCTGGAACGGCTTGCCAGTCGTGAGGACGGCCCGTATGTCGTCCGTCTGGCGCGTGAACCGGGTAAGCGCGAAAGCCGTTATATGCACCTTTTTTGCGGCGACGTCGATGAACTGTCTCTCCAGACGTCTGCGCCGGAAAGTGCGTCGGGCGATCTTCAGTCGCGCGTCGAAGCGCTGGAAAGCGAAGTGGCGGAGTTAAAGCAGCGGCTGGATTCTTTGTTAGCTCACCTGGGAGAGTAATGTGAGAACATTACGGATTGGCATTGTTGGGTTAGGCGGTATTGCGCAGAAGGCCTGGCTGCCGGTATTAACCAACACCGCCGGATGGACGCTACAGGGCGCCTGGTCTCCTTCGCGGGATAAAGCCTTACGTATCTGCGAAAGCTGGCGCATACCGTATGTGGATTCGCTGGCGAATTTAGCGTCCGGCTGCGATGCGGTCTTCGTCCACTCCAGTACCGCAAGCCATTATGCCGTGGTCAGCGAACTTCTCAATGCCGGCGTGCATGTTTGCGTGGATAAACCGCTGGCGGAAAATCTACGTGATGCCGAACGGCTGGTGGCGCTGGCGGCGCAAAAAAAATTGACGCTGATGGTTGGCTTTAATCGCCGTTTCGCGCCGCTGTACCGCGAACTGAAGACGCGCCTCGGCACTGCGGCGTCACTGCGTATGGATAAACATCGTACCGATAGCGTCGGGCCGCACGACTTACGTTTTACTTTGCTCGATGACTATCTGCATGTCGTGGATACCGCTCTGTGGCTGGCGGGCGGCGAGGCGCGCCTTGCCAGCGGCACGTTGCTCACCAGCGAGTCCGGCGAAATGTGCTATGCGGAACATCATTTTTCCGCCGACAAACTACAAATTACCACCAGTATGCACCGGCGCGCCGGAAGTCAGCGTGAATCGGTCCAGGCCGTCACCGACGGCGGGCTGTATGACGTGACGGATATGCGTGAATGGCGCGAAGAGCGCGGGCAGGGTATTCTCATCAAACCCAGTCCGGGTTGGCAAACGACGCTTGAACAGCGTGGTTTTGTCGGATGCGCGCGGCATTTCATTGACTGCGTACAAAATCAGACGGTTCCGGAAACGGCGGGGGAGCAGGCGATTTTGGCCCAGCGCGTCGTGGAGGCGCTGTGGCGGGACGCCATCAGCGAATAACCCTCTGTAACATCTGGCGGTAGTAATTCATCGTAATCCAGGTACTATACCCTCAATAATTCGAGTTGCAGAAAAGCTAACGCACATGCAGCTCGAAGTATGGCGGGTATATATGCCCACTCTACACAATACCTCTTTTCACAGTGAATAATGGCAAACCGTGGGGGAGTCTGTAAGGCCTGATAAGACGTTTTAACGTCGCCGTCAGGCGCGGTGATACAGCCGGATACGGCAGAAGTTGCGTTATCCGGTCGATGGATCAGCCATGCAGGAGTTTTACGCCAGGGTCTGGAATACAAAAGAAATGAATTTATTGAAATCGCTGGCTGCCGTCAGCTCGATGACTATGTTTTCACGCGTGTTGGGCTTTGCCCGTGATGCGATTGTCGCCAGAATTTTTGGCGCAGGGATGGCGACCGACGCCTTTTTTGTGGCGTTTAAACTCCCTAATTTACTACGCCGGATCTTTGCCGAAGGCGCTTTTTCTCAGGCCTTTGTGCCTATCCTGGCGGAATATAAGAGCAAGCAGGGTGAAGAAGCGACGCGGATCTTTGTCGCTTACGTTTCCGGCCTGTTGACGCTGGCATTGGCCGTCGTGACGGTGGCCGGTATGCTGGCCGCCCCGTGGGTGATTATGGTAACCGCGCCGGGTTTTGCCGATACTGCGGATAAATTCGCGCTGACGACGCAACTGCTGCGGATTACGTTTCCCTATATTCTGCTGATCTCGCTGGCTTCACTGGTTGGCGCCATTCTCAACACCTGGAATCGCTTCTCTATTCCCGCTTTTGCGCCGACATTTCTTAATATCAGCATGATCGGTTTTGCATTATTCGCCGCGCCATACTTTAATCCGCCGGTGCTGGCGTTAGCCTGGGCAGTCACCGTCGGCGGCGTGCTGCAACTGGTGTATCAACTTCCGTATTTGAAAAAGATCGGTATGCTGGTGCTGCCGCGCATTAACTTTCGCGACACCGGGGCGATGCGGGTGGTCAAACAGATGGGGCCGGCGATTTTGGGCGTTTCCGTCAGTCAGATCTCCCTTATCATCAATACCATTTTCGCCTCGTTTCTGGCCTCCGGCTCGGTCTCATGGATGTACTATGCCGATCGGTTGATGGAGTTCCCGTCCGGCGTGCTGGGCGTGGCGTTGGGGACCATCCTGTTGCCGTCATTGTCGAAAAGCTTTGCCAGCGGCAATCATGATGAGTACTGCCGCCTGATGGACTGGGGGCTGCGTTTGTGCTTTTTACTGGCGTTGCCAAGCGCGGTAGCGTTAGGCATTCTGGCGAAGCCGCTGACGGTCTCGCTGTTTCAGTACGGTAAATTCACCGCCTTTGATGCGGCGATGACGCAGCGGGCGTTAATCGCCTATTCGGTGGGGCTGATTGGCTTGATCGTCGTAAAAGTGCTGGCCCCGGGCTTCTATTCTCGCCAGGATATTAAAACGCCGGTGAAAATCGCCATAGTGACGTTAATCATGACGCAGTTAATGAACCTGGCGTTTATTGGACCGCTGAAACACGCCGGGCTGTCGCTCTCTATTGGTTTGGCGGCATGTCTCAATGCGTCGCTGCTGTACTGGCAACTGCGCAAACAGAATATCTTTACGCCACAACCGGGTTGGATGTGGTTCCTGATGCGTCTGATCATTTCCGTACTGGTGATGGCCGCCGTATTGTTCGGCGTGTTGCATATTATGCCGGAGTGGTCGCAAGGGTCGATGCTATGGCGTTTGCTGCGTTTGATGGCGGTAGTGATCGCGGGTATCGCGGCCTATTTCGCCGCGCTTGCCGTGCTGGGCTTTAAAGTGAAAGAGTTTGTTCGCCGGACGGCGTAAATTCAGTGCCTGATAGCGCTGTGCTATCAGGCCTACAAGGCATTCAGGCCGGAAAGGCGCAACGTCGCCATCCGGCAATGATTAGATAGAAATTTTTTTACCGCCGCGGTGAGAGACGGAAGTCTGACCGTCAGCCCCGTACAAGGTCGGCTCCTGGTGAGGTTTCAGCACCTCCAGCGCCTGTTGATTACGCTCGATTTGCCCTTCCAGCAGCCAGCCGTTGTGCTGGTTGAGGTCGCGAAGATGCTGCGTTTTTTCGGTAATCGCCTGCCAGCGCTCTGCAATGTCATCGTTTGCGCTACGCTGCGCGTTCTGCTCCAGACGGCGCTGTTGTTCCAGATAATCCAGCGTCGCCAGCAACGAGCTTTTTTCTTCTGTAATACGCTGTAGCTGGCTGCCGTTAATCTGGCCTACGGAAAGCTGTTGTTGCTCGGCGTCCATCACCGTCTTCAGGTCATTCAGGACGGTGGTCATCTGGTCAAGTATTTCTGACAAACGAGTCATACGCTTATTTACTCTGTAAGTAGCTCTGCGCCTCGCGAATGAGCGAGTCTGCTATTTTTCCCGTATCCATTTTTAACTCACCGTTACGGATAGCCGTTTTTAATGCTTCGACGCGTTCCATATTAATGTCGCTGACGCCTGGCTGCATGAGCTTCGCTTGCGCGTCGCTTAACGTTACGCTGGCGCTCGTCGCGGCGGACGTTTTTTCCTGACGCGTTTTTTGTACCGGCGTATCGCTGGTTTCGCGCGTCTGGACAGTGCTAACGGGTTTCAAAGGTGAGGTACGGTCAATGCTCATTTATTTATCCTCATCGAGGGTTACGTTGTAGCGGCCAGCTACCATCATGGTTGAATATCTCATCGGCAGCCGCGACAAAATCTTTACACAATTATAGGTTAATAAGAATATTCCCATCAGAATCGACGGTTCCACTCACGATTTGACCCGATGTCATGCGTACGCGCGCATTTTGCGCGACGGCGGCATTATTCATCGCCTGACCTTCCGCATTGACGCTAAACCCCTCGCCATTGGCGATGACCTGTACTCGTTGCCCCGCTTTGACGCGCCAGGCCTGACGTATCATCGTAAGCTGTACCGGCTGCCCGGGAGCGAGATCGCGCAAACTGACGGCATCCTGAATCTGACGGATATCCAGTACCGTCCTCGGCGGTAACTGATCCAGCCTGCCACGTTTTAGCGTGACGTTGGCCGGCGTCAATTTTCCGCCGCGCGCGACGGGCGCGGCAACGGCGACATAATTGCCGGTCGCTTGCACATTCACCTGCAAATAACGTTTTTCATTGGCGCAGCGCGCCACCACATTGACGTTGCCCCACAGCTTCGCGCTGCCCGTCATGCTGAAGGCTGGCTGCTCGCAGCTCGGCAGCAGATTGGGCGATGAACGGAGCGTGACAACCACCTCGTCGCTGAAGCCAGCCAGACGCTGGGAAAACCACGTGGCCAGCTGGGCGTTGATGTCCTGCGCCATTGTCAGGGGGCTGAACAGCAAAGCCGCCACGGCGAATCCTCGTTTTAACGTTTGCATGGTACTTCCCCCTGGTTGATGTCATGACAGGATTCTACCCGTGTGAAGCAAGCATCAACGCAATAAATAGCGACGCATTTTGCGTTTATTCCGGCGATAACGCGCGCGTGAAGGCATTTAAGCTGTCGGCTGAATTTTGCCATTTGCGGAGGAGATATGCTCGACAGGCTCGATGCCGCCTTACGATTTCAGCAGGAAGCGCTAAATCTGCGCGCGCAACGTCAGGAAATATTAGCGGCGAATATCGCCAATGCCGATACGCCGGGGTATCAGGCGCGCGATATTGATTTTGCCAGTGAGTTAAAAAAGGTGATGGTGCGTGGACGGGAAGAAACCGGCGGCGTCGCGTTAACGTTGACTTCCTCTCACCATATTCCCGCCCAGGCGGTCTCTTCTCCCGCAGTGGATCTGCTTTACCGCGTACCCGATCAGCCTTCTTTGGATGGTAACACCGTAGATATGGACAGGGAACGTACGCAGTTTGCGGATAACAGTCTCAAATATCAGATGGGGCTTACCGTTCTGGGTAGCCAACTGAAAGGCATGATGAATGTGCTACAGGGAGGAAACTAATTCGTGGCGCTGTTAAACATTTTTGATATTGCCGGATCGGCGCTTGCCGCACAGTCCAAGCGGTTGAACGTTGCGGCCAGTAACCTGGCGAATGCGGATAGCGTCACCGGCCCGGACGGACAGCCTTATCGCGCCAAACAGGTGGTTTTTCAGGTGGACGCCGCGCCGGGTCAAGCCACTGGCGGGGTAAAGGTCGCCAGCGTGATTGAAAGTCAGGCACCGGAAAAGCTGGTTTATGAGCCAGGCAACCCGCTGGCGGACGCTAATGGTTACGTCAAAATGCCCAACGTCGATGTGGTCGGCGAAATGGTTAACACGATGTCAGCCTCGCGCAGCTATCAGGCAAATATCGAAGTCCTGAATACCGTAAAAAGCATGATGCTTAAAACGCTGACATTAGGCCAGTAAAGGAGGCGCGTATGTCTATTGCCGTAAATATGAATGACCCGACCAACACGGGCGTCAAAACGACGACCGGCAGCGGGTCGATGACCGGAAGCAACGCTGCCGATCTGCAAAGCAGTTTCCTGACCTTACTGGTCGCGCAATTGAAGAACCAGGACCCGACTAACCCATTACAAAATAATGAGTTAACGACACAGTTGGCGCAAATCAGTACCGTGAGCGGCATTGAAAAACTGAATACGACGCTGGGGGCTATTTCCGGGCAAATCGATAATAGTCAGTCCCTACAGGCGACCACGCTGATTGGACATGGCGTTATGGTGCCTGGCACCACAATTCTGGCGGGTAAAGGCGCGGAAGAAGGGGCCGTGACGTCCACGACGCCGTTTGGCGTGGAATTGCAACAGCCTGCGGACAAAGTGACGGCAACCATTACCGATAAAGATGGCCGGGTGGTACGGACGCTGGAGATCGGTGAGTTGCGAGCCGGGGTACACACCTTTACCTGGGATGGTAAGCAAACGGACGGAACAACGGTACCGAATGGTTCTTACAACATTGCGATTACCGCCAGCAATGGCGGGACGCAACTGGTGGCGCAGCCGCTGCAATTCGCTCTGGTACAGGGCGTGACGAAGGGCAGTAACGGCAACCTGTTGGATCTGGGTACCTACGGCACCACCACACTCGACGAAGTTCGGCAAATAATCTAAGCCCTTACACTTATCAGGAGTCAGTCATGTCTTTTTCTCAAGCGGTTAGCGGCCTGAACGCTGCGGCCACCAACCTTGATGTTATCGGTAATAACATCGCCAACTCCGCCACCTATGGCTTTAAGTCCGGTACGGCATCATTTGCCGATATGTTCGCCGGTTCCAAAGTGGGGCTGGGCGTAAAAGTGGCGGGGATTACCCAGGATTTTACCGACGGTACGACAACGAACACCGGGCGCGGGCTGGATGTCGCGATTAGCCAGAACGGTTTTTTCCGCCTGGTAGACAGCAACGGTTCCGTGTTCTATAGCCGCAACGGCCAGTTCAAACTGGACGAGAACCGTAACCTGGTCAATATGCAGGGGATGCAGTTGACCGGCTATCCGGCCACCGGTACGCCGCCGACCATTCAGCAGGGGGCGAATCCTGCGCCGATCACCATTCCGAACACGCTGATGGCGGCGAAATCGACCACCACCGCGTCAATGCAGATCAACCTGAACTCAACGGACCCTGTACCGTCTAAAACGCCCTTTAGCGTGAGTGATGCGGATTCGTATAACAAAAAAGGCACCGTCACCGTTTATGACAGCCAGGGTAATGCCCATGACATGAACGTCTATTTTGTGAAAACCAAAGATAATGAATGGGCTGTGTACACCCATGACAGCAGCGATCCTGCAGCCACTGCGCCAACAACGGCGTCCACTACGCTGAAATTCAATGAAAACGGGATTCTGGAGTCTGGCGGTACGGTGAACATCACCACCGGTACGATTAATGGCGCGACAGCGGCCACCTTCTCCCTCAGCTTCCTTAACTCCATGCAGCAGAACACCGGGGCTAATAACATCGTCGCCACCAATCAAAACGGCTATAAGCCGGGCGACCTGGTGAGCTACCAGATTAACAACGACGGCACCGTGGTTGGCAACTACTCCAACGAGCAGGAGCAGGTGCTGGGGCAGATTGTGCTGGCTAACTTCGCCAACAACGAAGGTCTGGCATCCCAGGGCGATAACGTCTGGGCGGCGACGCAGGCTTCCGGGGTTGCGCTGCTGGGGACTGCCGGTTCCGGCAACTTCGGTAAGCTGACGAACGGCGCGCTGGAAGCCTCTAACGTGGATTTGAGTAAAGAGCTGGTGAATATGATCGTCGCGCAGCGTAACTACCAGTCGAATGCGCAGACCATCAAAACTCAGGACCAGATCCTCAATACGCTGGTTAACCTGCGCTAAGCGCCTGACGGGATAGCTTAATGGATCACGCAATTTATACCGCTATGGGGGCGGCCAGCCAGACGCTTAACCAGCAGGCGGTAACGGCCAGCAACCTGGCTAATGCCTCAACGCCGGGCTTTCGCGCGCAGCTTAACGCGTTACGCGCGGTGCCTGTTGATGGCCTCTCTTTAGCAACGCGCACGCTGGTTACGGCGTCGACGCCCGGGGCGGATATGACCCCGGGTCAGTTGGACTACACCTCCCGTCCGCTGGATGTCGCGTTACAGCAGGACGGCTGGCTGGTAGTGCAAGCGGCGGATGGCGCTGAAGGATATACCCGTAACGGGAATATCCAGGTGGGTCCGACCGGGCAGTTAACCATTCAGGGACATCCGGTTATCGGCGAAGGCGGCCCGATTACCGTTCCTGAAGGGTCGGAAATCACCATTGCGGCAGACGGCACGATCTCCGCGCTCAATCCCGGCGACCCGCCAAACACGGTGGCGCCCGTTGGGCGACTGAAGCTGGTCAAAGCGGAAGGCAATGAGGTGCAGCGGAGCGATGACGGTTTATTCCGCCTTACCGCCGAGGCACAGGCTGAACGCGGGGCGGTACTGGCCGCCGACCCGTCAATTCGCATTATGTCGGGCGTGCTGGAGGGCAGTAACGTCAAGCCGGTTGAAGCCATGACCGACATGATCGCCAACGCACGTCGTTTTGAAATGCAGATGAAGGTTATCACCAGCGTAGATGAGAACGAAGGGCGAGCTAACCAACTGCTGTCGATGAGTTAATACAGGACATTTTATGATCAGTTCATTATGGATCGCCAAAACCGGTCTGGACGCGCAGCAAACCAATATGGATGTGATTGCCAATAACCTGGCAAACGTCAGCACCAATGGTTTTAAGCGTCAGCGCGCGGTATTTGAAGATCTGTTGTATCAGACCATCCGCCAGCCGGGCGCGCAGTCGTCCGAGCAGACGACGCTGCCTTCAGGGCTGCAAATCGGTACCGGCGTGCGTCCGGTCGCCACGGAGCGTCTGCACAGTCAGGGGAACCTGTCGCAGACCAACAACAGTAAAGATGTGGCGATTAAAGGGCAGGGCTTTTTCCAGGTCATGCTGCCGGACGGTACGTCTGCTTATACCCGCGATGGCTCTTTCCAGGTGGATCAGAATGGTCAACTGGTGACGGCGGGCGGTTTTCAGGTGCAGCCGGCAATCACCATTCCGGCCAACGCGTTAAGCATCACGATTGGCCGCGACGGCGTGGTCAGCGTGACCCAGCAGGGGCAGGCCGCGCCGGTTCAGGTCGGGCAGCTTAACCTGACCACCTTTATGAACGACACCGGGCTGGAAAGCATCGGCGAGAACCTCTATATCGAAACGCAATCGTCCGGCGCGCCGAACGAAAGCACGCCGGGGCTCAACGGCGCGGGGTTGTTGTATCAAGGGTATGTCGAAACGTCGAACGTTAACGTGGCGGAAGAGCTGGTGAATATGATTCAGGTTCAACGCGCCTATGAAATTAACAGTAAAGCAGTATCGACGACCGATCAGATGCTGCAGAAACTGACGCAACTCTAAGGGGCCGCCGGTGGGGGATACGCCACCGGCTCCCTGATTTTGAAGATGAAGGTAATGCAAAAATACGCGCTTCACGCTTACCCAGTTATGGCCCTGATGGTCGCGACGCTGACAGGATGCGCCTGGATACCCGCTAAACCGCTCGTGCAGGGGGCGACCACGGCGCAGCCGATACCTGGCCCGGTACCGGTGGCGAATGGCTCCATATTTCAGTCTGCGCAGCCGATTAATTATGGCTATCAGCCGCTTTTTGAAGATCGTCGACCGCGTAATATCGGCGATACGCTCACGATTGTGTTACAGGAAAACGTCAGCGCCAGTAAAAGCTCGTCGGCAAATGCCAGTCGCGACGGCAAAACCAGCTTTGGTTTTGATACGGTACCGCGTTATCTGCAGGGATTATTCGGTAATTCCCGCGCGGATATGGAGGCCTCCGGCGGCAACTCTTTTAACGGCAAAGGCGGCGCGAATGCCAGCAATACCTTTAGCGGCACGCTGACCGTGACCGTCGATCAGGTTCTGGCCAATGGCAATTTACACGTCGTGGGGGAAAAACAGATCGCGATTAATCAGGGAACGGAATTCATCCGCTTCTCCGGCGTGGTAAATCCACGCACCATCAGCGGCAGCAACTCTGTTCCCTCGACACAGGTGGCGGATGCGCGGATTGAATATGTCGGGAACGGCTATATTAACGAAGCGCAAAATATGGGCTGGCTGCAACGTTTCTTCCTTAATTTGTCGCCGATGTAAGCGAGGTGTATGTGTTTAAAGCTCTTGCAGGAATCGTTCTGGCACTGGTTGCCACTCTGGCGCACGCCGAGCGTATCCGGGATCTGACCAGTGTCCAGGGAGTACGGGAAAACTCGCTGATCGGCTACGGGCTGGTGGTCGGGCTGGACGGTACGGGCGACCAGACGACCCAGACGCCATTTACCACCCAGACGCTGAATAACATGCTGTCACAACTGGGGATTACGGTCCCCACCGGCACCAATATGCAGTTGAAAAACGTGGCGGCGGTGATGGTGACGGCGTCGTATCCGCCTTTTGCGCGACAGGGACAAACGATCGATGTCGTCGTTTCCTCAATGGGGAACGCTAAAAGTCTGCGTGGCGGGACGTTATTAATGACGCCGTTAAAAGGGGTGGACAGCCAGGTGTATGCTCTGGCGCAGGGCAATATTCTGGTCGGTGGCGCGGGCGCTTCCGCAGGCGGCAGTAGCGTGCAGGTTAACCAGCTTAATGGCGGACGCATCACTAACGGCGCGATTATCGAACGCGAGTTGCCGACTCAGTTCGGCGCTGGCAACACCATTAATCTGCAATTGAACGACGAAGATTTTACGATGGCGCAGCAAATTACCGACGCCATTAACCGCGCCCGCGGTTACGGCAGCGCCACTGCGCTTGATGCGCGAACGGTACAGGTGCGCGTGCCCAGCGGCAACAGCTCGCAGGTGCGTTTTCTGGCGGACATTCAAAATATGGAAGTCAACGTGACGCCGCAGGATGCAAAAGTCGTGATCAACTCGCGTACCGGTTCGGTGGTCATGAATCGGGAAGTCACGCTGGATAGCTGCGCTGTGGCGCAGGGCAATTTGTCAGTGACAGTCAATCGCCAGCTCAACGTCAACCAGCCGAATACGCCATTTGGCGGCGGGCAGACCGTGGTGACGCCACAGACTCAGATAGATTTGCGTCAGAGCGGCGGATCGCTACAGAGCGTGCGTTCCAGCGCCAATCTGAACAGCGTAGTGCGTGCGCTGAATGCGCTTGGCGCGACGCCGATGGACCTGATGTCGATTTTGCAGTCCATGCAGAGCGCGGGCTGTCTACGCGCCAAACTGGAAATCATCTGATGATCGGAGACGGTAAATTGCTGGCCAGCGCGGCCTGGGATGCGCAATCTCTGAACGAACTGAAAGCGAAAGCGGGCCAGGACCCGGCGGCGAATATCCGTCCTGTGGCCCGTCAGGTGGAAGGGATGTTTGTGCAGATGATGCTGAAAAGTATGCGTGAGGCTTTACCCAAAGATGGTTTATTCAGCAGCGATCAGACGCGTCTGTATACCAGCATGTATGACCAGCAGATCGCCCAGCAGATGACCGCCGGTAAGGGATTGGGGCTGGCGGATATGATGGTTAAACAGATGACGGGCGGGCAGACGATGCCTGCAGATGATGCGCCGCAAGTACCGCTTAAATTCTCCCTGGAGACGGTAAACAGCTATCAAAATCAGGCGCTGACCCAACTGGTGCGCAAAGCCATACCGAAAACGCCGGACAGCAGCGATGCGCCGCTCTCCGGCGACAGTAAAGACTTTCTGGCCCGGCTTTCGCTCCCGGCGAGGCTGGCCAGCGAACAAAGCGGGGTGCCGCATCATCTGATTCTGGCGCAGGCGGCGCTGGAGTCCGGCTGGGGGCAGCGGCAAATCCTGCGGGAGAATGGCGAACCCAGCTATAACGTATTTGGCGTGAAAGCGACCGCCAGTTGGAAAGGGCCGGTGACGGAAATCACCACCACTGAATACGAAAATGGCGAAGCGAAAAAAGTGAAAGCGAAATTCCGCGTCTATAGCTCGTATCTGGAGGCGTTATCGGATTATGTCGCGCTGTTAACGCGTAACCCACGCTACGCTGCCGTGACCACTGCCGCCACGGCAGAGCAAGGCGCAGTGGCTCTGCAAAACGCCGGATACGCCACTGACCCGAATTACGCGCGTAAATTGACCAGCATGATTCAGCAGTTGAAAGCGATGAGTGAAAAGGTCAGCAAAACCTACAGCGCGAATCTCGACAATCTCTTTTAAATTGCTCAAGTCCACGTAGTCGCTGCCGATAACAACGAGTATTGAAGGATTAAAAGGAACCATCATGTCCAGCTTGATTAATCACGCCATGAGCGGACTTAACGCCGCGCAGGCCGCGTTAAATACGGTCAGTAATAACATCAACAATTATAACGTTGCGGGTTATACCCGGCAGACAACTATTCTGGCGCAGGCAAACAGTACGTTAGGGGCTGGCGGCTGGATAGGTAATGGCGTTTACGTTTCAGGCGTACAGCGCGAATATGATGCGTTTATCACTAATCAGCTACGCGGCGCGCAAAACCAGAGCAGCGGCTTGACCACGCGCTATGAACAGATGTCGAAAATCGACAACCTGCTGGCCGATAAATCCAGCTCACTGTCTGGTTCGTTGCAGAGTTTTTTTACCAGCCTGCAAACGTTAGTCAGTAATGCGGAAGATCCTGCGGCGCGTCAGGCGCTGATTGGTAAAGCGGAAGGGCTGGTAAACCAGTTCAAAACCACCGATCAGTATCTGCGCGATCAGGATAAACAGGTCAATATCGCGATTGGCTCCAGCGTGGCGCAAATCAACAATTACGCGAAGCAGATAGCTAACCTGAACGATCAAATCTCCCGTATGACGGGCGTAGGCGCGGGCGCATCGCCGAACGACCTGCTCGATCAGCGTGATCAGTTGGTCAGCGAGCTTAACAAGATCGTTGGCGTCGAGGTGAGTGTACAGGACGGCGGCACCTATAACCTGACGATGGCCAATGGCTATACGCTGGTGCAGGGGGCGACGGCGCGTCAGTTGGCGGCGGTTCCCTCCAGCGCCGACCCGACGCGAACGACTGTCGCTTATGTCGATGAGGCCGCCGGTAACATCGAAATTCCGGAAAAGTTGCTGAACACCGGTTCGCTCGGCGGGCTACTGACGTTCCGTTCTCAGGATCTGGATCAGACTCGTAATACGCTGGGCCAGTTGGCGTTGGCGTTTGCCGATGCGTTTAACGCGCAGCATACCAAAGGTTATGACGCCGACGGCAATAAAGGGAAAGACTTCTTTAGCATTGGCTCGCCGGTGGTATATAGCAACAGTAATAATGCCGATAAAACGGTATCGCTAACCGCTAAGGTGGTCGACAGCACGAAGGTTCAGGCGACGGATTATAAGATTGTTTTTGACGGTACAGACTGGCAGGTTACTCGCACTGCGGATAACACCACCTTCACGGCGACAAAAGATGCTGACGGAAAACTGGAGATTGACGGTCTGAAAGTGACGGTAGGGACCGGCGCACAGAAAAACGACAGTTTTCTTCTCAAGCCGGTCAGCAATGCTATCGTCGACATGAACGTTAAAGTGACGAATGAAGCCGAGATTGCGATGGCGTCTGAGTCAAAACTCGATCCTGACGTGGATACCGGCGACAGCGATAACCGCAATGGTCAGGCATTGCTGGACTTACAAAACAGCAATGTAGTGGGCGGCAACAAAACTTTTAACGATGCTTACGCCACGTTGGTCAGCGATGTGGGTAACAAAACGTCAACGCTGAAAACCAGCAGCACCACGCAGGCGAATGTGGTTAAACAGCTTTATAAACAGCAACAGTCGGTTTCCGGCGTTAACCTCGACGAAGAGTACGGCAATTTGCAGCGTTATCAGCAGTATTATCTGGCGAATGCGCAAGTATTGCAGACCGCGAATGCGCTGTTTGATGCGTTATTGAATATTCGCTAAAGGAGAAGGATGACATGCGTATCAGTACCCAGATGATGTACGAACAAAATATGAGCGGCATCACTAATTCTCAGGCCGAATGGATGAAGCTGGGCGAGCAGATGTCTACCGGTAAGCGCGTTACCAACCCATCTGACGATCCGATCGCCGCGTCGCAGGCGGTAGTACTCTCTCAGGCGCAGGCGCAGAATAGCCAGTACGCCCTGGCGCGTACGTTTGCCACCCAAAAAGTGTCGCTGGAAGAAAGCGTACTCAGTCAGGTGACGACGGCGATTCAAACCGCGCAGGAAAAAATCGTCTACGCCGGAAACGGCACGTTAAGCGACGATGACCGCGCGTCGCTGGCGACGGATTTACAGGGCATCCGCGATCAGCTGATGAACCTGGCAAACAGCACTGACGGCAATGGTCGCTATATCTTTGCCGGGTATAAAACGGAAGCGGCGCCATTCGACCAGGCGACAGGTGGTTATCATGGCGGCGAGAAAAGTGTTACCCAGCAGGTGGATTCCGCACGCACGATGGTAATTGGCCATACGGGAGCGCAAATTTTTAATAGCATCACCAGCAATGCGGTGCCGGAACCGGATGGCTCGGACTCCGAAAAGAATCTGTTTGTCATGCTCGATACGGCAATTGCCGCACTCAAGACCCCGGTGGAAGGCAATGACGTGGAAAAAGAAAAGGCCGCTGCCGCCATTGATAAAACCAATCGCGGCTTAAAAAATTCGCTTAATAACGTCCTGACCGTTCGTGCGGAACTGGGAACGCAACTGAGCGAACTCAGTACGCTGGATTCACTGGGAAGCGATCGTGCGCTGGGACAGAAACTGCAGATGAGCAACCTGGTAGATGTGGACTGGAACTCGGTCATTTCCTCCTACGTCATGCAACAGGCGGCATTACAGGCGTCCTATAAAACGTTTACCGACATGCAGGGAATGTCGCTTTTCCAGTTGAACCGGTAACGCCTCTTTTTGAAACATATCACGAAACTGGATATGTTTTGTCTGCCCGCGCCATCCACCCCGGCGCGGGCATTTTTTTAGTCGTCATTGAGTTAGTGGTCATATTGTCGCGCCCGTAGCGACGCCATCCGTACGTATTATCCCGCCCGATCTCATAAACGCCTGGAGTGACTAAAAGACGCCATGGGGTGAGGCATCGCCCTGTAAGGGGCATAATAAATATCCTCCGGCATAGCCGGAGGTTTTTCTGATGCGCCTGTAAGGCTCTCTTACCAGCCGCGCCCTAACAGGCGCATACGATCTGACATTTGCATCAAACTTCGTTACTTACGGCCCGTAAACGGGCTGCCCGGATAAGGGATCGATAATTGCTCACCCATTTTATCCTCTTCAAGCTGGTGCTTTATGTAGTCCTGTATCTTCGCCGTGTTCTTACCCACCGTATCGACATAGTACCCTCTGCACCAGAACTCCCTGTTCCTGTATTTGAATTTTAGATCCCCAAACTGCTCGTAAAGCATCAGACTACTTTTACCCTTCAGATATCCCATGAAGCTCGACACACTCATCTTCGGCGGGATCTCCAGAAGCATGTGAATATGATCTGCACAACATTCTGCTTCCAGAATTCGTACGTTTTTCCATTCACACAATTTTCTTAATATGCTGCCTACTGCCCTACGCTTCTCTCCATAGAACGCTTGTCTTCGGTATTTGGGCGCGAAAACTATGTGATATTTACAGTTCCATCGGGTGTGCGCTAAGCTCTTTTCGTCCCCCATTGGGACCCCCTTTTGATTTCTTGTTGAACTTTTGCAGTTGCCAGACCGCAAGATGTTTTAACAAATCAAAAGGGGTTTTAATAACTGGCTTAAAGCTGAAAGCTTTCCGGAACCCCCAGCCTAGCTGGGGGTTTTCCATAGACAAAAAAGCCGACCTGGCGGTCGGCTTTGTATCAGCATTTACATCATTCTACCGGCTGTGGGCGTGTCGCCGGGGCGCTGGCATGACGTGTAGCGCTGTGTCCGCCTGCCGCGCCTTTACCTTCAAAGTGGAAGGAAGGGCGCTGCCAGTCGCTATGGTGCGGGGTTTCCGGCACATATTCCGGCGCTGGCGCACGCGTCATCGGCGCGCTGGCGTGGTTATGATCGTCGTCAACGCAGACAACGTCCTGCGGCTTTTCCACTACCTGGGCCGGTGCGATAACTGTTTCTTCTGCCGTGTGCTCCACAACAGCCGCTTCCGCTTTTGTCTCTTCTTCTGGCTCGACAACGACAACATCAGCCACGTTTTCAGCCACCGTAATGGACGCGTCGGCGGTTTCTGCTACCGGTTCGGCGTCAGCAATAACCTCTTGCGCCACCGGCGTATCGCTTTCGGCAATCAGTTGCGGCTGTTCATCAACCGGCGCGGCAATGACTTCCGGATGCGTTGTCTCGACCTCGACGACTTCCGGCGCCTGTGGTTCGGCGACGGTCTGCGGCTCAACGGCAACGTTTTCTACCGCCTGTACCGACGCTTGTGGTTCTAACGCTACGGTCGCAGCGATAACCTGCGGTTCAGCGACAACCGGTTGTGGCAGCGCCAGATCTGCTTCACGCTGCTCTTCAACAACCTGCGTTTCCTGAGGACGGACAATCGGGTAGCGGATCCAGACTTTACCGGACGCCATTTCCGGCGACGCGCAGGCGACGGTTAACGGCATCGGCGATTGTGTCGGGTAGCGCTCGTCACGATAGCGACGGCGACGCTGACCGCTTACGCGCAGGTGGCGCGGAGAACGGCGGGAGCGACGCGGCATACCGGTATTATCGCGAGGTTCTACGCTATCATCCTGCTCCGGCGCGATATCGGCGACGACAGGTAAATCAACTTTCGCCAGCTCGGTACGCGGCGCTGGAACGGGCTGTTCAACGTTTTCAACCGGGCGTGGTTCGTCGACGACGACCGGCGTGTCAACCGTTTCAACCACTGCGCTGTTGGTAAAGCGGACTTTCTGATTAAGCTGACGCTGCTTGCGGCGCGGCTGAACCTGCTGAACGCGTTCTTCCTGCTCGGTCTCCTGGACAGGCTGTTCTTCGCGGTTAAGCGCTTTTACTTCCTGCTGCGCCTGGCGCTTGTCATCATTGCGGCGGCGGCTTCGTTCGCGACGCGGCGTCTGTTGCTGCTCATCGCCGGTTTTCACTTTTTCCGCCGTTTCCTGCTGGCGGGTATCGCGCGCTTCCGCATTTTGCTGCTGCGCCTGGCGACGGTTACGACGATTATCGTCGCGGCTCTCGCCGCCGTCACGTCCGGCACGGTTATCACGGGTGTCGCGGCGTTCGTTACGATCGCGACGGTTGTTCTGCCGTGGCTTGCGACGATCCTGCTGACGCTCCGCTTTTTCTTCCGCTTTCGGCGCGGCTGTTTCGACGGCTTTCGTTTCTTCACCGCTGAACAGTTGTTTCAGCGCGTTAAGGAAGCGGCTAAACAGACCCGGCTGGGCAGGCTGCGCGGCGGCAACATTATCCTTTTTCGCCGTGGCGACGCTAACCGCCGGTTCGACAGGCGTCGGCGCCGGAGGCACATCTGGCATAGCGAATGTCGCCAGCGCAGGCTGTTCCGGGCGTTTACGCTCGGCGTACTCTTCTTCAGAAGGCAGCGCCATCGCTTCTTCGTGCAGCTTCGGCAGCATGTAGCTCAGGGTCGGCGTTTCTTCCCCTTTGCGTACGCGCAGCACGGAATAGTGCGGCGTTTCCATCTGATCGTTCGGGACGATGACACAGCGGACGCCATCCTGACGCGTCTCAATAGCGTTCACTGCCGTCCGTTTTTCGTTAAGCAGATAAGAGGCGATCGGCACCGGAACAATGGCATGGACTTCCTGCGTATTCTCTTTCAGCGCTTCTTCTTCAATCAGGCGCAGAATGGACAGCGACAGAGATTCGTTATCGCGCACGGTGCCGGTACCGCTACAGCGCGGACACACGTGATGGCTGGATTCGCCCAGCGACGGGCTCAGGCGCTGACGAGACATTTCGAGCAGGCCGAAGCGGGAAATATGGCTAATCTGAATACGCGCCCGGTCCTGACGTACCGCTTCACGCAGACGGTTTTCTACCGCGCGCTGGTGACGTACCGGCGTCATATCGATAAAGTCGATAACGATCAGGCCGCCCAGGTCGCGCAGACGCAACTGACGGGCAATCTCATCGGCCGCTTCGAGATTGGTGTTGAACGCGGTTTCTTCGATATCGCCGCCGCGAGTCGCGCGGGCGGAGTTGATATCGATGGCGGTTAACGCTTCGGTACTGTCAATGACGATGGAGCCGCCGGAGGGCAGGCGCACTTCACGCTGGAACGCAGACTCGATCTGCGATTCGATCTGGTAATGGCTGAACAACGGGATTTCACCGGTGTATAGCTTAATTTTGCTGCTAAAATCCGGGCGGCCCAACGCGGCGATATGCTGACGCGCCATTTCCATCACTTTGGGATTGTCGATCAGGATTTCACCGATATCCTGACGCAGATAGTCGCGAAACGCGCGTACGATGACGTTGCTTTCCTGATGGATCAGGAACGGCGCGGGACGGCTTTCAGCGGCTTTCTGAATGGCTTCCCAGTGTTTCAGGCGGAAGCTTAAATCCCACTGCAACGCTTCGGCGGATTTACCCACGCCTGCGGTACGCACGATAAGCCCCATCCCTTCAGGAAGTTCCAGGCTGGCCAACGCTTCTTTTAACTCGGTACGATCGTCGCCTTCAATGCGACGGGAAATACCACCCGCGCGCGGGTTATTCGGCATCAGTACCAGGTAGCTGCCCGCCAGACTGATAAAGGTGGTTAACGCCGCGCCTTTGTTGCCGCGCTCTTCTTTATCGATTTGAACAATGACTTCCTGGCCTTCGCGTAACACGTCTTTAATGTTCGGGCGACCATGAGCGCTGTAGTTAGCGGGGAAATATTCGCGGGCAATTTCTTTTAACGGGAGGAAACCGTGGCGTTCTGCGCCGTAATCAACAAAAGCCGCTTCCAGGCTCGGTTCAATACGGGTAATTTTGCCTTTATAGATGTTCGCTTTTTTCTGCTCGTGTCCGGGGCTTTCTATATCCAGATCGTACAGACGCTGCCCATCTACAAGGGCGACGCGCAACTCTTCCTGCTGAGTCGCGTTGATTAACATTCTTTTCATCGTAACTTACTCATTATTCTTACGTTGACGACTAAGCTGCGGGCATGGTGACGCCTTACCGGGCATGAACCGATGGCCTCGTGACTATTTCGCGTCGCCAACCTCACGGTTATCGTCAGCTCAAAGAGGCGCAGAGTGTCGGTTGCCTGTATTTCATACGGAAACACAGCGCAATTATCAGGGAAGCAGCCTGGGCATTACTCTCCAGAGAAGATCCTATCTACCGGTAAGGACTGCAACCCGCAGCCCGCTAACTGTCTGAAAAATCAATACGTCTTACGCCATTGCTGCGTTGATGATCGGTCAGACAAAATGGGTTATTCCGCTAAACTTTTTGTTTTAACAAGTTTCGGTGCGGAAACCGCATCATTATTCCACTGCTAACCTTGTTATAGCAAGATGACTTTTACCATTTATCACCCGCTTACTCACAGTTTTTTCACCAGCGTGAGCCAATCGCTTTAATAACCAGCAAAACCGCAGTGAAAAATGTTCATCCACTGGCGTAGACGTCTCTATAAGCATAGAAAAATGTGTGGCGCGAATCTCACAGGCTATTTAGAATCGCCCCCCATGAAAACAGAAACGCCATCCGTAAAAATTGTTGCTATCGCCGCTGACGAAGCGGGGCAACGCATTGATAACTTTTTGCGCACCCAACTGAAAGGGGTACCAAAAAGTATGATTTATCGCATCTTGCGTAAAGGCGAGGTGCGGGTGAACAAAAAACGCATTAAACCGGAATACAAACTGGAAGCGGGTGATGAAGTCCGCATTCCGCCGGTTCGCGTTGCTGAACGCGAAGAAGAGGCCGTGTCGCCGCATTTGCAAAAAGTGGCGGCGTTGGCGGACGTCATTTTGTATGAAGACGACCATATTCTGGTGCTGAATAAGCCTTCCGGCACCGCCGTACACGGCGGGAGCGGGTTAAGTTTTGGCGTCATCGAAGGGCTGCGGGCGTTGCGTCCGGAAGCGCGATTCCTGGAACTGGTGCATCGTCTTGACCGCGATACCTCCGGCGTGCTGTTGGTGGCGAAAAAACGCTCCGCGCTGCGTTCGCTGCATGAGCAACTGCGCGAAAAGGGAATGCAGAAAGATTATCTGGCGCTGGTGCGCGGCCAGTGGCAATCGCACGTTAAAACCGTACAGGCGCCATTATTAAAGAACATTCTGCAAAGCGGCGAACGCATTGTCCGCGTGAGCCAGGAAGGTAAACCGTCAGAAACGCGCTTCAAGGTGGAAGAGCGTTATGCCTTCGCCACGCTGGTGCGCTGTAGCCCGGTCACGGGCCGTACGCATCAGATTCGCGTACATACCCAATATGCCGGTCACCCTATTGCGTTCGACGATCGCTACGGCGACCGTGAGTTTGATCAACAGCTTACCGAAGCGGGAACCGGTCTTAAACGTCTCTTTCTGCACGCCGCGGTGCTGAAGTTCACACATCCGGGAACGGGCGATGTCATGCGCATTGAAGCGCCCATGGATAACGCCCTGAAGCGCTGTCTGCAGGTGCTGCGTAACGCAAAATAGTTCCTCTCTCGGGCAGGTTATCTGCCCGAATCTCACTTTTCTCATAATATTTTTGTTTTGCTGTATCCGACGCATTTTTACCGTTGTGTACTGTTTATTCTTGCGATCCGGATTTCGGCGTGTTTAAGGACGAACAGATGGCCAATACTAGCTGGATGCGCTCATTTACTCAGCGTTGGGGAAAATACGTTATCGTGCCGCTCGTGATCGCGATGTTGGCCGGTTGCGAAGGGAAGGGCGATAGTTCACGACGGGCTTTCGTTGAGTATTTGAATACGCAAATCATTACGTCTCCCGTGGTGGGCGTCTGTGAGTTGACGCCAGCCCAACGTCAGGCTTTTGGTCATTACGCCGATGACTACGATGTACTATTAACTGCCTACGGGCAAATCTTTGCTGTGGTGTATGAGACCGGCCAGGAGGATAAGATCACCGGTGTTATCCAGTCTGAGCGTGATAATCTGGTTTTCCTGAACGAGCTACGTGTGGCTCGTGACGTAAACAATCGATTTATCCTTCGGTTGAAAAATGTGAGTAGTGAAAACAGAAAAAAATATTCTGCTTTAAAGCTCCCCTCTGATGTGAAGCCTGTCTTTGACGCTGCGTGGAATAAAACCGTAACACCGCTGGATGAGACGATGACTCGCTATTATTTTCTGCGCGGAAAGCGGCTCGACCAACTGGTCGCAATGGGCGAGTTTCTGCAAAAACAGGGAAATAAAGTCCGCTTTGAAACGAATGGAAAAGCGGTTTTTGCCGACCAGGCAGCAAAAGAACACTTTCAGGATCAACAAGTTAATTTTTTCATTACGCAGAATGATATAAACCATCTTACGCAGCAGATGGTTGAATTTATAAATAGTCAACAAGATGCGGCTGATGCTGGCGGCGTTAATTAAAGGAATGTGTCGTGAGGTGAAGCAATGTTAGGGGGGGCGTAAACTCATCGCGAGATGGAATTTAACGAGTCGCAAAGGGAAGGTTTCAGGACAGTAAACGTCCTGAGAGTTGCTCGCGAGAATAAGTTTGTAAGCCGCTTTTGACGCCGTAGAGCGCGTCAGGCGAGTATTGAGAACATGTGTTTTTACAAAACTGAACTGAGATGGGGAATTCATTAACGCGCACGTACACCGCTGTTGATACCCTATGGGATAAAACGCACCGTACATCGGTTCGTAATACCAATGCTTTTTTTCTGGTCGGTGAATGGATTGACCAGGAAACGGGCCCGCACGAAGAGAGTGAAGATCGGCAGGCGCTAAATTGTTCACAACAAGCGCTTTCCAGTTGGTTAGAACTGGAAGCGGTCGAAACTGCTCCCCAATAAACGGGAGATAACTACCAACACGTGCAGAAACGGCTTTTAGCGGTATTTGAAAAGCCTACAGAATATCCGTTTACTGCAGTAGCGGGTTGAAGCCTTCCCGTCGCAGCATCTGGCACAGAGCAATAAGCGGCAAGCCGATCAGCGTGTTCGGATCGCGACCCTCCAGGCGCTCAAATAATGCAATGCCTAAACCTTCGCTTTTAAAACTTCCCGCGCAGTGCAGCGGATGCTCTTTACGGACATAGTCGTCTATTTCCGCTTCGCTTAAATGGCGAAAATGAACGTCAAAAGGCTCCACTTCGGTTTGTAAGTGCCCGGAGGCGGAGTTATACAGTGCCAGTCCGGTATAAAACGTCACAATATTTCCGCTGGCTTTGGCTAATTGCTGACGCGCTTTTTCTTCCGTCAGCGGTTTGCCGGTGATTTCACCGTCCAGAACACAAATTTGGTCGGAGCCAATAATCAAATGATTCGGGAAACGCGCGGCGAGCGATTGCGCCTTCGCCTGCGCCAGCCGCAGCACCAACTGACGCGGCGCTTCGCCCGGCATGGGGGTTTCATCAACATCCGGCGCGGCGCATTCGAAAGGAATCGTCAGCTTTTCCAGCAGCGCGCGACGCCAGGGAGAGGTAGACGCAAGGATGAGACGGGGCATATTTTTTCCCTCAGATATAGCGTAATGATGAGAGCCATCTTAAACTATGCTCTTCGGTCTTCAAGCCTGTCATACTGACTCGTCTTGAGCGAAAATAAGTCTGTAACCCGCAATGTGTGCGAATTATTGGCAAAAGGCAACCGCAGGCTGCCTTTTTCTTTGACTATATGACGTTACGAAGTTAATATGCGCGCCCTATGCAAAAGGTAAAATTACCCCTGACTCTTGATCCGGTTCGTACCGCTCAAAAACGCCTTGATTACCAGGGTATCTATACCCCCGATCAGGTTGAGCGCGTTGCCGAATCTGTAGTCAGTGTGGACAGTGATGTGGAATGCTCCATGTCGTTCGCTATCGATAACCAGCGTCTCGCCGTTTTAACCGGCGATGCGGTCGTTACGGTGTCGCTCGAATGCCAGCGTTGCGGGAAACCGTTTACCCATCAGGTTCACACAACGTATTGTTTTAGCCCTGTCCGTTCCGACGAGCAGGCTGAAGCACTGCCGGAAGCGTATGAGCCGATTGAGGTAAACGAATTCGGCGAAATCGATCTGCTGGCGACGGTTGAAGATGAAATCATCCTCGCCTTGCCGGTAGTTCCGGTGCATGATTCTGAACACTGTGAAGTGTCCGAGGCGGACATGGTCTTTGGCGAACTGCCTGATGAAGCGCAAAAGCCAAACCCATTTGCCGTATTAGCCAGCTTAAAGCGTAAGTAATAGGTCTTCCCCGCGGACGCAGGGATAAACCGTAATTGAGGAGTAAGGTCCATGGCCGTACAACAGAATAAACCAACCCGTTCCAAACGTGGCATGCGTCGTTCCCATGACGCTCTGACCGCAGTCACCAGCCTGTCTGTAGACAAAACTTCTGGTGAAAAACACCTGCGTCACCACATCACTGCCGACGGTTACTACCGCGGCCGTAAGGTCATCGCTAAGTAATCGCGCGATACTCGATGCCTTTTGCATCACAGGCGTGCCTGTGGTGTAAAAGCCGAAGAGTACAAGCGTGATAAAGCTTAGTGAGGATTTCTCCGCGTAAGCGGAGAACACCGAACCAGGCAGCGACGATACCTTGACACGTCTAACCCTGGCGTTAGATGTCATGGGGGGCGATTTTGGTCCTTCCGTGACGGTGCCTGCAGCATTGCAGGCACTGAACGCTAATTCGCAGCTCACTCTTCTTTTAGTCGGGAATCCCGATATTATCACGCCATTACTTGCCAAAGCTGACTTTGAACAACGTTCGCGTCTGCAGATTATCCCTGCACAGTCAGTTATTGCCAGTGATGCCCGGCCTTCGCAGGCGATCCGCGCCAGTCGCGGGACATCCATGCGTGTGGCCCTGGAGCTTGTGAAAGAAGGCCGAGCCGAAGCTTGCGTTAGCGCCGGTAATACCGGGGCGCTGATGGGGCTGGCGAAATTATTGCTCAAGCCTCTTGAGGGGATTGAGCGTCCGGCGTTGGTGACGGTATTACCGCACCAGCAAAAGGGCAAAACGGTAGTGCTTGATTTGGGTGCCAACGTCGACTGTGACAGTACCATGCTGGTGCAGTTTGCCGTGATGGGCGCCGTTTTGGCGGAAGAGGTCGTCGGGATCAAAAATCCCCGCGTGGCGCTACTCAATATCGGGGAAGAAGAAACCAAAGGCCTCGACAGTATTCGCGAAGCCTCTTTAATGTTAAAAACAGTCCCAACCATCAATTACATCGGCTACCTTGAGGCGAATGAGTTACTGACGGGAAAAACCGATGTACTGGTGTGTGACGGCTTTACAGGCAATGTCACACTTAAAACGATGGAGGGGGTTGTCAGAATGTTCCTTTCACTGCTGAAATCACAGGGCGAGGGGAAAAAACGGTCGTGGTGGCTGCTGTTATTAAAACGTTGGTTACAAAAAAGCCTGACGAGGCGATTCAGTCACCTCAACCCCGACCAGTATAATGGCGCCTGTCTGTTAGGATTGCGCGGCACGGTGATAAAAAGTCATGGTGCGGCCAATCAGCGAGCATTTGCAGTCGCGATTGAACAGGCAGTGCAGGCGGTGCAGCGACAAGTTCCTCAGCGAATTGCCGCTCGCCTGGAATCTGTATACCCAGCCGGATTTGAACCGCTGGACGATGGCAAAGGCGTAAACCTGCGGGCGCACAGATAATATCGCTGTCTCCCCGGCGCCGCCAGCGTGCCAGACGTTTACAGGTAACGGTATATAACCGAAAAGTGACTGAGCGTACATGTATACGAAGATTATTGGTACTGGCAGCTATCTGCCCGAACAAGTGCGGACTAACGCCGATCTGGAAAAAATGGTTGAGACCTCTGACGAGTGGATTGTCACTCGTACAGGTATTCGTGAACGCCATATCGCCGCGCCGAATGAAACTGTCGCGACGATGGGCTTTACCGCTGCGAATCGCGCGATTGAGATGGCGGGGATCGATAAAGACCAAATTGGCTTGATTGTGGTGGCTACCACATCAGCAACGCATGCATTTCCAAGCGCGGCATGTCAGATTCAAAGTATGCTCGGTATTAAAGGTTGCCCGGCGTTTGATGTCGCGGCAGCGTGCGCAGGTTTCACCTACGCGTTAAGCATCGCCGACCAGTACGTTAAATCCGGCGCGGTTAAACACGCGCTGGTGGTCGGTTCCGATGTATTAGCCCGCACTTGCGATCCTGGCGATCGCGGTACGATCATTATTTTCGGCGATGGCGCAGGCGCGGCCGTACTGAGCGCTTCTGAAGAACCGGGTATTATCTCCACTCATCTTCATGCCGATGGCCGTTACGGTGAATTACTGACCCTGCCGAATGCCGATCGCGTAAATCCGGATAACCCGATTTACCTGACGATGGCGGGCAATGAAGTCTTTAAAGTGGCGGTCACTGAACTGGCGCATATTGTCGATGAGACGCTGGCGGCTAATAACCTGGATCGCTCAGAACTCGATTGGCTGGTGCCGCATCAGGCTAACCTGCGTATCATTAGCGCGACAGCGAAAAAACTCGGCATGTCGATGGACAATGTCGTCGTCACGCTGGACAGGCACGGCAATACCTCCGCGGCTTCTGTGCCGTGCGCGCTGGATGAAGCTGTGCGTGACGGGCGAATTAAAGCCGGTCAGCTGGTATTGCTTGAAGCCTTCGGGGGTGGATTCACCTGGGGCTCCGCGCTGATTCGTTTCTAGTATAAGGATTTAAACATGACGCAATTTGCATTTGTGTTCCCCGGTCAGGGTTCTCAGAGCGTTGGGATGTTGGCCGAAATGGCGGCAAATTACCCTATCGTAGAAGAAACGTTTGCTGAAGCTTCTGCGGCTCTGGGATATGATCTGTGGGCGCTCACCCAGCAAGGTCCAGCGGAAGAACTGAATAAAACCTGGCAGACGCAGCCGGCGTTATTAACCGCTTCCGTCGCGCTTTGGCGCGTTTGGCAGCAGCAGGGCGGTAAAATGCCTGCGTTAATGGCAGGTCACAGCCTGGGCGAATATTCCGCGCTGGTTTGCGCTGGCGTCATCAACTTTGCTGATGCCGTTCGTCTGGTGGAAATGCGTGGTAAATTCATGCAGGAAGCGGTTCCGGAAGGTACTGGCGGCATGTCTGCGATCATCGGTCTGGATGATGCCTCTATTGCTAAAGCCTGTGAAGAATCTGCCGAAGGGCAGGTTGTATCGCCGGTTAACTTTAACTCGCCGGGACAGGTGGTTATCGCCGGGCATAAAGAGGCGGTAGAACGCGCGGGCGCAGCCTGTAAAGCCGCTGGCGCGAAACGCGCGCTGCCGCTGCCGGTGAGCGTACCGTCGCACTGCGCGCTGATGAAACCAGCGGCAGATAAGCTGGCGGTTGAATTAGCCAAAATTACCTTTAACGCGCCAACGGTGCCGGTAGTAAACAACGTTGACGTGAAATGTGAAACCGATGCCGCCGCTATCCGCGATGCGCTGGTTCGCCAGTTGTACAATCCGGTACAGTGGACGAAGAGCGTGGAATTTATCGCGGCGCAGGGCGTTGAACATCTTTATGAAGTGGGTCCAGGTAAAGTCCTCACTGGTCTGACGAAACGTATTGTCGACACCCTGACAGCGTCGGCGCTGAACGAGCCGGCGGCGCTGTCTGCGGCACTTACGCAATAAAAGAGGAAAACCATGAGCTTTGAAGGAAAGATTGCGCTGGTGACTGGTGCAAGCCGTGGCATAGGCCGCGCAATTGCAGAGACTCTCGTTGCCCGCGGCGCGAAAGTTATCGGGACTGCGACCAGTGAAAATGGTGCGAAGAACATTAGCGACTATTTAGGTGCTAACGGGAAAGGTTTGATGTTGAATGTGACCGATCCTGCATCTATTGAATCTGTTCTGGAAAATATTCGCGCAGAATTTGGTGAAGTGGATATCCTGGTTAATAATGCCGGTATCACTCGTGATAATCTGTTGATGCGAATGAAAGATGATGAGTGGAACGATATTATCGAAACCAACTTATCATCCGTTTTCCGCCTGTCAAAAGCGGTAATGCGCGCTATGATGAAAAAGCGTTGTGGTCGCATTATCACTATTGGTTCTGTGGTTGGTACCATGGGAAATGCAGGTCAGGCAAACTACGCTGCGGCGAAAGCGGGCCTGATCGGTTTCAGTAAATCACTGGCGCGTGAAGTTGCGTCCCGTGGTATTACTGTCAATGTTGTGGCTCCGGGTTTTATTGAAACGGACATGACGCGTGCGCTGTCTGACGATCAGCGTGCGGGTATCCTGGCGCAGGTGCCTGCGGGTCGCCTCGGCGGCGCTCAGGAAATCGCCAGTGCGGTTGCATTTTTAGCCTCTGACGAAGCGAGTTACATCACTGGTGAGACTCTGCACGTCAACGGCGGAATGTACATGGTTTAATCACGATTGAAAAATATTTGCGTTATTAGGGCGAAAGGCCGCAAAATAACGTAAAATCGTGGTAAGACCTGCCGGGATTTAGTTGCAAATTTTTCAACATTTTATACACTACGAAAACCATCGCGAAAGCGAGTTTTGATAGGAAATTTAAGAGTATGAGCACTATCGAAGAACGCGTTAAGAAAATTATCGGCGAACAGCTGGGCGTTAAGCAGGAAGAAGTAACCAACAATGCTTCTTTCGTTGAAGACCTGGGCGCAGATTCTCTTGACACCGTTGAGCTGGTAATGGCTCTGGAAGAAGAGTTTGATACTGAGATTCCGGACGAAGAAGCTGAGAAAATCACCACCGTTCAGGCTGCCATTGATTACATCAACGGCCACCAGGCGTAAGTGAACATCTCCAGGCGGTCGTTCGACCGCCTGAGTTTTATCTTTTTGTCCCACTAGAATCATTTTCCCTCCCTGGAGGACAACCGTGTCTAAGCGTCGTGTAGTTGTGACCGGACTGGGCATGTTGTCTCCTGTCGGCAATACCGTAGAGTCTACCTGGAAAGCTCTCCTTGCCGGTCAGAGTGGCATCAGCCTGATCGACCATTTCGATACTAGCGCCTATGCAACGAAATTTGCTGGCTTAGTAAAGGATTTTAACTGTGATGACATTATCTCGCGCAAAGAACAGCGCAAGATGGATGCCTTCATTCAATATGGAATTGTCGCTGGCGTACAGGCCATGCAGGATTCTGGCCTTGAAGTGACGGAAGAGAACGCAAGCCGTATTGGCGCCGCTATCGGCTCCGGTATCGGTGGTCTCGGTCTGATCGAAGAAAACCACAGTTCGCTGGTAAAAGGCGGACCGCGTAAGATTAGCCCGTTCTTTGTCCCGTCGACGATTGTTAACATGGTAGCAGGCCATCTGACTATCATGTATGGCCTGCGTGGGCCAAGCATCTCTATTGCGACTGCCTGTACTTCAGGCGTGCATAACATCGGCCATGCCGCGCGTATCATCGCCTATGGCGATGCGGACGCGATGGTGGCAGGTGGCGCAGAAAAAGCCAGTACGCCGCTGGGCGTAGGCGGTTTTGGCGCAGCGCGCGCGCTGTCGACCCGCAACGATAACCCACAGGCGGCGAGCCGTCCGTGGGATAAAGAACGCGATGGTTTTGTACTGGGCGACGGTGCCGGTATGTTGGTGCTTGAAGAGTACGAACATGCAAAAGCGCGTGGTGCGAAAATCTATGCTGAAATCGTCGGCTTTGGTATGAGCAGCGATGCTTACCATATGACGTCGCCGCCGGAAAATGGCGCAGGCGCTGCGCTGGCGATGGTTAACGCGTTGCGTGATGCCGCGATTGAGCCTGCTCAGATTGGCTATGTCAACGCGCACGGCACGTCGACGCCTGCCGGCGACAAAGCTGAGACGCAGGCAGTTAAGTCAGTCTTTGGCGATGCTGCAAGCCGAGTGATGGTGAGCTCGACCAAATCGATGACCGGCCATCTGTTGGGCGCCGCAGGCGCAGTAGAGTCTATTTTCTCTATTCTGGCGCTGCGCGATCAGGCCATTCCGCCAACCATTAATCTGGATAACCCGGATGAAGGTTGCGATCTGGACTTCGTGCCGCATGAAGCGCGCCAGGTCAGCGATCTGGAGTACGCTCTGTGTAACTCCTTTGGCTTTGGCGGAACTAACGGTTCCTTGATTTTTAAAAAGATCTAAGTTAAGCCAGAGACAGACATTAATAAAAAGGTCCGCTTGTCGGGCCTTTTTTATCAGGCATATCACCTCTTGTTCTGCGTTATTCATCCTGCCACACTAGCAGGCGACGGATAAGGAGCCACTATGTTTTTAATTAATGGCCATGCGCAGGATCAACTTGCTGTAAGCGACCGGGCGACGCAGTTCGGCGATGGCAGTTTTACGACCGCACGTATTGTTGATGGCAACATTTGCCATCTGGAAGCGCATCTTCAGCGCTTGCAGGTTGCCTGTGAAAAATTACGGATCGCTTTTAGCCATTGGTCGACCCTTCGGCAAGAGATGACAATGTTGGCCACAGGGCATGATTCAGGCGTGTTGAAAGTGATCATTAGCCGTGGCAGCGGCGGCCGGGGATACAGCGCCATGAATTGTCAGGCAGCTACCCGAATCCTCTCCGTTTCTGCTTATCCCGCTTATTATTCTCAGTGGCGTAAGCAAGGCATCACTCTTACCCTTAGTCCCATACCGCTTGGGCGCAATCCTTATCTTGCCGGATTAAAACATCTGAACCGTCTCGAACAGGTGTTGATTCGCTCTCATCTTGAGCAGACGGACGCCGATGAGGCGCTGGTTCTTGACAGCGAGGGATGGGTTACGGAATGCTGTGCGGCTAATTTGTTCTGGCGTACAGGCGACATTGTTTTTACGCCGCGTCTGGATCAGGCTGGGGTGAACGGCATTATGCGACAATTTTGTTTACGCCAACTGGCGCAATCTCCTTTCCAGGTTCTTGAAGTACAGGCGAGAGAGGAGGCAGTCAGGCAGGCGGATGAGATTATCATTTGCAACGCGCTAATGCCGATTATTCCCATACGCGCCTATCACGGGACGTCGTATTCTTCGCGAACACTGTTTCAATTTTTAGCCCCATTTTGTGAGCATCCGAATTAGTTATGAAAAAATTGTCAGGCGTTTTCCTTCTGCTGTTGGTTGTGCTGGGTATTGCCACGGGCGTGGGGATGTGGAAAGTTCGCCATCTGGCGAACAGCACGTTACTTATTAAAAACGAGACTATCTTTACGCTCAAGGCGGGAACGGGTCGGCTGGCGCTTGGTGACCAGCTTTATGATGAAAAAATCATTAATCGTCCCCGGGTATTTCAGTGGCTGCTGCGCGTGGAGCCTGAGTTATCGCACTTTAAAGCAGGAACTTACCGTTTTACGCCGGGGATGACCGTACGGGAGATGCTTGAGTTGCTGGAGAGCGGCAAAGAAGCGCAATTCCCGTTGCGGTTTGTGGAAGGGATGCGCCTTAGCGATTACCTGAAACAGCTACGAGAGGCGCCGTATATTCGCCATACATTGCCGGATGATGACTATGCCACTGTCGCTCAGGCATTAAAGCTTGCGCACCCGGAATGGGTAGAAGGGTGGTTCTGGCCTGATACCTGGATGTATACCGCCAACACCAGCGATGTCGCTATTCTCAAGCGAGCGCATCAAAAGATGGTGAAAGCTGTCGATACTGTCTGGAAAGGTCGGGCCGAGGGGCTGCCTTATAAAGATCAGAACCAACTGGTGACAATGGCCTCGATTATTGAAAAAGAGACGGCTGTCGCCAGCGAACGCGATCAGGTGGCCTCAGTCTTTATTAATCGCCTGAGAATCGGTATGCGCCTTCAGACCGATCCCACCGTGATTTACGGGATGGGGACGAGTTATAATGGTAACTTGTCGCGTGCGGATCTGGAAAAGCCGACGGCTTATAACACGTATACCATAACCGGGCTGCCGCCAGGACCGATTGCATCGCCCAGCGAAGCGTCATTGCAGGCGGCGGCGCATCCGGCGAAAACGCCGTATCTCTATTTTGTGGCCGACGGTAAAGGCGGTCACACATTTAACACCAATCTTGCCAGCCATAATCGGTCAGTGCAGGAGTACCTGAAAGTGCTTAAGGAAAAAAATGGGCAGTAATTATATCGTCATCGAGGGCCTGGAAGGCGCCGGAAAAACCACTGCGCGCGACGTGGTGGTGGAGACCCTTGAGCAACTGGGTATTCGTAATATGATTTTTACCCGTGAGCCGGGCGGTACGCAGCTTGCCGAAAAACTAAGAAGTCTGGTGCTGGATATCCGATCGGTAGGCGACGAAGTGATTACCGATAAAGCGGAAGTGCTGATGTTTTATGCCGCTCGCGTACAGCTCGTCGAAACGGTAATCAAACCCGCGCTGGCGCAAGGCATATGGGTGATCGGCGATCGCCACGATCTCTCGACCCAGGCGTATCAGGGGGGAGGGCGCGGCATTGATCAAACCATGCTGGCGACACTACGCGATGCCGTGCTGGGCGATTTTCGCCCTGACCTGACGCTGTATCTGGATGTCACGCCGGAAGTCGGGCTAAAACGCGCCAGAGCGCGCGGCGATTTGGATCGCATTGAGCAGGAATCTTTTGATTTCTTTAACCGGACTCGCGCGCGCTATCTGGAACTGGCGGCGCAAGACTCGCGTATCCGCACCATTGACGCGACCCAGCCGCTGGATGCCGTCATGCGCGACATTCGCGCCACGGTGACGAAGTGGGTGCAGGAGCAAGCGGCATGAAATGGTATCCATGGTTACGGCCCGCCTATGAAAAACTGGTAGAAAGTTACCAGGCGGGACGTGGGCACCATGCGCTACTGATTCAGGCCTTACCTGGCATGGGCGACGAGGCGCTGTGCTATGCGCTGAGCCGTTATCTGTTATGCCAGCAGCCTGAGGGCCACAAAAGCTGTGGGCATTGCCGTGGCTGTCAGCTTATGCAGGCTGGCACGCATCCGGACTATTACACGCTGACGCCGGATAAAGGCAAAAGCAGCCTCGGCGTAGATGCGGTACGCGAGGTCAGCGAGAAATTGTACGAGCACTCCCGTCTGGGCGGCGCGAAGGTGGTGTGGATTGCGGATGCGGCGCTATTAACCGACGCCGCCGCCAATGCGTTGCTCAAAACGCTGGAAGAGCCGCCGGAGCAAACCTGGTTTTTCCTTGCCAGCCCGGAGCCTGCTCGTCTGTTGGCGACATTACGCAGCCGCTGCCGGCTGCATCATCTGGCGCCGCCGTCCGAATCGTATGCGATGTCATGGCTGTCGCGAGAAGTGACGGCGTCACAAGAAGCATTGCTCACGGCGCTACGCCTGAACGCGGGGTCGCCCGGCGCCGCGCTGGCGCTGTTGCAGTCTGAACGTTGGGCGCAGCGTGAGGCGCTGTGTCAGGCGTTGATGGACAGTTTACATACGGGCGACTGGTATGCGGTATTAACGGCGCTCAATCATGAGCAAGCCCCGGCGCGCCTGCATTGGCTGGCGACGCTGCTGGTAGACGCGCTGAAACGTCAGCACGGCGCGTCGTACCTGACAAACGTTGATGCGGACGCGGTTGTTGCCGCGCTGGCGGGGCCGCTATCCCCGGCGCGTATTCAGGCAATCCTGAACGATGTTTGCCATTGTCGTGATCAATTACTTCATGTGACCGGATTAAACCGCGAACTGGTATTAACCGATCTCATTCTCCGCATCGAGCATTACCTGCAACCAGGCACCTTGTTGCCTGTTCCTCATCTTTGAGAGAGACATTATGTTTTTAGTCGACTCACACTGCCATCTTGATGGTCTGGATTATCAATCTTTGCATAAGGACGTGGACGATGTGCTGGCGAAAGCCGCCGCGCGCGATGTGAAGTTCTGTTTAGCGGTGGCGACGACGCTGCCGGGGTATCGCCATATGCGCGAGCTGGTGGGCAAGCGCGATAATGTGGTCTTTTCCTGCGGCGTGCATCCGTTAAATCAGGATGAAGCATATGACGTAGAAGAACTGCGCCTCCTTGCTGCAGAAGACGATGTGGTGGCGATGGGCGAGACCGGGCTTGATTACTTTTACACGCCTGAGACCAAAATCCGCCAGCAGGCGTCTTTTATTCATCATATCCAGATTGGCCGCGAATTGCATAAACCGGTGATTGTCCATACTCGCGACGCGCGTGCCGATACGCTGGCTATCCTGCGCGAAGAAAAAGTGACGGATTGCGGCGGCGTACTACACTGTTTTACAGAAGACAGAGAAACGGCCGGCAAATTGCTGGATCTGGGGTTTTATATCTCTTTTTCCGGCATCGTAACGTTCCGTAACGCTGAACAGTTGCGTGATGCGGCGCGCTATGTGCCGCTGGATCGGTTGTTAGTCGAGACCGATTCTCCTTATCTGGCGCCGGTGCCGCATCGCGGTAAAGAGAACCAGCCTGCGATGGTACGCGACGTCGCAGAATATATGGCGGTATTGAAAGGGGTTGCCGTTGAAGAACTGGCGCAGATCACCACCGATAACTTTGCTCGCCTGTTCCATATTGACGCGTCTCGCCTGTCATCAATCCGTTAAACGAGTTTTTTTAAAGCTCGTAATTAATAAGCAAAGCGCGTAAAGTTCACCGCCACAAAAGGGGCGGTGAGCGAGCTTATGGAAACATTCGGAAACTCATTTTGGCAGAATGTGATACTTTTTAGGCTATCTGGCGCTGAAACGTGATAGCCGTCAAACAAAATCAGACGTATTTATTTTACTCTGTGTAATAAATAAAAGGGCACTTAGATGTCCTGTCCACGGCGGGGTTCTCCCCCCTCGCCAATGCGTGAGAACGTAGAAAAGCACAAATACTCAGGAGCACTCTCAATTATGTTTAAGAATGCATTTGCTAACCTGCAAAAGGTCGGTAAATCGCTGATGCTGCCGGTATCCGTACTCCCTATCGCAGGTATCCTGCTGGGTGTCGGTTCCGCTAACTTCAGCTGGCTGCCAGCCGTTGTATCGCACGTTATGGCAGAAGCGGGCGGATCTGTTTTTGCCAATATGCCGCTGATTTTCGCTATCGGCGTGGCGTTGGGCTTTACCAACAACGACGGCGTTTCGGCTCTGGCGGCGGTAGTAGCGTATGGCATCATGGTGAAAACCATGGCTGTGGTTGCGCCGCTGGTTCTGCATTTACCTGCTGAAGAGATCGCCGCTAAACACCTTGCTGATACGGGTGTTCTCGGGGGGATTATCTCCGGTGCGATCGCTGCGTATATGTTTAACCGCTTCTACCGTATCAAACTGCCTGAGTATCTGGGCTTCTTTGCGGGCAAACGCTTCGTGCCGATCATTTCGGGTCTGGCCGCTATTTTTACCGGTGTGGTGCTGTCTTTCGTATGGCCGCCAATCGGTACGGCTATCCAGGCGTTCTCGCAGTGGGCGGCTTATCAGAACCCGGTTGTCGCGTTTGGTATTTACGGTTTTATCGAGCGTTGCCTGGTGCCGTTTGGTCTGCATCATATCTGGAACGTTCCTTTCCAGATGCAGATCGGCGAATACACCAACGCAGCGGGTCAGGTATTCCACGGCGACATTCCGCGCTATATGGCGGGCGACCCGACGGCAGGTATGTTGTCTGGCGGCTTCCTGTTCAAAATGTACGGTCTGCCGGCTGCGGCCATTGCTATCTGGCACTCTGCTAAACCGGAAAACCGCGCAAAAGTGGGCGGTATCATGATTTCCGCCGCGCTGACCTCGTTTTTGACGGGTATTACCGAGCCTATCGAGTTCTCCTTCATGTTCGTGGCGCCGATCCTGTACATCATTCACGCGATTCTGGCAGGTCTGGCATTCCCGATCTGTATCCTGCTGGGGATGCGTGACGGTACGTCGTTCTCCCACGGTCTGATCGACTTTATCGTGCTGTCCGGTAACAGCAGCAAATTGTGGCTGTTCCCGATTGTTGGCGCCGGTTATGCGATTGTGTACTACACCGTGTTCCGCGTGCTGATCAAAGCGCTGGATCTGAAAACGCCGGGTCGTGAAGACACTACTGATGACGCAAAAGCGGGCGCGACCAGCGAAATGGCGCCGGCTTTGGTTGCGGCGTTTGGCGGTAAAGAGAACATTACTAACCTGGATGCCTGTATCACGCGTCTGCGCGTGAGCGTAGCCGATGTAGCGAAAGTGGATCAGGCTGGCCTGAAGAAACTGGGTGCGGCAGGCGTTGTCGTCGCGGGTTCCGGCGTTCAGGCTATTTTCGGTACGAAATCCGATAACCTGAAAACGGAAATGGATGAGTACATCCGTAACAGCTAAGCAGTAATGATGTTGGGGAGAATTAAGGCAGCCATTCGGCTGCCTTTTTTAATGGCGCTTTACATGCCGCTCTCCGACAGTCTGTCAGAACTGATAATTGGCGGTGAGGCTGACGTTACGCGGCGCGCCGTAAACAATGGAACCATCAATATTGGTGTCGTAGGTTTTATCAAACAGGTTGTTGATGTTTCCCTGTACGGAAAAATTTTTCGTCACCTGATAGCGGGTAAACAGATCGACCAGCGCATAGCTGCCCTGTTCGGCGCGGAAAGTACCGTACGGCGTCGTGGTATCTTTGTAAACCCGATTCTGCCAGTTCACGCCGCCGCCGACCGTCAGCTCCCGTATCGCCGGCAGACGATAGCGGGTGAATAACTTCACGCTGGTGCGCGGAAGATTAGGGTTCACGGCGTTACCTTCATTGTCCTCGGCAACATACCGGGTAGCCCCGAAAGTCATCTGCCAGTTATCGGTAATTGCGCCGTTTACTTCAAATTCGACGCCTTTGCTCACCGTTCCGTCAGTAGACTTCCAGGCAAACTCCCCATTACTGCCAGGGATGGGAATAGTGGTTGCCTGAGCGACGTTATTCTGCTCAATGCGGAACACGGACAACGTGGTGGTGAGGCGGCTGTTCATCCAGTCGGACTTCAGACCCGCTTCATAGTTATTACCGGTAATCGGAGCCAGATATTGACCCGCTTTGTCGCGTTTATTCTGCGGCTGAAAGATAGAGGTATAACTGGCATAAGCGGACCAGTTGTCGTTGATATCATAAATCAGCCCGGCATACGGCGTGGTATGGTTTTTCTCCATGCTGTAGGTCAGTGTATCAACACGCCAGTTGGTATAACGAGCGCCAAGAATCAGATGCAGCGGGTCGGCCAGCGAAATGCGCGTAGCGGCATACAGCGATTTCATATGCGTGGTATCGTCCTGCGCCAGATTTTGTGGCGCCCAGTGGGTTTGGGGGAAATTACCGTTAAAGGCGCTGAAGTTGCCAATGTCGTCCGGAAAGACGTTCGCCCAGGCGCTAAAATAGCGGTTATTCTGTTTACTATAACTGCCGCCAAACATCATATTGTGCTGACGGCCAAACAGCTCATAAGCGCCATCGGCAAAGAGATCTATGGCATCTACTTTGCGCTTGCCGCTGTTCCAGCCCGTACCGCCGACCACGGGGTAGCTTGCGCCATAAGGACTCACCAGCGTACCTGTCTCTTTATCGACTAACGCATCGATATACATCATTTTACTGTCGAATTTGACCTCAGTATGGGTCGCATTCAGGGTCGCCTGCCAGCTTTCGGCAAAACGCTGTTTAAGCGTGACGAAGAATTTATTTATCTCTTTGTTGTTATAAGCCCAGTCCGGGGCGGTACTACGCGCGCGGTCATAGCTATTTTTGCTGCCATCGGTGTTCCAGCGCGGCAGACCGCCCCAGGTCGGGCTGTTGACATCAATTTTTTGATATTCATAACCGGCTGAAAGGCTGGTAGTTGCACCCAGATCGGCATCGATAATTCCGGAAAAGAACGCTTTCTCACTGTTATAGCGGTCCAGCCAGGAATCATTATTCTGATAACCCGCCACGATGCGCCCACGGACATTACCGTCTGCGGTGAGCGGACTTTGCAGATCCATGACGTAACGCTGCTTATTCCAGCTACCGTATTCTGTGGAGACGTTACCTTTGAACTCCCGACTGGTGGCGTGTTTACGGATCATATTAATTGAGGCAGAAGGATTGCCGGTTCCGGTCATCAGCCCATTCGCGCCGCGAACCACCTCCACGCGCTCATACAGCGCGGTATCCGTTAGCGCATCGCCCAGATTCCAGCGGGACTCAAAATACGTTGGAATACCGTCAACCATATAGTTGTCAATTTCAAACCCGCGCGAGTAATAGCTGATGCGATCGGAGTCAGCCTGGCTTCCGCTGATCCCCAGCGTATTGGTCATCACCTCGCCCAGGGTTTGCAACTGCTGGTCTTCCATACGCTGTTGGCTGACAATACTGACCGACTGCGGGATATCGCGCTGAGTCATCGGCATTTTGGTGCCCGCTGCGGGCGTTTTCACGCTGTAATCCTGTTCTTCACGGTTTACGGCGTCAGCGGTCGTCGCGCCTTCGACAATAACGGTATCCTCAGCCGCGAAGGCGGCAGGCATAAATGCCATCGCCATACCCATAGCTAACAGCGACGGTGCGGCGGTGGACGGAAGGTGTTTGTCCCGGCGGTATTGAATGAAAGACATCTGAAAATCCTTGCTTGTTATTGGGGTAAGTTCAGGACGTATGACGTTGAACCTTTTCATTCTTTGCTAGTTAATGCGCATAAAAATGCAAATGAGAAATATACGCATTTGTATTAAATGTGTAAAACGGTATAACCAGGGAAACTAGAAATATTTTTTAAGCGTACAAAGGCGTCATGGCAGGGGGATATGGCGGTAAGTCCAGCATGTAGTCATTTTTCGCTTAATAAATCGTGGGTTAAAGTTGAAAGAGCGTCGGTAACTCGCTCATACTCTATACTCGCAGTATGGCTCGGCGTAGCATGTGCGCTGCAAGGGCTATTATGAAAAAGGAAAACGTCGTGGCAGAAGAAACTATATTCAGCAAAATTATTCGTCGTGAAATCCCTTCGGATATCGTTTATCAGGATGAGCTGGTCACCGCCTTTCGTGATATTTCACCGCAGGCGCCGACGCATATCTTGATTATTCCCAATATCCTGATCCCAACCGTCAATGACGTGACGGCGGAACATGAACAGGCGTTAGGTCGGATGATCACCGTGGCGGCGAAAATCGCCGAACAGGAAGGCATTGCCGAAGATGGGTATCGTTTAATCATGAATACCAACCGTCATGGGGGCCAGGAGGTTTATCATATCCATATGCACCTACTGGGCGGCCGCCCGCTAGGCCCGATGCTGGCGCATAAAGGCTTGTAAGTATGATCAAAGGATGCATCGCGGTTTCTCTGGGCTTGCTGCTGCTTACCGGCTGCCGGTCACACCCTGAAATTCCGGTAAGCGACGCGCAGTCGCTGGTGATGGAGTCCACGGTTCTGGCGGCGGGCGTCACCGCAGAGCCGCCTGAACTGACGGCGTCTGATATCCAGCCATCAGCCTCTTCCCGCGTCTATAACGAAAGGCAAGAGCCCATAACCGTTCATTATCGGTTTTACTGGTATGACGCGCGGGGGCTGGAGATGCATCCGCTGGAGGCGCCGCGTAGCGTAACCATACCCGCGCGTTCGTCGGTAACGCTATTTGGCAGCGCCAATTATCTGGGGGCGCATAAGGTCAGGCTTTATCTTTATTTGTGAGGAGTGAATTTTGATGACAAAAATGCATCGCTACGCCGCCATCGCTGCGCTGGCGATATTTCTCTCCGGGTGTATGGCGCAACGTCAACCTGCGCCAGTTGAAGAGGTAAAACCAGCGCCAGAACAACCCGCGCAGCCGCCGCAGCCTCCTGTTGTGCCGTCTGTGCCAACGATTCCACAGCAACCGGGGCCGATCGAACATGAAGATCAAACGGGCCAGCCAGCGCCTAAGGTGCGCCACTATGACTGGAACGGCGCGATGCAACCGCTGGTCAGCAAAATGTTGCAGGCTGATGGCGTGACGGCCGGAAGCGTATTGCTTGTTGACAGCGTGAATAACCGGACGAATGGGTCGTTAAATGCGAACGAGGCAACGGAAACGTTACGTAATGCGCTGGCGAACAACGGTAAATTTACGCTGGTGTCCGTACAGCAACTCTCGATGGCAAAACAGCAGTTAGGATTGTCTCCGCAGGATAGTCTGGGAACGCGCAGTAAAGCTATTGGCATTGCGCGCAATGTCGGGGCGCAATATGTACTTTACTCCAGCGCATCCGGTAACGTTAACGCGCCTGCATTACAGATGCAGTTAATGCTGGTGCAAACTGGCGAGATAATCTGGTCAGGTAAAGGTGCGGTCCAACAACAATAATCCCTTAACGCGCGACGAGATCCTGTCGCGCTATTTTCCCCAGTATCGTCCCGCCGTCGCCACATCGCAGGGGCTAAGCGGCGGGAGCTGTATTATTGCCCACGATACTCACCGTGTCGTGCTGCGCCGTCATCACGACCCTGACGCTCCACCAGCCCATTTTTTACGTCATTACCGCGCCTTATCCCAATTGCCGGCCAGTCTGGCGCCGCGAGCGCTTTTTTATACTCCAGGCTGGATGGCGGTAGAATATCTGCATGGTGTGGTAAATTCCGCTCTGCCAGATGCCGACGAACTGGCGGCCTTACTGTATCATTTGCATCAACAGCCGCGTTTTGGCTGGCGTATCGCGCTATCGCCACTATTGGCGCAGTACTGGTCGTGTTGCGATCCGGCAAGGCGTACGCCGTTTTGGTTGCGGCGGCTCAAACAGTTGCAAAAAAACGGTGAACCTCGCCCGCTGCGGCTCGCGCCTTTGCATATGGATGTCCATGGCGACAATATAGTATTAACGTCCGCCGGGTTGAGACTGATTGACTGGGAGTATGCCGGCGACGGCGATATTGCGTTGGAGCTGGCGGCAGTATGGGTTGAGGATGAACGCCAGCACCGACAACTGGCAGACGCTTATGCCGCGCGCGCGCGAATCGACGCCCGGCAGCTATGGCGACAGATACGATTATGGCACCCCTGGGTCATTATGCTAAAAGCAGGGTGGTTCGAATACCGCTGGCGACAAACCGGCGAGCAACAATTTATCAGGCTGGCCGATGAAACCTGGCGCCAGCTACGTATGAAAGGATAAGGAGAGCAGTGTGGGCCCAGTAATGTTGAATGTCGAAGGATGTGAGCTGGATGCGGAGGAGCGCGAGATACTGGCGCATCCGCTGGTTGGCGGGCTTATTCTGTTCACGCGTAATTACCATGACCCGGAACAGCTGCGCGAATTAGTGCGCCAGATTCGGGCGGCATCGCGTAACCATCTGGTGGTGGCCGTCGATCAGGAGGGCGGGCGCGTACAGCGTTTCCGTGAAGGGTTTACCCGCCTGCCCGCGGCGCAATCTTTTTTTGCGCTGCATGGGCTGGAAGAGGGGGGACGACTGGCGCAGGAGGCAGGGTGGCTGATGGCCAGCGAAATGATCGCGATGGATATTGATATCAGTTTTGCGCCAGTGCTGGACGTCGGGCATATCAGCGCGGCAATTGGCGAGCGCTCCTATCATGCCGATCCCGCAAAAGCGTTGGCAATGGCAACGCGCTTTATTGACGGCATGCATGACGCCGGGATGAAAACGACCGGTAAGCATTTCCCCGGCCACGGCGCGGTCACGGCGGACTCCCACAAAGAGACGCCGTGCGATCCACGTCCTGAAACGGACATCCGTGGCAAAGATATGTCGGTGTTCCGCACGCTGATTAGCGAGAATAAACTGGATGCGATTATGCCTGCCCACGTGATCTACCGCGCTATCGATCCACGCCCGGCAAGCGGTTCGCCGTACTGGCTGAAAACGGTGCTGCGTCAGGAGTTAGGCTTTGACGGCGTCATTTTCTCCGACGATCTGTCTATGGAGGGCGCGGCGATTATGGGCAGCTATGCTGAGCGCGCTCAGGCGTCGCTGGATGCGGGTTGCGATATGATTCTGGTCTGCAATAATCGTAAAGGCGCAGTCAGCGTGCTGGATAATCTGTCGCCGATCAAAGCAGAACGTGTTACACGTTTGTATCATAAAGGTTCATTTTCACGCCGGGAGCTCATGGACTCAGCACGCTGGAAAACAGCCAGCGCCCAGCTCAACCAGTTACATGAACGCTGGCAGGAAGAAAAAGCAGGTCATTAACTCGAGTTTTCGTGAGGGTGCCAGATGATTATTTATTTACACGGTTTTGATTCAAATAGTCCGGGCAACCATGAAAAAGTGTTGCAATTACAGTTTATCGACCCGGATGTTCGGCTGGTAAGCTACAGTACGCAGCATCCTAAGCACGATATGCAGCATCTGCTGAAAGAAGTGGACAAAATGTTGCAGTTGAATGTGGACGAGCGCCCTTTAATCTGTGGCGTGGGGCTGGGCGGTTACTGGGCGGAGCGGATTGGCTTTTTGTGCGATATCCGTCAGGTGGTTTTTAACCCGAACCTGTTCCCCTATGAAAACATGGAGGGGAAAATCGATCGCCCGGAAGAATATGCGGACATCGCTACAAAGTGCGTGACCAACTTTCGTGAAAAAAATCGCGATCGTTGTCTGGTGATCCTCTCGCGTCATGACGAAGCGCTGGACAGCCAACGCTCAGCGCAAGCGCTTCACCCGTTTTATGAAATTGTGTGGGATGAGGAACAGACTCACAAATTCAAAAATATTTCGCCGCATTTGCAACGTATCAAAGCGTTTAAAACGCTGGGATAACGCCCCCGGCAATATGGCGTTATCAGTGACCGGATAACCAGCCTTGCGGCTGGTTTTTTTATGCTCAATTCTCGCAAACTGTCTATCTTTTCAGCATGAAAACTTGATGCACATCAATTTTGGTATGACCAATGCACCGTTCATGCTATTCTCATATCAGAAGCTTATTCTCATTAACGTAACTTGTTGTTAATTAAAGGCTATGCTAATAACTTTTAATTAACAATTGGTTAATAAATTTAAGGGGGTCACGTTGACTACACCATTAAAAAAGATCGTGATTGTCGGCGGCGGCGCTGGCGGGCTGGAAATGGCGACGCAGTTAGGCCATAAACTGGGGCGCAAGAAAAAAGCGAAAATCACGCTGGTAGACAGAAATCACAGCCATCTGTGGAAACCATTGCTGCACGAAGTAGCGACTGGCTCTCTGGACGAAGGCGTGGATGCGCTGAGCTATCTGGCTCATGCGCGTAATCATGGTTTCCAGTTCCAGCTGGGGTCGGTGATGGATATCGATCGCGAAGCGAAAACCATCACCATTGCCGAGTTGCGTGATGAAAAGGGCGAACTGCTGGTGCCGGAGCGCAAAATCGCGTATGACACGCTGGTGATGGCGCTGGGCAGCACCTCTAATGATTTCAACACGCCGGGCGTGAAAGAGCACTGTATCTTCCTCGATAACCCGCATCAGGCGCGCCGTTTTCACCAGGAGATGCTGAACCTGTTCCTCAAGTATTCGGCTAATCTGGGCGCGAACGGTAAGGTCAATATCGCCATCGTTGGTGGCGGTGCGACGGGGGTTGAGCTGTCGGCTGAACTGCATAATGCGGTAAAACAGCTGCATAGCTATGGTTACAAGGGGCTGACCAACGACGCGCTGAACGTGACGTTGGTTGAGGCTGGCGAGCGTATTCTGCCTGCGTTGCCGCCGCGTATCTCCAGCGCCGCGCATAATGAACTGACCAAACTGGGCGTTCGCGTGCTGACGCAAACTATGGTCACCAGCGCCGACGAAGGCGGTCTGCATACGAAAGAAGGTGAATATATTCAGGCCGATCTGATGGTGTGGGCGGCGGGTATCAAAGCGCCAGATTTTATGAAAGAGATTGGTGGTCTGGAAACGAACCGCATTAACCAACTGGTGGTGGAACCGACGCTGCAAACCACGCGCGATCCTGATATTTATGCGATTGGCGACTGCGCTTCCTGCGCACGTCCGGAGGGAGGTTTTGTGCCGCCTCGCGCTCAGGCGGCGCATCAGATGGCTACCTGCGCGATGAATAACATTCTGGCGCAGATGAATGGCAAACCGCTGAAAGCTTACCAGTATAAAGATCATGGATCGCTGGTCTCTCTGTCCAACTTCTCTACCGTGGGTAGTCTGATGGGGAACCTGACCCGCGGTTCAATGATGATTGAAGGACGTATCGCCCGCTTCGTGTATATCTCGCTATACCGTATGCACCAGATAGCGCTGCATGGATACTTTAAAACCGGCCTGATGATGCTGGTGGGCAGTATTAACCGCGTCATTCGTCCGCGCCTGAAACTGCATTAATTTCTCTGCGCCTCACCGGCTGCTCGCGCCGGTGAGCGCTTCTCCATCTCTTGCTTCGGAGTTGTCCGAATCCTTCAGCTTTACCGCCTCATCCCGCATTTTTCATCCTCATTCCGATTGGCTTTGTTCGCATACTGGTTGCAAAATTGTTACCAATAGCAACGAAGGAGGAACTCCCGTGAATAAATCAATGTTGGCGGGTATAGGGATTGGCGTAGCGGCTGCGCTGGGTGTGGCGGCAGTGGCCAGTCTCAACGTATTTGATCGTGGTCCGCAATATGCGCAGGTGATATCGGCTAAACCGATTAAAGAGACGGTAAAAACGCCGCGTCAGGAGTGCCGTAATGTTACGGTCACGCATCGCAGACCGGTTCAGGACGAAAACCGTATTGCCGGCTCGGTGCTTGGCGCAGTAGCAGGCGGCGTGATTGGACATCAATTTGGCGGCGGTCGTGGTAAAGATGTGGCGACGGTCGTCGGGGCGCTGGGCGGCGGTTATGCTGGCAATCAAATCCAGGGATCAATGCAGGAAAGTGATACCTACACTACCACGCAGCAACGCTGTAAGACGGTGTATGACAAATCTGAAAAGATGCTTGGCTACGACGTGACCTACAAAATTGGCGATCAGCAGGGCAAAATCCGCATGGATAAAGACCCCGGAACGCAAATTCCCCTCGACGGCAATGGCCAACTGGTTCTGAATAACAAAGCATAAAAAAGCTGTACTCTGCAAGTTAGCCCCTCATTCGCTCAGGCTGAGGGGCTTTTTTTATCCGAAGCCGCGTCGTTCAGGACTTGAGCAGTTCAGGCCAGATGCGCAGAGTCGTACGCGTAATTTGCATCAGTTGTTCGAAGGTGGCACCTTCACGGGCGCTGATCGACATTCCCTGTAAAATACAGTTTATATATTCTGCGAGCGCCTGCGGGTTACAGTGCGCCGGAATTTCACCGCGCTCCTGACGTTGGCGCAGAAACTGGATGAGCGTCTGTTCCTGCATGGCGTGGCGTGATTTTACCGTGCGGGCGATATCGCGCGAGGAGGCGGCCAGGGTGGCGGACGTATTAATCATAAAGCAGCCAGCCGGCGTGTCTGTACTGGTAAAGCAGGCGGCAATTTCTGTGAAGTAATCTTCCAGCGCCGATTCCACGCTTTTCTCTTCACAAAAGAGCTGGGCTTCGTGCTTTGAGGCAAAGCGAGTGATGTAGCGATCCAGGACAGCGCGAAATAATCCTTCTTTGTTAGTGAATTCCGCATAGAGAGTAGGCGCTTTCGCCCCGGTAGCCTCTACGAGATCGGCAAGCGAAGTTGCTTCATAGCCGTGCTGCCAGAAGAGAGTCATGGCCTTATCAAGCGCGGCTTCCCTGTCGAACACTTTTGGTCGGCCACGGCTTTTCTTCGCGCAACTCGTGGTATCCGTTGTCATGATGCCGTTGTACCTGTTTAAAGAGCGGTCTCTCTATTATAAAAACAAACCACTTCTGGCTCCAGAGTATTCATTAGAAAAATAAATCAATTCTATTCACATGAAAAATAACATCTTTATAAATTATATAACGATCATTATAAAAAGAAGTTGACGTGTGATGTAGATCACATCTATGATTAACTTATCGATCGTTAAGTTAATGCTTACGACACCCATTCATCTGCTAAAGGTCATCACTATGAAAAACGTAAAAACCCTCATCGCTGCTGCCGTACTGAGTTCGCTCTCATTCGCCAGCTTCGCCGCCGTTGAAGTTCAGGCAACGCCAGAAGGTCAACAGAAGTTCGGCACCATTTCCGCGAATGGCGGCACGAATCTGGGCTCGCTGGAAGATCAGCTGGCGCAAAAAGCGCAGGAGATGGGGGCGAAGTCTTTCCGTATTACCTCTGTTACCGGCCCGAATACCCTCCACGGTACGGCGGTAATCTATAAGTAAGCATTAACCCTCATTAATGCCGCTGCGATTGCCACAATAAAAAGAAAAAGCCTCGCGATGCATCGCGAGGCTTTTTTGTCGGTCAGCTATTCACGCTTACAGCGACTGCGGTTTCGCCTCTGCTTGACGGGTTACATCCACCGGCATTCCGGAACGCACTTCCATAACATGTTCCATCACCGCAGCATCGGTCTGCGGCGCGTCCTTAAAGGCCTGCATCGGGCCATTCAGCACAATCGGCAACACCTGCGGATCGTCGCCTATATTTTTAGACAGCGGCTGATGAACTTCCACCAGTCGCACGCCGCCTGGCTCCACCGAGGCTTTAATCGGCGTATTGATAATATTCACTTTGGTTCCCGGCGTGACCTGACGGAACAATGTCTCTATATCACCGTCGCGCAGACGGATACAGCCGGAACTGACGCGCATACCAATGCCAAAATCGGCATTCGTGCCATGTAACAGATAGACGCCGCCGTAGGCCGCTAAACGAATCGCGTGATGCCCCATTGGGTTATCGGGACCGGCAGGCACCACGGCGGGGAGATCGATGCCTTGCGCTTTATAACGGGCGCGAATATTGGCGGTCGGCGTCCAGGTTGGATTGGCGCGTTTATCCGAAATGGTCGTCACCATCGTTGGCGTCAGGGTATCGCCGCCCAGTTGGCCAATCCCGATAGGGTAGACCGTGACCGTATTTTTCCCCGGTTGATAATAGTAAAGCCGTAATTCCGCGAGGTTAATGACGATACCTTCACGTGGCGCGTCCGGTAGCAGCGTTTGCAGCGGAATCGTTAGCACGCTGCCTGCGCGTGGCACGTAAGGATCAATGCCGGGGTTGGCCTGTAACAGGGCTAAAAAGCCCACGTTATATTTTTTGGCGATCGCCTCCAGCGAGCCGCCGTCGTCTTCAACGACATGGAATTTATTTTCTCCCACCAGTCGACTGCCGGGGGGCGGAAGAGGCCACGTATTCGCCTGCGCGGGAAGGGCAAGCATGATGGTCGCGGTAAGCGCAAGCAACGCCCACCAGCGAGAGAGTCGCGTATTGTTGAACATTATAATAAACCCATGATTATTATGTGGTTATTTTTATAAAAGAGGAAATAAGAATTATGGCGGCTGGCTGTGTCTGGAACTGCAGGGAAGTGCAAAGAATTTGTAAAGATTAGGCCGGACGCAGAGTAATGACGCCCGGCCTGACGCTTATGCAATAGCGTTTTCTTCCAGTTGCTGCATAAACTGGCGTACCCAGTCTATACGCGTTTTACGTTCGCTTAAATCCTGAATAAACTTGAGGCGCGTCGGACCATCCAGACGGAAATGCTGCGGCTGTTTTTGCAGCAACCCGATAAGCCAGGCGGGGTCAACGTGGTTTTTCTCGGCGAACTCAATCGTTCCGCCTTTCTCGTTACCCTCCAGTTTTCGGATGCCGAGCTTTTGCGCCTGTTGGCGCAGGCGGGCGATATCCAGCAGATTACGCGCCGGATCGGGCAGCAGGCCGAAGCGGTCGATCAATTCCACTTTGATCTCTTCCAGCTCGTTTTCGTTCTTCGCGCTGGCAATGCGTTTATAGAATGACAGCCGGGTATTAACATCCGGAATAAAATCATCCGGCAGTAACGACGGCATTCGCAGCTCGACTTCCGTTTGCTGACTGGTGAGATCTTCCAGCGAGGGTTCGCGGCCTGCTTTCAGCGCATCGACGGCGTTTTCCAGCAATTCCATGTAGAGTGAGAAGCCGATGGTTTCCATTGAGCCGCTTTGCTCTTCGCCAAGCAGTTCGCCCGCGCCGCGGATCTCCAGATCGTGAGTCGCCAGCGCAAACCCGGCGCCTAAATCCTCCAGCGACGCAATCGCCTCCAGCCGTTTTTGCGCATCGGTGGTCATGGCCTTAGGATGTGGCGTCAACAGCCAGGCGTAGGCCTGGTGGTGCGAGCGCCCAACGCGGCCACGCAGCTGGTGCAACTGCGCGAGGCCGAAATGATCCGCGCGTTCAATGATGATCGTGTTAGCGGTGGGAATGTCGATCCCCGTTTCGATAATGGTAGTACACACCAGCACGTTAAAACGTTGATGGTGGAAATCATTCATGACCCGTTCCAGCTCACGTTCGCGCATCTGCCCGTGGCCTATAGCGATTCGCGCTTCCGGCACCAGTTCCGCCAGCCGCTCTGCGGCTTTCTGAATATTTTCGACGTCATTGTACAAATAGTAAACCTGACCGCCGCGCAGGATTTCACGCAGAATCGCTTCCCTTACCACCAGGCTATCATACTCACGGACAAAGGTTTTTACCGCCAGACGACGGGCAGGGGGGGTGGCGATAATGGAGAGATCGCGCATACCGCTCATCGCCATATTCAGCGTCCGCGGGATCGGCGTCGCCGTGAGCGTCAGAATATCGACATCGGCGCGCATCGCCTTAATTCGCTCTTTGTGGCGCACGCCGAAACGGTGCTCTTCATCGACAATCAGCAGGCCGAGGTCGCGCAGCTTCACATCGCTTTGTAGCAGTTTATGCGTACCGATCAGAATATCGATCTTACCCTCGGCGGCTTCCGCCAGGATTTGCGTCTGCTCTTTGGCGCTGCGAAAGCGGGACAGCATCTCAATGCGTACCGGCCAGTTGGCGAAACGGTCGCGGAAGTTGTCATAGTGTTGCTGCGCCAGCAGCGTAGTCGGCACCAGTACCGCTACTTGTTTATGGTTTTCCACTGCCAGGAACGCGGCGCGCATCGCCACTTCGGTTTTGCCGAAGCCGACGTCGCCGCACACCAGCCTGTCCATCGCCAGCGGTTGGCACATATCGCTCAATACGGCGTTAATCGCCTGTGCCTGATCGGGCGTCGTTTCAAACGGGAAGCTGTCGCAGAATAACTGATACTGCTCACGATCATGCTTAAAGGCAAAACCCTCTTTTGCCGCCCGTTGCGCATAAATATCCAACAGTTCCGCTGCGACATCGCGCACTTTTTCCGCCGCTTTCTGCCGGGCGCGCGACCAGGCGTCGCCGCCCAGTTTATGCAGCGGCGCACTTTCTTCCGCGCCGCCGGCATAGCGGCTAATCAGATGCAATGAGGAGACCGGCACATACAGTTTGGCGTCATTGGCGTAGGTGAGCATCAGATACTCACCCTTGATGCCGCCAGCCTCCAGAGTGGTCATGCCGGCATAGCGTCCAACGCCGTGCTCCAGATGCACTACCGGTTGACCGACGTGGAGCTCCGCCAGGTTACGAATCAACGTATCCGGGTTGATCGTACGACGGGAATCCAGGCGGCGACGCGCCACCCGCTCACCCAAGAGATCGCTTTCACAAATCAGCGCCAGATTGCGTTGGGTGTCGATAAAGCCATGTTCTGCGGCGCCAATCATCAGATAGCGTCCCGCATCCTGCGCCTCGTCCAGGCGTAATATTCGCTTCGGCGCGATTTTTATGCGAGCCAGGAGCTCTCCCAGCGCTTCGCGGCGTCCTTCGCTTTCCACCGAAAAAATCACCGGACCGCTGAAAGATTCGAGGAACTTACGCAGCGCGTCCAGCGGCGCTTTCTGCTGTGCCTGGATAGCCAAATCCGGTAATTTCTGGAAACCGAGATTGGTATTGGCGGCTTTTTCCGGCAGATGGTCGGTTTTAAGCTGGAGGCGAGGCCAGCGTTTAAGCTCGGAAAAGAGCTCATCTACCCGTAGCCAGAGGGCTTCCGGCGGCAAAAGCGGGCGCATAGGATCGACGCCGCGATTTTCAAAACGCGCCAGCGTATCGGCCTGAAAGCGTTCGGCGCTGGTTTCCAGCGAGCCAGTATTCACCACCAGAGTATTGGCGGGGAAATAGCTAAATAATGGCGGTAACGGTTCGCTGAAAAAGAGCGGCTGCCAGTATTCGATCCCGGCGGGCAGGGTGCCTTTGCTGACCTGCTGATAGATGTGCTCGGCGTCGCGTTTTACCTCAAAGGTATCGCGCCACTGGCTACGGAAAAGCTCAATAGCGGCTTTGTCGGTAGGAAATTCGTGCGCGGGCAACAAATTGATGGCCTCGACCTCCTCCAGCGTACGTTGGGTATCCGCGTCAAACAGACGCAGGCTGTCGATTTCATCATCAAAAAAGTCGAGGCGATAAGGCTGTTCGCTGCCCATCGGAAAGAGATCCAACAGCGCGCCGCGCGTCGCGTATTCGCCATGCTCCATCACCTGATCGACATGCCGATAACCGGCGCTGTCAAGCTGCGCGCGCAGAGCGTCGCGGGACAGCCGCTGGCCTTTTTTCATCACCAGCGCATGACCATGCAGATAGCTATGCGGACAAACGCGCTGCATCAGGGTGTTTACCGGTACAATCAAGACGCCGCGCTGCATTGACGGCAACTGGTAGAGCGTGGACAGGCGCGAAGAGATAATTTCCTGATGCGGGGAGAAGCTGTCATACGGTAGCGTTTCCCAGTCCGCCAGGTTCATCACCATCTGATCGGTAAACTGGCGGATTTCATCATGCAATCGCAGAGCATTTTGCATGTCAGGCGCTATGAGTACCACCGGACCGGCATGGCGTTCGGCTATCTCCGCCACCAGCGTAGCGCAGGCGGCACCGGTAAGTTCGCCCAACTGGCGCTGATCGCCCGCTTTTGTCGGCAGCGTGTAACGTTGTTTTTCAGGCATAACGGTTGTCAGTATCTCTTTTTGTTTTACGCCGCACTCTACGCGTCACCCTTCAGGCTGCTTCATGGTTGGCTGCACGCCAGGACAGCATGAAGGACTCAGGTATTCAGGGGCATATGACTGATAAGCAATGTTCTTTATTATCCGCGATCGTTGTTTATTAGCAAATTGAATCCGCCGCATAACACGCCGAACAGGTAAAGTATGAACATGTAAGTGACTTGATTTGTCGGCCTTTTTCAGAATAGCGCTGACGAACTCTTACGGTTCAGACATTTACGCATTCCGCTTTCGCTTATATACTCGGGACTTTGCTAACAGCAACCAGACGGATTACATGTATCAACCTGTCGCTCTATTCATCGGCCTGCGTTACATGCGCGGGCGTGCAGCAGATCGCTTCGGTCGCTTCGTTTCCTGGCTTTCCACTATCGGCATTACCCTGGGGGTGATGGCGCTGGTCACGGTATTGTCGGTGATGAACGGTTTTGAGCGCGAACTGCAAAATAACATTCTTGGTTTGATGCCTCAGGCCATCCTCTCTGCTGAACATGGCTCTCTTAACCCGAATCAGATGCCGGAAAAAGCGGTGAATCTGCAAGGCGTTAACCGTATTGCGCCGCTGACGACGGGCGATGTCGTACTGCAAAGCGCGCGTAGCGTTGCGGTTGGCGTGATGTTGGGTATCGATCCGGCGCAAAAAGATCCGTTAACGCCGTATCTGGTCAATGTGAAGCAAAGCGAATTACAGCCGGGTAAGTATAATGTCATCCTCGGCGAGCAGCTCGCCGGACAGTTAGGGGTCAACCGCGGCGATCAGATTCGGCTAATGGTGCCATCTGCCAGCCAGTTTACGCCAATGGGACGTCTGCCCAGCCAGCGTCTGTTTACGGTGATTGGCACATTTGCCGCCAATAGCGAGGTCGATGGCTATGAAATGCTGGTCAATATTCAGGACGCGTCGCGTTTAATGCGCTATCCGGCAGGCAATATTACCGGCTGGCGTCTATGGCTGGATGAACCGCTGCAAGTCGATACCCTCAGCCAACAGACGCTGCCGCAAGGCACTAAGTGGCAGGACTGGCGCGAACGCAAAGGCGAGTTGTTCCAGGCTGTGCGCATGGAAAAGAACATGATGGGATTGTTGCTGAGCCTCATCGTGGCGGTCGCGGCTTTTAACATTATTACTTCGTTGGGTCTGATGGTCATGGAGAAGCAGGGCGAAGTGGCGATTTTACAAACTCAAGGGCTGACGCCGCGACAAATTATGATGGTCTTTATGGTGCAGGGCGCCAGCGCCGGGATTATCGGCGCGCTGTTGGGCGCCGCGCTGGGCGCATTGCTTGCCAGCCAACTGAATAACCTGATGCCGATCATCGGCGCGTTTCTGGATGGCGCTGCGTTGCCCGTGGCGATAGAGCCGTTACAGGTGATCGTTATCGCTCTGGTGGCAATGGCCATTGCGCTGCTTTCTACGCTTTATCCTTCCTGGCGCGCTGCCGCCACTCAACCCGCTGAGGCTTTACGTTATGAATAAGATCCTGTTGCAATGCGACAACCTGTGCAAACGCTATCAGGAAGGCACCGTACAAACCGACGTGTTGCACGATGTCAGCTTCAGTATCGGCGAAGGCGAAATGATGGCGATCGTCGGCAGTTCCGGTTCGGGTAAAAGTACGTTGCTGCATCTGTTAGGCGGGCTGGATACGCCTACCTCTGGCGATGTGATTTTTAGCGGCCAGCCGATGAGCAAACTCTCTTCTGCGGCAAAAGCGGAATTACGTAACCAGAAACTGGGGTTTATCTATCAGTTTCATCATCTCCTGCCGGATTTTACGGCGCTGGAAAACGTGGCGATGCCATTATTGATTGGCAAAAAGAAACCGGCGGAGATTGATGCTCGGGCGCGAGAAATGCTGCACGCCGTAGGGCTGGAGCATCGCGCAACCCATCGACCTTCGGAACTTTCCGGCGGTGAGCGCCAACGTGTCGCGATAGCGCGCGCGTTGGTGAATAATCCGCGTCTGGTACTGGCGGATGAGCCGACCGGTAATCTGGATGCGCGTAATGCCGACAGTATTTTTGAGCTTCTGGGCGAGTTAAATCGTCTGCAGGGAACCGCGTTTCTGGTGGTGACTCACGATTTGCAACTGGCGAAACGTATGAGCCGCCAGCTTGAGATGCGCGATGGCCGCCTGACGGCGGAACTGAGCCTGATGGGGGCGGAGTAATGGCGTCGCCTTTATCATTGTTAATTGGCTTGCGTTTCAGCCGTGGACGGCGGCGCGGCGGTATGGTTTCGCTCATTTCCGTCATTTCTACCATCGGTATCGCGCTGGGCGTGGCGGTATTGATTGTCGGTTTAAGCGCGATGAACGGTTTCGAACGCGAGTTGAATAACCGTATTCTGGCGGTGGTTCCGCACGGGGAGATTGAAGCGGTCAATCAGCCGTGGACCAACTGGCGTGAAGCGCTGGCAAAAGTGCAGAAGGTGCCGGGCATTGCCGCCGCCGCGCCGTATATCAATTTTACCGGCCTGGTAGAGAGCGGGGCGAATTTGCGCGCCATTCAGGTTAAAGGCGTCGACCCTAAGCAAGAGCAGCAGCTTAGCGCGTTACCGTCATTTGTGCAAAATCACGCCTGGGATCATTTCAAAGCGGGCGAACAGCAGATCATTATCGGCAAAGGCGTCGCCGATGCTCTGAACGTGAAACAGGGCGACTGGGTGTCCATCATGATCCCCAATGCGAATGCCGACCATAAGTTGCTCCAGCCCAAACGCGTGCGTTTGCATGTCATCGGGATTCTGCAACTGAGCGGCCAGCTCGATCACAGCTTCGCCATGATCCCGCTTGAGGATGCGCAGCAGTATCTGGATATGGGGTCCAGCGTTTCCGGTATCGCGCTTAAAGTCCATGACGTGTTTAATGCGAACAAACTGGTGCGTGATGCGGGTGAAGTGACTAACAGCTATGTCTACATTAAGAGCTGGATCGGCACCTATGGCTATATGTATCGCGATATCCAGATGATTCGCGCCATTATGTATCTGGCGATGATTCTGGTGATCGGCGTGGCCTGTTTTAATATCGTTTCCACCTTAGTGATGGCGGTAAAAGACAAAAGCGGCGACATTGCGGTATTAAGAACGCTGGGGGCGAAAGATGGTTTGATTCGTGCCATTTTCGTCTGGTACGGACTACTGGCGGGCTTGCTGGGCAGCTTGATTGGCGTGGCGATCGGCGTTGTCGTTTCGCTTCAGCTTACCGCCATTATTAATGGGATTGAAAAGGCGATCGGGCATCAGTTTTTGTCCGGCGATATCTATTTTATCGACTTCCTGCCATCCGAATTACATTGGCTGGACGTTGTTTACGTACTGGTCACGGCGTTGTTGTTAAGCTTACTGGCGAGCTGGTATCCGGCGCGGCGAGCGAGCAACATTGACCCTGCGCGAGTATTGAGCGGCCAGTAATCGCGGAATATAAAAACAAGGAGCGGTGATGTATTACGGGTTTGACATTGGCGGAACAAAGATTGCGTTAGGCGTATTTGACTCAACGCGGCGGCTGCAGTGGGAAAAACGGGTTCCCACGCCCCATACCAGCTATAGCGCCTTTTTAGACGCCGTGTGCGAACTGGTCGCGGAAGCCGACCAGCGATTTGGCGTAAAAGGGTCGGTAGGGATTGGCATACCCGGTATGCCGGAAACCGAAGACGGCACGCTGTACGCCGCGAATGTCCCGGCAGCCAGCGGTAAGCCGTTGCGCGCCGATCTCAGCGCCCGACTGGATCGCGATGTGCGTCTGGACAATGACGCTAACTGTTTTGCCTTGTCCGAAGCCTGGGATGATGAATTCACGCAATATCCTTTGGTTATGGGGCTTATTCTCGGCACCGGCGTCGGCGGTGGCCTGGTGCTAAACGGGAAGCCGATTACCGGTCAGAGCTATATCACCGGCGAGTTTGGCCATATGCGTTTGCCGGTTGACGCGCTAACGTTGATGGGGTTTGATTTTCCTCTCCGCCGTTGTGGATGCGGCCAGATGGGCTGCATTGAGAATTATCTGTCCGGGCGCGGGTTTGCGTGGCTATACCAGCATTATTATGATCAATCGCTGCAGGCGCCGGAGATTATCGCGTTGTGGGAGCAGGGCGATGAGCGGGCACACGCGCATGTTGAGCGCTATCTGGATTTACTGGCGGTTTGTCTGGGGAATATACTGACGATTGTCGATCCCGATTTATTGGTGATCGGCGGCGGACTATCGAACTTTACGGCAATAACAACGCAACTGGCGGAAAGACTGCCGCGCCATCTCCTCCCTGTTGCCCGCGCGCCGCGCATTGAGCGTGCGCGGCATGGGGATGCAGGTGGGATGCGCGGTGCTGCTTTTTTACATCTTACCGACTAATCAAAAAAAGAGGTTGTTATGCAGTCGCGTCGGTTTCATCGATTAAGCCGCTTTCGTAAAAATAAACGTCTGTTGCGTGAACGTCTGCGCCAGCGGATCTTTTTCAGAGACAGAGTGGTGCCGGAAATGATGGAAAACCCAAGAGTATTAGTCCTTACAGGTGCAGGAATTTCTGCAGAGTCTGGTATTCGTACGTTTCGCGCGGCGGATGGCCTTTGGGAAGAGCATCGGGTTGAAGATGTGGCCACGCCGGAAGGATTCGCCCGTAATCCGGGGCTGGTGCAGACATTTTATAATGCCCGCCGTCAGCAGCTTCAACAGCCGGAAATACAACCCAATGCGGCGCATCTGGCGTTAGCGAAGCTTGAAGAAGCGCTTGGCGATCGCTTTTTGCTGGTGACGCAAAACATCGACAATTTGCATGAACGCGCGGGCAATCGCAACATCATTCATATGCATGGCGAGCTGTTGAAGGTGCGCTGTTCGCAAAGCGGCCAAATTCTGGAATGGAACGGCGATGTGATGCCGGAAGATAAATGTCACTGCTGCCAGTTCCCGGCGCCGCTACGTCCGCACGTGGTGTGGTTTGGCGAGATGCCGCTTGGCATGGATGAAATTTATATGGCGCTGTCGATGGCGGATATTTTTATCGCCATTGGCACATCCGGTCATGTCTATCCGGCTGCGGGTTTTGTGCATGAAGCAAAACTGCACGGCGCACATACGGTGGAACTGAATCTTGAGCCAAGCCAGGTCGGCAGCGAGTTTGAAGAGAAGCACTACGGCCCGGCAAGCCAGGTTGTGCCGGAATTTGTTGATAAATTCCTGAAAGGGCTGTAGTGCTGTTTGCCCGGTAACGCCTTATCCGGCCTACATTTCACGTTACGTTCATCTGTAGGCCCGACAGGCGCTTTGGCTGAATTAGCGTCCTGCTTTTAGCTTCTGATAATACTCTTCATAAATGGCGCTGGCGTCGCCGACATCGTTTTGCCACTCGCCTTTGCTGATGGTTTGCGCATCCGGATAGAGCGACTTATCATTGGCGACCTCCGGGCTTAACAGCTTACGCGCCGCCAGGTTGGGGGTAGGGTAGCCGATGGTTTCTGCCACCTCTTTCGCGACGTCAGGACGCAGCAGGAAGTTGATTAGCTTCAGCGCGCCCTCTTTATTTTTCGCGTTCGCCGGAATAGCCAGGCTATCCATCCAGAAAATACCGCCTTCCTTCGGCCAGACGACCTCCAGCGGCGTGCCAGCCTGACGAGCAACGAAGGCCGAACCGTTCCACACCATCCCCAGATTGACTTCTCCTTCCATATACGGATTCGCCGGATTATCGGAGTTGAAGGCCGCTACGTTCGGCATCAGTTTTTTCAACTCTTCATATGCCGCTTCGATCTCTTTCGGATCGGTAGTGTTACCGGAATAACCTAGCTTGCGCAGCGCCATCTGGAAGACTTCTCGCGCATCGTCGGTTAAAAGCAGGCTGTTTTTATATTCCGGTTTCCACAAGTCAGCCCAGCTGGTAATGGTTTTTGGATCGATAGCATCGCTGTTCACGCCAATCGCCGTTGCGCCCCAGATATACGGGACAGAATAATCGTTGTTGGGGTCAAACGGTTTGTTGAGCATTTCCGGATCGAGGTTGTGGAAATTGGTTAATTTCGACTTATCGATCTTCTGGATCATGCCTTCTTTGCGCATTTTGTCGACATAGTATGTAGAAGGAACAACCAGGTCATACGCGCCATCTTTATAGGTTTTGAGTTTGGCATACATGGTTTCGTTCGACTCGTAGGTCGAATAAATCACCTTAATGCCGGTCTCTTTAGTGAACTGTTCCAGCAGGCCCGGCGGTACATACTCAGTCCAGTTATAGAAATAGAGCGTGTCGTTGTCGGAGGCATGAGCGGCACTCATACCCAGCGCCAGGGCGCCCGCCGCGAGCAGGTGGCGTGACCATTTTTTCATTTAACGTCCCCTGAATTACGGGCCTTATCGGCCCTTGGTTTTATCACGAGCAATAAGCTGGCTGGCAATGACCATTACCAGAGACAGCACCAATAAAACGGTCGCCAGCGCGTTCACTTCTGGTGAAACGCCGACTTTTACCATGGAATAAATCTTTAAGGGTAAAATTTCATAGCCCGGCCCGGTGACAAACGACGAGACCACTACATCGTCCATCGACAACGTAAAGCTCAGCAACCAGCCCGCCGCCACCGCCGGCATCGCCAGCGGCAGAATGATTTTGCGTAAAATCGTTACCTCACTGGCCCCCAGGTCTTTTGCGGCTTCCAGCATTCTGACATCAAAGCCTTTCAGGCGCGAATAGACCGTGACGACCACAAACGGCAGGCTAAAGGTGATGTGCGAGAACAGCAACGACCAAAAGCCCAGTTGAATGCCGAGTAACATAAACAGCACCAGCAGGGAGATCGCCATCACGATATCCGGCGACATCATTACTACAAACAGCATCCCGCTGACGAATGGCTTCCCGCGAAAGCGGTAGCGATAAAGCGCCACCGCGGTTAACGAGCCAATCAACGTGGCGAAGGTCGCTGAAAAAATCGCCATCGTCAGTGAATGTTGAGCGGCCTGCAACAGACTGTCGTTATTGACCAGTAGTTCGTACCATTTAGTGGTAAAGCCCTGCCAGTTAATGCCGAACCGCGAACTGTTGAAGGAGTTCACGATCAGAATAATGATGGGAATATACAGATACGCATAGATGGCAGTCATGAAACCGCCACGGAGCAGCCGACCGATCATTCAAGTTCCACCTTCTTATTCAGAGGATGGGGTGCTTTTAGAGTATTGAAAATGATCAATTTTTTCTCTTCTCCAAAATCTCTCCAAAACGTCTCGCGGTTATCAGCAGCCGGGAAGAAGCAAGCTGCCGCTTGAAGCCGCGAATTTTACAACAAATTGCCAGACGAGCGGGAAAAAAAGGCCATTTAAATGACTATTCTCATCCGATCCGGTCATATGCGGCATTATTGCACCAGGCAAGAGGTTACTCTGTAGGCAAACATGGAGTACGTGAGTAAACCCTGAACGTGACGTTTGAGAAAGCGTCGTCTGATTTTATAAAAAACAACATAAACAGCCGCTTTGTTGTTCTGAGCGAACGTGTAGCGTGGTTAACTGTTCTTCCGCCATTTTTTGTATAGCCTGGGGGGCTATTCTAAAAATGGCGTGAAAAACCTGATCAGAGAGGGTTTCGATTATCTCAGCTAACATGCTTAGGCTGGCGCTGGGATCCGTTACAAGGAACGCCTGAAACGTCTTATCCGCCAGTAAAACCTCTTCTACCATTTTTTCAATAGGTATGTGGGTATGTGGTGGTGGTATTTCAAGCTGTTTTAAGCCACACATCGTCATTGTTTCTAAAAATGCGTTTTGCTGAGTACTTTCGGATATATTCGCATGCTGTAAAATGCGCGTTGTCTTTTCAATCCCAGACTGAATTTTCGCTGCCAGGTAGGTTACCTTTTCTTGCGTTTTCCACTCATCTAAATGTCCTTTTCTCCATTCAGAATATAAATACCCCTCTATGTTGTCTAATGGAACCGATAATGTCGGCGCGCCAGCAGGGTTGAGACATAATGTCGAAGGGAGGGGGTAATCTACGATTTCGCTATATCTTGTATTAATCATGGCCGTCATTTGTGGATGCGATTTTAAAATGTCCGGGCGATCTTTTATTAAAAAATAAGCATTCCCCATGACTTCACAGGTAAAGGCATCGGTATTTTGAGTGATACGTAACAATTCGTTCTCTTCGTTTTGATCCATGATGCAAAGAATAATAGTGTCATCATTTTCATTAGGATTATAAACCTGAAATCTATCTCTTTGTGATGCGCAGGCTAACTCTTTTAACTCAAAAAAAATCTCTGTAAGCCGCTCTCGTGTGGGGGTGCGATCGGCAAACAACATCTCATGTAGACAACGGTCCGCTTTTGCTTTGCCAGTAGAAAAAAAGAAGTCTTTAATTTTTTCCCATAAAACTTTCCACCATGCTTCTTTCGTATTCCTTGGGGAGTTGGTAAGGATTTCACTTTTTAAAAAACCATTCCCTATAGTAATCGGCATATTAATCTCACTTAAACTGGAGTAAAAATGACTACATAATTGATTAAATCGACCCTTTTTATCTCAACTGCGGGCGCATCGGATGTAATATAATTTTTAAAAGAGACTGACAATCAGTATAAAACCTGAGAGCTTCGCGTATAAACGCATTACTGTCTGTGATAGCGCCGCTACAGGTAAAAATAAAAGAAGGCATGGCGCGGATGATGTTGTAGATTTGCAATACTGGCGGCAACTGCTTTCATGCGTTTTTTATGCCGGAGGCATGAAGTTTACCCTTGAATAAACTTCATGCCTGGATGCGTGTGGATTTGTTAGCGTTGCGCAATTAATCGCTTATATCACTCACCTTCTTATTCAATAAGCGGGAAGCCCGCCAGTAAATCAACAGCATGAGTCCCATCACAATGGTCAGCGTAATGCTGGTCGCCGCGCCAAACGGCCAGTCGCGAATATTCAGGAACTGTACCTTAATGACGTTACCAATCAGCAGGTTTTTCGCGCCACCCATTAAATCGGAGACGTAGAACAGGCCCATTGCCGGTAGCATCACGAGCAGGCAACCGGCGACAATGCCCGGCATGGTTAATGGAATAATGATGCGGATGAACGTTTGCATTTTACTGGCGCCGAGATCGCGTGCGGCCTCCAGTAGCGGTTTGTCGAGCTTCTCAATGCTGGAGTAGAGCGGCATGACCATAAACGGCAGCAAAATGTAAACCAGGCCGATAATAACGGCGCTCGGGGTGAACATGATGCGAATCGGCGTATCAATCACGCCCAGCCACAGCAGGAATTCATTGAGATAACCTTTAGTGCTCAGGAATATTTTTAGCCCATAGATGCGGATCAGTGAGTTGGTCCAGAAAGGAACGATCAGCAAAAACAGCAATAACGGACGTATCTTTTCCGGTAACTTCGCCAGGAACCAGGCAAAAGGATAGCCCAGCACCAGGCAGGAGAGGGTGGCGATCAGCGCCATATTCAGAGAGTGCAGGAGCACTTCAAAATAGAGCGGATCGAGCAGGCGTGCGTAATTATCCAGCGTAAAGACCATCTTGACGAAACTGGCGTCGTCACGGGTCAGAAAGCTGGTGCCAATGATCATCAGGTTGGGCAGAAAAACAAACAACACAAGCCAACCGACGATAGTGACAATCACTACATTCTGGAATTTACTTGTGTTCTTCATCAGCCAGTACGACCTCCCAGCTTTCTACCCAACTAATGGCCATTTTTTGGTCAAGTGAATGGTCGAAGTCAGGATCGTCTTCGTTGAAGAATTCGCTGACCATCACCATTTTGCCATTTTCCAGTTCAACCACCGACTCCAGCGTCATACCTTTATAATTGCGCTCGCGCACGTAGCCGATAAGCCCTTCGATGTGGTTATCATCGTTGATCTCTTCGACGCGTAGATCTTCCGGTCGCAGCAGGACGTTCAGTTTTTGGCCCGGTTCGACAGCGAAATTGACGTATATATTGCACTCCCGACCTTCTACGCTGGCGCGGACGCGCTGTTCATCAAGCCGTTCAATGACGGTTGCGTCAAAGCGGTTAATTTCGCCGATAAAACCGGCGACAAACAGGTTTTTTGGCTCTTCATAGATTTCACGCGGCGTGCCGTCTTGCTCAATCACGCCATTACGCATTACCACGATACGATCGGACATGGTGAGCGCTTCTTCCTGATCGTGAGTGACAAAAACAAACGTGATACCGAGTTTACGCTGTAATGCTTTAAGCTCGTTCTGCATTTGTTTGCGCAATTTATAGTCCAGCGCGGAGAGCGATTCATCCAGTAATAACAGGCGAGGTTTATTCACCACCGCGCGAGCGATAGCCACACGCTGCTGCTGTCCGCCGGATAGCTGGTGCGGTTTACGTTGTGCAAACTCTTCAAGCTGCACCATACGCAGCGCATCGGTCACGCGAGGCGCTATCTCGGCGGCTGGCGTTTTTTGCATCCGTAAGCCAAACGCGACATTTTCAAACACCGTCATATGCGGAAATAAAGCGTAGCTTTGAAATACGGTATTTACATAACGATTTTCGGCGGGAACGTGGGTGATATCCTGGTTATCCAACATGATATGCCCGGCATCAACGGTTTCCAGGCCGGCAATCAGGCGAAGAACGGTTGTTTTACCGCAGCCGGAAGGGCCAAGCAGCGTGAGGAATTCGCCATTGTTAATGGTCAAATCCAGCTGTGAAATGACCTCTTTGCCATCGAAACTTTTGCTAATTCCCGACAAAAGCACCAGCGGTGAAAGCGAACGCGGTTGATTATTCAATTTCTTACTCTGTCCCATGTAAACGCAACGGATGGCTGACCGCTGCGGGGTTTGTGGTTAACCACCTTAATCACTCTTAATGAGGGCGGTCATTCTACGGCAAACCACTGTGATCGCCAATCCTTGTTGCGAATTACTGACTTAGCTTTATAGTCAGAAAGCGTGTCAAAGTGAAATATTCTTGTTTGCAGGGATAAAAGTGACCTGACGCAATATTTGTCTTTTCTTGCTTATTAATAATGTTGTCACGAAAAGTGAGGGTGACTGCATGGATAAACTACTTGAGCGTTTTTTACACTACGTATCGCTGGATACCCAATCAAAGTCGGGTGTTCGGCAGGTTCCCGGCACTGAGGGGCAGTGGAAGTTACTACGTTTGCTCAAACAGCAGCTCGAAGAGATGGGGCTGGTTAACATTACATTAAGTGAAAAAGGGACGTTGATGGCGACGCTCCCGGCCAATGTTGAGGGGGATATTCCCGCCATTGGTTTTATCTCCCATGTGGATACCTCTCCGGATTTCAGCGGTAAAAACGTTAATCCGCAGATTGTCGAGAATTATCGCGGCGGCGATATAGCATTAGGGATTGGCGATGAGGTGTTGTCACCCGTGATGTTCCCGGTACTGCATCAATTACTGGGACAGACGCTGATTACTACCGATGGTAAGACATTGCTGGGCGCGGACGATAAAGCCGGTGTTGCGGAGATCATGACCGCGCTGGCGGTGCTGAAAGGTAATCCTATTCCCCACGGCGACATTAAAGTGGCGTTTACGCCTGACGAAGAGGTAGGGAAAGGCGCGAAGCACTTCGATGTTGAGGAATTTGGCGCGCAGTGGGCCTATACGGTCGACGGCGGCGGCGTGGGCGAACTGGAGTTTGAAAACTTCAATGCCGCCTCGGTGAATATCAAAATCGTCGGCAATAACGTGCATCCTGGTACGGCGAAAGGCGTGATGGTCAATGCGCTGTCGTTGGCGGCGAGGATTCACGCGGAAGTGCCGGCGGATGAAGCGCCTGAAACCACTGAAGGTTACGAAGGGTTTTATCATCTGGCCAGCATGAAAGGCACCGTTGACCGGGCCGAAATGCACTACATCATTCGCGATTTCGACCGTAAGCAGTTTGAAGCGCGTAAACGCAAAATGATGGAGATTGCCAAAAAAGTCGGTAAGGGGCTGCATCCGGACTGCTATATCGAACTGGTGATTGAAGACAGTTATTACAATATGCGCGAAAAAGTGGTTGAGCATCCGCATATTCTCGATATCGCCCAGCAGGCCATGCGCGACTGTCATATTACGCCGGAGATGAAACCGATTCGCGGCGGTACAGACGGGGCGCAACTGTCGTTTATGGGCTTGCCGTGTCCTAATCTCTTTACCGGCGGATATAACTATCATGGTAAACATGAGTTTGTGACGCTGGAGGGGATGGAAAAAGCGGTACAGGTGATTGTACGTATCGCGGAGCTGACGGCGAAGCGCGGCCAGTAGCGAATGTTACGCATTGTGGTGAAGCGTTTTATTATTTATGGCGGGATATTTTCCGCCATCAATTTTTCTGCCTGGAGCGCCGAATATCCGCCTTCCTGGTCCCAGCGCCAGCAACAATCTGCAGCATGTTTTATGACCGGCGATGAAACCTGCATGACGTTTATTGATGATGCGGTGAGGCTGGCCTCGCGGCAATATGGCAAACGCTCAATACAGCTTGTTCGTAGCCTGCTATTACAAAGCGATATTTATCAATGGCTGGGTAAACCTGAATTAACGCCGCAAATGCTGCTGCGAGCGCGGGCAATCATGAAAACATTTCCGGCGGGCACTTATCCGGGCGATCGGGCCGATATGTTTGAACACCTTGCGGCCTTTAATGTTTACAGTGACGATCGCCATATAGAGTATTCATCTACAGAGCAGTGGCGATACGAGATCAAGGTTGATTACCGTCAGCGAATAGCCTGGCAAGAGCAGGCATTAACGTGGCGTCTTAAAGACAAAAAGGCATCGACGGAGGCATTGGTTTATACCTTAAACAGGATGCGCGACGCTTATTCTGATGCGCTGGAAGAGCGGGATGTCGAATGTGATAGTGCGCGTAAAGCCTATTATTTGGCGAAGATAGACGCAACGGAGCGGCAGTGGTTGGGCGTTATTTTACGGGATAAAACCTGGGATAATCGTGAGCGCGTCGCCTCTTTTTTGCAGCAGAAAGCGGATATTGCTTATAATGCAGGACATATTAGCGAGGCGATTAATGCGCTAAGTCAGGCGCTAAAAATTAAGCAAACGCTTTATGGCGCCGAATTCGGCGAAATGACGGTTGACAGCAATAATCTTGCTGGCTTTTATGCACAGGGCCATCATTATAAGGAAGCGAAAGATCTCTACCTTAAACTTATCGCGTATTACCAGAGCCGTTTAACGCCAATGGCGACGGTAATATCACGATTACGCTTTTATTTGCCCGAAAACATCGACCTGGACAGTACTTCCCTCTATCTCCCATTGCTGGAAGAATATAAACGTCGGCAGTCTGACGTATCAATGGTGTTGTATGGTATTTCGCTGCTTTATCAGAATAATCAACAGCTTGAACAAGCAAAAGACTTTGCGGAACGCGCCTTTACGCTTGATGCCGTAGCTTATCCAGCAAAGATGCAGTATGAACGATTACAGCAACTGGCTAATATTGCCGAAGGTCTTGGCGATAACGTACTGGCGCGGCGCTATCGGCAAATGTCATTTCGCCATCGAATGGCCCACTCGATTTATCCGGGCGATCCGCAATATAACGATTTCGCCAAACCTGGCGGCGATCGTTGTGGATAGTTTGCGTCAGCCCGGCGGTCGCCGGGCATTGCGATGTTCTTATCCTTCGAAGAACCAGTACCCGCTATTCACCAGCGCCGCCAGCATCGCGAGGAAGGACGGGTCTTCCAGCGCATCGCCGAAGTTTTCAGCGGTCAGTGCAATATGACTGGCGAGCGCCTCCAGAGCGGGGCGATGCGGAGAGTCTATTTTTTCGCCATTCGCATAGACCTCATCGCCGATACGCAATACGCGAAGCCCGCCGAGACGTACTAATACCTCGCCTTGCTTTAAGGCATCGTAAATTTCATCAGGCTGATACGGCGGCTCCGGCGGCGCAATATCCAGTTCGTGGCGTGACTGAGAGAGAAACTCGCCAAGCCACTGTTGGAAATGCGCGGGTTGATTGATCAAATCGAGCATCATATTACGCAGTTTATCCATCTCCTGCGGCAGGATATCCGCCGGATGCTTGCGGGACGGCATATCCGGATCGCTGTAGTATGTATTGCCCAACTCCCGTTGCAGGACGTAGTCGGCAAAACCGCTGATCAGCTCACGGCTATTGGGCGCGCGAAAACCGACCGAATAGTTCATGGCGTTTTCCAGCGCATAGCCTTCATGCGGGAATCCTGGCGGAATATACAGAATGTCGCCCGGCTCCAGCTCTTCATCAATAATGGCCTCGAACGGATCGACTTGTAACAGGTCGGGATGCGGGCAGTGCTGACGCATTTGCAGCTTTTCGCCCACGCGCCAGCGACGGCGACCGGTTCCCTGGATAATAAACACATCATACTGATCCAGATGCGGGCCAACGCCGCCGCCGGGAACGGAAAAGGAGATCATCAGATCGTCGATACGCCAGTCCGGCAGAGCGCGGAACGGGCGCATCAAGGCGGCGGTGGGTTCGTGCCAGTGGTTTACCGCCTGTACCAGCAGCGACCAGTTGCTCTCACCCAGATGATCGTAGCTTTCGAAAGGGCCATGGCTGACCTGCCATTTGCCATCCTGATGGCTAACGAGACGGCTGTCGATTTCGCTTTCCATCGCCAGCCCCGCCAGCTCATCCGGCGAGAGCGGATCGATAAAGTTGCTAAACCCACGTTTTAAGACCACCGGGCGTTTTTGCCAGTGGCGTTCAAGAAAGTCGGGCCAGTTAAGAGTTAATTGGTATTCCATGTTAAGTATCCGCAGGCTGGTATCTGACACCGATTATAACGGATGCTTAACGAGATGCGTGGAAGAACGCGCAGAAATGTTTATTCCTCTTTCTGTGTGGGATGCTGTCGGCCAAAAACGACCTCCATACGGGCGCCGCCGAGCAGACTGTCGCTGGCAATGATCTGCCCGGCGTATTGTTCCGTAATCTCGCGCGCGACAGCCAGCCCCACGCCTTGTCCTGGTCGCAGGGTATCGGCGCGCTGACCGCGATCAAACACCAGGGAACGTTTGCTGTGGGGAATGCCTGGGCCGTCATCTTCGACGAAAATATGCAAATGATCGTCGGTCTGGCGAGCCGAAATCTCGACAAACTCCAGGCAATATTTACAAGCGTTGTCCAGTACGTTGCCCATTACTTCGACAAAGTCGTTTTGCTCGCCGACAAAACTGATCTCTGGTGAAATATCCATACTGATATTCACCCCTTTACGCTGATAAACTTTATTGAGCGCGGAGATCAGGTTATCTAACAACGGCGCGACGGGATGCAGTTCGCGGCTTAACAATACGCCGCTACCGCGCATACTGGCGCGATGCAGATAATAGCCGATCTGCTGGGAAATCCGGCTGATCTGTTCCAGCATCACCGGTTCAGCTTTGCTGACGCTCATCTTTTCGTTGCGTAAAGAGCGTAACGTACTCTGCAAAACCGCGAGCGGCGTTTTTAAACTGTGCGTCAGGTCGGTCAGGGTCGTGCGGTATTTGTTATAACGTTCACGCTCGCTTTTGAGCAGTTGATTAAGGTTGCGCACAAGGCTGGTCAGCTCACGCGTCGTCTCCGGATTGAGCATTTCGCGGTGATGATCTTCAAGCTCGCGGACTTCCCGCGCCAGCGCCTCGATAGGGCGTAAGCTCCACCAGGCGGCGATCCATAGTAAAGGAATGACTAACAGTAAATTGGCGGCCAGCACGTATACGAACCAGCTCCACACCATATATGAGCGTTTTAGCTCTATCGGAATGGTATCGACCACCACGATGGTTAACTGCGGCATCCGCGCCGTGGCAGGATAAATATTTACCGCTACCGAGTGGGTCATCTCCGCATCATCGTCATCTTCACGTACTTCTTTGAGTTTTTCCTGCGCGGAATGGTCTTCGCTCAACAGCGTGCTGGTGGCGTCTACGTTGGTTTCAATTTCATGGAAGCCGTTCGTTTTTAACCATTCCGGTTGAATGCTTTTAATCAGCCAGGGAATGTTGCGCTGCGTCCATAATAATTTGCCCGTTTCATCGTAAATCAGGGTCATGGTCGGGCTTTGCATGTCCAGATTTTCAGGCAGCTCAACGCTGATTTTATTATTTTCCCATTTGGCGAGGGTATAAAACAGGTTGCTTTCGCCGCGCAGCAAACGAAAGGTGGTTTTATCAAAACTTACGCTATAGCCGACCAGCGCCACTATGCCATATGCCAAAGAAAGCACCAGCACGACGCCGGCTGTCGCCAGCAAAAAACGAACCCGCAGCGACAGCGGCAGAAAATGGCGAGCAAATTTATTCATTAGCGCAATTCAAAAAGATATCCTTGTCCGCGTACGGTGGTAATGACATCGTGCGGATACTGGGCCTGTATTTTTTTCCGCAGACGCCCCATGAGAACATCAATGGTATGACTTTCCCGCAGTTCCGCATCCGGATACAGTTGAAGCATCAGCGAATCCTTGCTGACCACTTTACCGTTGTTACGGATAAGCGTTTCCATAATGGTGTATTCGAACGCCGTGAGTTTGATGACCTCTTCATTGACGGATAATTCCCGACGTGAGAGATCCACCTGGAAAGGCGGGATGTTGATCACCTGGGAGGCCAGACCGCTATTACGGCGCATTAACGCCTGCATACGAGCCATTACCTCTTCGATGTGGAATGGCTTCGTTACGTAGTCATCGGCCCCGGAGCTGAGAACCTCGACTTTATCCTGCCAGCCTTCGCGCGCGGTTAACACCAGAACCGGCAGTGAAACATCACTGCTGCGCCAGCGGCGTATCAAGGAAAGGCCGTCTTCATCCGGCAGACCTAAATCGACAATAGCGATATCCGGAAGGTGTTCATTAAGGTAGTAATCAGCTTCCCTGGCATCTTCTGCGGCATCGACCTGGTGACCTGAATCCTGGAGCTGAACCTTCAGGTGGTGGCGTAATAATGCATTATCCTCTACAACCAGTACGCGCATCATCTCTTCTCCCTTGTGTTAACAATAAGAACAGTCTAGCGTTGATTATGGTGCTTTGGGGATAAACAGTTAATAAACCAGACAAATAGTCACCCTCTTTCTGAAGAAAAGAGGGTGAGGCAGACATTATTTAAGTTCGTCGACCAGAGTCACAGCGCGACCGATATAATTTGCCGGCGTCATGGCTTTAAGGCGCGTTTTTTCTGCTTCCGGCAGGGCCAGACTATCAATAAACTGTTTCATTCCTTCGGCATCAACACGCTTGCCACGGGTCAACTCTTTCAGTTTTTCATATGGTTTTTCAATACCATAGCGGCGCATGACGGTCTGGATCGGCTCGGCTAATACTTCCCAGTTGTGATCCAGTTCGTCAAGCAGATGATCGCGGTTTACTTCCAGCTTGCTGACGCCCTTCAGGGTGGACTGATAAGCGATAAGCGCATAGCCGATGCCGACACCCAGGTTACGCAGAACGGTTGAGTCGGTCAGATCGCGCTGCCAGCGGGAAACCGGCAGTTTGTTTGCCAGATGGTGCAACACTGCATTAGACAGACCGAGGTTGCCTTCTGAGTTTTCAAAGTCAATGGGGTTAACTTTATGCGGCATAGTAGAAGAACCGATCTCCCCGGCGATGGTTTTCTGTTTGAAATGGTTCAACGCAATATAGCCCCAGACATCGCGATCGAAATCGATCAGGATGGTGTTAAAGCGCGCGATACAGTCAAACAGTTCCGCAATATAATCATGCGGTTCAATCTGGGTGGTGTAAGGGTTCCACTGGATGCCCAGCGAGGTGACGAACTCTTCGCTGAACTGATGCCAGTCAACTTCCGGATAGGCGGCGATATGCGCGTTATAGTTGCCTACGGCGCCGTTAATTTTACCGAGGATCTCCACCTGGTTGAGCTGGCGGAACTGACGCTCCATACGGTAAGCCACGTTAGCCATTTCTTTGCCCAGCGTAGACGGGGTGGCAGGTTGACCGTGGGTACGGGAGAGCAGAGGAATATCGCGATACTGCGTGGCGAGATCTTTAACCGCGTTAATCACCTGACGCCAGTAAGGCAGGATCACTTCATCGCGCGCGGTTTTGAGCATTAACGCGTGCGACAGGTTGTTAATGTCCTCAGAAGTGCAGGCAAAGTGGATAAATTCGGAAACGTCATGTAGCGCCGGGATCGCGGCGACTTTTTCTTTCAGAAAATACTCAACCGCTTTCACATCGTGATTCGTGGTGCGCTCAATGGTTTTAATGCGCGCGGCATCTTCTTCATTGAAGTTTGCCACAAGCGTATCCAGGTAACCGTTTGCGTCGGCAGCAAAAGCAGGAACTTCCTTGATCGCTGCGTGCGCGGCTAATTTCTGCAGCCAACGTACTTCGACTTGTACACGAAATTTCAGCAAACCGTATTCGCTAAAAATTCCGCGCAGCGCGCTGACTTTATCGCCGTAGCGTCCATCGACAGGGGAAACGGCGGTCAGTGAGGATAATTCCATAGATCATAACTCCGGGGTTAAATGAGCAAGAATTTGTTTTGCCTGAGTCGTCAGGCGATGACGAGAAAACATAAGTTGTAGGCGACCACCGCCTACCTGATGCCAGAGCACGGCTGCACGGATGCCTGCCAGTAGCGAGGCGCGGACTTTGGCCTGCACCTGCGGACTTTGCAGAACGGCCGGGGAGCCCGTCACCTGAATGCGCGGGCCCAATGGGCTAATCACATCCACGTAGATGCCCGCCATGGCGCTCATTAACGTGTCTGACTGTAAATCAAAATGATCAAGCTGGCGCTGCAGGCCGTTAATGCGATCGCCTAACGTATTCAATGCGCCTTTGGCGGATGACAGCTTGCGCTCCAGCACCATCAGGCTAAGCGTATAACGCGTCAGTTCGGCGTTAAGTCCTTGTCGGCTGCTGGCATTCAGCACGCCGAGCAGTGTTTCCAGACCAAGACGCAGGTTGGCTTCGCTGCCGCCGAACACGCCCAGAGTAGAACTGGGATTCATATCAATGACACTGTTGAGTGAAACGTGCAACGCGTCGGCATCACAGTGCCCCTGGTGCGCCAGTTGTTGCACCAGGCGTGCCGACTGGCAAATGCCAGACAGCGCGAGGGTGATGTCATAATAATTCTTTGCCACAATCACTGCTTCCTTGTATCAAATAAAATACACTTCATCTTTATAAGCCGCTTTGAGGCGACTTGAATGGTGTTGTGTATTGAATAATCAGACCGTCAGCGGCAGTCGCTGCTCGATAATGCCGCCGCCCAGGCAGACTTCGCCGCTGTAAAAGACAGCGGACTGGCCCGGCGTAACGGCGGCAACCGGCTCGTCAAAAATGACCTCGATACGATCGTCATCCCGCGCGTTAATCGTGCACGGAATATCGGTCTGGCGGTAGCGGGTTTTTACCGTACAGCGCAGGGTGCCGGTGAACGGTTCGCGATCGACCCAATGTAGCTGCTGGGCGATGAGGCCTACCGACATCAGGCGTGGGTGCTCATGCCCCTGGGCGACAATTAACACATTGTTTTCAACGTCTTTATCCACCACATACCAGGGGTCTTCGCTACCGTCTTTGGTGCCGCCGATTCCCAGCCCTTTACGCTGACCGAGCGTATGATACATCAGACCCTGATGCTCGCCGATTTCATCGCCGTCAACGGTAATGATTTTCCCCGGCTGCGCAGGCAGATAGCGCCCTAAAAAGTCGCGGAATTTGCGCTCGCCGATAAAGCAGATACCGGTAGAATCTTTTTTCTTTGCGGTTACCAGCCCCAGATCTTCGGCGATTTTACGCACCTGCGGTTTTTCCAGCTCGCCAACCGGGAACAGACTTTGCGCAATCTGCTCATGGCCAAGTGTGTAGAGGAAGTAGCTCTGATCTTTGTTGCCGTCGAGCCCGCGCAACAACCGGCTTTTGCCGTTTACATCCGCGCGGCGAACGTAGTGACCGGTGGCGATATAGTCGGCGCCTAAATCTTCTGCGGCAAATTCAAGGAAGGCTTTAAATTTGATCTCTTTATTGCACAGAATATCCGGGTTCGGCGTACGGCCTGCTTTGTACTCTTCAAGGAACAGTTCAAAGACGTTATCCCAATATTCTGCGGCAAAATTAACGGTATGCAGTTCAATGCCAAGCTTATCGCACACGGCCTGCGCGTCAGCCAGATCGGCTGCTGCGGTACAGTATTCCTCACCATCGTCCTCTTCCCAGTTCTTCATGAACAGGCCTTCTACCTGATAACCCTGTTGTTGCAACAGCCAGGCGGAAACGGAGGAATCGACACCGCCGGACATGCCGACGATCACTTTTTTTGGGCTTTCTGACATTGGAATACTCGCGACATTGAACTTCAAGGCGGCGTATTCTACCACGCAGCCCTTTACTTGACACCCTCTGTAAACGGCCAGTTAAATTCGCCCACTATAGATAAGGGGTAACGTTGTCCCGTTTGATAACTGCGAATGCTTTCAGCCACCAGCGGAGAACGTAAATTCGGCGCGTTCAGAATCTCGTCGGCGCTCACCCAACGGCAGCAATCGATGTCATTGTCATGGGGTTCGGTCGCGCAAATATGATCAAGCTTGATAGCGAATAAAAAGCGCAGGAACGGGGTCTTATCCGGCGCAATCCACTGATGCATACGGATAAAATACTGTGGTTGCGCCGTGATGCCAGTCTCTTCCCACAGTTCACGCGCGGCGGCCTGCGCCAGCGTTTCATCTGCCTCCAGGTGTCCGGCAGGTTGATTCCATAACGATTTACCGTTGATGGTCTCTTCCACCACCAGAAATTTATCTTCGGCATGTACGATGCAGGCAACGGTCACGTGCGGCTTGAACATAGGCATCCTTATTAAAGCGGTTTATCAATGTGGTCATAGATCGCGTCAAGCTGTTTCAGACGCTCGTTATAAGCTTTTGTCAGGCAGGTGACGTCGGCCTTGCACTGCTGACGCTGTTTAAGCCAGCTCTGCTGGGCGTCCTGCAGGGCGCCGCGACTGCCCATCGCGAACAACCCTTTCAGAAACTGATATTTGGTGTGCATTTCCACGTCTTTATCATTCAGCGTCAGGTGCGCGCAGATAGCCTTTTCATCCGCAGCCTGCGCTTTCTGGCAGTCGAAGCTGGCCGCATTAACGGATAACGGTGTTAATAAAGCAAAAGCAATGAGAAGCCGTTTCATCTGTCTTTCTCCTGTGCGATCTCGCGCCACTGTCCATTATCGAGGCCGTTGAGCGTGTAGTCGCCCATGCTGTAACGAATTAATCGTAGAGTGGGATGACCGACATGCGCTGTCATGCGTCTTACCTGGCGGTTGCGGCCTTCATATAAGGTGACTTTTAGCCAACTGGTGGGAATATTCTTCCGTTCGCGAATCGGCGGGGTGCGCGGCCACAGCCAGTCAGGCTCCGCGACAATCTCAATACCGGCGGGCAGGGTAGGGCCATCGTTGAGCGTGACGCCAGTACGAAGCGCCTGTAGCGCTGCATTATCCGGGATACCTTCTACCTGAACATAGTAAATCTTGCCGGTGCGTTTGCCCGGTTGCGTGAGGCGCGCCTGCAGCGCGCCGTCATTAGTCAGCACCAAAAGCCCTTCGCTGTCGCGGTCCAGGCGGCCTGCGGCATAAACGCCTTGCACAGGAATAAAATCTTTTAACGTGCGGCGACCTGCTTCATCCGTGAACTGCGGCAACACATCGTAAGGTTTATTGAACAAAACCACGCGTTTTGGCTGGTTTTCTTTCCGTGATTTAGATGCTTGTCGTGAGCTGAATCGCTTAACGTAGTGATTTCTAAAAGAAGTTTTTTGCATGGTGTTTTCAGAACTTATTAATTGCCGCATTATAGCGCAATAATGAGTGTCTTTCATGGCGGCAAACAATAGGGTAGTATTGACATGCTCATTACAAAACATTAACAAAAAATTGCTCTAACGCAGTCGTGCAGCAGGACGCCATTGCACATGCAGCGCGATGACAGACGAGCAAACCAGAAGCGCTCGAAGGAGAGGTGAATGGAAAGCAAAGTAGTTGTTCCGGTGGAAGGTAAGAAGATCACCCTGCAAAACGGCAAACTCAACGTTCCTGAGAATCCGATTATCCCGTTTATTGAAGGCGATGGTATCGGTGTTGATGTCACTCCAGCCATGCTTAAAGTGGTCGATGCCGCCGTCGAGAAAGCCTATAAAGGCGAGCGTAAAATTTCCTGGATGGAAATTTACACCGGAGAAAAATCCACACAGGTTTACGGCCAGGATGTCTGGCTTCCCGCTGAAACCCTTGATTTAATTCGTGATTACCGCGTAGCGATTAAAGGTCCGTTGACCACGCCGGTTGGCGGCGGTATCCGCTCTCTGAACGTTGCCCTGCGTCAGGAGCTTGACCTGTACGTTTGTCTGCGTCCCGTTCGTTACTATCAGGGCACGCCAAGTCCGGTGAAACATCCGGAGCTGACCGATATGGTCATCTTCCGTGAAAACTCTGAAGACATCTACGCCGGAATTGAATGGAAAGCTGACTCTGCAGACGCTGAGAAAGTGATCAAGTTCCTGCGCGAAGAGATGGGCGTGAAGAAAATTCGCTTCCCGGAGCACTGCGGTATCGGTATCAAACCGTGTTCTGAAGAAGGCACTAAACGTCTGGTTCGCGCGGCGATTGAATACGCTATTACCAACGATCGCGATTCCGTTACGCTGGTACATAAAGGCAATATCATGAAGTTCACCGAAGGCGCGTTTAAAGACTGGGGCTACCAGTTGGCGCGCGACGAGTTCGGCGGTGAGCTTATTGACGGCGGTCCGTGGCTGAAAATTAAGAACCCGAACACGGGTAAAGAGATCGTGGTTAAAGACGTTATCGCCGATGCGTTCCTGCAACAGATCCTGTTGCGTCCGGCGGAATACGACGTTATCGCCTGTATGAACCTGAACGGTGACTATATTTCCGATGCCCTGGCGGCTCAGGTTGGCGGTATCGGTATTGCACCGGGTGCGAATATCGGCGACGAATGCGCGTTGTTTGAAGCGACTCACGGGACTGCGCCGAAATATGCGGGCCAGGATAAAGTCAACCCAGGCTCCATTATTCTGTCTGCGGAGATGATGCTGCGCCACATGCAGTGGTTCGAAGCGGCGGATCTGATTGTTAAAGGTATGGAAGGCGCGATTGCCGCGAAGACCGTGACCTATGACTTTGAACGCCTGATGGAAGGCGCTAAACTGCTGAAATGTAGTGAGTTTGGCGACGCGATTATCGCAAATATGTAATAACGATAATTGTTAAAAACAAAAACGGGGACTTAACGTCCCCGTTTTTATTGTCTATGGAAAACCCCCAGCTAGGCTGGGGGTTCCGGAAAGCTTTCAGCTTTAAGCCAGTTATTAAAACCCCTTTTGATTTGTTAAAACATCTTGCGGTCTGGCAACTGCAAAAGTTCAACAAGAAATCAAAAGGGGGTCCCAATGGGGGACGAAAAGAGCTTAGCGCACACCCGATGGAACTGTAAATATCACATAGTTTTCGCGCCCAAATACCGAAGACAAGCGTTCTATGGAGAGAAGCGTAGGGCAGTAGGCAGCATATTAAGAAAATTGTGTGAATGGAAAAACGTACGAATTCTGGAAGCAGAATGTTGTGCAGATCATATTCACATGCTTCTGGAGATCCCGCCGAAGATGAGTGTGTCGAGCTTCATGGGATATCTGAAGGGTAAAAGTAGTCTGATGCTTTACGAGCAGTTTGGGGATCTAAAATTCAAATACAGGAACAGGGAGTTCTGGTGCAGAGGGTACTATGTCGATACGGTGGGTAAGAACACGGCGAAGATACAGGACTACATAAAGCACCAGCTTGAAGAGGATAAAATGGGTGAGCAATTATCGATCCCTTATCCGGGCAGCCCGTTTACGGGCCGTAAGTAACGAAGTTTGATGCAAATGTCAGATCGTATGCGCCTGTTAGGGCGCGGCTGGTAAGAGAGCCTTACAGGCGCATCTGAAAAACCTCCGGCTATGCCGGAGGATATTTATTATTAGCATTCGAACGGTTATCAAAATTTTATCAAAAAAATTTATCAAAACTCCCTCAATTCTGACCGCAATAGTAATCCATCCTTTACGCCGATCGTCATGATAACCTGAGACCCCCTGAAAGCTGATAGTTACCGATTTTGATTGTGGTGGTTTTCTTTATGATGTGTGGTTTGGCTATTTTTTGAAAGTGCCTTACCAGATTTATTGTTATTATCAGGGGATTATTTCAATAAAAGGTGATGATTTATTGCCTGCAATAGTGGGTAGATTAAGCATTTTATGAAATTATTAGTGTCTTTATTTGCACTTCTATAAGGCTGTTAAGATGTGTTGAAATATCAGCCTGGTAAAGAATACGTCAGCGAAAGTGAATGCTATATTAGTCATAAAAATTCAGGAGACATATGCTCAAACTTATCTTCTACAGTGGAAGTGTGAAGGTTCCGGAATATCTGGAAACAGATAAGGAAAAAAATGTCGGACGTACTCCTCTGTCTTCAGACATTCAGCAAATTAAAAATTTTGTTGAAGATGTTCCGCCATTTCCAGAAAGCAGAGCGGCGAGAGGTTCTGTAAGCGCAGCGTACAGGCTTTCTTTTGACGAAGTGTTTTGCGGTCTCAGCAATGAAGAGCGTAAAAAGGTGTATGGTCGCCTTTTTGGAAAACAAGTACTTGCGCATATTCATTCCAGGTGTCAGCGCGACGCTGACATAATAAGAGAAAAAGCGCTCAGGCGGATAAGTCGTGAGTGTGGTGCCGAAATAGATTGCGCTCTCTTACTAAATAAGATGGTGGATATTTTACAAAATGCCCGGCTGACAATAAATTTTAATGCAGCAAAAATTGACTTTGTCTCTCTCTTAAAAAATAAAGAATATCTGAACTCTTATGCATTAGGTTGCAGACCGGGAGATTTACCTGCTTATAATGTCGGGCGTGATTCAGTTGAAACTAAAGCATTTGAACTGGAGAAGCTTGCAGATTCACCTTATGCCCCATATGGTCAGACAGGCGGTTTTTCCGTTGCATATACTCCCAACAGTAAAACTTTTAGCCCTACAAGCAGACCAATTTATGCTGCACTGGACTTTCTGAACGGTGAAAATGGAGGTGCCAGCGCCTATGGGAAATCATTTTTTGAATTAAATGATAATGTAAAAACAAATTGTACATTCTCACCTTTTGATATCTACGGCCACAGATTTGGCCTGGATACTAGTAAATTATCTACATTTTGCCATATGGAGAACCTGATTGCATCCTGTCAAAATGATTTTTTTGGTTATAATTGCTTTAAGAGTTTGGTTAAAATGGCTAAGGGCGAAAAATTTTTAGCTCATTCTAATTATGGTACAGGCTATGAAGGGAATTATATAGAGGCTCATATTCATGGTGATGTATGTTTATTCAGAGATATAAAGCACGTTTATTTGTCTTTGCAAGAAAACTCTTACTCGGAAAGTCAACTATATGATTATGCAAAACAAATAAACCAGGCGCTTAATAGAGACTGCATAATATTATATTGACAAGCTTATTATCAGGCTCTTTAAAAGAGCTTTAAATGATCATGAGCACATACTTCTTAAGGTAGGCAGTAACTGCTATCTGTTTATATTTATTAGCTTAGGATCAATCTGGCAGATACCTGGTGGCGCTCCAGTATGGCCTGGCAAAATGGAGGAATATGGACCAGCAGAAGCGCCTGCTGGCTATCGATATTCCTGCTCATCAGGTTTTTACGCCATCTACGCACATTTATTCTGCTATAAGTTGAAATACTGCAAAAAATATTAAGGCTTATTATTTTTTCTTTAAGTAAATTTTCGCGCAACAAACTTGGATGTGGGAATATTTGAAATGTCATTGTTTTATACTAGATCTCAGAGACCTACAACTCACAACTTTATTAGATCATCTTTCTGAACATATTACTTTTCTGGCGGTTATCAACAATAGGCTGACTAAATTGCCGGACACTTTATCTGGAGGGTACAGACGGATTACGCGGGTAGGATCACTACACCGGAAAAAGATTGCTAATTAATAAGATGTCGTCCATGATTCAGTTGGATGATAATGATTTATTCCCCACTCTTTGATCCTATAATAGTCATCTGATAGTTATCCAGAACGTTCTTACAGAGGGTGGGCTTGTTAAATAATCATCAAGTTATTAATGAGTTATGTCCTGCTTTACTGAAAATGAAAACCAGTAGACAGACGACGGCGATCAATATGAGTCGGAAGTGCCTGTGTTATTCCCGTGGCGTGAATTCTGTAACTGATAAAGTAGGTGTGGCTTATTATCAGTAATGAAATTTTTTATATATGTATTATTACTATTCACAGGTAATTTGATTGTTTGTTGTGAGTAACATTGTGTTGAAGTAAACCATGATAGACTGGATTGTGATGTGATGAGATATAATGAATTTGTGCTTTGTTAATTATTTTAAAGGTACAGGAGAGTAGTATGTATATAAATAAGTTTGTGCCTGTTTATACATTATTAATTCTCATTTATTCTTTTAATGCCAGCGCTGAGTGGACAGGAGATAATACGAACGCCTATTACTCAGACGAAGTTATCAGTGAATTACATGTTGGTCAGATAGATACTAGTCCTTATTTTTGCATAAAAACGGTTAAAGCTAACGGTAGTGGTACACCAGTTGTTGCATGTGCGGTATCAAAGCAAAGCATATGGGCACCCTCCTTTAAAGAACTTCTTGACCAGGCAAGATATTTTTATAGTACAGGGCAATCCGTAAGGATTCATGTTCAAAAAAATATCTGGACCTATCCGCTTTTTGTAAATACCTTTTCAGCAAATGCTCTTGTGGGACTATCATCGTGCAGTGCGACACAATGCTTTGGACCCAAGTAAGAGGGGAGAAGAAATAATGAAAAAGTTAATATTCTTAACCTTATCTATAGTTAGCTTTAATAACTATGCAGTAGATTTTGTGTATCGTGTGGACTCAACCCCGCCGGACGTTATTTTTCGCGATGGGTTTTCACTACTTGGGTATAACCGTAACTTTCAGCAATTTATCAGTGGAAGGTCATGTAGTGGTGGAAGTAGTGACAGTCGCTATATTGCAACAACCTCAAGTGTTAATCAAACATATGCTATAGCCAGAGCGTACTATTCTCGCTCAACATTCAAAGGTAATTTATACAGATATCAGATTCGTGCAGATAATAATTTCTACAGCTTGCTCCCATCCATCACCTATCTGGAAACGCAAGGTGGTCACTTTAATGCTTATGAAAAAACGATGATGCGATTGCAAAGAGAGTATGTTTCCACATTATCTATTTTACCCGAGAATATTCAAAAGGCCGTGGCGCTTGTTTATGATAGCGCAACAGGTCTGGTAAAGGATGGTGTAAGCACAATGAATGCCAGTTATTTAGGTTTAAGCACTACGTCTAATCCTGGCGTGATACCTTTTCTTCCGGAACCGCAGACGTATACCCAACAACGAATTGATGCATTCGGCCCATTAATAAGTTCATGCTTTTCAATAGGTAGCGTATGTCAATCACATCGAGGGCAAAGAGCTGACGTATACAACATGTCTTTTTATGATGCAAGACCTGTAATAGAACTTATACTTTCTAAATAAATGAAACTTACCTATGTTGCCTATTAAATTAAACAGACCGTTTATTAGTGGTCTGGTTAATATTGTTTATTAAGTTGGTTATCCACTTAAATATAAATTGTTTATATACTTCAATAGTTTTTTATCAGATTCATTGCATTATCAATCATAGCATTCAGGTACGTATTTTATTAATATTAGAAGGAGTCATTATGACTAAAGATGAAATCTTTGCAGCTATCCTTAGTAGAGAAGGCGGTTACGTTGATCACCCTGACGACAGGGGGGGCCAACGCATTGGGGTATAACCCTGACGACGGCCCGGGCTAATGGCTATATGGGGGATATGCGGAATCTTACCCGTAATCAAGCATTAAAAATCCTTGAGGCAGATTATTGGTATGGTCCACGACTTGATCAGGTTGCCATTATCTCTCATTCTATCGCAGCTGAGCTTTGTGATACTGGTGTGAACATGGGACCCTCAATCCCGATTAAGTACTTCCAGCGTTGGCTTAATGTTTTTAATGATCAGCAAAAAATTTATCCGGATTTGATAGCAGATGGTCAGATTGGGCCACGGACGCTTTCGGCACTAACATTTTTTCTCTCTCACCGGAGAGATGAGGGCGAAATGATACTTATCCGGGCATTGAATTGTAGTCAGGGACAACGCTATCTGGAGTTAGCTGAAAAGCGCCAGGCGAATGAGTCATTTGTTTATGGATGGATAAAGGAACGAGTAAGGTTGTAATTCCCTTACTTACCACTATGGCGGTTTGTGATGATAGCATATAATGATATATTCACACAGAGAACTGGTGAAAGCCACTAAGTCTCATTATTACTATATTAAGGCGTCAGGTTTTTCTATAGTTCTTTGTGTGTTAAAAACGAGAAATTAATTATGTTGTATGGTATGAGAATGATAGTATTTCCAGCCAAATATTCTTACGGCTAAATACATTATTATCCTTTTCCATTTTGGCACGCCCAGAACTTTCATCCCATCCAGGAATATGAGATCGGACTCTTTTCTGTTACGTAATGGATAATGATACAGGTAGTCATGAATGATTGCCGCTTTGGCATATTCACCATCCGGTGGCAATAATGACCAGAAAATACGCGGAACAGTGGCAAGGTCGGTAACGAATCCTACCGGTACTTCAATGACATCATTTTTATCTTCACTGAGATAAAACCTGAATGGCTCATAAACACGCCATTTATAATGACCTAACATTTCCATAATTGCTGGACTGGTAAAACAACTCATAATTTTACCTTATAATAAATATATATTCTGCACCTTACGCTCAAAGTACATGTCGTCAACGCTATTTACTCATTAACAGCTTCGTGCCAAAAAGGCTACGGGATAATGATCAGAAGCGAGTTGTGGATTACGTAATGCTTCAACCCTTTGTGAATAAGGTGCTCGATCGACAATGACCCCATAATCTAAAATACCACCGCCAATTTGCGTGGGTGCTGTAGGTGCGAGTACGGTTACAACTCGTTCCAGGTGCTCAGTCATCAGGTCATTTTCAAGTCTGTCTGGGCTGCGATTAAAATCCCCGGCAAGAAACCAGGATAAATGCCGCATCTGAGGTTGTCTAAAAAAATTAATGGTAACCCTGACAATAGCTGCAGCATCCGGACCTCCACTAGCCAGTGCGTGCGCTGTCAGAAAAACATCATTACCCAGTCCGATGCCAATGACGGGGCGAGATGCGACAGTTGTCGGACGCAAGACATAAACATTATCCGCTCTTTGTCTGGAAACTATTGCCAGATTAACACGGCGTGCTCCAACATCAATAGCCGAGTGGTAGATATATCTTATATCCTGACGGCTGGTGGTTCCGAGATTCCAGGTGTATTCATCAATGGGAATACCCACTCCAAAAGGCTGAATATGTCGTCCGGTAGGAACCGCTGAGGTGGGAACAGCACCGGCCTCCTGTACCATAAGAATATCCACACCGGCAGTACCACTTAAAAGCTGTCTGACATTGACATTCCATTTACTTTCTGTAGATGCTGAAGAGCCTTGAAGATTCCAGGTCATAACTTTGTAGTCACTGATATTAGCGCAGGCAAAAGAAATATAGCTGCAGATGATCATGGTCAGAAGGAAAAAAACAGGTTTTTTCATGATATCTACTCTCCCGATTATTACTTCTTTATCTGAATGATGTATGTGTTCATAACCCAGTGTTTCATGACGTTGATTTTATTCTGGCAATGCCTGACTTGTTTCTGGTTCTATGTCTTGTGCAGATAGTAAGATACATAGTCTAACGTCAATAAAACTAAAATAGATGTCTATTACAGAGGTAAAATGATAGTTTATTCAGTACAATCAATTAATTATTGTTAATACCAAAGAGACAACTATAGATAAACAACTAACTGAATTTAAAACTACATTCACTTATCTCATTGTAACTGTATTGGGTTGATTTATATGCGGAAATAGAGATTCGATATCATTAGTACTTTATAAGTAAACATAAATTTTTCATTACCAGGATTATTATATCCCTGTGTGGAAGGTAACATTTCATCTATTCTCATTCTTGTAATGACACAGTAAATTTGGTCACCTGATTAAAGGTGATATTCTCACCTCAACACAAAACAGGTGACTTAATGAACAAGAAAACCGGACAAATTAATGGATACATCTTGAACGACGACAATAGCGTCAGACCTCACCATTATAACGGTGCACTGATGCCGGAAGAACCTGAGAACAGGTACCGTTTTTACTGTAAAACCGTGACCAATAGTGTCGATGCGCAGCAAAACGTATAATTCGTTGATAGGGCGTACAGGCGTGGCACTGGGCAAAACGTTCAGTGGCAAGGACTGGCGCTGGAGCAGTCGGCATTTGGCAAATAGCATGTTGACCATGCGATAAACGCCAACTTCCGCTACATGTTCTGAGTGGTGGCGTTTGCGTTATATCGTCACAGACAGCGCCTCAGGGCGCTGTTTTCGATCGGACATGTCGCTTTCGCAGGAGGGGACGTTATTCGGCGACCAGCCACATATCAGCCTCTTCAAACATCTCTTCCAGCATACGGTGCAGTCGTTCTTTCTCGGTTTTTGTACAGTCACTGTTTAATGCGTTCGCCTGCATTGGCTTAACTTTCACTTGCGCATCGGGAAAAAGTTGATGTACGCGTTTTGTGAGTTCATTGAGGATGATTTCGCGTGCGCCTGGCAAACCTTCAACATTTCGCTTGTCATAAACGAGTTCGACGAACATCGCCATTTCCTTTTTACTGGTTGGATGACCAGTATTTAAGCTGGGTATATAACTGGTGTCAAGGTTTAGCCGCCGTTTTGTCATCCTGACGTTGCGGACGTGACCGCACGTGGAAGTAAAGGTCGCTAACCTGTTATTGTGTCATGAGGTTAGCGGCCCTCTCTTCACAGCGATGTCCTGCTACCTGATGGTAAATTCCAGGGCGCGACTAAAATCGCAATCGGCCAACACAACAGGGTCGCCTTTTCTGACAATAATGCTATTTGTGCCCAGGCATTTTCGGCTCTGTTTCCCCTTAATTTTGTTATCATCAGTGAGCCAGCGCTGGTTATCATTACCCGTGCATGAATAAAGAATGATTGGTGTGCCTTCTTTTGTACCTTGTCCTGCGGCATCCAGACATTTCTCACCCTGCGTGATTCTGTCTCGGTGAAATGAGAAAAGCTGAGATTGCACATGCTTACACTCCCGCAGCGTCAAACGATTCTGTTGATCTGAACCTGTATCAAGGCACAGACCATCAGTTGTCCGAATTTGTTCCGCGTCATTTATGTAATAACCACCGGAATTAATTTGGTTTTGTGTAATGACCGGGAACGACAAATTAATACTATAAGGTGCGGGTAAGCCGTTCGTCGTACATCCACATAAAATAGAGGAGAGGCAGAGAACCAGTGTGGTTTTTCCTGAAAGCAAAGTCATTCAATTATTACCCTAAAAATAAATAGCGTTACAACTATATTGGCGATTTATACCCACTGAATATGACGTAGCATTGAGCGACAATAGAGATAATTCCGATAGAATCACATAAATACTTCGGTTAAATGCGCGCAGCCAGCCACTCCTGTGACGATGGGTATATAGCGTTAAATACTTTTGCAATATTAGATGCTATCACAGTGAAAAACGGCTGTACATTTCTTCACGTTAAACAAAGTGAGAAGGGGGGGACACACGATATATGATAAAAGAGGTCACAGGAGTCATTAGCAAAATAAATCTTTTAGATTTTCGCCACTGAAAACATTCTGCAGCCTTTCAGGCAAAGCCTCATAGCAGACTGCGGAGGTATACGGGCTCGCTAAATTTTTCTGAAAAAATGCCGAGTGACGAATTATGAAAGATAAACGTTGGCGGCGGTAGGTCCGCGGAGGCCATTAATACGACAAAACTCAACGCGTATACCGGGGATAAGCGCTTCTGTTTCGTGTTGGCGACATGCTGAAATGTGGACCTGAACATCTTTGCGTCCATCGGAGGGGGTGATGAGACCTTTACCGCTCTTACAATCAAAGGTTTTGACAATTCCTGTCATTTTACGAGACAAACAAATTCCTTAATGGGGATAACGAGGCGCACTATACACGTCAGGAAAAATAATGCCAGCTATATTTGATGACAATCAAGATTTCCGGATGGCTAAAAGTGGTCGTTCGGCACCATTGTAGATAAATAACATTATGTTCTGGAGAAAGTATTCCCTTTCCTGGCGTCGTTGGGTGGTGCGGACATCATGGGTTTTGTCGTCGGGCAGGATGGTGAACTAATCTGCCTGGCTTGCTTTTTATCAGTATTTGTAGGTGGTTGCGGGGTTTTACTACCAAAATCGTAGATAAAAATATCCCATGATGCCTGTTGTAAATCAGAACAATGGCCTGAACTGGCCAAAACATGGAATGAAAAAATAAGTAATGACCAAAGCATAAAAGCATGATGTTTCATAGCACCTCCTGTTATATGTAATGACTTGTGAAGTTCATCTAATGAATTATGGAACGTCATTGGCATTTTTTATTCAACGAAGAGTTAACCACTCTTAATAATAATGGATTTTATAGCGAAATAGACTTTTTTATCGCGCGTTCAATATTTGCGTCCGTTATTATTTTTCTGGAATGTAAATTCTCTCTCAACACAGGTGATATTTATGTTGGAATTGTGGTGTTGATTCTATTCTTATAACAAGAAATGTTGTAACTGATAGACATATTAAAAGATTAAATCGGAGCGGGAATAAATCGTGCTAAGCATCATCGTGAATATGATTACAGCGCTGCGATGGCATATACGGTATTGCGGCTGGAGCGTCACGTGAGGACTGTGAAGCACAATGCGATATGTTCTGGTTATATGGCGAGTTTGCTTAATGACATGTTTTAGCCGTTCGGCGTCAGGTTTCTTAATGTAGTTGTGATGTTTTTTCTTTAAATATCAAAGAGTTGTATGGTGAACTTGTTGTTCTATAGTGGCTAAACACTTTATGGTTTCTGTTAAATATATATGCGTGAGAAAAATTAGCATTCAAATCTATAAAAGTTAGATGACATTGTAGAACCGGTTACCTTAATGAGCGATAGAGCGCTTTGGTAGTAAAAATATCTTTCAGGAAGTAAACGCATCAGGAGCGATAGCGGTGAATTATTCGTGGTTTTGTCGATTCGGCATAGTGGCGATAACTGAATGCCGGATCGGTACTGCAGGTGTTTAAACACACCGTAAATAATAAGTAGTATTAAGGAGTTGTTATGAAAAATATTATTTTATCCACTTTAGTTATTACTACAAGCGTTTTGGTTGTAAATGTTGCACAGGCCGATACTAACGCCTTTTCCGTGGGGTATGCACAAAGTAAAGTTCAGGATTTCAAAAATATCCGAGGGGTAAATGTGAAATACCGTTATGAGGATGACTCTCCGGTAAGTTTTATTTCCTCGCTAAGTTACTTATATGGAGACAGCCAGGCTTCCGGGTCTATTGAGCCTGAAGGTATTCATTACCATGACAAGTTTGAGGTGAAGTACGGCTCTTTTATGGTTGGGCCAGCCTATCGATTGTCTGACAATTTTTCGTTATACGCGCTGGCAGGTGTCGGCACGGTAAAGGCGACGTTTAAAGAACATTCCACTCAGGATGGCGATTCTTTTTCTAACAAAATTTCCTCAAGGAAAACGGGATTTGCCTGGGGCGCGGGTGTACAGATGAATCCGCTGGAGAATATTGTCGTCGATGTTGGGTATGAAGGAAGCAACATCTCCTCTACAAAAATAAACGGCTTCAACGTCGGGGTTGGATACCGTTTCTGAAAAGCATAAGCTATGCGGAAGGTTCGCCTTCCGCACCGCCAGTCAATAAAACAGGGCTTCTTTACCAGTGACACGTACCTGCCTGTTTTTTCTCTCTTCGTCATACTCTCTTCGTCATAGTGACGCTGTACATAACATCTCACCAGCATAAGCACAGATAAAGGATTGTGGTAAGCAATCAAGGTTGTTCAGGTAGGTGATAAGCAGGAAGGAAAATCTGGTGTAAATAACGCCAGATCTCACAAGATTCACTCTGAAAAATTTTCCTGGAATTAATCACAATGTCATCAAGATTTTGTGACCGCCTTCGCATATTGTACCTGCCGCTGAACGACTACTGAAAAGTAGCAAGGTATGTATTTTATCCAGGAGAGCACCTTTTTTGCGCCTGGCAGAAGTCCCCAGCCGCCACTAGCTCAGCTGGATAGAGCATCAACCTCCTAAGTTGATGGTGCGAGGTTCGAGGCCTCGGTGGCGGTCCAATGTGGTTATCGTATAATGTTATTACCTCAGTGTCAGGCTGATGATGTGGGTTCGACTCCCACTAACCACTTCAGTTTTGAATAAGTATTGTCTCGCAACCCTGTTACAGAATAATTTCATTTATTACGTGACAAGATAGTCATTTATAAAAAATGCACAAAAATGTTATTGTCTTTTATTACTTGTGAGTTGTAGATTTTTCTTATGCGGTGAATCCCCCTTTGCGGCGGGGCGTCCAGTCAAATAGTTAATGTTCCTCGCGAACCATATTGACTGTGGTATGGTTCACCGGGAGGCACCCGGCACCGCAATTTTTTATAAAATGAAATTCACACCCTATGAGTCAGAGCGGTGTCTTTTTACATCAGGTGGGCAAGCATAATGCAGGTTAACGTGAAAGATACGAGAAATAGCAGAGACCAGTGATTTCGTTTATGGCCTGGGGATTTAACCGCGCCAGAGCGTATGCAAGACCCTGGCGCGGTTGGCCGGTGATCGTTCAATAGTGCGAATATGAATGGTTACCAGCCGCTGCGAATTCTACCTGGGTCACTTAATAAAGCAAAACATTTAAACGCTCAACAACGACAATTCAGACAGTTCGAACTTTTCTTTAAAAATAGGATTAACCATGTTCAAAGGTGGTTACTAATTAGCCATTATACTATGGTAGTGATTCACATATTCTTTAACGTTACGTTACAGGAAGGTTGAAGTGGAAATGCCTGATGAGCCTTCAGGCATTTCTTAAGGTTAGTTAGCTAAGGAACAGTTACTGAGAACAGGTTTATCATCACCTTCCACCAGTTCAGCCGTTTTGCCTTTGGTATAAAGTTTATAAGTATAATTTTTGTCTATGGCTTCGTAATTTGCTCCGGAGGCCATTTTCATTAACCGCATCGGGATCATCTCGTTTACCTGACTGATAATCGCATAGGCGTTTCCAGCCTCGGTGTTGACGTAAATCACCTCCATAACCTGGTTATCATTACAGGTGTATATAGATTTAGAAATCTCCTGCGAAGCTGCTATAGAGGTGGTACTGGCGCTAAGCGCAGCGAGAAAGAGGGTAAATGGGATCAATTTACGTTTCATCATTAGTATCCTTTGTGCATAAAATTGTCGTTAATTCCCTGAAGAACGGGAGATAAAGCGGCATCAATACGATGAATGCTGTAGTATTCCTGTTACTGACGAAAAGTGCGCCAGAAAAGCGTATTATAATTTATCCATCACTGACATATGTGATGAGTAGACAAATCTTAAAATCATAAACTATAGGCTGCAAATCATTATGGCGCGATAGAAAATGATTGTCACCACTGCTCAATACTATGGCATAAAAACCGAAGAAAACGGTACTGTTCACTGTCTCGTTTCATACGGTATCTGTCAGTGAAACTATTTCTTCAAATGATGGTCTTTTTATTATCGATCAGATAATGGCATCAACAGGGGTTATTCAGGAGTATATGTGAAAAAGTGGCTTATAGGAGGGATATTGATCGCAAGTTTTCTGACCGGTTGTCTGATGTGGCACAACATTGATAAATGGTTTAATAAAGATATCGAATTTTTCTACGTCGGAGACGATAGCTAAAATTCCTGTGAGTTGGCAACGGGTGTCATATCTTCAGGTATGGCGCCCGGAGTAGCCGGGCGCAAATTGTAGGTGTATAAATGTCATTTCATTAAAATTTTAGCGACAACATGGACAGTCACTACCGCGTGCTAGCGACCCTCTGAAGTCACAAGATGAATAAGCCAGTTTTTTGTTTCAGCGGTGACTGAAACATATTTTGCTCCTGGTGGGCTTACCGCCAGTTGCTGAAAAAGACAACGATGATGTAACTGTTGCAGAGACTGACGAATACGACGACCGTGAATTTTATTTTTGGCGACCATATTTCCTCCCAAAAGGCCGCCCGAAGGCGGCGCTGGGTTTGATAATGGAGAAGGGCGTTGGTCACTGCCATAACCAACCTGTATACACTAATGCAATTGATAATCATTATCAATTGTGATGGTGAAGAAAAATTGTAAAGATGAAGGGACAGCGGAAATGGCAATGAACGGGATGAGACTTTTCGTTAACTACTTAAATTCGTGACTAAAAAAAGGCTTTTATAGACTTGAAAATGTTTTTTCCGTCCCTATGTAGTCAGTGGACAAGCAATGCTTGCCTTGATGTTGAACTTTTGAATAGTGATTCAGGAGGTTAATGATGGCACTCAGAACCTTGTCAGCACTTCCCGTGTTTGCTGATTCTCTTTTCTCTGACCGTTTCAACCGTATTGATAGACTTTTCAGTCAATTAACAGGAGATACGCCAGTCGCTGCGACGCCAGCTTACGATCTGCAAAAGCGCGATGCGAATAACTATCTGCTTACCGTGAGCGCTCCTGGCTGGAAAGAGGAAGAGCTTGAAATTGAAACGGTTGGCGGCAACCTGAATATTACGGGTAAACACACTGAAGAGACGGTAGAGGATCAGACGCACTGGATTTATCGTGGTATTCGTAAGGCGGATTTCCAGTTGAGTTTTTCTTTGCCTGAACATGCTAAGGTGAATAATGCGAAACTGGAACAGGGCCTCTTGTTGGTCGAGATTTACCAGGAGATCCCTGAAAGCGAGAAACCGAAAAAAATTGCCATAGAAAGCAAACCAAAGGCGATTGAACACAAATCATAATCGCGTTAATAGAGGCCCGTTTAGACGGGCCTTCATTGCCTGTAGCGAAAAGTATCCCGTCATGCTTGTAGGCACAGATCGCTAAATATTATAGCCCTGACCTCTATATTATCCCGTGCCACTGACCTCGTCGCCATTGGACGGCGGTAAGTTGGAATTATCCGCGAGGTCAGTCCAATTTTTGTCCACTCTCGACATTCTGCCTGTTATGGGCGCGATATCTGAACATAAATTCGTATAGCAGTTCATCGTTTTCACCGCGTTGATGCTATTTCTGCTAACACTACTTTCATACATAAAAAAGCTGATGCTTTTTACCTTATTTAATAGAGGCAGGTATGAAATTAGCGCTCGTCAATCGGCAGGTCATTTTACCGGAAAGCAGAACCGAGTCCTTCCAGTGCCATGCCTCTACGCTTGTTCGCTTACCGTGCGGTACGCTCGTGGCCGCATGGTTCGCGGGGTTGCGCGAAGGAAGCGAAGATACAGCCATCTGGCTATCTCGCTATGAACATAATATCTGGACAACACCGCAGCGAGTGGCGGCACGCGAGGGGGAAGCGCACTGGAATCCGGTGTTATTTTACCCGTCGGATAAATTGTGGTTATTTTATAAAGTAGGCAGCGACGTACACGTGTGGAAAACCTGGTTTATCACCTCCAGCGATCGAGGATTTACCTGGAGTACGCCAGCTCCGTTGGTTAACGATGATATTTTGCCGCGCGGTCCCGTAAAAAATAAACTCCTGCTGGCATCAAATGGCGCCTGGATTGCGCCAGGGTCGATTGAAAGTCCTGAACGGTGGAGGGCATTTGTGGATCGATCCTCTGACGAAGGAAAACACTGGAATATCTCTTTTGTTCCGCTGGAGCCTGATAACGCTATTTCCGGGACAAACGTAGCGTTGTGGGATGGTGTAAAAAAGGGGATGTTGTGGGAATGTTGTCTGGAAAACCTCCTGCGCTGGGATGGCGTTATTCAGCCTACGCTGTGGGAGTCTTCTCCGGGGCATATCCATATGTTGTTACGAAGCACACGCGGGGCAATTTTTCGCAGTGATTCAATCGACTATGGCGCTACCTGGTCTGTTGCCCGCGCGACATCTTTACCGAATAATAATAGTGGTATCGATCTGGTTAGTATGCAGGACGGTACGCTGATTCTTGCGTTAAATCCGGTCAACGGCAACTGGGGAAAGCGCTATCCGCTTTCACTGATTGCTTCCCAGGATAATGGCGAATCATGGCTACCGCTACTGGACCTGGAAAGTGACCACGGTGAGTATTCTTATCCCGCTATTATTAGCGAGGGCGGCGTCGTACATATCACCTACACGTGGAACCGGAAAAATATCGTATATTGTCGATTACAAACGGTATAAGGCGCTATCAGTCGAAACCGATAGCGCTGGAATAATAATGCCTTGCCCGGCGTGCTCTCTCACGCCGGGATGGCCGAAATAGTCATGATTTACCGGGTAACATCCTTGAAAATGTATCATCTTTTTGTATGTAATGGTGAAACAACGCCGCTGCTGCATGCATGGCAATCAGGAAATAGCCGATATTGGCCAGCATTTCATGAATACGCTTTATATCCGATTTTAGGGTGCTATCTGGCGTCAAAAATACCGGTACAGTAAAACCAAAAAAGCTCCAGCTTTTCCCGCCTGACGCCATCATCGCGACGCCCAGCAGCGGTAAGGCGAGAAAAGTGAGATAAAGCGCGATATGCATTAATTTAGCGGCTACGTGCTGCCAGTGAGGAGGGGGAGGCGTAATGACCGGATCCGGGTATTTGTGTTTAAGATATAACCGTAAAAACATCAGCGCCCAGACCAGAACGCCCATGTCATAGTGCATGTCTTTCATAAACAGGTAAACGCTGGAGCCTTTTGGCGCCCACCCCCGTAACTCAATAGCCGCATATGCGATGCCTGTCAGGAGCAGTGTTAACCAGTGAAGCGTTATTTGCAGTCTTGAGAAATGTGCCATTATTATTATCCTTTATTAACAACTGCTTGTAGGGTATGCGTAAAATCTTAACAGAACCTTAAAGCGGGGGCTGAGTCGCAAGGAACAGACAGAGATAGCGGCACGTAAAATGGGATAAAAAGCCGGCGGCATCGCCGGCTTACTGTTGTTATTGTCCTCTTACGACAACACAGGTTTTACCATAAAACGGATATGAGCCTGTAGTTTCATAATCAACACTCGACACTAAAGAAATATCGCCCGCTTTTTTCGCTGAATCAATAGATGCGTCGCCGGTATTTACAATACCCAATACCGTTTGCGCACACGTTTTACCGGTTTTGGTTGCCGGGAGACTCGTGGCAGTAATTGGCCCTTTAACATCCGTATATAAGCCAATCCCTGTCGGTGATGGTCCTGTAGCACACCCCGTTAAAAGAGAACCAATAAAGATAATTGAAAAAATGTGTTTTTTATTTGTCATGGGATTAGTCCATTATAAATTAATAGAAAACTTACCGTCCGAAAATGTCCGGACAGTCATTTAAAAAGTGGTGTATATTAAATATGCGATATTACTCTTTGCACCCTCCTGTTGATGTCGTACCTGATGGACAAATATCCGTTGAAGCCGGATATATTCCCCATGCCGTGTTTTTATAACTTGCGCATCCTGTCAGCAATGAGAACAGTACGGCTAAAAAAATCATCACGAGCCCTGGCGGCGTTAACATTTTTCGGTTGGACTCCATAGCATGTCATTTCATCGGGTTGCCATATGACTGGCGTTCTGCTGGTAAGTTTCATTAACGCCCGGTTCGTTTAATATTGGTTTAGGTTTAAAGCCAGGAAGCGCTAATTACGATACCTTCTTACATTTCAATACTGACTAATAACGTTGAGAAAATGAACAGCGTCGGATGGGAAGACGTAATACAGAATAGAAAGGAAATAAGAGAATAAGATGGCGTTAATTAACCCGGTATTCCTGGCGTCATTTCCCTTGCGTTTTATCCCCGTCAAAAGCGGCCTTTAGCCCACGTTGGCGCTCCCGACGTTTGTGCGTATGATGTTTTTAAAAGATCGTCATACTTTCTGTTCTGCATCAATTTTTTCCTTACAAATGCTCGCCATAATGTCGTCCTCAGGAGGTCTCCCGACGTTTATGCTGCGCCGGGAGAAACAAAAACAACGCATAATCTGGGACAAATTGATGATTAAAGGCAAACTGGCGCTCGTGACGTGCGCACTGACTCTGGTATTCACTTCGTCGCTTTTCGCCGCGTCGGACACGGCAGACGGTCGTACCCTGAAGCTGGCCATTGGCCCTGAGCCAACGGAAGGCTTTGATCCTATGCTGGGCTGGAGCCACGGCAGCTACTTATTGCTTCATGCGCCGTTGCTTAAGCAAAACGCCGACATGAGTTGGGGTAATTTACTGACGGAAAAAGTGGATACCAGCCCCGACGGTAAAATCTGGACGCTAACCTTAAAGCCCGGGCTGAAATTCTCCGATGGCTCGCCATTAACTGCCGAAGATGTCGTATTTACATACAACAAAGCGGCGAAGAGCGGTGGTAAAATTGACATGGGCAATTTTAGCCATGCGCGAGCGCTGGATGCGCGCCGAATTGAGATGACGCTGAGCCATCCGCAGAGCACCTTTGTGAATGTACTCGGGTCGTTAGGGATTGTTCCGGCCAGCCGTTATGATGAAAAAACGTTCGCCCGCGAACCGATAGGCGCCGGTCCATACCGACTGGTCAGCTTTCAGCCGGGTCAGCAACTGATCGTTGAAGCTAATCCCTGGTATGCGGGTAAAAAGAATGACTTTAACCGGCTGGTTTTTGTCTTTCTGGATGAAGATAATGCTTATGCCGCCGCGCGCAGCGGACAGTTAGGTCTGGTGCGCATTGCCCCTTCTATGGCGGTGGCCCCGCAGCAGGATAATCTTAAACTCTGGGTACGCGATAGCGTTGAAAACCGGGGCATTGTCTTCCCGATGGTGCCTGCCGGTAAAAAGGATGCTAACGGTTATCCTGTCGGCAACGATGTGACCGCTGATGTCGCTATCAGACGCGCAATTAACTATGCCATTAATCGTAAGCAACTGGCGGAACAGGTGATGGAAGGCCATGCGATACCCGCTTATAGCGCGGTGCAGGGATTGCCGTGGCAAAATCCTTCAGTGATATTCAGCGATGGCGATATTGCAAAAGCGCGCGCCATCCTGGAAGAGGCTGGCTGGAAGATAAACCGTGCGGGCGTGCGTGAAAAAGCAGGTAAAGAAGCGCGTCTGACCTTATGGTATGCCAGTGGCGACAGCACCCGGCGGGATCTGGCCGAAGCGGTGCGCGCCATGTTACAGCCTTTAGGCATTGTCGTCTCGTTGCAGTCGGGAAGCTGGGAAACCGTAGAGCGCCATATGCACGCTAACCCTACGCTGTTTGGCTGGGGAAGTCTGGACCCGATGGAACTCTTCCATCACTACAGCAGGAAAGCCGCTGGTGTGGAATATTATAACCCGGGCTATTACAGCAACCCTGCGGTAGAAGCACATCTGAAACAGGCTATAGATGCGCCTGACTGGCAAAAGGCGATTCCTTTCTGGCAGCAGGTTGAGTGGGATGGGAAGCAGGGCGCGGGCGTTCAGGGCGATGCGGCATGGGCATGGCTGCTTAATATTCAGCATACCTATCTGGCCAACCCCTGTATTGATCTGGGAAAAGGCGCGCCAGAAATACACGGTAGCTGGTCGGTGTTAAACAATCTTGATGACTGGACCTGGACCTGTCGGTGATGAAATTGTTCTTCAGTCATTTTTTGCGGCTGATTATTCTGTTGGTGCTGGTGGCTGCCGGCACCTTCATTTTGCTTAGCTTTTCGCCCGTTGATCCTATCCGCGCTTATATTGGCAACGATCTGCTCCATGTTCCGCCAGAACAATATGCGCGGATTGCGGCGCGCTGGGGGCTTGACCAGCCGCTGTGGGAGCGTTTCGGTCACTGGTTTTGGCGTCTGCTCCAGGGTGACATGGGGTATTCCATGCTGTTCAACATGCCTGTCGCCAGCGTGATCCGGGAACGTTTTGCGACGTCATTCGCGCTGTTGGCAGGCGCCTGGCTATTGTCTGGTGTGCTGGGCGTGACATTGGGTTTTCTGGCCGGACGTTTTCTCCACCGCTGGCCGGATAAGATGATTTGCCGTATCAGCTACTTATTGTCATCGTTGCCCACTTTCTGGATAGCAATGCTGTTGCTGGCGCTGTTTGCCGTCCGCTGGCCGGTATTACCTGTTTGTTGCGCCTGGGACCCCGGAAATAATGCAGGAACAGCTCTTTTATCGGAACGTTTACGCCATCTTGTGTTGCCGGTATGTGCGTTAAGTCTGTTGGGCATGGGACAAATTGCGCTGCATACGCGAGAAAAAATAGCCAGCGTAATGAAGAGCGAATTTATTCGTTTTGCGCGCGCTCAGGGGGATAAAGGATGGTCGCTGTTACGTCACCAGGTGTTACGTCATGCGATTACCCCAGCGCTCTGCTTACAGTTTGCTTCTCTGGGCGAACTGATGGGGGGGGCGTTACTGGCAGAAAAAGTCTTTGCGTATCCGGGGCTGGGGCAGGCCACTATCGATGCCGGCCTGCGTGGCGATGTCCCGCTACTCATGGGGATTGTTTTATTCTGTACGCTATTAGTGTTTGCCGGAAATACGATTTCAGCCTGGCTTGTGGTGGGGCTTAATCGATCGCTGGAGCGTCCCGATGCTCTATAATCCTGCCCCGACGTTGTTTCGTCTGATCCTCTCCGTTACCTGTCTGCTGTTTATTGCCGGATACGGTTATGCCACGTTGAGCCAGCCGCCAGAGGTTAATCTGCTTGCCCGGCATCTGTCGCCTGATATCCAGCACTGGTTTGGCACCGATAATCTGGGGCGTGATGTATGGCTTCGTTGCTTTCAGGGGGCCTTCACCAGTTTACAAATTGGCGTTGGCGCCGCGCTGTGCAGCGGCGTTATCGCGCTAGTGATGGCGGCAGCGGCGCGCATTCATCCCCGGCTGGACCTCCTGATGCGGCTGATAACCGATGCTATGCTCGCCATGCCGCATTTACTTTTGCTGATCCTTATCTGTTTTACGCTCGGCGGCGGTAAAAGCGGCGTCATTGCGGCCGTGGCGTTAACGCACTGGCCCCGTCTGGCGCTGATTCTGCGCGCCGACGCGGAGCGGGTAGCGCAGAGTGACTACCTGACACTGACCTATCGTCTGGGGCATGGACACCTTTATTGCTGGCGATATCACTATTTTCCGGCGCTATTGCCGCAATGGTTGACGGGAACGTTATTGATGTTTCCTCATGCGGTATTGCACAGCGCGGCGTTAAGTTTTCTGGGGTTTGGGCTGGCGCCGCATGAGCCTTCGCTGGGGCTGTTGCTGGCGGATGCGTTACGGTTTATTAGCCATGGAAACTGGTGGCTGGTGCTGTTTCCCGGCCTAATGTTATTCACGCTGGTGATGCTCTTCGATCAGTTTGCGCGCGCCATTCAGCGGCTGTGGTTAAGGAGTGACGTATGCTGAGTTTACAACAGGTTACGCTGGAAAGCGCGCGTTATCGCTGGTATGGCGCGAGACGCTGGTCGCCGTTATTACAGAATGTCTCTTTTGATATCGCGCCCGGCGAAATGGTGGCATTGGTTGGCGGCAGCGGGGAGGGAAAAAGTCTGCTGCTGCAATGCCTGCTCGATCTGCTGCCGGAAAACTTACGCTTTCGGGGGGAGATTACGCTTGATGGCAACCGGCTGGACAGACATACCATCAGGCAGCTTAGGGGCAATACGTTTAGCTACGTGCCGCAGGGGGTACAGGCGCTTAATCCCATGCTGAATATCAGAAAACATTTGAACAGAGCATGTCATCTGACCGGACGCGCCTGGGATGAGACGCAAATGGTACAGCTATTACAGCAAAGCGATCTTGCACCGACAGTCCTGGAACGCTTTCCCCGCCAGCTCTCCGGTGGGATGGCTAAACGAATTCTGGCGTGCCACGCCTCGCTTAGCCAGGCACGTTATATTCTCGCGGATGAGATCACCGCCTGGCTTGATACGGCACTGGCAAACCAGTTGCTCGAGCACTTGCGAGGTCTTTGCAAGCGGGGATGCGGCGTGCTGTGGGTGACTCATGACCTGCTGCTGGCGGCGCGGTATGCCGATCGCATTGTGGCGCTGCATCAGGGTTATATCACGGACAATATCCGCTGCGAGCAGTTACAGCCGGAAGAGATGAGTGAGCCGTTAAAACGGCAATGGCAAGCATTGCCTGAACTAAGCCCGTTATTTATGCCGACCGGAGAGGGAATAGAATGTTGAGCTGCCGCGACCTCGTTATTCGTCAGGGCGGGAAAGTCTTATGGCAGAACCTGACGTTTACGATTTCTGCCGGTGAACGGGTAGGAATTCATGCGCCAAGCGGAACGGGGAAAACAACGTTGGGGCGCGTCCTGGCCGGATGGCAAAAGCCGACGGCGGGCGACGTTCTGCTGGACGGCAGCCCGTTACCCCTGCATCAGTATTGTCCGGTACAGCTTGTTCCCCAGCATCCTGAACTGACGTTTAATCCCTGGCGAAGCGCCGGAGACGCTGTGCGTGATGCCTGGCAGCCTGATCCGGAAACGATGAGGCGTTTGCATGTGCAGCCCGAGTGGCTGACGCGTCGGCCAATGCAGCTCTCAGGCGGGGAGTTGGCGCGTATTGCGATACTGCGCGCGCTTGACCCACGAACGCGTTTTCTGATTGCCGACGAAATGACGGCGCAACTCGATCCGTCTATTCAAAAAGCGATATGGGGATACGTGCTTGAGGTGTGCCGCAGCCGTTCATTAGGGATGTTGGTGATTAGTCATCAGTCTGCGCTACTTGATCAAGTCTGTACCCGCCATTTACAGGTGGAATAGCCGCAAGTCGTTTCTCCGCATTGCCGTGTCGCCGTTAACGCACCGGGAACCCATGGGTTCCCGGTATTGTCGGCAGAGATTTTACTGCATGACGCGTTTATCTGCGTTTTTTGCATCAGCGGTATTACTGTAGTCCCTGGTCTCTTCAACCTGTACAGGGGCTCTGACGACCAGACTTGGCAGCGCCAGTTCGATATCATTCTCAATGAGTTTTTCAATAATACGGATATTTATCTCTTGCTGAATATCCATGTATTTATTGTAATCCGCGGTATTGACGATATGCACCACCTCATAGGTCAGCCGATCCTGACCAAAGGCCAGTAGATGGGCGCGGTCGAATTGTGTTTCGCCGACATCGGTAATAATCTTTTTCACCATATCGCCGATGAGGCGTAACTTTTCCGGCGGTGTCGCAGTGGCGACGCCAAAAGTAAACACGATACGACGCGTTTGCATCCGCTTATAGTTGTGTATGGTTTGCTGCAACAACTGCGCGTTCGCACAAACGATCTGTTCGCCGCTGAGGCTACGGATGCGAGTGGTTTTCAAACCGATATGTTCAATCGTACCGGCTACATCATTAAAGACGACGAAATCGCCGATCTCGAAGGGCTTATCGAAACCAATCGACAGCGAAGCGAAGACATCGCTCAGAACGGTTTGTACCGCCAGGGCAATAGCAATACCGCCCACGCCGAGGCTGGCTACCAGTGCGGTAATATCCACGCCGACGTTCGCCAGGATGGAGAGCAACATCATAGACCAGACGAGCACGCGCAAAATCATACCAAGAATGACTAACGTCACCGGGTTTTTATTGGAGCCTGGGGCATACAGTAAATGACGCATCCATGACTGTACGCCCTGATCAAGCCAAATCGCCATTTGAATCGCAACCACTAAAAACCAGGCGTGAGAGAGGGTAGAGAATAACCGGTCGGGCAGGGCGACAAAGCGCAGGCTAAAGAGAAATGCGGCAAAAAAGATTAGCATCTTACTGGTCTTTTTCAGCATCTCGAAAACAATAGGCCGCAGCCGCCCATGAGCATCATTCTTTTTATCCGGGCGTTGTAGCGCTTTATAGACCACATTAAGTAGCCAGTTGATGAGCCAGTAAGTAATGAGGGTGACGAAAAAAACGACCGCCAGATTGATCCAGAACGTCGTTGACATCAGCATCGCAACGATATTTAGTCGTGCTAAATACTCCATTTTACCTCCGATGAAAAGCAGATGAACATTACAGTATAGACGTCACATCACGGAGGCCGATTTCCGGCTTTACTATTGCTGTTTTATTCAGCACTTTTGTTCAAAAAGTATGAAAAAGAGGGGTAGCCGTTTGGCTATCCCGGCGTTTCTGTGCAGACTTATCTACTCCTCTTAATAAAATAAGGAGTCATTTATGCAACAAGAACATCGTGAGTGTATTGAGCAGTGTTATGAATGCGCGGCGGCGTGTGATATCTGCGCCTCTTCTTGTCTGCGTGAAGATAACGTCGAAATGATGAAGCACTGCATCCAGTTAGATATGCAATGTGCGGCCATTTGTCGCCTGGCGGCGCAATTTATGGCATTGGAAAGCGAGTACTCACAAAAATTATGCCGCCTGTGCGCGGATATCTGCAAAGCCTGCGCCGAAGAGTGTGCAAGGCACGATCACGACCATTGCCAGAATTGCGCGCGGGCATGCAGCCAATGCGCAGACGCCTGCCTTAAAATGGCCGCGTAATTTTTCTTCCGCCATTAGCTCAACCGGATAGAGCATAGAGCTTCTACCTCTAAGGTTCGGGGTTCAATTCCTCGATGGCGGACCAGTTGATATCAAAAAAGGCCACCTGCGCGGTGGCCGCTGAGTTTCTGTTGAAATAAATGCAATGTTATAATATAACAATCATCTTTCTAAGAAAGATGAGGGTAACGTTTTGGTGATTCATTTAAAAAAACTGACAATGCTTCTGGGAATGCTGTTGGTAAATAGTCCTGCCTTCGCGCATGGTCATCATGCTCATGGCACGCCGATGACGGAGGTTGAGCAAAAAGCGGCAGCGGGTGTGTTTGATGACGCTAATGTACGCGATCGCGCGCTCACCGACTGGGATGGTATGTGGCAATCCGTCTATCCTTATCTGGTCAGCGGCGAGCTGGACCCTGTCTTCAGACAAAAGGCGAAGAAAGACCCGGAGAAAACGTTTGAGGATATTAAAGCGTATTATCGCAAAGGATACGCGACGAATGTTGAGACGATCGGCATTGAAAATGGCGTCATAGAATTCCATCGCGACAATAACGTTGCATCCTGTAAATACAACTATGCCGGCTATAAAATTTTGACTTACGCATCGGGTAAAAAAGGGGTGCGCTATCTGTTCGAATGTAAAGATGCGAATAGCAAAGCGCCTAAATATGTTCAGTTTAGCGATCATATCATTGCCCCGCGCAAATCGGCGCACTTCCATATCTTTATGGGAAATATCTCGCAGCAGGCATTGTTGCAAGAGATGGAAAACTGGCCTACCTATTATCCTTATCAGTTAAAGGCGAATGAGGTCGTTGACGAAATGCTACATCATTAAGTCTGATTGCAATGTTAAAAGCTCGCTATTCATAGCGAGCTTTTTTCTGCCGTTATGCCATATTTCTGGCAATCAATATAAAAAATACCTGCGCCCCGGAGCAATGATGACGCTGTCCATACCGCCCTCGATTCAATGCCAAACGGATGCGGCGTGTCGCCTGATTACTCGTGTCACAGGCGATACGTTGCGTGCTATTCATTTATATGGTTCCGCTGTCGCGGGCGGTCTGAAGCCAAACAGCGATATTGATCTGCTGGTGACAATATGCCAGCCGCTGACGGAGACCCAACGCGCAACGCTGATGCAGGAATTGCTGGCGCTTTCATCGCCGCCGGGGGCGTCGGCAGAAAAACGCGCTCTGGAGGTCACTGTCGTGCTTTATTCGCAGCTGGTTCCCTGGTGTTTTCCACCTTCCAGGGAAATGCAATTTGGCGAGTGGCTAAGAGAGGACATTTGTCAGGGGATTTATGAACCAGCGCAGCAGGACTGGGACATTGTGTTACTGATAACCCAAATTCTGGAAACCAGTATACCGCTAAAGGGCGAACGCGCGGAACGGCTGTTCACGCCAGCCCCTGCGGCGCAGTTGCTGAAGGCCTTGCGTTATTCCCTCGACCTTTGGCAATCCACGGCAGATGTGCAGGGAGATGAGTATCATATCGTTTTAACCCTGGCGCGTATCTGGTACACCCTTTCTACCGGGAGATTTACCTCTAAGGATGCGGCGGCTGACTGGCTGTTACCTCAGTTGCCAGAAGAGTATGCTGCTACGTTGCGTGCGGCGCAGCGTGAATATTTAGGTCTGGAGCAGCAGGACTGGCATATTTTGCTGCCTGCGGTCGTACGCTTTGTGGATTTTGCGAAAGCGTACATCCCCACGCAGTTCACATAAGATGCCCCAGGACGTCTGTCAGGTTGCGCAAACGGCGTTCCTCAACTACTACTTAATAGGTTCTCATCGCTGAAGTAAGCAGATGATCTTATGCGGGCCATCGAATGGATATTTCCACATGGCTCTCGTTTTGTTGAGGTGGATATGACTGGTTCCGCATCATCTGTTTTAAAGACAGATACAAGACTATTGAGCGAAAACCTGTTTCTTAATTATGGTCTGGAGTCCTTATTTAAGGACGTCGCAATAATAGCTGGTAACGTAAATTATATTATTTTTGATATCGACGATTACTACACCGTACAGCAGTATATTACTTCCGCATTTAAAACGGTACTCATTGGGATTGTTACCCATAATGAATATAACTTTATTGATGAACATCATGCTATATATCGAATAAAGGTCGATGCCTCTATTGCTGAGTGGCGCGAATTACTGATTTTGGCCGCTGCTGGTCAATTTTTTCCCAGGTCAGAGAAAGTCAGATTAACGGCGAATGAAAGAAATGTTTTGGCGATGCTTGTTAAAGGAATGGATATCCGACAAATAAGCTGTGAGCTGAATGTACATTTAAAAACTATTTACTCAGTACGCTACCATGTTCTGACTAAATTAGGTTGTAGAACAGTTCTGGATTATCAAATACTGTCCGTCTCTAAAGCCTTTATGCACTGGCTTACAATAAATAATGTTGATAATGCAATTTCCCATGTAAATAGTAAGGTCGTTACTTAATAATGATTTGCTTCTGATGGCGTTTAGGTTCACTATGCTTTCTTACATCATCATGAGGCCAGACAGGCATGGCTACTTTTAGTATTAGCGCAATGGCGGCGCAGTGTGGTGTCACAACAGCAAATATCAGGTCCTGGGAACGCTATGGCCTGCTTCAACCTACCAAAGATGAAGCTGGCAATCGTTTTTATTGCATAGAAGATGCTATCAGAATACAGCATATTATCGACGCGTTAAGCAAAGGCTTTTCATTAAAAGAGATTAAACCTGCCCTCTATGGTGAAGAAACGCATTGCCGCTCGGGATGGTTATTCTACCAGGAAGAGATTTTAGCGCAGTGTAGAAAATTCGAACCCGCCAAATTGCGAAAATTACTCTGGCGTTATGGTCGGGAAATTCCGCCGTGTATCGTAATTGAGTCAATACTGCGTCCTTTACGGCTGTGGTTGTCCGCAGGCGATGATGATGCACGCCGATTTGAAAAGGCATTACTGGATACTGCGATTATTGAATACGCCACGTTCCAGCTAAGTAGCGTACGAAAGGCGCCAGCAGGCACAATGCTTATTGCTGCGTTTTCGCTGAACGACCCCATTGAGCTATGGCTGGAAACGATTAAATATTGTAGTGAAGGTATGCGAGTTGAAGTCATCCCCTGGCAAGCGCCGATGCCCGATCTTTTATCAACGTCTTTCGAGCATATTGTTCTGTGGCATGATGAGACATTAACTCCCGCGCAGGAAAATCTTATTCAGGCTTTAAAAGAATCGGGTAAATTTAGTCTTCATGTGAAAAATGGCTCAGGCTTAACATTACTGCCAGCCGTATACCGGCAGCATGAGATGCCAGAAAGCATGCAGCATGTTGCACCGCAAATCCATGCAAACGGCTACGAAAAATCAGGCACCGCACGTTGAGGCATCTGCATTATTAACGAACAGGGGAGGAGTAACCCCCTCCCTTGTTTATACCCTTCATACTTCAAGTTGCTTATATGTTGGCTACGGATTACTCGGCCCATCCATGGGCCTCGCCCTGACGGGCCGTCGCACGCGACGTTCAAATCTGCTCCCGGCAGATTTGTCGTTCACCCCAGTCACATCGTTATCTATGCTCCTGGGGACTCACTCCCTTGCCGCCTTTAAGCAACTCGAATTATTTTGGGTATATATTAGATGTCGTCAGGTGTCTGAAACAAAACGGCTTCTAAGGCATTACGGTAAATATCAAGCTGCACTACGTCTTTTTCTGTTTCCAGTTTTTCAATAAGTTTGGCGATGATATCCTTATTTGAGACATGCTGCTGCGATTGCAATAGTTCGTAAGTAATTTCCTGAATAGCTCGCTGTTCACATAACATATGTGCAGAAAAAGGATTGCCAGTACTATTTTGTTCGTTGACTAGTGTAATGGTAGTCATATTTCACCATATTCGATGTAAATTGAAGCCGATCTCCCTGAGCGGGGGAGAGAAATTAGTGACTTATTAAAGTTAGACCTATATCATAAAACTGTAATAAAAAATCATAAAAACGTGATATGCATCACATTTGTGTGATTTGTTGTATATTTTATACACTTTAAATGAAGGTGAAGATTCCGCAGAATCAACGGCCTGTTCTTTTTATCACTCCAGTTTAAACGAATAAGCATTAATACCCATCTGTAATAATTACTTAATGTTATCTTAATAAAGGTAAATTACTGTCAGGCCTCCGTAAAAGGAGGTTGATTAATGATTCGTCATATCGCCATTTTTCTTTGTTCTTTATTGATGTGCAGCACCACTTTTGCCGATTCGGTAACGTCGGTATCGCTTGGCGCGCTCTTAACCGCGCTCAATGAACGCATGTTATTAATGAAAGATGTGGCTGCTTATAAAATGAAGCACCATCTGCCGATAGAGGATTTCACGCGTGAACAAAATGTTTTTGCCGAGGCTGAAGAAGAAGCGAAAAATAACGGTCTGGACCCGCATTCGATAACCCCTTTTATTCGTTCGCTAATGGATGCCAGTAAAGCGATACAGTACCGCTATTTAGCGCAGTGGCGAACCGGCCCAGAACCCTCCTTTCCTATACAAACCTTGTCGGTCACCCGGCAACGTATTCGACAACTTGATAATCAAATGTTGATCATTATCAGCCAGCGCCTGATGGTCGGCGCTTTCAGCCATGAGGATATGGTGTGGCTGAGAACGCACTTTAATGCGCCGAATCTGAATGAGAGCGATATCAGTGATGTGTTGGCATCTCTGTCTTTGGTGCGACGCGCGCGTTAATTCCCCATGAGGAAACGTGGGCCAATACCTGGTGATTGCCTGCGGGGGGCGCGATACAAGAACGTTTTTGGGTGATGTGGATATAAGCGTGGTGGAATAGCGGCTGGAGAGACGTGGTTTCGCTTCCCATCTTCCGGTGCATTCGTTAGCATACTGTTTCGCAGCTAAGCGTAAATGTTTTCAGGAAGAGGTTAATGTGTTCGCGGAGTATGGTGTTCTGAATTATTGGACGTACCTGGTCGGGGCGATTTTTATCGTTCTGGTGCCGGGGCCGAATACGCTTTTTGTGCTTAAAAACAGCGTGGGACGCGGGGTTAAAGGAGGATATCTTGCCGCATGTGGCGTGTTTATCGGCGATGCGATATTAATGTTTCTGGCGTATGCGGGCGTGGCGACGCTGATCAAAACAACGCCGGTTCTGTTTAACATTGTTCGCTATCTCGGCGCGTTTTATCTGCTCTACCTTGGCGCAAAAATCCTTTACGCCACGCTGACCTCAAAAGGGCGTGCGGCGACGGAAACGGTAGTTCCTTTTGGCGCTATTTTTAAGCGTGCTTTAATTCTTAGCCTGACGAATCCTAAAGCCATACTTTTTTATGTTTCCTTTTTTGTGCAATTTATTGACGTTACTGCGCCGCATACTGGGGTGTCATTTTTTATTTTGGCTACCACCCTTGAAATTGTCAGTTTTTGCTATCTGAGCTTTTTAATTCTTTCTGGCGCTTTTGTAACCCACTATATTGGTACCAAAAAGAAACTGGCAAAAGTGGGCAATTCTTTGATTGGCCTTCTTTTCGTCGGGTTTGCCGCCAGGCTGGCAACGCTCCAGTCTTAACCCCCTGGACCCGTCGTCAACGGCGGGTCATTGCTCTCCTTTCGGTTTTATTGCGTGGAAAACAGCAAAATAGTAACCAATAAATGGTATTTAAAATGCTGTTTTTGGAGCGTAACCTTTTTACGACAGCGATGAGATTATCGCTGAGTAACCTGCGGGAAGAGGGAAGCAAATGCGGCAAATTCCACAAAATCATATCCATACACGTTCCACGCCCTTCTGGAACAAAGAGACGGCGCCTGCCGGAATTTTCGAACGCCACCTTGATAAGGGAACGCGACCCGGCGTTTATCCTCGCCTCTCAGTGATGCAGGGGGCGGTCAAATATCTCGGATACGCTGATGAACATTGCTCTGAGCCGGAAGAGATCATGGTGATCAATGCCGGCGAGTTTGGCGTGTTTCCTCCGGAAAAGTGGCACAATATTGAGGTCATGACGGATGATACCTATTTTAACATCGACTTTTTTGTCGCGCCGGAAGTACTGATGGAAGGGGCGACCTCACGAAAAGTCATTCATGCCGGGAGAGAATAATAATGGGAAAAGCTACTTATACCGTCACGGTCACGAATAATAGCAATGGCGTCTCTGTGGACTATGAAACGGAAGCACCGATGACGTTGCTGGTACCTGAAGTTGCGGCAGAAGTTGTGAAGGATTTGGTCAATACCGTGCGTTCCTACGATACCGAAAACGAACACGACGTTTGCGGTTGGTAAGGATCTTGTAGTATCTATTTGATATAAAGTGATTTTTTAAATCAGAAGCCGCATCGCGCGTCGCCAGCGTGATGCGGTTTTTGCGTATTGAAAAGCGCTGTTTATTTACATCAGACATGGGTTGAAAAGAAACATTAAGAAAACATTAAGAATATCGCATTGTTTGCTAATGAGAGCGTATTCATAAAACTTATGATTGGGTATTAAAAACCAGAAGAGTCTTATAATCATGAAACTCGATACCCGATTAACTTCGTCAGCACTTACTCTTGCGCTTGCCGCTGTGGTCATCCCGTTTACAGCGGACTGGCAATTGCCTTTGCTTAACGGCGTGGTGGTCCGATGGATTGAAAACGGACAAGCGTTATGGTTACTGTTTGGGGCGCTATTTACCGCCTGGTATATACGGCCACTTTCCCGTCCCGAAGGGGCAAAGCAGTTTTGGCTATGGGCTGTTGTCTGGTGGGTGGTGCTATTGGGTAGAAGCACCAGTTGGGGGCGTGACTATTTCCCTGACGAGCCGCGTATGCTGTTCAGAACGATTTCAGTGCTATTAATTGCTGCGTTAGTCTTGCCAGTCCTGTTTTCTGCCGGGCTACGTAAGGAGATTGTTCGTCGTCTGCGGGACGTTCCTCTGCCATTGTGGCTGTTTACCGTGACGGCATGTTCATATCTGATTTCCGACACTGTCGAGCATCATCGGTGGTTGTCGCCGATATTCCTGCATAACGCTCGTTACACAGATTTGATTGAAGAGCTTTATGAAGTGCCATTTATGATCGGTTTGTTTATGGTGACCGTGGGTTTTATGCAGCAGGACAAGCAGGATGAATGTACTGCGCTGGAGATGACCCCGTATCACGCAAAATAGCGCGGCTGAAAAAGACCATGAATTCGGCATGGGATAGATAGCGGTTAGCAAAAAAAGCCCGCACTCGGTGAGGCGGGCAAATAATACTGGAAGCAATGTGAGCAATGTCGTACCGAACAGGTGGGTTATAAACTCAACCACTCGGTATTGATAAAGATAATCGTTATCATTAATGATTGCAACCCTGATATTTATGCGCTTTTATCCACGACGCTAAAAGGTGATGGATATCACAAACTTCACTTTCCTGACGATGTGCTATTCTTTTTAACGGCAAATAAACCGCTAACGTTAAGACATAAGTGAGGAAAAAATGGGCATTCTTTCATGGATTATTTTTGGACTTATTGCGGGTATTTTCGCTAAGTGGATCATGCCAGGTAAAGATGGCGGCGGATTCTTTATGACGATCATTCTGGGGATCGTTGGTGCGGTAGTCGGAGGATGGATCAGTACGTTCTTTGGCTTTGGCAAAGTGGATGGTTTCAACTTCGGCAGCTTTGCAGTCGCGGTGATCGGTGCGATTGTCGTGCTGTTAATCTACAGAAAAATCAAAAGCTAAACGCAGAACTTTCAGAGATAATAAAGGCTACGACAGGTAGCCTTTATTATTCAAAATGAATTTACCACCAGCCCAGTTCGGTACCCGCCGCCGCAATTAGCGCGATGCCCATCAACACCATCGTTGTTTTCCTCATGGTTATGCTCCCGGCGCGGCGTAACCGCCAATAAAAAACCATGCCAAAAATAATATTGCCGTAATGAAAATGACGACAGGGAAGAGGATACCCACTCTCATGCTATTACCTTCACTGTTCAGGGGGCGCCAGAATAGCAGGGTTTTCTCAGCGACAAAAGGTCGGTTGCTTTGTGACAGGGCGTGGCTATTACTGACTTAACCCGGGATAAACACCCACTAAAGCGCTGACAGAAAGTATGGAAATAGCGTACCCGCCAGGTTATCCTGGACAAAATATCGCTTTAAGGAGTCGTTATGAAATTTACGTGGATTGCGTTGCCAGGCGTATTGCTGCTGAGCGCTTGTTCATCGTCGCAACCCAACGCCCCCCGGCCGCCGCGCATTGGGATGCCTAATCCGGCAGCCGTCTACTGTGAGCAACAGGGCGGTACGCTGATGCCGGTGCAGACCCCACAAGGCGTGCGTTCCGATTGCAAATTGCCCAATGGCGAAATCATTGATGAGTGGACATTATGGCGCAGAGAGCACCCTGATACGAAAAAGTGACAACCTGCGGTCCGACGGGATATGATTAAGAACAATCTGATAATGAGTTTCATGCGGCGCAAGAAAATATGTTTCAGTTAAAGCCGGGCGCGTTGGCAATAGTTATTGGCGCTAAAACACCCGCCGGACGGCAGAATATTGGTAAATCGGTTGAGCTATTTTGCCTGTGTCAACCCGGAGATGAATTCATTAACCCGGTAAATGGACACGTCACCTTACTGCCGAAAGAAGCGCCTCGGGCGCTGTGGCTGGTCACGGGCGATGTAGCCTCCGCCGATGGCCAGCACGGTTTTGCCTGGGTGCGGGCAGAACATTTGATGCCGTTGTCCCCGGACAGACAACCAGGCCAGGCGGCGGCACGACAATCACAGCTCTCGTAGCCACTCTGCCAGCACAATGGCATGGTTCTGGCGAGTATCTTTAGCGGCGTATAGCAACGTTAGCGGTTGGTGTCGGGCAATATCCGCCAGACGTTTGCCTTCTTGATGCTGTTGCGCAAGTTCTGCCCGGTATTGCTGCGCGAAGTGGTTAAAATCAATCAGTTCGCTATGAAAGGCTTTGCGCAATTCGGTGGAGGGCGTAATGGCCTTATTCCATTCATCATAGACCAGCGCTGCTTTTTTAATGCCTCGCGGCCATAGCCTGTCAACCAATACCCGATAACCATCGTCTTTTTCCGCCGGGAAATAGACGCGCTTACACTGGATTCGCATTTTTCCCTCCTGTGATGGTGTCGCTTACGGTACTTTTGTCGGATAGCGGTAATGATTTTAATGGATCAGGCCTGATAAACGAAGCGTCATCAGGCATTCAAGTGGGTATCAGGTTTATTTATGACGCTATCTCTCGATCGCGTCCAGCGTAGAGGCCGAAAATCGCCATGATGATAGCCAGAACCGTCACGCCTGACAGCGGTAGATACCAGCTACCGCTGGCATCATGAAGTTTTCCCATGACGGGCGGCCCACATGCCGCCAGTAAATACCCGACCGACTGCGCCATGCCGGAAAGCGCCGCCGCCTGATGCGCCGAACTGGCGCGCAGGCCGATAAACGTCAGGCCGAGGATCATCGTCGCGCCTGAACCGAAGCCGAACAGTAGCGTCCAGATGATCGCCTGGCCCGGCACAAACCAAAGCCCCGCCGCGCCCACTGCGCACAATAGTGAGACCAGCGCGGCAATCCAGCGTTGATCGTTAAAGCGATGCAAAATAAGCGGAATAGCTAACCCAGGCGCCGCGGTCGCCAGTTGCAGCAGGCCATGTAGCGATCCTGCCTGTGCTTCGCTGTAACCGTGGCTGATGAGTATTGTTGGTAACCAGCCGATAATCACATAATAAATCAGTGAGTTAAGTCCCAGAAACAGAGTAACTTGCCAGGCTAAAGGCGAACGCCAGATACCGCGTTCATGTAATGCCCGGGAGCTACTCAGGTTAGCTGAGCGGGTAGTGCGCCACTGCGGCAACCAGATAAGAAACGCCAACAGCGGAAACAGCATCAGCATTAACAGCGCGCCGCGCCAGCCAAAACCGTGCAACGCCAGCGGAACCACCAGCGCAGACCCCAACGCGGCGGCGGCGCCCATCGTCAATGAATACGCGCCCGTCAGCCTGGCGACATGTTGTGAAAAATCGCGCTTAATCAATCCTGGTAGCAGCACATTACCCAGCGCTATCCCGCACCCAATAATGGCAGTTCCGGCAAACAACAATGCAGCGGAGGGCAGGGAGCGGAGGGCAATACCCGCGCAAATCAGCAGCATTGCGGCAAACAGACTTCGTTCCATCCCAAACCGGCGGGCAATACCGGCCGCCAGCGGCGAAACCAGCGCAAACGCCAGAAGCGGCAAGGTTGTTAGCAGGCCCGTCTGGGCGGTGGAAAGACCGTAATCCGAACGGATTGTCTCCAGCAACGGCGCAGCGCCGGTAAATGTTACGCGCAGCGTAGTGGCTATCATCAAAATACCGGCAATCAGTAAAGCGCCCTGTTTGCCGCGTGGTGAAAGGGCTGTCGTCATCGTTTTCTCATCTCGTCAGGCGAGGCGATACCTTAACAGTTTTTACTGTTTGGATGAATCAAGCTAAAATGACAATTTATCGCTAAAATCGGACAATATAATGATTGGCCTGAGACTGGACGGTTACGATCCCGACCTTCACCACGATGCCGCTGTGGCCTTTTGTATTCGCGCCAGGGATGATGAACTGTTTAGCCCTCGCCATCAGCATCGCAAGGGACAGTTGATTCTCGCTCTGCACGGCGCGATTACCTGCGAGGTGGAAAATGCGATGTGGATGGTTCCGCCCCAGTATGCCGTCTGGCTCCCCGGCTCGCTGCCGCACAGTAATCATGTGACCGCAGGGGCGGAACTGTGCTTTTTATTTATTGAACCTGCAGCGGTCGTCATGCCGGAGCGTTGCTGCACGCTGAAAATTTCGCCGTTATGCCGGGAGTTGATTTTGTCGCTGGCGCGCAGAACCGATTCCGAAAGAGCGCAAATGCCGACGCAGCGCCTTATTCAGGTGTTGTTTGATGAACTGCCGCAGCAGCCGCAGGAACAATTGCAATTACCGGTATCGGGGCATCCGAAAATCCGCCAAATGGTTGAGACAATGGCGCAGGAGCCCGCGCGATGGAATACATTAGGGCAGTGGGCCAGCGTATTCGCGATGAGCGAGCGTAACCTTGCCCGGCTGGTCGTCAAAGAGACGGGACTAAGCTTTCGTCGCTGGCGTCATCAGTTGCAATTAATCCTGGCGCTACAAGCGCTGATCGCGGGACGTAATGTACAACAGACGGCGCAAATGCTGGGTTATGATTCCACCACGGCATTCATTACCATGTTTAAAAAAGGCCTGGGGCAGACCCCAGGCCAGTATCTGGCGGGCGAGTTACTGCTTCCCCACAATTAAAGAGACCAGCCCCGCCGCAATCAGTGGGCCGACCGGCACGCCGCGAAACAGCGCGACGCCAAGTACCGTACCGACCAGCAGCCCGGCGACGAGCTGCGGTTGGTTTCCCATCAGCGTAATGCCGCGACCGCCCAGCCAGGAGACGAAAACGCCGACGGCAATCGCGACCAGCGATTTCCAGTTCACAAAAGAGTGGATCAATGTGGAGGGCGGTAGGGTTCCGCTGGCGATGGGAGCCATTACGCCGATGGTCAGAATGATAATCCCGACGGTGAGTCCCTGTTTTTCAATCCAGGGAAAAAAGGTATTCAACGGGGTTACGCGGACAATAATCAGCACCAGAATTGAGACGGCGACAGTGGTGTTGTGGCTGATAAATCCCAGAGCTGCCAGTCCGAGCAGGATCAGCAGAGTGACATCAAACATTATGGTTTCCTTGCCAAAAAGTAAGCCTGACTACTTTACGCCCAAACGGGAAAGCGCACAGGCCTTTTTAACGATTGATGCGGATTTCAGGCAACTGCCTGAAAGACAATCTCTACGTGAAAAACGGCGTTATCATTAAATTGTCATCAACGCCGCGTATTGCTAACAGGTGAACCGTCATTGTTGTCTTCCTGAGGATACAATTATGTACGATCCACCGTTTCTTGAAGCGCTGATGATTACGGCGTCGTTTTTCGCCATTTTTATCATTATCGTTGTGTCGGTATTGCTCCTTGAAGAGGGAGGGGACTAAGCCGTTGGCGATGACTGAAAGCGGCGGAAGACTGCCAGTTCTGGTCGGGCGATGCGCAGATAGTCCTGTGTATTCATAATGACTGATTTTTCCAGCAGGCCGGCATTAAAGGCAATTTCATCGAAACGCTCAAACAGGAGCGGATCGGCGACCAGTTTCAGATTAGGGTGAAAACTGAAAGGCGGGATCGCGCCAAAAACGCAGCCGGTCAGCATATCGACTTCCGCCGGGCTGGCAAGGGAAGCGCGTAAGCCGCCCAGATGTGAAGCAAGCTGAGAGAGGTCGGCTTGCTGATCGGCCGCCAGAATAGCAAGAACGTGCTGGTTGACGCCGTTGCCTTTGACTTTACAGACCAGCGCTTTTGCGCCCTGGCCCAGCGCAGTACCGCGTATTTCAGATACCGCTTCGCATTTCCCTACCGCTTCATGGTTCACCACACGATAGCGCGCGTTCTCCTGGGTTAATAAAGCCACTAAACGTTGGTGTGTAGCGACACCCTTCGCGACTTCAGTCATTTCGGCCATTTCTCACTCCTGGTGCAATATGAACATTTACTGCGAAGCACTATGATGAACGATGTTGTTTTTGTTGTTTGTTCAGATAGAGCTGCGCATCGGAAGCCTGGTAGGCATCATTAATCGTATCATTGGGCTGCATATTATAAATCCCGGCAGAAAAATGGACTGTCTTATCCGGTGCGATAATTTGCAGGTTACGAATAATACGCTCCGGCAGATGGATAGCCAAATCCGCCGCGTAATCAACAAGAATAATACAGAACTCATCGCCGCCGAGGCGAATGGCGTAATCGCTTTTACGAATCGATGTTTTAATCGCTTTCGCCAACAGGGTTATAATTCGGTCGCCTTCCTGGTGCCCCTGGGTATCGTTGATCAGTTTTAACCTATCGCAATCAATAGCGACAAATGTCACTGGCGTCCCGGTATTGACCAGGCGTTGCAGTCGCTGTTCCAGCACCGGTGTTAATATTTTACGGTTGTAAAGCCCGGTCATGGCATCGCTAATATTTTCGCGTGTGACGTTGCGATAAAGCCGAAAGTGCATCCGTACCATATTAAGCAGGAGCGCCGTTGCCAGTAAGTAAAAGGCCAGCGCTTTCCAGGACGAGACAAGGAAATAGGTTAAATCAAGGGACAACGAAACGCGCAGTCCACCCGGGATATCATGGCTATAATTCACATATTGAAACAGATTATTTTTGCTTTGATTAATAATAATTTCTTTTCCGGAGTCCATATCCTTTAGTGTTACGTTAAGATAACGCCAAACCAGCGGACGGTCCTGGGTATAAAAAATATTTTTTAAATTATCCTGGTTAACATCCACCATCACGATACCTTTTAACGTTCCCGCCAGATAGACTGGCGTTAAAAAGCTCATGACGTTTTCCTGGGTAATATCATCCATGTAAATACTTGAAATAACCGTACGGCCGGTAAAAAGTTTATCTATATCTTTTCTGTTAATACCCATTGTGCCTTTTTGTAAAAAAGTCCAACGATGCATGGCGAAGCGCCGTGAGTTGATTAAATCATAGAAATAGACATAATGTTTATTTAAATCAACGTAATAACGGAATTTAAGCTCCAGTGTGCCCAGCCCGTGACTGTGGTCGTCCTGCGAACGGTTGATGCTTACCGCCTGATCAAATGCAGGCAGTAAAAGGGCGTCATCAAGATTATCGGTACATTGTGTAGCGGCAGTTTGCAGGGTGCCATGTAGCGCCGGGTAATTATGCCGGGTCAGGTTGACGCCGTGCGTACCGTTAATAGCCTCAAAGGCGTCGCAAAACGCGCGGCGTTTTTCTGCGGTGACGGGGTCTCCCGGCGCTTCAAAAGTTCGCATCAAATGTGCGGCGATGCTTTGATTCTGGTACTTATCGTACAAAAACGACGAATCGGCTCTCTCCATGATATAACGCATATAGGCATTCATTGCCCTGTCGCTGGCAATAAGTTCGTAAATCAGGAAGGACGATGTCAAAACGATGACGCTTGCCGAGATAAAGTGCCTGAGCGCTTTATGATGCAAATTCATGATGAACTACAGCCCTGAAAGTCGGATACGTTAGTTTACCATAGCGATGAGAATTCCTCTAATAGACTGTTTAAAAATAAAACGTGTTGATGTTATGGAATAAAAATCATTCTCGGTTTAATTACGGCAATAATTCGATGTGTTGATATTTTCAATGGTTATTAATGGTAGCGAAAGTAAATTTTCAGGTAACGATGTTACGTTATTTCTTTTAAAAATAGGAAAACCATTATTATTACCGTGAAAGGAGCGTCGAGCGGTAAGGATAATTTAGTTATTCTCTTATTCCTGTAGGGGGAATGATGAAAAAGTTGAAAGAAATGGCTGCTATCTCGCTTTTTACATTATTGGCGGCGGGTTTTTCCGCATCGGTTATGGCAGACGACCAGGCGCCTGAAAGAGTTCCAGCAGCTAAAGTTAAGCCCGTTGGTGAACATGTACACTGGTGTACTCTCTTTGGTCCAGGTGATATGGAGTTGCCGCCGTTGCCAGACAGGGGATGGCCGTGGTGTTCTTAATATTAACGCAAAGGCATAGCGCTAACGAATCAATTTGTAACATAGGCCAGAACAGCTTCATTCACGCTATACGCGGATAATGACGTCAGCCGCGAAGGGTGAACGTTAAGTTGCTAATAAACCTGCCCGTAATAACAACGGGCAGGTTTAGGATTATGCACTTTGATTGGCGCTCTGTTTCTGAAACAATTCGCGGAATACCGGATAAATATCCTCCTGATCGCGAATATGCTGCATGGCGAAGTTATCGAACGTCGCCTGCAGATGTTCATACTCGCGCCATAAGGTCTGGTGGGCGCGGCGGGTAATCTCGATATAGCTGTAATAGCGCACTACCGGCAGCAGCTTTTTCGCCAGAATCTCATGACACAGCGGTGAATCGTCGGCCCAGTTATCACCGTCTGACGCTTGCGCCGCATAGATGTTCCACTGACCGGGGTCGTAGCGCTCTTTAACCACTTCGTCCATGAGTTTAAGCGCGCTGGAGACAATCGTCCCCCCGGTCTCTTGCGAATAAAAGAACTCATGTTCGTCCACTTCCTTCGCCTGGGTATGGTGGCGGATATAAACCACTTCTACGTTCTTATACGTTCGGCTCAAAAACAGATAAAGCAGAATGTAAAAACGCTTGGCCATATCTTTGGTTGCCTGGTCCATCGAACCCGAGACGTCCATCAGACAGAACATCACCGCCTGGCTGGAGGGCTCAGGCCGTTTTTCATAATTTTTATAGCGTAAATCAAAGGTGTCGATAAACGGCACTCGCTCGATTTTAGCCCGTAGTTCGGCAATCTCCCGACGTAATCGCTCCTCTTCAAGCAGTTGCGCTGGTTCGCTGTGGCTGATGGTCTCCAGTTCCGTTTCCAGGGCGTGCAGTTCGCGGCGTTTTCCTGCCGTCATTGCTGTACGGCGCGCCAGAGAGTTTTGTAGCGAACGTACCACGCTGATATTGGCCGGTACGCCGTTTGAGGTGAAACCGGCGCGGTGAGTTTTATACTCGTTAAGCTGGCGATGCTGGTTTTTCTTCAGATTAGGCAGCGCTAAATCTTCAAAGAGCAGATCCAGATACTCATCTTTTGAAATCTGAAAAACAAACTCATCCTGGCCTTCGCCGTCCTGGCTGGCCTGACCTTGACCGCTACCGGAACCGCCGCCGCCACCGCCTTGCGGACGCTCAATGCGATCATTCTGGATAAAGTGATCGTTACCCGGATGGACGCGATGGCGCAGACCGCCGCGCCCCTGATGAAACATCGGTTCGCTAATATCATCGGTTGGAATAGAGACGGACTCTCCGCTGTCGACATCGGTCACAGAGCGTTTATTAATCGCTTCGGAAATCGACTGCTTAATTTGTGCTTTATAACGACGCAAAAAGCGCTGGCGATTCACCGTGCTTTTATTTTTGCCGTTAAGACGTCGGTCTATGAACCAGGTCATATGCCCCCCGTACTGCCAACTGAGCGCCTGTTCTGTTAGTGCCGGATAGCGCTAACGCTTAGCCAGTCTATAGAACATTACTTTGTAGGCCCGGTAAGCGCAAGCGCCACCGGGCATTAACATCACGACGATTTACGCACGCGCAGGTACCACTCGCACAGCAAACGAACCTGCTTACGGGTATACCCTTTTTCCATCATCCGATCGACAAAGTCGTCATGCTTTTTCTGCTCGTCAGTCGACGTTTTGGCGTTAAAAGAAATGACCGGCAACAGCTCTTCAGTATTAGAGAACATTTTTTTCTCAATCACCGTGCGCAGCTTCTCGTAACTGGTCCAGTTTGGATTACGGCCGCTATTGTTGGCTCTGGCGCGCAGGACAAAGTTTACTATCTCATTACGGAAATCTTTCGGGTTACTGATACCCGCTGGTTTTTCAATTTTTTCCAGTTCGGCGTTCAGCGACTCGCGATCGAACAGTTGACCGGTATCTGGGTCGCGATACTCCTGATCCTGAATCCAGAAATCCGCATAAGTCACGTAACGATCAAAAATGTTCTGCCCGTACTCAGAATAAGATTCGAGATAGGCCGTCTGGATCTCCTTGCCGATAAATTCGGCGTATTTCGGGATCAGGTAGCCTTTCAGGAACTCCAGATAACGCTCAGCTTGCTCCTGCGGGAACTGCTCGCGCTCGATTTGTTGTTCCAGAACGTAGAACAGATGTACCGGGTTTGCCGCCACTTCCGCATGGTCGAAGTTGAATACGCGGGAGAGGATCTTAAAGGCGAATCGGGTGGAGAGACCGTTCATCCCTTCGTCCACACCCGCATAGTCGCGATACTCCTGGTACGATTTAGCTTTGGGGTCGGTATCTTTCAGGCTTTCACCATCATAAACGCGCATTTTCGAGTAAATACTGGAATTTTCCGGCTCTTTCAGGCGGGAAAGAATCGAGAAGCGCGAAAGCGTTTCCAATGTGCCCGGCGCGCAGGGCGCATGAGCCAGCTCGCTATGATTAAGTAGTTTCTCGTAGATTTTGATCTCTTCGGAGATTCGCAGGCAATAAGGCACCTTCACAATATAGACACGGTCGAGGAACGCTTCGTTATTTTTATTGTTACGGAAAGTCACCCATTCAGATTCGTTTGAGTGGGCAAGTATGATGCCATTAAAGGGCAGGGCGGAAATACCTTCCGTACCATTGTAGTTACCTTCCTGAGTTGCGGTCAGCAAGGGGTGCAGCACCTTAATAGGCGCTTTAAACATCTCGACGAACTCCATGATCCCCTGGTTAGCGCGGCATAGCGCGCCAGAGTAACCATACGCATCCGGATCGTTCTGGGCGTGATGTTCGAGTTTACGAATATCCACCTTGCCGACCAGCGCCGAAATATCCTGGTTGTTTTCATCGCCGGGTTCCGTTTTGGCGATGGCAATCTGCTCCAGAATGGAGGGCCAGACTTTCACCACGCGGAATTTAGTAATATCGCCGCCAAACTCATGCAGGCGTTTGGCCGCCCACGGGGACATAATCGTACCGAGATAGCGGCGCGGAATACCGTACTCTTTTTCCAGAATCTGCGCGTCTTCCTGCGGATTAAACAGGCATAACGGATGATCGTTGACCGGACTACGCTCGCCGTTGGCGCTTAAAACATAAATTGGCACGCGCTGCATTAGCGATTTCAGCCGTTCAGCGAGCGATGATTTGCCACCCCCCACAGGTCCCAGCAAATAGAGAATTTGCTTCTTCTCTTCCAGCCCTTGCGCCGCATGTTTCAGATAAGAGACAATCTGTTCAATCGCGTCTTCCATGCCGTAAAACTCTTCAAACGCAGGATAGCGAGCAATAACCCGGTTGGAGAAGAGTCGGGAAAGTCGGGGTTCCTGGGCAGTGTCGACCATATTAGGCTCGCCGATAGCCATTAATAGCCGCTCTGCCGCGTTGGCATAAGCACTGCGATCTTGCCGACAAATGGTAAGAAAATCCTGCAGTGTGAACTCTTCGTCCTTGGCAGCTTCGTAACGCTGGCGATAGTGATCGAATATATTCATGATATGCCATCCTTTCGTTTTTTCGCACATGTTAAGAGCCGTTCATATGAATAGTAGAGGCTCCCGGAAGAGGTAGACTGAACGCCGTCTCTGCTAAGGAAAAAAAAGCAACTCTCATGCCATTTTATTGGTCAGAAGATCAACGTGTCCGGTGATACACCTTCTTAACATTAAGCGTAGATGGCATTTGCAAAACTTGCCTGTACGCGTCAGTGGATTTCGATGACATATCAATAACTCATCAGGTAGAAAAGGCTGGTGGATATCAGAAAAAGCGTTCCCGGTCACATAACGATCATCAGCCGATCATCTGAAAATAATCGGTGGTGGTGATATTAAACGGTTACATTGTGTAAAATAGTTGGGCTTACAGGTATTGGCGGTTACACTTTTGCCGCAGAACATTTGAATAAGGAATTATGGATTGTGACCAAACTTAAACTTCTGGCTCTTGGCGTGTTTATTGCAACATCCGCCAGCGTCGCGCACGCTGAAAGCAACCTGACGTTGGGCGCAGGCGTTGGTGTGGTTGAACACCCTTATAAAGATTACGATAGCGATGTTTATCCGATACCGGTCATCGCTTATGAAAGCGAAAACTTCTGGTTCCGTGGTCTGGGCGGCGGGTACTACTTGTGGAATGACAATGCCGATAAGTTGTCAATCATGGCATACTGGTCCCCGATGTACTTCAAACCGGGCGACAGCGATGACCATCAGTTGCGTCGTATGGACAGGCGTAAAAGTACTATGATGGCGGGCGTTTCTTACTCGCACCACACCCAGTATGGATTCCTGCGTACCTCACTGGCAGGGGATACGTTAGATAACAGTAACGGTATTGTCTGGGATCTGGCCTGGCTGTATCGGTATACCAATGGCGGGCTGACCTTAACGCCAGGTATCGGGGTTGAATGGAATAGCGAGAACCAGAACGATTACTATTACGGCGTATCACGTAAAGAATCTTCGCGTAGCGGCATGCGCGGCTATAACCCGAACGATAGCTGGAACCCGTATCTTGAACTGAGCGCTAACTATAATTTCGCCGGTAACTGGAGCGTATATGGTACTGCGCGCTACACCCGCCTGTCGGATGAAATTACCGACAGCCCGATGGTGGATAAATCCTGGACCGGTATCCTTTCTACTGGCGTGACCTATAGATTCTGATTGATTGAATTTGCCGGAAAAACCACGACAAAGCCTGCGTTATGCGGGCTTTGTGCTGTCTGAAACGCGAACATGGCGGCTTGCATAAATGCGCTGTTGACCGGGTATGGCGCAGCCTTACGTGATTTATACTTTGTTACATCAATTTAAAAAACTAGCCTTTTATATGAAAAATCCAGGTGATTACAACTGCGCTAACAATTAGCGTAATAATTGTTGCAATGCTGGCTGATATCGCCCTGTCACGTCCCGCTTATGCTATACCCATTCTTCACAGCGAGTAAGACGAATGAGCATAGTATTCAATACCGTAGCCAAGCCCAGCGGCAGTCTGTGTAACTTATCCTGCAAGTACTGTTTCTATCTTGATAAACCCCGGGGCCAGCGCGTCATGTCTGACGATGTGCTGGAGACGTATATCCGCCGGGTAATTGATGATACGCCATCATCAGAGGTCTCGTTTTGTTGGCAGGGGGGAGAGCCGACGCTATGCGGTCTTTCTTTTTATCAAAAAGTGGTGCGCTTGCAGCAACGCTATGCCAACGGCAAAACTATTTACAACAGTCTGCAAACCAATGGCGTATTAATCAATGAAGAGTGGGCGGCTTTCTTTGCGCAGCACCAGTTCCTGATTGGTATATCGATTGATGGGCCGCAAGTCGTTCATGATAATTACCGGAGAACGCCGTCAGGGCGGGCGTCTTTTTCCCGAGTCGTTAATGCTATCCGCCTTCTGCAGGCAAATGATGTCGAGTTCAATACGCTCACTGTCGTGAATGATGCATCATGCCGCCATGGCAACGCTATTTATCATTTTTTGACGCAGGAACTGGAAAGTAAACACCTGCAATTTATTCCCATTGTTGAGCCGCTCGCGCAAAAAGCGCAGCGTTCTTTGACGTTATCTGACAATGAAGATTCGCCTTCGCTGATGCCCTTTTCCGTCACGCCTGAAGGGTGGGGCGCCTTTATGTGCGATGTTTTTGATCAATGGATACGTCACGATGTCGGACGCATATTCGTACAGCTTTTTGACAACTTACTTGGCGTCTGGATGGGGGAGCCCGCCACGCTTTGTACGATGCAGTCGACCTGCGGGCAAAGTTTGCTGGTGGAGCAGAATGGCGACGTGTTTAGCTGCGACCATTTTGTTTTTCCCGCCTATAAACTGGGCAATCTGCAGCAACACTCTTTAGAAGAAATGGCGGCTTCTCCTTTTCAGCAGCAGTTTGGCGCGGCTAAAGCAAACCTTTCTTCACGCTGCCAGAACTGTACGTGGCGCTTTGCCTGTCACGGCGGTTGTCCGAAACATCGAATTTGCATGGACGGCGGCGAACGGCAAAATTATCTCTGTAAAGGATATCTGGAGTTCTTTCAACATGTGACGCCCTATATGAATGTGATGCGTCAATTATTACTGAATCAGCGACCCGCCGCGCATATTACCCGCATCGTCGACATGATTGCGGATGACGTTCGTCAGTGACAAGAAAATCGCCCCCTTGCGCGGTATGATGCCGGACATTACCGTAGGGTCTAAGAGTCCTGTATTGTTTTACCGTCGAGTGACATTGAAAAGGAAATGAAATCAGTGAAAAACGTAACGTTTTGCGGGCAGGTGACGCTTCCTGCCATCGGACAGGGAACATGGTATATGGGCGAGCGCGCGGATCAACGTCAGCGCGAGGTTTCGGCGTTGCGCGCGGGGCTGGATTTGGGGTTACGCCTTATTGATACGGCGGAAATGTATGCCGACGGCGGGGCGGAAAAGGTCGTGGGCGAGGCGCTGGCAGGGCGACGCGATGAGGCATTTCTGGTGTCAAAAGTGTACCCGTGGAACGCTGGCGGCCAGAAGATAGTTGCCGCCTGTGAAGAAAGCCTGCGTCGTCTGAAAACAGATTATCTCGATCTCTATCTATTGCACTGGGCCGGAAACTTTTCATTCGAAGAGACCGTTGAAGGTATGGAGCGGCTAATCGCGCAGGGGAAAATTCGCCGTTGGGGAGTCTCTAATCTTGATTATGACGATATGCAGGCGCTGTGGCGCATCCCCGGGGGACAGCAATGCGCGACAAATCAGGTGCTCTATCATCTGGCGTCACGCGGTATTGAGTATGATTTATTGCCGTGGTGTCAACAACAGCGAATGCCAGTGATGGCCTATAGCCCGCTGGCGCAGGCTGGCCGGTTACGTAGCGGTTTACTGAATCATCCGGTGGTGAATGAAATTGCGCAAGCGCATAACGCTACGGCGGCGCAAATCTTACTGACGTGGGCGATTGCGCATCCGGGCGTGATGGCGATCCCGAAAGCTGGAAGTACAGAACACGTGAAGCAAAATGCGGCGGCGCTTGAGATCGCCTTGTCAGCAAACGAACTTGCCTTACTGGACAACGCCTGGCCTGCGCCAAAAGGGAAAACCGCGTTGGATATGGTGTGACGCCGGATAAAATGTGTAAGCGCCGCCATCCGGCAGGTCATGCCTGATGGCGGCTGACGCCTTTCAGAGCCTATAGCAACGCCGTTATCCATTCACTTTTAGCGTTTAGCGACGCAGATAGTCTGCGCCAGACGAGAGGGTTTTTCTTCTGTGGCTTGTTGCGGCGCAGTAGCGTAAACCGTTTCAACGCAGACAAACGTTTTATAGCCGTCATCCGGCATGTCGCCCATGCTGATGGACAACGTCGGGCCAGGGTTCCAGCCTACGACGTTAAGGTGATGGTGGTGAACTACATCAATCGTGCGGTTTAATGTCGCATCGTGGATCACGCTACATGCTTCAGGATTGAGGTAAACGCGATCGGTACGGTCCGGAAAGGTTTGTATACCGTCGGCCAGGACATCTTCTTTAGCGTCGTTAACTTTATCAATAAACCGATCGCCGAGTCCGCTGACCTTAACGTTGGCGATGTCGCCAACGTTAAAATAGCTGTGGAGCGCGGATGTGGTTGCAAATTCGCCATGCGCTTCCAGTTCAATTTCACAGGTTTTACCCACTTTAAAACGTGCCAGCAGCGTGAAATCGTGCGGCCAGTATTTCCGGGTGGCCTCACTGCTTTGCAGCTCAAATGTCAGCATTACGCCATTATCATCTTCATTATGCGCTTTTAGCGCCCACGGAAGATTACGCGCAAAGCCGTGTGACGGCAGACCCTGTTGAGCCGCAGGTCCAAACCAGGGCCAGCAGATCGGTACGCCGCCGCGTAGCGCCACGCCGGTTTTGAAAGGCGTATTATTACTGAGCCACAATACCTCTTCCTCGCCAACGGGTTTCCAGGAGAGAAGGTGCGCGCCCTGTAATGCAAAAGAGGCTTTCACCTGCGGATGGTCAACGACGATCAGATCCAGGTCATCAAGCTGACGACGGGAAAGGACAGGGGTAAGCTGTTCGATAACCGGGAGGGCAAAAATTTTATTAATCATTACGCAATCCTCTTAACCCTAAATAATTCGAGTTGCATGACAAGGCGCTTGTGCCTTGACCAGTGCTTGCGCTGGCCCGTAGAGGCGAGGCCGCAGGCCGAGTAACGCGGCAAGTGAACGACAAATTCATCGGGAACGAATTTGAACAACCGTAGGTCATCTCCGGCCAGGGACATGGACATCCCTGATTCATCCCGATAAGTTCGACTTCCGTCAGTGATTCGGGTGAGAAAGCATAGCCAACACACCTGCAACTTGAAGTATGACGGGTATATCTTTAAGCAAAAAAAAGAGCGACCTGAGTCGCTCTTACCAATGACTGTGTCATCTCAACTTATTTGGAGATGTGAGCAATCAGGTCCAGTACTTTGTTGGAGTAACCGGTTTCGTTATCGTACCAGGAGACCAGTTTCACGAAGTTGTCGTTCAGCGCGATGCCTGCTTTAGCATCGAACACGGAAGTGCATACTTCGCCGTTGAAATCGGTAGATACAACGTCGTCTTCGGTGTAACCCAGAACGCCTTTCATTTCGCCTTCGGCAGCAGCTTTAACAGCAGCTTTGATCTGCTCGTAGGTAGCCGCTTTTTCCAGACGAACGGTCAGGTCAACAACAGATACGTTCGGAGTAGGAACGCGGAACGCCATACCAGTCAGTTTGCCATTCAGTTCCGGCAGTACTTTACCTACCGCTTTAGCAGCGCCAGTAGAGGACGGGATGATGTTCTGAGATGCGCCGCGGCCGCCGCGCCAGTCTTTGTGAGACGGGCCGTCAACGGTTTTCTGGGTTGCGGTAGTCGCGTGAACAGTGGTCATCAGACCTTCGATGATGCCGAAGTTGTCGTTGATAACTTTAGCCAGCGGCGCCAGGCAGTTGGTGGTGCAGGAAGCGTTGGAAACGATGTCCTGGCCTTCGTATTTGTCAAAGTTAGCGCCTTTAACAAACATTGGGGTGTTGTCTTTAGACGGACCCGTCAGAACCACTTTTTTCGCGCCAGCGGTGATGTGTTTACGCGCGGTTTCGTCAGTCAGGAAGATACCGGTAGCTTCAGCCACTACGTCAACACCAACTTCGTCCCATTTCAGGTTAGCCGGATCGCGTTCAGCGGTAACACGGATTTTTTTACCGTTAACGATCAGATGACCGTCTTTCACTTCAACAGTACCGTCGAAACGGCCGTGAGTGGAGTCATATTTCAGCATGTATGCCATGTACTCTGCGTCTAACAGGTCGTTGATTGCAACGATCTCGATGTCAGAACGTTTCTGAGCAGCACGGAAAACAATGCGACCGATACGGCCAAAACCGTTGATACCTACTTTGATAGTCATATATTCCACCAGCTATTTGTTAGTGAATAAAAGGTTGCCTGTAAAATTACAAAAACCTTACGCAGCGTCAAGCGGAATCGTGTCAATCATTGCGACAAATCAATCCTCTGCACAACCTTTGCGCGGCTGATTCGCCTCACTCTTCCTTTCGGCTTGAAACCACATGGGGGCGCCGCCCCGAATTTTAAAGGCCAACCGAGATAATAATGTGACATCAGTCACGATTCGTGAGCCGCCATTTCGCAATGATCAAGTTTAGAACAAAAGTTGGTACTGAGGTGTTAATGTTTTGTTAGAATCGGTCAGGCAATGTGAGCACGTTTAAAGTGAGATGTGAGCAAATGGCTAACCAACCTTCAGCAGAAGAACTCAAGAAAAAATTGTCCGAAATGCAATTCTATGTGACGCAGGATCGTGGCACAGAACCGCCATTTACCGGACGCCTGCTACATAATAAACGCGATGGGGTTTATCACTGCCTGGTCTGTGATACGCCGCTTTTTCACTCCCACACCAAATACGATTCAGGCTGCGGCTGGCCTAGCTTTTACCAGCCCGTCAGCGAAGAGGCGATTCGTTACATAGACGATTTTTCTCATGGCATGCAGCGTGTCGAAATTCGTTGTGGTAACTGCGATGCGCATCTCGGACACGTTTTCCCGGACGGGCCGCAGCCAACCGGTGAGCGCTATTGCGTTAACTCGGCCTCGCTGGCCTTTTCTGACGAGAAAAACGGCGATCAACTGAAAGGCTGAAAAAACGATTCAGCAAATTATTCCACAGGAGCGGACACATCATGAATCTTGATGAGATCATTAACAGCATGACGCCGGAAGTGTATCAACGTTTATCCACCGCCGTTGAGCTGGGTAAATGGCCGGATGGCGTGGCGTTGACGCCGGAACAGAAAGAAAACAGCCTGCAACTGGTGATGCTATGGCAGGCGCGGCACAATACCGAAGCGCAACATATGACGATCGATACTCACGGTCAGATGGTGATGAAAAGCAAGCAGCAGCTCAAAGCGGATTTCGGTATTACGTCAAAGCCGATTGCGACATTGAAAATGCAGTAACGGCAGCCGGATTAAGAGGTAGCCGCCATCCGGCGGTTTCATTGCCGATGCGTTGTGCTTACCGGGCCTGCACATTGCTGTCAGGCACAGGCCCGCCATATTTTTACCCATTACGCTTAATGTCCAGCGAGTCCGCCAACTGTGTCGCTAACTGATTATTGTCATCGGTGCCTTATTCCCAGAACATTGCGCCAGCCAGCCCGCGCTTTTTAATCTGTTTTGTTAGAAGCGCTCTCCAGCCTGCGTTGAGCTTTGCCTGGTAGCGACGCTGACGTGACGTATCCGGCCCAAAGATCTATGCAATGGTCTCACTGTTGCGTGATGTATTGACCGGATACGATACCTGCTCCGCTACCTGGCGACAGCCTGGCCCTGCGTCTCTTCCCAGTCTGCCAGCGTATACAGCGTCGCGCCTGCCGCCGACATCTCCATAAACGCGTGTGCGCTATCCTGCGGGTGAATATTCACGCCGCGACAGCCATCGGTGATAACGTTAACGGCATAGCCCAACTCTAGCGCATCCAGCACCGTAAATTTTACGCAGTAATCGGTCGCCAACCCCATCACGATAAGCTCGGTAACGTCATGCTCGCGAAGCCAGGTATCAAGGGTAGTTTTCTGCCGATGTTCGTTGTCAAAAAACGCGCTGTAGCTATCAATCAGCGGGTTTTCACCCTTATAGATGCAGGCGTCAATCGCATGTTGGTTAAGCAGGGGATGTAACGCCGCGCCGTCGGTATGTTGAACGCAGTGATCCGGCCAGAGCGTTTGCGGCAGCCCGTCCAGCTCTCCCTGACTATAGGGTTCCGCCTGATGCTGGCTGGCGAAGCTGCCATGCTGCGCGGGATGCCAGTCCTGGCTGGCCAGCACCGGAATCTGCCGGGGCTGGCACCAGTCAATAAGAGCGTTGGCGATGTCGATGGTGCTGTCGCCTTCCGCTACAGCCAGCGCGCCGCCGGCGCAAAAGTCATTTTGCAAGTCGACCAGTAATAAGGCCCGGTTTGTCATTATCTTCTCCTTGTCGTCGGGATTTTTTAATCATCCGGCGTCAATTCACCACGCAAGTTTTGCGCCATCGCGCTACGAATCGCCTGAGTGTCCAGACCCTGGCTTAACAAATAATGCAGTTTGGTTAAGGTAGCTTCGACGGTCATATCGGCACCGCCAATCACGCCAGCGTGCGCCAGCGCATTACCGGTAGCGTACCCGCCCATATTGACTCGCCCTGACATGCATTGCGTCAGGTTAACCACCACGATGCCGCGCGAACTGGCCTCTTTCAGCTCCTGTAAAAACGCTTTATTTTGCGGCGCGTTGCCTACGCCATAAGAGCGCAGAATCAGCGCTTTTACCGGCTGACGCAGAAAGTTACGTACTACCTCGGCGGAAATCCCCGGATAAATCGTCACTACGCCTATCGGCTGCGGCGTAATAGGGTGCACGATTAATTCACCAGAACCGTAGGGCGCGGGAGGCGTATTTAAACGGCGAATGTGAATTCCTGCTTCCAGCAAGGGCGGCAGATTAGGAGAGGCAAAAGCGTCAAAACCATCCGCATGGGCTTTGGTCGTGCGATTACCGCGGAACAGACGATTATTAAAAAACAGCGTTACTTCATTAATAGGGTAGTTGGCGGCGACATAAAGCGCATTCAGCAAATTAATTTGCCCGTCGGAACGCAGCTCAGCCAGCGGAATTTGTGACCCTGTCACAATAACCGGTTTACCCAGATTTTCCAGCATGAAAGAGAGCGCCGATGCGGTAAACGCCATCGTGTCGGTGCCGTGCAGAATAACAAAACCGTCATACTCATCGTAGTGCGCTTTGATATCTGCAGCGATATGCTGCCAGTCTTCCGGCGTCATATCTGATGAATCCATCAGCGGGGCATATTCATGGATGGTAAAATCCGGCATCTCCGGGCGGTGGAATTCCGGCATCAGCGCCAGCTGACGCTGAAGGTGCCCGGACACCGGGATATACCCTTTATCTGAGCGCTGCATACCGATAGTGCCGCCGGTATAGGCAACGTAAATTGATTTCTTTTGCATGATAATGTTCAGTCGTGTCGCGAAGGACGTATTAATGATTATCGGATGGCGGCTATGAGCAGACGCCGCCATCCGGTATGGCTATTGATGAAGCATTAGCGAACGTTCGCGCAAGTCAAACAGAACGCATAACGGTTTTGCGGATCGTTAAATGCCGCCAGTTTATCCCCCTCGGCCTTCACCGTGTTGGCGGCGGAAACGAGCGGCGCCGGGAGCATCGCCTGAATGGCCTCCGGCAGCATGGCGCGTACTGATCCGGTCATACTGTCCATGACCATATCAAGGACCGTCGGTTCGTCCTGATAGTAATCAAGATGCCACTGTTTCAGTTTCGCCAGCTCCGCCGCTTTGGCGACGGCGTCGTCAAAGTCGCCGAGACTGTCCACCAGACCATTGGCTTTCGCGTCTTCTCCGGTCCAGACATGGCCTTGTGCGATTTTATCAATCTGCTCCGGCGTACGCTTACGCGCGTCTGCCACCAGTGTGATAAAGCGTTTGTAGCCGTACTCAATACTGAGTTGCATCATCTGCTGCACTTCCGGTGACAGCGCTTTGGTCATCGAAATATCCGCCAGCGGCGAGGTGGAAACGCCGTCGCTGTGTACGCCAATCGACGACAGGCTGTTTTCTACCGTATTGATGACGCCGAAGATGCCAATTGAACCCGTCAGCGTGCTGGGGCTGGCCACGATATAGTTTGCCGGCGTAGAGATCCAGTAACCGCCGGAGGCCGCCATACCGCCCATTGAGACCACCACCGGTTTGCCAGCCGCTCTTGCTGCCGCCAGTTCGGCGCGGATAACTTCGGAGGCGTTGACGCTACCGCCTGGACTATTGACGCGCAGCACAATCGCTTTCACTTTAGGATCAAGGCGTGCGTCGCGGATCTGCGATGCCGTAGTGTCGCCGCCGACATTCCCTGGCGTTTCTTCGCCATCCATAATCGCGCCATTGGCGAAAATAACCGCAATAGTACCGCCGGTATCCGCAGGCGTTTTCAGCGAATAATCGTAATAGCTGATCGCGCGATAGTTATTTTCGGTTTTGCTCCAGCCAAACTGCTTCGTCAGCGCTTTTTCAACATCTGCGCTGGAGGCGAGGGCGTCCACCAGTTTATGGTCGAGCGCATATTTGGCGGTGTCGCCGCCCACGCTGGTTAACCCGTCGATAATAGCCTGCGCGCCGGGGAAGAGTTGTTGCGGCGAAATCTGGCGATTGGCGGAAACGGTATGCAGGTAGTTCTGCCACAGTTCGCCTATCCAGCGGCTGTCGGCCTCGCGGGCGGCGGGCGACATATCGTCGCGGATAAACGGCTCGACGGCGGATTTATAGGTGCCGACCCGGAAAACGTGGGTAGAGACTTTCAGTTTATCCAGCAGCGTTTTGTAGTACAGGCCATTCGTAGCGAAGCCGTGAAGATCTACCAGACCCTGTGGGGAAAGCCAAATTTTATTGGCGAAACTGGCGAGGTAATACTGACCCTGGCTGTAGTTTTCACCCACGGCGAAAACCGGTTTGCCGCTATCGCGGAATTCGCGCAGCGCTTTACCGATATAGCGCATTGACGGCTGATCGGCACCGGTGAAGTTTTTCAGATCCAGAACGATACCCGTGATGTTACGGTCATCTTTCGCCTGACGAATAGCGTTGACGATGTCAAACAGGGAGTTTTCCTGCAGACGGTCGGAGCTGGCGCCAAATAACTGGCGTCCCAGCGCGCCCAGACGGTGATTGGTGGAGGGTTTATCCACAATGACGCCGGAAATATCCAGCAGCAGAGCGCCGCGCGCGGTTTGCTCACTGTTGCTGCCGTTACCGATCTGCATCCAGATCCCAACGCCCACCAGAACCAAAAAAATAAAGAACAGGTTGAGTACCATTTCACGGACGAGGTTCAACACTCGCCACGTCCATTTAAAAAATCCGGCAATAAATCGCCACAGGGTTCGCATGTATTCTCCCTATCTGAGTAACAACGCTTATACCTTGGTGAGGATAAAGCATTAAGATGTGGCTATCGTAATGACCCATCAGGCAGTTGTCAGCAGGAATCACTGCCTGCGCTGTAACAAAATCCGCTCCCGTGTTAATTTTGTGAATAAATATCATTGCTGGAGTTAATCAAATGGATGCACTAGAACTGCTGGTCAACCGTCGTAGCGCCTCTCGTCTCGCAGAACCGGCGCCTGTCGGCGAGAAATTACAGAACATTCTGCGGGCGGGAATGCGTGTTCCCGATCATAAGTCTCTACAGCCGTGGCGTTTTTTTGTGATTGAAGGAGAGGGGCGCGACCGCTTCAGCGCCGTGCTTGAACAAGGCGCTGTCGCTGCCGGGGGCGATGAGAAAGCAATCGAAAAAGCGCGTAATGCGCCGTTTCGCGCGCCGCTGATCATTACCGTGGTGGCGAAATGCGAAGAAAACCATAAGGTTCCCGTGTGGGAACAGGAGATGTCTGCCGGATGCGCGGTGATGGCGATGCAAATGGCGGCGATTGCGCAAGGGTTTAATGGTATCTGGCGTAGCGGCGCATTAACGGAGAGCGCTATCGTGCGGGAAGCCTTTGAGTGCCGCCCGCAGGATAAAATTGTTGGTTTTCTCTATCTCGGCACGCCGCAGCTCAAAGCGTCAACGACGATCAGTACCCCCGACCCCACGCCGTTTGTGCGTTATTTCTGACGCTGAGGGATAAAACTGTCTGGATTCTGAGCAAAGGCGCGGTAATTCAGACAGTGATACTTACCACATCAGGGAATGAGCGCTACCATAGCGCGAATGCAATGACAGGAGATGTCCATGAGCGAGCAAGCCATTCGTTTAACGCAATACAGCCACGGCGCTGGTTGCGGTTGTAAAATTTCCCCTAAAGTGCTGGAGACTATCCTGCATAGCGAGCAGGCGAAGTTCGTCGACCCGAACCTGCTGGTGGGTAATGAAACCCGCGATGATGCGGCGGTTTACGATCTGGGTAATGGCACCAGTATTATCAGCACCACCGACTTCTTTATGCCGATAGTCGATAACCCGTTTGATTTTGGCCGCATTGCGGCAACAAACGCCATCAGCGATATTTTTGCGATGGGCGGCAAACCGATTATGGCGATCGCGATCCTTGGCTGGCCGATTAATACCCTGTCGCCCGATATTGCGCGTGAAGTGACCGAGGGGGGGCGTTTTGCCTGCCGTCAGGCCGGTATCGCGCTGGCGGGCGGACACTCTATTGACGCCCCGGAGCCGATCTTTGGTCTCGCGGTCACAGGCGTAGTGCCGACCGAACGGGTGAAGAAAAACAGTACCGCGCAGGCGGGATGCAAACTCTTTCTGACCAAACCGTTGGGGATTGGCGTGTTGACCACCGCCGAGAAAAAATCGCTGCTTAAGCCTGAACATCAGGGGCTGGCGACGGAAGTCATGTGTCGGATGAACATTGCTGGCGCGGCGTTTGCCAATATCGACGGCGTAAAAGCTATGACTGACGTTACCGGTTTTGGCCTGCTGGGGCACCTGAGCGAGATGTGCCAGGGCGCAGGCGTGCAGGCGCTGCTTTGCTATCAGGACATCCCTAAACTGCCGGGCGTGGAAGAGTATATTGCTCTGGGCGCCGTACCGGGCGGCACAGAGCGCAACTTCGCCAGCTATGGTCATTTGATGGGCGACATGTCGCGTGAAGTTCGTAGCCTGCTGTGCGATCCGCAAACGTCAGGCGGTCTGTTGTTGGCGGTAACGCCGGACGCCGAAGACGATGTTAAAGCCACCGCGGCGGAATTTGGTATCGATCTGACCGCGATTGGCGAACTGGTCGAGGCCCGCGGCGGTCGCGCTATGGTTGAGATTCGTTAACCTGATGCGGTTGTTTATTGCCGAAAAACCGAGTCTGGGGCGCGCCATTGCGGATGTGCTGCCAAAACCGCACCGTAAAGGCGATGGTTTTATTGAGTGCGGAAACGGGCAGGTCGTCACCTGGTGTATTGGTCATTTGCTGGAACAGGCGCAGCCGGATGCGTATGACAGCCGTTATGCGCGCTGGAATCTGGCTGACCTGCCTATCGTGCCGGAAAAATGGCAGCTTCAGCCTCGTCCTTCCGTCACCAAACAGCTCAATGTGATTAAGCGCTTTTTGCATCAAGCCGGTGAAATTATTCACGCCGGCGACCCGGATCGCGAAGGGCAGCTTCTGGTTGATGAAGTGCTGGATTATCTCCAGCTTCCTGCCGAAAAGCGCCAGCAGGTGCGGCGTTGTCTGATAAACGACCTTAACCCGCAGGCGGTCGAGCGTGCTATCGACAGGCTGCGGGCGAACAGCGACTTCGTGCCGCTGTGCGTCTCCGCGCTGGCGCGAGCGCGAGCGGACTGGCTGTATGGCATTAATATGACCCGCGCTTACACGATCCTGGGCCGTAATGCCGGCTATCAGGGCGTGTTATCCGTGGGACGCGTGCAGACGCCGGTACTGGGGCTGGTGGTGCGGCGAGACGAAGAGATTGAGAACTTCGTCGCCAAAGACTTCTTTGAAGTGAAGGCGCACATCGTTACGCCTGCCGACGAGCGTTTTACCGCTATCTGGCAGCCGAGCGAGGCGTGCGAACCTTATCAGGATGAAGAGGGGCGCTTGCTGCATCGTCCGCTGGCGGAGCATGTAGTGAACCGAATCAACGGTCAGCCCGCGCTGGTAACCAGTTATAATGATAAACGGGAATCAGAATCCGCGCCGCTGCCGTTTTCGCTCTCGACGCTACAGATTGAAGCCGCTAAACGCTTTGGCCTGAGCGCGCAAAACGTGCTTGATATTTGTCAGAAGCTCTATGAAACCCACAAACTGATTACCTATCCGCGTTCCGACTGCCGTTATCTGCCGGAAGAACACTTTGCCGGACGGCAGGCGGTCATGAACGCGATTAGCGTCCACGCCCCGGATTTACTGCCGCAGCCTGTGGTTAACCCTGATACGCGCAATCGCTGCTGGGATGACAAAAAAGTGGATGCGCACCACGCGATTATCCCGACGGCGCGCAGTTCTTCTGTCCATCTGACGGAAAACGAAGCGAAAGTGTACACCCTGATTGCGCGTCAGTATCTGATGCAGTTCTGCCCGGACGCGGTGTTTCGTAAATGCGTTATTGAACTGGAAATCGCCAAAGGAAAATTTGTCGCCAAAGCGCGTTTTCTGGCGGAGGCCGGTTGGCGGACGTTACTGGGCAGTAAAGAGCGCGACGAGGAAAACGACGGTACGCCGCTGCCGGTTGTCGCCAAAGGTGATGAGTTGCTGTGTGAAAAGGGGGAAGTGGTCGAGCGCCAAACCCAGCCGCCGCGTCATTTCACCGATGCGACATTGCTTTCCGCGATGACCGGAATTGCCCGCTTCGTGCAGGATAAAGATCTGAAAAAGATCCTGCGCGCGACCGATGGGCTGGGGACGGAAGCCACGCGCGCCGGGATTATCGAACTGCTGTTCAAACGTAGCTTTCTGACCAAAAAAGGGCGCTATATTCATTCTACCGATGCTGGCAAAGCGTTAATACATTCGCTGCCGGAAATGGCGGCCCGTCCAGATATGACCGCGCACTGGGAATCTGTTTTGACGCAAATCAGCGAAAAACAGTGCCGTTACCAGGATTTTATGCAACCGCTGGTCGGCACGTTATATCAGCTGATCGAGCAGGCTAAGCGCACGCCGGTGAAGCGCTTCAGAGGGATAGTCGCGCCAGGCGGCGGAGAAAAGAAAAAGAGCGCGCCGCGTAAGCGAGCGGGCAAAAAAAGCCCGCCTGCTGAGGAGACAGGCCGTCAGACCGAATAAGCGTAAAGCTATCTGGCCTGACGACGGGATTAAATGACGCCCTGCGCCAGCATGGCGTCGGCGACTTTCACGAAACCGGCGATGTTGGCGCCCTGAACGTAGTTGGTATGCTTATTGTCGCCGCCGTACTCGACACAGGCGTGGTGGATGTCCAGCATAATGTGATGCAGACGGGCGTCCACTTTCTCGGCTTTCCAGCTCAACCGCGCGGCGTTCTGCGCCATTTCCAGCCCCGATGTCGCCACGCCGCCCGCGTTGGCGGCTTTACCCGGCGCAAACAGTACGCCCGCCTCAAGGAAGAGATCGGTCGCTTCAATCGTGGTTGGCATATTTGCCCCTTCCGCCACGGCTTTTACGCCATTGGCAATCAGTACGCGCGCGGCGTCAACGTCCAGTTCGTTCTGCGTCGCGCATGGCAGGGCGATATCCACCGGTACGCTCCAGGGCTGCTGGCCTTCCAGATAGGTTAAGCCAAACTCACGGGCGTAGTCAGCGACGCGACCGTCACGGCTGGCTTTAATTTCACACAGACGCGCCAGCTTCTCTGGCGTGAAGCCACTTTCATCGACCACCGTCCCGCTCGAATCCGACGCGGTAACCACGCGCGCGCCAAAGGCCATCGCTTTCTCAATGGCGTATTGCGCTACGTTGCCGGAGCCGGACACGGCGACGCGCATCCCTTCGAAACCGAGACCATGACGTTTAAGCATTGCTTCGGTGAAGTAGACCAGGCCATAGCCCGTCGCCTCCGGGCGAATCAGGCTGCCGCCGAAGGAAAGCCCTTTGCCGGTGAAGACGCAGGCGCTGTTATTGGAAAGCTTGCGCATCATTCCCGCCATAAAGCCCACTTCGCGCCCGCCCACGCCGATATCCCCGGCAGGCACGTCGGTATCCGGCCCTAAATGGCGATACAGTTCAGTCATCAGCGCCTGGCAGAAACGCATCACTTCGCCTTCGCTTTTCCCTTTCGGATCGAAATCGCTGCCGCCTTTACCGCCGCCCATCGGCAACGTGGTGAGGGCATTTTTAAAGGTTTGCTCAAAGCCGAGGAACTTAAGGATGGAAAGGTTTACCGAAGGATGGAAGCGCATACCGCCTTTATAGGGGCCGATAGCAGAGTTGAACTGCACGCGCCAGGCGCGATTTACCTGCACCTGGTTTTTGTCGTCCAGCCACACTACGCGAAACTGAATTACGCGCTCTGGTTCAACCAAACGTTCCAGTAAAGACATGTGGCGGTAACGGGGGTTTTGTTCAAGAAACGGCCACAGGGTGGTCATGACTTCACGGACGGCTTGCGCGAACTCGGTTTGATGCGGGTCGCGCTTTTGTACATGGTTGAGGAACGATTCCAGAGAACATGTCTGATCCATAGATATAAAAACCTCTTATATATTAATGTGGTTGTATTTGCGTTTTATCAGAATATGTATTTGCAGTTTTCGACTATACCATCAGCAATGTGACGGTAAGCAAGAAAAAAATGACGCTGCTAAGTAAATTCATAACGGGGCGAGGGTCATAACTAAAAGCGATGACAAAAGAGGATTAAAGTTTTCACGGCGGCTTACCGTTATACTGAGAATATACTTAGAAAAATAAGGAACTCCTATGTGCCGAAGCCTCGTGGTCGCCGTGATGGCGATAATGCCAGTGGTCGGGCTGGCAAACCAGAACAGTCGTCCTGATATTCAGGTGAATGTCCCGCCGGAAGTTTTCAGCACGCGCGGTCAGTCGTCCCAGCCCTGCATTCAGTGCTGCGTTTACCAGGATCAGAATTACTCCGAAGGCGCGGTAATAAAAGTGGAAGGCGTCTTGCTCCAGTGCCAGCGTGACGAAAAAACCATCAGCACGAATCCGTTAGTCTGGCGTCGCGTAAAGCCATAAACGCCTGCAATAGCGGAATATCCGCCGGGGCGAGGGGGTACTCCAGCGCCTCTTCCGGCGTACACCAGGCTAATGCCTGATGTTCCAGCGCACGTATCAGACCGTTAAACGCAGGCACATGCCAGGCGTGCAAATGAATTCGTCGGCCAGACACGTCGCGTTGATGGCTGGCGATATAGACGCCGGGCGTGGCGTCAATCCCTAACTCTTCGCGTAGCTCGCGGATAAGCGCCTGCGGCTGGGTTTCGCCGGGTTCGACTTTACCGCCGGCAAACTCCCATAAACCGGCTTGATCCGCATGAGCTGGGCGCTGGGCCAGCAGAATTTTGCCGTCGCGTTCAATGATGGCGGCAACAACATCGAGTTTTTTTATCATTGTCGTTAAGGTCGTTATTCCTGCCGGGAAGCGTCGCGCTATCCCGGCCTTACGGTTAATCAGAAAGCGGAATCAAACACGAAACGTCGCCCAGACCGGCGCATGGTCGGAGGGTTTTTCCATACTGCGAATGTCGTAGTCTATACCGGTTTCTGCGCAACGTTCCGCCAGCGGAGCGCTTGCCAGCAAGAGATCGATGCGCAGTCCGCGATTATCCACGAAACCTTTTGAGCGGTAATCAAACCACGAAAATTTATCCATCGTTTGCGGATTCGCCTCACGGAACGTGTCCACTAATCCCCACTTCAGTAACCGTGACATCCATTCACGCTCCTCCGGCAGGAAGGAGCATTTACCGGTACGCAGCCAGCGTTTGCGGTTCTCTTCGCCGATGCCAATATCCAGATCGGTCGGACTGATATTCATGTCGCCCATAATTAATACCGGATTATCGCACTTGAGTTCCGTTTCAAGATAGTTTTGCAAGTTCTGATAAAACTGCGCTTTCGCGGGGAACTTCAACGGATGATCCCGGCTTTCCCCCTGCGGGAAATAGCCGTTAATGACGGTAATATTACCCAGCGGCGAGGGGATTTCCGCCATGATAATGCGGCGTTGCGCCTCTTCGCCATCATCCGGGAAACCGCGTCTGACGGAAATGGGCGTGGCTTTTGTTAGCAGCGCGACGCCGTAATGGCCTTTTTGTCCATGATAGAAAACGTTATAGCCCAGCTTCGCGACCTCTTCGAGCGGGAACATTTCGTCGTGGACTTTTGTCTCCTGTAGGCCGATCACATCGGGCTGGTGTTTTTCGACAATCGCTTCAAGCTGATGGGGACGGGCGCGCAGGCCGTTGATATTAAAAGAGACAAATTTCATAGTCACTGCCACTTTGCAAGGTGAATCGTGTTGGGATGGTAACAGAAATTTTACCGGGTGACTGCCACTCATCGTCAGATTCGGCCAATGGAAGCGTATGGTGTTTTCTATAGCGCGAAAATGGCACAGTTTGCGTGCAGATGCGCCAGAACGGGGCGGTAATTTCCAGTAAATTTCGTATAAGATCACAATTCCAGAATTATATTTGGCAACTGAATAATATTTCGCTTTTTCCTCTTTTTAGCCACCGATTATGCGGGAATATTCACTTTTCATGCAGTAAAAGTGAATATCGCTACGCTGTAACCCATTGATTTACCGTTTATCACTTCTGTTTATGCAATGTTAACGCTGGCTGGCACGAATGCTGCAATCTACATTTACAGCGCAAACACTCATATTAATTAACATATAAATAACTTTATTTTTACTAAAAGAGGTCGCTATGTCTCTGTCAGTTACGCGCGAAAACTTTGATGAATGGATGGTGCCGGTATATGTTCCCGCGCCTTTTATTCCTGTACGCGGAGAAGGCTCACGCCTGTGGGATCAGCAGGGGAAAGAGTATATTGATTTTGCTGGCGGGATCGCGGTCAACGCCTTGGGACATGCGCATCCGGCGCTGCGCGAGGCGTTAAATGAACAGGCGAATCGCTTCTGGCATACCGGGAACGGTTACACCAATGAACCGGCGCTGCGACTGGCGAAAAAACTGATCGACGCGACCTTCGCCGAACGCGTTTTCTTTTGTAATTCAGGCGCTGAAGCAAATGAAGCAGCATTAAAACTGGCGCGCAAATATGCCCACGATCGTGTCGGCAATCATAAAAGCGGCATTGTGGCCTTTAAAAACGCGTTCCATGGTCGCACGCTCTTTACCGTCAGCGCTGGCGGTCAACCCACCTATTCACAGGACTTTGCGCCGCTGCCGCCGGATATTCGTCATGCAGCCTATAACGATCTGAACTCCGCCAGCGCGCTAATTGATGACAATACCTGCGCCGTGATCGTAGAACCGGTGCAGGGCGAGGGCGGCGTGATCCCCGCCACGAAAGCTTTTTTGCAGGGGCTGCGTGAATTGTGCGACCGGCATCAGGCGTTACTGATTTTTGATGAGGTGCAGACGGGCGTCGGACGTACCGGCGAACTGTATGCATATATGCATTATGGCGTTACGCCCGATATCCTGACGACCGCTAAAGCGTTGGGCGGCGGCTTCCCGATCGGCGCGATGCTGACCACGCAAGACTATGCCAGCGTCATGACGCCAGGCACGCATGGCACCACCTACGGCGGTAATCCGCTGGCGACGGCAGTTGCCGGAAAAGTACTGGATATCATCAATACGCCGGAGATGCAAAACGGCGTCAGACAGCGCCACGATGCGTTTATTGAACGTCTAAATACCCTTAATGTGCGTTTTGGCATGTTCAGTGAAATTCGCGGGCTGGGGCTACTGCTTGGCTGTGTGCTACAGACGGAGTTTGCCGGAAAAGCCAAACTCATCGCCCAGGAAGCGGCAAAAGCAGGCGTGATGGTGCTCATTGCCGGTGGCGACGTGGTGCGTTTTGCGCCAGCGTTAAATGTGAGCGACGAGGAGATAGCCACCGGGCTTGATCGTTTTGCCCTGGCGTGCGAACGCCTTCAGACGGGAGGCGCATCATGCGGGTGATTCGTCCTGTCGAACATGCGGATATCGCCGCGCTGATGCAGCTTGCAGGCAAAACGGGCGGCGGCTTAACCTCGCTACCGGCAAATGAAGCGACGCTGGCGGCCCGCATTGAACGCGCGCTAAAAACCTGGTCCGGCGAGCTGCCAAAAGGCGAACAAGGGTATGTATTCGTTCTCGAAGACAGTGAAACGGGTGAGGTCGGCGGGATCTGCGCCATTGAGGTCGCGGTCGGCCTTAACGACCCCTGGTATAACTATCGTGTCGGTACGCTGGTTCATGCCTCCAAAGAGCTGAATGTATATAACGCGTTGCCAACATTATTCCTGAGTAATGATCACACTGGCAGCAGTGAGCTGTGCACGCTGTTTCTCGATCCCGAATGGCGTAAAGAGGGTAACGGCTACCTGTTGTCAAAATCGCGCTTTATGTTTATGGCCGCGTTTCGCGATAAATTCAATGAGAAAGTGGTGGCGGAAATGCGCGGCGTCATTGACGAGCACGGTTATTCTCCCTTCTGGCAAAGTCTCGGCAAACGCTTTTTCTCTATGGATTTCAGCCGGGCGGATTTTTTATGCGGTACCGGGCAAAAAGCGTTTATCGCCGAGCTGATGCCCAAACATCCTATTTATACCCACTTCTTATCTGAAGAGGCACAGGCCGTGATTGGCGAAGTCCACCCGCAAACGGCGCCAGCCCGCGCGGTGCTGGAAAAGGAAGGTTTTCGCTATCGCCACTATATCGACATCTTCGACGGTGGGCCGACGCTGGAGTGTGATATTGACCGCGTGCGGGCCATTCGTAAAAGCCGACTGGTGGAAGTCGCGGAAGGGCAACCCGCGCCTGGCGACTATCCGGCATGTCTGGTCGCCAATGAAAACTATCACCACTTTCGGGCCGCGCTGGTGCGTGCCGATCCGCAGACTTCACGACTTGTACTTACCGCCGCGCAGTTGGATGCGCTGAAATGTCGCACGGGCGACCACGTTCGGCTGGTACGCCTTTGCGCAGAGGAGAAAACCGTATGACGCTATGGATAAACGGCGACTGGATAACCGGTCAGGGCGAACGCCGCCGCAAAACGAACCCGGTGAGCGCGGAGATACTTTGGCAGGGGAATGACGCTAATGCGGCACAGGTCGCCGAGGCCTGTCAGGCGGCGCGCGCGGCGTTTCCTCGTTGGGCCAGACAGCCTTTTGCCGCACGACAGGCTATCGTAGAGAAATTTGCCGCCCTGCTGGAGGCGCATAAAGCCGAGCTCACGGAGGTCATCGCGCGTGAAACCGGTAAACCGCGCTGGGAGGCGGCAACGGAAGTGACGGCGATGATCAATAAGATTGCCATCTCGATTAAGGCTTACCACGCCAGAACAGGCGAACAAAAAAGCGAACTTGTCGATGGCGCCGCGACGTTGCGCCATCGTCCTCACGGTGTGCTGGCGGTATTCGGCCCTTATAACTTTCCCGGCCATTTACCGAATGGCCATATTGTGCCCGCGTTGCTGGCAGGCAATACGCTGATCTTCAAACCTAGCGAGCTAACGCCATGGACCGGGGAAACGGTAATAAAACTCTGGGAACGGGCCGGGCTACCGGCAGGCGTTCTTAATCTGGTGCAGGGCGGCCGGGAGACCGGACAAGCGCTAAGTTCGCTCGACGATCTCGATGGGCTGCTGTTTACCGGCAGCGCCAGTACCGGATATCAGCTTCATCGCCAGCTATCCGGCCAGCCGGAAAAAATCCTGGCCCTTGAAATGGGCGGAAACAATCCGCTCATTATTGAGGATGCGGCAAATATAGATGCGGCGGTACATCTGACGCTGCAATCGGCGTTTATTACCGCCGGACAGCGCTGTACCTGCGCGCGACGCCTTCTGGTAAAACAGGGTGCGCAGGGAGATGCATTTCTGGCGCGGCTGGTTGACGTCGCCGGACGTCTGCAGCCCGGCAGATGGGACGACGATCCGCAGCCGTTTATCGGCGGACTGATTTCAGCGCAGGCGGCACAGCATGTGATGGAGGCCTGGCGTCAACGAGAGGCATTAGGCGGTCGCACGCTACTGGCGCCGCGGAAGGTCAAAGAGGGAACCTCTCTGCTGACGCCTGGCATCATTGAGCTGACGGGCGTCGCGGATGTGCCGGATGAAGAGGTGTTTGGTCCGCTGCTGAGCGTCTGGCGTTATGCGCATTTCGATGAGGCGATTCGTCTGGCGAATAATACCCGCTTCGGTCTGTCGTGTGGGCTGGTGTCGACGGATCGCGCGCAGTTCGAACAGCTCTTGCTGGAGGCGCGGGCAGGGATCGTTAACTGGAATAAACCGCTCACCGGGGCAGCGAGTACTGCGCCGTTTGGTGGTATCGGCGCGTCTGGCAACCATCGGCCCAGCGCCTGGTATGCCGCCGATTATTGCGCCTGGCCGATGGCCAGTCTGGAATCTCCCGAACTAACGTTGCCTGCGACATTAAGCCCCGGCCTCGACTTTTCTCGCAGGGAGGCGGTATGACGGCGCATGAAGTTAATTTTGACGGGCTGGTGGGGCTTACGCACCATTATGCCGGGCTATCCTTCGGCAATGAGGCATCGACCCGCCACCGTTTTCAGGTGTCGAATCCTCGTCTGGCAGTAAAGCAGGGGCTGCTAAAGATGAAGGCTTTGGCGGATGCCGGCTTTCCCCAGGCGGTGATCCCGCCGCATGAGCGGCCTTTTATTCCGGCGTTGCGTCAGCTCGGCTTCACGGGTAGCGATGAGCAGATTCTGGATAAGGTTGCGCGTCAGGCGCCACGCTGGCTTTCCAGCGTGAGTTCCGCGTCGCCAATGTGGGTTGCGAATGCGGCGACGGTTTGCCCATCGGCAGACGCGCTGGACGGGAAAGTTCACCTGACGGTGGCGAATTTAAACAATAAATTTCATCGCGCTCTTGAGGCGCCTGTTACCGAAGCGCTGCTACGCGCCATATTTCGCGATGAAAGTCAGTTTTCAGTGCATAGCGCGTTACCGCAGGTCGCATTATTGGGAGATGAAGGCGCGGCGAATCATAACCGTCTGGGCGGCGAGTATGGTTCGGCAGGCGTGCAGCTTTTTGTCTATGGGCGCGAAGAGGAGAATGAAATACGACCCGCTCGTTATCCGGCGCGCCAGAGCCGCGAAGCCAGCGAGGCCGTGGCGCGTCTTAATCAGGTGAATCCGCAACAGGTTATCTTCGCTCAGCAAAACCCGGAGGTCATCGATCAAGGCGTATTCCATAATGATGTCATCGCCGTTTCGAATCGACAGGTATTGTTTTGTCACGAAGCGGCGTTTGCCCGTCAGAAAGTGCTCATTAATCAGTTGCGTACGCGCGTTGACGGTTTTATGGCGATAGAGGTGCCCGCCGGCGAGGTTTCTGTATCAGATGCTGTGGCGACCTACCTGTTTAATAGTCAGTTGTTAAGCCGTGACGACGGCTCAATGCTGTTAGTGTTGCCGCGGGAATGTCAGGACCATGCCGGCGTCTGGCGCTATCTGAATAAGCTGGTGGCGGAGGATAACCCCATCAGCGCGATGCAGGTGTTTGATTTGCGAGAAAGTATGGCCAACGGCGGCGGCCCGGCCTGTCTGCGATTACGCGTGGTGTTAACAGAAGAAGAACGAAGGGCGGTGAATCCAGCGGTAATGATGAATGACGCTCTGTTTACGGCCCTTAACGCGTGGGCGGATCGTTATTATCGCGATCGCCTGACCGCTGCCGATCTGGCCGATCCGTTATTATTGCGAGAAGGCCGGGAGGCGCTGGATGTGTTAACGCGTCTGCTGGATTTGGGGTCGGTTTATCCTTTCCAGCAAACGGGGGCGGCTGATGGATAACTTTCTGGCGTTGACGCTAAGTGGCACGACACCACGGGTGACGCAGGGGAAGGGCGCGGGTTTTCGCTGGCGCTGGTTAGGCCATGGTCTGCTTGAACTCACGCCCGATGCGCCGGTCGACCGCGCGTTAATTCTTTCTGCGGGGATACACGGCAATGAAACCGCGCCGGTCGAGATGCTGGATAAGCTGCTGTCGGCGCTGTATTCAGGCAGCTTGACGTTAACGTGGCGAGTGCTGGTGGTACTCGGCAATCCGCAGGCGCTGGCGGCGGGAATACGCTATTGTCACAGCGATATGAACCGTATGTTTGGCGGGCGTTGGCAGTCCTTTGCCGAAAGCGATGAAACGCGGCGGGCGCGTGAGTTGGAGCTAAGTCTGGAAACCTTCTTTTCATCTGGCCAGGCGCGGGTACGCTGGCATCTGGATCTGCATACCGCCATTCGTGGCTCGCATCATTTGCGTTTTGGCGTATTGCCGCAGCGCGACCGCCCGTGGGAGGCGGATTTTCTGGCGTGGCTGGGCGCGGCAGGACTGGAGGCGTTGGTATTTCATCAGGCGCCCGGCGGTACGTTTACGCACTTTAGCTCTGAACATTTCGGCGCGCTTTCCTGTACGCTGGAGTTGGGAAAGGCGTTGCCGTTTGGGCAAAACGATCTGACGCAGTTCAGTGTAACCTCGCAGGCGTTGTCGGCGCTGCTGAGCGGTGTCGAAACGTCAACCTCGTTTTCGCCGCCGCTACGCTATCGGGTGGTGTCGCAAATCACGCGTCACAGCGACAAGTTCGCGCTTTATATGGATGCGCAAACGCTGAATTTTACTGCCTTTGCGAAGGGAACGTTGCTGGCCGAGGAGGGGGATAAACGTGTGACGGTGACGCATGACGTTGAATATGTTCTCTTTCCTAATCCCTCTGTCGCCTGCGGATTGCGGGCTGGATTAATGCTGGAAAGACTTCCCTGATAAATGTCCCTGTAAGCTCACGTTAGGATTACAGGGATGATTTGGGACACAGTTTCATGCTATTACGGATTATTCCTGGAGAATTGCTTTATTAATAAGCGTTGCTGCGTTATAGTTCTGCATAATTTCTGCTATATCATGCTGTTGTATATTTCTCTTTCAACTCTGCGCAATTTATTCTTTTTTTCTTCACAATTGGCGAAAAAGTGTTTTTTATACTTTCATTGTTTTACCGTTGTTATGACTAATTGACGCTAAGACGGTTAAAGTTAATCACGACAACACGGCGCTGTTTTAAATATGCCGTAAAAATAACTGAAAGGAAGGATGGAAATATGCGTAAACTGACTGCTCTATTTGTTGCCTCTACCCTGGCGATGGGCGCTGCGAATCTGGCTCATGCCGCCGAGACTACCACCGCCGCGCCAGCGGATGCGAAGCCAATGATGCAGCATAAAGGTAAATTTGGCCCACATCACGATATGATGTTTAAAAACCTGAACCTGACAGACGCACAGAAGCAACAAATTCGCGATATTATGAAAGCGCAGCGCGAGCAAATGAAACGTCCGCTGCTGGAAGAGCGTCGCGCCATGCATGATATTATTGCCAGCGATACCTTCGATAAAGCCAAAGCCGAAGCGCAAATTACGAAAATGGAAGCACAGCGCAAGGCCAATATGCTGGCGCATATGGAAACCCAGAATAAAATTTATAACGTTCTGACGCCGGAGCAGAAAAAGCAATATAACGCTAATTTTGAGAAGCGTCTGACAGAACGCCCGGCGCAAGAAGGTAAAATGCCTGCTGCGGCAGAATAACTTTCCGCATAATTTAAGACCGCCGGTCTTGTCGACAACACAATCGTTGAGGTGGACAGGATCGGCGGTTTTCTTTATGACTGGCGACAGTCGGTGTGCAGTTCAATGATCTCATATTGACCTGACATTAGTGGCTTACAGAGAATTTTATAGCCATCCTGATCAAAGCCCGCAGGGGTGCGCACCAGGGTGGCGGCCTCATCCAGCGAGGGTACCGCCCCCAGCCATAACCAGTTGTTGATAATGTGGAACTGGGTCATTTGTGGGCGGCTCTCTTTTAACGCGATAGCGCCTTTCCAGGGCCAGCAAACCACACGTAACCGTTCCAGTGAGGCCTGCAGACGAAGAAAATGCGCCTGCGGGGTTTCTTGCCCACAACACGCGCCAGCGCAGCGCTTCAGCGCGAAACGAAAACAGGCGCGCCCACGGCTTACCGGTTCAAGCCCCAGCAGGCCATAACACAATTTTTGCTCATCGGCGAGGTTCTGTAAGCTTTGCAGCGCTGCCCGACGGTTGGCGAAGAGCCCAAACAGGTTCGGCTCATGGGAAAAATCGACGCTGCGGGCGGAAACGACCTCAATCTTTTGTTCGCTCAACTGTAGAGAGCAAAGCTGGCGATTACGCCGTAACCGCTTGTTAAACAGCGGCTGTTGTTCTTTGATCAGCCGCGCCTCCAGCAGCAACGCGCCCATTTCCCCAGCGGTGCAGATCCAGCTTATCCGCCGCGCCTGTCGCAGCATAGCGGCCTCGTCAGGCGTTCGTAGATGTGAGAGCACCCGGCTGCGAATATTTACGCTTTTACCGATATAAAGCGGCAGCGTATCGCTTTCGCTATGAAATATATAGACGCCCGGTAAGGCTGGCGCTTCGCTGAGGAAAGGACGTAAATGTTCTGGATATTCGTAAATGGCCGCTGCTTCAAACTCAAGGCGGGGGGCTGATTGACGCCGTACCACAGTGATCTCCGCTAACTGGTTATGCATCCAGTATAACAGCGGATGGGTGATTAAAAAAGAGGCTGGGAAGAGAGGAGGCCGGATAGACGAGCGATATCCGGCACAACAGTAGAAGTACGCTTACTTTTTCCAAAAGTCGTCGAATACCGTAATCGGCAAACGGCGCTTATGTTCAGTTTTTACATACCAGCCTTCGATAGTTTTAGCGATGGCGGAGTCCAGCGTTTTGCCTTCCAGGTAATCGTCAATATTGTCATACGTTACGCCCAGCGCGGCTTCATCAGGCAGTGAAGGGCGGTCGTCTTCCAAATCGGCGGTGGGGACTTTTTTATACAGATGCTCAGGACAGCCCAGCGCTGCGAGAAGCTGTTTGCCCTGGCGTTTGTTAAGGCGATGAAGTGGGTTAATATCGGTACCGCCATCGCCATATTTGGTGAAGAACCCGGTTATCGCTTCCGCCGCATGGTCGGTGCCCACCACGACGCCGTGAGTCATACCGGCGATGCTATATTGCGCTTTCATTCGCTCACGCGCTTTTTCATTGCCGCGAACAAAATCGCTCAGCTCAATTCCCGCTTCGCGCAGCGCCTGCTCGCTGGCGAGGACGGCGCCTTTAATATTGACGGTGAGTACTCTGTCCGGCTGAATAAAAGCAATGGCGTCCTGGCAATCCTGTTCATCGGCCTGCACGCCATAAGGCAGACGAACGGCGATAAACTGCAGCGCATTATCACCAGTCTCTTCCCGCAATTCGGCGATAGCCATCTGGCTGAGTTTCCCGGCCAGCGTCGAATCCTGCCCGCCGCTGATGCCTAACACCAGCGATTTCAAAAAGGGATAGGTTTTCAGGTACGCTTTAAGAAAATCCACGCTGCGGCGAATTTCTTCTTCAGGGTTGATATGCGGTTTCGCGCCAAGCGCCTGGATTATCTCTTGCTGCAGAGTCATTTAACCCCCTTCGACATTAAAAAAATGAATCTTTACCCTGTTAAAGCTAACCCTTCGCCGCTGAAACGACAAGGTTTGGCGGGCTAAGCGGTGTTTAAAACAACATATCGCTGCGTTAGAGAATTTTCCGAAAGACTTTTTGTGGCGAGGCGCGGCTTGAAAAATGTTCTGATGTATTCCAGGCTTACATAACACGCTGATAAACAAGAGGACGGAAAATGAACAAGAACGTAGCAGGAATTTTAAGCGCAGCGGCGGTAATGACTATGCTGGCAGGCTGTACGGCGTATGATCGTACAAAAGACCAATTTGTTGAGCCTGTCGTTAAAGATGTTAAAAAAGGAATGAGCAGGGCGCAAGTTGCGCAGATTGCGGGCAAACCGTCATCTGAAGTGAGCATGATTCATGCGCGTGGTACCTGTCAGACCTACATCCTGGGTCAACGTGATGGTAAAGCGGAAACCTACTTTGTTGCGCTGGATGATACCGGGCACGTGATTAACTCCGGCTACCAGACCTGTGCGGAGTACGACACTGACCCACAGGCGCCGAAGCAGTAACAACTGTACATTGCCTGAACATTCAAGGAAACCGGCCTGCGAGCCGGTTTTTTTGTGCCTGCCATAACCTTATTTATTATCGCGAATTATTTGCCCGAAATGTGAGGGGGGTCATAACGCCAGGTCAATGAGAGACAATTTAGTGGGTCAAGGAAATACCATCCGGCGGTCCGATCCCGTATACTCATTTCAGCCACCTAAAAAAGTAAATCCGGTTACGCAAGTCGCCCAGAGTATGGATGCAGGTTGAGGCTTGCGGCGTATCTGGTTGACAGATAATCGTACATGAGGAAGGTTTTTATGGAAAAGAAACACATTTATCTGTTTTGTTCTGCGGGCATGTCAACATCGTTACTGGTATCAAAAATGCGCGCTCAGGCTGAAAAATATGAAGTGCCGGTGATTATTGAAGCATTCCCTGAAACCCTGGCCGGTGAAAAAGGCCCGGCAGCGGACGTCGTGTTATTAGGCCCGCAAATTGCTTATATGCTCCCCGAAATTCAGCGTTTATTACCCGGTAAACCGGTAGAAGTCATTGATTCAATGTTGTACGGCAAGGTAGATGGCTTAGGCGTGCTTAAAGCTGCGGTAGCGGCAATTAAAAAAGCCGCCGCGAATTAATTATTTTTTAATTTTTCCCGTCAAAGAGTTATTTCATACACTAACCGCAATATTTTATTGCGGTATTTAAGGGTATTTTTCTATGAGTAACGTTATTGCTTCACTTGAAAAGGTACTCCTTCCTTTTGCTGTAAAAATAGGAAAGCAGCCACACGTTAATGCAATCAAGAACGGCTTTATTCGTTTAATGCCATTAACCCTTGCGGGGGCGATGTTTGTATTAATTAATAACGTTTTCCTGAGCTTTGGGGAGGGGTCGTTTTTTTATTCCATGGGTATTCGGCTTGATGCCTCAACTATTGAAACTCTTAATGGATTGAAAGGCATCGGCGGGAACGTCTATAACGGCACATTGGGCATTATGTCGCTCATGGCGCCATTTTTTATCGGCATGGCGCTGGCGGAAGAGCGCAAGGTTGATGCGCTGGCCGCCGGATTGCTTTCCGTGGCGGCATTTATGACCGTAACGCCGTATAGTGTCGGCGAGGCCTATGCCGTAGGCGCTAACTGGCTGGGCGGCGCGAATATTATCTCCGGTATTATTATTGGTCTGGTGGTCGCGGAAATGTTTACATTTATTGTCCGGCGCAACTGGGTGATTAAACTACCGGACAGCGTACCGGCTTCGGTGTCTCGTTCATTCTCAGCATTAATTCCCGGCTTTATTATTCTCTCTATTATGGGGATTATTGCCTGGGCGCTGTCTAATTACGGTTCTAACTTCCATCAGATTATTATGGACACTATCTCTACGCCGCTGGCATCGCTGGGTAGCGTGGTAGGGTGGGCATATGTCATTTTTGTACCGCTGCTGTGGTTCTTTGGTATTCATGGTTCGCTGGCGCTGACCGCGCTGGATAGCGGCATCATGACGCCCTGGGCGCTGGAAAACATCTCTATTTACCAGCAGTATGGCTCCGTCGATGCGGCGCTGGAAGCCGGTAAAACGTTCCATATCTGGGCGAAACCGATGCTGGATTCTTATATCTTCCTCGGTGGCAGCGGCGCAACGCTGGGTCTGATCATCGCTATCTTCCTGGCATCCCGTCGCGCGGACTATCGCCAGGTGGCAAAACTGGCGCTGCCGTCAGGTATCTTCCAGATTAACGAACCCATCCTGTTTGGCCTGCCGATTATTATGAACCCGGTGATGTTTATCCCCTTCATTCTGGTACAGCCGATTCTGGCGGCGATTACGCTGGTGGCTTACTATTTGGGTATTATTCCGCCGATTACCAATATTGCGCCGTGGACCATGCCAACCGGGCTGGGGGCGTTCTTTAACACCAACGGCAGCGTTGCCGCATTACTGGTTGCGCTATTTAACCTGGCGGTCGCTACCCTGATTTATCTCCCCTTCGTGGTGGTGGCTAACAAAGCGCAGAACGCCATTGAGCAGGAAGAAAGCGAAGAAGATATCGCTAACGCACTGAAATTCTAAACTCCGCGTCGGCATGGGATGCCATGCCGGGCTGAATCAGAGGAAAGACTATGTTTGATCTTGAAAATGTTGTAGATAACCAGACAGCGGCTGAGGAACTCGAAGAAGTCGTTATGGGGCTTATCATCAATTCTGGTCAGGCGCGCAGCCTGGCATATGGCGCGCTCAGAAAAGCGAAAGAAGGCGATTTTGAGGCGGCGAAAGCGATGATGGACCAGTCGCGCATAGCGCTCAATGAAGCGCATCTTGTGCAGACAAAACTCATCGAAGGCGATCAGGGCGAAGGCAAAATGAAAGTCAGTCTGGTCCTGGTTCACGCTCAGGATCATTTGATGACATCAATGCTGGCTCGTGAACTGATCGCTGAGTTGATTGAGCTCCATGAGAAACTGAAATAACAGGGGGCGGATGATGCAGCTACAGGTTAACGCAACGGAAATCAAAACGGTTTATGAGCAGCAGCTCTTCAATGGCAAAAATTTCCATGTGTTTATCTATAACAAGACGGAAAGCGTCACCGGGCTGCATCAGCACGACTACTATGAATTTACCCTGGTATTAACCGGACGTTATTACCAGGAGATTAACGGGAAGCGTGTGCTGCTGGAACGTGGAGATTTTGTTTTTATCCCGGTGGGGTCGAATCACCAAAGTTTCTATGAATTTGGCGCAACACGTATTCTGAACGTAGGAATTAGTAAACGTTTTTTTGAACAGCATTATCTTCCGTTACTGCCGTTTTGTTTTGTGGCATCGCAGGTATACAGGGCGAATAGCACCTTCCTTACCTATATTGAAACGGTGATTGCGTCGTTGAATTTTCGCGGCAATGGGCTCGACGAATTTATCGAAGTGGTGACATTTTATATTATAAACCGCTTACGCCATTACCGCGAAGAGCAGGTTTATGATGATATTCCACAATGGCTGAAAGCAACCGTGGAGATAATGCATGATAAAACGCAGTTTGGCGAACATGCGCTGGAAAATATGGTGCGCCTGTCGGCAAAATCCCAGGAGTATCTGACGCGCGCCACCCGACGTTATTACAGCAAAACGCCGATGCAAATCATTAATGAGATTCGCATTAATTTTGCCAAGAAACAGTTGGAAATGACCAACTATTCGGTTACGGATATTGCTTATGAAGCCGGGTATAGCAGTCCAAGTCTGTTTATTAAAACGTTTAAGAAGATGACCTCATTTACGCCGAATAGTTATCGGAAGCGATTGACGGAAATTAATGAGTAACGGTTTGCATTGCTCGATTAATTACATTTCACGCTTGCCCCAATAGCGCGGGGAACGTCACGCTATTTCTTACGAGCGGGCATAGCGTAATACATATCAGTGTCATACACTGAAGGGAGATATTATGAGCCAGAAATTAAAAGTCGTCACTATTGGTGGCGGGAGCAGCTACACCCCTGAATTACTTGAAGGCTTTATTAAGCGCTACCATGAATTACCTGTCACTGAATTATGGCTGGTTGACGTTGAAGACGGGAAAGAGAAGCTGGGCATTATTTATGATCTCTGCCTGCGAATGATTGATAAAGCAGGCGTTCCGCTAAAATTGTATAAAACGCTGGATCGCCGGGAAGCGCTGAAAGACGCTAATTTTGTTACTACCCAGCTACGCGTTGGTCAACTCAAAGCCCGTGAACTGGACGAGCGTATCCCGCTTAGTCACGGCTATCTGGGGCAAGAAACCAACGGCGCTGGCGGTTTATTTAAAGGGTTGCGTACCATTCCGGTTATTTTTGACATCATTAAAGATGTTGAAGAATTATGTCCGAATGCGTGGGTCATTAACTTTACTAACCCGGCGGGGATGGTGACGGAAGCGGTTTATCGTCATACCAACTTTAAAAAATTCATCGGCGTATGTAATATTCCTGTCGGCATGAAAATGTTTATTCATGACGTGCTGGCGCTGAATGAGAATGACGATCTTTCCATTGACCTGTTTGGTCTAAACCATATGGTCTTTATTAAAGATGTGCTGGTGAATGGCACCTCACGGTTCGCAGAATTACTGGATGGCGTGGCGTCCGGTCAGTTGAAAGCGTCAACCGTAAAAAATATCTTTGATCTGCCGTTTAGTGAAGGATTGATTCGCTCGCTGAACATGCTGCCGTGCTCTTATTTGTTGTATTACTTCAAGCAAAAAGAGATGTTGGCGATTGAAATGGGCGAATATTACAAAGGCGGCGCGCGCGCTCAGGTCGTACAGAAAGTGGAGAAACAACTCTTCGACTTGTACAAAAATCCTGAGCTAAACGTGAAGCCGAAAGAGCTTGAGCAACGCGGCGGCGCTTATTATTCCGATGCCGCTTGTGAAGTCATTAACGCTATTTATAATGACAAGCAGACTGAGCATTACGTTAATATTCCACATCATGGGCATGTCGAGAATATCCCGGCGGACTGGGCGGTGGAAATGACCTGCATTCTGGGACGCAATGGCGCGACGCCGCACCCGCGTATCACCCGTTTTGACGAAAAAGTGCTGGGGCTTATCCACACTATTAAAGGATTTGAGGTCGCGGCCAGCAATGCGGCGCTGAGCGGAAACTTTAATGATGTGCTGCTGGCGCTTAACCTGAGTCCGCTGGTGCATTCCGACCGAGACGCAGAAGTCCTGGCGCGTGAGCTCATTCTGGCGCATGAAAAATGGCTGCCTAATTTTGCCGCTTGCATCGAAGCGCTTAAAGGTAAGCACCACTGACAGAGGTAGGCTATGGAACGCGTGTTGATTGTGAATGCCGATGATTTTGGCCTGAGTAAAGGGCAAAATTACGGCATTGTTGAAGCATATCGCAACGGCGTTGTGACCTCCACGACGGCGCTGGTCAATGGCGAGGCTATTGACCATGCGGCGCAGCTTAGCCGCGAGCTGCCTGCGCTTGGGGTGGGAATGCATTTTGTTTTGACGTTAGGCAAACCGGTGTCAGAGATGCCGGGCCTGACGCGAGACGGCCTGTTGGGGAAATGGATCTGGCAAATGGCGGAGGAGGATACGCTTCCGCTGGATGAAATTGCGCATGAACTGGCGTGTCAGTATCAGCGTTTCATCGACGTATTTGGCCGCGAGCCAACGCATCTCGACAGTCACCATCATGTGCATATGTTCCCGCAAATTTTCCCCATCGTCGCCCGCTTTGCGGCGCAGCGCGGGATTGCGTTACGTATTGACCGCCAGACGGTGTTGAACGCAGACGATCTGCCGTCGGATTTGCGCAGCACTCAAGGATTTAGTAGTGAATTTTACGGCGAGGAGATCACCGAAGCGTGCTTTTTACGCATTCTGGATGCCTCGGCGCATCGAGGAGAGGCCTCTCTGGAGGTGATGTGTCATCCGGCGTTTGTGGACAACATTATTCGCCAGAGCGCCTATTGTTACCCCCGCTTAACTGAACTGGAGGTGTTGACGTCTGCGTCACTCAAGGCAGCGATTGCGGAACGTGGATATCGTCCTGGCAGTTTTCTTGATATTTAGCTCCTGAGTTTGCGGCGCAAGAATGCGCCGCATTTTTTGCCGTTTATGCAGGAATCGCGTTAATTTTCCCCGCACGCGACCAGACACGATGTGCCGCCATCAGCGTCAACAGAGTGTCCATAAAGTGGTGGTCAACGTTATCGGCCTCAACAAGTCCTTCTTCCCCCTGGCTATCAATGTTTAAAAGCGCCTTAAACCGTCGGGCGTCGCCTGCCAGTGCGATGGGCTTCAGATGTTTGTAGGCTTCCAGAAGGTAGTAGCGGGCATCGCCGCAACTCTCGATATCGGCAATATTGCCGCACGGTACTATTACCGCATCGACCGTTAGCGACGGCGCGCCGGCAAAGGTTGCCGCAATCGTTAATGTTGAACCGTCATCAGCCGTTACTTCACCCATCCGTGAATAGAGCAGTTTTGCGTGGACGCCTTTGGCTTTTAAAGCCTGCAAAATGGTCAGCAGATCGGCGGCGTTAACCTTGTCGTTCAGCAGAATAGCGACCACTCGGCCTTTAACATCGCCGTCCGGCACCGCATACAGGCTGAGCGCCGGATCTTTTTTCAGACCGTTGACATCAGGAGGCGGGGCAATTTGCGTTTGCTCATGGGTGAGTGAAAAACCGAGATTATGCGCGACGCCCTGAGCCAGCGTGACATCAATATGCGCTAACTGATCGACCACCCGCTCCCGAATATACGCGCGGGCGACTTTACCCAGCTCAAAGCTGAACGCGTCAATAATATGCTGCTGTTCTATCGGCGTCTGACTGAGCCAGAACAGGCGAGGATGCGAGTAATATTCACCGAAAGAGGGGCTGCGTTCGCGGATTTTATTGCCATCCACGCGTTCCTGGTATGATTCGAAGCCGCCGCGTTTTGGCGCTGGCGGCGTTTCGCGTGGCCAGTTGTCATTAATGGAGTTTGGTTCATAGTTCGCCGGATTGGTGTCGATATCCATCCGGTGCATACCGTCACGCTGGAAGTTATGGTAGGGGCAGGTAGGGCGGTTAATCGGAATTTCGTGGAAGTTTGGCCCGCCCAGACGACTGATTTGCGTGTCGGTATAAGAGAACAGACGCCCCTGTAACAGCGGATCGTTGGTAAAATCAATGCCGGGAACAATATGCCCTGGATGAAATGCCGCCTGTTCGTTTTCAGCGAAAAAGTTATCCGGATTACGGTTTAACACCATTTTGCCGACGCGTTGTACTGGCACCAGCTCTTCCGGAATCAGTTTGGTCGGATCGAGCAGATCAAAATCGAATTTAAATTCATCCTCTTCGGCAATGAGTTGTAGGCCCAGCTCGTATTCCGGGAAATCGCCCGCTTCGATGGCCTCCCACAGATCCCGGCGGTGAAAATCCGGATCGCGACCGGTCAGTTTTTGTGACTCATCCCACACCAGCGAGGCTTTACCTGCCAACGGTTTCCAGTGGAAACGGACAAAGGTCGCTTTCCCTTGTGCATTGATCAGACGGAAGGTGTGAATGCCGAACCCTTCCATCGTCCGATAACTCCGTGGAATACCGCGATCCGACATTGCCCACATGACGTTGTGCAGCGTCTCAGGCTGTAAGGAAACATAGTCCCAGAAGGTGTCGTGCGCGCTCTGTCCTTGCGGAATAGCCCAATGTGGTTCGGGCTTAACGGCGTGCACAAAATCCGGAAACTTATGCGCATCCTGGATAAAAAAGATCGGCGTGTTATTACCGACGAGATCGAAAATTCCCTCTTCGGTATAAAATTTGGTCGCAAAACCGCGGATATCACGTACGGTATCAGCAGACCCCGCGCCGCCCTGTACTGTCGAAAAGCGAACAAAGACCGGGGTAATTTTCTGTGGATCGCACAGAAACGCGGCTTTCGTGATGTCGCTCAGGTCTTTATATGGCTGGAAATAGCCGTGCGCTGCAGATCCGCGGGCGTGAACGATCCTCTCCGGGATACGCTCATGGTCAAAGTGGGTAATTTTCTCGCGCAGGATAAAATCTTCCAACAGCGTAGGGCCACGGCTGCCGGCGCGAAGAGAATTTTGATCGTCGGCGATGCGCACGCCCTGATTGGTGGTCAGCGCATAATTTTCGCTGCCTTTACGAAAGGCGTCGAGGGCAGTGAGCTTATCATTCGCGGTCTCGGGCGCTTTTAAGCTGCCGGGGGCCGTTGGTTGCGCGCCCGGCGGCGTCGGTTCTGGCGTGGGGCGATGTGAACCGTCTGACGGCGCCAGGGAGTCCAGGCCGGGCTGTGATTCACGGGTATCATGCACGGGGGACTGATGGGGGGATTTCTCATTATGCGACATTGAACTCGTCTCCTGCTTTCATCACTGAAATGGGCGTGGTAGTAGTCAAAATCACTCTAACTATAGAACATTTCAGCAATTATGCCGGGGGAGAGCGGAACGGCAGACAAGGCTCAATAGGGAAATCGCACGCGCGGAACAGGACGTCGGGGGCGAAGATCGGCTAAAATAGTGTTTTTCTGATTTTTAGCCTTAGAGCCTATCCCAGTAGGCGTTATTGGCGCAGCCAGTTTGGACACGGACAGCGCGCAAAAACCGGAGCGTACACGTAGTACGTGAGGATTTTGAGCACTGCCCAGGACCAAAATGGCAAGTAAAATAGCCCTAATGGGATAGGCTCTTAGCCTCTTTTAGTGAAGCATTAATGATGAAACCTCTTCGCCAGCAAAATCGCCAGATTATTAGCTATATTCCGCGTGTTGAACCCGCGCCGCCGGAACATGCGATAAAAATGGATACGTTTCGCGACGTCTGGATACTGCGCGGTAAATATGTTGCCTTTGTTCTGACGGGGGAGTCATTTCAACGGTCGCCTGCCTTTAGCGTGCCAGAATCGGCGCAGCGTTGGGCGAATCAGGTTCGCCAGGAAAACGAAATCGCTGACTAAGAAAAAAACAAAACGCCGGTACTGGAGACCGGCGTTTTTAATGACAGACATTTTGAGTTGCTGATCGTCGTGTCTCAGACGATGTGAACGCCCGATAATGTATTATCGATGCGCCAGTTCGGCGTCTTCTTCGCTATCGAGAATGGTTTTATCGGTCTGCTTCAGCCACTGGCTGGTCAGCGTACCCGCGGTCATTGAGCCGCTCACGTTCAGCGCGGTACGGCCCATATCAATCAACGGTTCGACGGAGATTAACAGCGCGACCAGCGTGACCGGTAAGCCCATGGCAGGCAGCACAATCAGCGCGGCGAAGGTCGCGCCGCCGCCAACGCCGGCAACACCCGCCGAACTTACGGTAACGATACCCACCAGCGTGGCTATCCATACGGGGTCTAAGGGGTTGATGCCGACCGTCGGCGCAACCATTACCGCTAACATTGCAGGATAAAGACCGGCGCAACCGTTTTGGCCGATGGTCGCGCCAAAAGAGGCAGCAAAGCTGGCGATGGACTCCGGCACGCCCAGGCGGCGGGTTTGCGCTTCGACATTAAGTGGAATGGAGGCGGCGCTGGAGCGGCTGGTAAAGGCAAATGTCAGCACCGGCCACACCTTGCGGAAATATTTCAGCGGGCTAATCCCGTTCACGCCCAATAGTATGCCGTGAACCACAAACATTATCGCCAGACCAAGATATGACGCTACCACGAAGCTTCCAAGCTTAATGATGTCCTGCAAATTAGAGCCGGCAACCACTTTCGTCATCAGCGCCAGTACGCCGTAAGGCGTAAGTTGCATCACCAGACGCACCAGCTTCATCACCCAGCTTTGCAGGGTATCGATAGCAACAAGCACACGCTCGCCTTTTGGCGCATCATCTTTCAGCAGTTTAAGCGCGGCCACGCCCAGGAATGCGGCGAAAATCACCACGCTGATAATAGACGTAGGATTTGCGCCAGTCAGATCCGCAAACGGATTTTTCGGTACAAAAGACAGCACCAGTTGCGGCACGCTGAGATCGGCCACTTTGCCGACATAGCTCGTCTCAATGGCATTCAGACGCGCGGTTTCCGCGCCGCCCTGAACCAGACCTTCCGCCGTCAGTCCGAACAGATTGGTGACCAGCACGCCCACCAGCGCTGCGATAAGGGTAGTAAACAGCAGCGTGCCGATAGTCAGAAAACTGATTTTCCCCAATTGAGAGGCGTTATGCAGTCGTGCCACGGCGCTTAAAATAGAGGCGAATACCAGCGGCATCACAATCATTTGTAGCAATTGCACATAACCGTTGCCGACAATATTGAACCACTGAATGGAGTCTTTTAACACCTGACTGTCAGCGCCATAAATGGTGTGCAGGGCCAGACCAAAGACCACGCCCATCACAAGGCCGACAAGCACTTTTTTAGCCAGACTCCACTGTTTATGACGGGCCTGCGCCAGTACAAACAGCAGAATGACGAACACCGCAATGTTCGCAATTAATGGAAAATTCATCCCCGTTCTCCTGATTTTTTTATTATGAAGCGCTGTGTTTTAGCGATTCTGTTCGCGCAAGATTAGCAGAACTGTGAGCTGGCTCTTATATTCAAATGGAATGGTTTATACCAAAAATGACTTTGGCGTTGATTTACTAATCAATCTGGTGATTTATAAAACGATTGAACTGCATTTGCAGGATAGTGATCATCTGCGAAGACCAGCGTATGACGTTGTTTTCCGGCATGGACTGCGGCATCCACACCGCCCAGGCAAACAACGCCATACATAAAAATCGCTCCAGTTGATTGCCCTTGCGCGGCGCCAGAATAGGCAGGCGGAAACGCCAGCGGCACGGCCACAGTAAGGGAACGCCTGCGGGGGTGAGCATATCCGCGACGATATGGCTTAAATAGCCGAGTACCATGCCTTGCAGCGCATCCGCCGGGATAATCCACGTATCCGGAACCTTGAGATAAAAGGTCGCCAGTAGGGCAAAGACCGCCAGCAGACTATGGGTAAACCCCCGGTGACCGAACGCGCGGGCGATCGGTTTCGATACCCATTTCAGGCGCTGACCAAGAAAAGATTTGGGGTGGTCGATATCCGGCAGCAGACAGGTCAAAATAGCCGAAGGAATAATATGCCACCAGTCGCCGTGCGCAAGGACGGGCGTTAACTCGGCATTCTTGGCGAAAACCGCGCTGGCTATAGAAAAAAGAAGATGTCCTTCCGCCGTCATGATAAAACCCATTAAACTGTCAATTCATACAGTATAGGGTTTTTATACAGTAGGCGGAAGTGGTGACGTTGTAACTCTTTGTCTCTGTCAAAGCCGCTTGCCGTCTGGCTCAGCGGCTAATTGCCCGTTGACTTTGTTTCGGAAACATCTTAACCGAGTAGATGCGCTGCCGTCAGCTCTGTCAGTGAGTTAAGTTTGACATTCGCCAGCGCAAAGCGCGGATCATGCTGGTTTTCTTCTGCTGGCACCACAATGGCGCGCATTCGCGCCGCCTTTGCCGCGATTAGACCATTCACCGAATCCTCCAGCGCCACGCAGGTTAATGGATCAACGCCTAATTTGGCCGCACAATCCAGATAGACCTGCGGATGCGGTTTGCTGTAGGGCAATTTTTCCGCAGAGGCCAGCGCGTCAAAACTGTCGCGCAGCTCAAACATGGTGAGCACTTTTTCCAGCATATGCAGCGGCGATGCCGAGGCAAGCCCCACTAATAGCCCCTGCGCTTTACACAGCGCCACGGCCTCACGCACACCCGGTAAAAGAGGGCGCGTCTCTTCGATAAGCGTAATCGCGCGGGCAATAACACGGTTTGTCACTTCCTGGCGATCGGGGCCGCTCCACGGTTGCTGCGCAAACCAGAGATCGACAACCATATCAATGCGTAGCCCAAGCGTGTCTGGCAGTTCATGGCGCCGAGTAATATCTACGCCTAAACTTGCCATCACGTCCAGTTCAGCGCGATCCCAGAGCGGTTCGGAATCGATCAGTAGTCCATCCATATCGAAAATTGCAGCAAGAATTTGACGTGGGGTTGACATCACAACCTCTCCTGTTGAGATTAAAAAATAACGAATTAAGCGTTCATTATGACCATGTTCTTAGTATATCGCCCTTAAAGATCAGGCGAAAACGGGAATCAACAGGTAGACTTAGGCCAAAACGACGCGTCTTTATCAAGGGGAACTCATGACGTATCAACAAGCTGGACGCATTGCAATCCTAAAAAGAGTTGTTGGGTGGGTTATTTTTATTCCGGCACTGCTTTCCACGCTCATCTCAGTCCTTAAATTTATGTATGCGCACAGTGAAAAGCAGGAGGGGATAAATGCGGTAATGCTGGATTTTACCCACGTAATGATAGACATGATGCGCGTGAATACGCCGTTTCTGAATGTTTTTTGGTACAACTCGCCGACGCCGAATTTTCAGGGAAGCCTGAATATCGGTTTCTGGCTCATTTTTATTCTGATTTTTGTCGGGCTGGCGATGCAGGATTCCGGCGCCAGAATGAGCCGCCAGTCACGTTTTTTACGTGAAGGCGTGGAAGATCAGTTGATCCTGGAAAAAGCAAAAGGCGCGGAAGGACTAACGCGTGAGCAGATAGAGTCACGTATCGTGGTGCCGCACCATACCATCTTTTTACAGTTTTTCCCGCTCTATATTTTGCCGGTCATTATTATCGTGCTCGGCTACTTTTTCTTTTCCTTGTTAGGCTTCATGTAAACTGAAAAATGCCGGATAGCCCGTATCCGGCATGGGCTGTACCTATACCGCAAGCAGCCGATCCATCGCTTTTTGCGCAGTAGCCAGGTGCTGACCGCCAAACAGCCTTGCCCGATTAAGCAGGGTGTAGAGCTGGTAAATCGGCTGCCTGTCGAGAAAATCCAGCGGTAGCGGCGAAACGGACTGATAGCCGTCATAAATCTGCGGTGGCTGATCGGTATGCAGTGGCAGCATCGCCAGATCGCATTCTCTGTCACCCCAATAGCAGGCTGGATCGAAGATATAGGGGCCGTCAGGGCCAAGCGCGCAGTTCGCCGACCATAGATCGCCATGCAAAAGAGAAGGCTGCGGTTGATGCGACGCCAGACGTTGCTGAACATGTTCAACAATGGCGTCAATATTACCAAAGGTAATGCCTTTTTCCGCGGCGAGTTCAAGTTGCCAGCCAATGCGCTGTTCGGCGAAAAAAGTCGACCAACGGCGTTGCCAGGTATTCGGCTGCGGCGTGGTAGAGAGCGCGTTGTCAAAATCGAGGCCGAATTGAGGTTGGTCGCTCCATTGGTGCAGGCGCGCCAGCTGTTGCCCAAGAATAAACGCATTATGGGCATCCAGCGGGCGGGGCGAGAGGTAGTCCATGACTAAAAAGCTGTAATCCCGATCCGAACCTACCGCCCATACCTTAGGCACAACAACGGTTTTACTGCGGGAGAGCAGCTCCAGCTGATCGGCTTCAGCGGTAAAACCGCGAAGCATTTCTCGTTCATCGCACTTTACGAAAAAGTCATGGCCTGCATAACGTAAATGCCATGCGGCATGAACTTCTCCGCCTGGCAGTTCATTACGCAGTTCGATTTCGCCTTCACCGACTTGCTCGCTTAAAAGACGACTGATAGCTTGCCACATAATGTCTCTCCCCACGTTGTCTGCCAGATCATAAGGTTAGCGCAAAAATGCGGTTAAAAAATACGAACTAACGCACATCACGGACGCGCCGCGGCGGGAATGGCACTTATTGTGCGTTTTTACTCCACGCCTCCCAAGTAGCCACGGTAATGTCGACATCCTTATCTAACGCGCTTTTCGCAAGTCCGGCGACAAGCGCTTTGATTTCATCAGCGCTCTGAGCGCTAACAAAGCCAAACGTATTGGTGCCGAGCTCATGCACATTCCCTTCATCGTCCGTTAATGTCAGCAAAAAACCGCTACGCGTCAGATGGTTATTGAGTTCGTTAATCTCGGTCAGGGAATCTTCATGGAAGGTTACGGTAATAACATAACGGGTAATATCGCCACTGGCCATCGTTCACCTCGTTGGGAGCAACTGTGTTTTTAACAGCGGCGGATGCGCCGCCCGTTAACCGATTTTCCGGTATCCCCCTCGCCGGGGGGATACGATTATTGCGCGGAAAGATAGGCGTATATTTTTTGGGTATCGTCACGGGAACACAAACGCGTACCTTGATTGAGCGTAGCGGCGCTGCCTGCCGCCACACCGAAGCGCACCATCTCTTCCAGCGACGCGTCTTGCGCCAGTTTTAACGTCATCGCGCCCACCATACTGTCGCCTGCGCCGACAGTACTTTGACTTTTCACCGGGGGAGGAACAACCTGGATGCAATTCTCACTGTCTATGCCCAGCGCCCCTTGCGGCCCCAGAGAGACCACTACCCGGCGAGCCTTGCCGCTTTGCACTAATTCCTGGGCCGCTTTACGCACATCATCAGGCTGCGTCAGATCGCGATTGACTAACGCGCTCAATTCTTTCAGGTTAGGTTTCACCAGTTCGATATCGCCAAGCGCCAGCGCGGCGGTGAGCGCGTCGCCAGAGCTATCAATAATGCAGCGAATGCCTTGCTTCTGTGCGGCGGAAATCAGTTGCGTGAGTTTCTCGACCTTAACGCCGGGCGGAAGGCTGCCGCTGATAACCAGAATTGCCCCGGATTCAATTTCCAGTACCTGTTCTTCAAGCTGGCGAAATTCGTCATCGTCCAGCGTGGCGCCGGGCATAACAAAACGATACTGTTCGCCGCTGGACTCGACGTGGACGTGCAGGTTCTGACGCGTCCAGTCTTTCGCATCGACGGTAGACACGGGGACATTTTCGTCAGCCAGTAGTGCGACCAGATGTTCGCCGGTAGCGCCGCCAGCCGGGAAAATTGCGGTCGCGGTGCCGCCAAGATGCGCAATGGCGCGAGCGACATTAATACCCCCGCCGCCGGGTTCGAATACCGGCGCGGAGCACCGCAGTTTACCTTCGGGATAAATTTGCGGCGTGATTGTTGCGCTATCGAGAGAGGGCGCAAGCGTCAACGTATAGATACGTACCATCGTTACCTCCTGTTAGGCTGATTTCAGTCTGGCACTTAATCCCCGGAAAGTGAAGGAATTAACAATATGATTTTCCGGATCTTTATTTAAAGAAGTACGATGTAAAGTTATATAAATAAATGAATGCTTCGGGAGGGTTCTTATTCAAAAAATGAAATAGTAATTGATTGCTATGTTATTCGGGGCTTCTTATAATTCGCTACCTTTCCAGGGGCGTTTGTCATTGATCCCTATGAAAGTTTCCGGGACCGTCGTGGTCTCTTTTTTAGTTGTACGGACTCTATATAAATGAAGCTTTTGAAGGCAGTACCCGCTGTAGTTATGCTGGCGGGTGGCGTGTTCGCGTCTCTGTATGCCGCCGCCGATGATTCCGTTTTTACTGTCATGGATGATCCCTCCACCGCGAAAAAACCTTTTGAAGGTAATCTGAATGCGGGCTACCTTGCTCAGTCAGGCAATACTAAAAGTTCTTCCTTAACGGCTGACACGGCGATGACCTGGTATGGACAACGTACCGCCTGGTCATTATGGGGCAATGCCAGCAATACCTCCTCTAATGATGAACGCTCTTCAGAAAAATATGCGGTAGGCGCGCGTAACCGTTTTAATATGACGGATTATGATTATACCTTTGGCCAGGCCAGTTGGCTGACAGACCGTTTCAACGGTTATCGTCAGCGCGACGTACTGACCGCCGGTTACGGGCGGCAGTTCCTTAATGGTCCAGTGCACAGCTTCCGTTTTGAATTCGGTCCTGGGGTTCGCTATGACGAACATACGGACGATACTACTGAAACGCAGCCGTTGGGTTATGCTTCCGGCAGCTATGCCTGGCAGTTAACTGACAATGCTAAGTTTACACAGGGGGTGTCAGTATTTGGCGCAGAAGACACCACACTAAATTCGGAAACAGCCCTCAATGTCGCCATTAACGAACATTTTGGTCTAAAGGTGGGGTATAATTTAACGTGGAACTCGCAGCCGCCTGAATCAGCGCCTGAACATACCGATCGCCGCACTACGGTAACGCTGGGCTATAAGATGTAATATTGCGCCGGGTTACGTTACGTAACCCGGTTATTCCGTGGTGACGCCTCAGAAGAAGAAGGTGATGTCGCCGTTGATATAAGAATAGTCGTCTCCGGTGCGAAATTCCGACGTGACTTTGTTTAAAGAAAGAGAAAATGCGACGGGAGAATAGCCGATGGTGGCACCGACGCGATATTCATCCACGGTTTTATTAATATCCACCGTTTCCATTTTTGTTTGCAGCGTTTTCCCCTGTAACGTGTAGTTTTTATCAACTTCCCTGCGCTCAACGCCAGCAAATACTTTATAGATCAATCCCTCTTTTTGAGTGTGTATTAACCCTCGGCGGGACAGTAACCCAAACCCATTATCAGAGTTGAAGGTCTTATCATTTCCCAGCGCAACGGTTGCGCCGTACCCCAAATACTGGAAGAGATTGCCGCCGACAGCAGAGACTTCTGGATAGAAGCCCACATTGACACCCAGAATATCAATAGCTGGCGTAAGGGAGACCATTCCTTTTGCCGTGTAACCATAACGGTTTTCAATTTGATCCTGCCAGGCAGGGTATTTTTCTGCGCCTATTATTCGATGCGCCCGATTCTGAACCTCCTGACCGCCTGCGTCAGGACCAATAACGCCGATATCGGTACCTAAACGATAACGTAACCAATTGGTGGCTAATGAATTCCACTCCAGTCCGGTATGAAGAAAGGCGCTGAACGCGCGGTCGCCTTTGACGGCTTCAGGCTTTCTCTTATTGGCGCCTGATGGAGAATAAATATCTTGCGCGATATGAAAAGAGAGTTGACTGGCGTCAGTGAGATCGTGGCTGTAGCCTAAAAAGAGCCCGGCAGTATAATCACCCCGGTCTGCAGCCTTGTGCCCGTAAAGGGCATTTAAGGATGGTTGAAATATACCTGCATCATCATTCGCCACTGAAATAGCAAGGCTACTGGCATTGGCCATTGTGGTCGTACTGAGTATGGCGGCAATCATCGTTGCGCAATAGCTGTATTTGTTCACTTTTTACCCCTGAATATGAAAGTGAATACTCTTATTTTTACAAAGTAATAAGCACAGCAGCATGATGCGCAGTGCTTATTAAACCTTTAAATATAACTAAACTCCTGCCAGCAGCGAGTCATTGAGAGGATACGTTGCCTTAATGTTGAAAAATGGTGTTGAAAAACATGCGCCAGATATTATTGAATATCCATTTTTCATTCGCTATCTGAGTGCGAGAAATTATTGGCTTCACGATTATGCATATAATACGATGTTTTTTGGTATCAATATGAATATCACGTTGTATTCTTTTGAGCTCATTTTCTATGATGGCTTCGATGTTTATCTGTTATTAATTTTTACCGTGATAGTGTTGTCTTTAATGATGAGAGTATCTAACGGCTGGTAGGGTAATATAACCAAATTATTACTATCTGAATTATTAGGGCAGTTATTATTAAGGAAGCAAAAGTGAATAAGACCATTAATCTGCTAAAATTACTGCCCGTAGTATTATTAAGCGCATGTACTACATCGTATCCTCCCCAGGATACAACATCGGCACCCGAGTTACCCCATCGTAACGTACTCGTTCAGCAACCTGATAACTGTAGCGTTGGCTGTCCTCAAGGAGGAAGTCAACAAACAATCTATCGCCATGTCTATACGCTCAATAATAATAGCGCCACGAAATTTGCCAACTGGGTTGCCTATAGCGTGACAAAGACCAGCCAGGCAAGCGGTCGCCCGCGGAACTGGGCGCAGGACCCCGATTTACCGCCCTCGGATACGTTGGCCCCTTCGGCCTATAAAAATGCCCATACGCTATTAAAAGTCGACAGGGGACACCAGGCGCCGTTGGCAGGATTGGGCGGCGTTTCGGACTGGCCGTCGTTAAATTATTTATCGAATATTACGCCGCAGAAATCCGCCCTGAACCAGGGAGCATGGGCTGCACTGGAAAACCGGGTGCGCGAACTTGCCAAACAGGCTGATGTATCTGTAGTGCACGTAGTGACCGGCCCCCTTTTTGAGCGGCATATCGCCACATTGCCAGAAGATGCGACGGTAGAAATTCCCAGCGGGTACTGGAAGGTTTTATTCACCGGAACGGCGCCGTCAAAAAGTGAAGGAAATTACGCTGCGTTTATTATGGATCAGAATACGCCCCGTTCGGCGAATTTTTGCGACTATCAGGTTACCGTGGAGGCTATCGAACATAAAACGAAGCCAGTGCTGACGCTGTGGTCTGCTTTGCCTGAAGCGGTAGCCCGCGAGGTGAAAACAACAAAGGGGAGTCTGGCGCAGAAGTTAGGTTGTCGATGAGAAGCGCTATAGGGCGCGTAGAAAGATAACGGAGAAATCCTGTCAAGGGTCTTGATTTGCTACAGAGTGATGCAATCTCCCTTTTTTTAGTGTTACCATCGTCATGCCGGACGAAAATAGCGATTTTCGTCTGTGTCGAAGGTTGTGCGCCAATTTAGCAATGGTTGGCTAGATGGATACACAACTCACTGTCAATAAATTCATTTTCTCTTTGTATGTGATCTTGCGTATGGGTCACCACTGCAAATAAGGATATTACATGCCTGTTATTACTCTTCCTGATGGCAGCCAACGCCATTATGACCACCCTGTAAGCCCGATGGATGTTGCTCTGGACATTGGTCCTGGCTTGGCGAAAGCCACCATTGCGGGCCGTGTGAATGGCGAGCTGGTTGATGCTTCCGATCTGATTGAAAATGATGCGACGCTTTCCATCATCACCGCAAAAGATGAAGAGGGTCTGGAGATCATTCGTCACTCTTGCGCGCATCTGTTAGGTCACGCTATCAAGCAACTTTGGCCGCACACGAAAATGGCGATCGGCCCGGTTGTCGACAACGGTTTTTACTATGACGTTGATCTTGACCGCACGCTAACTCAGGAAGATGTCGAAGCGCTCGAAAAGCGGATGCATGAGCTCGCCGAGAAAAATTACGACGTTATCAAGAAGAAAGTCAGCTGGCACGAAGCGCGTGAAACCTTCGTGAAGCGTGGTGAAAGCTACAAAGTTTCCATTCTTGATGAAAACATTGCTCATGATGACAAGCCAGGCTTGTACCATCATGAAGAATATGTCGACATGTGTCGTGGTCCGCACGTGCCGAATATGCGTTTCTGCCATCACTTTAAGCTGATGAAAACTGCCGGCGCATACTGGCGCGGTGACAGCAATAATAAGATGTTGCAGCGTATTTACGGTACGGCATGGGCAGATAAAAAAGCCCTGAACGCTTATCTGCAGCGCCTGGAAGAGGCCGCAAAACGCGACCACCGTAAAATTGGTAAGCAGCTCGACCTGTATCATATGCAGGAAGAAGCGCCGGGCATGGTGTTCTGGCATAACGACGGCTGGACTATCTTCCGCGAGCTGGAGGTCTTTGTTCGTTCTAAACTCAAAGAGTACCAGTATCAAGAAGTTAAAGGCCCGTTCATGATGGACCGTGTGCTGTGGGAAAAAACCGGGCACTGGGACAACTATAAAGATGCGATGTTCACCACATCTTCAGAAAACCGCGAATATTGCATCAAGCCGATGAACTGCCCGGGCCACGTTCAGATCTTTAACCAGGGTCTGAAATCCTATCGTGATTTGCCGCTGCGTATGGCGGAATTCGGTAGCTGCCACCGTAACGAGCCATCAGGCGCGCTGCATGGTCTGATGCGCGTACGCGGCTTTACGCAGGATGATGCGCATATCTTCTGCACCGAAGAGCAGATCCGCGATGAAGTTAACGCTTGTATTCGTATGGTCTACGATATGTACAGCACCTTTGGCTTCGAGAAGATCGTCGTCAAGCTTTCCACTCGTCCTGACAAGCGTATCGGCAGCGATGAGATGTGGGATCGTGCTGAGGCGGATCTGGCGGTTGCGCTGGAAGAAAATAATATCCCGTTTGAGTATCAACTGGGTGAAGGCGCATTCTACGGTCCGAAAATTGAATTTACCTTATATGACTGCCTCGATCGTGCATGGCAGTGCGGTACAGTACAGCTGGACTTCTCCTTACCGTCTCGTCTGAGCGCCTCCTATGTAGGCGAAGACAACGAGCGTAAGGTGCCGGTAATGATTCACCGTGCGATTCTTGGGTCGATGGAACGCTTCATCGGTATCCTGACCGAAGAGTTCGCTGGTTTCTTCCCGACATGGCTCGCGCCTGTTCAGGTAGTCGTGATGAATATTACCGATTCGCAGTCTGAATACGTTAACGAATTGACGCAGAAACTACAAAATGCGGGCATTCGTGTAAAAGCAGACTTGAGAAATGAGAAGATTGGCTTTAAAATCCGCGAGCACACTTTACGTCGTGTCCCTTATATGTTGGTCTGTGGTGATAAAGAGGTGGAAGCAGGCAAAGTTGCCGTTCGCACCCGCCGCGGTAAAGACCTGGGCAGTCTGGACGTAAATGACGTGATTGAGAAGCTGCAACAAGAGATTCGCAGCCGCAGTCTTCAACAACTGGAGGAATAAAGTATTAAAGGCGGAAAACGAGTTCAAACGGCGCGTCCGAATCGTATTAATAGCGAAATTCGCGCGCAAGAAGTTCGCTTAACAGGTCTGGAAGGCGAGCAGCTTGGTATTGTGAGTCTGAGAGAAGCTCTGGAAAAAGCTGAAGAAGCCGGAGTAGACTTAGTCGAAATCAGCCCTAACGCCGAGCCGCCGGTTTGTCGTATAATGGATTACGGCAAATTCCTCTATGAAAAGAGTAAGTCTTCTAAGGAACAGAAGAAAAAGCAAAAAGTTATCCAGGTGAAGGAAATTAAATTCCGTCCTGGGACAGATGAAGGCGACTATCAGGTAAAACTCCGCAGCCTGATTCGCTTTCTCGAAGAGGGCGATAAGGCCAAAATCACGCTGCGTTTCCGCGGCCGTGAGATGGCCCACCAGCAAATCGGTATGGAAGTGCTTAATCGCGTGAAAGACGATTTGCAAGAACTGGCAGTGGTCGAATCCTTCCCAACGAAGATCGAAGGCCGTCAGATGATCATGGTGCTTGCTCCTAAGAAGAAACAGTAAGGCCTTCAAGTAACAATTCTGTGAAGCCTTCGGGCTTCACAGGTTTTGTTCGCCTATGTTTCGTTTATTAACAATGCGAAGTGGAAGTTATTAAAATGCCAAAAATTAAGACCGTACGCGGTGCTGCTAAGCGCTTCAAAAAAACCGGTAAAGGTGGTTTTAAGCACAAGCACGCTAACCTGCGTCACATTCTGACCAAAAAAGCGACTAAACGTAAACGTCACCTGCGTCCGAAAGCCATGGTTTCTAAAGGCGATCTGGGCCTGGTTATCGCGTGCCTGCCGTACGCATAAGCCGTTAACGTTTTTAACTTTTTAATTAGAATAGATACAGGAGAGCACATATGGCTCGCGTAAAACGTGGTGTAATTGCACGCGCACGTCACAAGAAAATTTTGAAACAAGCCAAAGGCTACTACGGTGCGCGTTCTCGCGTATACCGCGTTGCCTTCCAGGCAGTTATCAAAGCTGGTCAGTATGCTTACCGTGACCGTCGTCAACGTAAGCGTCAGTTCCGTCAACTGTGGATTGCGCGTATCAACGCAGCAGCACGTCAGAACGGTATTTCTTACAGCAAATTCATCAACGGCCTGAAAAAAGCCTCTGTTGAAATCGACCGTAAGATCCTGGCTGATATCGCCGTATTCGACAAAGTCGCGTTCACCGCGCTGGTTGAAAAAGCGAAAGCAGCTCTGGCATAAGCCAGTGAAAAGAGGGAGCCTGGCTCCCTCTCTTTTATTTACTGTTCAGTGAGTTGACAATTGACCTGTAACCCTTTTCAATAAAGGATATTCGGTTTTACCACATAAGGTAACGCAAGCATGAACGCTGCTATTTTCCGTTTCTTTTTTTACTTTAGCACCTGATTCCAGGAGGCTAGCGCGTGAAAAACGAAACGAAAAACAGCGCAAAAAAGCCTCCTGATGGAGGCTTTTTTTGTATCTGAAATCGAGAGATTACGTCCAATGAACCGGTGTCTTCACCGACACAATGAGGAAAACCATGTCACATCTCGCAGAGCTGGTTGCCAATGCAGCGGCCGCCATTAACCAGGCGTCAGATGTTGCCGCGTTAGACAATGTACGCGTCGAATATTTGGGCAAGAAAGGGCATTTAACCCTTCAGATGACGACCCTACGCGATCTGCCGCCGGAAGAGCGTCCGGCAGCCGGGGCAGTCATTAACGCCGCGAAAGAGCAGGTACAACAGGCGCTTAACGCACGTAAAGCCGAGCTGGAAAGCGCAGCGCTTAACGCCCGTCTGGCCGCTGAAACCATCGATATCTCCCTGCCGGGGCGCCGTATTGAGAACGGTGGTCTGCATCCGGTCACGCGTACCATTGACCGTATTGAAAGTTTCTTCGGCGAGCTTGGTTTTACCGTAGCGACTGGCCCGGAAATTGAAGATGACTACCATAACTTCGATGCGTTAAACATTCCGGGTCATCACCCGGCCCGCGCCGATCATGATACCTTCTGGTTTGACGCGACCCGTTTGCTGCGGACCCAGACGTCTGGCGTCCAGATCCGGACGATGAAAGCGCAGCAACCGCCGATCCGTATTATTGCGCCGGGCCGTGTATACCGTAATGACTACGACCAGACGCATACTCCGATGTTCCATCAGATGGAAGGTCTGATTGTTGATACCAACATCAGCTTCACCAACCTCAAAGGTACGCTGCACGACTTCCTGCGTAATTTCTTTGAGGAGGATCTGCAGATTCGCTTCCGTCCTTCTTATTTTCCGTTTACCGAACCTTCTGCGGAAGTGGATGTGATGGGGAAAAACGGCAAATGGCTGGAAGTGCTGGGCTGCGGGATGGTGCATCCGAATGTGCTGCGTAATGTCGGTATCGATCCGGAAATCTATTCTGGCTTCGCTTTTGGTATGGGGATGGAACGTCTGACCATGTTGCGTTACGGCGTCACCGACCTGCGTTCATTCTTCGAAAACGATCTGCGTTTCCTTAAACAGTTTAAATAAAGGCAGGATAAAACAATGAAATTCAGCGAACTGTGGTTACGCGAGTGGGTTAACCCGGCAATTGATAGCGATGCGTTGGCTAACCAGATTACGATGGCTGGCCTGGAAGTAGACGGCGTTGAGCCGGTCGCGGGAAGCTTCAATGGCGTTGTGGTTGGGGAAGTGGTTGAGTGCGCCCAGCATCCGAACGCTGACAAATTGCGTGTAACGAAAGTCAACGTTGGCGGAGAACGCCTGTTGGATATCGTCTGCGGCGCGCCAAACTGTCGTCAGGGGCTGAAAGTAGCGGTGGCCACCATTGGCGCTATTCTGCCGGGCGATTTCAAAATTAAAGCGGCGAAACTGCGCGGCGAACCGTCTGAAGGGATGCTGTGCTCCTTCTCCGAACTGGGGATTTCCGACGATCACAGCGGCATTATCGAACTGCCGGCGGATGCGCCGCTGGGTACCGATATCCGTGAATACCTGAAGCTTGACGACAATACCATCGAAATTAGCGTCACGCCGAACCGTGCGGATTGCTTAGGTATCATCGGCGTTGCGCGTGATGTGGCGGTACTGAACAAAGCGCCGCTCCAGGAGCCTGAAATGGCGCCGGTTACGGCAACCATCAGCGATACGCTGCCGATTACGGTAGAGGCCGCTGATGCGTGTCCACGCTATCTTGGCCGGGTGGTAAAAGGCATCAATGTTAACGCGCCGACGCCGCTGTGGATGAAAGAGAAACTGCGTCGCTGCGGTATTCGCTCCATCGATGCGGTGGTTGACGTCACGAACTATGTGCTGCTCGAACTGGGTCAGCCAATGCATGCTTTCGATAAAGATCGCATTGATGGCGGTATTGTCGTGCGGATGGCAAAAGAGGGTGAAACCGTCGTCCTGCTGGACGGTAGCGAAGCGACGTTAAATGCGGACACGCTGGTGATCGCCGATCACCATAAGGCGCTGGGGATAGCCGGTATTTTTGGCGGCGAACATTCCGGCGTGAACGGCGAAACGCAAAATGTGCTGCTGGAGTGTGCGTACTTTAATCCGCTGTCTATCACCGGTCGCGCTCGCCGCCACGGTCTGCATACCGATGCGTCTCACCGCTACGAGCGCGGGGTGGACCCAGCGCTGCAATATAAAGCGATAGAGCGCGCTACTCGTCTGCTTCTTGATATCTGTGGCGGTGATGCGGGTCCGATAATTGATGTGAGCAACGAAGCAACGTTGCCGAAACGCGCCACCATTACGCTGCGTCGCAGTAAACTGGATCGCCTGATCGGGCATCATATTGCGGATGAGCAGGTCAGTGATATTCTGCGTCGTCTGGGCTGTGAAGTGACCGAAGGGCAGGACGAGTGGAAAGCCGTAGCGCCGACCTGGCGTTTCGATATGGAAATTGAAGAAGATCTGGTGGAAGAGGTTGCCCGCGTTTACGGCTATAACAATATTCCGGACGAGCCAATCCAGGCCGGTTTAATCATGGGGACGCACCGTGAAGCCGATCTGTCGTTGAAGCGGGTTAAAACCATGCTGAACGACAAAGGCTATCAGGAAGTGATTACCTATAGCTTTGTCGATCCTAAAGTACAACAGCTCATCCATCCTGGCGCAGAAGCGCTGCTGCTGCCAAACCCTATCTCCGTTGAGATGTCGGCGATGCGTCTGTCTCTGTGGAGCGGATTGTTGGCGACGGTGGTCTATAACCAAAACCGTCAGCAGAATCGCGTGCGTATTTTTGAAACCGGTTTACGTTTCGTTCCGGATACACAAGCCAATCTGGGTATTCGACAGGATCTGATGCTGGCTGGCGTGATTTGCGGTAACCGCTATGATGAGCACTGGAACCTGGCAAAAGAGACCGTTGATTTCTATGATTTGAAAGGCGATCTGGAAGCAGTACTGGATTTAACCGGCAAACTGGGTGATATCCAGTTTAAGGCGGAGATGAATCCGGCTCTGCATCCGGGACAGTCTGCGGCGATTTATCTGAAAGATGAACGTATTGGTTTTATTGGGGTTGTTCACCCTGAACTGGAACGTAAACTGGATCTGAATGGTCGTACGCTGGTGTTTGAACTGGAATGGAATAAGCTCGCAGACCGTATCGTGCCGCAGGCGCGGGAGATTTCACGCTTCCCGGCCAACCGTCGCGATATTGCGGTTGTTGTTGCAGAAAACGTTCCCGCAGCGGATATTTTATCCGAATGTAAGAAAGTTGGCGTAAATCAGGTAGTTGGCGTAAACTTATTTGACGTGTACCGCGGTAAGGGTGTTGCGGAGGGTTATAAGAGCCTCGCTATCAGCCTGATCCTTCAGGATACCAACCGTACACTCGAAGAAGAGGAGATTGCCGCTACCGTCGCCAAATGTGTAGAGGCATTAAAAGAGCGATTCCAGGCATCATTGAGGGATTGAACCTATGGCGCTTACAAAAGCTGAAATGTCAGAATATCTGTTTGATAAGCTTGGGCTTAGCAAGCGGGATGCCAAAGAACTGGTTGAACTGTTTTTCGAAGAGATCCGTCGTGCTCTGGAAAACGGTGAGCAGGTGAAACTCTCTGGTTTTGGTAACTTCGATCTGCGTGATAAAAATCAACGTCCGGGGCGTAACCCGAAAACGGGTGAAGATATTCCTATTACAGCACGGCGCGTGGTGACCTTCAGACCCGGGCAGAAGTTAAAGAGCCGGGTCGAAAACGCTTCGCCCAAAGAAGAGTAATCAGATCCAGGCATAACATCCATCAGGGTGTATTGCGGCAGATACGCTGCCATCCCGAAAGTAGATCAGCGGGATGACAGCGTATCTGTCAGCCTGAAAGATGACCCGTATAACTAAAAAGGCCGCATTGCGGCCTTTTTTCTTTCAAGTAAAGGATACCCACCGTAAAATCACGCTACCTCTTTTCAGCTGAATGGATAACATGCTGACTTTTGCCCGCCAACAACAGCGACGAAACGTTCGCTGGCTTCTGAGCCTGTCACTGCTGGTGCTACTGGCTACACTTCTGAGCTTATGCGCAGGCGAACAGTGGATTGCCCCCGGTGACTGGTTAAGCGCCCGGGGGGAACTGTTTGTCTGGCAAATTCGCCTTCCCCGCACGCTTGCGGTATTGCTGGTTGGCGCTGCGCTGGCGCTATCTGGCGCTGTGATGCAGGCGCTGTTTGAAAACCCACTTGCTGAACCGGGTCTGCTCGGCGTTTCGAATGGGGCCGGTGTTGGGCTTATTGCCGCCGTCTTACTGGGGCAGGGGCAACTGCCAGGATGGGCGCTGGGGCTGTGCGCTATAGCCGGCGCGCTCATTATTACGTTAATCCTGCTGCGTTTTGCGCGTCGCCATCTTTCTACCAGCCGCTTGTTGTTGGCGGGCGTCGCGCTGGGCATTATCTGTAGCGCGCTGATGACGTGGGCTATCTATTTTTCCACCTCTTTCGATCTGCGGCAATTAATGTACTGGATGATGGGAGGATTTGGCGGCGTTGACTGGCAGCAGAGCTGGCTAATGATTGCGCTCATCCCGGTACTGATCTGGATATGTTGCCAGTCGCAACCGCTGAATATGCTGGCGCTAGGGGAAACCTCGGCGCGGCAGCTTGGCCTGCCGCTGTGGTTCTGGCGCAATTTGTTGGTCATCGCCACCGGCTGGATGGTGGGCGTCAGCGTGGCGATGGCGGGGGCGATTGGTTTTATCGGTCTGGTTATTCCGCACATCCTGCGTTTATGTGGTTTAACCGATCACCGGGTTTTACTTCCCGGCTGCGCGCTGGCCGGGGCTATCGCCCTGCTATTGGCTGATGTGGTCGCCCGACTGGCGCTGGCGTCGGCTGAACTGCCTATCGGGGTGGTCACCGCCACATTGGGGGCACCAGTGTTTATCTGGCTGCTACTCAAATCCGCGCGTTAGCGCATCGGTAAACAACTGCTTTCATCATTCGCAGTCTATGATTAAAGGCTAACGATGAAACCCGCTATTTTACCGACATCAGGGAGACACCATGCAAAACTCGCTTCTTAATACTCACGTTACGACGATTGATGGAGAGGTCACTACACTTGAAAAATACGCCGGAAAAGTGCTGCTCATTGTAAACGTCGCCTCCAGATGTGGCCTGACGCCGCAATATGAACAGTTGGAAAATATCCAGAAGGCGTGGGCAGAACAGGGGTTTGTCGTGTTGGGTTTTCCCTGCAACCAGTTTATGGGGCAGGAGCCAGGCAGCGAAGAGGAGATTAAAACCTATTGCGCCAGCACCTGGGGCGTCACGTTCCCGATGTTCAGTAAAATTGATGTGAATGGCGACGCGCGCCATCCGCTGTATCAAAAACTGATAGCCGCTGCGCCAACGGCAGTCGCGCCGGAGAAGAGCGGCTTTTACGAACGGATGGTAAGCAAAGGGCGTACGCCACTCTATCCGGATGATATTCTGTGGAATTTTGAAAAATTTTTGGTAGGCCGGGATGGTCAGGTGGTACAGCGTTTTTCGCCGGATATGACGCCTGAAGATCCTATTGTGATGGAAAGCATAAAAATCGCGTTGGCAAAATAATGTCTCAATTGATGCAATTAAAGGATGTCGCCGAGAGCACCCGCCTGGGGCCGCTTTCCGGCGAAGTAAGCGCAGGAGAGATCCTTCATCTTGTCGGGCCGAACGGTGCCGGGAAAAGCACGCTACTGGCGCGTATGGCGGGGTTAACCTCCGGCGAGGGGAGCATCAGGTTTGGCGGAGCGCCGCTGGAGGCATGGGCGACGGCAACGCTTGCCCAACACCGCGCTTATCTTGCGCAACAGCAAAATCCGCCGTTCGCCATGCCGGTCTGGCATTACCTGACATTGCATCAACCTGATAAAACGCGAACCGGGCAGCTTAACGAGGTGGCCGATATGCTTGGATTGGGCGACAAACTGGGGCGAAGCGTGAATCAGCTTTCCGGTGGCGAGTGGCAGCGTGTTCGCCTTGCTGCCGTTGTACTACAAATTCATCCCGACGCTAATCCGGTCGGTCAATTATTGCTGCTTGATGAGCCGATGAACAGTCTCGATGTTGCGCAACAAAACGCTCTGGATCGGGTATTACATCATTTATGTCAGGCAGGAATTGCGATTGTGATGAGTAGCCACGATCTGAACCACACGCTGCGCCATGCGCATAAAGCCTGGTTACTAAAGCGCGGTAAACTCATTGCCTGCGGCCGCCGGGAAGAGGTGCTCACCCCCTCTTATCTGGCGCAAGCCTACGGTTTGCGCTTTCGACGACTCGACGTCGAGGGGCATCCAATGCTCATTTCGGCCACTTAAGTAAAATCGTTTCTTGAAAAGCAGGTAATTTCGACGCTAAATTAATACCAAAATAAAAACAGAGGATTGTTGCGGCATGCGTTTTTGGCTTCTTGTTATCACAGCATTGTTCCTGGCAGGATGCAGTACTCATCGGGCACCGGCGCCAAATGCCAGATTATCAGACTCCATTACCGTCATTGCGGGTCTGAACGATCAGTTGCAGTCCTGGCGCGGTACGCCATACCGCTACGGCGGCATGAGTCGCAGAGGCGTGGACTGTTCCGGCTTTGTGGTAGTCACTATGCGCGACAAGTTTGATTTGCAGTTGCCTCGTGATACGCGTGAACAATCAAAAATCGGCACCAGAATCGATAAAGATGAATTGATGCCCGGAGATTTGGTTTTCTTTAAAACCGGTTCGGGCGAAAGTGGTTTACATGTTGGTATTTACGATACAAATAATGAGTTTATTCATGCCTCTACCAGTCGTGGCGTGATGCGTTCATCGCTGGATAATGTGTACTGGCGAAAAAACTTCTGGCAGGCACGGCGAATTTAACCCCGCAGACGATATAAATTTTATAGTCTATTTTTAACATATCGCCGGTTGAACTTATGACATCTGTTGTCATCATATATAATGATATAACCGTAGCATTTACAAACGTACTTTTATTAAAAACGGGCGTGCTCACGCCCTGTTAAAAGTACAACATTGGATATTGGTTTATAATCAGAGTAAGTTAAAAAAAGGAACCGGTTCACCGGTAAACAAGAAAAATGATGACGCTTCAATTAGTATCTGAAGTTACGTCTGTTTCCGTCCGTAGTGACTGGATGGCGAATAGCGCCCTAACCATGGGACTGGCGTAATGATTGCTTCACTTGATGAGCTTTACCATTCCGAACTCTTTTTCCTTCCCGTCATGGATGAAAACGCTCGGCTTGTTGGTTTAGAGATTATTGCAACGTTTGCCGCTGAAGACGGCGCCGTGCGGATGCCGACTGAGTTGGTAGCGCCTCGCCTTTCGGTGGAGGAACAATACTGTCTGTTTGTTGAAAAACTGGCGTTGTTAGAAACCTGTCAGCACTTTTTTATTCAGCATAAACTTATTGCATGGCTTAATTTACCGCCTGCAATTAGTGACTTATTATTATTAGATAGCGAACTTTTTTCCCGGGCAGCGCGCTTTCCGTTTCTTGAATTAGCTATAAATGAGAATTATCCTGGGTTAAACCAGGGCAAAAACAATGAAACGTTAGCTAATCTGGCAATGCATTTCCCATTAATGCTGGCAAATTTTGGGGCAGGCGAGGCGTCGACTAAAGCTATTTTCGATGGGCTTTTCAAACGAGTCATGTTGGATAAAAATTTTATTCAGCAGCGAGCTGAAATGATCTCATTCGAACCATTCATGCACGCTATTGTTGCCCAGATCTCCTCCAGCTGCGAGTCGCTGATGATTGCCGGTATTGATACTGAGGCGATGTTTGCGCGCGCAGCGCCATTGGGGTTTAGCGCATTCCAGGGCGGACTATGGCCTTCGGTGCCGGTAAGCCAGCTCATTAAACTCGTTCAGCGATAACCTTTCTGTTTGCCGGTGTTTAACCGGTGATTAACCGTCTACACTGAAGACAGGAGGCCCTATGACCCTGTCTTTTACTGCCCGTTGGCGCGATGAATTGCCAGCAACGTATACCGCGCTTTTACCCACACCGTTAAAAAATGCGCGACTGATTTGGTATAACGACGAACTGGCGCAGCAGTTAGCCATTCCCGCGTCGTTATTTGACGCTACTAATGGCGCTGGCGTTTGGGGCGGCGAAACCTTATTACCCAGTATGTCGCCTGTCGCGCAGGTATATAGCGGGCATCAGTTCGGCGTCTGGGCGGGGCAACTCGGCGACGGACGCGGTATTTTGCTGGGCGAACAGCTCCTGGCGGATGGCTCGACCCTCGACTGGCATCTGAAAGGCGCCGGATTAACACCTTATTCGCGAATGGGGGATGGGCGCGCCGTCCTGCGTTCAACCATACGAGAAAGTCTTGCCAGCGAAGCCATGCATTATCTGGGTATTCCCACGACGCGCGCGTTATCTATCGTAGCCAGCGATACGCCGGTTCAGCGAGAGACGCAGGAAACGGGCGCGATGTTAATGCGTTTGGCACAAAGTCATATGCGTTTTGGTCATTTCGAACATTTCTATTACCGCCGTGAGCCGGAAAAAGTTCAGCAACTGACTGATTTCGCTATTCGTCATTATTGGCCGCAATGGCAGGATGTCCCGGAAAAATATGCTTTGTGGTTTGAAGAGGTGGCGGCGCGTACCGGAAGACTCATCGCCGAGTGGCAAACCGTCGGTTTTTCGCACGGCGTTATGAATACGGATAACATGTCGATTCTGGGGCTGACCATCGACTATGGTCCCTTTGGTTTTCTTGATGACTACGATCCCGGCTTCATTGGTAACCATTCCGATCATCAGGGACGTTACCGCTTCGATAATCAACCGTCGGTGGCGCTGTGGAATTTACAACGTCTGGCGCAGACGTTAACCCCTTTTATTGAGATCGACGCGTTAAACAGAGCGCTGGATCGTTACCAGGACGCGTTGTTAACGCACTATGGGCAGCGAATGCGCCAGAAGCTGGGCTTCTTTACCGAGCAAAAAGACGATAACGCTTTACTGAATGAATTGTTTAGTCTGATGGCGCGCGAAGGGAGTGATTATACCCGTACATTTCGGATGTTAAGCCATACGGAGCAACAGAGCGCTTCCTCGCCGTTGCGGGATACGTTTATCGATCGCGCGGCGTTCGATGCCTGGTTCGACCGCTACCGGGCGCGATTGCGCACAGAGGCGGTTGATGACGCGCTGCGCCAGCAGCAGATGCAACGCGTGAATCCTGCGATTGTGTTGCGCAACTGGCTGGCGCAACGCGCGATAGACGCGGCTGAACAGGGAGACATGGCGGAACTGCATCGGTTGCATGAAGTTTTACGTCAACCTTTTACCGATCGAGATGATGACTATGCCAGCCGACCACCGGAGTGGGGAAAGCGGCTGGAGGTCAGTTGTTCAAGTTAGCCTGACGCCAGTAGCATCGTCTGCTGGCGCAGCGTTATTTGGTTAACAGTAGCTTCCCGGCCTGAGTTTTGCGCAACAGATACTCCTGACCGTTGTGATCGATGATGACTTTGCCGTCCGGACCTAATAGCGCCTGACTGTTGACGCGCCGCTCAGCGGCAGGGAGAAGCGTTTCATTGTCCATTTCCTTAGGGTGAGACAGCTCGGTGTTATCCATACGCGACATGCTATTTATTAATAATCAAACTCACAATGATTATTATTATCAATAATTAATGCGATAACAGCAAGTGCTAATTCTGCGGAGTGATATACGCGCGCGGAGAGAAAAGGGCGGGTAACGCATCGAAGAAACGCCCATCCCGGCAGGATGGGCGAGCTATTAAAAGCGGCTGTCTACCGCTTCGGCCAGTTTTTCCAACAGAACTTCCGTATCTTCCCAGTTCAGGCAAGGATCGGTAATGGACTGACCATAGATTAATGGTTGACCGCTGATAATTTTTTGCGTGCCTTCCCGTAAAAAACTCTCGGCCATAATCCCGGCAATTGCCGTGGAGCCATTACGAATCTGCTGGCAAATATCATCACATACCTCCAACTGGCGGCGATGCTGTTTTTGACAGTTGCCGTGGCTGAAGTCGACGACCAGATGTTCCGGCAGATCAAATTCATGCAACGTGTCGCAGGCGGCGGCAATATCTTCAGCGTGGTAGTTCGGTTTTTTACCGCCGCGCATGATGATGTGCCCATACGGGTTGCCACTCGTCTGGTAGATGGTCATCTGTCCGTCTTTATCCGGCGAGAGAAACATATGGCTGGCGCGGGAGGCGCGAATAGCGTCAACGGCAATGCGAGTATTGCCATCCGTACCATTTTTAAAGCCGACCGGACAAGAGAGCGCAGAAGCCATTTCCCGATGGATTTGGCTTTCGGTGGTACGCGCGCCAATCGCTCCCCAACTGATCAGATCGGCAATAAACTGGCCAGTGACCATATCAAGAAACTCTGTGGCGGTCGGTACTCCCAGTTCGTTCACCTGCAATAGCAAGCGACGCGCCAGTTCAAGCCCATAATTGACGCGGTAACTTCCATTCAAGTCGGGATCGGAAATCAGGCCTTTCCATCCCACGACGGTGCGCGGTTTTTCAAAATAGGTGCGCATGACGATTTCCAGACGCGCCTGATGCTTTTGGCGTTGTGCCTGGAGCTGCGTCGCGTATTCCATGGCAGCATTCAGATCGTGAATCGAACAGGGGCCAATGACGACCAGTAGCCGTGGATCTTCACCATTTAAAATCTTTTCTATCCGGCGTCGGGAGTCGGTAACGTGACTGGCGACGGAGGACGATACAGGATACCGCTGCGCGAGTTCGGTCGGTGTTACCAGGCTGTCGATACGCGCAGTACGGAGTTCGTCGGTTCTGTTCATTACAAGTCTCAGAAATTTGTTGCTTCAACGGCAGGACTACCGGGAAGTGATGGGCATCACGATAAACCAATCCCTGCTGATTTCAAGTGCGAGGCGTGTCACACCTCGCAGGCAGAACGGCATGATAACAAAAATCAACCCATTAAACTAGTTTGCTAGTACATCCTGCGGTTAAGCCCCATAATGTCGAGAATCTTGGTGGCTATCTCTTCAACGGAATAATTGGTGCTGTTCAGGCAGGGGATCTGATTCTTACGATACAGCGCTTCGACCTCCGCCACTTCCATGCGGCACTGACGCAACGAGGCATAGCGACTGTTTTCACGGCGTTCTTCGCGAATTGCCGCCAGGCGTTCAGGGTCAATTGTCAGGCCGAACAGTTTATGTTGTAGCGGTTTTAACGATGTGGGCAGCGTCAAATTATCCATATCATCGGCGATGAAAGGGTAGTTAGCCGCACGAATACCGAATTGCATTGCCAGATAGAGGCTGGTGGGCGTTTTTCCACAGCGCGAAACGCCAAGTAAAATGACCTGGGCCTGATCGAGGTTACGCAATGAAATGCCATCATCATGCGCCAGGGTATAATCGATAGCGGCAATACGGGCGTCATACTTGTTCAGGTTACCCGGATTAAGCCCATGAGTACGATGAGCGATCGGCGTCGGATCCAGTTTCATCTCCTGCTGAAGCGGCGCCACCAGCGCCTGGACGATATCCTGGCAGAAACCTTCGCTCTGTAAGATGATGGCGCGAATTTCAGGTAAAACAATCGAGTAAAACACCAGCGGGCGAACGCCGGTTTGCTGATAAATGGCGTCAATTTGGTCTTTGACGGCGCGGGCGCGACTTTCGTTTTCCACGAATGGCAGCGTGATGCTGCTGATCGTCACCGGAAACTGCGACATAACCGCGTGACCCAGGACCTCGGCGGTGATGGCGGTACCATCAGAAATATAGAAAACATGGCGATCAACAACATTATCCATTCTGTTCATCCTGAAGAGTAAACATAATTATCTGAAAGCATAAATTAAAAGTAACGGGAAACGTATAACTTGTCGCTTATTTTATAAAATGACAGGCGCTTTTTATAATTAATGAAAAGTGTGTTTCATTTCCTGGAAACGCAGTTTATACCGGGGGTGATTAAGGGAATGCCGTGCTATGCGCGGGTTTGCGCAACTACGTAAACAATCTGAAAAAATGAAAAAATAAATTTGCTTGAACGATTCACCGTTTTTTTCGCGGGTTTAAGTATGCCAGGATAAATACGCAACTATGTGTTTCTTAAACTCGTTCATTTATCACAAAAGGATTGTTCGATGTCCAACAATGGCTCGTCACCGCTGGTGCTTTGGTATAACCAACTCGGCATGAATGATGTAGACAGAGTTGGGGGCAAAAATGCCTCCCTGGGTGAAATGATTACTAACCTTTCCGGCATGGGCGTATCCGTTCCGAATGGTTTTGCAACCACTGCCGATGCGTTTAACCAGTTTTTGGATCAAAGCGGCGTAAACCAGCGCATTTATGAGCTGCTGGATAAGACAGATATTGATGATGTCTCCCAGCTGGCGAAAGCGGGCGCGCAGATCCGCCAGTGGATTATCGACACTCCTTTCCAGCCGGCGCTGGAAAACGCCATCCGCGATGCCTATGCACAGCTTTCGTCGGATGATGAAAATGCCTCTTTTGCCGTGCGTTCCTCCGCCACGGCGGAAGATATGCCAGATGCTTCGTTTGCGGGTCAACAGGAAACGTTTCTTAACGTTCAGGGCTTCGACGCGGTGCTGGTGGCAGTGAAACACGTATTTGCTTCTCTGTTTAACGATCGCGCCATCTCTTATCGCGTTCACCAGGGATATGATCATCGCGGCGTAGCGCTTTCCGCTGGCGTGCAGCGGATGGTTCGCTCCGATCTCGCCTCGTCAGGGGTGATGTTCTCTATCGATACCGAATCCGGCTTTGACCAGGTGGTCTTTATCACCTCGGCATGGGGACTGGGTGAAATGGTGGTGCAGGGCGCGGTTAACCCGGATGAATTTTATGTCCATAAGCCAACCCTGGCGGCAGGCCGTCCGGCCATCGTACGCCGCACCATGGGGTCGAAAAAAATCCGCATGGTTTACGCCGCCACCCAGGAGCACGGCAAGCAAGTGAAGATTGAAGATGTGCCGCAGGAACAGCGCGACATTTTCTCGCTCACCAACGAAGAAGTGCAGGAACTGGCGAAACAAGCGGTGCAGATTGAGCGGCACTATGGCCGTCCGATGGATATCGAATGGGCGAAAGACGGTCATACCGGTAAGCTCTTTATTGTGCAGGCACGTCCGGAAACCGTGCGCTCCCGTGGCCAGGTGATGGAGCGTTATACGCTACATGCGCAGGGGAAAATCATTGCCGAAGGTCGCGCCATTGGTCATCGTATCGGCGCAGGTACGGTAAAAGTTATTCACGATATCGGCGAAATGAACCGTATTGAGCCTGGCGATGTGCTTGTCACCGATATGACCGACCCGGACTGGGAACCGATCATGAAAAAAGCGGCGGCAATTGTCACTAACCGTGGCGGGCGCACCTGTCACGCGGCGATTATCGCCCGCGAATTGGGCATTCCGGCGGTAGTCGGCTGCGGCGACGCCACCGAACGCATGAAAGATGGCGAAAAAGTAACCGTCTCCTGCGCAGAAGGTGATACCGGTTATGTTTATGCCGACATGCTGGATTTCAGCGTAAAAAGCTCCAGCGTAGACACCATGCCAGAGCTACCGCTGAAGGTCATGATGAATGTCGGCAACCCGGACAGGGCATTTGACTTTGCCTGCCTGCCGAATGAAGGCGTAGGTCTGGCGCGACTGGAATTCATCATTAACCGTATGATTGGCGTTCACCCACGCGCGCTGCTGGAGTTTGACGACCAGGATGCCGCGCTGCAAAACGACATTCGTGAGATGATGAAAGGGTTTGACTCGCCGCGTGAATTTTACGTTGGTCGACTGACGGAAGGGATCGCGACGTTAGGCGCCGCCTTCTACCCGAAACGCGTCATCGTTCGCCTGTCTGACTTTAAGTCCAACGAATACGCCAACCTGGTCGGCGGCGAACGCTATGAGCCGCATGAAGAAAACCCGATGCTGGGCTTCCGCGGCGCGGGTCGTTACGTCGCAGAAAGTTTCCGCGATTGTTTTGCGCTGGAATGCGAAGCGGTGAAACGCGTGCGCAACGATATGGGCCTTACCAACGTCGAAATCATGATCCCGTTCGTGCGGACGGTCGACCAGGCGAAAGCGGTCATCGAAGAGCTGGCGCGCCAGGGGCTTAAACGCGGCGAGAACGGGCTGAAGATCATCATGATGTGCGAGATCCCGTCCAATGCCTTGCTGGCTGAACAGTTCCTCGAGTATTTTGATGGATTCTCGATTGGTTCTAACGACATGACGCAGCTGGCGCTGGGGCTGGATCGCGATTCCGGCGTGGTGTCTGAACTGTTTGACGAGCGTAACGACGCGGTGAAAGCGCTGCTGTCTATGGCGATCCGCGCGGCGAAAAAACAGGGCAAATATGTTGGAATTTGTGGTCAGGGTCCGTCCGACCATGAAGACTTTGCCGCCTGGCTGATGGAAGAGGGGATCGACAGCCTGTCGCTGAACCCGGACACCGTGGTTCAGACTTGGCTGAGTCTGGCGGAACTGAAGAAGTAGTGTAATACCGGATGGCGGCGTTAACGTCGCCATCCGGCAATTTATACCGCAGTGTGCTCCTGGCGCAGCCGCTCAATAATATCCTGCCGCAACAGAAACTTCTGCAATTTGCCAGAGGCGGTTCTGGGCAGTTTTTCTACGATGACGATCCGTTCCGGATATTTATACTTCGCTACCCGTTTTCGACTGAAAAAAGCGATCACCTCTTCCAGCGTCAGCGAAAGGTGCGGCGGTTTTAAGACTACATACGCGCATGAACGTTCGCCTAAGCGTTCATCAGGCATAGCAACGACGCAAGCATCGTGTATGCGGGGGTGTTGCAATAAAATATCCTCCACCTCGCGACTGCTGATATTTTCACCTCCACGTATAATAATATCCTTTTTGCGCCCGGTAATTTTGATATAACCGTCTTCATCCATGCGGCAGAGGTCGCCGCTGTAATACCAGCCCTCATTATCCAGTGCGCGGGCGGTAAGTTCCGGCTCGTCCAGGTATCCCATAAAAACGTTCGGCCCGCGCGAGGCTTCTTCGCCTTCGTGGCCTGCTGGAAGCGTATTGCGATCTTCATCCACGATTTTAATTTCTACACCGGTGGCGGCATAACCATCGGTGTTCATCATGCGTGAAGTCGAATCACCCAGATTAACCATCGAGTGTGGAGAACTTTCTGTAGAACCGTAAATACTCAATAATTTGATACCGCGCTGCTGGCAGTCGCGGGCAACCTTTTTGGGAATAGTCGTGCCGCCGCATAAGAAGAATCGCAGTGAGGAGAGGTCGGCAGGCTGTTGCTCAACGGCACAAAGCAGATCGTAAATAAACGGCGTCGCGCCTGACATACAGGTACAGCGTTGCTGCGCTAATAAGGTAAGGCAGGCTTCTGGGGTAAAGATGTCCAGCAATACGCTACGCGCCCCGATTAAAAAGGGCGCGGTGACGCCGTGTAAAAATCCGGTGGCGTGGCCCAGTGGCGCAGGCATCAGGAACACATCTTGCCAGGTTAAATTCAACCGCGCGCAATACGCCCGTTCGCTGGCAAGAATATTATTGTGGGTCAACATCACCCCTTTCGGCATTCCTTCTGTGCCGGAGGTAAACAGCACTGCCGCCAGCTCATCACCGTGAATGTTAATGTCTGACTGCAACGGTTCGCTGCGGTCGATGATTTGACTAAGCGCAAGCGCTGTGGTGGCAGGCGCCAGTTTATCCACGCCGACAATATGCGTCAGATGGCGCAGTTGATTTTGTAGCGGAAGGATAAGATCGACCGGACGATTCTGTTTGAATACGGTGGGGGCGAAGAATATTTTAGCCTGACATTTGTTCAGCACCCAAACCAGCTCTGCTTCTCGCCAGGCGGGAAGTAGCGGGACAGATACCGCGCCCGTTTTCAGGCAGGCCAGATAAATGAGGGTAAACTCACACCAGCCCGGAAGCTGAAAGGCCACGCGATCGCCCGGTTGAATCCCCTGAGACAGTAACCAGTTTGCCAGGCGGCTTGCCGCGTAGTCGAGCGCGGCGTAGGTCCAGGACGCGCCATGATTATCGACCACGGCGATTTTATCGGGTACGGCGCGTGCGGTTTGCCGCCAGTAGTCGCCCAGTGAAGCATCGCCCCAGTAGCCGGACTCGCGATAGGTTTTCCGCCTTGCGGCGTCAAACGTTAATGTAACACTCATTGACTTGTTCTCTATTAATACAAATGACGTAATCTCCGGGGGCAAACCGAATAAGACGCCGTAGCGTCGTTATCCGGTGTTTCAGAGCGTCAGCCGTAGCGAAACTCAACGCCGAACGTTCCCGCCGGGTATTCCCATTTTTCGAGAAGAGTATTGCCGCAGAGAACCCTGCAGGTCCCGCACTCCAGGCAGCCCGCGGAGTCAAAATGAATATTTCCCGCATCGTCCAGCTTATAGAGTCCGGCAGGGCAGGCTTTTATTAATTTATTAAACTCCTGCATGTCAGGCGAGGAGCGCAAAATGATATGTGGGTGTCCTTCATCTACGTAAAATTTATTTACGCCCAATTTGACGTCAACATTCACCTTATTGTCCGAACTCATAATGCCGTAGCCCCTTTTATGCCGTCTTTTAATAGATTCACCAGTCCAATTTTTTTCGCATGTGACAGGATAGTTTTACGCAACGGTGGGACTGGACCGCCATCAACGGTGAACAGATCGCCCACAATGTTTGCCGCCATTCGCGGGTACTCGGTAAAAAGCCGTGGGTTTTCCATTAATCCGGGGAGTTTGCGGAAATGCCGCATATCGCGTAACACGCCGTTTTTCTCCAGCGCGCGTTTGTAACCGGCAAGACTCGCGGCGGAAAAATCTTGCCGCGCTTTAGCGTCAATGGCGGTTTGAGCGGCCGCTTGCGCGGACGCGATGGCTAAATCCATGCCGCGGACGGTATAACCGAGATTCAGGCAAAGACCGGCGGCGTCGCCGACAATCATCACGCCGTCATTTGCCAGCTCCGGCATCATTGCTATGCCGCCTTCGGGCACCATATGAGCGGAGTATTCAAGCAGTGTTCCCCCCTGAATCAAAGGGCGTATTGCCGGATGCTGTTTAAAATCTTCCAGCATTTGCGGTACGCTTTTGGTCGCGTGAGCAATGTCGCCCAGGCCACATACCAGCCCCAGAGAAACCGAATCGCGGTTGGTATAAAGAAACCCGCCGCCCATGAGCCCGTTGGAGGGCGCGCCAGCGAATAACCAGGCGGCGCCTTCATGGGACGCCAGATTAAAGCGCTCTTCAATAAGTGCCGGAGAGAGCCCAATCAACTCTTTTACGCCGACGGCATAGTGATGCGCAGAAGAGGCAGGCACCATGTCCAGCGAACGGCCCAGCATGGAATTCACGCCGTCCGCGAGAATCACAATATTCGCATCCAGAATATCATCCCCGGCCTGAACGCCAGTGACGCGATTGCCTTCACGTACCAGAGCGTCGACCCGTACACCTGGGATAAACTGCGCGCCAGCCTGTTCCGCCTGCGCCATTAGCCACGGGTCCAGTTTGTTGCGCAGTACGGTATATGACGTAAGGGGCGGAGTAGGGGGCGCGCGGTGAAAATCAAGTGTGACGGCGCTTTCTTCGGTTAAAAAGGAGATTTTTTCACGGGTAACGACACGTTCGATGGGGGCGGACGTTGCGAATCCCGGCATAATACTTTCGATACTGTGAGCGTAGAGCCGCCCACCGGTCATATTTTTGCTGCCCGCGCTGTTTCCGCGTTCAATAACCAGTACATCCAGTCCCGCTTTTGCCATCACATACGCAGCGACCGTTCCTGCTACGCCTGCGCCCACCACAATAGCGTCAAATTTATCATCCGACATGCTTTATGCTCCTTTCCCGCCGTATCGACGACGGGAGATGTGCGTTGAAAAAGGAATTAGCGGCTTAACTGGTCGATGAGGGCAGGAACAACCTTATAGATATCGCCCACCAGACCATAATCGGCATAATTGAAAATGGGCGCGTTTTTATCTTTGTTTATTGCGACAATAATTTTTGCGCCGTTTCCACCCACCATATGTTGAATTTGGCCGGAAATGCCCAGCGTCAGATAGAGATCGGATTTCAACAGAACGCCGGATACGCCAATATAACGCTCGCGTTCCATCCAGTTTTCACCTTCCGCAATGGGGCGGGAACAGCCCACTTCTGCGCCGAGGACGGTCGCCAGTTTATGCACCATATCCAGATCGCTTTGCGCCGCCAGGCCTCGTCCTACGCCGATGACCCGTTTGGCTTTGCTCAAATCGACGCTGCTTAACGATTTCGCGCGCCGCTGCTGGCACAATACCTCGTGGCGTGGGGCAATATATGCCAGCGTGGTCTGCGGGCAAGTATGACCGGGGAGAGGGGCGGCGGGTTCCAGCACGCCGGGTGCCAGCGTAATAATCGCCTGCGGGCTGTTTAATTTCTCTTTGCCGAAAGCAAGTCCGCCGTACATGCGATGCTCTGCGTGTAGCGTCCCGTCGAGGAGGTCAATAGACGTCGCGTCGTTCACCATCACGGCGTCAAGCTGGATGCTCAGCCGGGCGCCCAGCGCTTTACAGCGCTTGGTCGCCGCCATGAGCAGCAGCCCATTTTGGTCGCCTAATAACGAGGCCAGCGTTTCGGCATAGTTTTCCACGCGCTGCAAATCCGTATGCGATTCAAGAATGACTATCTCATCAGCGCCAAGCGCTTTCACGTAGTCGATCTCCGTGTTTCCTTGCACGATGGCGTAAACTTTTTCTCCCCACTGCCGCGCGCCGGTCATTAATTCGGCATAACGCTCTACGTTATCGCTAAATACCCATACGTTAGCTAAATGATTCATGATAATTTTTCTCCGTTGGGTTTAGTTCAGGGATTTTTTCAAATGGTCGGCCAATGCGGTAATGGCTTCCGGCGAATCGTTATCGAGAATGATATGCTTGCGTTCTGTCTGCGGCGGTACCGAGATGGCGACCAGTTCCGCCAGTGGCGTGGTTGGGGTCCAGTGGATATCGCTCGCCAGCCACGACGTAACGGCTTTTTTCCCGGCGCCGAGAATGGCTTTCATTGACGGGATGCGTGGAACGTTAATATCTGAGGTCACGCAAAGCACCGCGGGCAGCGTGAGCTCGATAATTTCAACGTCTTCTTCCAGTGTGCGTTCAACGATGATTTTGTCGCCGTCGCGTTGAATATGGCTTACTGCGTTGATGACGGGGAGTTTCAGGAGTTCGCCAGTCAGCAGGCCCACCTGTTGGGCATAAATATCGCCGGAGCCCTCTCCAAAGAGCAGCAGGTCAAAGCCGATTTTCTCCGCCGCGGATGCTAGCGCCAGCGCGGTTTCTTTGGGCAGGGCGTGCTCCAGCTGCGCATCCTGAACCATAAAAAGCGCATCTGGCCCGCGGGATAACACATCTTTGCGGACTTTTGAATTTTGTAACAGAGAGCCGCCGACGATGAGCGCGGCGATCTCGTCGCCATCGCCAGCTAACTGCGCGGCGGCCTCAAGTGCATTTAAATCAAACTGGCTGATTTTGGCCTCGGCACGATCAAAATTGAGCGAATGCTCCGGGGTCACGGTAATGTCCTGTTCTTCAGGCACCAACTTAAAGCAGGTTATTATTTTCATTGCATCTCCAGTGAGTCGCGTGCGGATAAGTAACGTAAATCTGACTGAAAATAGTCTGCGGCAGTCTGAAGAGGTTTACGATGGGTCAATCTGTTTTCCTTGCCAACAATCTTGCACAAAAAATCTGCGAACAGAGAATCGTTAGCAACCATCTGAAAAGGGCGTCATAAAAATATAAATACGGTAGTGAGAATAATAAGTGCGAAGCATATCATCATTTTTTAACATGAAACGTGCGATGTTGTTTCTGTGAGGTTAAAAGAAAACATCAAAGATATGTCGGCTATGTATTTTTGTCTGATAATACGCTATCGACAGGTAATCTGAGCTGTCTGCAAAAGAACATAATATCTTGCATTCGGAACGAATAATCTTGTTTTGCTGGTAATCTCCACGGTTGTACAACACTGACGCTCGCTTTATTTTATCCTGGTTATCTTTTTAAACCTGACAGAGGTTATTATGTATCAGCGCTGTTTTGACTCCGCCGCGGAGACGATTTTTGAACAGGACAAGACCCCTCGATTTTCACGTTTTGTCATTAGCGATGATCCAAACTGGGAGTCTGGCCATCATATGCATGATAATGAAACAGAGCTTATTTACGTCAAAAAAGGGATAGCCAGGTTAATTATTGACTCTTCACTCTACGTCGCGCATGCGGACGATATTGTCGTCGTTGAGCGGGGGCGGCTACACGCTGTAGCATCCGACAGCAATTCGCCGGCTACCACCTATACCTGTGCGCTGTATGGGTTTTGTTTTCCAGGTTGGGAAGAAAACCAACTATTGCAGAGTCATTCCTGTCCGGTGGTTTCCGTGGTTCAGGGGAAAGAGGTCATTAAAAGTATCTTTAATGAATTAAGCGTGTTACTTCCGCAGGGGAAAAACGTATTGGCTTCCTCTGTATACGATGCATTTGCTTACACTCTGACCGCACTTTACTATGAAAATTTTAAAAATGCCTATCGTTCTGAACAAGGCTACATTAAAAAAGATGTATTAATTAAGGATGTGCTTGTTTATCTCAATAATAATTATCGTGAAAAAATCACGCTTGACCAGCTATCGAAAAAATTTCGTGCCAGCGTCAGTTATATATGCCATGAATTTGCCAAAGAATATCATATATCCCCTATCAACTATGTTATTCAACGACGTATGACCGAGGCCAAGTTTGCGCTGACAAACACTGAGTCGCCACTGGCAGAAATTTCATGGCGGGTAGGATATGAAAATGTGGACCATTTTGCCAAATTGTTTATGCGGCATGTAGGATGTTCTCCCAACGATTATCGTAAGCAATTTAAAAATAGTCTGGTTGAGCAGGCGTATTTGCTGCCAAATACCTGACGGCGAAATTTATCTGATTTATTCGGCCTGATGCCGTAAAGCAGTCAGGCCGAATAAGACGTTCCGGTACGATCCTTACTTGTTCTGATAGTCTTTCAGAATTTGGCGTCCTGCCACATAGATCATAATTTCATCCGTGCCGCCACCGATACGTTCGCAGCGAACATCGCGCCAGAAGCGGGAGACACGGGCTTCGTCAGTATAACCAAGCCCACCCATAATCTGAATCGCATCGTCAATCACTTCCATCGCTGTGCGTGCGCAGTACAGTTTAGCCAGCGCGGCGCTGGTACGCAGTGACTCTTCCCGATCGGCCTGCCAGGCGACTTTCAACACCATATTGCGCATGTTTTCGATTTTGATGGCCATTAACGCCAGCTTTTCCTGGATCATCTGGTTATGGCCGATGGGTTTACCAAAGGCGATACGCTGGTTGGCGTAACGGGCGGCATCTTCAAATGCGCATTCGGCGAAACCTGTACTGCGCGCCGCATTAATCAAACGCTCCATTTCAAAATTGTACATGACATTGAGGAAACCCATGCCTTCTTCACCGACCCGGTCGCTTTCGTCCACCTCGACATTATCGAGATAAACTTCGCATGTACTCAACATGTGCCAGCCAATTTTGTGCAGCGGATTAATCTTTATGCCCGGTTTATTTGAGTCCACCCACCAAAGCGTGAACGCTTTTTTAGGATCTTTTGGCTCCGTATCGCGCGCCAGAACCAGCATGTAAGGATATTCTTTTGCACCGGTGATAAATGTTTTTTGGCCGTTAAGATAAACCTTGCCGTTTTTACGCGTCCAGGTTGTTGTGGCGCTATTATTATCAGAGCCCGCGCCAGGTTCTGTTAAGGCTAGCGCATATGCTGGATCGCCGGTGACCAGAGTACTTTCTGCTGTTTTACGCAGTTGTTCTGCGGAACCAAAACGGCGCATACTGTGAATGCATTGGCCGTTGGTAATCAAAAAGGCCGGAGCGCCGCATTTTGAGATTTCCATCAGCGCCAGCATTTGCGTTACATAGTCAGCCGGAATGCCGCCGAATTCTTCCGGGACGCCCAGCATCGAAATACCGTTTTCCGCCAGCGCCTGCATAAATTCTTTGGGATAGGTGCCCGTTTGATCGCAGGTACGGAAATACTCTTCCGGAAAATTGCTGGTGATTAACTCGCGAATACTGGCCAGTAATAGTTCTTGTTCTTCAGTTAATGAAAAATCCATATTTGTACTCCTTTTAATGTGTTGCGTCAGGAAGCGTGAATCCCATAGTGCTATCGGTAAATAATCTTGTGTCCATCAGTTTTAAATCTGGTGAGATAACCGGTGAAAAATCCATCTTGTCAAGAATATCCCGTTGCAGATCGACGCCAGGCGCAATTTCAATTAAATGCAGGCCATCTTGTTTGAGAGTGAAAACCGCACGTTCAGTGATGTAACGCACATCTAACCCGCGCTCAAGCGCAATTTTTCCACTGAACGTAATTTCCGGCAGTTCGCTGACGAATTTTTTGACGCGACCTTCCTGCAGAATATTTAATTTGCCATCGGTAATTTCAGTTTTTAAACTTCCGGCCGTCAGAGTTCCGCAGAAAATAATTTTTTGCGACGTTGCGCTAATATCGATAAACCCGCCGGTGCCCATAATTTTGCCGTTGAATTTATGTACACCGACATTACCGTGTTGATCCACTTCGGCAAAACTTAAATAGCAGACATCGAGCCCACCGCCGTGATAAAAATCAAATTGTGAGGTCATATCAAGGATCGCGCGGGTATTGACATTGGCACCGAAGGCCACGCCCTGAGAGGTAATACCGCCCACCGGGCCTGTTTCCACGGTCAGCACGAAGTCATCGGCGCAGCCTTCCTCGCGAGCGACCAGACCAATACCGTCGGCAATGCCTACGCCCACATTGCCTACCGCGCCTTTACGCATTTCAAACAGCGCGCGTCGGGCTACCAGCTTGCGCTGATTAAGGGGCAGGGTAAGCTGGGTACTGTCATCAAGAGTAAAATCCCCGGAGATAAATCGGTTCACCGGCGCGCCGCCATAGAGTTGCGTCTGGTCGGCGTCGACAACCACAATATCCACCAGATAGCCGGGAATACGCACGGATTTTGGATGCAGCGTGGCTTTTTTTACCATTTTCTGCACCTGCATCATTACAATACCGCCATTATTGTGAACGGCCTGGGCGATCACCAGCGCATCAAGATACATCACCTCATCTTCAAATGATGCATAGCCTTCGCTGTCGCAGGTGGTGGCGCGGATAAAAGCCACATTAGGCGCTATCGCTTTATAATAGAGATATTCTTTATTATCGAACTCTACCAGCTTAATGAGATCTTCTTTAGTCACGTCGTTTAATTTTCCGCCCTGTTGGCGAGGGTCGACAAAGGTACCAATACCGATATCGCTCAGAATACCCGGCTGGTGTGCGGCACTGGCGCGCAGCGTCTGGGTTAATACGCCTTGTGGGTAGTTATAGGCGGCGATTTTATTTTGTTCAGCCAGTTCAGAAATACGGGGAGATTGCCCCCAATGTCCGCATAGCGCCCATTTTACCAATCCCTCCTGCGCCAGCGGGCTGATGCCGCGATCGGCGCGGTCACCTAATCCGGTAGGGCTAATAATAGATAAATCTCGTGGTGACTGGGTTGTTTGATATTTATCTGCCAGTGCGGTAATTAATGTTGTCGCTTCGAGAATGCCGCCGCCTGCGCCCAGAATACATAAAGTGGCCTCGTCCGGGATATAATTTACTGCTTCTTGTGCAGAGAGCACGGGAACGCGGCCATTAATGCGTGATGGCTTATTGATTTTCATATTTACTCCACTATTATCCCTGAAAGCAATATCGATATAACCGTGTTAAGGTAATAAAGACAGCGGCTTTCAATGAATATGGAACATATTCATATCAGATAACTATTTATTTTATTGTGGCAGAAAGAGAATATTCCGCCACACGATAAAGTATTACGCCTGGTGCAATATAGTTAATACGGTACGCAGATCGGCTACCGATATTTGTCCCGGCGCAGATGCTTTTTTCACCGCGCCAAACGTTGCTGCAGAACCGAACACTTCGCCGGCAAGACGAGATATTACCCCGGTTTTCGACATCGACATGGTAATAATCGGACGATCCGCATAGCGCTCCTGCATTTCTACAGTGGCGGTAAGTAAGGTCAGGACATCGGCTTTAGTCTGTGGCATGACGGCGATCTTCGGAATATCGGCGCCCAGTTCCTGCATTTTACGCAGACGCTGAACAATCTCTTCCGCTGCGGGCGTTTTATGAAAATCATGGTTAGACATGATCACCGCAACATTGTGTTGATGAGCATAGCCGACGGTGGCTTTCACCTCATCGTCGCCGGTAAAAAGCTCAAGATCGATCATATCGACCAGACCGCTGTCAACCGCTGCACGATTCAGAGCGATATACTGTCCGGTGGTTAGCGCCTGTTCGCCGCCTTCTTTCGCGCTGCGGAAGGTAAATAGCAAGGGTTTATCGGTAATAATCTCCCGGATGGCGCCGGCGGCCTCAAGTACGCTTTCCGCCGTTGTCACGTTGGCAAAATGGTCAACGCGCCACTCCAGAATATCGAAATCCGCTTCACGGTAGGCGAGTGCTTCCGATTTCACATCGGTAATGGTTTTTCCCATTAGCGACACAATGATCTTTGGCGCGCCTTCGCCAACCACGAGATCTCTTACAGTTACGGTTTTCATTTGGTACCCTTCATTGTCATTCGTCGCAATTATAATTTTACCGGTCAGGCTGTGAATCCCATCACCTGCTTCACATAGTCCAATGGAAACGCTTTTCCTGTCCACAGTTCAAACTGTTCGGCTCCTTGCCATAACAACATGCCGTAACCATCAATTGTTTTGCAACCAGCTTGTTGCGCCTGCTGCAATAACTTTGTCATATGCGGATTATAAACACATTCGGTGACCAGCAATTCAGGGCGGAGCAGGGAAACATCGCCGATCAGGGATTCGTTCTCCAATGGTTTCATGCCAACTTTGGTGCCGTTCGTCAGAATATCTGCGCTGGCAAGCGCTTCAGTAAAAGCGTGCTGATCGGCAAGATCGGTGACGGTAACGACGCAATCGGTGTTTTCATTCACCCGCTTCGCAAAGGCAACCGCTTTTTCGAAAAAGTCATCTTTACGGTTAAACAGTTTAATTTCCTTAATGCCTTCAATGGCTGCCTGGGCGCCAATGGCGGTAGCCGCGCCTCCCGCGCCGAGCAGCACCATGGTTTTTCCCCGAATATCGAAACCGCTTTCTTTAATTGCCCGAATATGGCCCGTACCATCCGTGTTGTAGCCGCGTAGATAGCCGTCATCGTTAACAATGGTGTTGATAGCGCCAACCAGTTTTGCTGCTGGCGTTAATTCATCGACATACTCACACGCGAGCTGTTTGTTTGGCATGGAGACGCCCGTACCGCGCATTTTTAATGCTTTCAGTCCTTCAATGGCGCTGGCAAACGTCGTGTTATCCACTTCGAAAGCCATATAGGTATACGGTAGCCCCGCTTTTTCTAACGCTTTGTTTTGCATTTCGGGCGATAAGCTATGACGGATAGGATACGCCATAAGACCAATTAATTCATATTTTGCGGTAACATCCATTTTATACTCCTTAATAAGTGGACAGTGCAGAGCAGGGCGCATGCCTGTTGCGCATCGTTAACATTTTTACTGGAAATAACGCTCGCCAAATCGGACATCGTTTTGCGGGATCTTAAATACGCGATAATAGCGAATAAATACAATAATGGCGGTGATAAATGTCAGTAGTGCAAAGGCAAAATCTAACAAAATGATATATTGCAGGCCAATAGTAGAGAGATAACCGGTGATCAGTGGAATAATAAAGTTAGCTACGCCCCCCATCATCATATATATACTGGTGACTTTAGCTTTACTCTTAGGGAAAAATTCCGACATTACCGATACACCTAATTGTAAAATACCTCCAGCAGCGGAAAAACCAATCACGAAGGCGCCAGCATTACAGATCAGTGGAGAGGGATACAGGTAAATTGCCGCAGCGGTGAGTGTCGCCAGCCCGGCATTGAAAACATTGGCCCAGATAGGGCGAACCATTTTTTTCAGCAATGCGGCAAAAATAAACACGCAAACCAACGATCCCATACTGTAATAAGAGATGGTTTTCAGCGCGTCGGATTCCGCCATTCCGGCGAAGGCCATCGCATATTTAGGCATCCAGACCACAATCACATAGAAGGTTGAGAACGCGGCGACGCCAAATAAAACGGAAGCTACGCCTTCCAGCCAGACGAGGGGAGTACTGTTCATCTGGGGTAATTCTTTCGCAATACTGGCATCGACAAGTTGGCTGGGAAAGCGGCTTTTCAACAGCATCAACGTGATGAGGACGAAAAGGATACCGGGGATTACCACCGCGTAGCCGTACCAGATATGGTTGACTAACAAGGCGCTGACAATAAGGGGATAAATCATTTGCCCAAAAGAGACCATCGCTTTAACCAGAATAACTGCCGAGCCCGATGCTTTGGGAAAACACTCCATTAATGCAGGGTATCCGCCGGTATCCAGCGCGGAGTTCGCCACGCCGACACATACCGCTAATATGAAAGCGATCATCAGATTAGGACTGGCGGGAATACCGAAGAAAAACAGCATATATAGTACGGCGCCAAGCAGTATTATTGCCCGACGGCCAAATTTATCGGACAGTACGCCAAAGAATAAAATACTGACCAGACGGCCAAGACCAATGCCAGAGATTAAATAGGCGATACCGGCACTATCCGTGGAGAATTTCTGTGCAAGGGAGGTCATGTTCTGGGCTAGTGTAATAACACTCATGCCGTGGAGAAAGTAACTAAAATAAATGCAGATAACAGCCAGCAAATATGGCATGTTGCGAGCCTTGTTCTGAGACATTTGTTCACAGCTCCTTGCTGATGGTTTGATTCAATGTCCTGCTTATTACTGCTTTACTACATGCAGCGATTGTTCAGTAACACTATAATTCGGTACTGTCGTTATATGTACATAACATGGCGTTTAAAATGCTAGGTTTATTGCATTGATAGCATTTCATTTGTTAGCCAGGAAATATAAAAATTGCTGCGAATTTGTTGTTTAATACATATAACTCGTGATGCTCATCGCAATTTTTCTGATAAGTGTGAAGATAATGAATAATAATTAACACGAAAATTACATTTTTTGTTTCCCGGTGATAATGGCTAACGTTTTATTTTGCATAGCAAGGCAATAATATTGCAGTTGGCACGCTAACATTTATTGCGCAGCTGACGCTGCTTCAGCGTGATGTTGTGATTCAGCCCGACTTCGGTAACCGATGAACAGTGCGAGGAGAAATCCCACTGCGGCGATACCGGTATCAAACCACATAATATGTGCAATGCTCATTTCTGAAATCCGCGCTGTGATCAACGGAATAGTGAACGTCGCGATACTGCCGGCGCTGTAATAAATGCCGGTCGCTTTACCTTTCTCCTGTGGAAAACGGGCCGCCATCAGCGTCAGGCCGATTTGTACTACGCCACCGGCGGAAGAGAATCCAATGACGAATGCGAAGATCATAACAACATAGGCCTGAGGATGCAGGCAGACCGTCAGAAGCGCAATAAAAGAGATAAAGGTATAAAACATCAATAATGTGGTAGAGCGAATTGTTTTTCTGACCAGCGGGGCGGTTATAAAAACGCACAGTAGCGAGCCGCAGGTATAAATACTTAACAGTTTGATGGATTGGGTATACGACATTCCTGCGACGAACTGTCCATACTGCGCCAGCCACTGGCTGATAAGGTAAAAGGTTGCCATCGAGATATAGCCATAAAGGGTGTAGCTGATAAGATCGATGAGGGAGCAATGATGTACGCCTGCGACAGGCGCTTGCGAGATTTTGGGCTTCAATATCCGACCAGGATAGGGTGGAAAAGGACAGCGTAATAAAAACAGAGCATTAATAAGCATGATCGCCCCGGCAAGCAGGAAGGACCAGCCAAACCACATATTAGCCCAGACTAATAAACTGATAATAATGGGCAACAAGAATTGCCCGCCAGAGACAAATGCTTTGATCAGAATATTTGCCGTACTGGGGGAGCGAGGGAAGGCTTCCATCAAACTGGGATAGGTACCTGCATCCAAAAAACTGTTGGCCATACCCGCTAAAAAGCCACAGGCATAAGCGACAAAAATCGTCTGAGCATAAAGAATGCCAATGAAAAAAATCAGGTAACAGGCGGTCCCCAGAATGATAAAAGGACGGCGACCAAAGCGATCGGAAAGCATACCGGCGATTAACAAAACGCTTAGCCGGCCAATACCAAGCGAAGAGATCACAATAGATACGCCTGCGGCACTGGTATGCCATTGCTGTTCAAGCGATGACATGTTCAGGCTCATCAGGATAACCCCCATGCCATGTACAAAGTAATTAAAATACAACCCTACAGCGGTAGGGAAATAACGATTTTTCATATTATCTGACTCAGAGATGCCGCCTGAAAGTTACAGTGGTATACACAGGCAGGAAGCATATTGGATAGGGTGACAAGTCAATGTCGTGATTGTGTGGTTTTCTATCCGGTATCAATACGATGCGGCGATAAAGTTTACGTCTAACACAGCCGCTCCAGATCATGTGCGAAAAGTTCGGCAGCAACAGATTGATAAATTTTCCACTCGATAAAATCACCCTCTGTATAAATGGACTGAAAAGAAGATAAATCAGGGAAGTAACGCATTGTATTATTGCCGATGCGGTTATTTATTTTGTCAACAATGGCGTTAATTCGTCGCTGTCTCCTGGCTTTCATTTCCTTCAGCCTGGCAATGATTTCTGGAGAGATGGGAGTGTCGCCAGCTTCCCATCGTTGCCAGGTTGCCGAATTATTATCCTGGGTGATATAGATTGTGCATTCTTCAATCGTCATATCAAAAATACGCCGTAGTGCTTGTAGTTCTAACGCGTTCATCATTTTTTAGGCTTTTATATGAAAAAAGTGATGCTATAAATAGCACCACCGACACCGTTTCGACTTGAACAGAATCACACTATTTTGTGCAATATTATTTGTTCGTTGCAGATATCGCGGTGTTGAAGGGAAACGGGAGCTGGCTTATGTAACAATGCAGCGAAAAAAGTTAAAAAAAAAGCCCATCGTAGGAGACGGGCAAAGACTACACACAGCAATTCGTTGTTTCACTCAGGGGATTTCCATGCTTATAAATCAATGTGTTGATTTATAACCGTGTGCTAATAGTAGGCATGAGCACTTTTTGCGTCGATCAGATTCGTCTCAATAGTTTAAAAACTGTAACGGATTTGCGACAGAAATGAGATGCGGCGGGGAACAGACGGGCGAATCAAAATGGGGTGTGCGTTGAATTGATAAACGTCGCTAAAGCATTGGGCGGCAATGCCGCCCGACGGGATTATGACTGCTTGTTGGCTTCCTCGATATCATCCAACTCTTCAAGGATCTCCTCTGGTTCATTCGTCGGCGCCGGAACTTCATGTACCCATGCGGAGAACAAACGCCAGGTCACGGCCAGAAGCACCGGTCCAATAAACAGACCAATCATACCGAATGCAATCAGGCCGCCGATTACCCCGGAAAGGATCAGAAGCAGCGGTAAATCGGCGCCCATGCGGATGAGTACCGGGCGAATCACGTTATCCAGAGTGCCGACGACGGCGCTCCAAACCAGCAGCACGGTGCCCCAGGTGGTGTCGCCTGTCCAGTAAAGCCAGATAATGGCTGGAATCAATACCGGCAACGGCCCCAACTGAACCAGACACGAAAGGATCATCACTACCGTCAACAGGGTAGCGTAAGGCACGCCGGAAATCGCCAGCCCGATGCCGCCAAGTACCGCCTGTACCAGCGCGGTGACCACCACGCCAAGCGCCACGGCGCGGATCGCCTGGGCAGCCAGCAGAACCGCCGCATCGCCGCGTTTAGCCGCGAGACGACAGGCAAAATGGCGTATTCCCATCGCCACTTGTTCGCCGCGCCAGTAAAGCAGGGCGCTAAACAACAGCATCAGGGCGCAGTGCATCATAAAGCGTCCGATATGCGCCGCCTGACCGACAAACCAGGTCGTGGTTGTGCCGATATAAGGCCGCACTTTCGCCATAATAGCGCTACCGCCCATATCCAGCAGGCTATGCCATCCGGCATACAGTTTGGCGCCAACCAACGGAATATTATTTAACCATGCCAGATCGGGTAGCGTCATATCGCCGCCGGTCACTGCATGGATGAGCGGGCCGCTACCGTCGACAATGCTGTTCACCAGCAAGGCGACGGGAATAACGAAGAGCAGCACTAACAGCAGCGTCATGACCAGCACGGCAAGCGAGCGGCGGCCCCACAATATTTTTTGTAATTTCAGCAAAACGGGCCAGGTCGCGATAACAATCGTACCTGCCCATGCAAACCCCAAAATAAAAGGCTGTACTATCCACAAACAGGCCACAATCATGATGGCTAAAAACAGCACCGATAGCAGCACTTGCGCAATATCCCTGGGCTGACGAACATTTACCATAAATACTTTCACCTTTGTCTTTGCGCCAGAACGTTGGCGCGACGTGAACATGCAAACCACACCCTATAATGATGAGCAATTTCAGCGGTTTTTAACAGGCCGATTCTGCATGTAATTCTGTTGGGCGCACAGGAAAAAAATGTGATACAACAAATAACGCAACACGCAAACGATTAAGCATCCCTTCCTGTGCGTAGACCGCTCGCGCTCGCCGGGTTGGGCGCCACCGTTCACAACATAGACCGCAGGAAAAGGTCAATATAATGATTCCACAAATTTCTCAGGCACCCGGCGTCGTTCAGCTGGTGCTCAATTTTTTGCAGGCGCTGGAGCAGCAAGGGTTTACGGGCGATACGGCAACCAGCTATGCCGACCGTCTGACAATGTCGACCGATAACAGTATCTACCAGCTTCTTCCCGATGCTGTTGTGTTTCCCCGTTCTACGGCGGATGTCGCGCTTCTTGCCCGTCTGGCGGCGGAGCCGCGCTTTACGTCGCTGATATTTACCCCGCGAGGCGGCGGTACTGGCACGAATGGCCAGGCGCTAAACCAGGGCATTATTGTTGATATGTCCCGCTATATGAACCGCATTATTGAAATTAATCCTGAAGAGGGATGGGTGCGGGTAGAGGCGGGGGTGATAAAAGATCAGCTTAATCAGGCGTTAAAGCCGTATGGCTATTTTTTTGCGCCGGAACTTTCCACCAGTAATCGCGCCACGCTTGGCGGTATGATTAATACCGATGCCTCTGGTCAGGGTTCGCTGGTCTATGGGAAAACGTCAGATCACGTCTTAGGCATACGGGCCGTATTGTTGGGGGGCGATATCCTTGACACGCAATCGATGCCCGTAGAGCTTGCCCGGACGCTGGGTGAAAACACGACGATGCCAGGCCGCATCTATCAGACCGTCTATCAGTCCTGCCTGGAAAACCGTCAACTTATCCTCGATAGCTTTCCAAAGCTCAATCGTTTCCTGACAGGCTACGATTTACGCCACGTCTTTAACGATGACATGACCCGCTTCGATCTTACCCGCATCTTAACGGGGTCGGAAGGGACGCTGGCGTTTATTACTGAAGCCCGGCTGGATATTACCCCAATACCCAAAGTCCGCCGTCTGGTGAATGTAAAATACGACTCCTTTGATTCCGCGCTGCGTAACGCCCCTTTTATGGTTGATGCGCGCGCCTTATCCGTCGAGACGGTCGATTCCAAAGTCCTTAACCTCGCGCGGGAAGATATTGTCTGGCACTCCGTTAGCGAATTGATTACCGATGTGCCGGATAAAGAGATGCTTGGCCTGAATATCGTGGAATTTGCGGGTGACGATGAAGCGCTTATTGACGGACAGGTCGAGGCGCTGTGCCATCGGCTGGATGGCCTGATGGCACGTGCGGAAGCGGGCGTGATCGGCTGGCAACTTTGTACCGATTTGACGGCTATTGAGCGTATTTACGCGATGCGTAAAAAAGCGGTAGGGCTGCTGGGTAATGCGAAAGGCGCTGCCAAACCGATTCCTTTCGCGGAAGATACCTGCGTGCCGCCTGAACATCTGGCCGATTACATCGCCGAATTTCGCGCTCTGCTGGATGGTCATGGCTTAAGTTACGGCATGTTCGGCCACGTGGATGCCGGGGTGCTGCATGTGCGTCCGGCGCTGGATATGTGCGATCCGCAGCAGGAACTGTTGATGAAACAGATCTCCGATGAGGTCGTCGCGCTGACCGCCAGATACGGCGGGCTGTTGTGGGGCGAGCATGGAAAAGGTTTTCGTGCGGAATACAGCCCGGCCTTTTTCGGCGAAGTTCTGTATGGCGAGCTGCGCAAAATAAAAGCGGCTTTTGATCCGCATAATCGACTTAACCCGGGTAAAATCTGTCCGCCGCAAGGGATAGAGGCGCCGATGATGAAGGTGGATGCGGTAAAACGCGGCACCTGGGATCGGCAAATCCCGCTGGCGGTACGGCAGACCTGGCGCGGCGCTATGGAGTGTAATGGTAACGGCCTGTGCTTTAATTTCGATGCGAAAAGCCCGATGTGCCCGTCGATGAAAATTAGCCTTAACCGGATCCACTCGCCGAAAGGGCGGGCGACGCTGGTGCGGGAATGGCTCCGTCTATTGGCCGATCGCGGCGTCGATCCATTGAAGCTGGAAAAGGAGTTGCCGGAAAAACGCGCCAGCTTACGCACGCTGATTGCCCGCACCCGGAATAGTTGGCACAAACGCAAAGGCGAGTATGACTTTTCCCATGAAGTTAAAGAGGCCATGTCCGGCTGTCTGGCGTGTAAAGCCTGTACGACCCAGTGTCCGATTAAAATCGATGTTCCGGAGTTTCGTTCACGTTTCTTACAGCTTTACCATACGCGTTATCTGCGTCCGGTACGCGATCATCTGGTGGCGACGGTCGAGACCTACGCGCCGCTGATGGCGCGTGCGCCAAAGACCTTTAACTTTTTTATTAACCAACCGATGGTTCGCAATCTGGCGAAAAAACATATCGGTATGGTGGATTTACCTCTGCTTTCTGCCCCTTCATTGCAACAGCAACTGGTGGGCCATCCGTCTGCCAATATGACGCTTGAGCAACTGGAACGCATGAGCGCCGAGCAAAAAGCGAAAACGGTACTGGTGGTTCAGGATCCGTTTACCAGCTACTATGACGCCCGGGTCGTGGCGGACTTTATCCGCCTGGCGGAAAAACTGGGCAGGAGGCCGATATTGTTACCGTTCTCGCCGAATGGTAAGGCGCAGCATATTAAAGGTTTTCTTAATCGCTTTGCGAAAACGGCGAAAAAAACCTCTGAGTTCCTTAATCGGATCGCCGCGTTGGGGATGCCAATGGTGGGCGTCGATCCGGCGCTGGTCCTGTGTTATCGCGACGAATACAAATTGGCTCTGGGCGAACAGCGCGGCGATTTTCATGTGTTGCTGGTGAATGAATGGCTGGCGCAGGAAATAAATGCAAGACTGTCCGTCGAGGTGAGCGGCGAACCGTGGTACTTTTTTGGCCATTGTACGGAAGTCACGGCTTTACCCGGCGCGCCTGCGCAGTGGGCCGCCATCTTTGCCCATTTTGGCGCGAAGCTGGAAAATGTCAGCGTAGGCTGCTGCGGTATGGCGGGCACTTATGGACATGAACTCACCAATCATAAAAATTCGCTGGGAATTTATGAGCTATCCTGGCATCAGGCGATGCAACGTCTACCGCGAAACCGTTGCCTGGCAACCGGCTATTCCTGCCGAAGCCAGGTTAAACGCATTGAAGGTACGGGCGTGCGTCACCCGTTGCAGGCATTACTGGAGATTATAGGTTGATCTGGAAACGTGAAGTGACCCTCGATGCGCTTAATGCGATGGGGGAAGGGAATATGGTTGGCCTGCTTGATATCCGCTTTGAGCGTATTGGGGACGATACGCTGGAAGCGACAATGCCCGTCGATCATCGCACCAAACAGCCGTTCGGCTTGCTGCATGGCGGAGCGTCTGTGGTGCTGGCGGAAAGTATCGGCTCGGTCGCAGGCTATCTGTGTACGCAGGGGGAGCAAAAGGTGGTGGGGCTGGAGGTGAATGCCAACCATGTACGGTCGGCGCGTCAGGGGCGCGTACGAGGCGTCTGTAAAGCGTTGCATACCGGGGCTCGCCATCAGGTCTGGCAGATAGAGATCTTTGATGAACAGGGACGTCTGTGCTGTTCTTCGCGCCTTACTACGGCGATTGTGTGACGTTGTCACCATAAAAGTGTGATGCATATTGCTTTTGGTCAAAATGTGCGCAGAAAAAGGTGATATACTGTGCACGTTTACACATAAGCGAGGATGATATGTCTACTGATTTAGACCCAACCCAACTGGCGATTGAATTTTTACGCCGTGATAAAACCGAACTTTCTCCCGCGCAGTATTTGAAGCGTTTAAAACAGCTGGAGTTAGAGTTTGCCGATCTCCTCACCCTCTCTGCAACCGAACTGAAAGAAGAGATCTATTTCGCCTGGCGGTTGGGCGTGCATTAATAAAGTCTGTGTAGGCCGGATAAGGCGTTAGCCGCCATCCGGCTATGTTACCAGGCGATCTCACCAGACACTGTCCCCCGGTAATAGATAACCCCCTTGATTTTGTTTAAAAAAAATACAGATCGCCATTTGTGCTAAAAAGGCGCGCGCTCTTTATGAGATTATTCTTATGCCCCTTCAAGAGCTAAGCCATTAAGAGTGCCGGAGATAAGCGCCGGATGGGGCCGGAACCCTTAAGCCTGTATTGAACAGACTTAAGGGTTTTTCTTTTCCGGGCGCGTAAAAAACTAAGGTCTGTCAATAACCGCTGGCATGTCGTCAGCCGTATGATTATTCAAAATACGGTTAGCCAGCACACCTGACATCATCGATCCGTTAACGTTCAGTGCCGTGCGGGCCATATCAACGATAGGTTCGATGGCAATAAAAATACCGACCAGCGCAACGGGAAAATTCAATGTCGACAGGACAATCAGCGCCGCGAACGTACCACCGCCGCCGACGCCGGCTACGCCAATAGACCCTAGCGCAATGGCAGGCAACATCGCGGCCAGAAAATGCAGCGAGAGCGGATCAATGCCGATGGTGGGCGCAATCATCGCTACCATAATAGCCGGATAAATCCCGGCGCAGCCATTTTGCCCCATACTGGAGCCAAACGAGGCGGAAATATTGGCAATGGTGCTTTGTACGCCAAATTTTTCCTGGGCGGAAATGGCCAGCGGGATAGAGGCTGCGCTGCTGCGGGAAACAAACGCAAAGGTTAAGACGGGCCAGACCATTCTGAAATAACGCGCTGGATTATTACCGCTGAGGATCAGCAAGATGGCATGCACGATAAACATCATGAAAATCGCGATATAACAGGCGCAGATAAAACCAAGTAAGCTGGCGAATTGTTCAAGGCGGTATGATGAAAATACGGTAGTCATTAATGCCATGACGCCATAGGGCGTTAATGCAATAACGATACGTACCATCTTCATGACCCAGATCTGAATAGCGTTAATGCCTGCGCTTAATTTCTGACCTTCTTCCGGCGCCTCTTTTTTGACCTTTAACAGGGCGATCCCCGCTATTAGCGTGAAGATAACGATGCCGATAACGGAAACACTTCTGGCCCCCGTAAGATCAAGAAAAATATTAGTCGGAATCAGCGATGTCACTAACTGGGGAATCGACACCGCGGCAGTCTTATTGACTTCTTCCGTAGTTAACATTGACGGCATGTGCACAAAAGCGCTGGCGTCAAGCCCCAGCACATGAGCGGTCAGTAATCCGATAAAACCGGCAACCATCACCAGGCATAACATGCATCCGACGATCGTCAGCGACATTTTTCCGATGCCGGCACTATTTTCCAGTTTATTGATGGCGGAAAGAATAGAAATAAAAATTAGCGGTATAGCGACCAGTTTTAACAGGTGGACGTAACCATTGCCGACGATGCTGTACCATTCGATAATAGTTTTAGTGTGATTTGCTGAAATAAAATGCAGGGATAAACCAATAACAGCCCCTAAAAAAATAGCGATAAAAACGCTTTTCGACAGGGAATCGCTTTTTTGATTAATTCTCAAGATGACCCACGAGAAAACCAAAAAAAGTGCGATATACGCGAGCGTAACAACCATATTTTAAGCCTCTTGCCTCATTCAGCACCTGAAATGCCGGAAAGAGTTTACATAAACCTATAGCTCAAACTGAGTTATAGAACCGCAGCGGATTATAAAGAGCGCAACGCCAGGTATCCATACAAAAAGTGGGGTTCTGACCTCGCCGCCCGGCAATGTCGACAGCCTATTAATTAAATAGTCATTTTCTATACATCTTTTCGTTTTTGACCTGTCAGAACGGTTAATATTTTATAAATCATTACTTATCAAGAAGTTAATCGATTTTTTGTCTGTCGTATGACCTGACGGACAGGGTCTATGCTTAATAAAAGGCGCTCAATATAACCATTTGTTGGAAAGCCCCTGCGGTTAAGGGGTTGAAGTGATAATCATTATCACTAACATGCTGTTATATCCTGGTGATTTAGAACGCGAGGTAACTCTATGGAATTGCATTCAGGCACGTTTAACCCGGAGGACTTCCCCTGGCAAGGGCTGACGCTAACGCCAGCGGCGGCAGCGCACATACGTGAACTGGCAGCAAAGCAGCCGGGCATGTTGGGCGTGCGGTTAAGCGTAAAACAGACGGGATGTGCCGGATTTGGCTATGTTCTGGATACCGTTCGGGAGCCGGATAAAGACGATCTGGTTTTTGAAGCCGAAGGCGCAAAGCTTTTCGCACCGTTACAGGCGATGCCTTTTATTGACGGAACAGAAGTGGATTACGTACAGGAAGGGCTGAACCAGTTATTTAAATTTCATAACCCCAAAGCCCAGAATGAATGCGGCTGCGGCGAAAGTTTTGGGGTATAGGCGGTACTATGTCTCGTAATACTGAAGCAACGGAAGAGGTCGGCATCTGGACAGGCGGACGCCTTAATTACAAAGAAGGATTTTTCACGCAATTACCCACTGATGAACTGGCAAAAGGCATCAGCGAAGAGGTGGTGCGCGCGATTTCCGCAAAGCGTAACGAACCAGAGTGGATGCTGGAATTTCGTCTCAATGCCTATAGAGCCTGGCTGGACATGGATGAACCGCACTGGCTGAAGGCGCACTACGATAAACTGAACTATCAGGACTACAGCTATTACTCTGCGCCATCATGCGGAAACTGCGACGATAGCTGCGTTTCCCAGCCGGGAGCCGTACAGCAAACGGGCGCGAATACCTTTTTGAGTAAAGAGGTTGAAGACGCCTTCGAGCAGCTTGGCGTTCCGGTTCGCGAAGGGAAAGAGGTCGCCGTCGATGCGATTTTTGATTCGGTCTCCGTAGCGACCACATACCGTGAAAAACTGGCGGAACAGGGCATTATTTTCTGTTCTTTTGGCGAAGCGATACACGATCACCCTGACCTGGTCAGGAAATATCTTGGCACCGTCGTGCCGGGGAACGATAACTTTTTTGCCGCGCTGAATGCGGCAGTCGCTTCCGATGGGACATTTATCTATGTTCCCAAAGGCGTGCGTTGCCCAATGGAGTTATCCACCTATTTTCGCATTAACGCTGAGAAAACCGGTCAGTTTGAGCGCACGATTCTGGTGGCGGATGAAGGCAGCTATGTGAGTTATATCGAAGGCTGCTCCGCGCCCGTACGCGACAGTTATCAGCTACACGCCGCGGTAGTGGAAGTCATCATCCATAAAGATGCTGAAGTAAAATATTCCACCGTACAAAACTGGTTCCCGGGCGACAACAATACGGGCGGCATTCTGAACTTTGTGACCAAGCGGGCGTTGTGCGAAGGGGAAAACAGCAAGATGTCGTGGACCCAGTCGGAAACCGGTTCGGCGATTACCTGGAAATACCCGAGCTGCATTCTGCGCGGTGATAATTCTATCGGCGAGTTCTATTCCGTTGCGCTGACCAGTGGACATCAGCAGGCTGACACCGGCACCAAAATGATCCATATCGGTAAAAACACGCGCTCAACCATTATCTCAAAAGGCATTTCCGCCGGCCACAGCCAGAACAGCTACCGTGGGCTGGTAAAAATTATGCCGACGGCGACCAACGCCCGAAATTTCACCCAATGCGACTCCATGTTGATTGGCGCGGACTGCGGCGCGCATACGTTCCCGTATGTTGAATGCCGCAATAACAGCGCGCAGCTGGAGCACGAAGCGACAACATCACGCATCGGTGAAGATCAGCTTTTCTATTGTTTGCAACGCGGTATCAGCGAAGAAGACGCTATTTCGATGATCGTCAACGGTTTCTGTAAAGACGTTTTCTCGGAACTGCCGCTGGAGTTTGCCGTTGAAGCGCAAAAACTGCTGGCGATTAGCCTTGAGCACAGCGTCGGTTAATGATGAAGGAAAACCCATGTTAAGCATTAAAGATTTACAGGTCAGTGTGGAAGAAAAAGCGATTTTGCGTGGCCTGAATCTGGAGATTCGCCCCGGCGAAGTTCACGCCATTATGGGGCCGAACGGTTCCGGGAAAAGCACGCTCTCCGCCACCCTGGCGGGACGTGAAGATTATGAGGTCACCGGCGGCTCGGTTACGTTCAAGGGTAAAGATCTGCTTGAACTGTCGCCGGAGGAACGGGCGGGCGAAGGGATTTTTATGGCCTTCCAGTACCCGGTAGAAATCCCCGGCGTCAGTAACCAGTTTTTCCTGCAAACCGCGCTGAATGCCGTGCGCGCCTACCGCGGGCAGGCGTCGTTGGATCGCTTTGATTTTCAGGATCGGATGGAAGAAAAGATCGCATTGCTGAAAATGCCGGAAGATTTACTGACCCGTTCGGTAAACGTCGGTTTTTCCGGCGGGGAGAAAAAGCGCAATGATATTTTGCAAATGGCGGTGCTGGAGCCGGAACTGTGCATCCTTGATGAGTCTGACTCCGGACTGGATATCGATGCGTTGAAAATTGTGGCGGAAGGCGTCAACGCGTTACGCGACGATAAACGCGCTTTTATTATCGTGACCCACTATCAGCGCATACTGGACTACATCAAGCCTGATTACGTCCATGTCCTCTATCAGGGGCGAATTGTCCGATCCGGCGATTTTACTCTGGTCAAACAACTGGAGGAGCAGGGTTATGGCTGGCTTACCGAACAGCAGTAAAGCGCTACAGCAATGGCAGCATCTCTTTGAAGAAAAAGGAGAAAGTCGAACTGAGCAGGCAAGACAACATTTACAACAGATGTTACGTCTGGGATTGCCGACGCGTAAACATGAAGACTGGAAATACACGCCGCTGGAGGGCTTAACCCATAGCCAGTTTATCCAGCAGTGTGCGACTATCAGCGCCGCACAGCGTGATGCGCTGGCGCTGCAAATCGATGCCGTGCGGCTGGTGTTTGTCGATGGTCGGTTTATGCCAGAGCTCAGTGATAGCACGCAAAACAGCGGATTTGACGTTAGCGTCAGGGATGAGCGCCAGACGCTTGCCGCGCCGGTACATCCCGAGGTTTTTCTGCATCTGACGGAAAGCCTGGCGCAATGTGTCACGTATATACAGGTACGGCGAAATCAGCGTCCGACCAGGCCGCTACTGTTAATGCATATCACGCAGGGCGTGGATGGCGACGAGCTGAATACCGCGCATTATCGCCATCATCTGGCGCTGGCGGAAGGCGCGGAAGCGACGGTTATTGAGCATTATGTCAGCCTTACAGCGGCAAAACATTTTACCGGCGCGCGTCTGACGATGAACGTTGCAGACAATGCGCAACTGCGCCATATCAAACTGGCGTTTGAAAATGCGTCCAGCTATCACTTTGCGCATAACGATCTTCTGCTGGCGACTGACGCCTCGGCGTTTAGCCACAGTTTTCTGCTGGGCGCCGCAGTACTACGTCACCACAGCAGCTCACAACTGAATGGTGAAAACGCGACGCTTCGACTGAATAGTCTGGCGATGCCGGTGAAAAATGAAGTCTGCGATACGCGGACATGGCTGGAACATAACAAAGGCTACTGTAACAGCCGCCAGTTGCACAAGACCATCGTCAGCGACAAAGGACGCGCGGTTTTTAATGGCCTGATTAACGTGGCGCAACACGCCATTAAAACCGACGGCCAGATGACCAATAATAACCTGTTGTTGGGGAAACTGGCTGAAGTCGATACCAAACCGCAATTAGAGATCTATGCCGATGACGTGAAGTGCAGCCACGGCGCGACGATCGGGCGTATTGACGATGAGCAGATGTTTTATCTGCAATCACGCGGCATCAGACAGCAGGAGGCGCGGCACATGATTCTTTACGCGTTTGCCGCAGAGTTAACGGAAGCTATCCATGATAGCGCCCTTAAACAGCAGGTGCTGGCGCGAATCGGCCAGCGACTGCCTGGAGGCCTGGTATGACATTTCCTGTAGAAAAAGTACGGGCGGATTTTCCCATACTGCAGCGTGAAGTTAACGGCCTGCCGCTGGCTTACCTGGACAGCGCAGCCAGCGCTCAAAAACCTAATCAGGTGATTGACGCTGAACCTGCCTTCTACCGTCACGGCTATGCTGCGGTACATCGGGGTATCCATACGTTAAGCGCGCAGGCGACCGAAAGCATGGAGAATGTGCGTAAGCAGGCGTCGCGGTTTATTAACGCCCGCTCCGCAGAAGAACTGGTGTTCGTGCGCGGTACGACGGAGGGCATTAACCTTGTCGCCAACAGTTGGGGAACGGAAAATATTCGCGCCGGGGATAACATTATCATCAGCGAGATGGAGCATCACGCCAACATCGTTCCCTGGCAGATGCTGTGCGAGCGCAAAGGCGCTGAACTGCGCGTGATCCCATTGCATCCTGACGGTACGCTGCGGCTGGAGACCTTAGCTGCGCTGTTCGATGACCGGACCCGACTGCTGGCCATTACCCATGTTTCCAATGTGCTGGGGACGGAAAACCCGCTGCCGGACATGATTGCGCTGGCGCGCCAGCATGGGGCGAAAGTGCTGGTGGATGGCGCCCAGGCCGTGATGCACCATGCTGTTGACGTCCAGGCGCTGGACTGCGATTTTTACGTTTTCTCCGGCCATAAACTTTACGGGCCGACCGGCATCGGTATTCTGTATGTTAAAGAGGCGTTGCTGCAAGAAATGCCGCCGTGGGAAGGGGGCGGGTCGATGATCTCGACCGTCAGCCTGACGCAGGGAACGACATGGGCGAAAGCGCCCTGGCGTTTTGAGGCGGGAACGCCGAATACTGGCGGCATCATCGGTCTCGGCGCGGCAATTGACTATGTGACGTCGCTGGGACTGGATAAGATTGGCGATTATGAGCAGATGCTGATGCGCTATGCGCTGGAGCAACTGGCGCAGGTGCCTGATATCACGCTGTATGGTCCGGCACAGCGGTTGGGCGTCATCGCGTTTAATCTGGGTAAACACCATGCTTACGACGTCGGCAGCTTTCTTGATAATTACGGCATCGCGGTACGAACGGGGCATCACTGCGCGATGCCGCTCATGGCCTGGTATGGCGTGCCGGCAATGTGCCGGGCTTCGCTGGCGATGTATAACACCCATGAAGAAGTGGACCGACTGGTGGCAGGATTAACGCGTATCCACCGCTTATTGGGATAACAGTGAGGTTTTATGGCTGCGCTACCGGATAAAGAAAAATTGCTGCGTAACTTTACGCGTTGCGCTAATTGGGAAGAGAAATATTTATATATTATTGAGTTGGGGCAGCGCCTGGCGGAGTTAAATCCGCAGGATCGCAATCCGCAAAATACGATTCATGGCTGTCAGAGCCAGGTGTGGATCGTGATGCGGCGAAACGCCAACGGCATTATCGAATTGCAGGGCGACAGCGACGCGGCGATCGTTAAAGGCCTTATGGCGGTGGTATTTATTTTGTACCACCAGATGACGGCGCAGGATATTGTGCATTTTGATGTCCGGCCATGGTTCGAAAAAATGGCGCTTACGCAGCACCTCACGCCTTCTCGTTCTCAGGGGCTGGAAGCAATGATTCGCGCAATTCGCGCTAAGGCCGCCACTCTTAGCTAAACTGTACAGACAGCGTTCTACCTGATGTCAAATCCTTTGTCGGACGGCGACGTCGCTTTATCCAGAGTGGACAGAGCGTATATTTTGTTGTTCTGATAAGCGAAGCGCTACCAGTCGTCGCAGAGGGCATCACCAGGAATACAGGAGGTTTGGTATGAAACGTGCGTCTTTCATTACGCTAACTATTATCGGCGCGTATAGCGCGTTACAGGCAGCCTGGGCGGTTGATTATCCATTACCGCCCGAAGGCAGCCGTCTTATTGGTCAGAATCAAACCTATACCGTACAGGACGGTGATAAAAACCTGCAGGCTATCGCCCGGCGTTTTGATACGGCGGCGATGCTCATTCTTGAAGCGAACAATACGATTGCGCCGGTGCCTAAGCCCGGTACGCTAATTACCATTCCCTCGCAGATGCTATTGCCGGATGCGCCCAGGGAAGGCGTTATCGTCAACCTCGCGGAGCTACGGTTGTATTATTACCCGCCGGGAGAAAACCGCGTTCAGGTGTATCCCATCGGCATCGGTTTGCAGGGGCTGGAAACTCCCGTCATGGACACCCGGATAGGGCAAAAGATCCCCAACCCGACGTGGACGCCGACGGCGGGCATACGCCAACGTTCGCTTGAGCGGGGGATCACGCTGCCACCGGTGATCCCTGCCGGGCCAAATAACCCGCTGGGACGCTATGCGCTGCGTCTGGCGCACGGTAATGGGGAATATCTCATTCATGGCACCAGCGCGCCGGATAGCGTGGGTCTGCGCGTGAGTTCCGGTTGCATTCGCATGAACGCGCCGGACATCAAAGCGTTATTTGCGCAGGTCAGAACGGGGACGCCGGTAAAAGTGATTAACCAGCCGGTGAAATTCTCTGTCGAGCCGAATGGCATTCGTTATGTAGAGGTACACAGGCCGCTATCGCCGGAAGAAGAGCAAAACGTGCAGACGATGCCCTACGTGTTGCCTGCGGAATTTACCGCATTCAGAAACGCGCAAGGGGTGGATAGCCGCCTGGTCGATAAGGCGCTATACCGGCGAGCCGGGTATCCAGTCAGCGTGAGCGCCGGGCAGACGCCAGCGGTAAATACGACCGCAGTCGAATCCGCTCAGAATGGTTTTGTCGGGGAAGAGGGGCAAACGCGCGCGACGCAGTAGCCTTCGCAGCAAACGACGGACAAAAAAATGGCGCACGATGTGCGCCATTTTATATTGTGCGTCAAATTATTTACAGATGCGGAATACTTTGTTGTCCAGACGCTGGTTCGCGCGAGCGGCGTCGTCTTTAGCAGCCTGAACGTCGGAACGCATTGCATTTACGTCATTACTCAGTTGATCAACTTTAGCGCTCAGCGTCTGTACATCGGAAGACAACTGATCGATTCCAGCGTTGCTGGAACAACCTGCCAGTAACGTGGAACCCAGAACTACTGCACCTAAGATCAGTTTGTTAGTGCGGTTCATAACAATAACCTTATATTTTGTGTGGTTATATAGGTAAAAAAAATGGCGCACGATGTGCGCCATTTTTATTACGCAGGTACTATTACTTACGGTATTTAGTAGCCTGGTTGTCCAGACGCTGGTTAGCGCGAGCTGCGTCGTCTTTAGCAGCCTGAACGTCGGAACGCATTGCGTTCACGTCGTTGCTCAGCTGGTCAACTTTAGCGTTCAGAGTCTGAACGTCAGAAGACAGCTGATCGATTTTAGCGTTGCTGGAGCAACCAGCCAGCAGAGTAGAACCCAGGATTACCGCGCCCAGTACCAGTTTAGTACGATTCATTATTAATACCCTCTAGATTGAGTTAATCTCCATGTAGCGTTACAAGTATTACACAAACTTTTTTATGTTGAGAATATTTTTTTGATGGGAATGCACTTATTTTTGATCGTTCGCTCAAAGAAGCATCGAAATGCATGAAAGTCCCTAAAAAACCGAAAGAAAACAGGGGGCTTCCATCGGATTCTTCTTAGATAATCCGCAATTAGATAGTAAAATCCGATTTGATTTTTTTATTAATAGTGGCTATCGATTAAATAAAAAAAGCGCCGGAAGGGCGCTTTTTTAAACAAATTAATTCACACAACAATTATTACAGTACGTGAACAGAGGCGGTGTTAGTGGTGCCGCTTGGAACCAGCGCGCCGGAGACCATCACTACGACGTCGCCTTTCTGGGCGAGGCCGCTTTGCAGGGCGACATCTTTGCCCAGACGGTAGAAATCATCAGTAGAATTGATTTCTTTCACCAGCTGCGATACCACGCCTTTGCTCAGTACTAACTGACGGGCGGTCACTTCATTGGTGGTCAATGCCAGGATGGTGGCGTCCGGGAAGTATTTACGCACGGCGCGAGCGGATTTACCGCCCTGGGTCGCTACCACGATCAGCGGCGCTTCCAGTTTTTCGGCGGTTTCTACCGCGCCGCGGCATACTGCTTCCGTAATGCGCAGTTTACGGCTGTCGTTGTTGTAGTCCAGACGGCTGTTCATGACGCGGTCGGTACGTTCGCAGATGGTCGCCATGATAGAAACGGCTTCCAGCGGGTATTTCCCTTTTGCGGATTCGCCGGACAGCATAACCGCATCCGTACCGTCGAGGATGGCGTTTGCAACATCGCCTGCTTCTGCGCGGGTCGGACGCGGGTTTTTGATCATAGAATCCAGCATCTGAGTCGCGGTGATCACGACTTTACGTGCGCGGATACATTTTTCGATCATCATTTTCTGCGCAAAGATCACTTCTTCAACCGGGATTTCTACGCCCAGGTCGCCACGCGCAACCATGATGCCGTCGGAAGCTTCGAGAATTTCATCGAAGTTGTTCAGGCCTTCCTGGTTTTCGATCTTAGAGATAATCTGGATGTTTTCGCCGCCGTGGGCTTTCAGATGCTCGCGAATTTCGACAACGTCAGAACGTTTACGGATAAAGGACGCCGCAACAAAGTCAACGCCCTGTTCGCAACCGAAGATCAGGTCCTGTTTGTCTTTTTCAGCCAGCGCCGGCAGAGCAATAGAAACGCCCGGCAGGTTAACGCCTTTGTTCTCGCCCAGATCGCCGTTGTTCAGCACCTTACAAATGACTTTATTGCCTTCGATGGCGGTCACTTCCATACCGATCAGACCATCGTCAACCAGGACGGTGTTGCCAACGCTCAGGTCGCTGGTGAAGCCTTCATAGGTGACGGCAACGATTTCATTATTACCGACCACGGATTTGTCGGTGGTAAAAGTAAAGGTTTGGCCCGCTTTCAGCGAAACGTCGTTACCGCCTTCCAGTTTAATGGTGCGGATTTCTGGTCCTTTAGTATCAAGCAGAATAGCGGCTTTTTTACCAGTTTTGCTCATCACGTTGCGCAAGTTCTGGATACGCTGACCGTGTTCTGCATAATCGCCATGAGAGAAGTTCAGACGCATCACGTTCATGCCCGCGTCCAGCATTTTGCTTAACATCTCTTCGGATTCGGTTTTCGGACCGATAGTACAAACAATTTTCGTCTTTTTCATGACAGTCTTAGTCTTTAAGTTGAGGAGGATATGGAAATCTGGCTTCGGGCGCGCACGGCCCGGAAGCTAAGCCTGTGTTGCTAAAGTGATGATGCCTCGCTCTAAGGATAGGTGACATCGAAAGAGCGTGCAGAGGAATGTGTGCTCGCGTTTCAGCCCAACGGGAAGGGGATAATTTTAGTCGTTGAGTTTTACAGTCCAATGCGCTGAAACCATTCAAGAGACAATTGGCGCGCATTATACGCTGAAATTTACAAAAAAGGAAAATGAAAACCCTGTTTCAAAAGACATCTGTGCAGATCCACAATGGTTTGTTATTACGCTGTTTACGATGTCGCTGGCGATGACGCCGCCCGAACAGGGGCGGCGTTGCGCAACAGCTGGTGTTGTTGCGCATAATGTCAATCGAGCAACTTTTTGCCTTCCAGGTCGATGGCGATGTTTTGGTTGTGTGCTTTTCGGTAGCACAGTATCGCTATCCCGATCGCCGCCCAGCTAATTCCGAGTATCAGAGCATGAATGTTCATGTTTAAACAGACGTAGCCGATGACGATCATCCCCATGATCGGCGAAATGACATGGGCGAAAATGCGCCGCTGGGCTTTCATCCGGAAATTGAACAGGATAAACACACACAGGTTCACGACAAAAAAAGCGAAAAGCGCGCCAAAGTTCACCAGCGTGGAGATAGATTCAATCTTGCCGGAAAACAGGTAGCTGAGCAGTAGGGTGACGCCGCCGGTAAACAGAATGGCATAATCCGGCGTTTTACGCGTGGTATGGACGTGAGCGAGGAAGGCGGGCAACATTCGGTCGCGCCCCATTGAAAATAGCACTCTGGACACCGCCGTTTGCGCGGTAATAATGTTGCCGACGGCGCACACAAACGCCACAATGATGGAAAACGCCACTTTGAGCCAGATACCGCCAACGTTGCCGGCAATGGTGAAAAATGCTTCATTCGTCGCATTACCTTCCGCGAAGCGGTCGACATTACCGGTGGCGAACGCCGCAAACGCCACAACGATAATAAACAGTACCGTCGCCAAAACTAACGCCAACAGCGTTGCTTTACTGACGGCGCGTCCCCCGCCTTCGCTTTCTTCACTTAATGTACTGATAGCGTCAAAGCCGAGAAAGTTCAGCGCCGCCACCGAAATCGCCGTCGCGATGAGCCCTGGGGTGAACCACTGTGAATCGAAAAAAGGCCGGAAGGAAAGCGTTATCTGACTACTGTCCAGCATCATCAGACGGACAATGAGTAGCACGAAAATCGCCAGAATACCGAGTTGAATAAAGACCAGTAACTTATCGAATTTCGCCGTTTGCTGTATCCCGAGATAGTTGACTCCGGTGCCAACAGCCACATAAATCAACGGCCAGACCCAGACCGGGATTTGCGGTAAAATAGCGTGGACCGCGACGCCGCCCAGCACCGCCACGAGCGTAGGGAACAAAAGATAATCCAGCAGTAATATCCATCCGGTCAGAAACCCTACGGCGGGATTAATGCATACGCCAGCATACGCATAGGCCGAACCCGACGAGGAGATATGCTGCGATAAGGTAGAGTAGCTGTACGCGGTAAAAAACATCGCGATAGCGCCAATAATATAAACCAGCGCAACCATACCGTGCGAAAGATTATAAACGACGCCATAAAGAGAGACTGGTGCGATAGGCACCATAAACACCAGACCATAAAGCACTAAATCGGTAAGAGACAATTTTTTGACTTTTTTCATGATAAATACCTTAATGGCTTTTTATGCCAGATCGCGTAAAAACGCGCTTACCGCTGCGAGGCAGGGCGCGATATTTTCTTCATGCGGGTTATGGCTGCTGCCAGGAATAGTGACCGCGCGGCAGTCTGAAATGTGAGAGAGAAGCGGAGAGACGACGCGCTCGGTTGCCTGATCGTTTTCGCCGCGCAGTACCAGAACAGGACAGCGTATCTGGCACAAATGGGGCGTAATATCCCAGTCGGCAAGTTTGCCATTTGCCGCCAGTTCATTGGTTCCCCATAAAATGTGATAACCCGTAGGGTCGGCGGCGAACTGCGCATTAGATCGCTGAACATGAACGGCTTCTTCCGCGAGGGTATAAACGTGTCTGGCATAATAAGCGACCAGCTGTTCCGGTGGGTTTTGATAAATGACGGCGGGCATAATGACGTTTTTGATATCGTCATCGGACATTGGCGTCAGAGCGTTAAAGAGCCGTATGGCTTCCTGTTGCCACAGGGCGATACTGGCCGGCGAACTGGCCAGTATCGTCCCGCGAAGCCCGGCAGGCTGTAAGCAGGCGTGCTCTGCGGCAAGCATTCCGCCCCAGGAATGTCCCAGTATCGAATACCCTTGTCCGATACCCAGGTGATTAATTAATTGGGTTAATTGACGGAGATAACGCGCAATAGTCCAGAAAGACGCGTCGGCATGAGGAAAATGCGTTGAACGACCGCAGCCATATTGATCGTAAAATATTACCATGCGCCCGTCATCAGCCAGATGGCGATAATTTAATAAATAATCAAAGCCGCCAGAAGGGCCGCCGTGAAGGATAATGAGCGGCGTGAGTAATGATTTTCTGTCTCCATAAATCCGATAGCTTGTCAATATGTTTTCAGAAAACATTTCGCCATAGAGATAAGTATCATTCATATTCTTAATGACTCAGTGTGTGGCAGGGCAGGCGAAATTTATATTCGCCTGGGTAATATTATTTTTTTATTGTGTGTAAAACATTACACCAGAAGGTGGCGTAATGTTCCCATTGCAGAAACTGCGGGCTTCCCCAGTGCGGTGAACAATCACTGGCAAAGCAACATACTTTCCCTTTATGGTAAGTACCCATAACTAACAGTGGATCGCCATTAATTTCAGCAAGGACCTGACTATTTTCTTTGGCGATAAGCTTGTTATAGCCCAATAGCGGCGGCCATTCGCTAAATGGCTGGGTAATAACATGCTCTACCGCAGTATTTACTGCTTTACATCCTTGCGGTAGTTCTACGCGGTCATCTACATCCAGCATATCAACCGGCAATACCTCCGCCAGAACCGTATTTTTATAATTGGCTTTTGCTTCTATTCCCGTAAAGGATAAATACCCGCCGATCATTAACAGACCGCCGCCCTCAGCAACATAATCGGCGATAAGTTGTAATGCATCAGGAATAATGTCCATATTATAAAACGTTCTGTTTTGTAGCAGGAACGTATTGCTACCGATATCACTGATGACGATCGCATCATAGCAGGCTAATGCTTCGGCGGTTTGTGGAAAACGAGTTTGCACAATATGGGCAGGCATGTAGTCCACATCGATATTACCCTGGCGTAAGCAGGATAATAAATAGTCTGCGCCTTCTTCATATTTGCTCGATGTAAAGCTATCAAAACCTTTAGAGTGAATCATATGAATGTGCCAGGATTCGCCAATAAATAAAATTTTCATTATGTCACCTGTTAATTAATGTTAATGACTTTATTAGATTGGGTACGCATTCGATGTAAAACCTGCAAGTGCTGAGGCATACTCGACGCACCGACTTGTTCCACCGCCAGAGAAGCGAAAGCGGAGGCATATTGAATGGCTGCGACCATATCTGCTTGTCGCGCCAGCGCGGCGGCTAAGGCGCCATTAAAAGCGTCACCGGCCCCGGCGGCATCTTTTACCACGGCGCTCCACGCAGGAATATACAACGTGCGGGCGTGCTCACAGAGCAGAGAACCACGGGCGCCAAGGGTAATAATGACTTTTTTCACCCCGGATTGCAGAATAATATTTCCGGCTTTTTTCGCATCATTAATATCAGTAATGGTTACGCCGGATAAAAAAGAGGCTTCAGTTTCATTCGGCGTGATGATGTCAATATCAGATAATAAATGCGTCACCTGTTTCGTATAGGGGGCAGGATTCAGCATGATCATTTTATTTTCTTGTTTTCCCAGGCGAATAAATTCAGTCAACGCTTCAATGTTCGTTTCGAGCTGCATTAACATAACGTCAGACTCGGCGATATAACGGTGTTGCTCGTTAATCTCTTGCGTGGTGAGCATCATATTGGCGCCAGGGTAGATGGCGATAATATTATCGCCATCCACGGCGGAGACATAGATCAATGCGCTACCGGTGGGCGCTTTATCTGTTTGATACGCGCTGTATGAGGCGATACCTGATTGAATAATATGATTCATAGCAAATGCGCTGAACTGATCTTTGCCCACTTTAAAAATAAAATGTGCCGCAGCGCCGGCATTGTTCGCCGCTAAAGCCTGGTTGGCTCCTTTACCGCCAGGATAGAATCCAAATTGACTGGCCAGAATGGATTCTCCGCTTTGTGGAAACCACGGCACGGTTGCTGAAACATCAATATTGAATGAGCCTAAAACACACACCTTGCCTGCTTTTTTTGTGTTTTCCCGGCGCAGTTTTGCATCCTGATGGATTGGCGTGGCGATAGTGCTGGAGATATCAATCTTATTTTCAGTGATAAGCTTACTCAGCGCGTCACGGTTTAAAATCCCTCCGCCATAGCAACGCTGAAGCATACCTGATTTCTGGAAATAGCGTAGATCGGAACGAATAGTCTCCTGGCTAACCTTATAAAGGTCTGAAAGTTTACTGACGCTAACACTATTATCCTTTATCAGTAAATTAATGATGGCATGACGTCTTTCTTCTTTAAACATATTGCCTCCGGGTAGTGAGTTGAATTGTATTTATGGCAATGTTGTCATGCGGTGAATTCAATCACAGATTATGCGGTCAACCGGAAGTAACCCCAAATGAATGTCAATAATCAGAAGCGCAGCCAATGTGTTAAATATTAATTGCTTACAGAAGGGGAAAATAGTTTTGTGAGTGTTGTCATATATTTTCTATGTAATATGACGGGGTGAACGTAAAATAGTTGGGCTTGCACGATTCAGTGAGTATATGCAGCCGGACAGCGTTCGCTTATCAGTCGCTACCCTCGACGAAATAAGACCATATCGCTCTCCGGCCCTGGGGTTATATACGCTCGATTTTTGCCGGCAGCCCCTGACGTACTGCCGCACCGGAAACCCAGTCGAGCCAGGTGTTGGTAATGGTTCTTGTCGGATCGGCAAAGCCCAGATCGTTAAGATTTATGCCTGCCCTGATTTGTGGATCATACGGCATAGGCACGCCATCCAGAGAGTGCTGCGTTGCACCCATCTCGCGGTGACCATATCCGTGTTCAATGGCGATGACGCCTGGCATCACGCCATTTAACAAACTGATTTGCGCCACGACCTGACCGCCCGGCGTAATGATCCGTACCCGATCGCCATGTTGCAGTCCATAACGCTCGCCGTCTTGCGGATTCAGCGCCACCAGGTTTGCTGGCTTCACATGGTGTAAGCGCGGGATGACGGCTGTTGAGCTGGACATGGTATTTGATTTAAATGAAATCAGTTTCAGCGGCCATTGCCCAATGGGAAACTGGTCGTCAATCGCACGACCATCTGACAAACGCGCCGGATACCAGACCGGGCAACCGCTGAAACGCTCCCCGGTGATGGCGTGACGGTGGGCGGCGACATCTGCATTCCAGATCTGTAAGGGTTTTTTCCACGCGTTACCTAACCGTTGCTCCGTATAGCCGCTATCCTCGGGCGCAAACCGGCCGCCACGCGAGTAGATAAACGCCACGCGACCGACCTCATCAGCTTTAAGCGTGTGCTGAATTGCTGGCAGAATGCGGCTGACGCCGGTAAGCGAAATATCTTCCTGATTTGCCGGCGCGACCGGCGTCTTGCCCATAAAGGCGATATTAGCGGCTACGCGCAGATAGAAATCTTCCGCCCGGTTCAGTGGAAAAGTATTGCCCTGCGGATCGGTTATCGCCCGGTCGCCGAAGCCGGGCAGACGGAGCCGTTTTGCTACCGCAATACAAAATGCTTCCATTGAGACAGGTTGCCCGTCCGCCGTTCGGTGAGTGGCGGGGGCGACAACCGGCCAGCGGGCGGTAGTGGCTTTACTGGCTACGCCGCCCCAGGGTGCCGTAAAGCCCCAGCTCTCAAAATTGTGCGTATCCGGCACAATGTAATCCGCCAGCGCCGTCGTTTCATTCATAAAGGCGTCAATCGCGATAAAGAGCGGCAGTCGGCGAGGGTCTTTTAGCTTTTCTTCCGCCACGGCGCGTAGACCGGGAACACCGTAAAACGGGTTGCTCATATTGGAAATCCAGGCTTTAAGCGGATAAGGATAGCCTTCGAGCGCGGAGGTCAACAGTTCGGTAAGCTGGCCTGCCACAAAGGGATACCACGGCGCTTTGGCTGGATAAGGGGATTGCCCGCCGGCAATTTTGTCGCGGTATTCTTCCGATGCTTCATAAGCGGTTTTGCTACGGGCAATACTTAACCCGGACGGTTTCACTTTTCCGGCAAAACTGTTCATGTTGTAGCGGGGGCCGTCGCTAACGCCGTTGAATTTGCCGCCGCCGACAAAGACGCCGCCGGACAAGCTGAGGTTGCCGATCAGCGCGTTAAGCATCATGACCGACCAGGCGTTATAAAACCCATTGCCGGCCATCATGCCGCCGTGACTGATGACCGCAGCTTTACGTCCGTGACTGGTAAAGGTTTCCGCCAGCGCGATAATTTGCGCTTCCGGCACGCCGCACTGTTCGCTGTATTGCGCCAACGAGAGCTTTTCTGCCGCCTCTTTCAAGCGTTGCAACCCGCTCTTCACCGTGACCCGCTGGCCGTCGGCGAGCGTAACGTACTGCGTCACGAAAAGCCGTGCCTGTCGGCAAGCGGATGCATCGACCAACTCGCCGTCGGTATTCAGTACGACAGGGGTCTCTTCGCCATCGGGCGTAAGATGGCGCAGCGTCAGGTGTTGTCCGGCAAGCGTCGGCAGTTCATCCGCAATGACCAGGTGCGTGGCGTTGGTCCAACTTTGCTCGCCGGCCTGCTGCATCGCCTGTACGCCGGGAATCGCCAGATAATCAGCATTATAACGTTGATTATCCATGATCCAGCGGATCATCCCCATTGCCAGCGCCGAATCGCTGCCGGGCATGACCGGTTGCCAGCGACCGCGAGGATCGGCGAGCACCGTTGATAAGGGGAGGGCGGGGGCGACCACGACGTATTGAAAATTCTCACGCAGCCGGGCGCTCGCCAACTGACGCGCCTGGCGTTTAAAGGGATTACCGGACTGTGCCGGGGAGGTGCCCATAAAGAGCGCAAACTCCACGTTTTCCCAGTCGGGTTTGACATGCGGGTTTTTATCCAGATCGCCCATCAGCGCCCCGGAGCCGGCCCGGTAAGCCAGTCCACAGTAGGCGCCATGCGCGCCGAAATTCTTGCTGCCGAAGCTATTTAGCGCAAAACGACGCAGAAACGCATCGCGGCCTTCGTCGCTGGTATTCGTGACCAGTAACTGATTGGTTTTGGGCCCGAAACTGGGATGCTTTGCGTCAATTGGCGTATCCGGCGCATGAATAGCGCGCAGTCCGTCCACATGACCTTCGCCAAACAGATCGCCGCCTTCCACGACTTCTTCAATAAGCTGCTCAAAGCTGATGCGCTGCCATTTCCCTTCGCCGCGTTTACCCACGCGTTTCATTGGTTCAAGCAGTCGCAGCGGACTGTACAGGCTTTCCAGCAGCGTGGCGCCGCGCGCGCAGGCGGTTGAGCGGGCGTCAAGACCGCTTTCTCCCGCCAGTTGCTCCATGGCTTCGCTAAAAGGGACGGACGAGTCAATCGGGTGTTCCTGCGACAAGGGGTGATAGGGATTGCCGGCGATGCGTATCACTTTGCCATCGGCATTAACCCGGGCGCGGATACCGCACTGTGTCCAACAGCCGAAGCATTGCGTCATGGCGATGGTTTGTTGTGGATTTTGCTGCCAGTGCGTTTGCGCCTGCGCCTCCGGAATTAACGCATTGCCAAAGATGCGGTCGCGCGTTACCTTGCCGGACGTCCCGTTTAACAGGCCATCAATTGCGCGTTTCGCCACATCACGGTAGCTCAGACCAAAAGTGACCATCCCACCGACGGCGAGACCGACTTTTAGCCACTGACGACGGGTTAAATTAGCCATGTTGTAATCTCCTGGTGAGTCCGTTCAGCGTTTCACGAATAATAATCAGTAGCGCTATCCACAGGCCGAAGGTGCCGAGAATAGCCAGCCAGCCATCCGTTCCGCCTGGTAACGAGTAAGGGTTAAATTGCGCGTTGAACTTGGGTACGGTTTGTACCTGAATCAACAATGTCCAGCGCATCAGCCAACATAGCGCCAGCGCGCTCAGAACCAGCAGGACGCGTCTTAGCTGCGATAACGGATGACGTAGCGCCAGGCTACAGAACAGTAGTGTGAATACCCACAGCGCTAGCCAGCCGACAGCGTAATATTTGGCTGACAGGGCGACGGAAATCCACTGACGGATTGCCGTGCCGGAAAGCGTATCGCCGCTCACCCACATGGCCACCACCAGCCCCAGCGCCGCCAGCGTCCAGAGTTGTCCCCACAATATTTTTGGCAGCCTTACCGAGTCGCGTCGGGCGGCGACAATCATCAGCGCGAAGAACGCCTGTAAGGCGCTAAGAAACATCGCCACGGGGAAGGCGTAGCTAAACCAGATTGGGCGCGCCAGCACAACGGAGACTTCGCGGCCGGTATAAATCAACAGGCCCACCGCGCAAAGCGCGCTGGCTAACGCCAACCATTTAGTGACGTTGTAACTTTTATTGAATAATCGTTTTATTTGCTGCGCCAGGAACCACAGAGCGAGAAACCCGGTAAACAGCGGCAGGAATAACGCCCCCCAGGGCATCCACGACCAGGGCGTCGGCCAGGCATAGAAATGCCAGACGCGGGCGGTCTGGTGCAGATCCGCCGTCAACGCCAGCGGTGCGGTAATCGCACAGGTAATGGCAATCAGTAATGCCCGATTTTCTTCTGTTGCGGCGTCTTTTTTCAGCCAGTGAAGATAACAGGCAAACAGTGCGGCGCAGGCGGCAATGCCAATAAAAAAGAAATATTGTACCGCCCACGGCAGCCAGCTAATGTCCTGCGGGTGAGCCAGCACTTCTTCAATGATGAGTGAATGCGTCATTCAGACCTCCTGCCAAAGCGCGGGCTGCGCACGGCCCATTAATGGGGTGACAAAGGCGTCGTCCAGACCCAGGTAAAAAACATGGGGCGACGTGCCGTTTTCCGGCTTTAATACCTTGATAGCGTCGCGATGTTGATGAAGCAGGGTGGAGATGCGGCTATGGGGATCTTTGATATCGCCAATAATACGCGCGCCGCCGACGCAGGACTCTACGCAAGCGGGTAACAGCCCGGCTTCCAGACGATGGACGCAAAACGTGCATTTATCGGCAGTTTGCGTTTCATGATTGATAAATCGGGCGTCGTAAGGACACGCCTGTACACAATAGGCGCAGCCGACGCAGCGTTTGTTATCCACCACCACAATGCCATCTTCCCGCTGAAAGGTGGCTTGTACCGGGCAGACCGGCACACAGGGGGGGTTATCGCAATGGTTGCACAGACGCGGCAACAGCACATTCGTGACTTCCTGACTACCTTCACGCTGGACCTGGTATTGGTTCACGGTCGTACGAAACGCGCCCTGCGGCGTTTGGTTTTCAATAGTGCAACTTACGGTACAGGACTGACAGCCGATACAACGCCGCAGGTCGATAAGCATGGCGTAACGGTGTCGGGGAGAGCCTTCATGCCGCTCCGGCGAAAAAGGAAATTTCGCTTCAGCCAGCGGAACCAGCGAGGCGCCAGCGGTCAGGACGCCGAGCTGCTGGAGAAATTGCCGTTTACTGCTGTCCATATTGACTCCCGTCCACATTGCCAACAATGAAACATTTGTCACGATGTTGGTTCATGTGTAATGAATAAAAAACGTTGATGATTTACAGTGTAAAAATCGAGGCGGGGTGCGCTCTATTGTGGTTAACCACATACCCGGCTTGTTGTTGATCTAAAACAACATAATTGACAGGGATATTGGGGTGAGAGGTAAAACCGTAAGGCGCCTGGCGGTGTTGGCGGCAGTAGGGCTACTTTGTCATGGCGCGTGGGCAGGGACGTGGAATATCGGTGTTTTGGCCATGCGCGGCGAGGCGTCTACGCGTAGCCACTGGCAACCGTTGGCAAAGACATTAAGCCAACAGCTTCCAGGCGAAACCTTTCACATCCAGCCGCTGGATCTGCATCAAATGCAGGAAGCCGTTAACCAGGGAACCGTGCAGTTTGTGATAACCAACCCGGCGCAATTTGTCCAACTGAACAGCCATGCGCCGCTGCGCTGGTTAGCTTCCCTGCGTTCCACGCGCGATGGGAAAGCGGTGAGTAATGTTATTGGCAGCGTGATTTTGACCCGGCGCGATAGCGGCATCACCACGGCGCATGATCTCATCGGTAAGACAGTCGGCGCGATTGATGCTCAGGCGTTTGGCGGCTATTTATTAGGCTATAAAGCGCTCAGCGACGCGGGCTTACGCCCGGAGCGCGATTTTCATCTTCGTTTTACCGGATTTCCTGGCGATGCCTTAGTCTATATGCTGCGCGAAAAAGCGGTGCAGGCGGCAATTGTGCCAGTGTGCCTGTTAGAAAATATGGATCAGGAAGGATTGATTAATAAAAAGGACTTTATCGCGCTGCTTGCCCGACCGACGCCCCTGCCTTGCTTAACCAGTACGCCGTTATATCCTGACTGGTCGTTCGCGGCGCTACCTGCGGTAAGCGATGCGCTGGCGGATCGCGTAACGCGAGCGCTATTCAACGCGCCCGCCGCCGCGTCATTTCACTGGGGCGCGCCAGCGTCGACCAGTCAGGTGGAAGCGTTGCTGCGTGATGTTCGTCAGCACCCTCAGCAGCGTCGACTGTGGCTGGATGTCAAAAGTTGGTTAATCCAGCACCAGCTAATGGTCGGCGGCGTGATTCTGGCGTTCCTGTTGCTCACGCTCAATTATATTTGGGTCATGCTGCTGGTGCGTCGACGTGGAAAGCAACTGGAACGTAATAGCGTAGTCCTTCATCAGCATGAGCGGGCGCTGGAAACCGCCCGGCAAATGAGCGTGTTGGGTGAAATGACCTCCGGGTTTGCCCATGAGCTTAATCAGCCGCTTTCCGCGATTCGACATTATGCCCAGGGGTGCCTGATTCGACTGCGCGCTGCAGATGAACAGCATCCCTTACTGCCGGCGCTGGAGCAGATTGACCAGCAGGCGCAACGCGGTGCGGATACTCTGCGTAACCTGCGTCACTGGGTCAGCCAGGCGCAGGGCAACCCGGTGCTAACCGAAGCGTGGAAGGCCATAGCCATTCGCGAGGCGATTGATCATGTCTGGCAATTGTTGCGTATGGCGCAACAATTTCCGACAGTGACTCTGCATACCGAGGTTAGCGCTGCGCTGCGCGTAACGCTGCCGTCAGTGCTGCTGGAACAGGTGCTGGCGAATATCATTCTTAATGCGGCTCAGGCGGGCGCCACCCATTTATGGGTCGTTGCTGAACGCACTGAAAACAGCATCAGTATTGTTTTACAGGATAACGCCGGGGGAATCGATGAGGCACTATTACGTCAGGCGTTTCAGCCGTTTATGACCACCCGTAAAGAGGGGATGGGCTTAGGGCTGGCGATTTGCCAGCGGCTGGTGCGGTATGGGCGGGGCGATATCAGCATCAGGAACCAGACCGCGCCGGACGGTCTGTCGGGAACGGTGGTCACGATACATTTCTTACATGAACATGGGGGCAGGGATGGCGACAATTCATCTACTGGATGATGATACGGCGGTCACTAACGCGTGCGCGTTTTTACTGGAAAGTCTGGGATATGACGTAAAATGCTGGACGCAGGGGGCGGATTTTTTGGCGCAGGCCAGTCTGTATCAGGCCGGGGTCGTATTACTGGATATGCGAATGCCGGTACTGGATGGGCAGGGCGTTCATGATGCGTTGCGCCAGTGCGGAAGTACCCTGGCGGTTGTTTTTCTTACCGGGCATGGCGATGTACCGATGGCCGTGGAGCAGATGAAACGCGGCGCCGTCGATTTTCTGCAAAAACCGGTATCGGTAAAACCGCTACAGGCGGCGCTGGAGCGTGCGCTGACGGTTTCATCGGCAGCGGTGGCGCGCCGTGAGATTATACTGTGTTACCAGCAGTTGACGCCGAAAGAGCGTGAGCTGGCCAGCTTGGTGGCAAAAGGGTTTATGAACCGTGAAATTGCGGAAGCGATGAATATCGCGGTGCGTACCGTAGAGGTGCACCGCGCCAGAGTCATGGAAAAAATGCAGGCCGGTAGCCTGGCGGAACTGATTAGGCGTTTCGAAAAAATGGCCTCGCCAGAGACCAGAATACGAACAACGTATGAGCCATGAATAATAAACCGCGTTATTTCTTTGATTTGCATCAAATTTTGTTTAATTGAGAAGACTGTTATATTCTGTTGGTTTGAGCTGGCGACGAGTAAAACGTATGACAAAACCGACAAAAGATGACGAACTGTACCGCGAGATGTGCCGGGTGGTGGGCAAGGTCGTGCTGGAAATGCGCGATCTGGGGCAGGAGCCTAAATATATTGTTATTGCGGGCGTGTTAAGAACCGCGCTGGCGAATCAACGCATCCAACGTAGCGCGTTAGAAAAACAGGCTATGGAAACCGTGATTAACGCTCTGGCGCGGTCATAGCCGCTATCAGGGTGGCAATAACGAAATCGCCTTTGAATTGTCGCGATTGTCACCATGGCGGGCGGGTTGCCCGCCGTTAGCGATGCGCAGGGTTATCAGGTGATGGCTAAGCGCAGCCCTAATGTATCAGGGTACGGCTCAAAATAATTCTGGCTGCGTAGATAGTCATCCGGATGTTCCGCCAGATAGTGCTTCAGCAGCGTTAACGGTGCCAGGATAGGTAGTCGGCCCGCCCGGTAGCCGAGAATCACCTCGCGTAATTCCGCGCGTTGCCTGCTGTTCAACGCGCGGTGAAAATAGCCCTGGATATGCATCAGCACATTGGTGTGATTTTTACGTGAAGCGGGGTGTCGCAGGATAGCCATCAGTTTTTCTCTGTATCGGACAAAGAAGGCATCCAGATCGTCCCACTCATGCAGACGCGCGACGAAAGGGCCAATTTCGCGGTAGCCGGCCTGGTGGTGGGCGAGAAGCTGAAGTTTGTATCGGCTATGAAACGCGAGCAAACTGTGACGACTCAAGCCCTGCGCGCGTAGCGCATTTAATTCATGTAGCGCGAAAATACGTGCGATGAAATTTTCGCGTAGTACCGGATCGTGCAGGCGACCATCTTCCTCTATCGGCAGCCAGGGATATTTGTCCATCATCGCGGCGGTAAACAGCCCCGTGCCAGCTTTGCGGCCCCTGTTACCCTTTTCATCATACAGGCGAACGCGCTCCATTCCGCAACTGGGCGATTTTGCACACACAATAAACCCCGCCAGTTCGCCTATTGTTGGCAGAAACCGATCGGCAAAGGCATTCATTCGCTCGGTGACGTCATCGTGCGGGGCATGGCTATAGCGCATCCGAATGTCGCCACAGGTCGTCTGGATAAGACGCAGCGCAGGGCGGGGCACGGGCAGGCCGATCGCCACCTCCGGGCAGATCGGTTTGTAGTCCACCCACGGCGCCAGAGAGTTCATGACAAAATCCATACGCTTATGTCCGCCATCAAAGCGTACCGCGGCGCCAGTCAGACATCCGCTAATGCCGACTACGGGTTTGTTATTCATGATTCCCCCTTATTGAAAGTACGACGACTGACGCCAATGGCGCAAAATGTTATCTCACGCTGATTTAAAACTTACACAACTTTGTTTTTTTGTCTAAGTTTTCGCGGAGATTTTTTTGACGTAGTTAAATATCAATAAGATAGAATGAGGGGAAGAAATCTATTTCAGCGCTTATAGTGTGATAACCTCCAGCGAAGCGACCACGTTGCGCCACTGGGCAAGCTGTTTTTTCTGCCCGGCAGTGAGCTTTCCGGTGGTCACCAGGAACCATTTTCTCTGGGCGAACAGCTCGGGCGCCAGCATGGCTGGTGGAGAGGGAAGCACATTGAGCCGCAGCTCTTGTCCGGTACGAGTCAACGCTTCCAGCCAGATTTCACAGTGATCCGAGAGATGCCATCCGCTAATAAAGGCATTGTTGCCAGGCGCTTTTCTGTCGCCTTCAAGGCAAAAAGAGGTGTAGGCAATAATGATGCCATCCAATATTTCGCGCAGCGTCATCACGGCGGGAAGATGCGCGGACACTTTGCTGCGCAACGGACGCAATAAATGGGTCACCAGTTCTGCGCGGGGATATTCCCGGCCACAGTCATAAATCAACTGCCGCAGCGCGTCAATTCGCCCTTCGTGGAGATGTTGAAGCATCGTCTCCTGAATCGTTATCCAGTTATCGCCCAGGCGAATGACCGGACGCGACAGTAAGGGTTTGACCTGGCTTATCGGTACGCCTTTTCTCACCCAGTCGAGGATGCTAAGCGCTTGTCGAATATCGTCATCGCTGTATAAGCGATGCCCGCCATCAGTACGCTGCGGTTTCAATAAACCATAGCGTCGCTGCCATGCCCTTAGCGTGGCGGCATTGATACCGCATAGTCTGGCAAATTCGCCGATAGAATACGACATGGTAAAGCCCGTTAAATAAGGGGATTCTACTATATCATGATTAAATGAAGACTAAGGTAGTGATAAATGGTGCGGCATACCAGGGCATCCGTATGGATTTTGTCGATGATGAGCAATACTGCGTGGCGTAAGGCTCATCAAAATATGACCAATGCTTAATACCATCGGATGCCCCTGGTTAATACTCTATTAACCTCATTCTTCGGGCGCAGTTAAGTAACTCTGTCACTTTATGAACCTGTAGCTTTCTCATCATATTCATCCGATGTGTTTCGACGGTTTTTATACTGATATGTAGCTTTTCGCTGATCCCATGATTGGTATACCCCTCGTCAATAAGTTTAAGAACCTGACGCTCGCGCAAAGTAAGCAGTTGATGATTGGTCGTGTCAGCCTTTAATTCAGCCAGGATAGCTTCCCGATTCAACGTCGGGTCAATGTAACGCTTGTTTACTGCTACTGTTTGCAATGCCGCTAACAGAACTTGCTGACTACTGCTTTTTAAAACATAGCCATTAGCACCTGCGGCTAAAGTTTTAATGGTCATATACTCTTGTTGGTATGCTGTGTAAACCAGAATATTCATTGCTGGCCAACGCTGATGTAATTGAGGAATGATATCCAGGCCATTGATGCCAGGTAAGCTAAGATCAAGGATAAGTATGTCAGGCTCGTATGCGCAACAGGCATTATAAACCTCAAGACCATTTTTAACATGCTCTACAATTTTAAAATGAGGCCAGGGTAATAAGGCATTCATAATGCCGTTAATGATGATTTCATGATCGTCTACTAATAAGATCTTATATTCTTTCATTTTGCTGCCCTCGCGAAAATTAAGATAATATTAAGTAATGGTGTAGTTTTTGAAGATCATACGTATTTTCTGGCGTAAGTCGGTTAGTTCCTCCAGCGCGATGATTTTCCCCATTTTTACGCGATTCTCAATGTCTATGACATAGCATACCAATTCAGTCTGCCCTATTTGACCTAAACAGCCTTTTAATGTGTGAATTAATTGATCGATTTTTTTTCCAGCCGATACGGCATTTTCAATATCAGCCAGCAAGAGGTCCAGTGATTGGAAAATCTTGCTATTAATGACCATATCATCTGTCGCCAGTAGCGCTGAGCAGCGACTTGGATCCTGCTCCTGTAGCTCTATATTTCGTAAAAGTTGGTATTCTGCGGCAATACTGATATAGCGAGCTAAGGTAGCCAACGTCACTGGTTTGGTAATGTAATGATGAATCCCATTTTTTTTACAACGATGAATATCTTCTGTCGCTACGCTAGCGGATAGCGCCACAAACATGCAGTCAGGATCTAAATTATTCGGCTCATCGTGCCATAATTGTACACATTCAATACCATCTATTTCTGGCATTCTAATGTCAATCAGTACTAAATCGAATCGTTGCTGTTGTGATAAAGTCAGAGCCTCGTTACTACTGGCGGCAATAGTGACGTGTTGGCCCAGGCTGACAAGCATTTTGCCGATGATATCCCGATTAATATCGGCATCATCAACCAAAAGAATCTGCAACTGCCAGGGTGGTAACAAATTATTTATTACTGGCATATTTGGTGTACACAATATTAACTGTTGCGCCAGGTCGTAGAGTTTTCCGGGGAAATACAAAAGCTCTGCGTTGAGAAGCGCATTTTGCTGGTGGGGTGGTTCACCGCGTATTCCCCAGCAAGCCAGTTGCCGATGCAGGCAGAACGGCGCTGACAGCGTCCCTTTAATTGGTTGAGGCGGCTGGTATTCTTGTAAGGGTAATACTAGCGAGACACAGGTTCCAACCCCGGGGACACTTTTTAGTGTCAGATTACCGCCCATCATTTTAGCCAGGCTTGACGCAATAGTCAGTCCAATTCCTGTACCTTGCGAATTTGTGTCTGCTTGATAAAAAGCAGTAAAGATTTGAGACTGCTGCTGTATTTCAATCCCTTTACCGCTATCGCTAACCAGAAATATTAATTGTTCCTCATGACGCTTGACCGTCAGACGTATCCCTCCGGTTTCGGTAAATTTTACCGCGTTCCCGAGTAAATTAACCAAAATTTGCCGTAAACGGATACTGTCGGTATGAAAATAGAGAGGGACATGTTGACCGACAAAAGTACGTAATGACAGTTTTTTGCTTTGCGCCGGCCCCTGGATGGTTTGCATTGCCTGGTCCAGTAACGGCAGTAACGCTGTTTCTTCCATATGTAATGTGAAATGACCAGACTCGATGCGTGAAAAATCCAGCAGATTATTAATAATAGCTAACAAAGACAGTGTACAATTCCTGGCGGTATCAGCTAATCCTTGCTGCTCTATGTTTAAAGGGGTGGTTTGTAATAATTCAATCGCACCGAGTACGCCATTCATCGGAGTACGTAACTCATGACTTATTACCGTAAGATGAATGCTTTTACGTTTGTTAGCTTGCTCAGCGCGTTTTTTTGCTTCATTTAGCGCCTGGGTGCGCTCTGCGACTTTGTTTTCCAGATTGTCGTATTGGACTTGTAGAGTATCAAGCAGTTGGTTAAAAGCACCGGCAATACTATCTAATTCATCCAGTCGTTGTGCTGGTAAACGTGTGCTCAGCGGTGCAGTTGCGGTTTTATTAATGACATCGACAAAACGCCATAACGGTTTGGCCAGTGAGCGATGTAGTAACCAGCAAAAAGCCGACGTCATCAACACCAATGCTGTTAATGTAAAGGGGATTTGTTGAAGGATAATTTTTAAGATGCGATTATGTAGATTACCGTATGGGTACAGCGTAACCAGACTCCATCCGGGGCCATGCAAGGTTGTGCGTAATATCAGAAATCCGGGAATTTGCTGCCATCCTTCATGCAGCGTTACATTCTCTAACTGTGTACGTATTTTTTGCGGGATGTATGAAAACGGCAATAAGTGGTTGTTTTGATCCAGCCATACTCGAATACTATCATCTAATGGTAGGTGGCTCTTAGTAATGAGATCGGGAAGTTTAACCGTCACCCCAAAAAATACGCCTTGCTGATCGGCAACCGCAACGGAAGCGTGCCATCCTTTGCCGTTTATGTATTCTGGTTCACTCCAGTAAAACCCGGCATGGGTTGGGTATAAAGGAAAGCTTTTTCGCGTTAAAGGCTGTAGAGTTGAATAATCTGAAGGGTTATCAGTAGATAATAACGAAATCTCATTTTTATGGTTAAGAATAAAACTATCGCGACGAAAGCTTTTTTCATCGATATCAGAGGACTGCAGAAAGAGACGGTGCTTCTCTCCGTTTAGCGTCGGCGTGCAATTTGAAGGACCGACAGAAAGATGCCGGCTCACCTCAGGGAAAATATCGTTATGATGAATCTCAGTCGCTAATGAGCATTGATACATTAAATTTTTAGCGTCACGTTCAGCTTCTTCAAACCGTTGATTGCTTAGTACAATATTCATCTCGGATAGAACGGATAAATCCTCTATTATATGCTGCCGTTTCTGAACCATTGATATATAAGCTGCGGTAAGCACAGATAGCAGCCAAATAATTATTGTTGTTAATAAAAATAAAAAAGTTAGCCTGATTACTAAAGATGTTTGCAGCGTATTCTTGAGATTGAGCAAATTCATAATGCTTTCCTCCAGTTGCCTGTTGCAAAATCTTTGGCACTTGATCACTATCGCAGTACATATAGTTTCATCAGAAGATTAATCGATGGTGTTATCATTAGGAAGATAAATTTCTTCATATATAACCCAGTCGATGACTACAATTACTTTTTAATAAGGTGGCGATGTAAAAACATCGTAACAGTTTATTTAATAAATAATTTTTCAAATTGTAATTTTTTATGTCAATGCTGAAAGTGTAATTGTGAATTTATCGGAAAATCCGAATGATAGAATCGCCTGTGACAAGGTATATGTAGACAGCATCCTGATATTGTACAAGAAGAGTATAGTCGAAATAAATGTGAATCAGGCTTTTTACGGATGTGGTTGTGAGCGAATTTGATAGAAACTCCCATTTATGTCTGAGGAGGGATTCATGCTGGCAGTTTTAAAAGGCATTCCATTAATTCAGGATATCAAGGCCGAAGGTAATAGCCGATCCTGGATAATGACTATTGATGGGCATCCTGCCAGAGGAGAAATTTTCTCAGAAGCATTTTCTATTTCTTTGTTCTTAAATGACCTGGAAAGCTTACCTAAGCCTTGTCTTGCCTATGTGACACTACTGCTTGCAGCACACCCGGACGTCCATGATTATGCTATACAGCTCACAGCGGATGGGGGATGGTTAAACGGTTATTATACCACAAGTAGTAGCTCTGAGCTTATTGCTATTGAGATAGAAAAACACCTGGCTTTAACTTGCATTTTAAAAAATGTAATACGCAATCACCATAAACTTTATTCGGGTGGGGTATAAAATGGTAGTAAATAAACGTTTAATCTTAATTTTACTATTTATACTCAATACAGCAAAGAGTGATGAGTTATCATGGAAAGGTAATGACTTCACCCTTTATGCCAGACAAATGCCATTAGCAGAGGTTTTACATCTGCTTTCAGAGAACTATGATACGGCTATTACTATTAGCCCATTGATAACAGCTACATTTAGTGGGAAAATTCCGCCTGGACCACCGGTCGATATTTTGAATAACCTGGCAGCACAATATGATTTGCTTACCTGGTTTGATGGTAGCATGTTATATGTATATCCTGCATCGTTATTAAAACATCAGGTTATCACTTTCAATATTTTATCTACTGGACGGTTCATTCATTACTTACGCAGCCAGAATATCCTTTCATCACCGGGATGCGAGGTTAAAGAAATTACCGGTACCAGAGCTGTGGAGGTGAGTGGTGTTCCCAGCTGTCTGACTCGTATTAGTCAATTAGCTTCAGTGCTGGATAATGCGTTAATCAAACGAAAAGACAGTGCGGTGAGTGTAAGTATATACACGCTTAAGTATGCCACTGCGATGGATACCCAATACCAATATCGCGATCAGTCCGTCGTGGTTCCAGGGGTCGTGAGTGTATTGCGTGAGATGAGTAAAACCAGCGTACCGGCGTCATCGACGACCAATGGTTCACCCGCTACACAGGCATTTCCCATGTTTGCTGCCGACCCACGCCAGAATGCAGTGATCGTTCGTGATTATGCGGCCAATATGGCCGGGTATCGGAAACTCATCACAGAATTAGATCAACGCCAGCAGATGATAGAGATTTCGGTGAAAATTATCGATGTTAATGCTGGAGATATTAACCAGTTAGGCATCGACTGGGGAACGGCAGTGTCGCTGGGTGGCAAGAAAATTGCATTCAATACAGGTTTGAATGACGGTGGTGCTAGCGGTTTTTCAACGGTAATCAGCGATACCTCAAACTTTATGGTGCGTTTGAATGCCCTGGAAAAAAGCTCTCAGGCTTATGTACTTTCCCAGCCATCTGTGGTGACTTTAAATAATATCCAGGCTGTGCTGGATAAAAATATTACTTTCTATACCAAACTGCAGGGAGAAAAAGTGGCTAAACTTGAATCCATCACTACGGGTTCTTTGTTGCGCGTTACACCTCGCTTGTTAAATGACAATGGCACGCAAAAAATAATGCTTAATCTTAATATTCAGGATGGACAACAAAGTGATACGCAAAGCGAAACAGATCCGCTACCCGAAGTGCAAAATTCTGAAATTGCTTCGCAAGCCACATTATTGGCCGGACAAAGTCTATTGCTGGGAGGGTTTAAACAAGGTAAACAAATCCACTCGCAAAACAAAATCCCTTTATTGGGCGATATCCCTGTCGTAGGTCATTTGTTTCGCAATGATACGACTCAAGTACATAGTGTAATCAGGCTTTTTTTGATTAAAGCCTCAGTAGTAAATAATGGCATATCTCATGGTTAATCCAAAGAGTTCCTGGAAAATACGTTTTTTAGGTCACGTTTTACAAGGCCGGGAAGTATGGCTGAATGAAGGTAACCTGTCACTGGGGGAGAAGGGATGCGATATTTGTATTCCGCTGGCTATAAATGAAAAAATTATTCTGAGAGAACAGGCAGATAGTTTATTTGTTGATGCCGGGAAAGCCAGAGTTAGAGTTAATGGCCGCAGATTTAATCCAAATAAGCCGCTACCATCCAGTGGGGTTTTGCAGGTTGCGGGAGTGGCTATCGCGTTTGGTAAACAGGATTGTGAACTTGCTGATTATCAAATACCCGTTTCCAGATCAGGGTACTGGTGGTTGGCTGGCGTATTCTTGATTTTCATCGGTGGAATGGGTGTCCTGTTAAGTATTAGTGGTCAGCCTGAAACGGTAAATGACTTACCTTTGCGGGTTAAGTTTTTATTAGACAAAAGCAATATTCATTATGTGCGGGCGCAATGGAAAGAAGATGGAAGCCTGCAGTTGTCCGGTTATTGCTCGTCAAGCGAACAGATGCAAAAGGTGAGAGCGACTCTCGAATCATGGGGGGTCATGTATCGGGATGGTGTAATCTGTGATGACTTATTGATACGAGAAGTGCAGGATGTTTTGATAAAAATGGGTTACCCGCATGCTGAAGTATCCAGCGAAGGGCCGGGGAGCGTGTTAATTCATGATGATATACAAATGGATCAGCAATGGCGTAAGGTTCAACCATTACTTGCAGATATTCCCGGGTTATTGCACTGGCAGATTAGTCATTCTCATCAGTCTCAGGGGGATGATATTATTTCTGCGATAATAGAGAACGGTTTAGTGGGGCTTGTCAATGTTACTCCAATGCGGCGCTCTTTTGTTATCAGTGGTGTACTGGATGAATCTCATCAACGCATTTTGCAAGAAACGTTAGCAGCATTAAAGAAAAAGGACCCCGCTCTTTCTTTAATTTATCAGGATATTGCGCCTTCTCATGATGAAAGCAAGTATCTGCCTGCGCCAGTGGCTGGCTTTGTACAGAGTCGCCATGGTAATTACTTATTACTGACGAATAAAGAGCGTTTACGTGTAGGGGCATTGTTACCCAATGGGGGAGAAATTGTCCATCTGAGTGCCGATGTGGTAACGATTAAACATAATGATACTTTGATTAACTATCCATTAGATTTTAAGTGAGTGGAAAATGACAACTCTGACCCGGTTAGAAGATTTGCTGCTTCATTCGCGTGAAGAGGCCAAAGGCATAATTTTACAATTAAGGGCTGCCCGGAAACAGTTAGAAGAGAACAACGGTAGGTTACAGGATCCGCAGCAATATCAGCAAAACACCTTATTGCTTGAAGCGATCGAGCAGGCCGAAAATATCATCAACATTATTTATTATCGTTACCATAACAGCGCACTTGTTGTGAGTGAGCAAGAGTAAAGTAAAAATATCTTAGAGCCTATCCCACCAGGCGTTAATTGGCGCAGCCAGCCTGGACACGGATAGCGCGCAAAAACCGGAGCGTACACGTAGTACGTGAGGTTTGACTCGCTACGCTCGCCCTTCGGGCCGCCGCAAGCGGCGTTCAAAACGCTAACGCGTTTTGGCGAGCACTGCCCAGGTTCAAAATGGCAAGTAAAATAGCCCTAATGGGATAGGCTCTTAGTTAGCACGTTAATTATCTATCGTGTATATGGAGGGGAATGATGATAAAGAAAAAGGCTGCGTTTAGTGAATATCGTGATTTAGAGCAAAGTTACATGCAGCTAAATCACTGTCTTAAAAAATTCCACCAAATCAGGGCTAAGGTGAGTCAACAGCTTGCTGAAAGGGCAGAGAGCCCCAAAAAGAGCAGAGAGACAGAGAGTATTCTTCATAACCTATTTCCACAAGGCGTTGCCGGGGTTAACCAGGAGGCCGAGAAGGATTTAAAGAAAATAGTAAGTTTGTTTAAACAACTTGAAGTACGACTGAAACAACTTAATGCTCAAGCCCCGGTGGAGATACCGTCAGGAAAAACAAAAAGGTAAAGCATAATGTCTTCAGGAAACATCTTATGGGGAAGTCAAAACCCTATTGTGTTTAAAAATAGTTTCGGCGTTAGCAACACTGATACCGGGGGCAGGATGACTTATCCCAGCAAAATCCGTTTGCCGAAGGGTATGGTGTTTTGCTTATTCTCCTTATGGTTATTCAGGCTATTGCAAACGATAAATTTATTGAAGTCCAGAAGAATGCTGAACGTGCCAGAAATACCCAGGAAAAGTCAAATGAGATGGATGAGGTGATTGCTAAAGCAGCCAAGGGAGATGCTAAAACCAAAGAGGAGGTGCCTGAGGACGTAATTAAATACATGCGTGATAATGGTATTCTCATCGATGGTATGACCATTGATGATTATATGGCTAAATATGGCGATCATGGGAAGCTGGATAAAGGTGGTCTACAGGCGGTCAAAGCGGCTTTGGATAACGATGCCAACCGGAATACCGATCTTATGAGTCAGGGGCAGATAATAATTCAAAAAATGTCTCAGGAGCTTAACGCTGTCCTTACCCAACTGACGGGGCTTATCAGTAAGTGGGGGGAGATTTCCAGTATGATAGCGCAGAAAACGTACTCATGAAAAAAGACCCGACCCTACAACAGGCACATGACACGATGCGGTTTTTCCGGCGTGGCGGCTCGCTGCGTATGTTGTTGGATGACGATGTTACACAGCCTCTTAATACTCTGTATCGCTATGCCATGCAGCTTATGGAGGTAAAAGAGTTCGCCGGCGCAGCGCGACTTTTTCAATTGTTGACGATATATGATGCCTGGTCATTTGACTACTGGTTTAGGTTAGGGGAATGCTGCCAGGCTCAAAAACATTGGGGGGAAGCGATATACGCTTATGGACGCGCGGCACAAATTAAGATTGATGCGCCGCAGGCGCCATGGGCCGCAGCGGAATGCTATCTCGCGTGTGATAACGTCTGTTATGCAATAAAAGCGCTAAAGGCCGTGGTGCGTATTTGCGGCGAGGTCAGTGAACATCAAATCCTCCGACTGCGTGCAGAAAAGATGTTACAGCAACTTTCTGACAGGAGCTAAAAATGAATCGAATTCACAGTAATAGCGATAGCGCCGCAGGAGTAACCGCCTTAACACATCATCACTTAAGCAATGTCAGTTGCGTTTCCTCGGGTTCGTTGGGAAAGCGCCAGCATCGTGTGAATTCTACTTTTGGCGATGGCAACGCCGCGTGCCTGTTATCAGGGAAAATTAGTCTTCAGGAGGCAAGCAATGCGTTGAAGCAACTGCTTGATGCCGTACCCGGAAATCATAAGCGTCCATCATTGCCTGACTTTTTGCAGACCAATCCCGCGGTTTTATCAATGTTGATGACGACATTAATACTCAGCGTCTTTGGTAATAACGCTCAATCGTTATGCCAACAGCTTGAGCGGGCAACTGAGGTGCAAAATGCATTACGTGATAAGCAGGTAAAGGAGTATCAGGAGCAGATCCAGAAAGCGATAGAGCAGGAGGATAAAGCGCGTAAAGCGGGCATTTTTGGCGCTATTTTTGACTGGATTACCGGTATATTTGAAACTGTGATTGGCGCCTTAAAAGTTGTGGAGGGTTTTCTGTCCGGTAATCCCGCAGAAATGGCTAGCGGCGTAGCTTATATAGCCGCAGGTTGTGCAGGAATGGTTAAAGCCGGAGCCGAAACGGCAATGATGTGCGGTGCTGACCACGATACCTGTCAGGCAATTATTGACGTGACAAGTAAGATTCAATTTGGTTGTGAAGCCGTCGCGCTGGCACTGGATGTTTTCCAGATTGGCCGTGCTTTTATGGCGACGAGAGGTTTATCTGGCGCGGCTGCAAAAGTGCTTGACTCCGGCTTAGGCGAAGAAATGGTTGAGCGTATGGTAGGTGCAGGGGAAGGAGAAATAGAGGAGTTGGCTGAAAAGTTTGGCGAAGAGGTGAGCGAAAATTTTTCCAAACAATTTGAGGCGATTGAACGTGAAATGGTTTCGCCGGGCGAGATGGAAGAGGAGTCTGCTGAGTTTTCTCGTAAGGTAGAAAATAATATGACGCGAAGCGCGGGAAAAAGCTTTACGAAAGAGGGGGTGAAAGCCATGGCAAAAGAAGCGGCAAAAGAAGCCCTGGAAAAATATGCGCAAGAAGGGGAAAAATTTCTGTTAAAAAATTTTCGTAATAAAGTTCTCTGGAATATGTTCAAAAAAATCCTGTATGCCTTACTGAGGGATTGTTCATTTAAAGGCTTACAGGCTATCAGATGTGCAACCGAGGGCGCCAGTCAGATGAATACTGGCATGGTTAACACAGAAAAAGCGAAGCTCGAAAAGAAAATAGAGCAATTAATAACTCAGCAACGGTTTCTGGATTTCATAATGCAACAAACAGAAAACCAGAAAAAGATAGAACAAAAACGCTTAGAGGAGCTTTATAAGGGGAGCGGTGCCGCGCTTAGAGATGTATTAGATACCATTGATCACTATAGTAGCGTTCAGGCGAGAATAGCTGGCTATCGCGCTTAATCTGAGGATAAAAATATGGAAGCGAGTAACGTAGCACTGGTATTACCAGCGCCTTCCTTGTTAACACCTTCTTCCACTCCATCTCCCTCCGGGGAGGGAATGGGTACTGAATCAATGCTTCTGTTATTTGATGATATCTGGATGAAGCTAATGGAGCTTGCCAAAAAGCTGCGCGATATCATGCGCAGCTATAACGTAGAAAAACAACGACTGTCCTGGGAACTGCAAGTCAATGTTTTACAGACGCAAATGAAAACAATTGATGAAGCGTTTAGAGCATCAATGATTACTGCGGGTGGCGCCATGTTGTCGGGCGTGCTGACGATAGGATTAGGGGCCGTAGGCGGGGAAACCGGTCTTATAGCGGGTCAAGCCGTAGGCCACACAGCTGGGGGCGTCATGGGCCTGGGGGCTGGTGTAGCGCAACGTCAAAGTGATCAAGATAAAGCGATTGCCGACCTGCAACAAAATGGGGCCCAATCTTATAATAAATCCCTGACGGAAATTATGGAGAAAGCAACTGAAATTATGCAGCAAATCATCGGCGTGGGGTCGTCACTGGTCACGGTTCTTGCTGAAATACTCCGGGCATTAACGAGGTAAACATGGTGCAAGAAATAGAGCAATGGTTGCGTCGGCATCAGGTGTTTACTGAGCCTGCATATTTAGGGGAGACCGCCATATTACTTGGGCAACAGTTTATATTATCGCCTTACCTGGTGATCTATCGTATTGAGGCAAAAGAAATGATTATTTGTGAGTTCAGGCGCCTGACGCCCGGGCAACCTCGACCACAGCAATTGTTTCACTTACTGGGACTTTTACGCGGGATATTTGTGCATCACCCGCAGTTAACATGTTTAAAGATGTTGATAATCACCGACGTTCTGGATGAAAAAAAAGCCATGCTGCGCAGGAAATTATTGCGCATCCTGACAGTAATGGGAGCGACCTTTACACAGCTTGATGGCGATAACTGGACAGTTTTATCCGCCGAGCATCTTATCCAGCGACGTTTTTAAATAACCTTCCTGACGTAAATCATTATCACGTGAAAATAACAATCAATAGGTATGATGATGAAAGAAGATCAGAAAAATAAAATACCCGAAGACATTCTGAAACAGCTATTATCCGTTGATCCGGAAACCGTTTATGCCAGTGGTTACGCCTCATGGCAGGAGGGGGATTATTCGCGCGCCGTAATCGATTTTAGTTGGCTGGTGATGGCCCAGCCATGGAGTTGGCGTGCCCATATTGCATTAGCTGGCACCTGGATGATGCTTAAAGAATACACGACGGCCATTAATTTCTATGGACATGCCTTGATGCTGGATGCCAGCCATCCAGAGCCGGTTTACCAAACGGGCGTCTGTCTCAAAATGATGGGGGAACCCGGGTTGGCGAGAGAGGCTTTTCAAACCGCAATCAAGATGAGTTATGCGGATGCCTCATGGAGTCAGATTCGCCAGAATGCGCAAATAATGGTTGATACTCTTATTGCTTAAATAACAGAACGAAATATGAAAATTCATATTCCGTCAGCGGCAAGTAATATAGTCGATGGTAATAGTCCTCCTTCCGATATACAAGCGAAGGAGGTATCGTTTCCTCCCCCTGAAATTCCAGCCCCTGGCACCCCCGCAGCCCCTGTGCTGCTTACGCCTGAACAAATAAGGCAGCAGAGGGATTATGCTATACATTTTATGCAATACACTATTCGTGCGCTGGGTGCGACAGTCGTGTTTGGATTATCGGTTGCTGCAGCGGTAATTTCTGGCGGGGCAGGATTACCCATTGCTATTCTTGCGGGGGCGGCGCTCGTGATTGCTATTGGGGATGCTTGCTGTGCGTATCATAATTATCAATTGATATGTCAGCAAAAGGAGCCGTTACAAACCGCCAGTGATAGCGTTGCTCTTGTGGTCAGTGCGCTGGCCTTAAAATGTGGGGCAAGTCTTAACTGCGCTAACACCCTTGCTAATTGTCTTTCTTTATTAATACGTTCAGGAATCGCTATTTCTTCGTTGGTTATACAACTACAGTTTCCACTGCCCGCCGCTGAAAATATAGCGGCCTCTTTGGACATGGGGAGTGTAATTACCTCCGTTAGCCTGACGGCGATAGGTGCGGTACTGGATTATTGCCTTGCCCGCCCCTCTGGCGACGATCAGGAAAATTCTGTTGATGAACTTTATGCCGATCCCAGTGCGTTATTGGCGGAACAAATGGCATCGCTCTGCCAATCTGCTACTACACCTGCATTAATAGACAGTTCTGGTCATACATCTCAGGGAGAACCATGAAACCTGTTAGCCCAAATGCTCAGGTAGCAGGGCAACGTCCTGTTAACGCGCCTGAGGAATCACCTCCATGTCCCTCATTGCCACATCCGGAAACCAATATGGAGAGTGGTAGAATAGGTCCTCAACAAGGAAATGAGCGGTTATTGGCCGGACTTGCGAAACGAGTGATAGAGTGTTTTCCAAAAGAAATTTTTAGTTGGCAAACGGTCATTTTGGGCGGACAGATTTTATGCTGTTCCGCTGGAATAGCATTAACAGTGCTAAGTGGTGGAGGCGCACCGCTCTTAGCCCTGGCGGGAATTGGCCTTGCTATTGCCATCGCGGATGTCGCCTGTCTTATCTACCATCATAAACATCATTTACCTATGGCTCACGACAGTATAGGCAATGCCGTTTTTTATATTGCTAATTGTTTCGCCAATCAACGCAAAAGTATGGCGATTGCTAAAGCCGTCTCCCTGGGCGGTAGATTAGTCTTAACCGCGACGGTAATGACACATTCATACTGGAGTGGTAGTTTGGGACTACAGCCTCATTTATTAGAGCGTCTTAATGATATTACCTACGGACTAATGGGTTTTACTCGCTTCGGTATGGATGGGATGGCAATGACCGGTATGCAGGTCAGCAGCCCATTATATCGTTTGTTGGCTCAGGTGACGCCAGAACAACGTGCGCCGGAGTAATCGTTTTCAGGTATATACCGGATGTTCATTGCTTTCTAAATTTTGCTATGTTGCCAGTATCCTTACGATGTTTTTATTTTAAGGAAAAGCATTATGGATATTGCACAATTAGTGGATATGCTCTCCCACATGGCGCACCAGGCAGGCCAGGCTATTAATGACAAAATGAATGGTAATGATTTGCTCAACCCAGAATCGATGATTAAAGCGCAATTTGCCTTACAGCAGTATTCTACATTTATTAATTACGAAAGTTCACTGATCAAAATGATCAAGGATATGCTTAGTGGAATCATTGCTAAAATCTGAAGTTATTAGCGACGATGTTCGACGGTTGTTGCTGGAAATCATGTTTGCGGGCGTTAACCATAGCCTGATTTCCCAGGTACATGCGATGTTACCAGCGCTAACGGTTATTGTTCCGGATAAAAAATTACAGTTGGTATGTCTGGCATTATTATTGGCGGGTTTAAATGAGCCGCTAAAAGCCGCAAAAATTTTATCGGATATTGATTTGCCAGAGGCTATGGCGCTGCGCCTGTTATTTCCTGCACCAAATGAGGGATTTGAAAATTGAATATTTCTGATATGAGCGTAGTGCCTGTAAGCACTCAATCTTATGTAAAGTCCTCTGTAGAACCGAGCCAGGAGCAAATTAATTTTTTTGAACAATTGCTGAAAGATGATGCATCCACCAGTAACGCCAGTGCTTTATTACCGCAGGTTATGTTGACCAGTCAAATGGATTATATGCAGTTAACGGTAGGCGTCGATTATCTTGCCAGAATATCAGGCGCAGCATCGCAAGCGCTTAATAAGCTGGATAGCATGACATGAAGGTTCAGCGTATAGTATTTCTTACTGTCCTTACGTTCTTTCTTACGGCATGTGATGTGGATCTTTATCGCTCATTGCCAGAAGATGAGGCGAATCAAATGCTGGCATTACTTATGCAGCATCATATCGATGCGGAAAAAAAACAGGAAGAGGACGGTGTTACCTTACGTGTCGAGCAGTCGCAGTTTATTAACGCGGTTGAGCTACTTAGACTTAACGGTTATCCGCATCGTCAGTTTACAACGGCGGATAAGATGTTTCCGGCTAATCAGTTAGTGGTATCACCCCAGGAAGAACAGCAGAAGATTAATTTTTTAAAAGAACAAAGAATTGAAGGAATGCTGAGTCAGATGGAGGGCGTAATTAATGCAAAAGTGACCATTGCGCTACCGACTTATGATGAGGGAAGTAACGCTTCTCCGAGCTCAGTTGCCGTATTTATAAAATATTCACCTCAGGTCAATATGGAGGCCTTTCGGGTAAAAATTAAAGATTTAATAGAGATGTCAATCCCTGGGTTGCAATACAGTAAGATTAGTATCTTGATGCAGCCTGCTGAATTCAGAATGGTACCTGATGTACCCGCGAGACAAACATTCTGGATTATGGACGTGATCAACGCCAATAAAGGGAAGGTGGAGAAGTGGTTGATGAAATACCCTTATCAGTTGATGTTATCGTTGACAGGACTGTTAATAGGAGTGGGCATCCTGATCGGCTATTTTTGCCTGAGACGCCGTTTTTGAGCCGACCTGATCCCGAGGTGTTGCAACTTTATCGTTATTTCTGGCAACCTGCTCGTTACGCTGTACCGGAATGGCTGGATAAGCTGGGTTTTCATCCTTCAAACTGCTGGCGTTATGGCGATCGGCCCGAGTTGGATCGTCTTCTTGACAGAGCGTTAAATAGACTAAGGGGAAGCTCTGTTATTCCAGCCTGTTTAAATGACAGGCAAAAACGGCAGGTTCGTCTTGCGCCGCGTATATCGGCATTTGCCTTTGGGCTGGGATTATTCAAACTCAGGTGTAGTGACTATTTTATGCTACCAGAGTATCGGCAATTGCTTCTACAGTGGTTTAGCGAGGATGAGATCTGGCAGCTATATGGTTGGTTGGGGCAAAGAGATGGCAAATTACTTCCTCCGCAAGTGATGCAACAAACTGCATTGCAGATCGGTACCGCCATTCTTAATCGGGAAGCGCATGATGATGCGGTTTTACATGCGCTATTAGTATTATTACCCCCTCCGCAGCGTATACTTTGGCCGAAGACTTCTCTTACCGAGATTATCTTCATGGAGCATTTGCTATGAGTTTTACTTCACTTCCACTGACGGAAATTAACCATAAGCTACCCGCTCGAAATATTATTGAGTCACCGTGGATAACATTACAATTAACTTTATTTGCACAAGAGCAACAAGCTAAGAGAGTTTCACATGCTATTGTGAGCTCCGCTTACCGTAAGGCTGAAAAAATCATCCGAGACGCCTATCGTTATCAGCGTGAACAGAAAGTTGAGCAGCAACAAGAACTAGCGTGGTTGCGTAAAAATACGTTGGAAAAAATGGAAGTGGAATGGCTGGAACAGCATGTAAAACATTTACAAGAAGATGAAAATCAATTTCGTTCATTGGTCGATCACGCAGCGCATCATATTAAAAATAGTATAGAACAGGTTCTGTTGGCCTGGTTCGACCAACAGTCGGTAGACAGTGTTATGTGCCATCGTCTGGCACGCCAGGCCACGGCTATGGCGGAAGAGGGAGCGCTTTATTTGCGTATTCATCCTGAAAAAGAGGCATTGATGCGTGAAACTTTTGGCAAGCGGTTTACGTTGATTATCGAGCCTGGTTTCGCTCCCGATCAGGCTGAACTTTCCTCAACACGATATGCCGTTGAGTTTTCACTTTCTCGTCATTTCAACGCGTTACTGAAATGGTTACGTAATAGTGAAGATAAAAGAGGTAGCGATGAATATTAAAATTAATGAGATAAAAATGACGCCCCCTACAGCATTTACCCCTGGCCAGGTTATAGAGGAACAAGAGGTTATTTCGCCTTCAATGTTAGCTCTCCAGGAGTTACAGGAAACGACGGGGGCAGCGCTCTATGAGACGATGGAAGAAATAGGAATGGCGCTGAGTGGTAAACTGCGCGAAAGTTATAAATTCACTGATGCTGAGAAACTGGAGCGCAGACAGCAGGCTTTGCTGCGTTTGATAAAACAAATACAGGAGGATAATGGAGCAACGTTGCGTCCGCTTACCGAAGAGAATAGTGATCCTGATTTACAGAATGCGTATCAAATTATCGCTCTTGCAATGGCGCTTACTGCCGGCGGGTTGTCAAAAAAGAAAAAACGCGATTTGCAATCGCAACTGGATACGCTTACAGCGGAGGAGGGATGGGAACTTGCCGTTTTTAGTTTACTGGAACTTGGCGAAGTGGATACCGCTACGCTGTCCTCGCTGAAGCGTTTTATGCAACAGGCGATAGACAACGATGAAATGCCCTTATCGCAGTGGTTCAGACGCGTGGCAGACTGGCCGGATCGCTGTGAACGGGTCCGTATTTTGCTAAGAGCAATAGCCTTTGAACTTAGCATATGCATCGAACCCTCGGAGCAAAGTCGTTTGGCCGCAGCATTAGTACGTTTGCGTCGTTTGTTGTTATTCCTTGGCCTTGAAAAAGAGTGCCAGCGTGAGGAGTGGATTTGCCAGTTGCCGCCTAATACATTACTGCCGCTACTACTCGATATCATTTGTGAGCGTTGGCTTTTCAGTGATTGGTTGCTTGATAGACTTACCGCTATAGTTTCTTCATCAAAGATGTTCAATCGGTTACTCCAACAACTTGATGCGCAGTTTATGCTGATACCCGATAACTGTTTTAACGACGAAGATCAACGTGAACAAATTCTCGAAACGCTTCGTGAAGTAAAGGTAAATCAGGTTTTATTCTGATACCTGGCTTTCAATATTTAGGTAAATTGGCGTTCTGGCTCATCATGAGGCGGCAGGATGGATTGGGATCTCATTACTGAACGTAATATTCAGCTTTTTATTCAATTAGCAGGATTAGCTCAACGGCCTTTAGCAACCAATATGTTCTGGCGGCAAGGACAATATGAAACCTATCTAAACTATCATAACGGTCGTATTCACTTATGTCAGATACTCAAGCAAACCTTCTTAGACGAAGATCTGCTTTTTAAAGCCTTAACTCACTGGAAACCTGCAGCGTTCCAGGGTATTCCTCAACGATTATTTTTGTTGCGCGATGGGCTTGCAATGAGCTGTTCTCCTCCTCTTTCCAGCTCCGCCGAGCTCTGGTTACGATTACATCATCGACAAATAAAATTTCTGGAGTCGCAATGCGTTCATGGTTAGGTGAGGGAATCAGGGCGCAACAGTGGCTCAGTGTATGCGCGGGTCGGCAGGATATGGTTCTGGCGACGGTGTTATTAATCGCTATTGTGATGATGCTGTTACCTTTACCGACCTGGATGGTTGATATCCTGATTACTATCAACCTTATGTTTTCAGTGATCCTGCTCTTAATTGCTATTTATCTTAGTGACCCTCTCGATTTATCGGTATTTCCGTCTTTATTACTTATTACTACATTATATCGTTTGTCACTCACAATCAGCACATCACGGCTGGTACTGTTACAACATAATGCCGGTAATATTGTGGATGCTTTCGGTAAGTTTGTCGTAGGAGGAAATCTCACCGTTGGGTTGGTCGTATTTACCATCATTACTATCGTGCAGTTTATTGTCATTACAAAAGGTATCGAGAGGGTGGCGGAAGTTAGCGCGCGTTTCTCGCTTGATGGGATGCCAGGCAAACAAATGAGTATCGATGGCGATTTGCGTGCCGGAGTTATCGATGCAGACCATGCCCGTACATTAAGACAGCACGTCCAGCAGGAAAGCCGTTTTCTCGGTGCGATGGACGGTGCGATGAAATTTGTTAAAGGCGATACGATTGCCGGTATTATTGTTGTTCTGGTGAACATTATCGGCGGTATCATTATCGCTATCGTACAATATGATATGTCGATGAGTGAGGCTGTTCACACTTATAGCGTACTTTCAATCGGAGATGGTTTATGTGGGCAAATTCCATCGCTGCTGATTTCCCTTAGCGCGGGAATTATTGTCACCCGTGTTCCGGGTGAGAAACGCCAGAACCTGGCGACAGAGTTGAGTTCTCAAATTGCCAGACAACCTCAGTCGCTCATATTAACCGCTGTGGTTTTAATGCTCCTCGCTTTAATTCCTGGCTTTCCTTTTATCACTCTCGCTTTCTTTTCAGCGTTGTTAGCATTGCCAATTATCCTCATTCGCCGCAAAAAGTCTGTGGTTTCCGCAAATGGCGTCGAAGCACCGGAAAAAGATAGTATGGTTCCCGGCGCATGTCCTCTAATCTTACGTCTTACCCCGACGTTACATTCTGCCGACCTGATTCGTGATATTGACGCCATGCGATGGTTTTTATTTGAGGATACCGGCGTCCCTCTCCCTGAGGTGAATATTGAAGTTTTGCCTGAACCCACCGAAAAATTGACGGTACTGCTATATCAGGAACCCGTATTTAGTTTATCTATTCCCGCCCAGGCGGATTATTTATTGATAGGCGCGGACGCTAGTGTGGTGGGTGACAGCCAGACGTTACCGAACGGGATGGGGCAGATCTGTTGGCTTACAAAAGACATGGCTCATAAGGCGCAAGGTTTTGGACTGGACGTTTTCGCGGGCAGTCAACGTATCTCTGCCTTATTAAAATGTGTCCTGCTTCGGCATATGGGAGAGTTTATTGGTGTTCAGGAAACGCGTTATCTAATGAATGCGATGGAAAAAAACTACTCTGAGCTGGTGAAAGAGCTTCAGCGCCAGTTACCCATTAATAAAATCGCTGAAACTTTGCAACGGCTTGTATCAGAGCGGGTTTCTATTAGAGATTTACGTCTTATTTTCGGCACCTTAATTGACTGGGCGCCACGTGAAAAAGATGTCCTGATGTTGACAGAATATGTCCGTATCGCGCTTCGCCGTCATATTCTGCGTCGTCTTAATCCGGAAGGAAAACCGCTGCCGATTTTGCGGATCGGCGAAGGTATTGAGAACCTCGTGCGTGAATCCATTCGCCAGACGGCAATGGGGACCTATACTGCGCTGTCGTCTCGTCATAAGACGCAGATCCTGCAACTTATCGAGCAGGCGCTGAAGCAGTCAGCCAAATTATTCATTGTCACTTCTGTCGACACCCGACGTTTCTTGCGAAAAATTACAGAAGCCACCTTGTTCGACGTACCGATTTTGTCATGGCAGGAATTAGGAGAGGAGAGCCTTATACAAGTGGTAGAAAGTATTGACCTTAGCGAAGAGGAGTTGGCGGACAATGAAGAATGAATTGATGCAACGTCTGAGGCTGAAATATCCGCCCCCCGATGGTTATTGTCGATGGGGCCGAATTCAGGATGTCAGCGCAACGTTGTTAAATGCGTGGTTGCCTGGGGTATTTATGGGTGAGTTGTGCTGTATAAAGCCTGGAGAAGAACTTGCTGAAGTCGTGGGGATTAATGGCAGCAAAGCTTTGCTATCTCCTTTTACGAGTACTATCGGACTTCACTGCGGGCAGCAAGTGATGGCCTTAAGGCGACGCCATCAGGTTCCCGTGGGCGAAGCGTTATTAGGGCGAGTCATTGATGGTTTTGGTCGTCCCCTTGATGGCCGCGAACTGCCTGACGTCTGCTGGAAAGACTATGATGCAATGCCTCCTCCCGCAATGGTTCGACAGCCTATCACTCAACCATTAATGACGGGGATTCGCGCTATTGATAGCGTTGCGACCTGTGGCGAAGGGCAACGAGTGGGTATTTTTTCTGCTCCTGGCGTGGGGAAAAGCACGCTTCTGGCGATGCTGTGTAATGCGCCAGACGCAGACTGCAATGTTCTGGTGTTAATTGGTGAACGTGGACGAGAAGTCCGCGAGTTCATCGATTTTACACTGTCTGAAGAGACCCGAAAACGTTGTGTCATTGTTGTCGCAACCTCTGACAGACCCGCCTTAGAGCGAGTGAGGGCGCTGTTTGTGGCCACCACGATAGCAGAATTTTTTCGCGATAATGGAAAGCGAGTCGTCTTGCTTGCCGACTCACTGACGCGTTATGCCAGGGCCGCACGGGAAATCGCTCTGGCCGCCGGAGAGACCGCGGTTTCTGGAGAATATCCGCCAGGCGTATTTAGTGCATTGCCACGACTTTTAGAACGTACAGGAATGGGAGAAAAAGGCAGTATTACCGCATTTTATACGGTACTGGTGGAAGGTGATGATATGAATGAGCCGTTGGCGGATGAAGTCCGTTCACTGCTTGACGGACATATTGTGCTATCCCGACGGCTTGCAGAGAGGGGGCATTATCCTGCCATTGACGTGTTGGCAACGCTCAGCCGCGTTTTTCCAGTCGTTACCAGCCATGAGCATCGTCAACTGGCGGCGATATTGCGACGGTGCCTGGCGCTTTACCAGGAGGTTGAACTATTAATACGCATTGGGGAATACCAGCGAGGAGTTGATACAGATACTGACAAAGCCATTGATACCTATCCGGATATTTGCACATTTTTGCGACAAAGTAAGGATGAAGTATGCGGACCCGAGCTACTCATAGAAAAATTACACCAAATACTCACCGAGTGATCATGGAAACTTTGCTGGAGATAATCGCGCGGCGTGAAAAGCAATTACGCGGCAAACTTACCGTACTTGATCAGCAGCAACAGGCGATTATTACTGAACAGCAGATTTGCCAGACGCGCGCTTTAGCAGTGTCTACCAGACTGAAAGAATTAATGGGCTGGCAAGGTACGTTATCTTGTCATTTATTGTTGGATAAGAAACAACAAATGGCCGGGTTATTCACTCAGGCGCAGAGCTTTTTGACGCAACGGCAGCAGTTAGAGAATCAGTATCAGCAGCTTGTCTCCCGGCGAAGCGAATTACAGAAGAATTTTAATGCGCTTATGAAAAAGAAAGAAAAAATTACTATGGTATTAAGCGATGCGTATTACCAAAGTTGAGGGAAGTCTTGGGTTGCCATGCCAGTCTTATCAGGATGAGAACGAGGCGGAGGCGGAACGTATGGACTTTGAACAACTCATGCACCAGGCATTACCCATTGGTGAGAATAATCCTCCTGCAGCATTGAATAAGAACGTGGTTTTCACGCAACGTTATCGTGTTAGTGGCGGTTATCTTGACGGTGTAGAGTGTGAAGTATGTGAATCAGGGGGGCTAATCCAGTTAAGAATCAATGTCCCTCATCATGAAATTTACCGTTCGATGAAAGCGCTAAAGCAGTGGCTGGAGTCTCAGTTGTTGCATATGGGGTATATAATTTCCCTGGAGATATTCTATGTTAAGAATAGCGAATGAAGAGCGTCCGTGGATGGAGATGCTTCCAACGCAAGGCGCTACCATTGGTGAGCTGACATTGAGTATGCAACAATATCCAGTACAGCAAGGGATATTATTTACCATACATTATCATAATGAGCTGGGTAGGGTGTGGATTGCAGAACAATGCTGGCAGCGCTGGTGTGAAGGGGTAATTGGCACCGCTAATCGATCGGCTATCGATCCTGAATTGCTATATGGAATAGCTGAATGGGGGCTGGCGCCGTTATTGCAAGCCAGTGATGCAACCCTCTGTCAGAACGAACCGCCAACATCCTGCAGTAATCTACCACATCAGCTAGCGTTGCATATTAAATGGACAGTTGAAGAACATGAGTTCCATAGCATTATTTTTACATGGCCAACGGGTTTTCTGCGCAATATAGTCGGAGAGCTTTCTGCTGAGCGTCAACAGATTTATCCTGCCCCTCCTGTGGTAGTCCCTGTATATTCAGGCTGGTGCCAGCTTACATTAATTGAACTTGAGTCTATCGAAATCGGCATGGGCGTTCGGATTCATTGCTTCGGCGACATCAGACTCGGTTTTTTTGCTATTCAACTACCTGGGGGAATCTACGCAAGGGTGTTGCTGACAGAGGATAACACGATGAAATTTGACGAATTAGTCCAGGATATCGAAACGCTACTTGCGTCAGGGAGCCCAATGTCAAAGAGTGACGGAACGTCTTCAGTCGAACTTGAGCAGATACCACAACAGGTGCTCTTTGAGGTCGGACGTGCGAGTCTGGAAATTGGACAATTACGACAACTTAAAACGGGGGACGTTTTGCCTGTAGGGGGATGTTTTGCGCCAGAGGTGACGATAAGAGTAAATGACCGTATTATTGGGCAAGGTGAGTTGATTGCCTGTGGCAATGAATTTATGGTGCGTATTACACGTTGGTATCTTTCCAAAAATACAGCGTAAACCTGATAAGAAAAATAATATGCGAACAATATAATAGCGTTCCAGGTCGTGTCATGAGAGATACAGTATGTCTTTACCCGATTCGCCTTTGCAACTGATTGGTATATTGTTTCTGCTTTCAATACTGCCTCTCATTATCGTCATGGGAACTTCTTTCCTTAAACTGGCGGTGGTATTTTCGATTTTACGAAATGCTCTGGGTATTCAACAAGTTCCCCCAAATATCGCACTGTATGGCCTTGCGCTTGTACTTTCCTTATTCATTATGGGGCCGACGCTATTAGCTGTAAAAGAGCGCTGGCATCCGGTTCAGGTCGCTGGCGCTCCTTTCTGGACGTCTGAGTGGGACAGTAAAGCATTAGCGCCTTATCGACAGTTTTTGCAAAAAAACTCTGAAGAGAAGGAAGCCAATTATTTTCGGAATTTGATAAAACGAACCTGGCCTGAAGACATAAAAAGAAAGATAAAACCTGATTCTTTGCTCATATTAATTCCGGCATTTACGGTGAGTCAGTTGACGCAGGCATTTCGGATTGGATTACTTATTTATCTTCCCTTTCTGGCTATTGACCTGCTTATTTCAAATATACTGCTGGCTATGGGAATGATGATGGTGTCGCCAATGACCATTTCATTACCGTTTAAGCTGCTAATATTTTTACTGGCAGGCGGTTGGGATCTGACACTGGCGCAATTGGTACAGAGCTTTTCATGAATGATTCTGAATTGACGCAATTTGTAACGCAACTTTTATGGATCGTCCTTTTTACGTCTATGCCGGTGGTGTTGGTGGCATCGGTAGTTGGTGTCATCGTAAGCCTTGTTCAGGCCTTGACTCAAATACAGGACCAAACGCTACAGTTCATGATTAAATTATTGGCAATTGCAATAACTTTAATGGTCAGCTACCCATGGCTTAGCGGTATCCTGTTGAATTATACCCGGCAGATAATGTTACGAATTGGAGAGCATGGTTGAATGGCACAACAGGTAAATGAGTGGCTTATTGCATTGGCTGTGGCTTTTATTCGACCATTGAGCCTTTCTTTATTACTTCCCTTATTAAAAAGTGGCAGTTTAGGGGCCGCACTTTTACGTAATGGCGTGCTTATGTCACTTACCTTTCCGATATTACCAATCATTTACCAGCAGAAGATTATGATGCATATTGGTAAAGATTACAGTTGGTTAGGGTTAGTCACTGGAGAGGTGATTATTGGTTTTTTAATTGGGTTTTGTGCGGCGGTTCCCTTTTGGGCCGTTGATATGGCGGGGTTTCTGCTTGATACTTTACGTGGCGCGACAATGGGTACGATATTCAATTCTACAATGGAAGCTGAAACCTCACTTTTTGGCTTGCTTTTCAGCCAGTTTTTGTGTGTTATTTTCTTTATAAGCGGCGGCATGGAGTTTATATTAAATATTCTGTATGAGTCATATCAATATTTACCACCAGGGCGTACTTTATTATTTGACCAGCAATTTTTAAAATATATCCAGGCAGAGTGGAGAACGCTTTATCAATTATGTGTCAGTTTCTCTGTTCCTGCCATAATATGTATGGTATTAGCCGATCTGGCTTTAGGTCTTTTAAATCGGTCGGCACAACAACTGAATGTGTTTTTCTTCTCAATGCCGCTCAAAAGTATATTGGTTCTACTCACGCTCCTGATCTCATTCCCTTATGCTCTTCATCACTATTTGGTTGAAAGCGATAAGTTTTATATTTATCTGAAAGACTGGTTCCCATCTGTATGAGCGAGAAAACAGAACAGCCTACAGAAAAGAAATTACGTGATGGCCGTAAGGAAGGGCAGGTCGTCAAAAGTATCGAAATAACATCATTATTTCAGCTGATTGCGCTTTATTTGTATTTTCATTTCTTTACTGAAAAGATGATTTTGATACTGATTGAGTCAATAACTTTCACATTACAATTAGTAAATAAACCATTTTCTTATGCATTAACGCAATTGAGTCATGCTTTAATAGAGTCATTGACTTCTGCACTGCTGTTTCTGGGCGCTGGGGTAATAGTTGCTACTGTGGGTAGCGTGTTTCTTCAGGTGGGGGTGGTTATTGCCAGCAAGGCCATTGGTTTTAAAAGCGAGCACATAAATCCGGTAAGTAATTTTAAGCAGATATTCTCTTTACATAGCGTAGTAGAATTATGTAAATCCAGCCTGAAAGTTATCATGTTATCTCTTATCTTTGCCTTTTTCTTTTATTATTATGCCAGTACTTTTCGGGCGCTACCGTACTGTGGGTTAGCCTGTGGCCTGCTTGTGGTTTCTTCTTTAATAAAATGGTTATGGGTAGGGGTGATGGCTTTTTATATCGTCGTTGGCATACTGGACTATTCTTTTCAATATTATAAGGTTAGAAAAGATCTAAAAATGAGTAAAGATGACGTAAAACAGGAGCATAAAGATCTGGAGGGCGATCCTCAAATGAAGACACGGCGTCGGGAAATGCAGAGTGAAATACAGAGTGGGAGTTTAGCTCAATCTGTTAAACAATCTGTTGCGGTAGTGCGTAATCCAACGCATATTGCGGTTTGTCTCGGCTATCATCCCACCGATATGCCAATACCACGCGTTCTGGAAAAAGGCAGTGATGCTCAAGCTAACTATATTGTTAACATCGCTGAACGCAACTGCATCCCCGTTGTTGAAAATGTTGAGCTGGCCCGCTCATTATTTTTTGAAGTGGAACGTGGAGATAAAATTCCTGAAACGTTATTTGAACCCGTTGCAGCCTTGTTACGTATGGTGATGAAGATAGATTATGCGCATTCTACCGAAACACCATAAATGCCTTTGGTATGCTTCTTCAGGCCACTGCGAAGGTTAAGAGGGTAATAGCGTACAGAGCAGCGCTTGACGATAAAGGTGAGAGACTGAAAATAATCGCTTTTAGTCTGGCACAAGCACCAGATAGCGTATTATAAAATTAAACAAGATAATGGATTGGTGCGTCTGAATGGACTCGAACCATCGACCCCCACCATGTCAAGGTGGTGCTCTAACCAACTGAGCTACAGACGCATTAAAATGATGGTGCGTTCAATTGGACTCGAACCAACGACCCCCACCATGTCAAGGTGGTGCTCTAACCAACTGAGCTATGAACGCAACGTTGTAGGTGACAACGGGGACGAATATTAGCGTCACAACTGCAATGAGGCAAGAGGGAAATCGCAATTTTCTTCCTGAAATCACCTGATTGCGGTGGAAATATGCAACATGTCGAGAAAATAGCCGCCATGCGACGGCTATCGTCGTATTATCGCGCAGCGCGCTGCAAAATGATGGCGGACGGCTGACGTTGTAGATAGCGCATCCGTAGCATCATTAACACCGCCGCCGAGGTCAGGCCGATGATGAACCCCATCCAGAAGCCTGCCGGTCCCATACGATCCACCACCAAATCCGTTAACGCCAGGATATAACCGCTGGGTAAACCTAACACCCAGTAGGCGGTAAAGGTGATAAAAAAGATGGAACGCGTATCTTTATAACCGCGCAGAATACCGCTGCCGATAACCTGTATAGAGTCGGAAATCTGGTAAACCGCAGCGAGCAGCATTAATTGCGCGGCAAGCGCCACGACCTCAGGGTTGTCATTGTAGAGCAAAGCAATATGCTTACGCAGAGTAACGGTAAAAATAGCGGTAACCACAGCCATACAAATGCCGACGCCTAAACCGGTACGCGCTGCGGTTTGCGCATCCAGCGTTGAGCCCTGGCCCAGACGATAACCCACTCGAATTGTTACCGCCGCAGCCAGCGACATCGGCAGCACGAACATCAGCGAGCTAAAGTTAAGCGCAATCTGATGACCCGCGACATCCACAATACCTAATGGTGAAACCAGCAGCGCAACGACCGCAAACAACGTCACTTCAAAGAACAGCGCCAGCGCAATCGGCAACCCCAGTTGAATCAGGCGCTTCATGACGACGCTATCGGGTTTGCCAAAGCCTGTTTCATTACGAATATCACGCATTGAACGCGCGTGTTTAATGTAAGAAAGCATGGCGATAAACATCACCCAATAGACCGCCGCGGTCGCAACGCCGCAGCCGATACCGCCGAGTTCTGGCATACCAAAATGGCCATAGATAAAAATATAGTTCACCGGAATATTTACCAGCAGGCCCAAAAATCCCATCACCATACCCGGTTTGGTTTTGGCCAGACCTTCGCACTGGTTTCGCGCTACCTGAAAGAAAAGGTATCCTGGCGCGCCCCACAGCAGCGCGCGAAGATAACCCACGGCTTTATCGGCCAGCGCCGGATCAATATTATGCATGGAGCGGATAATGTATCCGGCATTCCACAGGACGATCATCACCAGCACGGAGACAAATCCTGCCAGCCAGAACCCTTGTCGAACCTGATGCGCGATACGCTCACGGCGGCCGGAGCCATTGAGTTGCGCAATCACAGGCGTCAAGGCCAGCAGTAAGCCGTGACCAAACAAAATGGCGGGAAGCCAGATAGAGGTGCCGATAGCGACGGCAGCCATGTCCGTAGCGCTATAGCCTCCTGCCATGACGGTATCGACGAATCCCATTGCGGTCTGTGCCACTTGCGCAAGGATCACCGGTATCGCTAACGCTAATAACTGACGCGCTTCACTGGTATACTTCTGCACGTATTCACCTTTTATTTTGTTGTTATATGAAAGACTAAAAAGCCGCCGTAGTGGCAGCCAAAAGAAATAGCAGGGGAAATTTCAGTCTATTGTAGCGGGGTATTACTATTTCTCCAGCGAAAAAACAGTTGTTAACGGCGCATTGCTGGCAAGCTGTTTTTCCACCTGCTATTGTGCTGAACAGTTCTGCTTTTATTTATTTCAGGAGTTGAAGATATGTTTACGGGGATCGTACAGGGTACCGCGAAACTGGTATCGATTGATGAAAAACCCAACTTTCGCACCCATGTGGTGACGTTACCGGACTACATGCTGGAGGGGCTGGAGACGGGGGCGTCGGTAGCGCATAACGGATGCTGTTTGACGGTGACTGAAATAAACGGCAATCAGATAAGTTTTGATCTGATGAAAGAAACGTTGCGCATCACCAATCTGGGCGCGTTGAGGGTAGGTGATGAGGTCAACGTAGAGCGCGCCGCCAAATTCAGCGATGAAATCGGTGGACATCTGATGTCGGGGCATATTATTACGACGGCAGAGATCGCGAAAATCCTGACCTCCGAAAATAACCATCAGGTGTGGTTTAAAGTGCAGGATGCGTCCCTGATGAAGTATATCCTGTACAAAGGCTTTATCGGCGTCGACGGCATCAGTTTGACCGTCGGCGAGGTAACGCCAACGCGCTTCTGCGTGCATCTCATTCCGGAAACGCTGGAACGTACTACGCTTGGCAGAAAAAAACTGGGTGAGCGTGTGAATATCGAGATCGATCCGCAAACGCAGGCGGTTGTCGATACCGTAGAACGCGTACTGGCTGCGCGAGAAAATGCGGTCAGAAATCAGGCCGACATTGGCTAACGGAAAATAAGATTCCCCCGCATGAAATGCGGGGGTGATGATTAGCGAGGAACGCGCAGACCGTTTTCAACGCCGCGCGTAAATACCACCTGCCAAAGCTGGATATCACGCGCGCGAAACGCACCCGCGCAGGCGTTGAGATAATAGCTGAACATACGTTTAAAGCGCTCGTTATAATTGCCCGCAATCTCTGGCCAGGCATTGATAAAGCGCTCATGCCACGCCATCAGAGTCGTGTCATAGTCGGCGCCAAAGTTATGCCAGTCTTCCATTACAAAGTGTGATTCGCTGGCCTCGGCGATTTGACGAACAGACGGCAAACAACCGTTGGGGAAAATATACTTATTGATCCACGGATCGACATTATGATCGGTTTTTTTAGAACCAATAGTATGGAGCAGGAAAAGACCATCCGGTTTTAAATTCCTGTCAACGACCTCAAAATAGGTGTTGTAGTTTTTTGGCCCGACATGTTCGAACATACCGACGGAGACGATTCGGTCAAACTGATCGTTAAGGTCGCGATAATCTTCGAGGAGAATGGAGACATCCAGACCTTCGCAACGCGTCTGCGCCATTTTTTGTTGTTCAGCGGAGATCGTTACGCCCACCACGCTAACGCCATAATGGGTCGCCATATATTGCGACAGGCCGCCCCAGCCGCAGCCGATATCCAGCACACGCATCCCCGGTTGTAGCTGTAGCTTTTCACAAATCAATTTCAGCTTGGCTTGCTGTGCCGCTTCCAGCGTATCGGCATCTTTCCAGTAGGCGCAAGAATATTGCATATAGGGATCGAGCATACGGGAAAAAAGGTCATTACCAAGATCGTAATGTTCCTTGCCGACAATCCAGGCGCGTTTTTTACTTTGTAGATTAATCAGACGCGCGCCGAGGATACGGAGCGTATCTTTAACATGGTGGGGGAGTTGATTTTCAAGACCGGCACGTAAGACTTTGCTGAAGAAAATATCCAGACGCTCGCATTCCCACCAGCCATCCATGTAACTCTCACCTAACCCCAACGATCCTTCCTGAAGGACGCGTTTAAAAAAATCGGGATTCTTAACACGAATGTCAGACGGGGCGGAACCATTAATTGTAATATCCGCGCGACTTAACAATTCGTTGGCGATTCGGTACCAGTTATCATCCGGTACGCTGACTTCTTCTATACACGATGAACTCATAGTTTCTCCATCACTGGACGGTGATCAGAACCTTAAAACAGCGTAGACGCTTTTTTGGCTTTGTGAGAAATCCCACGGGCAATTCCGTGAGCCAGTTATCCGACGTAGAACAGAGGAAGGGAGGAACCCTTGCCGAAAAGGCCATCCATGGTGAATCGGGAACGCTCCGGTTCCCGTTAATGCCTAATAATTATCGTAATATAAACAACCGTGAATCAGTATAGGCCGCAATTTTTGATGATTCAACCGAAAATTGTTAGCGTGCTAATTACCAGCGGTTAACAAGCTTTTAGTGAGACTTGTCGTGGGCGACATTGGCATGGGGAAACCCGGTCTCAGCGCAATCTGCATGAGACTGCATTTTATAGCCTAACGCCGCCAGAACAACGGTAGAGAGCATTACGCTGGTGGTGGTCAGCAGCGGCGTGCTGATGAGCCATGAAACCACCAGGCTTGCCAGGAAACATAACCCCAGCTGCAGCGTATTTTGTAGCGCCGCAGCGCGCCCCGTGGCTTGAGGGAAAGGGCGTAACGCTTGCGCGACGACGATAGGGTAAATTGCGCCATTAGCAATCGCCATTACGCAGAAAGGAATCAGGATCTCCACCAGTGAGGCATTATTCAGAAGGCCCGCTCCCCAGGTGGCGATAACGCTCAGCGCGTACAGCCCTAACAGCCACGGAAGCAATTGGTAGCCCTGCCATTTTTGTAGCGCCGCGCGGCAACCATATCCGCCAATCAGAAAAGCGATGGTTTGCGGAACATAGCTCAGGCCAATCACTGCCGGGCTGTAACCCATCGCGCTGAGAATAAACGGCGACCCTGTTAGCCACGCAAAAAAGCTGGCGGAACAGGCGGCATAAATCAGCACATTACCGCGATAGGTTTTAGAGCGTAACAACGTCGCGAAAGTGAGTTTATCCTGTCCCTCGGTACGCGCTTTTACCGATGGTTTTAAGCGCAGCGCTGGCAACATCAGCAACAACGTAATCACGAACAGGGTGGCGAAAATCGCCTGCCATGAGAAATGCGTCAGTATCCAGCTTCCCAGTAAGGGCGCAAGCGCCGGGGATAATCCCACCAGTGGCATGATAGTGGCGAAGATACGATTAATTTTTTGCGAAGGATAATAATCGGTCACCAGCGCTTGCCAGATTACCGTTGCCGCACAAACGCCGACGGCCTGCACAAAGCGCAGCGTCAGCAGTGCTGCCGCGCTTTCTACCCACAGCATCCCCAGACTTCCGAGTGCAAAGATAGATAACCCCAGCAGTAAAATCGGTTTACGGCCATACCGATCCGATAGCGGTCCCCAGAGGAGTTGCGCGACGGCAAAGCCAGCTAAAAACAGGCTGAGGCTGGCGCTGACAGCGGCGGCAGGCGTTTGTAAATCCGCCTGTATGGCGGCAAACGCGGGCAGGTACATGTCCGTAGCCAGAAATCCCAGCACGCTAAGGCCGGCTAACCAGACTAAAAAACCTTTTCCAGGTTGCATATTTGTTTCTCTTTCTTATCAGACAGACATTGTCGCAGAGTGTAGGGAGTGAAATTACGGTTGTGAAACGTTAATATTTGTCCAGTGAATTCAAAATTTTTGTAGGCAAATTATGTGGTCGGAATACTCGCTTGAAGTGGTTGACGCCGTGGCGCGCAATGGCAGTTTTAGCGCGGCGGCGCAGGAACTGCACCGTGTGCCTTCGGCAGTCAGTTACACCGTTCGTCAGTTAGAGGAGTGGCTGGCCGTACCGCTTTTTGTACGGCGTCACCGTGATGTTGAGCTGACGCCTGCTGGCGTCTGGTTTTTAAAAGAAGGGCGTTCTGTTATCAAAAAAATGCAGATCACTCGCCAGCAGTGTCAGCAAATTGCTAATGGCTGGCGCGGGCAGTTAGCTATTGCGGTGGACAATATCGTCAGACCAGAACGTACCCGGCAGATGATCGTCGATTTCTATCGCCATTTTGACGATGTGGAACTGCTGGTCTTTCAGGAGGTGTTTAACGGCGTCTGGGACGCGCTCTCCGACGGGCGTGTCGAACTGGCGATTGGGGCGACGCAGGCGATTCCGGTAGGGGGGCGTTACGCTTTTCGGGATATGGGGACCCTGAGCTGGAGCTGCGTAGTGGCAAGCGATCACCCGCTGGCGTCGATGCCTGGGCCGTTAAGCGATGATACCCTGCGCAACTGGCCGTCGCTGGTCAGGGAAGACACTTCGCGAACCTTACCGAAACGGATTACCTGGCTGCTGGATAACCAAAAAAGGGTCGTCGTACCGGACTGGGAGTCATCGGCAACCTGCCTGTCGGCAGGACTATGCGTGGGAATGGTGCCGACGCATTTTGCCCGACAGTGGATAGACAGCGGAAAATGGGTGGCGCTGACGTTAGAGAATCCGTTTCCCGATGCGGCCTGTTGCGTGACGTGGCAGCAAAACGAAGCCTCGCCCGCGCTGGCATGGCTGCTGGACTATTTGGGCGATAGCGAAACGCTGAATCGGGAGTGGCTGCGGGAGCCAGAAGAGGCTCCCGACAGTGGGGATTAACGCCGATAGTCGCGGAACGGGCCGTCAGCGACCGAGCGACGCTCAACCAGGCGTGGATGAACTTCAATAGACTGTGACTCTTCACGCTTATTGACGATGCGATCCAATAGCATATTAAATGCGGTTTCACCTAAAGAGTCTTTGGGCTGGTGAATCGTCGTCAGCGCCGGGGTAAAGAAACGGGCGTTACGCACATTGTCATAACCGATCACCGAAACGTCCTGCGGTACGCGAAGCCCCATTTCGTCAGCCGCGCAAAGCGCGCCCATCGCCATAATATCGCCGCCGCAGAAAACGGCGGTAGGGCGATGTGACTGCGATAAGATTTGCTGCATCGCGTGGTAACCGGATTCCGGCTCGAAGTCGCCCTGAACAATCCAGTTGTCCGGCACGTTGATCAGCGCCTCCTCCATGGCTTTCATAAAGCCTGCCAGCCGGCCTGCGCCGGTGTTGCGCTCCAGCGGGCCGGGAATAACGCCGATATCCCGGTGGCCGCGCTCAACCAGATAACGACCCGCCATATAGCCGCCTGCAAAGGCGTTATCAATCACCGTGTCGGTAAAATCGGCCTTCGCTTCACCCCAGTCCATCACCACCATCGGAATATGGCGATACTCTTCCAGCATGGAAAGCAGAGGTTCTGGATACTCAGAACACATCACCAGCAGGCCATCCACGCGCTTTTGCGCCATCATGGACAGGTAGGCGCGCTGTTTTTCCAGGTTATTCCAGGCGTTGCCTAAAATCAGCGTATAGCCTTTCTGGAAACAGTTTTTTTCAACTGCCTCGATAATTTCGGCAAAATAGGCCGCTTCGCTGCTGGTCGCCAGTAAGCCTATCGACTTGGTATGGTTAACCTTCAGGCTACGTGCGACGGCGCTGGGAGAGTAGTGCAGCTCTTTAATTGCCGCCCAGACTGCGTTACGCGTTTCTTCAGCGACAAAACGCGTTTTGTTGATTACGTGTGATACAGTTGTAGTGGAAACGTTTGCTCGTTTCGCTACATCTTTAATTGTTGCCATTACATTTCACTCCAGACCCTCGCTAAGCTCCTGAGAAACGCCAGGTAAACGTTTGCCTACACACACCCTAATCGCAACATCAGGGTTGCGGCACGCCGGAAAAACGACACGGAACGTCAGGAAGGGGTCAATGGCCGTTACGCTAATTCAGTAAGCCTGGAATTTTGTCTGATCTTGAGGAAAAGGGGAAGCGTTAAAAACAGTTATCAATATAAAACATGAGAGATTTTTGGGCGGGAATGTGCAAAAATGCGCTATATCACTTTTTGTGTGGGAATAAAAAGGAGAAAACTTGATGAGTACCGACCTGAAATTTTCGTTGATTACTACGCTGATTGTTCTGGGCGTGATTGTCGCAGGTGGATTAACGGCCGCTCTGCACTGATTTCCTCTCTTCTGAGGGGGGGCGTCTCCTCTATTCTATCCCTCTCTAAAACGCAGAAGGTGTACCTTCTGCGTACTCAGACTTATGCGGCGAGATTTTTCGCAACAAATTCCCAGTTAACCAGCGCCCAGAAATGCTCCAGATAGTTTGGACGGGCGTTGCGGTAGTCGATGTAATACGCGTGTTCCCACACATCAACCGTCAGCAACGGCGTTGCATCCGTAGTCAGCGGCGTACCGGCATTTGAGGTAGAAACGATAGCCAGTTTGCCATCAGCGCTTTTTACCAGCCATGTCCATCCGGAACCAAAGTTTTTGATAGCGGCATCGGTGAACTGCGCTTTAAATTCCGCGAAGCTGCCAAAAGATGCCGCGATAGCATCAGCCAGTTTCCCGGTCGGTTCGCCGCCAGCGTTTGGCGCCAGGCAGTTCCAGTAGAAGGTGTGGTTCCACACCTGAGCGGCGTTATTAAAGATACCGCCTTCGGAGGCGCGCACGATCTCTTCCAGCGATTTGCCTTCAAACGCCGTGCCTTTGATCAAATTGTTAAGATTGGTCACGTAAGTCTGATGATGTTTGCCATAGTGATATTCCAGCGTCTCAGCAGAAATATGCGGCGCCAGAGCATCTTTGGCATACGGTAATGCAGGTAATTCGAACGACATTGCTTCTCTCCTTATTATTAATATTGCGCACGCACAATACCCCTGGTGCGCGTAAGGATAGGGTAGCAAATTGAGAGGTGGCGCAAAAGAAGAAGTTATCCTGTCGTTAAACGACAGGATAAAATATTAGCGAATTGTTTTAGGCGTCATCACCCGACGGGCGCCGACATAATGACGTTGCCAGTACTCTTCGTTCAGTGAGGTGATCTTAATTTCCTGACCGCTGCGTGGAGACTGAATAAACTTACCGTTGCCGACATAGACGCCAACGTGATCGGCGGTGCCGCGCCCCTGCGTACGAAAGAACACCAGATCGCCGTTTTTCAACTCGCTACGCTCAATGGGCGCCGCGTCACGCAGGTGATACATCTCATTCGCCGTTCGGGGGATACGGATCTTCACTAAATCTTTATAGGCATAATAAACCAGACCGCTGCAATCAAAACCGGTGCGCGGCGACGCGCCTCCCCAGTGATACGGTTTACCAATCTGGTTCATGAGTTTGGACATCGCGGTTTTCGTCGCTTTTTGTACTTTTGCACGATGCGAATCGGCAATAGAGACCGGCAATGTTCCTTTCCCCTTCACGCAGTGCGGCTTACGGCCTTTACGCGTCGTGCATTTTTCCGTTACGTCGAGGGCGGCGATTGACGTGGGCGCGGTTCTGTTACGACGATGCGTCGTATGACGAGATTTTGTGGAGGCGGTGGTACGTTTTGGCGTAGAAGCGGAAGAAGAACGGCTGGTTTTTGAGGTTTTTTTTACGTTTTTTTTGCTGGTTTTACTGATCTTTTTCGTTGTGCTTTTCTTTTTATCTGCCGTTTTCGTGACATGAGAAACAGCAGGCGTCGCTTTGGCTTGCCTGGAAGCATGGGCCATTGGCGTAAAGGGGAGAGTAGTAAAAAGTAAAGCACAGAGCGTGATCGAGATTTTGTTTATCCGCGCCACTGAGCAATCCTCTGTTAAAGGCAGGCGATTCATGCCTGCGTATGATTTACAAAACCTGATAATTCTAATCTACAAAAGCACAGATTGGTAATTGCTTTTGGTTTCTGAAGCTGTGTTTCGTTAACAGATGTAAAAAAATAGCAATTAATGCTAAACACGAACGCGTTATCTACAAATCACTGCGCGGCAACCCGCTTAAAAGATATTTTGTATACAACTTATTCCCGCAGACGGTAAAATAATAAGGCATGATGAAAATGTTATTTTCCGTTGCCAGCCTGACCCGTTACAATGACAGGCTTCGGTCGTAAAAGTAGTTTAAGGAAGCGAGACAATGAGCACCACTATCGAAAAAATTCAGCGCCAGATCGCTGAAAACCCGATTCTCCTGTATATGAAAGGTTCACCGAAACTGCCAAGCTGTGGTTTCTCTGCGCAGGCCGTTCAGGCGCTTTCAGCCTGCGGGGAACGTTTTGCCTATGTTGATATCCTGCAAAACCCGGATATTCGCGCTGAATTACCGAAATACGCCAACTGGCCGACATTCCCACAACTGTGGGTGGACGGCGAGCTGGTCGGCGGGTGTGATATTGTGATTGAAATGTATCAGCGTGGTGAGTTGCAGCAGCTTATTAAAGAAACTGCGGCAAAATATAAAACTCAGGAGCCGGACGCAGAGTAATCTGTGAAAGAGGAAAGCGACCTGTAAAGGTCGCTTTTTTACTGCCATCGTGAGCAAGAACGGCGTTGTTAGCCTCGTTATTTGTCCGTCGGCAAAGGTAACGGCCAGCCGCCCAGGCGCTTCCAGCGATTGACAATTTCACAAAACAGCACCGCTGTCCGCTCGGTATCATACAAAGCGGAATGGGCCTTTTCGCCGTCAAACTCCATACCTGCCGCCAGGCACGCTTTTGATAACACCGTTTGTCCCAGCGCCAGTCCGCTCAATGCCGCAGTATCAAAGGTGACGAACGGATGAAACGGGTTACGTTTCAGCGAGGCGCGCTCTGCGGCGGCCATCATAAAACTGTGATCAAAAGTGGCGTTATGCGCGACCATAATGGCGCGACTACAACCGCTGTCTTTGATACCTTTACGCACCATTTTGAAAATAGCGTGTAGCGCCTCATATTCACTCACCGCGCCGCGTAGCGGGTTAGAGGGATCGATACCGTTAAACGCAAGCGCTTCCGGCTGTAAGTTGGCTCCAGCGAACGGCTCTACATGGAAATGCAGCGTCGTGTCCGGCATCAGCCAGCCTTGTTCATCCATTTTCAGCGTGATGGCGGCGATTTCGAGCAGCGCATCGGTTTTAGCGTTAAATCCTGCAGTTTCAACGTCGATGACGACAGGATAAAAACCACGAAAACGGTCGCACAGACCGGAAAGTTGAGCGTTATCGGACATCTGAGTCTCTTAATACGAAAAAATGCAGCGCGTATTATGGCAAATTTTACGCCGGGATGCAGTAAAACAACGGGCGCAGTGACCTGCGCCCGGCGGGGGATCAGTTACCCAGACCGCGGCCTGCGTCTTTAGCTTCAATCAATTCGATTTTATAGCCATCCGGATCTTCAACGAAGGCGATGATGGTCGAACCGCCTTTTACCGGCCCCGCTTCACGGGTCACGTTGCCGCCGTTCTGACGAATGCGTTCACAGGCTTCAGCAGCATTGTCAACGCTCAGCGCGATGTGCCCATACGCATTGCCCATGTCGTAGCTCTCAACGCCCCAGTTATAGGTTAGTTCGATGACCGCTTCTTCCGTTTCCGGACCATATCCCACAAAGGCCAGCGAGTATTTGTATTCCGGATTCTCACTGGTACGCAGCAATTTCATGCCCAGAACGTTAGTGTAAAAAGCGATGGAACGCTGCAAATCGCCGACGCGCAGCATAGTATGCAATAAACGCATTTTCGTTGTCCTTAAAATAGTCAAGATATTCAAAGTATAGCGGCGATGTGAGGCCGCTATCAATGAAATTACAGAGTAGGGTAGTCAGTGTAGCCTTCCGCGCCGCCGCCATAAAAACTTTCGGGACGCTGTGGATTAAGTTCCGCTTTACGTTGCAGACGCGCCACCAGATCCGGGTTAGCGATGTAATCGCGACCAAACGCCACGGCGTCAATCAGCCCTTTTTCGATCAGATCTTCCGCTTTTTCTGGCGTATAGGCGCCAGCGCCGATGATGGGACCGTGGAAACGCGCGCGCACTTTTTCACGGAACGCGTCGCTGTACGGTTCGCCGCCCGCCCAGTCTGGTTCAGACATATGCAGATAAGCGATGCCGCGTTTGCCTAACGCTTCAATCAGATAAAGGGCGTCAGCTTCTTCATTCGGGCCGTTATCGACATTCTGGAAAGTGCCGACAGGAGAAAGGCGGATGCCGATACGGTCCGCGCCCCATTCCTTAATGCCGGCATCAACCACCTCCAGCACCAGACGGGCGCGATTCTCTACGCTGCCGCCGTACTGATCGGTACGGTGATTAGAAGACGGTGAGAGGAACTGGTGCAGCAGATAACCGTGCGCGGAGTGCAGCTCCACCAGATCGAAGCCTGCCTCTCGGGCATTGGCGATAGCCTGGCGGAAATCGTTGACGATCCCGGGGATCTCGTGAGTATCCAGCGCGCGCGGCGTGGAAGTCTCTACGCGGATGGCCTGGCCGTTTTCGTCACGCAAAGAGGTGCGGGTTCCCGCATTGATAGCGGATGGCGCGACGGGCGCTTGTCCGCCTGGTTGCAGGCTGGCGTGTGAAATACGGCCCGTATGCCACAGTTGCACCGCCATATGGCCGCCCTGGGTATGGACTCCCTGAGTGATTTTTTTCCAGGCGGCGATCTGCTCATCGCTGTGTAATCCCGGTGCGCCGGCATAGCCTTTCGCCTGTGCGGAGATTTGTGTGGCTTCGCTGATGATCAATCCAGCGCTGGCGCGTTGACGGTAATATTCCGCCATTAACGGCGTAGGAATGTCGCCCGGTTCAATACTCCGCAAACGCGTCAAAGGCGCCATAAATACGCGATTTGTCGCCGTGATGGCACCCACCTTGAGGGGGGTAAACAGTTTTGCTGATGACATAGTGGCTCCTGATATAAGTAGACCGGTCGTCTTGTAATAAAGGAAATAAAAACGCCCGTTACTGCTCAGGCGTTGCAATGATGGTCTTAACATGCGCCAACGCATTTTCCAGTGGCGCGGCGCTACGGGATATTTTGGCCTGCAAATTGGCGCCCAGCCACAGGGCATAAAGTACCTGCGCCTGTGGCAACGGCTGGCCGGTGAAATGTAAACAGTGGCTATTACGGCCATCTTCCAGCGCGCGTGCAAGCAGTGCCATGATCTCCTGCGCCCCTTTATCCATCGTAGAGCGCATATCCTCCGACAGATCGCAGACCTCCGCTGACAGTTTCACCGTCAGGCAACCGCTAATGGCGCCTTGCTGGCAAAACTGCTTTAACGTTTCCTGATACCAGGCGAGAAGACGATCGCGATGATTACCGGGACCGGAGGTGAAGTGCGCCGTAAGACGCTGATGATAGCAGGCGTAATGTCGCTCAAGCATGGCGACGCCGAAGGCTTCTTTCGAGCGAAAGTAGTGATAAAACGACCCTTTAGGCACCTGGGCGGTTTTGAGCAACTCGCTAAGCCCCATGCCGGTAAAACCCCGTTGCATACAAAGCTGCTCGCCGGTGGCCAGCAGATGTTCGCGGGTATCGTGTTCGGTTTGCTTATTCATAACAGGCAGTATAGTAGACCAGTCGGTCTACTGCAAGCAGAGTTGCCATAATGTCAGTTAGCGTCTTCAATAGTCATAAGCGCCAAACGTTGAGGAGGGGATGTGGCCGAGCAGTTGGAGTTTTTTCCTGTAGCAAGCCCATGTCGCGGTATCTGCCAGTCTGATGAGCGTGGCTTTTGTCGGGGATGTATGCGCAGCCGCGACGAACGGTTTAACTGGCAAAAAATGAGCGATGCCGAGAAACAAAATGTACTGCGGCTTTGTCGCCAGCGTTTCTTGCGTAAAATACGCACAAATAAGCCTCTCCCATCGGAAGATCCTCAACAACCTTCACTCTTTTAAACGCGGAATTGCGTATACTCAACCTCATTATTCTCTATGAGGAATCTGTTATGGTTCAGCGTGTCACCACCGCTCCACAAGGCCCGGAGTTTTCGCGTTTTGTCATGGGTTACTGGCGTTTGATGGACTGGAATATGTCCGCGCGTCAGTTAGTGAGTTTTATCGAAGAACATCTGGATTTGGGCGTCACTACCGTTGACCATGCGGACATTTATGGCGGTTATCAATGCGAAGCGGCGTTTGGCGAGGCGCTAACGCTGGCGCCGCATTTGCGGGAAAAACTGCAAATCGTTACCAAATGCGGTATTGCGACCACCGCCAGAGCGGAAAATAGGCTCGGTCATTATATTACCGATCGCCGCCATATTATTCTGAGCGCCGAACAGTCATTAAAAAATCTGGCGACAGATTATCTGGATATGTTGTTAATTCACCGTCCCGATCCGTTAATGGATGCGGATGACGTCGCCGAGGCGTTTCAACATCTGCACCAAAGCGGCAAAGTGCGCCATTTTGGCGTTTCTAATTTTACGCCAGCGCAATTTACGTTACTGCAATCGCGCCTGCCGTTCACCCTGGCGACCAACCAGGTGGAGATCTCGCCGGTTCACCAGCCTTTGTTGCTGGACGGCACATTAGATCAATTACAGCAACTGCGTATTCGTCCGATGGCCTGGTCATGTCTTGGCGGCGGTCGTCTGTTTAATGATGAGGCTTATCAGCCGTTGCGCCAGGAACTTTCCGTTATCGCGCAAGAACTCAACGCCAGTTCTATTGAACAGGTGGTCTATGCCTGGATTTTACGTTTGCCGTCGCAGCCGCTGCCGATTATTGGCTCGGGTAAAATCGAACGCGTACGCGCCGCACTAGAAGCGGAAACGCTGTCATTGTCGCGTCAACAGTGGTTCCGAATCCGCAAGGCGGCACTGGGTTATGACGTGCCGTAATCGCCAACTCGTTGACTTTCCGTTCATGTTTTCGCTAGTGGTTTACACTTAACAGGCGACCACATGTAACGGAGGTTTTATGAAGCGATTAAGTTTAGCGATGGTGACGCTGTTGGCCTGTGCGGGTGCGCAGGCCGCCAGCGAGAAAGTAGAGATGAACCTGGTGACGGCGCAAGGCGTAGGACAGTCTATCGGCACAGTCGTCATCGATGAAACCGAAGGCGGCTTAAAATTTACCCCACACCTTAAAGCGTTGCCGCCGGGCGAGCATGGTTTTCACATTCATGCCAACGGTAGCTGCCAGCCCGCGATTAAAGACGGCAAAGCGGTTGCCGCAGAAGCCGCTGGTGGTCATCTGGACCCACAAAATACCGGCAAGCATGAAGGACCGGAAGGCCAGGGGCATCTGGGCGACCTCCCGGTGTTAGTCGTTAATAATGATGGTATCGCCACCGAACCGGTTACTGCGCCGCGTCTGAAGTCTCTTGATGAAGTGAAAGATAAAGCGCTCATGATCCATGTGGGCGGCGATAACATGTCCGATCAGCCGAAACCGCTCGGCGGCGGCGGAATGCGTTACGCCTGCGGCGTCATTAAATAACCTGGAGCCAGCGTTCCCTGTGCTGGAGCCTGTTCCAGCTGCGACAGCGAACAGTGTAAACGCCAGATAATCGCCGCCAGCTCATGCGCGGCGGGTTGATGATGATGTGCGAGCGTGTCGCAGATACGCTGTAGTTCCTGTAGCGTGACGGCAAGCGGGCGTTGCTGCACGCCGCGCTCGCTCATCACATCGCGCAGCAGGGATATACAAATATCCCGCACCCGGGAAAGCGGGTCGGAACGCGACTCCCAGGCGCGCAGCTGCCACACCACATGCGAGCAGTTCAGCAGTACCACTCCCCAACGTAATAACCACCGGCGCGCCAGCGCATCCTGGCTATTGCTGAGCTGACTGACGTGATGATAGGTCAGCGATTCAAACTCGCTTTCGCTATGGGAAGGGTGACGGCTAAGCTGATCGACGAAATCCCGGCGTAGCGCGCGGATATGGCGGCGGCTTTTTACGGCATCGGAACCGGGGCGCAAAATCGCAAACGCCAGCCAGGAAATCGCGACGCCGACGATCTTGGCGGTATTATCGTTAAGGAAGTCGGCGAAGTCGTACACCGGCGGATTGGTCACGGCGATGAATGAGCCCATAAAAACGATAAGCTGCCCCCACAGTCCCGCCAGCTTAGGCATCTGCAGTTTAAGCAGTTGCATCGTGACGAACAGCGGAAAAAGGAAAAGCAAGAATTGCCACAGATCGGTGATTTGCACCATCACGCCAAATTTCACCACGAAGCTGAATAAGGACAGCAGCACTAAAGTACGCATCAATAAGGTGAGCGACTTAAACGGAGTGGCGACGATGGAGTAGAGAACGCAACTGATCGCCGCCAGGGTTAATGCGCCGGGCCCGGATTCCCATTGCGCGCCAATACTCCAGGCGCCAATCACCGTGAGCGTGCAAAAGGTACGTACGCCGCTCCAGATGGCCTCTGCGTTATCCGTATGCCGTGCAAGGCCGGGAGTGCGGCGGATATGGATTTGATCCACCGGCGCGCCGCTTTCGATCAGATATAACTGGCGGCTGCTGCGCAGATATAAGTGGCAAAAATAGCGTAATCGCTGCCAGAACGCGAGGTGACGATAATCCTGTTCATCCTGCGGGCGTAGCGGCGCAATAATCCGCGCCACGGTGTAGCTGTCCGCGCGCGGTTTTGCCAACTCAGCTAAGAGTTGTTCAATGACTTCGCGGCTGTTTTCCGGCGGCGTCGGCCAGTTTAAAAGCATTCTACGCAGACTGGAGATCACGCTGGTTAGCCGTAATTGCTGGTGTAGCAATGCATTTAGCAATGCATTCTGGCGGCGAAAACGGTAGTGACTCCAGAAGGCCTGAATACGCAGCAGGTTCATGGTCAGGATTTGCCCAATGACCCCCTCATGCGCGGAGCGGATAGCGTCGGTAGTCTCCGGCTGCCATAGTAGACTGGCATGTTCCAGCAAGCGCGCATGCATGTTTTTCAACGCGGTGAGCAGGGCGGTACCATCCGATGTGCTGGGTAGGATCATCATCATCATGCCGCCACAGAGGATGCCGACGATAACTTCACATACACGTGCCTGGGCGATATCCCACAACTGCGTGATTTCTACAATATTAACCATCGGGAACGCGATGATCGCCGCCGTGTAGCCGGACAACTGGAAAGCATAAGCGACATTATTGGTAAAATGCGCGCAGGCCCAGGTACAAAAACCGATCCAGGCGGCCATGCTAAATAAGAACAACCAGGGTTCATTCAGCGTATGGCCGGCAATAATCAACGCGGCGGTCGCGCCGAGTAAACTCCCGGCAATACGCCCCAGACTTTTACTGATTACGCCGCCTACGGTCGGAAAGCTCACCACTGCGGCCGAAGTCATCGCCCAGTAGGGCTCATCCAGATTGAGATAATAAGCGAATGTCAGCGCGAGACACATGGCAATGGTATTGCGCAACGCGTAACGCCACTGGCCGGAGGTCGCTTTAAACCAGGGCGTATTTCGCAGGGCCGGCAGGGAGAGTTTCATTACCGCTGTCCAATGGCTACGCTGCAGGTAGTGCCGGAGACGAGCGTGATATCCTGCGGCAAAGCGTCAAATTCGATACGTACCGGTACGCGTTGCGCCAGACGTACCCACGGTACGTTGGGTTTGATATCGGGCACTAAACCGGAGTCACTTTCCACGCTTTGATCGTAAATAGCGCGCCCGATACTGCCAACGTGACCCTGTAACTTAACATTGCCACTATACAGTGTTATTAATGCAGGCTCACCTTCGCGGATGTGGCGTAGTTTGGTTTCTTCGAAATATCCCATTACATAAAATGAATGGCTATCTACCAGGGCGAAAAGTGGCTTACCGGTACTGGCATAATCACCGGTACGCGTGGAAAGGTTGGTCACCCAGCCGGATACCGGCGCTTTTACTTCCGTCTGGCTAAGCTGCCACTGCGCCTGTTTTAACGTCGCCAGTGCGACATCTACGCTGGCCTGCATCGCTTTAACATTCAGATTGGCGCTATCCAGATCTTCAGCAGAGATGTAGTTACGCGATAAATGTCGACGTCGATCGGCTTCATTATTCGCTTTTGCCAGATCGGACTGCGCTTTGGCCAACTGCGCCTGCGCGTTAAGTTCTGCAATATGGAAGGGCGTTTTATCAATGACAAAGAGAACGTCCCCGGCGTTGACGAACTGATTATCTTTGATATTGAGTTGGATAATGCTGCCAGAAACCTGCGGCGTTACGCTGACCTGTTCCGCGCGGATTTTACCATCGCGCGTCCACGGTGACTGCATATAGTAATTCCATAACCACCACGCGGCCAGAACGGCGACAACGGCGACAATGAGAGTAGAAAAATATTTTATTGTTTTTAACGACATATTTACCACGCGATCAGTAAAACGAGGCCCAGACATACGCAAAGCGTAAAGAGGGAGAGATCCATTAACAGGGGATGCCAGATTTCATCAGAGTATATCCGGTCACGCAGGAGTCGGTGAATAAACAACCAGATAACGAACCCAAGCGCAAAGGCTTTAAAGAATGGCGGAAAGTAAACAGATGCTCCCAACATGAGATCTTGTAAGGGCAATCCTGTGGCGTTGAGTATACACTTCACAAGCAATGTTCCTTTGCGTCAGACATCGATGCTTTAGTTTTAGCCAAAACTGAAGCTACAGGTGCCAGGTGCGCACTATGTCTGAAAAAATGTCTATTGGTAAGCAAATTTAGCAATACATTTGTTTTGAGAATACAAATACTGCACACTATTCTAAAATCAGCATAATAACTTAGCAAGCTAATTATAAGGAGATGAAATTGGAATCGCCACTAGGTTCTGATCTGGCACGGTTGGTGCGCATTTGGCGTGCTCTGATTGACCATCGCCTCAAGCCTCTGGAATTGACGCAGACACATTGGGTCACGTTGCACAATATTCATCAATTGCCGCCTGACCAGTCGCAGATTCAATTGGCTAAAGCGATAGGCATTGAGCAGCCATCGCTGGTACGCACGTTGGATCAACTTGAAGATAAGGGGCTAATTTCGCGGCAAACCTGCGCCAGCGATCGTCGCGCTAAGCGGATTAAACTGACCGAAAAAGCGGAGCCGCTGATCGCTGAGATGGAAGAGGTCATTCATAAAACGCGCGGTGAAATTTTGGCTGGGATTTCTTCAGAGGAGATTGAGCTTCTGATTAAACTTGTCGCTAAACTTGAACACAACATTATGGAATTGCACTCTCACGATTGAGGTGCAGGGGCATACGTGTGGCCATGTGACCACACGTAAAGCCTGGTTTAGCGTGGAGAGACAGTAACCTGGCTGCCATTGCTGGCCAGCACGACACGCTGACCTGCCGAGAAACGCGTATTTCCTTGTTTCTGCACAACCATAATGGTGTTGCCATCGTCTTTACGAATTTCCAGTTCCACACCCTGGGTTTTATTCATTGCGCTCTGGACGCCCTGGCCCGCTACGCCGCCAGCCACCGCGCCTGCCGCGGTCGCCAGTGAACGACCCGTACCGCCGCCGATAGTGTTGCCGAGGAATCCGCCCAACACCGCGCCGCCGATAGCGCCAATCACGTTAGAATCATCACCGCCCTGAATTTGAACCGGACGAACGTTAACGATAGTACCGTACGTTACATTCTGAACTTGTTTAGCCTCGGATGCGGTATAAACATCACCCGAAAGGCTATCATTGTTAACACACCCAGCTAAGGATAACCCCATCAGTGAAACGGCCAGTACACGTTTAATCATTTACCCATCTCCTGTTCTTCACGAAACGCTATTTCAGCATCCCTATAGCTAAATTATATGGCATTTATGCAGTTAAGGTCATATCTTCTGCCGAAAGAATGTAAAAATCATAATCAGAAGTTAATTAACTAATCTTAAACGAAGTGGGAAGCAAGAAAAGATAGGTTATTGATATCCGTGGACGGCACGGCAAAAAACGTGACGCGGGCATCGCATTGCAAAATACGTTATGCCGAGTGTTAAGGCTTAACTCAGCTTAATAAGGAAGAGGTATGAAATCGGGCCGTTTTATTGGCGTTATGTCCGGAACCAGCCTTGATGGCGTGGATGTTGTACTGGCGGCAATTGATGAAACAATGGTAGCGCAACAGGCAAGTCTCACCTGGCCCATTCCCGTTCATCTGAAAAAAGGCATTCTCGATATTTGCCAGGGACAACCGCTTACGCTCTCGCAACTCGGCCAGCTGGATACCCAGTTAGGCCGGCTTTTTGCACAGGCGGTTAATGCGCTGTTAGCGCAACAACGTTTGCAGCCGCGGGATATCGTCGCCATTGGTTGTCATGGGCAAACGGTCTGGCATGAGCCGACCGGCGAGGCCCCGCATACGCTGCAAATTGGCGATAATAATCACATCGTCGCCCATACGGGGATTACAGTGGTCGGCGATTTTCGGCGGCGGGATATTGCGCTGGGCGGACAAGGCGCGCCGCTGGTGCCCGCTTTCCATCACGCGCTGTTGGGACATCCGACGGAAAAACGTATGGTCCTGAATATCGGCGGCATCGCCAATTTATCTCTGCTTTTCCCCGGACAGGCGGTGCGCGGGTACGACACGGGGCCGGGTAATATGTTGATGGATGCGTGGATTTGGCGACAATGCGCGCAGCCCTACGACAAAGACGCGGCATGGGCGAAAGAAGGTCAGGTTATTCTTCCATTGCTGCAAAAGATGTTGCGCGATCCGTACTTTGCTGCGTCGGCGCCCAAAAGTACAGGACGCGAATATTTCAACTATGGCTGGTTAGAGCGTCATCTTACGGCTTTCCCTGGCGCAGACGCGCGCGATGTACAGGCCACGCTGGCGGAGCTGACGGCGGTCTCCATCGCCCAACAGGTGCTGCTCAATGGCGGCTGCGAGCGGCTGATGGTCTGTGGCGGCGGAAGCCGGAATCCGTTAGTGATGGCCCGTCTGGCGGCGCTGTTGCCCGGTATCGAGGTTTCGACCACCGATAAGGCGGGGATCAGCGGCGATGATATGGAAGCGCTGGCCTTTGCATGGCTTGCCTGGCGAACGCTCGCGGGCCTGCCGGGAAATTTACCTTCCGTGACGGGGGCTGCAGAAGCCAGTGTTTTAGGCGCTATTTACCCGGCTAACCCAATAACTCAGAGTTAACTGAATTTTTCCCGGACCTTATATCGGTAAACTAGCAAGGTCAGGAAGGGGCGTTTGCCCTTCCAGAAGCAGGAGAGCTTTCGGGATATGCCTATGAAAAAGATCGTAATAATGTGTTTACCTGTGCTGCTGACCGGCTGTAGCGTTTATCAACAATTTGTTGAACGTATGCAAACGGATACGCTGGAATACCAGTGTGATGAGAAGCCGCTTACCGTTAAAGTCAATAACCCGCGTGAAGAGGTCAGTTTTGTCTATGACAATAAGCTGCTGACCCTGAAGCAAGGAATCTCGGCCTCGGGCGCGCGTTATACCGACGGGATTTATGTTTTCTGGTCGCAAGGCGAGAGCGCCACGGTCTATAAACGAGACAGAATTGTGCTTAATAACTGTCAGTTACAAAATCCGAAGCGTTGAGATTTTCAGTATGGGGGCGCACAATAGCGCCACCCACTGATTATTTCTGATCAACGCCATGTCTGATAACGACCAATTGCAGCAGATCGCGCATCTGCGCCGTGAATACACGAAAGGCGGCTTGCGTCGCCGCGATTTACCCGCTGAACCGTTAACCTTATTTGAGCGCTGGCTTGGGCAAGCGTGCGACGCCAGACTGGCCGATCCGACGGCAATGGTCGTGGCGACCGTAGATGACAAGGGGCAACCGTACCAGCGTATTGTGTTGCTCAAGCATTATGATGAAAAAGGCCTGGTCTTTTATACCAACCTGGGAAGCCGCAAGGCGCATCAAATTGAGCACAATCCGCGTATCAGCCTGTTATTTCCCTGGCATATGCTTGAACGCCAGGTGATGGTGACAGGCAAAGCCGAGCGTCTCTCCACACTTGAGGTGGTGAAGTATTTCCACAGCCGTCCGCGCGACAGCCAGATCGGCGCATGGGTCTCTAAACAATCCAGCCGCATTTCCGCGCGCGGTATCCTCGAAAGCAAATTCCTGGAGCTCAAGCAGAAGTTTCAACAGGGCGAAGTGCCGTTACCCAGCTTCTGGGGTGGTTTTCGCGTGAGTATCGAACAGATGGAGTTCTGGCAGGGCGGCGAACATCGTCTGCACGATCGCTTTTTATACCAACGCGACGACGGCGCATGGAAAATCGACCGTCTTGCGCCCTAAAGATGCAAAAATCTTGTTTTAAGCACTGGTGCGGATGAATCCGCCGTTTTATGCTATGTCTCTTTCGCGTCTGGCGAAAAGTCGTGTACCGGCAAAGGTGCAGTCGTTTTATACATGGAGATTTTGATGGCAAGCAGTAACTTGATTAAACAATTGCAAGAGCGGGGGCTGGTAGCCCAGGTGACGGACGAAGACGCGTTGGCAGAGCGACTGGCGCAAGGCCCGATCGCGCTCTATTGCGGCTTCGATCCTACCGCTGACAGCTTGCATTTGGGGCATCTGGTTCCATTGTTATGCCTGAAACGCTTCCAGCAGGCAGGGCACAAACCTGTTGCGCTGGTAGGCGGCGCGACCGGTCTGATTGGCGACCCGAGCTTCAAAGCCGCCGAGCGTAAACTGAACACTGAAGAGACCGTTCAGGAGTGGGTGGCGAAAATTCGTAAACAGGTTGCCCCATTCCTGGACTTTGATTGCGGCGAAAACTCCGCCATCGCGGCCAATAACTATGACTGGTTCGGCAGCATGAATGTGCTGACTTTCCTGCGCGATATCGGTAAACATTTTTCCGTTAATCAGATGATCAACAAAGAAGCGGTGAAGCAGCGTCTGAACCGTGACGATCAGGGTATCTCTTTCACGGAGTTCTCTTATAACCTGCTACAGGGGTACGACTTCGCTTGTCTGAATAAACTGCACGGCGTTGCCTTACAGATTGGCGGTTCTGACCAGTGGGGGAACATCACTTCCGGTATCGACCTGACCCGTCGCCTGCACCAGAATCAGGTATTTGGTTTGACCGTTCCGCTGATCACCAAAGCTGACGGCACGAAATTCGGTAAAACCGAAGGCGGCGCTGTCTGGCTGGATCCGAAGAAAACCAGTCCGTACAAATTCTACCAGTTCTGGATTAACACCGCAGATGCCGATGTTTATCGCTTCCTGAAATTCTTCACTTTTATGGACATTGAAGAGATCAATGCCCTGGAAGAAGAAGATAAAAACAGCGGTAAAGCGCCGCGCGCGCAGTATGTGCTGGCCGAGCAGGTGACGCGCCTGGTTCATGGTGAAGAGGGGCTGGTCGCGGCGAAACGGATCACCGAATGCCTGTTCAGCGGTTCACTGAGCGCGCTGAGCGAAGCTGACTTTGAGCAGTTGGCGCAGGACGGCGTACCGATGGTTGAAATGGAAAAAGGCGCCGACCTGATGCAGGCGCTGGTAGACGCCGAACTCCAGCCGTCGCGTGGTCAGGCGCGTAAGACTATCGCCTCCAACGCTGTCACTATCAATGGTGAAAAACAATCCGATCCTGAATACATCTTTAACGATGAGGACCGTCTGTTTGGCCGCTATACCTTATTACGTCGCGGCAAAAAGAACTATTGTCTGATTTGCTGGAAATAAGGCATTAAGTAACAGGGAGTGAGAAATCACTCCCTTATTTTTGATGTTCAGGTAAAAAAATGAAGAATATCCTCGCTATCCAGTCCCATGTTGTTTTCGGACATGCGGGCAACAGCGCCGCCGAATTTCCCATGCGCCGTCTTGGCGCGAATGTTTGGCCGCTGAATACCGTTCAGTTTTCTAACCACACGCAATATGGTAAATGGACCGGCTGTGTCATGCCGCCCAGCCATCTGACTGAGATTGTCCAGGGGATTGCGGACATTGGCCAGTTAGCGCACTGCGACGCCGTACTTAGCGGTTACCTGGGATCTGCCGAGCAGGGAGAACACATTCTCGGTATTGTGCGCCAGGTTAAAGCAGCAAATCCGCAGGCAAAATATTTCTGTGATCCCGTAATGGGGCATCCGGAAAAGGGTTGTATCGTGGCGCCTGGCGTCGCAGAGTTCCATGTGCGTTATGCGCTACCCGCCAGCGATATTATCGCGCCTAACCTGATTGAACTGGAAATTCTCAGCAAACATAGCGTGAATAATGTGAATGACGCCGTGCAGGCGGCGCGTGAACTGATTGCTCAGGGGCCAGAAATTGTACTGGTAAAACATCTCGCCCGCGCCGGTTACAGTTCAGAACGCTTTGAAATGCTGCTGGTGACAGCGCAGGAAGCCTGGCATATTAGCCGTCCGCTGGTGGATTTCGGCTCACGTCAGCCGGTTGGCGTTGGCGATGTCACCAGTGGTTTATTGCTGGTCAAACTTTTGCAGGGCGCGACGTTGCAGCAGGCGCTGGAGCACGTTACGGCGGCAGTCTATGAGATTATGATCGCCACCAAAACGATGCAGGAGTACGAACTGCAGGTCGTGGCGGCCCAGGACAGGATCGCTAACCCTGAACATTACTTCAGCGCAACGCGGCTGTAATTATTGCTGCTAAAAAGAGGCCGGATGGCGCTACAGCGAGCTATCCGGCAACATGACATTAATTCAGTCCTTCCGCTTTAAGCGCTGCCGCAACGGTCGGTCTTTTTGCGACACGCTGCATATAACTTTCAATATGCGTCAACCCGTCCATATTCAGTTTTACGCCATAGGCCCAACGCAATACGGTAAACAGATAAGCGTCTGCGATGGTAAAACGCTGGCCGCAAATCCACTGGTCGTCTGAAAGCGACTCATCCACATACTGCAATTTCTTTTCCAGACCGGCGCGAACGGCGGGTTTAAGTGTTTCCGGCGTGTCAGGGCGGAACAGCGGGGTAAAGCCTTTATGCAGTTCCGTTGCAATATAGTTGAGCCATTCCAGCGTATGATAGCGAGCAAGACTACTTACCGGCGCCAGAAGCTGGCGGTCGGGAACGCTGTCGGCGAGGTACTGCATAATGGCGACGCCTTCAGTCAACAGTGTGCCGTCATCCAGCAGCAGAGCCGGAACCTGTCCTTTAGGGTTGACTGCCAGGTAATCATCACCGTTTTCCAGGCGTTTTTTTGCGAGATCGACGCCATCAAGCGTAAAGTCTTTGCCAATTTCGCGCAGGGTAATATGGGAAGCAAGAGAGCAGGCACCCGGTTTGTAGAACAGTTTCATCGGTAACTCCTTTTTGCTGAGGTTTAAAGTATGGTAGTGCGGGGACGAGCAAAAAAAAAGCCGCTAACGCACAGTTAGCGGCCTGAATGTTGTTTCCCGGAAAATTAAACTGTAGCGGCTTTAGAGCCTTTTTCAGCGGTATCATCGTCCTGGGTCATACGGTTCAGCTTAGGCGCTGTCAGCAGCATCAGGACGGCGATAACGGCGGTTGCTATGCCAATCTGCATAAATACGCGACCATAGACTTCCAGGGACATCAGCGGGTCAGTCACGTCGCTCGGCACAGCCATCAGGTTGGCGACATAACCGCCGATGATGTTAGCGCCTGCCGTTGTCAGGAACCAGCTACCCATGATGAAACCCATCAGACGCTGCGGAACCAACTGTGCGACCATTGCCAGTCCCAGACCGGAGATCATCAGCTCACCGATACTTTGCAGGCCGTAGCTTGCGATCAGCCAGTTTACGGATACGATGCCGGCATCGTTCGCAAATTTGGCGCCCAGCGGCAGAATCAGGAACGCGCCGGAACACAGCACCATACCAATGGCGAATTTCATCGGCATCGGCAGCGTATCGCCCATCCTGTTATAAATAGCGGCCAGAATCGGGCTGCCGATAATGATCCAGAATGGGTTCAGCGCCTGATACTGTTCCGGTTCGAACGCGATACCGAGAATAGAGTGCTCGACGTTACGAATGGCAAAGAAGTTCAGCGACGTCGGCATCTGGCTGTACAGTACGAAGAAGATAATCGCCTGCAGCATCAAAATAAAGGCGACGATCATTTTACGGCGTGCCGCGCCGTGCATGGAAAACGCTTCTTTACCGAAGATAATGACGATGCCAAGAGCGATTACGCCCAGCACCATACGCGCGATATCCTGGTTGTGCAGCAGCCAGGTGGCGACCGCAATCAGAACGACAATACCCACGATTGTCAGCAGCAGATTACGGAAGTTGATCGGTTCAAAGTCGGGTTTGGAACCGTAGCTTTTCACCCAGCGCTGGCAGAAAGCAAAGTTAACGACGGTTATCAGCATACCGACGACGCTAAGCGCAAACGCGGTGCTCCAGCCATAACGCGCCGCCAGCCACGGCGTCGCCAGCATAGAGAAGAAGGAGCCGATGTTGACGGACATATAATACATCGTAAATGCGCCGTCGAGACGCGGATCGTCCTTCGCGTAACAGGTAGACAGCAGGGAAGACGGGTTAGCTTTAAACAGACCGTTACCCACAGCGATAGCCGCCATGCCCATATAGACGATGCCAGCGTCATGACCAGACCATGCGACCAGCGCATAACCGATAGCCAGCACCACGGCACCCAGCATAATAACGCGTTTGGTGCCCAGAATTTTATCACCTAACCAACCGCCAATGGCGACCAGGCCGTACACCAGCGCACTGAAGGAAGAGAAAAGGGTGATGGAATCCGCTTCTGACATACCCAGTTGTTTTACCAGGTAGACGGCCATAATGCCTTGCAGGCCGTAATAACCAAAACGCTCCCATAACTCTATCGAGAAGATGAGATAGAACGCCTTCGGTTGTTTGAAAGCGTTCAAACTGACGCTTTCAGTTGGTTTTTTGTTTGCAGTAGACACTTTTACCTCTTTTTTACGCCCCGTATTAACAGGGATTGTCTGGCGCGTGATGAGTCAGACTCATCCGTCCGATTGTTATATTGGAGGGGAAACGGCAGGTAATGTTCACTATCTTTCCTCTCCAGACAAGAGCTTTGTAATAATCTGTTACATATAACTCTTCTGGTTGAATCGTCCGATGTCAGAAATGTTATCCAGCGTTAAATTTCTTCATTTGAAGAATGGCAGATTTTTACACTGCAAAAAGGCCATTAGTTTGGGTGAAAGGCGATATCTTCTGCTATTTAAGGTGAAAAGCAGTGATATAGGCCATTATCTGAAAAAATGGCAGAGTAATGTTTTGTAGTGAAAACGGGGCGTCAGTCTATCCGGTTGTAAATGTAACCTTAGATGTCATTAAATTTCACATGAAGTTATCAAAGTGATCCTGATCACGGATAGATAGAATTTTTTGCGATTAAAAAAATGATTAACCTGACGTGGAGTGAAAACGAAAGCACATTACATCAGAAAAAGGACAGAGACTGGAATGATTGATGGCTAAAATAGATCCAGGCCGAAGGTGGGAGCGCGCTGGCGTGACGGACGCGCTCCGACCATATCAAATATCGACTTTTTCTTTGTATTCGCAAAGATCTTCAATGAGGCAGGAGCCGCAGCGGGGTTTTCGGGCGATACAGGTATAGCGGCCATGCAAAATTAACCAGTGATGGCAGTCCACTTTGAACTCATTCGGCACCACTTTCAGCAACTTCTCTTCTACCTGTTCGACATTTTTACCCGGCGCGAACTGTGTTCGGTTGCATACACGAAATATATGCGTATCAACGGCGATGGTCGGCCAGCCGAAGGCGGTATTTAGCACCACGTTAGCGGTTTTACGCCCCACGCCGGGAAGCGCTTCCAGCGCCGCCCGATCCTCCGGCACTTCGCCATTATGCTTGTCCAGTAAAATACGGCAGGTCTTAATCACGTTTTCCGCTTTACTGTTAAATAAACCGATGGTTTTGATATAGGATTTCACGCCCTCTACGCCCAGTTCCAGCATCGCGGCTGGCGTATTGGCGACCGGGTAAAGTTTGGCGGTAGCCTTGTTCACGCTGACGTCGGTTGCCTGCGCGGAAAGCAACACGGCAATCAGCAACTCAAACGGCGACGTGAAATTGAGTTCCGTTGTGGGGTGCGGATTGCTGTCGCGCAGGCGCGTCAGAATTTCCAGCCTTTTTGCTTTGTTCATCAGACTTTCCCTGTTTCACCTGCCGGAACTGCGGAAGGCGCGGTTTCGGCGCGGCGTTTCTTCATTTTTTCATCAATAAGATATTTTACCGCCAGCATGAGTCCCAGACCGATAAACGCGCCTGGCGGCAGCATCGCCAGCAGGAAAGGCGAGTCGGTGTGAAATATCTCGACCCGTAATACTTTTGCCCAGCCTCCCAGCAGGCTATCCGCGCCATCGAAAAGCGTACCATTCCCGAGGATCTCGCGCAGTGAGCCCAGCACGAACATCGCGCCTGTCGCGCCCATGCCGATGGAAAAACCGTCCAACGCGGAAAGCCACGGTCCTTTTTTCGCGGCAAACGCTTCGGCGCGACCAACAACAATGCAGTTCGTTACAATCAGAGGAATAAAAATCCCTAAAGACTGATACAAACCGAACGCATACGCATTGATCAGCATCTGTACTGCGCTTACCACCGAGGCAATGATCATGACGTAAATCGGGATACGGATTTCTGCCGGCGTCCAGCGACGTAGTGCGGACACCGTAAGGTTGGTCAGCGTTAATACCAGCGTTGTGGCCAGACCCAGCCCCAGAGCGTTGGTTGCCGTAGACGTCACCGCCAGTAAAGGGCACAGGCCAAGTAGCTGCACCAGAGCAGAGTTATTTTTCCATAACCCCTGAACAACAATGTCTTTTATTTCGCTCATGGCTATTCTCCACAGGCGGTTAAATGGGGGAGCTGAGCGGGCAGTGATTCGGCGTACAGCCCGGCGCGTTTAACCGCATTCACCACGGCGCGCGGCGTTATTGTCGCCCCGGTAAATTGATCAAAATCACCGCCATCCTTTTTCACCGCCCAGTGCGTATCATTTTCACCGCTGATGGTTTTACCGCTAAAGTGGGTAATCCAGTCAGACAAACGGCGCTCAATTTTATCACCTAACCCTGGCGTCTCATGATGTTCCGTCACACGCGTCCCCAGGACGGTACCGTTGAAATCTGCGCCAACAATAAGCTGGATAGCGCCGGAATAGCCATCTGGCGCGGTGGCCTCAATGATGGCCGCTACGGGTTTATCATCCTTGCGAGCGATAAAAACACGGTGTGTGCCTTTGCCGAGGGCGGGCGCATCGACCAGATAACAGCTCTCTTGCAGATTATTATTGTAACGATCTGGCGGCAATACCTGATCGAACAGGGCATGTTGTTGTTGCAGCGCTTGTTCGTGGATGGTTGATTTTGTCATCTGATTAATCACCGCGGTCAATCCCGTAGAGCCTGCGGCAAAAAGCGCCAGCGTAATACCGTGTTTACGAATCGTTTTCAGCATGGTTTATCCTTTGCGATGTCCATAGACGCGGGGGCGCGTGTAGTAGTCGATCAGAGGAACCGTGATATTCGCCAACAGGACAGCAAAAGCAACGCCGTCCGGATAGCCGCCGAAGCTACGAATCAGCCACACTAATACCCCAGCCAGCGCGCCGAAAATTAAACGTCCACGGTTGGTCGTGGAGGCGGTAACCGGATCCGTCAAGATAAAAAATGCGCCCAGCATGGTGGCGCCTGACAGCAGATGAAGCTGCGGCGAGGCCAGCGTAGCGGGCGAGAAAAGCCAGCCTAACGCGGCGCATAGCGCCAGCGTCAGCAGAAAACTGACCGGGATATGCCAGCGGATGGCTTTTTGCCACAGCAGGAATACGCCGCCGACAAGCCAGGCGAGGTTAACCCACTGCCAGCCCACGCCAGCCAGCGCGCCGCTGTATATCGGGTACTGCATGATTTGCTCAACGGAGTGCCCGGCGCGCAAGGACGTTTTAAACGTATCCAGCGGCGTCGCCTGGCTGATACCGTCAATACCGATACGTAGCAGCGTCATATCGCCGCCGCTGGCGGTATGCCCGGTAAAAATCATCCGCAACGTGTCCAGCATATCGGGCGTTGTTGCGGCTATTTCATAAGGCGGCAACCAGCTTGTCATTTGCACCGGAAAGGAAATTAATAGCACCACGTAGCCGATCATGGCCGGATTAAAGGGGTTTTGTCCCAGCCCGCCATATAACTGTTTAGCGATAATAATGGCGAATCCGGTTCCCAGCACGACCATCCACCAGGGCGCAAGCGGAGGGATGCTGACCGCCAGCAAAAGCCCCGTCAATAACGCGGAATAATCCTGCAGGTGACTGGCGACCGATTGTTTGCGCAGCCTGAGGACAATGGCTTCTGCGACGAGCGCCGTGATAGCAGCCAGAACGATCTGGAAAAGCGTTCCCCAACCAAAAAACCACGTCTGCGCGGCAATCCCCGGCAGAGCGGCGATTACTACCAGCAACATGATTCGCGATGTCTGGCGCTGGTTATGGGTATAAGGCGAGCTTGCGATTCTGAATACCATTTAATCCTCGTTAACAACCTGCTGCTGTGCTGCTTTTTTTGCCTGAACGCGGGCGATAGCCGCAGCAACCGCGGCTTTACGCGGGTCGGCCGGTTCGGCAGGTTCGCTTCCGGCCTGCTGCTCCTGCTTGCTGGCTTTGGCGCGGGCGATGGCCGCTTCCACTGCGGCTTTGCGCGGATCGACCGGTTCGGCAGGTTCGCTTCCGGCCTGCTGCTCCTGCTTACGGGCTTTGGCGCGGGCGATAGCCGCTTCCACTGCGGCTTTACGCGGATCGACCGGTTCGGCAGGTTCGCTTCCGGCCTGCTGCTCCTGCTTGCGGGCTTTGGCGCGGGCGATAGCCGCCTCCACCGCGGCTTTGCGCGGATCGACCGCTTTGGCAGGTTCGCTTCCGGCCTGCTGCTCCTGCTTACGGGCTTTGGCGCGAGCGATAGCCGCCTCCACCGCGGCTTTACGCGGATCGACCGCTTCGGCAGGTTCGCTTCCGGCCTGCTGCTCCTGTTTGCGGGCTTTGGCGCGAGCGATAGCCGCCTCCACTGCGGCTTTACGCGGGTCGTCGCCGGGTATCGCGCTGTCAGCCACCGGATGAGCGGCTTGTTTAGCGCGCGCTTGCGCTTTACGCGCTTCACGGGCCGCGATGACGGCGCTATTGTCTGGCAGACTACCCGCCTGAATAACCACCGGTTGCGTGGCCTGCGCCTGTTTCTCTTTTACCCGCGCCAGCGCAGCGGCAATGGCATCCTGATCTTTTGCCGCTGGTTGTACCGCTGCGCTCTTATGACGTGCAAGGCGGGCGGCTTTTTCGCGCTCCAGTCTTGCCTGACGAGCCTCAAAACGTGCTTTGGCTTCGGCGGCGCGTTTTTCTTCAAGCCTGATCGCATTAATCTCCGCTTTTTCCTGACGGAAATATTGGACGAGCGGAATATTACTCGGGCAGACCCAGGCGCAGGCGCCGCATTCTATACAATCAGCAATATGGTGAGCGGTAGCCTTGTCATGCTGCTGCCCTTTGCTGAACCAATAAAGCTGCTGCGGTAAAAGGTCGGCAGGGCAGGCGTCAGCGCAAGCGCTGCAACGAATACAGCTTTTCTCTTCCTGAGGCGCTCCCATTTCAGTCACGGATGGCGCCAGCAGGCAGTTGGTGATTTTTACGACCGGTACGTCAAGCCAGGGAAGGGTGAATCCCATCAACGGGCCGCCCATGATGACCATCTGGTCAGCAGAAGGGCAGAACCCGGCATCGTTAAGCAAATGACGAACGGGAGTGCCGAGCCGCGCCCAGACGTTACCCGGGCGGCTTACCGCTTCACCCGTTAAGGTAACGACGCGTTCTGTGATCGGTTCGCCGTCAATCACGGCGCGTTTAACGGCATAAGCCGTACCGACGTTTTGCATCAGCACGCCAATATCAGAGGAGCGCCCGCCGTGGGGAACCTGTTTTCCCGTCAGTATTTGGGTGAGCTGTTTTGCGCCGCCGGAAGGGTATTTGGTTGGGATCACACGTAACGAAATATCGTGAGCGTCAGCCAGTACGGCGCGCAGCATGGAAATAGCCTGCGGTTTGTTATCTTCAATGCCGATTAATACCTCACGCGGTTGCAGAATATGCGCCAGGATGCGAATACCTTCCACAATTTGCGCGGCGCAGTCCTGCATCAGACGATCGTCCGCCGTAATGTAAGGTTCGCACTCTGCGGCATTGATAATAAGCGTGGTGATTTTATCGCCGCCGCCCTGCAATTTAACGCCGGTGGGAAACCCTGCGCCGCCAAGCCCGGCAACGCCATACTGATGAATGCGTTCAATGAGCGCTTCACGGCTGTGGGCGCGGTAATCAGACCAGCCATCACGCTCAATCCAGCGGTCCTCGCCGTCGGCATCAATGATGACGCTTAACTCCGCCAGCGCCGAAGGATGTGCCGTCGAGTGGGGGGCAATAGCGATAACCGTCCCGGAGGTGGGCGCGTGTACCGGCAGCATTCTCCCACGTCCACGGGTAAGCGCCTGGCCGCGTAGCACGCGATCGCCGACGCTAACGCACAGCTCGCCCTCAGCGCCAATGTGCTGTTTTAAAGGGATAACAAAGCGCGGCGCTAAAGGCACCTGGCGCAGCGGCGTGCCGTTTGACTGGGACTTCATTTCGGGCGGATGAATACCACCGTCGAAATCCCAGATTTTATCTTTTCTGAAAGCGGAAAATAGTTTAAGCATGTTGTTCCACGGGAATGATGCGAACGGGAATGGTGTTCAAATCCCATTTCCAACTGTCGGGCGTCTCATTCACCGGACGTAATTCGATGCAGTGCGTCGGACACGGATCGACGCACAGATTACAGCCAGTACAGAGATCGCTCATGACCGTGTGCATGGCGCGCGTTGCGCCAACGATGGCGTCAACCGGGCAGGCCTGAATGCATTTTGTGCAGCCAATGCAGTTATTTTCATCAATAACTGCCAGCATACGTACTGGCGCAGCCTGCTGTTCTTCACCATCGCATGGTTGCGGCTCTACGTTTAGCAACTCTGCCATTTTCAGCATGACGGCTTCGCCGCCGGGCGCGCAACGATTGATTTTCTCGCCCTGGAGACCCACGGCTTCGGCGTAGGGGCGACAGCCGGGATAGCCGCACTGACCACACTGACTCTGCGGCAAAATCGCATCGATTTTTTCAACAACCGGATCATCTTCAACCGCGAATCGGCGGGAGGCATAACCCAGAATGGCGCCGAACACCAGACCCAGAAGGGTCAGGGCGCCAACGGCAATCCAGATAGTATTCATTACAACTTCACCAAACCACTAAAGCCCATAAAGGCCAAAGACATTAATCCTGCGGTAATCAATGCTATCGCGTTACCACGAAAAGGGGCGGGCACATCCGCCACGGCAAGGCGTTCGCGGATGGCGGCAAACAGAACCATCACTAATGAAAAACCGACGGCGGCGGAAAATCCGTACAGCGCCGACTGAAGAAAGTGATGACCGAGATTAATATTCAGTAACGCTACGCCCAGAACCGCACAGTTAGTGGTAATCAGGGGTAAGAAGATGCCTAACAAGCGGTATAACGCCGGGCTGGTTTTCCGCACAACCATTTCGGTAAATTGCACGACCACAGCAATGACGAGGATAAAGGCCAGCGTCCGCAGATAAATCAGATCCAGCGGAATAAGTATCCAGGTGTCGATAAGCCAGGCGCATATCGACGCCAGCGTCATGACAAAGGTCGTCGCGAGGCCCATCCCCATGGCGGTTTCCAGTTTTTTGGATACGCCCATAAAGGGACAAAGGCCCAGGAATTTGACCAGTACAAAGTTATTGACCAGTACAGTTCCGACAAAGAGCAGCAGGTAATCAGTCATGTTTCGGCCTGAAATAAAAAAGCCGCCTATTATCTGTCAAACTACCACAGGCGACAACAGGTTAACTGTAGGGTTATTACGGATTAACAAACGTTGTTTTGACGCGCGCTGAACGTTTGAGATAAGGCACAATGAGCGCCGTCGCCAACAGTGGGAAGAGTAACTGACGCACGGCAAAGGCATCTGAGACGGGAGAAAAGGCAAATGCTTTAACCGCCAGTAACACCGACACCAGCAGCCAGATAATGTAATGCTTCGGCACGCAGCGTCTGCGTTTGAAGAATGCGATTGTCAACCACAGGGTATAGTACCACATGGCAGTAGCGGTAATAAATGAAATGCCCCATAGCAGTAAATTACCGGTTTCCTGTCCGCTAAGCGTCTTGAACGTTTGCGGTGTGGCAAGCGCCATAACGTAGAGTAATAACGCCAGCGAGGCGCTCAACAACGCGACTAACAGCCAGGCTAACGGGCCAAGAAGCCAGCCTCCAATTCGTTGTGGCGGTGTTGTAGTCATATCTTCTCCGGGGTTACGCGCATTAACGGTCATGCCGCTCATTTTGGGGCAAATATTATAAGGTTTTTGATGTTAAACGCTACTTTCTTTATTGCACATAGCGCCAGACGGATTGCGGAACCTGACCTACATCAAACAGGCGTCCTCCGGAAACCAGTTCGGCACGGCGGTGATCTGCAGCGCGATACATATTAACAATATCCATGTCATCAGTAAGGGTATAGTTAAGGTGGTCGAACAGTTTTTCCAGACTTTCGAGCGAACTAATTTTGCGGAATTTTAATAGATAATCCTGAACAGTCATATAAAGTTGATCCATATTAAATATAATGCCAACGGAGTAGTCACTGATAAAAAATAAACAAAACCGCACCAGTGAGAGGTCAGGGGTGCAGGTAAAAAGGGAATATTCTTACCGGTAAAGAGTCAGGCGCCACATGGCGCCTGGGGCGAAAGGTTAACGCGCTTTCCTACAACAGGCAATAAACGTCAGACCAGATAGGACATATTTCGTTTTTTTTGCCGGTTTTTGACTTTTCTTTGCACCCCCGGGGCGCCGCTTACCGTACCACGCGAAAATGCCTTTACATTATCTGACGCTTACTTCTTCTGAACGGAAGCCGTGGGCTCTGGTGGTTGGTAATTGTCAATATGGTTGGCAATACCTAAAAGAATGACTGAGATAACGAGAACTATCCACCCAGTTAATTCAATAAGACGATTCATTATTGACGACATTTGCTTTGATTTATCCATAAACACAGGGGGTAAATGTTACTTTCCTGGCGAACGGTCGGCAAGAGGGAGGGAAACGTTTTCAGCCTCTGTTCTGTAACAAGTTAATCATTTGATGCTACGTTGATGGTCAGGACGCTATTGCGGCTAATCGCACGATGGTGTGGAATAGCGATATCTAAAACCGGAGGCAGTGAGATGAATGATAAAATCCGCGTTGGGTTAATCGGTTATGGCTACGCCAGTAAAACCTTTCATGCGCCCTTAATTATGGGAACGCCAGGGCTAGAGCTTGCGGCGGTATCCAGCAGCGATGAAACAAAAGTGAAAGCAGATTGGCCGGCGGTTTCCGTGGTCTCTGAGCCCCGACATTTATTTAACGATCCGCATATCGACCTGATCGTGATCCCGACGCCCAACGATACCCATTTCCCGCTGGCGAAAGCTGCGCTGGAAGCCGGTAAGCATGTGGTGGTTGATAAACCCTTTACCGTGACACTGTCACAGGCGCGAGAATTGGATGCGCTTGCGCGGAGCACTGGTCGGGTACTTTCCGTCTTCCACAACCGACGCTGGGACAGCGATTTTTTGACGCTGAAGGCCTTACTGGCGGATGGCGTGCTCGGCGAGGTGTCCTTGTTTGAATCCCACTTTGATCGTTTCCGTCCCCAGGTGCGCGACCGCTGGCGCGAGCAAGGCGGGCCAGGAAGTGGTATCTGGTACGATCTGGCGCCGCACTTGTTGGATCAGGCCATTCAACTTTTTGGCCTGCCGGTCAGCATGACGGTGGATTTAGCGCAACTGCGTCCGGGCGCGCAATCTACAGATTATTTCCACGCGATTTTATCCTACCCCCAGCGCCGCGTGATTTTGCACGGTACGATGCTGGCCGCGGCGGAATCCGCGCGATACATCGTTCATGGTTCGCGCGGTAGCTATGTAAAATATGGCCTCGATCCCCAGGAAGAACGGTTAAAAAACGGCGAGCGTTTACCGCAGGAAGACTGGGGATACGACATGCGTGACGGCGTATTGACCCTGGTTGAGGGAGAGACGCGCAAAGAAGAAAACTGGCTTACGTTGCCGGGTAACTATCCGGCATATTATGCCGCCATCCGCGATGCGTTAAACGGTAACGGTGAAAATCCCGTGCCGGCAAGTCAGGCGATTCAAATTATGGAGTTGATTGAACTGGGCATGGAATCGGCAAAACATCGCGCGACGCTGTGTCTTGCCTGAGATGTCGCATTTCTCCGCCTGGGATAGCATTAAACCGCAGGCGGAGAAGAGCGTTAGTGTCAATAAAGCAATCTTACGCCGCGGCCACTTTTTCGCGCAGCGCACGTTTTTCGCTATCGCTCAGAAAGGCGATTTCCAGACCGTTAATCTGCGCCTGGCGAATCTGTTCGCGGCTCAATCCTGCCGCTGGCGCGGCGACGTGATATTCATGGATAATATCTACGCCCTGAACAGCCGGATCGTCCGTATTAAGACTGGCGAGAACGCCATGCTCAAGGAAGGTTTTGAGTGGATGATCCGCCAGCGATGCGACGGTACTGGTCTGAATATTCGAGGTCAGACAGGATTCAATACCGATACGCTGCTGTGCAAGAAAATCCATTAACGCGCGATCTTCGACAGCTTTTACGCCATGTCCGATACGTTCGGCCCCCAGTTCGCGAATCGCCTGCCAGATACTTTCCGGCCCTGCGGCTTCGCCAGCGTGAACGGTAATATGCCAGCCCGCATCGCGCGCCCGATTAAAGTGCGACAAAAACAGACTGCCGGGAAAGCCCAGCTCATCACCGGCTAAATCCAGCGCGGTGATTTTCTCTCTGTGCGCCAGCAGCGCATCAAGCTCCTGTAAACATGCCGCCTCGCCGAAGGTACGGCTCATAATGCCAATGAGTCGTGCCTCGACGCCAAACGTGTTACAGCCGTCGCGTACACCGTCGATAACGGCTTCAACCACGCCTGCGATCGGTAACTGATGCGCCATCGCCATATAGCCGGGCGAAAAGCGAAGCTCGACGTAATGCAGGCCGTTACGTGCGGCATCTTCAATATTTTCAAAGGCCACACGGCGGCAGGCGTCAAGCGATGCCAGGACTTTTACCCCCCAATCGAGCTTCGTGAGAAAGCTCACTAAATCGGGTTCGGTTGAGGTGACCTGGACATGCGGAATCAGCGTTTCCAGCGTTTGGGCGGGAAGGGCGATGTTGAACTGCCGACCAAGATCCAGAATTGTTTGGGCGCGAATGTTGCCATCAAGGTGGCGGTGGATGTCAGTCAAAGGAAGCGTAATATCAATCATGGGCGCACTCAATTTTTAATAAAAGTGCGCACCATTATACTACAGATCGATAATGCTCTGGAAATTTTGCAAAAACGGAGTCATTACGTTGCAACTTCGCGAGAGCGCGGGAGAAATTTTGTATCATTCTCTTTAACGCGCCCCCGGTCAGCTCACGGGGGCGTCTCTGTTATCGCATCTTAGGATAAAGGGTCAACCCCCCGCCTGTAGACAGTATCAGCGAACGGTGCGGATAGCGTTAATCAATCCGTTGACGCCTTTTTCAAGTTTCAGGTGAGGGCATCCGGCATTCAGACGCACAAATCCCCGGCCTTCTGCGCCATAGGTATCGCCGGGCATAATGGCGACTTTCTCCTGATGAATGAGCGTGTGCTGTAATTTTTGATCGTCAATGCCGAGTGGACGGAGATCAATCCAGGCCAGATAGGTCGATGGCGGCGCTTGCCAGTTCAACGTCGGAAAGGCGCCATTCAGCGCCTGCTCAATATAGCGCATATTAGCCGCCAGCGAGGCGCGTAACGCATCCAGCCACGGCGCGCCGTGCTGATACGCGGCAATATGCGCCGTGAGCGAGAGCACCGCTGGCGAAGAGAGGCCGTCGCGCCCTTTTAAGGCGGCCAGGTAGCGTTCACGGCTTTCACTATTTTCAATGATTCCATAAGCGCCGGTTAATGCCGGAATGTTGAAGCTTTTCGAGCCGGAGGAGAGCAGCGCCCAGTCTCCGCGCGCGACATTGCTCCAGGGAATATGCGGCTGGTTTCCCCATACCATATCCATGTGAATTTCATCGGAAATCACCCGTACGCCATGGCGCTCGCACAGCGTTGACATCGTTTCCAGCTCGTCACGCGTCCACACTTTACCGGTGGGATTTTGCGGACTGCACAGCAGCAGGATTTTGCTTTCCGGACGCGCCAGCGCCGCCTCCAGTTTGGCCATATCGCAATACCAGGTGTTGCCTTCTTTCTCCAGCGGGACGGGAGTGACGATGCGATGGTTGCCTTCAATCGCTTTATAAAAAGCATCGTAAGCGGGGGTATGAACTACCACGCCATCGCCTTCGTCGGACCACTGGCGGATAAGCTCGGACGCCATATAGATAACGGAGGGGCCGTATACGAGGGAGTGGGCATCTATCGTGGTCTGATGGCGTGTCGCAAACCAGTGGGTAATCGCCCCTAAAAACGCCTCATTTTTCCAGCGGCTATAGCCCAGCACACCGTGGGAAAGGCGCTGGTTTAGCGCCTCCAGGATACACGGCGCGGTGGCAAAATCCATATCCGAGATCGTAAAGGGGAGCAGATCGGCTTCGCCAAAACGATCGGCGACATAATCCCACTGCGTACACCATGTCCCGCGACGGTCAACTTCCTGTGAAAAATCGAACATATCTCTTCCTTATGCCTGAACGGTATTCATCAGACCAACCATTTCATCTTTTACCGACTGAACCTGCGGGCCGATAACCACCTGCAAATTATGCTGATTGAGCTGTACGACGCCTATCGCACGATTGTCCTTCAATGCCTGGACATCGACAAGCGACATATCTTTCACGGACAGACGTAGGCGGGTGATGCAGTTGTCCAGACTCACGATGTTTTCCGTGCCGCCTAATGCCGCCAGGATAGCAGGCACGTTGTAGCCGGATTTTCCTGGCGCGCCAGCAATCGCTTTTTCAATGCTGGTGGCGATCTCCGCTTCGCGCCCCGGTGTTTTGAGGTTAAAGCGTGTAATGGCGAAGCGGAAAATGAGGTAGTAAACCGCAAACCAAATCGCTGCCACTACCGGTACCAGATACCATTTTGTTGACAGACCATGCAGGATGCCAAACACCACAAAGTCAATAATATTGCCATCCGTATTGCCGATAGTGACGCCGAGAATAGCCATGATGGTAAAGCCCAGCCCGGTCAGCAGAGCATGAATAACGTACAGCACCGGCGCTACGAACAGGAACAGGAATTCCAGCGGTTCCGTTGTACCGCCGACAACGCAGGCGATTAAACCGGAAATCAATAATCCTTTAATTTTAGGGCGGTTTTCTGGACGGGCACAGTGGTACATTGCCAGCGCGGCGCCCGGCAACCCACCGAGAAACGCCGGCATTTTGCCTTGCGATAAGAAGCGAGTGGCGCTTTCAGAGAAGCCGTGCGTCGTTGGGCAACTGAGTTGGGCCTGGAAAATAGTCAATGCGCCGCTCACGGTATGCCCGCATACCTCTTGCGTACCGCCCGCCTCGGTGAAGCGAATCAGCGCTACCAGAATATGGTGCAGACCAAAAGGCAACAGCAGGCGCTCGCCGGTGCCGAAAATCATCGGTCCAAAGTCGCCGGCGCTATTGATGATATGACCCAGTCCACTAATTCCCATCGCAAAAACCGGCCAGACGAGCGGGATAACCAGGCCGACAAGCCCCATCACAACGGCGGAAACGATAGGTACAAAACGCGTACCGCCGAAAAAGGCCAGCGCATCCGGCAAACGAATGGTATGAAACCGTTCATGCAGCATCCAGACAATAATACCAGCGATAACGGCACCGAGGATGCCGGTATCGATAGAGGGGATGCCCAGAATATTTTGTACGTTATTGGCTTTCAGCACCGCCGCATCGGTGGTCGGCAGAATGCCTTTTGCCGTGAGCCAGAAGTTGACTGCAAGGTTCATGACCGCATAACCGACAAACCCGGCAAATGCGGCGACGCCTTTGTTTTCCCGCGCCAGACCGAGCGGAATCGCGATACAAAACATCACCGGCAGGAAGCTAAAGGCAAAAGAACCTACTTTACTCATCCAGGTGAAGATAGCCTGTAGCAAGGGATTACCCAGCACGGGGAGCAGGGTGATTACATCGTGGCTACTAAGCGAGCTGCCGATACCGAGCATAATGCCGCAGAACGAGAGCAAGGCGACGGGCAACATAAACGTTTTGCCCAGTTGCTGGAAAAATTCCCATAGCGTTATTTTTGGCGTGGTTTTCGTCGTCATCTAACGACTCCTTGTTAATAAAGGCCGGTGTCAGGTTATGATGGCGAAAAGATAAAACGTTTTATCAAATTTTAGTGCGGCATTAATCACATTACTGACCGATAATAACGCGTATAAAGATAACAGATAGGTAAAACGTTTTATCTGTCAGATTCTGGAGCGATTTGTTGACATGGCTATCGCCAAAAAAATCACTATCCACGATGTTGCGCTGGCGGCTGGCGTGTCGGTGAGCACCGTTTCCTTAGTGCTGAGCGGCAAGGGGCGAATATCGGCCGCGACCGGCGAGCGCGTGAACGCGGCAATTGAGCAACTGGGCTTTGTGCGTAACCGCCAGGCGTCCGCGCTGCGTGGCGGGCAAAGCGGCGTTATCGGTTTGATCGTGCGTGATTTATCGGCACCCTTTTATGCCGAATTGACCGCCGGGTTAACGGAAGCGCTGGAAGCGCAAGGCCGTATGGTTTTTCTCCTGCACGGGGGGAAAGATGGCGAACAGCTAAATCAGCGTTTTACCATGCTGCTTAATCAGGGCGTGGATGGCATGGTGATCGCCGGTGCGGCGGGCAGTAGCGAAGCGCTGAGAGCGCAGGCCGACGCACAAGGAATTCCTGTCGTGTTTGCGTCACGCGCCAGCTATCTGGATGATGCGGATACCGTTCGGCCTGACAACATGCAGGCGGCGCAACTCCTGACGGAGTACCTTATTCGTCAGGGCCATCAGCGCATCGCCTGGCTGGGAGGACAAAGCGCATCTTTAACCCGCGCGGAGCGCGTGGGCGGCTATTGCGCGACGTTGTTAAAATACGGTCTACCGTTTCACAGCGAGTGGGTCGTGGAATGCGCTTCCAGTCAGAAGCAGGCAGCAGAAAGCATTACCGCGCTGTTGCGATACAATCCGACCATTAGCGCTGTCGTTTGTTACAACGAAACCATTGCGATGGGGGCGTGGTTTGGCCTGCTGAGAGCCGGACGACAGAGTGGCGAGAGCGGTGTCGATCGTTATTTCGAGCAGCAGGTGTCGCTGGCGGCGTTTGCTGATGTGGCGGAGAACGCCCTCGACGACCTGCCGATTATCTGGGCCAGTACGCCGGCGCGAGAAATAGGCTATACCCTGGCCGAACGAATATTGCAGCGTATTGCTCACGACGAGCACCATGTGCGGAGTCAAACGATAGCCGCTCGCCTGGTAACGCAAAAGTAGAGGCTGCGCGTCGTTCGGCGCAGACCGGGTGCAGCGTCGCGACACCCGGCAAGGCGATTATTGTTGAGGCAGCGCCGGAACGTCCGGTACGGAAAGCGCCGGCATCCCAAACAGGCCGACAAAGTCTTCCAACGGCATTTTTTGTCCGTTGAGCGTGATCTGGCCATTGGCGTACTGCAAACTGGAGGCGATAGTATTATCCTTCAGCGTTGTCAGTCGGAACATCTGACCCATTGCGGACAGCCCCTGCACCTGCTGTTTTGCCAGTTTTTCCGCATCATCCTGCTGATAGCCTTCCAGCTTTGCTATCTGCGTCATAAACTCGACCGCCATGTCCATCGGAATTGCCAGTTTCGCATCCAGCGATTTCACGGAGCGGTCGACTTCCTGCGCCAGCGTTTGCGGTTGTGCCGTTGTGGTTGCCGGATCTTTGAGGAACAGCGACAGATTCAGCGTGGTTTCCCCTTTGGCGTTTTTCCAGCTAAGCGGCGCCAGGGTCAGAACCGGATCGCCTTTTAACAGCACGGGGAGAGCGCTAAAGAACGCTTCAGTGACTTTTTGCTGATAAAGCTCAGGATTCTGCGCCACGTCCGGCTGATTCAGCAGCGCCTGCGTTTGCGCATGATATTGCTGACTAAACTGGTGCCAGGCTTCGCCGTCGATTTGACCGACTTTCAGCGTTAATTTACCGCTGCCTAAATCCTGATTCTGCACTTTCAGGCTGTTAAGCGAGTAATCCAACTGGCTGTTAATGGTTTTTCCGTCGTTGACGAGATCGGACTTGCCGGCAATTTCCATCCCTTCCAGCACCGCCATCTCTTTACCCTCAATGGCGATGGACAGTTTATCCAGCGTTAACTTTTGGTCGCCCACACGTTCGCCAAAGCTTGCCAGTTTACTGGTACCGTCGGTTTTCAAATTATTAAAGGTGAGTTGGACCTTCTGGTTATATTCGTTAACGGCATCGACCAGGCCGCTCTGCGCTTCGCCCGACAGCGAAACCACATTACCGTCTTTATCGGCGTTAAGCTGGAACTCGCCACCGCTAAAGGCGACCTTTTCACCGGCATTCTCGTAGTTTAACGGCTTGAGAGAGATATCGGAGCGGGTATCGCCGCCATAACCAATGCGGGTATTGATAACAAAGGGCGCGTCGCCTTTCGCGATATCAAAGAGGGGTTTTGCCGCATCGTTATTCACCAGGGTGGTTTTTACCGACGCCATAGAAGGGATCAGATTGAGCGTTTTGAGCTGGGCGAGCGGGAAGGGGCCATGTGAAACGGACTCGTCCAGCACAATGCTTTGCCCGGGTTTCAACCAGGTAGTGTCTGCGCCGGCAACCGGTTTGACAACCAGTTGCAGATGGCTACTGAACACGCCACGCTGGTAGTTTTGATAACTTAATTCGACACCGGCCTCCGGCGCAGTACGCTTGAGCTGTTCATTGGCCTGAGTCACCATTTCTGCAAGATGGTTCTCCAGCTTTTTCCCCGTATACCAGGCGCCGCCTGTCCAGACGATGCCAAGTGCAATTACTACACCTGCAGCTACCAGTGTTTTTTTCATATCAATTGTCCATAAAAATGAAACCAGGCGGATTAAACCGCCTGGAGGAGTTTTACGTCTGTTATAAGCTTAGCAAGAGTTGTTAAAAAATTCAGTACGTTGCTACAGCTTGTTATAAACACGCGCTAAACGGCCCGTGCCGCTGGCGTTAACCGGAGACTCATCCGCGCCGATAAAGGCCGATTCACCCGGCTTCAGTACCAGACGCTGTTCATCTTTACGTAACACCGCCTCACCCTCAACGCAGAACAGAATCGCGGCGCTGTGTTGGCCGATGCTCGTCTCCTGAAGCGCCAGGTCGTGCAGTGAAAAAGCAAAATCGTCAACCGGAATTGGGAAGTCCAGCTCCGCGCCGCTTTTCACCGGGGCAGTCAGCAACTTGCCGGCAGGCTTAGGTTCGAACTTCACGTTCGCGACCAGCTCAGGGATGTCGATATATTTTGGCGTAAGGCCAGCGCGCAGAACGTTATCGGAGTTCGCCATGACTTCCAGCGCAACGCCCTGCAGATAAGCATGAGGCGTTTCGGCAAACAGGAACATCGCCTCGCCGGGATTCAGTTTGACCACATTCAGCAACAAAGGAGAGAAAAGCCCGCTGTCGTCAGGATAATACTCTGAAATCACGCGGATCGTTTGCCACGGTTCGCCTTGCTGGCTGTTAAGCGCCGCTTTGAGTACGGCTAACGCGCGGGATTTTTCTTCGCCTTGCATATTCAACAGGCTGGCGAAAAGCTGGCTCAGACGTTCAGCATTCGGCGCCTGCAAAAAGTGGGCGATAGCGGAATGCGCGCCGGCGACAGGTTGCAGTAAAGAGACAATGTCAGAAAATTCGCGGAACGCGTTCATCGCCAGGAAAGGCGTCAGGGCAAAAACCAGCTCTGGTTTATGGTTAGGATCTTTATAGTTCCGCTCTGCGGCATCCATGGGGATACCCGCCGCATTTTCTTTCGCGAAACCGATTTCGGAGTTGCGTTTATTCGGGTGCACCTGAATAGAGAGCGGTTGTGCGGCGCACAGTACTTTAAACAGAAACGGCAGTTCGCCGAAACGGTTGGCTACCGCTTCGCCCAGCATGGCGGTTTTATTCTTTTCGATGGCGTCACGCAGGGAGACGGTTTCGCCGTTGGCGGTGGTGATTCGCGAGCTGCTTTTGGGATGCGCGCCCATCCAGAGTTCAGCCATTGGCTGCTGCTGCGGATTGGCGATGCCATAAAGTTCCGTTAACGCAGTTTTACTTCCCCAGGCATAGTTTTGCACTGAGTTAATGAGTTTTTGCATTATCAAGCCCTGTTTCAATGTGGAGATCAATGGGAGGTATTAAACCAAGAAACCCGCATGAAGTAACCTCCGGGCGTAAAAAGTCGTACTTGTCTCAGTTTTTGTTAAAAAATTGTGTAGGATAGTGTTACTCGCTTTTAGTCGGGCAATGGAACACCTGCCCAGAGAATAACCATACCGAGCGGTAAGTGAGAGCACAATGTCAAACAAACCCTTCTTTTATCAAGACCCTTTTCCCCTCAAAAAGGACGATACCGAGTACTACTTGTTGACCAGCGAACATGTTTCCGTCGCCGAATTTGAAGGACAAGAGATCCTGAAAGTCGCGCCGGAAGCGCTAACGCTGTTGGCGCGTCAGGCCTTCCACGATGCGTCTTTTATGCTACGTCCCGCGCATCAGCAGCAGGTGGCGGATATTCTGCGCGATCCGCAGGCCAGTGAAAACGACAAATATGTCGCGCTGCAATTCCTGCGAAACTCCGATATCGCGGCCAAGGGCGTGTTGCCCACCTGCCAGGATACCGGTACGGCCATTATTGTCGGCAAAAAAGGCCAACGCGTCTGGACTGGCGGAGGTGATGAAGCGGCGCTGGCTCGCGGCGTATATAACACCTATATCGAAGATAACCTGCGCTATTCGCAAAACGCGGCGCTGGATATGTACAAAGAGGTCAATACCGGTACTAATCTGCCGGCGCAGATCGATCTCTACAGCGTCGATGGCGATGAATATAAATTCCTCTGTATCGCTAAAGGCGGCGGATCGGCGAATAAAACCTACCTCTATCAGGAGACAAAAGCGCTTCTGACGCCGGGTAAGCTCAAAAATTATCTCGTTGATAAGATGCGTACGCTGGGCACCGCCGCTTGTCCGCCGTATCACATCGCGTTTGTCATTGGCGGCACCTCGGCGGAAGCGAACCTGAAGACCGTTAAGCTGGCCTCGGCAAAATACTATGATGCGCTACCGACCGAAGGCAATGAACACGGGCAGGCCTTCCGCGATATTGAGCTGGAAAAAGAATTGTTGCTTGAGGCGCAAAATCTTGGCTTAGGCGCGCAGTTCGGCGGCAAGTATTTCGCTCACGATATTCGTGTCATCCGATTGCCGCGCCACGGGGCATCGTGTCCGGTAGGTATGGGCGTGTCCTGCTCCGCGGATCGAAACATTAAAGCGAAGATCAACCGGGACGGGATCTGGATCGAGAAGCTGGTGCGCAATCCCGGTAAATATATTCCAGAGGCGCTGCGCCAGGCGGGAGAGGGCGAGGCGGTGCGCGTTGATCTTAACCGTCCCATGAGCGAGATACTGCAACAACTGTCGCAGTATCCGGTATCAACGCGCCTGTCGCTGAACGGCACGATTATTGTGGGCCGCGACATCGCGCACGCTAAACTGAAAGAACGGATGGACAGAGGCGAAGGTTTGCCGCAGTACATCAAAGATCATCCTATCTATTATGCGGGGCCGGCAAAAACGCCGGAAGGGTATGCCTCCGGGTCGCTTGGGCCGACTACCGCAGGACGAATGGACTCTTATGTTGATCAGCTCCAGTCGCAGGGCGGCAGTATGATCATGCTGGCGAAAGGCAACCGCAGCCAGCAGGTGACCGATGCCTGTAAGAAACATGGCGGCTTCTACCTGGGCAGTATCGGCGGCCCGGCAGCCGTTCTGGCGCAGGGTAGTATCAAGCGCCTGGAGTGCGTGGAATATCCTGAACTGGGTATGGAGGCTATCTGGAAAATTGAAGTGGAGGATTTTCCGGCCTTTATTCTGGTGGATGATAAAGGTAACGATTTCTTCCAGCAGATTCAGTCATCGCAGTGCGCGCGCTGCGTTAAGTAATGTCGCCGCCCTGCGGGGCGGTAACATAATTCGCTATTTTGCCGGAGAACGGCGCAAGCGCCTTATCCGGTCTACACCGTTGTGTTGTTATCGTTAATACTCATAAGACCGCAAACATGTGAGCAATGTCGACACATGATCTCATCAACTTGAGTAAGGAGCAGGTAATGGTAACGGTACGCCGCGAGAAAGATTCAATGGGCGCGATTGAAGTCCCGGCAGATAAACTGTGGGGAGCGCAGACTCAACGTTCGCTGGAGCATTTTCGGATTTCCACGGAGAAAATGCCCGTCTCGCTCATTCACGCTCTGGCGTTGACCAAGCGCGCCGCTGCGAAGGTCAACCAGGACTTAGGGTTGTTGGCGGCGGAAAAAGCCAGCGCGATTATCCAGGCGGCTGATGAAGTGCTGGCGGGAAAACATGCTGATGAGTTTCCGCTGGCGATTTGGCAGACCGGGTCCGGTACGCAAAGCAACATGAATATGAATGAAGTGTTAGCGAACCGCGCCAGTGAAATTTTGGGCGGCGTTCGCGGTATGGAACGCAAGGTGCATCCCAATGATGACGTCAATAAGAGTCAAAGCTCAAACGATGTGTTCCCAACCGCCATGCACGTGGCGGCGTTACTGGCGTTACGCGAACACCTTATCCCGCAATTATCCGCATTAACGGATACGCTTCGCGATAAATCCCACGCTTTCGCCAATATTGTCAAAATTGGCCGTACTCACCTGCAGGACGCGACGCCGCTCACCTTAGGCCAGGAGATTTCCGGTTGGGTAGCCATGCTGGAACATAACCTCAGACACATTGAGCACAGTTTACCGCACGTCGCGGAACTGGCGCTCGGCGGAACCGCAGTAGGGACAGGGCTTAATACCCACCCGGAATATGCCCGGCGCGTGGCCGAGGAACTGGCGACGATTACCGCGGCGCCGTTTGTTACCGCCCCGAATAAATTCGAAGCGCTGGCGACCTGTGACGCGTTGGTACAGGCGCATGGCGCATTAAAAGGACTGGCGGCCTCGCTGATGAAAATCGCCAACGATGTTCGCTGGCTGGCGTCCGGCCCGCGCTGCGGCATTGGCGAGATTGCTATCCCGGAGAATGAGCCAGGCAGTTCCATTATGCCTGGTAAAGTGAACCCGACCCAGTGTGAAGCGGTAACGATGCTATGTTGCCAGGTGATGGGTAACGATGTGGCCATCAATATGGGGGGCGCATCGGGCAACTTTGAGCTCAACGTCTATCGTCCGATGGTTATTCATAATTTTCTGCAAACGGTGCGCCTGTTGGCCGATGGCATGGCGAGTTTTAATAAACACTGTGCGTCAGGAATCGAGCCAAACCGCGAGCGTATTACGCAGTTGCTGAATGAGTCGCTGATGCTGGTCACTGCGCTGAATACGCACATCGGTTACGATAAAGCGGCAGAGATTGCTAAGAAGGCGCATAAAGAAGGGCTGACGCTCAAAGCCTCAGCCGTGGCATTAGGATACCTTAGCGTCGAGGAGTTCGACGCCTGGGTACGTCCGGAGTTAATGGTTGGCAGTATGACGCCGGGACGTTAATCCGCCACATACAGGTGCAGTCGCGGAATAATCAGTCGCAGCGGCTGCGCCTGTGGTTTAAAACGGTGCTGAATATTATCGGCGTCATAGTTTTCCAGCCCGCCAATATCCGGCACGCCAGCGCCGTTGTCCGTGTTGATTAATGCGATAATCGGCGTGGGGCAGGCGTGTTGCACCTGTTTCTGCTGGCCTTTATACCAGATGCGGGCGATCGGCTGTACTTTAACCGGACGCTTAATCTTGAGTCGGGCCTGCTGCGGTAAGGCAGCGATATCCTGATATTCCCGTTCCAGCTTGAATTGCCATTGTTCGCGCGTCCACGGCGGGACGCTGCGCGGTGACGCGAGGCTTTTTTTCAACTGGCTCAGAACCTCATCCCGGCTTAAATTTTTAATAATATGTTTATTTGCCCAGCCGAAACGTATGGTGGCGGGGTTATTGATAAGCGTCAGCGTGCGGTAAGCGTTCAGAGTAATTAAGCCGGGTAGATGCCGATGCACCCACTCAAAACGTGCCGCTGAGGGAAGACCGGACTCTACCGTAACCATCTGCTCGAAGGTGGTTTTCAACTGGTTAATGCGCTGTATCTGATTTTCCAGATCTAACTGTGTCGCATTATCCACTTGATAGCATAAGACGCCAGGCAGGCGGACGGCGGCTTTACTGCTGCGGTTTTCGGACTGCTGTTGAATAAACAAATGGCGATAGTGACGTAGCGCCAGCGCTTCGGCCTCTTTCCCCAGATGTTGCGTTACCTCGATAGTATCCAGCGGCGCATGTTCCGCCTCTTTGGTCACCTGCGGCAGTGAAAAGACACGGGCGATAAGTAGCGAATGCTGCTGTAGATTATCCGTCAGCGCCGCCAGGTGTTGTTCTATCTGGCGAAAAGTGCCATTCAGGCGTTCAACGAGATCGTAGCGGGACATGGTATCATTCACTTTAGTTACAACATACTATATGTATAGCACAGTTCCCGCCGCTCAACCAGCGTGCAAAATGCGTCAGGCAGCGGTCATGTCGGGCATCGCGTGCCAGACCGGCCAGCGAAAGCTAAATTTTGCGCCGCCCAGTTCGCTCTCGTCACAGACGACGCTACCGCCCATCGCCAGGGCGATAGAGTGTACGATGGCGAGTCCAAGCCCGCAGCCGCCTGTCGCCCGGTCTCTACTGGGGTCGAGTCTGACAAAAGGTTCAAATATGCGCTCACGCGCATCCGTTTCAATGCCGGGGCCATCATCTTCGACTATCAATGTTGCCTGACTGCCGTCGAGTAACAGACTGACTTGAACGGTGGTACGACTGTAGCGCAACGCATTATTCAGCAGGTTATCCAGCACTCGCGACATTAACCGCATATCAAGCGCGCCATAATCGCCGATTACACATGTGACAAGGTTTACGGCGCGTTCCGGGGTCACGCTTTGCACGTCCTGCAAATGCGCGAGCAACCAGGCGGGGAGGTCGGGTTCGGTCAACATCAGTTCATTTTGTGGTCGGTCAAGGCGCGCATAGGTGAGCAGTTCTTCAATCAGCGCTTCCAGTTGACCAATATCGCGATTGAGCGCCTGTGATTCCGGCGGTGTCAGATTTTCACTCATTTCAAGCCGATAGCGTAAACGTACCAGCGGCGTGCGAAGCTCATGGGCGATACCGTCAATCAGCTGTTTTTTACTGGCGATCAGGGCATTAATGTTATCCGCCATCTGGTTGAACGCGACGCCCAGACGCTCGAAACTGGAGCCATTATCGAAGTGCAGGCGTTCAGTCAAATGACCCTCGCCAAAGCGCTGCGCGGCGGATTCGAGCCTGAGCATTTCTTGCCAGTGCGGGCGCATCCAGATAAACACAGGAAAGGCGAGAGAAAAGGCAATGAGCGCCATTAAGGCGATATCCAGCAGTCGCATTTGATGCAGGAAATAGAGGTAGGGAACCGGGCCGACCGCCAGGACGTAATGGCTGCGTGGGATACGCTGAATAAAGGTGTATTGATCGTCAAGCGCGACAATATCGCCTTCACGCAGTCGCTGCGTGGTGGCGGCATCAAGCTTATAGTGATTTAACGGTTCAACGCGTAAATCGAAAGAGAGGTTCAGGTCCATCTCTTTTAACGTTTTCCCCCATTCACGCGGCGGAATTTCCCGCAGTTCGCTGCGCATCAGATAGAGCGAACTTTTCATCAGATCGTCGAGCGATTGCCTGCCCGCGCGTTCGGCGGTGAATTTGTACACCAGTCCGACCAATAAGGTCATGACCAGAAAACAGACGAACAGCAAAAGGTAAAACTGCACAAACAGCTTTTTCATCAACGCCCACCGGATCTCAATACATTAGCTCTATCGCGCGCTGACGAAAAAGATTTCCCGTCAGCGCCGCTGGTGGGTTATAAAAGCAGGCTTTGCGTCAACTGACAACCTCATTGTCCGGCGTTAAGGTCCGGGCTTTCGTGAACAATGCGTCCATCGACAAGCGTCAAAACAGCGCGAATGGTATCAATTCTGTCTTCCGGCATCGTCATAAATGGCTGATTGAGTACCGCCAGATCGGCCTGTTTTCCGACGCTAAGCTGGCCCCGGTGTTGTTCGGCAAAGGCGAGCCAGGCGGCATGACGTGTATATAACGCTAGCGCTTCCAGACGCGTGAGCCGCTCGCTGGCGGGTTTACGCACGGAACCGCCTGACGCTATACCGGTGATATGATATTCGATAGCGTGCCAGACACCGGCAATGCCAATACGCGTCGAATCGGTACCGCCAGCCACGACAAGCCCTTTATCCAGCGCCAGTCGAACCGGCGGCGAATTGTCCGTCGCGCCGGGTGGATTGGCGTCACGGATGGCAAGCCCCTCAAAGTAAGGCCCCATTTGCACAGTGTATGCCAGACCCAGCTTACGCATTCGTTCAAGCGTCTGTGGCGAACCGGTATTCAGATGCGCAATAGACCAGCGGAGAGGGCGCAGATCGTACTGCTGCGCTACCTGCTCAAAAATCGTCAATATCGCGTCGGCGCTGTCATCGGTATAGGCATGGATCTCAAGCGGTATTCCCCGTTTTGCCGCAAACGTCGCGACCTGGCGAAGCGCGGTTTTGTCCTGCTCTGAGGAAGAAAACCCTGGGGCCATCCGCACGCCGTCATTCATTCCGGCCACCAGGCTTTCCCCCAGGCCAAGAAAAGCCAGTTGCCCGTCATCGGCACGCGCCGGGCGAAAGGCCATCAGGTTGCTGAACCACTGCGCTTCATGACCTTTCGCTTCTGGCTGTACCGGAATGCGATACCCCACGCGCAGCGGTAAATCCCCCTGGTTTCGCATTGTAAATAAAGGCTCATAAGCGGCGGCAGGCCCGGCAGAGGGGTCAATGATGCCGGTCACGCCGCGAGCGTTCATATCAGCGAAAAATTGCCGCAGACCACCCTCACGATCGGCGTTACTACTTATGCTGGCAAAAAGCTGGTTAAACGCGGCGATGTCACCAAATAATTTCCCCGTGGCGCTACCTTTTGCGTCGCGCTCTACGCGGATTCCCGCTAAATCAGGAGGAGGGGTGTCGTTAAGGCCAAGTACGTCTATACCGCGCTGATTCACTAACGCATAGTCGTACAGATACTGAATATAAGCCGGATGATCGGGAAGGGCGTGGCTCAATTCGGCTACCGTCGGCGCCCGGTTTTCTGCAAATTGTGCCGGTATCCACGATCCCACTACGGCTACCCATTGATCGTGGGGACGACGGTTAGCGTCGGCGCGTAATTTATCCAGCGCGTCTTTAAGCGAAGGGCTGTCGTACCAGTAGGTTTCGAATGTCCAGGTTTGTCCGCCGCGAATGGCGTGGATGTGGGTATCGGTCAGGCCGGGTATCACGGTTTTACCCTGTAAATCGATGGTACGGGTATGGTCGCCGCGCCATTCATTTGTCGCCGTATCATCGCCAATCGCCACAATCCGCGAGCCGGAAATCGCCAGCGCGCTGGCCTGCGGCTGGGCATCATTCAGAGTGATGATATTACCGTTATGCAAAATAATATCCGCTGCCGGGCGGGCGGCGGTGGCTGCGCCTGTGGCCGTGAGCAGAAAGAGAAGCGCGGTTCTGGAAAGCAGAGGCGGGACGAGACTGATCATTAGCATGTTCCTTTTGTCGGGCGATAAGCAAACCATAGAGAGCGAACAAGAATTGTTCAATCTGTGCCCAGGGAACAGTGCGTTCTGTTTTTAGAACGGTGGTAATGAAAAAAGAAAAGCCCGCCGAAACGGCGGGCTTGAGAAGAATTAATGAATAATTAGAACTGGTAAACCATACCCAGCGCGACGATATCATCAGTGCTGATACCGGCATCTTTATAGAACGGGTCGTCATCATCCAGCAGGTTGATTTTATAATCAACATAGGTGGAGAAGTTTTTGTTGAAATAGTAGGTAGCACCTACATCAGCATATTTAACCAGGTCTTTATCATCGCCATTAACGTTGTTATAGGTCAGATCTTTACCTTTAGACATCAGGAAAGAAACCGCCGGGCGCAGACCGAAATCAAATTGATATTGGGCTGTAACTTCGAAGTTTTGCGTTTTGTTTGCTACGCCGCCAGCATAACCCGCATCCGTTTTACCATAAGGCGTCATATTACGGGTTTCAGAATACATAGTCGCTAAATAGATGTTGTTGGCATCATATTTCAAGCCAGCTGTCCATGCATCCGCTTTGTCGCCGCCAGCAATCGTGCCGCCAGCATTGACTTGCTCATTAGTACGATCGGAAGTGGTATACGCAGCGCCTGCGCTGAAGCCCATGCCAATATCATAGGTAGTAGAAATACCGAAGCCATCACCGTTATCGTAACGAATATCGTCGCCATTATTACGGTTATTGGTACCGATATTTACATCGTCAGCGCTTTGGCTTTCATTTTTACCCTGATATTGCAACGCGAAGTTCAGACCGTCTACCAGACCGAAGAAATCAGTGTTACGGTAGGTGGCCACGCCGTTAGCACGACCGGTCATATAGTTGTCAGCGTAAGTATAGGAGTCGCCGCCGAACTCAGGCAGCATATCGGTCCAGCCTTCCACGTCGTACAGGACGCCGTAGTTACGACCATAGTCGAATGAGCCGTAGTCGCCGAATTTCAGGCCGGCGAATGCCAGACGAGTCCAGGAATTAGCGCCTTCGCCTTCGGTAGTGTTAGCCTGAACGTTATATTCCCACTGGCCGTAACCGGTCAGTTGGTCGTTAATCTGTGTTTCGCCTTTAAAGCCGACACGCATATAGGTCTGATCGCCATCTTTAGAAGAGTCATCAGAGAAATAGTGCAGGCCGTCTACTTTCCCGTAAAGGTCCAGTTTGTTGCCGTCTTTGTTATAAATTTCAGCGGCGTGTGCTGCGCCAGCAGCCAGCAGAGCCGGGATGACAAGTGCCAATACTTTTCTTTTCATTTTTTTATCCTTAAAAACTTAACTTATTTGCAAAAGATTGAACTTCTACAGATTCGTTGAATCAAAGGCATCCTAATCTGAATAATATTATTTCAGCAAATGCTAACTTTTCTTATATGTTATTAATTAATACAAAAGTTACTATCGGAAACGCATATATTTATGGTGAATATATTTGTTATTATATATTCATGGTTGTGATTTGTTTTATTTCACAATTTGCGAAAAAAGATGGCAATATAGCGGCGGGCAGACATTCTGTTATCAATTTTGTGAACTGGCTTCGAGTTTTTTTAATTTAATTTTCTTGAGCGAAAAAGACGTAATGAAGAACCGCAACGCAGAGAAAACGGTAATAAAGGGGCTGTTCCGACTAATAAAAATAGCATCCATGTATACAATGTCTGTTTTTTGAACAGTGGCGGTGATGAGCATCGCCACTATGACTTAATAAAGGCAGGTAAAATCTGTCGGCTAACTTATCCCGTCGTTTCGTCCCAGGCATGAGGGGCAAAAAGATAGCCTTTATTGCGAATGGTCTTTATACGATAGGGCTCAGCAGCGCTATCCAGCAGTTTCTTACGCAGGCGGGAAATCGCCACATCCACGCTGCGATCCAGACCATCATAATTGACGCCGCGCAGCGTTTTTAGCAACGCGTCGCGATCCATAATTTGTCCGGCGTGTGTCGCCAGTTCCCAGAGCAATTCAAAATCGGCGGTGGAGAGCGATATGAAATCGCCATTGAGCTGGACCGCCCGGTTAAGGGGATCGATGGTTAACGCGCCAAAACGCAGCGCTTTATGCGGCGTAAGCGCGCTCTCCTGAAGACTTTTTGCCTGTTGCGTTTGTTCGCTTTGCCGCAGGTGTAAGCGCAGACGTGCCAGCAAAACGGCCGGAGGAGTGGTTTTGAGGATGTAGTCGCAGGCGCCCATCTCCAGCGCCAGAATATGATTCATATCACTGTCCAGCGAGGTGAGCAGGACAATCGGGCCTTGCCAGCGGTGGCGTAAATCGCGGCATATCGTCATGCCATCTTTACCTGGAAGCATAATATCCAGTAAAACCAGATCGGGCTGAGTGGTGAGGATAAGATCCTCCGCCCGGTCACCACGCGGCTCAACAATGACATCAATATCATGTTTCGCCAGATAAGCGGCAATGAGAGAACCCACTTCAGCGTCGTCTTCAACAAATACAATGCGGTTCATATTATAAATGGAGAATAGAAAACGCCAACATACACCGCCTCTGTTTTCCCTTCCATAAATCTTTTCTAAACGAGAGCGGTTCCGTTATGCTACACGCTGTTGTTATTAGCATGTTAAGGCAAGGTAATGGGACTCGTGATTAAAGCTGCCCTGGGGGCGCTGGTCGTCGTATTGATTGGTTTGCTGTCAAAAACGAAAAATTATTATATCGCCGGATTAATTCCTCTGTTTCCAACGTTTGCGCTTATCGCGCACTATATCGTGGCCAGTGAGCGGGGCATCGACGCGATGCGTACCACCATCGTCTTTAGCATGTGGTCGATCATTCCTTATTTCATTTATCTTGCAACGCTATGGTATTTCAGCGGCGTGATGCGCCTGCCCGTCGCGCTTGGCGGTGCGGTGGTCTGCTGGGGGCTAAGCGCGTGGCTGCTGATTTTTTGCTGGATTAAATGGCATTAATATTGGCAAAGACCGTGGTTTCCCCATCGTAATACAGACGGATATTACGATGGGGAGGTTGTCAACCCACCAGCATCCACGTAGCCGGAACCGCCGCGACCAGCAATAAACCAATCAGCACGACTTCCTGACGATTTAACACGTTGTCATGCTTGTGCGTCCGACGCGCATACAGGAAAACCAGTAATCCAGGCGCGTACAGCACGACGGACAGCAGCAGGTGCATGGGACCCGACGCATATAATAACCATAAGCCATAAATACAGGCTCCGATACCGACCGCCCGATGGAGGGGACGTGTTGCAATCTTCAGCAGAAATGCGCCGACCAGAAAGTAGGGCACCAGAATCATTTCTGACGCAATCGTCAATAGCGTGTTGTAGTCCGAACCGGTCAGCCAGATCAGCACCAGACAGATTTGCACACAGATATTGGTGAGCCATAACGATGCAGAAGGCGCGCCTTGCGCATTTTGTCGCGCGAAGATGCCCGGGAAGGATTTATAGGCTGCCGCCAGAAATGGCACCTCCGCCGCCATAATAGTCCAGCTTAGATAAGCCCCGCAGACAGACACAATCAGTCCCGCTGCAATAATAATTTCTCCCCACGGCCCCATCATTTTTACCATTAGTCCGGCCATCGACGGGTTGCGCATCTCCGCCAGTTCCGGACGCGCAAGAACGCCAAGAGAAAGCAGCGTGACCAGGAGATATATTCCCAGCGCTGCGAGTACTGCCAGTAGCGTGGCGCGGCCTACATCGCGTTTATTTTTCGCTCGGGCCGAGACGACGACGGCGCCTTCAACGCCAATAAACACCCACAGCGTAATAAGCATGGTGTTCTTGACCTGTTCCCATACGGGAATACCGAGTTCAACACCAGTGAAGTCCAGAGTGAAGGTATCCAGTTTGAACATCATGATAGCCAGCACAATAAACGCGCCGAGCGGCAACAGTTTCGCCAGAGTCGCAACCAGATTGATGCTGGCTGCCGTTTGTACGCCGCGCAGGATGAGGAAATGGACAATCCAGAGCAGGACTGAAGCGCCGACAATAGCCTGCCAGGTATTACCGTCGCCAAACAGACGCAGGGCAGGCGTATCGGTAAAGAAACTCAGCGCTGAAAAAACGATAACCAAATAGGATACGTTGGCGATGACCGCGCACAGCCAATAGCCCCAGGCAGAACAAAAGCCAATCAGTTCGCCGAAGCCTTCGCGGGCGTAAGTAAAGATACCGCCGTCAAGCTCGGAGCGAATGCGTGTAAGGATTAACATGGCGAATGCCAGTAAGAGTATCCCCACGCCGGTAATGGCCCAGCCAATTAACAACGCAGCCGGACTGGCAACGGCGGCCATATTCTGGGGCAGACTGAAAACACCTGCGCCAAGCATTGAGCTTAAAACCAGCGCGGTCAGCGCGCTCAGTCCCAGTTTTTTTTCCATTGGTATCCAGCTATAAAAATTAAATTGGAAGAATAATTATTATGGCAAAACGCATAAAAATGGTGAAAGCCACTAAGGCGCGGGATTTTACGGAGAGAAGGGACCGCATGCAACGGCCTGGATAAGATTTATCGCCAAAAAAGCGAAAAGTGAGATTCATCGCGATATTTGACGGAACTGGCATCCCGCGAGAAAGTGCCGGATGGCGGCATACCTGCCTTATCAGGCCTACACGATCGTTCAACGGTAGGCCTGATAAGCCGCCATCCGGCGAGAAAGCCCGATGGCGACGCGCGCCTTATTTATAGAGGTCGGCGCTGATGGTGATGTTATTACCGCGCTCCTGCCACTGACGCGTAATATGATAATACTTAGCGCCTTTCTTCGCCGCGCGTTTGGCGACCTGGTAGGAGATTTCTGTCATATTGCCGTAGTTGCCGGTGAACTTAACGCTGTCGAAAGGCACCATCATCGCAGCCGTCGCTTTATTCAGCTCCTCAACTTTTGTGCCATCCGGTAGTGTGACAGTGTAACGTCCGCCTTTGGAGGATTGCGTTTCGAAGAAACGGCCTACTTCGGCGCTCGGCGAGGCTGACGTGGCGACGCCTGGAATTTCGACTTTCTTCGCAGCTTCGCCGCCCTGAGCCAGCGCGGCGCGGCCAGCTTCAGAGTCTGCCGGAATAGCGTCTGGGCTCTGGACGATGCGTTTTTTCGCATCTTGTTTATAGATAAATGCAGTGATGCGCTGGTTTCCGCCCTGATTCGCATCTATCTGACGAACAATATAGAAAGCGTATGCGCCTTTTTGTTTCGCCGCTTTCGTAATGGCATCGTTAACTTCCGGCTGGCTACGGTAGAAGCCCTGAACGGTGACGGTATCATACGGTTCTAATTGTACGGCCTGGTCTTTCGGTAATTCCACGATGCCATTAATGACACGATTTTTGGGCGCGTCGGCTTTCGGCGCGTCGGCTTTATACACGTCCGCCACAACACGCCAGTTACCACTGTTGCCGAACTCCGAGGTGTCGACAACATAGAAGGAGGCTGCGCCTTCTTTATCTGCGCGGCGGGACACGGCGGAGACCGCATCGCCAATAGCATTAAAACGACCGGTAATAACGATGCGGTCATAAGGTTTTAGTGCAGCCGCTTGCTCCGGCGTCAGTTCTGTTGCTGCATGGACAGAAAAAGCAGCCGCAGAAAGCAGAGCCGACGCCAGGAGAGTGTTCTTAAGCTTCATAAAAATAATCCTTCGCCTTGCGCAAACCAGGTACTGGTATTGTTATTGACTAGAAACGTGGCTGATTATTGCATTTAAACCATATGGATGTCTGCGGGATTTTTCACGCATCGTGTCATGTATCCTATCTTTGATGATAACATTTGCCGATATGTCGAAAAAAACGGCGTCCGGGCGGCTAAGCTAATGAAGCGCATAAATTTAATAAGTTAATTTAATGTTAATTTCTTGATCTCATCAGGGGTTTAATGATGTTTTGCTGTCAAATTTGAGCGAATTATCAGCCCTCGCAGGCCATTTTCAAGGCATTATGGCTGCTTAGCGGCTGAATCGTTCATGTTTTGCAAATTTGATAAAAAATTCTGTTTTTTGGCGCTAGATCACAGGCGTTATTTTCAGTAGGTTATAGAGAGTTTGTAACGGTTTTATTCTGCTGGGGTAACATTTACCTCAAACGCGGGCAGGCGTACGCTTCTCGCGCTTACTGACAAACCATCATCAAAAATACCGATGGAAGGGAACATTTATGCGAATTGGCATACCAAAAGAGCGGTTACCCAATGAAACCCGTGTCGCTGCGACGCCGAAAACGGTAGAGCAGCTACTGAAGCTGGGGTTTAGCGTCGCTATCGAAAGCGGGGCGGGTCAACTGGCAAGTTTTGACGACAAAGCGTTTGCGCAGGCTGGCGCGGATATTGTAGACGGCAATGCTATCTGGCAGTCGGAAATTATTCTCAAGGTTAATGCGCCTGAAGAAGATGAAATCGCTTTACTGAACCCCGGGACTACGCTGGTCAGTTTTATCTGGCCTGCGCAAAATCCTGGGTTAATGGAGAAACTTGCCGAACGTAAGGTCACGGTGATGGCGATGGACTCCGTACCGCGTATTTCCCGCGCGCAGTCGCTCGACGCGTTAAGCTCAATGGCGAATATCGCAGGTTATCGCGCCATTGTAGAGGCCGCGCATGAATTTGGGCGCTTCTTTACCGGCCAAATCACCGCCGCCGGGAAAGTGCCGCCGGCGAAGGTGATGGTGATTGGCGCGGGCGTAGCCGGTCTTGCGGCTATCGGCGCGGCAAACAGCCTGGGGGCGATTGTCCGCGCGTTTGACACTCGTCCTGAAGTCAAAGAGCAGGTCCAGAGTATGGGGGCTGAGTTCCTCGAACTGGATTTTAAAGAGGAAGCCGGTAGCGGCGATGGTTACGCCAAAGTGATGTCTGAGGCGTTTATCAAAGCGGAAATGGCGCTCTTTGCCGCCCAGGCCAAAGAAGTCGATATCATTGTTACCACCGCGTTGATTCCGGGCAAACCAGCGCCGAAGCTGATTACCCGCGATATGGTCGATTCTATGAAGGCCGGCAGCGTGATTGTCGACCTGGCCGCGCAGAATGGCGGTAACTGCGAATATACCGTCGCCAATCAGGTTGTGACGACGGACAATGGCGTGAAAGTAATTGGCTACACCGATCTACCGGGGCGTTTGCCGACGCAGTCATCCCAACTTTATGGCACCAACCTGGTTAATCTGCTGAAGCTGCTGTGCAAAGAGAAAGACGGCAATATTGACGTGGATTTTGACGATGTCGTGATCCGTGGCGTGACGGTGATTCGCGACGGCGACATTACCTGGCCTGCGCCGCCAATCCAGGTTTCCGCGCAGCCACAGGCCGCGCCTAAAGCAGCACCTGCGCCAAAAGAGCCGGAAAAGCCCACTTCACCCTGGCGGAAGTATGCGTTAATGGCGCTGGCGATCATTCTTTTTGGCTGGCTGGCCGATGTCGCGCCAAAAGAGTTCCTTGGCCATTTTACCGTGTTTGCGCTCGCCTGCGTGGTTGGTTATTACGTGGTGTGGAACGTGTCTCATGCGCTTCATACGCCATTAATGTCGGTGACCAACGCAATTTCAGGGATTATTGTTGTCGGGGCATTATTGCAAATTGGTCAGGGCGGCTGGGTCAGCTTCCTGAGCTTTATCGCGGTGCTTATCGCCAGCATTAATATTTTCGGTGGCTTCACCGTGACTCAGCGTATGCTGAAAATGTTCCGGAAAAACTAAGGGGTAACACATGTCTGGAGGATTAGTTACAGCTGCATACATTGTTGCCGCGATCCTGTTTATTTTCAGTCTTGCCGGGCTTTCAAAGCATGAAACGTCCCGCCAGGGGAATAACTTCGGTATTGCCGGGATGGCGATCGCGTTGTTGGCGACCATTTTCGGGCCGGATACCGGCAACGTAGCATGGATTCTGGTCGCCATGATTATTGGCGGCGCGATTGGCATCCGCATGGCGAAAAAAGTTGAGATGACCGAGATGCCGGAGCTGGTCGCGATTCTGCACAGTTTCGTGGGCCTGGCTGCGGTACTGGTTGGCTTTAACAGCTATCTGTACCATGACGCCAGTCTGGCGCCGGTGCTGGTGAATATCCATCTGACCGAAGTCTTCCTCGGTATCTTTATTGGCGCAGTCACTTTCACTGGATCGATCGTAGCGTTTGGTAAACTGCGCGGCAAAATCTCTTCTAAGCCGTTGATGTTGCCTAACCGTCACAAAATGAACCTGGCGGCGCTGGTTGTTTCTTTCCTGTTGCTGCTGGTTTTTGTTCGTACCGAAAGCGTGGGTCTACAGGTTCTGGCGCTGCTGCTGATGACCATTATCGCGCTGGCGTTTGGTTGGCATCTGGTCGCTTCTATCGGCGGGGCGGACATGCCGGTAGTTGTTTCAATGCTGAACTCCTATTCCGGTTGGGCTGCCGCGGCGGCTGGCTTCATGTTGAGCAACGATTTGCTGATTGTGACCGGCGCGCTGGTCGGTTCATCAGGTGCGATCCTGTCTTACATTATGTGTAAAGCGATGAACCGCTCTTTCATCAGCGTTATTGCTGGTGGGTTCGGTACTGACGGCTCCTCAACGGGCGACGATCAGGAAGCTGGCGAACATCGCGAAATCACGGCGGAAGAGACCGCTGAGATGCTGAAAAACTCCCACTCCGTCATTATTACGCCGGGGTACGGGATGGCGGTGGCGCAGGCGCAGTATCCGGTGGCGGAAATCACCGAAAAACTGCGTGCACGCGGTATCAACGTGCGTTTCGGCATTCATCCGGTGGCGGGTCGCCTGCCGGGGCATATGAACGTGCTGTTGGCGGAGGCGAAAGTGCCTTATGACATCGTGCTGGAAATGGATGAGATCAACGATGATTTCGCCGATACCGATACCGTGCTGGTGATTGGCGCGAACGATACGGTGAACCCGGCGGCGCAAGACGATCCCCGCAGCCCGATCGCCGGTATGCCGGTTCTCGAAGTGTGGAAAGCACAGAATGTCGTGGTCTTTAAGCGTTCAATGAATACTGGTTATGCTGGTGTGCAGAACCCGCTGTTCTTTAAAGAGAATACGCAAATGCTGTTTGGCGATGCCAAAGCCAGCGTGGATGCAATTCTGAAAGCGCTTTAATCTTTTAAACGTGCGACGGCCTCTTTGGAGGCCGTTTTTATACACTTCATCCTTTAAGCTGCCTCTTTGTTGGCTGCGCTCAGAAACCCCGGTCACATCGTTATCTATGCTCCCGGGGATTTCTTCCCTTGCCGCCGCGATGCATCTTGAATGATTTTGTGTATGTATTGCATTTTATCTTTTGTTTAAATCGCTAAGCAGAACGGCGATACTCTGCCCGCCGGTGGTCTGTTCGAGGGCGATTTTGACAATGATGGTTAACGGAACGGAGAGCAACATGCCCACCGGACCTAATAACCAGCCCCAGAAAATTAACGACAAAAATACCACTAAGGTTGAAAGGCCTAAACCACGTCCCATAATTCGTGGCTCAAGGATATTGCCGAAGACCAGATTAATCAGCAGATAGCCTGCCAGCACCAGCAGCGCATCATAAAACCCGTTAAATACCAGCACCTGAATAATGGGCGGCAGGGCAGCGAGCACCGATCCAATATTAGGGATATAGTTCAGCGCGAAGGCCAGTAGACCCCAGACAAAGGCGAAGCGGACATCCAGTGCGGCCAGCATTCCCCATGCGACCAGCCCCGTCACGATACTGATCGCTGTTTTTAACACCAGATAATGGGAAACGCTATCAAGCGCGCGTTGAATTGCCGCCATGCCTTCCGCCGGACGGCTCATCATCTGCTGCAGTTTTTCAGGCAATTGTGGAACCTCCAGCAGCATAAATACCACGGTCAATAGCAATAAAAAGATGGATGACATGGCATTGGACAGTTGGGTGAGCAGGTTCGTTACCAGAGTCATGGCGGCGTTTGGATCGATATATTTCGCCAGCTCATCAACCGACACGCCAATGCCAGCTCGCTGCAACCACGGTTCAATACGTTGCAACGGTATCACCAATGAGGAGCGATATTGCGGTAGGGTACGAGCCAGTTCATTTAATGATGTCCCCAAATAGGCCAGTAGCAGTACCATTAACATAACAATAATCACAATGAGCAATGATACGGCGATAACGCGCGGAATTCGGCATCGGGTCATCCGTTGCACAACGGGATTGAGAACGACTGCAATAAATAACGCCAAAATAAAGGGAACAATGATATCTGCGGCGAAGCGGATACCGCTCAGAATAACCACCAGCATTCCCAGCATAATGACGATTTTTAGACCATTGAGCGTGATGATCGGTTTTGCCATATCAGTCCCTGTTTTCTGATGCCGACACGAATAATAATGTGATGTCGGTCGACCTGTTCTGGTTAAAATCAAACACTTCAGGTAAAGAAGTGAAAATATTTTGAGTTAATTCCTGGCTTATGATACAAATCAGGCGTGTTCAACTACCGAGGACAATTATCATCCGCGATGACGAGAAGCAACACTGCGGATAATTGTAATATTATGGACAATATGTTCAGCGCTTTTTTCTCCACGCAAACGCATCTTCACTCTACCTCCTTTTTCCTGCTTATCGGCGAGCAGCACTGGCGTAACGCACTTTAGTCTCTCACTTCTGCCTGAGCTGGCGCAATGCGCTGTGCTAACTGATTTTATTTTTTAGTTTGCTGCGTGCAGCAGACTCGAAAGAGTATATTCTCATGCAGGAGAAGTGTCATGTTTTACTGGATTTTATTAGCTCTGGCTATCGCGACTGAAATTACCGGCACGCTCTCAATGAAATGGGCTAGCGTGGGTAATGGCAATGCGGGTTTTATTTTAATGCTGGTGATGATCACGCTGTCATATATATTTCTTTCTTTTGCGGTAAAAAAGATTGCCCTGGGTGTAGCGTATGCCTTATGGGAAGGGATCGGCATTTTATTTATTACCATTTTTAGCGTGCTGCTATTTGATGAAGCATTATCAACCATGAAGATAGCCGGCTTGCTGACGCTGGTCGCTGGCATCGTATTGATCAAATCAGGGACGCGTAAACCCGGCAAACCGGTGAAGGAGGCGACTCGTGCAACAATTTGAATGGATACACGGCGCCTGGCTTGGGCTGGCAATAATGCTGGAAATCGCGGCTAACGTTCTGTTGAAATTTTCGGACGGCTTTCGCCGTAAATGCTATGGCATTTTATCGCTTGCCGCTGTTCTGGCCGCCTTCAGCGCGCTTTCCCAGGCGGTTAAAGGGATAGATCTGTCGGTGGCGTATGCGCTATGGGGCGGTTTTGGTATTGCCGCCACGTTGGCGGCGGGCTGGGTGCTCTTCGGCCAGCGCTTAAATCCCAAAGGCTGGGTTGGCGTGATATTGCTGCTCGCCGGAATGGTCATGATCAAATTTGCCTGAGACGATCGCTGCCGGTCAGGCAGCGATTCCCGCATTAATCCTGCGCCAGAGCTTTCAGCTTATCGCGAAAGCCGGTGACGGATATGGCGCGGTTATCGGCGCGCCAGCGATCTTTAGCCGCAGGAGCGGAGCTTTGTACGCCAATGAGCTGCCATCCGCTATCCGTGTGCAATAAGAGCGGCGAGCCGCTGTCGCCAGGTAACGTGTCGCACTGGTGTGAGAGTACGGCATTCTGCGCCCAGCCGGTCACGACGCAATCCTGATGGGAATAGAGCGCATTCAGATGATCTTCCGGATAACCGGACTGCGTGACTTTTCGGTCTGCGGCTTTCAACGCCGCAGTGAGCGCCGCTTTATCGCCGGTAAATAAAGGCACTGGCGTGATACCGGAAGGTGGGTAGCGCAATATTACCAGACCAAAATCCCAGCTTGCCGCGGCAGGCGGCACAATCCAGCCATCGCCATCCGCTTTCAGACGTCGGCCCAGCGACGGTTCAACGCGGCCTTCAATGCCGTGGATTTCATAGCGCCATACTCCTTTTCGCGCCACAAAACGCAGCGCAACCGCCTTGTCTGGTTTTCCTTTCGGTGGCGTTAGCAGGCAGTGACCTGCTGTCAGGGCGATATGCGGGGAGATAAGCGTTGCCGTACACAAATTACCGCTGGCGGTCTCTAGTTGCCCGATGGCATCCCACGGCGATTGGGTAGGATCGGCGACGGGCACCCGATCGTCATGGTTAAAAAAAAGCGTTTTGACGTCGCTGGCATCCGTGGCGTCTGTTTCAGCCCCCCTGGCTTTCGCCATAACCGGTAAAAAACACACTATGCCCAGTAATACAGCAATGGTTTTATGCATATCACACTCTGGTGGGTAATTATGATTATTAACAACAAACCCTCAGTACTACTATAGACGTGACGGTAAGAAAGTGGGAGTAAAATCAGATAACTACACTCAGGAAAGATAGAAATGCGTGGCAATAACGGCGCATAAAATAAGCACGATAAGAATGAGCTCAAAGCGGTAGCGAGACACTTTTTTGCCCTCCTGGAAGGCGGCGCTAAACCAGAACAATTTAGCGCCGTAAAAACGGGCGCGGGGGCGCGCCGCAGCATGTTACGACTTACGCAGCCGGCTGCGAAGTTGTTTTTGACACAGATTTGGCTGGGGCTTTTTTGCCATCTTTTTTCTGGTGTTTTTTAGCCGCCTGCGCTTTTTGCTCAACGGTTTTTTTATGCTGTTTTTTGTGGTGCTGGGTGTTCTGGGTTGTTTTGGCAGGCGTTGCGGTTTTCGCAGGCGTTGCAGTCTCAGCCGCGAATGCTGCGGAAGAGAGACCCATTGCAGCGGCAACAACCAGAGCTAATACTTTTTTCATTTTGATACCCTCGATTTGGTTTTCATTCAACCCCACTGCGGGGCCGGTGAAATGACTATATCGCTGTTATCAAAAGGCTTCCGTGAGTGATTGGTTTCGGCATGTAACGCTATGTACAATCCCCCGGTAACGTGATGTAAGCCCCCACCATAATAGGTAGCTTTACGTTACCGGCCGTTATTTTTGGTCGCAGAGTCGGTAATATCCGCCCTCCAGAATAACAGGCACACCGTATATGAATCCGATAATCTGGGTGGTATTTACGCTTCTGGCGCTGGATGCAATCAGAGAAGTTATGGGCGTATCAAGCCTGACAGGTCTATGGTGAACAGTGAGTCGTGGCGTGAAACCAGCCCGGCGATAGCGCACGTTGCTATCGCCGGATTATTTCTTTTCAGGCGTGAAGACGGTGATGTAACCGCGTCCCGACCAGGATGGCCAGCACCAGCATTAGCGCGATAAAACCGCCTACGCCGTTCCAGCCGTAACTATGCCAGAATACGCCGCCTAGCGTCCCGGCGATACTGGACCCCAGATAATAGCTGAAAAGATAAAGTGACGAGGCCTGTCCCTTCGCCCGGCGCGCACGCGGGCCAATCCAACTACTGGCCACGGAGTGCGCGGCGAAAAAGCCGGCGGAAAAAAGCAGCATCCCGGCAAAAATCAGCCAAAGCGAGGTAAAAAGCGTCAGTAAAAGCCCACCCAGCATTACTGCGGTAGAGAACAGCATCACCGGCCCCCGGCCATAGCGTGAGGTCATTGCGCCAGCTTTCGGCGAGCTCCATGTGCCGGTGAGATAGGCTACGGATAACAGTCCGACCACGGCCTGGCTTAATTCCCAGGGGGAGAGCATCAGGCGATAGCCAATGTAGTTAAACAGGGTGACGAACGCGCCCATCAGTAAAAAGCCTTCCGCAAACAGCAGAGGTAACCCTCGATCGCGCCAGTGGAGACGAAAATTAATAAATAGCGTTTTAGGCCGTAGCGACGTGGGACGGAAATGTTGCGAGGCGGGTAAAATCTTCCAGAACATCAGCGCGGACGCAAGCGCAAAGCATCCGATGGCCGCCAGCGCGATGCGCCAGTTAAAAAAGTCGGTCATGACGCCGCTTAATAAACGCCCGCTCATCCCGCCGATGGAATTACCGCTAATATAAAGCCCCATAGAGAAAGCGACAAAGCTGGGATGGATTTCTTCGCTCAGGTAGGTCATTCCCACCGCGGCGACGCCGCTTAACGACAGACCGATCAGCGCACGCATAATCAGAATACCATGCCAGCTGGTCATCATGGTTGATAACAATGTGCAGCAGGAAGCTAATAACAACGCGGTGACCATCACCGGTTTACGGCCTATCGCATCAGAAAGCGGGCCGGTAAAAAGTAAGCCGATAGCCAGCATGGCGGTAGAAATAGAAAGTGAAACGCTGCTGCTGGCGGGGGAGACGCCAAACTCCTGGGAAAGTACCGGTAGTATAGGCTGAACGCAATAAAGGAGCGCGAAAGTCGCCAGGCCCGCGGAAAAAAGGGCCAGCGTGACGCGCATGAAAGGCGCTGTACCGCGTTTAATAAATTGAACCGGCTGAGAATGGCGTTGTTCATCGATATCGCTCGCCGTGGCGTCATCGAGAATAGTTGTACGACTCACGTTAAATCCTTGCTTTACATCTCCGTCAACAGGAGACGGGTATAACCGACATGTAAAGCATAGAAAAAGCAAAATATTCTGTCTAATATATTAATTGTCTCAAATAAGACGTTAAAAATATGAATATCGAATTACGTCATTTACGTTACTTTGTGGCGGTAGCAGAAGAGCTGCATTTTGGTCGCGCCGCCGCGCGCCTCAATATCTCGCAGCCGCCGTTGAGTCAGCAGATACAAATTCTGGAGCAGCAGGTCGGCGCGCGATTACTGGCGCGGACCAACCGCAGCGTAGCGTTAACCGCCGCCGGGCGACAGTTTCTGGTGGATAGCCGACACATCCTGAGTCTGGTAAACGACGCCGCCGCTCGCGCCGAGCGGTTGCATCAGGGCGAAGCGGGTGAAATCCGTATTGGCTTTACGTCTTCAGCGCCTTTTATTCGGGCGGTATCGCATACCTTTTCGCTGTTCCGCCAGTCCTATCCGGGAGTGCATATGCAAACGCGTGAAATGAATACACGTGAGCAAATCGCGCCGCTCAACGAAGGCGTACTGGATATTGGCTTGCTGCGGAATACGCCGCTGCCCGACACACTTAATCGCGAGGTGATTTTGCATGAGCCGCTTATGGCCATGATCCCGCGCGAACATCGGCTGGCGCAAAAGCCGGTCGTCAGTCTGACAGAACTGGCGGAAGAACCTTTCGTCTTTTTCGATCCACATGTCGGGACGGGCCTCTACGACGATATTCTCGGCCTGATGCGGCGCTATAACCTGTCGCCGACCATCACGCAGGAGGTTGGCGAGGCAATGACCATTATCGGTCTGGTGGCGGCGGGGCTGGGCGTCTCGATTCTGCCGGCATCCTTTAAGCGTGTACAGATGAGCGAGATGCGCTGGGTTCCCTTGGCGGAAGAGGACGCCGTATCTGAAATGTGGCTGGTATGGCCAAAGCATCATGAACAGAGTCATGCCGTACAGCGGTTTTGCCAACTGCTATTACTGGCTGCCCGACGGGATTAATTACGCTTAAAAAGGGTGAAAATGTGCAGTTAATCACACGGCTAAGCAAAAAGTTGACGGCGAGTATTGAAGTGTTTCACCATAGCACACAGATTATTTCGGAGCGCGAAAATAAAGGGAGTGAGCGGTGGTTGCTGATAGTCAGCCTGGGCATATCGATCAAATTAAGCAGACCAATGCTGGCGCAGTGTATCGCCTGATTGATCAGCTCGGACCGGTATCGCGAATTGACCTGTCTCGTCTGGCGCAGTTGGCGCCTGCCAGTATTACGAAAATTGTTCGCGAAATGCTGGAAGCGCATTTGGTTCAGGAACTTGAAATTAAAGAGGCGGGCAGTCGTGGACGTCCCGCCGTCGGACTGATGGTGGAAACGGAAGCCTGGCACTATTTATCTATTCGTATTAGCCGTGGCGAAATTTTCCTTGCACTGCGCGATCTTAGCAGCAAACTGGTGGTAGAAGAGTGTCTGCCGCTGCCGTTAACCGAAGCCACGCCGTTGCTTGAGCGAATTATTACGCACGTTGATCGGTTTTTTACCCGCCATCAGCAGAAACTGGAGCGTCTGACCTCCATTGCCATTACGTTACCGGGCATTATCGATACCGAAAACGGCGTTGTGCACCGGATGCCGTATTACGAAGATGTCAAAGAGATGCCTTTGGGAGATGCGCTGGAGCGGCACACCGGCGTACCGGTTTACATTCAGCATGATATTAGCGCCTGGACGATGGCAGAGGCGCTTTTTGGCGCCTCACGCGGCGCGCGCGACGTTATCCAGGTGGTGATTGATCATAATGTGGGGGCGGGCGTTATCACCGACGGTCATTTGCTTCATGCGGGCAGTAGCAGTCTGGTAGAGATTGGGCATACCCAGGTCGATCCTTATGGTAAGCGCTGTTATTGCGGTAATCATGGCTGTCTGGAGACCATCGCCAGCGTCGATAGCGTGCTGGAACTTACGCAGCTTCGGCTTAATCAGTCGATGAGTTCAATGTTGCACGGCCAGCCGTTAACGGTAGATTCACTGTGTCAGGCGGCGATGCAGGGAGATCTATTAGCAAAAGATATTATTAGCGGCGTTGGCGCGCATGTCGGACGCATTCTGGCTATCATGGTGAATTTATTTAATCCGCAAAAAATTCTTATTGGTTCGCCGCTAAGTAAAGCGGCTGATATCCTTTTTCCGGCCATTGCTGACAGTATCCGTCAGCAGGCGCTGCCCGCCTACAGCAGGAATACGGTAGTGGAAAGCACGCAGTTTACCAACCAGGGCACGATGGCCGGGGCGGCGTTGGTAAAAGACGCGATGTATAACGGCTCTTTGTTGATTCGTCTATTACAGGGTTAACATTTTTTAACTGTTGTACAAAAATTTGCGCTAACTCAAGCTGATTGCCCTTGCCATATCTTAGACTTTCTCCACTGTATTATTTTCCTGGCTTATATTTTCGAAGCATAACGGTGGAGTTAGTGATGCTGAAGCGTTTCTTTATTACAGGTACAGACACTTCTGTTGGGAAGACGGTGGTTTCCCGCGCATTACTACAAGCGTTAGCGTCGGGTGGTAAGAGCGTTGCAGGGTATAAACCTGTCGCTAAAGGGAGCAAAGAGACTGCAGAAGGGATGCGCAACAAAGACGCGCTGGTATTGCAAAGCGTCTCTTCGCTGGAGTTGCCGTATGAGGCGATTAATCCAATCGCGTTAAGCGAAGAAGAAAGCAGCGTCGCGCATAGCTGTCCTATAAATTACACCTTGCTGTCCAACGGTCTGGCGAGCCTGAGCGATAAAGTGGACCACGTGGTTGTGGAGGGTACTGGCGGCTGGCGTAGTTTGATGAATGATTTACGTCCATTGTCCGAATGGGTGGTACAGGAACAGTTACCGGTATTGATGGTGGTAGGGATTCAGGAGGGGTGCATTAATCATGCGCTACTGACTGCGCAAGCTGTCGCTAACGATGGACTGCCATTAATTGGTTGGGTGGCGAATCGTATCAATCCTGGCCTGGCGCATTATGCTGAAATTATTGATGTGCTTGGGAAAAAACTGCCAGCGCCGCTGATTGGCGAGTTACCGTACCTGCCGCGCGCCGAGCAGCGTGAGCTGGGGCAGTATATTCGTTTATCAATGCTCGGCAGCGTGCTGGCGGTAGATAGAATCATGGCGTAACGTTCGCGAGAGCACTGACGCGACTACACAGGCAATCAGCAGACCGGGGAGTAACTGATACTCGCCGGTCATTTCACAAATCATCAGGGTGGACATTATCGGCGCATGGGTTGTCGCCGCCAGTAGCGTCGCCATACCCGCCAGCCCCAATAAAATCGCTATTTCATCCGAGCCTGGCAGCCAGAGTCCCCATATCCGACCCAGAAACATTCCAATGGATAATCCGACAAATAATGTTGGCGTAAAGACGCCGCCCGGCGCGCCAGACCCGCTGCTGGCGAGCACCGCCAGGATTTTGCACACAAAAATTCCGCCAATCAGCGAGAATAGCGGCGGGGAGAGCAAAAATGATTGTACGACGCTATAGCCGTTTCCCCATACCGTGGGCGTGAGTAACGACAGTAATCCGACAATAAGCCCGCCCAACGCCAGTTGCCAGGGCGGGGACAGTTTTAAGCGTAAGAAACTATTATGGCTGGCCGTCATCAGCCACATCAGCAATGGGCCGCACAGACCGGCGACCAGACCGGTACTGACTATCATGACGTACTCCCGCGCGTGGAGATCAACGGTCAGATGTACGGTATAGAGTAGTGAATCGCTACCGTTTAATACATGGGTGGTTAGCAGGGCGACGACGGCGGAAACGACAACCGGGCCGAGGGAAGCCAGCATTAAGGTACCGAACAGGATCTCCGCGATAAACAGGCTGCCCGCCAGCGGCGCATGGTAAGCGCCCGCCATGCCCGCAGCGGCGCCGCTGGCGATCCATAATTTCCATTCCTCACGCGGCGTGAAGCGTCGGGCAAAGCTGGATGCCGCCAGCGCGGCGAGGAGGATCATTGCGCCTTCGCGACCAATTGCGCTGCCGCTGACCACGACCAGCAGCGAGGCCAGCGATTTCACCAGACTGGCGCCAACGTCAAATTGCCCGTCGGTTTGCAATGCTTCCATATAGTCAGTGGGCGCATGGGGACGCTGTTGGTTCATTTTTTGCCACCCCCACAGCAACAGACCAGCGGCCAGGCCGCCAAGCGCCGGCGTAATCAGCCGTCGCCAGGGCGAAAGCCCCTCAGCCGCATTCACCAGACTGCCGGTGTCATTACTCAGGAAAATCCACTCCAGCAATTGCATCGCATGACGGAAGGCGGCGACAGCCAGCGCCGCGAGAATACCGATGAGCGTAGCGATCAGCAGGCGACGAAACATCGCGCGCAGATCCGGGTAAGCGTGTAAACGATGCATGAGCGGGTAAACAGGGAGTTTCAGGATAGCCTATTCTGCGGGGAAATGGCGTCAGACGCAAAAGCACTATGTGCGATATAATATTGCGTACAATAATGATATTGCCGGATAGCGAGAGGCCATCCGGCGGCAGCGTTAGCTGTTTTCGTGAATATTTAACGCCCGACGCGTGCGGCCTGAGCTGAGATAATCGGCGATGTAATCCTGAGAGATTTCACCGTTATAGCGTCCGTCTTCATCAACGATCGGCATCCAGCTGGTATTACTTTCGTACAATCTGGACAGCACAATACGCAGATTATCTTCCGCTTTGCCCGTAATACGGAAAGGATGGGTGATATCGGCGCAGATTCCGCTGGCGTTCCGCGCCTCCCGGCGCTTCACAAATCCCAGTGGCTTACCGTCGTTGTCAATGACGGTAATGGCGCGAATATCGTGATCATCCATAATGCCGAACGCCTCGCTTAACGGCGTGGAAGGCCGCGCGGTAATGGTTGGCTGTTGGTCGGTAACATCGCCCGCGGAGACCAGTAGCAAACGCTTTAACGTTCTGTCCTGACCGACAAACGACCCGACAAACTCGTTAGCCGGCTTGGCCAGCAGTTCATCAGGACTGGCGCACTGTACAATTCGCCCCTGACGGAACACGGCGATACGGTCGCCGAGTTTTAGCGCTTCGTCGATATCATGGCTGACCAGCATCACGGTCTTTTTTAGCTTACGCTGCATATCCAGAAACTGGTTCTGGATCACTTCGCGGTTAATGGGGTCCACCGCGCCGAAGGGCTCATCCATCAGCAGTACCGGCGGATCGGCGGCCAGAGCGCGGATCACGCCAATGCGCTGCTGCTGTCCCCCGGACATCTCCTTTGGATAGCGATGCAGAAATTTTCTGGCATCCAGCGCCACCATGTCCATCAACTCTTCGGCGCGTTGCTTGCAGCGTGCTTTGTCCCAACCCAACATGCGCGGCACAACGGTAATATTTTCTTCAATCGTCATATTAGGAAACAGGCCGATCTGCTGGATAACATACCCAATATTGCGGCGTAGCGTTACCGTATCCATATCGTTGGTATTCTCGCCGTTGATAAGAATATTACCGCTGCTGGGCGCGATCAGCCGGTTGATCATCTTTAACGTGGTGGTTTTGCCGCAGCCGGAGGGACCGAGCAAGACGCACATTTCGCCTTCCGGCACGTTCAGGTTGACGTTGTCGACGGCTTTTAGCGGCTGCCCCTTTTTCTGTACAAATTGTTTGGTGAGATTTTCCAGTTTTATCATTATCGTATCCCCTTCGGTGTCAGTACGACTTGCAGACGATGCAACAGCCAGTCAAGCACAATCGCCAGTAGACAGATCATCAGTGCGCCGGCAATTAACATGCGAATATCGCTGCCGCTAATGCCGTTTAACAGTAGCAGTCCCAGACCGCCGGCGCCGATCACCGCGGCAATCGCCATCACGCCGATATTCATCACTACCGCGGTGCGGATACCCCCGAAAATAACCGGTAGGGCCATTGGGATTTCGACCCAGCGCAGCCGTTGCCAGAAAGTCATACCGATGCCGCGTCCCGCTTCACGCAGACCGGGCGGCAAACTATCAAGCGCAGTATGGGTATTACGCACAATCGGCAGTAAAGAGTAGAGAAAAACGGCCGTCACAGCGGGCAGAACGCCAATACCATGTCCGATCAGCGAAAAGAGCGGGATCATTAATCCAAACAGCGCGATAGACGGAATGGTAAGAAGTAGCGTGGCGGCGCCCAATACCGGCGTTGCCAGCCATTTGTGGCGTACAATCAAAACGCCTAACGGTACGCCGATGATAATCGCCAGACCGACGGCCAGCGCGACCAGCCAGAGATGCTGAAAGGTAAGGCTGGCGAGATAGCCTGCGTTATCCAGCATATAATGTATCGTATCCATAGGCGCTCCTTACAGCAGACCTTTGTCCTGCAAAAATTGATGGGCTACCTGTTGCGGCGTGCGATGCTCGATATCGACCTGGGCGTTTAGGGTCGATATCACATCGTTATTGAGCAGGCCTGAAAGGGTGTTTAAGGCGTCATCAAGGCCAGGATTGGCTTCCAGCACCTCTTTACGCACCACGGGCGTGACAGCGTAACTTGGGAAGAAGCCTTTATCATCTTCCAGCACTTTCAGATCAAACCCTTTCACCCGTCCGTCGGTGGTATAGACCAGCCCGGCGTCAACCAGCCCATCCCGAACGGCGTTATAGACCAGCCCTGGGTCCATCTGTCGTATTTGCGGGCGATCAAGCTGCATTTGGTAGGCTTGCTGAAGGGGCTTCATCCCATCGCTGCGCCCGGCAAATTCCAGATCGAGGCCGAGCATCCAGTTGTGGTCAGGATCGTTCTGCCGGACCTGTTCGATTTTTGCCACCATTTGCGAGATGGTGGTGATATTTTCCGACTCGGCGCGTTTGCGCTGCATCGCGAACGCGTAAGTATTGTTCATGTCAGCCGGTTTGAGCCATACCAGGCCCAGCTTCGCATCCAGGCGTTTTACCGTGTCGTAGGTTTCCTGTGGACTCATGCGCTTATCGATACGGTTGAAAATAATCAGCGATGTACCGGTGTATTCCCAGGTAATATCAATTTGTTTATTCACCATCGCATTACGTGAAATCACCGCGGCGATATTGGTTTGCGGCTGAACCTGAAAGCCTTTCTTCTGCAAATACTGAACGGTCATTGCGGAAAGAATATGCTGCTCGGTAAAGCTTTTGGTGGCGAGAACCAGCGGCGCGGCCTGCGTCTGGCTACTGAACAACAGCGTTGCGGCAAGCCATCCCAACAGGTGTTTTTTGAATCTCATTTAACGCTCCTTATTGTTATTTATGCGTTCAGACGGTATGAGGGCTAAGGCGTCGCCCAAACCAGGCAAGCAGAGTGTCAAGAATCAGCGCGAATAACGCCGTGGCCGTTGCGCCGAGGATCAACGTCGGAAAATCGTTGAGATAAATTCCCGGGAAAATCAGCTCGCCGTAGCTGCTGGCGCCAATCAGAAAGGCCAGCGGCGCGGTGCCGACATTGATGGCGGTCGCGATGCGAATACCGGACAGCATCACTGGCCACGCATTAGGTAGCTCTACCTGACGAAGCCGCTGCCATTTTGTCATCCCAATCCCGTTCGCCGCTTCAATCAGTGAGGCGGGAACGGAACAGAGGCCCGCATAGGTATTGCGGACGATAGGCAGAAGAGAAGCCAGAAATAGCGCGACAATGGCGGGCGTATCGCCGATCCCGATAATCACCATCGCTAAGGCCAGGACGGCCAGTGGCGGCAAGGTATTACCAACATTAAAGATTTGCATGACATATTCAGCAAATCCTTTTGCCGCAGGACGGCTGAGTAAAATCCCACTCGGGATACCGACCAGTAAAGCAAAAAACATGGACGTAAAGACCAGCATCAAATGCCGTTGTCCGAGATACAGCAGATCGACCTGACGTGCTTTCAGCGTCTCCAGACCGATTCCCCAGATAAACAGCGCCAGTAACAGCAAAATGACGATAGTGAACCCAAGTACACGTTTTAGGGTGAGGGTGTGCATTGCGGTGTGTCTCCCTGTTTGCATGTGTTATGGCGACGTTAAGAGTCGCGTGTTGTTATGCCATGTTCCGGCAGGGTGCTTTGAGCTATAGCAACAGGTTGGGAAGGATTCCAGCGAAGCGTGATGTTTAACACTATTAAACATCTATTAACAATTATGTTTTGCCCTTATGCGGCTTAGCGTGAACATTCACGATAAAGAATTATCTTAAAAATAGAAGTGTAGTGTGACGTTGTCACTTTTTGTAGATAAAAATAGGCCGCAATGGGAGAAAAGGCAGGTAAAATCCTGCCTTTTGTGGGGATTAACGGAATAACGGTTTTACAGCGACGGGAATAATAAGTTGAGCTTGCCATTGCGTCAGCGTCAGACGCGCCAGTTGCCCCAACGCCTGATAAAACGGATGCCCGGCATGATCGATAAATACGTCCAGAAAGCGGGACGACCACGGAAACAGATGCCAGGCCAGGAGTTGTTCGCATTCATGATGACGATCATTCTCGGCAAGCCAGGCCGCCAGCAGCAACAGCGACCCAAAATGATCTTCTGGCTCGTTTTGCTGCATTTCAAACTGAATTCCGTTTTCGCGCATCCACTGACGTAGCGCCAGCGTAGAATCGCCAAATAATACGCTCTCACGATCCAGCCAGACGGAACCCCACGGCGGAGACGGCAGAGCGTAAGGGCCGATAAACAGACGCTGCCAGGCCTGTGGCAACGACTCTTCGCTGTGGGACTTAAACATAGCCGCCACAGGCGCAAGCGCCTCGGCATCAAGCGGCCACTGCGCCTGCCAGTCGTCGGTTAATAGCGCCTGAACCAGAGGAGCGGTTTCGTGGCTTTCCGGCGAATAATAAAACAACGCGCCGAGAACACGCGCCGTTACTGCAAAATCATCACGTTGTAAAAAAGTGGTCATTCAAACAATCCCGAAAGGTGCGGGTCGCCCCGCACGCATAAATTAACCTGCGACGGCCATACCTACAGTCATATGCAGGCCATAAAAAAGTCCGCGGCCAATAATTTCGCCTGCCAGCACCAGCACGACACCGAGCAGCAAACCAACGGTATGCGGTTCGCGGCGACGGATTAGCGGACATAGCCAGCAGCCTAATCCGGCAGCAAGCAAGACAATGCGCCAGACCTGTAGCATACCGTAATCCGGTGCGAGATGGCTGGCCTGTTGCACGGAACTGTGAATGGTTGAGAGAGACAGTCCTTGTAGTACGATGACCGTCACGCACACCACCAATGCCAGGCCGCTAATACTGGCAAACGTCACGCTGCAAAATGGGACGCGCGCGATGCGTAGCAGTAACGCCGCAAACACCGGGCCGCACAGGAATGCCGTGAGGAAAAAGGCCAGCGTGGTGTAGCCATTATACCAGGTTGGCACGGTATCTATCTGATAAACGAGCGTCATTGCCCAGATGAATGCAACGCCGAGCGCCATACTGACCAGCAGCCACACTTTACCCAGCACCGGGGGCATTTTACCGAGTACCGCCACCAGCCACCAGATGCCGCCTACGGCAAAGAACACCGATCCTGCGGCGATTTCATTACTCAGTGCGGAAGCGCCTACGCGGTTAAGCGAGTTAAACGCGCGCATCGGCGAGCCGAGATGCATAATCGACGCGAGGAATCCCAGTCCCATCACTAGCCACAGAAAAAACATGCTGCGCACGATGCGCTGACGGGCGATGGTATCGTCTTTTGCCGTCAGCCAGCCCAGTCCGCTAACGATTAACGCGCCGACCACGCACTGACCAAAGACCGTGAAGATCATCAACGGCCATTCATGCCATCCACTTCCCATCTTATACCTCCTTCGGATTGGCCAGATAACCGGTAGTGTCCCCGGTCGGGCGGCTGTTGGCGTTGGGTTTAATCACAATATTCGGCTTCGTGAAATGCGCGCGCGGCAACGGCGCGACGGCAGCCAGCTCTCCGTGTTTTTTACGCAGTTCGTCTATCGGGCCAAAGTCCAGCGCCCGCAGCGGGCAGGATTCCACGCAAATCGGTTTCTTGCCGTCGGCGACGCGATCATGACAGCCGTCGCACTTAGTCATATGACCTTTGGCGGCGTTGTACTGCGGCGCGCCGTACGGGCAGGCCATGTGGCAGTAGCGGCAGCCGATACAGACCTCTTCGTTCACCACCACAAAACCGTCATCGCGCTTGTGCATCGCGCCGCTCGGGCAGACTTTGGTACAGGCCGGGTCTTCGCAGTGGTTGCATGAAATGGAGAGGTAATAGGCAAAGACGTTCTGGTGCCAGACGCCGTTATCTTCCTGCCAGTCACCGCCCGCATACTCATAAATGCGGCGGAAGTTGACGTCGGGAGTGAGATCTTTGTAGTCCTTGCAGGCCAGTTCGCAGGTTTTGCAACCGGTGCAACGACTGGAATCAATAAAAAATCCATACTGGGTTGTCATCGGTTACTCCTTACGCCTTTTCAACCTGAACAAGATTACTGTGTGACGGATTACCTTTCGCCAGTGGGGAAGGCCGGTGCGACGTCAGAATGTTAATGGAGCCGCCGCGATCGACTTTGTCGCCAAACATGTCGGCATTTAACCAGGCGCCCTGGCCGATAGCGGTGACGCCAGGCAATATGCGCGGCGTGACTTTTGCCGGAATGAGCATCTCTCCGTTCTGGTTAAAGACCCGCACGGTGTCGCCGTGCTGAATGCCGCGCGCTTGCGCATCAATCGGGTTGATCCAGATCTCCTGCGGACACGCCTGTTGCAGGACGTCGATATTGCCGTAGCTGGAGTGGGTACGCGCTTTATAGTGGAAGCCGGTTAGCTGTAGCGGGTAGCGCTGACGAAGCGGATCGTCCCAACCGTCAAAGCCTGGCGTATAGGCGGGTAAAGGATGGATAATCTCATCTTTCTTCAGCTCCCACGTGTTGGCGAGGGTTGCCAGACGCTCGGAATAGATTTCGATTTTACCGGACGGCGTTTTCAGTGGGTTGGCGGCAGGGTCTTCGCGGAAGGCGCGGAAAGCGACGTAGTGCTCCTCCGGGCATTTTTTCTTGAAAATCCCTGTTTGTTTCATCTCTTCGTAATCCGGCATTTCCGGGTTACGCGCTTTGGTTTTTGCGTGCAGGTATTTGACCCACTCATGCTGCGTGCGGCCTTCTGTGAAGGTCTGGTATACGTCCGGACCAAGCCGTTTAGCCACTTCACTGAGCGTCCAGTAAATGGGCTTTCTTTCAAATTTCGGCGAGGTGGCGGGCTGACCAAGAATGACATAGCCCATATTGCCTGCGGATTCGTGGGAAATCAGATCTTCCTGCTCGGTCGGCATTAAATCAGGCAGCAGAATGTCGCAATATTTTGCCGACGCGGTCATAAAGTGCTCGATACCGACGATCATTTCACATTTACTGTCGTCCTGAAGCACCTCGTGGGTGTGGGCGATGTCGCCATGCTGATTGATCAGCGTATTACTGGCGTAGCACCACAAAAATTTGATCGGCACGTCGAGCTTGTCTTTTCCCCGCACGCCGTCGCGTGTGGCGGTCATTTCCGCGCCATGATCGATAGCGTCGGTCCAGGTAAAGACCGAAATCTGGGTTTTTACCGGGTTCTCCAGCATAGAAAACCATTCGACGCCCAGATCCCAGGTGCCTTCGCGCACGCCGGAATTTCCGCCATTTATGCCGACGTTACCGGTGAGTACAGACAGCATGGCGATTGCGCGTGCGGTCTGCTCCCCGTTAGAGTGGCGTTGCGGTCCCCAGCCCTGGCAAATGTAAGCCGGTTTCGCCGAGCCGATTTCCCGCGCCAGTTGAATGATTTTTTCCGCCGGAATACTGGTAATCTGCGCGGCCCATTGCGGCGTTTTAGCAATACCGTCGTCGCCCTGACCCAAAATATAGGCTTTATAGTGCGCGTTACGCGGGGCCGAGGCGGGCAGAGTGGTTTCGTCGTAGCCGATGCAGTATTTATCCAAAAACGGTTTATCAATAAGATCTTCGGTAATCAGCACCCAGCCGATTGCCGCCGCCAGCGCGCCATCGGTACCCGGGCGAATCGGCAGCCACTCGTCTTCGCGGCCGGCGGCAGTGTCGTTATAACGCGGGTCAATGACGATCATCCGGGCGTTGGAGCGTTCGCGCGCCTGTTCGACATAGTATGTCACGCCGCCGCCGCTCATACGTGTTTCCGCGGGGTTATTGCCAAACATCACCACCAGTTTTGTATTGGCGATATCATCCGGACTGTTGCCGTCGTTGCCGCCGAACATATAGCTCATGGCCGCGCTGATTTGGGCGGTGCTGTAGCTACCGTAACGGCTGAGATAGCCGCCGCAGGCATTCATCAGGCGATACGGTACGTTAGAATTGGTAATATTGCCGCCGTCCACGCCGGTACCGTAAAGCACATGTACCGCTTCGTTGCCGTAGTCCTTGAGGATACGTTTCAGGCTATCGCCGATGGTATCCAACGCTTCATCCCAACTGATACGTTCGAATTTGCCTTCTCCACGTTTACCAACGCGTTTCATCGGATATTTCAGGCGATCGGGATGATTCATCCGGCGACGAATAGAACGACCGCGCAGGCAGGCGCGTACCTGATGGTTGCCATATTCATCGTTGCCCGTGGTATCCGACTCAACCCAATATACGGTGTCATCTTTTACGTGCAGGCGCAGCAGGCAGCGGCTGCCGCAGTTAACGGTACATGAACTCCAGACCGCTTTTTCTGCCACATTGCCAGATGCGAGGTCTGCTGCGGCGTGGGCGATGCGGGAGAACGGAAGGGTGAAAGCGCTACTGGCAAGCGCAAGGCTACCGATAGCGGAGGTTTTCACCAGGCTTCGTCGGCTGATACTGGCCGCCATTAATGCCTCAGGGTTGGTGATTTTCATAACAGCTCACTATGCTCATCCAAAAAAGAGTTTTAAATGTTGTTGTGTTCGCAAAACGGGGAGCTCCGGGCGCGTAAAAACGTCCCGGAGCAGGCGGCTTAGATTTTTTCGATTTCCACCAGATTTGTATGTTGAGGATTCCCTTTTGCCAGGGGGGAAGGACGCAGCGTCGTGAGCGTATTGATGCAGGCGCCGTGGTCAATTTTATCGCCAGCCATATCCGCATTATGCCATGCGCCCTGACCCATCGCGCTGACGCCCGGCAGAATACGCGGCGTGACCTTGGCGGGTAGACGCACCTCTCCACGATCGTTAAAGACGCGAACCTTATCGCCATTCGCGATACCGCGTTTTTGCGCATCAAGCGGATTTATCCACACCTCCTGGCGACAGGCGGCCTGTAGAACATCAATATTGCCGTAGCTTGAATGGGTACGGGATTTATAGTGAAAGCCAAACAGCTGTAGCGGGAAGGTGCTCCGTTTCGGATCGTCCCATCCTTCAAAAGTAGGGGTATAAATCGGCAGTGGGCTTATCACGTCGCCTTCCGCCAGCTCCCAGGTACTGGCGATGTGAGCGAGTTGGCTCGAGTAGATTTCGATTTTACCGGACGGCGTTTTTAACGGATTGGCCTGCGGATCTTCACGAAATTTTTTATAGGCGACAAAATGGCCGTTGGGATCTTTACGTTTATAGATGCCCATTTTTTTTAGATCGTCATACGCGGGCAATGCCGGATCTCTTGCCTGCATTTTGGCGTACAGATATTGCAGCCATTGCGCCTGTGTACGGCCTTCGGTAAACCGCTGATACACATCGTCGCCGAGGCGTCTGGCGATTTCGCTGAGTACCCAGTAGATGGGCTTGCGCTCGAACTTAGGCGTCGTCGCCGGTTGGATAAAAATCAGATATCCCATATTGCCGGCGTAATCATTGGGGATGATATCTTCCTGTTCGACGGTCATGAGATCCGGCAGTAAAATATCGGCGTACTTCGCGGAAGAGGTCATAAAATTGTCGATGACCACAATCATTTCGCATTTCGCTTCATCCTGAAGAATTTCATGGGTTTTATTAATATCCGAATGCTGATTAATCAGGGTGTTGCCAGCGTAGTTCCATAGAAATTTGATCGGGACATCCAGCTTATCTTTGCCGCGTACGCCGTCGCGCAGGGCGGTCATTTCCGGGCCGCGCGCAATGGCGTCCGTCCAGCTAAAGCAGGAGATGGCGGTTTTAACGGGATTCTCCAGGACCGGCAGACGTTCAATGGTAATGGTGTAAGTAGATTCGCGTGCGCCGCTATTACCGCCATGAATGCCGACGTTGCCGGTCAGAATCGGTAACATGGCGATGGCGCGAGCGGTTTGTTCGCCGTTCGCCTGACGCTGCGGGCCCCAACCCTGACAGATGTAGGCCGGCTTGACGCTGCCTATCTCGCGCGCCAGTTTGATAATCCGATCGGCGGGGATGCCGGTAATATGCGATGCCCACTGCGGCGTTTTGGCGATACCGTCTTCGCCCTGGCCCAAAATATAAGCCTTATAATGGCCATTGGGGGGCGCGTCAGCCGGAAGGGTCTTTTCATCGTAGCCGATGCAATAGTTGTCGAGAAAAGGCTGGTCAACGAGATTTTCGTTAATCAATACCCAGGCAATTCCCGCCACCAGCGCGGCGTCGGTGCCGGGGCGAATCGGTATCCACTCGTCTTCACGTCCGGCAGCGGTATCGGTATAGCGCGGATCTATCACGATCATGCGCGCATTTGAGCGTTCACGCGCTTGCTCCAGAAACCAGGTAATGCCGCCGCCGCTCATGCGTGTTTCAGCCGGATTATTGCCGAACATGACCACCAGTTTACTGTTTTCGATATCAGACGTGCTGTTGCCGTCGTTGGAGCCATAGGTGTAGGGCATGGCGCAAGAAATTTGCGCGGTACTGTATGAGCCGTATTGATTCAACGAACCGCCGTAGCAGTTCATCAAACGCTTCACCGGCGAGGCGGCAGGCGACGAGCGGGTTATGTTGCCGCCTACGATGCCGGATGAATAGTGGATATAAACGGCTTCATTGCCGTAGATCTCTACGGTCTTTTTCAGGCTGGCGCTAATGGTGTCCAGCGCTTCCTGCCAGCTAATGCGTTCAAATTTGCCTTCGCCGCGGCGGCCAACGCGTTTCATGGGATAGTTAAGGCGATCCGGATGGTTAATGCGCCGACGGATTGAACGGCCCCGCAGACAGGCGCGAACCTGATGATTGCCGTAGACATCGTCGCCAGTATTATCAGTTTCAACCCACCAGACTTCATTATCTTTTACATGCAGACGCAGAGCGCAGCGACTGCCGCAGTTGACCGAACAGGCGCCCCAGACGATTTTATCTTCTTCGTTGCGCATGGCCTGCTGCACCGCCGCGGCCGCGGTACGCATCCCAAACGGTAAAGATACGCCTCCGGCAGCCAGCGCCAGTGAGCCAAGCGCCGCTGATTTCACTAACGTCCTGCGGCTAACGCCTGTTTGTTGCTTTTCTCCGGGCATCACTCACTCCATTGTCGTTATTATTTCGCTATATATTGATAACTATAACGAAATTATTAACATGCTAATGATGTAATGAGTTTACCCCTTTGGGAGTAAGGATTATTAATCCATGTCAAAGAGCGTTACCCTCCGGACCCGGAGGGCAGGAGGAGGTTATTGCGGTTCGGCGGATGAACCGTCCTGAGCGGGAGAGGTATTGGCTGGCGCATTGCCGCTGCTGGTGCGGGTATAAAGAATTTTATGCGTGTCGTTCGCGCAATGGCCCACCACCTGTGAGTCCGGCTGATCGGCCTGGTCGTTAGGAACGATAGTGAGCGTAAAATTATCCGCCGGCACGCCGTTATTGATGATACGTTGTTCAATATCGCTTTTTACTCTCTCGCACGATCCCGGTGCCGCCATCACCAGCGAGGGGGCGCTGACTAACGCCAGAGCGGCTATTGCAGTTGCGATTTTCATCATGAACTCCTGTGATTAATGACGATGTTCTAAGCTTAGCATTTTTCGTGTAAATAACTGTATTTGCTAATATGATGATAAATATCTTTTCATCCTGGTGATACGTGTGAAGAAACCCCTTTTACTGACGTTATTGTGCATGATACTGGCAGGTTGTGATAACCCGAAATCCCTTGAGTCTTTTACGCCGGAAATGGCCAGTTTTTCGAACGAATTTGATTTTGATCCATTACGTGGTCCGGTAAAGGATTTCAGCCAGACATTGATGAGTGAGCATGGCGAAGTGGCGAAGCAGGTCACCGGTACGCTTTCACAGGAAGGCTGTTTTGATACGCTTGAGTTACACGATCTGGAGAATAATACGGGGCTGGCGCTCGTGCTGGATGCCAATTATTACCGGGATGCTCAGACGCTGGAAAAAAAGGTGCAGTTACAGGGGAAGTGCCAGCTGGCGGCGTTGCCTTCGGCGGGCGTGACCTGGGAGACGGACGACAACGGTTTTGTGGTCTCGGCGACGGGCAAAGAGATGAAAGTCGAGTATCGCTATGATAGCGAAGGTTATCCGTTAGGTAAGACAACCATAAACTCGCAGAATACGCTCTCTGTAACGGCAAAACCCTCCGCGGACCCGCGTAAAAAGCTGGACTATACGGCAGTCAGCCGGGTGGATGATCGACAGGTCGGCAACGTCACACAGAGCTGCGAATATGATGCGTACGCGAACCCTGTTGACTGCCGGCTTGTTATCGTCGATGAGAGCGTTAAGCCGGCAGTGTCCCACCATTACACCATTAAAAATCGTATCGATTACTACTAAACCGGGCGCGGTGCGACTCTCCGTGACTACCGCGCCGCGTTTACTGCGCGGTGGGTTTCAGGAGCGTAGAACCGGACGTTTTATGTTCATCCAGATACTGCTGCTGGAAGATACACATGCGGATGGTGTTACGGTATTCGCCGTTAATGAAGAACTCATGAATCAGCTCGCCTTCTACTCTAAACCCGAGTTTACGGTAGATGTGAATCGCTTTTTCATTCTCTTTATCGACGATCAAATACAATTTATAGAGATTGAGTACGGTAAATCCGTAATCCATCGCCAGTTTGGCCGCGCGTGACGCCAGGCCTTTTCCCTGGTACTCCGGCGAGATAATAATCTGAAATTCCGCCCGCCGATGCACATGGTTAATTTCCACCAGTTCTACCAGCCCGGCGTTTTCACCATCGCATTCGACGACAAAGCGCCGTTCGCTTTGGTCGTGGATGTGTTTGTCGTAGAGATCCGACAGTTCGACAAAAGCCTCATACGGCTCTTCAAACCAGTAACGCATAACGCTGGCATTATTATCAAGCTGGTGGACAAATCGTAAATCTTCACGCTCAAGCGGGCGCAGTCTGACCTTATAGTCACTTGTCATACTGTATCCTTACACTTCCTTTTAGTTATCCTGCATCAGGGCGTAATAACGCGACCTGTACGACGATCCAGACACCGCAGCGTATTGGGTTCCCAATAGGCGTTGATGTTGGCGCTTTGCTCGCATTTATCGCGGTTATCAAAGGCGGCATCGGCTTTGTCCCACTCTTTTTCTGCGCGGGTATTCACTTTCTGACGCAGACTGCGAGTGTCGTTCCATTGTTCCTTTTCCATCGCCGCTTCCTGACGACTTTGTGCGCTATCTCCCGATTCAATCACCAGTTTACTGGTTTCAGCGAATGCGGAAGTAGTATATACAACGGCCGCCAACGTAAGCATTGCCGTCAGGCACAGGCGTTTGCTCAGCGTATTGTTCATCACAACATCCTTTCATTAGAGGGGAAAAAGCGGTAAACCACCTGTAAATTCTACACCAATCCTTATGCCTGGCATATACACAAGAATGGCCGGATAACCGTAACGATATTCTGTTGTATTATCACTTATCATTTCGTAACCAAATGAATCTCATGCTAAAGACGACTCTGCTTTTCTTTGTCACCGCCCTCTGTGAAATCATTGGATGTTTTCTTCCCTGGCTATGGCTTAAGCGCGGCGCCAGCGTGTGGTGGCTTCTGCCCGCTGCCGCGTCACTCGCGTTATTCGTCTGGCTTTTGACCTTGCATCCGGCGGCGAGTGGGCGGGTTTATGCGGCTTACGGTGGGGTATATGTCTGTACTGCGCTCCTGTGGTTACGTGTTGTCGATGGCGTCCGGCTCACGGTTTATGACTGGTGCGGCGCGCTGATCGCGCTGTGTGGAATGCTGATTATCGTCGTCGGATGGGGACGTACGTAACATTGCCGCGCGACCAGAACATTTTGTGATCTGGCAGCGCTTTTTACATCAATATACTTGTATGGTAGTAGCTCAGTTGGGTAAATTTCCTGCATCCCATAATGCGATGTAAGGAATAAAAATGAAGATTGTAGGGGCTGAAGTTTTTGTTACGTGTCCAGGGCGTAACTTCGTCACCTTAAAGATAACCACGGAAGACGGGATCACCGGTCTGGGGGATGCCACCCTGAACGGACGCGAGCTCCCGGTGGCCTCGTACCTTACCGATCACCTGTGCCCACAGCTCATCGGGCGGGATGCTCGCCGCATCGAAGATATCTGGCAGTTCTTCTACAAAGGCGCGTACTGGCGCCGTGGCCCTGTCACCATGTCCGCCATTTCCGCGGTTGATATGGCGCTATGGGATATTAAAGCCAAAGCTGCCAATATGCCGTTGTATCAGTTACTCGGCGGCGCTTCGCGTGAAGGCGTCATGGTGTATTGCCATACCACAGGCCACACCATCGACGATGTGCTGGAAGACTACGCGCGTCATAAAGAGCAAGGGTTCAAAGCAATCCGCGTGCAGTGCGGCGTTCCGGGGATGAAAACCACCTACGGCATGGCGAAAGGCAAGGGGCTGGCCTATGAGCCCGCGACAAAAGGCCAGTGGCCGGAAGAACAATTGTGGTCAACGGAAAAGTATCTCGATTTTACGCCAAAGCTGTTTGACGCCGTGCGTAATACGTTCGGGTTTAATGAACATCTTCTGCACGATATGCATCACCGACTGACGCCTATTGAGGCTGCCCGCTTTGGCAAAAGTATTGAAGACTATCGTTTGTTCTGGATGGAAGACCCGACGCCGGCTGAAAATCAGGCGTGCTTCCGCCTCATCCGCCAGCATACGGTCACGCCGATTGCCGTAGGTGAAGTCTTTAACAGTATCTGGGATTGCAAACAGCTCATTGAAGAGCAATTGATTGACTATATCCGCACCACGCTTACCCATGCCGGTGGTATTACCGGGATGCGCCGCATTGCCGATTTTGCCTCGCTCTACCAGGTGCGTACCGGTTCGCATGGGCCGTCCGATCTGTCGCCGGTTTGTATGGCCGCTGCATTACATTTCGACCTGTGGGTGCCTAACTTTGGCGTACAGGAGTATATGGGCTACTCCGAACAGATGCTGGAGGTTTTCCCGCATAACTGGACGTTCGAGGGCGGCTATATGCATCCGGGCGACAAGCCAGGACTGGGCATTGAGTTCGATGAAAAACTGGCGGCGAAATATCCGTACGATCCAGCCTATTTGCCGGTGGCCCGCCTGGAAGACGGCACACTGTGGAACTGGTAAGGAGCGAAAAATGAAAAGCATCGTAATCGAAAAACCGAATACATTAACTATCGAAACGCGCGCGCTTCCGCAGCCTGCGCCGGGCGAAGTTCGTATTAAAGTGAAACTGGCGGGTATCTGCGGTTCCGACAGTCATATTTATCGGGGACATAATCCCTTTGCAAAATATCCCCGTGTCATAGGCCATGAATTTTTCGGTGTCATCGACGCGGTAGGCGACAACGTCAATCGCGACCGGATAGGAGAACGGGTATCCGTCGATCCGGTGATCAGTTGCGGGCATTGTTACCCTTGTTCAGTCGGTAAACCCAATGTGTGTACCTCGCTGGTGGTGCTGGGCGTGCATCGTGACGGCGGTTTCAGCGAGTATGCGGTGGCGCCGGCCCGTAATGCTCATCGCATACCGGACAACATCGCAGATCATCATGCCGTCATGGTTGAGCCGTTTACCATTGCGGCAAATGTGACGGGGCAGGTGAATCCGACCGAGCAGGACGTGGCGCTTATCTATGGCGCAGGCCCGATGGGACTGACGACCGTACAGGCGCTGAAGGGGGTTTATCAGGTTAAAACGGTCATAGTCGTTGATCGCATTGAAGAGCGTTTAGCGATGGCGAAGCAGAGCGGCGCTGACTGGACCCTCAATAATGGTCAACATTCACTGGCGGAATTTCTACAGCAGAAGGCGCTAAAACCGACCTTGATTGTCGATGCCGCCTGTCATCCCGCTATCCTGCAAGAGGCGATTACCCTTGCATCGCCTGCGGCACGCATTGTCCTGATGGGATTTTCCAGCGACCCGTGTGAGATTGTACAGCAGGGTATTACCGGAAAAGAGCTGGCTATTTATTCATCGCGTCTTAATGCCAATAAATTCCCGGTCGTGATTGACTGGCTGAATAAAGGGCTTATTGATCCGGATAAGCTGATAACGCATACATTTGATTATCAACATGTCACCGACGCGATTGAGCTTTTCGAGAAAGACCAGCGTCAATGCTGCAAAGTCTTACTCACGTTTGCGAAATAATATAAATAATTGCGAGTAAGTGGTACGCATCTTACCTCTTAGAGATTGCCTATATGACACAAATAAAACATGAACGATCGACTCAGGATTTAGTGCGCGCTGCCGTATCTGGCTGGTTAGGCACCGCGCTTGAATTTATGGATTTTCAGTTATATTCACTAGGCGCGGCTCTGGTCTTCCATGAGATATTTTTCCCGGAACAGTCTGCCGCGATGGCGCTTATTCTGGCAATGGGCACCTATGGTGCAGGTTATATAGCCAGAATTATCGGCGCCTTTGTTTTTGGTAAAATGGGCGACCGCATCGGACGAAAAAAAGTATTGTTTATTACTATCACCATGATGGGGATCTGCACCACGCTGATTGGCGTACTGCCGACGTATGCGCAAATCGGCATTTTTGCGCCAGTATTACTGGTGACATTGCGAATTATACAGGGGCTGGGCGCCGGGGCGGAAATTTCCGGCGCGGGTACCATGCTGGCCGAGTATGCGCCGAAAGGAAAGCGTGGCATCATTTCCTCGCTGGTCGCGATGGGCACCAACTGCGGTACGTTGAGCGCGACGGCGATCTGGGCGGTGATGTTCTTTGCGCTTGAACGCGAACAACTGATCGCCTGGGGATGGCGTATTCCTTTCCTGGCGAGCGTCGTTGTTATGATATTCGCGATCTGGCTGCGAATGAATCTGAAAGAAAGTCCGGTATTCGAAAAAGTAAGCGAAGGCGAAAAATCGCCAGCGTTAACGCCTGCGTCAGAAAATACATTGGGCGCGATGTTTACCAGCAAATCTTTCTGGCTGGCTACCGGTTTACGTTTTGGGCAGGCGGGCAATTCCGGGCTTATTCAAACCTTCCTTGCCGGATATTTAGTTCAGACGTTATTATTTAACAAATCTATCCCAACCGATGCGTTAATGATAAGTTCCGTAATTGGTTTTATCACTATCCCACTCTTGGGGTGGTTGTCCGATAAATACGGTCGTCGGCTGCCGTATATAATATTGAATATCTCCGCGATTATCCTCGCCTGGCCGATGCTGTCTATTGTGGTAGATAAAACGTATAGCCCTGGCGTAATTATGGCGGCGCTCATTGTTATTCATAACTTTGCCGTGCTGGGATTATTTGCGCTGGAAAACATCACCATGGCGGAAATTTTCGGATCGCGTAATCGCTTCACCCGGATGGCGATTTCAAAAGAGGCAGGAGGCCTGGTGGCGGTCGGTTTTGGCCCCGTCCTCGCAGGGATCTTTTGTAACATGACCGATTCCTGGCTGCCCATCTTAATTATGCTGGTGCTCTACTCGTGTATTGGTCTGATTTCTGCGCTGTTGATGCCGGAGGTCAGAGATCGCGACCTGAGTTTGCCTGAGGATGCGGCGGAAGCGACAGCGGCAGAGAAGTTACGCCACTCCGCAACCCAGACGAGTTAAATCGTGTCGACGGTATGGCCGGAACGCTAATGCGGTTTCGGCCATGCTGTCCGGTCACTTTTGTTTAATTAGCGTAAATCCAAATGCACCAGGGCAGGCGTTACTCTGCGACTGTTCCGCTTTCAGAATATAGAGGTTATAAAATGCAAAACAGGCTTTTATCGGCAAAGGCGACGCTTCCTGATTACGATCGCGCGGCGCTGGCGGCGCGGATGGTCCATCTCGGTTTTGGCGCGTTTCATCGCGCGCATCAGGGGGTTTACACAGATATTCTGGCTGCGGAGCAGCATAGCGACTGGGGCTATTATGAGGTTAATCTTATTGGCGGCGAACAGCAGATTGCCGATCTAAAGCAGCAGGATAACCTCTATACCGTGGCGGAGATGTCGGCGGAAGCCTGGACGGCGCGTGTGGTGGGCGTCGTCAAAGCGGCGTTGCATGTTCAGGTTGATGGTCTGGAACGTGTGCTGGCGGCGATGTGCGAACCGCAAATAGCGATTGTGTCTCTGACCATTACCGAGAAAGGGTATTGTCATTCGCCAGCCACGGGCCAACTTCTGCTGGAACATCCCATGATTGCCGCCGACCTGCAAAATCCGCATCAACCGCTAACGGCACCGGGTATTATTGTCGAAGCGTTAGCGCGTCGTAAAGCCGCAGGCTTACCGGCATTTACCGTGATGTCCTGCGACAACATGCCGGAAAATGGGCATGTGACGCGTCAAGTTGTGACGGCTTACGCCCGGGAGGTGGATGCGGAACTGGCGATATGGATCGAGCAAAACGTGACATTTCCGTCAACCATGGTTGATCGGATTGTCCCTGCGGTCACGCCGGAGACGCTGGATAAAATCGAACAACTGACCGGCGTGCGCGATCCGGCGGGCGTCGCCTGCGAACCGTTTCGTCAGTGGGTGATAGAAGATACGTTTGTGGCGGGGCGTCCGCAGTGGGAAAACGCGGGCGCGACGTTGGTCGCCGACGTGGTTCCGTTTGAAGAGATGAAACTGCGAATGCTTAACGGCAGTCATTCATTCCTGGCTTATCTGGGGTATCTTGCCGGCTATCAGCATATTAATGACTGCATGGCTGACGACAACTATCGTCTGACCGCGCAGGCGTTAATGTTACGCGAGCAGGCGCCAACGCTGAAAGTCCAGGGGGTAGATTTACAGCGTTATGCCGATCAGTTGATTGCGCGTTACCGTAATCCGGCGCTGCGTCATCGTACCTGGCAGATTGCGATGGATGGTAGCCAGAAACTTCCGCAGCGTATGCTGGACTCCGTTCGCTGGCATCTTGCTAATCATAGCGATTTTGATTTGCTGGCGCTGGGCGTGGCGGGGTGGATGCGTTACGTTGGCGGCGTGGATGAACAGGGCAAGGCGATCGACATTAGCGATCCGCTATTGCCGGTTATTCAGCGCGCCGTGGCAAACAGTGAAGAAGGCGCCAGTCGTGTTAAGGCGCTGCTGGGAATGGCTGAAATTTTCGGCAACGATTTGCCGCAGGTGGCGCGGTTTACGCAAAAAGTGCAAGAAGCCTATGACAGTTTACTGACATATGGCGCGAAAGCGAGCGTGGCGAAATATGCCGAGCGGTTGAAATAGCGTAACAGAGACCCGGTAGCATTATGCTACCGGGAAGGCCGGAGCGGTTCTTAGCGGCCAGTGGTATCAGTTCATGCCAAGACGAATCAGTTCGACCGGCGCGAATTTACCTTCACAACCTTCGACAATCACCGTTTTGCCGCGGCGAATTTGACCTGCATCCAGACCTTCGCTCTCAATGGCTTTGATAATCCCGGTATGACCCGTGCCGCTTATCATGACCCGGCTACCGGTAGTGATTGCGTTACGGTTACGATCGTATGTCATCATGGTGTTTTCTCCTTTCAAACTTACAGCCAAAGCCCGCAGGTTTCCCCGCATGACGGGCGACATATAAATACGCTTATCGTTGCGAATTTTTTTTGTTTTTGATCAAGCTCACGGCTTTTTAGGCGGGAATGTGCAGGGTGAGAAAGCGGAGAAGGCGTCTCACCCCGACGTTAAAGGGGGTTTACTCTTCGCTAAACCAGCCGCTGTTTTCCTGACGGATAAGCTGAACGGATTCGCTAATTTCCTGCAAATGCTGGGTCATTGCGCTCTCAACCGCATTGCCGTCACGATTTTCCAGCGCGGAGAAAATATCATGGTGCTGGCGCAACAACATCTCCGGTGGAGAAACATGATCCAGACTCATATAGCGAACCCGGTCGATTGTCGCTTTGATATTTTCAATGGTATCCCACGCTAACTGGCAATCGGCGATCTGCGCCAGTTTTTGGTGGAAATCGTCATCAAGCTGGAAAAAATCATCAATCTGTTTGCGCTCGATAGCAATATGTTGCAGGTGCAGGTTTTGTGCCAGTTGATAGCACTGATTATCGGTGATCATCGCCGCCGCACGGCGGACCACCGCGCATTCGATCGCCTGCCGAACAAAGCAGCCATTCTGTACCTGAGAAAGCGAAATCTTATTCACATAACTACCGCGCTGAGGGCGGATCTGAATCAACCCATTTTCCGCCAGCTTTATAAAAGCCTCGCGCACCGGTTGACGCGAAACGTTAAAACGGGTTGAGACCTCTTTTTCTGATAGCGGCGTGCCAGGCGGGATAAGACAATGCACGATATCACGCCGAAGAATACGGTAAATTTGCTGGTTGACAGGCTGTGTAGGGTTAAGCTGCGTTTCGACGGTCATTCATTCTTACTTTTTAGGCGGTTGACCCGGATACTCTACCACTTTTCCGTGGTGGTCTATACCGATCATGTTCTTGGTTGCAGATACGTTTGCCAGGGATTACCCGGCCCGCAGACCGGGTATAACCTCTTAGCTACGGTGGACGCTGAGCCCTGCGAAAGATTGGGTAACAGGCATCATTTCAACGGTATTAATATTCACATGCGCGGGGAGTGTGGCCACCCACCATACCGCTTCGGTAATGTCTTCTGGCGTGAGCGCGGTGGTATTTTCGTAAGTTTTACCCGCTTTCTCATCGTCGCCTTTGAAACGGACGCTGGAAAACTCGGTACCGCCAACCAGACCCGGTTCAATGTCGGTCACGCGAACCGCCGTGCCGTGTAAATCCGTGCGCAAATTCAGGCTAAACTGGCGCACAAAGGCTTTCGTCGCGCCATAGACATTGCCACCAGCATAAGGCCAACTGCCGGCGGTCGAACCGATGTTAATGATATGACCGCGATTACGTTCGACCATTCCTGGCAGCACGGCGCGGGTCATATAAATTAAGCCTTTATTATTAGTATCGATCATAGTTTCCCAGTCTTCTACGCTGGCTTTATGCGCCGGTTCAAGACCCAGCGCCAGACCGGCGTTATTGACCAGCACATCAATATCGCGCCACTGCGCAGGCAGAGAGGCCATCATCTCTTCGATGGCCGCGCGGTTGCGCACGTCCAGTTGGGCGGTCAATACGTTCTCGCCAAGCTCATCTTTTAACGCTTGCAGGCGTTCATGACGACGTCCCGTGGCAATGACTTTATGTCCATTCTCAACAAAACGGCGTGCAATGCACTCGCCAAACCCTGCGGTTGCTCCAGTTACTAAAACGATCATCACACAGTTCCTCAACGCTTTTTGTGTTGTATTACCATAGCACGCGGCGTTTATGAAAGGGTAATCCTGGTTAACACGGTTGCGGTCAGCATAGGGGGAAGCTTACTCTTATGATCAACCTATTTTCAGGAGTGAAAAATGTCGACGAATCCTTTGTTAGACCAGAGTATGTTGCCTTATCAGGCACCGCGTTTTGATCGGATCAAAGATTGCCATTATCGTCCTGCTTTTGATGAGGGCGTGCGGCAAAAACGCGTAGAAATCGAGGCCATCGTCAATCATCCGGCGGCCCCTGATTTTACGAATACGCTTCTGGCGCTGGAGCAAAGCGGGGCGCTTCTGTCACGCGTCACCAGCGTTTTTTTCGCGATGACGGCCGCGCACACTAACGATGAACTCCAGCGGTTGGATGAGGCCTTTTCTGCCGAGCTGGCGGCGCTCTCCAACGATATTTATCTGAATAGCGCGTTATTCGCTCGCGTGGACGCCGTCTGGCAACAGCGTCACTCACTGGGGCTGGATGATGAGTCGCTACGGTTGGTCGATGTTATCCATCAGCGTTTTGTGTTGGCAGGCGCGCGGCTTGCCGAAGAGGATAAAGCGCGACTGAAGGTATTGAATACTGAATCCGCGACCTTAATGAGTCAGTTTAATCAGCGTCTGCTGGCGGCAAGTAAAGCGGGCGGGCTGGCGGTAGATGACGCGCATTGCCTGGCAGGATTAAGCCCGGAAGAAATGACCGTCGCTGCTGAAGCGGCGCGTGAAAAAGGCCTGGAGGAGCGCTGGTTCATTCCGCTCCTTAATACGACGCAACAGCCTGCGCTTGCTACGCTGCGCGATCGCCAGACTCGCGAAAATTTATTCGCAGCGTCATGGACTCGGGCGGAAAAAGGAGATGCCCACGATACCCGCGCTATCGTTCAGCGTCTGGTAGAGATTCGTCGCTGTCAGGCAAAACTGCTGGGTTTCCCCAATTATGCCGCATGGAAAATGGCCGATCAGATGGCGAAAACGCCGCAAGCCGCACTGAGCTTTATGCGTGGCATTGTGCCGCCAGCGCGTCAGCGTGTACTCAATGAACAGGCGGAAATTCAGAACGTCATTGATGGTGAGCAGGGCGGCTACACCGTTCAGGCCTGGGACTGGATGTTCTATGCTGAACAGGTACGGCGGGAAAAATATGCGTTAGATGAAGCGCAACTGAAGCCCTATTTTGCCTTAAATACGGTGTTGCAAGAGGGGGTTTTCTGGACCGCCAACCAGCTATTCGGCATCACCTTCGTCGAGCGTTTTGACATTCCGGTGTACCACCCTGATGTTCGGGTGTGGGAGATTTTCGACTCCGATGGTGTCGGCATGGCGTTATTTTATGGCGACTTCTTCGCGCGGGACTCGAAAAGCGGCGGCGCGTGGATGGGGAATTTTGTCGAGCAATCCACACTCAATGAAACCCGGCCCGTTATATACAATGTATGTAACTATCAGAAACCGGTTGATGGGCAGCCTGCATTACTGCTTTGGGACGACGTTATTACGCTCTTCCATGAGTTTGGCCATACGTTACATGGTTTGTTTGCCGTTCAGCGCTATGCCACGCTTTCAGGTACCAATACGCCCCGCGACTTTGTCGAGTTTCCCTCCCAGATTAATGAGCATTGGGCGAGCCATCCACGCGTGTTCGAACGCTACGCGCGTCATGTCGACAGCGGTGAAAAAATGCCCGCTGATTTACAGGAAAAAATGCGCAAGGCGAGTTTATTTAATAAAGGTTACGATATGACTGAATTGCTCGGCGCCGCATTGCTGGATATGCGCTGGCATATGCTGGAGGAGAGCGTAGCAGAGCAGTCTGTCGCTGAGTTCGAGCAGCAGGCGCTGGCCGCCGAGCATCTTGATTTACCGGCGGTGCCGCCCCGCTATCGCAGCAGTTATTTTGCCCATATCTTCGGCGGCGGCTACGCAGCGGGATACTACGCCTACCTGTGGACGCAAATGTTAGCGGATGACGGTTATCAATGGTTTGTAGAGCAGGGCGGCCTGACGCGTGAAAACGGGCAGCGTTTTCGTGATGCTATCCTTTCCCGGGGGAATAGTACTGATTTAGAAACGCTTTATTCAGCCTGGCGTGGACATGAACCGCATATTGACCCCATGTTGCAATATCGTGGGCTCGATCGCTAAGCTGATACGGTTGTTCGGCACTGTCGAACAACCACCTGAAAATGAATCCTGCACTTCTGATGACAGCCAGTTAAATTTATGGGGTTAAATTGTCTGAATATAAAGAGGGCGTGCATTCGGATTTTTCTAATTATTTTCCCGTGGTGGCTTGATTGCCAAAGATTTATTACCGCTTCGCTGTTGATGTTTTCAAAAAATATATTTTCCGCTATGTGTCGGCGTTATGTAAATAATGCAGAAATGAATTTGACACTGCGCACAGGGCGACTAGATTTAGAACTGTATCACATGATATGAGAAGACATATCATATTTAAAACGCAACATCATCATGAGGATTATATTATGGCAGAACATCGCGGCGGTTCCGGTAATTTTGCAGAAGATAAAGAGAAAGCCTCAGAAGCAGGTCGTAAAGGCGGCCAGCATAGCGGTGGGAACTTTAAAAACGACCCACAGCGTGCATCTGAAGCGGGTAAAAAAGGTGGCCAGAATAGCCACAGTGGCGGACGGAAATCCGGCAATTAATTTTACTGCTGATATTTCATAAATATATTCTGAAATATTGCGCATACGATGCGGGCCATAGGCTCGCATTTTTTTATTCTGACCGGGAGTTATTCTGACCGGTCAGATGAAATTATTGTTTATGCTTTCTTCGTTAACAGAAAAAGCAATTCAGCGAGGGCGAAGCGTACGCATTTTTCCAATACTTCCTGACAATCTCCGTTGAAATGTTGTCGGCTTGTAAAAGTTGTATTGTTAATATTCCAGGCAAACCAAACTGTGCCCGCCGGCGTGCCATCTTCGCCGCCTTCCGGACCGCCATAGCCGCTGATTGCTATGCTGATATTGACCTCAGCCTGATCCTTAGCGCCCTGTGCCATTTCAGTAACGACCGCTTCGCTGACGGCGGTATGTTCGGCAAGACTGTGGCGTTGTACGCGTAAGATTTTTGCTTTGGCTTCATCAGTAAAGGTGACATAACCCACACCGTAAAATGAGGGCGTATCTTCTGCTGCGCACAATGCTGAAGCCAGTTTCCCGCCAGTGCAGGATTCTGCAGTGGTCAGACGGAGTTTCTGGTTAACCAGTAAATCACCAAGTTTTTTTGTCAGGCTATCGACGGATTCGGCTTCATCAAGGGTGACAATATCGTGCTGTTCTAATCTCATCGTTTATTTTTCCGTTACAGAGACAAATGAAATCTGTTCGTTCTTCTCAAGTATGGCATATTTATTTTATGACATTGTCAGTGAATGATTATTTTATCCAGTTACCAACAAACCCGCTGTTGCATAACTTGCTTACTTTCTTACGGCGATGACTGTCATTGATTATGCGTAAGGCCATTATCCTCAAAAAATAAAGCCGATTATTCTGAATTGCTATCCAGACGTTGATGCATATGACTTCAGCTATGTGGCAAGTTAACTATTACGCCGTTACGCTTTCGCGCTCACCGGCGCTGATGTCGGTTGCATATTAATCCGGATGGGTTGATTTTATTGCTTAATATTCTTCGGGTAAATTCATGTTTGTAAAAACTAAAAATAGCGGCCAGACTTAATACGTCAAATAGACGTTATTAAGGAGAGAGCATGAAACTACAGGTGGCTGCATTTTTAAGTTTTCTGATAATGCCTTACGCGCTAGCGGATGATCAAGGGGGATTAAAAAAAGACGTGGCACCGCCGCCGCCTCATGCTATTGAGGATGGTTATCGCGGTACGGATGATGCAGAAAAAATGACCATCGAACAGGCAAAAACCCTGCATGATGGCGCGACCGTTTCGCTGCGCGGCAACCTTATTGATCATAAAGGCGACGATCGCTATGTATTTCGTGATAAATCCGGCGAGATTAACGTGATAATTCCTTCCGCCGTATTTGATGGGCGGGAAGTTCAGCCGGATCAAATGATCAACATTAACGGTAGTCTGGATAAGAAAGCGAAGGAACCGCTTGTTCGCGTGAACCGACTGCAAAAATAACGCGCGCTAACCGGCAATATCCAGGTCAGCCATACGGGGCATGCGGCTGGCCTGATACCATGGGTCTTGTAAAAGCGCCTGGGGGACAAAAGGTCTCATAATGTCTTATTCAGGTCTGGTTGCGTATCGTTTAAGCTTCATTGATATTGACGGTGCTACAGTCGTTAGCGATCCGTTATCCTCGCAAGAATTTGCCCGGTAGCGTATAAGCAAAACACAAATCTATCCATGCAAGCATTTACCGCTGGTGAACCGGCGGTTTTTTTTTGCCTGCCATCCAGACAAAAGCGGCCCCTTGCGCAACGATGCAGCAAGGGGCCGGCTCTGCGAGGGATTATCTCCGTTCATTAATCATCCCATTTGTGACTGAACCAGGCGGCCAGAAATCCGGAAAATAAAATAATTCCTAATACAACGATAAAAAGGTTAATACTGCCTAACATCTCGTTTCTCCTTATTTTAGCGTGCATCCTCTTTTTTAAAAAACCTCGTACAGACTATAGTACTAATTTATACTTAAGCAAAGTCTGAATTGCGTATTTATTTTACTGGAAGGGTAAAGCATTAGAATATTTTCGTCAGCGCCCAGGAATATTCCTGAATTACCGCAGTGACAGCAGATAATTAGCCTGCAATATATAGGGTTAACCCAGTGCGCCAGAAACAGCGCACATGACTGGCTGCAGATAATTAACAGGTGATAGCCTGTTGCGTAGGGGTAATCCGCATTCCTTTTAACATCAGTGCCCAGGCGAACACAATGGCGATTATCAGGACAACGAAAAGCGACCAGGCGGGAAGCGTCGTCAGGATGACGCCGCTGGCCAGCGGGTTTACCGCCGCACCCAGCCAGCCCAGCGATTGCGCTGAAAAATAGCTGGCTTTCATCCCGGCAGGCGCAATGTTGTCAATTAACATATATTCGCCGGGGGCATAAATAATTTCGCCAATCGTGAATACTGCCGCTGAAAGCCCCCAAAAAAACAGATTGTCGCCTGAAAAAATAAATCCGATGAGCCCGGCGATAAAAAAGACGGTGCCGGTCGTCATCATTGGTCGAATATTGACGGCGGTAAGTCGACGGCCCACGGCGTATTGCAAACTGACCACAATAACCGCATTAATCGGCAGGACGACGGCTACCACTTTTTCCGCGAAGCCGCTATCGGCAACGACCATAACGTACTGTGAAATACAGGACGCAAAGGCGCCCCCCACAAAGGAGGCCAGAAATGCCGAAAGCGTAAACCACAACAATGCTTTGTCGCGCAGCAGAACGGAGGGAGACCAGATAGCGGCATTTTTCCCCTCGCTGGCGGCAACCGATCGTGTCACCCATACCTGAATAAAGACCAGCGGGAATGCGGAACAGATGGCGGCAAGCCAGAAGGGTAAATTGATGCTTTGCATCACCAGCAGCGTGCCGAGCGGCGGGCCAACCGTCCAGCCGATATTGAGTACGGTATAGTTGAGCGAAAAAATCCGTGTTTTTGTTGTCGCGGTGAGATTATCGGCGAACCAGGCCTTCAGGACGGTAGAAAAAACCGAATAGGCGCAGTTAATAAGCGCAAAAAGCAGGACAACCAGTACGACATTGTGCACCATTGGGATGGCGATAAATCCGCAGGCGAAGGCGATAATCGCGAGTAACATGTAGCGCTTTTTATCAAACTTGTCCGCCAGAATCCCAAAGCCAAGACTAAAGACGACGCCGATCGTTAACGCGCTGGTCAGCGCGTAGCCAATCAGATCCACGCCTAAACCGTACTGACGGTTAAGATAGATGGTCATAAAGGGGAGCGTGGCGCCGCGTCCAATTGTCAATAACAGCGATGAGGCGAGTAGAGCCAACGTCGAACGTCTCAATCCTGGATTCATTTTTCCTGCCTGAAATGGAGGTTACGTATCGGGACGTTTTAATCTACCGTGCCCGCAAAAGCATGATGTCTGTACGCTATAGCGTAGTCTTAACATACCATAACGCAGGATTTTGCCCATCGTGTGTTGTTCAATGCCATGCTCACGGTAAAAAGAAAAGTCCTGTTATGGCGCACTGATTTCCGATAACTTACCTTTTTACAAAATTTTAATAATGACAGGGGCCGATGATGTCGCGTAAAGACGGTTTTTTGGCGTTACTGGTGGTTGTCGTATGGGGGCTCAATTTTGTTGTCATCAAAGTAGGCCTGCACCATATGCCGCCATTATTGCTGGCAGGATTACGATTTTTACTGGTGGCGTTTCCGGCAATTTTCTTTGTCGCCCGGCCTAAAGTCCCGCTTACGCTGTTGCTGGGCTATGGGCTGACGATAAGCTTTGGGCAGTTCGCCTTTCTCTTTTGCGCGATAAAGTTTGGTATGCCCGCAGGACTGGCGTCGTTGGTATTACAGGCGCAGGCCTTTTTTACCATGGCATTGGGGGCGTTTGTTTTTAGCGAGCGGTTACAACGTAAGCAGTTGGCGGGGATCGCCCTGGCGATTATAGGTGTACTGGTATTGATTGAAGCCAGTCTCAACGGACAGCATATAGCGATGTCGGGATTTATGCTGACTCTGGCGGCGGCATTTAGCTGGGCCTGCGGCAATATCTTTAATAAAAAAATTATGCAACATAGTCCGCGCCCGGCGGTGATGTCGCTGGTGGTCTGGAGCGCGCTGATCCCGATCCTGCCGTTCCTGCTGTCATCGCTGCTACTGGAGGGGGCGGATCACATTACGCAAAGCCTTATTACCATCGATATGACGACGATATTGTCGCTGCTTTATCTGGCTTTTGTCGCCACTATACTTGGCTACGGCATCTGGGGCGCGTTACTGGGGCGCTATGAGACCTGGCGCGTGGCGCCGTTATCATTGCTGGTGCCGGTAGTCGGGCTGGCGAGCGCCGCGGTGTTACTCGGGGAAACGTTGACCGGGATGCAGCTTGCGGGCGCAGTACTGATTATGGCTGGACTCTATATCAATGTGTTTGGATTTCGTGTGCGCCGTACTGCGCGCGTCAGGGGATGAGGCATTATGTTACTAAGAAGACAAACGCTAATTTTAGACCATGCCGCAAGGTAATAGCGACGGACTTGTCATCGCCAGACGGTACTAAAAAAATGCCCCGCAAAACGGGGCAAAGAGGTTAAAGGTGTTGGTCGTTATAATAGGGCACGCCTAATTCATCTGACTTATCGCTGTTCACGCTCACGGGGTGAAGGTCATTTGGCGGATCGCCTACACAGGGCAGCAGCATCACATCGCGGCTATTTTGCGCCACAGGTAACAAAGTTTGTTCTGCAATGCCATATCCGGAGGCGATAAGTAACAGACCCGGCAGGGCGGGAAACAGCATTTTCATGGTGCTCTTCGCGTGGCGCATAAACAAACTAGTAGTTGCCATGGTTCAGCGGCAGCATATACCGTGATTCGCCATGCATATTGGTGATCCGGTATTTGTGTGGCGGCACATCAAAATAGTTTTTGAACGTCCGGGTCAATGTTTGCTGTGACTCAAAGCCATAGCGTTCCGCCAGATAGAGAATGGGCTCGTTGCTCTCTTTTAATTTTTGCGCGATTTCCGTCATTTTACGGCTGCGGATGTATTGGCCTAATGAATGACCGGTCTCTTTTTTAAACATCCGTTGCAGGTGCCATTTGGAATATCCTGAACGCTCAGACACTTTTTCCAGTGAGAGCGGCGACTCCAGGTTATCCTCGATCCAGTCCAAAATGCTATGAATAGTAATAGCGTCAGTGTTGCGTCTGGACATCGTCATACCTCTTTTTTGTCTACGGCAGAATTTTCTTGAGCAAATACTCAAGCGTTGCCACTTCGTCCGCCGTTAAGTTTTTTGTTAATTCCTGATGCAGGTCTTGCCCTGGTCGTTGATGACATTGCTCACAAATTGCCGCGCCGTCCGGCGTTAGCTTCACCAGTACGCCGCGTTTGTCATTAGGATTCGGCAGTCTTTCGATCCAGCCTTTGCACAGCAGGCGGTCGAGCATCCGCGTCAATGCGCCGAGATCGACAGACAGCACTTTTTTAAGTTCAACCGGGGTAATACATCCCGCGCAGCGTATCGAGCACAGCACTTTAAACTGTGTTGCGGTGATATCCAGCGGGGATAAATAGTTATTTAACAGGCGATCTTTTTTTTGATTTACCATGTAGATCAAGCGACCCAGCGGAATGATTTCATTGAACAGATCACTGGTGCTTTTCAAAATGGTTGCCCCGGCAAGTAATTAATTTCGTCAGATACTATTGCTCAGGCAAGTATAAGTCAACTAAATGAATTGGCCGATGCCACGATTTGCTAAAAGGCGTCCGGAGTATTGTGCTGTGATAACTTGTAACTAATTGATAATTACAGGTTATAGGTTGTAGAGGATATTAATTTGCACACTGGCGAAATGGCGCGCCTGGGCAATTTCACTTTATACTTCCGGTTCATGAAACGCTGATGGGTAAGAGATAGTATTATGATGGATTTGTTTAAAGCGATTGGATTGGGGCTGGTCGTACTGCTCCCGTTAGCCAATCCGCTAACCACCGTGGCGCTGTTTCTTGGCCTTGCGGGCAATATGAATAGTGCGGAACGCAACCGGCAGTCCTATATGGCTTCGGTTTATGTCTTCGCTATTATGATGGTGGCGTACTACGCCGGGCAGTTAGTTATGAACACCTTCGGTATTTCGATTCCAGGGCTACGGATCGCCGGGGGGTTAATCGTGGCGTTTATCGGCTTCAGAATGCTTTTCCCGCAGCAGAAGGCGCATGAGTCGCCGGAAGCGAAAAGCAAATCGGAGGAGCTGGCAGACGAACCGACGGCCAATATTGCGTTTGTTCCACTGGCTATGCCAAGCACCGCAGGACCGGGGACCATCGCAATGATCATCAGTTCCGCTTCCACGGTGCGTCATGGCGGCGAGTTTCCCGACTGGGTCATTATGGTCGCGCCGCCGATTATTTTTCTTGCCGTGGCGGTGATCCTGTGGGGATGCTTACGCAGTTCTGGCGCTATTATGCGGCTGGTGGGTAAAGGGGGGATTGAAGCGATCTCCCGCTTAATGGGATTCCTGCTGGTGTGTATGGGCGTGCAATTTATTATCAACGGCGTGTTGGAAATTATTAAAACGTACCACTAAGGCGCATTGTCGTCTGCCGGAAACCTGTTCCCGGCAGACGAATGTCTTAATGCGGTTGTTCTTCCAGCGTCACTGGCCATTTGCGGAATATGAGCACAGCCCATACCAGCGCGGCACAGGCGGGTATGGCGCCAATATAGCCGATGGCCGACATTGACCAGTGCAAACTCACCTGATTACCTACCAGCGCGCCAGCGCCAATACCAATATTAAAGATGCCTGAAAATAGCGCCATTGCGACATCGGTCGCGTCCGGGGCCAGCGCCAGTACTTTTACCTGCATACCGAGCCCTATCACCATAATCGCGATGCCCCAGAAAATGCTCAGTATGGCCAGATGCGCTTCGCTATCCGCCGCAGGCAGCAGCAGAAGCAGACAGACAACCAGCAGGGCAATAGCGATACTGACGAGCGACGAGGCATGGCGATTACCCAGTTTACCAAACACGAGGCTGCCGATGATCCCGGCGCCGCCGAGGATCAGTAACAGGACGGTAGCAAAATTCGCACTGAGCCCGGCGACATTCTGAACGAACGGTTCAATATAGCTATAAGCTGTGTAATGCGCAGTCACCACAACGACGGTCAGTACATAGAGGCTCATCAGCGCCGGGCGTCGGAATAGCAAAGGTAAACTTTTTAGTGAGCCGGAATGCTCGCTCGGCAATTTCGGTAGAAGCTTAATCAGACATAGCAGCGTAATTAATGCGCCCATGCCGATGGCAAAAAAGGTGGTGCGCCAGCCAAAATACTGACCAACAACGCGTCCTATCGGCAGCCCAAGCACCATGGCCAACGCGGTGCCGGTCGCTATCAGACTTAATGCCTGCGCGCGTTTCCCGGCAGGGGCCAGGCGGATCGCCAGCGAGGCGGTTATCGACCAGAAAATAGCGTGGGCGAAAGCGATACCAATACGGCTAATGACCAGCACGGTAAAGTTCCATGCCAGGAAGGAGAGCACATGGCTGGCAATAAACAAAACAAACAGACAAATGAGTAGCTTACGGCGCTCCATTTGACTGGTAAGAAGCATAAAAGGCAGCGACATGACGGCAACTACCCAGGCGTAAATGGTTAGCATGATGCCGACCTGCGCGGTTTGCATATGAAAGCTTTCAGCAATGTCTGACAGCAAACCAACCGGCACAAATTCTGTGGTATTGAAAATAAAAGCGGCAATAGCAAGCGTAACTACCCGTAGCCACGCGACCTTGCGGGAAACTGGATTGATTGTCATAAAAATATTTCGGGTTAGTTGCGAGAAGGTGAGGCCGCGATCTTAAAACGTTTACTGGCGAAAAGACAATCATTTTGTGACCTGCTTCTCATTTACTTCGCAGGCCGTTTCGTCTTCAGTCGGCGCTCGCCAGTTGGGCGTTAAGTAACTCGATAAAGGCCTCAAGCTGACGCGTCATCGCCCCGCGCCGCCACATTAGCCATGTGTTAAGCCAGCGCCACTTCTCCGCCAACGGCCAGGCTTCCACCTGATGATGTCCTGGCATACTGTTGAGCATACTTGCTGGCATCAGCGCAATACCTGCGCCGGCAATTACGCACGCCAACATTCCATGATATGACTCCATTTCGTGAATCGTACCGGGGGTCGCGCCATCGGCATGAAACCAGCTTTCGAAATGCCGTCGGTAAGAACAGTTGGCGCGAAAAGCATAGATGTTATAACCATTCACCTCGCTGGCCCGCGAAACGACGGAATGGCCGTGTGGCGCGACGATCATCATCTCTTCCTGGTAAGCCGGTATACCTTCCAGCCCCGGATGCATTAGCGGGCCATCAATAAAGGCGGCGTTCAGCTTTCCCTCGAGCACGCCATCCAGCATGGCGCCGGAAGGACCGGTCGTTAACGCGAACTGAATTTTAGGGTAACGCTGGTTATAACCCGCCAGCAGCGCGGGGATACGTACGGCGGCAGTACTTTCTAACGCGCCGAGTGAAAACAGTCCTTGCGGTTCCTCTCCGGCAACCACCATGCGGGCTTCATCGACCAGCGCCAGGATCTGCTGGCTGTAACGTAAAAAGTTATGCCCGGCTGGTGACAGCCTGAGCCGCTGGTTTTCGCGAATAAACAGAGAGACGCCCAGGTCGGCTTCAAGCTGGCGGATACGCGTGGTCAGGTTGGACGGAACGCGGTGCACTTTTGCCGCCGCCTGCGTAATGCTGCCCGTCAGAGCGACAGCGTTAAACATTTCCAGTTGCGTCAGGTCCATGGTTTTCTCAATTCGTGAATAGTCTGGTTAATATTATTCATTTTTCAGAAAGGGTAAAGGGCGTCATGATGGTACAACTCCCCTGATAACGAGAGAAAGAACATGACCATGATGACTGCAACACAGGCGTTATCCGTGAATCCTGCGACCGGCCAGACGCTGGCGGCAATGCCCTGGGCTAACGCGCAAGAGATTGAACATGCGCTGAGTCTGGCGGCGAGCGGTTTCAAAAAGTGGAAAATGACATCGGTAGCGCAACGGGCGCAAACATTACGCGATATTGGTCAGGCGCTTCGCGCTCATGCAGAAGAGATGGCGCAATGTATTACGCGTGAAATGGGTAAACCCATAAAGCAGGCGCGTGCGGAAGTGACGAAATCCGCCGCGTTATGCGACTGGTATGCGGAACATGGCCCGGCAATGCTGAATCCTGAGCCTACGCTGGTAGAAAATCAGCAGGCGGTGATTGAATACCGTCCGCTGGGCGTCATCCTGGCGATAATGCCGTGGAATTTTCCTTTATGGCAGGTGTTACGCGGGGCAGTGCCGATACTGTTGGCGGGGAATAGCTACTTGTTAAAACATGCGCCCAATGTCACGGGGTGCGCGCAGATGATAGCCCGAATCTTGACGGAAGCCGGTACTCCCGCTGGCGTCTATGGATGGGTGAACGCCAATAATGAGGGCGTGAGTCAGATGATTAACGATCCGCGAATCGCGGCGGTGACGGTGACCGGTAGCGTGCGCGCCGGCGCGGCGATTGGCGCTCAGGCTGGGGCGGCGCTGAAAAAGTGCGTACTGGAACTGGGTGGCTCGGATCCGTTTATTGTACTCAATGATGCCGATCTCGAACTGGCGGTAAAAGCCGCAGTTGCCGGACGCTATCAAAACACCGGACAAGTCTGCGCCGCCGCCAAACGTTTTATTGTCGAAGAGGGCATTGCGCAGGCGTTTACCGATCGTTTTGTGGCGGCTACCGCAGCATTAAAGATGGGTGATCCTCTGGTTGAAGAGAATGACCTGGGGCCGATGGCGCGCTTTGATTTGCGTGATGAACTCCATCAACAGGTGCAGGCTTCCGTCGCCGAAGGCGCACGGCTACTGTTGGGCGGGGAGAAAATCGCCGGGGAGGGCAACTATTATGCCGCGACCGTTTTGGCGGATGTCACACCTGACATGACGGCATTTCGTCAGGAACTTTTTGGGCCTGTTGCCGCCATTACCGTTGCAAGAGATGCGGCGCACGCCCTCGCGCTGGCGAATGACAGTGAGTTTGGCCTGTCGGCGACGATCTTTACCGCCGACGATACGCTGGCCGCGGAGATGGCGGCGCGTCTTGAGTGCGGCGGGGTATTCATTAATGGGTACAGCGCCAGCGATGCGCGTGTGGCATTCGGCGGGGTGAAGAAAAGCGGCTTCGGTCGCGAGCTTTCGCACTTTGGTTTACACGAATTTTGTAATGTGCAGACCGTCTGGAAGAACCGCGTCTAATCGCCCTGACGTCGCGTGGCGCCCTCTGCTATACTCGCAGGCCTTTTCAGACCTGCGAGCAAGGAGCATGTTGTGGCCAGGGCCATGGATAATGCAATTTTAGAGACGATTTTACAGCGCGTTCGCCCCCTCATTGGCCAGGGCAAAGTCGCTGACTATATTCCGGCATTAGCGTCCGTCGAAGGTTCAAAGCTGGGGATAGCGATTTGTACCGTGGACGGGCAGCATTATCAGGCGGGCGATGCGCACGAACGCTTCTCTATTCAGTCTATTTCGAAAGTGCTCAGTCTGGTGGTGGCGATGCGTCATTATCCGGAAGAGGAGATCTGGCAGCGCGTCGGAAAAGATCCTTCCGGCTCGCCATTCAATTCGTTGGTTCAGTTAGAGATGGAACAAGGCATCCCGCGTAATCCATTTATTAATGCGGGCGCGCTGGTGGTATGCGACATGTTGCAAGGGCGGCTTAGCGCGCCGCGTCAGCGGATGCTGGAAGTTGTGCGCGCGCTTTGCGGCGTATCGGATATTACGTATGACGCTACGGTCGCGCGCTCTGAATTTGAGCATTCCGCCCGTAACGCCGCTATTGCCTGGCTGATGAAATCATTCGGTAATTTTCATCATGATGTGCCTACCGTGTTGCAAAATTACTTCCACTATTGTGCGTTGAAAATGAGTTGCATGGAACTGGCGAGGACGTTTGTCTTTCTGGCGAATCAGGGCGAGGCGTTTCATCTCGACGAGCCGGTAGTGACCCCCATGCAGGCCCGGCAAATTAATGCGCTAATGGCGACCAGCGGGATGTATCAGAATGCCGGAGAGTTTGCCTGGCGGGTGGGATTGCCCGCTAAATCCGGCGTGGGCGGCGGTATTGTCGCCATTGTGCCGCATGAAATGGCGATTGCCGTCTGGAGTCCGGAGCTGGATCCTGCGGGAAACTCTCTGGCAGGTATCGCCGCGCTTGAACAATTAACACAAACGTTAGGACGTTCGGTATACTGATGAATGCGCTTGAACCGCTCTTTGCCCGCCTGGCGCGATCGACATTTCGTTCGCGTTTTCGTCTCGGGATAAAAGAAAGACAATATTGCTGGGATAAAGGCGCGGAGGTGATTGATAAACACGCCGCCGATTTTATCGCCCAGCGACTGGCGCCAGCTCACCCGGCGAATGATGGTAAGCAAACGCCGATGCGGGGCCATCCGGTATTTATCGCGCAACATGCGACGGCAACCTGCTGTCGCGGGTGCCTGGCGAAGTGGCACCAGATACCTCAGGGAGAACCGCTGAGCGAAGCGCAGCAACAGTATATTGTCAGCGTTATCCATTACTGGCTGGTCATACAAATGAATCAGCGGTAGAGCGGCGCGTCGTTGCTGACGCTTTCCCCGATAAATCACCCTATACCACTGATAGCAGCCGTTGACCGTCATATATCTCATGTGCTGAAGTGTCTTTTTAGTTACAACATACATTTGGTTGTTTTTTTTTCAATACCTGTCAGCATCGTGCAAAAAAAATGTTCTACAGGGCAGGGGATCCGTGTATCACCAGAAGCTTGCAACCTTGATCTGGATCACGTTTAATGACAGTGCTTTTTTACCTGCTGAAGATAATCATGATCGTTAGACCACAACAGCACTGGATTCGCCTGATATTTGTCTGGCATGGTTCCGTGTTATCTAAAATCTTTTCACGACTGCTCCTTAACTTTCTTCTTTCTATCGCCGTTATTATCATGCTGCCCTGGTACACAATGCTGGGTATTAAGTTTACCCTTGCGCCGTTTAGCATACTGGGCGTCGCTATCGCCATTTTTCTTGGGTTTCGCAATAATGCCTGTTATGCGCGTTACGTCGAAGCGCGACATTTGTGGGGGCAGTTGATGATCGCTTCACGCTCAATACTGCGAGAGGTGAAAACAACCTTGCCTGATGAACGCGGTATCGAGGATTTTGTTCGGTTACAAATCGCTTTTGCCCACTGTTTGCGTATGACATTGCGTCGACAGCCTCAGACGCAAGTTTTGGGCAACTATCTTGACCAGGAGGCGTTACAGAAAGTTGTCGTTTCCCATTCCCCCGCTAACCGTATCTTATTGCTGATGGGAGAGTGGCTGGCGATTCGCCGCCGCAGCGGAAAGCTTTCCGATATTTTATTTCATAGCCTCAACAACCGTTTAAATGATATGTCGTCAGTGTTGGCCGGCTGTGAACGCATCGCCAACACACCGGTGCCTTTTGCCTATACGTTAATTTTGCATCGTACGGTTTATCTTTTCTGCATTATGTTGCCATTTGCACTGGTGGTTGATCTGCACTATATGACGCCGTTTATTTCGGTGCTTATTTCTTATACGTTTATCGCGTTGGATGCGTTAGCGGAAGAGTTGGAAGATCCGTTCGGTACTGAAAATAATGATTTACCGCTGGATGCGATATGCAATGCGATAGAAATCGATTTACTGCAAATGAATGATGAAAGGGATATTCCGGAAAAACGGATACCGGATAAGCACTATCAACTGACCTGAGCTCGTCTTAACTGGCGCAGAATGTTCATCTGCGCCATAACCTGAAGAGCAAAGCTTAATAGCCTTCTCCAACGCCGGTTTTGGCTGGACCGGAGTAGTGGACATGAACGATTCGCCATCCTGTGTTTGGTATCTTCGCCCACACCTGGCTTTCGCGGCCTGTCGTGTGTTGAGTCTGCCCATTATCACGGCGTACCGCGGTAAAATGCCAGTCGAACTCTGCAACGGCGGCATTGCCATACACATGAATAGCCGGGGGAGCGTCCAGTTTTAACGTGCGTTTGCTGAAGGTTTTACCCATAGTGGTGCCATAAAAATTTTCAGCGATCTGCGACCATCCGCGTTCGTGACCGCGTGGATGAATAAAACTGGTATCCGGTGAAACATAAAAAAGCTGCTTGCCTAACGTTGGGTCTGCCTTATCTATTGAATAAAGGTAACGGTTAATGCCTTCTGTAATTTCTTGTTTAACGGTCGACGTAGCTTCATTTTGTGCGGCGGTTGGCGTTGCCGCTGATGCCGATGACGCCATCAGAGTTAACGTTATCGCGGCGGCCGAAAACAATAGTGACGTTTTTTGCATAATAGTTATACCCATATGGTCTGTTTTTGAGACGCTTTATCTTTCCTGTTACGTTCACCTTTATACTAAAGGAGCATGACTCACGAACAATAAAAAACATCCTTCTATAAAATTACCCCGAAAAGGGAGTAGTGCAATTAAGAATATCGTATTTGTTTGTAACGGCATGACTCAAAATATCAACATTTAGAGTTTCAGTATTGTTGTTGTCCATTGACTTACTTTTATGTTTATTACCACTGGTAAATAGTTAATCTTATGAATAGTGATACACAAATGACCGTTTGCGCTATGTGATAATTAACCATAGTAAAAATACACGAAGCGAAGAAGTGCTATTTCAGTAGTACTGATATTTTCATAACGCTAATTTAAAAATAAATGTAAACGTAACAAATTATACACAAAAATAAGAAGGGCTGTGGCCTCAACTGACTTGATTATGATTCCGTCTTAACGAATGCCAGCCGAGTGTTAAGTGCCATTCTCGCCCTGGCATCCCCGACCGTAAGCCAGTTCTCTACTGGTAACCCCCTTGTTATTACAGCAGAAAACAGGGCATATCATTGATGTAGTCATGCTTAACTTGCATTTTAACATCACTAATACATAGCAAGCTAATATTACACTTTGAAACTTAACGCACGGTAATTGTTAGTGATATTGTCCTGGACAGTTCCGCGAGCAGGTTTTGCGGAAAGTCCAAAAATAAGACAAATAAGGCATATAAAATGAAAAAAGTAGTGGTGTTATCTGCGGTAGCCGCAGCCGTGATGATGGCTGGAGCCGCCAACGCAGCAGAAATCTATAACAAGGATGGCAATAAACTGGATTTGTATGGCAAGGTCGACGGCCTGCATTATTTTTCCAGTAATCATAGTACGGATGGCGATCAATCTTATATCCGTATGGGTATTAAAGGCGAGACTCAAATTACCGATCAACTAACCGGTTTTGGACAGTGGGAGTATCAGGTCAACGCCAATCGTCCGGAAGATGGTGACTCCAGCGGTTCCCCGCAAAGCTGGACGCGTCTCGGTTTTGCTGGTTTGGCATTTGCCGATATGGGGTCTGTTGATTATGGTCGTAACTATGGCGTGTTATACGACATCGGTTCATGGACTGACGTACTGCCTGAATTTGGTAATGATTCGTATGAAGCTTCCGATAATTTTATGACCGGACGCGCGAATGGCGTTCTGACTTATCGCAATAATGATTTCTTTGGTCTGGTTGATGGTCTGAATATTGCGTTGCAGTATCAGGGTAAAAATGACGGCCTGTCGAAAGAAGGCGATCCTTTAAGTAATAATGCCAGAAAAAGTATCGCGTACCAGAATGGCGATGGTTTCGGGGCATCAGCGACATATGATTTGGGCATGGGGGTGAGCCTGGGGGCAGCCTATACCAGTTCCAAACGCACGCTTGATCAGATGACGCAAGATAAATACGACAATGGCGACCGCGCTGAAGCCTGGACTGGCGGCGTGAAGTATGATGCCAATAATATTTACCTGGCGGCAAACTATACCCGTACTTATGATATGACCTATATGGGCGATACATTGGGCGGCTTTGCACATAAAACCGATAACTGGGAAATGGTAGGGCAATATCAATTTGATAATGGCTTACGCCCATCACTGGCGTTCCTGCAATCCAGAGCCAATGATGTTAATGGACTGGGTTCGTTCGACCTTGTGAAATATATTGATGTGGGTTCCTATTACTACTTCAATAAAAATATGTCCGCGTATGTTGACTACAAAATCAATCTGCTAAAAGATGGCAACCCATCGAATCCTAATACAGACAACACCGTGGCGCTCGGCTTAGTCTACGAGTTTTGATAAAACTTGCTGATTAAGACAGTTTAGGGATACCCTCCTTTTCCCAAAACTGGGTCACTGCTTAACCTTTATTATTGTTAATTTATTCTTTTATTATTTCAGGACGCTTCTGGCGTCCTTTTTTATTGACTATTCGACTTCGATCTCGCGAATGCGCATTCTGCTACTGTCATCTATCTGCACTTTGCCTGAATGACAAAAGGGACAACAGAGTGTGGATGTTTGAGAGGTAAAGGGTTGATTACAGGACAGACACCAACCTTGCGCCGGTGCGATAGTAATGTGGAAACGCGCATTGTCAGCAAGGGTATGACGAGCGGCGACATCCAGGCCAAAATGCAGCGCCGGCACCTCAACACAGGCCATAACGCCAATCTCCAGCCAGACTTGCTTTACCTTGCTGAACTGGTGATTTACTGCCTGTTCCTCCAGCAATTCGATAATATTTTGCGCCAGGGCTAATTCATGCATGGGCCAGCTCCTTCATTCAACAATATTTACGGCGACACAAGGATCAATTACCTGTAACTGTTGCGACCACAATGAGAGTGGAATAGTGGCCAGTTCGCGAGCAATGACGCCGTCAGATTGGGCGTGACGTGTGGTAGGCGAGATAATACGGTAATCAAGAATATTGCCCGACGTCGTCAGTCTGGCCTGATGAACTAACCATCCTCGCGCGGTTTCCACTACCGCTATTTTCCATTCGCCATCATCAAAACGATTCCAGCGCAGGGTAGGAAGGGCGCTCAAACTTCGGGCGAGCGTAATGCAGCGGGCCAGCAGACGTAGCGCAGTCGTTTTTCCGCTAAGACAACAGGCTGACAGTAGCGGATATTCGATAGCCAGAGGCGAGACATCCAGGGGACCATGGGTTATTAACGTATGGTCCGGGGACGACGCCATCGGTAGTGTAGGTGTAATGATATTCTGTACTGCCGCCAGCCAGCGGGCGGTTTCAGAACGCTCTTGCAAAAACCAGGCTTCCCAGCCCTTTAAGCCAGCGGCAAGCCAGGTCTGAGGATCATCGTCAAAAAAGATTGTGCTTGCCAGCGGGGATAACTCTCCGCGACGTAACAACGCCCATTCTTCAGCGGTTGCCTGTCGGTGGCTAAACAGGGGGAGCCAGTCGGTCAACGCGCGACGGAGCGTTTCTCGCGCCAGCTCTTGTTGTGCGGCCTGCATATCTGGCTTCTCTTCAGGAAACAACAGTAAAGCCGCCGCCGCGCTGTGCGCCTGAGCGCACAACGTAAACAAACGTGAAATAAGCGTTTTTGCGTATACCGGCGTTGCGCCCTGTAACAAACGACCGATCGGCGCCTCCTGCCAGGTAATCCGTAGCGGGTGAGAATAGACGGTCAATCTTTGCACGAATTATTACCTTCACCGATCACCATAAACCCGGACTTACTGGTTTCGCAAACCGGACAGCACCAGTAATCAGGTAACTGGTTGAAGGGCACGCCGGGTGGAATTTGCCATACATCATCGCCCAGCGCAGGGTCGTAAACCCACCAACATACTTTGCACTCCATGCGCACCACTGGCTCATTTTCTGTGACCGGGTATTCTTTCAACCATTCCAACGTATTTTTTAGCCCCGCGTAGGCATCTTCGATATCGTCGATGCCTGCAACGGCGATATCAGGAATGTCCGCTATCTCAATCATATCTTGCAGTAATGTGTTCATATCATTGAAATAATTGACCCGCCATACGCCGGGAAAATGCGTGCTTACAATCCGGCATTTACCATATCCGCGTGAAAAAATAGCGCTACAGCCTTCGCCTAAAAAATGATCCAGATACTCGCGATCGGCATCGTTTACTGGCAATAGCGTTAAGTTAATGATATGCGGCTCTTTTACCGGCTGTTTTACGCGCTCGGCTATTTCATGCGCGATAAAGGCGCCATTCATCAATCCCGCCGGTTGTGGCGGCAATTCTGGTGTAATCGGCGGCTGCGGATGCGTCTGCCAGATGCTCTCCGGGATCGGGCCAATGATAATTTCATCGGCAACCCGTTGCTGGTCAGCGTTATATTCACGTACACGCCAGACGCCCGTAAAAACCGTCTCCTGAATACGCTGTTCTTTTCCATCGGATAATAGTACCCGGGCGGAGATTTCACCTTCGCCGAGCAGTTGATCCAACAAACCGCTATTCTGTTGCTCAGTGGCATTCAGCTTATAGCTCAGGGGAAAGGGGAGAGTTGCTACCGGGTTATCCATATCGCGAATAAGCGTAGTCAGGATGTGTCTGGCAACACGAAGCTCAGCGGGCAGCGCCTGTTCCGGTAAAACCGGCGTCCGTGGGAGATTAATGCCGGCGGGGATAGGAAGAAAGTTAAAGTCTTCCTCTTCTGGCTGCGAGCCTGGTCCGGCAATATTAACGACTGGAATAGTTCTGGAATGATTCACGTGTGTTACCTTTCATTCTATTGCGTAATAACGGGAATATCCTGACGATAGCCCGGTGTGGTCAGCAATGCGGCCACCCGCTGAGAGTATTCTTGCCAGCTATATAATCCCGCCAGACTGCCGACAAAACGGTGCTGGCGAAAGAAAAGCAGCGCCGGATATTTCAGAATGCGATACTCCCGGGCGATCAGTTCACTCTGTTCGCTATCCGCAAATGCCGCGGTATAAGACATCGCCGGAAATTGCTTGAGGATCTCCGGGATAATGACCCAACTGTCGGCGACTTCCGGATGTTTGTTGGGGTCGCTTTGCAGCAAAACCAGCACAGTCGGATGCGCATTAATCAACGACGGGAGCGTTTGTGCATCGGTAACCAGAAAGCCTTTATCCGCCAGTGGACAAACAGAATTTTGGGGTGAGATAGTCATTTTTTTAAATGCTCCGGTAATTCAGGCGTGCGAGACAATAAATCGGCAAAACCGGTCAGCGGATCGCTTTGCGTGAGCATGGCCTGTTCCAGTGAGTCCAGCGCCGCCAGTACCTCAGCGGCTTCCGCTTCGTCCATTTCTCGTCGCGCTGCGCCGCCAAATGTCAGCAGCCATGCGCCTGCTAAGGGGGGAGCCACAAGCCGAATATCAACGTCGATAAGCTCGCCGTGTCGGTCGCGGCATTTGGCGAACCACTGACCGGGTGAAATAACCTGCACAGGAACGCCGATACACATTATGATTTCTCTCTCTGTAGCACCCGAATATCGCCGACCCGGCAAGCGCTTTGCGCATCTGGCCGTTCATCTTCGTAGCGTTCCATACACAGGCTGTAATGATTGAGTCTTTCAGTGGGCAAGGCCGCTGAAGAGGCGGTGATACCCCATTGCGCCAGCACTTCCTGCGCGAGATAGACCGCAGGCATCAGTTGCGCCTTTACCTGCGGCGTAAGACTTCCGCCATAGTCATCCAGACATTCCGGCTGCACGCCAATCAGCACAATCTCCGATAACTGGCCGCCGGTTAATTGCAGCAATGCCAGCACTTCAGAAAAACTGGTCTGATGTAAACTGAGTTTTTTCGCCGTCAGATAGGCGGGAACCTGTTCATCACGAAACATCGCCAGCGAACCTGGCGCCATACCAAAATCGATAGCATCCATGATTAACAGTTTTTCGGTTTGTTGCAGCCAGGGCAGCAGCGCCAGCCCCTGCGTACCGCCATCAACAACGTCAACTTTCTCGTTATCGGCATACTGTTCAAACAGCTTTTCCGCCGCTCTGACGCCGAACCCTTCATCTGCCCAAAGCAGGTTGCCAAGCCCTAAGATTGTTACTTCTGCCATTGTTATCACCTGAACCAGCGCCAGCCGCTTATCATGACGGAGATCACGCTTTGTCGGCTCATAATGTCTTCACGGATAGCGGTATAAACATGCGCAATGACGAAGGCGATAATGAACCACATGCCCAGCCGGTGCCAGAAATGCAGCGCGAGGCTATCGTTGCCAGTCAGGCGAATCATCCAGCCAAACCATTGATACGCCCAACTGTCTGTTCCAAGTCCTTCGCCATAGAGCGCAAAGCCGCTACACACCATCAGTACGGACATCCAGAAATAGAACATTACCGCCAGTCCCGCTACCGGATTATGTCCATAGTAACGATGGGCCTCTTTTTCGAGGAAAAAATACCAGCGGATTTCGCTGATAACGCCTTTACGCCAGGCGCGACGCCAGAACGGAACCAGAAACATCTCCCTGGCGTACTCATTGCCGACACATGCCCAGTAAATACGAAACAGCAGCGCGACAGTAAAAATATACGCCGTGGTAAAATGGATCAGTCGTATCCAGCCCATCCAAAACATAAAGGTCGCTTCACCTTGAATCGATGGCAGGGGGCGGCCAATGAAATATCCTGTAACAGCCAGGACGACAATGGATAACGCTGTGATCCAGTGCCATAAACGGACCGGCGCTTCATAGATATAGTACCCCTGGCTGGTTATTTCTTTGAGATGCATTGAGACCTCCGAATCGTCGTCATCGTACCTGAACCCTGACCAGCTCCCCTCCATGATTATCAATAACATGGGTGGAGCAGGCCAGGCAGGGATCGAAGCTGTGCAGAGTACGTAAAATCTCCAATGGTTGATCGGGAACGGCGAGTTTAGTCCCCATTAACGCCGCTTCGTACGCGCCAATTTGACCTTTATCATCACGTGGCCCGGCATTCCAGGTCGTTGGTACCACACACTGATAGCTGTCGATTTTCTGATTTTCAATTTTTATCCAGTGCCCCAGCGCGCCACGCGGCGCCTCGCTGAAACCAACGCCTTTTGCCGATGTAGGCCAGGTATCGGGTTCCCAGAGCGTGACGTTTGCCGTCGCCGTATCGCCGGACTTGAGGTTACGCATCAGACGATCGAAGAAATATTGCAGCGTATTGCCTGCCCATACGGATTCCAGCGCACGCGCGGCAGTACGTCCTAATGTAGAAAAGAGCGCTTCTTTAGGCAGCTTTAATACACTCAGCAGTTGATCCACGGGCTCTTTAAATTCCGGTTTATTTTGATGATATCCAATCAGATAACGCGCCAGCGGACCTACCTCCATCGCATGTCCCTTCCAGCGCGGCGATTTAATCCATGAATATTTAGCGGACTCATCCACCTGTTCGATAAAAGTTTTTGTGCCTTTATAGTGTTCGCCCATGACCAGTTGCGGTTCGGTCAGACCATCCCAGGGATGCAGGCCCTTATCGTTATTGCCGTTACCATAGGTATACCAGGAGTGAGTGACAAACTCCTGAATCTCATCGGGGGCGGTTAAATCGACAGGATGAATTTCGTCGAAACGACCGTTAATGATAGCCCCACGCGGAAGCAGAAGATTACTGGCGGAATAATCGTTAGGGTTATCCGGAAACTCGCCATAAGCCAGCAGGTTCATGCTCGATAACCCGCCGCCGATTTTTGCCCAGTCTTTGTAATAACTGGCAATCAGCAAGACGTCCGGAAGATAAACCTGTTCGCAGAACTGGCGAGCTTTTTGGATGATGGAACTGACAAGGTTCAGGCGTTCCATATTCACTGCGCCGACCGCGCCCGTTTCGTCAAGGTTGATGGCGCAAGGAACGCCGCCCACCAGCCAGTTAGGATGCGGGTTTTTACCACCGAAAACGGTGTGAATTTTTACGATCTCTTTTTGAAAATCGAGCGCTTCAAGATAGTGGGCGACCGCCAGCAAATTGGCTTCCGGCGGAAGTTTCATCGCCGGATGTCCCCAGTAGCCATTACGGAAAGGGCCAAGTTGACCGGACTCGATAAACCGCTTCAGTCGATTTTGCAAATCGCGGAAATATCCCGGCGAGGATAGCGGCCATGCGGAAAGGCTTTGCGCGATGGCGGAGGTCTGATGCGGGTCGGCTTTCAGGGCCGCAACCACATCAACCCAGTCCAGCGCGTGCAGATGATAAAAATGCACCAGGTGATCGTGAACGTGTAGCGTAGCCTGCATCATATTACGGATACAGTTTGCGTTGTCAGGAATCGCGATTCCCAGCGCATTTTCTACGGCACGGATTGAGGTCAGAGCGTGTGTACCGGTGCAGACGCCGCAAATGCGTTCAACGAATGCCCAGGCGTCTCGCGGATCGCGACCTTTCAGGATAACCTCCAGGCCGCGCCACATGGTGCCGGTCGACACGGCGTTAGTAATAACATTATTACTGTCGATATTCACTTCGCAGCGCATATGCCCTTCGATGCGAGTAACCGGATCGACCACAATTCGCCGTCCGCTATTGTCCAGCGTAAAACCCTGAGTCTGATAAGGATATGCCATAATTATTTTTTCTCTTCCGGAGCGTTTTCTGATGACGTGTTGTTTTTATTGCGGGCATGTTTTATGGCGCTCACCGTGGCGTGAGCGATGGCGGCAGCGCCCGCGACGCCAGCAACGCCCAGTCCGATTTTATCGGCGGTAGCCTCAATGCCGGTTTGCGGAATGCCCGTTGCCCGGCTGTAAAAAGAACCGTAATCCCAGAATCCATCTTCCGAACATCCGAGGCATCCATGACCCGACTGGATAGGAAAAGACACGCCATCATTCCAGCGAACGGTTGAACAGGCGTTATAGGTGGTCGGGCCTTTACAGCCCATCTTGTACAGGCAATACCCTTTTCTGGCGCCTTCGTCATCCCACGCTTCCACAAACTGACCGGCATCGAAATGCGCGCGTCGGTAACATTTGTCATGAATTCGCTGGCCATAAAACATTTTTGGTCGTCCAAGACGATCAAGGGGAGGGATGCGATCAAATGCCAGCATATAGGTGATAACGGCGGACATCACTTCAGGTATAGGCGGGCAGCCTGGCACTTTAATAATGGGTTTATCGGTAATTAATTTGTGAACCGGCGTGGCTTTAGTTGGGTTGGGACGGGCTGCCTGCACGCAGCCCCATGATGCGCAGGACCCCCAGGCGATAATCGCTTTAGCATCCGCGCTGACGCGTTTTAACTTCTCCAGGAACGGCTCGCCAGCCAGTATGCAAAACATCCCATCTTCATTCAGCGGCGCGTTACCTTCCACGGCAACGATATAATTTCCTTTGTACTCACGCATCACATCCGCCAACGCCTGCTCGGCTTGTTGCCCTGCGGCGGCCATAATGGTGTCGTCATAATCCAGGGAAATGAGCGACAAAATGGCATCTTTTGCCAACGGGTGCGCAGAGCGAATGAAAGATTCGGTACAACAGGTACATTCAAGACCATGCAGCCATATCACTGGCGTACGCGGTTTATTCTCCAGGGCATAAGCTATTTGAGGAATCATCGAACTGCTCAGGCCTAAAGACGTTGCGGTAAGGCTGCAAAACTTGAGGAAGCTACGCCTTGTCACGCCGTGTCTACGCATAACTTGATAAAATGTATCTTGTGTTTGCATAACGTTTATCCCAAACCACTATAGTTAGTGTGGGCATCATATGTTGCATTTCTTGTCTTTCTCAACGTGTTTTAGTAGCAATTATGTTTCTAATTCGTAACAACCGATTACATGTGTGCTACTCACATTACTCAAAAACATAAATTAATTTAATGTTATTGGTGTTGTAGAGTAAATATAGCGTTGTGAAGATATCTCTTAATGTTGATAAGAAACCGTGTTTTTTATTTATAACATGGTGGGATTTTTTAAAATGGTCACACGAATAACGCGTTTCATGTTAGTTCGCTGTGTTTAACTCTCCTTTAAACCCGTCAGTTAAATTTATTAGCTTGTAAAATAAGATCACAATTAATTACGTGCCGCATAACCATTGATAGGTTTAATTTAATATATTCATCCAATCCATTTTACAAACAAGGAGAGCATGATGAAAAAAAGTAAAGCAATGTTATTTATCGCTCCGGCGCTGTTTTCATACGCCCTGGCTGCACAGGCCTGCACAACCCTTGCTATTCAGGATAAACAAGGCGATATTTTTCATGGGCGTACGCTGGAATATATGCAGGATTTACCCTCATGGTTAACGTATTACCCGGCGGGAACACAGTTTGATAAAAAAACGCCGGATGGCAGCCAGGGGATAAGCTATCAGGCGAAGTATCCGATACTGGCCATTACTTCCACCATTACTGATGGCGATAGCAGAGACATACTTGAAGGCATGAATAGCGCGGGATTGTCATTTAGTGAAAACATGATCATGAATGCGCAGTTGCCGCCATTGCCCGCGAGTGAATATAAACAGGCAATTCCTGTCACCTCGTTGGGAGAATGGGCGCTGGCCCGTTTTGCTACTGTCGGCGAGGTAAAACAGGCAATAAAAGAGGGCAAATTCTGGTCACCGGAACTGCATCGGTTTGGCGATCTGAAATCGCCATTTCATTATGCGTTTTACGACAAGAAAGGAGGAAGCATTGTCGTTGAAGTGGAAAATGGCAAATTCCATGTCTATGACAATCCCACTCGCGTGATGACAAATGGTCCCGCATTCCCCTGGCATCTGACAAATCTGAATAATTATACGCAATTAACCAATGTGGACCGCTCTTCAGGCACACTGGGCGGGATAAAAGTGATGCAGCCTGATAGCGGGATTGCTATTGCAGACTTGCCATCGTCCGATACGTCGGTTTCCCGTTTTATACGCGGCGTTTATTACACCACATATGCGCCGCAAGCGACATCTGCCCACGATGCAATGAATACGCTTGCGCATATTATGAGCCGTTTCGATCGTCCGAAAAATATTACGGTTGACTATATGGGGAGTGAAGGGGAAGGCAACGCCACCCGCAAACCGGTCTCAGAATATACGGTCTGGACAACGCTGTCTGACTTAACGCACGGTGAGATGATGGTGCGCGGCTACAATGATATCAACTATAAAACCTGGTCTCTTTCTCAGTTTAAGAACGCGACAGCGCCCGTGTTCGAGAAAATCAACGTCAAAGGATAAATAGCTCATCTCGGTTTAGTTTCCCCGGTAGTCTCGGCGAAGGTAATGGAGGCTACCGGCGGTTGCTTCTCTTTATCATGCACGGTAATTAATTATCACGATCACCAGCGCCAGGATGGTATGCTAAATCCATTCAAAATCCCCTGGATATGGATTGGAGGGCGCATGGTTATACCTGAGGTCAGGCAGGAGAGGCTCTATCAGAAGATAGCCAACCTCATCATTAAGCTGATCAATGATAATATTTTTCCACCGGGAACTTTTTTACCGCCAGAACGCGAACTGGCAAAACAGCTTGGCGTGAGCCGCGCCTCCTTGCGAGAAGCCCTTATTGTACTGGAGATCTCCGGATGGATCGTGATTCAGTCCGGTAATGGGGTTATCGTTTCAGATAAAAAACACCTTGCCAGCGACTATACCATCGAAGAAATTCTCTCTACTCGCGAGCTGGTCGATAGCCATTGTGCGCGCTTAGCCGCACAAAACGATAACGTTGACGTCATCAATCAAATAGAGGCGATTTATCATCGTATGGATCAAGCCATTAACGATAATAACGTCCACGGCTTTTACTCGCTGGATAAAGAGTTTCACCTTGCGATCTCTGAGGCCAGCCGTAACCGGGTGTTGTTCGATATGTCCCGTATGTTATGGGAACAACGGATTAATATCCCTTATGCCGGGCTCGATGAGCAGTCTGGAGACAGAAATGTTTTACTTAATCTCAACAAACAACATAAAGCGATAGTGGATGCGATGCGCCAGTCTGATGCTGACAGCGCCTATGAGGGATCTCTGGAACATTTACGCTATGTGAGAAAGATTGTCGGCGGCTAAGTTTGTCGGTAAATAACACCGCATGGCGGATATGCCATGCGGTAGAACTCGCCGTAAATCAATGGAAAACAGCATTAATCTTTAAGTAGCGCTCCGGATAGCGATCAAGTTCTTTAACTGCATCAGGGATCTCATCAAGATTGACGACCTTACTGACAATATCTTGCGGATTAATCTCCAGCGTTGACAGCATGCGTAATGCCTCATCAAATTCACCGGCACTGGTGCGGGAACCGCGTAAATCCAGTTCTTTGTAGGTGATCAGGTTCGTCGGCAGCGACGTTTCCTGTTTTGGCCATCCGGTAAACGAAATACGACCAGCAAACGATGCTAAATCAAGCGTATTTCGAATAGCGCTATTTGCGCCGGAGGCTTCTATCACGACCTGCGCCATGGTGCCGTGGGTGATATTTTTAATAGCGTCGATAACCTGATCGTCAGCGGCGTTCAGCACATAGGGAACGCCAAGCTTTTGCGCATAGCGTAACCTTTCTTCCACAATATCGATCAGAATAGGCGTTGCCTTGTAATGTCGCGCGCTTAATGCCGCCATAAGACCAATGGCCCCCGCGCCGATGATGGCAACATATTCCCCAGCCTTAACGTTTGCCCGGTGCAGCGCGTGCAGAGCGATGGTCAGCGGTTCTGCCAGCGGCGCCATTTCAGAAGGCACATTATCTGGTATTTTATGAATTAAATGTGCGGGATGAGTAACCACCTCCTGCATTGCGCCATCGACATGCACGCCAATGACGTTTAAATTTTCACAACAGTTAGTTCTGCCGACAGAGCAAGGGTAGCAGTGACCACAATAAATATAGGGGTCAACAATCACGCGGTCGCCTTTTTTAATATTGTCCGGCATTCCGGTACCTTCCTGAAGAACAATTCCGGTCACTTCATGCCCAATAATTCTTGGGTAAGTAACCAGTGGGTTCGTTCCACGAAAAGCCCCGATATCCGATCCGCAAATGCCTGCGGCATCAACCTTAATTAATACTTCATTTTCTTTCTTATGGGGATAATCCACCCAGCGGGTTTCAACTTCACCAGGCTTATTAATGAACACAGCTTTGACTTTCATTGGCTTTGAATCCTTTACTTTTTACAAACACGAAGACCAACAGGCTTGAAACGATAGCGATAGCACCAGCCAGATAGAACGCATAGTCATATTTACCGCTAAATTGAACGATAAAACCGGTGACAAGCGGACCGATAATGCCAGATATATTAGCCAGGCCATGCATGGCTCCGCCGACGCTCCCTACCTTATCTTTATGAACAACATCCTGAATAACCGCCCAATAAATTGGGCCCGTTAAATAGAGCAGGAAGAGTGAAACTGACATGAGCGTAATTGCGCTGCCGATAGTGCTAACAGTACCGGAAACGGCAACACATACCGCCGCGCCTGCCAGACATACGCCCAGAATAAGTCGACGTGAGAGCAGAGCATTACCGGTAATCCGATAAATTACATCAGAACAGACGCCGCCGAGCACCATACCAATGGCGCCGATGACCCAGGGAATTACCGTGGCGATACTAATTTCTTTAATATCGAGATGTAACGAATGGTTCAGATAACTTGGGAACCAGGTCAGGAAGAAAAAAAGAATATAGTTGTAGCTGAAAAAAGCCAGAGTTGTCGCCCATACCATTGGTTGTTTCATGTAATAGCCGAGTGAAGGCGTAGCCCGGCCATCATCAGATAAAATAACGTCCTCATGATTTTCAAAATCAATGCGTTCTTCCGGCGCCAGGCGTTTACTCATTGTTGGCTTATCGCTAACGATAAAGTACCACAGCAGTACCCAGACCAGGCCAAATAAGAAAATAATGCCAAATGCGGGGCGCCAGCCTAAGGATAACGCCAACAGGCCCACAATCGGCCCGGACACCGCGCCGCCGAGCGGGGAACCGGCGCTAAAAATTCCGATCGCCGTGGCAGACTCCTTTCGGGAAATCCAGTTATTGATGATTTTATTACCGGCAGCGCTGACCGGTCCTTCAGCCATACCGAAAAGAACGCGCACGATAAGCATTGTCCACAATCCGGTGACTAAACCAGTTAAGCCACAAAATACAGACCATAGTAACGCTGCGATGAGAAAAACCGTTTTTGGCCCAACTTTATCGCTGGCCCAGCCACCAATAAAATTAAACAGGGCGTATCCGATAAAAAATGCGCTGAAGATCATTCCCATCTCCGCGGCGTTAAATCCTAACTCCTTTTCGATCAAGGGGGCAGTTATCGACAATGCTGAACGATCCATATAGTTGAGCATGTAAACTATAAATAGAAGAAAAACGATAAGCCATCCCATTGTTTTTCTTTTCATGATTAATCCTCTTATTGTGGTCTAGCGGCCTGACCACAATATTTTAAGGTTATTTTCAAATCACCTCTCTTGTGGTTAGAACGTGATCAATATAACAAAAATTTATCGCAGAGGATTTTTATCCATCGCAAGCGTGATGGATAAAATTATTTAAAATCAGACAATTACTTAAAAATTCAATCGGGGCTATCGTTTTCCCCTAATCCACGCCCCGGTAACGTTTGACATGCGGCGTTAACGGAAGGTGGTGCTGTCTGTGGGTATTTTTCATCGGGCGTAATATAAACCTGACTCGTGGCGACATAGCCATCATTAAAAGTGGCTTCGATATAGGTAGCTTCCCAACCTGTCTTCGGTTCATTTAACGTAATACTGATCTTATTGTTGGCGGGAATATCTATTGTAAGCGGCTGATAGCGGATGCCACAGGCATAACGGAAATCACGCGCATTTGGATTGTTGGCTGTCCAGCGAACGACTTTTACCGGCGCTTCTGAGAAATAGACCGTAAGAAGATGGTGGTGAATAAGGCCGATCAACTGTGGTAATGTTTTTTTACTTTGAAACCTATTAATAAAAGGAACGAGGCTTTCTTCAGCGAACTGGTTAATTGAGTAGTGGTTCATATTAGGCACTATACGTAATGATTTTACGCCAGGAAGTTTGCTATAATAAAAGCGAGTATTGTCTGGTACGAAAAAATCATCGCCGCTTGCATTAATAATATATTTCGGTATTGCAAGGCGGGGTTGATAAATAGTGTTGAGATATCTTAGCGGATCTATTATTTGCCTTAGCTGGGTAAATGTGGGGGATTTTATTTTCTCATCTATGCCTTGCTGGTAGTAGGGGTAGAATGTAATGGGCCAATTTCCACCGTATGATTGATAAATATGCTCAAGTGAAGCATCAATATCAAGTAGATCAATGGCGAAGGGAACAATTGCTTCAACATCAGGATCGGCAATAGCTGACAACCAGGTGGTCCACCCACGCTTTGAAATACCTGTAATGATAAAGGAATTTATATTCCATTGCGTTAACTCCTTTTTTGCTAATCTCATCGCTTGCGATATGGCAGTGACCATAGGAATATTTAAAGGCATTAACTCACGTTTCTCCGGCGCTTCCATAAATAATGCCCAGCTTCGGGAAACGCTCTCGTCCTCTTTCAATGGTTTTTTATCATCCTGAAAGGTTAAATATTGGTTAGGTATATCACTCACTGATATTACGATGGTATTCGTATCACGGGCGATGCTTGCCAGTGTTTGCTGAGTAAAATCAACGGGTTTACTGGGGATTTGTACGCCTTTTTCATAATTAATTCCGTTGTTTACAACCACCAAAGCATGGTGCTCTTTTGCCGTTTCAGGGATATAAATATCAACGTTATGTCGCCATTGCGCAGGGGTTACCATGTCATCTGGCGACCAGTGTTGCGATAATAATTCATAGTGTCTGACTACCACCTGTGCTAATGGAGCTGTACTAATCAAGGTATATTTTAGCGGTGTGCCTGAAATCTGCTCCCGGTAGTCGGGGAGAACATGAGACAAATCACACTCCGGGCTGTTTCGACAAAAGAAGATGTTGTTATGAAGTAGTGTATAAACTTTTGTAGAAATAAAAAACAGTACGATAACAACGAGATATATTTTTTTCATGCTTTCCCCGCGCGTTACAAGGGCAAATGCCAACCAGCATAATTTCCATAAATACCTCTTAAACATTCAATATAAGTACAATACTTTTGATAAATAAGGGAAGAAGGGAGTAATAATGCTTGTGACGTTGTCACATTATTCTGTTTCTGGTTTCGCTATTAGCGATGAACTTTTTGAAAGGTAAATCATTGCCGTCACCAGACCAATAATGGCGACAGAGATAGCTATACCGATCCAGACGCCATACAGGGCATAACCCAGGACAAATCCGCCCAATACGGGGGATATAAAATCAGCGATTGCGATTAATGCCTGTGCCGTTCCGATGACGATACCTTGTCGGGCAGGCGATACATGGACGGACAAGGCGGCAAGATAAGTGGGTTTGGCTAGCGCATCAGCGATGCTAATACAAACGATAGCAAAAATAAGCACTGGTATGGTCGTGGCGATACCCGCAGTGAGAAATCCAGTACAAAGAAGGGCGAAGATGAGGATAATTAGCTTTCGCTCCGAAAAATATTGGCTCACCCAACCTAACAGAAATAGCTGAACGAAAATATTAATAACCCCGTCCGCCATTAACAGATAGCTTAACGCTTTTGGCCCAAAGGGAAGCCCATTCCAGATGAAGGTGTCAGAAAGAAAAACAGGTAATTGTGAAGAGTACATGCCATAGGCGAAGAAATGACAAAGCATTACGATGATTAAGACGCGAAGGACTGGCATCTTTAAAATAGCGCGGGCAGAGAACGACGCTATTTTATCTGTGGTACGTGATGTTGTGGAAGGGTCTTTTAACCCCCAAATCGCGACCAGGGCAGCCCCAAGGACAAGTATAAAGGCGGCGTAGATCGGCGCACCCAGACTGATACGCGATAGCCACCCGGAAACGCCTGCCCCGACAATACCGCCTAAACCAATGCAGCCTGTGAGGATACCGATTGCCTGACGCCGATTTCTGACGTGCGTACAATCGGCAATATAGGCTGCGGCGGCTGACAAATTTCCGGCGCTAATGCCAAAAAGCGTGCGGGCGAGCAGGATAAACAGGATACATTGCGCGTTGGCGAGTAATAGTAAACTTATCGCCGCAATAGCCAGCGTGACAATCAGTATTCGCTTGCGGCCAACGCGATCGGAAAGGTGGCCAATCAGGGGCGCCGCACAAAATTGGCTAAAAGCTTCAGTGGCGATGATGATTCCAATGATAAGCGGCGAACCGCCCATCTCGCGGATATAAAAAGGCAGTACCGACATTACAGCCGCGGTACTGGCGGCATAAAGGCCGACAAGCAGGAAAACAGGCAAAATACGCCGCTTGTTGAGCGGGGTGATAGTTTCGCTGTCGGTGTTCTCATAGACATTAGTATTCATCTTTAATCCCTATGGCAAAACGAGAGAGATAATTTTCAATATCGTTGCTCTGTTTGCCGTGAAAGAATGCGCCGACATAGCCATCGGGTCGGATCAGCACGCATTGACCCGGCGCCAGTTGATAGGACTCCCGGAAGTGCCCCAGGGTATCGATGAGCTCGTCCTGCTCGCCAATGTGATGAATACGCAGATTTCGCCGCGCATCGATGACCTTACCGTGGGTTTCGTAGGCCAACAGATTCCAGTCCGGACCTTGTAGTAACTGAAATAATCGTAATGATTGGCCGCCAGCGCCCAAAAGAGGAGCATCCGGAGCTCTTTCTCCCGCTTGTAACCCATGCTGACGTTCGGGCAACGTGTGGGCTAAGGGGGAGTTGGTATACTGGATGTCAAGTTGTTGAACGTCGCGTTCTCGTTTGATGCCACCCTGTTTTTGAGATTCAAGTAATCGGGTAGAAAGGTGGAGCAGTGATTCGGCTACCGGGCGGCGTTCCTGTTCATAGCTATCGAGAAGCTCTTCTCCTGCGCCCCGTAGCGAGGCTGCCATTTTCCATCCCAGGTTATAGGCATCCTGGATGCTGGTATTTAACCCTTGCCCACCCGTCGGCGGATGCACATGAGCAGCATCACCGGCTAAAAATACCTTACCCACACGGTAATGTTCCGCTATGCGCGCATTCATCTGGTACTTCGATACCCAGGGAATCGAATGGATGCGAACATCCGTCCGCCCGATTCGTTCAGTAAGAAAAGCAGTGAGCACGTCGGCTGAGAAATTCTGCGAGTCGTCCGGGGCCAACAACGCCTGGATTTGAAAGAGCTGCGTGCCGGCGAGAGGGCAAATCGTTATCATCCGCGCCATATCGCCATCGTTAAAATGGTGCCATACATCCCGGTTCAGACCGGAAAGTGAAGCGTCAGCCACAAGCGCATGGATTCCCAACGTACGACCGGGGAAGCTGACGCCTAATTTTTTTCTGACAAAGCTTCCGCCGCCATCCGCACCTATCAAATAATGCGCGATGATGACCTCTTCTCCAGCCGGCCCGGCAACATACGCGGTGACTGTGCGTGGGGTTTGCGCAAAATGTCGTAACTCGCAGCCGAACTCCACCCGATGTCCCCATGCTTTTAATTGCTCTCGCATAATCGTTTCTGTCACGTTCTGTGGAACCATCAATGGCAGATGGTAGGGTTCGGCGTGGGTCGGTTTTGTATGATGCGCAATATCTGAATCTACATAGCTTCCGTCGTGACGGTAGGTTCGTAGTCGGGGATAGAGCCCGCCGGCGGCGACCACTTTATTGAGTATTCCAAGATCCTCGAAGATTTCTTGCGTTCGCGGCTGAATACCTTTACCGCGGGAGCCGATAAAAGGCGTCGTTCTTTTCTCAATCAGGCGAAATGAGACCCCGTGACGCGCCAGTTCGATGGCTAAAGTAAGCCCGGTAACGCCAGCGCCGCAGATCAGTACATCTGTAGTGGTGTATCTTGTCATCGTCTCTCCGATATGTGTATTATGCACATAAGAGGAGACATGCTATGTCAGAAAATAAAAATGTGCAAGATACACATATTTCCGAGCAAATGAAGGCGCTTCACGGTGCGTTGATTCGCGTGGTGAGCGCGCTTAACCGGCCTCGTAATGATGAGAAATTAATTGCAGAGGCGGGGATACAACTCGATCGTGCGCTATTTTCGATCCTTATTAGTATCGAACGTTTAGGGCCGATTGGCGTTGTTGAGTTAGCCGAACGTGCCGGTCGTGATTATACGACGGTAAGCCGACAGGTCGCCAAACTGGAGAAGCTGGGGTTGATAATACGGCAGCATAATGCCATCGATCGTCGTATACGCGAGGCCGTTATCTCCCGTACAGGAAAGGCGATGACGGAGCGTATAGACGCTGCGCGAGAGCAAATGGGCAAAGTTGTTTTTAAAGACTGGCCTCAGGATGAACTTGATGTCTTTGTTCGGCTAATGCAAAAGTTTGCCGATGCAATGGATAGCGATGCTTCAATGCCGGAATAAGCAAAAGAAAAGGGCGGTCAAATCCGATCGTCCAGGCTAATATCGGTATCTGACATTGATTAAATAGCCAGCAAAGTAAATATAACAACAACATTTATCGAGTTAATTTTCACCCTTTGAAAGGCCAACGTATACTGCAGAATACGGCTATATAACAATCGCCGTATCAATGGTTTTTCAAAGGGTAAATATATGCTTACCGAAAAATATGATTTTCGCATTACCGATCAGATGACTATCCCACTCAGACCTCATTGGATAGCCAATGATTCATACAGGGAAAAGTGTAAAATGCTTGTCCTCAACCGGAGTAAAGGGGAAATTCATAAGGTAGACTTTAGTAAATTAACAGATTATATCAAAGAAGGTGATGTAATCTGTTTTAACGACAGTACTATAATAAACCATATGTTTATCTGTAAAACAAGACAGAATAGGTTAATTAAAATTGTTTTAGAGGGATTTTTACCAAATAATAGAGTAATTATTTCCGGACTTTTAAAAGAAAGGCTTAACGCGAATGATGTTTTCTATTTGGTTGATAACCCTGAAATTTCCATTAAGATAGAGCAAAGGTTTAGCGAGGAGAGCCAGTACCGGGCCGTTGTAGAAAATCATGAGGCCTTAATTTGCTATTTAGCCAGTCATGGTGAGCGTCTTGATGAGTATGTGGACTCCAGCTTGTTTTATAAATATCCAGATGCTTACCGTTCCGTTTTTTCTAAAAAGTATGGTTCTTTGGAAATACCTTCTGCCGGCATTCATTTTACCTGGGATCTTATCCAAAAAATCAAAGATAAAGGTGGGTTAATATCCTTCATCACTTTACATGTTGCATCAACAGAAATGTTGTCCAACAGAAAAATACAAACAAAATGTGTAGAGGAAGTGACTATCAACGAAGAATACTACGAGGTTCCGCAAGCAACAGCGGATATCATTAATACTGCGAAGCAAAATGGCGGACGTATTTTTGCCGTAGGAACTACCGTTACACGATGCCTGGAGTCCGCGTATTCGAGGGAGCACAATTGCCTCAAAGCAAGTTCTGGCTGGACTGCGCTTTATATACATCCAGGTTATCAACTGAAAGTGGTTGACTGCCTGCTAACGAACTTACATCAGCCAAAAACGACGCATATGGTGTTAACCGGTCAGTTTGCTGGGGTTGATCTACTCATGAAGGCCTATGCCTCAGAAGATATCCAGTCATGTCAGTTCGATATGTTTGGTGATTGCATGTTAATCATACAGGATGAAGGGCAGGGATGAATAAAATAAAACCGGTACACATAATGCTACCGGTTTTACCGAGAATAAGCATCAGGGGATTCGGGCAATAACCTTTATTTCAAAATCAAAGCCGGCCAGCCAGGTAACGCCAACAGCGGTCCAGTTAGGATAAGGGGGATGGGCAAATATCTCCTGTTTCACCGCCATCACGTCGTTAAGTTGTTGCTCTGGATCGGTATGGAAGGTGGTGACATCCACTATGTCATCGAATGTGCATCCTGCTGCAGTCAGTGTTGCTTTCAGGTTTTCAAAAGCAAGCCTCACTTGTTTTTGAAAATCAGGCTCGGCGTTCCGTCTGTGTGACTGCCTACCTTGTGACCACTGAAACCGGCGTTAATAACTCGCCAACTCTTATCAAGCGTGATGTAACAACCGAAGTCAGCCTTGCAGATGGTGATATTATTTTACTTGGTGGCCTTGCTGAACCGTCGGATGGATTATTCTGGCCTCTGAGGTGTCGCAGATTGCATATCGTACAGTCAGGGATTACAACCGTATTGCCAGAGGAAGCGATAAAATATGGTAAGTGATATTCTTGAATAGCGGATTTATGAACTGGTAAGAAGCCATGATGGAATTTACCTTTTTAAGAAAAAAGAACTGACACCGTCAACAGATTTGGATTCAGATCTACGGTTGGAAGATGATGAAGCACTGGCATTAATGGATGATTTTTTTACGACATTCAATGTAGATAAAGGGAATTTCTCGATCACAACATACTATCCGCCAGAACCACCGCTAAAGCATTTGCTTAATCCGTTTCGCAAAAACGATATCCCTAAGGCGCCGGAGTTCACGATAGGTATGCTCATTGCGTCTGCCAGGGCTGGTCGCTGGTTGTATGACTGATTCACGCTTGGGGGGCTGCTTTTCGCCCTCTGCTATTTTAGTGCGCATAATGTATATTATGTTAAATGAACCAGAACATTTAAAAGACATGTTAAGGTGGCTGGATTCGTGCATGTCAAAAAACTTCTGGCCCATAAGTTTGATCCCTTCCCTGCCGTGACGCTGCGCGAATTCTGTTGATTTGCACCCGCTATCCTGCACACGATTTCACGCAGCACACGCCGCGCAGGCATAAAAAAACCGGCCATTGTGACCGATTCGTCATTGTCAGTGTGTCAGTCCGGGATGAAATCGTCGCGCAGCGCATCAGCGAGCGCCCACGGCATTTCAGACGGAAAACTCTTTTCACGCGCTGCAGATAACACGGCATCGCCGTAGGACTCAACAGCCATTTCCGACAGTTCCCGTTTTAATAACGGGCTTTTTTCCAGACGACGGGCAATTTTCCTGCGCTGCGCTGACATGGGCTAAAAAATTAATGGGAACCTCATTTCATGAGGTTTGATTATTCACTGTCTGCCATTGTCTTGCATTCATACTCGCCACCTACACTGGCGGCGGTCAAACATAATTCATCGGTTATCAGTTCGTATTTTAACGTCGCGCCTGGCATGACCTGCACATGCGTAACCGTATCGCCTGGCCTGTTTGTTTTTGTAGACGACGCCGCCGAACATCCAAAAAAGTTGCGAAGAATTGGTAGCGATTTTACAAATGACATGTCTTACCTCAACCACCCGGTAAAAGTCATATATCGATAGCAGTATGTTACTCCAGATGAAACAATCGGCTCAGAAAGGGATATGTTCCAGCAGACAGGAATGTTATAAGGAGCTTCCCCCTTCGACACAAATAATGGTTGAGGACTGAGAACAGATGCAGCTGAATATGCTGGAAGCCATGAATATTTATGTCAATGTGGTAGAGCAAGGGAGCTTTATCCGCGCGGCGGAGGTGCTTGAGCTGCACCGCCCTGCTGTTACCCGCGCCGTTCAGAATCTGGAACATGATCTGGGCGTTAAGCTCCTGCATCGTACAACACGACAGGTCAGTATGACGGATGAAGGGGAAGAGTTTTACCAGCGTTGCCTGTCGCTCTTAAGCGAGCTGGACGACGTCCGGCGATTATTTTCCAGCACGCAACCGCCGAAAGGCCGCCTGCGCCTTGACGTCCCTATTACGCTCGCCCGGGCAGTCATCATTCCGGCTCTTGAAGATTTTCAGAACCGATACCCGGATATTGAGATTGTACTTGGCACGTCCGATCGCAAGATTGATTTGATTGCCGAGCGTGTGGACTGCGTCATACGACTTGGTGAGCTTAATGACTCCAGTTTTGTTGCCAGACGTCTGGGAACGGCAGCCATGGTGACCTGTGCTGCGCCATCTTATCTTGCGAAGCATGGCACGCCGCACTCTATCGATGAGCTGATGAAGTCCCACCGGGCTGTAAATTTTTTCAGTAATCATAGCCTGCAGATAATGGAGTGGAAATTCACGGTTGATGGCAGTATCGCGTCAATAAAAATTCCCTCCAGCATCCTGGTAGACAATTCAGAAGCGTTTCTTTCATGCGGGCTGGCGGGGTTGGGGGTTCTACACGGATTGCGTCCGTCTCTTGCACCCTTTATTGCCAGTGGAGAGCTGACAGAGATCCTCACTGATTTCCCACCCCCGCCAAAACCGGTTTCACTGCTTTACCCGGACCGTCGGTATCTGGCACCTAAAGTTCGCGTATTCATCGACTGGCTGTGCGAGGTTTTTGGTCCGGATGCACATCTCTGATAACGCTCTTTCGTGCATACCCGACCTGAAGATTGTTACTTTATCAGTAATTCTGTTTTAAAGATTGGATGGTTTTTCGTAACAATAAAGAGGTTTAAGATCTTCTTCAGATTAATTAACTACCACAGTCGCCTAAAAGGCTGGCTGAAAATTTGTTCGAAGGAGATCACGTCATGAAGTACAACCGTATCTGCCAGATCCTGGGTATCGAAAAACCTGTTATACAAGGCCCACTGTCCTGGCTTACCGATGCAAGACTGGTTGCAGCCGTAAGCAACGCCGGTGGTTTGGGTGTGCTTGGCCCAAATGCGGGCTTAACAGCGGAAACTGCTGTATCAACGCCTGAAGAAACAGCAGAAAAAATGCGTGAAGAAATTCGTAAAACCAAAAAACTTACCGAAAAACCATTCGGGGTGAACCTTATTCCAACCCCTGAAAACGACATCTGGACTCCGCCTATCCTACAGGTAATAAAGGAAGAGGGAGTAAAAGCTGTTGTTTATACCGGTTACGGAGACGGAGCTATTATCACTTCGCTGTTTAATGAACTAAAAGCGTCGGGTATTGCAATTATTTACCGCGATATTAATCCGACACCTGAAAATACACGTTTAGCGGAAAAAGCCGACGCCGACATTATTGTTGCAACAGGTTTTGATGAAGGTGGCACATTGCCGGGCACCGCGCTTGGCACCTTTTCGATCGTACCGCTGATTGCGGACTCGGTGAAGAGTGTTCCCGTCATGGCTGCAGGCGGGATTACCGATAGCCGTACCGCCCGTGCTGCCCATGCGCTGGGAGCAGAGGGTGTCTTTGCTGGTTCGGTGTTTATTGGGACAGAAGAAAGCCGTGTGCCGCAGTCAGTAAAGGATAAAATCATTAATGCTAACGGCCTGGATTTGCTGCTTTTCCGTACCCTGCCAGATTACTACCGCTCACTTCCTGGCAAGCTGGCTGACAAGCTCGTGTCGATGGATAAAGCTGGTGCAAGCAATGAAGAACTGGCCCAGACGATGGGAGGTTTACGCGGGTTGCGTATCGGCATGCTGGAAGGTAATACAGATGAAGGATACATTGCGCTGGGCACGGGCATCGGAAATATCCGCAGCATCAAGAGCGTAGCTGAGGTCGTGAACGAGCTGGCCATTTGTTAAGGGCAGTACTGACTGCAAAAACAATCGAACTTTGCGAAACGGCCTGGCGCGCAGCGGCCCTCTGACACAAGATGTGGTAGTGTTTTCAGACATTGAAAGGCCATAGGATGTATTCCTCCCCTACCCTGTGACTACCGGCTCACCACCGGACAAGCCGCTGTGCTTATCAGCAAAGCCGAAATGATTGTTTGAGTAACTTTACGACAATTGCTTCAAAAACTGACTTCCGCTACCAGACGGTATACACAGTATGACTATTTCTTTTTATATGCCCCATACAAAAGCGATACGGGTGTTTTTTCTAATATCTGGATTTCATTTTTATGTGCTTTATGTTCACTAAAAATATCTGCCAGACTTTTACCTCCAAAGGCCAGGCCAATTCCCGTTGCTGCTGCTGAAAGTAATGTCAATTGCGGCATGGCAAGTGAAGCTATACCTAACGTGGCTGTTCCTGCAAAAATTAATCCAGATGAGATCTTTTTTTTCTTTGAATTCTTAATGGCTGATTCATGCGACTTTCCATACTCTTCGACCACATTGATTAAATGTTTTGAAAAATTATTTGCCGCATCTTGCATTTGATCTGGTGTTTTTCCTTGCAAGTCATGCCTTGAGATTCTTAGTTCATGCCTTAAGGATTCCAGTTGACCTCTTTCTCTAATCTTTTTTAATTCCAGATCGGAAAGCGCAGTAAGGAATTTTACTTCCGCGGCTGAAAGGCCCATTGTAATCGCTTGCTCTTCAGAAGAAAGAGGATTTAATTTACCATAATCCTTGACTAACTGCTCCGTAGTCCATTCATGTAAAAACATATGGTTACTATAAATAACCGGATCAATGCCTAATAGTGTTGCCGATAATTGAGTTGATCGTTGTGCATAAATTGCACCTTCAACCTTACCCAGTAAGGTTGCTATAGCTGACGGCAGATCGTAATCCAGAAGATCTACCTCTCTTGTGGTAAAACTCTTTAAATCTGTATCGTAAACCCAGACTTCTTTTTCGATGTTATTGAAATTATTCAGCAATGTTTTTAATAATTCTTTATTTGTTAGGATCTTCTGGAATGTTTCTTCATTTCTCCCAAAGTGCTCAAGAAACGCTAAATAAGTAGCGTAATCCATTTTTCTATCTTTAAAAAAGAGCTGGCTTAGAAAAGCGGCAGATTGTTCATGATTGCGTTCTTTATCAAAATCCAGTAATTCAGGAACGATTAGAAAAATTGGATAATCATCATCAATAGTCATAAATGGGATGGCGCGAAATAGATTGGAAACATGTTCAAGTAATACCAACCTGCGCATGCGGACATAACTATTATCTGGTGGCAATGACAAAAATGAATGCAGAGAGCTAAGAGAAGGAAAATGTAATGGATCAACCATTATGATGCTATCAAAATAAATTCCAAGAGATCTAAGATGATTAGATATGTTATAACCAAAGCGTTGAATCGGAAGTAATAATCGATAACTTTTAGACGCCCGAACTTCTGTTATAAGCGCCGCGGCGTGAGTATCCCAAAATTTATTTAGCAACACAATTAGGTTTGTAAGTTGATTATCTAACTCGGGAGAGCTAATTAGCTCTTTCAGGATGAATCTACGTAATTCTTTTAGTTTTAAATTTCTGAATGCATATTTATATTTTTCAGAAAAAGCGTCTTCCATCAATAAAACATATTCATTCTGTATGCTTTTTGTAATACTACTCATCATCTATCTCCGAACCACCACGCAACGATTTCCCAGTGTAGTGGTTCTTATCATGTGTATATTGTTAGTCATGTTATCGTAGAAAATTCAGTGGTCAATAACTCATTGAGGTAGCTACTAAAATTTGCAGTTACCAGGATTTAGGATGATTTTAAAAATGTTTATAAATTCAGGCTGCGCCGCAGTGATTGCACTGATTTCTACGTAACATGATAATCAATGGCTTTGATACCCTTTAAACGAACAAATATGAGCTTAACATGGCGACAATAAAGGATGTTGCATCCATGGCCGGTGTATCAACCGCGACTGTATCACGTGTCATTAACCAGACCGCGTGGGTTGAACCCGTCACGCGCGAACGTGTAGAGAAAGCCATGCGCGATCTCAATTATCGCCGAAATGCCGCCGCTATCGCGCTGGCGAAACGTAGCGGCGATATGCTCGGATTGTTAACCGGCAATCTGGCAGATCCTTTTTTTGCCCGCCTTGCTCGCGGCGTAGAAGATGTTTCTCGTAAGCAGCAGTATCGCTTGATGGTATGTAGCGGCGGCCACGACGAAGAAATGGAAAAAGCGGGACTGGATTTTCTGGTTAATCAAGGCTGTGAGGCTATTGTTGTACACGCCAGCCGATTACCGGATAAAGAGCTGCTGCGCTACGCAGCCCACTTTCCAGCGCTGGTTGTTGTTAATCGTTATATCGCCGGTATGGCCAACCGGTGTATCTGGCTGGAAAATCGCAGCGCCGCCAGGGAAGCGACCCGATATCTCCTGGCGAACGGGCATCGGCGCATTGCCTGTGTGACATCTGACTTGCCAATTATTGATCGTCAGGAACGCCTTGATGGTTACCGTCAGGCGCTGGAAGAATATGGTATTTCTCCAGACCCTCGCTGGGTGATTAGCGTTCCGTTTAACGAAGAAGGCGGCGAGCGGGCCGCGCATCAACTTATTAATAGCGGGCTTCCCCTTACGGCAGCGGTCACGTTTAACGATGTGATGGCCGCTGGCATTATGCGTATTCTTCATCAACGCGGCGTTCAGCTTCCGCAACAGCTCTCTATTGTCGGCTTTGATGATGTGGTGCTGGCCCGGTATCTTTATCCGGCGTTAACAACAATGCATTATCCGGTCGAACAAATGGCGCGTTGTGCCGCGCAACTGGCGATACAGTTATACCAGGGCATTACGCCGCCGCCCAGCAGCAATCATTTCAATGCCGAACTGGTGATCCGCGATTCTGTCGCGCCCTATTTTTCACGATGAATGCGTCGTCAACAGTAAAAACTGTGATGACTATCAAATTAACCCTTCTCATGTAATCGGTTACATGGACGAAAGTAATGGATCACAGTAGTGAGAAGCGTATCCCCCTACCCTTGAGCTACCTTACTGACCGGAGCTCCATTATGAGTGCATCACAAAACAAGAAGAAAACGCTGTCATTGGGTTTAGCGCTAATCCCAGTCATCTCCATGTTGTTATTGTTGATTATCGGTTACGGCATCATGGGGCTACGTATCGAACCGCTCCTTCTGTGCTCTGCGGCGGTAGCGGCAGGCATTGCATGGTGGCAAGGATACTGTTGGGAAGACATCATCAACTCAGTGGTGGATAAGCTGGCTAAAGCAATGCCGGTTATCATGATCCTGATCTGCGTGGGTGGTTTGATTGGCACCTGGATGTTTAGTGGCACCATTCCCTACATGGTGTACTGGGGGCTAAAACTCATAAGCCCGGAATATATTTTGATTGCAGCCTTCTTTTTAACCAGCGTGGTCTCCGTCTGTACCGGTACATCGTGGGGATCCGCCGGGACGGTTGGCGTTGCGTTAATGGGGGTTGCCGCCGGGCTGGACGTGTCTCTTGCAGCAGCAGCTGGCGCCGTCGTTTCTGGCGCTTATTTCGGCGACAAAATCTCACCGTTGTCCGACTCGACTAACTTTGCCGCGATTGTCGCAGACACTACTCTGTTTGAGCATATTCAGCATTTACTTTGGACGACCCTGCCAAGTTTCCTGCTTGCCGCCGTGGTTTATCTTATCGCCGGACACAGTAATATGCTGGGCGAGGTGGCCACGCCGCAGCGCGTTACGGACATCATCCACTCGCTGGAGTCGCTATACCATTTTAATATTGTTCTTATTTTGCCGCCGGTGATCGTACTGTGGGGCGCAATTCGCAAGAAGCCTGTCATCCCATTAATGTTAAGCGCCTGCGTACTTGCCTTATTCCTTGGCGTCATCATGCAGGGACTGAGCATCAAACAGGGACTGGACGCTTTCATTGATGGATTTGATATCGCCATGTTCCCACAAGGCGCAGAAGGTGTCGTGGCCGATGTTCCACGCCTGCTAAACCGGGGCGGAATGTTCTCGATGATGGGAACAATACTGTTAGTTTTCTGCGCTTTTTCATTTGCCGGAGCGCTAACGTTAACCGGCGCGTTAACGATCATCATTAACCGACTGCTGACCATTATTCATAGCGTTGGTCAACTCATTGCCGCCACTATCGGCACCACAATTTTGGTCACAGGAGCGACCAGCGACGGTAAACTGGCATTGTTAGTTCCCGCCGAACTGTTTAAAGATGCCTATCGTCGTATGGGGCTGGATACTAAAAACCTTTCACGGACGATAGAAGATGCCGGTACCGTTATCGAACCTCTCCTGCCGTGGACCTCGGCTGGCGTCTACATGGCAACCACGCTGGGCGTTAGCACGCTTGATCTTCTGCCCTGGGCTATCCAATGCTATGCGGCAATCTTCTTCGCATTAATTTATGGTTTTAGCGGAATTGGTATTGCCAGAACTGCCTCCGCCTCAGAAAAGTCGCCGCAATCGTCAGTGACGGAATAATAAGGAAACAAGATGGATTTTAACCAGATTATCAATCGCAACAATACTGGTTCGGTAAAGTGGGATTTTATTGAGCGTCACTTTGGCGATGGCGCAGGGAAACTGCTGCCGATGTGGGTTTCTGATTTCGATTTTGCCTGCCCGCCTGAGGTTCAGGCGGCATTGCATCAGCGAATCGAGCATGGCGTATTTGGCTATAGTGAACGTGATGAGGCCTATTTTAACGCCCTGCTTCACTGGTTTTCGTCACGCCACCAGCTCACGTTAAAACAGGAATGGGTATGCAGCGTGGAAGGCGTCGTACCAGGGTTGGCGCTCTTAGTGCAAATGTTGACGCATCCAGGCGACGGCGTAGTGGTACAGGGACCATACTATGGCTCCTTCGCCAAAATAATCACGCTTAATGGTAGAAAACTGCTGGAGAATCCCCTTAGCGAGTCGCCGGACGACGGCTACCAGATGGATTTTTGCCAACTGGAAAGGCTGTTTCGCCATGAGCGCCCTCCGCTGATGATTTTGTGTAATCCACATAATCCAACCGGGCGTTGCTGGTCGGCCAACGAGCTGGAGCAACTGCTTTTATTATGTGAAGCTTATGATGTCACTCTCATCTCGGATGAAATATGGGCCGATCTATTGCTGCCCGGCGAAACCTTTACCTCGGTACTGCATTTAGGGGAGCGCTGGCATAAACGGGTCATCTCCGCCACTGCGGCCAGCAAAACGTTTGGCTTATCGTCGTTGCGAATTTCTAATTTTCTCATTCCCGATCCTACGCTTCGCCAGCGATTCCTGTCTCGTCTGGACGCTCATGGGCTGGACGTCTTTAACGCCCTCTCCGTTCAGGCGGCGACTATCGCATGGAATGAAAGCAGACAGTGGCTGGATTCGCTACTGGATTACCTGGCGGAAAACCGCCGCTGGTTTGTTGAACAGGCGACAGAGCACCTTCCCTGGGCAAGAATTGTCCCGGCGCAGGGAACCTATTTATTATGGATGGATTGTAAAAAACTGGGACTGGATGACGAACAGCTAAAATGGGTAATGGCGGATGTCGCGGGTATTGCTCCTTCAATGGGCAGCGGCTTTGGCCCGGCGGGCTGCGGATTTATCCGTTTAAATCTGGGATGTCCACGTACCTACCTTGAAATGGCAATAGACGGCCTGAAGCGAATATCGGTGAAGACAATCAAAGGAATACCAACAGGCGGATGAATTTTTCGGGCGGTAAACTGACAACGGTGTTATTTCTGCGACATGATATCGCCTGAGCGCCAGTAAAAAAACCGGCCATCAAGGCCGGTTGGGTCCGGAGCGCGGTTTTACTATCAGGGGCGTCTGAATAACACGATACTGCGCCCGGCCAGATCGAAATCCATTTCTTCGGTAATCCGCATTCCCTGCTGCGCGTTATCGGCAGTCGTCAGTTCAAGTACCCAGCCGCCTTCTCCCCACATCGGAATACGGAACGGTACGCTGCCTTCAAACGGATTGAAAAGCAGTAAGGCGTCATGCCAGATCCCCGCTTCCGGCTGGAGATCGGGACGACTAATGCATACGCCTATGGTCGATCCCTCATCCCATTGTTCGGATTGCTGCGCCCCTCCGCCGGCGTTAAACCAGCGGATCTCCAGACCGTCACGCCAGCTCTCCCGGCGCAGCAACGGTTGCGTGGCGCGCAGTTGAATCAGATGACGGGTAAACTCTCGTAGCGCATTGGCGGTTTCCGGCAAATTATCCCAGTGGACCCACGATATTTCACTGTCCTGACAGTAGCCATTATTATTGCCCATCTGACTGCGGCCAAACTCATCGCCCGCTAATAACATCGGCGTGCCGTGCGAGAAAAGCAAGGTGGTCAGGAAATTGCGTTTCTGTTGCTCGCGTATCGCATTGATGCCCTCGTCGTCGGTTGGCCCTTCTGCGCCATAGTTACAGGAGCGGTTATCATTATGCCCGTCATTATTATCTTCGCCATTGGCTTCATTATGTTTGTCGTTATAAGACACCAGATCGTTCAGCGTGAAGCCGTCATGGGCAGTAATAAAGTTAACGCTTGACCAGGGGCGACGGCCGCGCAAATCATAGAGATCGCCGGAACCCAGCAGGCGTGCGGCGAAATCATTTGTGACGTTGTCACCTTTCCAGTATTCGCGTACCGTATCGCGGTATTTATCATTCCATTCGCCCCACCCTGGTGGAAAGCCGCCAACCTGATAGCCGCCCGGTCCGATATCCCAGGGTTCGCCAATCAGTTTCAGTTTTGCCAGCACCGGGTCTTGCGTTACCGCATCAAAAAAACCGCCTCTCTGATCAAAGCCTTCCGGCTCACGACCAAGAATGGTGCCCAAATCAAAACGAAAGCCGTCGACATGCATTGACTCCGCCCAATAGCGAAGGGAATCCATCACCATTTGCAGTACCCGTGGATGAGAGGTATTGACGGTATTACCTGTCCCTGTATCGTTAATGTAATAGCGATGCTGATCGGGCATGGTGCGATAGTAAGAGAAGTTATCGATACCTTTAAATGACAGCGTGGGACCAAGTTCATTCCCTTCTGCCGTATGGTTATAGACCACATCCAGTATCACTTCGATGCCGGCATCATGGAAAGCGCGCACCATATCGCGGAATCCCTGAATACCTTTTGGACCATAGTAGCGCGTCGCCGGCGCAAAAAAGCCCAGCGAGTTGTATCCCCAGAAATTTTTCAGTCCTTTATCGAGCAGATGCTGATCGTCCGGGAACCAGTGAACGGGTAAAAGCTCGACGGAGGTAATACCCAGACTTTTAATGTAATCCACGCTGGCTTTATGCCCCATGCCCTCAAACGTACCGCGTAGAGGCTCAGGGATCGCGGAATTAAGCTGGGTAAAGCCTTTTACATGCGTTTCATAAATAATGGCGTTCGACCACGGTATGGAAGGCCGTTGTCTATCCTCCCAATTCGCCTCAGCCGGATCAATCACCCGGCATTTAGGCGTAAATGGCGCGCTATCCTGGTCATCAAAGGTCAAATCTTTATCGTCATGAAGTAATTGATACGCGAAATGCGCATCGTTCCACTGAATATCGCCCACCAGCTCACGGGCATAAGGGTCAATAAGCAGCTTGTTGGGGTTAAAACGATGACCATTTTCCGGGTCATAAGGACCGTAAACGCGGTACCCATACAGCGCGCCGGGCTGCAACTTCGGGACATAGCCGTGCCATATTTCGTCGGTATATTCCGGTAACTCCAGACGAGCGATTTCATGCTCCCCGCTCGGATCGTAAAGGCAAAGCTCGACGCGTTCCGCATGGGCGGAAAAAATAGCGAAATTCACACCTTCGCCGTCATAATTTGCGCCAAGCGTATGGTTGTATCCTGATCTGATTTCAAAAGCCCTGTTTGTTGTCATTCTCTTTCTCCACCCACGGTAAACGTTGTCCTGTCACGGCACATCAACACATAAACTCAGTCGCTCATTAAAACCAGTACGCCGCCCTGATGTGAGGCCAACGACAGGTGTTCACCAGGCATTAACCTCTCCTGGGTAAGCACATTGCGATAACGACGCTGATTAAGCTGTCCGGGTATAATAATGTCGGTTCCTGACCAGAAACCGCTATGCGATTGTGACAATAAGCCGTCACATTCGGCGAACACCAGTCGGGGCGCAACAACAATCAGCGCATCATCATGATTGACTCTGGCGTAAGCGATGACCTTGTCGGCACGCTGACCAACAGCCCGCAGCGGTATATAGTCGCCAAAACGGAAGAGCTCATGATTCTGCTGACGCAGACGCAGTAATGCAGCGGTGACATACTGATTCACCTGCCCATTCAGCCAACTCTCTTCGCGCGAGAAAACTCCCGGCGTCAGTTGGTCTAACTGCTGCGCCAGCGTGGCGAAATCCGGTTCGCGGCGGTTGTCGGGATCGACAAGACTAAAATTCAACGCCTCGCTTCCCTGATAGATATCAGGTACTCCCGGCGCGGTTAATTTGATAACGGTCTGCGTCAGGCTGTTAACCAGCCCTGCGCGGATGAAGGGTTGCAAGGAACGATAAAAATCCTGCAAAAATGTCTGATTATCCGGCGCCAGTAAATAACGGGCGTAATCAAGCATTGCCGTTTCGTAAGCCTCATTACTGTCCACCCAATCGGTACGTAGCTTCGCTTCGCGTAGCGCTTTCTCCACAAAAGCTTCAAAGCGTGTTTTCAGCGCGTTTAAACCTGTTTCGTCCTGTGGTTGTAGCATCGGGGGCCAGACGCCGGTCAGCGCCTGATATAACATCCACGTATCCGCCGATTTTGGCGCAGTGCCATCATTCAAAAATTTGACATGGGTCTGGTTCATCTGCCGCCAGCGGGCAAGGCATTCGCTCCACTGTTCCGGCGCTTCGGTAAGCGTATACAGGCGTGCTCGCGCATCCTCGCCTCGCTTGGTATCGTGGGTCGACGTACCGGATAGCGCATCAGGCTGTCGCGCCTGTCGGGTTTTCATCTCATGGTGAAAGCGTTCGATGGAGAAGTGATGCGTGACGGGCTCGGCGCCGACTTCATTTAACGCCAGTCCCATGTTTTGACGAAAGAAAAGCGTATCCTCTACCGATTTCGCCATCAGCGGACCGGTGAGTTGCTGGAACCGAACGCGAAACTGTGTTGCCTCCTCCTGGCTGGAGGCGGGAACATCGCCGGTAAGAAGACGGCTCAGAAATGTAAGCGCTTCTGGCTGCGGAGGGTTTTCAAGCGTCTTTACCCGTTCCACAATACGGTGTAACAGGCAAATATCGGTCGGCGGTAGCCCTTCTGCCGTGCCGTAAGTGCGATATACGGGAAAGGCAATTAATAACTCGCGTAACGCCTGCCGAACGACGCTCTCTTCCTGTGCGATCTGTAGCTCGCTGGCAATCGACAGCGCAAGTGCGAGCAGCCGGGTAAATTCCCCCTCGAAATTGCGATCGACCATCAGCAATTTAGCCGCCCGTAATTCCGCCCGCATATCCACTGGCGCGCCTTTAACGGTCTCGTAAGCCTGGCGCAAATTGTCTATCTGCTCATCGTCAACCAGCACCTCCGCCAGCGAGGCGATAAATTCATAGCCTGTGGTGCCGGAAACCGGCCAGTCATCAGGAAGTTGCTCGCCTTTAGCGAGAATTTTTTCCACGGTGATATAGCACGCCGGCCCCACTTCCTGACGTAAACGCGCAAGATAGGCTTTCGGATCGGCAAGGCCGTCGATATGATCGATACGTAAACCGTCAACCGCCCCCGTTCTGACCAGCTCCAGAATCAGCCGATGTGTATCGTCGAAGACGGTTTTATCTTCCACCCGCATTCCTACCAGCCCTGTGACCTCAAAGAAACGCCGATATGAGAGCGAGCGAGCGGCATCGCGCCAGGACATTAATTTCCACGGCTGGCGCTCATGCAAATCAGCAATGGCGGCTTTATCGGTAAGCGCCAGTATTTCAGCCTCGCGCCCCTGCCACGTCGCCGGCGCAAGCGGATAATAGTTATCATAATAGGCGAACGCGGGTTTACCCGTAGCGGGATCGGGCTTGATCGCAATTTCTCCGTTTTCCAGCACGGCGTCAAACGTGTCGCCTAAAAAAGGCAGCGTCAGTCGGCGCGACCAGTCAATATCGAAATGGCGCGCGTAATGGCTCTCCTTGCCATATTCAAGCACGTCGCGCCACCAGGCGTTTTCCAGCGAGCTGGCCATGTGATTAGGCACAATATCGATGATCAATCCCAGACCTTGCGCTTTAAGTTCGGCCACCAGTCTTTCAAATCCTTCGCGCCCGCCAATAGAGGGCTCAATCTCATTCGCATCGGTGACATCATAACCATGCGTTGACGCTTTGGTGGCGGTAAAGATGGGTGAGGCATAAAGATGGCTGATACCCAGATTTTTAAGGTAAGGCACCAGCGCCGCAGCGCGATCGAAGGTCATGCCATTACGAAACTGAAGGCGATACGTTGCAGTTGGGATCATGATGCAGACTCTCCCTGGGCTAAGCGGACAATAAGAGAATGTTGGGAAAGCGACCCGGTGGATTCATTCGGCCAGGCGAAGAGGGTCTTACCCGGTAAATCGGGCAGCAATACCGTCGTGGCGCTAATATTCAGCGCCAGTGACAGTGTTCCTCCCGGAAAACGCCAGCTAACGGCAATAAACCCGGGCGCGGTTTGCAATACCGTTCCTGAGCTCTCACGGGCAGCGGACAACAGCGGCACGATATGTTTCTGGCGCAAAAGCAGTAGTTCGCGGGTAAACGCCAGCCACGCTTTACCCTCTTCACTGTGCTGTTGCTTCCAGTTAAGTTTTGAGCGTTGAAAGGTCTCTGGCGCATTCGGGTCCGGAACATTTTCCCCTGCATGATCGGCAAACTCTTTTGCGCGACCTTCACAAACGGCGCGGGCTAAATCCCCATGGAAATCGGTAAAAAAAAGAAAAGGACGGCTTTCGCCATACTCTTCGCCCATAAAAAGCAGCGGAATATGCGGTGAAAGCAGCAACGTGGCGAGCAATACTTTTGTTCGTTCAGCACCCGCCAGGGTTATCAGTCTGTCGCCCTGGGCGCGGTTACCGACCTGATCGTGATTCTGAATAAAATCCACAAAAGCGACCGGGGGTTGTCCGGTACTTTTTACGCCGCGAGGTTCGCCGGTTTGTGGTGAAATTTCTCCCTGATAAGCGAATCCTTCGGCCAGCGCTCTTGCGAGGTGTTTTTCCGGGGCATCAGCAAAATCGTTGTAGTAGGCCTGGGTCTCTCCGGTCGCAAAAACGTGGACGGCATTATGAAAATCGTCATTCCATTCGGCGGTAAACAGCGGCGCATTGCCATCCTGATCTCGGGGATGCAGAGAAATAATATTGCGGTTATCTTCGGTAGTCAGATGAATGGGCCTGTCGGTAATGTCTTCCCGAATACGTTGTGCGATTTCAACCAGCACATGCCTGGCGCTACTGTCCTCAATCTGATCGATAGCGTCAAAGCGTAAGCCGTCGAGATGGTATTCTGTCAGCCAGTATAACGGCGCCTCGATGATATAGCGCCGCACGGCGTCGACATCATAGGCGATACCATTTCCCCACGGCGTCATGCGATCTTTGTGGAAAAACGCCGGTGCCAATAGCGGTAAATAATTTCCCTCCGGGCCGAAATGGTTCAGCACAATATCCAGGACAACGGAAAGACCATACCCATGCGCGGCGTCAATAAACGCCTTGAAATCATCCGGCGTCCCATAGGCAGAATGCGGCGCGTAAAGCAGTACGCCGTCATAGCCCCAGCCACGCTCGCCGCCAAATTGCGCAACGGGCATCACTTCAATAACGGTAACGCCGAGTTCAGCGAGATAAGGCAGCTTCGCTATTGCGGCGCGGAAGGTGCCTTCCGGAGTGAACGTGCCTGTATGCATCTCATACACCACGGCCTGCTCCCAACGGCTACCTTTCCACCCGGTGTTGCGCCACGTGTAGCTGCCTGGATCAACCACATATGACGGACCGTTGACGTCAGTTTTTTGGGCGCGGGAAGCCGGATCGGGGACCACCATGCCATCGCTGAGTACAAAGTTATACTCCGTACCTGGCATCACCCCGGAGACGTCCAGCGTAAACCAGCCGTCACCGCTCGCCTGCATTTCCTGGTCTTTACCCGCAAGCCTGAGCATAACCTTTTGCTGACCGGTGGCCCAAAGACGAAAGCGGACAACATCAGCGGCGATATATTCAGCCCCCCAGCTTTTGCAAAAAATTTTTGAACTCATTTGTCGCTCCGTTTAACCCATAACTTCTACAACATCCGAAGAACAAGCATAGACTATGGGGCTAATCTTTACGTGACACCGTCACTTAACAGGCATTCTTTTTCCTATCTGCGTGTAAAACCGTGGAATTATTGTCGGGATTGCTCAGATGTACCGAAGTGCGCGGTATCGCCTCGCCCGTGTTCGCCAGAGCCCTGAACACGCTGTAGCTGGATAACCTCCCCCTGCTCCCAGGCGTTAGCCCCTTTAACAACGGGATGCTCAGGCAGATCCTGCCGCTCGCGTTTAATGGCCTGGGTATCAATTCCCAGACGGCGATCCCGATCGGCCAGCAGCGCGGGGTCAAGCTGCCCGTCGCCAGTAAAGCCCATCATCAGCGCAGGGATACCCATTGGCAGGGTTTTATCCCGGTCGGTATGCCAGGTGTGCCAGGTCTTGCCATAAGTATTAACAATCTTACTCATCAACGCGTTATCAGCGACCTGCGGTAAGCCAGGCGCCACCAGGCTACCGGATTTCACCTCGTACTGGTGGCTGTGCCACAGTTTTTTCTCCTCGGGAGGAAGCGTTTTAAATAAACGTTCGCTGATAATGTACTCCACCCCCATCAGGCGCGCGTTTTTCGTATTGCCGTCGTAAATCACCGCCTGCATGACATCTTCGTTCAGGACGGTAACGTAATGGTGCGCTTCCATCTGTCCGTTTTTATCACCGCTATAAAAATGGAACCCGTCAAGGTAGGTACTGATGGCCTCGACAGGTGGTCTGGATTGAATAGCCGCCGCGCCTGTTTCCAGGGTACGTAATTTGGCAGAGGTTTTTTCCCCAGGAATAGGCGTTTGCGGCGGCGTATTATTGGCGCCACATCCGGCCAGAAAAGGAATGATAAAGAGTGCCAGCGGTAAAATTTTCATTAGGTCTCCATATAGTGAAAGGGCTCTAATGAAAATAGTGCAATACCACGTGATTGGTAGAAGAAATGGAAGATGTTATTTGTGACGGTGTCACAAATAGTAAAACCCGACACACAGGCCGGGTTTTGATATCAGTTTACTCTTATTTTGAGAGTTCTTTCTTGATTTCGTCTTTTATTTTGCTTAATTCACTTTGCGGGTTTTTCTTACAAAGCTCAACGGCTAGCGGCACTGCTGTCGTCTCAGTTTCCTGGAAATCAACGTAGTCCCCGCCTTTAAAATCTTCATCTTCATTCAGCACCCAGAAAGCGACTGGCGCCATCGTCTGCGGATTGAGGTCAACAAACTCCTGGCAGCTCATACCTTTAGGCGTAACGTTTGTTTTAGTAGTATCTGTTGCCGCATTCACGCTAACACTGGTTACCAGCGCTGCCACGATAATACCTGCTGTAGCAAGGGAGAATTTATTCATTGTTGTTGCTCCAATAATTATATAAATAACCTCTACATCTGCGCGTTAACCCGTTAATGTAGAACGCAGAAAATAATACCCCTCCTCTCTCAGGAATAAAGATCACCCTCCGTGATATGGCTATTATTGATATTTACGTTGACTGATTTTGATGTTTGATGAATAAAGCAACATGGCGAGCAGATTTTAGGGCGAAAAAGTAGACCACGACAATAGCCACTGATGTGGTATGCACTACGTTGAGCTGATGAAAGAGAACTTCGCTCTGACATGCCGTCGCGATCGCGCGCCAGCCAGACACAAACGGTGGGCAGAACAAACATCGTAGAACAGATTGCCTGTCAGCATTCCGGAGGCAACCACCAACCCTGACCAAAACGGCTTGCGGCGTTTACGCCGCTGGCGAACCCTATCAGGGCTAAACCAACCACTATTGCCCCGGTAGTCATCAGCACCGGGCGCAATCGGATCTACAATACAATTTCATAGCATTTACAGATAGTCGGACAATTTCAGGTTTCCGTAATCATAAAAAACACCTTTCGTACACAAACTGTATACTTCCAGTAGATTTATTGTTATTTAGCACTATAACTGCAAGCAGTTGAATCCAAAGGGTAATAATTCAGGTATTATTAGGAAGGAAATTTATATAATTAAGATAAATAAATGCTTATCGGTGAAGTGAGCGACGTTTAAGTTTTGTTGCAACCACGGCTTTATACTTTTTACGAGTGCTATTTTTTTTGGCTAATTAAAAAGGTAAAGTTAATGAAACTATCCGTAACATTGGCGTTTTTCGGTTACATGATGGTATCCAGTATGGCACAAGCTGGCGATATCAATATGTGGCGTGAACCCAAACCTGTTGTGAAAGAGGGTAAATATTACAGCTTAATCATGGATCGTGGCGAGTTGCAGAAAGCAGTAAAAAGCAGCAATAACAACTATCTCTTTTCCGAAAAAGGTGCAGGAGTGAAACCGCTGGTATTGATTGGCTCTCCGGTAGAGATTAGCGAATTTATGTTGCAAAATAAAACTCGCAGTATTGAAAACCACATTAAAGGTCTACCTGACATTTATATGGGAGTGACAAAATATAAACCCAAACAACGTTTTACCGGCTTATTTCCGCTGCAGGATATATTGACTCAAACTGTTGATCAGGTATCGAAATTTGTGCCCGGTACCGATATCACCGATGCGGTGGGAATCCCCGCCGACCTAAAAGCATTACAGCAAGCTATTTTGGCTATGAAGCCAAAAGATAAAACCAGCAACAATATACTGTACGTCAAATTTAGCTACTTACCGGAAGATGGGATGGTGAAAGTAGGAAGCAAAACAGTTTCTTTTGGCCGTATTCTGGAGAAAATGCAGCAGAGTAATCGTACCCTGCGTAGATAAGCAGGAAGCTGGCAGTATTTCCAGCTTCTGGAATGTTAACTTAAGCTACAAAAGCTGTCTGGAGGTAATAGGTAGAAATAAGTTATAAAACAATAGCTTAATTGCAATTTATATATTTAAAGAGGCAAATGATTATGACCGGAATATTTGCAGAACAAACTGTAGAGGTAGTTAAAAGCGCGATCGAAACCGCAGATGGGGCATTAGATTTTTATAACAAATACCTCGACCAGGTCATCCCCTGGAAGACCTTTGATGAAACCATAAAAGAGTTAAGCCGTTTTAAACAGGAGTACTCGCAGGAAGCTTCTGTTTTAGTTGGTGATATTAAAGTTTTGCTTATGGACAGCCAGGACAAATATTTTGAAGCGACACAAACTGTTTATGAATGGTGTGGTGTCGTGACGCAATTACTCTCAGCGTATATTTTACTATTTGATGAATATAATGAGAAAAAAGCATCAGCCCAGAAAGACATTCTCATCAGGATATTAGATGATGGCGTCAATAAACTGAATGAAGCGCAAAAATCTCTCCTGGCAAGTTCACAAAGTTTCAACAACGCTTCAGGAAAACTGCTGGCATTAGATAGCCAGTTAACTAATGATTTCTCGGAAAAAAGTATTTATTTCCAGTCACAGGTGGATAGAATTCGTAAGGAAGCTTATGCCGGTGCTGCAGCAGGCATAGTCGCCGGTCCGTTTGGATTAATTATTTCCTATTCTATTGCTGCGGGCGTGATTGAAGGGAAATTGATTCCAGAATTGAATAACAGGCTAAAAGCAGTGCAAAATTTCTTTACTAGCTTATCAGCCACAGTGAAACAAGCGAATAAAGATATCGATGCGGCAAAATTGAAATTAGCCACTGAAATAGCAGCAATTGGGGAGATAAAAACGGAAACCGAAACAACCAGATTCTACGTTGATTATGATGATTTAATGCTTTCTTTACTAAAAGGAGCTGCAAAGAAAATGATTAACACCTGTAATGAATACCAACAAAGGCACGGTAAGAAGACGCTTCTCGAGGTTCCTGACGTCTGATACATTTTCATTCCCTCTGTTTACTTTTAACGCCCGATAGCGTGAAGAAAATGAGAGACGGAGAAAAAGCGATATTCAACAGCCCGATAAACAAGAGTCGTTACCGGGCTGGCGAGGTTATCAGGCGTTAAGCTGGTAGTCGAGGGTGATTTCCGCATTCAGAACCTGCGATACCGGGCACCCGGCTTTTGCTTTCTGGATGATTTGATCGAAAGTTGAAGCATCAATATCTGCTACCGCAACTTTGCTTTGTAGCGCAATTTTGGTAATGGCGAAGCCCGCCTCCACCTTATCAAGCGATACGTCAGCGGTGGTGTCAATGGATGTCGGCGTAAATCCAGCCTCTCCCAGCATGAGTGATAGCGCCATGGAGAAACAGGCCGCATGTGCGGCGCCAATTAGCTCTTCCGGGTTGGTTCCCTGCGCGCCTTCGAACCGGGTATTGAATCCATACGGTTGTTGATTAAGCACGCCGCTTTCTGTTGATACAGTACCTTTACCTCGTTTGATGTCGCCTTCCCAGTGTGCCTGACCTTTCTTATGGATTGTCATTTTTGCTCTCCTGTTGGCTCAAAAAATAAAGTATAGACCATGCTGCTAATCTGCGTTGTCCATGCCGATGGAGGTAGCATGTTGTCGATTACCCGCACTTCAGATATAGAAAATAGTTGTATGCTTTTTCAGTGATGAATATTAAACCAACAGGCCTCCCTTTCTTTAAAGAATATATCCCTCCTTTTGTCCTTACTTTTTCTTCTGGAGGCGCATTTCATTATGTATATTTTAATGTATATTAAGATTTATCCCATCCCATTGTAATAAATGATAAAAATCGCAATAAGTAGCATTTTAAATGTATATTAATTGACCACTATTTGTATGAGGATATGTAATTGGCAAACGTAATATATTTTCTTCTGCGGTAAACAATTAGAGTTCCGCCTTGCGTTAAAATAACTCCAGGACTAATCTTAACCACAGCCGCAAAAATATTTGCCATGCTGAATACGAATTAATTTTCTGCGAGCCGTACTAAATAAATACATGTTCACGGAGGCATTATATGTTTACTTATCACTCAGCAAATACCTCAGCAGCACAACCGGCCCTGGTCAACGCGATTGAACAAGGATTACGCGCGGAGTTAGGCGTTGTCACCGAAGATGATATTTTAATGGAGCTGACCAAATGGGTTGAGGCTTCCGACAATGACATCCTCAGTGACATCTACCAGCAGACCATCAACTATGTGGTAAGCGGGCAGCACCCGACTCTGTAAAACCTGCTATGCTGTATCGGCAACCTTAGGGGTTACGTTTCTTTCGCGTAAGCGAATTTGTCCTTAAAACTAGCAACAGGATTGAGGAGTTAACATGAAATCGAACCGTCAGGCTCGTCATATACTTGGACTGGATTACAGAATTTCCAACCAGCGTAAGGTTGTTACTGAAGGCGACACCAGCAGCGTGGTGAATAACCCAACCGGCAGAAAGCGCCGCGCCGACAGCCAAAAGTAATCGTACAGTCCTGAAATGACGTTAAACACCATTGCATCTGCAATGGTGTTTTTGTTTATAGGAATGACCTTAACGTCTCACAATGCTTTATACTCAGGATCGGTTCCCTGGTGGAAGGCAATATATGATGATAAACGACGGTGCCAGGGACAGTTATTCGAAAAAGAGTGAGTAACATGGAAACTACAACCAAGAAAGCACGTTCCCTTTATATCCCTTACGCTGGCCCTGTATTGCTGGAATTCCCCCTGTTAAACAAAGGCAGCGCTTTTAGCGTAGAAGAACGCCGCAACTTCAATTTGTCAGGGCTGCTGCCGGAGGTCGTCGAGTCGATTGAAGAACAGGCCGAACGCGCCTGGCTCCAGTATCAGGGGTTTAAAACAGAAATCGATAAACATATTTACCTGCGTAACATCCAGGATACCAACGAAACGCTCTTTTATCGACTGGTGCAAAACCATCTTGAAGAGATGATGCCGGTTATCTATACCCCGACCGTGGGCGCGGCCTGTGAGCGCTTCTCTGAGATTTATCGCCGGGCGCGCGGCGTATTTATCTCTTATCCGAACCGTCACAATATGGACGACATTTTGCAGAATGTGCCTAACCACAACATTAAAGTTATTGTGGTGACGGATGGCGAGCGGATTCTGGGGCTTGGCGATCAGGGCATCGGCGGGATGGGGATCCCTATCGGTAAGCTGTCATTATACACCGCCTGCGGCGGCATTAGTCCGGCCTATACCCTTCCCGTTGTGCTGGATGTCGGCACCAACAATCAACAGTTACTCAACGATCCGCTTTACATGGGCTGGCGTCATCCGCGCATTACCGACGATGAGTATTATGCGTTTGTCGATGAGTTTATTCAGGCCGTTAAGCAGCGCTGGCCAGATATCCTGCTACAGTTTGAAGATTTCGCGCAGAAAAACGCAATGCCGCTGTTGACGCGCTATCGTGATGAGATTTGCTCCTTTAACGATGATATTCAGGGCACCGCAGCCGTGACCGTTGGTACGTTGATCGCCGCCAGCCGCGCTGCCGGCAGTCAGCTTAGCGAGCAGAAAATCGTTTTTCTCGGCGCGGGTTCCGCCGGATGTGGGATTGCTGAACAAATCATCGCGCAGACTCAGCGTGAAGGTTTAAGCGAAGATGCCGCCCGACAGAACGTTTTTATGGTCGATCGCTTCGGCCTGTTGACGGACCGGATGCCTAATTTATTGCCGTTCCAGGCAAAACTGGTGCAGAAATGCGACAATCTCCAGAACTGGGATACCGAAAATGACGTGCTGTCGCTGCTGGATGTGGTGCGTAACGTGAAGCCGGATATTCTGATCGGGGTTTCCGGCCAGACCGGGCTCTTTACTGAAGAGATCATCCGCGAGATGCATAAGCATTGCCCTCGCCCGATCGTCATGCCGCTCTCTAATCCCACCTCTCGCGTGGAGGCCACGCCACAGGACATTATCGCCTGGACGGAAGGCAACGCGCTGGTGGCAACCGGCAGCCCATTCTCGCCGGTCATCTGGAAAGATAAGGTTTATCCGATCGCACAATGTAATAACGCCTATATTTTCCCCGGCATCGGTCTGGGGGTTATCGCTTCCGGCGCATCGCGCATTACTGATGAAATGCTGATGTCAGCCAGTGAGACGCTGGCGAAACATTCTCCGCTGGTCAATAACGGCGAAGGATTAGTGTTGCCAGCGCTTAAAGACATCCAGGTTGTGTCGCGCGCTATCGCTTTTGCCGTAGGCAAAATGGCGCAGCAACAAGGCGTAGCGGTGAAAACCTCTGCGGAAGCGCTGCAACAGGCGATTGACGATAACTTCTGGAAACCGGAATACCGCGACTACCGTCGGACTTCCATTTAATACGTACCCGGCGGTGAATGCCGCCGGATATCACTTTCTTCTTTAGTTTTGGCGAGTCTGTCGACACACCTGAATTCCTTTCCCTGCTTATTTGTCAAGCTACTAATATTAGCCACCTTTATGTATTGAACGGGGATTTATCAGGATAATCCTGGCTAAACTATTACATTGTATTTCTGCCGCCTTGCATAACTCATCAGAAATATTAATCCTAAAGAGGTAATAGCACCTTACCTGCTATTACCTGCTATGCAGTTCACTATTAATAAAAGGAGAAGGTTATGAAAGCTGCTGTTGTCACACAAGATCATCAGGTTGATGTTACTGAGAAAACGCTGCGTCCCCTTCGCCACGGTGAAGCTTTGCTAAAAATGGAGTGCTGCGGCGTATGCCATACCGATCTACACGTGAAAAACGGAGATTTCGGTGACAAAACCGGCGTCATTCTGGGACACGAAGGCATTGGCGTCGTGGCGGAAGTCGGTCCCGGTGTCACCTCGCTGAAACCTGGCGATCGCGCGAGTGTCGCGTGGTTTTATGAAGGATGCGGACACTGTGAGTATTGCAATACGGGCAATGAAACCTTATGCCGCAACGTGAAAAATGCCGGTTACACGGTAGATGGCGGCATGGCCGAAGAGTGTATTGTCGTCGCGGATTATGCGGTGAAAGTACCGGAAGGTCTGGACTCTGCGGCGGCAAGTAGTATTACCTGCGCGGGCGTTACCACCTATAAAGCGGTGAAGATTTCTCATATTAAACCTGGCCAGTGGATTGCCATCTACGGTCTGGGCGGTCTGGGTAATCTGGCCTTGCAGTACGCGAAAAACGTTTTCAATGCGAAAGTGATCGCCATTGATGTCAATGATGGACAACTGAAACTGGCCGAGGAAATGGGCGCAGATCTGACCATTAATTCACGTACGGAAGATGCGGCTAAAATTGTGCAGGAAAAAACCGGTGGCGCGCACGCAGCGGTGGTTACCGCGGTCGCTAAGGCGGCGTTTAATTCCGCAGTAGATGCCGTTCGCGCCGGAGGCCGCGTGGTGGCAGTCGGACTGCCGCCAGAAGCCATGAACCTTGATATCCCTCGCCTGGTGCTGGATGGCATTCAGGTTGTCGGTTCGTTGGTGGGGACACGCCAGGATCTGACCGAAGCCTTCCAGTTCGCGGCGGAAGGAAAAGTCGTGCCAAAAGTCGCTTTACGTCCGCTTGAAGATATCAACGTTATTTTTAAAGAGATGGAACAAGGGCAAATTCGTGGCCGTATGGTCATCGATTTCCGTCGTTAAACGATTTGCTGCGGTCGTCTGAGTAGGTTTGATAACAGGCCGCAGATGAAAACAAGGCGCTACGAGGATAGCGCCTTGTTTATCAGATCGCGAAAGAATTACTGAATACCTTTTTCGCTCTCTTTTTTTGCTTCCGCCTTCTCGATTTCACGATACCAGCGTGGGTGATGTTTCTTCGCCCAGCGACGGCTGACCTTCCCTTCGATCATGCCTTTAATCGAGCCTTTCACCCAAAACGCCATATACATATGGATGAGGATCGCGTGCATTAAAATAATGCCCGCCGCCGCATGAATTAACAGGCTATAACGCACCACCTGCATGGGGAAATACTGCGCGAAATACGGACGCCAGATAATCACGCCAGTCACCAGCAGCACAAAAATCATGCTCATAATGGACCAGAACATCATCTTCTGTCCGGCATTGTATTTGCCGACATCCGCCACCTTATGCTCATTGCCTTTCAATACTTCGACAATATTTTTCAGCCACGGAATGTCTTTTTTATCCGGGATGTTGTGGTGGACGAAACGCACGAACATAAACATCAGCGCGATGAAGATGGCAATACCGAAGAACGGGTGCAAAATACGTCCCATCTGCGGCGTGCCGAAAGTTTGCGTCAACCATTGTAGCGTCGGGAAGAAAAACGAAATCCCCGACAGCGCTACCAGGAAGAAGCAGATCACCACCGTCCAGTGACAGGCGCGGTCGACAAATTTCGTGCGCACAATCATTTTCGACTTACTCATGATGATCCTCCTCATCGTCGTCCGTTTCTTTATTCGGGCCAATACCGATGTAGTGGTAAATCAGACCGGCGAAAGTGGCGATAAAGCCCGCTGCGGCCAGCGGTTTTAGCGCCCCTTTCCACAGATTGATTGAGGTATCGATCTGCGGATCTTTCGGCAAGCCGTGGTACAACTCCGGCTGATTGGCATGGTGCAGCACATACATGACGTGCGTACCGCCAACGCCCTGCGGGTTGTAGATACCGGCATGTTCAAAGCCGCGCGCTTTTAACTTCTCCACGCGTTGCTCACCCAGTTCCAGCATCTCTTTTTTGGTGCCGAAGTGAATAGCCCCGGTCGGACAAGTTTTGACGCAGGCCGGTTCCTGGCCCACGCTGACGCGATCGACGCAGAGCGTACATTTATAAACGCGGTTGTCCTCTTTGTTGAGGCGCGGAATATTAAACGGACACCCGGCGATACAGTAACCACAGCCGATACAGTGTTCAGATTGAAAATCAACAATCCCGTTCGCGTACTGGATGATAGCCCCGGCAGATGGACAGGCTTTAAGACAGCCTGGATCTTCACAGTGCATACAACCATCTTTACGAATCAGCCACTCCAGCTTGCCGTTCTGCTCGGTTTCGGTAAAGCGCATCACCGTCCAGGACTTGGCGCTGAGATCGGCAGGGTTATCGTACACCCCGACACAATGACCAACGTTATCGCGAATATCGTTCCATTCAGAACAGGCTACCTGGCAGGCTTTACAGCCGACACAGGAGGAGACGTCGATCAGTTTCGCGACTTCGGCTTTGTAATCACGCGCCTGCGGAGGCGGCGTGATGGCGTTTGTTGCGGACCGTTTAATAATGTCCTGCGTTTCCATAGACATATGTTCGCCTCCCTTACGCCTTCTCGATGTTAACTAAAAACGCTTTGTATTCCGGCGTTTGCGAGTTGGCATCACCGACATTTGGCGTCAGAGTATTGGCGATATAGCCTTTGCGCGCGACACCCTCAAAGCCCCAGTGAATCGGGATCCCCACCGTTTCAACCTGCTGACCGTTGACATGCAGGGTGCGAAGACGACGAGTTACCACCGCGACCGCGCGAATAAACCCGCGTTTACTGCTCACCTTCACATAGTCGCCGTTAGCAATACCTTTCGCTGCCGCCAGCGTCTCACTGATCTCCACAAACTGTTCCGGCTGAGCGATAGCGTTAAGTAGCGCATGTTTGGTCCAGGTATGGAAATGCTCTGTGAGGCGGTAAGTCGTGCCCACGTACGGAAACTGCTCCTTCTTACCCATGCGCAGCGCATCTTCTTCATACAGACGCGCCGCCGGGTTCGAGACCACATTCGGGTGCAGCGGGTTAGTGCCCAGCGGCGTTTCCATCGGCTCGTAGTGTTCAGGGAACGGCCCTTCCGCCATTTTATCAATAGCAAACAGACGTCCCAGCCCTTCCGGCTGCATGATAAACGGATTGGTCCCGCTCCCCGGCGCCGCGTTGTTAAAGTCCGGAATATCGTTCCCTGTCCACTTCGCGCCGTTCCACTGGATCAGCATCCGTTTTGGATCCCACGGTTTACCCTGCGGGTCCGCCGAAGCGCGGTTATACAATACGCGACGGTTTAGCGGCCACGCCCACGCCCAACCCAGTGTATTGCCAAGCCCTGACGGGTCGGCGTTATCACGTCTGGACATCTGGTTGCCCTGCTCCGTCCAGCTACCGGTATAAATCCAGCAGGAGGAGGATGTCGTACCGTCATCGCGCAGTAATGCAAAACTGCTCAACAACTGGCCTTTCCTGGCAAGCAGTGTACCGTTGGCGTCATAGAGATCTTCCAGCGCATAGCCGTTGTTCTCTTTCGCCACTTCTTCCGAATGCGGTTCATCCGGCTGCTTGTAGTTCCAGCTCATCTTCAATAGTGGTTCGGCGCCTTTACCGCCTTCTGCGCGATACATTTCACGCAGACGATGGTAAATACCGGCCAGAATCTCGCCGTCGTTACGCGCTTCGCCCGGCGCGTCCTGACCTTTCCAGTGCCACTGTAACCAGCGACCGGAGTTAGCGATAGAGCCATCCTCTTCCGCAAAACAGGTAGACGGCAGACGGAAGACTTCGGTCTGAATCGTTGTCGGATCAACATCATTAGATTCGCCGTGGTTCTGCCAGAACGTTGACGTTTCAGTCACCAGCGGATCGATAACGACCAGATACTTCAGTTTGCTTAAGCTTTGCACCACTTTGTTTTTGTCCGGGAAGGACGCCACCGGGTTAAAGCCCTGACAGAAATAGCCGGTGACTTTCCCGCTATCCATCATGTTGAAATATTTGATCACGTCATAGGACTGATCCCACTTAGGCAGCCAGGCAAAGCCCCAGTCATTCTCTTTCTGCGCCGCATCGCCATAGAAAGATTTCATCAGGCTGACGAAGAACTTAGGATAATTACCCCAGTAGTTGACCTGATCGGCCAGCGTCGCTTTGGGGGTATTCGCTGCCAGATAAGTTTGCAGATCGGCCTGTTTTTCTGACGGTAGCGTCAGGTAACCCGGCAGGCTGGTGGAGAGCAGTCCTAAATCCGTTAACCCCTGAATATTAGAGTGGCCGCGCAAGGCGTTCACACCGCCGCCAGCCATCCCCATATTGCCGAGCAGCAACTGGATCATCGCCATAGTACGGATGTTCTGCGCCCCGACGGTATGTTGCGTCCAGCCCAGCGCATACAGGAAGGTGGTAGTGCGATCCGGAGCGCTGGTAGAGGCCAACACCTCACACACCTTCAGGAAGTCTGCTTTCGGCGTACCGCAAATGTTTTCCACGACGTCCGGCGTATAGCGCGAAACGTGCTGCTTCAGCAAATTCCACACACAGCGTGGGTGCGTCAACGTTTCATCACGTTTGGCATAGCCGTTTTCATCGAACTGGTAGTTCCAGGAGGATTTATCGTACTGACGCTTTTGGGCGTCATAGCCGCTGAAAAGACCGTCATCAAAGGCAAAATCATCCCGCACCAGCAGGCTGGCGTTGGTGTAATGCTTAACGTATTCAGCGTTGATTTTGTTATTTTCGATCAGGTACAGCAAAACGCCGGACAGAAAGGTAATGTCTGTACCGGAACGTATTGGCGCATAGATATCCGCCACCGACGCCGTACGCGTAAAGCGTGGATCAACGACAATCAGCGTCGCATCGTTATTGTTTTTCGCTTCCATCGCCCAGCGGAAACCCACCGGATGCGCTTCTGCGGCATTGCCGCCCATCACCATCACGACGTTGGCGTTTTTAATATCCACCCAGTGGTTGGTCATCGCACCGCGACCAAATGTTGGAGCAAGACTTGCTACCGTTGGTCCGTGTCAAACGCGCGCCTGGTTATCTACCGCCAGCATACCGAGAGAACGCGCAAACTTCTGCGTCAGCATACCCGTTTCATTGCTGGCCGCCGAGGCGCACAGCATTCCGGTAGAGAGCCAGCGGTTAACCGTGACGCCCTGCTCATTCTTTTCAATAAAGTTGGCGTCGCGGTCGGCTTTCATTAATTTAGCAATACGAGTGAAAGCGTCATCCCAGCTAATGCGCTGCCACTTGTCGGAACCCGGCGCGCGGTATTCCGGATAGCGTAGGCGATCTTCACTGTGAACATAGTCCAGCAAACCGGCCCCTTTCGGGCACAGCGCGCCACGGCTTACCGGATGATCCGGGTCGCCTTCAATATGGTAAATCGCTTCTTTCGCGTTTTTTGCCCCATCTCCCAGGCTATACATTAATAGCCCGCAACCTACGGAACAGTATGTGCAGGAGTTACGGATCTCTTTTGCGCGCAACAGCTTATAGTTTCGCGCCTGAGCCAGGGCCATTTTAGGGGTAAAACCCAGTGCGGCCACCGTTGTTCCCGCCATACCGCCCGCGCAGATTTTAAAAAATTGTCTGCGGCTGACGTCCATTGCTTTCCTCTTTTTTCCACGGATGCACGCCTCCTTCGAACTGCAGCAAAACCCCAGCCCAGGATGCGTGTATAACTTCGCGAGGAAACTAACAGCAAAATCGATAACTTTTTTGCGTCAAATCAATATTGAAACGGTTCCGCTATTAAATAGCCCTATTTTTAAACTGCAATAACTCCAGGGAGGTACTAAAAAATGACACTGCATGGCATCGCCCTCGGAAAAAGTGCTATAAGTGGCAGTTTATTTTGCGCGGTATTCAGGACAGTCACAAAGCATGACATCACAAAAAGCAACGCTAATAGGGCTTGTTGCCATCGTTCTGTGGAGCACGATGGTTGGGTTAATTCGCGGCGTCAGCGAAGGTCTCGGACCGGTAGGCGGCGCAGCCATGATCTATTCATTAAGCGGTCTGCTGCTGATTTTTACCGTCGGATTACCTGATATCCGCCGTTTTCCGGGGCGATACCTCATCGCAGGCAGCGTACTGTTTGTCAGTTATGAAATATGCCTGGCGCTTTCTCTCGGTTATGCCGCCACTCGCCATCAGGCTATCGAAGTCGGCATGGTTAACTATTTATGGCCCAGCCTGACTATTCTGTTTGCCATTCTTTTTAATGGGCAAAAAACTAACTGGCTTATTGTTCCTGGATTGCTTATTGCACTTACTGGCGTTTGCTGGGTTCTGGGGGGCGAGAATGGTCTTAATCCAGGAGAAATTATCAGCAATGTCGCCACCAGTCCGCTAAGTTATTTCCTGGCATTTCTTGGGGCGTTTATATGGGCGACATACTGCACCGTCACAAATAAATATGCGCGTGGTTTTAACGGTATCACCGTCTTTGTGTTACTCACCGCCGTGGCGTTGTGGTTCCACTATTTTCTTACGCCGCAACCTGCCATGATATTTAGCCTACCGGTGATTGCTAAACTTTTTACCGCGGCATTAACGTTGGGGTTTGCCTACGCAGCATGGAATGTGGGCATACTTCATGGCAATGTGACTATCATGGCCGTAGGGTCTTATTTTACCCCCGTCATGTCCTCTGCTCTGGCAGCGCTGTTACTCAGCTCACCACTGTCATTCTCCTTCTGGCAAGGCGCAGTCATGGTTTGCGTAGGTTCACTACTTTGTTGGCTGGCAACGCGGCGGCGCTAATAGCGACGGGCGGGCCGATGTTGATATTAAATCGACCCGCTGCACCTTGACACTCTTCATAACACAACTACGCTTTTATCTATCGCCTGTGTGTATTTGACGATTTTCCATTTTCACGTGCTCCTCCTGCGCCATACCAGGATTGCGCTGATAAAAATGAATTTTATAAAATCGTTAAATATGTTAATGTAATGATATAATTATATTAACAAATATATAATTAACGTTAGCTCGCAACTGTTATTAGTGCATATAATAATCAGTAGTTACTACCAAAAATAAAACCATAAACAGCCCAATAGTCCCCTCCGAAAATATATCTTATTAGACAGTCCCTATTTGAATTAATACTCTCAAATGTATTAAGGAGATCTCGATCACACAAATTAAAATAATTTGTAATCTTATGAAACTTATTATTGAACTTATGCCACTCCGTCATTTAAAAATAGTCTGCCATTGACAAACGCCTCGTTTAACAATGGTTGAGGAAACACGCTAAGAAAATTATAAGGATTATTAAAATGAAACTTAAGTTAGTGGCAGTGGCAGTGACTTCCCTGTTGGCAGCAGGCGTTGTAAATGCAGCCGAGGTATATAACAAAGACGGCAATAAACTGGATCTGTACGGTAAAGTTCACGCTCAGCATTATTTCTCTGATGATAACGGAAGTGATGGTGACAAAACTTACGCGCGTCTGGGCTTTAAAGGCGAAACGCAGATCAATGACCAACTGGTTGGTTTTGGCCAGTGGGAATATGAATTCAAAGGCAACCGTACTGAATCTGAAGGTTCCGACAAAGACAAAACCCGTCTGGCATTCGCTGGTCTGAAATTCGCTGAATACGGTTCTTTCGACTACGGTCGTAACTACGGCGTTGCTTACGACATCGGCGCATGGACCGACGTTCTGCCAGAGTTCGGTGGCGATACCTGGACCCAGACTGACGTATTCATGACCCAGCGTGCTACCGGCGTTGCCACCTACCGTAACACCGATTTCTTCGGTCTGGTTGAAGGTCTGAACTTTGCCGCGCAGTATCAGGGCAAAAACGATCGTGACAATGAAGTAGAAGCAAACGGCGACGGTTTCGGTCTGTCCGCAACGTATGAGTACGAAGGTTTTGGCGTGGGTGCGGCCTATGCGAAGTCTGACCGTACTGACCGTCAGGTGCGCAACGGCACCAATGGCCTGTATGCTTCTGGCCAGAATGCGGAAGTGTGGGCTGCTGGTCTGAAATATGATGCGAACAATATCTATCTGGCGACCACCTACTCCGAAACGCTGAATATGACCACATTCGGTAAAATCGACGGTATTGCTAACAAAACTCAGAACTTTGAAGCTGTTGCTCAGTACCAGTTCGACTTTGGTCTGCGTCCGTCCATTGCTTACCTGAAATCCAAAGGTAAAGATCTGGGTGCTTACGGCGACCAGGATCTGGTTGAGTACATCGATGTCGGTGCTACCTACTACTTCAACAAAAACATGTCCACCTTCGTTGATTACAAAATCAACCTGCTGGATGACACCAACTTCACTAAAAATGTTGCGCAGATCAGCACTGACAACATCGTTGCTGTTGGTCTGAACTACCAGTTCTAATTTTGTTGTAGTCTGAATACAAAGCCAGTCCTTTCAGGGCTGGCTTTTTCTCTTGATGTAGACTCGGTCATAAGGAGTATGCCGTGCAGACGTTCACTGGTCGTTGTCTTTGCGGACAGAGCCATTTTACCGTTGACGTCGAAATGCTGGATGTCTATGCCTGCCATTGTACGCTGTGTCAAAAATGGTCGGGTGGAATAGCCATGTATCTGGAAGCCTGCGGGCAACCACAGCTAGCCCCCCTTTCCCCGGAACCGCCATACTTTTCATCCTCTTCGCGCGGCGAACGCTACTTCTGTTCCGGCTGCGGGTGTCCGCTGTGGTTTCGGCTTACCGATACCGATCGCTATTTTATTCCCTGGACCTTACTGGAACTGAACGAAGTTGATCGCCGTCGGCTGATTCTGGCTGCGGAAATTTATACCGAAACCCAGCCTGCCTTCTGGCGACTGACGGGGCAATACGCACGCCTCAGCGGTAAAGAGGTTGAGGAAATGGACTCCCCCTGCCAGCTAGCGCATTAAGCGCTTATCTCACCAGGCGTTATGTTATCGGCGTTGGGCTTTTGCCAGGCTGAACCACATCCCTACCGCCAGCAAAAGAAGCATACTCCCGGCGCTGCTTAACGCCACGCTATGCGACCAGATAAAGGCGTGTCTGGCGGCGTCCAGTATTGCCTGCCCCTGCGTGGGCGGTAGGCTATTCGCCAACTGCACGGCTTCTCCCATTGAAGATGACGCTCTGGCAATCTCTTGCGCCTCAAGCCCGGCAGGCAGACGGATAGACGCGGAGAAGCTACGGCTTAACAACAGACCGAAAATGGCAATGCCCAGTCCTGCGCCCAGTTCATAAGCCATCGTTTCTATCGCGCCGGCCGCCGCCGCTTTTTCTGCCGGCGCAGCGGCCATAATTGCCGACGTGGAAGCCAGCAATGCGCTGGCGGCGCTAAATCCCAGCAGCGCCATCAGCCCCCAGGCCTGCCATTGTTGGGTGCTGAAATCCGTCATCGCCAGGCCATAAAAACTCAGCGCGCTTAACGCCATGCCGCCCGTCGCGACCAGCCGTAGTCCCAGACGCGAGACCAGCACGCCCGCAATCGGCCCGCTGAATCCACTGGCGACCATCACCGGCAGCATAAATACCCCGGCCTCATAAGGCGATAGCCCGTGAACAAACTGCAGCTCTTGCGCCATCAGCAGCTCAAAACCCACCAGAGTGATCATCGCGGTCATCGCCATCACGACGCCGCTCAGGATAATGCGATGGGTAAATAGTCGCATATCAATCATCGGACGCGATGTCGCAAGCTGTGTGCGGATAAAGAGTCCCAGGAGCAACGCGCCGGTAAGCAGGGTAAACGAGATGACCCACAGCGACAGATGCCCTTTCAGCGCGGTTTTAGCGCTATAGACTAACAGCAAAATAGCAACAATCAGCATCACCGCATGGCCAAGATTGAGCGGTTGATCGCGACGGCCCGCCTGGCGAGGAACATAGCGGGCGGTTAAGCCCATGACGACCAGCACAATCGGCACGTTGATCAGGAAAACCGATCCCCAGTAAAAATGCTCTAATAATATGCCGCCGATGAGCGGCCCAAACGCCGCTCCGCCCGAACCTACCGCTGCCCAGACGCCCAGCGCCATGTTGCGATGCTTTTCTTCACAAAAGGTGGCGCGTATCCCGGCCAGCGTCGCCGGTACAATCATCGCCGCGCCAATAGCCAGTAATACCCTGGTGGCGATAAGCCAACTGGCGGTATGCGAAAACGCCGCCGCCAGTGACGCCAGGCCAAAGAGCGTCCCGCCCAGCATCAGCAGGCGTTTAAAACCGATACGATCGCCAAGCGCGCCCATCGGCAACACCATGCCAGCCATGACCAAAGAATAAATATCAATGATCCACAGCAGCTCGTTGCCGCTGGCCCCCAGTGTCATACTCAGTGTCGGGGCGGCGACATGCAAGACCGTGGCATCAATGGCGACAGGAATATAGACCAGCACAATAATGACTAACGTTAACCACTGACGAAACATAACTCTCCCTTCAAAAACTCAAATTTGGACACCTGTCCAGTTTCAGGATCCTACGGTAAGTTGAACGAATGTCCAGCTTTTTGTTACACTGCGCGTATTGGCTAATGTGGGGAAAATATGAGTTACCTTAACCGGGATGAACGCCGCGAAGTGATCCTGCAAGCGGCGATGCGCGTGGCGCTGGCAGAGGGGTTTGCCGCCATGACGGTGCGACGAATCGCATCAGAAGCCGATGTCGCCGCCGGCCAGGTGCATCACCACTTCAGCTCGGCGGGCGAGCTCAAAGCGCTGGCCTTTGTCCATTTGATCCGCACCCTGCTTGATGCCGGGCAAGTTCCGCCGCCCGCCACCTGGCGTGCACGGCTTCACGCTATGTTGGGTAGCGAAGACGGCGGCTTTGAGCCTTACATAAAATTGTGGCGAGAGGCGCAAATTCTGGCCGATCGGGATCCGCACATCAGAGATGCTTATCTCCTCACGATGCAGATGTGGCATGAGGAAACGGTCACAATTATCGAGCAGGGCAAACAGGCAGGAGAATTTACGTTTACTGCTAACGCCACGGATATCGCCTGGCGGCTTATCGCACTGGTGTGCGGGCTGGACGGTATGTATGTGCTGGGTATTCCGGAAATGGCCGATCCCGCGTTTAAATACCATCTGGATCGTATGATTACGCTTGAACTCTTTGCGTAAAGTTACAAATAATTTAATAAAAATCACTTTTAGTTTACAAATAGTAACAATTAAGAAACATCATATCTCCTCTTCGCGCCGCGCTGGCCTGGTTTTTTATCTATTCTTTCACTCAATATTCTAAAAAAACTTCAATAAGTTCTCAAAAGAGCGCGTGACGCTCTGTCTCTTTTTTGTGTTTTTTTCAAATGATATGCGCATGTGAGGGGTAAAATGACACGACAAAACGAGAATTATAACCGTTATCTTTTGAGTGACTGGCGACCCGAAAATCCAGCCTTCTGGGAGAATAAAGGTAAAGGCATCGCCAGAAGAAACTTATGGATTTCAGTAAGTTGTTTGCTCCTGGCATTTTGCGTCTGGATGTTGTTTAGTGCTGTTGCCGTCAACCTCAATAAAATTGGATTTAATTTTACCACCGACCAACTCTTTTTATTAACCGCATTACCTTCTCTTTCCGGCGCAATATTACGCGTCCCCTACTCCTTTATGGTGCCACTGTTTGGTGGCCGTAAATGGACCGTATTAAGTACCGTAATATTGATTATTCCCTGCGCCTGGCTGGGATTCGCCGTGCAAAATCCCGCCACCCCTTTCGGGGTATTTATGCTCATCGCTCTGTTGTGCGGTTTTGCGGGGGCAAACTTCGCGTCCAGTATGGGCAACATCAGTTTTTTCTTTCCAAAAGCCAGACAAGGTAGCGCGTTGGGTATTAACGGCGGACTGGGAAATCTTGGCGTCAGTGTGATGCAGTTGATTGCGCCGCTGGTTATTTTTCTGCCGATATTTACTTTTTTAGGCGTCCAGGGCGTGCCGCAACCTGATGGCTCCCTGCTCGCCCTCACTAACGCCGCCTGGATCTGGGTGCCGTTACTGGCTGTCGCGACGCTTGCCGCCTGGTTTGGTATGAACGATATCGGCAGTTCAAAAGCGTCTGTCGCCTCGCAATTGCCGGTGCTAAAACGTCTGCACCTGTGGCTGCTTAGCCTGCTGTACCTGGCGACATTCGGGTCATTCATCGGCTTTTCCGCAGGTTTCGCCATGCTCGCCAAAACGCAATTTCCCGACGTAAACATTCTGCAACTGGCGTTCTTTGGCCCCTTTATCGGCGCGCTGGCGCGATCGGCAGGCGGCGTGATCTCCGATAAATTCGGCGGCGTTCGCGTAACGCTCATTAATTTTATCTTTATGGCGCTGTTTACCGCTCTGCTATTCCTCACGCTGCCAGGCTCCGGCGCAGGCAGCTTTAGCGCGTTCTATCTTGTTTTTATGGGCCTGTTTTTGACAGCGGGTCTCGGCAGCGGTTCTACCTTCCAGATGATTGCGGTGATCTTCCGTCAGATCACGCTCTACAACGTCAAACTGCGCGGCGGGAGCGATGAGCAGGCGCAGCGCGAAGCGGTGACGGATACCGCCGCCGCACTCGGTTTTATCTCCGCTATTGGCGCTGTGGGCGGCTTCTTTATTCCAAAAGCGTTTGGCACCTCTTTGGCCTTGACCGGCTCGCCGGTGGGCGCCATGAAAATCTTTTTGCTGTTTTACATCGCTTGCGTCCTGCTGACCTGGCTGGTCTACGGGCGTCGTAAGCCTAAACAACAATAACAACATACGCACCTGTAGGACGGCCATCCGGCAATGGTTTAACGCCAAATCGACAGGGTGGCGGAAAATTTATCGAAGCAGGAGAAATGTCATGAGTAAACTGTTGGATCGCTTTCGTTACTTTAAACAAAAAGGCGATACCTTTGCCGACGGCCATGGTCAGGTGATGCATACCAACCGCGACTGGGAAGACAGTTATCGCCAGCGCTGGCAGTTTGATAAGATCGTGCGCTCAACCCACGGCGTCAACTGCACGGGCTCCTGTAGCTGGAAAATTTATGTCAAAAACGGTCTGGTGACGTGGGAAACTCAACAAACCGACTACCCGCGCACGCGTCCCGATTTACCGAACCATGAACCGCGCGGCTGCCCGCGCGGCGCCAGCTACTCCTGGTATCTCTATAGCGCCAATCGTCTGAAATACCCTCTGGTGCGTAAGCGGCTGATAGAACTGTGGCGCGAGGCCCTTTCCCGGCACAGCGATCCGGTACTGGCATGGGAATCTATAATGAACGACCCGCAAAAATGCCAAAGTTACAAACAGGTGCGCGGACATGGCGGCTTTATTCGTTCGAACTGGAAAGAGCTGAATCAGCTCATTGCCGCCGCTAACGTCTGGACAATCAAAACCTATGGTCCGGATCGTGTGGCGGGGTTTTCACCTATTCCGGCGATGTCGATGGTTTCTTACGCCGCCGGAACACGTTATCTGTCATTGCTTGGCGGTACTTGTCTGAGCTTCTATGACTGGTATTGCGATCTTCCGCCCGCGTCGCCAATGACCTGGGGCGAGCAGACTGACGTGCCGGAGTCCGCCGACTGGTATAACTCAGCCTACATTATTGCCTGGGGCTCTAACGTGCCGCAGACGCGTACCCCGGACGCCCACTTCTTTACCGAAGTGCGCTACAAAGGCACCAAGACGATCGCCATCACCCCGGACTATTCCGAAGTCGCTAAACTGTGCGATCAGTGGCTGGCGCCAAAGCAAGGTACCGACAGCGCGCTGGCGATGGCCATGGGTCACGTTATTTTAAAAGAGTTTCATCTCGATAATCCCAGCGACTATTTTCTTAACTATTGCCGCCGTTATACCGATATGCCAATGCTGGTCCTGTTGGATGAGCGCGCAGACGGCAGTTATGTACCGGGGCGTATGATGCGCGCGTCGGATCTGGTGGATGGACTGGGAGAAGCCAATAATCCGGAATGGAAAACCGTCGCGCTCAACAGTACGGGCGAACTGGTCGCGCCCAATGGTTCTATCGGTTTTCGCTGGGGCGAAAAGGGAAAATGGAACCTGGAACCGGTGGCGGCGGGCGTCGAAACTGAACTGTCGCTCTCTTTACTCGGTCAGCATGATGACGTGGCGGGTGTCGCTTTCCCCTATTTTGGCGGCAACGAAAACCCACATTTTCGCAGCGTGCGGCAGGAACCGGTACTGGTACGTCAGTTACCGGTGAAACGCCTGGCTCTGGCGGACGGTAGCGAGCGGATGGTCGTCAGCGTTTACGATCTGGTGCTGGCGAATTATGGGCTGGATCGTGGTCTGGATGACTGCCATAGCGCCAATAATTATAACGACGTAAAAGCCTACACGCCGGCATGGGGCGAACAGATTACCGGCGTGCCGCGTCGACATATCGAAACTATTGCGCGTGAATTTGCCGAGACCGCCCATAAAACTCACGGTCGTTCGATGATCATCCTCGGCGCGGGAGTGAATCACTGGTATCACATGGATATGAATTACCGTGGGATGATTAACATGCTGGTGTTCTGCGGCTGTGTTGGACAAACCGGCGGCGGCTGGGCGCACTATGTCGGCCAGGAGAAGCTGCGGCCGCAAACCGGCTGGCTGCCGCTGGCCTTCGCGCTGGACTGGAATCGCCCGCCGCGTCAGATGAACAGTTCCTCGTTTTTCTACAACCATGCCAGCCAGTGGCGCTATGAAAAACTGACTGCGCAAGAGTTGCTGTCGCCGCTGGCCGATCCGGCTAAATTTTCCGGACATCTGATCGATTTCAACGTGCGCGCGGAACGTATGGGCTGGCTACCCTCGGCGCCGCAGCTTAATCTTAACCCGCTCAGCGTGAAAGCGAGCGCCGATAAAGCCGGGCTGTCTGCGGCGGATTATACCGTGCAGGCGTTGAAATCAGGCGCTATCCGTTTTGCCTGCGAACAGCCTGACAGTGGTCATAATCACCCGCGAAATTTATTTGTCTGGCGTTCTAACCTGCTCGGCTCCTCCGGGAAAGGTCATGAGTATATGCTCAAATATCTGCTGGGCACCGACAGCGGTATCCAGGGCGAAGCGCTGGGTTCCAGCGAAGGAATTAAGCCTGAAGAGGTGGAATGGCAGTCCGCCGCGATTGAGGGCAAGCTCGATCTGTTGGTCACGCTTGATTTCCGTATGTCCAGTACCTGTCTGTTTTCCGATATCGTCTTGCCGACCGCCACCTGGTATGAAAAAGACGATATGAATACCTCGGATATGCATCCGTTTATTCACCCCCTTTCCGCCGCGGTCGATCCTGCCTGGGAATCCAAAAGCGACTGGGAGATCTACAAAGGCATCGCCAGCGCCTTTTCTGAAGTGTGTGTCGGACACCTCGGACAGGAAACCGATGTGGTGTTACACCCGCTCCAGCATGATTCCCCGGCGGAACTGGCGCAGCCATTTGATATTCTCGACTGGCGTAAAGGCGAGTGCGAACTTATTCCGGGCAAAACCGCCCCCAATATCGTCGTGGTTGAACGCGATTATCCGGCCACCTATGAACGTTTTACCTCGCTGGGTCCCCTGCTGGATAAATTAGGCAACGGCGGTAAGGGGATTGCCTGGAATACGCAAGATGAAGTCGATTTCCTCGGTAAGCTCAATTACACCAAACACGATGGTCCGGCGAAAGGACGTCCGCGGATCGACACCGCGCTGGATGCTTCGGAAGTGATTCTTGCCTTAGCGCCGGAAACTAACGGCCAGGTGGCGGTGAAAGCCTGGCAGGCGTTGGGCGAGATGACCGGGCGCGAGCACACCCATCTGGCCATCAATAAAGAAGATGAGAAAATTCGCTTTCGTGATATCCAGGCGCAACCGCGCAAAATTATCTCCAGCCCGACCTGGTCAGGACTGGAAAGCGAGCATGTCTCTTATAACGCCGGATATACCAACGTACATGAACTGATCCCGTGGCGCACGTTGTCGGGGCGGCAACAACTCTATCAGGATCATGCGTGGATGCGCGCTTTTGGCGAAAGCCTGGTGGCATATCGTCCGCCGATTGATACCCGCAGCGTCAGCGAAATGCGAGAAATTCCGCCCAACGGTTTCCCGGAAAAAGCGCTTAACTTCCTGACGCCGCACCAGAAATGGGGAATTCACTCCACCTACAGCGAAAACCTGCTGATGCTGACCTTGTCGCGCGGCGGGCCGATTGTCTGGATCAGCGAAGCCGATGCCCGTGAACTGGGTATTGAAGATAACGACTGGATTGAAGCCTTCAACGCTAATGGCGCCCTTACCGCTCGTGCGGTGGTCAGCCAGCGCGTCCCGCCGGGTATGACCATGATGTACCACGCCCAGGAGCGAATTATGAATATTCCGGGCTCGGAAGTGACCGGGATGCGCGGCGGGATCCATAACTCCGTGACCCGGGTCTGTCCAAAACCGACGCATATGATCGGCGGCTATGCGCAACTGGCTTACGGCTTCAACTATTACGGAACCGTGGGTTCGAATCGCGATGAATTCATCATGATCAGGAAGATGAAAAACATTAACTGGCTGGATGATGAGGGCCGGGATCAGGTACAGGAGGCGAAAAAATGAAAATACGCTCACAGGTTGGGATGGTACTGAATCTCGATAAATGTATTGGCTGTCACACCTGCTCCGTCACCTGTAAAAACGTCTGGACCGGACGTGAAGGGATGGAATACGCATGGTTCAATAACGTCGAAACTAAACCGGGCATCGGCTATCCCAAAAACTGGGAAGACCAGCAGGAGTGGCAAGGCGGTTGGGTTCGTGATGTTAATGGCAAGATAAGGCCCCGTCTGGGCGGCAAAATGGGGGTAATTAGCAAAATTTTCGCCAACCCGGTGATTCCGCAAATCGATGATTACTATGAACCCTTTACCTTCGATTATCAGCATTTACATCATGCGCCGGAGAGTAAGCATCAGCCCACTGCCCGCCCTCGTTCACTGATTGACGGAAAACGGATGGACAAGGTGATCTGGGGGCCAAACTGGGAAGAGCTGCTCGGCGGCGAGTTTGAAAAACGCGCCCGCGACCGTAACTTCGACAACATACAAAAGGAGATGTACGGTCAGTTCGAAAACACCTTCATGATGTACCTGCCGCGTCTGTGCGAACACTGCCTGAACCCCAGTTGTGTTGCCACCTGCCCAAGTGGCGCTATTTATAAGCGTGAAGAAGACGGCATCGTGCTAATCGACCAGGATAAATGCCGGGGCTGGCGTTTGTGTATCAGCGGCTGCCCGTACAAAAAAATCTACTTTAACTGGAAGAGCGGCAAGTCTGAGAAATGCATATTTTGCTATCCGCGTATTGAATCCGGCCAGCCGACCGTTTGCTCGGAAACCTGCGTCGGGCGCATCCGTTATCTTGGCGTTCTGCTCTACGACGCCGACAGGATTGAAGAAGCGGCCAGTACCGAACACGAGACAGATTTGTATGAACGTCAGTGCGATGTGTTTCTCAATCCGCACGATCCGGCGGTCATTGAAGAGGCGCTTAAACAGGGCATCCCGCAAAACGTCATCGACGCCGCCCAACGGTCGCCGGTGTACAAAATGGCGATGGACTGGAAGCTGGCGCTTCCGCTGCACCCGGAATACCGTACCCTGCCGATGGTCTGGTACGTACCGCCGCTGTCGCCCATCCAGTCATACGCCGACGCGGGCGGGTTACCGCACAATGGCAATATTCTGCCGGCGGTGGAGACGCTGCGTATTCCGGTCCAGTACCTGGCCAATATGCTCAGCGCGGGCGATACCGGCCCGGTCATTCGGGCGCTAAAGCGGATGATGGCGATGCGCCACTACATGCGCTCGCAGACGGTTGAAGGCGTGACGGATACCCGCGCGATTGACGAAGTGGGTCTGAGCGTACAACAGGTTGAAGAGATGTATCGCTACCTGGCGATTGCCAATTATGAAGATCGTTTTGTCATTCCCACCAGCCACCGGGAAATGGCGCGCGACGCCTTTCCGGAGCGCAACGGCTGCGGCTTTACTTTTGGCGACGGTTGTCACGGCTCGGATACCAAATTCAACCTGTTCAACAGTAGCCGTATTGATGCCATCAATATCACCGAAGTACGTGATAAAGCGGAGGGGGAATAATGCAAATCCTCAAAGCGATTGGCCTGTTGATGGAGTATCCGGACGACGAGTTGTGGGAATGTCGGGATGAAGCGCTTGCCCTTATCCAACACGATGCGCCAATGCTGGCCGACTTCACTCGCGAGCTGCTTTATGCGCCGTTACTGGATAAACAAGCAGAATGGTGCGAAGTGTTTGACCGCGGGCGCGCCACTTCATTGCTGTTATTCGAGCATGTTCATGCGGAGTCCCGCGATCGCGGCCAGGCGATGGTCGATTTGTTAAGCCAGTATGAAACCGTGGGCCTGCACCTCAACTGCCGCGAACTGCCGGATCACCTGCCGCTCTATCTGGAGTACTTAAGCGTGTTGCCGGAAGCGGAAGCGCGCGAGGGATTACAGAATATTGCCCCTATTCTGGCGCTACTGGGCGGTCGTCTGAAACAGCGAGGAGCGCCGTGGTATCAACTGTTTGACGCCCTGCTGACGCTGGCGGGCAGTACGCTTACAAGTGACAGTGTCACCAAACAGATTGTTCAGGAATCGCGGGATGATACCCGTCAGGCACTGGATGCCGTCTGGGAAGAAGAACAGGTGAAGTTTATCGAAGATAACGCCACGACCTGTGACAGTTCACCGTTACACCATTATCAACGACGCTTTAGCCAGGACGCGGCGCCGCAGTACGTCGACGTCAGCGCGGGAGGCCCGAAATGATACAGTACCTGAACGTCTTTTTTTACGACATCTACCCCTATATTTGCGCCACGGTATTCTTCCTCGGCAGTTGGCTGCGCTATGACTACGGACAATATACCTGGCGCGCGTCGTCCAGCCAGATGCTGGACAAGCGTGGGATGGTGATATGGTCGAATCTGTTCCATATTGGCATTCTGGGGATCTTCTTTGGCCATCTGTTTGGGATGCTAACGCCACACTGGATGTATGCCTGGTTCCTGCCGATTGCGGTAAAGCAGCAGATGGCGATGATCCTCGGCGGCGTGTGCGGCGTATTAACGTTGATCGGCGGCGCGGGATTACTGTGGCGTCGTCTGACCAATCAGCGTGTGCGGGCGACATCCACTACACCTGATATTATCATCATGAGCATTTTGCTGATTCAGTGCCTGCTTGGCCTGAGCACCATTCCGTTTTCGGCGCAATATCCGGATGGCAGCGAAATGATGAAGTTGGTGGGCTGGGCGCAAAGTATTGTCACCTTCCGCGGCGGGTCTTCGGAAATGCTGAGCGGTGTGGCGTTTGTTTTCCGCGTTCATCTGGTGCTGGGAATGACTATTTTCCTGCTCTTCCCGTTCACCCGTCTGGTTCATGTCTGGAGCGCGCCGTTTGAGTATTTCACCCGTCGCTACCAGATTGTTCGTACCCGCCGCTAATTCTCTTTGCCCGGGGGTACGCTTACCGGGCAAAGAAAAACGCCTGGGCGTCGTCATTCGGCAACGCACAGGCTATGATGATTCTTCAGTCAAAGGAGAACATCAATGAAACCGCAGATTTACCATGTTGACGCCTTCACCAGCGAACCCTTTCGCGGCAACTCTGCTGGCGTTGTCTTACATGCGGATACGCTAAGCGACGCGCAGATGCAGCTGATTGCCCGTGAACTTCGTCACTCGGAAACCGCCTTTTTGCTAAAAAGCGAAGAGAGTGATGTGCGCATACGCTACTTTACACCGACAGTAGAAGTCCCCATCTGTGGTCATGCCACTGTGGCCGCGCATTATGTTCGGGCAACGGTACTGGGGTTGGGAAACACCACCGTCTGGCAAACCTCGTTAGCGGGCCGTCATCGCGTTGAAATTCATGCCGAACACAACGACTATCGCATCACGCTGGAACAAGGTCAGCCCTCTTTTGAACCACCGCTAGTCGGAGAGATTCGGGCTGCCATCATCACAGCACTGAACCTGACTGAAGATGATATCGTGCCGGGAGCGCCAATTCAGGTGGCTTCAACAGGACATGCAAAAGTGATGATCCTGCTCAAACCAGACGTTGATATTGATGCCCTTTCTCCGAATCTGGCAGCCCTGACGGCAATCAGCCAGCAAATTGGCTGTAACGGCTTTTTTCCTTTCCAGATTCGTCCGGGAAAAAACGAAACCGATGGGCGAATGTTTTCCCCGGCGATAGGGATTGTGGAAGATCCGGTAACGGGAAACGCCAATGGCCCGATGGGTGCATGGCTCGTCCATCATGGCCTGATGGCGCATGACGGTAAAACGCTGCAGATTCAAGGCCATCAGGGGCGCGCTTTAGGCAAAGAGGGTACTGTTGATGTTACCGTCACCATTCGCGATAACCAGCCGGACAACGTCACCATCTCCGGCCAGGCGGTCATTCTGTTTCATGCCGAATGGGCCATTACTTTTTAATCTTTGTCAGGCCCGCAAATCCTCGCGGCAAAAAATTATTTTCCCGCCTCCGGATGGGTATCAAATGCAGCCATTACCGCGGCCAGCTCCGCCTCGGTAAAACCGTGCTTTACATCATTTACGCCGAGACCAAACTGCTGCTGAAGTAACTGATACAACGACGGTACATCCGGTATATTGACCTGTTCAACGGCATGTCCCTGGTGGTAACGCGTGAAGTGGAAATTCGTTAATGTCAGCTTGCCGCCATCAGGCAAATGGCGGCACATCAACAAATGATGACGAAAATGGGATTGCGGCCAGTGAGCCGACCAGAAATTGCCCATCACATGATCGCTCTGCTGCTGCACCCCCAGATCAAAACAGTACATCGACTGCCAGTGCTCATGGTGGCGGAATTGTAAAATCCATGTGCTCCCCTCCTGCATCAGGCGGTATTCGCCATGCGGCGTTTGCTGGGGAATTTCAGCCTGCAGACGAAGCGGCGCGGTTAGCGTTTGGCCGCCAAACCCCACGTCAGCGATCCACTGCTCATCCTCAACATCAACCAGCAGCAAACGGTGCGTGCGCGGCGGTAAACTGGCGGGATGAGACAGAATGACCCGCCCCAATAAGCTTCGGACGTTAAAACCGATGTCGCGTAACGCACGTTCAAACAGGCCATTCAGTTCAAAACAGTATCCACCGCGTCGGGCATAAAGCAGTTTCTCCTCTAATGCCGTCTCATCGAGCTGTATTTCACGAGGCAGTAGCACATCCAGATTTTCAAAAGGAATCGCGCAGTTGTGCGCTAAGTGAAGCGTTCTGAGCGCTTCAACCGTAGGAACCCCCAACGGCTGACAATGTAATCGCGTAAAATAAGCATGTAAAAAAGAGGTCATCTGAGGCTTCCATTAACATTAATGCTTGCGTTCGGCACACAGGCTGAGGCGGATATCGCTGCGCAACAGCATACCCTATCCGTGGAATAGCGTTGGATACTTTTGAAAAAAATAAGACAGGCCGGCTACAGCGCCGGAGGTACGTAGAATTTTGGCGTACAAACGGAAATCGGGTTCTGAGAATCTCTTTGTGACACGCCGCCAAAATAGCGGCGTGTTAAAATTTTTAACGCCAGCTCAGCGAGTGTGATTTCTAACAAAACTGGCTAAACATAAGCGCTTTTTAATACTTGTCTAAATAGTTATGGTAACGATCTTTTATGTCGTCCGCCCGTTGCGCTTTCGCCTCGCCCATGCTGTTGGCCCGAGCGATATAATGTTCTAAACTCGGAATGGCGCCTAATGCCTGAGGTAAGGCATTATATGCTGCTATTCGCTCTCTGACAGTTTTATGGTCTTTATCAATATTATAATTATAGTACGCTGGCGCCTCAAAAAAGCCCTCTTCCAGTCTCATACAAATATCTTCAAAGGACCCCTTAACCTCAACGGTATGTTCGCCATCCGATATCCTGACGATTGGCTCACGTCCAGCCATCAGCGAGAGTTGTTCGAATGTTAACCTCCGACCATCAGAAAGGTCGACATCTATAGTATACAGCCCATCACACACAGCATCAGCAAGGTGATTATGGATAGTCCCTGCATTAGCACAGAACTCCTCAACTTTAGGCGTAACATTGCAATAATGTTCAATTACTCTCGTAAATCCGTAGGCCAGTCCTGCGGTAAGCACATACAAGATGCCTTTCATGATTTTTGTTGATAATTTATTTTCATAATCTCCTGCAGCAACATGAGGTAGCTTATTTCCTGATAAAGCTCTGGCATAGGTAGAAACTGATGTATGTGGCATATCCTACTCCTTCAAATTTTGCTCAATAGCTTTATATGTCCTACTCCTCTCTCATTATGACGATATGTCAATCAACAAAATTGCTCAAAGGCATACATTTTCAGGAGAAAAGGAGAATAACAGGCGCAACGGCCTTATCTTATGCTACTGCAATATCGTCAGGTAGTTTACCGTTCGAGGTTATATCTATGACCATAAATCCCACAAGTGATTAGCGCTGGTTAATTATTGCGCAACGCAAGCACTGCGGATTTGTGCTGGCGTCTTATCTGGCTGAATCGTGACCACACCGCACCACATCTGACCACACAAATAAACTCGACATTCTCATTTTGTCCTTTCCGTATGTTTTGCGTCATTTAACAATTGCAGGTAGGATGCTCCGCCGGCGGTTTTATCCCTGTCACAGAATCAGGGAAAAGCGGCATTCGCCATTGCAGGCAATCGATTGGTGAGCGCCCGTCGCGGCATAAGGAATTTTTCTGTCAGGACAGGCTATAACAGGTAACGTAATGAAAACACAGACTACGCACGCCGCAGAACAACATGCGGCGAAACGACGCTGGCTGAACGCCCATGAAGAGGGGTATCACAAAGCGATGGGGAATCGTCAGGTTCAGATGATTGCTATCGGCGGCGCGATTGGCACCGGTTTATTTTTAGGTGCAGGCGCCCGATTGCAAATGGCCGGACCGGCACTGGCGCTGGTCTATCTGATATGCGGCATTTTTTCTTTTTTCATTTTACGCGCGCTGGGCGAACTGGTATTGCACCGTCCTTCCAGCGGGAGCTTCGTCTCCTACGCCCGTGAGTTTTTGGGTGAAAAAGCGGCCTACGTCGCAGGCTGGATGTACTTTATTAACTGGGCGATGACCGGGATCGTCGATATCACCGCAGTGGCGTTATATATGCACTACTGGGGCGCATTTGGCGACGTTCCGCAATGGGTGTTCGCGCTCGGCGCGTTAACCATTGTCGGTACCATGAACATGATCGGCGTAAAATGGTTTGCCGAAATGGAGTTCTGGTTCGCGCTGATAAAAGTACTCGCCATTGTTATCTTCCTGGTGGTAGGCACGATTTTTCTCGGTACCGGTCAACCGCTTGAGGGTAATGCCACCGGTTTTCACCTGATTACAGATAATGGCGGCTTTTTCCCGCACGGCCTGTTGCCCGCGCTGGTACTGATTCAGGGCGTGGTGTTCGCTTTTGCTTCGATTGAACTGGTCGGTACCGCCGCTGGGGAGTGCAAAGATCCACAGACGATGGTGCCAAAAGCCATCAATAGCGTGATCTGGCGTATTGGTCTTTTCTATGTAGGATCGGTCGTATTGCTGGTTTTGCTGCTGCCGTGGAACGCCTATCAGGCGGGGCAAAGTCCGTTTGTCACCTTCTTTTCTAAACTTGGCGTGCCTTATATCGGCAGTATTATGAATATCGTGGTGTTAACCGCCGCGCTTTCCAGCCTGAACTCCGGGCTTTACTGTACGGGGAGAATTTTACGTTCAATGTCGATGGGGGGTTCCGCGCCGAAATTCATGGCGAAAATGAGCCGTCAGCATGTGCCCTATGCGGGTATTCTGGCGACTCTGGTGGTTTACGTGGTCGGCGTATTCCTGAATTACCTGGTCCCCTCCCGCGTGTTTGAGATCGTTCTTAATTTTGCCTCGCTCGGCATTATCGCGTCGTGGGCGTTTATCATGGTGTGCCAGATGCGTTTACGCCAGGCGATAAAAGAAGGCAAAGCCGCAGACGTCAGTTTTAAACTGCCCGGCGCGCCTTTTACCTCCTGGCTAACGCTGCTGTTTTTACTAAGCGTGCTGGTACTCATGGCGTTTGACTACCCGAATGGAACTTACACTATCGCCTCGTTGCCGCTGATCGCCATTCTGCTGGTTGCCGGCTGGTTTGGCGTGCGACGTCGCGTGGCGGAGATCCATCGCACTGCGCCAGTGACGGCGGATTCGACAGAGAGTGTCGTATTGAAAGAAGAAGCAGCGACATAACATTCCCCTTCCCCGGCAGCCCCAGGCCTGCCGGGTTTAATGCGCGTTGCCGCCAACACCGCATCGCGCCCAATGCTTAGTCAGCCTTAATCAACTGCGCCACATCATTGCTGTTAATTTCCCGCTGGTTGCCTTCCTGATCGGTATAACTGGTCATCCCCGTCTCTTTATCTAACTGTGGCTTACCCTGAGTTACGATCGTTTGCCCATTCTTCGTCGTCATCACATAGTTGGTTGTACAACCCGCAAGCATAAAAAACATCATGCCCAAACCTGAGCATATAAATAACTTTTTCATATTTTACTCGTGAATATAATGAGTTAACTACAGCAAAAAGGCAGTGTAATTCTCACAGAATCATCAGGCTATCGGCGGGGTGTAACGAGGCGTATCGGTGCGTTTAAAGAGATGACTGGAGGGGTTTCCCCCTCCATACCCTATTTACAGAGCAATGCGAATAACATCATCCGGCTGCGTCGCTTCCTGTTCACGTGTCGATTTCTGCTTCACGCTGACGTAGAGCGTTTTACCGTCTGCCGATAGCGCCAGGCTATTCGGGTACGTCGGCGTATCGAACGTTTTAACAACGTTATAGGTCTTCGCATCGATCACGCTGACCTGCCCTGCCTGACGGTGCGTCACATACGCCTCGTTACGTGTCGGGTTATACAGGACGGCCAAAGAGGCAGGCGCCGCGATTTTGGCAAGAATATTGCCATTACGGGTATCGACAACCAGAACCTCAGTCGCCTTCGAGTCGGTGATAAACGCGCGATGACCTGCGGTATCGAGACTCAGGTTAATAAAGAAGTGTTCTTTACCGTCATCCAGCAACTTCTTACGACCGAGAATTTTATTGCTGGCGGTATCGATGGTGATAAATTCGCCATCCGCATTGGTGGTGTACAGGCGTTGCGCTTTACTGTCGAGCGCCAGACCCGTACTCATTTTGCCGGTATTTTCGATCGTCGTTTTCAGTTTGATGGTTTCGCCATCCACTACCCAAATAGCACTCTCTTTACCAACACCGCTAATGTAGATCGTGTTGGTCGCCGCATCGGCAACCAGCTCACGGGGCTGTAACGGACGAACCTCTTCAGTACGTTTGCGCGCATCAAGTACCAGACGACCTTTTACATCACCCGTTTTGGCATCAATCGCGGTAACTGCGCTGTTAATGGTATTGCCAAACCACAGCGTTTGGGTCGCGGCATTGATGGTGGCGCCGAACGGCTTGAGATCGTTATGAATCGCTTGCGTGATTTCCAGCGTCACCGGGTCGAGACGATAAACTACGCCGCCTTTATCCAGTTTACGGCTTTGCGATGTAGCCAGCCAGAGCGCGTTTTCTTGCTGACTCCAGGCCATCTCATAAGCGCCTTTGCCTACCGCTTTACGCAGCATGTCTTCCGCCGCCAGCGTGCTAAATGAGGATGCGACGAGGAGCGAACCTAACAATAAAGAACCACGCAGGCGCGGCGAAAAAAGATGACGTAAGTGCATGACGACTCCCTTTGATAAAAACGTGTATAGCTGCTTCACACTACTTCGCTGCGCGGGATCTTCGTTCCGCACTTATTATAAGTTGAGAATAATAATCATTATTTATCAGAAAGTGGAGCTTTTCCTCACCTGCGAATGTCATGGCTCTTAAATACCGCACATTTTCTTAACTTAATGTGCGATTAAAATTTCAAAACTTTACATATTGACTACCCTTAATGTCACGTTTTCCGTTGATACGCTTACATTTATCCGGCATTTTCATGAAAATTATTTCCGTTAGACAGCGACTTTATCCCGCCCTCTTATTGCCTCTGACCTTCTCCCCGGTCCTTCAGGCCGCCAGCGCGCCCAATGAACAAACCATGATAGTCACCGCAACGCCGCAAACCGTATCCGAACTGGATACACCTGCCGCCGTTAGCGTCATTGAGGGAGAAGACATGCGTCTGGCGACGCCACGCGTCAATTTATCTGAGTCTTTAACCAGCGTCCCGGGATTGCAGGTGCAGAACCGGCAGAACTACGCGCAGGATCTGCAAATCTCTATCCGTGGATTTGGCTCGCGTTCCGCCTTTGGCGTGCGCGGCATTCGTCTGTATGTTGATGGCATTCCCGCCACCATGCCGGATGGACAAGGCCAGATTTCGAATATTGATATTAACAGCATACAAGACGTTGAAGTGTTACGCGGCCCCTTCTCAGCGCTATACGGCAATGCTTCCGGCGGCGTAATAAATGTCACCACCGAAACCGGGAGACAGCCGCCAACCCTTGAGGCCAGCAGCTACTACGGCAGTTATGGAAGCTGGCGCTATGGGCTAAAAGCCACGGGCGCGATGGGTGACGGCACACAGCCAGGCGACGTGGATTACACGGTATCGACTACCCGTTTCACCACCCACGGCTACCGCGATCACAGCGGCGCGCGAAAAAATCTGGCTAATGCCAAACTGGGCGTGCGCCTTGACGATGTCAGTAAACTCTCGCTGATTTTTAATAGTGTGGACATTAAGGCGGACGATCCCGGCGGACTTACCGAATCTGAATGGAAAGCCGATCCGCAACAGGCGCCCCGCGCTGAACAGTACAATACGCGTAAAACCATCAAACAAACTCAGGCAGGATTGCGTTATGAACGTCAGCTCAGCGCGCAGGATGATATCAGCGTGATGGCCTACGCCGGAGAGCGGGAAACCACGCAATACCAGTCTATTCCCCTGGTGGCACAGCTAAAACCAGCCCAGGCTGGCGGCGTAATTACACTGCAACGCCACTATCAGGGAATTGATTCCCGCTGGACTCACCGGGGAGAATTAGGTGTGCCGGTCACCTTCACTGGCGGGTTAAACTATGAAAACATGAGCGAAAACCGCAAGGGTTACAATAATTTCCGTCTCAACAACGGCACCCCTGAGTTCGGGCATAAAGGCGATTTACGGCGGGATGAGCGTAACCTGATGTGGAATGTCGATCCTTATCTGCAAACCCAGTGGCGGCTTACGCAAAAACTCTCGCTGGATGCTGGCGTGCGCTACAGTTCCGTGTGGTTCGATTCTAACGATCACTATATCGCGCCCGGCAATGGCGATGACAGCGGCGACGCCAGCTATCACCACTGGCTACCCGCCGGATCGCTAAAATATGCGTTAACTGACGCCTGGAATCTCTATCTTGCTGCCGGTCGCGGATTTGAAACTCCCACAATCAATGAGCTTTCTTATCGCGCTGACGGCCAAAGCGGGTTCAACTTTGACCTCAAACCGTCGACCAATGATACGGTGGAAGTCGGCAGTAAAACGCGGATTGGCAATGGCTTGTTGACCGCCGCGTTATTTCAAACCGATACCGATGATGAAATTGTCGTCGCCAGCAGTATGGGAGGACGCACTACCTACAAAAACGCGGGCAAAACACGCCGCCAGGGCGCAGAGCTCGCGTTGGACCAGCGCTTCGCCGGCGACTGGCGGGTGAAAGCATCATGGACCTGGCTGGATGCGACCTATCGCAGTAACGTTTGTCAGGGGCAAAACTGTGATGGAAACCGGATGCCCGGCATCGCCCGTAATATGGGATTCGCCTCATTAGGTTTTATCCCGGATGAGGGGTGGTACGCCGGAACAGACGTTCGCTATATGGGCGATATCATGGCCAATGATGAAAATACCGCCAAAGCGCCTTCGTATACCGTTGTTGGACTAAATACAGGGTATAAATTTAATTACAGTCAGCTTACCGTCGATATTTTTGGGCGGGTAGATAATCTATTTGATAAAGAATATATCGGTTCGGTGATCGTTAATGAATCTAATGGCCGATATTATGAGCCAGCGCCAGGACGTAACTATGGCGTGGGGATTAATCTGGCATGGCAGTTTGAATAAATATCCGGCAATAGCGGGGCATCCCCGCTATTGATAAGTCATAGTTTCATGAAGGTTACATAAAGTACTGATTTTTAATCGTCGCTACGTTTTGTTGCAAAACGTTCTGTAGGCAGTGGCGACTGGCTTCTTTATCACCAGTCACTAACGCATTAAGTAATTTTCTGTACAGATTAACGCCGTTTTGATAATCATCAAGTTTAAAATTATCATATAAAAAATGCAGGCTTGGCCCCAGGCGTACCCATAATTGCTCGATCATGGCATACAGCGTTGGCATATCCGCGTAGTGGTAGATCTCAAAGCGGAATGCGCGGTTGGCCAAAAGAATTTTCTCCATAACGCCACTTTCCAGCGCCTGTTGAAATTCATCTAATAGCGCATTCAGCGTCTGCTCGCGATCCGGGGTAATCTTACCCGCAGCGGCGACCACCGCCATCTCCTCCAGGGCAGTACGAATCGTATTAATTTCCAGCAAACTTTCCAGCGAGATCTCCGGCACCATAAACGCCTGTGCTGGCGCCACCGCCAAAGCACTGGAAGAGACCAGCCTTAACAGGGCCTCACGCACCGGCGTAATACTGACGCCTAACTCTTGAGCGATATTTTTAGTGATAAGCCTTGCGCCTGGTTTTAATGCGCCAATAGACAATTGATGCTTTAACCGATTTTCAACCTGTGTGGTCAGGCTTATATGTTGTGTTTTTTCCGTACCCGGCATTTTCCTTCCTTCACCTCTTGGCAGAACAACATCGCAATCGAGTCCCGAAGAAGTTTCGGAACTTAATTGTAAAAAAGATAATCCAGGCCTGAACGGCCAAATAAATAAAAGTGATAATTTACTTGCGTGATATTCTCATCTTTTACAACAATACAGGTTTCTTTATGGCAACCGTTTTATCTCCGTCATTCCTTCATGTATCGAGATTTTTGACCGGTTCAGGCCGCTGAGGGAGATAAGCTGCCCCACCGCGATCTGAATGATGAATATAAGTAAAGCCGGAATTTTAAAATTTGCACATTTTTATGGCGACATAATGCCGCCATTTTTTCTTTACGCATCGTCCGCTAAACGTATCACGACTTTGCCAAAGTTCTTCCCCGCCAGCAGCCCCATAAACGCTTCTGGCGCATTTTCCAGCCCATCAGTAATCTGCTCCCGGTAATGTATTTTCCCTTCTTTGATCCAACGCCCCATTTCTTGCTGAAACTCATGTATCCGGTGACCATAGTCCTGGTTGATGATAAAACCTTGCAGGCGAATACGCTTTTTAAGTAATGTCGCCATCAGTAGAGGCAGTCTGTCTGGACCGTCCGGCAACGCTGTCGCATTGTAGCCGCTGACCAGACCGCAGAGCGGAATCCGCGCCGACGTATTCAGTAGCGGTAAGACGGCGTCAAAGACTTTACCACCGACATTCTCATAATAGATATCGATACCCTGCGGGCAGGCCTGCGCAAGCTGTTGTGGGAAATTATCAGCGTGATGATCAAGGCACAGATCAAATCCCAAAACGTCTGTCGCATGACGGCATTTTTCCGCGCCGCCAGCAATACCCACGACCCGGCAGCCCTTCAGCTTGCCAATTTGCCCAACCGTTGCGCCTACGGGGCCGGTGGCGGCAGCGACAACCAGCGTTTCGCCCTCTTTCGGCTGGCCGATATCCAGTAACCCCATATAGGCGGTAAACCCCGGCATTCCTAAAATACCCAATGACCAGGAAGGATGTTGCGGATTATCACCCAGCTTTACCAACCCTTCGCCATCTGAAATGTCATAATCCTGCCAACCATTGTAACTCAACACCCATTCGTCTGGTCGGTAATCAGGATGGTTTGACGCGACAACGCGACTGACCGTACCGCCAACCATAACGCAGTCAGGTTCAACAGGCGGCGCATAAGAGGGTTCATCGCTCATGCGGCCACGCATATAAGGGTCGAGTGATAAAAAAACGGTACGCAATAGCACCTGCCCTTCACCGGGCGTCGCGACGTCATCTTCTTCGAGGCGGAAGTTATCCATCTGCGGCGCGCCGTGGGGACGCGAGGCCAAAACCCAACGACGATTTCGGTTGGTCTGTTGCTTCATTCTATTCTCCTCATGCCTGGCATAATCCATCAATAATAGTCGAACATTAGCTTTCTGAGGGAGTTAAACACTCTCAGATATCAGGCTGTGCGCTTTTGTGAACGACTTTCTTTCCCCTCTCGCTAAATATGAATTCTTGCGCTAATTCGTTGATTTATGCCGCCTTCAATAGTATTTCTAACACTATCATAAACATTCCCTGGGGTTCCCTATGACGATTCGCTTTGCCGATAAAGCAGACTGCGCCGCGATTACCGAAATCTATAACCATGCGGTATTACATACTGCGGCCATCTGGAACGATCGGACGGTCGATACGGATAATCGCCTTGCCTGGTATGAGGCCCGTCAATTACTGGGCTATCCGGTGCTGGTAAGCGAAGAAAATGGCGTGGTGACTGGCTATGCATCATTTGGCGACTGGCGCAGTTTCGACGGTTTTCGCTATACCGTCGAGCACTCGGTTTATGTTCATCCGGCGCACCAGGGGAAAGGACTGGGGCGAAAACTGCTCAGCAGACTGATCGACGAAGCCCGACGCTGCGGCAAGCATGTGATGGTGGCCGGTATTGAGTCACAGAATGCCGCCTCGATACGCCTGCATCATTCGCTGGGATTTACCGTCACCGCGCAAATGCCACAGGTCGGCGTAAAATTTGGCCGTTGGTTAGATCTTACGTTTATGCAGCTCCAGCTTGATGAACACGCTGCGCCGGACGCCTGCTGATGAACCAGTCGCTGACGCTTATCTTTTTGATCGCCGCCGGCGTCGGGCTGGTGGTACAAAACAGTATTATGGTGCGTATTACGCAGACATCATCGACGATTCTGATCGCTATGCTGTTGAACTCGCTGGTAGGGATCGTTTTATTTGTGACGATATTGTGGTTTAAGCAAGGCGCTACGGGCTTCGGCGAGCTGGTCGCCAGCGTTCGCTGGTGGACATTGATCCCCGGTCTGCTGGGGTCATTTTTTGTATTTGCCAGCATTAGCGGGTATCAGAACGTTGGCGCCGCGACGACTATCGCGGTACTGGTCGCCAGCCAGTTAATCGGCGGACTGGCGCTGGATATCGCGCGTAGCCACGGCGTCACGTTACGCGCAATGGTCGGGCCGGCGTTTGGCGCGCTGTTGCTGGTCATTGGCGCATGGCTGATTGCGAAGCGCCAGTTTTAATGGGTTACAGGATCGTGCCGCCTTTGGTGAGCTGTTCGCGGCGCGCGTCCCGATCTTCTTGATATTGTCTGCCGTGATGCGCGATAGCCGTGCGTAAACGCTGCTGCTGCACATAACGATCTTCGCGACGTAATTCAGCGTCATCGCTCAAGGCAATCAGCAATTCATTCATATGGGCAATTACGCTCTCCGCGATGGCGGCATCCACGCGGGCGCTCACTTCCTCCAGGTGCGACATAAGCTCTCCTACTCTTTATTCTGTAACAGCATGATTCGCCTATTATACGCGTTATTGTCGCCCGATGCGGTAATTCGCCGCCGCCACCCTGATTTAACTTACGTCAAGTGGAAACACGGGGCTTAATAGACCGAGAATTCGCGCCTTTTTGCCTTTCTTCCGCCGTTTGCTTGCGTATAGACCCCGTAAAGTAGACGCGTGAAGAAGTCTAAGGGATAACAACGTGGCAAAATCTCTCTTGCGCAGCGGCAATCTGGATGATTATCAGGCCGTGGGCGGCGGCGGTCAGGCCGTATTTGAATCAGCATTGCAAATTCGCGAAACGCTTCGTCTGCGTAAACAGCAGGCGATGGTTGACTGTCTGGCGATTCCGCAACTTAACGATAATGGCGATCGGGTTGACTGGTATTCGCCGATTGAAGGTCAGGCGATAGCGTGGAAAGCGGCTGACGAAGAGACACGTTCTCGGGCTTTACGTTATTTAGCCAGCACTTTTGAAAGCGCGGCTGCACTCAGTCGCAAAAGTCTGCAATCCGGTAAAACAGCGCTTCAGCTATTTGGGTCGCTACTTGAGAAGGCGACGCAATTTCCCGGCGAAAATCATGTTTTCCTGGTTAACGGCAAACCGGTTATCACCTTCTGGGGATTCGTTAATCTCAACGAAAATACACGCGATGATGTGCTGGACTGCCTGCGGGTAACCGAGGCAATCCCCGACATCCCTCTGGTCGAGCCGGAGCCGGAGCCCGAAGAAAAGCCGCTGGTAGAGGCGGCGTTTAGTCAGGCGGATGAACCCTTGTTAACGTCTGTCATTGAGCCGCCGAAAATGCCGGAGGAACCTGTTGCGCCGCCCGTTATCGTTAGCGAGCCGAAGTCGGCCACACCCATCCCGGTTGCTGAGGCGAAAAGAGCTCGCCGTCTACCGCTGTGGAGCTTACCTGTCGCTGCCGTGGTTATCGCCGCCGTCGCCACGCCTTTTTTCTGGCCATCTTCATCCGTTGACGGGTCCTCTCCTGTTCGCGCCGCGTCTGTCGCTACCGCGAAAACTGACGTTACCCCCTTGCCTGAACTCACCGCGCATTTGCCGCTGCATCGCGCTGAGGTGACGCCCGCCCCCAAAGCGGCGCCGCTGCCGGAAGCGCCTGTTATCATTACCGCTATCCCCAAAGACGCGCTGGTGATGGACAGTACGCAGATGAAGCTTGGAACCACGCGCTTTTTAAACGGTAGCTGGCGGGTCAGCGTGGATGTCAAAGATCCGATTACCGGCAAGCCGCCCTCTCTGCGTTATCAGATCCAAAATAACAAAGGCATCGCGCGCGTAGTACATGGCGATAACGTGGTTTGTCGGGCGGAAATTTTCTCTGGTCTGCATCAAACGGGCGAGCTGATGATTAAAAGTCGCGGCAATGCGCGCTGCACCGACGGTTCACGTTATCCGATGCCGGAAATTACCTGTAAAGCAGGCGTCAATGACGTCGCAACCTGTACCGCCCGTTATGGCGACCACGCGGCAATTCCGTTGACGTTTAAAAAGATAGGTGCCTGATTTTATGTTGGTCAATCTGTGTGATTACAAACAGAGCGTCACGCTCATTGCAAACAGCGGCGTCCAGTTTCTTGATTTTGGCTTAACGCCGCAAGAGTCGGCCCACTACGGACGTTTTGTGCGCAAAACGGCAAACGGCCCGCTACTGCGCCTCGATTTTGATCTGACCAGCGGGCGCTACACGTTGCCAGGACGTGCTGGCGGCCAACCCGAAGTCGTGAAACCGGAAAGCACTCAGACGCTGCACTATTCTCTGGATGTACTCGACGGAATCTGGCTCCCCCTGCCGTTCCTGCGTTTTAATCCGCCGCGTACCTTTATTGACGGGCCGGATAACTGGGCGCGCATTCAGGTACGTAAACTCAGCGAGCCAGATAGCGCCGGAAACACACACCGCATCACCCTCGCCTTCGACAGTCAGCTGGCAAAAAATATGCCTGCGGCGTTGGCGCCTTGCGAAAACGATCTGCTCAATGGCACACGTTTTGCGCTCGCCTGGCGCGATGAAGAAGTTGCCGATTTTCTTGACCAGACATGGATTGACGGCTGGCTGCGCGAGTCGTTTCTTCAGTATGCCTCACAGGTGGAAAACCGTTCGGAACAGGCCATACAACAAGCGCTGCGTAGCTTTGAGTATCAGGCGCACTGGCTGAATTTACTGACGCTGTTAGGCGAACAGCTTACGGTGCCGGAAGTGAAGTTTGTGACACATACGTTAAGCACGCCCGCAATCCCGGTCGATCTGATTCTGGATGTCGGCAATACGCATACCTGCGGCGTCTTGATCGAGGATCATGGCGATGCGAATGACGGGTTACGCCAGACGGCAGAGCTTCAGGTGCGTTCTTTAAGCGAGCCGCAGTATCTGAACGATCCTTTATTTACCAGCCGGGTGGAATTCTCAGAAGCGCGCTTTGGCAAGCAACACTTTTCTGTCGAAAGCGGACGAGACGACGCTTTTGTCTGGCCTTCCATTGTGCGTGTGGGCGACGAGGCTCGCGCCCTTGCTATGCAGCGTGTGGGCACCGAAGGCAGCAGCGGCATCTCCAGCCCGCGCCGCTACCTGTGGGATGAAACCCCCGCCTTGCAGGACTGGCGTTTTAGCCAGATCCACGGTAAAACGCAGCGCGAACCGCTTGCCACCGCGTTTCCGCTGATGAATCTGATGAACGATGACGGACAGCCGTTATTCCGCCTGCCGCATGAAGAAAGGCTACCGGTTTTTTCGCCGCAATACAGTCGTAGCACCTTGATGACGCATATGTTGTGCGAAATTCTGGCTCAGGCGCTGGGGCAAATTAACAGCGTCGCCACCCGGCTGCGGCTCGGCTTTCCCGCCTCGCCGCGCCAGCTACGCACCCTGATTTTAACGCTGCCTTCCGCCATGCCGAAACAGGAGCGAGAAATTTTCCGCCAGCGAATGTTTGAAGCGCTGGCGCTGGTCTGGAAAGCCATGGGCTGGCATCCGCAGGATGAGGATTTCACCACGCCTAAGCAGCGTGAAAAAAGCGTGGTGCCGGTACCAGAAATACAGATGGAATGGGACGAAGCAAGTTGCGGCCAACTGGTATGGCTTTATAACGAAGCCATTTCGCATTACGCCGGGCGTACCGAATCCTTTTTTAATGCGCTGGCCAGACCGGATCGCCAGCCTGAACCCGGCGTCGTCCCCGGGCGCGCGTTGCGCGTGGCATCGATTGATATCGGCGGCGGCACGACGGATATGGCGATCGTTCACTATCAGTTAGATGACGGCGTGGGGGCCAATGTAAAAATTACGCCTCATCTCCTGTTTCGCGAAGGTTTTAAAGTCGCCGGGGACGATCTGCTATTGGATATCATTCAGCGCTGCGTACTCCCTTCCCTGCAAACGGCGTTGCAACGGGCAGGCGTTACGGATGCCGCCGCCCTGCTGGCGACCTTATTTGGCGATTCGGGACGAATTGATACTCAGGCCATTTTGCGCCAGCAAACGGCGCTGCAATTATTTATGCCGCTGGGCCACGCGGTACTTTCCGCCTGGGAGCAAAGCGACATTAACGATCCGTTTGCCGGTTTACATGCGACATTTGGCGATCTGCTGATCCTACGCCCAACAAGCAACGTGATGAACTATATCCAGCAGGCGATCGATCATGCCTTACCGTCTGGTTCGCCGACATTTGATATATTCAATGTGCCGTTGCAAATCCAGTTTAGCCAGCTTCAGGAGGCTCTGCTGGCCGGTCAGTTTACGCTAACAACGCCGCTTCATGCGGTCTGCGAAGCGATCTCCCACTATCACTGCGATATCTTGCTGGTGACGGGGAGGCCGACCTGCTTACCCGGCGTACAGGCGCTCATCCGGCACTTACAACCGGTGCCGGTTAATCGCATTGTGTGGATGGATAAGTATCAGGTACATGAATGGTATCCCTTCAGTCAGCAAGGGCGTATCGGTAACCCAAAATCCACTGCCGCGGTGGGCGCGATGTTATGCAGTCTGGCGCTGGACTTACGTCTGCCGCGTTTCAATTTTAAAGCGGCTGATATCGGCGCGTATTCGACTGTGCGTTATCTTGGCGTACTGGATAATACCGTTAATACTCTTCGCGATGAAAACATCTGGTATCACGAGATCGATTTGGATAAACCCGGCGCGACGCTGGACGCTCGCCTGCATTTTCCGCTACGCGGCAACGTGACGTTGGGCTTTCGTCAACTGGCGAATAGTCGCTGGCCGGCAACCCCACTCTATTGCCTGAGCATTAATTCCGCCGAACTGGCGAAAACCATCGCTGGCGACGGCGTACTGAATGTGCGACTGAAATTACGCGGCAGTAGCAAAGATAGCGCCCCGGAATCGTTCATATTAAGTGATGCCTGGCTCCAGGACGGGACGCCGGTCGCCGCCGATGCGCTGACATTAAAATTGAATACGCTGGCTGACCGTCGCCACAGCGGCAGCCACTACTGGATAGATAGCGGGAGTGTATACCTGAAATGACAAAACCGTTAAACGCCACCCAGGCTGTTATCGAGTGGGTTAACAACACGCGCCGTTACGCAACGCGACTGGATGACGAAGCCGACGCTCTGCTGGCGCAACTTACGCTTGCCGCGGCGGATGAGTCAGCGCTCAACGCCGCCTGCGCGTCACATGGCTGCGTTGGTCTGTACGGGTATGCGCAATCCGCAAAAGCGCATCTGTTAACGACGCTATGCGGTGACGAGAATGGCAAGCTGGAAATTATCACGCCGGACCGTGACTATGATTATTTCAGCCACATCAATCCGGGTCATGCGCCAGCGAATATGGCTATTCGCTTTACGCGCGACATTTTTTCAAACGAGAACGGCTGGCCGTTGCGCCTGCGCTTGATCAGTGAAGCCGAACTGGTGCAGATCTTTATTGCCTGGACCAGCGCGTCCCCCATTTGTCGCCAGGTCGAAAAATCCATTATCACATCACGCCTGGAGAAATGGCAATCGCTTCGCCAACCGCAGCCCGTCCCCGGCGTTACCGCTGAAGAGGTAGCGACCATCGCGAGTTTCTGGCGCTCTTGCCTGCCGTCCGCCAGACAACATATTGATGATGCGACATGGCAACACTTTGCCTCGCTCTTGCCTGCGCTGGATCTCACGACACGGGCGCACGCCTGGGCATTACTGTGGGGAGAGCAGCCGGAGATCACCCAGCAATGGCTGGCGCTGGCGCATATGTTGCAACAAACCGGCCATGCCGGGGAACTGGCGGCGCCGCTCAGCCTGCTGGTCGATCATTTTGGCTTACCGGCGGAAAACTTCCTGACGCAAATGGCGCTAACCGCCAGCGATACGCAAAGCGATGTGGTGGTGCATCCGGTTAAGGAAGGCCGACTGCTCAATGCGGTCAGCCTTTCGCTTGATTCTCTGGCGCTGCTTACCCGCGAACTGGTGCTAACCGTTGAAAATAGCGTACTGGATAACGTTGATTTACTGGATATTCCGGTCGCGCCAGACAGTCATCCTCATCCGTTATGGCGGGCGAAATTAGGCTGGATGCTGGCCCATTACCGCCAACAGGTACAGCCCGATGTTCTGGTGATTTGCAATGCTCTGGCATCTCGCTCGCAAACGTCCACTGCCGCCCGTCACTTACTGGAGTGGGTTAACGCCACGCAGCCGCAGCATGAATCAGCGTTACCCGGCGTCGTCTGGGCTATTACTCCACAGGATGCCCGTTTTGCCACCCAGCAAAATCTGGATGAGGCCGTCCAGCAGTTGATGGGTAAACCTGGCGTGCATTGGGGAACGTTGCAGGCGCTGGATAAACACAGTATGCAGCGTTTGGTGGAGTGGTTATCGCAGGCGACATCGGCACCACAGCGACAGGCGCGCTTACAGGCGTTACGCGAACAACTGCGAGGCCGCGTGCGCGATCTGTTACCGATGTTTGATGACGCGCGGCTACCGGTTGAAACCGTGATCCGGCGTCTTCAGGCCCAGGCCGCCAGACATGGCGACCTGCTGGCCGGGCTGTTACCGCCGGTACAGAACTTCGAAGCGTTGCTGCGCACCCGACAGTCGCGAGAAGAACAGGTCAGCGGTTTATTTAATGACGCGATCGATCTCTTTGCCGACGAACCAACGCACGCTTCAGCGTCAGAAGGTCATGAAACAGGCTACCAGGCGCACAAAATGTGGATCAATCATCTGCGCCAGTGGGCCCACTGCCGGGATAATGCGCAGCGTCTGGGACTGGAACCGCAGATGCTCAATGCCGTGGCGGAGATTTTAATTACCGCCAGCTATCGTCTCGGTTTACCTCAGCAGTTACAGAAAACCATGCAGCGCGAGGAGGTGAGCGGCGCGCAGCTTCATGCCATCATTGGTAACTTCATCGCCTGGCTCGGCTACGCCAATATCGAGGAGGCCCAACGCCCGGCCAGCCGCGTTCAGAAAGGCGCAGCCATTTTCGCCGCAACGCCGCGTTCGACAATGTTGCGTCTAACAAAGCTTGACGAACAGCCCGTTCACGCCGCCAGCCGCTATGTCTATGACTGGCTTGTTGCGCTGTATACCCTGGCCAATGAGAACGCAGGATATCGGCATCCGCAGGACGTTACCGACGTAGACAGAGCGCAATTAATTGCCCTGATAGCCTGACCTGGCGGAAAAACCATGCCCGGTAACCTGTATCGGGCTTGAGGTCAGAAAAGCGAAAACAGCAATGCGACGGGGAAACTTATCGGCCATGTCGCGCCAACCAAAAAGGCGCTCAGGAAACGAATTCGTTTTTTGTCATGAGTCAAAAACCAGGTGATCAGGGATGATATCACCGCCATGACGGCGTAAAAAATTAATATCTTTTGAAAGAGGGTCATATCAGGCATCCGCGCCAACCAGAGGAAAAAACGCGCGCAATATGCTCTTTTTATTTGACACACATCAAGGTTTATCGGCCTTGACAGCAAAACGTTCTCAATGCACGGCTCCGCTCACAGAATATCCTGTTTACGTATTATTGCGGATCTCGCCAACCCGTACTATACCCATAGGGGTTATGATGAAAGGTGGCGAAAATGAATGTTTCCAGTAAAACCGTCGTGCTGATTAATGTCTTTGCTGCTGCAGGACTTTTGGGTCTGATCTCGTTGAGATTCGGCTGGTTTGCTTGAGGTGTTCAACCTTTGAGTACTTGCTGCGCATGTTGGCGGGGAGGTCCCCCTCTCCGCCGACACCCGCCTATTTTTTCACGATTTTTCTGAACAGTAAATGATCCTTAATGCTTAACCATGATGTGGCGGACAAGGGTGTAGTCTTCCAGACCATACAATGACATATCTTTGCCGTATCCCGACTGTTTTTGCCCTCCATGCGGCATCTCGCTAACCAACATGAAATGGGTATTAATCCAGGTACAGCCATACTGCAATCTGGCGCTAAGCCGGTGCGCCCGCCCGACGTCCTGAGTCCAGACGGAGGATGCCAGACCATAGCGAGAATCGTTGGCCCACCTCAGAACCTGATCTTCATCATCAAAGACGGTTATACTGACCACCGGGCCGAAGACTTCGCGTTGCACGATGGCATCTTCCTGTTTTGCGTCTGCCAGCAACGTCGGAGCGAAATAGTAACCTTTACCTTCCGTTTGACTTCCACCAGTAATCACACGGATATGGCTGAGGGCCTTCGCCTCCTCTACAGCCGCTGTGACGCGCTTCAGGTGCGCCAGCGAACTTAACGGCCCCAGCTCTGTCGACTCATCCTCCGGCGCGCCCATTTTCAGGCTGCTCACCGCGTTCCCCAGCTTTTCGACCAGCGCATCATAGATACCGCGCTGCGCGTATATACGGCACGCCGCAGTACAATCCTGTCCGGCATTATAGAAACCAAAAGTCCGGACGCCCTGCGCCACCGCATCCAGATCGGCGTCATCAAAAACAATTACCGGGGCTTTACCACCGAGTTCCATATGCGTACGTTTTATCGCTGGCGCAGTATGGCGCAGAATATGCTCCCCGGTCGCGATAGAACCGGTTAAAGAGACCATGCGTACTTTTTCATGACCGGTCAATACATCACCAACAGTTTGCCCTCGTCCGAACAGGACATTGAGCACCCCCGGCGGAAAGATATCCTTCGCCAGCGCGGCAAGTTTAAGCGCCGTCAGCGGCGTGATTTCAGAAGGCTTAATCACCACGCAGTTACCTGCCGCCAGCGCTGGCGCCAGCTTCCAGGCCGCCATCATGAGCGGATAATTCCACGGCGCGATAGAGGCAACTACACCAATCGGATCCCGGCGGATCATCGACGTATGTCCTTCCAGATATTCGCCCGCCGCCAGCCCACTCAAACAACGGGCCGCGCCGGCAAAAAAGCGAAAGACATCCACGATTGCCGGAATTTCATCATTAATTACGCAGTGCAAAGGCTTACCGCAGTTTTGCGATTCAAGCCGGGCGAACTCAAGGGCGTTTTGCTCGATGCTGTCCGCCAGTTTTAACAGACATTCCGCCCGTGCTTTGGGTGTGGTCTGCCCCCATTCGGCAAACGCGCTATCGGCGGCCAGCACTGCGGCGTCAACCTGCGCGGGCGACGCTTCCGCAATCTCAAGTATGACCTCGCCTGTCGCCGGGTTATAAACAGACTGCCTTTCTCCCTCGCCGTCCACCAGCACGCCATTAATCAGTAATTGATATTGCATAGCATTTTCCCATATCGTCATTAATCGATTTCCGGCGAACGGGCCGCCGCTTTCCTAAAAATAGACGGCGCGCCAGATGCTCACCCGGCACACTCGGGAAATTTAGTCAGGTTGTGAGCTGACACGCATTCCACCTCACACAAGGCTTTTAGCGCTCAGCATCTCGCGAATCAGGCTGCCAAGCTGTTTTACGGCCTGTTCTTCCCGTTCTCCCCAATGCCATGCGGTGTTAAAACGAAAGAAACGCGTCCAGGCGCCGGACGTTGAAAACATTTTCCCCGGCGCGATACTGATAAGGTGTTCAAGCGCTTTGGCGCTAAGTTCACCGGCATCAAGCTGCTCAGGTAGCTCCAGCCAAAGAAAATAACCGCTATCGTTATGGTGAATTTTTACTTCCGCCGGGAGATGGCGCAAAAGGGTTTGCCAGGCTTGCTGTTTACGTTCGGCAAGCTGCCTTCGCAATCGACGCAGATGTGCGTCATATCGACGTGTCGAGAGATAATCCACTAACGCCAATTGCATGGGGGAACTGGTGGATAATGTGCTCATTAACTGCAAACGCTGAATTTGTCTGGCATGGCTTCCTCCCGCAACCCAGCCAATGCGAAAACCGGGAACCAGACATTTGGAAAAAGACGAACAATGCAACACGGTATCGTCGCGATCCCATGCTTTGGCAGGCAGAGGTTTCTCGCGGCCAAAGTAGAGTTCGCTATAAACATCGTCTTCAATTAGCGTCACGTTATGGTGCGTGAGTAACGCGACCAGCCGCGCTTTTTTCTCAGCACTCAGCGTGAACCCTAATGGATTCTGACTGTTGGTCATTAACCAGCACGCTTTCACCGGATATTCCTGTAACGCCTGTTCCAGCGCCATAAGATCGATACCTTCTTTAACATCGGTGGGTATCGACAACGCTTTCAGGCGCAATCGCTCCAGGGCCTGTAGCGCACCGTAGAAACAGGGGTTCTCCACCACCACCCAGTCTCCCGGCGCCGTCACCGCCTGTAAACTAAGATTCAACGCTTCCAGCGCGCCGGCGGTAATGACAATCTCGTCAGGAGAAACGGTAATCCCCTGCTGCGCGTAACGGCGTGCTATCGCATAGCGCAATTCTGCATTACCTGGCGGCAAGTTTTCGATGACGCTCATTGCCGTCGCGGTTTTACTGACCTGCGCCAGAGAGCGGTTCAATTGCGGCAAGGGAAACAGGCGCGGATCGGGAAACGCTGAAGCAAAGGGCACCACTGAGGTATCACGACTGGCCTGCAGCATCTCAAAAATATAGGTATTGATATCTACGGCTTCATCCCGAATAACGTGCGCTGCCGTCGCGACTGACCGACAAACCGGATGCGGCGCGACATAATAACCGGATTGCGGACGGGCGATAATCCGTCCCTGACTTTCCAGCAACTGGTACGCATGACCGACAGTCATAAAACTCATGCCGCTACTGGCGACCTGCTCCCTCAGCGAGGGTAATCGATCGCCGGGCTGCCAAACGCCAGAGGCGATTTGTTCTCTAATTTGCTCCGCCAGACGTTGATATTTTTTCATTATTCGTTCTCATTGAGCGCTGCTTGCAGGTGGCAACCGCAGTGTATATCAGTTGTTAAAATTAACAATGATTTGCTAACTGTTATGGTGCTTTCCAACAGGCGTAATGATTAGATTTCGCAACAAAACGCCGTTTCAGGGTCTCTGCTTAACGGGAAAGTCAAACCAGGTGTTCGGGTATGGTTCATGAGTAAGGGAGAAGTGCCACCATTCGGTATCCAGTGGCGTAAAGCCCGCATCACGCATCAACGTTTGTAATAACAACCTATTTGCGCGTTGCTGAGCGGTAAGCATGACATTATCGGGATGGGATAACGGACTAAAACAGTCAAAGCCGGTACCAAAATCCAGACTATTATCTGGCGAGCGTTGCGCCGCGGACGCAGTACAATTCACCAGTGGTCGTTCGGGATGGTATATCGGTATTTTACTGTCGAGTGGAACAATTGTTAGATCAAGCGTACTTCCCCGACTGTGGCCGGATCTGGCGGCAAGATAACCTTCCTCAAACAGACGCTTTTTCTCTACTTGCGGATAAAATTCGTTTTTCATTTGGTTTTGAGAAGGATCTTTGGCCCACGCGATAAAGTCGTTCACTGCGCTTTGCGGACGGTAGCAATCATATATTTTTAAGGTAAGTCCGAAGGGGCGTAAACGATCGGCGACCTGCTTTAGTGCGTTCGCGGCTGGTCGTGTTAACAGGCAAACAGGCGCGTTATAGCCTTTAATGGGGCGACCAATAAAGTTATGGGAAGTGAAGTATCGCATGTCTACCTGTACGTCGGGGGCGATCGTAGTAATATCGACAAAGTCTTTTGGCTGGTGGAGATCAATATGGTTTTCAGCTGACATTGCCTGAACGGACAACAGGCTGAACAGGAGGAAAGAAAATACGCATTTTACCATATGTTACACCTCGCGAGAGTCACAGGGGTGATTATGTATTTGAGCAGGTAAAGATTAGCGGACACCGCTTAAACAGATGGTTAAAATAAACATCATTCCCCCTGTAATCTGTGCCTTATCACAAACGGAGAGGTTATATTTTGCTTATATGACCATTACGCCGCCTGTTCTATACCCAAAATAATTCGAGTTGCGTAAAGGCGGCAAGGGAGTGTGTCCCAGGAACACAGATAACGATGTGTTTTCACAAAGGCGAGTCTACCTGACCAGAAAGGTTATTTGATAATCAGTAGTACAGTTGTTGTCGCCTTCCATAACTAAATAACATTGTTTCGCCAAAGATAAGACCACTATATAGTCAGGAAGGCAATTAGTGAGGAACGCGTCAATTGTCGGCGATAATGCATCTGAAATTACGATTCACCGCAGTTGTGCAAACACATAGAATCCCCCTCGAACCGAGATAATTCGGTCTGCTGATCATAGCTATTATTCAGTAAGAACGCAGGTTGCAACGGCGGATCACGGGCGTGAAGAAAAATCCTGTGCCCCAAACTTTTTGGACAAGCGCTGAACCTGCCGTATACTTTTACTTAACGTACACTCCGCCATAAAAATAAACCCTGCGATGATACCGTAATGCCATAGGCATAACTTAAGGATATGCCATAAATCAAGCGAAGCATGATTTAACTTCTCAGTGATTGCGATAGTCTGTACAAATATTACGGGATGAAATAATAAGACGCCTAACAAAAATATCCCTGCCACGATCATGGCGAGTAACTGAAAAAAAGCCCATCCGATAACGAAGCGGTAAAGTAAAAGCAATAATAGCCGTCCACATTTTCTTAGCCATTCTGACTGCAAAATGCCCCAGGATGCTGTCTTTTCGTGAATTTCACCATCTGATTTCTTCATTTTGAGCCTCCTCGCAGGTTTTTATAATTTTATCGCCCAACAGGAAATAAAGCCGTCAGCTAATCGTTACAACAAATATAATTAAGACAAAAACTAAAGAGTAAGGAATTTATATCATAAGCACTATCAGTATTGGCCTTCTGCCCTGCCGCTAAATATCTCATTGTTGTTAGCCTAATAATACTTTTAGTTTAACTTCTTATAAGACAATTTCTACACGGTTGAGCAACTATTTACTTTCTCTAAAAATAATATAGCGCGTAATTAATCATTACTCATGGTACATGATGATGTGAGAATTAAGAAAACCATTTTACTTTCATTCGTTTTACCTGACATATTTCATGGCCAGGAGACGTGGGCATGACTAAAGCTACGGGTCGATATTAACAATAATGTTGACGGTTCAGGACAAAGCAAAAATCAGGTGTTTCACCGATAGGCAAACCGATGGCAACATGGGATAATATTTCGAATACCACCTATTCCAGTAATGAAGTCTCATATAATCACTTGTGGTCTACATTATGCCAATTACTATCGGGAGAGGGTTTCTAAAAAGTGAGATGTTTTCCCAAAGTGCCATCTCTCAACGCTCCTTCTTTACGTTACTATGGGAAAAGATTAAAGATTTTTTCTGTAGCACGCGAAGATCCGTTGCCGATCAATATATAAAGGAATTATGTGATGTTGCCTCTCCGCCTGACGCGCAACGTTTATTTGATTTATTTTGCAAGTTATATGAATTATCATCGCCGTCATGCAGAGGAAATTTCCATTTTCAGCACTATAAAGATGCTGAGTGTCAATATACAAATCTCTGTATTAAAGATGGCGAAGATATTCCGTTATGCATTATGATACGTCAGGATCACTACTATTATGAGATAATGAATAGTACAGTTCTCTGTGTTGATACTCAGTCTGCCCACCTGAAAAGATATTCTGATATTAATATAAAAGCTAGCACTTATGTTTGTGAACCGCTATGTTGCTTGTTCCCTGAGCGGTTACTACTCTCGCTATCCGGCGGTATAACATTTCCCGTTGACCTAAAAAATATAGAAGAGATGCTTATCGCCATGGCAGAAAAGGGTAATTTATGTGACTGGAAGGAACAGGAAAGAAAAGCCGCCATCTCCTCCAGGATTAATCTGGGCATCGCCCAGGCAGGTGTAACAGCTATTGACGACGCTATCAAAAATAAAATAGCCGCAAAGGTTATTGAGAATACTAACTTAACGAACGCAATATTTGAGCCCAATCATACACAAAGTTCAGTTACTCAACTAGTTTATTCATGTTTGTTTAAGAATGAGATATTAATGAATATGCTTGAGGAAAATTCCTCTCATGACCTGCTATGTTTAAACGATCTTGCTGAATATGTAGCGCTACAAGTTCATAACAGCCTTTTTTCTGAAGATTTATCTTCACTCGTTGAAACAGCAAAAAATGAGGCTCATCACCAGAGTTGACCACACCATAAATTATTATGGCTTACAATCCCCTGGCAATACCAAAACCATCTAATACAATACCTTTAAAATTTACTTCCAGGAAATAATGAATTTCGCATGGAGCGAATTGGCTCGTTATTTTTATAATTGAGATACTGAGTATAAGTATATTTTCTCATACAACTTATCGCACTTATTGACAAACCGTTTTCGCTAATTTGAAGTATTGAATAATAACTCAAAGAAATTATTGGCATCATAGCCTCACGACGTAACTGGAAGGTGGCATGATGCTTACAAAAACGTTATCAGTAGTTTTACTGACCTGTGCGCTGTTTTCAGGCCAGTTACTGGCGAAACAGCAAGACCACGCGTTCGTATGGTTTGCGACGGGAGGGCACCAGCTTAGACACGAAGCCGACAGCGATGAATTACGGGCGGCAGCGGAAGAATCCGCGGAAGGCTTGCGCGAGCACCACAACTGGCAGAAATCGCGCAAACCAGAGAGCTATTTTCGTTAATTAAACGCCCCTACGCTTCGGCAGCGTTTTCATCAGCGCTTCAGGGCTCACTGAAGCGACAACGCTGCCGGGCTGGGGCACTTTTAAGATGTGGTTTTTAATTTTGCCAATGACATGCATTTCGCAAGGGCGGCAGTCGAATTTTAGCGTCAGTACTTCATCGCCATGCACCAACTGCATCGGCGTGGCTTTCCAGCTCTTAATATTTCCTTTCGCCTGCTTAGGACAAAGGTTGAACGCAAAACGCAGGCAGTGTTTGGTGATCATGACCGGTACCTCGCCCTTCTCCTGATGCGCCTCATAGGCCGCATCAATCAATTGTACGCCGTAACGGTGATAAAATTCCCGCGCTTTGTGGTTGTAGACATTAGCGAGAAAGCTGAGATGCGTTTGCGGATAGACCGGCGCAGGCTGCGCCACGGGTTTCCGACGACCTCGTTGATAATGGGCCAGCCGCGCCGCGTCAAGCATATCAATCGCCTCCCGACGGAACTGATTGAGCAGGCTATTTGGCACGAACAACGCCGCCGGTAATGTCACCTGCATATCACGCGCGTAGTAAGGCGTCTGTCCCAGCTTCGCCAGTCCGGCTTTTAGGTTATTCAACGCTTTTTCAGAGTTATTGGCTTCCTCAAATACCCCGTCAAGCGTATGCGTGATGCAGACACCGTCTTCACTGGTCAGCGTCAGAATAAGCTGTTCCTGCCAGCCGCCCAGCATGATATCAACCGCCACACGGCGCTCACTGGAGGTTTTTGTCAGCGCTTGCTGCCAGTTATGATCCAGATTACGATTCAACGGATGATGCGGACGGACTTTATGCAGGTCGGCAGGCATATCATTTGGCCAAACGCGGTAGCGGTTATGACCGGTTTTCTCCACCGTATTGGCGCGAAAACCCACCACTTCACGCTTAATCAACACGTTCAGACCATCGCCATTCGCCAACGGCTCCGTAGCTTCTACGTCGAGATAATCCTTCGCCACATTCAGCACCTCGCCTACCGGCAAGCCAATAAATTTTGGTGAATCAAATGCGCCAATATCACCTTTACGCGCGTTAACAAAATAGTCAGTGCTGCCGCGATGGAAGGTTTTCTCCGTGGAGGGAACAAAAAAGTGTTCGGTCCGACCAACCGACGCACGCGCCAGATCGCCACGTTGCTCGATAATCGCGTCCAGCATCTGACGATAATGCGCGGTGATGTTTTTGACATAGCTCATGTCTTTGTAGCGCCCTTCAATCTTGAAGGAACGTACGCCTGCATCGATCAACGCGCCGAGGTTAGCCGTTTGGTCGTTATCTTTCATCGATAGCAAATGTTTTTCGTAAGAGACCACCCGCCCCTGATCGTCTTTTAACGTATACGGTAAACGACAGGCCTGCGAACAGTCGCCCCGATTGGCGCTGCGCCCGGTTTGCGCATGAGAGATATAACACTGCCCAGAATAAGCGACACACAGCGCGCCATGAATGAAGAACTCAATCGTGGCGTCAGTAGCCTGATGAATAGCCGCTATCTGACTCAAATTAAGCTCGCGCGCCAGTACAATCTGTGAAAAACCGACATCGGCAAGAAACTTCGCTTTTTCCACGCTGCGAATATCACACTGTGTACTGGCGTGAAGCTCAATCGGCGGGATATCCAGTTCCAGAATGCCCATATCCTGCACAATCAGCGCATCCACCCCGGTGTTGTACAAATCGGTGATTAACCGCTGCGCGGGCTCCAGCTCATCATCATGCAGGATAGTATTCAGCGTGACAAAAATCCTGGCGCCGTAACGGTGAGCAAACGGGACCAGATCGGCGATATCGCGCAGACTGTTACTGGCGTTATGACGTGCGCCAAAACCGGGTCCGCCGATGTAGACGGCATCTGCGCCATGCAAAATCGCTTCGCGAGCAATTGCGGCGTCACGGGCCGGACTTAACAATTCGAGATAGTGAGGTTGCTGGCGCATACAGTCTTTCTTATCCAATAGCAGCGAAATGGCGGCTATTGTAGTCAGAAGCGCAAACTAACGAAATAGTTTTCCCGCTTAATCACGCGGGTAATGGATCAGCGAGTGAAAATGAACCGTCTGGTCACTGCTGTTGCGATAGGTATGCGGCGTATCGCCGGCAAAACGCAAACCTTTACCGGCGTCTATGGTTTGCCATACCCCACCAGTACACATGTCCAGCCGACCCTGAATCACCACCACATGTTCGATAACGCCGGCTTTATGCGGCGTTGATTCGCTGACCGCGCCAGGCGCCAGTAATAGAGAAAAATAGTCAAAACAGAGTTCAGGGTCCCACGGAAACAGCGGTGTGATTACCATCGCTTGCTGCTGGGGATCGAAGGTTGGCGGAAATTCGGCCTGCGGAGGCGAAATAAACATTGAGAATGGAACGTTCAGGCCCGTCGCAATTTTCCACAGCGTTGCGACTGTCGGGCTGGATTCATTACGCTCTATCTGCCCTAACATGGCTTTTGAGACGCCGGAGATCTCCGCCAGACGCGATAAACTCCAGCCTCGCTGATGGCGTAACGTTCTTAACGTGGTCGCCAGATAGTGTGTCAGGTTATCCATTTTCCCCCCTGTAAGACCATAGCGTATCACTTGTACGCTATAACGCACAATGCTACATTGACTGACCGTTATAACGCACAAGAGGCGATCATGCGTCTGTTATCACTGCCGTTACCTACTGTATTATCTGGTCTGGTCGCCGTTCTGGTCGGCTATGCGAGTTCCGCCGCCATTATCTGGCAGGCGGCGCTTGCCGCTGGCGCAACACCCGCAGAGATCGCCAGCTGGATGACCGCCCTCGGTATAGCCATGGGCATAAGCACACTAACGTTAACCTTGTGGTATCGTGCGCCGGTTTTAACCGCCTGGTCAACGCCTGGCGCCGCTCTGTTGGTAACAGGGCTTCAGGGATTATCGTTGCCAGACGCCGTGGGCATATTCATTGTCGCCAATGCCCTGATTGTGCTGTGCGGCGTCACGGGATTGTTTGCGCGTTTGATGCGGATAATCCCCCATTCTCTTGCCGCCGCAATGCTGGCGGGAATACTGCTACGCTTCGGCCTGCAGGCGTTCGGGACGCTCAACGGAGAGTTTGTCATGTGCGGCGGTATGCTATTGGCGTGGCTACTCTTTAAAGTATTCGCGCCCCGCTATGCCGTTATTGCTGCCATGGTGATGGGAATAACGGTGGCGCTCATCCAGGGTAAGGTGGCGATGAGCGGTATTCATTTCGCGCCGGTGTGGCCCACCTTCGTTCCCCCCCACTTTTCATTCGCTCAAAGCCTGAGCGTCGCGGTACCGCTCTTCCTGGTGACGATGGCATCGCAAAACGCCCCCGGCGTCGCCACAATGAAGGCGTCTGGCTATCAGCTTCCTGTCTCTCCGTTAATGATTTTTACCGGGTTGCTGGCGCTGCTGCTTTCGCCATTTGGCGTTTATTCTATCTGCATTGCCGCCATTACGGCCGCCATTTGTCAAAGCCCGGACGCACACCCCGATCCAACGCGTCGCTGGTTAGCGGCCGCCGCCGCAGGCGTTTTTTATTTACTTGCCGGGTGGTTTGGCGGTTCGATAACCGCGCTGATGGTCGCCCTGCCGGTTAGCTGGGTGCAAATGCTGGCTGGTCTGGCACTGTTAAGTACGATTAGCGGTAGTCTGTATCAGGCGCTTACTCACGAAAGTGAGCGTGACGCGGCAGTTATCGCATTTCTCGTCACCGCCAGCGGGCTAACGCTGATGGGCATCGGATCGGCATTCTGGGGGTTGATCGCTGGCGGGATAGGCTACGCAGTATTAACGAGAACGCGCCGCCCATCGTTGTCTGGCTGATGGTGACTGCTAATCTGCCGGGGTTTGCGCCATCTTGCGATGGCGCCGCAGAATTATTTTTTGTTAACGTCAAACATAGAGGTATCCGTCGCCATATCATCCACGACCTGTTTCAACGTCTCAAACGCCATTGGCGTACTGGAGTTACTCAGGTCTTTACCTTCACCCTGGCGTACTACCTTGACGACCGGCTTGTTGGTCGCGGCATCTATCAGCTCACCCTCAAAATAGAGGTGGGTATCCATGGTCCGGTGGCCTGTCGCCATTTGCGTGCCCGCCACAATCAGCGCTACAGGGATTACCTCATAGAATTGCAGCCCTTCTTTGCTGGTATCCACGCCCGTAATCGCCCCGCGGAAAATCAAACTGCGCGGCCCTGGCGTCGTGACCAGCGGTTTGCGCTGTTCAATTGCTGATTTTACTTTAGTATTCGTATAAGCCAGCAGTTTATCAAGAACTTGCTGCCCGACCTGGGTCGTTGGTTTGGGGACGGGATAGTATGTTATCGGATTGTAAACAATACTGTCATAGTTAGAGTCATTGAAATGTGGATCTACCCAGCGCAACACCGGTTTCCCCGTGGCGGAGGTAGTTTCCTGCAGGTCCGAATAATTTTTTAAGAATCCAGAATACTTATCCGGCTGTGTGACTTTAGACGCACAGCCGGATAACGCCAGCAAGCCAGTAAGCACTGCAACTTTAAATAAAGTATGAGTACGCATGAAACGATCCCTTTAGTCTTCGCAATGATGCAAAGGAAATAATAGCAAAACGAAATCATTCTGGATGCACTAAAAATGGTAACGACAGCACAATTTGAACGCGGCGCCCGACAAAAAAATGCCGAACGCTGCGAGACTTACAGAACTTGCATCGCTCAGGCCGTTTTTCTCGCCAGCATCGTAGCAAAGCGCAGTTTGATACGGTTGCCGTTTTCGTCCGTGCGGTGAAGCTCGCCGACATCTTCGTTGTATTTCAGCATGTCCCATCCTTCGTAATAGCGGCGTAATTCGCCTTCTTTAAAAGCGAACGGGAATCCCACCGTACAGGGAAAGTCCGGCGTATCCATTGCCGCAACAATCAAATTATACCCGCCGGTTTTTGTGCAGCGTTGCATATTGGCAATTAAACCGGGAATGGTTTGCGCCTCAAGAAACATCATAACCACCGTCGAGAGAATAAAATCGTACTCGCCGTCAAAGGTCAGTGTATTCAGATCGACCAGGTCGGTTTGCAGATTATCCAGCCCCTCTGCCGCTTTAATACGCTCAAGGTTAGCCATACTGGCCGGATTTTTATCCCACGCGGTAACGTCATAACCGTTCGCGGCCAGATACAGACTATTGCGGCCATTGCCACATCCCAAATCCAGCGTTCGGCCCGGCGCGACAACCTTTGCCGCCGCCAGCACATCCGAATGCGTGCGGGTTAATCCGTATTTCTCAGTAAAATAATTTTCGTCACGAACGGTCATTTTTTTCCTCCGTTTTCAACAGTGCAGCGCGCTCAGTGCGAATAAGCAACGTCCCCTGCACCAGCAATAGAAATGTACGAACCAGCAATAAGGCGATAATAGCGTTAGTGAAAATAAACAGCGGGACGGCCAGAATATGGAAAAGCCCTGATTCACTACCGTGACCAAGATGTAACCCCGTGGTCGCCAGCGCGGAAACGCCGAACGAAAAACTCCAGAAGGAAGCATTAAACGGTTGTGATAAATACCAGGGCATTAATCGCAGCATAAATAAAAGTTGTAACAGACCGTAGCCGAATAGCATTTTCGCCAGCGTGTCGCCCTCCCCGCCATTGACGCTCAGCCAGGCGCTACAGGCGACCAGCGCGGGCGCCAGTTGGATACCCAGCGACGTACGCAGCACCGCCGGTAATTCGCCGCAGCTACGCAGTCGCTGCAAAATAACCGGCTCCAGACTTAACCACGAAAAGACGCCTGCGCCTAAAAACACCAGTCCGGCATCATTGTAACCGAGCGCTCCACAGGCCATAGCGCTGATAAAATTATTCGCTACCGTGGGCAGATAAAGTCCTGGGGTTGTCGCTTCTTCCGGATGCGCTCCGCGCCAAAGTCCCGCCGTCTGCCAGGCGGCATACGCCAGTTGTATGACGACCCCCACGCTGAATAGCGCAACGGCCAACGGGCGATACCAGGGAACGAAACCGATCGCGACCAGCATCGTGGTGGCGGGAAACAGGCTGACAAAACTGCTCATTACCGGATGTCGCACTTCAGCCATCACGCTATGGGGAAAGCGCACCAGACGGCTAAGGAACGCCAGGGTCAAGAGTGCCCAAATAATCATCGCCAGGATCACCATGATGTCGCCGGGCCAGTGGCTTATTGCCCATATCTGACTGGCATAACGCCAGGCGAATCCCATACCGATAGTGCCAAGGACGATGCCAAAATAGCCCGCAGGCAGATTGAGCACGCGATCGCTCTGCTTGTGATTACGCATTTTGTTTAATTTATAAAGTATATTTGAAATGCATTTTATGGAATTTCTGGTTGTTTCGCCAGTACCTTTGCTACGGTTATCTTAATCGTTCACACGGAATTTCCCTATGATCAAATATCGACTGAGTGAAGAACCTCGTGCTTTTACTTATCAGGTAGACGGTGAGAAGAAAAGCGTCTTATTACGACAAGTTATTGCCGTAACGGATTTTAACGATGTTAAAGCCGGAACCTCCGGCGGCTGGGTTGATGCCGATAATGTGCTGTCACAACAGGGGGATTGCTGGATTTATGATGAAAACGCGATGGCCTTTGCGGGCACGGAAATTACGGGGAACGCGCGTATCACGCAGCCGTGCACGCTCTACAATAACGTGCGAATAGGCGATAACGTCTGGATTGATCGCGCTGATATCAGCGATGGCGCACGGATAAGTGACAACGTCACCATTCAGTCCTCTTCCGTGCGCGGAGAGTGTGCGATTTATGGCGATGCCCGCGTGTTAAACCAGTCAGAAATTCTCGCCATTCAGGGACTAACGCATGAACATGCGCAGATTTTACAAATTTACGATCGCGCCACCGTGAACCATTCGCGGATTGTCCATCAGGTACAGCTTTATGGCGACGCCACTATCACACACGCTTTTATTGAGCACCGGGCGGAGGTCTTTGATTTCGCGCTCATCGAAGGCAACAAAGACAATAATGTCTGGATCTGTGACTGCGCCAAAGTCTATGGCCATGCGCGGGTTATCGCCGGTACAGAGGAAGATGCGATCCCTACCCTTCGCTACAGCTCGCAGGTAGCGGAACATGCGTTAATCGAAGGCAACTGTGTGTTAAAACATCATGTGCTGGTAGGCGGACATGCTGAGGTACGCGGAGGCCCGATTTTACTGGACGACCGCGTGCTGATTGAAGGCCATGCCTGTATACAGGGCGAAATTCTGATTGAGCACCAGGTCGAGATTAGCGGACGGGCGGCGGTGATAGCCTTTGACGGCAATACTATTCACCTGCGCGGCCCAAAAGTGATCAATGGCGAGGATCGTATTACGCGTACCCCCTTAGTCGGTTCCCTTTAATCCGCATCAATAATGCGGGCATACATATTAACGTCGTGATAGTCGCCGTTAAGATACTCCGCCTGCTTCATACAGCCTTCCAGCGTAAAATGGTTGCGCCGTGCGACTGCGTTACTGGCCTGATTATCAACGCGGCATTTAATGACGAAGCGCCGAATATCGCCGCGCCGGGCATAATGTGTCATCAGCGCCTGTAAGGATTGCGACATTATCCCTTGTCCCTGGAGGGACTCATCCAGCCAGTAACCGATATAGGCGGCTTTGTTTATCGGTTCGATGGCATTAAATGAGAGTACGCCCGCCATCTCATTCTGGCAGAAAATCAGGTACATTTTGGCGTAACCACGCTGGTGCAACAGCATATTACCCTGCACATGCTTACGCGTTTCCTCCTGCGACGTGACATATTGCGGCCAGTCGAGCGACTGTTGTAGCCACGCTTTGTTTTTGAGTACCAGTTGGTGCAGCGCCGGAACATGACTTTCATCTGCCGCTTGTAGTTCCAGCGTCGTGCTAACAGGAATAATTTCCACCATCGCGTTGCCCTTCTTCGTTGTTGGTCGTAATCACATAAATAGCCTGGTTTACCGATAACCCGCAGGTGATATGAGCGTTTTTATTGTATCGCCATCACATTATTTTTTATTGGCCATATTTAGCGTATTTCCGCGTGACACATTTCACACTTATCCAACCATTCTCCGCCTATAAAACGCTCAACGACTGATTGTTTTATCACCACGGAGACGCCAATGACCTTTTCTGTGCAGGAAACGCTTTTTTCTTTACTGCGGCTAAACGGGATTTCAGGACATGAAAGCAGTATTGCAAACGTTATGCAGCACGCGTTTGAACAGCAGGCCAAAGACGTCTGGCGGGATCGCTTAGGCAATGTCGTCGCCCGTTATGGCAGCGATAAACCCGACGCGCTTCGCCTGATGATTTTTGCGCATATGGATGAAGTGGGTTTTATGGTACGCAAGATCGAACCCTCCGGTTTTTTACGTTTTGAACGCGTGGGCGGCCCGGCGCAAATTACTATGCCCGGTTCGATTGTGACGCTTGCCGGGCGCTCAGGCGATATCATGGGCTGTATCGGTATTAAAGCATATCACTTCGCGAAGGGTGACGAGCGCACCCAGCCACCCGCGCTCGATAAACTCTGGATTGATATCGGCGCAAAAGATAAAGCGGATGCCGAACGAATGGGTATTCAGGTGGGGACGCCAGTAACCCTTTACAACCCGCCGCACTGTCTGGGCAACGACCTGGTGTGCAGTAAGGCGCTGGATGACAGGCTGGGGTGTACGGCGCTACTGGGCGTCGCCGAGGCCCTCGCCTCCACACCGCTCGATATCGCGGTATTCCTGGTCGCGTCGGTACAGGAAGAGTTCAATATTCGCGGTATTGTTCCCGTTTTACGACGCGTGCGCCCCGACCTGGCGATTGGTATTGATATCACCCCCTCCTGCGACACGCCTGACCTGCAGGATTACTCTGATGTGCGGGTCAACCACGGCGTCGGCATCACCTGTCTGAACTATCACGGACGCGGTACGTTGGCGGGACTGATTACGCCGCCGCGTTTGCTGCGGATGCTGGAGACCACCGCGCACGAAAATAATATTCCCGTACAGCGAGAAGTCGCGCCAGGCGTCATCACCGAAACCGGCTACATTCAGGTTGAACTGGACGGTATTCCCTGCGCCAGTCTTTCTATTCCCTGCCGCTATACCCACTCGCCAGCCGAAGTCGCCAGCCTGCGCGACCTGGCTGATTGTATCCGTTTACTGACTGCGCTGGCCAATATGTCGCCAGAACAGTTTCCCATTGAGCCTGAAACAGGCGCTACACAAGAGGCACGACCATGATGAAGAAGATCCTTGTGGCATGTGGTACCGGCATGTCGACATCAACCATGATTGCACAAAAACTGCAGGACTTTCTTGCGGAGCAAGGCATTGCGGCAACCACGGCGCAATGTTGTCTGAATGAGATCCCGTTGAACTGTAACGGTATGGATCTCATCGTAACGTCCATGCGTACGCACAGTGACTATGGCATCCCGACGCTCAACGGCGCCGCCCTGCTGACAGGCATCAACGACGACGCATTAAAACAAGAAATCAAGGCGCTGTTAACACAATAAAGGGGGCATTATGTTTGATTACATCCTGTCTCTCGGCGGCACCGTTTTTGTGCCCATCATTATGATTATCATCGGCTTAATCTTTCGTATTCCCTGGCTGCAGGCGGTGAAAGCCGGGGTGACGGTCGGCATCGGTTTTGTCGGCATGGGGTTGGTGATCGTCATGGCGATCGACAGTCTCAGTCCGCCGATTAAAGTGATGATTGAGCGTTTTGGCCTGACGCTGCATGTGTTTGACGTCGGCGCCGGGCCCGCATCCGGCGTCGGCTATGCGACGGCCATCGGCGCGATGATCATTCCCGTTATCTTTCTGCTCAACGTCGGTATGCTGGTGACTCGTCTGACCAAAACCATGAACGTTGATATTTATAACTACTGGCACTACGCCATTACCGGAACGGTCGTCCAGTTGATGACCGGCAGTCTGATTTATGGCGTACTGGGCGCGATTTGCCACGCCGCCTTGTCGTTGAAAATGGCCGACTGGACGGCGAAACGGGTACAGAACATTGTGGGTCTGGAAGGGATTTCTATTCCGCAAGGGTATGGCTCCAGTTCCGTGCCGTTGTTCGTATTGCTGGATGCGATATACGAAAAAATACCGTTTATGAAAGGACGCAATATAGACGCTCAGGAGATCCAAAAACGGTATGGGATGGTCGGCGACCCGGTGATCATTGGCGTTGTTCTCGGGCTGATCTTCGGACTTGCCGCAGGCGAAGGCTTTAAAGGGTGCGCAACCTTAATGATTACCGTGGCGGCGATTATGGTGCTGTTTCCGCGCATGATTCGCCTTATCGTTGAGGGATTAATGCCCATTTCCGACGGCGCGCGTAAGTTCTTCCAGAAACACTTTAAAGGGCGCGAAGTCTTTATCGGTCTGGATACCGCAGTGACGTTAGGCCACCCGACCACCATCGCGGTTGGACTGCTGTTAATTCCCATCATGTTAATTCTGGCGAGCATACTGCCGGGCAATAAAGTCCTGCCGCTGGCTGATTTACCGGTTGCGCCGTTTTTTATCTGCATGGCCACGGTTATTCATCGCGGCGATCTGATTCGTACTCTGCTCAGCGGCATCATTGTCATGATTACCGTTTTGCTGATCGCCACCCAGTTCGCGCCGTACTTTACCGATATGGCGCTCAAAGGCGGCTTTAGCTTCGCCGCTGAAAACGCGCAAATTACCGCGCTGTCGGTGGGAAATATGTTTGGCTGGTCAATATCTGAATTGATGTCGCTGGGCATGATTGGCGTGGTTATTGTGGTCGGCATTGTCGCCAGCATCATACTTGTCTTACGTAAACGTGAACTACCGGAATAAGGAGCAACCCAGAATGAGTTGGCTAAAAGAGGTAATAGGAACAGAAAAAGCCGTTATCGCCATGTGCCATTTACGGGCGTTGCCGGGCGATCCCGGGTTCGATACCAGGAAAGGCATGAACTGGGTAATTGACCGCGCCCATGACGATTTAATGGCGCTACAAAATGGCGGCGTGGATGCGGTGATGTTCTCCAACGAATTTAGTCTGCCTTATTTAACGAAAGTCAGACCGGAAACGACCACCGCGATGGCAAGAATCATCGGTCAGTTAATGAGTGAAATTCGCGTACCGTTTGGGGTAAACGTGTTGTGGGACCCTGTGGCCTCGTTTGATTTGGCAATGGCGACCGACGCAAAATTTATTCGCGAAATTTTCACCGGCGCTTACGCCAGCGATTTTGGCGTCTGGGATACGAATGTCGGCGAAACCATTCGCCATCAGCATCGCATCGGCGCAGGCCACGTGAAAACGCTGTTTAACATCGTGCCGGAAGCGGCGGTGTATCTGGGAAACCGGGATGTCTGTTCAATTGCGAAATCGACCGTATTTAACAATAACCCCGATGCCCTGTGCGTCTCGGGGCTGACGGCGGGCGCCCGCACGGATAGCGCCATACTGAAGCGGGTAAAAGAGACCGTTCCCGACACGGTCGTGCTGGCGAATACCGGGGTGTGTCTGGAAAACGTCGAGGAGCAGCTCTGCATTGCCGACGGATGCGTAACGGCAACCACATTTAAAAAAGACGGCGTCTTCGCCAACTTTGTTGACCAGGCGCGCGTGGCGAAGTTTATGGAGAAAGTACGCCATATCCGACAATAAAATGGGGATAAGCAAAACGCTTATCCCCTGCAGAGAGCGATAACTCTTCTGCCGATCTCCGTCGCCTTCGCCAAAAGACACGCCGGGGATCGGTTTCAGAGTAACCCGAACCGGCAAGGAGTCAACGATCGATGATTAATGATGTTAAGTGGGTTCAGGCGCAACGCCATGCCAGCGACTGGCGACACGCGCTGGATATCGCCGTTCGTCCGCTGATTACCTTCGGCGCGGCGGCCCCCTGCTACCTGGACGGTATTATTGAGAACACCCTTAAATGGGGGCCATATTATCTTATCGCGCCGGGGATTGCGCTGCCTCATGCCAGACCGGAGCAAGGCGCTAACCATAATCAAATCAGCGTCACTACGCTATCAACGCCAGTCGCTTTCGGTAATGCGGATTGCGATCCCATCTGGCTGTTGCTTTGCGCCAGCGCCACGGATGCCGAAGCACATATTCGCACCATTCAACGCATCAGCCAGTGGCTCGACTCGCCGGAAAGCGTCGCGATGCTGCAAGATGCGCCAAATGACGCCGCGCTTTTCGCGCAATTAACCGCATTGCGCTGATGGAGGTTTCGATGATCCTGCACCCTTCACTGGCCTCCGCCGATCCGCTGCGCTATGCCGAGGCGTTGACCGCTTTACACGATGCGCCTCTCGGCTCACTGCATCTGGATATCGAAGATACCAGTTTCATCAACAATATTACCTTCGGTATGAAAACCATTCAGGCAGTCGCACAATACACTCGCCATCCGCTCTCATTTCACCTGATGGTCTCATCACCGCAACGCTGGCTACCCTGGCTTGCAGCTATCCGCCCCGGCTGGATTTTCATTCATGCCGAAAGCGTGCAAAACCCCTCGGAGATTCTGGCGGATATTCGCGCTATCGGGGCGAAAGCAGGACTGGCGCTTAACCCGGCAACACCGCTATTGCCTTATCGTTATCTGGCATTGCAACTGGATGCGCTGATGATCATGACCAGCGAACCCGACGGACGCGGACAGCAATTTATCGCCGCGATGTGTGAAAAAGTGAGCCAGAGCAGAGAGCATTTCCCTGCTGCGGAATGCTGGGCGGACGGCGGTATTACACTTCGCGCCGCACGGCTGCTTACCGCCGCAGGCGCACAGCATCTGGTGATTGGCCGGGCGTTGTTCACGACGGCGAACTATGATGTGACGTTGTCACAATTCACCGCGCTATAAAGGAGTCATATGCTGATGAGCCAACAGCGCCCCGACCGTATCAAACAGATGTTGCATTACCTTTGGCAACACAGGCATCTCTCAACACAGCAAGCTATTGAGCTTTTTGGCTATGCAGAGGCAACCGTGCGCCGGGATTTTCACTATATCGCCAGCCGTTATCCCGGTATGGTTCGCGGCCATGGTTGTATTGACTTCGACGACAGTACGGAAGATAAAGAATATGTTTTCGACGTTAAGCGAACGTTACAAAGTGAGGCGAAACGCGAAATCGCCGCCCTCGCCCGCACGTTCATCAAGGATGGAGACTGCTTTTTTCTCGACTCCGGCTCCACCTGTCTGGAACTGGCAAAATGTCTGGTCGACGCCAAAGTAAAAGTCATTTGCAATGACATCAAAATCGCTAATGAACTGGGTGGCTTCCCACACGTAGAGAGTTACATTATCGGCGGACTGATTCGCCCCGGTTACTTTTCGGTGGGCGAGAGTCTGGCGCTGGAGATGATTAACGCCTTTGCCGTTGAACGCGCCTTTATCTCCTGCGATGCGCTGTCGATTGAAACGGGCATCACCAACGCTACCATGTTTGAAGTGGGCGTTAAAACGCGCATTATTCAGCGCTCACGCGAGGTCATATTGATGGCCGATCACTCAAAGTTTGATACTGTAGAACCCCATGCGGTGGCGACGCTGTCCTGTATTACTACCATTCTTAGCGACAGTGCGCTCCCGTCTGCTATCGCCCGACGTTATCAGCAGGCGGGATGCCGTCTCATCATGTCAGACCCCTCATCAGGAGCGCGTTAATGGACATCAGGCAAATGAACAAAACCCATCTGGAGCACTGGCGCGGATTGCGAAAACAGCTCTGGCCTGGTCACCCGGATGACGCCCATCTGGCGGACGGCGAAGAAATTCTGCAAGCCGATCATCTGGCATCATTTATTGCGATGGCAGACGGGGTGGCGATTGGCTTTGCGGATGCCTCAATCCGCCACGATTATGTCAATGGCTGTGACAGTTCGCCCGTGGCTTTCCTTGAAGGTATTTTTGTTCTCCCCTCATTCCGTCAACGCGGCGTAGCGAAACAATTGATTGCAGCGGTGCAACGATGGGGAACGAATAAAGGGTGTCGGGAAATGGCCTCTGATACCACGCCGGAAAATACAATTTCCCAGAAAGTTCACCAGGCGTTAGGATTTGAGGAAACAGAGCGCGTCATTTTCTACCGGAAGCGTTGTTGAGGGAAATATTCAGGCTCCTTATAGAGAAGTGGTCACTGATTAAAAAGCAGCCTCAATATACAATAATTCCTGTTTCTAAAACGGAGTCCATCAGGACGTCGGGAATAAGACCCGGCAGATGCAAGCCGGGCCTTCATTGCTTACGGTCTTGAGGCCGTACCGTCTGGTGTGCGCGCCATTGTCCAGGATGGGATTCCCCCCTCGCACGGATATTTCGCCGCTTTGGCTTCATCAATGTCAATACCCAGACCCGGCTTATCGTTCAGATAGGCATAACCGTGGTCAATCTCAGGGCAGCCCGGGAAGACATCACGCAGCGCGTCGTTCATTGGCGTGTATTCCTGAATGCCAAAGTTCGGTGAACTCAAATCCAAATGCATATTGGCGCAAACCCCGACTGGAGAAATGTCGCCCGGCCCGTGCCATGCGGTGCGCACACCGTTCAGTTCGCTGTAGACAGCAAGTTTCTTTGCCGGCGTAATGCCGCCGATGGTACTCACGTGGCAGCGAATGTAGTCGATGAGCCTGTTGTCGATGAGCGGCTTCCACTCATTCACATTCACAAACAGCTCACCCATGGATATCGGAGTGGAAGACTGCTGGCGCAACATTTTCAGCCAGTCGATGTTTTCCGGTGCCACCGGATCCTCAAGATAAAATAGTTGATACTGTTCAAGCGTTTTGGCCAGATTAATGGCAGTCACCGGGGTCACGCGCTCATGTACATCATGAATAAATTCGATGCTAAAACCGAGCTTGTTACGCAGGTGGTCGAACAGACGCGGAACGCTTTTGGCGTAGGCATCTGGGTCAAAGTAGATGCCGGGCGTTTTGCTGCGCGGTGAACGTTTCGGCTGAATGTTCTTCGCACGAGCTAGCTGCGTGGCGATCAGTTTAAGGTCATCGGTCCCCGCACCGCCATACATTCCCATCTGGCAGCGAACGTACTGGTAACCCTCTTCCATTCTGGCTCGGATGTTATCTTCCACTTCAACTTCATCACCACCATCGGTGTGGCAGTACAGTGGGATCCCATCACGACATTTGCCGCCCAGCAGATCATAAACCGGCATCCCCGCTAGCTTACCTTTGATATCCCACAGTGCCATGTCCACGCCGGACAATGCATTGTTCATGATCGGGCCATTGCGCCAGTAGCCGCTCACCACGCCTGACTGCCAGATGTCCTCAATACGGGTCGGATCTTTGCCAACCAGAAAAGGCGCCATGTACTCATCGATCGCGCTTTTTACCGCGAAGATACGCTGGGTAAATGTCGCGCATCCTAGCCCATACAGCCCTGGCTCGTTGGTTTCTATCTTAACGACTGCCAAATCAATGCCGCCCGGCGCCGTCAGAATCGTTTTCACGTTGGTAATTTTCAGGTTACTCACTTTCACTCCTTAACTCAGCGAATTTACCGCATGTCATACCGTTGTGGATGATACAACAGATATATGTAAGTTGTCCTACAACTTTATGCTGTTATATCACGCTTCTTTTACAGCGGATCGCTGCGAGTGCCATTCTGTGACAGCGATCAAAACTGCGTTAAATTCAAATCAAATATATACATACAATTCAATTAATTAATATTAATTACGCGGTCGCTATGTGGAGCTGTTTGTGATCCTTGTTGCAAATTCATGGGTGAACTGTTGATTTTATCAGGGCGAAAATTCAACCTAAAAAAAGGATAGTCGTCATACAAATTAAACAAGTGAGGAAACAACATGACCGCTTTATTTGATTTAACCGGGAAAACGGCGCTGGTAACGGGTTCTGCACGAGGACTGGGCTTTGCCTACGCAGAGGGTCTTGCCGCTGCGGGTGCACGGGTTATCCTGAATGATATTCGCGCCACGCTGTTGGCCGAATCAGTGGATACGCTGACCAGAAAAGGCTACGACGCGCATGGCGTGGCTTTTGACGTCACCGATGAACTGGCGATTGAGGCAGCTTTTAGCAAACTTGATGCAGAAGGGATCCATGTTGATATCCTGATCAATAACGCCGGTATTCAGTACCGCAAACCAATGGTCGAGCTGGAGCTGGAAAACTGGCAGAAGGTGATCGACACTAACCTGACCAGCGCATTTTTAGTCTCCCGCTCGGCGGCAAAACGGATGATCGCCCGCAACAGCGGCGGTAAAATTATTAATATCGGCTCGCTTACCAGCCAGGCGGCCCGCCCGACTGTTGCCCCGTACACGGCAGCAAAAGGCGGCATCAAAATGCTCACCTGCTCGATGGCTGCTGAATGGGCGCAGTTTAATATCCAGACCAACGCCATTGGACCTGGCTACATTCTGACCGACATGAACACCGCGCTTATTGAAGACAAGCAGTTCGATAGCTGGGTGAAAAGCAGCACCCCTTCTCAACGTTGGGGTCGTCCGGAAGAGCTCATCGGCACCGCCATCTTCTTATCATCCAGAGCATCAGATTATATCAACGGGCAGATTATTTACGTCGATGGTGGCTGGCTCGCAGTTTTATAAGTCGCCCGCACTCTACCTACTCGCCTTTAAAATTGATGGCATGTGTTTACCCCGATGCATGCCGATATAACACAGGTATTATTATGAAGGCTTCAAGACAACGACTCTTTATTCTCACATTGCTGTTTATTGTGACTGCAATTAATTATATGGATCGCGCCAATCTTGCCGTTGCTGGTTCGAATATCCAGAATGATTTCAGTCTGACGCCAACACAACTGGGTTTGCTTTTCTCCATGTTTACCTGGGCCTACGCTGCCAGTCAAATTCCTGTCGGCTATGTTCTTGATCGCATTGGCTCACGTATTCTTTATGGTGGTGCGATTATTCTGTGGAGTATTTTTACCTTTATGATGGGGTTCGCCTCACACCATTTATTCGCGACGGCAACCGCTTCATTTGCAATGCTTCTGGCCTGCCGCGCATTAATTGGTGTTGCCGAAGCGCCATCCTTCCCGTCTAACACAAAAATAATCGCCACCTGGTTCCCGGACCATGAACGTGCCCGTGCGACCGCGATTTATTCCAGTGCACAATATATCGGTCTCGCGCTGCTGACGCCTGCCCTCGCCTTTATTGTGGCTAACTACGGTTGGGAAATGTCGTTTTATCTGTCCGGTGGCGTCGGTATTCTGTTTGGCATCTACTGGCTTATGTATTACCGCGATCCACAGCACAGCACTGCTGTGAACCAGGCCGAACTGGATTATATCAAAGCAGGCGGCGGCTATGGCTCGGAGAACCAATCCTCCGTGAGTGCAAAAATCAGCTGGCAAAATATTAAATTCTTCCTCAGCAAAAAAACGATTTGGGGTTTGTTCATCACCCAGTTTGCCTGCTCGTCTACGCTCTATTTTTTCCTGACCTGGTTTATTGTTTACCTGGAAAAAGGACTGCATCTCTCTATTTCCAAAGCCGGGATAGGCGCCATGCTGCCCTATATTATGGCGATGCTTGGGGTGCTCTGTGGCGGTACGCTAAGCGACATGCTGCTGAAAAAAGGAAAATCCCGAACGCTGGCACGAAAATTACCCGTTATGGCTGGCCTGTGCGTCACCATGATTATTGGCCTGGTCAATTTCTTTGAAAACCAGCCAGTTATTGCGATTGTCATTCTGTCTGTTGCGTTCTTTGCCAACGCCTTTTCAAACCTGGGCTGGGTGGTCTGGAGCGATGTAATTCCCCATAATTTTCTCGGGACTATGGGTGGCTTTTTAAATATTTGCGGCAACCTTTCGGGGATCGTTAGCCCAATTGTTATTGGGGTTATTCTCCAGCGCACGCAAAACTTCCAGTATGCCATGTGGTATATCGCAGGCGTCGCCGGACTGGGCTTATTAGCCTACATATTCCTGGTGGGCAAAATTGAAGTGATCCTGCCTGAAAAAAAGAATGCCGACACTGTGGATAAGAATGCCATTAACCCGGCAACTGCCAACAAATAATGAGGTCATTATCAAAATGGAAAAAATAACCTGTAACGCTTGTCTGGCCCATGCGGAAAAAGACGTACGCTTTGAATCACGTGGAATCGAGCACAGTGAACATGACGTCGTCGTGAAGGTCGCCTGCGGCGGCATCTGTGGCTCTGATATTCACTACTATCAGCATGGCCGCGCGGGGATGTCTGTCCTCAAGCATCCGATGGTGATTGGCCATGAGTTTGTTGGCGTGATCAGCAAAGTGCCAGCAGGCAGCGACCTGGAAGTGGGCCAGACGGTTGCGGTGAACCCGTCCAGCCCCTGCAATCAGTGCGAGATGTGCCTTTCCGGCCATCAAAATCTGTGCGGCTCCATGCGCTTTATGGGCAGCGCGCAGTTCAATCCGCATGTGAATGGCGGTTTTTCTGAATACGTGGTGGTAAAACCGGAGCAATGCATTCCTTATGACAGGCGCGTGCCCGCAAACGTAATGGCCTTTTCGGAACCGCTAGCGGTCGCCATTCATGCAGTAAAAAAGGCGGGCCAGTTGACCGGCAAACGCGTACTGGTGATTGGCGCAGGCCCCATTGGTTGTCTGATCCTCGCGGCGGCACGCAGTGCCGGAGCATCTGAACTGGTGGCATCCGATCTCAGCCCACGCTGTCTGGAACTGGCACGCCAGATGGGGGCCACAGCGGTGATGGATCCGCGCGATGAAGAACAGGTTGCCCATTATCAGCAGCATAAAGGCTACTTTGATGTCGTGTTTGAGGCCTCTGGCGCGCCGATTGCCGTGGCATCCAGCGTCGACTTCACCCGCCCTGCCGGCACTATCGTTCAGGTGGGGATGGGCGCCAGCCCGGTAAGCTGGCCGGTGTCAACGATGCTGGTTAAAGAACTCAACTGCGTCGGCTCATTCCGTTTTATCGGTGAGTTCATCACCGCGGTACGCTGGCTGGAAGATGGGCGTGTCGATCCTCGCCCGCTTATCAGCGCCGAGTTCCCGCCCCAGCAAATTGAAGACGCGCTGATTACCGCCACAGACAAAAATGTCTCTGCTAAGGTACTCATTCGTTTCGATTAACGGTGAAAAGCGCCCGGCCGGGCGCTTTGTTCTTAAAAGAGAATTGTTATATAATAAAGCACTTCGGCGACATCTTAACGGATACCCATCTTGAGCATAAAATCCATTCAAAAACAGAATGTTGTAAATGAAATTTATGATCAGATAAGCAGCAAACTGCTGGACGGCAGTTGGGCGCCGGGTAGCCGTTTGCCCTCAGAAGCGGAACTGACCACCTCATTTAACGTCAGCCGGGTCAGCGTTCGCAGCGCAGTACAGCGTTTTCGTGACCTGGGGATTGTAGTGACGCGTCAGGGCAGCGGCAGCTACGTGAGCGAAAACTTCACCCCGCAGATGTTGAGTAACGATCCCCGCCCAATCATGCACCTTAGCCGCGAAGAGTTTCACGATATGATGATTTTTCGTCAGACCGTGGAGTTCAAATGCGTGGAGCTCGCCGTCACACACGCCACCGATGATGACATTCGCCAGCTCGAGGAAGCATTGAACAACATGCTGATCCACAAAGGTGATTATAAAAAATACTCGGAAGCGGACTACGAGTTCCATCTGGCGATTGTCAGGGCATCGCACAACAGCGTGTTCTACAACGTGATGAGCTCGATTAAAGACATCTATTACTACTATCTTGAAGAGCTTAACCGTGCGCTGGGTATTACCCTTGAAAGTGTGGAAGCCCATATCAAGGTCTACATGTCGATAAAGAATCGCGATGCCAGCACGGCCGTCGAAGTGCTCAATGAAGCGATGTCAGGCAATATTATTGCGATCGAAAAAATCAAATCTACAGAGACATCAGGGACAAAATAACCGTTGGTTACAAGCTCAAGTAGTAGAACAATTTAACATATCTGAATCCGAAATAGTTGCCATCAACTATTTAGTGACATAGTCCCACTTTAAAATCGTGGCAGTGCGGCCTGAAATCAGCGAAGCTTCAAATAGCCAATCCCCCTTAACATACAATAGTTTTCATCATCATTCCCTTTATTGCTTAACCGCTTCTGCCTGGATTTTTATATCAACAACTTTCGTCATCCCCATATCGACTAGATAATCTACACCCCATTGGGTGCGATCTATTTGCGTGACAAAATCACCACCGCAAACCTGCGCCTTGAATATCGGGCTCATATAACAGCCAAACTTGGTGGTGGTTAAGGTGACGGGCTTAGTTACTCCCTTCATTGTTAACAAACCGTCAATAGAAACCGGTTTATTATCTTCAAAATGCCATTTTGTCGATTTAAATACTATTTCTGGATATTTTTCCGCATCCAGAATATCGCTACTGCGAATATGGTTATCAAACGCATCCACCCCGGTATTTAAGGCGCTCACAGGAATCGTCACACGCATCTCTGCGACTTGCTTTTCCGGCTGATATTTCAGTTCGCCGCTAATAGCATAAAACCCGCCATGATTGGTTGAGGTCTGGAAATGATCGATATTAAATACCGCATTGGTATGCGTATTATCAAATTTATATACATCTGCATGAGCAGCACTTAATAAACCCAGAGACAGGACAGCACCAAGAAAACTCTTTTTCATTATATTCACTTTATATCTTAAATAAGGTGAAGCTATCTTAATGTCCCCTGTCCGCAGGATCGAGAGGGATAAACAGGAAGGACTGTTGCAAAAATAGAACGATGGAAAGGCCGTGTCACAAAAACAGCAGCTCACGAATGAGTTTATGCCAGGGCAATTTCCGCAACCTGTACCGCCTTTGTGGCGGTACAGAAGGTAAACAGACTAACGCATGATACGATCGTCGACATAACGGCGCTTATCCGGCGCGGGCGGGAAATACTGATACAGCCAAGTTTCGCTGATAGCCTCCCCCTGGCAGCGCAGGAACATACGCATATCCACCGGTGCCGTAGAATCCGAGGTCGGATACCAGTCAAACTGGATACGATAACCGTCGAAAGGCTCTACGTAGAGGATCTCAATCTGCTTCGCCTCACCGCTGGAGAGCGTAATTACCGGCTCAATGCCTTTTGGCGCGGCCGCTTTCAGATCGCCGCCGACAAAATCAATAGCAAAACGGCGCGCCCATTTATCTGGGTAATGCTCGCCCGGCGCCCAACCTTCGGGAAATCCGCCCATCCCTGTACGGGTCGCCATGACTCGCGCAAGCGGCGATTGTACCGGCGGCTGCGCGCTCCAGTACAAACGATAATTGAACGCCAGCGTATCCCCGGCTTTGATCGCTTTTTCCGGCTGCCAGAAACAGACCACATTATCCAGAGTTTCACCAGTGGTTGGGATCTCCATCAGGCTAACTGCACCTTTCCCCCACTTACTGCGCGGCTCCACCCACAGGCTCGGACGTTTGTTGTACCACCCCATCACATCCTGATAATGCGAGAAATCGCGATCGAGTTGCAGCAGGCCGAACCCTTTCGGGTTATCGTCCATATATGCATTGAACTGCAATTTCTGCGGATTATTCAGCGGGCGGCAAATCCACTCGCCGTTACCCCGCCACATCGCCAGCCGATCGGAATCGTGAATTTGCGGATGAATGGTGTCGCATACCCGGCGTTCATTATTCCCACAGCTAAACATACTGGTCATCGGCGCAATGCCAAGTTGCTTAATATCTTTACGGGCATAGAGATGGTTTTCTACATCCATGATCACCTGCGATTTTTCGCAATGGATCACAAATTTATACGCGCCCGTCACGCTGGCGCTGTCCAGCAGAGCGTAAACGGTAAACGTAGTATCGCCCGGCTTGGCGGTGTCAAACCAGAATGCGGTGAAGTCAGGGAACTCTTCCTGACCGTCAGTATAGGTATCTATCGCCAGCCCGCGAGCCGACAGGCCATACTGATAAGTATCATCTACCGCCCGGAAGTAACTGGCGCCCAGGAAGGAGACGACATCGCGCCGCGCCAGTTCCGGTGCTTTAAAGACACGGAAACCGGCGAAACCGAGATCGCTCTGCCCTTCCAGTTGCGTCGTGTCGACGCCGGCATCGTTGTATTTAAACAGTTCCGGACGAAAATGGATCTCGCGAGCAAGATGCGTCGTCGTATCAACGGAAAACATGCGTACGCGACGACGAAAGCCCATCCCTACGTGGAAAAACTGAATATCGAGCTGCCGATTGGCAACACCGTTCCAGAGTGAATGCGCCGCGTCATACTGAATGCTGTTATAGGCCTGCGGCGTCAGATTGGCGAGCGTATCCGGCAAGGGTCCCGGCGCGCCGCCCCAGGGCTTTTTCGCTAACGCCTGGGCCATTGATTGCAGACCAGCAAAATCAAAACGGACAATTTTACCATCCGCAATATCGGATTCCGCGGCAAACGCCGCCTGAGAAAAGAGGGAAGCAATACCGCTGGAACCGCACACGGCGGCCATTGCCATTGAACCTTTAATAAATCGTCTACGATTCATACCTGAAAATGAGTCCTTCTGGTCTTGTGAATGGTCCCGCGCTGGTTTTTTCAGCAGCAAGAATGTGCCCGTTTCTGACCGCTCACTCTAGACAAAATTCATTAATAATCCAATTGTTGGTCGCCTGGAAACTGTGCAAAAGCGTAAATATTTTATGTCGATAAGAACCGACCTAATCGGATGTAAACCTCACGCAGCATTCTTCAGGTTATGAAAAGTTTATTCCAGACTAACGTGATGTTTCATGACTCGTTTAAACAGCGCCAGACGCGCACGCATAAAGCGGTTTTCCACTTTAAAACCGGCAAGTTTGTTCAGCCCAATCCGCAACAGACGATCTCGCCCCCGAATGCTGGCGGGCCAGCGAACCGGGCCGTGCAGCACGTCGCGCGTGCGGCTGGCATGACGAGCGAAATTCACCCAGTAATCCGCCACCTGCGAGGCAAAGGCCAGGTCATTCTCATTCACATAATGGCATGTGGGCTCAGCCCGCGTTAACGTATCGAATACATACGGTATTTCATTGCCATGACAGGCACCATTCGCGTAAGTGTTATGCTCCGCTTCGGCGACATAATCAAACCAGTAACGCCAGCACGGTTCGCCGATCCGCTGCTGCGCTTGCATGACGACATAACCCAACGTGGTAAATACCATATCCCGACAGACCTGCCGCCCTAGCGCTTCGTCGCCTTTCACTCCAGGATAAAGCAGCCGGATTAACCCCAGACCAACACGCCGCTCACGGCGCATTTTTTGAATTTGACCGGCAATATCGACGCCAAAAACTGCCAATACGCTGGCTTCATCGCTATTCGAGCCGATCATCACCGGTATGGGATGCTGTTTCGCCGCAAAGAAGGTTTCCAGCATCGGATGCGGCAGCACGACGTCGCCGGAAATCGGCGTCGGCGCAATTTTAAAAGGCGCGTCCAGCGGCCAAAATGTCTCTGCCGGTAAAGCGCGTAGCTGTTCGGCAGTGGCATGGGCTAAGCCAAGATGTTCTGCCAGCGCAACGCCTTTTTTTAGCGCCACCTCGCGGGGCGTATCCGGCAGCGTATAACCACTCTGAATAATCGCTTTATGAAAAAGCCCCTTCGCCAACGGCGAAGCCATCAACGACAGCACGCTGCGGGCGCCGGCGGATTCGCCAAATAACGTCACATTCTGCGTATCGCCGCCAAACGCGGCAATATTGTCCTGCACCCAACGCAGCGCAGCGATTTGATCGAGTAAAGCGAAATTATGAATACACTCCGCCTCTTCGCCTTCCAGCGCCGGATGCGCGAAAAAGCCCAGATGGCCAAGCCGATAATTGACCGTCACCACGATCGCGCCGCGCTTCGCCAGCGCTTGACCGTCATAGGGCGGCAAACTCCCCGCGCCAATGGTGTAACCGCCGCCGTGTAGCCAGACCATGACCGGCAACGGTTCATGACGCACGGCGGGAGCCCAGACGTTCAGATAGAGACAGTCTTCGGAAAAATTTCCCGGATCGCCGCCGCCGAGTTCACGACACCAGGTAATATCCTGCCAACTGGCGCAGGAGAAACAATCCGCCTGGCGCACATCCTGCCAGGGCGTAACAGGCTGCGGCGCACGCCAGCGTAGCTCCCCTGTTGGCGGCGCGGCATAAGGTATACCGCGCCAGATATGGATTTCTTCCTGTACGACGCCCACGATTTTACCGTGACGCGTCGCCACCAGCGGGATGGAGGGATTCAACATAACGCCTTCCTTTTACTGTATCCTCACAGCCTGTGAAGCTTACCGCTTTTAAAGCAGACCGCAACGGCGTTTACTGCGTTCTTCCGCTTCCTGATATAACGAAAATTCATCCCGTACAGCACATCCCAGCGCCTGTTCAAAGGCGTCGCGGCTGGCATTGCCGTGGCTTCTGGCCAGCGTTTCATTTCCCAAATTCGACTGAAAAATGCCGGCTGCGCTGACCGGAAGAAAATCTTCATAGGTAATCGGCTGCGCGATCACCCAACCGCGCTCAATAAGCGGCTGCGGATCGTCGCCAGGATGGATCGCCTGACGATGCGCCTCGCCGGATGGCGTTAAGCGATAGCGGAACCAGGCAAGCCCCTGCTGGCGAAGCAGAAATTCGCTATCCGGAAAGGCGTTAAAGACCTCCCGCAAATGGAGTTGATGCGTGAAGTTATCCTTACCCGTTCCCGCCTTGTGCAACAGTTCGTCATATAATCGACGACCTTTTGGCGTCAGCGCGACGCCACGTTGCTCAATTTCGCCGAAGCGCGCCGTGTGCGTACCCTGCTTTTCATCAACGAAGAGCACCTGCTCTTCCAGGGCTTTGAAACTGGTTTGCCGCAACAGAATAGGCACTTCGCGGCGAGGCGGACCTTCGATAAGAATTTTAGGCGTAATGCCGCACTCCGGCATCATGGCCTGTACCCGGTCGATATCCAGAGTACGCGGCGTCAGATGGTTAATGTGACATCCCGGAAAACAGGCCACGTCGGCAATTAAACGATGCTCACGATGCAGGCTGCGGTACGTTTCTTCATCAACGGTAGCCTGACGATGCCAGCGAAAAGTCTCCAGCGTTTCACGGACGAACTCTTCGGCCTGAGCAGCACTAAAACCGCCCTGCTCGTCGTACTCATCCAGCAATTGTCGGCAGCGCGATGTAAAAATATCCCGCTGCGATAAGATTTCCGCCGCCCGCTGGCGTAATGCCGCGTTTTCAATGAGCTCCAGGCGTAATAGCGAAGTGAACATGCGAAAGGGATTACGCGAGAGCGAAGCCTCGTCAATGGGACGAAATGCCGTGGAGTGCACAGGCACGCCCGCCTGAGAGAGATCGTAATAACTTACTGGGTACATCCCCATGATGGCGAATATCCGACGCAAGGTAGAAAGTTCTTCTGCGGTGCCAACACGAATGGCGCCATGTCGTTCCACGTTCAATCGCGCCAGTTCATCGGCATTAGCCAACTGCTCATGCAGTTTGGGATTATTTTCCAGCACCGCCAGATTCACGTCAGCCACAAGTTCCAGTAACGTACCGTACTGCGGAACTTCCTGCTGGTACATTGCCGACATTGCCTGCGAAAAGTGTTCCCGAATCTCATCTGCCGTGATGGTGTTCGCCATAATGTCATGCCTCCAGTGAATGTTACCTGGAGTGTAGAAAACCTCATCCATTCCGGGGAGAAGAATTTATAAAGTGTGATCCGGTCTGAATTCATTATGCAGAACGGATTGACATGAGCTGGCATATCCCCGACCAGATCGCGGCTTAACACGCTTAACGGCAGTTGAATCATCAGTAAAATAAAACAGTTGTAACTTGAAATGGTAAAATGTTAATAATATTTTGCTATCAGGTTATCAAAAACAAACAACTTTACTTGTCACCCGCACGGCTCTGTTTTTAACATCGCTTATGGAAAAAAATGGTCTGTTTAGTCAGCGCATTCGGTTGCGCCACCTTCATACATTTGTCGCCGTTGCGCAACAGGGAACTCTGGGGCGAGCGGCTGAAACCCTTAACCTGAGCCAGCCAGCGCTTTCTAAAACGCTGAACGAACTGGAACAACTCACCGGAACCCGTCTGTTTGAACGCGGGCGACTGGGCGCGCAATTAACGGTTCCTGGCGAACAATTTTTGACTCATGCGGTAAAAGTATTAGATGCATTGAATACCGCCGGGCAGGCGCTGAATCGCAAAGAGGACGCCAGCGCCGATGTGGTGCGTGTTGGCGCGCTCCCCACCGCTGCGCTGGGTATACTCCCGGCGGCTATTGGGCGGTTCCATCAACAGCAAAAATCGACCTCGTTACAGGTCGCGACCATGAACAATACGATGTTGCTTGCAGGTCTGAAATCAGGCGAGATCGATCTGGGTATTGGCCGCATGTCAGACCCGGAATTAATGGGCGGTTTAAATTACGAACTGCTGTTTTTAGAATCGCTTAAATTAGTGGTACGCCCCGGTCATCCCCTGTTACAGGAGACGATCACGCTCAGTCGGGTTATGGAGTGGCCGGTAGTCGTCTCGCCAAAAGGCACGGTACCGCGCCAGAATGCGGAAGCCCTGTTGCAAAGCCAGGGGTGTAAAATGCCTGCCGGATGTATCGAAACGCTATCCGCATCGTTATCACGACAACTGACCGTAGATTACGATTACGTCTGGTTCGTCCCCTCTGGCGCGGTTAAAGAAGATCTTCGCCAGGCGACGCTAGTCTCATTACCCGTGCCAACCCAGAGTGCAGGCGAACCGATAGGTATTCTTACGCGAGTTGATATCCCGCTCTCAACCGGGGCGCAAATGCTGATTGCGGCGATCCGTAAATCGATGCCGCTGTGATAGCGGCTGTCGGACATTAAACGCGCCCGCGGCTAAAATAGCCCGCTGGCGCGACGCTTATTAAAGGAAGGATGATCGCATCGTCGCGCCAGTATCCTGTAAACGAAACGCATCAACGGCTTGCGTCAAGCGGGCGGCCTGTTCTTCAAGCGAAGCCGCCGCCGCGGACGCCTCTTCGACCAGCGACGCGTTTTGTTGCGTAACCTTGTCCATCTCAGAAATCGCCTGACTGACCTGAACAATACCGCGACTTTGCTCATCAGAGGCTGCCGCGATATCGAGCATAATATCGGTGACGCGTTTGACGGCATCCACAATCTCATTCATGGTGCTCCCCGCAGCGATAACCTCTTCAGATCCTTGTTCAATCAGGCTGACCGATGCGCCGATCAAGCCTTTAATCTCTTTTGCCGCCTGCGCGCTGCGACTGGCGAGGGTACGAACCTCACTGGCGACCACCGCAAAACCGCGTCCTTGTTCCCCGGCGCGTGCCGCCTCGACCGCCGCGTTTAGCGCCAGGATGTTGGTCTGGAAAGCGATACTGTTAATGACGGCGGTAATTTCCGAGATTTTTTTCGAGCTGGTGGAAATATTCCCCATCGTTTGTACGACCCCGGAAACCATCTGGCCTCCGCGACTGGCTTTACCGGAAGCATCTTCCGCTAGTTTGCTGGCGTGATGCGCATTATCCGCATTCTGTTTAACGGTTGCCGTCAACTGTTCCATACTGGCCGCAGTTTGTTCAATGGCGGCAGCCTGCTGTTCAGTACGAGAAGATAAATCCGTATTACCAGCAGTAATTTCGCTGGTGCCTCGATAAATTTCCTCCGCCCCCTGACGCACCGCCCCTACCGTTTGTTGCAACGCATGCTGCATCTGCTGAAGATGATGACTCAGGCGACCAATTTCACTGCGCCCTGTGGGCTCGTCAGCCATGGTCAGATCGCCCGCCGCAATGCGTTCGATACGTGACGCAGACTGCTGCAAGGGTCGTATCACCGTGCGACGCAGCGCCATGAAGGTCATTAACGTCAATACCAGCGCCAGCGTAAATGCGCCAATCATAAACATCATACCGAGCCGGGTACGTTGGTAAGCCTGCTCGCTAAGTAGTCTCGCCCGCTCGGTGCGCAGTTCAATCGCTTTCAACAGGACATGGTTATATGCGGCATCCAGTTGTTTTGCCTGCTCGTTTTCATGATTAATGATCGCTTCGAACATGCCATTTTTGGCAAATTTCAGCATCGGTTGCAGGCCGTTGATATAGGCGGTGTAGCGGGCGTTTAACTCGTTATCCAGCGCGTCATCGGCGGGTGTTTTCACCGCTCTGGACATATAAGCGTTAAAGCCGTCCTGAGACTGCTTGATCCGCGTTTCCGCAGCGGCAATATTGGCTTTCATTTCATCCATTTCAGCAATCCGGCTCGCCGCGCCAGCGTGGATCATATTGATACGTGCGGTACGTAAGTGGTTAGCGCTGTTGGATAATCCCATCCGTACCTGAATCTCGTCCGTGACATCACGCTGATCGCGATCGGCCTGTAACAGAAAATAGCCTGCCAGCCCGGCGCTCAAAGCAAAAAGAAGAAGGATGCCACCGAGAATGGAGGAAAACAGCGGAACCAGCCGAATATGATGCAGGAAGCCCAGTTTATGCGAGGCTTGCATCGAGAATGTGTTGCCCATGACCGTCGACTCTCTTGTAAGTTTTATGCGTAAAACACGCCCGTTAGATAGTCATCGGCACTTCGTGACGTTTGCTTATCGCGAAAAGCATCGCCTTCGTCACATTTTCACAACATTCATTCCAGAAAATTCAGAAAAGCGCCAGCGGAAAATCCGCTGGCGGATGAATCAGTTATCGCCAAAGTGGATAACAGTACGGATGGATTTACCCTGATGCATCAGTTCAAAGGCATCGTTAATCTGCTCCAGCGGCAGGCGGTGAGTAATAAAAGGATCTAAACGGATTTTACCGTTCATCGCATCTTCTACCATCCCTGGCAGCTGTGTGCGCCCTTTCACGCCGCCAAAAGCGGAGCCACGCCAGACGCGACCGGTCACTAGCTGGAAGGGACGGGTTTTGATTTCCTGCCCTGCTCCCGCTACGCCAATAATAATGCTTTCGCCCCAGCCTTTATGACAACATTCCAGCGCTGCTCGCATCACGTTAACGTTGCCGATACATTCAAAACTGAAATCTACGCCGCCATCAGTAAGCTCAACAATAACGTCCTGGATCGGTTTGTCGTAATCATTCGGATTAATAAAGTCCGTGGCCCCCATTTCGCCCGCCAGCGTAAATTTTTCCGGATTGGTGTCGACAGCTAAAATACGCCCGGCTTTAGCCTGAACCGCGCCCTGAATAACCGCCAGCCCAATACCGCCTAAACCAAAAACGGCAACGGTGTCGCCCGCTTTCACTTTAGCGGTGTTATGGACGGCGCCAATACCCGTCGTCACGCCACAGCCCAACAGACACACTTTATCCAGCGGCGCCTGCGGGTTCACTTTCGCCAGAGAAATTTCCGCGCAAACGGTATATTCGCTGAACGTGCTGGTTCCCATATAGTGATAAACGGGTTCGCCGTTATAAGAAAAGCGGGTAGTGCCATCCGGCATCAGCCCTTTTCCCTGAGTGGCGCGTACGGCCTGACAAAGGTTAGTTTTACCGGACTTACAGAACTTACACTCGCCGCATTCCGCCGTGTATAGTGGAATAACATGGTCGCCGGGTTTCAGGCTGGCGACCCCCTCGCCGACCTCAACTACCACGCCGCCGCCTTCGTGCCCCAGGACTGCCGGGAATACGCCTTCCGGATCATCGCCGGAAAGAGTAAATGCATCGGTATGACAAACGCCGGTATGGGTGATTTTGACCAGAACTTCGCCTTTTTTCGGCGGCGCAACGTCAATCTCGACAATTTTTAGCGGCTGACCGGGACCAAAAGCAACTGCTGCACGTGATTTCATATATCTCTTCCTGTTACGGTGAGGGAAATTGTTATTTTAGATAAGCGCGAAGAAGATGGCCGATTTCCGCCATCCGAACCGCGCGCTGATCTGGCGTAGTTTCCCCGCTGACCAGCTCATCTTTCAGATGGATTTCAACCATTTCACTCATCAGGCCATTAGACGCGCCGCGCACGGCGGCAATCTGTTGCAGAATCGCCAGACAAGGTTCGCCAGACTCAAGCGCCCGCTCCAGCGCTTCGACCTGCCCGCGTATGCGACGAACACGGGTAAGGATACGTTTTTTATCTTCAGGTGAATGCGGCATTCGACCTCCATATACTATAGGGGGGTATACTATCAGAATTTAATGTTTATGTAATTGTAAAATTACACACAATATAAAAATCAATCGCTTATAACTTACCGGCATAGGTCATCAAGAATCAGTTCACATTCAGCATATTCAGCTCACGGGAACTTTTTCTGGCCACAGACAATAAACGCCAAAGCTTCCTTTCTAAGCTGCAATGTTCTGCCCGACAGGGGCACAGAGGTAATGCCGTGTGAATCCAGTCCCATTACCCAGAAGTAAATATTTGCTCAATAGTTTTTACTTACTCACCAGGTGGTAATGAATAAAGGTTATGATATGCAGATGTCAGTCTTGTAAGAACGTAACATCACAACTGCGATACACCGCCGACGGGTAGCAAAAATATCTCAACCCTGTGTCTTTCCAGGCTTAGTCAATGTGGATAAAAAATCAAATGAGCGTTATTTGAAAGATTTTTAATACCCAAAAGCGTCATCATTATTGTTAATTTGAAATCAATCTCAGGTAATAATCCATGCCTATTTCGATTTGTAAACATGGTGCTCCTTTTGTTGTTCAACATGAAAATCGGTACGGTTCCGGTGCAAGTCAGTCATCATCACTTTTCAAATCAATCCGCCATATTAGCAACTCTCATGAGGCAATAAACTTTATAAGTTGCTATAGTGCAAATGGAAGCTGTTTTTCCAATGCACAGATGCTAGCCAATGCCTCAGGGAGCCCTGTTATAGGTTATTATGGGAAAATAAATAAGTTAACAGCCAATCTGGATAATAGCGGTCGTATATTCCGCCCACAGCATAAGCTTGCGGCCAATATTTGTTATGTAGGTAATCGGCTTCTGAGCGGTCCAATTCAACTTGGGTTTGGCCTGAAACATCTGCTAAACTGCCACTCAGATGGTAATGTCAGATAAAGTGTCATGCAATTATTCCACAGCCTACAGATATGGGCGCTCAGTTCTTTCTCTAATCTCTGCCATGGGAAGCTCTGGCGTCATTTCACGCTCTTGCCAAGCAGTATTTTATTAAAGTCTGACTTTTACCAGGGTAATTTCATAAGAGTGTCCATCCTCTGGTCTAAAAATAATAAATCTATTGTTATTTTTAGTAAAGGATTTCGACAAAATAAAACTATCATGATATCTGGCCAGGACGTAGTACCAGCCTCCATCATACAATATCATTTCGTATTCTTTCTTTAATTGTGGCTTATAGATTCCAACAAAAAAAGAAAATATAAAAAAATATATAATAAAACCAATCATAACTATAGTGAAACAATGTCTTCGCACCCAACTGAGTTGCGTAAAACAAATCACTGGCATCAATTTACTATAAAAACGCATCCCCACCGATAAGCATAAAGCCACCAGTAAAATGATAAAAAAAAGCTCCCACAAAAACGATTCTGTTAAGAGAGAAAACTCGATAACAATTGGAATAAAGAACAAAACCGCTGCCAAAAAAAGGCGTAAGAAGCTAAGGTCGTGGATACGTGCTTTTTGCTTTACTAGAAAAAATAATAGAATACCCACTCCCCATGCTATTATGAATATAGCCATCAGGCTAATCGCATGGAATAGACTTCGGGCAATGTTGTCAGGGCCGACGCCTACATACCACCACGGGAAACCATAGTACGCGGAGACGCCCCAGCCATAAAAATAGGCGCTCCCCCATCCCAGACCACCTAAATAGGCCAAAAGCATTGAAGAGTTTTTAATAATTGAATCATCACTCATTATAGTTAACTCACTTAAGAAATATTTAATATGAAAATAGAAATCAACACATTATATAAAACACCACCCCCTTGGAAATAATAATAGTTGAATGATAAGTTTACCTAATTTTCCTGAATATCAAGCCAGCTCATACTCACGCCAGCACACTAAAATCAGGAGTGGCTGCCTTTTAGATCTTTGCCTTAGCCAGGCGCATACTCAATAATGATAGCAGTCAGATAACATGTACCCAGTATTAACTTCACGTTGTTGATGATGTATTTACTTCGCTGAAAAACAATATACACTGCATATATTTTATTGACGGCGACAAACTGTTAAAGAAACGCCATTCTATATACACTATTTACCTGATTACTTTCCTTGCTAATATTTGCTAATTAATGTTTTGCTAAAGCGTGATTAATATAGTAAGGAGGATACTATGCCATTGAGTGTTGGACAGGGTTATTTCACATCATCTATCAGTTCTGAAAGATTTAATGTGATAAAAGAAAGCGCACGCCCTCCGGAATTAAGTTTATGGGAGAAAATCAAAGCATATTTCTTCACCACTTACCATGCAGAGGCGCTCGAATGTATCTTTAAACTTTACCACTATCAGGAACTGAATCTAACACCGGTACAGGTTCGCGGAGCCTACATCAAGCTTCGAGCCTTAGCGTCTCAGGGATGTAAAGAACAGTTTATTATAGAATCACAGGCACACGCCGATAAGTTGATTATTAAAGATGATAATGATGAAAATATTTTATCTATTGAGGTTGAATGTCATCCGGAACCTTTTGGTCTTGCCAAAGAAATCAATAAATTACATCCCAAGCCAAAAAATATTTCTTTAGGTGATATTACCAGACTGGTATTTTTTGGCGACAGTTTATCTGACTCCATGGGGCGTATGTTTGAAAAAACACATCATATCTTACCCTCCTATGGTCAATATTTTGGCGGAAGGTTTACTAATGGATTTACCTGGACTGAGTTTTTATCATCTCCACACTTCTTAGGTAAAGAGATGCTTAATTTTGCTGAAGGGGGAAGTACATCGGCAAGCTATTCCTGCTTTAATTGCCTCGGTGACTTTGTATCAAATACGGACAGACAAGTCGCATCTTACACCCCTTCTCACCAGGACCTGGCGATATTTTTATTGGGGGCTAATGACTATATGACACTACACAAAGATAATGTAATGATGGTCGTTGAGCAACAAATTGATGATATTGAAAAAATAATTTCCGGTGGAGTTAATAATGTTTTAGTCATGGGGATTCCCGATTTGTCTTTAACGCCCTATGGCAAACAATCTGATGAAAAAAGAAAACTTAAGGATGAAAGCATCGCTCACAATGCCCTGTTAAAAGCTAATGTTGAAGAATTAAAAGAAAAATACCCCCAGCACAAAATATGCTATTTCGAGACTGCCGATGTATTTAAGATAATAATGGAGGTGGCCAGTAATATTGGTTATGATACGGAAAACCCTTATACTCACCACGGCTATGTACATGTTCTAGGGGCTAAAGACCCTCAGCTGGATATATGTCCGCAATACGTCTTCAATGACTTTGTCCATCCAACCCAGGAAGTCCATCATTGTTTTGCCACAATGTTAGAAAGTTTTATAGCTCATCATTATTCCACTGAATAATGTTCCATCGGCTGCGGTACGCCTTGAGCAAAACACCGCTCAATATCATAGTGCCGGTGGCATGAAAATATGAGGCTGTCTTTGCTGCCGGTTGGTCAATAAGTGATCCATACTCTATGTTCAGTAGGACAAAAATGGATAGAGTCGATAGATCGCCACCGTAACTACAATACTCACTATCACACTGACGATAAAGTATGTTTTGAATGGCTGCTTTTGCGTTTTATGACGGAAGAGTTGTTGACCAACAATCGCACCAGGCCACCCACCGACAATCCCAAACACCAACAAAGTGGATTCCGGCACTCTGCGCCAGGTTTTACGTGCCGCCGTTTTGTCTACACCGTAGATCGCCAGCGTTAGCACATTGGCGAGCAGGAACCACATCGCGACGGGATGCGATGTAAAAATGCTTCCGGCCGCAGCGGAGATCAGGAGTAAATAACAAAAGCGGTTAAGATACATATTATTATGTCATAGCAATGATTAGGGGCATCGGAGCCCATTATACGCGATACATGCGCCTATGTGATGCAGAATTTTCTTTTCATTCAGCCAACGAGTCATCGAGTCATCGAGGATTCATTTTTAATTACCATGGTAATCATAAGGTAATTAACGTGTTGTGAACACGATTAAAATGGGTAAAGCCACCGAAAATGTTACCACCTTAACCATTGCCAGGATAACTTAATGGAGAACCCTCTTTATTGCTGTTTGTTATCCGGTTGGCAGTCTCAGTTTTGGATTTGTTTATCGTATTTATATTTATTACATAAGATGTACGATGTTAATTTGAGAATTTTATCTCGACAACCGCATATATTAAGATATTTCTGAATTAAGATTATTGTCGATTAAAACAAGTTAACGTTTTGATAAACATAACAACATCGTCAGAACTCCTGATTTGTTGTCATTTGTTCATAGGATAAATAATTTATATGCTTGCAAATATAGATAGCACGCAAATCAGCTTAGCTCAGAAAATGTATTTGACAAGCAAAGATAAGTCTTTATATTGGCCCTGGATAGAGTGGTAAGATGATACTTAGAGACATTAAATACACCGTCACTGAAGCATTTATCTGCTTATCATGTAAATATGTATGCGTAAATGGAGCATAAACTATGTCCAGTATACTAATGTCTATGGTATCTTTACATTTTCACCTTTCATGGGGTCGCTGCACTCATATCCAGTTGATATCTCATGGTATATTCAATTCATTCCCTTTGATGATTCCTGTCAAACCTCCTGATTAAATTAGTTAACAGCGATGGAATACATAACGTTAAGTACTTTACGCCTGCAAATGTCAGGTTCACGCCCTAATGCTTAATTTATAATACGCATTACCTTACCACAGGAAATAGATAGCATGTTATCCAAAAAAATTGGCTTATCGATGATAGTGTTGGGAATAATGTCGTCTTCAGCTTTTGCTGATAGCATCGTTGAAGGGAGAACACTCAATGTCGCAGTATCACCGGCCTCTCCCCCTATGTTATTTAAAAGTGCTGATGGCAAATTGCAGGGGATAGATCTGGAGCTGTTTTCGTCTTACTGTCAGTCACGGCATTGTAAGCTAAACATCACCGAATATGCCTGGGATGGAATGCTTGGCGCAGTGGCGAGTGGTCAGGCAGATGTCGCATTTTCGGGAATTTCAATCACAGATAAACGTAAGAAAGTTATTGATTTTTCTGAACCTTATTACATCAACTCTTTTTATCTGGTCAGTATGGCCAATCATAAAATAACGCTCAATAACCTCAATGAATTAAATCAATATTCTATTGGATACCCTCGAGGAATGGCTTACTCCGACCTTATCAAAAACGATCTGGAGCCCAAAGGATACTACTCGTTAAGTAAAGTAAAATTGTATCCAACCTATAATGAGACGATGACTGATCTAAAAAATGGTAATCTTGATCTGGCTTTTATAGAAGAGCCGGTTTATTTTACCTTCAAAAATAAGAAAAAGATGCCGATAGAAAGTCGTTATGTTTTCAAGAATGTTGATCAGCTTGGCATTGCCTTTAAGAAAGGCTCTCCCGTGCGCGATGATTTTAACTTATGGCTTAAAGAGCAAGGGCCACAAAAAATATCTGGCATCGTCGATAGCTGGATGAAATAGTAAGCTATGTCATCAGGTAATATGCTGGCTATCTTTTATTTCCTATTGGAAGGGATTGGTAATACGCTGCTTGTAACATTTACCTGTTTTCTCTCAGCGTTTTTGTTCGGGCTTACAGTCGCCGTATTACGGCGACTATCCCCCCTTCCACTACAGAAGATGCTCGACGTACTGGTCTTTATTCTTCGGGGAATTCCAATACTTATTGCTGTTTTTCTTGTTTATTTTGGATTGCCATCGATTGGCATATATGTTTCACCTCTGGTGGCCATGAACCTCAGCGTCGGCTTAATCAGCGGGAGCTATCTTGCCGAGGTGTTCAGAGGGGCGCTTAAATTAGTTGAGCCATTCGAAATAACGGTAGCGAAAGTGGCAGGAATGCGTCAATTACAGGTTATAATAAATATTGAACTACCACAGATGTTGCGATTTTCTGTGCCCGGTATTATCAATGAGTTTTCTTCTGTATTAAAAGCGACGCCCTTTGCTTATACTGTAGGTATCGCTGAAATAACGAAGCAGGCAATGTCACTGACAGCCATCACGCTGAACGGGTTACAGATCTATACTCTTGCCGGGGTATTATATTTCATTATTTATAAAGTTTTTACTCTTCTGGCCGGAGTGTTTGAGAAAAAATATCGCATCAGTTGAAGCATAAAAATAGAGGTGATACTCATGGCTTTACTGAAACTAAAAGAGATAAGTAAGGAATATTCAGGAAAAAAGGTTCTTGATACGGTTAGTCTGAAAATTCAATCGGGAGACATGAAAGTAGTCATGGGGCCATCGGGTTGTGGAAAAACGACGCTTTTACGCTGTCTGCTTCGATTAGAAGAGCCTGATTATGGTGATATTTATTTTCACGGGAGAAATATTTATGACAAGGAATTTACTATTCTTGAGTTCAGAAAAAAAGTTGGTTGTGTCTTCCAGAATTACGCTTTGTATCGCCATCTTAACGTCATGGATAATATTACCCTTGCCCTATGTAAAGTGTTTGGCATGCCGGGACAACTAGCCCGGGAGAAAGCCTTACATGAGCTACAAAAACTTGATATGGTCTCGCATAGCGCGAAATACCCTTCGCAATTATCGGGCGGCCAGCAACAGCGCGTCGCCCTGGCCCGTACAATGGTCACCGACCCAGAACTCATTATTTTTGATGAGCCGACGTCTGCGCTTGATCCGCTCATGACTCGTGAAGTCGGAATATTGATCAAGCAACTTCACGACAATGGCGTCACTATATTATGCGTCACTCATGATATTCGCCTCGCCAGATTACTAAGCGATAACGTAACGTTTCTTAATCATGGCAAGATTCGTGCAGAAGGCGCTTTTACCGATCTTGCCTTACGAGAAACGGATCCAGATATCCACTGTTTTTTTAGCGAGGCACAACGATGATCGCTGGCTGGTCTCTTTTCTTTAATGACCTGACTGAACAACTGCCACTTGTTGTGGACGGTATTAAAGAAACCTGTAAACTTGCACTGATTGTTTCCATCACCGGTTTTTTGTGGGGAATTATTATTTTCTTTCTGAGCCTGAGCCATCGCCCCGTGGTAAAAGCCATAACTCGGCTGTACATGGATTTTTTTATCGGTACGCCACTCATTCTTATTCTGTTTGTTATCTATTATGGTTTACCTCAATCTGGCATTCACCTGTCCTCTTTTACCGTGGCGGTTACAGGTTTTACCTTGAATGTCGGCGCATATAATGCCGCGTACATGACAACGGCCTATAACGCATTGAATAAGTATGAAACGGAGGCAGCAGTCGTTCAGGGGTTGAACAAACGGCAGGTCTTTTTGTGGATTATACTGCCTCAGGTATTGCTGTCTTCCATTCCAGCCTTAACGAATCAGGTGATTAATAACCTTAAAGACAGCACCATCGTTTTTCTTATCCAATATACTGAGTTTTTCGCGCGAATTCAGGAGGTTGCTGCAACTAGCTTTAAATTCTTCCATGCTTACCTTTTTGCCGCCATAGTGTATCTTATTGGCGTTACCTTTATCGTCGGTTTGACCCGGTTTTTAGAGCATAGACTGCTTCGCCATTACGGTCAGGATTACTGAGTTGCACTGCACTATTCTGATTAATTCATCGCTGACATTATCAAAGTTATTTTTATTTAGTGTTGGTTAAGATTTTAACCTTCATTATTGCGTTAGGTGTCCATTCTGGTCTAAGTCTTACTCCATTGAGGATATTATGGCGCTACCACAACTATCAATATGGCAGCCCGGAGATGGGTTAAGAAAAATAAAGTATAAATATCATATTTGTCTCATTGTCATATTCTCCGTCCTTATACGGTTGCTGTTTTTAACTGACCGCTACCTTTGGTGTGACGAAGCGTCCAGCGTGCTGATTAGTCGACATAGCGTAGATAATCTGCTATTCCATGCCGCTTTTGACGTGCATCCCCCGCTTTATTATCTGTTACTGCATGACTGGATGATATTATGGGGTGATAGCATTGCAGCGGTACGCTCTCTCAGTCTACTCTTTGGGATCCTGACAGTTGTGCTGGTTATCGCGCTTACGCGATGGCTGGCAAATGAACGTACAGCCTTATTGGCGGGATGGTTCGCCGCCCTGATGCCGATGGCAGTTCATTACAGTCAAGAAACGCGCATGTACGCGTTAATGGGAATGCTAACGCTCGCTGCCGCGTTAGCATTGATGATGTGGATAAAAACACCCACCCATAATCGCTATCTTGTCGCGTATGCTTTACTTATGACGTTCAGCTTTTACACCCATTATTTCACCCTATTTGCACTTATTGCCCACTGGATCGCAGTAACAATATTATCCTGCCAAAGCCATAAAACGGCCTGCTACCTTAAACTTCCTGGCTGGTGGTTTGCTAACCTGGCGATTGCTGTCGCTTATCTCCCCTGGTTGCCCGTATTGTTTAATTTACTGACTCATCTGGCGCAGTTGAGAGCCGGTAATGATATCGGTTGGATTCCCCCCGTAACATGGCGTGACCTGCCTGCGATGTATTGGCATTTTTTTACCGGAAACAACGGACAGGGTTTTCCGTCGTTCATTCTGTGGCTGGCTGTGGGAGGTTTTATCGGTACTGTGGGGCGAATATCTTTATGCAACGGAGAATATGAAAGATATCAGCTGATATTATTTTGTAATCTGGTCATCCCTGTAATACTGGTCTTTATCATTTCCTGGTGGATGCCGTTATTTATCGATCGTTATTTTTTCTTCTCATCGCTGAGCATTCCCCCCCTGCTCGCGGTATTACTTACCCGCGCAAAAAAAGCGGTTTGTGGCTTCTGTTTTATCTTATTCACCTTATTATTCGGCTATGGTTTCTATCATAATAACCCTGAGCACATAGACGAGTTTAAACCACTGGTAAACTATATTAATACCCGTCACCAGCCTAATGATGCCGTGGTAGTCAGTAAAATGTTCGATTATTTAAGTTATGTGTATTATAATAAGCGAGATTATCGTACGTTTCTTTATACACCACCTAACGCACACGGAACATCAGGCAGACCGAATGCCTATGGCTTTGGTTCACTGTTTTATGCGCAAGCCGATCAGACATATATTGATAATCTGACAACTCTTTCAAAAAGTTACCATCGTGTCTGGTTGATAAGCGGCGGTAACTTCAGTCAGGATTACCCCTTGCCGTCAGAATGGCAAAATATCGCAAACTTCAGAAGTGGTAGATTTCAGGTACAATTATTTGTAATACCAACTCAACAGGCGTGTCAAATGCAATGATTACCGTTTTCTATCCAGTGCAGTGATAAACAGTACTGCCACTGCCAGACTGCCTAAAAGTAAGGTCCAGCCAAACGCTTCAAAAACCTCAATCATATCGCCTCCAGGTAGGTGATATTAAATAAAGATGGCTATCTCAGCGTAACATTTAAAATATCAATTAATGTGCAATAATCGCTTTATGTGTATGAATAAATATTGTTCCTCATGCATTTAATTGCATTGCTATTATCATAAGGCTTAATATATTTATATTAACGATTATTAATTATCAGCTTATAATAATATGACTGTCCAATTCATTTATCAGCTATTATTATCCTCTATATTCTTTAAGATAGCCGCTTAATTCATAATATCGCCTTTATTCATCGTATTAAATTACTCACTCACCTGATTAATGCTTGCCTAACGATTGCTTCGTTGTTTTAATTCCAGCGCGAAATTATTTAGTGAGAGAACAATGAAGCATACACAACAATCAGGCGCAAAAGTCTATAACCCATTCACGCTTAGCTTATATGACTGGTGGGTACTCAATATCTCAAACAAATATGCATGGAAGTGTCCTACTGATACGCGACTACTTCCTTTCTTCCTGCATCACATGGGCGAGACTCACCTGGATATTGGCGTAGGTACAGGTTATTACCTGAAACATGCACCTGCGACTCATGCCATTTCGCTGATGGATTTAAATCCGGATAGCCTGAAAATAGCCGCCAGCCGAGTGGGTAATACGAAAATCCGCGCCACACTACAACACGATGTTTTCGACACGTTCCCGGCGGACTGGCACGGGCGCTTCGATTCCGTTTCGATGTACTATCTTCTGCACTGCTTACCTGGTGAGATGACAACAAAAGCGAAGGCAATTAAAAATGCCGGTATGGCGCTTAAACCCGGCGGCACACTTTTTGGCGCCACGATTCTGGGCAAAGAGGTTCCTCACAATGCTTTTGGTAAGAAATTAATGGCTGTTTATAACAAGAAAGGAATATTCAGTAATACCAATGATTCAGCCGATACGTTACGCAGCGTGTTGGACGAACATTTCGCTAAGGTGACTTTGGAGCAACATGGCGCCGTTGCGCTATTTTCCGCCACTATGCCACGTTCATTGTAAGTGTAGGCACTTCCGGGCGGTCGGCAGCGCGATCATGTGGGTTTAACCCGTTGATTAAACATTGGATTACGGAATAGTAATTGTTTATTTTATTTGTCATACAAATAAGTATAATACCCGCTTCCGATGTAGACCCGTCCTCCTTCGCCTGCGTCACGGGTCCTGGTTAGACGCAGGCGTTTTCTGTATGGAATACGCCATCCCCTCTGATAGATGCCTTGTTTGCCTGAAGCAGTTAACCCCACCTGCGACAAACGTCATACAGGACGGTCAGTCACGCTTACGCGGCATCATCCGTAACAGCGTATTGTCTTTCCAGAAATAGTGATGCATCAAAGCAGCGATGGCATGAAGTCCAATAACAAAATAGCCCAGATTCGCCAGCGTGACGTGCCAGGATTTCAGCATATCTACGCGTTCAAAGTTAGCTTCGGCGGCATGCGGCATAGTAATGCCAAATGCGACCCAGGGATTGCCGCGGTTATACATCATGACCAGACCAATAACAGGCAGCGCGATAAATAACAGGTAAATCACCAGATGTCCCAAATGCGCCATTCCGGTCATCATCGGTTTTGGACGAGGAACAATGGGCGGCGTGGGATATTTCAGCCGAATAATCAAGCGCGCCACCATTAAAAGCAAAATAGTGATACCACATGAAACATGCGTCATATTAAACCAGGGCCGATAACTACGCGGCGCAAAACCGCGTAGCTCCATCGCGGCGTAAGCCACAATAACCAGAAAAAAGACTAACCAGTGAATACCAATTTGCAGGCCGGAATACTTATTGCCCATAGCGCGTCCTGAATGAAAACCGTAAAGCGACAACATAACCAGCTTTTATAAATAATTCATCAAATTTATGAAATGGTGGTCGCACTTGCCCGTTCACCCTCGCAAACGGGCGATTTTTAGCGTAAAGCTCTCTGTTCTAACGCACTGCGCAGCGTCGTATCTGCCTGCAATACCTGCCATGCCTTTTCAATATCGCGTGGGATATCAACGTGAATGATAAAATCTTTACCACGCGGTCCATACCCTGTTTCATCGTCACGCAAACGTGGCAGCTCGCCGGCAATCAGAGACAGATAACGCTCCACCGTCCAGATGCCCTCTTCAACGTTGGCAAAACGTGTACCGCCGTTAAGGTGGCGCAGTACCGGAACAAAACCAGGAAAACTCAGCCAGCGCGGCGCATCGGTGTCGTCGTTTGTCACGCGCCGAAACGCCGCGATAGTGCGCCGCTGCATGGTGGGGTCTTGCACAACGATAGCCGTGTTAATGTTTTCTTTCGCCTGACGGATCAGTGCGCAGGAGAAACGGGCATTTTCGCCGCAATTAGTTGACCGATCTTCCAGCCAAATTTTCTCAGCCGGAATATGCCAGAACTGGTTCGCGATATCCGCGAGGATCGCGGCTTCAGCGCGTCCGCTTGTGCGAATAGTGTGGTAGCGCGGATGCCGGGAAATCACGGCGTACAAAAACGGCGTCGAATGACCTATACCACCGCTAATCAGTAAAGGAACGCCTTGCGCTTTGGCGATGCGACAGGCCGCGTCGATAGTGGGGATCACCGCATTGCCCGCCAGGACGACGCAATCCGACGGATAAGGTTGTTCGCCGGAAAAATCATTTTGCGCCAGCCACTGTCCGACGGTATTCACCGCCAGCAATGTTTCCGCAGAGAGCGCCGGAAATGGCGTTGTATTCATAATTCCTCCTTTTTGTTCCGAACTTGTACCGGATCTCTTTGAAAGACATCGTCGCCTGGCTTTTTAGGCCGTAATCTGATCCATGGCCTGTAAAATACGCTTATCGGAAATAGGATAAGGCGTACCGAGCTGTTGGGCGAAATAACTGACACGCAGTTCTTCAATCATCCAACGGATCTCTTTAACATCATCATCTTCGCGACGCGCTGGAGGCAATTTATTTACCCATTGTTGCCACGCCTGCTGGACGCTTTCGACTTTCAGCATTTGCGCCCGATCGCGGTGCGGATCGACAGCCAGTTTCTCCAGCCGCTTTTCAATTGCCTGCAGATAACGCAGCGTATCGCCGAGACGTTTAAAGCCGTTGCCAGTCACAAAACCACGGTATACCAGACCGCTCATCTGCGCCTTGATATCGGAAAGCCCCAACGCCATGCTCATATCCACCCGCCCTTTCAGACGCTTATTGATATTGAATACGGTCGTCAGGATGCGCTCAACCTGCTTCGCGATATCCACCACAGTATCATTCAGCTCGGCGCGTACCTTTTCGTGCAGCGCGGTGAAACCTGCTTCGCTCCACACCGGTCCGCCGTTGGCATCTATCAGCTTATCTACCCCGCAGGCGATACAGTCATCAATCAACTCCAGTACTTTGCCGTACGGGTTAAAGTACAGCCCCAGCTTGGCTTTATTCGGCAATTTCTCATGCAGATACTTAATCGGTGAAGGAATATTGAGCAACAGCAGACGGCGTAAACCGCACCACATCGCCTGTTGTTGTTCCAGCGGATTATCAAACAATTTGATAGCGACGCTGTCACGCTCATCCACTAACGCCGGCCACGCCTTCACTTTATAATTACCGCGTTTCTGTTCGTAGCTTTCCGGCAGCTCGCCGAAACTCCAGATATGCAGCCCGCTCTGCTCGATGCCGTCATCCGCCACCGCCGAGAGCGTCTCCTGCACTTTGCCTTTCAGCGCATTTTTAAGCTCGGCGAGCGAACGCCCTTCCTGCAGTTTCTTGTTTTTGTCATTCACCACGCGAAACGTGATTTTCAGATGCTCGGGCACCTGATCCCAATGCCAGTCTTCCCGGTCGACCGTGACGCCGGTCATCCGGCGCAGTTCACGCTCCAGAGCGTCCAGCAGCGGCAGCTCCAGCGGCGTTACGCGACCTAAAAACGCTTCAGCATAGTTTGGCGCCGGAACAAAGTTGCGACGTACCGGTTTTGGCAACGATTTAATCAGCGCAATAACTAATTCACGGCGCAGCCCTGGGATCTGCCATTCAAAACCGCTCTCGTCAACCTGGTTAAGTAGCGGCAACGGAATATGGACGGTCACGCCGTCAGCATCCGCGCCCGGTTCAAACTGATAGCTCAAACGCAGCTTAAGATTGCCCTGGTGCCAGAAGTTCGGGTAATCCAGTTTGCTGATTTTTTCCGCGCCTTCTTTAATCAGCATACTTTTTTCAAAGTTGAGCAGATCCGGCGTCTCGCGGCTGATTTTTTTCCACCAACTATCAAAGTGGCGGGCGGAAATAACGTCATGGCTAATACGCTGGTCATAAAACTCAAACAGGGTATCGTCATCCACCAGGATATCGCGGCGGCGAGATTTGTGCTCAAGTTCCTCGACTTCCGCACGCAATTTTAGATTCTCACGGAAGAAGGCGTGACGGGTTTGCCAGTCCCCCTCCACCAGCGCATGGCGGATGAACAACTCGCGACACAACGCCGGGTCAATCTGGCTGTAATTCACTTTGCGCGCGGCGACAATCGGCAGACCGTAGACAGTAACCTTTTCCGTCGCCATCACCGCGCCTTGCGCCCGCTCCCAGTGCGGTTCGCTATATGAACGTTTAATCAGGTGCTGGGCTACCGGTTCCACCCATTCTGGCTCAATGCGGGCAGCGATGCGCCCCCACAAACGGCTGGTTTCCACCAGCTCGGCGACAATTGTCCATTTCGGCGGTTTTTTGAATAAACCGGATCCGGGGAAAATAGAGAATCGGGCGTTACGCGCGCCGGTGTACTCTTGTTTATCGGCATCTTTCATCCCGATATGCGACAACAGCCCCGTTAACAACGCAACGTGAATTTCCCGGTATTCTGCGGGTTCGCTGTTTACCGGAATCCCCAGTTCTTTTACCACCTGACGCAGTTGGGTATAGATATCCTGCCACTCACGCACGCGTAAATAGTTCAGATAGTCGGTGCGACACAGCCGGCGGAATTGATTCGACGACAGGGCCTTTTGTTGCTCGCCGAGGTAATTCCACAGGTTAACAAACGCCAGAAAATCGGACTCCTTATCATGGAAACGCCGGTGTTTCTCATCGGAAGCCTGCTGCTTATCCACTGGGCGCTCGCGCGGATCCTGAATAGAGAGTGCGGAAGTAATGATCATCGCTTCGCGCACACAGCCATGCTTTTGCGCTTCCAGAACCATACGCGCCAGGCGCGGGTCGACCGGCAACTGGGATAATTGTCGGCCCAGCGGCGTCAGCTTATATGCCGTTTGCTGTTCGTCGGCGGTAATCGCCCCCAGCTCTTCCAACAAACGCACGCCATCCTGAATATTGCGCTTATCCGGCGCTTCGACAAACGGGAAGGCAGCGATGTCACCCAGCCCCAGGGCGGTCATCTGCAAAATAACCGACGCCAGGTTGGTACGTAGAATTTCCGGGTCGGTAAATTCCGGACGTGACAAAAAGTCATCTTCCGAATACAGACGAATGCATATCCCTTCCGATACGCGCCCGCAACGCCCTTTACGCTGGTTGGCGGAAGCCTGTGAGATCGGTTCAATCGGCAGGCGCTGCACTTTAGTGCGGTAGCTGTAGCGGCTGATGCGCGCAGTGCCAGGATCGATCACATACTTGATACCCGGCACCGTCAGCGACGTTTCCGCCACGTTAGTCGCCAGCACGATACGGCGTCCGCTGTGCGACTGGAAAACGCGGTTCTGTTCGCTGTTCGACAATCGTGCATACAGCGGCAACACTTCGGTATGCCGTAAGTTCAGCTTGTTCAGGGCGTCGGCGGTATCGCGGATTTCCCGCTCTCCGCTCATAAAAATCAGGATATCGCCGGGACTTTCCCGCCCCAGTTCATCGACAGCGTCGAAAATTGCCTGTAGCTGATCGCGTTCAGTGTCGTCAGCCTCTTCCACGATGGGGCGATAACGAACTTCTACGGGATACGTTCGGCCAGAGACTTCAATAATCGGCGCGTTATTAAAGTGGCGCGAGAAGCGTTCCGGGTCGATGGTCGCAGAGGTAATAATCACTTTCAGATCGGGGCGACGCGGCAGAAGCTCTTTCAGATAGCCGAGCAAGAAGTCAATATTCAGGCTGCGTTCATGCGCTTCATCAATAATGATGGTGTCATACTGCATCAATAGCCTGTCCTGCTGGATTTCCGCCAGCAGGATACCGTCCGTCATCAGTTTGACCATAGTGTTGCTACTGACATGATCGCTGAAACGAACTTTATAGCCGATGCAGCCGCCAGGCTCCGTTTGCAACTCTTCGGCAATGCGGTTAGCGACGGTGCGCGCCGCCAGACGACGCGGTTGAGTATGTCCAATAAGTCCTTTAATTCCGCGTCCCAGTTCCATACAAATTTTCGGCAACTGGGTGGTTTTACCGGAACCGGTTTCCCCTGCCACGATCACCACCTGATGATCGCGGACCGCTTCCAGAATGTCCTGTTTCTTCTGGCTAACAGGCAGATTTTGCGGATAAGTGATTGAGGGGCGCGCCGCTTCGCGGAGGGCGACCTGCGCCGCAGCCTGTTCAATTTCTTTCGCCATCGTCTGGAAAATGGCCTGTTGCGCATCAGGATTTTTTACTTTCTTTACGCCATGCAGGCGGCGCGCAAAGCGCTGTTTGTCGCGCAGCATCAGTGCATCCAGCCGCTGCTGTAACACCTGAAGCGTCAACATAGATTGTTCAGTCATAAAGCTCTTGGGCAGCATTCTGCCTGTTTAAAATCGTTTTAAATGATAGGTATAGAGTACCACATTGGGGCTTTTTTTGTGTTGTTCAATAATTTCGAACAAAGGGTTCGATATATTGCGCTATCCCTGCGACATATTTGTGAATAAAGTGTCAACAAGCAACGGGGCACGCCCCTTCAAACACATAAAAGGAAACACCCATGAGCAAGGTATTAGTTCTTAAATCCAGTATTCTGGCAGGGTACTCTCAGTCTGGTCAGTTGACTGACTATTTTATTGAACAATGGCGCGAAAAACACGTCGCAGATGAAATTACTGTCCGCGATCTGGCGGCCAACCCTGTTCCAGTGCTGGATGGCGAGCTGGTGGGCGCGATGCGTCCGGGCGATGCGCCTTTAACGCCACGTCAACAGGACGCTCTGGCGCTGTCTGATGAACTCATTGCTGAACTGAAAGCCCACGACGTCATCGTTATTGCGGCACCGATGTACAATTTCAATATCCCGACGCAGCTGAAAAACTACTTTGATCTGATTGCCCGCGCCGGTATCACTTTCCGCTATACCGAAAAAGGCCCGGAAGGTCTGGTAACCGGTAAACGCGCGGTGGTTCTCTCCAGTCGCGGCGGTATCCATAAAGACACCCCGACGGATTTGATTGCGCCTTACCTGAAAGTGTTCCTTGGTTTTATCGGTATTACCGACGTGAATTTTGTCTTTGCCGAAGGCATCGCCTACGGGCCGGAAGTGGCGGCTAAAGCCCAGGCCGATGCAAAAGCCGCGATTGACAGCGTAGTGGCCGCTTAAATATTTTTGCCTCCCGTTTCGACGGGAGGTGACTTCTTCGGTTCGTAGCGCAAATATCCTACCACGCCGCTACTGCCGCCATCGCTGGGATGCGTTACCCCATCATTGACTTCAACGCAGGCGAAATCAAAAGGCGACACATTTTCGATGCACGCCACATTGACCCCATATTGATCGGGATTGGATCGGCGCTGATGAAAAGTATATATCCCGCATACCGAACAGAAAAAATGCACCGCCTTGCCCGTATTGAAGCGATATTCGGTAAGCTTATCCTGCCCTTTTAGCACTTTAATACCCGATAGCGGCGCAGACACTGCCACTGCTCCGCGCATCCGGCAAAAGGAACAGTTGCAGCGCCTGGCGGTATGAAAGCCATCGCTAAGTTGAACGGTAAACACGACGCTGCCACAATGGCAGGCAGCAGATAATTTTTCAGACGTCATACCTGGTTACTCTCGCGAATAGTGATACCAGCCAACAGTATAGAAATAGCCTTCCGGTTCGCCTAATGTAAATACGACCTTCGTATTCAGAAATTACCCATATAAAAATGCATTTTGCGGTAAAAAAATTGTCGGGAAGCGGTTATTTACGCATCCATTTGCCATTAATTCCCTGGACATATTCTCCCGGCCTGGCGCGCTCAACCAGTTTTTGCCCTGCCATCTTCGCCACCTCATCCACGGGAAGATGATTGCTATCCGCTAACTGCTGGTAACTGGCGCGGCGGGCATGATTGATATCAAGCACCAGCTTCTGGGTTTCGGCATCATTCTTTAAGGCCACCAGATAGCCATTCAGCGTTTCCCCGACCCGGCCCTGCGTGCGCGCTTCGTCCAGGGTTAAGGCCCACACAGAAGGTGTGAGCAAGCTCAGCGTCAGCACCCATAGCATTAAATACTTTTTCATTATGGCCTCAGAATAGATCGCTGCGTGATTTCAGGAGTTCTTCAACATCTTTATCGACTTTGATATGTATTTCATGCTCGATCTTTACATTCATGTTGATGGTAATCGGCTGTTCCGGCGCGGCGACTTCAATACGTGGCGTGCACCCCACCACGATAAATGACGCAAGCGCTGACAGCATGGCAATACTCATTTTCATTATTTATCCTCACAGTCCTTGTCTTTCCGGCAAGGAGGTTGCGGCAACGCTGTATTTTGTTCAAGCCATGCCTGTAAATTGTCGCCAAAACGCAAACTGCGCCACAGCGTAAACACATTTTCTTCATGGGTATAGTTCAAGTTAACGATCGCGGTTTTACCATCTACCCGGCTTTTGCCGGTAATGGCCGCCTGCATCGTTAGTACGCCCAGGTTATCAACGTTAATTTTCGTCCACGAATGCGTAATCTCCATATAACGTAGCCAGTTGATCGCCGAGCCTGCCGTGACATTATCCTTCACCACCGCATCCGCAGTATCTTTATCGATACGCAACGTCATTGGCCCGGGATTCGTAAGCCAGCCATCTTTGATTATCCATTTTTCATTGTTCAGCCACAGCGGCAGCGCGCCGCTAACCGGACCAGACATGGCGAATTGCTTTGGATTTATGGCGCTAATCAATTCGCTGGATGAAATATTTTGCACCCGCAAAAGCGCCGGGTCGTGCTGCGGCATTCGCAACTGTTTCATAATGATTTGACCGCCCAGCACGTCTACGCTGACATCGCTTAGCAGTAATGGATTCGACTCGCTCCAGGGATAACCGCCCTGTAAATCAGCGGTGATATTTTTCGCCGTGACCTGGTTAACTATCCCAGCGATACGCAGCGAGACGGGCCCGCGCGTCCCCAATTGCCACGCGCCGTTGTGGAAGCGAAATGGCAGAATGAAATCGACGCCGTTGATTTTGTTATCCGGCATCCAGGCACTGCCGCCTTTTAACACGCCGTGTCCACCTGCTTCAAACCCCTGCCCCTGTGCGGCGGAAAAAGCCACCTGCGCATACAGTAAGCCTTCGCGCAGCGTCATTTTCCAGTCTGGTGGAAGCAACGGCTGGAAAACGATAAGCGACTGCTTCGGCCACCAGGCCTGTCCGCGAAGGCGTTCGCCATCCCAGCGCCCATTCAGCCGTACCGGCCCTATCGCCCCCGCCCGAAGGTCGCCTTTAAACTGGAACAGGGTTGGCTCGCGCCCTTCAACGCTAAAATTAATGGTAGAAGGCGGCAGCACGCTCCCGCTGGTAAATACGGTTTTTCCCGCCTCCAGAGACAGCGCGCCCTGTAGCGACGGCGTTGTGGCGTCGCGAACCCAGACAATAGGTTTATTCAGCGCCAGTCTTGGCGATGTGACGGTCATTGCGCCATAGTGCAACTGATCAAAACCGGTGGACAAACTGGTCAACCTGATGGTGTTATCATGCCATTCGCCCTGTCCGGCAATATCCCAGCGGGCGCGCATTGGCGTAAAGCTTCCTTGCCCCCAATAGCGCCACCGCCAGCGACCAGCATCAGGAAGAAAATCATTCGCCAGGCCATCAAGATGAAGAACGAAATCGCCCATCTCATTTTCATGCGCCCGTAAAATAGCCTGTAATCGACCATCAACGCCGCGCGGCGTCACCTTAACGCCCGCCAGCGGCCAACGAATTTCATCAATATCTAACGCATCAATCACCCGACCGCGCGAGCGTAGCAATGCGCCAGGTGCAAAGGTGAGCTGCGGATCGGCCAGACTGCCGCGGAACATAGCGGGCAATACGGCATAAAAGATTAAATCCTTCTGTTTAGCCTCGCCGGTAAGCTGTAGAGGCATCTCACTGCTATCCATGCTTAGTTTTCCCGGGCCGATAGTCAGTACAGCGTTCGCTTTACCGGCATCGCCCTGGGTCAGAATATTCAGGCGTCCGCTGACTCGCGCATTATCCGGCCCGGCTTGCCAGTTATCGATATTAAAAGCCAGACGTCCGCTCAAGGGGAATCCCTGATATGGCCAGTTCCAGCGGCCATCGCTGATGGTAAGCCGCTGACGCGTTACCGCCCAGGGGAGATCGAGAATCGGGTCAGGATTACCTCGCGCCATCACGATGAGCTGTCCGGCGTTATCACGCCACTCCAGTTCCGCATCCACCAGCGACGGTTCCTGCGGCAGACGCAAGGTCGCTGCTGCATGACCGCTGACCGGCATGCCATCCGGTACCAGCGGCAACACAAATTCCCCCGCCAGGCTAACGGGAGGCTGGTTGGCCAGCGCGGCGATCTCCAGTTGGCTCACCGTCAATGCCTGACCGCGTAGCTGCCCTTGAAATTTTACTTTTTCGCCCTGATAACGTATCTGCTGAATGACCGGCGTCATGGAGATCGCCAGCTTGCCCTGCCATTCCGGCCAGGGCGCGAGAATGACATTATCGATGTTAATCCAGGTATTGGGCAGCATTGACTGCCACTGCGCCAGCGTACGCGGCGCGGCGGGAGAAGCTTCCGTAGCAGGCAGTTTCGCCAGGCACGCGGCATCCAGTTTGAGGCTTTTAATATTCAGCAACCAACGGCTGGGATGCGTCAGTTCCGCCTGGGTAATATGCGCTAACGAACAATCATTGACCAGATAGCGAAGATCGGGAATCACTAACCCATGACGTGTCAGGCGTGGACTTTGTTCCAGAGCGATACGGGTACCGACGGGTAGCCAAATTCCCGCCAGAGTGGGAACCCACAGCCCGAGGGTCATCAGTAGCGTCAGAGGGACAAGAATCAGCAGTAACAGTAGCGCAAGGGCGGCTTTATATTTACCCTTCATGGGCCATTAATTTCCTGATTTAACGAAAAATTCAGTCGGCTATCTCTTTATTTTGGCATGATTGCCCGTACATAGCCTAATAGTTCATGTTGCAGGGGCGCCCTCCGGCTATTTGAGGCGTTGTGGAGAATGATAACCTAAAATTATTCATTATATGTATGACTATCAATTATTTTTGATTTTTTGTAAGATAATTTTAAGCATATTTGTGTGATTCTAACATCACTGGAGAAGGTCATATGAAACTCGCCGTCTATAGTACCAAACAGTATGACAAGAAATATCTACAGCAAGTGAACGAAGCGTTCGGTTTTGAACTGGAGTTTTTTGATTTTCTGCTAACCGAGAAAACGGCGAAAACCGCCAATGGATGTGAAGCAGTTTGTATCTTCGTGAATGACGACGGGAGCCGACCGGTACTGGAAGAGCTGAAAAAACACGGCGTGAAATACATCGCGCTGCGTTGCGCCGGATTTAATAATGTCGACCTGGACGCCGCTAAAGAGCTCGGTTTGCAGGTGGTTCGCGTGCCGGCTTATTCTCCGGAAGCCGTCGCTGAACATGCGATTGGCATGATGATGACATTGAACCGCCGTATTCACCGCGCTTATCAACGCACCCGCGACGCTAACTTTTCCCTTGAGGGACTGACCGGCTTTACCATGCACGGAAAAACCGCTGGCGTCATTGGTACCGGTAAAATCGGCGTCGCCGCGCTGCGTATCCTGAAAGGCTTTGGAATGCGTTTACTGGCGTTTGATCCCTATCCCAGCACCGCCGCGCTTGATCTCGGCGTCGAGTATGTGGATCTGCAAACGTTGTTTGCCGAATCGGATGTCATTTCCCTGCACTGCCCGCTCACGCCGGAAAACTACCATTTACTGAACCATGCGGCATTCGACCAAATGAAAAATGGCGTTATGGTCATTAATACCAGTCGTGGCGCGCTGATTGATTCCCAGGCGGCTATCGAAGCTCTGAAGAATCAGAAAATCGGCTCGCTGGGGATGGATGTGTATGAAAACGAACGCGACCTGTTCTTTGAAGATAAGTCAAACGATGTTATCCAGGATGATGTTTTCCGCCGTCTGTCGGCCTGCCATAACGTACTGTTTACGGGGCACCAGGCATTCCTGACCGCAGAAGCGCTGATCAGCATCTCTGAAACCACGTTACAAAACTTAAGCCAGCTTGAGAAGGGCGAAGCCTGCCCGAACGCGCTGTTCTAATCCTGTCGCTCCCCTGCGCTCAGGGGGGCATTTTCGGATAACCCCTGAAGATCTATCCGGTCATATCATTACTATAGTCAGTGTTAACTATCAGATTACAGAGAATATCAATGAAGAAAATCGTCACGCTGGTCGCCCTGAGCATCATAATGACAGGGTGTGTGAGCAGTGGAAAAGTGTCCGTCAAACGCGAGCAACTGGAGCACCACCGCTTTGTTCTGGAAAGCGTAAACGGTAAAACGGTCACCGGCCCGGAGCTCAGCTTTGGCGAGGACATGACGGTATCCGGCAAAATGTGCAATCAATTCACCGGCGAAGGAAAACTATCGGACGGCGAATTAAAAGTGAAAAATTTAGCGATGACCCGAATGATGTGCGCCGATCCGCAGCTTAATTCGCTGGACGGCACCCTCAGCGAACTCTTCAGCAAAGGCGCGCAGGTCGATTTAACTGCGAACCAATTAACGCTGGCGACGGCAGAAACAACGCTAATGTATAAACTGGCGGATTTAGCGCACTAAGCCATTAAGTGAAAAGTTATACGCGTCAGGCGAAACGCCGCGCTTAGTAACTCCCGCAGTTTCCGGCGGCAAGCGACTGTTCGCTACAACGTTTGCCGTTGGGTAGCGCGCACATACCAATTACTGAACCATCAAGCTGCCGGGCCGCTGAAAGCGAACCGCCAATCATAGCGCAATTCGCTTCGCCGGCGCTGGACATCGCCGCTTTCATCCCTGGCGAAACATGCGCCGCGGTTGCCTGCTGAACAGGTTCGCTACTGCAAGCCGACAATAATAACGCGGCACATCCCACCCAAAACGCTGCGCGCATTTCTCTCCCCTCTGTTTATTCATCCAAACGATACCGCCCTAAATAATAGGCAGCAGAAACTGACGCGTCGAGAGGCAAAGCGCGCATTTATGCGCTTCATTAACATTTATTGGCAATTTTTTACGTCTTTTCGGCAAGAAATCGTCATTCTCCTCCCGCCAGGGACACAAAAGCGAAAATGGGGCTTGAAGGGCTTTGCTAAAATAAAAGGATAACTACAGGATGCGCTCTCGATTATGCGTGTCCCTCTTTTTTGCGCAATGTAAGGGTGTCATATGCAAACAATTGACGGTAATGGCGCAGTAGCGTCGGTGGCGTTCCGTACCAGCGAGGTTATCGCCATTTACCCGATTACGCCCAGTTCAACAATGGCTGAACAAGCGGATGCCTGGGCCGGCAATGGGCTTAAAAATGTCTGGGGCGATACGCCGCGTGTGGTAGAGATGCAGTCGGAAGGCGGCGCGATCGCCGCCGTTCACGGTGCGTTACAAACCGGTTCGCTTTCTACGTCATTTACATCATCGCAGGGGCTGCTGCTGATGATTCCAACGCTGTATAAACTGGCGGGGCAGCTCACGCCGTTTGTACTGCACGTTGCCGCGCGCACTGTCGCCACACACGCGCTTTCTATTTTTGGCGACCATTCCGATGTGATGGCGGTCCGCCAGACAGGCTGCGCGATGTTATGCGCCGCCAGCGTTCAGGAAGCGCAGGATTTTGCGCTGATCGCGCACAGGGCTACGCTGAAAAGCCGCGTTCCGTTTATTCATTTTTTTGATGGCTTCCGTACATCGCATGAAATCAACAAAATTATACCGCTAACGGATGAAACCATTCTGAACCTGATGCCGCAGGCGGAGATCGACGCTCACCGCGCCCGCGCGCTGAATCCGGAACATCCGGTGATTCGTGGAACTTCAGCGAATCCGGACACCTACTTCCAGTCTCGCGAAGCGACCAACCCGTGGTACAACGCCGTTTATGATCATGTTGAAGAGGCGATGAAGGCATTTGGCGACGCTACGGGCCGTCAGTACCAGCCATTTGAATATTATGGCCATCCCCAGGCTGAACGCGTCATCATAATGATGGGCTCCGCCCTCGGCACCTGCGAAGAGGTCGTGGACGAGCTACTGATACGCGGAGAAAAGGTCGGCGTTCTGAAAGTCCGTCTGTTCCGTCCCTTCTCCGCCAAACATTTGTTACAGGCATTACCGGAAACCGTTCGCGCTATCGCCGTGCTGGATCGCACCAAAGAGCCTGGCGCGCAGGCCGAGCCGCTTTATCTGGACGTGATGACCGCACTGGCGGAAGCCTTTAATAATGGCGAGCGCGAAACGTTGCCGCGCACCATTGGCGGCCGTTATGGGCTATCATCCAAAGAGTTCGGCCCGGCGTGCGTACTGGCGGTCTTTAATGAACTCAGCCATGCGAAACCCAAGCCACGGTTTACGGTGGGCATTTATGATGACGTTACTAACCTCTCGCTGCCATTACCGGAAAATACCCTGCCCGGCAGCGCTAAACTGGAAGCGTTATTTTACGGCTTGGGAAGCGACGGCAGCGTATCCGCCACGAAAAATAATATTAAAATTATCGGTAATTCTACGCCGTGGTATGCGCAAGGTTATTTCGTTTATGACTCTAAAAAAGCTGGCGGGCTCACGGTATCGCACCTGCGCGTCAGCGAAAAACCCATTCGTTCCGCTTACTTAATTGCTCAGGCGGATTTTGTCGGCTGCCATCAATTACAGTTTATCGATAAATATCAGATGGCGGAGCGTCTGAAGCCCGGCGGTATCTTTCTGCTTAATACGCCGTACAGCGCCGACGAGGTCTGGTCGCGTCTGCCGCAAGAAGTTCAGGCGGTGTTGAATCAGAAAAAGGCGCGTTTTTACGTGGTTAACGCGGCGAAAATCGCCCGCGAATGTGGACTTGGCGCCCGCATCAATACCGTCATGCAAATGGCTTTCTTCCACCTGACGCATATTCTTCCGGGCGATAGCGCCCTGGTTGAGCTGCAGGGCGCGATTGCCAAAAGCTATAGCAGCAAAGGACAGGATCTGGTTGAGCGTAACTGGCAGGCATTGGCTCTGGCGCAGGAATCGCTGGCGGAAGTGCCGTTGCAGGCGGTTAATCCGCATAGCGCGCATCGCCCGCCGGTCGTCTCCGACGCCGCGCCGGATTTCGTGAAAACCGTTACCGCCGCCATGTTGGCGGGCCTCGGCGACGCACTGCCTGTTTCCGCGCTGCCGCCGGACGGAACATGGCCAATGGGCACCACCCGCTGGGAAAAACGCAATATCGCCGAAGAGATTCCTGTCTGGAAAGAGGAACTGTGTACACAATGTAATCACTGCGTCGCCGCCTGCCCTCACTCGGCGATTCGTGCAAAAGTCGTTTCCCCGCAGGCGATGGAGAACGCGCCAGCCAGTCTGCATTCGCTGGACGTGAAGTCCCGCGATATGCGCGGCCAGAAATATGTGCTGCAGGTCGCGCCGGAAGACTGTACTGGCTGTAATTTATGCGTAGAGGTCTGCCCGGCTAAAGATCGGCAAAATCCACAGATCAAGGCGATTAACATGATGTCGCGCCTGGAGCATGTGGAAGAAGAGAAAGTGAATTATGACTTTTTCCTCGACTTACCGGAAATCGATCGCAGCAAACTGGAACGAATTGATATCCGCACATCGCAGCTTATTACGCCGCTGTTTGAATATTCCGGCGCCTGTTCCGGCTGCGGTGAAACGCCGTATATTAAACTGCTGACTCAGTTATATGGCGACAGAATGTTAATCGCTAACGCCACGGGGTGTTCCTCTATTTACGGCGGTAACTTACCCTCAACGCCTTATACCACCGATGCCAACGGACGCGGCCCGGCATGGGCGAATTCGTTATTTGAAGATAACGCGGAATTTGGTCTCGGTTTCCGTCTGAGCGTGGATCAGCACCGGGCGCGCGTCATGCGTTTACTGGCGCAATTCGCCGATCGCATCCCGGCGGAATTAAACAATGCGCTGCATGCCGAAGCAACGCCTGACGTTCGGCGTGAGCAGGTCGCCGCATTACGCCAACATCTGAAATCGGTTGCGGGCGCAGAGGAACTGTTAAAGGATGCTGATGCGCTGGTAGAAAAATCAATCTGGCTGATTGGCGGCGATGGTTGGGCATACGACATCGGCTTTGGCGGTTTAGACCATGTGTTAAGCCTGACGGAGAATGTCAATATTCTGGTTCTGGATACGCAGTGTTACTCCAATACTGGCGGCCAGGCGTCGAAGGCGACGCCGCTTGGCGCCGTCACTAAGTTTGGCGAACATGGCAAGCGTAAAGCCCGTAAAGATCTTGGTGTCAGCATGATGATGTATGGTCATGTTTATGTCGCGCAAATCTCGCTGGGCGCGCAGTTAAACCAGACGGTGAAAGCCATCCAGGAGGCCGAAGCCTGGCCAGGACCGTCGCTGATCATTGCCTATAGCCCCTGTGAAGAACATGGCTACGATCTGGCGCTAAGCCATGACCAGATGCGCCAGTTAACGGCGACCGGTTTCTGGCCGTTATACCGCTTTGATCCCCGCCGTGCGGATGAAGGCAAGCCGCCGCTGGCGCTGGACTCTCGGCCACCGTCTGATGCCCTGGCGGAAACGCTGCTTAATGAACAGCGTTTCCGTCGCCTGAATGCGCAACAGCCTGAAGTAGCTGAACAATTATGGCGAGATGCCGCATTGGATTTGCAAAAACGCTATGACTTTCTTGCCTTGCTGGCAGGAAAAGCGGAAAAACCCGGCGCAGATTAAAAAATATTCTAAGGATTAACCTGGAAACAAAAAAAGCCCGAACATTCGTTCGGGCTTGTCAATTTATACGCTGGAAAGCAAAGGTTAACGCAATGGCCCAGCGACAAAATGAATATGTGACAATAAAGGCATATAACAGGCGTAGAATATCGTAACCGAATGATATTGTATAATTTTTATTTCGTATAATACCCCCAAAAGCATTCGTATAAATTATATCTATTTCACTTCGAATTATTTCATTAATTATTGAATTAAACGGTAACATCTCTTTTTAGGTCTTTCCTGACAAGGCAGAAATAACGTTTTAACGTCAACTCGCTGATTATTTACGGGGAATGCGCTTAATATTACGCCGTCCTCCCCTGTTGGTAGTCCCCGCAGAGTATCGTGGAGCAGCACCTAAAATGTGACGTATGTCATTGTACATAAAGTGCCTTTAGGGAGTAGAATTTCAGTGGATACTTAAACAGGAGGTTTTATGAACAGAACGATTCTTGTACCCATCGATATTTCAGATTCAGAATTAACTCAACGCGTGATTTCACATGTTGAAGCCGAAGCAAAGATTGACGACGCTAAAGTGCACTTTTTGACTGTAATCCCGTCTTTGCCCTATTACGCTTCACTGGGACTGGCTTATTCAGCAGAGCTCCCCGCAATGGACGATTTGAAAGCCGAAGCCAAATCTCAACTGGAAGCGATTATCAAGAAATTCAACCTTCCCGCGGACCGCGTGCAGGCGCACGTTGCAGAAGGCTCTCCTAAAGATAAGATTCTGGAAATGGCAAAAAAATTACCGGCCGATATGGTGATTATCGCCTCGCATCGTCCGGATATTACTACCTATCTGTTGGGTTCCAACGCCGCAGCCGTTGTGCGTCATGCGGAATGCTCCGTACTGGTGGTGCGCTAAATACCCGAGCCCGCATAAGAGAGTGCGGGCTCAAATCAACCATCATCATCGCCTAGTGACTGACGCTTTTTGAAAACAGATTGATTACGATTACGCCGCAGATGATAAGCAACATGCCAATAATAGCCGGCACATCCAGTTTTTGGCCAAGAAACAACCATCCTATCAATCCAATAAGAACAATCCCTACCCCAGACCAAATGGCATAAATGATACCCGCAGGGATGGTTCGCATTGGGATGGTAAGGCACCAGAACGCGATACAATATCCGATGATGGTAACGAGGCTCGGTACCAGACGCGTAAAACTATCCGATAATTTTAATGAGATCGTGGCGATAACTTCTACCACGATGGCGATAAATAGAAAGATTACAGCTTCTTTAGTCATACATCTCTTCGTTCCGATATTTTTCTGGTCGTGGTGACATCTTAATTAATACGGATGACAGAATAAAGACGCTTTTGAACCATTGCGTATCTCGCCATAACCTACTTCAAGTTGCATGTGCTGCGGCTGCGCTCCCTTACCCCAGTCACTTACTTGAGTAAGCTCCTGGGGATCCGCTCGCTTGCCGCCTTCCTGCAACTCGAATTATTTAAAGTATAAAAGCAATCTTTCATACACGAGAGATAACAACAATAAACTTGTTCAGAATTTATGATTACTTAGAAGCGTTTGCCTGCCCCGTATTTTCTGCTTTACCATATGTCCTGTCAATTATACCAACAGGGTCCACTGGTGTTTTTTTTGGCATAACCCAGCCGCTTTCACTGACGCTACCTCGTGTAAGATATTTGACTTTTACCCTAACGATAATAAGATAATGTTCCCTGCTGAACCTGTCGGCAACACTAAGATCGGTGGTATATTCAGGTACGATTCTTCCACTTCGAACCTGCTCTTTGGCTATTTCAGCAGAGACAGGCAATACCTCTACATCGCCCCCCTCAATACCGCCTGCTGTTTTAAAACTAACAATATTTTCAGCCTGCGGACCTATTGTACCTCGGCATAATACAACTTCAGTCTCCCCTGCTGCAGCATCCCCACTCTGGTATTTCTTATAAATACTTTGTACATTTTCTTCTGATGTAGGGTATAAATCTTCTGACAGAGAGGCCAGTATATCTTCCAGTAAGGGGGAATCATCCGTAATATCCAGAAGCTCTTCATCATAACCCGTGTCTCCTTCTCTTAACTCTGAATAAGGCTTATCAATATGGCGAATAAGCCCCCCACCTTTCAGCCCTGACGCCTGATAAAATCTTCCATCAGAAGATCGGTAAAATGTCATGGCTGAATTTTTTCCGCTATCCGAATAGGTTGCCTGATACGTTTCTGAACCGGGTTCTTTAGTTAAAACGAGCTCTCTGTCGCCATATTTTATCGTATTAGGCGCTTCCGATGGCAGCGGTGGATATGAGGCTTGTTTTCTGTAGCGTCCCCCTGCCATAGATGTAAAGTGTTCAAATAGGCCATCTAACACCTTACCTGCCAGGTTAGGCTCCGTAGTTGGGGCAGGATGATCCTCCGGGAGAGCCCTTTCATATCTCTGTAATTCTTTAACGGGTAAAAAATCATTCTCACCCTCTGAATTACCATTTTTTATCCTATAATCACCAGATGTTACTGCTAATCTTGATGATAATAACAAACCAGTTACTGCAATGTTTTTAATACTCCTGTCCATTTTATGAATGGTTACTGGCTGAAGATGATTGCGGCTATGAGAAGATAAGAAAATTTGCTTTTGAATTTCCTTTCCCTCAAATATAATTTGCTCAGTGCTTTTAGGTGGAACAGTTACGCTATCTACATTAAATAGCTCATGTTCACCACTCATCGTTACCTGAGAAAAACACGACGATGTATGTGCAATTGCAGCGGGATCAATCTCTTTATAAATAACATTGGCGTAAACGTTTGCAACTTCACCGTGTGCATTTAAATGATCGTGCAAAATATGTTTTAGAAATAGATCTAACAACAATTTTTTTGATGTGATTCCATTTACACAGTTGTGAAAGTCAGGGGGAATTGGATAGCCGTTTTGATCAAATGGAAGCGATAAACATCCTCGCCCCCCATCAATATTTTCGTAACTGTAATTTAGAGATATCTTTACCTCGCATTTATTGGTATCTACATCGTCATTGATACTGCGCTCTACTTTATAATTAACCAGCCTACGGAAGGTTGCGCTATTTGAATAATAAATATCCTCCGGCATAGCCGGAGGTTTTTCAGATGCGCCTGTAAGGCTCTCTTACCAGCCGCGCCCTAACAGGCGCATACGATCTGACATTTGCATCAAACTTCGTTACTTACGGCCCGTAAACGGGCTGCCCGGATAAGGGATCGATAATTGCTCACCCATTTTATCCTCTTCAAGCTGGTGCTTTATGTAGTCCTGTATCTTCGCCGTGTTCTTACCCACCGTATCGACATAGTACCCTCTGCACCAGAACTCCCTGTTCCTGTATTTGAATTTTAGATCCCCAAACTGCTCGTAAAGCATCAGACTACTTTTACCCTTCAGATATCCCATGAAGCTCGACACACTCATCTTCGGCGGGATCTCCAGAAGCATGTGAATATGATCTGCACAACATTCTGCTTCCAGAATTCGTACGTTTTTCCATTCACACAATTTTCTTAATATGCTGCCTACTGCCCTACGCTTCTCTCCATAGAACGCTTGTCTTCGGTATTTGGGCGCGAAAACTATGTGATATTTACAGTTCCATCGGGTGTGCGCTAAGCTCTTTTCGTCCCCCATTGGGACCCCCTTTTGATTTCTTGTTGAACTTTTGCAGTTGCCAGACCGCAAGATGTTTTAACAAATCAAAAGGGGTTTTAATAACTGGCTTAAAGCTGAAAGCTTTCCGGAACCCCCAGCCTAGCTGGGGGTTTTCCATAGACAATAAAAATCCAATGTTGATTGGATTTCTTCACATATAATTTCATGTGTTGGCTCAAAGAAGAATTCATAAATATTTAAGCTGTTCTTTTCTTCATCTTTGGCCATCTCATCCAGCTTAATATATTCTTCTGGTAAATTAGATATTTGCTCATGAAAGATATCGTCCTGATAAAGTCCATCCAACATTGAAAGGTACGGTATGGTATCCCAGCTTCTGATAGCTTGTATCTGTACCGTCTGCTGTGATTCTCTGGTTGATATATCACTTACTGTTATACGCATTACGTTCTCCAGCCAGAATTATGGTATACATCATAAGGTGTAGATATCAGGTAGCAATTCTCATCGCAAATAATTTGTCTGAACTGTATATATGAAACAGGCTATTTTTAATTCAATATGACCACCAGAATAGGCAAGAAAATTTTAAATAGTATACGGTAAAATGATCTTACCCAACGATAATTAAACACACTGCACTATCTTATTAGATAATAAAATACTGATACGTTATTTTATATCACCAATAAAAGAGCAAAAAGGGTGTGCCGAATATCATTTTACACCTGTCCCGGTTCACCCCACGGAACCACTTGAAACGTACCATCATCAGGACGCAGCAGCGCCTGAATTTCAGTTGAGCCCGTCACTTCTTAACGGACCTGGCTGCATGATGTATACAGTTGACAATATCCGAAGGTACTATCTCTATTAAAACGTGCTGGCATTCGTCGCCGTAATCCGTACCATACGCGACATACTTTTGCCTGCTGGCTGTTGACGGCAGGAGCGAACCGGCATTTATCGCCAGCCAAATGGGGCATGAAACTGCGCAGATGGTGTATGAAATTTACGGTATGTAGATTGATGACATGAACGACGAACAGATAGCGATGTTGAATGCGCGGTTATCGTAGTTGCAAAGTTTGCCCCCAATTTGCCCCATTTAGTACCAGAGAACTGAAATAATGCAAGAAATTCAAAAGAATACAAAGAAAGAGCAATACAACCTCAACAAGTTGCAAAAGCGCCTGCGCCGTAACGTTGGCGAAGCGATTGCCGATTTTAATATGATTGAAGAAGGCGATCGCATTATGGTTTGCCTTTCTGGCGGCAAAGATAGCTATACGATGCTGGAAATTTTACGTAATTTGCAGCAAAGCGCCCCGATCAATTTTTCACTGGTCGCCGTCAACCTCGATCAAAAGCAGCCAGGTTTCCCGGAACATATCCTGCCAGCCTACCTTGAGCAACTAGGCGTGGAATATAAAATCGTCGAAGAAAACACCTACGGCATTGTGAAAGAGAAGATTCCGGAAGGAAAAACCACCTGCTCGCTGTGCTCGCGTTTGCGTCGGGGTATCCTGTATCGTACGGCGACTGAACTGGGCGCGACCAAAATCGCCCTGGGCCACCATCGCGACGATATTCTGCAAACCCTGTTTCTGAATATGTTCTATGGCGGAAAAATGAAAGGGATGCCGCCGAAGCTGATGAGCGATGACGGCAAACATATTGTGATCCGCCCGCTGGCTTACTGCCGCGAGAAAGATATTGTCCGTTTTGCTGAGGCCAAAGCCTTCCCTATCATTCCTTGTAATCTGTGCGGTTCGCAACCCAACCTGCAACGCCAGGTAATTGCCGATATGCTACGCGACTGGGATAAGCGCTATCCTGGACGGATCGAGACGATGTTTAGCGCCATGCAGAATGTCGTGCCATCTCACCTTTGTGACACTAACCTGTTCGATTTCAAAGGAATCACTCACGGTTCCGAGGTCGTCGACGGCGGCGATTTAGCGTTCGATCGTGAAGAGATTCCCTTGCAGCCCGCTGGCTGGCAGCCGGAAGAAGATGACACCTCCTTAGAGGCGTTGCGGCTTGATGTTATCGAAGTGAAATAATCTGCAGGCGTCTCAGCACTCCGCTGAGACGCCATACTATCGATCATTTTAATAGCCGTACCCGGCATGACTTGCCTTTGATCTTCCCGTTTTGCAACTGCTTCCAGGCTTTTTGCGCTACTGCTTGACGTACGGCGACGTAAACGTGCATGGGATGCACGTTAATTTTGCCGATATCCGCCCCGTCTAATCCAATATCGCCGGTCAGCGCGCCCAAAATATCTCCCGGACGCATTTTCGCTTTTTTGCCGCCGTCAATGCATAGGGTAGCCATCTCTGCGGCCAGAGGGAGTAACGGCTGCCGGGCGGGCGCATTCAGCCAGTTCAGTTTGAGTTGCAGCATTTCTGAAAGAATATTCGCCCGCTGCGCCTCTTCCGGCGCGCAGAAACTGATCGCCAGGCCGCTGCTTCCCGCGCGCGCCGTACGGCCAATACGATGGACATGCACCTCCGGGTCCCAGGCCAGTTCATAGTTAACCACCAGTTCGAGCGATTTAATGTCTAACCCTCGCGCGGCAACGTCGGTGGCAACCAGAATGCGCGCGCTGCCATTTGCAAAACGCACCAACGTCTGGTCGCGGTCGCGTTGTTCCAGATCGCCGTGGAGCGCCAACGCGCTTTGTCCTACCGCATTAAGCGCATCACAAACGGCCTGACAATCTTTTTTGGTATTGCAAAACACCACGCAGGACGCTGGCTGATGCTGGCTAAGCAACGTTTGTAGCAGCGAAATTTTTTCATGCGCAGACGTTTCGAAGAACTGTTGTTCGATAGCCGGTAGCGCATCTACCGTATCGATTTCAATACGTATTGGCTGCTGCTGTACACGACCGCTAATCGCCGCGATGGCCTCAGGCCAGGTTGCTGAAAACAACAACGTCTGGCGCGTCGCAGGCGCAAAGCGGATCACCTCATCAATGGCGTCACTGAATCCCATGTCCAGCATTCGGTCTGCTTCATCCATTACCAGAATATGCAGCGCATCCAGCGATACGGTTTCTTTTTGTAAATGATCCAGCAGGCGCCCCGGCGTCGCGACAATGATATGCGGAGCGTGCTGAAGCGAGTCGCGCTGTGCGCCAAAGGGTTGCCCGCCACACAAGGTCAGAATTTTGGTATTTGGCAGAAAACGGGCCAGGCGACGTAACTCCCCGGCTACCTGATCCGCCAGCTCCCGCGTCGGACACAGCACTAACGCCTGTGTCTGGAACAGAGTGACGTCAATTCGATGCAAGAGCCCAAGACCAAACGCCGCCGTTTTGCCGCTACCGGTCCTGGCCTGCACACGCACATCATTTCCCGCCAGAATGACGGGTAATGCTGCGGCCTGAACAGGCGTCATCTCAAGATAGCCCAGCTCAGTAAGGTTATTGAGCTGGGCGGCGGGCAAAACATTCAGGGTTGAAAAAGCGGTCACAATTTACTCTCGCGGTAACGACTCATAGTCAGCAGGCGCGTATCCTCGCAGATCCGGGCGTTTGATGCGACATTTTAATCGGTTCTTCGTCCGGCGGCGGGTCGGGCATCGGCTGAGGACGGGGAAGCGGCTCAGGAATGGGAACAGGGTCAGTGGGAATCGGGTCCGACAAGGACGAGTGTAGATATAATAAGGTCAAAAGACAGCTCATATTACCCTCCAGAATGTCATTCAGACTCTTAAAGGGTAGACGCAGATAGTCTACAGGCAAAAAAAAGCCGACTAATCTAAGTCGGCGTCGTACGAATCAATTGTGCTATGCAGTAATTCAAAAAAGGAAGTAAGACAATATGGAGCGCAACGCCCATCGCTTGACGTTGCATTCACCTGCGAGAGAGATATTGCCCCGAATAGGTAGATGGTTTATTGACTTCGCTCAAATTTCTCGGCGTTTTTTCACCCGAAATGGTCTGAAAAGCGCTTTTGTTACAACCATTTACTGCGATGCAACCATAAAGTAACACCACCGATCAGGACAACTAACAGAATACAAAACAGAGAAAAGCCGAACCGCCATCCGCCGCCAGGAATGCCGCCCAGGTTAACGCCAAATAACCCTGTTAAAAAGGTGCTGGGCAGAAAAACCATCGCCATAAGCGACATGGTATAAGTTCTGCGCGCCAGAGACTCCTGCATCACCTGGGCAATTTCATCCGCCATGATGCCAGTACGCGCGATACAAGCGTCAATTTCATCCAACCCCCTTCCCAGCCTGTCGGCGATATCCTGCATTCTGCGCCGGTGATCGTCGCTCATCCACGGCAGCCGTTCACTCGCAAGCCGGGCATAGACGTCGCGCTGCGGCGCCATATAACGGCGCATAACAATTAGCTGTTTACGTAGCAATGCGAGGAAACCGCGCGGTGGGATTTGCTGGTCGAGAAGATTATCTTCCAGATCGATAATTTTATCGTGTAGCTCTTCAATAAATTCACTGGCGTGATCGGTTAACGCATCGCACACATCCACTAACCAGCCGCCGCAATCTACGGGCCCGGTGCCCTCCTGCAAATCACTGACCACATCGTCCAGCGCCAGAACCTTTCGCTGACGGGTAGACACAATGAATCGCTCGTCCATATATAAACGCATTGCCACTAATTGATCCGGGCGTTCGTCAGTACTGCCATTAATACAGCGCAGCGTAATGAGCGTCCCTTCCCCCATACGACTTACGCGCGGGCGCGAGCTTTCACCAGCCAGCGCATCACGCACGTTATTGGGGAGTAAAGGCGTTGAAGCCAACCAGCGGGCGCTGTCCGGGTGGGTATAATTAAGATGTAGCCAACAGGGATGCTGACTATCGATCACATCATTATCTTCGAGCGGTTTTACTCCACCACGACCATCCAGTAGCCATGCGAAAACGGCATCCGGCACGTTCACATCCGATCCCTTAATGGCTTCCACAGCGCCTCCACGTTACAACTCTGATGCCGTTAGTCTAGCTTTCGGGAAAGGTTAAGCAATCTCTCATTTTCTCATTGCGCAAAAAGAATTACGGGAACCTGCGAAAAAAGCGCCTTAGCAACAGGCGCTTACCAAACATGTATTATCAGGCCTAGCCGCGCCTGGTGATGGTCGAAAGAGGTGATACATGAGAGCGCGACAGCGCATGTTCACTGTAACCCGGCTGGCTTAAACTAAATTTGTCGGTTTTAGTCTGTAACTCGATCACCTGCGCCTTTAAAACATCCGAAGAAGCAGATAGCGCTTCAACCATTAAGACATTGCTATGGGTTGCGCTTTCCAGATCGCTCAACGCCAGTGTTATCTGGTTAATGCCTTTTTCCTGCTCCCGCGTGGTGGTGGAAATTTCACTCATCAGCACGTTTAATTGCCCGGAACCGCCAACAATCTCCTGCATATTTTTTTCAGCCTCCTGCACTATGGCGGCCCCCTGCCGCACATTGTCATGCGTAACGTCGATCAGCGCCTTGATATTTTTTGCCGCCTCAGCGCTACGATGCGCCAGATTACGCACTTCCCCGGCCACCACGGAGAAACCTTTTCCATGATCGCCCGCCCGCGCAGCCTCTACCGCCGCGTTAAGCGCCAGAATATTAGTCTGGAATGCGATACCGTCAATCAATGAAATAATCTCCGTCATCTGCGAGGCACAGTCGGTAATAGAACGCATATTTTCTGTAACCCGCACCATTAATTCACCGCCTTTACGGGCGCATTGGGTTGCACAATCCGCCTGTATGCTCGCCATTCGGGTATTATCCGCATTGTTTTTGGTACTCGCCGCCATTTCATCCATACTGGCGGCAGTTTGGATTAACGAGGCCGACTGCTGTTCCGTCTTTACGGATAGCGACATACTGCGCGCCGCCAGTTGTTCGGAAAGGGTCATTGCCGTTTGCGAAGAGGATCTGATTTCACGTACCAGCGCGGAAATATTCTCCGACAGACTATTAATCCCGGGGATGAGTCGCCCGGCGCAATTATTGCCAAATTCGGAGATATGAATAGACAAGTTTCCTGCTGCGACCTCTTCAATACTTTTCTTCACGGTATTAATTGGCACTACCAGATAGCAGGTCATATACCACCAAAGCAGTAATGACGAGATCAGATAAATGATATTACACGTAATTAAAATAGGGAGATCGTGCAGAAAAGCTATTTGTAAAGTATCCACCAAAAGAAACGTACATACCATGAATAGAATAATGCATGTCCTGACGCTGATATTTCTCAACATTTTTGACGGCCTACAACCAGGATAGGAGACAGGTTTTATTTTTATAGCATTTCAGATATCTATTGCCATTTGTTTCTTTGACATTCTCCATATTCAATACCAGACCATCGCCATTTCCCTTAGTGCAACAGATAAAATCACCTATATTCGCTATGCCAGGATATTCATCCATCCATATTGACAAGCGATGTACTTATCACCATTTTCTGCTTAATAGTTAAGTCGAAAGCCAGTATATTTTAATAGACGCTTAAATAAGCGAATGACTGTTTCTCCGTGTTATTACCGCGGACAGCGTTATCGCCCGTTCTCTTGCAGAATCCTGAGCGTTTGGATGAGGCGTTATATCAGGCATAAAATCGGGTTCGCGCGAGCTTGCGCTGGCGGTCCTGTCCGCCAGCGGCAACGATTTACCGACTACGCTTCGCATGGCGCTCCCAGTTATCCTGTTTAGCCTGCACCGTTTTACGTAACGCGACATAACACGCCCCGCCGCCGCCATGATGCGGCAGCGCCGAACAATAAGCCTGTACATCCTCAAACTCTGTCAACCAGCGGGCCACATAGCTTCGGACGATATTGGCATGCGACTTCGCCTCTCGCCCTTTACCATGAATGATCAGGACATTACGCAACCCCTCTTTCTGCGCCTCCAGGATAAAACGAAACAGCATTTTTCGGCACGTTTCGACCGGCTGGCGTAACAAATTGAGGCTGGCCTGCTGAGGGTATTTCCCACTGCGTAACTTGTCGATGACACCCTGCTGCAATCCTTCCCGACGAAATTCCAGCGGTTCATTCAGCGGCAGAATATCCAGAAAGCCCGTCGTCAGGAAATTATCAAGCTGAAGCGTGTCGATACGCTGGGGCGTTTTAAGATTACGCGTTGGCTGCCAGTGTACATCAGTATGGCGTTTCAGCGGCTGGACATCCTCCATGGCGTCAAGAAACAGCGCTTTATCGTCAAGGTTCATGGTTCATCCTCCAGCGTTTTTGCGACTGCCGTTATCATAACCGTGCCCTGTTATACCGACAACGGTTTACAGTTATTTCCAATAACAGCGACAATGTAAGGCAATTAACCGCCTCGCCCGGCTCTCTTTTTCTCCGCCAACGATATTACTGTCGCTAAATGTGTTATCCCTGACTATCTTTTAAGGAGTATGGTTGCGGGTATTCCTGGCATGATATCTTGTCTCTTACGTTAGGCTAAGACGATGTGAGAGAACGGATGCTGAGATTACTTGAAGAGAAGATAGCCACGCCATTAGGTCCGTTATGGGTGGTTTGCGATGAGCAGTTTCGACTGCGGGCCATTGAGTGGGAACAGTACCGCGATCGTATGGAGCAACTGCTAAATATCCACTACCGTCACGAAGGCTATGAACGCGTTTCCGCGACTAACCCCGGTGGACTCAGCGATAAGCTTGCAGATTATTTTGCAGGCAATCTCGCCGTAATTGATACCCTGGAAACCGCCACGGGGGGCACACCTTTTCAACGGGAAGTATGGCAGGCGTTGCGCGCTATCCCCTGCGGGCAGGTGATGCACTATGGTCAACTGGCGGCGCAACTGGGACGACCGGGCGCCGCACGCGCAGTCGGTGCTGCGAATGGCGCGAACCCCATCAGTATTGTTGTTCCCTGCCATCGCGTCATCGGGCGTAACGGCACTCTGACCGGATACGCCGGTGGCGTGCAGCGAAAAGAGTGGCTATTACGCCATGAAGGCTATCTTTTATTATGAAAATACAGGCAAAAAGTGCCTTATCGGTCACACTTTTATGTAAAGCAACAACAAATAAATTACGTGTTTTCAAATAGATAAAAGTATTCATCAAACTTATACTTGAATTATTCCTTCTCCGGGATAGCTCAGACTTACGCGCTCACCAAAAAGATGTTAAAATTGACAAATATCAATTACGGCTTGAGCAGACCTATGATCCCGGAAAAGCGAATTATACGGCGCATTCAGTCTGGCGGTTGTGCTATCCATTGCCAGGATTGCAGTATCAGCCAGCTTTGCATCCCGTTCACACTTAACGAGCATGAGCTTGATCAGCTTGATAATATCATCGAGCGCAAAAAGCCCATTCAGAAAGGGCAAACTCTGTTTAAAGCAGGTGATGAATTGAAATCGCTCTATGCTATCCGCTCCGGAACGATTAAGAGCTACACCATTACCGAGCAAGGCGATGAGCAGATTACTGGATTCCATTTAGCAGGCGACCTGGTGGGTTTTGACGCCATTGGCAGCGGTCATCATCCGAGCTTTGCACAGGCGCTGGAAACCTCAATGGTATGTGAAATACCCTTTGAGACACTGGATGACCTGTCCGGCAAAATGCCTAACCTGCGTCAGCAAATGATGCGTCTGATGAGCGGTGAAATTAAAGGCGATCAGGATATGATCCTGTTGTTGTCGAAGAAAAACGCCGAAGAACGTCTGGCTGCGTTTATTTACAACCTGTCCCGCCGCTTTGCGCAGCGTGGTTTTTCACCGCGTGAATTCCGCCTGACGATGACCCGTGGCGATATCGGCAACTATCTGGGCTTAACGGTCGAAACCATTAGCCGTCTGCTGGGGCGTTTCCAGAAAAGCGGTATGCTGGCGGTGAAAGGTAAGTATATTACTATTGAAAACAGCGATGCGCTGGCGGCCCTCGCCGGTCATACCCGCAACGTCGCTTAAACGTCAGCTAAACCATTGATGTTATCTTCTGCCATATCGTTAAATTTTTCTCATTTATTGATCTGGCAGAAGCGCTTCCTCTGTTTCATTCACCATATTTGAGTTACTCTTTAGTTACAAACTGCGATGACAGTTGTAAGGAGACCCTGTATGGCTATGTATCAAAATATGCTGGTGGTCATCGATCCCAATCAGGACGACCAACCCGCATTACGGCGAGCAGTTTATTTGCATCAACGGATTGGCGGCAAAATTAAAGCTTTCCTGCCTATTTACGATTTCTCGTATGAGATGACCACCCTGCTTTCTCCTGACGAACGCACCGCAATGCGTCAGGGCGTAATAAGTCAACGCACAGCCTGGATACGTGAGCAGGCGAAATATTATCTTGAAGCCGGTGTCCCCATTGAAATTAAAGTGGTCTGGCACAATCGTCCCTTTGAGGCCATCATCCAGGAGGTTATCGCCGGCAGTCACGATCTGGTGTTGAAAATGGCGCATCAGCACGATCGACTGGAAGCGGTCATTTTTACCCCTACCGACTGGCATTTACTGCGTAAATGCCCAAGCCCCGTGTGGATGGTCAAAGATCAGCCGTGGCCAGAGGGCGGCAAAGCCCTGGTCGCCGTGAACCTGGCAAGCGAAGAGCCTTATCACAATGCTCTCAACGAAAAGCTGGTAAAAGAGACCTTACAATTGGCGGAGCAGGTTAATCATACCGAAGTACACCTGGTCGGCGCCTACCCCGTTACGCCAATCAATATCGCCATTGAGCTGCCGGAATTTGATCCCAGCGTGTATAACGACGCCATCAGAGGCCAGCATTTACTGGCGATGAAAGCGCTGCGCCAGAAATTCAGCATCGATGAAAAAGTTACGCATGTAGAAAAAGGCTTGCCTGAAGAAGTTATCCCGGATCTTGCTGAACATCTCCAGGCGGGGATCGTTGTGCTTGGCACCGTTGGGCGTACCGGACTCTCGGCCGCGTTTCTGGGGAACACGGCCGAACAGGTCATTGACCATCTGCGCTGCGACCTGTTAGTCATTAAGCCTGATGAGTATCAAACACCGGTGGAACTGGACGACGAGGACGATTAATCTCTCTTCCGTCCTGCCGGATGGCGCTGCCATCCGGCCAATACCTCATTCCTGTTACTCATCTCCGCCGAGGAAATAGATCCCCAAAGGAATCGCCAGCAGAACAGTGAACACCAGACTGTAAACGAAAATCATTGCCGACTGAATGGCATACATAGAGCTTGTCCACTCGGACAGTGGAATATGATACTGCTCAATCACACCGCCGATAGTCGCGCGCGTTACCACCGATGCCGCAACGATAAACACTGCCAGCAGGCATAACAGAAATTTTTTCCCCTTCGCCGATTTCAGCTTCATCATGATCATAGTATTGTCCTTTACAGATGACTTTGTTACCTGATAGCAACAATACCATGACAATCACGCGATGTCTGCTCTATAAAGCGTGACATTGTATTTACATAAAAAGTAAACCGCTGAGATTAAAGCTGATAGCACTATTTCTTCTTTTTACTTATCGATGATCTACGCGTTTATCCTGGGTAAAATACCTGTTAATCAGGTCATTCTGAGCTGTTATCGTAGGAAGGAGCGGAAAACAATAATGTTCACTGAATTTTTTCTCAAAAACGCATTTAATCTGGCGATACTTTTCAGTTGCGGCATGGCGTTGCTGGTCGTGAGATTTTGGCTCAGCCGTAACGTACAGTGGAAGAAAGGATTCACGTTCCATGCGGCACAGTTTTTTATTTACGCGATTATTATTGGGACCATCGGGAGCATCCTGAATAATGCTATTGAAGATTATAATTTGCGTTTTATCTCTTCCGGGGTCATTGATTTTATCTGCACCTCGCTCATTGCGCTTATTCTGACGATAAAACTTTTCCTGATTATTAACCAATTTGAAAAAGCACAGGTCAATAAAGGTAGAGATGTGACCAGTACCCGTATTCTGGCACGGGTCATAAAAATAACAATTATTGTCGCGATTGTCTTACTGTATGGCGAACATTTTGGCATGAGTCTGTCCGGTCTGCTGACCTTTGGCGGTATCGGCGGTATCGCTGTTGGTATGGCGGGCAAAGATGTCCTGAGCAATTTTTTCTCCGGTATTATGCTCTATTTCGATCGCCCCTTCAGTATCGGAGACTGGATTCGTTCTCCTGACAGAAATATCGAAGGTACGGTCGCCGAAATCGGCTGGCGAATTACACGAATTAACACATTCGACCACCGCCCGTTGTACGTGCCTAATTCCGTCTTTTCATCCATTAGCGTTGAGAATCCGGGACGGATGACCAACCGTCGAATAAAAACGGTTATTGGATTACGTTACGAAGATGCCGACAAAATTGGCCTCATTGTTGACGCTATCAGAAACATGCTGCAGGCGCACAGAGATATCGATCAGAAACAGACGCTGTTGGTCTATTTTAATGAATTCGCCGACTCTTCGCTGAATATTATGGTGTATTGCTTTACCAAAACAACAGTATGGCAGGAATGGCTTGCCGTACAGCAGGATGTTTACCTGAAAATTATTGCGATTGTCCAGGAAAACGGCGCTGACTTCGCCTTCCCAAGCCAGACGCTCTATATCGATGACCCGGAGGCCGCGCCTGCGACAAAATAAAAGATAGCCAGTGCCCGATAACGCTTATCGGGCACCGAGGCTTCCCTGTCCGGATGACGGGTTGTTAGCGCCTTACGGTGATCAACGGCTCTTTTCATTCACCGTCATGGTAAATTCAAGCACCTCATTAGTGTCGTTAACGTAGGCATGAGGCATGTCGGTTCTGGCTACAGCGGAGCAGCCCTCCCGAATAATAAAGCGTCTACCATTGACTGTTAATGTCAGTGTTCCCTGATTAACAAACAGTAATTCACAGGTGTCTGCCGGATGCCCTGCCGATTCAAACTGTTCACCAGGATGCATTATCCATTGCCAGAGTTCCAGCATATCCGGCCCGCTGGTTCCCGCCATCAGTTTTGCGCTGCCGCCTTTCTCGCCGCGCCACAACACCGGAATAGCATCCCGGTCGATAAGATGGACCATCGGCTCGCTGGCGACGTTGACAACATCCGCCACGGACACTCCCATTGCCGCCGCGATCTTACATAACAGCGCAATGCTTGGATTGGCTTTACAGCCTTCAATTTCCACCAGCATTCCTTTACTGACGCCGGAACGCCGCGCAAGCTCATCCAGCGACATCTTTTTTTGGCTACGAAATTGTTTGATACGTTGGGAAACAGCTTCATTTATCGTGCTGACGTCAGCGCCCGCCGTGGTCGATAAGTTGACTTTTTTGGTCATTGGTCGATATCATAGAATAAAATAGTCATTACAGGATTATGCGATGTCTTCTATGTTACCGTCAATCAGCCCGGAACTGGCCCGTATCGCTCCCGGCTTTCGTGCATTAAGTATTAATGTTATTGCCGCTCCGATTCGCGATGCGCAGGTCGGAGAAATCGCGCTAAAAGAGGCCTGTCAGGCCGTAATTAACGGCCAACCGACGTGGGCACAGGCGCATATAGACGCCTGGAATGCGGTGTTTAAAGCATTCGGCGCAAAACCAAAGCGCACCCCCTGCTCGGCTGAAGCGCTACGAAAACGCGTGTTGAAGGATGGAACAATGGCGGCGCTGGACCCGGTCGTTGATCTTTATAACGCCGTGAGCCTGCGCTATGCCGTACCGGTAGGCGGCGAAAATAGCGCGGCTTATTGTGGATCGCCGCGGCTGGTTTTCGCAGACGGTAGTGAAACATTTGATACTCTGAAAGAAGGACAACCCGCCACCGAGTCGCCAGAACCGGGCGAAGTTATCTGGCGCGATGACAGAGGCGTCACCTGTCGGCGCTGGAACTGGCGTCAGGGAGTACGTACCCGACTAAGCGCGTCAGATAAAGCGATGTGGTTTATCCTTGAAAGCTTGCCGGAAATGCCGGTTGATGAATTGTACGCGGCAGGAAACATGCTGACTGACGGCCTTGAAAAAATGATGCCAGGTTTACGTTTTGAATCCACGTTGATAGGTGTTTGATTGATATTGCGTAACAGGAGAAATACCATGTCGCTGTTTCTGACAAGTTTTATTTTCGAAAAAAAAGAGTACGACGAAGAGTTTTATCAACTGGATGGCTGGATTGAGCGCTATACGCAGTCTATTGATGGCTATATTGGGATGGAAAGCTATACCGATGCCGCCAGCGGAAGAATGGTTAATAATTATTACTGGCAGACCCGCGAATCAATGGAGCTATTGATAAATAATTTACAGCACCAGCAGGCCAAATCACAAAGTCATAAGTGGCTTTCCGGTTACCAGACGATTATTGCAGAAATTCAGGGGTGCCATAACGTTAACCTGCCCCATCCGCTGGCATCATTTTCAGTTCCTTATGGCGTTATACAATAGTATATATATTAAATGTGGGGGCACACAGGAGAATGCCTGCGCCCCTGCATTGCCGGTTATTCGGTTCTCTGTGCAGGGACGGTGCTGATATAAGTGATTAGTAAACAGGAAGATGAGTGATATCTCGTGGTACAATAACACGCGTAACCACATTATTTTCATCGCACTCTATCAACGCTCTGGCAAAAATACTGAGCTCATTAATTTTCAGCCCGGAATTATCCAAAAACTGGCGGCAAGCGTAGTCAGAAACAAAGGTTATGCCGGGATGAATATCATGTTCCCGAATAAAACGGGCCTGAGCAAATGGCGTATCCATACTCAGCACATATACCGCCCGGTTTGAGTGGCTACCCGCTGATTTAAGGCGGTCACTATAGTCTTTTACCTGCCATTCACAAACCGGCGTATCCAGTGACGGGACGACAATAATCCGCTTTTTTATCCCCGGGATACAGTAACCCGGTAATAAATTATGGCTCACCAGCCCCTTTGTGCAGGGTAATGGTTCGCCTTCAGCCAGTATACCGGGTTTGAGGGTCAGCTGCGTTTTGCCAAAGGTCACAGCGTGTTCCTGACCCAATGAGATATAATCCTGTGTTGTTGCTGGTGTCATAAAAACTTCTCCTTTTAACGTTTGTATTATTTTAGCCATAATAATTATTTAGCAATCTACTAAAGAACCAAGTGAACATCCATAATAAGAGCAGTGAAATAAAAGCCAACCCATTATTCATTGCTGTTTTTACTCTACTTTTTTATTGTCCCGGAGATAGTAAATTTATCTTTAATCAATTCCCCAAAATATTTATATGTCAATTTCAACTCTCCATTTGAACCTCCATTATAAGTTACCGTCTGAAGATACTCTCCGGGATTACCCCCGGCTTTGATATCGCATCGACTATTCCAATTTCCTATTGGAAAATGCCCACACTGGAGATTGAGATTAGATATGGGGTTATTATTTATATCTTTAACAATAAGTTTCACAACAGCACTCTCTCCTGGCATCAGTAAAGATTTATCTGCACTAATGACAGATAAATCTTTACTCAATTTAACTATACGTTTTGTTTCAATAGAATGGAGTTCAGAAACCATCGGCACAGGCGTATATCCTGGTGCTGAGACCATATCTGTTTCGTTATAATGCTCAATTCTTATCTTCGAACCTACATTATCCTCGCTGATAACAATTTCATATTTACACGGTTTTTCACGTAAAAGCTCATGCTGTGAGTCATCTTTCTCAACGCGATAATACGTACATACTGTGGTAGCCGTTTCATTAGCTTGATATTTTTCAGTATCAAGATCACTGGCTCTCCCAACCATTCTTGCTTTTAAAAGCATGCCTGGTATAGGTATATATGATTCAAAATATCCATAATACCCATTCAATTCCAACCCATAATCACTCAACGGCGAACCAGGCCTGTGCCCAACGCTCGGCGCCGTAGGAGGAGAAAACATCCCGACGGTTGCCGCGGACGTTGTCGACGAATCCGCCAAGACGCTTATCGGCACAGCCGCCAGAAGCAGGCTATAGATAATAAGATTATGTTTCGACATACGCACTGTTGATCCTTTTTAAAACATTAATTCGCATCAGAGGTTGCGGTATTACCCTTAGCATTTTCCTTATCAGAAATAATTCTGACCCGGATATATTTATTCTGAAGCGATTCCCCATTAAGACTATAAGGAAGAAGCCAGGTGGCTTTTGTCGCCCCCGGTACGGATTGCCAGGATTTCATTTCATCCGAGATTTCCCACTGATAATTAAACGCATCAGTACAGTCCGTGTTATTTACACAAAGCGTTCTGGCTCGCATTTCTGTTCCGACGACTGGCGCAGTAACGCTTCCGTTGGCTTCTTCAGTACCCGGCGTAAAAAGCACCTCCACAGAAGTGACCTTCTGCGCAATGCTGTCTGACTGCGCTTGCAGCAGTACGGTCCCCTTCACCGGATGTTTATCGTCTGGTCCGCTTGCTTCAATATGTAATTTGAGCGGGCGAGCATCATCGCCGATATGGGTCACCAGAACCCGTTCAACCCAATGGCCGTCACGCTCTGTGCCACCGAGCGCTTTAAATGCCAGACCCGGCGTATCTGATTGATACTTAATATTACGTGGTTTGAGCGACGCCCACTCCTCTTCAGAGCGCTCGCGCACGTAGTGCCACTCAATAACCTTCCCCTCTTCGCCGGCAGGAAGCGGCGTACTGATAACAAAGTTGCCGTCCTCAACCTGAACATCGTCATTGATAACATTTATCCATGAACGGAAACTGGTCTCATCCTGTGTCACCCTTACCGGGATACGCTCGGAGGTCACACGAGTACCCCGGCTGTCAGTCACCGTTAAATAAAGGCTATACTCCTGACCGTCGGTCGCCGTCAGCGGAAGTTGTGGAAGGATAAGGCCGCTGCCCAGACTCCCCTGAAGCTGGAGTCCGGCGAGAAGCTCCGCATCACCCGACCACTCAACTTTCTCAATCGGGTAACGGCTATCTACCGTCGCCATTAATGTCACCAGCGTCCCGGACAGGCCTGACACCGGCATTGCCGTAATGCGGATTTTACTGGCCTGCTCCCGATACGCCATGACGATATCGTAATTACGATCGACAAAGGCACGTCGATTAGTCGTATTCGACGGCGCCCCAACGTTGCGGTAATCAAGCTGTTCATGTAACGGCGTACCGAAGGAATAGTTGACTCTCAGACCGCCCTCCGCCTGCGATCCGCCATTACCGGCGTCCCGATATCCTGCTCTGACCTCAAGTAAGGGGACAGGATTCCAGACCAGAGCCGCACCTGCGGCGCGGGGATTCCGGCTTAATGTACCGTTACCCAATAGATCAACTTTATCCCCGTAATACTGTTCATATGTCAGCTCGCCACTGAACCAGGGAAAATCGGGAAGCGTGCCTTTTGTTCGCAGATCAAAGCCATATGCCGGACGCTCATCATGTAACTCATGCGCTGCTGACGTTTTCCAGCCGGTGAGAGGGAAATAATAGTTGCCGGAAAAGGCCAGACTGTCTTTATAGACTTCCCCGCCAATGCCGCCACGTAAGTGGGAATAACGGATGTCGGCATCCAGAAACGTATTGACGCCGAGCAGCCATCCATTGACCTCCTGGCGGTAACCCATACCAACGTTAACATAGGTGCGGCCATCGAAACTGCTGCTGTCGTGGTCGCGAAAGCCAAGCTGGCCAAAGAGTAAAGACGATGTTGTTTCCTCGACGGGAATAAACATATCGAACTCTGATGAGCGATATTTCGCGCCATCTTCAAGATTGACGCCACCACGGAAAATAATCTCCGGAAAAGCGCTCTTCATCCCCTCGTTCACCAGATGATTAGCGGCTTGCCCTGGTAATGCCTTTATTTTTCCTTTGGCATAATCCTCCAGCGTCCCCTCCTGCAGATGCGGAGAAATAGACGATGCCGTCCCCGCAATCCACGACTGAATTTCATTATCGCTATCAGCAATGACCGGCAGTGGAATCTGACTGGTAACAATGGCCCAGGTTATATATTTAGTAATGGGTTTTTTAGAAAAAACCACTTTATTGTCTCCTGCTATATCCCCCTGCCTGGCAGAGGGAGTATTTAAATAAGATGTTTATTTGGCGATAACCATCAGCGACGGATAGCGCGTTTATTCTCCGGCGTGGCTTTCGTCGTTTTAGGCGTAACGTGGACACGGAACAGTTTATTCTGCTCAGTTCCCTTAATAATATATTTATGCTTTTCAGCGTTGGTATTATTCAGATCGGTGAACTTATCTGGTGTCCCGGCATCCGCCATCTGCCAGGTAAAGTTATAATTACTGACCTCGCACTCAGCCGCCGCTGTGGCGGCACATTCCAGTACCGCTTCAAGGGTGCCGCCTACCACTGGAGTGTTGGCGTCATTGGTACCGTTGAGTTCATCAGTCGGTTTACCACTTTCATTCACCACATTGATAGTGACAGAACGTAGCTTATTAGAAATTGTACCGTCTGCGGCGGAGTCGCCGCTCACCCCAGAAGATGCAGAAGTTAATAAGACAGTGGCAGGCAAGAATGCACTATCCGGCGTCCCCGTTGCCGTCTTAATCCGGTAAACGATTTTAATTTTTTTACCGCCTGCATCAGCAGGAATGGTAAAAGCCGTCCCGGTTGCCGCCGGGGTTCCAGAAGGATCGGCGGCCTCATTATCCACCAGATACCATTTAATATCGTCGGCATTATTCATTTTATCCAGCGATAAGGGATCCCCATCCTCATCCTCAATAAAAACATCCGCTATCTGGAGGGTTGAACCGGTCGTCAGTTCCCCAGACACTTCTATCTTTTTTGCATTAGTAGTTGCCACAGGACGGTGACCAACAGAAGCAGGCGTAGCAGAAGAAGCCATATCATTGGCTCTGATATTCGCCACCGCCTCTACTGAGACCACGGATGCACAAATCGCTAAAGCTAATAAAGATTTTTTGAAGTACAAAACAATTCATCCCTTTTATTAAATCATTAGAAATAATTATGAGATTTATAATCTCACGGGCTAAAAATTCAGGATTATTCAATCATTTTAACCGCCTGTGAAATTATGCCCTTCGCCATGCTAATTACTTAGCTTTACTGGCAAAAGCCGATCTCCAAGTGTAAAGTTTATTCAGAAACGTCAAGCAATTTAAATCTTTCTTGTTTTGCCAGAAAAGCTAACAACCCCCCACTGGTTTAATAACACAGTATGTCAAACACCTTAAATGTTTATATTTTCGGCTTCAACAAAGAGGAATGATGATGAAAAGAGCCATAATAGTCTCAGTATTAGAGCAAATAGAAAAAAATCTTGAAGAAAGGATTGATATTGAAAAGTTGGTTGTTATAACAGGTTATTCGCGAAGGAGTTTGCAGGATTTTTTTAAAGAAAAGTGTGGCGTCTCTATCGGAAAATATATCAGACAACGCAAGTTGAGCAGAAGCGCCACTCTGCTAAAGCTGACCTCTCAGTCGGTCACAGATATCGCGTTCAGAATGGGGTTTGATTCAGTGCAGTCCTATAGTCGAGAGTTCAAAAAAACATTTGGCGTCAATCCCAATAACTATCGCAAGGCTGATTTCTGGGATCTCAGAAACCTACGGCCTCCCTACTGGCTTGACTGTGATGAGCATTATCAGTTCGAAATTTGTCAGCTTACGTCAAAAGAAATTTTCGGATTTCAAACATCTCATCAGATCGCAACAAATGACCTTCCTAAAAAAGCGTCGCCTATAAAATGGAAAATCATTCATGAGACGCTCAGAACGTGGGGCGAAAATGTGTATTGTCTCTCGTCTTTTAAGCCGGATAATACCAAAGACCAGGTCATCGCCGTAAGCAGTTTTTTTGGTATGGAACATAATTCCGTCGATGGAGGCAAAATCCCCATGTCGAGGGTAATAAAATGTGGTAAATATGCAAAATTCCATTTCGTTGGTCATAAGGAACAATATCAACAATTTTCCAATACAATATATATGTGTATATTGCCAAAACTGAATCTTATCAGGAGAGAAGGAGAAGATATTGAATACTTCCATTTGGCATCCGTCCAAAAGCAACAGAATAATGAATCCATTGTCGATCTTTATTATTACATCCCTGTACTGTAATGACTTCGTACCATCCACGCATTTCATCTGAAAAGTCTTCTCTTTTCAGAACGGTAATAAAACTCTCAGTATTGATTCTGGTAAAATAAGTGACTATTAATATAGTTAACGTTTTGAAAGAATTGAAAAAAATAAATTGCGTGCACGCGACACCGGAGACAGATTACTGACAGTACTGTACGGTGTAGTGATCAGGTAATATTGGCTACAGTTTACGGTAAAAGCAAAGTCCATACTTTAACTATTAATGGGAGTATGCTGGCCGGGCGGCTTGCGGGGCCTTCATGCTCCCACATTTACAATGTTGGCATGATTACATTCTCTCTATATTTTACTGTGCTAACCTTTTATCTCGTTGAGATAACGTTTAATTAAAATGCTCTCTTTTTGATGTACATTATAAGAGGAGACATTATTCATATTTTCGAAATCAGGGCAGACGATATGTATACAACCATCAGAAACACAACGCTAGCAATGGTAGCGTGTTTTTCGTATATAGCACATGCCAGTACCCACCCTCCTCTTATTATCACCAGGGGAGCCGGAGGAGACGCCTCCGGAGCCACAGTCATTCATGATAATTGGCGGCATGGCACTCCTGACCTGGTCAATCTTACCGATATCCCCATAGATAAAATCAGACCAGAAAAATACCGTTGCGTACTAATTATTGGGCAAGGAGCTATAAAAGAGATGCTTCTTGCGAACAATGCCTCAGCAATACTTTCCGGAAAAACGGTTGGTCTTTATACTCATCTGATCGATCAGAACACGCTCAGATTACTTCGGCAATTGCAGAACAAAGTGAGATTCAATCTCTTTTTTACCCGCTCGCAGATAACTCTACTAAAACTAAGGAACATTTCAGAATATAATTTTTTGAGTTCTAAAGTAAATAATGTCTGGGGACAAGACTCACTAGCAATTGAAACAGTGGCACCTGACAGGGGTAATATACCGGAAAAAGCGCTTCCCCTCAAAACAACGGATTATGTGATCTGGCTGGGTGGAAACTATACTACCTCTTCTGGTACGCAGCGTATCTTCACAAACGATCAGATTGTTGTAGCCCTGAAACCACTACATAATGTTATTTCATCAAATGCATCGATTGCTATTATGCTTTCACCACGTTTTTTCGATAATAGCATGAGTAAAGAAGCAAAAGTTAAACGACTGAAGGCAGTGCTTAACACCTTTTCGCGAAACAGGGTCACATTTTATATGAGTAAGGAGATGCTTGCTAATCTGAAAGAATTTGATTTGCCTGTTCAACTATCCCCCTCTTACGCAGAGCTGATGCGAATGCCCTGGGCCAGCGCTACCCAGCATTTTGCCTCTGTGGATCAATATAACCTGTTTGCTGATCTCATACCTAAAGTCACGCCGTTTCTTCTTGAACCGAATGATGCCGATCAAGCTCTCTATGCGACGGATTATCTTAATACCCGGCGTGTAAGTCTGACCCAAAATATTCTTAACCACGGTTGTGACTAAATAAAACGCGCAGAATCCGGGATAGTTAGCAATCCAAAACAGACCGTTAGCCATGAGTACTGTTTATCTTCACTATACAGGGAACAACCAAATAACTGACAACACAAATCAAGCCGATACCCGGAATTCGGCTATACAGGCGCTCTATTCAATTCAGGCCCAGAAACCGTCCGGTACCCATACTGGACACGGCCTCCCAACTGCTTTAGCGCATTACCAGTCCAGCTTCGATGCGCCTTCTGTCGTCTGCACTATTTCACTGGTTTTAATAACGCGATGATAACCATAAGCATCAGCGTATTTCGTCATTCCGGTTGCGGTGTCAACCTCCGGCTTACCCTGCGTTTCAATAATCTCTCCCGTCCGGGTCGTCATGGTATAGGTCGTTGTACATCCGGCTAGCATCAACACTGATAAGCTAAGTACCGTAATAAGACTACACTTTTGCATTTCTTGTTTCCCTGACACCTCTATTTTTGATGTACTTTACCGAATACCGCAACGGCAAGATGGATGATTAGGGCTATTGCTCCCTGTTTGTCCGTATCTGACTGGCTCAGGTTTTTTGATGCGCTGCGTTAATCCGGCAGTAATCGCTCCAGCACATCCCCAGCCAGAAGCACGCTCTCCTGAAGACGCTCCAGGCTATACCCCGCTCGCGCCTTGGCGGAAAGCCCCGCCATTAGCGTCCCCATAAAGTCCGTCGTCCGGTCAGCCTCTTGCGGATACCGCATGGCGACATAAGTGCGAATCAGGTTTTCAGCAGCGATGTAAAACTCGCAGGCGGCCTCTCGTGCCGGTTTATCGTTACAATGAGCGCCCTCCAGAACCAGACATCCGGTGGCATCAGGATCGGCAGCGTAACGTCTTGCCGCTTCCACCAGCACATCGATAAGACACTTCGCGGTCGGGCGATCGTGACGCAGAAGCGCCCCGAGCGGAATCGCGTCGGTCATCCTGTAACGCTTTAATACGCGAGTATACAGCCCCAGCTTGCTGCCAAACGCCGCATAGAAACTGGGAGGATTGATCCCGAACGCTTTTGTCAGATCCGCTACGCTCACCGCGTCGTATCCGCGCGAATGAAATAAGTGTTGAGCGGTTTCAATGGCTTGCTCCGGATCGAACTGGCGAGGGCGACCCGGCGTTCGGCTATGTTTTGTAGTCATTACTACATAACTCCTTGACGGCATGATTTCATTACGCATATTGTAGTGGCTACTACAATATCATAAAGGACATCCTGATGATGCTATTTCGCAACAAATCTGTACTGGTTTTAGGGGGAAGTCGTGGTATCGGCGCGGCTATTGTACGACGCTTTAGCGCTGACGGCGCATCGGTCGTTTTCAGCTACGCCGGATCGCGTGAAGCCGCCGAAAAACTGGCAGCGGAAACCGGAAGCACCGCCATCCAGACGGATAGCGCCGATCGGGATGCCGTCATCAGCCTCGTGCGTGAGTACGGACCACTGGATATTCTGGTCGTCAATGCGGGCGTGGCTCTCTTCGGCGATGCGCTGGAACAAGATAGCGATGCGATAGATCGTTTGTTCCGTATTAATATCCATGCGCCTTACCATGCGTCAGTCGAAGCAGCCCGCAATATGCCGGAAGGTGGACGCATTATTATTATCGGTTCCGTGAATGGCGATCGGATGCCCGTACCGGGAATGGCCGCGTACGCTGCCAGTAAATCAGCCCTGCAAGGGCTGGCGCGCGGCCTGGCCCGTGATTTTGGCCCCCGCGGGATTACGATAAATGTGGTGCAGCCAGGCCCCATTGATACCGACATCAATCCGGAAGATGGCCCCATGAAAGAGCTGATGCACAGTTTCATGGCAATCAAACGACACGGAAGACCTGAAGAAGTGGCTGGAATGGTGGCATGGCTTGCCGGTCCGGAAGCTTCTTTCGTCACCGGCGCGATGCACACCATCGATGGTGCCTTCGGCGCCTGACGGCCAGGCGAATATCACACGGTTGCCGTCTACGCTCCGGCAACCGTGTTAGAAGCTGTTCATGCGAGAAAACATCCGCAAGCGCCGGGATCAATCGTGGATTTTAACGCCAAGACAACCGCGAACAAATTCAGGATTAAAATGCTTCACCGCTTCGCCAACGTAGCCTAAATCAAGGGCGTTGATTTGAGCCATTTCGTTATCCGTTAGTGAGAAATCCCAGATGGCAAAGTTCTCTTCAATACGTTCCTGTCGAGTGGATTTAGGAATAACCGTGACGCCACGCTGCACGTTCCAACGCAGGACAACTTGCGCGATGGTTTTTTGATGGGCATCGGCAATCCTTTGAAGCATGACATTTTCATACGGTTTATGTCTCCCGCCGCCTAACGGCGCCCACGCTTCAGGCTGAACGTTATAATGCTTCATGGTTTCCAGCGCGGCGGGTTGTGCAAAGTATGGATGCAATTCGACCTGGTTTACCATTGGCGTAATTCTGACGGTTTCACAGAAGTTGGCTAACACATGCGCATAGAAGTTGGACACGCCAATGGCTTTTAGTTTACCGGCTTCATAAGCGTCTTCCAGCGCGCGCCACGCACTAAAATAATCGCCCATTGCCTGATGCAATAAATAGAGATCAAAATAATCTAACCCGGATTTTTTCAGCGACGCTTCAATACCTGCTTTGGCCAGATCGTAGTTAGCCATATCTTGCACCCACAGTTTAGAAGTAATAAATAACTCCTCACGGGTACACAGACCTGTCGCGATGGCTTTACGAACAGCGTCACCAACGGCATCTTCATTGCCGTATACCGCAGCGGTATCGATAAGACGATAACCGCTGCGAATAGCGCTTAACACTGACTGCTGACATTCTTCTTTGTCGGTTACCTTAAAAACGCCAAAACCTACCATAGGCATTTTAAGGTTGTTACTTAATATTGAATATTCCACGCTAAAGCACCCTTTCGTCGCAAAGACGCCATGATAAGAGCAAAAGACAGGTACAATGAGTATTGTTAAATCCGATTATATTTATACAAAAAGTTCATTAATAACAGTTGTACAGATTTTTTATTGCATCCAAACGTTCAGTGCTTGCTATATCCTCGCCGTGTAGCACCTGTTTGATAATGCCTTTTACTTATGCGTCAAAAACCAGTACCGTCATTTTGACCGTCTGTGAAAAAGTTTTCTGAACAGGCAATGCGATATCCGGAATAATATTTTTAGCGAAGAGGCGCCGGCTGGCTCAGCGCCGTTTTGCACCAGTCATAAAAAGCGCGTACCGCAGGCGGCAGAAACCTGTTTTGCGGATAGACCAGCGCAAGCGGCAAATCGTAAGAATGGTTGTCCATGCAGGTCACCAGCGCCCCGCTGTGCAGATACGGCGCAACCAGATAGCTGGCGACGCGAATTAACCCCAGTCCCTGTATTCCGGCCTGAATATAAGCGTCCGTATCATCGACAACCAGCGTCTCCTGCACCCGCATCGCGTAATCCTTCCCTTCACGCGTAAAAAACCAGTCGGTGGTACGCCCGGTGCGGTGGTTCAGGTAGCCGACCGCATGGTGCTTTTGCAGATCATCTAAATTTTCAGGGCTACCGTAACGCTCAATGTAAGTGGGCGATGCTGCTATCACCCAGTTAAAGCTGGCAAGTGGACGGGCAACCAGCGTGGTGGAATCATCGATCCTGCCGGCCCGAATCACGCAGTCATACCCTTGAAGGATAATATCCTCCACGCTATCGCTGGAACAAAGTATCAGCTCCAGCTCCGGATACTGGCGCAAAAAGGCCGGGAGCGTGGGAATAATGCAATGTCGGGCGAGAGATTGCGGCATCCCCACTTTAAAACGCCCTTTGGGTTGTGCCGCCCGGCCGGGAAATGACGACTCCATGGCCGCGATATCTGCCAGCACTCTTTTGCACTCTTCGTAGTAACGCCGCCCCTCTGCGGTCACGCTAAGTTTGCGGGTTGTACGTTGCAAAAGTTGAATCTTAAGCCAGGATTCGAGTTCTTTAACCACTCGCGATACCGTTGAGCGCGGCACGCCCAGCACTTCGGCGGCTCTGATAAAACTATGGGTATCCACTACGCAAACATAGACCTGCATCGCTTCCAGCTTGTCCATTTTCCCCCCGCCAATTATCCCATTTATCAGAACAGTCTAACCCGTCTTCGGCGTCTTATCGAACGCAGATCCCTGACGTAATCTCTATCTACAGGTGAATCAACACAGAGAGGTGCAAATGAAACAATCCAATAATCAGGTGGGTGAAAAAGTATTGGTGCTGGGCGCGGGACAACTGGGGGCGTCAGTGCTGGCGTCGTTGGTTCCGGCGGTCACACAGCGTAATGGTTCCGTTTGCGTTATTGTGTCAGGGCGATCCAGGGATAAACAGAGCAAACGACGTTCCAGCATTCATCAACAACTGGCGGATGCCGGTGCGCGGTTTATCCCGGTCGACATCGCAGACAGTTCGGTTGCAGCGTTAAAAGATCAATTCCACGGTTTTGATACGATCATCAATTGTATGGGGTTTGTCGCCGGTGCGGGTACCCAGATAAAAATCACCCGCGCGGTACTGGAGGCGGGCGTTAAGCGCTATTTCCCCTGGCAGTTTGGCGTGAATTACGATGTGGTCGGCAAAGGCAGCGGCCAGCCGGTGTGGGACGAACAGTATGACGTCAGGACGCTTTTGCGCGAGCAAAACGTCACAGAGTGGGTGATTGTTTCAACAGGTTTATTTACCTCTTTTCTCTTCGAACCGGCCTTTGATGTGGTCAACTTAGACCAAAAAACCATCAATGCCCTCGGCGGATGGGAAAGGCAGGTCACCGTCACGTCGCCTGCGGATATTGGTCGCCTGACCACTGAAATTTATCTGCATCAGACGCGTATCACTAACGAAGTCGTCTTTGTCGCGGGGGAAACGACCTCTTATGCAAAACTGGCGGAAACGGTCGAACGCGTGACGCAGCAAACTTTTACCCGAGGCGTATTGACGCTACCTGACTTACAGGAGCAACTCCGTTTACATCCGCATGACCCAATGCTGCGCTATCGCGTCGCCTTCGCGCGTGGTGACGGTATGTGGTGGCCGATGAGTGACACCTGGAATGCACAACATCATCTGCCGACACAGGATATTGCCGCCTGGCTGAAAACACAGCAATGAGAACGGCGGCATCAGGCGCTCGCTTAATCCCCATGCCTTCTGCCAGCATCAGGCGGCGGGCGTGGCTACCTTGAGTTAACAAGAAACCAGTACGCATCAGTGCTTCACGATATACATTGTACGGCTATAGGCCACATCTTCCGGGTTAGTAATGGGGTATCCCTTTACCCACGGTTTAATTAACCGGCCATTGGTATACTGATAAATAGGCGCTATAGGCGCTTGTTCCGTTAAAATTTTCTCCGCTGCATTGTAATCCGCGTTACGCGCTTCGGCGGTATTTTCCATCGTCGCTTGCGTCAGGATTTTGTCATAAGTCGGATTAGTAAAGCGTGAAATATTCCCCGTATGCGTGGACGTTAATAAGGATAAGAAAGTCGACGGTTCGTTGTAATCACCCACCCAGGAGGCGCGAATAACATCAAAATTACCGGTATTACGGCTGTCGATATACGTTTTCCACTCCTGGTTTTGCAATTTAACATCCACCCCCAGATTTTTCTTCCACATTGACGCCACCGCAATCGCGATTTTCTGATGGTTTTCTGAGGTATTGTAAAGCAGAGTTAATTTAAGCGGCTTCTGCGATCCGTAGCCTGCTGCACGCAGCAATGTTTTCGCCTGGGCGTTAAGTTCTTCCTGACTCATTTGTTCAAACGGTGAAGGATCGGGCTTAAATCCTGCCGTGACATCCGGTGTAAAATGCCAGGCCGGTTTTTCACCGGTACCTAAGACTTTTTCCGCCATCAAACGGCGATCAATGGTCATACTTAGCGCCAGACGAACGCGGGAATCCGCCGTCGGCCCTTTCTGCGTATTAAACGCATAATAATAAGTCCCTAATTGCGGCGGCGTATAAACTTGCCCTGGAATATCCTTCAATAATTTCTGGTACATATTTTTAGGGAAAGATTCGGTGATATCAATATCACCGGCAAGATAACGTTTCGTCGCAGCCGACTCCTGGTTAATGGGTAAAAATGTCACTTTTTGCAGTACCGTTTTCGCGTTATCCCAGTAATGCGTATTAGGCACGACCACCAGTTTTTCATTTACCACGCGCTCTTTAAGAACATACGCGCCATTGCCAATCAGTTTTCCCGGCTTCATCCAGTCTTTGCCGCTTTCAACATTCGCTTTTTGGACCGGATAAAAGGCAAAACTGGCGGTCAGACTGGCAAACCAGGGCAACGGCTTGTCAAGCTGAACACGCAAAGTGTGCGCGTCCACGGCACTGACGCCAAGCTGATCCGGCGTGACTTTACCGTCGATAATGGCTTGCGCATTAGTGATGCCAGCCAGAGCGGCAAACCAGGCGAAGGGGGAAAGCGTTTTGGGATCAACGAGGCGTTGCCAGCTATAGACAAAATCCTGGGCGGTCACCGGCGTTCCATCGGCCCATTGCGCATCATCCCGCAACGTAAACGTCCAGATACGATTATCATTGCTCTTCCACTGGCTGGCGACGCCAGGGATAATTTCACCCTTTTCGTTCTGGTTAACCAGCCCTTCAAACAGATCGCGGATCACCTGAATTTCAGGCAGCCCAACGGCTTTCGCTGGATCTAACGAAGCGGGCTCATCTTTGATATGACGCACCAGTTCTTGTTTCTCTGCCAGTACCGTTCCGCCGGGAACATCCGCAGCATATGCCAGGGAAAAGCTGCTAACCAACAGCGCACAACAGGTTACTGAAACAGAATGCCTCATAGAAGTTCCTCAAAGATGAGTTAAATGACAACGTAATTATTTGTTTCAGCAGAAAGAAATGCAATTATCTTCCGCCAGAAAGTTGATATCGCGCCATACAAGAGGGTAAATAGAAACCATTTGATAATCGGCGGGTTTTACACAACACTACGATGATTACCCTACTGGTCTCAGCTTCGGGAAACGCGTATGACTGTCACCCGCCCCCGTGCCGAGCGCGGCGCATTTCCGCCAGGCACTGAACATTATGGACGTTCGCTACTAGGCGCGCCGCTAATCTGGTTTCCGGCGCCTGCCGTCAATCGCGAAAGCGGCCTGATACTGGCTGGCACCCACGGGGATGAAACCTCATCCGTGGTGACGCTCTCCTGTGCGTTACGCACCTTAAATCCGTCCCTTCGCCGTCATCATGTCGTACTTGCCGTTAATCCTGATGGCTGTCAACTGGGGTTAAGGGCAAATGCGAATGGCATTGATCTAAACCGTAACTTTCCCGCCGCCAACTGGAAAGCGGGTGAGACAGTTTATCGCTGGAATAGCCGCGCGCAAGAGCGTGATGTCGTGCTGCTAACCGGCGACCATCCCGGCTCAGAACCGGAAACCCAGGCGCTTTGCCAGTTAATTCATCGACTCCAACCCGCCTGGGTCGTCTCTTTTCACGATCCGCTAGCCTGCATTGAAGATCCACGTCGCAGCGAGCTAGGCGAGTGGCTGGCCGATGCTTTTGCGTTGCCGCTGGTGACCAGCGTAGGTTACGAAACGCCCGGTTCGTTTGGCAGCTGGTGCGCCGACCTCAACCTGCACTGCATTACCGCCGAGTTTCCCCCTGTTTCTGCCGATGAAGCCAGCGAAAAATACTTGCTGGCGATGTCGAATCTGCTCCGCTGGCATCCTAAAGATGGAGTTGACCCGTCGTAAAGCGTAGCGCGGGCTCAACATCAACCGCCAGCCATGTTGGGCCATCAAGATCGGCGAAGCTCACCTGCGGCATAAGCGGCAGCGCGGCGCTAATCGCTCTTGATGTACAGAGCATACAGCCCAGCATCAGGCCGAATCCTTGCTCCCGCGCCTCCGTTGCCAGCGCCAGCGCCTCAGTCAGACCGCCGGTTTTATCCAGCTTAATGTTGATCATATCGTAGCGCCCCGTCAGGGCTTTCAGACTACTGCGAGTATGGCAGCTCTCATCTGCACAGATGGGCAACGGATGAATAAAATTTTCCAGGGCGGCGTCATCCTGCGCGGGCAGCGGTTGCTCCAGCATCGCGACATTCAGATCCGCCAGTAACTGGCAACGCGCCGCCAGCCCCTCCGGACGCCACGATTCATTGGCGTCCACAATGAGCGTCGCCTCCGGCACCGCCGAGCGGATCGCCACCATACGTTCGCTAATCAGACGAGCATCGAGTTTAATTTTCAGCAACGTCGCCCCTTTTTCCCATAGTGCCGCCGCACTGGCAGCCATCTGTTCCGGCGTGCCTATCACTACCGTTTGCGCGGTAGTAAAAACCGGGGACAGCGTCACGCCGAGCAGCCCGGCAAGGCTTTGCTGCCGCTGGCGGGCCTGCAAATCCCATAAGGCACTATCCACCGCGTTGCGCGCCGCGCCTGCCGGCAACAGTTTCTGCAATGCTTCGCGAGTCAGCCCGTTTTCCAACTGAGGCACAATACTCATGATTTGCGCCATGACCGAGGCATCACTTTCACCATAACGTGGATATGGCGTACATTCCCCGATGCCTTTTACGCCCTCTTCTTCCAGTTCGACAACGACAACATGCGCTTCGCTTCGGCTACCACGCGCAATAACAAAAGGCGTATGTAACGGCCAGGTTTCCTCATATACCTTAACAGATCTCATCTCTTCCCCTCTGATAGCGCCGGACGCGGCTTGCTACAAATAGTATTTGCCGTGTTAATGAATAATGACTTAAACTGGATTTCGACGTTAACTATAAGTAAATAGGAACATAATTATGTCACAGACTGTACATTTCCAGGGTAACCCGGTCACCGTTGCCAACGTTATTCCGCAGGCTGGTAGCAAAGCACAGGCTTTTACTCTTGTCGCAAAAGATTTGTCTGACGTTTCCCTCAGCCAATATGCAGGCAAACGCAAAGTGCTGAATATTTTCCCAAGCATTGATACTGGCGTATGCGCCGCATCAGTTCGTAAGTTTAATCAACTGGCCACAGAAGTGGAGAATACCGTCGTATTGTGCGTTTCTGCTGACCTGCCTTTTGCACAGTCGCGTTTTTGCGGCGCGGAAGGCCTGAGCAACGTTATTACACTTTCCACTCTGCGTAATAACGAGTTTCTGAAAAACTACGGCGTCGAAATCGTTGACGGCCCGCTGAAAGGTTTGGCGGCGCGCGCAGTTATCGTGCTTGACGAAAACGACAACGTTATTTTCAGCCAGTTGGTGGATGAAATCACCCACGAGCCGGATTACGACGCCGCGCTTAATGTCCTGAAGGCATAAGCCAGCGACTGCTGGCGCTATGTTTGTCAGTGCTACAGGCGGTGCTCTTTTGTCACAAGAAGGCCTCTATCCGGAGGCCTTCTTTTTTTCTACTCTTCACCCTTCTTCTGGCTCAGACCATATTCACGCAGCTTATTGGCAATCGCGGTATGCGATACCCCCAACCGTTTCGCCAGTTTACGCGTACTCGGATAGCTACGATAAAGCTGGGTCAGGACAGAACGTTCAAAACGACTGGTAATGTCATCCAGCGAGCCTTCCATCGCATCCTCGCCGACTGCCACCGTCGCGGCATCGTAGTCAGGCAGCAGGATATCCTGCGGACGCAGCTCATACCCTTCCAGTTGCGTCAGCGCCCGGTAAATCGCATTTTTAAGCTGGCGAACGTTACCCGGCCAGCCGTAACGAGTGAGGACCGTACTCAGATCGGCAGACAGTTTCGGTCGCGGAACGCCCTGTTCGTCGGCAAAACGCGCCACGAACAGTTCGGTCAACGGCATAATATCCTGCGGACAATCGCGCAACGGCGGCAAATTAAGCGTCAGAACGTTAAGTCGATAATAGAGATCTTCGCGGAACAGTCCTTTTTGCACCAGCTCCACCAGATTTTTCTGCGTGGCGCAGATAACACGGACATCAACATGAATTTCGTGATCTTCGCCGACGCGACGGAACGTACCATCATTGAGAAAACGTAGCAGCTTCGCCTGCATACGCGGTGACATTTCGCCAATTTCATCCAGCAGCACCGAGCCGCCATTCGCCTGTTCAAAAAAGCCTTTTTTACCTTCCGGCGCATGGCCAAATAGTTCGCTTTCTACCGCATCTTCCGGGATTGAAGCGCAGTTGAGCGCCAGATACGGCTTCGCTGAACGAGGGCTTGCCTGGTGACAGGCATAGGCGAAAAGATCTTTGCCGGTTCCCGTATCGCCGGTAATCAGCAGCGGCGCGCTGAGCATCGCCAGTTTGCGCGCCTGCTCAACGACGTGCTTCATCTTTGCGCTCACGGCAATAATCTGACTAAACGCGCTCAGATCCTGCGTGGACAAATTCTGTAGCTGCTGTCCCATACGAATCGTGGAACGCAACATCACGACCGCCCCGGTCAACACGTATTCGTCATTTTCGTTTTGTAAATGTACCGGCGTAATCTCCATCAGGAAGTTTTGCCCGTTGATCACGACATGTTCGTTATGGGAGCTTTGCGGGTTACCGTCCAGCCAGCGCTGAAAATTGAAGCCGTTGATTAATTGTGCGGCGGTATGGTGCCGCATTCGCTCCTGGCTCTGGGCAAAAAGCTGACAACTCGCCGGGTTCGCCATCTCCACTTTACTCTTCATATCCAATGAGAGCACCGGCTCCGGCAACGCCTCAAGCAGCGCGCTCAGGGCCAGATGTTCACGTTCGGACGGCATCCAGGGAACGGTACGGACATCCGTTACGCCGGAAATACGGCGGATTTCGGCCATCAGGCTGCTGAAGTCGGTGAATTCCAGCTCAGCAAAATTAAGATAAATTCGCCCAATGGGATCAATCTCGATTCCGCGTAAATCAATGCTACGTAACACCAGTAAATCAAGTAATTCGCGGGTCAGACCAAGTCGGTCTTCACAAAAGACTTCCAGACGCATGGGAACCTTCACCTGAATAATGAACCATTAAATAGATGATAAGCCACTATTCGGCTGGCAGGAAGGATTCTGTCAACAAATATTGACAGCATGGCGGAAAAACGGGCGCTGCGGCGTAAAGCCAGGCAATCAGCGCCCTGTGGAAGGTCATTTCTCAGGCGACGACTTACTCTTTTGCAGCGTCTCTTTTAGCTGACCGATAAGCTGACGACGAAAATCACCGAGACGTGGTTTATCGTTGTCGATCCACGGCAATGGTCGACATAGCTCCATCGCTTTTATTCCCAGTCGAGCGGTAAGGAGGCCTGCGCCAATCCCCTGCGCCGCGCGCGTGGACAAGCGTGCGGCCAGATCCTGAGACATCCAGTCCATACCGACTTCACGCACCAGCTCACTGGCCCCCGCGAACGCGATATTCAGCAACACCAGACGGAACAGACGAAGGCGGCTGTAATAACCAAGTTCAATGCCATACAGCGTTGCGATACGGTTAATCAGGCGTAAATTACGCCAGGCAATAAACGCCATATCCACCAACGCTAACGGACTGACGGCGATCATCAGAGTCGATTCCGCGGCGAAACGGCTAATCTCACGTCGCGCCTGCGCGTCAAGTACCGGCTGTACCAGATGCGCATACAAGCCGACGATTTCCCTGTCGTTTTGCGTTTCGTGAATAGCGGCATACCAACGTTGTAATGCCGGATGTGATTGATCAATCCCCGCCTGCTGCGCCAGTTTTTCGCAAAATGCGCGACCTTTCCCGACGCTATGGCTATGTAACAGTTCACGCGCTTCATCGCGTTCATGCGCCCGCTGGCGCAAGCGCCATAATCGCCGCCACTCCGTGACCACCGATCCCACGCCAGCGCCAACGATCAGCGCGCCTGCGGCACAGCCGCCTAAAGCGACCCAGTCCTGAGTTTGCCAGGCATTCATTGTCCACTGTGCGCCTTGCCCGACCACGCTCGCGCCAAACAGCGCCAGCCCTCCCATCACCATTTTACGCCACAGGCTGCGTTTGGGGCGCAGCGCGGCATCGACCGCCGCTTCTGCCACGCCTTCGTCTTCCGGGCGCTCATCGATAGCTGCAGGCGCAAATGTACGCGACTCCGCTTCGCTGAAAGTTTGCTGCGCTTTGAAGGCCGACGTAGGTTCCTCCTTTAGCGGTTCTGCAAAATCAATACGCGGTTTTAACGGTTCGCTCATCGCAGCTTATCTCCTATTAAAAACTCCAGCGCAGCGTCCAGACGAATATGTGGTAACGGTTTATCAACATCCATCACCTGCGGACGAAAGGCTTCGAACTGAAAACCCTGACTATCCCAAAACGCTTGTCCCGGCAAACGCGAAGGCACTTCGCCGGGGTACACGGTTAACGGCGCGCCGTCACTCAAACGGTTTCCACGTAAAGCCGGGATTTTTTCACCGTTGACCTCAATCACGCCGCTGGTGGTCGCCTGTACCGACGCCAGCCCCAGGCAATCCATACTAATGCCTTCAAACGCGGCATTTTGCCAGGCATCCTGAATAAGCTGCTGGAGCAAGGCCACCATATTGGCATGTTGGTCGAGGGTGACATGGTCGGCTTTCGTCGCGGCGAACAGCAATTTATCAATCACCGGCGAAAACAAACGGCGAAACAGAGTTCGCTGGCCATAGTGAAAACTTTGCATCAACTGCGTTAAGGCGAGACGCATATCATTAAACGCCTGCGGCCCGCTATTAAGCGGTTGCAGACAGTCGACCAGTACAATCTGGCGATCAAAGCGTAGAAAATGATTTTTATAGAACCCTTTGACCACTTTTTCGCAATAGTAGTTAAAGCGTTCGCGCAGCATTCCAGCGTTGGTCTGTTTATCCGCCTGCGCCAGTTTTGACTCGCCGAAGGCGTCCACATCCGGCCACGGGAAAAACTGCAACGCTGGCGCACCCGCCATATCGCCCGGCAAAACAAACCGTCCAGGCTGAATAAAATGCAATCCCTGCGATTTACACTGATGCAAATAATCCGTCCAGGCGGCGGCAATCTCCGCCAGCCGGTTTTCATCGGCGGGCGCCAGCGGATCGAGCCCGTCGCAAAGTTGCCGCCATTTTGCGGCCCACTCAGCGCGTTGCCCTTGTAACAAGCCGTTCATCTGACGGGACCAGCTTAAATAATCCTGAGCCAGCATGGGCAGATCGAGTAACCATTCCCCTGGATAGTCCACAATCTCCAGATACAATGTCGAGGTATCTTTAAAATGGCGCAGCAGCGAGTCGTTGGAGCGATAGCGCAACGCCAGCCGAATCTCACTGACGCCGCGCGTCGGTGTGGGCCATGCGGGAGGATTGCCATAAAGCTGAAGTATCCCCTCATCGTAGGTAAAACGGGGAATACCAAAATCACGTTGAGGCACGCGCTTTACGCCAAGCAGGCGTTCTTCGCGTACCGCGCTGAGCAACGGTAAGCGCGCGCCCGCGTGGACATTAAGCAACTGGTTAACCATCGCCGTGATAAACGCTGTTTTACCGCTGCGGCTCAACCCGGTTACGGCAAGACGCAAATGCCTGTCTACCCCACGATTGACCAGCGCGTTGAGTTCAGTTTTAAGTCGCTTCATTGACATCCTGTTGAGCCTGAAGAGAAGAAAAAATAATAACGAGCCTGCGTTATAGATATGTGCAAAAACGTTATTATCAACTACCCGGAGAGATCAACAACGGCGCATTAAGCGCCGCGGTTAGTATGAGTATTGAGCAATAGATTATCTATTTTTTTACTTTCGGCATATCAAGACGACTGATGCCGCCCATATTCATCGCGTGCGTATACCCCATATCAAGCAACATTTGTTTTGCCATGCCCGACTGTCGTCCGGAGTTGCAATATAACTTTACCGTATCGTTCCTGTCTGGAACTACCGTTTCGATATGAGATTTAATCTCCTTCAATGGGATATTAATCGCGCCCTGAATATGCTCTCGCTGATATTGTTCCGGAATGCGGACATCTATCCAGTATTCTGCGGCATAAAGCGGCATGGCTATGAATAACGCTAACGCAAATATTCCTTTTTTCAACATACTTCCGTCCTGACACGTAATGTATTTCGCACACACTATACGCCAGAGCTTAACGAAATATTATGACCAGACTCGCTATTTGTAACGCTGCGAAATTTTATTCGCCGCCTTACGAAGTACTGGCTCCAGCGCAAACGCCAGCAACATTTTTAGCGGACGACGGGCGACGGATTTTACCGCCCATCCCGCCACGCCGGCAGGCCCGTAGCGTAACGCGGTCAACAGAACCAGCTTACCTGCTATTTTGAAGCCGGGCTTCACCTTCTGCCCGACGCGTTGCCAGCGAGTATTCATCTTCACCTTCCCGATATATCACTTACAGTTGACGGAAACGACTACGCAGTGTGAACGTATCTGACGTGACGTAGCGTTCCATTTCTCGCAAACGCTTTTCGCCTGCGGCAAGCTCTCTGTCTACGGTATCCAGCAGTTCGCCGCTGGTCGGCTGCGGTTTGCCTGCGGCCAGATTATCCGGCATAGGGTCCAGTACAAAAGACAGAACGATATAGGCCACTACGGTAAAAAACGCCAGCCCAAAGAAAATCGACAGCACGACCAGAATACGCACCAGTTTTACCGGTACATCAAGGTAGTCGGCGATCCCGGCGCAAACGCCACGCACCATGCCCTTTTGCGGCATACGCCATAGTTTTTTATTCAGATTGATTCCACCCATTAGCGCTCTCTCCAGTTCGGATGCTCTGCATCAAGAATGTCTTCCAGCGCCTGAATGCGCTCGCGCATACGTTGCGCGTCGTCTGTGAGTTGCAGTAAGCGTTGCTGCTCGCTTTGCGACAGTTCTCCCCGACCGGCGCGGTTGCTGTAATGCAGCCACAGCCAAATCGGTAACACAAACAACACAAAAATGGTTAACGGGATGGCCAGAAATAGCGCGCTCATGCGTTCTCCTTACACCTAAAGCTGATGAGCGACGGCGCGTACCGGCGCCGCCATTGTCATTATTGATTATCTTGCTTCATTTTGGCTTTCAACTGCGCCAGCTGCTCGCTGATTTCATCATCGGCTTTCAGGTTGGCAAACTGTTGGTCCAGCGATTGCTGCTTACCAAAACGATGGCTTTCCGCTTCCGCTTCCATTTGATCGATACGACGTTCAAAGGATTCAAACCGCGCCATGGCTTCATCCAGTTTACCGCTGTCAAGCTGACGACGGACATCGCGGGAAGAACTTGCCGCCTGATGGCGCAGCATCAGCGCCTGCTGGCGAGCGCGTGTTTCGCTGAGTTTGTTTTCCAGCTCGCCAATCTCTTTCTTCATGCGCGCCAGCGTGTCATCCACCAGCGTGACTTCCTGTTCAAGCGTAGCAATTAAATCGGTCAGCTTTTGTTTTTCAATCAATGCGGCGCGCGCCAGATCGTCTTTATCTTTGCGCAGAGCCAGTTCCGCTTTTTCCTGCCACTCGATCTGCTGAACCGTAGCCTGTTCAATACGACGGGATAACTGTTTCTTTTCCGCTAAAGCACGCGCGGAGTTCGAGCGAACCTCCACCAGCGTATCTTCCATCTCCTGAATCATCAGGCGCACCAGCTTCTGCGGATCTTCCGCTTTTTCCAACAACGCATTGATATTGGCGTTCACGATGTCGGCAAAACGAGAAAAAATACCCATAATTCAATCCTCACATAATGTTCTGATAACGGGCGATGCCCTGCTACATGATTAATACAATTTGCGTGCCAACTTTTCATATCACTGATAATAAAGAAATTATTTCGTTTTACCTCGCCAGCAAAAAAGGATAAAGTGGTGAAAAACACTAACAAGTGGCGATTTTCATCATGGCTGAATTTAAAGATAACCTGCTCGGCGAGGCAAACCGTTTTCTTGAAGTACTGGAACAAGTCTCCCGGCTCGCGCCGCTGGATAAGCCAGTGCTGATTATTGGCGAACGCGGGACGGGTAAAGAACTTATCGCCAATCGCCTGCACTATCTCTCTTCACGCTGGCAGGGGCCGCTTATCTCGCTTAACTGCGCGGCGCTTAACGAAAACCTGCTGGACTCCGAACTGTTTGGTCATGAAGCGGGCGCTTTTACCGGGGCGCAAAAACGCCATCCCGGTCGCTTTGAACGCGCCGATGGCGGCACGCTGTTTTTGGATGAACTGGCGACAGCGCCGATGCTGGTACAGGAAAAGCTGCTGCGGGTGATTGAATATGGCGAGCTAGAGCGCGTCGGCGGCAGCCAGCCGTTACAGGTTAATGTGCGATTAGTATGCGCCACTAATGCCGATTTACCCGCCATGGTGAAGGAAGGGACATTTCGTGCCGATCTGCTCGACAGGCTGGCTTTTGATGTTGTACAACTGCCGCCGCTGCGCGAACGCCAGAGCGATATCATGCTGATGGCCGAGCATTTTGCTATTCAGATGTGTCGTGAGCTACGTCTGCCCTTATTTCCCGGTTTTACCGATCGGGCAAAAGAAACGTTGTTGCGTTACGCCTGGCCGGGTAATGTCCGCGAGCTGAAAAACGTAGTCGAACGTTCAGTGTATCGCCACGGCAGCAGTGAACATCCTTTGGATGAAATTGTTATCGATCCTTTTCAACGCCATCCCGCTGAACCGCCCGCGCCCGCCCTGCCAGCGGCATCCGTCACGCCTGACCTGCCGCTCAAATTACGTGAGTTTCAACTGCAACAGGAAAAAGCGCTGCTGCAACGTAGCTTACAGCAGGCGAAATTTAACCAGAAACGAGCCGCCGATTTGCTGGCGCTCACCTACCACCAGTTTCGCGCCTTGCTTAAAAAGCATCAGCTTTAGCTATTTCTCCGGCTAATTGACGACATTTACGCCAGTTATCCACCGACATTTTTACGTGGCGGGCCGAAGTGCGATACACTTTGCAAATTGAACTTCAAAAACTTAACTATTATGCGCCTGGTTTTATCGTCTCTGATCGTGATAGCGGGTCTACTGAGTAGTCAGGCTACGGCTGCGGCTGCGCCCGAACAAACTGCGAGTGCAGATATTCGCGATAGCGGCTTTGTGTATTGTGTCAGCGGGCAGGTCAACACCTTTAATCCGCAAAAAGCGAGCAGCGGCCTCATCGTCGATACCCTGGCCGCCCAGTTATATGACCGTCTGTTGGATGTCGATCCCTATACTTATCGTTTAGTCCCAGAGCTGGCAGAAAGCTGGGAAGTGCTGGATAACGGGGCAACGTACCGTTTTCACCTGCGCCGCGACGTTTCCTTTCAAAAAACCGCCTGGTTTACGCCGACCCGAAAACTCAATGCTGATGATGTCGTCTTTACCTTTCAGCGGATTTTCGATCGTCGGCATCCGTGGCATAACATCAACGGCAGTAGCTTCCCCTACTTTGATAGCCTACAGTTCGCCGACAATGTAAAAAGCGTGCGTAAGCTGGACAATAACACCGTTGAGTTTCGCCTGACGCAGCCAGACGCCTCCTTTTTATGGCATCTGGCTACACACTACGCTTCCGTCATGTCCGCTGAGTACGCCGCGCAGCTTAGCCGAAAAGATCGTCAGGAACTGCTAGACCGCCAACCGGTCGGCACCGGGCCTTTCCAGCTTTCGGAGTACCGTGCCGGGCAGTTTATTCGTCTCCAGCGCCACGATGGGTTTTGGCGCGGCAAACCGCTGATGCCGCAAGTGGTGGTGGATTTAGGCTCCGGCGGTACCGGGCGTTTATCGAAATTACTGACCGGTGAATGCGATGTTCTGGCCTGGCCCGCCGCCAGCCAGCTAACTATTTTACGCGACGATCCGCGTTTGCGCCTGACGTTGCGCCCGGGGATGAATATCGCCTATCTGGCCTTTAACACCGATAAGCCGCCGTTGAATAATCCCGCAGTGCGCCATGCGCTGGCCTTATCGATCAACAACCAGCGTCTGATGCAGTCGATTTATTACGGCACGGCGGAAACCGCAGCCTCCATTTTACCGAGAGCCTCATGGGCTTACGATAACGATGCCAAAATTACGGAGTACAATCCGCAAAAATCGCGCGAACAGCTAAAAGCGCTGGGCATTGAGAATCTTACGCTGCATCTCTGGGTGCCGACCAGTTCTCAGGCCTGGAACCCAAGTCCGCTAAAAACGGCGGAGCTTATTCAGGCGGATATGGCGCAGGTTGGCGTAAAAGTGGTCATTGTGCCGGTTGAAGGTCGTTTTCAGGAGGCGCGCCTGATGGATATGAATCACGATCTGACCTTATCCGGCTGGGCCACGGACAGCAACGATCCGGATAGCTTTTTCAGACCGCTGTTAAGCTGTGCGGCCATCAATTCGCAAACCAATTTCGCCCACTGGTGTAACCCTGAATTTGACAGCGTGCTGCGTAAGGCACTGTCGTCGCAGCAGTTGGCTTCGCGCATAGAAGCGTATGAGGAAGCGCAGAATATCCTGGAGAAAGAGCTGCCGATACTGCCGCTGGCATCATCACTACGCCTGCAGGCATACCGCTACGATATTAAAGGGCTGGTGTTAAGCCCGTTCGGCAATGCGTCTTTTGCCGGCGTCTCCCGCGAAAAACACGAAGAGGTGAAAAAACCATGATTATCTTCACCCTGCGTCGGTTATTGCTGTTGCTGGTGACGCTCTTCTTCCTGACCTTTATCGGCTTTAGCCTGAGCTATTTTACGCCGCACGCGCCGCTACAAGGCGCATCATTATGGAATGCCTGGGTTTTCTGGTTCAACGGTCTGCTGCACTGGGACTTTGGCGTGTCCAGCATTAACGGCCAGCTGATCTCCGAACAGCTTAAAGAGGTGTTTCCCGCCACGATGGAGCTGTGCATTCTCGCCTTTGGTTTTGCGCTGATGGTCGGCATCCCGGTCGGGATGCTGGCTGGCGTGACGCGTAGCAAATGGCCGGATCGTTTTATCAGCGCGCTGGCGCTATTAGGTTTCTCAATTCCGGTTTTCTGGCTGGCGCTTCTGCTCACACTGTTCTTTTCGCTCACGCTAGGGTGGCTGCCGGTATCCGGGCGATTTGACCTGCTTTATGAAGTTAAACCGGTTACCGGTTTCGCCATCATTGACGCCTGGATTTCAGATTCGCCGTGGCGTGATGAAATGGTGATGAGCGCCATACGGCATATGGTTTTACCGGTGCTCACGCTTTCCGTCGCGCCGACCACAGAAGTGATCCGCCTGATGCGAATCAGCACTATTGAGGTCTACGATCAGAACTACGTTAAAGCGGCGGCCACGCGCGGCTTGTCGCGCTTTACGATTTTACGCCGTCACGTGTTGCATAATGCGCTGCCGCCGGTCATTCCCCGTCTTGGTCTGCAGTTTTCAACCATGTTAACGCTGGCGATGATTACCGAAATGGTTTTCAGCTGGCCAGGGCTGGGACGATGGTTAATTCACGCCATTCGTCAGCAGGACTATGCCGCTATTTCCGCTGGCGTGATGGTCATTGGGTCGCTGGTTATTGTGGTCAATGTGATTTCCGATATTTTGGGTGCTATGGCTAACCCTCTGAAACATAAGGAATGGTATGCCTTACGATAAGAAACAATAAAAAAGATCATTAAATCAAAAAGTTATGCTTTTATTTTTGTGATAAGTTCGTTTTTTAGTACGCAAATATATACATATTGTTTTCTATTTTCTCCGGCAGTCCATGCTTCGATGATGATTGCCGGAGATTTATCTTCTCTATCAGCGCCTCCGGGTTTCACTGCGTATCGCTACCTGCTGTCGCGGTACTCCTGCCCCAATCAAACGCCCGACCTGCGCCTATTGTTTCAATGTTAGTTTCGGTCGTCGGCCACCATTACATCCCCCTCGCCCTTGTCGCTTCCAGTCCAGCGCGGGTTCTTTCCACAATCAATTCACGTTCCATTTCAGCGAGTGTGCCCATGACATGAAAGAAGAATCGCCCCATTGGCGTTAACGTGTCTATGCTGTCGGTCAGGCTGCGGAAATTAACGCCGCGTTCGCGCAATTCTTCTACCAGAACGACCAGATGACGCATACTGCGACCCAGGCGATCACGCTTCCATACAACCAGTATGTCCCCTTATGATAACGTCCTGACTAAAAGGAGCAGGCTTCACGAGCTGGATTTATCCAACTCCCGTTAGCCTGAATACAAAAAAGGCCACGTAAATGCGCAGCCTTTATGGTGAGAGTTCTAATCTTAAGAGGCACTCCATCAAACAAACCACCCACAATTGTCAGAAGCTTGAAGGAGGGCTTTGGGGTGACAGTATCTGCGGCATTGTTGCCACGAATAACGTTCCCGCAAATGCTCCAAATACAATCCCGAAATCCGCTCCAGTAAACAGTCTGAATACAGTCGCCCCACAGAGCGCTACAGCCATACAGGAACCTGATAAAGGTTCAGACATAATCATCTCACCAACAAGATTAAGCCTGTTCTTTAGAGCGTTTAATACCCAGCAACATTTAATTTGTCACCGTAGGCCCCATACAATAACTTGATGAGCTACAAGTAGTTATCGCAATTAATTCCCTGGAAGAGAATGCACTTTCGAAATCGGGGTCGCGCCAAACATTCTCTTTATAATATATCCTTACATCCCCCCCTGTTGTATAATAATACTTTGCTATATTTAGCATGTTATCAAACCCCTGTTTATGATTCCCGTACACATCCACTTTACACACGGCATTGACACTAATAGCCTCACTCCCGCGCTTCAGTCCGATACAAAAAAACTGAGTTTCCTTACCCCCTGACGTATACACACCATAAGACAGGTTGTTAATCTGAACATTACTCACATACGTATCATAATCAGCCATAACTGCATAACAAACACTGGATAATGACGCAAGAGCAAGAGTCAGAACCTTTAATTTCTTTTTCATAATCCACTCCAACAATATTTACCATACTTGTATTTCTATCGTAAACAAGCTCAACTGCTTCATGGATATTTTCAATTGGGATAGAATTTACAGATACATACTCACTTTGTAACCGCATCATCACTCGCTCAAAATGACCAAACTGGATACCACATAACTCAATATAAGCAACAGACGGCGGAAGGCTGTAGAAACTATTGTCTGCACGGATTCTGTATCTGTACAACCTGCCGCTAAATGTTGCTCTGGAGTAATATAATCGTGCTATATTATAAGACTCATTAATATCTGAGATAGTCGCAATATAGTACTGTCTCGACTACCGGATGCACAGGAGTCATCTCTTATATGTTGCTGAAGATTCCTGTTATTACCGTGAGAAGCAAAACCATCCCGAAAAATCAAATCTGAAGGTCTCGAGTCAACACGATATACAAAACCAACGGTACTTGCATAATCAGAAAAACACTAAAAATAATATTACTTTTTTATCATACTCTCTCCCACAGAAACTATCAGGCAAACCACCTAATGTGTTAAACCGAGTGCTAACCATAGCTCAGTCATACTTTACGTCTCGCTGGATAAAATTAGAAAAACAAACCTCCCCGGTTTACGGGCACGAAAATCCCCGTAATCGCACAATGCCTATCCTTAAACTGCGGCACTATAACGGCTTCCCCTACAGGGAGCCGTTTTGTTATGCCACTTCTCAATGACCTGCTCGATTTCAGCGACCATCCCCTTATGCCACCGCCTTCAGCGCAGATGTTTGCGGAACATCTTCCTGCAGAGTGTATACAACACTGCCTGACGCTCTCTAAGCATGCAACCGTTCGCCTGGCGTTCGGCTTTATCCGCCTGGTGTTTATCCCTGATACGCCTGGCACGCAGTTCCAGCGCGTAGATAGCGCCATGTTCAGGACAGCACCAGACAACGTTGCTGTAAGCAGGAGAAAACCATTCCCGCCAAACTTTGCATTTACGGCGCGGTAATTTAGCCATGCTCACCTCAGACCCGGTTACGGATATAGCATCTAATAACGTTAGATTATGCATGCGTAATAATTCATAGCATATCTATATTAATGTAAATAAAATACAGTCAACAGATTTCTCCAATTTTATTATATATAAACAGAGGCTTACGTTGAGTAATAACAAGATCATACAATCCCGCACCAGTAAAATTAATGTAAAAATAGGCGTAATAATGTATTAATATTGACTGGACAGCAGGTAAGTGATAACAAATAAATATTAAAAAGTAAATATCACATAATAACCATTATCACTACATGAGAGGTGAATATGATGAAACCTATTTCTGCCGCGATCCTCAATATTAGAGGGGCAGCCCCCGGCACTGCCACTATCGGAAATGGCGCAACTAACCTAGCCAAAGATATTATTAGGGTAGCTAATATTGCTTATAATATTTCACAGGTTGAGCAAAAAAGTGGTTTCTTGTTAGTTACGGGAGAGAAAGGCTTCAACAAATCGGCTTGCCTGCATATGCTGGGACAACAAATATCCAGAGTTTTTTCTGGGAAGCACTTATATCCTGGTGTTTTTATAAGTAAAGACGCAGCGTCCGAATTTGAAAAAACAATCAGCACTCATTATAAAACTCTTTCGGGTCACATTGATCTGCAACAATACACTAATGATGTAAATTGCGGAGCAGCTGTAGGTATTGTTGCACGGCAGCAAGAAAACCTCATACTAGATGAGGTCACATTAAGTGCGTTTAAAAAAGTCTATATTACCGGTCATGGTGCAGCAGGCACTAATGTTCTAGCCAGTGGCGACTCTGTTTTTTCTGCAAAACAACTGGTTGATATTCTGGTTGCTAATAAAGTTTTAGAGGTTATAAAGGATATAAGGATTAGTAGTTGTTATTCCGCAGATAAAAGAGAGCCTAATAGTTTTAAAAAGGAGGACATAGATAAAGCGAATAGAAATGCTGGTTTCTTTGAACGAATGGTGTTTGGAGAACGTGATACTTTTATAGAGAGGGTTGCTAATGAGATCTGGAGTCGAGGCTACACAGATGTCAAAGTTTCTGGTTATCATGGTGCTGGTGTATTTTATGCTGGTGAAATCCCATTTACACATCTTAGAAGCACGACGATCCCGCCAACTATCACTGTAAAAAGAAAGTCCGTAAGAGTAACGCTGGAAAGTCCTATAGATTAAATCATAAACTCAGCTCTATTACTTTTGGGTAGATAAAGGGGTTATCATCAAAATTATATTTTTGTTAAGGTTTTTACGATATTGTAAACTGACAGTTACTGTATAAATAATCGGTAACTGTCAGCTCACTTCTGAGCTAATAAATATAATTCCCCCTGCTGACCCGCTGCAGCGGTTTAAGACGCAACACCTCATGCCGGAGTATTCCGATCTGTCTTATTGTGAACCTCCCAGAGACTAATACCGCAACATCCTGATCGCGCCATACTCCAAACTGGCGCCAGCCGCCACTGTCGGTCTTAATGACCCTGGCCCAAATTCCGTACAGTGCTAAAACTTCTCCCAGTAGTCGTATGTTCTTTTACGGTTAACGCTTCTGTTTTTTTCTTCTTCTCCAGTACCATCTGGCGACGAGGATCGAGTCCCTCAGTTAACCATGATCTAAAGTACTGACGGCGTTCCCTGGCATGAGATAGTGATATGGTTGGATAATCGCCAATCGTCAGTTGAGCAGCGTTCCCGTTCCATCTGTATCGGTAAAAGAATGTTATACTGCCGGATGTAGAGAGCCTGACATTGAGACCATGAGCGTCTGAGATGACCTTGATTTGGTCTCTTTTTTTGCCAGGAGCCTTTCTTAATTTTGTATCGGCAAGCAATGTGTACACTCCATGAGAGGATATACACATCTGTGTACACATTTTGCATAAATTGATAACCTCAAAGTGCACAAAATTAAAACACCAACGCTCGATAACGAATTGATAATGTTTGAAAATTTCAAAAGACATAAAGCATGGTAAACAAAAATAAAACGAGTAAATATGCCTTACGATAGCGTCTACAGCGAAAAGCGCCCGCCAGGCACCCTGCGCACTGCCTGGCGTAAATTTTATAGCGACGCGCCTGCGATGGTGGGCCTGTATGGATGCGCCGGTCTGGCGTTGCTGTGTATTTTTGGCGGCTGGATCGCGCCCTATGGCATCGATCAGCAATTTCTGGGCTATCAGCTACTGCCGCCCTCCTGGTCACGCTATGGCGAAGTCTCCTTTTTTCTGGGGACTGACGATCTGGGGCGCGATGTGCTGAGCCGCCTGTTAAGCGGCGCGGCGCCCACGGTCGGCGGCGCGTTTATCGTAACGCTGGCGGCTACGCTATGTGGATTAGTCCTCGGCGTAGTGGCAGGCGCGACGCACGGTTTACGCTCTGCCGTGCTGAACCATATTCTGGACACGCTGCTTTCCATCCCTTCGCTCTTGCTGGCGATTATCGTCGTGGCATTTGCCGGCCCACATCTGTCACACGCGATGTTTGCCGTCTGGCTGGCCCTGTTGCCGCGAATGGTACGTTCCGTCTATAGCATGGTGCATGATGAACTGGAAAAAGAGTACGTCATTGCTGCCCGTCTGGATGGCGCGACAACGCTGAATATTCTGTGGTTCGCCATTTTACCGAATATTACCGCCGGTCTGGTCACCGAAATTACCCGGGCGCTGTCGATGGCGATTCTGGACATCGCCGCGCTGGGATTTTTAGATCTCGGCGCGCAGCTTCCCTCTCCCGAATGGGGGGCCATGCTGGGAGATGCGCTGGAGCTAATCTATGTCGCGCCGTGGACCGTTATGCTACCCGGCGCGGCGATAACGCTCAGTGTTTTACTGGTAAACCTGCTCGGAGATGGGATTCGTCGTGCGATTATTGCGGGGGTGGAATAATGCCGTTACTGGATATCCGCAATCTCACCATTGAATTTAAAACCAGCGAAGGTTGGGTAAAAGCGGTCGATCGCGTCAGTATGACATTAAGCGAAGGCGAAATTCGCGGCCTGGTAGGTGAATCCGGTTCCGGAAAAAGCTTGATTGCTAAAGCTATTTGCGGCGTCGCGAAAGACAACTGGCGAGTCACTGCCGACCGTATGCGTTTTGATGATATCGATCTGCTGCGCCTCTCCTCTCGTGAACGGCGTAAGCTGGTCGGGCATAATGTGTCGATGATCTTCCAGGAGCCGCAGTCGTGCCTTGATCCTTCCGAACGCGTCGGCCGCCAGCTAATGCAAAATATTCCCGCCTGGACCTATAAAGGTCGCTGGTGGCAGCGTTTAGGCTGGCGTAAACGACGTGCTATTGAATTACTGCACCGGGTGGGAATTAAAGATCATAAAGACGCGATGCGCAGTTTTCCCTATGAACTGACCGATGGCGAGTGTCAGAAAGTCATGATCGCTATCGCGCTGGCGAATCAACCGCGACTCCTGATCGCTGATGAACCCACCAACTCAATGGAACCGACGACGCAGGCGCAAATTTTTCGCCTGTTGACCCGACTGAATCAAAACAGTAATACCACCATTCTGTTGATTAGCCACGACCTGCAAATGCTGAGTCAGTGGGCTGACAAAATCAACGTTTTATACTGCGGCCAGACGGTAGAAACCGCGCCAAGTAAAGATCTGGTGACGACGCCACATCATCCTTATACGCAGGCGCTTATCCGCGCGATTCCGGATTTTGGCAGCGCGATGCCGCATAAAAGCCGTCTCAATACGCTGCCGGGCGCGATCCCGCTACTGGAGCAGTTACCGATAGGTTGTCGTCTGGGGCCGCGCTGCCCTTACGCGCAACGAGAATGCATTATCACGCCACGCTTAACCGGCGCGAAAAATCATCTCTATGCCTGTCATTTTCCGCTGAATATGGAGAGAGAGTGATATGGTGGAAACTCTGCTTGAAGTGCGCAACCTGAGTAAAACCTTTCGCTACCGGACAGGATGGTTTCGCCGCCAGACCGTCGACGCCGTGAAACCATTAAGCTTTACGCTTCGTGAGCGTCAGACTCTGGCCATTATCGGCGAAAACGGTTCCGGCAAATCCACGCTGGCAAAGATGCTGGCCGGCATGATTGAACCCACCAGCGGCGAGCTTCTTATTGACGATCATCCCCTGCATTACGGCGACTATTCGTTTCGAAGCCAACGTATTCGAATGATTTTTCAGGACCCCTCAACGTCACTGAATCCACGTCAACGTATTTCGCAGATCCTTGACTTCCCCCTGCGCCTTAATACCGATCTGGAGCCGGAACAGCGGCGCAAACAGATTGTCGAGACGATGCGTATGGTGGGGCTATTGCCCGATCACGTGAGCTACTACCCGCATATGCTGGCGCCGGGGCAGAAACAGCGTCTGGGCCTGGCCCGCGCGCTGATTTTACGCCCTAAAGTCATTATCGCGGACGAAGCGCTGGCTTCGCTTGATATGTCCATGCGCTCGCAGCTCATCAATCTGATGCTTGAATTGCAGGAAAAACAAGGCATCTCCTATATCTATGTCACGCAGCATATCGGCATGATGAAACATATTAGCGATCAGGTATTAGTGATGCATCAGGGGGAAGTGGTTGAACGCGGCAGCACCGCCGATGTGCTCGCCTCTCCGCTACATGAGCTTACCCGCCGTTTAATCGCAGGCCATTTTGGCGAGGCGCTGACCGCTGACGCATGGCGAAAGGATCGCTAAGCGAAACAAATACCCTCAGTTCGATTCTCTGAGGGTGTTCATGCGACTGCCCAACAGCAATGTTTCAACCTCTTCTAACGCAACGGAAGGAAATAACGTGCCCTGGGTTGCCCAAATGCCTGCCGTTTTTAACGCCGACAAATGGCGTGCGTTTTCCTGGCCACCCACCACAATCTTGTCACAATAATGCCGAATATGTTTGACGAGCAGCGGAAACGTCATTTTTTCAATTTGTGAGACAAAAAAGCTGCGGTCAAGTTTTACGCCGCTAAAACACCCGCAAACTAATGGCGCAGCGGTTGCGTTCCCTACGCCCAGGTCGCCCAGCCATAATGGATTAGGTTGCTTATGAAGCGCGTGTATTAAAGGATCGACTAAGGCGTTATCTTGACATGAAAAATGTTCAGCGACCTGCAGCTCCACAAATAGCATGGCGTGTAGTAATGCGCGAATATCTTTGTCCTGAAGGACAAACTGCGCCATACCCCGATCGATATTTATGATACAGAACAGGCCGTGGCGTAGAAACCAGCCATGTTTGGCCGCGATTGTCCGCAACAGATCAAGCAGAAAACGGCGCTTCTGCGAATTGTCCCATGACGAGATAACAAACTCAGGGTGTAGCGGACGAGCGGGCGACGATGCAAAATGAGTAGTGATTTCGACACCCAGTAAATCCCCCTCCATTGCCCTTATCGGCTCTGCCATAAAAAAATAGCGCATGTGACCACTCCACTTGATCTTAACTCCCTGATAATGCGCTTTTAACGCAAATCAATCAATAAAAACGATCAATATATAAAAAATGATCGAAAAAAACAATATATGTTAACTTCATGATAACTTGCTAATTTTATGTTTTGAGAATGTTCTTCTATTGCTATAAGGAAATTTACATACTACGCCGAACAACGCTAATACGACGGCATGAGACCATCCGTAAAGCCAAGTTTTTCTTGTCAGGCAGAGGGGAAAAATCAAGGCGAGTTAATGTTGTTGCACCATTGCGAGGCATTTCACCCACTATGGCAGCGCGGCATCGCCAACCCTAATGGCGAGTTGCATCTCCGCTGCAGGCTGTCCAGATCCCCCGAACGACCTTTAAACGAATAGCAACTCTCAATAATTGATCGGTAAATCTGTAGCGAATGAGCCCCGGCGATTCGCAGAAAAGAACGGAACTAAATGCTATTTTTTTAATTCATTCTTTAATACCTTAGCCACAAGAGTCCCTTCCTCAGGCGCGGCTAGTTTAAAACGTCTTCCTGGCGCAGGTGTCTGTTCTTCCTCTCCGATTAACGCATCAAGATCCGCAATAAGTGACTTATAATATTCAACATCTTCAGTATTTCCTTCGGTCTCGGCCCGCTTTAATTTTATCATGTGATGGGCCTTAATTTGCTCTTCCAGTTGCCTTGTTGCAAGAGAAACGCTTCGCTGTTGCCGGGATTCTTGTGACAGCACCATTTGATCGCCATCCACAAAGAAAAGAACCCCTCCTTTAACCAGAATATTACCTAAGATATTTATATCATGCATAAAAACCCCCCGGGATTTAAGAAGCTCCTCCGCCATTCGATAGTTATCTTCATCTTCAACATCTAACTCCTGACCTTGAATATATTTTGAAACTAAAACCGTAACGTCTTTACCATTAATATTCATGGAGGCCGAACGAGAAAAATTCTTGTCGTCATTGGCCATATTCAAATACTTACTGACACGATCAGGATGACAATTACGATGCTCCGGAGAGTTAACATCCACTTTTATTCCCCGCTCATTAATTGGAATCTTAACAACAAACTCATCATTTAACAGATAGACTGTCCCATAACTTCCGCTACCTATTTTATTTTTTTCAATATCACGCATGCGAATATTTTTCTGAAACTCCGGCGAGTTAATAAACGCCTCTATTGCCGCTGGTTGTGATGCATCCGTCTGATCAATAGCGCCGCTCTCATCACCAGACGCCGTGGCGGGCGTGGTCAGGAAGTCTATCAAACGTTGCTCAAAAGCCTCATAGATTCCATTACTACCTGCTTCGCTCGGCGTCAGGTGATCATTATCCAAAGCGGCAAGCGTAATTTCCCCGGAATTATAATTAAACATCGTTTCTTTTAAAAAATCGACGCAATGTTCAGAACACTCCGTCTCGGTCACTAATACTCCATCGTAAAACATCTGTAGTAGTAACATATTTTCTTGATGTGCTAATACCTCTACAGTGTATTTATCTATTGTTTCAGGTCTGGAGGCATCAATAAGTTTAATATATCCAAGAAGGGGGCGCCATCGTGTACAGTCTTCATCTCGCCTCGAAAATGGTCGTAGCGAGAAAGGCTTCGTAATATCGGGACGCTCGTTTTTTTGGCACAGTAGATTATATATCTCTTTATAATCAGAAATTAAACTTCGCCTGGTAAATATATTCCTGAAAAAATCTATGAATTTCTCATACGTTGAAAAAACATGCTCTTTTTTATTATCGATGATATCTCTTAAATACTTTTCTGATATCTGACAACTATGATTTCCGATCTGAAATGTAAACGGCATATGTCTCATCCTCTGAAAATTTATTATAATACACATGCAAACATATAAAAACCTGATTTGTAACTACTGTAATCACCTGATTTCCAAAATTTTTCATATTCAGTATTACTCTGCATCAATAAATAGAGAAAACCTTCAGCACCTAAAAAAGAAATTATTTTTGTTAAGCATTTGCTGGTTAAAATTACATATCCATAACATCGCTAATAGGTGAGGTAAACCATTCGGATGAATATTCAGGCTTCCTACAGAACCTTTATTTGTCTGGTGGAAGGCGCATCGCTATCGTACTTGCTATCCGTCCCGGTGTCTCTGGTTGGATGAGGCGAACCTTACACCAGCTGGTATACTGCACCGTAGGGCCTGTCCCATTAGACTCTTTGATTTGCCAGTTTGGCCCTGGGGAGTGCTCAAAATCCTCAGGGACTTCGTTACCGTGTGGTTTTAGAACGTCACCTGCCGGAGATAGCGGCGGAAAAATAGCGTGACACACGGGGCCAGGAGTGGGATATAATTTCAGACTAATTTCGAATAATGTTGAAAAGTTGCTGTTAACCATTGTTCGTAAAAGCAAAAAATAAGCAATGACTATAAGGATTAAAGCTATGGGTTTTCTTTCCGGTAAGCGCATTCTGGTCACTGGCGTGGCCAGTAAACTGTCCATCGCCTACGGTATCGCACAGGCGATGCACCGCGAAGGAGCTGAACTGGCGTTCACCTACCAGAACGACAAACTGAAAGGCCGCGTAGAAGAATTTGCTGCCCAGCTGGGTTCCAGCATCGTTTTACCGTGTGATGTCGCTGAAGATGCCAGCATTGACGCTATGTTTGCAGAGCTGGGTAACGTTTGGCCGAAATTTGACGGTTTCGTACACTCGATTGGTTTCGCGCCTGGCGATCAGCTGGACGGCGATTATGTTAATGCGGTTACCCGCGAAGGCTTTAAAATCGCTCACGATATTAGCTCTTACAGCTTTGTTGCCATGGCGAAAGCCTGCCGCACCATGCTGAATCCGGGTTCTGCGCTGTTGACCTTGTCTTATCTGGGAGCGGAGCGCGCCATCCCGAACTACAATGTCATGGGTCTGGCGAAAGCCTCTCTGGAAGCCAACGTGCGTTATATGGCAAATGCAATGGGGCCGGAAGGCGTTCGCGTCAACGCCATCTCTGCGGGTCCAATCCGCACGCTGGCGGCGTCCGGTATTAAAGATTTCCGTAAAATGCTGGCGCATTGTGAAGCCGTTACGCCAATTCGTCGCACCGTGACCATTGAAGATGTGGGTAACTCGGCGGCGTTTCTGTGTTCCGATCTCTCGGCAGGCATTTCTGGCGAAGTCGTCCATGTTGACGGCGGGTTCAGCATTGCGGCAATGAATGAACTGGAACTGAAGTAAGCGCATTAAGTTTATTAGCGGGCGGCACGGCTGTGCTGCCCCATTCCCCTCACTCACCACTCATCTCGTTATATAGCGTTCTGATATTTGTTATCACCTAACAATCTTTCATCCCTTTCCCGCATACGCCAGGATAATCCAGCATAAACGATCCGACGCCGAATCATTATCGATCGCCATTTCATCCTCGGGAAACCCTATGGAACAATGCCGAAAAGCGGGTAAAAGCCACTGGTATCATGAAACACAATCCACTATGTCGTCACAAACCCCGCTTTCGCTGATGCCGGAAGCCGCGTATGTTAACGATCGTTTTTTACTGGATTTAACGGTAGCAGAAACCGCGTTGACGCCTTTTGAGTCATGGTTAAAGCCCGCTCGCCAGTTGGCGGATGTCTTATTTCCCCGCACGGTTCTCAACGACCGGCTTCATACGTTTAGCGCCTATGAACGTATGAGCACCGCGCTGACCGCCGCTCAGGTATTTGGGGTTCAGCGTTTGTGCCGCTATTATGCCGCGCGTCTGGCGCCGCTACCTGGCCCTGACGCCTCAAGAGAGAGCAATCAACGGCTGGCGCAAATTACGCAATACGCTCGTCAGCTTGCCGGCTCCCCCTCCGTTATCAATACGCGGGCCCGCGAACAGCTTGCAGAGGTGGGATTAACCGCCCGGGATACCGTACTCATCAATCAGATCATTGGGTTTATCGGTTTTCAGGCGCGGGTAGCGGCGATATTTCAGGCGTTTTGCCGTCTGCCCGTGCGCGAACTGCCCGGCCAGGAGATGCAGCGCTTTGCCAGGGCCGCGCGGTTTCAAAACCCCCAGACGATATGGCGGCCCGCCGCCAGTCTGGTAGAATATCCTCCAGCCCATACCAAAGTTCGGCGGCAATATTCGTTTTCACAATGCCAAATGATGGCGCCGGTACTCATCCGCGATCCGTCTTCATTCGCGTTACTCGAACGCATACTGACCAGCACATTACACACCTCGTCGCCCCCTTCTTTACTTCCACTTATCACGCTCCTCACATCACGTATCAACGGCAGCGCCGCCTGCTTTAACGAACAGGCAACCCAACCTGGCGCGTGGCGCCGCGCTGTTATCACGTTACGCCAGGAAGACGACGATATCGCTCGTTGGGAGCTTGAGCCTGCGCTGACACAGGCGATACAATGGCTCACCAGAGCGCCCGATCGCTTTAGCGCCGCGCATTTTTTCCCGCTACTCACCAGGGGAGTTTCATCGGAGCAGGCCATTAATATGTTAGGCTGGTGCGGCGTGTGCGGATGGTTAAATCGTTTAAAAATCGCGTTGGGCGAAACCTATTAACTCATCCATTACTGAAAGAGCGCTTGCTGCGCCAGGCAGAATCGCGTAAAACTGTCAGCCGCTCTTTTGGCTACGAAAATAGACGAATATGTTTCAGGACAACCCGCTGCTAGCGCAGCTTAAACAGCAACTGCATTCCCAGACGCCGCGCGCTGAAGGGGTCGTAAAAGCCACGGAAAAAGGCTTTGGCTTCCTTGAGGTTGACGCGCAAAAAAGCTATTTCATTCCTCCGCCGCAGATGAAAAAAGTGATGCATGGCGATCGTATCGTCGCGGTCATCCACACGGAAAAAGAACGGGAGTCTGCCGAGCCGGAAGAACTGATCGAACCGTTCCTGACGCGCTTTGTGGGAAAAGTTCAGGGTAAAAATGACCGCCTGTCCATCGTGCCGGATCATCCGTTGCTGAAAGACGCGATTCCCTGCCGCGCCGCGCGCGGCGTTCAGCATGAGTTCAAAGAAGGTGACTGGGCGGTTGCCGAAATGCGCCGCCATCCGCTTAAAGGCGACCGTTCGTTTTACGCCGATTTAACGCAGTACATCACCTTTGCCGACGATCACTTTGTTCCCTGGTGGGTTACGCTTGCCCGCCACAACCTGGAAAAAGAAGCGCCGAACGGCGTAGCGACGGAGATGCTTGACGAAGGGCTGGAGCGTCAGGATCTGACCGCGCTGAATTTCGTCACTATCGATAGCGCCAGCACTGAAGATATGGATGACGCGCTATATGCTGAGGAATTAGCGGACGGCAGACTCCAGCTTACGGTGGCTATCGCCGATCCTACCGCCTGGATTGCCGAAGGCAGTAAGCTGGATAACGCCGCGAAAATTCGCGCCTTCACCAACTACCTGCCGGGCTTCAATATTCCTATGCTGCCACGTGAGCTGTCTGACGATCTGTGCTCACTGCGCGCCAACGAAGTGCGTCCGGCGCTCGCCTGTCGCATGATAATCGCCGCGGACGGCACCATTGACGATGATATCGCCTTTTTTGCGGCCACGATCGAATCGAAGGCCAAGCTGGCGTACGACAATGTCTCCGACTGGCTGGAAAATAACGGCACCTGGCAGCCGGATAACGAAGGCATTGCCCAGCAGATTCGTCTGTTGCACCGTATTTGTCTAAGCCGCAGTGAGTGGCGTCATCATCATGCGTTAGTCTTTAAAGACCGCCCGGATTACCGCTTTGTGCTTGGCGAAAAAGGCGAAGTACTGGATATTGTGGCGGAACCGCGCCGTATCGCTAACCGTATCGTAGAAGAGTCGATGATCGCCGCTAACCTTTGCGCCGCGCGCGTACTGCGCGATAAGCTCGGTTTCGGTATTTACAACGTACATACGGGCTTCGATCCCGCGAATGCCGACGCGCTGGCCGCGCTGCTGAAAACGCATGGTCTGCATGTCGATGCCGAAGAGGTGCTGACGCTGGAAGGCTTCTGTAAACTGCGTCGCGAACTGGATGCGCAGCCCTCCGGTTTCCTTGACAGCCGCATTCGTCGCTTCCAGTCTTTTGCGGAAATCAGCACCGAGCCGGGGCCGCATTTCGGTCTTGGCCTTGAGGCTTATGCCACCTGGACCTCTCCCATCCGTAAGTATGGCGATATGATTAACCATCGCCTGCTGAAAGCGGTCATCAAGGGGGAAGCTATTGCGCGTCCGCAGGAAGATATCACCCAGCAAATGGCGGAACGCCGTCGCCTGAACCGCATGGCGGAGCGCGATGTCGGCGACTGGTTATATGCACGCTTCCTTAACGATAAGGCGGGGACAAATACCCGTTTCGCGGCAGAAATTATTGACGTCAGCCGCGGTGGTATGCGTGTGCGACTGGTCGATAACGGCGCTATCGCCTTTATCCCAGCTCCGTTCCTGCACGCCGTTCGCGATGAACTGGTATGCAGCCAGGAAAACGGTACGGTACAGATTAAAGGTGAGACGGTTTATAAAGTGACGGATGTCATTGATGTCACTATTGCGGAAGTTCGCATGGAAACCCGCAGCATTATTGCCCGACCGGCAGCGTAACCACGCTTAGCTCGCTCAACGGCCTTTGCTGAGAAGGCAAAGGCCGTTTCTTTTCTTCTTCTCCCTTCCGTCATGCTCTAAGTTTAATCTTATTCAAGCGCCCCATTTCTTGTTATTTTTAGCTGGCGACTATGCTTTTTCCAGAATCTGGATTACATATGAATACATAGATAAAACAATACGTTCAGCCATAATTACCCTTATTTATAACATGGCTAACCTTTCTTTTCGGGCACCTGGCGCTTAAATGGGATGGTACGCATGATGAAACAGATTCAGGAACAAACGGCGCTAAATCCCCTTCACTCTCACTGGCGTCTGGCTGATGACCGCAACGTGCTGTATCTCTCCCCGACAGGTGAAACGGATGCAGAAAAAACGGTTGAGCTATCGCCGGAACAAGCCGGGCGTATCCGGGAAATAACGGCGATTACGTCCAGTCTGCTGATAACGTTGTTGATAGAAAAACAGGTTACCGCTGTGCACCTGGTAGGCCGTAAGATTAATAACCGTGAATGGGCTGGCAGCCTGGCAACCTGGCCTGATACGCCTGCCGTCGCGCCAACGCAGGCGCAGGAGCTCTCTTTTGCCGAGCAAATCGTATCAGAAGCCAACTCAGTCATTGCGATACTGGATAGTCGGGGAAAAATCTGTCGATTTAATCGGTTATGCGAAGAGTACACAGGCTTAAAAGAGCGAGATGTAATTGGTCAAAGCGTCTTTAAATTATTTATGAGCCGCCGGGAGGCGGTTGCCTCCCGACACTACATTGAGAATTTTTTTCGCAATGGCAATGCCTATGAAATCGAACGCTGGATAAAGACCCGTAAAGGCCAACGCCTGTTCTTATTTCGTAATAAATTCGTCCATAACGGTAGCGGAAAAAACGAAATTTTCCTGATCTGCGCAGGCACGGATATCACCGAAGAAAGGCGGGCTCAGGAGCGTTTACGCATACTGGCGAATACAGACACCGTCACCGGCCTGCCCAATCGCAATGCTATCCATGAATTTATTAATCATGCTATTGCCTCGGCTGGCGAGTCGCAGGTGGGTATCGTTTATCTCGATCTGGATAACTTCAAGAAAATTAATGACGCCTATGGGCATATGTTTGGCGATCAGCTCTTACAGGCCGTTTCGCTGGCGCTGTTGAGTTGTCTGGAGGAAGATCAATTGCTGGCCAGACTGGGGGGAGATGAATTCATTATCCTCGCTGCCCATACGTCTCAGGCCGCGCTGGAAGCAGTAGCATCACGAATCCTTACCCGTCTGCGGCAACCGTTTCGTATTGGACTTATTGAAGTTTACACGGGATGCGCCATTGGCATTTCGTTGGCCCCCCGGCACGGACAGGACAGCGAAAGTCTCATTCGCACTGCCGATACCGCAATGTATAACGCCAAAGAAGGCGGCCGCGGTCAGTTCTGCGTTTTTTCACCGGAAATGAATCAGCGCGTATTTGACTATCACTGGCTGGATACAAACCTGCGAAAAGCGCTGGAAAACGACCAGTTACTTATTCACTATCAGCCCAAAATTACCTGGCGCGGCGAAGTACGTAGCCTGGAAGCGCTGGTACGCTGGCAATCGCCGGAACGCGGATTAATTCCGCCGCTGGAGTTCATCTCATACGCCGAAGAGTCAGGACTCATCGTCCCGCTGGGCCGCTGGGTGATTCTGGATGTGGTTCGCCAGATTGCGAAATGGCGCGATAAGGGGATTAACTTGCGCGTAGCCGTTAACTTTTCGGCGCGACAACTGGCCGACCAGACGCTTTTTACTGCGCTTAAACAGGCTTTGTACGATCTGAATTTTGAGTATTGCCCGATCGATGTCGAGCTAACGGAAAGTTGCCTGATCGAAAACGACACGCTGGCGCTATCGGTTATCCAGCAATTTAGTCAGCTCGGCGCCCAGATTCATCTGGATGATTTTGGCACCGGGTATTCTTCGCTTTCTCAACTCGCCCGGTTCCCTATTGATGCCGTTAAACTGGATCAGGCTTTCGTCAGAGATATCCATAAGCAACCGCTGTCGCAATCTCTGGTTCGGGCGATTGTCGCGGTGGCTCAGGCGCTAAATTTACAAGTGATTGCCGAAGGCGTAGAAAATGCTAAAGAAGATGCCTTCCTGACAAAAAACGGCGTCAATGAACGACAGGGCTTTTTATTCGCCAAACCTATGCCCGCCGTTTCTTTTGAACGCTGGTACAAACGTTATCAGACGAAAAAAATGCGTTAATGGCGGCGATAATAGGGAGAACAGCCTGTGCAGACAGGCATAGCCCTATTTTTCCCTTCTCTTTTCAGATTAATTTCTGCATCATGAATTGAAACCTTTTCTGACATTAAGGATGACAAACATGTCTGATATCGAAGCACAACGAATTGCCGCACGCATTGATACCGTGCTGGATATCCTTGTTGCTGGCGATTACCACTCGGCCATCAATAACCTTGAAATATTGAGAGCAGAGCTGTTAGATCAGGTTAAAGACGGTATCTCGCCATCCCAGGCTCCCGGGTCGCCCTGGGAAATCTGATAGCGATTATTTGTCCGGGATGGCCGTTAGCCCTTCCCGGCTCTCTGACTGTCTGTTGACTCCTCTTAACGTATAAAATTAATACTATGAACTCCCGACAACAATCAATTTTGCAAATGGTGGTTGATAAAGGCCAGATGAGCGTTGCTGAACTGGCGAAAATTACCGGCGTATCTGAAGTCACGATTCGTCAGGATCTGAATACCCTGGAAAAGCAGAGCTATTTACGCCGTGCGCACGGTTTCGCCGTTTCGCTTGAGAGCGATGACGTAGAGACTCGCATGATGACGAACTACACGCTAAAACGCCGACTGGCGGAGTTCGCCGCCTCGCTGGTCAGTCCAGGAGAGTCCGTTTTTATTGAAAATGGCAGCAGCAATGCGCTATTGGCCCGGACGCTGGCGGAACAAAAAGATGTCACGATCATCACCGTGAGCAGTTATATCGCGCACCTGCTCAAAGAGACCCCTTGCGAAGTCATTCTCCTCGGTGGAATCTATCAGAAAAAAAGTGAAAGCATGGTAGGGCCGTTGACGCGACAGTTTATCCATCAAGTGCATTTCAGCAAAGCATTTATCGGTATTGATGGCTGGCAGGCTGATACCGGCTTTACCGGACGCGATATGATGCGCTCGGATGTGGTTAACGCTGTTCTGGAAAAAGGCTCAGAAGCGATTGTCCTCACCGACAGCTCCAAATTTGGCTGTGTGCATCCCTATCCCCTGGGCCCGCTCTCTCGCTTCCATCGTGTCATTACGGATTCCAGAATTTCCGCCAGCGATCAAATGCAGTTAGAACATGCGGGGCTGCTAGTCAATGTTATTGGCTCATCCGTTTAAAATATTTCCCGATGGTTTGCCCTATGGCAAATCATCCTCTCTCTAAGACTTTTCTGACATCCCAATTAAGACTATTTACCTGTTGTAACGAGCGTAACGTCGTAAAATTAATATTAGCGAAATAACAGGAAGTGACTATCACCTGCGTGATATACCCCTGCGCAATCAGGTTTTACGGAAAATCTCTTAACAGGTTTTATTTTAACTATAGTTATAGTGAGCTTAATTCCGTGAATCGTTAATTCAGGAGAGAGTATTATGTTTATGACGAGCAAAAAAATGGCCGCTGCTGTGCTGGCAATCACCGTAGCAATGTCTCTGAGCGCCTGCTCAAACTGGTCCAAGCGCGATCGCAACACGGCTATTGGCGCAGGTGCGGGGGCGTTAGGCGGCGCAGTGTTAACGGACGGCAGTACATTAGGCACCCTGGGCGGCGCGGCGGTCGGCGGCGTGATTGGTCACCAGGTTGGAAAATAATTCAGACGTTTAAATATTGAACGGCTCAAAATAATACGTTTATTCTTTTCAGGTCTGGATTACAAAAATAGACAAAGTTGACTTTTACGCCACGGTAATTTACAACCGTGGCGTTTTCATTAGCCGCCAGCTAATTTTACTTTCATTCCTTTAGCTTCCAGCAATGATTTTATCAAGTCGCGTTTATCACCCTGAATTTCAATAATCCCTTCTTTTACTGCCCCGCCACAGCCGCATTTTTTCTTCAGTTCAGCCGCCAGTTTGGTTAATTCAGCATCATTCATCTCAATACCGGTAATCAAACATACGCCTTTACCCTTACGGCCACTGGTTTGACGCTGAATGCGAACGATACCATCCCCTTTGGGACGAACCGGCGCCGTTTTAGGTTCTTCAATGCGCCCCGTCTGTGTTGAATAAACCAGACGACTATTGGAATCGCTCATCATGCCTCCCGTTTTAGTGACGCGTTAATATCCTTCAGCGTTTGCGCCGGATCTACCGATTGCGTAACCGGGCGGCCAATCACCATATAGTCGACGCCGGCGGATAATGCCTGTTCGGGCGTCATAATGCGTCGCTGGTCGCCTGCCTCGCTGCCTGCTGGCCGAATGCCCGGCGTCACCAGCTTAAATGCAGCGCCAAAGGCCTGTTTAAATCTGACCGCTTCCTGAGCGGAACAGACCACGCCATCCAGCCCGCATTGCTGCGTCAGGCGCGCCAGCCGCTCCGCATGTTCCGCCGGTGACAACGTCACGCCCAGATCGCGCAGATCGCTGGTTTCCATACTGGTCAACACGGTCACGGCAATGAGCAACGGCGCATCTTTACCGAATGGCGCCAGCGCGTCGCGCGCTGCGGCCATCATTCTCGCCCCGCCAGACGCGTGAACGTTTACCATCCAGACGCCCAGGTCTGCCGCTGCAGCGACTGCCCGAGCCGTGGTGTTGGGAATATCATGAAATTTTAGATCAAGAAAGACATCAAACCCACGTTGCTGGAGATCCCGAACGAGCTGTGGACCAAACAGCGTGAACATCTCTTTGCCCACTTTTAAGCGACAATCGCGAGGATCGATTTTATCGACAAACGCCAGGGCTTTATCGCGTTCATGGTAATCCAACGCCACAACGACAGGCGATTCAGTAATAGCGCAGGAAGAAGATGAAGCAGTAAACGTCATGACCAGACCTTCTTGATGATGGGCACCGGAAGTGGCGCAAATTGGATAAACGGCGTGCATTCTACCTGCGGCGCAGGGAAATTAACAGGTTCGATTGACAACCTGATAAGCCCTGGCCGTTGATGCCAGCGTCGTTTCTTGTCTTATATCATTAAGTATGTTGTAACTAAAGTGAGGCTTTTTTTATATACTACTGCCCATCAAGTCCGCGAATAGGTTTAATGGTCGACCATGCCCGGCAGGACGGACAGTGCCAGTACAAGGTATAGGCGGTAAAACCGCATTTCTGACAACGATACCGCGGTTTACTGCGCACCTGCTCGCCAACCATATCACGCAGTACCATCAGGCTTTCTTTCGCTCGCCCTTCTTCCGCCTCATTGAGATGGTAATCCATCAGCTTATGGAACACCCGCATGGTAGGATGTCGCTGTAGCTGACGCGTGATATAGACTTGAGCTGCGTCACTACCTTCACGCGCTTCCAGAATATCGGCAAGCATTAACTCAGCGCCAGCACCGGTATTCTCCTCAACGGCGCGACGTAAAAACTCCGCCCACTCGGCATTTTTACCGAGCTGTTGATAACAGGTTTGCAGCATCTCCAGCGTTTCGCTGACCAGCTCTTTATCCTGAACGATCACACGTTGCAGGCTTTCGACCGCTTTGGCGTAATCCCCTCTCGCCATATAAACGCGCCCCATCATGATAGACACCCGGGCGCTATTTTTATCTGCGGCGGCACCTTTTTTCAGCAACGCCATCGCGCGATCCATGTCGTCGTTGCCCATCTGCTGTAACGCTAACTCACAGTAAAAATGGGCGATTTCGATACGCTGTTTATCTTTGCCCAGTTTCACCAGCCGTTCTGCTACTTCGATCGCCTTTTGCCAGTCGCTGGTTAGCTGATAGATTTGCAAGAGCTGCTGTAACGCGCCTACGCGAAATTCCGTTTCGTCGGTAAGTTGGTTAAACATATCTTCCGCGCGGTCATATAAACCGGCGGCCATATAGTCGCGCCCCAGTTGCTGAACAGCCAGTAAACGCTGTTCATAGGTCAATGAAGCGCTTTCCATGAGCGTTTGATGAATACGGATGGCGCGATCGACTTCGCCGCGTGAGCGAAACAGATTACCGAGAGTGAGATGAGCCTCAACGGTGCCGGTATCCTCTTTAAGCATATCGAGGAACAGATCCACCGCTTTATCTTGTTGGTTACTCAGCAGGAAGTTAACCCCTGCGACATAATCGCGCGACAGGCGGTTAGCTTCATCCTGTTTTGTTTGTTGCGCACTTCTGCGACCCATATACCACCCATAGGCAGCGGCTACAGGCAACAGCAGAAATAACAACTCCAACATAAATGATTATTCCTTTACAACCGACGAATCGGCAGGGACCGCAACGTCGGTTGCTGGCGAAAGCTTGTTTTCCAGTCGTTTAATTTTACGTTCAGCACGGGCAAGGGAAACGCGGACCCGCAGCCAGAACAGGCCGCAAATCAGCCAGCCAATCGCAAAACCGACGGCGAACAGCACAGCAAGCAACGTGGAGATACGATACTCCCCTTGCGCCAGCAGGTAGTTAAACGTCACCTGTTGATCATTCTGCGCGCCCAGCGTCACCGAAATAACAAAAATCGCCAATACCAGTAAGAAAATGAGTAAATATTTCACATTACTTCCCGTTATGTGGTTTGCGCGAATAAATCGTGTCCAACTTACCGCATCCAGCCTTCTAAATTACCATTTTCCCGCCTCGCGCGAAATGGAAATGCGCCCGCCATCAGATGATTTAAGGGCAATAGTCAGAAAATCAACCGTTGTCAGCTTTCCTGCTCGCGTTCAGCAATTTCTTGCGCTTCTTCACGAGGCGGCATAAGCGGCCCGCAAATTCGCTGCGCCAGCCAGGTCGCCAGGGTAACTAATAGCCAGGAGATGAGCGTGGCGACCACTAAATCTCGCGGCCAGTGCATTCCCAGAAGCAAACGGCTGCCCATTACGCCGGTCGCCCAGACTAACAAAAACGCGATGGTGAAAGTCCGTCTGCGCGGCCATAACAGACCCACGGCCAAAAGCGCCCAGCTCGCTGCAAACATGGTGTGTCCGGAGGGAAACGCAAAGCCCGTCTCTTTTTGCCAGTGCTGACGCAGGAAAACGGGGATGTTCTGTTGCCCGGCCAACTGCTCTTTCACTAAATGTCCGCGTTCTGTACGCTTTAAAGTGTAGAACTCATCGACGGGAATATGGTGCGTTTTTTCAAGCCAGACCACAAATGGCCGCGGCTCCTGTACGCGCTCCTTTACCCATGACTTCACGCCCTGCCCGACGATAATCGCCCCGCCGAGAATCGCAAACAGCATAATGGCGGCGCGCAGGCGAAATCGCAGGCACCATAAGAACCATCCACAAAGAATCACATGCGTGATAACGCCCCAGGGTTTGGTCACGGTTTCCGTTATCCAGAATAGCGTTTTTAGCCACCAGACCTGATGTCCTGGCTGCCACTGCCAGCCTGATACCCATACGGCAAGCGGCATGATAAGCAACAGGGCGGCGCCTGCCGCGGTGCGCTTCGCAATTGAAAGCATGGATGCTCCTTTTATAAGTAAGTATCACAATCATAACTGAAAATTCTCGCCGGACTGGAAAATTGACAAATTTGTGCCATTCCTGAGCAATTACGTGGTAGTGATTAGGTGATGACCGCCGCCTTATGGCAAAATAGCGGGATACAATCCAACAGGCGACGACACCGCAGGCGTCAGCATAATCTGGAGAAATACATGCAGCTTAAACGTGTGGCAGAAGCCAAACTGCCAACCCCATTGGGTGACTTTCTGATGGTGGGATTTGAAGAACTGGCAACCGGACACGACCATGCCGCGCTGGTTTTTGGCGATATTTCAGGTAAAACGCCAGTACTGGCTCGCGTTCATTCCGAATGTCTTACCGGGGACGCGCTTTTTAGTCTGCGCTGTGATTGTGGTTTTCAACTGGAAGCCGCGCTGACGCATATTGCGGAAGAAGGACGCGGTATTCTGATTTACCACCGTCAGGAAGGCCGCAATATCGGCCTGCTTAATAAAATTCGCGCTTATGCGTTACAGGATCAAGGCTATGACACGGTGGAGGCCAATCATCAGCTCGGCTTTGCCGCCGATGAGCGTGATTTCACCCTGTGCGCGGATATGTTCAAATTACTGGGCGTGGATGAAGTTCGCCTGCTGACCAATAATCCGAAGAAAGTCGAAATACTGACCGAGGCGGGAATTAATATCGTGGAACGCGTTCCGCTCATTGTGGGTCGTAATCCAAATAATGAGCATTATCTCGATACTAAAGCGGCCAAAATGGGCCACCTGCTAAGCAAGTAAGCCACCGGTATTAAAGCGCGGGCCTGCCTGTTTACGGCAGGCCCGATAAACGGCTTTAGTTCAGCATATTTCTAATGACATAGTGCAATATGCCGTCATTCTGGTAGTAAGTCAGCTCGGTGGCGGTATCAATGCGACAGCGACAAGGCACCGTTTCTTTGCTGCCGTCCGATCTCGTTAACGTCACCGGAATGGTCGCGCCAGGGCGCAGATTTTGCAGATCCGCGATATCAATCACCTCTTCCCCGGTCAGTCCCAGCGTTTTACGCGTTACGCCCTGTGGAAACTCCAGCGGCAGGATCCCCATCCCAATCAGGTTTGAGCGGTGGATACGTTCGAACGACTCGGCGATCACCACGCGAATACCTAACAGCCGCGGACCTTTTGCCGCCCAGTCACGGCTCGATCCCGACCCATACTCTTTCCCGGCAATCACCGCCAGCGGCGTTTTTTCCTGCTGGTAAAGCATCGCGGCATCATAAATCGACATCGCTTCCGTACCCGGCAAATGCCGCGTCATCCCACCTTCGACGCCGGGCAGCATTTCGTTGCGAATACGAATATTGGCGAACGTACCGCGCATCATCACTTCATGGTTGCCGCGCCGTGATCCATAGGAGTTAAAATCCTTCCGCTCAACGCCGTGGTTTTGCAGATAACGTCCGGCGGGACTGTCCGGCTTGATACTGCCGGCCGGAGAAATATGGTCTGTCGTTACCGAATCCCCCAGCATCGCCAGGATACGCGCGCCGTGGATATCTTTGACTGGCGCAGGCTGGGCCTGCATTTCATCAAAGAAAGGTGACAGGCGAATATAGGTTGAATCCGACTGCCAGCCGTAGGTATCGGACGATTCAACCTGAATCGATTTCCATTCTTCCGTACCCTCAAACACTTCCGCATACTCTTTACGGAACATATCCGATGATACCAGTTCAACGGCGCGGGCAATTTCCTGCGCTGAAGGCCAGATATCCTTCAGGTATACCGGATCGCCTTTACGATCGTACCCCAGCGGCTCTGTCGCGAGGTTAATATTCATGTTTCCGGCCAGCGCATACGCGACCACCAGCGGCGGCGACGCCAGCCAGTTCGTTTTCACCAGCGGATGGATACGCCCTTCAAAATTTCGGTTACCGGAAAGCACGGCCCCTACCGTCAGATCGCCTTTTTTAATCGCGGTCTCAATAGGCTCCGGCAACGGACCGGAGTTCCCGATACAGGTCGTACAGCCATAACCGACCAGGTTAAAACCGAGTTCATCCAGATAAGGCGTAAGTTTGGCCTGCGCCAGATAGTCAGATACCACTTTTGACCCCGGCGCCAGAGAAGCCTTGACCCACGGTTGACGCTTCAACCCCAGCGTTACTGCTTTTTTCGCCAGTAATCCCGCCGCCATCAGCACGCTGGGATTCGAAGTATTCGTGCAGGAGGTGATGGCGGCAATGACGACAGCGCCATCCGGAAGCTGATATGGCTGTCCGTTCATCGTATAGTCAACCGGCTGGCGATCTCTTTGCGCGGTATTCAGCTCCAGCTCGGCGCTGGCGGCAAAGGCTTTCGGCACATCGCCTAACGCTACGCGATCCTGCGGGCGTTTCGGCCCGGCCAGGCTGGCTTCGACATGGCCCATATCCAGTTCCAGCGTACTGGTAAATACCGGTTCGTCTCCGGGATTACGCCACATTCCCTGCGCCTTCGCGTAGGTTTCAACCAGCTCGACCAGATCGTCGCTACGTCCGCTTAATCGCATATATTCCAGGGTGATGGCGTCAATGGGGAAGAAACCACAGGTGGCGCCATATTCCGGCGACATATTAGCGATGGTGGCGCGATCCGCCAACGGCAGCGAATCCAGACCATCACCATAAAATTCAACAAATTTACCCACGACGCCATGCTTACGCAGCATTTGCGTGACGGTGAGCACCAGGTCAGTGGCGGTGATCCCCTCCCGAAGTTTACCGGTTAACTTAAAGCCGACGACATCCGGGATAAGCATCGACACGGGCTGACCAAGCATCGCCGCTTCCGCTTCGATACCGCCCACGCCCCACCCCAATACGCCCAGACCATTAATCATGGTCGTATGGGAGTCAGTCCCCACCAGCGAGTCCGGGTAAGCAATCCACTCCCCGTCCTGTAATTCGCTCCAGACGGCTTTACCCAGGTATTCCAGGTTAACCTGATGGCAAATGCCGGTGCCGGGCGGCACCACGCTGAAACGGCTGAATGCCTGCTTTCCCCATTTCAGGAACATATAACGCTCATGGTTACGTTCCATTTCCAGCCGCACGTTTTCTTCAAATGCATCGTCATCGCCGAAATGATCGACCGTCACAGAGTGGTCAATAACCAGATCAACCGGCGATAACGGGTTCACTTTCGACGTATCGCCGCCGAGGCGTTTAACGGCTTCACGCATCGCCGCCAGGTCGACAACGGCAGGCACGCCGGTAAAGTCCTGCATCAGGACACGGGCGGGCCGCCAGGCAATTTCACGATCGGCATGGGCATTTTTAAGCCAACCGGCCAGCGCCTGAATATCTTCATCAGTCACAGATTCGCCGTCCTGCCAGCGCAACAGGTTTTCCAGTAACACTTTAAGTGATTTGGGCAAACGGGCGATATCGCCCAGGGATTTGGCAGCCAGCGGCAGACTGTAGTAATGATACGTTTTATCTTTGGCCTGCAATGTATCCTTACTGGCTTCTCGTAGGGTTGACGACATAGCTCCTCCTTAAATGACAGGGTTGCGTTACCCTGATTCTCCACAGGGTTGTATTAAAGATAACACAAACAAAATGTAACGTTTTGATAACAACCCAAATTGCTAAAAGAGGAGAAACCTAACAGGCGAGGAGCGAAGATGAAAAAGCCCGATAAATAACGCATTATCGGGCTTTGACGAGATTAGACGGCAATCCAGATTAACTCGGCCCAGAACAGTAGCGATAATATAAACGCGCCAGTCCATGACCAATACTTTATATTTGACGTTAACATAGGCGACACCAACTGTGTTTAATCAATACTGAGAGGCGCTCAGCACACGGTTGCTGCGGTGTAATAAGACAGCGTTAATAAAACAATAACGCCAATAAAAAGACGGATATTATTTTTGTGACACCTCATCAGCAAAAGCATCAATAAATGCCCGCTGCTGCGGTGTGAGCGTCCAGTGTTGCGGAACAGACCGAAAAACGGTCGTATCCGGGGTGTTATCATCGTCACAAGATTGAATCGGGGGCGCGATCACGCGCTCGCGTTCCGACGTAATGCTCACTTAGCCCCACCAATGCCAGATAACAAGCGCTACCACTACCCAGAACAGCGCAGAACCCACAAAAACCGCCAGCCATGCTTTACGTTTGAGCTCAGGGTCGCGGCGCGGTTCCTGGTTTTCAGAAGGCATTACTAACCTCATGCTATCGGTATCACTTATCATTTCAGCACCAAACAATCGGTACAATTAATCATCAGATGAGACAAATCCTAAATAAACTTTAGTCAAAAATCCAGTCAATTTACGAATCGTTGCCAGTGAATAAATCAATCTTTTGACTCAAGATAACTATTTGGAAAAAGAAACTGGCGGGACGGGTAATTCAACACTATTTTGCTGATCATTACCCGTAATACTTCGAGGGATATTGCAAAAGGCGGCTTTGTCTGCCATGCCACTACGACACAAACCGACGGTGATATTACTTTTCAGGCAGCTTTATATCCTGAAACATCGCTTCAATTTCTTCATTAGAACGCAACGCCACCGCCGTATCCACCACATCACGCGTCAGATGCGGCGCAAAACGCTGGATAAAATCATACATATAGCTGCGTAAAAAAGTACTACGGCGAAAACCAATTTTTGTGGTGCTGTGGCTAAAAATATCGTGCGCGTCAATCCGCACTAAATCAGGATCGGCAAGCGGATCGACCGCCATGCTGGCAATGACGCCAACGCCCAGTCCCAACCTGACATAGGTTTTAATCACATCCGCATCGGTTGCAGTAAAGACGATCCGCGGCGTTAATCCTGCGCGATTAAAAGCGGTATCCAGTTCGGAACGCCCGGTAAAGCCGAAGGTATACGTCACCAGCGGATACTGCGCCAGCGCTTCAATCGTTACGGAAGACGTTGCCGCCAATGGATGATCCGGCGTCACCACTATCGAACGGTTCCAGTGATAGCATGGCAACATCACCAGATCGTCATATAAATGCAGCGCTTCCGTGGCAATCGCGAAATCGGCGTTCCCTTTCGATACCGCTTCCGCAATCTGCGTTGGCGACCCCTGGTGCATATGCAGCGAAACGCGCGGGTAACGCTCGATGAAGCCTTTAATCACGCCTGGCAATGCGTAACGCGCCTGAGTATGGGTAGTGGCAATATAGAGCGAGCCTTTATCCGGCCAGGTATGCTCGCCGGCGACCGACTTAATGGCATCGACTTTGGAAAGCACCTCACGCGCAATACGAATAATCTCCTGGCCTGCGGGCGTCACCTGAGTCAGATGCTTACCGCTGCGGGCGAAAATCTGGATGCCAAGCTCATCTTCCAGCATCCTAACCTGCTTGCTGATCCCCGGCTGGGAAGTATACAACCCCTCAGCGGTAGAGGAGACGTTAAGGTTATGATTAACCACTTCAACAATGTAACGAAGCTGCTGCAATTTCATAATACATCATCCAGATTAGCGCCATCAGGCCATCGTTTATCTGCAGACTTAATCGGGCTGCTAATACGATTTAATAATAAAAAAGGTGTTAACTATAACCACTATATCATTTATATCTGAACTGTATAGCCAGCGCGATAAAATAATAAGCCCGCTATACCCAAAATAATTCGAGTGATTAAAGGCAACAAGCGAGTGAGTTCCCAGGAGCATAGATAACCAGGTGACTGGGGTGAGCGACAAATCTGCCGGGAGCAGATTTGAACATCGCGTGCGACGGCCCGTCAGGACGAGGCCCATGGATGGGCCGAGTAATCCGTAGCTAACACATAAGCCACTTGAAATATGAAGGGGATATAAAAAAGGGCCGCTTACGCGGCCCGCTTGACTACAGTGGCGACAGGCAGGGGTTATTTCTTGCCTTCAACCCACTTGCCGTCGACGAAGAACGCTGACCATCCCGTCGCCTTCCCGTCTTTTTCCGCCGCAACGTACTGCTGTTTTGTTTTGCGGCTAAAGCGAACAACGGTTTTATTACCTTCCGGGTCCTGCTGCGGCGCATCCGCCAGATAACGCAGTTTTTCCGGCAGGCGATCGCGGAACCGGTAAAGCTCCTCGACTAATGGCGCGCGCGTTTCGCGTGATTTCGGGAACGTATTGGCCGCCAGGAATATCCCTGCGGCGCCGTCGCGTAGCACAAAGTACGCGTCCGATTTTTCACACGGCAGTTCCGGTAATGGAACAGGATCTTCCTTCGGCGGCGCAACTTCGCCGTTACGCAAGATCTTACGGGTGTTTTTACATTCGTCGTTAGTACAGGCCATGTACTTACCAAAACGCCCCATTTTCAGGTGCATTTCGGAACCACATTTCTCACACTCAACGATCGGGCCGTCATACCCTTTGATGCGGAACTCGCCTTCTTCAATCTCGTAGCCATCACAGGTCGGGTTATTACCACACACATGCAATTTACGCTTCGGATCGATCAGATAGCTGTCCATCGCCGTACCGCACTTCTGGCAGCGACGCTTGGCGCGCAGGGCGTTGGTTTCGGCGTCGTCGCCTTCCAGCACGTTCAGAACTTCATTTTCCGGCACCAGGTTAATGGTCGTTTTACAACGCTCTTTCGGCGAAAGCGCATAACCTGAACATCCAAGGAAAACCCCCGTACTGGCAGTACGAATTCCCATTTTACGGCCACAGGTTGGACAGTCGATGCTGGTCAGCACCATCTGGTTAGGACGCATCCCCCCTTCTTCCGGATCTTTCTCGGCTTTATCGAGCTGCTGAGTAAAATCGCTGAAGAAGTTATCCAGTACCGCTTTCCACTCGGCCTGGTGATTTGCAACCTGATCCAGACTATCTTCCATCTGCGCGGTAAAATCGTAGTTCATCAATTCGCGGAAATTTTCTTCCAGCCGGTCGGTGACGATTTCACCCATTTTTTCCGCATAGAAGCGACGGTTTTCAACGCGAACATAGCCGCGATCCTGAATGGTCGAGATAATCGACGCATAGGTAGACGGACGACCAATACCGCGCTTCTCAAGCTCTTTAACCAGAGAAGCCTCGCTAAACCGGGCTGGCGGTTTAGTAAAGTGCTGAGCAGGCGTCAATTCAAGTAGCGTCAGCGCATCGCCCTTATTCACGGCAGGCAATGTGCGATCTTCATCGCCTTTACGCAGCGCCGGCATCACTTTTGTCCAGCCGTCAAAGCGCAAAATACGCCCACGCGCTTTCAGACGGAATTCGCCTGCGCCAATGGTAAGCGTAGTAGAGTCATATTGCGCTGGCGTCATCTGACAGGCGACAAACTGACGCCAAATTAGTTGATACAACTTCTGCGCGTCAGCCTCCATGTCTTTCAGCGACTCCGCCATGACAGCAACGTCGGAAGGACGGATCGCTTCGTGCGCTTCCTGAGAGTTTTCTTTGCTGGCGTACTGGTTCGGGTTATCCGGCAGGTATTTCTTGCCGAAATTATCGCCAATATAACCACGCACCATGTTGACCGCATCCTGACTCAGGTTGGTGGAGTCTGTACGCATATAGGTGATGTAGCCCGCCTCATACAGACGCTGCGCCATCATCATGGTTTTCTTCACGCCAAAGCCCAGCCGGGTGCTGGCCGCCTGTTGTAGCGTGGAGGTGATAAACGGCGCGCCAGGTTTGCTGCTGGTCGGTTTGTCTTCACGCTCCAGTACGCTATAGCGCGCTTTTTCCAGCAAGCTGACGGCGGCAAGCGTCTGCTCGCGATTTACCGGCCGGAATGGCTTGTCGTTCTGATGCGTCACCTGTAGCGGTAGCGCCTCGCCAGACGGCGTCGTCGTATTAGCGTCAATTTCCCAGAACTCTTCCGGAACAAACGCTTTAATCTCGCGCTCGCGTTCAACGACCAGACGGACCGCGACAGACTGAACGCGACCTGCCGACAAACCACGGGCGATCTTTTTCCACAGCAACGGCGAGACCATATAGCCTACCACGCGATCCATAAAGCGGCGCGCTTGCTGGGCGTTGACCCTGTTAATGTTCAGCTCGCCCGGCTGTTCAAACGCCTGGCGAATGGCATTTTTGGTTATTTCGTTAAAGACTACGCGACTGTAGCGCGCGTCATCGCCGCCGATCACTTCCCGCAGGTGCCATGCAATGGCTTCCCCTTCGCGGTCAAGGTCGGTTGCGAGATAGATGTGGTCGGCTTTTTCCGCCAACTGTTTCAGTTCAGAGACGACCTTCTCTTTACCGGGCAGCACTTCATAGTGCGCATCCCAGTTGTGCCACGGGTCAACCCCCATACGGTTGACGAGAGCGCCACGTTCATCCTTTTTGGGCTTTTTAGCCGTTTTGGTGGAGGTAGAGTCGGCGCTCTTTTTAGCTGCTGAGCCACTGGTCGGCAAATCACGGATATGACCCACGCTGGATTTCACCACGTAGTCATTACCCAGATACTTGTTGATCGTTTTGGCTTTTGCCGGGGACTCAACGATGACAAGAGCTTTACCCATATTCACCTTTACCTAAGTTGATTCTTCCAGGAATGCGTCGCACGTTGATTCACCTTCCACTGGCGACGAGACAACGATATATGGTCTCTGCGTCTGCGGATATCAACCCCTTGTACTGGCTTTGTGTACGAAATGTAACCCTCAGGTGACTGAGTTAACAGGCTTTTTTGCACACACGCGCTATAGCACGACGGAATTTTGGTCGAATGTCAAGCAATTCTGTTGCCAGATTGACGAAAGCGTCACACTGTACCTGATAAAATTCGATACGCAACTTTATTAGCATGCAAAAACAAATCTTGCCAGTGAACGCAACATGACAAATCCATCAATTTCCTGTGAGAATATTTGCCCATCAGAAGTGCTCAGCGTAGACTAATCTCCTTGTTTAAGGAGTAAAAAATGCATAAAGAGACGCAACCTATCGATCGCGAAACACTGTTGCTTGAAGCCAACAAAATTATTCGGGAACATGAAGACACGATGGCAGGTATTGTCGCCACCGGCGTAACGCAGAGAAATGGCGTGCTGGTTTTCAGCGGCGATTACTTTTTAGACGAGCAAGGGTTACCGACCCCTAAAAGCACCGCGGTGTTTAACATGTTTAAACACCTGGCGCATGTGCTGTCTGAGAAGTATCACCTGGTTGATTAATCCATGCCGGATGGCGCTGAATGCCATCCGGCAATAGCGGTTTACATCAACGGCTTTTGTCCACGCTGCCACCAGCGCAGCAGCAGCCGATCCGCGCTTTCCGCCGCGCTGCCGGTAACACGATCGATCAGTTTTTTACGCTGCATATAGCGCACATTCAGCACCTCACGCCCTTCCATCAGGCCGAGGATAACCTCATCGCTGGTGTTAATCTCATCAACCAGTCCTTTCTCCAGCGCCTGCTGACCGTACCAGTGTTCGCCCGTGGCGACCTGTTCAATGTCCAGAGCCGGACGCATCCGCTGCACAAACTCTTTGAACAGATGGTGCGTTTCGTTGAGATCTTCACGAAACTTCTGCCGCCCTTCTTCCGTATTCTCGCCTAACAATGTCAGGGTACGTTTGTACTGCCCTGCGGTATGCAGTTCAATATCAATGTCTTTACTTTTGAGAAAGCGGTTAAAGTTCGGGATTTGCGCGACAACACCAATTGACCCCACAATAGCGAACGGCGCCGCGATAATTTTTTCCGCCACGCAGGCCATCATGTAGCCTCCGCTTGCCGCGACTTTATCCACCGTCACGGTCAGCGGAATATTTTTATCGCGCAGGCGCTGCAATTGCGATGCCGCCAGGCCATAGCCATGCACAACGCCACCGGGGCTTTCCAGACGCACAACCGCCCGATCGCCGGGTTTCGCCACTGCCAGCACCGCCGTGACCTCTTCGCGTAACGCATTAACTTCGTGAGCATCCATACTGCCTTTGAAATCTATCACCCATACACGCGGTTTGTCCGATGTCGCAATGTCCCCCAGCTTCGCTTTTGCTTTGGCGGCTTTAGCCTCCTGCTTATGCTTTTTTTTCTGCGCTTTATGCCACAGTTTTTGCTGATGGCCATCCATCAACGCCGCAGCAAGGTCATCCTTCATCTCCTGATACTGCTCGCTCAAATTGGTCACGCGCAGCTCGCCGCGCTGACGTTTGCGTTGCGTAGCATTCACGATCAGCAGCACAATGACGGCAATGGCCACCACAACGGTGACGATTTTTGCCAAAAATAAGCCATATTCAGACAACAATTCCACGACTCCCACCTTGATTAAATAACGCGACTTGCGCTCAGTGTACAACAGGCATCGAAGTCAGTCTCTCTTCATCCGTATGCCTGTTGAGGAAGAAAAAGTATGACAAGACGTTCATTTTACGGCGTTATCGCCCCTGTCTGATTGAAAAAAAAGGCGCTTTCAGGCATAAACCCGAAAAGTTAACGCGAAGATAAGACAACCTGGCAGGACGGTGCACCACACCGTTGAGGAGTAGCCATGCATTACCAACCGAAACAAGATCTATTGCAAAACCGCATTATTCTGGTCACTGGCGCCAGCGATGGCATTGGGCGGGAAGCCGCGCTTACGTATGCGCGTTACGGCGCAACGGTGATTCTGCTGGGACGCAACGAAGAGAAACTGCGTCGGGTCGCGCAGCACATTGCTGACGAGCAACATGTTCAACCACAGTGGTTTACGCTCGATCTGCTGACCTGCACCGCTGAAGAGTGCCGGCAAGTGGCCGACCGCATCGCCGCGCACTATCCCCGCCTGGATGGCGTCCTGCACAATGCCGGGTTACTGGGGGAAATCGGCCCAATGAGCGAACAAGATCCGCAGATCTGGCAGGATGTCATGCAGGTAAACGTTAATGCCACCTTTATGCTCACCCAGGCGCTGTTACCGTTATTGCTGAAGTCCGATGCCGGCTCGCTGGTCTTTACGTCATCAAGCGTTGGCCGTCAGGGGCGCGCTAACTGGGGCGCCTATGCCACCTCGAAGTTTGCTACTGAAGGAATGATGCAGGTGCTGGCGGACGAATACCAGAACCGTTCTCTGCGTGTTAACTGCATTAACCCGGGCGGCACGCGCACCAGTATGCGCGCCAGCGCCTTTCCGACGGAAGATCCACAGAAATTAAAAACGCCTGCCGATATTATGCCGCTTTACCTGTGGCTTATGGGCGACGACAGTCGCCGTAAAACCGGTATGACCTTTGACGCCCAACCGGGCCGTAAACCAGGAATCGCCCAATGAGTGATGAACGTTATCAGCAGCGCCAGCAGAAGGTAAAAGATCGGGTTGACGCCCGTGTCGCCCAGGCACAGGAAGAGCGCGGTATTATTATCGTGTTTACTGGCAATGGTAAGGGCAAAACCACGGCGGCTTTCGGGACTGCCGCCCGCGCCGTAGGACACGGTAAAAACGTAGGCGTGGTGCAATTTATTAAAGGCACCTGGCCCAACGGCGAGCGTAATCTGCTGGAACCGCATGGCGTCGAATTTCAGGTAATGGCAACGGGATTTACCTGGGAGACGCAAAATCGCGAGGCAGACACCGCAGCATGTATGGCCGTTTGGCAGCATGGGAAACGGATGCTGGCCGATCCGCTGCTTGATATAGTGGTACTGGATGAGCTGACCTATATGGTGGCGTATGACTATTTGCCGCTGGAAGAGGTCATAAGCGCGCTAAACGCGCGCCCTGGTCACCAGACGGTGATTATTACAGGTCGCGGCTGTCACCGAGATATTCTTGATCTTGCGGATACCGTCAGCGAACTGCGTCCGGTTAAACATGCTTTCGACGCGGGCGTAAAAGCCCAGATGGGAATTGATTATTAACCGTAGGCCGGATTAAGGCGTTTGCGCCGCCATCCGGCACAAACCCTCTTGTCTGATGACTCTCGGCCTATAGACCGTGGTAGAGATTACCCGTTGTTATTACGCCCACCGGAGCGGCGTCCGCCAGCTATCTGGCTGTGGCGTTTTACCGCCCGACGGATCTGGTTCGCTTTCATACGACGACGGTCTTTTTCGACGGCAACCTTCGACGAGGTTTCCGGCGGGAGCTCTACCAGACCACGCAGATAGTTCGTTTGCGCGAGGTCGAGCTCAGTCCAGCCGCCGCGCGGCAGGCCTTTCGGCAGCGGGATATCGCCGTAACGAACGCGGATCAGACGGCTGACCTGAACGCCTACCGCTTCCCACAGTCGGCGAACTTCGCGGTTGCGCCCTTCCGTCAGCGTCACGTTATACCACTGGTTAATGCCTTCGCCGCCGCTGAATTTAATGGTCTTAAATGCCGCCGGACCATCTTCCAACTGTACGCCACGGCTTAAATCACGCAGTTTCGATTCATCCACCTGACCGAACACGCGCACGGCATATTCACGTTCAACTTCACGACTAGGGTGCATCAGGCGGTTCGCCAGTTCACCGTCGGTGGTAAATAACAATAGCCCGCAGGTGTTGACATCCAGACGTCCTACCGCAATCCACCGTGCGCCGCGCAGTTTCGGTAAGCGATCAAAAACGGTTGGCCGCCCTTCAGGGTCATTGCGGGTACACAGTTCACCTTCTGGTTTGTAATAGGCCAGAACGCGGCAAATTTGTTCCGCCGACTCTTTCACCGAAATCAGGTGACCGTCGATACGGATTTTCAAACCGGGAGTGACTTCAACACGATCGCCAAGCGTGGCGATTTTACCGTCAACGCTGACACGTCCCGCTTCAATAATGGATTCGATTTCACGGCGAGAGCCGTGGCCAGCGCGCGCCAGCACTTTTTGTAACTTTTCGCTCATAGAGCTTCCTTCAGGTGTCGCCTTCACAGGCGTCGAACAGGAGAATGAACGGCGCGTTGCCGCGCCATTTTAAGGCCGCGTAGTATACAGGCTTACGCCCTTATAAGAAAGGTGTAACGTCGCCGACGCCTTCGCGCAGCACCACCGGGGAGTCATTGGTCAAATCGATTACCGTGGTAGGCTGTTGACCGAGGTAACCGCCGTGGATGATCAGATCCACCTGCTTCTCCAGCCGATCTTTAATCTCCTCCGGGTCCGACTCGGTAAAGTCGCTGCCAGGCAGCATCAACGACGTCGAGAGCATCGGTTCGCCCAGCGTATCCAATAACGCCAGCGCAATCGGGTTTGACGGTACGCGCAGGCCGATAGTTTTACGCTTTTCCTGCAACAGACGGCGCGGCACCTCTTTTGTCCCCTTCAGGATAAAGGTGTAGTTACCCGGCGTATTGTTTTTCATCAGACGAAACGCCACGTTGTCGACGTAGGAGTAGGTCGACAACTCGGACAAATCGCGGCACATCAGCGTGAAGTTGTGGCCGTCCGGCAGATGACGGATGCGGCAAATGCGCTCCATTGCGCCTTTGTCTTCAATTTTACAACCAAGGGCATAGCCGGAATCGGTTGGATAAACAATAACACCGCCTTTACGCACAATGTCGACGGCCTGATTAATCAGCCGTTGCTGTGGGTTATCCGGATGGATATAAAAAAACTGGCTCATACTTCCCTCACTGTGATATTTGCGGCTGTTCCCATGTCTGCCATACGCCTTCAACGCCAGCGGGCAGCCAGAGTTTACGCCCCAACTCAATCCACGGGCAGGGCTGATGGAAATCAGATCCAAGCGATGCCCATAAATGATGCTGACGCGCAAGCGTCGCCAGTTGGGTGCGTTCATTGGGCGATTGTTGGCACTGCGCCACTTCCATCGCGTCGCCGTGATGGTCGGCAAAATATGCCACTAATCTTTTCAGCCACTTAGCGCTAAGGTCGTAGCGTCCCGGATGGGCCAACACCGCCTTACCGCCAGAATGATGAATGACATCAATAGCTTGTTCTATTGTACACCACTGCGGCGGAACGTAACCGGTTTTCCCACGCGCGAGATATTTTTTAAAAACATCCGCCATGGTTGCGGCTTTGCCGCACTCCACCAGAAAGCGGGCGAAGTGGCCGCGCGTCACCGCGCCGCCATTGGCCAGTCTCAATGCCCCTTCCCACGCGCCGGGAATATGGGCTTTTTCCAGACGCTCCGCAATGAGTCGACCACGCGCCTGACGCCGATGTGTCTGCTGCGCCAGAAAATCGCGCATTGCCGGGTGCGCAATATCAATATTCAGACCCACAATGTGAATCTCATGATTCTCCCAGACCGTTGAAATCTCCACGCCGGGAATAAGATTCAGGGCCAGCCCGCAACGTGAAATTTCTTCTCTTGCCGCAGGAATCGCGGCTGTGGTGTCATGATCGGTAATCGCCAGCGTGCCGACTCGCATCTCTACCGCACGGTGTACTAATGTTTCTGGCGTCAACAGTCCATCGGACGCCGTGGTATGACTGTGCAGATCGTAAATCACTGCGTAATTCGTGTCGCTCAAGGCGGCTCCCATAGAGATAAAGGTATGTCATGTACATCATAACGGTTCCGGCAAATATACTGAAATAGGTGTTGACATTATTCCATCGAACTAGTTAACTAGTACGAAAGTTCACATGAAGAGGGTATCTAAAATGGCAGCGACATTTGCATTACACGGTTGGTGGCGCACTTCCTGATAGCGGGCGGTGTATGAACAGCTGTAATCAGCCAAACGATACCCGGCCCGCCTGTTAAGCGGGCTTTTTTTTGAACAAAATAATGAGAATAACCATGCAAACACCAAAACCCACGCTCGAACTGTTGACCTGCGATGCCGCCTACCGGGAAAACCCAACGGCGCTTTTTCATCAGGTCTGCGGCGATCGCCCGGCAACGCTGCTGCTGGAATCCGCGGATATCGACAGTAAAGACGATTTAAAAAGCCTGCTGCTGGTAGATAGCGCGCTGCGCATTACCGCTTTAGGTGACACTGTCACTATTCAGGCGTTATCTGATAATGGCGCCTCGTTATTGCCGCTACTGGATACCGCCCTGCCCGCTGGCGTGGAGAACGAAGTCCTGCCTGCCGGTCGCATTCTACGCTTTCCGCCCGTCAGCCCATTATTAGATGAAGACGCCCGTTTATGCTCTCTGTCGGTATTTGATGCGTTCCGTCTGTTACAGGGAGTGGTGAACATACCGACGCAAGAGCGGGAGGCTATGTTTTTCGGCGGTCTGTTTGCCTACGACCTGGTCGCTGGCTTTGAAGCGCTGCCACACCTTGAGGCTGGCAATAACTGCCCGGACTACTGCTTTTATTTAGCGGAAACGCTGATGGTGATAGATCATCAGAAAAAAAGCACCCGTATTCAGGCCAGTCTGTTCACCGCAAGCGACCGGGAAAAACAGCGCCTGAACGCCCGCCTGGCGTACCTTAGCCAACAGTTAACCCAGCCTGCGCCGCCGTTGCCGGTCACGCCGGTGCCGGACATGCGCTGTGAATGCAATCAGAGCGATGACGCGTTCGGCGCGGTGGTACGCCAGTTGCAAAAAGCCATCCGCGCGGGGGAGATATTTCAGGTGGTGCCGTCGCGCCGCTTTTCACTGCCCTGCCCGTCGCCGTTGGCTGCCTACTACGTGCTGAAAAAGAGCAACCCCAGCCCGTATATGTTCTTTATGCAGGATAATGATTTCACGCTTTTCGGCGCGTCGCCGGAAAGCTCGCTGAAATATGACGCCGCCAGTCGTCAGATTGAGATTTACCCCATCGCGGGTACCCGTCCACGCGGTCGCCGCGCCGATGGTACGCTGGACAGAGATCTCGACAGCCGTATTGAGCTGGACATGCGTACCGACCATAAAGAGCTTTCCGAACATCTGATGCTGGTCGATCTGGCGCGCAATGACCTGGCGCGCATCTGTACGCCGGGCAGTCGCTACGTTGCCGACCTGACAAAAGTTGACCGCTATTCGTACGTGATGCATTTGGTTTCCCGGGTGGTGGGCGAACTGCGTCACGATCTCGACGCGCTGCACGCCTATCGCGCCTGCATGAACATGGGCACCCTGAGCGGCGCGCCGAAAGTACGCGCCATGCAGTTGATTGCCGATGCGGAAGGACAGCGCCGCGGCAGCTATGGCGGCGCGGTCGGTTACTTCACCGCCCACGGCGATCTGGACACCTGTATTGTTATCCGCTCCGCGCTGGTGGAGAACGGTATCGCCACCGTACAGGCGGGCGCCGGAATCGTGCTGGACTCTGTTCCGCAGTCTGAAGCCGATGAAACCCGTAATAAAGCGCGCGCCGTATTGCGTGCTATCGCCACCGCGCATCATGCACAGGAGACCTTCTGATGGCTGATATTCTGCTGCTCGATAACATCGACTCGTTTACCTGGAACCTGGCAGATCAGCTACGGACCAACGGTCATAATGTGGTGATTTACCGTAACCATATTCCGGCACAGACGCTTATCGATCGCCTGGCGACAATGAAAAATCCGGTGCTAATGCTCTCCCCCGGTCCGGGCGTTCCCAGCGAGGCAGGCTGTATGCCGGAGCTGCTGACCCGACTACGCGGCAAGTTACCGATCATCGGCATTTGTCTGGGGCATCAGGCGATTGTCGAAGCTTACGGCGGTTATGTCGGTCAGGCGGGAGAAATCCTGCATGGCAAAGCCTCCAGCATTGAGCATGACGGTCAGGCGATGTTCGCCGGGCTGGCGAATCCGCTACCGGTCGCGCGTTATCATTCGCTGGTCGGCAGTAATGTTCCTGCCGGGCTGACCATTAACGCCCATTTCAACGGCATGGTGATGGCGGTACGTCATGATGCGGATCGCGTTTGCGGTTTTCAATTTCATCCTGAGTCCATCCTGACGACACAGGGCGCTCGTCTACTGGAGCAAACATTAGCCTGGGCGCAGCAAAAGCTGGAACCGACCAACACCCTACAGCCGATTCTGGAGAAACTCTATCAGGCGCAAACACTGACGCAACAAGAGAGCCATCAGTTGTTTTCGGCGGTCGTCCGCGGCGAACTTAAGCCTGAACAGCTCGCCGCCGCGCTGGTGAGCATGAAAATTCGCGGCGAGCATCCCAATGAAATTGCCGGCGCCGCCACTGCGTTGCTGGAAAATGCCGCCCCGTTCCCGCGCCCGGAGTATCTGTTTGCGGATATCGTTGGTACCGGCGGCGATGGCAGTAACAGTATCAATATCTCTACCGCCAGCGCCTTTGTCGCAGCGGCCTGTGGACTGAAAGTGGCGAAACACGGCAACCGTAGCGTGTCCAGCAAATCGGGGTCATCTGATCTGCTGGCGGCGTTCGGTATTAATCTGGATATGAACGCCGATAAATCACGTCAGGCGTTAGATGAACTGGGCGTCTGTTTCCTGTTTGCGCCGAAATATCACACCGGATTCCGTCACGCGATGCCGGTTCGCCAACAGTTAAAAACGCGAACCCTGTTCAACGTACTCGGCCCGCTGATCAACCCGGCGCATCCGCCGCTGGCATTGATTGGCGTCTATAGCCCGGAACTGGTGCTGCCGATTGCGGAAACCTTACGGGTACTGGGCTATCAGCGCGCGGCGGTGGTACATAGCGGCGGCATGGATGAGGTTTCGCTCCATGCGCCGACGATTGTCGCGGAGCTGCATGACGGCGAAATTAAAAGCTATCAACTTACGGCGGAGGATTTTGGCCTGACGCCTTACCATCAGGATCAGTTGGCTGGCGGCACGCCGGAAGAAAACCGTGACATTCTGACGCGGTTATTACAAGGTAAAGGCGATGCCGCGCATGAGGCCGCCGTCGCCGCCAACGTGGCGATGCTGATGCGTCTGCATGGTCAGGAAGATCTCAAGGCCAACGCGCAAACCGTGCTTGATGTTCTGCGCAACGGCACCGCATATGACAGAGTCACCGCACTGGCGGCAAGAGGGTAAATAATGCAAACCGTTTTAGCGAAAATCGTCGTAGACAAGGCGATTTGGGTAGAAGCCCGCAAACAGCAACAGCCGCTGGCCAGCTTTCAAAATGAGATCCAGCCAAGTACACGCCATTTTTATGATGCGCTCCAGGGCGCGCGTACCGCCTTTATTCTGGAGTGTAAGAAAGCATCGCCATCAAAAGGCGTGATTCGCGACGATTTCGATCCGGCGCGTATTGCCAGTATTTATAAACATTACGCCTCGGCGATCTCGGTGCTCACCGACGAAAAATATTTTCAGGGGAGCTTCGATTTTCTGCCGGTCGTTAGCCAAAGCGCGCCGCAGCCGATTCTGTGTAAGGATTTTATTATCGATCCCTATCAGATCTACCTTGCCCGTTACTATCAGGCCGATGCCTGTTTACTGATGCTCTCGGTTCTGGATGACGAACAGTATCGCCAACTCTCCGCCGTCGCGCACAGTCTGAAAATGGGCGTGCTCACGGAGGTCAGTAATGACGAAGAACGGGAGCGCGCGATAGCGTTAGGCGCAAAAGTGGTAGGTATCAACAATCGCGATCTGCGCGATCTGTCGATTGATTTGAATCGCACCCGCCAGCTGGCGCCAAAACTGGGCCACGGCGTGACTGTCATCAGCGAGTCCGGGATTAACACCTATGGGCAGGTACGCGAACTGAGCCACTTCGCCAACGGTTTTTTAATTGGCTCGGCGTTAATGGCGCATGACGATCTTAACGCCGCCGTCCGTCGCGTGCTGCTTGGCGAAAATAAAGTCTGCGGCCTGACCCGCGCCCAGGACGCTAAAGCGGCCTGTGACGCAGGCGCAATATATGGCGGGTTGATTTTTGTGCCCTCATCTCCGCGCGCGGTTAGCGTTGAGCAGGCGCGAGAAGTGATAAGCGGCGCGCCATTGCAGTATGTCGGCGTTTTCAAGAACGCTGATATCGCCGATGTTTGCCAGAAAGCCGCCGTCCTGTCGCTTTCTGCCGTACAGCTACATGGCAGCGAAGACCAGGCGTATGTCAACGCGCTGCGCGAGGCGTTGCCGCGCAATGTGCAAATCTGGAAGGCGCTGAGCGTTAGCAATGCCCTTCCCGCACGCGATTACCACCATGTCGATAAATACATTTTCGACAATGGGCAAGGCGGCAGCGGGCAGCGCTTCGACTGGTCACTGCTACAGGGGCAACCGCTGGATAATGTATTACTGGCGGGCGGGCTGGCGGCCGATAACTGCGTCCAGGCGGCGCAAGTCGGCTGTGCCGGTCTCGATTTTAATTCAGGTGTGGAGTCACAGCCGGGCATCAAAGATGCTCGTCTTCTGGCCTCAGTTTTTCAGACACTGCGCGCATATTAAGGAAAAAACATGACAACACTTCTCAATCCCTACTTTGGTGAATTCGGCGGCATGTATGTGCCGCAGATCCTGATGCCTGCGCTGAACCAGCTTGAAGAGGCCTTCGTCAGCGCGCAAAAAGATCCTGAATTTCAGGCGCAATTCGCCGATCTGCTAAAAAACTACGCGGGACGCCCCACCGCGCTGACGAAATGCCAGAACATTACCGCCGGTACGCGTACCACGTTGTATTTAAAGCGCGAAGATTTACTGCACGGCGGCGCACACAAAACCAATCAGGTACTGGGTCAGGCGCTGCTGGCCAAACGGATGGGGAAAAGCGAGATTATCGCTGAAACCGGCGCCGGTCAGCACGGCGTCGCCTCTGCGCTCGCCAGCGCCCTGCTGGGTCTGAAATGCCGTATCTATATGGGCGCCAAAGACGTTGAGCGCCAGTCGCCGAACGTCTTCCGTATGCGTCTGATGGGCGCTGAGGTCATCCCGGTTCATAGCGGCTCCGCTACGCTAAAAGATGCCTGTAACGAGGCTCTGCGCGACTGGTCCGGTAGTTACGAAACCGCGCACTATATGCTCGGCACGGCGGCAGGACCGCATCCCTATCCCACCATCGTTCGCGAGTTCCAACGCATGATTGGCGAAGAGACGAAAGCGCAAATCCTCGACAAAGAGGGCCGTCTGCCAGATGCCGTTATCGCTTGCGTCGGTGGCGGCTCAAACGCTATCGGGATGTTTGCGGATTTTATTAATGATACCAGCGTCGGGCTAATAGGCGTTGAACCTGGCGGTCACGGTATTGAAACCGGCGAGCATGGCGCGCCGCTTAAACATGGTCGCGTTGGCATCTATTTCGGGATGAAAGCGCCGATGATGCAAACAGCGGACGGGCAAATTGAAGAGTCCTATTCCATTTCCGCCGGGCTCGATTTCCCATCCGTTGGGCCGCAACATGCGTACCTGAACAGCATCGGACGCGCGGATTATGTCTCCATTACCGATGATGAGGCGCTGGAAGCCTTCAAAACGTTGTGCCGCCATGAGGGAATTATCCCGGCGCTGGAATCCTCCCACGCGTTGGCGCACGCGCTGAAAATGATGCGCGAGCAGCCGGAAAAAGAGCAACTGCTGGTGGTCAATCTCTCTGGCCGCGGAGATAAAGACATCTTTACCGTACACGATATCCTGAAAGCGCGAGGGGAAATCTGATGGAACGCTACGAAAATTTATTTGCACAGCTCAACGATCGCCGGGAAGGCGCTTTTGTCCCCTTCGTGACCCTGGGCGACCCTGGCATTGAACAGTCACTGAAAATTATCGACACACTGATTGACGCTGGCGCCGACGCTCTGGAACTGGGTGTTCCCTTCTCCGATCCGCTGGCCGATGGCCCTACCATCCAGAATGCGAACTTACGCGCCTTCGCCGCTGGCGTCACGCCGGCTCAGTGTTTTGAAATGCTGGCGCTGATTCGTGAAAAACACCCGACCATTCCGATTGGCCTGCTAATGTACGCGAATCTGGTGTTCAATAACGGCATAGATGCGTTCTATGCCCGCTGTGAACAGGTTGGCGTAGATTCCGTGCTGGTCGCAGATGTCCCGGTTGAAGAATCGGCCCCCTTCCGCCAGGCGGCGTTACGGCATAATATCGCGCCGATCTTCATCTGCCCGCCAAATGCGGATGACGATCTTCTGCGCCAGGTCGCATCTTACGGCCGCGGTTACACCTACCTGCTTTCGCGTTCGGGCGTCACCGGCGCGGAAAACCGTGGCGCATTGCCGTTGCATCATCTCATTGAGAAGCTTAAAGAGTACCATGCCGCGCCTGCGTTACAGGGCTTCGGTATCTCCTCGCCGGAACAGGTGTCTGCGGCCGTGCGTGCCGGGGCGGCTGGCGCTATCTCCGGCTCAGCCATTGTCAAGATTATCGAGAAAAACCTCGCGTCTCCCGAACAGATGTTGGCGGAGCTCAGGTCCTTTGTCTCAGCCATGAAAGCCGCCAGCCGCGCATAACGGGTTAAGCCGTCAGCATAACGCTGGCGGCTTAATGAGTGGCTGGCGCCGAACCAGAATCACGATTCAGGCGTACATCATCAATCTTTTTGGTGTTATTCCCCGTCTAGCTTTCAAAAAGTCTGAAGTCAATTTTTGCTAAGAAAACTCCTAATCACGCCGAAAAATTTAGCGTTTTCACGTCAATTTCCCCCGCCTTTATGTAAAGAAATGTCAACAAACAATGCATTAACGTTTCCAGGGCCGCAGATAGTGACTCTTGTTATTAATAACAATGCAAAGCATTTTCTGTTAAATCGCTTATTCTAAAAGAAAATATAGAATATATTATCTCTAAACCATTTTTTGTGCGTTATTTACGCGGTAAATCACAACTATTTCCGTCAATTTGACTAATCGGTTTAACCAACTAATTTTAATAGGGTGTCGACACGGTTAAAACCGATTTTTTCAGCAAGCAACGAGACAGGAGAAATAATATGGCCGAACATCGTGGTGGTTCAGGAAATTTCGCCGAGAATCGTGAAAAAGCATCTGAAGCGGGCCGCAAAGGCGGTCAGCATAGCGGCGGGAATTTCAAAAACGATCCGCAACGAGCTTCTGAAGCCGGTAAAAAAGGTGGTCAGAATAGTCACGGCGGACGTAAATCCGATAATTCCTGATTTACTGTAATGTAAATATAACACATGCTTTTATCAAGCAATCTGCGAGTCTTCTGGCTCGCAGTATTTTGCCCAGGAGAATTAGATTTATGAATATCAAAACCGTTGAAGACCTTTTTATCCATCTACTTTCAGATACCTATAGTGCAGAAAAACAATTAACCAAGGCTCTTCCTAAACTTGCCAGAGCCACGTCCAATGAAAAATTAAGCCAGGCCTTTCAATCTCATCTTGAAGAAACCCAGGGTCAGATTGAACGTATTGATCAGATCGTCGAATCTGAATCTGGCATTAAACTGAAAAGAATGAAATGCGTCGCTATGGAAGGGCTGATTGAAGAAGCCAATGAAGTCATCGAAAGTACGGAGAAAAACGAAGTACGCGATGCAGCGCTTATCGCCGCGGCGCAAAAAGTCGAGCATTACGAAATCGCCAGCTACGGCACGCTAGCCACCCTGGCCGAGCAGCTCGGCTATAGCAAAGCATTAAAACTGCTCAAAGAAACCCTCGACGAGGAAAAACAAACTGATTTAAAACTTACCGATTTAGCAGTCAGCAATGTTAATAAAAGTGCTGAACGCAAATCGAAATAATATTTTTAATTATCAGCTTGCATGATTCCGATTTTATTATCGGAGCAGATTATCACGCATTGAGGAATGTAAAATGAATTATACTGAACATTATCATGACTGGCTTCGTGACGCCCATGCCATGGAAAAACAGGCAGAATCGATGCTTGAATCTATGGCCAGCCGTATTGAAAATTATCCTGATATAAAAGCCAGAATTGAACAACATATTAGTGAAACCAAACATCAAATTACCATGCTCGAAGAAGTGTTGGACCGTAATGGCATTTCCCGTTCGGTGTTGAAAGACTCCATGAGTAAAATGGCAGCAATGGGGCAATCTATCGGTGGCATGTTCCCTTCCGATGAAATTGTCAAAGGTTCAATTAGCGGTTATGTTTTCGAGCAGTTCGAAATTGCTTGTTATACCTCCCTGCTGGCGGCGGCAAAAAAAGCTGGTGACACTGCCTCAATTCCGACGATTGAAGCCATTCTGAAAGAAGAAATGCAAATGGCTGACTGGCTTATCAAACATATTCCGCAGACAACGGAACAATTTTTACTGCGATCTGAAGCAGATGGCGTTGAAGCCAAAAAATAAATAATAAGCAGGAGGCAATATGTTTCGACACGTAAAACAACTTCAATATACTGTGCGAGTGAGCGAACCTAATCCTGGATTAGCGAACCTGCTGCTGGAACAGTTTGGCGGCCCGCAGGGCGAACTGGCGGCCGCCTGCCGCTACTTCACGCAAGGTTTAAGCGATGATGATGCCGGTCGTAGAGAAATGTTAATGGACATCGCCACCGAGGAGCTGAGTCATCTGGAAATTATCGGCTCACTGGTAGGAATGCTTAATAAAGGCGCTAAAGGCGAGCTGGCGGAAGGCACCGAAAGCGAAGCGGAACTTTATCGCTCGCTGACGCAGAATGGTAATGACAGCCATATCACCTCTCTGCTGTATGGCGGCGGCCCGGCGTTGACAAACTCCGGCGGCGTACCGTGGACCGCGGCTTATATTGATACTATCGGCGAAGTCACAGCCGATCTACGCTCAAACATCGCGGCAGAGGCGCGAGCGAAGATCATTTATGAACGCCTGATTAATCTGACCGACGATCCTGGCGTAAAAGACACGCTCAGTTTCTTAATGACCCGTGAAGTCGCGCACCAGCTCTCTTTTGAAAAGGCGCTGTATTCGATTCGTAACAACTTCCCGCCGGGTAAATTACCGCCGGTAGAACAGTATACCGACGTGTACTACAACATGTCGCAAGGCGACGATCCGCGAGGTAGCTGGAATAGCGATGAGAACTTCAACTATGTCGCAGAACCGATGCCTGCTGTTGATGGCGGCGATGGCCTGGCGACAGTGAAATTGCCGCGCGAGCAGTTGGCGCTGCTCAAAGCGATGGCAGAAAGAACGAAATCGGACCCCACCGTTGATCCTCTCACTGGCGCAGAACTAGGCTGCGGCGAACCGAAAGAAGACAAGTGAGTTCCGACAAGTAAAATCCGTGTGTCATGTCCTTTTTTGACCCCGCCTGGCGGGGTCTTTTTTCGTCACAACATCACGCGATTAGAAACGATAGCCTGCCGAGAACATAAATACCCATGGGTCCAGACGCACGCTGTCATGCTGCTGCACGCCGCCCATTTTATAATTGGCGGTAGTATCAATATCCATGTACCAGACAGAGGCGCCAATTAACCAGTCGCGGTTAATCAGGTAATCTACCCCAACTTGCCCTGCCGCGCCCCAGGAATCCTTAAAGCTCAGATCGGACAGCCCGGTCTTTTTACCATTATCGTTAAAGTCGTTATCGAAGAAGGTGGTGTAGTTCACCCCCACGCCGACATAAGGACGCACTTTGCTGCTGGAATCGCCGAAATACCACTGCGCCATTAACGTTGGCGGTAACAGGTGGACCGTGGCGATATCACCCGTCGCGCCCGTACCCACCTTATGGCGGAACGGCGTGGCCGCCAGCAATTCAACCCCGATATTGTCCGTCGCCATGTAAGTGAATGTCAGGCCGAGTTGCGTGTTATTACTCACATCAAACCCGTTTAAATGCCCCAGCGTACCACCCGCCCCTTCTGTAGGTCTGACGGTTGCCGGACCTGCACGCATAAAGAATTCTCCGGCTTCGTGCGCGAACGCGCTGCCTGAGAGAAGAGTTGTTAACGCCAGTGCCGCCACTGTAAATTTTTTCATACCCGCTCCATCGTTATGGTTATAAAAGCGTGATGAATATACCCACAATGAAGTAATAAGTGATCTAACACAGATCACATTTGTTCTTATAATTTAACATTTATTGATCCAGATTAATTTAGAACTTGTATTGAAAATCCTGGTTATAGGAATTCAGATCAATTTTGACATATTCACGCTATGCAAATATTTGTCTGCTCCTGTTGCCCTGGCGATAAAGGCTGGCTAAGGTAATCAATGTCCCGCAATGGCGCGTGGCGTTAAGATTCGCGAACACTGCGGGACAGATTAATTTCCGTTGTAATCTATTGATACGTGAGTTTTTTGCAGGTGAATCATGAGCGTTCTTAACCCATGCATGACATGCGGTGCCTGTTGTGCCTATTTTCGTGTCTCCTTTTATTGGGCTGAAGGCGACGATGCCAGCGGACGCGTTCCGGCATCATTAACCGAGCCTGTTACCCCTTTTTTACGTTGTATGGCCGGTACAAACCAAAAACAGCCGCACTGTAAAGCGCTAATTGGCACGCCGGGTGAAAACGTCAGTTGCGCTATTTATGAAAACCGCCCTTCAACCTGTCGCGAATTTTCGATATCGGGCGAAGGAGGCGAAGTGAATGAGGCGTGCAATCGCGCCCGCGCGCGATACGGATTACCGCCGCTTTACAAAGATATGCTTTTCCATACAACTGCTGATGCTGCCACTGTAGAGTTATCCAGGGTACAATTGCCCGCAAATTAACACCTGCAAAACTCAAGGAGAGTGCATGTCTATCACGGCGAAGTCCGTTTACCGTGACGCCGGAAATTTTTTCCGAAATCAATTTATTACTATCTTGCTGGTTTCGTTGCTGTGCGCATTTATCACGGTGGTCTTAGGTCATGCCTTTTCACCCAGCGATGCGCAAATCGCGCAACTCAGTGAAGGAGAACATCTGGCAGGCAGCGCTGGCCTGTTTGAGCTGGTACAAAATATGACGCCGGAGCAGCAGCAGATCCTGTTGCGCGCCTCTGCCGCCTCGACGTTTTCCGGGCTTATCGGCAACGCTATTCTGGCCGGCGGTATCATCCTGATGATTCAGTTAGTTTCAGCGGGACATCGGGTTAGCGCGCTGCGCGCTATCGGCGCCAGCGCCCCTGCATTGCCTAAACTGTTTATTCTCATTTTTCTGACTACCCTGTTAGTGCAAATCGGTATAATGCTGATTGTCGTTCCGGGGATTATTATGGCCATTGTGCTGGCGCTTGCGCCAGTGATGTTGGTTGAAGAGAAAATGGGCGTGTTTGCCGCAATGCGCAGCAGTATGCGTTTAGCCTGGGCTAACATGAGACTGGTCGCGCCCGCGGTGATAGGCTGGTTACTGGCTAAAACATTGCTATTGCTGTTCGCGCCCAGCTTCGCTGTACTGACCCCAAATGTAGGCGCTGTACTGGCGAATACGTTGAGCAATCTGATTTCCGCAGTATTGCTTATCTACTTATTCCGCCTGTATATGTTGATTCGCCAATAATCCGCAATGCGCCGTTACGCGGCGCATTCGACGCTCGTTGATGATGGAATCGAAGAATGAAGCAGTTTCTGGATTTTTTACCGCTGGTTGTCTTTTTTGCGTTTTATAAACTTTATGACATCTATGCGGCGACCTCCGCACTGATTGTCGCGACGGCAATCGTGCTGATTTATAGCTGGGTGCGCTATCGGAAAATAGAGAAGATGGCGCTGATTACCTTTGTTCTGGTTGCCGTCTTCGGCGGTCTGACGCTCTTCTTCCATAACGATGAATTTATTAAATGGAAGGTGACGGTTATTTATGCGCTGTTCGCCGGCGCGCTGTTAATAAGCCAGTGGGTGATGAAAAAACCGTTAATCCAACGTATGTTAGGTAAAGAACTGGCGTTGCCGCAGCAGGTCTGGTCAAAGCTGAACCTGGCGTGGGCGCTGTTTTTTATTGCGTGCGGTCTGGCTAACATTTATATCGCCTTCTGGTTGCCGCAAAATATCTGGGTTAACTTTAAGGTCTTTGGACTCACGGCGCTGACGCTCATTTTTACCCTGCTGAGCGGCGTCTATATCTACCGGCATCTGCCACAGGAAGATAAATCATAACCCTCCCGTGACTTATCATCGCCAGACTGCGAACGCCTGGCGATATTTTCTCCGCCTTTACGCCCTGCGCTTTCCCGTCAGTACCTTTATTCCCACTATTCTCCACACAAAATTCATAGTAGCATCGCGGCTGTAATTTTTTCTGATAGTCGGTTTTACAATGACAACAATGGATAATACTCCTCAGGGCGAGCTGGTTTTACGTACATTGGCCATGCCTGCCGATACCAATGCGAACGGCGATATTTTTGGCGGCTGGCTGATGTCGCAAATGGATATTGGCGGCGCGATACTGGCCAAAGAGATCGCGCACGGTCGGGTTGTAACCGTACGCGTGGAAGGAATGACATTTCTGCGCCCCGTCGCGGTTGGCGATGTCGTATGCTGCTACGCGCGCTGCGTTAAACGCGGTACGACGTCTATTAGCATCAATATTGAAGTCTGGGTGAAAAAAGTCGCGTCAGAACCGATTGGACAGCGCTACAAGGCCACCGAGGCGCTGTTTATTTATGTTGCCGTCGATCCGGACGGTAAACCTCGCCCGCTCCCGGTTCAGGGTTAAGTATACCCGCTTACGCCGCCAGCAGGTGATGGTATATTCCTGGCTGGCGGCGCCAGAGATTACTCAATCTGCGCCGTACCGTTCAGACGGAAGATAATATTGACCACCAGCCCGGAACCCGGCTTGCCTGCTTCATAGCGCCATTTGCGCATCGCATTCTTAACTTCACGCTCAAACATATTGGCTGGCTGCGCGGATAGAATCTGTACATTTTCCACTCGCCCAGCAGAGGTCACGTCAAACTTCACCTTTACGCGGCCTTCAATACGTAACGCCTGTGCTCGCGCCGGATACTGCGGCTGGTTACGGCTCAGAGCGCGAGGTCCAGTGGGCACGCTCACCGCCGGCTTGCTGGTCGCCGAGGCGGTGCTGCTTGTTGGCCGCGCCGGGGCGCTATTTTCAAACGGTGAGGCAGGACGCGGCGCGGCTGGTTTGACTTCGCGCTTCGGCTGCTCTTCAACCTTTTTCACCGGTTCCGGTTTCGGTTTTGGCTTGGGTTTTGGTTTAGGTTTGGGTTTCTCAATCACCACGGGCGCTTCTTTAGGCGGTTCAGGGATCGGCTCTGGCTCCGGTTCGGGTTCAACCACCGGCTCCGGCGGCGGCTGAACCGCCTGGGGCGGCTCCAGGTCGGCGGGTGAAACCATTGTCACCGTGATAGGCTGCGCTGGCGCAGGCAATTCAATAACCTGATGTACCGAGGTATAGAGCAAACCTGCCACTACAGCACCATGAATGCCTACGGAAAGGAATGTCGGCCAGGGAAAGCGACGAGGTAAATCAAGGGTCATTGAAGTCATAATCGTTTCAGTTGAAAAACCAGAGCTGAATTTTAAATGCAAATAGCAATCATATTCAATAAGGCATTGCCGATAGCGGCATTTAAAAGATGATATCGCACAAAAACACCACACAAAATGTGCATGTTTAACAAAGTCGGTATCTTTACATTGCAGTTAAATGCCCTTTCCAATAACGTAATCAGCAACTTTTACCGATTAAGGAGCTCTACCCGTGCTGTATGTTATTTACGCTCAGGACAATGCCAACTCGCTTGAAAAACGCCTCTCGGTACGGCCCGCGCATCTGGCGCGCCTGCAACTTCTGCATGATGAAGGGCGATTATTAACTGCCGGGCCGATGCCCGCAGTGGACAGTAACGATCCTGGGGTAGCCGGATTTACCGGGTCAACGGTGATTGCTGAATTTGAATCTTTAGAAGCGGCGCAATCCTGGGCTGATGCGGACCCCTACGTCGCAGCGGGCGTCTATGCGCAGGTTTCGGTCAAACCGTATAAGAAGATCTTTTGAAAAGTATGGCCTGTTGGGCACCGCATACGGTGCCCTTTCTGGCTCACACACCGTGAATCGCAAAGAGTAATGAATTACGCTGACGATTAAAGATGCATTTCCTGATAGTATGGATACGCATATTACGGCGTGATTGCCCTTCAAGCCAACGCGCTTTACGGCGGCTCGCCTGACGTAGCATTCGCCAGCGCCCCACTTCCGTTCTACTACGCTTCATGTTTACGACTCTCACTGTAACAGAAGCGCCATTATACCCCCTCGCCGGATGCAGACCAGCGCTTTTCCCGTGTTTTTATTTGCCATGTGAATCCTGACGCGTAAACTCTTAACAACACGCTTTCTAAAGGATTTTTAAAGTTATGACAACCTTCTACACCGTGGTGAGTTGGCTGGTCATTTTGGGATACTGGGTTCTCATTGCCGGCGTCACATTACGTATTCTAATGAAACGGCGCGCAGTTCCCTCCGCAATGGCCTGGTTGTTAATCATCTATATCCTTCCGCTGGTCGGGATCATCGCCTATTTGTCCGTGGGCGAATTGCATTTAGGCAAACGTCGCGCCGAGCGTGCCCGCGCCATGTGGCCGTCTACCGCCAAATGGTTGAATGACCTCAAAGCCTGCAAACACATTTTCGCGCAAGAAAACAGTAGCGTCGCATCGTCCTTGTTTAAGCTGTGCGAACGACGTCAGGGGATTGCGGGCGTCAAAGGCAACCAGTTGCAATTGCTTACCGACTCCGATGATGTCATGCAGGCGCTTATTCGCGATATCCAACTGGCGCGGCATAATATCGAAATGGTGTTTTACATCTGGCAGCCAGGCGGCATGGCGGATCAGGTCGCTGAATCGTTAATGGCCGCCGCCCGCCGCGGCATCCACTGCCGGCTTATGCTGGATTCCGCGGGTAGCGTCGCTTTCTTCCGCAGCCCCTGGGCGGCCATGATGCGTAACGCTGGCATTGAAGTCGTAGAGGCGTTGAAGGTGAATCTGATGCGCGTCTTTTTACGCCGTATGGATCTTCGCCAGCACCGTAAAATGGTGATGATTGACAATTACATCGCCTATACCGGCAGTATGAATATGGTGGATCCGCGTTTTTTCAAACAGGATGCCGGCGTTGGGCAATGGGTCGATTTGATGGCGCGGATGGAGGGCCCCGTGGCGACAGCAATGGGGATTGTTTACTCCTGCGATTGGGAAATCGAGACGGGTAAACGCATTCTGCCTCCCCCGCCGGACGTGAATATTATGCCGTTTGAGCAGGCCAGCGGGCATACCATTCATACCATTGCTTCCGGTCCTGGTTTTCCGGAAGATCTCATTCACCAGGCACTATTAACCGCCACCTATGCTGCGCGCGAATATTTAATTATGACCACGCCATATTTCGTCCCCAGCGACGATCTGCTGCACGCCATTTGTACCGCTGCGCAGCGCGGCGTGGATGTCAGTATTATCCTGCCCCGTAAAAACGATTCACTGCTCGTCGGCTGGGCCAGTCGCGCCTTTTTTAGTGAGTTACTGGCGGCGGGCGTGAAAATCTATCAGTTCGAAGGCGGGCTGTTACATACTAAAAGCGTGCTGGTCGATGGCGAACTGAGCCTGGTCGGTACCGTGAATCTCGACATGCGTAGCCTGTGGCTTAATTTCGAGATTACGCTGGTCATTGATGATACGGGTTTCGGCGCCGATCTGGCTGCGGTACAGGACGATTATATTTCGCGCTCCCGCCTGTTAGATGCGCGTTTGTGGGTAAAACGTCCGTTATGGCAGCGTATTACCGAGCGATTGTTTTACTTCTTTAGTCCATTGCTGTAAAACGTGACCAACATGAGTAAACAGGTAGTCACTATGGAAATGGATCTGAACAATCGCCTGACTGAAGACGAAACACTTGAGCAGGCTTACGATATTTTTCTTGAGCTGGCGGCGGATAATCTTGATCCGGCTGATATCATTCTGTTCAATTTGCAATTCGAGGAGCGCGGCGGCGCGGAGTTGTTTGATCCCGCTGAAGACTGGCAAGAGCACGTCGATTTTGACCTGAATCCAGACTTTTTTGCCGAGGTGGTAATTGGCCTGGCGGATACCGAAGACGGCGAAATTAACGACATTTTCGCCCGCGTTCTGCTGTGCCGGGAAAAGGACCACAAGCTGTGCCATATTCTCTGGCGCGAATAAGCGGTTCAGGCCGGATGGCGTCTGATTGCGCCCTCCGGCAAGCCTGTTTAATCCGGTAGCTTACTGCCGCATCGGTTACAATATTGCGCGCTATGTTCATGCTGGCTTTGCTGGCACTGCGGACATTTTCGCTGCCAGTGACGTTTTTGAAACGCGCTGCTCATGTGCGTGGTAATCAGTCCTGTAGGAATCGCAATCACCGAATAGCCAATCAAAATAAGCACCGACGCGACAATACGTCCCAGCGGCGTATGCGGCGTAATATCACCGTACCCCACGGTTGTGACTGTCACTATCGCCCAATACACCGAGGCATTAAGCGTCGTAAAGCCATATTTCGGTCCTTCAATAAGATACATCAGGGCACCGAAAATAATCATCACGATCGCAATAAATGAATAGAACAGAATAAGCTGATGACGCGCGCTAATAATGGCGCTCCAGAATACCCGCAGAGATGGCATAAAGCGTAGCAGTTTAAGAATACGCAGCACGCGAATCGCTCGCATTGCGCGCCAGGCAAACATATAGTTCAGGCTAATTTCCGGCCACAGCCACATGACGTACAGCGGCAAAATCGTCACCAGATCAATAAATCCCCAGAAACTAAAAACGTATTTTGCCGGTTCGGGCCAGCTAAACAGTCTGAGCAAGTATTCACCGGTAAATATCAGGGTAACGCAGAGCTCCAGCCAGACAAAAATATGCCATTCATCAAATGTCAGGTGATATTCCGTTCCTACGCCTGATTCAACAAAAATAACCAGTACGCTAAGCAGCGCAAACAGCGCGCATAACCCTTCAAAACGGCGACCTGAGCGCGTAGTCAAATCGAACAGATTATGATAAAGACGACGGCGAACCGACGACAAAGAAAGTGACACGGTAACCTCACCTAAAAGAAGGGCTGACGAATTGTCAGCCCTTGCGATTATAACGGGTCTACTTTAAGGCAGGAAACGGCATGGCGAAAACTCCCTTCCAGCACCGGTCGCGTTTGCGCGCATTCTGGCCCGGCTATCGGACAGCGTGTACGGAACACGCAGCCGGAAGGCGGGTTAATGGGCGAAGGTAATTCGCCCTCCAGCAATTGTATCTTCTTATTTCGCTCCAGATCGGGATCGGGAATCGGTACCGCCGACATCAGCGCTTTGGTATAAGGATGCAGTGGATTATGGTACACCTCATCATAGGTGCCCAATTCTACTGCATGACCGAGATACATCACCAGGACACGATCGGATATGTGCTTTACGACCGCCAGGTCGTGCGCAATAAAAATCAACGACAGCCCCATCTCTCGCTGTAACTGCTGGAGCAAATTCACCACCTGCGCCTGAATAGAAACGTCCAGCGCCGACACCGGCTCATCGCAAATAATGAGCTTAGGTTCCAGGATCAATGCCCGGGCGATACCGATGCGCTGGCACTGCCCCCCGGAAAATTCATGGGGATAACGGTTGATGAGATTCGGCAACAGCCCCACTTTCAGCATCATGGCTTTCACGCGGTCACGCACGTCCTGGCGCGAAAGTTTAGGATGATAAGTGCGCAGCGGTTCAGCGATAATTTCGCCAATCGTCATTCGCGGGTTGAGTGACGCCAGCGGGTCCTGGAAAATCATCTGGATATCGCTGCGCACCTCGCGCCACTCATCCGCTTTCATGCCCAGCAGATCTTTTCCCAGCCAGGCGACTTTACCGTCTGTCGCCTTCACCAGACCAATAATGGCGCGCGCAAACGTCGACTTGCCGCAGCCGGATTCGCCCACCACGCCCAGCGTTTCGCCTTCATACAGGCGTAGCGTAACGCCGTCCACCGCTTTCAGGGTTTTCGGCGGTTGCCAGAACCACTGCTTTCCTTCTTTGATATCAAAATGTACTTTCAGATCGGCGATTTCGAGGAGAACTTTACGTTGTTCAATCACAGCATTCATAGCAGTTCCTCCACCGGTTTAAAACAGGCGCGCAAGCGACCAGGACTGAACGCTTCAAGTGGCGGCGCATTATTGCAGATCTCCATCGCATGAGGACAACGCGGCTGGAATGGACACCCTTTAGGCAAACGCAATAAATTGGGAGGATTGCCCGGAATCGTCAACATTTCCGCCCCCTCGCTATCCAGACGCGGCACCGCATTAAGCAGGCCTATCGAATACGGATGAACGGGCTGATAAAAGACATCGCGCGCCTTACCGTATTCCATGGTACGCCCGGCATACATTACCAGGACCTTATCGCAAATACCCGCGACCACGCCCAGATCGTGGGTAATCATGATAATGGCGGTATTAAATTCGCGCTTTAGCTCATTAAGCAAGGTCATAATCTGCGCCTGCACGGTAACATCAAGCGCGGTGGTAGGCTCATCGGCAATAAGCAGTTTCGGCCTGCACAACAGCGCCATCGCAATCATCACACGTTGACGCATTCCGCCGGAAAATTCGTGCGGGTACATTTTCATCCGTTTGCGCGCTTCCGGCATTTTTACGGCATCCAGCATTCTGACGGACTCTTCAAAAGCTTCCGCTTTGCTCATCCCTTTATGCAGCATCAGGACTTCCATTAACTGCTCCCCAACGCGCATATAAGGATTTAGCGAGGTCATCGGGTCCTGAAAAATCATCGAAATCTGTTCTGCGCGCAGCGTATTCAGTTCGCGCTCAGGTAGATTAAGAATTTCACGTCCGTTAAAGGTCGCGGAACCGCCGATTCGACCATTCGTCGCCAGCAGTCCCATTAATGCGAACGCCGTTTGCGATTTCCCCGATCCAGACTCGCCAACAATACCTAACGTTTCTCCAGCGCGAAGCGTAAAGTTCAGATCGTTGACCGCCGTCACATCGCCATCAGGCGTAGCGAACGTAACACGAAGATCGTTTACCTCCAGCAGTACATTCGCCGGTTGCGGCGCCTGAGTTGCGGTTTCTGATAAGCTCATGGCTGTACTCCTTAACGATCTTTCGGGTCGAGGGCATCACGCAGGCCATCGCCAATAAAGTTAAAACAGAATAACGTCACCACGAGAAAGCCAGCCGGAAACAGCAGCAGCCACGGTGAGACTTCCATTGAATTTGCGCCATCGCTCAACAACGCTCCCCAACTGCTTAACGGTTCCTGCGTCCCAAGCCCCAGGAAACTGAGGAAAGACTCAAACAGAATCATGCTGGGCACCAGCAACGATGCATACACTACCACTACGCCCAGGACGTTAGGCACAATATGGCGGATCACAATGCTGGCGGTCGACACACCTCCCACCTGCGCGGCTTCGATGAACTCTTTACGTTTAAGACTTAGGGTTTGGCCACGCACGATACGCGCCATATCAAGCCAGGAGACCATGCCGATGGCGACGAAAATCAACAGAATGTTCTGCCCAAAAAACGTCACCAGCAAAATCACAAAGAACATAAACGGGAACGAGTTGAGGATCTCCAACAACCGCATCATCACAGAATCAATTTTGCCGCCCAGATAGCCGGACAGCGAGCCATACAGCGTTCCGACAATGACCGCCACCAGCGCGGCGGCAATCCCGACCATTAATGAGATACGCCCGCCGATGGCAACGCGCACCAACAGATCGCGCCCGGAAGAGTCAGTGCCGAAATAGTGACCGGACGCCATATCCGGCGCACTGGACATCATGCCCCAGTCGGTATCGAAATAGGTAAATTGCGACAGCATAGGCGCCACTGTCACGAACAGGGCTATCAGAAACAGGACAATAAGACTGGCCACCGCCGCACGGTTATGCATAAAGCGCCGACGGGCATCTTGCCAAAGGCTGCGACCTTCCACCTCTAGCTTTTCACTGAAATTTTCCAGCGTCTCGCTGTTTTTCTTACTTAACATCATCGCGAGCTCCAGTATCAATAGCGAATTTTCGGGTCGATAACGGCATAGAGCACATCGACAATGGCGTTAAACAATATGGTCAGCGCCCCGACTAAAATGGTCAAACTTAACACCAGCGAGTAATCGCGGTTGAGCGCGCCATTAACGAAAAGCTGCCCAATGCCCGGTAAGCCATAAATCGTTTCAATCACCATTGAGCCGGTAATAATGCCGACAAAGGCTGGCCCCATATAGGATAAAACCGGCAGCAGCGCAGGTTTTAACGCATGGCGGAAGATGATTCTGCGCATCGGTAATCCTTTTGCCCGCGCGGTACGAATAAAGTTCGAATGCAGAACTTCAATCATTGAGCCGCGCGTAATACGAGCGATGCTAGCAATATAGGCCAGTGAAAGCGCGACCATCGGCAGGATCATAAATTTTAACGCCCCGCCGTTCCAGCCGCCGCCAGGCAGCCATTGCAAGGTTATCGCAAAGACCATCACCAGCAGCGGCGCCACCACAAAACTGGGGATAACGACGCCGGTCATGGCAAATCCCATCACCGTATAATCCCATCGCGTATTTTGCTTTAGCGCGGCAATTACGCCAGCGCTGACACCAATAATGACCGCCAGCAAAAAAGCGGCGGCGCCAAGTTTCGCCGAAACGGGGAAGCTGGCGGCAACCAGATCGTTGACCGTGTAATCTTTGTATTTAAACGATGGTCCAAAATCGCCATGCGCCAGCTGCTTCAGGTAGCTGAAGTACTGCGTCATGATGGGATCGTTCAGATGATATTTTGCTTCAATATTGGCCAGCACTTCCGGCGGCAATGCGCGCTCGCCGGTAAAAGGACTCCCCGGCGCGAGGCGCATCATAAAGAAAGAGATGGTAATAAGAATAAACAGCGTCGGAATCGCTTCCAGACAGCGGCGTAAAATAAATTTCAACATTGCCCGTACCTTCTGGCCTGTGCCTTTACTTCCCGGACGTGACAAAAGATCCGCCAGGGAAAGTTATAGTGCGATGAAAAAAGACACCATGGGACAACCGCAGTTGTCCCATGTCTTGCCATTAATGTTTGATAATATATAAGTTTTTCACATAAATATTATCCAGCGGGTCTTTACCGGTATACCCGCCCACCCAGGGTTTCACCAGGCGCGCGTTAACGTAGTAATACACCGGCACAATAGCCGAGTCTTTATCTAACTGCTGCTCCGCTTTAGCGTAGAGTTCGCTGCGCTGTGTATCGTCCGCCACTTTCAGCGTGTCGGCAATCAGCTTATCAAACGCCGGGCTCTTATAATGCGCGGTGTTATTTGAACTGTCGGACAACATGGTATTCAGGAACGAGGTCGGTTCATTATAATCTGCGCACCACCCGGCTCTGGCAACATCAAAGGTGCCCTGATGACGGGTATCCAGGAAGGTTTTCCATTCCTGATTCTCCAGATTCACATTGACGCCCAGATTTTTCTTCCAGATAGACGCCACGGCAATGGCCAGTTTTTTATGCAGATCGGAGGTGTTATACAGCAGGTCGAATGTTAAGGGCTTATCCGCCGTAAAGCCGGCTTCAGCCAACAATTTCTTCGCTTCTTCATTACGCTTTTGCTGGGACCATTTGAACCACTCAGGCTCTACCAGTTTTGCGCCATCGGTATACGGCGGCGTGTAGCTATAAGCGGGTAAATCGCCCTGATTTTTAACCTTATTAACAATAATGTCGCGATCTAACGCCAGTTTCAGCGCGGTACGCACGCGGACATCGTTAAACGGCGCTTTTTGATTATTAATTTCGTAATAATAGGTACACAAATAAGGGTCTACGCGGACTTCATTCGGGATCTCTTTCTTCAGTTTCTGGAATAATTCGATCGGCATATTGTTATAAGTCATATCGATCTCGCCGCTGCGGTAGCGGTTGACATCCGTCACCTCCGAAGAGATAGGCAAATAAGTTACCTGATTGATGACGGTTTTGGCGTTATCCCAGTATTGCGGGTTACGCTCCAGCACGATACGTTCGTTCACCACCCAGTTTTTTAACTTATAAGCGCCGTTAGTGACAATATTGGCCGGTTGCGTCCATTTATCGCCAAATTTTTCGACCGCTGATTTCGGTACAGGAGACACTGAAGGGTGGACCAACAATTTGTAGAAATAAGGCACCGGCTCACTTAAGGTCACTTCAAAGGTGTGATCATCAAGCGCTTTTACCCCCAGATCGGTGGCGGGTTTTTTACCGGCGATAATGTCATCGATATTAGCGATATGACCGTATTGCAGATAACTGGCGTACGGCGATGCCGTATTAGGATCGGCCAGGCGTTGCCAGCTATAAACGAAATCATGGGCGGTGACGGGCGTACCATCTGACCATTTCGCATTTTCACGTAGATGGAATGTCCAGACTTTAAAATCTTTATTTTCCCATTTTTCCGCGACGCCCGGTGAAGGATGCCCCTCGACATCACTAATTAATAAGCCTTCGAAGAGGTCACGGCTGACGTTCGATTCCGGCACGCCTTCAATTTTATGCGGGTCGAGAGACTGCACTTCTGATCCATTATTACGTACCAACGTTTGCTTGTCGGCTAACTGAACGCCAGCGGGCACGTCTGCCGCAGTCGCGGCGCTGGCGGCGATGAGCGCAGTGAGTATTCCCGCTGCAATCAAACTTTTTTTCGTGATGTTAGACATTGTGTTTGTACTCCACTCATTATAATTACTGGTTTTTACCAGCCTGTTTAATCCCGTCAGGGTTCCTGTGCAGCACTGGTGGTGTACTGCCAGGTCTGTCACTGCTTTTGCTATCACCGACTTTATTTATTCTGACGATTCGTTCGATCGCCTTTCGTCGATTCGGTATACGACGTACCTGCCCACGTCGCATGTTATTTCTGACAACCATCTAAATGAAAATAGTTATCAACAATGTGAAATCTTCTGCAAAATGTTTGGCCGAAAAGTATCAAATGCGTTTCTGAACCGCCAATTCATTTTACAATTTTGTTAACCAATTCTCTTTTATGGAAAATTTCCTGCCCAGAAAAACAGTTAAAGAATGTTAAAAATATTTGATTCATTCTTTATAATCAATAAGTTGAAAGAAAATCCCCTCGCTGTCACAGCGTAGGATATACCTGCGCCAGAAAACACACACAAATTTAACAAATGCTCATTATTTAGCACATTCATCTACGATAGAGCTGAAACAACTAATAACATTTCAATAATCCTTCATCAAGCCCCAGAGTATGGTGTGAATAAAATAACAGACCTACCGCTTCTCACGGACTCAGTAATGTTCATAATAGTTTGATTAATAAAAATAAATAGCGTTAGATTATATTAGTATTTTTTATCATTTAAACGCTGAATGCTTATCAAAGTAAGAAGCGTTACGTGGGAATGTCACTGGGAATGTCACAAGGCGGCCCCCTTAGGGCGCCGCCTGTAAATCAACAGGTGGGAGTTTAGTTGAGCAAGCCGGGGAAAATGCCTTTTATTCCTGTGACAATAAATTCGATGCCGAGCGCCATTAACAACAACCCCATGATTCGGGTAATAACGTTGATACCGGTTTGCCCCAGCAAACGAACCAGCCACGGCGCCATACGGAACACGCCCCAGCAACAAAGCGCAAAAAGCGCAATGGCAACTGAAAAACCAAGCAAATGCGCGATGCTGTGATAACGCGTCCCCCAGACGATAGTGGAGCTAATCGCCCCTGGCCCCGCCATTAACGGTAGCGCTAACGGCACAACGCCAATGCTCTCGCGTATGGCCGTCTCTGACTTTTCTTGCTTGTTTTGTTTATCTTCCCCCAGCTTCCCGCTGATCATCGACATTGCAATGGTGACAACCAGGATACCGCCCGCAATTCTGAACGAGTCAATAGAAATACCAAACAGCTGCAGGATGCCATCGCCGAGGAATAAGGAACTCCACAAGATAATCGCAACCGACAGATTCGCGGTGAGGTTAGTTTTATTACGCGCCGTGGCCGTCTGGTAGCTGGTCATGCTGATGAAAACGGGGATAATCCCCACCGGGTTAACCAGCGCAAAGAGCCCGATAAAGAACTTAAAGTAAACAGGAAAATCAAAAAGCGGTTGAATCACGGTTAGCTCCGAAGCGTTAGCCGGATGAAGTCAATGTTCGTTAATGATCAAAACGCGCAGAAGATACGCCTTTTATTCGCATAGTTCACCTCTTATCTACACCTAATTTCATCCATTCATCGCTGTTATTTATATGTACTCGTTATGCTAATCCACTCACTCTTCATGACAACGATTTATTAACAATTTACATAAAAGGCTAAAATGGCCTGCTGAAAGGTGTCAGCTTTGCGTAATCTTGATTTAGATCACACAATCGCTACTCAGAAGTGAGTAATCTTGCTTACGCCACCTGGACGTAACGCGTTAGAGTTAAATGATACTAACGCAGAAGCTCTTTTAGTAAATCAGAGCGAAACGGACGTTAAGTAACCACCTGAATTTCAGGCATTTATACAAAGTATCGTCGATCTGTCTATACTCACGTATCGCGCAGATGATTTACTAAAAAAGTTTAACATTATCAGGAGAGCATTATGGCTGTTACTAATGTCGCTGAACTTAACGCACTCGTAGAGCGTGTAAAAAAAGCCCAGCGTGAATATGCCAGTTTCACTCAAGAACAGGTCGACAAAATCTTCCGCGCCGCCGCTCTGGCAGCCGCTGATGCCCGTATTCCGCTGGCCAAAATGGCCGTCGCCGAATCCGGTATGGGTATCGTGGAAGACAAAGTGATTAAAAACCACTTCGCTTCTGAATATATTTACAATGCTTATAAAGATGAAAAAACCTGCGGCGTGCTGTCTGAAGACGACACCTTCGGGACCATCACCATTGCTGAACCTATCGGCATTATTTGCGGTATCGTTCCAACCACTAACCCAACCTCTACCGCGATCTTCAAATCGCTGATTAGCCTGAAGACCCGTAACGCCATCATCTTTTCTCCGCATCCGCGCGCTAAAGAAGCAACCAACAAAGCGGCAGACATCGTTCTGCAAGCGGCTATCGCTGCCGGCGCGCCGAAAGATCTGATTGGCTGGATCGATCAACCTTCCGTAGAACTGTCTAACGCGTTGATGCACCACCCGGATATTAACCTGATCCTCGCCACTGGCGGTCCAGGCATGGTTAAAGCTGCATACAGCTCCGGTAAACCGGCTATCGGCGTAGGCGCAGGCAACACTCCGGTTGTCATTGATGAAACTGCGGATATCAAACGCGCTGTGGCGTCTGTTCTGATGTCTAAAACCTTTGATAACGGCGTAATCTGTGCTTCTGAACAGTCTGTTGTCGTTGTTGATTCCGTCTATGATGCCGTTCGCGAACGTTTCGCCAGCCACGGCGGCTACATGCTGCAGGGCCAGGAGCTGAAAGCGGTTCAAAACGTTATCCTGAAAAATGGCGCTCTGAACGCTGCTATCGTCGGTCAGCCAGCCTACAAAATTGCTGAACTGGCAGGCTTCTCCGTACCAGAAACCACCAAGATTCTGATCGGTGAAGTTACGGTCGTTGACGAAAGCGAACCGTTCGCACACGAAAAACTGTCTCCGACTCTGGCGATGTACCGTGCGAAAGATTTCGAAGAAGCGGTAGAAAAAGCAGAAAAACTGGTCGCTATGGGTGGTATCGGTCACACCTCCTGCCTGTACACTGACCAGGATAACCAGCCAGAACGCGTTGCTTACTTCGGTCAGATGATGAAAACCGCGCGTATCCTGATCAACACCCCGGCCTCTCAGGGTGGTATCGGTGACCTGTACAACTTCAAACTCGCACCTTCCCTGACGTTGGGTTGTGGTTCCTGGGGTGGTAACTCCATCTCTGAAAACGTTGGTCCGAAACACCTGATCAACAAGAAAACCGTTGCTAAGCGAGCTGAAAACATGTTGTGGCACAAACTTCCGAAATCTATCTACTTCCGCCGTGGCTCTTTGCCCATCGCGCTGGATGAAGTGATTACTGATGGCCACAAACGTGCGCTCATCGTGACTGACCGCTTCCTGTTCAACAACGGCTATGCAGACCAGATCACCTCTGTGCTGAAAGCGGCTGGCGTTGAAACCGAAGTCTTCTTCGAAGTTGAAGCAGACCCGACGCTTTCCGTTGTTCGCAAAGGCGCTGAGCTGGCTAACTCCTTCAAACCGGACGTGATCATCGCGCTGGGCGGCGGTTCCCCGATGGACGCCGCGAAAATCATGTGGGTCATGTACGAACATCCGGAAACTCACTTCGAAGAACTGGCGCTGCGCTTTATGGACATCCGTAAACGTATCTACAAGTTCCCGAAAATGGGCGTGAAAGCGAAAATGATCGCCGTCACCACCACTTCCGGTACCGGTTCTGAAGTCACACCGTTTGCGGTTGTGACCGACGATGCAACCGGTCAGAAATATCCGCTGGCTGACTATGCCCTGACCCCGGATATGGCGATTGTCGATGCCAACCTGGTGATGGATATGCCGAAGTCCCTGTGTGCGTTCGGTGGTCTGGATGCGGTAACTCACGCCCTGGAAGCTTACGTTTCCGTACTGGCTTCTGAGTTCTCTGACGGTCAGGCTCTGCAGGCTCTGAAACTGCTGAAAGAAAACCTGCCGGCGTCTTACCACGAAGGGTCTAAAAACCCGGTTGCGCGTGAACGTGTTCACAGTGCAGCGACTATCGCCGGTATCGCGTTTGCCAACGCCTTCCTCGGTGTATGTCACTCCATGGCGCACAAACTGGGCTCTCAGTTCCACATTCCGCACGGTCTGGCGAACGCCCTGCTGATTTGTAACGTTATCCGCTACAACGCGAATGACAACCCGACCAAGCAGACCGCTTTCAGCCAGTACGATCGTCCGCAGGCACGCCGTCGTTACGCTGAAATTGCTGACCACCTGGGCCTGAGCGCGCCGGGCGACCGTACCGCCGCTAAGATTGAAAAACTGCTGGCATGGCTGGAAAGCATTAAAGCTGAGCTGGGTATTCCTAAGTCTATCCGTGAAGCAGGAGTACAGGAAGCTGACTTCCTGGCACACGTTGACAAACTGTCTGAAGATGCCTTCGATGACCAGTGCACCGGCGCTAACCCGCGTTATCCGCTGATCTCCGAACTGAAACAGATTCTGCTGGATACCTACTACGGTCGTGATTTCACCGAAGGTGAAGTTGCAGCGAAGAAAGACGTCGTTGCCGCACCGAAAGCAGAGAAAAAAGCGAAAAAATCCGCTTAATTCGTTATCTGTTTTAGCATGACAATAACGGCCTCAATTGAGGCCGTTTTTTTGTTTTACCTGTTTATCTGATGCCTGAAGGCGCTATGCTTACCATCTGGCCTACGCGCTCACGGCACGCCCTTCGTCAGGAGGCCTGAATAATGACCTCCAAAGCGCTACAGGGCGTTTTATAAGCCGATCTTTACCTCAGGTATCATATGTGCCGATGGCGCTCCTGAATCGCCGTCAGTGAGCCCTCCTCCAGCGCGTCCTTATAATGCTTACGGCAAACTGAAACGTAGCGTTCATTCCCGCCAATAACCACCTGTTCGCCTTCGTTATAAGGCCTGCCGTCCTGATCAAGGCGCAGCACCATACTGGCTTTACGACCGCAGAAACAGATAGTTTTTAATTCCACCAGCTTATCTGACCATGCCAGCAAGTATTGGCTGCCGACAAAGAGCTCCCCACGAAAGTCTGTTCGTAGCCCATAGCAAAGTACTGGAATATCTAATTTGTCGACAACCTCGGATAATTGATAAACCTGCTGGCGAGTCAAAAACTGGCTTTCGTCGACTAACACGCAATGTATTGTCTGCCGCGCGCTCTCGGCACGAATCTCTTCGAACAAGGATGTATTTTGGTTAAACAATTTTGCCGGCGACGACAAACCGATACGAGAGCTGACTTTGCCTGCGCCGAAACGATCGTCGATTTCCGCCGTATATACGACGGTACGCATCCCGCGTTCCTGATAATTGTATGAAGATTGCAGCAGTGCAGTCGACTTACCCGCATTCATTGCCGAATAGTAGAAATATAGCTGTGCCATTGGTCGCAGGACCTCACCTGAGTGAAATAAAGATTGGCGGGATTGTACCATAATTTACCGACGCGACGGCGCGGCTCGCGCTCCGGTGAGTATTAAGAATTGTACAAACATCGCTCACTATACCCAAAATAATTCGCGTTGCTTAAAGGCGGCAAGGGAGTGAGTCCCCAGGAGCATAGATAACTATGTGGCTGGGGTGAGCGAGCGTAGCCAACACATAAGCAACTTGAAGTATGAAGGGTATATACACATTCCTTCACAAATTATGCCGTTAAAATTCATCAACAATGCTTATCATCACCCGCCAATATGAAAACCTTGTACTTATTGTTACCGTTACTCATACCCGGTGCAAAGTAATAGGGTTTTCTTGTAAGGAAAGCTAATACAAGAGATTGATATCTCTGCAATGAGATCGTATTTCATCATGATAAAATGTGACCTGACTCCTAAATTTTTAGCGACAGACGGTGAGTATCCCCCCTGCCAATAAGCTCTTTTTTGTGCGGCGCCTCAAGGAAAATTTAAGTTGAGATAATTAAAACGTGTGCTTAATAAAGCGTAATTTTGAATTCCTTACATTCCTGGCTATTGCACAACTGAATTTATCGCTCTATTATTAGCTCAACAAACCACCCCAATATAAGTTTGAGATTACTACAATGAGCGAAGCACTTAAAATTCTGAACAACATCCGTACTCTTCGTGCGCAGGCAAGAGAATGTACTCTGGAAACGCTTGAAGAAATGCTGGAAAAATTAGAAGTTGTCGTTAATGAGCGTCGTGAAGAAGAAAGCGCTGCTGCTGCTGAAGTGGAAGAACGCACTCGTAAACTGCAACAGTATCGTGAAATGTTAATTGCCGACGGCATTGACCCGAATGAACTGCTGAATAGCATGGCTGCCGCTAAATCCGGTACCAAAGCTAAACGTGCAGCTCGTCCGGCTAAATATAGCTATGTTGACGAAAACGGTGAAACTAAAACCTGGACTGGCCAGGGTCGTACACCGGCTGTAATCAAAAAAGCAATGGAAGAACAAGGTAAGCAACTGGAAGATTTCCTGATCAAGGAATAATTTACTTCCTGGATGCTTAAAATCCCGCCGCTGGCGGGATTTTTTTTGCCTGAGTTCTCCGCTGACGACCCCAGGCATAAAAAAAGCGCCGGATTTACCAGCGCTTCTGTTAAAAAATTTATAACGTATCGTTACTTCTTAATACCCATTTCTTCTTCAAGCCAGGCTTTAAATTCAGCACCCAGCGAATTATGACGGATGCCATATTCAACGAATGCCTGCATATATCCTAACTTATTACCACAGTCATGGCTTTTACCCTTCATGTGGTAGGCTTCAACCGTTTCTTTTTCGATCAGCATATCGATAGCATCGGTCAACTGAATTTCATCCCCGGCGCCCGGAGGGGTTTTCGCCAGCAACGCCCAGATATCCGCGCTCAACACATAACGCCCGACAATCGCAAGGTTAGACGGCGCGACATCCGCTTTTGGTTTTTCAACCACGCCAACCATCGGCACACTTTCGCCCGGCGCCAGCTCAACGCCTTTACAATCGACCACGCCGTATGCAGTCACATCTTCTACTGGCTCAACCATAATCTGGCTATTGCCGGTTTCATCGAAACGGCGGATCATTTCAGCCAGGTTATCCTGAGACAGGTCGGACTCATATTCGTCAAGAATAACGTCTGGCAGAATAACAGCGACAGGTTCGTTTCCGACAACGGGATGCGCGCACAATACGGCATGGCCCAGGCCTTTTGCCAGCCCTTGACGTACCTGCATAATAGTGACATGCGGAGGGCAAATAGACTGAACCTCCTCCAGAAGCTGACGCTTAACGCGTTTTTCCAGCATCGCTTCCAGCTCAAAACTGGTATCAAAGTGGTTTTCAATAGAGTTTTTAGACGAGTGCGTAACAAGCACGATTTCAGTAATGCCAGCAGCGATACATTCGTTCACGACGTACTGAATTAATGGCTTATCAACCAGCGGCAGCATCTCTTTCGGGATAGCTTTGGTCGCTGGCAGCATCCTGGTTCCCAATCCCGCGACCGGGATAACGGCTTTTTTGACTTTCGAATTAAGGGCAGCCATTTAAAATTCTCCTGGACTGTTCATGTATTGAACGTGTTCATTAATCTGTATCGTGTTCCAGTATATCAGTACCAGAACAAGCCTCAGGTCCAAAAAGGACTTATATTGGTATAATTAAGACAAATACTTATAAATCTGCCGCAGATAGTAACACTCGTCGGGAAAGGCCGGTAAAGCAATTTCCGCTCACTCTTCCGTTTGGTCATTCCGCAGACAACATCAATCGCAGACGCCCTCCTGCGCCCCATATTTGACACTGCCACGAGTCGCAACGCTGGCTTAATTGGTTAAGGTAGGCGTTACCCAATGTTCCTAGCGGCACGCCGCTGCTAATTTGAACCTGATGAGCGCCCGTATTTAAGGTGGCGTTCAATCCGGCGGAGACGAGAATCAAATTTTTGAGCTCACTGTGATAGTAGCCGACAAATAGCGGGAATTGCCCAGGTAAATTGGCTTGTCTGAGCAGATGATTTACCTGTTTTAATAGCGCGCCTAACTCCGGTAAACGGTGCTTTTGTTGGCCGAGCTGATCCTGCAATAAGCCGTTAAATAGCGCCCGCAGCAACAATGCGGCTAACACGCCGTTATCGCCCGCCCGGGTGACATCCAGGCAATAAAATGCCAGTTCGTTATCAGATAGCGGCGCAATATCCAGCACCAGTCCAGGCTGATCGGCGGAGACGAGCTGCCGGTAATTAATGCGGCAATGAGAAATCACCTGCTGTACCGGGGGCTGCAATTCCTGCAACAATTGCGCTGCGGCGGTCGGATTACTCACCATTGCATCCCAGTCACGAAACAGGCGTTCTTCTTCTTCAACCCGCGAGTTAAACATATTAGGGTATAAGCAAGCGAATACGGTTTCCCGCAAGCGGTTGAGATCTTTTACCGGCTTCAGCAAGACATCTTCAACCCCAAGGCGTAACGCTTTGGCGATATCCGCCATATTTTCTGTTGCGGAAATAACCAGAATAGGCGTCTGGTCTCCGCGATTACGTAAGTTTTCTACCAGTTTGAGACCGTTCATTCTCGGCATCGCGATATCACATATCATGAGATCAGGGGTAAAACGCCCCATCAACTCCAGGGCATCCACCCCGTCGCCTGCCAATGCCGTTGTCGCTCCCAAAGAGGAAAACCACGAATCCAGAAGCGAGCGAAATACAGGCTCGTCTTCAACAATAAGAATCTGTTTTCCGACCAATGGCTGCGTCATGTTCTCTCCCCTGACTGGCTTTAATCAATAGTGGCATGGTATTGCCGCTTGCGCCTGTCAGAATTTGCTTAAGTGATCGTAAAAGGTACATTAAACGTCGGTACGCACCAAGGGTATAAGTTCGTCCATCTTTTTCTCTACGGCTAACTGACCCGCCGCAATAGCGGCATGGGCGCGATGAAAATCCAGCGTAGAGATTTGCGGACAGAATGGTTGAATGAGAATATCAGGCGGATCGCCAGCCATACGGTTACGTTTAAGACGATTTTCCAACACCTGAATGGAGGTTGTCATGATTTCCATTGCCCCAGGCGAACTCACGCCACGGCGTGAAGTCAGGCTACTGAAACGTTCTTTTAAACGCTTATGCCAGGGCAGCGCATCATCGCTCTCTTCATTGATATTCCCGACATTTACAGAGAGCAAATCTTGCTGCATGAGGTGGGCATCATGTTGCAGGTCTACCGCAATAACGATATCAGCCCCCAGCGCCCTGGTTAACGAAACAGGTACCGGATTAACGACTGCGCCATCTACCAGCCAGTAACCGTTATGCTCAACCGGAGACATCAGCCCTGGCATACTGCACGACGCGCGTACAGCAAGGTGTAGATCGCCTTCAGTAAACCATAGCTCTCGTCCCGTGCTAAGATTCGTCGCGACCGCGCCAAAACGTCTTGAACAGTGGTCAAAATCCGTGACGGGCATAATATCCCGATAGTGATTAAATACGCGTTCGCCGCGAAGCAACCCTCCTCTGCCCCAGGATACATCCATCAGGCGTAAAACATCCCAGTAGCGGAATGAACATACCCACTGTTCAAGCGCCGATAATTTATTACAGGCATACGCGGCGCCGACCAGTGAACCTATTGAGCATCCTGCAACGATATCAATATCAATGCCTGTTTGCTTGAGGGCTTTGATGACCCCAATATGAGACCATCCTCTCGCTGCGCCAGATCCCAGCGCCAGCCCTATTTTCATTTTTCTCATCGTACTTAACGACTTCCCCTGGCTTCAAGACGTAGCAACATCGCCACTGCTCAGTTAACATAATGCCACCCTGGCGTTCAACGCCGTTTTTTATATTCAGGGAGATTATTGTGTCTCAGCCTTGTCCCTGTGGTAGCGCTGACGAGTATAGCCTATGTTGTGGTCGTATTGTGTCCGGAGAACGAGTAGCACCCGATCCGTCACATCTCATGCGCTCTCGTTACTGCGCTTTTGTGATGAAAGACGCAGATTACTTAATTAAGAGCTGGCATCCAACCTGCAATGCGGCCGCGTTTCGTGATGATATCATCGCCGGATTTGCCAATACCAGGTGGCTCGGCCTGACTATTTTTGAACATACCTGGTCAGAAGCAGAAAATACAGGGTATGTTAGTTTTATCGCGCGTTTTTCCGAACAAGGGAAAACCGGGGCGATTATCGAACGTTCTCGTTTTATCAAAGAAAACGGTCAGTGGTATTATATTGACGGTACCCGCCCGCAGTTGGGTCGAAATGATCCCTGCCCGTGCGGTTCAGGCAAAAAATTTAAAAAGTGCTGCGGCCAGTGACGCCTGACAGTATCGATACAGCAAACACTCTCAACAGGATTTTTCCGGCAATGCAATCACTACAACGTAAAGTTCTGCGTACTATTTGTCCCGATCAAAAAGGCCTTATCGCGCGGATTACCAACATTTGCTATAAGCACGAGCTTAATATTGTGCAAAACAATGAATTTGTGGACCATCGCACCGGTCGCTTTTTTATGCGGACCGAGCTGGAAGGCATCTTCAATGATTCCACTCTTCTGGCCGATCTGGACAGCGCCTTACCGGAAGGCTCTGTTCGTGAACTCAATCCCGCCGGACGCCGTCGGGTAGTGATTCTGGTTACCAAAGAGGCGCATTGTCTGGGCGACCTGCTGATGAAAGCCAACTATGGCGGGCTGGATGTTGAAATCGCCGCGGTCATTGGCAACCATGAAACGTTACGCTCGCTGGTTGAACGTTTTGAGATCCCTTTCGAACTGGTCAGCCATGAGGGATTAACGCGTGAAGAGCATGACACGAAGATGGCGGACGCCATTGATGCCCATCAACCGGACTATGTGGTGCTGGCCAAGTATATGCGTGTTTTGACGCCAGGTTTTGTGGCGCGCTTCCCGAACAAAATTATCAATATCCACCACTCATTCCTGCCGGCGTTTATCGGCGCGCGTCCTTATCATCAGGCCTATGAGCGCGGCGTGAAAATCATCGGCGCTACCGCGCACTATGTGAATGATAATCTGGATGAAGGCCCAATCATTATGCAGGACGTGATTCACGTCGATCACACCTACACCGCAGAAGATATGATGCGTGCCGGGCGCGACGTTGAGAAAAACGTATTAAGCCGCGCGCTGTATCAGGTTCTGGCGCAGCGGGTCTTTGTTTACGGCAATCGGACGATTATTCTTTAATCGTCCGTAATATGAATTGATTAGCTTTAATCCGTTACGGATGAAAAGTACGCAAACAGTTCATTTCAGGCAAAGGAATGCTTTACAGCGGCGTGTCATTTGATATGATGCGCCCCGCTTCCCAAAAGGAAGCGGGCCAGTATTAAGCATTACCCCGTGGTGGGGTTCCCGAGCGGCCAAAGGGAGCAGACTGTAAATCTGCCGTCATCGACTTCGAAGGTTCGAATCCTTCCCCCACCACCATTATTCACTACATCGATGTAGTTAACTCGATGAGCAATGCAGATGTTTGCACTTGTCGGGGAAGGGTGAGAACCTTCGATTAAGGTTCGACTCGAGCGAAAGCGAGAGAACGTTGCCAACGGCAACGGCCCGTAGGGTGAGGAGCGAAGCGACGAATAATCCTTCCCCCACCACCATCTTCAAGCTTTACCTACAATTTGAATTACCCCTGGTGGGGTTCCCGAGCGGCCAAAGGGAGCAGACTGTAAATCTGCCGTCATCGACTTCGAAGGTTCGAATCCTTCCCCCACCACCATCACTCCCGTCGCGTATCTTATCCCCGCTAAGCACAGTGCCTTATATCTCTCTGTACGGGAAGGATGAGAAGCTTCGACTAAGGTTCGATTCGAGCGCAGCGAGAAAGCGTTGCCACAGGCAACGACCCGAAGGGCGAAGCGCGCAGCGCTGAGTCATCCTTCCCCCACCACCATCACTTCCGTCGCGTATCTTATCCCCGTTAAGCACACTGTCTCATATCTCTCCGTACGGGGAAGGATGAGAAGCTTCGACTAAGGTTCGATTCGAGCGAAAGCGAGAAAGCGTTGCCGCAGGCAACGACCCGAAGGGCGAAGCGCGCAGCGCTGAGTCATCCTTCCCCCACCACCATGACTTCATAAAGCACCAATTTCAAATCAATCAGCACTGCCCCATATCCTTACCCCACAGGCAGACTTCACTCCATGGCGCCATGGCTTATTGGCTATCTTATCAATACTTCTTCCTGGCAATCTTTTTCGCCTCCTTTGATTGGTTGATTTTTCGCCTGATGAGATCAAAGGCGGCATATGTCTCGCTAAGTTGATCTGGGGTGAGCGTTCCCTTGAGTCGGTTTCTTTCGGCAATGAGCGCTGAACAATCATCCTTAGATTTTTCCGTATATATACTTGCCATGTAATACCAAATATAGGCCTGCTTATTATCTTTAGGCACACCCTGGCGCCCATGAGCATAAATTTCCCCAAGCGCTGATTGTGCCGGAGTAAACCCCTGCTCTGCCGCTTTGAGGTACCACTTCAGCGCATTCCGGCTATTTTCAGGCACGCCTCTTCCCGTGCTATATGCTACGCCAAGCTGATATTGCGCTTTCGCAAAATCCTGTTTTGCTGCTTTTCGATACCATGCGATAGCCTGTCTGTCGCTTTGCGCGACGCCGCGACCAAAAGCAGACATGATGCCCAGATGCGTTTGCGCAGCAGGCAGTCCCTGGCGTGCGGCTTTGCGATACCACGCCAGCGCCTGTTGGTAGTCCTGAGAAACGCCCTCACCCTGCATAAACATCACGCCGATCGCATCCTGCGCCTCGGCCAATCCTTGCGCTGCGGCTCTGCGATACCACTCCAGCGCCAGGTTGTGATCTTTCAATAAGTGATAACCGTTGTAATACCATACGCCAAAATTGTACTGTACCTTTGCCATCACGCGTTGCGCTGTTTTTCGATACCACGTCTGAGAGTGAACCCGGTCAGCGGGATGCGCTTTATCATAGAGCGCATTCAGCGGAATGTGGCCTGGCGTATAGCTGCTTGGTATACCTTCATTAAGCCAGTAAACTGCCTGACGATAATCCTGAGGCACGCCTTCACCATAAAAATAGGCAACGCCGAGATAAAGTTGCGCGGGGTAGTACATATTTTCCGCCGCTTTACGCATCAAGATCGCCGTTTGCTGATAATCCTGAGGGACGCCCTGACCGTGGGCGTACATTACCCCAAGCTTAAATTGTGCTGACGAAGCTGAACCCTGGCCGCGGACAACGCCCGCATCATTGGTTGGAGAGGCGGCTTTTCGATACCACTCCAGCGCTAGCTGGGTATTTTGGGGAAACCCATCGCCATACATATAGGCGTCACCGAGGATTTCTTGCGTACTACTATCCCCTAGCTCTGCCGCCTTGCGATACCACTCCAGCGCTTTTTGTCGACTAAGTGGAAAATTTTCACCATAGTTGTAATGATAGCCAAGGATGAAATAGGAAAAATCAGAACCTTGTTTACCCGCTTTCTCCAGCCATTTTATGGCTAGTTTATAATCAGGCTTAACATATCGCCCCTCCGCATACCAGCTTCCAAGCGAGAACTGCGCGCTTTCATCTCCTTGTTCCGCTTTTTGCTCTAATTCCTGAACGTACTGGCATTCTTCCGAGTCGGGGGGATAGCGCTCCTCGCAGACAGCAGCGTGAGCCATTTTTGAAATAAATATATTTAATATTATTATTTTGAAAATTGATGAAAAACGCATACAACTATCCTTATTGTCGTTTATGGCGTGATTATATGCTGCATCATCCTTTTTCTGCTTACAAAAAACTCGCACAGATGCTGAATAAACTCAGAAACAAAGAGTCCGGATTCAGATGCCAGACATGGCAAATCCGCTGTAAACGAAACAAGGCGGCGGTCGATAAGGCATTTATGCCGCACTCCGGCAAATAGCCATAAAAAAACTCCGCCGAAGCGGAGTTTAGGGCATCGAGAGCAAATCAGTGACGCGCACGTACAATCTGGTATTTGCGGGTCAGATACTCGACCGGCACGCTCCAGATATGCACCAGGCGCGAGAATGGGAATAGCAGGAACAGCGTCATCCCCAGTACCAGGTGCATACGGAAGATAAAGGCCACACCGTCCAGATGTGCGGATGCGCCACCGTGGAAGGTCACAACTGACTGCGCCCACCCGACCAGCTTCATCATTTCACTCCCGTCCATATGCTGGGCGGAGAACGGAATGGTCAGCAGGCCCAGCGCGCACTGAATCACCAGCAGCGAGAGAATCAAAATATCTGCGCCGGTAGTGGTGGCGCGGACACGTGGGCTAAACAGACGACGCTTGAGCAGTAAAATACCGCCAACCAGCGTCAGCACGCCGCAGGCGCCGCCGGCAATCATCGCCATCTTCTGCTTCACGTCGACCGGCAGAAAAGCTTCATACATCCAGTGCGGCGTTAACATGCCCAGGAAGTGACCGGCGAAAATACCCAGAATCCCAATGTGGAACAGGTTTGACGCCAGGTTCATTCCTGTGCGATCCAGCATCTGACTGGAAGCCGCCCGCCAGGTGTACTGACCGTAGTCGTAACGTAACCAGCTACCGATCAGAAATACCGATCCGGCAATGTACGGGTAGATATCAAAGAAGAACATATTCAGGAAGTGCATTAGTGCTGTCCTCCGGTGGTGATATTCAGATATTGCGGTGCCACGGCCCCGGCAAAACGACGCTGGTGAGCGGAGATTTCCGACTCGCCACACCCTTGATCGGCGAAGAATTTCACCTGCTCTTCTTCCCAGACCGCATCCAACGCCTGCGGGGTATCATCACGTGCTTCATTCGCAATTTTTTCAGCCACTTTGTCGCTGTCGATAACGGTATTCGCCAGTTTTAACAGCAGATCGAACAGCACCGCATAACGGCTGTCACGCTGTTGCAAACGTGCGCTGAGCAGCGCCAGAATCGGCGCGATATCCTGTAACCCCCCTAACGCTTCGCTTTTCGGCAATTGCGCAAGGTATTCCAGATACAGCGGCAGATGATCGGGAAGTTCGCGACTGTCGAGCTGCAAACCGTGCTGCTCATACTGTGCCATCAGGTCAACCATCGCCTGACCGCGATCGCGGGATTCCCCGTGTACATGTTCAAACAGCAGCAGCGATGTGGCGCGACCACGGTCAAACAGTTCGCTATAAGCGGCCTGTACATCCAGCAGGTCCTGCGCGGTTAAATCGCGCAGGAAAACGCCCAGAGTCTGGGCATCCTCTTTATCCAGGTTCTCAGATGACGCGAGCGCATCGAACAACTCCTGCTGATGCTGCCACAGGGCAGCATCCGGGTACTCGAGCAGACGCGAAACAATGACGAGTTCAATCATGCGTGCGGCTCCGTTTTGCTGGTCACATCAACAGCGTCGATGCGGCGGCTGTTGAACAGATTGAATTTGGTATCAGACCCGTGGCAACCATCGCCGAAGGTAAAGCCACAACCGCTTTTCTCCGGGAATGCGTCACGCGCCAGTTCACGATGGCTGCTCGGCACCACAAAGCGATCTTCATAATTAGCAATTGCCAGGTAACGATACATTTCCTGCGCCTGGGCTTCGCTTAAACCCACCTCTTCCAGCGCGCGGGTATCCACTTTACCGTCTACGGTTTCCGCACGTTTGTAGTGACGCATCGCCAGCATCCGTTTCAGCGCCAACAGTACCGGCTGAGTGTCGCCAGCGGTCAACAGGTTCGCCAGGTACTGCACCGGGATACGCAGACTGTCTACATCCGGCAGAATACCGTTGCTGCCCAGTTCACCCGCGTCGGCGGCAGACTGAATCGGTGACAAAGGCGGCACGTACCAGACCATCGGCAGCGTGCGGTATTCCGGATGCAGCGGCAGCGCCAGCTTCCAGTCCATCGCCATTTTGTACACTGGCGATTGTTGCGCCGCATCGATCACGCTCTGCGGCACGCCGTCCTTCAGCGCCTGCTCAATGACAGCCGGATCGTTCGGATCGAGGAACACGTCCAGTTGACGCTGGTACAGATCTTTTTCGTTTTCCGTACTGGCGGCGCTTTCAATGGCATCTGCGTCATACAGCAGTACGCCGAGATAACGGATACGGCCCACGCAGGTTTCGGAGCAAACGGTCGGCTGACCAGCTTCGATACGCGGGTAGCAGAAGATGCACTTCTCGGACTTGCCGCTCTTCCAGTTGAAGTAAATTTTCTTGTACGGGCAACCGGTGATGCACATCCGCCAGCCGCGGCACTTGTCCTGGTCGATCAGCACGATGCCATCTTCTTCACGCTTATAAATCGCGCCGCTCGGGCAGGTCGCCACGCACGCCGGGTTGAGACAGTGCTCGCACAGGCGCGGCAGGTACATCATGAAGGTGTTTTCGAACTGGCCGTACATCGCCTTCTGCATGTTTTCGAAATTCTGATCTTTGGCGCGTTTTTCGAACTCGCCGCCCAGAATCTCTTCCCAGTTTGGCCCGCTGGTAATTTTGTCCATCCGCTGCCCGGTAATCAGCGAGCGTGGACGCGCGATCGGCTGATGTTTGCTTTCCGGCGCGGTATGCAGGTTCTGGTAGTCGTAATCAAACGGCTCGTAGTAGTCGTCGATGCCCGGCAGATGCGGGTTAGCGAAGATTTTACCCAGCAGCAGCGCCCGGTTGCCCATGCGCGGCTGTAGTTTGCCGTTGATTTTGCGGATCCAGCCGCCTTTCCATTTTTCCTGATTTTCCCAGTCATTCGGAAAACCAACGCCAGGCTTACTTTCTACGTTGTTGAACCACGCGTATTCCATACCTTCGCGACTGGTCCAGACGTTTTTACAGGTGACTGAACAGGTATGACAGCCGATGCACTTATCGAGATTCAGCACCATGCCGACTTGTGAACGAATTTTCATTTTACGCTCTCCTGTACCTGGTCATTGCCTTCGCCATCCAACCAGTTAATGTTCTTCATCTTACGTACCACCACAAACTCATCGCGGTTGGAGCCGACGGTACCGTAGTAGTTAAAGCCGTAGGCTAACTGCGCATAGCCGCCGATCATATGGGTCGGTTTCGGCGTAATGCGCGTCACCGAGTTATGAATACCGCCGCGCTGCTGGGTAATTTCCGACCCCGGCAGGTTTACGATACGTTCCTGCGCGTGGTACATCATGGTCATACCCGCCGGTACACGCTGGCTGACCACTGCGCGTGCGGTCAATGCGCCGTTGCTGTTGAAGACTTCGATCCAATCGTTATCTTCAATGCCCAGCTCTTTGGCGTCGGTTTCGCTCATCCATACAATCGGGCCGCCACGCGACAAGGTCAGCATCAACAGGTTATCGCTGTAGGTCGAGTGGATACCCCATTTCTGGTGCGGCGTCAGGAAGTTGAGCGCCTTCTCCGGATTACCGTTGGATTTACGCCCCATCACCGCTTTCACCGAGCGGGTGTCGATCGGTGGGCGATACACCAGCAGACTTTCGCCGAAGTCGCGCATCCACTGGTGATCCTGATACAACTGTTGGCGACCAGACAGCGTACGCCACGGGATCAGCTCGTGAACGTTGGTATAACCGGCGTTATAAGAAACATGCTCATCTTCCAGACCAGACCAGGTCGGGCTGGAGATAATTTTGCGCGGCTGGGCCTGAATATCGCGGAAGCGGATTTTCTCTTCTTCTTTATTGGTTGCCAGATGCGTATGGTCGCGACCGGTAAACTCGCTCAGCGCCGCCCAGGCTTTCACCGCCACCTGACCGTTGGTTTCCGGCGCTAACGTCAGGATCATCTCTGCCGCGTCAATCGCCGTGTTGAGCATCGGCTGGCCTTTCGCCGGACCGTCCGCTTTGGTGTAATTAAGCTTACGCAGCAAGTCCATTTCGCTTTGCGTGTTCCAGGCAATCCCTTTCCCGCCGTTGCCGATTTTCTCCATCAGCGGGCCGATAGAGGTAAAGCGTTCGTAAGTCGCCGGGTAATCGCGCTCGACGGTCATGATGTGCGGCGCGGTTTTCCCTGGAATCAGATCGCATTCGCCTTTTTTCCAGTCTTTCACGTCCAGCGGCTGCGCCAGTTCAGCGGCAGAATCGTGCTGGATCGGCAGCGTCACGACGTCAGTCTCTTTACCCAGGTGGCCTACACAGACTTCGGAGAATTTCTTCGCAATGCCTTTGTAGATTTCCCAGTCGCTTTTCGATTCCCAGGCCGGATCTACGGCGGCAGACAGCGGATGAATAAACGGATGCATATCCGAGGTATTCATATCGTCTTTTTCATACCAGGTGGCGGTCGGCAGTACGATATCGGAGTACAGGCAGGTGCTCGACAGGCGGAAGTCCAGCGTCACCACCAGATCCAGTTTGCCGTCCAGACCATTGTCACGCCACTCCACTTCTTCCGGCTTCACACCGCCCTGTTTACCCAGATCCAGCCCCTGAATACCATGCTCAGTACCCAGCAGATATTTCAGCATGTACTCATGGCCCTTACCGGAAGACCCAAGCAGGTTTGAACGCCAGATGAACAGGTTACGCGGGTGGTTTTTACCGTTTTCCGGCTGCTCGGCGGCAAAGCGAATCGAACCCTCTTTCAGGGATTTGACGGTATAGTCTACCGGCGTCATACCGGCTTTTTCCGCTTCACGCGCAATGTACAGCGGGTTAGTGCCTAACTGCGGTGCCGACGGCAACCAGCCCATACGCTCGGCGCGCACATTGAAGTCAATCAGATGACCGCTATAGCGGGATTTGTCCGCCATCGGCGACAATAATTCCTCGGCGGTCACCGTCTCGTAGCGCCACTGGCTGGAGTGGTTATAGAAGTAAGAGGTGCTATTCATGTGACGCGCCGGACGCTGCCAGTCAAGGGCAAACGCCAGCGGCTGCCAGCCGGTCTGCGGACGCAGTTTTTCCTGGCCGACGTAGTGCGCCCAACCGCCGCCGCTCTGACCAACGCAACCACAGAACACTAACATATTGATCAGCCCGCGATAGTTCATATCGAGGTGATACCAGTGGTTCAGACCGGCGCCAACGATAATCATTGAACGCCCGTGCGTTTTGTCCGCGTTATCGGCGAACTCCCGTGCGATACGGATGATCTGCGCCCGCGGCACGCCGGTGATCTGCTCGGCCCATGCTGGCGTATACGCTTTGGTATCATCATAACTGGCGGCACAATTTTCATCGTTCAGTCCGCGTTCCAGACCATAGTTCGCCATGGTCAGGTCATACACGGTGGTGACTAACGCTGAAGAACCATCGGCCAGTTGCAGACGTTTTGCCGGCAGTTTATGCAGCAGGACGTTATCCAGCGCCACATGATTAAAGTACTCTGAACCCTCGCCGCCGAAATACGGGAAGCCCACGTCAGCAATCTCATCCTGGCTGCCCAGCAAGCTGAGCTGCAATTCAGTTTCTGCACCGGTAGTCCCGTCGCGCTGTTCGAGGTTCCATTTGCCTTTTTCGCCCCAGCGGAAACCAATTGAACCGTTTGGCGCCACCATTTCACCGTTGCTGTTAATGGCGACGGTTTTCCATTCCGGGTTATTTTCCTGCCCCAGCGAATCAACGAGATCGGCAGCGCGCAGCATACGACCTGCGGCATAATAACCATCACGCTCTTCAAGCATCACCAGCATTGGCATGTCGGTATAGCGACGGACATAATCGGTGAAGTACTGGCGCGGGTTGTCGAGGTGGAATTCGCGCAGCATGACGTGGCCCATCGCCAGCGCCATCGCCGCATCGGTCCCCTGCTTCGGTGCCAGCCACAGATCGCACAGTTTGGCGATTTCGGCATAGTCCGGCGTCACCGCGACGGTTTTAGTGCCTTTGTAACGTACTTCGGTAAAGAAGTGGGCATCCGGCGTACGGGTTTGCGGCACGTTAGAGCCCCAGGCGATAATATAGCTGGAATTGTACCAGTCAGCGGATTCCGGCACGTCGGTCTGCTCGCCCCAGGTTTGCGGGGAGGCTGGCGGCAGGTCGCAGTACCAGTCGTAGAAGCTCAGGCAGGTACCGCCAATCAGCGAAAGATAACGTGCGCCGGAAGCGTAGGAGACCATCGACATCGCCGGAATGGGTGAGAAGCCCGCGACGCGGTCAGGGCCATAGGTTTTCACGGTGTACACGTTGGAAGCGGCGATCAGCTCGTTCACTTCCTGCCATGAGGAGCGAACAAAGCCGCCACGACCACGCGCCTGTTTGAAGCTTTTGGCTTTATCGGCATCTTCAATGATGGAGGCCCATGCCTCTACCGGATCGCGATGCAGTTTTTTCGCCTCGCGCCACATCTTCATCAGACGTTTGCGCATCAGCGGATATTTCAGTCGGTTAGCGCTGTAGAGATACCAGGAGTAACTTGCCCCGCGCGGGCAGCCGCGAGGTTCATGGTTTGGCATATCAGGACGGGTGCGCGGGTAATCGGTTTGCTGTGTTTCCCAGGTCACCAGACCATTTTTGACATAAATTTTCCAGCTACAAGAACCGGTGCAGTTCACCCCATGGGTTGAGCGCACAATTTTGTCATGCTGCCAACGTTGGCGGTATCCGTCCTCCCAGTCCCGGTTTGTTTCGAGAAGCTGGCCGTGCCCATCGGCAAAGGTTTCGCCCTTCTGCTTGAAGTAGCGAAACCGGTCCAGGAATTTACTCATCGGGTTTCTCCTGTGTGGAACCTTACGGCTCTCTGATAAATCGACATTGCTTAACTAAGGGCGAAGGTAACGCGCTGAATGGGCGTGAGAATTGATAACGATCAAGGCGGGCAGGGATGCAAATGGCGCGCAAACCTCCTGCATACTCCTTTTGGAGGAGGAGTTTTATTTATATATATTACTGATTTAATTGCATAAAATTAAATTTACGCACGACATGAATGTTAAATTTTCAACAAGTGGGTATTAAGGGGTATCCCCCTGGATGACCGATAAAGATGTGCGTGGTCAGCCCTGTCGCGCCTCTTTTTTTGACTATAAGTATGTTGTAACTAAATGCGGGTAAAAAAAAGCGCGGTCTAACGCCGCGCAAAGGATAATCAAAAGTTACTTTTTATTTTTAGAATGACGTCCATATACCGCCCAGGTAATAACGACGCAGGCGATATAGAAAATAAGAAAGACCTTCATCGCGCCGACTGGCGAACCGGTTAATGCTAAAGATGAACCAAACGCTTTCGGAATAAAAAAGCCGCCAATCGCGCCAATCGCGGAAATAAAGCCCAGCGCCGCCGCCGTATCGGTCGCCGCTTCACGCATGGCTCTTTCGTCCGACCCGCCTTCCGCTTTAACCCGGTCCATCGTCAGTTTACGGAAGATAACGGAGATCATCTGGAAGGTAGAACCACTCCCCAGCCCCGCCGTCAGGAACAGCGCCAGAAATACCCCGTAGAACGCGATAAAGCTACCGCCAACGCCGCCAGTAGGTAATGTCAGGAACAGCAGACCGCTGAAAATCGCCATCAGGACAAAGTTGATAAGCGTGACGCGGGTCCCCCCCAGACGGTCAGAAATTGCGCCGCCTGCCGAACGCGCCAGCGCGCCGATAAACGGACCGAAAAACGCATAATGCAGGATCTGCACATCCGGGAATTGCGTTTTAGACAGCATCGCGAACCCCGCGGAGAAACCGATAAACGATCCGAAGGTCGCCAGATACAGCAGACTCATGATCCACAGATGACCACGTTTGAGCACCGGCAGTTGCTCTTTTAGCGAGGCCTTAGACGTCGCCAGTTCGTTCATGCCGAACCACGCCGCCAGCGTAAAAATGGCCAGGAAAGGCACCCAAATCCAGGCTGCGTTCGCCAGATAGAGCTGAGAACCGTCCGGCTGCTCTACACCGTGGCTGCCAAAGGCGGCAAAGATAGAGAGCGAAACCACCAGCGGCGCAACCAGCTGCATCACGCTCACGCCCATATTGCCCAGACCACCGTTCAGACCCAGCGCGCCGCCCTGCTTTTGTTTAGGAAAGAAAAAGCTGATGTTCGCCATACTGGAGGCAAAGTTCGCGCCGGCAAAACCACACAGCAAGGAAATAATAATGAAAGTGCTAAATGGCGTACTGGTATCCTGAACGGCAAAGCCTAACCATACGCAAGGCACGATGAGGATACCGGTACTGAACGCTGTCCAGCGACGTCCGCCAAATAGCGGCACCATAAAGGAGTAAGGCACCCGTAGCAGCGCGCCGGAAACAGATGGCAGCGCAGTCAACATAAAGAGCTGATCGGTCGTAAAATTAAATCCCACTTTCGGCAGGTTCACCGCCACTGCGCTGAATAGCATCCAGACGCAAAACGCCAGCAGTAAACACGGGACAGAAATCCACAAATTACGGCTGGCGACACGATGGCCGCGCTGCTGCCAGAACGCCGGATCTTCCGGACGCCATTCCGTGATAACAGCGCCAGTTGCCCTTTCCGGGGCGGATGAGTGACTCATAGACACCTCTGATTCTTGATTTGATGTCTGCCACATTAGGGTTTACTGCCGAAGGTAAGTTGATATAAATCAAAGGAAAAGTCGTCATCACCGGCGACTAAAAATAGTTATTACCCTTAATGAGTAGGCTATTTTGGTAAAAAAGCTGTGGTTTTTCACCATGCTGTGTCTGTCTACTCCTTCCCGTCGCAGATACCTCTCTACGGCGGCAATTAAGGAGTAACTCGTTATAGGTATGGGTATACTCCGCTGTATCGTTGAGAATAGCGGCACAGCCGATTGACGCCCCTCTTTTTTGCTACGTTTTTTCGGCGACATTACCCCGAAAAAAGAAGGTAACATGTTTAAACGGTGTTTCTCTCCTCTTACGCTGGTTAACCAACTGGCGCTGATTGTCATGCTCTCTACCGCTATCGGCGTGGCGGGGATGGCGGTTTCCGGCTGGCTGGTTCAGGGCGTGCAGGGTAGCGCTCATGCGATTAATAAAGCGGGCTCATTGCGTATGCAAAGCTATCGACTACTGGCCGCTGTCCCGCTGGATGCTAAAGATCAAAAGCTGCTGGATGAGATGGAGCAAACGGCATTCAGCCCGGAACTGACCCGCGCCGCTGAGCGAGACGGGCAGCAAAAGCAGCTTAAAGCGTTGCAGGATTACTGGCATAACGAACTCTCGCCAGGACTACAGCACGCGCAAAACGCGCACGCGGTCGCAGAAGATGTCACGCGCTTTGTGGCGGGCCTGGATCGCCTGGTGACGTCGTTCGACCATACTACTGAATTGCGTATCGAACGCGTGGTATTAGTTCACCGGGTAATGGCGATCTTTATGGCGCTATTGCTGGTATTTACGATTATCTGGCTACGTGTTCGCCTTTTGCAGCCCTGGAAACAGTTATTATCAATGGCGCGCGCCGTCAGTCAGCGCGACTTTACCCAACGTGCCAATATCAGTGGACGCAATGAGATGGCCGCGTTGGGTTCTGCGCTCAATAATATGTCTGAAGAACTGGCCGAAAGTTATGCGGTACTGGAACAGCGCGTACAGGAAAAAACAGCCGGTCTGGAACATAAAAACCAGATTCTCTCGTTTTTGTGGCAAGCCAACCGCCGACTGCATTCACAGGCTCCGCTATGTGAGCGTCTTTCACCGGTACTGAATGGCCTGCAAAATTTAACCCAGTTGCATGATATTGAGCTGCGAGTCTATGACCTGGAAGATGAAGATAATCACCAGGAATTTACCTGTCAGTCGGACATCAGTTGCGATGATAAAGGCTGCCACCTTTGCCCACGTAGCGCCCTGCCGATGATTAACGGCGGTACCACCTTAAAATGGCGGCTCACCGACTCTCACACCCAATACGGTATTTTGCTGGCGACGCTGCCCTATGGACGCCATCTCAGCCACGATCAGCAACAGTTGGTGGACACGCTGGTTGAACAGCTTACCGCGACTCTGGCGCTCGACAGGCATCAGGAGCGCCAGCAGCAGTTGATTGTCATGGAAGAGCGTGCCACCATTGCCCGCGAACTGCATGATTCTATTGCCCAGTCGCTCTCTTGTATGAAGATGCAGGTGAGCTGCCTGCAAATGCAGGGCGACGTGTTACCGGAAAGCAGCCGTGAGTTACTCAGCCAAATTCGCAATGAGCTAAACTGCTCCTGGGCGCAACTACGCGAACTGTTAACCACTTTCCGGTTACAGTTGACGGAACCCGGGCTACGTCCGGCGCTGGAAGCAAGCTGCCAGGAGTTCAGCGCCCGGTTTGGCTTTACGGTAAAACTGGATTATCAGCTTCCCCCCCGCCTGGTGCCTTCACACCAGGCGATACACCTGTTGCAAATTGCCAGGGAAGCCCTCAGCAACGCCCTTAAACACTCTCATGCCGACGATGTGGTGGTGACAGTGACGCAATGTGGCAAACAGGTCAAACTAAAAGTGCAGGACAATGGCTGCGGCGTCCCGGAAAACGCCGAACGCAGTAATCACTACGGCATGATCATCATGCGCGATCGGGCGCAAAGTTTGCGCGGCGATTGCCAGGTACGCCGACGCGAGACTGGCGGAACAGAGGTCACTGTTACTTTTATTCCAGAAACAAACTTCACAGAAACCCAGGGAGATACCCATGAATAATCAGGAACCGGCAACCATCCTGTTAATTGACGACCATCCGATGCTACGCACGGGTGTAAAGCAGCTTGTGAGTATGGCGCCCGATATCAGCGTGGTCGGAGAAGCCAGCAACGGTGAGCAGGGTATTGACCTGGCGGAATCGCTCGATCCCGATCTGATCCTCCTTGATTTGAATATGCCGGGAATGAATGGTCTCGAAACGCTGGATAAATTACGCGAAAAAGCGCTGTCAGGACGTATTGTCGTTTTCAGCGTATCCAACCATGAAGAAGATGTCGTCACGGCGCTAAAGCGCGGCGCGGATGGTTATCTGTTGAAAGACATGGAGCCGGAGGACTTGCTCAAAGCGTTACAACAGGCCGCCGCCGGCGAAATGGTATTAAGTGAAGCGTTAACGCCGGTACTGGCGGCCAGCCTGCGGGCCAACCGCGCCACCACCGATCGCGATGTAACGCAACTCACCCCGCGTGAGCGCGATATTCTGAAGCTCATCGCGCAGGGATTGCCGAATAAGATGATTGCCCGGCGTCTGGATATCACCGAAAGTACGGTCAAAGTGCACGTGAAACATATGCTCAAGAAAATGAAGCTGAAATCGCGCGTGGAGGCCGCCGTCTGGGTGCATCAGGAACGCATCTTTTAATTATTGCTCCTGGAACGGTTGCCAATGCGGATTATCGTCCGGCATCGTGATAAACGGTTCAGTCAGCGCGAGCGTGATCTCATTGGAAGAGACACGCTGACCTTTTTCATCCTCAACTACCACCGATAAACGCCAGCGATTTGCCGCGCCTTCGCGGTGATCCCAGGCCGGCATAATGATTGTCCAGCCCTCGGTACTGCGGGTGTCCGTTCCTGCCGTCAAACTTAAGGCCTGTGTATCGCCCTGCCAGCTCAAATGACGAATACCGTGCACGCTGCGCACCTGCAATTTTAACGCAACCGTCTCACCAGGCGTAAGATCCCAGGGCGGCGTCGCCAGAAAAACCGTTAACGTTTTACGCTGCCGATACTCCATTGTCGGCAGCGAGTTACGTTGCGGCGTATCATAGCGGCTACCGCGTAATGACTGGCTTTGCGCCACTTCACTGGCGGCAAGCTGCTTTTTGAGCGGCACGCCGAAGCGGTAGTTAAGCGTCAGCCCCAGGTTATTCTGACTGACCCCGCTCTCACCCTGTTTGTGCTGGGCGGTCATGGTAAGCAAAGGTACTGGCGTATAGTTGAGACCCAGTTTTAACGCGACAGGATTGTGATACCCCGTTCCGGAGTCAAACAGATCCACGCTATCGCCAAAGTACTGCTCCAGACTAACGCTGGTATTGATATGCTGGTAAAACGGCAGCCGCATTTGCGCGTTGATATCATATCCGCGCGCCATTCGCTGTTCTAAGGTCGCCGTATGCGTCTGCCAGTCGGCAAAAGGCTGATAATAGTTGGCGGATAAACGCAAATATTCGCCCCACGCCTCCGCGCCAAAGCCGGCGCGCTGTAGATTTTCATCCAGCAGATTATCGTAAAAGGTATTATAGCCAAGAAGCCAGCCATCCTGCGCCCAGCGCTGTCCTACGCCAATGTTGCTTACCAGTCCGTCAGTCTGTTGCGTAAGACCAAGCTGGCTCCAGGTCAGATAGCGCTGTTTATCCTGTAAAGGGATAAACCACCTTCCGCGACTGCCGTTAAAATGACCTTCGTTATCGACGTTAATATCCACGCTGGCGCTGCCCCAGGCTGATAGCCAGCTTTCAAGCTGCTGGTTAACCTGCTCGCTGACCACATCGCGTACCTGTCCGAAAGCGAATTGCCGCGCCTGTTCACCGGTATCCAGATCGTTATTTTTCATGCTGGCTTCGCCAAACGCTTTGGCCATCTCGGCAAAATGCTTTTCCCCTTCGTGGGATTCCGGCATCATGCCTAAATCCGGCAGACGGTTTTGCGTGAAAGGATCTTGCGCCTGCGCACGGATCGTACCGCTGGCAGCCAGCAAGAGAAGCGAGAGTGAGAATGAACGAAAAACAATACGGCTCAACGTGTCGGCAACTTCTACAACAAAAGATAAGAGGAATGGCATCAGAGTAAACCATAACGTGTCCGGACAGGTTTTGCAGCCTTTTCTCGTGCTTCCAGGAATATCCTTATTTTTTCCGCAGAGCGTCCCGGGATTTTCTCCACGCATTTGGCGGTACCCGGTTCCCGAGGTAACATAACGCCATTGCCGACAAAATTTCTCAAGGAGAAGGGTTATCCATGCAAAATATCGTCATTATCGCTAACGGCGCCGCCTACGGCAGCGAATCATTATTTAATAGCCTGCGTCTGGCCATTGCGCTGCGCGAGCAGGAAAGCCATCTCGATTTACGCCTGTTTTTGATGTCAGATGCCGTAACCGCAGGGTTACGCGGTCAAAAACCAGCCGAAGGCTACAATATTCAGCAAATGCTGGAAATTCTGACCGCGCAAAACGTACCGGTAAAATTATGCAAAACCTGTGCGGACGGGCGTGGTATCACTCCCCTGCCGCTGATTGACGGTGTGGAAATCGGAACGCTGGTCGAGCTGGCGCAATGGACGCTGGCGGCGGACAAAGTGCTGACATTTTGAATCTGTACGCGGGAAAAGCTCCCGCGTCAGGATAGACTTCCGGCAAGAAAATCAGGCTAACGCGTGAGTAATACCGCGTTTATTTTTTCTTATGCCATTTATCATCCTCGCCTTTTTCATAATCGTTTTTAACCGCCGCCCAGGCGACTTTGTGTGCGGTTTCCTCGCGACTGGCGTCATCACGACGATCGGCTTTATCTTTATATTGCTCCCAGGCGCTATTAAACGCTTCTTTGTAAATGTCCTGGGCATGGGCTGGAAGAACATTCCGCACATTATCGGGTAAATCACTTTTGGCTTTATACGGCATCAGCGCCTCCGTCTTTAGGGAAAACATTAAGTGTGGTAAACAATGCGTTATTACGCCAGTCGAGGAGGATTTTTGCTTTTTACGGAAATTAACTTTTTGTTATTTAAACACTGTTAAAACAAGATGCTTGTTTTACTGACCTTGAAAGAAAAAAATCGTCTACGCCGTAAAACTACGTAAAAAACCACTAAAAAAATACAAATTTCTGCTATTTTTACCTTCTTTACTCTTTCCAAAATATTAACACCTGCACAAGGGAGACCCTCATGACACATGCCTGTGAGGCGGTGAAAACCCGCCATAAGGAGACTTCGCTTATTTTCCCGGTTCTTGCGCTGGTAGTGCTGTTCCTTTGGGGAAGCAGCCAGTCACTACCAGTGGTTATTGGCATCAATATCCTTGCACTTATTGGTATTTTAAGCAGCGCGTTTAGCGTGGTCCGTCATGCCGATGTATTAGCGCATCGACTCGGCGAACCCTATGGATCGCTTATTTTAAGCCTGTCCGTCGTTATTCTTGAGGTGAGTTTAATTTCAGCGCTGATGGCTACCGGCGATGCTGCGCCAACGCTTATGCGCGATACGCTCTACTCTATTATTATGATTGTCACCGGGGGACTGGTCGGTTTCTCGTTGTTGTTGGGCGGGCGTAAATTCGCAACGCAATATATGAATTTATTCGGGATTAAGCAGTATCTTATCGCGCTGTTTCCGCTGGCGATTATTGTGCTGGTTTTTCCAATGGCATTGCCGCAAGCCAATTTCTCTACCGGTCAGGCATTATTGGTCGCGTTAATTTCCGCCGCGATGTACGGCGTATTTTTGTTGATTCAAACCAAAACGCACCAGAGCTTATTTATCTATGAACATGAAGATGAAGGCGATGATGACAATCCACACCACGGTAAACCCTCCGCGCACAGTAGCGGCTGGCATACGGTCTGGTTACTCATTCATTTAATTGCGGTCATTGCCGTTACCAAAATGAATGCCAGCCCGCTGGAGGCGTTGCTGACCAGCATGAACGCCCCGGTCGCCTTTACCGGTTTCCTGGTCGCGTTGTTAATTCTCTCGCCGGAAGGACTGGGCGCGCTGAAGGCGGTACTGAATAATCAGGTTCAGCGGGCAATGAATCTGTTCTTCGGATCGGTGTTGGCGACGATTTCATTAACCGTGCCGGTCGTCACGCTCATCGCCTGGGCGACAGGTAATGATCTGGTGTTTGGTTTAGGCGCGCCGGAAATGGTAGTGATGGTGGCCTCGTTAGTGCTGTGCCATATTTCGTTCTCTACCGGACGCACCAACGTGCTAAACGGCGCGGCGCATCTGGCTTTATTTGCCGCCTATCTGATGACGATTTTTGCCTGATATAAAAAAGCCGGATAGTATTTTATCCGGCCTACACAAGCTAAAAACCGCAATCAGTTCTCGGTATCCAGCTCGTCGAAGCTTTTCACCAAATCATCAATCGCTTTTATCTGGGTCAGGAACTGCTCCAGTTTCGCCAGCGGCAGCGCGGAAGGACCGTCGCACTTCGCGTTAGCCGGGTCCGGATGCGACTCCAGGAACAGGCCCGCCAGACCGACAGCCATACCGGCGCGCGCCAGCTCGGTCACCTGGCCTCGACGACCGCCAGAGGCGGCGCCAAATGGGTCGCGGCATTGCAGCGCATGGGTAACATCGAAAATCACCGGCGAGTTGCCGGAGACCTTTTTCATCACGCTAAAGCCCAGCATATCCACCACCAGGTTGTCATAACCGAAGTTCGCGCCGCGGTCGCACAGAATCACCTTATCGTTACCGCCCTCATGGAACTTATCCACGATATTGCCCATCTGACCCGGGCTTACGAACTGCGGCTTTTTCACGTTAATCACAGCGCCGGTTTTCGCCATCGCTTCCACCAGGTCGGTCTGGCGCGCCAGAAACGCCGGGAGCTGAATCACGTCAACCACATCAGCCACAGGCTGCGCCTGGCTGGCTTCATGGACGTCAGTGATCACTTTTACGCCAAATGTCTGTTTGAGTTCCTGGAAGATTTTCATCCCTTCTTCCAGACCCGGCCCACGGTAAGAGTGAATAGAGGAACGGTTGGCTTTATCAAAAGAGGCCTTGAACACGTAAGGAATACCCAGCTTCTGGGTAACGGTTACGTAGTGCTCACAAATGCGCATTGCCAGATCGCGTGACTCCAGCACGTTCATACCGCCAAACAGCACAAACGGCAGGTCATTTGCCACCTTAATGTCGCCAATGTTAACCACTTTTTGTTTCATAGGATCGCCTTACACTTATAGGTAAAATGTCGGTTAATTAATGTAGAACAATTTGCTTGTGCGCAATGGTGTTGATCTGCGCACGAATCATTTCGCTGATCGGGTCTTCCGGACACTGTTCAACGAAGTAGCTTAAATCAGTCAGCGCAACGTGTTCACACTCAAGCTGCGCGTAGATCAACCCGCGGTCACGGATTTCGTAAGGATCTTCCGGGTTAAATTGCAACAATGCTTCGCTAACGCGCAGCGCCAGCTCCATTTGCCGTTCCTCCATCAGCGAGGATTTCAGCGTATCCAGTAGCTTACGAATCACTTCGGCGTTATCCGCCTCGTCCAAATCTTCGTTAAACAACTCGGCGACCGGACTAATATTGCCTTTTAACCAGACTTCCAGAGTATGTTCATCAAGCGTTTCACCGTTGAATGGGTTAATCAGCCACATTTCCCCTTCCAGCGATTCAATACGCAAAATCAACTGCGTTGGGAAGATAACGGGCACCAACGGCAAATCAAGACGGTTTGCTATCCATAATAAAATAGCGCCCAACGATACCGCGCTCCCCTGGCGTTTTTTCAGGACTTTATCGAGCCATAAAGCATCAGAAAGACGGTAGACGCCGCGGGAATCCGTGAACCCCCACTCGCCGTAAAAAAGTGCCAGCAATTTTTCCAGTTGCTCATCCTGAGACAGGAGCTGGCTAATTTCTTCCTGCGCCAGACTGACCAGACGTTCCAGTTCGTCGTAGACAAACTGCGTGGGAAAATCCAGGCGAATCATCTCTGATGCCAGGATCATGCCATCACACAGCGGCGCATTGTTAAATTCGAAATCAGCTAACGACCTCATGACTTACCCCAGTAACGGTATTTTTGTGGTGGCGAGTTTAATGATGATGTACAGCACCACCAGCGCCAGCGGGAAAGCGATAAAACGCGCCTGCTGGCTGCGCGCCTGACGATAATCAAGCGCAATAAAACCCAAAACGATGTAGATGATAACGCCAAACAGTTTTTCAGTCAGCCATGAGCCCGACTCCGTGAATGGCAGGATGTGCGTTTTAACGATTAACCCAATACCGCTAAGCAGTAACAGGGTATCTATGACGGGAGGCACGATTCGTGTCCAGCGCGCGGCGGCCAACGCATGGCCGCAATAGCGCCACCAGTAACGAGCGACAAACAAACTGACGGAGAGCGCAACACAGATAAGATGAAGCGTGAGCAACATTGCAATTGTCATGGCGTAAAACGTCCGCAGGTCACGCGTTCATTACCGCCATAATCACGACACGTTTCTACATCCGTGTAACCAGACCGCCTGAAAACCGCTCTTACCGCTTCGCCCTGCTGCCAACCGTGTTCCAGCAGCAGGAAGCCGCCGGGCGTTAACATCTGGCGGGCGTTATCGATAATATGCGTAAGATCCGCCATACCGTTTTCGTCCGCCACCAACGCCGAGCTCGGTTCAAAGCGTACATCGCCTTCGCTAAGGTGCGGGTCCTGCGCGTCAATGTAGGGCGGATTGCTGACAATCATGTCGAACTGCTGCCCCGATAGCGCGCTGAACCAACAACTTTGCAGTATACGCACATTCCGGATAGCCAAATGTTCCGCGTTGCGTATCGCCAGCGCAACCGCATCAGGCATACGATCGACCGCAGTCACCTCGCAATCCGGTCGCTCGCAGGCCAGCGCCAGCGCAATCGCGCCGGTTCCGGTGCCTAAATCCAGAATACGACAGGTTTTTACCGGCAATCGCGCCAACGCCTGTTCAACCAGACATTCGGTATCCGGGCGCGGGATTAGCGTGGCGGGAGAAACGAAGAGCGGCAGCGACCAGAATTCGCGTAAGCCCGTCAGGTACGCAATAGGTTCGCCCTGTTTACGCCGCTGCAGCAGGTCCGCGAGCTGTTGTTGCTGGACGTCGGTAAGCGGCGTTTCGCCAAAGGCCATGATATACGTCCGCCCCTTGCCCGTAACGTACTCTAGCAGGATCTCGGCGTCGCGCCGGGGGCTGTCGCTGTCCCGGAGCTGGTTTACCGCCTCATGCAGCCAGTGCTGAAAATCCATTATTCCTGCTCGGATAAGGCGGCTAACAGGTCAGCCTGGTGTTCCTGAACAATCGGCTCAATCAGCATATCCAGCTTACCTTCCATCGTTTCATCAAGGCGATATAACGTCAGATTAATACGATGATCGGTCACGCGCCCCTGCGGGAAATTATAGGTCCGGTTACGATCGCTGCGATCGCCGCTGCCAAGCAGGTTGCGGCGCGTTGACGCCTCGGCCTGCTGGCGTTTTGCCGTTTCGGCGGCGTGAATGCGCGCCCCGAGCACCGAGAGCGCTTTCGCTTTGTTTTTATGCTGCGAACGCTCGTCCTGGCATTCCACCACGATGCCGGTCGGCAAGTGGGTAATTCGGATAGCGGAGTCGGTGGTGTTAACGTGCTGACCGCCCGCGCCGGAAGAACGAAACGTATCAATGCGCAGATCCGCCGGGTTAATATCCGGCAGCTCGGCTTCCGGCAGCTCCGGCATCACGGCGACGGTACAGGCGGAGGTATGGATACGCCCCTGCGACTCGGTCGCCGGAACACGCTGTACGCGGTGTCCGCCGGACTCAAATTTCAGTCGGCCATACACGCCGTCGCCGCTGATTTTGGCGATGATCTCTTTATAACCGCCATGCTCGCCTTCACTCATGCTCATGATCTCCACGCGCCAGCGGCGCGATTCGGCATAACGGCTGTACATGCGGAACAGATCGCCGGCAAACAGCGCGGCTTCGTCGCCGCCGGTGCCGGCGCGAACCTCAAGGAACGCGTTTCGTTCATCGTCCGGATCTTTCGGCAGCAGCAGTACCTGTAACTGTTGCTCCAGTTGTTCGCTTTTTTCTTTCGCTTCGCGCAGTTCTTCCTGCGCCATTTCCCGCATTTCAGGATCGTCGAGCATCATCTGAGCCGTCTCGATATCGTCCTGAACCTGTTGCCAGTCCGTAAAACAGCGAGAAACGTCGCTTAATTGCGCATATTCGCGCGACAATGCGCGAAAGCGGTCCTGGTCGGCGATAATTCCCGCATCGCCCAGCAACGCCTGAACTTCCTCATGGCGTTCGTGCAGGGCTTCCAGTTTGGCAACGATAGAAGGCTTCATAGGCGTAAATTCACCCTGTAAAAAAGTGTGGTGTGTGCTGCTACTCCAGCCCGAGGCTGTCGCGCAGAATATTCAGGCGTTCGTCATCCCCGTCACGGGCAGCCTGTTGAAGTGATTTCGTTGGCGCATGAATCAGGCGGTTGGTCAGTTTCCATGCCAGATCCTGCAAGATGGCTTGCGCATCGCCGCCCTGTTGAAGGGCCGACAGCGCTTTGGTAGTCAGTTCGTCACGAATCTGCTCCGACTGACTACGGTATTCCCGAATGGTCTCGCTGGCCCCCTGGGCGCGTAGCCAGGCCATAAACTCGCTGGCTTCCTGCTCAACAATCGTTTCCGCTTCCACCGCCGCAGCCTGACGCTGCGCCAGATTATGCGAAATGATGCTCTGTAAATCATCGACGCTATAAAGATAAGCGTTCGCCAGTTTGCCGACTTCCGGCTCAACGTCGCGCGGTACGGCGATATCCACCAGCAGCATCGGCTGGTTGCGACGGCTTTTTAATGCGCGCTCCACCATACCTTTACCGATAATCGGCAGCGGGCTGGCGGTCGAACTGATGATAATATCGGCATCCTGCAAACGGGCGTCGATATCGCTGAGCGAGATAACCTCAGCGCCTACTTCATCCGCCAGGGCTTGCGCGCGCTCGCGGGTTCGGTTGGCGATAATCATCTTTTGTACTTTATGCTCGCGCAGGTGACGCGCCACCAGTTCAATGGTTTCGCCCGCGCCAACTAACAGTACAGTAACCGTGGACAGCGATTCAAAGATTTGGCGGGCGAGCGTACAGGCGGCAAACGCGACGGAGACGGCGCTGGCGCCGATATCGGTTTCAGTCCGCACTCGCTTGGCGACGGAAAACGACTTCTGAAACATTCGCTCCAGCGCGCTGGCGTTAAGGTGGCCTTTTTGCGAATCCGCAAACGCTTTTTTCACCTGACCGAGGATTTGCGGTTCGCCCAGCACCAGTGAATCCAGACCGCTGGCGACGCGCATCAGGTGGCTGACGGCGTCATTGTCCTGATGCCAGTACAGACTGTTACGCAGATCGTCCTCGTTCAGGTTATGGTAATCGCATAACCAGCGGATCAGCGCTTCCTGCAGGTTATCCTGCTCTTCCACGCTCAAATACAGCTCTGTACGGTTACAGGTTGACAGCACGACCCCACCCTGCACCATTGGCTGCGCAAGCAGACTGTCCAGCGCCTGATCAAGCGTGTCCGGCGAAAACGTTACGCGTTCTCGCAGCGATACAGGTGCCGTTTTATGGTTAATACCGAGCGCTAAAAGGGTCATGTCTGCGGGAGTAGTACCAGCGTTGATATGGTTAGTCTGCTTGCATCATACAGGATGCGCGTGGTCAATAAAAGAGAGAGCCCCCTTTTGGAGTAATTGGCAGCGCTCGCTAATTTGATGATTTAAGACAACTTGAAAGTAGACGATGTCACCAGGCGGCGCTAGCATTAAAGGCTATAACTGTAACCGATAGCAAAAATTTGCCGAATCGCGGCGCGAACGTTTTTACAGCCTGCAGGTTCAGTTTTCAGGCCTGATAAGCGTAACGCCATCAGGCAATTATTGCACCGTATCACAAGGATTCGTCATCACTATGACCCTGCCCGATTTTCGCCTGATTCGTCTACTGCCGTTAGCAAGCCTGGTTCTCACCGCCTGTACGCTTCCTGGGCATAAAGGCCCGGGCAAGAGCCCGGATTCCCCTCAGTGGCGCCAGCATCAGCAAGAGGTGCGTCATCTGAATCAATACCAGACGCGCGGCGCCTTTGCTTACATCTCAGATGATCAGAAAGTCTATGCGCGTTTCTTCTGGCAACAGACCGGACAGGATCGCTATCGCCTGCTGCTCACCAATCCGCTGGGCAGCACCGAGCTGGAGCTTAACGCCCAGCCGGGCAACGTTCAGTTGGTGGATAACAAAGGCCAGCGTTATACCGCCGATGACGCCGAAGAGATGATCGGCAAACTCACCGGGATGCCGATTCCGTTAAACAGCCTGCGGCAGTGGATCCTCGGTCTGCCTGGCGATGCCACCGACTACAAACTGGACGACCAGTATCGCCTGAGCGAAGTGAACTATCGCCAGGATGGTAAAAACTGGAAAGTGGTTTACGGTGGCTATGACAGCAAAACGCAGCCTGCCATGCCTGCCAATATGGAGCTTTCAGACGGCAGTCAGCGCATTAAGCTGAAAATGGATAACTGGATTGTGAAATGATGACCCATTGGCCTTCTCCGGCAAAATTAAACCTGTTTTTATATATCACCGGACAGCGTGCAGACGGCTACCACACGCTGCAGACGCTGTTTCAGTTTCTGGATTATGGCGACACACTCCACATCGAACCGCGTCGCGATGGCGAAATCCATTTATTAACGCCGGTTAACGGCGTTGAAAATGAAGACAACCTGATCGTCCGCGCCGCGCGGCTGTTGATGAAAGTCGCCTCGAAGAGTGGGCGCCTGCCCGCCGGAAGCGGCGCGGATATCAGCATTGAGAAGCGCCTTCCCATGGGCGGCGGTCTGGGCGGCGGCTCATCTAACGCCGCGACCGTTCTGGTGGCGCTCAATCATCTTTGGCAATGCGGGCTTTCCATTGATGAACTGGCGACGCTCGGCCTGACGCTCGGCGCCGACGTCCCGGTCTTTGTTCGTGGCCACGCCGCGTTTGCCGAAGGCGTAGGCGAAATATTAACGCCGGTGAATCCGCCGGAAAAATGGTATCTGGTCGCGCACCCTGGCGTAAGCATTCCGACGCCGGTTATCTTTAAAGATCCTCAATTGCCGCGTAATACGCCAAAAAGGTCAATAGATACGTTACTAAAATGTGAATTCAGCAATGATTGCGAGGTTATCGCAAGAAAACGTTTTCGCGAGGTTGATGCGGCGCTTTCCTGGCTGTTAGAATACGCGCCGTCGCGCCTGACTGGGACAGGGGCCTGTGTCTTTGCTGAATTCGATACAGAGTCTTGTGCTCGCCAGGTGCTTGAGCAAGCCCCGGAATGGCTCAATGCTTTTGTGGCGAAGGGTGTCAACCTCTCCCCATTGCATCGAGAGTTACTCTAACGCATTCGGGTTTCAGGAAGATGGCGAAATGACGAGTCGCCGGTCATATATGCCGTATTTGACCGGTGTGAGGCATCGATACCAGCGCACATGAAACGTGAATGAAGACGAGTAAGCCGGGCAAGCTGAGCTTCGGTGACAACGTCACCTTGTTCCAGACGTTGCATCGCGCTCTTTAATACACCGCCTGGATAGGATTTTGCCTGGCCCGCACAGTTTTCGGCAGATTCTTTCCACCAATGGACGCATGCCTGAGGTTCTTCTCGTGCCTGATATGAAGCTTTTTGCTGGTAACGCCACCCCGGAACTAGCACAACGTATTGCCAACCGCCTGTACACTTCTCTCGGCGACGCCGCCGTAGGTCGCTTTAGCGACGGCGAAGTCAGCGTACAAATCAACGAAAATGTACGCGGTGGTGATATTTTCATCATCCAGTCCACTTGTGCCCCAACCAACGACAACCTGATGGAATTGGTCGTTATGGTTGATGCCCTGCGTCGTGCTTCCGCAGGTCGTATCACCGCCGTTATCCCCTACTTTGGCTATGCACGTCAGGACCGTCGCGTACGTTCCGCCCGTGTGCCGATTACCGCAAAAGTTGTCGCTGACTTCCTGTCCAGCGTCGGCGTTGACCGCGTTCTCACCGTAGATCTGCATGCTGAACAGATCCAGGGCTTCTTTGACGTTCCGGTTGATAACGTGTTCGGTAGCCCAATCCTGCTCGAAGATATGCTGCAACTGAATCTGGATAACCCGATCGTGGTTTCTCCGGATATTGGCGGCGTGGTTCGTGCCCGCGCTATCGCTAAGCTGCTGAACGATACCGATATGGCTATCATTGATAAACGTCGTCCGCGCGCGAACGTTTCTCAGGTGATGCACATCATCGGCGACGTCGCTGGCCGTGACTGCGTGCTGGTTGATGATATGATCGATACCGGCGGTACTCTGTGCAAAGCAGCAGAAGCATTGAAAGAACGTGGCGCTAAACGCGTGTTTGCCTACGCGACGCACCCGATCTTCTCAGGCAATGCGGCAAACAACCTGCGCAACTCCGTCATTGATGAAGTCGTTGTCTGCGACACCATTCCGCTGACCGACGAAATCAAAGCGCTGCCGAACGTGCGTACTTTGACCCTGTCAGGTATGCTGGCCGAAGCGATTCGCCGTATCAGCAACGAAGAATCGATTTCCGCCATGTTCGAGCATTGATCGAACCCGGATCTGAAACCCGCTGCGGCGGGTTTTTTTGTCTGTAACACCCTTTTGTATGACTTATGCCTCCTTCACCTGCCATTTAGTTGACAGATGATGCGCTCATGGATGAAACATTATTGTGAACAAATTATTTTCCTCACATGTGATGCCTTTCCGCGCTCTCATCGATGCTTGCTGGAAAGAAAAATATACCGCCTCCCGGTTCACCCGTGATGTGATAGCCGGGATCACCGTCGGGATTATTGCTATCCCGCTGGCGATGGCGCTGGCAATTGGCAGTGGCGTTGCGCCGCAGTATGGCCTCTATACCTCCGCTGTCGCCGGGATCGTGATCGCGCTAACCGGCGGCTCGCGCTTTAGCGTTTCCGGCCCTACCGCCGCGTTTGTGGTGATTTTGTATCCGGTATCGCAACAGTTTGGTCTGGCGGGCCTACTGGTCGCCACGCTGATGTCGGGCTTCTTCCTGATCCTTTTCGGCCTGGCGAGACTGGGGCGATTGATTGAATATATCCCGGTGTCGGTCACGTTGGGTTTTACCTCAGGGATTGGTATTACCATCGGTACCATGCAGATTAAAGATTTTCTTGGTCTGCAGATGGCCCATGTGCCAGAGCACTATTTGCAGAAAGTCGGCGCGCTGTTTATGGCGTTGCCCACCGTCAATATTGGCGATGCCGCCATTGGCGTGGTAACGCTGGGAACGTTGATTTTCTGGCCGCGTCTCGGTATTCGTCTGCCAGGACATCTTCCCGCGCTGCTGGCTGGTTGCGCCGTGATGGGGATCGTTAATCTGCTGGGCGGCAATGTGGCGACTATCGGCTCACAGTTCCATTATGTTCTGGCTGACGGCACTCAGGGCAACGGCATCCCGCAGCTCCTGCCGCAACTGATGCTGCCGTGGAGTCTTCCTGGCTCCGATTTCACGCTAAGCTGGGATTCACTGCGCGCGCTGCTGCCAGCGGCCTTCTCGATGGCAATGCTGGGGGCAATCGAATCATTGCTCTGCGCCGTCGTGCTGGACGGCATGACCGGCACCAAACATAAAGCTAACAGCGAACTTATCGGCCAGGGGCTGGGGAATATGGTCGCGCCGTTCTTTGGCGGCATCACCGCCACCGCCGCGATTGCCCGCTCTGCCGCCAACGTCCGCGCTGGCGCGACCTCTCCCATCTCGGCGGTAATTCACGCTATCCTGGTCATTCTGGCGCTACTGGTCTTGGCCCCGCTACTCTCCTGGCTGCCGCTTTCCGCGATGGCGGCGCTACTGCTGATGGTGGCATGGAATATGAGTGAAGCCCATAAAGTGGTGGATCTGTTACGCCATGCGCCGAAAGACGACATCATCGTTATGCTGCTGTGCATGTCATTAACGGTTCTGTTTGATATGGTCATCGCCATCAGCGTGGGGATTGTCCTTGCTTCCCTGCTGTTTATGCGCCGTATTGCGCGAATGACTCGACTTGCGCCGGTCAATGTCGATGTGCCTGATGATGTGCTGGTGCTGCGTGTTATCGGTCCACTCTTTTTCGCCGCGGCGGAAGGACTGTTTACTGACCTTGAGTCACGTATTAAGGGCAAACGTATCGTCGTTCTGAAATGGGACGCAGTACCAGTGCTGGATGCAGGCGGGCTTGATGCTTTTCAGCGTTTTGTGAAGCGTCTGCCGGAGGGTTGCGAATTGCGTATCAGTAATCTGGAGTTCCAACCGCTGCGCACAATGGCGCGTGCCGGTATCAAACCTATTCCTGGGCGTCTGACCTTCTTCCCGAACAGGACGGAGGCGTTAGCGGATTTACTCAGTTAATGGACAATGCCCGGTGGCGATAACGCTTACCGGGCCTGAACCGGTTAGCTATGACGACGATTATCGTTACGGCGGCAACGTTTGTCATAGTGACGTACCCACCAATATTTGTCGCTCACCTGCTCATGCCCCCCTACACGAGCCCCTGCCAGCCAAAGAACTGCACCGACAAAAATACTCAGTATTGCGCCATGCGCAAAAAATTGCGGCAAATTAAACTGCGGCAGTTGGTTTAAAATAGAGTAACCCACGCCGACAACCATCACGACCAGCCCCAACCCCATCAGCACGTTACCGAATAACGAAGCGTTTTTGCGTTTCATATGTCACCTCCGGAACTTTTGGGTTGTTTTTAGGAAATCCCCCTAAACTTTATGTGTAAAGTATAGACAACACTTCCATTTGTAAGTGCGGGTGCGATCACAAATGTAAAGTTTCATTTAACAAAACTTTACAAATAACACTCTGAACAGTTTACATTTTTAATAATCAATGCTGGCAATTATTTAATTTACTTCAGAGTGCCGCTGTGTTTTGTCAAGCGGGCAGACAGACAGTAAACTACGCGCCAGTTATGGATCTACTCAGGACAAAAAACGTGGCAATTAAATTGATTGTTGGTCTGGCGAATCCCGGTGCGGAATATGCCGCGACGCGACACAATGCAGGCGCATGGTACGTCGATTTACTGGCGGAGCGCCTGCGCGCGCCGTTGCGTGAAGAGCCTAAATTCTTTGGCTATACCTCACGCATCACGCTGGAAGGGGAAGATGTTCGCCTGCTGGTACCCACCACGTTCATGAACCTCAGTGGTAAAGCAGTTGGTGCAATGGCCAGTTTTTACCGTATTCAGCCGGACGAAATTCTGGTCGCTCACGACGAGCTGGATCTCCCTCCGGGCGTCGCGAAATTTAAACTTGGCGGCGGCCACGGCGGCCACAATGGTCTGAAAGACATCATCAGCAAGCTGGGCAATAATCCCAACTTTCACCGCTTACGCGTTGGAATTGGCCATCCAGGCGATAAAAATAAAGTTGTTGGTTTCGTGCTGGGTAAACCCCCTGTTTCTGAACAAAAATTAATTGATGAGGCCATTGACGAAGCGGCACGCTGTACGGAATTGTGGTTCAAAGAGGGTCTGGCCAAAGCAACAAGCCGTTTGCATACCTTTAAGGCGCAATAACCAGTGATGTGCGGCATTTTTGTCGCACGCCGTGTATAATAGGCGAAGTTATTTCCATTTCTGCAATCTGTTTTCTATAACAGGTTGATTATTAAGATATTAAGGTGAGTTAAATCATGGGATTCAAATGCGGTATCGTCGGTCTGCCCAACGTCGGGAAATCCACCCTGTTCAACGCGCTGACAAAAGCCGGTATTGAAGCGGCAAACTTTCCGTTCTGCACTATCGAACCGAATACCGGTGTCGTGCCGATGCCCGATCCGCGTCTGGACCAGTTGGCTGAGATTGTTAAACCGCAACGCATTCTACCAACCACGATGGAGTTCGTGGATATCGCCGGTCTGGTAAAAGGCGCATCCAAAGGCGAAGGGTTGGGTAACCAGTTCCTGACCAATATCCGTGAAACCGAAGCTATCGGTCACGTGGTTCGCTGCTTTGAGAACGACAATATCATCCACGTGGCGGGTAAAGTAAATCCGGCAGAAGATATTGATGTTATCAATACCGAACTGGCGCTGTCTGACCTCGATACCTGCGAGCGCGCTATCCATCGCGTACAGAAGAAAGCCAAAGGCGGCGATAAAGACGCCAAAGCGGAACTGGCCGCACTGGAAAAATGCCTGCCGCACCTGGCCGAAGCGGGGATGCTGCGTTCGCTGGACCTGACGGACGAAGATAAAGCGTCTATCCGTTATTTAAGCTTCCTGACGCTGAAGCCGACAATGTATATCGCTAACGTCAATGAAGACGGTTTTGAAAATAACCCGTATCTGGACCAGGTTCGCGAAATCGCCGCGAAAGAAGGTTCGGTCGTGGTTCCGGTGTGTGCCGCCGTCGAAGCTGATATTGCTGAGCTGGATGATGACGAGCGCGACGAATTTATGGCTGAACTGGGTCTGGAAGAGCCGGGGCTGAACCGCGTTATTCGCGCGGGTTATCGCCTGCTGAACCTCCAGACCTACTTTACCGCCGGGGTGAAAGAAGTTCGCGCATGGACCATTCCGGTTGGCGCAACCGCGCCGCAGGCAGCAGGTAAAATCCATACCGACTTCGAAAAAGGCTTTATCCGCGCCCAAACTATCGCCTTTGACGACTTTATTACCTATAAAGGTGAACAAGGCGCGAAAGAAGCCGGTAAGATGCGAGCGGAAGGCAAAGATTACATCGTTAAAGATGGCGATATAATGAACTTCCTGTTCAACGTCTAAATAACATTTGTTGTCTCATGAGGTTTTGCTGAATCTCATGACAGCGGTAAAACCCTATAAAATCCACGCCATTGCGTGGATTTTATCTTTTATAGTATCTCAGATGAGAGCGTAGAAACGCGACTAAAACTGAGCATTCCAGTGAGTACAATAAGCAGCTATTTTCACACATGATAAGTCCGCCCACTCAAATTAGCTGAGCATCCAGAAGCTCACTACAGTTAACGTTTTCAAAATGGCAGTGAATTGTCTGAATGACTGGTTCCAGAACAGATAGACTCGCCACCAACGACTACATAATTTAGGGAATAATGTTCACGAATTGTATATTTACACCAAAATGATACGATATTTTCTATCAATGGAATATCTATGAGGTGAATTTTTACCACCATTATCACCCATATTATAAATATTAGGAACTTCAGTATCGGTAGATTTCTAAAAGCGCCTTCTAACAGGCTTCAAAACGGTGTCCGCCCCTGCATTCTTTAGGTCCCCGAAGAATTTACTGTCCGTTGAAAGGGAAACTTCATTCGATTTTCGCATATCAGCATTGGTAAATATTAAAATTTGGTCACGAATTTAACAACCAACCATAATAGCTATCACAGCGTTGCGAAACCATAAAGTACTTTAAAGATATCATTTATAACTATCCAGATTGATATTATTCATCAATTTTATGCAAGCTGAGAATAGATTAATTCAAGCAATCTAATCACCACTGAGTGCGGATTAACGATAATTATATTGATTATTATCAAGCTACAGTAATATCCTGTGGTAAACTTCATATGTTCATTATAATATATCATAAAAGAACATTTAATTTTTCAGATAAATTTTATTACAAGGTTTAAACATCTAAGCTTAAGGAGCACATATGCCAAGAGGACTAATCTCAGGCCGAGACTATTCGGAATGCGATATCTTTGACCATACTTTATATCCAAGAATGAAGGAGGAACCTCTTCTTAATGAAGATGACTGTATTGTTGTCCCTGTAAGAAATGAGATTACTCCCCATTTCAGAAGAGTAGGAAATCCATCTTTCGGCAAAAGGTTAGGTAGAGCCGAAGATAATCCAACTCACGATAATTGCGTAAATTATTTATATGATGAGTTAAATAATAAAAATATTGAAGCTGTTAAGTTCTCTACATATGTTTTTGCAGAGGATCGAACATATGAAGAGCAAGTAATTTTTAGTCCGCTGAAAGATAGTGATTTTGGGTGGTATAAAGAAAAGGACGCACGTATTGCATTTCATGAGGATTCTTATATTCAACCCGATATTGGAGGAAGGGATAGAAACAAATTTTTCCCCCGCTCAGCCTATCCAAACATTATCATTGAAGTAATTCGTACTCACTACCCAGAAAGGGATACCTTTCAGAAACTCCTTGAGCTTTCAAAAACAAATCACCACGTTTATTTTTATTTTATAGATGAAGGAAACAAAAAATCAAAACTAAATAGTCTTTCTATTAAAAATGGTATATTGACATTAAGAGTATCTCACTATCTAATTGGTGGTCAACTCTATAAGAATGGTAATTGCTATGCACCAAAAGGTGAAGATGAATCTTTCGAGCACTGGTATCAATATCTTGAAAATAGTTATTTTACAAATGCTATGGAAAGAGCTTAACAAGTTCAGACAGCATTTTATGATGCATAAAAGAGTATGAAAAGTGCCTGTTATCAGAGGTTACTAGTAATTCTCTGTAACTGCCTGCTTTCTTGAAGGTGATCGTCAGACGGTCACCAAACTCCGATAATAAAACGGTTCTTCGCCAGCACTCCAGAGCAACACACTCCATTTTTCGACGCATCCTTGATCGCCGGATAAATAATCTTGCCTCCGTCAGAAATACTTTGCGTTTCTCAAAGGCTGTCCATAGCGATTCGACAGCGCCTATAGTTTTTAAGGGCTGTAGCAACTTTCGTAGCGAGCCGCAGAATTTTAATTCGTCCACAAGCTGCCTGACTCTGTTGTTGGAATACACATATCAAAAACAGACAGATGTGCAATTTTAATTACAGTCTATTTTATAATAGACTCTAATGTCTTTCATTCATCTATAAAAATCAATGCGTTAAATTAACGCAGATCTAACAGGGTAAGTTCTTTTCTTAATTACCAGTCGACATTCACTGTATGATTATAAAAAGGATGCTGGTCCTTTAGCGGCGTCTCATAACTTGGGATCGCATCATAATCATCTTTTCCCCAAACGGAATACCTTCCCGCTTCGATATCAAAACGATGTTTGAGCCATCCCGCAACATGACTTGCGAAAGCTTCTTTTCTTCTTAATGGCCAATCAACAGAAGCCAAATTAACATCTAATAAGTACCGCCCTTCTTTATTAACCTTGATCATTCCAGCCTGCAGTAACGCCCGTACCACCTGGGATTGGTTATCATGAATCCAGACCCAGGCATTTCCAAATTCCATTGCATAGCTATCATTTAAAAAATCTTTTTTTGAAAATAATTCACTTACATAATCATTGATAGAGTCAGCATAATTTTTTACTTTAGATGCAGATAAATCAAAAAAAGATTCAAATTCGAAAGTATTGTCATTAATACAGGACAGTAACGCACCCGGTTCCGAGAGCTGGGTCCATGATTGTAAACTCTCTACAGCTATAATGAATTTGAAAGTATTTCTTCCAATGATACCCCGGTCAATTAAAGTTAAAATATCGTGAGCTACCGTAGGGATATCTTGTGCAAACGGGACGATTATTCCCGCACCACTTATTTCGCTTGATCTAAAATCAAACCCTGGGGTACTTTCAATGTTTTCCGGAATACCATACTCTTTAATATGATTAAGGAAACTTTTAATATCGCCACGATATGGCCATCGCCATTCGCGTTCATGTGTCCAGTCAATCTTACCTGGAACATAAGTAACATATCTATATTGTTCAATTAAAGGAAGAGCCGTTTCATCAAGAATACGTTCCCCGTTTCTGCCTTGCGAGCATCGAGCATTGTTATGCTCATCCAATCCATATATGACTGGCCTTGCCCCATAATTAAACATTTGCTCTTTAGGTAAAACGATTGCATATAAACCGATTTTTTCATTTCGTTCTAATCGGCGAACACCAGTTTCTAAATAAGCTGCAATCGGCATATCTGTAAAGCATACCACCGGGGAGTCGCCATATACGGTTCGTTGCCCATTTCGGTATGACCAGGACGAGAAAATTTTATGACTGCGTAAAGATAATCGAAGTAAATATTTAGCATCAATGAAACATGCGTGGTGCTGATTATTAAAACCACAGTGCTCAGGCAAATAAATATGGCTACCGGTCTCTAGATTAACGTCCCGAAAAAAATGAATCAAATAATCGGATAAGTCAAATCTGATGTTATTTTTCATGGGACGCCCTCTTTCAAACAGTCTCTTTTTTGCATTCCTTTAAAACCAGCACCACTATTTTATATAAAAATCATCACGAAGTATGCTTCTTTTAACGATGACATCAAACCCTCCCTCCCTTTGCATCAACTTACGTATCCCTGAAATAGCGAGACCCGGCTAAATCTACCCGAGATGGCTCGCTAAAAACCTCATCCTGGAACAAGCTCAACCGTCCTTCCCCGCCACGGCTCTTTCGCCGAAAAACCGATAATGGGTATAAATATACCGCTATAAGCTATACCCACACACTTCACATTGTTTCTTATCGTTAATCCGATACGCTTTTTTCACATTATTTCTGGCGGTATACGCCGGTGCAAAGTGAATCGGGCTCGTTTCCGCGCTCGCGCGTAACACAATGATTTACCTTGCTGGCGGAACGTCAACGGACCCGCAAAAGCGCCTTATGCCCCTGGCGGAGCGTGGTGCAAAAAGGAGAAAAAATACGCGTTATGAATAACGAGGAGACCTTTTATCAAGCCATGCGTCGTAAGGGAGTGACCCGACGCAGCTTTCTCAAATTCTGTAGCCTTGCCGCCACATCGCTGGGACTGGGCGCCGGAATGACGCCAAAGATCGCCTGGGCGCTGGAGAATAAACCGCGGATTCCGGTGGTCTGGATTCATGGACTGGAATGCACCTGCTGTACCGAATCCTTTATCCGTTCCTCGCACCCGCTAGCCAAAGATGTGATCCTCTCGCTGATTTCCCTCGATTATGACGACACCCTGATGGCCGCCGCCGGCGCACAGGCCGAAGAAGTCTTTGACGATATTACCACTCGCTACGCCGGGAAATACATTCTGGCGGTGGAAGGCAATCCGCCGTTAGGAGAGCAAGGAATGTTCTGTATCAGCGGCGGCCGCCCGTTTATTGAAAAACTGAAGAAAGCCGCCGCGGGCGCCAGCGCTATTATCGCCTGGGGAAACTGCGCCTCCTGGGGTTGCGTCCAGGCCGCCCGCCCCAATCCAACCCAGGCAACGCCTATCGATAAAGTGATCACCGACAAGCCGATCGTGAAAGTCCCTGGATGTCCGCCAATCCCGGATGTCATGAGCGCCATTATCACCTATATGGTGACGTTTGATCGTCTGCCGGAACTCGATCGCATGGGCCGTCCACTGATGTTCTATGGTCAGCGTATCCACGATAAATGCTACCGCCGCGCCCATTTTGACGCCGGTGAATTTGTCGAGAGCTGGGATGATGACGCCGCCCGCAAGGGATACTGCCTGTACAAGATGGGCTGTAAAGGGCCAACCACCTATAACGCCTGCTCCTCCACACGCTGGAATGACGGCGTCTCCTTTCCTATCCAGTCCGGTCACGGATGTCTGGGATGTTCAGAAAATGGTTTCTGGGATCGCGGCTCGTTTTATAGCCGCGTGGTGGATATTCCCCAGATGGGTACCCATTCAACCGCCGATACGGTGGGGCTGACCGCGCTGGGCGTGGTCGCGGCGGGCGTTGGCGGTCACGCTGTCGCCAGCGCGCTCAACCAACGTAAACGCCACAAACAACAGTTAGCGCAAGCCGAACAACAGCCGGACAATGAGGATAAACAGGCATGAGTAACCAGTATCAAACCCAGGGTTATACCGTTAACGACGCCGGCCGTCGTCTGATCGTGGACCCGATTACACGCATCGAAGGGCATATGCGCTGCGAAGTGAACATTGATGAGCAAAACGTCATTACCAATGCCGTTTCCTGCGGCACGATGTTCCGCGGGCTGGAGATCATTCTGCAAGGCCGTGACCCGCGTGACGCCTGGGCGTTTGTTGAACGTATTTGTGGTGTATGTACCGGGGTACATGCTCTGGCATCGGTGTACGCTATCGAAGATGCGATTGGTATCCAGGTGCCGGATAACGCCAATATTATACGTAACATCATGCTGGCTACGTTGTGGTGTCACGATCATCTGGTCCATTTTTATCAGTTAGCCGGTATGGACTGGATTGATGTTCTGAATGCGCTGAAAGCCGATCCACGCGCCACCTCGCAGTTGGCGCAAAGCCTTTCCGCCTGGCCGATGTCATCGCCGGGCTACTTCTTTGACGTACAAAATCGATTAAAGAAATTTGTCGATGGTGGCCAGCTTGGGATATTCCGTAACGGCTATTGGGGACATCCACAGTACAAACTGTCGCCAGAGGCTAATCTGATGGGCTTTGCCCACTATCTTGAAGCCCTCGACTTCCAGCGCGAGATCGTCAAAATCCATACCATATTTGGCGGTAAGAATCCCCATCCTAACTGGATCGTCGGCGGAATGCCGTGCGCGATCAATCTCGATCAAAGCGGCGCGGTCGGGGCTATCAATATGGAGCGCCTCAACCTGGTGCAGTCGATCATCACCCGCACCGCCGACTTCATTAACAACGTGATGGTTCCGGACGCGCTGGCTATCGGCCAGTTCAATAAAGCATGGAGTCAAATTGGCACCGGTCTGTCGGATAAATGCGTGCTGAGCTACGGCGCATTTCCGGACATTGCCAACGACTTCAGCCAGCAAAGCCTGTTAATGCCGGGCGGCGCGGTGGTCAATGGCGATTTTAAAAATGTCATGCCGGTAGATTTGGCCGATCCGCAGCAGATACAGGAGTTTGTGGATCACGCCTGGTACCGCTATCCGGACGATCGGCTGGGGCGTCATCCTTTTGACGGCATTACCGATCCCTGGTACAACCCGGGTGATGTCAAAGGCAGCGATACGCATATCCAGCAGCTCAACGAGCAGGAACGCTACTCCTGGATTAAAGCGCCGCGCTGGCGGGGTCATGCCATGGAAGTCGGCCCGCTTGCCCGAACGCTTATCGCGTACCACAAAGGGGACGCCGCCACCATAGAGTCAGTAGATCGCATGATGTCCGCCCTTAAACTGCCGCTCTCCGGTATCCAGTCTACGCTTGGCCGTATTTTATGCCGCGCGCACGAAGCGCAATGGGCCGTCGGTAAGCTGCAGTATTTTTTCGACAGGCTTATGACCAACCTGAAAAACGGCGACCTGGCCACCGCCAATACCGAGAAATGGGAACCGGCCAGTTGGCCGCAGCACTGCCGCGGCATCGGTTTTACCGAAGCGCCTCGCGGAGCGTTGGGACACTGGGCGTCAATACGCGATCAGAAGATTGAACTCTATCAGTGCGTGGTTCCCACCACCTGGAACGCCAGCCCGCGCGATCCTAAAAAACAGATCGGCGCCTATGAAGCGGCATTGATGGGAACGCAAATGGCGATTCCCGACCAACCGTTAGAAATCCTGAGGACGCTGCACAGCTTCGACCCCTGCCTCGCCTGTTCAACCCACGTGCTCGGCGACGACGGCAGCGAACTGATTGCCGTCCAGGTACGCTAAGCGTTAAGGAAAAGAACGATGACTGGAAAGCTATCTCCACGCGTCGGGGAGGCGCGTGATACTGCCGTCAGCCACTATGTGTTTGAAGCGCCGGTACGCCTGTGGCACTGGCTAACGGTGGCCTGCATGTTGGTACTGATGGTAACAGGCTACTTCATTGGCCGACCGCTGCCGTCGGTGAGTGGCGAGGCGACCTATCTGTTTTATATGGGCTATATCCGGCTGATCCACTTTGTCGCCGCGATGATCTTTACCGTGTTACTGCTGGGGCGAATTTATTGGGCCTGTGTCGGCAACCGCTATTCGCGAGAGCTGTTTATCGTCCCGGTCTGGCGTCGCAGTTGGTGGCAAGGCGCTTTCTCCGTGGTCCGCTGGTATCTGTTTCTGGAGAAAAAACCGGGGAGCGACATCGGACATAACCCTGTCGCGCAGGCCGCGATGTTCGGCTATTTCCTGTTATCGGTATTTATGATCCTCACCGGTTTCGCTCTGTTTGGCGAGCATAGCCAGTACGCGATCTTTGCGCCGTTCCGCTATGTGGTTGAATTTTTCTACTGGACCGGCGGCAACTCCATCGATATTCACAGCTGGCACCGACTGGGCATGTGGCTGATCGCCGCCTTCATCGTCGGGCACGTTTACCTCGCTATCCGGGAAGACATTATGTCCGACGATACGGTGATCTCCACCATGATCAATGGCTATCGCAGCCATAAATTCCCCAAACCGCACGACAAGGAGCCTTCATGAATGCGCAACGCATAGTGGTGATGGGGTTAGGAAACCTGCTGTGGGCCGATGAAGGATTCGGTATCCGGGTCGCGGAGCGTTTGTATGCCCGATATCACTGGCCTGAAGAGGTGGAAATTGTGGACGGCGGTACGCAAGGGCTAAACCTGTTAGGTTATGTTGAGCAAGCCAGCCATCTCCTGCTCCTTGACGCGATCGATTACGGCCTGGCGCCGGGCAGCCTGCGAACCTATGCCGGCGAGAAAATCCCCGCGTATCTCAGCGCCAAAAAAATGAGTCTGCATCAAAACAGTTTTTCCGAAGTTCTGGCGCTGGCCGACATCCGCGGGCATCTGCCCTGTCACATAGCGCTGGTCGGTCTGCAACCGGCGCAACTGGACGACTATGGCGGTAGCCTGAGCGAAATAGCTCGCGACCAGCTACCGGCGGCGGAACAGGCCGCCCTGGCGCAACTGGCCGCCTGGGGGATCGTACCGCAGGCAAACGAGGTCGCACGCTGCCTGAACTATAAATGCCTGTCGATGGAAAATTATGAGGGAGTGCGCATACGTCAGTATCAGACACGTCTGGAGGGCAAAAGAAGTGGCGAATGACACCCCGTTCTCTGCGCTATGGCAACGCCTGTTAACCCGTGGATGGCAACCGGTAGAGGCTTCCACGGTAGACGACTGGATCAAACGGGTTGGAGATGGCGTCATCCTGTTAAGTAGCGATCCGCGGCGTACGCCGGAAGTCAGCGATAACCCGGTGATGATTGCCGAACTCCTGCGTGAGTTCCCGCAGTTTGACTGGCAGGTGGCGGTGGCCGACCTTGAACAAAGCGAAGCTATCGGCGATCGCTTTAATGTTCGTCGGTTTCCGGCGACGTTAGTTTTTACAGACGGCGAGCTACGCGGCGCGCTCAGCGGCATTCATCCCTGGGCTGAACTGCTCACGCTGATGCGTTCGATGGTTGACACTCCCGCAGCGCAGGAGACAGTACAATGAGCAACGCCTTTTTTCATCTGCTGGGGCCAGGTACGCAGCCTGATGACGCCAGTTTCTCGATGAATCCCTTACCGCTCACCTGTCAGGTCAATGGCGACCCAAGTATGGCGGCGCTGGAGCGCTGCGCTCACAGCCCGGCGGTGATGGCATTGTTGACCGATCTGCGAGGTCAGCTTGCCCGGCGCATCCCGGAAGTCGGCGACGTGCTGGGATGGGAGTTATCTCCCCTGAATGCCGATGATCTCTCATTCCTCAATACGCTATTGGGCGAAGGCGAAGTCTCGGTACGCATTCAGCATCCGGACGGGAGTGAAAGCGAGATCCAGGAGACCATCTTCTGCGGCCTGTGGCGGGTACGCCATCTGCATAACCGACGTCTGCTGACGGATCGTCTGGAAGCGGGTAGCGCGCCCCTGACATTATGGCAAGCGGCTACCGCCGATACGCTGCCTGACGACTCTCTGCTGCCTCCGCCTGTCGCTGGCCTAATGAATGGACTGCCGCTGGCCCATGAGTTATTGGCGCATGTACGCGATCCGGCGTTGCAACCTCACAGCATCAATTTGACCCAACTGCCGCTCAGCGAGGCCGATCGTCTTTTTCTGGCGCGTTTATGCGGACACGGGAATATTCAGATTCGCATCTCCGGGTATGGCGAAAGCCAAATCAACGCCACAGCATTGCGCCATCTCTGGCATGTGCGCTGTCTGGACGCCCTTAAAGGGCCGTTGCTCGATAGCTATGAGATTTGTCCTTTGCCGGAGCTGGTACTGGCGGCCCCGGAAGATCTGGCCGATTCGCGCCAGCGCCTGGATGAAGTCTGCCGATGGCTGGAGACGCGCTAGCGCTCTCAACAGGAACGTCACCGGAGTCCGGTACTGATTAGCTTTTTACTCTCTTTCTGCCTACAGGAGTTAGCATGTGGGATGTCATTGACTTGTCGCGCTGGCAGTTTGCGCTGACCGCGCTGTATCACTTTTTATTTGTTCCTCTTACGCTTGGGCTGATTTTTTTGCTGGCCGTCATGGAGACGATCTATGTGGTGACGGGGAAAACCGTCTACCGCGATATGACGCGTTTCTGGGGCAAGCTCTTCGGGATCAATTTTGCTCTCGGTGTGGCTACCGGCCTGACCATGGAGTTTCAGTTCGGGACTAACTGGTCGCTCTATTCCAACTATGTGGGCGATATCTTCGGCGCGCCGCTGGCGATGGAAGCGTTACTGGCCTTCTTTCTCGAATCCACTTTTGTCGGTCTGTTCTTTTTCGGCTGGCAGCGGCTGAATAAATACCAACACCTGCTGGTCACCTGGCTGGTGGCCTTCGGCTCCAATATTTCAGCATTATGGATTCTGAATGCCAATGGCTGGATGCAGTATCCTACCGGCGCTCATTTCAACATCGATACGTTACGGATGGAAATGAGCAGCTTCAGCGATCTGGTCTTTAACCCGGTGAGCCAGGTGAAATTCGTCCATACCGTCATGTCCGGTTATGTCACCGGCGCCATGTTTATTATGTCCATCAGCGCCTGGTATCTGTTACGTGGCCGCGAGCGTGAGGTGGCCTTGCGCTCGTTTGCTATCGGCTCAGTATTCGGCACCCTGGCCATTCTGGGAACCCTGCAACTGGGGGACAGTTCGGCCTACGAGGTCGCCCGAATTCAGCCGGTGAAACTGGCGGCGATGGAAGGCGAATGGCAAACCGAACCCGCGCCCGCGCCGTTTCATCTGATTGCCTGGCCGCAGCAGGAACAGGAGCGTAATGCATTTGCCGTGAAGATCCCTGCTCTGCTGGGTATTCTGGCCACCCATTCGCTGGATACGCCAGTTCCGGGGTTAAAAAACCTGATGGACGACGCTCTGCCGCGCCTGAAGCGTGGCCGGGAGGCCTGGCTGCTCATGCAGGAGATAGCGCAAGGCAATCGCTCGCCGCAGGTACTGAATGCGTTTCACGCCGTTGAGGGCGATCTGGGGTACGGCATTCTGCTGGCGAAATATGCCCCGGATATGAACCATGTGACGCCGGAGCAGTATCGTGCGGCCCAGCGTGGCGCTATTCCTCAGGTGGCGCCGGTGTTCTGGAGTTTCCGTATTATGGTCGGCTGCGGTTCGCTGCTGTTAGTGGTGATGTTGATTGCGTTGATACAGACGCTGCGAATGCGTATCGACCAGCATCGCTGGGTATTGCGTATGACGCTCTGGAGCCTGCCGTTACCGTGGATTGCCATTGAAGCCGGTTGGTTTATGACGGAGTTTGGCCGTCAGCCCTGGGCGATTCAGGACATTCTGCCGACCTGGTACGCTCACTCCGCGCTGACGCCGGGCCAGTTGGCCTTCTCAATGGGACTTATCCTCGGACTTTACACCCTGTTTTTAATCGCGGAAGTCTATCTGATGCAGAAGTACGCGCGTCTTGGGCCGAGCGCCATGCAACATCAACAACAAGCGCAACAACAGGGATAAAGGAGACAATCATGTTGGATTATGAAACGTTGCGGTTCATTTGGTGGCTGCTGATCGGCGTCATCCTGGTAGCATTTATGGTAACTGACGGGTTCGATATGGGTGTCGGTTGCCTGCTCCCGCTGATAGCGCGCAACGATGACGAACGCCGGGTATTGATCAATAGCGTGGGCGCCCACTGGGAAGGAAACCAGGTATGGTTGATTCTCGCGGGCGGGGCATTATTCGCCGCCTGGCCACGGGTCTATGCCGCCGCGTTTTCCGGTTTTTATGTGGCGATGATCCTGGTGCTGTGTGCCCTCTTCTTTCGCCCGCTGGCCTTTGATTATCGGGGTAAAATCACCAATGCCCGCTGGCGCGCGCTGTGGGATACCGGTCTGGTTATCGGCAGCCTGGTGCCCCCCGTCGTATTCGGTATCGCGTTCGGCAACCTGTTTTTAGGCGTGCCGTTTGCCTTCACGCCGCAGCTTCATGTTGACTATTTTGGTACCTTCTGGCAGTTACTCTCGCCCTTTGCCCTACTGTGTGGATTATTGAGCCTGTCGTTGGTGATTATGCAAGGAGGCGTCTGGTTACAGTTGAAAACGGAGGGCGTTATTCGTCAACGGGCTCTGTCGGCCACCCGCCACAGCGCGCTGCTGATCGTGATCTGCTTCCTGCTGGCCGGTTACTGGCTGTGGGCCGGCGTTGATGGCTTTGTCTTACTCACGCAGGATGCCAACGGCCCTTCCAATCCGCTCTTAAAAGGCGTGGCGATATTCCCTGGCGCATGGATGAACCACTTTATACGCTCGCCGCTACTGCTCATCATCCCGTTGCTCGGTATGATCCTGCCGATTCTGGCTTTCTATGCCTGCCTTCGCGGTCAGACTATTCGTGGATTTCTGTTCGCTTCCCTGACCCAGGCCTGCGTCATCTTTACCGCCGGCATAACGCTATTTCCTTTTGTGATGCCGTCGAGTGTTAGTCCTCTCTCCAGCCTGACGATGTGGGACAGCACCTCCAGCCAGATGACGCTCGAAATCATGCTGGTGATTGTGCTGATTTTTCTGCCGATCGTACTGCTCTATACGCTATGGAGCTATTACAAAATGTTGGGGCGTATCAACCTGGAGACCCTCCGCCGCAACGATCATGAACTTTATTAGGGAGCGGGAGCGATGTGGTATTTACTGTGGTTTGTCGGCATTCTGCTGATGTGCTCACTGTCGACGCTGGCGCTGGTATGGCTTGAGTCGCGTCAACAATAAAGAGGTAAACCGGGGCCAGCGCCGTCTGACTCCGGTTATTTTTATCTTTTTACGCGCCTGGCGAAGACGTTTCCCCGCCGACAGAACGACATAACATTGATACATTTCGTTATCATAATGTTTACTTTTAGAGGTGCGTCATAATTATGACAAATAGCCGCCTTGCACATATTGCGCATATTTAAGCAATTAATTGCATAATTAGCGATATATCACCTCTTATAGCGGATAGTTAACCACTTCTCATCCAAAATCATAACGAAAATCCAACTGCCTGCCATTTTTGATCTGAGTTAATTGTTTAAAAAAGTGTTAAATTTATCGCTACATGGTGTGATCTACTATGTACCACGGTCAATTAAAGAACATATTACTTTTATCACTAAGGTTTATCATGGATAAGTTATCTTACGCTTCAGATAGCAGCACATCTGCCTGGAATACCTACCTGCAACAAATCGAGCGTGTGGCCCCTTATCTGGGCGAGTTATCCCCCTGGGTGGATACTCTGCGCCACCCAAAACGCGCTCTGATCGTCGATATTCCGGTACAAATGGATGATGGCACTATTCGTCATTTCGAAGGATATCGCGTGCAGCACAACCTCTCCCGAGGTCCGGGTAAAGGCGGTGTTCGCTACCATCCTGACGTTGATCTCAATGAAGTGATGGCCCTGTCAGCATGGATGACCATCAAATGTGCCGCGCTGAATCTGCCGTACGGCGGCGCCAAAGGCGGCATCCGCGTCGATCCGTTCTCGCTGTCGGAAGGTGAACTGGAGCGTTTGACCCGCCGCTATACCAGCGAGATCGGCATTATCATCGGGCCGCAGAAAGATATTCCTGCGCCGGATGTCGGCACCAACGGTAAAGTGATGGCCTGGATGATGGATACGTATTCCATGAATCATGGCACGACGGTCACTGGCGTCGTCACCGGTAAGCCTATCCATCTTGGCGGTTCGCTGGGCCGTGAAAAAGCGACGGGGCGCGGCGTTTTCGTCAGCGGGCTGGAAGCCGCGCGTCGGGCGAATATCGCCGTTGAAGGCGCTCGCGTTGCGGTTCAGGGTTTTGGTAACGTCGGCAGCGAAGCCGCGCGTCTGTTTGCAGGCGCTGGCGCCCGTGTCGTGGCGATTCAGGATCATACCGCGACGCTGTTTAACGCCACCGGTATTGACATGAAAGCGCTCACGGCATGGCAGACAGAACACAAACAGATTGCCGGTTTCCCGGGCGCGGAAACTATCGCCAGCGATGCGTTCTGGCGTCTGGAGATGGATATTCTGATCCCGGCGGCGCTTGAAGGCCAGATAACTCGTCAGCGCGCGGAAGCCCTGACGTGTAAGCTGGTGTTGGAAGGGGCTAACGGCCCGACCTATCCGGATGCTGATGATGTTCTGGCCAGCCGTGGTATCCTTGTGGTGCCTGACGTGGTCTGTAACGCAGGCGGCGTAACCGTCAGCTACTTCGAATGGGTACAAGATATGGCCAGCTTCTTCTGGAGCGAAGAAGAGATCAACGCGCGCATGGACAAAATCATGACCGACGCGATCGTCCATGTCTGGGAGAAAGCGACTGAGAAATCCTGTTCTCTGCGCACCGCAGCCTATATTGTCGCCTGTGAGCGCATTCTGTTGGCCCGTAAAGATCGCGGTATCTATCCGGGTTAAGGCTACAAGTTATTGCGCTAAAATCCACGTCCCGGCGTGGATTTTTTATCTGTATACCCCGTTTTCCACGCGCGCGCCGATAAATTCTGTCTCAATAAAATGTCTGTTTGTTCGCAAAATAGCGGTTCAATCACGCGTATCTGGTCATCGTAGACTAAGGTTTTGTCATGGTAAATGCCGTTGGCTTTGGCTCACCGCTAAGGAGATAACTTGATGATACCCCCAGAGATTCGCCGTTCTGTTCTACTGCAGAAAGCCATAAAACTGGCGCTGGCAGGGACGCTGCTGACGTTTGCATCGTTTTCGGCGACTGCCGCAGACCCGTCTTCCGACACTGAAACTCCGCAGCCGCCGGATATTTTGCTTGGCCCGCTCTTTAATGATGTCCAGAATGCAAAACTCTTCCCCGATCAGAAAACCTTTGCTGACGCCATACCTAATAGCGATCCGCTCATGATTCTTGCCGATTATCGTATGCAGCGGAACCAGTCCGGCTTCGATTTGCGTCATTTTGTTGATGTTAACTTCACCCTGCCGAAAGCAGGTGAAAAATATGTCCCGCCTGCCGGGCAGTCATTGCGTGAACATATTGATGGCCTGTGGCCGGTGCTGACCCGTTCAACTAAAAACGTCGAAAAGTGGGACTCGCTCTTGCCGTTGCCTGAATCCTATGTCGTGCCGGGTGGGCGATTCAGAGAGATTTACTACTGGGACAGCTATTTTACGATGCTGGGGCTGGCGGAAAGCGGGCACTGGGATAAGGTGGCGGATATGGTGGCGAACTTTGGTTACGAAATTGACGCCTGGGGGCATATTCCCAACGGCAACCGTACCTACTACCTGAGTCGTTCGCAGCCGCCTTTCTTTGCGTTTATGGTTGAGTTACTGGCGGAACATGAAGGTGACGATGCGCTGAAAGAATACCTGCCGCAACTGCAAAAAGAGTACGCCTATTGGATGGAGGGCGTTGAGACATTGCAGCCAGGGCAACAAAACCAACGCGTCGTCAAACTGGAAGACGGCAGCGTTCTCAACCGCTACTGGGACGATCGGGATACGCCCCGCCCTGAATCCTGGGTTGAAGATATCGCTACCGCCAAAAGCAACCCCAACCGCCCGGCAACGGAGATCTATCGGGACCTCCGATCTGCCGCCGCCTCCGGCTGGGATTTCAGCTCCCGCTGGATGGATAATCCGCAGCAGCTCAGTACCATTCGTACCACCACTATTGTCCCTGTCGATCTTAACGCTCTGCTGTATCAGCTGGAGAAAACCCTCGCCCGCGCCAGCGCTGCGGCGGGCGATCGGGCCAAAGCCTCGCAATATGACGCGCTGGCCAACGCGCGGCAAAAAGCCATTGAAATGCATCTGTGGAATAACAAAGAGGGTTGGTATGCCGACTACGATCTGCAGAACAATAAAATCCGTGACCAACTCACCGCTGCCGCGCTGTTCCCGCTCTATGTAAACGCCGCCGCGAAAGATCGCGCCGCGAAAGTGGCAGCGGCGGCCCAGGCGCATCTGCTACAGCCTGGCGGGCTGGCTACCACCTCGGTTAAAAGCGGACAGCAATGGGATGCGCCAAACGGCTGGGCGCCGTTACAATGGGTCGCTGCCGAAGGATTGCAAAATTATGGGCAGGATGACGTGGCAATGGAAGTCACCTGGCGCTTTTTAACCAATGTGCAGCACACCTACGATCGCGAGAAAAAACTGGTCGAAAAATATGATGTCAGCAGTACCGGAACCGGCGGTGGCGGCGGCGAATATCCCCTTCAGGACGGCTTTGGCTGGACCAACGGCGTGACGCTGAAAATGCTCGATCTGATTTGTCCGCAGGAAAAACCGTGCGATAGCGTACCGTCTACTCGTCCGGCATCGTTAAGCGCAACGCCGACAAAAACGCCGTCTGCAGCGACGCAGTAACGCGTGTTTATAGTAGGTTGACCCGGCGCTGACCGGGTCAACGCTTAAACGTTTTGCAGCGGTTAGCCGCGTCGCAGAAGGCGGAAAATCACCAGCACCACAATCGCGCCCACCACGGCGACCAGGAAACTGTGCAGATTAAAGCCGCTGATACTGCCGCCAATACCAAACATCGTCGCCAGCCATCCGCCAACGACCGCCCCGACGATACCGAGAATACAGGTCAGGATAAATCCCCCGCCATCGCGCCCCGGCATAAGCAATTTGGCGATAACGCCGGCAATCAAACCAAAAACAATCCAGGCGATAATTCCCATTTGCAAACCCTCTTTCCAGTAAAAACGTTTTAAGTATAGGCAAAGTCGAGCGTCGCATTTCTGAACACTGATTTATCTCGCGGACATAAAAATTTATTTATCGCTATTAAGTTCTTTCTACCGATGCCGATAACCCAACGATAGTCTGCGTATCAGGGGTTATTTCGTGTGAGTGGTTACAATGAGCAGTTCCTGAAAAAAAATCCATTAGCGATATTAGGCGTGCTACGGGATTTAAATAAAAATCAGGTTCCACTGCGTATTTCATGGGCGCATGGTCAATTCATCAGTAAAATTTTGGCGGTAGACCCGGAAAAACTCATCGTGGATTACGGCAGCCAGGAATATGAAAATAGCGCCGTATTACGTGCCGGACAGGTAGCCATTATCGCAGAAACGCAGGGCGCAAAAGTCGAGTTCACGTTGCCGCAACTCGTTACAGGCGAATATCAGCGGCTGCCAGCCTTTATCACGCCCCTGCCGTCGTCACTGTGGTTTGTCCAGCGCCGGGAGTATTTTCGCATTGGCGCGCCGCTGTATCCGTCTTATTACGGCGTCACCACGCTACCGGACACCCGTACGTTACGTTTTCGCCTGTTTGATCTTTCCCTGGGCGGCATGGGCGCGCTACTGGAATCCGCCATCCCCGACGGACTAATCGAAGGCGCACGCTTTTCGCAGGTTGAACTGAACATGGGGCAATGGGGGATTTTTCACGTTGACGCCCAGCTTATCTCCATCAGCGAGCGTAAGGTGATTGATGGGAAAAATGAAACGATCACCACTCCCCGCCTGAGCTTTCGTTTCCTTAACGTTAGCCCGGCGGTGGAGCGGGAGTTGCAGCGGATTATTTTTTCGCTTGAGCGCGAGGCCCGAGAAAGAGCGAATAAAGTGCGAGAATAATCTTCACGCTAAACTACATGGCGTCCAGCGCCTGCTGAAGCTTCCAGATATAGCGCGGCGCCTGCGGCGCGGGATGATTATCAACAACATGTTCAAAAAACTCGTCAGCATCCAGATCGTTAATTTTTTCTATCGCCTTCTTCCTGTCGGATGAAAAAGTACGCAATAACGCGCCTGCGCCGTTAGCATAAGAGACGACCAGCGCATATTGCATCACCTGCGGATCTTTGATGCCGGCCAGCGGCCCATTTTCCAGAATGCTCAGATACGCCGCGCCCATTGAGATGTTACGCTCAGGGTTTTTCAGCTCGCTGGTGGTCGGTTCGCCACGCCAGCCCATACGACGGTAAACGTCGCGCCCGGAGGTCGACGCCTTTAACTGCATCAGGCCAATCGCATTGGACTTACTGACCGCGTTAGGGTTGCCGCCGGATTCAATGGCGATAATCGCGGTGATTAAATGCGGATCAACCCCCCATGCCGCCCCGGCTTTTTCACTGATGGGCATCCACTGCATCGCACGCTTTACAGGCACTTCGGCATTCCACGGCGGATTCCTGTAATCCTGTTTTGAGCTACAGCCAGCCAGTATTACTACCAAAAAAGCAAACCATCTTAATTTCACGTCATCTATCCTTATAGCCGTAACTTATCTGCCGAAGAGGTCATACCGCCCCGGCCAGGTACTTAGGTTGCCTCCCTGGTGCGCATCCAGAAACGTCGCACAACGAGGGACATCGCCTAATATATGCGGCATGATATACATTTGCATTCTATTGTCAGCAAGGAATTACCATGTCTCTGTTTCATTTAATCGCCCCCTCGGGCTACTGTATTAACCAACAGGCCGCGTTACGCGGCGTTCAGCGCCTGACTGACGCGGGTCATCAGGTGGAGAATGACGAGGTGATTCGTCGCCGCTATCAGCGTTTTGCCGGTACGGACGCGGAACGGCTGGCCGATGTTAATTCGCTGGCCTCGCTAACTTCGCCGGATACGATCGTCATGCCGGTTCGCGGCGGCTATGGCGCCAGCCGCTTGCTGGATCGTATCGACTGGCAGGCGCTCGCCTCCCGGCAACAGCGCGATCCCTTACTGATTTGCGGTCATAGCGATTTTACGGCGATTCAGGCTGGACTCCTGGCGCAGGCCAATGTCACCACCTTTAGCGGTCCTATGCTGGCGGCAAATTTTGGCGCCGAAACGCTGAATACGTTCACCGAGCAACATTTCTGGCTGGCGCTACGCAAGGCGCAATTTACCGTAGAGTGGCAAGGCGACGGCCCTCAGTGCGACGTACAGGGCACCTTATGGGGCGGAAATCTGGCGATGTTGATTTCCCTTATCGGTACGCCCTGGATGCCGACTATCGATAAAGGAATTTTAGTGCTGGAAGATGTCAATGAGCATCCTTTCCGGGTGGAGCGTATGCTTTTGCAACTGGAGTACGCCGGAATTTTAAACCGCCAGAGCGCCATCGTTCTCGGCAGCTTTAGCGGCGCGGCGCCCAACGAGTATGACGCCGGCTATTCTCTGGAGAGCGTCTACGCGTTTTTACGTTCCCGTCTGTCCGTTCCGCTGATTACCGGTCTCGACTTCGGGCATGAACAGCGTACGGTGACGCTCCCTATCGGGGCAAACGCGACGCTTAAAAATACGCGCCAGGGGACTCAACTCACTTTATCTGGTCATCCTACGCTGCAATTGTAAAAAAAGTCCCCGACAGGCTAAGTAAAACGCTGCCCTGGCCGTTATTATGTTAATGTTAAATAATACGAAGTCGTGTGAGTCAGGAGATATAAAACGTTGGATGCTGCAACAATTATTAGTCTATTTATTTTAGGTTCCATCCTTGTAACCAGCAGTATCCTGTTAAGTTCATTCTCATCGCGACTGGGTATCCCGATTCTGGTCATTTTCCTCGCCATTGGGATGTTAGCGGGTGTGGATGGCATTGGCGGTATTCCTTTCGATAATTATCCTTTCGCTTATATGGTCAGTAACCTGGCGCTGGCGATTATTTTACTCGATGGCGGCATGCGCACCCAGGCCAGCTCTTTCCGGGTAGCGCTGGGCCCCGCGCTGTCGCTGGCGACGCTCGGCGTACTGATCACGTCGGGGTTAACAGGTATGATGGCCGCCTGGCTGTTTCATCTGGATCTTATCGAAGGTCTGCTTATCGGCGCGATAGTCGGTTCCACTGACGCCGCAGCGGTCTTTTCTCTGCTTGGCGGCAAAGGGCTAAACGAACGTGTAGGCTCCACGCTGGAGATCGAATCGGGAAGTAACGACCCGATGGCCGTTTTTTTGACCATTACATTAATTGAGATGATCCAGAAACATGAAACCGGCCTGGACTGGATGTTTGCCGTCCATATTATCCAGCAGTTCGGTCTCGGTATTGTTTTTGGCCTCGGCGGCGGTTACCTGCTACAGCAGATGATCAACCGTATTTCTCTGCCCAGCGGCCTGTATCCGATGCTGGCGCTCAGCGGCGGTATTCTGATTTTTGCTTTGACGACCGCGCTTGAAGGCAGCGGCATTCTCGCGGTCTATCTGTGCGGATTCCTGTTAGGAAACCGTCCGATTCGCAACCGTTACGGCATCCTGCAAAACTTTGACGGACTGGCCTGGCTGGCGCAGATCGCCATGTTCCTGGTCCTGGGACTGCTGGTGACGCCTTCCGATCTGTGGCCGATTGCCGTCCCTGCGCTTATTCTCTCTATCTGGATGATTTTCTTCGCCCGCCCATTGTCGGTGTTTACCGGCCTGCTGCCTTTTCGCGGCTTCAATCTTCGGGAGCGCATTTTCATCAGTTGGGTCGGACTGCGCGGCGCGGTGCCGATTATTCTCGCCGTTTTCCCGATGATGGCCGGGCTTGAAAACGCTCGCCTGTTCTTTAATGTCGCTTTCTTTGTGGTACTGGTGTCGCTGCTCCTGCAGGGAACATCGCTGTCATGGGCGGCGAAGAGAGCCAAAGTGGTCGTGCCTCCGGTTGGCTGGCCAGTATCGCGCGTGGGGCTTGACATCCATCCTGATAATCCGTGGGAGCAATTCATCTATCAGTTGAGCGCCGACAAATGGTGCGTCGGCGCGGCGTTGCGCGACCTGCATATGCCGAACGAAACCCGCATTGCCGCGCTATTTCGCAATAATGAACTGTTTCACCCCACGGGTAGCACTCGCCTGCAGGAAGGCGACGTACTCTGCGTGATTGGCCGGGAGCGCGATCTGCCAGCGCTGGGCAAATTGTTTAGCCAGTCGCCGCCGGTTTCGTTAGATCAGCGTTTCTTTGGCGATTTTATCCTCGAAGCGAATGCGAAATTCGCCGACGTGGCGCTTATCTACGGGCTGGAAGAAGGAACGGAATACCGGGATAAACAACAAACCCTGGGTGAAATCATACAGCAACTGCTGGGCGCTGCGCCGGTCGTCGGCGATCAGGTGGAGTTTGGCGGCATGATTTGGACGGTAGCTGAAAAAGAAGATAACGTGGTACGCAAGATTGGGGTACGCGTCGCCGAAGACGAAGCAGAATAAGGTCGCCGGACAACGTCGACCCGCCCCCGGTGGACCGGTCGACGCCTTAGCCTGAGTCAGGTTACGTTGTCACAAACGGCACGCGCGGCGCTACGGCGCACAGTAGCTCATAGCCCAGCGTGCCTGCCGCAGAAGCGACATCATCGACCTTAATTTCTTTGCCCCATAATTCAACCGGCGTGCCGATTCCCGCCTGCGGACACGGCGTCAAATCCACCGCCAGCATATCCATTGAAACGGTGCCTACTGTTCTGGTACGGATACCGTCCACCAGCACAGGCGTCCCGGTCGGCGCATGGCGTGGATAGCCATCGGCATAACCCGCCGCGACGATGCCAATACGTTGTTCCTGAGTCACAGAATACCCTCCGCCATAGCCTACCCTTTCACCCGCACTCAGCGTCTGCACGCCAATAATTTCGCTACTCAGCGTCATCACGGGTTTTAGTCCGGTATCGGCAATATCCCGCCACTGTCCTGACGGCGACGCGCCGTACAAAATAATGCCCGGCCTGACCCAGTCATAATGCGCCTGGGGATGCCACAGCGTCGCTGCCGAATTTGATAACGAGTATGCACACTGCAGGCCTTCTGTCGCCAGCGCAATACGTCTCATCGCCTCCCCGATACCTTCCGGATGATCGGCCTGAGCAAAATGTGACATCAGGGTCATTTCACCGACATTGCGCATTGCCCGCAATTGCTGCCAGACGGTCTGCGCCCGCTCAGGCTGAAAACCGAGTCGGTTCATACCGCTGTTGACTTTGACATAGATATCCAGCGGCGCGTTAAGCCGCGCATTTTGCAGCGCTTTCAACTGCCAGTTACTGTGGATGCAGGTGGTCAGCCGATAAGTGTCATACGCCTCCAGGTCTTGCGCATGGAAAAACCCCTCCAGCATCAATATCGGCCCTTTCCACCCGCGCTCACGCAAGGTAATCGCCTCTTCAAGGTTGAGCATAGCGAAACCATCTGTGGCGCCCAGCGCGCTCCAGACGCGTTCAATACCGTGGCCGTAGGCGTTGGCTTTCACTACCGACCAGACGCGCGCCTCCGGGGCCGCCCGGCGCACAATAGCCAAATTTTGTTTCATTACCTGTAAATCAAGGCTGGCCTGTATAGGGCGGGTCATTTCACTTCCTTTATCAGTTATGCGCGCTATGCAAACGTTGCGGGCGGGTGGGCGTAAAATCGGAACGGTATCGCGCCACGCTCAGATCGTCGTAGGGTATCGCTGGCGTACGACCCGACAAGATATCGCTTAACAACTGGCCTGAACCGCAGGCCATCGTCCAGCCTAAGGTGCCGTGTCCAGTATTAAGCCACAGATTTTTATAACGGGTGCGTCCTACTACCGGCGTGCCGTCCGGCGTCATGGGGCGCAGGCCGGTCCAGAATGTGGCCTGCTCAATATGACCGCCGCGCGGAAAAAGATCGCGCACAACCATCTCCAGCGTCTCGCGGCGCGGTTGCAGTAAGTCGGTATTAAAGCCCACGATTTCCGCCATTCCCCCCACGCGAATACGCTTATCAAAACGCGTAATAGCGATTTTGTAGGTTTCATCAAGAATCGTCGATACCGGCGCGCCGTCTGGCTCGACGATTGGGATGGTTAATGAATAGCCTTTCAGCGGATACACCGGGATATCAACAATGCCTTTAAGCATCGCCGTCGAATACGATCCAAACGCCATGACATACGCATCTGCTTTAATGATCTCATCGGCGCATTTCACGCCGTAAATCTGATCATTTTCGTACAGTAATTTTTCCACGGGAGTATTAAAGCGAAAGGTTACGCCCGCCTGCTCCGCCATGCGCGCCAGACGCTGGGTAAAGAGCTGACAGTCCCCGGTTTCATCATTCGGTAAGCGCAGCCCGCCGGTTAATTTATGCGCAACCTCAGCCAGAGCGGGTTCAACTTCCGCCAGTCGGCTGGATTCCAGGAGCTGATACGGCACCCCGGCATCTTCCAGCACGGCGATATCACGGGTGGCGTTCTCATACTGTTGCGCGGTACGGAAGAGTTGTAGCGTTCCCCCCTGGCGGCCTTCATATTCGATACCGGTCGCGGCGCGTAGCGTTTTCAGGCAGTCGCGACTATATTCCGCCAGACGCACCATGCGGCCTTTATTTTCCATATAATGCCGGGTATCGCAGTTACGCAGCATTTGCCACATCCACTTCAGTTGAAACGGGGTGCCATCCAGACGCACCGCCAGCGGCGCATGGCGCTGGAACATCCATTTTATCGCCTTCAGCGGTACGCCAGGGGCCGCCCAGGGCGCCGCATATCCCGGTGAAATTTGTCCGGCATTCGCCGCGCTGGTTTCTTGCGCCGGGCCGGATTCGCGATCGATGACGGTGACATCATGCCCCGCCTGACTCAAATACCAGGCGCTGGTCACGCCAACTACGCCACTCCCCAGGATGACAACTCGCATAGCCACTCCGTTAATAGTAAAAGAACAATCTTCTGATTACATCTTGATAACCCAGATGAAAATATTATTCAACATATGACTTTTTTATGGTGACGTGCTTCACATATACCCTAAAGACAAGCGATCCCACTGGTTTGGGATCTCCTGCTACGCGGCATGGCTATACAGCATAAAATGATGCCAATACCCGTTTTTTTGCCGTTCAATGTGGAGGAAATCGCAAAGAAAAGTTTTCACGATCAAGTCGTTTTTTAACATGGTGTTCTATGCTTGAAAGGAGGCGCTCCATACAGAGAGCGTCGCCAACAATGAGGGTGCGCGAATGGCAACGATTGATTCCATGAACAAGGACACCACACGTTTGAGCGATGGACCCGACTGGACATTTGATCTGCTGGATGTCTATCTGGCAGAGATAGACCGCGTTGCGAAACTCTACCAACTGGATACTTACCCGCACCAAATTGAAGTCATCACTTCCGAACAGATGATGGACGCCTACTCCAGCGTCGGGATGCCGATCAACTATCCGCACTGGTCGTTTGGCAAAAAGTTCATTGAGACGGAACGTCTGTATAAGCATGGTCAACAAGGACTGGCTTATGAAATTGTGATCAACTCTAATCCCTGCATTGCCTACCTGATGGAAGAAAACACCATCACCATGCAGGCGCTGGTCATGGCGCACGCCTGTTACGGCCACAACTCCTTTTTTAAAAATAATTATCTCTTCCGGAGCTGGACGGATGCCAGCTCTATCGTCGATTACCTGATTTTCGCCCGGAATTACATTACCCGCTGTGAAGAACGCTACGGAGTGGATGAAGTAGAAAAACTGCTCGACTCCTGCCACGCGCTGATGAATTACGGCGTCGATCGCTATAAGCGCCCGCAGAAAATCTCGTTGCAGGAAGAGAAAGCGCGACAAAAAAGCCGGGAAGAGTATCTACAAAGCCAGGTGAATATGCTGTGGCGCACGCTGCCAAAACGCGAGGAAGAAAAAACTGTCGCCGAAGCACGCCGCTTTCCTGCTGAACCGCAGGAAAACCTGCTCTATTTTATGGAGAAAAACGCCCCGTTGCTCGAGCCGTGGCAGCGCGAAATTCTGCGCATCGTGCGTAAAGTCAGCCAGTATTTTTATCCGCAGAAACAGACGCAGGTCATGAACGAGGGCTGGGCGACCTTCTGGCACTACACCATCCTGAACCATCTGTATGATGAAGGCAAAGTGACGGAACGCTTTATGCTGGAGTTTTTACACAGCCATACCAATGTCGTATTTCAGCCGCCCTATAATAGCCCCTGGTATAGCGGAATTAACCCCTATGCGCTCGGCTTTGCCATGTTCCAGGATATCAAACGTATTTGTCAGTCGCCCACGGATGAAGATAAATACTGGTTTCCGGATATTGCCGGTTCCGACTGGCTGGAAACGCTGCACTTCGCCATGCGCGATTTTAAAGATGAAAGCTTTATCAGTCAGTTCCTGTCGCCAAAAGTGATGCGTGATTTCCGTTTCTTCACGGTACTTGATGATGACAGGCATAATTATCTGGAGATCTCCGCCATTCATAACGAAGAAGGTTATCGGGAGATTCGATCAAAACTGTCGTCACAGTATAACCTGAGCAACCTGGAGCCGAATATTCAGGTCTGGAATGTGGATTTACGCGGCGACAGATCGCTGACGTTGCGTTATATCCCGCATAACCGCGCGCCGCTGGATAAAGGCCGCAAAGAGGTGCTGAAACATGTGCATCGGTTATGGGGCTTTGATGTGATGCTGGAGCAACAAAATGAGGATGGCAGCGTAGAACTGCTGGAGCGTTGTCCGCCGCGCATGAACACGCTGTAATCGAGATGCTGCCCGGTAGTGTTTGCGTCTACCGGGCATCGCGGGATTATCGTCCCTGAATCGCTAAATCGCCGGGCAGATTTTTCTGCATCCGATGCCAAATCTCGCCGCTGTCATGCCCATAACGCCGCACCGTTTCATACACCTGGTCGTGCGCGCCCTGCTCGCATAACGACGATAATTTATGATAGAAACCCAGTGCCAGACTGCGCGCTTCCGGATTGGCGAAATAGTGGCGACCAATGCGGGTGTATAACCCTTTCATGCCGTTCAGGATCAAGCCGTAAATAGGATTGCCGGAGGCGAATGCCAGACCACGAAAGATGTTATAGTCCAGATCGGCGAATGCATCGGCATGGTCGGCCACTTCGTGGGCAGTGGCCAGCACTTCCTGCGCCTTATCCGGGTGTTGACGCAATGCGGTACGAATAAAGATAGTAGAAATATTGGTACGCACCGACAACAAATTGTCGATCAGTTGCGGAACGCTTTCATGATCAAGGCGGGCCAGCGTTTCAAGGATATTCAGCCCTGACGTTTCCCAAAAATTATTAACCTTTGTCGGTTTGCCATGCTGAATGGTCAGCCAGCCATCTCGCGCCAGCCGCTGTAACACCTCGCGTAATGTCGTGCGCGTCACGCCGATCAGTTCGGAGAGTTCTCGTTCTGCCGGTAAGATCGTGCCAGGAGGAAAGCGGTTATTCCAGATACTTTCAATAATATACTCTTCCGCGAAACCCGCCGGGCTCTGCGCCTTAATGACCATAGTGAGATTTCCATTACACAGCAAAACATAGTTGTACTCATCATACCAGACGGGCGTAACACCTGATAGCGGACGCAATGAAGAAAAAGGGGATCAAGGCACCATTTCTGATATCGCCTGCCAATATCGTTAAGGACTTGCTTGCATTCGTCACGCTCGCTACTCTCTGTGTTTAAACATAAAAACGCTATTTCATTTTTCTAGGTAAGGAAAAATTTCATGGAGATCTCATGGGGTCGCGCCATGTGGCGCAACTTTTTAGGCCAGTCGCCCGACTGGTACAAACTGGCACTACTTGTCTTTTTAATTGTTAACCCATTCATTTTCTTAGCTAATCCCTTTATTGCCGGTTGGCTGCTGGTGGCAGAGTTTATCTTCACTCTGGCGATGGCGTTAAAGTGTTACCCCCTGCTGCCCGGCGGGTTACTGGCCATTGAAGCCGTTATCATCGGTATGACCAGCGCCGCCCATGTACGTGAAGAGGTTGCCGCCAACCTGGAAGTCTTGCTGCTGCTGATGTTTATGGTGGCAGGCATCTACTTTATGAAGCAGTTATTGCTGTTTATTTTTACCCGTCTGTTACTCAGTATCCGCTCGAAGATGGTTCTGTCGCTGGCCTTTTGCGTCGCCGCCGCATTCTTGTCGGCTTTCCTTGACGCGCTTACCGTCGTTGCGGTGGTGATCAGCGTCGCCGTCGGTTTTTACGGGATTTACCATCGTGTGGCCTCATCGCGCGGCGAAGAGAACGATATGCTGGACGACAGCCATATCGATCCGCATTACAAAACGGTGCTGGAGCAATTCCGCGGATTCTTGCGTAGTCTGATGATGCATGCAGGCGTGGGGACGGCGCTGGGCGGCGTCATGACCATGGTCGGGGAGCCGCAAAACCTGATCATCGCTAAAGCGGCTGGCTGGCATTTCGGCGACTTCTTTTTGCGGATGTCGCCTGTCACCGTCCCGGTACTGGTATGTGGACTGTTAACCTGTATGCTGGTCGAGAAAATGCGCTGGTTTGGCTATGGCGAAACGTTGCCCGAAAAAGTCCGCGACGTCTTGCAGCAATTCGACGATCAAAGCCGTAAGAAGCGCACCCGCCAGGATAAAATTAAACTAATAGTCCAGGCGGTTATTGGCGTCTGGCTGGTTACCGCACTCGCCCTCCATCTCGCGGAGGTGGGACTGATTGGTCTGTCGGTCATTATTCTGGCCACCGCGTTAACGGGTGTCACCGATGAACACGCCATCGGCAAAGCGTTTACCGAGTCGCTGCCGTTTACTGCGCTGTTAACCGTTTTCTTCTCTATTGTGGCGGTTATTATCGATCAACATCTTTTCGCGCCGATTATTCAGTTCGTCTTGCAAGCCTCTGAACACGCGCAGCTAACGCTGTTCTATCTCTTTAACGGCCTGTTGTCCTCCATCTCAGATAACGTCTTTGTCGGCACCATTTATATCAACGAAGCGAAGGCGGCAATGGAAAACGGCGCTATCAGCTTAAAACAGTTTGAGCTGTTAGCTGTGGCCATCAATACCGGTACTAACCTGCCATCGGTAGCGACGCCAAATGGTCAGGCGGCATTCTTATTCCTGCTGACCTCCGCGCTGGCGCCGTTAATCCGTCTCTCCTATGGCCGTATGGTCTGGATGGCGTTACCGTACACTATCGTACTGACCCTGATAGGGCTACTGTGCGTCGAATTCACTCTTGCGCCGGTCACCGAATGGATGACTCAGGCAGGATGGTTAGCAACGCTTTCGTAACGTTTGGCCGGGCAATACACCGCCCGGCTCCGATTTTTGCCTGATAATTATCCAATTACACATTATTTCATTTCCCGCTAGTGGCGCACGAATTGAATTGGTTTACACTGCGGTCTCTACGCATGTTGCAGGGAAATTATTATGTTGCGATTTTTAAACCAGTGCTCACGGGGTCGGGGCGCATGGTTACTGATGGCGTTTACCGCCCTGGCGCTGGAAATGGTGGCGCTGTGGTTCCAGCACGTCATGTTACTTAAACCTTGCGTGCTATGTATTTACGAACGTTGCGCCCTGTTTGGCGTGATGGGCGCGGGTCTGGTCGGCGCAATAGCGCCGAAAACGCCGCTGCGATACGTGGCAATGGTTATCTGGATTTACAGCGCTTGGCGGGGTCTACAACTGGCGTATGAACATACGATGATTCAGTTGCATCCCTCGCCGTTCATGACCTGTGACTTTATGGCGCGCTTTCCAGACTGGTTGCCGTTGGGTAAATGGCTGCCGCAGGTGTTTGTGGCATCCGGTGATTGCGCCGAGCGCCAGTGGTCGTTTTTAACGCTGGAGATGCCGCAATGGCTGTTGGGGATCTTTGCCGCTTACCTTGTGGTGGCGATAGCCGTCGTCATAGCCCAGGCATTTAAGCCTAAAAAACGCGACCTGTTCGGTCGTTGATACACACGCTCCTTCGGGAGCGTTTTTTTTGCCCGAAGCGTTGTTTGCCAGTGATTAAAAGGCGTATATTAAATACATCTTTTAATCACCACATCAGGGAGATGTCTTATGTCCCACTTACGCATCCCGGCAAACTGGAAAGTTAAACGCTCTACCCCCTTTTTCACCAAAGAGAATGTTCCGGCGGCACTGCTCTCTCATCACAACACAGCGGCAGGCGTTTTCGGACAACTCTGCGTGATGGAAGGCACCGTGACCTACTATGGCTTTGCGAATGAAACCGCGACAGAACCAGAAGTGAAAGTGGTGATTAATGCCGGGCAATTCGCCACCAGTCCGCCGCAATACTGGCATCGGGTAGAGCTGAGCGATGATGCGCGGTTCAACATTCATTTTTGGGTAGAGGAAGACCATCAGGTCGAGGAAATGTATCAACAGAAAAAAGCCTGACATCGGTAAACCAGTCACCACTGGGCGGCGTCCCGCCCAGTGGCCAGGTGATTAATGGCGCTAATTAAACGCTAGAGTAGTTTAATTTTAACGTGGTATCCCTCAAGCCCTTTCATCGTTTCTCGCGGCGCGAACTCTATTTCGGAAACCTCTTGCCCGGTTTTCTTCCGTAGTTCGGCGACCTTTTTGCTAATGAGTGCCGCGATTTCCTCTTCTGCTTTATGTGTCAACTCTTCGCTGTTCATTGATTTCCTCCTTTGAACTCGCAAACGGCTAAGCGCAATAAGACAGTGTCGTCATGGACGCGCTACTATTTTAACGTACAAAAAATTATAGGCTATCTTTCTGAGGATTATCAGGATGTTTCGCTTTAGAAGATGTAAAAAACCGCCTGGCACAAACAGTGCATCAGGCGGTTGGTTAATAGCACAAGACGCTATCTACGAGGATCTTCAACCTCATTCTGGGTATCCGGGTCGAGAGGATCGTCTCCCTCTGGCGTATCCGGAATATTTTCACCAGGAAGCGGCTCATCCTCTGGTAATGGATCGACTAAATCAGGACGTTCAGACATAAAGCCTCCAACGAACCATAGTTATTAAAGATACCCTACAGCACTACTTTTGGTTTTTCTTTGGATTTTTTCCTTCGTCTTCGGGTGTCTTATCAGGCTTCCTGGGCTGATCCTTTGAAACGCGCAACGGTTGGTTATTCATGGGGTAACTCCTCAGGATAGGCAGCGATATACTGCTTTGAAAGTATAGAGTCGCCGCCATACGTGCGCGAGCGCAGCGACAAGGCGCGTCAGGGAAGAATAGAAGGCAGTGATAACGCCAGGTGACGGAATTTGCACGCAATTCCTGATTTCAGGGGCCGCCCGGCGTAAATTAAAGAATTGTAAACAATCAGCCGTTTTGCCGAAGACTTATTCTGCCCACGACGGTTTATTTAAAATATGATCCTGCCAGTCCCGTACTTCGGATTCTTTAACCGCGATATGACGGACAGAAATTCGCTCGCCATGCATAGCGGCTTTCGATCCAGTCAGCAGCGGATGCCACGTCGGCAAGGGCTTACCTTCCGCCAACAAACGGTAGGCGCAGGTCATCGGCAACCATTCAAAGTCTGGCAAGTTTTCGCGAGTGAGTTTGATACAGTCGGGTTCAAATTCAAAACGGCGCTCATAATGGCGGCACTGGCACGTTTTGATATTTAATTGCCTGCACGCCACGTTGGTGAAGTAAATTTCATCTGTATCTTCATCCATCAGCTTATGCAGGCAGCATTGACCGCAGCCATCGCACAGCGACTCCCACTCGGCATCGGTCATTTCATCCAGGGTTTTACGTTGCCAGAAAGGTGTATCGCTCATTAAAGTATCCGCCATTGCACTAAAGCTGCACCTTATAACCAGTCTGGCCTGCAGATGCAAGTTTTACCGCCGCTGAAGGCGGCAAGCAGATTTTACAGAACGCGGGTAGACAACGTTTCGCCATTAAAACGAATGTCCAGCTCATCGCCGCTTAATAATGGCCCCACGCCTGCCGGCGTGCCGGTTAGCACCACGTCCCCGGCTTTGAGCGTAAAATAGCGGCTCATATAGGCGATAAGAGGCACAATAGGATGAATCATATCCGCGGTCGACCCTTGCTGGCGAACCTCGCCATTAACGTTAAGTCCGATAACCGTATTTTGCGGATCGCCGCAGAAGGCCGCGACAGGGATGAAGCCTGAAATCGGACATGCGTTATCAAAACCTTTGGCTTTTTCCCAGGGCTGTCCTGCCTTTTTCATTTTCCCTTGAATATCGCGCAGGGTTAAATCAAGCGCCACGCCATAACCGGCTATCGCTTTACGTACATGATCTTCGGTCGCCTGGCGGAGCGTTGCGCCAATCAGCACAGCAAGCTCAACTTCATGATGAACAGCCCCCATATCCGCCGGAATCGCCAGCGGCTGGCGAATATCACACAATGCGGTTTCCGGCTTGATAAAAAGCACGGGTTCTTCCGGCGTCGCGCTGCCCATCTCCTTGATGTGATTTGCGTAATTACTGCCCACGCAGACCACTTTACTTACCGGGTAATCAAGCAAGGCGCCTTGCCAGTTACGATGTTGATACATATTTTCCCCTAAGATCATGATGGAATTCAGGCGCGGCGCCGAATACCGTTTAACGGTCAGCGGGCGACGTATTTTGTCCCACCGAAGAAAGATGTTGTTTCAGCAAATCTTCCGGCGGCGGCGGCAATTGTAAATAATAGCCCTGCTCGCTTAACGCCTGTTTTACTTTTTCGAGCTCGGCATTGACTAATTTTTTACGTCCATCAAGCGGCAGCATCATCGCTAACTGCGGCTGACCGAATCCTTTCATCAACGCTTCAGGCACCCGCGAAAAATCGTCTTTTTTTTCGACATACAAATAGGTTTGATCGCGCTTGCTACTTCTATAGATCACACAAAACATACTTTTACTCTGAATTAACGGGATGGTGACTTGCCTCAATATAATACTGACTATAACATGCCTTCTGGACTTCGGAATATCACTCCGTATCGGAGATGATAAATAGCAAATTGAGTAAGGCCAGGATGTCAAACACGCCAATCGAGCTTAAAGGCAGTAGCTTCACCTTATCAGTGGTTCATTTGCATGAAGCGGAACCAGAGGTTATTCGTCAGGCGTTAGAAGACAAAATAGCGCAGGCTCCTGCGTTTTTAAAACACGCCCCTGTCGTTATTAACGTTAGCGGTCTTGAAAGTCCGGTAAACTGGCCGGAACTGCATAAGATCGTGATCTCAACCGGCTTACGCATTATCGGCGTGAGCGGCTGTAAAGACGCCAGCCTGAAAGTAGAAATCGATCGGATGGGTCTTCCTTTACTGACTGAAGGTAAAGAGAAAGCGGTTCGGCCTGCGCCCGTTGAGCCGGCAACGCCCAGCGAACCGCCGCAAAACGCTAATCCCATCACAAAAACGCGATTAATTGATGTTCCGGTTCGTTCCGGTCAGCGCATTTATGCTCCACAATGTGATCTGATTGTTACAAGTCACGTCAGCGCTGGCGCAGAGCTTATCGCTGACGGCAATATCCATGTCTATGGCATGATGAGAGGTCGCGCGCTGGCAGGAGCGAGCGGCGATCGGGAAGCGCAAATTTTTTGTACCCATCTGACGGCAGAACTGGTCTCTATCGCAGGTGTTTACTGGCTGAGTGATAAAATCCCGGCAGAATTTTATGGCAAAGCGGCGCGCCTGCGTTTAGCAGACAACGCTTTGACAGTTCAACCGTTGAATTGATCCCTTTTTAACAAGGAATTTTTATGGCACGCATTATTGTTGTTACTTCGGGTAAAGGGGGCGTTGGCAAGACCACCTCCAGCGCGGCCATCGCTACAGGTTTGGCCCAGAAGGGAAAGAAAACTGTCGTCATTGATTTTGATATCGGACTGCGTAACCTCGATCTGATTATGGGGTGCGAACGTCGTGTCGTTTACGATTTTGTAAACGTCATTCAGGGCGATGCGACACTGAATCAGGCGCTGATCAAAGATAAGCGTACTGAAAATCTCTTCATTCTTCCGGCGTCGCAGACCCGGGATAAAGACGCGCTAACGCGCGAAGGCGTCGCTAAGGTACTGGACTCACTGAAAGCGATGGACTTTGAGTTCATCGTTTGCGACTCGCCGGCGGGTATCGAAACCGGGGCGCTGATGGCGCTCTATTTTGCCGATGAAGCGATCATCACGACTAACCCGGAAGTCTCTTCTGTCCGTGACTCGGACCGTATTCTGGGTATTCTGGCATCGAAATCTCGTCGCGCAGAAAATGGCGAAGAACCGATTAAAGAACATCTCCTGTTGACGCGCTACAATCCAGGCCGCGTCAATAAAGGCGACATGCTCAGCATGGAAGATGTACTGGAGATTCTGCGTATTAAACTCGTCGGGGTGATCCCGGAAGATCAATCCGTACTGCGCGCATCGAACCAGGGCGAACCGGTGATTCTTGACGCCACTGCGGATGCGGGTAAAGCCTATGCAGATACCGTAGATCGTCTGTTGGGAGAAGAACGTCCTTTCCGCTTCATTGAAGAAGAGAAGAAAGGTTTCCTCAAACGCCTGTTCGGAGGATAAATTATGGCATTACTGGATTTTTTTCTCTCGCGGAAAAAGAGTACCGCTAATATTGCAAAAGAGCGGTTGCAAATCATTGTCGCGGAACGTCGCCGTAGCGATGCCGAACCGCATTATTTACCGCAGTTACGTAAAGATATTCTTGAGGTCATTTGTAAATACGTACAAATCGATCCGGAAATGGTTACCGTCCAGCTTGAGCAAAAAGATGGTGATATCTCCATCCTTGAACTTAACGTAACGTTGCCGGAAGCCGAAGAGTCAAAATAAGCTCTTTTATGGGAAAATTCCTGGATTAAAAAAGGCAGAAGAATCTGCCTTTTTTATTTTTTTACATTATTCCGAATACGGACATTTATTTCACTGGCCGTTTTCCCGGCAATTACCGCCGTTAACGCGGGTACTCCTGCAACAGAAGAGTTAACTTCTCCGCCATCAGTTCGGCACGCCAGCCGGAAATCAATTCCGGTTGCCCATTTTGCGGTTTTAATTTCCAGTGCCAGTTAAGCAACTGATTAATCTGCCGACGCGATGCCAGTAGCTCGCCGCTGACGTGATGCGACGCGCTCACCTCCGCCACCAGCGCTTTGATGGCCTTAAACGCTTTGCGATAGCCCGGCATGTCCATCAGATTCAACAGGGGTTCCGGCAATGCCTCTTCCGGTAATGCCTGTGCTTTCGCCACCAGCGATATCAACGTCTTGCCGTGAAAACGAATCTCGCTGCCGGAAAGCCCCAGGCTATCCAGCTCACCGAGACTGCCCGGCATATAACGCGCGACCGCCCACAGATTTTCTTCACGCACAACAAAGTTCACCGCCATATCGCGCTCACGCGCCTTACGTAGCCGCCAGTCAGCTAAAAGTTGCAGACAGGCTAACTGGCGGGTACGCAGTTGCCAGGCATTGGTGATATCCCGCCATGCTTCTTCCGGCGCCTGAATCTCCTGACGACGCTGCTGCATCAATCGGCATTCATCAAGCGCGGCAGGCAGCCATCCTGCGGCTTCAGTTTCAATCATCAGCTTTTTGGCGATCGGTAACAGATACCAGACATCCGCCGCCGCATATTCACACTGACGTTCGCTTAAAGGCCGGGCTAACCAGTCGGTACGAGACTCGCTTTTATCCAGCGCCACGCCCGTATACTCTTCTACCATCGCCGCAAACCCCCACGACAGCGGGCGCCCGCAAAACGCCGCCAGGATTTGCGTATCAATCAGGGGTTCCGGCAGTTCGCCAAACGCATTCAGAAATACTTCCAGATCTTCGCTACCCGCGTGCAGAAATTTGGTGATTCCCGTATCGCGCAACACCGCTTTTAACGGCGACCAGTCGCTGATGCCGAGCGGATCGATCAGGGCGACATTTGCCCCGTCAAATAACTGGATCAATCCTAACTGCGGGTAATAGGTGCGGGTACGGACAAATTCCGTATCTAAAGCAATAGCCGGACATGCGCGGACAGCCTCACACAGGCTCGCCAGCGCATCGTCCGTTTCAATCATTTGGTAATTCAAATCGTGTTCTCTTTGGTTCGCGCCAAAAAAAACGCCGGCTTAACCGGCGTCTCTCGTTAGCTGACTTAACGCTCAGGCTTTATTGTCTACTTTGCCACGGGCTTCGTCACGCAGTTCTCGTCGTAAAATTTTCCCAACGTTAGATTTTGGTAATTCCTCGCGAAACTCGACCTGTTTGGGCACCTTATATCCGGTCAGATGGCGACGGCAGAAGGTGATCAACGCATCGTCAGTCAATGCCGGATCTTTCTTAACCACAAAAAGCTTCACCGCTTCGCCGCTACTACCGGAAGGCACGCCAACCGCCGCGACTTCCTGCACGCCAGAATGCTGCATCACCACATCTTCAATTTCGTTTGGATAAACGTTAAAACCAGAAACCAGAATCATATCTTTCTTACGATCGACAATCCGCAGAAAACCCTCTTCATCCATAACCGCAATATCGCCCGTATGCAGCCAGCCATCTTTAATGATTTCATCCGTCGCGTCAGGACGCTGCCAGTATCCCAGCATAACCTGCGGACCTTTCACGCAAAGCTCTCCGGCCTCACCCGGCGCGACTTCGTTGTCATCGTCATCCACCAGTTTGGCTTCTGTTGACGGTACTGGCAGGCCGATACTGCCGCTGTGATAATCAATATCATGCGGGTTGACGCTCACCAGCGGGGCGCACTCGGTCAGCCCGTAGCCTTCCAGCAGGTATTGCCCGGTCAGCTTTACCCAACGTTCCGCAACGACATTTTGTACCGGCATCCCGCCGCCGGCTGACAGATGCAGCGAAGAAAAATCCAGCTGTTGAAACTCTTTATTATTGAGCAGAGCGTTGAATAGCGTATTAACGCCAGTCATCGCCGTAAATGGATATTTCGCCAGCTCCTTGACCAGGCCGGGGATATCACGCGGATTGGTAATCAGCAGGTTTTGCCCACCCAGCTCGATAAAAAGCAGACAGTTCATGGTTAAGGCAAAAATGTGATACAGCGGCAGCGCGGTCACTACCAGCTCTTTCCCCGGGTGCAGCAGCGGCCCATAGGTCGCTTTCACCTGCTCCAGATTCGCCAGCATATTGCGGTGGGTCAACATCGCGCCTTTCGCCACGCCCGTCGTACCGCCGGTATATTGCAGGAAAGCCAGATCTTCAGCGACAACCTCGGGTTTGACATACTGCATACGGTAGCCATGCTGTAGCGCGCTGCGAAACGAGATCGCATCTGGCAAGTGGTATTTTGGCACCAGACGCTTGATGTATTTCACGACAAAGTTAACAACCGTACCTTTGGCGGTAGAAAGCTGGTCGCCCATCCGCGTCAGAATAACGTGCTGTACCGACGTTTTCTCGACCACTTTTTCCAGCGTATGGGCAAAGTTAGAAACAATAATGATTGCCGCCGCGCCGCTATCGTTAAGCTGATGCTCAAGTTCGCGCGGCGTGTAAAGCGGGTTAACGTTCACCACAATCATGCCGGCGCGTAAAATACCAAATAGCGCGACAGGATACTGCAACAGGTTTGGCATCATCAGCGCCACACGGTCGCCTTTTTTGAGTCCCAGCCCTTGTTGTAAATAAGCCGCAAATGCCCGACTACGTTCTTCTAATTTGCGGAAGGTCATTACCTCCCCCATATTGACGAACGCAGGCTGATCGGCATAGCGCGTCGCCGCATGTTCAAACAGTTCAACCAGGGATTGATAACGGTCAGGGTTGATCTCCGCCGGAACATCAGCAGGATAACGGTTAAGCCAAACCTTCTTCAATGCATCACCTCTAAAATGAGTGTTCGTCGTCATCACAACCCCAGTTAATAAACAAGTCGTTAACATTATATTAACTCAGCGTACCAGTTTATTAATTACGCAACTGAAAGGTTGCGAAGCGCGTCACTATTTATTTTTATTATGTCTCTATGAATGCAGAAACAGCGGACCAGCCGCTGTTTCTTTTATTGATAAAACAAAGGGTTACTCTGTTACTATCGTCTGAACCTCCGCGGGTCCAGGGTTATACCATCCCCAACCGCCATAGCCATAAGGCCAGGCGCGTCCGCCGTAAAACCACGGATCGATCGGCTGTGGAGGCATGACGACCTGCTGAACAAGATGCCAGCGTTTATAGCCGGTAGCCTGCATCAGCATAAATTTATACGGCGTATTGCCGATTTTACCGTCAACCGTGCCGGTTATCGGGCCGACAACGGTAACTAACTGGCCACGGAAGTCCACCGGGTCCAGAAAACCGTTCACATCGGCAAAAATTCTGCCGCGCGAGGCTTCGCCCAGAACAGGACGCGCGCCGCTGTCGAGCGGTACGGTCGCGATTTCAAGCCGGGTTTTTCCCTGCTGATTTTGTACCGCCACAACTTTACCGCCGAAACGCGCCTCTTGCCCGATATAGAGTTGTGGCGCATTCATCACCCGCACCAAATCCTGCTGCGGCGTCGGACTCGAACCTTTAATGGCATCCGGGATAGTCACGCAACCACTCAGCATAAGCGCGAAAGCGCACGCCAGCGCCCCTTTTATTAACCTTTTTTGAACCGCCATGATGCGACTCCTTTTTCTCGACCTCTATTCCACCCCACAGCATAAAGTATGGGGGGTAATAGTAGTGAGAGTCATTCTTTGCCGGGAAGTTTCTTCCACGCCACTTCGTTACGCAAATAAACCGGCTCGGCATGTTCCACGGCAACGGTCTCTCCTGCCGCCAGCTTTTGACTGGCGATGGGCAACATATCTTCCGCTGCCGGGAGCGACACCTCCCCATCATGAAGCGTCAGGCCGCACTCCTTCGCCAGATCGGGCCAGGCGGACCAACCCGTTCCTACCGTCGCCCACTCGCCGGAAAGCTGTTTCAACCGCTCGCCGACCCGTTCCGGTTTCAGCACCGCTTCCGTCTCTTCGCCCTGCCAGACGCCCTGCGCATCACGCTGGTATTCCGCCCAGTACACTTCGCCCATCCGCGCGTCAATCGCAGCGAGTACGCGGGTCACGCCGGTTTTACGCCACGCGCCCTGCGCCATCGTGGCAAGCGTCGAAACACCGATCATCGGCAGATTTGCCCCTAACGCCAGCCCTTGCGCAATGCCAATGCCGATACGCACGCCGGTAAAGCTGCCCGGACCGCGCCCAAACGCCAGCGCATCTATCTCATTGAGCGAGACGCCGCCGGCGGCCAGAATCTCCTGCACCATGGGCAGGATACGTTGAGTGTGTTCTCGTGGACAAAGCTCAAAGTGAGCATTGATAGTACCGTTGTTCCACAGGGCGACAGAACAGGCCTCTGTGGCGGTATCGATAGCCAGAATTCGCATGAGGTTTCGTGCTTAGATCAATAAAATAGCGCGCATCTTACCATACTCCGTAACAAATTACTCGGCGGATGGAATCGCAAGAAAGCGAACGGCACGGGCGATATCACGCGTGCGCGGCGCAGGAGGCAGGCTGGCGAGAAACGTGGCGCCATAGGGCCGCATCACCAGCCGGTTATCACAAATCACTAACACCCCGCGATCGTCCGCATCGCGAATCAGCCGCCCTACTCCCTGCTTCAGCGTAATCACCGCGTCGGGCAGTTGAACCTCATCAAACGGATCGCCGCCGCGCAAACGACAGTCTTCCATTCGCGCTTTTAACAGCGGGTCGTCCGGGGAGGTAAACGGCAATTTGTCGATAATCACCAACGATAACGTATCGCCGCGCACGTCCACCCCTTCCCAGAAGCTGCTGGTGGCGACGAGCAGCGCGTTGCCGGCGCTAACAAATTGCTGTAACAGTTGGCCTTTACTGGTTTCCCCTTGCAATAATACTGGCAGCGTCATGGTGGCGCGAAACTGCTCCGCCAGATCGCGCATCATGGCGTGTGAGGTGCACAGCATAAAACATCGCCCGTTATTGGCTTCAATAATCGGCCTGAGCATAGCCGCCAACTGTCGCGCCGCGCCGGGCTGGTTGGTTTGCGGTAGGTTACGCGGTACGCAGAGTAACGCCTGGCGCGTATAGTCGAATGGGCTGGGCAGTAGCATGGATTCTGCCTGTTCAATTCCCAGACGGGCGGTAAAGTGGTGAAGATCATCATTTACCGACAACGTGGCCGAGGTAAAAATCCAGCTACCGGGTTTCTGTTCCATCACCTCTTTGAATTTGTCCGCCACGGTGAGCGGCGTCAGCGCCAGGGTGAAATGGCGCGAGGTGCACTCATACCAGTAGCTGTATCCCGGCTGATTGATCTCTTTTAAGCGTTTCAGCCGTGAACGGTATAGCGTGGCGCGTTCAAAAGCCGCATCCAGCAACGCCGAACGGCCCAACGACAGTTTCGCCACGTCGTAACAAAGCTCCAGCGTATCATCCAGCAGTAAAAATGCCCGTTGGATACGTGAGTCGGCTAACAGTTCACGCAAATTTCCCCGGTAGCCGGGCTCCCCCAGTTGCAGACGAAAATCCTGGGCGCTCTGGGCAAGGCGATCGGCGCATTTTTGCAACTGTTGAGTGTCTTTCAGTTCCGTCCGGTAGGCGATGGTGATGTCTTTTGCTAAATCCAGCAACTGACGGCTGGAGAGCGATTGTCCGAAATACTGGCTGGCGATGTCAGGCAGTTGGTGGGCTTCATCGAAGATCATTACTTCAGCCTGAGGGATAAGTTCGCCAAACCCGCTCTCTTTAACCACCATATCCGCAAGAAAAAGGTGGTGGTTTACAATCACCACATCCGCGTCCATCGCCTTTTTACGCGCTTTCACCACAAAGCACTCTTTGTAGAGCGGGCAATCGCTGCCAAGGCAGTTGTCGTTGGTACTGGTGACCAGCGGCCAGGCCTGGGAATCCTCCGCCACGCTGACGCAGGTGCTGATATCGCCATCCCGCGTCTGATTTGACCAGGAGCGCAGCAATATCACGTCGCTTAACGTTTGTACCGGTAAATCGCCGCCCGCCAGCGCTTGTTGTTCCAGCCGCTCCAGGCAGAGGTAGTTTGAACGTCCTTTCAACAGGGCCGTCTTACCGGTAAACGCCAACGCTTTTGCTACCGTCGGCAGATCGCGGCTGTAGAGTTGATCCTGCAACGCTTTCGACCCGGTCGAAATAATGACTTTTTTCCCGGCGCGCAACGCCGGAGCGAGGTAAGCATAGGTCTTCCCGGTTCCGGTGCCGGCTTCAACAACCAGAGGCTGCGCATTTTCAATCGCTTGTGTCACGGCAACCGCCATTTGCCGCTGTGGTTCGCGCGGTTTAAAGCCAGTTATCGCTTTGGCCAATTGGCCATCTGCTGCAAAATCGTCCGTCACACTGCCCCCTGTTAATTTGCACAGGGATTATGTCAGGGTAGAAAGGCTTACGCCAGCTACAGAGGTGACGGCGACGCCACATTGTGGCAGTCTTGAGCCATTCAAATGGAAAGCAAATGAGGAATAAGTGATGTCTATCGTGCGTATTGATGCCGAAGATCGTTGGTCAGACGTGGTGATCTACAATAATACGCTGTGGTATACCGGCGTGCCGGAAAACCTGGACGCCGATGCTTTTGAGCAAACGGCGAATACTCTGGCGCAAATTGATGCGGTGCTGGAAAAACAGGGCTCCAGTAAGTCACGTATTCTGGATGCCACTATTTTCCTGAGCGATAAAGCGGATTTTGCCGCCATGAATAAGGCGTGGGATGCGTGGGTCGTCGCAGGCCATGCGCCGGTACGCTGTACCGTACAGGCCGGGTTAATGAATCCGAAATATAAAGTTGAGATTAAGATTGTCGCGGCGGTATAAGCCGGTTATTCGTCTTCATCCTCAAAACGCGCCACTATCCGTTCGCCGGTATGGTTGGCGCGAAGTTCGCCCGCCACCTGGGCAATCGCTTCTCCGCTGCTCATACCTTGCGACATCAATTCCTGGATACGTTCTACGGCTTTTTGCTGTTGTTCATGACTGAGTGAAGGTAAACCTGCAAACATGATTAACTCCTGCTAAATTGTTAGCGCTAATTATTTCACGCTACCCGGCGGTAAGCCAGTAGTGTTGTAACGAGTCAGGAATGATGAAGACGTTATCTCCCACTGTTATCACCTTACCCTGGCGTCCGGACGCCGCTGAACACTATTTTGCGCCCGTAAACCATTTGCCATGGGCGATGCTGCTGCATTCAGGTGATGCTATTCATCCCTATAACCGCTTTGATATTCTGGTCGCCGATCCTGTCACCACACTGACCACGCGCGCCCAGGAAACCACGGTATGTACTGCACGCACGACTACCGTCACTCTCGACGATCCGTTACACGTTTTGCAGACTCAACTGGAGGCGCTGCCTTTTCATCCTCAGCCTGACCCTGACTTACCCTTTCAGGGCGGCGCGCTGGGTCTGTTTGGTTATGATTTAGGGCGGCGTTTCGAAATTCTGCCCGATACTGCCGCGCGCGATATCGCTTTACCCGATATGGCGATTGGCCTTTACGACTGGGCGCTGATTGTCGATCACCATAAACAGGTAGTGTCGCTGATAAGCTATCACGATGCAGACGCCCGATATCGCTGGCTCACCAGCCAGCGCGCGCCGACCCGAACGCCCTTCAGGCTTACCTCGGCCTGGCAATCCAATATGACGCGTTGCGAGTATGGCGAGAAGTTTCGTCAGGTGCAGGCCTGGCTGCACAGCGGGGACTGCTATCAGGTCAATCTTTCCCAGCGTTTTCAGGCGAGCTACGAGGGTGATGAATGGCAGGCTTTCGAACGCCTTAACCGCGCAAATCGCGCCCCGTTCAGCGCCTTTCTTCGTTTACATGACGGCGCCATATTGAGCCTTTCTCCCGAGCGTTTTATCCAACTGGAGAACGGTCATATTCAGACGCGCCCGATCAAAGGTACGCTTCCACGGCTTAACGATCCGCAGGCGGATCGTCAGCAGGCGCAGAAACTGGCTAATTCAATGAAAGATCGCGCTGAAAATTTGATGATTGTCGATTTGATGCGTAACGACATTGGCCGGGTCGCCGTACCAGGTTCGGTGAAAGTGCCGGAACTGTTCGTCGTCGAACCATTTCCTGCCGTTCACCATCTGGTTAGCACCATTACTGCCCGTTTACCAGACTCGCTTCATGCCACCGATCTGCTGCGCGCGGCTTTCCCCGGCGGCTCCATTACCGGCGCGCCTAAAGTGCGGGCAATGGAAATTATCGACGAACTGGAGCCGCAGCGACGCAACGCCTGGTGCGGTAGCATCGGTTATCTGAGTTTCTGCGGCAAGATGGATACCAGTATTACTATCCGCACCGTCACGGCAACGCAGGGCCAACTCTATTGCTCAGCCGGCGGCGGTATCGTGGCCGATAGCAACGAAGAAGCGGAATATCAGGAAACTTTTGATAAAGTTAATCGTATCCTGCACCCACTGGAGAACTAATACGTGGATACCAGCCGTCTGACGCTCGATCATTTCTTATCGCGCTTTCAGCTTTTGCGCCCGCAGATAACTCATGAAACGTTAAACCAACGTCAGGCCGCCGTACTGATCCCTGTGGTTCGCCGCCCCCAGCCGGGGCTGCTGTTGACCCAGCGGGCTATTCATTTGCGCAAACACGCCGGACAGGTCGCCTTTCCCGGCGGGGCCGTGGACAGTACCGATGCTTCGCTTATCGCCGCAGCGCTTCGCGAAGCGCAGGAGGAAGTCGCCATCCCGCCGCAAGCCGTGGAAGTGATTGGCGTTTTACCGCCGGTAGACAGCGTGACCGGTTTTCAGGTCACCCCGGTGGTCGGCATTATTCCGCCAAATCTCCCCTGGCGCGCCAGTGAAGATGAAGTGTCTGCGGTGTTTGAAATGCCGCTGGCGCAAGCGTTGCAACTGGGGCGATATCATCCGCTTGATGTTTACCGTCGCGGCAATTCGCACCGCGTATGGCTCTCCTGGTATGAGCATTATTTCGTCTGGGGCATGACCGCAAACATTCTTCGTGAGCTGGCGCTGCAAATTGGCGTAAAGCCCTGACTGTACACAACGCCATTCACGTTGCCTCAAGGCGGTAACAATCGCCTCCCCCAAAGAGGCAGCCTGAAGGGCAACGTGTATATACTTAACTTTACGCGCGTAAGACACGACTTGAGATTACTGTCGCAATATTAGTAAAAACGCGGTTATTCATTAGTTTAATTCATGTGAATAGTTAAGCTGATGCCAGCGTTCCCTCTTACACTATGCGCAGTTATAACATCGTAACCGGAAGCCCCGGTTGCCCTGTCAGGAGTATTATCGTGATTAGCCTATTCGACATGTTTAAGGTAGGGATTGGTCCCTCCTCTTCCCACACTGTTGGCCCGATGAAGGCCGGTAAACAGTTCGTCGATGACCTGGTCGAAAAAGGATTACTGGATAACGTTACCCGCGTCGCTGTCGATGTCTACGGCTCGCTGTCGCTGACGGGGAAAGGTCACCATACCGATATCGCCATTATTATGGGTCTGGCGGGTAATGAACCCGCTACCGTGGATATTGATAGTATCCCCGGTTTTATTCGCGACGTCGAAACGCGCGGGCGTCTGTTACTGGCCCAGGGACGTCACGAAGTCGACTTCCCGAAAGATGACGGAATGCGTTTTCACAACGGCAATTTGCCGCTGCATGAAAACGGGATGCAGATCCACGCCTGGCATGACGACACGGTCATTTATAGCAAGACGTACTATTCCATCGGCGGCGGCTTTATCGTTGATGAAGCGCATTTCGGCCAGGAAGCGACGAATGAGGTTACTGTACCTTATCCGTTTAAATCGGCGAAAGAAATGCTGGAGTATTGCAACAGTACCGGCCTTTCACTCTCCGGCATGGTGATGCAAAACGAACTGGCGCTGCATAGCAAGAAAGAGATTGAAGAGTATTTCGGTCACGTCTGGCAGACCATGCAGGCCTGTATTGATCGCGGTATGAATACCGAAGGCGTGCTGCCGGGGCCGCTGCGCGTACCGCGTCGCGCCTCTGCGCTGCGTCGTATGCTGGTTTCCAGCGATAAGCTTTCCAGCGATCCGATGAACGTCATTGACTGGGTGAACATGTTTGCTCTGGCGGTGAACGAAGAGAACGCCGCAGGCGGCCGCGTCGTGACGGCGCCAACCAACGGCGCGTGCGGCATCGTTCCTGCGGTACTGGCTTACTACGACCATTTTATTGAGTCTGTCAGCCCGGATATTTACACCCGCTACTTCCTGGCGGCAGGCGCTATTGGCGCGCTGTATAAGATGAACGCGTCTATTTCCGGCGCGGAAGTCGGCTGTCAGGGCGAAGTCGGGGTCGCCTGTTCGATGGCGGCGGCAGGCCTTGCTGAATTGTTGGGCGCCAGCCCGGAACAGGTTTGCGTTGCCGCTGAAATCGGCATGGAGCATAACCTGGGGCTGACCTGCGACCCGGTTGCCGGTCAGGTGCAGGTGCCGTGTATTGAGCGTAACGCCATTGCTTCGGTTAAAGCGATCAACGCTGCGCGTATGGCCATGCGTCGAACCAGCGCGCCGCGCGTCTCGTTGGATAAAGTCATCGAAACGATGTACGAGACCGGAAAAGACATGAACGCCAAATACCGTGAAACGTCGCGCGGCGGGCTGGCTATTAAAGTCCAGTGTGATTAAACGCCGTTTCCCCTCCCTTCGCCCATCTGCTACGGATGGGCGAAATTTTTATCTCTTCCTCGTCGACTCCACGTTTCCCCACTACACTTGCTGTGTCGCGGTTGGCTTTTGTCGCCAACGCTTATTGGGCGGCCCGCATGCAAACAGCACAACGGATCATCAATCATTATCGCCGTAATCGTTTCATTGTTTGCACGATTTGTGCACTGGTCACGCTCATTCTTACGCTGAGCATCCGATTTATTTCGGAGCGGAACTTAAATCACCATCGCACGGTTGCATTCGCGAATCATGCCGTTGATGCGCTGGATAATGTGCTGCATCCTCTCCTGGTCGGACGAAACATACTGCTACCCTTACTTGAGCTTCCGTGCGCGACCGCGCATTTGCCGCTGCGTAAGCAAGCCGCCCGCCTGCAAACCATTCGTTCTATCGGGCTGGTAAAAGAGGGAATTCTCTACTGCTCAAGCATTTTTGGCGCCCGTAATACTCCCATACGCCAGCTTCAGCCCGATCTTCCCGCAGCTGGCGATCTGCTGCTACTTTCCACGGACCAATCGTTACTCAAGGGAAGCCCGATCCTCATTCAGTGGTATCCCGCCTCTGCCGATGGCCAGGATGGCGTGATGGAAATTGTGAATATTGACTTGCTGGCGACTATGCTACTTGAGCCGCAGCAGCCGCAAATTACCAGCGCCAGCCTGACGGTCGGCAAACGGCACCTGTTATATGGTCGGGGCGTGGTCGATACTCTTCCGGAATTAAAAAAAGATGAAGAGCGTTACCAGCTTTCATCGCGGCATTTCCCTTTTACTATCAGCGTCAGCGGGCCGTCGGCAGGCGTACTGGCGTTCAAACATCTCCCGACACAGTTACCGCTGGCCGTATTGCTTAGCCTGTTGATCGGTTATATCGCCTGGCTGGCAACGGCCAGCAGAATGAGCTTTTCCTGGGAGATTAATCTGGCCCTTGCCGAACGGGAGTTTGAGCTATTTTGTCAGCCGTTGCTTAATGCCCGCACGCAGCAGTGTACCGGCGTTGAGATCCTGTTACGCTGGAACAACCCACGCCAGGGCTGGATCTCTCCGGATGTTTTTATTCCTATCGCCGAAGAGCATAACCTGATAGCGCCGCTGACCCGCTATGTGATTGCGGAAACCATTCGGCAGCGGCACTACTTCCCCATCAACCATCAGTTTCATATCGGCATCAATGTGGCGGCAAGCCATTTCCGACACGGCGTGCTTCTCAAGGATCTTAATCAGTACTGGTTTAGTGCGGAACCTGTTCAGCAACTGGTGCTGGAGCTCACGGAACGCGACGCGTTGCTTGACGTTGATTACCGCCTGATGCGCGAGCTGCATCGTAAAGGCGTGAAGTTAGCCATCGATGATTTTGGCACAGGAAACAGCTCGCTCTCCTGGTTGGAAAAACTGCGGCCGGATATTTTGAAAATCGATAAATCCTTCACCGCCGCCATCGGTACCGATGCGGTCAATTCAACGGTGACCGATATTATTATCGCGCTGGGGCAGAGACTGAATATTGAACTGGTGGCGGAAGGGGTCGAAAACCAGACGCAGGCACAGCATTTGCGCCAGCATGGCGTGCAAATGTTACAGGGCTATCTCTATGCGAAGCCGATGCCCATTAGCGAATTTCCACAGTGGCTGGCGGGCAGCGCGCCGCCGCCCGCCCGGCATAACGGACAGATTATGTCCGCGATGCCGCATCTATAGACTTGATTCCTGCGTGTGACGTTATTCCTCTTCGTCGTGGGCAGGCTGTTCTTTAACAATCCGAACCAGATCGACACGGTAGTCGTTGGCCTCGACAATGGTGATCCGCAGTGGCGGAACATCAATGACATCGCCTACACGAGGAATATGGCCATTAGCGGCGATCACTAACCCCGCGACCGTCGCAATATCGCCCTCTTCGTTCACCAGATGGTCAACTTCCAGCGCCTGCTGTAGCGCATGGAGATCGGTGCCGCCCTTCACTATCCAGCCCTCGGCATCGGCAACGATTTCCGGCGTTTCATCGGCATCCGGGAACTCACCGGCAATCGCTTCCAGCACATCCAGCGGCGTAACCAGCCCCTGCACCACGCCGAACTCGTTAGTGACGATAACGAAACTGCCGCGCGCGCGACGCAAAACGCCTAACAGATTGATAGGATCAAGCGTTTCCGGCACCACTATCGCCGGAGAAGATGCGGCGATAGCCGCAACGTCCGCGCCCTCTTCCAGCGCCACCAGCAACTCTTTCGCCCGAACGATACCGATAATTTCATCCAGCTCGCCCCGACATACCGGGAACAGGCTATGCGGAGAAGAGAGTAACTGCTGACGGATTTCAGCTACGCTGAGATTCGCATCCACCCAACTAATTTCGCCTCGCGGCGTCATAATGCCGCGCAGGGAGCGCGACGCCAGAGTCAGTACGCCGTTAATCATGTAGCGTTCTTCTTCGGCGAAGGCGCCTTCCGACACCGATATCGCGGCCGGGCTATCCGTCTCATGTTGCGTACTTGCCTGACGTTTACCGCCCATCAGACGCAGGATAGCGTCCGCAGTACGCGCGCGCAGCGGCAACGTGGACTGATGACGAATAAAGTTGCGGCGCGCAATCTGGTTAAACACCTCGATAACGATCGAGAAACCAATTGCCGCGTACAGGTAGCCTTTCGGAATATGGAAACCGAACCCTTCCGCCACCAGGCTCAAGCCGATCATCAGCAGGAAACTCAGACAGAGCACCACCACCGTCGGATGCTGGTTGACAAAACGGGTCAGCGGTTTTGACGCCAGTAGCATCACCGCCATCGCAATCACCACCGCCGCCATCATAACCGGCAGATGGTTTACCATACCTACCGCCGTAATCACGGCGTCCAGCGAGAAGACCGCATCCAGGATGACAATCTGCGTGACTACCACCCAGAAGCTCGCATAGCCTTTACCGTGTCCGGTGTCATGCTCGCGGTTTTCCAGACGTTCATGCAGCTCGGTGGTCGCTTTAAACAGCAGGAATATACCGCCCAGCAGCATAATTAAATCGCGGCCGGAGAAGGTAAAATCCCAGACGGTAAAGAGCGGCTTTGTTAAGGTCACCAGCCACGAAATAATGGACAGCAGCGCCAGACGCATAATCAGCGCCAGCGAGAGCCCGATAAGACGCGCTTTGTCACGCTGCTTTGGCGGCAATTTATCGGCGAGGATCGCGATAAAGACCAGGTTATCGATACCCAGGACAATTTCCAGGACGACGAGCGTGAGTAAACCCACCCAAATTGAGGGATCCATTAATAATTCCATGACAAGCTCCTGCTTAAGGAATGACTAAACGGCGCCCACAACATCTCAAAGGATGCAGGCGGTAACGCAATAAACAAAGTAAGGCTATGGCAAGATATGCCAGATTGACAGGCGCAAAACGGCCAAAGAGTGAAATGACGTCGGTGACGATCCATACAACGGGCTGCTGCCCTATACCCCATTCTAATTAAACGGAAGCTAAACATAACAGAGACAACTGGTTTTTGGCAAAGATTTACCTTCCTTTGCAAAGAGATGTAACCGGGATATTTTACACTTCGAAATTTCTCATTATCGAAAACAAAATTACGGATCTCCATCACACAAAATATTTTTTTCGATATCTAAAATAATTCACGAAAATCATGCGTTTTTCGTTGTAACCCTCATCTGAATCGATTCGCTTGCGGACGGCGATTCAAAAAATACATCTGTCAAGTTGATGTGTTGACAATAATAAAGGAGGTAGCAAGTGACCATTGCTATTGTTATAGGCACACATGGTTGGGCTGCAGAGCAGTTACTTAAAACAGCCGAAATGCTGTTAGGCGAGCAGGAAAACGTCGGCTGGATCGATTTCGTTCCAGGCGAAAATGCCGAAACGCTGATCGAAAAGTACAACGCTCAGTTGGCTAAACTCGATACCAGTAAAGGCGTGCTATTTCTCGTTGATACATGGGGAGGCAGCCCGTTTAATGCTGCCAGCCGCATTGTCGTCGATAAAGAGCGCTATGAAGTTATTGCCGGCGTCAACATCCCGATGCTGGTCGAAACGTTTATGGCTCGTGACGACGATCCGAGCTTTGACGAGCTGGTCGCACTGGCGGTAGAAACTGGTCGTGAAGGCGTAAAAGCGCTGAAAGCGAAACCGGTAGAAAAAGCCGCGCCAGCGCCAGTCGCCGCCGCGCCAAAAGCGGCCACGCCGGCAAAACCGATGGGCCCGAATGATTATATGGTTATCGGGCTTGCCCGTATTGATGACCGCCTCATTCACGGCCAGGTCGCTACCCGCTGGACCAAAGAGACCAATGTCAGCCGTATTATTGTTGTGAGCGATGAAGTCGCGGCGGATACCGTACGTAAAACGCTGCTGACACAAGTTGCGCCGCCGGGCGTTACGGCGCATGTGGTTGACGTCGCGAAGATGATTCGCGTCTACAATAACCCGAAATACGCCGGTGAACGCGTGATGCTTCTGTTTACCAATCCTACCGACGTCGAGCGCATCGTTGAGGGCGGCGTGAAAGTCACTTCCGTGAACATTGGCGGTATGGCCTATCGTCAAGGTAAAACGCAGGTGAACAACGCCGTTTCCGTCGATGAAAAGGATATCGAAGCCTTTAAAAAGCTCAACGAGCGCGGCATCGAGCTTGAGGTGCGTAAAGTTTCCACCGATCCGAAACTGAAAATGATGGATTTAATTGCCAAAGTGGCGAAATAACCGCCGGCATTTAATTAGCTTTCACACTTAAGATAGCAATAGGAGAAGTACAATGGAGATTACCACTCTTCAGATTGTGCTGGTGTTCATCGTCGCATGTATCGCAGGTATGGAGTCGGTACTTGATGAATTTCAGTTCCACCGTCCGCTGATCGCCTGTACCTTAATCGGCGCCGTTTTGGGGGACATGAAAACCGGTATTATCATCGGCGGTACTCTGGAAATGATCGCTCTGGGCTGGATGAACATCGGTGCTGCCGTTGCGCCTGATGCCGCACTGGCGTCCATCATCTCTACCGTTCTGGTCATCGCCGGGCATCAAAGCATTGGCGCCGGTATCGCGCTGGCGATTCCGCTGGCGGCGGCAGGCCAGGTACTGACCATTATCGTTCGTACCATCACCGTGGCATTCCAGCACGCGGCGGACAAGGCGGCTGAAAACGGCAACCTGACGGCGCTCTCCTGGCTGCACGTTTCTTCTCTGTTCCTGCAGGCAATGCGTATCGCTATCCCGGCGGTTATCGTTGCCATCTCCGTAGGCACCAGCGAAGTACAGGGAATGCTGAATGCGATTCCTGAAGTCGTCACAGGCGGTCTGAACATCGCCGGCGGCATGATCGTCGTGGTTGGTTATGCGATGGTTATCAACATGATGCGCGCAGGCTACCTGATGCCGTTCTTCTACCTCGGTTTCGTCACCGCGGCTTTCACAAACTTCAACCTGGTCGCACTGGGTGTCATCGGCGCAGTGATGGCTATTCTTTACATCCAGCTGAGCCCGAAATACAACCGTGTAGCGGGCGCGCCTGCAGCGGCTGCTGGCAATAACGATCTCGACAACGAACTGGACTAACAGGTGAGCGAAATGGTTGATATGACTAAAACTACCACCGAGAAAAAACTCACTCCGAGCGATATTCGCGGCGTATTTCTTCGTTCTAACCTGTTCCAGGGGTCATGGAACTTCGAACGTATGCAAGCGCTGGGCTTCTGCTTCTCTATGGTGCCAGCGATTCGTCGCCTGTATCCGGAGAATAATGACGCGCGTAAACAGGCGATTAAACGTCACCTGGAGTTCTTTAACACCCATCCTTACGTTGCGGCGCCGGTACTGGGCGTGACGCTGGCAATGGAAGAAAAGCGTGCGAACGGTGCAGAGATTGACGATGGCGCTATCAACGGTATCAAAGTCGGTCTGATGGGACCGCTGGCAGGCGTCGGCGACCCTATCTTCTGGGGTACCGTCCGTCCGGTATTCGCGGCGCTGGGCGCAGGTATTGCAATGAGCGGCAGCCTGCTTGGTCCGCTGCTGTTTTTCATCCTGTTTAACCTAGTGCGTCTGGCGACCCGTTATTATGGCGTGGCTTATGGCTACCGCAAAGGCGTCGATATCGTTAAAGATATGGGCGGCGGCTTCCTGCAAAAACTGACTGAGGGGGCGTCAATCCTCGGCCTGTTTGTCATGGGGGCATTGGTTAACAAGTGGACGCATGTGAATATCCCGCTGGTGGTCTCCACTATCACCGGTCAGGATGGTCAGACACGCGTTACCACCGTGCAAACCATTCTCGACCAGCTGATGCCGGGTCTGGTTCCGCTACTGTTGACCTTTGCCTGTATGTGGCTGCTGCGTAAGAAAGTTAACCCACTGTGGATTATCGTGGGCTTCTTCGTCATCGGTATCGCCGGCTACTCCGTAGGGCTGCTGGGCCAGTAAGGCTGTTGTACACTACCGGGGCCAAACGGCCCCGTTTTTTTATTTCTCTGGAGGATAAATGACTATCACGGACCTGGTGCTGATTCTCTTTATTGCCGCATTATTGGCTTACGCTCTCTACGATCAGTTCATCATGCCCCGTCGCAATGGCCCCACTCTGCTTTCTATAGCCCTGCTCCGCAGCGGTCGCGTAGACAGCGTTATCTTCGTTGGGCTGGTCGCCATCCTTATTTATAACAACGTAACCGGCCACGGAGCGCAGATGACCACATGGTTATTAAGCGCGCTGGCGTTAATGGGGTTTTATATATTCTGGATCCGCACGCCACGGATCATCTTTAAACAACGTGGCTTTTTCTTCGCCAATGTCTGGATAGAATATAACCGTATTAAAGAGATGAATTTATCGGAAGACGGCGTACTGGTGATGCAATTAGAACAACGACGCTTGCTTATCCGTGTACGCAATATCGATGATCTGGAAAAAATATATAAACTTCTTATTGAAAATCAATAATCTAAGATATAGCCTCAACTATGTTTTTCGAATTTTATTTCGAATCATAATATAGCTAAGGCTATATTTTCTATTGACCAATTGTTATTTAATTTAACGTTTTATTGATGAATAAATCTAAATGAAAATCGTTTTCAATTAGAAGGCAAATAATATTTTATCGCTGTTGTTTTATATTCTAAAAATATGTTAATGTTGCGCCGTCAATTGGGGAGTAGCCGATTTCCAGACTCCGGAAATGTACGCGTCAACATACTCGTTGCAAAACGTGGCGCGTACGGACCAGCCGCCGCTGGTCAGGCGAGACCATAGGCGCATCAACTGCTGTGTATTTCGTCACAGAATGGCGACATGCATGTTTGCTGGGGGCAGTGATGTGTTTAATGGATACCCCGGTCAGGACGTTGTCATGCACTTTACTGCTACTGTTCTTCTCGCTTTCGGCATGTCGATGGATGCTTTCGCGGCATCAATTGGCAAAGGCGCCACCCTACATAAACCCAAATTCTCAGAAGCGCTGCGTACCGGTCTTATCTTTGGCGCGGTTGAAACGCTGACCCCGTTGATCGGCTGGGGGCTGGGGATATTGGCGAGTAAATTCGTTCTGGAATGGAACCACTGGATAGCCTTTGTTCTGCTGATCTTTCTGGGCGGACGCATGATCATCGAAGGTATCCGCGGCGGTAGTGATAAAGATGAAACACCGTTACGTCGCCACAGCTTTTGGCTATTAGTCACGACGGCTATCGCGACCAGCCTCGATGCGATGGCGGTTGGCGTCGGTCTGGCGTTTTTGCAGGTAAACATCATCGCTACCGCATTAGCTATCGGTTGCGCCACGCTTATCATGTCCACCCTCGGAATGATGATCGGTCGCTTTATCGGCCCAATGCTGGGTAAGCGTGCTGAAATTCTCGGCGGGGTCGTACTGATAGGAATTGGCGTCCAGATCCTCTGGACGCATTTTCACGGTTAACGGTTACGCTGCCAGAGATGAAGGTTGAAATCCGTCTGGCAGCTAAGTCCGGCGCTGGCAGCCAGTTGTTCCCACACTTCTGGCCTGGCGCGCCAGGCAAATGGCGTCATTTGCAACAGTGCTACAGCCGCTTCGGCGGTGAGCTGCATGTGATAAGCAAGGCGGGTACTCTGCTGCAATGTGAATCCGTCGAGCTGCTCGGTATACGGCGCATGTAAACGCACCTCATCATAAATGAGCCCTTTTAGTTCCATCAGATGATGCGGTCCAGGCGTGGCGGTAACGACCCAACCACCTGGTTTCACCACGCGCGCCAATTCCTGCGCCTTACACGGGGCGTAGATTCTGATCACCGCATCCATTGACGCATCGGCAAAGGGCAGTCGATGGCTTGACGCCACACAAAACTTCACCTGCGAATAGCGCTTCGCCGCCGCTTTGATCGCCGTTTTAGCAACGTCCAGTCCAAACGTGGTGACTCCCGGCAACGCCTCGGCAAAAGCATGAGTGTAATACCCCTCGCCGCAGCCGATATCCAGAATCGCCGTGGCCGACTGATCCAGCCGCTCGCGCAACAGGTTAATCACCGCATCGCGCAGCGGCTGATAATGGCCCGCATCAAGAAACGCTCTCCTCGCCTGCATCATTTCGGCGCTGTCGCCCGGATCGCGCGAACGTTTATGCTGTACCGGCAGCAGATTGATGTAGCCCTCTTTCGCCACATCAAACTGATGGCGCTGTGGACATATAACGCTGTTATTAATCTGCGTAAGCGGCTGATGGCAAAGCGGACAGGTAAACGACATGACAACTCCGGACTGGGGCGCTAAAGGGCGCAAGTGTAACGCGAATTGCGCCCCGGGAAAATCCTTTACGAGCCCGGAACCGCAACGTGGCTGCCATGCATCACCAGAAGGTGATCTGAATCGGCTGGCATACCGTCTGGCTCAACATTTTCCAGCCGCAGCACATCGCCCATGATCTGGCTGAATACGGGCGCAGATACCGCGCCGCCATAATAAGCCCCGTTTTGCGGATTATTAATCACCACCACCAGCGCAAATCTGGGGTTACTTGCCGGCGCGACGCCTGCGGTATATGCCACATACTTATCGACGTATTTACCATCATCGCCAATTTTTTTCGCCGTCCCGGTTTTGACCGCAATACGGTAGTCTCTTACTGCGGCTTTTGTTCCGCCGCCGCCAGGCAACGCGACGCTCTCCATCATATGTTCCACCTCGTGCACCAGTTCTTCCGGCATTACCCGCGTGCCGATCACGGGCGGATCAACTTTGGTGATCGATAACGGACGGTAGATACCAAAGCTGCCAATCGTGGCATAAACATGCGCCAGTTGCAGCGGCGTCACCATTAATCCATAGCCAAAAGCGAAGGTAGCGCGATCTAAATCACTCCAGTAACGGCGTTTCGGTAATAACCCGCTGCTCTCTCCGGTGAGACCCAGTCCGGTAGGCACGCCGAAACCAAAGCTTTTATAAGTATCCATTAATTTCTGCACCGGCATCGCCAGAGAAAGGTGAGAAACGCCGGTATCGCTGGATTTTTGCAAAATGCCGGTTAATGTCAGTTCCGGATAGTAACCGACGTCGCGGATACGGTGTCCATCGAGAGTAAAAGGATGGGTATCGATAACGCTGTCCGGCTGCACGATGCCCTGCTGTAACGCAGTCATAATGACCAATGGCTTCACAGTAGAACCGGGTTCGAAAGTATCGCTAATCGCGCGGTTACGAAAATCGTCCAACTGCGCGCCTTCACGGTTGTTCGGGTTGAAATCCGGGTAGCTCGCCATCGAGAGAATTTCACCCGTTGGGATGTTAATCAATACGGCAGCGCCGGATTCCGCTTTGTTCCAGATGACGGCGTTATCCAGCGCATCTTCGGTAACCGTTTGCAGACGTTCATCAATGCTAAGCTGAAGTTCATGAGCAGGAACCGGATTCACTTCCGTAATGTTCTCAATAACGTGACCAAATTTATCTTTACGCACCAGTCGGGAGCCCGGTTTTCCCGTCAGTTGCGCGTTAAAGCTCTTTTCAATACCTTCTATTCCCTGCCCGTCGATATTGGTAAAGCCGATCAAATTAGCCGCTACGTGTCCGGCAGGGTAAAAACGGCGCGACTCTTCCCGCAGGTTAATACCCGGTAGATTCAGTTTATCTATCCATTCGGCTTGCTGGGGTGAAACCTGGCGCGCAAGGTAGATAAAACGGCCTGCCGGGTTACTGTTTACCCGTTCCGCAAGCGTACTGAGAGACAGATGTAAGGCGCTGGCCAGCGCCTGCCAGCGCTCATTGTAGCCAACGCCGCCTTTGCTTATGATAGTCTTCGGATCGGCCCAGACAGCATTAACCGGAACGCTCACCGCTAAGGGTCGCCCTTCTCTGTCGGTGATCATGCCGCGTGGAGAGGCCGTGGTCACTTCACGAAGCGAGCGCATATCTTCTTGTTTCACCAGTTTCGACGGCGTAACAATTTGCAACCATGCCACCCGCCCTAACAACAATGCCATGCTGAGCAGAATGGCAGTGCAAAGTAGTGCAAAACGTATGGGCGTAAAATTACGGGTATCGCCGTCGCTTTTCTTTTTCACCTGATCTCCAGCCGAATCATTTTTCAGGTGATTGATTTAACGGGAAACGGACGGAAAAACCAGAAAAAACAATGCTAATAACCTCGCGCCTTTGCAACAAATCGCTAACGAGAGCGCATCCAGACACATTTTGAAGGATATTGAATTAAAAAGCCCCGCTTTTAGCGAGGCTTTATATCTGAGGCTGACGCGACAAACGCATCAAATCAGTGGTGTCGATCAGATAGCTGTTACGTTAACAGCAGCCGGACCTTTCTGGCCGTCCTGAATTTCGAACTCAACGTTCTGGCCTTCAGCCAGAGTTTTGAAACCATTGCCCTGGATAGCGGAGAAGTGTACGAACACATCTTTGCTGCCGTCAGCCGGAGTAATGAAGCCAAAACCTTTGGATTCGTTGAACCACTTAACTTGACCTTTAATCTTTGCCATTTGCAAAATTCCTTAGAGTGTTTTCTTTGCCCGTAGGCATAACATAGATAAAACTGAGACATTACTGCTTGAGGCACTAATATAAGGTTCGGCAGAGAAGCGGTATTCAACGTCAACGTGTTTACTCAGGACTTCTTTACTGAAAATGCCACACATAAACAGAACTGTACCTCGTTTAACCCAAAGCCTGTTATCACATACAACGTTAATTATGGCAAGCCATTTTTAAACGTGTCTCGATCCGTCGCACAAATTACGAGAACCTTCACAAATTGACAGCACGTTTATGCAACAAAATTGCGAAAGATATATCCTCACGCGCTGACGGACTCCTGACAACGTCACTGCTGAAAAGCCATTTTTCTACCATAGCTCAATAACTTCGCTTCTTCCAGTGCATCAAATCACATTTAAAAGCTGTATTTTTCATATCACTTTTTATGCTGAGTTATGCATAAATTGTCACAATGATAAAAAACACCTTTTAATCAAAATAATAGAAAAGAAAAGCGATTTTCGACACCGCTTTTTGTGATGTTCTGCGTCTTTACAGAATGCCTTAAAATAATGAACAAACAATGACAATCCATAAAGAGAGAGAAACGTTTCGCTTTTAATAGAGAATGAGCGGTATCACAAAAATGCCATATGTCCATTTGTTATACATATAAAACTATGTTGCATATAAAGCCATATATTATGTAAGGTGTTGATGCTGTAGTATCAGTTGCAAACGGCAACGCGGAGAGATCCGACGGGGAAATGGGGCGTATGGCACTGGCGCCATTTGCGCCCCGGTAAGCATTATCGTTCTGCAACCAGACGAATGATGTCCTCATCCTCTTTTGGTTCGCTTGCCGCTGTTGCGGGTTCCGCTTCTTTTTCTGGTTCGTTTGCTTCGCAAAGGCGACGTAACAACGCGTTTTGCCGCTTCTGTTGATCCAACAACGCTTCGAGCAGTTCTATCTGCTCGTTGGCACGGGAACTTGCCCGGTTGACAAAGAACCAGAGCGCCAGCCCCACCACCAGGACCACCATTGATACTATTAAAGATGCAAGAGAAAACGCACCAGAGTTTAAAACGTCGTTCATTTCACCACCTCAATGTAGAGACGTCATTCTACCACTGCTACACGGGAAGGAAATCTCTGGTGTAAAACGTTTACCAGGGAATAAATTTATTGATGGCGCAAATACCGCTGAAAAATTGTACATCCTGATCGCACATGATATTAAACACCTGCGCCCACAGCAACAGGCATACTACCACCACGATGCCGAGAACGACCCATCGAAATTTTTTCACTCCACTCTCCGATCTTACATCTTATGTCGCTAAATTATCATGAGTTACTTAAACCAGGAGTAACTGTAGCGGCATTATATGTTTTTAGGAATGATTCACTTGTTTCAATCAATGTACACGCTACTCTTATTCTAACTAAAAAAGAAAAGAGGTAGTAATGCGTTTGATCATTCGCGCAATTGTATTGTTTGCCCTGGTGTGGATAGGCCTGCTGATGAGCGGCTATGGCATCCTGGTGGGAAGTAAAGTGAACGCTGCGGGGCTGGGTTTACAGTGCCATTACCTGACCGCACGCGGCACCAGCACGGCGCAATATCTCCATACCAACAGCGGCATTATTGGCTTTTCCGACTGTCCCATTTTCAGAAAAATCGCCACCGTGGTGGATAATGGCTAAGCGGCAATAAATAATTTCACAGTGAAACTATCACCAATAATTCCCCTATATTGGCTGTTGTTCATAAGTACTGTTAAATAATATTTTAATAACCGTTAAATAAGCCGACAGATATTATCTACTTTTACGATTTCATCCCACCCGATGTTATAAAAAAAGCAGCTACATTTTTCGTAGCTGCTTTTTTTTAACGTCATGCTAATAACGTTGCTTAGAAGGGATAATCGTTGTAACCCATTTGTTCAGAAATTTTACGCGCGGCGACGTGTAACATAGCCACATATTCCTGTAGGCGTTCTTCTGAAAAACGCAGCGTCGGGAACGAAATGCTTAACCCTGCGATGACTACGCCAAAACGGTCAAATACCGGTACGCCGATACAACGTAACCCTTCTTCCTGTTCTTCGTTATCTTCACCGTAGCCTTGCGCACGCACTTCATCCAACAGTGGCAGCAACGCTTCAGTGCTGGTAATCGTGCGTCCCGTGCTTTGCTTATACTCTACGCCGTCGAGAATCTGCTTAACCTCATCACGGTCGCGCCAGGCCAGAAGCACTTTACCGATGGCCGTACTGTACAGCGGATTACGACGCCCAATACGTGAGTACATCCGCAGATTGTACATAGAGTCAATTTTATGGATATAGACAATGCTGTCTTCATCCAGCGCGCCAAGATGGATAGTTTCTTTTGTCAGACGAGACAGTTCGCGCATCTGAATGTCCGCACTGCGGATGAGATCAACATTTTGCAACGCTCGCGCGCCCAGCTCAAACAGCTTTAGCGTCAGAGAGTATTTTTCAGACTCCCCCTCCTGAGCCACGTAGCCCAGCGTTTTCATGGTTTGCAAAAAGCGATAAACGGTGCTTTTCGACATCATGACGCGCTGCGATAGCTCGGTAATCCCTATTTCACGCTCTTCACCCAGCGCCTGCAGAATGCCGAAAACTTTCAGCACAGAAGATACAGAATCAGGCTGCTTATCCAGATCTGCGTTTGCCATTTATCACCTCATTACGAGCGTTTTATAAAATTCAGAACGAGTTTTTATTATAATTTCACGCCAGGTCGCCCGCAATCCATCTTTGCTTACTTCGTTACAAATCTGCGACATAACAAACTCAGTATTAATGCTAACATTATTATTCAGCTCATAATTCCCCTTATTACAAAATACTTATGGAAAAAACACGGGCCGATGGCCTGCCCCTCCCGCAGAGATACGGCGCTATCCTGACGATTATTATCGGTATTTCGATGGCGGTTCTGGATGGCGCAATCGCTAATGTCGCACTGCCAACCATTGCGACTGATTTACATGCCTCCCCTGCCAGCTCTATCTGGATTGTCAATGCGTACCAAATCGCCATTGTCGTCTCACTGCTTTCCCTGTCTTTTTTAGGCGACATGTTTGGTTATCGCCGGATCTACAAATGTGGTTTAGTGGTATTTCTGCTTTCATCATTGTTTTGCGCGCTTTCAGACTCGCTGCAGATGCTGACGCTGGCGCGCATCGCGCAGGGATTTGGCGGCGCGGCGCTAATGAGCGTAAACACGGCGCTGATTCGTCTTATCTACCCCCAGCGTCATCTGGGACGAGGCATGGGAATTAACTCTTTTATCGTCGCAGTCTCTTCCGCCGCGGGTCCGACGATCGCCGCAGCGATTTTGTCCATCTCATCATGGAAATGGCTGTTTCTGATTAATGTCCCGTTAGGTATCATCGCGTTAATTCTGGCCATACGCTTTTTACCAGCAAACATCGCCCATGACACTAAGCCGCGCTTTGACTTACCGAGCGCGGTAATGAATGCGCTCACATTTGGCTTGCTGATTACCGCATTGAGCGGCTTTGCCCAGGGACAGTCGCTAACGTTAATTGGCGCAGAGCTGCTCGTTCTGGTCGTGGTCGGGTTTTTCTTCGTGCGCCGCCAGCTTTCTTTGCCCGTCCCTTTGTTACCCATCGACTTGTTACGCATTCCGCTTTTTTCACTCTCGATCGGCACGTCAATTTGCTCGTTCTGCGCGCAAATGTTAGCCATGGTCTCGCTACCTTTTTATCTGCAAACCGTGCTGGGCCGTAGCGAAGTAGAAACCGGCCTGTTATTGACGCCCTGGCCACTGGCAACGATGGTGATGGCGCCGCTGGCGGGATACCTGATAGAACGTCTTCATGCCGGTTTGCTGGGGGCGCTGGGAATGGTGATAATGGCAGCCGGGTTGTTTGCGCTGGTCATGTTGCCAGCCTCCCCCTCCGATCTGAATATTATCTGGCCGATGATCCTTTGTGGCGCAGGGTTTGGCCTGTTCCAGTCGCCGAATAATCACACCATTATCACTTCCGCGCCGCGTGAGCGCAGCGGTGGCGCCAGCGGGATGCTGGGCACGGCGCGATTGTTAGGCCAAAGTACTGGCGCCGCGCTGGTAGCGCTGATGTTGAACCAGTTTGGCGATAGCGGTACGCATCTTTCGCTGCTTGCGGCGGCGATCCTGGCGACTCTCGCGGCGGTGGTGAGCGGTTTACGTATTACGCAACCACGCGTTCAGGCGTAAAAAAAGCGCGTCATTCGACGCGCTTTTCATACTTGCCAGTGGGCTTATTATTTCAGGTACTCACCGCTACGCAGCGCTTCAATGCGTTTATCCAGCGGTGGGTGCGTCATAAACAGCTCGCTTAACGATTTCGATTTACCGTTAATACAAAACGCCATCATGCTGGTCGCTTCTTGCGGCTCGTAGCTGGTTTTCAGGCGCTGCAACGCGGCAATCATTTTTTCACGGCCAACCAGCTTCGCCGATCCCGCATCGGCATGAAACTCACGGTAACGGGAGAACCACATGGTGATGATGCTCGCCAGAATACCGAAGACCAGTTCCAGCACCGTCGCAACGGCGAAATAGATTAGCGGATTACCGTTACTTCCTTCGCCTTCATCGCGGTTGCCGCCCAGAAAACCAGCAGCAATTTGCGCGATAATGCGCGAAATAAAGATAACGAAGGTGTTAACCACCCCCTGAATCAACGTCATCGTCACCATATCGCCATTGGCAATATGGCTGATTTCATGCGCAATGACGGCTTCCGCTTCGTCAGGGCTCATGTTTTGCAACAAACCGGTGCTCACAGCGACCAATGAGGCGTCACGGCGTGCGCCCGTCGCAAACGCGTTAATGTCCGGCGCATGGTAGATAGCAACCTGCGGCATGGCGATACCGGCCTGGCGCGCTTGCGTTGCTACGGTGTTCATCAACCAGCGTTCTCTTTCATTGCGAGGCTGTTCAATAACTTCCCCTCCTACGGATTTTAACGCCATCCATTTGGACATCAGCAATGAAATAAAAGAACCGCCAAAACCAAACAGCAGCGCCATGATCAGCAAGCCTTGCACGCTGCTCGACTGTATCCCTGTCAGGCTCAGAACCAGCCCGAAAACGACCATCACGGCCAGGTTCGTCAGCAGGAAGAGCGCGATTCGCATCATAATTTTCTTTTAACCTCAATTTAACAAAGCGCACTATGCGATTACCCACATCGTATGGGTCTTATGGCTATTTTCAAGCATCACCAGGCGGTAAGTCACGAGAAAAACACAACTTTACATTTTGTAGCATTATCCTGACGACTTCTGCGCTTGTTAAAAAAAAACAGGCACAATTTTTTGTGCCTGTTTAGCGTTACTTATTGGCTGCCGCCTGCTCCGCTGGTTTTTCTTTTTCAAGATGCGCCAGGTCCAGAGCAATCTTCACCGTTTCATCAAGGTATGGGTCCGGTTCCTGGTAATCCTTTGGCAGATCGTCCAGTTTCTTCAGCAACGGTTTACCCTCACGTTTAAACCGATCGTTAATACGCGCCAGACGCAGAGCGTCTTCTTCATTGTTCTCTTTCTCACGCTGCGCATAATTCAGAGAGACGATGTTGCGCTTATCCTTCATGGCATTGAAACGTGCGATATCCTTCATGATGTACTGGAACTCAGGATCTTTGGCGATACGCGCGTTGTGTTCTTTCAATAATTCCGGGCCAAACGGGGCCAAATCATCCGATTTCACGTACTTCGCCGCATCAATGCTATCCCACGGCAAGGCGTTATCTTCAAATTTTTCTCCGGTTTCCGTCTCTTCATTGCCAGTCGGCATGATGATATCCGGCGTGACCCCTTTACGCTGCGTACTACCGCCGTTGACACGGTAAAACTTCTGAATGGTGTACTGCACCGAACCCAGCGCAGGCCATTCCGGGCGAAGCATCTGATCGTAAATTCGGTTTAGCGAACGATATTGCTGTACCGTCCCTTTACCGAAGGTCGGCTCACCGACAATCAGCGCGCGACCATAATCCTGCATCGCGGCAGCAAAGATTTCCGATGCCGAGGCACTGAAACGATCGACCAGCACCACCAGCGGGCCTTTGTAGTAGACCACGCCGTCGGTGTCGCTATCCTCACGCACTTTGCCGTTATTGTCGCGCACCTGAACTATCGGACCAGAAGGGATAAACAGACCGGAAAGCGAAACGGCTTCCGTCAGCGCCCCGCCGCCGTTTGAACGCAGATCGATAACGATGCTATTAACGTTCTGTTTTTCCAGCTTCTGAAGCTGAACTTTGACATCATCGGTCAAGCCAACATAGAAGCCTGGAATATCCAGTACGCCAACTTTTTCCTTGCCGACGGTTTTCACCGACATTTTAACCGCGCGATCTTCAAGACGAATTCGTTCACGCGTCAGCGTGATAATACGCGTTTTCGTCCCTTTGCCAGCCGGCAGTATTTCCAGTCGAACCTTGCTGCCTTTCGGCCCTTTGATCAGCGCCACCACATCGTCAAGACGCCAGCCAATGACGTCGACCATCGGTTTTCCGGCCTGCCCTACGCCGACGATACGATCGCCGACGCTAATCGACTTGCTTTTCGCTGCCGGGCCGCCGGCAACCAATGAGTTAATGACAGTATAATCGTCATCCATTTGCAGCACCGCGCCGATACCTTCCAGAGACAGGCTCATTTCGGTATTAAACTGCTCGGTATTGCGGGGAGAAAGATAATTCGTATGCGGGTCGATTTCACGCGCAAAAGCGGTCATCGCCAGCGAGAACACATCTTCACTGTTGGTCTGCGCCAGGCGACGAATAGCGAATTTGTAGCGACGCGTTAGCGTTTCGCGAATTTCTTTGTCGCTCTTGCCGGTGAGTTTCAGACTGAGCTCATCGAATTTCACTTTACCATCCCACAGCGCATTTAGCTCAGCCTCATCTTTAGGCCAGGGCGCTTTACTGCGGTCCAGGTTAAACGTATCGTTTCCGGTGAAATCCATTGGCCGTTCCAGCACTTTTAGCGCGTACTGGTAACGTTCAAACCGGCGCTTTTGCGCCAGGTTATAAAGATCGTAAAAAACATCCAGCTTACCCGTGCGCAGCTCATCGCCCAACACAGTTTTCTTTTTCGCAAACTGCTCGACATCGCTCGCCAACAAAACGTTGTGGCTATAGTCGAGAAGATTCAGATAGCGATCAAAAATCTTTGCCGAAAATGCCTCATCCAGATCGAACTGGCGATAGTGGGAGCGGGTAAAACGCGACGTTACTCGCTCGCTCACCGTCGCATGTTGCGTCTCTTCCTTTAGTACGGGAATTTGATCGGCACGCGTAATATCTTCCACGGCGAAGGACTGGCCTGCTAATGCAAGCAGGCCAGCTAACGCGGTAAGCCTAAAAAAAGTGTTCATGCCAGGCCTGGCCTCCGTTTCAGAACACCAGGTGTTCTGCGCGTACAATCAAAGACATACCCGAATTCAGCTGTACACGGACACCATCTTTGGTGATTTCTAATACGGTGGCATCCATCGCATTATTACCCGCTTTCACCTTGAGGGACTGCCCTACGGTCAATACTGAAATATCAGAAACCGGCGTGTGCTTCTCTTCGCGAGGCGCACGCGGCGCTTTCGTCGTCGGTTTATCAGCGCGAGGTTTACGTTCAGCGCCTTCTTTACGACGCGCTACCGGGCGAGGTTTACGCTCGCGTCGCGGCGCGTCTTCTTTTTCGCCAGCCGCCGCGGCAGCTTCGCGTTTTTTCGCTTGCTGCTCTGCGCGCTGCGCCTGAACACGGGCTTTGGCTTCTTCAAGCTGCTTACGCGCATGTTCGACATGCTGTTCTTCCAGCTCGCCGCACGGATTGCCATCAAGGTCGACGCGCGTTGCGCCCGGCTTAACGCCGTACAGGTAACGCCAGCTTGAAGTATAAAGACGTAAAGCGGAACGAAGTTGCGTTTTGCTGAGGTTCATTTCGCCCCCAACTCGCTCTACCAGATCCTGAAAAATACCAATTTTCAGCGGGCGAGCTTCGCCTTCCGCACTAAAACAGTGAGGAAAACGCTCGGCCAGAAACGCGATAACTTCTTTACTGCTATTCAACTTAGGTTGATTTTCCATGAAATTTCCTGATTACAACGGACGTAGCCAACAAGCAGCAGGCATGAACAGGCGTCATTATAATGACGCCATCAGTAATTGCTACGTTATCCGTTGATTATCCTGCGACGCTCGCAAAGAATTTTTTGTAATCCGTCGTTGCAAGCACGGTTTCAAGCTGTGCGACCAGCGTACGCAGGCCGTGTTCATCTTCTTCGGTAAAACGGCCAAACGCCGTGCTATCTATATCCAGCACGCCGATAATCCGTTCGCCAACCGTGACAGGCAGCACAATTTCGGCGTTGCTGGCGGCATCACAGGCAATATGGCCGTCAAACGCATGAACATCATCAATACGTTGAACCTTATTCTGCGCTACCGCTGCGCCGCACACGCCGCGACCAACCGGAATCCGCACACAGGCGATTCGCCCCTGAAACGGCCCCAACACCAGCGTATCGCCTTCGAGGAGATAAAATCCTGCCCAGTTCACCTCGGTAAGGCGTTCGAACAGTAGCGCGCTGGTATTCGCCAGCGTGGCCAGAAAGCTGGTCTCACCTGCCATTAACGACTGAAAATCGCGGTTTAATGCCGCGTATAGTTCTGTTTTGCTCATTATATAATCACTTCGTGGTCTTACTCCTAAACACAGGCTATTAAAATAAGCATTAAATGCGTTCTTGCTCAAGATTATTCCTGTCATGAGTTAAGATTACATTATTCTAACACTTTGATTCACGATACATGGCTCTGAACACCTCACACGTCACGCCAACAAAAAAGCTAACGATCAGGTCAATTAGCGAAGCGCTGCCGCGCAGCCACTACCAGCGCTGCCCTGAATGCGACATGCTGTTCAGCTTGCCGGAGATGAGCGCTCATCAAAGCGCTTATTGTCCTCGTTGCCAGGCCAAAATTCGCGATGGGCGCGACTGGTCGCTGACGCGGCTGACCGCGATGGCGGTAACCATGCTGCTATTGATGCCGTTTGCCTGGAGCGAACCGTTACTCCATATCTACCTGTTGGGCGTACGCATTGATGCCAATGTGATGCACGGCATCTGGCAAATGACGCAGCAGGGCGATCCGTTAACCGCCGCAATGGTGCTCTTTTGCGTGGTGGGCGCGCCGCTTATTCTGGTTTTTTCAATTGCTTATCTGTGGTTTGGCAGCCTTCTCGGCATGAATCTGCGTCCAGTCCTGCTGATGCTGGAAAAACTGAAAGAGTGGGTGATGCTGGACATCTATCTGGTCGGTATTGGCGTTGCCTCTATCAAAGTGCAGGACTATGCCTTTCTGCAGCCGGGCATCGGGCTTTTAGCGTTCGTCTCGTTGGTGGTTCTTAGCATTCTGACTATGATTCATCTGAATGTGGAGCAACTATGGGAACGATTTTATCCGCAGCGCCCTGCTCAACGTGCGGACGAAAGATTGCGCGTCTGTCTTGGCTGCCACTTTAGCGGCTATCCGGATGCGAAAGGACGCTGCCCGCGTTGTCATATTCCGCTACGGTTACGCAGAAAACAGAGCATACAGAAGTGTTGGGCGGCCTTGCTGGCGTCTATTGTTTTTTTGCTGCCGGCAAACCTGCTGCCTATCTCGGTAATCTACATTAATGGCGGGCGTCAGGAAGATACTATCCTGTCGGGCATTATGTCGCTTGCCAGCAGCAATATCGCCGTCGCCGCCGTCGTTTTTATCGCCAGTATTTTGGTGCCGTTTACCAAAGTCATCGTGATGTTTACGCTACTGTTGAGTATCCATTTTAAATGCGAACAGGGACTGCGGACGCGAATTCTGTTGCTGCGTCTGGTGACATGGATAGGCCGCTGGTCGATGCTGGATCTTTTCGTTATCTCGTTAACCATGTCTCTGATTAATCGCGATCAGATTCTGGCTTTTACTATGGGACCGGCTGCGTTTTATTTCGGCGCAGCGGTAATTTTGACTATTCTTGCAGTGGAATGGCTGGATAGCCGCTTACTTTGGGATGCACATGAGTCAGGAAACGCCCGCTTCGAAGACTGAAGCGCAAATTAAAACCAAACGCCGTATTTCACCTTTCTGGCTGCTACCGCTTATCGCGCTAATGATCGCAGGGTGGCTAGTATGGGATAGCTACCAGGATCGCGGCAATAGCGTGACTATCGATTTTATGTCGGCGGATGGTATCGTACCAGGCCGGACTCCCGTTCGTTATCAGGGAGTAGAAGTCGGCACCGTGGAAGATGTCAGCCTGAGCAAAGATCTGCGCAAAATTGAAGTTCGCGTCAGTATCAAATCAGATATGGAAGATGCGTTGCGCGAAGAGACGCAATTCTGGCTGGTGACGCCCAAAGCCTCGCTGGCGGGCGTTTCCGGCCTGGATGCGTTGGTCGGCGGGAATTACATCGGTATGATGCCAGGTAAAGGCAAGCCCAGGGATCATTTCGTCGCCCTGGATACACAGCCTAAATACCGGCTTAGCAACGGCGATCTGATGATTCATCTCCATGCGCCGGATCTCGGTTCGCTTAATAGCGGTTCACTGGTCTATTTCCGTAAAATCCCTGTCGGACGGGTGTATGATTATTCGATTAACCCTAACAAACAGGGCGTGACGATTGACGTTCTGATTGAGCGACGGTTTACCGATCTGGTGAAAAAAGGCAGCCGTTTCTGGAATGTCTCCGGCATTGACGCCGATCTAAGCCTGAGCGGCGCGAAGGTGAAACTGGAGAGCCTCGCGGCCCTGGTCAATGGTGCGATTGCGTTTGATTCGCCGGACAATTCCAAACCCGCCGCCCAGGATGACACGTTCGGCTTATATAAAGATTTAGCCCACAGCCAACGAGGGGTAATCGTTAAACTTGAGCTGCCCAGCGGAGACGGTCTGAAGGCGGAATCTACGCCGCTCATGTACCAGGGACTGGAGGTGGGTGAGCTTTCTAAACTGACGCTCAACCCTGGCGGTAAAGTCACCGGAGAGATGACCGTCGATCCCAGCGTTGTTCCGCTGATGCGGGAAAATACGCGCATTGAGTTACGCAATCCCAAACTGTCGCTGAGCGACGCGAATATCAGTTCGTTGTTAACCGGAAAAACCTTCGAACTGGTGCCGGGCGACGGCGAACCGCGCAGTGAATTTGTGGTGGTGCCGGGTGAAAAAGCCCTGCTGCATGAGGCGAATGCCTTAACCCTGACGCTGACGGCCCCGGAAAGTTACGGCATCGAACCGGGCCAGCCGTTAATTTTACATGGTGTAAAAATTGGCCAGGTCATTGAGCGCAACTTATCCAGTAAAGGCGTGTCATTCACCGTCGCGATTGAACCGCAGCACCGGGATTTGGTACAGGGCGACAGTAAATTCGTGGTCAACAGCCGGGTGGATGTCAAAGTCGGCCTTGACGGCGTAGAGTTCCTCGGCGCCAGCGCCAGCGAGTGGATTGACGGCGGAATTCGTATTTTACCCGGTACGAGCGGGAAGATGAAATCCACCTACCCGCTCTATGCTAACCTGGAAAAAGCGCTGGAAAATAGCCTCAGTGACTTACCGACTACCACCTTAACGCTGACGGCCGAAACGTTGCCGGATGTCCAGGCAGGTTCCGTCGTGCTGTATCGAAAATTTGAAGTAGGCGAAGTCATCACCGTTCGCCCACGCGCCAATACCTTTGACATCGACCTGCATATTAAGCCGGAGTATCGCCACCTGTTAACCAGCAATAGCGTGTTCTGGGCGGAAGGCGGCGCGAAAGTGCAACTTAACGGCAGCGGCCTAACGGTACAGGCCTCGCCACTCTCCCGCGCGCTGAAAGGGGCCATTAGTTTTGATAACCTGAGCGGCGCCAGCGCCAGTCGGCGCAAAGGCGATAAACGCATTCTTTATGCTTCAGAAACTTCCGCCCGCGCGGTAGGCGGACAAATTACGCTGCACGCGTTCGACGCCGGAAAATTGGCGGAGGGGATGCCCATTCGTTACCTCGGTATTGATATCGGTCAGATCCAGACGCTGGAATTGATCACCGCACGTAATGAAGTGCAGGCAAAAGCCGTACTTTATCCGGAGTACGTACAGACATTTGCCCGCGCCGGGACACGTTTTTCCGTTATTACGCCACAAATTTCCGCGGCGGGCGTCGAGCATCTGGATACGATTCTCCAGCCCTATATTAACGTTGAGCCAGGACGCGGCGCGGCACGGCGCGACTTTGAACTGCAGGAAGCCACGATTACCGACTCACGCTATCTGGATGGGTTAAGCATCGTCGTGGAGGCGCCAGAAGCAGGCTCGCTTAATATTGGCACACCCGTCCTGTTCCGCGGTATCGAAGTGGGAACCGTCACCGGAATGTCCCTGGGGTCGCTCTCCGATCGCGTGATGATCACCTTGCGCATCAGTAAGCGTTACCAATATCTGGTGCGGAATAACTCCGTATTCTGGCTCGCCTCCGGCTATAGTCTCGACTTTGGTCTGACAGGCGGCGTGGTGAAAACGGGGACATTTAATCAGTTCATCCGTGGTGGTATCGCCTTCGCTACTCCACCAGGTACGCCGCTGGCGCCAAAAGCGCAAGCCGGTAAGCATTTCCTGTTACAAGAGAGCGAACCGAAAGAGTGGCGTGAATGGGGCACCGCTCTGCCACGTTAAACACCCGGCTCCGGCGTACTCGCGCCGGAGCGTTTTATGCTACACTGCGCGCCTGTTTTTTTGCCGGCGATACACCTGTGGCTCAACACGCTGTCTATTTTCCTGACGCTTTTCTGACGCAAATGCGTGAAGCAATGCCTTCCACGCTCTCTTTTGATGAATTTATTTCGGCCTGCCAACGCCCGTTGCGCCGCAGTATACGCATCAATACGCTTAAAATATCCGTGGCTGATTTCCTTGCCCTAATCGCGCCCTACGGCTGGTCGCTCACGCCAATTCCGTGGTGTCATGAAGGATTCTGGATCGAGCGCGATGATGAAGAGGCATTGCCGCTTGGCAGTACCGCTGAGCATTTAAGCGGCCTGTTTTACATTCAGGAAGCCAGTTCGATGCTGCCGGTCGCGGCCCTGTTCGCCGATGATAATCATCCGCTGCGGGTCATGGATATGGCAGCGGCGCCTGGCTCCAAAACCACGCAGATCGCTGCCCGCATGGGGAACCGCGGCGCCATTCTGGCCAACGAATTTTCGGCCAGTCGCGTCAAAGTTCTGCACGCTAATATCAGCCGATGTGGAATCGCCAATACCGCACTGACGCATTTCGATGGCCGCGTATTTGGCGCTGCGTTACCGGAGATGTTTGACGCTATCCTGCTGGATGCGCCCTGCTCTGGCGAAGGCGTAGTACGTAAAGATCCTGATGCGCTAAAAAACTGGTCGCCAGAAAGCAATCTGGATATCGCGGCGACACAGCGGGAACTGCTCAACAGCGCTTTTCATGCTTTACGACCCGGCGGCACGCTGGTCTACTCCACCTGCACGTTAAATCGCCAGGAAAACGAAGAGGTCTGCCTCTGGCTGCAAGAGACCTACGCCGACGCCGTTGAATTTTTGCCGCTGGGTGATCTGTTTCCTGACGCTGACCGCGCCCTCACCCCGGAAGGCTTCCTGCACGTCTTCCCGCAAATTTACGACTGCGAAGGATTCTTCGTCGCACGTCTGCGTAAAATGTCATCCCTTCCAGCCATGCCCGCGCCGGGGTATAAAGTGGGGGCGTTTCCTTTTACCCCCCTCAAAGGCCGCGAAGCATTACACGTTACCCAGGCGGCCAACGCCGTCGGACTGTTATGGGATGAAAATCTCCATCTTTGGCAGCGTGAAAAAGAGGTCTGGCTGTTCCCGGCAGAGATTGAATCACTGATCGGAAAAGTCCGTTTTTCCCGGCTCGGCATTAAGCTGGCCGAAAGTCATAATAAAGGCTATCGCTGGCAACATGAGGCGACGATAGCCCTTGCCTGCCCGACTCATGCTCACGCGTTCGAACTCTCTGCGCAAGAGGCGGAGGAGTGGTATCGCGGTCGGGATATTTATCCGCAAACACCCCCTGCCGCTGATGATGTCCTGGTGACGTTCCAGCATCAGCCGCTTGGTCTGGCAAAACGTATCGGCTCAAGAATAAAGAACAGTTACCCGCGTGAACTGGTACGTGATGGCAAACTCTTTACTGGTAATAGTTAAAAGGCGCACAAAAAAACCGCACTTTTTGACTGGCGCTTTTGCGTACGTTGACTACGCTGAAAAATGGACGGCTAAACTGGTCGTACCACAATTAGCGTATTAACGGAGAGCACGATGATGAAAACCAGTGTGCGCATTGGCGCTTTTGAAATCGACGATGCCGAATTACATGGCGAATCGCCGGGGGAGCGAACGTTAACAATCCCCTGTAAATCCGATCCGGATTTATGTATGCAACTGGACGCCTGGGATGCCGAAACCAGCGTTCCCGCCATTCTCAACGGGGAACATTCCGTTTTGTTCCGTAATCATTACGATCCTAAATCTGATGCCTGGGTCATGCGTCTTGCCTGACTCAAAAAGAACCCGTCGCCAGGCGGGTTATTTATTCTTCCTTTTCTCATTTCCCCCCTGCGCTAACCTCTCCTACACTATCGTGTAAAGTAGTTAACATTGAGGATGTAATGTTCGCGCTGGTACTTTTTGTATGTTACCTGGATGGAGGATGCGAGGATATTGTCGTGGACATCTACGATACCGAGCAGCAGTGTCTTTATTCGATGGACGATCAACGGATTCGCCATGGCGGCTGTTTTCCGGTAGAGGATTTTATCGACGGCTTCTGGCGACCTGCGCAGCAATATAGCGATTTTTAACCCTGGTCGCTGATACCGCTATTGTATCCGCGCTAACGTCAATTGCCCGCCAAATACCGCGCCCGTATCAATATAGTGTACGTTGGCGAAATCCATGCGCCGACGCAACGGCGTATGGCCAAACCAAAAATGATCGGCACCACTAATCCCGCCGCGCTTATTTATGAGTCGTTCGCGGCTCCAGAGAACCTGATGTAAATCGACCTTTTTTTGCCATTGATAGGTTGACGCGGGGTAATCAGCATGAGCGATCACATGCGTGCTATGGCGGCAGCGAACTTCCAGTATCCAGGGCAGTCGCTGACAAAGGATAAAAAGCGCTTCAGCTTGCGCAGCGTGTTCAGCCGTCAGGCGGGTAAACCAGTCGCCACCATTCATCAACCACAGCGTCGACTGCGATGAGGCCCGCGCATCCAGCGCCATTTGTTCATGATTGCCGCGAACCGCCGTCATCCAGGACTCACGCAGTAAAGCCAGGCAACCCAGGCTGTCCGGGCCTCTATCAATGATATCGCCCACAGAAACTAACAAGTCTTGTTGCGGATCAAATCGACACTCACGTAACCTTTTCATTAACATTGAAAAACAGCCGTGAATATCGCCGACCACCCAGACATGCCGCCAATTCTTTGCCTCTATTCGCTGATAAATCTCTTCAGGCCGCATCATATTTTTCCTGTCGTTCATTATCCAGGACAGATATAAAAGGATAGCGTGTGCAGATTTTCTTGCTTAGTAAACGTGCTCTGTTGTAAATAGCGAATTTCATCAGTAGCGAGTAAATACTTTGTTATTATCGCAATAAAATATAACTGGCTGCGCCAGGGGAGTGTTATCCCCTGGCGCAGCGAGCTACTCACTATCGCCTGTTCACGTTCAATATTCTCCCTCCTTAAAAGCATGCCAAAAACATAAACCACATATCGACACCACAGGCTTCAGCACACTCTTTAGCTGAGTGAGATGCAAGGCAAACCAGCGCCAATGCAGGTGTCGTTACCGTGGCGACCATCACCCCCACAAACAGGAGCAGCATAATTTTTTTTAAAGGCGGCATAACCTCTCCTGACAGTTAACAGACCATTAATCCTTATCGAGACATCATCCGTGCGCGGGTATCATAGACTTAACAACACGCTGCGTTACAAAAAAAGCTGTCTGGTTATGCCGGTATTTAGAGTAATAACAATTATTTTAAGTTTTAAGGGTATCCATTTGATTTTTATATTAAAATAAAGATGACGACGTTTTGTTAAAAGCGTCGCCATAAAAATGAATATATAGTTTCAGAAAATCTGCTATTAATTCATATGGTTAATAGCAGTATTGTGTTTGCTATCTTCAGGAGGCATTCTGAAGATACTTATTCGCGATATTTTCTATAGTTAGCTGAAATTGTTGTGGCGTCGGCATCGTCCCCTTATTAAACAGCGGCGTAATCTCTTTCATAACGATTTTCTCAGCATACGCTTTAAAAGACACCTGCTGATTATGATTTATAAACATATGCGGATATTTAATGCTCGCTGCAGCAATGAGGGGAACGACAAAAGGATTCGCTCCTGCCCCACCTGGAGTAAATACGCCGTTTTTTATCTCCCCGGGTAGCCCCGCATTCTGCGCAGCCTCTCCTATCTCTTTCAGAAAGGGGGTAATACTGACCCCTTTACTGATGAGTAATTTACAACAGTGATCTTTATTATTACTGTACACGGCTGATAATATGGCTTCGCATGTCTGACGAGCATAGGCCGGATCATTACTCGCATTACCTTTGATATCCAGGCTATTGAGCTTTTGCAGCATAAAATCTTTAACAGTTTTACTGGTTAATACTGCCCTACCCTCAGAAGCGCTCCCACGATGAAAATGGCTAGTCGGTATGTCTGTTTGCAGATGTAGGCTAAAGCGATCAGACAGACTCGTCGACAGGCTGATAAAGCTATTTCTAACGGCAGTAATACTTTTTGCAAAAATATCCTTCTCCGTTGTTTTTTCTTTTACTGGTTCAACGTCACTTCTATGGATTCTGTAGTGCTGGGTGGATAGCGTTATGTTAGTCACGGTAGTTCTCCTTTTAGATAACTATGCATAGCTACACTTTGTTTATATTTCTTGCTTTCAAAAAATAGCCACCTTCTCCACAACCATTTTTACTCATTGATCTTTATAAATTTTATTTTTCTGATGAATTTTGTTCTTCTGTCACTTAGCCTGTTTTTTTTCGGCGCAAGGTGATCGACTTTTATCGAGGAACATTTTTATCGGGACAATCCTGAACAGGTAAAACATCACTTCAATTCAGCTGCTACATCACACAAAACATTCATGAGTATTATTATTTATGCTGATGTTGTTACGATTTTTCCCCCATTCAAACACTGACTGTCAGTTATCCTGCCTGCGGGTTAGCCGCTTTTTCAAAACCTATAAAGTCGCCATGCCAAACCTCTCCGCCACTGTAACCCTTATCTAAATATCAATTAATTAACTGATTTTTATATATTATGACTTTTCATGGCGTTCAGAAAAACTACAAATGAAATGGATTGACTCATCTATTAGTGGTCAAAAAAACGCGCTACGAGAAATAATCAGTAACAATTGCAACACTATTCCAATCATAATGTAAACTATATGATACCAGACGATTATTATTGCTTTTAGGTAACATCTTTGTATGGCTGCTTTTAAGCAACAATACTCTAACACAACATATAACATTATAACTTACAATAGGTTAACAAATGGAATTACAGCTTATGCTTAACCACTTTTTCGAGCGCGTCAGAAAGGATGCAAATTTCAACGCATTTCTAATCGATCTGGAATATAATAATATCGCTTATTACATCTATTTTGTTGCTACCGGTAATGTGAAAATTATCACTCATGCAGGCCACTTCATTTCTATTAAAAGCAATAGAAAGCTGATTAAAGTCAATTCAACATCAAATACGCAATTAATAAAATTGACTTCAGCCAAACACTTTTCGGGGGAACATTCCTATGAAAAATACTGTACCGATCTGGCAACAGCAGGCGTTTTTAAATGGATTGTTGAATTAAACCAAAAAACTCGACAATACTGGTCGAAAGACAACCAATTATTATATATAGAAAATGTGGTCATGCCGCTTTAACAAGCCAGGGTAATAATAGCGTCAGTCGTGACATTCGGCGTGTTACGACTGCGGATTATCCATTTAGAGACCATAATGAGAGTCTGACTACGAGAGTTACCCTGTGCAGTCCGACCGGCGCAGCAACGTTTGACACGATGCTCGACAACAGCATCTCCTGATGCAGGAGAAATGATATTCAAAGCGATATCGACTAAAAGCTCAAAATATTTGCCTGCTATTTATATTCTATCTAATTAATACCCTCCAGGAAGTGTGGCATAATTGCAGAATCTGTCAGGATTCCGGGAACATACCGGAGCGTAATCGAAAAACCATCTGGAGATGTATGAGCAAGGATGAAATCAGTTATCAAATTCTTTACCGGTACTCTCTGGAAAAACTATACAGTACTCTTACCAGAAGAGTAGATAACGTGCTGTCATTCGCCCTCGTTTTTCTCGGGATCGGCGTCACCATAAACGTCGGGAGTCCCTTTATTCTGGGGCCAGGCATTGTGGGTATTGCCATACTAAAAAGAGTACTCCGCTTCGGCACGCGCTCAACACAGGCCGACCGGCAGTCCCGCGCCTGGCTGAAACTTTTTAATACTCAGCACCGCTTTCCTTCAGATAAAACACTGTTCCTTGCCTTCACATCGCTTGAGCAAGACACGAGCGAAGTATGGTCCATGCTTATTGGTCCTGCTATCGTCATGACTGAGACCGCCCTCGGAAAAACGCCCATTGAGCCATTGACGGCGGGTGAAAAACTCTGCGCATTTTTGAGCGGCGCGACGAAATCCCAGCCAGCAGCTCGCAATTGACCTGTCTTCTAAACGTCTGTGCCATACCACAGAGATTTAGTACAAAATTAATTAATGGAGTACTAACGCTGTCAGCAGGTTTCTCTGAGTGAAAGATTCGTATTATACGCACAGCCCAGTTTACAGTTTATATAACAGCGCTATATGTTTTTGTATCCGTACCATGCCGCCTACAAGCGGCTGTCTGAGTACCTCTAGCAGTGCCAAGGGCGAAGGGCAATTAGTTAAACGCCATCCCAGCCCTCCCCTTAGCAATTATTTTTTTATCATTTCATGGTAGAGAGAAGGTATTTCTCCAAGCGAATGGAATACCGGTAAATGTAAGTACGCTCTTTTACCTTGCCCATGATACCACAGTCCCAGCACACACTTTCCAGCACTCATCAATTTCAGTGACGCGCTATCATCTCCACCAAGAATAATCGCCATAAATACTTGCTCGCGCCATAAAAAATGCTTTATTGTGATAACCTACAAGTCGAGTATTTCAGCAGCATAACGCTGTTTGGCTAAAAAGATATAAATCCTTTCGGCAACTGAAGAGACCGTGATATGAAATTCTCTCAACTGCTGCAATAACAATTTTCGTCTAACCGGAGACAAAGGAATACTTCCAGAGTCGGCATATGTTGTATCTTTAACATTTCAGAGCTCAACACGACTGATAGCCAGACTACTCCAGTAGGCAGTGTTAGCTGTAGTAGTTTCATACTATGTTCAGTGCTGCGAAGTACATGGCGACTATCGTGATGACCATCACAATTAAAGAAATATGCCGCTTCACCGATGAATCTTTATTGCATTTGAGCCAGGACAGTTTAAAACATTAGAATTAATAACCTTACATTTGATTTTGTAGCAGTATTTCATCCTGTTTTCGTTTCGGTCTGAACACAGACTTGAAATTATCATTCATGATATTGAGCTCTCCCGCAAAATAAAAGACACATTTCATCAATAATATTATAAAATATTTCACAATCATGGTAAACACTTACAAACAAGACATTCGACATGTTAGTTTTTTTAAAAGTGCTTCTTTCATGATTACTCTTAAATCACAATTATAAACGTTTATCGTATCGATCTATTTTTTGTTATTTTGATTCAAATTCACTATTATTATCAATGAATTATATTAAATGTCGGCGTCCCGGGAGGGGGCCAGACACTTTGGTGGTGTGGCTTTTATTATTGATACCCGCTTTACATGAACGTCTCTCATTAATATTTTCAGACCTATCTTCAGCCTGTGATCAATAATTCTCATTCGCTCAAATGACATTATCTATGCGTAATAAAATAATGCTTACCCTAGCGACTGTCGGTATGATATATGGCGCGTCGACTTTTACTGCTGGCGCTATTGCCACCACTGACGCTGGCGGGAGGGCGATGACTTTAGTGTCTCAGCCATTGATGCGTCGGGCAGCATTGTGCCGGACAGCGAGAGCATCAAAGTAGACCAGGGTCTCAGCAGCAGGCAAGTCTTCGAGTTCGGTTTCAGTTATTATCAATCTTACCGGGTATTTATTTGAGGGCCTCGGAAGTACTTCGGGCGCGGGTGCCGCCACTATTCAACAGTGGCCATGACATTCCCGAGTGTTCTGCCCCCACTGGACGGTCATTTGGCTAAAGGAGAAATAGCAAATACTGCAAGCAATTCTGTTACCAATGTGGCTATTCAGCTTCTGACAGGTGATGGCGTTAATCCTGTGGACCTGAGCAAGGCACCTACAGCAGGTGATATTACGCTGGATACCTATTCGGCGACTAATAAGCTGAATTTCTTTGCACGTATGATAACCGCTGGAGGATCAATCTCCCAAGGCACTGTCGGCACCACAGTCATCTATAATCAGAAACACTTCTGATACGGCCCACAAGCCGATATTTATTTCAGATATTAATAAACAGTTTCGCTGTCCATTTATCTGGTATGTCCGGACGCCAGAATTGTTTATTTCTTCAGTGATGCGCTGTTATTTCACGGAACGGTTTAAATCAGCAGCGGCGGATTTTCATTTATTCAGGCAACACGGATAGCGGCTTATACCATGAAACTGAATCGGCCTACACTGCTAATTACTCTGAATATACTGTTGTTGCCAGTAGAGACGACGGAGTTCAGCGCCGATTCTCTTAAAAACAGTGACCACCTCAGTGTGGATTTATCCGCCTTCAGCCGGGATGGCTATATTGCGCCAGGGAATTACCTGCTTGATATTTACGTGAATGACAGACTCATTCACAATCAATAAAACGTCAGTGTGGTGGAGATTAGCGACGAGCACTCACGGTTCTGCATCATCTCTGCACTGGCAGACATGCTCGGGTTAAAAGAGGAGAACCGCCGACTACTCGGGCCCGTCCGGCAGTGTCTGAAACTGAACACTACGCATGGTAAAGTAACATACAGCCCGGATAACCAATCTCTGTTAGTCACTCTGCCCCAAGTCTGGATAGAATACCAGAATCTGGCTTGAGTATCCTGGCCCGCTGGAGTGATGGTGTTACAGCCGCCCTGCTGAGCTATAACCTGATGACGAACCTGTGGTCTACATTCCACTGGTATTGGCATCTGAAGCTGCACGCGAAAGATCTGGCTGGAAAATGGCATAGCCATTCATAGTCTCAGCCAAGCATGTACTGCAATTGACCCTGCAGATCTCGTCAATTTTGAATCTCTGGCTGTCGCTTGCATATGCTGGGTTCTCCTTAGCCCCCTCGTTCCTAAGTTTGTAATGCAGAGACGGTTTTTATGTTTGTAAATTTTCTGGCGCGATGGTTTTGCTCACAAGTGGTAAGTTGTTTTTCTTTTCCAGTGTAATATGTTAAATTTCTCGCACTGATTAATTCACTTTTTGTACGACATGCACAATCTAACGCCAGAATTATTGCAAACTCCATCTGTAAGAAGCAACAGAGACAGAAGTCTTGATATAGCCAAGGGAATTATGATGCTGTCTGTTGTTGCTGGACACATTGCAAATTTCCCATTTGGGGAGGTATTCTATTACTATCAAGTTGCCGGATTTTTTCTGCTATCGGGTTATTTCTTTCATTACGACAAGTATGCTGACAGATTTAGTAAATTTTTAAAAAGCAGATCAAAGCTTATTTGTCAGTACCTTATTTATTCTGCGATAATCATATCGGCGCATAATTTACTTACTGAGTTTGGGTTACAACCTACAAATTACATTTATTACTCACCTACTGATTATGTCACAGCATTTATACGGTCTATAACAATACCATCTGAAGCACTGGCAGGTGCAATGTGGTTCATACCAGTATTGATTTTAATGCAGTTTGTTTTTTATTGGCTAAATAGAGTGGTTAAAGAAAATAAACTGCTAATTGGATCTTCAGTTTTAATTTTATTCTTCATTGGTTGGTGGATTGTAAAAAGCAATGCAATTGCTAACAATCCCTACATAAACACTCACATTCCAAACGCACAATACTTCGTCTATTTGCCGTTTTTCTACATAGGCTATGTATTTAAAAAATTTGGATTCAAATCCTTGAGCAGCATAAATGCTATGCTGCCAGCGCTAATCGTCATAGTCCTTAGTTACATTGTAATACGGCCAACTATGTATTTATACGGAAGCATTGATCCGTATTGCTTTATCTTTTTATCGCTTATTAGCATTTCTCTCGTAATTGGTATTTCTTACCACATAAAATCTAACATACTCGTTAGATTTTTCACAACAATAGGCGAGAATACAGTACACATCCTCGCTATGCACTTCTTCTTTTTCAAGATAGCAACTCTTCTATTAACCATTGTAGGGCTCAAGCAAATTGATGATCTTCATCGCATTGACGGCCCATCTAATGGGTCAATCATTGAAACAATAACATATCTTTCATTCGGTATAGTTTTCCCATTAGTTCTTGTATCCTTAGTAAGGAAGATAAGAAGTAAGATTTTTGTAAATAAATATTCTCCGGCATAGCCGGAGGTTTTTCAGATGCGTCTGTAAGGCTATCTTACCCGCAGCCCCTAACAGGCGCATACGATCTAACATTTACATTAAGCTTCGTTACTTACGGCCCGTAAACGGACTGCCCGGATTAGGAGAAATGATTCTGGCAGAAGTAAGCACGCGTCATGTTGCAGAATTTCTTGAGCTATGGATCGCGGAAGGTAAAAACACGATGGCGGGGGCGACGAGGTCTGTACTATCTGACATGTTTTGTGAAGCTGTTGTAGAAGGAAGAATAACACTGAATCCGGTTGAAAAAGCCAAGGTACCAAAAATTGAAGTTGCAAGGGAGCGCTTGCGAATAGAGGTTTATAATGCTACACGAGCATATGCCCTCATGGTTCCCTCTCGCGATGGATTTAGCACTCGTTACAGGTCAACGTAGGGAGGATATCGTAAACATGAAATTTAATGATGTTTTTGACAACCGCTTATACGTAACTCAAATTAAAACCGGAATGAAAATAGCTATTCCCCTATCCCTGACCCTTGAGGTGCCAGGGTTACGTCCGGGAACGGTTATCGATCGCTGCCGGCTGGTAAGCAGAACCGATTTCATGATCAGTGCAGGAATCAGGAAAAATAGCCCGACCGGGAATATTCACCCGGATGGGCTCACAAAGAAATTTGTAAAAGCCAGAAAAATTTCAGGTGTTAAATTCAGTGATAACCCACCGACATTTCACGAGATCCGTAGCCTGGCTGGTCGGCTGTACAAAGACGAACGCGGCGAGGAATTCGCTCAAAAACTACTGGGCCACACCTCAGAGAACACCACGAAACCCTATCTCGATGAACGCAATAATAAAGCTTACGTGATGCTCTGATTTTACTGTAAAAGAAATGTTAACCCGGATTTGGATGTGATCTAACCAAAAAGACCGGAATACAGAAATTTGAGGAAATTTCGAAGGGAAACACATAACCCATTGATTTACAATGGAAATAAAAAGAGACCGAATTCGATTCCTGTTCTCGCTAAAAATAAAAATTCATTTTAAATTCATATAGTTAAACAAAAAACCACTATTTTATCGTCTGAAATACGTTCCGTTGCGTTCTAATAGATTCAATTAGTTATCACTTTTTCCGTTTTAATTCGGGCAGATTTCGGGCAAGTTTTCCTCTTATTATTAGCTCTCCTGACCGCATGAATAATAACGTTTTTTTAACGAATAACGATTTCGTTCTTAACTAGCTATGGAGTTTTATAAGTTCACCAGATGTCACATCCCACACTCGACATCTTTAGCTAGCACGCTAATCTATAATCTGAGAAAATGTTAAACACTTGCCGCTTGTGACAAAAAACAGATTTTAAGCGAAAAAGCGAGGGTCTGCTGTTAAATATACCAATGATTCAGGTAGCTATCATTATACCGGGACACTGCAAGAATCCACTTTATTGCTTGTATTCTATTGAGTTTTCCGCTACTTCTTCGAACTAACCACCGTCATCCTACCGCCAAGTAGTGAGGTACTGCAAACCAGCTAGTTCATTGAGCACATCGCTGCGGCCATCATCAGTGTAAAAGTCGAAAGGTTCGCATACCCCAATAAATACATAGCAAGAATATTAATAGCTAACGAAGTTGTGAGTTGGTTCATGTTTTTTATCTGTTACGTATGAAATAAGAATTATCTGCAATGTTAATGCGAAGCGTCAGGCGCAGTCGCCTCGTTGAGTAAAAACTCAACAAGATTTACGGAGTTACAATGATCGATAAATTAGTGCTTACGGTTACACCAATTTTCTCCATACCACCGCGTGGTGCAGCCGCAGTAGAGATATGGATGTACCAAGTTGCACGGCGAACAAAAACTACCAAACAGAATCGCTTGTATTAAGAATGAAGGTTATAGCGATTTTTTAAAGGTAAATGACCATTGTTCTGTTCATCGCATAGGTTTCAGCGGACTCTATAAGCGCCTCTTTCAGAAGTGGACTCGCCTTGACCCGCTCCCCTACTCACAGCGCATTCTGAATATTGCAAAAGACTTTAACGTTACCGATGATAGTGTAATCATCGTTCATAACAGCATAAAGCTGTACCGCCAGATCCGCAAAAGAGCCCCAAAGGCAAAAATGGTTATGCATATGCATAATGCTTTCGAACCTGATGGGTTAGATCAAAACGTTAAAACGATCGTCCCCAGCATGATTTTGAAGAAGCATTATCAGGCGTACCTGCCGGATGCTGATATCGCTATCGTCCCTAATGGTATTGACCTGGAGGCCTATCAGAAAAACGCTGTACCACTGCAAAAGTCTGACCTGGGAATAACTCCGGAGAAAAACGATTTTCTTTGCAGGCCGTATATCACCGGATAAGGGAGTGACTTTGCTTTTACAGGCGTTCGAACAACTCCTTAGGGTACAGGCTTTCCTGCCCCCATTGCTTCAATTGCAACCATGCAGAACGGTTCCTGGAATTGAAAGGGAATAACAACCAGATCTGCTAACGAATAGTAGTTGTATATCTCTTCAGGCGTTACACCTCCAACCATATGACAGTGTGGTTTTAGCCGTTCTGCTAATTACCGCACCTCACGCTGATAGGTTGCTTTTTCACCTTTACTTTTACTCATATAGTTACCAACGACAACTAACTCTATATCGTTGTGTACTGGTCAGTACACGCGGCGGGATGACTGAGTTCGTAAAAGAGGGGGATACCGGCTTCCATTTGCAGGAGCCAATGACCCCGGAGACCATTGCCAGGGACATTAATAAAGCGCTGGCATCCCCTGATTTAAACAATATTACCTTACATGGACAACGTTGTGTGGAAGATAAATTCCCGTGAGAAAAAGTAACCCAGCGGTTTGAGGAAGTGGTTAATAACTGGTTTAGATAATTAATGTGTATTAGCTCAAATGTGAGCTGACATATCTATGGCACAGCGCCAAACCTAATCTGACTGTCCGCCCTGTGCCAGAAGCGGACGCTGAACATGGTGTGTACAGGCCAACAATACGATATATTTTAAAGCTACCTGATTGCAGCTTTCATAAAGCTATGGGTATTCAAATGCAGCAAAGCTATAAACCGGGCTTAATTAAATAATGCCTTTGCGAACCTACTTTAGGAAAGTCCGGTAGCGACATTTGAAGTATATAACCCTGTTTTTCATAAAAAGGGAGAGCCTGGAAGCTAAAGGTATCTACAAGTCCATGAACACAGCCTTTCCGCAAACCTTCTTTTTCGGCCATCTCCATAAGTTTACTACCCAGACCGTTGCTCCTTGCAGATTCACTTACCCAAAGATAGTCGATGCAGAGCCACGGACCTTTTCTGTCAGCAATTAATCCGCCTACCATTTCGCCGCTTTCGTTTCTGCAGTAGACCCCAAGCTGCCCATTTTTACTAAAATCGACGAACTGAGCATTGTAGCTTCTTAATCCGGTTAATAGTTCTTCTTTATCAAATTCAGTAACTTGATGTGTGATTTGAATGTCCATACATGCCCAATTGAACAAGTTTGTATTTGGAATATAACATTATAAATAAGTTAATTAAATGTATCAATAGAAAGTTTGTTTTTACTCCTGGGGGCAGGCCACGTCCGCTACTCGCTTAAAGCAAACTGTCAGTTGGAGTCTGAGCTGGTACAATTAACGTGCCACTGGTTAGAAATCAGTAATACGATTTTATCAGGCTGATACTCTGGCCTGTCAGGATTTGAGGTATCCACCCGGTTTACCAGCCCACTGTATTTGGCACCAGTGGAACCCACTTCCCGATCCAGGATATCCAGTATCCACCGCCGAACCTCTTTCCCCAAAAGATATGTGCAACCTCAAGCGCCTTGTCTGGATGATGACCACGGTATGAAGTTTGATAACGCGTGGAATCAGGGCGTTTGGTACGCTCTCCGTTCAGCAACTGGACGCCCTTCTCCCCAGCCTTTCAGCGTTGAAGATTTGCCAGCGCTGGGTGAAGAGTGTAGGCGAATTATGAAAATCACTTCTGCCGTTTATACTTCGAAAAAGACGTTATCAGAAAGGTGGTTCGCAAGCGCGGAGTTATTAAACCTTTACTTAACGAAATACGGTTTAAGTTGCTTGAATTGCAGCAGAAAGAAAACGACGGCTTGATGATGCTGGACAAATTAAGCGAGCATGGCATCAATGGACTGATACGCCGTCAATAAAAGGAAGGGTGCATGGACGATCCCGTCACATCACCAATCACAACAGAAGAGCACAAAACAACATTTCACAGCGTAAAGGATAAAACACGATGCCATTTTCAATCAAAAACATATGTTCAGGTCCACAAGGACACTACCCAGAAATCTCCAGACCTATACAGAACAAGCCAGTACCGAGGAATTGCACACTGATCTCAACAACATGCAAAATACAGGAGTATACAGTATTCAGCAGATGTTCCTGCAGTTTTGAAATGCGACCACCCGGTACAGAAGAAAGAACCCCACGACTAAAACTCTCAGCAACAGAGCTCTTATGGCTATCTAAAACAATAGAAACAGAGATGCGCAACACAAAAGAATGAGCCTGTCAGTAATTCTGTGTAACTGCCCAGTTATTAAAGGTGATCGCTCAGGCGGTCACCGAACTCGATAATAAAACGGCTCATCGCCAGCCGCCAGTTCTGGATCGGCATACTCCATTTTTTTGACGCATCCTTGATTGCCAGATAAATAACTTTTCGTACTGAGTCATCCGTTGGGAACACCTTGCGTTTCTTAATCGCGGCACGGATCACGCTGTTCAAGGATTCGATTGCGTTTGTCGTGTAGATGGCCTTGCGGATATCCGGCGGATAACTGAAGAGCGTATTGAGGTTTTCCCGGTGCGCACGCCAGCTTTTGCTGATTTGCGGATATTTATCGTCCCGGACTTTCGCGAACGCATACATCGCCATCAGTGTCGCCTCTTCGGTCGGGGCCTGATAGACCGTCTTCAGGCCGCTGGTGACGGCTTTGTAGTCTTTCCAGGCTACGTATTTCAGGCTGTTACGCATCATATGGATACTGCACAGCTGAATATGGGTTTGCGGGAAGACGCTATTTATCGCATCCGGGAAGCCCTTCAGACCATCCACACAGGCAATCAGGATGTCCTGAATGCCCCGGGTTTTCAGCTCCGTCAGCACGCTTAGCCAGAACTTTTCGCATTCATTTTCGGCCAGCCACATACCCAGTAACTCTTTCTGGCCTTCGGTGTTGATACCCAGTGCCAGGAAGACGGCTTTGTTGATTACGCTGCCATTCTGACGGACTTTGACGACAACGCAGTCCATATAAACAATGGGGTACAGCGCATCCAGTTGCCGGTTTTGCCTCTCAGTGACCTGCTCTTTTACGGCGTCGGTGACTTTAGATATCAGCGAAGGTGACACATCGGCGTCGTACATCTCTTTGAAGGTGGCGACGATTTCGCGGGTAGTCATGCCTTTGGCGTAGAGGGATAAAATTTAGCTGTCCATCTGCGTAATGCGCGTCTGGTGCTTCTTAAGTAGCTGCGGTTCGAAGGTGTTTTCACGGTCACGCGGCGTGTTCAGTTCGATCTCGCCGTCATCGCATAACACCGTTTTTGACGAGTAGCCATTGCGGGTGTTTGAGCCTGTTTTGAGCGCATTTTTCTCATGCCCGGGGTGGTCAGTCAGCTACGCATTGAGCGCCGTTTCGACGGTTAATTTCGCCAGCATACGGGAAAACGGATTGAGGTCGGCTTCGGTTTTAAGGCCTTTAGCCAGTTCAGCCGCAAGGAATTTGAGTTTCTTTTCGTCCATAATTGCCTGTCTCCGTTACTGGAGTGAACATATCAAAAGCAGGCAATTACACAATTTTAATTACAGTCTCAGTTCAGTCACATTATTGATGAGCGACTGTACGTTAAGCCAATCAAGACCGGGATGAAAATCGCTCTGCCACTTTCGCTCAACTTTCCTTCCATGGGTTTACGCCTCAGTACGGTGATTGATCGTTGCCGCCTGGTAAGCCGTAGCGAATACCTTATCAGCGCTGGCATACGCAAAAACCGCCCGAACGGGAGTATTCATCCTGACAGCCTGACTAAAAAATTTGTTGCGGCACGAAAATTGACCGGAATAAATTTCAGTGAAAACCCTCCGCCGTTTCACGAGATCCGCAGCTTATCCGGACGACTGTATAAAGATGCTTACGGGGAAGGGTTTGCTCAGAAACTCCTGGGACATACTTCCGAGAACACCACGAAACTCTATCTCGATGAACGCGATAATAAAGCTTACGTGATGTTCTTATTTTGCTGTAAAAGAAATGTTAAACTGGATTTGGATCTGATATAACGAAAAAGCCCGGAATACAGAAATTCTGGAAAATTTCGGAAATTTCGGATTATTGATCATAAGCAACTGATTTATAAGAAAAACAAAAAGAGACCGAATACGATTCCTGTTTACGGCAACAATTGATCTTTCTCTTTAAATTCATAATGTTACATATTAATTAGGTGATTTTAACGATTAGAACACGTTATTTTTGATTCTAATAGATTCAATTAGTTATCACTTTTTACGTTTTAATTCGGACGTATTTCGGGCCATTTTGCGTATAAATCCCCCGACCAAACAAACTCACTGCCCAATACATCACTCCCCTCTTCCATTGGGGGACTCCCGATGCCAAATACCCATGTAGACGAAGGCTTAATAGTGATGCCAACAAAAGCGATCGCGAAAAGTTGAACAGATGCCTGGTTTCAGATTAAACACATTGGTTAGTCATCCTGAACAAGTAAAATCCGCCGCAACTGGCAACCATTCAATACTCGCACTATCGAACGATCGCCAGCTTGCCGCAGCCCGTTCTTGCATACGATGTGGCTGCGGTTCCATCATATCAGGAATGTGAAAATCTGGATAAACCTGCCACTTAACCTGAAGCAGGTCTTCATAGCGGGTGGTATACCGAGGCGAAAGCATTTCTCTTAAGGTCGCCATATAAAAACATTCTATTACAACGAGTTATCTCCTCCTGCCTCCGCCCCGGCGCAAAGCTATAGTTTTTTTCTATCTCCTTGTGAAACAAACAATTATTCTTGCTATGGTGCTGATTAACAATCGTTCGCGGGCAACGTACATTCAGCGAGTTTCAGAGCTTCCTGACGGAATTCCGCCGGTGCTGTTTCCGGGGCTTCTTACTGGTTGATACAGATCCTGCCTCTTACTTGAGAATTTACTCATTTAGCCGTATGTCCATTATGGGTGGATAAGATCATTTATCATCGTAAGGGTTGAAAGCGATAAGTTAAACTTGTCCTGGCTCAACAAGGGAACCCGACTAATGATGAGCTCTTCATCTTCAAGGCGTTTTATGCCTTCCAGCAAGAATAGACATTAAATCGACAACTGCTGCCAGGTCTTGCAGGCGCAGTGGACAATCGTGTGGTAACAGCCTGAGTCATTTCTTATTTTTCTCATTCAGCATAACTGCGTCTTCTGATAGAGAAATTTTTATCTAAACATATAAAAAACACAGTGAAGAAAACGCTACTTTTTTCTAGCTAAAAAGCTAAATTAATTTTTTTACGGAGAGGATCTTATGCGCAAGGTGTCGATATCTATATTATTCATGCTAGTTTCACTGACCTGGGGGACTACATGGTTGGCTATGCGAATTGCCGTTGAAACTATCCCTCCAGTGTTTGCAACCGGAATGAGGTTTATGTTTGCAGCACCTTTTTTAATCATCATTGCATGGTTAAGAAAAAAAACACTGTTGTTTCCTCCCGGACAACGATTATTCCAGTTTGTGATTTGCATCTTTTATTTTTCTATTCCTTTCTCACTAATGATTTATGGTGAAACCTATGTCAACTCTGGGCTTGCCGCCATTATCTTTGCGAATATGCCTGTGGCCGTTTTGATAGCATCGGTTTTGTTTCTAAATGAAAAAGCGAAACTAATGCAGATCGCGGGCTTAACTATCGCAATCACTGCATTGACGGGGATACTTCTTGAAGAAACGAATACAAGTACAGAGAGTCACTGGCAGGGTATCACTGCGCTTATTTCTGCTGTGTTAATCCATGCCATAATATATACACAATGTAAGAAAAGAAGTTGTACTGTCTCTGTTATCACATTTAATGCGCTCCCGTGCCTTTTAGCTGGGTTGATACTTTCTGCGACAGGATGGTTTTTTGAAAGACCACAAGTATCAACCTTCTCAGTACACTCAATATTAGCTACCCTGTATCTCGGGGCTTTTGCCGGAGTTTTTGGTATCCTGTGCTACTTTGCGCTTCAGCAAAAGGCTAATGCCTTCCAGGCTTCGCTTGTATTTCTTATCTTTCCGCTGATTGCGGTAAGTCTGGAAGACTATATTTATGGATATGCTATTTCAACACACTCAATGCTGCTTATTATACCATTAGCTATCGGGATATTTCTTACTCTTGTCGCCAGAAATATCCCTGTAACCAGCAGATGCCGGGATAATTCATCACAGAAATAATCGATTTATAATAACGCAAATAATTCCTGATGCCTTACTGAGCTCCAGCTAATGCGGGGTGGATAAGCTGGAATACAGACCCGGTAATACACAGCGATTATATTAACAAGCAATGTAATAAAGGAGTTTTTTATGTTCATGTTTCTGCCATTCTTGCTTGCACTGAGCGTGGCAATGGGAGCCATAAACAGAAAGGATAAAGTCAGCTACATTCTGTGGGCCGTTTTACTCATCGTCACTATTTTATCATTCATCCATCATATGACCAATTCGCTGACTTTGTCATTTTAAGGAGTGTGTATGAAAACGCATCATCATCCAACAACATTTGTTCATCTGATTAATCAGATGGGACTCCTTGGGATATGCGTTGCTCTGGTTGTAGCCTTTTATTATCAACTCGTTAGGCATGAGCTGCCTTGTCCAATTTGCTTATTACAGCGGGCTGGCCTCATCATCGCCGGTTTTGGCTTTTTATTTAACCTCTGCTTTGGTCTACGAGGTATACATTACGGGATGGTAATTATTGGCAGTATCCTGACCGGAGTTATGGCATCCCGGCAAATATGTTTGCATATCATGCCCGGTGACACAGGATATGGTTCTGCATTTTTTGGATTACACTTTTATACCTGGACTCTGATTACGTCAATTCTCATTATTATTGCTGTTGCGGTAGTTCTGGCAATCAGTAGCATGAATGCTGCATTTCGTTCATTGAATATTAATCCGAACCTGTTCAGTATTGTCGGTTGGGTATTTCTATTACTGATTACTGCCAACCTTATTTCAACTGTACTGGAATGTGGCAGAGGGGAATGTGCTGCTAACCCGGTCACATATAAGCTACTGTCGAAGCAGGATATTGCCTTTCTGAAAACAGGCCTCCTGACGAGGACAGTTCTCCGGTTATGACGCACTTTTAAAATGACTGATTGGTAAATATATAGCAAGCACCTGTCTTGTAGAAACTGGAATGGTTATGGGCTAACACGGAAGTTTCAGTAACGTTGAAATGGTGCAATAATAGGAATCAAACTTATAACCTTCGCATTACGAATTAGTAGAATCACATTTAACTAACTAAAAGCATGTTGACCAGACTCGCAGACCATTGAATCACGCAACAACCAGTTACTGTCATCTGATGAAAAAGGCTGTGCATAACAGAATCAGGACTGACTGGCATCAGGGTCATGTGCTTCAGCAGCAAATACATAAAATGAAGCAAGATATAAAGAATGAAGGAAAAATCGAGTATGAAAAACGTACAGAATTGTCTGAAGTAACTTCCCTGCAGCATTGACGCCGCAGGGAATCTATTTATGGTGTAACTATATTGAACCAGAACTCAAACTTGTCCATATAGCCCAGCATCTCATCCAGTTTCGCAGCATTACCGGTAACGTTGACTTCTCCTTTATCTTGAGCCTGCTTCAGAGTTTCTTCCTTCAGGATAATTTTATTCAGCGTGTCACGGTTCAGAGTAATCGTGGCATCAGCGTCTTTCGCTTCAGCATTAGCCGTGTGGTTCAGCACGCCATTTTCCAGCTCAAGCTTGTACTTTCCGCCGTCGCTGCCAAGGTCAATATTAAACACCGCCCGGGCATTACCCGCTTTTTCACCGTTGATATGTACAGCCAGGAAATCGAAGAACATTTCAGGGGTCATTGCCCGAACGGTATCCGGACTTGCTGTATTTGGCGTCGGACCTTTAACCACACCGTTACGCAGCTCCTGCGCACCGGTCAGGTAGAAGTTACGCCATGGACCAGATTCAGCCTGATACCCCAATTGTTCCAACGCATCGGCTTCAAGGTTACGTGCATTCTGGTTATTTGGATCGGCAAACACGACCTTACTCACCACCTGAGCAACCCAACGGTAGTTCCCCTGGTCAAAGTCTGCTTTGGCTTTCTGAAGAATCGCATCGGCACCGCCCATATATTCAACAAATTTCTTAGCCGCTTCTTCGGGTGGCAGCTCATCAAGGGTTGCCGGATTGCCATCGAACCAACCGAGATACAGCACATACGTTGCTTTTACGTCATGGCTGATGGAGCCGTAATAGCCGCGGTTGGCCCAGGTTTTTGCCAGGCTATCCGGTAGTTTGAAGTTGGCCGCTATTTCGTCGCGAGTCAGACCTTCATTGGCCATACGCAGAGTCTGGTCATTGATATAACGATACAGGTCTCGCTGGCTTTTCAGCAGACCAACAACATTCTCGTTACCCCAGGTCGGCCAGTGGTGCTGGGCCATAATAATTTCAGCTTTGTCACCCCAACGCACTATAGCTTCGTTGATATATTTCGACCACGGCAACGGCTCACGAATTTTTGCGCCGCGTAGCGAGTAAGTGTTATGCAGGGTGTGAGTGACGTCCTCTGCGGCTTCGATGAGTTTCTTCTCTTCGATGAACCACAGCATTTCCGAAGGGGCTTCCGAACCAGGGGCCAGCATAAAGTCGTAAGTCAGGCCATCAATCACTTCTTTCTGGCCGTCTTTATCAATGATATTAGTGGGCGCAATCAGTGTCACCGTCCCCGCAGAGGTGGTCGTCCCCAGTCCGGCGCCAACCTGGCCGGAGGCATCTGGTTTCAGGAGGTTGCCATACATATAGCTGGCACGGCGGCTCATCACGTTGCCGGCCATAATATTCTCGGCTACTGCTGCCTCCATAAAGCCAGCAGGCGCATACACTTTCACCTTGCCGGATTTCACGTCCGCTTCATCGACAACGCCACGCACACCACCATAGTGGTCAACATGGCTATGAGTATAAATGATGGCGACAACAGGCTTATTGCCACGGTTTTTGAAATACAAATCCATACCGGCTTTGGCTGTTTCCGCAGAAACCAGCGGATCGACAACCGTAATCCCCTCTTTACCTTCGATAATCGTCATGTTGGATAAATCAAGGTTACGAATCTGGTAGACGCCGTCTGTTACTTCAAACAAGCCACTGATATTGATTAGTTGGGACTGACGCCACAGACTAGGGTTAACAGTGTCAGGAGATTTTTCCCCTTCTTTTATGAAAGCGTACTGCTGTGGATTCCAGATGACATTCCCTTGCTCTCCCTTAATCACCTCTTCAGGTAAATCAGCAATAAAGCCTTTATGGGCATTCGTGAAATCGGTGTTATCAGAGAAAGGAAGTTGGTTATAAAGCGCATTGTTAGCTTGCCTGGTTGAAGCAGTGGCACCTTTTGGGGCTTCCTGTGCAAATAAAGGTGTCAGAGCAGTGGAAGAGAGTAGCCCCGCCAGCGCAAAACTTTTAACGATCAACTTAAGTCTCATTTGCACCCCTCATGTAAAAATATTCTGTATCACTGAGTCTGGTCGATTAATTATCTTTTAATTCAAACAATTAAAGTTATTGCTGACCATTTTCTCTCTTTTAAATATAACCAAAACGTTACATTTCGCTATTTATGGATACAAATAAATCGTGTTTTACGCCTGCCAGTTACATCCTCTTTTAGTAAGTGGGGTAAGCTCGCTTCCAGTTTCCGGGAGACACTATAATTCTCCCCCCTACTACAGGAATTGTGACTATAAGTTCGTCACTGTGGAGCAAAAATCATCTCATCAGCCAAAAATGCAGCCTGGCCTGATAGCTTTTCCATTTTTCACCGTGAAGTATCTCCGCACTACACTGGATAGTAATTATTCATTATATGAGGCGATTAAGGATGGGGCAGGATTCGGACGACAGGCGCCGTACCTCCAGTGCTGGAAGGGTATGGCAGGATCATAAAGATATGGTCAGGCAAGCGCTACGTGTAAGTATTCCGTGGTTCACATTTGTGAATATCAGCTTTGCGCTTATCATTTTATTTCGCCACATACTCATCAGTGACTTTGACAAGTCGATCAGTGCACAGACTGGAATACTGCCTTTAATAGACGATATTATGGGCAGTATTATTGTTTTTTCGTTCCTGATACTCCTTTTCATTTACCGCCTTCCGACCAGATTTACTCCTCTTTGTCTGGTGATGCTGCTGATTCTCAGTCTGATGTGGAGCTATTGTAGCTACTGTTTTATTGTCTGGTGGCAGCTGCCTTTTGCCTGGCCTCTCAGTGTCATCCTTATGCTTACCGCGCTGGCTGCGCTTTATTATCATCTGCCAGCGTTGCTACTTTTCATCGTCCCGTTATGGCTGACCGCCCTACTGGCCAGTGTGCAGCTTAACCAGTATATGAATATCCGGTTTTTATTAGTCTGGTTTACTCTTACCGCCATACTCATTTATGGTCGCTTTATCCTGCAGCGCTGGTTTGATGAAGCCTGGTTGCGTTACCAGGAAAACCGGATGCTTATTGCGCGTCTCGACGTTATGGCTCACCAGGATGCACTGACCGGGACCGCTAATCGACGTTCAATGGAAAGTTTTCTTGGGGATGCTCTCCGCCAGACGGAGCCGTTTGCACTGATCATGCTCGATGTGGACTATTTCAAAAACTATAACGACCATTATGGTCACCAGGCTGGCGATGCCTGTCTGGCAAAGGTGGCCTGTGTAGTGAAGAGGTCGATTCGTACTCCGGCAGACCTGGTGGCACGTTACGGGGGCGAGGAGTTTGTCGTTGTGCTGCCTTCTTCGTCGCTGAATGAAGCAGCACTGGTTGCTCAACGTATTCAGACAAACCTGCGTGAAACCGCACTGCCGCATGCAGCATCTGCAGTTAGCGAAACGGTCACCGTCAGCATGGGCATCACCCTTTCCACAGCCGGTGACACTGTTACCGGCATTATTGCCAGAGCGGACGAGGCCCTTTATCGGGCTAAACAACAGGGACGTAATCGTTGGGTAAAGTAAAACCAGTTGCCCGGTGTTTGATACAGATGATCACCTTGCCATACTCAGATAATTAAAACTGAATATTTGGAAGCAAAAAAGACAGTCGGACTCACGGAACCTTTGCGCTGGTACAGCCTGAATATCAGATAAAATTATGTCCAGCCGCAGACAACCAGTTGACAGTGGAATATTCCTGGTGTTGTGAACAAGGCGACATTCACAACACGACCGTGCTCACGGAATTCAAATGCCGAACGGGTGATTACGATATTCACTACCTCTGCAAAGTTATATTATTCGATTTTCATGCAGATTTCGCCTCCCGGTAATATCCCGGATAAAATGCCAGTACCCTTTGCATCGTCACGCTGTTCCGGCACTCCGTACAGATAACGTTTCTGGTCCGGTCGTAGGAACTCACGACACCTTCCGGCGTTTTCAGAAAGCGGGTAATCCTGGCATCTTCACGTTTCTGCTTCCAAAGCAGGAAAGCCTGTTCCGAAGGAAAAATACCGCTTCTCCCGGCCTGATACAGATCCCCACAACTTTCCGCCTTTTCCAGGTAGTGGCGGGCTGTAAAAATGGTTAACCCTGTTATCTTCCGCAGCTCTCCAAACGTCATCCGACCGTGTGTTCGTATCAGTTCCGTCAGGCGCTTCTGTATTTCAGCTTTCTGCGCCGGTGTGTAATTTCTGCTCATAAGTCCCCCCCCTGTTAAAGCCTTCCCGCCGCCTTACGCCGTCTGAATTCTTCCATTATCAGTTGTGCCGGAGTTGGCCCTGCCGGATGGCGCGGCGCTGCAAGTTGACGGCGTACCGGCGGTAGCCACAACGGAAATCCGAAAAGTTCCGGCGCTGGGTGACTGTGACACCATGAGTTTTGTCAGCGCCATCGTTCAGTGTTCCCAGCTTGGGCTGGAACCCGGCGGCGCGCTCGGCCATGCCTATCTGCTGCCGTTCGGAAACAAAAACGAAAAGTCAGGCAAAAAAACGTTCAGTTAATTATTGGCTACCGGGGAATGATCGACCTTGCCCGCCGTTCCGGACAGATTGCCAGCCTTTCCGCGCGCGTTGTCCGTGAAGGTGACGATTTCAGCTTCGAGTTTGGTCTGGAAGAGAAGCTGGTACACCGTCCGGGTGAGAACGAAGATGCACAGGTTACTCATGTCTATGCCGTTGCCCGCCTTAATCGATCGCTGCCGACTGGTAAGCCGAACTGATTTCATGATCAGTGCAGGAATCAGGAAAAATAGCCCGACCGGGAATATTCATCCGGATGGATTGACAAAGACATTTGTAAAAGCAAGAAAAGCCTCCGGCGTTAACTTCAGCAATAATCCACCGACATTTCACGAGATCCGAAGTCTGGCCGGGCGGTTGTACAAAAACGAGCACGGCGAGGTGTTCGCCCAAAAACTCCTGGGCCACACCTCAGAGAACACCACGAAACTCTATCTCGATGAACGCGATAATAAAGCTTACGTGATGCTCTGATTTTGCTGTAAAAGAAATGTTAAACTGGATTTGGATGTGATATAACCAAAAAGACCGGAATACAGAAATTCGGAAAATTTCGGATCGTTAATTGTAAGTAGCTTATTTATAAGAAAAAGAAAAATAAAAAGAGACCGAATACGATTTCTGTTTACGGCAACAATTAATCCTTCTCTTTAAATTCATAATGTTACATATTAATTAAGTGATTTTAACGATTAGAATACGTTATTTTTGATTCTAATAGATTCAATTAGTTATCACTTTTTACGTTTTAATTCGGACATATTTCGAACCATTTTGCGTATAAATCCCCCGACCAATCAAACTCACTGCCCAATATATCACTCGACCTCTTCCACTGGTGGCCTCCCGATGCCAAATGCCCATGTAGACGAAGGCTTAATAGTGATGCCAACAAAAGCGATCACGAAAAGTTGAACAGATGCCTGGTTTCAGATTAAACACATTGATTAGCCATTCTTAACCAGTAGAATCCGCCGCGACTGGCAACCATTCAATATTCGCACTATCGAACGATCGCCAGTTTGCCGCAGTCCGTTCCTGCATACGACGTGGCTGCGGCACCGATCATACCGGGCAGTCGTCAAACCTCCAGGATCGCGCATCGTCAACGATGCAGGTGATCGTGAACAAGATATAGTTTTCCACAGTTCGTACAGGATAGGCCTCCTTATTGCTGCCTTCGCAGTGACAGTAACTGTCCCTGTGTTTTCACATCCTAACCTACCATGTCCCCGATAAGTTAAGTATATGAGCGTAGAGGACCTTTTCGACCATGGGCACAACCTCTAAATCTGAAGGGAGTTCATCAATAGATACAATAATGAACGTTTCTTTAAAGATCTTTGTAGTCAGTCCCTGTTAGGTTGTCGTGACATAAGAATATCGCTTAATTTTGAATACAGGGAAATGTAATTGATTATAAATGTTGGACATGTAGCTACAGAAAAATTCGACACAACTGGAGTGAGCGCCTGTAACAACCAACAGAGTACTTCAGTTGATTTATCCTCCTGTATTATTAATGCTGCTTCAGAATGTACCGTTTTTGTCAGAACAATAATAAAGAAATCGGACAGTTATGATGCTATGCAAATTGACAGGCTTAAAATTGATACGCAGGAAAAATACGACGCTCTTAATTTACAAAGAGAACATCACAAGAAATTTCTGCAAACTATAAAAGCAAACTCTTTTGACAGAGCTATGGCTGAAAGACCAGAAAACCCAATATCTCTGAGTCTAATATATTCTTCCATTGATTCAATAAAATATAACACAGGGAACTGTGCTGATATGTCGCTAATTTTAGGTGCGATTATTGCAAAATATATACCACAAAGACTAACCGGAATAGGATTTTCGAAAAATAATGTATTTGATGCCAGAATAAGCACATCCCTTATGTATAATAGCGCGTCAGGAGGGAATCATGTGGTCGTTTTTTTGACTTTTACTGATTCAAAAGGAATATCGGAATATATACTTGACCCTTGGCTGGATGCGCGCATTTTCAAAAAGGAAGAGTCATATGAAATTTATAAAAACAATAGCAGTAAATATATTAATGAAAATCATTGCTTCGAAGCATACGATAAATACACTGCTATAATGAATAGCGCTGAATATATAGACGCCATAACAAAGACAATAAATATTTTATATAGAGTTAATCTTGATGAAATTCAACTAACCAATCCATTTAAGTTTATATAATTAACTCTTATGGCTGATTAAAGGAGTGTTATTTTCCCATGAATGGCATCAAAGGCATGTTACTCGCCGGAAATTTTCTGTACAACGTCGAAACGCCAACATCATAAATAATCGCTACCTGCTGTCACGGTACTCCGGCCCTAATGAGGCGCCCGGCTGCGCCCATTGTTCCTGTGATTATTATTTAATAACGATTACGAAAACAAAAACTCAACTAACTGAATTAAATAGAATTAAACAAAAGTGACATATAAAAATGTACTTAATTATGTACTTTTGAAATCGTCAGCATACGATCTGCTGATCAACATACGACGTTACATCACAATAGTGAACTGTACGACCTATAAACACGATTACAGTCAGTTCTGACTGAACAGCAGGCAGCCTACCAAGGCACGCTCTTGCAAACAACGTGACTGCGGTAATCCATCACATCAGAAATGTGAAAAATCAGGGTGAAAATTTAATTGAAGCTGTCACTTAACCCGAAGCAGGTCTTCATAGCGGATAGTATATCGTGGCGAGAGGATCTCCCGTTTAATATACCACTATTATTGGATTCCCTGCCCAGTAAAGGTTACCGGTGCAATGGAGAGAAGACAATCTCATCTGTAGTCTACTGATCAAACATTAGGGTAAGAGTAATGAAAAAAGTATATTTTATGTTTGTTATCTTGTTGTCACTTTCAGGTATTCATTCCGCGATGGCAAAACCCTGGCAGGAGATTAAAGAAAGCAAAGAGTTACGTGTGGGGGTGCCTGGTGACTATGCTCCCCTCGCATTTCACAACAAACAAAATAAATTAATCGGTTTTGATATTGATATGGCATATTCACTGGGCAAAGCTCTGCACCTGAATATCCTGTTTGTACCTAGCAGTTGGCCTACGCTGTCAACTGACCTGGCAGCAGACAAATTTGATATTGCAATGGGAGGGATTACAGAAACTCCCGGCAGAAGAAAACAGTTCGCACTTTCTTCTCCGGTACTTAAAAATGGGAAAATAGCGCTGACGCAATGTAACAGGATTAATGACTTCAAATCTCTTGAAGATATTGACCGTAAGGGCGTGCGGATTGTTGTTAATCCAGGTGGTACAAATCTGGACTATGTTGACAAGCATATCAGGTATGCAGATGTTATTCGCGAAAAAGATAATGATGCCACTCTGCAGAGGATTCGTGAACGCAGCGCTGATGTCATGTTTACCGACTTGCTCGAAGGTACTTATTACCAGAACAAAGAGCCAGGCGTCTTCTGCGTATCAACCAGGAGTATCCTCCCCGACACTGCCGGTAATAAAGTCTATATGATGGCGAAGGATAATCAGTATCTTCTTGATGCTGTAAATAGCTGGTTATCTGATGAAAACAGAATCATACTTGCCAGAAAGTGGCAGATAAATCCAGAGTAGCCGCCACAAAATTTTGACAAGCACCATTGCCGACTGACGAACAGAACTGGCGCGGGGTGAAAGATGTGACGACGATAAAGCCAGCCAGGCTAAATGGATGGCTTATATCAGGAAGCTTAAAACGCTGGATTTAACAGGCGTTTCAGATGAGGCCACCTTCACAGTAATCAGATGGTCTGCATGACCACAGTAATACTACTAACTTGCAGTTTTTTAGGCGTTAATTTGGTTCTGGTATCTACACGAGTTCATTCAGATACAAGTAAATTTTCTGTAGAGAATGAAATTACTACACTTATTATTCCATTTCAAAGTAAATACTTGCTTAACAATCAGTAGACAGACAAGAAAAATTTTCGCCTCTGCTTTATCCTGGTAAAGGATTGCGGTAAAAGTTAAGAAGGCAGCATAACTCTCAACTATGTGGATAATATTATGAATAAATTTAACAGTGTATTGTTAGCGCTGGTTTTTGCTATATCAGCCATAACATTTTCTTCATCTGCAATGGCCACTGAAAGCGGTAATAAAGGATTCCCGGGCATTTCCTTTCCGTGGTGTAAAATCTGGCCGGCAGGTATATCAATCCCAGAACTACCAGTGGGTAAAATATGCTGGTAAACGAAACAACCTTTTATTAACCTGGGTGATTAATTACCGTGTAAACAAGTAATTTGTGATACATGGATAATTAAAGTGCCACAGTAACGACTACAGACTGGCTGGTTTATCCGGCCAGGAGAGGCAGATGTATCCACCCTGTTTACCATTACGCTGTAGAGTTCCCATGCTTCCAGCCGTTTAATCTCGTCATCTGTGGCAAATCATTCACAGTATTTACGTTCTTTCCCATACATTCCCCTGCCAAATCACCTGACCGCCAGATACATCTCAATCCGTTTCCACTTCGGCACGCCAGGCACGGTCATTCCGTCCAGGAATATCAAATTGGCTTCTTTTTTCGTGCGCAGCGCATTATCGTAAAGGTAGTCGTGGATTATTGCCGCTTTAGCGTATTTGCCGTCTGGCGGCATGACTGACCAGAAGATGCATGGCACGGTGGCGAGATCAGTTACAAATCCGGCTGGTACGCTGATTACGTCGCTGTTGTCGTCGCTGAGGTAAAATTCAAAAGATTCATGTACACGCCAAAGGTAGTGACCAGGCATTTCAAGAATGGCCGGGGTTGTGAAGCAGCTCATAATACATTCCTTAACGGTTTTCCGGCCAGCCAACACGTAACCCAGTACAGCCTGTGCGTTGATGAGACTGTTCACTTCGTCCTTCATCTGCCGCTGGCGTTCGTGGATTTTAAAACCCACCAGTACCATGTTTTGTTGCATAGTGGCTTCGAGTTTAATCAGTTCGTCTGCGCTCATTGGCACATCGATGTTATCTGCATCCGTCCAGAAGAATCCTGGTGGTAGCGTTCCCTGTTTTGCCACCGCCGTTACTGGCGACAGTCGGTCCTGCGACGCTTTACCGCAGTCCCAGTGGTGATCATTCAGTGTGAACGGATAGTTACCGTTTTCCTACGCATTACGCCACGCATTAATCTCAGCGTATTTCTGACCGAGTGCGGTCGCAAGGTCAGCCACCCACTGACCGTTTTCAAATTTATCTATTGGTGATGTGGGGGCCTGTGTGGTGGTGTTCTCCGGTAACGGGCCGGGTTTTGAAATATAAATCGGGTTGCTGGTTTGCGTGTCGTACACTGTTTCGCCGTGATGGTCTTCGTTTAGACTCCGCGTTTCGGTTTCAGGGTCAAATACAGCAATATGACTGGCCGGAATATCAGGAGGGGCAATATCGGTACAGTTTGACGGTAATCCGGTATGTAGCGCTACCGTCGGCAATATCCAGTCCGGCAGTGCCTGTCACCATTACTGAAACATTACTGCCTTCACCGGCACTCCAGACCTGCGCGACGATACGGTAATGCTCCTGGATATTTTGTGTCTGCGGTAACAGTGAACAGTCCAGATACAACGAACTCAGTTCCGGATCATCTCCGATACCGGTGATAATCCCTGTGGTCTGGTCGTTAACACTGGCTGTGATGGCCTTCTCCCTGAAATACCGCTCCACAGCATTTAGCAACTCATCCGGTTTACGGTTACCGATGAATGATTTTCGTGAGGCAATTGTGGAAGGAAGAATAACAACGAATCCGGTTGAGCCAACCCGAGCACCTGAAATTAAGGTTGCCAGGGAACGCCTGCAACTGGAAACATATAACGCCACGAGGACGGCGGCAGAACATCTGCCTGTGTGGTTTCCTCTTGCGATGGATCTCGCGCTGGTTACTGGTCAACGTAGGGAGGATATCGTAAATATGAAATTTAGTGATGTTTTTGACAACCGCTTATACGTAACTCAGATTAAAACCGGAATGAAAATAGCCATTCCCCTCTCCCTGACACTTCAGGCGCCAGGGTTACGTCCAGGAACGGTTATCGATCGCTGCCGGCTGGTAAGCAAAACCGATTTCATGATCAGTGCAGGAATCAGGAAAAATAGCCCGACCGGGAATATTCACCCGGATGGGCTGACAAAGAAATTTGTAAAAGCCAGAAAAATTTCAGGCGCTAAATTTAGTGATAACCCACCGACATTTCACGAGATCCGTAGCCTGCCCGGGCGGCTATACAAAGACGAACTCGGCGAGGAATTCGCTCAAAAACTACTGGGCCACACCTCAGAGAACACCACGAAACTCTATCTCGATGAACGCGATAATAAAGCTTACGTGATGCTCTGATTTTGTTGTAAAAGAAATGTTAAACTGGATTTGGATGTGATATAACCAAAAAGACCGGAATACAGAAATTCGAGGAAATTTCGAGGAATTTCGAGGGGAAACACATAACCCATTGATTTATAATCTAAATAAAAAGAGACCGAATACGATTCCTGTATTCGGTCCAGGGAAATGGCTCTTGGGAGAGAGCCGTGCGCTAAAAGTTGGCATTAATGCAGGCTAAATCGCCTTGCCCTTTAAGAATAGATGACGACGCCAGGTTTTCCAGTTTGTGACGAAGGTGATTGAAAAAACCTGGCGTTTTGTCTGTTATCAGAGATAAAAAAACCGTAAGCCTTTTCGTGAAGGTTTACGGTTTTTTATTAAAAATCAGTCAGCTATTGGATGATTCACAAAGCTTTTGCGCACGTTCGATAAACGGCGCCAGACTCATTTTCTCACCGGGCTTCGCCGGGTTATCGATTTGAATGACGGCAATAGGCTGAGCGCGCGTTTTACCCTCCGCTACTTGCTGTTCGGCAATGGCATTCAAGGGATACTGCACCAGCGTACTGGGGTTGATCACATAGAGCGCCTGGCCAGGCCGACAGGTCAACATGACCTCTTCCCGATTAAACGCCCACTTGTCTTTTCCTACTTCAAAACGACTTACGGTAATCACCTGCGGCGCCGCCAACGCTACGCCCGAAGTGGCCAGCAGAAGCGCCGGAAGGAGTATTTTTTTCATTCGTTATGCCAGTCCATCAGAAAGGTTCGAGGGTTGCAAACAGGCTGACGATCGCCAGAACTATGCCTCCAACTCCCCATTCAATTTGCGTCATCCTGACAAACCATAGGTCAGTCCGGGGATTTTCCTGTCGCATACGTGGTACGAGAACATACCGATTCGTCAGCGCAATTGCTACCATAAGCACCACCAGCGCACATTTTAACAAAAGCAACTGTCCATAGGTGGTCTGCCAGATAGCGGTAAATCCCGTGATAAATAGCGTGTTGCCAATGCCTGTGAGCAATACGCCCGCCACAAAAAAGTGACCATAACGAGAAAAACGCATCATGGCGCTAATAGCATGTTGACGCCAGCGTCCCTGAGCCATGCGCATACAATAAACCACTGGCAACAGCCCACCAAACCAGGCTGCGGCACAGAGTAAATGCAGAGCATGGTTAATCTGCTGTAATGTTCCCGCTACACCGTCGCGCATCGTCGCATGTCCAACGCCTGCCAGCAGGATAAACTGAGCAACGGTGAGAATAAGAAGCCGTCGTTGCATTTTTACCGGCGCAATGACTACCACCGCCAGCGTGACCAGCGCGAGGATAATTTGCCATATCCAGACCGCGCCAAAGCGGGTTTGCAGTACCGCGCCCCACACCGAGACGGAAAAAACATCGGGCCAGCCGCCGCCCATCAGTCCGCCCTGAATTGCCAGCATAAAAGCCGCGCTGATAACGCTCCAGGCGGCGGCATGTCGTTGCAGATGTAAAAATCGACGCGTCATTAAACGACGAATTGGTGCGGGTGACAGCCAGGCGCCGTAAAGCGCGCAGCCGTAGACCAGCATCAAACTAGCAAAATGAATAAATCGGAGAGTTATCCAGACGAATGTCAGCATCATTTATTTCACGCTGAAGGTGTATTTCCCTTTTGTTTTATGTCCATCCACCGACACAACGTGCCAGTCTACCGTGTAAGCGCCAGATTTTAACGGCTGCTCAAGCGGGATAATCAACTGCGTTTTATCCTGTTCATTTCGCTTTGCCGGGCGCGTTTTGATGAGCTCTTGCTGAGGGCCAGTAATGGTTGCGCCGCTGAACCCTGGCTCAATCCCTTCAGAAAAGTTCAGGGTCAGCGCCTGTGGCGAGGCCGTAACGGCAGCATTCGCCGCTGGATACTGATGCGTCAGGTGCGCATGTGCCCAGGCCGCTGGCGTCGCAAATGTCGATGCCAGCAGCACTAAAGCTAAACGTCGCGATGGTGCAGAAGAAGCCATATTCACTATTCCTTTTTGTTATACCTACGTTACAAAGAATAACCTTCAACAATCAATGAGTCGAGGATCATCATTTCCATCTTGCCATTACCGCGGACTCTTAGTACCTTCTGGCGGCAACAAAAAAGGAGACACGTATGAAAACAAATCTGGCTCAGCTTGAACAAGCGGAAATGGATAAAGTCAATGTGGACCTGGCGGCAGCCGGGGTGGCATTTAAAGAGCGCTACAATATGCCAGTTGTCGCGGAGGCGGTCGAACGTGAGCAGCCAGAGCATCTACGCGCCTGGTTTCGCGAGCGGCTGATTGCCCATCGTCTGGCTTCCGTATCACTATCCCGACTCCCTTACGAACCCAAAGTTAAATAAAAATTATATAACGTTACACTTCCTTACATGCAGACGACTACATTATAAGGCGATTCTTAACCTATGCTTTTTAGAATGGCTGTAGAGACTATGAAAAGGAAGTCATTATGTCCTCCTGGAAAATTGCTGCTGCGCAGTATGCGCCCCTGAACGCCTCGCCGGCGGAGCATGTCGCCCATCATCTGGAATATATTGAGCTTGCGGCTCGTCAACAGTGCGAACTGCTGGTCTTTCCATCACTGTCGCTATTAGGCTGCGACGAAAGGAATAAATCGTTGCCCGCCCCGCCTGACGAGGCGCTTTTACAGCCGCTCACTCATGCGGCCGATACCCACCATATGACTATCATTGTGGGTATGCCTGTTGAGCATAACTGCCGCTTCGTAAAAGGCATCGCTATTTTTGCCCCATGGCTAGCGTCGCCGCTCATGTTTCACAAAAGTCATGGCGCCTGTATTGCCAGGCAGCGAAGCGCTATCAACGTGGTGGATGAGCAGCCAGAAGGTGGTGATATAGATCCCTCATTTACGTTATTCACAACCAGTCAATGTCTTAACGAACCTGAACTACATGCTTCTACCTCACGCTTACAACGTTTTTCGCATAAATATGCGCTGGCCGTACTGATGGCCAATGCCTGTGGCAGTAGCGCGCTGTGGGATGAAAGCGGGCAACTTATTGTTCGTGCCGATTGCGGTTCGCTATTACTGACGGGCCTGCGCACAACGGAGGGTTGGCAAGGCGATATCATTCCATTACGCTAAGGTCTTTCGGTGAGGAATGAATCATGTTGCGGATTATAGACACGGAAACCTGCGGGCTGCAGGGCGGGATCGTAGAGATAGCCTCTGTAGATGTCATTGATGGCAACATTGTCAATCCCATGAGTCACCTGATACGCCCCGATCGCCCTATTACGCCGCAGGCGATGGCGATACACCGTATTACCGAAGCCATGGTCGCCGATAAGCCGTGGATTGAAGATGTCATACCGCTTTATTACGGTAGTGAGTGGTATGTCGCTCACAATGCCAGTTTCGACAGACGCGTATTACCTGAATTGCCGGGTGAGTGGATCTGTACCATGAAGTTGTCGCGACGCCTGTGGCCGGGAATAAAATACAGCAATATGGCGCTCTATAAATCGCGCAAACTAAGCGTACAAACGCCACCGGGGCTGCATCATCACCGGGCGCTTTATGATTGCTATATCACCGCCGCCTTGCTGATTGATATTATGCGAACCACCGGCTGGACCGCGGAAGAGATGGTCAATATCACGGGCCGTCCTGCGCTGTTAACCACTTTCTCGTTCGGTAAATACCGCGGTAAGGCGGTATCTGAAGTCGCAAAACGCGATCCGGGCTATTTACGCTGGCTTTTTAATAACCTTGATAATATGAGCCCGGAACTTCGCCTGACGCTTAAACACTACCTGGAAGATGTTCAGGCTGGCGAGCAACGCAGCAATGGAACACCACAATAACCCGCGACGCTCACAAGCCGTTGCGGGCGCGCGCGTCTATGCGCTATGTAAGGTTCCCTGCGCCAGGCCGATTAAAAAGGCGAACTCCAGCGCGACGCCTTCGTAGGATTTAAACCGCCCCGACTTACCACCGTGCCCGGAGTCCATATCCGTACATAACAGCAGCAGACGTTGGTCCGTTTTTAGCTCGCGTAATTTTGCCACCCACTTCGCCGGTTCCCAGTATTGCACCTGGGAATCGTGCAATCCTGTCGTCACCAGCAGGTGCGGATAGTCCTGCGCTTTGACATTGTCATAAGGACTATAGCTTTTCATATAGTCATAATACTCAATATCCTGCGGGTTCCCCCACTCTTCAAACTCCCCTGTCGTTAATGGGATCGACTCATCCAGCATCGTGGTTAATACATCAACAAAGGGCACCTGGGCAATAACGCCGTGGAAAAGCTCGGGGCGTTCGTTGATAGCGACGCCCATTAGCATTCCGCCCGCGCTCCCGCCCATCCCATAACACAGCGACGGTGAACCGTAACCCAGTTTTAATAAGGCATCGCAGGCATCAAGATAGTCATTAAAAGTATTCCGCTTTTTGAGGAACTTGCCATCCTCATACCACTGCTGCCCCAGCTCACCGCCGCCGCGAACGTGTACAATTGCGTAAACAAAGCCACGATCCAGCAAGCTCAGTCGGCTGCTGCTGAAGTCGGCGTCAATACTGGAACCGTAAGATCCGTAGCCGTAAACCAGAAGCGGATTTTGCCCTTTACGAAAATACTTCTGATGATAAACCAGCGATACCGGCACTTCGACGCCGTCGCGTGCGGTGATCCACAGGTGTTCGCTCTGATAACAGCCAGAATCAAACCCAGGCACTTCCGTCTGTTTAAGTACCCGTCGTTCTCCGGTATCCATATCCAGTTCAAACAAGGTATCTGGCGTCGTCATTGAAGAATAGCCGTAACGCAGCCGGGAAGTCTCAGGTTCGGGATTATAGGCAAGCCACGTCACGTAAGCCGGATCGTCAAAGGCGATGCCTATCACTTCACGGGTTTTACGGTTAATTTGCCGCAGGCTGGTAAGCCCCCGTTGACGCTCTTCGACCACTAACCAGTCGGTAAACAGGGTAAACCCTTCCAGCATAATATGCTCGCGCGGAGGGATCAGCTCTTCCCAGGCGTTTTCATTGCGCACGCGGGTACGGTACAACCCAAAGTTTTTACCGTTCCGGTTAGAACGCAGGTAAAACTTATGTTGATAGTGATCGAGACTATATTCATGGTCTTTGCGGCGCGGTAAAAATGAAAACGGCTCGGCATCGGCCAGTTCCGCGTCAAGTAATAGCACTTCGCTAGTGGTGGCGCTGGCAAGATGAATCACCACATAATGCTGCGAAGTGGTTTTATGCAGGCTGACATAAAAGGTATCGTCTTTCTCCTCATATACCAGTTCATCTTGCGATGACGGAGTGCCAATCGTGTGCCGCCAAACCTGATAGGGCAGCAGCGTCTTCTTATGCTTACGCACATAGTAAAGGGTCAAGGAATCATTGGCCCAGACAAATTCAGGCGCAACGTTATCCAGCAGTTCCGGATACCAGTTACCGCTTTCGAGGTTACGAAAACGCAACCCATACTGACGACGGGATAAATAATCTTCCGCCAGCGCCATGATGGTATTATCCGGCGTAATGGCAAGTCCGCCGAGCGTATAAAATTCGCTGTGCGCGGCCCGCTGGTTCGCATCGAGCAAGGTTTCCCACACATCCCACTCTTCGCTTAACGCCGATTGTCGTTGATAGATGGCATATTCGCAGCCGGGTTCATAGATATAACGGTAGCGATAGCCGTTTTTCACATACGGAGCGGAAACTTCTCTGGGCGGGATGCGATCGATAATTTCTTTTAGAATGCGGTCCTGTAACGCCTGCTGAGAGGACATGACCTTCCGGCCATACTCATTTTCCTGATGCAGGTAATCAAGGACTTCCGGCTGCGAGCGAGTGTCATCTCGCAGCCAGTAATAATTATCAATGCGCGTATCGCCATGTACGGTCATGGCATAGGGAATTCGATTGGCTTTTGGCAACATGTCGTTTTTTCTTTTGCGTTAATATTTGTTATATATCACGCGGCAAACACAGCGGCGTAGCATGGTAGTCCCGGTCGCTCACCTCGGTAAACGCCTGAGATGTCACTGCTTCGCCGCTATCCTGCAACATGAATGACGTAAACTATCCATCCTATAAGGGTGGCAAAAGACACGCATGATGCAAGCGAAACATGTTACTTAATGGCAGGTTATCAGCCTGGTAGCGCCTGTTTTTGCTGCTGCAAGTCCTGCTCGATACCGTCCCGAACCTCCTGAGGAATTTTTAGTGCGTCTCCTAACGCATTCAGATAGCTACGTTCCATAAAGTGGTCAATATCAATGGCGGCGCAGCTCAGGAAGTAGATTTCCAGAGCTTCTTCTTCATTGCGAATGCCCTGTGCCAGACGTTGTGGATCAAGCGGCTGCTCAATAGCTTTCTCGATAAACACACGCCCTTGCTCTTCCACGCCTGATTCTCGCAGTTGGTGCTCAATCGCCGCGCGTTCTTTGGCATCAATATGCCCATCGCTTTTTGCAGCAAAAACCAGCGCCAGGATCAGTCGCTCAGTGCGAACATCCAGCGGCGTACTTTGGCTGCCGAATTGCGGCTCCCCCTGATGCGCGGCGCGTACTTTATCTTTGTACTTATTCCACAATACGGAACCCGCCACCGCGCCGCCGCCCACCAGCAAAGCGCCAGTACCGTATTTGGTTAATAATTTGCGCGAAGACTTATTGGCGACCAACAGTCCAGCCAGACCGCCCAGCGCGCCGGGAACCAGCAGTTTATTTAACCCCTGTTCACCGGAAGGCGATGCGGAAGCGCCTTTTTGCCCAAGAAGTGATTGTAATTGGTTCAACCAGTTAGCCATAGTACCCCTCAAATACAGACCAATAATGGTCAAGCGTACCTGAGGGGATGTCAGGAATTGTCTGTTCCGGCAAAAGAAGCGCAAATTACGCTGCTAGCGGGGCTTATATTCCGCCTTGCCGGCTTTGCAATCAACGATGACCTGATAATGAATATCGGCGCTTTTACCGCGAACAGTTAGCGGAACTGTCCATTTATCATTTTGACCCACAACGTCCTGCACATTAACCCACGCGACCGGGTCAGCCTGCCCGACCTTTTTTTGGTCGTCGGCCCACCGCACGATACGATTTTGCTGGTAGTCGCGCTTCACGCTTGCCGCAATCCCGGCGGCATCCAGCCCTTCGCACTGCGGAAACTTAACCGATTTACTCTCGGTGGATGCCGCAAATGCCGATACGCTGGCGGATAAAAACAGCAGGCTCAACAACGCTCCTCTTTTATTCATACTTTTCTCCTTAGCACAATGATTCAGGAAAAGCATGGTACAAAACGCCGGGAGCGCAAGTGTGGGTTCAGGCGGCTTGCTTTTTCGTTTTACTCGCGGCGTCCTTTTCAACCGCCTGCGGAGAAGGCAACTTACCGGTTTTGAGGATAGTGCTTAACACCTCTTTATGTTCCGCCAGCCACAGCGACAACGCTTCGCGCTGCCCATCTTCCAGCACGACTGGCGACTGCTCAAGCCAGGTATCAAGAAGATCGGCAGTATCGAGCATTTTGTCCCAGGCGTCGGCTTCCTTTTTACTGGTAAATGACATCTTCTCCTCACCCTCGCGAATGACTACGTATTTAACTTCAACCGCCATTTTGCAGCCCCTTATTTACCTGTGTTTATATACAGTATATTGCAAGGCAGCAAGAAAAGCAATTTATTCGAAAAGACATACGCAAACGTTTTCGTATATACTGCGCGCAGGTAAATAAGGGGACAGAAATATGACGCTATTAGGCACTGCGCTGCGTCCGGCAGCAACGCGAGTGATGTTATTAGGGGCAGGAGAATTAGGAAAAGAGGTGGCGATTGAATGCCAACGCCTGGGGATCGAGGTTATCGCCGTCGATCGCTATCCTGATGCTCCCGCCATGCATGTGGCTCACCGTTCACACGTCATTAATATGCTGGACGGCGAGGCGCTACGTCATGTGATTACAGAGGAAAAACCGCATTATATCGTGCCGGAAATAGAAGCGATCGCCACCGATACGCTGCGCGAGCTGGAGGGCGAAGGACTGAATGTCGTGCCTTGCGCCCGTGCAACGCAGCTCACGATGAACCGCGAAGGGATCCGTCGCCTGGCCGCAGAAGAATTAGGTCTGCCGACATCGACGTATCGCTTTGCCGACAGTGAGGCCAGTTTTCATGATGCGGTAGCCGCAGTGGGTTTTCCTTGCATCGTCAAACCGGTCATGAGCTCTTCCGGCAAAGGCCAGAGCTTTATCCGCTCGGCCGAACAGCTCGCGCAGGCATGGGAGTATGCTCAACAGGGCGGACGCGCTGGCGCGGGTCGCGTGATTGTGGAGGGCGTGGTTAAATTTGATTTTGAAATTACGCTGCTCACCGTTAGCGCCGTCGATGGCGTGCATTTCTGCGCGCCGGTCGGTCATCGTCAGCAAGATGGCGACTATCGCGAATCCTGGCAGCCACAGCAGATGAGCGAACTGGCGCTGAAGCGGGCGCAAGAGATTGCGCGTCATGTGGTACTGGCGTTAGGCGGTCATGGTCTGTTCGGCGTTGAACTCTTCGTCTGTGGCGATGAAGTCATTTTCAGCGAAGTCTCCCCTCGCCCACACGATACCGGAATGGTGACGTTGATTTCTCAGGATCTTTCTGAGTTTGCGCTGCATGTGCGCGCCTTTCTGGGAATGCCCATAGGCGCTATTCGCCAGTATGGTCCCGCTGCCTCGGCCGTGATTCTGCCGCAGCTTACCAGTCAAAATGTGACGTTTGATAATGTACACGCGGCGGTAGGGGCCGGAGTGCAGGTACGGCTGTTTGGTAAGCCTGAGATCGACGGCACCCGTCGTCTTGGTGTAGCGTTAGCGACAGGTGAAAACGTTGAAGAAGCGGTGATAAGAGCGAAAAAGGCCGCCAGCCGCGTGACGGTAAAAGGCTAATGCGCCATCGCCTGATGGCGACGTTAGCGCATTTTTATCAGACCTGACTGATCGCCACTCGTAAGCCCGATAAGCAAGCGCCATCGGGCATTTAACGGCTTACTGTTTCGCGCCTTCTACCGCTTCGCGCGCCAGTTTGGTGATGCGATCGTAATCACCCGCTTCCAGCGCGTCGGCCGGCACCAGCCAGGAACCGCCGATGCACAACACGCTTTTCAGCGCCAGATAGTCACGATAGTTTGCCGGAGAGATGCCGCCGGTTGGGCAGAAACGTACCTGAGAGAACGGACCGGCAATCGCCTGCAACGCTTTAGTGCCGCCATTCGCTTCCGCCGGGAAGAATTTGAACTCTTTCAGACCATAGTCCATGCCCAACATCAGTTCAGAAACGGTGCTAATACCGGGAATCAATGGGATAGTGCCTGCCGTCGCGGCTTTCAGCAGTGGCTCAGTCAGTCCCGGGCTAATCGCAAATTGCGCGCCCGCTTCCGTCACCTCCGCCAACTGCTGCGGATTGAGAACGGTTCCGGCGCCGACAATCGCTTCCGGCACGTCTTTAGCGATAGCGCGAATAGCATCCATCGCGCAGGCCGTACGTAAAGTCACTTCCAGAACGCGAACGCCCCCGGCCACCAGCGCTTTAGCCATCGGCACCGCGTGCTCCAGTTTATTGACTACAATGACCGGGACAACCGGGCCGGTGGTCAGGATTGCTTCTGCACTTGTTTTCCAGTTTTTCATCGGAATTCTTCTCTCGCCTGATTACTAGTGTGTCATCTTAAAAAGTGATACAGGTTGCGCCCTGCTCCGCACCCGACAGCTTTTCGCGCAGCGCGCCAAACAACTCACGCCCCGTTCCGACGCGCGACGCGCTCAGGTCCGGAATATGAGGCTGACGAGCGGCAAGTTCCGCCTCGTCGACCAGCAGAGTTAACTCACCTGTCTGCCCATTCACGCGAATGATGTCGCCATCGCGCACTTTTGCCAGTAAGCCGCCATCGTAGGCTTCCGGCGTTACGTGGATAGCTGAAGGCACTTTACCCGAAGCGCCTGAAAGTCGTCCATCAGTAACTAACGCGATTTTGAAACGGCGGTCCAATAATACACCAAGTGGCGGCATGAGTTTATGTAATTCTGGCATTCCATTCGCTTTTGGTCCCTGATGACGCACGACAACGACACAATCCCGGTCAAGCAGGCCCGCGTCAAACGCAGGCAGCACATCATGCTGACTTTCAAATACCATGGCAGGCGCTTCAATGATCTGGTTTTCAACCGGTACCGCAGACGTCTTCATTACTGCGCGCCCCAGATTACCGCTTAGCACCTTAGTACCGCCGTGAGGAGAGAACGGCTTATCAAAAGAGGCAATGACATCGTTATCCAGTGACCTTTCCGCGCCTTCACGCCAGTCCAGCTCGCCGTTGTTGAGCCAGGGCTCCAGCGTATAGCGTTTCAGGCCGAAGCCTGCGACAGTATTAACGTCTTCGTGCAGCAATCCGGCATTGAGCAGCTCACGCATCAATACCGGTACGCCGCCCGCCGCCTGGAAGTGGTTAATGTCCGCCGGACCGTTCGGGTACAGACGCGCCATCAACGGAACCACTTCCGACAAATCCGAGAAGTCATCCCAGTTGATCAGAATGCCCGCCGCGCGCGCCATTGCAACCAGATGCATGGTGTGGTTGGTGGAGCCGCCGGTAGCCAGCAGCGCGACAATGCCGTTCACCACGACTTTTTCGTCGATCATTTTACCGAGCGGCATCCACGTATTGCCGTTGCCGGTAAGACGTGTTACCTGACGTGCGGCAGCGGCAGTCAATGCCTCGCGCAGCGGCGCATCCGGATGCACAAACGAAGAACCCGGCAACTGCATTCCCATAAACTCCACCACCATCTGGTTGGTGTTGGCGGTGCCGTAAAATGTACAGGTGCCCGGCGCATGGTAAGAGGCGGCTTCCGACTCCAGCAGCGCCATTCTGTCTACTTTTCCTTCCGCATATAGCTGACGAATACGGACTTTTTCTTTATTCGGCAGGCCGCTCGCCATCGGGCCTGACGGAACAAAAATCGCGGGTAAATGACCAAAAGAGAGCGCGGCCATCGCCAGCCCCGGAACAATTTTGTCGCATACGCCGAGGAATAACGCGCCGTCAAACATATTGTGAGAAAGGCCTACTGCTGCCGACATCGCTATCACTTCGCGGCTGAGTAATGACAACTCCATGCCATCCTGCCCTTGCGTAACGCCATCGCACATTGCCGGTACGCCGCCTGCGACCTGACCTACCGCATTCACGGAATGCAGGGCCTGACGAATAATCTGCGGATAATGTTCATACGGTTGATGCGCAGAGAGCATGTCATTGTAGGAGGTAATGATGGCGATATTATTGCGCAACATACTTTTCAGCGAGGCTTTGTCCTCTGGCTGACAGGCGGCGAAGCCATGCGCCAGGTTGCCGCAGGCCAGTTGAGATCGGTGGACCGTGGCGGTTTTCGCCTGCTCAATGCGGGCAAGATAGGCTTTTCGGGTCTGCTGCGAGCGTTCGACAATGCGCTGTGTTACGCGTAACAAATTAGGATTCATAGAGGCTCCTGAAATTTATCTGTCCGGCTACCGGGTTTACCATGCGTTTCATCAATGTGGAAAGACAGTGAAATACATGATGTCCGGGGATAATGGGGCAAAATCGTTTCAGGCAGTGTAATAAAAAAAGCCTCGCAGGTGAATCCACACGAGGCTTAAAAGTGCAAAAATGATTCTACAATCTGTGTTAGATCATGTTACCGGTAAAATACCACCTAAGAGTGAGTGGTAAATTTACTCAAACTCATTCCACGAACGACCGTCACGGGTAATCATCGCCACGGACGCTACCGGTCCCCAGGTGCCCGCCTGATACGGCTTCGGCGCGTCGTTGTCCATCGCCCATGCTTCGGTAATGGAGTCCACCCACTTCCAGGCTTCTTCCACTTCGTCACGGCGGACAAACAGCGCCTGAATGCCACGCATCGTTTCCAGCAGCAGGCGCTCATATGCATCCGCCAGGTGCGTCTGATTAAAGGTCTCGGAGTAGCTCAGATCAAGCTTCGTGATCTGCAGATTATGCTTATGATCCAGCCCCGGTACTTTGTTAAGCACCTGAATATCTACGCCTTCATCCGGCTGCAGGCGAATCGTCAATTTGTTCTGCGGCAGGTCTTGCCAGGACTCTTTAAAGAGGTTCAGTTCAGGCGTCTTGAAATAAACCACGACTTCAGAGCACTTGGTTGGCAGACGCTTGCCGGTGCGCAGATAGAATGGCACGCCCGCCCAACGCCAGTTATCGATGTCGACGCGGATCGCGACGAACGTTTCGGTGTTGCTGCTTTTATTCGCGCCCTCTTCTTCCAGATAGCCCGGCACCTTTTGCCCCTGCGCAAAGCCCGCGGTGTATTGACCACGAACCGTTTTTTCACGCACGTTGGAGCGATCAATACGGCGCAGCGATTTCAACACTTTGACTTTTTCATCGCGAATACTGTCGGCGCTCAGGTCAGACGGCGGTGACATGGCAATCATGCAGAGAATTTGCAGCAAGTGGTTCTGGATCATATCGCGCATCTGACCGGCCTGGTCAAAGTATCCCCAGCGCCCTTCAATCCCCACCTCTTCCGCTACGGTAATCTCAACGTGATCGATAGTGCGGTTATCCCAGTTATTAACGAATAACGAGTTGGCAAAACGCAGCGCCAGCAGGTTGAGAACCGTTTCTTTGCCCAGATAGTGGTCGATACGATACACCTGGCACTCTTCAAAGTATTCGCCGACCCGATCGTTAATCTCACGCGAGGTCGCCAGCGAAGTACCCAACGGTTTCTCCATCACGACACGCGCCGGTTTGGCGTTGAGTTTAGCCTCCCCTAACCCTTTGCAAATAGCGCCAAACGTGCTGGGCGGCATCGCAAAATAGTTAATGGTGGTGCGGTTTTTTTGATCCAGCATATCGCCCAGGCGACTGAACGCAGGCGTATCGTTAACGTCAAGATTACAAAAATCCAGACGGCCGCTCAGCGTATCCCACAAGCCTTCATCAATTTTTTCCTTCATGAAGGTTTCCAGCGCCTCACGCACGACGTGGGTATAAGCTTCTTTATCCCAGTCCGCGCGCCCCACCCCAATGATCCGGGTATCCGGATGGATCTGGCCGGCTTTCTCAAGCTGATACAGGGAAGGCAGCAGTTTCCGGCGCGCCAGGTCGCCTTTCGCGCCGAAAATGACCAGGTCACATGCCTGGGCTGTTTGCGTTACCGCCATGTCATTCTCCTCAGTTAATCTCCTGGTACTTTAGCCAGGATATCGTTGTAATTTTATTACACAGCACTGTACTGCTTTTACGAGATTACGGAAACCGTAAACGCCTTTTCATAGGTGAACCGGCGTTTGATTGGCAATATAATCGGCAAAACGCCTAATAAAATTGTCGCTTTTCCACACAAGCTGGAACTTAAAATCCGACGTCGGTCATGTAATGAAAAAAAACGACACCTTTTTTAGCCATTTTGCCCCCTTTGACAGCCGCCAGGAGTAATATCTAACAAAACGCGCTCGGTTTCGCGCATCATTGAAATCGCTAATACCCATGAGCCTTGCTAATCATGAATATGCTGGAAAAAGTCCAGTCTCAACTGGAACATTTAAGCAAATCTGAACGAAAAGTCGCCGATGTTATTCTGGCCGCCCCAGGCAGATCGATTCACTTAAGCATTGCCATGCTGGCCCAGGAAGCTAACGTTAGCGAGCCAACGGTGAACCGTTTCTGTCGCAGCATGAATACCCGCGGCTTTCCTGATTTTAAACTGCATCTGGCGCAAAGTCTGGCAAATGGCACCCCCTATGTTAATCGCAATGTGGATGAAGATGACAGCGTTGAGGCCTATACAGGAAAAATCTTCGAGTCCGCCATGGCCAGTCTCGACCATGTTCGTCAGTCGCTGGATAAATCGGCCGTCAACCGCGCCGTCGATTTACTGACCCAGGCAAAAAAAATCGCCTTTTTTGGTCTTGGTTCCTCCGCCGCAGTCGCGCATGACGCCATGAATAAGTTTTTTCGCTTCAATGTGCCGGTGATTTACTCCGACGATATCGTGCTGCAACGGATGAGCTGTATGAATTGTAACGATGATGACGTCGTCGTGCTCATTTCGCATACTGGCAGAACCAAGAGCCTGGTGGAACTGGCGCAGTTGGCGCGGGAAAACGATGCGATGGTGATCGCCCTGACCTCCGCTGGAACGCCGCTGGCGCGCGAAGCCACGCTGGCCATTACCCTCGACGTACCGGAAGATACAGACATTTATATGCCCATGGTCTCTCGACTTGCTCAGCTGACCGTGATAGATGTGCTGGCAACGGGATTTACTTTGCGTCGCGGGGCAAAATTCAGAGATAACTTGAAGCGTGTCAAGGAAGCGCTCAAGGAATCGCGTTTTGATAAAGAATTACTCATCAAGAGTGATGACCGCTAAAAGCAATAACAATGTTCTACCCTTTTCGTCATCCGGGGACGTTCATTTTATACCGTTAAGGTTTCAGAACGACCGGATCAATGTTCACGCAACACCAAGTTGTTTTAGTCAACGGAGTATTACATGTCCAGAAGGCTTCGCAGAACCAAAATCGTTACCACGTTAGGCCCGGCAACTGACCGCGATAACAACCTTGAGAAGGTTATCGCCGCGGGCGCAAACGTAGTACGTATGAACTTCTCTCACGGCTCGCCGGAAGATCATAAAATGCGTGCTGATAAAGTCCGTGAGATTGCCGCCAAACTGGGGCGTCATGTGGCTATTTTAGGCGACCTGCAAGGGCCAAAAATTCGCGTTTCCACTTTTAAAGAAGGCAAAGTGTTCCTCAATATCGGGGACAAATTTCTGTTAGACGCTAACCTGGGTAAAGGCGAAGGCGACAAAGAAAAAGTCGGCATTGATTACAAAGGGTTGCCGGCAGACGTCGTTCCTGGCGATATCCTGCTGCTTGACGATGGTCGAGTGCAGTTGAAAGTGCTTGAAGTCCAGGGCATGAAAGTCTTTACCGAGGTCACCGTCGGCGGCCCGCTGTCTAACAATAAAGGCATTAACAAGCTCGGCGGCGGGCTTTCTGCTGAAGCGCTGACCGAAAAAGACAAAGCCGATATTCAAACCGCTGCGCTGATAGGTGTTGACTATCTGGCCGTATCCTTCCCGCGCTGCGGCGAAGATCTGAACTATGCACGCCGCCTGGCACGCGACGCCGGCTGCGACGCGAAAATTGTGGCTAAAGTCGAACGCGCCGAAGCGGTATGCGACCAAAACGCCATGGACGATATCATTCTGGCCTCTGACGTTGTGATGGTCGCACGTGGCGACCTGGGCGTTGAAATCGGCGATCCGGAGCTGGTTGGTATCCAGAAGGCGCTGATTCGCCGTGCGCGTCAGCTAAACCGCGCAGTCATCACCGCAACGCAGATGATGGAGTCGATGATCACCAACCCGATGCCGACCCGTGCGGAAGTGATGGACGTGGCGAACGCCGTCCTGGATGGCACGGATGCGGTTATGCTGTCTGCCGAAACCGCAGCCGGTCAGTATCCTTCTGAAACCGTTGCCGCAATGGCGCGCGTCTGCCTGGGCGCAGAAAAAATCCCCAGCATCAATGTGTCTAAACACCGTCTCGACGTGCAGTTCGACAACGTTGAAGAAGCTATTGCCATGTCTGCGATGTATGCGGCAAACCATCTGAAAGGCGTTACCGCGATCATCACCATGACGGAATCCGGTCGTACCGCGCTAATGACTTCCCGTATCAGCTCCGGCCTGCCGATTTTCGCCATGTCGCGCCATGAACGCACGCTCAACCTGACCGCGCTCTACCGCGGAGTAACGCCGGTGCATTTTGACAGCGCGGCTGATGGCGTTGTCGCGGCACATGAAGCTGTTAATCTGCTGCGCGATAAAGGGTATCTGGTTTCCGGCGACCTGGTTATCGTGACCCAGGGCGATGTCATGAGCACCGTCGGTTCAACCAATACCACGCGTATTTTGACCGTTGAGTAAAACTCCCCCACGCCTGTTCATCAGGTAGTACAGGGTTTGTCAGCATAAAGCCTCTCTTACGAGAGGCTTTATTTATTTGATGGGATAAAGATCTTTACGCTTATACGGCTGAATCTCGCCTGGCTTGCGGGTTTTGAGCAGCTTCAGGATCCAGGTGTACTGTTCCGGATGCGGGCCGACAAAAATTTCGACCTCTTCGTTCATCCGTCTGGCGATAGTGTGGTCGTCAGCCGTGAGCAGATCGTCCATTGGCGGGCGAATCTGGATAGTCAGGCGATGCGTTTTACCATTATACACCGGGAAAAGCGGTATCACGCGTGCGCGGCACACTTTCATCAGCCGACCAATTGCAGGCAGCGTCGCTTTGTATGTCGCAAAGAAATCAACGAATTCACTATGCTCCGGGCCGTGATCCTGGTCCGGCAGGTAGTAACCCCAGTAGCCCTGACGAACAGACTGAATAAAGGGTTTAATCCCGTCATTACGCGCATGCAAACGTCCGCCGAAACGCCGACGCACTGTGTTCCAGATATAGTCAAAAACCGGATTACCCTGATTATGAAACATCGCCGCCATTTTTTGCCCCTGAGAGGCCATCAGCATGGCTGGAATGTCGACGCCCCAGCCATGCGGTACGAGAAAAATGACTTTTTCGTCGTTACGACGCATCTCCTCAATGATTTCCAGACCTTCCCAGTCAACACGCTGTTGAATTTTTTTCGGACCGCGCATCGCCAACTCAGCCATCATCGCCATTGCCTGTGGCGCGGTGGCGAACATCTCATCGACAATCGCTTCGCGCTCAGCTTCGCTACGCTGCGGAAAGCACAACGACAGATTAATTAGCGCCCGGCGACGAGAACTCTTCCCCAGCCGTCCGGCAAAACGCCCCAGCGTCGCCAGCAAAGGGTCGCGGAATGATGCCGGTGTTAGTGCGATCCCCGCCATTGCCGCAGCGCCCAACCAGGCGCCCCAATACTGCGGATAGCGAAAGGATTTTTCGAATTCAGGGATATACTCACTATTATTTTTTTTGGTTTCCATGCTTTTCCAGGGTCTGCTGACGCGAAAAGGAATTGTGAATAGTGTAGCGACGTCTGCGTCTCACACAAAACAAAAAAGCCGGCACACATCGCGTACCGGCTCTGTCAGCGCATTTGTTAATCGAAGCGCAGTTGCGGCAGAACCTCTTTCACCTGTGCCAGGTATTCACGACGATCTGACCCCGTCAGACCTTCCGTGCGCGGCAATTTTGCTGTTAGAGGGTTAACGGCTTGCTGGTTGATCCATACCTCATAATGCAGATGCGGCCCTGTGGAACGCCCGGTGTTACCAGAAAGCGCAATACGATCGCCACGTTTCACTTTTTGCCCCGGTTTCACCAGCAGCTTACGCAAGTGCATGTAACGTGTGGTGTAGGTGCGTCCATGACGAATCGCAATGTAGTAACCGGCAGCGCCGCTACGTTTAGCGACCACGACCTCGCCATCCCCCACCGACAGCACCGGCGTACCCTGCGGCATCGCAAAGTCAACGCCACGATGCGGCGCAACGCGTCCAGTAACCGGGTTCAGACGGCGCGGATTGAAGTTGGAGGAGATACGGAACTGTTTGGCGGTCGGGAAGCGTAAAAAGCCTTTCGCCAGGCCAACACCGTTACGGTCATAGAATTTACCGTCAGCGGCGCGAATGGCGTAGTAATCTTTACCATCGGAACGCATCCGCACGCCCAACAACTGACTCTGTTCACGCTTGCCATCCAGCATCTCGCGCGACATCAGAACCGAAAATTCATCGCCCTTTTTCAGCTTGCGAAAATCCATCTGCCACTGCATGGCTTTTATCACTGCGCTGATTTCGCTGCTGGTTAAACCGGCCTCTTTCGCGCTGGCGACAAAGCTACCCCCTACCGTACCTTTCAGCAGACTGTTGACCCAGTCCCCCTGCTGCATTTCACTGCTCATTTTAAAACCGTTGGCAGTGCGATCGTAGGTACGCGTTTCACGGCGGGAGACTTCCCATGTCAGACGCTGTAAATCGCCATCGGCGGTCAGTGTCCAGGAAAGCTGTTGGCCAATTTTCAGATTGCGCAGCTCCTTATCAGAAGCGGCAAGTCGGCTAATATCGCTCATATCGATGCCGTACTGATTCAGAATGCTGCTTAACGTATCGCCTGTGGAGACGACGTATTCATGGACGCCGACTTCGCCTGCGGTTTTATCGTCCAGCTCATCCTGAGGAATAGCTTCATCTTCCTGCGCGGCCTGATCGATGGGTTCGCTGGCCTCCGGTAAGAGGGAACGAATCTCGCTTTTCTCCAGTTCAATAGTTTTAACGATTGGCGCGGATTCTGGGTGGTAAACATAGGGCCGCCATACGGCGACGGCCAGTGTCAGAACGGTAAGTGACCCCAGCATAACGCGGTGGGGTCGGGGCAGATTATTAAATGCCAGGGCGACAGAGCGGGCTATCTGTTGCACGTATTCACTTCCTCGTTAATCTCCTTTCAGGCAGCTCGCATACTGGTTGGCTAATTGGCTTAAAAACGCTGAATAGCTTGTTTTACCCAGTTTAATGTTCGTCCCGAGGGGGTCCAGTGTTCCCATTCGAACGGATGTCCCTCTCGCCACGGCTTCCACGACCGCTGGCCTGAATTGTGGCTCAGCAAAAACGCAGGTTGCTTTTTGCTCAACCAACTGTGTTCTTATTTCATGTAAACGCTGCGCGCCAGGTTGTATCTCAGGGTTCACGGTAAAGTGACCGAGCGGGGTGAGTCCGTAGTGTTTTTCGTAGTAACCGTAGGCGTCATGAAAAACGAAATACCCTTTCCCCTTGAGCGGCGCGAGCTCGTTACCGACCTGTTTATCGGTTGCGGCTAATTGTGCCTCAAAATCCTTCAGGTTGGCGTCGAGTTTGGCTCGACTTTGCGGCATAAGTTCCACTAATTTTTCATGGATTGCAACCGCTGTAGCCCGCGCTATCTCTGGGGAGAGCCAAAGATGCATGTTATATTCGCCGTGATGGTGATGTACGTCACCTTTTTCCTCATCGGCGCCCGTATGCGCATGTTCATCCTCATCATCATCCGCGCCCTTCATGAGTAACGGTTTTACATCGGCAAGTTGCGCAATGGTAACCTGCTTATTATCAGGGATATTCCTGACCGACTTCTCCATAAAGGCTTCCATTTCCGGGCCAACCCAGACGACTAAGTCCGCGCCCTGTAAGCGTTTTACGTCTGATGGACGCAATGAATAATCATGCTCGGAAGCCCCATCCGGAAGTAATACTTGTGTATCCGTAACGCCATCAGCAATGGCGGAAGCGATAAACCCAAGCGGTTTAAGCGAAGCGACAACGGCGGCGTCGGCAGCCTGGGTTGCACTCCCCCAAAGCGCGGCGGATAATGCTGCGAAAAGAAGCGTATTTTTCTGTAACATAATGCGACTAATCATCGTAATGAATGTGTGAAATGTGATATTATAACATTCTATCACTTCTGCAAGCCTAAAATTAACATGACAAGTTTAGTTTCACTGGAAAACGTCTCGGTCTCATTTGGTCAACGCCGCGTCCTCTCTGACGTGTCGCTTGAATTGAGCCCCGGAAAAATTTTAACGCTTCTCGGCCCTAACGGCGCGGGGAAGTCAACGCTTGTACGCGTGGTTTTAGGACTGGTAGCCCCTGATGATGGGGTGATCAAGCGCAACGGGCAACTCCGTATCGGCTATGTCCCGCAAAAGCTCTATCTCGATACCACGCTTCCGCTGACGGTAAACCGGTTTTTACGTTTACGTCCCGGCACGCAAAAAACGGATATTCTCCCGGCGCTTAAACGCGTTCAGGCCGGACATTTGATTGACGCGCCCATGCAAAAACTCTCCGGCGGCGAGACACAGCGCGTACTGCTGGCGCGTGCTCTGCTTAACAGGCCGCAGTTGCTGGTACTTGATGAGCCGACGCAAGGCGTGGATGTCAACGGCCAGGTCGCGTTATACGACCTTATCGATCAGCTGCGTCGCGAACTCGATTGCGCCGTGCTGATGGTGTCGCATGACCTACATCTGGTCATGGCAAAGACGGATGAAGTGTTATGCCTGAACCATCATATTTGCTGTTCCGGCGCGCCGGAAGTGGTGTCTATGCATCCGGAATTTATCTCTATGTTTGGCCCGCGAGGCGCGGAGCAATTAGGGATTTATCGCCATCATCATAATCATCGCCACGATTTACAGGGTCGTATTGTACTGCGCCGGGGAAATGGTCACTCATGATTGAATTATTACTGCCCGGCTGGCTGGCCGGGATGATGCTGGCGTGCGCCGCTGGTCCTTTGGGCTCATTTGTGGTCTGGCGTCGGATGTCCTATTTTGGCGATACGCTGGCTCACGCGTCGCTTCTGGGCGTGGCTTTTGGCCTGTTGCTGGACGTTAACCCCTTTTATGCGGTAATCGCCGTTACGCTGCTGCTGGCCGCCGGTCTGGTATGGCTGGAGAAACGCCCTCACCTCGCGATTGATACCTTACTGGGCATTATGGCGCACAGCGCCTTATCTTTAGGACTGGTCGTGGTCAGCCTGATGTCCAACGTCCGCGTTGATTTAATGGCTTATCTGTTTGGCGATTTACTGGCCGTCACGCCGGAAGATCTTATCTCGATCGCTATTGGGGTCGTTATTGTGCTGGCCATTCTCTTCTGGCAGTGGCGCAACTTGCTGTCAATGACTATCAGTCCGGATCTTGCCTTTGTCGATGGCGTGAAGTTACAGCGCGTGAAGCTGCTATTGATGCTGGTAACGGCGTTAACTATCGGCGTGGCGATGAAGTTTGTCGGAGCGCTGATCATTACGTCGCTACTGATTATCCCCGCCGCAACCGCGCGTCGCTTTGCCCGTACGCCGGAACAGATGGCGGGCGTCGCCGTTGGTGTAGGTATGATAGCGGTTACAGGTGGACTGACCTTCTCAGCCTTTTATGATACCCCGGCAGGGCCATCCGTAGTGCTGTGTGCCGCGCTGCTGTTTATCTTCAGTATGATGAAAAAGCAGGCAAGCTAAGCGTGTGTTGCCCGGTGGCGCTGCGCTTACCGGGCCTACAAAATCGCCCAGGTCTGATGAGCGCAGCGACTTCAGGCGCTAAGGCATCTCTGGCGGCGTGATCCCGAAATGGTTCCAGGCGCGCACCGTTGCCATACGCCCACGCGGCGTGCGCTGCAAAAAGCCTTGCTGAATCAGATACGGCTCCAGCACATCCTCAATGGTTTCACGCTCTTCGCCAATCGCCGCCGCCAGGTTATCCAGGCCGACCGGTCCACCGAAGAATTTATCAATAACCGCCAGCAGCAGCTTGCGATCCATATAGTCAAACCCTTCCGCATCGACGTTCAGCATATCCAGCGCCTGCGCGGCAATTTCCGCTGAAATAGCCCCGTCATGCTTCACCTCGGCGAAATCACGCACACGTCTGAGCAGGCGGTTGGCTATACGCGGCGTACCGCGCGCCCGACGCGCCACCTCCAGCGCGCCGTCATCGCTCATCTCAAGCCCCATGTGCCTTGCGCTGCGCCCGACGATGTGCTGCAGATCGGGCACCTGGTAGAACTCCAGGCGCTGCACAATACCAAAACGGTCACGTAGCGGCGAGGTCAGCGAACCTGCTCGCGTCGTCGCGCCAATGAGCGTAAACGGCGGCAGATCGATCTTAATTGAACGTGCAGCAGGCCCTTCGCCAATCATAATATCCAACTGGTAATCTTCCATCGCCGGATAGAGTACCTCTTCCACCACCGGTGAAAGCCGGTGAATCTCATCAATAAACAGCACATCATGCGGTTCAAGATTGGTGAGCATAGCCGCCAGATCGCCTGCTTTTTCCAGCACCGGGCCAGACGTGGTTCGGAGATTGACGCCCATTTCATTGGCAACGATATTCGCCAGAGTCGTTTTACCTAACCCTGGCGGGCCGAAAATCAGCAAGTGATCTAGTGCGTCGCCACGCCGTTTTGCCGCCTGAATAAAGATCTCCATCTGGGAGCGCACCTGCGGTTGGCCGACATATTCCGCCAATAGCTTCGGGCGAATGGCGCGATCGGCGACGTCTTCAGCGATCGTGGCGCCTGCTGAAATCAGGCGATCTGCTTCTATCATCCTTTACCTCATAACGCGGCGCGTAACGCGTCGCGAATCAGTGTTTCACTGCTTGCATCCGGACGGGCGATCTTGCTTACCATCCGACTGGCTTCTTGCGGTTTATAACCCAGCGCCACCAGCGCAGCAACTGCTTCTTGTTCTGCATCTTCCGAGGTTGGGCTGGCCGGCGACGTCAATACCAGATCGACCGCTGGCGTAAAGAGATCGCCATGTAGCCCTTTAAAGCGGTCTTTCATTTCGACAATCAGCCTTTCGGCGGTTTTCTTGCCGATACCCGGCAGCTTCACCAGTGCGCCAAGCTCTTCGCGCTCAACCGCATTGACGAACTGCTGCGCCGACATGCCGGAGAGAATCGCCAGCGCCAGCTTAGGCCCGACGCCATTCGTTTTAATTAGCTCTTTAAACAGCGTGCGCTCTTGCTTATTGTTGAATCCGTACAGCAACTGCGCATCTTCACGCACCACGAAGTGGGTGAAGACGATTGCCTCCTGCCCGGCCTCCGGCAGCTCGTAAAAGCAGGTCATAGGCATATGTACTTCATAGCCTACTCCCCCTGTCTCCAGCAGCACGATCGGGGGTTGTTTTTCGAGAATAATGCCTCTGAGTCTGCCTATCACATGACGCTCCTGCGTAAAGGGCTGAAAAGATAATGCACTATCATAAAAAAAGACTGGATGTTTATCCAGATGAAAAACACTTATCCCGATATTTCTCTACTCCAACAACCCGTGATGGTTAACGACGGGTACGCTCCCCGCTGCGTACAAAATAAGTCGTACACTCATTGACAACTTTTTGCGTCCTACGCGAATAACTTTTTGCCAACATGCCGTGGCGCACGTTCGGTAGTCTTCAATAATGAGTATCCTGATAACACTAATAATGTATCCAGTACGAATGCCAACAGCGGAACATCGGGCCTCCAAAAAAACAGACCCGAGAATAGATTTAATAATATTAACCACTAGCGCTGAATTTAATCGCATGTTGTTTTATCGTCGCGCGCAACAGATTTTAATTCGCCATGACACAATAAATATTGTACAAACTCATTTTTCATGCCATCGAAATTCACGGCTGGCATCCCTTCTGAATAACTATAATAAATATTCACATACTCTTCGCTACTAAAAAGTGCCTGTCGTTTTGCTGCTAACCCACGGCCTTTTGCTGCAATATACTGGAAGCAGTGGCCGCTGGCGCCACAGCTCCGCCCATCATCAACAATATATATATCGGCAGCGTTAAACAGCTGTTCCAGCCAGCACTGGCGAATCGTTCCGGCCGCACAAACCAAAAATAATGATGCGCTAATCATCCACCCGGATTTTTTTACCGATGTCATAGCCAGGAAAGCCATAAAGCACGCTGCCTGCAGGCACAAAACCAGTTCTTTATTCCCGGCAACCAAATGCCACTGGTTAAATACTAAGGTAATGAAAACTGAACTCAATGTTGCCAACAGTCTGGTCCTGAACCGCCTGGCAGGGAGAAGCAAAAATAATAATGAAATCGTCCCTGGCTTTAATAAAAAAACAACAGTATTAGCCTCTGCCATATCAATACTCAAACAATAACAAAAACTAATAAACAGATGAAAGATAATAGCAACAAAAATATAAGAAAAATAAAATACCCAACCTATTCTCATTGGTTTATCATCAACCACGTCATACTCCCTGTCAATATGAGAGATCAGATGATGAGAAATTTACCACCTTAATCCCCCCCAAATATATTTGCGACATTAATTCCAATAAATGAAATATTCACCATACATATTTCGATGAGCCTAAGGCTTGTCATTTATCTGGTATAATGCTAACTACCCTGTAGAATAAATAAAAGGAATTTATTTCAAATAATGGAATGCAGAGATGAAAAAACATTATTCTGTCCAATATGAAACCGGGGATATCGTCTTTACCTGTATAGGTGCCGCGCTTTTCGGCCAGATATCCACCGCTTCACAGTGCTGGAGCAACCATGTTGGGATTATTATTGGTCATAATGGTGATGACTATCTGGTGGCGGAAAGTCGCGTCCCCCTCTCAACCGTCACCACGCTGTCACTGTTTATACAACGTTCAGCCGGACAACGTTACGCCGTTCGTCGCCTGTGCGGCGGCCTGACGGTCGAACAGAAACTCGCCATCATGGAACAGGTTCCCGCCCGGCTGAATAAGTTTTATCACACGGGGTTTAAATACGAGTCATCGCGCCAGTTCTGCTCGAAATTTGTGTTTGATATCTATAAAGAAGCATTGTGTATTCCGGTAGGCGATATTGAGACATTCGAAGAATTACTTCACAGCAATCCTGATGCGAAACTCGCCTTCTGGAAATTCTGGTTTTTAGGTTCAATCCCGTGGGATCGTAAGACGGTGACGCCAGCCAGCCTGTGGCAACATCCCAATTTAGAATTAATTAGCGCCTGTGGAATTGAAAACCCTCAACGCGAGGCTGAGGGAGAATGATTTAGCGCAACCTTCCCCGCGCCAGATTGAGTCGGCTCTCGCTCATTTGCATCGCGTTCTGGCTAACGTGGCAATGCGTAATGGCGATAGCCAGCGCATCCGCGGCATCGGCCTGCGGGTTAGCGGGGAGCTTTAGCAACGTACGAACCATATGCTGTACCTGGCTTTTTTCCGCGCTACCAATACCGACGACGGTTTGCTTCACCTGACGCGCTGCGTATTCAAACACGGGCAGTTCCTGATTGACCGCGGCGACAATCGCGACGCCGCGCGCCTGTCCCAGCTTGAGGGCTGAATCGGCGTTCTTCGCCATAAACACCTGTTCGATAGCAAAATAGTCCGGCTGGAACTGCGTGATGATTTCCGTCACGCCTGCGTATATGAGCTTCAAACGAGACGGCAAATCATCGACTTTGGTACGAATACATCCGCTGCCCAGATAGGTCAGTTGTCTGCCTACCTGGCGGATAACGCCATAACCGGTAATGCGCGAGCCGGGGTCAATACCGAGAATAATCGACACGCTATACCCCCTGCCCGCCGGCGTTTAGCAGCACCATTACAGGGTCGCCGCCACCTCATCAGAGATCTCACCGTTATGGTAGACTTCCTGAACATCGTCACAGTCTTCCAGCATATCGATCAGACGTAGCAGTTTCGGCGCGGTTTCCGCATCCATATCCGCTTTGGTTGACGGGATCATGGACACTTCGGCGCTGTCCGCTTTCAGACCCGCCGCTTCCAGCGCGTCACGCACTTTGCCCATCTCTTCCCAGGCAGTGTAAACATCAATCGCGCCATCATCATAGGTCACAACATCTTCCGCGCCAGCTTCCAGAGCAGCTTCCATGATGGTGTCTTCATCGCCTTTCTCAAAGGAGATGACCCCTTTCTTACTGAACAGGTACGCCACTGAGCCATCGGTACCCAGATTACCGCCGCACTTGCTGAAAGCATGACGCACTTCCGCTACGGTACGGTTACGGTTGTCACTCAGACACTCAATCATAATGGCCGTGCCACCAGGACCATAACCTTCATAGATGATGGTTTCCATGTTCGAGTCTTCATCACCACCCACACCGCGAGCGATGGCACGGTTCAGAGTGTCGCGGGTCATGTTGTTGGCCAGCGCTTTATCTACAGCCGCGCGCAGACGCGGGTTGGCATCCGGATCGCCGCCGCCCAATTTAGCTGCCGTTACCAGTTCACGAATAATTTTAGTGAAGATTTTACCGCGCTTGGCATCTTGCGCAGCTTTACGATGTCTGGTGTTGGCCCATTTACTATGACCTGCCATAAATATTTCCTCAAAAAAAGCGCGCCTTTTCAGGCGACGTTAATGACAAACTCTTCAATCGCTTGCCGGTTACTCCAGGACTTGGTAAGCGCCGCCGCGTCAGGCGCATCAAGCCACTGGTACGTCAGATGTTCAGTGAATATCACCTGCCGCTCATGCGGTAACGCAAGGCAGAACCAGAATTCTGTATTGTGCATGACGCCCGGCGCATAGCGATGACGTAAATGTGAAAAAATTTCAAACTCCACCGTACGTTGGCAGTCGATTAAGGTCAGTTGCTCTGCCGCAACATCAATCGTGACCTCCTCTTTGACTTCACGTACGGCGGCCTGCAACGCGGTCTCCCCTTCTTCTATGCTGCCAGTCACTGACTGCCAAAAATCCGGGTCATCGCGTCGCTGCAACATTAGCACCCGTTTCGTATCCTGCGCGAAAATAACCACCAGGACCGAAACGGGGCGCTTGTACACTTTATCCTTCACGCGACCTCGTTGTTGGCTGTTGGGTGACGGATGAGACTCGCCCCTGCGGGCCGCCGCGATATCACGCGAATGATGTCGTGTACATTGTTCATATCAGTTATTCTCGGCTTTCTTTACAACCTGAATCCCCAACTCCGTCAACGCTGCCTGGTTGGCGAAACTCGGCGCTTCGGTCATCAGACACGCGGCGGCGGTCGTTTTCGGGAAGGCGATAACATCACGAATATTATCGGTGCCGGTCAACAGCATGGTCAGACGGTCCAGACCAAACGCCAGGCCCGCATGCGGCGGCGTACCGTATTTCAACGCATCCAACAGGAAGCCGAACTTCTCGCGCTGCTCCTGCTCATTGATACCGAGAATACCAAATACGGTTTGCTGCATTTCACCGTTGTGAATACGCACCGAACCGCCGCCCACTTCATAGCCGTTAATCACCATATCGTAAGCGTTAGCGACGGCTTCTTCCGGCGCAGTTTTCAGTTCAGACGCCGTCATGTCACGCGGGGCGGTGAACGGATGGTGCATCGCGGTCAGACCGCCTTCGCCGTCGTCTTCGAACATCGGGAAGTCAATCACCCACAGCGGCGCCCATTTGTCTTCGTCGGTCAGGCTCAGGTCTTTGCCCAGTTTCAGACGCAGCGCGCCCAGCGCATCAGCAACCACTTTTTTGTTATCTGCGCCGAAGAAGATCATGTCGCCGTCCTGCGCGCCGGTACGTTCAAGGATAGCGTCGACGATGTCGGCGGTCAGGAACTTGGCCACCGGACTGTTAATCCCGTCCAGACCTTTCGCGCGCTCGTTAACTTTGATATATGCCAGTCCTTTCGCGCCGTAGATCTTAACAAAGTTACCGTAATCGTCGATCTGCTTACGGCTAAGCTGTGCGCCGCCAGGCACACGCAGCGCTGCCACGCGGCCTTTCGGATCGTTAGCCGGGCCCGCGAAGACCGCGAACTCTACCGATTTCAGCAGGTCAGCGACATCTACCAGTTCCATCGGGTTACGCAGGTCTGGCTTGTCGGAACCGTAGCGACGTTCCGCTTCGGCAAACGTCATGACCGGGAAATCCCCCAGATCCACGCCTTTCACTTCCAGCCACAAATGGCGCACCAGCGCTTCCATCACTTCGCGCACCTGTGGCGCGGTCATGAAGGAGGTCTCGACGTCGATCTGAGTAAACTCCGGCTGACGGTCAGCACGTAAGTCTTCATCACGGAAGCATTTGACTATCTGATAGTAACGATCGAAACCGGACATCATCAGAAGCTGTTTGAACAGCTGCGGCGACTGCGGCAACGCGTAGAATTTGCCTTTGTGCACGCGCGAAGGCACCAGATAGTCGCGCGCGCCTTCCGGCGTGGCTTTGGTCAGCATCGGCGTTTCAATATCAAGGAAACCGTGATCGTCCATAAAACGACGCACCAGGCTGGTAATTTTGGCGCGAGTTTTCAGGCGCTGCGCCATTTCCGGACGACGCAAATCCAGATAGCGGTACTTGAGACGCGCCTCTTCGGTATTAACGTGGTTAGCGTCAAGCGGCAGTGAGTCTGCGCGGTTGATGATAGTGAGAGAGGACGCCAGCACTTCAATTTCGCCGGTCGCCATATCCGCATTGACGTTTTTCGCGTCACGCGCACGCACGGTGCCCGTAACCTGAATGCAGAACTCATTACGCAGTTCAGAGGCCAGCTTTAACGCGTCCGCACGATCCGGATCGAAGAACACCTGCACAATACCTTCGCGGTCGCGCATATCGATAAAGATCAGGCTGCCAAGATCACGACGACGGTTGACCCAACCACACAGAGTCACCTGCTGCCCCACGTGGGACAGACGTAGCTGTCCGCAATATTCTGTACGCATGAGATATCCCTTAACTTAGCCGCAGGCGGATTGTTGCCTGCCATGCAGGCGACGAAGTCGCAGCTTTAGCTGTATGTCACAACTGGATGAAAAAAGGCGGCTATTATACTGGAAATTCTGCCGCACGATAAGAGTCAATCCAGCATGGGAGCGATAACTTGCCCGTTTCATGCGGGATCGACGCCTGGTTCATACTGACTGTATCCGGCTTTTTCACGCGGGTATTGCGTATGCTCACAAAAATTAACAATATTTGTCGCCGCTTTCCCCTTTAATCGCGCTTAAGGTGTAGTGAAATCCGCTATTTTTAGGAGAGTGATTATCATGCTGAAACTCAACGCGACCACAACCGCCCTGGTGGTTATTGATTTACAGGAAGGAATTCTTCCGTTTGCCGGCGGCCCGTATACGGCAAATGAGGTGGTCGCCCGCGCCGCGCGGCTGGCGGAAAAGTGTCGCGCCAACGGCTCGCCCGTGGTTATGGTACGCGTCGGATGGTCTGATGATTATGCCGAAGCGTTAAAACAGCCGGTGGATGCCGCAACGCCTGCGCACGCGTTGCCGGAAAACTGGTGGACCTGGCCTACGGCATTGGGTAAAAAGGACAGCGATCTGGAAGTGACTAAACGCCAGTGGGGCGCGTTTTACGGCACCGACCTGGAATTACAGCTTCGCCGCCGGGGTATCGACACCATTATATTGTGCGGAATCTCAACCAATATCGGCGTCGAATCCACAGCGCGTAACGCCTGGGAGTTGGGATTTAACCTTATTATTGCCGAAGATACCTGTAGCGCCGCCAGCAGTGAGCAGCATCAGAGCAGTATGACGCATATTTTCCCGCGCATTGGCCGGGTACGCAGCGTAGAGGATATTTTAAACGCCTTATGATCTACATTGGCTTGCCGCAATGGTCGCACCCGAAATGGGCGCGGCTCGGCATCACCAGTCTGGAAGAGTATGCCCGCCACTTTAACTGCGTGGAGGGCAACACCACGCTTTACGCGCTGCCGAAAGCGGAAATTGTCGATCGCTGGTATGCGCAAACTACGGACGATTTCCGTTTTTGCTTTAAATTTCCCGCCACCATTTCTCACCAGGCCGCGCTGCGCCATTGCGACGATCTGGTACAGGCGTTTTTTACCCGTCTGGCGCCGCTGGAAACGCGTATTGGCCAATACTGGCTGCAGTTGCCCGCCGCCTTTGGACCGCGCGATCTCCCCGCCTTATGGCAGTTTCTTGATGCGCTCCCCGCCACGTTTACCTATGGCGTAGAAGTTCGTCATCCGTGTTTTTTTGACAAGGGTGAGGATGAACAGCGGCTCAATCGCGGGTTACACGCGCGCGGCGTAAACCGCGTGATCCTGGATAGTCGTCCGGTACATGCCGCCCATCCCCACAGCGAGGCCGTCCGCGACGCGCAGCGAAAAAAACCCAAAGTCCCGGTACATGCGGTCGTGACGGCCAGCCATCCGATGGTGCGTTTTATCGGTAGCGATAATATGGCGCAAAACCGTGAGTTTTTCGCCGCCTGGTTGCAGAAACTCCCGCAGTGGCGGCAGACCACCACGCCTTTTCTGTTTTTACATACTCCGGATATCGCGCAGGCGCCGGAACTGGTGAATACGCTTTGGCATGATTTACGCAGCGTCTTACCGGAAATCGGCACTGCTCCGTCCATTCCACAGCAATCTTCTCTTTTCTGAAAATGCCCCCTATCATAGACAGTGCCATCAGCCATTTTAAAAGGGAGTTTGTATGGTAAGCGCGCTGTATGCCGTTTTGGGTGCGTTATTATTAATGAAGTTCTCTTTTAATGTCGTTCGCTTGCGAATGCAGTACCGTGTCGCCTATGGCGACGGCGGTTTTAGCGAATTGCAAAGCGCCATCCGTATTCATGGCAACGCGGTGGAATATATTCCTGTCGCGCTGGTGCTGCTGCTGTTTATGGAAATGAACGGCGCCGAAACGTGGATGGTGCATATCTGCGGCATCATTTTAATCGCCGGTCGGCTGATGCATTATTACGGTTTTCACCACCGCCTGTTCCGCTGGCGGCGGGCGGGGATGAGCGCGACCTGGTGCGCATTGTTGCTGATGGTGCTGGCAAACCTGTGGTATATGCCCTGGGAGTTGGTTTTCTCCCTGTATTAGCGCACAATATGCGCCTTTATTTTTCCCGGATGTATACGTTATGTCTCACCGCGACACGCTTTTTTCTGCGCCTATCGCCCGTCTCGGCGACTGGACTTTTGATGAACGAGTAGCCGAAGTTTTCCCCGACATGATTCAGCGTTCGGTACCAGGCTACTCCAACATCATCTCCATGATCGGCATGTTAGCTGAACGCTTTGTGCAGCCGAACACGCAGGTCTACGATCTGGGCTGCTCGCTGGGTGCCGCGACGCTGTCTGTTCGGCGTAATATCCGCCATGAGCATTGTCGCATTATCGCCGTCGATAACTCCCCGGCCATGATTGAACGCTGCCGCCGTCATATTGATGCGTATAAAGCGCCTACGCCGGTTGAAGTCGTTGAAGGCGATATCCGCGATATCACTATTGAAAACGCCTCGATGGTGGTGCTGAATTTTACCCTGCAATTCCTTGAACCTGCCGAACGCCAGGCATTGCTGGATAAGATTTACCTGGGGTTGAATCCCGGCGGCGCGCTGGTACTGTCGGAAAAATTTAGCTTTGAAGACGCGAAAGTGGGCGAGCTGTTATTCAACATGCACCACGATTTTAAACGCGCTAATGGGTACAGCGAACTGGAGATCAGCCAGAAGCGCAGTATGCTGGAAAACGTGATGCTCACCGACTCGGTGGAAACACATAAAGCGCGCCTGCGTCAGGCGGGTTTCGAACACAGTGAACTGTGGTTCCAGTGCTTTAATTTCGGGTCGCTTGTCGCGTTAAAAGCCGGAGTTGCCGCATGATCGAGTTTGGTAACTTTTATCAGCTCATTGCTAAAAATCACCTCTCCCACTGGCTGGAAACATTGCCCGCGCAGATTGCCGCCTGGCAACGCGAGCAGCAGCATGGCTTGTTTAAACAGTGGTCGAACGCGGTAGAATTTTTACCGGAAATTACGCCCTGGCGGCTGGATTTACTGCACAGTGTCACGGCGGAAAGCGAAACGCCGCTCAGCGAAGGTCAGCTAAAGCGTATTGATACATTGCTGCGTAATCTGATGCCGTGGCGTAAAGGCCCGTTCTCGCTTTATGGCGTAGATATTGATACCGAATGGCGCTCAGACTGGAAGTGGGATCGCGTACTGCCGCATCTGTCAGATTTAACCGGCCGGACGATCCTTGATGTCGGCTGCGGCAGCGGCTATCACCTGTGGCGGATGATTGGCGCGGGCGCACATCTGGCGGTCGGCATCGATCCTACACAGCTTTTCCTCTGCCAGTTTGAGGCGGTGCGTAAACTGTTGGGTAACGATCAGCGCGCGCATCTGCTGCCGTTGGGCATTGAACAACTCCCGGCACTGAAAGCATTTGATACCGTCTTCTCGATGGGGGTGCTTTATCACCGTCGCTCGCCGCTGGAACATCTGTGGCAGTTAAAAGATCAGTTGGTCAACGAGGGTGAACTGGTACTGGAAACGCTGGTCATCGACGGCGACGAAAATACCGTTTTGGTGCCGGGTGACCGCTACGCGCAGATGCGTAACGTCTATTTTATTCCTTCCGCGCCGGCATTAAAAAAATGGCTGGAAAAATGCGGCTTTATTGACGTGCGTATCGCCGATGTCTGCGTCACTACCACCGAAGAGCAGCGCCGTACCGAATGGATGGTTACCGAGTCGCTGGCCGATTTCCTCGACCCGAACGATCGCAGCAAGACGGTGGAAGGCTATCCCGCCCCGCAGCGCGCGGTGCTGATTGCGCGTAAACCGTGATGGATTGCCGAATGACCGTTACGTATAGCACCGTTTCTCCAAAATAGTTCAAGTTGCAGCAAGGCGGCAACGCAGCAAATCCCCGGGAACGTAGGTAGCTACGTGACCGGGGTGCGCGAGGCGGCCAACGCTGCTGCGGCTTGAAATATGAAGGAGAAAAAAAGGCCCCTGTTGAATTGGCAGGGGCCTGGTACGAGCAAGCATCATATTGGGCGACATGATGCAACGGTAAAAATCATTTGGCCTGATGGCGAACAATGATTCCTTTCATTTCAGCGACCGCCGCACCCTCTACCCTATAGCGAGAATACTCGTCCGCCTGTATATCGGCAGACATCGATAACCCCTGATTGCGATAGCGCATCGGCGAAGGCAGTAAGACTCCGGCGGAACTGTGTACTTCCCGTACTCCGGCATCGAGGAAATTCTGCAGGTTATTTGCACGAACCCCCGCACCAGCCATAATGGTTGGAGCATCCCCCTGGGCAATAAGTTCCATAATTATTGATAAACCTTGCGCCGCATCGGCTTTTTGTCCGGAAGTCAGTACTCTTGCTACGCCTGCGTCAGCCAGATTCTTTAGCGCATTGAAGGGATTAGCGCACATATCGAAGGCGCGGTGGAATGTCACCGCCAGCGGTCCGGCCGCCGCCATTATTTTTTCCATTCGCGACATATCGACATCCCCATCAACGGTCAACACGCCAGTAACCAGCCCGGGAAAACCCAACTCTCTGACGAGGCGAATATCTTCCAGCATGGCGGCAAATTCGCCGTCAGTGTAGTAAAAATCCCCGCCGCGAGGACGAATAATCGGATGTACGGGAATCGTAATATGCTCACGCACGCTGCGTAAGACACCCAGCGAAGGCGTAAGCCCCCCTTCTTTCGGCGCGGCGCACAGTTCGATACGATCCGCGCCGTTTCGCTGCGCGGTGAGCGCGCATTCCATGCTGTAACAACAGATCTCAAGTAACGCCATATTCACTCCGCTCGGCAGGTTAATGGGCCGCCTGTTCGCTGGCGACAATCGCTTCAATCGACCATGGATGAAATTTTACCGTGATGCGGCCATCGGTCACGGCCAGCGTAGGGTTTGGCAAACGTTCATGCTCGCCCTGTGGCGAACTGGTTTTAACCACTATCCCCGGCTGACTAAGCCCCTCATCCGACAACAACGCCAGAGCCCTCGCGTTCAAGGTCTCCGGCTCGCCGGGCAGCACGATTTCAATATGCTCCCACCCTTCGTGTGGATAGCGTTTTTCTCCCGGCCACGGTAATTCAATAACAGAAAACCGCCAGTGTTCCACACATACCGGTTCATGCAGTTTAAACAGACAAATCGGCCTGCCGTTGATGATATTTTCCGACAGTAGCTCGCCGCATTGTTCAAAACCGCGACGCCAACGCTCCGCCGTCGTATTCTGGTGACAGCGCAATGAAATGTGATCGGCCTCAAGGGTGCTAATCTGCAGACCAAGGCGAGTGGAAAGTTCTCTGAACGCCAGAGTGAATCGCGGTAAATCTGCGGAAATATCATGCAGTTCATCAATGTGTTGCCAGTTCGCCATATCAGGACGCTCTTCTTGCTGTGAAAACCGCTAATTTACGCTGTTGCGCCCCGGCAACCAACCTTTGATTTGATTGGGCGTTTATTGAATGCTTATGCAGATTATTGTTGCGTATATTTCAGGCGACGCGCCGCGCGCGCAATGCTGACGCCAACGGGCATTTGCAGTATACTCCCGCCCTAATTCTTAAACTGGCGCGGGCAATACAGCCCGCTTCATAAACGTAAGGTATTCCGGTGAATATTCAGGCTCTTCTCTCAGAAAAAGTTAGTCAGGCCATGATTGCTGCAGGCGCGCCTGCAGATTGCGAGCCCCAGGTTCGTCAGTCAGCCAAAGTTCAGTTCGGCGACTATCAGGCCAACGGCATGATGGCAGTTGCGAAAAAACTGGGTATGGCCCCCCGACAACTTGCAGAGCAGGTGCTGACTCATCTGGATCTCAGCGGCATCGCCAGCAAGGTTGAAATCGCCGGCCCTGGCTTTATCAATATTTTCCTCGAACCGGCTTTTCTCGCTGAACAGGTGCAACAGGCGCTGGCCTCCGATCGTCTGGGCGTTTCTCAGCCGACTCGTCAAACAATTGTCGTCGACTACTCCGCGCCCAACGTCGCGAAAGAGATGCACGTTGGTCATCTACGCTCCACGATTATCGGCGATGCGGCAGTACGCACGCTGGAGTTTCTGGGCCATCATGTTATTCGCGCTAACCACGTCGGCGACTGGGGCACCCAGTTCGGTATGCTTATCGCCTGGCTGGAAAAACAGCAGCAGGAAAACGCGGGCGACATGGCGCTGGCGGATCTCGAAGGATTCTACCGCGATGCGAAAAAGCATTATGACGAAGATGAAGCGTTTGCCGAGCGCGCGCGTAACTACGTCGTCAAATTGCAGAGCGGTGATACCTATTTCCGTGAGATGTGGCGTAAGCTGGTTGATATCACGATGACGCAAAACCAGATCACCTATGATCGTCTGAACGTCACTCTGACGCGTGACGATGTGATGGGCGAAAGTCTGTATAATCCGATGCTGCCGGGCATCGTCGCCGATCTGAAAGCCAAAGGCCTGGCGGTTGAAAGCGAGGGCGCAACGGTGGTTTTCCTTGATGAGTTTAAAAACAAGGAAGGCGACCCGATGGGCGTCATTATTCAGAAGAAAGATGGCGGTTATCTGTATACCACTACCGATATCGCCTGCGCCAAATACCGTTACGAAACGCTGCACGCCGACCGCGTGCTCTACTACATTGACTCCCGTCAGCACCAGCACCTGATGCAGGCCTGGACCATTGTGCGTAAAGCCGGTTATGTGCCGGATTCCGTTCCGCTGGAACATCACATGTTCGGCATGATGTTGGGTAAAGACGGTAAACCGTTTAAAACTCGCGCGGGCGGTACGGTGAAACTGGCGGACCTGCTGGATGAGGCGCTGGAGCGCGCGCGTCGTCTGGTGGCGGAGAAGAACCCGGATATGCCGGCTGACGAGCTGGAAAAACTGGCTAACGCCGTCGGTATTGGCGCGGTGAAATACGCTGATTTGTCAAAAAACCGCACCACTGACTATATCTTCGACTGGGATAATATGTTGGCTTTCGAAGGCAATACCGCTCCTTATATGCAGTATGCCTATACGCGTGTGCTGTCTGTTTTCCGTAAAGCGGACATCGACGAGCAGGCGCTGGCGAGCGCGCCGGTTATCATTAGCGAAGATCGCGAAGCGCAACTCGCTGCCCGTCTGCTGCAGTTTGAAGAAACCCTGACGGTGGTCGCGCGTGAAGGTACGCCGCACGTCATGTGCGCGTATCTGTATGACGTCGCCGGGCTGTTCTCCGGCTTCTACGAGCACTGCCCTATTCTCAGCGCCGAGAATGACGCGGTTCGCAATAGCCGCCTAAAACTGGCGCAACTGACGGCGAAGACGCTGAAACTGGGTCTGGATACGTTGGGTATCGAAACCGTAGAACGCATGTAAACGCGCCGTCGTTAACATCATCAGGCCTGACTCCGGGTAACGGACTCAGGCCTTTTTATTGCCACAGCGGTATATCTGTAACAAATCACAAGGAATGACACATTTCTATAGAGAGATGGAACATCTTTTACCTGTGCTGGCGCTGACCGCCCCGTATCATTAGGCGGCGGATTGTTCAGGTACAGGTAATGACTTTTAAAGACTTTGATGCGGAAGAGAAACTCTTCCTGAGACGTGTGATTGTGGCGTTTGGTGTAGTGGTTGTCTGCTTTGGTATCCTGATCTTCAACCTCTATAACTTGCAAATCCGCCAGCACCACTACTACACCACCCGTTCGAATGAGAACGATATCAAGATGCTACCCGTCGCGCCCACGCGTGGCATCATTTACGATCGCAACGGCATTCCGCTGGTGCGTAACGTAACCTGGTATGATATCGCGGTTACGCCCTATAAAATTGCCGATATGGATGCGCTGCTAAAACAGCTCACCCCTATTGTTGATCTCTCCCCCGACGATATCGCCGACTTTCGCCGCGCGCTAAAATCCAGTAGCCGCTATCGTCCGGTAGTGCTCAAAAACGCGCTAACGGATGTTGAAATCGCACGCTTTGCGGTCAATCAGTTTCATTTCAACGGCGTCACGATCAATAGCTATCAGGATCGGCAGTATCCTTACGGCGCGGAGCTGGCGCATGTTCTCGGTTACGTGTCAAAGATAAACGATAACGACCTTAAAGCGCTGGATAAAAAAGGGCTGGCAGAGAATTACGCGGCGGACCATAACATCGGTAAACAGGGGATTGAGCGTTACTACGAAAACGATCTTCATGGCAAAACCGGTTATCAGGAGGTCGAGGTGGATAATCACGGGCGTATTGTCCGCCTGCTGAAAGACGTTCCTCCCATCGCGGGTAAGAACATTCACCTGACGCTGGATCTCCATTTACAAGAGTACATTGAAAGTTTGCTGGCCGGGCAGCGTGCTGCCGTACTGGTTGAAGATCCGCACGATGGTTCAGTGCTGGCGATGGTATCTATGCCCAGCTACGACCCGAACCCCTTTGTAAAAGGCATTAGCTCTCAGGATTACGGCAAACTGCTGCACGATAAAAATCTGCCGCTGATCAACCGCGTGACGCAAGGGCTTTATCCCCCGGCGTCAACGGTTAAACCCTATATGGCGATGTCCGCGCTGTTATGCGGGATTATTACGCCGCAAACCACCTTCTTTGGCGCGCCAACCTGGACGCTTCCCGGCACGCAGCGGCATTACCGGGACTGGAAAAAAACCGGACACGGTATGCTGGATGTCACTAAAGCGATTGAGGAGTCTGCGGATACCTTTTTCTATCAGGTCGCTTATATGATGGGTATTGACCGTATCGACACGATGTTGTCTCAGTTCGGCTATGGCAAACCGACGGGCATCGACCTTAATGAAGAGTATGACGGGCTGCTTCCCAGCCGCGCATGGAAACAGCGGGTCCATAAAAAAGCCTGGTATCAGGGCGATACCATTTCTGTCGGCATCGGCCAGGGTTACTGGATTGCCACCCCCATCCAGATGGTAAAAGCGATGGTGGCGCTCATCAACAACGGTAAGGTGATTGCCCCTCACCTGTTACTCAATGAAGAGAGCGGCAAAACGGTGGTTCCGTATCGCCCTTCAGGAACACCGGCACAGATAGCCGATCCGGCGTCGCCATACTGGGGACTGGTGCGTCAGGCGATGTATGGCATGGCGAATGCACCCAACGGAACGGGCTATAAGTTCTTTCACACAGCGCCCTACGGCATTGCGGCCAAAAGCGGCACGTCGCAGGTGTTTAGCCTGAAAGAAAATCAGACCTACAACGCGAAAATGATCCCCATTCGCCTGCGCGATCATGTGTTTTATACCGCTTTTGCACCGTATAAAAACCCTAAGGTCGCTATTGCCTTGATTCTGGAAAACGGCGGAAGCGACGGCGTTACCGCCGCGCCCATCATGCGAAAAATCCTTGACCACCTGTTTGATCCACAGGCTGATACCACACAGTCGGGTCAGGCGCCATAGTCAAATAAGCAAAGCGCCATCAGACAAGGATACGACCGGAATATCCGCATACATCAGAAATAGTTACGCAGATATTCCGTCAAACACAGCATAGCCATCGCCTGCCCGTAAGGCATAGAGGTCAACGGAATATGACGGTAAAAATCGAGATCGTGGCCCATGCCAGTGCCAAATGACGTTTGCAGCAGTTCACCTTCCGGCGAGATATGTTTCACTATCCCCCGAATAGCTTTTTCCGCCACCTGCGCATAGTGCCGTTCGACATAGCGTTTGCGCACCGCTTTAAGAATACCGTAGGCAAAACCCGCCGTCGCCGACGCCTCAAGATAAGAGTGCGGATCGTCAAGCAGCGTATGCCACAAACCGCTTTCATCCTGACATTTCGCCAGCGCGGCGATCTGCGCATTCAGTACCTGGACCAGATAACGGCGCACGGCATTATTTTCCGGTAAGTCCAGCAGTTCAAGAAAATCCGGGATCACAATGGTCAGCCAACTGTTGCCGCGCGCCCAGCGAGCGTTAGCGAAGTTATGATGACCGTCATAGCTCCAGCCGTGGAACCACAGCCCCGTCTCTTTATCCATCAAATTCTGCACGTGTAGCAGGAACTGATAGGTTGCCTCTTCCACATATTCCGGCCGGTTCAACAGCTTACCGATTTTCGCCAGCGGCAGCACCGTCATCATTAGCGTGTCGTCCCACATCTGCTGATGATTTTCCTCCGCCAGCGTGATGTGCTGCATTCCGCCGTGATCGGTACGGGGCATTTCATTCATCGCCCATTCGGCCCACGTTTCCAGCCACGGTAAATACGCTGGATTACGCGTCTCTTCATAGCGATACGCCAGCGTTAAAAACGGCGCCATCGTATTAACGTTTTTCGTCGTCGCGCCTTCCGCAAAACGATCGGCAAACCAGTCATCAATGATCTTACGCATCGTCTGGTCGCCGGTCTGTTGGTAATAGTGATACATTCCGTACAGGCCCACGCCGTGCGTCCACTCCCATCCGGCCCAGCCTTTAGTATCGATCACGCGTCCGTCGTCCAGTCGCAATAAAAATTCGCCTGTCTCATCTTTAATATTGACCAGGTTATGCGTCACCTTTTGCACCAGGGCTTTTAGTTCATCTCTGGCGATAAAATGCTCAGGCTGACGCAATAGCGGACTGTGTTTGACTGGATAAACCATCATTTGCTTAACCTCTGTGTAATGTCGAATTCAGTGCTGCGTGCAGTTTTACCGCCGACGCAGTCGATTCGCTACAGTAAAAGCTAAGCTGGGCGGAAACCTTTTTGTTTCTGCCATTGCCAGAGCGTAAATGGCAAAAACACAAAGAGTTCGGCAACCTACCTCACCATTTTATAAAACGGCGTTTCTATTTATTCAAAAAGAGAGTCAGGTCTGCTACCTGGCAAAGAAAGGGGCGGTTAGCGGTAGTTCACAATCACCTGATTGCTCCGCACTTTTAACGCCGGGATAAGTCGGCCGCCGCCGGGGACTTCCCAGACAAAGCGGAGCGGCTCGACTGCGGGAACATGAGCAAAACCGTGGGTCGTGCCACTCTGACCATCAAGTTCTACGCAACGGGACTGGGAACATAAACGTACCCGTAAGCCCGCGGGAGTCGGGCCATTCAGTTCATAACGCCAGGCGACCAGTGTCATCACACCGGAAACCGGCTGACGCGCCGACAATGGCGAAGACGATGCGGAAACGCCCCGGTAATTTAAGGTTACGCCCATACCGCTATCCTGCCACGCGCCTTCGCCTGCGGCCTGAACCGTCAGGGGAAAGAGCAACAACGCCAGCCATTTACGCATTATTTTCCTCCAATGGTCGCCGTCATGCGGATATGACGGTTATCGGAAAGCTCAAGGTTCGACAACACCACCAGCTGCGGTAAACTGCGCCGCAAAAAGCGGGACAATAATGGACGTAGCGCATGGTTAACCAGTAATACCGGCGGCGCGCCAAGCATTTCCTGGCGAGAAAGCGCTTCTTGCGTCTGCGCCAGCAGGCGATCCGCCAACCCAGGCTCAAGTCCACCGCCGCCCTGCAATGCCTGAAGCAGCAAACGCTCCAGCGCGGTATCCAGGCCAATCACCTGCACTTCTTCATTACCGGGGAACCACTGTTGCGTAATCGCTCGCCCTAATGCCACGCGTACCACGGCGGTTAATTCATGCGGATCGCTTTGTAACGGCGCATGTTCCGCCAGCGTTTCCAGAATGGTGCGCATATCGCGAATAGGGACTTTTTCCGCCAGTAAGTTTTGCAGGACTTTGTGTAAAGTCGTGAGGGTCACGACGCCGGGGACCAGATCTTCCGTGAGTTTAGGCATCTCCTGAGAGACACGATCCAACAGTTGCTGCGCTTCCTGGCGGCCAAACAGTTCGGCGGAGAATTGGCCAATCAAGTGGTTAAGGTGCGTCGCCACAACGGTACTGGCTTCCACGACGGTAAAGCCCTGAATTTGCGCCTGCTCTTTCAGGGCGCTTTCAATCCAGATGGCATCAAGGCCAAAAGCTGGATCGACGGTTTTCTCGCCCGGTAGCGTTCCCGCCGCCGTGCCGGGGTTAATAGCCAGCCAGCGTCCCGGATAGGCGTCCCCGCTGCCGATCTCTACCCCTTTCATCAAAATACGGTAGCGCGCAGGCTGTAAATCCATATTGTCGCGAATGTGGACCACCGGTGGCAGGAACCCCATATCCTGCGCGAATTTTTTACGAATACTGCGAATACGTCCGAGCAATTCGCCATCCTGTTGAAAATCCACCATCGGGATCAGGCGGTAGCCCACTTCCATTCCCAGTGAATCCTCAAGCTGTACGTCATTCCAGGTGGCTTCGACCACCGAGTTATTTTCCGGCATTTTTACCGGCTGCGGCTCCTCCGGCGCTTTTTCTTCACGCCCGCGCAGCCACCATGCCAGGCCGAGCAAAGCGGCGGTAAAAAGTAAAAATACCAGGTTAGGCATTCCTGGCACCATGCCAAGCAGCCCCAGCACCGCCGCCGCCAGCAGCATCACCCTTGGATTACTGAACAGTTGGCCAACCATCTGCTCGCCTACATCCTGATCGGTACTGACGCGGGTCACAATGACGCCCGCCGCCGTGGAGATAACCAGCGCCGGGATCTGGGCGACCAGGCCGTCGCCAATGGTCAGCAGAGTGTAGCTTTCCGCCGCGCTGCCTATGCTCATTCCGTGCTGCAATACGCCGACCAGCAGCCCGCCGACCACGTTAATGACCATGATGAGAATACCGGCGATGGCGTCGCCGCGTACAAATTTACTTGCCCCGTCCATCGAACCGTAGAAGTCGGCTTCCTGAGTGACTTCCGAACGCCGTTTTTTGGCCTCGTCTTCACCAATCAGACCGGCATTAAGATCGGCGTCAATCGCCATTTGCTTACCGGGCATACCATCCAGCACAAAGCGCGCGCCGACTTCGGCAATACGTCCGGCGCCTTTGGTGATGACCATGAAGTTGATAATGACGAGGATGATAAAAACCACAATCCCGATCGCGAAGTTACCGCCGACCAGGAAATGACCGAACGCCTCCACCACCTTTCCCGCCGCCGCCGCGCCGGTATGCCCTTCCATCAAAATAATGCGCGTTGAGGCAACGTTAAGCGCCAGACGCAGTAGCGTGGTAAACAGCAGAATGGTTGGAAACGCGGCAAAATCCAGAGTGCGCTGGGTAAACATCGCCACCAGCAGCACCATGATCGATAGCGCAATATTAAAGGTAAACAATAAGTCGAGGATAAAAGCAGGCAGCGGCAGCACCATCATCGACAAAATCAGCAGAATGAGGATCGGCCCGGCAAGAATTTGCCATTGCGTCGATTTCAGGTTGCTGGGCAGGCGCAGCATCGCGACCAGATTAGCCATCAGTATTCTTCTCGTTCATAAAATCCAGCGCTTCTGGCACCGGAAGGTTCTCAGGTTGTGGAGGACGTTGCCCGCCCGCAAGCCGCCAGCGTTTAAGCTGCCAGACCCAGGCCAACACTTCCGCAACGGCAGCATATAACTGCCCGGGAATTTGCTGACCGATTTCGGCGTGGCGATATAATGCCCGCGCCAGCGGCGGCGCTTCTAAAGTGGGAACCCGATGTTCAGCGCCGATCTCGCGAATGCGCAGCGCTATTAATCCAGCCCCCTTCGCGACCACTTTCGGCGCGCTCATTTTGTTTTCGTCATACTGCAGCGCCACGGAATAGTGCGTCGGGTTAGTGACAATGACGTCCGCTTTCGGCACATCTTCCATCATGCGGCGCTGCGCGGCGGCGCGTTGCATCTGGCGAATTTTGCCCTTAACATGCGGATCGCCTTCGCTCTCTTTAAATTCGTCGCGAATGTCCTGCCGCGACATGCGTAATTTTTTCAGGTGGCTAAAGATCTGGAAAAACACGTCAAATCCCACCATCGGAATCACGCCCAGTACCACCAGTAACGCGCAGAGTCCAACCAGATCCAGCGCATTCCCCATTGCGACGATCGGCGACTCCGCCATCAGGCGCATCATTTGCGGCCAGTGATGCCAGAGATAAAAGCCGGTAACGCAGCCGACCAGAGTGGATTTCAACACCGCTTTTAGCAGTTCCGCGCCGGTCTGCGCCGAAAACATGCGCTTAATTCCCGGCAGCGGGTTTAATTTAGAAAATTTTGGCTGTAGCGACTTACCGCTAAAAATCAGGCCGCCAAGCATAACCGGCGAGATAAGCGCCACCAGCACCACGCCCGCGATGAGCGGTAGCAGTGCCATCATCGCCGCTTTAATCAGCAAAATTATCTGCCCCAGGATCAGGTTAGGATCGTTCACCATACGGTGATCGAAGTGCAGGCCTGCTGAGAGCATTCCCGCCAGCTGCCGCGCTAACGACTCGCCGCCGAACCAAATAATACAAACGCCCACCAGCAATATCAGCAGTGAGGTCAGTTCTCTGGAACGGGGGATCTGCCCTTCTTCCCGCGCTTTTTCAAGTCGGTGGGGTGTGGGGGCTTCTGTTTTGTCGTCGTCGCTCTCTTCTGCCACGCAGCAAACCCTGGATAGATTGATAAGCGAGAATGATGCCAGAACCGCTTTACGCCAATGGGCAGAGTAAGCGGTAAAAAAGGCGGGGTTTATGGCGTTAATAGAGATAGCCGGATACGATAAGAAAGTCTCGTATCCGGCCGGGTTGACGGATTCGGACCCGATAAGCGCAGCGCCATCAGGTCAAAAAAGCTTAAAAGCCAAGACTGTCCAGCAGGTCGTCCACCTGATCCTGACTGGCGACGACGCCAGCTTTCGAGGTATCCACCTGCGGGCCGTTGAGCAAGCTTTCGTTCTCGCGTTTTGGTCGCGCGCTCTGTTCCGGGATGTTTTCCAGCAGCACCATTAACAACTGGCGCTCAATCTCCTGAATCACGTCCATCATGCGTTTGATCACCTGACCCGTCAGATCCTGGAAATCCTGCGCCATCATGATGTCCAGCAGTTGCGCGTTAGTAAAGCTGGTATGGCCCGGGACATCCCTGAGAAACTGGCGCGTATCCGTCACCAGTTCACGGGCGTCGGCAAGCTCGATCGGATTGTCAAACCACTCGTCCCAACGTTGGGTTAGCGCTTTCGCCTCTTTTTCCATCGCATCCTGATGCGGCTGCGAGGCTTCGACACTGTTTAGCGCGCGTTCCGCCGCCTGCGCCGTCATCTGGACGACGTAATCCAGACGGTCGCGCGCATCAGGGATCGCCTCCGCCGCTTCGGCAATCGCCTGGTCCAGCCCCAGTTCACGCAGGCTGTCGCGCAGCATTCGGGTCAGACTACCGATGCGCGCAATGATGTCTCCTGCTGAGCCTTCATCAGCAGGCTTGATAGATGGTTGCATCATCATCGCATCCTCACATACCCAGTTTCTCAAAGATTTTGTTGAGCTTCTCTTCCAGAGTCGCTGCGGTGAACGGTTTTACGACATAACCGCTGGCGCCAGCCTGTGCGGCGGCGATAATATTCTCTTTTTTGGCTTCCGCCGTGACCATCAACACGGGTAACGCCGACATGGCGCTATCGGCGCGAATGGTTTTCAGCAGCTCCAGGCCATCCATGTTCGGCATGTTCCAGTCGGAGATAATAAAACCAAAGCCGCCCGCCTGGAGCTTGTTCAGCGCATCGACGCCGTCTTCGGCCTCTTCCACATTGTTAAATCCAAGCTCTTTTAAGAGGTTGCGCACGATACGACGCATGGTCGAAAAGTCATCCACAACCAAAAATTTAAGCTCTTTATCCGCCATAAAATACTACTCCTGGTTCAAATACGTATCGCCTGTCCGGCACTGATTTTCGCCAGCATCTGCTGGCTTACCTGGCTAAGATCGACCACTTCGCTTACGCCACCCATATTGATGGCCTCGCGCGGCATGCCGAACACCACACAACTTGCTTCGTTTTGCGCAATGGTCCAGGCGCCAGCCTGGTACATCGCTAACATTCCAGCGGCGCCATCGTTGCCCATCCCCGTAAGAATGACGCCTACGGCGTTGCGCCCCGCGTGTTTCGCCACCGAATGAAACAGCACATCCACGGAAGGCCGATGTCGGTTTACCGGCGGGCCATCATGAATTTTGATTTGATAATTCGCCCCGCTACGCGCCAGCTCCATATGCTTGTCGCCGGGCGCAATGTAGGCATGACCTGGCAATACGCGTTCGCCGTCCTCCGCCTCCTTCACGCTGATTTGACAGAGTTTATTCAGACGCTCGGCAAACGAGCGGGTAAAGCCAGGCGGCATATGCTGCGTAATAATCACTGCCGGACTGGAAAGCGGCAGCGGTTGCAGCACATGTCGGATAGCTTCAGTACCGCCCGTTGAAGCGCCGATAGCAATCAGTTTTTCCGAACTGAGCAGCGGACCCGCTTTTAAGGTTGTCGGGGCCGCCATCGGTTTATGTGCGGCGATGCGGGCCCGCGCGGCGGTACGCACTTTTTCGGCGATCATCTCGCTATACGCCAGCATACCTTCACGAATGCCAAGCTGCGGTTTAGTGACAAAATCGATGGCCCCCAACTCCAGCGCCCGTAGCGTCACTTCGGAACCTTTCCCGGTCAGCGAAGAGACCATCACCACCGGCATCGGTCGCAGGCGCATCAGTTTTTCCAGAAAATCGAGGCCGTCCATACGCGGCATCTCAACGTCCAGGGTCAATACGTCCGGATTAAATTTTTTGATGAGATCCCTGGCGACCAACGGGTCCGGCGCAGTCGCCACCATCTCCATATCGCTATGGCTATTAATAATTTCAGTCATGATTTGGCGCATTAGCGCGGAATCATCAACTGACAATACCCTGATTTTACTCATGCTTTATCCTTACTTAGCGCATACACCGTCTGTCCGCGCAGGCTAAACTCGCGCACGAGGTTGCTAAAGTTTTCTGAGTGACCGGCAAACAACAGTCCGTCAGGTTTAAGGAGTGGAACAAAACGGCGCAGAATGTCCTCCTGAGTCGTTTTATCAAAATAGATCATGACGTTACGGCAAAAAATCGCGTCAAAGGGACCGGGTACGTTGTACTGCTTTTCCAACAAATTAACGGAGGAAAATTCAACATAATTGGCCAGTTCCTGACGCACGCGCACCAGTCCTTCATGCGGCCCCGTACCGCGCATGAAGTAACGTTGTAGCTGCTGCGGCGATAACGTTTTCAGTTCGCTGAGGCGATAAATACCGCTTCTCGCTTTTTCCAGCACTTCAGTATCAATATCGCTGGCGAATACTTTCCAGCGACCGGGGGCCATCCCCAACGCATCCGCCAGCGTAATGGCGATACTGTAAGGTTCTTCTCCTGTCGATGCCGCCGCACTCCAGACGCGGTACTCGCCGTGGCGGCGACGCGCATGTTCCGCAAGGATGGGAAAATGGTGCGCCTCGCGAAAAAAAGCGGTCAGGTTGGTAGTCAGAGCGTTGATAAAAGCCTGCCACTCAGCGCTGTTTTGATTAGCCTCCAGCATACTGAGATAACGGCCAAAATCATCCAGTCCCAGGGCACGCAGCCGACGGACCAGGCGGTTATAAACCATATCCCGCTTATGGTCGGCCAGCACGATCCCTGCGCGCTGATAGATTAATTGACATATCCGACGAAAATGCGCGTCGGACAGCGCGAGGCGCTGTGTCATCTGTAACAATACTGACGTTTGCCCGGAGGGCAGAGATGATGTCATAGCGCCTTCTTAATCACATTCAAAGTACAACGGGCGCGCCCTGCGGCAGCGCCATGCTTCCCGTATTACACATTTTTTGCTTTTATCTATGCGAACCAGACGAAAGGGATCGGCGGGTTCGCAAATTAATCGAGAACCGACAGCACACGTCGATCAGAAGGTTTCCCAGTTCGCATCATCCCCGGCGGCTACTGACCGCGGCGTATTGCCGGACTGAGCGTCCGCTGACAAACGCATCTCAGGCTTATTTACCGCCAGCGGTCGCGATGCCAGGCGGAAAGCCGATACCGCCTGGGTCAGACGGCTGGCCTGCTCTTCCAGCGCGGCGGCGGCCGCTGCGGATTCCTGAACCAGCGAGGCGTTCTGTTGCGTTACGCGATCCATTTCGGAAACGGCCAAAGCGACCTGATCGATACCCCGGCTTTGCTCATCCGAGGCGGAGGCGATTTCGCCCATGATATCCGTGACGCGCGTAACGGCATTGACGATGTCAGTCATGGTTTCCCCGGCGCTTTCCACCAGCACAGAACCGGTATCGACACGCGAGACGGAATCTTCAATCAACGCTTTTATTTCTTTCGCCGCCTGGGCGCTGCGGCTGGCCAGATTACGCACCTCGCCTGCCACGACCGCAAAACCGCGTCCCTGCTCTCCCGCGCGCGCCGCTTCTACCGCCGCGTTCAGCGCCAGAATGTTAGTCTGGAAGGCAATACCGTCGATAACGCTGATAATGTCAGCGATTTTTTTCGAACTGTCGGCAATTTCGTGCATAGTGTTTACTACGCCGTCGACCACTTTGCCGCCATGACGCGCGGTCTCGGAGGCGCTTTGCGCCAGTTGCGAAGCCTGACGGGCATTATCGGCGTTTTGCTTCACGGTGGCCGTCAGTTGTTCCATGCTGGCCGCCGTCTCCTCCAGAGCGGAGGCTTGTTGTTCGGTACGGGAAGAGAGGTCGGTATTACCGGCGGCAATTTCACTGGTGCCGGAATAAATCGCATCCGAACCTTCACGAACCTGCGTCACGGTGTCAATCAGCGAGCGTTGCATATGTTCAACCGTTCCCGCCAGTTCGCCAATTTCATTACGTCCTGAGACAGTGAGCGTTTTCGTCAGATCGCCGCTGGCAATTTCACGGATATGAGTAATCACTCGCGCTAATGGGTTAAGCAGGGCATGACGAATGCCGAACCAAACCACCATCAAAATCAGCACCAGCACGACCGCAAGCCCCCCCAGTTGCCATTGCGCAAAACGGTAGTCATGAGCGCTTTGATCAAATGTCTGGCGGTACAGGTTTTCGCTCACCCGGGCGTAATTGCCCAGCGCCTCGCCCAACGCGTTTTGCATTCCCTGGGTTGGCTGGGCGAAGTAGGCATCCATATTGCCATTGTCCAGAAACTGAATAAGTTCGGCTAATGCGGCCTGATAGCGCTGATATTTTTCATCGACGTTCGCGCTGGCCTCCGCCATCGCTGGCAATGGCGTCATGTTTTTGAAATTGGCGTAGTGCGCCGCCGCCTGTGCGAGGGTCGTTTTTGCATTCTGGAGTAAATCCGTTTTGGCGCTGCTCTGCTGGTTAGAAGCGTCCATCATCATGCGTGCGGCGGAGCGGCTCAGGTTAATGCGCGTTTGCAGCATTAAGTCCCATGTCGACGTGAGTTCGCTTTGTTGCTGACGTAATTCGTTAGAAATAACAAAACCTTGCTGGTTATGCTGTAATGAAGAAAACAGCAAACCACCGGAAACAAGCTGTAGCAGTGCGAAAACCCCCAGCACCATCATCAGCATTGTGACAACGCGGATACGGTTAAACATAAGGCACCTTCCTGATAACGAGTTATCAACGTTATCGGCACCTGCTGTGATAACTTTACTTTTGCAAAAAGGAAATACGCTGTTCCGGAAGACGATATTGACAGTAACAGTGTCGCAGCGGCGATGTCGGTGCAAAATGCAGGGCTGGGCGCGGGCGATGAAGAGGCACTCTCACCGCTGGCGGAAGCATAACGGTGAATATTGCCGAATGGCGCGACGCCATCCGGCAACGTTATTACGCGACGTGTGATGCTGCGATATCCAGCAGCGCCATCTCTTCGCTGTTAAGCAGTTTTTCGATATTCACCAGAATCAGCATACGCTCGCCGAGCGCGCCCAATCCCGTCAAATATTCTGTTGACAAGGTCACGGCAAATTCTGGCGCCGGACGGATCTGTTCCGCCGTTAACGACAGTACGTCAGACACGCCGTCTACCACTATCCCGACGACGCGTTGCCCCAGATTCAGTACGATCACTACCGTATTGTCATCATACTCAACGTCGCCTTCGCAGAATTTCACGCGCAGATCGACAATGGGGACAATCACGCCGCGCAGGTTAGTCACCCCTTTTATAAAGGCCGGTGTATTGGCGATGCGCGTCACCTGGTCATAGCCACGGATCTCCTGCACTTTCAGGATATCGATGCCGTACTCTTCATTTCCCAGTGTAAACACCAGGAATTCCTGACCTGACGGCTCGCCGGCCAGTTTGCTTACATTACTCATACCGGTCATATTATTCCCTTCTCACTCAATCAGGCGGCTGTGATCGCCATACGTTGTTCGCGGTTTAAACCCTGCAATGCGGAAACATCAACAATCAGCGCGACGCTGCCGTCGCCCAGGATCGTCGCGGCGGAAATCCCCGGTACCTTGCGATAATTGCTTTCCAGATTTTTGACCACCACCTGGTGCTGACCGATGAGCTGATCGACCAGCAGCGCGTAACGGCGTCCCGCGCTTTGCAGGATCACAACAATGCCCTGCGTGGCTTCGGTTTTCGCCCCGTCCACGTCAAACACTTTCCACAATTCGACCAGCGGCAAATACTCGCCGCGAACTTCCAGAACCCGTTCGCCGCCCGCCAGCGGATGAAGATCCTCTTCACGCGGTTGCAGCGACTCCATCACCGCATTTAACGGCAGGATAAAAACTTCCCCCGCCACGCGAACCGACATCCCATCGAGGATGGCCAGCGTCAGCGGCAGCAGAATACGAATCGTGGTGCCGGAGCCTTGTTTTGACTGGATCTCAACGTGACCGCCCATCTCCTGAATGTTACGTTTCACCACATCCATGCCAACGCCGCGACCGGAGACATCCGTGACCTGTTCCGCAGTTGAGAATCCCGGCGCGAAGATCAACATGCCTACTTCATCGTCGGTCATGTTTTCATTCACCGCCATCCCCTGCGACATGGCCTTCGCCAGGATACGCTCACGGTTAAGCCCCGCGCCGTCATCGGTCACTTCAATACAAATATTCCCGCCCTGATGTTCTGCGGAAAGAATCAGGTTGCCGACAACATTTTTCCCCGCCTCAAGGCGTTTTTCCGGCATTTCAATCCCGTGGTCGAGACTGTTGCGCACCAGGTGCGTCAGCGGGTCGATAATGCGTTCGATCAGGCTTTTATCAAGTTCAGTGGAGCTCCCCACCAGCGTCAGCTCTACCTGCTTGCCCAGTTTGCCCGCTAAATCGCGTACCAGACGCGGGAAACGGCTGAAGACGTACTCCATAGGCATCATACGAATCGACATCACCGACTCTTGTAAGTCGCGGGCGTTACGTTGTAACTGCCCCATACTGGTAATGAGATCGCCGTGGTTTACCGGGTCCAGCTCGTTAGAACGCTGGGCCAACATTGACTGGGTAATCACTAACTCGCCGACCAGGTTTATGAGCTGATCCACTTTCTCTACCGCCACGCGAATGCTGGTGGACTCGCGTTCACGCGCAGGTTTTTCACGCCCCGCATGATGTTCATGGGCCGCGCTTTTGGCGGCTGGCGCAACGACTGCCGGAGGCGCTACCGGCGCTACCTCGGTTTTCTCTTGCGCTTTTTCAACCGGCGCGGCGACCACTTTTTCAAAAGCGATCTGATCGGCCTCAATGACAAAACAGAGCACCGCGACAATGTCATCTTCCGCGACGCTGCCATCCAGAGTTGCCGACAGTGAATCCGCCCCCTTAACGACATCCGTCAGAGTAGCCAGATTGCCCAACTCTTCTTCAAGCAGATCGACCTCATTGGCTTTCAACCGTGAAAGTACAATGCGCAGTTTACTCTCGTCACGAGGCGATTCGGTTTCGGCTACGCTCTCTTCCTGGATCGCCGCGCTTAGTGCCGCGGTTTCTACGACCGCCGGCGTGGTTTCGCCTTTCGCCTCCAGCGCCAACTGGCGTAGCGCATTGCAGATATATTCGAAGCTTGCGGCATCCGGCTCTTCGGAGTTTTTATAGGCGTCGAGCTGTTCCTGCATAATATCTTTCGTTTCCAAAAACAGGTTGATAATGTCGGTATTGAGCTGCATTTCACCGCGTCGGGCTTCATCCAGCAGGTTTTCCATTAAATGTGTGGTTTCCTGCAGAATAGTGAAGCCGAATGTGCCCGCGCCGCCTTTAATGGAGTGCGCCGCGCGAAAAATGGCGTTCAGTTGTTCAGCGTCCGGGGATTCCGGCACCAAATCCAGCAGATGCTGCTCCATATCAGCCAACAGCTCGTCAGCTTCATCAAAAAATGTCTGATAAAAATCGCTAATATCCATGCTCACGCTATCACCTCGGTTCCGCTTTTGGCGATGTGGGTACGCTTGCCGGCGGGGCTGCCGCAGGCTGTTGTAATACACTTACCGGCTCATTCTGGCTTTCAGCGTTTTCATGCAAAATGGCCTGTTCCGCCTGTTTGTTTAACACCAGCAGGCTTATACGGCGGTTGATGGCGTCATCAGGACCGCGATCGCTCAGCCGCATCGTGGCGGCCATGCCAACCACCCGTAATACTTTTCCGTTATCCAGCCCGCCAGCGACCAGTTCGCGACGAGAGGCATTGGCGCGATCGGCGGATAACTCCCAGTTGCTATAGCCTTTTTCGCCGTTCGCGTAGGGAAAGTCATCGGTATGGCCAGCCAGGCTAATGCGATTAGGTATACCGTTTAACACTGGCGCAATCGCACGCAGGATATCGCGCATATACGGCTCAACTTCGGCGCTGCCGGTTTTAAACATCGGGCGGTTCTGGCTGTCGATAATCTGGATACGCAACCCCTCCTGAACCAAATCAATTTTCAGATGCGGACGTAACGCGCGCAGTTTGGGATCGGATTCGATCAGTTGATCCAGATCGCCGCGCAGTTTGTTTAAGCGACTCTGCTCCATCCGTTTTTTCAGCTCGTCGATATTCGGCTGCTTTTCCACTTCACCCTGCTGTTGGGTGTAATCATCGCCGCCGCCTGGTATCGGGCTCTCGCTATTGGCAATCCGATTTCCCCCCGTTACCGCGGTGGCCAACGGCGTACGAAAATATTCGGCAATCTGAATTAATTCTTTAGGGCTGGAGATGGAAATCAGCCACATCACCAGAAAAAAAGCCATCATCGCCGTCATAAAATCGGCGTAGGCAATTTTCCAGGAACCGTGCGCCCCGCCGCCGTGCGGTTTGTGCCTGCGGCGTTTTACGACGACAATGGGATGAGCCTGATTTTTCATGCTTCCTCAGTCGTCTGCTGCTGGTTTGGGTTTCTCACTGCGCGAACGTGTTCTTCCAACTCAATAAACGATGGACGCTCACTGGAATAAAGCGTTTTACGACCAAATTCCACGGCAATCGGCGGCGCATAGCCGTTCAGATTAGACAGCAGTGTAATTTTTACGCACTGCATCATCTTGGTGGTTTCGGCGCTCTTCTGGCGCAAAACGGTCGCTAACGGTGAAATGAATCCATAAGCCAGTAAAATACCGAGGAACGTACCTACCATGGCATGGGCAATCAGCGCCCCCAACTCCGCTGCCGGACGATCGGCTGAAGCCAGAGCGTGAACCACCCCCATTACCGCCGCGACGATACCAAAGGCAGGCAGCGAATCCCCCACCATCGCCAGACTGTTGGCCGGGACTTCCGCCTCGCTTTCATGGGTTTCAATCTCTTCATCCATCAACGCTTCAATTTCGAACGTATTCATGTTGCCGCTGATGATCAGACGCAGATAATCGACAATAAAATCAAGCATTACCGCATCGGCCAGAATACGCGGATAACTGGCGAAGATTTCACTCTCTTTCGGATTTTCAATATCGCGTTCAAGGGAGAACATCCCCTGCTGGCGTGATTTGGCCATCAGGCGATAGAGCAACGCCAGCAAATCCATGTACATAGATTTCGTGTATTTCGAACGACGAAATAACAACGGGATCGCTTTCATCGTGCCTTTGATGGCCTTCCCGTTGTTGCCGACAATGAACGCCCCTATCCCCGCGCCGCCAATGATGACCAGTTCAGCAGGTTGATAGAGTGCCCCAAGGTGTCCGCCGGTCATGACATAACCGCCGAAAACTGTACCGATAACCACCAGGTAACCTAATAAGATAAGCACGACATCATCCTTCCGCTGTTGACTATGACAGGATGCGCAGTCGGGCGATTAACGCGAAGGCAAGGCAAAAAAAAGCAGCGGTAATGACTTACCGCTGCTGGAGTGTTTGTCCACACCGTTTCGGTTAAACAGCCTGTTCGATCTGTTCATCCAGCAGTTGTGGAATAATATCGGCAGCATCTCGGGAAAGTTTACGTCTTTTTACTGCGCGGGATGGCGGCTGGCATAAACTACACGCAAAGCTGCCTACGGGCTGATGCGCATGGGTAATAAAGTTCCCACCGCAGCAGTTACAGCTCGACAATTCAAGCAACCCACTTTCAACAAAACGCACCAGCGTCCATGCGCGAGTCAGCGCCAACAACGGCCCTTCAGGCGGTTGCGGACACTGCTCAAGATAAAGCCGATAAGCTTTAATCACCGCATCCACACCGCTGCATAAGCCGGTCTTCAGTAAAAATTGCCAGGCGTTGCAGAACATGGAGGCATGAATATTTTGCTCCCAGGTCATAAACCAGTCTGTCGAAAATGGCAGCATCCCTTTAGGCGGCGGGCTACCGCGTAATTCTTTGTACAGCCTGATGAGGCGACCACGGCTGAGCTGTGTTTCGCTTTCCAGCATTTGTAGACGAGCGCCAAGATTAATCAACTCCATCGCCAACTGGATATCGCGCGCTTCCTGAACAATGCTTTTTTCACTCATTATCATGCCCTTTTCTTACGCGCCGTATCGTCCACTTCATTGAGCAGACGCGTTGAAAGCATGATACCTGTGTGAATCTGCTGTAAGTCATCGACGCGCGAATCCTGAGTCAAACGGGTGATCGTCTGATGATCGTCAAACCGGAAATGACAAACTAACTGGTTCGTCTCCGCCAGTTTGACCATCTGCGGCAGGGTCAACGCGCCCAGTGTGTTTGCCATCTCTTCGTTGATACCGAGGCGGAACATCGCAGATGCTTTGTCCTGGACGATCAAACGCTGTGCAAGGAGTAAATATGACAAATTGATGTCATAAATGTGTTTTAGCAACTCGGATGTATGCATTGTTCCCATCCAGAATAACCAACTTTATTTTTGTGCGACGTAGCCGCACCCCGTGATGTCGCCGGGAAGGCCCGGTAAAAGAAGCAAAAAGGTCAAATGCATAGCAGCGCTCAGACATTGTGGACATTGTGACGTATAACGCAGCTTCCCACTGAGATTCGCCTTACACGTTTACATCAATTTTTACAAATGCCTAAGATTTTTCCTAATTCGACGCAACTCTACTCGTCAGCTTCGTGACATACAACGGAGCGGGACGGCGATTTTAGAAAATATGTGATGTAGATCACATAATTTAACGGAATACTTACGATAAAACCATCAGCATGGCTTTTACTTTGTTTAATTAATAACCTAATGTTCACTTTTTCTATTCCACACTGCTGAATAGGGGTACGTCAACACCAAATTCTTTTTTGTTTCTCTCTGTTAAAATAACGCCAGGATAATAGATAACAGGCTATTATTTCTATTTTAGAAACGATTTTATTTTACCTTTAGTAAACAGTGGCTTAAATATTAAACGTTATTAATTAATCTCGTCACAGCATACGCCCTCCGCTGTTAAAAATAAGCTCATTTGATTTAACTTTTAGCTTTCATTGTTCACCCGTTTAAATGAAGCATCCTGGTGGTGTGTAAAAAGTGTCTTATGCCACGATTCTTTACATAAGAATAATTAATGATTAATTATGATGTCCTTCACATTAATGTGGCATTAGCGCATTGCAGAAATGCGATAAACAGAGTAAAGCTAAAGCACAATCTCATATTCTTGCAATCAAGGAGCGAGTTATGAGCTACACCCATATTCTTGTCGCCGTTGCCGTCACCCCTGAAAGTCATCAGCTACTGGCTAAAGCGGTCTCTATCGCCCGCCCTGTTCAGGCGAAAGTAAGCCTGATTACTCTCGCTTCCGATCCTGAACTGTATAACCAGTTCGCCGCGCCCATGATGGAGGATTTACGCGCGGTTATGCATGAGGAAACCGAGAATTTTCTTAAGATGCTGGGGGAAAAGGCGGATTATCCGATTGAACAAACTTTCATCGCATCAGGTGAGTTAAGCCAGCATATTTTGGCTGTGTGCCGCAAACACCATGTTGATCTGGTCATTTGCGGCAACCATAACCACAGTTTCTTTTCGCGCGCGTCCTGCTCGGCAAAAAGTGTCGTCAGCGCCAGCCAGGTAGATGTGTTGCTGGTACCGTTAGCGGGCGACTAGTCGCCGCTCGCGATATTTCAGGCCAGCTTAGGGAACGTCGCCACGTTGTTCTGCTGCTGGCGCTCAGGGCTACGCGGCGTGACCTCCTTTAGGTCATGAATAAAACGCTCCTGCCAGCGGTTAATGTCATTTTTAACGATCACGTCCAGCATTTCCGCATGGCGCGAAATACGCTCGGCAAGGGGCATCGTTAACGCACGATTGAGCGCCGCCGCCACGTCATCCCGATCGTAAGGATTGACGATTAACGCCGACGTCAGTTCATTCGCCGCGCCGGCAAACTGTGACAGTACCAGTACACCAGGGTTAGCGGGGTCCTGCGCGGCGACAAACTCTTTTGCCACCAGGTTCATCCCGTCACGCAACGGGGTGACGAGCCCGACGTCTGAATAACGGAATATCTTCATTAACAGTTTACGGTCGAAATGCTGATTCAGATAATAGAGCGGCGTCCAGCCCAATTGTCCATATTTCCCATTAATCCGGCCTGCTTCCGTCTCAAGCTGGTGGCGAATATCCTGATATGCCTGTACTTCGCCGCGTGACGTAGGCGCAATTTGGGTATAACGAATTTTTCCCCGATGCTGCGGATAGTTTTCCAGTAGCGCTTCATACGCCAGAAAACGTTCCGGCAGCCCTTTCGAATAATCCAGCCGCTCAACGGAAAAAATATTCTTCACATTTTTCAGTTCCGCCTTGAGCTGCGCCAGTTTAGGCGGCAACGGCCCGGCAGCCTGCAGAGCAATCTCATCGGGCTCAATACCGATAGGATACACTTCTGTCTGGAAGTCTTTACCCCACGCGATATGCTGCTTGCCGCTGCGAGTCGTGACTCGCGTTTGACTCGAAAGGCTATCCAGAAAAGCCAGGCGATCATTTTCGGTCTGGAACCCTAGCAGATCAAAGTCACACAACTGCTCCAGCAGTTCATCATGCGGCGGTAAAGCGTTAAAAATCTCCGGGGTCGGGAATGGAATATGCAGGAAAAAACCAATTCGGTTGTTCACGCCGCGTTTACGCAGCTCGCTGGCAAACGGTAACAGGTGGTAGTCATGCACCCAAATGATGTCGTTCTCTTTAATGAGGGGCAATAACTTATCCGCTAATAGCGCATTCACCCGCATATAGCCTTCCCATGCAGGACGCTGAAACTGTACCAGGTCCAGACGATAGTGGAACGCAGGCCAGAGAACCGCATTGGAAAATTGACAGTAATAATCTTCGTAATCTTGTTCACTCAGGTTAAACGATGCCCAGGTAATATTACCTTTTGTCACCTTTTTTAATGGCTCATCCTCGTTACCTGTCTCGCCACTCCAGCCGAACCACAACCCGCCAGCCGCTTTTAGCGCGCCAAGCACGCCAACGGCGAGGCCGCCGGCGCCGCCTTTATTATCCGGGGGGGCAATTCGATTAGATACTACGACTAAACGACTCATAGCCATCTCTCCTGTTATTCATTACTTGTTGTTCTTGTTGTGGATAATTGATTTGTTCCAGCCAGCGCCAGACATCGGGTACGCTTTCCAGCCGCCATGCCGCCTGGGTTGCCCCGACGCCCACTTTTACGGAAATTCCGCCAGCGTGATTCACCACGCCAAAGCCAGCCTCATCGGTCAAATCGTCGCCCACAAAAACGGGAATCCGTCCCGCAAAGGGCGCCTCCTGCATAAAGGCAGCAATGGCTTCGCCTTTATTGGTTCCCTTAGGTTTGATTTCCACAACACATTTACCAGGCTGCAACGCCAGTTGCGGCCAGTGCTGCGTAACGTGTTGCGCAAGCGCCAACAGCGCCGCTTCATGTTCCGGAGCCTGACGGTAGTGCAGCGCAAACGCCATCCCCTTCGTCTCCAACTCCGTTGCGGGCAGCGCTACAAGCGTCGAACGTAATAACGCCTCCACCTCACGGACTACCGCTTCAGGAAGGCGCACGATATGGGTTTTACCATTGATGTCACGACGCTCTGCTCCGTGAACGCCAGCGAGCGGAAAGCGAAAAGGCTTCGCCAAAGCATCCAGCTCAGTCATTGAACGCCCTGAAATCAATGCCAGTGCCCCTGCGTTGTGCGCCGCGAGACGGTCTAACAACTGAAGGATTTTATGCGGTACTACTACCTGATCGGGATGAGGCTTTATCTCTGCCAATGTGCCATCAAGGTCAAAAAAATACGCATAGTTCGCAGTGAGTTCGGGGGATACGGTTAACGGTTCTGCCACCCTGGTCTCCTCCTTATCATCATATTGAGACTCACAAACGGTCTCATTAGTCATGTAAGTATAGACAGTGTGACGCTGCTCGCCATTTAGAAAGACCATCGCCAGCCGGGGTAGCGGTTGGCGATGACGTGAAGCTATACTGTTTAGTTGAGTGTTAATTCATCAAATCATACGCTTCGCTTTTTGCTTATAATGGTCGAAGATAACTGCTGCCAGAAGGATTCAGCCGCGAACCACGTATTGTGCAAAAGGTGAAATATTGAGCAGGTTCATCGCGTTCTCCACCGTTCCTGATATCAGTACGCTCGCCACCACATATGAGATTTTTCCGAGGCCGCCTCTCAGGAAAACGCCCCCTAAGACACACGCAGAAATAACGATTAGCTCATAACCCAGGGAAGTCATTAGCCAGCATGACATAACCCAGAGCGAATTCATCAGCCAAAAGGCAGGAAAGCCAGCCCATTAATCCATAACATCAGCCAGCTAATCCTTACGGCCCTGGGTGAATAACGATTACCAGGGATAATAGATATGTTCAGCCTGTTCGCGAACCGGCGCATCGTCTCCCAGCAGTCTGGCGGAAAGGGTTAGCGCGAAATCAAAGACATGACCCAAGCCTTTACCGCTAATTAAATTACCATCTTCAACAACGGGCGCATCCACATAGACACCTTCCGGAACCGCTTTCCACAGGTCGCCGGAACAGACATAACGACGCCCCTTCAGCAATCCGTGAGCACCCAGCACCCTTGCCGCCGCGGAACAGATAGGACAAATTAATTTGCCTGCCGCATCATGACGCGCAACGAAAGCGATCACCGCCGGATTAGCCGCCAGATTAGCGCTCCCCTGCGGACCGCCCGGTAGCACTACCGCATCGAAAAGCGCCTGCTGGCGTTCACTCAGCGTGCTGTCCGCAACCATAGGAATATCATGGTAACTCACCACCGCCCGTGATTCAGCACACGCCAGCGTTTCGACGTCGATATGCAAACGTCGCAGAATATCAAGAGTAACAATGGCCTCTGCTTCTTCAAATCCTGGTGCCAACAACACCGCGACCTTTTTCATTGACTGCTCCTTGTTAACGAGTCACCCATCAAAACTGCGCTCAACCGAATAACGTGCTCGTATGATTAATGACATTAAAAATGATCTACCGCAAAATCGGCTAGTTTATAAAAGCAGGAATATTTGCTCTCAACCGTTTATACGTGTGATATCCAGACTGGCTAATGTTTATTTTATTGAAATTACCATACTTGAAAGGCTCACCCCATGATCTGAAACAATGTTTCATAAATTATGAATCTATATAATATCATTTAACTTTCAAACAGTTGCAACTACTCCACACCAAAAATCATTACACCTGAAAAAATCACACCGCTGAAAATGTAAAAAAAGATAAACAATTGCATTTAAGGATTTTCTTATTTTTATTGACGCGCTATTCTCATTACCGATCGATAAACAGGAAATGAGATCGCATAAGGGACTGGCGGAACGGAGTTCTTCTGCTAAGAGTATTTATTGTGCATAGAGGTAAGAATGTGACAACGACCCGTTGCATTCTCGTCTGTCATGCACATCAACACTTTCTGGAAATAAGGATATTGTTATGGCAGCTGTAGGAATGGTTCAAAAGCTCAACACGCCAATGAACCTTGAGTTTTACGCATCAAATCTTTACCTCCATCTAAGCGAATGGTGTTCTGAACACAGTTTAACAGGCACCGCCACCTTTCTTCGTACCCAGGCGCAAGGCAACGTGACGCAAATGATGCGCATGTTTAATTTTATGAAAAACGCCGGCGCCACCCCTATCGTTAAAGCCATTGACGTTCCGGGTGAAGAGCTCTGCTCTCTGGAAGAATTGTTCCAGAAAACCCTGGAGGATTATCAGCAACGCGCCAGCACGCTGTCGCGTCTGGCAGATGAAGCGAAAGCGCTGAATGATGCCTCAACGCTTGATTTTCTCCATACCCTGGAAAAAGAGCAGCAGCAGGATGGCGTACTTTTACAAACTATTCTCGAAGAAGTTCGCAGCGCTAAACGAGCAGGGCTATGCCTGGCGCAAACCGATCAGCATCTCCTTAACGTCGTGACCTATCAGCATCACTGATAGCGGCACCCCGAGCGACAATATTGAGACGTTATTAGCCGGATAGCAACGCGAAGCAGCTTATCCGGCCTACACCGTTTCTGATCTGTTTGCCAGAGGTGGCGCCTGTCGCTACTGGCGTATTATCGGCACATCATGCCAGCCGACAGGCGCGAAACGCCTCTGTCTTGTCCAGGCATTACCCCAGCATCTCACGTACAAACGCTTCTATTTCTTTATTCTGGCCGTTTTCAAACAAACATTGCTGGAAACGCGGCCCTGAAACCGCCGTTTTAACCAGTTCAGGATCGATAGCCCGTAGTGTATCCAGATAATTCTCTTTGACGACCGCGGCCTTAACCTGGTTCAAAATGCCCGCATTGCGTACCTGCGGCGCTTTGCGCTCAGGCGGATACCCCTCGCCTTTACGCCCGGTAAACGCTTTTTCAAAGATGAAACGCACGTTCAGCTCAGCGCCCCAGCCAAAGCCTTTCGCAAATGGCAGGGACAACGCATTGCCGTTGTTGATCTGCGCAAACAGAAAAGCATCTGCCGGATCGATGCAATAGCCACAAATGACACCTGGATGAATATTTAACGACATCAGCGCGCCCTGCCCGGTGCCACAGCCAGTAACCACAAAATCAACCGCGTTTGCATTAAGCAGAATACTCGCCATGATGCCTAAATGAATGTACGTCAGGTGATGGTCATTTTCGTCGCACATGCCGACGTTAAAAACGGGAAATCCCTTTTCATTGGCGACGGCGCTAAGTTCGTTATAAATGATGGCATTTTTGCTGGCCTGGCTATTTTCCATCATCAGTGCAATTTTCATCGTGTTCCTCCTGAATGCAGACGGTCGCGTCTGCGTAAATCATGACGTTTTGCCCACACTACACACTTAAGAACACGCATTCAAATTTAATGAAACCAAGTTTCATTAAATGAAGAGACGCTCACACATTTTCTGTTCCCGCTGTAAACCTCCTGCCGTTACCTTTAATCAAGGCGAATCCGTAAGTTATTCCAGCCATTGACGGTGCAAGACACGAGGTAGCATGGTCTGATACCGAATTGTCGGAGCGATTTTATGAAGCCTCTTATTTTTACTCTTTCACTGCTAGCCCTGACGGGATGCACCATTACTCGACAAGCGCAGGTCAGCGAAGCCAGCCCGATAAGCGGCATCGTGCGCTTGACGTATAACCAGCCGCTATTTTTTACTTCACGGACAGATGACTATGTATCTCACGGGACCGCAACACGCGAATGCCAGCAGATGGGCTATGCCGATGCCGTTTCGTTTGGTCAGCCGGTAGGAACCTGTAGCATTTATGCGGGCTCGTTGTGTCTGAACACCCGATTTACCCTCTCCTGGCAGTGCCGGGGCGTTGCCGTCCCGCAAATCATGCCGCTTTATTATTAAGGCGGCTGGCTTAACGCCGACACCATCTACAATAGAGGAGAGTGCAGGGTCGCTATTGCCAGCATGAAGATGCTGGCTTTCCTTTATTTTTATACCCTATACACTGGCGTTAATGCGTTTTATTCCCATTCGTATTTTTAATAATTAAATTTAATATTTTACCTTTTGCAAATAATAAAATAACAAATTATAGTGGCGCCACATTACCGTATATCTTTTGCTATTTGTGGAGCGGAACCATGCTGAAAACAGAAATGATCGACAAACTGAATGAGCAAATGAATCTGGAGTTATACTCCTCCCTGCTCTATCAACAAATGAGCGCGTGGTGCAGCTATCACAGTTTTGAAGGCGCGGCCGCATTTCTTCGTCGCCATGCGCAAGAAGAGATGACGCATATGCAGCGCCTGTTTGACTACCTTACCGATACCGGAAGCCTGCCGCGCATTCATACCGTTTCTTCGCCCTTCGCTGAGTACGCCTCGCTGGATGAGCTGTTCCGCGCGACCTATGAGCATGAGCAGCTTATTACGCAAAAAATTAATGAACTGGCTCATGCCGCAATGACCAGCCAGGATTATCCGACATTTAATTTCTTGCAGTGGTATGTGGCAGAACAGCATGAAGAAGAAAAACTGTTCAAATCTATTATTGATAAATTAACGCTGGCGGGAAAAAGCGGCGAAGGGCTTTATTTCATTGATAAAGAACTCTCCACCCTGGATACGCAAAATTAATCCAGCAAGTCCTTACACGGTGAGACGCACTCTCACCGTGGCGTATTAATGGCGGCAGATTTTACTCTCATGCGTTGAAAAACCGTCCTCCACGGCAATAAACTTTCCTTTCGCCGCCAGAAACGCGACCAGTTCCGCCGCCGTCATATCTGACGCTGAACAGGTGTGAAATCGTGCCCGCTCGCCAAAGCGCGCTTTTATTGCCGCCTCCAGCGAGGTATGCGTGTACTGCTCGCCAGACTCAATCATCATGTTGAGTACTTCGTGACCGTGAATAGAATCCATAACCCCTCCTGAATAAAACTCGTAGCCTAATGTGTCCTCGTGCGAGCGACTTTGCGCTAGCGCAGGTTTGCGGCGGTTGTCCGCGTCTCCTCCCATATTCGTTTTTATGCCCGGAACTGTAAATTTTACAGTACACCAATTGTAACGACCATTTGACGAAAATAGCGTAATGCCTTACCCTGCGCCGCGGATATCACCGTTCTTTGTTACCGGGGTAGTAGAAAGCGTGAAAAACAGAACTCTGGGCAGTATTTTTATCGTGGCAGGCACCACTATCGGCGCCGGGATGCTGGCAATGCCGCTGGCAGCGGCTGGCGTTGGTTTCAGCGTCACGCTGGGATTGTTGATTGGCCTGTGGGCGCTGATGTGTTATACCGCGCTACTATTACTGGAGGTATATCAACACGTTCCGGCGGATACCGGACTGGGCTCGTTGGCAAAACGCTATCTTGGACGTTACGGACAGTGGCTTACGGGATTCAGTATGATGTTCTTAATGTATGCGCTCACCGCCGCCTACATTTCCGGAGCCGGAGAATTACTGGCATCCAGTATTAATAACTGGCTTGGCGCCACGCTCTCGCCCGCTGCCGGAGTACTGCTGTTCACCTTTGTTGCCGGTGGGGTGGTGTGTGTGGGCACCTCGCTGGTCGACCTTTTTAACCGCTTCCTGTTTAGCGCAAAGATCATTTTTCTGGTCATCATGCTTGCGTTGCTCACGCCACATATTCATAAAGTAAATCTTCTTACGCTTCCTTTACAGCAGGGGCTGGCGTTATCCGCCATACCGGTCATTTTCACCTCGTTTGGTTTTCACGGAAGCGTACCGAGTATTGTGAGTTATATGAACGGCAACATTCGCCGGCTGCGTTGGGTCTTTATGACGGGTAGCGCCATTCCGTTAGTGGCCTATATTTTTTGGCAGCTCGCCACGCTGGGAAGTATCGACTCGCCGACATTCAGAGGGCTACTGGCCAGCCATGCCGGGTTAAATGGCCTGCTGCAGGCGCTCAGAGAAGTGGTCGCTTCGCCACATGTCGAACTGGCGGTCCACCTGTTCGCCGATCTGGCGCTGGCGACCTCTTTTCTGGGCGTAGCGCTAGGATTATTTGATTACCTGGCCGATCTATTCCAGCGCCGCAGTACGGTGTCCGGACGCCTGCAAACCGGGCTGATTACCTTTCTGCCGCCGCTGGCGTTTGCGCTTTTCTACCCACGCGGATTTGTGATGGCATTAGGCTATGCCGGCGTAGCGCTGGCAGTGCTGGCACTGCTCATCCCTGCCATGCTGGTCTGGCAGTGCCGTAAACAGATCCCTCAGGCGGGCTATCGTGTGGCAGGCGGCACCCCAGCGCTGGCGCTGGTGTTTATCTGCGGCATTATCGTGATTGGCGTCCAGTTTTCGATCGCACTGGGGTTCCTGCCCGATCCAGGTTAACGCCAGGCAAAGATTATCGGGCCCGGACGCCGTCCAGGCTCGATAATCATCACGCTATGGCCGTTTACGAGCCATTAATGCAGGCAGCACTGCTTAAATTTTTTGCCGCTCCCGCATGGGCAAGGATCGTTACGCCCCACTTTCACCTCTGCTTTTATCGGCATCTGTAGCGGCGTCGTGTGCGGATGCGCCATCCACCAGGCATGCAGCTCAAGCGCCGCGCTACGGATAGCGTCAACGCTTTTATCGAACGCTTCCGGGCTCATTTTATCCAACAGCGCAAAGTTTTCTTCCGTGCCGTGTAAGGCAATCGCTTCCAGCGCCGGTTTTAGCGTATCCGGCAAGTCAGACCAGTCGGACAGCGACACTCCGCGCATGTAACCAAAGCACCATTCTTCAACAATCGTTAATTCATGGCCATCAACTTCTCGCAGGCCAAACAGCGGCTCGAACTGTTCTGGATAGTCTTCAAGCCGGGCGGCTGTGTCCGCCATGTGCTGGAACACCAGATCCATAAATCGCGTCATTTCTTTTTCAGATGTCCAGCGCGGTACGTACGCGGGTCCCCCCCATATCGCGACCAGCCACTGTTCCGGCTCGATGGGACGCGGAGAACTTAGTACCGCAGTAATCAGACCGTCCAGCTCCGCGACATCCAAAATGGCCTGATCGGTATTGTATTTCGTCAGCACATCATCCAGCCATTCCAGCTCGTTCTCGTTTAATGGTTCCATTTTCATAATGCTTTTCCTCAGTGATGACTTCCGCCTGTAGGCCTCTTACATTGCAGCGGATAAAAATAATTTTTTTGCAGGCAGTTTGGATGGCAACCATCAGGGGCCAGATTAACACGAAATGAGGAGGATTCCGGAAGTTAACGCACAAAAGGAGGATCAGGGCGCAGATTTTCCGCCAGGAAGCGCTCGCCCCACACAAAAGCGAGAGATAGGTTTCTCGCTATATTATACTCATGCTAACTTATACCACCGCCGCGGACAGATAAAACCGCCCTCTCAAATAGAGCTTATTTTCAGTAAAAAAGTGTTTAATGAGTTCGTCTACCGCTTCTCTGTCAGCAGAAAAGGTTATTTCCATAAACAGCGTATCGTACCCTATTTTGATATTTTTTTTCTTACAGTAAACACGGATCTCATCCTGCACACTCAGCAACGGCAGGCTAAATGTGTATAGCGGTTGCGGTTCTTTTTTCGCCGCTTTCTCAAAAACTTTAGTGACCAGATCCCCAAGATCGCGCTCCGACCGGGCACCGTTATTAAAATGCAATAAATTACGTCTTTTTACCACCCAGCCTCCAGCCAGATACCGCCAACAATAACTCTCACTTCAATGTGTGAGGCACATAATCACATCCAGAATCAGCTCCAGATAGTATTTCAAATAAACAGCCCGCACTATAGCGCATACTTTTTTCAGACACAGTTTACAGGGATACTCTCTTTATATCCACGCGCACGGCTGCCTTAATCATGTCTTCCGCGATAACACAGTTTGTCAACCTATTCTATATAACCAAGCTTAAACAGAACCTTACCAGCCAGCGATATCAGCTCAGGATTTTCAGGATAAAAACGCAGTAACGGCAAAAATACCGCCTCACCGATAATGCTCCGGCTATTAGCATGGTTTGGGCGCAATCCCCAGATATTCTGATAAGTCATCGGTACGACCTGCCTATTCATGGTTGTGTTACCGATATACAGCATAATATGCCCTGGAATATAGACCAGCGTAGTAAACGGTTTTCCGTATCTGGTGAGATAATCGATCCGCATTTGGGGACTTTTATGACTAAGATCGACCACCCGTCCAGCAGCCTCTACCTGCGCGGATGAATGTCTGGGCAGGAATATGCCAAACGGCATTAACAGGCTGCGGACTTCGGCTGAACAATCATTATAAAAGTTAAAATTTCCCCAACCGTAGGGGGCGCCATGCATTGCTTTCATTAGCACGGCGATATTTTCCGGCGTCATTTTCCACGGCATAGCCGTAAACTCGTTACCGCTTAGCCAGACCCAATGGATAAACGCGCGACCGTTGCTGCCGCGAACTGGCGCCGCAATCAGGAACTGGCCCGCCCGTTGATGTCGGAACGGTAAAATAGTGCCCGGTCGCCCGGTGAAATAATAGACGCCTGCGGCATGGACAGAAACCGGCGCGTTGATAAATGCCCCCAGTTGCTTATGAGCAAGCAAAACCCACTGTGTTATAAATTTCTGATCCGTACTGGCAATATCTTCACTATGAACCCAGCCAGTTACCGCTGGTGAAACGACATATTGCCAGCGTTGGTCTTTGCTCTTCGCCAGCGTATAGACCGGCGTACCGGGACGCAGCGAAGACATTTGTAAATTATCAAACGGATACCCCTCGCCCGCCTGACGGGGATCGTTAAAGAGCGGGTCGTCCGTTGGCAGCGCTCTGACTAAACTTTCTCTGACCATAATGCCTCGCCGGGAGGCATGATAGATATTGTCAATCTGCGTATCCGTATTCCCTCTAACCTCCTCTTTCCAGCGAGAGGTATAAAGTCTGAAGTTTTCCCCCCAATAAGCACTGCCGTCGCTAAGAAACTGCTTAATACTGGCATCCCGGGCCTGTGCTGCGTTTTTTTTCAGCAATGCGGTAATATAAAAACCATTCCACGGCGAGTGCGCTTCACTGTCCATTCCGAAATAATGAGATTTTAGTGCGTGAAAGTAGCGTTGTTGGGTAGCACTATCAATAACCGGAATAGTGTAATCAGCCGAGTCCGGAGGTATCCATTTATCAACCGACTGTGAATAATCCGCTAACGGAAAGCGTGTTTTTGTCGGGTCAATATAGCTCCCTGCGACAATTTCATCTTTGGCTGTTGATCGGTAGGTCGTCTGGTGGCAAGCGGTGAGGCACAATGGTATCAATAAAACGGCCCAGGTTTTCTTTTGCATCATCATCTCCGTAAAGCGGGGAAAGCATAATATAGAGACTGACCAAAACCGCCATTCACGAAAACCCGAAATTATCTGTAGTTGACCTGTTATTAAGACAATATTGCAAAACGTGATTAAAGCATGATGCGGATCACATTACCTTATGATCAATATTAGTTCGCTATCTACCTTTAGTTAAATTGTGCAGAAAACACCCCTGAACAGTTATATACTCGTTTAATTTGCATAAATACTCCACTGGCCCGCCCCTGTTTTTTTCAGACAATACATACTGTAGCGCGTCAGTTCTACTTTTTTTATATACTCTGCAAAGTCATTTTCATCGACGTTGCCAATAAAATTACGCGCATCACATGTTGAAGAGGAAGGCTCTCCTGGAAGAGAGTAGGTTACGATTGCACTCTCAGGCTCATACAAAATAAAAAAAAGTAAAAAAGCGCAACCTACAATCCCAATATTAATGAAGCTAATAAATAATTTTGCATTATCGGTATATTTCACTGGCAGACCTACTCTCTTTAATAAAGCAGGCATAAAACATATCAGCATTTTTTATAGAGATTAATGGATTTTATCGGCTGATTTACCCGACGTTTAGTATTTACCAGCCATAAGTTCTTGCGGGTCGGTAGCACATAACTGCTGTACTGGCAGAAATGCCGCTACCGATGTTTTTACTGTGTATCGCGCTGGAAAGTTCACGCTCGCGGTCGGCATACAAACTGAAGGCACAAAAAAACCACCCGTAGGTGGTTTCACGACACTGCTTATTGCTTTGATTATTCTTGTCTTTCCCATGGTACCCGGAGCGGGACTTGAACCCGCACAGCGCGAACGCCGAGGGATTTTAAATCCCTTGTGTCTACCGATTCCACCATCCGGGCTCGGGAAAAATTGGAGGCGCGTTCCGGAGTCGAACCGGACTAGACGGATTTGCAATCCGCTACATAACCGCTTTGTTAACGCGCCAAATTTTTTTGGCTTTTCAGCCAGCATCCGCTTTACGCCAATGCTTTTAAACTGGAGCGGGAAACGAGACTCGAACTCGCGACCCCGACCTTGGCAAGGTCGTGCTCTACCAACTGAGCTATTCCCGCAGTATCAAGCAACTTTGTTAATCACTTGATTTTGTTATCGTCTGGCAATCAGTGCTGCCGTTCGATGCGTTGCATTCTACTTACCTGACGCACTGAGTCAACGATATTTTTCGTCACTCACGATCGTTTGCTGAAATTTGCGGCGAAACGATCACTGATCAAGCAAATCTCCGCGTGCAGCGCTCAAATATTGCAACATGGACCACAACGTTAGCACCGCTGCGACAAAGAAAAGCGCGATCCCGGCATACTCTACCCAGATATTCGGACGCCACAAGAGCCACGCCAGCGCCACCATCTGCGCGGTAGTTTTGACTTTACCGATCCAGGAGACCGCTACACTACTGCGTTTGCCCAGCTCCGCCATCCATTCACGCAGAGCAGAGATAATAATTTCGCGGGCTATCATCGTCGCCGCAGGTAACGTCACCCACCAGCTATGATAATGCTCGGTGACCAGCACCATGGCGATCGCCACCAGCACCTTGTCGGCGACGGGGTCGAGGAAAGCGCCGAAACGCGTACTCTGGTTCCAGCGCCGCGCCAGAAAGCCGTCAAACCAGTCGGTAATCGCGGCAATACAGAAAATCAGCGCGCTGACCATCGGCGCCCAGGCGAACGGCAAATAAAACACCACGACAAAGAATGGAATCAGGATGACGCGAAACAGCGTGAGCAACGTAGGGATATTAAATTGCATAGTGACGGGTAACTATCTGTTGTCAGTGAAATTACCCCTATGTTGCTACAGTGGCCTCAATGTTTCAACGACCAGAAGATCTTTTCTGCCAGACCTTGCGAAATACCCGGCACTTTTGCAATTTCTTCTACGCTGGCGTTACGTAGCCCTTGCAAACCGCCCATATATTTCAGCAGCATCTGGCGACGTTTAGGCCCAACGCCTTCAATAGTTTCCAGCGTACTGGTATTTTTAACCTTCGCGCGTTTTTTACGGTGCCCGCCGATCGCGTGATCGTGCGACTCATCGCGAATATGCTGAATAACATGCAGCGCCGGCGAGTCCGGCGGCAGGCTAAACCCCTCGCCTTCCGGTTCAAAAAAGAGTGTTTCCAGACCGGCCTTTCTGTCCGCGCCTTTGGCGACGCCAAGCAGCAAAGGACGATGCTTATCCCAGGGGACATCGAGCTCAACGAAAACGGCTTTCGCCTGGGCGAGCTGCCCTTTTCCGCCGTCGATCAGAATAACATCCGGAATCTTACTTTCTTCTATGGCCTTGCCATAACGTCGACGTAGCACCTGATTCATCGCCGCGTAGTCATCACCCGGCGTGATGCCCGCGATATTATAACGACGATACTCGGCGCGTAACGGCCCGTTAGCGTCAAATACCACACAGGATGCGACCGTTTGCTCCCCCATGGTATGGCTGATGTCAAAACATTCCATCCGCTTGATCGCAGGAAGTTTTAATACCGCCGCCAGCGCGGTCAAACGCTGCGTGATGGTGGACTGCTGCGAAAGTTTAGTGATTAAGGCCGTTGCCGCGTTGGTCCGCGCCAGCTTGAGATAACGGGCGCGATCGCCACGCGGTTTTGTCTGGACATGAATACGCCGTCCGGCAAGTTCCGACAACGAGTCGGCCAGCAGCGTTTTATCGCTAAGATTAAAATCGAGCAGTATCTCGCCCGGTAGCGTGCGCATCTGGCTACCCTGTAGGTAAAACTGCCCGACAAAGGTTTCCACCACTTCGCCCAGTTCCGTACCGCCAGGCACTTTTGGAAAATAGCTGCGGCTGCCCAGCACCTTACCCTGGCGAATAAACAGCACATGCACACAGGCCATACCCGCATCAAAAGCCACGCCGATAACGTCGAGATCGTCGCCCGCATTGGAGACAAACTGTCTCTCCGTGACCCGGCGTACCGCCTGGATCTGATCGCGAATACGCGCCGCCTCTTCAAATGCCAGATCCTGGCTGGCCTTTTCCATCCGGGCAATCAGCTGTGTTAAGACCTGGTCGTCCTTGCCGGACAAAAACAACCGGACATACTCCACCTGTTGCGCATACTCCTCCTCGCTGACCAGTCCTGCAACGCAGGGGCCTAAGCAGCGGCCAATCTGGTATTGCAGGCAAGGACGCGAGCGGTTGCGATACACGCTGTTTTCGCACTGGCGGATAGGGAAAATTTTCTGTAACAGCGCCAGCGTTTCCCGCACGGCATAGCCATTAGGAAATGGACCGAAGTACTCGCCTTTCGCATGTTTGGCGCCACGGTGCATCGCCAGACGCGGATGGGTATCGCCGCTCAGAAAAATAAAAGGATAGGATTTATCATCACGCAACAACACGTTGTAACGCGGTTGATACAACTTGATGTAATTATGCTCAAGCAGCAGCGCTTCCGTTTCGGTATGCGTTACCGTGACATCAATGTGTTGAATTTGCGCAACTAGCGCTTCGGTTTTACGCGAAGCCAGGTTGCTGCGAAAGTAGCTGGAAAGACGCTTTTTCAGATCTTTTGCTTTACCGACATAGATAACCGTACCGCCGGCGTCATACATACGATAGACACCGGGTTGGCTGGTAACGGTTTTCAAAAACGCCTTTGCGTCAAATATTTCACTCACTGGCTTGTTAACGTCTCCGCATTACACAGGCCATGGCGGATTGCCAGGTGAGTCAGCTCAACATCACCATGAATGTTTAATTTACTGAACATACGATAGCGATAGCTGTTCACCGTTTTAGGACTGAGATTCAGCTGTTCTGAAATCTCATTGACCTTCTGACCCTTGGTGATCATCAGCATAATCTGCAACTCGCGTTCAGACAAACTGGCGAACGGCGTTTCCGTTTTTGCAGGCTCGATCTGACTGAGCGCCATCTGCTGAGCGATATCGGAGGCGATATAACGTTGTCCGGAATACACCGAACGAATAGCGCTCACCACCTCCTGAGGCGCAGCGCCTTTGCTGAGATAGCCAGCTGCGCCAGCCTGCATCACTTTGGCGGGCAACGGGTTCTCCGTATGGACGGTCAGCATGATCACTTTGATATCCGCTGTCGATCGGGCAATTTTACGCGTCGCCTCAAGGCCGCCAATACCGGGCATGTTCATATCCATCAGCACGACGTCAACGGCGTTAGTACGGCACCATTTTACCGCATCCTCTCCGCAGCACGCTTCACCGACAACTTTAATGCCCTTTATATCTTCAAGAATGCGTCGTATCCCTGCGCGCACCAGTTCGTGGTCATCAACAAGAAGAACGTTGATCAAAGGAATATCTCCAGAATAGGGATAACGCTACTGATAGTTAATCGCCCTTATATTAGCTGGTTTTATCTCAACTTTGAAACGTAAAAAAACACTGGGTATTCGATTTTGCTCTCGTTTTTGGAAATTATGTTGTACGTCGTGTGGCAACTGCCAACGTTGTAGCCCCTTCTGACGGCGCTGTCCCGGGCTGCTATTTCATAATGGTGACAAAAATTTCACGTTCCGCTGTCTAAACACTAATTAGGGAATCAACTTTGTAACAATAATTAACGAGTAAAATACGCGTAATAAACAAAGAATGAAGAAAATATATGCATCACGCGGCAACGTTTATTTTGTGGGTAACCCCTCCGCTTTTTGATCAAAAAACAACCACTGCTATTTTTAGCGTAGCTTATGGTATACTCCGCCGCCTTAACATCTGCTATCGCACATTTTCACTGAAACATAACGAGGAAAATAAATGAGTACGCCTGATTTTTCCACCGCTGAGAATAATCAAGAACTGGCTACTGAAGTCAACTGCCTGAAAGCCATGTTAACGCTGATGCTGCAGGCGATGGGCCAGGCCGATGCAGGGCGCGTGATTCTTAAAATGGAAAAACAGATCGCGCAGATGGATGATGAAGCACAAGCGGCGGTATTTTCCAGTACGGTTAAGCAAATTAAACAGGCTTACCGCCAGTAGTAAAAAACCGGCTGTTAGCATCGCTTTCAGCCGGTTTCGCGCCTGGCGCGAAGCATCGTCAGCACGTCATATCAGACCTGTCGCCGCAGCGTAGCAGGCAATCTGTGTTTTATTTGGCGCATTGAATTTCTTCTGCATATTTTTCTGATGGAAGTTAACGGTATTTTCAGAAATTGACAGAATAATGGCGATCTCCGATGAGGTCTTCCCTTCCGCCGTCCACTTCAGAATCTCTTTCTCACGTTTACTGAAACGCATCTCAGGCGCCATCACCATGTCGTCTTCAAATCTTGTCAGCGCCGAAAGACTCTCCCGCGCCAGCAGTTGTAACCTCAGCTCCACTTCATCGTAGGTAAACGAGGAGCAGCGTAAACTGCTACGGGAGAAAGATAAAAAGCCCAGCGCCCGGTTCGGCAACATCACACACTGGGTTACGCCTCTGCGTAATCCGAAACGCTGGGCGGCATCCCACATCGCCTGCGCTTCATGAAATAGCACGTCATCCCAATGTAAATGACCCTGCCTGAAATTCTCCGGCTTTAATACCGGATCGATCGCGAAATAGTTTTCGGACTGGTAATGCGTTACCCACGCCTGAGGATAGGTGGTACGAAGCGATATTTTAGGCCGGGTAAAGGGAACGGGATGGCGAACACACAGGGCATAATAATCAAATTCCAGCCGCTGTGTCTGATATTGCAATTCAGTATAAACATCCTCTGCTGCCGCCATCTCCTGAAAGCGTAACAACATTGCGCGTCGCCAGGTGAAGAAATCATTTTCCTGCATATTTTATGGTCACGCCTTTGATATTGATAATCATTATTATGAATGACTTAAATTAACACATAAATAGTGTTTATATATAAGAAATATCGGACGAAACGTAGAATACTTGAGCAGCATTACAGTTTTTTGGCTTCCGCCTGAGAGCGAGGTTAATAATCTGGCAGAATGACTTCATAATTATTCATTGCGTTCGCCCAAGGCGCGGCTAATTCGGGCGAGCGTTGAAAAGGTATTATTTCACTAAAAATTTCTCAAGGAACTGGCGGGTACGCGGATGCTGAGGGTCGGCGAACAAGGTTTTCGCCGGCCCCTGCTCAACGATTTGCCCCTGATCCATAAATATTGCCCGATCAGCCACGTCACGCGCAAAGCCCATTTCGTGAGTAACGATCACCATCGTGCGCTTTTCCTGCGCCAGCTGGCGAATCGTATTAAGCACCTCGCCGACTAATTCAGGATCAAGCGCCGACGTCGGCTCATCAAACAGAATCACTTCCGGGCGCATCGCCAGCGCACGCGCAATCGCCACGCGCTGCTGTTGCCCGCCCGACAGGCGGCGCGGATAACGGGTCTCTTTACCGGCCAACCCGACTTTGGCTAACAGTTCCCGCGCCAGCGCCGTCGCCTCGGCTTTCGGCTCTCCCTTTACAATCACCGGACCTTCAATGATATTTTCCAGCACGGTACGATGCGGGAACAGGTTAAAACTCTGAAAGACAAAGCCGACATGCTGACGCAACTGGCGAATCACCCCTTTTTGCTGGCTGAATGGGCGGGCGGTATCGATGATAATATCGCCCACTTTAATGGTGCCCGCTTCCGGTTGTTCCAGCAGGTTAATGCAGCGTAATAACGTTGTCTTCCCTGAGCCGCTCGGGCCGATAATGGCGACAACTTCTCCGGGCTTCACCTCAAGGTCAATACCGTGCAGCACCGTTTGACCATGAAATTTTTTGACCAGGTTGGTGACTTCGATCGCACTCATTTTGGCTCTCTCTCCTGGCGGTTAAGCTGGTTTTCAAAATAGTTTTGCAGTGCCGATAAGACGGTCGCCATTACCCAGTAGATTAACGACGCGGCCAGATACATGGTAAACACCTCCAGCGTTCGCGAGGTAATTAACTGCGCCTGGCGGAACAACTCCGGCACCTGAATCGTCGCGGCGAGCGACGTATCTTTCACCAGGCTGATAAAGCTGTTGCTCAACGGCGGAAGCGCGACGCGAGCCGCCTGCGGCAAAATAGCGCGACGTAGCGTTTGCCACGGCGTCATGCCAATGCTCGCCGCCGCTTCCCATTGTCCCTTGTCGATAGCCGAGATCGCCGCGCGCAGCGTCTCGGACGTGTAAGCCGCGGTATTGAGCGATAAACCAATCATCGCCGCCGGGATAGGGTCCAGCTCAATACCAAATTGCGGCAGGCCGTAATAGATCATAAATAACTGGGCGATAAGCGGCGTACCGCGAAAAATCGAGATATAAAAGCGCGCCAGCCAGCGAACCGGCCATAGCGGAGACATCCGCATCAGCGCCAGCACAAATCCCAGCAGCAGACCAAAAAACATACCGCCAATACTCAGTTGCAGGGTAAAGACGGCGCCTTTAAGCAAATACGGCAGCGATTCAATAACCAGTTGGATACTTTCTTGCATTCGCGTTGATTACCTGGAGGTTATACATGAGGATGGTAGGCAAACAGCGCAGGCGCCCCACCGGTGTGAATAAAGAGAATCGGCCCGTCATCGTTAAAGCGTTTCTGGCTGATGCCGTCTATCAGACCCGCCATCGCTTTACCGGTATATACCGGATCCAGTAGCACCCCCTCCAGGCTCGCCAGCAGTTTCACCGCCTCCATCCCCGCGTCATTTGGCACGCCGTAACCCGGGGCAAAATAGTCATCCCATAAATGAATATCCGCCGTCGCCGTCAGCGCCAGCTGACCGGCAATAGCCTGCTGTAAGGCAATCACTTTGGGTTTCTGCTCGGCGACAGAACGTGAAACGGTCACGCCAATCAGTTCGACATCCGGCATCAGATGTTCCAGCCCGACAGCTAACCCGGCGTGCGTTCCGGCGCTGCCGGAGGCCACCACCACCGAAGAGAGCCCGACGACTTCTTCACACTGCTGGGCGATTTCCAGGGCGCTCTCTACGTATCCCATTGCGCCCAGCGCGCTGGAGCCGCCGACCGGAATCACATAGGGCCTGAACCCTTGCGCTTCAATGCGCGTCGCCAGCGTTTGCAGCTGCGCATCCGGATCGGTTAGCGCATCGCACATCTCAATTTGCGTATTAAATAAATCCAGTAACAGGCGATTACCATTCGTCAGGTAATTTTCCGCGGTGGTACCGATTGGATTTTCCAGCAAGGCGACGCAATGCAGTCCCAATTTGGCCGCGACTGCCGCCGTCTGACGGACATGGTTCGACTGAATCGCCCCTGCGGTTATCAGCGTATCCGCCCCTTCTCGCAGCGCGTCGGCCACCAAAAACTCCAGCTTGCGCAGTTTATTGCCGCCCATTGCAATGGGCGTAACGTCATCGCGCTTAATGTAAATCTCACGGCCAAGATAATCAGACAATCGCGGCAGGTATTCGAGCGGGGTCGGCGCGCCGATAAACTCCAGGCGAGGGAAGCGCGTTAAGTGATGTAGTGGCATTGAGCCTCCGGTAACGTTGTGGTGTGTTCTTTTTATTATGCACGTTGATCTAACGGAAATAAAAAAGGCGCCGATTCACGCGCCTCCGTTTGCTGACATAGTATGAGGTTGATATTGCCCGGTGGCGCACTGCCTGCCGGGCAACGTAGAACATTATTGGGTCACGTCAGCGCCAAACCATTTTTCAGAGAGGGCTTTTAAGGTGCCATCTTTTTGCATTTCCGCAATGGCGTTATCTACCGCCTTCAACAAGTCTTCGTTGCCTTTACGTAACGCAACGCCGGACTCCTGACGCGAAAACGCATCACCGGTGACGGCCAGCGTACCTTTGGTTTTTTTCACCAGATCCAGCGCCGCCAGACGATCGACTAAAATCGCGTCAATACGGCCTACGCGCAGATCCTGGTATTTTGTAGGATCATCGTCATAAGTACGGATATCCACGCCCTGAACATGTTGACGTAGCCATTCTTCATAGTTAGTCCCCAGCCCAACGCCAACTTTTTTGCCCTGCAGATCGGCCGCCGTTTTGATCGTGCCTTCATTGCCTTTTTTCACCAGCGCCTGAACGCCGGAGACAGTGTAAGGCGTAGAGAAATCATATTTTTTCTTGCGGACGTCTGAAATCGTAACCTGGTTTATCACTACATCAATGCGTTTAGCGTCCAGCGACGCCAGTATTCCGTCCCATTTGGTCGGCTTCAACGACGCTTTAACGCCCAGATGTTTTGCCAACGCCTCGGCGAAATCGACTTCAAAACCGGTTAATTTGCCGTCTTCGCCCTGAAAGCTAAACGGCGGATAGGTACCTTCCAGCCCTACCAGCAGCGTGCCGCGTTCTTTAACTTTGTTCAGCAAACCCTCATCGGCAAAGCTCTTCGCGCTCATTCCCGCCACCAGCGCTACAGCCATTACTCCCATCAGTGCCTGACGTCCCAGCAGTGCTAATTTCATAGTAACCCCGAATATTGCCGTTAATGACCATAGACTGTGTCCCGCCATGGCGCATCGTCACGTCTCGCGAACCTTTGGGGGACTCAGCCTAATGTAGAAGGTTTGCCACGTTTCACCAACACGACTCTGCTACATCTTATGCTTTTTTAATATATATCAGAACTGGCGGTAAAGGGGGATTTCTGTCTGGGCGCAATCTGCTGATGCGCTTTATATTGCTGGTATTTACGTAGTGCGATACGGTAATTATTGGTGCTGGTTTCCGGCAACCATGGCGCCAAGCTTTCATCGAGAAAACCGTCCTGCAGCAGATCGTGGGAAATGTTTTGCTCGCTGAGGTAGTTGCCAAGACGTCGTAAACGCACGACATATTCCCGCACCGTGCCATGGCTCATCTCGGTTTGTTCAAACAAATACTGCTTGAAACCGATAATATCGAAAAAATCACTCTGCTTTTTGCAGTGCAAATCGCCGCAAAAGCGACACAGCGCCACCCACTCCTTCTGCTCCCGCTGCCAGGCAGCGTCGTCAAGTAGCATATCCAGCTGTGAAATAGCGATTTTATTAACGATCTTGCCACGGCGAACCAGCGTAATGCGGTCGAGCAGTTTGTGACAATGCGCGCAATGCGTCTGGCTGTGTTTAAAGTCTTTAAGATAGCGGCTCAAGGGCCGCCTTTTAGGTTGCTGCACCGTCATGAGAACTCCTGGTAGTCTATACGTTGTGCGGCACTTTTCGGGTGCGACCATGCGCGACCTATAACTTACCCAGTTTGGTGCGTAATCGTTTGATGGCCTGACTATGCAACTGGCTGACCCGCGATTCGCCAACTTCCAGTACCGCGCCAATCTCTTTGAGATTGAGCTCTTCCTGGTAATACAGCGTTAACACCAGTTGCTCGCGTTCCGGCAGCGATTCAATCGCGTCCATTACCCGCTGTCGCAGGTCGCCCTCCAGCAGTTGATGTAACGGGTTTTCCTGTTGATGTTCTTCAGTCACCAGTTCGATGCTATCGCCATGCTCTTCCCGCCACTCATCGTAAGAGAAAAGTTGGCTGTTGTTGGTATCGAGCAACATCTGACGATACTCCGCAACAGGGATGCCAAGACGTTCCGCCACTTCGGTTTCCGTCGCATTACGCCCCAGTTCCTGCTCCAGTTGTCCCATCGCCTGCGCCACTTCGCGGGCATTACGCCGGACGCTACGCGGCACCCAATCGCGGCTGCGTAATTCATCCAGCATCGCCCCACGAATACGCTGCACTGCGTAAGTGGTAAATGCCGTTCCTTGCAAAGCGTCATATCGGTCGACCGCATTTAATAACCCGATGCCGCCCGCTTGTAGCAGATCGTCCAGTTCCACGCTCGCCGGCAATCGCACCTGCAGGCGCAATGCTTCGTGACGCACCAGCGGTACATAACGCTGCCACAGCGAGTGTTTATCCATTACACCTTCAGCGGTATACAGTGAATTCACGATAAACAGCCCTGCGTTAAATGAGTTATCGGCATGATTATCCGTTTCTACAGAGGGTTCTATCGAAGGAATAAGGCTATAAAAGAAGGGTTATTTCACTTATGTAACCTGTAGCGCCTTTTTAGCGGCTCAAAGAGCAGAATAAAATCAGCCAGATAGGATAAACGGGATGCGCAAAAGCCCACCCCGAACAAAACTATGTCAGAAGATGAATCATCGACAGATCGTCGCCAGTACGCACCGTTTCTATATGGCGATGAAAATTCTTCGCCACCTCGCTGTTATGCTGGCTGCGGGAGTGAAAACTATACACAATATTGGTAACGTCATCCCACTCAAGCCGCCCGCGCTCATACACGCTGGCTGCCGTTAATAGCTTAATAAAGGCATATTCCGCCACGATAATATACAGCGCGCGTAACGGGTCGACATTCGGCTGGTTGGGGAAATTATTTTCCCAAATTTTATAGAGAATTAAATTTCTGAAAGCCCAGTTCTTCTGCTGCTCATCCGCCTGTAAACAGCGCGCTAATGAGGACTCAATATCGCTCACCTTCTGCTCCATTGAAACGCCCTCTTCCGCCGTCAGCACCCGCAGAAGGCACTGGATATAGTGATCGAGGATAACACTGCCACGATTAAGCGGGAGCGAGCGGAAATAGTCCTGCATCTGCAATACCAGCGAGGTTTTTACCTTGCTATCCGGCGCGATATTCATCAATTCCTGCGCCAGCACGCCGGTCTGCAACTGCTCAAGTAGCGCAGCATACACCTGTTCCAGTTCACCCAGCGCCGCATCATCAATTTTGGCAAATTTCTGCGTATACATGACAAATTTTATTAACGCATAGAGCGCGGCTTCCGTACTGCTGTTGGCATGGTTGATCAAACTCAGGCAAAACAGATTGAGTAACTTTTGCTGCGCTGGGAATAACGGCGCAGTATTGAATGTCTGCTGAATGATTGTTTTTTCGCCGAGCGCCATCGCGTCAGGATCGTTTAAAATGCGGGACGTTACCTCCGGACAGGCAAGACTCAGGGAGTTACGTACCTCATTTTTATAGGTATGGTGCGCCCGTGGGAAAGAGGAACAGGTATGACTTAATGCCTTTGCGCCTAACGTTTTTTGTACCCGGCACAGACGGTCCTCATCCAGATAAGGGCAATTCCCCAGCGCCGAAGGCAGCTTAATTTCGCCCCAGTGGCTGTTGTTCTTTTTCAGCAGAATAATATGGTCTTGCGCGATGGTACGAATCGTCGTGTCTTTACTGGCGAGATACTTTTTAACCGTCGTCTTATCCAGCGTGATTTTCCAGCCCTTACAACAGTGGTCGCGACAGGCCGAGCCAGAACAGGAAAAGCGGGTGACAAAGGCAGGTTCAGTGACGGTGATTTCTTTCATTACACAGGCTCCGGAATTAAAAAAGGCAGCTTTCGCTGCCTTGATTGTGTACCACGTGTCGGTGAATCAATCGCCGGATTAACGCAGTAAAGAGAGGACGTTTTGCGGAACCTGGTTAGCCTGCGCCAGAACGGAGGTACCGGCCTGCTGCAGAATCTGCGCGCGGGACATGTTGGAGACTTCGGTCGCGTAGTCGGAATCTTCGATACGGCTACGGGCAGAAGTCAGGTTGTTTACGGTGTTGCCCAGGTTGGTAATAGCGGAGTTGAAACGGTTCTGTACCGCACCCAGGTCAGAACGTAACGTGTCAACCTGTGCCAAAGCAGCATCAATTTTCTGCAGCGGGTTTTCGGTGGTTGTAGCAGCCGCTTCCGCCAGATCAGGCTGTGCTTTAAAGTTGTGACCTTCGGCTTTACTTGCAGCGTAAGTTTTACCACCAATAGAAACAACTTCGGTTTTGCCGTCTGCGCCACCCAGTTTGTTTAGTGCAGTTTTGGATGTACCGTCATCTGCAGTGTATTTCGTAGTATTAATACTTATGGAACCATCTTTATTTTGAGTTGCAGAATAGTAATCATCGCCTACCTTAACTGCTAAACCACCATCAATAGTTTTACCGTTATTATCAGTATAAGACATCTTAACAACAGATGCTGTGCCAGCCGCTGCAACACCCGCTGCTGTCAATGCGGCTTTGGCCTCTGTCAAATCAGCGTTTTCTTGCTGAGTTTGTTTAACATCTTTTGTTGCAGTTGAAGGGAAGCCAGCAGTAATTGGTCCTGTTGGTGTGCCAGTTAAAGTGACTTTTCCATCGGCTGCAACTGTTACTTCATAAACACCATCTTTAGCCGTAGTACCTGAAACATCAGCGTAATATTTTCCAGTAGTATCATCAAACTTCAGATCACCAGTAATAGCAGGAGTACCACCTAAGGTAGTTGCTGATGCAGCAAACGTAGATTTGTCAATAGCAGTAGCAGAATCTGTATAGCCTGTAACAGTTGCAGCCGTATCGCTGACCTTATATTTTTGTTGCACATTCAGCGTATCCAGACCCAGGGTCTGAGAGTTGATCTGCTTCAGATCGATATCGATAGTTTCACCGTCGTTGGCACCAACCTGGATGGTCAGGGTGTTGTCCTGCGCCAGGACTTTCACGCCGTTGAACTGAGTCTGGCCGGATACACGGTCGATTTCGTTCAGGCGCTGGGTGATTTCAGCCTGGATGGAGTCAAGGTCAGACTGGGAGTTGGTGCTGTTAGCAGACTGAACCGCCAGTTCACGCACACGCTGCAGGTTGTTGTTGATTTCGTTCAGCGCGCCTTCAGTGGTCTGCGCAATGGAGATACCGTCGTTAGCGTTACGGGAAGCCTGAGTCAGGCCTTTGATGTTCGCGGTGAAACGGTTAGCAATTGCCTGACCTGCCGCATCGTCTTTCGCGCTGTTGATACGCAGACCAGAAGACAGACGCTCGATAGCGGTGCCCAGAGCGGACTGGGATTTGTTCAGGTTATTCTGGGTCAACAGCGACAGGCTGTTTGTATTAATGACTTGTGCCATGATCTTTTCCTTATCAATTACAACTTGATGTTATTGGGCTGTTGCCCACGGTTTCTCACCGTAACCCTTGTATCGGCACCTGAATTTCGAACTTTAGAAAATTTTTCACTTCCCCCGATCTTTTTCTTAGGCGGCGAAATAGCCGCTTTATGCATCATTATTCCGCGCATTATTTTTGCAAAATTATCATTAAACTTTGCCTCCAGATTGCCGATAACGCGCTTAACTACTGTTTGCAATCAAAAGGAAGAAGGCATGGCTTCAATTTCATCATTAGGTGTGGGATCAAACTTACCGTTAGACCAGTTGTTGACAGACCTGACAAAGAACGAAAAAGGACGCTTAACGCCAATTACCAAACAGCAGAGCGCGAATTCGGCAAAGCTAACCGCCTATGGCACATTGAAAAGCGCATTAGAAAAATTCCAGACGGCAAATACCGCGTTAAATAAAGCGGATTTATTTAAGTCTACCGTGGCGTCCAGCACGACAGAGGACCTTAAAGTCAGTACTACCGCTGGCGCTGCCGCAGGGACTTATAAGATTAACGTAACCCAGCTTGCCGCCGCACAATCGCTGGCGACAAAAACCACCTTCGCGACCACCAAAGAGCAGTTGGGCGATACGTCGGTCACGTCCCGGACAATTAAAATTGAACAGCCGGGACGTAAAGAGCCGCTGGAAATTAAGCTGGATAAAGGCGACACCTCCATGGAGGCGATCCGTGACGCCATCAATGACGCCGACAGCGGTATCGCCGCCAGCATCGTTAAGGTCAAAGAGAACGAATTCCAGTTGGTGCTTACCGCCAATAGCGGTACCGACAATACGATGAAGATCACGGTGGAAGGCGATACAAAACTTAACGATTTACTCGCTTATGACAGCACCACCAATACCGGCAATATGCAAGAGCTGGTGAAAGCAGAAAACGCGAAGCTGAACGTAAACGGCATCGACATTGAGCGTCAGAGCAATACCGTAACCGACGCCCCTCAGGGAATTACGCTCACCCTGACGAAGAAAGTGACCGACGCGACCGTGACGGTAACAAAAGATGATACCAAGGCGAAAGAGGCGATTAAATCCTGGGTGGATGCCTATAATTCGCTGGTGGATACCTTTAGCTCGTTAACCAAATATACCGCCGTTGAGCCGGGCGAAGAAGCCAGCGATAAAAACGGCGCGCTGTTAGGCGATAGTGTGGTTCGTACTATCCAGACCGGGATTCGGGCACAATTTGCCAATAGCGGCAGTAATTCTGCGTTCAAAACAATGGCGGAAATTGGCATCACCCAGGATGGGACTTCCGGCAAACTGAAGATTGATGATGATAAGCTGACCAAAGTACTGAAAGATAACACAGCCGCAGCGCGTGAGCTGTTGGTAGGTGATGGTAAAGAAACGGGGATCACCACCAAAATTGCCACCGAAGTGAAAAGTTATCTGGCGGATGACGGCATTATTGATAATGCGCAGGACAACGTTAACGCCACGCTGAAAAGCCTGACAAAACAGTACCTGTCCGTTAGCAACAGCATCGATGAAACCGTTGCCCGTTACAAGGCCCAGTTTACCCAACTGGATACCATGATGAGTAAGCTGAATAACACCAGTAGTTATTTGACCCAGCAATTTACAGCTATGAACAAGTCCTGATAACAGAGGTCACCATGTACACCGCGAGCGGTATCAAAGCTTATGCGCAAGTCAGCGTGGAAAGCGCCGTGATGAGCGCCAGCCCGCATCAGTTGATTGAAATGTTGTTTGATGGCGCGAATAGCGCTCTGGTGCGCGCTCGCCTGTTTTTAGAACAAGGCGATGTTGTCGCGAAAGGTGAAGCGTTAAGCAAAGCCATCAATATTATCGATAACGGGCTGAAAGCCGGTCTCGATCAGGAAAAAGGCGGTGAGATTGCGACGAATCTTTCCGAGCTATACGACTATATGATTCGCCGTTTACTGCAGGCTAATTTGCGTAACGACGCTCAGGCCATCGAAGAAGTGGAAGGGTTACTCAGCAATATTGCAGAAGCCTGGAAACAGATTTCACCGAAAGCATCTTTCCAGGAGTCTCGTTAATGACCTCAACCGTGGAGTTTATCAACCGTTGGCAGCGTATTGCGCTGCTCAGTCAATCGCTGCTTGAACTTGCGCAGCGAGGTGAATGGGATCTCTTACTGCAACAAGAGGTCTCCTATCTGCAAAGTATTGAAACGGTGATGGAAAAGCAAACTCCACCGGGCATTACGCGAAGTATTCAGGATATGGTCGCCGGATACATCAAACAAACGCTGGACAATGAGCAGCTCCTGAAAGGGCTGCTGCAACAGCGACTGGATGAACTGAGTAGTTTGATCGGACAATCCACCCGCCAAAAATCACTCAACAACGCTTATGGGCGTCTTTCCGGTATGTTACTCGTGCCAGATGCGCCTGGCGCCTCATAATATTTTCCCGTCTCGTATGAAAATTCTTCCATACTCCAGAGGTCGGCTAAACGACTTCTGGAGCACGGAAGATGAAAAACCCCACGTTATTGCAGTACTTCCACTGGTATTATCCCGACGGCGGTAAACTCTGGTCTGAGCTGGCGGAACGTGCTGATGGGCTGAATGATATCGGTATCAATATGGTCTGGCTACCGCCCGCCTGTAAAGGCGCCTCCGGCGGCTATTCCGTAGGCTATGATACCTACGACCTGTTTGACCTCGGCGAATTTGACCAAAAAGGAACTATCGCGACAAAGTACGGCGATAAACGCCAGTTACTGACGGCGATAGACGCGCTCAAAAAAAATAATATTGCGGTGCTGCTCGACGTCGTCGTGAACCACAAAATGGGTGCAGACGAAAAAGAACGTATCCGCGTTCAGCGCGTGAATCAGGATGACCGCACGCAAATCGATGACAACATCATTGAATGCGAAGGCTGGACGCGCTACACCTTCCCTGCCCGCGCGGGCCAGTATTCCAACTTTATTTGGGACTATCACTGTTTCAGCGGCATTGATCACATCGAGAATCCCGACGAAGACGGCATTTTTAAGATCGTCAATGACTATACCGGCGATGGCTGGAACGATCAGGTTGATGATGAGATGGGTAATTTCGACTATCTGATGGGGGAAAATATCGATTTTCGCAATCACGCGGTTACGGAGGAGATTAAATATTGGGCTCGCTGGGTCATGGAACAAACCCATTGTGACGGCTTTCGCCTGGACGCGGTAAAACATATACCCGCCTGGTTTTAAAAAGAATGGATTGAGCATGTACAGGCGGTTGCACCAAAACCGCTGTTTATTGTCGCAGAATACTGGTCGCATGAAGTAGATAAACTGCAAACGTACATCGATCAGGTCGACGGGAAAACCATGCTGTTCGACGCGCCGTTGCAGATGAAATTTCATGAAGCCTCGCGCCAGGGCGCGGAGTATGACATGCGCCACATTTTCACCGGCACGCTGGTAGAAGCCGACCCTTTTCATGCGGTGACGCTGGTCGCTAACCACGATACACAACCGTTACAGGCGCTGGAAGCGCCGGTAGAACCCTGGTTCAAACCATTGGCCTATGCGCTGATCCTGCTTCGTGAAAACGGCGTACCGTCAGTGTTTTATCCCGATTTATACGGCGCCAGCTATGAAGATAGCGGCGAAAATGGCGAGACCTGTCGGGTCGACATGCCGGTGATTAATCAACTGGATCGGCTGATCCTCGCTCGTCAGCGTTTTGCGCACGGTATACAAACACTCTTTTTCGATCATCCTAACTGTATCGCCTTTAGTCGCAGCGGTACTGAAGAGAATCCAGGCTGTGTGGTTGTACTTTCCAATGGCGACGACGGTGAAAAAACCCTCCTGCTCGGCGACAATTACGCTAACAAGACCTGGCGTGATTTTCTGGGAAACCGCAGTGAGCATGTTGTAACTAATGATCAAGGCGAAGCGACGTTCTTCTGCAACGCTGGCAGCGTCAGCGTGTGGGTCATTGAGGACGTGTGATGAGCGTTCCCGGCGGCAGAGCGCTGCCGGGAAGCGAAATTACGGCAGCGGCGTCGGCAGCGGCGTTTTTTCTAACGCGGCGGCGCACTCCGGCGTCGGACGAGCGACCCGTTGCAGCGTCATGCCATCATATTCCAGGGTATTCCCGTCGCGCTCAATCTCATAGAGCTCACGCTTAACCGTAACATTGGTTAAGTCATCGGAGAGCATGGTCAGCTTGCCCGGCAGAGCAATAACGCGCTGCCACTGGCGGCAGTCCAGCGTATCGCCTTCTTTAGTCACCACCAGGCTGGCAATAGCTTCAGGGCTCACCAGCTTACGTTGCGGGCCTTTTGACTGCCAGTACCCTTCCAGACCGGCCGGCGCGGGCGTTTTCACCACATCATTATAGTTTTCCACCTCGGCGCATCCGGCCAGAACCAGCAATGCGCCAACGATCGCTACTTTTTTCATCATTCATCCTGCATCAGAAGAAAGAGGAATTGTGGCATTAAAGCCCTGACGCCGCCAGCCTTTCCAGGCGCTGGCCGCAATTTGATCCAGTCGGTATTACCGCTTATTAGGTGTAGGCAAATTCTGTGATCGGTGTAGTATGCGCACTTCTTGTTTCACACCTTCTGAGTTCAGAGGCTAAACACATGTCATGGCAACACTTCAAGCAAACCTGGTTAATTAAATTCTGGGCGCCGGCCCCTGCGGTGATCGCAGCCGGTATTCTCTCTACCTATTATTTTGGCATCACCGGCACGTTCTGGGCCGTGACGGGCGAATTTACCCGCTGGGGCGGGCAAATTTTGCAGCTTTTTGGCGTTCATGCCGAACAGTGGGGCTACTACAAGCTGATTCATCTGGAAGGTACGCCGCTGACGCGTATCGACGGCATGATGATCCTCGGCATGTTCGGCGGCTGTTTCGCCGCGGCGCTGTGGGCCAACAACGTAAAACTGCGTATGCCGCGCAGCCGAATCCGTATCGTACAGGCGGTGGTCGGAGGCATGATCGCTGGCTTCGGCGCGCGTCTGGCGATGGGGTGTAACCTGGCCGCCTTTTTTACCGGGATCCCGCAGTTCTCCCTACACGCGTGGTTCTTTGCGCTGGCGACCGCTATCGGCTCCTGGTTCGGCGCCCGCTTTACGTTGCTGCCAATATTTCGCATACCGGTGAAAATGCAAAAGGTCTCCGCGGCTTCGCCACTGACGCAGAAACCGGATCAGGCAAGACGGCGTTTCAGGCTCGGTATGCTGGTCTTTATCGGCATGATTGGCTGGGCGTTATTAACGGCAATGCATCAGCCGAAACTGGGGCTGGCGATGCTGTTCGGCGTCGGGTTTGGGCTGCTGATCGAGCGCGCGCAAATCTGCTTTACCTCGGCCTTTCGCGATCTGTGGATCTCCGGACGCGCCCATATGGCGAAAGCGATTATTTTCGGCATGGCGGTCAGCGCCATTGGTATTTTCAGCTACGTGCAGTTGGGCGTTGCACCTAAAATTATGTGGGCTGGCCCGAATGCGGTCATTGGCGGACTGCTGTTCGGTTTTGGCATCGTGCTGGCGGGCGGCTGCGAAACCGGCTGGATGTACCGCGCCGTAGAAGGCCAGGTGCATTACTGGTGGGTGGGCCTCGGCAATGTCATCGGTTCGACCATCCTGGCTTACTACTGGGATGATTTCGCGCCCGCGCTGGCGACCAGTTGGGATAAAGTTAACCTGCTGAATACCTTTGGGCCGCTGGGCGGTCTACTGGTCACCTATCTGTTGTTATTTACCGCGCTGATGTTAATTATCGGCTGGGAAAAACGTTTTTTCCGCCGTGCGGGGCTGACGCCTGCTAAGGAATCTGTATGAAAAATATCGTCCCTGATTACCGTCTGGATATGGTTGGCGAACCTTGCCCGTACCCGGCGGTCGCCACTCTGGAAGCGATGCCGCAGCTAAAAAAAGGGGAGATCCTGGAAGTGGTGAGCGACTGTCCGCAATCCATTAATAATATTCCACTGGATGCGCGCAATCACGGTTATACGGTGCTGGATATCCAACAGGATGGCCCGACAATTCGTTATCTGATTCAAAAATAAGCGCATACTCCCGCTGTACGTTACGGCGGGAGACCTTTTACGGCATAACCGGCAAAAATCTACAACGCATAAAAGAAATCAGACAAGGTCGTCTTGTGCGCCGTGGCATAAATCTATTATATAACGTATACCGTTTTAATTTTGGTTGAGCCGATGAAAAACCCATGACTATTTTAAGCAAAACATAAAATAATTATTATTTTCCCTCTACGTCATAAAAGACTATCAGGTATTTATATTTTTACTCACTGACATTATCAGGTGATGATTTATTTATGCACAGCAGAAGCCAAAAAAATGATAAAAATTATTTTCATCTCTATTATTGGAGTCGTCTGTCTTGCCGCTGCCCGTTACTCACCCGTCACAGTGGTCAATGCACATCCGAGCGCCATTGCCCGCTGTCTCGCTGATAATCTGTCCCCGTATGGGTATATACTGGATCTCCATGAAACAGATATTCCAGGCATTAATAAAGAATTTACCGTGTATTATCGCAACGGCGCATATATTGCAGGAACATTCTGGATTGCAAACTCAATGACAATAGCATCAGAACGAATAGTAGGAATGAATGGCGTTAGTAAACAGGCGTACCCTATTTTTAATAAGTCCCTGCAACAATGTGCAACCCGCTTATCAATAAAATGAGCGCGCCTCGCAAAAATAAGCCCACATAATCACGCACTGGTTGCATGGGCGTCGCGTCCCCCGCCGCTGACGTAGGTAAGCGCCCGGGAGTTCGCTGCGGATGTGTTGTCAGCCCTGGCTTAAACCTGCATGGACATGACTTCCTGATACGCGGCGACCAGCTTGTTGCGCACCTGAATCCCCATTTGCATAGAGACGGACGCTTTTTGCATATCAGCCATCACGTCATTAAGCGCAATGCCCGGCTCACCCAGAGTGAATTTTTCCGCCTGAACGCGCGCCGCCGTTTGTCTGTCGCTAATACGATCCAGCGCAGCATGTAGCTGGCCGGCAAAACTCACCGTCGACTGCGAGTGCGTGTCTTGCCCGCGCGCGGCCATCGCCGTCGCCTGTAACTGGCTAATAACCCCTTCAATCCCCTGTATTGCTGCCATGCTATTCCCCTGGATGATTTTTTACGCAGCAGAGATTACCAGTTTGTCAATAAGATAAAGGCGTTAAATAACGATAAAAAACCTCGGTTTTTAGCGCATAGAAAAATTCGAAACCACAAATAATGAGACCGTCAATTTTTCGAGTTTGCTGACCCGGGAGTGAGTCTTGTTCCACTTTGCAAAAAACGCCGTCCACGATCAGTCACGAGGTGCGAGATGAGTGCGACTGCATCGACTGCAACCCAACCTAAACCTCTCGAGTGGCTTAATCGCCTACGCGCGAATCCCCGAATTCCGTTAATTGTGGCGGGTTCCGCTGCCGTGGCGATCGTCGTTGCGATGGTGCTGTGGGCCAAAACGCCCGATTACCGCACGCTATTTAGCAACCTTTCCGATCAGGACGGCGGCGCGATCGTCGCGCAGTTGACCCAGATGAATATCCCCTATCGCTTTGCCAATGGCAGCGGCGCGATTGAAGTGCCCGCCGACAAAGTGCATGAACTGCGTCTGCGTCTGGCGCAGCAGGGGCTGCCTAAAGGCGGCGCGGTAGGCTTTGAACTGCTTGATCAGGAAAAATTCGGTATCAGTCAGTTCAGCGAGCAGGTGAATTATCAGCGCGCGCTGGAAGGTGAACTGGCCCGGACGATCGAGACGCTGGGTCCGGTAAAAAGCGCCCGCGTTCACCTGGCGATGCCAAAGCCGTCGCTATTTGTGCGGGAACAAAAATCCCCTTCCGCCTCCGTCACCGTCACACTGGAACCGGGCCGGGCGCTGGATGAAGGACAAATTAGCGCCGTGGTACATCTGGTTTCCAGCGCTGTCGCCGGTTTGCCGCCAGGAAACGTCACTCTGGTCGATCAATCCGGTCATCTGCTCACGCAATCCAATACCAGCGGTCGCGACCTTAATGACGCGCAATTAAAATTTGCTAATGATGTGGAAAGCCGCATCCAACGCCGTATCGAAGCCATTCTGTCGCCTATCGTCGGGAACGGTAATGTTCACGCTCAGGTAACCGCCCAGTTGGATTTTGCCAATAAAGAGCAGACGGAAGAGCACTACAGCCCGAACGGCGATGCGTCGAAGGCCACCCTGCGTTCACGTCAGTTGAATATTAGCGAACAGGTAGGCGCGGGCTATCCCGGCGGCGTGCCTGGCGCGCTGTCGAACCAACCAGCGCCGCCTAACGAGGCGCCGATCGCCACGCCGCCGACCAATCAACAAAACGCGCAGAATACGCCACAAACCAGCACCAGTACCAACAGTAACAGTGCCGGCCCGCGCAATACGCAGCGTAATGAAACCAGTAACTACGAAGTGGACCGCACCATTCGTCACACCAAAATGAATGTGGGCGATATTGAGCGTCTCTCCGTGGCCGTCGTGGTGAATTACAAAACGCTGGCGGATGGCAAACCGCTGCCATTGACCGCCGATCAGATGAAACAGATCGAGGATTTAACCCGTGAAGCGATGGGTTTTTCTGATAAACGCGGCGATACGCTAAACGTGGTGAATTCACCGTTTAGCGCAGTGGATGACACCGGCGGCGAACTGCCCTTCTGGCAACAGCAGTCCTTTATCGATCAGTTGCTCGCGGCAGGTCGCTGGTTACTGGTGCTGGTGGTGGCCTGGATTCTGTGGCGCAAAGCGGTACGTCCGCAGTTGACGCGCCGCGTTGAAGAAGCGAAAGCGGCGCAGGAACAGGCGCAGGTTCGCCAGGAAACCGAAGAAGCCGTGGAAGTACGCCTTAGCAAAGACGAGCAGCTCCAGCAACGCCGGGCTAATCAGCGTCTGGGCGCCGAGGTGATGAGCCAGCGTATTCGCGAAATGTCAGACAACGATCCGCGCGTGGTGGCGCTGGTCATTCGCCAGTGGATGAGTAACGATCATGAGTAATCTTAGCGGTACCGATAAAAGCGTCATTTTGTTGATGACCATTGGCGAAGACCGGGCGGCAGAGGTGTTTAAACACCTCTCCACTCGCGAAGTGCAGGCGTTAAGTACGGCGATGGCTAACGTGCGTCAGATCTCCAACAAACAACTGACGGACGTACTATCAGAGTTTGAGCAAGAAGCGGAGCAGTTCGCCGCGCTGAATATTAACGCCAACGAATACCTACGCTCCGTACTGGTTAAAGCGCTGGGCGAAGAACGCGCCTCCAGCCTGCTGGAAGATATTCTGGAAACGCGCGATACCACCAGCGGTATCGAAACGCTCAACTTTATGGAACCGCAGAGTGCCGCCGACCTGATTCGCGACGAACACCCGCAGATTATCGCCACCATTCTGGTCCACCTCAAACGCAGTCAGGCCGCCGATATTCTGGCGCTGTTTGACGAGCGTCTGCGTCATGATGTGATGCTGCGTATCGCGACATTTGGCGGCGTACAGCCGGCGGCGCTGGCGGAGTTGACCGAAGTGCTGAATGGCCTGCTCGACGGTCAGAACCTGAAACGCAGCAAAATGGGCGGCGTAAGAACCGCGGCGGAAATTATCAACCTGATGAAAACGCAGCAGGAAGAAGCGGTTATTACCGCTGTGCGCGAATTCGACGGCGAACTGGCGCAGAAAATCATCGACGAGATGTTCCTGTTCGAAAATCTGGTGGATGTGGACGATCGCAGTATCCAGCGTCTGTTGCAGGAAGTGGATTCCGAATCGCTGCTGATCGCTCTGAAAGGCGCCGAACCGCCATTACGCGAGAAGTTCCTGCGCAATATGTCCCAGCGCGCCGCCGATATCCTGCGCGACGACCTTGCCAACCGTGGCCCGGTTCGTCTGTCTCAGGTGGAAAACGAGCAGAAAGCGATTCTGCTTATTGTGCGTCGTCTGGCGGAAACCGGCGAAATGGTGATTGGCAGCGGCGAGGATACCTATGTCTAATGAATTGCCGTGGCAAGTCTGGACCCCCGACGATCTCGCCCCGCCGCCGGAGACGTTTGTGCCGGTTGAGGCTGATAACGTGACCTTGACAGACGATACGCCGGAGCCCGAACTCACTGCCGAACAGCAGCTGGAGCAGGAGCTGGCGCAGCTAAAAATACAGGCCCATGAACAAGGTTATAACGCCGGGCTGGCGGAGGGACGGCAAAAAGGACACGCGCAGGGATACCAGGAAGGGTTAGCGCAGGGGCTGGAGCAAGGACAAGCCCAGGCGCAGACGCAGCAGGCGCCGATTCATGCCCGTATGCAGCAGTTAGTGAGCGAGTTTCAGAACACGCTTGACGCGCTCGATAGCGTTATCGCCTCACGGCTGATGCAAATGGCCCTGGAGGCCGCACGTCAGGTCATCGGCCAAACGCCGGCGGTGGACAACTCGGCGCTGATTAAACAGATCCAACAACTGTTGCAGCAAGAGCCGCTCTTTAGCGGCAAGCCGCAGTTGCGCGTGCATCCGGACGACTTACAGCGGGTGGAAGAGATGCTGGGCGCCACGCTCAGTCTTCACGGATGGCGGTTACGCGGCGATCCAACGTTGCATCACGGCGGGTGTAAAGTCTCTGCCGATGAGGGCGATCTGGACGCCAGCGTCGCTACTCGCTGGCAAGAGTTGTGTCGCCTGGCGGCGCCGGGAGTGCTCTGATGACCACGCGTCTGACCCGCTGGCTTACCGCGCTCGACAACTTTGAAGCCAAAATGGCGTTATTGCCGGCGGTGCGTCGTTATGGACGTTTAACCCGCGCCACTGGCCTGGTACTGGAGGCCACCGGTCTCCAGCTTCCGCTGGGCGCCACCTGCATTATTGAGCGCCAGGACGGCCCTGAAACCAAAGAGGTGGAATCGGAAGTCGTCGGTTTTAACGGCCAGCGTCTGTTTTTAATGCCGCTGGAAGAGGTCGAAGGCATTCTGCCCGGTGCCCGCGTTTACGCCCGTAACGGGCATGGCGACGGTCTGCAAAGCGGCAAACAGCTACCGCTCGGCCCGGCCCTGCTTGGTCGGGTGCTGGATGGCGGCGGTAAACCGCTCGACGGACTGCCTGCGCCGGATACGCTGGAAACCGGCGCGTTAATCACGCCGCCGTTTAACCCGCTACAGCGAACGCCAATCGAACATGTGTTGGATACCGGCGTACGCGCTATCAACGCGTTGTTAACCGTAGGGCGCGGTCAGCGTATGGGACTCTTTGCCGGTTCCGGCGTTGGTAAATCGGTTCTGCTTGGCATGATGGCGCGCTACACGCGGGCGGACGTGATTGTCGTGGGACTTATCGGCGAACGTGGCCGCGAAGTTAAAGATTTTATCGAAAATATTCTCGGCCCCGACGGCCGCGCGCGTTCGGTGGTGATCGCCGCCCCGGCGGATGTTTCGCCACTGCTGCGAATGCAGGGCGCCGCCTATGCCACCCGCATCGCCGAAGACTTTCGCGATCGCGGACAGCATGTGTTGCTGATTATGGATTCGCTGACGCGCTATGCGATGGCACAGCGTGAAATTGCGCTGGCAATCGGCGAACCGCCAGCCACCAAAGGTTATCCGCCCTCGGTGTTCGCAAAGCTGCCGGCGCTGGTCGAACGTGCCGGTAATGGCATCCACGGCGGCGGCTCTATCACCGCGTTTTATACCGTGTTGACCGAGGGGGACGACCAACAAGATCCCATTGCCGACTCGGCACGCGCAATCCTCGACGGGCACATTGTCTTGTCCCGCCGTCTGGCGGAGGCCGGGCACTATCCGGCCATTGATATAGAGGCGTCAATCAGCCGGGCGATGACCGCGCTCATTACCGAGCAGCACTATGCGCGGGTACGGCTATTTAAACAATTGCTTTCCAGTTTCCAGCGTAACCGCGATCTGGTCAGCGTCGGCGCTTATGCCAAAGGTAGCGATCCGATGCTTGATAAAGCCATTACCTTATGGCCGCAACTGGAAGCGTTTTTACAGCAAGGCATTTTTGAACGGGCTGACTGGGAGGACTCTCTGCAGGCGCTCGATTTAATTTTCCCGACGGTGTGATAAAGCAGGAGGGCGACGATCATGGCACAACATGGCGCTCTGGAAACACTCAAAGATCTGGCCGAAAAAGAGGTAGATGATGCGGCGCGTTTACTGGGCGAAATGCGTCGCGGCTGCCAACAGGCGGAAGAACAGCTCAAAATGCTGATCGATTATCAGAATGAGTATCGCAGTAATTTGAACACCGATATGGGCAACGGCATCGCCAGTAATCGCTGGATCAACTATCAGCAGTTTATTCAGACACTGGAAAAGGCGATAGAGCAGCATCGCCTCCAGCTTACGCAGTGGACGCAAAAAGTCGACCTGGCGCTGAAGAGCTGGCGTGAGAAAAAGCAGCGACTTCAGGCCTGGCAAACCTTACAGGACCGACAAACCGCGGCAGCGCTGTTAGCTGAAAACCGCATGGATCAGAAAAAGATGGATGAATTTGCTCAGCGTGCAGCAATGAGGAAACCCGAATGATCACCCTGCCCCAACTGATCACCACCGATACCGACATGACCGCGGGTCTGACGTCAGGAAAAACCACCGGTTCAGCCGAGGACTTTCTGGCGCTCCTGGCGGGCGCGTTAGGCGCAGACGGCGCACAGGGCAAAGACGCCCGCATCACGCTGGCCGATTTACAGGCGGCAGGCGGCAAGTTATCGAAAGAGCTACTGACCCAACATGGCGAGCCGGGCCAGGCGGTGAAGCTTGCCGACCTGCTGGCGCAAAAAGCGAATGGGACGGATGAAACGCTTACCGATCTGACACAAGCGCAGCATCTACTGTCTACGCTAACGCCATCGTTGAAAACCAGCGCTCTGGCCGCATTGAGTAAAACGGCGCAGCATGATGAGAAAACGCCCGCGCTGAGCGATGAGGATCTTGCCAGTCTGAGCGCCTTATTCGCCATGCTGCCCGGACAACCTGTCGCGACGCCTGTCGCCGGAGAGACGCCGGCTGAAAATCACATCGCCTTGCCGTCACTGTTGCGCAGCGACATGCCATCGGCGCCGCAGGAAGAGACACATACGCTCTCTTTTAGCGAGCATGAAAAAGGGAAAACCGAGGCATCGCTTGCGCGCGCCAGCGACGATCGCGCCACGGGTCCAACACTGACGCCGCTGGTGGTCGCTGCCGCCGCGACCAGCGCGAAAGTGGAGGTGGATAGCCCACTCGCGCCAGTAACGCATGGCGCGGCAATGCCGACGCTCAGCAGCGCCACGGCGCAACCGCAACCGCTACCTGTCGCCTCAGCCCCGGTACTCAGCGCGCCGTTAGGCAGCCATGAATGGCAGCAAACGTTCAGTCAGCAGGTCATGTTATTTACGCGTCAGGGACAGCAAAGCGCGCAGCTTCGATTGCATCCGGAAGAGTTAGGTCAGGTGCATATTTCGCTCAAGCTGGATGACAATCAGGCGCAACTCCAGATGGTATCGCCGCATAGCCATGTCCGCGCCGCGCTGGAAGCCGCTCTACCCATGTTGCGCACTCAGTTGGCGGAAAGCGGCATTCAGTTGGGACAAAGCAGCATCAGTAGCGAAAGTTTTGCCGGACAGCAGCAGTCTTCATCGCAACAACAGTCTGCCCGCGCCCAACACACGGACGCGTTTGGCGCTGAAGATGACATAGCGTTAGCGGCGCCGGCCTCGCTTCAGGCCGCCGCGCGCGGCAATGGCGCAGTGGATATCTTCGCCTAACGCCAGAGGTAGCATGATTATCCGCGTCTTTTCCACGCTTTGTCGTGGACAGGACACGGGATAATCAGCCAATAAGCAGTACCGAAACAGGAAGCCCGTATCAGATGACTGACTCCGCGATTAACAAAAAGAGCAAACGCTCGATTTGGATACCTTTGCTGGTGTTGATTACCCTCGCCGCCTGCGCGACCGCCGGTTATAGCTACTGGCGTATGCAGCAGCAACCGACCACGAACGCTAAAGCGGAACCGGCTCCGCCGCCCGCGCCGGTATTTTTTGCGCTGGATACGTTTACCGTCAATCTGGGCGATGCGGATCGCGTGTTGTATATCGGCGTGACCCTGCGTCTGAAAGACGAAGCGACGCGCGCGCGATTAAATGAATATCTGCCGGAAGTGCGCAGCCGTCTGCTGTTGTTGTTTTCCCGTCAGAATGCCGCCGAGCTCTCAACAGAAGCTGGCAAACAAAAACTGATTGCCGCCATTAAAGAGACGCTGGCCGCGCCGCTCGTTGCCGGACAACCAAAACAGGTCGTCACTGACGTGCTTTATACAGCTTTTATTCTGCGGTAACGATATGGGCGATAGTATTCTTTCTCAGGCTGAAATCGACGCGCTGTTGAACGGCGACAGCGACACCAAAGACGAACCCACTCCCGGTATCGCAAGCGATAGCGATATTCGCCCTTACGATCCCAATACTCAGCGTCGCGTCGTGCGTGAACGCTTGCAGGCGCTGGAGATTATTAACGAGCGTTTCGCACGCCAGTTCCGGATGGGATTATTTAACCTGCTGCGCCGCAGCCCGGATATTACCGTGGGTGCCATACGTATTCAGCCGTATCACGAATTTGCGCGTAACCTGCCGGTACCGACCAACCTGAACCTGATCCACCTGAAGCCGCTACGCGGCACCGGGCTGGTGGTGTTCTCGCCGAGTCTGGTGTTTATTGCCGTCGATAACTTGTTCGGCGGCGACGGTCGTTTTCCGACCAAAGTCGAGGGCCGCGAGTTTACCCATACGGAACAGCGTGTCATCAACCGTATGCTGAAACTGGCGCTGGAAGGCTATAGCGACGCATGGAAAGCCATTAATCCGCTGGAAGTGGAGTATGTGCGTTCCGAAATGCAGGTGAAATTTACCAATATCACCACCTCGCCGAACGATATCGTCGTCAATACGCCGTTTCATGTGGAGATCGGCAATCTGACCGGTGAATTTAACATCTGTCTGCCATTTAGCATGATCGAGCCGCTGCGTGAGCTGCTGGTGAATCCACCGCTGGAAAACTCGCGCCATGAAGATCAGAACTGGCGTGATAACCTGGTACGCCAGGTTCAGCACTCTGAACTGGAGCTGGTGGCCAATTTTGCCGATATTCCGTTACGTCTTTCCCAGATTTTGAAGCTGAAACCCGGCGATGTACTGCCGATTGAAAAACCCGACCGCATTATTGCTCATGTGGACGGCGTTCCGGTACTCACCAGCCAATATGGCACCGTAAACGGACAGTATGCGCTACGCGTAGAACATTTGATCAACCCAATTTTGAATTCGCTGAATGAGGAACAGCCCAAATGAGTGACATGAATAATCCGTCCGATGAGAATACTGGCGCATTGGATGATCTGTGGGCTGACGCGTTAAACGAGCAAAAAGCGACCACCACTAAAAGCGCCGCCGACGCGGTTTTCCAGCAGCTTGGCGGCGGCGATGTCAGCGGTGCTATGCAGGATATCGATCTGATTATGGATATCCCGGTCAAACTGACCGTAGAGCTGGGCCGCACGCGAATGACCATTAAAGAACTGCTGCGTCTGACGCAGGGGTCGGTCGTCGCGCTGGACGGGCTGGCGGGCGAGCCGCTGGATATCCTGATTAATGGCTACCTGATTGCCCAGGGTGAAGTGGTCGTCGTGGCGGATAAATACGGCGTACGTATCACCGATATTATTACGCCATCCGAGCGTATGCGTCGTTTGAGTCGTTAATGATGAAGACAGAGGCCACGGTTTCTCAGCCCACCGCGCCAGCCGGATCGCCGCTCATGCAGGTGAGCGGCGCATTAATTGGCATTATTGCGCTCATTCTGGCGGCGGCCTGGGTGATTAAGCGTATGGGATTCGCGCCAAAAGGAAATAGCGTCCGGGGACTGAAGGTGTCAGCCAGCGCCTCGCTTGGCCCGCGCGAACGCGTGGTGATTGTCGAGGTCGAAAATGCGCGTCTGGTACTGGGCGTGACCGCCTCGCAGATCAACCTGCTGCACACCCTGCCGCCCGCGGAGAATGACACGGAAGCACCCGTTGCCCCACCGGCGGATTTCCAGAACATGATGAAGAGCTTACTCAAGCGTTCCGGGAGATCCTGATGCGCCGTTTGTTATTCCTTTCTCTGGCGGGTCTGTGGCTTTTTAGTCCCGCCGCTGCTGCGCAACTGCCGGGGCTTATCAGCCAACCATTAGCGGGCGGAGGCCAAAGCTGGTCATTATCCGTCCAGACGCTGGTTTTCATCACCTCGCTGACGTTTCTGCCGGCGATTTTACTGATGATGACGAGCTTCACGCGTATCATCATTGTTTTTGGCCTGTTGCGTAACGCGCTGGGCACGCCCTCGGCACCGCCAAATCAGGTGTTACTCGGACTGGCGTTGTTTTTGACCTTTTTTATTATGTCGCCCGTCATTGACAAGATTTACGTGGATGCTTACCAGCCGTTTAGCGAGCAGAAAATTTCTATGCAGGAAGCGCTGGATAAAGGCGCGCAACCGTTACGCGCGTTCATGCTGCGCCAAACCCGCGAAGCCGATCTGGCGCTGTTTGCCCGTCTGGCCAATAGCGGTCCGTTACAGGGACCGGAAGCAGTACCGATGCGTATCCTCCTGCCCGCTTATGTCACCAGCGAATTAAAGACGGCGTTTCAGATCGGTTTTACGATTTTCATCCCTTTTTTGATTATCGACCTGGTGATCGCCAGCGTATTGATGGCGTTGGGGATGATGATGGTGCCGCCAGCGACAATCGCCCTACCGTTTAAGCTGATGCTGTTTGTGCTGGTCGATGGTTGGCAATTGCTTGTGGGGTCGCTGGCCCAAAGCTTTTACAGTTAGAGGCGCAAAATGACTCCTGAATCCGTCATGATGATGGGCACCGAGGCGATGAAAGTCGCTCTCGCCCTGGCTGCGCCGCTGTTACTCGTCGCGCTGATTACCGGCCTCATTATCAGCATCTTGCAGGCCGCGACTCAGATTAATGAAATGACGCTGTCGTTTATCCCTAAAATCGTCGCGGTATTCATCGCAATTATCGTTGCCGGCCCGTGGATGCTCAACCTGCTGCTGGACTACGTACGCACTCTGTTCAGCAATTTACCTTATATCATCGGATAAACAGAACGATGATCCAGGTTACAAGCGAGCAATGGCTATACTGGCTGCATCTCTATTTCTGGCCTTTGCTGCGCGTACTGGCGCTGATTTCAACGGCGCCCATTCTCAGCGAGCGCGCTATTCCCAAGCGGGTAAAACTGGGGTTGGGAATAATGATTACCCTCGTTATCGCGCCGTCGCTACCGGCAAACGATACGCCGCTTTTTTCTATTGCCGCCTTATGGCTGGCGATGCAACAAATTCTGATCGGTATTGCGCTGGGATTTACCATGCAATTCGCCTTTGCGGCGGTGCGTACCGCAGGTGAGTTTATCGGTCTGCAAATGGGGCTTTCCTTTGCCACCTTCGTCGACCCGGGCAGCCACCTGAATATGCCGGTTCTGGCGCGTATTATGGATATGCTCGCCATGCTACTGTTTCTCACCTTTAATGGCCATTTGTGGCTTATTTCGCTGCTGGTCGATACCTTCCATACTCTGCCCATCGGTAGTAACCCGGTGAACAGTAATGCATTTATGGCGCTCGCCAGGGCCGGAGGGCTCATTTTCTTAAACGGACTGATGCTGGCATTGCCGGTCATTACCCTCCTGCTTACGCTCAACCTGGCGCTGGGGCTATTAAACCGCATGGCGCCGCAGCTCTCGATATTTGTTATCGGTTTCCCGCTTACCCTCACCGTCGGCATTATGCTGATGGCCGCGCTAATGCCATTAATTGCGCCGTTTTGCGAACATTTATTCAGCGAAATTTTCAATTTGCTTGCTGATATTGTTAGCGAGATGCCGATAAATAATAACCCATAATTTTTATCCTGTTTTACTAAGGTTTATCCGAAAATAAATTTTAAAAAACATTCACCAGGATATATCCGCTGCCCCTTATTTGTTTTTACTTCACTCACATAACGCAACATTCACTTTACTTTAAGATGATTCCTGGCAAATTATATGTAACTTTACGGGATAGTAAGTTCGCCTGAAAAACCGCGTAAGCGTTGTCTAAGGTGACTATTCGTGTTCCGTCTGATTATGGTGAGTTATTCAGGTAAGGGGAATTATCGTTACGCATTGAGTGAGGGTATGCCATGTCAACGATTATTATGGATTTATGCAGTTACACCCGGCTAGGGTTAAGCGGGTATCTGGTCAGCAGAGGGGTGAAAAAAAGGGAAATCAACGACATCGAAACCGTTGACGAACTCGCTATCGCTTGTGGCGCGCATCAGCCTTCGGTGGTGTTTATTAATGAGGACTGTTTCATTCATACGCCTTCAGACAGTCAACAAATAAAGCAAATCATTAATCAACATCCTGACACGTTATTTATTGTTTTTATGGCAATTGCTAATGTGCATTTTGATGAATATTTATTAGTAAGAAAAAACTTATTGATTAGCTCGAAATCGATTAAACCTGACTCGCTGGATACCATTCTTGGCGATATTCTGAAAAAAGAGTCGGGTATTTCAGGAACCATAAATTTACCAACATTATCGTTAAGTCGAACTGAATCCAGCATGTTGCGAATGTGGATGGAAGGTCAGGGAACCATTCAGATTTCTGACAGAATGAATATTAAAGCAAAAACAGTATCCTCCCATAAGGGGAATATAAAAAGAAAGATAAAAACGCATAATAAACAAGTGATCTATCACGTAGTGCGGCTGACAGATAACGTCACTAACGGCATTTTTGTTAACATGCGCTGAGACATCCGGACTGGCAATGTACCTCCAGTCCGGCTCAATTAGTCCTGCTCCGCCTTCTCGACAAAAATACCATCCTGGTGACCTGACTCATTGAAGAACCAGATGCCGAGCGGGTAATCCTCCAGCGAAACCAGATACATTGTGCCTTCACTAAATTCTTCCACTGCCAGTACCACGCCCGGTCGGCGGGGACCGCCGTCCGTTTTAACGGTTACCCGATCATTCACCTTCATCATTTTCCTCCTGTCGCTTTGTGCCAGTGTAGAACAATTTTCTGCGTCTGACAGCGCCTTGCCGGCGTGTTTGCTGGTTTTCTCAACGGTCTATACTTAGGCTGTCAGGAACCCGTGAGGTAGTGAAGATGAAAACGGCAAAAGAGTACAGTGATACGGCCAAGCGCGAAGTGAGCGTCGATGTAGATGCGCTACTGGCGGCCATCAATGAAATCAGCGAAAGCGAGGTTCACCGTAGCCAGGAAGATCCTGAGCGGGTGAGCGTAGACGGACGGGAATATCATACATGGCATGAATTAGCTGAAGCATTCGAGCTGGATATTCATGATTTTAGTGTAACAGAAGTAAACCGTTAAAAATGGCCGAAAAAAATCCCGGCCCTACGGGTCGGGATCAAACTTGCTTATGCAAGAAGCACTTGAAAATTCGTTACACCAGGAAATCTGATGTGAGATTTACCTTATCTGCAATTTTTTTGCATGACAAGTAAATATTTTTTACATGAATGATTAAGCGCGCTAATAGTTCGGTAGCAAAAGTGTGACAACGCATGTGCTGCCTGGAAGCGACGGGATCGGTTCCAGTTAGCGTTCGACTTCTTTCGGGTGTGCTTTAGGACTTTTCCTGGAAATAAGCCCGCCGTTGCAACGGAAAATGAGGAAAAAATGCTCTCAATCCATGACCCCTTGCTGATTTTTACCGATCTGGACGGCACATTGCTGAACAGCCACACTTTTGAGTGGCAGCCCGCGGCTCCCTGGCTTACACGCCTGCATGAAAGCGGCGTGCCCGTGATCCTCTGTAGCAGTAAAACCGCGGCTGAAATGCTCCAGCTCCAGACGACGTTAAATCTACAGGGACTGCCGCTGATTGCGGAAAACGGCGCGGTGATCCAACTAGACGTTCATTGGGAAGACCATCCCAACTATCCCCGTCTGATAGCCGGTATTTCTCACAACGAAATCCGCCTCGTCCTGCATAAATTGCGTGAAAAGGAACAGTTTAAGTTCACCACGTTTGATGACGTTGACGATCAGGTGATAAGCGAATGGACGGGCCTAAACCGGGCACAGTCTGCCCTAACCCGTCTGCATGAAGCGTCGGTGTCGCTGATCTGGCGCGATAGCGATGAACGCATGGCGCAGTTTGTCGCCCGTTTAAATGACCTGGGACTGCAATTTGTCCATGGCGCCCGTTTCTGGCATGTGCTGGACGCCTCCGCCGGTAAAGATCAGGCTGCTAACTGGCTGATAGAAGCATATCGTCGGCAGTGGCGCGCGCGTCCTCTGACGTTGGGGCTAGGAGACGGCCCCAATGATGCGCCCTTACTGGATGTGATGGATTATGCGGTTGTCGTTAAAGGACTAAACCGGGAGGGCGTACACTTGCGTAACGACGATCCTCAGCGCGTCTACCGTAGCCAGAACGAAGGGCCGGATGGCTGGCGCGAAGGCATGGACTATTTCTTTTCCCGCTCCTGAGTCGCGTCGCTGGCGCAAATACGGTTACGTCCGGACTGTTTGGCGTAATAAAGCCGTTTGTCGGCCAGCGACTGCAACTGCTCAAAATCATAGTCGCCGTATTCCTCCGCGCTACTGATCCCCATTGACGCGCTGATACGAAGCGTCGTGCTTTTCGTCACCAGAATCTCTTTGTCATTAATGCGCTGGCGTATGCGTTCGGCAATCTGCAGCGCCTGCGCTTTCGTCGCGCCGGGCAGCACGATACAAAACTCTTCGCCCCCTACCCGTCCGGCGATGTCGTGCGCTCGAATGGTGCTGCCAATGAGCCCAGCGGCATGGGACAACACGCGATCGCCTGCCTGATGACCAAAGCGATCGTTAACGCTTTTAAAATAATCTAAATCCAGCTGTATCACAGAAAATGGCTGGCGGGCTTCCCGGTAGCGCTTTGCCAGCCTGGACGCTTTTTCAAACAGCGCGCCACGGTTATATAGCCGGGTCAGCGGATCGTGCCATGCCTGCCATTGCAGCGAATTTTGCAGAACAAACATGTTTTTGACCATATGTCGAATAACGCCCCAGGAGATCAACAGCATCGCCGTAAAAAGCACCCATAACAGCGTCAGCGCGATACTAATACTGCCAAAATTCCCTTGTATGCCTTCACGTAATGTATGCACGCGCAGCAGGACGCCATCAAAATGATCCAGCCGCTCCCAGCTTACATAATGCGTTCCTAAACGCAGCCCGCCCAGGGTATCTTTTTCTATTTCACGCGCCAGTAAGGCGCGCTCACGGTCATTTAACGTATTCGCGGTTTGTTGTTCCGGCGCGGAGTCCGTCAACAAACGGAGATGGTTATCGTATAGCTGATATTCCCCTTCAATATCCTTTTCGGCCGCATCGCGCAGGAACCGCTGTAATGACGCGACGGGAATATCCATTGCCAGTACGCCATACCAGTAATTATCGTGATCCAGCGGTAGACTGGCTGTCACTTTTTTCTGCTCGTCAGCAACATAGGGCTGTGCGGAGGTAAACCACCGCACGCCGCGCTGTGGGTTACGCCGTTGGCTTTGCTCGATAAACCAGGGCTGGGTCACGTACTGATAGTAACGGGAGACAATATCGCTACCGTACGCCGTAGGGAGAGTTGAGAGGTAAAACCCTGAGCGAGAAACATACATCGTCTCCAGCGTCAGCATGGCGGATGAGCGAGCCAGACGCGCCAGATACCCTAACTCCAGAGTGGCGGTTAATTCATTTGCCAGGTCACGACTCTCCCGCGAAAGAAGCGTCGTCCGGGCGACAAATTGATCGGAAACGCCATATAACGGCAATGTCCGCCGCTTATCCAACTCCAGTTGCCAGAAATGTCTGACGCGTCGTTGCTCAAACTGCGTCACCGCGCTCTGCAATGCGGAAAAAGCCAGCGGCGCCACCAGCGCTTCATGCATACCGTTGCGTAAAAAGATCAACCTGTCCATGTTGAATTGCAGTTGGCGGTCAAGGACATTCGCGACGCTCCCCAGATGATTGCGCTGACTGGCGACATACGCGTCTTTCAGTATCATCACTTCCCGCCAGGTAAGTAGCGTCGAGAACAGCATCACGATCAGAAAACAGGTGTTGACGACATGACCGGGACCAAAACGCCGCGCCAGCTTTTTAAACCAGCCTTGATTGTCTAACAGTGTTTCGTGCGGCACCCTGGTAACTCCTGGTTATTGATACAACTCCCCCTGATGGCTTACGGTAGCCAGACCTCATCAAGGGATACCACTCAATCCTGGCATAACCAGGTAGCTGCATGTCGCAGCGCGACGACTCTTTTTCTCCATAGCAAAACGCCCGGCATTAACCGGGCGTTTTGTCATCGGGCTTCGTCCCGCACGCGCCTTTCCTTGCCTGGCACGAGCTCATTCTCATGGAATGCCTCCCGCTTTACGCCAAAACCATCATACCAGCGACACTCTACCATTCCGCTGGAATAACCGGTGACGATCATCCGGGGCCCACCCTCTTTCACGGTAACTTCCTCACTGACAGAAAAGACCATACCTGCCTCCTGTATCAGATGAAACGTTTTCACCTTAGACGAGGATGGGCAATTTTGCATAATTCATTGTAGAAAATCAGTGCGAAACACCGCGAATTTTCGCCACACCTTTCACCAGCGCCACCACAATGGCGCCGATAATAAAGCCGAGCACCAGATTCAGCCCCGCAGGGATCGTATGCGCCATGAAAGCCCCCTGCTGCTGCGCAAAATGTTCAATGGCATGGTGTAGCGGCGCAATACCGTGTACGACAATCCCGCCGCCGACCAGAAACATCGCCAGCGTACCGACAATGGATAATGCTTTCATTAACCAGGGCGCGATAATCAGTAATCCTTTACCGACGCCCTGCGCCAGCACGCTACGCTTTTCCGCCAGCCAGTACCCCATATCATCCAGTTTGACAATAATACCCACCAGGCCATACACGCCAATGGTCACAATCAACGCAATCCCCGCCAGCACCAACACCTGATTAAGCAGCGGCGCCTGCGCGACAATCCCCAGGGTAATGGCCACAATTTCAGCGGACAGAATGAAATCGGTACGGACCGCCCCTTTTACTTTATCTTTTTCAAAGGCCAAAGGATCTTGCGCAGCCAGCGCCTCAAGACGTTTTTGCCGCTCCGCCGGGTCTTCTTTGTGTTTTCGCGCCTCAAAGGTATGCAGGACTTTTTCTACCCCTTCAAAGCAGAGAAACGCGCCGCCTAACATTAATAAAGGCGTGATGGCCCACGGGATAAATGCGCTTATCAGCAGCGCCAACGGCACCAGAATAACCTTGTTGATTAATGATCCTTTCGCCACGCTCCATACCACTGGCAGCTCGCGATTAGCGCGAACGCCGGTCACCTGCTGCGCATTGAGCGACAGGTCGTCCCCCAGTACGCCCGCGGTTTTTTTCGCGGCCAATTTGCCCATTACCGAAATATCATCCAGCAGCGTGGCGATATCGTCGAGTAATGTCAGTAAGCTACTTCCTGCCAAAATGATTTCCTCGGTCTTTTCTTCTAAGACGTTAAGTATGTAGCAAAACGCGCAATGCCGAAACCGGCGGCGCGGGTCAACGCCTTTTTATTCCAAAAGGGCAATTATAATGCTCGCCAGCATAATAATTTTGACGTTTACTATATCCACCCTTTTTATTTCACCGTGAGTGATTATGCGTTTCCGGCAGTTATTACCTCTTTTTGGCGCGCTTTTTGCCTTGTATATCATTTGGGGGTCTACCTATTTTGTTATCCGCATAGGCGTTGAAAGCTGGCCGCCGCTGATGATGGCAGGCGTACGTTTTCTCTCGGCGGGTATGTTGCTCATGGCGTTTTTGCTGTTGCGCGGCGAAAAACTTCCGCCGCTGCGCCAGACCATCAACGCCGCGCTGATTGGTCTACTGCTGCTGGCGGTGGGTAACGGCCTGGTGACGGTGGCGGAGCATCAAAACGTGCCATCGGGCATTGCTGCCGTCGTGGTCGCCACTGTCCCGCTATTTACGCTGTGCTTTAGCTACTTTTTTGGTATTAAAACGCGCAAATTAGAATGGGTGGGGATTGCCATTGGACTTGCCGGGATTATTCTGCTGAACAGCGGCGGCAACTTAAGCGGCAATCCGTGGGGCGCGATTTTGATCCTGATAGGTTCGATGAGCTGGGCATTTGGTTCCGTTTACGGCTCGCGCATCGCCCTCCCTGTGGGCATGATGGCGGGTGCGATTGAAATGCTGGCGGCGGGCGTGGTATTGCTTTGCGCGGCATTTCTTTCCGGCGAAAAGCTCGCCACGCTGCCTGGCTTATCGGGGTTTATGGCCGTCGGCTACCTGGCGTTGTTCGGTTCTATTATCGCCATTAATGCCTATATGTACCTGATTCGCAACGTCAGTCCGGCGCTGGCGACCAGCTACGCCTATGTGAATCCGGTTGTCGCCGTGTTGCTTGGCACTGGCCTGGGCGGTGAGAGGTTATCGCCCGTTGAATGGGCCGCGCTGGGTGTGATTGTGTTTGCCGTAGTGCTGGTGACTCTGGGTAAGTACCTGTTTCCCGCCAGGGCGGTGGTCACGCCGTGTAAAACGGAAGATTCACGCCAGTAGATGAATCCCCTGGGTGTCGATCTGCGCGCTGGCGCCGCCGCCGCAGATCCACTCTTCCAGGCGCTCCGCCAACGCCGCGTCGCTCAATTTCGCTCGCCCGCGCAAGGCGCACTCCCAGACGATCAGCACTCGCCAGCCAAGCGCCTGTAAACGCTGAATATCGCGCTCATCGCGCTCAACGTTCTTACCGATTTTTTCCAGCCAGAAAGCCGTTCGCGTGGCCGGTACTTTGAACAGATAACAGTGGTGATGATGCCAAAAGCAGCCGTGAGTAAAAATCACACAATCATAGTCATTCACCACAAAGTCCGGCTTGCCCGGTAATGTCGCGTCCTGAGTATGAAACGTAATCCCCTGCGCGCTTAACAGGCCAGCAAGACGTTTTTCAATAGCCGTATCGCGGGTCGCTATCGCGCGCATATTTTTACTGCGCGTGGCTTTATCGTGAACGTCCGCCATCTACCGTCTCTCTCTGACGCAACGTCACCGCCTGGTGAATTTTGGGTTCCAACAGCTTTGCTACCGCAGCAAATACCGGCACCACCACGGAGTTGCCAAACTGGCGATAGGCCTGCGTATCCGAGACAGGTATCCTGAACTGGTACGTTTGCGGCGCCTCAAATCCCATTAAACGCGCGCACTCTCTCGGCGTGAGTCGGCGGGGACGATGTTGTTGGTTGCCAGCATCGTCGAAATTCACTTCGCCTTTCGCCATATCCCAACCACGATCGATCAGAATTTCGGCGCCATCTTTGTAGTAGCGAGCAGATAACGTGCGCGCCACACTTTCCGGATTGTCAGGGTAAACCATGCCATAGCCAAAACCGTTTCCCCGCGCCTGGTGCTTTTTCGCGTAGCGATATAAATATTTCCACAGCACCGGCGTCAGGATATATTTGGCTTCGACGACGGGCTCCAGCAGTTCTGCCAGCGTCGGACGGCGCGGTGGATAACAGCGGGCGATATTGCGTAACGTAAAATCGGTTTTCAGGTTTAAATCGCGACGGAATCCCACCAACACAATACGTTCCCGATGCTGAGGAAGAAAGTGCTGCCCGTCGATAATTTTCGGATCGTCCGGGCCATTGTCAGCGGCATCCGCCACGTCATATCCCAGTTCATCGAGCGTTTGCATAATAATGCGGAAAGTGTTGCCCTGGTCGTGACTTTTAAGGTTTTTCACGTTTTCCAGCACAAACAGCGCGGGGCGGCGAGCGTCGATAATTCTTACGACATCAAAAAATAACGTCCCCTGAGTCTCGCAGGCAAAGCCGTGGGCGCGGCCCAGCGCATTTTTCTTGGAAACGCCCGCCAGAGAAAATGGCTGACAGGGAAAGCCCGCCAACAGGACATCATGTTGCGGAATATGCTGGCGAATGTGTTCCGCCGCCTCATCATCGCTGACCCCTTCCCGGTGGCTCAACGTGATATCGCGGATATCTTCATTAAAGCGATGTTGCAGCGGATCGCAAAAATAGTTCGCTTTATATGTCCGTACCGCGTGCTTATTCCATTCGCTGGTAAACACGCACTGTCCGCCTATCGCTTCAAATCCGCGGCGAATGCCGCCGATGCCCGCGAAGAGATCAATAAAACGAAAGGCGTAATGCGGATGATGCGCTGGCGGCGTCGGCAACCCTGTTTTAAGACAGGTGAGTTCATTGTCGCTCAAGCGATGCCATGCCGCGTTCATCATTACGCGCTTTAAGATGGCCGGGCTCCAGTGCTGTTCGCCCAGGCCGTTAAGGTGCGCCACCAGCGTTTTAACATCGTAGATTTCCAGCAATTGACTCAGCATCGCCTGGATCTCGCTTCCGGCGTCGTCGGCGATGAGGTTCCGGGCGTGTGTTACTGAAATATTTTCCTGCATACATTTAACCGGCCAAAAATAATTGCCGACAGACTAACATAAAATGACGCGGTTTACGTTTCAGCGGCAGGGGTTACTGATGCGTAGCAAACATCTGGATGACCGCCTCATCCCGTGTTTCATAGTCGCCTTTCAGCTCAGCGCTCAGTTTCGCCATGTACGACACCAGAAAATCCGCATTACGCTGCGCCAGGTACTTGCCCCGTTCGGTCTGCATCGTCAGCGGCAGTTTCAGCAGTTTGGTTTGAAAATGGTCGAGCGCGAATTGCTTATCGTTAAGAGGCCGTCTGTCGGCAAAGGGATCGTCGGCATCAAACAGCGCGACGCCCAGCGCGCCGGAGACCGCGAAGACCCGCGCCAGACCAATGGCGCCCAACGCCTCCAGCCTGTCTGCATCCTGCACGATTTTTGCCTCTGGCGTGGTAGGCGCAATTTTTGCGCTGAAGCTATGCGCTTCGATAGCATGACAAATGCCCGCCAGTTTTTCTGCCGGAAAGTCAGGAAAATCCCGCAGAAAAATACGCCGGGTTTCTGCCGCCGCCAGAATGGAAGAACGATGCCGCTGCGGATGATTTTTCGCCAGGCTGACGATGTCATGGAAATAACATGCCGATAGCACCACCAGCCAGTCGACAGGAACGTTTTCCCCGAGCGTTTGCGCGGTTGCCCAAACACGACGAAAATGGAAGATGTCATGGGCGGCATCCTGTTCCTGGTGGTGGTGACGTAGCCAGTCTTCAAACTGCGATTGCCAGTATCCTGAGTCCATACGCCCTCTCTTTATAGCAGACCATTTTTATTACATGCCTGAGCACAGGGTTCGCTATCCTGACATATCCGCCACCACTTTACATCCCTGCGTGCTTGCGCGTTTCTGGCTTAGTGTCGGCGGGATACCCCCTGTTTTTGCGAGGCCGGGTGTACCAGGCAATACTCCCCAGAATAAGCCAGACGACTCCCAGCGAAAGCGCGTTAAGCCATTTTTCCGTTGTGCTGCCAGGAGTGCTGATTGGGCCGAGAACCGGCTCGGTTTGTATGGCGGACATCAGCCACACGCAACGCGCCATCGCCCAGATGAAGTAGCCGCAAAAGGTATAAAAAACCCATAACGCTAATTTGCCGCCCATGCTACGGGTGGCGTTGTCCTCCCTGGTACTCAAACTTTACTCCGCTTTTGTGATGTAAGTCATATGACATTAATTACATTATAATGTGATATTAATCACATTTCGACCATGGAATACCTTATCCACCTGTTCTGGTTATTCATTCCACAAATAGTTTATTCTCAGTTAATGTTGCATCTGGCGCTGAACCTGCTGTTAAATAAGGGAATGGTGATTGAATCGCACTCTGATGCAGAATAACCCATAACCAGAACAACTTATTTTTACGCACCGCGATAGCGTTTTATTTTATTAGCATTAAGTGTCAGAATGATTCGGTTATTAGCCTTTTATCATTTATTTTATCATTACCCACATTACCGGCATTTATGCCGGTTTTTTTTTATGCTTTTTCATAATCAAAGTTTCAAATACATATAAAAAACAAATTATATTCACGCCAACAGTTATCAAATCAAAACACATAACTCATTGATAAAAAATGATAATTATAGAATATATATTCTTAGTTATTTATATGGCCAGTATTATAAAAAACCAAACGGAAACAAATTGAAATATTTTAAATAGCTTTGTTACATGTTATTTTTTAAATTCCATGAACTTCATAGAATAGTATCAATTTGTAGTTTTGTTGAAGTGGCTACATATTCATATAAATTATTATCATAAGGGAATACATAATGAACAGAAAAGTTCTGGCACTGCTTGTCCCGGCGTTATTAGTGGCAGGCGCAGCAAATGCGGCTGAAGTTTATAATAAAAATGGCAACAAACTCGACCTGTACGGCAAAGTTGATGGTCTGCGTTACTTCTCTGACGATGCAGGCAGCGACGGCGACCAGTCCTACGCCCGTATTGGCTTTAAAGGCGAAACGCAGATCAACGATATGCTGACCGGCTATGGTCAGTGGGAATACAACATGCAGGCGAGTGGCACTGAAGGTAACAGGGATACGTCCTGGACTCGTCTGGGCTTTGCCGGTCTGAAATTCGGCGAGTACGGCTCTTTCGATTATGGCCGTAACTATGGTGTTATCTACGACGTTGAAGCCTGGACCGATGTGCTGCCGGAATTCGGCGGCGACTCTTACACCCAGACAGATGTATATATGCTTCAGCGTGCTAACGGCCTGGCCACCTATCGTAACACCGACTTCTTCGGCCTGGTGGAAGGCTGGAACTTCGCGCTGCAATACCAGGGTAATAACGAAAGTGGCAATAACGGATTTGGCCAGGAAGGCTCCGGTAATGGAACTAACCGCGGTACAAATAAAGAAAACGGGGACGGTTTCGGCATCTCTACCTCTTATGACTTTGACTTCGGGTTAAGCCTGGGGGCTGCTTATTCAAGTTCTGACCGTACCGATGCCCAAGTGGGTAATGGATATAGTGATGGTCATCATTACTATGGCAACAGTGATGCCGGCGGTGAAACTGCCGAAGCCTGGACCGTAGGTGTCAAATATGACGCCTATAACGTATACCTGGCGGCGATGTACTCTGAAACCCGCAATATGACCTCTTATGGAGACAGCGACTATCACTCTGCAGACGGTAAGTTGGGTGGCGGCGGTATCGCTAACAAAACCCAGAACTTTGAAGTGGTTGCGCAGTATCAGTTCGATTTCGGTCTGCGTCCGTCCATCGCCTACTTGCAGTCTAAGGGCAAAGATTTAGGCGGCCAGGATATGGATAGCCATGGTAACTATCGTTACACCGACAAAGATCTGGTTAAATATGTTGACGTCGGTATGACTTACTACTTCAACAAAAATATGTCCACCTACGTTGATTATAAAATCAACCTGCTGGACGAAGATGATGACTTCTACGCAAACAACGGTATTGCAACCGATGATATCGTAGGTGTTGGTCTGGTCTACCAGTTCTAAGACGTTTTATATTATTCAAGCCCGTGCTTAGCGCGGGCTTGTTATTATAGGGCAAGAATTAAATAACGGATAACGGCGCAAAGACAGGTGACCTGGCTTCATCGGATAGATGAAGACAACGTCGCTCTTTTCAGGCGCTGTCTGCAAGAGAAATAACACCTTTGGGGAAAGGTAAATGCCACTATAGATGATGGATGTCAGCGTCTATAGATGATAATCATCGGGCATAAAAAAGCTCCGGTACGGAGCTAATATGAATTATTTTCTAAAATCTGGCGGAACCTGTCCTGAGCGAATGTATAATCCAACATTATCAAAAGTGATCATGGTTGACTTACAAAAAATACATTTCGCGCCAAACGGGTTTTGCTCAGTAACATCGAATGTCGATGTTCTGTATTGTGAACCATGGCAACATGGACACCGGAAGTGAATTTTATTAGTAATATCAGTTGCCTTAAAGCGCCACAACGTTAACCGCTGATGGACCTTTTGGTCCCTGCTCTACTGAAAACTCCACTTCCTGATTTTCATTCAGAGTGCGGAATTCATTACTTTGAATGGCTGAAAAATGCACAAACACATCTTTGCTGCCATCTTTAGGCGTAATGAAACCAAAGCCCTTTTCAGGGTTAAACCATTTTACTAAACCAGTGATTTTCGTCGTCATAATATTGTTACCTTTTGAATGAGCCCTTGGGCAAAATGGCCTGAAGAAAATTATCAGAGAGAAAAAAACCTAAAGGAGATCTCAAGAGGAACAAATGATGAGAAATATTACAATCACTACTTCAGATAAGTTTGTATCAAACCGCACAACCATTAACGCATGGTTAACTGCACATAGCAAGCTTTAGTTTTGTTAAAAAAATATTAATTGTTTTTTAGCATTATCACGCTGATTGCCATACTCTTTTTATCCATGCCCGTCGCTACGGCTGAAACCTGGCGTAAATAAGTGACGTCTCACAACGCCTACCTTGCAATAAACGCGCCACATTTTCTGATGTCGTAAACCAGAATACATGCGCCTCATCGTGAGAGGTTCCTGTGATCTTGTGCGACCAAAAGAACGGGGATGATTTGGCAACCATCTCAGGCATTGATCGCACAAGTTACTTAACACGCAGTAGATCAGAGTATCTTGTGGTGTACCGAGGCGAAAGCATTTCTCGCTTCATAGCCCACTGTTGCGACATCCCCTGCCCGGCGAAGTACAGTGTCCCCTTCCCGTCTTTTGCGTTAAGATGGTCCAGTACTTCCATCAGCTTCTCACTACCGGCGCGCGGCGCGTTATCGTCGAAAAGGTTGAGTTGCGCTACGCCCTGACTGAAGAAGTCACCCAGCATCACCCCCGCTTTCTGGTAGCAATGGCCGTCGCGCCAGATTTTATCCAGGCATTTCACAGCCGCATTGATGATGTCGCGTGAATCCTGCGTGGGGGTGAGAAGCGTCACCGCAGCGCTGTTACCGTAGTAGGGCTCGTTCAGGGCAAAGGGGGATGTTTTGACGAATGTTGAGATGAAACGGCAGTACTGGTGCTCGCCGCGGAGTTTTTCTGCCGCGCGCGCAGCGTAGCTGTAAACAGCCTGGCGCATTTCCTCATAGTCTGTGACCCGCTCGCCGAAAGAGCGGCTACAAACGATTTCCTGCTTTGCCGGCGCAAACTCTTCAAGCTCCAGACATGGCTCTCCGCGAAGCTCTCTCACGGTACGCTCCAGCACGACATTGAAGTGTTTCCTGATGATCCAGGTACTTTGTTCAGAGAGATCGAGAGCAGTCTTGATGCCCAGGGCATTGAGCTTCTTACTGATGCGTCTGCCGACACCCCAGACATCCTCTACGGGTATCAGGGCCAGCAGCCGACGCTGGCGATCGATGTTCGACAGGTCAACCACCCCGCCGGTCTGGCGCTGCCACTTTTTCGCAGCATGGTTAGCCAGCTTGGCAAGGGTTTTCGTCTGGGCAATGCCTACACCGACAGTCAGGTGCGTGCGCTTCAGGACCGTCGCTCTTATCTCGCGCCCGAAATCTGTCAGATCCCGGCAGTTTCGTACTCCCGTCAGATCACAAAAAGCCTCATCAATGCTGTAAATTTCTACCCGCGGCGCCATCTCCTCGAGTGTGGTCATTACCCGGTTCGACATATCAGCGTAAAGCTCGTAATTACTGCTGAAGCAAACAACACCGGATCGCCGGAAGCGTTCTTTCTGTTTGAAGTATGGCTCACCTGGTGCGATACCGAGCTGTTTCGCCTCGGCGCTACACGCGATAACGCAGCCATCATTGTTTGATAACACCACCACCGGTCGGCCACATAAATCAGGACGAAAGACCGTTTCGCAGGAGGCGTAAAAGCTATTAACATCGCAGAGCGCGAACATAATCAACTGACCGCTTTAATGATAAAGGTCACCACCCCGAATATGTCGAGCGTGTCTTCACTGCCGACAGGTATGGGTCGATAGGCGCCGTTCATGGGGATTAACTGCACTGTCGGGCGCAACTGCAACCGTTTTACGGTGAACTCTCCTTCAATTGCCGCAATTACAATGTCACCGTGGTCAGCGTTCCGTGAGCTATCCACCACCAGCAGGTCACCGTCGCTGATGCCGGCTTCAATCATTGAATCACCCGTGGCTTTGACAAAATATGTTGAGCTGGGATGAGAAACGAGCAACTCATTAAGATCGATACGCTGCTCAATGTAGTCCGCCGCGGGGCTGGGGAATCCACACGGCACTAAGTAACTGAAAAATGGGAGAGGAATAATTTCGCGCAACTCTGTAGGTCTGAAAAATTCCATAATCCATACCTCGAATACTGTTTTTATATACAGTAGTATTATTTGAACATGCGCGCAAGATACCGGAGTCGCTACGGCTGTTTAAATCTTCGTCGCTTCGTTTGTAAGTTTCTCTCTCAGTTCAAATTATGGGTTTTGTAAATTTTCCGGTTGTATTGTCATGTGCGCATATTTAAGCCAGCCTGGAGGCCAGATTTTCTGTACAGCGTCGACAGTCCCGCAGCGTAAGTTATCGCCACGCGCCAGCGCGTTTCCCTGACAGCAAGTAATCTTTTGCCTGGCGACCATGTCTACAGGGGAACATTTCGGGCAACAGGCCGGGTGCGATGATTACCGAGGACGACGGCGTTAAGTCGCCGCGAGTGACATCACTGTGAATCCCGATGGGGTACAGCGAAAGACCGGGGCTGAAAACCAGGAGTTGACTTATAATCGAAAAGTAAAAATAACACTATCCCTGGCCCCCTCTTCTGGCAGAAAAAGCATAAGATGGCGATACGTTTTTCACGTAATATTCTAACAGAATATTCTAAGTGTATTCTAAGTGTGAGACTGATCGCTGAAAGAAGATGAGCTAAGTGTTTGAATTATGGCGGAGAGAGGGGGATTTGAACCCCCGGTAGAGTTGCCCCTACTCCGGTTTTCGAGACCGGTCCGTTCAGCCGCTCCGGCATCTCTCCGTATATTGCAATGATGCCAGGTAATTTGGCATTTTAACAGACCCTATTCGGGTAATTTTGTTCAAGTGACGAGTTTACGAGCAAAACGATGATTAAGTGGCCCTGGAAAGCACAAGAAATAACCCAGAACGAAGACTGGCCGTGGGATGATGCGCTGGCTATACCTCTTCTGGTAAACCTCACCGCGCAAGAACAGGCTCGGCTTATTGCGCTAGCCGAACGTTTTTTGCAGCAGAAAAGACTGGTAGCGCTACAGGGATTTGAGCTCGACTCGTTAAAAAGTGCACGTATTGCGTTAATTTTTTGCTTACCGATCCTGGAGCTCGGTATTGAGTGGCTTGATGGTTTTCATGAAGTGCTCATTTATCCCGCGCCCTTTGTGGTAGATGATGAATGGGAAGATGACATAGGTCTGGTGCACAGCCAGCGTGTCGTACAGTCGGGGCAAAGCTGGCAACAAGGGCCCATCATTCTGAACTGGCTGGATATCCAGGACTCGTTCGATGCTTCGGGTTTCAACCTCATTATTCATGAAGTCGCGCACAAACTGGATATGCGTAATGGCGATCGCGCCAGCGGCATCCCTTTCATCCCGTTGCGCGATGTGGCTGGCTGGGAACACGATCTCCACGCGGCAATGAATAATATTCAGGATGAAATCGATCTTGTTGGCGAAAGCGCTGCCAGTATAGATGCCTATGCCGCCACCGACCCTGCAGAATGTTTTGCCGTGTTGTCAGAGTATTTTTTCAGCGCGCCAGAACTGTTTGCTCCACGTTTCCCGGCGCTATGGCAGCGTTTTTGCCAGTTCTATCGCCAGGATCCTTCTCAGCGCTTACGGGTAAGCGCTGCCGAAGGCGACTACGGCGAGGAATCCGAACATTAATTCCTCACTTTGTGGGTTAATTAACCAATTGAATTGGCGCGTTAATTTTACTGTTGACACGTTATAGCCGGCCCAGTATTATGCGCCTCGTTGAAACAATTCCTCTGTAGTTCAGTCGGTAGAACGGCGGACTGTTAATCCGTATGTCACTGGTTCGAGTCCAGTCAGAGGAGCCAAATTAAGGAAAGCAGACGTTTACTGACGTCTGCTTTCTGTATTTATATCAACTTGTTATGCCCTTCTTCAGGTTCACCCTCGTTCACTAAAAACCACTCGCAGCCATACCCTTTTGCTGGTAAAGCTGGTTCGATTTGCGTTTTACCAGCACGCGGAGGGAACCGTCATGTCACTGACTGATACTAAAGTAAAAAATGCCAGACCAGCGGAAAAGGCCGTCAAGCTCGCTGACGGGTTTGGCCTCTATCGATTCAAAATACTGGCAGACAGGCTATCGCTTCGATGGCAAACAGAAGGTGTTTTCTATTGGGGTTTACCTTGCTGTATCGCTTGCTGATGCCAGACAACGCCGTGACGAGGCCAAAAGGCTGCTGGCTCAGGGGATTGATCCGAACGCAAAAAACAGGCTGATGAAAAAATCCTTCAGGAAAAGCGCGATAAAACCCGCTCGTCCCGTGTCGTCGCCAAAAGCTGATGCGCCATAATTCTGCCTATGATATTGACGGAAATCTTTTCGCCTGCACCAGAAATTTATCTGCCATTTCCGCTACCGGCGTCAGACTGCCTGTATCAACCATTTTCACAAAATATTTCACGTCTAAAGTTCATTCTACCCCCTGCCCTTAATCTCTACGGCGTTATGTCTCAGAATTATTTGCCAAGTGCCTGCCAGTTTTTCACGTTTCATCAGACGCTGGTACATAGCCATTGCGGTAAGGTCACAGCATTTGACTTGTGCAATTACCGACAAAGTTGCTCCATGCCGGGGCAAAGTAGGAATTAGATCAAAACTTCAACGCTTTGTTGTTTTTGTCAGCAAACAAACGCGCAATCTTATTTCCCCCTTTGACAAGCCGATCGCACATCGTTACTATGCGCCCCGTTCACACGATTCCTCTGTAGTTCAGTCGGTAGAACGGCGGACTGTTAATCCGTATGTCACTGGTTCGAGTCCAGTCAGAGGAGCCAGATTTTAGTTTCGGGACATCCTGGCGAGTCCGGAGACGTTTAAAAAACAAGAAGTTATCTTTACCCGGTTGATCTGATAAGGTTTGCCGGGTTTTTTGACATCCATAGTTTTTGGGCTTAATCGGGGCCTCACGGTTCGTTGAGTAAATGGAGCCCCCTCCCATGGCATTAACCGATACCGCTATCCGCAAGATCAAACCCACCGAGAAATCCTTCAAGATCACCGACAGTTCAGGACCCAACCTGCTGCTCAAACCCAACGGCTCAAAACTCTGGTACATGAAGTACCGCGTTGATGGCAAAGAGAAGAAGCTAGCCTTCGTTACTATCTGGCGCAGGGGTTTAGCCAGTTCTGACAGTCGGCTAAGAACGGGATATAGCCATTCGCCCCTTAAGGCTTACACTTTGAAGTGATTCAGAAAATATCTGCATTTATCTATCATGATATGCAGGCTATCAGCTAAGCTACGATAACGTGTTCCTAAATAGTGTGGAATAGCAGATCGCTTTGAGGGAACTCAGCCCAGATTGTGCGATCTGATCAATCGCTAAGCATCACCAGTCACCAGCCGGATTGAGCGATGCCAATCATTACACCGATCGCCGAAGTCTGCTATGAACAGTTGAGAATTACTCAGAGTTGTTCATCATCTGTATCCACACCACTAAATTATTAGTTACGGTTTTTCCCACCCCAATCACACATTAAATCCAGAATTGGCATTAATGATTCCCCTCGTTTTGAAAGACTGTATTCAACTTTGGGCGGTATTTGAGGATACTCCACCCTATTGATTATTCCATCTTGTTCGAGTTCTTTCAGAGTATTACTCAGAGTTTTGAAAGAAATCGTACCGATGCGGCGTTTAAGCTCGTTGTATCGCATGACTGGTTTATTTTCATTTAACCAGTACATAACTATCATTTTATATTTCCCGCTAATTAAGGAAAGAGTATAACCAAAATCGGTTTCCTCCAGGTTGATACCAGTCTGTGAGCATGTCTCAGTCATCATTTACACTCTCCTTTTGGTAAGTATATAACCTAAATTTGCGTACTTCACAAACGACAGGGCCAATCATATACTCCTGAGTAACCCAATCGCAAGTCAGTCCTGAATGAGGAAATGATGAAAAAAACGCTTATAGTTGTCGCTCATCCAAATATTGAAAATTCAGTTGTTAATCAGTGTTGGATAAATGAGTTAAAAAAGTATCCTGATCAGTTTACTGTCCATGAGCTTTATAAAGCATACCCTGACGGCAGGATCAATATCGAAACTGAGCAAAGACTGGTTGAGCAACATGAGTCGCTGGTTTTGCAGTTCCCAGTTTACTGGTTCAACTGCCCTCCCATGTTGAAACAATGGCTGGATGAAGTGTTTCTTTATGGATGGGCATACGGCTCTACAGGCGATAAGCTGAAGAATAAAAAAATAGCTTTGGCTGTAACTGCCGGTATTGAACTTGCAGACTATATGGCGAATGGCCGTTATAAATTTACCATGCAAGAAGTACTTCGCCCATTTGAAATGACGATTAAATATGTTGGTGCTGAATATGTTCCACACTTTGCCTTTTATGGTGCAGAATATAACCCTTCCAAAGAAGTGATTAAAGAAAACGCAGTAGACTATGTTAAGTACTTAACTAAATTAACTTACAGTGAGTTAGTAATAAGTAATTACTGTTAATTTGATAGCCCGTTCTCATATATTTTCGCTTATGATGCAGTAAATAATATGGTTCTGCTTGCTGCATCAATTAGTGTCTTGATTGCCTTACTTGTAATTAAGCCAAAAGAACACAGTGAAATTTAACCGAACCATTACAAACCAACTCACAAATTTCGTATTGAGTTGGTTATCGTACTGATATTTTGGCTTTGGCACTCAGGTAATTACATAACCGATGTCCACTTTGACACAAAGCTGTCTGTTATGCCCACTTACGGCCAAAGAGTAATCTAAAACATGACAAATATCACATTTCAGAACAGTTATTGCGTTTGGAGCCTTATTGAGGGCCTCACTCCAATTTTAAAAATAAAATCTTCATAAATTCAATATGATAAATCAATATCAGTATCCAGTCAGAGGAGACAAATTCCTGTTTTCAGGCTTACTTATAAATTCTTATTACCGCAGATTTCAATAAGTTAGCGTGAAAATACCTCCCGATGCGCATCTGGTTTTTCCTGCGCATCCGGCGAAACTTTGGGCCATTTCAGTTCGATAATGGCGTGACCATCCTGTGTCTCTAACCAACGCACAAATCCGCAGTATCAAGCCTTCTGATAACCCCTTTAAGCTGATCGATTCTCACGGTCGGTATCTGCTTGTTAATCCGGGCTTGTGGGTCAGGCGCTCAAAGAGCGTGAAGTGCGGCGCAATGTTTTCGCCTTCCGGCGCGTTTCCTGACGTAGACGCGATTATCGGCGACAGATCTCCGGCGATGGTGATGGTGATGAAGCTCGCGGCACAATAAGGCCTTAGCGGGATGCAAAATCGCCTCCCGCTAAGGCTTCATTCAGCCGCTTTTCATATCACATAAATACGCCTCTTCCACTCCTGTCCAACAGCAGGCGACAGCTCATTTCGTTAGCGAAACGGTGGCTCATTAAACGTGCGTAATTTACGTGAGTGCAAACGATCACCTTCTGCGCGTAGCAAATCAATAGCACGAATACCAATTTGCAAATGTTCTGAAATAGCCCCCTCATAAAACCGGTTTGCCTGCCCGGGCAGTTTAATTTCACCGTGTAAAGGTTTGTCAGAAACACAAAGCAGCGTGCCGTAAGGCACACGAAAGCGATAGCCCTGGGCTGCAATCGTCGCGCTCTCCATATCAATCGCAACCGCGCGGCTAAGGTTGAATCGCAGCGCCGATGCGGAATAACGAAGCTCCCAGTTACGGTCATCCGTGGTGACGACGGTTCCCGTGCGCAGTCGCTGTTTCACCTCTTCGCCGGGCATTCCGCTAACCGCTTTGGTAGCGTCGTACAGCGCACGCTGTACTTCCGCAATGCTTGGAATCGGAATATCAGGCGGCAGAACGGCATCCAGCACATGATCATCGCGTAAGTAGGCATGGGCCAGCACATAATCGCCAATCGCCTGACTTTCTCGTAACCCTCCACAGTGCCCAATCATAAGCCAGACGTCAGGCCGCAACACGGCCAAATGGTCGCAAATCGTTTTAGCATTTGAAGGGCCAACACCGATATTTACCAGCGTAATCCCCTGCCCATCTGCCGTTACCAGGTGCCAGGCGGGCATCTGATGTTTCTTCCAGGCCAGATCGGAAATAGCCTCTTCCGGCGCTTCCGTTTCTGCCGTGATCCAAATTCCGCCAGCACAGGAAAGCGCGATATAGGGGCTGTCAGGATCAAGAATTTGGCTGCATCCCCAGCGCACAAACTCATCGACATAGCGGGTGTAGTTGGTAAACAAAACGAAGGGCTGAAAATGTTCAACCGGCGTACCGGTATAGTGCCGTAACCGGGCCAACGAGAAGTCAACACGACGCGCGTCGAAGTGCGATAACGGATAGAATTCGCCGGGGTGGAACAGACCGTCTGCTGTCTCATCGCCAATCTGCGCCAGTTCTGTGGTAGGAAAATGGCGCGTTAGCCCAGCGCTCATAGAACGATCCAGCGTCAGAGCCGAGCCATCGATCACGTAAGGATACGGGATCTCATGGTGCGAGGCCTCTACCGCAATATGCGCGCCATAATCATGGTAAACGAGGTTAAGCTGTTCCAGAAGATAAGCGCGAAATAGCGCAGGCCGCGTAACGGTAGTGGTATAACAGCCTGGATGAGTAAAGCGTCCAAAAGCGCGTGTTTTAGGCGGGTTCGGTGTCGCGCCATCCCAGCTTACAGACAGCGAAGGATAAACAAACAGTCCGTTAAGCCTGGCATGGGGATCGGGCAGCGTGCCGTTATCAACATAGTCAGCGATGGCTTCACGGAGCGCGTTAACCGACTGCTCGTACAGCTCCTCCAGGCGATCCAGCGCCTGCTCGGGCGTCAGGTTTGTGCCTTTATTTTCCATATTATTCTCCTTAGCGTTCACAGGTGAGGCACGTCATTCGATAGTATGACAGCAAAGGAGGAAACTAAAGGGGTTAGCGTAAGGGCTGCGGCACAGGTGACCGCCAGATCACCTGCCATATCCGCCTCTTCGTTAGCAGCAGCGGTGAAAGCGTCGCTGAAGATTTCCCATTTTGGCGCGGTATCGGAGGAGGCATTAACGCCCATATGATAAAAATGGCATTCCCCAGGGCGGAGCCATCGGCAGCGGTAATCGTCAGTTTACTATCAAAGACGCCGTTGGAAATTTCACTGGTTTTAATATTGGTTTTTTAAGCTAGCGTAAACAGGATCAAGATAATTATAAGTAAGGGGCTGTCAGGCACCATGTATCAGGCAGCAGTTTTCGCACTCCCTGCATGGTTTCAGGACGCTGGATGCAATCTGTTATTTTCTAATGCAGAAATTTTTATCGGTGGGTTTGATCCTACGGATAGCAGTATCAGTGAGTGCCATCGTGAAAGGCTATTTGTTTAACGAACCTGGAGGCACTCGGACGCCAAAATGACAGATATCAAAAAACCCGGCAAACCTTCTCAGGTCAACCGGGCAAAGATAACTTCTTGTTTTTTAAACGTCTCCGGACTCACCAGGATATCCCGAAACTAAAATCTGGCTCCTCTGACTGGATGCGATATCTAATATATCTCTTTGAATTTTAATTAATTTAGTTTTAAATATTAAAACGAGGCCCTCAATAAAGCCCCAAATGTTATTGCTGTTTTTAAATGTGATACATATCACGTTTGTGATTGTTGTTCTGACCGTAGGTAGATATGGCGGTTGGCTCTGTGCCAGGAGGACGACAGACCAATCCCTCCGTAAAAACAGCATTTACCGCCTTAACCGCAGCCACCGTGCCAGCTATAGTGTGTCCGCTGCCCGCCAAGCGCTGGCTGCAGCCGTCTAGCAACCTCGGATGCCATCTCCCAGGAAATTCATCGTTGTATCAGGAAATACAGGCCATGCCGTTTGACTGGAAAGATATTATCACACCCATTGTGACCGTCACGGAGGTCTTAGGGGACATAATCATGTATGATCTTTCTTTGGGTCTTGTGCTTTAGGGCCTTCTGTTCCCGGACACCCATCCAATCCAAGTGGATCCATCCACCCCAGCGGATCATGTACATAACTATAGGTATTCAAACCGAATCGAAATCGGATCCTGACTGATATACCTCCCCGCTAACGGATTATAGTACCGGTAGCGGTTATAATGCAGCCCTGATTCTTCATCGGCATACTGCCCCTGCAAACGCAGTGGCTGGCAGATACCCGCCTGCATTTCTGTATGGCCGTAGGCGCGATAAATGGCACTCCACACTACGTTGCCGTCCTCGTCCAGCAGCTCCTGCGGTATACCGATATGGTCGTTGACGTAGTAGCTGACGGTGCTGCCGACGCCGCGTCCTTTAAGCTGAGCCAGCGCTTGGCGGGCAGCGATGGCGCTGGTGCGCGGCGGCAATTTGGGCCAGCCGTTCCAGTTCAAAAACTTCCGCGATTGATTTTTCCCGCCCGCCGCCTTCCCGCATGTGAGAAAGGTGGCCGGGCGGGTAAATCGATTAAGGCGTGGCTTTTTTAGTCTCTGCGGCCTTGTTATACAACGCCTGAATCAGCGCCTGCTGTTCCGCTCCCGGTATGATACCCAATCTGTGAAAAATATTCCCAATCTGATAAAGCTGCTGATTACCGGTGTCGTCCTGGCGGGTAATCGACGCCTGCGTGGTTAATTTTTTCAGCGTAAAGGTAATATGTTCCTGACACTCGGGCGTGTTTTCAGAACAAATCTGGCGTAACAGCATCAGGTTTTTATTATCGACCCTATCTGCGTTAATCATCAATTCCCTTGCCTGACTCCACTGTTTTGCATTCATGTAGTGGTCGATCATCGCCTCCTCTTCGAGAGAGGGAACGTGCTGGTGTAACACCCGTTTGGCATTCACCGTGTCGTTGCCATAGCCGTAAAGCTCCGCAAGTCTTTGAAAGGAACGCGACATATCTTCATCAGGCCAGGCTTTTGCTTGGCTGAGGTAAATCGCCTCGGCGCTGACGGCTAATTTTTGCGCTGCCTCAGGATGACCAATTTCTTTGAGTACTTCACCCATTTCATTTGTTGCATCTTCCCATTCGGCGAACGTCAGGGTTTGCGCCTCGGCGGAGAGGGTTGCGATATGCTTTTCCGCCACAGCATTCTGCTTATGCTGAAAGAGATTCTTCAGCGCTTTGATTTTGTACTCGTAGCAATACCTGTCGTCGTAGCAGGTATATTCCGGCGCGCTCATCAGCAAATCGATACGCTTATTCATCAGCGCAACATCATCAAGCTTGCTTAATAAATCAATCAGCTCCATTTCAATGCGCGGTGAAGGGGCAAAATTGAATATTTTATCGACCTGCGTCACATAGGTTGAAAGCGTCTCTTGATAATTCTGTGTCAGCTCGTTTTTCTTATAAAAAGAGAGCAATCCCGGTAATGAATACTGGAAATAGCTTCCTTTATTGCCGGTTGCTTTGCGCAATCTCGCAGACAACGCCATCGCCTTCTCTTTATTACCCGTGGCGTAATAGATCTCCATCAGGTCGAGATACTCCTGATAACGGTAGGCTTCAGCACTCGGTTGTTGAGCAATAGCCGTATCAAACATTTTCAGCGCGCTATCTGCGTAAACCAACGCCTTTGCGGTGTCGCCCTTGGCATGGTACTGCTTCGCAATAATAAGCAGCATTTTTAGCTGAGTATAAGGAACAACAATTTTATCAGCGTAATTTTCATTATAAATAGCGGCGGTTTTATCAGGCTCTGAGTGCCAGGATTCTAAAACCGTGGCTAAATAAAAATTCCTCGCGTCGGAATTTTTGCTAAGAAGGGCTAAGGCTTTTTCAGGCTGTTTGCGATTAACCCAGCCATCAACGTAGCTCTCGTAGGCGGTAATGCTCGACGGTTTATCGAGACCAATTTTGGACAGGAAAACCATCGCGGCATCCGGGCTATTATTTTCAGCGATCCACGAGGCCTCATGGTTTAGCGAAAACTTTGCATCATTCGACTGTGTGTCCAGCTTTTTCAGTAATGCATCCGCACGGCTCATCGGGCCGTACATAAACAGTTCCCTGTGTAATTCAAACCAGGCTGCCTGCGATTTAAAAGTGGTGTTTTCATTTAAAGGGACGGCATTTTGCAGTTTCTGTTCGACAACTGACCAGACATCAGGCGATTGCTGACTTTGTGCAACGCTCTGATAAGAGTAAAAAACCGTGGCGGCTGTGAGTAATGTGGCGAATTTAAATTTCATAGCAACGTGTATCCTTTCAGTTCCGTTTGAATAGCCTCTTTACAGCAAAGTCATATTTACTTAGTTTGAGGCGTTAATTCCTTTAAGGCTGCCAGTGCAGGTTTGACGCCGCCTTTTACCGCCGCTGTAAGATAAAGTTTGGCTTTGTTGAGGTCTTTCTCAACGCCATCACCATTCCTGTACATGAGTCCAAGGTTATAGTGCGCCTGAGCATTTCCCTGGTCAGCGGATTTTTTAATCCACTTATAGGCTTCCGGCAGGTTTTTCGGCATTCCTTCGCCGATAAGATTTAAATATCCCACTTCTAACTGCGCATCACTTTCGCCAAGCTCTGCCGCTTTGAATAAATAGGAGAGATATTTTTTGCTGTCTTGCGTTACGCCATCACCGTCGTTGTACGCATAGGCCAAAAAGAGAAGCGCGCCGGGATGATTTTGCTCTGCGGACTGAGTTAACCATTTCATCGCCGCATCGTAGTTTGTGCATTCAAACTCATACTTACCTAAATGATATTGCGCAGTGCTGTCACCCTGCTTTGCCTTATTGGTGACGTCAGTCGGCGCATATAGCTCTGAAAGCTCCTCATCGTTGTGGTAACAACGGATGTATTTTATGCCGTCTTCATCATAGGCTTCTTCTGTACCTTCCTTGTCGCCATCGACATAGGGCAGCGCACTTAAGACCTTACCCGTACGATCGTTAAACTCTCTTTTCAGGCCGTTTCTTTCATCATTAGCAAACATAACCTCTTCAACAAGTTTACCGGTACGTTCGCTCCAGCGGCGATCGGCTCCCTGCTTTTTATCGTCTTTATATTCGGTGGTATAGGTGAGTTTGCCCTGTTCATTCCAGTGCTTAGCGTCCCCATTTAGCATACCGTTTTTATAGGGATAGACTGATTCGCGGTGACCATTTTCGTACCACTTTTCGGAATCCCCGTCTAACACATCATGTTTATACATTTTGGATGAGGCAGGCTTTCCGTTGCTGAACCATTCTTTGACCGCACCATGTTTACGGCCTTCACTATCAAAAGAGGATTCTTCTTTGGGATGCCCATTTCCATACCAGCTCTGAGCAGAAAGCTGTTTGCCATTTTTATAGGTCGCTTTAGAAAGGAGTTTGCCCTCTTCACTGTATTGTTCGAACGTTCCGTCGTTTTCACCTTGGTTATTTCTGTGGTAAACACCACGAATTTTACCGGTAGAATAATATTCCGTACTGGTGCCGACAATGGTGCCTTTACTGTATGAATATTCCCCCTTTATTTTCCCATCAGGGAAATATTCAAATGCCGGGCCTTCCAGTTTCTGATTTAAATAGCTGTGTTTTTGTTTTAAAACGCCGTTATCATAAAAATGTGGGCATTCGCCATCTTTAATTTTACCTTGGGCAAAGTAACGTTTACTTTCAACGGCTCCGTTTTCATGGTATACGATGTATTCCCCTTCGGGTTGACCATCTTTAAACGTCAGCGTTTCCGCTATTTTGTCTTTTTCATCAAAGTAAGTTTCAGCTTTTCCGTCACGCTTATTTTGCGCATTATAATGATAAATACTTTTGAGATTGCTGCTTTCATAGAAAGATTTAAATACAGAAACACGTTGTCGGTTAGCGAAGTTTTCTTCGTTGGTATAGCCTTCAAAGGCTATCTGTTTACTCTGCATCACCTCCCCTGTTTCTTCTGAGGATTCCAGATACCAGCCGGTGACTTTCCATAATTTTTTCTCTTTGTCATAGGGGAGAGGCATATGGACTACTGTTGTTGCCTGACGTTTAACCGTCGGTTGCAGTTCATCATCCAGCCACAAGTCAGACGATCTTTTCATGTATTCGGCACCGCACAGCGCTTCGGTACATAGCTCGATTCCAGTCAGCATGGGCGTGCCGCCAGCATCGCACTGATCGACCGTCAGGTAAAAATAACGGTCATCGAGAATAGCCGGTCTTAAACTGCGTATTTTATTAATATATTCTTCTGTCGTCAGTCCCATTGATTCTGCGCGCGCAGAAAGGGTATTAGTATTACAGGGTGTTTTATCTTTAAAATAATAACGGTCGGCGAGTAAAAGTTTCAGGTCACTGCTAATGGCGGTTTTATTAAAATCGATATTTCCAATTTGGGCGATGAAATTAACGGGTTTGGATTCTGTACTGGGGGATTGTTTTGCACATATATTCGCGCAATATAATGAAACTATAATTGTTATGAATATTTTCTTCAAGATGTTCTCCTTGTATGAATAATAACTCCCTGAAACTTATTTCATGCTATAGAAACAAAGAGTTAATGTAAAGGATGCGAGGAGCATATTCTGGCAGGAGAGAGTTTGCTTCAGTTACCAGTAAGAATAATTTAAGTATTACGAGCGCGTTGTTTTTAATTTGATAATAACGCGCTGATGATTATTAACGATTATATACCCAATAAACCTCAAGATGCGGGAGTGAGCACCTGAAAGTGATCTTTAATTCGGGATGTCAGTGAGTCCGCTATATCCGGCAGCGTCTGGTTAAAAAAGACAGATATTGCGTCCCTGAACTCTCGCGTACTGCTGAAGTAGCGATTATTCCGGGCATGTTCGTTCATTAATTTCCACATTCGTTCTATCGGATTCAGGTTTGGACTGTAAGGGGGAAGGTAATGCAGCCTGATATTTACCACCTCCGCCCAGTCTTTCACTAACTGTGAACTGTGGTAACCAGCTCCATCCGCTGCTCGCTCTTAGCCAACTGTCAAATTTGCCCATACACCTGCGCCACATACCGCCCACGCCCGTCTCCATGCCCCAGATCCATCGCCACAATTGCCAGCGCTTCTTTCCTGTTGAACCCCTGCGCCAGATAGTGACTAATGGCATCCTGCGCCCACGCATAACGCAGGGAATGCGGAGAATATGCGCCAGTCAGACCAATACGCGCCGCCTGGTTGTGCCAGTAGTCCATCGCGCTTTTCAGATCCGGTTTGTCGATCAGTCGGCCATGACGGCTTTCTGCAATAGCCAGCGCATTATCCAGCGCTTTTCTGACAGCTATAGTATCCAGAATCACCGTTTCGCGGGCCGTCCGCCTTTGGTGCCGAACACCACGGTTAAGCGCGTATCGCTGCGTTCAATGGCCTGTTTCCACGTTTTCAGCGATTGCACGCTCTGCACCGCTTCCTGTGAACGTAAGCCCATCAGCCTCGCCAGTTCCAGCGCCGCCGCCAGTCCCGGATCTTTCATGCGGGCCGTCTCCAGCACATGATGATAATGTTCAGGCGTGATCGCCTGTCGCGTCCCGCTGCGCGATGCACCAGCCAGACCCAGCGATTTATTAGTCAGCCACTCATGCTCTGCCACCTGTTTACGCCCGGCCTGTTGCAGAACAGCGCGCAGCGAGGCCATTTCATTTTGCAGCGTGCGTTTGCCGATCCCCTGCGCCAACCTTTCATGAATATAGCTTTCAATGTGGCGCACCTTAATCTGCGCAACCCGCTGGATATGGACGTTCAAAGCCCGTAAGTGGTGATCGAAACGCTGCACGATATGAATGCGATCGTTCATCGTTTTATGGCTACCGCCACAGTGCTTTGCCAGTGCCTTCATTTCACCACCTAACTTGCCCATACACTTCTCCTATGATTTTGAGAACACAAACAGTCTCCGGCGTATGCTTTTTGGCTGCGCCAGAACGATACCTTTACGCCGGAGTGGTAGTTTGTTGAGGTATAGGGAGTTTCAGACTGTACGCGGTACAGGCTGCCTGCGTGAGCAGGAATTCTCCGGGGCATCATGCCCCCCCTCGGTATCGATCTTTTTCTCTTCTTTCTTGCTGACAGCGGCCCCAAAAAGGCGCGTCAGATTCGGGAATGAACGCCGGAACCCCGAAAACAGGGGCATGGCGCGGTGTAGTGGTTGTGCGTCACTTTGTCGCTTTGCGCGACGAAAGCGACGCACTGGTCGAGTGCAGTACGCGAAAGATCGCAGACTCTGGTGTTGTTTTACGGTCACGCGGCAGCAAAGCCGGACGTCTTTGCAGGCCGCAGCCCGTAAAGTAAAAGGCGTTGATGTGGTAACGGGTGCCGGGTGGAATCGCTTCCGTCACGGTGCTGCATTGACCAGAGATCTGGCGCAGGTACCATCGAGATACTCTTTCAGTTCTTTGGTACCGAACGTGTCGATAGCCCGCTGAGCTGCGCCGAGATTAGACGCCAGCTTGTCACCGCCAATGTCTTTATCGGCTTTAACTGCCGCAGCCCAGTCTTCTGTTTGCTTCTGCCATGACTCCGCTTGCTGTTGTTGCACTCCCGCCAGCACTTTCGGATAGACGTCCACCAGCTTCTGCGCCTGCTCTTGCGTCAGGTTCAGTTCACGCGCCACTGGTTCGAACTGCGCCAGCGCGCTGGTATCGAGTTCCTGACCTTCAGGGGCGGTGAACGCGTATTTCTCCGGCGCGCCGGGCGGCGTTTCTTCTTTCGGTGGAGTGGGCTTATTGGGATCGGCGGGTGGATTTTCTGACGGTTTTCCTGTACCCGGATCGGTCTGCGTGCCGCCAGCGGTATCGGTTAATGCCATAGGAGGGGGCTCCATTTACTCAACGAACCGTGAGGCCCCGATTAAGCCCCAAAAACTATGGATGTCAAAAAACCCGGCAAACCTTCTCAGGTCAACCGGGTAAAGATAAGTTCTTATTTTTTAAACGTCTCCGGACTCGCCAGGATATCCCGAAACTAAAATTTGGCTCCTCTGACTGGACTCGAACCAGTGACATACGGATTAACAGTCCGCCGTTCTACCGACTGAACTACAGAGGAATCGTGTGAACGGGGCGAATATTAACGAGGTGCCCCTGGCTTGTCAAAGCCTGTTTTCACAAAAAAAGTTCGTTTGCTGTTTTATTCCACACTTCGGTTAAAATTCACCGTTTCCTGATGATTTTCACAGCAAAAAGCGCTTACTCCCTCTTTACGCGCGGGTATCTCCACAGCCAGCGCCCGCTTACCAGACGCCAGTAAAACAGCGCGCCGCGCACGGCCCAGTCAAGAAACATCCCCAGCCAAACCCCTACAACCCCCATACCCAGCACAATACCAAGCGTATACCCTGCCACAACGCGACAGCCCCACATCCCCAGCATCGATACCCACATCGCAAATCGCACATCGCGCGCGCCTTTAAAACCCGACGGCAGCACCCACGCGGCCGCCCAAATTGGCATAAAGGCAGCATTAAGCCAGAGCAGAACTTTAACTACCTCTTTTACGTCCTGCTCCTGGGTATAAAATGAGGCAAACAGACCCGCGAACGGCGCTGTCCCCCAGGCGATTGCCGTAAGTACGATAGTCGACATCCAGAATACATGGCGCAATTGACGCTCTGCCTGACCAATTTGCCCGGTACCAAGACGCTTACCGGTGATAATAGTCGACGCCGAACCAAGGGCGTTACCCGGCAGGTTGATAAGCGCCGCCACGGAAAAGGCAATAAAGTTGCCCGCAATAACGTTAGTGCCCATTCCTGCGACAAACATTTGCGTCAGTAGCTTGCCACCGTTGAACAGCACTGATTCAATGCTCGCCGGAATACCAATACCCATCACTTCCCAGATAATGCCGAAATTCAGCGACTTCAGATAGCTTTTCAGCGGAATGCGCAGCGCCGGATTAAAACCAATCATCAGCACCCAAATAATCGCTACCGCGCCGATGTAGCGCGAAATGGTTAATCCCAGCCCCGCGCCGGCAAAACCCAGCCCTTGCCAGGAGAAAGCCCCGTAAATCAGGATGCTGCTGATGATAATATTGAGAATGTTCATCCCGCCGTTAATCATCAACGGGATTTTCGTATTCCCTGCCCCACGCAGCGCGCCGCTACCGATTAGCGCAATTGCCGCAGCCGGATAACTCAGCACCGTCAGTTCAAGGTACGTTAACGCCAGCCCCTTTACTTCTGGCGTCGCCTCGCCTGCGACAATATTAATAATTTCACTGCCGAAATAATGAATGACCACTGCCAGCACAACGGCAAATAGCGTCATAATCACCAGCGACTGGCGCGCCGCCGCCCTTGCCCGTCGCCTGTCGCGCTTGCCCAGGCTAAAGGCAACCACCACCGTAGTACCAAGATCGATAGCCGCAAAAAAAGCCATAATTACCATATTAAAACTGTCGGCAAGCCCCACGCCCGCCATTGCTTCCTTGCCCAGCCAACTGACGAGAAAAGTACTGAGCACGCCCATTAGCAAAACACAGGTATTTTCCAGAAAAATAGGGATAGCAAGTGGGGTGATTTCACGCCAGAACAACACTTTGTAGCTCTTGCGTTTGGCATACCAGGGCGTACGGACGACAGCCTGGCGTAAGGCAGTGGAGACGTTCAAAATGGACCTTAAAGAAGAGAGTTGAAACCACATTTCAATAATGAGCGAGAAATCGTAAGGCTGCAAAGCTTTTTGCAGAAAAAATGTCTGCAAATGCAACAAAGTGATGAGATAACCCGCAATCGAATCTGTAAGAGGTTAAATGGGGTTTGACAAAAATTTTTCCGCCGCTAATATACGACCCCACACGATTCCTCTGTAGTTCAGTCGGTAGAACGGCGGACTGTTAATCCGTATGTCACTGGTTCGAGTCCAGTCAGAGGAGCCAATTTCTTGTTTTTATGCTTCCTTATACGTCAAAATACGTTTTAGATTCAGTAAGTTAGCATAAAAAACCTTCCCGATGCGTATCTGGTTTTCTCTCCGCATCCGAGAAATTTGGTGGTCAGATCTGGGGTCAGTTTGGTTCGATTGTGGAGTGACCCCCAAATGTCTTTAAACGATTCTAGAATCCGTAACTTAAAACCCTCGGCTAAACCTTTCAAAGTGTCAGATTCGCATGGTCTCTATCTGCTGGTTAATCCTGGCGGTTCACGCATCTGGTATCTCAAATATCGCTTCAACGGTAAAGAATCGCGCATCGGTTTAGGCGCTTATCCGCTGGTTTCTCTTGCCGATGCTCGTCAGCAGCGTGACGTATTTCGTAAGCAACTGGCGCAGAATATCAATCCGGTGCAACAGCGCATGGAAGAGAAAGCCGCCAGTTCGCCGGAGAAATGTTTTAAGGCCGTGGCGCTCGGCTGGCATAAGACCAATAAGAAATGGTCTGAACATCATGCCAGTCGCATTCTTTCCAGTATGAGTAATCACATCTTCCCGGTGATTGGGAATATGCGGGTCACTGACCTCAAAACGCCGCACTTCACCGCTTTACTGAAAGGGATTGAAGAAAAGGGGCTGCTGGAAGTTGCGTCCCGTACCCGGCAGCACCTGAACAACATCATGCGCTACGCCGTGCAGCAGGGGCTGACGGAAAGTAACCCGGCGCAATATCTGGAAGGTGTGACTGCGGCACCTGTCAGGAAGCACTACCCCGCGTTACCGCCGGAACGTCTGCCGGAACTGCTGGCGCGCATCGACGGCTACACAAAAGGCCGGGAGATCACGCGACTGGCGGTTGAACTGACCCTTCACCTGTTTATTCGCTCCAGTGAACTGCGTTTTGCGCGCTGGGGTGAGATTGATTTCAAAAACAAAATCTGGACGCTTCCCGCCACCCGCGAGGAAATAGACAAAGTACGCTATTCCGGGCGTGGCGCAAAAATGCGCACGCCGCATATTGTGCCGCTTTCGCGTCAGACCATCGACATCTTGAAACGGATCAGGGAGATTTCCGGGCATCTGGAACTGGTATTCCCCGGTGATCACAACCCGTATAAGCCGATGTGTGAAAATACCATCAACAAAGCGCTACGTCTGATGGGATACGACACGCAGGCGGATGTTTGCGGTCACGGCTTTCGGGCAATGGCTTGTAGCGCGTTAGTCGAGTCTGAACTCTGGTCGCGGGATGCGGTTGAGCGGCAAATGAGCCATCAGGAGCGCAACAGTGTGCGGGCGGCGTATATTCACCGCGCCGAGCACCTCGACGCCCGTAAAGCCATGATGCAGTGGTGGTCGGATTATCTGGATACGTGCCGGGAGGGTTTTATCCCGCCCTATATTTATGCGCGGCAAAATAAAGCGGCCTGAGCCAGCAACAGTATAATTTGTTGGTAATGAAAAAGCAGATCCTGATTGATTCGGATCTGCTTTTTGTATTGAAAGGTTTTATTTTCATTTTTTCTGCTATTAATCGAAAAGCGTACAAAATTATTTGAGGACAAATAATTTTATATGAAAACCTATCAATACCGACACTATCAATAGGCAACCACCTGTTTTTATTACAGCTGTAATAATTTTCGGCATTTGCCTTTTAATCGAGCCTGATTGTAAGAGAAAACTTTATCTTCGGTATTGTCGGAAGTCTTTTCGTCTGCGCCAGAAATTTATCTGCCAGTAAACTGCACCAGAACATATGTTACCTGGCCATATCCATTACCGGGAAATAATATAACAGCACTGCGCCAGGTATCCAGCAAAGAAGCACTGAACTGCACCCGTTCAGCCCTTTAAGCCTTTTCGGCCCTTTCCGGGCTGGCGCAATTACCCTTAATTATCTTTTGCCCTGCGGCCCTTTTCCCTTTCGTGGCACAGTCGTTTTATTATCGTTACTGCGTAACGCAAATGCCCGGAGGCAAATAAAATGGCAACGACCAATGCAGAACGTCAGGCAAGATACCGCCGCACCACGCGGGAGCGCCGGAAAACTACACGTCACGACTGAACACGAAGATCCTGTGTGGGACAAAGCTGGCCCTGAAACGGCTGTCACTGCATCATGATCTTTCACAACGCAGCATACTGGAGCAGATTATTACGCAGGCAGATGAAATCCTGCGCCAGTCCATGAGCGATAAGGAATGTGACCGCTATCCGGAACTGACTCTGGAGCCGTTACGCAGTAACGATGGTCAGGATGTACGCCATGAAGCTGTTGTCTGCGCCAGCCTGTGAGGGAAGCAAATGAAAAATTACAAAATATTAACATCGTGATAGTTTATATCTCCTGATACTGCATTCATTGATAGAAGATCGTACGAAAAATTTTGCCCTCAAAATTTTTTGTACGAAAACCGATTGATCACCGAATATATACAAGGTACAGACTATCAGCCGTCAGTCCTCCCCACGCAACCCATACACCTGCGCCACATAGCGCCCGCGTCCGTCGCCGTGTCCTAAATCCATCGCCACCATGGCCAGCGCCTCTTTTTTGCAGAATCCCTGCGCCAGATAGTGACGGATCGCATCCTGCGCCCAGGCGTAACGCAGCGAGTGCGGGGTATTTTTGCCCGTTAAACCGAGTTGCCCCGCCTGACCGCGCCAGTAGTTCATCGCGCTTTTCAGATCGGCCTTATCGATCAGCCTGCCGTTACGCTGTTCCGCAATATTAATAGCGTTCTCCAGCGCTTTTTTGACAGCTATAGTATCCAGGATCACGGTTTCGCGGGGCCGTCCGCCTTTGGTGCCGAACACCACCGTCAGCCGGGTTTCGCCGCGCGCCAGCGCCTGCCGCCACGTTTTAAACGACTGCGGGCAGCGCACCGCCTCCTGCGAGCGCAGGCCCATCAGCCGCGCCAGCTCCAGCGCTGCCGCCAGCCCCGGATCTTTCAGCCGGGCATTTTCCTGCACCGTCTGGTATTTACCATCGGCGATAGCGCGACGTGCGCCGCTGCGTGACGCCCCGCCAATCCCCACCACCCGGTTGCTGATCCGGTCGCCATCCGCCAGTTTTTCGCGTCCGGCCTGCCGCAGGATCACCCGGATCGCTGACATTTCATTTTGCAGGGTGCGTTTGTCGATGCCCTGCGCCAGCCGGTGGCGGATGTAATCCTCAATATGCCGCGCTTTCAGGTGCCTGACGTAACGGATTTGTACGTTCAGCTCCCCTACCAGACGTTCGCAAAAGCGTTTCGCCTGCGCCATACGATCGCTGACCGTTTTATGTGCGCCGCCCGCCTGCTTCGCCAGGTGCCGCATTTCCCGCTCCAGCATACTCATTTTTCCCCCTTTCATGATTGCTACAACTCATTCACCCAAAAAACAAATACAGCGTTCCCCGGCGCGTAGGCCAATAGCCCCTGATTTTTGTCGGGGCTGCGAACGATATCTGAGCGCCGGGGCGACGGCTGTTGAGGTGTGGCGGGGCGTCGGTTGTGCTCTCAGAGCAGCCGCCCGCTTTCGCGGGTTATCCCCCGGATCGTCCAGATCCCCCTCTGATATCGGTTCATGTTCTCCATGTGGTGAATAAATGGTCTGAAAGGGCGCGTCAGAATGTGGGATTCGTCTGTAACAGACTGATTTCTGGTGCATAAAGGGTGTGGTGCAGCGTGCGTCACTTTCCCGCTCTGCGCGGTTAAAGTGACGCACTGGACTGGTGCAGTGTCTGAAAATTTATCGTTGGTGCAGCTTTACAGCCACGCGACAGCAAAGCCTACTGTCTTTGCAGGCCGCAGCCCGTAAAGGTAAAAGGTGCTGAGGGTGTCAGCAGGTACAACTATGCCAGCAGATATCCGGCAGGGAAGAATAGCAGCCAGCGAACTGGCGCAGTGAAAGGTGGTATCGTGCGTCAATATTAACCTCTGCCGCAGTATCTGCGGCCCGGCATTTTTGCAGAGGCCCTGCCGGTAAAACGGATCAACCATCTCCTGACGAATCAGGCGCTTCTTTCAGGTTGTGAAGCATTTCGTGCGGGAGAGAGATTAATGCAGGGGCTACAGCGCGGAAAGGAGAAACTGTTTTTACCCGTAAAAGGATTTTTCAATCATTTGTCGATATAAAAAACGATGGCGCTGTATATGACAGCGCCATCGTTCAGGTTACATAAAAAGCATCAGCTCAGAATGGCTTCCAGTCGGGCCAGCACTTCATTCACGACAGCGTCGGGTATGCGCTCCAGTCGCTTACCATTTCGGGCGCCCATATCAATAGTTCTGGGCTGGTCGCAGCGGATCACGCCCGTTGTTTTTGTTCCCGCCCCCTCCAGTGAGACGGTAAAACCGGCTGCGCGGGCGAAGTTTCCACCGCTGGTGACGGGAACAACAACGGGTAGCCGGGTCAGCTTGTTAAACGATGCCTTCGATACGATAAGCACCGGACGTTTTCCGCTTTGCTCGTGACCTGCAATCGGATCCAGTGAAACGAGCCAGATTTCCCCTCTGTCCATTTACAGGATCTCCTTGCCCACCGCAGGCGCATCAATCCATTCCCGATCCTCTTCACTCATTTCGGCGTGCGGATCGCACTGCGCCAGCAGCTCCTCAAGCGAATAGCGGGGCCGTTTCTGGGGTTCAATAATCAGGCAGCCATTATCAATGGTCATACCCACTTCGCTATCTGTCGACAGCGCCAGCGTTTTCAACACGGCGGGAGGAACCGCCAGCATGACGGATCCGCCGACCTTTTTCAGGCGAGTTGTATACATAGAGCACCTCCGAATATTATATTTTAATATAACATCAACGGCAGGCGATGCACAATTATTCATCAGATTCATTGTGAATTCCTTAGCATAATAAAGCGTGAAGAAAGCCTTAATCCATCGAAGGACAGATCCGACAGTTTTCAAAGGCGACATTGCCGGTAAAACGGCGACCATCCTGATACATCAGGCGCTTCTTTCAGGTCATGAAGCATTTCGTGCAGGTGGGAGCTTAGTTCGTGGTAAGAAGGTCGATAATAGAAAACTGTTTTTGCGGTTCAAAGGATTATGACAAATCAGATAAACAAAATGCGGCGCAGCTTCCGTACCCGGACTGCGCCGCAGGAACATCAGCGATAGCGTGAAGGCCAGATTTGCTCAGGCGCGACGCCAAGCGCTTCCGCTATCAGCCTTTCGCCTTTGGGCCAGCGGCGGTTAAGGGCGTTGGTCAGCGTGGAAGACGCCAGCCCGGCATTACGGGAAAGCGCCGCCAGCGACGTTCCCCGCTTTTTCAGCGCCGCAATAATGTCGGCGGGATGCCAGTCCTGTTGCATCATGCCGTCACCTCGTCAATAAATTTCACGCCTTCAGATGTACGGAGCCAGCGCGGCGCTTTCATTTCCGCAGCGAAATAGTTGATCAGTTCATACAGCAGGCAGCTAAGGTGTTTCTCTATTTCAGAGTAAAAGCCTTGCCCTGCCAGCATCTGCGTTAGGGAGAGACAGTAGCGACAAAGCTCTGTGCATTCAGGCTCGAAACGGGGGGAATTTGCAGGGAGAGTGTCAACGGTCAGGCTTTCAATAAGATGGGAAGGAACAGGTTCTAACAGCGTGGGCTGGAGCAGCGACAGACAGGCGTTAAGTCTGCCGCAGAGCGCCATTTTCAGTGTGGGATCGTTGCTTTCAATCAGGGTTTCGGCGAAGTTTTCGCAGTGGTTGGCTAGTACGGTAAAATCCGTGGCAGCGCTGAAGGGAACTGTAAGCAGCTTGTCGGGCGATTGACTTAAAGGAAGTGAAAAATTAGGCATATTAACCTCGTTAGTTTCTTTGAGAAAAGCACTACCAATAGGGTGCCGGGAGGCTCAAAACGGTCTAACGAAACCGCGGACTAATTTCCCCGAAGGGTGTTGTATTCGTCGCCCTCCCGACCTTGATCGGGCAGCACACACCCTCCGTCCTTACGAACGGAGGGTACAAAAAAGCCAACACTGACGGGGTTGGTTTTGGCCGCGTTAGATGAGGTTTTGAGTCCTCGTCCGGTAGGATATCAACGATTAGGGACTAACGGCAAGAGGGTTTTGTGGAAGTAGAATCACAACTTACTAAAACAACTTGTTATTTCCTGTTTTACAGTGTTTATTAAATCATTCAGCATACTCAGAAGGTTACGAAAATTTATTTCAAGGAGAGAAAGTGCATTCTACAGAATATGCAACTCAACAAGCTCTTTACACAGTCGGTACAGCTTCGACACGTAGTGAAGCTCTTGCCAGTTTTGAGGAGAATCAGCATTTATTAAAAGACTGGAGGATCCTGTATGCCGACGAGAGTAAAACAGGACCACTCCCCCTTAGACGAGCCCAATTTTCTGAAAAAGGTTTTGTATCAACGTTATTCTCTGGGCATTCATTATGGGTTCTGGATCATGATGTCATTTCATCATCAGATACCATGATGTTTCAGGTTGGCTACGGTACTTATATTGATTCTAATGCAGCAAGTTTTATTCGTTCTTTGGCCTATCGTGAAGAGCCTAAAGAACATCTATTGAATTTTTGTCGAATGCTTTCAGATTCATTCTCATTCGATGAACTTTCCAACATTAATCCCTATCTTTATTTATGGGAAGCGCAGAGAGACAGATCGCCAGAAACGGTAACTGGGATCCGGGAAACAATGGCTGCATTGCTTGCTCTTTCCTGGATTAAACAACCCCTGAATGCAGAATGGGGAAAAATGTACAGAAAATTATACCAGGAGCAGGCGGAAGCAGAGGCTGATCGTTTTCTGTATCAATTTTACCAGAGCTTAGATGCCGGTTTAGGAAAAGCGATCGAAGAGCAGGTTGATCTACTGGAAGCTATGCTGTTAAGAACGAAGTTAATCGAATTGTCTTCCAAAAGATCAGCCCAGAACAAAATGAATGAACTTGTGCAGTTCATGCATGATGAATTATCTACCATGATGATTCGAGAATTACTTGTTTGTGCCGACATTCTCTTCCGTGAAGGAAAATCACAGATGTCACAAAAACTCGATGGCTTACAAAAGAAAAAGAGACCCTTCGATGAACTGAGAAACTGCGCCAGAGATTTAAATATGCTCAGGAGCATGGCTCAACTAACAAACTCTATCTCGGATAACACAAATTCTTCTTTTTACATCGCCAATTTAATTACATTTGATCGCGATATTATAGATATAATCCAGTTAACAGAACTGCGTGCTATTGCTCTACGTCGCTCATCTTCAGACGCATTCCCGATTTATAATCAGCAACTGGATATATGGTTATCAGAGAAATTAGGTGAAAAACGTTTGAGCGGCTTAGAAAATATATTCAGGAAGGATGGATTCGACATACGCTCCAGAGCCAGAAGTCGGAGTAACGTGAAAACGATACTGCAAGAAGACAGACAAAAACTGGCCTGTATCATCGAAAAAATCAATAGTTAAACAATTTTTTGCCATAAGACGCTTTCCTGAAACTCTTCTCATTCTCAGCAGGAAAGCGTTCTCTTCTCAATACTCTCTGGTTATAGAGTATTAAAAAATAAGGAGTTATAATCCTTGTAGCCCAACTGACATAAGGACGATGCTCAATGTCTGACAGCCTGCTTGTTCGCACCAGTAGAGATGGCGATCAGTTTCATTATCTTTGGGCGGCTCGCCGCGCCCTTCGACTACTGGAACCTCAGTCAACTCTTGTTGCCCTGACCATTGAAGGGGCATCAACGACGGAAATGGGCTCTCAGCCAGTGGTTGAGGATGGGGAGGAGCTGATTGATATTGCTGAATATTACGGCAGTAACGAGCTCGCAACAGCAACAACTGTTCGTTATATGCAGCTAAAGCATTCAACAATGCACTCAGATACTCCATTTCCCCCTAGTGGGTTACAAAAAACCATCGAAGGTTTTGCAACCCGTTATAAGGCACTTATACAAAAAATACCGGTAGAAACGTTACGCACTAAACTCGAGTTCTGGTTTGTGACGAACCGTCCAGTCAGTAGCAGCTTCAGTGAAGCGATCAATGATGCCGCGAACCAACACGTTACACGCCATCCACATGATCTGGCGAAACTTGAGAAATTTACCGGGCTTCAAGGCGCTGAGTTATCGATATTCTGCCAGCTTTTACATATAGAAGGTCAGCAGGACGATTTATGGAGTCAGCGGAATATCCTGCTAAGAGAATCAGCGGGATATCTCCCCGACCTGGATACTGAAGCCCCTCTGAAATTAAAAGAGCTGGTTAACAGAAAAGCGTTAACCGAAAGCGCCGCAAATCCTTCCATTACCAGAATGGATGTGTTGCGTGCTTTGGGGGTGGATGAAACAGATCTTTTTCCTGCGCCCTGTCGTATTGAAAGAATAGAAAATTCCGTCTCAAGAACTCAAGAGGCGACGCTGGTTCAACGTGTTGTTGAAGCATTCGGCGCACCTGTGATCATCCATGCCGATGCCGGTGTGGGGAAATCAATTTTCTCTACTCATATAGAGGAGCATCTTCCCACTGGTTCTGTTAGCATCTTATATGACTGTTTCGGACTGGGTCAGTACCGTAACGCGTCTTCCTACCGCCACCACCATCGTACAGCATTGGTTCAGATGGCTAATGAAATGGCATCTCGTGGTCTCTGTCATCCATTGATCCCAAATGCTGGTACTGGCATATCCCAGTATATGCGTGCGTTTCTGCATCGCCTTTCTCAGAGCATTTCAATACTCCGGGCCTCTGAGCCCTTGGCCGTATTGTGTATTATTATTGATGCTGCGGACAATGCACAGATGGCGGCGGAAGAAATCGGTGAAACGCGTTCTTTTATCAAAGATTTAATTAGAGAAAAGCTTCCTGATGGAGTCTGCCTTGTTGCACTTTGCCGACCTTATAGACGGGAATTACTTGATCCACCTCCTGAAGCACTCACATTATCCCTACAAACTTTTAATCGCGATGAGACAGCCGCTCATCTTCACCAAAAATTTCCAGATGCCAGCGAAAGTGATGTTGACGAGTTCCATCGTCTAAGCTCTTGCAACCCCCGGGTTCAGGCTCTGTCATTATCACAAAATCTTCCACTGAACGACACATTGAGACTTTTGGGGCCAAATCCCAAAACGGTAGAAGATACTATTGGTGAAGTGCTGGAAAAATCCATTGCTCGCTTACGTGATACAGCCGGAATATCTGAACGTGCTCAAATTGATACGATTTGTTCCGCACTGGCAATATTGCGTCCATTAATTCCATTATCTGTGCTATCTGCCATTTCCGGAGTAGCTGGTTCTGCTATTAAAAGTTTCGCACTTGATCTGGGACGCCCGTTAATCGTTAGTGGCGAGACTATTCAGTTCTTTGATGAACCGGCCGAAACATGGTTTCAGAGGCGCTTTAGGCCATCGGCCGCTGATCTGCATCAGTTTATTACTAAACTGAGACCACTAACAAAAGATAGTTCCTATGCAGCATCAGTTTTACCTGCATTGATGCTGGAAGGAAACCAGCTTTCTGAACTGATCGAGCTAGCGATATCCTCACAAGCTCTGCCTGAAACCAGCGCGGTTGAACGCAGGGACATAGAACTTCAAAGATTACAGTTTGCGTTAAAAGCAGCCTTACGCACAGGTCGATACCAGGATGCGGCTAAACTGGCACTGAAAGCTGGTGGAGAATGCGCGGGTGACAACAGGCAAAGAGTCCTGCTGAGGGACAATATCGATCTGGCAGCAAAATTTGTGGGAAGCAACGGCGTTCAGGAACTGGTTTCCCGTAACGCATTTCCAGATACTGGCTGGCCTGGCTCCAGAAATGCTTATTATGCCGCAATACTTTCCGAATATCCTGAACTCTCAGGAGAGGCCCGCAGTCGCCTTCGACTCACCATGGAGTGGTTAACAAACTGGAGTCAATTACCAGATGATGAGCGGAGCAGGCAAAATGTTACCGATCAGGACAGAGCGGTAATGCTCATTGCCTGCCTGAATATTCATGGCGCGGAAGCGGCAGCAAGGGAGCTCAGAAGGTGGCGGCCTCGAAAACTATCTTTTGACGCTGGAAAAATTGTTGCCATGCAGTTACTGGCCCACGCCCGTTATGATGAACTTGATCAGTTGGCTATTGCGGCTGGAAACGATATCAGCCTGGTTATGGGAATTGTACTGGAAGCAAGAAAACTTCACCGTCCAGTCGCTGAACAAGCAATCAGAAGAACCTGGCGCTTGTTAAAAAGTCAGCGAGTCAGCATTAAAGACAGAAACCACGCTAATAACCAGACAATAGCAGCAATCACTGGCATGGTTGAAATGGCGCTTATCCAATCTGTTTGTACTGAATCAGAAAGCATCCAGTTGTTGGATCGTTATTTACCAAAGGTTCCCCCCTATGCTCTGACTTCTGAGTATAGTAAAGAAAGAGTTGCTTACGTCCGGGCATATGCTCTGCAGGCAAACCTGATGGGCTCTCAATTAGCGCTTAGCGATTTAGCCTCCACAGAGGTTAAAAAAGAACTTATGGCTGAAAAACGCCACGGCGAATCTGATGACCTGCGTCAACTGAAGCAGTACAGCGGAGTATTAATCCCTTGGTATAATTTATGGGCCAAAGTAATTCTTGGTAAAACAAGGAAAGCAGACTTAGAAAGTGAGCTAAGTGATACTCAAAAAGAATCGACGGCTATTAAAGGTCATTCTTACTCTGAGCATTCATTATCATCAAATGAGATCGCAAATGTATGGTTTGATATTCTGATCGAAGCAGGTAATGTATCAAAAGACGATGTGGAAAACATCATCAAATGGAGTCAGCATAAAGGGAATAGAGTATTCACACCAACGCTTCACCGTTTCAGTTCTGTATGTGCAGAGATTTCAGGGCTTGGAGAGCTTTCATATCACTTCGCAGAACTTGCCTTATCTTTATGGAGGGATGAGCACTCTGATGCTCAGATCAAAGCTGACGGCTATATAGACCTTTCCCGTTCACTCATTTCACTTGATGAACCAGAAGCTAAAGAATACTTTAACCAAGCGATTGAAGTTACAAATAAGTTAGGCGATGAAAATTTAAGTCGATGGGAAGCGATACTTGATCTTGCTGAATATGTTGCTGGTAAAACGCAAGTCCCTCCTGAAATTTCCTATAAACTAGCCCGATGTGCGGAACTAACCAGAGAATATGTTGATCGTGATAAACATTTTGCATGGAGTGATACTGTTGAGATTTTGGCTGAGTTATGTCCATCTTCAGCCCTAGCAATAATAAGTCGTTGGCGTGACCGTACATTTGGCAATCATAGAAGCATACTGGCATGGACCATTGAGCATCTTGTAAAGAAAAATAAAATTAATGCACTCGATGCACTTCCTTTAATCACATTTGAGAATGATTGGCATAAATGCGACTTGCTTGATTCAGTTTTATCCTCGTGTACTGATGACAAAGATAAGATCATGGCATTCGAAGTGGTTTACCACTATACAAAATTTAACGTACAAAATATCCAAAATCTTAAAAAGCTGGATGCTATTTCTACATCATTAGGTATTGAACACACAGAACTGAAAGAAAGAATTTCAGGTCTACAACATACTGAGACGGTTTCAAAAAAATCCAGTCTCTCATCGAATGATAATGAGCAAGGCCATGACCAGGAATGGGAGTCCATTTTTAAAGATTGTGATTTATCGTCTATTGATGGTATTAGTGCAGCATACGAAAAATTTCGTAATGTTCCTGAATTCTATTCCAAAGAAACCTTCATCAAGAAAGCAATAAGCCGAGTTAAGACGGGCAAAGAATGTAGTTTCATTACTGCCATTGGTGCTATATTTCACTGGGGGCTTTATGATTTTAAATATATTCTTGAATCTATACCCGACGAATGGACATCTCGTTTAAGCATTAAAACCACCCTGGCAGGTTTAATAAAAGAATATTGCCAACGCTTCTGTATGCGAATCAGAAAAAGTCGCGTTTACGAGATTTTTCCCTTCAGTCTGGCCAGCAGGCTTTCTGGTATAAGTGAAAAAGAGATTTTCGGTATTACCCTGGAGGCCATTGCAGAATCGCCAGAGCCCGCAAACTCTGACCGTTTATTTAGCCTTCCTGGCCTTCTTGTTAGTAAACTGGAGAGTAATGAAGCGTTAGATGTATTATCTTATGCCTTGGATTTATTCGACGAGGTGCTAAAAGATGAGGATGGTGACGGCCCATGGAACGAGAAATTATCTCCGCCAACTCATGTAGAGGATTCACTTGCAGGCTATATTTGGGCGCGGCTGGGTTCTCCGGAGGCGGAAATGCGCTGGCAGGCAGCACATGCGGTTCTGGCACTATGTCGAATGAGTCGTACATGCGTTATACAAGGAATTTTCCAGCACGCAATAAATGCTACCACTTTACCTTTTTGTGATCGCAATCTGCCCTTTTATACCCTCCATGCTCAATTGTGGTTGATGATCGCTGCTGCAAGGGTTGCGCTGGATGATGGAAAATCGCTGATTCCCAATATTGGTTATTTCTACCATTATGCCACTACTGATCAGCCACATGTATTAATCCGTCATTTTGCTGCCAGAACTTTACTTGCACTGCATGATAGCGACCTGATCTCTATCCCAGCACAAGAAGAGAATAAACTCCGAAATATAAACCAGTCTACGACTCTCCCTGTGCTTGATAAGGTTGAAGATCATAGAGGTGAAGATTCATATACTTTTGGTATCGACTTTGGCCCTTACTGGCTAAAACCTCTGGGACGTTGTTTCGGTGTATCTCAAAAACAGTTAGAACCTGAAATGCTTCGCATTATTCGTGATGTTCTTGGTTTTAAAGGTAGCCGCAACTGGGATGAGGATGAGCGTAATAAACGACGCTATTATCAAGACAGAGATAATCATCACAGTCATGGTTCCTATCCACGGGTCGATGACTACCATTTTTACTTGTCATACCATGCAATGTTTATGACCGCTGGGCAGTTATTAGCGACAAAACCATTAGTTGGTAGTGACTACGACGATGTCGAGGATGTTTTCCAGGACTGGTTAAGAAGACATGATATTTCTCGGAACGATCATCGCTGGCTCGCCGATCGGAGAGATATTCCCCCCAAAGAGCGCTCCAGTTGGCTTAATAGCAGTTCTGACAATAGGGATGAATGGCTAGCGTCAATCTCTGAAAATGTATTTAACGAAACACTATGTCCCAGCCCCGGACTATTAACGCTATGGGGACGTTGGTCTGACGTTTGTTCAGATCGAAAAGAATCTATTATTGTCCATTCTGCGTTAGTATCGCCGGAGCGATCTTTATCGCTCCTCAGAGCATTACAAACAACTAAAAATGTATATGACTATAAAATCCCTGATGCTGGAGATAATCTTGAAATAGATCACGCACACTATCAGCTAAAAGGATGGATTAAAGATATTGCTGAATACTGTGGAATTGATGAGTTTGATCCCTGGGCAGGTAATGTAAGGTTTCCAATCCCAGAACCAGCCTCATTTATCATTGATGCGATGAAATTAACTACTGATAAAGATCATCGGGTATGGTATTCACCTTCTGATGTTGAACCGGCGATGATTTCCAGTATCTGGGGCCATCTATCAGGTAAAAATGATGAGGAAAAATCACATGGTTATAGGCTATGTGCTTCAATACACTTCATAAAATCAGCATTAGAAACATTCAACATGGATCTCATTTTAGAGGTTGATGTTGATCGCTATTCACGGAACAGCAGATATGAACGGAATAATGAAAATGAGCTCGACAATATCCCTTCAAGCACTCGACTCTTCCTCTTCCGACATGACGGAACCATCCACACGCTATACGGCAATTATAGAAATGGGGAAAAAACTAGTTGATGAGCTTGAGCTAAATGACTCTGTTGATACATTAAGCAGATGGATGGCTCATCATATCGCAGAGCTCATTTATGATGCTGAACATTGTACAGACGACATCGTCCGTACAGCTAAACAAGCGGAGATTAGGGACTCTATCTGGTCATTCTGGTCTAACAGATACGAATTGCCAATTGGTAGCAGACCATTTCAGGAGCTCGAACCTATTCTAAGAACCTTAAAAGGTCTTGATCCTGAAAATGAGCAACCGAGATTTTTTTCACCTTACCGAGATCTAATTAATGTAGAAAAAGAAACCAGTGAGGTCCAAAAATGGCTAACCGCCGCTAAGGATATTGATTCAGCAGCAAAAATACTGATTGATTACTGTTTATCGTTAGCAGCAGAAAATGCTATCGATAAATCCCAAGAATGGGTGGAATTAGCACAGAAAGCTGGATTGAACAAAGATGTTGATCTGCTTGAAATTCGTATCTTTCAGTTACGAGGTACCCCAGCCAATACAGACAATCCCAATAATGCACAACGGAGAATACTGGAAAAAAGGCAAAAAAGGCTTGAAGCTTTTCTCTTATTGGGCTCCCAGTTAAACGAACAACTCAAATCTCAGCTTGAAGCCTTACCAGCAATTGAGGATGAGCCAACGGATGACGACGAAGACTTTTGATATGACTTGCTTTAGCACTGGAGACGGCTCACAAGACGGACCACATAATAGCCTAACCCAAGACTTTTCTACTAGTCCTAATGTTTATTAAAAGGAGTTTTTATGTCAATTTCCAGATTTCTAATCGAAAATAATGGTTCAAATCAAGATAATATAAAAATAGCCTTAAGTAAGGCTTACCATCTATGCAAAGATGCGGGACTTCAACGAGTATCTCTGCTATTTCCTGCGAAAGGAACGTTTTCTCATTCTGATATAGCAACATTCCTTGGAACGCAGGCAACAAAGGCATTGATAAAAGGTCAAACCGTCGATCTGGGTAACAAGGTTCGGCTAGAGTTTAATATCCCTAAAAATTTTCCAATATATGGAAATCATGACATTGTATTAGCTACATATTTAACAGATAAAGACATGGATATTGTTGATAGTGTTCAAAACATCAATAGTATCGTTTTTTTACCTTGGTCAGAGGAGGAAGGTAAACGCTGGCTATCTACATGGGAGCCTGAAATAGTTGGCCCATCTACTTGGAAAATCCTAAAACCAGAATTGCCAGACCCTATTGGTAATGAAATTTTAAGACTCGGTCGCTGCATCAACATGTCAACAGGGCTTAGCCACCCATCTGATAAAGACAGGGCAAAACGAATTTTTGCTGACCTGAAAAAGCAAGGACTTAAAGCATCTGAAGAAGCAATCAGACAATTTGCAGTCAACAATGGCTGGGCCCCAGTCAGAGCGCAGGAGCTAGCTAGTTTTGCCAAGAAATATGTGGGGTAAATTTATCTGTTTTTCATTGCATTCCATTGGTGGTCATTCTGGTGGTCTTGACAATCCCGATTTTTATGTTTAGCTTAGTAATCAGCCAGTTAATGGCTATGGCGATCCCAGTCAGAGGAGCCAGATTTTAGTTTCGGGACATCCTGGTGAGTCCGGAGACGTTCAAAAAACAAGAACTTATCTTTACCCGGTTAACCTGATAAGGTTTGCCGGGTTTTTTGACACCCATAGTTTTTGGGGACTTAATCGGGGGCCTCACGGTTCGCTGAGAAATGGAGCCCCTGCCATGACACTCACTACTAATACAGATACTCCAGCCCATGAAAACCAGCAATGTGGCAGGATATTTAAAGGCCAGACCTGCCCGCGCTAATGTTGACCGGCATTCCAGAACGGCGCTCCAGCACCTCATTAACCCGCGAAGTATCAACGTCATCCCCTTTGATAAACGTGCGCAGCACTGGCGTAACGGGCAATGGAACTTTTTTGTCTGACTCAAATTCAGCACGGTTACGAGAAAGCGGTTCGTGTACCTCCAGCCAACGACTGCCATCCGGCTCTACCGAAAATTTAACTGGCCTGTCGATAATCTGAACGCGGGTTCCTACAGGAACATGGTCGAATAAATATTTAATATCGTCATTGCGTAAACGGATACAGCCCTGACTGACGCGAAGGCCAATGCCAAAGTTAGCATTAGTGCCATGGATGGCATATAACCTGCCGATATATATTGCGTATAGCCCCATAGGGTTATCCGGCCCCGCAGGCACCATCGCGGGCAGCGTTTTTCCCTCTTTAGCATATTCCCGACGCGTATTAGCCGTTGGCACCCAAACCGGGCCATCTTGTTTGCGTTCAACCGCAGTTACCCAGTTGCGCGGCGTTTCACGGCCAGCCTGACCAATACCAATGGGTAGCACCTCAACCGTATTCGTGCCTGCGGGATAATAATAAAGGCGCATCTCGGCGACGTTTACCACAATACCTTCACGAACGGTGTCAGGCAGAATCAACTGCTGCGGCACTACCAGTGTGGAACCAGACTGAGGTAAAAACACATCCACGCCGGGATTCGCTTCAAGCATATTACTCAGCCCCTGACCGTAGCGGGCGGCAAATGACTCTAAGGGCTGAGTATTGTTCTGTGGTACGGCGATTGTGACAGGCTGTCCTACCAGACGACTGCCTTCGGGCGGCAACGGATAGCTTATAGCCAGCGAGAAATGGCTTACCAACAAGACGAAAAACGGAAAAAAAGGTGTGATACGACGCATTATATCCCTTCCTTTGTCGCGGCAGGAGTGCGTTAAGTATAGCTTTTTTCTCACATGGCTGGTGTTGTGCGCCCGGGTTATGTTGCGTTTGCGTTCCCCTCCGGCAGGACAATATTACTGGCCGCTAACTCCCCCATATTGTGGAACATGGCGCACGCGGCTTCCACGATCGGCATCGCCAGCGCCGCGCCGCTTCCTTCACCTAACCGCATCGCCATATGCAAATAGGGTTCCATAGACAAATGCGCGAGCGCGATGCGGGCACCCTTTTCCGCCGAAAAGTGCGACGGGATCAGATAAGGTCTCACCGCAGACGCAATCTGACAGGCCGCCAGCGCTGCCGAGTAGGAAAGAAAGCCATCCAGCAATACGGGTAAGCCACACCTTGCCGCGCCAAGCATCACGCCGGTCATCCCGACCAGATCGAAACCACCCACCTTCGACAACACATCAATGCCATCGCGCGGATTGGGCTGATTAATCGCAATCGCCCGCCGCACGACGTCCACTTTATTATCGATGCGGGAAGGCGGAAGATTCGCGCCAATCCCCACCACCTCTTTTGCATCACTTCCTGTAAAAACGCTGACCATCGCGGCGGCTGGCGTAGTGTTCGCCATTCCCAGCTCCCCTACGCCAAATAAGGTCACGCCGCGTTGCGCCAGGTCGCAGGTGTAGCGGGAAACCTCCAACAAAAGCGCTTCAGCCTGCGAGCGGCTCATCGCCGGGCCAACGGCAATATTTCCGCAGCCGCGCGCGACGCGCATATCAACTACGCCAGGAATAGGTTCGGCATCAATACCGACATCAATGACATGCACCTTCGCACCGGCCTGAGCGGCAAGCACGCATACGCCGGTTGTTCCCTGCGTCATATTCGCCGCCTGAATCGCCGTCACGATTTTGGGCGAAACCGCTACGCCTTCATCCCAGACGCCATGGTCGGCGCACATCACCAGCACCGCCTTTTCACCTACCTGCGGCGTACCGTTAAGACCCGGCATTCCCGCGAGCTGAACGGCTAAGGTTTCCAGTCTGCCCAGGCTGCCCGGCGGTTTGAGCAGGCCGTCAATATGTTGCTGCGCACGCGCCATCGCCTCGGCGTCCGGCGCAGGAATGTCACGAAGTAAAGCGTGTAGTGTCTGCATAAGATGTCTCGTCCGTAATAATCGGCTCATAATAGAGCCAGCAGAAAGATCAATTCGCCAAGTTCGATCGCCGCGCCCAGCGTATCGCCGGTTTGACCGCCAAGCGTACGTTTAAGCAACTGGCCAAGGATGAAAATCGCCGCGCATGTGACCACCATTGCGGCCAACCCTTGCATACCAGGCAGTAATACCGTGGCGACGATTATCGCCAATCCCAGAGTAATGCAGGTTTGCCGTCCGCTGACTTTACCGATAAATACATTGCCAAGCCCCTCTTCACGGGCGTAGCGATGACGGTACATCAATAAAACGGCGCTGCCGCGCCCAGCCGCACAGGCCGCTGCCAGCGCCGCCAACATTGGCGTTCCACGTAACGCCAGTTCACTGACCACCAGAATTTTTGCCAGTAGCACGAAAATAAGCGCCAGCCCGCCATGGGTTCCCAGGCGACTATCACGCATAATCTCCAGCATTCGCTCACGGCGGCGCGCGGAAAAAATGCCATCGCAGGTATCGGCCAGCCCATCCAGGTGAAAACCACCGGTCAGCAGCGCCAGCGCCAGAATACAGAACAACGCCGCTAGCGGAATACCGCACCAGGGTTGCAGGAGGATGAAAATCAGGCCGCTTACGCCCCCCAGAATCAACCCGATAAAGGGAAACATCACGATCCCACGCGAATATTGCTCGAAATCCAGTCCCTGCGACCAGCGTGACGGCACGGGCAAGCGGCTAATAAAAGCGAGCATGGCCCAAAACAGCTTACTCATTTAATTTTGACTCCAATACCTGAGACCACCAGCCAGACCTCATCCGCCGCTGCCGCCAGTCGTTGGTTGACCCGACCGGCAATATCACGAAAATGGCGCGCCAGACGGTTTTCCGGGACGATCCCCATTCCCACCTCATTTGTCACCAGTACCACTTTCGCCGGGCAGCGCTGGCAGGCTGCAATTAAAATCTGAATTTCATCGTCAATGGCGCGCTCCATCGCCGCATAATCCCACTGTTCGGGATCGTTCTCGCCTCCCAGCGCAAACAGCAGATTCGTCACCATGGTGGTAATACATTCCAGCAAAATCGCGTCGTCAGGGGCAAGATCCGCGGTAATCAACGTATCAAGATGCCGCCAGCATTCTGCGGTCCGCCAGTGTGCCGGCCTGCCATCTTTATGATGCTGAATTCTCGCCGCCATCTCGTCATCAAGAATCTGCGAGGTGGCGATATACAGTACCTGCGGCGCATCGCCAATTAAGGCTTCAGCATGACGGCTTTTACCACTACGTGCCCCGCCCGTCACCAGAATCATCATACCGGCTCCTGATGCTGTTGCATGATGGTATAAATTTTATCAATATCAATATGTTGCCGCATCGCTTCCGCCAGCAGATCAAATTGCCGCGCTTTATGATCCGCATAACAAAAAGTCGTTTCCCACGGCGCAAGCCCTTTTCGCGCCCGTAACCCATTGACCACCGCACGGGTAAAGGCATCGCTGTCAAACAGGCCGTGAAGGTAAGTGCCAAACGCCAGTCCGTCGGCGGTGACCGCGCCATCCGCCACAGAGCATCCATTTTTCTGTAACGTCATGGCCGTACAGCATCCTTCCTGCAGCACCGTTTCCCCCATGTGAATTTCATAACCGCGTACCGGTAGCCCCGCCGCGGCAGCCAGCCAGCCGGGCAGCTCGCCTGACATTGTCGCGTTAACCTGCGTCGTGGTTTTATCCTGTGCAAAGCGAGTGATCGTATTAAGCAGCCCCAGGCCCGGCTGCGTACCCAGCCCCGACTCCACCTCATCCACAATGGTGTCGCCCAGCATCTGGTAGCCGCCGCAAATCCCCATCACCGGCACGCCCTGCCGATGTGTCTGCAATACCGCATCCGCCATCCCGCTTTCGCGCAGCCAGGCGAGGTCGCTCAGCGTATTCTTACTGCCCGGCAGGATCACCAGATCAACGTCTGCCAACGCTTCCGGGCGGCGAATATAGCGTATGCGCACATCCGGCTGCGCCGCCAGAGCGTTAAAATCCGTAAAGTTAGAAATATGTGGCAGTTGCACAATGGCAATAGTGATATCACGGGGGGCGTTACCGCGATATTTATCGTTTTGCAGCGCGACGCCATCTTCATCTTCCAGATCCACATCCAGCCATGGCATCACTCCCAGAACCGGGACGCCGGTAAGCGATTCGATTTGTTCGATACCGGAATAGAGTAGCGCCACGTCGCCGCGGAATTTGTTGATAATGACGCCCTTTACTCTGTCACGCTCCTGTTTATGCAGCAGCGCCAGCGTGCCATAAATAGCGGCGAATACGCCGCCCCGGTCGATATCCGCCACCAGAATAACCGGACACTGGGCCATTTCCGCCATTCCCATATTGACGATATCGCGATCGCGCAGATTGATTTCCGCCGGGCTTCCGGCGCCTTCCAGCACAATAACGTCATATTCCTGCGCCAGGCTGTTATAGACCGCAAGGATTTGCTCACGCAAACGCGGTTTATAGTCATGGTAACTCACCGCATCCATATTGGTCGCCACTTTCCCCATCAGCACGACCTGCGCCTGGCGATCGCTGGTCGGTTTGAGCAGCACCGGGTTCATACGCACATCTGGCGTGATCCCCGCGGCTTCCGCCTGAAAAATTTGCGCCCGCCCCATCTCTTTACCATCCGGCGTAATACCAGAATTAAGCGCCATATTTTGCGATTTAAACGGCGCGGTACGCAGACCATCCTGATAAAAAATGCGGCATAAACCCGCCGCCAGCACACTTTTGCCGACGTCGGATGCCGTCCCCTGCAACATAACTGCCTGCGTCATGACGCCTCCCTGAATGCGCACTTTTGCATTCGATGAAAAAACTCCGTTTCTGTTTTACACAGCGGCAGTCCCAGTTGAGTATGAAGTTTGACCAGCCAGGGCTGGGTTAGCCCCGCTTGTTCCATCGCTTCCGTACACGCAAAAACCTCGCCAGGCGCGCCATGCGTCAGGATCTGGCCCTGGCGTAATACGTATACGGCATCGCTAATTTCATAAATAAGATCGATATCATGGCTGGAGATAATGACATGATTGCCCTGCGCCACAATCCGCCTGATGATAGCAATCATCTGAGTGCGCCCTGCGGGATCGAGACCAGCAGTGGGTTCATCCAGCAATAGATAGCGCGCCTGTAGCACCAGCGCTCCGGCGATAGCCACACGTTTTTTTTGCCCATGACTCAAACACTGAATGGGCTGATGGCGAAAATGTTGGGCGTCAACCAGCGTTAGCGCCTCGTCGACGCGGCGCGTGATTTCCGCCTCCGGCACCCCCAAATTACGTAAACTAAATGCAATATCGCTATCGATATCAGTATAAAAAATCTGCTGTTCAGGGTCCTGAAAAACCGTCGCAACTTGCTGGCGCAGCGCCAGTAGTCCGCGCTTGCTGTAATCCAGCGGTTTTCCCTGCCACAACACGGCCCCTTTTTGCGGACGCAACAAGCCGCTCAGGTTCATAAAAAGCGTAGACTTCCCACAGCCGTTCGCGCCCACCAAACCGGTAACAGGCGAAAGCGAAAAATCCAGATTTAACCCTTTAAGTACCGGCTCATTCTGATAACGAAACCACAGGTCTGAAGTGGCAAGCATAATAGTCCTTACAGGTGAAAATCACCCTGATACAGTTTGATATCCAGCGTGGTGGTCATTTGCTGATAACGCATTAACACCCGCGTAAACAGGAGTCCAGCCAGCATCGCCAGAGATCGATAGCCGTTCGGCAGGCTGCAATAACCAAAACGCAGCGTTTGCGCACGACGGATTGCCACCGCCTCATCCAGAAGAATAAAGAGAAAGCGCCACGTTAACAGGATTTGCTCGGTAAGCAGGCGTGGAATATGCGCGCGCTTAAGCAAGCTAATTAACTGCGGAAACGGTAGGTTCATCACCAGCCACAACGTCGCGGACAGCGCCGTCAGGCTACGCCAGAACGTTTCATTCGCCGTAACCACGCCCGCACGGGTAATCCCGATCCAGTACGGCCCAACAGATATGCCAGCCAGCAGCATTTGCGGCTCGCGGCTGATGCTGAAGATAATCGTTATCACGCCGACCAACAAAAATCCAAAAGGTATCGCCATCCATCGACACCAGCGCCAGAGGGATATGCGCAATAGCCAACAGCTCAATCCGGCAATGATCAGCAGCTCAATGCCCTGCCCTACAGGCGGCAGAATAAACGCCAGTATCATCATCGCCAGCCACAGCAAAAACTTGCGCTGCGGCGCAACGTGTGCCCAGCGGCTTTGATAGCTGAGTCGATCAAGCCCGGTCATCACGGCGTTGTTTACCTTTGCAATACCCCAGGATATAAAAAATCACCGCCGCGCCAAGAGAGCCCTGAAGGGTAAACAGCAGGCTTTCAATTTCACCGCTGGCAGGTTCATATAACGGCTGAAACCAGGGTTTATACTGCGGCGCAATAGCCTGAATCTGGCTTTCCGCTTCGCCGTCTGAACCGCCATATTCACCGCCATGATTAATAAAAAACGGCAGAATCACCAGCGCCACCACCATCGCTAACAACATCAACGTTTTTTTCATTTTAATGTCCTTGTACGGTAATCACTTGCCGTTTGGTTAACTGGTCATAAATCATGACGGTTAATAAACCTTCAGCAATGGCGACAGGAATCTGTGTGAGGCAGAAAATCCCCATAAACTTCACAACAGACCCTGTCGCTCCGGCATGGGGATCGGGAAACGCAACGCCAAGCTGGACTGAAGTCACAAAATAGGTCGCCAAATCCGCCAGCATCGCGCACAGAAAAACGGCGACATCGCGGCGCAGTCCGGCACGGCAGGCCATTTTCCACACCAGATAACCGACAACCGGGCCAATCACCGCCATCGACATTCCGTTTGCGCCAAGCGTCGTCAGGCCGCCGTGCGCCAGCAATAGCGCCTGAAACAACAGCACAACCGCGCCGAGAATCGCCACCACCCCGGGCCCGAACAAGATAACCGCCAGACCAACGCCGGTCGGATGTGAACAACTCCCCGTTACCGACGGAATTTTGAGCGCGGACAGGACAAAAATAAACGCGCCGCACAGCGCCAGCAGTACCTTCTGATGATTATCCTCCTGCACAATACGCCGTAAGCGCACCAGCCCATACCACAAGCAGGGTAAAAACAGTAACCACCAGGCCAGCGCCCACACTGGCGGTAAAAAGCCCTCCATGATATGCATCGCAAACGCCTGTTGCGGGACAACCATCAGCAATAGCGCTGCAGCCAGTCCACTGAAAGACAACTGTCGAAGCTGCTGTTCAAGTTTCATTCTGCATACTCCCACTGTTTATTGACCAGAATGGTCGAAAAATAGGGCAACGGTCGATCATCGTTGACCTCGTGGAGATGGCGCCAGCACTGCTCGCCGGGCAGTGTGGCCTCGGACATCATTAAGGCGCATTCCAGCAGGCCAGCCTGCGCCAGCAACGCTTTAATACGAGCGAACCGGCCATACACTTTCATCAGCACCAGGCTATCATGCTGTTGTAGCGCCTGGGCTATTTCCGCTTCCGGCGCGGTACAAGAAATAACCGCCAGCGATTGCCGTTCTATGGCGAGCGGCATTTTCGCGCGGGCGGCTATCGCGGCGAAGGACGTGACGCCGGGGACAATCTCCAGCCACTCCGGGCAGCCGATTCGCTGGAGTAAAAAAATCCAGGTACTGAATAGCATCGCATCGCCCAGGGTAATAAAACCGACCTGTTTACCTGCTTCCACCTCTGCGGTAAGCGCGGCGGCAACCTCGTTCCAGACCGCTTCTTTCTCGGCGCCGTCAGCGCTCATAGGGAAATGGCAACAACGTACTTCCGTCTGCTCGCCGAGATAGTCGCGCACAATCGACAGCGCCAGACTATCGCCCCCCTTACGACCGGCGGGCGCATACAGAATGTCCAGCGAGCCAAGAATCCGCGCTGCGCGGACGGTTATCAGGTCGGGCGCGCCTGGCCCGGTGCTTAATGCGTATAATTTACCGTTCATGCCGCCTCCTCTACCGCCATGTTCAGCGCCTGGTGCAAATGCGCGACAAACATCGCCCGGATAGCCGGGTTTTCTCCCAGCCCGCTCAGCCACGGCGTCGCCGGAATGCCCGCCGCGTTAAAGCGCATTTTCCATGAGTCGCCGTCGTCTGAAGCCATATCATTAATGGCGTGATCGCCCGCCACCAGCATTAATGGCATCAAATGTACGCCGGTGACGCCTTCGTCACGCAGGCTGTCGATCAGGATGTCGACCTCCGGGTAGCTTTCTACGGCGCCGACGCGCGCCGGGAAGCGCTGCGCGGTCATCATATGATCGAGACAGGCATAGGCTGCGAATGCGTGATGGCTGGCGCCGTGGCCCATAAAAACGACTTTCTCCGTTTGTCTGAGCGATGGCATCTGTTGTCGCAACGCCTGCATTAGCTGCACATAATCGTTATGGCTGCTCAGCAGCGGCACGCCCAGCGTCAGGCGAGTGAATAACGGACGCAAGAGTTGTACCTCACGGACAATTTTTTCATATTCGTCGCCGTTAATAATGTGCAACGACTGAATCGCCACGTCCCGATATCCCTGTGCGGCAAGCTTTTGCAAAGCCTGTAATGGCGTATCGATGTCGATACCGTCACGCTGGCGAAGCTTGCGAATGATCATTCCGGAAGTGAAGGCGCGAAACAGGTCGCGATCGGGACAGGACGCCGCCAGATCACGTTCGCACGCCACAATGTTTTTTTCACAGGTGTCGTGATAGCTGGTGCCAAAACTGACTACCAGAAGCGCTTTTTTCATTTTTACTCCTTAGCTGCGGCCAGCCAGCGCGATAAACGCTGCGCAAAGGCGGCCTGGCTTTCCAGTAACTCATCACCCGTCACAAGCGGCGTCGGGCGCGCAATAACGATGCAGGGAATGCCCGCATCCAGACAGGGCTGAACTTTTTCCTGATATCCCCCCTCCGCGCCGGACGCTTTGGTAATGACTACGTCGGCCCGGCACTGGTGGTAAAACGCGGCGTTAAAATCAGCGCTGAACGGCCCACACAGTGCGAAAATTTCTCCAACGCCGAACCCCAGTTCGCTGCAGCGTTGAATCACCTCCGCCACGGGCAGTACGCGCGCCAGCAACGTTTTTTCCGCCAGCCCGGCACGCCAGACGGCCAGATCTTTACTGCCGGTCGTCAGTAACACGCGCGGACCAAAACGCCTCGCTATCTCGCAGGCATCGGCAATACTGCGCGCCGTATAGAGAAGCGGATGCGTCAGATTGCTAAGCTGCTCCGGACGCTGATAACGACTTAACAACACGCCTGCCGTTTCACAGGCGCGAAGGATGTTATGGCTGACCATTTCTGCATAAGGATGCGATGCATCTATTACCCAGCGAGTACGGTTTTCTTTTAGCCAGGCGACCATCTGCCCGTACTCCAGACGACCACAGCGCACCTGTCCTTTAATGTCGCCCGCCAGCGCTTTTCCGGCTGGCGTCGCCACGGATAAGGTGTACGCGACGTTCGCCGCATCCAGTTGTCGGCATAACGCGCGCGCATCGCTGGTGCCGCCCACCACCAGCACCTCCCCCTCATTCACAGCGTGTAACCTCGCGGCGTTATCATCAGCCCATCCTGAACATAGGTCGTTTTATTACCAACGATGACCAGACTGGTCATATCTACCGGTTCAAAATCCATATCGCCGAGCGTAGTCAACCATTTTTCCTCTTTCTTACGTCCGGCGGATTTCACTACGCCAACCGGCGTTTGCGCGCTTTTACTGGCGGCAAGCAGGTCAAACGCACGCGCCAGATGCCCTTCGCGCCCGCGGCTGCGCGGGTTGTAAAAACAGATAACAAAGTCTGCCTCTCCGGCGGCAACGATGCGTTTTTCAATCACCGGCCACGGGGTCAGCAGGTCGCTGAGGCTGATATGACAGAAGTCATGCATCAACGGCGCGCCCAGTAAAGAGGCGGCGGCGATGCTGGCGGTCATGCCAGGAATGAGCCGCACCTCGACGTCCAGTTTCTGCTTGCCGACCAGTTCCAGCACCAGACCCGCCATGCCATAAATACCGGCGTCGCCGCTGCTAATCAGCGCTACGTTATGCCCGGCCTGCGCCAGTTCAATAGCCGCCTGGCAGCGTTCAATTTCCTTACACATGCCGGTCTTGATCACCTGTTTGTCGCCGGTGAATGCTTTCACCAGGTGGGTGTAGGTTTTGTAGCCCACGACGATTTCCGCCGCCTGTAACGCCTCAATCGCTTCCATGGTCATCATTGACTGTGAGCCAGGGCCAATTCCGATTACGCTTAACATCAGTGTGAAACTCCCAAAGTAATAGTGACGCCCTGTTCGCGCAGGGTTTCGCCTAACAATTGTCCCTGGCTTAATAACCACGCAGCCGGGCCGGATACGCTGCCAACGCCCACCGTTTTTCTGACGAAGCCAGAACCGGGAAAATAGTGTTCGAATTCGCGCAACGCTTCGGCGGTAAAGGTTTTAAAAGGCACGCGGCAGCAGGAGGCGAGCTGAATAAGCCCCGGCTCCCCTTTTTTGAGCGTGACGCTGCCAATCGCTTTTAACGCCAGCGGATCGAGTTTCTGCGCTTCAAGCTGGCGCGCCAGTAATGTCGCTAACAGGGGAAATGGCGTATCGCGGCGACAGCCAATTCCCGCCACCACGCGCTGGGGCACCAGTTTCCAGTGCGGTACGGGAAGCTCAGGGAGGTCATTACGCAAAGAGACGCAGATAAGCGCATCCAGTTCAGGCAACCGCTGCAAATCATCAACAGGGATAAAACCGCGAATATCGCACTGGCCGATCTCTTCCGTTAGTTCGGCATCCCACCATAACCCCACACGTTGATGACTGACCAACATCTGGTTAACGGTTTTTACCGCCGTGCGAAGATCGGTCATGCGGGCGTTAAGCTGGAAAGCTAAAGTGTCCAACGCGGACATCTCATTGACATCCGTTGCCGTGGTAATCACCGGATCGGCGCCTAACATTCCTGCCAGGTAGCGCGTCAAGGCATTGGCCCCGCCCGCATGACCGGAAAGCAGGCTAATGACATGCTGACCACGTTCATCAATGACGACCACCGCCGGATCGCTGAACTTGTCGTTCACTAACGGCGCCAGGACACGAACGGCAATGCCGGTCGCGCCGATAAAAATAAGCGCGGTATAAGTGGTAAAAGCCTGCCGCGCGGTATTAGCGAATCCGCCATCGAAGGGAATAAATCCCTCTTCCCGCAGTTTTTCACTGGTAAAGCAGGTTAACGGCAGCATCGCGGCGAGTCTCTTTGCCAGCGCCACGCCGCCGGGCGTCAGGCAAAACAACGCAATGGATTCAGGCTTTACGGTATTCATGGCTAAAGTCCGCTGCATAAAGTCTTGAGTAGTGATACTCCTTACCCAGAAAATTCCCGACCAGGATTAGCGCCGTCTTACGGATGCCAGCATCACGTACTTTGTCGCTAATATCCGCTAATGTGCCGCGAACGGTCTGGCTTTCCGGCCAGGTAGCCTTATAGATGACCGCGACAGGCGTAGCTGCCGGATAACCGCCGGCAATGAGACGTTCCGCCACTCGGTGAATACGCTGAACGGAGAGATAAATCGCCATCGACGTCTGGTGACTGGCGAACGCCTCCAGTTGTTCGCGCGCCGGTACTGGCGTACGCCCTTCCAGACGGGTAATAATGAGACTCTGCGATACCTCCGGTACGGTATATTCCACACCCAGCTCCGCCGCAGCGCCGAGAAACGCGCTGACGCCAGGCACTACCTGCCAGTCGATACCACGGCGGGTTAACTCTTCGCCTTGCTCACGTACGGAGCCGTACAGCGAGACATCGCCCGTTTGCAACCGCACCACCGTTTTTCCCGCTTTCACGCCCGCCGCCATCAGCTCGATAATCTGCTCAAGATGCAGTTCGGCGCTGTCATAGCGTTCTGCCTGCGCGGGGCAGTAATCCAGCAGTTCGGTATTGATCAGCGAACCGGCATAGATAACTACCTGCGCCTGTTGCAGCAGGCGGTAGCCTTTAAGCGTGATCAGCTCGCGATCGCCCGGCCCGGCGCCGACGAACCATACACAGCGTGGATCAAATGTCTCTGACATGGTTTTCTTCCTTCTGACAGGCGATAACAAAAACAGGGTTGTTCGGTTTGAAATAGTGTCCCGCCCCCAGCGGCGTTAACGATGAAAGCTGAAGCTGTACACAGTCCATTCGACATGCGCCGATGTGGGCAAGATGCGCCAGCGCGCTATGAAGGTTTTCCTGCAAGATAAAGGTCATCACCAGACGGCCACCGGGATGCAGATGGCCCATCGCCCAGTCAATCAGCGCCGTCAGATGCCCGCCGCTGCCGCCCATAAACACCGCATCGGCTTTCCCGGTTATGGTCATTGGCGCTTCGCCGGGGAGAATATCGATATTACCGCAGGCAAAGCGCTGACGATTCTCATCAAGCAGCCGTAGCGCGGCAGGATTACGCTCGATAGCCGTCACCTGCAACGAAGGAAATTGCAGCGCCGCTTCAATTGAGACGCTTCCCGTTCCCGCCCCGACGTCAATCAGGTGACTGGCGCGGTGGAGCTCAAGTTTCGACAGTGCCAGCGCCCGTACCGCCTCTTTGGTCATTGGCACGTTCTCGCCGCGCAGAAAAAGCTCATCTTTCATCCAGGATCACCACTGCATTCATTTCATAGTCGGCGTTGACCGCACTGACGGGTAGCCAGTGGATCCGCTCATTTTCCATCGCCAGATTTTCACCAATCACCATTAAGCGATGCCCTTTACCGCGCGCGACCAGCTCCCGCGCGATTTCTCGCGGCCCGCAGCGGGCATCCGTGACCATCGCCACTTTGCGATGGTTCGCCAACTGCTCGAAGCTGACGCAACGACCGTGGCTACTGGTCAACCACATGTCATTCATATCAATTCCAGCCTGTGCGCACAGATACTGTACGGCGCTGATGCCAGGGATAATGCGAACCTGTTCGATACCAAAATGCGCCACCAGGCGTGTACCGATGCCATAAAACAGCGGATCGCCGGAGGCCAGCACCACGATCCCTTTATCCCGACGGGCGGCAATCCATGACAACAACGCGCCAATATCCGCGCCCAGCGTAAATCGTTCGCCGCCAAACGCCGGAAACTGCGCCAAATGGCGTTTACCGCCTGCCAGCGCATCGGCATGGTCTATCGCTTCCAGCGCCGCAGGCGTCATCAAATGCTGTCCGGCGGGCCCCATTCCCACGACCGTTAGCATTGCAGCTCCTTAGCAATCTCGTCGACGGGACGATTACTGCCGAGAATATGGTTATCAAAAGAAAACAGGATGGCGTCGCAGACAGGCGGCGTTTTGGTAAAACGCAGCATCTGCATGACTCGTAAACAAATACGCCGGGCAAGATGGTTATAGATATGCCCGAAGCCATATGCTTCAATGTGCTCCATTGCCGCTTCGGTGGTATCGCAATCGCTGACCAGGGTGAGTAACTCCAGCGGCGCGCCCAGTAAAGCTAAATGCGCGACCAGCGTTTCCATGCGCGCATCGGCAATATGGCTATGGGTATGAAAGATCCCGGCGGCGATTTTGATCAATTTTCCAGGATGCCCCACCAGCACTATCTGGCAAAATCCCAGCCGTACCGCCTCTTCAATCATGTAGCCGACAAAATTGCTCATGGTGACGACCGCCTGTGTGTCGACGCCCATTTGTTCGCGAACAAACCGTTCGCCGTGGTTGCCCGGCACGAGTATCACCCGCGTTAATCCTGACGCCCGTTTGATCTCCAGTTCCAGCGATAGCGAGCGTTTCCAGCTTTCTTCCGACATCGGCGTCACAATGCCGGTAGTGCCAATAATGGAAATGCCGCCAAGAATGCCAAGCCGCGAGTTATACGTTTTTTGCGCCCGCACTTCGCCTTCCGGGGCAAAAATCTCCACATCGGCCCCACGCGCCGGGCCTATCGCTTCGCGCACCGCAGATTCAATGGTATGGCGCGGCGTACGATTGATGGCGGCGCTCCCGAGCGGTAGTCCAACCCCTTTACGCGTTACCGTACCAATACCTTCTCCGCCAGTGAGCGTAATCTCACCGCTGTCGTTGAGCGTAACGCGGGCAAAAATCAGCATTCCGTGCGTGGCATCCACATCATCGCCGCCATCTTTACGAATTGCGGCTATCGCCTGCCGGCCTTCAATGTGCGGCGACTCCACGTTCAGGCATAGCGTGACGCCCGACGGCGTGACGATGGAGACCTGATGAATCAGATGTTGACGCAATACCATCAGCGCGGCGACTTTTGCCGCCGCCGTCGCGCAGGAACCGGTGGTATATCCTTTACGTAACGCTTTACCGTGGCGCCAGACCGGCGCGTCAAAAGAAAGCTCGCTCATCAGGCCTCCCGGAGGTGATAGAGCAGCGCATTGACGATAGCGGCAGCCACGTTACTGCCGCCTTTACGCCCTAACGCGGCAACCGCGGGGAAATGGCTATGGGTGAGCGCCTCTTTGGACTCCGCCGCGCCGACAAAGCCTACCGGTACGCCCACCACGCCGCTCACCGTCACGTTATGTTCAAGCAAACGGAACAGGGCCGTCGGCGCATTACCGAAAACAAAGAGCTTGTTTTTCTCCTCCTCGGCGATAGCGATATCGACGGCGGCCATTGAGCGGGTAATCCCCTGCGTTTTTGCGGCGCGCACCACGCGCGGATCGCTGATATAACAGCGACACTCGCCGCCAAACGTCGCCAGTAATCTTTTATTAATGCCGGACAGCGCCATCGTGGTATCGGTATAAATAATGCCAGGTTGACGTAGCGCATCACAAAGCTGTTCCAGCGCATCGGCAGAGAACCACAAAATGTCCAGCCAGTCGAAATCGGCGGTGGTATGAATAACCCGCTTGATAATGGCCTCATGGAGCGGACTGGCGAAACGGTAATCAGGACGCGTTTCGCGAATAATGTCGCTAATAATGGTGAAACTGTTGGCCTCAATGGTTTGGGGCTGCTGGATATAATGCATACTGTCGTCCTCAGGCCACGCCAGATAACCCGCACCGCGCCGCAATAAACAGCGCCAGCGCCAGGGTTGAAGCGACCCACATCAATCGAATCGTTCGGGAAATATCGTCCACGGAAATATCGCGCTGCGCGTCGCCTATCCAGGGCTTGTCCACACGCTCGCCAAAGTAGTTATTTGGGCCACCGAGCTGGATACCTAAGGCGCCGGCCACACACGCTTCCGACCAGGCGCAATTTGGGCTACTGTGGTTATAACGGTCACGCCAGCCAATACGCAGCGCCCGCCAACCACTCAGGCGACACAGTCCTGCCGCAATGCCCAGCAACAGCCAGCTCAGTCGGGCAGGAAGATAGTTCGCTACGTCGTCCATACGGGCGCTGACCATACCAATCGCCCGGTATTTTTCATGTTTGTAGCCCACCATTGAATCCAGGGTATTGACGGCTTTGTAGGCCATCGCCAGCGGCGCGCCGCCGAGAAAGAGGAAAAAGAGCGGCGCGATAATGCCGTCAACGGTGTTTTCTGCAACCGTTTCCACCACGGCGCGATTGATCTGCGCTGGCTGAAGTTGCGACGTATCGCGCCCGACGATCCAGGAGAGTTTTATTCGGCTTTCCGCAAGGTCGTTCTTCCGTAACGGTCGTTCAACCTCCTGCGCGGCGTGGGCCAGAGAGCGTCCGGCCAGCGTGGTAAAGATCATCCAGACTTCGACGCTCCAGCCAAACCAGGGGTGAATCCGCTGCGCCAGCGCCAGTACGCCCCATGCCACGCCCCAGGTCGCCCCGACAACCACAACCCACATTACGCCGCCGCCAATCCGCAGCGCTTTATCGCCGGGACAATAGCGACGCACAATACGCTGCACAAACGTGATTAAACGACCTATCCAGCGTACCGGATGGGGCCAGTGTTGAGGGTCGCCGATGATAAAATCCAGCACCCAGGCGATACACCAGGCAAGAATCGTCATAATACGCGCCTCGCCGCCGCCAGCCAGTGCTGCAACATTTCCGGACGCTGGGCGAAATGGACGTGCAGATAGCTGGCAAACGTGTTGCCTGTCTGCCAGCCGCCAGCCCATTCCTGTAACACGCGGCCATCGCGAACCTTACGACAGGCCATAACGGCGGGTGTTTCGGGAATAAAATCTGAGTAGTGAAATTCATGGCCGCGCACTATCTCGCCAGGCGCCGCCAATAGCGTTGGCTGCATAGCCTGCGCCTCACAGTAGCCAAAGCGGGTAAGTCGCTTACCCATTTTGCTGTGACCGGGGATAATATTCGCCATCTGATGAATTTCCCCACCGCTATCCTCCAGAGTGCTCCCCAGATACATCAGACCGCCACACTCCGCGTAAATCGCCACGCCGCGCTGATGCGCCGCCCGCAAATGTTTTAACATCGCTGTATTTGCCGCCAGATCCGCGGCGTATAATTCAGGATATCCACCGCCCAGCCAGATCATCTGACAATCAGGCAATGCGCGGTCATGCAGTGGGCTGAAACGCACAATGTTAACGCCGGCGCGCTCCAGCAAATCGATGTTATCGGGATAATAAAAGTTAAAGGCCTCATCATCCGCCAGAGCAAGCGTCAGCCCTGCCCCCGCTGTGTTATCGGGGCGTTCAGGCCACATTCCCGCCGGAAGCGCGGATAACACGCTCAGCGAGAGTAGCGCATCCACATCCACTGTTTGTTCCAGCGTGGCGGCAAAATCATGCCATGATTGCTGATTGACGAGGGATTCTCTGGCAGTAATCAACCCCAGGTGGCGTTCAGGTAATGCGACGCCGTCGCAAGGAGGGACATACCCCAGTACCGGCAGTGAGCAATAATGTTCAATGGCATTTTTGAGGAGCTGATAGTGGGCGTCGCTAGTGACGCGATTCACAATCACGCCCGCGAGGTTGAGGGTCGGGTCGAAGTGCTGAAATCCCATAACGGTAGCCGCAAGCGACGTTGAAACAGCCTTGCCGTCCACCAGTAGGATGACCGGGCAACCAAGCTGTTTGGCCATCGCGGCTGTGCTGCAGTAATTGGGGTCGACGCCATAGCCGTCATACAGCCCCATGACGCCTTCAATGACAGCGATATCCGCCTGCCGCATTTGTTCGCAAAATAAGGCGTTGAGAACAGGAGGAGGAAGCATGAAACTGTCAAGATTACGGGACGCCACGCCACAGATAGCGGTATGCCAGCCGGTATCAAGGTAATCTGGCCCAACTTTAAACGGCTGTACGCGCAGCGCGCGTTTTTGCAGCAGCCTCAACAAACCAAGCGTCACCGTGGTTTTGCCGCAACCGCTTCCTGTGCCTGCAAGAATAAATGCGTGATGCCTTGCCGCCATTACCCTGATCCTGTTCAGGGTGGTAGGGGTATACAGGTACGCGCATGTTCAGTCTTTCGACTGTACGCGTCTTCGCAACCCACTTCCCACCGAAGTTGTTGGTTATCACCGACAGGCAGGTCTTCTGGCTTAGCGTCCTCCTCGCCCGTCCTTCCCAATCTTGCGATCAGTGGTCTTTACGGGGTCGTCAGCATCACAGCAGCGGGGGCTGCGGGGGATTTTCACCCCCTTCCCTACCACAAATGTGGCAAACCTGTTGGTTTACGTTATGGCTGTACGGCACACCCATAACGGCAATTAATAATGTGTTACGTTTTACATTTCTGTGAGCAATAGCCTGAGCGGTTGCTCATCTGACGTTAATCTACTCATCCTTACCGGTATATTGACGATAAAACGTATCGACAAAGCGTAATAAAACTTATCTTTCCTGACACTGTACTTCATCACAAAAATAAAAACTGGTGCAGTTTATGCCCTAAATTTTATTATTTTGTTGCGCTATGACAATTTATTGTTACACCAGATAAATTTTCTTTCTGAAATGATTAAGATACAAAAGACTATCAAAAATCGGCAATAGCAAAATATTGCTATTCATAACGATGGAGGATGAGAATTCTCATTTATCTGCTGGCGATAAGCCTGCGGCGTAACCTGATAGGTCTGGCGGAAGACTTTGCAAAAATAGCTGGTTTGCGAAAAGCCTAAATTACGCGCAATACTGGCAATACTCCAGTCACTATGGCAAAGCAATTCTCTGGCGCTAACCATTCTCTGGCGGTTTACCCACGCATTAAATCCGATTCCCTGATATTTCTTGAATAGCTTACTGAAGTAATAGGGGCTGAGATAGACATGTGAGGCGACATCCTCAAGACGAAGATCGTCGGACAAATGCGCATCAATATAGCGAAGCGCTTTTTTCATTTTACTGTCATGCGGAGTGGGACCACGAGTGGTTTTATTTGCCTCCGATTGCTGCGGATTGTCTTTGATAACCACGAAATTGAGCTGTTTTTTCAGGCAATTCTCAACAATCAGTTTAAGAAGATCGGCGGAAGCGATAACGCGTGAATAGTCCATCTCTGGCACATTCCGAAATTCATTCAAGAGCTCAGGGTCAGCCTGCCAGCGATCGTCGACATTAAGAATGTTTACCAGCTCCACGTCATTACTTAAACGAACCTGCCCGCATAAAACAAAGCCAACTAAATGCCCTGCGATTACCAGCGGAATAGAAAAATCCGTTAGACCGGCATGACAACGATAAATACAGGGTTGATCGGACTTCGATGCCTCCAGTCCCCCGCAGCGATCGCTCATACGACAACGTGTACTATGCTGGGGATGCTGCCGCATCAACTGACAAAACGGCGTGAAATTGAATAGCTCAGATATTTCATCACCATGAATATTGACAACCACAACCGCCAGACCGGTGGCTTGTGCAAAATCCTGTGCGATTTTATTAATGAGTTCTGAGTTCAGAGCGCTCGCAGAAATCATGATAAAACCCCTCAGTTAATTTATTGTTATAAACAAAACACATTATTTACATTCACTTTTTATTAGCATTATCCTGGCCCTGATAAAAAGTACAATGACAATATCAAAAGTCTCCCATTGCTGGGAGACGTTTTGATCAGTTCGTGAAAGCAGATCACGAAATTATCTCACCTGTTTTTACGATACATCATTGCTGTGAATCTGGTTCGCATTTTCTTACAGTTCACAGCGGTTACAAGGTAAATTCTTACCAATAAAATAGCGATATATGGCTGCTCCGGCACAGGCGCCGATAACAGGCGCGACAATCGGCACGATAAAATAAGGGATCTCTCGCCCGCCGCTCATCGCCATGTTCCCCCACCCCGCTAACCATGTGAACAGTTTGGGACCGAAATCACGCGCCGGGTTCATTGCAAAACCGGTAAGGGGTCCAGTAGACGCGCCGATAACGGCAACCAATATCCCAATAAGCAAAGGCGCAAGCGGCCCTTTAGGAATGCCATTGCCATCATCCGTCAATGCCATGATCATGCCCATCAGAATCGACGTAATGACCACTTCCACCAACGCAGCCTGCCATACATTTAGCGCTGCGGCCGGATAGGTACTGAAAATGCTGGCTAATTGCAAACTTTCGACGCTACCGCGCACCATATGATGCGCAGTCTCAAATTCAGTAAAAAGGCTACTATAAAGCACATACGCCAGCAGAGCGCCGCCAAAAGCGCCGGCAAACTGGGCAATAATATAAGGCAATACTTTCTGTTTGGGGAAGCAGGCAAACAGCCACAGCGCAATCGTCACCGCAGGGTTAAGATGTCCGCCGGAGATGCCGGCCGTAAGGTAAACGGCCAGTGAAATCCCAAGCCCCCAAATAATGCAAATCTCCCATAATCCGAGGCTGGCGCCTGCGACTTTGAGCGCGCTCAAACAACCGATACCAAAAAACAAAAAGAGTCCGGTGCCTAAAAATTCCGCACCACATTGCGCCTTTAGAGAATCATTCATGTGACACCTTCTGAGCAAAGTTCGTGTCCTGGCCAGCGCAAGTTTCGGCTGGCGGTAGAGTACAGCTAACCTCACTATAAAAAGTGCCGCCTGTAAATTGTTGGCAACCTGCGGGCCTGCCTTCCGGAAAAATCGTGTTGCGATAGCAAAATTTTGCTTTTCCGATATTTTTATCAGCCCATCACACGGGAAATTTGAGCTATAAAATACGCCTGTTGAAATAATAAAATATTGCACAAGCCAACTTATCAATTTCGAATAAACATCACATTTTGCGTCTTTCGCCATATCAAATAAAAATACTCTCGTCACTAACAAAAATGTAAAAATGAAATAATAAAAACAAAATAATCATATAGACAATAATAAATTAAATATTGATTATCAATGAGTTATAAAAATAAAAGGCAATTTAGTCATATTGCTTTCTCATTATTTTCTGATGCTCAACAGCAAGTCAGCCATTCTTTTTCCTCGCATCTTCTTATAGTCCCAACTATCGGAACACTCCATGCGAGGTCTTTATGCAACAAGAAGCACTAGGAATGGTAGAAACCAAAGGCTTAACCGCAGCCATAGAGGCCGCTGATGCAATGGTTAAGTCAGCCAATGTGATGTTAGTGGGCTATGAAAAGATTGGCTCCGGGCTGGTAACCGTCATCGTGCGCGGCGATGTTGGCGCGGTCAAAGCGGCCACCGATGCAGGTGCCGCAGCCGCACGCAACGTGGGTGAAGTGAAAGCCGTACACGTCATCCCACGCCCTCACACCGATGTAGAAAAAATCTTACCGAAGGGAATTAGCCAATGAGCAGCAATGAGCTGGTGGAACAGATCATGGCGCAGGTGATTGCCCGTGTGGCAACGCCGGAACAACAGGCCATCCCTGGTCAACCCCAACCTATACGAGAGACGGCTATGGCAGAAAAAAGCTGCAGTTTAACGGAATTTGTCGGGACCGCCATTGGCGATACCCTGGGCCTGGTTATCGCCAACGTCGATACCGCCCTGCTGGACGCGATGAAGCTTGAGAAGCGCTATCGTTCCATCGGCATTCTCGGCGCCCGCACCGGCGCAGGCCCGCACATTATGGCGGCGGACGAAGCGGTGAAAGCCACCAACACCGAAGTGGTCAGCATTGAGCTGCCGCGCGATACCAAAGGCGGAGCGGGCCACGGTTCGCTGATTATTTTAGGCGGTAACGATGTATCCGACGTCAAGCGCGGTATCGAAGTCGCGCTGAAAGAGCTGGACCGCACCTTCGGTGATGTTTACGGCAACGAAGCCGGGCATATCGAGCTGCAGTACACCGCTCGCGCCAGCTACGCGCTGGAAAAAGCGTTCGGCGCGCCGATTGGCCGTGCCTGCGGCGTCATCGTCGGCGCTCCGGCTTCCGTCGGCGTACTGATGGCCGATACCGCCCTGAAGTCAGCCAACGTTGAAGTCGTGGCGTACAGCTCTCCGGCGCACGGCACCAGCTTTAGTAACGAAGCCATTCTGGTGATTTCCGGCGACTCCGGCGCGGTCCGTCAGGCGGTGACCTCCGCCCGCGAAATCGGCAAAACCGTCCTTGCGACCCTCGGTTCTGAACCGAAAAACGATCGCCCGTCCTACATCTGATACCCACGAGGCTGATTCATGAGATCGAAAAGATTTGAAGCACTGGCGAAACGCCCTGTGAATCAGGACGGCTTCGTTAAGGAGTGGATCGAAGAAGGCTTTATCGCGATGGAAAGCCCGAACGATCCAAAACCGTCGATTAAAATCGTTAACGGCGCGGTGACCGAGCTGGACGGAAAACCGGTTAGCGAATTCGACCTGATCGACCACTTTATCGCCCGCTACGGCATCAACCTGAACCGCGCCGAAGAAGTGATGGCGATGGATTCGGTCAAGCTGGCTAACATGCTCTGCGATCCGAACGTCAAGCGCAGCGAAATCGTTCCGCTGACCACCGCCATGACCCCGGCGAAAATTGTTGAAGTGGTTTCGCATATGAACGTGGTTGAGATGATGATGGCGATGCAGAAAATGCGCGCACGCCGCACGCCGTCTCAGCAGGCGCACGTCACCAACGTCAAGGATAACCCGGTGCAAATTGCCGCCGATGCCGCCGAAGGCGCATGGCGCGGGTTTGACGAACAAGAAACCACGGTTGCGGTAGCACGCTACGCGCCGTTCAACGCCATCGCGCTGTTGGTCGGCTCTCAGGTTGGTCGTCCGGGCGTACTGACGCAGTGCTCCCTGGAAGAAGCCACCGAGCTGAAGCTCGGCATGCTGGGCCACACCTGCTACGCCGAAACCATCTCCGTTTACGGCACCGAGCCGGTCTTCACCGACGGTGACGATACGCCATGGTCGAAAGGCTTCTTAGCCTCTTCCTACGCCTCTCGCGGCCTGAAAATGCGCTTCACCTCCGGCTCCGGCTCCGAAGTGCAGATGGGCTACGCCGAAGGCAAATCCATGCTGTATCTGGAAGCGCGCTGCATCTATATCACCAAAGCGGCTGGCGTTCAGGGGCTGCAAAACGGCTCCGTAAGCTGCATCGGCGTACCGTCTGCCGTGCCGTCAGGCATTCGTGCCGTGCTGGCGGAAAACCTGATCTGCTCGTCACTGGATCTGGAATGCGCCTCCAGTAACGACCAGACCTTCACCCACTCCGATATGCGTCGTACCGCGCGCCTGCTGATGCAGTTCCTGCCGGGTACCGACTTTATCTCCTCCGGTTATTCCGCGGTGCCGAACTACGACAACATGTTCGCCGGTTCCAACGAAGATGCGGAAGACTTTGACGACTACAACGTTATCCAGCGTGACCTGAAAGTGGACGGCGGTCTGCGCCCGGTTCGCGAAGAGGACGTTATCGCCATCCGTAACAAAGCCGCCCGCGCGCTGCAGGCCGTGTTTGCCGGAATGGGACTACCGCCGATTACCGATGAAGAAGTTGAAGCCGCGACCTATGCCCACGGTTCGAAAGATATGCCGGAGCGTAACATCGTCGAAGACATCAAGTTCGCCCAGGAAATCATCAATAAAAACCGCAACGGTCTGGAAGTCGTTAAAGCGCTGGCGCAGGGCGGGTTTACCGACGTGGCCCAGGACATGCTCAACATCCAGAAAGCCAAGCTAACCGGCGACTATTTGCACACCTCCGCCATTATCGTCGGCGACGGACAAGTGCTCTCTGCGGTTAATGACGTCAATGACTATGCCGGTCCGGCAACAGGTTATCGCCTGCAGGGAGAACGCTGGGAAGAGATTAAAAACATCCCTGGCGCTCTTGATCCCAACGAGATTGATTAAGGGGTGAGAAATGGAAATTAATGAAAAATTGCTGCGCCAGATAATTGAAGACGTGCTCCGCGATATGAAGGGCAGCGATAAACCCGTCTCGTTTAATGCGCCTGCGGCATCCATAGCACCACAGACCGCTGCGCCTGCGGGCGACGGCTTTCTGACCGAAGTGGGCGAAGCGCGCCAGGGCACTCAGCAGGACGAAGTCATTATCGCCGTCGGCCCGGCATTTGGCCTGGCACAGACTGTTAATATCGTCGGCTTACCGCATAAGAGCATCCTGCGCGAAGTCATTGCCGGTATTGAAGAAGAAGGTATCAGGGCGCGCGTGATTCGCTGCTTTAAATCTTCCGACGTGGCGTTCGTCGCCGTTGAAGGTAACCGCCTGAGCGGCTCCGGCATCTCCATCGGCATCCAGTCGAAAGGCACTACGGTTATCCACCAGCAGGGGCTACCGCCGCTCTCCAACCTGGAGCTGTTCCCACAGGCGCCGCTGCTGACGCTGGAAACCTACCGTCAGATTGGTAAAAACGCCGCCCGTTATGCGAAACGCGAATCACCGCAGCCGGTCCCTACGCTCAATGACCAGATGGCACGCCCGAAGTACCAGGCAAAGTCGGCCATTTTGCACATTAAAGAGACCAAGTACGTCGTGACGGGCAAAAACCCGCAGGAACTGCGCGTGGCGCTTTGATAAAGGATAACTCCATGAATACCGACGCAATTGAATCGATGGTCCGGGACGTATTGAGCCGCATGAACAGCCTGCAGGGCGATGCGCCAGCAGCGGCTCCTGCGGCAGGCGGCACGTCCCGCAGCGCAAAGGTCAGCGACTACCCGCTGGCGAACAAACACCCGGAATGGGTGAAAACCGCCACCAATAAAACGCTGGACGACTTTACGCTGGAAAACGTGCTGAGCAATAAAGTCACCGCTCAGGATATGCGTATTACCCCGGAAACCCTGCGCTTACAGGCGTCTATCGCCAAAGATGCGGGCCGCGACCGGCTGGCGATGAACTTCGAACGCGCCGCCGAACTGACCGCGGTACCGGACGATCGCATTCTTGAAATCTACAACGCCCTTCGTCCGTATCGTTCAACGAAAGAAGAGCTGCTCGCTATCGCCGACGATCTCGAAAACCGTTATCAGGCAAAGATTTGCGCAGCTTTCGTTCGTGAAGCGGCAGGGCTGTACGTTGAGCGTAAAAAACTCAAAGGCGACGATTAATTACAGGGGTATGTGATGCGATATATAGCTGGCATTGATATCGGCAACTCATCGACGGAAGTCGCCCTGGCGACTCTGAATGAGGCTGGCGCGCTGACAATCACCCACAGCGCGCTGGCGGAAACCACCGGGATCAAAGGCACGTTGCGTAACGTGTTCGGCATTCAGGAAGCGCTCGCCCTCGTCGCAAAGCGCGCGGGGATCAATGTCAGCGATATTTCGCTCATCCGCATTAACGAAGCCACGCCGGTGATTGGCGATGTGGCGATGGAAACCATTACCGAAACCATCATCACCGAATCGACAATGATCGGCCATAACCCAAAAACGCCGGGCGGAGCAGGCCTTGGTGTGGGTATCACGATTACGCCGGAGGAGCTGTTAACCCGCCCGGCGGACTCGTCCTATATTCTGGTGGTATCGTCAGCCTTTGATTTTGCTGATATCGCCAATGTTATCAACGCCTCAATGCGCGCCGGATACCAGATTACCGGCGTCATTTTGCAGCGCGACGATGGCGTACTGGTCAGCAACCGGCTGGAAAAATCGCTACCGATTGTCGATGAAGTTCTGTACATCGACCGCATTCCGCTGGGGATGCTGGCGGCGATTGAAGTCGCCGTGCCGGGAAAGGTTATCGAAACCCTCTCTAACCCTTACGGCATCGCCACCGTATTCAACCTCAACGCCGATGAGACGAAAAACATCGTCCCGATGGCGCGCGCGCTGATTGGCAACCGTTCCGCCGTGGTGGTTAAAACGCCATCCGGAGACGTCAAAGCGCGCGCAATACCCGCCGGTAACCTGGAGCTGCAGGCTCAGGGTCGTACCGTGCGCGTGGATGTTGCCGCCGGTGCCGAAGCTATCATGAAAGCGGTGGACGGCTGCGGCAAGCTCGACAACGTCACCGGCGAGGCCGGGACCAATATCGGCGGCATGCTGGAGCATGTGCGCCAGACCATGGCCGAGCTAACCAATAAGCCCAGCAGCGAGATTTTCATTCAGGATCTTCTGGCCGTTGACACCTCGGTTCCGGTGAGCGTCACCGGCGGTCTGGCCGGGGAGTTCTCGCTGGAGCAGGCCGTCGGCATCGCCTCGATGGTGAAATCAGACCGTCTGCAAATGGCGATGATTGCCCGTGAAATTGAGCAGAAGCTTAATATCGACGTGCAGATCGGCGGCGCTGAGGCTGAAGCCGCCATTCTCGGCGCGCTGACCACGCCGGGTACCACCCGACCGCTGGCGATCCTCGACCTCGGCGCGGGCTCCACCGATGCCTCCATCATCAACCCTAAAGGCGAAATCATCGCCACCCATCTCGCCGGGGCAGGCGACATGGTCACGATGATTATTGCCCGCGAGCTGGGGCTGGAAGACCGCTATCTGGCGGAAGAGATCAAAAAATACCCGCTGGCGAAGGTCGAAAGCCTGTTCCACTTACGCCACGAGGACGGCAGCGTCCAGTTCTTCCCGACGCCGCTGCCTCCCGCCGTGTTCGCCCGCGTCTGCGTGGTGAAACCGGACGAACTGGTGCCGCTTCCCGGCGACTTAGCGCTGGAAAAAGTGCGCGCCATTCGCCGCAGCGCTAAAGAACGCGTCTTTGTCACCAACGCCCTGCGCGCGCTGCGCCAGGTCAGTCCAACCGGCAACATTCGTGATATTCCGTTCGTGGTGCTGGTCGGCGGCTCGTCGCTGGATTTCGAAGTTCCGCAGTTGGTCACCGATGCGCTGGCGCACTACCGCCTGGTCGCCGGGCGAGGAAATATTCGCGGTAGCGAAGGCCCAAGAAACGCGGTGGCCACCGGCCTGATTCTCTCCTGGCACAAGGAATTTGCATATGGACAGTAATCACAGCGCCCCGGCCATCGTCATTACCGTTATCAACGACTGCGCCAGCCTCTGGCACGAAGTGCTGCTGGGTCTCGAAGAAGAAGGCATCCCTTTCCTGCTTCAGCATCACCCGGCTGGAGATGTCGTTGACAGCGCCTGGCAGGCGGCGCGCAGCTCGCCGCTGCTGGTTGGCATTGCCTGCGATCGACACTCGCTGGTCGTGCATTACAAGAATTTACCCGCATCGGCGCCGCTTTTTACGCTGATGCATCATCAGGACAGTCAGGCCCATCGCAATACCGGTAATAACGCGGCACGGCTGGTCAAAGGGATCCCTTTCCGGGATCTGAATAGCTAAGCAACAGGAGAACTGCAGTATGAATAACGCACTGGGACTGGTTGAAACAAAAGGGCTGGTCGGCGCCATTGAAGCCGCCGACGCCATGGTGAAATCCGCCAACGTACAGCTGGTGGGCTACGAAAAAATTGGTTCTGGCCTGGTTACCGTCATGGTTCGCGGCGACGTCGGCGCGGTTAAAGCAGCCGTAGATGCAGGCAGCGCGGCGGCAAGCGTCGTGGGTGAAGTGAAATCCTGCCACGTTATCCCGCGTCCGCACAGCGATGTTGAGGCCATTTTACCGAAATCAGCCTAATCGATGGCGAATAAGGAGCACCGCGTGAAGCAATCACTGGGATTACTTGAAGTTTGTGGTCTGGCACTGGCTATCAGCTGCGCCGATATCATGGCGAAATCCGCTTCTATCACGCTGCTCGCCCTCGAAAAGACCAATGGTTCAGGCTGGATGGTGATTAAAATTACCGGTGATGTGGCCTCCGTGCAGGCGGCCATCACCACCGGTGCGCATTTCGCCGAACAGCGGAATGGCCTGGTGGCCCACAAGGTTATCGCCAGGCCCGGAGAAGGGATCCTGCTCGCAGAGGCTCCCTCCCCCTCCGTCATAGAACCTGAGCCTGAAGCGTCAGAGATGGCCGATGTCGTTTCTGAAGCGCCAGCCGAAGATGCCCCGCAGGAATCAGAACTGGTCAGCTGCAATCTGTGTCTGGATCCAAAATGTCCGCGCCAGAAGGGCGAACCTCGTACGCTTTGCATTCATTCCGGCAAGCGAGGTGAAGCGTAATGGATAAAGAGCTTCTGCAATCAACGGTCAGTAAAGTTCTCGACGAGATGCGCCAGCGGCCTATTCCGCTGGGCGTCTCAAACCGTCATATCCACCTGTCCGCACAGGATTATGAGCGGCTGTTTCCCGGCCATCCCATCAGCGAGAAAAAAGCGCTGCTGCAGCCGGGACAATACGCCGCGGAGCAAACCGTCACTCTGGTGGGACCGAAAGGGCAGCTCAAAAATGTGCGCCTGCTCGGCCCGCTGCGCTCGGTAAGCCAGGTGGAAATTTCGCGTACCGATGCGAGAACGCTGGGGATTGCCGCGCCGCTGAGAATGTCCGGCAACCTGAAGGGGACGCCGGGCATCCGCCTGGTCAGCCCCTTTGCCGAACTGGAGCTGCCTTCCGGGGTTATCGTCGCGCAGCGGCATATCCATATGTCGCCGCTTGATGCGCTGATCCTGCGGGTTTCCCACGGCGATATGGTCTCCGTGGCGATTGAAGGCGACGATCGCGGGCTGATTTTCAACAACGTGGCGATTCGCGTTTCACCGGACATGCGCCTCGAAATGCACATTGATACCGATGAAGCCAACGCCGCTGGTGCCGATAACCCGCAGGCCTTTGCCCGGCTGGTAGGCCCGCGATGAACGGCGAAACTCTGCAGCGCATTGTCGAGGAGATTGTCTCCCGGCTGCAGCGCCGTGCCCAGAGCACGGCGACGCTGAGCGTTACGCAACTTCGTGATGCCGACTGTCCAGCACTGTTCTGTCAGCACGCGTCGCTGCGCATCCTGCTCGTCGACCTGCCGCTGCTGGGTCAGCTTGCGGATGCAGAAACCGACGATGCCGCCGCCCGGAAAATTCACGACGCGCTGGCGTTTGGTATCCGCGTACAGCTCAGCCTGCACAGCCAGTTGCTGCCGGTTATCCCGGTAAAAAAACTGGCTCGTCTGCCGCTGGTATTCACCGACGAGCACGGACTGCCGCTGGTTCTGCATGCGGGTTCGGTGCTGAGCTATCGCGATGTCGCGCTGCTAAGCCGGGGGCGTGTGGTTGTCCACCGCAAATGCATCGTGACCGCCATGGCGCGTGACGCGGCCAATGCGCGAAATATTCAATTAATTAAGCAGGAGTAAATCATGCATCTGGCACGAGTCACGGGCGCGGTTGTCTCCACGCAAAAATCACCTTCTTTGATTGGGAAAAAGCTGCTGCTGGTGCGTCGGGTCAGCGCCGATGGCGAACTCCCCGCCTCGCCCACCTCTGGCGATGAAGTGGCCGTGGACTCCGTCGGCGCGGGCGTCGGCGAACTGGTTTTGCTCAGCGGCGGCTCCAGCGCCAGGCACGTTTTTTCCGGGCCAAATGAGGCCATCGACCTCGCCGTTGTCGGCATTGTAGATACGCTTTCGCGTTAAGGGGCGGTTATGGCGATTTATACCCGAACAGGTGACGCTGGCACCACATCACTGTTTACCGGCCAGCGGGTGAGCAAAACCCACCCGCGGGTTGAAGCCTACGGCACGCTGGATGAGCTGAACGCCGCGCTGAGCCTGTGCGCCTGCGCCGCTGCGGATGAAAATCACCGCACCTTACTCGAGGCCATCCAGCAGCAACTTTTTTGGTTTAGCGCAGAGCTGGCCAGCGACAGCGAGCAGCCGTCGCCCAAACAGCGCTACATCAGCAGCGAAGAGATTTCGGCTCTGGAAGCCGCTATCGATCGGGCAATGGCCCGCGTCGAACCGCTGCACAGCTTTATTTTACCCGGACGCTGCGAAGCCGCGAGCCGCTTACATTTTGCCCGCACGCTGGCGCGCCGCGCCGAACGCCGTCTGGTTGAACTGGCAACTGAAGTCAACGTACGCCAGGTGCTGATGCGCTACATCAACCGCTTATCGGACTGCCTGTACGCCCTGGCCCGCGCGGAAGATAGCGATGCGCACCAGGCCAACATCATCCGTGAAGTTAGCAAGCGCTATCTGGCTGCCAGCCAGCCGACCCGCAGCAAGGAGACAACGCCCGTGGCCCTCTCATTCCACGATCTGCACCAGCTCACCCGCGCCGCCGTTGAGCGCGCGCAGCAGCTTCAGGTTCCGGTAGTCGTCAGCATCGTTGACGCACACGGCACGGAAACTGTGACCTGGCGGATGCCGGACGCCCTGCTGGTCAGCAGCGAACTGGCGCCGAAAAAGGCCTGGACCGCAGTGGCAATGAAAACGGCGACCCATGAGCTGAGCGATGTTGTTCAGCCAGGCGCGGCGCTTTATGGCCTGGAAAGTCATTTACAGGGAAAAGTGGTCACCTTTGGCGGCGGTTACGCCCTGTGGCGCGACGGCATATTAATTGGGGGTCTTGGCATCAGCGGCGGCAGCGTTGAGCAGGACATGGACATAGCACAGACCGCCATCGCGGCTATTAACGTGGGAACTCATCAATGAATACTTCTGAACTCGAAACCCTGATTCGCACCATTCTTAGCGAGCAATTAACCACGCCGGCGCAAACGCCGGCCCAGCCTCAGGGCAAAGGGATTTTCCAGTCCGTGAGCGAGGCCATCGACGCCGCGCACCAGGCGTTCTTACGTTATCAGCAGTGCCCGCTAAAAACCCGCAGCGCCATTATCAGCGCGATGCGTCAGGAGCTGACGCCGCTACTGGCAACCCTGGCGGAAGAGAGCGCCAATGAAACGGGGATGGGCAACAAAGAAGATAAATTCCTCAAGAACAAGGCTGCGCTGAACAACACGCCGGGCGTAGAAGATCTCACCACCACCGCGCTGACCGGTGACGGCGGCATGGTGCTCTTTGAATACTCGCCGTTTGGCGTCATCGGTTCGGTCGCCCCAAGCACCAACCCGACGGAAACCATCATCAATAACAGCATCAGCATGTTGGCGGCGGGCAATAGTATTTACTTTAGCCCGCATCCGGGCGCGAAAAAGGTCTCTCTGAAGCTAATTAGCCTGATTGAAGAGATTGCCTTCCGCTGCTGCGGCATCCGCAATCTGGTGGTGACCGTGGCTGAACCGACTTTCGAAGCGACCCAGCAGATGATGGCCCACCCGCGCATCGCAGTACTGGCGATTACCGGTGGTCCCGGCATTGTGGCAATGGGCATGAAGAGCGGTAAGAAGGTGATTGGCGCTGGCGCGGGTAACCCGCCCTGCATCGTCGATGAAACGGCAGACCTGGTGAAAGCGGCGGAAGATATCATTAACGGCGCGTCATTCGATTACAACCTGCCCTGCATTGCCGAGAAGAGCCTGATCGTAGTGGAGAGCGTCGCCGAGCGTCTGGTGCAGCAAATGCAAACCTTCGGTGCGCTGCTGCTAAGCCCTGCCGATACCGACAAACTCCGCGCCGCCTGCCTGCCAGAAGGCCAGGCGAATAAAAAACTGGTCGGCAAGAGCCCATCGGCCATGCTGGGAGCCGCCGGGATCGCTGTCCCTGCAAAAGCACCGCGTCTGCTGATTGCGCTGGTTAACGCTGACGATCCGTGGGTCACCAGCGAACAGTTGATGCCGATGCTGCCGGTGGTAAAAGTCAGCGATTTCGATAGCGCGCTGGCGCTGGCGCTGAAGGTTGAAGAGGGGCTGCATCACACCGCTATCATGCACTCGCAGAACGTGTCGCGCCTGAACCTCGCGGCCCGCACGCTGCAAACCTCGATATTCGTCAAAAACGGCCCCTCTTATGCCGGGATCGGCGTCGGCGGCGAAGGCTTTACTACCTTCACTATCGCCACGCCAACCGGTGAAGGGACCACGTCAGCGCGTACTTTTGCCCGCTCCCGGCGCTGCGTACTGACCAACGGCTTTTCTATTCGCTAACCGAGGTCGCGATGAATACCTTCTCACTACAAACGCGGTTGTACAGCGGTCAGGGCAGCCTGGCGGTGCTCAAGCGCTTTACCAATAAGCACATCTGGATAATCTGCGATGGCTTTCTGGCTCGCTCGCCGCTGCTGGATACCCTGCGTAACGCGCTGCCCGCAGATAACCGCATCAGCGTATTTAGCGAGATAACGCCGGACCCCACCATCCACACAGTGGTTCAGGGCATTGCGCAAATGCAGGATCTGCAACCGCAGGTGGTGATCGGTTTTGGCGGCGGCTCGGCAATGGACGCGGCGAAAGCGATTGTCTGGTTTAGCCAGCAAAGCGGGATCAACATCGAAACCTGCGTGGCGATCCCGACCACCAGCGGCACCGGTTCGGAAGTCACCAGCGCCTGCGTAATTAGCGACCCGGATAAAGGCATCAAGTATCCGCTGTTCAACAATGCGCTGTATCCGGATATGGCGATCCTCGACCCGGAGCTGGTGGTCAGCGTACCGCCGCAGATTACCGCCAACACCGGCATGGACGTGCTGACCCACGCCCTGGAAGCGTGGGTTTCACCGCACGCCAGCGACTTTACCGACGCGCTGGCGGAAAAGGCCGCCAAACTGGTGTTCCAGTATCTGCCCACGGCGGTGGAAAAAGGCGACTGCGTGGCGACGCGCGGGAAAATGCACAACGCTTCAACGCTCGCCGGGATGGCCTTCAGCCAGGCGGGGCTGGGGCTTAACCACGCGATAGCCCACCAGCTTGGCGGACAGTTTCATCTGCCGCACGGGCTGGCCAATGCGCTGCTGCTCACGACGGTGATCCGCTTTAACGCGGGTGACCCGCGCGCCGCCAAACGCTATGCGCGGCTGGCCAAAGCCTGCGGTTTTTGCCCGGCAGAAGCCAATGACATTGCGGCAATCAATGCGCTGATTCAGCAAATCGAACTGCTTAAGCAACGCTGCGCCCTTCCCTCACTGGCCGTTGCGCTTAAAGAAGGAAGATCCGACTTTTCCGCACGCATTCCGGCGATGGTGCAGGCTGCGCTGGCTGACGTTACGCTGCGCACTAACCCGCGCCCGGCCAATGCCGAAGCCATTCGGGAACTGCTGGAGGAACTGCTATGAGTACCGCCGTCAACGTCGTTGAAATGTCTCATAGCGCTGATGAAATTCGCGAGCGCGTTCGCGCAGCGGGCGTTGTGGGTGCGGGCGGCGCAGGTTTTCCCGCTCACGTCAAACTACAGGCGCAGGTAGAGATTTTTCTGGTGAACGCCGCCGAGTGTGAACCGATGCTCAAAGTTGACCAGCAGCTAATGTGGCAGCAGGCCGCGCGTCTTGTGCGCGGCGTACAGTACGCCATGACGGCAACCGGCGCGCGCGAAGGGGTGATAGCCCTGAAAGAAAAATACCGCCGGGCCATCGACGCGCTCACCCCGCAGCTGCCAGCCGGTATCCGCCTGCATATCCTGCCGGATGTTTATCCTGCGGGCGATGAGGTGCTGACTATCTGGATGGCAACCGGCCGCCGGGTCGCCCCGGCTGCGCTACCGGCCAGCGTCGGCGTGGTCGTCAATAACGTGCAAACGGTGCTGAATATTGCCCGGGCGGTCGAGCAGCAGTTTCCGGTCACTCGTCGCACGTTGACCGTGAACGGCGCGGTCGCCAGACCGTTGACCATTACCGTGCCTATCGGCATGTCACTGCATGAAGTGCTGGCGCTGGCGGGCGGCGCAACGGTCGACGACCCTGGTTTTATTAACGGCGGCCCGATGATGGGTGGCCTGATTACCTCTCTTGATAACCCAGTGACGAAAACTACCGGCGGCCTGCTGGTGCTCCCCAAAAGCCATCCGCTTATCCAGCGGAGAATGCAGGACGAGCGCACGGTGCTTTCCGTCGCGCGTACCGTCTGCGAACAGTGCCGACTGTGTACCGATCTCTGTCCGCGACACCTGATCGGCCACGAACTCTCTCCGCACCTGCTGGTGCGGGCAGTGAACTTTCACCAGGCCGCCACGCCGCAGCTGCTGCTGAGCGCCCTTACCTGCTCGGAATGCAACGTTTGCGAAAGCGTGGCCTGCCCGGTGGGGATCTCGCCGATGCGCATCAACCGCATGTTAAAACGCGAGCTGCGGGCGCAAAACCAGCGCTACGAAGGGCCGCTGAATCCGGCCGACGAGATGGCGAAATATCGCCTGGTGCCGGTGAAGCGGCTGATCGCCAAACTGGGACTAAGCCCCTGGTACCAGGAAGCACCGCTGGTTGAAGAAGAGCCGTCAGTAGAAAAAGTTACTTTGCAACTGCGCCAGCATATTGGTGCCAGCGCAGTACCGACTGTTGCCGTCGGGGAGCGCGTGACGCGCGGACAGTGCATTGCCGATGTCCCGGCAGGTGCATTAGGCGCGCCGATTCACGCCAGCATCGACGGCGTTGTATCGACCATCAGCGAACAGGCCATTACGGTTGTAAGAGGTTAACCATGTCTCAGGCTATAGGAATTTTAGAACTCACCAGCATCGCCAAAGGCATGGAGCTTGGTGATGCCATGCTGAAAAGCGCCAACGTTAATCTGCTGGTCAGTAAGACCATCTGCCCAGGTAAGTTTTTACTGATGCTGGGCGGCGATATCGGCGCTATCCAGCAGGCCATTGAAACCGGTACGTCGCAGGCCGGCGAGATGCTCGTCGACAGCCTGGTGCTGGCAAATATTCATCCCAGCGTACTTCCGGCCATCAGCGGCCTGAACAGCGTCGATAAGCGCCAGGCGGTAGGTATCGTCGAAACCTGGAGCGTGGCGGCCTGCATCAGCGCCGCAGACCGGGCGGTAAAAGGCTCAAACGTCACCCTGGTGCGGGTACATATGGCCTTCGGCATCGGCGGTAAATGCTACATGGTGGTGGCGGGCGACGTTTCTGACGTCAACAACGCCGTGACGGTCGCCAGCGAAAGCGCGGGGGAAAAAGGGCTGCTGGTTTACCGCTCGGTGATCCCGCGCCCGCATGAAGCCATGTGGCGACAGATGGTGGAGGGATAATGGAAAGACAACCGACAACGGATCGCATGATTCAGGAATACGTGCCGGGGAAACAGGTCACTCTCGCGCACCTGATTGCTAATCCAGGGAAAGATCTCTTTAAGAAGCTGGGCCTGCCGGATGCAGTGTCCGCCATTGGCATCCTTACCATCACGCCGAGCGAAGCGTCGATTATCGCCTGCGATATCGCCACTAAATCCGGCGCGGTGGAAATTGGTTTTCTCGATCGCTTTACCGGTGCCGTGGTGCTGACCGGCGACGTTTCCGCCGTCGAGTATGCCCTCAAGCAGGTAACGCGCACGCTGGGCGAAATGATGCAGTTCACCACCTGTTCGATCACCCGGACGTAACGTCATGAAGCGTTTGATGTTTATCGGCCCCAGCCAGTGCGGAAAAACCTCGCTGACCCAAAGCCTGCGCGGCGAAGCGCTCCATTATAAGAAAACCCAGGCCATTGAATGGTCGCCGATGGCCATCGACACGCCGGGCGAATACCTGGAGAACCGCTGCCTGTATAGCGCCTTGCTAACCAGCGCCTGCGAGGCCGACGTCATCGCCCTGGTGCTGAATGCCGACGCCCAGTGGTCGCCCTTTTCTCCGGGTTTTACCGCCCCGATGAACCGCCCGACGATTGGCCTGGTCACCAAGGCCGATCTCGCCGAGCCGCAGCGTATTTCGCTGGTTGCGGAATGGCTTACGCAGGCTGGCGCACAGCAGATTTTTATTACCAGCGCGCTGAATAACTCGGGTCTCGACGCCGTGCTGGATTTTCTGAATTCGAAGGAACCTTTATGTCTTACAAAATAATGGCCATTAACGCCGGCAGCTCATCGTTAAAATTTCAGCTGCTGGAGATGCCGCAGGGCGACATGCTCTGTCAGGGGCTGATTGAGCGTATCGGTATGGCGGATGCGCAGGTGACAATTAAGACGCACAGCCAAAAATGGCAGGAAACCGTCCCCGTTGCCGATCATCGCGATGCGGTAACGCTGCTTCTGGAAAAGCTGCTGGGTTATCAAATCATTAACAGTCTGCGGGACATTGATGGGGTGGGCCATCGTGTGGCGCACGGCGGTGAGTTTTTTAAAGACTCGACGCTGGTCACGGATGAAACGTTAGCGCAAATCGAACGTCTTGCTGAACTGGCCCCGCTTCACAACCCGGTAAACGCGTTGGGTATTCACGTTTTTCGTCAACTGTTGCCTGATGCCCCTTCCGTAGCCGTGTTTGATACGGCATTTCACCAGACGCTGGATGAACCCGCCTATATTTACCCGCTTCCCTGGCATTATTACGCGGAACTGGGGATTCGCCGTTATGGCTTTCATGGCACCAGCCATAAGTATGTCAGCGGCGTTCTGGCGGAAAAGCTGGGCGTACCACTCAGCGCATTACGGGTGATTTGTTGTCATCTTGGAAACGGTAGCAGCATCTGCGCCATCAAGAACGGGCGTTCGGTCAATACGTCGATGGGCTTTACGCCGCAGTCAGGCGTGATGATGGGCACCCGTAGCGGAGATATTGATCCCTCTATTCTGCCGTGGATAGCCCAGCGCGAAAGCAAAACCCCGCAACAGTTGAATCAGTTATTAAATAATGAGTCAGGCTTGCTGGGCGTTTCTGGCGTGTCGTCTGATTACCGCGATGTCGAACAGGCAGCCAATACCGGTAACCGGCAGGCTAAACTCGCTCTCACTCTATTTGCCGAACGCATTCGCGCCACCATTGGCAGCTATATTATGCAAATGGGAGGACTGGATGCGCTGGTATTCACTGGGGGAATTGGCGAGAACTCAGCGCGAGCCAGATCGGCGGTTTGCCATAATTTGCAATTTTTGGGCTTAGCCGTTGATGAAGAGAAAAATCAACGTAATGCGACATTTATCCAGACGGAGAACGCCCTGGTGAAAGTCGCCGTCATCAACACCAACGAAGAGTTAATGATCGCACAAGACGTTATGCGCATTGCGCTACCGGCCACGGAAGGGCTTTGTGTACCAGCCTGAGAGGGTTATACGACGCATTGCGGCAAGTCATGGTAATAACGCTTTTACCATGACACTATGCGCGCACACTATTCGTACCTGAAAGGTGATAACGTGGCTGTTGCGCAATGCCCCGCCTCATGCGGGGAACTTATCCAGGGATGGATTCTGGGCAGTGAGAAACTGGTCTCCTGCCCCGTTGACTGGTACAGCACCGTAGCAGTCACGGCTGCGCCGCCGTTGGTAAACGAGCGCCCATTGTCGCGGGCGATGGTGGAGCGCGTTCTGGCGCACTGGCAGTATCCTGCGCACTGGAGTAACGAGATTCGCGTCGATGTGCGTTCGTCAATTCCCGTTGCCAAAGGCATGGCCAGCAGCACCGCAGATATTGCCGCTACGGCAGTGGCAACGGCGCATCATCTTGGACATTCGCTGGATGAAACCACCCTTGCACAGCTTTGCGTCTCAATCGAACCCACTGATAGCACCGTTTTTCATCAGTTAACGCTGTTTGATCATAATAATGCGGTCACGCAAATCGCCTGCGAGCCACCGCCGCCAATCGATTTGCTGGTACTGGAAAGCCCGGTCACACTGCGCACGCAAGATTACCACCGTCTCCCTCGCCAGCAGAAATTAATAGCAAGTTCAGCAACCTTGCAGCAGGCCTGGAATCTGGTGCAGGAAGCCTGTATAACGCAAAATCCGCTCCGACTGGGTGAGGCGGCTACGCTTAGCGCTATCGCCAGCCAGACGCTGTTACCTAAGCCGGGCTTTACCGCCCTGCTGTCGCTGGTCGAAGAGTGTGATTTATACGGATTGAACGTGGCGCATAGCGGTAGCGTGGTGGGTCTGATGCTGGACCGGAAACGTCATGACATTGCGCGCCTGAAAGGTAAGCTGGCAGAGAAAAAACTTACCCGACACTGGCCAAAACAACATTTACTCAAGATGGTCACAGGCGGGGTCAAACTGCAGTGAGAGCCTGATATACGCTCCCACTGCCGTAGCGCATTATTCGGCTTTTACATCGGCGTGTTTCATTTCGCCCATCGCTTTCAGCTTTTTGGAAATGTCGCGACGCTCTTTGGAGATTTCGGCATTTTTAATGATGTAGTCATCAACGCGATCTTCATAGTCGCTTTTCATGCTGGCGATGATACCCTGAATCGCCTCAACGCTCATACCTGGCTTGATGTAGTCGCTCAGGTTGTCCAGCAGCAGCACACGCTTCTGGTTGTCACGGATCTTCTTCTCAATGTCCTGAATTTCACGCTGCAGTTTATTTTTGCGACGGAACAGACGAACAAACTCCAGCACGTCCTGGAAAGAAGGCTTGGTTGTTTCCATTTTTACACCCCTGATAATGTGAGATTCGGATTCGTTAAGCAACTGCTAGTGGATAAACATTACGTTTATCCCCGTCATACTTCAAGCCGCCAGAGGAAACACCGTTACGTCGCCGTCTGGGGAAACCTGAAGGTTCGGGGATAAAATCGTTGCCAGTAGCACTCATTTTATCCTTATATTAGTATCATACTCTTAATCTTTGCTGAATCGAAGCAGCAACAAATTCATTCGCCCCATCTGCTTTTTATTTGCGCAAAGCCCGGCAGATCAAGTGTGAAAGCAGTTCCAACTGTCGGGCCGTTTCCATACTTAGCCAAACATAGCCGTGAATGGGGGTTTCAGCCACCGCGTCGCCCTGCTGCTCGTTCATTAGCTGTCGCAACTCGGCAGCAATATCATTCAGTTTACCGGTATTTGCCAGTACCGGCTGCGGGTTGCCTTCAAACAACGCGTGGGCGATCGTTAGCAAGGTTTGCTGCGTCATCTGCTGGGTTTCACGCAATGTGTGCGCGTTAAGCATCACAAAATGGCTGGCGCGCGTCGCCCAGTGGGCATTGATTTGTAATTCAAGCATACAAACCAGATTGCGGTTGATGGTCTGAATGGCCTCGAAAATAGATTTTTGTATCCGGGTTTCTTTACTGGCTGGCGTTATCAGCCCGCGCATTTTGACGACATCGTTCAGCAACCGTTGCAAATGTTTATCCAACCGGGGGCGCTCCAGCAAATTCGGCGACAGCGCTGCCTGATACACCCGATTATACGCCGTGACGCAATGCGCCAGTTGGATGCGCCAGTGCAAAAAGGCGCGCTGGGGCCAGATGCCGGTAAACAACATTGCCAGTAGCGACCCCAAAATCACATCCCCGCCACGCCATAATGCCGTATCCATATCACCAGCGGGAGCGCCGACAACAACGGCGAGCGTTATGCCTATCAGTAGCGCCTGATACGGTTTTTTCCCTAAGGCCAGCCAGCCGCACAAAAACATCGCTATCGCACACCACACCAGCATCAGCGGTAAGGAAAAGAGCTCCAGGCGTAGCGCCACCAGCCCTAACGCCGCGCCCAGGATCGTACCGCCTATGCGCTCAAAAGCACGAGGCACTACATTTCCCCAGAATGAGATGGGCCCCATAATCACCACTAACGTGATGAGCGGCCATGTGCCCTCGGGAATAGAAAACAGACGAACCAGCAGAAAGGTAAGAATGAACGCCAGGGCGATACGTATGCCATGCACGATGCGATAATGACGGTACAACCGTATTTCAAAAGGGCTTAATGACTTATCGGCACGCACGCTTGCGCTCCTTACGGGAATGGCAAAAAATGCATTGTACCTGCTTTATAGCAAAAATAGCGCACTGGCGGACGGAACACATTATCCGTCCGCTCTTTTCAGACAGGAAACCAGTCGATCACTTCCGCTGTACCGGAATATACATTTCAATATCCCAGTATCCATCTTCCATGCCGTTATTCAGATAGGTTTCAAAACAGGGCGCAGAGGCTATCTGATAAGCGCTATCCTGCTCGAGGACATCAAAAAACCGTTCCCACGGCTTCGCAAAGTCACGGTCTTCCACTCGCGCGACAGCAGTGGCATATTCGCCGCCTTCAATGGCGGTCACGATTACGCCTTCGCTATTGTCCGGCAGGATGAAATTCTCTGCCACGGACACCACGGTATCGCAGCGGAGTTTTTCTGCAGGTACGACATCTGGATTGTCGTAATAGACGGCAATCCATTCAACTGGCACGATCCGCTGTCGATCCACCCACGTCATCAGTTGTTCAAAACCCTGCTTCACGGTGTGTTCCCATGGACCGACCATGTGGAAACCGGCTATCTTGCGTTTTTGTTCCTGCCTGATTTCGTAATCCATGCTGCCTCCGTCACTTTACTATACTGTATGAATGTACAGTATAATGACAGCCTTTTACGGTCACAAGGACAGCGTGATCATTTTGTGAGCAACCTCGCAATCCCGCCCTTTTGACACCTCAGATGACGGTGAACGGTGTGTGACAACGGCTTACGCTTTATGCTGAAAATAGTCGCTCAGACGAGAGAACATACCGCCTTTACCCACCGATTCCAGAGTGACCAGCGGCCACTGAGCGATCAGTTTATCCCGATCGTAGAGCTCTATTTCACCTACCTGTTGATGAGCAGCGATTGGCGCCTCCAGCTCTTTTCTATCCAGCACATATTTTGCTTTGATATGCGGAATTTCCGCTTTGGGCAGCGCCATCCAGAAATCCTGTTCCGTACCCAGCGCAATCTTTTCTTTGTCTCCATACCAGATTCGCTCGCTGCCCACTTTTTTACCGCTGTGCAAAATCTGCACCGTCGCAAAGTTTTGCTGGCCCCACTGCAACAGTTTTCTCGCCTGTTCCTCACGACCTTTCGAACTTTTCGCCCCCATCACAACGGCAATAAGTCGACGCTGCCCGTCCACCGCCGATGCGATAAGATTAAATCCCGCCCCCGATGTGTGTCCGGTTTTAAGCCCATCGATATGCATGGTCTTATCCCATAACAAGCCGTTGCGGTTCTGCTGCGTGATGCCGTTCCAGGTCAGGCTTTTCTCGCTGTACATGTGATAAAATTCAGGTTCGCCGTGAATAATCGCCCGGGAGAGTACGGCCAGATCATACGCGGAGCTATGTTGTCCCGGCGCATCCAGACCGTGGACGGTTTCAAAATGGGTATCCTGCAAATTGAGTTTTTTCACATAGCTGTTCATCATCGCCACAAACTGCGGCTGCCCGCCCGCGATATAATCCGCCAGCGCCACACAGGCATCGTTACCGGAATCCACAATTAAGCCACGGCTTAAATCACGCACCGACACGCGATCCCCTTCTTTTAAAAACATCAACGAGGAGCCGACAAACACCGGATTATCCTTCGCCCAGGCGTCGCGCCCAACGGTGACGATATCGTCAGGGCTGATACGATGACTATCGATGGCGCGATCGACGACGTAGCCCGTCATTAGCTTGGTAAGGCTGGCGGGATTACGTTGCTGGTGTTCATTACCGGCGGTAAGAACCTGTCCCGTAGTGTAATCCATCAACACCCAGGCGCCTGCATCAATGGCTGGCGGTTGGGGAGCAAAACTTACGGCATCGGCCGCAAGCGCAGGAGAAAGGTGCATCGCGAATAAAGAAGCGGCAATAAACAAACGGCGTTTCAACAGCATGTCCTCAGGATGGTCTCAATTTGCCGTTCTTTTTACGGAAGTTCAGTTAAACAAACATGGATAAATTGCAAGAAAATGTGACACAAGGCACATTTTCTTGCTGACTTTATTTTATGGATACGCTCAGACGGCGGACTTATCCCCGCGCGGCGCGGTACGATGACGATGATAGCCGTCAACCATGCTACGGAAAATTTGTCCCGGCGTGTCGCCAAGAGTACACAGATAGAGATGCGCGCAAATAAACAGTAAGCCGATGATAGCAAGCGCCATATGCAGCACCAGCATCACAGGGCCCAGACCCGCAACCTGCGGATAGAGACACAGCAAACCGGTGATGATTAACAGCGGTACCAGCGCGTACATAATCGCCAGATATGCCAGTTGTTGCAGTGGATTGAACTTATTCTGCTCTGTTGCCGCGAACGGATGCGCTTCCCCTTTCATGATGCCAAAAAGGTAAAAACGCGTCTGGCGTATGCAGCGCGTTACCAGTCCGGAAAAATTTACCCGATAGTGACGCCCGTTACCTGTGGTGAGGTTGATCAGCACAAACCCGACCCAGAAAGCCAGTAAGGCAAAACCACACCAGGTATGCACTTGTACCATTAGCGCTACAGGGCCGAGAGAAAAATGACCAAATAAACCGCTTAACAGTAATAAAACAAACAGTAACGCATTTCCCCAATGCCAACGGCGAATCGCCAGCGAGTAGAGATAGTCACGATGCTCTTCGCCGCCCGCCGTTTTTGGCGCCAGCATCCGGCGCAATAACGCATGGATAACCAGCCCAACAAGCATGAGCAGCACCACGACGCCTGCATAAATTAACCACAGCGGCCAATAATCTGGCGCATAATGTAGTTCCGCTCCCCAGATAGTATTCATGCTTTACCCTCCTGATGGACTTCTTTACGACGGTACAGACTGACCGCGCCGCTACGCGCTTCCTGCTGGCGATAGACCTCTTTCTGACCGACCCAGCGCTGGATCTCGCTCTCATCCAGTCTGCCGAATTTCAGCGCGTCCGTTGGGCAAACGGATACGCACGCCGGAGACTGGCCAGCCGCCAACCGCGTGTCGGCGCAGAAGTTACACTTGTCGGCGACACCGGTTTGCGGATTCAAATAGCGCACATGGAAAGGACATGCGGCAACACAATAATCGCAGCCAATACAGCGCGATTTATCCACCTGCACGATCCCGTTTTCATCACGATATGACGCTCCGGTAGGACAAACGCTGACACATGGCGCATTTTCACAGTGCTGACAGGAGACGCGGACAAATTGAAAATGGGTTAGTGCGTTGGATGCCTGTTCAGGGGCGCGAATTTGTACCTGTACGCGGCTAAATCCCTCCGGTACGTCATTAAGCACTTTGCAGGCAACGGTACACGCCTGGCAGCCGATACAACGTTTTTCATCATGCAGCATGACGTACTGATTCGTTAAATGATTCATGGTTCCCTCCTCCCTCATGCCCGGCTCAGCGTCACGCCTGCGGTATGCACTACCGTACCGGATACCGGACTCGTCACGTGCGGCAGTAAATTGCCACAGTGGATACCGTGTGTCGTCGCCGCCGTTTTGGCCCCAGCTTTAGCGCCAAATCCCATATAGACAAAAAGCGTGTCCGGGCGGATACCGGGCGTCACCAGCGCCTTACCTTTCTCTTTACCCGTGGCATTTTCCAGCCAGACCTCATCGCCGGTCTTAATGCCTTTTTCTTGCGCCGTTTGCGGATGAACCCAGACCGCGTTATCCCACATTAGCTCGCTGAGTAAAGGTACGTACTGCGTCGCGCCATTGGTATGCACGGCCACCTTGCCCTGAATGAAGTAAAGCTCATTCTCTTTTTTCAGCGCAAAGTCACGAACGCGCGGAACGCCGTAGCCAGGGAGCAATTCCTCCAGGGTTGCGGAATAAAGTTCGATTTTGCCGGAGGGCGATTTGAAGCGAAGCTGTTCGCCATAGGTGTTGTCACTGTCCGTCGCGATAGCGCCGGGGTAACGCGCCGTAAACTGACGAACGGATTCTGGTTCGCGTAATAGCAGCGGAACGCCCCATTCGAGATACCCTTTCTGTCGCAGTTCCTTCGCTAAGGCATGGTCGCCGTTCAACTGATAGAGTTGGCGCGTCTGCATATCCTGCCACGGATAGTACTGCCCTAATCCCAACTGCTCGCCAAGTTCTTTCCAGATTTGCCAACTCGGACGCGCCTCGCCAATCGGCTCTACGACCTGTTGGCGCAGAGCGTAAGCCGGGTGCAGTCCCGACATATCGGATACCTCTTCGTCCCGTTCGAGATAGGTGCATTCCGGCAGCAGATAGTCGGCATACGCCGCGCTCTCGCTCAAATAGACATCGCAGCTGACCACCAGATCCAGTTGCTCAACGGTTTTTACCAGGTCCGAACGACAGGTGACGGTCTGGAAAGGATTATGCCGCGACATAATCCACGCCTTTATCGGGTAAGGCTTCTGGGTTAACACCGCGTCAATAATGCTTTGCACCACGCCGCCGCCAGCGGCGATATATTTAAACTGCGGTGCGACCAAATCGATTCGTTGCGCCGTCAGTTTCGGCATATTTTTAATGTTGAGTTTCGCCAGCGTTGGCGCGACCTTTTCTCCGGCCAGTTTGTTGTAAACCGACGCGTTTTTTTTCTGGTATAGCCCGCCTTCGCGCTCAATATTACCGAGCAGCACATTAAGCGTAAAAATCATACGCCGCATATCGATCTCTTCCTGCGAGAACGTCGCGCGATGACCAGGACTGACAATAGCGTGAGGCGCGCAGGCGGCCAGTTCGCGTGTCACCCGGACAATAACGTCGGCTGGGACATCGGCCTGCGCGGCGGCCCATTCCGGCGTCGTCTCTTTTACCGCCTGTGCTAACTGTTCAAATCCGCTGGTATAACGCTCAACAAAAGACGCATCGTAGAGTTGTTCATCAATCATGACGTGGCACATCGCCAGCAGAACCGCTAAATCCCCCCCGGGACGAATAGCGTGCCACTCATCCGCCTTGCTGGAAAATATCGACAGACGCGGATCGAAGCTCACCATTTTGGCCCCCTTCTCCTGCGCGGTCATTAACTCATGGGTATCGGCAACTTCAATCCCTTCATACAAATTGTGGCCAAACGAAACCAGATAGCGCGTGTTAGCGATATCCATCGCCAGATCGCCGCCCATCATCACTTTTGCCGCAATGGCTTTCCCGGCAGGGCATGTTGAGGCGTGAGTAAAGGTATTAGGCGAACCAAAGGCCGTAGCCAGATGGAAAAGATGGCTGGAGAGCGAGCCCGATTTGGAAGAGAAAGCCACGCTCTCGGGGCCATGCTGCGCTTTGATGGCATTCATTTTCGCCGCGATTTCTTGGTAAGCCTGTTGCCAGCTAATCACCTGCCATTCACCGTCGCCGCGTGGCCCGGTGCGTTTCATAGGTTTTACAATCCGTTGCGGGTCATTGACCAGGCTGACGCCGCTCCCGCCCCTGGCGCATATGCGCGTCCCCTGCTGCGGCGCAGAAGGATTGCCCTGGATAAAAACGGTCTTGTTATTGACTACCTGCGCCTGAATAGGGCAACGAAAGGAACACATTTCGCACAAGCTTGGCGTTAGCGTGGTTTTACCGTTAATGCCGGCAATCGGGTTGCGCGCCAGCGCCCCGGGCGGAAAAGCGCCCAGCGCGCAGGCAGAGCAGCCGATGCCTACCCCCTGCAAAAAAGAACGACGACTAATGCTCATATAACCTCCTGTTATTAGATATAGCTGAAGATTATATTTAATTTGTATTATGAAATGTCGGCTTCAATCACAATTTGAAATAGTTGTTAAAATGAGCATATCAACACGATAAGACCTTTTATTTTATAAATATTTTACATTTCCTGAACACGCACATGGACTGTCATTGAATAATCAGCAGAATTACCAAACAACCCGCTGTTAATTATAAAAATGATACAATTCCAATAACACGTAATAATATTTAAAAGAAAACGATTATTTCCTGAAAAGCGATTTCACGCGCTTTACGCAGTTCTTTCTCATACGTGCCGGAACGTCCGCCGACGATATCCCAAATGCCGGCGAAAAACACTGGTTGAGCATCGAAGCGGGTTTACTTTTGCGTGCACACGGGCTTCGTTACCCGACCCGCTCCCTTATGCCTTGATTTTTCCGCAGATACGTCAACGTCCCACAATACGGTGACATGATGACAGGATGGACACTTTCTGAAAGAAACCTGCCAGATAACATGGTGAATTGTGATCTCCATCGCCATACCGACATATGAAGCTTACTTTTAAGGCGTTAAAAATCCAGACCGTTTTTCCATAATGATGTTGATAAGGAATTCTAATGAAGATATCATCAGGCGCAATTAATTTTTCTACTATTCCTAACCAGGTTAAAAAATTAATTACCTCTATTCGTGAACATACGAAAAACGGGTTCGCCTCAAAAATAACCAGTGTTAAAAACACGCATGCTTCTTTAAATGAAAAACTTAAAACAGGAAAGAGCTCATCGATTGAGTTCGCGTTACCACAAAAAATAAAAGACTTCTTCCAGCCGAAAGATAAAAACACCTTAAACAAAACATTGATTACTGTTAAAAATATTAAAGATACAAATAATGCAGGTAAGAAAAATATTTCAGCAGAAGATGTCTCAAAAATGAATGCAGCATTCATGCGTAAGCATATTGCAAATCAAACATGTGATTATAATTACAGAGTGACAGGTGCGGCCCCGCTCCCCGGTGGAGTCTCTGTATCAGCCAATAACAGGCCCACGGTTTCTGAAGGTAGAACACCACCAGTATCACCCTCCCTCTCACTTCAGGCTACGTCTTCCCCGTCATCACCTGCCGAATGGGCTAAGAAACTCACGGATGCACTTTTACGACAGAAAGCCGGAGAAACCCTTACGGCCGCAGATCGCGATTTTTCAAACGCAGATTTCCGTAATATTACATTCAGCAAAATATTGCCCACCAGCTTCATGGAGCGAGACGGCGATATTATTAAGGGGTTCAACTTTTCAAATTCAAAATTTACTTATTCTGATATATCTCATTTACATTTTGACGAATGCCGATTCACTTATTCGACACTGAGTGATGTAGTCTGCAGTAATACAAAATTTAGTAATTCAGACATGAATGAACTGATTTTACAGTATTCAATTACTACACGACAACAGCCGTCTTTTATTAATACAACATTAAAAAATACGTTTATACGTCACAAAGCCAACCTCTCTGGCGTTATTTTAAATGAACCGGATAATTCATCACCTCCGTCAGTGTCAGGGGGCGGAAATTTTATTCGTCTAGGTGATATCTGGCTGCAAATGCCACTCCTTTGGAGTGAGAACGCTGTGGATGGATTTTTAAATCATGAGCACAATAATGGTAAAAGTATTCTGATGACCATTGACAGCCTGCCCGATAAATACAGTCAGGAAAAAGTCCGGGCAATGGAAGACCTGGTGAAGTCATTGCGGGGTGGCCGCTTAACAGAAGCATGTATCCGGCCAGTTGAAAGTTCGCTGGTGAGCGTACTGGCCCACCCTCCCTATACGCAAAGTGCGCTTATCCGCGAGTGGCTCGGGCCTGTTCAGGAACGTTTTTTTGCCCACCAGTGCCAGACCTATAATGACGTTCCCCTGCCGACTCCTGACACATATTATCAGCAGCGCATACTGTCTGTGTTGCTGGATTCGTTTGACAGGAACAGCGCCGCCATGACCACTCACAGCGGACTCTTTAATCAGGTGATTTTACACTGTATGACAGGCGTGGACTGCACTGATGGCACCCGCCAGAAAGCTGCAGCGCTTTATGAACAGTATCTTGCTCACCCGGCGGTGTCTCCCCACATCCATAATGGGCTCTTCGGCAATTATGACGGCAGCCCGGACTGGACAACCCGCGCTGCAGATAATTTCCTGCTGCTTTCCTCCCAGGATTCAGACACGGCGATGATGCTCTCCACTGACACGCTGTTAACAATGCTAAACCCCACTCCTGACACTGCATGGGACAACTTTTACCTGCTGCGAGCCGGAGAGAACGTTTCCACCGCGCAAATCTCTCCGGTAGAGTTATTCCGTCATGACTTTCCGGTGTTTCTCGCCGCATTTAATCAGCAGGCCACGCAGCGACGCTTTGGGGAGCTGATTGATATCATCTTCAGCACTGAAGATCACGGGGAGCTGAACCAGCAGTTTATTGCCGCCACGAACCAGAAACATTCCACCGTGAAGTTGATTGATGATGCCTCAGTGTCGCGTCTGGCCACCATTTTTGACCCCTTGCTTCCTGAAGGCAAACTCAGCCCGGCACACTACCAGCACATCCTCAGTGCTTATCACCTGACGGACGCCACCCCACAGAAGCAGGCGGAAATCCTGTTCTGTCTCAGTACCGCATTCGCACGCTATTCCTCCAGCGCCATTTTCGGCACTGAGCATGACTCTCCGCCGGCCCTGAGAGGCTATGCGGAGGCGCTGATGCAGAAAGCCTGGGAGCTGTCTCCGGCGATATTCCCATCCAGCGAACAGTTTACCGAGTGGTCCGACCGTTTTCACGGCCTCCATGGCGCCTTTACCTGTACCAGCGTTGTGGCGGATAGTATGCAACGTCATGCCAGAAAATATTTCCCGAGTGTTCTGTCATCCATCCTGCCACTGGCCTGGGCGTAGTCCAGCCTCAACCCGCATGGAATTAAGGGACACAGCGTTGTGTCCCTCTGTAAATAGACCCGTTTTAGTCCATGCATTTTTGAGATCCCGGCCAGATTGACCCTGGCCTAAATTCCATACAGTACTAAATCAGAATCAGTAATTTCAGATGGGCCGGAATATGGTTTACCATAGAGGGAGCGTAGCTTAGTGTCGCTGATGGTCATTTTAGTATTTTGTACTCAATGATTTTAATGTTTATGTACTCACCATCGCATGTACGAACATTAGCAACGATATCAATTGGTGTACAAATACAATCAATCAACGACAAAATAAAAGAATAAAATATTTCATATACAGATAACATCAGGCGTGTACATCAAGTGACAGTTAAAAACGACAGCATACAGAGCACATTCCTCTTCCACGATTACGAAACCTTCGGTACGCATCCGGCCCTCGACAGACCAGCGCAATTCGCCGCGCTCCGTACGGATAACGACTTCAACGTTATTGGCGAGCCGGAGGTATTTTATTGCAAACCCGCTGATGATTATCTACCGCAGCCCGGCGCGGTGCTGATTACCGGCATCACGCCGCAGGAAGCGCGTGAGAAAGGAGAAAACGAAGCCGCTTTCGCCAGACGCATTCATGCGCTGTTTACCGTTCCTAAAACCTGCGTTGTGGGCTACAACAATGTGCGTTTTGATGATGAAGTCACGCGCAATATTTTTTATCGCAACTTTTACGATCCCTACGCCTGGAGCTGGCAGCATGATAATTCACGTTGGGATCTATTGGATGTCATGCGCGCCTGTTATGCGCTGCGCCCGGAGGGAATTAACTGGCCGGAAAACGACGACGGCCTGCCCAGCTTTCGTCTGGAACATTTAACCCAGGCGAACGGGATCGAACACAGCAACGCGCATGATGCGATGGCGGATGTCTACGCCACTATTGCGATGGCGCAACTGGTGAAAACACGCCAGCCGCGACTGTTTGATTATCTTTATAGCCACCGCAGTAAACATAAACTGGCGGCGCTGATTGACGTTCCGCAAATGAAGCCGCTGGTGCATGTCTCCGGCATGTTTGGCGCGTGGCGCGGTAATACAAGCTGGGTCGCGCCGCTGGCGTGGCATCCTGAAAACCGTAACGCGGTGATCATGGTCGATTTAGCAGGCGATATTTCTCCTCTTCTTGAGCTGGACAGCGACACCCTTCGCGAGCGGCTTTATACGGCCAAAGCCGATCTTGGCGATCACGTCGCAGTGCCGGTAAAGCTGGTGCATATCAATAAATGTCCGGTACTGGCGCAGGCGAATACCTTGCGCCCGGAGGATGCCGACCGACTGGGAATTAACCGCCAGCATTGCCTGGATAACCTGAAAGTGCTGCGTGAAAACCCGCAGGTCCGCGACAAAGTGGTGGCGATTTTCGCCGAAGCCGAACCTTTTGCCGCCTCGGATAACGTTGATGCCCAGCTCTATGATGGTTTTTTCAGCGATGCCGATCGCGCAGCCATGAAAATCGTACTCGAAACCGAGCCGCGTAACCTACCCGCGCTGGACATTACTTTTGTCGATAAGCGCATTGAGAAGCTGCTGTTTAATTACCGCGCACGCAATTTTCCCGGTACGCTGGATGACGCAGAGCAGCAGCGCTGGCTGGAGCATCGCCGTCAGGTGCTGACGCCGGAGTTTTTACAACAGTATGCCAATGAATTGCAGATGCTTTCTCAGCAGTATGCGGAAGATAAAACGAAGCTGGGGCTGCTGAAATCACTGTGGCAGTACGCAACTGAGATTGTGTAATTGACCAATGCCTGACGGGCATTGTTAATTCAGAGCGGATAAAGAGTGACACCGCCATCCGGTAAACATGCTGGATGACAAACAAAAAACCGGAGGCACTGCCTCCGGTTTTACTATTGCCGATAATACGCACGATTACGCGACGTCTTCGTACTGTGGAACCGGGTTGCGGAAGCTTTTAGTTACGCACGCCAGATAAATCAGCCCGATACCCGCCCAGATCAGGCCCAGTACCATTGAGCTCTCTTCCAGGTTAACCCACAACGCACCAACCGTGAGCGCGCCGCACATGGGCAGGAACAGATACTGGAAGTGATCTTTCAACGTTTTATTACGCTTCTCACGGATCCAGAACTGCGAAATCACCGACAGGTTAACAAAGGTAAACGCGACCAGCGCACCAAAGTTAATCAGCGCCGTCGCCATCACCAGGTCAAAATTAATCGCCAGCAGCGCGATCGCCCCGACCAGGATGATGTTCATCGCTGGCGTACGCCATTTCGGATGAACGTAACCGAAGAAGCTTTTCGGGAATACGCCGTCGCGCCCCATTACGTACATCAGGCGCGCTACGCCTGCATGCGCCGCCATACCGGAAGCCAGCACGGTGATAGTAGAGAAGATCAGCGCGCCCACCTGGAAGGTTTTACCCGCCACGTACAGCATGATTTCCGGCTGAGACGCATCCGGATCTTTAAAGCGAGAGATATCCGGGAAGTACAATTGCAGGAAATAGGTTGCAAAGATGAAGATCAGGCCGCCAATCAGCGCGGTCAGGAAAATCGCACGCGGGATCACGCGCTCAGCATCTTTGGTCTCTTCCGACAGGTTACTGATGCCGTCAAAGCCGGTAAAGGAGAAGCACAGGATCGTCGCTCCCGTAATCATCGGGATAACGTGCGCATCGCCGGACCAGAACGGACGGGTGCTCGCCAGCGTACCGGCGCCTTCGCCTTCAAATACGCCATAAACCACCATGCCCAGAATGACCGCAATCAGCACCACCTGTAGCACTACAATCACGGTGTTGAAGTTAGCGACCGATTTGAGGCTGCGCAGGTTAAAGGCCGTCATAAAGGCCACCAGCGCCACGACAAACACCCATGACGGAATGGAGGGCACCAGCGCTTCAAAATAAATTTTCGCCAACAGAATGTTGATCATCGGCGCGAACAGATAATCGAGCAGAGAAGACCAACCCACCATAAAGCCAACGGTCGGGCTGATGGATTTCTGGGCATAGGTATACGCCGAACCCGCGGAAGGGTAGCGACGCACCAGTTTCCCGTAGCTCAACGCCGTAAACAGAATCGCGATTAACGCGAATGCATACGCCGTCGGTACGTGACCGTCAGTGAGGCCTGAAACGATACCAAATGTATCGAACAGCGTCATCGGCTGCATATAGGCAAGACCCATCATTACAACCGGAACTAACGTAAGCGTTTTACGTAATTCCACGCGAGAGGTGTTTGGAGTAACGTTATGCGACATGGTCATTCTCCTTTACGGCGAATGCCGTCGCGTAAGCAAAAAATTGCCCCATTTTCTGGATTCCTCAGCGACAACAACTGTCGATTTTTAAGTAAGTATCTATCCGGTACGAAGCCCGGCCTCTTGGTATTGAATGATGTGTTTGAAGCAAAAAAATAACCGACGCGTATTAAAACGTCGGTTAGTGTCATTTTTTGCAAGCGGCGTATTCTGCCCTAAATTGAAGTGAAATGACAAGAGAATGCGAGCGCGTTCAAAAAATTATTTTTCATAAGCGATTGATTTTTAAACCGGCGATTTTGCATACACCCCAGCAATAGCATTATTTGCTAAAATTTCATCCCGCCACCAGCCGCTGGCCAGCCCGGCGGTCTGTTCATTCCAGCCAACCCACACCGGTTCATAGACGATTTGCGCTACAACTTTCTTCTCTATAAGCGCGCCGCTTTCCAAAAATCGCTGCGCCAGATAACGCGGTAAATAGCCGCATCCCAGGCCGCTAATTTGCAGCTCCAGCTTGGTTTTAAAATCAAACACGGTAATCGCTTCCTGAGCGTCGAGCAGTTCAGACCCTATTGATCGCGAGGAATGGACGCTATCGCCAACCACAATCGCGCGAAAACGTTTGATCGTCTGGCGGCTAAGCGGTTCCTCTTCATGAACCAGCGGATGATGCGGAGCGACAGCAAACACCAGTTCAAGATCGCCCAGTCTTGCAAAGCCAAAGCCGGTGTCAGGCGGCGGCGCGCGCATGGCGCCAACGATGATATCCGCCCTTCCCTGCGTCAGCGTCTCCCATGAACCGCCGAGAACGCCATTGACAAATTTAAGGCGCGTCACGCTGTGGCGTTGATAAAAAGCGTCGATAAGCGGGGCCAGAAGAGAAAAGGGAAAGGTATCATCCACACCGATGACCAGTTCGTTCTCCCAGCCTTCATGCAGTTTAATCGCCTGCTTTTCCAGCTCGCGAACGGTGTGCAGCACTTCACGGCCTTTTTCCAGTAGCATCTTACCGGTTCGCGTAAATCGCGCGCGATGCCCGCTACGGTCGAGCAGTTGGATATTAAGATCGTTTTCCAGCTTATGAACGGTATAACTGAGGGCGGACGGCGTTTTAAATAATTTTGCCGACGCCGCCGCGAAGCTGCCTTCTTTTTCTAACGCATCAAGAATAATCAGAACGTCCAGCAGTGGTTTCATACTCGTCCCCTTGCGCTATATGGCGACCACCTGCTGGACAGCGACTCACTCCATCGGCATCACCAGCGGATCGGGATATTGATATTCAAATCCCAGCTCATTACAAATCCGGCTACCGTCGATAATCTTCCCTTTGCCGTTGTCCGGTGCGTCACGAAAATGCGGCGGCGCCATTCCCAGCAAGCGCGTCATTTGCGGATAAAACACGTTGCGGGCTGGATGCGCCGGCGCACATATATTATAGATGTGCCCCCCTTTTGGCGCCTGTAGCAAGAGGGTAATTGCGCCAACCACGTCTTCAAGATGCACCAGATTGACCCCGTGTTGACCATCCGGCGCGGTTTTTCCGGCAAAGAAACGTCCGGGATGGCGCCCAGGCCCGACCAACCCCGCCAGCCGCAGAATATCTACTGACGTGCCCGGCAGATTATGCAGCCAATCTTCCAGTTCCTTCAGGGTACGCCCGCTGGCCGTGACCGGATTACGCGGCGTATTCTCTTTCACCACGCCTTGCGCATCGCCGTAAACAGACGTCGAACTGGTAAAAATAATACGCGGGATACGATAAGCCAGCGCGCTGTCGACCAGCTCCTGCATCGCCTGCAGATAAAAATCCTCTCCTGGACCGCTACGGCGCGCGGGCAGTGTTATCACCAGCGCATCGACATCCAGCAGAGCGTCAAGATCGTCCGCCTCACAGACCAACTCCGGCTCCAGACGCAGCGGATAGCTTTCAATTCCACTCATACGGGCCGCTTCCACCCCGTCAAGGGTGGTTTTGCTGCCGGTAACCTGCCAGCCTCTCGCTGCCAGCGACATTGCCAGCGGCATGCCTAACCAACCTAAACCGACAATTGCGACCTTTTTCATCCATTTTCTCCTGACTTTAACGCCTCATACATAAGGCTACGCCAGCCCGCCGTGACTGACAATTCATACTATAAATGCGAAATGAAAAAAGCGCTTGCTTTAAGGCGTAAAAGTGGTTTAGGTTAAAAGGTATCAAATGAATAAGCATTCATCGGAATTTTTATGACACGCGTTCAATTTAAACACCACCATCATCACCATCATCCTGACTAGTCTTTCAGGCGATGTGTGCTGGAAGACATTCAGATCTTCCAGTGGTGCATGAACGCATGAGAAAGCCCCCGGAAGATCATCTTCCGGGGGCTTTTTTTTGGCGCGCGATACAGACCGGTTCAGACAGGATAAAGAGGAACGCAGAATGTTAGACAACACCCGCTTACGCATAGCTATTCAGAAATCAGGCCGTTTAAGCGATGATTCACGAGAATTGCTGGCCCGCTGCGGCATAAAAATTAATTTACACACTCAGCGCCTGATTGCGATGGCGGAAAACATGCCGATTGATATCCTGCGCGTGCGTGATGATGACATTCCGGGTCTGGTGATGGATGGCGTGGTCGATCTCGGCATTATCGGCGAGAACGTGCTGGAAGAAGAGCTACTCAATCGCCGCGCGCAGGGCGAAGATCCGCGCTATTTTACCCTGCGCCGTCTTGACTTCGGCGGCTGCCGTTTATCGCTGGCAACGCCGGTTGACGAAGCCTGGGACGGCCCGGCCGCGCTGGACGGTAAACGTATCGCTACCTCTTATCCGCACCTCCTCAAACGCTACCTCGACCAGAAAGGCGTCTCTTTTAAATCGTGTCTGTTAAATGGTTCTGTCGAAGTCGCGCCGCGCGCGGGGCTGGCCGACGCTATCTGCGATTTGGTCTCTACCGGCGCGACGCTTGAAGCTAACGGCCTGCGTGAAGTCGAAGTTATCTACCGCTCTAAAGCCTGTCTGATTCAGCGCGACGGTGAGATGGCACAGAGCAAGCAACAGCTGATCGATAAATTGCTGACCCGTATTCAGGGCGTGATTCAGGCGCGCGAATCGAAATACATCATGATGCACGCGCCAAGTGAACGCCTGGAAGAGGTTATCGCCCTGCTGCCAGGCGCTGAAAGGCCGACAATTCTGCCGCTGGCGGGCGAGCAACAGCGCGTGGCGATGCACATGGTCAGCAGCGAAACGTTGTTCTGGGAAACCATGGAGAAACTGAAAGCGCTTGGCGCCAGCTCGATTCTGGTACTGCCGATCGAGAAGATGATGGAGTGATCTGACGCCTGATAGCGCTGCGCTTATCAGGCCTACGTAATGCGTTGATATTTTGGGTTCTGTAGGCCGGATAAGGCGGAACCCTGTGATGGAGTAAAGACCATGAGCTTCAATACCCTGATTGACTGGAACAGCTGTAGCCCTGAACAGCAGCGTGCGCTGCTGACGCGTCCGGCGATTTCCGCCTCTGACAGTATTACCCGGACGGTCAGCGATATTCTGGATAATGTAAAAACACGCGGTGACGATGCCCTGCGTGAATACAGCGCTAAATTTGATAAAACAGAAGTGACAGCGCTACGCATTACCCCTGAAGAGATCGCCGCCGCCGGCGCGCGTCTGAGCGACGAATTAAAACAGGCGATGGCCGCTGCCGTCAAAAATATTGAAACGTTCCATTCCGCGCAGACGCTACCGCCTGTAGATGTGGAAACCCAGCCAGGCGTGCGTTGCCAGCAGGTTACGCGTCCCGTCGCGTCTGTCGGTCTGTATATTCCCGGCGGCTCGGCTCCGCTCTTCTCAACGGTGCTGATGCTGGCGACGCCGGCGCGTATTGCGGGATGTCAGAACGTGGTTCTGTGCTCGCCGCCGCCCATCGCTGATGAAATCCTCTATGCGGCGCAACTGTGTGGCGTGCAGGAAATCTTTAACGTCGGCGGCGCGCAGGCGATTGCCGCTCTGGCCTTCGGCAGCGAGTCCGTACCGAAAGTGGATAAAATTTTTGGCCCCGGCAACGCCTTTGTAACCGAAGCCAAGCGTCAGGTCAGCCAACGCCTCGACGGCGCGGCTATCGATATGCCTGCCGGGCCGTCTGAAGTACTGGTGATCGCCGACAGCGGCGCAACACCGGATTTCGTCGCTTCTGACCTGCTCTCCCAGGCAGAACACGGTCCGGATTCGCAGGTGATCCTGCTGACGCCTGATGCTGACATTGCCCGCAAGGTGGCGGAGGCGGTAGAACGTCAACTGGCGGAACTGCCGCGCGCGGACACCGCCCGGCAGGCCCTGAGCGCCAGTCGTCTGATTGTGACCAAAGATTTAGCGCAGTGCGTCGCCATCTCTAATCAGTATGGGCCGGAACACTTAATCATCCAGACGCGCAATGCGCGCGATTTGGTGGATGCGATTACCAGCGCAGGCTCGGTATTTCTCGGCGACTGGTCGCCGGAATCCGCCGGTGATTACGCTTCCGGAACCAACCATGTCTTACCGACCTATGGCTATACTGCTACCTGTTCCAGCCTTGGGTTAGCGGATTTCCAGAAACGGATGACCGTTCAGGAACTGTCGAAAGCGGGCTTTTCCGCTCTGGCATCAACCATTGAAACATTGGCGGCGGCAGAACGTCTGACCGCCCATAAAAATGCCGTGACCCTGCGCGTAAACGCCCTCAAGGAGCAAGCATGAGCACTGAAAACACTCTCAGCGTCGCTGACTTAGCCCGTGAAAATGTCCGCAACCTGGTACCGTATCAGTCCGCCCGCCGTCTGGGCGGTAACGGCGATGTCTGGCTAAACGCGAATGAATTCCCGACAGCGGTGGAGTTTCAGCTCACCCAACAAACGCTTAACCGCTACCCGGAATGCCAGCCAAAGGCCGTGATTGAAAACTACGCGCAATATGCTGGCGTAAAGCCGGAGCAGGTGCTGGTCAGCCGCGGCGCGGATGAAGGGATCGAACTGGTGATCCGCGCCTTCTGCGAACCGGGGAAAGACGCCATTCTCTACTGTCCGCCCACTTACGGTATGTACAGCGTCAGCGCCGAAACCCTTGGCGTAGAGCGCCGGACGGTTCCCGCGCTTGAAAACTGGCAGCTGGATCTACAGGGGATTTCCGACAACCTTGACGGAACAAAAGTGGTATTCGTTTGTAGCCCCAATAACCCCACCGGGCAACTTATCAACCCGCAGGATCTGCGCACGCTGCTGGAGTTGACACGCGGTAAAGCGATAGTCGTCGCCGACGAAGCTTATATTGAGTTTTGCCCGCAGGCCACGCTGGCAGGCTGGCTGGTTGAATATCCTCATCTGGTTATCCTGCGCACATTGTCGAAAGCTTTTGCGCTGGCGGGTCTGCGCTGCGGCTTTACGCTGGCTAATGAAGAGGTGATCAACCTGCTGTTAAAAGTGATCGCCCCTTATCCGCTTTCTACGCCAGTGGCGGATATCGCCGCCCAGGCGCTGAGCCCGCAGGGAATAAACGCAATGCGCGATCGCGTGGCGCAGACAGTGCAGGAACGTCAGTATCTGGTGAATGCCCTGCAACAGACCGCCTGCGTAGAACACGTCTTTGACTCTGAAACCAACTATATTTTGGCGCGGTTTACCGCCTCCAGCAGCGTGTTTAAATCCTTATGGGATCAGGGCATTATCTTACGCGATCAGAATAAACAACCTTCTTTAAGCGGCTGCCTGCGGATTACGGTCGGCACCCGCCAGGAAAACCAGCGCGTCATTGACGCCTTACGTGCGGAGCCAGTATGAGTCAGAAGTATCTTTTCATCGACCGGGACGGAACCTTAATTTCCGAACCACCAAGCGATTTTCAGGTAGACCGCTTTGATAAACTGGCCTTTGAGCCAGAGGTGATTCCCGTATTGCTGAAACTGCAAAAAGCCGGTTTTAAGCTGGTGATGATCACTAACCAGGATGGACTTGGCACGCAAAGCTTCCCGCAGACGGACTTCGACGGACCGCACAACCTGATGATGCAGATTTTCACCTCTCAGGGCGTACGCTTTGATGAGGTGCTGATCTGCCCTCACCTGCCCGCAGACGACTGCGACTGCCGCAAGCCCAAAGTGAAGCTGGTGGAGCGTTATCTTGCGGAACAAGCGATGGATAGCGCTAACAGCTATGTGATTGGCGATCGTGCGACCGATATCCAGCTCGCTGATAATATGGGCATTACTGGTTTACGCTATCACCGTGAAACGCTGAACTGGACGATGATTGGCGAACAGCTAACGAAACGCGATCGCTATGCGCATGTGGTCCGCAACACCAAAGAGACACAGATTGATGTCAGCGTCTGGCTGGATCGCGAAGGCAACAGCAAGATTAATACCGGCGTCGGCTTCTTTGACCATATGCTCGATCAAATCGCCACCCACGGCGGCTTTCGCATGGAGATTACCGTTAAGGGCGATCTCTATATTGACGATCACCACACGGTAGAAGATACCGGACTGGCGCTCGGTGAGGCATTAAAACTGGCACTCGGCGACAAGCGCGGTATCTGCCGTTTTGGCTTTGTACTGCCGATGGATGAATGTCTGGCGCGCTGCGCGCTGGATATTTCCGGTCGTCCGCATCTGGAATATAAAGCTGAATTTACCTACCAGCGTGTGGGCGATTTGAGCACAGAGATGATTGAACACTTTTTCCGCTCACTCTCTTACACGATGGGCGTCACTCTGCATCTCAAGACTAAGGGTAAGAACGATCACCACCGTGTCGAAAGTTTGTTTAAAGCCTTTGGTCGGACGCTACGCCAGGCTATTCGCGTGGAGGGCGATACATTACCGTCCTCGAAAGGAGTGCTGTGATGAACGTCGTCATCCTTGACACCGGCTGCGCCAATTTAAGCTCGGTGAAATCCGCCGTGGCGCGCCACGGTTACACCCCGGTGGTCAGCCGCGAAGCGGAAACCGTATTACGCGCTGACAAACTCTTTCTGCCCGGCGTCGGCACGGCGCAGGCCGCTATGGATCAACTGCGCGAACGTGAACTGATCGACTTAATTAAAGCGTGTACTCAGCCGGTACTGGGTATCTGCTTAGGGATGCAACTGCTGGGTCGTCGCAGCGAAGAGACGCGCGGCGTGGATCTGCTGAACATTATCGAGCAAGACGTGCCGAAAATGACCGACTTTGGTCTGCCGCTGCCGCACATGGGCTGGAATCGCGTGTATCCGCAGGCGGGCAACCGGCTGTTTCAGGGCATTGAAGATGGCGCCTATTTTTACTTTGTTCACAGCTACGCGATGCCGGTCAACCCGTGGACTATCGCCCAGTGCAATTACGGCGAGCCGTTTACCGCGGCGGTACAGAAAGATAATTTCTTCGGCGTACAGTTCCACCCGGAACGTTCGGGCGCGGCGGGCGCACAGTTGCTGAAAAACTTCCTGGAGATGTAATGATTATTCCGGCATTAGATTTAATTGACGGCACCGTGGTGCGTCTCCACCAGGGCGACTACGCCCGGCAGCGGGATTACGGTAACGATCCCCTACCCCGTTTGCAGGATTACGCCGCCCAAGGCGCCGGGGTGCTGCATCTGGTAGATCTGACCGGCGCTAAAGATCCGGCTAAGCGACAGATACCGCTGATTAAAACCCTGGTCGCGGGCGTGAACGTGCCTGTTCAGGTCGGCGGCGGCGTGCGTACCGAAGAAGACGTTGCGGCATTACTGAAAGCTGGCGTTGCCCGTGTGGTCATCGGTTCAACGGCGGTGAAATCTCCTGACGTGGTGAAAGGCTGGTTTGAACGTTTTGGCGCGCAGGCGCTGGTGCTGGCGCTGGACGTTCGCATAGACGAACACGGCACCAAGCAGGTGGCGGTTAGCGGCTGGCAGGAAAATTCCGGCGTCTCGCTGGAACAACTGGTGGAGACCTATCTCCCCGTCGGCCTGAAACATGTACTGTGTACCGATATTTCTCGCGACGGCACGCTGGCGGGCTCTAACGTTTCGCTGTACGAAGAGGTATGCGCCAGATATCCGCAGATCGCCTTTCAATCCTCCGGCGGTATTGGCGATATCGATGATATTGCCGCCCTGCGCGGCACCGGCGTGCGCGGCGTGATTGTCGGACGCGCTCTGTTAGAAGGGAAATTTACCGTTAAGGAGGCCATCCAATGCTGGCAAAACGTATAATTCCGTGTCTGGATGTTCGTGATGGTCAGGTGGTGAAAGGCGTACAGTTTCGCAACCATGAGATCATTGGCGATATCGTTCCGCTGGCCAAACGCTATGCCGACGAAGGCGCGGACGAACTGGTGTTCTATGACATTACCGCCTCCAGCGATGGCCGCGTAGTCGATAAAAGCTGGGTGGCGCGCGTTGCCGAGGTGATCGACATTCCGTTTTGTGTAGCGGGCGGTATCCGGTCAATTGACGACGCCGCCAAAATTCTTTCTTTCGGGGCGGATAAGATCTCTATCAATTCCCCTGCACTGGCTGACCCAACGCTGATTACCCGTCTGGCTGATCGTTTTGGCGTACAGTGCATTGTCGTCGGGATTGATACCTGGTTTGACGACGCCACGGGGAAATATCATGTTAACCAGTATACCGGCGATGAAAACCGTACCCGCGTGACGCAGTGGGAGACGCTGGACTGGATGCAAGAGGTACAACAGCGCGGCGCGGGGGAAATCGTCCTGAATATGATGAACCAGGACGGCGTGCGTAACGGTTACGATCTGACGCAGTTGAAAAAAGTCCGTGACGTTTGCCGCGTGCCGCTGATCGCCTCCGGCGGCGCGGGTACGATGGAACACTTTCTTGAGGCATTCCGTGATGCCGATGTCGACGGCGCGCTTGCCGCCTCCGTTTTTCACAAGCAAATCATCAATATTGGCGAATTAAAAGCGTACCTGGCAGGCCAGGGCGTGGAGATCAGGATATGTTAACAGAGCAACAACGCCGCGAGCTGGACTGGGAAAAAACCGATGGCCTGATGCCAGCCATCGTGCAACATGCGGTATCCGGCGAAGTATTGATGCTGGGCTATATGAACCCACAAGCGCTGGACAAAACCATTGAATCCGGCCATGTTACGTTCTTCTCACGCACGAAACAGCGTTTATGGACCAAAGGCGAAACCTCAGGCCATGTGCTGAATGTCGTCAGCATTGCGCCGGATTGCGACAACGATACACTGCTGGTGCTGGCAAATCCTGTCGGGCCGACCTGCCACAAAGGTACCAGCAGCTGCTTTGGCGACGCCAGCCATCAATGGTTATTCCTGTATCAACTGGAGCAGCTACTGGCAGAGCGCAAAACCGCCGATCCGGCCAGCTCTTACACGGCGAAACTGTACGCCAGCGGTACTAAACGTATTGCGCAAAAAGTTGGCGAAGAAGGTGTAGAAACCGCGCTGGCGGCCACCGTCAATGATCGTTTTGAATTAACCAATGAAGCGTCTGATTTGATGTACCACCTGCTGGTGCTGTTGCAGGATCAGGATCTCAACCTCACCACCGTGATCGACAATCTTCGTAAGCGTCATCAATAAGCGTAAAAAAAACCGGGCAATGCCCGGTTTTTTAATGAGAAATTTTACCTGTCGTAGCCGACCACTATCCGGCAAAGAAGCTTACAAGGCTTTTGGCTTATAGCTACGTAGCGCATTGCGTCCCAGCACAATCCCGGCACCGATCATCCCACCCAGCAATACAGCCAGCACAAGGGTAATGGCTTTTTTCGGGCTATCGCGACGGACCGGCAGCGTCGGCTTCATCACATAACGATAGACGTGCACCGTATCGGCAGTCACTTTCAGATTTTTAATGTCCAGCAGTGTCTGCTTCGTCTGGAAATAGGCCGGAGAAAAGACCAGTGGACGCGTCGCTTCGTTCTGTATCATCGATTTTAGCGCATCGCTCCCCAACAGGAACATAGTGTCCTGGGTAACATCCTGGGTTTGCTGAATCTGCGGCTGCGTGATTTTGGCCTCATCCGCATAGCGCAACGCTTCTTCGATTTGCTTAATACGCAGATCTTTTTGCTCCTGCGCCACAACTTCCTGCGTCTCAAGGGACTCCTGCAACGTTTTGGTTTGCAGCGTGATGTTATCTTTCAGGTCAACTTCCAGTTCCTTAGCGACCTCTTCATCCACCTGTTGGATATATTCCGCCAGCCGACGCTGCGCTCCTTCAGCGGTAGTACTCACATAAGAAACCGAGAGCGGCAGCGCCTGCCCCTTTACCGACTGTTCAATGGTGAGCTTTTCCGGCTCTTTCTGATTATCCAGCGCTTCCGATAATGCAGAAAACGCAGAGCTAAAGCGGCTTATAAAATTCGCCTGCACTTCAGAGATTTTGGGGGCATTCCCGCCATACAAAACGTTGAGCGCGTTGGTATAGGTGGCAACCTGCGCGGCATCAGGTTGGGTAATAATCGCCGTGGATGTCCATTTTTCTTTGGCTATCATCAGGTAGCCTACGGCCAGCAAAATGGCGATAATAACGGCTACAATAATGGTCATCTTCCCACGCCATAACTGTAGCAATAACTCAATCAAATCAATCTGTTCCGGATCGTTCCCACGCCCGGAAGACGTATTACTATCCACTGTCATAGATACCCTAACTAAAAAAAGGATGAAGCTGGAGACAGTGTAGTCATAAAGCAAATATATGCCATAGGATTAATGATAAAAATCAGACATTATTTCCATATGGTCAATAAATCATCGGGACTCATCAGCCCCGATTGCCTTATTAATCACTACCGAAAAGATCGCGGGTATACACTTTTTCAGCGACATCCAAAAGCTCTGCCGCCATCCTGTTGGAAATAATGACATCCGCCTGCTGTTTAAAGCAGTGCAAATCACGTTCAAGACGTGAGTTAAAGAAAGTATCTTCTTCCATTACCGGCTCATAGATGATGACCTCTACGCCTTTCGCTTTAATGCGCTTCATAATCCCCTGAATCGATGAGGCGCGGAAGTTATCGGAGCCACTCTTCATAATCAGGCGATAAATGCCCACCACTTTAGGCTTTCTGGCGAGGATAGCGTCGGCAATAAAATCTTTACGCGTACGGTTTGCTTCAACGATAGCGGAGATAATATTATTAGGCACCGACTGATAATTAGCCAGCAACTGTTTGGTATCTTTTGGCAAACAATATCCGCCATAACCAAAAGAGGGATTATTATAATGATTGCCAATACGCGGATCGAGGCACACCCCTTCAATAATTTGTCGGGTATTTAATCCTAACGTTTCAGCATAGCTGTCTAATTCATTAAAATAAGCGACTCGCATAGCGAGATAAGTATTGGCGAAAAGTTTAATGGCTTCCGCTTCAGTGGAATCCGTAAACAGCGTCGGAATCTCCTGTTTAATAGCGCCTTCCTGGAGTAATGCGGCAAATTCTCTGGCGCGCTCAGACTGTTCCCCAATCACGATACGGGAGGGATAAAGGTTATCGTAAAGGGCTTTACCTTCACGTAAAAACTCCGGAGAGAAAATGATATTTTCTGTCGCAAACTTCTGACGCATTGCCGCCGTGAAGCCAACCGGCACCGTAGACTTAATAATCATCACGGCTGCGGGGTTGATGCTGATCACATCCTGAATGACCGATTCCACACTGGACGTATTAAAATAGTTGGTTTTGGGATCGTAATCCGTAGGCGTAGCAATGATGACGTAATCTGCATTCTGGTACGCATCAAACTTATCCAGCGTTGCCCTGAATCTGATGTTATCTTCCTTTAAAAATTGCTGAATTTCTTTATCAACAATCGGAGATATCCGATCATTTAACAGTTCAACACGGGAAGGAACAATGTCTAATGCCACCACATCATGATGTTGTGCAATAAGCAAACCATTAGACAAGCCAACATAACCCGTCCCGGATATCGTGATTTTCATTATTCGCTCTCAGAATTAACTTAATTATGAATCATGATGTATTTCGCATCCTGATAAGATATTAAAGTTTTAACGCCTGAGTATATAAAGTGCAACGCAGACGAAAACAATTCAGATTATCTTCATTACGATAAACACAGATTATTAAGTTAATATTAAGCAAAAGCGATAAATCAATAAGAATAGAGATAAAAAAAAGCCCGGTATTAAACCGGGCTTAAACATTTTTGCAGAAATTATTCCAACCACTCGGTATGGAAAATGCCTTCTTTATCAGTACGTTTATAGGTGTGCGCACCAAAGTAGTCACGCTGCGCCTGAATTAAGTTAGCTGGCAGTACTGCGGCGCGATAGCTGTCATAGTAGGCCACTGCCGCAGAGAATGTCGGCACCGGAATGCCGTTCTGCACCGCGTAAGCCACAACATCACGCAGCGCCTGCTGGTACTCATCAGCAATTTTCTTGAAGTAAGGCGCTAACAGCAAATTGGCAATACCAGCGTTTTCTGCGTAAGCATCGGTGATTTTCTGCAGGAACTGAGCGCGAATGATACAACCCGCACGGAAAATCTTAGCAATCTCGCCGTAGTTGAGATCCCAGTGATATTCATCAGACGCGGCGCGTAGCTGCGAGAAGCCCTGCGCATAGGAGACGATCTTGCCAAGATACAGCGCGCGACGCACTTTCTCGATAAATTCAGCTTTGTCGCCTGCCGGCTGCGCTTTCGGCCCGGAGAGCACTTTAGATGCGGCAACACGTTGCGCTTTCAACGAAGAGATGTAACGCGCAAAGACGGATTCGGTAATCAGCGACAGCGGTTCACCCAGATCCAGCGCGCTCTGGCTGGTCCATTTACCGGTCCCTTTGTTGGCGGCTTCATCAAGAATGACATCCACCAGGTAGTTTCCGTCTTCATCTTTTTTAGTGAAGATGTCTTTAGTGATGTCGATCAGATAGCTGCTCAGCTCGCCGTTATTCCACTCAGTAAAAGTGTTCGCCAACTCTTCATTGCTGAGATTCAGGCCGCCTTTCAGCAGGGAGTAAGCTTCAGCGATAAGCTGCATATCGCCATATTCAATACCATTGTGGACCATCTTGACGTAGTGACCAGCACCATCGGCGCCGATATAGGTCACGCACGGTTCGCCATCTTCTGCCACAGCAGCAATCTTCGTCAGGATCGGCGCCACCAGTTCATAGGCATCTTTCTGACCGCCAGGCATGATAGATGGCCCTTTCAGCGCGCCCTCTTCACCACCGGAAACACCGGTACCGATAAAGTTAAAACCTTCCGCAGACAGCTCGCGATTGCGACGGATTGTGTCCTGGAAGAAGGTGTTACCGCCATCAATAATGATATCGCCTTTTTCCAGATACGGTTTCAGCGAATCGATAGCTGCATCAGTACCTGCGCCCGCTTTCACCATTAACAGGATACGACGAGGCGTTTCGAGGGATTCAACAAACTCTTTCACCGTGTAATAAGGCACCAGCTTTTTGCCGGGATTCTCGGCAATCACTTCTTCGGTCTTTTCACGGGAGCGGTTGAAAACGGAGACGGTATAACCACGGCTTTCGATGTTGAGCGCGAGGTTGCGCCCCATCACTGCCATACCGACGACGCCGATCTGTTGCTTGGACATTACATACTCCTGTCAGGTGTGGAAACCCTGCCACAAACGGTCATGGCAGGTTAAAGGTGAATAGTATGTTAACTCAAAGGTATGATATTAAGGTAGCGATTGATGCGTTCAGATTTTACGCAGGCTATTTTATACAATTATTATTCAGTACTTCTCGATAAGCTTAATACGCACCATCTCGCCGCAAAACAACTTTCGCTGTTTTAAACAGAATGGCAATATCATTCCAAAGCGTCCAGTTTTTAACATACCATGAATCAAAATAAACACGGGTGTCATAATCAACATCATTACGCCCACTCACTTGCCATAGACCTGTCATGCCCGGTTTTGCCATCAAATAATAATCAACATCATCACAATAACGCTCCAGTTCATCCGAAACGATAGGTCGTGGTCCAACCAGGCTCATATCACCTTTTAGTACATTAAAAAGTTGTGGCAACTCATCAAGGCTAGTTTTACGTATAAATCGACCTACAGCTGTGATTCGAGGATCATTTTTCAGTTTAAAATCTTTTTCCCATTCAGCCCTGGCAATAGGATCGTTAGCCAAAAGTTCTTTTAGTACCTCTTGAGAATTCATAACCATAGAACGAAATTTATAGCATGGAAAAAGTTTTCCATGCCGACCTACTCGCTGGTGACCATAAATAGCCGGACCACCATCTCGAGTAACTTTATACCACAGATAAATCATAAGTGGTGATGCAATTATAAGAATTATTATTGAACAAACAATATCAAATGTCCGTTTGAGAAAACGGGACGACCTTTTAGCCAAGTTATTTTGTATCCTTAATAACATAACTTCATGGCTAAAGATAAAAGACATATCAGTATTATATAATGGCAATCCTCTAAACGAGGGGACTACAGTAACAGAACGACAATGATGTTTTGAAAGTTCACGTAGCCAAAAATGTGTTTTCTCCAACTCGGTGTATTCATAAGCAAGGATATAATGGACATCACCTGTACGATTTAAATCCCAAATAGTCTCAGTGTCCTTTATCACCGGCAACATATTTATTTCAGCATCTGACGCATCCGTATCAAAAAAAGCGATAACATCAAACCCCATCATCTCCTCACTTTGCAGCGCAGAATATGCACCACGAGCATTCTGTCCGCTCCCCAGGATGATAGTTTTTTTCTTCCAGATACCTAGCTTGTTCAATAAATGCTTTGTAAGTGCGCGAAAAAAAGGCACCAGGATTATGGCAAAAGTCCAACAAAACACCCAGACATAGCGTGAAAACTGCCATTTTGTAAAAGCAATTAAAGCCAAATCAAACACAGCAAAAATAACGATAGTACGAATAACCTCTTTCAACTCATACCAGAATGGCTTTCGATATGTATAGTGACGCAGCCGAACCCAAAACCATCCAACGCATACTATAGATAGAATAAAATGTGATATAAATCGATTATCCAATTGCTCTTGTGGTACAAATCGCTGAACTTCATCAAAGATTAAATATACAACACCTAGCGATGCCCATAAGGCTACATTAAAAAACAATAAATCTGATATAGCCAATAATATTTTGCATAAATTTGGGTTATACTTATTATCAAAACGATCCATTTAATTCTCACCCTCAACCTGGGTACCAGATAACCAGACAAAGTATTACTGGAAAGAAACGCTCTATATCAACAGCCATTAAGCTCTACCCAGTTTGCTTTTGATATTAGAGAGAACAGTTTCAACAATATTACATGCATCCTCTTGCGAGTCAGCCTCCGCATAGCAACGCAACTCAGGGGCATTGCCTGAAGGTCGTAAATGAATAATATTATTGTTATCGATAGTGATTCTAAAGCCATCAGTAACATCAGAATGTAATATATGATGTTTATTAAAACCAATATACTGCAAAAAATCCTCTTGATCTGTCAGACCAAGATTTATTAGAGACATACTTGTTTTAACACTTATATCCTGTAATCTGTTTGAATAGGTATAGCGAGCAGGAAGTTTTTTAACAAGCTCACTAATACTTTTGTCCTTGCTACCAAACAGAAGCATAATGGCAGGTAATAAAGCATCACGTGTTGGTAATGCCTTAAGTAAACGCTGATTAATATAAACATCGCTACCTAGCAGAAAGCCACCATTCGCTTCAAAACCAGCTATACAATTATAGTTTGCAGATAATTTAGCAAATGCTGCAATCACATAGGGTGAACCAATCTTTGTTCGTTCCACATGTTTAAAAAAGTTACCAGATGAGATTGTACTGTTGCAGCTTACAGGAATAGCGACTGCATCAGCAGCTAATTCGAGAGAGCACAGAAGGCCTAATATATCTCCTCTTAACCAATTTCCATATTCGTCAGCTATCAGAGGGCGATCTCCATCACCATCAGTTGAAAATATAGCATCTAACTGATATTTTTTTGCCCATGTGATTGCTTTATTTCTATCATCTTCACTTACAGCTTCAGTATCAATAGGAACAAATTCGTCGCTCCTTGCTAAACTAACAACTGTAGCACCCAACATTTTGAATAACGTCTTATAGAGATCACGACCCGCACTAGAATGCTCATAAATTCCAATGCGCTTATTTTTTAAGAATGGCATTGGGAATAATGAGGTATATCGTAGAATATAATTGCTAGCAGCGATTGTGGAAATTGTCAATTGTTCAAGCTTAGGCTGCATAAATGAGGCTTCAACATGAATAATAGCATTCTCATCATCTTTAGTAATTTCACCATCTGGCCTATAAAATTTCAGGCCATTACGGTCAAAAGGGATATGACTGCCAGTAACCATGATTGCAGGTACTTTATCGGAAATTGATTGATGAGCTAAAGCAGGTGTTGGAATTACGCCATAGTAAACGGTTTTAATTCCTTTTTCTTGCAAAGCAGCGGCACAAGCTTGAGCCATCGCGTAACTGCTTGGACGATTATCAATTGCGAGCGCAACCGTTGTAAATGAGAATCTTTGCTGCATTACTGTCAAAAAGGAAATGGTAAATGCTGCGCAAACTTCGGGTGTAAAATCGGTAACAAGGCCGCGGGCACCACTGGTTCCAAAATTAATTCCAGATTTGTTGATAACATCGTAAGTATTATATATATTTTTCATCAATTCATTACTCCAGATATCCAGAATGTTTCTCCAGGCGAATAATATCATCCTCCGCAAGATAGGTGCCAGATTGAATTTCTATTAGTTCTAATGGAATAGTCGCGGGGTTTTTTAACGTATGAACTGTATTAGCAGGTATAAATGTTGATTCATTCTCCGAAATTGTAAAAATTTCTTCCCCCTTAGTAATACAAGCAGTACCAGATACCACTATCCAATGCTCAGCACGATGGAGATGCATCTGAGCAGCAAACTTCGCGCCTGGTTTAACAGTTATTCTTTTAACTAAATAATTATCGCCACTATGAATTACGCTAAATTTTCCCCACGGTCGGAAAACCTCTAAATGTTTTTTATGTTCGTTTCTATTATTAGCTTTTAAATAATCAACAACTTTTTTAACATCCTGGACTGAATCTTTATCAGATACTAATAAGGCATCTGCTGTCTGCACGATAACTAAATTACTTACTCCGATTGTACTAATAAACGATTTTTCAGAATAGATATAATTATCTTTACTATTATATGCAAAAATATCGCCATGTAATACATTACGTTGTGGATCTTTCTTAGAAATATCCCACAGTGAAGACCATGACCCCACATCTGACCAGCCGGCATTCATCGGTACGACAACTGCATGCCTAGTATGTTCCATTACCGCATAATCGATAGAATCACTAGGGCACATTGCGAATGCTTCTTTATCAATACGGATAAAATCAAGATCAGGATTAATACTCCCTACCGCATTTTCACATGCTTGGTAAATATCGGGGGACAGATCCTTTAATTCTTGTAAGTAACTACTTGCACGAAATAGGAACATACCGCTGTTCCAATAATATTTCTCTGATTCTACATAATGACGCGCTGTATCGAAATCAGGCTTCTCTACAAATTCGGCTACAGAAAAAGCATCTTCCCCGATTGCTTCACCTCTACAAATATAACCGTAGCCAGTTTCGGCCTGTGTGGGTACAATACCAAACGTTACTAGCTTACCTTGTGTTGCAAAAAATTCAGCGTGATTGATAGCTTTAAGAAACACTTTCTCATCGCGGATGACATGATCCGCAGCAAGGACAAGCAAAAGCGGGTCTTCATCGACGACATTCTGAAGTGAACAAAAAGCGGCCAGCGCTATAGCTGGGGCTGTATTACGCCCCACTGGCTCTAATATGATGTTATTTGCTAGTTTATTTATAGCTCGAAGTTGTTCAGCGACAAGGAAGCGGTGACTATCATTACAAATGACTAAAGGTTCTCCAGCCAAAAGAGGAGTCAATCTTTTAATGGTGTTTTGCAGCATAGATAATTCACCATCTACGCTTAAAAACTGTTTCGGATGCTCTTCACGTGAAAGTGGCCACAAACGGCTACCAATCCCACCGGCCATTATTACTGGTATTAATTTAGACATTCAATAAACCATAATTAACGTTTAATAATCTGTTCTGTTTTGAAAAGATTCCACTTTTCATTAACAAAGTTCTTAAATTCTTGTTCAAATCTTGATCGAGAAAATTTTTCTGCATTTTTTCTACAAGCCTGAGATGTAAAAAATGATGCATTTTTTTCAAATTCACTAACAGCTTCATGCAAAGAAGCAATATTCTGTTCCTTGAAGAAAATGCCAGTCGGTTCCTCTACACCTAGTGGGCGAACGGTTTCTAAGGCCCCCCCCTTCCCAAAGGCAATAACAGGGGTACCGCAAGCTTGAGCTTCGACAGGTATTATTCCAAAGTCCTCTTCCGCTGCAAAAACAAACGCCCTGGCGCTCTGCATATACTCTTTTAAAACAGGAAAAGATTGATAACCGAGCAATTTTATATTGTCTGTAGCCTTGCTCTTTATTTTTTTCATCTCCGGTCCATCACCAATAACTACTAATTTCTTTTCCGGCATTTTACTAAAGGCTTCGACAATAAGATCAATACGTTTGTAGGGTACCATACGGGATGCTGTGAAATAATAGTCTTGCTTTTCATTTTTTACTTCAAAATTATCCACATCTACAGGCGGATATATAACTGAAGCCTCACGTCTGTATACTTTTTTAATTCTACGCGCGATATATTGAGAATTAGCTATAAAATGATCAACCCCATTTGCGGTTCGAGAATCCCAAATTCGTATTTTGTGAAGAAGCCATTTTGCTAACCAACCTTTAATTCCTTTATTCAGGTTAGACTCATTAAGGTACTGATGCTGTAAATCCCACGCATATCGAATAGGAGAATGAACATAGCTAATGTGAAGCTGATCTGGTCCGGAAATAACACCTTTTGCAACGGAATGGGCGCTACTAATGATGATATTAGCATCTGATAAATCAAGTTGTTCAATAGCCAGTGGCATTAGTGGTAAATATTTCTGGTAAAATTTTTTAGCTTTAGGTAAATTTTGAATAAATGTGGTAGTCGCATATTTCCCCAGAAAATGTCTTCTTTGTTCATCCGTTAGAAAATCAACCACCGAATATAACTTCGCTTCAGGAAAAACATGCAGGATGGCAGATGATACCTGTTCGGAGCCTGCATAACTTAATAACCACTCATGAACGAGAGATATTTTTATTTCATTTATTTCCATCACATGCCTCTGTCAGTACCATTTCAATCTCACTAACCACGTTTTGCCAATTGAACCTCTTTGCCCGCAAAAGCCCCTTTTGGATTAAATGCTTACGAAGTTCAGAATCATTAATTAACCTCGAAATTCCTTTAGTAATAGCATCTTCCGAAAGAGGGTCGACAAGAATCGCTGCATCTCCAGCCACCTCTGGCAATGATGAAGTTAGAGAAGTTAATACAGGAATACCACAGGCCATGCCCTCCACTACAGGTAATCCAAAACCTTCATATAAAGAAGGGAAAACTAATCCTAACGAGCCCTTATATAACGATGGTAAATCTTTTTCAGACACGAACCCAAAGAACTTTACACGTTCACTTAAACCATGTTGTATTATTAGTTTTTCTAAATCATTACAAGGATTACCAGTAAAAACGAGTTTTATTGATGGATCAATATCTGCTTTGGCAAAGGCAGATATAACACACTTCTCATTCTTATGAGTTTTTCTGTTTCCTACACATAGCAAATATTTATAGCCTAAATTCAATGGTTTTACATCGGCATTAAATAGACTAGATACCCCATTATATACCGTGACTATTTTATTAGGGTTTACACCTGACCATGCTACTATTCTTTCTTTTGAAAAATTCGAAACTGTAAATATTTTATATGCTTTTCTACAACCGCGCTTTATTATAAAATTATAAAATAACCTCTTAAAAAGAGATGAATTATCATTTAAATCCAGATGATTTAGATCATGTATTGTTATTATGAACTTTTTCGAACAAAAAAGTGGTGGAATATAGCCAGGAAGAAAAACCACATCAGTTTTCTTTCGCAGAAAAATATTGACTGCTAAACCTAATGGGGCCAGCGGAGAAGCACATTTTCTATATAGTTCCTCCTTAGATATATCACATAGTAGTTTAGCAATTTCATCAGTAAAACGTCCAATCCCCCCTTTATTAGACCAACTGATATCCATCAAAACCTTTTTATTATTCATTATCGCGTGCACCGTCTATTTGTTAATTTTAAAAATGGAATCAAAGCTAAAACTGTCCAATAATATATAGAAAAAGTTGATGACGAAGGTGCTGAACTTAACGCTGCACTTATAAAATATATACTTCCAAAGAGAAAATATAATCTATAGTGCATATGGCTACAATGACTGCCATATATTCTATTTAGTAAAGTTGAAGAATAAAATTGACTTGCCAGATAAATAATATTTATGATTAAGCCAATAATACCAGTCTCAAGGGCGATCCAGAAAAAATAATTATCCGTATTTAACCTATTATCTTTTACCGAAAGCATGTTTCCTGAACCTTGAGTACCCAGACCTATACCTGATGGATGTTCTGACAGGAAGTTTAATGAATTAATTGCCATATCTATCCGTCCCTGTGTAGATCCACGCGATGCCTGAGACGAATCTGTAAACCTGCCGATCAAAATTTCTGTATAGTTGTCAAAAATATTAGTAGAAATTGCTAAAACGGGTATAATTATTACAAATAAAGTTATTCCACAAAGAAGCATCTTCCGATTTGAAATTATATAAAGTGCGTAAATAAGCACAGCAACAAGTATTGCTCCTCTAGTAAGACTCATGCAGATCGCTATAAATAGCACAAAACTAATAATAAGCATCAATAATCTTTTATATCCTTGGGAAAAACACTCCATACATAACAAAACACCTAATGTGAGCATATATCCAAAATTGAGAGCATCACTAAAACCGCCTGTAGCCCGGACCATCCCATCATAGCTATTAATTAAGTTTAATTGTTCTCCTGCATAATGCTCATCATATCCGAGCAATTTAATAAACTCTCCATTCATTAGTACATCAATAATAGATATTGTCGCAACCATAAACATTAGAAAAATTATGTAGCAAACTATTTTTTCAATATTTAAGGATTGCGGGTATGATACTTTTAAAATCACTAATGCTATGAAAACTGCCGGGAATAAAATATAACTCCGCCCTCCCATAATTGCTTGAATTTTATCCGGTGAGAATATAGTTAACGCTATTACCCATAGTATTACCGCCGACCATGAAAAAATAGTAAAAACCAACGGGAAATAAGTTTTTTTCCTATCAATGACAAATCGAACTAGCACTAACGCCACAAAAAATACATTGAGTACATCCCTTAGGATTGCTCCTGGTGGAAATGGCAGCATACCCACCATCCACGAACTAATATATGGAGAAAATAAGTTAACGCCTAATATCGCAGCAAGAAGTATATTCATAACATTTTTTGAAAGTGGAGGTTAAATACCAAGACGCGGAGTACCGCCTTTTTTGCTACGAATGTATTTAATTAAAGCATCATAGCCCCTCCGTTTTAGTACATACCCTAAAAAGGCATGCACATAGAAAAGCTTTTCATTTGAAAATCCCATTTTCCGAAATTTATTTATCATTTTAATATAAGTATAAAGAGGCAAGTCGAGTTGATCTCGAATATAAGGATAAAAATAGTTCGCTAAGTCTTTTCTAATTCCAGCATAAACGCCATCAATTTTTGTTGTATCTTCTATATATTTTGCAATTAGCAACAAGCCTTCAACCATATGTATACGGCCCTCTGGTTTATACCCCCCGGGGTGAAAACTCCTTTTTCAGTTCCAGCGTTACCAAAGTCAGGAGCCTCTGTATCCCTCGACAATGTCATCACGTCGCTAAAATAGTATCCCTGACCTTCAGCCATTAGCATACCAGCAAGGTACATTTGATAATATAAACGCCCATCAAATAAATCACTCGATAGTTTTTTTGCTTTTTCAGCATTGACAATAAAGCCTGAAATAACTCCAACTCTACGGAAGAAAAATTTAATGGCATCAGCCCCCGGCTGAAATAAAGTATCGTCTGTTAAATGACGAACAGTATCACATAACTCATTCGGATTTTCCTTAAACCAACCATACGCTCGCGTAGCCAATACAATTTCAGGATTAGCCTTCAAAACTTTCACTATTTTTGATAACGCTCCATCTGCTAATAGATCATCGTTGCCCATGATCATGCAATATTTACCTGTCGTCAAACTAATGCATTTTTTTAAATTCTTATCATAGCCTAAATTATCTTCATTGAAATTAACATAAAGATTATGTTTATTATTTTTTGCTTTATAGTTTTCGATAATAGAGTTTATCTCATCTCTTTGTGGAGATTTATCTTCACAAACAATGACCTCAAAATCATTATTCTTTAAACAATAATCTTGATTATATATGCTATCCAGTAGTGGCTCTAAAAACTCAGCTCTATTATAAGACGGTATACAAATACTGATAAAAACATTCATTTTAAAATACCTTTATTACTTTAGCAGGAACCCCACCAATTAAACATGGCTTATCGACTTTTAAATCCTTGACGACTGAATTGGCTGCGATTACACAGCCATCACAAATTTCACTACCAGCCAGAATTACTGCATTATCTCCAATCCAGCAGCAATTACCTATTTTAATAGGAGCAATATCACCTAATGGCTTATTTGCTGGCGGTTCTATTTTCGGACTGCATACTTTATAACTGCCATGGCTATGATCGCCTATATAAACTTTGCTACCAATTAATATATCGTTTCCTAAAATTAAACATGATACGCAAGAAATATGAACATTATCACTTAAACATATACGATCACCTATGTACAAATAAGGTTCAAATTTTTCATCACCATAATTATATACAGCTTCAATCCAGCAGTTATCACCAACCCGCATACTACCCCATTTGGAAGAGGTGTTATTTTTTGCAGAGTAAGGTTTGACATTCAATTTAAAATTCTTCCCAACCATTTTAAAATCATATCCGCTAAGCAGAACAAGAAACTTCGCTTTTAATTTCCGCCTAACTTTACTCAATAATGATATGATAAGATTTAGTTTTAATCTTAAAATATAGACAAGCATTAGATAGTCCTATAAGTCGTTTTCAGCAAACCACCTTGAATAATTTTTATTTATGCATTAAAACCGTCTTTATAATATATTTTATTTTTCTAAATAAAGGCACAGTTTTAGGGTATAGATAGAAAAACCTAAGCCCATATTTATATATAATTAAATCTATAAATGCACTATCGCAATCTCTTAAATAATTATTTGTAGCAAAATTTTGGTTTTATCTTCATCGCCTATGAAGTTAAGTAAGAATAAACATGCTGATGCGCGAACTCTCTTACTTACACGGTGCTCTCTGGGATAAAAAACATCAAAGATTGTCGCAAGATTATTAGAAAAAACCTTATATAAATGATATCCACCTGAATTATCTGGCTCAGCCTCAATTATATTATTATGGATAACTGCGAACTCTCCACCCTGTTTAAGTAATGGCAATTGCCATGTTAAATGCATAAGATATTTTCCAGTAGTTTGCGGACTGAAAATACCAACGGCTTTGACAATTGCATCAGTTTTCTTACATATCATTCCAGAAATAAACGTGAACATAACTTTCACGTCTGAAATAAAATCTACATCATTTGTGTAGAATGACGTCCTCACATCAGCATTATAATTTAACTCAGTCTTTGCTGCTGAGTTTACATACACCATATCTAATGCAGGCCGGGACTTTAATATCGAAAAAACCTTCGAAATACCATTTTTGACTATTAGATCATCATCGCCAATCATCCAAAGATATTTTCCATTTGATAACTCAAAACATTTCTGGAAGTTACCATCCATTCCTAAGTTTTCTTCATTTAGATGATAAGTACTATTTCTTATTTTATCTAAGCCACTCTTGGCTATTCTTGCTGTTTCATCTGTTGAAGCATTATCACAAACAATAACCTCGAGTTCATCATGACAATAGTTCTCCTGTTGAATTATACTATCAAGTAAACGAGCCAAACATGAAGAGCGGTTATATGTCGGAATAGCAATAGTAAGAAGAGGTTTTTTACTCATAAGAACTCTTGAATTTTTTAAAGATTATATAAGTTTGAGGAACAAAATATAACCACGTTAGTGCTGCATACATTAACATGTAGAACCTCGAGTACTCTAAATATGCAACAAACAACATTGTAGTTATAGTCAAGAGAGCCATTATACATGATGCCAATGTCATTTTTTCAGTTTTATGCGCTCTTATATAGGTTGCAAAGCAAGCTACAATGTGATTACCAATAATTGCTAAAGATAAAAAGAAAAAATCCTGCAATCCCAAAAACCGCTCGCCAATGTTTGAACCAGATAATTTCAATAACCATAATGAAATGTATACACCAGTTAACCCTGTCAAGACAAAAAAGGATGATTGCATTACTGCACTTTTGAACGATTTACTCAGTTCCGCAAGTTGTTTGTTGGAAACCATTACTCCCCATTTTGGATATTTAGTGGATATCCAAGCCAGGCCCGTAGCCATTACCATATTGCATAATGTTAAAGACATCCCTAACTGCCCTGCATATATAGCCCCGAAATATTTGAATGCAATGGGGGTCATAACAAAATAAATAAAATACCCTGACATCCAACTTAGAGCAATTCGCCATTGCATAGGAAATATTTCATTAACCCATGAAATACCACCTTCAGTATATTTATTTTTATACCTTAAAGATTGCAGGAAAATTTTTTTAAAATACTTATATGAAAATATGGAGAAGATGATAGTCCCTGAAATAGCTATTGCAGACGTAGCATATAGTCCAAAGCCACTAATAAGTAAGCTTACTGCCAATATACCAGCTAACAGCGACTGATACATTCTCATTTTATTCACATCAGTAATTAACCCACTCCCTTCAGCGACAGAAAGTACAGAAACAAGAAAAATATTAAAAGCTGTAACTATTGTTAATAATAACCATGCCCCTTGCCAAGGTACACCTAAGCCTTCTTTTTGCGTAAAAAAAACATACCCGATGGGACCGACTATTAATATTATTAGCAAAGCTATTACTGCATACCATTTTATTGCCAACCGAAATAACGATAGGTAACGTTGCTTATTTTTACTTTCACCTATAATATCTCGTTCAGAATAATCATATTTTAACGCTGACATTTCGTGGCTAGCGAATTGAATGATTACCGTTGATAGCCCCAATTCAAATATTATCTGTAGTGCCACTACTGAATTAAATGTATAATAATAGCCCTGTGCGTCTTTAGATAAATGGTGTGATATTAACATTATTAACAGCAAACCCGTTAATACAGATATTATCTTACCAAAAATAACATAACGAATTGCTTTATCTACACCTAACATTCTAATAATACGATTCATTAATCTTTCATACTCAACATTTTTTTCACACCCTTCTCAATAGAAAACTCGGCACTCCAACCTAATTGAGTCAAGAAAGAGGTATTTGCATGTGACTCCATAATCTCATCATCACGCATCGCAACTGCACCATAATTTATCTTACTACTACTATGCGTTTCTTTTTTTATTATCTCAAACACTTCTTTTAGCTCTATCGATTTTCCAGTCCCCACCTCGACATCATAGTGTCCAGCGTTAAAACCCTCCTTTAAAATTTTCAAATAGGCCGAAACAACATCGTCTATATAAATAAAATCTCTTTTCTGCCTGGCGATCGTACAATCAATATCTTCATTGTTTTTCATTTTTTTGATAATATACGGGATTATTTTACCTGCTTTATCCCTCTCACCGTAAACATGTTCTAAACGTAAATTTATAAAACAAACGTCTGGATGTTCCTCTACGTATATTTTTGATAGTTCTACAAAATGTCTTTTAGATGCCATGTAAGAACGCATATATCCATAGTGCTTCTCATATTTCCCAAAAAAAGAGTCAGTAGAAATAAAGAATTTAGTTTTAAGCGCTGGCATTAACTCAAGCAGTCTTGTTGGTAATAGGACATTACATTTATATTGTTCAGATATAGGGGTTCTGTTTCGACCATAGTCTGTTGCAATATGGACAATCGCATGAATATTCATAGATGATTGACATATTTTTTCTATATCTTGTATATTCAACCATTCAATCAAGGTATTGATAATCGTTGGCTCGGTTATAGGACGCTTTAATGCAATAATACTATAACCTTCCTTTATGAGACTATGTAGTAGATGGGTACCTACAAAGCTAGTAGCGCCAGTCATTAGGATTTTCTTATTCACATCAAGCATCCTATTCTAAAAATTAGAAATTTAAACCAAAAAATTCTTCAAACTTACTTACGACATAATCTAAATGCTCTGTAGTCAAGCCTGGATAAATACCAATCCAGAACGTTTGATTCATTATACGGTCGGTATTTGTCAACTCACCCACTACACGATATTTCACATTAGCAAAATACGGTTGGCGAATCAGATTTCCAGCAAACAGTAAACGTGTACCGATTTTTGCTTCATCAAGGAATTTCACCAGTTCGACACGGTTAACACCGCTAGTTTCTTTCAGGGTGATAGGGAAGCCAAACCAGGATGGGTCCGATTTCTCTGTTGCTTCTGGTAATTCGAGGAATTCAGTGCAAGATTGCAAACCCTGTTTCAAATAGGAAAAGTTAGCTTTACGCTGCTCTACAAACTCTTCCACGCGTTCTAACTGAGCCAGACCACATGCTGCCTGCATGTCCGTGATTTTGAGATTATATCCGAGGTGGGAATAAGTATATTTGTGATCATAGCCTTGAGGAAGTGACCCCAATTGCTGACCAAAACGTTTACCGCAGGTGTTATCGCATCCTGGCGCACAATAACAATCCCGGCCCCAGTCACGGAACGACTCAATAATTTTCTTCAGTTCACCTGACCTGGTGAATACAGCACCACCTTCACCCATTGTGATATGGTGAGCCGGATAAAAACTAACGGTTCCGATGTCACCAAAGGTACCTACCATCTGGCCTTCATAAGTCGTCCCAAGGGCATCACAGCAGTCTTCGATCAACCATAAGTTATATTTATCGGCAATCCGACGAACTTCACTCAGGTTAAATGCATTACCGAGTGTATGAGCGATCATTATCGCTTTTGATTTCTCAGTAACTGCAGCTTCAATGAGAGAGGCATCGATATTATATGTCGGGATATCAACATCCACGAATACCGGTATTAAACCATTCTGGATCGCCGGGTTAACTGTAGTCGGGAAGCCAGCAGCGACAGTAATAACCTCATCACCAGGTTTGAGAGCACGCTCACCTAATTTTGGGGAAGTCAGCGCAGTCAGTGCCAGCAAGTTTGCCGAAGAGCCAGATGTAGTCGTTAAAACATGAGGAACCCCAATAAATTCCCCAAGTTTTTTCTCAAAGGCATCATTGAAACGACCAGTAGTTAGCCATCCATCAAGAGACGCCTCAACCATCAATTGTAACTCTTTGGCACCAATAACCTTCCCGGAAGGAGGCACAACGCTTGTACCTGCAACAAAAGGTTTCGGGCTCAATGCCTCATTCGCATACTGAGCGACAAGCTGAGAGATTTGCTCACGCAGGTTATTTGCTGTCATTACTTTGATTCCTTAAACTTATTTTCTTAACGAGTAGTTGCAGACATATAGTCGCTGATTTCACGCTTTGAACAAATCAACATATCTTCGCCGCGAATCCATGCTTTATGCCATTTTACGATGCGACCAAGTGTTTCAGTCAATCCCCAACGCGGATGCCATCCTAATTGCATATTTGCTTTAGAGCAATCCAGTTTCAGATAATGTGCCTCATGAGGATGATTCTCACCATCCAGTAACCAGCTTGCATCATCACCCCAAAGCGTGACCATCTTGTCAACAATAAATTCGACCGTCTTCGCATCTTCATCACGCGGGCCGAAATTCCATCCTTCAGAAAACTTAGCACCTTCTGTATATAAGCGTTGCGCCACCACAATGTAACCAGAAAGAGGCTCCAGTACATGCTGCCATGGACGGATAGAATATGGGTTTCGAATAATAACCTGCTGGTTATTTTCAAATGAGCGCAGAATATCGGGAATTAAACGGTCTTTAGCCCAATCGCCTCCGCCTATGACATTACCAGCCCTCACAGACGCCAAACCAACGCCATGTTGCTCATAATTTGCAGGATTGAAGAATGAGTTCCGGAATGCAGACGCGACTAATTCTGCACAACCTTTACTATTAGAGTATGGATCGTACCCTCCCATGGGTTCGTTCTCACGATAGCCCCACACCCACTCACGATTGTCGTAGCACTTATCACTGGTGATATTTACGACTGCCTTTATGTTACCTACTTGCTTAACTGCTTCAAGCAAATGGACAGTACCCATAACATTTGTTGAGTATGTTTCGATTGGCTGTTCATAAGATAGGCGCACTAAAGGCTGGGCTGCCATATGGAAAACAATTTCTGGCTTAAATTCTGCAATAGAATTGCGCAGCTTTTCAAAATCACGAATATCGCCAATATGAGATTCCATAAGATCATTAAGATGCACTATCTCAAATAAACTTGGAACAGTTGGCGCATCAAGTGCATAGCCTTTTACAATTGCACCCATTTCAGTCAGCCATAGCGAAAGCCAGCTTCCTTTAAAGCCAGTATGGCCGGTAACGAATACACGTTTACCTTGCCAAAAATTCTTATCAATCATCTACTTACTCCCAGGTTTTCCACGGAGCTTTACCTTTTTCCCACAGCCCTTCGAGGTAAACTTTATCACGTAGGGTATCCATCGGCTGCCAGAAACCTGGGTGTTCAAAAGCCATTAACTCCCCCTGTTGTGCCAATGTCATTAATGGCTCTTGTTCCCAGGTTGTTGCATCGTTATCGATGAGATCGATAACCGATGGATTCAACACAAAGAAACCACCATTGATCATTGCCCCATCGCCTTTCGGTTTTTCCTGGAATGACCGGACCTGACCAGCTTGGATATCTAATGCGCCAAAGCGTCCAGGTGGAAAAGTAGCTGTTAAAGTCGCTTTCTTACCGTGAGCCTTATGGAAATCGATAGTCGCTTTGATATCAAGGTCGGCAACGCCATCACCATAAGTAAACAGGAAAGCCTCGTCATCTTTTACGTATTCAGCAACACGTTTCAGACGACCACCAGTCATTGAAGAATCACCCGTATCAACCAATGTGACATTCCATGGTTCAACACGTTTGTGGTGAACTTCCATACGGTTTTCAGCCATATGGAATGTTACATCTGACATGTGAAGGAAGTAGTTCGCAAAATATTCTTTAATCACATATCCTTTATAACCACAGCAGATAATAAAATCCTTGATACCATGCACAGAATACATTTTCATAATGTGCCAAAGAATAGGCTTGCCACCAATTTCTACCATCGGTTTTGGTTTTACAATTGTTTCTTCACTTAGTCTGGTACCAAGTCCACCAGCCAGGATGACCGCTTTCATAAATTACCCTCAATATTATTTAGATGCAGTAAATGCATCAGAATAGAAATGTTCTACAGAGAGATTTTTCATCATAAAGTCCTTTTTACTGGCATCGATCATCACAGGTGAACCACATGCATATATATCGAAGAACTCTAGAGAATCAAAATCATCCATCACGGCATGATGGACAAATCCCTTTCTCCCCCCCCATTCGGCGTCATCACCAGAAACAACAGGGATATAATGAACGTTCTCATGCTGTTCACTCCACTGCTGCGGTAATGCAGAGTAAAAATCTTTACTATCTTGCATTCCCCAGTAAATGTAGATCTCACGACGACATTTTCCCTGAATGAGATGCTCAACCATTGATTTAACTGGAGCGAATCCAGTACCGCCTGCAAGGAAGATTATAGGTCTGTCACTTTCGCGAATAAAAAATGTTCCGCAAGGCCCTTCAATGCGCATAAGAGTATTTTCTTGTAACTCCCCAAAAATGAGCGAACTCATCTGACCATTGGGAACATTCCTTACATGCAACTCAATACCATTCGACTCATCACTATTAGCGATAGAATAACTGCGAGTTACACCTTTATAATGTAAATTGACATACTGTCCTGGAAGGAAGCCAATTTTTGCTGTTGGTGGTGTGCGTAACTTCAAAGTCATAACATCGCCTGAAACCAGTACAGCACTATCTACCTTGCATGGGACAATTTTTTTTGTCTGCCCAGCTAGTTCAGGAAAAAAATGCGCATTTAGCTCAAGGGCGGTTTTAGGTTTACAGCAGCAGGTTAGTATTTTATCACCCTGTCCAAAAATATTACCTTTGGAGTCAACAACTTCTCCCGCCAACAAATCGGACTCACAGATACCACAATCACCCGCTTTGCAGCTATGTTCAAGATGGATGCCAGCCGATAGCGCAGCATCGAGGATTGATTCATCCTCTCTACCGGAAAATTCAATATTTGATGGAAAAATCTTAATAATATGAGACACGATGCTTACTCTGTTAACAAGGCTTGATGCAGTAAAGGTGCTGCAGCATCTTTTGCTGAAAGCTCAGGCAGCTGAGAAAAAGGCCATTCAATACCTATTGTCTCATCATTCCATAGAATGCTACCTTCCGATGAAGGTGAATAATAATTAGTTGCTTTGTACAAAAACTCTGCATAATCACTGAGAGTAACAAAACCATGAGCAAAACCTTCTGGAATCCAAAGCTGTCGCTTATTCTCAGCAGATAGATTTACGCCAACCCACTGACCAAAAGTAGGCGACTCTTTTCGGATATCGACCGCAACATCAAAAACCTCACCGACAGCACAACGAACTAACTTACCCTGTGCATTTGCTCCTCTCTGAAAATGCAGCCCTCTGAGTACGTTCTTTTTGGATTTTGAATGATTATCTTGAACAAATGTAATTTTACGTCCAATCAACTTTTCAAAGGTCTGCTGGTTATAACTTTCAAAAAAGAATCCCCTCTCATCACCAAAAACTTTAGGCTCTAAGATCAAGACATCTGGTATTGCTGTTTTAATCACAATCATCACTTATAAACCTTTCACCATCGTCAGCAAATATTTGCCATAATCATTTTTTAATAATGGCCCAGCCAGTTCTATAACCTGTTGTGCATTTATAAAATTTTTACGAAATGCGATCTCTTCCGGGCAGGACACTTTTAGCCCCTGGCGTTCTTCGATGGTTGCAATAAAATTACTGGCCTCTATCAAACTCTGATGCGTCCCTGTATCCAGCCAGGCATAACCGCGCCCCATCATAGCGACAGACAATCTTCCCTGATCCATATAGATACGGTTAATATCCGTGATTTCTAACTCACCGCGAGCGGAAGGCTTAAGATTTTTCGCCATCTCCACCACGCTATTATCATAAAAATACAGCCCCGTTACCGCGTAATTACTCTTCGGTTGTAACGGTTTTTCTTCCAGACTAACGGCTGTACCATTTTGATCAAACTCAACCACACCGTAGCGCTCTGGATCGTTTACATGATAAGCAAAGACGGTAGCACCACTTTCTTTATTAACGGCAGCTTCCATTAACTTTGGTAAATCATGACCATAGAAGATATTGTCACCCAGTACTAATGCACAATCATCATTACCAATGAACTCTTCACCAATAATAAACGCCTGTGCTAAGCCATCCGGGCTTGGCTGTACTTTATATTGAAGATTCAGCCCCCACTGGCTGCCGTCTCCCAGCAGTTGTTGAAAACGCGGCGTGTCCTGTGGCGTACTGATGATCAGGATATCCCGAATGCCTGCCAGCATAAGCGTGGAAAGGGGATAGTAAATCATCGGTTTATCATAAATTGGTAGCAATTGCTTACTTACCGCCATGGTCACCGGATAAAGACGGGTGCCGGAGCCCCCCGCTAAAATAATGCCCTTACGCGTTTTCATTTCCATTTCTCATTCATAGAAAATGCCCTGATGGGCATTTAAATTTATCAGATGGTTGTCGTCGTAAACATTTCAGTCAGCATGCGCTTAACTCCTAATTCCCATTGCGGCAGAATAAGGTCAAAATTACGCTGAAACTTTTCAGTATTGAGACGCGAATTTCCAGGTCTGCTCGCCGGCGTCGGGTAGGCGCTGGTCGGCACAGCATTAAGCTCAGTAAGCGCAAGTGTTATCCCTGCCTTACGCGCCTCGTCAAAGACTAAGGCCGCGTAGTCATGCCAGGTTGTGGTTCCCCCGGCAACCAGATGGTAAAGACCTGCGACTTCTGGTTTATTTAACGCCACACGGATCGCATGGGCCGTGCAGTCAGCCAGTAATTCCGCACCGGTTGGCGCACCGTACTGATCGTTAATGACTGAAAGTGTCTGACGCTCTTTCGCCAGACGAAGCATTGTCTTTGCGAAATTATTGCCCTTACCTGCATAAACCCAACTGGTGCGGAAGATAAGGTGCTTAGGGCAGTTATCCTGCAGGGCCTTTTCTCCCGCCAGTTTGGTTTTGCCATAGACATTCAGCGGCGACGTAGCGTCCGTTTCCTGCCATGGGATATCGCCGGTACCAGGAAATACATAATCGGTTGAATAATGCACTACCCATGCGCCAGTTTCGTTGGCCGCTTTAGCGATGGCTTCCACACTGGTGGCGTTAAGTAACTGCGCCAGTTCTGGTTCAGACTCTGCTTTATCTACTGCAGTATGTGCGGCTGCGTTAACAATCACATCGGGACGAAGCTTACGAACGGTTTCGGCAACGCCTTTCGGATTGCTAAAATCACCGCAAAACTCTTTTGAATGGACATCCAGGGCAATCAGATTCCCCACTGGTGCCAGAGAACGTTGCAACTCCCAGCCTACTTGCCCTGTCTTACCAAAAAGTAAGATATTCATTACTGGCGTCCTTCATAGTTCTGTTCTATCCAACTCTGATACGCCCCACTTTTAACATTGTTTACCCATTGAGTATTTGCAAGGTACCATTCCACTGTTTTACGAATACCGCTTTCAAAGGTCTCCAGCGGTTTCCAGCCTAATTCGCGGCTAATTTTACCTGCATCAATGGCATAACGACGATCATGGCCCGGACGATCGGCGACATAAGTGATTTGTTCACGATAAGAAGTCGCTTTGGGTACAATTTCATCCAGCAGATCACAGATGGTAAATACCACATCGAGATTTTTCTTCTCATTGTGGCCACCAATGTTATAAGTCTCCCCTGCCTTGCCTTCAGTCACTACCATATGAAGCGCGCGAGCATGATCTTCTACATATAGCCAATCGCGAATCTGATCCCCTTTGCCATAAATTGGCAAAGACTTTCCTTCCAGCGCATTCAAAATGACCAGTGGAATCAGTTTTTCAGGGAAGTGATAAGGGCCATAGTTATTAGAACAATTGGTAACGATCGTTGGTAGACCATAGGTACGCCGCCAGGCACGGACTAAATGATCGCTGGATGCTTTTGACGCAGAATAGGGGCTACTTGGCGCATATGCCGTCGTTTCAGTAAATAACGGCAGCGTAACGCTGTTTTCAACTTCATCAGGATGCGGTAAATCGCCGTAAACTTCATCAGTGGAAATATGATGAAAACGAAAATTATTTTTTTTATCTTCGCCAAGCGCAGACCAGTATTTACGCGCAACTTCAAGAAGTACATAGGTGCCGACGATATTGGTTTCAATAAATGCTGCTGGCCCGGTAATCGAACGGTCCACATGACTTTCCGCAGCCAAATGCATCACCGCGTCCGGCTGGTACTGCTCAAAAATACGCGTTATTTCAGCGGAATCACAAATATCCGCGTGTTCAAAATTGTAGCGATTACTTTCAGAAATATCAGAAAGGGATTCAAGATTACCGGCGTAGGTTAATTTATCAATATTAACTACAGTGTCCTGTGTATTCTTAATAATATGGCGGACAACAGCTGATCCAATAAAACCTGCCCCGCCAGTAATAAGTATCTTCACTTTTCTATTCCATAAGGCGTATTTAATGTGGTATTTAATTTGCCAATAAAAATTAATTGCTCAAGTCGTTACACACGCTACCGCCCCTGGCTCATCAGCTACCAGTGCACTGCGTACATATCGACTTGTTACAAACCTCGCCCAGCAGGGCAAAGCTCACTAAAACTTAAACGCTAATTGTCTTATTAATTGCATCCGGAAACAAGGATTAATCTTATAAAATCAGCATTAAAATGCTCCAGATAACCCCTTGTTACTTAAGCCCTTTATACAAAACTAAAACGGCAGTCAACACTCGTTTCAGCCAACTTGCCGCTTCGAATGTTCACTGCCGTTATTATGTTTATCACCAACCATTTATCACGGTTGTTAATACTTATTCATGCAAAAGCTGCTCTATGCTCTTACGGAACTTGGCTCCTTCTTTCAGGTTGCGCAGCCCGTACTTCACAAATGCCTGCATGTAGCCCATTTTTTTACCGCAGTCATAGCTGTCACCCGTCATTAGCATCGCGTCAACCGACTGTTTTTTCGCCAGTTCAGCAATAGCATCGGTGAGCTGGATGCGGCCCCAGGCGCCCGGTTCGGTTCTTTCCAGTTCCGCCCAGATGTCGGCTGAAAGCACATAACGGCCTACCGCCATCAAATCGGAATCCAGCGTCTGCGGCTGATCCGGTTTTTCGATAAACTCCACAATCCGGCTGACTTTGCCTTCATTATCCAGAGGTTCTTTCGTCTGGATAACGGAATACTCCGATAAATCACCTTTCATGCGCTTCGCCAGCACCTGGCTGCGACCCGTTTCATTGAAACGCGCCACCATCGCCGCAAGGTTATAGCGCAGCGGATCGGCGGTAGCATCATCAATAATAATATCCGGGAGTACCACAATGAAAGGGTTATCGCCCACGACCGGACGCGCGCACAGAATAGAGTGCCCCAGCCCTAACGGCTGCGCCTGGCGAACGTTCATAATCGTCACGCCCGGTGGGCAGATAGATTGCACTTCCGCCAAAAGCTGACGCTTAACGCGCTGTTCAAGAAGTGATTCAAGTTCATAAGAGGTGTCGAAGTGGTTCTCAACGGCGTTTTTGGACGCGTGAGTCACCAGTACGATTTCTTTGATCCCTGCAGCCACAATCTCATCGACAATGTACTGAATCATTGGCTTGTCGACGATCGGTAGCATCTCTTTTGGGATTGCCTTGGTGGCAGGCAACATATGCATACCCAAACCCGCTACCGGTATAACTGCTTTCAAATTCATCATTGTTTCTTCCACCTGTAAAATGGTTGCTGAATTATAGCTCTTTAGCTTGTTTTCGCCAGCATGAATTACTCTGCTGCCAGGGATAATGATGGCACGCTCTACATTACGTCTTAGTCGGCACCATAACATTAAGTATGAACAACTTTTTCCCAGGAATTTTCGTAAAAATAGCGGTACTTACCCTCCCCGCTTCGGCAGCGAAAAATTCACTGCTTCGACATTCACGGTTTGGTGATTAATCCTGTCGATATCCACGGAACTCTGCCCGTTTTCATTGATGGCATGAACATTAGCGAGGGAAAGCAGCGTGTCCTGGCGGGCCATAAATTGACCACGGACATCTTTACGCAAATCGAAATGCATTTTTAACGCTGGGCCAATCGCTGAAGTTTGCATCACATTGATATTACGCAGGAAAAGATGCTGCGGTTGGTTATGCAGCTCCAGTGTGGCATGCGTCATCCGCACGTTAGTGATAGCGACAAACGAAGGAGCGTTGCCGGAGGAAATTTGAATGCCGCGTAATTTATAAGCAACCTGGCGATTATCCAACCGAATAGCGTTTAATTTAAAGTTTTGCGGAATTGACAGGTATTTTCCTTTAACAACGCCATAGCCGATAAGCATCCCGGCACTATTCGTCATGTCAATATTATCAATGACGAAATTATCACAGCCATAAATGGCGATCGTTGCGTTATCAATACCCGCCTTTTTACTGAAATCGGGCGTGATGTTTTTGGCTTTGACATTGCGAATGACGAAATGTTTGCCATTTTCTACGTGCACCAGCTGTCGGCAATCAGATCCGGTAATATTGGCCACCACAAAGTTTTTTACTGCCTGGTCTTCAGGATAACTATTGTCATAGGTGCTACCCGCCAGCCCGATGCCGATCCCCCAGTTGATTTTGCCATTGGTACAATCAATGCGTTCGATGACATGATCGGAAATCAGGATGTCGCGGTCGTGAATCGCGACATTCCACTCAATGGCGTCCCCCTGTAAATCGCTAAAGCGGCTATGCGTAATCCGCGCGCCGTCCATTTGGTTATGAAATCCCTGGCGGAGAATGGCGTAGTTGGCGTGGGTAACGGTGATGTCATCGATAATGAGATTACGCATCACCTGCGGTTCCTTACCACCGATGAAAATTTGCGCGACGGGGCCAAAGCCGCTCATCGCCACGCCTTTAATCACACAGTCCGACCCGCGAACATCCAGCGTCACATTGTGCAGACTGCCGCCCTGCTCCCCCACCACCTGACACCCGTCCTGCAAAATAAACCGTCCCCGGCCATTCCCACGCACCGCGCCCTGTACCCGCAGCGTTTTTCCCGCCGGAATCGTTATCGCCGCATTGATATTTTCACACACCCATCCTGGCGGTACGACCACGGTCTGTCCGTCGGCGAAGGCCTGTTTGAACGAGGCGATACCGTCATCCGCCGGATAATCCTTAATATCGACGGTCTCGCGAGGTTCACGCGCCTGTACCGGCAAGGCGCGCAGAAAAGGAAGAACAGCAAGCGCAGAACCTGCCGTCAGGAGGGTACGTCGGGAGAATTTAGTCGCGGGCATACCACCTCGTTTATATCGTTTGTAGCAGGCTGGCTAACTGGCGATTAATCGCCTGCTGATTAAAATCTTGCGCCACTTTTTCACGGGCGCGCGTGATCACCGACTCCAGCGTGTCGTGGTCAATCCGGCTGAACTCAGCGAGTCGGGCCGCCAGCGCCTGCGCATCGTTTTCCGGCACCAGCCAGCCGGATTTGCCGGCCTCCACCAGTTCCGGAATACCGCTATGCACGGTAGATACCACGGGAATCCCTACCGCCATCGCCTCCATCAGCGCTACCGGAATACCTTCCATATCGCCATCCGTACCGGTAATCGACGGCAGCAAAAAAACATCGGCGTCATCCAGCATCGCCTTCACTTCATGGCTCGGTTTAAACCCCGGCATCTCAATGACATCCTCTAGCTGATACTGCTCGATGAGCGTGCGCAGCCGACGTTCCCACGGGCCAATCCCCAGAATGCGGTAGCGAAACGCCACGCCCTGTGCTTTCAGTTGCCGACAGGCTTCAATCGCCACATGCAGGCCTTTTTTTTCTGTCAGGCGCGCGACGGAAATCATCTCCAGCGGCATCCCTGGCGCTTTCACCGAACGATGGGTAAAACGCGTCATGTCGACGCCCATGCGCGAAACGGCAATCTTTTCCGGCGGACAGCCCATACTTTTCAGGCGACCGGCCCACAGTTCGCTGATGGGCAGCATCAGATCGCCACGACGAAACAACTGCTGATACTCCGGCGTGTAATGACTGAGCACTTCGCGGCTGGAGATATCAATCCCGTGGAAAATAGTCGCAATTTTGCCGCGAAGCACGCCCAGTTCGCGTAGTTTGGCCGCCGTCACGCCCGCCGGACCAAAGTGTGCGATGAACACATCCGCCACAAAAGGGTGGCTCACCTGCGCGCAAATCGCGGAAAGGATCAAATTGCGTGATTCATCGCCATAGCGGGTAAAATTGAGCGCTTTCCAGGTCGCCGCCCGATGCAGCCCCGGCAGCGTTTTACATGCCCGGTAGCGCAGTTTCGCCAGCCGTCCCTGGGGCTCATCCTGTAACCAGCGGGTTTTCGCCGCCAGGCCATACTTCTCCCAGGCGGCGTGAGTATGTTGGGTATCGCCTTTTTGTAACGCGACAATCTCCACCTCATGGCCCATATCAATAAACGCAGTAATCTGATTCAGCACAAAGGTTTCCGATGAGAGTGGAAATTTCAGCAGAAAAAAGCTGACTTTCATTGCGCCTCCCGAATTCTGTCGAGAACAGATTTGATCATCGTGAACCCTTTCGCCCGCTCCTCGGTGACGGCGTTAGCCACTTTTGCCTTTAGCGCAGGCAATTGATTGAGCGTATCGGCCACCACGCTTTGTAATGAACCGTTCAGCAAGTGACGGATATCGATGGCCAATTCCGCCAGGCCTAGCTGCTGCATAATCCCGGCGGATTTATGTTCATAATTAATGGCGATGGCGGGTGTGCCAAAATTCATGGAGATAATGGCGGAATGCAGGCGCGTCCCGATGGTCAGTACGCAGGAGGCGAGGATCTTTCCGATTTCCACGTCATTGAGTTCGTCCATCGCGATATGGAAATGCTCTGAGTCGTTTACATACTTCGCCATCCGTAACGCAACCATCCGGTCATCGCGGTTATAGCGATCGATACTGGTGCAGGTTGACAGCGCCAGTACCTGATAACCGTCCGCAATCAGGCGATTCACGACCTGGGCAAATGCCTGCTCATAGACCTGCTGAGTGGTGCCCAGGCGTTTATCAAACGGCTCCAGATCGCGCAACGTAATCGCGACGGTTTTGCGGCGCGCGGTGACGTCCAGCCAGTGCTGCACAGCATAACTGGCGACAAACTCGTCGTGACGGCGTTCGACTAACCAGGCGGTATCCACCCCCTGCTCCACTTTCCGGGTATCGATCTGCGCGGCGGTCATCAGATCGCGGCTGACGGTTTCACGCAGGATCAACGCACTGGTGCGTCCAAAAACATAATTGGCGAGCTGGCTAAAGTCAGGGTTCTGGAAAGGGCCGACGCTATGTCCCACCATATAAATTGGTTTGTTCGCCATAAACGCGCACAGCGGATATTCAAAGTGAGTCAAACCGTATAAGTCGACATAGTTTGAACCGCCCACCTGAATGACGGCGTCATACTGCGCAATAAATTGCGCGAATTCGGCAAATTCCGGCGCGATAGCAAAATTACGCAGCGATCCTTCCTGGGCGACTTTAGACAATAAAATTTTATGCTGAAAACGACGGCGTAATACTTTTTTCACCCGACCGTTAAGCCCTGCCGCCGCCTGCTGTTTCTGGCTTAACTGATACAGCGGGTCGGCAATAATCGGGCGCCCCTGCAACCAGGCGGAACTCACCGGGAAACGGCTCATCACATCCATCTCCGCCTCTGGCGCCTGTTGACGGATGGCATCAAGCAAACCGCGCATAATGGCGCTATCACCACGGTTGCCGCATGTGTGGTTGCCTAAAATTAATAATTTCATAAATAGCCTCTTATATCCCCGTCATCCGACACGTAATAACTTTTTCAGTTTTGCACTGCCAACAAGCTGATTTTTAATTTCCATCACCAGCGCATTGCGTGAAAAAATAATCATTAAAATAAAACTCAAAATACCGACCATAACCTGTAGTGCGAATACCCCCGACAACGGTAAATAACCGTCGACCAGCTTTCCTGCGCCGTAGCTGGTAATAAATGTTGGCAATGAGAGATAAAACGGTAGCCACAGGCTGAGAATATACTGACGATAGCTGGAGCCGAGTACCGGCTTAATCATCACGAAATAGCTCAGAATGGTGTTGATGATTTGCACCACCAGGAACCCCAGCGTCACGCCAATCGCCCCCGCCAGATGGCCGCCAATGAGAATTGCCGGGATAAACAGAAACGTTTTAAAGACGTTGAATTTAAAGCTGATATCCACGCGCGCTTTCGCCATCAGCAGCGAACCAATCGGGTTGCCGACCGAGCGCAACAGCCCCACCACGCACAGCAATTGCAGGATCGGGATAATGCTGTTCCACTTCTCGCCAAACACTAACGGCACAAAATTGTTCGCCACTACCATCAGGCCCAACAGCGCGGGAAAATTGATAATTCCCACCACGGAAAGCAACTTATAGAAGTTGACGCGCAGCTTCTCGGTATCGTCCTGGATTTTGGCGAATGCCGGAAATAGCACGCGAGTAATGATGGGATTAAGCTTCGCCGGCGGCACAACCGCCACGTTGTACGCGAGGTTATATCCCCCGGCGACGCTTGCGCCGAGAATTCTCGCCAGTACCAGCGTCGATAAATTCGTGTTGATGTAATTGACGATACTGTCCGCCGTCAGCCACGCGCCAAAACGCAGGTTCGTGGACACCGATGCCAGCGAAAAATGCAGCCCCGGACGGTAAATCTTGCGGCCAAAGTAACCAAACAGCAGCGTTCGCACCGCACTGTTCACCAGATAGCCGAGAATCGCGGTTAACGCCAGCGGCCAGTAATGGGCGCTAATCACCGTAAAGGTGAACCCCGCCAGCACGGAGGTCGTTTCGATCATGCCGATCTTATTGAACTCCAGCTCTTTTTGCATCAGCGCGCGGAACTGCTGCCCGTGAGGGATCACGATGAACGCCAGCGACAACGTTTTGATTAACGGCGCGAGATCCGGGTTATGCAAAACATGGGCAATCGCATCGCTCAGCCAAAAGACCACCGCAAATACCACAATCCCAAGCCCAACGTTTAGCCAGTAGAGCGTGGTCAGCTCCAGATGCCCAATCGTTTTACGCTGGATAATCGAGTTCGCGATGCCAAAGTCCGAGATCGTGTCGGCCAGCGCGATAATCACCAGCGAGACGGTCAACAGGCCAAACTGGTGGTTGTCGATGATCCGCGCCAGCACCGTCATCTGAATTAACCCCAGACCGATAATCACTATCGTGGCGATAGCCGACCATTTAGCGCCGCTGATCGTTTTTTGTCGTAAACTCATTCTTTTCTCCAGAACCTGCTCACAAGGCGTCATTGGCGCAGCCAGATTGAGCACTGCCCTGGTGCAATATGGCAAGTAAAATAGCCTTGTGGGTCAGGTTCTTAATACGCCGCTTTATTAACAAACCCTTTAAAAATCGTCAGAAAAACGATTTTGATATCGAACCAAATACTCCATTCGCGGATGTATTCCAGGTCGAATTCCACGCGTTTTTCCATTTTCTCCAGCGTATCGGTCTCACCGCGCCAGCCATTAATTTGCGCCCAGCCGGTGATGCCCGGTTTCATCTTGTGGCGTAGCATGTAACCTTCAATCAACTGACGATACTGTTCGTTATGCGCCACCGCGTGCGGGCGAGGACCGACGATGGACATCCCGCCAGTTAATACGTTGATAAACTGCGGCAATTCATCCAGCGAGGTACGACGCAAAAAGTTACCTACCCGGGTGACGCGCGGATCGTTTTGCGTCGCCTGGGTAACGACCTTATCGTTCTCCATCACCTTCATTGAGCGGAACTTCCAGACTTTGATCGGCTTGCCGTCCATCCCGTAGCGCGTCTGACGGAAAATCACCGGCCCGGGCGAGCTCAATTTGACCGCCAGCGCAATACAGCACAGTACCGGTGAGATGAGCAGCAGAATCAGCGACGCCAGCACGATATCCTCTGCCCGTTTAAGCAGACGGTTAATCCCTGATAGCGGCGTGTCATATAGCGGAACGACCGGAACGCCGCTCATCTCCTCCACGCGCGAGTGGAGAATATTAAAGGTGAACACATCGGGAATAAGGATCACCGAGCAGGTGGTGTCGGCCAGCTCGCGCACCAGTTTTTTCACCATGGCGCCGTCGCTCATTGACATGGCGATATAAACATTGTGAATTCGCGAGGCTTTCGCATCGTCAATTAACTGCTCAAAGTTCCCGGCCCAGTCAGCAGAGACGCCGCCCGGTTTGGGATCGTGATAGACGCCCACCACCTCAAAACCCAGCCACGGCTCATTACGGAAGCTATCCAGCAACGCCTGGCCCGCAGGCAAATCTCCGGCGACGGCGACCCGGCGAGTGTTATAACCACGATTGCGTAGCCAGCCCGCGCCGAAACGAATAAATGAACGGCATAACACTAAGCCCAGGCTGGACAGCGCATACCAGGCCAGCCAGGTGGCGAGGCGGTTGTCAAAGTCATCATTAAACGCCACCAGACCGGCGCTGAAGATCAGGCTCAGCGTCCAGTTTTGCAGTAACAGCGTTAACTCTGTCGACATTTTGACGCCGCGCCAGGAGCGATAAAAATCGGTTATCCCGCCCAGCATTTGAAAAACAACCAGCGTAATCAGCGCCACCAACAGGTGCATGTACAGGAATGGCAGTCCACTGACTTCACAGATGAACCACAGCCCGCCAAACATGATGGTGATATCTGAAAAGCGTTGCACCATAGAGATTAACGATGCATTGGTTTTGGCTCGTTCGCGCTTTTTTAGATTTGTCATCGTTGTTCCTGTGATTGGCCCCTTACCCGCAGGCGGTAAGGGGAGATCTGACGTTACTGATTCAGCAGCGCCAGCAGAGTGCGTGTTCGCGCTTCCATCAGCGGAATATCGCCGCGTGATTCCACATTCAGGCGCACCACCGGTTCGGTGTTCGACGAGCGCAGGTTGAAACGCCAGTCCGGGAATGACATGCTGAGACCGTCCGTGCGATCCACCGCCTGCGCCTCTTCCGCGAAGTGCGCTTCCACCCGCGCGATGGCCGCCGCCGGCTCCGCCAGCCTGCTGTTGATTTCCCCGCTCGCCGGGAACGCCGCCATCCGGTCGCGGACCAGTTCACCCAGCGACTGTCCCTTCAGGCACACCAGCTCCGCCACCAGCAGCCACGGGATCATCCCGCTGTCGCAGTAGGCAAAATCACGAAAATAGTGATGCGCGCTCATTTCCCCGCCATAAACGGCATCCTCCGTACGCATCCGCTCCTTGATAAAGGCGTGCCCGGTTTTTGACATCACCGGCGTCCCGCCCGCCGCCGTCACCACTGCCTCCGTGTTCCAGGTCAGGCGCGGGTCGTGGATAATCTTCGCCCCCGGGTGTTTTTCCAGAAATGCTTCCGCCAGCAGCCCGACGATGTAGTACCCCTCGATAAACTGCCCTTTCTCATCGAACAGGAAGCAGCGGTCGAAGTCGCCGTCAAAGGCGATGCCCATGTCCGCCCCGTGTTCAATAACGGCCTTGCGGGTGTCGTCGCGACACTCCGGCAGCAACGGGTTGGGAATGCCGTTCGGGAAGGTGCCGTCCGGGGTGTTATGGATTTTGATGAACTCCACCGGCGCGCCCAGCGCCTTCAGGCGCGCTTCGATGGCGTCAATGACCGGCCCCGCCGCGCCGTTGCCGGCGTTAAACACCAGCTTCAGCGGGGTGAGATTGTTAACACTGATATAGCCGAGCAGGTGGCCGATGTAGGCGTCGCGCAGGCTGATTTGTCTGTAGCTGCCGCGCGCGGCCTCGTTCACCGGCGGGAAGTCGCCCGCTTCCGCCAGACGCTGAACGTCGCGCAGACCGGTGTCGCCGCTTATCGGGCGGGCGCCCTCGCGTACCAGCTTCATACCGTTGTAGTCCATCGGGTTATGGCTGGCGGTCACCTCAATACCGCCGTCCACGCCGAGGTGGAAGGTGGCGAAGTAAATCTCTTCGGTGCCGGACATACCGATATCCAGCACGTCGACACCCGCGTCCTGTAACCCTTTCGCCAGCGCCAGCTTCAGCGCCTCGCTGGTCAGACGCACGTCGCCGCCCAGCACGATGGTTTTCGGTTTTAAATATTCGCCGTAGGCGCGGCCAATCCGCCACGCGATATCTTCATTGAGCTCTTCGCCCAGCCTGCCGCGAATGTCGTAGGCCTTGAAACAGGTTAATTTTGTCATGTTCTTACCCTTCTTCAGGCAACAGTTAGCCCTGACCGTAAATGGCCAACATCGTTATTGTTATTCATTGCCGGATGCGCGTTGCGCTTACCGGGCATAATTGCAGGCGTCAGACCCGCCCGTAACGATCCTCGAACCGCACCACGTCGTCCTCTTCGAGATACGAGCCGGAACGCACTTCAATTAAATCGAGCGGTATTTTTCCCGGATTTTCCAGACAGTGAGTCGCCCCCAGCGGAATATAGATGGACTCGTTTTCACCGAGCAGCTTAACCTCGCCGTTGATGGTGACTCTGGCGGTCCCCGCCACCACCACCCAGTGCTCGGCGCGGTGATGGTGCATCTGCACCGACAGTCCTTCCCCCGGCTTGACGGTAATGCGCTTCACCTGATAGCGCTCGCCCGCGTCGATGGAGTCGTATTTGCCCCACGGGCGGTAAACCTCGCGGTGCATGTGGTGCTCATGGCGTCCGTCGGCCTTGATCTTCTCCACCACCTTTTTCACGTCCTGCACCGCGTGGCGATCGGCAATCAACACGGCGTCTTTGGTCTGCACCACCACCAGATCTTTCACGCCGACGGTGGTCACCAGGCCGGATTCGGCGTAAACGTAGCTGTTTTCCGTTTTATGGCTGATGACGTCGCCGTGGTGGACGTTTCCCTCCGGGGTGTGGGCGCTGATTTCCCACAGCGAGGACCACGAGCCGACATCGCTCCAGCCCGCGTCCATTGGCATCACCACCGCGTCCGCCGTCCGCTCCATCACCGCGTAGTCAATGGACTCTTCCGGACAGGCGAGGAAGGCCTCTTCATCCACGCGAATGAAGTCAAGATCCGGATCGACGCCGCGCATCGCCTGTTCACAGGCGGCCAGAATATCGGGGCGGAACTTTTTCAGCTCCTCCAGATAGCGGCCGGCGCGGAACAGAAACATGCCGCTGTTCCAGTAGTAATCGCCGCTGGCGACGTAGGCCTGAGCGGTTTCCAGCCCCGGCTTCTCAACGAACTGCGCCACCTCAAAAGCCACCGCATCCGTCGCGCCCGGCACGACATCACCACGCCGGATATAGCCATAGCCGGTTTCCGGCAGATCCGGCACGATACCGAAGGTCACCAGTTTGCCCGCGTCGGCATAGGGCATGGCGCCGCGTACCGCGTCGCGGAAGGCCTCTTCATTGGCGATTGCATGATCCGCCGCCAGTACCAGCATCAGCGGATCGCAGTCCGTATGCTGGCGCGTCGCCGCCAGCGCCGCCAACGCAATCGCCGGCGCGGTATTGCGCCCGGCGGGCTCAAGAATAATGTTCTCCGTCAGCTTATTGAGCTGGCGGAGCTGCTCGGCAACGATAAAACGGTGCTGTTCGTTGCAGATAACCACCGGGCTTTCGCACTCCACGCCGTTCAGACGGCAAATGGTGGTTTGCAGCATGGTGAGATCGCCTTTCAGGCACAAAAACTGTTTTGGATAAAGCACGCGAGAAAGCGGCCACAATCGGCTACCGGAGCCACCGGCCATCACAACCGGGTAAAGTTTTGTCTGACGCATTATCATCCCCGAATATCTGCAATAAATTGGCGTAGCACGTTCTCTTTATTGAGCGTGCGTTCGGCGTATTCACGTGCCGTCGTGTTGTTTTTCGGCATGGCGAGCGCCTGGCTAATCCCGTTGACCAGCGCGTCGGTCGACTCCGGCTCCACGCAAACGGCGATGCCCGGATAACGCGCGCAAAGTTGTCCTAATTCGGTGTGCGGCTCAGCGGTAATCACCGCATTGCCGCCGACCGCCAGAATGTTAGTCAGCTTGGAGGGCAGCACCGCATCCGCCGCGCCGCGCTTTTGCACCACCAGATGGCAGTCGCCCATTTTCAGCAGCGCGGGTAAGGCGTCGTAAGGCTGCAGCGGGAGGAATTTAATATTTGCCAGGCCGCGTTCGCGGGCCATGTTCTCCAGCCGCGCCTTGCCGCCCCCCTGGCCGACAATCGCGAAAATCAGCGGTCGATCGCGTAATCGTTCCGCGGCGTCAATTACCTTTTCCAGCCCTTGTTTTTCGCCGATATTGCCGGAATAAAGCACAATTTTTTTGCCCTCTGGCAAGCCAAGCTGCTGACGCAAAGCCGTCACGTCAGCGTCATTAACGTCCTGAAAGCGCGCCACTTCCGACCAGTTCGGAAAAAAGAGGATTTTTTCCGCCGCGACGCCCTTTTCCCGCGCTTTATTCATCATGGAGCGAGAGATGGTCGAAACATTATCAACGTTACGCAGCGCGCTGCGTTCAAAGGCCGTCGCTAACCGCGCTACGCTGCCGCGCTTGCCTTTTCCCGCCATTCCTAAGCCGAGCATGGCGTCCACTTCGTAATCCTGAATATGCAGTACGGTACGCGCGCCGGAGAGTGTCGCCAGCAGACGCATTCCCGGCGTACAAAAGAGCGTCGGTACAACGCCGATAATCCGATCCGGCTTCCAGCGACGCTGCGCCATCAGTGGGAAAAAACTGCTCAATGCAAAGCTCCCCAGATGAAGCAGTCGTTTTAGGGTGGAGGGCTGTTTCGGCACATACAGCGGGCAGCGCCAGACGGTAGCCTCGCCCTCTTCCCGGCGATAGCGCCAGGCGGAATAGCGCTCACCGACCTTCCACTGCGGGTAGTACGGCGGCGCAGTAATGACCCGCACCTCATGGCCTTCCCGCGCCATCCACGCCACCATTTCGCCGGTATATTTGCCGATACCGGTCAGTTCCGGTGAATAGTTAATGCCATAGACCAGGATCTTCATAGGCCCACCGCCGGCGCGTCAGGAGAGAAGTAGGCCCGACTGTTCTCATGAACATTATCGCTTGCCAGCAGCTGTTCCGGCGTCAGCCAGCGGTAACTGCCATGCTGCGCGTCAGGCAGGCGTAAATCGCTCTCCGCCACGCGCAGACGAAAGCCGAGCACGATGTAGTGAGTTGAAAAATCCTCACCGGAAAAGTTGTCGTCATAGAAGTGCTGCCAGACGCCATAAAACGTCCCTGCCGCCAGCGGCAGACGCACGCCCAGTTCCGCCTGCGTCAGGCGTGCAAAAGCGGCCTCCAGCGTTTCGTCTTTGCACACCCGCCCCCCCGGCACAAACCAGTAGCCCTGCGCCGGACGGTTGAGACGCTGACCCAGTAAAATTTTCCCCTGGCCGTTTTCCACAATGAAATCGAGGGAGATGAGGGGCGTGGTCCGCACCACGGCGGCGAAATCTTCCTGACGTAAAAACATTGTCACCCCCGGAACCGTTGCTGATTCTCAAGGAACCACTGGTAAGTACCGGCAAGCCCTGCCTCCAGTGAAATTTCGTGATACCAGCCAAGCTGATGCAGGCGCGTGACGTCGAGCAATTTACGCGGCGTGCCGTCCGGCTTCGCGGCATCGAACACCACCCGGCCCTGGTAACCCACCACCTTTGCGATGGTCTGAGCCAGCTCGCGGATAGTGCAGTCCACGCCAGTGCCGACGTTAATGTGCGACAGCATCGGGGCGGTGTTCTCCTGCCACACTTCGCGCGCCAGCTCCATCACGTGAATGCTGGCCGCCGCCATATCGTCAACGTGCAGAAATTCGCGCATCGGCGTGCCGCTGCCCCACACGACCACCTCCGGCGCGTGGCTCTGCGCAGCCTCATGAAAGCGACGCAGCAGCGCCGGGATCACATGTGAATTGTCCGGGTGGAAATTGTCATGCGGGCCGTACAGGTTGGTCGGCATCACCGAACGGTAGTCGCGACCGTACTGCCGGTTGTAGGACTCGCACAGTTTAATCCCGGCGATCTTGGCGATGGCATACGGCTCGTTGGTCGGCTCCAGCGTCCCCTGCAGCAGCTCGCTTTCCGCCATCGGCTGCCTTGCCAGTTTCGGATAGATACAGGACGAACCGAGAAACAGCAGTTTGTTCACGTTGTGCAGGTGCGCGGCGTGAATAATGTTGCTCTCTATCATCATGTTTTCATAAATAAAATCCGCCGGATACGTGTTGTTGGCGACAATGCCGCCCACTTTCGCCGCCGCCAGATAAACCTGGTCGATACCCGCCCCGGCAAAGAACGCCTGTACCGCACGCCCGTCGAGCAGATCCAGCTCATCGCGGGTGCGCAGTACCAGTTCCACGTCGCCGCGCTGCGCAAGCTGCCGTACAATGGCGGAGCCCACCATCCCGCGATGGCCCGCCACAAAAATTCGTTGCTTATTCATTCTCAGGACTCCAGCGCGATGGCCACCTCGTAACCGTGAGATTTCAGCAGTGAGTGTTTTTTCGCGGCCTCCAGATCGTTCGCCACCATCTCGGAGACCATCTCCGACAGGGTGATTTCCGGTTTCCAGCCCAGTTTCTCATGCGCTTTGGACGGGTCGCCCAGCAGGGTTTCCACTTCCGCCGGACGGAAATAACGCGGATCAACGGCCACAATCACATCCCCCGGTTTCACGCCCGGCGCATCGTGTCCGGTAACGGATACCACGATCCCTTTCTCATTAATGCCTTCGCCTTCAAAGCGCAGTTTTATCCCCAGTTGCGCCGCCGCCAGCTCCACAAACTGGCGCACGGAATACTGCACGCCGGTGGCAATCACGAAATCTTCCGGCTGCTCCTGCTGTAACATCATCCACTGCATCCGCACGTAATCTTTCGCATGGCCCCAGTCGCGCAGCGAGTCCATGTTGCCGAGATACAGGCAGGACTCCAGTCCCTGCGCGATATTGGCGATGGCGCGGGTGATCTTACGGGTGACGAAGGTTTCGCCGCGACGCGGGGACTCATGGTTAAACAGAATGCCGTTACAGGCGTAAATACCGTAGGATTCACGGTAGTTGACGGTGATCCAGTAGGCGTACAGTTTCGCCACCGCATAGGGGGAACGCGGGTAGAACGGCGTGGTCTCTTTCTGCGGAATTTCCTGCACCAGACCGTACAGTTCAGAGGTGGAGGCCTGGTAGAACCGCGTTTTCTTTTCAAGACCGAGGAAGCGAATCGCCTCCAGCAGGCGCAGCGTGCCCATCGCATCCACATCGGCGGTATATTCCGGCGACTCAAACGACACCGCCACGTGGCTCATTGCGCCCAGGTTGTAGACCTCATCCGGCTGCACTTCCTGTAAAATGCGGGTCAGGTTGGAGGCGTCGGTCAGGTCGCCATAATGCAGATGAAATTTCGGGTTGCAGCTGTGCGGGTCCTGATAAATATGGTCCACGCGCTCGGTATTAAACGATGACGCGCGGCGCTTGATACCATGCACCTCATACCCTTTTTCCAGCAGAAATTCTGCCAGGTAAGACCCATCCTGTCCGGTTACGCCAGTAATGAGAGCGACTTTTGACATTTTCATTTCCTCAAATAGTCCCGTTAGGGAGTAACTTTCTGAACGCGCTGGCGCGTTACCACTGCGGGATTGCCCCGACAAATCGCATTTGCCGGTAATGATTTAAATACGCTGCTGCGCGCGCCGACGACGGTGCCATGACCTATCGTCACGCCGGGCGCGACAAAAACATCGGTCGCCAGCCAACATTTTTCGCCAATAACAATCGGCGCGGCGTTAATATCGAAATGAGCGCTGGTATAATCATGGCTACCGGTACACAAATACCCTTTTTGTGAAATGACCGCATGTGCGCCAATATTAATTTCACCCAACGTATATAACACAGCGTCGTCGCCTACCCAGGCATAATCGCCGACGGTTAATTTCCACGGATAGGTAATTTTTACTGACGGTCGAATAACCACATTCTTTCCAATTTTGGCGCCAAACAGACGCAGCAAAAAGGCTCGCCAGCGATACAATATTTGCGGCGACCCGGCGAATAATGTCGCCTGTACCGCCCACCATAATTGTACTTTTAGCGCATTAGCGCCGCGGAACCCCTTCGGCACCGTAAAGCCGCTAAGATCCTGCATAATAACTCCCGGTGATTAGACTTTGTTATACCGCGCTTTTGTTTTACCCGTCGTTTTCAGACGTAATAAATAGGATAATTGCGCCCAAAACCCTGGCACACGTAATATTTTTCGCTGTACGTTTTTTGCATCCTGACATAATTCCAGATTATTCGAGGTTGACACGCCGCCCATCGAAAATTCAGATACCAGTCCGTTAATTCGCCGAAAAGGATAGCCTGCTTTATAGAGACGGGCCGCCAGCGCATAATCTGAAGAGACATGATATTGCAGATCATAAGGATACTTTTTTAACGCTGCCGTCGGGAAAAATATCGCCTGATGGCTGGCTGGCAAACTATGGTAGATATAATACCCGGGTTTAGCCTTCCGGCGTATTTTATGCCCGTCGCCGAAATCCAGCAGCGCGTCGCCAATATACATCGCCTCGCCCTTTTGCCGCGCCAGTTGGCGGACAAACAGCGCGGCATCATCATGGAACGCATCACCGGAATTAAGAAACAGGGTATAGCGCCCCTGCGCCAGCGCAATGCCTTTGTTCATGGCATCATAAATACCGCGATCCTTTTCACTGATAAAACGCAGGTTAAACTCACCGTGACGTTTTTGCAGAAATTCGCGCGTGCCGTCCTCCGAACCGCCATCCACTACGATCCATTCAAATGACAGACCCGGATCGCGCGCCAGATTGCGCAGCGAGCGCCAGGTTTTTACCACCCCTTCGTAATTGCGAAAGGCGACGGTAACGACGCTTAAAAACATGCCACCACCCCGTTATGAAATTTTTAACGCCTTGCGCAAAATGAACGGACAGACGATTAAAAAAGCATATTCCGGGCTAAATATTGAACCGGTAAAAAACAGCGACACCGGCGTAAAAAGATAGAGCTGTACCCGAAAATTGCGATTATCGCCAAACGCATTTAGCGCCATTTTTAAAACTTTCCCCATATACCACAGCGTCATTAGCACTGCGAACCAGGAAAAATAAATAATCAGTAGATACAATCCATTGTCTATGGTTTTCCCGACATCCGCACCGTTAAAGATTCCGAATGATGCAACATATTCATAAAGTGAGCCAAATCTGACTACACCATCAATATGGGTCAAGGAATATCCGACCATGACTAACGGGCCCACAATACGATAATAAGAAGATGAGCCTTCCGTCCCTAAATCGCCAAGTCGTGTCGCGATATAAGGAAATGCAATAATTACCCCAACCAAAAACAGGGTTAATGAGACCAGCGCCAGTGGAAGTTTTTTCTTTATCGCATCCTTATTCAAATATTGGAACGCCCATTCCAGAAGGTAAAACAGGATAAAGGTCATTACCCCTGAAAATGATCCTGATAATATTATCCCTGCCAGAATCATAGCATCGCTTTTCGGTGTTTTGATACCAAACTGTTTGATGCTCAGCCAAATTGAGATTAGTGCCAAAGCGAAAAATGCCGGTTCAAAATAAAGCGCAGTGGTACGCTTACCGCCAAATTTTATGAAGTTCAGTACATAGCTATTACTGTAAATGAGATATTTCGAAATTCCTTCCATAATACTGCTGCCGCCGGTAAGGATAATTTGCGCCATCTCAACCGCGGCGAGCGCGACCACCATACCCACCACCAGATAAAAAAAACGCAAAATCTTTCGGTGGTTATGCGCGGAAATGGTTTTGAATCGGATACTCCAGACCATCCCGATAATGACCACAATATAGACAAACAGCATCGTGGACGTGACATATTTACCGGCATTCAGCGACTGGCCGAACAGGAAGTTAAATGCCGTAAGCCCTGCGCCGATGCCTAAGGCGATCATCAATTTTTTTACGCTAATGCGTTCCACAAATAACAGTAGCAACAGCGGTAAAAAAGTGACGATGGTAATGGGAAAGCTTTCCCCCAGTTGGGCAATCTTGACATTGACCAGTAGGTAGATCAGCGGCAGCAGCAGATAGCTACAGATTCTGATAGAACGAGACATACTCCTCCAGCATCTGTTGACCGCTGTACGCGACGCGGCTACGCATACGAAAGGCGTCCAGTGTTGTGCCAAATACCGCCTGAGCAATCTCTGGCTTACGCCGCTGCGCCAGGCGCAGTACATCTGTAGCGGCAAAAGTCTGGCCGCCGGATTTCGCCAGCACCTCCTGCGCCGCCTCGCTGTGGGTGGCGATTACCGGTACGCCGATCGAGAGCGCTTCACACAAGATCAGCGGATAGTTATCGACCCGCGAGCTAAAGACCAGCGCATCCATCTCATTGAGCGCGCTCATTAATTTGCGCTTATCGGTTTCAAAACCGTGATTAACGACGTTTTGGCCGGTAAAAGGCGAAAATTTACCGAAGGTGTGCAGTTCAATTTTTTCGCCCAGCGCCATCATGTCGTGTACCAGACGCTGGTCAGTTTTGCCGTCATAACGCAAGTCATGCGCCACAATGGCGATCCGCGGTTTGCCCGGATTCAGCGGCACAGGTGATAGCTGCGCGAGAATCGCCTCGGTCGCCAGATCGATACCGTTGTTAATAATCTGGCAGCGCCCCGCGCCATAAACGCTGTTAAAGGCCTCGGCCACGTGCTGGCTCGGTGAAATAAACCGGCAGCCCAGCCGCAGCATGTCCCGAAAGCGCTGACGTTTGCCGCCAATAAGCTGGTGCGCCCGATCCACCCTGACCGGCGGATAATTGCTTAGGGTCGGACATTTTTGGCAGCCGCTTTTCCAGCCCTCGCAACCGTCGGTGAAGGCGCAACGCCCGGTGACGCTCCAGTGATCGTGCAACGTCCAGACCAGCGTGACGTCCGGTTTTTGCGCTTTGACTTTTTCGCAAAACGTCACGATGTCCGCCAGGTTTAGCCAGTAACTGTGGAGAACATGAAAATGCAGCACCAGCGGGCCGGATGTCTGGATAACCGTGCGGTAAAGATTGTCGAGATTGCCAAACAGATCGCGATTCAGGAAACGAAACAGCGCGATATTAGCGATTGCCGTGCCGCGCGGCGTCTGTTTTATCACCTGCGGATAACGGTGGTGGCTGACGCTTTTTTTTCCGCCTTTGCCATAACCATAGACAAAACGTGACGTCAGCCCTTTTTGCAGCGCCCGCAGATGGAGATCCAACGCCACTCCCGCCGCGCCGCCTTCCGCCAGCCGTACATTAAATTGCAGAATATTCATGTGCTGACCTTCACCCGTGCTTTTTCTCCCACCACCAGCGCATGGTCCGGAATACTGTCAAGCACCACGCTACCCGCGCCAATCGTGACGTGATTACCGATAGTAATATCGCCAAGCAGGATGACATTCGCCCCCAGCTCAACGCCGTGACCAATCACCGGACAAGCCAGGCTGTCCGCGCCGCGATTGCCAATGGTGACGCCGTGGCGAATGGTAAAATCGTCACCGGCGACGACATGTTTGTTGATCACTACCGCGTAACCATGATGGATAGTGAACCGCCGACCAATGGTCGCGGCGGCCTGGATTTCATACCCGAACAGGCATTCCGTGATCACGCGATACAGCACCAGCACCGGCGCGGCCCACAGATTATTCAGCACATTCTTTTTGCGCCAGACGGAACAAAAATGAGCGATACGGTAGGCCAGCACCATGCAACAGGGGCGTAAGCTCCAGCTATTCGCGCGTAAGTCTTCCAGCATCGTTATCGCCCCCGCAGCCCGGCCGCCAGGCGTTTGCTGTTACGCACGGAGAGCAACGTCAGCAACGTGCGCCAGGTCATTCGCTTATTGCGAATTTGGTACAGCGTAAAAAGCTGGTATTTTTTGCTGGCGCGATCGAATTTATCTTTGTGCTTACGATAAAAATGGAAATAGCCGGAGAACTTTTTCGGCGAAGAGGTAATCTGCATCTCGCCGTGGTTGATATGTAAAATTTGCGTCGCCTCTTCGACTTTCCACGGTTCGCCATACTCCACCACCATGCGCAGAAAAATGTCGTAGTCCTGCGCCGCCTTGAGTTCGGTATCGAACAAACACGCTTTAAAACGCCAGGCCCAGGTAAAAACCTGATTGCCAATAATATTGCGCTTGTAGAATAAGCGGCGCGAATAAGGAGATTTCGGATACAGCGGCAGGCTGGCAGGCTGAGAGTAGACCTCGCCCTCGCACACATAGTCGTTGGCATACAAAAAGGCGTGTGTAGTTAACTGGTGTTTATGGGCCAGAAACACGCTCAGACGGTTTGGCGTCCATTCATCGTCATCATCAATACCGGTAATGTAGTGTCCTTGCGCCTGCATAATGGCCTGGTTGCGAACCGCGCAGGCGCCGGTATTCCTGGCGTTATGAGTATAACGAACGCGCGGGTCGTTCAGCTCCTCAACAAATTGTTGTAGCTGCTGATAAGACGAGGAGCAATCATCCACGATGATCATCTCCCAGTGACGGTAGTCCTGACGTAGTACTGATTTAATCGCCCGGATAGCCAACTGCTGCCTGTTCCAGGTTGGCATATAAATTGAGATCAGCGGATTGTCTGTTGTCATGCTTATTCCCCAGATAGTTTTGCCGCATGGCGCTACGCTTGTCCGGCCTACAGTCACAGGCCGCGCCATCCGGCACGCCTTATTTTTTATTTGGAATCTGACTGGTATTCATACTCGTAATAGCCATAATCCTGGTAGCCCGTCGCCCGGCGGAAAATGGAATTGAGAATGACGCCTTTGACCTGAATGCCATTCTGGTCAAAACGGCTCAGACTGGTTTCCACCTCTTTTAAGGTGTTGACGGCATAACGCGCCACCATCAGCGTCGTCCCGACGTGACGACCCACAATCGCGGCGTCCGTCACGGCCAGAATCGGCGGCGTGTCGATTAATACCAGATCGTAGCGGCTGCTTGCCCAGGCGATCAGCTCGCCGAAGCGCTCGCTCATCAGCAGTTCCGATGGATTAGGCGGCACCTGACCGCGCGGAATAAGATCAAAATTAGCGATCGCCGTGGGTTTCGCGCAGGAGGCTATCTCGCCTTTGCCCGCCAGAATGTCAGATAAGCCGTCCACGTTATTGGTGCCGAGCAGTTCATGGGTGTAGCCTTTGCGCATATCGCAGTCGATCAGTAATACCCGTTTATGCGTCTGGCTGATGACGGCCGCCAGGTTGGCGCAAACAAAGGTTTTGCCGATAGAGGGGCTGACGCCTGTGAGCATGAGTACATTATTTTGCGCCTGCATCATGGCGAAATGTAGGCTGGTGCGCAGGCTGCGAATCGCCTCAATCGCCAGATCGGTCGGATTGCCCACCGCCAGCAGTTGGCTCTGCTTGTAACGCTTAATTCCTTTAATGGTTTTGACGCTATCGCGCGCTTTTTGCCATTCCGACAGCGGAATACTGGCATAGACGCTGATCCCGTGCTCCTCCAGCGCCTGCGGGCTTTCGATACCGCGATTAAACAGCGAACGCAGCAGCACGCCGACAATCGATAACATTAATCCCAGAATAATGCTGCCGAGAATAATCAACGCCTTTTTCGGCTTCAGCACGCCCGGCTGGGTAATCGCCGGGTCAACGATGCGCACGTCGCCAACGGTGCTGGCTTCGGTGATTTTCAGCTCCTGCTGTTTATTAAGCAGTTGCATATAAACCTGCTGACCGGACTCCACATCGCGGGTCAAACGCACAATCTCCTGCTGGGTTTTCGGCATCGCCGTCACCCGCCCGTTCAGTTTGGCTTTTTCATCTTCCAGCGCTTTACGTTTTTCCAGCAGCGTGCGGTAAGCCGGATGCGCTTTGGTAAAGAGCTTGGAAATTTCTGCCTCTTTAAACGTCAACTCATTCAACTGGGCGTCGATATTAACCATCGAATCGAGCACCGCCTTCGCCTCCAGCGGTAAATCTACCGAGTCTTTATCCTGGCGGAAAGCGTTTAGCTTGTTTTCCGCCACATCCAGACGGCTGCGGACTTCCGGCAGTTGTTTTGCCAGAAACGCCAGGCTCTTCCCCGCCTCTTCAGATTTCCGCGCAATATCCTGTTGCAGATAGTTACGGGTAATACTGTTGAGAATTTCGCGGATCTGGTCGCGATCTTCTCCCGTGAACGTCAGGCTCAGAACGCCGGTATCTTTGCCGGTTTCCGTTACGGTGAGGTTATTTTGCAGGTTATTAATCATGCCAAGCGTTGAGAATTTACTCACCGTAAATTCTGTATCAGGACGGGCGTCAATCGCCTCTACCTGCATCGTCACGCCGTCTTTATTGAGTGGCTGGCCCACAACGCCCTGCGCGCTAAATCCGCCGTCGCTAACCAACTGATAACGTTTGTCGCCCAGCACTTTGAGGGTGAAGATCTGTCCGCTCATCGTCTCTGGTCGGGTGAATGTCGTGACTTTCACCATTTCATTGTGACGCCCCATCAGCCGCTCCCACCCGGCGCCGAACAGCGGAAAGGTGTTTTTGGTGACGGCAATATCCAGATCCAGATCATCAACGGTCTTCCCCAGCACCAGGCGCGATCGAATGAGCTGAATTTCCGCATCGGAAGCCGGCGGCTTATTCGCTAATGCGCTGTTGATATCCTGTACCAGCGAATTACCGGCGTTTTGTTCAATCTGTACCAGCGCATCGGCGCTATAGATGGGCGTGGCGAAGAACGTATAAATTACCGCGCACAGCGCAAATATGGCCGTCGTCCCCAACACCCACCAACGCGCTTCAATCACCGTTCCGACCAGGCGCCCGATATCGATTTCATCGCTACCCGTAGCCGCCGCAGATTGTTTTACTTTTTCTGTCATGGTTTTCCCTGCTCTGCATTCAGTGCCTGCGCCCACTGGCGGGCAGACCTTTCCAGTAATGTGTACACCGCCTCAAACGCATCGCGGCTTTTGCGATACGGGTCCGGTATTTCACGCTCGCTGTCCCAGTGACCAAACAGCATTACCTTGCCGCGCATTTCCGGCGCAATGTCGCACAGGGCGGCGATGTGGCGTTTCTCCATCGTCAGAATCAGGTCATATTCCCGGCACAGACGCGCGGAAATTTGCCTTGCGCAGTGATTTTCCAAAGACAGATCGTGGGCGCTCGCCACGCTCGCCGCCGCAGGATCGGCGCCTTTGCCGACCAGCGCGCCTAACCCGGCGGACGCAACCGTCAGCGAGGGATGAAAGCGCTTTAGCAAACGTTCCGCCGTCGGGGAACGGCAAACATTCCCCACACAGACCACTAAAATTTTGTTAAACATAACGATTACCAGGAATGAATGTCGCTGGCCGTATCCGTCATATAACGGACACCGCTAATGGTCGGCAGCAACTGATTGATCAGACGGTTCCAGCGAGCAACCGGCGCGGTCGTGACGTACACCACATCGTAAGGCTGAAGTCGGAATTCCGTCGCCATCACCAATGACGTGGCGTCAGACATATCAAGCTGGTAGATATTGGCGATCTTGCCGCCGCGTCCCCCCTCGCCTTTCAACGGACGAATCACAAAAATGCCGCTGGCGTTGGAGGTGGTCAGATCGATGCCTTCCGCATTGCCCAATGCTTCGGTGAGCGTCATGCCGCTGAAATCCATTTTGAGGGTGCTCTGTTTTTTCACTTCGCCCATGACAAAGACTTTCAGATCGTCATTGCGCGGCACATACAGAATGTCGCCAGGGTAGAGCAAGCGGTTCTGGCTAAGATCGCCATTTTGCATCAGCGCCTGTAGCGAAATGCGCTGTTCTTTGCCGTTGTGCGTCAACACGACGTTGCGCCAGTCCGCCATATCGGTCAGACCGCCCGCGGCGTTAATCGCATCCAGGACGGTTAGCGGTACGTTAGTAATGGCCTGCTGACCGGATTTATTCACCTGGCCGGAGATATACGCTTTTTGCGAGCGGAAAGCTGCGATATTGACATCCACCTGCGGGTCCGCGATGTACTTCGCTAAACGCCCGGTAATATCGCTGCGAATCTCTGACAAAGTTTTACCGACGACGCTAACCTTGCCAATGTAGGGATAAAACATGGTGCCGTCCGGCTGTACCCAGTTGCCGGTATCGCTTGAGCTACGGTACTGGCCCGCTGGCGTGGTCAATTCCGGGTGATCCCAGACGGTGACATTCAGCACATCGCCAGGCCCGACGCGATACTGATAGCTGGCAATCTCCTGGTCCAGCGACATATTCGGTTGCGCGACATTGGGCCGCGGGCGTAATTGCTCAACCAGCCGTGGCGTCAGCGGATACACATTGACCATCCGGTCGAGATCAAAGTCAGCGTCTTGCTGTTTGATCACATCTTTCCCCATCGTAGACATATTGCTGCCCGGAAGTACTGTGCAACCACTTATCAAGCTGAGCGACGCCAATAATGGCATCAATTTCATTTTGGATTTCATCATTGATTATTTATCACTTTGGCAGAGTCATTATCCTGTGCAATTTAAATAGCGGCTTCGTCCGTGCACATTTACCTTGCAGTTAATGGCAGAGAAAATTAACTGGCATCATTCTGAAAAAAAATCAATTCATCCGCAGGCTATTGACAGAATAATAAAGGCTTATATTCAGGCTTTCAGGCACGCTACCGCCCCTGGCTTTTTAGCTACCAATACACTGATTATTCTAAATTTTCGCATTCCCCTCCGATTTCATCCTCGTTCAGATAAAAATCTTCAGCGAAATAAAGGTTACGTATTAATAGTTTTCTCGATGTCGTGACAGGATATTTAAGAGCGCTATCTTAATCCTGCAAGAATTGTTGCAGCTAACCTAATGACAGGCAAGGTAACAAACCCGTCATTCTATATTTTTAAGATTAATATTAAATGAATTAACAGATGATTTTAGGATTTTATTGATGTTGACAATATTTATTTACCCCACTCCACCTGCGATATTTCCTAAATATATTCTTGACATTATTTAGTTTCCGACAGAAACATTACGGCTATTTTAAAGTTATTTTATAGCCGCGTAACAAAGATAAATTGCTCTGCGGCATTGCATTTTTCCGCCGTATTATCCATGATCGAATTGTGACAATTGTCATATTACAGAAGGTATTGCTCTTACTATGGAATGGATTGCCGATCCGTCAATCTGGGCCGGACTGGTAACGTTAATCGTTATCGAACTTGTTCTCGGCATTGATAACCTGGTCTTTATTGCCATCCTCGCTGAAAAACTACCGCCGGGGCAGCGCGACCGCGCGCGCATTACCGGCCTGATACTGGCGATGATCATGCGCCTGCTGCTGCTGGCGTCAATCTCGTGGCTGGTCACCTTGACTAAGCCGCTCTTTAGCGTACAGGCGTTAAGCTTCAGCGCCCGCGATCTGATTATGCTGTTCGGCGGCTTTTTCCTGCTCTTTAAAGCCACCATGGAGCTCAACGAACGGCTGGAAGGGAAAGATAGCGCCAACCCTACCCAGCGTAAGGGGGCGAAATTCTGGGCGGTGGTCGCGCAAATCGTGGTGCTGGACGCTATCTTTTCTCTCGACTCCGTGATTACCGCCGTGGGGATGGTCGATCACCTGGCGGTCATGATGGCGGCAGTGATAATCGCCATTAGCCTGATGCTGCTCGCCAGCAAGTCACTGACCCGATTTGTGAACAACCATCCCACCATTGTCATTTTGTGTCTTAGCTTCCTGCTAATGATCGGCTTTAGCCTGGTGGCGGAAGGGTTTGGTTTCCACATTCCGAAAGGGTATCTGTACGCGGCTATCGGCTTCTCGGTGATGATCGAGGCGCTCAACCAACTGGCTATTTTTAACCGCCGCCGTTTTCTTTCCGCTAACCATACGCTGCGCCAGCGCACAACGGAGGCCGTGATGCGGCTGATTAGCGGTAAAAAAGAGGATGCCGAACTGGATGCGGAAACCGCTGCGATGCTGGCAGACCATGACGACAGCCAGATTTTTAATCCGCAGGAGCGCAGGATGATCGAGCGGGTGCTGAATCTCAACCAGCGCACCGTAAGTAGCATCATGACGTCGCGCCACGATATCGAGCATATCGATCTCAACGCGCCGGAAGCGGAAATCCGCGCTCTGCTGGAAAAGAACCAGCATACGCGTCTGGTCGTGACGGGTGAAAATGAACAGGAAGATTTACTCGGCGTCGTCCACGTCATCGATCTGTTGCAACAATCGCTGCGCGGCGAACCGCTCAACCTGCGGGCGCTGATTCGCCAACCGCTGGTTTTCCCGGAAACATTGCCGCTGCTGCCTGCGCTGGAGCAGTTCCGTAACGCCAGAACCCATTTTGCCTTTGTCGTAGATGAGTTTGGCTCGGTTGAAGGCATTGTGACATTAAGCGATGTCATGGAGACTATTGCCGGTAATCTGCCGAATGAAGTCGAGGAAATTGACGCCCGCCACGATATTCAGAAGAACCCGGACGGTTCCTGGACAGCAAACGGCCATATGCCGCTGGAGGATTTGGTGCAGTACGTGCCGCTACCGCTGGATGAAAAACGGGAATACCATACGATTGCCGGATTATTGATGGAATATTTGCAGCGCATACCGCAAACCGGTGAAGAGGTTCAGGTGGGCGATTATTTGCTGAAAACATTGCAGATAGAAAGCCATCGAGTGCAGAAAGTGCAGTTAATTCCGCTGCATAACGGCGAGCCAGACCCGGAGATGTAACGTCTGTTCGCCTGCCCCGGCCTGCTTACCAGGCAGGCCGGAGGCGCGTTAGCCTCGCCATCCGGCTCTGCCCTTTGGCCAAAAACTACAGCTTATTCAGCAGCTTCTTCACATCTTTACCGTTGCGGGTATCTTTATTGCGATCCGCCCAGTCGTTGAGCCGACGCTTCGCCTCATCCTGTAAATGCTTACGCAATAACTGATCCACTTGCAGGGTATAGTTCAGCTCCTGCCACTTGCCATAGACGCGCAGCGGCACCGGCGTCTCTTTCAGGAAGGTGATCAGGTTGCTATCGCCGTTCCAGCCGCCCAACACACGCAGATTAAATTGCGTATCACAGCTCTGCTTAACCAGATCCAGCGTTCCGCTGCCGGTTAACGCCAGCATAGAAGATTGCCCGACCATGTCGTCGAGCGTCAGCGTGCCCTTATTTAGCGTCAGATCGGTCGTGAAGCGATCCAGTCGGGTCGCGTTGTCCATATTTTCCTGCGACTGCTGCGCGTCGCCGCCGCTTCGCTCTACGGCCTGCTGCACCAGTTGCTGGAAATTCATTCCTTCAAGGCGCGTATTGCTCATGTCAACATGCGCTTTTCCTTTCCAGCTATGGCGAAATGCCTCCGCGTCAATATCCGCCCCGGAGAAATCGCCAACCAGCGACATCTTACCGGTCAGGCTAATCGGATAATTGAAGGCTTTCAGGATAGTCCCAATCTCAACATGGTTGAGGCGAGGGTGGAATTCGATGCGTGGACTGGCGGTGCGGGCGTCCAGCGTGCCGGGCAGCGACATCTCTCCGTCGGCCAGTTTCCCCTGCAACTCGGTGATATCCAGCAATCCGGCCTGATTAGACATCTTCGTCGAAACCTGGGTAAAGTCCATTCCCCGCCAGCGAACTGAATCCGCCTGTAAAGCAATCTCCGCCGTAAAGCTTTGCAGCCCCTGATAAGGCGGCGCACCAACACGCGACGCGATAACTGGCCTGGTCAGGGGGAGCGTATTTTGCCCCTGCGACACCGCGCCGCCCGTCTGTGCCACGGCGCTATGATGCGGCAACAGGTTGTCCAGATTAAGCTTGCTGGACTGGAGGTCAATTTGCCATTCCGGCTGCTCCGCCAGCGTTACCTGAACGTGTCCGGTCAGAGAACTGTCATTCGCCGTTAAATTTAAGTGGTTAAATGAAAGACGTTTTTGCGCCTCCTGCCACTGCGCCTGCAGCTGTCCCTGCCCCTCAATCCCCTGCGCCGGTAAATCCGCGCCCTGCAATTGCCAGCGCAGTTGCTCAATACCCGCGGTTAAGTTATGCGGATAATCGGAAGCATCCACCGTTCCGCTGAACGATAAAGCAAGATCCCGCTGATCGCGGTTCACGCGTCCCGAAAAATCAAACGTGCCGCGATGCTCGGCATCTTGTTCCATATTCAGACGAATATCGCGCACCGTGACCTGATCATCATTTTCATGCTGGAAAACCAGCACGCTGTCGGCAACGCGCAGGCTACGAATATCAAACGACCAGCCGCGATCTTCCGCTACGTCCGGCAAGGTATTATCTTTCGGCGCGACCGGCGCATCATCACTGCGTACCGCTTCCGTTTGCGGCGTCAGTTGAATCACCCCGCCCTTCAGCATCACCTGCTTAACATGAAGCTGATGACTCAACAGCGGCCATAAAGCGACATCCAGGCGCATATTGTCAGCCCGCACCAGCGGTTCGCTGGCGCCTCGCGCCGTTAGCGTCATTCGCCCGGAAAGGATACTGAGTTGCGGCCATACGTGCCAGCGCAGCGGCCCGTCAAGTTGCAACTGATATTCACTACGCGCGGCAACCTGCTGCACCATATAGGCGCGGAAATCATTCGGATTGACCAACAATACCAACGCAGAGAATCCGGCCACCAGCACGACCAGGAGAATCATCAGCGTCGTCAGAAATCGTCTCATGCTACCCTCAATGGACCGGCAGTATTGCGCCGAATGGCTCAGTCTTTATCAATCCGGCTGGCAACAGCGCCCTGCTGATCGCGATATTTGGCATCCTGACGGCGGTTATAAGGCCGCGCCGCCGGGCCGGACAGCGGCTCAAAGCTCAGCGCGCCGATGAGCATACCCGGACGCAACGCCAGCGGCAGCTTCCCGGAGTTGTAAAACTCAAGCACAATGCAGCCCGACCAGCCGGGATCGATACGGTGCGCCGTCACATGCACCATCAGTCCCAGACGCGCCAGCGAGGAACGACCATCCAGCCAGCCCACTAAATCCGGCGGCAGGGTAACGGATTCAAAGGTGACAGCCAGCGCCAACTCGCCCGGATGCAGATAAAATGCCTCGCCGTCCGGCAAAACGATTTCATCGCTCATCACGCGATCCAGCGCCGCGCTGACCTCATCTTTCGGCCCGCTCAGATCGATAAACGCCGCCGTATGGCCACGGAAGGTTCGAAATTTATTGCCAAGACGTACATCGACCGTCGCGCCGTTAATGCGCTCTACGGGAGGTCGCGGGGTGATAGACAAACGGCCTTCATCCAGCCAGGCTTCAATATCTCGGTCGCATAAACGCATGGCACTTTCTCCTTTCGCGCATCAAGCCCTTAAATCAAGCACATCAAGGGCTAACCAGGTTATCACTGAACGGTACACAATTCGCCAGATTTATTCAAAGAACTGGCTGATTTTCGCTTTCAGAATATCAATAGCGATGCGGTTTTTACCGCCGCGCGGCACGATAATATCCGCATATTGTTTGGAAGGCTCAATAAATTGCAGGAACATCGGACGCACCGTTTTCTGATATTGCGCCATCACCGAATCCATTGAGCGACCACGCTCGTTCACATCGCGTTTGATACGGCGCATCAAACAGATATCCAGCGGCGTATCGACAAAAATAGAGAAGTTCATCTCTTCACGCAAACGCGCGTCGGTCAGTAACAGAATACCTTCAAGAATAATCACTTTCTTCGGTTCTACGCGAACCGTTTCCTGCATACGGGTATGCTCAACATAACTGTATACCGGTAATTCAATCGCCGAACCGCGCTTGAGCGCCTGAAGATGCTGAAATAGCAGGCTGTGATCCATCGCATTCGGATGGTCATAGTTGGTTTTTACGCGTTCTTCCATCGACAGATGGCTTTGATCTTTGTAATAACTGTCTTCGGGAATAACGCCAATATGTTCGTCACCCACTTGTTCACGCAATTCGCGGTAAAGGGTACTGGCAATAAGACTCTTGCCGGAAGCCGATGCGCCAGCGATACCGATAATGACGCACTGATGAGACTGATCAGTCATAAATTTAGCGACCTGATTAACCTGGATGTAAGGAAGGGGGCGCCGAAACGCCAAACGCGGCAATTATAGGGATTTCAGCAACGCGATACCAGTCCGGCGCTATGCCACGGTGAATTTGTTGGCGGCGCATTCGACGTCGCGACGTAAAAGCGTTCAGTTTTAACGCGGACAGCGGATTTATCGACCCGTCTGGAGGAGGAATACGCCGGGAGCCACAATTTATATTCAGCCAGCGTATAAATCATTACGCGTTTATACTAGCATAATCACAGAGTAAACTGACGCGTCCGGTATTCCGCGACGTTACCGGCGATTCGGATAGAGTGGTAATGAGTAAACCATCCCAACATGTTTTCGTTACCGTCCCCCACCCGCTATTGCGTCTGGTCAGTTTAGGCCTGGTCGCGTTTGTCTTTACGCTCTTTTCGCTCGTATTATCGCGTGTCGGCACCCAACTCGCGCCGCTGTGGTTCCCCACCTCCATTATGATGGTCGCGTTTTACCGCCATGCGGGCCGTCTGTGGCCTGGGATCGCGGTCGCCTGCTCGCTCGGCAGCATCGGCGCCTCACTGACTTTATTTCCGGCCGCCTCGCTTAACTTTAGCTGGACGGCAATAAATATTATCGAGGCGGCCACTGGCGCGATACTGCTGCGAAAACTGCTGCCCAGCTACAACCCCTTACAAAATTTGAATGACTGGTTTCGTCTGGCTATCGGCAGCGCCGTGATTCCGCCGCTACTCGGCGGCCTGTTATTTTGGCTGATAGCGCCGGAAGCGGTCGCCTCGAAAGCGTTTCTGATTTGGGTATTATCGGAAGCCATCGGCGCGCTGACGCTGGTGCCGTTAGGTTTACTGTTTAAACCACACTATCTATTGCGTCATCGCGACCCGCATCTGTTGCTGGAAACGCTATTGACGCTGGTCATTACGCTGGCGTTAAGCTGGCTCGCTATGCGCTATATTCCGTGGCCGTTTACGTGCGTTATCGTCCTGTTGATGTGGAGTGCGGTGCGCCTGCCGCGAATGGAGGCGTTTTTAATTTTTTTAGCTACCGTTATCGTGGTCTCGCTCATGCTGGCCAATGACCCCACGCTGCTCGCCACGCCGAAAACCGACGTGATGGTTAATATGCCGTGGCTGCCTTTTTTAATGATCCTGCTGCCTGCCAATATGATGACGATGGTGATGTACGCGTTTCGCACGGAGCGTAAACATATCACCGAGAGCGAATCCCGCTTTCGCAACGCGATGGAGTATTCCGCCATTGGTATGGCGCTGGTCGGTACGGAGGGTCAGTGGCTACAGGTCAATAAATCTCTGAGCCATTTTCTTGGCTATAGCCAGGATGAATTACGCACGATGACATTTCAGCAATTGACCTGGCCGGAAGACCTGAATAACGACCTTGAACAGCTAAACATGCTGGTGCGCGGCGACATCAATAGCTATTCCATGGAAAAACGCTACTACACCCGCAACGGCGATGTCGTCTGGGCGCTACTGGCCGTCTCGCTGGTTCGTCATAAAGACAATAAACCTCTCTATTTTATTGCTCAGATTGAAGATATTAACGATCTCAAGCAAAGCGAGCAGGAAAACCAGCGGTTGATGGAACGTATTACACAAGCGAACGACGCGCTGTTTCAGGAAAAAGAACGGTTGCACATCACGCTTGACTCTATCGGAGAAGCGGTGGTGTGTATTGATGTCGCGATGAATATCACCTTTATGAACCCGATCGCCGAGAAGATGAGCGGCTGGCGGCAAGAGGATGCTTTAGGCGCGCCATTATTAACGGTTCTGCGCATTACGTCAGGTGATAAGGGGCCGCTGCTGGAGGATATTTATCGCGCCGACAGGTCGCGATCGGACATGGAACAGGAGATAGTGCTCCATTGTCATAACGGCGGTAGCTACGATATTCATTACAGTATCACGCCGCTCAGTACGCTTGACGGCGATAAGATTGGTTCGGTTCTGGTTATCCAGGACGTTACCGAATCACGAAAAATGTTACGCCAGCTCAGCTACAGCGCAACGCATGACGCCCTCACCCATCTTGCCAACCGCGCCAGTTTTGAAAAGCAGCTTCAACAGCGCCTGCAAACAATACAGGAATCGCCTCAACATCATGCGCTGGTGTTTATCGATCTGGACCGTTTTAAAGCGGTTAACGACAGCGCGGGACATGCCGCCGGCGACGCCTTATTGCGCGAGCTCGCGTCACTGATGCTCAGTATGCTTCGATCCGGCGATCTCCTGGCCCGTCTGGGTGGCGATGAGTTTGGCCTGTTGCTGCCGGATTGTAATAGTGACAGCGCGCGCTTTATCGTGACGCGGCTTATCAACGCCGTTAATGAGTATCACTTTATGTGGGAAGGACGCCTGCATCGGATCGGCGCCAGCGCCGGGATCACAATGATAAATGAACATAACTGCCAGCTCACAGAGGTCGTGTCTCAGGCCGATATTGCCTGCTACGCCGCGAAAAATAGCGGTCGAGGCCGTCTGACCGTGTACGAACCGCAGCACGCATTAACCTCCTCAAAGGGAATGATGCCGCTGGAAGAACAGTGGCATATGATTAAAAATAACCACCTGCTGATGCTTGCCAGAAACGTCGCGCCGCCGCGTACGCCGGAGGCCACCAGCTTTTGGCTGGTCTCACTCAGGCTGTGGACCAGCGAAGGGGAAGTGATGGAAGAGCGCGCGTTCCGGGCAGGGTTAGCCGACTCCGCGCTGCATCACGCGCTTGACCGACGGGTATTCCATGAGTTTTTCCACCATGCGGCGACCGCCGTCGCCAGCAAGGGATTAAGCGTTGCGCTGCCGTTGTCCGCCGCGGGATTATACAGCGCGACCCTTATTGATGAGCTGCTGGAACAACTGGAGCATAGCCCACTGCCGCCACGGTTATTACATCTGATTATCCCGGCTGACGTTATCGTTAAGCAGGCGCAGACCGCCGCTGCGACTCTGCGAAAACTGCGGCAACGCGGCTGCCAGGTGATTCTCAGCCATGTCGGGCGCGATTTACAGCTGTTTAATTTACTGCCCCCGCATATCGTCGATTATTTACTGCTGGATAGCGACCTTATCGCCAACGTTCATGAAAGTTTAATGGATGAAATGCTGACCTCGATCATCCAGGGACACGCCCAGCATTTGGACATCAAAACGCTCGCCGGGCCGGTACAAAACCCACAGGTGCTGGATACGCTCTCCCGTATTGGCGTGGATCTGATTTATGGCGACACTATCGCCGAAGCGCAACCGTTGGATTTGTTACTGAATACCAGCTATTTCGCTATCCATTGACGGTTGCCAGCCGTGGGTATACCAGATATGCAGTAGCGCGTAGGAACGCCACGGTTTCCAGCGCTCCGCGTAGCGACGGATCTGCGCGGGCGTCATCCCGGCGAAGCGCTGCTTAATTAAGTAATCATCGGGTAAAAAGATATCTTTTGCCTGCCAACCGCGCAGGGCGAAATAGTTCGCCGTCCAGCGGCCAATTCCCGGAAACGTTTGTAAATTTTTAACGCTCTGCTCAATATCCGGCGGCGCGGCGAGCGCCAGTTTTCCCGCCAGCGTCGCCTGCGCCAGATGAATCAGCGCTTCGGCGCGCCGCAGCGGCATCCCCAGAGCTTTAAGCGCCAGCGGATCGGCCAACGCCAGCGTTTCCGGACCGGGAAAACAGACATAATCGGGGGCATCCGGCAACGCCTCGCCATAGCGGCGCGCCACTTTCGCCGTCAACCTTGCCGCCATCGCGACACTCACCAGTTGCCCCAGTATCGCCCGCACGCCTTGTTCAAACGTATCAACCGATCCCGGTAAACGCAGCCCCGGTCTGTCCTCGCCCAGTGGCCCCAGCACGGCGGCAACCTGCGCGGGCTGGCAGTCAAGATCAAACAGACGCGAAACTTTCGCCAGACACGCCGGCGCGACGGGAAGTAATCCGGCGCTCACGCTAACCTGCACAGTGTGGGTGGGCAGATGGGGCCTCACGCTGACCAGTCCGCGATGCTCGCCCACCACCAGGCTGCGCGCATAAAAGCCCTCGCCTACTGTTTCCACGCCGTCCACCGCACGCGCGGCAAGAAAGCCCAACATCCACGACCAGTCGTAAGGCGGCTGCCAGCTCAGGGTAAACATACTTTTCTCCTTTATTTGACCTTTCAGCATAAACGCTAATCGCACGTAACGCCTTGCTTTCATATTCCAGTTGTCGCCGCGACGACATTTCGCTAAAGTCACGCCCCTTCTTCACTGGCATGGGGATTTTAAGGTGTTTATAGGATTTGATTACGGTACGGCAAACTGCTCGGTCGCCATTATGCGCGACGGGCATCCACAGTTGCTGACAATGGAGAATAACAGCGCATTACTGCCGTCTATGCTGTGCGCGCCGACGCGCGAAGCGGTGAGCGAGTGGCTGTATCGCCATCATGATGTGCCGGCAACGGACGAAGAAACCCAGGCGCTGCTACGCCGCGCGATACGCTACAACCGCGAGGAAGATATTGAGGTTGGCGCGCAAAGCGTACAGTTTGGTCTGGCGTCGCTGGCGCACTATATTGACGATCCCCAGGAGGTCTGGTTTGTCAAATCGCCGAAATCCTTTTTAGGCGCCAGCGGCCTGAAACCGCAGCAGGTCGCGCTGTTTGAAGATTTGGTCTGCGCCATGATGGTACATATTCGTCATACGGCGCACAGCCAATTGCCGGAGGCCATTACCCAGGCGGTGATCGGTCGCCCGATCAACTTTCAGGGACTCGGCGGCGATGACGCGAACCGCCAGGCGCAGGGTATTCTGGAGCGGGCGGCAAAACGCGCCGGTTTTCAGGAGGTGGTATTCCAGTACGAACCGGTTGCGGCGGGCCTGGACTACGAAGCTACGCTGCGGGAAGAGAAGCGTGTGCTGGTCGTGGATATTGGCGGCGGCACCACCGACTGCTCCATGCTGCTGATGGGGCCGCAGTGGCGTCAGCGCGCCGATCGTGAAAACAGCCTGTTGGGGCACAGCGGTTGCCGCGTGGGCGGAAACGATCTGGATATCGCGCTGGCCTTTAAAAATCTGATGCCTTTGCTGGGCATGGGCGGCGAAACCGAAAAAGGCATCGCCCTGCCGGTGCTGCCGTGGTGGAACGCCGTGGCGATTAACGACGTCCCGGCGCAAAGCGATTTTTACAGTAGCGCGAATGGTCGTCTGTTGAACGATTTGGTTCGCAACGCGCGTGAAGCAGACAAGGTCGCGTTGCTGCTCAAGGTCTGGCGCCAGCGACTTAGTTACCGCCTGGTACGCTGCGCGGAAGAGAGCAAAATCGCCCTTTCCGGCCAGGCGGATGTTACGGCGAGGCTGCCATTTATCAGCGACGACCTGGCGGTCGCTATCAGCCAGCAAGGACTGGAAGCGGCGCTGGATCAACCGCTGGCGCGTATTCTGGAACAGGTGCAACTGGCGCTGGACAGCGCGCAGGAAAAACCGGATGTCATCTATCTGACCGGCGGCAGCGCCCGTTCGCCATTGATTAAAAAAGCGCTTTCCGAACAGTTACCGGGCATACCCGTCGCTGGCGGCGATGATTTCGGCTCCGTCACCGCAGGACTGGCGCGCTGGGCGGAGGTCGTTTTCCGCTAAGCGCCTCGCAAGCCCAGCGCTGATGGATTGACATTATTCTTGATGTGGCTTAACGTCAGGAGTGAGGGTTAGGGAGGATTCCTCCTCCCCCTGGTGTCTTAGTAAGCCTGGAAGCTAATCACTAAGAGTATCACCAGTATGATGACTACCTTCATCATAACCCTTTCCTTATTTTGGCCCCTTCCTCGGGAGGGGCTTTCCCGTTTCAGCGTCCTGCTGAAATCGGTGGCTTACCTTTATTGCCGTGCCGCCACTTTACCGCACTCCGGCGCGTTAACGATTTTCACCGATGAGAGTTGCGTAGCGCCTCGCAAAGTGGGTCGCCATTCAGAATAATCCCGACCGTGTTCCATAATTCCTCCATTTTTCTCCCTTCCCTGCTGACTACAATAGAGGGAGCAACATTCCGCAAAACGTTTCAGGATGAGAAACTTATACCGATGAAAGGCAGTAATACTTTCCGCTGGGCAATAGCGATTGGGGTTGTAGTGGCCGCCGCCGCATTCTGGTTCTGGCATAGCCGTAGCGAAAGCCCGACCGCCGCGCCGGGCGTCGCCGCGCAAGCGCCGCATACCGCCGCCGCAGGTCGCCGCGGTATGCGCGACGGCCCTCTGGCGCCGGTACAGGCCGCGACCGCGACCACGCAGGCCGTACCGCGCTATCTGAGCGGGCTGGGTACCGTGACCGCAGCGAATACCGTTACGGTACGTAGCCGCGTGGATGGTCAACTCATCGCCCTGCACTTTCAGGAAGGTCAGCAGGTCAACGCAGGCGATCTGCTGGCGCAAATCGATCCCAGCCAGTTTAAGGTCGCCCTGGCGCAGGCTCAGGGACAGTTGGCGAAAGATAACGCTACGCTGGCGAATGCGCGTCGTGATCTGGCGCGCTATCAGCAACTGGCAAAAACCAATCTGGTTTCCCGTCAGGAACTGGATGCGCAACAGGCGCTGGTCAACGAAACCCAGGGAACCATTAAAGCGGATGAAGCCAATGTCGCCAGCGCGCAGTTACAGCTCGACTGGAGTCGTATCACGGCCCCGGTCTCGGGACGCGTGGGTTTGAAACAGGTGGATGTCGGCAACCAGATTTCCAGCAGCGATACCGCAGGTATTGTCGTCATTACGCAAACGCACCCGATTGATCTCATTTTTACTCTGCCGGAAAGCGATATCGCGACCGTAGTTCAGGCACAGAAAGCGGGGAAAGCGCTGGTCGTAGAAGCCTGGGATCGGACTAACTCGCACAAATTGAGCGAAGGTGTGTTGCTCAGTCTGGACAACCAGATTGATCCCACAACGGGAACGATCAAAATTAAAGCGCGCTTTACCAATCAGGACGATACGCTGTTCCCCAATCAATTTGTGAACGCCCGGATGCTGGTCGATACCGAACAAAATGCCGTTGTGGTGCCTGCCGCGGCGGTGCAAATGGGCAATGAGGGCCACTTTGTGTGGGTGCTGAACGACGAAAATAACGTCAGCAAGAAGCGGGTAAAAATCGGTATTCAGGATAACCAAAACGTGGTGATCAGCGCAGGCTTGTCGGCAGGCGATCGCGTCGTTACCGATGGTATTGATCGGCTGACGGAAGGCGCAAAAGTCGAGGTTGTTGAGCCGCAAACCACCGTGGCGGATGAAAAACCCCCTTCCCGCCATGAAGGTCAAAAAGGAGCGCGCGCCTGATGCAGGTATTACCTCCGGGCAGCACGGGCGGCCCTTCGCGTCTGTTTATTCTGCGCCCCGTGGCCACCACTCTGCTGATGGCGGCGATTTTACTCGCCGGGATTATTGGCTATCGCTTCCTGCCCGTCGCCGCTTTGCCGGAGGTCGACTACCCTACTATTCAGGTTGTTACGCTCTACCCTGGCGCCAGCCCGGATGTCATGACCTCCGCCGTCACCGCGCCGCTTGAGCGCCAGTTCGGCCAGATGTCAGGACTGAAGCAGATGTCGTCGCAAAGTTCCGGCGGCGCGTCGGTGGTGACGCTACAGTTTCAGTTGACGCTGCCGCTGGACGTTGCCGAGCAGGAAGTACAGGCGGCGATTAACGCAGCCACCAATTTATTGCCTTCCGACCTGCCGAATCCGCCGATTTATAGCAAAGTCAATCCGGCGGACCCGCCGATTATGACGCTTGCCGTCACCTCAAACGCGATGCCGATGACCCAGGTAGAGGACATGGTAGAAACCCGCGTGGCGCAGAAGATCTCGCAGGTCTCCGGCGTCGGACTGGTGACGCTTGCCGGCGGGCAGCGCCCTGCGGTGCGTGTAAAACTGAATGCTCAGCCTGTCGCCGCGCTCGGTCTGACCAGCGAAACGGTCCGTACCGCAATTACCGGCGCCAACGTCAACTCGGCGAAAGGCAGTCTGGATGGCCCCGAACGGGCGGTGACGCTTTCTGCTAACGATCAGATGCAGTCTGCCGACGAATACCGCAGGCTTATCATCGCGTATCAAAACGGCGCGCCGGTACGGTTGGGCGATGTCGCCACCGTCGAACAGGGGGCGGAAAATAGCTGGCTCGGCGCATGGGCGAATCAAGCGCCGGCTATCGTGATGAATGTTCAACGCCAGCCTGGCGCCAATATCATTGCGACAGCGGACAGCATTCGCCAGATGCTGCCCCAACTTACCGAAAGCCTGCCGAAATCGGTGAAGGTCACGGTCCTGTCCGATCGCACCACCAATATTCGCGCTTCCGTGCGCGATACCCAGTTTGAACTGATGCTGGCGATCGCGCTGGTCGTCATGATTATCTATCTGTTTTTACGTAACATTCCCGCCACAATTATTCCCGGCGTCGCCGTACCGCTGTCGCTTATCGGCACCTTTGCGGTGATGGTGTTTTTGGATTTTTCCATTAATAACCTGACGCTGATGGCGCTCACTATCGCCACGGGTTTCGTGGTGGACGATGCGATTGTGGTGATCGAGAACATCTCGCGCTACATCGAAAAAGGAGAAAAACCGCTGGCGGCGGCGCTCAAAGGCGCGGGCGAAATCGGCTTTACCATTATTTCCCTCACCTTTTCACTGATTGCGGTGCTGATCCCATTGCTCTTTATGGGCGATATTGTTGGTCGACTGTTCCGCGAATTTGCGGTGACGTTGGCGGTAGCGATTTTAATCTCCGCCGTCGTCTCTTTGACGCTCACGCCCATGATGTGCGCGCGTATGCTCAGCCAGCAGTCTCTGCGTAAACAAAACCGCTTTTCCCGCGCCTGCGAGCGGATGTTTGACCGCGTGATCGCCAGCTACGGACGCGGATTAGCGAAAGTGCTCAACCATCCGTGGCTTACATTGAGCGTGGCATTCGCCACGCTCCTGCTTAGCGTTATGCTGTGGATAGTCATCCCGAAAGGGTTCTTTCCGGTACAGGATAACGGCATTATCCAGGGGACGCTGCAGGCGCCGCAATCGTCATCGTATGCCAGTATGGCGCAACGTCAGCGCCAGGTGGCGGAGCGGATATTACAGGACCCGGCGGTGCAAAGCCTGACGACTTTTGTTGGCGTAGACGGCGCTAACCCCACGCTGAATAGCGCGCGCCTGCAAATTAACCTCAAGCCGCTGGATGCGCGTGATGACCGCGTGCAGCAGGTGATCTCCCGGCTGCAAACCGCCGTGGCGACGATTCCCGGCGTGGCGCTGTATCTCCAGCCGACGCAGGATTTAACCATCGACACGCAGGTCAGCCGCACGCAGTATCAGTTTACCCTGCAGGCCACGACGCTCGATGCGCTCAGCCACTGGGTGCCAAAACTGCAGAACGCGCTACAGTCGTTACCACAGCTTTCCGAGGTAAGCAGCGACTGGCAAGATCGGGGATTAGCGGCCTGGGTGAATGTCGACCGCGACAGCGCCAGCCGTCTGGGTATCAGCATGGCGGATGTGGATAACGCACTCTACAACGCGTTCGGACAACGCCTGATTTCAACGATTTATACCCAGGCGAACCAGTACCGCGTCGTGCTGGAACATAATACCGCCAGCACGCCGGGCCTGGCGGCGCTGGAGACGATTCGCCTGACGAGCCGCGACGGCGGCACCGTACCGCTCAGCGCGATTGCCCGCATTGAGCAGCGCTTCGCTCCGCTCTCCATCAATCATTTAGATCAGTTCCCGGTTACGACATTTTCGTTTAACGTGCCGGAGGGCTATTCGCTCGGCGATGCGGTGCAGGCGATTCTCGATACGGAAAAAACGCTCGCCCTGCCAGCGGATATTACAACGCAGTTTCAGGGCAGTACGCTCGCCTTCCAGGCGGCGCTGGGCAGCACCGTCTGGCTTATTGTCGCCGCCGTGGTGGCGATGTATATCGTGCTCGGCGTGCTGTATGAGAGTTTTATCCATCCGATCACGATTCTCTCAACGCTGCCTACGGCGGGCGTCGGCGCGCTGCTGGCGCTGATCATCGCCGGTAGCGAGCTCGATATTATCGCCATTATCGGCATTATTTTGCTGATCGGCATCGTGAAGAAAAACGCCATCATGATGATTGACTTCGCCCTCGCCGCTGAACGCGAACAGGGGATGAGTCCGCGCGACGCTATCTTCCAGGCCTGTCTGCTGCGTTTTCGACCGATTCTGATGACCACGCTGGCGGCGTTGCTCGGGGCATTGCCATTAATGTTGAGTACCGGCGTTGGCGCGGAATTACGTCGCCCGTTGGGGATCGCGATGGTGGGCGGCTTACTGGTCAGCCAGGTATTAACTCTGTTTACCACACCGGTGATTTATCTCCTGTTTGACCGCCTGTCGCTGTACGTGAAAAGTCGCTTTCCGCGCCATAAAGAGGAGGCGTAGATGCGCTTTTTCGCCCTTTTCATCTACCGCCCGGTCGCCACCATTTTGATTGCCGCCGCCATTACGCTGTGCGGCATTCTGGGCTTTCGTCTGCTGCCGGTCGCCCCGCTGCCGCAGGTCGATTTCCCGGTGATTATGGTTAGCGCCTCGCTGCCGGGCGCCTCGCCGGAAACCATGGCTTCGTCAGTGGCGACGCCGTTGGAACGCTCTTTGGGACGCATTGCAGGCGTCAATGAAATGACTTCCAGCAGCTCGCTCGGCAGTACGCGCATTATTCTCGAATTTAATTTCGATCGTGATATTAACGGTGCGGCGCGCGACGTGCAGGCCGCCATTAACGCCGCGCAAAGCTTGTTGCCAGGCGGAATGCCCAGCCGTCCGACTTATCGCAAGGCCAACCAGTCCGACGCGCCGATTATGATTTTAACGCTCACCTCGGAGAGCTGGTCACAGGGCAAACTGTATGATTTCGCCTCTACCCAACTGGCGCAAACCATCGCGCAAATTGACGGCGTCGGCGACGTTGACGTCGGCGGCAGCTCCCTGCCCGCAGTACGTGTAGGCTTAAACCCGCAGGAGCTCTTTAACCAGGGCGTCTCGCTGGATGAGGTCCGCGAAGCGATCGACAGCGCCAACGTACGCCGACCGCAAGGCGCAATTGAAGATAGCGTGCACCGCTGGCAAATCCAGACCAACGACGAACTGAAAACCGCCGCCGAATACCAGCCGCTGATTATTCACTATAACAACGGCGCGGCGGTACGCCTGGGCGACGTCGCCAGCGTCACCGACTCGGTGCAGGATGTCCGTAACGCCGGGATGACGAACGCTAAACCCGCTATTTTGTTGATGATCCGCAAGCTGCCGGAGGCCAACATTATTCAGACGGTCGACGGCATCCGGGCAAAACTGCCGGAACTGCGGGCAATGATCCCCGCCGCTATCGATTTACAAATCGCCCAGGATCGTTCGCCGACGATTCGCGCGTCGCTGCAAGAGGTAGAAGAGACGCTGGCTATCTCTGTCGCGCTGGTGATCCTGGTGGTATTTTTATTCCTGCGTTCCGGGCGCGCCACGCTAATCCCCGCCGTCGCCGTTCCCGTTTCGCTCATCGGCACCTTCGCCGCCATGTATCTGTGCGGCTTCAGCCTCAACAATCTGTCGCTGATGGCGCTGACTATCGCGACCGGATTTGTCGTTGATGATGCCATTGTGGTGCTGGAAAATATCGCCCGCCATCTGGAGGCGGGAATGAAACCTTTGCAGGCGGCATTACAGGGTACGCGGGAAGTCGGGTTTACGGTCATCTCCATGAGTCTGTCGCTGGTGGCGGTATTTCTGCCGCTGCTGTTAATGGGCGGTCTGCCAGGGCGATTATTACGGGAATTCGCCGTTACCCTCTCGGTGGCGATTGGCATTTCGCTGGTGGTCTCGCTCACGCTGACGCCGATGATGTGCGGCTGGATGCTTAAATCAAGCAAACCGCGCACCCAACCGCGTAAACGGGGCGTTGGCCGTTTGCTGGTCGCCTTGCAACAGGGTTACGGCACGTCGTTAAAATGGGTGCTTAACCATACGCGTCTTGTCGGTGTGGTTTTTCTTGGCACCATTGCGCTGAACATCTGGCTTTATATCGCCATCCCTAAAACATTCTTTCCGGAGCAGGACACCGGCGTGTTGATGGGCGGTATTCAGGCTGACCAGAGCATCTCTTTCCAGGCCATGCGCGGCAAGCTGCAGGATTTTATGGAAATTATTCGCGACGATCCGGCGGTGAATAATGTCACTGGTTTTACCGGCGGCTCGCGGGTGAATAGCGGCATGATGTTTATTACGCTGAAGCCGCGCGGCGAACGCAAAGAGACGGCGCAGCAGGTCATTGATCGACTGCGGGTCAAACTGGCAAAAGAACCCGGCGCCAGGCTGTTTCTGATGGCGGTACAGGATATTCGCGTCGGTGGGCGGCAGGCTAACGCCAGTTATCAATACACATTGCTGTCTGACTCCCTGGCGGCGCTGCGCGAATGGGAGCCGAAAATACGCAAAGCGCTCTCGGCCCTGCCGCAACTGGCGGACGTAAACTCCGACCAGCAGGATAACGGCGCGGAGATGAACCTTATCTACGACCGCGACACCATGTCACGGCTGGGCATTGATGTTCAGGCCGCAAACAGTCTGTTAAATAATGCTTTCGGCCAGCGGCAAATTTCCACCATTTATCAGCCGATGAACCAGTATAAAGTGGTGATGGAAGTCGATCCGCGCTATAGCCAGGATATCAGCGCGCTGGAGAAAATGTTTGTTATCAACCGTGACGGAAAAGCGATCCCCCTCTCTTATTTCGCCCAATGGCGGCCCGCCAATGCGCCGCTGTCGGTGAACCATCAGGGACTTTCCGCGGCGTCCACGATTGCCTTTAACCTGCCGACCGGCACATCGTTATCGCAGGCGACAGAGGCCATTAATCGCACCATGACGCAGCTTGGCGTCCCCCCGACGGTACGCGGCAGTTTTTCCGGAACGGCGCAAGTGTTCCAGCAGACCATGAATTCGCAGCTTATTTTGATAGTGGCGGCGATCGCTACCGTCTACATTGTGCTGGGGATACTGTACGAAAGTTACGTCCATCCGCTGACCATTCTTTCTACTCTGCCATCGGCGGGCGTTGGGGCGCTTCTGGCGCTGGAACTCTTCAATGCCCCTTTCAGCCTAATCGCCCTGATAGGGATCATGCTATTAATTGGCATTGTGAAGAAAAACGCCATTATGATGGTCGATTTTGCGCTTGAAGCGCAACGAAGCGGCGGCCTGACGCCGGAACAAGCCATTTTCCAGGCCTGCTTGTTACGCTTCCGTCCAATAATGATGACCACGCTGGCGGCGCTGTTCGGCGCACTGCCATTGGTGTTATCTGGCGGAGACGGTTCGGAATTACGGCAGCCGTTGGGGATAACCATTGTCGGCGGTTTGGTCATGAGCCAGCTCCTGACGCTCTATACCACGCCGGTGGTGTACCTCTTTTTCGACCGTCTGCGGCTGCGTTTTTCGCGTAAAAATAGCAAACCGGTAGTAGAGATATGACAGAACTTCCTGACAACACCCGCTGGCAACTCTGGATTGTGGCATTCGGCTTTTTTATGCAGTCGCTGGATACCACCATCGTCAACACTGCGCTGCCCTCCATGGCGAAAAGCCTGGGGGAAAGCCCGCTGCATATGCACATGGTAGTGGTGTCATATGTTCTTACCGTCGCCGTGATGCTCCCCGCCAGCGGCTGGCTGGCAGACAAAATCGGCGTGCGTAATATTTTCTTTGCCGCCATCGTGCTGTTCACGCTGGGTTCGCTGTTTTGCGCCCTTTCCGGCACGCTTAATCAACTGGTATTAGCGCGGGTTTTACAAGGCGTAGGCGGCGCGATGATGGTGCCAGTCGGACGCCTGACGGTCATGAAAATCGTGCCGCGCGCGCAATATATGGCGGCGATGACCTTCGTCACCCTGCCGGGTCAGATCGGGCCGTTACTCGGCCCCGCGCTGGGCGGGGTGCTGGTGGAATATGCTTCATGGCACTGGATCTTTCTGATCAATATCCCGGTGGGAATTGTCGGCGCTATGGCGACCTTTATGCTAATGCCAAACTACACCATAGAGACCCGGCGCTTTGATCTGCCGGGGTTCCTGCTGTTAGCTATCGGCATGGCGGTACTCACGCTGGCGCTGGACGGTAGTAAAAGCATGGGGATCTCGCCCTGGACATTAGCCGGACTTGCTGCGGGCGGCGCGGCAGCCATTCTGCTCTATCTCTTCCATGCCAAAAAAAACTCAGGCGCGTTATTCAGCCTGCGATTGTTCCGCACGCCCACGTTTTCACTGGGGTTGCTGGGCAGTTTTGCCGGGCGTATCGGCAGCGGTATGCTGCCGTTTATGACGCCGGTCTTTTTACAAATTGGTCTTGGTTTTTCACCGTTTCATGCCGGTTTGATGATGATCCCCATGGTGCTGGGCAGCATGGGAATGAAGCGGATTGTGGTGCAGATAGTTAACCGTTTTGGCTATCGTCGGGTTCTGGTAGCGACCACGCTCGGACTGGCATTGGTTAGCCTGTTGTTTATGTCGGTCGCGCTGCTCGGCTGGTATTATCTCCTGCCGCTGGTACTGCTTTTGCAGGGAATGGTGAACTCGGCGCGCTTTTCTTCCATGAACACCTTAACGCTAAAAGACCTTCCCGATACGCTGGCCAGCAGCGGCAATAGCTTATTATCGATGATTATGCAGCTCTCGATGAGTATTGGCGTCACTATTGCCGGAATGCTGCTGGGTATGTTTGGCCAACAGCATATCGGGATAGACAGTAGCGCCACACATCACGTCTTTATGTACACCTGGTTATGTATGGCGGTTATTATCGCGCTACCGGCGATAATTTTTGCCCGCGTGCCGAACGATACACAGCAAAACATGGTCATTTCACGGCGTAAAAGGAGCCTGTAATGAAAGTCTGGCGGCCCGGAATCACCGGCAAGCTGTTTCTGGCGATCTTCGCCACCTGCATCGTGCTGCTGATCAGTATGCATTGGGCCGTGCGCGTCAGTTTTGAACGCGGATTTATTGACTATATCAAACACGGCAACGAGCAGCGGCTACAAATGCTGGGCGATGCGCTGGGCGACCAGTACCAGCAACACGGCAACTGGCGTTTTTTACGCAACAACGATCGCTTCGTTTTCCAGATTCTGCGTTCATTTGAGCATGACAACGACCGGGATAAACCCGGCCCCGGTATGCCGCCGCACGGTTGGCGCACCCAGTTCTGGGTCGTCGATCAAAATGGCCGGGTGCTGGTCGGCCCACGCGGTCCGGTGCCGCATGACGGTACTCGCCGCCCCATTCTGGTCAATGGTGACGAAGTCGGCGCGATTATCGCCTCTCCTGTCGAGCGGCTGACGCGCAATACGGATATTAATTTTGATATGCAGCAGCGGCGCGCCAGTTGGATGATCGTGGCGTTATCAACCTTGCTGGCCGCGCTGGCGACGTTTTTGCTGGCGCGTGGCCTGCTCGCCCCGGTCAAACGGTTGGTCGAGGGTACGCACAGGCTGGCGGCGGGGGATTTTACCACGCGCGTGACCCCAACCAGCGCCGATGAGCTGGGAAAACTGGCGCAGGACTTTAACCAGCTTGCCAGCACGCTGGAAAAAAACCAGCAGATGCGCCGCGACTTTATGGCAGATATTTCCCACGAACTGCGCACGCCGCTGGCGGTATTGCGCGGCGAACTGGAAGCCATTCAGGATGGCGTTCGCCAGTTCACGCCAGAATCGGTTACCTCGCTACAGGCGGAAGTCGGTACGCTTACCAAACTGGTTGACGACCTGCATCAGCTGTCGTTGTCTGACGAGGGCGCGCTGGCTTATCAAAAAACGACCGTCGATCTTGTTCCCCTGTTGGAAGTCGCTGGCGGCGCGTTCAGAGAGCGCTTTACCAGCCGGGGGCTAACGCTACATTACGCGTTGCCGGATAGCATGACCGTCTTCGGCGACCCGGATCGCCTGATGCAACTGTTTAATAATCTGCTGGAAAACAGTCTGCGCTACACCGACAGCGGCGGCGGCCTGCATATTTCCGCCGAACAACGCGACAAATCATTATTCCTGACCTTTGCCGATTCTGCACCGGGCGTCAGCGATGAACAGTTACAAAAGCTTTTTGACCGTTTTTACCGCACGGAAGTGTCCCGTAACCGCGCCAGCGGCGGTTCTGGACTGGGGCTGGCAATATGCGTCAATATTGTACACGCGCATAACGGTCATCTTCACGCCGCTCATTCGCCTTTTGGCGGGGTTAGCATTACAGTAGAGTTACCGCTGGATCGCGATTTACAGAGAGAAGTATGACTGAATTACCCATTGATGAAAACACGCCGCGCATTTTGATTGTTGAAGATGAACCCAAGCTGGGACAGCTGCTTATTGACTACTTACGCGCGGCGAGTTACGCCCCCACGCTCATCAATCATGGCGACAAGGTACTGCCGTATGTGCGTCAAACGCCACCGGATCTGATCCTGCTGGATCTGATGCTGCCGGGTACCGATGGTCTGACGCTATGCCGGGAGATTCGCCGTTTTTCCGACATCCCCATTGTGATGGTCACGGCCAAAATTGAAGAGATCGACCGGCTGCTGGGGCTGGAAATCGGCGCCGATGATTATATCTGTAAGCCTTACAGCCCACGCGAAGTCGTGGCCCGCGTGAAAACCATTTTGCGCCGCTGTAAACCGCAGCGCGAACTCCAGCAGCAGGATGCCGAAAGCCCGTTAATGATTGATGAAAGCCGCTTTCAGGCCTCCTGGTGTGGTAAAGCGCTGGATTTAACCCCCGCTGAATTCCGCCTGCTAAAAACCTTATCGCTTGAACCGGGTAAAGTTTTTTCCCGCGAGCAGTTGTTAAACCACCTCTACGACGACTACCGTGTGGTGACCGATCGTACTATCGACAGCCACATTAAAAACCTGCGCCGTAAACTGGAATCGCTGGATGCCGAACAGTCATTTATACGCGCGGTCTACGGGGTGGGATATCGCTGGGAAGCAGATGCGTGTCGCCTGGTATAATGATTATTGGCATAACAATAACAAAGTCGTAAGACGATATTTTCCGCCAACGCTATTCTGGCGGAATTAACACACTGCCCTCTTTCCTTTGGCCGAGCGGTATCCCGAAAACCACGACGAACGCGATCGGAGACAATAAATTATTTGGCCGCTCTTTTTAGTTTACCGATATACTGTGAGTAGTTTTTTAAACTTATTGCGCATTAATTCATTAAGTGAATCTAAAAATACATAAACATAATACCAGCTTAATTATACATGGATTTTTATGACAGAAACGTCATCTCACCGCTATAAACCACGCAATATAATAAATGCGCCAAATGTAAAATCGTCTATTTTTTCCCGGAGCCAACAACGCGGCGACAGCGAAATTATCCAGCGCTGGTTAAGCAACCATTTTTATCGTTGGATCATTGGTGACTTTCCTCATGTTTACCCTGTGCGCTCCGTCGCCGATTATGCCGTTTATTTTAGCGCTGATGCAGAAATCCCCGCCTGGCTGGTGCCAAAGCTGGGTGGCGATGAGCGCTTTTACTACCTTAACGTTCAGCACCCGCAACTCGTGGCAATGGAAAGAGATTTAGTGGAATTTCTTTCGCGTCAGGAAGGAACGCGGCTGGAAACTAAACTACAGCGCATCAACTGCTTTACCGTGCTGGCAATGCGCGAAGCGGAGCATCAAAAAATGCAGCGCCTGCGTGAACAAGGTTGGTATCCCTCCAACAGCGAGGCGCTAAAACCGGTGATGGCGGTGAATAACGGTGTGCTGGTTGAGCTTGATGCAACAAACCCCGGCCTGCGCAGTGAGATGGCGTATGAATCCTGGCATATGCAACACTGCGTCGGAGATTTTGATAATAAAGGCGCGCTTTCCGGCGGCTACGGCGATTACTACGCCCGGCAAATTGAACAACAAAAACTTCGCCTGTTCAGCCTGCGCGACGGCAATAATATTCCCCATGTCACAATAAGCCTGGTGGTTGGTAATAACGGCCTGAGTATTGATCAGATTAAAGGTAAGCAAAATCGCCATCCTATTAAGAAATATGCTAACGATGTTTTATCTCTGTTACGCCATCTGCAACCACTTCCTGAGCGCCACGCTGATTGCGAAGGGATGGGAATAGTTTATGAATCGACGCCGGAATATTCAGGTTGGAAATTTATTACTCATATTCATGACCTCAATTTTCTGCTCAATGTGCTGCATGACAATTTTCATTTAATGGAACACTTCCCCACTCCCCCGGTAGCTTTACAGTGGCTGCTGCTGCACAGCGCCCCGGAGGCACTGCGCTACCTTCAGGTTGTTGATCCTAACGTGGCGACGGCTGCGGAAATGCTGTTTCCACGACATGAATGGCACCCTACGCTTGCCGGGAAAAACACCAGTAGCGAACCTTTCGAAATTGAAAGCCTGACGCTACAAACCACGCGCTATCTTTCTGCAACCAGGGAGGAGCGCTAATGTTCTGGGTTGTTCTTATTATTGCCGCCCTATTTTTTAGCTGGCGCAACTACAAAAAAAACAAACCGCTGATTGCGGCCCGTATCGCCGAGGAGAAAGAAAAAGATCGCCTGAAGGATCTGCGTCGCGATACCCGACGGCGGCAATGGGCGCTGGCGCTAGCCGATATCCTCGCCCGGCGCAACGGGCTACCGACCAAAGGCGTTGAGCTGGTCTTCAAACTTGACGATGACAAACGCCGCTATCTGGCACAGCAGGTAAAAAAAGAGCTGGGCTTGAGCGAAAACCTCGACGGCGCGGCGTTACGCCACAAGGTCGAGGATATCTTACGCCGCTGGCCTGCGGGCATCGGCAGCTCGCCGCGCACGTTTTATCATCATCTGGCGGCCCAGGGCCAGGTCCGCGACGCGCTGGCTTTCGACTGCATGCGCACCGCCTTTCTGACCCGCTGTATCGCCGGGCTCGGCTGGTGCGACGTACATCAGGCCTGGCTGGTGTTATTACTTAACGCCCAGCGCGCTCAGGACTGTTTTGATTCCTGGGAGGATTACGCCACCGCCTACGTTCGCGCCCGCCGAGTATGGCTCACGCTACGTGACACGCCAACAGCGCTTGCCGGACGGGATTTACAGGAAGCCACCCATTATCTGCAAGACCCTGTCAGCCGCTGGCGACAACTGCCGTGGAATGAATTCAAAATTTTCGAGCCGATTTAAAGGACGCTTTATGGAACAGGATGATCGTCTGCTCAACGCTATGTTTGAGATGTGCAACCACAAAAATCCCCTCAATGACGGGCAACGCGAGTGGCATATCGCCGATATTTCCGGCCTGCTGCGCGAAGAACGCTATGACGAACTGGACGAACGTTACAACCAGGCGCTGATGGAGAGCTTTACCAGCCGCGAAGCGGAAAAGCGCTATTTCTTCGCCTGGAATCAAATGGACAACCCTTTTTACGATATGGACACGCTGGTTGAGGCTGGGCCGCAAGGATTAGCGCTGATCAAAAACTGGCAGCGCGCTCGTCCCCGCTCCACTCACGCCTGGCTTGCCGAGGCGCAATACTGGAATCACCGTGCGTGGCTTTACCGCAGCTATGGCTGGGCGAGAGAAACCACCCGAGCGATGTGGATCTGCGCCGCCGCCTGCAACGAACGGATGGTCATCGCCGCGCTCAATGCTATCGACTGTGAACCGCGCCAGTGGATGGCGGCGGCCCTGACCAGCACCAACTCAAAAGTCTTCGGCCAGCCCGACTGGCTGGTTGAGTTCCTCGTGGGCGCGGATGTTGCCGGGCAGCCATTAATGGAAGATCTGGCTGAATATCATCGCCATTCACCGCAGGAGGTGGACGCGCTGATGGCCCATTCCGGGCTGTCGTTTGCCGACGCGGTTTGCCCAAATCTGCCACGCCCGTCCGTGCTGCCGGAGTGCAATGACTATGCCGGGCAAAAATACTGGCTCGCCGTCTGCCTGGCTATTTTCCCGACGGCATTTTACGTGCTGGATGAATATATCCCGTTTCGTATGCCACGCTGGAGAGGGTCTCACGAGGAAATCCGCGAATTTCTGGAATCAAGCGTATGCGATCACCTTTCTGCCGCAGAACGTGAACATCTGGAGCTATTGATCTGGTGGGACGATCACCGCGATCTGCGCATCAAAGAGGTTGACTCCCCGGCAGAACAGGAACGTATTATCGCCAAAGCCGAAGAGATTAGCCTGCGAGCGCATATCCAGGAATCTCGCCACAACGCGCTGGAGTGGCTGCGGGTCTGCTATAGCGATCTGGACGATAATGACGCGCTCTGGCGAACCCTTCAGCGTTCGATCGTGGAAAAAGTTAAGCTCAACAATTACTTCTCTGATGACACGATAAAGTTCGCCCTGCGCGATTTTCCTGACACCTGGTGGATGTATAATTTTCTCTGCCAGAATGCGCAGCAAACGGAATTCGCAGTGCCGAAAATCCGCCGTGGCTACTTTCAGTACGCCGGGTTATTGGGTTTCGAAAAGGATGAGGCGCAAGGCCTCGCCTGGCTCGATAGCGTCGCCGACATTCAATATAACCATAGCTGGCGGGCGGCGATTAAAAATTTCGACTGGTTCGGGCTCCCGGAACATTTCGTGCCGCTGGCAGAGCTGGGCGCACAAAGAAATATACCCGCCGCGCTAAACCTGCTGGGCCTTGAACACAATAATAAAGAGAACAACGGCCTACTACCTTACGATCCTGCCATCGCGTTAGGGTATTTTCAGCGCGCGGCGGAGATTTTGCACCGGCAGTTAGCGCTGCGCGAGAGCACCCCGTACAAATTAATAGATAACGGAGGCTATACCGACTATGAAAATGACCTGCAAAATATTCATTTCAGCATCGGCGTCTGCAACCAGCGTCTGAGTAAACAAGAACCTGATACCGAAAAACGTTCCGCTTATGAAAAAGAACTGCTCGATAATCTCTGGCTGGCGCATCAGTTCGGGCATAAAGAAGCCTGGGGCTTGTTCCTGCTGAATATTTTTGAAGTGAAGGATATTACGCTGGCGCATAAGCATCTGGAACTGGTGCAACAAGAGGCCAACAAAGGCACGCTACATGCTATGGTGACCCTATCGCGCCTGCACGGTAATAAACACGATCGAACGCTGTTTAATATGAAGATAAGCGCACGCTGGGCACATTTTGCCTTCACGCTTTACCCGGATAATGAAATCGTTATGGACTGCCTGGACCACCTGCATTTCGATTCTTTCTGGAAACGCTTTCGTTTCGCCTGGTATACCGTCCGCATCCCGAATTCAGAGCTGCCGGGACAGGTCAACTCAATGGTGTAAGGTGGTTTACTCCCCTCTCCCACGGCGCTACAATGCCCGCCCTTAAAGTGAGGACTCTCCTCAAGCCGCCTCATCAGGTGAGGCGGATCTGACCTGTCATCAGAACGAGAAAATGATGTTTAAACCAGAACTTCTTTCGCCGGCGGGAACGCTGAAAAATATGCGTTACGCTTTCGCTTACGGTGCCGATGCCGTCTATGCGGGCCAACCACGCTACTCTTTACGCGTGCGTAATAACGAATTCAATCACGAAAATTTGCAGCTTGGCATCAACGAAGCCCACGCGCTCGGAAAAAAATTCTACGTGGTGGTGAACATCGCCCCGCATAACGCCAAGCTCAAAACCTTTATCCGTGACCTGAAACCCGTCGTCGAGATGGGCCCGGATGCGCTGATCATGTCCGATCCAGGGTTGATTATGCTGGTACGCGAGCACTTCCCGGCAATGCCGATTCACCTGTCGGTACAGGCTAACGCCGTAAACTGGGCGACGGTAAAATTCTGGCAGCAGATGGGGCTGACCCGTGTGATTCTCTCCCGCGAGCTGTCGCTGGAAGAGATTGAGGAAATTCGCCAGCAGGTGCCGGATATGGAAATAGAAATTTTCGTCCACGGCGCGCTATGCATGGCCTATTCCGGCCGCTGCCTGCTTTCCGGCTACATCAATAAACGCGATCCGAATCAGGGCACCTGCACCAATGCCTGCCGTTGGGAATATAACGTGCAGGAAGGAAAAGAAGACGTTGTCGGCAACATCGTGCATAAGCACGAACCGATTCCGGTACAGAACGTTGAGCCGACGCTCGGTATCGGCGCGCCGACGGATAAAGTGTTTATGATAGAAGAGGCCCAAAGACCGGGCGAATACATGACCGCGTTCGAAGACGAGCATGGCACCTATATCATGAACTCAAAAGATTTGCGCGCTATCGCCCACGTGGAGCGCCTGACGAAAATGGGCGTCCACTCGCTGAAAATCGAAGGCCGCACCAAATCCTTTTATTACTGCGCCCGTACCGCGCAGGTCTACCGTAAGGCCATCGACGACGCCGCCGCGGGTAAACCCTTCGACCCTACGCTGCTGGAAACGCTGGAAGGTCTGGCTCATCGCGGCTATACCGAAGGTTTCCTGCGTCGCCATACGCACGACGATTACCAGAATTACGAGTACGGGTACTCCGTTTCCGAACGCCAGCAATTTGTCGGCGAGTTCACCGGCGAGCGTAAAGGCCAACTGGCGGCCGTGGCGGTGAAAAATAAATTCTCCGTTGGCGATAGTCTGGAGCTGATGACACCGCAGGGAAATATCAATTTCACCCTGGAACAGATGGAGAACGCCAAAGGCGACGCTATGCCGGTGGCGCCTGGCGATGGCTATACCGTCTGGATGCCCGTCCCGCAGGACGTTACGCTGGATTACGCACTATTGATGCGTAATTTCTCAGGCGAATCAACGCGTAACCCCCATGCTAAGTAGTTAATTGCGGTTATTTTTTCATGGCGGGAAGATTCTTAGAAATTGATCACATACCGCTTCGCTCAATGCGGGTATTATTCAACGCGCTGAAAAACATAACCCATAAATGCTAGCTGTACCAGGAACCACCTCCTTGGCCTGCGTAATCTCCCTTACGCAGGCTTATTTTTTGCGTATAATCCATAAAAAAGTGGTACTTCCCGCCATATCCAAAATTGACCACACTAACCAAAGCGCAAATGGGCGCTTAGGTTTAGAGACCTCCCCTATCCATTGCCAGCCAGCAAGTCACAATCCTCCCCGCATCCGGTCGGACTCAGGACTTAGCATTGTGACGTTAACGTTTAAAATCAGTGAATTAAATTAATAACTACTTTGTGAGCACTTACACAAAAAGTTTCCAGGTTATTAAATTAAGGTTAAAAACTGATAATTTAAGCGTGTAAAAATATGGCACGTTTTAATGCCGCTTTTACAAGGATTAAAATAATGTTTTCCCGGATTAGAGGTTTGATTTCATGTCAAAGTAATACTCAAACCATCGCACCTACGCTCAGTCCACCTTCATCAGGCCATGTAAGTTTTGCTGGGGTTGATTATCCTCTATTACCACTAGATCACCAAACGCCGCTCGTTTTTCAGTGGTTTGAACACAATCCAGATAGATTTGGTCAAAACGAAATTCCCATTATCAATACGCAGAAAAACCCTTATCTTAATAATATTATCAATGCTGCTATAATAGAAAAAGAAAGAATTATCGGTATTTTCGTTGATGGCGATTTGAGCAAGGGACAAAGAAAAGCATTGGCAAAATTGGAACAAAATTATAGAAACATAAAGGTTATTTATAATTCTGACCTTAATTATAGCATGTATGATAAAAAGTTAACGACGATTTATTTAGAAAACATCACCAAACTGGAAGCTCAGTCAGCAAGTGAACGAGATGAGGTCTTGCTTAACGGGGTAAAAAAAAGCCTGGAAGATGTCTTGAAAAACAATCCGGAGGAAACGCTTATTTCATCTCATAATAAAGACAAAGGTCACTTATGGTTTGACTTCTACAGAAATCTTTTCCTGCTAAAAGGAAGCGATGTTTTTCTGGAAGCTGGTAAACCTGGTTGTCATCATCTGCAACCAGGCGGCGGTTGCATATATCTTGATGCAGATATGTTACTTACTGATAAACTCGGCACGTTGTATTTACCTGATGGTATCGCTATCCATGTAAGTCGTAAAGATAATCATGTTAGCCTTGAAAATGGAATTATTGCTGTTAACCGCAGCGAGCATCCAGCATTAATAAAAGGACTCGAAATTATGCACAGTAAACCTTATGGCGATCCCTATAATGACTGGCTCAGTAAAGGGTTGAGGCATTATTTTGACGGTTCTCATATACAAGATTATGACGCATTTTGCGATTTCATTGAATTTAAACACGAAAATATCATTATGAACACAAGCAGTTTAACTGCCAGCTCGTGGAGATAATCATAATAGCCTTATTTTACTCGCCCTTCCCACCGTCACGTATAATCGGTATCCAGAGTTATTCCTTTATCCTGTAAAATGTGATACAGATTCTCCATTGATCTAATAACTACCTCAATTTCACATTCAAGTTTCTCTACAGAACTTTCATTGAGTGAGAAGTTGATAGCCAGTAATAATGATTGTGAGTTATTATCATAACACAAATGTGGTCCATTATTCTCTGCAAACCATAAATTAGCATTGAGAAATTCAAAAGCAAGATTATTATTATCCGGAGGTCTTCCGCAAAAACCGTATATCATTATATACTCGCTGTTAGTGCTTGTTAGTAAGATACGGTAACGGTTATCTATAATAAATGAGCATAATCTGTTTTCGTCAAAGACAATTGAATCGACATTTAATTTTAGTGAAAACTGTCTTAATAAGCGATCGGCTTTTGAATACATAACACCCCATACTCTATTTAAAGAGTTTCTATATAAGTCATAAGCCTCTTGTCTTGACGCGCAACACCCCGTGTCATCGTCAGAATTCGTCTTTTCCCTATGACTTGCTGTGTTTGCTCATTTATGGCCAGGCTGGCCGGGTTCTGACACCATTTGCGCTAAGGTATAGTCCGGCGCATATTCCCATCATACCAATCCCCCCTATGCCAAACGATGCGCCTAAAACCGTCAGGGCGGTAGTATATGTAGCACCACTACTGACACTGGCGACAGCCCCTGAGCATACCCCACTGAAAACACTTGTAAACAATGCAGAGGTTCCCAGACACATTAAACATCTGGGTTTATTGCCGTAAGCGTTAAACTCAACGATTTCAGCTACTGGTTTTTCGTCATTACCCCGTTCAGAAGGAGGGAGCAATGGCGTTTGCGCATTCACGCCTGAAGTGACATTCATATAAACCTCTTCATGCACATGCCTGTTTATGTTTATGTTTATGTTTATGTTTATGAGAAAAGTGATACCTCAGGCAACGGTACGACTATAAGACACCGCGCTAAGTCATCATCTAAATAGGTTTTATTTGATAACAAGAATAGTGTACTGCTAATAGTGCGTCTTGTTCCTGCCAAAGCAGTCTAAAGAACATTTCGATTTTATGCTATTAAAAAGTATGTTTGGTAATAAATATCAGGTTTTTATCTGATATTATGAAGTTTGAAATTAATACTGATAACTGACGTATGTTCGTCTTGTTAATTCTCCGTTTCGTTATTAAAGGCGCTATATCTGAAAGCGTCTGACTACCCCTTGTGGTTTCCTTGCACTCTTACAAGCGATACTCAATGCGCATACCGGCATCTCTCTTGTCGCCATTTGCCTTAAACCATGCTTCGCTTACCGCTGCGTACAGCAGGAAGAAAAACGGTAAAGCAATAAGTGCGCAACATTTCAATTTTCATCCTGTTCTGACCTCGCTTTTTCATTTCTGCTATACACTTTCTGGAGATTGTTGTTCAACCTATTAAGGCATAACGGATGGCTAACTTTCCCGCCAGCTTACTGATCCTCAATGGCAAAAGCGCTGATAACCAGCCGCTACGTGAGGCCATTACTCTACTTCGCGACGAAGGTATACAGATTCACGTTCGGGTAACCTGGGAAAAAGGCGACGCGCAGCGTTACGTTGATGAAGCCCGTAGACTGGGCGTTGAAACGGTGATTGCCGGCGGCGGAGACGGTACCATTAATGAAGTGTCGACCGCGCTCATCCAGATCCGCGACGGCGTAGCCCCTGCATTGGGCCTTTTGCCGCTCGGCACTGCCAACGATTTTGCTACCAGCGCCGGTATTCCTGAAGCGCTGGACAAAGCGCTGAAACTGGCGATTGCCGGAAACGCGATGGAAATTGATATGGCCAGGGTCAATGATAAAACCTGTTTTATCAATATGGCGACGGGCGGTTTTGGCACCCGCATTACCACCGAAACGCCGGAAAAACTTAAAGCCGCGTTGGGCGGCGTCTCCTATCTTATTCACGGTCTGATGAGAATGGATACGCTGACCCCTGACCGCTGCGAAATACGTGGCGAAAACTTTCACTGGCAGGGAGATGCGCTGGTGATCGGCATCGGCAACGGTCGTCAGGCCGGCGGCGGGCAGCAATTATGTCCCACCGCGCTGATTAACGACGGGCTGTTACAGCTACGGATTTTTACCGGCGAAGAACTGCTGCCGGCGCTGTTTTCCACACTCACGCAGTCAGATGACAATCCGAATATTATTGACGGCGCCTCAGCGTGGTTTGATATTCATGCACCGCATGAAATCACGTTTAATCTGGATGGCGAACCACTCAGCGGGCAAGAATTTCATATTGAGGTGCTGCCTGGCGCATTACGCTGTCGGCTGCCGCCAGACTGCCCGTTGCTACGTTAATAACACCAGTCGCTGGCCGGATGCGCTCACATCCGGCTTTTCTTCGCTGAACTCAGGCGATGGTGACTTTGCTATCCAGATAGACATCCTGTACGGCATTAATCAACTTCACGCCATCAGCCATCGATTTCTTAAATGCTTTACGTCCCAGAATTAGCCCCATTCCACCGGCTCGTTTGTTGATCACCGCGGTACGAACCGCGTCGCCGAGATCAGTGTCGCCGCCGTCCGCGCCGCCGGAGTTGATAAGCCCGGCGCGTCCCATATAGCAGTTCGCCAACTGGTAACGTACCAAATCAATCGGGTTATCGCTGGTCAGTTTGCTGTACACGCGATCGTCGGTATAGCCGAAGTTGACCGCTTTATAACCGCCATTATTCTCGGCCATTTTCTGTTTCACAATATCCGCGCCAATCGTAGCGGCCAGATGGTTGGCTTGCCCCGTCAGGTCAGCGGATACATGGTAATCAACGCCGTCTTTTTTAAAGGAAGAATTACGCAGGTAAGCCCACAATACGGTCACCATACCCAGCTCATGCGCACGCTCAAAAGCGGCGGAGATCTCTTCAATCTGGCGACGAGACTGTTCCGAACCGAAATAGATCGTCGCGCCTACCGCCACGGCGCCCATATTGAACGCCTGCTCAACGCTGGCGTACAGGGTCTGATCGTACTCTGTCGGATAGCTCAATGTTTCGTTGTGATTCAGTTTGACCAAAAACGGAATACGGTGCGCATAGCGCCGTGAAACCGAGGCCAGTACGCCGTAGGTAGAGGCCACGCAGTTACAGCCGGCCTCAATCGCCAATTCAACAATGTTTTTTGGGTCAAAGTAGCGCGGGTTGGCCGCAAAAGAAGCGCCGGCGGAGTGCTCCACTCCCTGATCGACGGGCAGTATCGAAAGGTATCCTGTTCCCGCCAGGCGTCCAGTATTATAGAGCGTCTGCATATTACGCAGAACGGCTGGTGGACGATTATTGTCAATCATCACCCGGTCAACGTAATCCTTGCCGGGTAGATAAAGCTGATCGGAAGGAATGGTCATACAACGATGCTGTAAAAGGCTGTCGGCGTCTTTGCCAAGCAACTGCGCAATATCAGTCATAGCTATGCTCCCGTAAGTTCCGATAGGGTATCGGAAGGTGAATAGTCCTGCCCCGCAGATTGCGGGTCGCAATAAGCCTGGTACTGACCGACCATTTTTGCCAACTTTAGCGCATTTTTTCGGCGCTATCTGCTGACTCGATTCACGTCCGAAAAAGTGTTAGATCGGTCAAAATTAATGCCCAATGGTATTTAAAAGGTATTATTAAATGGTATTGTCATGGCGTACCTTACCTGTCATGAAGGATTCAAAAATGAAAACGACCTTTAAACTGTCGTTCATGATGTTCGTGGAGTGGTTTATCTGGGGCGCCTGGTTCGTCCCCCTGTGGCTATGGCTAAATAAAAGCGGGTTTTCCGCCGGTGAAATAGGCTGGTCTTATGCCTGTACCGCCATTGCGGCGATCCTGTCGCCGATTCTGGTCGGCTCCGTTACCGACCGTTTTTTCTCAGCGCAAAAAGTCCTGGCGGTACTGATGTTTGCGGGTGCCGTACTGATGTATTTCGCGGCACAGCAAACCACCTTTGCCGGATTCTTTCCGCTGCTCCTGGCCTATTCATTGACCTATATGCCGACCATCGCGCTGACAAACAGCATTGCCTTCGCTAACGTACCGGACGTTGAACGCGATTTTCCACGCATTCGCGTTATGGGAACCATTGGGTGGATTGCCTCCGGCCTCGCCTGTGGATTCTTGCCGCAAATGTTAGGCTATAACGATATTTCCCCCACCAACATTCCACTGCTCATAACCGCCGCAAGTTCAGCGTTGCTGGGCGTATTTGCGTTCTGTCTGCCAGACACGCCGCCAAAAAGCACCGGCAAGATGGATATTAAAGTGATGCTGGGGCTGGATGCGCTGGTCCTGCTGCGCGATAAAAACTTTCTCGTTTTCTTCTTCTGTTCCTTCCTGTTTGCGATGCCGCTGGCCTTCTACTACATCTTCGCTAACGGCTATCTGACGGAAGTGGGAATGAAGAACGCCACCGGCTGGATGACGCTCGGCCAGTTCTCTGAAATCTTCTTTATGCTGGCTCTGCCCTTTTTCACTAAGCGCTTTGGCATTAAAAAGGTATTATTACTTGGTCTTATTACCGCCGCGATCCGCTACGGCTTTTTTGTCTATGGCGGCGCGGAAACGTACTTCACTTACGCCCTGCTGTTCCTCGGTATTTTGCTGCACGGCGTAAGTTACGATTTCTACTACGTCACCGCCTACATTTATGTCGATAAAAAAGCGCCGGTTCATATGCGTACCGCTGCGCAAGGGCTTATCACCCTCTGCTGTCAGGGATTCGGCAGCCTGCTGGGCTATCGTCTCGGCGGCGTGATGATGGAAAAAATGTTTGCTTATCCGCAACCGGTTAACGGTCTGACATTCAACTGGGCGGGCATGTGGACGTTTGGCGCAGTGATGATTGCCGTCATCGCGCTACTATTTATGATTTTCTTTCGCGAATCGGACAAAGAGATCACTGCTATTGACGATCGCGATATTGCGTTGACACAAGGGGAAGTAAAATGAAAGCAGAACGTATTCTCGGTGCTCTTTACGGGCAAGCGTTAGGGGATGCGATGGGAATGCCCTCTGAGCTGTGGCCGAGAACGCGCGTCAAAGCGCATTTCGGCTGGATTGACCGCTTTCTGCCCGGCCCAAAAGAAAATAATGCCGCCTGCTATTTTAACCGCGCGGAGTTTACGGATGATACCGCAATGGCGCTCTGCCTGGCCGACGCGCTACTCGAATGCGAAGGCAACATTGATCCCGAGATTATTGGGCGTAACATCCTCGCCTGGGCGGAACGCTTTGATGCGTTCAATAAAAATGTACTCGGCCCGACGTCAAAAATAGCGCTGAATGCGATTCGCGACGGCAAACCCATCGCGGCGCTGGAAAATAACGGCGTGACTAACGGCGCGGCCATGCGCGTTTCGCCGTTGGGCTGCCTGTTGCCGCCAACTAACCTGACAGCCTTTATAGCAGAAGTAGCGTTAGCCTCCAGCCCGACGCATAAATCCGATCTGGCGGTTGCTGGCGCCGTGGTTGTCGCCTGGGCCGTCTCGCGAGCGGTTAACGGCGACACGTGGCAAAGTATTGCCGACTCGCTCCCCGCCGTCGCCCATCAGGCGCAGACAGCGCGTATTACCACGTTTAGCGCCTCGCTATCGGCACGTCTGGAACTGGCGCTAAACATTGTCCGCCACGCCGACGGCGTCGAATCTGCCAGCGAACAGCTCTATCAGATCATCGGCGCGGGAACCAGCACCATTGAATCGGTTCCCTGCGCTATCGCCATGGTGGAACTGGCGAATACCGATCCTAACCGCTGTGCCGTGCTGTGCGCTAACCTCGGCGGCGATACCGACACTATCGGCGCGATGGCTACCGCCATTTGCGGCGCGTTGCACGGGGTAAGCGCCATTAACCCCCAGTTAAAACAAACGCTGGACGAGGTTAATCAGCTGGATTTTGCGCGCTATGCCGTTGCGCTGGCGAGTTATCGTCAACGGCGGGAGGCACTATGAACGGCGCACGGTTGCTGACATTATTACCGACCCTGCACACCCGGCGTCCGCTCACCGTTATCGGCGCGGCAGTGATCGATATCATTGCCGACGCCTGGACGTTGCCGCGTCGCGGAGGCGATATTGAACTGCAACAACAGAGCGTCAATGTCGGCGGCTGTGCGCTGAATATTGCCGTGGCGTTGAAACGACTGGGGATTGACGCCAGCAATGCGCTGCCGCTGGGCCAGGGCGTGTGGGCGGAGAGGATTCGCCGCCGTCTGGCAAAAGAGGGATTATCCAGCGTGATTGACGCGGTTGAAGGAGATAACGGCTGGTGTCTGGCGTTAGTTGAACCGGATGGCGAACGCACGTTTATGTCTTTTAGCGGCGTGGAAAACCAGTGGAATGCGGACTGGCTGTCGCAGCTCAGGACACCGCGGGGCAGTCTTGTCTACCTGTCCGGCTATCAACTGGCCTCGTCCTGTGGCGAACCACTGATCCAGTGGCTGGAAACCGTCGACGATGTCACGCCTTTTATCGATTTTGGCCCGCGAATCGGTGATATTACAGACGATGCAATGGCGCGCATTATGGCCTGCCGGCCCATCGTCTCCCTCAACCGCCAGGAAGCCATCATCGCTGCGGAACGCGCCGGGCTTGCGACCGATACGCGCACTTTCGGCGAAGCATGGGTAAAACGCTTTTCCGCGCCGCTGGTGGTGCGCCATGATAAAGACGGAGCGTGGTATTTTAGCGCGCAATCTTCCGGCGTTGTGCCAGCGTTTCCGGCAACCGTGGTGGATACCATCGGCGCGGGCGACAGCCATGCTGGCGGCGTGCTGGCAGGACTGGCGTCAGGCTGGCCGCTCGCGGATGCCGTACTGCTGGGAAATGCGGTGGCAAGCTGGGTGGTCGGGCATCGCGGCGGCGACTGCGCGCCCACGCGCGAGGCGCTACTCCTCGCACACAAAAACGTATAGGTCGCTACGACAATAACTGATGCTGTATTCAATAGGCCGCTGCTGCTGATCGAGCGCTACCTGCTTAATCACCAGCACCGGCACTTTACCATCCATTTGAATATGCGACTGAAACTCATCATCCGGCATCCGGGCGCTAACGCGAGATCGGGTACGCTGAGGGTAAATGTGCTGGCGACGAAAATAGTCATACAACGAAATGCCAATCGCGTCGACATCATGAATCAGATGCGCGGGCACCCAGGACTCTTCAATCGATACCGCGTCCTCATCAACATAACGAATGCGTTTGAGTAAAAAGACGTCGCTGCCTGCGGGGATCGCCAGATGCTGCGCGACCTCATCCGGACAACTTACCACACGTTTGTTAACCCATAGCGTATCCGGTTTTTTGCCGCGCAAGACAACCTGCTGAGAAAATCCCCGCGCCTCTTTCAGGGAATATTCAAAGATATTATTGATTTGCGTACCGTAGCCGCGGGCGCGCGTGACGACACCCTCTTCTTCCAGCGCCTGCATCGCTTTTCGTACCGTGATGCGCGAGACGCCGGTAAGCTGGCTGAGATCGCGTTCGCCAGGCAAAATATTACCGTGCTCAAGAATACCGCTGCGCACGGCATCCTTTACCGTCTGGGCGAATTTCATGTATAGCGGCGTATTATCCGCCGCTGAAATTCGTTCATTCAGTTGCGCGATGAGCCGGGTATGCGCTTGTTCCATTTATCTTTCCTGACGACGGGTCTGTAGGCAGTATACTACCACCACGCGTGGAAATGATGTACCGGACCAATGCCCTTCCCCACTTCCAGCGTGTCCGCCTGCGCCAATGCCGCCGAAAGCCATGCCTTCGCCTCGTTTACCGTCTCTCCCCAACAGCGATGCCGGGGCCGTAACGCCGCCAGCGCCGCCGACAGCGTACAGCCCGTTCCATGCGTATTTTTGGTGTTCACACGCGGCGCGCTAAAACGTTGCTCGCCCTCACGGGTAAAGAGCCAGTCCGGGCTTTGCGCATCCTCTAAATGCCCGCCTTTCATCAATACCGCTTCACACCCCATCGCCAGTAACGCCCGCCCCTGCGCCAGCATCTCCTGTTCCGTACGCGCATGGGGCGCATCCAGCAACGCTGCGGCTTCCGGCAAATTAGGCGTAATCAGCGATACCTGCGGCAACAGCCGGACGCGTAATGTTTCTATCGCAGAGGGCGAGAGCAGCGGATCGCCGCTTTTCGCCAGCATCACCGTATCCAGCACCACATTACGTACATGATGGCGCTGTAGTCGCTCCGCCACGGCCTCGACAATATCGGTTTCCGCCAGCATCCCGATTTTTGTGGTATCAATGCGCACATCGCTGAGCACGGAATCAAGTTGAGCGGCGACAAAGTCCGGCTCTATCCGGTACACCGACTGTACGCCACAGGTATTTTGCGCCACCAGCGCGGTGATGACCGAACAGCCATACGCGCCCAGCGCGGAAAAGGTCTTGAGATCCGCCTGGATACCGGCCCCGCCGCTGGGATCGGTGCCGGCAATCGTCAGCGCGTTAATTCGTTGCATTGGCCGCCTCCACATCCAGATGATAGAGCGCATCAAGAAAAGCCGGGATGAAGCTGCCCGGTCCTTCGCTACGCTCTGCCGCGGCCTGTCCAGCCAGTTTCATCCAGCAGCAGGCCGATGCAACATTGTCCAGCGCGGCGCCCGGTAACGCGCAGCTGGCGGCGACGACCGCCGACAACGCGCAGCCGGTGCCTACAATGCGAGTCATTAACGGATCGCCGCCGGGAATGCTCAGCGTGCGCTGACCGTTAGTGACGTAATCTATCTCTCCGGTAACCACAACGATGCAGTCTATCTGACGCGCCAGCGCCTGCGCCGCAGGCAGTGCGGCCAACGCCGCCTCGGTGGTATCTACGCCGCGTCCGCCCAGCGCCATGCCGGATAACGCCAGGATTTCCGAGGCGTTGCCGCGTATTGCCGCCGGGCGCAGGGACAAGAGATCCAGGCAAAATCGCCGACGAAATTCCAGCGCGCCCACCGCGACAGGATCAAGCGTCCACGGCGTTTTGGCATCATAAGCGCTTTCTACCGCCCCACGCATCGCGTCAGCGCGTGAGGCGGTTAATGTTCCGACATTAACCAGCAAGGCGTTGGCGATGGCGGCAAACGGTCTGGCCTCGACGGGATCAATCACCATGGCGGGTGAAGCGCCCAGCGCCAGCAGCGTATTGGCGGTAAACGTTTGTACGACGTCATTCGTCATACAGTGCGTAAGCGGGGAGAGCGCGCGAAAGTGTTTTAACGTATGCGCCGCAAGCGTGCGGCAGTGCAGGTCAGGCTGCATAGTTCAGCTCCTGCCCGCGTGAAGAAGGGACACGAGCAGTGTCAGACTTCCCTACGCTGGCATTATCCAGATCAGGTGGTACGGGTATTTCTCAGCCTTCACAACGAAGGGCACCCCGAGTCGTCAAGCCCCACCGTGTTAAGCGGGGTTTCGCTATTAAGCATACTGTCTGCGCCAGACAATGTAAATTTACAGCCAGCGGCGGACGATAATTTCAGCGTTATCAGATAGTTCTCAAAACCTATTCGGTTCTGGCAAACTTGCTGGCGGATATGTTGCTGCACGACGCTTTCGTTTACACTTTTTACGAAAAGGGGCGTGAGATAACAAAATAGCGCTTGTCAGATACGCCACCAGCAGAAATGATACACACGATGTTAACTGACCCGCATATGTGGAGGGTAAAAGTATGAAAAGTAAGTTGCTGCCTTGCGCGCTGTTGCTTGCAACCAGTTTTGCATGGGCCGCCCCCGCGACAACGGGCATTGATCAATATGAGTTAAAAAGCTTTATCGCCGACTTCACCCACTTCAAGCCAGGCGATACCGTTCCGCAGATGTACCGCACCGATGAGTACAATATTAAACAGTGGAAATTACGTAATCTGCCCGCGCCAGATGCCGGTACTCACTGGACCTATATGGGCGGCGCGTATGTATTGATTAACGATACCGATGGAAAAATCATCAAAGCCTATGATGGCGAGATTTTTTATCATCGATAAAAAAGCCCCCTCATCCAGAGGGGGAAATACAGCCCCATGTTACTTTTTTATTAGCCCTTAATCACTCTATCCCCTTCAAACTGCCTTTTTGTTGACTGCCTTCACTACCCGATTCGCTCTGGATCTCGCCCTTTTGAAACTACCGCATACCACATTAAAATTTATTGCAGAAAAATTGTCATCCCGGTCACTTATTATTGTAAGTGACCGGAAGTTCATTCACCTATCGCGCCATATATCTTAAATGTTTTTCATATATATTAATCGTATTTCACATAGATCAGCGCAGTCGCTTTTAGATCGCCTGGCTTTATATTGTCTCGGTCATAAACATAATAACTGGCGATAATAGGGATTGTTATCATATCACTGTTGAGCGGCGTGCCTACTTGATCCACTTTCCATAACGTTGAAGCATTACCCTGCTCTGCTGTATTTGAAATATTCACCGTTTTTCCACCGCTCTCCAGTATAAATCCGACGCCATTATTCACAGCACCACGCAACACAGAATAGCTATCTGGTATTAAATCACTGCTGGAGAGATAAACCGTCATTTTACGCGATGCTTGTTTAGCATTACCAAAAAGATTATCACACTGGAGTCGAATATTATCCGCGGCATTTTTGTTACTGACCTTGCCTGTGTTATATAATTCAGAAAGCGCAATATTCGGTAGCGTGATCGTCAGATCTTCAGGTTTGCAGGTTGTCTGCTTGCGATCGTAGGACACAAACAGATCAAATGAATATAACCCTGCACCTCTAAGATAACTATTATAATCTGCGGCACAGGCATTCCAGCCTCTTCCTGCTAGCAGGCACCCTAAAAACCGCAAACCGGCCGTAAACTGAGTTGCAGAAGAAGCGCTTGTTATTGATACCACCCCGTTGATTAGGACACTGTTCCCACTACCGGCAGAAATATTTACATTCGCCCCAGAGGAAGCGGGTTCAACCGTTACCGTATAGCCCGTTGTAAACGGCATTGTGAGAGTATTATTATCTGCCCAGGCGATTTTTAACTTCAGTTTTACTGTATCATTGTATAATCCCACGATGATATCGGAAGGATCCATACGCGTTATCTTATAAGTCCCTGAACAAGTTGTATCGTTAAAATTATGGCTATAAGTTGCGGACTGATTAGGGTTAATCGTAAAATCCTCACGAATAATTAAATTATCCTGATAAGTAATTTCTCCCGTACAGGCTGCGTATGTTTCAGGTAAAATCAATATCATCACGATAAAAAGAAAGAGTTTCATTTCACCACCTCACCACTACCGACAAATATAAACTTTACTTTCATCAACCGTTTTACCAAAGGTGATTGAACATGAAAGCCCCTGCTCTTTATCTACTGGTACACTGACTTCGGGCGGAATATCATTCGTTCGAATAAATAGCTGACTACCTTGTCCAACAATGCCCACATTATGACCATGATGATCTACTACATCATAACCAAAAATAAGAGGCGAACCATCAGGACGCTGCGCTTTAATAAACCATGGTTTACGCTGGTCGGTATCAAAATTCACTAGCACGACGGCCCCTCGGTACGGGGCGGCAACTTTACGGTTACCGCGTAATTCCGTTTCACTGCTACTTTGCGACACATCAAGCATAAGATGGTTTTCGCGATATGGCGTAAGGTTGTCATAAACCACCGTTCCTTTTTTATTGGTGGTCCGATATTTTTGGCCGTTAACGTAGGCTCCTTCAAGTCCCGGAGCCTGCATAATCGCAAAGGTATCTGAAAGCCGGCTGGATAAATTCAACCCGCCACTCCAGGCTACAACCCCACCGGAAATACTTCCGCCGGTCTGAGTATAATTGGACGACTGGCTGTAACTACCATTAAGCGTTGCAACGGGCGTATTCCAGGTTAAATTCGTCCCCGCTGTGGTCTCACTATCCTGTCGCTGATGACTAACATTCACGCCGTAATTAAATTGATCGCGACTGCCTGCCGTACCGGTTAAACCAATATTGTTTGAGGTAAATCCATCATCATCAAAGGTCGTCGAGTTCGACACATTCAGATGACGCCGCGGGGTAGTAATACCGTCCCCCCAGTCAAAGGGAATTGAAATAAACAGGTTAAAACGTTTATCTTCATTATGATCCTCGTCGTAAGTCTGACTGGCGGATAACGTATAATTAATTTTCTGGAACGTATTGGAATAGCTTATTTGATAATCTTTACTGGTGCCGCTACGTCCCCAGTAATCACGCCATAATGCACTCAGTGATACTGCGCCCCATCCTTCTGGCAAGGATTGGCTCACATTAGCTGAAAACGTATTTTTACGCCCAAAATCGTTTTGATAATAATCAGCAATATCGTATACATCATTCTTATCGCGACGATAGTTATTTTTATTATTGGCCCAGACATGATCGTTAAATGTGCGGTAATCCTGTGATGAATACCGATACGCAGCCAGACCAAACCGAGTTAATGTTTGGGTCAGGTATTTATTATAAGCAATCTGATAACTCTGACCATCAAATACATCGCCATTATCCTGTTTACTGTGCGCTCGTGTAGCGTCAAGCGAAATGGCGCCAATCCGGGTATTCCACCCCGTGCCGAGGGTAAACGCATTATAATGGTTCGATAGCATCGTACCGCCATAAAGCGTCAACAGGTTATTAAGGCCATACTGATAACTGATTTGTGTAAAATCGGCCTGATTATCGGCGCCTTCAATATGACTACGGCCGGCGGAAAAATCATACTTAGAGACGCCAGGCTGCAACATGTTCGGTACGGAAGCGTAAGGCACCAGCCAGGTATTTATCGAACCATCCGCCTCACGCACGGTGACATCAAGATCCGCGCCACCGCCCGCGAGTTGCAGATCCGCAATGGAAAAGGGGCCAGGAGGAACCTCTTTCTGATAAACAACGAATCCGTTCTGTTCGATGGTTACCAAAGCGTTAGTCTGTGCAATCCCCTGCACCAACGGCGTAAAATTCTGTCTCGAGTTTGGCAACATTTGCATATCGCGGAACAGGCGAACGCCGGTAAATCTCACAGAATCAAAAATCTCTGACGAGGTATACTGATCCCCGGCGCGTAATGTGCCGAGGAGCTCAGCGATACCGCGCTCCAGATACAATGTGTTGCTTTTCCACTCACCGCTGCTGCCATCGGTTTTATTAAATGTGGTATCCGCATGCGCTTGCCAGCCCAACAGATTGAAACCGCTATTGAACCGAACGTAAGTACTTTCACTACTGCCAGAATTCTTATAGTCACTGTAATACTGGCTGGCATAGTAAGAAGTATAAAATGCATTGATGCCGCGATCCCAGTTTTCAGGCAATACATAACCCGCCTCGACCTCATTTACATAGGCCTGGGGGACGCTCAAATCCAGCCGAAAAACGCCAATATTAAAAGTATAGCCACCGCTTCTCACGACATCTTTTAACGCAATACAATCCGTTGCTCCCTGCGGTTGCAGACCATCGCTTATCACACCAATATTTTTCAACAACTCAGTTGAAATACACGTGCTACCGGGATCATCGGCAACAATGATATCGTATTTACCTCGCCATTGATTGTTGACATAAATATCCAGTTCGTACTGTCCCGGAATTGGCTTATTCTCATCCAGATGGAAATTTGTTATTTTTTGATCTCTCATTCCCCCCACCATAAAATGGGTATCAAACGTTTCCGTCGCGATAGCCTGCGTTTGCCAGGTAAACAGAGTCAATAAAACAAGCGAAGCGATGGGCGTCATCCTTGGCATGATGAACTCCTGTTTATTTTACATTGATTTTGCTACTAATATAGTTACCATTATCATCAATAATCGTTACTTCATACTGGCTTGTTGACGCATATTTCATGTTAATATTTTGCGTCGATAGCGGTGGCAGCATGATAGTTTGATCATTAATCTTAGTATTTCCTGCTTTTACATCCGTCACGGTAATCCAGTTTGCAGTATCATTTTTCATGATGACAGTTTTATTACTGCGAAATAAACCAATCCGCTGAAAACTGTCTTTGGTTACGGCGGCAATTCGACTGGGGCGCCATATTAATTTTATTCGATTCTGCATTGCGAATTTAAGCACATTTTTACCGGCGTTTTCCTGGCTGTTTGGTGGAATATCAAGCACATTCAGATAAAACAGACTTTCTTTGTTGTCCGGTAAGCTATTAGGCATTTTCTTGATTTTGATCTGCTGACCAGATTCAGCGGCAACGCGCGCCACTGGCGGCGTCAGCATAAATGGCACTTGAATTTTTTCTGGCGGTAATGAAGTGTTACCGTCATCAATCCAGGACTGTACCAGCGAAGCTTGCTCGCCCTGATTCACCAATTGTACAACGACTTCTTTCTTCTCTGCCGGGTAAATCACGCGCGTACCATAAATAACAATACCAGCATGCGCAGGCAAAATTATGGCAGATAATAATACTGCAGATAATATTTTCATATTTACACGGCCTTGCTTATAAAAAACCGGCGACGAACGCCGCCGGTTGAATAAATTAGTCAGTAACAACCGTTAAAGTCAGTGTTGAGCTAACATCACCAGAAGCAACATCACCGTCTAAACGCGCATAGCGTGCTAAAAAAGTCAGGTCGTATTCACCGCTGCTATTTGGATCTAGTGTCACCCCCGTCTCTGGATCAATCTGATTATCCGTACTTCCGTAGTAAACCGCAAAACCGACACCTTTGGCAGACCCGTTATTAAATGTGATATCGCGGCTGTCAAATTGCGTTGAAGAGAAGGTAATACGCGGCGCTACACCCTGTTGACATTTTATTTTCAACGGCATCTGAGTTTGATTAGTTACTGCGTCATAAATCTGACCCGGGGTTAAATTAATTATTTTATCCGCACCAATTTCATTCAGTCTAATTTCAGCGGTGTTCGTACCCAAAAATTGACAGGTAGTACCAACCACCTTTCCGTTAATATTCAGAACGCCTGAATCATACTCTTCAACAGCAAAAACCCCAGCGCTCATAAATACAGCAGACAATACAGAAGCAGCAATAAGTGAACGTTTCATAATCTCTTCCTTAATGAAGTAATTTCTATTTGTTAAGAGTTATTAACCCTTGCAACGAAAATTCTCATAGACAGGAAGTTATCGCAATGTAAACACGATGTTTTGTTGATTTAAAACAATTTACAGATTGTAATATAATTGCAACAAATAATCATTGCTTATCATTATTTTGTAAACTTATTAATTTCCGAAATTTACTGCCCTTAAACATAAACACAACAAATAAAAAAGCCCATATCATTGATATCAATGATATGGGCCTGCGGAATTAATAAGAATTAGTCGTAATGATTAACAACAATCTGTCGGGTGCTATCACCAGGCACCGTGTATAGCTGCGTTGTCACACCTCTCATCGGCGTAGCGGCGGGTGTTTGCAGCGTTGAAACGTGGATAGTGTTGCCGCAACGCTGCTGCAACTGCGCGTTTACCACTTCTGTACTGCACGTTGGCGCGGTCACTTTTCCACTGATGGTTAATGTTGCGGTGTCGGAGGCAAAAACGGGTACGCTTATCCCATAAGCCGAAACTATAATTCCCATCAGCAAATATTTTTTCATAGTGAGCAATTGTTCCTCTGGTGAACGTCAAACAGTATGCAGGCCGTCCTGATGAGCAGTATGAACGTATCGATACCTTAAAACCAATTGAAAAAATAAATCAGTAGGATAGGTATGATCAATTCAAATAATGTTTTTGCCGATTATTTCAGATAAACACCTGTCTGTTTAAGCAGGAATTAACAATGCGGGGGCTATTATTTTATTAATACATTCACTGCATCAATATATATTAATGCAGTGAATGTCATATTCTCTTTGGAATACGTCAGGAGGATTACACCGCGCGGAAGGCGATTTCTCCCGGAATCACTTCACCCTGCCAGTAAAGCTGTGCCGCAACGCGATCGGCCAGTTCGCGATAGATCGCGGTAAATTCGCTCTCCGGACGGCTAACCACCGTCGGCGTACCGCGATCGAGATCTTCACGCAGACTAATATGCAGCGGCATCTGACCCAGAAGCTGAGTATGGTATTTTTCCGCCAGCTTCTGCGCGCCGCCCGTGCCGAAGATCGGTTCGTGATGGCCGCAGTTGCTACAAATATGCATACTCATATTTTCCACAATGCCGAGCACCGGCACTTCCACCTTCTCGAACATCACGATACCTTTTTTGGCGTCGATTAGCGCGATATCCTGCGGCGTAGTCACCACCACCGCGCCGGTAACAGGAATGTTCTGCGCCAGCGTTAGCTGAATATCCCCGGTTCCCGGCGGCATATCCAGTACCAGATAATCCAGATCCGGCCACAGCGTCTCCTGCAACATCTGCATCAGCGCCTTACTGGCCATTGGGCCGCGCCATACCATCGCGTTATCGTCAGTCACCAGATAGCCGATCGAGTTGGTCGCCAGGCCGTGAGACATAATCGGCGCCATATGCGTACCGTCTGGCGATGTTGGGCGCTGATCTTCTGCGCCAAGCATGGTTGGGATCGACGGACCGTAAATATCGGCATCGAGAACCCCGACCTTTGCGCCTTCAGCCGCTAACGCCAGCGCCAGGTTTACCGCCGTGGACGATTTACCCACCCCGCCTTTACCGGAGCTCACGGCAATGATGTTTTTCACGCCATTAATGCCAGGCTGATTTTTGACGCGTTTCAGCGTCGCAATGTTGTACGACAGTTTCCAGTCGATCGCTTTTGCGCCCGTAATACGTAACAGATCGGCGCTGCATTGCTCTTTTAATACCTCAAACGCGCTGTTCCAGACGAACGGCATGACCAGCTCAACGTGCAGCGTATCATCCATCCAGGCGACGTGGTGCAACGCCTTAAGCGTGGTGAGGTTATGCTTCAGGGTTGGGTGCTGAAAATTCGCCAGCGTCCCGGCGACCATCGCTCGCAGGGTATCTGGTGATTTGGCCTGGGATTGTTCGTTCATCCCGACTCCTTTTGTAGTTCTGAAAAGTACGATTGTAACTTTGTAGTTTACTCCAGCGGTAACAATTATTCATTTACGGATAAATGCCCTTATCGATTGGCGCAGTAATTACCATTTTGGTACTATCAAAGCCCTTTTTTACAACAGAAGAAGTAATACCCACTATGACTCAAGTCGCGAAGAAAATTCTGGTAACGTGCGCGCTGCCGTACGCCAACGGCTCTATCCACCTCGGCCATATGCTGGAGCACATCCAGGCTGATGTCTGGGTCCGTTACCAGCGAATGCGCGGCCATGAGGTTAACTTCATCTGTGCCGATGACGCTCATGGCACGCCGATCATGCTGAAAGCGCAGCAGCTTGGTATTACGCCGGAGCAAATGATCGGTGAAATGAGCCAGGAGCACCAGACCGATTTCGCCGGTTTTAATATTAGCTACGACAACTACCACTCAACGCACAGCGACGAGAATCGCGAGCTGTCCGAGCTGATTTATACGCGCCTGAAAGAGAACGGTTTTATTAAGAACCGCACTATCTCTCAACTCTACGATCCGGAAAAAGGCATGTTCCTGCCGGACCGATTTGTGAAAGGCACCTGCCCGAAATGTAAATCCGCGGACCAGTACGGCGATAACTGTGAAGTCTGCGGCGCAACTTACAGCCCGACCGAACTTATCGAGCCGAAATCCGTGGTGTCCGGCGCGACGCCGGTAATGCGTGACTCCGAGCACTTTTTCTTTGATCTGCCGTCATTCAGCGAAATGCTGCAGGCGTGGACCCGCAGCGGCGCGCTGCAGGAGCAGGTGGCGAACAAAATGCAGGAGTGGTTTGAATCCGGCCTGCAACAGTGGGACATTTCCCGCGACGCGCCGTATTTTGGTTTCGAAATCCCGAACGCGCCGGGCAAATATTTCTACGTCTGGCTGGACGCGCCTATTGGCTATATGGGCTCCTTCAAAAATCTGTGCGATAAGCGCGGTGACACGACCAGTTTTGATGAGTACTGGAAAAAAGACTCCGACGCCGAGCTGTATCACTTTATCGGCAAAGACATCGTCTATTTCCACAGCCTGTTCTGGCCTGCCATGCTGGAAGGCAGCCACTTCCGTAAGCCGACCAACCTGTTCGTTCACGGTTACGTGACGGTGAACGGCGCGAAGATGTCTAAGTCTCGCGGCACCTTTATTAAGGCCAGCACCTGGCTGAAACACTTTGACGCCGACAGCCTGCGCTACTACTACACCGCGAAGCTTTCTTCACGCATTGATGACATCGACCTGAACCTGGAAGACTTTGTCCAGCGCGTCAATGCCGATATCGTCAATAAAGTAGTCAACCTGGCCTCGCGTAACGCCGGTTTTATCAATAAGCGTTTCGACGGCGTGCTGGCGACTGAACTGGCCGATCCGCAATTGTATAAAACCTTTACTGACGCCGCTGCGGTGATTGGCGAAGCATGGGAAAGCCGTGAATTCGGTAAAGCTATCCGTGAGATTATGGCGCTGGCCGACGTCGCTAACCGTTATGTTGACGAGCAAGCGCCGTGGGTGGTGGCTAAACAAGAAGGCCGCGACGCGGACCTGCAGGCCATTTGCTCGATGGGCATCAACCTGTTCCGCGTGCTGATGACGTATCTGAAACCGGTACTGCCGACGCTTTCTGAACGCGTTGAAGCCTTCCTGAACAGCGAACTGAACTGGGATGCCATCGAACAGCCGTTGCTCGGTCACAAGGTCAACACCTTTAAGGCGCTCTACAATCGCATCGACATGAAGCAAGTTGAAGCGCTGGTTGAAGCGTCTAAAGAAGAGGTGAAAGCCGCAGCCGCGCCGGTTACCGGCCCGTTAGCCGACTTCCCGATTCAGGAAACCATCACCTTTGACGATTTCGCCAAAATTGACCTGCGCGTAGCATTGATTGAAAACGCTGAGTTCGTAGACGGTTCTGACAAATTGCTGCGCCTGACGCTGGATCTGGGCGGCGAGAAGCGTAACGTCTTCTCCGGCATTCGCTCCGCCTATCCGGACCCGCAGGCGCTGATTGGCCGCCAGACGGTAATGGTCGCCAACCTCGCGCCGCGCAAAATGCGCTTTGGCGTCTCCGAGGGAATGGTGATGGCCGCAGGACCTGGCGGGAAAGATATCTTCCTGTTAAGCCCTGATGACGGCGCGAAGCCTGGCCAACAGGTGAAATAAGCAACAAGCCGGAGCATGCTCCGGCTTTTTTAACCGCTTAATCCTGACTGGCATATCACCCCATCCGCGCGTTTTAACTTTTTCCTTAATAAGCAATAGCGCTAAGACTCCATATCCGGACTGCTAAATAACGGCTAAAAGTCATATTCTATCTCTCCCTGATACATTGCTATTACTGGGTTAAATTAATTCATTGAAATTATTTTAAAAACCCAATCATTATATAAAATGGAGTTTTAGATGAAAATTTCTGGCAAGTTATTGTCCGCGGCTTTGGCTTCCGTACTGGTGTTCTCTCTTGCTGGCTGTGGCGATAAAGAAGAATCAAAGACCTTTAACGCAAACCTGGCGGGGACAGAAATTTCAATTACTTACACCTATAAAGGTGACAAAATCATTAAGCAGACGTCTGAAAGTAAAATCAGCTATGCCACTGTAGGCGCTAAAACGAAAGAAGATGCCGCCAAAATTCTTGATCCGCTGAGCGCGAAATATAAAAATATCGCCGGAGTGGAAGAAAAATTAACCTATGAAGATACCTATGCCCAGGAAAACGTCTCTGTGGATATGGAAAAAGTGGACTTTAAAGCGTTACAGCAAATCTCAGGGACGATGGTGTCCGGCGATACCAGCAAAGGTATCAGCATGAAACAAACCCAGACGCTGCTGGAAGCTGCTGGTTTTAAAGAAGCGAAATAACTGGCAGGCATAATGTATTGCATCGACTGGTAAAGTCGCTCAGGGCGCTGCTTCGGCAGCGTCTTTTCTTTATGAATTCCGAAAAAAGACAGCCTCGCTGTAAGTCCCCTCGCCAAAGCCTATAATCCCTGAATTCCTGGCCACACCAATACTTAACGACAAGGAATTGTTATGCGGGTTCTACGCCTTATGGCACTGCCACTATTCGCGCTCTCTCTATCGGTTAGCATAACTGGCTGCGATCAGAAAAACGATACTCCCCAGGGAAAGCAAAATAACATGACAGCGTTTATCAAGAAGATAGCCGCTAACAAAGAGTCCGAGGAAACACAACGCTATGCAGGTAATCTCAACGGTATTGAAATCAAGTTAACCTATTACTACAAAGGGGATATCGTTTTACGTCAAATATCTGAACATAAAATACTTTATAAAACCCTGAAAGCCAATAATAAAGAAGAAGCACAAAAAATGCTGAGTCAAGTCGGCGAAGCTTATCAGGGTATACCGGGTTTGACTGAACGAATCGACTATTATGATAGCTATGCTACGGAATATGTGAATATTGATTTTACCCAGGCAAAAATGAGCGACCTCTGTAAATTGCCAGGATCATCAATTGACAACTGTTCCGCGTACTATCTGTCAATGATTCGCTCGCAGAAACTGTTGGAAGAGAGCGGGTATCATAGAATCAATTAGTATAATAATGCGTTTTCCCGGTCAGACAGGACGCTGCCGGGAACAATACCGCAGAATTACTTCGCCGCGTGTTCACGGGCCGCCAGACCGCGCAGAAAATAACGCATAAACTGATCGCCGCATTCGCGGAAGTTCTTATGATCCGGCGCGCGCATCATCGCGGTGATCTCTGGCATCGAGACACGAAACAACTGATCGGTAAGTATCGCCAGGATATCATCTGTTTTTAGCGAAAAGGCAATACGCAGCTTTTTCAGCACAATATTGTTGTTGATACGACGTTCCGCCGTCAATGCAGGCGCCGCCTCATCTTTGCCGCGTTTTTCATAAATGAGGCCATTGAGAAATGAGGACAACACGATATCCGGGCAACGCTGAAACCCCTCTTCCTCTTCTTTGCGCAACCAGATTGCAATCTGCTCCGGCGTAGCATCAACGTTACCCAGCGCCAGGATACGCGCCAGATCGGTATTATTAGCTTTTAAAATGTAGCGCACGCTACGCAGAATATCGTTACTCAGCATGAGGCCTTCGGTCGTTTCTATGGCAAAACGATATTCTAACAGTCTTTTACAGGCCAATCGCCTCTTTTAAACTTTTCAGATAGCGACGGCTTACCGGCACCGTCAGGCCGTTGCGTAAAATCAGCTCTGCCTGCCCATTATCCTCCAGCCGAATTTCTTGCAAATGGGCCATATTCACCAGAAACTGACGATGACAACGCAGTAGCGGCGTCCGGCTTTCCAGCGTGCGCAGCGTCAGCTCGGTAAACCCCTCTTTACCTTCACTGCTGGTCACATAAACGCCGCTCATACGGCTACTGACAAAGGCGACATCATCCATTTGCAACAAATAGATCCGGCTGTGTCCGGTACAGGGAATGAATTTAAGCGCCTGCTGGTTTTCCGGCAGCAACGAAACATCCTGTTTACTGCGCTCCTGACGCAGACGATGTAACGTTTTTTCCAGCCGTTTCTCCTCTATCGGCTTGAGCAGATAATCAAAAGCGTGTTCTTCAAAGGCTTTGATGGCGTATTCGTCAAACGCGGTTAAAAAAACGATATACGGGCGGTGTTCCGGGTCAAGCATTCCTACCATCTCCAGTCCACTGATACGCGGCATCTGAATATCCAGAAACAGCACATCAGGTCGCAGCTTATGTACCGCACCAATCGCTTCTACCGCGTTCGCGCACTCTCCCACAATCTCAATGTCATCCTGCCCCTGGAGCAAAATCCGCAGATTTTCCCGCGCTAACGGCTCATCATCCACAATCAGCACTTTAATCATGCGTCCTCCTCCAGTGGAAGTCGTAATGTAATTCGGGTAAAGCAGTCCGGCTCGCAGGCCACGCTAATACCATAATCATCGCCAAAGTGTTCGCGCAGACGTTTATCCACCAGACTCATCCCCAGCCCGCTACTGCCGGCGGAAGGCTGATACAGTCCCGCATTATCTTCAATATCTAACATCAAATGCTGCCCTTCGCGCCGGGCGCGAATAGCGACATTGCCGGTATCAAGCAGTTGCGACGTGCCATGTTTAATGGCGTTCTCAACAATCGGCTGTAACGTAAACGCAGGCAATTTCTGACGTGAAAGCGTCGATGGAACATCAAGCTGTACCTGCAGACGCGACTGAAAACGCGCTTTTTCAATTTGCAGATAAGCGTTCACGTGTTCAATTTCATCCGCCAGCGTGACGATTTCCGACGGGCGTTTTAAATTTTTGCGAAAAAAGGTCGACAAGTACTGCACCAGTTGGCTGGCCTGTTCACTGTCGCGGCGAATCACCGCTTTAATGGTATTGAGCGCGTTAAACAGAAAATGCGGATTCACCTGCGCGTGCAACAGCTTGATCTCTGACTGCGTCAGCAACGCCTTCTGCCGTTCATACTGCCCGGCCAGGATCTGCGCGGATAAAAGCTGCGCAATACCCTCTCCCAGGGTGCGGTTAATTGAGCTGAACAGCCGGTTTTTCGCTTCGTACAATTTAATGGTGCCCATGACTCGCTGATTTTCGCCACGCAGCGGGATCACCAGCGTCGAGCCGAGTTTACACTGCGGGTGTAGCGAACAGCGGTACGGCACTTCGTTGCCATCGGCATAAACCACCTCTCCGGTTTCAATTGCTTTCAGCGTATAACCTGATGAAATGGGTTTGCCCGGTAGATGGTGATCGTCGCCAATACCAGTAAAAGCCAGCAGTTTTTCACGATCGGTGATGGCGACGGCGCCAATATCCAGCTCCTGATATAACACCTGCGCCACCTTCATACTGTTCACTTCGTTAAATCCCTGACGCAGAATCCCCTCCGTTGACGCGGCGACCTTCAGCGCGGTAGCAGAAAATGCCGAAGTATATTTTTCGAACATGGCGCGCTTATCGAGCAAAATACGCATGAACAGCGCGGCGCCAACGGTATTCGTCACCATCATCGGCGCGGCAATATTACTGACCAGATGCAGGGCATCGTCAAACGGCCTGGCTATCAGTAAAATAATCAGCATCTGCACCAGTTCGGCAACACACGTAATTGCTCCCGCCGTCAGCGGGCTAAACACTTTGTCCGGGCGTCCGCGACGTATGAGAACGCTGTGTACCAACCCGCCCAGCAGCCCTTCGACGATGGTGGAAATCATACAGCTCAGCGCCGTCATGCCGCCCATAGAATACCGATGTAACCCACCGGTCAGGCCGACCAGCCCGCCGACGACCGGCCCGCCGAGTAGGCCACCCATCACCGCGCCAATCGCGCGGGTATTGGCAATCGAATCTTCGATATGTAGCCCAAAATAAGTGCCCATAATGCAGAAGATAGAAAACGTGACGTAACACAGAAGCTTGTGCGGCAGACGAACCGTGACCTGCATAAGCGGGATGAACAGGCGCGTTTTACTCATTAGCCACGCAATGACCAGAAACACGCACATCTGCTGAAGCAGCAGCAACACCAGATTAAACTCGTACATACCCGCAAACCACACTTCAATTAAAAGCGCGTAACATACATTGAGTACGATTAACTTTCTTTGAACTGTTGCATAAAAATATGAATTCGTGAATACGATCACTTAAACGCCGCGCCGCAACCCGCTACTTCGCGTTTTAATGCATAAAAAACAGGCAAAACTTCCTGGTTCCTAAAAGAGCGTCTAAAGTTAAACCGGGACCTCGCGAGCAAGGGTGAAACGATGGCGCTTTACACAATTGGTGAAGTGGCTTTGCTTTGTGATATCAATCCTGTCACGTTGCGCGCGTGGCAGAGACGTTATGGACTTTTAAAACCACAGCGAACGGATGGCGGTCATCGTCTGTTTAACGATGCCGATATCGACAGAATCCGCGAAATCAAGCGCTGGATAGATAACGGCGTCCAGGTCAGCAAAGTCAAAGTGCTGCTCAGTAGCGACAGTAGCGAACAACCTAACGGCTGGCGCGAACAGCAGGAGATCCTGCTGCACTATCTGCAAAGCAGTAATCTGCACAGTTTACGGTTATGGGTCAAAGAACGCGGTCAGGATTATCCAGCCCAAACATTGACCACTAACCTGTTCGTCCCGCTGCGGCGACGATTACAGTGCCAACAACCCGCCCTTCAGGCGCTGCTCGGCATTCTTGACGGTATCCTGATCAACTATATTGCGCTCTGCCTGGCGTCTGCGCGTAAGAAACAGGGAAAAGATGCGTTGGTGATCGGCTGGAATATCCATGATACCACCCGCCTGTGGCTGGAAGGTTGGGTCGCCAGCCAACAGGGATGGCGAATCGACGTGTTGGCGCATTCGCTTAGCCAGTTCCGCCCGGAACTGTTTGACGGCAAGACGTTACTGGTATGGTGCGGAGAAAACCAGACGCTGGCGCAGCAGCAGCAACTTTTGGCCTGGCGCGCCCAGGGACGCGACATTCATCCCCTTGGCGTTTAAACAGCAGCTAACAAATTCGCTTTAATGTATACTCCTTTTATTAACATAAGGAGTACATAATGCGCGTAGCGAAAATCGGGGTGATCGCCCTTTTCCTGCTGATGGCTATTGGCGGTATCGGCGGCGTGATGCTGGCAGGTTACAGTTTTATTTTGCGTGCCGGGTAAGCGCGCGCGTCAGCCTTTCAAACAGGCGATCGATAATGATCGCCGCCAGCGCCACCAGCAGCGCCCCCTGGATAACATAGGCCGTATTAAAGCCGCTAAGCCCGATAATGATCGGCGTGCCTAACGTACTGGCCCCCACCGTTGAAGCGATGGTCGCCGTACCAATATTGATAATCACCGAGGTTCGGATGCCCGCCAGAATCACCGGCGCGGCCAGCGGCAGCTCAACCTGATACAACTGTTGGCGACGGCTCATTCCCATACCGCTGGCAACGCTCATCACGCTGGCAGGCACCGCGCCCAGCCCGGCCAGGGTCGCCTGCAGGATGGGCAACACCCCATACAGGATCAAGGCGATAATGGCCGGTTGCTGACCAAAACCCATGACGGGTACCGCGATCGCCAGTACCGCGACCGGCGGAAAGGTCTGCCCGACGGCGGCGATAGTCTCCACCAGGGGACGAAACTCCTTCCCACTTTCTCGCGTGACCGCAATCCCTGCGCCGACGCCCACCGCGACGGCAAACAAACTTGAGATGCCCACCAACCAGAAATGGGCGAGCGCGAGGGCGGCAAAACTCTCCTGTTGGTAGACCGGGCGCGGTAAATCGGGAAACAGCGCGGCGAAGAACGGCTGGCTATAAGGCAATCCAAACAGCAGAAGCAAGAACAGAACAATAAGCCAGAGAAGCGGATCACACAGTTGTTTCACGGGGGGACGTCTCCGAAAGCAGATCGCGGAAATGGAGCGTACCGCAGGGCTCGCCCTGCTGATTCGCCACCGGCAGGACGTCGCACCGGCGGGCGACAAACATCGATAGCGCATCGCGTAACGTCATCTCTTCCACCAGCGCGTCGCCGCTGAGCTGTTCATGCCGGCGTACATAATCGCCTACGCTACGTAACGAAAGCAGCCTTACGCCCAGCTCGCTGCGGCCAAAAAACGCCTGCACGAAATCATTTTCCGGCGAGGTCAGCATAGAAAGCGGCGATCCCTGTTGGATAACGTGGCCCCCGTCCATCAGCACCAGATGGTCGGCGAGGCGTAGCGCCTCGTCGATGTCGTGCGTCACCAGTACGATGGTGCGCCCCAGCAGCTGATGAATGCGGGTCATCTCCTGCTGCAATGCGTCGCGCGTTACCGGATCAAGCGCGCCGAAAGGCTCGTCCATCAGCAATACCTGCGGATCGGCAGCCAGCGCCCGCGCAACGCCGACCCGCTGCTGTTGCCCGCCGGAAAGCTGATGCGGATAACGATCGCGCAGCGCGCTTTCCAGACCCAATAATGCCATCAGTTCATCAATACGATCGTTAATCCGCGCACGCGACCACTTTTGTAGTTGCGGTACGGTGGCGATATTTTGCGCCACCGTCCAGTGGGGAAAAAGACCGATAGACTGAATGGCATAGCCCATGCGACGGCGCAGTTCAAGCACCGGCAGGCTGCGGATCTCTTCCCCGGCAAAACGGATCGTTCCGCTATCATGCTCTACCAGCCGGTTAATCATCTTCAGAGTGGTCGATTTTCCCGAACCGGAGGTGCCAATTAACACCGAAAAGCTGCCTTCGCTAAAGTGCAAATTGAGGTCGCTAACAGCCTGTTGATCGCCGAAGGTTTTACTGACATGGTTAAATTCAATCATCGGTTGCTCCCTTCAAAAACGCGATCCATAAATCAAACAGCGCGTCGATCACTACCGCCAGCGCAATCACCGGAATGACGCCCAACAGGACTAAATCAATGGCGCTGCTCAATAGCCCCTGAAACACCAGCGCGCCGAAACCTCCCGCGCCAATCAGCGCGGCGACGACGGCCATTCCCACTGTCTGAACCATTACTACCCGCAGGCTACGTAAAAAGACCGGCAGCGCCAGCGGCAGTTGCACATGCCTGAAGCGCTGGCCGCTACTCATTCCCATTGCTCTTGCGCTCTCCAGCACATCGTGCGGCACCTGATTGAGCCCGGCGACCACGCCGCGCACCAGCGGCAATAACGCATAGAGCACCAGCGCTATCAGCGCAGGCGTCATGCCGGTTCCCGCGACGCCGAATGCGGCAAGCCACGGAAACTGTTTCACCAGCCCGGCCAACGGCGCAATCAGCAGGCCAAACAGCGCGACGGAAGGGATAGTCTGGATCACATTCAGCACGGTAAACACCGGCCCCTGGCGTGAGGCGGAAAAATAACACCAGACGCCCAACGGTAGTCCGATCGCCAGCGCCGGCAGCACCGTGCCCGCCAGTAACATCAAATGTTGCACCAGCGCGGCATCGAAAACATCCTGGCGGTTGGTATACTCTTTCAGAAGCGAGAGGTTGTCGAACGTGCCTGAAAACAGCAGCACCAGCGGGACAATGACAATTTGCGCGTGCAGCAACCAGCGCCACAGCGGCCCAGTGGTAATACGGCGGATCGCATCGCTACAGGCCAGCAACATCAGACCGAGGCCCAGCCACAATCCACTTCCCAGACTGGTACGCGCCAGCGGGCTGCCCTCCTGCGCCAACTGGGTCGCCGCCCTGCCGACTCCCCACAGCATGACAATAAAAAGCGTCTGCGCCATCATCAGCGTCAGTACGCTACCGCGTTTACCGGGTACAAAGCACAACGTAAACAGCGCGCATCCCGCGCCAGTCAGCATCCAGATGGTCGCCGGCCAGATCTCCCATAACTGGCGCCCCTCGCCGCTCACCAGACGATTCGGGGCGTAATTAATGAAAGGCAGCGCGACAGCAAGCAAGGTCAGAACAACCAACAGCAACAGCACACGATTAACCGTGATTTTTTTGGCAGCATCACTCACAGATTACTTCACCCACCCTTTTTGTCGGAGGTAATCTGCGGCGACTTTTTTCGCATCCAGCCCTTCTACGGCGATTCTGGCGTTCAACTGTTGCAGCGTTTTCTCATCAAGGCTGGCGAAAACGGGCTGTAGCCAGTCGGCTATCTGCGGATAGGCCTGTAACACCGATTCACGCACTACCGGCGCGGGGGCATAGATAGGCTGGACGCCTTTCGGGTCGCTCAGGGTTTGCAGACCCAGCGCGGCGACCGGGCCGTCGGTGCCATACGCCATCGCGGCGTTAACGCCGGATGTTTGTTGCGCGGCGGCTTTGATCGTGACCGCCGTATCGCCGCCCGCCAGCGACAAGAGCTGGTTCTGATTCAAGGTAAAATCATAGGCTTTTTCAAATGCCGGCAGCGCATCCGCCCGTTCGATAAATTCCGCAGACGCCGCCAGTTTAAAAGTGCCGCCCTCTTTCAGATAACGGCTGAGATCGGCAAGCGAGGAGAGTTTATTTTTTTCCGCGATGTCCTGACGTACCGCGATGGTCCAGGTGTTATTTGCTGGCGCAGGCGTCAACCAGACCAGCTTATTCTGCTCCGCATCCAGTTTTTTGACTTTCTCAAAGCCTTGCTTTGCATTTTTCCATGCCGGATCGTTTTCATCTTTAAAAAAGAACGCCCCGTTACCGGTGTATTCCGGATAGATATCCAGCTCTCCGGCGGTAATCGCGCCACGAACGACTGGCGTCGTCCCGAGCTGAATTTTATTGACCGTTTTAACGCCGTGGCTTTCCAGTACCTGCAAAATCATGTTGCCGAGCAGCGCGCCTTCGGTATCAATCTTTGACCCGACCGTCACGGGCGATGCCGCCTGTAGAGGTAAACTCACCGTCGCCAGCAACGCCAGCGAACTTACCCATAGCTTTGAGATCGTCATGATGCTTTCCTCATCCTTTTACGGCCTTTTTCAGAGACTTGAGAAAAAAGCATAGTTGAAAAGTCTGCGTTTAACCTGGGATTTTCCGGCAGTTTAAGTGACGTGGCAGGCAATAAAAGGGGGGACAGGAAAAGTCATTGCCAGACAGGGCGCAGCTATCGCGCCCTGTTGACGGCAGGCTTACAGTAGCTCGAACGATCCTTGTTTAACGCGAGCGGAATCCACGCCGATAAAGACGTTGAACTTGCCGGGTTCCGCGTCATATTTCATCTGCTGATTCCAGAACTTCAACGCCTCGATATCAATCGGGAAACTCACGGTTTTACTTTCGCCGGGCTTGAGGGTGATTTTTTCAAAGCCTTTTAATTGCTTCACCGGGCGGCTCATTGACGCCGTGACATCCTGTAAGTACATCTGGATGACCGTAGCCCCTTCGCGTTTACCGGTGTTCGTGACCTCTACGCTGGCCGTGACTTTGCCGTCGCGTTGCATTGTCGGTGAGGAGAGCGTGACGTCAGACACCGTAAATGTGGTGTAGCTCAGACCGTAACCAAACGGATAGAGCGGGCCATTCGCTTCGTCAAAATAACGTGAGGTGTATTTGTTTGGCTTTTCAGGATTATACGGGCGTCCCGTATTGAGATGGCTGTAATAGACCGGAATTTGTCCCACCGAACGCGGGAAGGAGATCGGCAGTTTGCCTGACGGGTTGTAATCGCCAAACAGCACATCGGCAATGGCGTTGCCGCCTTCCGTCCCGGCAAACCAGGTCTCCAGAATCGCATCGGCCTGTTGATCTTCTTTTACCAGCGCCAGCGGTCTGCCGTTCATTAATACCAGTACCAGCGGCTTACCGGTGGCTTTCAGAGCGGTGATTAAGTCGCGCTGACTCTGCGGAATGGTGATATTGGTACGGCTGGAGGCTTCATGCGCCATCCCCTGCGACTCGCCTACCACCGCGACCACCACATCGGCCTGTTTCGCCGCCTGCACCGCCTCATCAATCATCGCCTGCGGTGAGCGCGGATCGATTTTCACTGCCTCTTCATACAGGTTTAAGAAATCGACGATATCTTTATCGTTAGTGATATTCGCCCCTTTGGCATAGAGGATCTTCGCCCCGTCGCCGACGGCATTTTGAATACCCGCCAGCACCGTCACCGACTGATTCGCAACCCCAGCAGCAGACCAGCTTCCCATTACATCACGTTGACTGTCGGCCAGCGGCCCAACAACGGCAATGGTGCCCGATTTTTTCAGCGGCAGCGTTTCCAGCCGGTTTTTCAGCAGTACCACACTTTCCCGCGCCACTTCCCGCGCCTCTTTACGATGCAGGCGGCTTTCGGCATTGGTGTCCACCGGGTCGCTCTCTTTCGGCCCCAGATGGCTATAGGGGTCGTTAAACAATCCCATGTCATATTTTACGTTGAGCACATGGCGCGTCGCGTCGTCCAGTTCCGCCATCGTCACTTTGCCCGACTTAATCAGACCCGGCAGATATTTGCTGTAATACTCATCCGCCATGCTCATATCCACCCCTGCCTTTAGCGCCACGCGCACCGCATCTTCCGGGTCGGCCGCGGTGCCGTGTTTAATCAGTTCTTTAATAGCGCCGTGGTCGGAAACGGTAATTCCCTTAAAGCCCCACTCATCGCGCAGGACATCTTTCAATAGCCAGGAATCTGACGTCGCAGGCGTGCCGTTCAGCGAGTTCAGCGCCACCATCACCGCGCCGCTCCCCGCATCCAGCCCCGCTTTGTAAGGCGGCATATAGTCATTAAACAGACGCTGGGAACTCATATCCACGGTGTTGTATTCTTTACCGCCTTCAACGGCGCCATAGGCGGCAAAATGTTTCACGCTGGTCATCACCGAGTAGCGATCCGCCGGACTTTTGCCCTGCATCGCTTTCACCATGGTTTCGCCCATGATGGAGGTTAAATATGTATCTTCGCCAAAGCCTTCGGAGGCGCGTCCCCAACGCGGATCGCGGGAGACATCCACCATCGGCGCCCAGGTCATATTCAGACCGTCGTCCGCCGCTTCATACGCCGATACGCGTCCTACGGTTCTTACCGCATCCAGATTAAAAGAAGAAGCCAGACCGAGGCTTATCGGGAAGACGGTTCGCTGGCCGTGTACCACGTCATAGGCAAAAAAGAGAGGAATTTTCAGGCGGCTCAATGCCATCACCTGATCCTGCATTTGACGGATATCCTGGCGGGTGACGGTATTGAAAATCGCCCCTACCTGCCCGTCTTTGATCATCTCGCGAATCGCTTCTTTCGGGTTATCAGGGCCGACGCTGATCAGACGTAACTGACCAATTTTTTCATCGACAGTCATTTTCTTGAGTAAATCGGTGACGAACGCGTCGCGCGCTTCGGGCGTCAGCGGGTGATTGCCAAACAGGTTTTCCGCCAATGCTGGCTGCATCGCCAGACTCACAGCAACACCTACTGAACATAACCATTTCATGTTGAGTCTCTCTTTATCTTTATCCCGACGAGGCGGTAAAAACAGAATAAAAACCGCAGTTTGCCATAAGCCTAAACGCGAGAGGAGAAGAAAGCGAAGGTTATTCTCCTAATTTTCCGCACAGTCGAATACGCAACCGCCAGCAAATGGTATCAAGGCGGCAAATGAATACCACCAACACAGAGACAATTTGAATGAGAAAGCGTATTGTCATACCAAGCGCTATGCTTAACGCTGATATTTTGTCCCACCACAAGGAGTGGAGAATGTCTTCCATAACAATGACTGATAATAAAACGTTCCTGAATGAGCTGGCCCGCCTGGTAGGCCATTCTCACCTGCTGACAGACCCCGCCAAAACCGCCCGCTATCGCAAGGGTTTCCGTTCCGGTCAGGGCGACGCGCTGGCCGTTGTTTTCCCGGGTTCATTACTGGAACTGTGGCGTGTGCTCAACGCCTGCGTTAACGCTGACAAAATTATTCTGATGCAGGCCGCCAACACCGGTCTGACGGAAGGCTCCACGCCGAACGGCAACGACTACGATCGCGATATTGTGATTATCAGCACCCAGCGGCTGGATAAGCTGCACTTACTGGATAACGGCCAACAGGTTCTGGCCTGGCCCGGTACGACGCTCTATGCGCTGGAAAAAGCGCTTAAACCGCTGGGCCGTGAACCGCACTCGGTGATTGGTTCGTCGTGTATCGGCGCGTCGGTCATCGGCGGCATCTGTAATAACTCCGGCGGCTCGCTGGTGCAGCGCGGCCCGGCCTATACCGAGATGTCGCTCTTTGCCCGTATTGACGAGCAAGGCAAACTGCAACTGGTCAATCATCTGGGTATCGATCTTGGGCATACCCCGGAGCAGATCCTGAGCAAGCTGGATGATGAACGGATTAAAGATGAGGATGTGCGTCACGATGGTCGTCATGCGCACGATCACGACTACGTGACGCGGGTACGAGATATCAACGCCGATACGCCCGCCCGCTATAACGCCGACCCGGACCGTTTGTTTGAATCTTCCGGCTGCGCCGGAAAACTGGCGGTTTTTGCCGTTCGCCTTGATACCTTTGCAGCGGAAAAAAATCAGCAGGTTTTTTATATCGGCACCAATCAGCCCGCGGTACTGACTGAAATCCGTCGGCATATTCTGGCGAACTTCGACAATCTGCCAGTGGCGGGAGAATATATGCATCGCGATATCTACGATATTGCGGAGCAGTACGGTAAAGATACCTTTCTGATGATCGATAAACTCGGCACCGACAAGATGCCATTCTTTTTCACGCTAAAAGGCCGAACCGATGCGATGCTGGAAAAAGTAAAATTTTTCCGTCCGCATTTCACCGACCGCGCGATGCAGAAATTCGGCCACCTGTTTCCCAGCCATCTGCCGCCGCGAATGAAAAACTGGCGCGATAAATATGAGCATCATCTGCTGTTAAAAATGGCGGGAGACGGTGTCGCAGAAGCGCAACGCTGGCTGAATGAATTTTTTAAATCCGCTGAGGGCGGTTTCTTCACCTGTACGCCGGAAGAAGGCAGCAAAGCCTTCCTACACCGCTTCGCCGCTGCTGGCGCGGCGATTCGTTATCAGGCCATACACGCTGATGAAGTGGAAGATATTCTGGCGCTGGATATCGCCCTGCGCCGCAACGATACCGACTGGTTCGAGCATCTGCCGCCGGAAATCGACAGCCAACTGGTACATAAACTCTATTACGGTCACTTTATGTGCCACGTTTTTCATCAGGACTATATCGTGAAGAAAGGCGTCGACGTCCATGCGCTGAAAGCGCAAATGCTGGAGCTGTTGCAGGCGCGCGGGGCACAATACCCGGCGGAGCACAACGTTGGACATCTGTATAAAGCGCCGGAAACGCTGACGCGTTTTTATCGGCAAAATGACCCGACCAACAGTATGAACCCCGGTATCGGCAAAACGAGTAAGCGGAAATTCTGGCAGGAAAATACGCCCGACGAAACGCATTAACACCGTGCGGTTTACCGTGAAGCCCGGCGGCGCGATGCCTGCCGGGCCTGCGGCGACTTAATCGTTCTGTGCGGTTTGCGCCCCGGCACTGGCGCTGGCTGCCGCCATTTGCGCGGCTTTTTGCTTTTTATAGCTCAGCGCGGCAGCCGGAACGGGCATGACTTTACCGGTTTCAATCCATGTACGCAGGCGACTGGCGTCCGCAAAGTGGGTATATTTGCCGAACGCGTCCATGACCACCAGCGCGACCGGTTTGTTATTGATCACGGTACGCATCACCAGGCAATGCCCCGCCGCATTGGTAAAGCCGGTTTTCGTTAACTGGATATTCCAGTTATCACGGTAGACCAAATGGTTGGTATTGCGAAACGGCAGCGTATACGCCGGATGCGAGAATGTCGCCATATCTTCGCGCGTGGTGCTTAGCTGGCCAATCAGCGGGTATTGCTTCGTGGCAATCAGCAATTTTGTTAAATCCCGCGCGGTCGAGACGTTATGAATCGACAGCCCCGTCGGCTCAACGAAGCGGGTATGCGTCATGCCCAACGCTTTCGCCTTCGCATTCATCGCTTTAATAAATGCGTTATAACCGCCGGGATAATAGTGCGCCAGGCTTGCCGCCGCACGGTTTTCGGATGACATCAACGCCAGCAGCAACATATTTTTGCGGCTAATTTCGCTGTTCAGGCGTACGCGGGAGTAAACCCCTTTCATTTCCGGCGTCTGGCTGATATCGACCTTCAGTATTTCATCCAGCGGCAATCGCGCGTCGAGCACGACCATCGCCGTCATTAATTTGGTTATCGAGGCAATCGGACGCACCAGATCCGGGTGGTTCGAATAGATCACTTTATTGGTGTTGAGATCAACAATCATTGCGCTACCGGAGGCAATCTCAGGTTGAGACGCCGCGGTTGTCGCTGCCGTTTTCGCCACAGCCTGCGGGGCAAAAGGAACGGCCAACATCAGAGCAAGGCTCAGGAATGAAGCTCGGAATTTCAGCATGATGAGATTTCTGATAATGATTCACGCGCGTCGTAACGCACACCGCCTGAGCTAAGATTATACTCAAGCTAGCAGTGGCATCATAGCGGCACGCCAGCGTTGCCGCTACAGAAGAATCGTCAGCAAATGCTGCATTGCTGGCTTTTGCGCCAGCCCTTTTTCGCATCAGAACAGGCGGTAGCCGTATCCCCACAGGATCACGGTGATCGCCAGTAGCACCTCCAGGACCAGCACGCCGATAGCGAGCGTCGAACTGGAGAAGCTTAATCCTTCCTCTCTATTAATGTTAAGGAAAGTCGGAATACCCAAATACAGCAAATAGCCGGTGTAAAAGAGCGCGACAGCGCCGACCAAAGCGCATAGCCATACCAGGGGATAGAGCGCCACCAGACCACTTAAAAACAGCGGCGTCGCGACATAGCCGGCAAAAACCATACAGCGCGCAAGCGATGGCCGTTGCGGATAGTTTCGCGCCATCCACCAGATGACGCGTCCCATCACCGCGACGCCCGCCAGCATCACGCCGTAGAACAAGACCGCCAGCGCAAAAGCGGTAAACAGCGAGAGTTGTAACACGTTGCCGTCGCCAAAATTCCAGCCGATTTGCGTCGTGCCGATAAAGGCGCAGACGACGGGAATCGCCGCCATCAGCAAAACATGGTGCGTATAGTGATGCGAAACGGTTTCGTTTTCGCTTTTGATCACCTGCATTTCCCGATCGGGATGGGAAAAAAGCCCCCATACATGGTTCATACTGCCCCCTTCTGCTGCCTCAGATGCCAGTATGTTCAAGTATAATTCAGTTTCTGGTTATTTTATGAGCAATGGCAAAATAGTCTCCGGCAAAACGTCGGCTTTGCCGCGCACGCCTCTTGCCAGGGTGTATGCTTAATGCCGGAGGTGGTTTACGCATGGATATCAACACGCTTATTACGCATTATGGCTATGCGGCGCTGGTTATCGGCAGTATGGCCGAAGGTGAAACCGTTACCCTGTTGGGGGGCGTCGCGGCGCATCAGGGATTACTCAAGTTTCCGCTGGCGGCGGCGGCCGTCGCGCTGGGAGGGATGATGGGCGATCAGCTACTTTACCTGTTAGGACGATGCTATGGCGGGAAGATCCTGCGTCGTTTCCCGCGTTATCATACGAAGATTCGTCGCGCGCAGAAAATGATCCAACGCCATCCGTATCTGTTTGTGATCGGCACGCGTTTTATGTATGGCTTCCGGGTGGTTGGCCCGTTGCTGATTGGCGCCAGCCGCCTGCCGCCTAAAATTTTTCTGCCGCTGAATATTGTAGGCGCGCTGATCTGGGCGCTGCTGTTTACCACGCTGGGATATCTTGGCGGCGAGGTGATCGCGCCATGGCTGCACGACCTCGATCAGCATCTCAGGCACGGAGTCTGGCTGATTCTGGCCATCGTCCTGGTGGTGGGCGTGCGCTGGTGGCTGAAAAGACGCGGCAAAGCGGAGGCCCGTTAAACCCGATGGTATCCGGATGGCATAACGCCGCCATCCGGCACCCGGCGTTTATTTTGCGTTGAATTGCGGATTCGCCAGCATAAATCCGCCGTCGACAATCAGCGACTGACCGGTGGTATAGCTTGCTCCTTCCGAACACAGCCAGGCGACGAGGCTGGCTATTTCATGCGTAGAACCCGGTCGGGCAATAGGGATCGAGGGTTCCGATCCCGGCTCAATGTCGCTGTCATCCATATCATTCATCGGCGTGGCGATAGCGCCTGGCGCGACGGCGTTGACCAAAATATGATGTTCAATCAGTTCCAGCGCCATGGATTTAGTCAATCCCCCCAACGCATGTTTCGCCGCGGTATAGGCGCTGGCTTGCGGAAGCGGCGTATGCTCATGGACGGAGGTGATGTTGATAATGCGCCCTCCCTCTCCTTGTTTAATCATATGCCGGGCGGCGATCTGCGCGCAGAGAAACGCGCCATCGACGTCCACGGTAAAAATTTGCCGCCACTGCGTAAACGGCATATCAATAAACGCGGATTTGGTCATCGCCCCGGCATTATTGACCAGCACGTCAACGCGCCCCAGGCGCTGAATAAGATGTTCAATGGCCTGCGCGCCCTCGGGTAACTGGCTCAGGTCAAGATGAATGGTCTCTGCCCGCACACCAAACTGCGCCGCTTTTTTTGCCGTCTCCTGCGCGCCGCGTTCATCGGAATGCCAGGTGATACCAATATCAAAACCGTTTTGTGCTAATAACAACGCACACGCTTTGCCAATTCCCGAATCTGATGCCGTTACAATTGCGACTTTGGTCATATTCCTCTCCGGATGAATCATACACAGCCTAAGTATAGGAACCCTGTCTGAATCATCCGGAAAAATCAGGAATGATAACCGCCGCCCAGCGCGCTGGTAAGCTGAATAGAGGCATCCAGCCACTGGCCCTGCAACAGCAAGCCGTTACACTGCTCGCGCAGTGCCGGGATTTTGGCCTCGCTCACGCGGGAACCCGCAATAATACCGGCATTAAAGCGCGCTTGCGCCAGACCGACCACACGCTGCGCGTCATGCTCAATCTGCTGCTGATGCTGATTTTTCTGCGCCAGCGTCTCTACCTGACTGGCGGCGCGCGCCACATCATTAACCGCATCTACCACCGCTTTGTTGTAGTTGGCGATAGAAAGGTTGCTTTGCGCTTTGGCGATATCGAGGTTGGCATTCAGCCTGCCGCTGTCGAAAATCGGCAGCGTCAGCCCGCCGGTAATGCCATATTGCTGTGCGGAATGGCGGAACAGATCGCTCAGATGTAACGCATCCTGCTGTAAAAAAGCCATCAGATTGATATCGGGATAAAACGCGGCCTTCGCGGCGTCAATGCTGCTCAACGAGGATTCAATGTACCAGTGCGCGGCCTGTAGATCCGCCCGGCGCGCCAGCAACGAATACCCCAGTTGCGACGGTAACTGGCTTTCAACGGCGGGGAGACTCACCTGACGCAGCTTGAGCGCCGCCGATTGCGTATTGGTTAACGCGCTGAGCCGCGCTTCAATAACCTTCATTTTACCGTTAACGTCATTCAACTGCTGCTGGGTCTTGCTGGCGTCGATATCGGTCTCGACCCCTTCAACAGAAGAAGTAATACCGTGTTGATACAGCTCCCGGTTTACCGCCACCACGTTTTGCTGCTCATGCTCGATTTGCATCAGCACATTTTTCAGCGCTGCCTGTGTTTGCCACTCCCAGTAGAGTCGCGCCACGCCGCTTGCCAGCAATTGTCGGGTCTGCTCCTGCTCCGCTTCGCGCGCTTTGACCGCCCCGATCCGCGCAGTAACTTCAGCGCGGTTTTTCCCCCATAAATCCAGATCCCAGCCCGCCGTCAGGCCGAATGTACCGTTGGTATACCACGGCCCGGTCGTTCCCGCCGCGGGGTCGGTAATCGCGAATGGCCCCATCAGCCCTTCCGCGGACATTCGCTGGCGCTCAATGTCAGCAGAAAAGTCGAGCTGCGGGCCGTCCTGCGCCTCAACCGCTTTCGCCTGCGCTTCCGCCAGTTGAATACGCTGTTCAGCCACCTGCATATCCGGCGAATGCTGTATGGCATTATCAATCAGCGCGTCAAGCTGCGCATCGTGATACGCCTTCCACCACTGGCTATCCGGCCAACCGTTTTTCAATGCCGCCGGCAGGCTGGAATCAACATGAGAAGAGGGCGTCTGCTGGGTCAGCGACTGGCGGGTATCGTGCATAGGGGCGCAGCCCGCCAGCAAAATAAAAAGCGGTAAGCTCGCTGTCGCGGCAAGGAAAGAATTACGATTCATGGAGGTGTTCTGATAAAAAAAGGTGCGCAGAGAGTACGTCTTACGGCGATCTATTTTTTAGTTACGCGTGGCAATACATCATCAGACAACAAAAGACATATTTTGAAATTTATATGATTAGTAAATAATTTCATCTGATACATTTTTTGATGTAATACTTCAATGAAAAGTCCCACTAACCCGTTCATAAATGAACGATTTTGCTGCAATACGCGCCAGCAGCCTTCATGAGTTAAACGTCGCCGCGCCCAACAAAGCAGCAGATGGCTTAATACTTTCCTATACTTTGTTTGTATTTACCAATAAAGGGACAAACAATGAAAATTCTTCTATGGGCAATCTTAATTATTTTTCTGATTGGGCTGTTGGTGGTAACGGGCGTGTTTAAGATGATTTTCTGATTCCTGCGCCGGGCAGCGATAGTATCTGCCCGGCACACGTTCTGGACGCTGTAGAGATTAGATTTTAATAGCCTGAATCGCCCGCGCAATCTCGGACGAACGGTTTAACGCCCGAATCGACTGAAAGAGTTCCGTCGCCTCAATATATTCCTTACGTAAATATCCCAACCACTGTTTAATACGCGCGACATGGTATAAACCGGTATCGCCCTGCTTTTCCAGCCGGGTATATTTTTGTAATAACGTCACCACTTCCGGCCACGGCATACGCGGTTCGTTATACTTCACCACCCGGCTCAGGTTAGGAATATTTAACGCCCCACGGCCAATCATCACCGCATCGCAGCCGCTGGTCGCCATACATGCCTGCGCGCTCTGCCAGTCCCAGATTTCGCCATTAGCGATAACCGGAATAGTCAGACGCTGGCGTATTTCGCCGATCGCCTGCCAGTCGATATGCTCGGCGCGGTAGCCCTGCGCTTTGGTACGACCATGCACCACCAGTTCACTGGCGCCGGCCTGCTGCACCGCATCGGCGATTTCAAATTTTCTATCGCCGCTATCCCAGCCGAGACGCACTTTTACCGTCACCGGAAGATGCGACGGTACCGCGGCCCGCATCGCTTTCGCGCCCTGATAGATGAGTTCGGGATCTTTGAGCAATGTCGCGCCGCCGCCGCTGCCGTTCACCACTTTTGACGGACAGCCGCAGTTCAGGTCCACGCCATATGATCCCAACGCCGTCGCCCGCGCGGCGTTTTCCGCCAGCCACTGCGGATGCTGGCCCAGAAGCTGAATACGCACCGGCGTGCCGGACGGCGTGCGGCTGGCGTGATGCAACTCCGGGCAGATGCGATGAAACACTTTTACCGGCAGCAGCTGATCCACCACGCGCACAAATTCGGTGATGCAGAGATCGTAATCATTCACTTCGGTCAGCAGCTCGCGCACTAACGCGTCGAGCACGCCTTCCATCGGCGCCAGTAAAACACGCATATCGGTATCCACAGCAAAAAAAGAGGCGCTATCATAACGCCTCTCTGCGATGAGCAAAACTTTTTGCCGGGTGGCGGCGCAAACGCCACGCTACGTCACGTAAGGCGCTCAACGCGGCTCAAGACAGTTATCTTCTTTCCAGCCGTACAGCCATTCGATACCGCGATAAAACGCCTCCTGCGATTTCCCTTTCCACAGCAGATTACGCACCTGACGCTCCACCCCGGCGGCGTGATAGAGACGTCCCATCTCGCGGGTAGACCAGACGATACGCGCCGTGCGGGGAATACGCACCGACTCATACAGCGCAAATGCCTGCTGCGCGTCGCCGTCGCAGCGTTCCAGCGCTTTGCCCAGCGTGACGGCGTCTTCCAGCGCCATACAGGCGCCCTGGGCCATATATTGCGCCACCGGATGCGCGGCGTCGCCCACCAGAGTGATACGCTCGGTTCCCCATTTCGCGACCGGCTCACGATCGGCGGTCGACCAGCGACGCCAGGAGGTCGGCTTATCCAGCATCTGACGCGGGCGGGGATGAATGCCGGCAAAATAAGAGAGCACCTCTTCTTTACTGCCGTCTTTCACGCCCCACTCTTCTTGCTGGCGGCTGTGGAATGTCACCACCAGATTGTACTGTTGGCCTCCGCGCAGCGGATAATGGACCAGGTGGCAATGCGGGCCTGCCCACAGCACCGGTGCGTTAATACGTAAATCGTCCGGCATATCGTCGCAATCAATCACCGCCCGATAGACTACATGCCCCGTTACGCGCGGCGCGTCGCCGAGTAAACTTTGCCGCACGACCGATTTAACGCCGTCGCAGCCCACGAGAATATCCGCCGTCCAGCTATTTCCCTGCTCATCAAACACCGTAACGTCATCCGGCGTCTGGCGGATATCGACAATATGGGTCGAGGTACGATACTCCACGCCAGGGTGCGTCAGCACCGCTTCCCATACCGTTGCATGAATATCTACCCGGTGAATTACCGCATACGGCCCGCCAAAATGGTCGCGGAACGCCTGTCCGGTTTCAATGCGTACCACTTCTTCGGCATTCACGGCATCCATCATGGTAATGTGATCGGTAAACACCGCACGCTGGCGGGCAACATCGCCCACACCGAGACTATCCAGCGCCGAAAAAGCGTTCGGCCCAAGCTGAATACCCGCGCCAATCTCGCCAATTTCGTGCGCTTTTTCCAGCAGCATGACTTTTATTCCCTGGCGCGCCAGCGACAGCGCGGTCGCCGCGCCGCCGATTCCGCCACCTACAATAATTGCGCTTGTCACGTGAGTCATGGTCATTCTCCTTTTCAGGCCGGGATTTTATCTTGTTGATTTTCCGGCGCGGCGGCAATAAACGCCGGTAGCTGTACGCAGGCGTCATAAACGGCTTTACAGCGCGGATAGCCTGATAAATCGCAGCCCATCCTGAGCGCATTCGCCCACTGAGGAATCAGGCAGCAGTCCGCAAGGCCTGGCGCGTCGCCCACGCAGAATCGTCCGGACTGACTTTTACGCAATAGCTGCTCTACCGCGCTTAACCCTTGCTGTATCCAGTGGGCGTACCAGCGTTTTTTATCCTCTTCGCTAACCTTCAGCTCATCGGTCAGGTAGCGCAACACGCGCATGTTATTGATTGGGTGTATATCGCAGGCGATAGCGTAGACAATTTCCAGCGCCTGGCTGCGCGCCGGGTCGCTCGTCGGCAGCAGCGGCGTTTGCGGAAAATGTCGGTCCAGCCAGTCGACGATGGCCAGCGATTGCCCCAACGATTCGCCGTCATCAGTGACCAGCGTCGGCACCAGGCCTACCGGATTCATCCGTCGGTAGGCCAGCTCATTCTGCTGGCCGATACGAATATTGACGCCCACTGTCTGGTAATCAATCCCCTTTAACGCCAGCGCAATACGTACACGATAAGACGCCGAACTATTAAAGAAACTGTACAGCTTCATCGTTCACCTCAGACAATTTTCACAGCAATCGGCGTCAGACCTTCTACGTTCCCGGTGATGACATCCCCTTTCACCACTGCGCCCACCCCCTCTGGCGTACCGGTGAAAATCAAATCGCCTGGCTGCAATTCAAAAAAGCCGGACAAATAGCTGATGGTTTCATTCACCGACCAAATCAGGTGACGAATATCGCTGCGTTGATGGTCTTCGCCGTTAACCTGTAGCCAAATAGGGGCGTTATCCACATTATGCGTTTCAGCGGCTTTGTGTAATGGCGCAATGGGCGCGGAGAGATCGAACGCTTTGCCAATTTCCCACGGGCGTCCCATCTGACGCATTTCCATCTGACGATCGCGACGCGTCATGTCCAGACCGGTGGCGTATCCCCAGACATATTCATGGGCTTTTTCGAGCGGAATATCGCTCCCCTTTTTACCAATCGCCACCACCAGCTCAATTTCATAATGGTAGTTATCGGTCTGCGCCGGATACGGCAGTTCCAGGGTATCCCCCGCCGCTACCGGGACGACAGCGTCCGCTGGTTTACAAAAGAAGAACGGCGGTTCGCGATCGGGATCAAAGCCCATTTCACGGGCATGGGCGGCATAGTTGCGACCCACGCAGTAAACGCGACGTACCGGAAACTGCTCATCACTGCCCGCCACGGGTACTGTCACCGGGGCCTGCGGCTGGAATACATATTTGGTCATGTTCTCTCTCCCTAATTAATAACGTGCTTCGCGGAACAGCCCCAGGGCTTCCTGAACCGGCTTGTCCGAAAAGCTGAATAACACCGTGTCTTCGCTGCTGCGAAACGACACCTCATGCCAGGTCGGCGCCACAAAAATGTCTTTTGCGGAAAAATGAAAAGTTTCGTTGCCGATAGTGACCTGCCCAGCCCCTTCAACGACGTGGTAGATAGTGCTGTCGGTGCTCCGCGCCACACGCGAGGCAAAGCCTTTTGGCAGCAATTGCAGGAACGCGCCCATCGACGGCATCGGATAACCGCCGGTGACGGGATTAACGTAACGCAGCTTGTAACCTTCCCACTCATCCGGATCGCCCATACGGGTCAGATCGTGCAGCGCCTCGCGACTGCGGTCGTAACGGTAGTTGAAAATCGGCGACGAGTTCCCGCGCTGGTGGCGCAGCGGCAGCATATTCGCTGCATAGCGCGGCAGATAATCGCCCTCTTTTCGCGTCACCGGCTGCTGATCTTCGGGATAGTCTTCCGCAAACCCACAGCCCAGGAGGTTGACTAACGGCAGATCCAGACCATCCAGCCATACCACCGGCTCTGACCCCGGATTACCATGATCGTGCCAGCGCCACTGCGGCGTCAGGATAAAATCGCCGGTATGCATTGGCGTGCGCTCGCCGTCCACCGCGGTAAATGCGCCTTTACCTTCGACGATAAAACGCAGCGCCGACTGGTTATGGCGATGACTCGGCGCGACTTCGCCGGGCAGGATCAGCTGTAAACCAGCATATAAGGTCGCCGTGATCGACGACTGACCGCGCAATGCCGGATTTTCCAGCACCAGCACCCGGCGGATCGCCTCTTTCGCGCCAATGACATTGCCGCTTTCCATCAGTAGCGGACGAATTTCCTGATAATTCCAGTAGGCCGGCGCGCAGTTGGCGTTTGGCGTCTGCGGTACCAGGTGATGTAACGATTCCCACAGCGGCGTCAGATTCTGCCCGGAAATATGCTGGTAATACTGCTGACGGCTATCTTTTACGTTCTGATTTATTTCAGACATGGAGATTCTCCTTATTCGTTTACGACGCTGGCACGCGGCAGGTCGTCAGGTACAGAAATCGAAAGGCGGACAACCACCGTCAGCAGGGTAAGCATTACCGCGCTGATAGCCGCCGGAATAGCAATGACAAAAAACAACGTATCGAAAGAGAAATTGAGGGCCATCATCATGCCGCCGGAGAGCGAACCGACAATCGCCCCGCAGCGTCCAATGGCGTTCGACCAGCTCACGCCCGTCGCCCGGCTTTGGGTGGGGTACAGCGTCGCCGTCAGAGCATTCAGCCCGACCTGGGAACCGCTAATACCGATGCCGGTACCAAAAATCGCCAGCGCCATCAGCCAAAGGCCGTTTTCGCTCAGGCCTATCATGACAATGCAAACTGCGCCCAGCGCATAGCTCACCGCCAGTACCCGGAACGGGTTAAGCCGGTCCATCAACACGCCGAGTAACAGCGCGCCAAGCGTGCCGCCAACCTGGAATGCGGCAGTCACCCACGACGCCTGTTGCAGATCAATACCGCGATGGTTAAGTAACGTCGGCATCCAGCTGGAAAGCAGATAGATAATGAGCAGGCTCATAAAGAACACCACCCATAACATCAGGGTAATGACAAGCTGTCGCCCGGCAAAAAGCTGGCGAATACTGCCTTTGGCGATGGCTGCCGTCTCATGCAGAAAGAATTGCGTATCGTGATAGCGCTCGCCGGTAATGGCGCTGACCGTCCGGGCGACAACGGCTTGCGGTAGTTGGCGACGTACCTGCCAGCGGGGAGATTCCGGCAGCGCGAACAGCAGGCCGAAAAACAGCAGCAAAGGCAAGATGCCGCCTAACGCCAGAATTCCGTGCCAGCCAATCAGCGGCACCAGTTGCGCGCTCACAATCCCGCCCATCGCCGACCCCAGGGTAAAACCGCAGAACATCAGCGTGACCAGCGCTCCGCGTCGACGAGCGGGAAGGTATTCCGACGTCATGGTGATGGTATTCGGCATCGCTCCGCCCAGTCCCAGACCGGTTAAGAAGCGCAGCAACACCAGGGTTTCTATATCCGGCGAGAAAGCGGAAAGCAGGCTCAATGCGCCGAATAGCGCCACGCAAAGCTCAATGACCCGCTTGCGGCCAAAACGATCCGCCAGCGGCCCGCATAGCAGCGCGCCGGCCGTAAGCCCCAGCAGCCCTGCGCCAAACAGCGGCGCAAGTTCGCTGGCGCTTAGCTGCCAGTGAGTACGAATATCCGGGGCGATGAAGCCAATCGCGGCGGTGTCGAAACCGTCGAGCATAACCACCAGAAAACAGCAGATGATAACGCGCCACTGCATTTTGCCGACAGGCGCGGCATCAATAAGGGCTTGTAGATCACGTCGTTGAGTCATAGCTAATGCCTCAGTGCAGGGAGATAGATGTTGTTTTTATGTTTGCTATGTTACGAGTTTGTAGAGTGAGCGATAAAATGTACAATGGCTTTTCAGGCAGAGACATAACCTGGAGGTTATAGCGAATGGCGAACTGGGCGCAGAAGTTGAAATTACATCACCTGCAAACGCTGGTTGCGCTGGGCGAACAGGGCAACCTGACGCATGTCGCCCGGATGATGAATATCTCCCAGCCGGCGCTATCGAAGTGGTTATCTCAACTCGAAGATGAGATAGGCATCACGCTTTTTGAGCGCCACAGTAAAGGACTACGCCCCTCGGAAGGCGGTAAATTACTGCTCCAGCACGCCCAGCGCCTAATTAACGATCTGGAGCGTTCACAGTATGAAATCGCCCGTTTCAAGCAGGGCGGCCTGGTTGGCAGCCTGAAGATCGGCTGTTCGCCCGTGGCGACTGACTGCGTATCACAGGCGATTCTGAGCCTGCTTAACGAAATGCCGACGCTGCATCTGAATATTGAAGAGAAGGTAATGACGCCGCTGCTGCACGATTTGCTTGCCGGTCAGGTGGATGTGGTGGTAGGGCGTGTCGGCGGCCGCGCCCTGCAACTGCCGCTTAATTATCAGGTACTTTATACCGAGCCGGTCTGCTTTGTGGCGCGTCCGCACCATCCGCTGGCCGCGCGAGCGCAGATCGCCTGGAGCGATCTGGCACACTGGCGGTGGATAGTCTGGCCAACCGGCACCCCTATTCGCATCAGTATTGATAACGCCCTCGTCGATAATGGCGTCATGCTCCCGGAAAACACCATTGAATCGGCGTCAATGAACGTCAGCACCAATTTGCTGCAAAGCAGCGATATGATCTCTATTCTTTCTTTACGGCTGGCGCAACGCTATGCCAGCCAGGGGCAACTGGCGATTTTAAACTTGCCAAAAATTGAGCAAAAAGGCAGCGTAGGGATGTTCTGGCGTAAGAATGAGACGCCGTCTTTGGCCCTGAGTCGCTTTTTGTATTTTTTAGCCCAGGTTTAACGCCGCCGACCAGGGGCATTGCCCGATGTTCCTGCTGTCTATACCCACTATGCTAAGAATTCATGATGTGATCGGTAGCACGTTTTAACGTTTAATTGTATGATGAATCCATCTCATCAAGGGCTTTAAACATGAGTAAGTCACTGAATATTATCTGGCAATATATACGCTCTTTTGTATTGATTTATGCCTGTTTGTACGCAGGCATTTTTCTTGCATCACTGCTTCCTATCACTATTCCCGGCAGCATTATCGGGATGTTAATTCTGTTTGTGTTGCTGGCGCTGCAAATTCTGCCGGCAAAGTGGGTTAACCCCGGCTGCTATGTGCTGATTCGTTATATGGCGTTGCTGTTTGTGCCGATTGGCGTCGGGGTCATGCAATATTTTGATTTACTGCGCGCGCAATTCGGCCCGGTGGTGGTCTCTTGCGCTATCAGTACGCTGGTCGTTTTTGTGGTCGTAAGCTGGAGTTCACATCTGATACACGGTGAGCGTAAAGTGGTTGGGCAGAAGGGAACGAAAAAATGATGACATATATCTGGTGGTCGTTACCGCTGACGCTGGCGGTATTTTTCGCCGCCCGCAGACTGGCGGCGCATTTTAAAATGCCGTTGCTGAATCCGCTGCTGGTGGCAATGGTAGTCATTATTCCTTTTCTGTTGCTGACCGGTATTCCCTACGAGCACTACTTCAAAGGCAGTGAAGTACTTAACGATCTGCTGCAACCGGCGGTAGTGGCACTGGCCTATCCCCTTTATGAACAATTGCACCAGATTCGCGCGCGTTGGAAATCCATTATTAGCATCTGTTTTGTCGGCAGTCTGGTAGCGATGATTACCGGGACATCCGTTGCCTTGCTGATGGGCGCAACGCCTGAAATCGCGGCATCGGTACTGCCTAAATCCGTGACTACGCCTATCGCGATGGCGGTGGGCGGCAGCATCGGCGGCATCCCCGCGATCAGCGCGGTATGCGTAATTTTTGTCGGTATTCTGGGCGCGGTGTTTGGCCACACGCTGTTAAACGCGATGCACATCCGTACTAAGGCCGCACGCGGGCTGGCAATGGGGACCGCCTCACATGCGCTCGGTACTGCGCGCTGCGCCGAGCTGGATTACCAGGAAGGCGCGTTTAGCTCCCTGGCGCTGGTGATCTGCGGCATTATTACCTCGCTGGTAGCGCCCTTTTTGTTTCCGCTCATTCTGGCGGTAATGCGCTAACGACGGGACAAAAGACCGGGTTAAAATTTGCGATACGTCGCGCATTTTTCATTGAAGTTTCACAAGTTGCATAAGCAATGAGATTTAGATCACATATTAAGACATAGCAGGCCCGTAAACTACGGTTCCATTACATTGTTATGAGGCAACGCCATGCATCCACGTTTTCAAACTGCTTTTGCCCAGCTTGCGGATAATTTGCAATCAGCGCTGGCCCCTATCCTGGCGGACCACCATTTTCCCGCCATGCTGACCGCAGAGCAGGTCTCGACGCTTAAAAATACGGCGGGACTGGACGAAGACGCGCTGGCTTTCGCACTGTTACCTCTGGCGGCGGCCTGCGCCCGTACCGATTTGTCCCATTTTAACGTCGGCGCGATTGCGCGCGGCGTTAGCGGCAACTGGTATTTCGGCGCGAATATGGAGTTCCTGGGCGCCACCATGCAACAAACTGTGCATGCTGAACAAAGCGCGATTAGCCACGCCTGGCTACGCGGCGAAAAAGGGCTCGCCGCCGTCACCGTTAACTACACGCCTTGCGGCCACTGTCGCCAGTTTATGAACGAGCTGAACAGCGGTCTGGATCTGCGCATTCATCTGCCGGGCCGCGCGCCGCATACGTTACGCGATTATCTGCCTGACGCTTTCGGGCCAAAAGATCTGGAGATCAAAACGCTGCTGATGGACGAGCAGGATCATGGCTTTACGTTAACGGGCGATACGCTAACGCAAGCGGCGATTACGGCAGCCAATAAGAGCCATATGCCTTATAGCCACTCACCGAGCGGCGTGGCGCTGGAATGTAAAGATGGCCGTATTTTCACCGGCAGCTATGCGGAAAACGCCGCCTTTAACCCTACGCTTCCCCCCCTGCAAGGCGCGCTAAACCTGCTGAGTCTCAATGGCTATGACTATGCGGATATTCAGCGCGCGATTCTGGCGGAAAAAGGCGATGCGGCATTAATTCAATGGGATGCCACCGCCGCAACGCTGAAAGCGTTAGGTTGCCATAATATTGACCGCGTGCTTCTCGGCTAAGCAAATGTGCCGGATAGCGACGCACTGGCGTCTTATCCGGCCTGACTCTCCTCTCCCGCGACCCGATACAAGGGAAATCATGCTGAAAATCTCCGCAATCAGACGGCGGTTTCTTGCGCTACGTCTTCGGGTACAGTAGCCTGATCGTACTTTCATCCTGGTATCGAGTTTCCTGCATGTTAAAGCGCGTGTTTTACAGCCTGTTGGTCCTGGTAGGCTTGCTGCTGTTGACGGTGCTTGGCCTCGATCGGTGGATGAGCTGGAAAACAGCGCCCTATATCTATGACGAGCTACAGGATCTCCCCTACCGCCAGGTTGGCGTCGTGTTAGGGACAGCCAAATACTATCGCAAGGGTGTCATTAATCAGTACTATCGTTATCGTATCCAGGGCGCGTTAAACGCTTACAATAGCGGTAAAGTCAATTACCTGCTGCTCAGCGGCGACAATGCCCTGCAAAGCTATAACGAACCGATGACCATGCGCAAAGACCTTATCGCGGCGGGCGTCGATCCTGCGGACATTGTGCTTGATTACGCTGGCTTCCGTACGCTTGACTCCATTGTGCGTACCCGCAAAGTGTTTGATACCAACGACTTTATTATCATCACTCAGCGCTTCCACTGCGAACGCGCCTTGTTTATTGCGCTGCATATGGGCATTCAGGCGCAGTGTTACGCGGTACCTTCGCCCAAAAATATGCTGACAGTGCGCCTGCGCGAATTTGGCGCCCGCTTTAGCGCGCTGGCGGATCTCTATATTTTTAAACGCGAACCGCGTTTTTTAGGCCCGCTGGTACCTATTCCCACGCAGCATCAGGTGCCGAATGACGCCCAGGGGTATCCGGCAGTTACACCGGAACAATTGCTTGAACTGGAAAAGAAAAAAGGGAAATGATCATGGATGTACAGACGATATTTGTCATATTAGCCTTTCTGCTACTCCCGCTTTTTTGCTTCCGTGAGGCCTGGAAAGGCTGGCGAACCGGCGCGGTAGATAAAGTTGTCAAAAATGCGCGAAAACCGGTTTATGTCTATCGCCATGCCGATCCCGTACAATATTGGTCTTATCTTTTTCTTTATACCGGTTGCGGTTTTTTATTTACTGGAATGATTATTTATCTTCTTTTTTATCGTTAATCTATTTATTATCCCTTTAAAATTGAGAATAGTTATTATTATGATATAAGGAACAAATGCTGTTTTGCATTCTGGTTTCATTTTTTTGTGAATTCTTTCACAGAATACCCTTCTTTCAATGCTTAGGCTGGCGGTAGATTTTGGATCATTAAAACGCGTTATTTGCGTTTCGCCTTAATTTATTCAAGCATTAAGGAAGATTATATGCCGCAACAAAATTATCTGGATGAACTCACGCCTGGTTTTACGCCATTACTGGCAATAAAAGAGGCTTCACGTTGTTTATTATGTCACGATGCGCCCTGTAGTCAGGCTTGCCCGGCGCAAACCGATCCGGGGAAATTTATTCGTTCTATTTACTTTCGCAATTTTAAAGGCGCAGCGGAAACTATCCGGGAAAATAATGCGCTTGGCGCCGTCTGCGCCAGAGTCTGTCCGACGGAAAAATTATGCCAGCGCGGATGTACACGTTCCGGAATAGATAAACCTATTGATATTGCACGCCTGCAACGTTTTATTACCGATTTTGAACAGCAGACTGCCATGCAGATTTATCAGCCCGGGAGTAAAACACGCGGGAAAGTCGCGATTATTGGCGCGGGTCCGGCAGGTTTGCAGGCAAGCGTGACGCTCACACATTTAGGCTATGACGTCACCATTTACGAAAAACAGCCGCAGCCCGGCGGATGGCTGCGTCACGGCATCCCGGCATTTCGTCTGCCGCAAAGCGTACTCGATCAGGAAATTGCCCGCATTGTAGAAATGGGCGTCAATATTAAATGTAATTGTGAGGTGGGCGGGTCGCTATCGCTTGCGCAACTCAAAGCCGAATATCGCGCCGTGCTGATGACCGTCGGGATGTCCTGTGGCTCTGATTTACCGTTATTTGAGCAAGCCAGTCACGTAGAGATTGCCGTTGATTTTTTACAGCGCGCCCGTCAGGCCGACGACGATATTAGCGTTCCGCGTAGCGCATTAATTATTGGCGGCGGCGACGTAGCGATGGATGTCGCCAGTACGTTAAAAATTCTCGGCTGTCCTTCCGTCACCTGCGTGGCGCGGGAAGAATTAGCCGAATTCCCCGCCAGCGAAAAAGAATTTACCAGCACGCAGGCATTAGGCGTATCGATTATTGATGGTTTTACGCCTGTCGCCGTCAGCGGAAATAAAGTGACCTTCCACCATGTACGCCACTCAGGAGAACTGACGCTGGAAGCGGAAAATATTATTTTGGCCGTGGGGCAGCACGCGCGACTGGATAACTTTGCGGAGATAAAAGCGCAGCATAATATTATCGACACGCACAATTATCAAACCGACGACCCGGCGATCTTTGCCGCTGGCGATATTGTTAAAGGTGATAAGACCGTCGTTTATGCGGTAAAAACCGGAAAAGAAGCCGCTCAGGCTATTCATCATTATTTAGAGGAGGCCTGCTCATGTTAACAAAAGATTTGTCTGTTACCTTTTGCGGCGTTAAGTTTCCCAATCCGTTTTGCCTTTCTTCTTCTCCGGTAGGCAATTGTTATGAGATGTGCGCCAAAGCCTATGATACCGGCTGGGGCGGGATCGTTTTTAAAACCATTGGTTTTTTTATTGCCAACGAAGTCTCTCCACGTTTTGACCACCTGACGAAAGAAGATACCGGTTTTATTGGTTTCAAAAACATGGAGCAAATTGCTGAGCATCCGCTGGAAGAGAATCTGGCCGCCATTCGACGGCTAAAACAGGATTATCCGGATAAGGTGCTGATTGCTTCCATCATGGGGGAAAATGAGCAGCAGTGGCAGGAACTGGCGCGTCTGGTTGAAGAAGCCGGCGCGGATATGATTGAGTGTAACTTCTCTTGCCCGCAGATGACCTCGCACGCCATGGGAAGCGATGTAGGGCAAAGCCCGGAGCTGGTTGAAAAATACTGCCGCGCCGTAAAACGCGGTTCATCTTTGCCAATGCTGGCGAAAATGACGCCGAATATTGGCGATATGTGCGAAGTCGCGCTGGCCGCTAAACGCGGCGGAGCCAACGGTATCGCCACCATCAACACCGTGAAATCCATTACTAACATCGACCTGAACCGCAAAATCGGGATGCCGGTGGTTAACGGTAAATCCAGTATCTCCGGTTATTCAGGAAAAGCGGTGAAACCCATTGCGCTGCGTTTTATCCAGCAGTTGCGAATGCACCCTGAACTGCGCGATTTCCCGATTAGCGGTATCGGCGGCATTGAAACCTGGGAAGACGCTGCCGAATTTCTGCTGCTGGGCGCGGCGACCCTACAGGTGACGACAGGCATTATGCAATACGGTTACCGCATTGTAGAAGATATGGCGAGCGGCCTCAGCCACTATCTGGCCGATCAGGGATTTGCCTCATTACAGGAGATGATCGGGCTGGCGAATGGCAATATTATCCCGGCGGAAGATCTGGATCGCAGCTATATCGTCTATCCGCGGATTAATCAGGAGAAATGCGTCGGCTGCGGACGTTGCTATATCTCCTGCTATGACGGCGGCCATCAGGCGATGGAGTGGGATGAACACAGCCGCACGCCGCATTGCAATACGGAAAAATGCGTCGGTTGTCTGCTGTGCGGTCATGTCTGCCCGGTCGCCTGTATTGATTTAGGCGAGGTCAAATTTAAAAAAGGCGAAAAAGAGCACGCGTTAACGCTGTAGCTCGCGGTATGAAGCCCGGCGCGCAGTTTCGCTGCGCCGGGTTATCTGATAAGCAAAGTAATAGGTCTGGATAACTACTTCTTACGCGCGTATTTCAGCGAGTCCAGCGCCACGGCGAAAATGATAATGCCGCCTTTGATAATGTACTGCCAGTACGGGTTTACCCCGATATAGGTCAGGCCATAGTTGATGACGGTAAAGATAATGACGCCGGTCACCACGCCGAAGACCGTCCCCACTCCGCCGCTAAACGATACGCCCCCGACCACGCACGCGGCAATCGCATCCAGTTCATACATAAAGCCGAGGTTGTTGGTGGCAGAACCAATACGCCCTGCTTCCAGTAAGCCGCCGAAGGCATAAAACACGCCGGAGAGCGCATAAATCATCAGCAGGTTCAGCGCCACGTTTACGCCAGAAACTTTCGCCGCCTCCGGGTTGCCGCCAATAGCAAAAATGTTTTTACCAAAACGGGTCTTATTCCACAGCACCCAGACAAACGCTACCGCAATCAGAGCGTAAAAGGTGATGTATGAGAGCCGGAAACTGCCCATCGCCACAAAGCCCTGTGCAAAGGTGGAAAAGCCGCTGTCAAAGCCGGAAATGGGCGAAGCGCCGACAAAGTCATAGTAAAGGGAGTTGATCCCATAAACGATAATCATCGTGCCAAGCGTGGTAATAAACGGCGTCACGTTCAGGTAAGCAATGATGATGCCGTTCACCAGGCCAATCACCGCGCCAATCGCGCAGACAATCAGGATGACCAGCGCAATCGGCATGGTCGCCATTTCCGGAAACACTTTATTGGCGTTTTCCATTGATTGCAGTAATGTTGCCGCCACGACCGCCGCCAGCCCTACCTGACGCCCCGCCGACAGGTCTGTCCCCTGGGTGACGATGAGTCCCGCCACGCCCAGCGCGATAATAATACGTACCGAAGATTGCGTCAGAATATTACTTAAATTCAGCAAACTTAAAAAAGTCGGGTCCTGGAAAATAATAATCGCCAGCAGCACTAAAAGAACGACGTAAATTCCGCCCTCTTTCAGCCAGGTCAAAAAGCTTTTCTTGTTTAACGCACTCATAAGGAGCCCCTGATCTTAAAGGTGCAAAGAAGCAAGACGCAAAATTTCGTTTTGCGTTGTTGTTTTAGTATCGACAATGCCGGAAACGAGACCGTTACTCATCACCAGAATACGATCGGTAATCCCTAACAGCTCCGGCATTTCAGAAGAGATAATGATGATCCCCTTGCCTTTTTTCGCCAGTTCCGCAATAAGCTGATAAATTTCAAACTTTGCGCCGACATCAATGCCGCGGGTCGGTTCGTCCAGCATTAATATTTCCGGCTGCGTCAATAGCCAACGACCAATGATCACCTTTTGCTGATTGCCGCCGGAAAGTGAACCAATTTGCGTGCGATGCCCCGGCGTTTTTACCCGCATGGAATCAATAACCCATTGGGTGTCGCTTTTCATCCGGGAATTATCCAGTAACCCCACTTTATTTTTATAATTACGGATATTCGAAATTAATGAGTTAAATCCGATATCCAGATAGGCATAAATTCCGGTGGAACGACGCTCTTCCGTCACCAGCGCAAAACCGTGGTTAATCGCTTCGTTCGCAGTGTGATTATTAATTTTCTTGCCATGTAAAGTGATTGTCCCAGACGACTTCTCACGAATGCCAAACAGCGTTTCGACGATATCGGTACGCTTTGCCCCAACCAGACCGGCAATGCCCAGAATTTCGCCCTTGTGCAAATCAAAGGAGACATCGCGAATGGAAGGCTGGCGCAGCGAGGTCAGGTTACGTACCTCCAGAATCACGTCGCCCGGCTTATTTTCTTTATCCGGGAAACGCTGGTTCAGGGAACGCCCGACCATCATCGCAATGATCTTATCCATATCCAGCCCTTCCAGCGGCTGGGTGGCAATCCATTGACCGTCGCGCAAAATAGTAATTTCATCGCACAATTGAAAAATTTCTTCCATTTTATGCGAGATATAAACAATTCCGCAGCCGCGTTCTTTCAGCTTGCGGATAATGGTGAACAGATGATTAACCTCTTTCTCAGTTAACGATGAGGTCGGTTCATCCATAATAACGATCTTAGCGTTATAGGAAAACGCCTTCGCAATTTCGATCATCTGCATTTGCGAAACGGATAACGTTCCTACGCGCGCGCGTGGGTCAATATCGATATCCAGTTCATCAAATATCGCTTTGGTATCCTGGTACATTTTATCCTGGTCGACAAACATACCTTTGGTGGGATAACGTCCCAGCCACATGTTATCCATGACCGAACGTTGTAATACCAGGTTTAACTCCTGGTGTACCATCGAAATCCCATTCTCCAGCGCTTCTTTCGCCGAATGGAAGTCCACTTCTTTTCCCTGAAATACAATGCTGCCGGAATCTTTTTGGTAAATACCGAAAAGACATTTTAATAATGTTGATTTGCCTGCGCCGTTTTCGCCCATTAATGCATGAATAGAGTGCGGACGAACGTTTAAGTTGACATTATCAAGCGCTTTCACGCCGGGAAATGATTTGTTAATGCCACGCATTTCCAACAAATATTCACCCGACGACGGAGAGATCGTGCTGCCCATAATGATACCCTGTCGGCCTTTTTAATTATGACTATCCGCGCCGGATGGCAAAAGAAATACGTTATCCGGTCTGCGGCACGTCACCCTTCCACGGTTTCAGGGCGCAACAAAATTGCGCCCACAGACGGAAAAGTTATTTTTGGGTAAATTCGCTCAGATTGTCTTTGTCCACGCCGACATAAGGCACGCGCACGATTTTGTTCTCAATCTTCCAGTTGGTACCGTCAGCCGCGCCCTTGCCTTCGGCGAGGTTTTTCGCCAGATCGAATGTCGCTTTCGCCTGATTGTTGGCGTCATTCAGTACCGTACCGGCCATCGCGCCCGATTTCACCAGCGCCAGGGCTTCCGGTAACGCATCGACGCCAAAGACCGGAATCGACGATTTATTATGCGCTTTCAGCGCCTCTACCGCGCCCATCGCCATCGCATCGTTATTCGCGATAACCACTTCAATCTTGTTAGCGTTCGGGCCAGACAGCCAGGCATCCATCTTATCTTTTGCCTGCGCGGTATCCCACATGGCGGTGTCTAACGCCAGTTGCTCGGTCTGAATACCTTTAGCATTTAACTCTTTCACCACATACGTCGTACGGGCTTCAGCATCCGGGTGCCCCGGCTCGCCTTTCAGCAGAACATACTGAATTTTACCGTCTTTATTCAGATCCCAACCCTGATTCGCCTGCCAGTGTTTGGCAATCAAGTCGCCCTGAATCACACCGGATTCTTTAGAGTCAGTCCCGACATAATACGCCTTGTCATAGCTGTCCAGCGCTTTGCGGGAAGGCTCTTTGTTAAAGAACACCACCGGCACATTTTGCCCGCGCGCTTTCTCAATCACCGTACCGGCGGCTGCCGGGTCGACCAGGTTAATCGCCAGAGCTTTAACCCCTTTCGCCAATAAAACGTCAATTTGATCATTCTGTTTAGATTGATCGTTTTGCGAGTCATTCATCAGTAGCTGAATATCCGGCGCGGATTTGCCATCTTTTTCAATAGCCTTACGCACCACGGACATAAAGTTATCGTCATATTTATAAATCGTCACGCCAATACGAGTATCAGCCGCGTGCGCGTGCGCGCCGAATAACAGACTTGCCATCACGGCAGAAAGGGTCAGTACCTTCTTATTCATGGTAGCTCCGGTTTTATTATGTAGGGTATAGCGTAAAAAAATGCCCGGCTGTTCAGCACGTTAACGCGTGTTACTGAACGCCGAAGCGTATTTAGAGCCTATCCCACCAGGCGTTATTGGCGCAGCCAGTTTGGACACGGACAGCGCGCAAAAACCGGAGCGTACACGTAGTACGTGAGGTTTGACTCGCTACGCTCGCCCTTCGGGCCGCCGCTAGCGGCGTTCAAAACGCTAACGCGTTTTGGCGAGCACTGCCCAGGTCCAAAATGGCAAGTAAAATAGCCCTAATGGGATAAGCTCTTATTCAACTCTTTATTTTTGTCCGGTAGTCGCGGGATATTGTGATAACGGTTTTTATAAGCGAAATACCCCAGCAAAACTGACAACTAACTGTTACACATTAGTTACAGTGCGACAAACGTTGTCATCATAGCTATCACAATGTTAATAAACTGTGAATTTACTCACAGATTGAAAACGGTTACATGCGGGGCGTAATCAGTTAGTGATCAGTACCGCATTCTGTCGCCACGCCACCGAATGGCGCCGTACCAGGGTCGGCATGAAGCAGTGCGTCGCCGTGATATCCAGCGTGCCTGCAGCCCCCTGTAACGCCAGCTCGGTCGCGATTTTCGCCATAGAAGCAATAGGATAGCGCACGGTAGTCAACTGAGGATCGGTATAACGAGCAATAGGGATATCGTCGAAACCGATGACAGACAGATGCAAGGGAATGGCGATGCCGTTATCTTTTAACGCCGTCAGCGCGCCCGCCGCCATGTTATCGTTATAGGCAAATACCGCCGTCAGTTGCAGATTGCGTCCCAGCAACTCAACCATTGCCGACTCGCCGCCCTGCATGTCCGGCGTGCCGGTGCCTATCCAGCTCTCCGACGCAGCAATCCCCTGCTCTTGCAGCGCGTGTAACCACCCTTCTCTGCGCATCGCGTCATCTTCAATACGGTGGCTGGAGGCCAGGTAGCCGATGCGTTGATGTCCATTATTCAGCAACATTCGGGTCGCCATTCTGGCGCCGCTCACATTGTCGAGACAGACACAACGATGCGCATAACCCGGCACGATACGGTTAATCAGCACCATACCGGGGATCTGATCCATAAAGTCGCTCAGCTCGCGATCGGTTAAGGCTTTTGAGTGAACAATCAATGCGTTACAACGCTGACGGATCAAGACTTCAATCGCATGGCGCTCTTTTTCCGCCTCATGATAACTGTTGCCAATGAGAACATATTTCTGGTGCTGCTGCGCGACCAGATCTACGGCTTTCACCAGAGCGCCGAAAAAGGCATCGGAAACATCCATGACCACGACGCCGATGGTGTCGCTCACCTGAGTGGCCAGCGCTTGCGCATTCGCATTTGGCCGATATCCCAGCAGGGTGACGGCCTGCATAACGGCGTCACGGGTGTCGGGACTGACCAACGCGCTGTTATTCAGTACGCGGGAAACGGTCGCTACAGACACGCCAGCCTGGCGCGCTACATCACGAATGGTGATCATATTCACTGCCCTGTTTGAGTTCAAAAATGCTCACAAATGCCCCGTTAGCAGGCGGCTATTTTGTCAGCACCCTGCCCAGGGCTGCGTGAGAAACATCACAGGGATGGAAACGGTTACAGCCATTTTGTTAATGAATGTGATCCAGATCGTTATCTGAGCGATCCTGACGCGCGCAACGTGAGTTGACGCCATAACCACTCGACCGGTCCCTGTCGCCAGAAACGTAGCCAGATGACGGAAAAGAGAAGGTTTATTGCCCATACCGGAACGACAAAGAACAAGAGTTCCAGTCGATTGAATTTCATAAATAAGCCAAACTGATAAAACAGCGTGGTACAGATGATCGTCTGCAGCAGATAATTGGTCAGCGCCATTCGCCCTACGCAGGCAATGGCAAGCGTCAGTCTGCATCGGCTAAGCTGCGGCCAGAAGCCAAACATCAGCGCGGCATAGCCCAGCGTTTGCAACGGCGCGCTCAGTTCGCGCGGCGCCTGCAATAAGAAGGCGCACCAGCGGTACGCCCAGTCCAGCCGCCATTGTAAAATGACCGCAGGCAGGTTGATCATTAGCCCTAACGCCACCAGCAGAACCCCGGTACGGCGATAGTGCCGCAGACTGTACTGACCTTTCAGCCAGCCGCTACGCATTAGCGCGGCGCCCAGCAGCATCATACCTGCCAGTTGCCAGCCATACTGCGCGCCGAGCGCCAGTAAACTATTCGACAGCATCTCTGCCCGGTTGCTGATAGCCTCCATGCCGCCGTTCAGCTTCCAGTATTTTTCATACAATATTGCCGACGCATCCGGCGTCCAGGCGCGGCTGGTTTCGCTACTCGATACCACACCCAGCAGCAGTAGCACGCCAATCCCGACCAGATAAAGGAGTATGCCGGTATTAAACAGGCTTTTTACCGAAGGCGCGTCGCGTACCAGTCGCCAGCAAATTAATCCGACCAGACCGTAGGCCAGCAGAATGTCGCCGTCCCAAAAGAATAACGCATGGATAAAACCTAACAGTACCAATAGTGTTAAGCGCGACTGAATCCACTGTTTACCACGCGGAAGCAGCATTTGTAGCCCCGCGCCAAACAACAACGCGAACAGCGTAAGAAACTTAGCCTGCGCCACAATATCGAGAATCGCCCAGGACCAGGCGTCTTCGGGAACGATCGCGCCGTACCAGGCGGGATTGAGATAAGCCGCCTTCGGCAATCCAAAGGCGCTAATGTTAAGAAGCAGGATACCGAGGATAGCGACGCCACGTACAAAATCCAGCGTGACATTACGCTCCATCGTCTCCGCCTTAATCATGGATGATGGCGAACGGCACGCAGAAACTCCTGGCGCGTATTCTGGCTGGACTTAAACAATCCGCCCAGCGACGTCGTCGTCGTGGCGCTGGTTGCATCACGAATACCGCGCGCTTTCACGCAGTAATGCACCGCATCAATCGATACCGCTACATTATTGGTGCCGAGCAAGGTTTGCAGCGCCGTCAGAATTTGTTGGGTCAAACGTTCCTGAACCTGTGGACGCTGGGCGAAGAATTGCACGATGCGGTTAATTTTCGACAGGCCGATCACGGAATCTTTGGGGATATACGCGACGGTCGCTTTGCCATCAATGGTCACGAAGTGATGTTCACAGGTGCTGGTCAGCGTGATATCGCGGACGGTGACCATTTCATCCACCTTCATTTTATTTTCAATGAGGGTAATTTTCGGGAAATTGGCATAGTCGAGGCCGGCGAAAATCTCGTCAACGTACATCTTAGCGATACGATGCGGCGTTTCCATCAGACTGTCATCGCTCAAATCGAGATTCAGCAACTGCATAATCTCAGTCATATGCCCTGCGATAAGACTTTTTCGCGTTTCATTATCCAGTTCATCCATAGGCGGGCGCAGCGGCGTTTCCAGCCCCCGGGCAACCAGCGCGTCATGAACCAGGGCCGCTTCTTTACTGAGTGATGGCATTAATCGTGTTCTCCTGCAGGTGTGGCGCCTCTGCCCTGCATGGGGCAAAGTTTGTCAATATTGTGACAGTGTGATTATTGTGCGTGAGGTAGCGCACATAATCCAGTATTCACGCCCATAATTGTTGAAATTGTCGCTGCCTTTCATGACATCTTTTCCGGTGCGAGAATGATGGCAGGACAAAGGGCATATTTGTTAACGCAACGTTATTTAAATGATGAAGCATGTTTATGTATTACGGAAGTGAAAGTTACTCACAACGCGGTGAATAATCTGTATTATGAAGAATCTGCATACCTTATCAGGTTCACCATAAAAGGAGCCCCCGCATGGAAATGCTCGAAGAGCACCGATGTTTTGGCGGCTGGCAGCAGCGCTGGCGTCATCATGCCGCCACGCTAAACTGCGCCATGACATTCAGCATTTTTCTTCCGCCGACTCAGGATAATGAACCGCCTCCGGTACTGTACTGGTTGTCCGGGTTGACCTGCAATGATGAGAATTTTACCACCAAAGCAGGCGCGCAGCGTATCGCAGCAGAACTGGGCATTGTATTGGTGATGCCGGATACCAGTCCACGCGGTGAACAGGTCGCCGACGATAGCGGATACGATTTAGGCCACGGCGCCGGGTTTTATCTCAATGCCACACAGCCGCCCTGGGCCAGCCATTATCGCATGTACGATTACCTGCGCGATGAGCTTCCGGCGCTCATCCAGACACAGTTTAACGTCAGCGACCGTTGCGCCATCAGCGGGCACTCGATGGGCGGCCACGGCGCATTAATCATGGCGCTGAAAAATCCGGGCAAATACACCAGCATCTCTGCTTTTGCGCCTATCGTCAACCCCAGCCGCGTGCCGTGGGGAATCAAAGCGCTTACCGCTTATCTCGGCGAAGATGAATCAGCCTGGACTGAGTGGGATAGCTGCGAATTAATGCTGGCCAGCCAGCCGCAGGACGCCATTCCTGTGCTCATCGATCAGGGCGACAGCGATCAATTCCTCGCCGATCAGCTTCAGCCCGCCGTACTGGCGGAAGCCGCGCGGCAAACCGCCTGGCCGATGACGCTACGAATCCAGCCAGGCTACGATCATAGCTATTATTTTATTGCGTCCTTCATCGAGGACCATCTGCGCTTTCATGCCCGGTATTTACGGGACGAGCGTGAGACGTCACCAACATAATGAATTTTCCAGCGCCGCGCTGTAGTTCACCTCCTCCGACTGCGGCGCGGAAGATTTATTATTTAAATCCGCGGCCTGCTGGCGTACCTGAAGGCGGCCGCTGCCCTCTCCGCCTTCATAACTTTCGTGAAAATTACGCAGCTCGGATTCAAACAGCACCGCATCAAGATTATGCAACTTATCCAGCGCCCGCAGGAGAGAAATTAACGTATCAAGATTGAGCCCTCCCCCCTTCTCGATACGCTTGATGGTGGCAATACCAACGTGCGCGCGATCGGCAAGCTGCTGCTGGGTCATCGAAAGAGACAGGCGCGTCTCCTTTAAGCGGGCGCACAACGACAGGATAATCTCGTCGTTATTCATCGTATTGTATTTCACGCTGTTACCCTCTCTTGCGCGGCTGAATTTTCCCCAGCGAACCATGATACGTTTCACGGTATTTAGCGCTCATGTCTTTACCGGTCTCGTACATCGCAGCAATGATCTCATCGAGCGAAATACAGGGTTCGCTTACGCGACTCATCGCCATCGTCGCCGCGTTTATCGCTTTCACGGCAGAGATGGCGTTTCTCTCTATGCAGGGAATTTGTACCTGCCCGCCCAGCGGATCGCAGGTCAATCCCAGATGATGTTCCATGGCAATTTCAGCGGCGCTCAGCGTTTGCTCCACGGATGCGCCCATCAGTTCAGCCAGGCCCGCCGCCGCCATTGAGCACGCCACGCCGACTTCCCCCTGACAGCCAACTTCAGATCCCAGAATAGAGGCGTTTTGTTTAAACAATATCGCGATAGCGGCGGCGGTCAGGAAGAAACGGGTCAGAGCACCGGGCTCCAGCGGCGTGACAAATTTATCATACCAGCAGAGCGCTGCCGGAATGATGCCGCACGCACCATTGGTTGGCGCGGTAACAATCTGTCCGCCGCTGGCATTTTCTTCGCTTACCGCAATCGCGAAGGCATTGACCCAATTCAGCGCGGTGAAAAAATCGCTGGCGGAACGGTTCGCCTGTAACGTCTTATGTAACGCACAGGCGCGCCGCGGTACCTGATAGGGGCCGGGTAATACCCCCTCAGTATGCAGGCCGCGATAAACCGCCTGCTGCATCACGTCCCATATTTGCGCCAGATAATTCTGCAACGTCTGTGGCGAGTGGCGGCACAGCTCATTTTTCATCATCAGCGCCGCCACGGACAGGCCATTACGTCGGCACAGCGCCAGCAACTGCGCGGCATGACTAAATTCAAAGGGCGACACTGTACGCAAAGGAAGCGATGGCGTCAGCGGCTCGCCATGTTTGCGAACCTGTCCGGCGCCGGTCGAAAACCAGGTCTCTTCATACACCGTGAAATAATCATCTCTGGCGCGAAACGTCATGGCATAAGGATGGCCTGGATGCGCCTGGTGATTGGCGATAATCTTGACTTTTATCGTGATTCCGCCCGCGTCGGAGAGCGGGAGTTCGATTTTGTTTTCATTTTCCGCACGCTTAATCGCCGCCATATGCGAACGGAGATCGACATTCTCCGGCTGGCAACCCAGCAGCCCAAGATAAAGGGCGGTATCCACATTGTGGCACTTGCGGCTTAACGATAACGCGCCATACAGCTCGATTTCAATTTCCCGAATTAGCGGCAACGTCTCTTGTTCTCTGAGCAATGAAATAAAGTGACAGGCGGCGCGCATCGGCCCTACGGTACGTGAGCTGGATGGACCTATTACTATTTTGAATATATCAAGGCAACTCTCCATCGTTATATCAATCCTTTCAGTGTCATTCGCGTTCAGTAATAAATAACATCCTCGCACAGTTGGCATATCAAAAGTGATACCTTTTGTGTCTGAACTTTACCTGGTATCAAAAACAACGCTTTTTTAGCCCTTTTCTGGCTGTGATATCTGTGATAGCACAAGATTCCACGCCGCAAAAGAGTCATTATAATACCCGTAAATTAAGGGAGTTATCATATGAGCATTATTTATTTTATTACTACACAGGATATCGATACGTTTCAGAAAAAATTACAGGAAACGTTATTTAATGCCGTCACCATGCCGTTTCCGCTATTATTTGATAAACGTTATGCCGCGCTTATCAATACCGCTTATTTAAAGCTTACGCTGCCAGCGGAATGTCTGACGCCTGAATTTTATCGCTATTTACGCGAACTCTCATTGCAATGGCAGTTTGATTTTTTTATTAAGCCGCAGCCACTGCCTGCTAACGGTATTATCGCGTTTGATATGGACTCGACATTTATTGCGGAAGAAGGCGTGGATGAAATTGCCCGCGAGCTTGGCATGTCGACGCAAATCACCGCCATTACCCAACAGGCGATGGAGGGCAAGCTTGATTTTAACGCCAGTTTTACCCGACGTATCGGAATGTTGAAAGGCACACCGAAAGCAGTGCTGAACGCCGTATGCGATCGCATGACCCTTTCGCCAGGCCTGTTAACTATTCTGCCAGTCATCAAGGCCAAAGGATTTAAAACCGCGATTATCTCCGGGGGACTGGATATATTCACCCAGCGTCTAAAAGCGCGGTATCAACTGGATTATGCCTTTTCGAATACGGTTGAAATACGCGATAACGTTCTGACGGATAACATTACTTTGCCGATTATGAATGCCGCAAACAAAAAACAGACGCTGGTTGACCTGGCTGCCCGGTTAAATATTACCACGGAGAATATTATTGCCTGCGGTGATGGCGCCAACGATCTGCCGATGTTAGAACATGCTGGCACCGGTATTGCCTGGAAAGCGAAGCCGGTTGTACGGGAAAAAATCCACCATCAGATTAATTATCACGGTTTCGAATTGCTTCTTTTTCTTATTGAAGATGAATTATAACGCGACTCACCTCGCCGGAAGGGAATTTTAAAATGAGTATAAAAACATTTATTTTCAGCCAGCCCGATAAGCCGATTGTAAAAGAGAAAAAAGAGATAGACCAGACCTATAAAAAATTTCGTTTTGAGATTATCGCCTCGGTCTTTATCTCTTATGCCGTCTTTTATCTTACCCGTAAAAACTTCTCCGCCGCGATGCCGGCCATGCTGACGGAAACGTCGCTGACCGCAGAAGACTTCGCCATTATGTCTTCCATTTTTTACATTCTTTATGGCGCGATGAAGTTTGTCGGCGGGATGCTGGTCGATAAAATTAACCCGAAAGCCATGACCGGCCCGGTGCTGATTGGCGTGGGGATTGTAAATATTCTGTTCGGCTTTTCCGATAGCGTGGCGGCATTCTACGTACTGTACAGCCTCAACGCGATCTTACAGGGCACCAGCTTTCCGCCGATGGCGAAAATTATGGCCTCGTGGTTTTCGAAAAACGAACGGGGACGCTGGTGGGCTATCGTTGAAGCGGCGCACAATATCGGCGGCAGCCTCGCGCCGCTGCTGACCAGCTTTGCTATCGCCTTTAGCGGTAGCTGGAAAATGGGGTTTTATGTTCCCGGCGCCATTTCGCTGCTGATGGGGATAGTGGCGCTATTTACCATTAAAGATCGTCCCGGTACATTAGGTTTGCCCAACGTGGGGCAGTGGCGTAACGACCCGACGGAACTGGCCCAGGTCAAGGCCAGCCCGGTCAACCTGAGCTTCTGGCAGATTTTTGTGAAATATATCCTGACCAATCCACTGGTATGGATCATTATTATCGGTGATATGTCGGTTTATATTGCGCGCACTATCCTTAACGACTGGCCGCAGATTTACTATTCGCAAGTTCACGGCTGGAGCCTGATAAAAGCGAACTCGATTATTTCCTGGTTTGAGGCGGGCGGACTGGCAGGTGGGTTGCTGGCAGGCTACTTGTCTGACTTTATGTTCAAAAGTAACCGCTGGATGACCGGATTAATCTTCGCGTTAGCGCTGTGCATATGCATCGTGCTGGTGCCGCTGGTTCAGGATACCTCTTACACCCTCACCGCGATTCTGTTCACCATCATGGGCTTCGCCTTATACGGACCGCATATGCTTTTTGCCGTCGGCTGTCTGGATGTGACCCATAAGGATGCGGCGGGATCGATTACCGGCTTTCGGGGATTGTTCAGCTATGTCGGCGCGGCAATGGCCGGTGTGCCGGTAATTATGGTGAAAAATAGCTGGGCGTGGTCGGGCGTTTATATCTATGCGTTAATCGCCATTCTGCTAACGACTCTGTCGCTGGCGCTGCTCTCCAGGCTGCATCGGTTATAACATTCTGGCGACAGCGGCAAAACGCGGCTGTCGCCAGTCTCTGTCAGAAACGGTAATCCACCGCCATAAAGTAACGACGTCCGTCTTCGGTATAACCGTAGTCGTCGCGTTTGAGATCTTTATCGCCCACGTTCAGAACGCCCGCACGCAGTTTAACGTTTTTCGTCGCCTGCCATGCCGCGCCGGTATCCCAGACCACGTACCCGCCCGGCGTTTTCGCCGTTGCGCTGTCGGCCCGCTTACGCCCGGTATAATTCCCTGATACGTAGAATGACCAGTCTTCGAGCTGCGCCGGTTTCCAGTCCAGCGTACCGTTCGCGGTGTGGAACGGCAGATCGGAAAGCGGCTTGTTCCCGCCATTACTGACGTCGCGTCCGTCGTTATAGGTGTAATTCAACGACAGTTTCCACGCCTCGTTAAACGGAACTTTCAACTCGGTTTCCACGCCCTGAATACGCGCTTTATTCACGTTGTAATAACGGAAGACCGGAACGCGCTGTCCCCGACTGTTGGTTTCGAAACCGACAAAGTTGGAATAGCCGGGCGCGGCGTTAACGTCAGGGGTACGACTAATGCTGATGCGATTGTCCACATCGTTACGGAACGTGGTAACGCTCGCTTCCACGCCCTCCAGTATGCCTTCTTCGCCCCGGTAATAAAGGCCGAGCTCCCAGCTTTCACTGGTTTCAGGTTTCAGATCCGGGCTACCGACAATGCGGCATCCGCCACGGCAGGAGTTGGTCGCCCAGTCCGGACTTAATTGCAATAGCGACGGTGCTTTAAAGGCCGTGGCCCACCCACCTTTCACCGTCAGGGTATCCGTTGCGTTATAGACCAGATAAGCACGCGGGCTCCAGTGATCGCCATAGGTTTCATGGTCATCCATACGAATACCGGTGGTCAGCGCCAGCGGTTCGAAGATGCGCCACTCATCTTCAAGGAACAGAGCATACTGGCTGGCGGAGGTTTTAGTACTGGAACCGCCGGTCAGGTTCACCGCATCGCTCAGTTTATCGTGACGCCATTCGCCGCCGAAGGTGAGGAACTGGTTGACAGACGCTAACGGCAGAACGTATTTCCCGTCAATCGAATTGCTTTCTGACGTGATAGGGCTACTGTTGCCGGGGTTTTTGTTTTCCACTTTTTCGCCGTAGAATTTGAGCTCACTATTGCCGAGATCCCAACGTCCGTTATGGCTCAACGCATAGTTTTGCCGTTCCAGACGGTTTTTATCCAGCGAGTCGGAGTCCCGGTCCTGGCGATCAAAACCGTAGCCTGCGGTAACGTCATGATTTTCGTTTGGTGTCCAGGCAAACTCGACGTTTCCATCCCGGCTGGTAAATCCTTCAATGCGCGGCGTTTCACCCGTAGCGGTGGTGGCGGAACTCTGCTGCTCGTCTTTTTCGCGTTTCGCCAGGCTACCGTAGGCTTTCATTCCCAGCACGCCGTCGATCAGCGGACCGCTGGTAAAGAACTGACCGTTATAAGTATCGCCACGGTCGCGATGTTCCTGAATAGTGGAGTCAACCGTGACGCTGCCGTGCCATTTCTGACCAATTTTTTTGGTGATAATGTTGACCACGCCGCCCAGCGCATCGGAGCCATACAGCGAGGACATGGGGCCACGCACCACTTCAATGCGTTCGATAGCGTCAACCGGTATCCAGTTCAGATCAAAATCATTATGGCGGAAGACCGCGTTACGGGAGTTAACGCGCTTACCGTCGATCAGGATCAGCGTATAACTGCTGTCCAGACCACGAATACTCACGCCTTTACGGTTATCCCCTTCGTTAGTGAGCTGTACGCCCGGCACCTCTTTCAGGACATCTTTCAGGTTTTGCACGGGCCTGCGCTGTAAATCTTGCTGGGTAATGACGCTGATACTTGCTGGCGCATCTTTCAGATTTTGTTCGATGGCGGACGCGGTAACGACCATGGTTTCACCATCATCCGTTGCCGCGGCAACCGGCCAGGCCAACGTAACTGCGGACATACAAAGCCCTACCCGAACGAAAGGGTTAAACCTAAACATTCCATTTCTCCATGAGGTAAATACGACAAAAAAAATCGGTTATCGCTCACAACGCATTACGTTTCGCCTGCGATAACGGTTATCACGGCGAACTCTTTTTATGCAGGCGAGTCGGGCTCATGAGTGACGGTCGCGCCCGAATCTTCATCCTTTCTGATTTCGAGCGTAACGATAAAGCAAACGATAATAATTATCAATTTAATTGTTAATAATTATGTCATTTGAACCAATCATAAAGAAAAAACAAAAAACCCTCTCGAATGAGAGGGTTAGAAGGGTCAGGTTCAGGCAGTCCGTGCCGGATGGCGGCATAAAGCCTTATCCGGCCTATGACGAGAATACTACGTTACTTTTTAACGCGTTCCGGGAAGTGCATTTCACTATAGCGCACGAAATGCGTGCCTTTTATCAGCTTGTAGCCGAACCAGATAAGCAGGAACAGCGGAATACCGATATAGGTCGCCGCGACGCCGCCCCAGTCGATGGTATCTTTCAGGAACGCTTCATAGTTCTGCCCCAACGTAATAATCAGGCACAGTACAAAGGCGAAAATCGGCCCCAGCGGGAAGAACCCGGAACGGTACGGCAAATCATTCACATCATACCCTTGTATCACGTAACCGCGACGGAAGCGATAATGGCTAATGGCAATCCCCAGCCAGGCGATGAAGCCCGTCATACCGGAGGTGTTCAACAGCCACAGATAGACCGTCTGGTTGCCGAACATTGAGGTCAAAAAGCAAAGACCGGCAATCACGGTGGTGGCATAAAGCGCATTGCGCGGTACGCCGCCGCGGGACAATTTCGCAAAAATACGCGGGGCCTTACCGTCACAGGCCAGGGTGTAGAGCATACGGGTCGAGGCATACATCCCGGAGTTACCCGCAGACAGTACCGCCGTCAGGATAACCGCATTCATTATCGCCGCCGCAGACAACAAGCCCGCATGCTGGAACACTAAGGTAAACGGACTGACGCTAATGTCTTTGACGTCGTTACGCAGCAGGTTTGGATCGGTATAAGGAATGATCAGGCTGATAATCAAAATCGCGAAAACATAAAACAGCAGAATACGCCAGAACACCTGACGCACCGCGCGCGGAATATTCTTCTCCGGGTTTTCAGATTCCCCGGCGGCAATACCAATCAGCTCAGTTCCCTGGAAAGAGAAGCCCACGATCATCGCGACGCCAATCATTGCCGCAAAACCGCCAGCGAAAGGCGCATCGCCCGTCGTCCAGTTGCTCCAGCCGACCGGCTCAACACCTTTAAAGATACCGATAATCATCGCTACGCCAACGATGATGAAGATAATAACGGTCGCGACTTTAATTAACGAGAACCAGTACTCCGCCTCGCCAAAACCACGTACAGAAATGTAGTTCAGCAAGAAAATGACGCAGAGGAATAGCGCGCTCCAGATCCAGCCCGGCGTGTCCGGGAACCACCAGCCCATCACCAATTGCGCGGCAACCAGGTCAACAGCGATAGTCACCGCCCAGTTGTACCAGTAGTTCCAGCCCAGCGCGAAACCAAAGCCTTCTTCCACATAGTTCTGACCATATGTCGCAAACGAGCCAGATACCGGCATATAGGCCGCCAGCTCGCCAAGACTGGTCATCAGGAAGTAGACCATCAAACCAATCAGAATATAAGAAAACAGCGCGCCGCCTGGCCCCGCCTGAGAAATTGTCGCACCAGATGCAACGAAAAGACCTGTCCCGATGGAGCCGCCAATGGCAATCATCGTCAGGTGACGCGCCTTTAATTCGCGACGTAGCGCGGGCGCTTCTGTGGTTTTAGTTTTGGAACCCATGTGAAAATGCTATCCATCCAAAAAATGAGGCGCGATTGTAACAGACGAAATACTATCCTTCCGACACAAATGCGCGGTTATAAGAGACCTTCATGACCGGCCACGGATTATAAGTAAAGCAGAGAATAACGTATACGTAAGCGGATACTAAAAATGGCGATGCCGCCCGGGCAGCCCTCCTCTTCACCTTTATTCACAGTAACTCAAAAAACGCTGCAACGCGTTAGAAAGATGTTTCTGCCGATGATGAACACGCCACAACGTGCGCACCAGGCGCGGTAACGGCACCGCGACTTCGCCCAGGGTTCCCGCCTGGAGTTGTTCAGCAATCACCCGGCGCGATAAACAGCTTATCCCCAGTCCATGACGCACCGCATGTTTGATCGCTTCTGAATTCCCCAACTCCATCGCCATATGAAAGCGCGGCAAATGCGACAACAGCAAATAATCGACAATTTCCCGCGTACCGGAACCGCGCTCGCGTAAAATCCATGGGGATGCCGCAAGCTGTTCCAGCGTCACCGGCCCCTGCGTCAGCGGCGAGGACGGCGCGGCAAAGACCACCAGCTCATCTTCCAGCCACGGCTCAGAGATAATCTCTGTACTGTGACACGGCCCTTCAATCAGGCCGATATCAACCCGAAAATCCAACACCGCGTTAATCACGTCCTGGCTGTTTCCCACGCTGAGTTCCAGCGGCAAGGCCGGATAATGCTGGCGATAGCGGGCAATCATGGCGGGTAAAATGTAATTGCCGATGGTGCTACTGGCATAAACCCGTATCGCGCCGTTATCTTCACGAAATAGCTGCTCAATTTCTACCGCTTGCTCCAGCAACGCCAGCGCGCGCGGGTATAACAAGCGCCCATGTTCGTTGACCACCAGCCGTTTCCCCACCCGATCAAACAACTGTACGCCGAGCTGACCTTCCAGATCGGTGAGCGCGGCGCTAACGGCGGACTGCGATAATGACAGCATGACCGACGCCTGGGTTGTTGAACCGCTTTTCAGTACTTCAGCAAACACTTCAAGTTGTCGTAGCGTAATATGCATAGTCGTATCCCACCGATAGCGTTTCACTTACCACTTATAAAGATTAATTATAAATATATAATCAATTTTATTTTTAAACCAGATCACCGTAACCTTATTGTCCATATACAGGAGAAGGTTATGACAGAACTCACCTTGCAGAATCATCGTCGTACAATGTGGCATTTTATACCGGGGCTCGCTCTGAGCGCCGTCATTACAGGAGTCGCCCTGTGGGGCGGCGCTATCCCTGCCGTTGCAGGCGCGGGGTTCAGCGCCCTGACCCTGGCTATCCTGCTGGGTATGGTTATCGGGAATACCGTCTATCCACAAATATGGAAACAATGCGACGGCGGCGTGCTGTTTGCAAAACAACATTTACTGCGTTTAGGGATTATCCTTTACGGCTTCCGCCTTACCTTTTCACAAATCGCCGACGTGGGCATTAGCGGCATTGTGATTGACGTATTAACGCTTTCCAGCACGTTCATGCTGGCCTGCTTCTTAGGCCAAAAAGTCTTTGGTCTGGACAGGCACACCAGCTGGCTGATTGGCGCCGGTAGCAGTATCTGCGGCGCGGCGGCGGTACTGGCGACAGAACCGGTGGTAAAAGCGGAAGCCAGTAAGGTTACTGTAGCCGTCGCGACTGTCGTTATTTTCGGCACCATCGCTATTTTCCTTTACCCGGCAATGTATCCGCTGCTGGCGCACTGGTTCAGCCCGGAAACTTACGGCATCTATATCGGCTCAACCATGCATGAAGTCGCGCAAGTGGTCGCAGCGGGTCATGCCGTTAGCCCGGATGCGGAAAATGCGGCAGTTATCGCTAAGATGCTGCGTGTCATGATGCTGGCGCCGTTCCTGATCATTCTGGCGGCACGCGTTAAACAGCTTTCACCGGCGACCGGCGCGGAAAAAAGCAAAATTACCATTCCGTGGTTTGCTATTTTCTTCATCGTAGTGGCGATCTTCAACTCTTTCCATCTGCTGCCGAAAGCCGTGGTGGATATGCTGGTGACGCTGGACACGGTACTGCTGGCGATGGCGATGGCGGCGTTGGGTCTGACCACTCACGTTAGCGCATTGAAAAAAGCGGGGGCGAAACCGCTGCTGATGGCGCTGGCACTATTCGCCTGGCTGATTATTGGCGGTGGCGCCATTAACGTCCTAATCCATAGCCTTATCGCATAAATTATTACGTTTCACGCCTGTTAACCCGTTATCATAGCGTTCGTAATGAACCGTTAGCGGGTTTAACAGGAGTCTTTTATGAAATACATCGGAGCGCACGTCAGCGCTGCTGGCGGTCTGGCTAACGCCCCTGCCCGCGCGGCTGAAATTGGCGCAACGGCCTTTGCGCTTTTCACAAAAAACCAGCGTCAGTGGCGTGCCGCCCCCCTTACTCCCCAGGTCATTGATGACTTTAAAATCGCCTGTGAAAAGTATCATTTCTCGGCGGCGCAAATCCTTCCCCACGATAGTTACCTGATTAATCTGGGCCATCCGGTCAGTGAAGCGCTGGAAAAATCACGCGATGCCTTTCTCGATGAAATGCAGCGCTGTGAACAACTCGGCTTAACCTTGCTTAATTTTCATCCCGGTAGCCATCTGATGCAGATTGCACAGGAGGATTGCCTGGCGCGGATCGCGGAATCCATCAATATCGCCCTCGCGCAGACCGAGGGCGTTACGGCGGTTATCGAAAATACAGCCGGTCAGGGCAGTAATCTGGGGTTTGAGTTTGAACAGTTAGCCGCCATCATCGACGGCGTGGAAGATAAGTCGCGCGTTGGCGTCTGTATCGATACCTGCCATGCCTTTGCCGCCGGATACGATCTGCGTACGCCAGAGGCGTGCGAAAAAACGTTCGCCGAATTCGGGAAAATTGTCGGATTTCAGTATTTGCGCGGAATGCACCTTAACGACGCCAAAAGCGCCTTCGGTAGCCGCGTTGACCGCCATCACAGCCTGGGCGAAGGCAATATCGGCCACGATGCGTTTCGTTGGATTATGCAGGATGGGCGTTTTGACGGTATTCCGCTGATACTGGAGACCATCAATCCTGATATCTGGGCGGAAGAGATTGCGTGGTTAAAAGCCCAGCAAATTGCCGAAGCGATGGCCTGAAGCTCAATGTTCTTCAGGCAATAAAAAAGGCAGAGCGCGCTCTGCCTTTTTTAGCGTGTTTCTCTTACGCCGCTTTTGCCGCGACTTCCGTCTCCGGACGTTTCAGGACGGCATAAGCCAGCCCTGCCACCAGCGTACCGGCCACAATTGCCAGCAGGTATCCCAATACCGGCGTAATTGCGCCTGGGATAAGCAGAACAAACAGACCGCCATGCGGCGCCATCAATTTTGCGCCTACCGCCATAGAAATGGCCCCGGTCAACGCGCCGCCAACGATACAGCACGGCAGTACACGCATCGGGTCGCGCGCCGCAAACGGAATAGCGCCTTCAGTGATAAAGCACAGCCCCAGCACCAACGCCGCTTTACCGCCTTCCTGCTGCGCTTTGTCGAACTTACGACGCGCCACCATCGTTGCCAGACCCAGCGCTAACGGCGGTACCATACCTGCGGCCATGATCGCCGCCATCGGCGCGTAAGTTTGCGTACTCAGCAGACCAACGCCAAACGCATACGCCGCTTTGTTCACCGGGCCGCCCATATCGGTACACATCATCCCGCCGAGAATCGCGCCCAGCAGCACCGCGTTTGCCGTCCCCATGGTTTGCAACCAGTGGGTGAGCCCTTCCAGAATCCCGGCAACCGGTTTACCGATCAGGTAAATCATCGCCAGCCCCACCACCAGACTGGAAATTAACGGGATGATCAGGATTGGCTTCAGCGCTTCCATACTTTGCGGAAGTTTCAGTTTGGTACTGATAAGCTTCGCCATATACCCGGCAATGAAGCCGGCAATGATCCCGCCGATAAAACCGGAACCGGTGCTAACCGCCAGCATACCGCCAATCAGACCTGGCGTAAGGCCTGGGCGATCCGCGATGGAGAAAGCGATATAGCCCGCCAGTACCGGCACCATCAGCGCAAACGCCGAACCGCCGCCAATCTGCATCAGCGCCGCCGCCAGCGTGTCCGGCACCTTAAAGGCTTCAATACCAAAGGCGAAGGAAAGCGCAATACACAGTCCCCCGGCAACCACCATAGGCAGCATGTAAGAAACGCCCGTCAACAGATGCCGGTATGCGCCAGCGCTCTCTTTCTTCCCTTCGGTCGCCGCTTGCGATGCCTTACCCGCCGGTTGATACGGCGTCGCTTCCGCTACGGCTTTATCCAGCTCCTGCGCCGTCTTTTTCAGCGCCAGGCCGGTCGACGTGCGGTACATCGGGAGACCGGCAAACTTCGCCAGATCCACTTCGATATCCGCCGCCACAATCACTAAATCCGCTTCCGCCACCTCTTCCGGGGTGATGGCATTGCCGGCCCCCACGGAGCCGCGCGTTTCGACTTTTACCCACCAGCCGCGTTTTTTCGCTTCTGTTTCAATGGCTTCAGCCGCCATAAAAGTATGAGCGACGCCGGTCGGGCAGGCCGTTACCGCGACCACGCGTTTCGGACCGCCGCTCGCCGCAGGAACAGCCGCAGCAGGGGCGCTGTAAGGGGTCGCATGGCTTTTGGCTTCACTCAGAAACAGTTCCGGATGCGCGACGGCGCGACCAATATCCCCCAGCCAAACCTTTTTGCCGTTCAGAGCATTGTCGTGCGGCAGAGATTCGCCCAACACGATCGCCAGCTCAGCATCATTCGGATTATCGATAATTTCCAGATTTACTTTATGCGCCGCCGCTCCAAGCAGGGTTTTCGCCATGTAAGCGCGAGCCTGGCCGAGATTAGCGTCAATTATCAGCAGCGTTTTCATTATGCCTCTCCTGCTGTCAGTTAAACGGTTGTAAGTCGACACGCGCCATCATTGCGGCCAACTGAGGACGATCGGTAATACCCACATTGCTCTGGCTGACCGCCAGCGCGGCAACCGCCGTCGCCAGACGCAGCGTATGTTCGCTGGACTCGCGCATCAGCAGGCCGTAAATCAATCCGCCAACCATGGAATCGCCTGCGCCGACGGTACTTACCACGTCAACCGCCGGTGGTTTAGCGATCCATTCTCCTGAGGCGTTAACCCACAGCGCGCCTTCCGCCCCCAGCGAAATCACCACATGAGCGATACCCTGTTCGCGTAACGCGTGCGCCGCATCAATCACATCTTTCATTTCCGGGAGCTTACGACCCGCCCAAATTTCCAGTTCGCGGCGATTCGGTTTCACCAGCCACGGCGCAGCTTTAAGACCGGCGACTAACGCTTCACGGCTACTATCAAAGATAATGCATGGACACTGGCTGCGCAGACGCGTCATCCAGTCGGTGAACGCTTCCGGACTCACGCCAGCCGGTAAGCTACCGCTGACGCAGACCATATCGAACTGGCCCAGCCAGCTCAGGGAGTCGTTAACAAAGCGTTCCCAGTCTGCGGGGGTCACGTCAAAGCCGGAAAAGTTGAAGTCGGTCACTTCGCCATCTTTTTCCGTCAGCTTCACGTTGATGCGGGTCCGGCCCTGAACCACCTGAAAGCGGTTAGCGATGCCCAGTTCGCTGAACAATTGCTGAAAACCGTCCTGGTTATCTTTACCGAGAAAACCGCCGACGGTGACGTCGATGCCTAAGTCTTTCAGCACCTTGGCAACGTTAATGCCTTTGCCCGCCGCGTGCAGACCCGTGGTTTTCACCAGGTTCACTTCGCCGCGTTCGATTTCAGGGCAAAACCCAACCAGATCATAAGCCGGATTAAGGGTAATGGTGGCGACACGCCTGCTCATTATGCGCCCTCCCCGAGACCGGCGGCGATCGCATCGCCAATCGCTTTCAGCGTCTGTTCAGCATCTTCACCCTGCGCGGTAAAGCGCAGACGATGGCCTTTCTTCACGCCTAATGCCACCACTTTCATCAGACTACGTCCGTTTGCCGGTTTGCCGGTTCCATCAAGGTTTGTCACGGTAATTTCACTGTTAAATTGTTTAATCGTATTCACCAGCATGGTGCCCGGACGGGCATGGAGACCATGCTCATTACGCACTACAAATTCCGCGCTCAGTACGTCATCCGTCAGCGCATCATCACTGGTCAGCAACGCCAGCAGCGTCGCGGCGTCGGCGCTCAGCAGACGATCGGCTTTATTGTTCAGCAACAGGTCGCCGAGGCGTTTTAACACGGCAATCGGCTGCTCGTCGTTCATCGCGACAGTGACTAATAAGGCTGCTTTTTCACCCTCTACGTCAAACGCCTGGGTCGCACGGCTTACCGCAATAGCGCTGCGCAAATTGCCTTCCGCGCTGTCGTTCAGCCAGATGCCTTGTCCCAGATTCATCGGACTATCGTTAATCGTTTTTGCGACGAACGCCGCATCAACCGCTCCCGCCTCTTTCAGACGCGCCGCATTTAGCGCCTGCAATGTGACCAGCGAGCTGGCGATGACATCCAGCGTCATCGTCTCGTTATCAAGTTTTAATTGTTCACTTTGCTTCTCGCCCATCAGCAATGCGCGCAGCTCTTCCGCCGTTGTCGCGGATTTCAGCTGTTCAGCCACGGAGTCATCGCTCAGCACATGCGTCAGCTGACGCAGCAGGCCAAGGTGTTCGTCCGAACTGGCGGCAATACCAATCGCCACGTAGGCGACCTGGCCTTCTCCCCAGGTAACGCCCTGCGGAAATTGAAAGACCTGAACGCCGGTTTTCAGTACCTGATCGCGCGTGTCTGTTGTGCCATGGGGAATCGCAATACCATTGCCAAGAAAGGTCGAGGTTTGCTGTTCGCGCGCCAGCATACCGTCAACATAGCCGCCCGCCACATTCCCCGCCTGCGCTAACGCGGCGGCGATTTGCCGAATGGCCTCTTCTTTATTTCCGGCCTGCTCGCCCGGATGAATGTCCTGAACCGATAACTGGAACATGTGTCTCCTCTCCTGCTGAATTGAAACGATTCAGCCACTATGAGAAAAAAAGCGCCAATCTGAGTTATCAAAAAAACCAGATCGCGCTGAAACGTTTCAAGAAGTCTGGATCTTTCTGCTTCAGCACGCAAGAAAAGTTACCAGTTTTGTAGCAATTTTTTGAGGTGAAGCACATTTTTTCTCCAACAGACCCTCAATAGCTGACGCATAAAAGGCTTCAGCTTTTTTCTTTCAGCTTGCGTCAGCACGCCCTCGTAACAAACTGGAATGCTATTTTGATTTTTCGTGTCGATTTTGATTCAGACGCCTGTTTATTTTCTGACGGGCAGCGTAAACTCCGCCTCTCTTCACACCACTGATATAGAAACATGCACAACAGTCCCGCCGCCGCTGCGCCTAAATCGTTTGACCTGACGTCTACCGCCTTTTTGATCGTCGCTTTTCTCACCGGTATTGCCGGTGCGCTACAGACGCCGACGCTCAGTATTTTTCTGACGGATGAGGTTCACGCCCGCCCCGGCATGGTGGGATTCTTTTTTACCGGCAGCGCGGTTATCGGCATTATCGTGAGCCAGTTTCTGGCCGGTCGCTCAGATAAAAAAGGCGATCGCAAAAAACTGATCGTTTTCTGTTGCGTGCTGGGCATGTTGGCCTGCGTGCTGTTTGCCTGGAACCGCAACTACTTTATTTTGCTGTTTATCGGCGTCTTTCTCAGTAGCTTCGGCTCTACCGCCAACCCGCAGATGTTTGCGCTGGCCCGAGAACATGCCGATCGTACAGGTCGTGAAGCGGTGATGTTCAGCTCAATCCTCCGCGCCCAGGTCTCATTGGCCTGGGTCATTGGGCCGCCGCTGGCCTATGCGCTGGCGATGGGTTTTAGCTTTACGGTGATGTATTTGAGCGCGGCGGTAGCTTTTATCGTCTGCGGCGTCATGGTGTGGTTCTTTTTACCGTCAATGCGCAAAGATGCGCCGCTGGCAACCGGCACGCTGGAAGCACCGCGTCGTAATCGCCGCGATACGCTGTTGCTGTTTGTCATCTGTACGTTAATGTGGGGAACTAACAGCCTGTATATCATTAATATGCCGCTGTTTATCATCAATGAACTGCATCTTCCGGAAAAACTTGCAGGCGTGATGATGGGCACCGCCGCCGGGCTGGAGATTCCCACAATGCTGATTGCAGGTTACTTCGCCAAACGGTTGGGAAAACGCCTGTTAATGTGCATCGCCGTTGTCGCCGGACTGTGCTTTTATGCGGGGATGTTGCTGGCGCACGCACCGGCAACGTTGCTCGGCTTGCAGTTGCTGAACGCGATTTACATCGGCATTCTTGGCGGGATTGGCATGCTCTATTTTCAGGATCTCATGCCAGGCCAGGCGGGTTCAGCCACCACGCTGTATACCAATACCATTCGCGTCGGCTGGATCATTGCCGGTTCGTTGGCGGGAATCGCCGCAGAAATCTGGAATTATCATGCGGTCTTCTGGTTTGCGTTAGTTATGATTGTCGCCACCATGTTCTGCCTGGCGCGTATTAAAGATGTTTAACTTGCAAGCCTGATACTTTTACTCTTCGACACATTTCAGCGCAGAGTTTATCTCTGCGCAATGTTCATGCACGGTCATTCATTGTCTTTTTCTCAATACGATATTCTGTTAGCGCCCTCCTACATAAAAGACCGGTTATTGAGAAAATTACGCCCATCAGCCCGCAAAGGACCAGCACCAGCCGCATCTTATATTTTGGTGTAACAGCAACATCTATCACTTCAATGTTAGCATTATTTTTAACCGCCTCCGACAACAATGATAGCTTTGCATATGTTTCCGTTTGTAACATATTTTTATGCACGCTATAACGTTTAATGTCACCGTCATCGATATACCATGCTGCCATTTTATCGACACTATTTTTCAGGGTGGAAATAATATTATTGACACTTTCTTCCCTCCCCTGCGCCTTAAAAATGACAAGCTGTTTTTTCGCGTCAAAACTTATTTTATTTTTATATTCCGTAGGCAAGAAACGGCTAAACTGGTTAAGGATAACCGTTGTTTTACATTGAATATCATTAGTATAGCCACATAACGCATAGGTAGCAGGCGTATCCAGATTAGGTTTGATTGTCATACTCACAACCTTTGTATCATGCTGCACGCTCACAAAAACATAGCCAATGGCAACAAAAATAAAGGTAGCGATCATGATACTTAGCCATTTTCTTATAAGGAATAAGGAAACGTCGACTAAATCAATTTCACTATTTTCTCCCCGCATTTCACATCCCTTTTAAAACGCTAATAGTCAACCCGAATACTGAAATAACAAAAAGCAACACCAGCGTAAAAATAAACGCCCTGGCTGCGAACGTATATTTCTTCATAAGATAAAACCCACACATAAGAATTCGAGTATTTTAAAGGAAAATAACAATACATTCACACTGGTTATATCGATCGGTAAATACATCAATGATAGATATAAACTATCAAATTCATGATATCGATCGTTATAAATAATTAAAATCGATCAAAATTCCTCTTTTTAATAGATAAAAACTATCATATAAATAAAATTGATCGTTTTTGTTTTATGTGACGGTTCATTCGGTACACGTTCAGGCACCAACGGGGTTGAGCGACGACATCTACCGCTTCAGAAGCCACGAAATAAGGGAATCATGTATTACGCTATTTAATGGTAAAAGGAGGTAATTTGAGGCGCAGCTTTTGCAGACTATTTCGGGATATAACGTAAGCCCCTGCACGTTTATCAAAAACGGCATAGCTCATGGTAAGGTTTTCTGTTCGAGTTCCAGCAAATAAATAATGGCCTCTTCCCGGGTCGTTAAACACATGTCCCCTGTCGGTTGCAAACCAGAGCACACTTTTGGGCGTAAAGGCGAGCCAAAGATAAGGCACAAGTTATCTTCCGAAAGCTGCACGCATCTGGTATTCATCGGCTTGCCATACGGCATTCCGGGTATCGGCGACGAAATTGAAGGCGCAATACAGCAAGCGCCACAACCGCTACGACAGTCCATGCTCAGCCCTCTATTTATAACCAAATGAAAGATAACAGAATTTGTCCAAAGAAAAATCCAGATTTAAAATGTGGACGTCATCATGATCAGGCCTGCCCTCAGACATTCCGAAGACAAGGCTGGAAACAGAAGGGACAACACAGCACACTTCCCCCTCCGGGCGACATGCCATCGCGTATTCTCGTTGAACGCGGAGCGGAAAGCGGGCGAACAGTATCACCTTTTTTGCACCAGCAAAAGTGACAATTCCACTTGCCTGGACGGCCCGGCGCGAGTAGTTTTACGCGATATTTTAGATAATCTCTACAACAGGATCTCCTCGATGCCAAGAGCGAACGAAATCAAAAAAGGTATGGTACTGAACTACAACGGCAAATTGCTGATTGTGAAAGATATCGACATTCAGTCGCCTACCGCCCGTGGCGCCGCCACACTGTATAAAATGCGTTTTTCCGATGTCCGCACCGGTCTGAAAGTGGAAGAACGTTTCAAAGGCGACGATATCGTCGATACCGTCACCCTGAGCCGTCGCGGCGTTGACTTTTCTTATGTCGATGGCAACGAATATGTGTTCATGGATAAAGAAGACTATACGCCGTATACCTTCACCAAAGATCAGATTGAAGAAGAGTTGCTGTTTATGCCTGAAGGCGGAATGCCGGATATGCAGGTTCTGACCTGGGACGGCCAACTGCTGGCGCTAGAGCTTCCGCAGACCGTGGATCTGGAAATCGTCGAAACCGCGCCGGGTATTAAAGGGGCGTCCGCCAGCGCACGTAACAAACCCGCGACATTAAGCACCGGTCTGGTGATTCAGGTTCCTGAATACCTGAGCGCAGGTGAGAAAATCCGCATTCATATCGAAGAGCGCCGTTATATGGGGCGCGCGGATTAAGTTTCGCATTTTTCGGCTGCGCCCCAGGGCGCAGTCTGACCCTTTTCTTTATTGATTGTTCTGCACCAGGCAAGAGAAACGTTAAAAATTTAACATTTTCTGCTCTTAAGATGGCAGAAGCACGACTTCGTCAACTCAGCGCTTCTCTTTTTCACGTTTATTCGCCAGGATTATTAAAGTTGTTATGTTGTATCAATATTCTGGAGCTGACGTGACCAAAACCAATCTTATTACTGGATTTCTCGGTAGCGGAAAAACCACCTCTATCCTTCATTTATTAGCTCATAAAGATCCGGCTGAAAAGTGGGCCGTCCTGGTTAATGAATTTGGTGAAGTGGGTATTGACGGCGCGCTGCTTGCCGACAGCGGCGCACTGCTAAAAGAGATCCCCGGCGGCTGCATGTGCTGCGTCAATGGATTGCCTATGCAGGTGGGGCTCAACACGCTGCTGCGCCAGGGTAAACCTGACCGGTTGCTGATTGAACCAACCGGACTGGGGCACCCAAAACAGATCCTGGATTTATTAACTGCGCCGGTTTATGAGCCGTGGATTGATTTACGCGCTACGCTCTGCATCCTTGACCCTCGCCTGCTACTGGACCAACAGAGCGTCGCCAATGAAAATTTCCGCGATCAGCTCGCCTCAGCCGATATTATCATCGCCAATAAGACCGATCGCGCCACGGCGCAGAGCGATGCCGCCCTGCAACAGTGGTGGCGACAGTACGGCGGCGATCGTCAACTGATTCATGCCGAACATGGACAGATAGACGGTAAGCTTCTTGATTTACCACGACAAAATCTGGCGGAACTGCCGGCCAGCGCCGCGCATTCTCACACTCATACCAGTAAAAAAGGACTCGCCGCGCTAAATCTGCCCGCCCAGCAGCGCTGGCGACGCAGCCTCAATAGCGGACAGGGTCATCAGGCCTGCGGCTGGATTTTCGATGCCGATACCGTGTTTGACACCATTGGCCTACTCGAATGGGCTCGTCTGGCGCCGGTGGGCCGGGTGAAAGGCGTTATGCGCATACAAGAGGGGCTGGTACGCATCAATCGCCAGGGCGATGACCTGCACATCGAAACACAGAGTGTCGCGCCGCCGGATAGCCGGGTTGAACTTATCTCAAACACAGAAACCGACTGGAATACGTTACAGACGGCCTTGTTGAAGCTTCGTTTAGCGACGCACGCGTAAGGTTGCCACCGTTTAAAAACTATGGCGAAATGACGATGAAAACCCGCTATTCCTTGATAATTCTGCTTAATGCCGCCGGTCTGGCGCTGTTTTTGTCATGGTATCTTCCCGTCAATCACGGCTTCTGGTTCACCATTGATTCCGGCATATTCCACTTCTTTAACCAGAAACTGGTGGAAAGCCACGCGTTCCTCTGGTGGGTCGCTATTACCAATAATCGGGCGTTTGACGGCTGTTCGCTGCTGGCGATGGGCGGACTGATGCTCAGTTTCTGGCTAAAAGAAGACGCGTCGGGCCGGCGGCGCATTGTGATAATCGGATTGGTCATGCTGCTAACAGCGGTGGTGCTTAACCAACTCGGTCAGGCGCTGATCCCCGTCAAGCGCGCCAGCCCAACGCTCTCTTTTGAGCATATTTATCGCGTCAGCGAGTTGCTGCATATCCCGACAAAAGACGCGTCAAAAGACAGTTTCCCAGGCGATCACGGTATGATGCTGCTGATATTTTCCGCCTTTATGCTGCGTTATTTCGGCAAAACGGCGGGGATTATCGCCCTTATTATATTTGTGGTTTTCGCGTTTCCGCGCGTTATGATTGGCGCTCACTGGTTCACCGATATTGTGGTCGGGTCACTCACGGTTATTTTGATTGGCCTCCCCTGGTGGCTGATGACCCCGCTCAGCGACCGGGCGATAGCGCTTTTTGAGAATTATCTTCCGGGCGGGAATAAACAAATTTTAAACAAATAACCCATGTAATTAACATTACCTTCAGCGATAGTTTTACATCGTTGAAGGTAATTTATGATGATATTCCCCCAGCCCATCATTTTTCGGTCATATTATTCCTGTGCAAAATGAACAGGTTGCACGATTTTTAAACGATTTGCGCTTAATTTGACCCGTGCTGATAGCTCACTTTTCGTATCATAAATTCTTATAAAAAATCACGCGAAATCGCTCGCAATGACAGCAACAATCGGGTAATCTCAAACTCGTTTTGCCTCGCCAGATAATTATTCTCATTGCGAATAAATTTGTGCGTTCCGCCACAGATTTGTGCACAAAGAATTGTCTCAAGCTGTGCAGGTAATTAGTCTCATCACGTTTGGCATTTTTATAACGATATTTATCGTTAAGGACTTCAAGGGAAAACAAACAACATGGTCAAATCTCAACCGATTTTGAGATATATTTTGCGCGGGATTCCTGCGATTGCAGTTGCGGTTCTGCTTTCTGCTTGTAGCACAACCACCAATACCGCAAAGAATATGCATTCTGAGACGCATGCTGTGGGCAATAGCGATAGCTCTTCACTGCAAGCCTCTCAGGATGAATTTGAAAATATGGTGCGTAACCTCGACGTTAAGTCGCGGATTATGGATCAGTATGCTGACTGGAAAGGCGTGCGTTACCGCCTGGGCGGCAGCACTAAGAAAGGCGTCGACTGTTCCAGCTTTGTACAGCGCACCTTCCGTGAACAGTTTGGTTTAGAGCTTCCGCGTTCAACCTATGAACAGCAGGAAATGGGCAAAGCGGTTTCACGCAATAACCTGCGTACGGGCGATCTGGTTCTGTTCCGCGCCGGCTCCACTGGTCGCCATGTCGGTATTTATATCGGCAATAACCAGTTTGTCCATGCGTCTACCAGTAGCGGCGTCATTATCTCCAGTATGAACGAACCGTACTGGAAAAAACGCTACAATGAAGCGCGTCGAGTTCTGAGCCGCAGTTAATCTTCATCAGGCAGCACCTCCCTTGGCTTACCTGATGAGACGACATAAAAAGCACTGCTTCAGCAGTGCTTTTGCTTATTATCCCTTCTGAACCCGTTTTACCGAATAGCGACGTGTCGCCTCTTATCCAGCCTACAACACACGAACATAGGCCTGATAAACATAGCGCCATCAGGCATTCAGGTCGTTTCCGCCAACGACTACTGCGACAATACGCTTTCCTGCGCATCACAGAAAAGCATGACTATCCGGGGTAATCCAGGCTATAGTCTTATAAATCAACCAGTTTAACCGGCATCCGCCTTTTCAGGTCACACCAGGAATTATGCTAACACGCGACTCCTCTTCCGGTCGGAAAATCCTGCTTACCTGTATCATTACGGGGATGGCGGCAGCATTACTTATTGGTAGCCTGCAATTTTTCCTGTCGTGGCATAAACGGGATGTTAAATACAATACGCTCCTTTCTGATGTACAACATTACCTGGCCAGCTATTTCGCCGACCTGAAAGCCACCACCGATATTCTTCAACCGTTGACGATCAACACCTGTCAGCAGGTTGGCGCAGAACTCACCTCAAGAGCCGCTTTTAGCCTTAATGTCCGCGCCTTCTTATTGATTAAAGATAAAAAAGTGTTCTGCTCTTCCGCCACTGGCGCCATGAATATGCCGCTTCAGCAACTGGTACCGGATATAGATATCCGCAAAGACGTTGCTATGGCGATTCTGCCCGGCACGCCAATGATGCCCAACAAACCGACAATGGTGATTTGGTATCGGAACCCATTATTAAATGACAGCGGCGTATTCACATCGCTGAATATTAACCTGACGCCCTACTTACTCTATACCACGCGCCAGGACGATTTTAACGGCATCGCGCTGATTGTCGGCAATACCGCGCTGTCGACCTTTTCTTCGCGTCTGCTGACCGTCGCGGAGCTGCCGGGCACGCCATCACGACAGGCAACTATCAACGGCCTGCCGCTTAAAATACAGCTTTATGCCGATAGCTGGACCTACAATGACTTGTGGTATGCGTTGATGCTGGGCTGCATTAGCGGCATCGTAGCAGGGTTTATCTGTTACTTTATCTATGCCCTCCGGACGCGACCGGGCAAAGAGATTTTAACGGCGATCAAACACGAGCAGTTTTATGTGGTTTATCAGCCCGTCGTCGATACTCGTACGCTGAGCGTCACCGGGCTTGAAGTCTTACTGCGCTGGCGTCACCCTACGGCAGGCGAGATTCCGCCGGATGCCTTTATCCACTATGCCGAAGCGCAACAACTTATCGTACCGTTAACGCAGCATCTGTTCGAGCTGATCGCCCGCGACGCACCCACGCTACAGAAGGTGATGCCCGTCGGTGCCAAATTTGGCATTAACATCGCGCCGGAACATCTGCACAGCGACAGTTTTAAAGAGGATATGCACCGGCTCAGGGACGCCCTGCCCGCGCACCATTTTCATATCGTGCTGGAAATCACTGAACGCGATATGCTCCAGCAGTATGAAGCGGCCAAACTGTTCGAATGGCTGCATTCCGCCGGGTTTGAAATCGCTATAGATGATTTCGGGACAGGCCATAGCGCCCTGATTTATCTGGAGCGATTTACTTTAGATTATCTGAAAATTGATCGCGGCTTTATCCAGGCGATCGGCACGGAAACCGTCACGTCTCCGGTTCTGGATACCGTGCTGACGCTCTCCAGACGCCTGAATATGCTGACGGTGGCCGAGGGCGTTGAAACGCCGGAGCAGGCCCGTTGGCTACGCGATCACGGTGTTAATTACTTGCAGGGGTACTGGATTAGCCGTCCTTTACCCCTAAAAGATTTCGTGCTGTGGATGTCGGCGCCTTCCGTGCCTGAATGGTAGTCCCCTTACGGTTTTAACGGATTCACATCAGACGCAACGTCACTTATTATTCAGCGAAACGCCTGCCGGTTTGCAGCGGGCAATACGATAAGGAAACCGCCTTCAGATGATTGCGCGCGTAATGCTTCTGCTTGTCGCACTGGTTAGCGCTGGCGCCCAGGCCCAGGAAATCAAAGAAAGCTACGCTTTCGCCGTACTCGGCGAACCTAAGTATGCTTTTAACTTTGATCACTTTGATTATGTGAATCCTGCTGCGCCGAAAGGCGGTCAGATGACGCTTTCCGCCATTGGTACGTTCGATAATTTCAATCGCTATTCGCTGCGCGGCAATCCCGGCGTACGTACCGAAGCCCTTTACGATACGCTTTTTACCACATCGGATGATGAACCCGGAAGCTATTACCCGCTGATTGCCGACCATGCCCGCTATGCCGCCGACTATTCCTGGGTGGAAATCTCGATTAATCCCCGCGCTCGTTTTCACGATGGCACGCCCATTACCGCCCGCGATGTGGCCTTTACCTTTCATAAGTTTATGACCGAAGGCGTACCGCAGTTCCGTCTGGTCTATAAAGGTACTACCGTGAAGGCGATTGCGCCTTTAACCGTGCGAATTGAGCTGGCGAAGCCTGGTAAAGAAGACATGCTTAGTCTGTTTTCACTACCGATCATGCCCGAAAAATTCTGGAAAAATCACAAACTCAGCGATCCACTTTCAACGCCGCCCTTAGCCAGCGGGCCATACCGGATTACTCAGTGGAAAATGGGCCAGTACATTGTCTATTCACGCGTCAAAAACTACTGGGCGGCTAATCTGCCGGTCAATCGTGGACGTTTTAACCTCGACACTATCCGCTACGATTACTACCTTGATGACAATGTCGCTTTCGAGGCGTTTAAAGCGGGCGCATTTGATCTACGGCTGGAAAACGACGCTAAAAACTGGGCAACGCGCTATATCGGTAAAAATTTCGATAATCATTACATCATTAAAGAAGAACAGAAAAACGAGTCGGCGCAGGACACACGCTGGCTGGCCTTTAATATTCAGCGCCCGGTATTTAAAGACCGGCGGGTACGTGAAGCTGTCACCCTGGCCTTCGATTTTGAGTGGATGAATAAAGCGCTGTTCTATAATGCCTGGAGCCGAACCAACAGTTACTTCCAGAATACCGAGTACGCCGCCAGAAATTACCCTAACGCCGATGAGCTGGTATTACTCGCGCCGATGAAAAAAGATCTTCCTCCTGAAGTCTTCACCCAGATCTATCAGCCGCCGGTCTCTAACGGCGACGGCTACGATCGCGAAAATCTTCTTAAAGCTGACGCCTTGTTGACGCAGGCCGGATGGGTGATCAACGGACAGCAACGGGTCAATAGCGTCACCGGTAAGCCTCTGACGTTTGAACTTCTCCTTCCTGCCAGCAGTAATAGCCAGTGGGTTCTGCCCTTCCAGCATAATCTTCAGCGTCTGGGCATTACGATGACTATCCGTCAGGTTGATAATTCTCAACTCACCAACCGGATGCGTAGCCGCGACTATGACATGATGCCGAGGCTATGGCGGGCGATGCCCTGGCCCAGCTCCGATCTACAAATCTCATGGGCGTCGGAATACATTAACTCCAGTTATAACGCTCCCGGCGTACAAAGCTCGGTGGTGGATAAACTGATCGCGCAAATTATCGCAGCGCAGGGTGATAAAGCGAAACTGGTGCCGCTGGGACGGGCGCTGGATCGCGTGCTGACCTGGAACTATTACATGCTGCCGATGTGGTATATGGCGCAAGACAGGCTCGCCTGGTGGGATAAATTCTCCCATCCGGCGATTCGCCCGGTATATACCATCGGGTTAGATACCTGGTGGTATGATGTCAACAAAGCCGCCAAGCTACCGGCAGCCAGGAGGTAGTAAGAATCAATGGGTGCCTATCTTATCCGCCGTCTGTTACTGGTGATCCCCACGCTATGGGCCATTATTACCATTAACTTTTTTATCGTGCAGATCGCTCCCGGCGGCCCTGTCGATCAAGCGATTGCCGCGATTGAATTTGGTCAGGGCGGCGCGTTGCCCGGCGCCAGCGGCGAAGGCGTTCGCGCCAGTCATGCGCAAACCGGCGTCGGCAATATCAGCGACAGCCATTATCGCGGCGGCCGGGGACTCGATCCGGAGGTGATCGCGGAGATCACCCATCGCTACGGCTTCGACAAACCGCTGCATGAGCGTTATTTCAAGATGCTACGGGACTATCTCTCTTTTGACTTCGGCGACAGTCTGTTTCGCAGCGCATCCGTACTAACGCTGATCAAAGATAGCCTTCCCGTCTCCATTACCCTGGGATTATGGAGCACGCTGATTATTTATCTGGTGTCTATCCCGCTGGGGATCCGCAAAGCCGTCCATAACGGCAGTCGCTTTGATGTGTGGAGCAGCGCGTTTATCATTATTGGTTATGCGATCCCCGCCTTTCTGTTCGCTATTTTATTAATCGTCTTTTTTGCCGGCGGCAGCTACTACGATATCTTTCCGCTACGTGGCCTGGTCTCCGCCAACTTTGACACGTTACCGTGGTACCAAAAAATCACCGATTATTTGTGGCATATTACGCTACCGGTGTTGGCGACCGTCATCGGCGGTTTTGCCGCCCTGACGATGCTGACGAAAAATTCGTTTCTCGACGAGGTGCGTAAACAGTATGTCGTTACCGCTCGCGCTAAAGGCGTGAGTGAAAAAAACATTCTCTGGAAACATGTTTTTCGTAACGCCATGCTGCTGGTGATCGCCGGGTTTCCCGCCACTTTTATCAGTATGTTTTTCACCGGCTCGTTGCTAATTGAAGTCATGTTCTCGCTCAACGGCCTGGGGCTGCTGGGTTATGAAGCAACCGTTTCGCGCGACTATCCGGTGATGTTCGGCACGCTTTATATCTTTACCCTGATTGGCTTATTACTGAATATCCTGAGCGATATCAGCTATACGCTGGTCGATCCACGCATTGATTTTGAGGGACGATAATGCCGCGATTAAGCCCGGTCAATCAGGCCCGCTGGGCGCGTTTCCGCCATAATCGCCGGGGCTACTGGTCACTATGGATTTTCCTGGTCGTGTTCAGCCTGAGCTTATGCGCGGAACTGATTGCTAACGATAAGCCATTGCTGGTGCGCTATGAAGGCCAGTGGTATTTTCCGCTGGTAAAAAATTACAGCGAGCGCGATTTCGGCGGCCCGCTGGCGACAACGGCAGACTATCAGGACCCATGGCTACAACGGCAGCTTGAGAATCGGGGCTGGGTGTTGTGGGCCCCCGTACGCTTTGGCGCCAATACCATTAATTTTGCAACCACGCAGCCTTTCCCCTCCCCGCCTTCGGCGAAAAACTGGCTGGGCACCGATGCGAATGGCGGCGACGTTTTCGCCCGCATCCTGTACGGCACCCGCATTTCTATTTTATTCGGTCTGATGTTAACGATTTGCTCCAGCGTCATGGGCGTACTGGCGGGCGCGCTACAGGGCTATTATGGCGGCAAAGTCGATTTATGGGGGCAACGTCTCATTGAAGTCTGGTCGGGAATGCCGACCCTGTTTCTGATTATTTTACTTTCCAGCGTAGTGCAGCCTAACTTCTGGTGGTTGCTGGCCATAACCGTACTGTTTGGCTGGATGAGTCTGGTGGGCGTGGTGCGCGCCGAGTTTTTACGGACCCGCAATTTTGACTATATCCGCGCCGCGCAGGCGCTTGGCGTCAGCGATCGTGACATTATCCTGCGCCATATGTTGCCTAATGCGATGGTCGCTACCCTGACATTTTTACCGTTCATTTTATGTAGCTCCATCACCACCCTGACGTCGCTGGATTTTCTGGGATTTGGTCTGCCGCTTGGCTCCCCTTCTCTCGGCGAACTTCTTTTACAGGGGAAAAACAACTTACAGGCTCCCTGGCTGGGGATCACCGCCTTTCTGTCTGTCGCCATTCTGCTATCGCTGCTGATTTTTATCGGCGAAGCGGTACGCGACGCCTTTGATCCTGCTAAGGCGGTATAAGATGACATCTCCATTGCTTGCAATTGAAAATTTATCGGTAGGTTTCCGTCAGCAACAGCACGTGCGCCCTGTCGTTAACGCCATTTCGTTACAGGTGAACGCCGGGGAAACGCTGGCGCTGGTCGGCGAGTCCGGGTCAGGAAAAAGCGTGACGGCGCTTTCCATTCTGCGTCTTTTGCCTACCCCTCCCGCCGTCTACCTCTCCGGCGATATTCGCTTTCACGGCGAATCATTGCTTCATGCCAGCGAGCAGACGCTACGCGGCGTGCGCGGCAATAAAATCGCCATGATTTTTCAGGAACCGATGGTTTCACTTAACCCGCTGCATACGCTGGAAAAACAGCTCTATGAAGTGCTGTCGCTCCATCGGGGAATGCGTCGGGAGGCGGCAAGGGCGGAGATGATCGGTTGTCTGGATCGGGTCGGTATCCGCCAGGCGAGCCAGCGTCTGCGCGATTATCCGCATCAGCTTTCCGGCGGCGAACGCCAGCGCGTCATGATAGCCATGGCGCTGTTAACACGGCCGGAATTACTGATCGCCGATGAGCCGACCACCGCCCTCGACGTCTCCGTACAGGCGCAGATCTTATCTCTACTGCGGGAACTCCAGCGCGAGCTCAATATGGGATTGCTGTTTATCACCCATAACCTCAGCATTGTAAAAAAACTGGCGGATTCAGTGGCGGTAATGCAACACGGCAAGTGCGTAGAGAACCAACGCGCCGACACGCTGCTCTCCGCGCCGACCCATCCGTACACGCAAAAACTACTCAACAGCGAACCCACTGGCGATCCGGTTCCGCTCCCCGCCGGGCAGACGCCGTTGCTGGAAGTGGACAGGCTGCGCGTCGCCTTCCCGATCCGCAAAGGCATTCTGAAGCGCGTCGTGGATCATAATGTGGTGGTTAACAATATCAGTTTCACCCTGCATCCAGGCGAAACGCTGGGTCTGGTCGGCGAGTCAGGATCGGGAAAAAGCACCACCGGTCTGGCGCTGTTACGGCTTATCCGCTCCGAAGGCCGCATCGTATTTGACGGTCAATCGCTGGATACGTTAAACCGCCGCCAGCTTTTACCTGTTCGCCACCGTATCCAGGTCGTATTCCAGGATCCGAACTCATCGCTAAACCCGCGTTTAAACGTGTTGCAAATTATCGAAGAAGGCCTGCGCGTCCACCAGCCTACGCTTTCAGGCGCGCAGCGCGAACAGCAGGTGAAAGCGGTCATGATGGAAGTCGGCCTGGACCCGGAAACGCGGCATCGTTACCCCGCTGAGTTTTCCGGCGGCCAGCGTCAACGTATCGCCGTCGCCAGGGCGCTGATTTTAAAACCGTCGCTTATTATTCTGGATGAACCGACCTCATCGCTGGATAAAACCGTTCAGGCGCAGATTCTTGCCCTCCTGAAATCGCTACAGCAAAAGCACCGTCTGGCCTATATCTTCATTAGCCACGATCTGCATGTAGTACGCGCGCTGTGCCATCAGGTTATCGTGCTGCGACAGGGGGAGGTGGTTGAACAGGGGCAATGCGAGCGCGTGTTTACCGCACCGCAACAGGCCTATACGCGTCAGCTACTCGCGTTAAGCTGACGCCTAAAAAGGATTATTGTTAGAAAAAGGTTCCGCTATCGCCACGCCGAAATTTTTCAGCCGACAGGTGGCGGCAAACTCATCCTGACGATTAACGAACAGGCACGGTTCCCCTTCGCACTCCAGCACGGAGCAAGGAACTTCAATATCGCTTAGCGCCTGGCTGAGCTTATGCATCACTGACCACGCGCTATCGCCTGCCGGACTCAACAGTTTAAGCGCCACCAGACTATTCTCGGTGCTCTGCCCGTTTTGCGGAATCGGTTCAACCTTTGACCCCGCAAAACCCGCCGACCAGCGATAGTTTTGCGGCAGACGGTGAACAATTGAGAGCTGTAATGTATTCACTTTCTTTCCCCGGAAGCACAATTACTTCACAATTTACTTACATTTATATTAACACATCATTGACAACCCGTCCTTAAACAGATTGCTAACGCCCTTCTCTCCGTCAGTGGCTCTACAGCAAGCGGGAGTTAAAATAGTTTTACCGACGCGGAGATAGCGGCGGGCTATATGTACCCGTTTCTGCGATCTAACTCAACCTTTTTAACTACAATGATGTGACTTTTTACATAAATGGATTTTACATAAAATAAACATAAAGGAGGAAAATGATGAATTGGTAATTGATATACATCAACTATGAAAGTCGTTTGGCTTTGCCATCGTGTAGCGGATAGCGTCCCCCAACGCCGCCTGCGCATTCTTCGGTGCCATTGAGGGACAGCGCGCCCGTCACCGTTTTTTGGGACGGCTGGCGTAGAGATAAAACAGAATGGAACAGGCGGCGCAAAGCGCAATCGACCAAATCATCGGCCACGCACTGGTAAAGGTAGCCAGCGACAGCAACGCGCCGACGATAGCGCCAATACCAAAGCGGAAAGTGCCCGCCAACGAAGACGCCGTTCCGGCCATATGCGGAAACTCATCCAAAATGACCGCCATCGCATTGGACGAAACCATCGACACACAGCCGACAAACGCCGCAACGCCGACCACCAGCGCCCAGAATCCAATGCCCATCAGCGCGCTGAAAACCATCCACACCGCCATCGCAAACTGAATCCATAGCCCGGCCCGAAACATGTTTAGCGCCCCTACCCGTCTGACAAAACGGCTGTTGATAATCGTCATCACAAACAGAAATACGATGTTCAACGCGAAGTAGTAGCCGAAATCCTGCGGCGGAACATGATTAATTTCGATATAGACAAACGGCCCCGCGCTCAAAAAAGAGAACATACCGGCAAAACTAAACCCGCTCGCCAGCATATAGCTCAGTACGCGTTTGTGGCGAAACAACGCCGCAAAGTTACCTATTGTGGTACGAATATGAAAAGGCTGACGCCGCTCAACGGGCAGCGTCTCTTTAATCAGAGCAAAGATCATGACTGACGCCAGAATCGCCGCAATGGCCAGTATCCAGAAGATATAGTGCCAGCTTAACCATACCAACACCCAGCCGCCGACAATGGGCGCCATTAACGGCGCTATCGTAGTGACCAGCATGACAAATGACATCATGCGCGAAAACTCTTCCTTTGGATAAATATCCCGCATCAGCGCATTGATGACGACGCTTGCCGCCGCGGCCGCCAAACCGTGAAAGAAACGCATCACGATCAGTTGATCGATAGTCTGCGCCAACGCACAGGCGACCGCCGCAGCGGCAAATACCAGCGTCCCGCCCAGGATGACCGGCTTACGCCCGAGGCTATCCGCCATCGGTCCATAGATAAGCTGCCCCAGCGCAAACCCCAGAATATAGGTGCTGAGCGTCATCTGCGCGCTACCGGCAGGCACGCCGAATTGCGCAGAAATCACCGGCAGCGCTGGAAGATACATATCAATCGACAGCGGCATTAACATGGCCAACAGGCCAAGGATAAAGACAATGGCAAAGGAAGAGTGCTGCCGGGTGGTCACATCGAACTCCTGAATTTAACGAGATAGTTAGCCGACGCTGGCGATTTCTTCTTCAGTCAACGGGCGGTACTCGCCGGGAGCCAGATTCTCATCCAGCGTAATGGCGCCAATCCGTTCGCGGTGCAGTTCCACAACGCGATTGCCTACTGCGGCAAACATCCGCTTCACCTGATGATAACGGCCTTCGCTGATGGTCAGACGGACCTGCACAGGCGTTATCACCTCCAGCGTAGCGGGTTTAGTGAGATCTTTTTCATTATGCAACTGCACGCCTTTCGCAAATTGCGCTGCCGTATCGTCGGCCACCGGCGACTCCAGGGTCACCAGATAGGTTTTTTCACAGTGATGGCGCGGCGACGTAATGCGGTGCGACCATTGACCGTCATCTGTCATTAACACCAGACCGGTAGTATCGATATCCAGACGTCCTGCGGCATGCAGCTTATACGCCACCGGCTCATCCAGGAAATACAGTACCGTTGGATGATCGGGATCATCGGTTGAACAAACGTATCCCTGCGGCTTGTTAAGCATAAAATAGCGTGGCCCGTGTTGCTGCGCTAAGGGATTGCCGTCATACGCAACCGCATGTTCCGGGAGCAGTTTGAAGGCCGCATTTTTAATGATGTCGCCATCGACGGTAACGCGGTTACCACGAATTTCACGCCCGGCAATAGCGCGGCTGACGCCAAGCTGCTGAGCGATAAATTTATCAAGTCGCATGTGTGTGATTTAGCCTGTAATAATACGGAAATCGGGCATTCTACCCGAAAAAAGGGAATTGCTATCCGCTCAGTATAGCGGGCTAACTATATCCCTCAAGGGAAATGATTCATGGCATACTATTCCCGGAACCGTTTAACGTAGTGAGACCATGATTTTTACACTCCGCCCCTACCAGCAAGAAGCCGTAGACGCCACGCTCAGCCACTTTCGCCGCCACCGTACGCCCGCCGTGATTGTTCTGCCGACCGGCGCAGGTAAAAGCCTGGTGATTGCCGAACTGGCGCGCGTCGCCCGCGGACGGGTACTGGTGCTGGCGCATGTGAAAGAGCTGGTCGCGCAGAACCACGCCAAATATTGCGCGCTGGGGCTGGAAGCGGATATTTTCGCCGCCGGACTCAAACGTAAAGAGAGTCAGGGCAAAGTCGTGTTCGGCAGCGTACAGTCGGTGGCGCGTAATCTTGACGCCTTCCAGGAGGAGTTTTCGCTGTTGATTGTCGATGAATGCCACCGCATCGGTGACGATGAAGACAGTCAGTATCAGCAAATCCTCACTCACCTGAGTAAAGTTAATCCTCACTTACGTCTGCTTGGGCTCACCGCCACGCCTTTTCGCCTCGGAAAAGGCTGGATTTATCAATTTCATTATCACGGTATGGTGCGCGGCAACGACAACGCTCTGTTTCGCGACTGTATTTATGAACTGCCGCTGCGCTATATGATTAAACACGGCTATCTGACGCCGCCTGAGCGGCTTGATATGCCAGTGGTCCAATACGATTTCAGCCGCCTGCAGGCCCAAAGCAATGGGCTGTTCAGCGAAGCCGACCTGAACCGCGAGCTGAAAAAGCAGCAGCGGATTACGCCGCACATCATCAGCCAGATTATGGAATTTGCGCAAACGCGCAAAGGCGTGATGATTTTCGCCGCCACGGTCGAACATGCGAAAGAGATTGTCGGTCTGCTTCCGGTGGACGACGCGGCGCTGATTACCGGCGATACGCCAGGGCCCGAGCGCGACGCGCTGATTGATAATTTCAAGGCGCAGCGTTTTCGCTATCTGGTTAACGTCTCGGTGCTGACCACCGGCTTTGACGCCCCACACGTTGATCTCATCGCGATTCTACGTCCCACCGAGTCAGTTAGTCTTTACCAACAAATTGTCGGGCGTGGTCTGCGCCTTGCGCCGGGAAAGACCGATTGCCTGATTCTTGATTACGCAGGCAACCCGCACGACCTGTATGCCCCGGAGGTCGGTAGCCCGAAGGGAAAAAGCGATAACGTCCCTGTCCAGGTATTTTGCCCGGCCTGCGGCTTTGCCAACACCTTCTGGGGGAAAACCACTGCCGACGGCACGCTGATTGAACACTTTGGCCGTCGCTGCCAGGGCTGGTTTGAGGATGACGACGGCCATCGCGAGCAGTGCGATTTTCGCTTTCGCTTCAAAAACTGCCCGCAGTGTAATGCCGAAAACGATATTGCCGCCCGACGCTGCCGGGAATGTGACGCCATTCTGGTCGACCCGGACGATATGTTAAAAGCGGCGCTCAGGCTCAAGGATGCGTTAGTCCTGCGCTGTAGCGGAATGACGATGCAGCATGGGCAGGATGAGAAAGGCGAATGGCTGAAAATCACTTACTATGACGAGGACGGCGCGGATGTCAGTGAGCGCTTCCGCTTGCACACGCCCGCCCAGCGTACCGCTTTCGAACAGCTATTTATTCGCCCGCATACGCGCACGCCCGGCGTTCCTTTACGCTGGATCACGGCGGCGGATATTGTCGCGCAGCAGGCGCTGTTGCGGCATCCCGATTTTGTGGTCGCGCGGATGAAAGGCCAGTACTGGCAGGTGCGTGAAAAAGTGTTCGACTATGAAGGCCGCTTCCGCCGGGCGCACGAATTACGTGGTTAATTGTACTTTTCATTGATGTAACGGCGATTTGAGTATAGAATCCCGCCCGCCTTTGCATACGCAAAGCAGATCACTTACCTGTTGCTGGGTCGCCTGTAGCAGGAATTATTAAAGAGAGATTTAAATGTTTACTATCAACGCAGAAGTACGTAAAGAGCAGGGTAAGGGTGCGAGCCGCCGCCTGCGCGCCGCTAACAAGTTCCCGGCAATCATCTACGGCGGTTCTGAAGCCCCGATTGCTATCGAACTGGACCACGACCAGGTGATGAACATGCAAGCTAAAGCTGAATTCTACAGCGAAGTTCTGACCCTCGTTGTTGACGGTAAAGAAGTAAAAGTTAAAGCTCAGGCTGTACAGCGTCACGCTTACAAACCGAAGCTGACTCACATCGACTTCGTTCGCGCGTAATCGCCTGGAAGTTGAAGAAAAACCCCGCCCCGGCGGGGTTTTTTTATGCGTTTAATTGAATTTGACGACATGCAGAGCAACGAGAACCCACTTTGCTTTTCTGCGTTCTTACACCTCGCCATATTCAATTAGCGCCTCCCCTAATCGAGGATCTGTAGTTTCCGCCGCGGTATTCATACTTTTAAGCCGATTGAATAATGCCCGTTGACGAACGCTGGCACTTTCTGGTTTCCATGGCAAAATTCGTATTGGTATAGTTTGCCCGTCATTCAACGCATCAAATACCTTTTCATTGGTCAGTAAGTCGCCGCAGCTCCATGTCTTGCTATCAAACTGAAAATCAAATAAGACATGGAGCTCCAGTTCATCTACACGCACTTGACGCTTTGCATTATCGATGCGTATTTCCACCTTCTCTTTATGCGTCAAAGTTGCATCAAGATTGAGTCCATACCGTTTCAACTGCCCCTTGTCGTAATAGTAACGTATGCTGGACCAGGTTGATTTAAAAGCAAATCCAGTAATGAATAAACCACTTAACAAGAACAGCGGGCATATGAACAAGCTCAGTAACCAGTTGGCGCCATAAGTATAAAACAGTACCAACGAGAGAACGGTGAACACCATCCCGAGCACCAACATCATCAAAAATGCGACAATGTGCGCATACAAAACCTGCCGAAATAAACTGAAATTAACAGGCGGCTTCTGACGTATTCCTTTACTCACTACGGCGTCCTTTTATGTCGTATGCCTTTATTTCCCGCCCGACGTGCGTCGCTGCAACTGATCGCGCAGATTCGGCGGCGTCCCTTTGATAGTCAGGGTATCGGTCGCCGGGTCCCAGAAAATCCGCTCGCCCAGCAGCATCGCATCAAAGTTAATCGTTAACCCGCCGCCGCTGCCGGCATATTTGGTTAGCTGGCGCAGCGTACTGCGATCCGCCGGAAAGCTCTCTTCCAGCTCATAGCCTTTTTCGGCGGTAAATTCGCTGAAGCTGACTTCACTGACGCCGGAAAGCTCTTTAGACAGCGATTCCAGCTCAATCTCTTCCCCGGCTTGTAATTGCTCGTTGCAGTAGCTGTACACCTGCTGGCGCACGTTCTGACGTTCTGCTTTATCCAACTGCGCTTCTGCGGTGAAATCATCCACTGCCTGCAACAGGCCGCGATTCTGCGCTTTGGCGTTCAACCCTTCGCTGGCACCGAGGAAATCCATAAAGAAGTCAGCGACCTTGCGCCCTACCCGACCTTTGAGAAACGTCAGATAGCGGGTCGATTGCGGATTAGTTTCCCACTCGGTAAGATCGATACGCGCCACGATATCCGCATGGTTGATATCAAGATAATGCGTCGGGTTAATGTCCAGATTTTCATTGACCCGCATACTACTCAGGTTGTTCAGTACCGTAACCAGCAGATACTCCACCGCCAGGTAACGATAATGGCAGAACAATACAATGCCGCCGTCCGCAAAGGGATATTTCGCCAGTTCGTCACGCAGGCGTCCGGTCGCCGCCCGGCTAAAGGCAAGAAAATCTTCTTCCCCCTGACGTTGCAACCGCAGCGCTTGCGCCAGTTCACTCTCTTCATTAAACAGGCCATACGCCTTATTCTTGGCGCTATAGACCCGATGCAGTTCAGCCACCATCTCGACAACGGTGGTTGTCGGCTCCAGCAATGAATCGCGCAAGACCAGCTCAAGATTTTGCTCATCGCGCTTGATAAGCTGGTGCAGGGCAATCTGGTTGATATCCAGACTCATGATAAACTCTCCTTTAAGACCGGGCGGTATTCAACCACCGCCTGCCGGAAGACGCAAGCAATCGCCCTGTCATTTCAGGCGTTATCCGTAACGCGAATGATTTAGGGGATAAAAATGCAGAAAAAAAACTGTTGCTACGGTAATATGTTGCCCTTTCATGAACAAACAGATTTTGATTTATGCCACAACTCTCCCGCTATAGTGATGAACATGTTGAACAACTGCTGAGCGAACTGCTCAGTGTACTGGAAAAACATAAGGCGCCGACCGATCTTTCCCTGATGGTGCTGGGAAATATGGTCACCAACCTTATCAACACCAGCGTTGCGCCGGCTCAACGCCAGGCGATTGCGAACTCTTTTGCCCGCGCCTTGCAGTCTTCGATTAGCGAAGACAACGCGCACTAAAAAGCCGACTCCGGAGAAACAAGCGACAGGTATGGTAACTCATCGTCAGCGCTACCGTGAAAAAGTCTCCCAGATGGTTAGCTGGGGGCACTGGTTCGCTCTGTTCAATATACTGTTGGCTACGTTGCTCGGCAGCCGTTACCTGTTTGTCGCCGACTGGCCGACAACGCTTGCGGGTCGCATATACTCCTACCTGAGCATTGTCGGGCACTTTAGCTTTCTGGTGTTCGCCACCTATTTGCTTATTCTTTTTCCGCTCACGTTTATCGTGATGTCCCAGCGGCTGATGCGGTTTTTATCAGCCATTCTGGCGACCGCGGGTATGACGTTGTTGCTTATCGACAGCGAAGTCTTTACCCGTTTTCACCTGCATCTTAATCCCATTGTCTGGGAGCTGGTCATCAACCCTGACCAGAACGAAATGGCGCGCGACTGGCAGCTTATGTTTATTAGCGTGCCGGTTATCTTATTGATTGAGATGCTATTTGCGACATGGAGTTGGCAAAAGCTGCGCAGTCTCACGCGCCGTCGCCATTTCGCAAGGCCGCTTGCGGCATTCTTTTTCGTCTCCTTTATCGCATCGCATCTTATCTACATCTGGGCAGACGCTAATTTTTACCGGCCGATTACCATGCAGCGGGCAAACCTGCCGCTCTCTTATCCGATGACGGCGCGACGTTTTCTTGAAAAACACGGTCTGCTGGATGCGCAGGAATATCAGCGCCGTCTGGTAGAGCAAGGCAATCCGGAAGCGGTCTCCGTACAGTACCCGCTCAGCAATTTGCACTATCGCGATATGGGCACCGGTCAGAATGTGCTGCTCATTACCGTAGACGGCCTTAACTATTCTCGCTTTGAGAAGCAGATGCCGGAGCTGGCTACATTTGCCGAGCAAAACATCGACTTCACCCGTCATATGAGTTCAGGGAATACCACTGATAACGGTATTTTCGGCCTGTTCTATGGCATATCGCCAGGCTATATGGATGGCGTATTATCCACCAGAACCCCTGCGGCGCTCATTACCGCGTTGAATCAGCAAGGCTACCAACTGGGACTGTTTTCTTCGGATGGCTTCGCCAGCCCGCTTTATCGTCAGGCATTACTGTCCGATTTCTCGATGCCGACAGCGCAGACGCAGTCTGATGCGCAAACGGCCAGCCAGTGGATAGACTGGCTTGGGCGCTACGCACAGGAAGATAACCGCTGGTTCTCATGGGTATCGTTTAACGGTACTAACATTGATGACAGTAATCAGAAGAATTTTGTTAAGCGTTACGCCAGCGCCGCCAGCGACGTGGATGCGCAAATCAATCGGGTTCTGAACGCGCTGCGAGAGGCCGGTAAATTCGACAATACCGTCGTGATCATTACCGCAGGACGCGGCATACCGTTGACGCCGGAAGAAAATCGCTTCGACTGGTCGCAAGGTCATCTGCAAGTACCGCTGGTGATCCACTGGCCGGGGACGCCTGCGCAGCGTATTAACGTGCTTACCGATCATACCGATGTGATGACCACGTTGATGCAACGCCTGTTACATGTCAGCACGCCAGCGAACGAATATTCACAGGGCCAGGACATCTTTACCGTTCCACGTCGTCATAACTGGGTAACGGCGGCAGACGGCAGTACGCTGGCAATCACGACGCCGCAAATGACCCTGGTGCTCAATAATAACGGTCATTATCAGACCTATGACTTACACGGCGAGAAGATCAAAGATCAGAAGCCGCAGCTCAGTCTGCTGCTGCAAGTGCTAACAGAAGAGAAACGTTTTATCGCTAACTGATTAATTATAAATCAGTTAGCACCGTTTCCCCTTGCATTCGCGTTGGAAAGAGGTAGTATTAGCACCCACAAGTCGGCACGTAGCGCAGCCTGGTAGCGCACCGTCATGGGGTGTCGGGGGTCGGAGGTTCAAATCCTCTCGTGCCGACCAAAATTCCCCTTAAAAACCAGCCTCTCAGGGCTGGTTTTTTTATGCCTACAATTAAAAAGTTAGCTGATGCCAGAGACGTTATTTTGCATGAACTGATTTTGCATAAACTGATCGGACACCTTTCCCGTGCAGTGGTCAACGTAAAGTCAATGCAGGCAAATAACGTAAACCATTTTTGTACTAAAACAGAAAAAGCGCATCTATACCCTATGCTGGAAGAAATGTTTGTAGTGGCAGGTAAATGAGTAAGCAATCTGTCGCAGCAATAATAAAACGTTCTGGTAAGGTAAACGGCCTACCACTTCTTTGTCACTAACAATTAGCCTCCCTGTCGCCATAGGGTCGATAATGATCGGCTAGTCACAACACGTTTTTGTAGACAACGTACGGTGATTAATTACTCCTTCAGCCAGCAACTCGCTAATTGTTATTCAACTTTAGAAATTATAACTAATTGAAGCACCTACAAAATTATGCCCTGAATTTTTATCCGTGAGTGATCCATTCGAGAAATGCCGGATATAAGCTTCTGTAGAAAAAGCCCCAAAGTTCCAGCCAAGAAACGCTTTTTCTCCAAAGGTAAATGCAGAATTGACACGCATATCATCTCGCGACTTAGATTTTATATAAGCCCCCAGACCAATACCGGTATAGATACCAGCGAAATGAACCAGCGCCACATCCTTCGAGATACCCAATACACCCTGGTTATATTTATTGCAGGGAACGCTGCCAGAATGTTTACTGCAATCATCGCTACCCTTAGCCTTAAATCCTCCTAACTCCAGATTATTTCTTGCCTGTAAAAAGAAAAAATCGCTGGGTTCACTGTATGTCAGAAATGCCGTATATAAGTGCTCAACCCCTCCTCTTCTTATACTTTCTCCCGCAGCAAAAGAGATCTGATGCTTGTTGCCCTTGCCAAAAAAAACATTATCATTAGCAGAACATGCGAATGCACAAAGTAATAATATATATATAAATATTCTCTTCATATACACTCCACCACCATTTCAATGTCAATAGTTATTTTTAACCGGCTAACATATTTAAAATTTTCTACGCCACGCTTACGCTCACAGAAACGGCTGATATAGCATCCAGTATTAATATTATTGTCATAATTACTCCAACCAGCATTTTTGATGCAAACAGGCTGGACATGGACTGTGTGCAGAAATCAAAACATACTCACTACGCTTTCCCCTTGAGTCGCCCCAACGGGTGCTCAAAACGCCGCGAGTGTTGTTCAGGCACATCCAGGATAAGTTATAAGTGAATGACTCTCATTCCTGACCACATTTTCATTTATGATAAGAATATCGTCAGAATCTCTTTATCGCATAAAAATACCTCTGCTATTGACTTAATATTTAATTTAACAATGTCGCGGTTTATTCGTTCTGCTCAGATGTATTTCATTGACATTAATAAAACCATAAATAAATTCAATTAAAATAATTTGTTAATAATGAAAAGCTTTAGATGCTATGACTTTTAATAAGGAATTTCCTGCCAGTAAAGATAGTCTGGACTTACGGGGGCAAGGGCGCAGCTACATATGCCACACTTCTGTTATGTCACATTGTCCGAAAAAAGCGTCCAGACCAGCATTCAACTTCAGGGAGTATTCTGTTTTCTCTCACAACGGGTTGTTTTATCCTTTCTATCGTTCAGCTAATGACTCGCCTGTCACAGGTTTTACTACTTACCCATGCACTAATTAGGGTAAAATTTACGCGCTTGACAATGTGGCAAATCTGGACGATTTCCGCGCTGAAAACAATAATCATTCTAATAAAACTCAGGAGATATAGCATGCCTGAAGTAACACCTTTTCAGGTGCTTATTGTGGACGACCATCCACTTATGCGGCGAGGTATTCGTCAATTACTGGAACTGGACCCGGCTTTTTATGTCGTTGCCGAAGCGGGTGACGGGGCGAGTGCGATCGATCTGGCGAATCGCATTGAGCCCGATCTGATCCTGCTGGATCTGAATATGAAAGGTCTGAGCGGGTTAGATACCCTGAACGCGCTACGCCGGGATGGTGTGACGGCGCAAATTATTATTCTTACCGTCTCGGATTCCGCCAGCGACATCTACGCGCTGATCGACGCCGGCGCCGACGGTTATCTGCTCAAAGATAGCGATCCGGAAGTGCTGCTGGAGGCCATTCGCAAAGGCGCTAACGGCGGTAAAGTCTTTAGCGATCGGGTCAATGAATATCTGCGTGAGCGCGAACGGTTTGGCGCGCAGGAAGATCCCTTTAGCATCCTGACCGAACGAGAGTTAGATGTCTTGCATGAGCTGGCGCAGGGGCTTTCTAACAAACAGATTGCGTCAGTACTGAATATTTCTGAGCAGACGGTTAAGGTGCACATTCGTAATCTACTTCGCAAACTAAACGTGCGCTCGCGCGTCGCGGCGACCATTCTATTTTTACAAACACGCGGAATGCAGTAACAAGCCAGGCCCGATGGCGCCACGCCACCGGGCCGTCAGGGTCTTATTTCTCCTGCGCCAGCCGGATACTGCGCTCTATTACCGCCCGCCGGGCGTCACCTGCCGGCAGTAACTTCAGCATCATCTCCCAGGCCGCCACCGCCTCGCCAAAACGCTGCTGCTCAAAGGCGTTAAACGCATACAGGCTTAACACCCGGATATCCGTGTGGTCACGGCTCACCAGCCGGCGCAGCAGCTCCCCGCCACGGCGGTTATCCTCCGGGTCGGACGAGCGCGTCAGCGCCTCCGCGTAGCCCAGCGCCGCATCGCGGTTTTTCGGGTCCAGCCGGTAGGCGTTCGCATACGCCCCGGTGGCGGTACCGGCATTACCCAGTACCATGCCAATGCGCCCCAGCATGAGCCAGCCCTCAACATTGCCGGCATCATTTTGCAGGCGGGTGCGCAGCCCCAGCGCCAGCCGCGCCATCTCCTCCTCATTCAGCGGCTGCGCCTGCGGGTCCAGCGCCCGCGCCAGCAGCCCCGGCGTCTGCGCCGTTGCCTGCTGCCAGACCCTGACCTGCTGATAGCTGCCGGTCAGGGCGTAGCTGCCGGCGCCGACCGCCAGCGCAATGACGGCCCCCGGCACGTAAACGCCCCACCCGGCGCGCGCGCCGCAAACCGGGGTGTCCGCCGGCAGCGGCTCCCGGCGCAGGCGCACCCGCCGGCGCGTGCGGGCGACGATTATCCACCCGCCCGCCACAATGGCGGCCAGCGGCAGCACCCACAGCAGCACCGTCAGCGGGGTCAGCGGCGGGTCGTAGGTGACAAAGTTGCCGTAGCGCGCCACCATGTAATCGATGATTTCCTGGCGGCTCTTCCCCTCCTGCATCAGGTCATACACCCTGCGGCGCATGTCGGTGGCTATCATCGCGTTCGAGTCCGCAATGCTGTTGTTCTGGCATTTCGGGCAGCGCAGCTGCTCCGTGAGCTGGCGGAACTGCTGCTCCTGCGCTTCATCTTTAAACGGCATCACGTCGGTGGTTGCCCGCGCTGACCCGGCGATAACCAGCGCCAGCATCAGCATCACCATGCCCGGTAACAGTCTCATTGCGCCGCCTCCCGGCTGTATCTGTCCCACAGCGGTTTCAGTTCACTTTCCCATACCCGGGCATTCAAATCGCCCGCATGGCGGTAGCGGATAATCCCGTTGCCGTCGATGAGGAAGGTTTCCGGCGCGCCGTACACGCCCAGGTCCAGCCCCAGCATCCCGTCGCTGTCCGATAAACTCAGCGCATACGGGTTACCCAGTTCCTTTAACCAGGCCACCGCCTTCGCCCGGTCGTCCTTATAGTTCAGCCCGACCACCCGGATACCCTGCGCAGAAAGCTGGTTCAGGTACTGATGTTCGGCGCGGCAGGTCGGGCACCAGGTGGCCCAGACGTTAAGCAGCACCGGTTTCCCCTGCGTCAGCACCTCCGCCTGATAGTACTGACCCGGCGTCTCCAGCGATTCCAGGCGGAACGCCGGCACCGGCTTCCCGGTCAGCGCCGATTCGAGATTCGTCGGGTCATCCCCCTGCGCGTTGCGCGCCAGCTGCCACAGCAGCGCCGCGGCAATCAGCAGAAAAATCAGCAGCGGTAATAACAGTACGTTGCGTTTCATCCGGCCTCCGGCAATGGTTTACGGCGGCGGTAGCGCGGGTCCGCCAGGCACAGCAGCCCGCCCAGCGCCATCAGCAGTCCCCCGGCCCATATCCAGCGGACAAACGGTTTGTAGTACAGGCGCACGGCCCACGCGCCGTTGTCCAGCTCCTCCCCGAGCGCGGCGTACAGGTCGCGGGTCAGCCCGCCGTCAATCGCCGCCTCGGTCATCACCATCCGGCTGGTGTTGTAGAGCCGTTTCTCCGCGTGCAGCACCGCCTCCGGCTCGCCGTGGCGCGTCACCCCGATGAGGGCCACCCCGCCGCGGTAGTTGGGGCCGGTGATGTCCCGCACCTCCCGGAAGGTGAAGCGGTAGTCGTGAATGGTCACGCTGTCGCCCGCCCGCATCCGCACGTCACGCTCCACGCTGTAATTCTGGCTGAAGGCGATGCCGGTAATCGTCACCGCCAGCCCGAGGTGCGCCGCCACCATTCCCCAGTAGCTGAGAGAGGTTTTCGTGCCGCGGGACACGCGCTGTACGGCTTCGGCCACCGCCAGCACCGCAATCCAGCAGGCCATCGCCATCCCCACCGCCGTCATGGCGATGATTTTATCTTCCAGCAGCCATGGCAACAGTACCGACAGCACCAGGGTGGAGACCAGGGCGGTGAGCAGCAGTTTCCTGATGTTACGCGGCCGGTCACGGCCCCAGCGCACCAGCGGCCCCACCCCCAGCAGCAGGGCAAAGGGGACCATCAGCCAGGTGAACATGGTGTTAAAGAACGGCTCCCCCACCGAAATGCTGCCCAGCCCCAGCTGTTTGTGCACCAGCGGCAGCAGGGTGCCCAGCAGCACCACCAGCATGGCGGCCATCAGCAGGACGTTGTTGCCGAGCAGCAGCGACTCGCGCGACCACAGCGTGTTGTTCACCCGCGAACGCACCCTGTGCCCGCGCACGGCGAACAGCAGCAGCGAGCCGCCGGTGACCAGCACCATAAAGGCGAGGATAAACATTCCGCGCGCCGGGTCGGAGGCGAAGGCGTGCACCGACACCAGCACCCCGGAGCGCACCAGGAAGGTGCCCAGCAGGCACAGCGAGAAGGCGCAGATGGACAGCAGCAGCGTCCACGCCTTAAAGCCGGCGCGCTGTTCGGTGACCGCCAGCGAGTGCAGCAGGGCGGTGCCCGCCAGCCACGGCATAAAGGAGGCGTTCTCCACCGGGTCCCAGAACCACCAGCCGCCCCAGCCCAGCTCGTAGTAGGCCCACGCCGAGCCGAGCACGATGCCCAGCGTCAGGAACACCCACGCCGCCAGCGTCCACGGGCGGGCAAAACGGGTGAACGCGCTGTCCAGACGCCCGCTCAGCAGCGCGGCGATGGCGAAGGCGAAGGCCACCGAGAAGCCGACATAGCCCATATACAGCAGCGGCGGGTGGAAAATCAGCCCCGGGTCCTGCAGCAGCGGGTTCAGGTCACGCCCCTCCACCGGAAAGGCCGGCAGCGTGCGGGCGAACGGGCCGGAGGTGAACAGGATGAACGCCAGAAAACCGGCGCAGACCATCCCCATCACCGCCAGCACCCGGGCGACGATATCCGCCGGCACCGGCCGGCTGAACACCGCCACCGCCAGGGTCCAGCCGCTCATCAGCAGCACCCACAGCAGCAGCGAGCCCTCGTGCGCCCCCCAGGTGGCGGCCACCCGGTACCACACCGGCAGCTGCGTGTTCGAGTTGCCGGCGACATAGGCCACGGTGAAGTCGTTAACCACAAAGGCGTGCACCAGCACGAAAAACGCGCCCGCCACGCAGATAAACAGCAGCCAGGCGAACACCCCGGCCGACGCCATCATCCGCGCGTCGCCGCGCGCCACGCCCCACAGCGGGTAAACGGACAGCAGCAGCGCCACGCCGAGCGCCAGGCACAGCAGCGCGTGGCCGTATTCAGGCATCATGATGAGGTGTCCTTATCAGCGCGTTGCGGGCGGCGGTGGTTTTCCTGCATCGCCTTTTCCACTTCCGGCGGGGTGTAGTTCTCGTCATGCTTGGCCAGCACCTCCTGCGCCAGGACGTGGTTGCCCTTCTCCAGGGTGCCCTGCACCACCACCCCCTGCCCCTCGCGGAACAGGTCCGGCAGTATCCCCTCATAGCTCACCGTCACCGACCCTTCGGCGTCGTAGAGGCTGAAGTTCACCTTCAGCGAGTCCGGGTCGCGCCTGACGCTGCCGGGCATCACCATCCCGCCGACGCGCAGGCGCTGGCCCGCCGCCGGCAGCTGCTGCGTCTCGCGCTTGCCGTAGAGGATTTCGCCGGGGGTATAGAACAGGTCGATATTCGCGCGCAGCGCGTACAGGACCAGGGCGGTGGTCAGCGCCAGGCCCGCCAGCACCGCGCAGACCACCCATAGCCGGTTTTTACGTCGCAGGTTCACGCCGCCTCCTGTTGCGCCTGTGCGGCACGCATCCGCGCCTCGCGCGCCCGCTGCTGCGCCACGCCGTGCAGAATGGCCCGGCGCTGCAGCACCGTGTGCAGCGCCAGCAGCACCAGCGGCGCCACGGTCATCGCCACCGCCAGCCAGACAAAAAAGGCGTACCCGCCCATGGCGAAAAAATCGCTCCACGATGAAAATGCCGGACTCACCGGTGCCCCCTTTTCAGTATCAGTTCGCTCACCCACGGGCGGCGTTTTTCCATCAGTAAAATCAGGTTGCGCATCCGCATCAGCGCCAGCGTCATAAAGAGCAGCAGGTAGCCGGCGATGGCCCAGCGCAGCGGCGAGCGCATCGCCGGGTCGATACTCTGCTGCATCCGCGTCGAGCCCTGGTGCAGGGTGTTCCACCACTCGACGGAATAGTGGATAACCGGCAGGTTCACCACGCCGACCAGCACCAGAATGCCCGCCGCGCGCCCGGCCATCCGGCGGTCGTCAAAGGCGTGCCACAGGGCGATGACCCCGGCGTAGAGAAACAGCAGCACCAGCTCCGAGGTCAGGCGCGCGTCCCACACCCACCAGGTGCCCCACATCGGCTTGCCCCACGCCGCGCCGGTGACCAGCGCGATGAAGGTGTACACCGCCCCCACCGGCGCCATCGCCGCGACGGCAAGGGTGGCCATTTTCATCTGCCAGACCAGCCCGGTGAACGCCGCCACCGCCATCGCCGCATAGATACCCATTGACCAGATGGCCGCCGGGACATGCAGGTACATAATGCGGTAGCCCTCCCCCTGCTGGTAGTCCGCCGGGGCGAAACCAAAGCCCCGGACCCAGCCGGTGGCCAGCACAATGATGCCGGCTGCCGCCAGCCACGGCACAAGCCTGCCGCAAATCTGATACAGCCGGGGCGGCGCCGCCAGCTGATGAAGGGTTTTCCACATAGTCGTCACCTGACCTCCTGAAACCAGTAAAATGTCCGTCGCGCCGGGGCGCTACTGCACGCTGAGGCGCAGCGCCGCCGCAGTGGCGAAGGGGCTTAACGTCGCGCTGCCCGCCAGCAGCGCCCCCAGCACCGCCAGATAACCGTCAGCGGGTAAATGCATCGATGCCGCGTCCATCGCCGCGGCGGCGAAAATCAGCACCGGGACACTCAGCGGCAGCACCAGAATGCCCAGCAGGACGCCGCCGCGCCGCAGGCCGGCCGTCAGCCCGACGCCCGGCGCGGCGAGAAACCCCAGCGCCGGCGTGCCGAGCAGCAGCGTCAGCGCCATGATTTTCCAGCCGTACACGTCCATCCCCAGCAGCATCGCCACCAGCGGGGAGAGCATAATCAGCGGCAGGCCGGTCACCGCCCAGTGGGCCAGCACCTTCGCCAGCACCACCGCCGGCAGCGGCACCGGCAGCAGCATCAGCTGCTCCAGGCTGCCGTCCTGCAGGTCGTCGCGAAACAGCCGCTCCAGCGCCAGCAGCGAGGCCAGCAGCGCCGCCACCTGGATGATGCCCGGCGCGATACGCGCCAGCAGCTGCGGCTGCGGCCCGACGCTTAACGGAAACAGGGTGATGACCATCAGGAAGAACCACAGCGGGCCGGCGATGTCCGCGCCGTGGCGGAACGCCACGCGCAGCTCGAGACAGAAGACACGCCACATCACAGCCCTGCCTCCCCGCCGGTCAGCGCCAGGCGGCGGACGGTATCCGCGGCCCCCGGCAGCGGCTGGTGGGTGGTGAGAATGACCATCCCGCCCTGCGCCGTGTGCGCCGCCATCCGCCGGGTGAGGCGCGCCACGCCGTTAACGTCAATGGCGGTGAACGGCTCGTCGAGCACCCACAGCGCGGCGCGGGTCAGCCACAGGCGGGCCAGCGCCACCCGGCGCTGCTGCCCGGCCGAGAGCCGGGCGACCGGCACGTCCTCAAATCCCGCCAGCCCGGCCTGCGCCAGCGCCTCCGGGAGACGCGCGCCGTCGCCGGGGTGGAAGAAGTGCAGGTTCTCCCGCGCCGTCAGGCGGGTTTTTATCCCCGGCTGGTGCCCTATCCACAGCAGGCCGGAATGGAAGCTGTCGCGCACGCGGCGCAGGGGCTCGCCCTGCCAGTACACCTCGCCGCCGTCCGGGCGCGCCAGCCCGGTCAGCAGGCGCAGCAGGGTGGTTTTTCCGGCGCCGTTGCCGCCGGTGACCTGCACCCACTCCCCGGCCTCCACGGTGAACGACAGCCCGCGAAACAGCGTCCTCTCGTCCCGCTCGCAGTACAGATCTCTGGCTTCAAGCATTCCCACTCATCAACGTCCTGTCAGAAACCTGGTTTAACATCACGCATATCCGGCAGTTTATGCGCGATCCCTTTGTGGCAATCGATACAGGTCTGTCCATCTTTTACCGCCTGATCGTGCATTTTCGCCGCGACGCCTTTTTGCGCGGTCAGATCCATAAAATCGAAATTGTGGCAGTTACGGCATTCCTGCGAGTTGTTGTCTTTCATGCGCCGCCACTCATTTTGTGCCATTGTCAGGCGATGAGCTTCAAATTTCTGCGGTGTATCTATCAGCCCAAATACCTTCGCGTACAGCTCTTTACTGGCTTTGATCTTACGGATCATCTTCGGCCCCCACTCATGCGGCACATGGCAGTCAGGACAGGTGGCACGAACGCCGCTACGGTTGTTGTAGTGGACGGTTTCCATATACTCCTCATACACCGTGTTGCGCATTTCATGGCAGCTAATACAAAACTCTTCGGTGTTAGCCTTTTCCATTCCGGTATTGAAGCCGCCCCAGAAGATGATGCCGCCGATAAAACCGATTAACAGCAGCGTCCCCAACGCCAGGCGGCTGGGGCTGCGCCACCATCGCCAGACGCGCTTTATCCAGCCAGGTTTACGGTTAGAATTTTCCATAATGACCTCTTATTTCCCGTAACCTTGCGAGGGGGTAAAGGTATTGTCGATAATCGGCGCGGTATCAGACTGCGGTACGTGGCACTGCAGGCAGAAATAACGACGCGGCGCGACGTTGCCCGACACTTTACCGTCGCTGTCCATAAAGTGCGTCGGACTGATACGCGGCGCGCCCGTCGTACGATAACTTTCCACGCCGTGGCATTGCAGACAGCGGTTGGTATTGGTCGTCACCTGGTAGCCCTCGACGCTGTGCGGGATCATCGGCGGCTGGTTGACGTAATTTAGCGGCATACGTTCCTGCTCTTTCGGCATACGAATCGCCCCTTCCTGCGTCCCGGATACTTCCGGCGACTGGCTCAGATCCACTCCGTTTGCCGCCCAAACCGCACCACTTACCACCAGGGCAAGCGTGGCCATCCATTGACACAGCGCTTTCATCAGGTCATGGCTTTTCATTGTTTCGCTCCCGAACTCCATCGCATTTACACTTCATCCTTCGAGCTGCCTCTTTGTTGGCTGCGCTCGAAAATCCCAGTCACATCGTTATCTATGCTCCTGGGGATTTCCTCGCTTACCGCCGCGATGCATCCCGAATGATGTTGTGTATCGTTATTGTAAAAACATCCTCAGAACAGACATCCACGCAGCGACCGCAGGTCATGCAGTCGCGGTGAGTGACCTGCGCCGGGCTTTGCTCATCCAGCACCGGCACACGTAGCACATGCGGTTCCGGGCAAACATGAAAACAATCCATACAGCGATTACATTTCTCACGTTTTTTGGCCGTCACGGTCACTACGCCTTTACTGCCCAGCACGCCATACAGCGCGCCCATCGGGCAAATATGACCGCACCAACCGTGCTCAACGACTAATAAATCAAATAAAAACAAAGCAATAATCAGCAACGCGCCGCTACTAAATCCCATAATCAGACTACGACCTAACAGCGACACGGGATTAATCCATTCCCACAGCAGCGTGCCGGTCAAGGCCGAACCGATTAACACCACCACCAGAAGGACGTACCGTATATGGCGTGGAATCGTCGCAGACTGGTTCAGGTCAAATTTCCTGCGCATCCAGTTAGCCAAATCGGTAACGGGGTTTAGCGGGCAAACCCAACTGCAAAATAATCGCTTTCCCGCCAGCGCATACAGCACAGCGATAATCACTGCTCCCGTCAGCGCCACGGTAGCGGGAAGATGTCCACTGGCGAGACTTTCCAGGGTAATCAGCGGATCGGTCAACGGGAGGGTATCGAACAGCAAACTACTGCTGTAGTTGCCATGCAAAACCCAAAAGCCCAGCCACGGGCCGCTGAGAAACATCCCCAGCACCATAAACTGGCTGATACGGCGTAACACCAGCCAACGGTGGCTACGCCACCAACCTTTTTTCGCCCGCGCTTCTCGCCCGGCGTCGCGTTTACGATTTGCCATCTTTCCCCTCCAGCCAGCCGAAGCGGTAATGGTGTCCTAACTCCCCTTTCGCCAATGACAACGGCAACACTTTTATCGCTGGTTGCTCCAGTACGCAGACTTTTTCGCATTTGCCGCAGCCGGTACAGGCGTCGCTGTGTACGGTGGGCAGAAAGCGCGCATGTTTGCCGGTGCGCATGTTGCGATCCAGCTCCAGCGTGATGGCCTCATCGATTTTCGGGCATTCGCGGTAACAAACGTCGCAGCGCAGCCCCTGAAAGTTGAGGCAGTTTTCCTGATCCAGCAGCACCGCCAGCCCCATGCGCGAGTCATCAATGGAGGCGATATCTTTATTCAGCGCCCCGCTGGGGCAGACTTTGGCGCACGGAATGTCTTCACACATTTCGCAGGGGATGTCGCGAGCGACGAAATAGGGCGTGCCTGCCGATAGCCCGGAGGCCAGCGTCGCCAGTTTTAGCGTGTCGTATGGACACGCCTGAACGCACTGCCCGCAGCGCACACAGGCGCTGGCGAAGACATTTTCATTCAGCGCGCCAGGCGGACGCAGCCGCACGCCCGTTGCGCGCGCGGTTTGCTGTTGCAAGCCCAGCGCCACGCCAACCGCCGCCAGCCCGCCCACAGTGCGCACAACATCACGCAGAAAGCGGCGGCGGCCATTTTGGGGTTTCGCTGTACGGGACATAACGCGTTACACCTTCGCCAGCTTAACGGCGCACTTCTTGAAGTCCGTCTCTTTAGAGAGCGGGTCCGTCGCATCCAGCGTCAGGTTGTTCACTAGCTGAGCGGCATCGAAGAACGGCATATACACCAGTCCCTGCGGCGGACGGTTACGTCCACGCGTTTCGACAATCGAAATCACTTCGCCGCGGCGGGATGACACTTTAACCTTATCCCCACGACGCAGATCGCGCGCTTTCGCATCCAGCGGGTGAATAAAGACCACCGCTTCCGGGAAGGCGCGATGCAATTCAGGCACGCGGCGCGTCATACTGCCGGTATGCCAGTGTTCCAGCACGCGACCGGTGGAAAGCCACAGATCGTACTCGTTGTCCGGCGACTCCGCCGCAGGTTCAAATGGCAGCGCGAAGATCACCGCTTTGCCATCCGGTTTACCGTAGAATTTGTACCCTTCCCCCGCTTTTACATACGGGTCGTTGCCTTCGCTGTAACGCCATTGCGTCTCTTTGCCTTCGACGACCGGCCAGCGCAGACCGCGCGCGTTGTGGTAATCGTCGAACGGCGCCAGATCGTGCCCGTGGCCACGTCCAAACCAGGCGTATTCTTCAAACAGTCCTTTTTGCAGATAGAAGCCCAGCTCACGAGACTCATCGTTTAACTGATCCTCTTTCAGCTCGCTCAGCGGGAATTTGCTGACCGCCGGCGTGGCGAACAGAACGTCATACAGCGTTTTACCGCGCAGCTCCGGCTTCTGGGCCAGCAACGCCTCCGGCCAGACCTCCTCGGTTTTAAAACGACGGGAGAACTGCACCAGTTGCCAGAGGTCGGATTTGGCTTCGCCCGGCGCTTTAATTTGCTGACGCCAGAACTGCGTGCGGCGTTCGGCGTTGCCGTAAGCGCCTTCTTTCTCAACCCACATGGCGGTCGGCAGGATCAGATCCGCAGACAGCGCGCTCACCGTCGGGTAAGGATCGGAGACAATGATAAAGTTACGCGGATCGCGCCAGCCCGGCATTCGATCTTCATTGATGTTCGGCCCGGCCTGCATATTGTTATTACACATTACCCAGTAGACGTTCAGCTTGCCGTCTTTCAACGCGCGATCCTGCGCCACCGCATGTAAACCCACTTTTGCCGGAATAGTGCCAGCGGGGATCTGCCAGTGTTTTTCGCAGATATCACGGTGTTTTTCGTTCGTCACGACCATGTCTGCGGGCAGACGGTGTGAGAAGGTTCCCACTTCACGCGCCGTACCACAGGCGGAAGGCTGGCCGGTCAGCGAGAAAGGACCGCAGCCAGGCTGGGAGATTTTTCCGGTCAGCAGATGGAGGTTGTAAACCAGGTTATTCGCCCACACGCCGCGGGTATGCTGGTTAAAACCCATCGTCCAGTAAGAGATCACGCGCTTATTCGGATCGGCGTAGAGCTGTGCCAACTGTTCCAGTTGATCTTTCGGCACGCCGGTCATTTCAGCAGTCTTGTCCAGCGTATATTCCGCCACGAAAGCTTTATACTCGTCGAAGCTCATCGGCTCGGAAGCGTCGGAACCCGGATTCTTCGCCGCTTTTTCCAGCGGGTGCGTCGGGCGTAAGCCGTAGCCGATATCCGTCGCCCCTTTACGCAGGTTCACATGCTTTGTGAAGAAATCCTGATTTACCGCGTTGTTCTGAATAATGTAATTCGCGATATAGTTAAGGATCACCAGATCGCTTTGCGGGGTAAAGACAATACCGTTGTCCGCCAGTTCAAAGCTGCGGTGCTGGAAGGTGGAGAGGACGGCAACCTTCACGTTCGGGTCGGACAAACGGCGGTTAGTGATGCGCGACCATAAAATCGGGTGCATCTCCGCCATGTTGGACCCCCACAGCACAAACGCATCGGCCTGCTCGATATCGTCGTAGCAGCCCATCGGTTCATCCATGCCAAAGGTGCGCATAAAGCCCACCACCGCCGAGGCCATGCAGTGACGCGCGTTCGGGTCAATGTTGTTAGAGCGGAAACCAGCCTTGAACAGTTTCGCGGCGGCATAGCCTTCCCAGATGGTCCATTGACCCGACCCAAACATGCCGATCGCTTCTGGTCCTTTCTCTTTCAGGGAGGTTTTAAACTTCTCTTCCATCACATCGAAGGCCTGTTCCCAGCTCACCGGCGTAAACTCGCCGTCTTTGTGATAGCTGCCGTCTTTCATGCGCAGCATCGGCTGCGTCAGACGATCTTTACCGTACATGATTTTGGGCAGGAAGTAGCCTTTAATGCAGTTCAGACCACGGTTGACCGGCGCGTCGGGGTCGCCCTGGCAGGCGACCACACGGCCCTGCTGCGTTCCCACCAACACACCGCAACCCGTTCCGCAAAAACGGCACGGCGCTTTATCCCATTTGATGGCTTCCTGCTGCCCGACAACGGCGCGGGCGACGCCCGGCACGCTCAGACCGGCAGCCGCCGCAGCGGCCGCAACGGCGTTAGCTTTCATAAAGCTACGACGACTGAGTTTCATGGTGTTTCCTCACCTTGCTCATCCTGCTGGTGATAAACCAGCGACACCGCCAGTACGCCCTCGACATTGCGTACTGACTCAATTGTTTGCATCAGCGCTTCACTCTGATCTGCTTCCGCCACCACGATCAGTTGCCCGCTTTCAACATCGCTTAACGCGACTTCGCAACCCGGCAACGTGTTCAACTGTGTGCCAATGGCGGCGATGTTCTGACTTTTGGCCTGCACGACCAGGCTACAGACCTGCCAGTTAGTGCGCATGGTGGTTCTCCGCTTTGATGGCTGACACGGGGCAGATAGCCACACACGCCCCGCATCCGTTACAGGCCTGCGAGTCAAGCTGCGGCTGGTAAATACCGGATAACGTGGGACGAAAGGTAATGGCCATAGGTTCACAACTGTCCTGGCAACGATGGCATTCAACCGATTGCCTGGCGAGGCAGTTTTCCGTGAGCGTAAAAACCAGATCCCAGGCCCTGGTGTGGCGCGGAAGAAAAAGCGATTCGGTACAGGCCTGCGCACAGGCATAACAAAAGCTGCACTCGCCCCGTTTGAAATCTACGCTCGGATATCCCCCCGCCCCTCGCTGCAGGATGTCGGCCTCACACGCCTGGATGCAGGCGTCGCAACGCAGACAATGTGCGAGAAAATAAGTTGTTTCTCTGGCCCACGGCGGAAGAATCCCATTGCTGGCGTTGCGCCAACTGCCGGTCAACATGCTTCGACGGGATAAATCAACCATGATATCGCCCTTCCATAACGACACGCTTCCATAGGGAGTGAATACCAATAAAAACCGTACAATTTATGAGTAGTTGTTTTTGTAAATAAGATATTTCAGGATGTGTAAGAGATGCATACCCCGATAGAGGTAAATGCTGTTGCCGGATCAAAAGAGTGCCGGGTAAAGACCCGTAAACGTGCTTTTTCTCACATTTCAATGAGTTATATAGATATTTATATAACGAAAACCACTAATAGCTGATAATTTCATTTACATTATCAATATCAGAATATTCCACTATATAAAAAGACGCTATTTTATTAATAATCTTGAAAATATGAGTAAATACAGATTAATAGATAATATGAATGTGTTAATCTGTTGTCAGTGAACACCGAAAACAGCAGAAAGGAAATACTGTGAACAATCAAATGAAGATGTTTGTCCCTGCCGTTGTCTTCGCCGCCCTCGCCAGCGCCTCTGCCTGGGCTAACAATAGCGATACCGCCCAGCCGCTGGAAAAAATCGCCCCCTATCCGCAGGCGGAAAAAGGAATGAAGCGGCAAGTGATAACCCTTACCCCTCAGCAGGATGAATCTACCCTCAAAGTGGAACTGTTGATTGGCCAAACGCTGAATGTGGATTGTAACCAGCATCGCCTCGGCGGCACGCTGGAAACAAAAACGCTGGAAGGCTGGGGCTATGACTATTATGTCTTTGATAACGTCACCTCTCCGGTATCAACCATGATGGCCTGCCCTGACGGTAAGAAAGAGCAAAAATTCGTCACCGCCTGGCTGGGTGAAGACGGGATGCTGCGCTACAACAGCAAGCTGCCGATCGTGGTGTATACCCCGGCGAATGTGGACGTGAAATACCGCATCTGGAAAGCGGACGCTAACGTACAGAACGCCGTCGCGCGATAACGTTACGCTGCCCGGTCACACTTACCGGGCATCTGAACACGCCGGCTCACGCAGCGCTCCGGGGTTCTTTTCAAAACACGTCTGGAAATCCGCTCGCCCGATGCCTGGTGGCGACGCGTAGCATCTTATCAGGCCTACCCGCGTGCGGACGTAGGGCTGCCATCAGGCGGTTCATCCGGCGCCATAGTCCATTACGCAGTACGCGCAACCGCATCACGCGAGGCGGCATCACGTTCGTCGCCGGTGAGTTCGGTTAACTGCCCGTTACGCATTTCAAGCAGACGATCGGCGTGAATAAAATAGTGATCATCATGGCTGATGGCGAAAATGGTTTTGCCCATTTCCTGCATTAACGGCAACAGTACCTGATAAAACTCCCGGCGGAAATGCGGGTCCTGATCGGCGGCCCACTCATCCAGCAAAATAATATCGCGCTCTTCCGCCAGCGCCAGCAGCAGCGCAATGCGCTTTTTTTGCCCTTTCGACAGTTTAAGATTCAAAATGCGCCCGTCGTTTAGCTCCAGCTTGTGCGTCATTTTCAGGTGCTCAAGCCACTTTTCGACCAGAGCGGGATTGGCGGGTTTCCCCTGCGGCCCCAGCAGGCGGTCGAATAACCACACATCGGTGAACACCGCAGAAAACAGTTTGCGATAATCTTCCGGCTGTCCGGCGGCAATAGGTTGACCATCAAGTAAAATCGTTCCCGATTGCGGCTGGTATAAACCGGTCAATAACATGGCCAGCGTCGATTTCCCGCTACCGTTGCCGCCAATTAAAAACAGCAGTTCGCCGCGGTGAATCGTCAGGTTGATGGGCCCCACGGAAAACGCGTTATCCTGATAGTGGAAAACCACATTGCGCAGCTCCAGCGTCTTCCAGTCGGGAAAGGCTTTCGGCTGCGGAAAATCAGGCTTATACGGGGCGAGCGCGAATTTATTCAGTTTATTAAACGCCACCTGGGCGGTCAGTAGCGTTGGCAACGCCCCCACCGCAGACAGCAGCGGCGTGCGCAGGAACAGCAACGTCAGTGAATAGGTCGCCGCAACGTTGGTATCCGCCCAGCCGAGACTATTCGCCATCCAGAAGACCAGGCCTATCGCCCCCAGCATCATGATATTCGACCAGTTGACGGCGCTCAGGTGAAAAGTATCGGCACGGATAATGTGATGACGATACTCTTTGGCGTCCGGGATATAGCATTGCTGAAAAATCTGCTCCGCACGCTCGCGGTTTAGCGTCAGCTCTTTGCGTCCTTCCAGCACCGTCTGATAGTCGTTGTACAGCTTATCTTCGGTCTCGCGCAGGGTCGCCATATGCTGGTAAACCCGCGCCACCAGCACGAATCCGCCCCAGATAGTGACCGCCATCCAGATAGCCGTAACCAGCAGCATTTTTGTCGATAGCATCGCCAGATACGCCGCCGAGCCGACGGTGAGGATAATGCCCTGCACCAGCTCAGGCAGACGCACAAAGGCGATAGTAATATTGCGAATATCGCTGGTCAGACCGGCCAGTAAAGAGGCGCTGCCCAGTTGCTCAATGCGTTCAACGTGCGTATCCAGAATGCGCTTGATAAATTCGCTGCGCAGGCGGTAAACGAAATGGTGTCCCAGAGTGGTGAGCGCCAGTTGGGAACCTAATGTGACGACCATTAGTAACAGGAGCAGACCGAGAAATTCCGGCAGCACCATGACGGTGGTGTCCACCGTTTCAATCAGGCGCTGATTGATAAACGCGATCAGGCCAATCCCCAGCGCCGCGCTGGCGAGGCTCAGCGCCATCACGCTAATAAATGGCCAGCGGTACTGCCGCCAGACAAGAATAAGAAGTTCCATGCATACAACCCGGACCGATAATAACAGCCCGCAGTTTAACTAACTCCACCTGCACAGCAATAATAATTCTTATTTTTATTCTTTTTCAGCCGCCTGACGGAAGGTGAGATTGTAACGAAATTCACCGGTCATGGGATGAAAGCCCGCTTTAAGCGGCTGGATACCATGATAAAACAGCCGGGACTCGCCGCCCCAGACCACGATATCGCCATGCTCCAGTAAGATCCGCTGGAGCGGATCGCTGCGACGCAGGCCGCCAAACTGAAAAACCGCCGGCACCCCCAACGAAACTGAGACGATAGGCGCGCGCAGATCCGGCTCGTCTTTATCCTGATGCAGCGACAGTTTTGCGCCGGGCGCGTAGCGATTGATCAGGCAGGCGTCCGGTTGGAAGCTCGCATACCCTGCCGCGATTGCCGCCTGACGACATACGCTGGCAAACGATAACGGCAGCGCAGGCCAGGGTTTATCGGTCAACGGATCGCGCACGGCATAACAATAACCGTGACGATCGGTGGTCCACCCTAACGCGCCGCAGTTGGTCATCGCCACCGACATGGTGTAGCCGCCCGGCGTCACCATCTGACGAAACGGAGACTGACTGGCGACAAACCCGATATCGTCTAATAGCGACTGCGCCGCGCGAAACGCAAAGCGGCGCAACACCACCGCGCCAGGCGCCAGGGGCTCTTGCCAGGGCGCTTCATCAGCAAATAGATCCAGCATTGCTACTCCTCTTTTTGCGCTTCTCGCTTTAATAGCTGCGCTTTTCGACGCACGCCCCAACGATAACCGGAGAGCGCGCCATCGCGACGCACGACCCGATGACACGGGATCACCATCGCCAGTTTATTCGCGCCGCACGCGCTGGCGACCGCGCGTACCGCCGTGGGTTTGCCGATAGTCGCGGCAAGCTGTTGATAGCTTACGGTTTCGCCGCAGGGAATTGCGCATAACGCCTGCCAGACCTGCTGTTGAAACGCGGTTCCCTGAATATCCAGCGGCAACGAGAGCAGCACATCGCGTGTGTTGATAGCCGCGACAACCTGCCGCACCCGTTGCTGAAAAAGCGCGTCGGCAGGTTCGTGGCGGGCCGTCGGGAAAAGGGTGTGTAATTCAGCCAGTAGCGCGTCGTCGCTATCACCGGGGAGAATCGCGCAAATCCCCCGCTCGCTCTCCGCCACCAGGCACCGTCCGTAAACCCAGTCCGTCAGCGCATAGCGAACGGAGACATTATCGCCGCCTTTGCGAAACTGTTTTGCCGTCATGCCCAGCGTCTGGTCGGCATGACGGTAGTAGCTACTGCTATCCGGGAAGCCGGCGCGATAAATAGCCGCCGTGATCGGCTCTCCTTTCGCCAACGCCTCACGCAGCCGCCGGGCGCGCCACGCCTGCTGCCACCCTTTCGGCGTCATTCCGGTGCTCGCTTTAAACAGACGGTGCAGATGAAACGGGCTCATCGCCACCGCCTGCGCCAGAGACGCCAGCGTTACCAGCGTCTCCCGCTCAAGTAAACGGCAGGCGTAGGCAATCTTATCCAACCGCCGTTGCTGCGCGCGCGCATTATCCGGCTGACAGCGCTTGCAGGGGCGAAAACCGGCGTCCAGCGCCTGCTGCGCGTTGGCAAAAAAGCGAACATTTTTACGTAATGCCCGCTTCGAGCGACAAGAAGGGCGGCAAAAAACGCCGGTAGTTCGCACCGCAAAAACGAAACGCCCATCCGCGCTGGCATCGCGCGCCTGCACCCGCAGCCAGCATTCATCATCGGTAAGTAACGCTTTTTTCATCATAGACTCCTTCATTAAGCATAGTGCTTGCTTACATGCAGTGTGTCCGTAAATCCGCCCACAAAAACCCGTAATCTTGCGTTTTAATTCTTATCGCTCACCAGGAACGTTTTGAACTGCGGCGACATCCAGGTTTTAAAGCCTTCACCTTCTTTCATGATCATAAAGACCGCCAGCCCTTCCCGCCGCACGACCTCTTGCGCCTTTTGCGTACCAAGCACCATTAGGCCGGTGTCCCAGCCGTCCGCTTCCAGCGCCGTTGGCGCAATGACCGTAACCGATACCAGGTTGTGTTCAATGGGGCGCCCCGTTTGCGGATCGATAACGTGCGAGACGCGCTTGCCATCCAGCTCATAATAGTTACGGTAGCTGCCGGAGGTGCTGATGCCATGCCCGTTGATATCCACAATCGCCTGCACCGCGTTTTCCCGGTCGGTCGGCTTCTGAATCGCGACGCGCCACGGCAGCCCCTGCGCATTCATCCCGCGACTGCTTAATGCGCCGCCCACCGAGACCAGATAACGCGCAATGCCCTCCTGCTCCATCAGACGCGCCAGGTGATCCGCCGCATAACCCTCCCCGACCGTGGAGAGATCAACATAAAGATCCGGCAGATCTTTTTGCAAAAACTGATGTCCAGCCCTGTCGATAACCTGCAAATGTTGCAGGCCTGTTTTCGCTTTTGCCGCATCGATTTGTGCTGGTGTTGGGATATGCAGCGGCTGCCGATCCGGCCCAAACCCCCACAGATTGACCAGCGGGCCCACGGTGATATCCATCGCGCCATCCGTCTTCGCGCCAATACGTAGCGCCGAGGTCACGATATCCGCCATGGCTTCGCTGACCGGCCAGGGCGCAAGACTACGTGAATGGTTAAAACGCATCAGCGCGGAGTCATTTTTATAGGTAGAAAGCAACCAATCATCAGCATCAAGCTGAGTCTGGATTTTAGTCTGTAACTCTGCGGCGCGTTTCGCATCGATGCCAACCACGCTCACCCGCCAGAGGGTCCCCATCGTTTTACCTTCCAGCACCTGAGCGGCAGGTGACGCTGTTGTCGTTTCGGGAGCCTCATCGCAACCCATAAGTAAAAAAGCCGCCGCCAGACACACGGCCCGGCAAAAAGTCATTTTCATCGCTGTTTATCCTCATTCGAATGGACGCAAGCGTATATCAAAACGTCGTATTTGTACGCCGGAATAAGGCATGAAAAAAGGGCCCGTAGGCCCTTTAGCAACATCTTTTGCTGATTAGAACTGGTAAACCAGACCCAGCGCTACGATGTCGTCAGTGTTGATGCCCGCATCGCGGGTAAAGTCGTTTTTATCCAGCAGGTTGATTTTGTAATCAACATAGGTGGACATGTTTTTGTTGAAGTAGTAAGTCGCGCCGACATCAACATATTTTACGATGTCCTGGTCGCCATAGCTGGCGCCGTAGCCGTTGCTGATGTCCTTACCTTTAGACTGCAGGTAAGCCACAGACGGACGCAGACCAAAGTCGAACTGGTACTGAGCAACCACTTCAAAGTTCTGCGCTTTGTTGGCAAAACCGTAAGAGGTGGACGGGTTGCTGCCGTTAGAGGTACCAAAACGGGTTGCGTTATAGGTCTGAGAATACTGCGCTGCCAGATAGATGTTGTTCGCATCGTATTTCAGGCCGCCGGTGTAAACCGTGGCGCGATCGCCGTTACCATACAGGCGAGCGTTAGCGGTGTTGTTCTGATCGGCAGTACGTTTAGACGTGGTGATAGCGCCACCGACAGAGAAGCCTTCGCCGATTGCATAAGTCAGCGATCCGCCGTAACCGTCGCCGTTCTGGTTCAGCAGGCTGCGACCGTTGGTGTTTTCACCGCTCACGCTGCCGTTTTTGCCCTGATACTGCAACGCGAAGTCCAGACCATCCACCAGGCCGAAGAAGTCGGTGTTACGGTAGGTGGCATAGCCGTTACCACGCTGCTGCATAAAGTTGTCAGCGCCGTAGGTGTCGCCGCCGAACTCCGGCAGAACGTCGGTCCAGGAGGTCACGTCATAGGTTACGCCGTAGTTACGACCATAATCGAAGGAACCTGCGTCAGCGAATTTCAGACCCGCAAACGCCACACGCGTCCAGGAGTCGTTGCTGCCTTCAGTCTGGTTGCCCTGAATCTGATATTCCCACTGGCCATAACCGGTCAGCTGATCGTTAACCTGCGTTTCGCCTTTGAAGCCGATACGCATGTAGGTCTGGTCGCCGTCGCTGCCTTTGTCGTCAGAGAAGTAGTGCAGGCCATCAACTTTACCAAACAGGTCTAATTTGTTGCCGTCTTTATTATAAATTTCAGCCGCATTCGCTGCGCCCGCCACCAGCAGAGCTGGTACCAGGAGGGACAGTACTTTAACTTTCATGTTATTAACCCTCTGTTATATGCCTTTATTGCTTTTTTATGCCACTGCTTACTGGTTAACCCTCATTAACCAGTCGGCAAGTCCATTCTCCGCAAAAATACAGAATAATCCAACACGAATATGATACTAAAACTTTTAAGATGTTACAGTTATCTACATAGATGTTTCAAAATATTAATTTTACGGAACTTTTTTAAAGCAAAAATCAAGTAAAAATAAGCACAAATAGACAAAATATATTCACAAAACTTTTAAAATCAACGGGTTAAATTGATGAAATTCATAGCACTGAATGATAAAACAGAATCTTCATTCGCAACTAAAATAGTGACCGCTATCATCATTAACTTTATTTATTACCGTCATTCACTTCTGAATGTCTGTTTACCCCTATTTCAACCGGATGCTTCGCATTCGGTTTTTTTTACCCTTTTTCAGACACACCCGGCTGATTTATGCTACCTGCCTAAAACTATCACGGTTATTCACTACCCTCCCCTGCTCGACCGTTCGTAAGACATTAGCAAATAATTTCTTGATATTTAGTGCTAAACATTTATAAGTAGTCTTTATATTTGTACCGTTCTGCGAAGGTTGTACGCTTTTCCCGTCCCGCCGACGGAGCGCGTGTTAAGTTGCCCGGCATGACGTAAGAGTCTGGAAATTCATTCATTACCCTTTATACTGCCCTTCACCTTCAGCGTTGCTTTTACAGGTCGTAAACATAAATGAGTCAGTCTGACACAACGGTCTCTACCCGATTCTCCCTTCTACCGGGAAGCATTACCCGTTTCTTCTTATTGCTGATCATTGTGCTGCTGGTAACGATGGGCGTTATGGTACAGAGCGCCGTCAACGCCTGGTTGAAAGACAAAAGCTATCAAATTGTCGATATCACCCACGCTATTCATAAACGCGTGGATACCTGGCGGTATGTTACCTGGCAAATTTATGACAACATCGCCGCGACCACTACGCCATCGACAGGTGAAGGACTTCAGGAAACGCGTCTGAAGCAGGATGTGTATTATCTTGAAAAGCCGCGACGTAAAACTGAAGCGCTGATTTTCGGTTCCCATGACAGCGCCACGCTGGAAATGACGCAGCGTATGTCAACTTATCTGGATACGCTGTGGGGCGCGGAAAACGTGCCGTGGTCAATGTATTACCTCAACGGACAGGATAACAGCCTGATTCTTATCTCTACCCTACCGTTGAAAGATCTCTCATCCGGCTTTAAAGAGTCCACTATTGGCAATATCGTCGATTCCCGCCGGGCAGAGATGTTGCAGCAGGCGAATGCGCTGGATGAGCGCGAAAGTTTCTCCTCATTGCGAAAACTGGCCTGGCAAAACGGTCACTATTTTACGCTGCGCACGACCTTCAATCAGCCAGGACATCTGGCGACCGTGGTGGCGTTTGATCTGCCCATTAATGATTTAATCCCGCCGGGAATGCCGCTGGACAGTTTTCGGATAGAGCCTGACGCAACCCAGGCGACGGGGCGAAGCAGTGAAAAGGAAGCGCCTGATAGCGTCACGATTAGCTTTAACGGTTCAAAAATTGAGATCTCCTCAGCGCTTAACTCTACCGGAATGCGCCTGATCTGGCAGGTACCGTTCGGTACGCTTTTGCTTGATACGTTGCAAAATATTTTGCTGCCTTTACTGCTGAACATCGGGCTGCTGGCGTTGGCGTTATTTGGCTACGCCACGTTCCGTCATCAGCCGGGGCGGTCGACGGAATCGACATCCGGCAACGCGGCGAATAATGAGCTTCGCGTCTTACGCGCCATTAATGAAGAGATCGTTTCTCTGCTGCCGCTGGGTCTGCTGGTCTACGATCAGGAAGGCAACCGCACCGTGATCAGCAATAAAATCGCCGATCATCTGTTGCCGCATCTTAACCTGCAAAATATTACCAGCATGGCGGAACAGCATCAGGGCGTGATTCAGGCGACAATTAATAACGAACTGTATGAGATCCGTCTGTTTCGCAGCCAGATCGCTCCCCGCACGCAGATCTTTATTATTCGCGATCAGGACCGGGAAGTGCTGGTGAATAAGAAGCTTAAACAGGCGCAGCGTTTGTATGAGAAGAATCAGCAGGGCCGCGCCGCCTTTATGCAAAATATCAGCAACACGCTTAAAGAGCCCGTACGCCAACTGGCGGTTAACGCCGCAGCAGTCACCACGCCGGAAAGCCTGAAACTGGCGGATCAGGCGGATGTATTGGTACGTATGATCGATGAAATCCAACTGGCGAATATGCTGGAAAATGACGCATGGAAAAGCGAAGCAACGCTGTTCTCCCTGCAGGATCTTATTGACGAAGTCGTGCCGGAAGTGCTGCCCGCCATTAAGCGTAAAGGGCTGCAGCTGCTGATTAATAACCATCTTAGCGGCAACGATGAACGCTGGGGCGATCGCGACGCCCTGCGCCGGATTTTGCTGCTGTTGATTCAGTATGCCGTCACGACGACCGCTATGGGTAAAATTACGCTTGAAGTCGAGCAGGATGAATCTATCGCGGAGCGTCTGACTTTCCGTATTCTGGATACGGGCGAAGGTGTAACGTTAAACGAGATTGATAATCTGCATTTCCCGTATATGAATGAAACGCAGGGCGATCGTTACGGCAAAGCGAATCCGCTCACCTTCTGGCTGTGCAATCAACTGGCGCGCAAACTGGGCGGTCATCTCAACATTAAAGCGCGAGAAACGCTGGGCACGCGCTATACCGTTCATGTCAAAATGCTTCCTCACGATCAGCATACTCAGGTCGAAGAGCGCCTGCTGGACGACGTGAGCGTGATGGTCGATGTGACGTCCAACGAGGTTCGCGCGATTGTACTGCGTCAGTTAGAAAACTGGGGCGCCACCTGCATCACGCCGGATGAAAGGCAGATAAGTCAAGAATATGATCTCTTTTTAACGGATAATCCGTCTAATCTTACTGCCTCGGGCTTGCTTTTAAGCGATGATGAGTCAGGCGTGCGGAAAATTGGCCCGGGTCAGTTGCGCGTCAACTTTAATATGAGCAATGCTATGCAGGAAGCTGTACTACAACTTATCGAAGAGCAGCTGGCGCAGGAAGAGATTCCCGCCTCCCCGCTCGGCGGAGATGAAAATGCCGAGCTTCATGCCAGCGGCTATTATGCGCTATTTGTAGACACAGTACCGGATGATGTTAAGAGGTTGTATACTGAGGCGGCAACCAGCGATTTCGCTGCGCTGGCCCAAACGGCCCACCGCCTGAAAGGGGTGTTTGCCATGCTTAATCTGGTACCCGGCAAGCAGTTATGTGAAACGCTGGAACATCTGATTCGTGAGAAAGATGCTCCAGGTATAGAAAAATATATCAGCGACATTGACGCCTACGTCAAAAGCTTGCTGTAGCAAGGTAGCCCAATACATGAACAATATGAACGTAATTATTGCCGATGACCACCCGATTGTACTGTTCGGTATTCGCAAATCACTTGAACAAATCGAGTGGGTGAATGTTGTCGGCGAATTTGAAGATTCCACAGCATTGATCAACAACCTGCCGAAATTAGATGCGCATGTGTTGATCACTGACCTCTCCATGCCGGGAGATAAATACGGCGATGGGATCACCTTGATCAAGTACATCAAGCGTCATTTTCCGAGCCTGTCTATTATCGTTCTGACCATGAACAACAATCCGGCGATCCTGAGCGCCGTGTTGGATCTTGATATTGAAGGGATCGTACTCAAACAGGGTGCGCCAACCGATCTGCCTAAGGCGCTGGCCGCGCTGCAAAAAGGCAAAAAATTCACCCCAGAAAGCGTTTCTCGCCTGCTGGAGAAAATCAGCGCAGGCGGTTACGGCGATAAGCGCCTGTCGCCAAAAGAGAGCGAAGTATTACGCCTGTTCGCCGAGGGTTTCCTGGTCACCGAAATCGCCAAGAAGCTCAACCGCAGCATTAAGACCATCAGCAGCCAGAAGAAATCGGCGATGATGAAACTGGGCGTAGAGAATGATATCGCGCTGCTCAACTATCTCTCTTCCGTCACCCTGAGTCCGACAGACAAAGAATAAATCGCTTTTATGTTACCCAGCCTGATGGCGCTACGCTTATCAGGCCTACCAGTCGACTCATCTTTTACAGGCCGGACAGGCGACGCCGCCATCCGGCATTTTTTATGCCCGCGTTTTACGTACCCGCTCGGCATACACCGCCAGCGTCTGTTTCAACACATCCAGCGTCACAGGCTTCGACAAACAGCTGTCCATACCGGACTCCAGGCAACGTTGTTTCTCTTCCGCCAGCGCGTTCGCCGTCACGCCGACGACCGGCAGCGTCAGCCCAAGCTGACGGATACGCTGCGTCAGGCGATAGCCGTCCATGTTCGGCATGTTCACATCGCTCAGAACAATATCGATAGCATTTTTACTCAGCACATTCAGAGCGTCCACGCCATCATTGGCTGTCTTACACTGATACCCCAGCGATCCCAATTGATCGGCCAGCAAGCGGCGATTGATAGGATGATCGTCAACGACCAGAATCATCATATCGTCATTTGAATCTGCGGTTTTATCCGTCGTCGGCAATGCGCTGGAAAGCGCTTCACTATCCAGCTCAATACTATAAATACGCGCCAACAGTGCGGGCAACTCATGCACCGACGCCACACTATGCACCCACTCGCCAGGCGCTCTTTCCAACGGAATCCCGATATGACGGCGGCAAAAGACGACCGCCGCCCTCCCCTGCCAGGTATGCTCCAGCGCGTCATCGACAATCAAAATATCGTCTGCGGCGGGTTCTTGCCCTTCATAACGCTGCGTATGAACGCCGCTACGCGCCAGACTGGTCTCAATAAACTGGCACAAAGAAGTATTGCGCACCGCCAGCCAACAGCAGGTTCCGGCGAGTCCTTCCACGCTCTTTTTCACAGGGTATTGCGCGCCATAAAGCGGGATGCGCAGCGTAAACTGGCTTCCCATGCCCGGCTCCGAATCGACGGAAATATCGCCGTCCATCATGCTGATCAATTTTTCGCAAATCGCCAGCCCCAGACCGGTCCCCTGAAAGTTACGCTGTACGCCGGTTCCCACCTGGAAGAAGGGATCGAACAGGCGAACCACCTCTTTTGCCGGAATACCGACGCCGGTATCCCGCACGCGAATGCTGAGATAATCCCCATCACAGCGCACATGCAGCACGATGCAGCCAATATCGGTAAACTTAATGGCGTTGCTCAACAGGTTTGAAATGACCTGCTGTAAACGCATCGGGTCGCCGTTCAGCGATACCGGCACGTCAGGCTCAATAAAACAATACAGGCCGAGCTGCTTACGCACCACCAGCGGCAGATAATTGGCGGTGATATGATTCATCACCTCTCGCGGTGAAAATTCGCGCGGCTCAATCTTTAGCTGTTCCGACTCAATTTTCGAGAAGTCGAGAATGTCGCTGATAATTTTCAGCAACAGACTGGAGGAGTTATTCATCGCCGTGACCAGACGATCCACGCCTTTTGGCAACTCTTTGGTTTGCAGCAGATCGAGATTGCCGATGATACCGTACAGCGGTGTGCGCAATTCATGGCTGACCGTTGCAAGGAACATGGATTTAGACTGGCTTGCCTGCTCCGCCGCCTGCGCCATCTCTTGCAGCGACTCTTCCATTTTGACGCGCGTACTCACATCTACCAACACGCAAATCGCGACGTTTTCATTACGATAGCGGGAATGGACGAAGCTAATTTGCAAATTGGTATTATTGCTGGTCAATACATCAACAAAGTTGACCTGCTGGCCGCAAATGATTTGCGTCAGGCGCTGTCTGTCTTCATGCGTGAGCATGTTCAGGTAGGTGTGCGCCAGTTCGTTACTCAGAATATTGACACCATCAATAGTGCGCAGAATACAGATCCCCACCGGCGCGGAGGCGACGATTTTACGGTTGAACTGTTCATGCTCTTCCAGACGCTGGGCATCGCTCTCCGCCGGAATGAAAATTCGCCGCTCATACATCCGCGCAAGCGTAAACAGCCCTGCGCCCACCAGCACGTTCAGCAGGATAGCGTTCAGGATAAGAATACGAATACGCTCCAGGACTAAATCTACAGGCACAGAATAGACAATACTGAGCGAGGATGGCGGCAGGCTTTTTTTGAGTACCAGTTCGCGAAAACCTGGCGTATAACCAAACCAGGAGCGCTCCTGCATCCAGCGCGGCTCCGCTTTAATATTGCCGTCAGGACCGGTCAACGAAATCAGCGAATGGCCGTTCTCATCAATAATAGTGACGCCCATCGGCAAACTGCCGGGCGTGAAAAAATTTTCCATACGGATGGACTGCTCGACGCCCAGCAGCGCCTGCAGACGGTTGGCCAGATACACCGGCGTCAGCGCATAAAAGTAGCCCACGCCCTGACGCGCGCCCTGGCTTATCCAGAAAAGGTTATTCCCACTTTCTTCCTGCGGCGCGTTGCGGTATTTCATAATCCGCTCATGTAACGCTTTTAACGCATCATCGCGCTCCACGGGCATTTCACGCAGGCCGAAATTCGCCATACAGAGGTTATCGCTGCCAATCAGGAAAACGCGGTTAAGATCATACGCCGCTGAAAAGTTGTCGCGCCAGTAACGCATAAACCAGGCCAGCGACTCCAGCGATCCACGCCAGGCGGAGCCCATCGCCGCACAGTCTGAGTCGGCAAATAGCGGTTCAAAGTCCGGCACCACCATTTTGTCATCACGCGCACGCGACGACATGACGCCGTTTTCCGCCGTTAAACGGTTCTCGGCGATATATTTGAGCTCTTTCATCACGTCCGACGTGCGCTGGATAAAACGCTGCGCCTGATCGGAGCTAAGGTTGAACTCCTGACGAATTTCAGACTCCCGCTGGTGCAGGGCATTGACGATGTAAAACACCGAAACAAAGGCGATTAAGAGCCAAATGAGTAACGCTAACGCTCTGAATAAGTAGCGCGAGACTTTCAGCGTAGTTCGAAAGGAAGCAAGGTATTTCAAAGGGGCGAAGCTCCGCCTCAGGATGTAAATAGAGTGTGACTAAGGTAGCGGTAAATGACGTAGCCCGCAACGGCAAAGAAAAAGGGCCGGATATCCGGCCCTCGCACAGCAATAACATTACTCGTCAGCGTCATCCGCAACGTCGTCATCGCTTTCCGCTTCCGGGGCGATATCCTCATCCCCTTCCGCCACGCTGCCGTCGATAGCGTCGAGTTCTTCGTCATCTACCGGTTCAGCAACGCGTTGCAGACCCACCACGTTTTCATCTTCCGCCGTGCGGATAAGGATAACGCCCTGGGTATTACGTCCCACTACGCTGATCTCGGACACACGGGTACGCACCAGAGTACCGGCATCCGTGATCATCATGATCTGGTCGCAATCGTCTACCTGTACCGCACCGACAACGGAACCGTTGCGCTCGGTCACTTTGATAGAGATAACGCCCTGCGTCGCACGAGACTTGGTCGGGTACTCGTCCGCTGCGGTACGCTTCCCGTAGCCGTTTTGCGTTACGGTCAGAATAGCGCCTTCGCCGCGTGGGATGATCAGAGAGACGACTTTATCGTCTCCCGCCAGCTTAATACCGCGCACACCGGTCGCGGTACGCCCCATCGCACGGACGGCGTCTTCTTTGAAGCGCACCACTTTACCCGCGGCCGAGAACAGCATGACTTCGTCAGAGCCAGAAGTCAGGTCAACGCCAATCAGCTCGTCGCCGTCGTTGAGGTTCACCGCGATAATACCGGCGGAACGCGGACGGCTGAATTCGGTCAGCGCCGTTTTCTTCACGGTACCGCTGGCGGTCGCCATAAAGACGTTGACGCCTTCTTCGTACTCACGAACCGGCAGAATCGCGGTGATACGTTCGTTGGCTTCCAGCGGCAGCAGGTTGACGATCGGACGACCGCGCGCGCCACGACTGGCTTCCGGCAACTGATAGACCTTCATCCAGTACAGACGGCCCCGGCTGGAGAAGCAGAGGATGGTGTCATGGGTGTTGGCCACCAGCAGGCGGTCGATAAAGTCTTCTTCTTTAATACGCGCGGCAGATTTACCTTTCCCACCACGACGTTGCGCTTCGTAATCCGTCAGCGGTTGATATTTGACGTAACCCTGGTGAGACAGCGTCACGACAACATCTTCCTGGCTAATCAGATCTTCGATATTAATATCGGCGCTGTTGGCGGTGATTTCGGTACGACGCTCATCGCCGAACTGATCGCGAATTAACTCCATCTCTTCGCGGATCACTTCCATCAGGCGATCGGCGCTGCCCAGAATGTGCAACAGTTCAGCAATCTGCTCCAGCAGCTCTTTGTATTCGTCGAGCAGTTTTTCATGCTCCAGGCCGGTCAGTTTCTGCAAACGCAGATCCAGAATCGCCTGCGCCTGCTGCTCAGTCAGGTAGTACTGACCGTCACGCACGCCAAATTCTGGCTCCAGCCATTCCGGGCGCGCGGCGTCATCACCGGCGCGCTCCAGCATCGCAGCAACGTTGCCCAGATCCCACGGACGCGAAATCAGCGCCGCTTTTGCTTCTGCCGGCGTTGGCGCGCGGCGAATCAGTTCGATAATCGGGTCGATGTTGGCCAGCGCAATCGCCAGAGCTTCAAGGATATGCGCGCGGTCACGGGCTTTACGCAGTTCAAAAATAGTACGACGCGTCACCACTTCACGGCGGTGGCGCACGAACGCTGAAATGATATCTTTCAGGTTCATGATCTTCGGCTGGCCGTGATGCAGCGCCACCATGTTAATACCGAAGGAAACCTGTAGCTGGGTCTGGGAGTAGAGATTATTAAGCACCACCTCGCCCACCGCATCGCGTTTTACTTCAATCACGATGCGCATCCCGTCTTTGTCGGATTCGTCACGCAGCGCGCTGATGCCTTCCACGCGTTTATCTTTCACCAGCTCGGCGATTTTCTCGATCAGGCGCGCTTTGTTCACCTGATAGGGAATTTCATGGACGATGATGGTTTCACGGCCCGTTTTGGCGTCAGCTTCAACTTCCGCGCGGGCGCGAATGTACACTTTGCCACGACCGGTACGGTAGGCTTCTTCGATACCACGACGACCGTTGATGATCGCGGCGGTCGGGAAGTCCGGACCCGGAATATGTTCCATCAGCCCTTCAATGCTGATGTCTTCGTTGTCGATATACGCCAGGCAGCCGTTAATCACTTCCGTCAGGTTGTGCGGCGGGATATTCGTCGCCATACCTACTGCGATACCGGAAGAACCGTTAACCAGCAGGTTAGGAATTTTGGTCGGCATGACGTCCGGAATTTTTTCCGTACCGTCATAGTTATCCACGAAATCCACCGTCTCTTTTTCGAGATCGGCCATCAGTTCGTGGGCGATTTTCGCCAGACGGATCTCCGTATAACGCATTGCCGCCGCGGAGTCGCCGTCAATAGAACCGAAGTTACCCTGACCATCCACCAGCATGTAACGCAGCGAGAATGGCTGCGCCATACGAACGATGGTGTCATACACTGCGGAATCGCCGTGGGGATGGTATTTACCGATTACGTCACCAACGACACGGGCAGATTTTTTATAGGCTTTGTTCCAGTCATTGCCCAATACGTTCATGGCGTAAAGTACGCGACGGTGTACCGGCTTCAGGCCATCTCGGACATCCGGCAGCGCACGGCCAACAATGACCGACATCGCATAATCCAGATAGGAGCTCTTCAGCTCTTCCTCAATGTTGACCGGTGTAATTTCTCTCGCAAGGTCGCTCATCTAACCGCTATCCCTCTACTGTATCCCGGATTCAAAGGTCGCAAATTATAACACATTCGCCCACGTACTGGTAAACGGAATGCAGCCAGACAATGCTTTATTCGGGTGCCGCATGCTCTCTTCATTTATAAGCGTGGTCCCGGCGTTTATCGGCGATCGGTTTCAGAGGCGACACAGGGGAGATCGGGGTCTGGCTAGGAAGAGGCTGGAAAATCAATACCTCCCGCGTATACCCGTCATACTTCAAGTTTCATGTGCGTTGGCGGCAAGTTACTCGGCCCATCCCTGGGCCTCGCCCCGTCGGGGTTAGCGCAAGCGCTGTTCAAGACGGTTAACCATTTTATCCTGCAACTCGAATTATTTAGGGGATATGCCGGGAGGCATAAACCATAATCAGTATCACCAGATGCTATTTAATCACATAGGCCAGGTATTCTTTCACTACCTCATCGTTTAATTCCTGACCCAATCCGGGCTGTTCCGGCGCGACATAATAGCCATTTTCCGGCTGATAATCGTGGGTACAAAGTTCCCGAATAGATGCTTTCATCGCATTGGTATGATGCTCATGAATAATAAAGTTGGGAATTGCTGTTTCCATATGCAGCGCGGCTACCGTGGAAACAGGACCGCCGCAAACATGCACCTGTACAGTGGTGTCATAAATATTAGCATAGTCACAGATTTTCTTTCCTTCGGTAATTCCGCCGCAGAGACACAAATCAGGTTGCGCTACGGCAATAGACTGCTTCTCCAGTAATTCCCTGTATCCCCATCTTGTGTAGGAACGCTCGCCAGTGGCGATTGGAATCGTTGTTGAACGGGAAACTTTCTGCATATTATCAGAATTTAATGGATGAATCGGTTCTTCATAAAGAAAGATACGATACTTTTCTATCGCCTTCGCAAATTGAATAGCTGAGTTTGTACCGAGAAGAGAATGGATTTCCACGATAATATCAGCATCATCCCCCATTGCTTCACGCATAGCGGCAATTCGCGCTTCCCCCATTTTTAATTGATCGGCCAGTAACAATCCTGAATAGTTACGATTTTTATTCTGAAAAACACAGTCATCACCATTACGATCGATTTCGAGTGGATCCACTTTAATCGCATCATATCCATCGTCAAGAGCCGCACGCGCCGCCTCAGCATATTCATCAGGTGTCACTAATATCTGGCGTTTATCCCCCCAACCAAATTGTAACTGACTAGCATAGGTTCTTAATTTTTCATTAGTTTTTCCGCCAAGGAGCTGATAAACAGGTACACCTAAATATTTACCTTTGATATCCCAAAGAGCAATATCAATAGCGCTCATTCCGGCATAAAAAACGTTCCCGCCCCCCATCCCCCAAAAAGTCTTTCTGAAAAAGAACTCCCAAATTTTTTCGATATTTAGTGGATCTTCACCCACAATCAATGGCGCCAGATCTCTGATGATCCCTACGCCAGCTTTAGCGCCTGCGCCATAGGCCAGTCCTACTTCGCCAATACCACTTAATCCTGAGTCGGTATTCACCCGGATAAGTACTGGATTATAGGAGGACATCGTTTGATCTCTTTTTTTTAATTCACAGTCAAAAACTTCAATAGACGTAATTTTCATAATTTCTCCATTTATCAGGTTCGTGATACAACATTTGTTTGTTGGCTTTTTTCTTTTTTCACATCAATTTTCATTAACGCCAAAACGGCTACCGCAGCGAAGCAAAGTATTGCCTCTACAATAAATATTCCTGTCGCACCATAATGAGTAGAAACGAATCCCAGTGATTTATTAATCAGGAATCCGCCAAGACTTGAACATGAGTTAATAAACGCAATGCTGATAGCCAACCCTGACGGCGACAATAATGCAGAAGGCAGCGCCCAGTAAGGTCCGTAATAGCTGAGGATCCCAACACCATAGAACGTTAGCCCCAGCATTCTCAGCGACATTGAGGGGACAAGAGCAATCATCAGAAAACCACAGCCTGCCAGAAACATGGGTAATGCAGCATGCCATTTTCGTTCATTCTTTTTATCGGAATGCCAGCCCCACCAGGGCATGCTGAACATAGCGAAAATAAACGGAATACTCATGATTAAACCAACGTCAGTATCCGTAAAATCAGCTGAAAATCCCTTCACCAACCCCGGCAACCAGTAGTTTGCCGCCAGAGCAGCCGCCTGAATCAACATGTAGGCGAAAGAAAGCTGAAGCAAAACTGGATTTTTGATTACGGAAAGAAAGGATGAGTTGGTATTTTTATTTAATGCAGCTGCGGTTTCATTGTCAGTACGTAATTTATTAACTAAGGCCGATATCTGCTGTGGCGTAAGCCATTTAGCCTTTTCTGGACTGTCAGGCAGTAAATAAAATGTCAGGATGCCAAGGAATACGGTAGGGATACCTTCAATAGCAAAAAGCCAGCGCCAGCCTTCATAATCCGGGGTATTCAAATGCTCGATGATCCAACCAGACATCGGTGCAGCCAATACCGATGCAACAGCAATAGATAACATGAAGAAACTATTGACTTTTCCGCGTTCACGAGCCGGGAACCAGCATGCAAGATAATAAACCATGCCCGGGAAAAAGCCAGCTTCAAATACCCCCAAAAAAATGCGAGCCAGCAAAATATGTTGAGTATCTTTAGCAAAAAAAATCAGCCCAGTTACCGCTCCCCAGCCGATAATAATGGAACTAATCCATTTTCTTGCACCAAGCTTTTGCAAGCCAATGCTACTCGGAATTTGAAAGATTAAATATGATATGAAGAATATAGAAGAAATATTAGCGAAATCCTCAGGCGTAATACCGAGAGATTCATTCATGCGTAATGCAGCAAACCCAATATTGACACGATCCATATAGTTAAAAAAGTAAAGAATAAAGGCCAAAGGAATGATTTTCCTTTTTACAATACGAATTGCATCGTATAAATTTTCTTGTGGACTACTCATTTTGCATCACCTTTTATGATTCAATGAATAAGGGTATTGACCGGAATCGATGTTACGTAAAAAACAATACAATTCAAAAGCTAATGTGTCATATCTGATATATCAGCAAGCAAACTTAATGAAATATACAATAACAACAATAAAGTATGTAAATTTTCTTATATCTGATATATTAGATCCGTTAATTTTGAATAAATTAATTACAATGGAGCCGGGTTTAACCATGGAGGAGAAGAAAATGAAAAATAGATTAAAGCGTGACTTTAGTCACATATCAATTGAAATACCCAAATCCATCACCCAGGTGATTAAAGAGAAAATAAGGGAGATGATTATCCATGGCGATTTCGATCTTGGGCAAGCGATCAGTGAAAATGAACTATCAAATATTCTGATGGTAAGTAAAACACCAATTCGTGAAGCTTTTATTTGGCTGAGCTATAATGAGAACCTGGTCAACATCATTCCCCGCAGTGGGACATTTGTTTTTTCTGTCACCGACGAGGATATCAATGATCTCATCAAAATGAGGGTTATCCTTGAACAGGGCGCAATTCGTGAAGCGATGGAGAAAAATGCTAACAATGTCATAGTCGAATTAAGCAATATTTTATCGAAGTCAGCAAAAATTAATGCAGAGCGAGATACGCAAGCTTACCTCAAACTGGATCATGATTTTCATTATGTTTTTGTGAAATATGCCGATAATAAATACATTTCACAAGCACACCTGTTGATCTCAGCACGTTTATTGGCAATTCGCTACAGACTGGATTTTACCGCTGAATATATCACCAGCTCTAACCGTGGACATGCCACTATTTTGGATATGTTAAAAAACAACAACGTCGAGGGCGTCTGTAATTTTATCACGCACCACATCGGTAGCGGTTTTACAGAACGCGCAAGAAAACTTCTTGCGCTGAAAGCGTAATAAAGACGGCAGTAGATATAACGCAGCGACTTTGCACCTGCTATACTGCCCCGATAGATCAATAGCGGAATCTCATGTACTCATGAACACTGAAAAACCGTCGGTAGCTCACAACGTTGACCATAATGAAATCGCCAAATTCGAAGCCGTCGCGTCGCGCTGGTGGGATCTGGAGGGCGAATTCAAGCCATTGCATCGCATCAACCCTCTACGCCTTGGCTACATTACTGAGCGCTCAGGCGGCCTGTTCGGTAAAAAGGTGCTCGACGTCGGCTGTGGCGGCGGTATTCTGGCGGAGAGCATGGCGCGCGAAGGCGCTACCGTTACCGGGCTGGATATGGGCTTTGAGCCTTTGCAGGTCGCCAAACTGCATGCGCTGGAAAGCGGCATTGAGGTAGAGTACGTGCAGGAGACGGTTGAGGAACATGCGGCAAAACACGCCCAGCAATACGACGTCGTCACCTGTATGGAAATGCTGGAGCACGTTCCCGATCCGCAATCGGTCGTCCACGCCTGCGCCCAACTGGTTAAACCCGGCGGCGAGGTGTTCTTCTCAACGTTGAACCGCAATGGGAAATCCTGGCTGATGGCGGTCGTCGGCGCTGAGTATATTCTGCGCATGGTGCCAAAAGGCACGCACGACGTGAAGAAATTCATTAAGCCTGCTGAACTGTTAAGCTGGGTAGATGAAACCGTCCTGAAAGAGCAACATATCACCGGGCTGCACTACAACCCGATAACCAATACTTTCAAACTCGGTCCCGGAGTAGACGTTAACTACATGTTGCATACCCGCGCTAAAAAAGCCTGACATCAAAGAATTTTCCTATAAGGGTTGCGTTAGATCATCGGGCGCAACCTTTCTCTTCGATGAAGAAATCAGCATTCGATCAAATTTTGATTTTTTTTTATGAATTGTTGACATCCTCTCCAGGCCTTATCAGACGCGCATTTAGCGATTCTTACGCTTTTGCAACCGCAATTTAACGCCAAAATCAACTCTTGTACTCAAAAGAATCCCTACTAGAATACTCACCATATAGCGTTTCACTTATCGATTACCCCCTATATATAGTATTTATCCACAGAGTTAGTCACAACGTGGCGTTGTGGATAAGCGGGGGGATATTTTTCTTTCACGGACAGGTAAACAGGTAGAAAACCACATGAATCAGAGTCTGCTGGTGACAAAGCGTGACGGCCGTACTGAGCGCATCAATCTCGACAAAATTCATCGCGTTCTTGATTGGGCGGCAGAAGGACTGAATAACGTATCGGTTTCTCAGGTCGAGCTACGCTCGCATATTCAGTTTTATGATGGGATTAAGACCTCCGATATCCATGAAACTATCATTAAGGCTGCCGCAGACCTGATCTCTCGCGATGCGCCGGATTATCAATACCTGGCTGCGCGTCTGGCGATTTTCCACCTGCGTAAGAAAGCCTTCGGCCAGTTTGAGCCGCCCGCACTTTACCACCATGTGGTAAAAATGGTTGAGCTTGGCAAATACGACAATCATCTGCTGGAAGACTACACGGAAGAAGAGTTCAAGCAGATGGATTCGTTTATCGTTCACGATCGCGATATGACCTTCTCCTACGCTGCCGTTAAGCAGCTGGAAGGGAAATATCTGGTGCAAAACCGCGTGACCGGTGAAATCTATGAAAGCGCACAGTTCCTCTACATTCTGGTAGCGGCCTGCCTGTTCTCGAACTACCCGCGTGAAACGCGTCTTGACTATGTAAAACGTTTTTACGATGCGGTCTCTACGTTCAAAATCTCGCTGCCGACGCCCATCATGTCCGGTGTGCGTACCCCAACCCGTCAGTTCAGCTCCTGCGTACTGATCGAGTGTGGCGACAGTCTGGATTCCATCAACGCCACCTCCAGCGCGATTGTGAAATACGTTTCTCAGCGCGCCGGTATCGGTATCAACGCTGGCCGCATTCGTGCGCTGGGCAGCCCGATTCGTGGCGGCGAAGCCTTCCACACCGGCTGCATCCCGTTCTACAAGCACTTCCAGACGGCGGTGAAATCCTGCTCGCAAGGCGGCGTGCGCGGCGGCGCGGCGACACTGTTCTATCCGATGTGGCACCTGGAAGTGGAAAGCCTGCTGGTACTGAAAAACAACCGTGGCGTGGAAGGTAACCGCGTACGTCACATGGACTACGGCGTACAGATCAACAAACTGATGTATACCCGCCTGCTGAAGGGCGGCGACATTACGCTGTTCAGTCCGTCCGATGTACCCGGGCTATACGATGCGTTCTTCGCCGACCAGGACGAATTCGAACGCCTGTACGTGAAATATGAAAACGACGACAGCATCCGCAAACAGCGTGTGAAAGCGGTCGAACTGTTCTCGCTGATGATGCAGGAACGCGCCTCTACCGGTCGTATCTATATCCAGAACGTTGACCACTGCAATACTCACAGTCCGTTCGATCCGGTTGTCGCCCCGGTACGCCAGTCTAACCTGTGTCTGGAGATTGCCCTGCCGACCAAACCGCTGAACGATGTCAACGATGAAAACGGCGAAATTGCGTTGTGTACGCTGTCTGCATTCAACCTGGGCGCCATTAAGACTCTGGACGAGCTGGAAGAACTGGCTATTCTGGCAGTACGCGCTTTGGATGCTCTGCTCGATTATCAGGATTACCCGATTCCGGCTGCCAAACGCGGCGCAATGGGCCGTCGTACGCTGGGCATTGGCGTGATTAACTTCGCCTACTGGCTGGCGAAAAACGGTAAGCGTTATTCCGACGGCAGCGCCAATAATCTGACGCATAAAACCTTCGAAGCCATTCAATACTATCTGCTTAAAGCGTCCAACGAACTGGCGAAAGAGCAAGGCGCCTGCCCCTGGTTCAACGAAACCACCTATGCAAAAGGCATTCTGCCGATCGACACCTACAAAAAAGATCTGGATGCGATCGTCAACGAACCGCTGCACTACGACTGGGAACAGCTGCGTGAGTCGATCAAAACCCACGGTCTGCGTAACTCCACGCTATCGGCGCTAATGCCGTCGGAAACGTCGTCCCAGATCTCCAACGCCACCAACGGCATTGAGCCGCCGCGCGGCTACGTCAGCATCAAGGCCTCGAAAGACGGTATTTTGCGTCAGGTCGTGCCGGATTATGAGCATCTGAAAGACGCTTACGAACTGTTGTGGGAGATGCCGAACAACGACGGTTATCTGCAACTGGTGGGTATCATGCAGAAGTTTATCGATCAGTCGATTTCCGCCAATACCAACTACGATCCGTCACGTTTCCCGTCAGGAAAAGTGCCGATGCAGCAACTGCTGAAAGATTTGCTCACCGCGTATAAGTTTGGCGTGAAAACTCTGTACTATCAAAATACCCGCGACGGCGCGGAAGATGCGCAGGACGATTTGGCGCCTTCTATTCAGGACGATGGCTGCGAAAGCGGCGCTTGTAAGATCTGATGAATAGTGCCGGGTAGCGCTATGCTTACCCGGCCTACGATTGTACGGTTTGTAGGCCGGATAAGGCGCTTGCGCCGCCATCCGGCGCTCATCCCATAAAGGATTCACTTCAATGGCATACACCACTTTTTCACAGACGAAAAACGATCAGCTCAAGGAACCCATGTTCTTTGGCCAGCCGGTCAACGTTGCACGCTATGACCAGCAGAAATATGACATCTTCGAAAAACTGATCGAAAAACAGCTCTCTTTCTTCTGGCGTCCGGAAGAGGTCGACGTCTCCCGCGATCGTATCGATTATCAGGCGTTGCCGGAGCACGAAAAACATATCTTCATCAGCAACCTCAAATACCAGACGCTGCTGGATTCCATTCAGGGACGTAGCCCGAACGTCGCCCTGCTGCCGCTCATTTCCATCCCGGAGCTGGAGACGTGGGTAGAGACCTGGGCGTTTTCTGAGACGATTCACTCACGATCCTACACCCACATTATTCGTAACATCGTCAACGATCCGGCTGTCGTTTTTGACGATATCGTGACCAATGAGCAAATTCAGAAGCGCGCCGAAGGGATCTCCGCCTACTACGACGAACTTATTGAGATGACCAGCTACTGGCATCTGCTCGGTGAAGGCACCCATACCGTTAATAGCAAAACGGTTGTCGTGAATCTGCGTGAGCTGAAGAAAAAACTGTATCTGTGCCTGATGAGCGTGAACGCGCTGGAAGCCATCCGCTTCTACGTCAGCTTCGCCTGCTCTTTCGCATTTGCCGAGCGTGAACTGATGGAAGGCAACGCCAAAATTATCCGTCTGATCGCCCGTGACGAAGCTCTGCATCTGACCGGCACGCAACATATGCTGAACCTGTTGCGTAGCGGCGTGGACGACCCGGAGATGGCGGAAATCGCCGAAGAGTGTAAACAGGAATGTTATGACCTGTTCGTGCAGGCGGCGCAGCAGGAAAAAGAGTGGGCGGACTATCTGTTCCGCGACGGTTCGATGATCGGCCTGAATAAAGATATCCTGTGCCAATACGTTGAATATATTACTAATATTCGTATGCAGGCGGTAGGGCTGGATCTGCCGTTCCAGACCCGCTCCAACCCAATCCCGTGGATCAATACCTGGCTGGTGTCCGATAACGTTCAGGTCGCGCCACAGGAAGTGGAAGTTAGCTCTTATCTGGTCGGACAAATCGATTCAGAAGTCGATACCGACGATCTGAGTAATTTCCAGCTCTGATGGGACGCGTCACGCTGCGTATCACTGGCACACAGCTGCTGTGCCAGGATGAACACCCTTCTCTGCTGGCCGCGCTGGAATCGCATAACGTTGAGGTGGAGTATCAGTGCCGCGAAGGTTATTGCGGCTCCTGTCGTACCCGACTGGTTGCCGGCCAGGTTGACTGGATTACGGAACCTTTAGCGTTTATCCAGCCGGGAGAGATTTTGCCCTGCTGCTGCAGGGCAAAAGGCGATATCGAAATCGAGATGTAACTCAGTGCAACTCGCTGGTGGAAACCAAAGGCATCACGCCACGTTTTTTCATCTGCACGGCATACAGTGCGCCAGCGAGTACCACCAGCACCGCGCCAGCGACATAAATCATACGATAGCCAACCGACTCAACCATCATTCCCATGATAAAGGCGCCAATCGCCATTCCGGCGTCCATCGCGTTAAAGAACAGTGAATTCGCCACGCCGATTTTATGCGGTTCAACCGAGCTGATAATTTGCGTCTGGAAAACCGGCGTGACCGAACCGTAGCCGATACCGATGAGACCGCCGGAAATAATCATCATGATGCTGCCATTGGTGTAGCCCAACGCCACCAGACCGATGGTAAAAGCCAACAGGCATGGGAAAACAACGTATTTCGGCCCTTTTTTATCACAAATATTCCCGGTGAAGGTACGGCATATCATCAGGAAAATCGCGTAACACAGCAGGAAATTACTGGCCGCCGCCATTAAATCCAGCTCACGCGCATACAGCGCCAGGAAAGCCGACACGCCGGCATAGGAGAAAGTCATAAAAAAGGTGACCAGCGCAAAAGGCAAGGCGGCGCGGTCAAACATCGCGGCAAAACCCAGATTCGGTTTCGAACCATCGGCATGACGAATTACCGGAGGGACCGTCACAATCAGGGAAAGTACAATCCCTAACGCCGCTACAGCGGAACAAAGCCAGAATGCGGCAGTGAACGCGTTCCAGCGGGCCATATTCAAACCGATCCACGGTCCGACGACCATCGCCAGGCCCATCGCTAAAGAGAAAAAGCTGATGCCCTCTCCACGTCGGGAGGCCGGAATTAACCGCGCTGAAATAGTTCCTTTTACCGTGGTAATAACACCAAACGTAATCCCATGAAGTACGCGGATAAAGAGCAGCGACTCGATAGAATGGCAAACCGGATACAGCGCGGTAATCACCAAAAAAGCCAGAGAAGAGAGCACCAGAATCTTTTTATTCGAATATTTTCCCACCCACTGTCCGGCAAATGGCCGAATAACAATTGCCGCGGCCAGGAAACATGTCACTAACAGCCCGGCCTTATCTGCAGAAGCATGCAGGCGATCAGCGATATAAATGGGTAATAAAGTTAGCAGTACATAAAAAACAAAAAAGATAATAAAACTGACTATGGTGATTGCCCAAAAATCCTTCGTCCATAATTTTTCTTTCATTCTTAACGACCCGCTCAGATGGCGCACGCAGGCAACGCTCAGCTCAACTGAACACCTATCAGGTGCGTCAAAATGTGATGTATTCGATAGAATCGCAGTATAAACAAGTGCACTCTATTAGAAAAATTAATCGTTTTAATTATATTGATTAGGTTTTACTAATGACGCTAACCCAAATCCACGCCCTGCTTGCCGTACTGGAGTACGGCGGATTTACCGAAGCCAGCAAACGGCTATACATGACGCAATCCGCCGTCAGCCAGGCCATCTCCGCGCTTGAGGAGGAGCTCGGCGTTGATATATTGATTCGTGAGCGTCGTAAAGAGATTGAGCTTACCGCCGCCGGTAGCCGCATCGTCAGGCACTTACGCGCGATCCAGCGCGACGTCAACGCGGTAAAAGAGATTGCCGAACAAGAAAAAAAGAACCCGGCCCGTACGCTACGGATTGGCTGTTTTCCCAGCGCCTGCGCCTGCATTTTACCCGGCGTCATTCGCTATTTTGAAAGCCATCATCCAAATGTAAAAATTATCCCCTATGAAGAGAACAGTACGGCTATTATTGATTCGCTGCAGGACGGAAGTATTGATGCCGGTTTCGTTCCTTTTCCGGTCAACGGTATGTATTGCGTCCCCATTTACCGGGATAAATTCACCGTAGTGGTGCCTGAAAATCATCCCCTGGCGGCCAATAGTACAGTAACGGTCGAAGAACTGATGGACGAACCACTTATTGTCAGTAAAGGTCGTTATGAATTAAGCATTATGGCGTTGTTTAAAGAAAAGGGTATTGAGCCGATATTTAAATATGAATTTAACCATCCCGATACTGCGCTGAATTTTATTCGCCAGGAATTAGGTATCGCCTTATTGCCAGAATTAACCTTAAAAGCCACGACAGGAAAATTATGCTCCGTGGCGCTGGAACCCACCTTTTATCGACAAATTTCCCTGTTAGCAAAAGAACCGCCGGTAGAAGGAAGTCCGCTATTTTTATTACAAAAATGTATGGAAACACTGACCGATGAGGGGTTGCTATAAAACAACCCCGCCTGATGGTATTGCGTTTACCAGACTTACGCTGGCAAACGTTGCGCCAGGCCGGATGAGGCGTTTATGCCCTCATCCGGCGCGTCACTTCTACTATGGCAAACCTTTAGTCATTTTTTTGCAGGAACATGACCGCCTTATCCGGGAAGTCAGTGAACAGCCCGTCGACGCCCGCCTTGTTATACAGGATGTCGTACAACTGATTGACGTCTGTGGCATAGTCCGGCAATTGATCGGCACGCACAGTGTAAGGATGCACTACCATCTTATTCTGATGCGCGTCTTGCACCATTCCAGTCAGCTTGATATTCCCTTTCGTTGAGCCTTCCGCGACCAGCATATGGTAATCCGGACCAATACCGTCCGCATATTCCGCCACCTGCTTCATAGCGCCCGGCTTAAACATCCAGTCGTAGTTGTAATTTACCCAACGACCGTCCGGCTGTTTCTGCTGTGTTTCATTCCAGTCGGTATACGCAATAAGTTGAACCAGATTGAGATCCATCCCCATTTTGGGTTCCAGTTCATTCTTAATACGTTTCAGCTCAGCGACATCAAAACACTGCAAATAGACATTGTCCTGCTTGCCGGTGTAACCATACTTCTTCAGCACTTCCAGCGTTTTCGCGGCAATATCTTTCCCTTCCTGATGATGGAACCACGGCGCTTTAATTTCCGGATAAATACCGATATTTTTACCGGTAGAGTGATTTAATCCCTGAACGAATTCAATTTCCTCTTCAAAGGTATGAATGCGGAAATCAGATTTTCCCATCGGGAAACGGCCCGGATAAGTTTGTACTTTTTTGCCGTTTTCAATATCAAACCCTTCGGTGAACTTCAGGGATTTAATTTCATCCAGCGTAAAATCGATAGCGTAATAGCGCCCATCTTTACGCGCCCGGTTCGGAAAACGATCAGCGACGTCAGTCACCCGGTCAAGGTAGTGGTCATGGAGGACGACCAGATGGTCGTCCTTTGTCATCACTAAATCCTGTTCCAGATAATCTGCCCCTTGCGCATACGCCATCGCTTTCGCCGGTAGCGTATGCTCCGGCAGATAACCGCTGGCGCCACGGTGGGCGATAACGACTTTTTCAGCCGCCACGGCGCCGCTTCCGATGGTCATTCCTGCCAACATTAACGCCACGCTAAGGTTTTTCAGTGTGGTTTTCATGTTATTAGCCTCCGTTGCGTTTTAACTGCAGCTCATCATGATGGCGTTTTTCACCAATCATCACGACCACCAGCAGGATTACCGCCAGAATGCTGCCGCCAATCATCACCATAAAGCCGCCATCCCAACCGAAGAAGTCAACGGTATAACCCACAATGGCGCTTGCAGCGACAGAACCGCCCAGGTAACCAAACAGACCGGTAAAGCCCGCCGCCGTACCCGCCGCTTTTTTCGGCGCCAGTTCCAGCGCGTGCAGACCGATCAACATTACCGGGCCGTAGATCAGGAAGCCGATGATAATCATACAAGCCATATCAACGTTCGGGTTTCCTGCCGGGTTCATCCAGTAAACGATGGTCGCGATAGTCACCAGGGTCATAAAGAACACGCCGGTCGCGCCACGGTTGCCGCGGAAGACTTTATCCGACATCCAGCCACACAGCAGCGTGCCCGGAATACCCGCGTATTCATACAGGAAGTAGGCCCAGGAGGATTTATCCAGTGCGAAATGCTTCACTTCTTTCAGGTAGGTCGGCGACCAGTCGAGGATGCCGTAGCGCAGCAGATAAACAAACACGTTGGCGATAGCGATGTACCACAACAGTTTGTTTGGCAGTACGTACTGCATGAAGATCTGCTTCGCAGTCAGCTCTTCTTCCGCTTTTTCGTTGTAGTCGTCCGGATAGTCGTTTTTATACTCTTCGATAGGCGGCAGACCGCAGGATTGCGGCGTATCGCGCATCATTGCGAAAGCGAACAGCGCCACCACAATCGCGCCAAAGGCTGGCATATAGAGCGCCGCTTTCCAGTCGTTAAACCACGCCATCCCCAGCAGGAACAGCAGTGGCGGGATCCCGCCGCCGACGTTATGCGCGCAGTTCCAGACCGACACAATGCCGCCGCGTTCTTTCTGCGACCACCAGTGAACCATCGTACGTCCGCACGGCGGCCACCCCATCCCCTGGAACCAGCCGCAAAGGAACAACAGTACAAACATCACGGCGATGCTGGATGTCGCCCACGGTACAAAGCCCATAAACAACATGACTGCTGCGGCCAGAATCAACCCTGCCGGCAGGAAAACGCGCGGATTCGAGCGATCGGACACCGAACCCATTATAAATTTCGAAAAACCATAAGCGATGGAAATCCCGGACAGCGCAAAGCCCAGATCGCCGCGTGAAAAACCCTGTTCTACCAGGTAGGGCATCGCGAGGGCAAAGTTCTTGCGCACCAGATAATACGCGGCATAGCCAAAGAATATCCCCAGGAAAATCTGCCAGCGTAATCGGCGATAGGTCGGATCAATCTCCGCCGCTGGCAAGCGCGCTTTATGCGGCGCTGGTTTAAAAATACTCAACATATTGTAGCCTCCGTGGCCCGTATTTTATTTAGAGGTAAACACCGCAGTTTGTTCAAACAACCCCGCTGCTCCCAGTGTGGCCGCGATGTTAAGTAAAGATACGTCACGTTAATGTGAATTACAGCACATATTGTTACAGTTTTATGACCAATGTTCAGAAAGGCGCACGAAATCACGTTTCATTTTCGAATAGTGAGCGATTATGCGCGAAATCAAACATTCCATATGATTTGTATGGCTAAATGATAAAAAACGAACTGTGAGGAAAAACAATGAAAACTCGCGACTCGCAAGCAAGTGACGTGATTATCATTGGCGGTGGAGCAACAGGCGCAGGGATCGCCCGCGACTGCGCGCTGCGCGGTTTACGTGTCATTCTGGTGGAACGGCATGATATAGCGACCGGCGCGACCGGGCGTAACCACGGACTGCTGCACAGCGGCGCTCGTTATGCGGTTACCGACGCGGAATCCGCGCGCGAGTGCATTAGTGAAAACCAGATTTTAAAACGGATCGCCCGCCATTGCGTCGAACCGACGGATGGTCTGTTTATTACGTTGCCGGAAGATGATCTTGCGTTTCAGGCCACCTTTATTCGCGCCTGTGAAGCGGCAGGCATTCGCGCTGAAGCCATCGATCCGCAGCAGGCTCGCATCATCGAACCTTCCGTTAACCCTGCGCTCATCGGTGCGGTAAAAGTGCCGGATGGCACCGTGGACCCTTTCCGCCTTACCGCCGCCAATATGTTGGATGCCAGAGAACATGGCGCAATCGTGTTAACGGCGCATGAAGTGACCGGGCTCATTCGTGAAGGCGCAACGGTCTGCGGCGTCCATGTGCGCAACCATCTCACTGGCGAAACCCAGACGCTTCACGCGCCGGTGGTGGTCAATGCGGCAGGTATCTGGGGACAACGGATCGCCGAATACGCCGACCTGAGTATTCGCATGTTCCCGGCGAAAGGCTCGCTGTTGATCATGGACCATCGGATCAACCAGCATGTCATTAACCGCTGCCGGAAACCATCGGATGCCGACATTCTGGTACCTGGCGATACGATTTCACTGATCGGCACCACCTCTACCCATATTGATTACAATGAGATAGACAGCAACCGCGTCACCGCAGATGAAGTCGATATCCTGCTGCGTGAAGGGGAAAAACTGGCCCCTGTCATGGCGAAGACGCGTATTCTGCGCGCGTATTCCGGCGTCCGCCCGCTGGTGGCCAGCGATGACGATCCCAGCGGTCGTAACGTCAGCCGCGGTATTGTGTTGTTCGACCACGCCGAACGCGACGGGCTTGAAGGCTTTATTACCATTACCGGCGGGAAGCTAATGACTTACCGCCTGATGGCGGAATGGGCGACCGACGCCGTGTGCCGCAAGTTGGGCAATACTCGCCCCTGCATCACGGCGGGTACGCCGTTGCCTGGCTCAAAAGAGTCTACGGAACATACGCTGAAACGCATTATCTCGCTTCCCGCGCCGCTACGCGGATCGGCGGTTTATCGGCATGGCGATCGCACGCCGGGGTGGCTGAGTGAAGGCCGCCAACACCGTAGCCTGGTCTGTGAATGCGAGGCCGTCACGGCGGGGGAAGTGCAGTATGCCGTCGAAAACTTAACCGTGAATAGCCTGCTGGATCTGCGCCGTCGCACCCGCGTAGGGATGGGCACTTGCCAGGGCGAACTGTGCGCCTGCCGCGCGGCCGGGCTATTGCAGCGTTTTAATGTGACGACCGCGGCGCAATCTATTACGCAACTCTCTGAATTTCTGAATGAGCGCTGGAAAGGCGTACAACCTGTCGCCTGGGGAGACGCGCTGCGCGAAAGCGAATTCACGCGCTGGGTTTATCAGGGATTATGCGGTCTGGAGAAGGAGCACCAGGATGAAATTTGATACGGTTATTATGGGCGGCGGTCTCGCCGGTTTGCTGTGCGGACTGCAACTCCAGCAGCATGGATTACGCTGCGCCATCGTCACCCGCGGACAAAGCGCGCTGCATTTTTCCTCCGGCTCGCTGGATCTACTCAGCGCCCTGCCCGACGGCCAACCGGTGACCGACATTACCGCCGGGCTTGATGCGCTGCGCCGCCAGGCGCCTGAACATCCTTATTCGCGTTTAGGCGCGCAAAAAGTCCTTACGCTGGCGCAACAGGCGCAAACGCTACTTAACGCCAGCGGCGCGCAGTTATACGGCGACGTACAGCAGGCGCACCAGCGTGTCACGCCGCTTGGCACATTGCGTTCAACCTGGCTTAGCTCGCCGGAAGTACCGGTCTGGCCGTTATCCGCACAGCGAATTTGCGTCGTCGGCGTTAGCGGATTACTGGATTTCCAGGCGCACCTTGCGGCAGCGTCGCTGCGCCAACGCGACCTCAACGTGGAAACCGCAGAAATCGACCTTCCGGAACTGGACGTACTGCGTGATAACCCGACGGAATTTCGCGCGGTCAATATTGCGCGTCTGCTTGATAACGAAGAAAAATGGCCACTGCTGTACGACGCGCTGTCGCCAATAGCGACAAACTGCGACATGATCATCATGCCCGCCTGTTTCGGGCTGGCGAACGATACGCTGTGGCGCTGGCTTAACGAACGTCTGCCCTGCGCGCTCACGCTGCTGCCGACGCTGCCGCCATCGGTGCTCGGTATTCGTCTGCACAATCAGCTCCAGCGCCAGTTTGTCCGTCAGGGCGGCATCTGGATGCCGGGCGATGAAGTGAAGAAAGTCACCTGCCGTCGCGGTACCGTGAGCGAAATATGGACCCGCAACCATGCCGATATCCCACTGCGCCCGCGTTTTGCCGTACTTGCCAGCGGTAGCTTCTTTAGTAGCGGTCTGGTTGCCGAGCGCGAAGGGATCCGCGAACCTATTTTAGGGCTCGACGTACAGCAAACGGCCACCCGCGCCGAATGGTATCAACAACATTTCTTCGACCCACAGCCCTGGCAGCAGTTTGGCGTCGTGACGGATGACGCTTTCCGCCCCTCCCTTGCGGGCAACACGGTAGAAAATCTGTATGCAATAGGTTCTGTGCTGGCGGGATTCGATCCTATAGCTGAGGGATGCGGCGGCGGCGTCTGCGCAGTCAGCGCCCTCCAGGCCGCGCACCATATCGCTGAGCGTGCAGGAGAACAGCAATGAGCGACACACGTTTTGAAAGTTGTATTAAATGTACGGTGTGCACCACCGCGTGCCCGGTCAGCCGCGTTAATCCTGGCTACCCTGGCCCTAAACAGGCCGGACCGGATGGCGAACGCCTGCGTCTGAAAGACGGCGCGCTGTATGATGAGGCGCTGAAATATTGCATTAACTGCAAACGGTGTGAGGTCGCCTGTCCGTCGGACGTGAAGATTGGCGATATCATCCAGCGCGCCCGCGCGAAATACGATACGACGCGCCCGTCATTGCGTAATTTTATTCTTAGCCATACCGATCTGATGGGCAGCGTTTCAACGCCGTTCGCGCCGGTGGTCAATACCGCCACCGCATTAAAGCCAGTGCGCCAGTTGCTTGATTACGCGCTCAAAATCGATCATCGCCGCACCTTACCAAAATACTCTTTCGGCACCTTCCGCCGCTGGTATCGTAGCGTGGCGGCGCAGCAGGCTAAATACAAAGATCAGGTCGCCTTTTTCCATGGCTGTTTTGTGAATTACAACCATCCGCAGCTCGGAAAAGATCTGATTAAGGTGCTGAACGCAATGGGTACCGGCGTACAGTTACTGAGTAAAGAGAAGTGTTGCGGCGTACCGCTGATCGCTAACGGTTTTACGGATAAAGCTCGCAAGCAGGCTATCAGCAATGTGGAGTCGCTACGCGAGGCGATTGCCGTCAAAGGTATTCCGGTCATCGCCACGTCATCCACCTGTACGTTTGCGTTGCGCGATGAATATCCTGAAGTGCTGGACGTGGACAACGCCGGGCTGCGCGAACATATCGAGCTGGCCACCCGCTGGCTATGGCGCAAACTGGATGCCGGGAAAACGCTGCCGCTTAATCCTTTGCCGCTGAAAGTGGTCTACCATACGCCGTGTCATATGGAAAAAATGGGCTGGACGCTTTACACGCTTGAACTATTGCGGCAAATTCCGGGGCTTGAATTGACGGTACTTGATTCACAGTGCTGCGGCATTGCCGGTACGTATGGATTTAAAAAGGAAAACTATCCGACATCACAGTCCATCGGCGCGCCACTGTTCCGCCAGATTGAAGAGAGCGGCGCCGACATTGTCGTCACCGATTGTGAAACCTGTAAGTGGCAAATTGAGATGTCTACAAGCAAACGCTGCGAACACCCCATTACGCTACTGGCCCAGGCGCTCGGCTAAGTAAAAAGCGCCGGAGCCCCTCCGGCGCCATTACCCTACTCACCAGGGCCGATTTTCCATCAGACATATACCCTTCATACTTCAAGTTGCTTATGTGTTGGCTACGGATTATTTTGGGTATAAACGCGGATGTCTCTTTGCAATAACCTGCCCTATTTGGTTAACCATGACCGCTAACCCACGGTGGCATGACAGATAACGACGTTACTGTTTATAGAGCAATATCTCTTGTATCGACGCGTTACCAGCCCCCTTTAAAGAGGGGGGATAACTGAATATCCCAATAATAATTGAGTGTTATGTGAATAATAATAAAATCAGGTCTATGCCTGATTTAATATATCCCCCACTAACAATAATATTTATACAAATAATTATAAATTACATCATATTCGCTACTTTCACCTACCAGGAAACAGAGCAAAATGAATATATGTGTAAATTCACTTTACCGATTGAGCACACCGCAATTCCACAGCTTATATGCAGAAGAGGTGAGCGATGAGACGCTTGCGTTGTTGTTTAGCGCCGTAGAGAACGGTGATCAGAATTGTATTGATCTGTTATGCAATCTTGCGTTACGCAACGATGACCTGGGACATAGAGTTGAGAAATTTCTTTTTGATCTCTTTAGCGGAAAAAGATCGGGATCACCAGATATAGACAAAAAAATCAATCAGGCTTGCCTTGTATTACATCAAATCGCCAATAACGATATAACAAAAAATAACACTGAGTGGAAAAAGCTACATGCCCCTTCCAGATTACTTTATATGGCCGGTTCCGCGACAACCGACCTTTCTAAAAAAATAGGAATAGCACATAAAATTATGGGCGACCAGTTCGCTCAGACAGATCAAGAACAGGTAGGAGTTGAAAATCTTTGGTGTAGTGCGCGAATGTTGTCGTCAGATGAGCTGGCAGCTGCAACGCAAGGCCTGGTTCAAGAATCACCTTTTCTCTCGGTAAACTATCCTATTGGGCTTATTCATCCTACCACCAAAGAAAATATATTAAGCACTCAGCTACTTGAAAAGATGGCTCAATCAGGATTATCTGAAAATGAAGTCTTTCTGATAAATACAGGAGATCACTGGCTTATATGTTTATTTTATAAACTTGCAGAAAAAATAAAATGCCTTATATTTAATACTTATTATGATTTAAATGAAAATACTAAGCAAGAGATTATAGAAGCAGCAAAAATTGCAGGCATATCAGAAAACGAAAATATTGATTTTATTGAAACTAATTTACAAAATAATGTACCCAACGGCTGTGGTCTATTTTGTTACCATACAATTCAACTCTTATCGAATGCCGGGCAAAACGATCCTGCTACCACACTACGAGATTTTGCGGAAAAGTTCTTAACGCTTTCAGTAGAGGAACAAATACTATTTAACACCCAAACCCGGCGACAAATATATGAATACAGTCTCCAGTAATGATGAGTACTTAGAGCCTATCCCATTAGGCTCTTATCCTGAAATGATGCTCTGCGAAGAATTTATAAGTATATAAGGGTGGGAAGGCCAGACCTTCCCACTAAAAGTTCTATGCCGTCAATGATTCAACCACGTCTATCCAGCCATGCTCGCTGATAATGTCCTCGCCATTAAGCCAGCGGCGCAGCATATTTAGCGCCATCATCGCGCAGACCTCCTGACGTATTGCCAGACTATACCGATTGGCGCTAAAACGCACGCGTAAGGCATACGTGCCATCCGGCGTCGCCAGCGCGAAATTAAGATGTTCGTTTTCCAGCCCCGACACGGCCAGCGCCAGACCGGCATAATGATTGCTGCGTCGTTCTGTCGTCCAGTGCGCCGTTTGCGCCAGCGTCTCTTCCTGAGAAGGAACGACTTCGCTGGCAAGAACAGGCGCCCCGGCGCGGGAAAGCTGTAGCGCCAGTAAGCCGCTGGTGTATTGCTCGCTCAACGTCAGACTCAACTGTCTTTCCTGCAGGCGGCGGGCTATTTGCGCCGGCAGGTTTTCCGTACCTTCAAAAATCAGGTTCTGCCCGGCAACCCGTTTGACCTCTGGCCATAACGCCAGCATCGCCTCCCGTTGCGTAGCCGGGCCGGTCAATTTCAGTTCAATGATCGGCATTGATGAGCGATACCCCATCGTCACGCCGGGCGGCAACGGCAGTGAATCGAGACGCTGCGCGAGGTCACTTTCTGAACGTCCAAAAGTCGTTAACCGCAGGCAAAGCGGCGGCTCCGGCAGTGAAAAACGCGCGCGTAACCGCGGTAAGATTTCCTTCTCCACCATAACCTTAAATTCCGACGGTACGCCGGGGGTGAAAAACATCAGGCAGCGGTTGAGCTGGAGCGCAAATCCACAGGCAGTGCCGACCGGATTATTAATAAACTCCGCGCTGGCAGGCAGTTCCGCCTGTTTACGGTTGCTCGGCGCCATCACGCGACCACGCTGCTGAAAGTAACGTTCCATTTCGGTCAGCCACGCCTGGTGCAGTACTAATCCTTCGCCTTTTGCCGTTGCCGCGGCGAGCGCGCTTAAATCATCGCTGGTCGGCCCTAACCCGCCATTAACAATCAAAACATCAGCATGTTGACTGCGTTCACGCAAGATAGCGACCAGACTGTCCAGATTATCGCCTACCGTATTTCGCCGTGATAACGGAACGCCCTGATGAAAGAAAAAATCAGCCAGCCAGGCGGCATTGGTGTCAACGATTTGTCCGTGCAACACCTCATCCCCGGTGGATAGCATTTCCACATTTAGCATTGTGTTCTCCTGCTCTTATGATGAAAACACTATAACGCAAAGAGGAATAGGACGTGGAAAGAAGAATGACGGGAAAAGGAGGAATATGGCGCGACGATTGCCGCGCCGTTAGCATCAAAAGCTGGCGTTTACGCCAACATAAGGGCCGTCAGCAATCGCATTATCGCGGTTGCCGTCTTTACCCGCCAGGTTCAGGTAACGATAACCGGCTTCAATGCTCAGCGGGCGCATAATGGTGAAACGCGCGCCTGCATTCGCTTCTTCATAGCTGTCGATACCGCTGGACAGCGAATCTGGTGAATAATAATACTCGCCGAACAGACGGAAGCTGTTGCCGATTTTCCATTGTAGCCCACCGCCGACAGCCGCCGCATAGCCTTCATCGCTGTCTTTCGGATTGGTATAAATACCTTTACCGCCGACCGTCGCCAGCAGCGGTCCCACCGGAATGTTCAGTCCCAGACCCACGCCCGCAGCGTCGCCATCATCATCGTTGTGCATCCAGTTGCCGCTTAGCGCCAGCCCCGTCGATTCCGTACCAAAACCCACGCCAATGTTGGTGTAATCTTCGCCCGCCTGGCCGCTAATACTGATGGCCTGCGCCGATGCAGAAACGAACAGCATTCCGGCAAAACCTAATAATATGCTTTTTTTCATTTTTACCCTTTCCAGCAAGCACATAAAGAAAAACTCCCCAAAACGGCAGAATTGTACTGCCAGACGCTGAGGAATCAATGCACTAAAAAACCATTCCAAAAACATATTGTAACGAAATACTACTTTCGCCATGCCGCATCATTGCGCCATCACATGGCGACGCCTGCATCAACTGGATTAACAAAAAACGCAGTCTGCGTTATCGCTTCCATTTTTCACAAAGAATTTCGCAGAATGATTTGTTAAGCTGACGACCTGGTGGTTTAAGGAAGCGACTTATGCGTCAACGAACTATAGTTTGCCCATTAATTCAAAATGATGGCTGTTATCTGCTGTGCAAAATGGCCGACAACCGCGGCGTCTTTCCCGGTCAGTGGGCGCTGTCGGGCGGCGGGGTCGAGCCAGGCGAACGCATTGAAGAGGCGCTGCGTCGGGAGGTTCGGGAAGAACTCGGCGAACAACTGATTCTGAGCGATATTACGCCGTGGACCTTCCGCGACGATATCCGCGTTAAAACCTACGCTGATGGCAGACAAGAAGAGATTTATATGATTTATCTCATCTTCGACTGTGTTTCCGCTAATCGCGATATATGTATTAACGACGAATTTCAGGACTACGCCTGGGTCAAGCCAGAAGAACTGGCGCTGTATGATTTGAATGTAGCGACACGCCACACATTAGCATTGAAAGGGTTATTATAATGACGACAGCCGCTTCAGGCTGTCTTTACGCTTTTAACATGCGGCTAGCCGGGAACAAATTCACCATCTAAAAAGAGTTTTCCGTTTTCCGCATGCATAACGAGCGCATTAAGATAGTCCGGATCAAACTTTACGCCGCGCTTATTTTTTGCAATATACGTCAAACAATGATTATGGGTAAAAATGACTATATTTTTATTCTGCGACTTTTTCAGTAACGTATTGATTGAAGCATAAATACCGCTGCCGCAATCCATCATTTTTTTATCCACCGTAAGCGACCTGCCCGCAGAAAACCAGGTTGCCGACTGGATGGTGCGCACCGTATTACTGGAATAGAGATTGTAATTTTGTATATCGGCACTGAAGGCTTTACCCAGCGCTCTGGCATCTTGCGCACCGTTGACCGTAATCCCCGTGCTGTCTGACAGGCAGGTATTATCGGAACGATCGCACCGCTCGGCATGGCGGAATAACACGACTACCGGATGCTGCTTCGCCAGCGCCGCCAGCGCTTTACCGTTAATCTGCGGTAGACCGTTACCACTCCAGGCATGTTGTGAGGTCAACCCGGCGATAATAACCAACGCCCCCGCCAGAGTCGCGAGATAGCGTTTGTTTTTAATAAAGCGTAGGGTAAATGCCAGCACATTAACCTCTCAGGCAGACAGTGCAGCTAACTTAATAGCAATACGATTAAAATGAAATTCCGCAACGGAAGACCAGGCCAGAAACATAAAAACAGCTTTTGGGCATGCATAAAATGCCTTAAACTTTCGGCGAAAGCAAAGCATAATTCCGTTAAAAATTATCTTTTTACTTCACCTTAATTTCTTAATGTTAATTTAATATTCATCCAGTAGGGTTCAGCTAAATGCGTTAAAAAATAAGCCCTTTTCTATTGCCGAAATATTTGAAAAGCGGCTTTCAATGGCTGAAGGAAAAATGATGTCGGACTTTTTGCCTTTCTCCCGTCCGGCGATGGGCGCGGAAGAGCTTGCTGCCGTTAAGATCGTACTGGACTCAGGTTGGATAACAACCGGCCCGAAAAATCAGGAACTGGAAGCGGCGTTTTGTCGGCTAACTGGCAATCAATATGCCGTTGCCGTCAGTTCAGCCACTGCCGGTATGCACATCGCGTTGATGGCGCTGGGCATTGGTGAAGGCGACGAGGTCATTACACCGTCAATGACGTGGGTTTCTACGCTAAATATGATCGTTTTACTCGGCGCGAACCCCGTCATGGTCGATGTCGATCGCGATACGCTGATGGTCACGCCTGAACATATCGAAGCCGCGATTACGCCACAAACCAAAGCAATTATCCCCGTCCACTACGCTGGCGCGCCCGCCGATCTGGACGCTATTTACGCTCTTGGCGAGCGTTATGGCATTCCAGTGATTGAAGACGCGGCGCACGCGACAGGAACCAGCTACAAAGGTCGCCACATTGGCGCCCGGGGCACCGCGATTTTCTCCTTCCACGCCATTAAGAACATTACCTGCGCTGAAGGCGGTATCGTCGTCACGGATAACCCGCAATTCGCCGATAAACTGCGCAGTCTCAAGTTTCACGGGCTTGGCGTTGATGCCTGGGATCGACAGAGCGGAGGACGCGCGCCACAAGCGGAAGTCCTGGCGCCGGGCTACAAATATAATTTGCCCGACCTCAACGCCGCTATCGCGCTTGCCCAGTTACAGAAACTGGATGCGCTTAACGCTCGCCGCGCCGCCATCGCAGCGCAGTACCATCAGGCAATGGCAGACCTGCCTTTTCAGCCTCTGAGCCTTCCGTCGTGGGAGCATATTCACGCCTGGCATTTATTCATTATCCGGGTCGATGAAGCCCGCTGCGGTATTACCCGGGATGCTCTGATGGCATCGCTGAAAGCGAAAGGCATCGGCACAGGGCTGCATTTCCGCGCCGCGCATACGCAAAAATATTATCGCGAACGTTTCCCAACGCTCACGCTGCCTGACACCGAGTGGAACAGCGAGCGGATCTGCTCACTGCCGCTCTTCCCGGACATGACCGAGAGTGACTTTGATCGGGTCATTACCGCCCTTCATCAGATAGCAGGACAATAAGCATGTTTGACGCCGCCCCCATAAAAAAAGTCTCGGTGGTTATTCCTGTCTATAACGAACAGGAAAGCCTGCCGGAATTGATAAGACGCACCACCGCCGCCTGCGAGAGTCTGGGCAAAGCGTGGGAGATTTTATTGATAGATGATGGTAGCAGCGATAGCTCGGCGGAGCTGATGGTTAAGGCGTCCCAGGAGGCCGATAGCCATATCATCTCTATTTTACTCAACCGTAACTACGGTCAACATGCAGCGATTATGGCGGGGTTTAGCCATGTAAGCGGCGATCTTATCATTACGCTGGATGCCGATCTGCAAAACCCGCCGGAAGAGATCCCACGTCTGGTGGCGAAAGCCGATGAAGGGTTCGATGTGGTAGGCACTGTGCGCCAGAACCGACAGGACAGCCTGTTTCGCAAATCGGCGTCAAAAATCATTAATCTACTGATCCAGCGCACAACGGGCAAAGCGATGGGCGATTACGGCTGCATGTTACGCGCCTATCGCCGCCCTATTATCGATACCATGTTGCGCTGCCATGAACGCAGCACCTTTATCCCTATTCTGGCCAACATTTTCGCTCGTCGGGCTACCGAGATCCCGGTGCATCACGCTGAACGTGAATTTGGCGACTCTAAATACAGTTTTATGCGTCTCATTAACCTGATGTATGACCTGGTGACCTGCCTGACGACAACGCCGCTGCGCCTGTTGAGCCTGCTGGGCAGCGTTATCGCCATCGGCGGGTTTAGCCTGTCGGTATTGCTTATTGTACTTCGCCTGGCGCTGGGGCCGCAGTGGGCGGCGGAAGGCGTATTTATGCTCTTTGCCGTCCTGTTTACCTTCATCGGCGCGCAATTCATCGGTATGGGACTGCTGGGCGAATACATCGGTCGCATTTATAACGATGTCCGCGCCCGCCCCCGCTATTTTGTTCAACAAGTTATCTACCCGGAAAGCACGCCGTTTACTGAGGAAAGTCACCAATGAAAGCCGTTATTTTTGCCTATCACGATATGGGATGTCAGGGCGTGCAGGCCGTACTGGATGCCGGGTATGAGATTGCCGCGATTTTTACTCATGCCGACAATCCTGCGGAAAACACCTTTTTTGGCTCCGTCTCCCGGCTGGCGGCAGAATTAGGGATTCCGGTTTATGCGCCGGATAACGTAAATCATCCTATCTGGGTCGACCGCATCGCTGAACTTGCGCCGGATATTATTTTTTCGTTCTATTACCGCAACCTGTTAAGCGAAGAAATTCTGCACCTCGCCCCGGCTGGCGCGTTCAATCTGCACGGTTCTCTATTGCCTGCCTATCGTGGCCGTGCGCCGCTAAACTGGGTTCTGGTTAACGGCGAAAGCGAAACGGGCGTAACGCTGCATCGTATGGTCAAACGTGCCGACGCCGGAGAGATTGTCGCCAGTCAACGCGTTGCTATTGCGCAGGACGATGTTGCGCTTACCCTGCATCATAAGCTATGTCAGGCCGCGCGCCAGTTGCTTAATAGCATCCTGCCCACCATGAAATGCGGCGATATACCTTCTGTTCCCCAGCGTGAGTCTGACGCTACGTATTATGGTCGCCGCAGGCCGGAAGATGGCCTTATCGACTGGCACAAACCGGTTTCCACGGTGCATAACCTGGTGCGGGCGGTAGCCGCCCCCTGGCCCGGCGCGTTCAGCTATAACGGCTCGCAAAAATTCACTATCTGGTCTTCCCGAATTTGTCCGGATGCGCAGGGCGCGCTTCCCGGCTCGGTAATTTCGGTCTCTCCGCTGCGGGTCGCCTGCGCCGATGGCGCGCTGGAGATTATTACCGGCCAGGCCGGAGACGGTATTACTGTACAAGGCTCGCAGCTTGCACAGACGCTTGGTCTGGTGGCGGGCGCGCGTTTGAACCGTCCACCAGCGACCAGCGGTAAACGTCGCATTCGCGTTCTCATCCTCGGCGTCAACGGTTTTATCGGCAATCATTTGACCGAACGGTTACTGAATGAAGAGAATTACGAGGTCTACGGTATGGATATCGGCAGCAACGCCATTAGCCGATTCCTGCTCCACCCTCGCTTTCATTTCGTGGAGGGAGATATCAGCATCCACTCAGAATGGATCGAATATCATGTCAAAAAATGCGATGTCGTACTGCCGCTGGTAGCGATTGCTACCCCGATTGAATACACCCGCAACCCGCTGCGCGTCTTTGAACTTGATTTTGAAGAAAACCTGCGGATTATCCGTTATTGCGTAAAATACCGTAAACGCGTGGTTTTTCCGTCTACCTCTGAAGTGTACGGCATGTGTACGGACGCCTCTTTTGACGAGGACAAATCGAATCTGATCGTCGGGCCGGTGAATAAGCCGCGCTGGATTTACTCCGTTTCCAAACAGCTTCTCGACCGGGTGATTTGGGCTTATGGCGAAAAAGAGGGATTGCGCTTCACGCTTTTCCGTCCCTTTAACTGGATGGGGCCGCGGCTGGATAGCCTGAACGCGGCGCGTATCGGCAGTTCACGCGCGATAACGCAGTTGATTCTGAACCTGGTAGAAGGAACACCGATCAAGCTTATCGACGGTGGTCAGCAGAAGCGCTGTTTTACCGATATTCGCGATGGGATCGAAGCATTATTCCGCATTATTGTGAATGAGGGCGATCGGTGCGATGGCAAAATCATTAATATCGGCAATCCTGACAACGAAGCCAGTATTCAGGAACTGGCGACGCTGTTGCTCGACAGTTTTGATAAGCATCCGCTGCGCTGCCATTTCCCACCGTTTGCCGGTTTCCAGGTCGTCGAAAGCCGTAGTTATTACGGCAAGGGTTATCAGGATGTCGCACACCGGAAACCCAGTATCGACAATGCCAGGCGCTGTCTGGGCTGGGAGCCGTCTATTGCGATGCGTGATACGGTTGAAGAAACGCTGGACTTCTTCCTGCGCAGCGTAGATGTCGCGGAACGCGCATCATGACGAAAGTCGGTTTACGCATTGATGTTGATACCTTGCGAGGAACGCGTGAAGGTGTTCCCCGGCTGCTGGCGACATTGCATCGCCACGGCGTTCAGGCCAGCTTTTTCTTCAGCGTCGGGCCGGACAATATGGGACGTCATCTTTGGCGTCTGATAAGACCGCGATTTTTATGGAAAATGCTACGTTCAAACGCCGCTTCGCTCTACGGCTGGGATATCCTGCTGGCCGGTACCGCCTGGCCGGGAAAAAATATCGGCAACGCCAATGCCGGGATTATTCGTGAAACGGCAACATACCATGAGACGGGACTACATGCCTGGGATCACCATGCGTGGCAGACTCACAGCGGCCACTGGAGTATCCGCCAGCTTGAAGAAGATATCGCGCGCGGCATAACGGCGCTTGAGGCCATTATCGGAAAACCCGTCACCTGCTCAGCCGCGGCCGGCTGGCGAGCGGATGGGCGCGTTGTTCGTGCGAAAGAGCCGTTCAACCTGCGGTATAACAGCGATTGCCGTGGAACCACCTTATTCCGTCCGCTACTGATGCCGGGCCAGACAGGGACGCCGCAAATCCCCGTCACCTTACCCACGTGGGATGAGGTTATCGGCCCCGCCGTTCAGGCGCAGTCGTTCAATACCTGGATTATCTCCCGTATGTTGCAGGACAAAGGCACGCCGGTATATACCATCCATGCGGAAGTCGAAGGTATTGTCCATCAGCCGCTGTTTGAAGATTTGCTCGTTCGTGCACGTGACGCGGGGATCACCTTTTGTCCTCTGGGCGAACTGCTGCCGACATCGCCTGAGTCTCTGCCGTTGGGGCAAATTGTACGTGGACACATCCCTGGCCGTGAAGGTTGGCTGGGGTGCCAACAGGCAGCGAGCGCCTCATGATGAAATCGATACGCTATTATCTGGCTTTCGCCGCATTTATCGCGCTCTACTATGTTATTCCTGTCAATAGCCGCCTGCTCTGGCAGCCGGATGAAACGCGCTATGCCGAAATAAGTCGGGAGATGCTGGCGTCTGGCGACTGGATCGTGCCGCATTTTCTGGGATTACGTTATTTTGAAAAACCGATAGCCGGTTACTGGATAAACAGTCTGGGTCAGTGGCTTTTTGGCGCTACCAATTTTGGCGTGCGGGCTGGCGCTATTTTAACGACATTGCTGGCCGCAGCGCTGGTGGCGTGGCTGACGTTCCGCTTATGGCGGGATAAACGTACCGCGTTGCTCGCCCCCGTTATCTTTCTCTCCCTCTTTGCCGTTTACAGTATCGGGACGTATGCGGTACTCGACCCGATGATCGCGCTTTGGCTTACGGCCGGGATGTGTTGTTTCTGGCAGGGGATGCAGGCCACGACCCGAACGGGCAAGATTGGGATGTTTTTGCTACTGGGCGCAACCTGCGGTCTGGGTGTATTAACTAAAGGCTTCCTCGCCCTGGCCGTACCGGTAGTGAGCGTGCTGCCGTGGGTCATTGTCCAGAAACGCTGGAAGGACTTTTTGCTTTACGGCTGGCTGGCGGTCTTGAGCTGCTTTGTGGTTGTCCTTCCCTGGGCGATCGCCATTGCGCGACGCGAAGCCGATTTCTGGCATTACTTTTTCTGGGTGGAGCATATCCAGCGATTCGCCATGAGCGATGCCCAGCATAAAGCCCCTTTCTGGTACTATCTGCCGGTACTGCTCGCGGGAAGTTTACCGTGGCTGGGGTTACTGCCTGGCGCGCTTAAACTGGGCTGGCGCGAGCGAAACGGCGCATTCTATTTGCTCGGATGGACGATCATGCCGCTTCTCTTTTTCAGCATTGCGAAAGGGAAACTGCCCACCTATGTTCTTTCCTGTTTCGCACCGATAGCGATACTCATGGCGCGCTTCGTCCTGCATAACGTAAAAGAAGGCGTCGCCGCGCTACGTGTCAACGGCGGGATCAACCTGGTGTTCGGGTTAGTCGGGATCGTCGCAGCGTTTGTCGTCTCCTCATGGGGCCCGCTGAAATCGCCGGTGTGGACGCATATCGAAACCTATAAAGTTTTTTGCGTCTGGGGCGTCTTTACTGTTTGGGCGTTTGTGGGCTGGTATAGCCTCTGTCATAGCCAAAAATACCTATTACCCGCGTTTTGTCCGCTGGGACTGGCGCTGCTGTTCGGCTTTTCCATCCCCGACAGGGTGATGGAGTCCAAACAGCCACAGTTTTTTGTCGAAATGACCCAGGCGCCTTTGGCATCAAGCCGCTATATTCTTGCCGACAACGTCGGCGTCGCCGCCGGGCTGGCCTGGAGTCTGAAACGAGACGATATTATGCTCTACGGACACGCGGGCGAACTCAGGTATGGTCTTAGCTATCCTGATGTGCAGGATAAATTCGTTAAAGCCGACGATTTTAACGCCTGGCTCAACCAGCATCGTCAGGAGGGCATTATTACGCTAGTACTTTCAATAGCCAAAGATGAAGACATCAGCGCTCTTTCCCTTCCCCCTGCGGACAATATTGATTATCAGGGGCGTCTGGTGTTAATTCAGTATCGGCCTAAATGATCGGCGTCGTTCTGGTGCTTGCCAGTCTGCTCAGCGTTGGCGGTCAGCTCTGCCAGAAGCAAGCGACACGGCCATTGACGGTGGGCGGACGCCGCCGTCACCTGATGCTGTGGCTGGGCCTGGCACTAATATGCATGGGCGCAGCGATGGTGCTGTGGCTGCTGGTGCTACAAACCCTGCCGGTGGGAATTGCTTACCCGATGTTGAGTCTGAATTTTGTCTGGGTCACGCTGGCGGCCTGGAAAATCTGGCATGAACAGGTTCCGCCCCGCCACTGGTTGGGCGTCGCATTGATTATCAGCGGCATTATCATTCTGGGGAGTGCGGCATAATGGGCGTAATGTGGGGACTGATAAGCGTTGCGATTGCCTCCCTCGCCCAGTTGAGTTTAGGATTCGCCATGATGCGGCTGCCATCGATAGCGCATCCACTGGCGTTTATTTCCGGACTGGGCGCATTTAATGCCGCGACCCTGGCGCTATTCGCCGGTTTGGCGGGGTATCTGGTTTCCGTCTTCTGCTGGCATAAAACATTACACACGCTCGCGCTCAGCAAAGCCTATGCGCTACTGAGTCTCAGCTATGTGCTTGTCTGGGTAGCCTCAATGCTGTTACCCGGTTTGCAAGGCGCTTTCAGCCTAAAAGCGATGCTCGGCGTATTGTGTATTATGGCGGGGGTAATGCTGATTTTTCTGCCCGCCAGATCATGATGGCTTGCGCGTCAACCGCTGCCATTCGTCGCAGGAATAACAGCGTGCATCAACGATTTTTAAGGTCTGGTGTTTTTCCCGATTAATACAATACTGCGCATCCTGTAAAGGCGACAGGATATCGCCGGGACTCAGTAATATCATGGAATTCGCCTCGGCGATCATTTTTAGCGAACCGCCGCTATCGCACAGCACCAGAACATGGCACGCCCTCTTTTTGACATAATGCGATTTCTTAACCAACCATTCCATAGCGCCCCCGTTTCACGCTGATTGTTCATAACACGTTACACATCAACGGATAAACAAAACGGCAATAGCGATGGAATGGTTGTATATTAACCTAACATTAATTTTTACAGTTCTCACACACCCACTGCTGGAGCGCACGGCGAGATATTTTAATCCCTCCGTTTTTCAGTTCTGACGGCAGCGTCAACCAGCGAACCGGCTGCTGAAAACGCGCCAGCTTATCGCGAACCCATTCAGCGAGGTTCACGTCTCCGGCCTGCGATACATACTCCACAACCGCAACGGGACGATGGCCAAACTCTTTATCTTCTACCGGCACGACGAAGGCTTGTTGCACCAGCGGATGCGCGTTAATAACGCGTTCGACTTCCTCCGGCTGAATGCCTTCGCCGCCGCTAAAGAACAGGTTGTCCAGCCGCCCGGCGATGGTTAGCCTGCCGTGGTTCAGCTCGCCGCGATCGCGCGTGGCAAACCAGCCCTCGTCATTAACCAGCGGGATCAGTTTGCCATCACGCCAGTAACCTTCCGCCATACTGGCGGCGCGCAGCCAGACTTCATTATCGACGATTCTGATCTCTCTGCCGGGAAGCGGCGCGCCAACATCATCCGAACCATCGGCCTCTTTGGCGCATACCGTAGACGCGAACTCCGTGAGCCCATACCCGCACCAGCAGCGAATCCCTTGTTTGCTGGCCTGGTCGGTGAGTTCAACCGGAATCACCGCGCCGCCGAGCAAAACGGCTTTCAGCGTCACCGCAGCCCGATTCGCCAGCAGCCGCCACAGCTGCGTCGGCACCAGCGAAGCATGAGTACACCCTGCCAGCATCTGCTCCAGCGGTTGCTTATCGCGTACCGTCATGCGCGCCCCGGCGAAGAGCCAACGCCACATAATACCCTGCCCGGATACATGAAACAGCGGCAGCGATAGCAGCCAGTCATCCTGCGGGCCAAACGGCATTAGCGAAAGCACCCCCTGCGCGCTGGCAAGATGCGCCTGGCACGTATGTACGGCCGCTTTTGGCAATCCTGTGGAACCCGATGTCAGCGTCATGGAAACCAGACGCTGCGGTTGCCAGGCCACGGCATACGCCGCTGTGCTCTTTTGTATCTGCAACGCGGTTAACCCGGAAAATACGTTTTCGCCTTCCAGTGTCAGCGCAAAACGCAGCGTTAACTTCGGCACCAGCGCCTCCAGCAACGTCTGGGGCAACTGCGGATTGACGGGCAGAACCCGCGCGCCGCACTGCATCAGCGCAAGCCATGCCAACAGAGTGCGCGGCTGATTCCCGGCGCGCAGCAGGACACCGTCGCCCTCGCGTACGCCCTGCGCGGCAAACCCGCCCGCCAGCGCATCAATACGCTCACAGAGGGCGTGCCAGCTTAGCACTTCATCGTTCAGGCGCAGAGCGGGCGCCTGGCTGCGAACCTGACGCCAGTGGCGCCACGGCCAGTCCGTGAATGTCATAACAGTCGTTCCAGCTCATCACGCTTCAGACAAGGCAACGCGCTACCGGGCCAGGGACGAATCTGTTGCGCCTGCATCAGATGCAAGGTATCCAGTCCGGGCAGCGTTCCCGGCGTCAACCAGGCGGCAATCCGCGCCAGTTGCGTCAGGCCGAGGCTGGACTCGATCGAAGAGCTGATGACCGCCGTCAGTCCCAACGCATGGGCGGCAGCGACTTGCTCACGCACTTTATCAAGCGATCCGGTCAGAGTAGGTTTGATAACCACAGCCTTGACGCCCTCTTCGGCTTCAAAGGTGAAATCCGCTTCGCGCAGACTTTCGTCCCAGGCAATCGCGATGCCGGTTTCACGGGCAAAGGCGCGGGAATCATCCCGCGTCTTACACGGTTCTTCGAGAAAGGCGATACGAGCGCGGTAATCCGGATTAACATACTTTGCGAACTGTTGGGCTTTTAGCGGCGTCCAGGCGCGATTCGCATCCAGACGCAGATGCAGATCCGGGATCGCCTCCAGCAGCAAATTAACCACCATGCCGTCGCGTACCGCTTCATAAAGACCCACTTTGACCTTAGCGATTTTCTCGCCGGGCATATCGGCAAGCCGCAGCACCAAATCGTCAGGATCGCCAGTGCATAACGGCGCAGCGCGATAGTCCGCCGCCTCCGGCAATACGCCTGTCAGTTCCGCCAGCGCGCAGCTTGCGCCAAACGCGACCGAAGGCATCTCCGGTAATCCCTCGCTCCCCTGAAGCCAGTCGTTCACCCACGTCAGGAGCGCCGTCTGCGCCTCTTCCCACGTTTCCTGACTGAAGCCCGGCAGCGGAGAGATCTCTCCCCATCCCTCACGCTCGCCGTCACGCAGACAAACATACAGCCCGTCGCGAGTTTTTAACCGCCTGTCGCGCAGAACCACCCCCGCGTCCATGGGGATCTGCCAGCGGTATACCTGCGCGCTACGCATTATGGGTTCCGTTTGAATTTGCTGAAGTCAGGCTGACGCTTCTGGTTAAAGGCGTTACGGCCTTCCTGCCCTTCTTCGGTCATGTAGAACAGCATGGTAGCGTTGCCCGCCAGCTCCTGCAGCCCGGCCTGACCGTCACAATCGGCATTCAGCGCCGCTTTCAGGCAACGCAGCGCCATCGGACTGTTTTGCAACATTTCGCGGCACCAGCGCACGGTCTCTTTTTCCAGATCCGCCAGCGGCACAACGGTGTTAACCAGCCCCATGTCCAGCGCCTGTTGCGCATCGTACTGGCGGCACAGGAACCAGATTTCACGCGCTTTCTTCTGACCAACGATACGCGCCATATAAGAGGCACCCCAGCCGCCGTCAAAGGAGCCGACTTTCGGACCGGTCTGGCCGAAGATGGCGTTTTCCGCCGCGATGGTCAGGTCACACATCATGTGCAGCACATGACCACCGCCAATGGAATATCCCGCGACCATCGCGACAACCGGTTTCGGACAGGTGCGAATCTGGCGCTGGAAGTCCAGCACGTTCAGGTGATGCACGCCGGAGTCATCCTGATAACCGCCGTAATCGCCGCGTACCTTCTGGTCGCCGCCCGCGCAAAACGCTTTATCGCCTTCGCCGGTCAGAATAATCACGCCCACGTTGTCGTCGTAACGGGCATCCGCCAGCGCCTGAATCATCTCTTTGACGGTCAACGGACGAAATGCATTGCGCACCTGTGGACGATTAATGGTGATTTTTGCAATACCGTCGGTGGATTTTTCATAACGAATGTCGGTGTAACCCTCCGAGCAGTCGTGCCATTCTACCGGTGCGTAAAGCATTGTTTCATCAGGATAGATCATAGTGTGTCCTTTAGTCAGAGACGCAGAATCTGAGCCAGACTGTCTACCACGCCAGCGGGGTTTTCCCGATGCGCGTTGTGTCCGGCGTTACGAATAACATGGCATGTCGCCGCCACTTCCTGCGCCAGGGCGCGGAATTTGCTGTCGCGTTCGCCACATAAATAATAAAACGGAAATGCCAGCGCGTTGAGCGCCTCGCGTAAATCCGGCTGGGCGGCAAGCGATGTCGCCTCCAGCATCGCAGCCAGCGTTTCGCCGTTATTCTGGCTACGCAGCGCCGTCAGCGCCTGCCTTTGCTGCGCCGTCAGCGAGGCGAACACCGGCTGCTGATACCAGTCGTGAAAAACCTCAGTCAGGGGTTCACGACGAAAACGCTCTGCCCAGCGCCCGTCGGACAATCGTCTTTCAGCGCGCGCCTGTTCATTTTGCAGCCCCGGATGACCGCCTTCAACCACCAGGCCGCACAGGCCTGGTATTCCCTGGCAGGCTGCCATCATCGCCACCCGGCCGCCAAGGGAGTATCCCACCAACCAAAACTTTAGTATGTTGTAACTAATTAACGTGGCGCGCAGTAATCTGATGACATCGGCAAAGCCGCCGACCGGAATAGCCGCAGATCCGCCATGTCCCGGTAAGTCAATATAAAGCCGCGAACAGCCGTGAAACTGTTCGCCAACCGGCTGCCATTCACGGCAATCGCCAGAAAAACCGTGCAGGAAAACCAGCGAGGGCGCCCCAGGCTGTCCGGGCATGTGCTGCGCGTGCAACATCATAGATGGCTTACCTGAGCCAAAAGTTGCTGCAGCGTCTGCGCGCCGTCCGTATCGTTTACCACCAGCTCAATCACCGTTGTCGCCGGGGTTCGCCACGCGCCAGCCAGCGCAGACTCCAGCTCTTCCCAGTTTTCCGGGCGATGATAGCGCAGGTTAAACATGGCGGCCGCATGGTCAAAATGGACGTTTTGCGGCATCAAATAAAAGCGCTCACGTTTGCTTTGCGGCGTCGGCAGCAGGGAAAAGATCTGCCCGCCGTTATTGTTGACCACAATCAACACAAACGGCGCGGATACCTGACGTAGTAACGCCAGCGCGTTAAGATCGTACAGCGCGGATAAATCGCCGACGATAGCCAGCGTCGATTTGGCGCTGGCGCGCTGCACGCCCGCCGCCGTGGAAAGCAGGCCGTCAATGCCGCTCGCCCCGCGATTGCTGTATACCGGATAGCCGGCCGGCAACTGTGACAGCGCGTCGATCAGACGTACCACCAGACTATTGCCCACGAACAATTGCCCCTGCTCCGGCAGATAGTCGCGGATACGGTGCGCCAGCTGCGCTTCGCCAAAGGTGTCTCGCTGCGCGACCACCCGTTGCCACGCCAGTTCCGCCAGACGCGGGATCTCTACACACCACGGTTTACGTTTTTCCGCCGGATGCAGTTCCAGCCAGTCGGCGATTTTCGCTACCAGTCTGCGTCCACGATGGTGCGCAGGGTCCAGACGACCTTCAATATTGTCGATTACCCAGTACTCTTCCGGCTCGCAGGTTGCCTGCCATTGCAGTAAGCGTTTTCCGGTAAGGCTACTGCCAAGCTGGACGACAATCTGCGCCTGCTGCAGTTCGGTAACCGCTTTGGCGTTGCCGAGCCACAGGTCGGCGCACGGCAGCGGCTGCCCGGTTTGCGACAATACGTCGCCAATTAATGGCCATCCCAGAGTTTGCGCCCACTGCGCCACTTTTTTGCCTTCTTCCGCGCTCATACGCCCGGCGACAACGACGCCGCGTTTTTGTCGCCAGAAGAACCAGTCGCGCTGTTTGTCGCTTTCCAGTCGACGCGCTTCGCGCAGCCAGGGTTTTTCATCCTGCCACCAGTCGCCGAGACGCTGCTGCCAGACCAGACCGGTGTCATTCATATCGCCATACAGCGGTTCGGCAAAAGGACAGTTAATGTGCAGCGCGCCCGCATGAAGCATGGCGAGCGCATTATCGATGGTCGACACCAGCCAGCGCGCCGGAATATCCTGCGTGGGACGCGGCAACGACAGAGTTTGGGAGGGGTGCGAGGCAAACATCCCCGCCTGACGGATCGCCTGGTTGGCGCCGCAGTCAATCAGCTCCGGCGGGCGATCGGCGGTAAGTAAAATGAGCTTCTCGCCCGTCAGACCCGCCTCAATCAGCGCCGGATAGAGGTTCGCCACGGCGGTACCTGAAGTGACAATAACGGCAACCGGCTGCTGGCTGACTTTCGCCAGCCCTAACGCCAGATGACCAAGCCCACGCTCATCAAAGTGCGTATGGTGAATAAAAGCAGGATTCTCTGCCGCCGCCAACGTGAGCGGCGTGGAACGGGAACCAGGGGCGATACAAACATGCCTGACGCCATGACGGGTTAAGGCTTCCAGGATGACCGCCGCCCAGCGCCGGTTAAATGCACTTACTGACATGAGTTTGTCCGGTATCAATCATTGGGACTAAGTATAAAGAGCTGCAAAAATGGATTATTGATATGGGTCGGGAATATGTGACTCATTACGCATCCATCTGCAATAAGGTACGTAACCCGGCCGCTTTATTATCTATTTCCTGCCATTCCTGTTCCGGATCGGAGCCGCGGACGATTCCCGCGCCGGCATACAATCGCACCACATTGGCCGTCACTTTGGCTGAACGTAACGTCACGCAAAACTCACTTTGCCGCGTGGAGAGATAGCCTGCCGACCCGGCATACCATTCACGTTCGAACGGCTCATGTTGTTCTATAAAACAACGCGCGGGTTCACGAGGGATCCCGGCGACCGCTGCGGTAGGCTGTAACTGGTGCAGGCAGAGCGTGTCGTCCGCCTGATTAAGCGCCGTCCAGATACAGCGGCGCAAATGCTGTACCTTGCGCAGTCTGAGCACCTGCGGCGGCAGCACATCCAGCGAGTGGGTGCAGTTTTGCAGTCGCTGGCAGATGTCTTCGACAACCAGCATATTTTCTCGCTGGTTTTTATCGTCTTTCATTAACCATTCGCCAAGCTGCCAGGCTTTATGGTTATCCGGATGGTTCGCCACCGTCCCGGCCAGCGCTTCGGTACGCAGCGCCGTTTCACGCCGCCGCCAGAGCCGCTCCGGCGATGATCCCAAAAAGGCGGTATCGGCGGAAAAGGCCATAAAAAAGTGGTAGCAGTTGAGATTTAAACGACGACTGGACGCCATCATCGCGGCGGCATTGACCGGACGGGAGAATTGTAAGTCGGTGGCCCGCGCCAGCACAACTTTATCAAACGCCTCTTGCGCAATGGTGTGGGTGGCCTGCTGAATCAGCTTCACCCAACCGTCTTTGTCCGGCCAGTGCTGTTCGCTCGTGAGCGAAAGGCGCAGCGCCGGAACAGGCTTAATACCGACCAGAGAAGCGAGAAACGCTTTCGCCTGGCGCGCATCATCGCGTAGCGAAACGTCACTGTGCAGATGTAAGCGTAAGGTCGCCGTACCCCCGCTACGTCGCCACTCCAGCCGCGGCAGCAATAAGTAGCCCTCTTTCGGCTCGAACGCATTCAGCCCCCAAATACGCAGATCAGGCTGCGCGTGCTGACGTAAAAACCGTTGCGCCAGATCGAGCGATGAAAAAACGGTGATTGCCCCGAGAACGGCAGCTTCTTCGTCGCCATTGCGCTGTTGCCAGTAGAATTGCGGAAAGGATGACTGGCTGGCCAGCCAGCTCAATGCATCGAAGGCATCGTTTAAAGGGAAAGGCGCATCGAAAACGCAAAGCCCTGGCGTCGCCGGTATCTCTTGCGATAGCTGACGCGTCAGATTTTCCAGCGCAGTAGTAATAGAATGCACGCGGACCCTCCCTGTTAAAAACCCCACATTATACGGGGTACTGCCCTAAAAAAGCAGTACCTCATTTAGGGAGGGTTGCAATTCTGTTCAGTGGGGGGATTTAGCGCCGCGCCAGCAGCAGTCCAAGCACCAGTCCTACCGCCGCGCCTACGCCAATACCCTGCCAGGGTTTTTCATGAACGTAGTCATCCGCTTTATAAACGGCCTGCTTTGCCCGGTAATAATAGCTATCCGACGCATGGCTTACGCGGTTTTTCACCTCTTCCAGCGCTTGTTCCGCGCGGGCTTTCAGCTCAATGTATTTTTGATCGGCGGGATCGCCTGAGGAACGTAAAACCTCTTCCAGCGTTTCGCTGAGCAAAGTCAGATCATCATCAACACGTGATTCACCAAATTGATATGACATTCTCATTCTCCGTTGTGTTAACACCTGCTCCTAACTATAGTCAACGGTTTCGGTTTATGCCTGATGAACCTCCCGCGCCATTCCCCGGTGCGGAATGCCGTCTTCGTCATAAACATCGGTGACGGGAATAAAACCAAACCGCGCATAAAAAGGTTGCAGATGCGCCTGCGCCCCCAGATATAGCGGCTTATCCGGCCAGTGCCGCCCACAAGATTCCAGCGTTTTCGCCATTAATTGCTGGCCCAGTTTCGCCCCTCGCCAGGCGTCGCTGACGATCACCCGGCCAATGACAACCGGGTCTGATTCGTTATCGCTTTTCAGAATCCTCGCATACGCCACCAGCTCATCCTGGTGCCAGCCCAGAATATGCCGATTGTCGCCGACTAAATCATCGCCATCCACATCCAGGTAAGGACAGCGCTGTTCTACCACAAAGACTGCGCAGCGCAATTTGAGTAACGCGTAAAGTTGAGGAACGGTAAGTTCGCTATGGTGGAGATCCTGCCAGTCAATCATGATGCGCTCCTGTGTTGTGGTAATCTTGGGTTAAACGATAACCAAACGTGTATGGACAAGATGGAATTAATTTTTTTAGGTACGTCCGCAGGCGTTCCCACGCGCTCACGCAATGTAACGGCAATTTTATTACATCTGCAACATCCAACGCAGCCGGGAGTATGGCTTTTTGATTGCGGCGAAGGGACACAGCATCAAATGCTTAATACCGCGTTTCATCCCGGTAAGCTTGAGCGCATTTTTATCAGCCATCTTCACGGAGATCATCTGTTTGGCCTGCCGGGTCTGCTATGCAGCCGGTCGATGGCGGGGAATCCCCATCCGCTAACCGTATACGGGCCTCAAGGCGTGCGTGAGTTTATTGCAACCACACTGCGCCTTAGCGGTTCATGGACCGATTTTCCGTTGCAAATTGAAGAAATTAGCGCAGGCGATATTCTTGACGACGGTCTGCGTAAAGTGACCGCATTCAGGCTGGAGCATCCACTGGAGTGCTACGGATATCGCGTTGTTGAACATGACAAGCCTGGCGCGCTGAATGCCAGGGCGTTAAAAGCCGCAGGCGTTACGCCCGGCCCGCTGTTTCAGGCGTTGAAGGCAGGAAAAACCGTCACGCTTGCCGATGGAAGGCAGATCAATGGCGCCGACTACCTTGCTCCCGCCGTGGCCGGGAAATCAGTGGCGATTTTCGGCGATACCGCGCCCTGCGAGGCCGCCCTCGCGCTGGCGCAAGGTGTGGATGTGATGGTCCATGAAACCACGCTGGATGCGTCAATGGAGGAGAAAGCCAACGCTCGCGGACACAGCTCCACCCGTCAAACCGCGACGCTGGCGCGGGAAGCTGCCGTCGGTCGGCTGATCATGACCCATATTAGCTCACGCTATGACGATAAAGGCTGTCAGCGCTTACTGGCGGAATGCCGCGCTATTTTCCCGGCGACGGAGCTGGCTTACGATTTTTCTGTTTTCCCGGTTTAGCGCTCCATTTTTTGTCCTCATTGCCGATAACACTAAAAAAGGCAGGCTTTCATAATGAGGTTAGGATGGACAATTTTCAGAAAGATATTGATGACAGGGCCAATTTAACCCTGTCCAACCGTTTTGAACTGCTGTTATTCCGTCTTGGTACATCGCTGCATGAACAGAAGTCAGAGCTGTTCGGCATCAATGTATTTAAGCTGCGCGAAATCGTACCGATGCCCGCCTTTACGCGCCCGGCAGGCATGAAAGCGCCGCTATTGGGCATGGTCAATATTCGGGATCAGGTCATTCCGGTGATTGATTTACCAGCGGTAGCGGGCTGCAAGCCGGAAACCGGGCTGAATATTTTGCTGATCACCGAATATGCGCGCAGCGTACAGGCATTTGCCGTCGAGTCGGTGGAAAATATTATGCGTCTTGACTGGCAACAGGTGCATACCGCCGAGAAAGCCGTCAACGGTCGCTACATCACCAGTATTGCCTGCCTGGATGACAACAAAGAAACCAACAACCTGGCGCTGGTGCTCGACGTTGAGCAGATTCTTTATGATATTGTCCCCTCCAGCCACGATCTGCGCGCCACCAATCTGAAGACCAATAAATTTTATATTACCCCTGGCGCGGTAGCCATTGTGGCGGAAGACTCCAAAGTCGCCCGCGCGATGCTGGAAAAAGGGCTGAACGCGATGGGAATTCCGCATCAGATGCATGTGACCGGCAAGGATGCATGGGAGAGAATCCAGCAACTGGCGCAGGAAGCGGAGGCCGAAGGTAAGCCAATTAGCGAGAAAATCGCGCTGGTCCTGACAGATCTTGAGATGCCGGAGATGGATGGCTTTACGTTAACGCGTAAAATTAAAACCGATGAACGGCTGAAAAAGATCCCGGTCGTTATTCACTCTTCCCTTTCCGGCAGCGCCAACGAAGATCATATACGTAAAGTGCAGGCCGACGGCTACGTGGCCAAGTTTGAGATTAACGAACTCTCTTCGGTCATTCAGGAAGTGCTGGAGCGCGCAGCAACAAACAGCCAGGGACCACTGATCAGCCGCAAAAGCGCCTGACGTAACAGGGGATGCCTACAGTACAGGCATCCCCTGACGCTTAGTGAGACAAGCCTTCCGCCAGTTTTACCAGTTTAATAAACTCCGCGCGATAGCCTTGTTTATCTTCTCCGCGCGCCTGTTCACCCCATTTAATAATTTGCGGCCAGCTCGTATCTGCCAGCGTTTCTGAGCCACGCAGTTTTTGCCCGAAAGCCGCTACCGCCGCGCGGAAACGAAAATCTTCAGAGGCGTCAGCAAAGATCGGCATTTTTCCCATAACGACCGGGAACTCGGCTAATGTACTTTCGCTGCCCTGCGGCGCTTTCCAGCGCAATTTGATCCACGCCAGCTCGCTTGATTTTGTTGTCTTTGAGGCGGCTTTGTTCTGAGCGTAGCGCAGTTTATCCACCGAGGCTTTCTGCCCGTTAAGCGTCAGTTCAAAGAATAGCGTGACGTGTTTACCCGCGCCGATATCACCGGCATCAACCTTATCGTTATTGAAATCCTCGTCGCGCAGTTGGCGTTTTTCATAACCAATCTGCCGGTACTCAGTCACCCACTGCGGATTAAATTCGATTTGCGATTTTACATCTTTGGCAACGGTGACCAGCGTTTGATGCATCTCATCCTTGAGGACTTTTTGCGCCTCAGAGAGGGAGTCGATGTAGCTGTAATTGCCGTTACCCACATCAGCAATTCTCACCATCATGGCTTCGTTGAAATTGTCATCGCCGACGCCCAGCGTAGATAAGGTAATACCTTTCTCGCGCTCTTTTTTTACCAGCGCTTCGATGTCTTTGGGATCGGTAATACCGAGGTTAAAATCACCGTCGGTGGTCAACAAAATGCGGTTAACGCCGCCTTTGATAAACCCTTTTTCGGCCTGCTCGTAGGCTAGTCGTAATCCCGCTTCACCACCGGTACTCCCGTAAGCATCCAGATTATCAATTGCCGCTTTAATCGCGGTTGTGTTATTTCCCGCTGTAGACGCCAGCGCGACGTGAGTGCCGCCCGCGTAGGTCACAATCGTGATGTTATCCTGCGCACGCAGATCGTTCACCAGCAGTTTTAGCGCCGACTGGATCAACGGCAGGCGTTCCGCTGGCTGCATAGAACCGGAAGTATCAATGAGAAAAACCAGGTTGGCAGGTGGCAGATCTCTGGTCTGCATGTCCCGGGCCTGAACATCAACTTTTAATAGCGTACGCTGCGCGTTCCACGGCGAGGGAGCCAGTTCGTATTTAACCGCAAATGGCATCGGTATACAGGCCGCAATGGGTTTAGTGTTATCCTGCTTATCCGCAACGGGCTGAGGCGCGGGAAAATAGTTCAGCATCTCTTCTACCCGCACGGCTTCCGGCGGCGGCAGTTGCCCCTGATTCAGAAAGCGCCGCACGTTAGCGTAGCTGCCAGTGTCTACATCCAGACTAAACGTGGCGAGCGGCGCCTGACTTACCTGTTTAATCGGATTTTCATCGTAGTGTTCGTAACGCGCGGTCCCCATTACATTACCGCCTTGTGCAGCGAACGCTTTTGATGCCGAGGCACGTGTCCGCATTTCATGTTGCGGTGCTTCGGCTGTTGCCAGAGATCCCGCTTTGGCATCTGCCAGGGCTTTGGCTTCAGCTTTCGCTTTATATTCGGCTGCTTTTTTCGCAGCCTGTTGGGCGGCCTCGGCTTGTCTTTTCTGGACAGTGTCATCCCCGGCCTGAGCGCTATTTTCTTTCTGGATAGCCTGCTCCTGTTTTAACTCAGCCGGATTATTTCCCTGCGGGTCGGAGGGCTCCGGCCCACAGCCCGAGAGAACAACCCCACCCAACAACAGCATTAATGTTTTTCCATTAAGCATACAAATTCCTTTTCAATTATATTCGGGTAATTCTCTGCAGATGTTCTGCATTATATTCCGCTTTACTTTTATTATCAGCATGACGAAAGTAGAAAATGGTATTATCTGCGTTAATAACCACCCATAATAAAAAAGATAATTATATTTTTGAGGCAAATAATATTTATGTTTAAGATGAACGACTTAATCAGTTGCTGGCGTTCGACCCACAGATTCTGCGTGAAGAACACTATTTACAGGTGACCGATTTACCAAAAGTGAATATATAAGATGGGGGACTATCTGCACTGTGCCCTCGCCGATACTTCCTTTTACAACCCACCAAACAGCAATCCATTAAGCCGTGCCGACACTCACGTTATTGATGGAAAGATATTATATGCCGCCGTCACATGAAATAATGAACTGAGCGCGATCGGACGCCCTGAAAAACGCTGACAGAAATACGCTTCAGATCAAGTTTTTCCAATTGAAGTCGATGAGATAGACATTTATCCGGGAAACGGGTCACGAAAACAGTTGGGAGAGTTGTTCCACTGCCTGCTTGCGGAACCGGATACCGAATGTTGCGTTGCGCTCTACCCAACCTACGCCTGATGGCGCTTCGCTTATCAGGCCTACGAATTATCACATATTGATAACCCTGCAGGCCGGATAAGGCGTAGCCGCCATCCGGCATAAATGTTGTACTATGCCTGGTCAGCAACCTACCAGTTATAGCGCATGTTCAGGCTAAAGCTGGCGTCGCCGTAGTCGTTCTTTCCCTTCTGACCGGCGGCCTGGGCGTAGACGCTTAGCCGTTCGCTGATGTTTGCCTGAATCCCCACTTTCACTTCCACGCGGTCGTTCGGCAAATCCTGCGATACCTTCGTGTCGCCAAAGGTGGCCGAGGCATTGTCGCTGGCGTGCAGCCAGTTGACCTCCATAAACGGCTGGATCCTGCCGCTCTCTTTGTACAGTTTACCGTCCACACGCACGCCTAAGCGCGTCGTCCAGCTATCATCGTTCTGGCCGCTGATGCGGGTACCGCCATCGTCAATAACCGTGTCGGCGCTGTAGCGCTGCCAGGTGACCTGCGCCTGCGGTGTCAGGCTGACCGTGTTGCGGTTGCTTAACGCAATATCATAACGATAACCCGTTTCCAGCGAGACGGCGTGCGCGGCGGAGTCGTAACGGCTGGCGCTGAGTCCGTCGTTATCCACGCTGTTGTTGTAAGCGCCGTACTGATACCAGCTATCGATGTAAGCCCCGCGATGGCTTTGAGCATCGGCAAACCAGGTGGCGTAGAGGCCGAGGTTGTAGCCGTCCACGCTACCGTTGGCGGAGAACTGGCTGCCGTCCGCCCCCCGGTTGCCGGTGCTGTCGGTGCTGGCGTTGATGTAGCTGCCCATCAGGCCAACGGTGACGCTCTGCGCGCCGTCGCTCCAGGTCAGGATGTCGCCGCCGAGCTGGAACTGCGAGTAGTCGCTGTCGATATCTACGTTGCCGTTAACCGCCTGCGATTCGGCTTTACCGGCCTTAAAACGCATCCAGATGCTGCCGTCGGCGGAACGGTACTGGCTGCCTTCCCGGTCATAGAGGGTCTGCATTTGCAGGTTGCGCGCCATCCACTGGTTGCCGAGATAAACGCCAATGTCGGCGCGGTACTGCGGCGCCACGGGCGTGACGTCGCCGCCGTCAGGTGGAGTGATATCGCCGCCATCGTCAGGCGGAGTGATATCGCCGCCGTCGTCAGGCGGAGTGACCTCGCCGCCGTCGTCAGGCGGAGTGACCTCACCGCCATCGTCAGGCGGGGTGACCTCACCACCGTCGTCCGGCGGAGTGACATCGCCGCCATCGTCAGGCGGAGTGACCTCGCCGCCATCGTCAGGCGGAGTGACCTCGCCGCCATCGTCAGGCGGAGTGACCTCACCGCCGTCGTCCGGCACGTCATCAGACTCGGAGCGCAAGTACCAGTCGCCGCCGTCTTGTTTCAGCGTGTAGGTCCAGGCGTTAATATCAACATGCCCTTTGTAGAGCGTAAAATCACCGTCGGACTGACCGCCCACCTCAATAACTTCAATACCGTTAACCGTTTGTGCGCCCAGGCCATTGACGTTGGTGATATGCAGCGTGGTGCTGCCGGCGGTGTCGCCGGTGACGATCAGTTTATCGGTGGGCGAGCTGTCATCGCCCAGTTGGGTATTGAGATAGAGATGACCGTCGTTGCCGGTATAGTTTCCCGCGATCGTCAGCGTATTGTTGGGCTGGTCGCTGCCGCTTATCATCGCGCTGCTGTTGACGACATCGCCGTTGACAGTGAACGTATCGACAAAGTACAGGCTGCCCAGGTTGTTAACATGGCCGTTCACCGTGGCGTTGTGGCCGCCAAAGGCGGCGTTCGCGGCGATATTAACCGCCTGCGCGCTCCCCGCAGAGCCGATGGTCGCCGTTTCGGCCAGCCATAGCGCGCCCTCCTGCACGTCGGTGTCGCCGCTGTAGGTATTTTGCGCCCCCAGGATCAGCGTGCCAGCGCCCCGTTTGATGAGCGATTTGCCGTCCCAGTCGGTGGCGCTGTCGGGATCGAGCGTGGCGTCAACGTCCGTCAGCGCGGTGTTCAGCGTGAAGCTGTGGCCTTGCTCGCTCAGGGTGAAGGTGCCGTGAGCGTCGGTGGCGGCGTTGTCGCTGTCAGCATACCAGGACAACGAGGCGGTTACGTCATAGCGGGTGTCGTCGTCGGCGTTCACGCGCCCATCGACGGTGAGAAAATCCACCTGTTTGGCGTCCATACCGGCTACGGTGAATTGCGCAAAATCGCTATCGATGGCGCTGTCCGAGTCAATCAGCGTGTAGGCGTACGCGTCGCGGGTCCAGGATTTCGCTACGTTGCCGATGCCGGTAATATCCAGCGTACCGCCCAGGTTGGCGTGGTCGGCGGTGACGATGGCGTCGCTGTTGCTGTCGGTCAGGTGTACGGCCAGGGTGCTGTTCGCCTCCTGCGTTAGCGTATTTGCCCGCAATGCGCTGCCTGCGCCGATTGCGGTGGTGGCGTTATCGTGAGTGGTGAGATTTGCCGTAACGAACTGGCCGCTGGCGTTCAGTTGCAGGCTGGCGTAATTGTCGATATTGCCGCTACCCAGCGCCTCAACGTTGCTGGCGACCAGCGTGCCGTCGCTGATAAGGGTGCCGCCGGTGTAGCTGTTGTTGCCAGAAAGCGTGAGCGTGTCGCCGCCGGATTTCACCACCTGCCCGCTGCCGCTGATGGCGTTGTCAAAATCACCGCCGGTGTTCAGCTCCAGCGTGGCGTTGTCGGTAACGTCGCCGCTGCCCAACGCCTCAACGTTGCTGGCGACCAGCGTGCCGCCGCTGATGGTAGTGCCGCCGGTATAAGAATTGGCGCCGGAGAGTGTGAGCGTCTCGTCGCCGGATTTCACCACCTGCCCGCTGCCACTGATGTTGTTGGTAAAGTCACCGCCGGTGTTCAGTTCCAGCGTGGCGTTGTTGGTAACATCGCCGGTGCCCAGCGCCTCAAGGTTAGTGGCAACCAGCGTGCCGCCGCTGATGGTGGTGCCATCGGTGTAAGAATTGGTGCCGGAAAGCGTGAGCGTCTCGTCGCCGGATTTCACCACCTGCCCGCTGCCGCTGATGGCGTTGTCAAAATCGCCGCCGGTGTTCAGTTCCAGCACGGCGTTGTCGGTGACGTCGCCACTTCCCAGCGCATCAACGCTAGTGGCAATCAGCGTGCCGTCGTTGATGGTGGTGCCGCCGGTATAAGTATTGCTGCCGGAAAGCGTGAGCGTCTCGTCGCCGGATTTCACCACCTGCCCGCTGCCGCTGATGGCGCTGTCGAACGTGCCGCCGGTGTTCAGTTCCAGCACGGCGTTGTTGGTAACGTCGCCGCTGCCCAGCGCCTCAACGTTGGTGGCGACCAGCGTGCCGTCGCTGATGAGCGTGCCGCCGCTGTAGCTGTTGGCACCTGAGAGCGTCAGCACGTCGTCGCCGGATTTTTCCACCTGCCCGCTGCCGCTGATGCTGTTGGTAAAGTCACCGCCGGTGTTCAGTTCCAGCACGGCGTTGTCGGTGACGTCGCCGCTGCCCAGCGCCTCAACGTTGCTGGCGACCAGCGTGCCGCCGCTGATGGTGGTGCCGCCGGTGTAAGAATTGGCGCCAGAAAGCGTGAGCGTCTCGTCGCCGGATTTCACCACGCTGCCCGTACCGCCAATGTTGTTGGCGAAGTCACCGCCGGTATTCAGCTCCAGCGTGGCGTTGTCGGTGACGTCGCCGCTGCCCAACGCCTCAACGTTGATGGCGACCAGCGTGCCGCCGCTGATAAGGGTACCGCCGGTATAAGTATTGCTGCCGGAAAGCGTGAGCGTCTCGTCGCCGGATTTCACCACCTGCCCGCTGCCGCTGATGGCGTTGTCAAAATCGCCGCCGGTGTTCAGTTCCAGCACGGCGTCGTTGGTGACGTCGCCGGTACCCAGCGCCTCAACGTTGCTGGCGACCAGCGTGCCGTCGCTGATGAGCGTGCCGCCGCTGTAGCTGTTGGCGCCGGAAAGCGTGAGCATCTTGTCGCCGGATTTGACCACCTGACCGCTGCCGCTGATGGCGTTGTCGAACGTGCCGCCGGTGTTCAGCTCCAGCGTAGCGTCGTCGGTGACGTCGCCGCTGCCTAGCGCGTCAACGTTAGTGGCGACCAGCGTGCCGCCGCTGATGGTGGTGCCGCCGGTATAGGTGTTTTCCGCATTCAGGATCAGCGTGCCTGCGCCCTGTTTGATCAGCGATGTGCCGTCCCAGCCGGTGGCGCTGTCGGGATCGAGCGTGGCGTCAACGTTTTCCAGCACCGTATTGACCGCAAAACTGCCGTCGGCATTGGTCAGGTTAAACGTGCCGTGGGCGTCGGTAACGGCGTCGTCGCGGTCGGCATACCATGTCAGGGCGGTGGTCAGTTCGTACTGCTTGCCCGTGTCATCAATGCGGCCATCGACGGTGATAAAGTCGGCCAGATCGGCGTCCATTCCGGCGACGGTAAGCTTTTCAAAATCGCCCGCAATGGTTTTGTCTGACGCGATCAGGGTGAAGGTATCCAGATCGTCCGTGCTGGCGGGATCGCTGTCCAGCACATCGCCGACGCCGGTGATGTCCAGCGTACCGGCCAGCGAGACCTGAGAAGCGGCGTGGATAACAGGATCGGCGGTGTTGCTGTTCAGGTTGATGGTCAGCGTGCTATCGCTTTTTTGCGTCAGCGTGGTCGCCTGTAACGTGCTGCCTGCGCCGATTTCGGTGTTGCCGCCGCTTTCGGTGGTGAGATCCGTTACCGCAAACTGGCCGCTGGCGTCCAGCAACAGGCTGGCGCGGTTGTCGATAGCGCCCGTACCCAGCGCGTTGACGTGAGTGGCAATCAGCGTGCCGCCGCTGATGGTGGTGCCGCCGGTGTAAGTATTGGTGCCGGAAAGCGTGAGCGTCTCGTCGCCGGATTTCACCACCTGCCCGCTGCCGCTGATGGCGTTGTCAAAATCACCGCCGGTGTTCAGTTCCAGCACGGCGTTGTCGGTAATGTCGCCGCTGCCCAGCGCCTCAACGTTGCTGGCGATCAGCGTGCCGCCGCTGATGGTGGTGCCGCCGGTGTAAGAATTGGCGCCGGAAAGCGTGAGCGTCTTGTCGCCGGATTTCACCACGCTGCCCGTACCGCCGATATTGTTGGCGAAGTCACCGCCGGTATTCATCTCCAGCGTGGCGTTGTCGGTGACGTCGCCACTCCCCAGCGCCTCAACGTTGCTGGCGACCAGCGTGCCGCCGCTGATGGTGGTGCCGCCGGTGTAAGAATTGGCGCCGGAGAGCGTGAGCGTCTTGTCGCCGGATTTCACCACGCTGCCCGTACCGCCGATGTTGTTGTCAAAATCGCCGCCGGTATTCATCTCCAGCGTGGCGTTGTCGGTAACGTCGCCGCTGCCCAGCGCGTCAACGTTGCTGGCGACCAGCGTGCCGCCGCTGATGGTGGTGCCGCCGGTATAAGAATTGGCGCCGGAGAGCGTGAGCGTCTCGTCGCCGGATTTCACCACCTGGCCGCTGCCGCTGATGGCGTTGTCAAAATCGCCGCCGGTGTTCAGCTCCAGCGTGGCGTCGTCGGTGACGTTGCCGGTACCCAGCGCCTCAACGTTGGTGGCAATCAGCGTACCGCCGCTGATGGTGGTGCCGCCGGTGTAAGAATTGGCGCCGGAGAGCGTGAGCGTCTTGTCGCCGGATTTCACCACGCTGCCCGTACCGCCGATGTTGTTGTCAAAATCACCGCCGGTGTTCAGCTCCAGCGTGGCGTTGTCGGTGACGTCGCCGCTGCCCAGCGCCTCAACGTTGCTGACGACCAGCGTGCCGCCGCTGATGGTGGTGCCGCCGGTATAAGAATTGGCGCCGGAGAGAGTGAGCATCTCGTCGCCGGATTTCACCACCTGGCCGCTGCCGCTGATGACGTTGTCGAACGTGCCGCCGGTGTTCAGCTCCAGCGTGGCGTTGTCGGTGACGTCGCCGCTGCCCAGCGCCTCAACGTTGGTGGCGACCAGCGTGCCGCCGCTGATGGTGGTGCCGCCGGTATAAGAATTGGCGCCGGAGAGCGTGAGCGTCTTGTCGCCGGATTTCACCACCTGGCCGCTGCCGCTGATGGCGTTGTCAAAATCGCCGCCGGTGTTCAGCTCCAGCGTGGCGTTGTCGGTGACATTGCCGGTACCCAGCGCCTCAACGTTGTTGGCGACCAGCGTACCGTCGCTGATAGTGGTGCCGCCGGTATAGGTGTTTTCCGCATTCAGGATCAGCGTGCCTGCGCCGGTTTTGGTAAGCGACTGGCCGTTCCAGCCGCTGTTGGCGTCAACGTTTTCCAGCACCGTGTTGACCGTAAAACTGTCGTCGGCATCCGCCAGGTTGAAGGTGCCGTGGGCGTCGATGGCGGCGTTGTCGCGATCGGCATACCACGTCAACGTCTCAACCAGATCATAGTGTGTGTCATTGACGTTTTTCTGCCCCACGACGGTAATAAACGCGTCCGGGTTCATGGCGTTGCCGTTGATAGTGATGTCGTCAAAATCGCCGCTAATGGCGTTGTCCGATTCGATAAGCGCCAGGGAGATCAGATCGTCGGTGCTGCGTATCGGCTCCTGGCTGGCGGGCGAAGCGACATTCAGCGTGCCGTCCAGATTCACGTTTTTTGCGCGGATGGCGGGGCCGCTGGTCGCCGTCAAATCGGCCGTCAGCGTGCTGCCGTCCTGCTGGGTCAGGGTATTGGCCTGTAGCGTGCTGCCCGCGCCGATTTCAACGGTGGCGCCGCTGTGGGTGGTGAGATCCGCCACGATAAAGGGATCGCTGGCGCTTGCCGCTTCCAGTTTGAGGTAAGCGCGGTTGTCGATATTGCCGCTGCCCAGCGCGCCGCCAGCGGTGGCGGTCAGCGTTCCCTCTGCAATGGTGGTGCCGCCGCTGTAGCTGTTGTTGTTACTGAGCGTCAGCTCGCCGCCGCCCTGTTTTACCACGTTGCCGCTACCGCTGATGACGCTGCCGTAGGCGGCGGCATCGCTGCGGTTAAACGTCAGCGTGCCGTTGTCAACAATGTTGCCGTTGAACGCGCCCAGCGTGCCGCCGTTGCCAATCTGTAGCGTCGTGCCGCTATCGACGGTCGCGCCTTTGGCGGTCATCGCGCCGTTCACTATCAGCGTGCCGGATTTTACCCAAAGCGCGCTGTTGGTCGTTCCCGAGAGGTTCATCGTCGCGCCCGACAGCGTCCAGTCGCCGCTGCTGGTCACGCTGTTCAGGCCGCTGATGCTGCTGCCCAGCGTACCCTCTCCGTCCAGAATCAGATTATTGTTGGCGCTGGCGCTATTGTTGCCGTCGGTAATGCTGCCGGACATCTCCGTACCGGTATTGAGGGTGAGGGTGTTGTTCTTGCTGCCGCTATTGATGAGAACGGCGTTGGTTACGCCGGTTATTTTCCCCTGATTGGTCAGAGTGTTGCCGGAGCCGCTAATGGTTACGCCATTGGTGTCGCCCAGGATTGCTCCCGCATTAGCGAGCGTATTGTTATTGCCGTTGAGCTGAACGGCGGTATTTGCCGTGATGGAGCCGCCCGCCAGGTTATTGAGCGTGTGGCCCGTGGTGACGTAGACGCCGAATACCGAGGAGTCCATCGTGCCGCTGTTGTTAATCGTGACGGCGCCGCCGTGGGCATAGACGCTCGCGTCCCCGGCGCCTTTACCCGTTGTGGTAATGGTGCCGGTGTTGGTGATAGTGCCGCTGGTGCCGCTATTGTACTGGATGCCGTAAGAGATACTGGAGCCGGTCGCCGCGATGCTGCCGCCATTGGTGACGTTGTTGGCGCCGCTGTTAATCAGAATGCCGTTGTCTTTGGCGACGATAGCGCTTCCGCTTTCGGTCGTGACCTGGTTATTGCCGCTCGCGATACTGATGCCGGTGCTGGTGGCGGTAATCTTACTTCCACTTTTGGCCGTTATCTGGTTGCCGCTGCCTTTACTGACGCGGATACCATTTTTGCCTGAAATTTCACCGCCTGAGGTGGTGACGATATTGTTATTGCCGCTGATAAGGAGGCCGTCGCTTACGCCGGTCATCTTCCCCTGGTTGGTGATGGTATTGCCGTTGCCATTAATCGCCACCGCCGTGTTGGCCGAAATTGCGCCCCCAGCCTGGTTATTGAGCGTATGGCCTTTGGAACGTGCCGAGTCGAGATAGACGCCATAGACGGTGGAACTCATGGTTCCGCTGTTATTAACGATGGTGCCGTCGCCGTTGCCGTGGACATAGACGCTGGCATCTCCCGAGCCGCCGCCCGTGGTGGTAATGGAGCCGGTATTGGTGATAACGCCGCCGGAGGTACTTTCGCCATAATGGATGCCGTAAGTATTGGCAGTGCCATATGCGGAAATCGTGCCGTCATTGGTGACGAGGTTGTCGACGCCCGCTTTAAGTTCCATGGCGGCGGACTGGATGCCGACGAGGCTGCTGTTTCCCGCCGTGATCACCCCGCCGGCGCGGTTGATCACTTCAAAATGCGCGCCGTGATAGAGCGCGACGGCAATAAAATCAGACTGCAAAAGACCGCTATTATCAACAGAAACATAATCGCCCGCCGCGATATCATCAAAGGTATGGGCATAAATCGCCGCATCCTCAATCTCGCCTGAACCATCGCTGGCCGTGGTGATAATGGTGCCGGTATTGACAATCGTACCGTAAGCGCCGCCCCGAAGCTCGACGCCATAAGAGCGCCAGGAGCCATCGGAGTTAATCGTCCCGCCGTTGGTGATGTGGACCTCGCCGCTCTGGACGATCACCCCGGAAACGCCTTTCAACACACCGTTTTCGCTGCTGACATAACTGCCGCCGTTGAGCATATAAATGGCGGCATCTATTTCGGGGGCGCCGAGGTCGAGATTATGAACGTAGATTGCGCTGTTCTCGATCCGGCCATCATTGATCACGCTGCCGCCGTTTTGAAGCAATATCGTTCCATCCGCGCTGGAACCGGTGATCGTCCCCTGGTTATGTACGCTGGTGGCGCCCGTTAACGAATCCAGGTTCATCGCCTGGCTGTCGATCAGGCTGCTCCCCACGACAGCGCCGCTTTCAATCAGCAGATCCCAGTCGTTGCTGTTATCGCCGACGATGGCGGCGCTGGCCGCTGTGTCGGTGGCGATGGTATTGCCCGTTTCCACGACGAACGGCGTAGCGCCTGACAGGGTGTAGGTGGTGGTCTGGGAGGGAATGGAAACTCGCGTTTCCTCTGCGACGGCGGGGGCAGCATCCATCGCCAGCAGAGTTACCGCGCACGAGGCGCTGACGCTGACGATAGCGCGGCTACCGCTGCGCGCCAGTTCGGAGGTGACAATATACATGCCGCGGGCGGCGTTCCATATAATATTGTAGGTTTTGTTCACTTACTATGTCCTTATTTTCTTTTTGTCCTTTTTGTTTACCTCCGTGGAGCAGCACAAAACCCGGCTATATCGGAGTAACGTTTACGACATAATAAATCGGAATTTGTCATTTTATTAAAATTTATAAATGAACATTAGCATGACATGATATGTAAATAAATTTATTTAACGATTATATGCACTTAGAGGTTGCAGTAATAATTAGTAATTCTACCGTTTGGATTCATGTAAATTAAATAAATCAAAATAACATTACTGCGAATTATATTAACAAAGCTGGCTGGCGTTGAATTTTATCGCTTCAGTCTATTATTCAGGGGGAATATAGAGGAGATGTGAATATAATAGCGCCTGGCGGCGCTGTCGGATTGCTGACAAAGGGGAATACAACGTTGATGCCGGATGGCGACTACGCCTTATCCGGCATCTGGTTCTGTGTTCGTTGGAAAAGTGTTGGGTTTCGGCTACGCCTCACCCAACGAGTCTATGGTCTCTATGCGTCACAGGTTTTCATAAGTTGGATGCAATCCAACATTTAGAGGCTCCGGTGTTGGTCATCAGCCTCAACCGCCGATAAATCGGCGGTTATTGACATCATCAACGCGGCATTACATCAGCGGCATCGCCAGTTGCACAAGGCTAATCAGCGGCTGCGGCCAGACGCCCAGTACCAACACCAGCAACGCGGAGATCAGCACCACGATACCGCCTGCGCTGTACTGCCAGTTTGTCGGCGCGTCGCGTCCCGGTTGCTGCGGCGCGTGCAGGTAGAGACTCACCGCAACGCGCAGGTAGTAGTACAAACCAATCGCGGAACCCACTACCACGGCGGCGACCAGCCACCACAAGCTGGCCTGAACGCCGACCGCCAACACGTAAAATTTGCCGATAAAGCCCAGCGTCATCGGGATACCTGCCAGCGACAGCATCATCACCGTCATCACCGCGGCAAGAACCGGACGGTGCCAGAACAGACCACGGTAAGAGTACAGGGAATCGGCATCCGGGCCGCGGAACGGGCTGGACATCAGGCTGACCACGCCAAACGCGCCGAGGCTGCTGAACAGATAACCGGCCAGGTAAACGCCAACCGCTTCCATCGACATCTCGCCGCTCTGCAGGGCAATCAGCGCCACCAGCAGATAGCCGAGGTGAGAGATAGAAGAGTAACCGAGCAGACGTTTGATGTTGGTCTGGCTCAGCGCCATCAGGTTACCAAAGATGATAGAGGCAAAGGCGATAATGCCCAGCACCACGCGTACCGCTTCGCTATCGCCTACCGGCGCATAGAGGAACAGACGCATCACCACGCCGAAGATAGCAATTTTGCTCGCCGTCGCCAGGAAGGTGGAAACCGGCGCAGGCGCGCCCTGATAAACGTCTGGCGTCCACAGGTGGAACGGCACCAGAGAGAGTTTAAAGCCCAGACCGACAATCATCAGGCCAAAGCCCGCCAGCAGCAACGGCTCGTGCAGCATACCATCGCCGAGGCTCTTACCGAGCGCTTCGAAAGACAGGTTGCCGGACTGCGCATAGACCAGCGCCATCCCGAACAGCAGGAAAGACGAGGCGGCGGCGGAGAGGATGGTGTATTTGATACTGGCTTCCAGCGAGCGTTTCTGGCGGAAAGCATAACCAATCAGGCCGAACAGCGGCAGCGAGATCAGTTCAATACCGAGGAACAGCGCCGCCAGATGGTTAGCGTTCGCCAGCAGAATTCCGCCCAGGCTGGCGATTAACACCAGCAGGTAGAACTCTTCCTGGTTATCGTTATAGCCTTCCAGCCACGGGTAGGCAAAGGTACAGGTGGCGAGGCTCGCCAGCAGCACCAGCCCGGTGTAGAGCATCGCAAAGCCGTCAACGCGCATCAGCGGCGTGACGTCCATTGCCCCGGCCTGGCCGACAAACCAAAGCGAAACCAGAGCAGCGTTAAGCCCAATGACCGACAGCGTGGCATTGAGGAAGTGATTGCGTCGCCACGCAATGGAGAGCATCACAACCACCACCGTCAAGCCGACGATCAGCAGCGGTAGCAGCGCAATCAGGTGTTGTGGAGTTATTGTCATGGCGATTTACGGCCTTGTAGTAGTAACGGAATTAACAAACCACTGCTGGATGTTGCTCATCGCAGAATGCGAGGTATCCAGAATCGGCTGCGGATAGAAGCCAAGCAGTACCAGAAGCACCACCAGCAACAGAATGATAAACAGCTCGCGCAGCGACATCCCTGGCAGTTCCTGGCTGGCAATCTGGCTCTTCGCTTTACCGAAGTAAGCGCGATGCAGCATCGCCAGCGAGTATACAGAGGCGAATACCAGCCCAAAGGTGGAGATCACGGTAATCATCGGCACCACCTGGTAGCTGCCGAACAGAATCATAAATTCGCCAACGAAGTTACCGGTGCCCGGCATCCCGAGCGTCGCCACCGCAAAGAACATGGACAGCGCAGGCAACCACTTCATCTTGCCCCACAGGCCGCCCATCATACGCATGTCACGCGTATGCAGACGTTCGTACAACTGGCCACACAGAATGAACAGACCGGCTGCGGACAAACCGTGCGCAATCATCTGAATCACCGCGCCCTGGTACGCCAGCTGACTGCCGGTGTAGATAGCGATCAGCACGAAGCCCATGTGGGAAACGGAGGTATAAGCAATCAGACGCTTGATGTCGTATTGGGTAAAGGCCATCCACGCGCCGTAGAAAATGCCGATAACGCCAAGCCACATAGCGATCGGCGCAAACTCCGCCGACGCGTTCGGGAACAATGGCAGGGAGAAACGCAGCAGACCGTAAGCGGCGGTTTTCAGCAAGATACCGGCCAGGTCGACAGAACCGGCGGTCGGCGCCTGGGAGTGCGCATCCGGCAGCCAGCCATGCAGCGGCACCACCGGCATTTTCACCGCGAAGGCGATGAAGAAGCCCAGCATCAGCAGATATTCCACTCCGTGGGACATCGGCGTATTCAGCAGCTCTTCATAGTTGAAGGTCCACACGCCGGTCGCGTTGTAGTGCACAAAGACCAGCGCCAGGATGGCAATCAGCATCACCAGACCACTCGCCTGGGTGTAGATGAAGAACTTGGTCGCCGCCGTGATACGCGTTTTCCCGTCAGAAGCTTTGTGGCCCCACAGCGCTATCAGGAAGTACATCGGCACCAGCATCATTTCCCAGAAGAAGAAGAACAGGAACATGTCGATGGCCAGGAACACGCCGATAACGCCGCCTAAGATCCACATCAGGTTCAGGTGGAAGAAGCCCTGATATTTTTCGATTTCTCGCCAGGAGCAAAGCACCGCCAGAACGCCGAGCAGGCCGGTCAGCACCACCATTAGCAGCGACAGTCCGTCGAGCGCCAGATGGATAGAGATGCCAAAACGCGGGATCCACGGCAGAACAAATTCAGATTGCCACTGCGGAATACCGGCGGATTGCGTCAGTGAATAGCCGCCCTGCAACCACAATTGCAGACCGAGCGCCAGCGTCAGCCCCATGGTAATCAGCGCTATCCAGCGCGGCACCTTCACGCCAAAGCGTTCGGTCTGCCAGCACAGAAAGCCGCCGATAAAGGGGATTAATATCAACCAGGGTAATAACATAGCTAAGTATGTCCCTTATATTTACTCCTGCTCAGGCTATCTCACTCGTCAGCCCAAATCCTGCCAGTGCTCACACAAAACGCAGCGCGTTTTGAACGTCCGTAAGGACGGCCCCGTAGGGGTGAGCTTCGCGAATCATCCTCACGTACTTCAGTACGCTCCGGTTGCTGTGCGCTGGCGGTATCCGGTCTGACTTCGCCGATGACGCCTGTACTTCAGGAACAGATTTTCAACGAATTCTAAAAATTATTTTTGGGTTTGTAGGCCGGATAAGCACTGCGTCATCCGGCAGTCGTTCATCCAGCCAACAAACTCAACGCAGTACCATCAACAGTGCCAGCACAACGACAGCGCCGATGCTCATGGATGCCACATACCAGCGCAAATAACCGTTCTCGCTCAGTACCAGGCCTTTGCCTGCAAAACGGGAAAGGATAGCCGGAATGTTCATCAACGCATTAAGCGGGTCGCGCTTCAGCAGCCAGGCGATACCGAGGAATGGCTTGACGAATACTTTGTCGTACAGCCAGTCAAAGCCCCAGGCGTTATACCACCAGGTCCCCAGCAGACGGCCCGGCGCGCTGTTGGCGATCGACGTCACCAGCGTGCGTTTACCCAGCCACAGCCATGCGGCAATCAGGATGCCGGCAATCGCCACTACGCCAGAGGTAATTTCCAGCGTCATGACGCGACCATGCGCCAGTTCAGTTGTCTGCGGCAGCACCCCCTGCAATGGCGGCACAATCAGCGCGCCAACAAAGGTAGACAGAATCATCAGGACAATCAGCGGCAGATGGTGGGTAATCCCCTTCCCTGCATGAGCATGAATTTGTTCTTTCCCGTGGAATACGATGAAAATCATCCGGAAGGTGTACAGCGAGGTCATGAACGCGCCGACCAGACCCGCCACCATCAGATTGATATGGCCATTCGCCATCGCCCCGGCAAGGATTTCGTCTTTACTGAAGAAGCCTGCGGTAATCAGCGGCAGCGCGGAGAGCGCGGCGCCACCGACCAGGAAGCAGGCATACACCAGCGGAATTGACTTACGCAGGCCGCCCATCTTGAAGATGTTCTGTTCGTGATGACAGGCCAGAATCACCGAGCCGGACGCCAGGAACAGCAGCGCTTTGAAGAACGCATGGGTCATCAGATGGAAAATCGCCGCATCCCACGCCTGTACGCCCAGCGCCAGGAACATGTAGCCAATCTGGCTCATGGTAGAATAGGCCAGCACGCGTTTGATGTCGGTCTGCACCAGCGCAGCGAAACCTGCCATTACCAGCGTAATCGCCCCGATAATGCCCACCAGATGCAGAATTTCCGGGGTCATCAGGAACAGACCATGGGTACGAGCGATCAGGTAGACACCGGCGGTGACCATGGTAGCGGCGTGGATCAGCGCGGAGACCGGCGTCGGACCGGCCATCGCGTCGGCAAGCCAGGTCTGCAACGGTAGCTGCGCAGATTTACCGACCGCGCCGCCCAGCAGCATCAGCGTCGCCCACATCAGCATGTTGTTGCCGTCAGCAAAGTGCGCTGGCGCCAGCTCGACCATTTCGCGGAAGTTCAGCGTGCCCAGTTCGTTGTAGAGGATGAACAGCGCGAAGGCGAGGAACACGTCACCGACACGGGTCACCACGAAGGCTTTCATTGCCGCTGCGCCATTCTTCGGATCGCTGTAATAGAAGCCGATCAACAGATAAGAGCACAGGCCCACGCCTTCCCAGCCGAGGTACATCAACAGCAGGTTATCGGACAGCACCAGAACAACCATGCTGGCGATAAACAGGTTGGTATAAGCGAAGAAGCGGGAGTAACCCTCTTCTCCACGCATGTACCAGGACGCGAACATGTGGATCAAGAAGCCGACGCCGGTGACCACAGAGAGCATGGTCAGCGACAGGCCGTCCAGCACCAGGTTAAAACCGATGTTGAAGTTACCGACCGACATCCACGTCCACAGCGGCTGGCTGAACGCCTGTTTGCCGTTGGCGAAGAAATCCATCCCGACAAACGCTGTCACCAACGCCGCCAGACCAACGGAGCCCACGCCAATGGTCGCGGAGAGATTTTCCGACCAGCGTCCGCGAGAGAACGCCAGCAATACAAAGCCAATCAATGGCAGAATAATGGTTAAGGCAAGCATGTTCATCCACGCATCTCACTTACTGAATCGATGTTCAGGTTCTGGCGACGGCGATGGAGTTGCAGCAACAGCGCAAGTCCAATACTCGCTTCCGCAGCCGCAAGGCTGATGGCGAGAATGTACATCACCTGACCATCGGTCTGGCCCCAGTAGCTCCCGGCGACCACAAAGGCCAGCGCGGAGGCGTTAATCATGATTTCCAGCCCGATCAGCATAAACAGCAGATTGCGGCGGATAACCAGACCGGTTAAACCCAGGACGAATAAAATCGCAGCGAGGATCAGTCCGTGTGTTAAGGGGATCATGCGCGCTCCTCCGTTTTTCTTTTCGCGCGGTCATCGGCGCGGTTGCTTAGCACTTCGCCCGCACGCTCTTCACGACCGACGTGGAACGCCACCACCAGGCCTGCCAGCAGCAGCATAGACGCCAGTTCGACCGCCAGAACATAAGGCCCGAACAGCGTGATGCCCACCGCTTTCGCGCTAATCGGCGTGCCGTCGATGCCCTGGTCGTTAACGCCCAGAATGGCGTACACAATGACCGCCAGCATAATGGCCGACAAAACCGCCGGACCAATCCACACCTGCGGCTTCAGCCACTGGCGTTCCTGTTCGATTTCGCTGCCGCCGAGGTTGAGCATCATCACCACGAACACAAACAGCACCATGATGGCGCCTGCGTAGACGATAATTTCCAGCGCACCGGCAAAATAAGCGCCCAGCGAAAAGAACACCCCGGAAATCGCCAATAGCGATATCACCAGATACAACAGCGCGTGTACCGGATTGGTATGGGTGATCACTCGCAGGGTCGCGAGGATGGCTATCAGGCCACAGATATAAAAAGCGAATTCCATTGCCCTCTCCTTACGGTAACAGGCTCTTGACGTCGATAGGCTTAGCTTCGTTCTCTGCTTCGCCTTTATCTTTGCCGTCGATTGCCATACCCGCCATCCGGTAGAAGTTATATTCCGGGTATTTGCCCGGACCGGAAATCAGCAGATCCTCTTTTTCGTACACCAGATCCTGACGTTTGTATTCGCCCAGTTCGAAGTCCGGGGTCAACTGAATCGCCGTGGTCGGGCACGCTTCTTCGCACAGACCGCAGAAGATGCAGCGTGAGAAGTTAATGCGGAAAAATTCCGGATACCAGCGGCCATCTTTGGTCTCCGCTTTTTGCAGAGAGATACAGCCTACCGGACAGGCTACCGCGCACAGGTTACAGGCAACGCAGCGCTCTTCACCGTCCGGGTCGCGCGTGAGCACGATACGACCACGGTAACGGGGCGGTAAATAGACCGGCTCTTCCGGATACATCCGCGTTTCGCGTTTGGCGAACGCATGCAGGCCGATCATCCAGATACTGCGTACCTGAGTGCCGAAACCTACTAATAATTCTTTTAAGGTCATGGTCTTTGTGTCCCTTATTGCGCCTGCCACAGAATGACAGCCGCCGTTACCAGCAAGTTGATGAGCGTCAGCGGCAGGCAAACTTTCCAGCCGAAGGACATTACCTGGTCATAACGCGGACGCGGTAACGACGCACGAATCAAAATGAACATCATCATGAAGAACGCGGTTTTCAGCGTGAACCAGACGAATGGCGGTAAGAACGGGCCATGCCAGCCACCGAAGAACAGCGTTACCATCAGCGCGGAAACGGTGACGATGCCGATGTACTCCCCCACGAAGAACAGACCGAATTTCATCCCGGAATATTCGATGTGGTAACCGTCCGCCAGTTCCTGCTCGGCTTCCGGCTGGTCAAACGGGTGACGGTGACAGACCGCTACGCCCGCGATGGCGAAAGTAACAAACCCAAAGAATTGCGGAATCACGTTCCACAGATGCGCCTGGTTATTGACGATATCGGTCATATTAAATGAACCGGCCTGCGCCACCACGCCCATCAGGGAAAGACCAAGGAACACTTCGTAGCTCACCGTCTGGGCAGACGCGCGCATCGCGCCCAGCAGCGAGTATTTGTTGTTGCTCGACCAACCGGCGAACAGAACCGCGTAAACCGCCAGACCGGCCATCATCAGGAAGAACAAAATCCCGATGTTTAAATCGGCCACCACCCAATTAGGGCTAACCGGCACAATGGCGAAGGAGAGCAGCAGCGAAGTAAACGCGATCATCGGCGCCAGGGTAAAGATGACGCGATCCGAGAATTTCGGGATCCAGTCTTCTTTAAAGAACATCTTGATCATATCCGCGACCAGCTGGAGCGAGCCACCCCAGCCAACGCGGTTTGGTCCATAACGGTTCTGGAACAGACCCAGCAGACGACGTTCGCCAAAGCTCATGAAGGCCCCGCAGGTGACGACCACCAGCAGAATCACCACCGCTTTGAGAATGCTCAGCAGGATCTCAATCAGATCCGGTGTAATCCAACTCATTGTTGCGCCTCCCGCAGATCCTCAAGACGCGCGCCAGCCAGAACCGGCGCGATGCCAGGCATACCCATCGGCAGCCCTACCTGCCCTGCCGCTAACCCTTCAGAGATTTCAACCGGCAGCGTCACCGTATTGCCATCGTAGCTAAAGGAGACGCGCGTCCCGGCATTGACGCCCAACTTCGCGGCATCCGCCGGGTTAAGTTTGATATACGGCTGCGGCATACGGCTCTGGAAGACCGGAGAACGCTGAGACAATTCGTCGCTGCCAAACAGGTGGTAATACGGCGCAATACGCCACTGACCGTCCTGCGCCTGGAAGCTTGCCGGCACGGTAGTGAAATAATCCAGACCGCCCTCAGTCGCTTCAATCAAACGCACGCCCGGATCGCCGTGACGCAGTTTGCCGCCCACTTCATCCTGGAATTTGTTCCACGCCTGCGGGGAGTTCCAGCCCGGCGCCCAGGCGAACGGAATTTCAGATCGCGGGGCAGTCGGTTGGTTATTCCCTTCCATCGAGAAGGCGAACATGGTGTCTTTATCCTGCGGCTGACGTGGTTCATGCACGCTGATATTGGCGCGCATCGCCGTACGACCGCTGTAACGATGCGGTTCGCGCGCCAGCTTCTGCCCACGAATGCGGAAGGTCGCATCCGGCGCGGCGTCTTTAATGCCGGCAAATTGCGGCATGGCGGCAATGACCGCGTCGATCACGTGGTCAAGCTGAGTCCAGTCCACTTCGCGGTTTTCGACGGTGCTGTGCAGCGAATGCAGCCAGCGCCAGCTTTCCAGCATAATCGTCTTGTTATCGTAGTAGGCCGGATCATAAACCTGGAAGAAGCGCTGCGCGCGGCCTTCGTTGTTGATGACCGTACCATCGCTTTCGGCGAAGCTTGCCGCGGAAAGCACCAGATGCGCGTTTTCCATAATCGCCGTGCGCTGATGGTCAACCACCATCACCAGCGGCGCTTTGGCGAGCGCGGCGTTCACGCGCGTAGCGCTTGCATGACGGTGGAGATCGTTTTCCAGCACCACCACCGCGTCCGCGTTGCCGGTTTCCAGCTCGCCCAACGCATCGTCAAGCGAACCGCCGCCCATCATACCCAGCCCCATGCTGTTCACGGAACGGGCAATCATAGTAATACCGACGTCGGCGCCACGGCCTTTCAGCGCTTTCGCCACGTTGGCGGCCGCCTGAATCACCTCACTGCTACCGGCGTTAGTGCCGGAGATAATCAGCGGTTTTTTCGCGCCGGCCAACGCCTGCACAATGACATCAATTTTGTTTTGCAAGTCGCTGTCGATACCGTCAACCGCAGGCGCTGTATTGTCCAGCGCATGGGCAATCGCAAAGCCCAGGCGCGCCTGATCTTCCACCGGCGCGCGATAGGTCCAGGCGGCGATATCATCCAGACGGGTGTCGTCCACGTTGGTCACGAACAGCGGATGTTTGGCACGCTGGCCGATGTTAAGGATGGCCGCAATCTGCCAGTCGGCCACTTTCTGCGCCGCCGCCATTTCACGCGCTTTACCTTTCACCGCCTGACGTACCGCCAGCGCAACGCGCGCGCCGGTCTGGGTAACGTCTTCGCCCAAGACCAGTACCGCGTCATAAGATTCGATTTCCCGCAGCGCCGGGGTGTAAATGCCGCCTTCACGCAGCACTTTCAGCGCCAGTTGCAGACGTTCCTGCTCGCCGCGCGCGATACCGGTGTAGAAGTTTTCCGCACCAACCAGTTCACGCAGCGCAAAGTTGCTCTCAATGCTGGCGCGTGGCGAACCGATACCGATCACTTTCTTCGACTGGCGCAGAATATCCGCCGCGCCCTGCATCGCCTGCTCGGCGTTGAGAGTAATAAAGTCATCGCCGCGGCGCTGAACCGGCTGACGCGGACGGTCTTTCAGGTTCACATAGCCATAGCCGAAACGACCGCGGTCGCAGAGGAAGTAGTGGTTAACGGTACCGTTGTAACGGTTTTCGATACGGCGTAATTCGCCATAGCGCTCGCCCGGGCTGATGTTACAGCCGATGGAACACTGCTGGCAGATGCTCGGCGCAAACTGCATGTCCCATTTACGGTTGTAACGCTCGGAGTGCGTTTTATCGGTGAAGACGCCGGTCGGGCAAATCTCGACCAGGTTACCGGAGAATTCGCTTTCCAGCGTACCGTCTTCCGGACGCCCGAAGTAGACGTTGTCATGCGCGCCATAGACGCCCAGATCGGTGCCGTCGGCATAATCTTTGTAGTAACGCACACAACGGTAGCAGGCGATGCAGCGGTTCATTTCGTGCGAGATGAACGGCCCCAGATCCTGGTTGCGGTGGGTACGTTTGGTGAAACGGTAGCGGCGGAAACTATGCCCCGTCATCACGGTCATATCCTGAAGATGGCAGTTACCGCCCTCTTCACAGACCGGACAGTCGTGCGGGTGGTTAGTCATCAGCCACTCCACCACGCTTTCACGGAACTGTTTCGCTTCTTCGTCGTCAATAGAGATAAAGGTACCGTCGGTGGCTGGCGTCATACAGGACATCACCAGGCGACCACGCGTATCTTCCGCGTTTTGGTATTGCTTCACCGCACACTGGCGGCAAGCACCGACGCTTCCCAGCGCCGGGTGCCAGCAAAAATACGGAATATCAAGGCCGAGGGACAGACATGCCTGTAGCAGGTTGTCCGCGCCGTTGACCTCGTATTCTTTGCCGTCTACATGAATCGTAGCCATTAGCATGCTTCCAAATTAAAAATCGTTAACTCACCAGCGCTCTTTGAGCAGGTTCGGCTGAATACCATTGATTAAATGGGTATTGCTGAACGGCTGCTTGATGCCAGCTTCGAATTCTTCGCGGAAATACTTAATTGCGCTTTGCAGTGGCTCAACCGCGCCCGGCGCATGCGCGCAGAAGGTTTTACCCGGTCCGAGGAAACGACACAGTTGCTCAAGTGTCTCGATATCCCCCGGCTGGCCTTCGCCACGCTCCAGCGCGCGCAGAATTTTCACGCTCCACGGCAACCCGTCGCGGCATGGCGTACACCAGCCGCAGGATTCGCGGGCAAAGAACTCTTCCAGGTTACGCACCAGCGACACCATGCCGATTTCGTGGTCTACCGCCATCGCCAGCGCGGTGCCCAAACGGCTGCCTGCTTTACCAATACTTTCGAACTCCATCGGCAGGTCAAGATGCGCCTCGGTCAGGAAGTCGGTTCCCGCCCCGCCCGGCTGCCAGGCTTTGAATTTCAGGCCATCGCGCATACCGCCCGCGTAGTCTTCGAGGATCTCGCGCGCGGTGGTGCCGAACGGTAATTCCCACAGACCCGGATTCTTCACGCGGCCCGAGAAGCCCATCAGCTTAGTACCCGCATCTTTGCTCTTCGAGATGTTCTGGTACCACTCCACGCCGTTGGCGAGGATTGCCGGGACGTTGCACAACGTTTCGACGTTATTCACACAGGTCGGCTTGCCCCATACGCCGGAGGTCGCCGGGAAGGGCGGCTTGGAGCGCGGGTTCGCGCGGCGGCCTTCGAGGGAGTTAATCAGCGCCGTTTCTTCACCACAGATGTAACGCCCTGCCCCGGTGTGCACGAACAGTTCGAAGTCAAAACCGGTGCCAAGGATATTTTTCCCCAACAGGCCCGCCTCGGTGGCTTCAGCAATCGCACGGCGCAAATGTACAGCCGCTTCGATATATTCGCCGCGCAGGAAGATGTAACCACGATACGCTTTCAGCGCAAACGCGGAGATCAGCATGCCTTCCACCAGCAGGTGCGGCAGCTGTTCCATCAGCAGACGGTCTTTATAGGTGCCCGGTTCCATTTCATCGGCGTTACACAGCAGGTAACGGATGTTCATGGATTCATCTTTCGGCATCAGGCTCCACTTGAGACCGGTGGAAAAGCCCGCGCCGCCGCGCCCTTTCAGACCGGCGTCTTTTACCTGGCTGACGATTTCATCCGGAGACAGGCCGGTCAGCGCCTTACGCGCGCCTTCGTAGCCGTTTTTGCTACGATATTCATCCAGCCAGACCGGCTGTTTGTCATCGCGCAGACGCCAGGTCAGCGGATGGGTTTCGGGAGTACGGATAACGTTTTTCATTTATACCGCTCCAGTAGTTCAGGAATGGCTTCCGGGGTCAGATGGCTGTGAGTATCCTCATCAATCATCATGTTCGGCCCTTTATCGCAATTCCCCAGGCAGCAGGTCGGCAGCAGCGTAAAGCGACCATCAAAGGTCGTCTGCCCCGGTTTGATGTTGAGATTTTTTTCCAGCGCGGCCTGAATCCCCTGATAGCCGGTGATATGGCACACCACGCTGTCGCAGTAGCGAATCACGTGGCGACCGACCGGCTGACGGAAAATCTGGCTGTAGAATGTGGCGACGCCTTCGACGTCGCTCGCCGGAATACCCAGCACATCGGCAATAGCGTAGATCGCGCCGTCCGGCACCCAGCCACGCTGCTTCTGAACGATTTTCAGCGCTTCAATGGACGCCGCACGCGGGTCTTCGTAGTGGTGCTTCTCGTGCTCTATCGCTTCACGCTCTGCCGCACTCAGCTCAAAAGCCTCGGTTTGTGGTTGTTGATTCTCGTGCATAATTAGCGGTCCACATCTGACATAACAAAATCGATACTACCCAGATAGACAATCAGGTCGGAGACCAGGCTACCGCGGATCGCCGAGGGAATCTGCTGCAGGTGCGCAAAGCTCGGTGTGCGCACGCGGGTACGGTAGCTCATAGTGCTGCCGTCGCTGGTCAGGTAGTAACTGTTAATCCCCTTCGTCGCTTCCACCATCTGGAAGGACTCCTGCGCCGGCATCACCGGGCCCCAGGAGACCTGCAGGAAGTGGGTGATCAGGGTTTCGATATGTTGCAGCGTGCGCTCTTTCGGCGGCGGCGTGGTCAGCGGGTGATCCGCTTTGAACGGGCCTTCCGGCATGTTATCGAGGCACTGCTGAAGAATGCGCAGACTCTGGCGCAGCTCTTCCACTTTCAGCATCACGCGGGTATAGCAGTCGGAAACGCCGCCGCCCACCGGCACTTCAAAGTCAAAGTTTTCGTAGCCAGAGTATGGACGCCATTTACGTACGTCGAAGTCGATCCCGGTCGCGCGCAGCCCTGCGCCGGTGGTGCCCCACTCCAGCGCCTCTTTCGCGCCGTAAGCGGCAACGCCCTGCGAACGCCCTTTCAGAATGGTGTTACGCAGCGCGGCTTTCTCGTAAGAATCCAGACGCTTCGGCATCCACTCAAGGAACTCTCGCAGCAGGCGATCCCAACCGCGCGGCAAGTCGTGCGCGACGCCGCCGATACGGAACCAGGCCGGGTGCATACGGAAACCGGTAATGGCTTCCACCAGGTCATAAATTTTCTGCCGGTCGGTAAAGGCAAAGAAGACCGGCGTCATCGCGCCGACGTCCTGAATAAAGGTCGAGATGTACAGCAGATGACTGTTAATGCGGAACAGTTCGGAGAGCATCACGCGGATGACGTTCACACGATCCGGGACGGTGATCCCTGCCAACTTTTCTACCGCCAGCACGTACGGCATTTCATTGACGCAACCACCGAGGTATTCGATACGGTCGGTATAGGGAATGTAGCTATGCCAGGACTGGCGCTCGCCCATTTTTTCGGCGCCGCGGTGGTGATAGCCGATATCCGGCACGCAGTCGACGATTTCTTCACCGTCAAGTTGCAGGATAATACGAAACGCACCGTGCGCAGACGGGTGGTTCGGGCCGAGGTTGAGGAACATAAAGTCCTCGTTGTCAGTCCCGCGCTTCATCCCCCAGTCTTCCGGCTTAAAGGTCAGCGCTTCCATTTCCAGATCCTGCTTGGCTTTGGTCAGCTCAAACGGGTCGAATTCGGTCGCGCGCGCCGGATAATCTTTACGCAGCGGATGGCCTTCCCAGGTTTGCGGCATCATGATGCGCGTCAGGTGCGGGTGGCCTTCGATATCAATACCAAACATCTCCCAGGTCTCACGCTCGTACCAGTTGGCGTTAGGGAAAAGTTTAGTGAAGGTCGGCACGCGCAGGTCGTTTTCAGACAACGCCACCTTGAGCATGATATCGCGATTACGCTCAATGGAAATCAGGTGGTAGAAAACGGAAAAATCCGCGGCGGGTAACCCGTCACGGTGCGTACGCAGGCGTTCATCCATGCCGTGTAAGTCAAACAGCATGACGTAAGGTTTCGGCAGTTTCTTTAAGAAATCGCCAACCTCCAGTAGTTGTTCACGCTTGACCCAAACAACGGGGATACCGGTGCGGGTCGCCTGAACGGTAAAGGCATCCGGCCCAAAACGGTTGCGCAGTTCGCCGATAACCGGATCATCAAGATGATCGCGGGTACTCCATGCAGCGTCTTGCGCGGTTAAGTCGGTCATATTGTTCACCATTGCAAATGGTCCGTGGTGGTCGGCAGTGCTTCGCGCTATTAAAATAGTGGTTAGCGAAGTGAAGTGCTGCTGCCGACAGGCGCAAATTAAATCTCGTCCGGGGTACGCAGGTTCGTGACGGCAATACGCTCGCCGCGTTTACGTTCGCGTTCTGGCTGCATATTGGCGCGATACACGCCCTGATCGCCCACCACCCATGAGAGCGGACGGCGCTCTTTGCCAATCGATTCTTGCAGCAGCATCAACGCCTGCATATACGCTTCCGGACGCGGCGGACAGCCAGGGATATACACATCCACCGGGATGAACTTATCAACGCCCTGCACTACCGAATAAATATCGTACATGCCGCCGGAGTTGGCGCAGGCGCCCATAGAAATGACCCATTTTGGCTCCAGCATTTGGTCATACAGACGCTGAATAACCGGGGCCATTTTGGTAAAGCAGGTACCGGCCACCACCATCAGGTCAGCCTGACGTGGCGACGCACGCAGCACTTCCGCGCCGAAACGGGCAACGTCATGCACTGCGGTAAAAGAGGTCACCATCTCTACATAGCAGCAAGAAAGGCCGAAGTTGTAGGGCCAAATTGAGTTTTTACGGCCCCAGTTAACCATGTCATGCAGTTTGCCCATGAACACGTTTTTGTTAACTTCCTGCTCCAGGGGGTCGGTTACGATCTCCTGTTTTTGCAGGGGGTAACGGTCATTCTCACCGTTAGGATCTATGCGGGTGAGCGTATAATCCATCTTAATGCCTCGCGGTTAGCGTTGACGATTAGCGATACTGTTCGTTTCCGGGTTCATACGCTCGCGGCGTGAACGCGCGGGCGTCCAGTCCAACGCGCCAATACGCGCCAGATAAACCAGACCAGCCAGTAACACAAAAATAAAAATTGCAGCTTCCACAAAGCCAACCCAGCCGCTTTCGCGGATAGAAGTTGACCATGCGAACAGATACAGCGCTTCAACGTCGAAGATAACGAAGAACATGGCTACCAGGTAAAACTTGGCAGACAGGCGTAAGCGGGCGGTGCCGACCGAGTCGATACCTGATTCAAACGGAACGTTCTTGTGCCTCGCGCGTGCGCGACCGCCCAAAAACCAACCGCCTACCAGCATCAGGCAGCACAGGCCAATGGCAACGATAAGAAAGATAGCGAATGCCCAGTGATGAGCGATGACTTCAGTGGATGTTGACATACTCATTGCTTACTCATCAAAAGTAGCGCCAGTTTCTCTGCTCTTTACGGCAGATGGGCGCCACATCGATTCATGGGGAGGAATAAAAAAAACCCTACAATTACTGTAGAAAATGATAAAAACAGCTAATTGATGTGGTTTTTTACTCCTTTCTATAACCTTTTGTCAACTTTAACAAAAGTTCCTTCACATTAATTTACATCAATTCATCACCATTAACATTAAGTGCCATCCTGGAGAAAATGACTCTTCGGCCAGGGGGGATTTTATGTTGTTGAATCGTGTCCGTTGTGAAGCAAAAGAAATAACACACACCTATTTTGACAGGAATTTGTGAAGATGCCTCCCCCTAAATGGGAGTATTTTCTTGATCTGTGACACGCTTTTGTTAATTCACCCCCTAAAACAGCAACAATTTCTCTAGTTTTTTAACATGCAAATTCATAAAATGGATGTTCTGGTTATTTTTTGCCCACATTGAACTGCGAATTGCTACTGGCTGATTTACCGCAACTTTTACAATTTGTGCGGTTAAGCGCGTACAGATGGGCACAAAAAAAGAGCCACTGAGCGTTTTTTCATCGCCAGCGGCTCTTTTTTTACATTTACGACTTAGCGCCTTTTGTCTGCGAGCTACTCAAAACCCCCTTCCACCATCAGCGGATCATCTCCGCCCTCTGCAGAAAACTGGTTGTAATGCCATGGGTTTTGATAGCTTTCCATCGCATGGAAAATCACCATCGCCAGCTCGTTCTGGCTATTGGGATCGCGGCACAACAGATATTCCGTATCCGGCAAAGGCGGTAATCCGTCTGCGGCGCCCAGCACGCGAAGGTCTGGACTCATCATTTCGACAGGTCGAGCCGTTACGCCAAGACCGGCTTTAACGGCCGCGCGTACCGCCGGTAATGTAGACGCCACATAGGCCAGCCGCCAGGGAATACCCGCTGCATTTAGCGTCTCCAGCACCATATCGCGGAATGGGCTGGGATCGTCCAGCAGGACTAATGGTACGGGCTCTCCCCTTTGCAAAACATACTCAGCCGCACAATACCAATGGGTGGGCGAGGTCCGCAAATTCAGACAGTCCAGCGAATGAGGTTGGTTAGTCGTCACCACCAAATCTACTTCCTGCGATTTAACCATGTCCACCATATAGGCGTTGCGTTTTACCCGTACATCAAGCGCGAGTTTCGGATAAACCGAGCTGATTCGGCTAAGCAAAAAAGGCAGGATAGTATCAGCTGATTCATCAGAAGCGCCGATTGTTAACACTCCCTGAAGATTACTGAACATTAATGATGAACACGCCTCATCATTAAAACGCAGGATTTTTCTGGCGTACCCCAGAAGCTGGATACCGTGTTCGGTCAAAAGTTTGTTACGGCCATGGCGGGCGAACAATTCCTTTCCCACGAGTTGCTCAAGACGCTGCATTTGCTGACTGACCGCAGACTGAGTACGACATACCGCCGCCGCCGCCGCGGCGAAGGTGTTCAGATCGGCAACGGCCACGAACGTTCTCAGCAGATCGAGATCGAGGTTAATTATCGGACGATTTGCATTTATCATAATTTTTCACTTACTGGCGGGTCATATCGGGCTGACCTGGTTAATGCTGTGCATTCAGAAACAAGCAATTCCATTTGTAATGTGCATCCTTCGCAGTACCGCCTGGTTACCCAGGTAAATGTTAGAATGTAATTGAAAATACGACCAAAACACTTCTCTTACTTACTGATATAATACCAAATGCAACTGATCGGGATATATCAAAGAGAATGTGTCATACCTTTAGGCGTCTACAGATTTCTGCTAATGATGGACGTGTAAATCTTGTAACAGCGTCAAATAGTTTACCGAGACGCACAGATACAAAAACAATATATTGAACAATAGGTTATGTATAAAATCGCGTCATGATAATTAGCAGACAACGCAGACTACGCCCCCGTTTCGGATCATTATCTTAACCTAAAACCGCTATATTTATAAGTATTATTACGAATAATCTTAACCTTGGATATGTTATACTAATCGGACCAGAAAGATATTATTACGACTTTAGTAAATGCTTTTTAAATATTAAATAATAATTAATTAAGATTTCTACCATTCATTAATTATACTTAACAATAGTTTCACACCCCCCGCCGCCGGAAAGGTCTAACCTTCTCATTTTACCTTTAATACTCAGTATTTCCGAAATAGCCAGCGCGACACTAATGATGAATGCTTATCTCTCATAAAACAGATAATTTCTGACAACATAAAAAACCACATTACGCGCAATCATATAGAATAAAACACTATACATACAAACAAAAATAGAAAATACATCTAACCAAATGATTTTATGAAGTTTTAAACAGCACGAAAGCGCGTTAAAAATAAACAAAATCTTCTTCTGTTCACTCTTCAAAACTCACCGTCGTGGGAGTACATTGTTTCGTGCTGACTTCCACGGCAGGGAGTGGCAATAACAGCTAAAAGGTCAAGATTCATGTCCCCCATTGAAAAATCCAGCAAACTCGAAAATGTCTGTTATGACATTCGTGGCCCCGTTCTGAAAGAAGCGAAACGCCTTGAGGAAGAAGGTAATAAAGTTCTTAAACTGAATATCGGCAACCCCGCCCCCTTCGGATTCGAAGCGCCGGACGAAATTCTGGTCGATGTCATTCGTAATTTGCCGACGGCGCAAGGATATTGCGACTCGAAAGGGCTTTATTCTGCCCGTAAAGCGATTATGCAGCATTATCAGGCCCGTGGAATGCGCGATGTAACCGTGGAAGATATCTATATCGGTAACGGCGTTTCCGAGCTGATCGTTCAGGCGATGCAGGCGTTGCTTAACAGTGGCGATGAAATGCTGGTTCCCGCGCCCGATTATCCGTTATGGACAGCGGCGGTATCGCTCTCCAGCGGCAAGGCGGTACATTATCTTTGCGATGAATCTTCCGACTGGTTCCCGGACCTTGACGATATCCGCGCCAAAATCACCCCACGTACGCGTGGTATTGTCATTATTAATCCAAACAACCCTACTGGCGCCGTCTATTCTAAAGAATTGTTGATGGAAATTGTCAACATTGCGCGCGAGCATAATCTCATCATCTTCGCCGATGAAATTTATGACAAGATTCTCTATGACGATGCCGAGCATCACTCTATCGCCGCACTGGCGCCTGATCTGCTGACCATCACCTTTAATGGTTTGTCTAAAACCTATCGCGTCGCCGGCTTCCGCCAGGGCTGGATGGTGCTGAACGGGCCGAAAAAACATGCGAAAGGCTATATTGAAGGGCTGGAGATGTTAGCCTCAATGCGCCTGTGCGCCAACGTCCCGGCGCAACATGCTATTCAGACCGCGCTCGGCGGCTATCAAAGCATTAGCGAATTTATTCTGCCGGGCGGTCGACTGTATGAACAGCGTAACCGCGCCTGGGAGTTGATTAACGATATCCCCGGCGTTTCCTGCGTAAAACCGCGCGGCGCGTTGTACATGTTCCCCAGGATCGACGCTAAACGTTTTAATATTCACGACGACCAGAAGATGGTGCTGGACTTCCTGCTACAGGAAAAGGTGCTGCTGGTGCAAGGTACCGCCTTTAACTGGCCGTGGCCGGATCACTTCCGCATTGTGACGCTACCGCGTGAAGATGACCTGGAGATGGCCATCAACCGTTTTGGGCGTTTCCTCTCAGGTTACCATCAATAATCTTAAATTCAGGCTACTTCGGTAGCCTGAATTGCATCTTCATCTCCCTCCCCGCACAATGAAGTCTGCCGCAGTGAAAACAAAAGGTAATCTATGAAGCAGAGCCATTTTTTCGCCCATCTCTCCCGCATGAAGTTGATTAACCGCTGGCCGCTGATGCGTAACGTGCGTACGGAAAACGTCTCCGAACATAGTCTGCAGGTGGCGATGGTCGCCCATGCGTTGGCGGCGATAAAAAACCGTAAATTTGGCGGTCAGCTCAATGCTGAACGCATCTCGCTTCTGGCGATGTATCATGATGCCTCGGAAGTACTGACCGGCGATCTGCCAACGCCGGTAAAATATTTTAATTCCCAGATAGCCCAGGAATATAAAGCGATCGAAAAAATCGCCCAGCAAAAGCTGGTTGATATGGCGCCGGATGAATTACGCGATATTTTCGCACCGCTTATTGATGAGAATGCCTGGAGCGAAGAAGAACAGGCAATCGTAAAACAGGCCGATGCGCTTTGCGCCTACCTGAAATGCCTGGAAGAGCTATCGGCGGGAAACAATGAGTTTGGACTGGCAAAAACGCGGCTGGAAAAAACGCTGGAATTACGTCGCAGCCAGGAGATGGACTATTTTATGGCGGTGTTCGTACCAAGTTTCCATCTCTCTCTTGACGAGATAAGCCAGGATTCACCGCTTTAGTTGCCGGATGGCGGCTAACGCCTTATCCGGCCTACCGTTCTTCCCGTAGGCCTGATAAGCGTAGCGCCATCAGGCCTTTTCCTGTCTGGGGTTAAAACGGAAACAACATCGGAATCATCACAATACAAACCGCCATCACAATAAGCGTGAACGGCACGCCAAGCTTCACAAAATCGCTAAAGCTATAGTTTCCCGGCCCCAGAACCAGAGTATTGACCGGCGATGAAACCGGCGTCATAAAGGCGGCGGATGCCGCCATCGCCACCGCCATCGCAAACGGATAGGGCGACACCCCCATCGATTTCGCCGCCGCCAGCGCAATCGGCGCCATCAGCACCGCCGTTGCCGTGTTAGAAATGAACAGTCCTATGACGGCACACAGCACGAACAGGCATCCCAGCATCATATACGGCCCATAGCCGCCGCCGATATTCATTAACCCTTGCACGACCAGAGAGACGCCGCCGGTTTTTTGCAACGCCTGCGCAAACGGCATCATACCCACAATCAAGATAATACTCGGCCAGTGGATCGCTTTATATGCGCTTTCAGCATCAATACAGCGAAATTTTCCCATCAGCAGGCAGGCGATAATCGCCGCGATCGGGTTGGGAATTTCATCGGTCAACATCAGCGCCACCATCAGTACCAGGCAGAAAATGGCGTGCGGCGCCTGGCTGTGCGCAGGAGAGGCTTCGCTGACCTCGACCGGCATATTCAGCACTACAAAGTCGCGGCCTTTTTGCCCCAGCAGGCTGATTAACTTCCAGTTCCCCACGACCAGAATGATATCGCCCATCAATAACGGCTCATCGGCCAGCGACCCTTCCAGCGCGACGCCGTCGCGTTTCAGGCCGACCACATTCAGCCCGTAACGTGTACGGAAAGCGATTTCACGCACCGACTTGCCAATCAGTTCAGACTCCGGAATAAGCGAAATTTCCGCCATCCCGACATCCAACGCCTGATCGGAAAAATATTCTCCACGCAATACCATCGGTTCCAGCAGTTGCTCGGCGCAGAACTCTCTGAGGTCAACCTCCGCCGCCGACATATCAATCAGCAGAACGTCGCGAGCGCGAAACTCCGATACGCCGTTCACATTGACGATAACCCGCCGAAAGCGCCGCCAGCGTTCAACGCCGATGACATTGGCGCCGTAACGTTCGCGCAATTTAAGGTCGTCCAGCCGCTGTCCCACCATTGGCGAACCGGGGCGAATCGCCAGACGGCGAGCGCGCCCCGTCAGACGGTACTCGCGGATAAGATCGCGGAAAGTGCGCCGCTTACCGGCCTGTTGTCCGGGCGCATCGCCTTTTAGCATGAAGCGCATCACCAGCATATAAACAATGCCGAGCGCCAACACCACTATCCCCAGCGGCGTCACGCTAAAAAAGTTGAACCCGTGCAGGCCTTCACGCAGCAGTTCACTGTTAACCACCAGGTTCGGCGGCGTCGCCACCAGCGTCATCATTCCGCTGATAAGCCCGGCAAAACTCAGCGGCATCATCAGGCGCGAAGGCGAGGTTTGCATATGCATAGAAACGCTAAGAACAACGGGGATAAAGATCGCCACCACGCCGGTTGAACTCATGAAAGCGCCAAGTCCGGCGACGGTGATCATCAGTAAAACCAGCATTTTGATTTCACTGCTGCCCGCCATTTTAACCAGCCAGGTACCGACCACCGTCGCAACGCCGGTGCGCACGAGGCCGTCGCCAATAATAAATAAGGCGGCGATAAGAATGACATTCGGATCGCTAAAGCCGGAGAAGGCTTCCGGAAGGGTCAAGGTACCGCTAAGGACAAAAGCAACAATGACGAATAAAGCCACCGCATCCATACGTACTTTGCCCGTCGCAAACAACACGACGGCAATCGCCAGTAAAGAGAGAACCCAAATCAATTCACCGTTCACAACATATCCTTGTCAGATGAGAAGATAACGCGATTCTGCCATAAATATGCCCCGCCAAAGCGGGGCGATATCATGATCAGGTCTTTCTTAACACCACCACATCGCCGTTTGGTTGTTTAGCGACCGATAATTGCGTCAGGCTATCCAACGCAAAATCAACATCCGCCAGACGCGGCGTGTCGGCCGGCGCATTGACCGCAATGACGTGGCAGCCCGCAGCCAGCCCGGACAGCACGCCAGCCGGGGCATCTTCTACTACGACGCACTCCTGAGGGGCCAGGCCAAGCAGTTGTGCGCCCAGCAAATACGCATCCGGCTCCGGTTTGCCGCGTTTGACTCGTTCGGCGGTGACAAACACCTCTGGCGCTGGAAGGCCCGCGACCTGATGGCGCGCACGCGCGACCGGCATTGAACCGGAGGTGACGATAGCCCACGGAATGCCCGCTTTATTCAGGTGATTGAGTAAATCGACTGCCCCCGGCAACGCGGTGATCCCTGCGGTTTCAGTGGCTTCTATTTGCTCCAGGCGCGTAAACTCAGCGGCAATTTCCGCCTCCGATTTACCCGCCATAAAATGCCGCAACGAGGTGATCGCCTGTTTGCCATGAATAAAGCCCAGCACCTCATCATGAGCAAGGTTAAAACGATCGGCCCAGCTACACCACGCGCGTTCGACGGCAGGTAATGAGTCAACCAACGTTCCATCCAGATCAAACAGAAAACCTTTACACTGCACGCGAGCCTCCTCAGGCATTAATGATTTGATTGATTTCATTCGCGCTCAGGTGGTACTGACGCGGGCAGGCATGCCAGACATTCAACATCCGCTGGTATTTTTCCCACATCGGCGTCTGGGCATTAAAGCCGTGCGTCCCGGCGTCAAAGTGAGTGTAGCGTCCTTCTATATTCACCATAAAACGGACATAGCCGAGGTAACGCGCTTCCGTCGCGGCGTCAAACCCCAGGAAGGTGACGCGACGTTCGTCGATGGTTTGCGTATCTTTGAGGTTGGTCCAGGAGACGTGCAGCGCATGGTACATCTCCATAATATCGATGATGGTACGACAGGTCTCTTCCGTCAGCTCGCCAAACTCGCGATCCAGCTCGCGCATCTGCAGGCCGTAGCCGCGTTCAATAATTGTTTGTAAGCGACGGTAACGCTCGGCGTTGGTGGGATCGAGCATCGTCATCATTTTGTACTGGTTAGACAAAATCAGACGTTGCGCGTTGGTCATTTCCATTTTGAACTCCTGTATCACGCTATAGCGATGAAAAAAAGAAGGCATTGGTATGCCTTCTTTTATATGCGTAATCCGGGGTCAATTACAAATCATCCAGGAAAGTTTTATCCAGTTGTTTGAAGGCGCGCTTAAGCGTGTCAGCTAATGCCTGGTAATCCGGCTTTCCTTCTACCGGCGCCAGCGCTTGTCCAGCCTCCTGCAATTTACCGCGAACTTCGTAAAACCAGTTAAGGATTGAAGGCGGCAATGGCGTCACAGAACGTTTCCCTAACCACCATAATCCCTGCATAGGCAAGCTCAGGGCGAACAGGGCGGTCGCCACGGCCGGACCTAACTGACCGCCCAGCGCTATCTGCCAGCATAATGTAAAGACGGCGACAGGCGGCATAAATCGTATGGCATAGCGCGTCATACGAATGACGCGGTTTTCGACGAAAACGGGCGCCAGCCGCTTTTCCATCGGCCACGTCTTCGCGTAGTGCTGCCCCCGGCGAAATAAGCTAAAAAAATTTACGGAGCGATTATCCGGTGTCGACATGGCCTACCTCAACTTCACATATAAAATTTAAAAAATTTGTGCAAAACAACAACTGCGAGGGACAACGTTCAAAACATTTTGTCTTCGATACCCACTATCAGGTATCCTGTGTCGGCCTGTCAAAGGCCGGTAGTTTAAAATCATTGAGTCGTCAATATTACACATAGTATGCCATTGGCTGAAAAATACGCAAAATGGCATAGACTCAAAGGTATTTCTTCCATCATGCCCAAAAAAACTCCTGCGCATGATGTTAATCATAAATGTCAGGGCTATCATGCGCTACGCTCTATGGCTCACTGACGTTTTTTTAGCCACGTATCATAAATAGGTACTTCCATGTCGAGTAAGTTAGTACTGGTTCTGAACTGCGGTAGTTCTTCACTGAAATTTGCAATTATTGATGCAGTTAATGGTGATGAATACCTTTCTGGTTTAGCCGAATGTTTCCATCTGCCAGAAGCACGCATCAAATGGAAAATGGACGGCAGTAAACAAGAAGCGGCTTTAGGTGCAGGCGCCGCTCACAGTGAAGCGCTGAACTTTATCGTTAACACTATTCTGGCACAAAAACCAGAACTGTCTGCGCAGTTAACTGCAATTGGTCACCGTATCGTACACGGCGGCGAGAAGTATACCAGCTCCGTAGTCATTGATGAGTCCGTCATTCAGGGCATCAAAGATTCCGCCTCTTTCGCACCGCTGCATAACCCGGCTCACCTGATTGGTATCGCCGAAGCGCTGAAATCTTTCCCGCAGCTGAAAGATAAAAACGTTGCAGTATTCGACACCGCCTTCCATCAGACCATGCCGGAAGAATCTTACCTGTATGCCCTGCCGTACAGCCTGTATAAAGAACACGGCGTTCGTCGCTATGGCGCACACGGCACCAGCCACTTCTATGTAACTCAGGAAGCGGCAAAAATGCTGAACAAGCCGGTAGAAGAACTGAACATTATCACCTGCCACCTGGGCAACGGCGGTTCTGTTTCCGCTATCCGTAACGGTAAATGCGTGGATACCTCTATGGGTCTGACCCCGCTGGAAGGCCTGGTCATGGGTACCCGTTCCGGCGATATCGACCCTGCGATTATCTTCCACCTGCACGACACTCTGGGCATGAGCGTGGATCAGATCAACAAAATGCTGACCAAAGAGTCCGGTCTGCTGGGTCTGACTGAAGTGACCAGCGACTGCCGTTATGTTGAAGACAACTACGCCACCAAAGAAGACGCTAAACGTGCGATGGACGTTTACTGCCACCGCCTGGCGAAGTACATCGGTTCTTACACCGCTCTGATGGACGGTCGTCTGGATGCAGTCGTGTTCACCGGCGGTATCGGTGAAAACGCCGCGATGGTTCGCGAACTGTCTCTGGGTAAACTGGGCGTACTGGGCTTCGAAGTTGATCACGAACGTAACCTGGCTGCCCGTTTCGGCAAGTCTGGCTTCATCAACAAAGAAGGCACCCGTCCTGCCATCGTTATCCCGACCAACGAAGAACTGGTCATCGCACAAGACGCAAGCCGTCTGACTGCCTGATTTCACACCGCCAGCTTAGCTGGCGGTGCTGTTTTGTATCCCGCCTGAAACTGGCGGTAACGAAAGAGGATAAACCGTGTCCCGTATTATTATGCTGATCCCTACCGGAACCAGCGTCGGCCTGACCAGCGTCAGCCTCGGCGTCATCCGTGCTATGGAACGCAAAGGCGTTCGTCTGAGCGTCTTTAAGCCTATCGCCCAGCCTCGCGCTGGCGGCGATGCGCCTGACCAGACCACCACTATCGTTCGCGCGAACTCTACCCTGCCGGCGGCTGAACCGCTGAAGATGAGCCACGTTGAATCTCTGCTCTCCAGCAACCAGAAAGACGTGCTGATGGAAGAGATCATCGCGAACTACCATGCGAATACCAAAGACGCGGAAGTGGTGCTGGTTGAAGGTCTGGTTCCGACCCGTAAACATCAGTTCGCTCAGTCTCTGAACTATGAAATCGCGAAAACGCTGAATGCGGAAATCGTTTTTGTCATGTCTCAGGGTACCGACACGCCAGAACAGCTGAACGAGCGTATCGAACTGACGCGCAGCAGCTTCGGCGGCGCGAAAAACACCAACATCACCGGCGTTATCATCAACAAACTGAATGCGCCGGTTGATGAACAAGGTCGTACTCGCCCGGATCTGTCGGAGATCTTTGACGACTCTTCCAAAGCGCAGGTGATCAAAATCGATCCTGCTAAACTGCAGGAATCCAGCCCGCTGCCGGTTCTGGGCGCGGTGCCGTGGAGCTTCGATCTGATTGCGACCCGCGCTATCGATATGGCGCGTCACCTGAACGCCACCATCATTAACGAAGGCGATATCAAAACCCGCCGCGTTAAATCCGTTACGTTCTGCGCGCGTAGTATTCCGCATATGCTGGAACATTTCCGCGCAGGCTCGTTGTTAGTGACCTCCGCTGACCGTCCGGACGTACTGGTCGCAGCTTGCCTGGCCGCGATGAACGGCGTAGAAATCGGCGCCCTGTTGCTGACCGGCGGCTATGAAATGGACGCACGCATTTCTAAACTGTGCGAACGCGCATTCGCCACCGGTCTGCCGGTCTTTATGGTGAACACCAACACCTGGCAGACTTCGCTGAGCCTGCAAAGCTTCAATCTGGAAGTCCCGGTTGATGACCATGAGCGCATCGAGAAAGTTCAGGAATACGTCGCGAACTACGTTAACGCTGAGTGGATCGAGTCGCTGACCGCCACTTCCGAGCGTAGCCGTCGTCTCTCTCCGCCGGCGTTCCGCTACCAACTGACCGAGCTGGCGCGTAAAGCCGGTAAACGCGTGGTGCTGCCGGAAGGCGACGAACCGCGTACCGTCAAAGCGGCGGCAATCTGCGCTGAACGCGGCATCGCCACTTGCGTACTGCTGGGCAACCCGGATGAAATCAACCGCGTCGCGGCATCTCAGGGCGTTGAGCTGGGCGCAGGTATTGAAATCGTCGATCCGGAAGTGGTGCGTGAAAGCTATGTCGCTCGCCTGGTTGAGCTGCGTAAGAGCAAAGGCATGACCGAACCGGTTGCCCGCGAACAGCTGGAAGACAACGTGGTGCTCGGCACGCTGATGCTGGAGCAAGACGAAGTCGACGGCCTGGTTTCCGGCGCGGTTCATACCACCGCCAACACCATCCGTCCGCCGCTGCAGCTTATTAAAACGGCGCCGGGTAGCTCCCTGGTCTCTTCTGTGTTCTTTATGCTACTGCCGGAGCAGGTTTACGTTTACGGCGACTGCGCAATCAACCCAGACCCGACTGCAGAGCAGCTGGCAGAAATCGCGATTCAGTCTGCGGATTCCGCCATTGCCTTCGGCATCGAACCGCGTGTGGCAATGCTCTCCTACTCCACCGGCACCTCTGGCGCGGGCAGCGACGTAGAGAAAGTACGTGAAGCGACGCGTCTGGCGCAGGAAAAACGTCCTGACCTGATGATCGACGGTCCGTTGCAGTACGACGCCGCGGTCATGGCTGACGTAGCGAAATCCAAAGCGCCGAACTCACCGGTTGCGGGTCGCGCTACCGTGTTCATTTTCCCGGATCTGAACACCGGTAACACCACCTACAAAGCGGTACAGCGTTCTGCCGACCTGATCTCCATCGGGCCGATGCTGCAGGGTATGCGCAAGCCGGTGAACGACCTGTCCCGTGGCGCGCTGGTTGACGATATCGTCTATACCATCGCCCTGACGGCGATCCAGGCTTCCCAACAGCAGCAGTAACAGTAAAAGCTAATGCCGGATGGCGGCGTGAACGCCTTGTCCGGCCTACAGGTGAGATACCGTTGTAGGCCGGACAAGACGCGTTAGCATCGCCATCCGGCATTCTGCTATTTACCCTGCAAAGCGGAATTTTTTGCTTAACTGCGCTGCATCAATGAATAACTATTCCCTTCTTCTCATACTTAGCCTCTTTGCTTTGCAACAGGGATAGTCTGTCATGTCTGTCGTTACAGAATCAAAAACAGCCAGAAAATGGGCAATGCCCGATACGCTGGTCATCATCTTTTTTGTCGCCATTTTAACCAGTATCGCCACCTGGGTCGTACCCGTTGGGATGTTTGATAGCCAGGAAGTGCAGTATCAGGTCGATGGTCAGACAAAAACCCGCAAAGTCGTCGACCCGCACTCTTTTCGCATTGTGACCAATGAGGCCGGGGAAGCGCAGTATCATCGCGTACAATTTTTCACTACCGGCGATGAAAGACCAGGGCTGATGAATTTTCCGTTTGAAGGGTTAACATCCGGATCGAAATTCGGCACTGCCGTCGGCATCATTATGTTTATGTTGGTGATTGGCGGCGCATTCGGCATCGTGATGCGTACCGGCACCGTGGATAACGGCATTCTCGCGCTTATTCGCCACACGCGGGGCAACGAAGTCCTGTTTATTCCGGTGCTATTTGTCCTCTTTTCGTTAGGGGGCGCCGTATTTGGCATGGGCGAAGAGGCGGTCGCCTTTGCAATTATCATAGCCCCGCTGATGGTCAGGCTGGGCTATGACAGCATTACCACCGTCCTGGTGACCTATATCGCCACCCAAATTGGCTTTGCCAGTTCGTGGATGAACCCTTTCTGCGTAGTCGTCGCCCAGGGGATTGCCGGCGTGCCGGTACTTTCCGGCTCCGGGCTGCGTATTGTGGTCTGGATTGTCGCCACGCTGATTGGGCTGGTTTTTACACTGGTCTACGCCTCACGCGTGAAAAAGAATCCTCTGCTTTCCCGCGTCCACGAATCCGATCGCTATTTCCGCGAACAGCAGGATGAAGTCGTCCAGCGCCCTTTCACCTTCGGTGACTGGCTGGTACTGCTGGTCCTGACCGGCGTAATGATTTGGGTCGTCTGGGGCGTGATTGTCCACGCCTGGTTTATTCCGGAGATCGCCAGCCAGTTTTTCACCATGGGCGTGGTGATCGGCCTCATCGGCGTTATCTTCCGCCTCAACGGTATGACGGTCAACGTGATGGCGTCCTCATTCACCGAAGGGGCGAGGATGATGATCGCACCCGCCTTGCTGGTGGGTTTTGCCAAAGGCATTCTGCTGCTGGTCGGCAACGGCGAAGCCGGGGAACCCAGCGTGCTCAATACGCTGCTTAACAGTATCGCGCATGGCATCAGCGGGCTTAATAATGCTATCGCCGCCTGGTTTATGCTGCTCTTCCAGGCGGTATTTAATTTCTTTGTCACGTCCGGTTCGGGTCAGGCGGCGTTAACCATGCCATTACTGGCGCCGCTCGGCGATCTGGTCGGCGTTAACCGTCAGGTGACTGTTCTGGCCTTCCAGTTTGGCGATGGCTTCAGCCATATCATCTATCCGACATCGGCCTCGCTGATGGCCACGCTGGGCGTGTGCCGGGTCGATTTTCGCAACTGGCTGAAAGTGGGGGCGTCGCTGCTGGGACTACTGTTTATTATGTCCAGCGTGGTCGTCATTGGCGCGCAGATGATGGGATATCATTGATCCAAAATGCCGGATGAGCATCAGCGCCATCCGGCAATATCTCCATGATTAAAGCAGTGATTTCGCGGCTTCTACAATCGCTGCGGCGGTGAGTCCGTACTCTTGTTGTAAGAAATCCTGCGTTCCTACCTGCCCATAACGCTCTTTGACGCCAACACGGCGCATCGGCACCGGGCAGTTTTCCACCAGCACTTCCGCCACCGCTGACCCCAGTCCATTATGGATGCTGTGGTTTTCACACGTGACGATACGCCGCGTTTTTTCCGCGTAGTTTTTCACCAACATGCGATCGATAGGCTTTAAGGTGAACATATCAATGACCGCGGCGCTCACGCCTTCCTGCTCCAGTTGGCGCGCCGCCTCCAGCGCCTCCGCCACCATAATGCCGTTGGCGATAAGCGTAATATCATCGCCCTCGCGCAGTACGTTGCCCTTGCCAATGGTAAAGGTAGAGCCTGGCGCATAGATACTCCGCGCCTGCTTACGGATGGTACGCAGCCAGTAAAAACCGTCCAGGTCCATTAGCTGGCGTAAAATATCCGCGAACATCACCGCATCCGTGACCTCCAGTACTACGGAGTGCGCCAGCCCGCGAACAATCCCCATATCTTCAAAAGACATATGGGTGCCGCCGTTATGGCACGCTGTCACTCCGGCATCGGAGGCGATCACTTTGACGTTGTTACGCTGATAATCCAGCGCCATGAAGAGCTGATCAAAACAGCGACGGCTGGCAAAAGCGGTAAAGGTATGCACAAACGGTTTACGACCGGTCAGCGCCAGCCCCGCCGCAGTGCCAATCACATTCGCCTCCATAATACCGCAGTTAATGACATGATGCGGGTAGTCACGCGCCACGCTGTCCATCGCCATTGAGCTCATTAAATCAGCCTCAAGCGCAATAATTGGGCTTCCGGCCTCAATCTGCCCGGCGACAAAACCGGCGTAAACTTTGCGCATTTCGATATCGTCTTTAAGCCCTGCGGGCGCAAGCTTAATCATGCATGACCTCCAGTTGATGAATGGCCTCATTGAGCGTCTGCTTCATGCCATCCGTCAGGCGTAAGTGGTGAGAATTCGTTAACTGCTCCAGGCATGGCACCCCCTGCCCTTTAATGCTGTCAAGGATCACAACCCGTGGCTGGGCATCGGCGGGCGGCACTGGCTGAACCACCGCCAGTAGTCCGGCGATATCATCGCCTTTGACGGTAACGACATCGAAACCAAACGCACGGAATTTCCCTTCCAGATCGAATGGATTGATAATCTCCTCCAGCTCGCCGTCAAGCTGCTGTTTATTCCAGTCAATGAAAACGGTCAGATTATTCAGGCGGTGGTGGGCAATAAACTGAAACGCCTCCCAGCACTGCCCTTCATTTAGCTCCCCATCGCCGACAATACAAAATACCCGGTTGGGTCGCCGCGCCAGTTTATGCGACAACGCCATACCGCCCGCAATAGAGATGCCCTGTCCCAGTGAGCCGGTCGTGGCGTCCACGCCGCGCGTTTTTAGCCGATCCGGATGGCTGGGAAGACGGGTGCCGTTCTGGTTAAGCGTATTCAGCTCTTCGCGCGGGAAATAGCCTTTAATCGCCAGGGTACTGTACAACGCGGGGCCCGCATGGCCTTTCGACAGTACGAAGTAATCGCGTTCCGGCCAGTCCGGGTCGGCAGGGTCGATTTTCATCACCGCGCCGTACAGAACCGCCAGAGTTTCCACTACCGACATGCTGCCGCCATAGTGACCAAAGCCAAGATGGTTTAAGGATTTGAGCGTGGCGACGCGAATATCGCGCGCCAGTTGGGTGATTTCGGTTACGTTCATTCTTTCGCTCCGCTATTTTCCTGCACTTCGGCATTCGCTTTTTTGTTTTTGGCCAACACGTTGTACGCCACCAGTAGCGCGAATAGCGCCACCACCAGCCCCGTGATAGCCATCGGCGACAGATAACGCGCCAGGTTGCCCAGCAAAATACCGATTACGCCAAAGTCAGCATCCGAGAACGTGGTATTGGCGAAGCCGATCGCGCCGAGAACCGGCAGTAACAGCACTGGCAGGAAAGTGATTAATAGACCATTAGCAAATGCGCCGATCATCGCCCCGCGGCGACCGCCGGTGGCATTGCCAAAGACGCCTGCGGTCGCGCCGGTAAAGAAGTGCGGCACAACGCCTGGCAGGATTAACACAAGCTTCATCTGTCCAAGCAGGAACAGCCCCACCAGCCCGCCGAGAAAACTGAACAGGAAGCCAATCAGTACCGCGTTAGGGGCATAGGGATACACCACCGGGCAGTCCAGCGCCGGACGCGCGTTTGGCACCAGTTTTTCTGAAAAGCCGGTAAAGGCCGGAACAATTTCCGCCAGAATCAGACGGACGCCTTGCAGAATGATGAATACGCCGGCGGCGAAGGTGATTGCCATGATGATGGCGTACACCAGATAGTTTTGCCCGCCGCTAAACGTCGCTTCGACATACTCACGCCCTGCGCTGACTGCCATGATCAGATAGATAATCATCATGGTCAGCGAAATCGAGATAGAACTGTCGCGTAAAAAACTGAGGTTTTTCGGCAGGTTCATCTCTTCCGTGGAGCGGGAGCCTTTACCACACAGGCTGCCAATCCAGCCGGAAAGCACATATCCCAGGGTACCGAAGTGACCAAACGCAATGTCATCGGTACCGGTAATCCGCCTCATATAACGTTGGGCCAACGCCGGGAAGAAGGCCATCACCAGCCCCAGGATTAGCGATCCGGTGAAGACCAGCCCTACGCCCTCAAACCCCGCCACGGTCAGGATTACGCCAATCATACAGGCCATATAAAAGGTGTGATGCCCGGTCAAAAAGATATATTTAAGACGCGTAAAGCGCGCCACGACAATATTGGCCACCATACCAAATGCCATAATTAACGCCGTGGACGCGCCATATTTCTCCAGCGCGATTGAGACTATCGCTTCATTATTAGGAATAATGCCCTGAATATTAAAAGCGTGTTCAAACATACCCCCTAGCGGATTTAATGAACCCACCAGTACGGTTGCGCCACCGCCAAGCACAATAAAACCTAAAATGGTTTTAATCGTGCCTTTCACCACATCGGAAAACGCTTTTTTCTGCGCCACCAGACCAATCAGCGCAATTAACCCTACAAGAACCGAGGGCACTTTTAAAATATCAACAACAAAATTCAGCGTTTCAAGGATAAACATATCCACCTCGCCAGCAATAATTATTGTTTAGCGAACCATGCGCGCAGCTGCGTTTCCAGTTCGTTGATGTCGATGATGTTATTGATCACCACCAGTTGGCTTTCCGGTACGCTGGCGCTGGCCGCAATATCTTTGGCCATTACAAAAAGATCGGCAGCCCCGGGCGTGGCCGATGAGAGATCGGAGTGTTCCACTTCAGCGTCAATATTGAGTTTCTTTAATACTTTTTTAATGTTCATTTCTACCATAAAACTACTACCCAGGCCGGAACCGCAAATTGCCATGATTTTCATTATTGTCACCTTTTAAAAGTAGAGTTGGTCTGCATCACGCACGGGCGTAATGTTATTTACCGCAAGAAAATGGAATAAAATCAGAAACGGTCAATAATCGTTTTAATGTCCTCCAGGTTTTTTGCCTGATGTAATTTTTCCATATCTACATCACTGGAAAATAATTCCGCCAGCGCCGATATCATTTCGATATGACTGTGCTTATCAGGCGCCGCCAGCATAATAATGATGTCAACCGGATCAAATTCGTCTGCGCCAAATGAAACGCCGCGCTGTAGTTTCAGTAACGATAAACCTAACCCTTTCGCCCCCTCTTCCGGCCTCGCATGCGGCATCGCTAACCCTGGCGCTAATACATAATACGGCCCAAGCTTTTGGTGCTGCTGAACAATCGCCGTAAGGTATTCCGGTGCGATAACACCTGCGTCCAGCAGGGGTTTGCCGCAAATTTCCAGCGCCTGCGGCCACGTTTCCACGCTCTCCTGTAGCGTGATGGTTGCGTCAGATAACCAGGTTCCCAGCATGTTATTCGCCCCCACGGTGTATGAAATTATGAACAAACTTTATTCAAGCCATTCGATATTAGCTGCGATCGTTATCACAAAGATAGCGCTACCAGCGACTATTACTCAGAATTGTGATAGCGCTATCAAATTAAAATCATGGTGTGAAATCACAGCAAAAAAGCGGATTTAAGGCGTATACTGCCAGTCATGCGAAGCAAAGAACGACAATAAAAAAGCATCTCAACATGTTGTAATGACGCAGGAATTTGTATGTCGATACCCCGTAAACGGCGCAGTACCGGTAAAGTGACTATCGCCGATGTAGCCCAACTTGCCGGTGTAGGCACGATGACCGTATCACGAGCCTTACGCACGCCGGAACAGGTCTCTGATAAACTCCGGGAAAAAATCGAAGCGGCAGTGCATGAGCTGGGCTATATGCCTAATCTCGCCGCCAGCGCGCTGGCGTCTGCCTCCTCGCACACCATCGCAATGGTCGTACCGAACCTTGCGGAAGCGGGGTGTTCTGAAATGTTCGCCGGGCTGCAACAAATTTTACAGCCCGCAGGCTACCAGATAATGCTGGCGGAATCGCAGCATCGCGTGGAACAAGAGGAGAAGCTGCTCGAAACGCTGCTGGCCTCCAACATTGCCGCGGCGATTCTGCTTAGCGTCGAACATAGCACTACCGTGCGCCAGTGGCTGAAAAATGCCTCTATCCCGGTGATGGAGATGGGCGCGATTCGCAGCGATCCTATTGATATGAATATCGGTATTGATAACGTTGCGGCAATGTATGAGCTGACGGAAATGCTGATTCAGCGCGGTTATCAGAATATCGGGCTGCTATGCGCCAATCAGGAACAGTGGATTTTTCAGCAACATCTGCACGGCTGGTACAAAGCGATGCTTCGCCACCATATGTCGCCAAACCGGGTGATTAATGCCGCTTTGCCGCCCAATTTTTCTACCGGCGCGTCGCAACTGCCGGAGTTTTTACTGGCGTGGCCGGAGCTGGACGCGCTGGTATGCGTATCGGATGAGCTGGCCTGCGGCGCGTTATACGAGTGCCAACGACGGCGGATCAAAGTTCCGGACGATTTAGCGGTGGTCGGGTTTGGCGATAGCGATGTCAGCCGGGTCTGCCAGCCGCCGTTAACCACCATGGCCGTACCGCACCGTAAGATTGGCAGTGAAGCCGGACGGGCGCTGTTGGAAAGGTTAAATCAGGGAAACTGGAGCGATCGAAAATCCATCGCCTCCAGTTTATGTATGCGGGAAAGCTGCTAAAACGCTTATTCCGTCTCTTCCGGTTTCTCCTGAAGCGCGGCTTCGTTTTTGGCGTTGCGGGTCATCCACAGCGCCAGCGCTTTGAGCGAATCTGGCGTAAACTCATCACAGCGCGCGGTGATCTCCTCCGGAGTCAGCCAACACACTTCGCTGACTTCATCTTCCTGAAGCGCGAAAGGCCCGTGGGAAACGCAGCTAAACAGCGCGCCCCAAACCCGGCAATGTTGGTCTTCAAAGTAAAACAGACCGTGTTCGGCAAACGGCACGCCTGCAATACCCAACTCTTCTTCCGCTTCGCGGCGGGCAGATTCCAGTAGCTGCTCATCAGCCTGGACCACGCCGCCTGCGGTAGCATCTAACATACCGGGCAAAAAATCTTTTGTTTCGGTACGACGCTGCACCAGAATTTTACCCATACCATCATGAACGACGATATACGTCGCACGATGCCGTAAGCGTTGCGCACGCATCTGTTCCCGGCTGGACTGTGCAATGACTTCATTGTCTTCATTCACAATATCCACCCATTCCGTACTTGCCAAACGACGCTGTTCCACCATCAGGAAACCTTCTTATTTCTGGCGCTCTTACGGCGCATTTACGTTTGTGAGGTAAATTACGAGTTAATTGCAACCTGCGCAATGATACTTTGATCATTGAGTGCGATTACGCTCAACACATTATCATCCAGAATACCGTAGCTTGCTGCATACCCGCCTTTCGGGATGCTCACTGACCCAGGATTAAAGTGATACAGTCCTTCCTGCTGTTGCGCCACCGGCAGATGCGTATGACCATAAACCAACACATCGCCAGTATGCAGAGCGGGCAGATTCGTCGGCCCGAAGAGGTGCCCATGCGTTAAAAATAGCCGCCTCTCTTGCGTCAATATTTGCTGCCACGGCGCAGTTATCGGGAAATGCAGCAGCATCTGATCCACTTCGCTATCGCAGTTGCCGCGCACGGCAATGATTTGCGTCGCCACCGCGTTCAGGCGTTCGGCAACCTGGGCGGGCGCATAGCCTTCAGGCAGCGCATTTCGCGGCCCGTGGTTAAGGACATCGCCTAATATCACCAGCCAACGCGCGCCGCTTTGCGCGAACCGCTCAAGCACGCGTTCCGTGGCGGGTAAAGAACCATGAATGTCCGATGCGAACATCAGTTTCATCGCTCACTCCTCGTTGTGAAAAACGGCGTTATGATACTGGAATATGAATAGATTTTCAGCCTGAACGCTTCGAGGAAAGCGCAATAAAACGCTGTACGGAAGCACGCTGCCACTGGAATGTCGCATACGCCGCCAGCGACGCCGGCACGTCATCGCCATGCAGCGCCAGACGATTGATCATCAATGCCAGATCGGTATCGGCAATGCACCATTCACCAAATAAATTTTGCGTCCCCTGCCCCAATAGCGCTTCAGCCGTCGCAAACAGTTTTGCCGCGCTGGCTTTTCCAGCCTCGCTTAGCGGCGCTTTTTTCGCCCCGGCAAACACTACGTCGGTAGGCCGTTCTTCGCGAAGCGGCAGTAAATCGCTGCGTAGCCACGCCTGAATCTGTCGCGCGCGGGCGCGTTTTTGTAAATCGTGCGGGTAGATACGCTCCCACTGCGGCGGCGCGAAACGCTCCTCCAGGTATTCCGCAATAGCGGACGACTCGCTCAGCTCAAAATTGTCGGTCTCAAGCACCGGTACGCGCTGCGTCAGCGTATATCCCCGCCAGCCAGGTTGCAGATGTTCTCCCTGGTCCAGATCGCGGGTTTTCAGAGTAAAGGAAAGCCCTTTTTCTTGTAATGCCACCCAGGCGGACAAGACGTAGGGAGAAAAAAAGTTCGCATCCGACCACAGCACAATAACAGGCTTACTCATAATGTCCTCTTGAGGGCGTATTAAGTTTCTTCCCAAAATATAGCGTCTTTCGCCTGCTGTCACCTGATGAAAACTCACACACATCAGGAGGCTTTCTATACTTAATTCAGCCCAGACTCTTTACGCACATGCAGGAGCCAAAATGATTGACCTTTACTACGCCCCCACGCCCAACGGGCATAAAATAACGCTGTTTCTGGAAGAGGCGGAGCTGGCGTATCGTTTGCTAAAAGTAGATATCAGCAAGGGCAATCAGTTTCGCCCTGATTTTTTGGCTATCTCTCCCAATAATAAAATTCCTGCCATCGTCGATCACGCCCCGGCAGACGGCGGTCAACCGCTTAGTCTTTTTGAATCCGGCGAAATTCTTCTCTACCTGGCGGAAAAAAGCGGCAAACTGCTTAGCGGGGAGCTGCGTGAACGCCATACCACGCTGCAATGGCTGTTCTGGCAGGTCGGCGGGTTAGGGCCGATGCTGGGCCAGAATCACCACTTTAACCATTTTGCGCCGCAGGCCATCCCCTATGCGATTGAACGCTATCAGGTTGAAACGCAACGCTTATACAACGTCCTGAATAAACGCCTGGAAACCTCCCCGTGGCTGGGCGGCGACCACTACAGTATTGCGGATATCGCCAGTTGGCCGTGGGTTAACGCACATCAGCGTCAGCGAATCGATCTTGATACCTACCCGGCGGTGTATAACTGGTTTGAACGCATTCGCACGCGTCCTGCGACAGCGCGCGCACTGTTACAAGCGCAACTGCACTGTAACAGTACGAAAGCGTAACGCGGTAGCATACATCATGTATGATGTAGAGGTGTATACACGGAAAAAACCTGCGTCCGGCACCCTTATTCGTATTAAAAACCTGACATTAGGGAAGAGGAAATCCTCCCTACTCTGGAGGTCATATGCAGATTCTGATTACCGGCGGTACGGGCCTGATAGGGCGTCATCTCATTCCCCGGCTGTTAACACTGGGGCACCAGGTGACGGTCGTTACGCGCAATCCCGATAACGCGCGTCAGATTCTCGATTCCAGAGTGACATTATGGAAAGGGCTGGCGGAACGTGAGCACCTCAATGAGATTGATGCCATCATCAATCTGGCGGGCGAACCGATTGCCGACAAGCGCTGGACGTCGCAACAAAAAGAACGGTTGTGCCAAAGCCGCTGGGCTATCACGCAAAAGTTGGTGGATTTAATTCATGCCAGCGCTACGCCGCCCTCGGTGTTGATATCCGGCTCCGCCACGGGCTATTACGGCGATCTGGGCGACGTTGTCGTCACTGAAGATGAGCCGCCGCACAACGAATTTACGCATAAACTTTGCGCCCGCTGGGAACAGATTGCCTGTCGTGCGCAGAGCGACCAGACCCGCGTCTGCCTGCTGCGTACCGGCGTTGTCCTGGCGCCGCAAGGCGGGATTCTGGGGAAAATGGTTCCGCCGTTTCGCCTCGGACTCGGCGGTCCGGTGGGTAATGGTCGGCAATATCTGGCCTGGATTCACATCGACGATATGGTCAACGGCATCCTGTGGCTGCTGGATAACGATCTTCGCGGTCCCTTCAATATGGTCTCGCCGTATCCCGTCCATAATGAGCATTTTGCTCATGCGCTGGGTCGCGCGCTGCGCCGTCCGGCGATTATTCGCATTCCGGCGACGGCAATTCGCTTATTGATGGGAGAGTCGTCAGTGCTGGTATTGGGCGGACAGCGGGCGCTGCCAAAACGGCTTGAAGCCGCCGGATTCGCATTTCGCTGGTATGATTTAGAAGAGGCGCTGGCGGATGTGATTCGCTAGTTCCCAAAGCGCCGTATCCTGCCCGGTGAGCGATGCGCCGCCGGGCTTCTTTTATTTCAGCGAGCCTTTCAGGAATTGCTGTAAACGCGGGCTTTGCGGATTGCCGAACACCTGCTCCGGATCGCCCTCTTCTTCAATTTTCCCCTGATGCAGAAAAATAACGTGCGAAGAGACATGGCGGGCGAAGCCCATTTCATGCGTGACCACCACCATCGTTTTGCCTTCTTCCGCCAGTTGTTGCATGATGCGCAACACTTCGCCGACCAGTTCAGGATCAAGTGCCGATGTGGGTTCATCGAACAGTAAAACGTCAGGTTCCATCGCCAGCGCGCGCGCAATAGAAACGCGCTGCTGTTGGCCGCCGGAGAGATGGACGGGATATTTGCCCTGAGCGCGCTCATCAATCCCCACCTTCGCCAGATATTTCAACGCCCGCTCGCGCGCGTCGTGCTTGCTTAATCCCAGTACCTGAATCGGCGCTTCCATCACATTTTCCAGCACCGTCATGTGGCTCCAGAGGTTGAAGTGCTGAAACACCATCGTCAGGCGGGTACGCAACAAGCGTAGCTGATTTTTATCCGCCACTTTGAGCTGCCCGTCTTTGTCGCGCACCAGATTAATGTTCTGACCGTTCACGATAATCGCGCCTTCGCTCGGTTTTTCGAGGAAGTTAATACAGCGCAAAAAAGTGCTTTTACCGGAGCCGGACGAGCCGATGATGCTAATCACATCTCCGGCGCGGGCCTGCAGCGATACCCCTTTCAGCACTTCATGACCGCCGTAGCGTTTGTGCAAATCGATAACGTGTAATTTATTTTCTGACATCATGTTACTCGAATTATTTAGAGGACACGTGCTGCAACCAGCGTCTTTCCGCCCGACGGAACAGGCTTATCAGGACATACGAAATGAGTAAATACAACACGGCGGCAATGCCAAACGCGGTAAACGGCTGGTAAGTCGCTGAGTTAATATCGCGGGCGATTTTCAACAAATCCGGCACCGTCGCGGTAAACGCCAGCGCCGTAGAGTGCAGCATTAAAATCACTTCGTTGCTGTAGGCAGGCAAGGCGATGCGTAATGCCGACGGCAAAATAATGCAGCGATACATTTTAAATGACGAGAAGCCATAGGCCCGTGCCGCTTCAATTTCACCGTGCGGCACCGAGCGAATCGCCCCGGCGAAAATCTCCGTGGTATACGCGCAGGTATTCAGCGTCAGCGCCAGTACGGTACAGTTCAGTCCGCTGCGGAAAAACGCGTTAAGAAGATCGGTGCCTTTGACTATCTCCAGCGTATACATCCCCGAATAGAACACCAGTAGCTGTACGTACAGCGGCGTGCCGCGAAAAATATACGTGAACAGCCAGATGGGAAAACGGATGAATTTATTACTGGAAACGCGACCTACCGCCAGAATCACCGCCAGAAGACCGCCCATCACCACCGATGAAATTAACAACCACAGCGTAATCGCCACGCCGGTAAAACGATAGCCATCCGTCCACAGCAGGGATTTCCAGTACTCCTGAATGATCTCAATCACAAATCGGCCCTCTTCACGCCCACGGAATAGCGACGCTCAAGTAAGAGCAGCACACCATTGGAAACGGTGGTAAATACCAGGTAGATAAGTCCACAGACCACGGCAAAATAGAAAGGCTCCCAGGTGCTTTTACCGGCAAGCTGCGTGGCTTTGACGACATCTTCCAGGCCCAGCAGCGACACCAGCGCCGTCGCTTTGAGTATCACCTGCCAGTTATTGCCGATCCCCGGCAGGGCGTAACGCATCATCGCCGGGAACATAATCCGCCGGAAGGTTTGCCCGTGGGTAAAACCAAAAGCCGTCGCCGCCTCGATATGGCCTTTCGGCACCGCCATAAACGCGCCGCGAAAGGTTTCGGTAAAATAGGCGCCATAGATGAAACCGAGGGTGATAATACCGGCCACCATCGGATCAATATCTATCTGGTCGATACCCAGCGAATCGGTCACCACGTTAAGCGCGATTTGCAATCCGTAAAATATCAGCAGCATTAAGACCAGATCCGGCACCCCGCGAATCAGGGTGGTGTATCCTTCAAAAATAAGCCCCGTTACCCGGTTTTGCGAAAGCTTCGCCCCCGCGCCGACAAGACCGATAAGCACGGCCAGCACCACGGAACTGAGCGCCAGTTCCAGCGTGACGATCGCGCCCTGTAAAATTACGCCTGAAAACCCGTACAACATGCAGCCTGTCCTGTTGTGTGTGGTGAAGTAAGAAGCCTCTTTTGCATTTTTGCCTCACATCACGCCGGATGGCGGCTGTGCCTTGCCCGACCTACGATGCTCCGTAGGCCTGACATGCACAGCGCCATCAGGCAATGCAGACAGTCAACATTCTTTGGGCTTTATCTGCACCGACGGTGATTAACCGCCATAAACATCAAAATCAAAGTACTTTTTCGCCAGCTTTTCGTAAGTACCGTCAGCACGCATTTCAGCAAAGGCTTTGTTCAGCGCTTCGCGCAGCTCGTTATCCTCTTTGCGCAGCCCCATACCGGTTCCTACGCCGAATAACTTCTCATCTTTCACCGCCGGGCCGCCGAATTTATAGTCTTTTCCGACGGGCTGTTTAAGGAAACCTTCGCTGGCCGCGACCTCGTCCTGGAACGCTGCATCAATACGACCAGCCGTCAGATCGGAATAAATGTTGTCCTGCCCCTGGTAAGAGACGATCTCAATCCCTTTCGGCGCCCAGTGCTCATTGCCGAAGGTCTCCTGCGTCGTCCCCTGTAGCACGCCGACGCGCTTGCCTTTCAGCGACGCGACGGTCGGCTGAATATCAGAGTTCTTCGCCACCACCAGACGGGAATCAGCGGCGTAAAGCTTGTCGGTAAACGCGATTTCCTGCTGGCGCTTTTCAGTGATGGACAGCGAGGACATGATGGCATCAATTTTCTTCGCTTTTAAAGACGGAATCAGCGCATCCAGCGGGTTTTCCACGAACGTACACTGTGTGTTGATACGTTTGCACAGCTCTTTGGCCAGCTCGATATCAAAGCCGACCAATTCACCTTGTGCATTTTTGGATTCAAACGGTGCGTATGTAGGATCGGTACCGATACGAATCTTTTGTGGAATAGCGGCAAATGCTGCGGTAGCGCTGGAAAATGCCAGCACCAGAGAAAGGGATAACGCCAGTTTTTTCATAACTATCCTCAACAGACTGTCTTTCCAGGAGATCTTTACAGATCCGATGCGACTATCGTGCCATTAATCAGGCCGACAAGGCAAAGCATTCTACCTTGTCAGCCGGTTTATTTTGCATAAAAATCGATTAAGTATGCATTTACGCGCCTGTTCCGCAACGGCTTATGCACCAAAAAGGTGCAAAACATCTATTTTGCACCGTGATAGTTCCCCAGCGCGGCGCGTTATCCCCTTCCCTCAATCGCCGTAAACATTAAAATCGAAGTACTTTTTGGCCATTTTGTCGTAAGTTCCGTCCTGGCGCAGTTCGGTCAGCGCTTTATCAAACGCGGCTTTTAGCTCGGTATCGTCTTTACGCAGCCCAACCCCCGTCCCGTCGCCAAAATATTTTTTATCCTTCACGGAAGGACCGGCAAACGCATACTCTTTGCCCGCTGGCTGCTTCAGGAAACCTTCGCTGGCGGCGACTTCATCCTGTAATGCGGCATCCAGACGACCGGCGGTTAAATCGGAATAGATAAGATCCTGGTTGGCATAAGCCACCACATCCACACCTTTTGTGCGCCAGTTATCATTGGCGTAAGCCTCTTGCGTGGACCCTTGCAGCACGCCGACATGCTTGCCTTTCAGCGATTCCAGCGTCGGCTGAATGGGAGACCCTTTTGCCGCAATCAGGCGTGAATCCGCCGCGTAAAGTTTGTCGGAAAACGCGATTTCTTGCTGGCGTTTATCAGTGATAGAGAGCGATGAAATAATGGCATCAATTTTTTTCGCTTTTAGTGAGGGAATAAGCGCATCAAAGTCGCTGGCGACCCAGGTACATTTCACCTGCATACGCTTACACATTTCATTACCGAGATCGATATCAAAGCCAATAAACTCGCCTTTGGCATCTTTTGATGAGAAAGGCGCGTAGGTGGTATCTGTTCCAATACGAACCGTTTGCGGGAGCGCGGCGTAACTGGCCGCCGTCGCGCCCAGACCTACCAGCAAAGACAAAGCGAGAACGGTCTTCTTCATACATACCCCTCAAGTGGCGTCATTTTCTTATGTTTTACGTGGTGTTGTGTGTTTGCAGACTTTTTCATGCAGGTCTTATGCCATTTTCACGTCAGCAAAACGATTCGACGTTAAATTTGTTAATAAAACGTTGCAATATTGTCCTGATGTTGAAGATAGCAGGTATGACGGTTGAACCGCAGCGTTTCGGCGGCTTTTAACGAATTAAATGTTGAGGATATGATCGCGGTTACAAAATTGCCCTGAAACAGGGCAACAGGGACAATAATGCACGCTAAACAGACAACGCTATGCGCCCTGCCAGCGAACAAAAAGATCGTGCGGAAGGGGGATATCAAACTGATCCAAAACTCGGTTAACCGTTTGATTTATAATATCATCTAACGTCTGAGGAAGATGATAAAAAGCCGGAACCGGCGGCATAATCACCGCGCCTATCTCAGCGGCCTGGGTCATTAAACGCAAATGCCCGATATGCAGCGGCGTTTCGCGCACACACAGCACCAGAGGTCGCCGCTCTTTTAATATCACATCCGCCGCGCGGGTAAGCAGCCCGTCAGTATAACTGTGGACAATCCCCGACAGCGTTTTAATCGAACAGGGCAAGATAACCATTCCCGCCGTCGGGTAAGAGCCCGAGGAAATGCTGGCGGCAATGTCGCGCGCATCGTGCGTCACATCGGCCAGCGCCTGCACCTCGCGCAGCGAAAAATGGGTCTCCAGCGCCAGCGTTTGCCGGGCCGCCTGGCTCATCACCAGATGCGTTTCCACGCTATCGACATCGCGCAAAATTTGTAATAAGCGCACGCCATAAATCGCTCCGCTGGCGCCGCTAATTCCTACAATGAGTCGTTTCATGTTCTCTTACCGTTTACGAGCGCCGTTCATCCCACTGTGTTACGTAATCGGCTCAAAGTGGGTCTGAAGAGATACCATGACAAAAGAATCCCTATCATAAAAGCCAGCTCAACCAACATTATCACTACCCCTTGCTCACTAAACCAAGTGCCGACCATAATGGCAAAATTGGTGATAATGACAAATCGGGCCGTCCAGGGGAAAAGCGGCGATCGATAGCGTAGCAAATCGCTGGCGTACGTTCCATTACGCACCGATTGTCGGAAACGATACTGGCACCATCCGATGGTTATCCATGCCAGGCAACCCACCTGCCCGGTACTGGCGATCAGATATAAATAAAATTGCTGTGCGGGAATATAGCGGGTCAGCAACGACACCAACGCCAACAAGGCCGTGATTAAAATAGCATACACCGGCACGCCGCCGCCGTTCGTTTTACCAAAGCAGGCTGGCGCAAAGCGATCGCCCGCCATAGACCACAGCATACGCGAACTGGCGTAAATGGCCGAGTTAGCGGCAGAAACCGCGGCGGAAAAGATCACCAGCGTCATCAGCGTATCCGCCCCCGGAATGCCCGCGTGGGAGAATACCCATACAAAGGGACTTTGTCCATTTGGCGTCAGTTCATGCGGATAGACCAGCGCCAGCACCGCAATCGCCAGGCCGTAAAACAAAATGATTCTGAGACCGATCCCCAGGATCACTTTCGGTAAAATAATGTGCGGCGATTCGGTCTCCCCTGCCGCATTTCCTACCAGTTCCACCCCCTGGAAGGAGTAAATCACGATCGTCATACAGACCACAATTTGCTCCCAACCGTGGGGAAACCACATTCCGTCTGTTTTTAACGTCGGGTGCCAGTCACTATGGCCCATTAGCGAGTAGATCATGACCCCGCCCGCGCAGATAAACAGCACGATCGCGAAGACCTTAATGGCCGAAAGCCAGTATTCGCATTCGCCAAAACTTTTTGCGGAGGTGAGATTGATGGCCGTCAGGATGAGCAGAATCGCCAGACAGAACATATATACCGGAACCGCGGGGAAAAACTGGTGAGCAATAAACCCTGCGGCAGTGAGGTCGGCTGCCAGGGAAAAGACCCAGCTAAACCAGTAAAGCCAGCCAATGGTATAGCTCCAGCAAGGTGACGGCATAAACATCAGCGCGTAATGTTGAAATGAACCGGAGTGAGGAAAGGCGCATGATAATTCGCCAAGACACATCATCGTTGCCAGCATAATGGTTCCGGCAAACAGATAGGCCAGTAAGGTTCCCGCCGGCCCGACGCTGCTTAACGGTTCGGCAATGCCGATAAATAAGCCGGTGCCAATCGTGCCGCCCAGCGACATCATCAGCAGGTGCCGCTTCTTCAGGTTACGCCGCAGACCGCCTTCAGGCTCTGCTGGCGGAGATTGTTGCAGGGTATCCATCGTTACTCCCTGTCTTTCGTGAGGTCAAAGATGCCGCCGCGACATAGCCGCGGCGGTTATGCGTTAACGCGTAAACCTCCAGGCGACGCCTTTGGTCTGGCAGGCCATTAACAGGCCCGTATAATCCAGCTCAAAGCGAACCACATCGCCTACTTTTAGCGACTGACGACAATCTTCAATATCCACCAGCGTATGATCGCTGGTTTGCCCTAAGATAGTGATAGCGTCGTCGCATGGCACACAGTTATCCGACGGCACATCCTGGCGACCAAACGCCAGCAATGCGCGTCGGCGTATGCCACGATCGACAAAGGTTTTACTTTGCAAAAAGGCATCGACGCCCAGCTCCCCGACCGGGACCGTCGGTTTACTGTTCAGTTCGATAATTTCCGCTTCCAGGATATACATATCGGAACAGGCTTTATCGACCGGTTTTGCGGAGTGGTGAAATTCATTCAGGTATTTCATGTCCACATATTCAATGCCGAATTCATGCAGTCCGCCGATGCGCAGATGATTCAGCCCCTGCGGCCAGATACCTTTATCCAGCAGGTGATAGCTGGTGCAGTTTCCCGCAGAAAGCCGCCGGACAGGAATACCGCTGTCGGCTTCCAGCCGGGCGGCCAGCGCCAGAAAATCCTCGCCATTTTTTACCGTTGGCAACACGGTGCCGTAACAATTAAAGTTGGTGCCCAGTCCATATAATTCCAGACCGGGCAGACCAGTAATCAGAGTCACGGTCTCAAGAATGCGTTGATATTCACCAAACCAGATACCCTCGCGTAAATCGCCCATATCCACCATCAGTAATACCTGATGCGTTTTCCCCTGGCGTTGGGCTTCTTGCGATAATGCCCGTAATACCACCGGCTCGCTATTTAAACTAATATCCGCGTAGCGCACCACATCTTCGATTTCACTCAGACACGGGCTGCGTAACAGGCAAGTCGTACATCCTGTCTCGCGTATTTTTTTCAAATTATAGGTTCGTGATTCAGCAATAACGGTAATTCCGCCGTTGAACACCGCCTGCGCGGTTTCCACGCAGCCGTCAAAAACTTTATTGACAGCCATCACGTCAATACCGCTACTTGCCAGCAGAGCTTTTTCCGTGCGGGCGTTTTCTTCCAGCTTGCGTAGATTTATTTCCAGAACTGGCATATACATTTTATTTTCCTCCCGCCATGCTTAAACGGGCATTACGTTTCTGCGCCCGATGGTAAATGTACTCCGCGACGACAACCGCCAGCACGGCTCCGCCAATAATTTTCCCGGCGTACTGGAAATATCCGCCCATATCAATTTGAGAAGGCGGAATAAATAACAGCGCAACGGCAAAGGCGATAGAAAGAAAGCCCAGCGCGGGTAAAATAGCCGGTAAAACCTTGCCCGGAATTTTAAAACTTCTTGGCGTATCCGGCTGAGTCTTACGTAAACGCCAGAACGCCGGGAACATCACCAGATAAGGAATAAAATAGGTGATGGTCGTTAGCGCCGTTAACATCCAGTAAGCCGCCGCAACGCTTGGCGAAATAAAAGTCGAAAAACACAGGACCGTGACAATAATCGCCTGTACAGTCAAGGCAAAGGCGGGCGTTTTCCACACCGGATGTAATTTGCCGATTCGGTCCCCCAACAGATTATCTTCACGCGAGGCTTCCTGGAGCATATAAATCGGCCCCACCAGCCAGGAGTTAATCTGCCCGAGAGCGCCAAAAAACATACAGATGGCCATAACAGGAATTAACCACGGCATATGCAGCGTGTCCGCAGCAGCATGCATAGCCTGCATGACGCCTGCCACGATGTCGGTTTTCCCTGCGGGTAAAAGCGTGTTTAGCGCCCAGGTACCGACCATATAGATCCCAACGATAACGGCGGCGGAGACGGCCATCGCTCGCGGAAAATCACGCTGTGGATTACGGGTACGCCCGGCAATCATCGGGGCGACCTCCAGTCCGGCAAACGCAAACATCATGCTGGATAAGAAAACGATCGTATCCCAGTGTCCGAGATCCGGAATCCAGTTTTTCGCTGTAGTGTAGTCCGTCTGCATCTGGTGTCCGGTACATAGCCATACCACCGCCAGTAAAATGAGGATGGCGGAGGGAATAAATACACCGCACCAGGCGCTGATGCTATTAATAATTTTTGTCCATTCCATCCCGCGGATATTCATCAGCGTTAATAGCCAGAAAATTACCGCGGAACCAATACCGATAAATGCTTTATTTTCCGCCAGGCCGCCGCCGATCATATAGCCCAACGCGGTAAAGCCGAATTGCAGCATTAATGGGAAAAACAGTACGCAGGAAAAGAGAAAACAAACCACGACAATCCATGCAATACGTTTACCAAATGCCTCTTTAATCCAGACAAATATCCCGCCATCTTTCGGCCAGCCGGTTGACAGCTCGCCGCATACCATCGCTAAAGGAAAAAACAAGCAGAATGCGGCTATCACCCATAACAACATGGCCGATGCCCCGTAAGGCGCCACGTTAGGGATTTGCCGCAAACTCAGAATAGCGATGACATTCATAAAGACAATGTCTTTGATGCCAAGTAAGCCAGAATTCGTGTTACTCATGGCCATCTCCTGTTATGCATTCAGGCATCACTGCCCTCTTCTTATCATCTGACGACGGGCTTCAGCATGAAACTGAAGCCCAAAACAGTATTAATAAATGTCGTACTTGACCATATCTTCGTAACTGTCTTCCCGACGAATCAGACGCGTTTCACCATTTTTATCGATCATCACCACGCCCGTGCGCGGACGGTTGTTATAAACGGTTTGACTTTCAATGGTGTATGCCCCGGCATCAAGAAATGCGACAATATCGCCAACATGAGTCTCCTTCGGCAGTAAAAACTCTTCGCCTTTCACTCCCATGTGGAAATAATCTCCGCCATCACACAGCGGCCCGGCTAATTTTATCCAGGCGTCGTGCGCTGCCGTCATGCGAGAGGCGTTATAGACATAAAAGAACCAGTCAAAATGCTGGCTGTCAGAAAGTACGCTGTAACCGGCGTCGACAAATTTCCATTCAACGTGGCATTCCACATTGCCGTTAAGATCGTAATTTGTTTTACGTTTTTCGCAGGAGACTTCCGTCAGTAACACCGCCGCCGACCCGGTCACTTTACGTCCCGGTTCAATACATATTTCCACATCGGTACGCCATTTATGTACTTCGCGAATGACCGCATCGGCAAAATCCTGGGCGGTAATACCGGCATACATATTATCTTTTAACGGGTCGCCATTCTCGTCGTCATATTTATAGGGAACCGGAATTCCGCCGCCCACGTTGATCAAATCAAATTTAATACCGAGCACCTCTTCCAGACGACGGGATTCATCCACCAGCACTTTAGTCGCTTTTGCGAAAGGCTCTGACTCCGGCACCTGATCGCCCACATGCATATGCAAGCCGCGCAAATGCACATAAGGCATCGCCAGAATGCGGCGGCAGGTTTCTTCCGCCTGTTCCAGGTCGAGACCCGACTTCGCATGGAAAGCGGTAACCAGTTCCGCATGCGTCGCCGAGGGAACATTCGGCTCTACGCGGACGCAAACATTGGCGACTTTCTTCAGCTTGCGAGAGATAGCATCAATATGTTCCAGCTCATACAGGCTATCAACATTAATAAGATACAGATCGTTGGCGATGGCATATTCCAGATCGGCAGGCTTTTTCACCACGCCGTTGAAGACGATCTGATCGCCGCGAAAGCCTATCTCCAGGCACTTGCGAACCTCATATTGTGAGTTTGCCTCCGCGCAAATTCCGGCGTCACGAATGGCTTTCAACACCCCCATGACCGAGCAGGTTTTTGACGCAAAGAAGGTTTTGGTATTTTTATGCGCCGCAAATGCCTGCTGGATTTCATGAATGTTACGAATAATCTCCGGCTCAGAAAACACATAGAACGGCGTGGGGTACTGGCGCGCCAGTGCGTCCAGATCGACCCCTTCAAAACACAAATGACCGTCTTTGTGCTGGAAACGGCGATCGCCGTTGATTACCTGCTCACGTAGCTGGTTGTAATTCTGCATAATCGAGTCAGTCATAACGCCCTCTGCTTAATGTTTATGGTAAAAATCCGCATTCTTTACAGGGATAAAGCAAAAGGCATGCCACTATTTTTTATCATAATAATCAATTACTTATAAAAATAAGCTGTTTCTCATTTTCGTCATTGAGTTTGTTATTCATCACAGCGACGAAAATTCGTCACTTTTATAATGACAACATGAATAATAGATATGAGGAATGCGTGTATGGCATCCACCAATCAGGAACTGGCCTCGGCGCTCAGGATGTTTTCCCGCTTTTTCGATTTGATTCATCAGCCGTTGGCCGTCATTAATGAGCGTGGTGAATACGTTTACTACAATCAGGAAAGCGCGGATCTGGACGGCTACAGTATTGAACGGGCAATGGGAAAACATATGCTGGATGTCTATCCGGGCATGAAAGAGACCCAAAGTACGATGCTTTCATCGTTAAAAAAAGGCGTGGAATACATTGGCCATTATCAAATTTATTACAATGCGCGAGGCCAGGCCGTTGACTATCAGCACACCACCGCGCCGCTCTATGCAAGCGATGGCGGCATGGTCGGCGTTATCGAAATCGGCAGGAATATGTCCGGCGTCAGGCGGCTCCAGGAGCAGGTGGTAGAATTGAACCAACTGCTGTATGCCGATCACCATGAGAAGCACCATGCCATTATTACCGAAAACCCGGAAATGCTCAGTAATATCGCCAAAGCCAAACGGCTGGCCGCCAGTAATATTCCGGTGACGATTGTCGGGGAGACGGGAACGGGTAAGGAGTTATTTTCCCGCCTGATACATCAATGCAGCAAGCGGGCGAATAAACCCTTCATCGCCCTGAACTGCGGCGCCCTACCGCCTACGCTTATCGAAAGTACGCTTTTCGGCACCGTGCGCGGCGCCTATACCGGCGCGGAAAATAGCCAGGGCTATCTGGAACTGGCAAACGGGGGAACGCTCTTTCTTGATGAGCTGAACGCCATGCCGATAGAGATGCAAAGTAAGCTGCTGCGATTCTTGCAGGATAAAACCTTCTGGCGGCTCGGCGGACAACAGCAACTCCACTCTGATGTCAGGATCGTTGCCGCCATGAACGAAGCGCCCGTCAAATTAATTCAACAAGAACGTCTGCGGGCAGATCTTTTTTATCGGTTGAGCGTCGGAATGTTGACGTTACCGCCGCTGCGCGCCCGCCCGGAAGATATTCCCTTACTGGCGAATTATTTTATTGATAAATACCGTAATGACGTGCCGCAGGACATTCACGGATTAAGCGAGACGGCGCGTGCTGATCTGCTCAATCACGCCTGGCCGGGTAATGTCAGGATGCTGGAAAACGCGATTGTACGCAGCATGATCATGCAGGAAAAAGATGGGCTGCTCAAACACATCATTTTTGAACAGGACGAGTTAAATTTAGGCGTACCGGAAACCGCGCCGGAAAATCCCCTTCCCTCGTCACCCGATCCGCAGTATGAAGGGTCGCTGGAGGTACGGGTTGCTAACTACGAAAGGCATTTAATAGAAACCGCGCTGGATACGCATCAGGGGAATATTGCCGCCGCGGCCCGCAGCCTTAACGTATCGCGCACCACGTTACAGTACAAAGTACAAAAATACGCTATTCGCTTCGGCGTGGTGCGTAATTGACATCGGCCAGCGGCATTGCGCCGCTGGCAAAGCCATTAGCCTTCGTTATGCATTTCCAGGTTTTCCATTTCGTTCTGGAACAGCACCGCTTTGGCGTCGTCATTACGTAATGAATCCAGGAAGTCGAGGTATTGCTGGTCTACGTCTTTGGTGACATATACCCCGTTAAATACCGAACACTCAAACTGCTGGATATCCGGATTTTCCGCGCGCACGGCTTCGATCAGATCGTTCAGATCCTGGAAGATAAGCCCGTCTGCGCCGATGATCTGACGAATCTCATCCACCTCGCGACCATGCGCGATCAGCTCATTGGCGGTCGGCATATCAATGCCATAGACGTTGGGGAAACGAATTTCCGGCGCGGCGGACGCCAGATAAACCTTCTTCGCGCCGGCCTCCCGGGCCATCTCGATGATCTGCTCTGATGTGGTGCCACGCACGATGGAATCATCCACCAGCAGGACGTTCTTATCGCGGAATTCCGCGCGATTAGCATTGAGCTTACGGCGCACGGATTTACGGCGTAGCTGTTGGCCCGGCATGATAAAGGTACGTCCCACGTAACGATTTTTGACAAATCCCTGGCGGTACGGCTTGCCGAGAATACGGGCAATTTCCAGTGCGATATCGCAGGAGGTTTCCGGGATAGGGATCACGACGTCGATGTCCAGATCTTCCCATTCACGAGCGATTTTTTCGCCAAGTTTGGTGCCCATATTCACACGAGCGCTGTAGACGGAGATCTTGTCGATAAAGGAATCCGGACGAGCAAAATAAACGTACTCAAACAGACAGGGGTTACTGACCGGGTTATCCGCGCACTGGCGCGTGAACAGTTGCCCCTTTTCGGTAATATAGATAGCTTCGCCTGGCGCGACATCGCGCAGGAATTCGAAGCCCAGCGTATCCAGCGCCACGCTTTCAGAAGCGACCATATACTCCGTACGACCATCGCCAACGTCACGCTTACCCAGCACTAACGGGCGAATGCCGTGCGGATCGCGAAAAGCCACCATACCGTGGCCGATAATCATCGCCACGCAGGCATAGGCGCCGCGGATTTGACGGTTAGTCGCGGCAATCGCGGCAAAAATATTGTCGGCTTCCAGCGGATAGTGACGGAAGTTGTCGAGCTCGCTGGCGAAAATATTGAGCAGGATTTCGGAATCGGAGGTGGTGTTGATATGACGGCGCTTTTCTTCAAACAGCTTTTTACGTAGCTCGTGCGCGTTAGTCAGGTTGCCATTATGGGCCAACGTGATGCCATACGGCGAGTTAACATAAAAAGGTTGCGCTTCGGAAGCGCTGGAGCTGCCTGCGGTAGGGTAGCGCACATGGCCGATCCCCATGTTGCCCTGCAAACGCTGCATGTGGCGAGCTTCAAAAATATCGTTCACCAGCCCGTTTGCCTTACGCAAGCGGAAGCAGTTATTCGCATCAATGGTGATGATACCGGCAGCATCCTGACCACGATGCTGGAGCACTGTTAACGCGTCATAAATCGACTGGTTGACCGGCATAACACCGGCGATACCGACAATACCGCACATACGTCATTTTCCTCGTTAAGCCACATCTCAGAACCTGTTACGTCCTGGGCAAGAAACTCGACGAGCTTTGCAGATAGTCAAAGAACCATCTGATGATGAAGCTGAACTGCGGGATGAGCTGCGATTTGCTCCAGTCTTCGCTTTTCGACAAGCCGGTAAAGGTATCAAGGAAGAACAGAATGGCGGCGACAATCAGCGCGCCTCGCAGTGCGCCGAAACAGATCCCCAACACCCGGTCAGTTCCCGACAGGCCGGTCTTTTCTACTAGCTGACCTATCACAAAATTCACGATAGCGCCGACGATAAGCGTCGCGATAAACAGTACCGCGATAGCAATCCCATTACGAACCAGTTCGTCTTCAAAGCCCGTAAACCAGACAGACAGGTAAGTGTAGTAGTGACTGGCGACAAAGAAAGCACAACCCCACGTCACCAGCGATAACGCTTCACGAACAAAGCCGCGGATCAGGCTAACCAGACAGGAAAAAGCAATCACCGCGATAATGGCGTAATCAATCCAGACCATAGATGTCCCACGATTTTACGCCCTGTCGTCCTGTTCGGGGCGCATTCTAACAGAAAAAGAAAACGTTTGCGTAGGGATTTCCTTCCCACGCGTAAATAAAAATGGCGCTGAAAAAATATTCAACGCCATCACACTTTTTATCTCTTCGGGCACGACCAGAAGAGCTGCCATCGGCCTGATAAGCGCAGGATACCAGGTTCATTCCTTCTGCCGGATGGCGGCGTAAACGCCTTATCCAGCCTACAGAACTTCGGCTATTACCAGGTGAACACCGTAGGCCTTAACGCTGCGCGCTCAGGCAAAACGCGCCTTAGTTCGGGCTATATCCCATCACCACGCCGCTTAACCCGGAAATCTGCTTGAGCTCGCCAAGCGATCCTTTCATCTTATCTTTCGACGCATCCGGCCCGACGAGAATACGGGTTATTTTACCCTGTACCGGCGTTGAGGGGGAAGTATAAACCCGGAACCCGGCGGAACGAAGCTTGCCGACTATCTCGTTGACTTTATCCGCGTTTTTCAGCGCGCCCAACTGTACGACATAGGCTTTGCCGGTCGGCGCAGGTTTATCGTCGGCGACTGGTTGCGGCGCGGGCGTCGGCGTGGAAGCGGCGACAACCGGCTGTTGCGGTTTAGTCTGCGGCTTCGGCTTTTCAACCGGCTTCGGTTTAGGCGTCTCCACCGGTATCGGATCAAGCTCGACATTGTTAGACGCCATGCGCGACGGGTCCAGCGACGGCGCGGCCGCATCTCCCGCCCGCACCTCTTCAGCCGCCCCTTCCGGCGGCTGTGTCGGCAGCGCCTGCGTTGCGGCAGGCATCATATCCGGCTCATCACGGTCGCCAGGCTTCGGTACCAGTGGAATCGCAGCAAATTCATCCTGATAATGCTTTTTCTGTCCGTCCAGCAGACCGGGAAGCACAATAACCCCCAGCGCGACTAACACAATCGTGCCGACTAAACGATTCTGAAACTTACTCGCCACCGATTCTCCCCGCGTCTATCACTTCCATAACATGTGCGACGGTGTGGAACGATCCGCACACCAGCACGGTATCTTCTGGCTGCGCCGCGTCGATAGCGGCCTGCCATGCCTGCGCGACGCTATCATAGACATTCCCTTTCCCCAGATGTTCCAGAAGTTGTTCCGCCGTCGCGCCGCGCGGCCCCTCTAACGGAGCACAATACCAGTCGTCAACCACGCTTTTCAACCAGGCTAACGTGCCGGCGATATCTTTATCATGCAGCATACCAATCACCGCAAGCACGCGCCCGCGTTTCGGCAACATTTTCAGACGACCCGTCAGGTATTCCGCCGCGTGAGGATTATGGGCGACATCAAAGATAACGCGCGGCGACTCACTCACGATTTGAAAACGTCCCGGCAAGGTAGCCTGCGCAATACCGTCGCGAATCGCCTGCTCGTCAATGTTCAACCTGCTGGCGCGCAGCGCGGCCAGAGCGGTGGCGGCATTCGGCTGGGGAACCTGCGGCAACGGCAGTCCGGCAAGCGTGCCGTCACCATCGGTAAACGCCCAGTGGGTCGCTGTCACCTCATAACGCCAGTCAACGCCGCGACGCCGCAACAGCGCGCCGGTCTCCTGCGCGACATCCGCGATGGTTGCCGGCATTTCCGGTTCGCCGACGATAGCGGGTTTTTCCGCGCGAAAAATCCCGGCCTTCTCGCGGCCGATACTTTCGCGATCCGGCCCCAGCCAGTCAGTATGGTCAAGCGCGATGCTGGTAATTACCGCTACATCGGCATCCACAATGTTCGTGGCGTCCAGGCGGCCGCCCAACCCGACCTCCAGAATCACCACGTCAAGGTTAGCCTGTTTAAACAGCCACAATGCCGACAACGTGCCATATTCAAAATAGGTCAATGAAATATCGCCGCGCGCCGTTTCTATTTCCGCAAAGGACGCGGTATGCGCGGATTCCGCTAATTCTTTCCCCTGCACGCGCACGCGCTCGGTGTAACGTACCAGATGAGGTGAACTATAGACGCCCACACGGTATCCCGCCGCGATTAACACCGACTCCAGCGTTCGACAGGTCGTACCTTTGCCGTTGGTTCCCGCAACGGTAAAAACGAACGGCGCAGGCTTGAGGATGTCCAGACGCGCTGCCACCTGGCTTACGCGCTCAAGGCCTAAATCGATACTCTTGCTGTGCAGGTTTTCCAGATAAGAAAGCCACGAGGCCAGGGGCGACGCAGCTTGAGGTATAGATTTGTTTTTCATTGATTCCGCTGCTTCTTTACGGTGAAAAGCAAAAGGGCAGAGCCTGCGGCCCTGCCCTTTTCAGTTATCAGGCCTCAGACTCCTGATCCGGCGCCGGAGGCACCACCACGCCTTCACGCGGGGCGTCCGGGTTCGGCGCGGGCAGATTCATCAGCTTCGCCAGAATGCTCGCCAGCTTCAGGCGCATTTCCGGGCGGCGGACTATCATATCAATAGCGCCTTTTTCGATCAGGAACTCACTGCGCTGGAATCCTGGCGGGAGCTTCTCACGAACGGTTTGTTCGATAACGCGCGGGCCGGCGAAGCCAATCAGGGCTTTTGGCTCGGCGATGTTGAGATCGCCCAGCATCGCAAAACTGGCGGAAACGCCGCCCATTGTCGGATCGGTCAATACCGAAATGTAGGGCAGACCACGTTCCTGCATTTTCGCCAGCGCAGCAGAGGTTTTCGCCATCTGCATCAGCGACATCAACGCTTCTTGCATACGCGCGCCGCCGGAAGCAGAGAAACACACTAACGGACAGTTATCTTCCAGCGCCTGTTCAACGGCGCGAACGAAGCGTGCGCCAACGACAGACCCCATTGAGCCGCCCATGAACGCGAATTCAAACGCGGCGGCGACAACCGGCATACCGTGAAGCGTCCCTTTCATGACCACCAGCGCGTCTTTCTCGCCGGTTTCTTTCTGCGCGGACGCCAGTCTGTCTTTATATTTTTTGGAGTCGCGGAACTTGAGCACGTCTTTCGGCTCCAGCTCGCTACCCAACTCCACAAGGGAACCTTCATCTAACAGGCTATGCAGGCGATTGCGCGCCGACATGCGCATATGATGGTCACACTTAGGACAGACCTCAAGATTACGTTCCAGCTCAGCGCGGTATAAAACCTGACCGCAGCTATCACACTTGGTCCACACCCCTTCAGGAATGCTTGCCTTGCGGGTGGGAGTAATGTTGCTTTTAATTCGTTCAATCCAGCTCATTGGTGACCTTTCTGCCTGAACCTTAGTCAGCTTTATTATAAGGGGCGCATAATGCCATTTTTGCCCCCAACAGACCATGAATGTTGCACATTAAAACATAACAGCCCGAAACTTTGGATAAAAAAGTGGTCGAACCGCTGAGTTACTTTCTATTTTGCGGCACGCGACGCAGCGCGCTTATGCCGGACAATCTCAATGACGCCAGGTAATATCGAAACCACGATAATCCCCACAATCAGCAGCTTAAGGTTATCCTGAATCAACGGTATCGTACCGAAGAAATAACCGGCGTAGGTAAAGAGCAGTACCCACAGCAGCGCGCCTATGACGTTATAGGCGGCAAAATGCCGATAGGACATGTGCCCCATCCCTGCCACAAACGGCGCAAAGGTTCTGACGATCGGCACGAAGCGAGCGAGAATGATAGTTTTACCGCCGTGTTTTTCATAAAACTGGTGGGTTTTATCCAGATAACTGCGGCGGAAAATTTTCGAATTCGGATTACTGAACAGTTTTTCGCCGAACAGTCGACCAATCGTGTAATTTACCGCATCGCCGACAATTGCGGCGATCAGCATTAACGCCACCATGACATGCACATTGAGATCGTTGGTTTCCAGCGAAGCCAGCGCCCCGGCGACAAACAGCAGCGAGTCGCCCGGCAGGAACGGCGTGACGACCAGGCCGGTTTCACAAAACAGAATCAAAAACAAAATAGCGTACACCCAGACGCCGTACTCCGCGACCAGCTCCGCCAGATGCACATCGATGTGCAGAATAAAATCAATAATAAAGTAGATCAGGTCCATATTTGTCTTTGCCTTTCTACCCGACACGTTTCGGGTGTACGATTCGGATTAGTCCGCCAGAAATAGCGGGCCCATTGGCGGTTTTGGAAGGTCAAACCGGTCAGGGTAATCCACCGCAACCAAATATAGCCCCTCCGCCTTCGCCGTTGCCGCCGCCAGCGTTCTGTCCCTGGCCGCTAACAGCTCTGCGATCCAGCTCTCCGGCTGGTTGTGAGCGCCTACTTCCAGCAGGCTGCCGACAATATTCCTGACCATATGATGAACAAAGGCATTCGCTTTGATATCGACCACCACATAAGGGCCGTGGCGGGTAACGTTGATGTGCATCACATTACGCCACGGCGTGCGCGACTGGCACTGCACTGCGCGAAACGAGGTAAAATCATTTTCGCCAAGCAGACACTGCGCCGCGCGATGCATCCGCTCTGCATCCAGCGGCTCATAGTAATGCGTCACGCCTTTTGCTAATACCGCAGGACGCAGTCGATGATTGTAGATGATATAGCGATAACGGCGAGCCGTAGCGCTAAATCGCGCGTGAAAATCATCCGGTACAGTTTTCACCCAGCGCACGGCAATGTCACCAGGCAAATTCGCATTTACCCCCAGCGTCCATGCCGCATCTTTGCGCAATGCGGTCGTTTCGAAATGGACAACCTGCCCGGTGCCGTGAACGCCGGCATCGGTACGCCCGGCGCAGAACACGTTAATAGGTTCATTTGCCACCTGCGAGAGCGCTTTTTCCAGCTTTTCCTGCACGCTGCGCACTTCATTCTGACGCTGCCAGCCATAATACTTGCTGCCGTCGTACTCAATACCCAGCGCAATTTTATAGACCGGCGATGATTGCTGTCCGGACATCAGTACAGATACTCCTGCACCAGCTTCTCCGCAATTTTAACGGCCATCAGCGCGCCGCCGAAACGCACGTTGTCCGCCACTGACCAGAACTGAATTTGTTCCGGCATACCGTAATCATTATGCACACAGCCAATAGATAGCTGTGGATTGCCGGAAGCGTCGCCCACCTGCGTCGGGTAATCCGTCTCTTCTGACAGTACGATATCTTCACCGCGGGAAAACGCCTCGCGCGCCTCTTCCGCCGCCAGCGGACGGAGCGCTTCAAAGCTCACCATCTGCGCATGGCCATAGAACACCGGCGACTGCACGACACTGGCGGAGATCATCACGCCATCGTCCTGCAAAATTTTACGCACTTCATCGACGATACGACGTTCCTGGCGCACGCTGCCTTCACGATCCGGCAGCAGCGGCAGCATATTGAACGCTAACTGGCGGCCAAAGAAATCATCTTCATCAATCGGTATGCCGTTAAGCAGCTTCGCACTCTGTCCGGCCAGCGCATCGACCGCTTTTTTCCCCTGTGCGGACGCTGATAACATACTGGTGACGGCGATGCGCGACAGTCCCCCCTGATCGATTAACGGCTTGAGCGCCGCCAGCAGTTGACTGGTCAGACTATCGGCGACCGCAATCACGTTACGGTTACGGTAATCCGCCAGTACATACGGGTTAACTTCCGGCACGACCAGCGGCACATCAGGCTCCAGCGCGAACAGACCGCTGGAATCTATCACCAGGCAACCTGCATTAGTCGCGTCGTCTATCCAGGCAGCCGATGCCTCTGCGCCGGCAACGAAAAACGCCAACTGCGCCTGCGTCCAGTCAAAGTCCGCCGCATCCTGGACAATGACCGACTTGCCACCAAAACGGAGGTGCTCGCCCGCGCTTTCATGACGCGCCAACGCATAAATTTCACCGACCGGGAACTGGCGTTCAGCCAGTGTTTCAAGCAGGGCTTCGCCTACGGCGCCCGTTGCGCCCAGAATGGCAATGTTCCAGCCTTCAGACATGGTGATTTACTCCAGAAATACATAAGCGTCCCTGTCGCATTATTCGACAGGGAGCATTAAGAAGACATTAATGTGCCGGGTGATGAACAGCGTTAAAACCTAGCTTACACAGCAAGGCGGCTGCCGTTTCGTCGTCACACATCACGTATAAAGACGACCATTCACGGCGCTCAAGATAATTTTTACGCAATTTATCAAATTCATCCGGAATTCCAGCGACTTTACGCAGTGGCGCATCGTCGCGGCGCACATCATACACCAAATGCGCCAGTCTTTTCAGCGTCGGTTGATCCAGCGGGCCATGAAGCGTAATACGACCAAACTCAGGCGCAGGCAGTAATGTCTCCAGCGCGACATGCTGCTCGCGGCCGATAAACGCGCTATACGCCTCAAAGACCTGGGTGGTGCCGCGCGCTTTGCCTTCCAGCGTATAGCCGGCAATATGCGACGTGCCGATATCCACGGCTTCCAGCAGCGCGACGTTAAGATCCGGTTCGCCCTCCCACACATCAAGCACCACGCTCAGCGGCTGCCCGGCATTGAGTCGCGCCAGCAATGCGGCGTTATCCACCACCGGGCCGCGGCAGGCGTTAATGAGAATGGCGCCGGGTTTCAGTCGACGGATCAGCGTCTCATCGGCCAGATGCAGCGTTTTGTACGGTCCGTCTTTATAGAGCGGCGTATGGAAAGTCAGGACATCCGCTTCCTGCACCAGCTCATCCAGCGTACGAAAATCACCCTCGTCCCCGCGTGCGGCGCGTGGCGGATCGCACAGCAACGTGCGGATACCCAACGCTTCAAGCCTGGTCTGTAGCCGGCTTCCGACGTTACCCACGCCGACAATCCCTATAGTGCGATCGCGTAACGAAAAGCCGTCACGTTCGGCCAGCATCAACAGCGCGGAAAACACATACTCCACCACGGCGATAGCATTACAGCCGGGCGCGGCTGAAAAACCGATGCCCGCCTGCTTCAGCCATGCCTCATCCACATGATCGGTGCCTGCCGTAGCAGTACCAACGAAGTTAATCGGCGTGCCGCTCAGCAGCGATTCATTCACTTTCGTGACCGAACGCACCATTAACGCATCGGCATGGTTCAATTCTTCAACGGGGATCGGGCGACCCGGCACTGCCTTTACCTCACCCAGGCGGCTAAATAATTCGCGGGCGTAAGGCATATTTTCATCAACGAGAATTTTCACGACTGTCGTACCTGTTTGAGAACGAGAGTTAACCGGACAAGTGTGCCATAATCTGGCCGCCAGGCATATATTGCTCAGATTTATGGTTAAAGGATAATTAATTATGCATCCCATCTCCGGCGCCCCTGCACAGCCTCCAGGCGAAGGGCGTAATCCTCTTTCCGCTGCGAGCGAGCAGCCGCTTTCCATGCAACAGCGTACGGTACTGGAAAGGCTGATCACGCGCCTGATTTCACTGACCCAGCAGCAAAGCGCGGAAGTATGGGCCGGAATGAAACACGATCTGGGGATAAAAAATGACGCGCCGCTACTGTCGCGCCACTTCCCCGCCGCTGAACAGAATCTTACCCAGCGTCTGGGCGTAGCGCAGCAAAATCACGCCAATCGTCAGGTACTTTCACAGCTAACAGAGCTGCTTGGCGTCGGGAATAATCGTCAGGCCGTCAGCGATTTTATCCGTCAGCAATACGGTCAAACCGCGCTTAGCCAGCTTACGCCCGATCAACTCAAAAACGTGCTGACGCTCCTGCAACAGGGGCAGCTTTCCATTCCGCAGCCGCAGCAACGTCCGGCAACGGATCGGCCATTATTGCCTGCTGAACATAATACGTTGAATCAGTTGGTGACGAAGCTGGCGGCCGCGACCGGCGAGTCAAACAAACTTATCTGGCAATCAATGCTGGAACTCTCCGGCGTGAAAAGCGGCGAGCTCATTCCGGCAAAACAGTTTACCCATCTGGCAACATGGCTACAGGCGCGGCAGACGCTGTCACTACAACACGCGCCTACGCTACATACGCTGCAGGCTGCGTTAAAACAACCGCTTGAGCCAGACGAGCTCACAGCGATCAAAGAGTATGCCCAACACACTTATCAAATTCAGCCGCAAACGGTGTTGACCACCGCCCAGGTGCAGGACTTACTTAACCATATTTTCCTGCGTCGCGTAGAGCGGGAGGCGGATGAGCTGGAACCGCTCTCTATTCAACCCATCTACCGCCCGTTCGCGCCGATGATTGAAACCGTAAAAAATCTGTCTGCGCGGCCAGGCCTGTTGTTTATCGCGCTAATAATTGTACTGGCGCTTTTCTGGCTGGTTTCTTAACCACGCCGGAACGATAATATCGTCACCAGGATGCCAACCACCGCGGAGATCGCTCCCGCGAGGAATACGGAAGGATAGCCGCATGACGTGGCCAGCACGCCCGCCAGCGGGCCGGTAACGCCGTAGGAGATATCCTGAAACGCGGCGTAACCGCCGAGCGCCGTACCGCGTACCTGAGAAGGTACGCGTTTCACAACCTCCACGCCCAGCGCCGGGAAAATCAATGAACACCCTGCCCCGGTGAGCGCCGCGCCTACCAGCGCTATCCAGGCCGTCGGCGCCAGCCACAAGAGCAGCAGTCCTGCCGTCTCAACCAGCAATGAGACAACGGCGACCTTCACGCCGCCAAAGCGGTCCGGCATCCAACCGAACAATATGCGCATCAGTACAAACGCACCGCCAAACGCGGTCAGGGTGAATCCCGCCATCGTCCAGCCATTGCTGACAAAATAAAGTGAAATAAACGTACCGATGACGGCAAAACCCACGCCCTGCAATGCCAGACCCAGACCCGGTTTCCAGATAAGCCCGACCACGCTCCACAGTGAAGGTCGCTCCCCCGTATACGCAGGCACTTTACGCACGGTGCCGTTGAATGCCCAGGCCAGCAGCGGTAAAACCATCGTCGTCCCCGCCAGCGCCGCGAAGCCAAAGTGGCTATGGATCAGCAAGCCCAACGGCGCACCGGCCGCCAGCGCGCCGTAAATCGCCATTCCGTTCCACGACATCACCTTACCGGAACGCGTTGGGCCAACCAGCCCCAGTCCCCAGGTCAGGGTTCCGGTCAGCAGCTGACTTTCGCCAAATCCGAGGATCAAACGCCCGACAATAAGCAGCGCGAATTTTACCGGCGCGGAAACCGGCAGCAGCGCGGCCAGGAGCCAGGCGGCGCCCGCCAGCCCGCAGGCAAACATCCCCTGTAACGCCGATCGTTTAGCGCCATATTGATCCGCCAGCCGTCCGGCATAGCCGCGCGTCAGTACCGTCGCAAAAAACTGAATGCCCACGGCGATCCCAACCATCGTATTGCTATAGCCCAGTTCGTGATGGACAAAAAGCGGGATGACGGGTAACGGCAGGCCGACCGTCATATAGGTCAGGAAAACCGCAAAGGCGATGCGGAACAGCGAAAAATTCGCAGACGGGGTCGTTGTTTTTTGGCTAACTGCTGTCATGCATTACTCCAGAATGCAGAGTAAGGCGGGGAAAGGCCACGCCCCCCTCTACCTGAACATCAGGATTAAGGTGCGTTGGATAACGTTAAACGCTTACGCATTATCGGAAGGATAATGTAGAAAGTGAAGTCTGCCTGTGAGACGCGAAACTTGTCAACCTTGAAATTGCAGCCAGGGTATCAACGTGGCGGCGTGTCATCAAACAGAAAGGGAAAGACCGCTTTCATTCCTCTCACCTTAAAGCGTCCGGTCACCTGCTTGCGCTGTTCTGGCGTCAGTAACCTGAACATCATCTCCCAGATATCTTCAGGCTCCGCTTCCTGTAAGGAAATGGGTTCTGGCGTCGGTTCCTCTCCACTGTCGTCAAGATAACGATGAACATAAAGAGGGAAAACAGATATATGAAACTCCTCGGCCTTTGATTTAACACGCTTACGCCTGACACCCTCTTTCCCTTCGCTGTACTTATACAAACGTTCGCGAACCGCAGGCTCGCTTCCCGGAAACCCCGGTAAGCCAAGACATTCCTTAACCGTGAACCATTCCTTTGCCATCGGTTTCTTTCCTTTCCCCTGATGAAATAAAAATATTTCTTCTTTTTCGCGAAATTTTGCTTTCTTTCTGGCACTATTCTCAGAGTGAAAAAGAAAGTAACTTTCTTTTTCTCGCGCTAATTTTTACCTTAAAAATATCGGTGCCGATAACACATCTTCTTAGGATTACAGAATGGAACCAAAAAGCCAGGACTGGCATCGTGCAGATATTAAAAGTGCACTGGAAAAAAGAGGTATTACGCTCAGAGATCTTTCTCGTCAGGCCGGTTTATCACCTGATTCACTGCGCAATGTCTTTACCCGCTCCTGGCCGAGAGCTGAACGGATTATTGCGGACGCGCTGGGCATCACGCCGCAGGAGATCTGGCCGTCGCGCTATGGCGATATGCAAATAAAAAATGATGCCGATATCGCAGAATAATAGTTAATGTTGAATAAATTAGCCCTAACTTATCAATCTCAACAATTAATAAATATTTAAACTTATTCTATTGAAAATAGTAATAGCACTATCTGTCATGCTTCCCGAATCAAATACTGTTAAAGCATTACGTAATTGCTATTACGTATTTTATTAACAGGAATCATTATGAGTTGGGATAAAAGAGTGGCGGTTAATTATGCCAAAACGCATGCAGGTTCTCATTCTCAAGGCCGGTGTGCGGAATTTACCCGAAAGGCAATTCAGGCGGGCGGTATCACGCTGGGGCATACGTATCATGCGAAAGATTATGGCCCAATGTTAAGAAGCGCCGGATTCACCGCTATTGGTACCTATGAAATGCCGCGCGAGGGTGACGTCATCATTATTCAACCTTACGCTGGCGGAAACCCGAGCGGTCACATGGCGATATACGATGGCACAGAGTGGTATTCAGATTTTAAACAACGCGATATGTGGGCCGGCCCGGGCTACCGGGCAGCCAGGCCCTCATATACCATCTACAGGAAGAATTAATGAAAACGTTCTCCCTTGTCGCGCTTATCCTGTTGCTTTGTAGTTGCTCTGCGCCTCATCACGACAGTACGCAGGCCGTGAAGCAGTTCTATACCTCATGGATGACGACGTTCACGAACGATGTGAATCCCCCTGACGACACCACCGCCTTAATGCAACGTTACGTTGCTAAAGAGGTTATTCTTCGCCTGGCGCTAATACAGTCCCTTTATGAACAGGAGATTGTGGGGGCAGATTATTTTATGTATGCGCAGGACTATGCGCCAGAGTGGATTCCACAGTTACGGGTTGGGAAGGCACACCCTTTCCTCGGCGGAGAAAAAGTGGATGTTCTGTTGGGCACAGAGTCAACGCCCATCCACCTGGAAGTTTATACCCGTTGGGAAGAGGGACGCTGGAAAATTTACCGCGTTCGGGATGCTGACAGGGGTTATGAACAGCCGATTTATGACGCAGGCGCCATCACCCAGGCTGAGGCCTGGTCAGCAAAAGTCGCGCCGGAATATAAGAAGCATTAAAAAAGGGAATCGCCATCGGTCTCTTGTTCGTACCGGAGAGGTTAAAGCGCCTATTTCATCAGGCTCTTATTCCGTCGCTGAAAACAGTAAGCCGAAAACAACCCAGGCATTATTTAAAATATGAAGTGTTATCGGTATCATTAGCCCACGGCTTCTCATTCGAACAACGCATAATATCGATGAAAAAACAAACAGATAAACAAAAGTCACCGCAAAGAGATATTGTGTATGCATAAATGCAAAAGCGAGTGAAGTAATAATAATACCGGAAGCTCTTGAGTACCGCCCCCAACCGATACTGCTGTTTAATAAAAACCCTCTGAATATAATTTCCTCCGCCACAGGAGCCAGAAAGCACATCGCCAGCGTGTTAAGAAATTTATGAAGAAAAAATTGCCTTGATAACTCGGCCATCCAGGGTTCCGGGCCACTAAAAGCATTGTAGAGAACGGTAAGGCACACCAGGGCCAGCGCCGGAACAAAACACTCCACGAATGATAAGCGACCCAATGATAAAAACGGGTAATACTTTGAATAAATACTCCAGGCGGCAATCGCATAGACAAAAACAATACTATATATAAAAGGCGCAGCCAGACCTCCCAAATAAAGCCAGGCATAGGAAGGCGAAAATGAGGCAAAAACAAAAATGCCGAACAAACCAAATAAAACAGCCACACAACTCAAACTATGCCTAATTTTATCTAATGTATTAGTTGGCATTTATATAATATCCATATAATTTGTTGTTCCCTGAATGAAAAAACAGGTCGCATTAGCGACCTGTTTCATTGTTGATACTACAACGTAATAGTCAGGCTTACAACTTACGCATCACCAGCGTGGCGTTGGTGCCGCCAAAACCGAAGCTGTTAGACATTACGGTAGTCAGTTCACGCTCGGTCGTTTCGGTCACGATGTTCAGACCCGCAGCCTGCTCATCCAGCTCTTCGATGTTGATGCTCGGCGCGATAAAACCGTGCTCCAGCATCAGCAGAGAGTAGATGGCTTCCTGCACGCCAGCCGCACCCAGCGAGTGGCCGGTCATCGCTTTGGTCGCGGAGATAGCCGGGCTGTTATCGCCAAACACTTCACGGATTGCACCGAGTTCTTTCACGTCGCCTACCGGAGTAGAGGTACCGTGAGAGTTCAGGTAGTCGATCGGCGTGTCTACGCCGTGCATCGCCATCTGCATGCAACGTACTGCGCCTTCACCAGACGGAGCAACCATGTCTGCGCCATCGGATGTTGCGCCATAGCCGACGATTTCCGCATAGATATGCGCGCCGCGCGCCAGAGCGTGCTCCAGCTCTTCGACAACAACCATACCGCCACCGCCCGCGATGACAAACCCATCACGGTGCGCATCATAGGTACGGGACGCTTTTTCAGGCGTATCGTTGTATTTGGTGGACAGTGCGCCCATCGCATCGAACTCACAGGCCATTTCCCAGCACAGCTCTTCGCCGCCGCCAGCAAAAACGATGTCCTGTTTGCCCAGTTGGATCTGTTCAACCGCATTGCCGATACAGTGTGCGGAGGTCGCGCAAGCGGAGCTAATGGAGTAGTTCACGCCATAAATTTTAAACGGCGTAGCGAGGCAGGCGGAAACGCCGGATGCCATTGCTTTCGTCACCACATACGGGCCCACGGCTTTCAGACCACGCGGGCTACGCATGGCGTCTGCGCCAAAGACCTGGAATTTCGGGGAGCCGCCGCCGGAACCTGCAATCAGGCCGACACGCGGGTTATTCTGATAGACTTCCGGCGCCAGACCGGCGTCGGCCACTGCCTGCTCCATAGACAGATAAGCATAGATGGAGGCGTCGCTCATAAAGCGCACGACTTTGCGGTCAATGAGGCCAGTGGTATCCAGTTTTACGTTGCCCCATACCTGGCTACGCATGCCGGCGTCCTTCAGCTCCTGAGAGAAAGTGATCCCTGAACGTCCTTCACGCAGAGATGCCAGGACTTCCTGCTGGTTATTACCGATGCTGGAAACGATGCCCAGGCCAGTAATCACTGCACGTTTCATTCAATACCTCTGTAATTCGCACTATTTTTAAGTTTCGATTGGCACAATAGCGTACACTTGTACGCCGAACAAGTCCGATCAGCCATTTAGTACGGAAATTTGCGCCATCAGGCACACATCGTTAAGATCGCGATACCGCCCGTCAGACGAGTAACTTACGTGAAACAATACGCCATACAACCCGCCACACTCGAATTTAACGCTGAGGGTACACCTGTTTCCCGAGATTTTGATGATGTCTATTTTTCTAATGACAATGGACTCGAAGAGACACGCTACGTTTTTCTTGGCGGCAATCGTCTTGCGGAGCGATTTCCCGTACATTCACATCCATTATTTATAGTCGCGGAAAGCGGTTTTGGCACCGGACTCAACTTCCTGACGCTGTGGCAGGCGTTTGACAGCTTTCGTTCTGCGCACCCACAGGCGACGCTGCAAAGGTTACATTTCATCAGTTTTGAGAAATTCCCGTTAACGCGCGACGATCTGGCGCTGTCGCACCAACACTGGCCGGAGCTCGCGCCCTGGGCAGAGCAGCTGCAGGCGCAATGGCCGCTGCCGCTCCCGGGGTGCCACCGCCTATTGCTGGATCGGGGCCGGGTGACACTGGATTTGTGGTTTGGCGATATTAATGAATTGACCGACCAACTGGACGCCACGCTGAATCAAACAGTCGACGCCTGGTTCCTCGACGGTTTTGCCCCGGCGAAAAATCCGGATATGTGGACGCCAAACCTGTTTAACGCGATGGCGCGGCTGGCGCGGCCCGGCGCAACGCTGGCGACGTTTACCTCGGCGGGCTTCGTTCGTCGGGGATTACAGGAAGCCGGTTTTACCATGCAAAAACGCAAAGGCTTCGGACGTAAACGCGAGATGCTTTGCGGAGTGATGGAACAACACCTCATGCCGACCCTTTCCGCGCCCTGGTTTTACCGCAGCGGAAGCGAAAAACGTGAAACGGCGATCATTGGCGGCGGCATCGCCAGCGCGCTGTTATCACTGGCGTTACTGCGTCGCGGCTGGCAGGTGACGCTCTATTGCGCGGACGACCAGCCCGCCCAGGGCGCCTCCGGTAATCGACAGGGTGCGCTTTATCCACTCCTTAGCAAACATGACGCCGCCATTAATCGCTTTTTCCCGACCGCATTCACCTTTGCCCGTCGCCTGTATGATGCCCTGCCCGTCTCTTTTGATCATGACTGGTGCGGCGTGACACAGCTCGGATGGGATGAGAAAAGCCAGCAGAAAATTGCCCAGATGCTGTCCCTGGCGCTGCCCGCCGGACTGGCCTCGGCGCTCAATGCCGAAGAGGCGGAACAGGCGGTTGGCGTGACGACACGCTGCGGAGGAATTACCTATCCGGCAGGCGGCTGGCTGTGCCCGGAACAATTAACTCGCGCAGTCATCGCTCTGGCGACCGAGCAGGGTTTACAAACGCGCTTTTGCCATACGCTCACGTCGCTCGTTGCGCAGGAGTCGCGCTGGCAACTGCGCTTTACGTCAGGTGAAACCGCCAGCCATGAGACCGTCGTCCTGGCGAACGGCCATCAGATTAACCGTTTTGATCAGACCCAGCCGCTGCCGGTGTATGCCGTCGGGGGACAGGTCAGTCATATTCCCACCACCCCCGCCCTCTCGGCGTTGCGTCAGGTGTTATGCTACGACGGCTATCTGACGCCGCAAAATCCGCATAATCAGCAGCACTGTATTGGCGCCAGCTATCACCGGGGTGACGAAAGCACCGTCTGGCGCGAAGAAGATCAGCGTCAGAACCGACAGCGTCTGCTTGACTGTTTTCCGGATGCGAACTGGGCCACAGAGGTTGACGTTAGCGGCAACAGCGCCCGTTGCGGCGTGCGTTGCGCAACCCGCGACCATCTGCCGATGGTGGGCAATGTTCCTGATTACCATGCCACGCTGACGCATTACGCCGATTTAGCCGATAACAAAACGTCGGCGGCGCCTGCGCCTGTGTATCCGGGTTTATTTATGCTCGGCGCGCTGGGATCGCGCGGTTTGTGCTCAGCGCCATTATGCGCAGAAATTCTGGCGGCGCAGATGAGTAACGAGCCGATTCCACTGGATGCCGGTACGCTGGCGGCGTTAAATCCAAATCGGTTATGGGTGAGAAAGTTATTGAAGGGAAAAGCGGTGAAGTAATGGGTCAGTCAATAGCGGAAGGCGGCAAGCGTCGCCTTCCGGCCCACGGCGTTATTGTTTTGCCTTGTCGAACAAATTGTCCCACATCGCTTTGACTAACGCCTGATCGCGCGGCGACAGTTCGCCGGCGCCGATCGCTTTCTCCAGACTTTGGCTAACGTTGGCATAGACCGCCTCAACGGAGTGGTCATCACCGCTCTCCAGCTCGGCAATGGCTAACGTCAGGTGGCCACGCAGGTATCCACTGGCAAAAAGCTCATCGTCGCTGGCGTGCTCTACCATATCGTCAATTAATGCCAGAATGCGTGATTCAAACTCCGCGATCATCTTCTTTCCTCATTGTAAACGTGGCGCTGGCTTTAATTAAGCGCTTCCGGCCACGGGAACTGTTCCGCCTTAAGTTCGGGCGTGTGATAGTAATTCTGTAGCGCTTTGATGAAGCGGGCCGGACGTTCAGGAATGCCCTGCTCCAGATACGCCATTACCTGCGCATGAACCCGGCGCTGAAACGCCACGCGATCCGGCTCAATATCGCCTTCCAGATTGTCGCAACTGACGTTAAAGGGATACCCCGCCGCCACGCAAAACAACCAGTCGAAAGCCTGTGGCTTCACCTCGACGTCTTCAAATTGACTTTGGGTCTGCGCGTCGCGTCCATCCGGGCAGTACCAGTAACCAAAGTCAACCAGTTCGCGGCGCGCCTTACCGGCGATACACCAGTGAGAAATCTCATGCAGCGCGCTGGCGTAAAACCCATGCGCAAAGACGATGCGGTGGTACGGTACCTGCGCGTCAGCAGGAAGATAGATCGGTTCGTCGTCGCCTTTAATCAGACGGGTATTAAATTCTTCGGCAAAGCAGCCGTTAAAAATCTCAATTAACTGTTCGTAATGGTGCGTATTGTTCATTAATTCATCCCCAACCAGTGGAGGATCTCCTGTCCGTGGCTATCATAAAGTAACCTGGCGCTCATTACCGCCGAGACAATAACGATCATCGGTCTGATAAGCTTTTGGCCTTTGCTCAATACCAGACGCGACCCCATTCGCGCCCCTAAAAACTGACCAACCAGCATCACGAAGCCCGTCGCCCAGATCACTTTGCCGCCGATGATAAATAACAGCAGGCCGCCAACGTTGGAGGTAGCGTTAAGCACTTTGGCATGTGCCGTGGATTTCGCCAGGTTATAGCCACATAAGGTGACAAACGCCAGAGCGTAAAACGACCCGGCGGCAGGCCCGAAAAAGCCGTCGTAAAACCCGACGCATCCCCCGGCTATCAGCGCGAACGGTAATCCATACAGGCGGCGCTGGCGATCTTCCTCGCCCAGCTTCGGCATCAATAAAAAATAGAGGCCGATGAAAATCACCAGGATAGGCAAGATCTGGCGCAAAATATCCGCCTGCACGTGCTGCACCAGCAGCGCGCCGCTCATCGAGCCAATGAACGTCATCAGAATATTGAGCTTTTGCTCGGCCAGGTTTACCACTTTACGGCGAATAAAATAGAGCGAAGACGAGAGGGAGCCGCCGCACGCCTGTAATTTATTGGTCGCCAGCGCGTTTGCTGGCGACATCCCGGCGGCCATCAGCGCAGGGATAGTGAGCAGCCCTCCGCCCCCGGCGATAGAATCGATAAATCCTGCCAGTACGGCGACAAAAAACAGCACCACCAGCAGCAGCGGGGAGACCATAAACAGATCATAAAAATTGTCCATCAGAGTACATGCTCATCCAGTAGCGCCTGGCAGGAAGGCGGCAGCGGCGGCGGTGTCTTCTTCTCAGGCTTTGTGGTGCCAGGTTTTGGCGGTTCGAACCAGCTTTGCAGTTCAGCGCCGCATCCATCGCCCGGCGGGGGTAAAGGTTGATCTTCGCACTCCAGGCTGTCGGCAGGGCAGCGTAAACGCACGTGCATATGCGCGCGATGCTGGAACCAGGGGCGTACTTTACGTAGCCAGTCACGATCGTTTCCGGCATCGAGGCAAAGCTGTTGTTTAATAGCCGGATTGACGAAAATACGGGTGACGTCATTGTCTTGTGCCGCCAGTTTGATCAGACTGGCGATATCCGACGACCAGCGCGACGGCACGACGTGTTTACCGTCGCGGGACACCAGATCTAACGCCTGCGGGCGCAATAGCTGCGCCTGGCTCCAGCGCGTTTTCGGCAACTGCAAGAAAATATCCACATCAAGCCCGGTCTGATGACTGGCGTGTCCGCCATTAAAGCGGCCTCCGGCAGGCATCCCCATGTCGCCTATCAGGACGGTTCCGAGCCCCCGTTGCTGCGCCTGATGACTCAACCGCTGGATAAACATGACCAAGTCCGGGTGGCCGAAATAACGGCGCTGATCGGTGCGCATCACCTGATAATTATCGGACTGTACCGGCAACGTGTCGGCGCCGATGATGCATCCGTTGGCAAAGCTACCGATAGACTGGGCGGCGCCGGGGACAGGATGGGTTATTTTCTGCCACGGCGTCGCCGCCAGGCTGGCGCTACTGACAAACCATGCCAGCAGCGCAATCGCGGTTTTTTTCATTTCTTACCAGCGTGGAATCTCTGTCTTTACATCCGCATTCTGTGCCCGATGGCGCAGCAGGTGATCCATCAGCACGATCGCCAGCATGGCTTCTGCGATCGGCACTGCGCGAATCCCCACACACGGATCGTGGCGCCCTTTGGTGATCATCTCGACTTCTTCACCCATCCGGTTGATCGTACGTCCCGGTACGGTAATGCTGGAGGTAGGTTTCAGCGCCATATGCGCCACAATGTGTTGCCCGCTACTGATGCCACCGAGGATGCCGCCAGCGTGGTTGCTCTGAAAACCCTGCGCCGTGATTTCATCGCGATTCTGGCTGCCGCGCAGCGCCACCACGTTAAATCCTTCGCCGATCTCCACGCCTTTCACCGCATTGATGCTCATCAGCGCATGGGCGATGTCCGCATCCAGTCGGTCAAATACCGGTTCGCCAAGCCCTGCCGGCACGCCGCTCGCCATCACCGTCACTTTCGCGCCGATGGAGTCACCCTCTTTTTTCAGCGCGCGCATCAGTTCGTCCAGCGCGTCAAGTTTGTCTGCATCGGGGCAAAAGAACGGATTAAGCTCAACCTGACGCCAGTCTTTAATCTCCAGCGGAATATCGCCCATCTGGGTCAGGCAGCCGCGGATTTCGATGCCGAACTTTTCCGCCAGGTATTTCTTGGCAATCGCCCCTGCCGCTACGCGCATCGCGGTTTCACGCGCGGAAGAACGTCCACCGCCACGGTAATCACGCAGGCCGTATTTCTGCTCATAGGTGTAATCCGCGTGTCCCGGACGAAAAACATCTTTAATCGCGCTGTAGTCCTGCGAGCGCTGATCGGTGTTTTCAATCAGCAGGCCAATGCTGGTGCCGGTCGTCACGCCATCAAACACGCCGGAGAGAATTTTTACCTGGTCCGGTTCGCGGCGCTGGGTAGTATAGCGCGAGGTGCCGGGGCGGCGTCTGTCGAGATCGTGCTGCAGATCGGCCTCCGTCAACGGGATGCCGGGCGGCACGCCATCGACGATACACCCAAGCGCCAGCCCGTGTGATTCGCCGAAAGTGGTTACGCGAAAGAGTTGTCCAATTGTGTTTCCTGCCATCACGGCTCCGTTATCGTTGTTGTCGTTTGCGTGTTTTAATCTTTATAAATATTGAAATGTTCACGGGCCGCGAGCAACTGCGCTTTGGTCAACATAAAGACGCCATCGCCGCCGTTGTCAAACTCCAGCCAGGTGAACGGCACATCCGGATACTGCTCCATCAGATGTACCATGCTGTTTCCGACTTCACAAATCAGAACGCCGTCATCGGACAGATAATCCGGCGCATTCCCCAGGATACGACGGGTCAATTTGAGGCCGTCAGTGCCGGACGCCAGCCCCAGCTCAGGTTCGTGGCGATATTCGTTCGGCAGATCGGACATATCCTCCGCATCGACATAAGGCGGGTTAGTGACAATCAGATCGTACTGAACTTTCGGCAGATCGCGGAACAGATCGGAACGGATTGGCGTCACGTGATGGATAAGACCGTGTTCTTCAATGTTATGCTCGGCGACAGCCAGCGCATCCGGCGAAATATCGACCGCATCAACCTCTGCGTCCGGGAAAGCATAAGCACAGGCGATGGCGATGCAGCCGCTGCCGGTACACATATCCAGAATATATTTCGGCTGTTGGCTAATAAGGCCGGCGAAGTGGTTATTAATCAGCTCGCCAATGGGCGAACGCGGCACCAGCACGCGCTCATCGACATAAAATTCGTGGCCGCAGAACCAGGCTTTATTGGTCAGGTAGGCGACCGGGATACGCTCGTTAATGCGACGAATCACTCGCTCGACAATGCGGTGTTTTTCGCTGGACGTCAGCCGCGCGGTCCGCATATCTTCCGGAATATCCAGCGGCAGATAAAGAGACGGCAACACCAGTTGTACCGCTTCATCCCACGGGTTATCGGTACCGTGTCCATACCAGATATTCGCCGCGCTAAAGCGGCTTACCGCCCAGCGCAACATGTCCTGAATGGTATGCAGTTCACTTACTGCTTCATCGACGAAAATTTTATCCACGTATTCCTCCAGGGCATGCTCGCATTAAATTCGGCGGCTAGTTTGCCACGAAGACAGGGATAAATCAGCATTGACGCGGCGGGAGAATACGAAAAATCCGTTTTGACCGTTCGGATATCCTCCGGGTCGGGTAAACTAAGGCAAAAGATCAGACGAGACCCACGAATGAAAAAGAAAACATCGCTCAGCGAGGAGGACCAGGCGCTGTTCCGTCAGCTGATGGTCGGCACCCGAAAGATTAAACAGGATACTATCGTCCATCGGCCACTGCGCAAGAAAATCACGGAAGTCCCTACCCGAAGGTTAATTCAGGAACAGGCGGACGCCAGCCACTATTTTTCCGATGAGTTCCAGCCGCTGCTCAATACGGAAGGGCCGATAAAGTATGTCCGTGAAGATGTCAGCCATTTCGAGCTAAAAAAAATGCGTCGCGGCGACTATTCGCCGGAACTGTTTCTGGATTTACACGGCTTAACGCAGCTTCAGGCCAAGCAGGAACTGGGGGCGCTGATTGCCGCCTGCCGTCGGGAACATATTTTTTGCGCCTGCGTCATGCATGGACACGGTAAACATATTCTGAAACAGCAAACGCCGTTATGGCTGGCGCAGCATCCGCATGTGATGGCCTTTCATCAGGCGCCGAAAGAGTACGGCGGCGACGCCGCGCTGCTGGTGTTGATTGAAGTGGAAGAGTGGCAACCGCCCGAATTACCCTGATGCGGAATTGCCGGATGGCGGCGCAAGCGCCTTATCCAGCCTACGAACAGCCAACGCTGTCGTAGGCCTGATAAGCGAAGCGCCATCAGGCAGCAAAGATTAAATCGCTTTCGCCATTTTCAGATTGCAGGGACTCATTTGCCAGTTGAATGTCCCCTTGCCGCTTTCATCAAGCGTAACGTTGGCAATTGCGGACGTCGTGAACATCGGCGGCGTTTCGCCCGGACAAAGCTCAGATACCAGGTATCCGACCAGAGGTAAGTGAGAAATCACCAGCACCGATCCGATCTCTTCATTGGCCAGCGCCTGGAGGTAGGCGCTGACCAGACCGACATCGCCACAGGGCGTTAGCTCCGGCAGGACATCCACCTGAGCCGGCAGATTCATACAATCGCCGACCACATCTAACGTCTGTTCGGCCCGAAGAAACGGACTCACCAGAACACGTTCGATATCCACTTTTTGACCTTTCAGCCAGTTCGCCATCAGGCGAGACTCGTCACACCCACAAGGGGTCAAGGGACGAACCGAATCACTGGCGGCATCGAGGGCTGCGTCGCCGTGACGCATGATAAAAACTTGCATATTGCACCGCTTTTGTTAACCAGTTTCACCAACACGCTTACCACATGCCCCTATTGGCTGCGGCAAAAATGCGGTGGCCGGCATTGTGCCTTATCCATTCACTGAATGAAACGCTGTTTTTTACCTCAATGGCGTAAGTATAGTCAATCCTTGATTATTATTTCGCCATTAAAGAGGCATTCAGTGCGGATTCATATTCTCTTTGACCTCAATTTCCCTGGTCAGTTTCCCCATTCGTCCAGAAATGCTCCCTGCGCTCCGCCATGCGCACTAATTGTTCACAAGGCGCGTAACGAGGACCGTAAAGTGCGGCCAGGCGCTGTAATGTCGCCACCATTTCACCCGGCCCAAGAGCATCCATATAGCGGAACGGGCCACCGAGAAACGGCGGAAAACCGATACCAAACACGGCGCCGATATCGCCATCGCGCGCGCTGCGAATCACTTTTTCGTCGAAACAGCGCGCCGCTTCGTTAAGCATTAACATGACACAGCGCTCTGCCACCTGCTGCGCAGATAGTCGACTCTGCCCTTGCACGCCAATAAGCTTATAAATAGCAGGGTCAACCTGTTTTTTGCTTTTACGCCCTTTTTCGCCATAAAGATAGAAACCGCGACCATTTTTTCTACCTTTGCGATCGTCATTCAAAATTGAAGCAACAACATTTGCAGGCGCGCTAAAACGTTCTCCATACGCCGCCTCAAGCACAGGAATAATTTTAGTGCCCGTGTCGATTCCCACCTCATCCAAAAGTTGGATTGGTCCCACCGGAAAACCAAATTTTACCAGGGCGGCGTCAATATGTTCGACGCGTTCGCCTTCAGTCAGCATCCGAATCGCCTCATTGATATATGGCGCAAGAATTCGGTTAACATAAAACCCGGCTTTATCACTGACGACTATCGGGGTTTTACCCTGTTTTTTCGCCAGCTTAACGGTCGTGGCGATGGTCTGCGCGGAAGTAGACGCATGAGGAATAACCTCAACCAGCGGCATTTTTTCGACCGGGCTAAAAAAGTGCAATCCAATCACCTGTTCCGGTCTGGCCGCATTCGCCGCAATATCGCCAATCGGCAGGGAAGAAGTATTGGAGGCAAAAATGGTGTGAGCAGCGCAATTTTGCTCCACTTCCGCCACCATCTGTTGTTTTAACGGCAGATCTTCAAACACCGCTTCAATGACCAGATCACGATGACTGAAACCACGGTAATCGGTAGAACCTGATATCAACGCCAACTGTTTATCGCGTTCGCTGGCTTTGATATGGCGGCGGCGTACTTTTGTTTCAAGCAGATCCCAGCTGTATTTCAGAGCATGATTGATCCCCTGAGTATTTATATCCTTAATTCGTACTGGCAAGCCGCCTTTACAGGCCGTAACCCAGGCGATACCGCCGCCCATTAACCCGCCGCCTAAGATGCCCACGCTGTTCAGCGGGCCGGGCGGCGCATCGCTACCGGGATCTTTTTTCACCTCGGTACTGGCAAAGAAAATAGCGCGCAGCGCCTGAGATTGAGGCGTCATCGCCAGCTCGCCGAAAGCGCGCGCTTCCGCGTCATAGCCGCTACTGCTGCCCTGCGCCAGTCCAGTTTCAATCACATCAATGATCCGCTCCGTCGCCGGATAATTACCCTGCGTTTTTTGCGCCGTCTTTTTACGCACCAGGCGAAATAACAGCGCGCGCCCCAGCGGCCCCGCCAGGATACGTTCCCGGACCGGCAATGTCCGTTGCGCCAGGCGTTCTTTTTTAGCCAGCTCGACAGCCGCTTCCAGTAAAATAGTTTGCGGCACCACATCATCAACCAGCCCGGCTTTAAGCGCCTGTCTGGCGCGAAGCTGTTTACCTGTCAGGATCATATCCAGCGCGGTACTGACCCCCACCAGCCGTGGAAGTCGCTGCGTTCCGCCCGATCCCGGTAAAAGCCCTAACTGTACCTCCGGCAGTCCAAGAACGGTTTTAACGTCATCGGTACAGATGCGCCGATGGCAGGCCAGCGCCATTTCAAGGCCGCCCCCCAGACAGGCGCCATGAATGGCAGCGATAACCGGAACAGGCAACGCCTGAATCTCCGCCATCAGTTGTTGCCCCTGACGCGCCAGCGTTTCCGCTTCCTGCGCATTTTGGCAGTGACCTATCATGTTGATATCAGCGCCAGCAATAAAGTTATCTGCTTTGGCTGAGATAAAAACAACGCCCTGCAACGCTTTATTTTCCCGGATCTGCTTCAGGATGGCGCGTACCTGCGCGGCAAACTCCGCTTTCAGGGTGTTCACCTTTTCTCCAGGGACATCAATAGCGACAACCGCGACATTATCCAGACGCACGTTAAGCATAAAAGCTGATGTGGTAGTCATTATTCCGCCTCCAGAACCATCGCCGCGCCAAGACCGCCAGCCGCGCAGGCTGTGACCAGACCAAAACCTCCGCCCCGATGCCGTAACTCATGCAACGTTTGGGTTATCATCCGCGCGCCCGTTGCGGCAAAAGGATGCCCGTAGGCGATTGAGCCGCCGAGCACGTTGAATTTAGCGTCATCCACCTCCCCTGTCGCCTGCGCACGACCAAGCACCTCACGGGCAAATCGTTCGCTGCCCAGCAGTTGTAAGTTCGCCAGAGTCTGAGCGGCAAACGCTTCATGCATGTCAAAAAGCGTCAGATCGGCCATCGTCAACCCGGCCCGCTCCAGCGCCAGCGGCGTTGACCAGGCCGGCCCCAATAGCATGTCCTGCCAGACATCAATAGCGGTAAAGGCGTAGCTGCGCAGATAACCAAGCGGGCGCAGCCCCAGCTCTTTAGCGCGGGATTCGGTCATCATAATAACGGCGGCAGCGCCGTCGGTCAGCGGTGTACTATTGGCGGCGGTCACAGAGCCATGTTTTCGGTCAAAAGCGGGACGCAGTTTGGCGTAGTCCGCCAGCGTGGAGGTGCCGCGAATGTTGTTGTCTTCTGCAAAGGGGTTTTTATACGGCGGCACATAGGTCGTCATCACTTCTTCCGCCAGTTTGCCCTCCGCCCATGCCTGCGCGGCGCGCTGATGTGAACGATGCGCCAGCGCGTCCTGCTGTTCACGCGTAATACCATACGTTTTCGCCATCTGTTCGGCGGTATCGCCCATGCGCAGACCGGTGGAATACTCAGCAACGGCGGGAGGAACGGGCAGCAGGTCGCGTAAGCGCAGACGAGAAAAAAGCGTCAGCCGTTGGCGGGTCGTCCGGGCTTTATTGACATCAACCAGTACCCGCGCCAGGGCTTTACTCACGCCTATTGGCAGTACCGACGACGAATCTGCGCCGCCAGCGATACCCGCGCGTATCGTGCCGGCCATCAGGCTTTCCGCCACATTCGCTACCGCCTGAAAACTGGTGGCGCAGGCGCGGCTTACGCTATAGGCATCGGTATGAACATTCATTCCCGTACCCAGCACAATTTCGCGCGCAATATTGGGGGCTTCCGGCATTTGTACTACCTGACCAAAAACCAGTTGCTCAATGGCATCGGCTGGAATTTCACTGCGCGCCAGCAGCTCGCCTACCACCATCTTGCCGAGATCAACAGCGGGAATACCATGAAATGCAGTGGCCTGACGAGCAAAGGGGGTTCGTAACCCACTGACAATAGCAATGCGATCGCCCTGACGGGTGACCAACGGTAAAGCCTGACGCATAGTACTCCCCTGTAAAAAAATAAATTAGTGGTCTGACCTGATCACAGTCTTAACCAATTTTTTACATTTAGCCAAGCAGAGAGAAAAGAAAGTGGGAGCTAAGGCACAGTGAAGGGAAGCGACAAAAAAAGAAAACGCCTCCGCCAGATGATGACGGAGGCGTCGTGAATGAACGGATTAACGCAGGCCGAGCTGGAAGATCAGCGTTTCTGCTTCGCAGGCGAAAACAAAATCAATATCCAGACGAACGCCTTCGGATTCCTCGGTAAAGGTTGGCGTAATTTGGCAAGGTTCAGACTCCACGCTACGCGCTTTTTCGGTTAACGCCGCCAGCGTCTCTTCAGCCTCTGCGCGGGTAGCGAATACGCGGCTGTATGACGCGGTGCAATCGGAGTTGTCCATGATGGTTCCAACGTCCATACAGCAGCAAACCGGGGTTTCATCAGCACTGCATTTACTCATTGTAGATTTCCTCTGTATTTGCACCCAGGGTGCCAGATAAACGATGGGGATATTTTACGCTCCCGGCATTCGCCTCTCCAGTCGTTAATGGTGGGAAACGCGTTAAGTGACCGAAATCACACTTAAAAATGATCTAAAACAAAAATCGCGCGATCGGGTGACCGTTAAGCCCGCCGATTTTGCCAGCCAGATCTCGTTTCTAAGATCACAATTGAAAAAACTTATAAACATACTTGCAACATTCTAGCTGGTCAGACCTATACTCTCGCCACTGGTCTGATTTCTAAGTCGTACCGCAGACCCTACACTTCGCGCTCCTGTTACAGCATGTAACATAGTTTGTATAAAAATAATCAATGAGGTTATGGTCATGAGCCAGAAAACCCTGTTTACAAAGTCTGCTCTCGCAGTCGCAGTGGCAATCATCTCCACCCAGGCCTGGTCTGCAGGCTTTCAGTTAAACGAATTTTCTTCCTCTGGCCTTGGCCGGGCCTATTCGGGTGAAGGCGCAATCGCAGATGATGCGGGTAACGTTAGCCGCAACCCGGCGTTAATTACCATGTTTGACCGCCCGACGTTTTCAGCGGGCGCGGTTTATATTGATCCTGATGTTAATATTAGCGGGACATCGCCATCTCGTCGGACGTTAGATGCGGATAACATCGCGCCGACGGCCTGGGTGCCGAACGTCCATTTTGTCGCACCGATTAACGATCAGTTTGGCTGGGGGGCTTCTATTACCTCTAACTATGGCCTGGCGACAGAGTTTAACGACACATACGCCGGCGGCTCGGTTGGCGGTACGACCGATCTTGAAACCATGAACCTGAATTTAAGCGGCGCTTATCGCTTAAATGAGGCCTGGAGCTTCGGCCTCGGCTTTGATGCGGTATACGCGCGTGCAAAAATCGAACGTTTTGCGGGCGATTTAGGCCAGTTGGTCGCGGCACAGAATCCGGCGCTGGCGCCGGTCGCGGGTCAGATTCCCAGCGACACCAAGATTGCCCACCTGAACGGTAATCAGTGGGGCTTTGGCTGGAATGCCGGTATCCTTTATGAACTGGATAAAAATAACCGCTACGCGCTGACCTACCGCTCGGAAGTCAAAATTGACTTTAAAGGCAACTACAGTAGCGATCTTCCCATCGCTATAAACCGCTTTAACCTGCCTATCCCAACGGCAACCGGCGGCGCGACGCAGTCAGGCTACCTGACGCTGAATCTGCCGGAAATGTGGGAAGTGTCCGGTTATAACCGTGTGGCGCCACAGTGGGCCATCCACTATAGCCTGGCCTATACCAGCTGGAGTCAGTTCCAGGAATTGAAGGCAAAATCGACCGCCGGCGATACGCTCTTTGAGAAGCATGAAGGCTTTAAAGACGCTTACCGCATTGCGTTGGGTACCACCTATTACTACGATGACAACTGGACGTTCCGTACCGGTATCGCCTTCGATGACAGCCCGGTACCAGCGCAAAACCGTTCTATCTCTATTCCGGACCAGGACCGTTTCTGGCTGAGCGCCGGTACGACTTACGCCTTTAATAAAGATGCGTCTGTCGACGTTGGCGTCTCTTATATGCATGGTCAGAGCGTGAAAATTAATGAAGGCCCTTATCAGTTTGAATCTGAAGGGAAAGCCTGGCTGTTCGGTACTAACTTTAACTACGCGTTCTAATCTCTTTCTGAAACGGATCAAAAAGGTGAGCATTGCGCTCACCTTTTTATTTACTGCCGTTTATTCCGAGTCGATCTCTTTGAGTTCGTCCTGAATCGCCTGCGCGTTCGGGTTTTCCTGCGGCTTGAGTTTTCCGCCATTGGCGATAAAGTCATGACGCTGGAAGTACGCCTCACGCACCATAATATAAGGATCGGAAGACTGGCGCAGCAAACCATCGGAGTCCAGCAACTGCGCGCGGGTTTCTATCCCTTCGATAGTCCATTTTCCTATGGACATTGGCCAGGTCAACCACGAGAGCACCGGATACAAGGTATCCGCCATATCCCCGCCATCTTCACGCAGCGTGAAGCTGCCGTAGAACGGAAGTTGCATATAAGGCCCATACCCCACGCCATAATGGCCCAGCGTACTGCCAAAGCGATGCGGTTCAACGCGCTGCAGCTTAGGATTCGCCATTCCCGCGACGTCAATAAATCCGCCCATCCCTAATAAGGTGTTCAGGAAGAAACGGGTGAAATGCACCATACCCTGATAAGGATCGCCCTGCAGGAAATAGTTCACCATGATCGCCGGTTCTTCGAGGTTGCCGGTGAAATTACTTAAACCGTTACGCGCAGGCTGTGGAACATAATCACGCCAGGCGACCGCGACCGGCCGAACAACATACGGGTCCAGCACATTAAAGTTGAAGTTGTACATGGTGCGGTTAAACCCTTCAAATGGGTCTGAACGCCCCTGCTGTTCTGTACCGGAACTCGCACACCCGACCAGCAGTGTGGTTCCCAGCGCCAGCGCCGACAGGCGAAGCTTCATAGATGTCTCCCTGTGAATTATGGCTATCGCTGATTGCCATCCATGACGGAACGCTACCGTATCCGCCTGTTTAGGTGTGAGCGATTTTAACAGCACGTCAAACGATGTCTATATGCGCGATCTCATTGCTTTGAGCATAGCCTGGTAACGCAACAACGTGACGGCCCTATTCTAACGAAACAGATAAAAACGAGCGTGATCATTTTTATTTTTTCGGAGAATGCCCCGGCCTGGGTAAATGAAAAACCGCTACGCTTTATTAATATGTGTTAATCAGCAGAGATCATCATGGATAGCCTTAACGACGATAAAATTAACCGGCACAGCAGTGACCTGGAAGTTGAAAGCGAAGAAAAACAAAGCGGTAAAGAGATTGAAGTGGATGAAGATCGTCTTCCTTCCCGCGCCATGGCGATTCATGAACATATTCGCCAGGATGGTGAAAAAGAGATGGAACGCGATGCGATGGCTTTGCTCTGGTCAGCTATTGCCGCAGGACTTTCTATGGGGGCATCACTCCTGGCGAAAGGGATTTTTCACGTGCAGCTTGAAGGCGTTCCCGGCGGCTTTTTACTGGAAAATCTCGGCTATACCTTTGGTTTTATCATTGTCATCATGGCCCGCCAGCAATTATTTACTGAAAATACCGTTACCGCCGTATTACCGGTAATGCAAAATCCCACTCTGAGTAACGTTGGCCTGCTGATGCGCTTATGGGGCGTAGTCTTATTGGGCAACCTTATTGGCACCGGGGTTGCGGCGTGGGCATTTGAATATATGCCTATATTTGATGAAGAGCCCCGCGACGCCTTTGTCAAAATTGGTATGGAGGTCATGAAAAATAGCCCAACGGAGATGTTTGCCAACGCGATTATCTCTGGCTGGATCATCGCCACAATGGTATGGATGTTTCCTGCTGCAGGCGGGGCAAAAATTGTGGTCATTATTTTGATGACCTGGCTTATCGCGCTGGGCGATACCACCCATATTGTCGTCGGTTCCGTTGAAATTTTGTATTTGGTTTTCAACGGCACGCTGCCCTGGAGCGACTTTCTCTGGCCCTTCGCCCTTCCCACACTTGCCGGAAATATCTGCGGCGGCACCTTTATTTTCGCATTAATGAGCCACGCGCAGATCCGCAACGATATGAGCAATAAACGTAAGGAAGAAGCGAGGTTACGCGGCGAGCGCCTGGAACGGGAGCGGAAAAAAGCGGAAAAACAGCGCTGAGTGGCGACGGTTTAACCAGTCAGGCGGCGCTACACTTACTCCGGCGAATAAAAAACGCTATACTGGCGCCGCGTTGTCCCCTTAGTTAAATGGATATAACGAGCCCCTCCTAAGGGCTAGTTGCAGGTTCGATTCCTGCAGGGGACACCATTGATACCCAGGACATTCTCTTCTTGCTGCATAACCTTTCGAGCGGTTCCCCTTTCATGTTGCTTTTATTGCCCCTATGCAATATCACCGGACATGCCATACGTTCAGCAAAAAGTCGTCATCGGCCGGTTATGACCGATGACATCCCGATGTGGTCTAGAAGCGATACTGCAACCCCGCGGTAACCGTATAGTTATTATTAGCTATACCTGCGGCATCGCCACCAAAATACGCCGTATCACCGCTGGTTTTATCTATGATTTGCGTACCGCCCTTACCTTCTTCATATTTACTGTAAGCGAACTCAGCAAAGATTTTTGCATTACTGGTAATATAATATCCGGCGTCAATAGAAGCGCCATAATATCGTGAATTTTCCGTTTTTTCACGGAAGGTAAGTTTGCGCATGTAGTGTTCGTCATTATCATGCGCATTTACCCAGTCGCTGTATTTAAACAGTACATTACACTCAAAGTCATTAATACGATAATCACCCGCCAGCCCGATATAGGGCATTTCGAAACGCTGGCTATAACCTATGCCGCGCACGCCATGAGGAAAATTACCAATATATCGACCATTATCATAAATATAAGACCCGCCTCTTGCCGTCCAGCTAAAACGGGTTTCCTGATAGCCCGCTGTTACGCCCGCCTTGTAGTTATCGCCCTGCAATAACCAACCTTTCACGTTCAAATCGTATTCATTAGCATAGTTGGCGCTGGTGTCCGGATGAATTGAACGATCGGTCCAGCCAGGCTGCTCACTGCTCATCCAGTCATGGTCAACCATATGACCCGATCCCGACGCCAAAGACGTCCAGCCGCGGGCGTCCAGCGTCATGAACGAATAGGGTTCCCATGATAAATCCCCCTGCAACGTGGCGACATTTTTTATTTTCCAGTCCAGTTGACTCAGCTTCCGCCCGGTGTCGGTATCATAAACCAGCTCCCTGGATTTACCATTTAACACCCCCACAGAAAGGGATGTCGTGACGCTATCAGGAGAGACGTCCGGAATAAATAAGGTAGACTCCGCATAAACCGACTCAGAAAATAGGGCGATCATCATTACTGCAATAGCATGTTTTTTCATTTCTCTTGTCCTCATATTCAGATGTAATCTGGAGAGGTGATGAAGTTTTCATCTTGTCAAATCGTCGGACAAGAGTACATTTATTACGCCAGAGAACTTGACGCATTTTTACCTTATATTGAAGTTAAGAAATAGAATTTGATGCTCAGGTGAATAATAAGCAATCTATAATCATAATGGAATGATTTACCATTACGGTGATGCGACGTTATCTGGCTAACGACATCGTTGCTGATGTTGTCAGCCAGATTGAAAGTAACTGTAATATCAGAATTTATAATGCTCTTTACTTAGACCATATTTTTTCATGCGCAGATAAAGTTTTTTACGGGGAATTTGCAGGTACTCCGCCACTTCATTAATTCGTCCCTGATGAATATTTAATGCTTCGGTAATAATTTGTCGCTCATACTCTTCAACGCGCCGGTCAAGCGGGGTCGGTTCCTGCAGAAGCAGCTGCGGGTTGACCGTTTCCGCCAGCGGCAGCACGCCAACAGCGAAAAGCTCCGCCGCATTAGCCAGTTCGCGCACATTGCTTGGCCAGGCGCGTCGCATTATTCCTTTCAGTAATTCCCCCGCTATTTCCGGCACTGGATGATTGAGTCGCAGGCAGGCTTTTCGAAGATAATGGCGAAATAACGGCTCGATATCATCTGGTCGCTGAGAAAGAGACTGGCAGGCGATTTGGGTCATGGCGAAACAGTAGTAAAGCTCGGCCGCAATCTGGTTAGCTGCCGCCTGCTCCACCAGCGAAGCGCTGCCAACGCCCACCAAACGAAAAGGCCGATGCTCCAGGCTTTGTAAACGCGCCAGATGGTGCTGCTGTTCGCGTGTCAGATATTCGGGATGACTCAACACCAGCGTACCTCCTTGCGCCTGGTCGATGAATGTCTCCAACTGCCCGGCATTCTCCGGCGTGAGTTCATAGCGTACAAACGGCCCTTTCGCGTTACGCCCCAGTTGATGGAGATAACGGGCGCCAGTCATACGTCCAGTGCCATGCTCACCGTAAAACCATACGGCAATGTCCGTTTCCGCCAGTTGTTGTAACCGTTGTCGAAACTGATTCATCCACTCGCTGCGCCCAATCAGTTCAACCTGTAACGTCTGCTGGCAATATTGCCGCCGTGCAATGACCGACCGGCGCTGGCGTAGCGCGTCTTCAATTAATATCAACAGCTTGCCCGGATCGACGGGTTTTTGCAGAAAATCCCAGGCGCCCTTTTTCACCGCATCAACCGCCATCGGTACATCGCCATGTCCGGTAATCAATAAGATTGGCAGTTGATCGTCATCCTGATGAAACAGCGTCATAAGATCGATACCGGAACACCCCGGCATACACACATCGCTCAAAACGATCCCCTCCCAATCCGCTTTTACCCACTCTTTGGCCTCGAAAGGATGGGTAAAGCCACGCACGCGGTAGCCTGCCTGCTCAAGCATTTGGGTATAGGCGTCAAGTACATCAACGTCATCATCAATCAGCAAAATAGAACATTCATCATTCAACATCATCGACATCCGTTACCGAGAATTGCAGCACCACGCAAGCGTTACGCGTCAGCGTCGACGCCAGACGCAGGTCGCCCTTCATTTGCGCCATCAGCGACACGCTAATCGACAGCCCAATACCCAACCCGACAGCTTTACTGGTGGTAAACGGCTTGAGTAAAGAGGGCAACAGCGCCACAGGCCAGCCAGGGCCATTATCTGCAATATAAACCTCCAGCGCCTCTCCCTGCGTCTGCCACGTCACCGCGATCGCCGCATCATGCGAACAGGCGTCAAGCGCATTCGCCAGCACATTCACCAGAACCTGCTGAATACGCACTTCATCGCCGCTAACCCATACGGTGTCGGTTGGCAGTGAAAGCGCTCCCTGCCGGGATTGGTGGCGCATGGCCAATAACTCCCATGCCGCCACGAAAGTTTGGCGCAGATCAACGGGATACAATGGCGTTTCCAGCTCCGCCCGGCGGGTAAACTGCCGCAGCGAACGGATGATGGCGTCAATCCGGTTAATGAGCCCTTCCGCTTTGGTGAGCGTATTTCTCGCCTGTCCGCTCTGACCTTGTTCAATCGCGCGTCCCGCCGTAAATAAATACATTGAAAGCGCATTCAGCGGCTGGTTAATTTCATGCGCCAGCGTGGTCATGGTCTGGCCGACTACCGCCAGTTTCGCCGTCTGAATTAACTCATCCTGCATGGCGCGCAGGTCGGCTTCTATCTCTTTGCGCTCGGCGACCTCTTGTTCAAGCTGTCTGCGTTGCATATTGAGCTGGCCCAGCGTATGGCGTAGCAAACGGGCTATCCGTCCTAGCTCATCGCGCCCGTAAACCGGGATAGTCGAGTCGGTTCTCCCCAGCCCTATCTGTACCACAGCCTGATTAAGCGCGGTAAAACGCTTTACCAGCCGGGAACGGATAAAATAGTGGTTGAGTCCCCAGGCCAGCAGCAACGCCAGGAGCGTTGCCACTAAAATAAGCCCGCCGCTAACGCGGACAATCTGTTCCAGGCGTTGATTGAACGTCTGCATTTGCTGGTGACTACTACCTAACTGCGCCTCAAGCAGCGTGCGAAAGCGCCCTAGCGTAGCCTCTCTGGCGCGGCTGGCGTCCAGTAAGGCTTTTTGCGCCGCAACATAATCGCGCATGGTATCGGGCATCTTATTTTTTACCATCCCGATTTCCAATAGTTCGTCGATGGTTTGCCGCAGCGTGATCGTACTGGGCCAGTCATCCAGCGCACGAATATTCTCATCCGCCGTTTTTTTTAGGTTTTCCAGATAACGAATATGGGTCTCCACCAGCATCCCGTCATTATTGCCGGACTTGAGCTCATTCAATCTGTCGCGCAGGTCGTCAACAATCTGATTTTCAATTCGCGCCAGGGTATATATCTGCTGCTGCTCGTTCTGCACCTCGCGCGAACGTTGCAAATACTGCGCTGCATCGCCCTGATTCGCCTCAATTTGATCGAGCAGCGTCCCCTGCTGCCAGGTAAAATCCTGTACCAGCGAATTTAGCTCCGTGGTGAAATCATCATGGAGCCAGTCAATGCGAGCGGAAAGCTCGCTGACTTTCTCCCGCACCAAAAACATGTTGTAGAGGGCGTTGTCCAGCTCCGCCAGCAAGGTCCGGCTATCCTGTAAAATGACGGCCAGTTGCTGGCGCTCAGCAAGCTGAAGCCCCTGACTGAGACGCTCAATCTTATCCAGATGCTGAATAATCTGCGTACGTAACTGCAAACGTACCGTCGTGTTCGGCGCCAGCAAAAATTCATTGAGTTGATCCACGGCCAGATTCAGGTTCCCCTCAATTAAAAAAGCGGAGTGGATGCGAGGAAAATATTCATCAAGCGAATAGCGAACCTGCGAACTTTGTTCATGCCAGGAATAAAGGCTGACCATACTGACAATCAGCGTCAGTAATGCGCCCGTTAAAAATGCACCCCGTAAACTGTTGCTGATACTGAGCTGACGAAGCCGTTGCAATAATCTCCCCTTCATTTCAGCTCTTCCAGTTTGTGAATCGCCAGCCGCTGATTGTTCAGAAACCAGATCTGCCACTCCATCATTTTTTGTTCGGCAAAGCTTTTATTATCAAACTGCGCCAGCCAGGTTTCATCTTCGCTGCTTGCCGCATCCACCGGGACGCTGGTCAATAAGGCTCTGATTTCAGGTAAGGGGCGTTTAAGCCGCGTTTCTGCGCTGTGCAACGCTCGCCATGCATCTTTAAGCTGCGCAAGACGAAAACTGATCGCGGTATCAAACATGCGTTGTACCAGTTGCTGACGCTTCAGGATCAGACGATAGTTCAACGGCGGCTGGGCCATCAAACGCTGTTGTTGCGCGGCGCGAGGATTATCGGCGCTAAGCGGTGCGACGGGATACTTACCGGTATTCGCGTCAGCCAGTATCCTTTGCCCTTTCGGACTTAATAAGTAATGAATAAAAGCACGCGCTTCGTCTGCATGACGGCTGTTTTTCAACACCGCGACGTAAGTGGGCGACACCGCAGAATACGGGAAATAGGTAAAAGTAAGATTAGGATCGTTAAGTAGCAAATTAGCATAGTTATCAATGACCGGCCCGGCAACGCCAAGCCCGCTTTTGATTTTATCCGCAACCCCGAAACTGCGAGAGGAAATCGTGACCAGATTACCCGAGATTGCCAGCAGCGTCGCCCATCCTGCCGTCCAGCCTTTTTGCTGCAACAGCGACTCCACCATCAAATGATTGGTGTCTGAGCGTGACGGACTGCTCATTAATAGAGCGCCCTGGTAACTGGGCAGGACCATATCCTGCCAGTCGGCAGGCGGCGGAAGATGGCGCGCAGCAAGCGCTGAACGATTGATCAATAGCCCAAATCCGGATACCGCTACCGCCACTGAAGTTGAGCGGATAGAACGCGGCACCAGCTTCTGGCTGGCGGCAGGCGCGCTATCCAATAGCGCCAGCTTTTGGTGCTCCTGAAGGTGTTGCAACAGCATGGGGGATGACGTCAGGATCAGATCGACATTTTCCGCATTCGCCGTATCAAGTAATTGCTCTAAAGAACCGCTGGTACGGTTGAGCGTACGAATCATGACGGAACCCGGCTCCGTCTGCCAGCGCTGGATAATCCAGGCGGTCGCGCTGGGTGAAAAGGTCGTTGCCATAACCAGCTCGCGGCTGTACGCCTGGCAAGAACCGAACATTGCCGCCAGCCATAGCGTAAAAGCGCCCACTCTGGCGAAACGACTACAGCATGAGAAAAGTCGATTTGTGATCCCGTTCATAAATATCGATATCACATAAAGAAAATATTGAGACAAAACTTACCCTTTTATTTCTGTTGGCATCCAGAACAACGTTATTTGAATAATAACGGGTCCGTCGCCCGAAAACATCAATAAAGCGTATCAGATCACTGGCAGCAAATTTGTTAATATCCGCACATGCTAACGATAAAACGGCCATGCCAATAATTAAAGTTTCACCACACCCTTCAGGATGGGTCAAAAATAACCTTTAAATTCACCCAATTGAGTCAATTTTGACACATTTCTTCGACTTGAATTTTATTGTCACTCCTTTCACTCTACCGACAAAACCTCCTGATGTTCATCTCACTATAAAATACAGGTGACTCCATGTTAACAATATTAAAAACAGGGCAATCGGCGCATAAAGTCCCACCGGAAAAAGTCCAGGCCACATATGGTCGATATCGTATACAGGCATTGTTAAGCGTATTTCTGGGATATCTCGCTTACTATATAGTCAGAAACAACTTCACATTATCGACGCCTTATTTAAAAGAGCAATTGGATCTCAGCGCTACGCAAATCGGCCTGCTGAGTAGCTGTATGCTTATTGCTTACGGAATCAGTAAAGGCGTAATGAGCAGTCTGGCGGATAAAGCCAGCCCAAAAGTCTTCATGGCGTGCGGTCTGGTACTCTGCGCGATTGTTAACGTTGGGCTGGGATTCAGTAGCGCATTCTGGATATTTGCCGCTCTGGTGGTCTTCAATGGCCTTTTTCAGGGCATGGGCGTCGGCCCCTCGTTTATTACTATTGCAAACTGGTTCCCTCGCCGGGAACGCGGACGCGTAGGCGCCTTCTGGAATATCTCGCATAACGTTGGCGGCGGGATCGTCGCGCCTATCGTCGGTGCGGCTTTTGCGATATTGGGCAGCGAACACTGGCAAAGCGCCAGTTATATCGTTCCGGCCTGCGTCGCCGTCATTTTTGCCTTAATTGTTCTGGTCTTGGGAAAAGGTTCGCCGCGCGAAGAAGGTCTTCCCTCCCTGGAACAGATGATGCCGGAAGAAAAAGTCGTACTGAAAACGAAGAATACGGCAAAAGCGCCGGAAAATATGAGCGCATGGCAAATCTTCTGTACTTATGTGCTGCGCAATAAAAATGCCTGGTATATTTCGCTGGTGGATGTCTTCGTCTATATGGTGCGGTTTGGCATGATTAGCTGGTTGCCTATCTATCTGTTGACAGTAAAACACTTTTCAAAAGAACAGATGAGCGTCGCGTTTCTCTTTTTCGAGTGGGCGGCGATTCCCTCCACGCTACTGGCAGGCTGGCTGTCAGATAAACTGTTTAAGGGCCGCAGAATGCCGTTAGCCATGATTTGCATGGCGCTGATTTTTGTCTGTCTGATCGGATACTGGAAAAGTGAATCTTTGCTGATGGTAACGATTTTCGCCGCCATTGTAGGTTGTCTGATTTACGTCCCGCAGTTCCTCGCGTCCGTACAGACAATGGAGATAGTCCCCAGCTTTGCCGTAGGTTCCGCCGTCGGATTACGTGGGTTCATGAGCTATATTTTCGGCGCCTCGTTGGGCACCAGCCTGTTTGGCGTCATGGTGGATAAACTGGGCTGGTACGGCGGATTTTATCTTCTGATGGGCGGCATCGTGTGCTGCATTCTATTCTGTTACCTCTCCCATCGCGGCGCGCTGGAACTGGAACGCCAGCGCCAGAATGCGTTACATAATCAGGACTCACTGCAGCTTGCGGACGCACAATAAACGATTAGCCTTCCCGGGGAACAGAAGCGCCGACATTGTCGGCGCTATCTATTCGCTGACATCGTGTATACCAAAAATAATTCGAGTTGCTTAAAAGCGGCAAGGGAGTGAGTCCCCGGGAGCATAGATAACGATGTGACTGGGGTGAGCGACGTCCCGTCAGGGCGAGGCCCATGAATGGGCCGAGTAATCCATAGCCAACACATCAGCAACTTGAAGTATGAAGGGTATGTACTGACTAACGCTTACCGTATCCCACCATAAAGCGAATAATTAACCCACATGCCGGTGCGAGAAAAAGCAATAATCCGCTAACGATGTCATCGCCATCCTGCAGCCATACATTGAGTAAATAAATCAGCGCGGCAAGGATAACCATTCCCGTAAAAGAAGAAACCGCAGAAAAAGCCCCCATCACCTGACCGATATAGCCACTCACGGCAAGTATACTTATTGCAAGAAATGTCCATAAATAGATCATCTATAATACCTCCTGTCTATGGCAAGGCTTCCATATAGCCTTACGGTCCCTCTCACTTCTCCTTTAAGATAAACCTTATCAGCACGTCATTTCCATAACATTTATCTCACATTTTATTTTTCTAATCATTTTTCAATGACCTTCGTCTGAAATAAAATTATTACTGTAAAAACAATGCATTAAAAATAATGATTAGCTTATTTTTGCTACGGAAGAAATATTTACGCTTCTTGATAAAGAATTTCTGGGCGCGAGTAAATAACTGGTGGTACATTAGCCTGCCTGGCGTTCATGCCCTCGTGGTTTAGTACTGACTTAGTTTTACACTCCTTACGGGAACCATTGTCGTACATGATGGCCTAACTATACGTAAATCATTCAAGTTACCCTGATGAGCTTACTCAAGTAAGTGCTTCGGATAAGCGAACGCAACTTGAAGGATGATGCGTATTTCAGAGTGTACCGCTGCGGATAATGACTCTTCTGCGATACATTATTTTCGTATCTACAGAAGGTATTTTATGTTTCCTCAAAGCAAATTTTCACGCGCGTTTTTGCACCCGCGCTACTGGCTGACGTGGTTTGGCGTTGGCGTCCTCTGGTTACTGGTGCAGCTTCCCTACCCGGTTTTGCGTTTTCTGGGCACCCGCACCGGTAAGCTGGCGCGCCCCTTCCTGAAGCGACGTGAGTCGATCGCCCAGAAAAATATTGAACTCTGTTTTCCGACCCTCTCCCGGGAAGAAAGGGAAAAACTGATCGCCGAGAATTTCCACTCTCTTGGCATGGCGCTGCTTGAAACGGGCATGGCCTGGTTCTGGCCTGATAGCCGGGTTCGCAAATGGTTTGATGTGGACGGGCTGGACAACCTTACCCGTGCGCAGGCGCAAAATCGCGGCGTAATGGTCGTTGGCGTGCATTTTATGTCGCTGGAATTGGGAGGCCGGGTAATGGGTCTCTGCCAGCCGATGATGGCGACCTATCGTCCGCATAACAATCCGCTCATGGAGTGGGTGCAGACGCGCGGTCGTATGCGCTCAAATAAAGCGATGATCGGCAGAAACAATCTGCGCGGCATTGTGGGCGCGCTAAAAAAAGGGGAAGCCGTTTGGTTTGCTCCCGACCAGGACTACGGCCCTAAAGGCAGCTCCTTTGCGCCATTTTTCGCGGTTGAAAACGTCGCCACCACCAACGGTACCTATGTACTGTCCAGGCTGTCTGGCGCCGCCATGTTGACCGTTACAATGGTAAGGAAATCCGATAACTCGGGTTATCGTCTGTATATTACCCCTGAAATGGAAGGTTACCCGGCAGATGAAAATCAAGCCGCTGCCTATATGAATAAAATTATTGAGAAAGAGATCATGCGCGCCCCGGAGCAATATCTCTGGATTCATCGCCGTTTCAAGACTCGCCCGCTGGGGGAAGCGTCACTCTACATCTGAAAAAGGCCGCAAGGCCTTTTATTTTGGCATTTCGCATTGCCATAATATTCATATTGTAAATTACTCATTCCTGCTTTTAGCGATAAGTCTCCTGTTTACAGGCGATTTTTTACTGTGTCGGCGACGTCGCTCAATAGCGATTCATCACTGTCAGAAATTAAACTGTCGCCGATTCCCGACACTTGTAAGTTACTAAAAGTAAATAAGAAAATGCCTCTTGTTTCACCTCATTTTTAGGCGTACATTAGCGCCGTCTGGAGCGATGACGCGCAGAATTCTGAGGTGATGCAGGCGATCGAAACACGAATAATTCTCAATTTCGTATTGTCCGGCATCAACTCTCTATAATCAGGTAAGTGTAAGTTCATTTAGGCGTACGACAGGTACGCGGAGAGATGAAACGTGAAATATTTCTTTATGGGCATTTCATTTATGGTCATCGTTTGGGCCGGTACTTTCGCCCTGATGATTTAAAAGTACAATGCAAAGAAAAACAGGAGCCATGGGGCTCCTGTTTGCTTTTCTACTCCGTGCTCGCCTCAACGGGTTTTGGATGTGACGGCAGCACGCCATCGGCGCGGAACATCGCTTTAATCCCTCTGACGGCCTGGCGAATGCGGTCGCGATTCTCTATTAATGCAAAGCGTACATGGGTGTCGCCATAATCACCAAAGCCTATCCCTGGAGAAACACAAACTTTCGCCTCATTCAGCAGCTTCTTGGCAAACTCAAGCGATCCCATCGCCGCATATTGCTCCGGGATTTTCGCCCAGACGTACATTGAGGCTTTCGGCATTTCAACCATCCAGCCCGCCTCATGCAGCCCCTTCACCAGCACATCGCGACGACGTTTATACTGCTCGGCGATATCGCGCACGCACTGCTGATCGCCTTCCAGAGCGGCGATAGCCGCCACCTGAAGCGGGGTAAAGGTGCCATAATCGTGATAACTTTTAATGCGCGCCAGCGCGCTGACCAGGGTTTTATTGCCCACCATAAACCCAATACGCCAGCCCGCCATATTATAGCTTTTCGACAGCGTGAAAAATTCGACCGCCACGTCGCGCGCGCCGGGCACCTGCATAATGGATGGCGCTTTCCAGCCGTCGTACACGATATCGGCATACGCCAGATCGTGCACCACCAGCACATCATAACGTTTAGCCAGAGCGACCACTTTTTCAAAAAATTCCAGTTCGACGCACTGGGCCGTAGGGTTAGATGGAAAACCCAAAATCATCATTTTCGGTTTCGGATAACTTTCGCGAATAGCGCGCTCCAGCTCGTTGAAGAAATCCACCCCCTCTACCAATGGAACCGAACGCACCTGCGCCCCGGCGATAACGGCGCCATAGATATGAATTGGGTAACTGGGGTTCGGCACCAGAACCGTATCACCATGATCCAGCGTCGCCAGCATTAAATGCGCCAGTCCCTCTTTGGAACCGATGGTCACAATCGCTTCGGTTTCCGGATCGATATCGACATCATAACGTTCCTGATACCAGTGAGAAATCGCGCGGCGTAAACGCGGTATGCCGCGGGACGTGGAATAACCGTGCGTATCCGGACGCTGCGCGACGGTGCAAAGTTTTTCGACAATGTGGGGAGGGGTTGCGCCATCAGGATTACCCATACTGAAATCAATAATATCTTCGCCGCGCCGACGCGCAGCCATTTTGAGTTCAGCGGTGATGTTAAAAACATAGGGCGGAAGGCGATCGATACGCGTAAAGCGACGTTCAGGGCGGAAGTCAGCCATAATATCCTCAGATTAACGTTAGCGCCCGGACCGTCCGAGCGACGCTGCCACGATGGTGGCTCCTTTAGAAAATAGCCTGAAAATTTTCTTCCTGTCGAGAGGCTAATGAAAATATTTTTTAGCGACGAAAAAGAGGAACAACCGTAAAAATTTACTTTTTAAGCGTGTCAGTTATAGCATCATACAAATCATATTATTAACAAATTGATATCTTTAAATTTACCTAACGTGGTAAAGCCGACGATAATTTCCTGTCAATAAACCTTATCTCAAATAATCCCCTTTTGATTTTGTGGTTTTTCCTCTTTAATCAAAACCCTTACTAACGATAATGGTATTCAATCATGTCATATTGCGGTGTTTTTCAGGGACATTTCCCCGAAAATGAGGATCCTTTCCAGCAAGATGCCGCGATGAAACCGTAAATAAGGCAGCGAACCGGATACGTATAGTAAAATAAATCCCTGTTTTCGCCTGACTAACCGCCATGACGTGATGACTCAACGCGCTGGTGTTTGATCTTTCGCTCAGCAAGAGTAAAGTGAAATAATTCAGACAGTTGAAGCATTCATGCACAGGAAAGGCAATGAAAAAAACAGACTTACCGGCAGACCAACAATTTTTTGCCGATCTGTTTAGCGGCCTGGTGCTGAATCCACACCGATTAGGACGCGTATGGTTTGCCAGCCAACCACCCTCCCTGCCCTCCGGCAGCTTATGTATCGACCTCCCGCGGCTGGATATCGTCTTGCGCGGAGAATACGGTAATCAACTGGAAAAAACGCAGCGTCGGCTGACGGAAGGCGAAATGTTGTTTATCCCTGCCCGTGCGGCGAACCTGGCGGTTAGCGATAAACCGGTGATGCTGCTTAGTCTGGTATTCGCGCCCTCCTGGCTGGGTTTATTGTTTTACGAAAACCGTACAGCATCGCTTTTACGTCCGACGCGCCGTATCGAATTGCCACATTTGCAACGTGGCGAAGGCGAAGCAATGCTGACCGCGCTTACCCATTTAAGCCGTTCGCCTCAGGAACAAAATATTATCCAGCCGCTGGTGCTCAGCCTCCTGCATTTGTGCCGGAACGTGGTGAATACGCCCCCCGATATCTGCCGTCCACGCACTGAATTTCTCTATCACAGTATCTGTAACTGGGTACAGGATAACTACGCCCAGCCGTTAAACAGAGAAAGCGTTGCACAGTTCTTTAATATCACCGCCAACCACCTGTCCAGACTATTTACTCAGCATGGCACCATGAGTTTTGTGGAGTATGTTCGCTGGGTGCGAATGGCGAAAGCGCGTATTATGTTGCAGAAATACCACTTGCCGATTAACGAAGTCGCGCTGCGTTGCGGGTATCAGGATAGCGATTATTTTTGCCGTCTGTTCCGACGTCAGTTTGGCCTGACGCCAGGGGATTACAGCGCGCGGTTTCAGTAACAAACCGCTCGCCCGATGGCGGCGTAAACGCCTTATCTGGCCTACCATCACTCACGGACGTAGGCCTGATAAGCGCAGCGCCATCAGGCGGTTATCCCATGCTAAAACGTTAACTCCGCCTTCAGCAACGCCAGAATACTGTCGGCATCATTGGCGGCAAACAGCGACTGACGGAAGTTTTTATTTACCAGCTTACGGGCGAGCTGTGAAAAAACCTTCACATGATTTATCCCTTCATCCGCCCCAAGCGTCAGCATAATCACCAACTCTACGTCACCCATCTCCGACTGCCAGTCTACGGGCTGTGCGAGACGCGCAATACTGATCGACGAGTGGCGAATCCATTGCGATTTGGTATGGGGGATCGCCACGCCAAAACCGACGGCGGTGGTCACAATCTCCTCACGCTGCCAGACGTCCTCTTCCAGTTCGAACGGATGTTCGGTACGCCCGTTAACGCCAAGATTACCGCACAGAAACTGGATAACCTGTTCCTTATTACTGAGCGGCTCGCCGACAAAGATATTTTCCAGCGCCAACAGCGGTCGTACCTCTTTTTCTGGCGCGAACTGATTCAGCAGAGCTTCTATCTCCTGGGCGCTGCGACACTCGCAAGCCTGACTTGCCAGCGCCCGACACGCCTGACTATCCAGATGACGTAGCTGACTTTTTACCGCCGGAATACGTGGACTGCTCATACTTAGCTCATCCAGCCCCAGTCCCAAAAGTAGCGGTAAATAGCGGCTTTCTCCGCCCAGTTCGCCGCAAATGCCGACCCATTTGCCTCGCTCATGGGCAGTGTGGATAATCTGCCGCAACATGCGTAAAAACGATGGCGTAATCGGATTATACAGCGGCGAGACGCGCGGATTATTGCGATCGACCGCGTACAGATATTGCGTCATATCGTTCGAACCGATGCTAAAGAAATCCACCTCATCGCAGAAATGATCGATGATGTAACAGACCGACGGCACCTCAACCATAATTCCCAACGGAATATCCTGCGCGTGACGCAGCCTTTCCCCATGCAGCTCCGCAACCGCCTTTTTCAGCTCACTTTTTACCCATAAAATCTGGTCAAGACTATGCACCATCGGAATCATCAACTGCGCATGACCGAAAACAGCAGCCCGCAAAATTGCGCGAAGCTGGGTGCGAAAAAGCCCGGCAAACTCAGGGTAGATACGCACCGCACGGTAGCCAAGAAAAGGGTTCTCTTCCTGCGGAATATTGAGATAGCGGATATTTTTATCGCCGCCAATATCCATGGTGCGGAAAATCACCGGCTTTTCGCCCGCCGCCAGCAAAACCTGTTGGTAGGCTTCAAACTGCTCCTGCTCATCCGGCGCGCTGTCGCGATCCATAAACAGCATTTCGGTACGAAACAGGCCAATGCCTTCCGCGCCGTTGGAGAACGCGCCAGGCGCCTCCAGCGCGGTGCCAATATTCGCCGCAATATCGATACGCTGGTTGTCCTGCGTACAGGCAAGCAATGCCGCATCGCGCGTCTGCCGCTGTTGTCGTTTATCCGCCAGCTTCTGCGCCACGGCATAATAGCCGCGCACCGAGGTATCCGGACTAATCGCCAGTACGCCGCACTGCGCGTCCAGCACCGCAGGCCGGGTAGCATAACGACCAATGGCCTCGGCAGAGAGCCCGCTAAGCACCGGGATCGCGGAAGCGCGCGCCAGAATCAAAGTATGTGACGTCCGCCCGGTCTTTTCGAGGATCATACCGGACAGATACTGTAAATCGAGGCTTAAAAACTGGCTGGGCGTTAAGTCTTCCGCCACCAGAAGGGTAGGACGCGTTAGCACCAGCGCATTACGCGGCTGTTTTTCAGGCCAGGTAATGTGCAACAACTGCTCGGTGATATCGCGAATATCGCTCACCCGCTCGCGCAGATAATCACTTGCCGAGGCTGAAAGCTGGCGACAAACCTGTTCCATATTGGCAATAATCGCCGCTCCCAGCGCCAGATGGCGTTCAACCATTAAGCGACGAATATTCCCCACAAACTCATCATCCTGAATCAGCGACAGATGAGCGCTTAAAATAGTTTTACTCTCGCCGTCACGCTCGCGAAGCTGTTGATTAAGCTGTTCCGCCAGCGTCGCCAGGCTATTTTCAAGGCGGGTAAGATCTTCAGCGCTCGCGGGAATAGTACGGTAGCCCTCCAGATTATCGCTCTGCCACAGCGTCAGAATCCCCTCGCCCACGCCGCTTGCCAGCACATCGCCGTACAGCAAATCCGGATTCAGGCGAAGCAGCGAGCGCGGCAGCGGATGCGCCGCCAGTTCGGCTGGCCCTGGCTGAACGCTATCGCTGTCGATAAAATGGTGCGCAAGCCAGGCCTCCAGCGATCGTTTAGCCTGTTCTTCATCACGCCCGCTGATATTCAGAACGCAGCTATCATTGAACAGCGTACTGGTGCCGATAAGCGCCAGCGAACTTTTCGCGTCCGCCCGCGTATTCTGACGATGATTAATAAAAGTAATATCACTTTGCCACTGGCTGCACTGTTCTTTCAGCTCCCACGCGGGACGCGCATGAATACCGTTAGGCAGCGGGCAGAGAAACTCTATCGTTAACATAACTACTCCTTTAGCGCGAAATCAGCACCTGAAATCCGTCAGGCGAGCCACAGTATCGCGCGTAAAACCGGTCATCAGCGCCGACAGCAACTGCTGTGTCTGCAGAATGTCACGACAGTCGGCAATCGAGGCGGCACAATGTCCGTGGCGGGTTGCCGGACCAAGCACCACCGTCGGGATGCCCGTTCCGCTCAGATGCACCGCCCCGCCGTCCGTTCCGCCGTTGCTGAACATATCCAACTGTAGCGGTATTTCCGCTTGCGCTGCGATGCTCTCGACCCAGGCGGTTAGTTTTGGCGGCGCAATCAGCGACTTATCGCTCAGCACCAGCATCGGTCCCAGACCGATTTGCCGATGATTCGCCGCGCCATAATCAAAATTTTTCGCCCAGCAGGCGGTATCCAGTACGATGGCTAAATCCGGCGCAACGGCGCGGGCCGCCGTTTGACCGCCGCGTAATCCCACCTCTTCACTGGAACTGGCCACCAGCCAGATTTCCGCCGGTAATTCCGCATCGTGCCATTCACGCAGCAACGCTATCAGCAGATAGCAACCGAGCCGATCATCAAAGGCTTTACCCATCACCCGCTGATGCGGCAACACCTGAAACGCGCTATCAAAAGTCACACGATCGCCGGGACGAATCCCCGCCTGTATCACCTCGTCATAAGAACGCGCGCCAATATCGACCCGCAGTCCGCTCACCTCGTTGCCGCTGCGCTCACCATCAAGCAGGCCGGGAATTTTACATTCCTCCCGCGTGGTGATGCGGACCGGCTGGAGCTGACGCGCCGCCATTCGCACATTGCCCACCGGCAGCACATCAATCGCCCCCTCGCCGGAAATACTGCGCACCATAAATCCCACTTCATCCATGTGCGCGCAGATCATGACTTTCGGGCCATCCGAGGCATTAAGTCGGATCAATACCGATCCTAAGCCATCGAAGCGCACCTCTTTATGCAGGCGATCCGCTTCGTCGAGTAAGATCTGGCGAACCTCCTGTTCTGACGCGGCGATCGCATCCGCCTCGCACAGCGCTTTCAGTAGCGATAAATCCATCATGCGGCTCCTGTCAGTAATACGGTTTTCGGCATGGAATAGAGCACTTCCGCGCCTTCCGGCGTGACCAGTACAACATCTTCGATGCGTACCCCGCCCAGCTCCGGCAGATAAATGCCCGGCTCCACGGTCAGTAGCATTCCCGGTGCGAGTACTGTGTGGTCATCAGGCGAAAAGCGGGGATCTTCATGTACCTCAATGCCGATAGAATGGCCGGTGTTATGAGCGAAAAACTCGCCATATCCCGCCTGGTCGATAACATCGCGCGCGGCGGCATCCACCGTCAGACAGCGCGCGCCCGGACGAATAGCCGCAATGGCGGCAAGCTGTGCCTCAAGGACAATGTGATAGACGGGAAACAGCGGATGCTCCTGCGGCGCGCCCGCGCCGGGCACCAGAAAAGTTCGGGTCATATCGGAACAATATCCCTGATACAGCGCGCCGAAATCGAGAGTTATCCATTCCCCCGCCGCCACGATTTTATCGCTGGCTTTGCCGTGCGGCAGCGCGCCACGCCAGCCGCTGGCGACAATAGTATCGAAGGAGGCTTTCTCCGCGCCGCGCTGGCGCATAAACCACTCCAGTTCAGCGGCGATTTCCCGCTCGCTCTGGCCTGGCGCGATAAAGCGGCGAATGTGTTCCGCACCCGCATCAGCAATGCGACATGCTTCACGAATACGGTCGATTTCCGCCGACGTTTTAACCTGCCGCAGCGCGTCAATGGAGACGCTGATCATGGTGGCCTGCAGTTCCGTCTGCCAGCGACGCGCCGTCTCCCAACTGACCTGCGCGCCTTCAAAGCCAACCGTTTGCAGATTTTCCGCAGCGATAATCTGATTCGCCAGCGACACCAGCGTCTGTTGCCCGCCGAGCAGATGTATGCAATATCCGTTCGCGCGCGCTTTCACATCAGCGTAATAACGGGCATCAACCAAAATATGCGCATGTTGGCGGCTGATCAGGACAAATCCTGAGCTGCTGGAAATGCCCAGATGCGGCTGCTTGTTCGGGCGCGAGGAGATCAGTACCGCATCTAATTGGCGCTCGGTGAGCCATTGGCGAAGCGATGTCAGTCGCGTCATGTTATCAGTCCTTATTTCACAGACTTTCAATCAGCAATTTACCCCGGCGGTACATCATATGGCGCAAGAAGATCACCATCAGCGCCGTTATCACCGCGCCCAGTAAAATACCCGCGATATAGACGCCGAGATGGCTTACCAGCGGCCACGCCCAGATTGCCGACTCCGGGAACCATTGCACCGCGCCCAGCCAGACGGCGAACGTCGACCCCACGATGGCGCCGACCATGTAAGACGGGATGGCGGTGATCGGGCTTTCCAGCGCAAAGGGAATCGCCCCTTCGCTGATCCCCATAAACGCCAGGAACATCGCCGTCTTACCCTGCGGATAAAGCTGCGCGTTGAACAGACGTTTACCGGTCAGACGACGGTCGAGCAGCGTCGCCAGCCCCAGACCAATCGGCGGGATGACAATCGCGATGGAACGCGCCGTCACCGGCAATACATGGTCAGTGGTAAAACTAAAGGCAACAAATCCTGCGGCTTTGTTAATGGGACCACCGAGGTCGATGGCAGTCGCGGCGGCGATTCCCATCGCGTACATTAATGCCCCCTTTTCACCCGCCGCGGTGAGCAACGTGCGAATTCCGCCATTAATCCAGCCGCCAAAGGGCGTAATCACGTAGTACATCGCCAGCATTACAAAAATGGCGGAGAGAATCGGCAGTAAAAAGGTGGTCTTAAAGGCCAGCAGAAAGTCAGGCAACTGGATTTTTTGGTTCATCCACTTCACCAGATATCCCGCGACGATAGAAATAATCAGCGCGCCGATAAAGGTTGACGGGACTGGCGCGGTGGTCACCCAATGCAGGCTGGCCGGATCAAAATTCAGCACCTGCGTTGGCTGAGTGGACATCAAACCGCCGATAAAACCAGCCGGAAACGCCAGTTTGCCGCCGATAGAGTTCGCCACAAAGGCAGCGAACATCGGGATGGCGAAACCAAACAACACGCCGCCGAAAGATTGCGATAACCAGGCGAACTTCAACAAGGAGAGATTAAAACCAGCGAATTTTCCGCTGTTCAACGCGTCCATGATGCCGGTATCGGCGGGAATGTCCAGCCAGCTATAGGCAATCAACTGCGAGAAAGCGAGGATCACCCCGCCCATGATTAACGTCGGCACCATGCGTGAAATTCCGGACATCACATGCTGCGGTAGTTCGCCCCAGAAGCTATTACCAGAGGCCTGCGGTTTCTTGACTGCCGCTGCCGCGCCGGATGCGCCGGGTACAACAGTCGCACTGCGTTTTTTAATGGCCATATCTGTATCCCTGTCGAGAATTACGGTTGTTCGGCGGCAATCATCTCTTCAATTTCTTTGATAATGCCCGCAGCATTTTTAATGGCATCCTGAAGCGTGATCTCGTATACATCGCGTGATTCAAAACGCTCGTTATCCTCCGGCGTTACTGCTACGGAATGGATAATTAACGTCGCTTCGGCAATGTCCTGCGCCGTGAGACGGTTTTGAATACCATCAGCGCCCTGGGTTTCGATTTTGACTTCGTATCCTGCTTCTACCGCCGCCTCTTCCAGCGCCTGCGCCGCCATAAAGGTGTGAGCCAGGCCCATCGGACACGCGCAAACGGCAATCAGTTTTTTAGTCATAACGTTTTCCTCGTAATAGTTAACGAGGGAAATTATGACGGTGAGAAGCCTACGCTTGTTACCAGATGAATAATGCTTTTACTGGACAAGTAATTCTGCTAAGCAGAAATGTGACGCGTGTCGGCATGGTCGGTAACAGGCGAAAAAAAACCGCGTGAGGCACGCGGTTTGAGGCTGACAAGAGAATGTTTAATTGCCTGATGACGCTGCGCTCATCAGGCCTACAGATGACACACTTTTGTAGGCCGGATAACGCGTTTATGCCACCATCTGGCTTATAGAATATGACCTAATGTCTGGCGCAGATGCGCGCCGGAGCCTAACAAGCCAGGATTATCATGGACAATCAGATAGACCGGAATACCGTGTACATAATCTTTAAAGCGGCCTTTATCTTCAAAGCCACCACGGAAGCCGGACGCTTTAAAAAATTCCAGGAAGCGCGGGACAATACCGCCAGCGATATAAACGCCGCCAAATGTCCCCATGGTTAACGCCAGATCGCCGCCAAATCGCCCCATGATGACGCAAAAGAGCGACAACGCGCGGCGACAATCGATACAGCTATCCGCCAGGGCGCGTTCGGTAATATCTTTCGGGCGCAGATTTTCCGGCAGACGGTTGTCGGACTTAACAATCGCCCGGTAAAGATTCACCAGCCCCGGGCCAGACAGCACGCGCTCGGCGGAAACGTGGCCAATTTCGGCGCGCAATATTTCCAGAATCATAGCTTCTTCTTCGCTATTAGGCGCAAAATCGACATGCCCGCCTTCGCCCGGAAGGCTAATCCAACGCTTATCCACATGCACCAGATGCGCCACGCCCAAGCCGGTTCCCGCGCCATACACCGCAATAGGTTTGCCGTCTACCGGTTCGCCGCCGCCGAACTGAATTAAATGCTCTTTTTTCAGCATCGGGATCGCCATCGACACGGCGGTGAAATCGTTGATGATTTCCAGATGGCTAAAGCCGAGATTTTTTTTCATTTCCGCAATAGAAAAAGCCCAGGTATGGTTAGTCATCGCTACCCAGTCACCGGTAATCGGGCAGGCTATGGCGATACAACCATCTTCCACGCTGACGCTATGCTCATCGAGATAAACGCGCACCACGGCCTCAAGACTGGGATAATCCAGGCCGGAATACGTTTTGGCCTGCGAGATTTCTCCACTGGCGATATCACACAGGGCAAGACGCGCATTCGTGCCGCCTACATCTCCTACTAAAGCATACTTTGTCATTCTTCTACTGCTCCGCTAAAGTCAAAATAAGTCTTTGTCACACTGTAAATTCATGGGGGCATAACAACAACGGCCATCAGGCTGACTGCCTATAAATATAGATCTTCATCACAGAATTACTTTCTTGTTTCAGCACCAATTGCAGCAATGCCGTCGGGCAGGCTGTGCAAAATAGGTATACGACCCCGTGTAAGGAAGAGATTATGTTCCACCCGCGTGCCCGAACGATGCTGCTGCTGTCGCTCCCCGCGCTGATTATTGGCGTAGCGTCAAGCCTGGTTTTAATCGCGGCGATGAAAGTCGCGTCGGTTTTTCAGCAATTTCTTTGGCAACGACTGCCCACCAGCATCGGCATCGCTTATGATTCGCCGTTCTGGATAGTGGGTATGCTCACGCTAACCGGGATCGTGGTGGGTTTGATTATCCGTTACAGTCCCGGACACGCTGGCCCCGATCCGGCCATCGAACCGTTAATCAGTATGCCGGTCTCGCCATCTGCGCTACCCGGGCTGCTTCTCGCCTTAATCATCGGCCTTGCTGGTGGGGTAAGTTTGGGGCCAGAGCATCCGATAATGACAATAAATATCGCGCTGGCGGCGGCTTTCGGCTCCCGCCTGTTTCCGCGTATCACGGCGTTAGACTGGACGATTCTGGCCTCTGCGGGTACCATCGGCGCGCTGTTCGGCACGCCCGTCGCCGCAGCGCTGATTTTTTCGCAAACGCTTAGCGGCTCTAACGATATTCCCATGTGGGATCGCCTGTTTGCGCCGTTAATGGCGGCAGCGGCGGGGTCACTCACCACCAGCCTGTTCTTTCATCCGCATTTTTCGTTACCCATCGCCCATTACACGCAGATGCGGCTGGTGGACATTGCCAGCGGAGCGATCGTCGCGGCGATCGCCATTGCCGCCGGGATGGTCGCCGTCTGGTGCCTTCCGCGTCTGCATGAGTTGCTGCACCGACTGAAAAATCCGGTCCTGATTCTCGGCATTGGCGGTTTTATACTGGGTATTCTGGGCGTCATTGGCGGGCCACTTACCCTGTTTAAAGGCCTGGACGAAATGCAACAAATGGCGTTTAGCCAGACGTTGGGCGCGGGAGATTATTTTACCTTAGCCGTCGTCAAACTCGCCGCGCTGGTCATCGCGGCGGCGAGCGGCTTTCGCGGCGGGCGCATTTTTCCGGCTGTGTTTATCGGCGCGGCGCTGGGGCTCATGCTCCATGCCCATGTTGAGGCCGTACCCGCGGCGATTACCGTCTCCTGCGCGATTCTTGGCTTAGTGCTGGTAGTGACGCGTGACGGCTGGCTCAGTCTGTTTATGGCGGCAGTCGTCGTACCGGATACCAATCTGCTGCCGCTGCTCTGCATTGTGATGCTCCCCGCCTGGCTATTGCTGGCGGGAAAACCGTTGCTGGCCGCCAACCGTCACGAACCCTAATCCGGCGCAGCGGGGGCCATTATCCCCCGTTGCGGGCTTCCAGCGCCCGGGTCACGGTACGCAGTAATTCCGGCAGATCGGCTTTTGGCAACATCACTTCAATAAATGACAGACGTTGTGGGCGCGCCAGCCGTTCGAGGACCTCCGCCAGTTGGATAGCCTGCGTCACCCGCCAGCACTCCGCCTGTTGCGCCGCGTTTAGCGCCGGTGGTATCTGCGTCCAGTTCCAGCTCGCGATGTCGTTATACCGCTGGGCCGCGCCGTGAATGGCGCGCTCTACGGTATAGCCGTCATTGTTGAGCAGCAGGATGACCGGCGCCTGCCCGTCGCGTAACATCGAGCCCATCTCCTGAATCGTGAGCTGCGCCGCGCCATCGCCAATAATCAGAATTACCCGCCGATCGGGGCAGGCGGTTTGCGCGCCAAACGCGGCGGGCAAGGAATAGCCGATAGACCCCCACAGCGGCTGAACCACAACTTCCGCGCCGTCAGGAAGCGACAGCGCGGCAGCGCCAAAGGCGGCGGTCCCCTGGTCGACAAGGACAATATCGCCCGGTTTGAGATACTGCTGTAAGGTTTGCCAGAAGCTTTCCTGGGTCAGTTCTCCCTTATCAATCCGCACTGGCTGTCCGGCGGAACGCGTCGGCGGCGGCGCAAAAGCGCATTCCAGGCACAGTTCGCGCAGCGTAGACACCGCCTGCGCCATCGGGAGGTTGAACCAGGTTTCGCCGATGCGCGACGCGTAAGGCTGAATCTCCAGCGTGCGTTCCGCCGGCAATTGTTGGGTAAATCCGGCCGTAAGGGTATCGACAAAACGGGTGCCGACGCAGATAACCCTATCGGCGTCCTCTATGGCCTGACGCACTTCTTTGCTGCTGGCGCCTGCGCTATAGGTGCCAACGAAGTTCGGGTGCTGTTCATCAAAAAGCCCCTTCCCCATCAGTAGTGTCGCATGAGCGATGGGCGTTTCCGCCATCCAGCGCTGCAACAGTGGTCGTAAACCAAAACGCCCGGCAAGAAAGTCGGCCAATAGCGCAATGCGCCGACTGTTCATCAGGCACTGACGGGCGTGGTAACGAAAAGCCGTCTCCACGCCGCTTTGCGCTTCATGCACGGGCAACGCCAGCGCCTGCGTAGGCGGGATGGCCGTTTTTTTCGCCACGTCGGCGGGCAACATGATGTATCCTGGCCTGCGTGCGGCAAGCATTTCACTCAATACGCGGTCAATCTCGAAACAGGCGTTCTGTTCATCCAATATTGCGCTGGCAACAGATATCGCCTGACTCATGCGATAAAAATGACGAAAATCGCCGTCGCCGAGGGTATGGTGCATCAATTCGCCACGTTGCTGCGCAGCGCTACAGGGCGCGCCGACGATATGCAAGACCGGGACATATTCCGCGTAACTGCCCGCGATACCGTTAATAGCGCTAAGTTCTCCCACGCCAAAGGTGGTGAGTAGCGCTCCAGCGCCCGACATGCGCGCATAACCGTCCGCGGCATAAGCGGCGTTCAGCTCATTGGCGCATCCCACCCAACGCAGGGTCGGGTGGTCAATCACATGGTCAAGAAACTGCAAGTTATAATCGCCCGGTACGCCAAAAAGATGGCCAATGCCGCATCCTGCCAGTCTGTCCAGCAAATAGTCGGCCACGGTATAGGGGTTTTGCATGACAGCTTTCCTTCTGACGTTGACATTATGTTGAGTATTAAGGAATGCCGATGGCTGTCCAGCGCGGTGGGGATGAAAGCCTGGAAAACAATGTTTACAGCGGCAAACAGTAAAAGCCGGATACCGCCTGGCGAGTGTAACCGTATACACTATTTATTCACGCCACAGGGGGAAAGGTCATGATTTATCAGCCCGATGAAAATCGTTATCACACAATGGAGTATCGTCGCTGCGGACGCAGCGGCGTCAAACTTCCCGCTATTTCGCTGGGGTTATGGCACAACTTCGGCGATACGACACGGGTAGAAAATAGCCGGGCGCTGCTGCAACGCGCATTCGATCTGGGCATTACCCACTTTGATCTCGCCAATAATTATGGGCCGCCGCCGGGCTCCGCAGAATGCAATTTTGGCCGCATTCTGCAGGAAGATTTTTTACCGTGGCGTGATGAATTGATCATCTCCACCAAAGCGGGCTACACCATGTGGGATGGCCCTTATGGCGACTGGGGGTCACGGAAATACCTTATTGCCAGCCTCGATCAAAGCCTGAAACGTATGGGGCTGGAGTATGTCGATATCTTTTATCACCATCGTCCCGATCCCGAAACGCCGCTTAAAGAGACGATGAAAGCGTTAGATCACCTTGTGCGCCAGGGCAAAGCGTTGTACGTGGGGATCTCTAACTATCCTGCCGATCTGGCCAGACAAGCTATCGATATTCTGGAGGATCTCGGCACGCCTTGCCTGATTCATCAGCCTAAATATTCGCTTTTTGAGCGTTGGGTAGAGGACGGGCTGCTGGCGCTATTGCAGGAAAAAGGCGTCGGCAGTATTGCCTTCTCGCCGCTGGCGGGCGGGCAGCTCACTGACCGTTATCTGAATGGCATTCCGGAAGATTCCCGCGCGGCGAGCGGAAGCCGTTTCCTTAAACCAGAACAGATTACCGCCGACAAACTGGAAAAAGTTCGCCGGTTGAATGAACTGGCCGCGCGACGGGGCCAAAAATTGTCCCAGATGGCGCTCGCCTGGGTGCTGCGTAACGATAACGTTACCTCGGTACTGATTGGCGCCAGCAAACCGTCGCAAATCGAAGACGCCGTGGGAATGCTGGCCAATCGCCGTTTTTCAGCGGCGGAATGTGCAGAAATTGACGCTATTCTGGAGGGCCGGTTTTAGCAAAAAATGCTCTCCTTCATGATTTAAGAGTTAAGGCGATGAAACAAATCTTTACTGCTTTGTAATATTGCATTAACAGGCCGGCGACGGCTCGATCGTGAAGGAGAGAAAGTATGTTCAGGTCACTGATTCTGGCGGCAGCCTTGCTGGCTTTTACACCGCTTGCCGCGAATGCGGGCGAAATCACCCTGTTGCCCTCAATAAAATTACAGATTGGCGATCGCGATGATTACGGTAACTACTGGGACGGTGGTCGCTGGCGCGACCGTGATTACTGGCACAACCATTATGAATGGCGTAAAAATCGCTGGTGGCGCCATGACAACGGCTATCATCGCGGCTGGGATAAGCGTAAAGCGTATGAACGCGGTTATCGGGAAGGCTGGCGCGATCGCGACGATCATCGCGGGCGAGGCCGGGGTCACAAACATCATCACTAAGCCTCCTGCTGAATAATAGCCCGATGACGTTCACGCATCGGGCCTGCTATCTTTCTGTCTTTATGACAACCCCATCACCGTTCCAACCAGTAACCAGATATTCAGGGCGACGACCAGCACGACAATTATCCAGCCAATCTGTTTTACTCGCCGCGTGTTCACCAGCTCGCCCATTAGCGTAGCGTTACTGGTGAAAATCAGGAGCGGCACCAACGCCAGCGCAATACCAAAACTCAGCAGCACCTGACTCATCACCAGAATTCGGGTAGGGTCCAGCCCCATCAAAATCACAATAAATGAGGGCAGCATGGTAATGGTGCGCCGTACCCACAGCGGAATGTGAAAACGGACAAACCCTTGCATCACCACCTGCCCCGCCAGAGTCCCTACCACAGTGGAGGAAAGCCCTGCCGCTACCAGACTAAGACCAAACACCGTTGCCGCCGCATGGCTTAGTAACGGTTCCAGCGTCAGGTATGCCTGATCGAGGTCGGCGATGCCGGTGTGGCCGCTAAAATGAAACGCCGCCGCGGCGGTCGCCATCATTGCCAGATTGACAAAACCGGCAATCGTCATAGCAATAGCGACATCCCATTTCGTTGCTGAGTACCGTTGTTGCCGCGTTCCGCCGTGCAGATGCTGTGTTAATGACGAGTGCAGATAAATCACGTGCGGCATAATTGTCGCGCCAAGCACGCCGGCGGCTAAGAATACGGCTTCCGGGTTCGGTAGCGCCGGGATAACCATTCCTTTGCCGAGCTGCGCCATATCAGGCTGAGAGAAAAACAGCTCCACAATGTAAGCAGCGGCGACAAAAAGCAGTAAACCGCCGATGACTTTTTCAAGCGGTTTTTGACCGCGGCGTTGTAACATTAAAATCAGAAACGTCGCGATACCGGTCAATACCGCGCCCTGTAATAAAGAGACGCCCAGGATCAGCTTAAAACCTATTGCCGCGCCGATAAATTCAGCTAAATCGGTGGCCATCGCGATGATTTCCGCCTGTACCCAGTAAAACCAGACTACCGGGCGCGGATAATGGTCGCGAATTTGCTCCGCCAGGTTCTTGCCCGTGGCGATTCCGAGTTTTGCCGAGAGGATTTGAATCAGCATCGCCATCAGGTTCGCCCAGACCACCACCCAGAGTAGCTGGTAGCCAAAGCTGGCGCCGGCCTGAATATTGGTCGCGAAGTTACCAGGATCGATATAACCAATCGCGGCAATGAACGCAGGTCCCATTAATGCGAGCCTTAGCTTGCGCGCCGCCCGTCCGCTGCTATTCTCTACGCGATTGTCAGTCATCTTTTGCCTCAAAAACATAGCCTTTGCTATGTTTCATGCTATGTTTATTGATAATGATTATCAAGTGCATTTCAATGGGTACGGGTGATTACTTTGATAGTGTGAAACGATAGACCGATACGATGACGACCTGTATCAGAACAGTTTGGCTTAACATTACAAGATTAGCACACTGATATAACTTTTCATTTTCATATTCAGTACAGTAAAAGTGTATTACAGATCACTAATTTTGAATCTCGTCACAGGTCCTTATTATAGTGTGTGTTGGATCTCGTTTTCTTTACGGCTGTTGCATAGAATGTGCACGAAAATTAAACCTGCCTCATATTTGGAGCAAATATGGACCGCGTCCTTCATTTTGTCCTGGCGCTTGCCGTTGTTGCGGTACTCGCACTGCTGGTTAGCAGCGACCGTAAAAAAATTCGCATTCGTTACGTCATTCAGTTACTTGTTATCGAAGTATTACTGGCCTGGTTCTTCCTGAACTCGGATGTTGGCCTTGGCTTCGTAAAAGGTTTCTCCGAGATGTTTGAAAAACTGCTCGGATTTGCCAACGAAGGGACAAACTTCGTCTTTGGCAGTATGAACGATCAAGGTTTGGCGTTCTTCTTCCTGAAAGTATTGTGCCCGATCGTCTTTATTTCCGCGTTGATCGGTATTCTTCAGCATATCCGCGTTCTGCCAGTGGTCATCCGCGCTATTGGTTTCCTGCTGTCCAAAGTAAACGGTATGGGCAAACTGGAATCTTTTAACGCCGTCAGCTCGCTGATCCTCGGTCAGTCTGAGAACTTTATCGCTTATAAAGATATCCTCGGCAAAATGTCCCGTAACCGCATGTACACCATGGCTGCAACGGCGATGTCTACCGTTTCCATGTCTATCGTGGGCGCGTATATGACCATGCTGGACCCTAAATATGTGGTCGCAGCGCTGGTTCTGAACATGTTCAGCACCTTTATCGTTCTGTCGCTGATCAACCCCTATGTCGTTGATGCCAGCGAAGAAAATATTCAGATGTCGAACCTGCATGAAGGCCAAAGTTTCTTCGAAATGCTGGGCGAGTACATTCTGGCAGGTTTTAAAGTGGCGATTATCGTCGCGGCGATGCTGATCGGCTTCATCGCGCTGATCGCGGCGCTGAACGCGCTGTTCGCAACGGTTACCGGTTGGTTCGGCTACAGCATCTCCTTCCAGGGCATTCTGGGTTACATCTTCTACCCGGTCGCATGGGTAATGGGCGTACCGTCCAGTGAAGCGCTGCAGGTAGGAAGTATCATGGCGACCAAACTGGTTTCCAACGAATTCGTGGCGATGATGGATCTGCAGAAAATCGCCTCTACCCTCTCTCCACGCGCTGAAGGCATTATCTCCGTCTTCCTGGTGTCCTTCGCGAACTTCTCTTCCATCGGTATTATTGCGGGTGCGATTAAAGGCCTGAACGAAGAGCAAGGCAACGTGGTTTCCCGTTTTGGTCTGAAACTGGTTTACGGTTCTACGCTGGTGAGCGTACTGTCCGCCTCTATCGCGGCGCTGGTACTGTAAGTCTGCGTTTAATGTAGAAACCGGGGAGCTATCCCCGGTTTTTTTATGCCGCTTATTTACCTAACGGGCGCGGGCGGCCAATCAGATATCCCTGCAAACTGTGTACGCCAAGCTGCAATAGCAGATCGCGCTGCGCAGGCGTTTCAACAAACTCAGCCACGACGCTCAACGATTTCGCTTTCGCTAAATCAGTGATGGATTTCACGATCATCGCATCCAGGGAGTCCGTCAGAATATCTTTTACGAAACAGCCGTCGATTTTAATGATGTCCGCCTTGAGGCGTTTTAGCCGTTCATAGTTTGCATAACCGGTGCCGAAATCATCAATGGCGATTTTTAGGCCAAACTTACGCAGCTGGTTGATATTGTGCATACTGATTTCGGAATGAGAGAAGGCCTGTTCTTCAGTAATTTCGATGATGACCGAAGCAGGCGGGACGCCATAGCGTTTAAAAAGCTGCATAATGCGCGACGCCGTCTCTTTTTGCAGCAGCGTCAGCGGCATCAAATTAACCGAAAAACGCGCCCCCTGCTCCGCCGAAGGATGCGCGGACAACCATTGCAGGAGCGCTTCCATCACCTGCATATCAAACCGTACGCTCAGGTTAAACTGGGCGATAAGCGGAATGAACTGATTCGGCATCATGATACCGTCGTCGCACCGAAGCCGCGTCAGAATCTCGTCATACCCTTTTCCCTGCGCGTCGCGAATGGGTTGCGCATACAAAACCAGCGCGCCGCGCTCCAGCGCCTGACGGATTTTCTGCAACCGTAGCACCCGTTCCGTCGTCTGCCCGGAAGCGGCTTCAATACTCTGGGTCAGTGCAAGCACCCGACGATGCGAGCAGGATTGCTCCGCCAGCCAGCTTAATTGCCCCAACAGCGGTTGCAAGGTTTCCTGGCGACCATCGAATGTTCCCCACGATGCGCCGTATTCCATGTCCAGACCGGTATTGTTCCAGTAAATTTTGCGGTTATTAAGCACATTGAGCATATATTGCAGGCGGGCTTCCGTCTCCGGTCCCGTCAATACCAGCAATAATTCACTGCCCGGCAGATGGAAAATTTTCTCCTTTTCCAGCAGCAGCGGCTGCAACACGCGAAACACCTCGCGTTCGCAATGCACGCGCATCTGCATACCGTAATGACGGCTCAGAAATTCCAGGTTTTCCATGCGTAGATAACACACGCTTTGCCCGGCATCCTGTAAAAGAAACTGCTCCAGCGCGCGCAGGTTAGGCAGTTGCGTCAACGGATCGGTCAATGCCTGCGAGTGCCACTGTCGATTCAACCATTCGCTACGCTGATTAATCCGCGCCATGTACAACAAACAAATACTAAAAGAAATGAGAACTGAAAGGATAAATGCCAGCGAATATTCTGAGCCCACGCCCTGCAGAAAATTGCGGTTATAGCTAAGCAGGAATAGCGCAGTGAGAGCCCAACTAAAATTCAACAGCGGATAGCTGATTTTCCCCACGCCGATGGTAAATCCAATAAACAGAACTGGCACCAGATAGCCAGCAATATACTTTGTCTCGAAAGGCGTACACAGCACCGCTAATAGCGTCGCCAGAGTGGCAAACCAGAGAAGCGTAAACAGGCGTTTTTCTTTGGCGAGATAAGGAGCGACATCCCTCCGCCAGAAAATACGAGTATAGTGCGGGCTGACTATCATCCGCAGCGGATAATAGAAAAAGAGGGTAAAAATAAGCGCGGCAGAAATCAGACTCAATAAATCAACAATCGAGAAAATAGCGGTGCCGGTGCCAAAGAAGGTAGAGATTGTCACCGGGAAAGCCAGGTAGTGCCCCGCCAGATGCATACTGATTTTTATGCCAAACGGCGTCATTAACCCTAACCAGAAAACGCGTAGCCAGATGCCTTGGTTGGGTATTCCGTAGCGCCAGCGCGCGCCCAGCTGCCAGCGTACGATAGCGCAAACCAGCAATACGGGAAACGTCTGGCAAAATAGCAGCACCATCGCCTGTGGCAGTGGTAAATGAAAATTCCATTCATTAGTCAACATCATTCCGCCTACCATCGGCGCGACGCCACGGCGGCCAAATAAGAACAGCACGGAAAACATGACGCAGAGCGGTAGCCAGGCCAGAAAGATATAGCTGGAATCAATTGTGGCGCGGGGAGAAATGAGACGGGATAGCAGAACAGCCGGAACAGTCAGGCAGAAAGCCAGTAAAAATATTTTTATATTTTTTAATACGTTACACTTATCCAGCATTGCTTTAATGCTCACATCATTATATAAGGCGCATGAATAATAAGTATATTCGCATTATGAAGCAATCTAACAAAAGCTCATATTGACCGCAAAAGCAGCGGCAAACAAACGCACCTGAAGAGCAGATCAGACGCCATGAATTTTGTGACAAAAAGCAAAAACCCCCGCTTTTCAGCGAGGGTTTGAATATTGGTGGAGCTAAGCGGGATCGAACCGCTGACCTCTTGCATGCCATGCAAGCGCTCTCCCAGCTGAGCTATAGCCCCATAGTGCTTTTACGTATACGCCAAATTTATCGGGAGTAAATTTGGTGGAGCTAAGCGGGATCGAACCGCTGACCTCTTGCATGCCATGCAAGCGCTCTCCCAGCTGAGCTATAGCCCCACTACGTAAAGCTTGTCGAGTTGACGGGCGGCATCATATGAATTCCCTCGGCATGTGTCAACGGCAAAATGAACTTGCCGAATTCAATCGCTGAAAAAGCATTCAAATAAAGGACATTGCGGCACAACTCGCATTCAGTAGTTAAACACGTCACGGTTTCGACTAAAATGGTGCTATAAAATGAACCACTAATTAACCCCACGACTATTCAGGGAATCGTTATGTTCAAGGAACGGATGACGCCAGAAGAACTCGCTAATCTCACCGGTTACAGCCGACAAACCATCAATAAATGGGTACGGAAAGAAGGCTGGGCAACATCGCCCAAACCTGGCGTCCAGGGCGGTAAAGCCCGTCTGGTTCATGTAAACGAACAGGTTCGTGAATATATCCGCAGCGCTGAACGTTCAGTTGACCATCACGCAGACACATTTACGCCTGCCAGCAACGCATCGCTTGAAGCGCTGCTCATGACGCTTGCCAAAGAGATGACCTCATCCGAGCAGAAACAGTTTACCTCTCTCCTCGTGCGTGAAGGGATTACCGGTTTGTTACAACGCTTAGGGATACGCGATAGCAAATAATATGAAAAGATTACGCAGTAAAATGACCACTGAAGAGCTGGCTGAATGCCTCGGCGTGGCCAGACAAACCGTCAATCGCTGGATCAGAGAACAACACTGGAAAACCGAAAAATTTCCCGGCGTCAAAGGCGGACGCGCAAGACTCATCCATATTGATGCCAGCGTGCGGGAGTTTATTCTCAATATTCCGGCTTTTCGCAAACTGCCTGCGTTTTATCAGGCGGAAGAGGCTTTCGCAGAATATGCGAACGCGGCGCACAGTCATGCTTATCGACAAATTATTGATGCCGTTGAAAATATGTCTGCTCAGGAACAGGAAAAACTGGCGCTGTTTTTATCGCGGGAAGGTATTCGCGGATTTCTGACGCGTTTAGGTATCAATGAGGCGGACTAACAAAGAATAAACGGCAGGCGTCTGCCCTGCCGTTTATTCTGTTTCAGCTGGCGTTACTGCTGGCTTTCACGCTCGGCGATAAAGCCCAGCGCTTTGTTGATGCGCTCAATGCTGCGGGTTTTACCAATCGCATGTACGGTGACATCCAGCGCAGGCGACTGCCCGGCACCGGTCACAGCCACACGCAGCGGCATCCCTACTTTACCCATCCCCACTTCCAGCTCATCCGCCGTGGCCTGAATCGCGTGGTGGACGTTTTCTGCTGACCAGTCCGTAATCGCCGACAGTTTGTCGCGCACCACTTCCAGCGGCTGACGCGCCACCGGGCGGAGGTGTTTTTTCGCCGCATCGGCGTCAAACTCGCTGAAGTCTTCATAGAAGTAGCGGCAGCTCTGCGCCATCTCTTTCAGAGTTTTGCAGCGCTCGCCCAGCAACTTCACCAGTTCAGCAAGCTGCGGGCCGTTACGGGTGTCGATATTTTCCTGCTCGATATGCCACTGCAAATGCGTCGCCACATATTCCGGCGCCAGCGTATTGATATAGTGGTGGTTCAGCCACAGCAGTTTATCAGTGTTGAACGCGCTCGCAGACTTGCTCACCGCACCGAGGGAGAACAGCTTGATCATCTCTTCACGGGTGAAGATCTCCTGATCGCCGCTGGACCAGCCCAGACGCACCAGATAGTTCAGCAACGCTTCCGGCAGATAACCGTCATCGCGATACTGCATCACGCTCACCGCACCGTGACGTTTAGACAGCTTTTTACCGTCGTCGCCGTTAATCATCGACACATGCGCGTACATCGGCACCGGCGCGTTTAACGCTTTCAGAATGTTAATCTGGCGCGGAGTATTGTTGATATGGTCTTCGCCACGAATCACATGGGTAATTTCCATATCCCAGTCGTCCACCACCACACAGAAGTTGTAGGTCGGCGAACCGTCGGTACGACGAATGATCAGATCGTCCAGCTCCTGATTGCTGAATTCGATCGGGCCACGGATCTGATCATCAAAAATAACGGAACCGTCCTGCGGGTTAGCAAAGCGCACCACGCATGGCTCATCGTCGGCATGATGTTCGTGGCTGTGACGGCAACGCCCGTCATAACGCGGCTTCTCGCCTTTCGCCATCTGATCTTCACGCAGTTGCTCCAGACGCTCTTTAGAGCAGTAGCATTTATAGGCTGTTCCCGCCTCCAGCATTTCATCAATAACAGCGTTGTAGCGATCAAAACGTTTGGTCTGGAAGTACGGGCCTTCATCCCATTCCAGATTCAGCCAGTTCATACCATCCATAATGGCTTCAATAGCTTCCGGCGTGGAGCGTTCGAGATCGGTGTCTTCAATACGCAGCACAAACTCACCGCCATGGTTACGTGCAAAAAGCCAGGAATAAAGAGCAGTACGCGCACCGCCGACGTGCAGGTAACCTGTCGGGCTTGGCGCGAAGCGAGTTTTGATTTTCATGAAATGGCCTTACGTTTATAAAGATGCCGACAACCGGCAAATCCAGGGAAGATTATCAGGCTCGTATTCTATCACTGTGGTCTGATTCCTCAATGTTGATCGGGTTGGAACATCACGCTTTGCCATTTTCGTATACAAATCATGCTACATGGATTGTTTTGCGATCGTTTTGTTTAATTTTACGACGAACAAACAAAAACTTTAGAAAATGCGTTGACTCATTTTCAACTCTCCCTATAATGCGACTCCACACAGCGGGGGTGATTAGCTCAGCTGGGAGAGCACCTCCCTTACAAGGAGGGGGTCGGCGGTTCGATCCCGTCATCACCCACCAACTACTTTATGTAGTCTCCGCCGTGTAGATAAGAAATTGAGAAGTGGGTGATTAGCTCAGCTGGGAGAGCACCTCCCTTACAAGGAGGGGGTCGGCGGTTCGATCCCGTCATCACCCACCACTTTCTCGCCAGCTAAATTTCTTATTGTGAAGTACCGAAGTGGGTGATTAGCTCAGCTGGGAGAGCACCTCCCTTACAAGGAGGGGGTCGGCGGTTCGATCCCGTCATCACCCACCACTTCGGGTCGTTAGCTCAGTTGGTAGAGCAGTTGACTTTTAATCAATTGGTCGCAGGTTCGAATCCTGCACGACCCACCAATGTAAAAAAGCGCCCTAAAGGCGCTTTTTTGCTATCTGCGATTTATAAGATTCGAACCTGCCGCAGGTTCGGGTCTTGCCTGATGCGCTGCGCTTATCAGGCCTACAGACGACACCGCACGCGTAGGCCGGATAAGACGTTAATCGCCATCCGGCACAGACGACACCGCACACGTAGGCCGGATAAGACGTTAGTCGCCATCCGGCACAGACATCATACCGTCAACGCCGCCACCAGTTTCTCCAGTGCTGGCGTTGCCTGCTGCTGGTCATACACAATATACAAATCCGCCGGAATACGTTCCTCTAACGGACGGAACACCACACCCGGCCAGCTCATTTGCGCATAGCCATCAGCCATCAACGTAATCCCGATCCCCATACTGATCATCGCCAACACCGTTTGCGGCTCAACCACTTCCCGAATAATCATTGGCGAGAAACCCGCCTGTTGGCATACACGTTGTAAAAATCCCCAATCAGAATGTACGGAAGGCAACGTAACAAAATATTCATTGCGCAACGCCGCCAACGGCACAGAATCTCTGGATGCCAGATCGTGATCTTCCGGAACTGCAACCATGAATGCAGATTCATGCAAACGTATGCTGGTAAAACCGACTGCCGGTTCGATAGCCATACGCCAGATCCCTGCATCAAGTTCCCGACGCTCTAACAACGCCATTTGCATACCTGGAGACTTTTCGCGAAAAAGTACTTCAACATTGGGATTTACTTTCAAAAAGTGACGCATCGCAGGACGCATTCTTCCCCACAGCGCCGTACCAACCACACCCAGTTCAATGCGCCCCGCTTCACCGCGACCAATCTGCTCCACTCGCGCCAGCGCCTGATTTGCATTGGCTAACAAGCGACGTGACTCCTCCATTAAAACTTTCCCGGCATGGGTTAATGCAACGCTGCGGGAATGACGAATAAACAGCAATGTACCCAGTTGCTGTTCAAGTTCTTTGATATGGATACTCAAGGGAGGTTGTGACATATTTAACCGGGCAGCAGCCCGGCCAAAATGCAATTCTTCTGCAACAGCGAGGAAATAACGTAATAGCTTTAGATCAATACGATGGGCTCGTTCCATCACTATCGCACTCTAGGAATAAGGGATAACGTCTGGAATTTACCATATTACCTAGTAAAAAATAGATTTAACGACAAGATACCCAATATACATAAATACAATAGATAATACCCCGGGTAAAACATTTGGTGCGGGAATAGGTATACGGCATAAAGTAAAAAATGCGCCAATACCAAATCCAATACCGGAGGAGAGAATAATTTCTTTCATGCTGTGTCCTTGTTCATAAAAATGGACTGGCGAACATCCTCTCGCCAGTCAAATAAAATTAATGTGCTAATGATTTGGTCGACAGTTTTTCTGGATGGTGCTGATATTTAAAGAACAATGCAAAAATAACGGCCAATGCCAGAGCGTAGGCGGCAAAGACCAGCCAGATGGTTTGCCAATCTTTTACGCCATCAATAGAAAAATAATCCACGGCCATACCGCTTAAAAGAGACCCAATCCAGGCCCCCACGCCGTTAACCATGGTCATAAACAGCCCCTGCGCGCTGGCGCGAATACTTGAGTCCACCTCCTGCTCTACAAATACTGACCCTGAGATGTTGAAGAAATCAAATGCGCAGCCATAAACAATCATCGACAGCAGCAGTAGCACAAAGCCAAACGGGGATGGATCGCCAAAGGCAAAGAAGCCGAAACGCAACGTCCACGCCAGCATACTCATCAGCATTACCGTTTTAATACCAAAGCGTTTAAGGAAGAACGGAATGGTGAGGATAAAGCCCACTTCCGCCATCTGCGAAACTGAAAGCAAGATAGAGGGATACTTCACCACAAAACTATCGGCAAACTCAGGATTACGGGCAAAATCATGCAGGAACGGATTACCGAAGACATTGGTAATTTGCAGCACCGCCCCCAACATCATCGCAAACAAAAAGAAGATTGCCATGCGTGGATTTTTAAACAGAACAAAAGCATCCAGTCCGAGCTTACTGACAAGCGTGGTGTTCGCCTTCTTCTCGGCTACCGGAATTTTCGGTAACGTCAGCGCATACAGGGCCAGCAATAACGATGCGCCAGAAGCGATGTATAATTGCGCACTGCTCAGTTCCAGCCCCATCAGGCTCACCGTCCACATCGCAACAATAAAACCTATTGTGCCGAAAACGCGCACGGGCGGAAATGACGTTACCGGATCCTGACCTGCTTTCGCCAGACAGGAGTACGAAACGCTATTGGATAATGCAATCGTTGGCATATACGCCATCGCATTAACCAACATCACCCAGAACATCGTCTGGGGATCGGTAACGGTGGTGGCGTATAATAACGCCCCCGCGCAAACCAGATGGCAAAACATATAGGCTCGCTCAGCGCGCAGCCATTTATCAGCAATGATCCCCATAATGCCCGGCATGATAATCGCTGCCAACCCTTTTGAGCTGTAGACCATACCGACATTCGCGCCGGTAAAATCCAGAGTGTTGATCATGTAAGAGCCCAGGGTAACCAGCCAGCTCCCCCAGATAAAATATTGCAAGAACGACATGACTTTTAAGCGGGACGTAATACCCATTTTTTATTCCTTGCCGTGAGATAAAGCCCCAATACGGGGCCGTAGTCATTGTGTTTAGGCCAGCTTACGTAAAAAGCCGCAAATCAGATTTATAAAGTTCTGCCGGGAAAGTTCAGCCGCCGCCAGCGTTTGCGCATGGGAGAGTTTTACATCGCCCAGCCCTTCCGCCAGATTGGTGATCGCTGAGACGGCAACAACTTTGAGACCACAATGACGTGCGCTAATCACCTCAGGGACAACGGACATTCCGACCACATCGCCGCCAATAATCTGCATCATGCGGATTTCTGCCGCCGTTTCGAAGTTCGGACCCGGATAAGAAACAAATACGCCTTCAGTGAGGGGGAATCCCTCCTCTACCGCAACGGACTGAAGCATGGCGCGATAATCTGCGTCATAAGCATTAGCCAGCGAGAAGAAGCGATCGCCATAACGATCATCGTTTGGCCCCACCATCGGCGTACCGGGCATCGTATTAATGTGATCGCTAAGTGCAACCAGGCTACCCGGCCCCACTTCCGGACGCAGAGATCCTGCCGCATTGGTGCAGAACAACACTTCACAGCCCAGTAATTTCAACGTGCGAATGGCATCGGTCATCACCGCCATTCCACGCCCTTCATAAAAATGTCCGCGGCCTTTCATACAGGCCACCGGAACACCCGCCAGATGGCCGAGCACCAGTTCACCAGCATGGCCGTGTACGGTGCTGACGGGAAATCCCGGCAATTTCTCGTAAGAAATGGCTACCGCATCTTCGATTTGATCCGCCAGAGCACCCAACCCGGAGCCTAAAATAAACGCGACTCGCGGGGTAAATGCCGGTTTATGTGCATGAATAATATCAATACAATACTCAGGATTATGAGAAAAAAGAGCGTGAGGCATAAGTTTCCTTGTTCTATCGGATTTAATTTGACTCCTTTTTATAACGACCATCGCCCCTTGCTGACCAATACACTTTTCACGTGTCATCAATAGCCATTTAATATCGATAGATTTAGATCGCTTCTGTATTAATACAGAGGGAAAACAGTATTGGTTTTTGCTTACACTTCATATTAACAATATGCCGCTTTCATATTTATAAATTGCCTCTTTTTAATTAACCCATTAATAATTATCGGCATAGGGAAATATGCTATGAAAAAAATTCTTACTCTGACGCTTTCTTCTTTACTCATTATTCCCGCACTCACCCATGCGGAATTTAAAGGCGGGTTCGCCGATATCGGCCTCCATTACCTCGACTGGACATCAGACACCACGGAAAAAACCAGTAAAAAATCCCATAAAGATGATTTTGGGTACCTGGAACTGGAAGGCGGAGCGAATTTTAGCTGGGGAGAAATGTACGGGTTCTTCGACTGGGAAAATTTTTACAATGGCCGCCACGCTAAACCAGGCAGCGAACAGCGTTACACCTTTAAAAATACCAACCGTATTTATCTGAGCGATACAGGATTAAACCTCTATCTCCATGCCTACGGGACGTACGGTTCACCTCATCGCGCTAATTTCCATGATGACATGTTTCTCTATGGTTTAGGCTATAACTTCACAGGTAACGGTTACTGGTTTAAACCCTTCTTTGCCAAACGTTATACCGATCAGACCTACTACACAGGCGATAATGGTTATGTATTAGGTTGGGTGGCCGGCTATAGCTTCTCGTTGGGTAGTGAGAAATTCAGCGTAACGAACTGGAATGAGTATGAGTTTGACCGCGATGCGTCCTACGCTGCGGGCAATGGCGGGAAAGATGGCATTAATGGCGCAGTAGCGCTGTGGTGGAATGCGACTCCTCACCTGACCGCAGGAGTACAATATCGTTACGCTGATAATAAGTTAGGAGAATCCTTCCTGCAGGATGGCATTATTTATTCCATCAAATACCTGTTTTAACACACTGCCCTGTCAAAAATGGCAGGGCAAGACCGCACCTCACACACGGACAGATAGATATTTATAGCTGATACAGCGGATCTTTCGCCCTCGCGGCGGTTAATTCGCTGGCCTGAGTACGCACCACGTCCCACAACGCCTGCGCCGCCGTGGAGAGCGATCGGTTTTTTCGCCGCGCCAGCATGAGCTGCCTTTCAACTACGGGCGTCAGCCGTTTAACCTGTAAGTGGCTGCCCTGCGGGAGCGGTAACGCCAGCGCGGGCAGCACGCTGATGCCGATTCCCGCTTCCACCATTGGAAACAGCGTGGCCGGGTGACCAATCTCCTGCACGATATCCGCCTCAATAGCAAAATGGGCCAGCGCCGCATCAATCAGCGGTCGACTGCCGGAAGCATAATCCTGTAAGACCAGCGACGCCTGTTTAAGATCCTGCCAGCTCACCCATTCCTGATGCGCCAGCGGATGATCCTGGCGACACAACAGTAAAAAAGGCTCTGATAAGATGGCTTCACACTGTAAATCCACCGCTGCGCCGGGATCGATAACGATGCCAAAATCCACTTCACCCTGGCGGATGCTCTCCAGCACCCACTGCTGCGGACGATCGTGCAATACAAAATCAATAGCGGGATAAAGTGAATTACTTTGGGCAATGCATTGCGGAATAAGATGCGCAGAAATGGTTTGGCTCGCGGCAACGCGCACGGTGCCGGTTAATTGTGTCCCTACTCTGCCTGCATCGCGCAGTATGCTGTTCAGTTCATCAAGCACCCGCTCCAGACGCGTCGCCAGTTGTTGCCCCGCCTCGGTCAGCACCACCTCACGCGTGGTGCGATCCAGCAGTCTGACGCCGGTTTGCCGCTCCAGCTCTTTTACGCTATGACTGACCGCAGACTGGCTCAGTCCAATCCTGACCCCTGCCCGACTGAAACTTTTGGCCTGGGCGACGGTAATAAAAATACGCAGTTGACGCAGTGAATAGTTCATCGACTAGATTCATATATAGATGCAATAAATCAATTTTATTTCTCAAAGCGAAAAACGCAAAATAGCTGCACCGACTTTCAGGAGTTTTTATGAAACTTTTTCGTATCCTTGACCCTTTCACGCTGACACTTATCACCGTGGTACTACTGGCCTCTTTTTTCCCGGCGGAAGGCAGCTTTGTGCCTGTCGTTGAAGGCATTACGACAGCGGCCATCGCTCTGCTGTTTTTTATGCATGGCGCGAAGCTTTCGCGTGAAGCGATCATCGCTGGCGGCAGCCACTGGCGGTTGCATCTGTGGGTCATGTGCAGCACTTTTGTGCTCTTTCCTGTCCTCGGCGTACTGTTTGCCTGGTGGGCGCCTGTCAATGTCGACCCTATGCTCTACAGCGGCTTTCTGTATCTGTGCATTTTGCCCGCCACCGTGCAGTCGGCGATTGCGTTTACTTCACTCGCGGGCGGTAACGTCGCGGCCGCGGTGTGCTCAGCGTCTGCGTCCAGTCTGCTGGGCATTTTCCTGTCGCCGCTGCTGGTCGGTCTGGTAATGAATATTCATGGCGCGCAGGGCAGTCTGGAAGAGGTGGGCAAAATTATGCTGCAACTGCTGCTGCCTTTTGTGCTGGGACACCTGTCTCGCCCGTGGATCGGCAACTGGGTCGCGCGCAACAAAAAGTGGATCGCGAAAACAGATCAGACCTCTATTTTGCTGGTGGTCTACTCGGCGTTCAGCGAAGCGGTGGTCAATGGCATCTGGCACAAAGTCGGCTGGGGATCGCTGCTGTTTATCGTCGTGGTCAGTCTCATACTGTTGGCGATCGTCATCGCTATTAACGTCTTTGTCGCCCGTAAATGCGGCTTCAATAAAGCCGACGAAATCACTATTGTTTTCTGCGGTTCGAAAAAAAGCCTGGCCAACGGGATCCCGATGGCCAATATTCTGTTTCCGACGTCAGTGCTGGGTATGATGGTATTACCGCTGATGATCTTCCACCAGATCCAACTGATGGTCTGCGCAGGGCTGGCGCGGCGCTACAAACGCCAGACCGAGAAGTTACAGGCGCAGCAGGAAAGCCGCGCCGCGAAAGCTTAAAGCGGGCGTTTCAGGGGCTGCACCAGTTGCGTCAGCCCCTCGGTTTTAATCAGCAGCGTGATTTGCATCAATTCCCCCAGTTTACCCGCCGGAAATTGATCTTTACGGGCAAACCACAGCAAATACTCTTCCGGAAGGTCGATCAATCGACGTCCCTGATATTTGCCGAACGGCATCACGGTGTTGGCGATGTCAACCAGCTGCTCTTTTTCCATCTCAGGCACCCAGCAAGCGGATCATTTCCGCTTCATCAATCACGGTAATACCCAGTTCCTGCGCTTTGGCAAGTTTGGAACCCGCGGCTTCACCGGCAATCACCAGATCGGTTTTCTTCGATACGCTGCCTGCCACTTTCGCGCCAAGCGCCACTAAACGCGCTTTAGCGTCATCGCGGGACATCTGGCTCAGGCTACCGGTTAGTACCACGGTTTTACCGGCAAACGGGCTATCGATCTCTTGCACATTAATGACTACCGGCGCGGGCCAGTGAACCCCTTCCGCCAGTAGCTGCCCAATCACATCACGATTACTCTCTTCGGCAAAAAAGTTAAAGACGTGCGTAGCGACCACAATTCCCACGTCAGGTACTTTCTGCAACTCGTCAATCGTGGCGGCCTGCAGCGCCTCCAGCGTACCGAAATAAGCCGCCAGCCCCGCCGCCGTCGCTTCACCCACTTCACGGATGCCCAGCGCATAGAGAAAACGCGCAAAGGTCGTCGCTTTGGCTTTTTCCAGCGCGTTTACAACATTTTGCGCGGACTTTGGCCCCATTCGGTCCAGGCCGGTCAGTTTACCCGCCGTCAGACGGAACAGATCCGCTGGCGTATGGACATACTCCCTTTCCACCAGTTGGTCGATGATCTTATCGCCCATCCCGTCTACATCCATCGCCCGGCGCGACACAAAATGTTTCAGCGACTCTTTACGCTGCGCGCCGCAAATCAGCCCGCCGGTACAACGGGTAACGGCTTCGCCTTCGACGCGCTCTACGTCCGATCCGCACACCGGACAGTGCGTTGGAAACACAATCGGACGCGTCTCTTCAGGGCGTTCAGACAGAACCACGTTGACCACCTGAGGGATCACATCGCCTGCCCGACGGATAACCACCTTATCGCCAATGCGCAAGCCAAGCCGCTCAATTTCATCGGCATTATGCAACGTGGCATTGCTGACCAGCACACCAGCCACCTGAACCGGTTCCAGACGCGCCACCGGCGTAATCGCCCCGGTACGCCCTACCTGAAACTCAACGTCGCGCACAAAAGTCATCTGCTCCTGAGCAGGAAATTTAAACGCCACCGCCCAGCGCGGCGCGCGGGCCACAAAGCCCAGCTGTTCCTGCAAAGCCAGCGAGTTGACCTTAATCACCACGCCGTCGATATCAAAACCGAGCGTGGGGCGATCTTTTTCGACGTTGTGATAAAAATCCAGTACCTCCTGGGGAGAATCGCACAGCGTCACGCGATCGCTGACCGGTAACCCCCACGCTTTAAATTGCAGCAAACGCCCCAGATGCGTATCCGGCAACTCGCCGCCTTCCAGAATACCGACGCCGTAGCAGAAAAATGTTAGCGGTCGCTTCGCCGTAATACGCGGATCGAGCTGACGCAGCGAGCCCGCCGCCGCGTTACGCGGGTTAGCAAACACTTTGCCGCCAGTGCGGCGCGCGTCTTCATTGATCTTTTCAAACCCGGCCTGCGGTAAAAATACCTCTCCGCGAACTTCAAGACGCGCCGGAATGTTATCGCCGTGCAGCTTTAACGGAATGGCGCGAATCGTGCGCACGTTTGAAGTGATATCTTCACCGGTGGTGCCGTCGCCACGCGTCGCAGCGCTCACCAGCACGCCGTTTTCATACAGAATGCTGACCGCCAGGCCATCCAGCTTTAGCTCGCAGCACCAGATGACATTTTCCGTGCTTTTTAGACGATCCTGCACTCGCTTGTTAAACGCCAGGAAGCTTTCTTCATCAAATACGTTATCGAGCGACAGCATCGGTACTTCATGGCGAATCTGGTTGAATGCCGTCAGCGGCGCCGCGCCAACGCGCTGCGTGGGCGAATCCGGCGTGATAAGGTCCGGACGTTGCGCCTCCAGCTCTCGCAGTTCCCGCATCAGGCGGTCATATTCGGCGTCGGGAATCTCGGGCGCATCCATCACATGATACAGATATTCATGATGGCGAAGCGTGGTTCGCAGTTCTGTCAGTTGTTGTTCGATTGGTTCCATATCACACCATCAATGATAAAAAACCCCCGACAGGCGGGGGTTACGTTAAAAATGTCACACCTGCGTTAACCTCAGGCGTTAGCGTCCATCACCTCGCGGATGCGGTCCTGATATTCGCGCAGTTTCTGCGGCGTCATCATCCGACGCTGGTCATCCAGCACGACGCCGCCGACCTCATCAGCGATATGCTGCGCGGATTGCAGCATCAGCTTGAAGTTCTGCAGCGCATCGCCGTAAGACGGTACCTGCATAAAGATAGTGACGCCAGGCGTAGTGAAGTCCGTCATTTCAGGATCGAACGTTCCCGGATTGACCATATTCGCGAGACTGAACAAGGCCGGGCCGCTGCCGTCCGGGCTCAAATGACGATGGAAAATATTCATATCGCCAAATTTAAAGCCTGACTGCTGAATACTGTTCAGTAACACTTCACCATTAAGCTCGCTGCCATGATGGGCCGCGACGTTCATAATGATGACCGCCTCTTTACGCTGCGGTTTTTCCACAACCGGCGCTTCTTCCACTACCGGTTCCGCCTCAACCACAGGTTCCGCAGGCTGGAAGGTTTGCGCTGATGGCGGCGGCGCGGGCTGCGCAACAGGCTGCGGCGCTTGCGACGGCGGTGCAGGCTGCTGTTGCGGCGGCTGTACCGGCGGCGCAGATGGCTGAACCTGCTGAGGCTGCGGCGCAGGTTGGACCGGTTGCTGAACCGGCTGTTGCATCGGCGCTTGCGGCTGCGGCGGCGCCGCTGGACGCGGTTGCGCAGACGCATAAGGCGGCTGGTACTGGTGTTGCGGCGACTGACGAGGGGCATCATGCTCCTGCGACTGGCCGGGGGCATGATTTACGCGGTGAACACGAACTTCACCCACGCCTTCGTCTTCTTCGACATCGTCGTCATACGAGTCGTCGTCGCGTTTCGATTTCATGCGTTTTAGTGGACGATCGCGGAACATAGAAGATCGTTCTTTACGGCTGGTCCAGAAACCATGTACCAGTAAAGCGATTATGGCGATCGCGCCAACAATGATTAATATCAGACGCAAATCCTGCATCATTATATTCTCTGTTGTTCTAACACCTTGCCACCACGGCAAACATTTACTCACTAAGAGTATTTGCCGATTACGTCAAGTGCAAGTGTACTGTTGGCTTTCGCAGCATAAAGATGAAGGAAAATGTGCTTTTTGCTGTTTTTTCGAACATTTCCGAACTATCCACCGTCTGATAACCGGGTAAGATATCCCACGTTTACCCAGGGCTTTAAGAAAAAGGAGTATGTCCTGAATATGGTTTCATCATCCACAACCGTACCACGTAGCGGCGTCTATTATTTCTCGCAAGGATGGAAGTTAGTCACCCTACCGGGAATCCGCCGCTTTGTTATTTTACCTCTGCTAGTCAACATTGTGCTGATGGGCGGCGCATTTTGGTGGCTGTTTACCCAGCTTGACGCCTGGATACCTTCGTTGATGAGTCATGTGCCGGACTGGCTGCAATGGCTGAGCTATCTGCTGTGGCCGATTGCGGTTATTTCTGTTCTGCTGGTCTTTGGCTATTTTTTCTCTACCCTCGCCAACTGGATCGCCGCACCGTTTAACGGCCTTTTAGCCGAACAGCTTGAGGCGCGGTTAACCGGCGCCACGCCGCCAGATACCGGCATACTCGGCATCATGAAAGATGTACCGCGCATTATGAAACGTGAATGGCAAAAGCTGGCGTGGTATCTGCCGCGCGCTATTGTGCTGCTGGTTCTCTATTTTATTCCTGGCATTGGCCAAACCATCGCGCCGGTGCTGTGGTTTTTGTTCAGCGCCTGGATGCTGGCGATCCAGTATTGCGACTACCCGTTTGATAACCACAAAGTGCCGTTTAAAACGATGCGCGCCGCGTTGCGCACGCAGAAGGTGGCGAATATGCAATTTGGCGCGCTCACCAGCCTCTTTACGATGATTCCGGTGCTTAACCTTTTCATTATGCCTGTCGCCGTCTGTGGCGCGACGGCAATGTGGGTTGATTGCTGGCGTGCTAAGCACGCGTTATGGAAATAACGTAAAAATGTATAAATAAGAGATGGCTTATGCTGTCTCTTATTCCATACTGATAACCATTATTTCCCATCAGCATATAGATATGCGAAATCCTTACTTCCCCATATCTGGCTGGAAGGTATGCTGGGAAGGTATCCCAATTTCATACAGTTAAGGACAGGCCATGAGTAAGATTTATGAAGATAACTCGCTGACTATCGGTCATACGCCGCTGGTTCGACTGAACCGTATCGGTAATGGACGCATTCTGGCGAAGGTGGAGTCGCGCAACCCGAGCTTCAGCGTCAAGTGCCGTATCGGCGCCAATATGATTTGGGATGCCGAAAAGCGTGGCGTACTGAAACCTGGCGTGGAACTGGTCGAGCCGACCAGCGGCAATACCGGTATTGCGCTGGCGTATGTCGCCGCCGCGCGCGGTTACAAACTCACCCTGACCATGCCGGAGACCATGAGCATTGAACGCCGCAAGCTACTCAAAGCATTAGGCGCGAATCTGGTGCTGACCGAAGGGGCGAAAGGGATGAAAGGCGCGATTCAGAAAGCCGAAGAAATTGTCGCCAGCGATCCGCAAAAATATCTCCTGCTCCAGCAGTTCAGCAACCCTGCCAACCCGGAAATCCATGAAAAAACCACCGGCCCGGAAATCTGGGAAGACACCGATGGTCAGGTGGATGTGTTTATCTCCGGCGTCGGCACTGGCGGTACGTTAACTGGCGTCACGCGTTATATCAAAGGGACGAAGGGTAAAACCGATCTTATCACCGTTGCGGTAGAACCCACTGACTCCCCGGTTATCGCCCAGGCGCTGGCTGGTGAAGAAATCAAACCGGGTCCACATAAAATTCAGGGCATCGGCGCAGGCTTCATCCCGGGCAACCTGGATCTGAAACTGATTGATAAAGTGGTTGGCATCACCAATGAAGAAGCCATTTCTACCGCGCGCCGTCTGATGGAAGAGGAAGGTATTCTGGCGGGAATTTCTTCCGGCGCCGCGGTTGCTGCAGCGCTTAAGCTGCAGGAAGATGAAAGCTTTACCAATAAGAATATTGTGGTTATCCTACCTTCATCAGGTGAGCGTTATCTGAGCACCGCGTTGTTCGCCGATCTCTTTACTGAGAAAGAACTGCAACAGTGATGCCAGCATGTTAAAAACGCGTAAAAAAGCACCTTTTTGGGTGCTTTTTTGTGGCCTGCTTCAAACTTTCACCTCACCTGGCATTGATTCACCCTGCCGGAACTGGTATTTAACCAGACTAATTATTTTGATGCGCGAAATTAATCGTTACAGGAAAAGCGTTAGCTGAATCGATTTTATGATTTGGTTCAAATCTTCCTTTCGCGGCATAATGTTTAATGACGAGCGAAACGTCAGCGGCCATAAGTTGCCAGCAACGGATTGCGTAGAACACCTTTTGTGTCGCGTCCCGTTTACGCCGGCGCTAACAATACAGGCTAAAGTTGAGCCGCCAGGCTAGACTTTAGTTCCACAACACTAAACCTATAAGTTGGGGAAATACAATGTTCCAGCAAGAAGTTACCATTACCGCTCCGAACGGTCTGCACACCCGCCCTGCTGCTCAGTTTGTTAAAGAAGCAAAAGGCTTCACTTCTGAGATTACTGTGACTTCCAACGGCAAAAGCGCCAGCGCGAAAAGCCTGTTTAAACTGCAGACTCTGGGCCTGACTCAAGGCACCGTCGTCACCATCTCCGCAGAAGGTGAAGATGAGCAGAAAGCGGTTGAACATCTGGTCAAACTGATGGCGGAACTCGAGTAAGTTTTTTTCCGGGTTCTTTTAAAAATCAGTCACAAGTAAGGTAGGGTTATGATTTCAGGCATTTTAGCATCCCCGGGTATCGCTTTCGGCAAAGCACTGCTGCTGAAAGAAGACGAAATCGTCATTGACCGGAAAAAAATTTCTGCCGACAAGGTTGATCAGGAAGTTGAACGTTTTCTGAGCGGTCGTGCCAAGGCATCTGCGCAACTGGAAGCGATCAAGACAAAAGCTGGTGAAACGTTCGGTGAAGAAAAAGAAGCCATCTTTGAAGGGCATATTATGCTGCTCGAAGATGAGGAGCTGGAGCAGGAAATCATAGCCCTGATTAAAGATAAGCACATGACGGCTGACGCAGCCGCACATGAAGTTATCGAAGGTCAGGCTACTGCCCTGGAAGAACTGGATGACGAATACCTGAAAGAGCGTGCGGCTGACGTACGTGATATCGGTAAGCGCCTGCTGCGCAACATCCTGGGTCTGGCCATTATCGATCTGAGCGCGATTCAGGAAGAAGTTATCCTGGTTGCCGCTGACCTGACGCCGTCAGAAACCGCGCAGCTGAACCTGCAGAAAGTGCTGGGCTTCATCACCGACGCGGGCGGACGTACGTCTCATACCTCCATCATGGCGCGTTCTCTGGAACTGCCAGCGATCGTAGGTACCGGTAGCGTCACCTCTCAGGTGAAAAACGGCGACTATCTGATTCTGGATGCCGTAAACAACCAGGTTTACGTCAACCCGACCAACGATGTTATTGAGCAACTGCGCGCCGTCCAGGAGCAGGTTGCGACCGAGAAAGCGGAGCTCGCAAAACTGAAAGATCTGCCGGCAATCACGCTGGATGGACATCAGGTTGAAGTTTGCGCCAACATCGGTACCGTTCGCGACGTTGAAGGCGCTGAGCGTAACGGCGCGGAAGGCGTTGGTCTGTATCGTACTGAATTCCTGTTCATGGATCGCGACGCGCTGCCGACGGAAGAAGAGCAGTTTGCCGCCTATAAAGCGGTCGCTGAAGCGTGCGGCTCGCAGGCGGTTATCGTCCGTACCATGGACATTGGCGGCGACAAAGAGCTGCCGTACATGAACTTCCCGAAAGAAGAGAACCCGTTCCTGGGCTGGCGCGCCGTGCGTATCGCCATGGATCGCAAAGAGATCCTGCGTGACCAGGTTCGCGCGATTCTGCGTGCCTCCGCTTTCGGTAAATTGCGCATTATGTTCCCGATGATCATCTCTGTTGAAGAAGTTCGCGCGCTGCGCAAAGAGATTGAAATCTACAAACAGGAACTGCGTGACGAAGGTAAAGCATTTGACGAAAGCATTGAGATTGGCGTGATGGTGGAAACACCGGCTGCGGCGACAATTGCGCGTCATTTAGCCAAAGAAGTTGATTTCTTTAGTATCGGCACCAATGATTTAACGCAGTACACCCTGGCAGTTGACCGTGGTAATGATATGATTTCACACCTTTACCAGCCAATGTCACCGTCCGTACTGAACTTGATCAAGCAAGTTATTGATGCTTCTCATGCAGAAGGTAAATGGACTGGCATGTGTGGTGAGCTTGCAGGCGACGAACGTGCTACACTTCTGTTGCTGGGGATGGGTCTGGACGAATTCTCTATGAGCGCCATTTCTATCCCGCGCATTAAGAAGATTATCCGTAACACGAACTTCGAAGATGCGAAGGTGTTAGCAGAGCAGGCTCTTGCTCAACCGACAACGGACGAGTTAATGACGCTGGTTAACAAGTTCATTGAAGAAAAAACAATCTGCTAATCCACGAGATGCGGCCCAATTTACTGCTTAGGAGAAGATCATGGGTTTGTTCGATAAACTAAAATCTCTGGTTTCTGATGATAAGAAAGACACCGGAACTATTGAGATTGTTGCCCCGCTCTCTGGCGAGATCGTCAACATCGAAGACGTGCCGGATGTAGTTTTTGCTGAAAAAATCGTTGGTGATGGCATCGCTATCAAACCAACCGGTAACAAAATGGTCGCCCCTGTTGACGGCACCATCGGCAAAATCTTTGAAACCAACCATGCGTTCTCTATCGAATCCGATAGCGGCATTGAGCTGTTCGTTCACTTCGGTATCGACACCGTTGAGCTGAAAGGCGAAGGCTTCAAGCGTATTGCTGAAGAAGGTCAGCGCGTGAAAGTTGGCGATCCGGTCATCGAGTTCGATCTGCCGTTGCTGGAAGAAAAAGCCAAGTCTACCCTGACTCCGGTTGTTATCTCCAACATGGATGAAATCAAAGAACTGATCAAACTGTCCGGTAGCGTGACCGTGGGTGAAACTCCGGTTATCCGCATTAAGAAGTAATTCTTGCCGCAGTGAAGAATGGCGCCTTTGGGCGCCATTTTTTTTGCCTGTACTTGCGCCGCCATCCGGCGATGGTGCAGCGCACTGCCTGATGGCGCTACGCTTATCAGGCCTACAAGGTTGCGAACATTTCAGCGCCAATCCACGGGTTACAACTGCGAGGTCACCGGGCGAAAGCACTTCTCGCGCATCAGGATCTTCATCCCATCCGGGCCACTCTCCAGCATCCTGCGTTCGGAATCGGACACTTGCAACTCGCACTGATAGCCGCCAGTGATGCCAAACATCGCTCGCGCCACGCAGATATCTTCCAGCGCGTCCAGCCCGCTCGTTTCAAAATGCCCCACGATACGCCCCTGCTGGCGAACCACCAGCCGATAACTCTTCATCGCGCCTCCCCTGCCGGCGGCAGAATTAACTCATCACAGCCACACTGCTGTGTCCAGGTCATCACCTCCAGCACGCGCTGCGCCGCATCTTTTGCCGCGGTCGTCAGTTTTTTTCCCTGCACAATACCGCTGACCAGCTCGGCGCAGAAGAGATCTCCCGTCCCTTTTAACTCCGTCGCCACCCGCGGATGGGCAAAGACCTCCACGACCTGCGCGGTAACGACGGCAACCGTTATGGTCTCCAGAGATTCGCCCGGCGCGCTGGTGATAACCACCCATTTCAGCGTATCGGAAAGCAGCGATTGCGCCGCTGCCACCGCCTCTTCCAGCGTGCGACACGGTTTACCACTCAGCATCTCCAGCTCAAATACGTTCGGCGTTAGCCCCTGCGCCTGCGGCAACAAATGTGTGCGATAAGCCTGCGGAATTTCCGCCTGCACATACATTCCACTGTCGGTATCGCCAATGACCGGATCGACAAGAATACACACCTCCGGATGCGAAGCCCGGATCGCCATTAGCCACTTCGAAAGCAAGACAATTTGGTCTGCGCTGCCCATGTAACCGGTGGTAATCGCTTTTAATTCACGTAACGCATCGCGCTCATTCAACGCCGTAAGGTAGCCTGCAAACCACTCGGCGGGAATAATGCCGCCATAAAAGGTTTTATAGTGCGGCGTATTGCTGAATAGCACCGTCGGGACCGCCGTCACGCGTAATCCCTGCGCTTTAATGGCCGGAACAGCGATGCTGTTGCCTACGCTGCCGTACACGACCTGTGACTGGACGGCGACGATATCGGTCTGTAACGCCCGATGGTTGTCGTCGAAGAGCACTGACTGAATATCACTCTCTTGTCCCATAAAATTTTCCTCTCGCTGGACAGCAGGCTACCGCCTCATTATCATTGTCATATGCTAAAATTCATTTTGTCATAGGTCAATAATGATCGACGGAAAAACCGCTAACGAAATTTTTGACAGTATCCGTCAACACATTATCGCCGGCACGTTACGGGCGGAGGATTCGCTCCCGCCGGTACGGGAGCTGGCAAGCGAATTAAAGGTGAACCGCAATACCGTCGCAGCGGCGTATAAACGGCTGATAACGGCGGGACTGGCGCAAAGTTTAGGCCGCAATGGGACGGTGATTAAAGGCAGTCCGTCTCCCGTAGCGCTGGAAGGCGGCGATCCGCATACGCCTCTGCACGACCTTTCCGGCGGCAATCCAGATCCGCAGCGTCTGCCTGACCTTAGCCGTTATTTTGCCCGTCTCAGCCGCACGCCGCATCTCTACGGCGATGCGCCCGTTTCCCCTGAACTACACGCCTGGGCGGCGCGCTGGCTACGGGATGCCACCCCCGTCGCAGGCGAAATTGATATCACCAGCGGAGCTATCGACGCCATTGAAAGACTGCTTTGCGCGCATCTGCTGCCGGGCGACAGCGTCGCGGTGGAAGATCCCTGTTTTTTAAGCAGTATCAATATGCTGCGCTATGCCGGTTTTAGCGCCAGCCCGGTCAGTGTGGATAGCGAAGGAATGCAGCCTGAAAAGCTGGAACAGGCGCTAAACCAGGGCGCGCGGGCAGTGATCTTAACGCCGCGCGCGCACAACCCTACCGGCTGTAGCCTGAGCGCTCGCCGCGCCGCTGCGCTGCAAAATATACTGGCGCGTTACCCTCAGGTAGTGGTCATTATCGACGATCACTTCGCCCTGCTTTCTTCGTCGCCCTGGCAGCCGGTTATTGCGCAGACAACGCAACACTGGGCGGTGATACGCTCCGTTTCCAAAACCCTCGGCCCCGATTTACGTCTTGCTATTGTCGCCAGCGACAGCGCGACCTCGGCAAAACTTCGGCTGCGGCTAAATGCCGGTAGTCAGTGGGTCAGCCATCTGTTACAGGATCTGGTCTACGCCTGCCTGACCGACCCTGAGTATCAGCACAGGCTGACGCAAACGCGGCTGTTTTACGCCGCCCGGCAACAAAAACTGGCCCGCGCCCTACAGCAATATGGCATCGCCATTTCTCCCGGCGACGGCGTGAATGCCTGGCTCCCGCTGGACACCCATAGCCAGGCTACCGCGTTTACGCTGGCAAAATCCGGCTGGCTGGTACGTGAGGGAGAAGCCTTTGGCGTAAGCGCGCCGTCTCACGGTCTACGTATCACGCTGTCGACATTAAATGACAGCGAGATCAACACGCTGGCGGCTGATATCCATCAGGCGCTAAATCGCTAACAGGAGTAAATAACGTGCGAGTTCATTTTGTTGTCCATGAGTCGTTTGAATCCGCTGGCGCTTATCTGAAATGGGCTGAAGATCGCGGTTATACCATTTCATGGTCGCGCGTCTATGCCGGAGAAGCGCTACCGCCCAATGCCGATGAGTTCGATATGCTCGTGGTATTTGGCGGTCCGCAGTCGCCGCGCACCACCCGCGAAGAGTGCCCGTACTTTGACTCTCGCGCCGAACAGCACTTAATTAATCAGGCGATTTCGGCCCGGCGAATGGTTATCGGCATTTGTCTTGGTTCGCAGCTCATTGGCGAGGCGCTGGGCGCCGCGGTGTGCCAAAGTCCGGAAAAAGAGATTGGTCACTACCCTATTACGCTCACTGAAGCCGGTCTGCGGCATCCGCTTATCGCCCACTTTGGCTCACCGTTAACCGTCGGCCACTGGCACAACGATATGCCAGGACTCACCGATCAGGCGACCGTGCTGGCCGAAAGCGAAGGCTGTCCACGTCAGATAGTGCAGTACGGCAATTTTGTCTACGGCTTCCAGTGTCATATGGAATTTACCGTCGAGGCGGTTGAAGGATTAATCCAACATTCGCAGCAGGAGCTGGCCGACGCGCAAGGGAAGCGTTTTATCCGCTCGGTTGCCGAGATGCGCGCATGGGATTACCAGCAAATGAATGAAAAGCTGTGGCGTTTTCTGGATGAACTCACGCTGGCGCACTCACAGAAATAACCCCACCAGGAGTGCAACTTATTACCCGGCTAACGGTCTGAGGTGCAGTGATTATCGCATGAAAAAGGATTTTACCATGAAGAAAATTGTCTGCGCCGTCGTTGCGCTCCTGCTGACCCTACCCGCCTGGGCGAAGCTAAACGCCCATGAAGAAGCGCGCATTAACGCCATGCTGAATGCGCTGGCGCAGAAAAAGGATCTGACCTTCGTTCGTAACGGTGATGCGCATAACTGCGAGGAAGCCGTATCGCACCTGCGCTTAAAACTGGGCAACACGCGCAATCGTATCGACACCGCCGAACAGTTTATCGATAAAGTCGCGTCGTCGTCGTCCATCACCGGAAAACCCTATATCGTTAAAATTCCCGGTAAAGCGGATGAAAATGCACAGCCTTTCTTGCACGCGCTGATTACTGAAACGGATAAAACAGTTACTGAATAAGGTCCATGCTTGTAGGATGAAGTGTACACAATGGAATGCAAGGAATGAGGCATATTAGAACTATAATTATTTTGCTAATTGGATCATTTTTTTCAATTTCATTGCTAATCTTGTTCATTGAGATTGCAATGGGTGATGTATCTAAATATTCATTAGTTGGTATTTTTGTTTTATGGATTACATCTTTGATTATTGGAATAATGAATGTTTGGTGGCATATTTTAATTGCAGTTATTTTAATGATGTTATTTACTAACATTAAGAAAAAATGGTTAATTATTGTGATCTATATATATGTGTTTCTTATCGGATTAACTAGTTGTATTATAACTGGTGTATAGAAATGAATTCATGCACACTAGTAATAATGCAAATTAAGGGAGCATCCATAAATGAATCAGAGAAATTGTATGAAAGAACTATAAAAACATTTGAATATGCCATCTTAAAATTCAAATCAAAATTTAACTATTGTATGAATAATTTTATGTCATTCTTACATTCGATATTGAATAAAAATATATATCTACTCAATTTAGTATTTATACCTGATGTGGTTAATGCTCATGGTATGGGTGTTACAGAAACCGTATTTATAAACTGGTGGGTAATTTTAAGTTTAAATTTTATCATCTTCGTTACATTGTTTTTCTATAATAGAATTATTGTGTCGTTATTTTATTTATTTTCTTTCTTAACGATGTTGTTCTTGTTCTTGTTCTTTCATTTATATATGAAAACTTATATTGATGTATATTTTTATATAAATGGATATGTAGCTTTGATTATTGTACCTTTGCTTATTACATATATTTTTACGCGAGTGAATAAAAATCGAAAAAAATAAAATAGCAGAGTGATTATTATGAACACAGCAATCGTAATGTATATACTCATTATCGTGTAAGTTACAAAAAATATTGGCTCTATCCATTAACTGTCTATACTTCTGGAAGTTCACGAAATTACCGCTAAACCATTAGGCAATAGTTATTTCATTAACCTAACTTCACTTCCCATAAAACTTGTACCACGTACCACCCACGCCCATCTTCATGCCCCAGATCCATTGCCAGAGCCTCTTTCCCGCTAAACCTTTGCGCCAGATCAGGGCGGCGAGCACACTTTGTTAAAACAAATAATAAAAGATCAAAATACGATCGATTTGTTTATTTTTAAGATACTCAATCGAGTCACATCCTGAAGCCACCGCATTTAAATGCGGTAAACATGACATTGTTAAGCCCGTTTAACAAAGTATGCTCGCCCTGTTTCTATAATACGAATCGGTCCGCAGAATAATCTGTTAGTTTAAATCCCTGCCCCCTGGCTGAAATGCTCTTCACCAAACACGCCGGTAGACAAGTAACGGTCGCCGCGATCGCAGATGATCGCCACCACTATCGCGCCGGGCGTGGCTCGTGCGACGCGTAACGCGCCCGCTACCGCGCCGCCGGAACTCACGCCGCAGAAAATGCCTTCACGAACGGCCAGTTCACGCATGGTGTTTTCGGCATCATTCTGATGAATATCCAGCACCTCATCTACCAGCGAGGCGTTAAAAATGCCCGGCATATATTCCGCAGGCCAGCGGCGAATGCCCGGAATACTGCTGCCCTCTTCCGGTTGCAGGCCGACGATAGTGACCGGCTTTTCCTGCTCGCGCAGAAAACGCGACACGCCGGTAATGGTACCGGTCGTCCCCATACTGGAGACAAAATGGGTGATGCGACCTGACGTTTGCCGCCAGATTTCCGGGCCGGTGGTCGTGTAGTGGGCGTAGGGATTATCAGGATTATTAAACTGATCGAGCAGTTTGCCCTCGCCTCGTTCAGACATAACGAGCGCTAAATCGCGCGCCCCTTCCATTCCCTGCTCTTTAGTGACCAGAATCAGTTCCGCGCCATAGGCCCGCATTGCCGCCCGACGCTCCTGGCTCATGTTGTCCGGCATCAACAGCTTCATGCGATAACCTTTCAGCGCGGCAATCATCGCCAGCGCAATGCCAGTGTTGCCGCTGGTCGCTTCAATCAGGACATCGCCCGGTTTAATTTCCCCGCGCTTTTCCGCCTCGACAATCATCGATAGCGCCGCGCGATCTTTCACCGATCCTGCCGGATTATTGCCTTCCAGCTTGACCCAGATTTCACTGCCGTTATCCGGCCCCAGACGTTGTAATTTGACCAGCGGCGTGTTGCCGATCGTTTGTTCTAATGTATTCACGTTTTCAGCTCGTAAAAAAGCCCGGTATGCGTAGCGCCACCGGGCGATAACTATACAAATTAACCTATCAGGCCGATTGCGCCAGAGCAAGTTCCTCTTCACGCGTTTCAATACGCTGGTCGCCGTTATACAGACGCGCTTTTTGCAGTCCAACAAACAAACGCTCGCCGCGAACCGGAACATCCTCACCCGCCATCACCACCGTCAGCGGATCGTGATACCACCCCAGCGGCTGCACCACTAGCTGTGTATAGTGACCTTTCGGGCTGGCCTCAATGACCTGTACTGGTAGCGGAGAATCCAGGCTGGTGCGGCGGCTAATATCCACCTCCCACGGACGCAGGAACAGATCGACCGGCCCCTGGTACGCGGGCGTATAACCCAGCGGCCAGCGATGCGCGCCAACGTGAAACTGCCCACCGCGGACGGTGCCTGTCAGGCGGTTCACCTCGCCCATAAACTCCAGTACGAAGCGGGTTGCCGGTTCACGCCACACTCGATCCGGCGCATCAGCCTGTTCGATATTGCCCTGACTCATCACCACCACCCGATCCGCCACTTCCGTCGCTTCTTCCTGATCGTGGGTGACAAAGACGCTGGTAAATTTCAGTTCTTCATGTAGCTGGCGCAACCAGCGACGTAACTCTTTACGTACCTGGGCATCCAGCGCGCCAAAGGGTTCATCCAGCAGTAGAATTTGCGGTTCCACGGCAAGCGCGCGCGCCAGCGCCACGCGCTGTTTTTGTCCGCCGGAAAGCTGGGCGGGGAAACGATCCGCGAGGTGCGCCAGTTGCACCATCTCCAGCAATTGCGTCACTTTCGTTTTAATCGCCGCCGCAGTTGGGCGGTCGCGTCGCGGCAGCACCGTCAGACCAAAAGCAATGTTGTCAAACACCGTCATATGGCGAAACAGCGCATAGTGCTGAAACACAAAACCGACTTTACGCTCACGCGCGTGCAGACGGCTAACGTCCGTACCGTGGAAACGAATATGGCCGCTGGACTGATGTTCCAGCCCGGCAATAATGCGCAGCAGCGTCGTTTTGCCGGAACCAGACGGCCCCAACAAGGCAACCATCTGGCCGGAAGGAATATCCAGCGAGATATCATTCAGTACCTGAGTACGACCAAACGATTTCTTAATTCTGGCGATCTCAATGCTCATGATTTTCCTCCTGTTGCGCGCGTTTTTCCTGATTCTCCAGACGCCATTGCAACATGCTCTTCAAAAACAGGGTAATAATCGCCATTAGCGTCAACAATGCGGCGGCGGTAAAGGAGCCGACGGTGTTGTAGTCCTGCTCCAGTAATTCAATCTGTAACGGTAGCGATAACGTTTCGCCGCGAATCGAGCCGGACACCACCGACACCGCGCCAAACTCGCCAATCGCGCGGGCGTTGGTTAACACCACGCCGTAGAGTAGCGCCCAGCGAATATTCGGCAACGTCACGCGGCGAAACATTTGCCAGCCGGATGCGCCCAGTAAAATCGCCGCCTCATCTTCCTGACTGCCCTGGCTGAGCATCACTGGCACCAGTTCGCGCACCACAAACGGACAGGTGACAAAAATAGTGACCAGTACCATCCCCGGCCAGGAGAACATCATTTGCAAATTATGCTCATCCAGCCAGCCGCCCAACGGGCCGTTGGAACCATAAAACAACAGATAAACCAGACCGGCCACCACCGGTGAGACGGCAAAGGGAATATCCAGCAGGGTCAGCAATAGCTGACGTCCGGGGAAGTTAAAGCGCGTCACCAGCCACGCCAGCAGAATGCCGAACACCAGATTCACCGGCACTGCGATCAAGGCAATCAACACCGTCAGCCAGATGGCGTGCAGCATGTCCGGATCGGCCAGATTTTGCAGTACCGGCATTAACCCTTTGCTGAACGCCTGCACGAAGATGTAAATCATCGGCACCAGCAGGATAAACGCCGAAACCAGCATCCCGACGCCAATCAGAAACCATTTTCCCCAGTTAATACGGGGGACGTCGTATCGCTTCAATTGAGTCACTTCCGCCATTAATGACCTACCACACGTCGACCAAAGCGACTTTGCAGAGTGTTAATTGAGAACAGCAGCAGCAGTGACGCCGCAAGGATCACCGAGGCAATGGCGCTGGCGGCGGGGTAATCAAACTCCTGCAAACGCACAAAAATCATCAGCGAGGTCACTTCTGTTTTCCAGGCGATATTTCCGGCGATAAAAATCACCGCGCCAAACTCGCCCAGGCTACGGGTAAAAGAGAGCGCCACGCCGGCAATCAGCGCAGGCGACAGCTCAGGCAGCACGACTTTGCGAAAACTTTGCAGGCGGGTGGCCCCCAGGGTTTGTGCCGCTTCTTCATATTCCGGCCCCAGCTCTTCCAGTACCGGCTGGACGGTGCGCACCACAAATGGAATGCTGGTAAAGGCCATCGCCACCGCAATACCGAGCCAGGTATAGGTCACTTTGATATCAAACTGCGCTAGAAACTGACCGTAGAAACCGTTCACTGAGAACAGCGAGGCCAGCGTCAGACCCGCCACCGCTGTCGGCAGCGCAAATGGCAGATCCATCAGCGCATCCAGCAACGTGCGCCCAGGAAAACGGTAGCGGGTTAAAATCCACGCCATCAGCAGGCCAAACACGCCGTTAAAAATCGACGCTACAAATGCCGCCAGTAGCGTCACTTTATAGGCAGCCACCACCTGAGGGTTGGTCACGACATCCCAGTATTGCGACCAGCTCATCTGTGAGAGCTGCATCACCAGCGCGCTCAACGGCAACAGCAGGATCAGGCAGACAAACAGCAAACTGGTGCCGAGGCTTAACGTAAAGCCGGGCAGCACGCGTCGGGAAGAAACGGCAAGCATTACTTACGCCCCGCCGCCAACAGTTTGTCCAGCTCGCCGCCGCTGGCAAAGTGCGTTTTCATCACCTCAGGCCAGGAACCAAACTTGTCTTCCACGCGGAACAGTTCGGTCTGCGGGAATTTATCTGCTTGCTTGCCCATGATTTCCGGGTTATTCACGCGGTAGTAGTAATGGGTGATGATGGTCTGCGCCTGCGGGCTATACAGCCAGTTCAGGTAAGCTTTGGCGGCTTTTTCTGTGCCGTTGGCCTGCACGTTTTTATCCACCCAGGCGACCGGGAATTCAGCAAGAATGTTCGTTTTCGGGATCACCACTTCAAATCCCTGGGCTTCATATTGTTTGCGGATGTTGTTCACTTCCGATTCAAAACTAATCAGCACATCGCCCAGACCACGCTCGGCAAAGGTAGTCGTAGCGCCGCGACCGCCGGTATCAAACACTTCGACGTTTTTCAGGAACTGGGTCATAAACTGTTCGGTTTTGGCTTTATCGCCGCCGTCCGCGTTATCCGCCGCGCCCCATGCCGCCAGATACGTGTAACGGGCGTTGCCGGAGGTTTTCGGGTTAGGGAAAATCAGCTTCACGTCGGAACGTACAAGATCGCTCCAGTCGTGAATATTTTTGGGGTTCCCCTTGCGCACCAGGAAGCCCATCGTGGAATAGAATGGCGAACTGTTGTTCGGCAGACGGCTTTGCCAGTCGGCAGGGATCAGTTTGCCTTTATCATGGAGAATCTGTACGTCGGTCACCTGATTGTAGGTCACGACGTCTGCCTTCAGTCCCTGCAAAATCGCCAGCGCCTGTTTTGATGACCCGGCATGAGACTGCTTAATCGTCAGCTTATCGCCGCCGTTATCCTTCGCCCATTGTTGCTCAAACGGCGGGTTAAGGGCGGCAAACAGCTCGCGGGAGACATCGTATGAGCTGTTCAGCAGCTCCGTTGCCTGCGCCTGCCCTGCCAGTAACAGCATTGCTGCCAGCGTCAGGGGTCTCTTTTTCAGTAAGTTAACGGCCATTGCGCACCCTTATAAATTTAATGACTTTCTTATAGTCATCATATTTATAACCAGTGCTAAAGGAGTAACGGTTTTATATACCGTTTGATGATTTGAAAGTTGAAAAGGGAATAAGAGAATCCCTCCCCACGCGGCGCGGGGAGGAGACCGGCATCAATCAGACGCCTACGCTTACGCTTTCAGGCAGGGTACTGCCGCCATCAATGACGTTTTGCGTTCCGGTAAGATAGCTGGACTCATCGGAAGCCAGAAATGCCGCCAGTTCCCCTACTTCCAGCGGATCGGCAAGACGGCGTAGCGGAATGGCTTTTGCCATTTCCGTTAATACCGATTCCGGATCGTCAGGGTTAGACTGACGGGCAATGCTTTCCGCCATCGGCGTTCTTACATAACCGGGGCAAATGGCATTCACACGAATACCGGACTGCGCATACTCTACCGCCAGCGATTTGGTTAAACCGACAATGGCGGCTTTTGACAGCGCATAGGCCGTCTCACCCGGGTCCGCCACCATATCTCCCGTGACGGAAGACATCATCACAATGCGGCCATCTTTACGTTTAATCATCTCCGGCAGGACGGCTTTGGTGACGTTCCAGACACCTTTAATATTAATATCAATGTGGAAATCGCGATCTTCTTCACTCATATCGAGGAAGTTGCCCAGACGGCACACGCCAGCGTTATTCACCAAAATATCAATTCTACCTTCAGTCTCTTTGGCGCGCGCAACCGCCGCCTGCACCGAAGCAAAATCTCTGACGTCAGCCTTAACGGCAGTGCAGCGATGCCCGCGCCCGCCCAGCTCATCCGCCAGCTTTTCAATCTCATCGGAGATATCCAGCAAGATTAAGTTCGCGCCGTGGCGTGCGAATACGCGAGCGATCCCTTCGCCAATGCCCTGCGATGCGCCCGTAATCAATGCTGTCTTGCCCGTGAGTTTACCCATTTTCAATGTCTCCTTTTGAATATGGAGTCTTACACTCCATTAACACTGAAAATACAGTAATAACAAATAAGTGCTGAGGAATAGCTCACTAATTCAGGTAAATATTAGGTAAAAAAATCCCCGCGGAGGCGGGGATGGGCATTTTTATGCTGTTCTGCCTGATGGCGCTGCGCTTATCAGGCCTACCAATCGTAGGTCGAATAAAGCGTTTGCGCTGCCATCCGACAGGGTTTTACCTTATAGCGCTAACAGGCGATCCAGCGACGGCGCAAAATAGTAGCCGCCAGTCACCGGTTTGGTGAAGCGCAGCATTGCGTCGCGTTTACCGTCGGTATCGCCGAACATACTCAGAAGCTGCTGTTCGATATTGTGCAGGCGTGCGCAGTAAGCGCAGAAATAGAGACCATGAGTACCGCTGGCGGTGCCGTATGGCAGGCTCTGACGCACAATCTTCAGCCCTTTGCCATCTTCTTTGAGATCGACGCGGCTCAGGTGAGATGTTGCCGGACGCGCATCGCCGTCAATCTCTTCATTGGCTTCTTTGGTACGCCCGATCATCATCTCCTGATCGTGAATACTCATCCGGTTAAGTTGCTTGAGATTGTGTTCCCAACGCTGCACGAACACATAACTGCCGCCGGCATCCACGCCATCTTTGATCACCGCCACTTCACGGCGCGTCTCTTCGCCTGCCGGATTCTCTGTCCCGTCGACAAAGCCGCTCAGATCGCGTTCTTCCACCCAACGGAAGCCGTGAACTTCTTCTTTCACGTCGATACAGTCGCCGAAGGCTTCCATCGCCGCCTGGGCAACAGAAAAATTCACATCGTGGCGCAGGGAAAGGATATGGATCAGCACGTCATACTGCGTGGCCGGCGCCAGCCCTTTACCATAAGGAATAAAATCTTTCAGTTCTTCCGCCCCGACGCCGCCGCTCAGGGCACGCCAGGTGTTGTTGCCAAACGCCACAACGGCCCCAAGATGGGCGTCCGGAAATTTGACTTCGAAGGTCGCCAGTTTATCGGCAAATGTTCTGCTGGCCGCGCGCAGGGCGTCCAGGTCGCCTTTCACATTGGCTTCAATCCAAATTGCCGCACGGCAATGTTCCGGCAAAATGCCACTTTGAACCTGAGACATGATTCCTCCTGAAAATGAGAATGCCACGCAGTCGTGGCATTAATGGAGGCTATTTTACCTTGTTTTTAAGCGAAGCGGTTTGTTCAGGCGCAAATTAACGACGCCAGATAATTTTGCGCACGTCCCAGTTTTTTAAGACGTCATCAGGAGGCATTAAGCCTTCCGGTCCGCTCCACTCGCCGGAGAAAACATAGCTAATATGCTGACTTCCCTCGGCTTTACATTCGACGCTGGTATGGCTATCGCTGGAAACCGGCTCGCAGTGACCAAACGCTTTGCTGTAAAGGTCGCTAAACGGCGTACCGATTTTGCCCCCCGCGGCGGTTGGGATATCGCTGTCCAGCACATCAATACGGCTCACGGTTCCCTGCTCGCCGTTGATCACCATCGCGACGCTGTCGCCCTTCATCGCTTCGAAAAAGCGCACCACGTTGCCGTTATCGGTTTTCATACCGCTACGCAGGCGATAATCGCCATCTAATGCCTCTGCAATAGCCGGCTCTTCCAGCGGCGTGGCGGCGGTCAGCGCTCCCACGCCTTGCTCAGTGACTTCTGTCGAGGAACCAAACCAGTTCCATGGATTTGCGGCAGACCAGTTGACCGAGGAGAGCGTCGAGCAGCCGGTCAGCGCCAGCGGCAGTGCGAGTAAAGTCAAACGCAGCGATTTCATCTCACTTCCTTTCTTTTATTAATTAACGTTGGTTGGAGTGCGGGTTCGCCAAAAAGTGCCGTTATTCTTTCTCAAGGGAAAAACAGGCACGCAAACGTTGATTGGTTAACAGCCAGATCAGCGCGACGATGTCCGCCAGCAGCAGCGCCAGCCCGACGCCGTTGACCGGGTCGCCACCCAGCCACATCACCGGCAGCCAGCACAACGACACCAGTTGAGCAAGGATCAGGAGTCCGCGCAGCCAGCGCCACACACCAGGAAACGCTTCACGCCGCCCGCTGAGTAAAAACGCCACTACCGCCGGAACGCCGGGCAACAGCCCCAGCCAAAAATTATCATGGTCGGGATAAAAAAAGTTTAACAAAGTATTACCCTGTCCACGGGATGAACCGGCAATGATAAAGAGTACCCAGGCGCGCGCCTGAAGTAGCAGTACGCACCAGAACAGAAACGGCAGGCGTAAACGTCCGTGTAAATCATAATCGGCTGGATGAAACTCAGTACTCTTCATCTTCAATCAGGCGTTTACCCAAACTTAGGGCGTCAGAATGCTCATACCCCAGACGTTCATACATGCCCAGCACAACGTCGTTATCATCACGCACCATAATTTGGATTTTCGGACACCCGCGAGCGATGAGTTTTTTTTCCAGCCGGTTAAGCAACGCATTCGCAATGCCGCGCCCGCGGAACTCCGGGTGAACGCCCAGGTAATACGCCGAGCCGCGATGCCCGTCATAACCGCCCATTACCGTACCGACGACTTCGCCGCTAACTTCCGCAACGAGGAACAAGCTGACATCGTGATTCACCTTGCGTTCAATATCCATTTCAGGATCGTTCCATGGACGCAGCAGGTCGCAACGCTCCCAGAGGGTAATCACCTCTTCGAAATCTTCCTGGCGAAAAACGCGTATTTCCATGGTATTCGTTGCCTTTTCGGGTGGAAAAACCAAGATTATGGCGCAAACATCTGATTCAGCCAATATCTGACGCGATGTAGCGGAAAAAATGGCATAATGGCGATGTGTCACGTATTGAAATGAAAAGTAAAACAATTCTCATCACCAACCGTCGTAACGGATTACGCGATACGATATAACATCTTGAACTTAATTTTCACAACTCAGGCCGTATGAGCACTTTTAAACTCCTAAAAACTCTCACATCGCGCCGCCAGGTACTCAAAACAGGTCTGGCGGCCCTGACGCTGTCAGGTATGTCGCACGCAATAGCCAAAGAAGAAACGCTAAAAACCAGTAATGGTCACAGCAAACCCAAAACCAAAAAAACCGGCAGTAAACGGCTGGTGATGCTCGACCCCGGACACGGCGGCATCGATACCGGCGCGATTGGCCGCAACGGTTCTCAGGAAAAACACGTCGTGCTGGCAATTGCCAAAAACGTGCGCGCTATTTTGCGAAATCACGGAATCGATGCGCGTTTAACCCGGACAGGGGATACCTTTATTCCGCTGTACGATCGGGTGGAAATCGCCCATAAGCACGGCGCGGATCTGTTTATGTCTATTCATGCCGATGGTTTTACCAATCCGAAAGCGGCGGGCGCTTCCGTTTTTGCGCTTTCCAACCGCGGGGCCAGTAGCGCCATGGCGAAGTATCTCTCCGAGCGTGAAAACCGCGCGGACGAAGTGGCGGGTAAAAAAGCCACTGACCGGGATCATCTATTACAACAAGTTTTGTTTGATCTGGTACAAACCGATACGATTAAAAACAGTCTGACGCTGGGTTCGCATATTCTCAAGAAAATCAAACCTATACATAAATTACACAGCCGCACTACCGAACAAGCGGCTTTCGTGGTGCTAAAATCACCGTCAATTCCGTCGGTACTGGTCGAAACCTCGTTTATTACCAATCCGGAAGAAGAACGCCTGCTGGGCACGACGGCGTTTCGCCAGAAAATCGCTACGGCGATCGCCAACGGCATCATCAGTTATTTTCACTGGTTTGATAATCAGAAAGCACACACGAAGAAACGGTAATCATGAAACCCGATGCACATCACGTAAAACAGTTTCTGCTACGCCTGCAGGATGATATTTGCCAAACGTTATCCGCTGTGGATGGCGCAAACTTTGTCGAAGATAGCTGGCGACGCGAAGCGGGCGGCGGCGGACGCAGCCGGGTATTACGCAACGGCGGGATTTTCGAACAGGCGGGCGTTAATTTCTCTCACGTTCACGGCGATGCAATGCCCGCGTCCGCCACCGCGCATCGGCCAGAACTGGCCGGGCGTAGCTTTGAAGCGATGGGCGTATCGCTGGTGGTGCATCCGCACAATCCGTATATTCCCACCAGCCATGCTAACGTGCGCTTTTTTATTGCCGAAAAACCGGGCGCCGATCCGGTGTGGTGGTTTGGCGGCGGGTTCGATTTAACGCCCTACTACGGCTTTGAAGAGGATGCCGTTCACTGGCACCGCACCGCCCGCGACCTGTGCCAGCCGTTTGGCGACGATGTGTATCCGCGCTATAAAAAGTGGTGCGATGACTACTTTTTCCTCAAGCATCGTAACGAGCAGCGCGGTATCGGCGGCCTGTTTTTTGACGATTTGAATACGCCGGATTTCGACTACTGCTTCGCCTTTATGCAGGCGGTCGGCAACGGCTACACCGAGGCGTATTTACCGATTGTCGAACGACGCAAAGCGATGGTCTGGGGAGAGCGGGAGCGTAATTTTCAACTTTATCGCCGCGGTCGCTACGTGGAGTTCAATCTGGTGTGGGACAGAGGCACCCTGTTTGGTCTGCAAACCGGCGGGCGCACTGAATCTATCCTGATGTCGATGCCGCCGCTGGTGCGCTGGGAGTACGACTGGCAGCCGGAAGCGGGTAGCCCGGAAGCGGCGCTGAGCGAGTTTATTCAGGTACGCGACTGGATTTAACTTATTTATAAAGTAAAACAATGCAAACAAATACACGAAAAGTAGTAACCAGTGACGCCAAATGGCATCCCCATCTGGGTATAAGTTTTATTGGCTGCCTGCTTGCCATTACACTAGAAATATATTTTGAAGAAAGAATATTCATCCCTCATAGCGGAGGGGTGAGCTTCGGTCTGATCGTGCTTCTGGTTATCAATATGGTGACCATCCCTGTGGTCATGGCCCTGATAACATTACTCTGCTTTATTATTCATATTCCGCGTAAAAGCGTTAACTGCATCTTGCTATGCCTACTGGCATGTATTTTGACGATAGCCGGTTTGTTTATCGCCTATCCGGTTGGCCGTTGAATAAAAGCAGGCTCGTAGAAATAAACGAGTTCATTGTAGATAAAGAACTCGGTAATTCGCATTCTGACCTGGTAGTGTTGTACGGCATATAACACCGTTTTCGCCACGGCCGTTCCTAATTCACCCACGACCTTTTCACAGCTCGGCGGCCACCCGGCCTGGGTTCAGGATGCGGAATACCCAACGTGCCCAACGTGCGCGCAAACGATAATGTTCCTCGCACAAATAAGTTATGAAGATATTGAGAAATATGCCAATGGGATGCTTTACGGGCTTATCAGCGGAGGCAAAATTGCGCGCGGTTCCCCGGAGGCGGCGCTGGCGTGCCTTGTCCGGGCTACCAACCACAGACAGCAGCGAATCCGTAGGCCCGGTAAGGCGCCAGCCGCCACCGGGCAATTCCCGACACGCGCACGTTATCAGCAACCGGAGAGCCTACCCATCAATATCAAGCCCATTGCCGCATCCGTTGATGCAGCGTCAACGACGGTTTTTCGGCAAATAATTGCTGATAATCGGTGGCAAATTGCCCCAGATGCCAGAATCCCCACTGCATCGCGGCATCTTTGACCGTGGCGCTCTGCGACCACGGGCTAATCAACTCCCGGCGTACTGCGTTTAAGCGAATACGTTTCAGCCACGCATTGGGGCCAATGCCCAAAATGGCGTGAAACGCATTTTGCAGCGTGCGACGGCTTACGTGTAGCTGGTTACATAAGTCGAGCACCGTCAGCGGCTCCGACATATTTTCCAGCACATATTCCCGCGCCCGCGACAGTAGCCTACGATATCCCTGATGGCTGATGCTTTCGGCGCTATGAATCGGCTTCGCCTCTTCCAGCATCGTGCCCATCGCCAGCAACAAATTATCACTCAAGACCTTACGCACCGCAGGTTGATGCAGGGTTTCAGGACTCTCGCTAAAGGTGGCCAGCGCCTGCTGCACAAAGCCCCACAGCGCCGCTTTATGCTGCTCTTTTACCTCCAGCGCTAACTGGTTACGTAGCATATGCAGCACCCTTTCCGGGTTATGCAAAAACGTGGCCTGACGGGAAATAACATCTTCCGAGATAACGACGCCCAGAATGGTGTAATCATCCGGCGTGCTCAGTTCAAACTCAGTGCCTCCCGGTCGGGTGGCAATCTCGGCGCTGCCGAGCCCCTGCGCGCCGATAAATCCCTGTTCGCCGCGCGTCGCCGGAATACCAAACCAGAAAGAGTTTGGCCAAACCAGACACGACTGACGCAGCGCCAGGCCGGTGTATTCACGGAACACCTGAATCTCATCAAGCAGGATTTCCGTGAACTCGCCATGAAATTTACCCGGGTGTAACTGATCGTAGATCTGCTGCCAGGCGGTGATAGTCAGAGCATGTTCATAGACATCCGTCGTCCGTCGCTGATGAACATTGTCCACCTCGACTCTGGGCGTAAGTTTAACGTCTTCGGGTAACGCTTCATGATAAAGATGGTGCAAATTCGCTGTACGGGTCTTTTTCATGATCTTCTATGCCGGACGCCCGCCAGGACGCCCGGCCCTCCGACAGATTAATTTTTGATGCGATAGCGACTACTGCGTTTACGCAACGCTCCGTCAGAAAAGAGTTGTTCCAGCACGTTTCTGGCCTGCTCCAGCGGCCAGCCAAAATGCGCGGCCACCTCTCCCACCGTCATTCCCTGGCGTACTGATGCCAGCAGCGCCAGTAACGCTTCAGCGAACTCAGGCGTTGCGGGTACCTGGGGCGCTTTCTCAGTCGGCGTTGTCGCACGCGCAAACCCGCCAATCAGCCACTGGGTGTCCTCTTCCGGACGACCAATTTCTTTGCGACTAATCACACGGCCTGTGCGCTGCGCGGCGGCGCTTCCGGCATCCAGCGCCGCACGACACGCCGCCAGATCGCCCTCCACCACCAGCGTGAGCCTGCCAGGGTCGAGCACTTGATGACTGAGCAAACGCACGTTGGCCGCTTTCAGCATGGCATCCGCCGCATCGACGGCGGCGACCATTCCGTCCACTTCCAGTAATCCCAGGGCATTGATCATTGGCAGCCTCCGTTACGCACGCTGGACAGGGTTACGGGCGATATCCAGCACGGCGTCGGTAAAGGCGTTGCAGGCGGCTTTACACGCGGCCTGGCTTCCCGTTAAGAACGCGGCCGAATAGTTGGTTTCCGACGGCGGCGGCACGTAAGTCACCAGCTGAACGTCAGCGGATTTCATCGCCGCGTCAATGCCGAATGTCGCTTCCAGCGGCGGCGCCACTAGGTAGGCCATTGGATCGCCCAGCGCGATACCTGCGGTAGACGAGAGGTACGAGCCGGTACGCGAAACCACATGCGCCAGGAATGCGGTATTTTCCGCATCGTTCGCCCACTGGAACGCCGCGCCGTTTTCAATGCTGGCGACCATTGCATCCAGACCGGCGCGCACTTCCGCCGGGTTCGGTCCGCCCAGCATAATCAACACCTCACCAGCGGTAGGCGACGGCCCGTGAGCCGCCCCGGCATAGAGGGAGCGGCCATAGACCACTTCCACCATCGCCTGTTTGGTCGCTTCGTCAGCGGCAATATAGGTCACATCATCAGAATCTGCCGTGATGAGTCCGAGGCTACGTATATGTGGCGGTAATTTAAGTTCCCGCGCAAAGCCGTCATTCACGGAGGCAATCACGCGCATGGCAGTCACTGAAGGTCGAATCAAATCTAATGCAGGCATGATGTCTCCTTAACGGGTCATGTTGATGCCGGACGCTTTCTGCTCCAGCATCCGTTTGGCCAAATCCACAATCACGGCGGCGGCTTCTACTGGCGGCGTCCCCCCCTGATGAATGTTTGAAATACAGGTTCTGTCGGCCTCGACGGTGGTCGCCACGCGCGGGGAATAGACGGCGTAGCAGGAAAGACTTTCCGACTGCCCCAGCCCCGGACGTTCGCCCACCAGCAGGATGACGACCTTCGCGCCGAGAATTTCGCCAATCTGATCTTCAATCTTCACGCGGCCATAGCGCACAAAGAACGGCGTGCCGACGTTCAGCCCGGCCTGCTTCAGACCGGCAAGCAGCGGCGGCAGGATCTCTTCATAGTTGGCGGTAATCGCATCCGTAGAGAGGCCATCGGAGACCACTACCTGCACATCCGGGTTCATCACGCACTGCGACTTCAGCGCGTCAATGGCTTCCGGGCTCAGGCGACGCCCCATATCCGGGCGCGTCAGGTACAGGTTTTTGTCGCTGATCTCCGAACGCACTTCCAGCAGCCCTTGCGCTTTTACCCACTCTTTCGGCACTTCTTTGAGCACGGTGTCTTTCGAACGGGAGTGATCCGCCAGGAAGCGCAACAGCGCCTGGGTACGTGGACGTGGGCCAGCGCGCCCGGTACATACACGAGCAGCGGTACTGCGACGCAGTTCGGTCAGCACGTCCGCACGATGCGGATTCTCGACGCCAATCCAGGCTTTTGCCTCTGCGGAACCTAAATCCAGCGCGCAGCTTTCGGTCACCGTCGGCGCGGCGCACTGCGGCTTTGCGCCTGCCTGCGTTGACGGCGCGACGGGCTGCGGTACGTCCTGTCCCATTGACGCCATCACGCTACGTACAATTTCTTCAATCTGTTTTTGATCCATGGTGTTATCCCCGCGTCATCAGAAGAACAGTGACGGATCGCCCGCCCGTTTGGTCAGACGACCGTTTGCCATAATGCCCATCGTTTCCAGCCAGCGTTCAAACTCCGGCGATGGCCGTAAATTCAGCAACTGACGGACGGTGGCGGTATCGTGGAAAGCGGTGGTCTGGTAGTTGAGCATGATGTCGTCGCCGAGCGGCATCCCCATGATGTAGTTACAGCCGGCAGTGGCGAGCAGAATCATCAGGTTTTCGTTAAGGTTCTGGTCGGCGTCGGCATGGTTGGTATAGCAGCAGTCGCAGCCCATGGAGATGCCGCTCAGCTTGCCCATAAAGTGATCTTCGAGACCGGCGCGGATAATCTGCCTGTCGTTGTAGAGATACTCCGGCCCGATAAAGCCCACCACGGTGTTCACCAGGAACGGATCGTAGTGGCGCGCCAGCCCGTAGTTACGCGCTTCCATCGTCACCTGGTCGGCACCAAAGTTCGCACCAGCCGACAGCGCAGACCCTTGCCCGGTTTCAAAGTACAGGCAGTTTTCCCCGGCGATGCGGTTGAACTCCGCCCCCACAGCCCGCGCTTCGTCGAGCATCGCCAGTTCCACGCCGAACTCTTTTAAGCCCTTCTCGCTGCCGCAAATGCTTTGGAAAATCAGTCCGCCCGGCGCGCCGCGACGAATCGCTTCGATCTGGGTGGTGACGTGCGCCAGCACGCAGCCCTGGGTCGGAATATTGAATTTATCGATAACGCCGTAAACGGTGTCGAGCACGCGGGTCAGGTTCTCCACGTCATCGGTCACCGGGTTAACGCCGATCACCGCATCGCCTGCGCCGAAAGAAAGCCCTTCGTAGATTTGCGCGGCGATACTCTGTACATCGTCACGGGTATCGTTCGGCTGCAAACGGCAGCTAAAGGTGCCCGGAATACCGATGGTGGTATTGGCTTTTTTGATCACCGGCATTTTCTTGCCGCCGTAGATCAGGTCAGCGTTGGAGCAGATTTTCGCTACTGCCGCCACCACTTCGGAGGTCAGGCCTTTGCGGGTAAACGCGATGTCGTCCACGGAGGTTTCATCGCTCAGTACGTATTCGCGCAGTTCGCTGATGCTCCAGTTTTTAATCCGGTTATAGGCCGTTTCGTTGACGTCGTCCTGAATCAGGCGCGTCACGCAGTCCTCTTCATAGGCAATCACCGGATTGTTGCGGATATCCGCCACCGTCATTTCCGACAGTACCTGTTTTGCCGCTACGCGCTCCTGCGAACTTGCCGCGGCAACCCCGGCCAGCACATCCCCCGAACGCAGTTCGTTGGCTTTAGCCAGTACCTCTTTTACATCCTTAAACTGATAAACATTGCCGAACAATGTGGTCTTTAGTTTCATAAGTCGTTCCCTCAGGAAGGAAATGCGAGTGATTTCACCGTCACCGGCACAACCGATCCGCCAAAAAGAGGCGTACCAATGTCGATATAGTCTCCCGCCCGCACGACCACCTCATCGATGACCGCCAGCGGAAGTTGCGGTAACTGTGGGCGCAATAACATGCCCAGCGCTTTACCAAAATCCTGCTCGGCCACCACCAGCAGGGGATGTGGATTGGGATAACGCGCGACAAAAGCCGTCAGCGCGTTGATGACCGTGAGTAATGCGGCGTAACGCACCGGAAGCGTGGCGGGAAGCGCCAGCACGTAAGCGTCGGTTTGCGGGTCGAGATCAAGCTGGAGAAGCGCCTGCCGCCAGGCGTTCACCAGATCGGCGTCATCCTGCGGGATCGCCACCGGCAGGTTGCGCAGCGGCAGTTGGACGTCTTCCAGCCAGATAGTACTGCCGGAAAGCGAGAGCGTATGGGCCCCCGCGCCAATCACCGTGGCGCGCACGGTTTGCGCCGGAAACTGCACGTTCATCTCGCGCAGACGCGGGTGCTCATGCAGCGCGGTCGCCAGCAGCGGCCCGATATCAGAAAAGCAGAACGGATCGGCAGGTTGGTTGCGGTAGCATTCACCTACCCCACCGGAAAGGGTGATCACCTCTGGCGTAATATCGGCGGGCAGCAGCCCGGTTTGCATCAGCGATTGCGCCAGCGGCGAGAGCGCGCCAGTGATAACCTCGACGATGAGATCCGCCATCCGCCGCGCCACCTGTCCCAACTGTGCGGCAGCTAAGGCGCGAGCATCAGTACCCGAACCGAACACCTCATCGATAATCATCTGCCCCGGCTGATGGGCATAAACCACGCGCCCCTGAGCATCGGTTTCCAGCAGGCGACCACCGACGTTAAGGCAGGCGGTGCCGCTGACTTTTCCCGCGTCAAACAGCGCGTAGTTAGACGTGCCGCCGCCGATATCAATATTCAACACCCTACACATCCGCTGCTCAGACAAGCTTTGCGCTCCGGCGCCGTGACCGGCAATGACTGATTCCAGATGCGGCCCAGCGCTGGCGACCACAAAGTCGCCCAGCGACTGCGAGAGCGTCATGACCGCCGGACGGGCGTTGCGGGTTTTGGCGCTTTCGCCGGTGATAATGATAGCCCCGGAGTCCACCGATTCAGGCGCGATGCCTGCGGCCTGATACTGGGCCAGAATCAGCGCTTTAAGTTCTACCTCTTTCAGACCGCCCTGTTTATCCACGGGCGTAAAGAAGACTGGGCTTTGCCAGCTAATGTCGCGTTTGATGAATTCGTAGCGCGGCACCTGCGACACCGCCGCACGGTTAACCAACTCCAGGCGCGAGAAGATCACCTGCGTGGTGGTGGTGCCGATATCGATACCGACGCTCAGTAGCTGGCGAGTGTTCACGATTGCGCCTCCGCTTCGGTTTTCACCTGGGCGGCGTCATCTTTCGGCACCAGCATCATCGCCACGCCAATCGCCGTCACGCCGCCGATCAGCTTGCCGACAATCATCGGGAAGATCATGGCGTTCATATTCGCGGCGGCGAAGCCTAAATGGTCGCCCAGCGCGAACGCCGCAGAGACGGCAAATGCGCAGTTAATCACTTTGCCGCGGGTATCCATCTGCTTCATCATGCCGAACATGGGGATATTGTTCGCCAGGGTCGCTACCATGCCTGCCGCCGCAATATTATTTACGTTCAGCAGTTTACCGACATTCATCAACGGTTTTTCAAACCAGCGGGTCAGTAACAGCACCATCGGATACGCGCCAAGCAGCACGCAGGAGATAGAGCCGATCACTTCAATGGCGCGCATCACTTCGCCGGGCTTGTCGCCTGGCGCCATAAAGATCGGGTCGAGTCCCGGAATCAACTCCCAACCCAACAGGAATTTAACCACCGCAGCCGCCAGACCGATGGTGATCAGCGCCACCAGAAATTTGGCGAAAATCTGGAAACCGTTGATCATTTTTTCCGGGATGAACTTCAGCCCCAGCGCTACCAGCACCGCGACGATCAATACCGGGATCATGTTCATCAGGATCAGCGCGAAGGTAAACTCCACTGGCTGACCATTGATCTGCACGCCTGAGTACATGGCGATCAATCCCCCCGCAATGCAGCCAATGGGAATGGTGACGATACCCGCCAGTACGCCAAGCGCCAGGTAGCGGCGGTCAGACGGTTCGATAATGCCGAGCGCCACCGGAATGGAGAACACAATGGTCGGTCCCATCATCGACCCAAGTATTAACCCTGAGTATAGCCACGCCGCGACATCACCGCCGGCCAGCTCTTTGGCGAGGAAGAATCCGCCCATATCACAGGCCAGTAGCGTACCCGCGAACATGGATGGGTTCGCGCCCAGCATTTCGTATACCTGGATAATAACCGGCCCCAGTACATGCGCCAGCACCGGCGCCAGCGCGGTCATACCGACCATCGCCAGTCCCAGCGCGCCCATCGCCATAAAGCCCTCTTCAAACTGGCCGCCAGACCCCTCGATACTCCTGCCGAATTTACCGAGAAAGCGCGCCGACCCGCCGAACTGCGACAGGATTCTGTCCACGGCGGCAATCAGCATAAAGAACATCATGATGTACATGATGATTTCGTTAATTCCCATAGCCCTTACTCCCTGCCATTTATGATTTGTAGGCCGGATAAGACGTTTACGTCGCCTCCGGCATTAACGCCGTGTTATTGCCGGATGGCGGTGCGAGCACCTTATCCGGCCTACAGGCATTACCCGGCAGCCGCGTACAGGTCGATAATCTGTGCCTGTGTGGCGGTGCGTGGGTTACTGCGCAGACAAATATCCTCCAGCGCGGCTTGCGCCCACGCGCTGTAGTGTTCGGGTTTGGCGCCAGCGTCAGCCAGCCGTTTGCTCTGCCCCACTTCGGCAATCAGCTCGCTCACCGCCGCAATCGCATCGCGATCGTCCGATTTCTTATTGGTTAACGCCCGACCGATTTGACTGAAGCGCTCGCGGCAAACCATCCGGTTAAAGCCCATGACTGTTGGCAGCAGCATGGCGTTGGCCTGGCCGTGCGGAATATGCAGCGCCGCTCCTGGCTGATGCGCCATCGCATGACACAGCCCCAAACCGGCGCTGGAAAAGGCCATTCCCGCCATACAGGAGGCCAGCAACATATTTTCACGCGCCGCCAGATCGTGGCCGTAACCCACGGCTTTCGGCAGCGATTTGCCAATCATCGCTATCGCGCCAATCGCCAGGCTGTCGGTAAACGGCGTGGCGTTGAGCGCGCTGTAGGCCTCAATCGCATGCGTCAACGCATCGATACCGGTCATCGCCGTCACGTTTGGCGGAACGCCTTCGGTCACGGCAGCATCAAGAATCGCCACGTCCGGCATTAGTGACGCGTGCGCCAGCACCTGCTTGCGCCCGCTGACCGCGTCGATAATCACCGTCACGTTGGTGGTTTCAGAACCGGTTCCGGCGGTGGTCGGCACCGCAATCAGCGGCAGACGCGGGCGTAATGTACTGTGCTCGGTCATGGCGCTCAGCGTCTGGTCAGGGTTAGTAACCAGCAGGGCAACCGCTTTCGCCGCGTCCAGCACCGAACCGCCGCCAAAGGCCACTACGCCGTCGCACGCCGCCTCACGCAGTTGCGCCACCGCCGCGCAAACGTCGGTAATGCACGGCTCGCCAGGCGGACACGGCCAGACCGTCATCGCCACGCCCTTCATCGCCAGGCTGCGTGCCAGCGGCGCGGTCATTCCCGCCTGATGCAGGAAGCTGTCGACCATCACAAACAGATGGCTTACGCCTCGCGCTTGCGCTTCCTGTCCACAGGCGCCGAGCGCCCCAAGTCCGCACAGCGTGACCGGCGGTACGCTGAACGTTTTCACCCGTTGCAGATTCAGGGTGTCGAATGCCTGAAACAGCGCCGTCTGTAGTTCAGCTTGCATAGAGTCCCTCCGCTTTCGCTCTCCCGCTGTTAGCTATCGCCAGCGGGGTCATAAACAGGCTGTGCTGTGGTAAATGCACCTGTAATTCCGGGAAACGCTGGCGAAATAACGCCTCCACGCCCGGCTGCATACAGGAACCGCCCGCCAGCCATAAATCAGCAATTCCTTGCCCTTCAATGTGGCGAGCAACGATCTCCGCCATCTTTTCGTACACCGGCTTCACTACCGGCCAAATCTCCTGCGCATTGCTGCGTTTGTACTGTTCCGCCTCTTCCAGGGGAATACGGCGGTTGCCCGCCAGCGTCAGGGAGATATGGTGCCCGCCAGTGGCTTCATCGGCGGAGTAAGTCACCTTGCCCTGTTTGACGATGGCAATGCCGGTAGTGCCGCCGCCAATATCCACCACGCCTGCATTATCAAGCGCCAGCAGATCCGCTACCGCCGTCGGCTCATCCAGTACGTGGCTGACTTCTAACCCGGCAGACTCCAGCACGTTGATCGAAATACGCGGGTCGGTGCCCGGCGGGAACGAGGTCGCCGCGTGGGTAAAGCGGCAGCCGAGCTGCTGTTCAAGGGTGTCGAGATGGCGGCGCACGAGGGTGACGGCGCCGAAGAAATCCCAGACGATGCCGTCACGCACAACGTCGGCCCAGTCAAGGCATACCGCCACCGGCTGGGCGTTGCCGTCGACCACCATCGACACCACGTCGCAGGTGCCCAAATCGACGCCCAGCCACAGCGGTGTATCGCTGGCGGCGGGCGTCTGGTTACACAGGGCCGCCGCTTTTTGCAGTCTTGGAGTGAGCCAGAGTTGTTCGTCGTGCGCCATGAGTCATCCCTTATACAATGCGAAACGCATCCACCAGCACGCATCGACGCAGCCGCACAAAGGTACGTGCGCTGGTCACGCCTTCACCGGTTGGCGTAGTGATAGTCATGGTGGTCCAGCCTTCTCCGCCCAATCCAAGCCCGGCAATGCACGGCCCGTTTTTGACGAAAATGCTGGTGTCGATGGCGTTCGCCATCTGGTTCATGTTGTCGATATTGCGCGAGTGCATCGCCGCCGTATGGTGGCAACCGCCTTCAAGCTGAACCGCCAGGGCGATGGCTTCTTCGACGTTGGCGACCCGTACCACCGGCAGTACCGGCATCATCATTTCAGTGACGGCAAAGGGATGGTTAGCGGGCGTTTCCACAAACAGCAGGCGCGTTTGATCCGGGACGTTCAGGCCGATGGCTGCGGCAATCTTGCCCGCGTCACGACCGACCCAGTCACGGCTGACGGTGCCTTTACCGCGTTCATCGATATTCTTCAGCAGCACCGGCTGGAGCTGTTCGGCCTGAGCGGCGGTCAGTTTCACCGCGTGCTGACCTTCCATCAGACGCATCAGCTCGTCGGCGACGCTATCCACCACAATCAGCACTTTTTCGTCGGCACAGATGATGTTGTTATCAAACGACGCGCCTTTGACGATGGATTGTGCAGCGCGCGGCAGGTCGGCGGTCTCATCCACCACCACCGGGGGATTACCGGCACCGGCGGCGATCAGGCGTTTATTAGTATGTTTGCGCGCCGCGTCCACCACCGCTTCGCCGCCGGTCACCACCAGCAGGCCAATACCGGGATATTTGAACAACCGCTGGGCGGTTTCGATATCCGGGTTCGCCACGGTGACCAGCAGATTTTCCGGGCCGCCGGCGGCGACCACAGCCTGATTGAGGAGGGTGATTGCCCGCTGAGAGACCTTTTTCGCCGCCGGATGCGGGGCAAACACGACGCTGTTGCCTGCGGCAATCAGGCTGATGGCGTTATTAATCACCGTCGCCGCCGGATTGGTGGACGGCGTGACCGAGGCCACCACGCCCCACGGCGCATTTTCAATCAGCGTCAGGCCGTTATCGCCGGTCAGCACCTGCGGAGATAAACACTCGACGCCCGGCGTGCCGCGCGCCTGCGCCACGTTTTTAGCAAATTTATCGTCAACGCGTCCCATGCCGGTTTCGCTGACGGCAAGCTCCGCTAATTCTCGGGCGTGTTTTTCGCCCGCCTCGCGAATGGCATGAATAGCAAGCTGGCGCATCGCCACGCTCTTCAGCCCCTGCTGGGCCCGTTTTGCTGCCGCCACTGCGTCATCCAGGGAGGCAAAAACGCCCATCTCATGAACAGTGCTGGCCGGCTGGCTGCTGTCTTTCATTTTCAGCAGTACCGCTTTCACCACCTGTTCAATATCCTGTTGATTCATGATGTTCAGTCCTATTTATGGAAAACCACTTTCCCGCCAGCCACCACTTCATCGACGATGCCAATGACGCACAGATCGACCGGTGATAATTCGCTGCGATGCGCCTGGCGTGCGGAACTGCCGCTGACCAGCAGTACCCACTCTCCGGTTCCCGCCCCGATACTGTCGATAGCGACGGCACACTGCCCGTCGGGGTTGCCCTGGGCATCGATCATTTCCACCATCAGCAATTTGTCATGCGCCAGTCCCTGATGGCGGACGGTACATACGATTTGTCCTGTGACGACTGCCAGTTTCATATCCGCCTCCATGGATTGCCCGTTGGGTCGTAGGCCTTGAATCTGCGCACCATCAGGCAATGGCGCGCATTCATGCCGGATGGCGACGCTGCGCGTCTTATCCGGCCTACCATCAAATGTTGCTGTCGCCTTTGAAGCTGATCGGGAACACTTCTTCCAGATCGCCGTGCGGGCGTGGAATCACGTGTACGGAGACCAGCTCGCCAATGCGCTGCGCCGCAGCGGCGCCAGCATCGGTTGCGGCTTTGCACGCCGCCACGTCGCCACGCACCATGGCCGTACACAGGCCACCGCCAATCTGCTTCACGCCGACCAGCTTCACGCGTGCGGCTTTTACCATCGCATCTGAGGCCTCAATCAGCGCAACCAGGCCCCGGGTTTCAATCATTCCTAATGCTTCCATCGTGTTTTCCTCTCATTAAAGGGGTCCAGAACGGGACCGTTCATTCAACCAGTGTGTGTAAGCTGCGTTCGCGGCTCACGTCAGCCTGGCGCGGCACGGCTGCCACCAACGCCAGTTCGATAATTTCCTGCACGCTACAGCCTCGGGAGAGGTCGTGAAGCGGCGCGGCAAGCCCCTGAATTAGCGGCCCAACAGCGCGATAGCCTCCCAGACGCTGAGCGATTTTGTAGCCAATATTGCCCGCCTCCAGCGACGGGAAAATCATCACGTTGGCGCGGCCTTGCAGCGGGCTGTCAGGCGCTTTTTGCGCGGCGACCTCCGGTACGAAAGCGGCGTCAAACTGCAATTCACCGTCCACAAGCAGTTGCGGCGCACGTTCGCGAACGAGCTCTGTCGCCTGCTGTACGTTAGCAACATTGGGGTGACGGGCGCTGCCGTTGCTTGAAAATGACAGCATCGCCACGCGCGGCTCTTCGCCGGTAATGGCCCGCCAGGTGTCGGCGCTGGCGATAGCGATATCCGCCAGCTGCGCCGCCGTCGGCTGCGGCACTACGCTGCAATCGGCGAACCCTAATGCCGGACCGGCATACTGCGGCAGCATCAGGAAAATAGACGACAATGTTTTGCACCCGGGTTGCAGGCCAATCACCCGCAGCCCTGCGCGCAGCACGTTCGCCGTTGACGACAGGTTGCCTGCGATACACACATCAGCCTCACCGGCGCTCACCATGGCGGCAGCGAACATTAGCGGGTCGCTAAGCTTTTCCACTGCGTCCGGCGGCGTTTTTTCTCCGGCACGGGCAAGCCAGCGTTGCGCAAAACGCTGGCGCATACTCAGGTTGCTGTGTGGGTCGATGACCTGAATGCCATCCATCGCCATACGATGACTCAGGGCAAACTGACGCAGCGCAAACGGACTGGCGACCAGAACGGGGCGAGCCAGACCGTACTGTTGCAGGTAATGCGCCGCTTTCAGCACGCGTTCGTCCAGCGCATCAGGAAAGACGACTCTGGCGGGGGCGCGTACCGCCAGTTCGCGGGCGCGTTCAATGATCATGGCTTCTCTCCCAACCGTTGTTGAATTTGGGCGACCGTCAGCGGATGTTTCGTCACGCTCAAAATCATCATCACGTAAACCGTGCTGGAGAGACGGTTCAGCGCCTGTAAAATGTCCGGGCGCAAGACCTCAAAACTACGGGTTATAAACACTTGTGCGGCGAGGGTTTCTGTTTCGCGGACTTTGGTTCGCAGGAGATTAAGCAGCGCCGCATCGCGACCGTGGCTGGCCTCCGGCACCAGGTGATCGTGGTCGAGATAGCGCAGCGGCTGGTGGGAAAGCCGATGCAGCTCATCCTCGTTCAGCCCGACGATAGACTGCGCCGCCAGCGGTTCATCTATAGCGTCGGCGCGCATAATGTTGCCCAGCCGCGAGCGGATATCGAAAAGCCACGGCTGCCAGGGTTCCGCCAGTTCGATTTGTAGCCACACGGTTAGCGCGATGGCGCTGTCGAGCGCGGCGCGAAAGCCGAGGCGCGGGTCGCTTTTGGCGACCATTTTGTCCGCCGTCAGATGGGTCAGCGTATCGGGCTTTTTCACCACCGGCTGGCGGCACAGTTCACAGCAGGCCTGTGGGTGCGTATCGCTACTGGTTAAGCCATGTACCGGCTGCGGCTGCTGTTCGTCATCATCGACAAACAGCCGGCCTTGCTGATCCAGAAACTTAATGCGCAGGCGGCGACTTTCCAGCAGTTCCCGGGCCGAGGGCGTCAGTCGTGCGTCAGCGGGCAGATGGATCTCCGATCCTTCGCTGAGCGTATGATTCGCTCTGAGCCACGTTTCGGTGATGAAATCGTTCATACGGATTGCCAGTTTGCAGGCCAGGCGACGTACAGAAAGCGCACGGACGTTGGCGTGCCAAATTCAATGCTGGAGCCTTTAGGGATGAACATCACATCTCCGGCTTTGGCAATCATGGTTTCGCCTTCATGGCGTACATGCAGTTCGCCCTCCAGCACCATGTCGATTTCGTCGTAGTTCAGCGTCCACGGGAAAAAGGCGTTGTCCCACTGCATAAACCCGGCGGCCATGCTGCTGCCATCCTGCTCTGTAACCAGATCGGTTAAGCCGACGCAGTGCGGTTCGGCGCCGTCGAAGCGGCCAAATTTCACGCTGCTGCCGTCAATGACTTTCACGCCGCCTTTACCCGTGACGGAGGTAAAGCTCGGTTGCATCGTCCCCAGTTCCAGCGACTGCTTTTCCTTGAGCACTTTTTCCATCAACTGCGCCACCAGGCTTTCAGTAAACTGTCCTTCCGGGAGCTGCGCGATGATGGCTTCCCGAATGCGCTGGCTTTCGCTTTTACACGCCTGCGCCGATGTGGATGCCGGGACGGGCTCGTCGCATTCGGTAATCGTGAAGCCCAGTAGTTCCGCCACTTCGCGAGCCTCCGGGGTAATAATGCTGGCGCGCAGCACTACCGACATCGCCTGTTCGCCGCGGGCGTGGGCCGCACGAATATCGTTAGCTGTGATAAGTTTTTTCACCTGCCTCTTCCTCCTGTTCACTGAGAGCCGCCAGATAATCCACCAACTGCCGCACGCTTTGCGGGTCGTGGCCGTTGAGCTCGAAAATCGGCTCCCGGAATCCAATCTCGCAAAGCAACTGCCGCGTAGCGGCGACGTCGGCATCCGGCATGTCCGTTTTGCTGATAACGGCGATATGTCGTTTACGGGTTCCAACATCCAATAACCCGGCAGGTAAGCGACTTTCTTTATCGTTTGCCGCGTGGACATAAATCAGCGTGTCCACATCCTGCAACGTGGTAATTAAGGCGTGATACCAACGGGGATGGCTAAAATATTCACCCGGCGTATCGATATCGCCATGATCATTAAATTCCACGGCCTGCGTTTTTCTGGCGAGGGAATAATTTCCCCGTAACGCGTTAAAAAGCGTTGTCTTTCCGGCACCGACCGCGCCGACAAAAGCAATACGTTTCATTACCGCCACCAATTAACTTTTTGTTAACTCACACAGGGTAAAGTTTAATAATCGCCCCAGCCCGCTGACCGTCTGTAATAGCGCTTCTTCTACTGCGCCGACGGTGCCATAAATCACCAGCGCACCGCTAAATCTGTCGAGAAAACCGATGTGTACATCCGCAGCCTTCATCGCTAAATCGCCAGCGATCATGGCCGTTTCTCCCGGCGTTAAGGTCATAATGCCAATCGCGCCAGCATCGGGAACGCCGATCTTTTTCGCCAGTTCTTCACCAGGGTGCGCAATGAGATGCGCCAGCGTGACCTGTTTGCCCGGCACAAATTCCTGAATAATGCGTTCTTTATTCATTGCTCACCGCCTCCACTGAAACTGCCGTCATCGTGGCAATTTTTTGTCGGAGTAAATAACAAAATTCGGCAAGGTGATGTAAAAGGTGAGGTAGATCACTAAGAGAAAGAAAATAAAAGGGACTTCTGTCGAGGGTGTTAACGATAAATATCGTGGTGCATCACATTTTCAGGCGTCATTCTGAATTTAAGCCTGTTCCGCAATAAATACCCACCGGCTATTCTTTGTATTACTACTATTGATAAAAATAATGCGTATCACTCGATTTGTGCATAGTACAGATTCAGTGAAATAAGTAGGGGTAACGCAATAGGTTCCAGAGTATCCCCACCTGAGCCTTTCATGTCATGGCGAAGCCCAGCGGCGCATAAAAAAAGCGCAGGAGAACCTGCGCCAGAAGAGAGAGTAATGCGTTATTAAAGCGGCGTGGTTTGCGCTTCAACTACCGCTAACGCCACCATATTCACGATACGGCGTACAGAGGCGATCGGCGTTAATACATGTACCGGTTTAGACACGCCCATCAGGACCGGGCCGACCGTGACGCCTTCGGAACTGGAGACGCGGAGTAAGTTGTAACTAATGCGGGCGGCTTCCATATTCGGCATCACCAGAATATTGGCGGCTCCCTTCAGCGGGCTATCCGGCATCCGGTCATTACGAATACTTTCTACCAACGCCGCATCACCGTGCATCTCACCGTCAATCATCAGATCGGGCGCTCGTTCGCGTACCCGCTCAAGGGTTTCGCGCATTTTGCTGGCGGACAGCGAATTTGAGGAACCAAAGTTAGAGTGCGACAACAGCGCGACTTTCGGCTCAATACCAAAGCGGCGAACGGTTTCCGCCGCCATTACGGCGATCTCCGCCAACTGTTCCGGCGTGGGATCTTCGTTAACATAAGTATCGGCGATAAAAGTGTTGCCGCTTGGCAGCAGTAAGGCGTTCATCGCCCCTGCCGTATGCACGCCGTCACGGTAGCCAAAGACGGCTTTCACGACGCTGAAATGCTCATGGTAGTCGCCGATGGTGCCGCAGATCATCGCATCCGCTTCCCCACGCTGCACCATGATCGCGCCAATGGCCGTATGGTTGCCGATCATCGCACGCTGCGCCTGTTCCTGAGTTACCCCGCGACGCTTCATGATCTGGTAATACTCGCTCCAGTACTCTTTGAAGCGCGGATCGGATTCATTATTCACGATCTCGAAATCAACGCCCGCTTTGATCTGTAGCCCCAGTTTCTGGATACGCATTTCGATCACGCTCGGACGCCCGATCAGGATGGGCTTCGCCAGCCCCAGGGTGATCAACTCCTGGGTTGCGTGCAGCACGCGCGCCTCTTCCCCTTCCGGCAGCACTACGCGCTTCGGATCTTTACGTGCCTGCGAGAAGATCGGCTTCATGAACAGGTTGGTTTTGTAGACAAACTCGGTCAGTTTATCGATATAGGCATCAAAGTCAGCAATCGGGCGCGTCGCCACGCCGGAATCCATTGCCGCTTTCGCGACCGCCGGAGCGATTTTGACAATCAGACGCGGGTCAAACGGTTTCGGAATAATGTATTCCGGCCCAAAGCTCAGGTCCTGATCGCCATAGGCCGAGGCCACCACTTCGCTCTGTTCGGCGTGCGCCAGCTCGGCAATCGCACGGACCGCCGCCAGTTTCATCTCTTCGTTGATCGCCGTCGCGCCGACGTCCAGTGCGCCGCGGAAGATAAACGGGAAGCACAATACGTTGTTCACCTGGTTCGGATAGTCGGAACGACCGGTACAGATAATGGCGTCCGGGCGCACTTCTTTCGCCAGCGGCGGCAGAATTTCCGGTTCCGGGTTAGCCAGCGCCAGAATCATTGGCGCGCGGGCCATTTTCTTCACCATCTCCTGAGTCAGCACTTTCGGGCCTGAACAGCCGAGGAAAATATCCGCGCCGTCAATGACCTCATCCAGCGTGCGCTTGCCGCTGTCGTCTACCGCATAGGCCGCTTTGGTCTCCGCCATATTCGGCTCACGGCCTTTGTAAATAACGCCCTTAGAGTCGCACACCACGATGTTGTGCTTTTGCATCCCCAACGCGACCAGCAGGTTCATACAAGCGATTGCCGCCGCCCCTGCGCCGGAGACGACCATCCGCACGTCGGAAATATTTTTCTCTACGACTCGCAGGCCATTAAGAATGGCGGCCGTACTGATGATCGCCGTTCCATGCTGATCGTCATGGAAAACCGGGATGTTCATGCGCTCGCGCAGTTTCTGCTCAATATAGAAACATTCCGGCGCTTTAATGTCTTCGAGGTTAATGCCGCCAAAGGTCGGCTCCAGCGCTGCGACCACATTGATAAATTTGTCCGGATCAAGCTCATCGACTTCAATGTCAAACACATCGATGCCGGCGAATTTTTTAAACAGAACGCCTTTGCCTTCCATGACCGGTTTGCCGGCCAGCGCGCCAATGTTGCCTAACCCCAGTACCGCTGTACCGTTGGAAATGACCGCGACAAGGTTGCCGCGCGCGGTGTATTTGTAGGCTGCCAGCGGATCTTTTTCGATTTCCAGGCAGGGCGCCGCCACGCCTGGCGAGTAAGCCAACGCCAGATCGCGTTGGGTGGCAAGGGGCTTAGTCGGAGAAACCTGAATTTTACCGGGTACCGGAAATTCGTGGAAATCAAGGGCGCTTTGTTTTAACTGCTCATCCATTTTGTTGTTCCTTTCACGTATCGTTCAAAAAGTGACGCGGCCTGGTGCGCCGCACATTATCACCGTACTGCGCAACACAAACTTTGAAGGTCTGCAAACTATCACGACGCGGCGCAAGAGTTTGTTATCAACTTATAACGGCCATGTTACCTGCTTATACCAGCAATACCATGCCTGTCTGCTATGCTTTTTGGTTATGTAGTGTATCAATCTTTCAGAAGTGTGAATCAACACACTCATCTAACACTTTACTTTTCAAGGAGTATTTCCTATGAACCAGCTAGACGGCATCAAACAATTCACTACCGTCGTCGCCGACAGCGGCGACATCGAGTCCATCCGCCACTACCAGCCGCAGGATGCCACGACAAATCCCTCTTTACTGCTGAAAGCCGCCGGACTTGAGCAGTATGGTCATTTGATTGAGGATGCGATTGCCTGGGGGAAAAAACACGGCGGTACGCAGGAACAGCAGGTTGCGGCAGCCAGCGATAAACTGGCGGTTAATTTTGGCGCGGAAATACTGAAAAGTATTCCCGGTCGCGTCTCCACTGAAGTCGACGCGCGGTTATCGTTCGATAAAGAAAAAAGTATCGAGAAAGCACGCCATCTGGTGGATCTCTACCAGCAGCAGGATGTTGATAAATCACGCATTCTGATCAAGCTCGCCGCGACCTGGGAAGGTATTCGCGCCGCCGAACAGCTCGAAAAAGAAGGCATTAATTGCAACCTGACGTTGTTGTTCTCTTTTGCCCAGGCGCGCGCCTGCGCCGAAGCGGGCGTCTATTTAATCTCTCCGTTCGTGGGCCGAATTTACGACTGGTATCAGACGCGTAGTCCACTGGAGCCGTATGTCGTGGAGGAAGATCCCGGCGTGAAATCGGTACGCAATATCTACGATTACTTTAAACAACATCGCTATGAAACCATCGTGATGGGCGCAAGTTTCCGCCGTACTGAGCAAATCCTCGCGCTAACCGGCTGCGATCGACTGACTATCTCCCCTAACCTGCTTAAAGAGCTGAAAGAAAAAGAAGAACCGGTGATCCGTAAACTGGTGCCTTCCTCGCAGATGTTCCACCGTCCTACGCCAATGACGGAAGCGGAGTTCCGCTGGGAACATAATCAGGACGCGATGGCCGTAGAGAAGCTGTCGGAAGGTATCCGTCTTTTTGCCGTTGACCAGCGCAAACTGGAAGACCTGCTTGCCGCCAAACTATAAACCTTGCATGGAGTGATTTATGTCCCGTAAAGACCTTGCCAATGCGATTCGTGCGCTGAGCATGGATGCCGTTCAAAAAGCCAATTCCGGGCACCCCGGCGCGCCGATGGGGATGGCGGATATCGCTGAAGTGCTATGGAACGATTTTCTTAAACATAACCCCACCGATCCGACCTGGTATGACCGTGACCGTTTTATCCTTTCCAACGGTCACGCCTCCATGCTGCTCTATAGTCTGCTGCATTTAACCGGTTATGACCTGCCGCTGGAGGAGTTAAAAAACTTCCGTCAACTGCACTCTAAAACGCCTGGTCACCCGGAGATTGGCTATACGCCCGGCGTTGAAACCACCACCGGGCCGCTGGGCCAGGGGCTGGCGAATGCCGTCGGGCTGGCGATTGCCGAGCGTACGTTAGGCGCACAGTTCAACCGGCCGGACCATGAGATTGTCGACCACTACACCTATGTCTTTATGGGCGACGGCTGTCTGATGGAGGGGATCTCGCATGAGGTGTGTTCGCTGGCTGGTACGCTGGGACTGGGCAAACTGATCGGCTTTTATGATCACAACGGCATCTCCATTGATGGCGAAACCGAAGGCTGGTTTACCGACGATACCGCCAAACGTTTTGAAGCCTACCACTGGCATGTCGTGCATGACATTGACGGGCACGATCCGGAGGCGGTGAAAAAAGCCATTCTCGAAGCCCAGAGCGTAAAAGATAAACCTTCGCTAATTATCTGTCGGACGGTGATAGGTTTTGGCTCGCCGAATAAAGCCGGGAAGGAGGAGTCGCACGGCGCGGCGCTGGGCGAAGAAGAGGTGGCGCTGACCCGCCAGAAGCTGGGATGGCATCATCCGGCGTTCGAGATCCCAAAAGAAATTTACCGCGCGTGGGATGGCCGTGAAAAAGGCGAGAAAGCGCAGCAGCAGTGGCAGGAAAAGTTTGCTGCTTATGAGAAGGCTTATCCTGAGCTGGCCGCAGAGTTTACCCGCCGGATGAGCGGCGGACTGCCGGAGGCATGGGAATCCGCCACGCAAAAATTTATTAACGACTTGCAGGCTAATCCGGCCAAAATCGCCACCCGTAAAGCATCGCAAAATACGCTCAATGCCTACGGTCCCCTGTTGCCGGAACTGTTGGGCGGATCGGCGGATCTGGCGCCGAGCAACCTGACTATCTGGAAAGGTTCGACCTCGTTGAAAGAGGATCCGGCAGGTAATTATATCCACTATGGCGTGCGCGAATTCGGCATGACCGCCATTGCCAACGGCATCGCCCACCACGGCGGCTTTGTACCGTATACCGCCACGTTTCTGATGTTTGTCGAATATGCGCGTAACGCGGCGCGTATGGCGGCCTTAATGAAAGCCCGGCAGATTATGGTCTATACCCACGACTCCATCGGTTTAGGCGAAGATGGCCCGACGCACCAGGCCGTGGAACAACTGGCGAGCCTGCGCTTAACGCCAAACTTCAGCACCTGGCGTCCCTGCGATCAGGTTGAGGCGGCGGTCGGCTGGAAGCTGGCCATTGAACGTCAGCACGGGCCGACGGCGCTGATTCTCTCGCGGCAGAATCTGGCGCAGGTGGAACGCACGCCGGAACAGGTGAAAGCGATTGCCCGCGGCGGTTATATTCTGAAAGATAGCGGCGGCAAGCCGGATATCATTCTGATCGCTACCGGATCGGAAATGGAAATTACCCTACAGGCGGCGGAAAAATTGACTGGCGAGGGGCATAACGTTCGCGTGGTGTCGTTGCCTTCAACGGATATTTTCGATGCGCAGGACGAGGCATATCGCGAATCTGTGCTACCGGCGCACGTGACCGCCCGCGTCGCGGTGGAAGCCGGTATAGCCGACTACTGGTATAAATATGTTGGCCTAAAAGGCGCAATTATCGGCATGACGGGATACGGTGAATCCGCCCCGGCTGACAAACTGTTCCCGTATTTTGGCTTTACCGTGGAAAATATTGTAGAAAAAGCCCGCCGGGTGCTGAACATCAAAGGCTAAGGCGAGCGTTAGCAACACAGACTTTGCACAGTCTGCAGACCTGTTCTGTAGGCTGTGCAAAATTACTTCGTAGACTCAGGCGCATCTGACTGCCCGATGACGACCTCATCAATGGATTTATGGCACATCAGGCAAAAGGCCTTTTTTTTATGCGCCTGCAATGTTGAATCCCACGCCGCTGATCCGCCTTCTTTATTCACTTTTTCTCTTATCGCCGCCAGCCGATCTATTTCATAATAAGCGCTCAGGCAGCCACAATGGGGGCATAATACGGGGCCATTATTTATTTTCATACTATTTCCTGCTGTGGTGAGGCTATCGGGTAAAGTAACAATCCTACCGTAACGTAGCAATCTCTATACCATAAATGAAACCTCAATAGGTGTATCCCTATTCTGAAAAGGGGATAACAACCAGGATTCAACGCGTGATCCACAGCGTAGGCCAGGCATCCGGCCCGTGCCAGCTATCGCAGCTCGGTTCTTCGGCATAACGCACCAGACGAAAACGATCGCCATCATAACGCCAGCGCGTCTGGATACCGCAGTCGGTTAACCCCCGCCCTTTCGCCAACGTCACCAGTTCACGCGTTTTCTCGTCAAAGAAGGCGTTCATCAACTCCATGTCATTACTTTCGACGCCGCGATTAAACGGCAGCCGCAAACGTACGGCGCGCGAGACGAGCGTTTTTTTGCGTGAAACTACCCAGGCGAGATCAATAGTGTTATAGGCGCCGGCTTCGCAGTTAACAATCAATAACGCTTTATCATCCGTCAACGCGCTGACCTGCGTCTCGCGACGCAGCGGGTCAAGCGAACAACGAATGCCGTTTACCCGCCATGCTGCGTAGTCCAGCAGATCGTCGCGTTCTTCCTCACTCAGCGGTACGGGCGTTGGATTAATCACGGCGATCCCCTTTAATGCCGGCGCCGGGGGCACGCTGAGCGGCGGTTCGTTTCCTTTTTCAATCCAGGCGGTTTCGCTGCCCACACGTTTTTGTTGCGCGTCGATAAACAGTAATGCCGCTTTTAATCCCGCCAGCGAAAGCGTCTGAACGCCGTTTTTTAAGGTGATGGCCTGCGCATCCTGAATCGTCTGTAAAAATGCGGTGATGGTGGCAGGATCGCCGGTCATGAGATGCCAGGGCGACACGCGCCAGTGTGGACTGTTGAACGAAAGCGGTTTGCCATCCAGCAATAAGCGAGGCGCAATTGCGGCTTCTTTAGCGTCGGGCGGCGCCAAACCGCCGCGGTCGATACGCAGTACCGCATCGGTACGCGCCCCGGCGCTGCGGCTTAATGTCATCACCAGCCCATGATGTTCGCCAGTATTGCGCGCTACGCAAAAATTTTGGTTATTGCAGGTGACCTGCCAGTCGGAAAAAGTCCGTTGCGCTGGCGCAGCCCACAGTAGCTGGACCGGCAACAGGCCAAACAGACAAAAAAGAATAACGCGGTAGCGCATGAACGGAACAACCCCAGATTCAGAACAACACAGCTAAGGCGGTATCTTCCTTGCGCGCATCAGGGTTCTCAATCAGATTTATCGGATTGGTCTTTTTTGTGTAAAGAAATATATTTCTTTTTTTTCAGTCCATTAGATGAGACGTCTGTAAATAGTTAAGCAATAACACGGTCTTACCGTCCCGAATCTCACCTGAGCGCACCATTTCCAGCGCCCGGGAAAACGGCAGTTCAAGCACCTCAATCTCTTCGTCCTCCACGCCGCCGCCGATGCTGGCGCGCTCGCTATCATGATATTCGGCAATGAAGAAATGAATCAGCTCCGTGACGCCGCCTGGCGACATATAAAGCTCAAATATCTTGCGTACCTCGCCAACGTCATACCCTGTCTCTTCAATGGCCTCTTTACGGATACAGACCTCCGGCTCGTCGTTATCAAGCAGGCCAGCGCAGGTTTCAATTAACATACCGTCTTGATTACCGTTGACCCATGTCGCCACGCGAAACTGGCGAACCAGAACCACGGTTTTTTTAGTTGAGTTGTAAAGCAGAATGGTTGCGCCATTCCCGCGATCGTAAACCTCACGCTTGTGACGGATAACCTCGCCATTACGACGGGTCAGGTCATAGGTAATGTTGCGCAGAGTAAAATAATTATCAGAAAGAATTTTATCCTTAATAAGCGTAATGGTTTGCGACATGCTGGCTCCAGGGTGTAAAAAGAGCATTAATATTACGCCGTGAGGTCGGTTTTGTCTGCTGAAGGGTTAATCCTTAATGCCGACTGAACGGATGTACAGCCATATTTTTCTGTCACTGCCATGACCATATTCTGCTTCTCCGGGCCGCAGAGTCCATGCTCGCGATATGATTTGACGGCCGGAGTGAGACTGAGGGAATCATCATGAAATTTACTCTCGTTGCGACGGTTCTACTGACGTTTTCCCTTTCAGCTTTTGCCGTTGAGTATCCGGTATTGACCACCGCGAGCCCTGATCAGGTGGGGTTTGATAGCCAAAAACTTCACCGACTTGATGGCTGGATTCAAAATCAAATTGATGCCGGATATCCCAGCATCAATCTTCTGGTGATAAAAGATAATCATATTGTTCTACAAAAAGCCTGGGGCTATGCCAAAAAATATGACGGTTCCACGCTGTTAGCCCATCCCATTCGGGCGACCACTAACACGATGTATGACCTGGCTTCAAACACAAAAATGTATGCCACTAATTTCGCATTGCAAAAACTAGTGTATGAAGGAAAAATAGATGTCAATGATTTGGTATCAAAATATATCCCCGGCTTTAAGGATATGCCTGGGGATAAAATAAAAGGCAAAGATAAACTCCGCATTATTGATATTCTTCATCACGTCGCGGGCTTTCCTGCCGACCCACAATATCCTAATAAAAACGTCGCCGGTAAATTATTCTCACAGAGTAAAAGCACTACTCTGGAGATGATTAAAAAGACACCGCTGGAATATCAACCTGGGTCGAAGCATATCTACAGCGACGTGGATTATATGATTCTTGGTTTTATCATTGAATCGATAACGGCAATGCCATTAGATCGCTACGTCGAAACCACCATTTATAAACCGCTCGGATTAAAACATACCGTCTTTAACCCGCTGATGAAAGGCTTCACGCCGCCGCAAATCGCCGCAACGGAACTACATGGCAACACGCGTGACGGCGTGATTCATTTCCCCAATATTCGCACCAATACACTATGGGGCCAGGTGCATGATGAAAAAGCCTGGTACTCAATGGGCGGCGTTTCAGGACACGCCGGACTGTTTTCTGACACCCATGATATGGCTGTGTTAATGCAAGTCATGCTCAATGGGGGCGGCTACGGTAACGTGAAGCTATTCGACGACAAAACGGTTGCGCAGTTTACTCGCCGCTCGCCAGAAGACGCTACCTTTGGTCTGGGGTGGCGCGTTAACGGCAACGCCTCAATGACCCCCACGTTCGGGGTATTAGCCAGTCCGCAAACGTATGGACATACCGGATGGACCGGCACGCTGACGTCTATCGATCCGGTTAATCATATGGCGATTGTGATTTTAGGTAACAGGCCGCACTCGCCGGTAGCAAATCCTAAAGTGAATCCGAATGTTTTTGTCAGTGGATTATTACCTGCGGCGACGTATGGCTGGATTGTTGACCAGATATATGGTTCCTTAAAATAAAAATTAAGAGCCTATCTCTGTAGGCGTTATTGGCGCAGCCAGTTTGGACACGGACAGCGCGCAAAAACCGGAGCGTACACGTAGTACGTGAGGTTTGACTCGCTACGCTCGCCCTTCGGGCCGCCGCAAGCGGCGTTCAAAACGCTAACGCGTTTTGGCGAGCACTGCCCAGGACCAAAATGGCAAGTAAAATAGCCCTAATGGGATAGGCTCTAAGAAGGGATTCTGATAGCGTCCCTTCCTTCAATTTACACTCTATTTTCAATACTAAGATTGGCCTCATCAGGCCTGTTAAACGTCGACCCGACGGAAAAATGTTTATCGCAGGGCGTCCAGCCCTGCGAGCGTCAACATTTCTGCAAACGGAGTAAGGTTAGCCAATAAGTTTAAGATTTTTTATCACTCAATCATTTAACCGTTCCAGGCCTTAACCGGCCTACAAATACGCTTATTTAGCTAACCAGTCGAGTATCCCCTGCGCAGCATGTCGGCCTTCTGCCATCGCCGTCACCACCAAATCGGCGCCGCGCACCGCATCGCCGCCAGCGAAAATTTTCGGGTTGGACGTCTGGTAACGAAACTCGCTCTCGACGCTGGCGGCAATACGTCCCCAGTTATCCACCTTCACGCCATGCGATTCCAGCCACGACATACCATGCGGATGAAAACCAAACGCCATAATGACCGCATCTGCCGGCATCACGAACTCGCTGTCCGGTACAGGTACCGGGCGGCGTCGCCCCTGACCATCCGGTTCGCCAAGCCGCGTACGCAAAAAGCGAATACCGCTGGCGCGCCCGTGCGTATCCAGCACCAACTCAACCGGCTGAACGTTAAATTCAAAGTTCGCGCCCTCTTCCCGCGCGTTTTTCACCTCTTTTTTCGACCCCGGCATATTGGCCTCATCGCGGCGATAAGCGCAGGTGACGTTAGCAGCGCCATGACGCAGCGCCGTACGTACGCAGTCCATTGCGGTGTCACCGCCGCCCAGCACAACCACGTTAAGGCCCGCAGTATCAATAAACGGCTCGTCAGGCAACGCCGGAAGCCCCATCACCTGTTTGGTATTGGCGATGAGGAATGGCAACGCATCATATACCCCCGGCGCGTCTTCATTCGGTAAATCAGCCTTCATGGAACGATAGGTTCCTACCCCGACAAAGACGGCGTCATAACTCTCCAGCAGCGTCTCCAGAGAAATATCTTTCCCTACTTCGCAGTTAAGCTCGAAACGAATCCCCATCGCGCTGAAGATTTCCCGACGGCGCGCCAGCAGAGATTTATCCAGTTTGAAAGCCGGAATACCAAAGGTGAGTAAACCGCCGATTTCCGGATGGCGATCGTAGACGGTGGCGCTTACGCCATGGCGCGCCAGCACGTCAGCGCAGGCAAGACCTGCCGGCCCCGCGCCGATAATCGCCACGCGCTTATCGCTCTTCTGTACGTCCGACAGGTCGGGACGCCAGCCTTTGCTCAGAGCGCGATCGGAGATATAGCGCTCAATGTTGCCGATGGTAACCGCGCCATACTCATCGCGGAGTGTACACGCGCCTTCGCATAGCCGATCCTGCGGACAGACGCGCCCGGTAATTTCCGGCAGACAGTTGGTCTGGTGGGAAAGCTCTACCGCCGCATCAATATCGCCGGCTTTCACCAGTTCGATCCACTGGGGAATATGGTTATGCAGCGGACAGGTCCATTCGCAGATACTGTGTTCCCCGCATGTGAGGCAGCGGGCCGCTTCACGCTCCGCCTGCGCGGCGCGAAACGGCAGATAAATTTCCTCAAAGGTGGTTTTACGCGCTTCAATCGCCAGTTTATCCGGTTCGCCGCGCGGCGGCGTCGCCTGCATACGCTCGACTTTGCTGCTTGCTGTCCCACTGTGTTGTGTATCCACGGTATGCCAGGGGCGAATCTCCTGCCGGGCGGTACGCAGCCGTCGCGTTTTAGCCAGACGGGTCAACGAGTCTTCGGTGACCAGTTGCAGCGCATCCGCCGGGCAATTTTCCACACAGGCCGGACCCTGTTCACGTCCCTGACACAGATCGCATTTATGCGCGCTGGCTTTGAACTGGTTTGGCGCGACGGGCGTCAATACCATCTGCATGGTGCCGAATGGGCAGGCGACGACGCAGGATTTACAGCCGATACACTTCTGCGCATTGACCTGCACGCTGTCGTTAATATGCGCGATCGCGCCGTTCGGACAGCTACGGGCGCAGGGCGCATCTTCGCAATGGTGACATGTAACCGCGCTGCGCTGGCGCTGATGTTTGATGACAGTAATTCGGGGCTGATAGCGCTGTGACGTCAGGACATGTCGCTCATCATTGTGAGCCATTACGCAGGCGACCTCGCAGGCATGGCAGCCCAGACACTGCTGGCTATTGGCCATAATAAAACGATTCATGGCATCCTTCTGTTTTGGTTGTAAAAACCTTATTCTTTATATGAGCATTGTTATTAACTGACGAAGGCGGGGTCGGCAATGTTCATCTGCCCAGGAAGCACAACTATCTGTCCAGAACCTGTGGCAGATCAATTTATTTCAAAGCAAATGCAATTGTGATTCAGCTAAATGCGGGGAGTGCCAGCGTGACGGTTAAACGCCCGGTCTCAGCCAGTCTGGCTAAGGCTTTTTTCTATATTGTGCTGTTGTCTATTCTGTCCACCGGCAGCGCATTACTGACGCTGACCAGCAGTTTACGGGATGCCGAAGCGATCAATATCGCCGGTTCGCTACGAATGCAGAGCTATCGGCTGGGTTACGATCTGCAAAGCCGTAGCCCGCAGATTAATGCGCATCGTCAACTTTTCCAGCACGCGCTCAACTCGCCGGTACTGCAAAATCTCAACGCCTGGTATGTGCCGCAGGCGGTGAAAACTCGCTATGCGCGCCTGCACGCCAACTGGCTGGAGATGAATAGCCGCCTACAGGACGGCGACATTGCCTGGTATCAGACCAATATCAACAATTATGTCGATCAAATTGATCTCTTCGTTCTGGCGTTACAGCATTACGCCGAGCGTAAAGTCATGCTGGTCGTCGCCATATCGCTGGCGGGCGGTATCGGCATATTTACGCTGGTCTTTTTTACCCTACGGCGTATTCGCCAGCAGGTCGTTCGCCCGCTGAATCAACTGGTCACCGCCAGTCAGCGAATTGAACATGGTCAGTTCGCCCCGCTGCCGTTGGATACCAGCTTACCCAATGAGCTGGGATTGTTGGCGAAAACGTTTAGTCAGATGTCGAGCGAGCTGCATAAACTTTATCGTTCGCTGGAAGCCTCGGTGGAAGAAAAAACGCACGATCTGCACGAAGCGCACCGCCGCCTGGAGGTGTTATACCAGTGCTCCCAAGCGCTGAATACCAGCCAAATCGATGTCCACTGTTTTCGCCATATTTTGCAAATTGTCCGTGAACATGACGCCGCCTGGTATCTGGAGTTAACCGTGGGCGATAACTGGCGGATTAGCGAAGGCACGCAAAGCCCCGACCTGCCGATGCAAATGCTGCCAGTGACGATGCAGGACACGGTCTATGGCGAACTCCACTGGCAAAGCCCCAACGTTAATGCCTCTACGCCGCTGCTGAACAGCGTCTCCACGATGCTGGGGCGTGGTTTGTACTTTAATCAGGCGCAAAAACACTTCCAGCAACTTTTGTTAATGGAAGAGCGCGCGACGATTGCCCGTGAGCTACACGATTCGCTGGCGCAGGTACTTTCTTATTTACGTATTCAGTTAACGCTTTTGAAGCGCGCTATTCCTGAGGATAACGCCGGCGCGCAAAGCATCATGGCGGATTTTTCCAGAGCGCTGAACGACGCCTACCGTCAGCTTCGCGAGCTACTCACCACGTTCCGTCTGACGTTACAGCAGGCCGATTTACCCTCCGCATTGCATGAGATGCTGGAAGATTTACAGAGTCAGACCCCGGCCAAACTCACGTTGGATTGCCGTTTACCCACGCTGGCGCTGGATGCGCAAATGCAGGTGCATTTGTTGCAAATTGTGCGCGAAGCGGTCCTGAACGCCATTAAACACGCCAACGCGAGCGAAATCGCCGTGAGCTGCGTCACCGCGCCTGACGGCGATCATACCGTTTATATTCGCGATAATGGCATTGGTATCGGCGAACCGCATGAGCCTGCCGGACACTATGGTCTGAATATAATGCGTGAGCGCGCGGAGCGCCTTGGCGGCACGCTGAATTTTTCGCAACCCTCCGGCGGCGGCACACTGGTCAGTATCAGTTTTCGCTCCTCCAACAAGGAAGAGAGTCAGTTAACGTAAAGAACGGCAAATCGCCGGAAGGCCAGATGTCAGGCTTTCCGGCGTTGGCACAAAAAGTATGCTGTAAAAGCGCATGATAATTTACATTATCTCCTTTATTTCTCCACGTTTGGCTCGTAGCTTGCCGCTACAGTGAAGCAGTTCAAATCTATAACGATATGTAGAAACACGAGGTTTCCCTTTAATGGCGAATTTTTTTATCGATCGCCCCATTTTTGCCTGGGTGCTGGCTATCCTGTTGTGTCTGACAGGGGCGTTAGCCATTTTCTCTTTACCTGTTGAACAATATCCCGATCTGGCGCCGCCCAACGTACGTATTACCGCGAATTATCCGGGAGCGTCGGCGCAAACGCTGGAAAATACCGTAACCCAGGTTATTGAGCAGAATATGACGGGCCTCGATAATCTGATGTACATGTCATCACAAAGCAGCGGAACCGGACAGGCGACCATCACCCTGAGCTTTATTGCGGGAACCGATCCTGATGAGGCGGTTCAGCAGGTGCAAAACCAGTTACAGTCCGCGATGCGTAAACTGCCGCAGGCGGTACAGGATCAAGGCGTCACGGTACGCAAAACGGGCGATACCAATATTTTGACCATCGCTTTCGTCTCTACCGACGGCTCTATGGACAAGCAGGATATCGCCGACTACGTCGCCAGTAATATTCAGGACCCGCTCAGCCGCGTCAACGGCGTCGGCGATATTGACGCTTATGGTTCACAGTACTCTATGCGTATCTGGCTCGATCCGGCCAAATTGAATAGTTTTCAGATGACCACGAAAGACGTGACCGATGCAATTGAGTCGCAGAATGCGCAAATCGCCGTCGGGCAGCTTGGCGGTACGCCTTCGGTCGACAAACAGGCGCTGAACGCCACCATTAATGCGCAGTCATTGCTGCAAACGCCGCAACAATTTCGCGATATCACCCTGCGCGTTAATCAGGACGGTTCCGAGGTCAAACTGGGCGATGTTGCCACCGTGGAGCTGGGGGCGGAAAAATATGACTACCTCAGCCGTTTTAACGGCAAGCCGGCTTCCGGTCTTGGCGTTAAGCTGGCTTCCGGCGCGAACGAAATGGCGACCGCGAAGCTGGTGCTGGATCGCCTCAACGAGCTGGCGCAGTACTTCCCTCAAGGGCTGGAATACAAGATCGCGTATGAAACCACCTCCTTTGTCAAAGCCTCGATTATCGATGTGGTCAAAACGTTGCTGGAAGCTATCGCGCTGGTTTTCCTGGTGATGTATCTGTTCCTGCAAAACTTTCGCGCCACGCTAATTCCGACGATCGCCGTGCCGGTAGTATTAATGGGCACCTTCTCCGTGCTTTACGCGTTCGGCTACAGTATTAACACATTAACCATGTTCGCGATGGTGCTGGCAATCGGGCTCCTGGTCGACGATGCCATCGTGGTGGTGGAGAACGTCGAACGTATCATGAGCGAAGAAGGACTCACGCCGCGTGAAGCGACGCGCAAATCCATGGGGCAAATCCAGGGGGCGCTGGTCGGTATCGCGATGGTGCTGTCTGCGGTATTCGTGCCGATGGCGTTCTTTGGCGGTACCACCGGGGCGATTTATCGTCAGTTTTCTATCACCATTGTCTCGGCAATGGTGCTGTCGGTGCTGGTCGCCATGATCCTGACACCGGCGCTGTGCGCAACGTTATTAAAACCGCTGCACAAAGGCGAACAGCACGGGCAACGCGGATTTTTCGGCTGGTTTAACCGTACCTTCAATCGTAATGCCGAACGTTATGAGAAAGGCGTAGCGAAAATTTTGCATCGCAGCCTGCGCTGGATTCTGATTTATGTTCTGTTGCTTGGCGGCATGGTGTTCCTGTTTTTGCGTCTCCCCACCTCCTTTCTACCGCAAGAAGATCGGGGCATGTTCACTACGTCTATCCAGCTACCGAGCGGTTCTACGCAACAGCAGACCCTGAAAGTCGTTGAAAAAGTTGAAAACTATTACTTCACCCATGAGAAAGACAACATTATGTCGGTCTTCTCGACGGTAGGTTCCGGCCCTGGCGGGAATGGGCAAAACGTCGCACGCATGTTTGTTCGCTTGAAAGACTGGGACGCGCGCGATCCCACCACCGGCTCCTCGTTCGCCATTATTGAGCGGGCGACAAAAGCGTTTAACCAGATTAAAGAAGCTCGCGTCTTCGCCAGCAGCCCGCCGGCAATTAGCGGTCTGGGCAGCTCCGCCGGTTTTGATATGGAATTACAGGATCACGCCGGAGCAGGCCATGACGCGCTGATGGCCGCACGAGATCAACTCATTGAGCTGGCCGGGAAAAACAGTTCCTTGACCCGCGTGCGCCACAACGGCCTGGACGACAGCCCGCAACTGCAAATTGATATTGACCAACGGAAAGCGCAGGCGCTGGGCGTATCGATTGACGATATCAACGACACCCTGCAAACAGCCTGGGGATCGAGCTACGTCAACGACTTTATGGACCGTGGTCGCGTGAAGAAGGTCTATGTTCAGGCCGCAGCGAAATATCGTATGTTGCCGGATGATATTAATCTTTGGTATGTCCGTAACAAAGATGGCGGCATGGTCCCCTTCTCCGCCTTCGCCACCTCGCGCTGGGAAACCGGCTCGCCGCGTCTGGAACGCTATAACGGCTATTCGGCGGTAGAAATTGTCGGAGAGGCCGCGCCGGGAGTCAGTACCGGGACGGCGATGGATGTCATGGAGTCGTTGGTGCATCAGCTACCGGGCGGTTTTGGCCTGGAATGGACAGCCATGTCTTACCAGGAACGGCTCTCCGGCGCGCAGGCGCCCGCGCTGTACGCTATTTCGCTATTAGTCGTCTTCCTGTGTCTGGCGGCATTGTATGAAAGCTGGTCGGTGCCCTTCTCGGTGATGCTGGTTGTGCCGCTCGGCGTCATTGGCGCGCTACTCGCTACCTGGATGCGCGGGCTGGAAAACGATGTTTACTTCCAGGTGGGGCTGTTGACCGTTATCGGCCTCTCGGCGAAAAACGCGATTCTGATTGTGGAATTCGCCAACGAAATGAATCAGAAGGGACACGCGCTGTTAGACGCCACGCTGTACGCCAGCCGCCAGCGCCTGCGACCGATACTGATGACTTCGCTGGCGTTTATCTTTGGCGTATTGCCGATGGCCACCAGCACCGGGGCAGGCTCGGGTAGCCAACATGCTGTCGGAACCGGCGTGATGGGGGGAATGATCTCAGCAACCATTCTGGCTATCTTCTTTGTACCCCTGTTTTTCGTGCTGATACGTCGCCGCTTCCCGCTGAAGCCGCGCCCGGAATAAGCTCCCGGCCAGCCTGATACGAGGTGTCGGGCACAAAAAAGGCGACTTTCGTTGAGTCGCCTTTTCTTATCCCCTATGGGAGCGCGGTGCCTTCCAGGCATTTATTTACGAAGCATGACTTCGATAAAATCTTTCCAGTTCCCCAGTTCACGTTCAATCATAATAGCCTCTCTTATTATTATGGGTATTCTACGTAGTTAGCGGTATAGAGAGAAGTTCATTTAACCGATTGTTGCGATATCCTCTGGTTATACTGTCTATGATATTACTATGGCGCTGTAGCCGTAAATTTTATGTGACTTACTGCAATATTTAGCAACATTAATACCTTTTCTACTACTTTATCAAATCGGGTTAAAAAACAAACAATTGCATGTGCGCAAAATAGGATTTTCCTCGCGAATTATAAACAAGCCACATCTGGAACGTTTTGGAATCATTATTCACATTCACTCAACAATGTTATATTGATTGCCGATCAGCGCTGGATAAATAACCATTAACAGCCACACTTATTATCCCGCAGACGATACTATTGATTATTTATTCGAATTTCGCGTTAAAGGATTCAATATGATTACCCTCTATGGCATTAAGAATTGCGACACGATCAAAAAAGCGCGCCGTTGGCTGGAGGAGCATGGCATTGATTATCGTTTTCACGATTACCGTGTGGATGGCATAGACCTCCCTCTTCTTAATACCTTTATTGCCGAACTCGGCTGGCAGCCGTTACTGAATACGCGCGGCACAACATGGCGCAAACTGGATGAAGGCGACCGCAGCGGGATTACCGATGCCGACTCCGCCGCTGCTCTCATGGTTGAACAGCCGGCAATCATCAAACGCCCATTGCTCTGCGCGCCCGGGAAGCCTATGCTGCTTGGTTTCAGTGAATCCCGTTATCAGCAGTTTTTTGATGAGGTGTAGTCTATGTCGTGCCCGGTTATTGAGCTGACACAGCAACTTATTCGTCGCCCCTCCCTGAGTCCGGATGACGCAGGCTGTCAGGCATTAATGATTGAACGCCTGCGTAAAATCGGTTTTACCATTGAGCATATGGATTTTGGCGACACGCAAAATTTTTGGGCATGGCGTGGGCGTGGCGAAACGCTGGCGTTCGCCGGGCATACTGACGTCGTACCGGCTGGCGATGTCGATCGCTGGATCAATCCGCCGTTTGAACCTACGATTCGCGACGGAATGTTGTTCGGTCGCGGCGCGGCAGATATGAAAGGTTCACTGGCGGCCATGGTGGTGGCTGCTGAACGTTTTGTTGCGCAGCATCCTCATCACCGGGGTCGTCTCGCATTTTTGATTACCTCTGATGAAGAAGCCAGCGCAAAAAATGGCACCGTAAAGGTGGTTGAAGCGCTGATGGCCCGTCACGAGCGGCTGGATTACTGTCTGGTCGGCGAACCTTCCAGTACTGAAATTGTGGGCGATGTCGTCAAAAACGGGCGTCGCGGTTCTCTCACCTGTAACCTCACTATCCATGGCGTTCAGGGGCACGTCGCCTATCCGCATCTGGCGGATAACCCTGTTCATCGCGCCGCGCCTTTTCTTAATGAACTGGTCGCTATCGAGTGGGATCGGGGCAATGACTTTTTCCCGGCCACCAGTATGCAGGTAGCCAATATCCAGGCAGGCACCGGCAGCAATAATGTCATTCCCGGCGAACTGTTCGTGCAGTTTAACTTCCGTTTCAGCACGGAACTGACCGATGAGATGATCAAAGAGCGGGTACATGCGCTGCTTGAGAAGCATCAGCTACGCTATACCGTAGACTGGTGGCTTTCCGGCCAGCCGTTCCTGACCGCACGCGGCAAGCTGGTGGACGCGGTGGTAAACGCCATTGAGCACTATAATGAAATTAAACCGCAATTACTGACGACGGGCGGTACGTCAGACGGACGTTTTATCGCCCGTATGGGAGCGCAGGTGGTAGAACTGGGGCCGGTGAACGCCACCATTCATAAAATTAATGAATGTGTGAATGCCGCCGATCTCCAGCTACTGGCCCGTATGTATCAACGCATTATGGAACAGCTCGTCGCCTGATGAGCGTTCCGGTAAGAGGAAATAAGCATGGACTGGCTGGCAAAATATTGGTGGATTCTGGTATTGGTGTTTCTGGTAGGCGTACTGCTGAATGTGATCAAAGATCTCAAACGCATCGACCATAAGAAATTCCTTGCCAATAAACCTGAGCTGCCCCCGCATCGCGATTTTAACGATAAGTGGGACGATGAAGACGACTGGCCGAAGAAAGATCAGCCGAAAAAGTAACCGGATATCATGCCGGACAGGTATCGCTATCCGGCATGCTCCCCACCGCCGGGCATTACGTCGCGTAAACGCTGCGTTCGTCCGGCATCCAACGCAATCAGCGCCTGCGCCGCCTGCGCACGCTGCAACGCCAGCAGAGCTTTACGGCCTGAAATGCGTAGCCGGGCGCACAGTTCGGCATCGCTGGCTTTTTCTTCCAGCCGCCCTCTCAGCGCCGGTAATGGCGATGCGCTGTATTGCAGTAAACGATGCAGGCAACCTAACGATGTCAGTAGCGGACGGTGCGCGAACGCAAAGCCGACCAGCTCACGCCAGTCTTCATCATTAAGCGCCTGTTCGTCTAACGCCGCCAGCGGTATCGCCTCGCCGTTCCACTGCGTCAGGATGTCCGCATCGCGGCGCAAACGCCGGTGTTCCTGCTGCGCCAGCCGTTTTCCCGCGTCGCTCAGCGGCAATAACGCCATCGCCGTATAGCAACCGCTGCTCGCCTCCCGATGGTTGCCCATCCGTACCAGTACAAAGCCGCAGCGTTGCCAGAAACGCCACAGCTCCGGCGTATAGCCGAAGCTGACGGAAAGATAATCACACTGCGCCGCCTGCATGCACGCGCAGGCAATCAACTGCTGACCGATGCCTTCGCGCTGGCGAGCGGGGTGCACTGCGATACGGCTTACGCGACGCCCGACCAGCGTCGCGGCTAAAGGGTCGCTACCGTGCGCCGCCAGCGACTGCGCCACCAGATTTCCACGCGGACGCCGGAAACCGCACCATACAGCCTGACTGAGTTCTGCGGATAACCCGCCCTCTTCGACCAGCCAGACAGCGCCCGCCACACGGTTATTCGCCGTGGCCTGCAAGAAATGCTGTCCTGGCGCATCCATCATTCGGCGCAGATCCAGCGGCGAAGTACGATAGTGCGCCCCCGACAGTAACTGATACACAGCCCTCGGCAACGCGGGCGTATTCACCCAGGCCTGTTGGTAAAACGCCGAGATTGCTATCGCGCCATGTGGCGCCTGCGCAAACGCTTCATCGTCGAATATCAGCGCCTCGCTGACGATATTTTCCAGCGGGCATTCTGGCGCCCAGCGGACAGGCTGACGAAGCGTGAAGCGGTGAAGCTGCGGAAAACGGGCACAAAACTTAAGTAAAAAACCGCGTCCGGTGCCTTCGTAGCCCTGAACGGTGGTGGTGAGTAGTATGCGGGGAAAGCGCGAAACCAGTTGCAGCAGCAGCGGCGCGGGGATTGCCGCCGCCTCGTCAACCACCAGCCAGTCGGCTCTTGCCCCGCTCGCCAGCAACGCATCCGGCGCCATAAAGCAGAACCGCTCACCGGCAAACGCTGCCAGGATATCCGTTGCCGTTTTCGCCGGTGCGGTCACGATAGCCGTACCCGCCATCCGGGAGATGAATTGCCCGGCCAGCGCCGATTTGCCGCGCCCACGGGGGGCAATCACCGTCGCCACGCCGGGCGGCATTTCACGTAAACGCGATAAGATAGCCGCCTGCTCCGGCTGCGGCTCGCCGGTGGCGGGTCGCCAGCGTCCACGGAAAGGATAAGATGGCCAGCAAAACGGCTGGCGCTGTCGCCAAAGCAGCGTTTGCGGATCGCGGGAAAGAGTCCGTTTAAGATGCTGTGCAAACTGCGGTGTGGGGATAGGCTGCGCGCAGTCGCTCCAGCGCAGTGAATCGGTATCAGGCCTGCTTTCCCACGTCTCATACGGCGGCATCAGCAGAAGCAGCCAGCTTCCGGCCTGCAAGGTCCCGCTCAGGGCGGCAAACGCTGCGGCGTCAAAGCCCTGCCAGGCATCAAATATCGCATGACGGAATTCACGGCCCAGCAGCGTTTGTAACGCCTGTGGCGTACAGCGCGGCTGGGCGGGCGCGTCAGGCGCGACCCACAGCCAGTCACCGGGCAGCGCAGCGCGTATCGCCTCGGCCCGCTCCCGGCACCACGCCGCATCGCCGCTGATGACCAGTAAACGGCGAATGCCTTCCTGTGTCATTTGCGACGTTAACGCCTGTAGCGCATCGATATCAGACATCCCTGCCCCGGTTTATCAAAAGTTTTTGCCAAACGTATTACATTGCGCCGGGTCACCGCTGTCAAAGCCACGCTTAAACCAGCTGTAGCGCTGTTCTGAGGTGCCGTGGGTAAAACTATCCGGCACGACGCGCCCCTGCCCCTGTTGCTGTAAGCGATCGTCGCCGATAGCCTGTGCGGCATTGAGCGCCTCTTCCAGATCGCCCGCCTCCAGTACGCCTTGCTGCTGCATACTGTGTCCCCACACGCCAGCAAAGCAATCCGCCTGTAGCTCCATGCGCACCGAAAGGCGATTCACCTCCGTTTGCGACGCGTTTTGCTGCAACTGGCGTACTTTCGGCTCAATACCTAACAGTTTTTGTACGTGGTGGCCGACTTCGTGGGCGATGACATAACCCTGAGCAAAATCACCGTCCGCGCCCAGCTTATTTTTCATATCATCGTAAAATGAGAGATCGATATAGACGGTGCCGTCCGCCGGGCAGTAAAACGGCCCCATCACGGACTGACCCGCACCACAGCCGGTGCGCGTCATACCACGGTACATCACCAGTTTTGGCTGCTGATAGCCGCGCCCCATTTTTTGAAAGAGTTGCCCCCAGGTATCTTCGGTCGTCGCCAGAATCACCGAGGTAAATTTTGCCGCTTCATCATCATTGGGGCTTATCGAACGCGTCGACTGCTGCTGCGAAACCGGCTGACCGGTCAACAGACCGGTTAAATCCACCCCATAGTACCCTGCGACCAACACCACCACCAACAGAATGATGCCGCCTTTTCCGCGCGGAAGACGAAAGCCAGGACCACCCAGCGAGGGGCCGCCTGGCCGATTACGTCTGTCCTCTACATTGTTACTTTCACGACGCCCTTGCCAGCGCATAATCACCTCATTCTCTCTTTGTTATACAGATGATCGTAGGCGGTCAGGCGCAGGATTACCACAGGTAAACGCTATCAGAATGAGGAAAGGATGATACCGGAGAGCGGTTGCCCCCCGGTCAGAAGCGGAATTAATCTAATTTCACGCCCAGGCGATGCGCGACGGCTTCATAGGCTTCAATCAGACCGCCCAGGCTCTGGCGGAAGCGGTCTTTGTCCATTTTGTCCAGCGTCTCTTTATCCCACAGGCGGCTGCCGTCCGGCGAAAACTCATCGCCCAGCACCACTTCGCCTTTATACAGGCCAAACTCCAGTTTGAAATCCACCAGGATAAGACCCGCGTCATCAAACAGTTTTTTCAGTACGTCGTTGGCTTTGTAGGTTAGCTCTTTCATACGCGCCAGATTTTCCTGACTTACCCAACCGAACGTTTCACAGTAGGAACTATTCACCATCGGGTCGTGCAGCGCGTCGTTTTTCAGGAACAGATCGAATATCGGCGGGTTAAGCTCCATGCCTTCTTCCACGCCCAGACGCTTGACCAACGACCCAGCCGCACGGTTGCGCACCACACATTCAACCGGCACCATCTCCAGCTTCTTCACCAGACACTCGGTATCAGACAGCAAACGTTCCATCTGGGTCGGGATGCCCGCCTCGGCCAGTTTGGTCATAATGAAATGGTTGAATTTGTTATTTACCATGCCCTTGCGATCAAACTGTTCAATGCGCGCGCCATCCCCTGCTGACGTATCATTGCGGAATTCGAGCACCAACAGGTCCGGGTTTTCCGTGCTGTATACGGTTTTCGCTTTACCACGATACAACTCAGCTTGCTTTTGCATCTTTAACACTCCTGGGTGTGAATTAACGATAAGTATTCATTTCCTGCTACGCCTGCCGGAGACGTCGGCCTGTAATTGTGGTGCGAAATAGCGGTTAAATCGCGTTTTTGTACCGACGCACACGTTTGCGTATCTTATCAGAAAAAAGGGCCGGATTACTCCAGCCCTGTTAAATTACTTGTTGAACGCTGCCTGGAAGACGGCAACCAGCGCGTCGTTCTGGCCTTGCGTCAGAGTATGCCCCTTAGGATCGATAAACTGCAAGCTGCTGCGGTTATCTAAATCGCCGACCTGCAATTTATAGTCTCCGGACGCCAGGCCCGGGTCGCTAGCGCCCAGATCCCGCCAGTCGCTGTCAGACAACGGTTTGTACGTTACCGCCATGCTGCCCTGAGAGCGAGTGCTGTCGGTGACTTTCATGCCCACTTTTTCCAGCGCGGCCGGAAGGCGTTGCCACACGAGGTTGAACGGACCGCGAACGACCAGCATAGGTAAACCGGTATCATCAGCGGCGCTCTGCACATCCATCGTTGCGGCGGAACGGTTCTGCGCGGCATTTGCCGCATCCGTAGCGGTCTTATCCAGACCGGCGGAAATGACGTTCATCATTTCCGTGCTATAGCGCTGCAGCGACGCCGCGTCAGCGACCGGCTTGCCAGCCTGTTCCAGATTAACCAGTTTTACCGTTACCGCCTGCTGATAGCCCTGCGGCTTCACCGAGATTTGATAACGTCCACGATACTGTTCGTCTTCATCCAGGCGGTTCCAGTTCACCCAATCGGTCGTCAGGGTCTGGCTGGCATCGTCACGTTTTTCAATCGGATAATTTTTCGCCTGAATCACGCTGACGACTTGCGGCCACAGCGTGCTGCTACGACCATTTTCCACCAATAGCGTAGCGGTATCGCCAGAGAACTGGGTACGCGCGCCGCTCACTAACGCTAACGGCTGCGCTGGCGGACGGATATCCAACGCCTTACCAACCGCGCCGCTCCCCTTCGTGACCGGAATAACGTAGTCGCCGGTCGTTATCGGCAGGATCATTCCTGCCGGGGCGTGAAGTTCAGCAAGCGGCGCGGCATCCAGATAGGATTCATCGCCGCTTACCTGGCGCTTGTAGCGCGAATCGGAACTACAGGCAGCGAGCAGCAAAACAAGCGAAACACCCGCAACCTTCGCCAGGCGCGACTTTTGTACTGAGTAAGCCATCAAATCTCCCTAAACTTTACAGCAGGCCAGCATGCTGAAGCGCTGCTTTGATGATGTCACGACCATGGTCCGTGATAGGCGTCATTGGCAGGCGCAGCGTGTCGGTCGCCACAAGACCCAATGCCTTACATGCCCATTTCACCGGGATAGGATTGGGTTCGACAAATAGTTTGTTGTGTAACGGCATCAGACGCTGGTTGATAGCGCGCGCCTCGGCAAATTGCCCTTCCGCCGCCAGTTTGCACATGTCAGCCATCTCGCGCGCCGCTACGTTAGCCGTAACGGAAATCACGCCATGACCACCCAGTTGCATAAAGTCCAGCGCAGACGCGTCATCGCCGCTAAGCAGAATAAAATCGTCTGAAACCAGCTCTTTGATCTGGTGAACGCGGGTTAAGTTCCCTGTCGCCTCTTTGATAGCGATAATATTTTTTATTTCCGCCAGACGACCCACGGTTTCCGGCAACATGTCGCAACCGGTACGGGACGGCACATTATACAGAATTTGCGGCAAGTCAGTGTGTTCCGCGATGGCTTTGAAATGCTGGAACAAACCTTCCTGCGTGGGGCGATTGTAGTACGGCGTTACCGTCAGGCAGCCAACAATGCCGCTATCGTTAAAACGCTGCGTCAGGCTAATCGCTTCCGCGGTCGCGTTTGCGCCCGTGCCGGCGATAACCGGAATACGTCCGTCAGCCAGTTCCAGCGTCATCATCACGACATCGCCATGTTCATCATGGCTTAGCGTGGCAGACTCGCCGGTAGTGCCAACCGAAACAATCGCCGAGGTACCGTTGGCGACATGATAATCAATGAGTTTTTTCAGGCAAGACCTACTGACGTTACCTTTCTCATCCATCGGCGTAACAAGCGCGACAATACTTCCCGTGAACATGGGCCATCCTCTGTGCAAACAAGTCTCTCAATGGTACGTTTGGTATGGCAATAAAAGCAAGCGACCAAAGCCGTTCTGATTGTTGTATGCAGGTTTTTTTTATGGTTTCCTTAAGATTACCTCACCGCTCAAAGGAATAACTGGTTTGACACCGTCATCACAACACTATTTGGTTATCACTGCGCTGGGCGCCGACAGGCCCGGTATTGTGAATACCATTACTCGCCATGTCAGCAGTTGCGGCTGTAATATCGAAGACAGCCGACTGGCGATGCTGGGCGATGAATTCACGTTTATTATGCTGTTGTCCGGCACGTGGAACGCGATTACCTTGATTGAATCGACATTGCCGTTAAAAGGCGCGGAGCTGGATCTGCTGATTGTGATGAAACGGACGTCCGACCGTCCCCGCCCGGCAATGCCCGCGACGGTATGGGTTCAGGTTGAGGTCGCCGACTCCCCGCATTTAATTGAGCGATTCACCGCGCTGTTTAATAGTCATGAAATGAATATTGCGGAGCTGGTCTCCCGCACGCAGCCGGCTGAAGGTGATAAAGCTGCGCAATTATTTATTCAAATCACCGCACATAGCCCGGCGTCGCAAAATTCCGCAAATATTGAGCAAGCCTTTAAAGCACTATGTACAGAACTCAATGCGCAAGGCAGTATAAACGTCGTCAATTACTCACAACATGATGAACAGGATGGAGTTAAGTAATGAATCCACTGAAAGCCGGTGATATCGCACCGAAATTTAGCTTGCCGGATCAAGACGGGGAACAAGTAAATTTGACCGACTTCCAGGGACAGCGCGTTCTGGTTTATTTCTACCCAAAAGCCATGACACCCGGCTGTACCGTGCAGGCCTGCGGCTTACGCGATAACATGGACGAACTCAAAAAAGCAGGCGTGGACGTGCTGGGCATCAGCACCGATAAACCTGAAAAACTCTCCCGTTTCGCTGAAAAAGAGCTGCTGAACTTTACCCTTTTGTCCGATGAAAACCATCAGGTGTGTGAACAGTTCGGCGTCTGGGGCGAAAAGTCGTTTATGGGCAAAACGTATGACGGCATTCACCGCATCAGCTTTTTGATTGACGCTGATGGTAAGATTGAACACGTCTTTAATGATTTTAAAACCAGCAATCACCATGATGTGGTGCTGAACTGGCTGAAAGAAAACGCGTAAAAGCCTCAGGCCGCGCTGATGTGCGGCCTGGAAAGGGAATGTGCCGTCAGGCTTGCCGCGCCAGACGCCATATCGCCGCCACATTGCGCGCCGACAGGCTCAGGTTATATTCCGCCTCGTGTAAGGCTTCCGGCAGCGTAACGATATGCGACAAAATCGACAGCGCCGCATCGATACCCTGCTGATACACAACGTGATGATCGTGTTGCAGCCCACCGGCGAGCGCGATAACCGGTTTATGATACCGCTTCGCCACTCTGGCGACGCCAATCGGCGTCTTGCCGCAAATACTTTGGCTGTCCAGCCGCCCTTCTCCGGTAATCACCAGATCGGCATCTTTAACCGCCTGCTCAAGCTGTAGCGTTTCCACGACAATCTCTACGCCGGCGCGTAATTCCGCATTGAGCAACCCTAAAAGCGCGGCGCCCATTCCACCTGCCGCGCCCGCGCCGGGAGCGTTAATCACCTCACGTCCCGTAGCCTGATAAATATGTCGGCCCCAGTTTTCCAGCGCCGCGTCCAGGGTGTTCACCATTTCCGCTGTCGCCCCTTTTTGTGGGCCAAAAATGGCCGATGCGCCCTGGGGACCACACAGCGGATTGTTGACATCGCACGCCACGGTTATCGATACCTTACGCAGCAATGGGTGACAACCGGACAGATCGATAGAGGCCAGCGCCGCCAGCGCCTCACCGCCCGGAGAAAGCGAGCGCCCCTGTTTATCGCGCAATATAACGCCAAGCGCCTGCATCATCCCCGCGCCGCCGTCATTCGTCGCGCTGCCGCCAATTCCCAGAATAATACGCTTTACGCCACGCTCCAGCGCCGCGACGATTAACTCGCCGGTGCCGTAGCTGGTGGTATTAAGCGGGTTGCGCAATTCAGGCGAAACGTGATGCAGCCCGGATGCCGCCGCCATTTCAATCACGGCGGTATCGCTATCGCCCAGCATTCCCCAGCGCGCGGCCACCGGTTGCCCAAGCGGGCCTTGTACCCACTGGTCGACATAACGCCCGCCGCTGGCCTCCACCATTGATTGTACGGTTCCTTCTCCGCCATCCGCCATGGGCACTTTAACGTAGTCGGCGTCAGGATAAATTTCGCGGAACCCCTTTTCTATCGCCTCAGCGACCGCCATTGCGGACAAACTTTCTTTAAATGAATCAGGAGCAATAACAATTTTCATAGGGATTATCCTGCAAAACCAAAGAAACCGAACATCAGAGTAGAAATAAAGGTAATGGCTAACCCCACCAGCGTTTCATACGGCATTAGCTTTAAACGTTCATGAATTTGCATATTGACGCTGCCGCCCGTCGCGTGGAAAAAGCTGCCGTGCGGCAGATGGTCCAGCACCGTGGCGCCCGCATGGATCATAGCGGCTCCCGCCAGGGCGGAAACGCCAAGTTCAAGTAACGTGGGAGAGAAAACGCCGGACGCCACCGCCGTTCCCGCCGTGGTTGAGGCCGTCGCCATTGACATCATGGCGCCAGACACGGGCGCCAGCAGCCAGGACGGCAATCCCGAAGCGGTGAGGCCATGAATCAGGACATCTTTAAGTTCGGAATTAGCGATAATGCCGGCCAGCGTACCGGTTCCCAGCAACATAATAGCGACAGGCGCCATACGCATCAGACCGGCGACCATGTACTGGTTACAGTGGCGCGCGCGTCCCATCAACAGCAGACCGACCAATCCCCCTACGGGCAGGGCAATTAACGGGTCAATGGAAATGCCGGCAAATGGACGGAGAGAAAGCAGGAAAATAGCGACCAGCGGCGCGCTAATCGCCACCAGAAAGCCGGGTCTGGCGACGGAGTCATCATGGTGAGTCACTTCATGATCGGCGACGCCCGCGCCTTTATTATTCAGCCGTTTCGCTAACAGATAGGCGATAATAAGCCCAACGATGCCCGGAACCACGCCCGCCAGCATAATAGAGGTAAGAGGAACATGAAACGCATCGGAGGCGGCAATAGCGTTCGGGTTGGGTGACATCACGTTACCCGCTTTGCCGCCGCCGACCATCGCCAGCAGAATAGCGCTTTTTGACAGGCCTGCATTACGCGCAATCGACAGCGCAATCGGCGCGACGGTAATCACCGCCACATCAATAAATACGCCGACAGCGGTCAAACATAGTGTGGCAATGGCTAATGCCAATAATGCCCGGGTTTCCCCCACTTTGCGGACAATCGTCTCAGCAATCGTATTCGCCGCCCCGGACTCAATTAATACGCCCGCCAGTACGCCTGCGGCCAGAATACGCAATACGGCATTAACGATGCCCTGCGCGCCTGACACCATCAGCGACACGGTTTGCAGAAGATCGGCGCCGCCAATCAAACCGCCGACCAGCGCGCCCGCCATCATGCCGTAGGCTGGCGACACTTTTCTTAAAATTAATACGATGGCCACAACCAATGCGGCAATGGCTCCCAGGGTGGATATCGACGTCATATACTGCGCCTCCTTTAACATGGAACGCGCAGTATGGAAAAACCCGCCTAAAAATCCGCTGGAGCTTTCAACAAATTTCGATTCGACCAGGCAGCGGTAACTTGTCGGACGGTACAGATTCGGCCTGGAGCTCCATACCGATATAAAGCCAAAGCGTACTTTTTAACTCATTGATTTTTATGTGCGTAATATCCTCACAGCGCTGTAAGCGATAGCGCAATGTATTCACATGAATATGCAATGCTTTGGCCGTTTGCGTCAGGTCACAATTATGTTCAAACCAGGTCCGCAGCGTCTGTTGCAATACGCCTTTCGCGTCATGTTGCGCCAGTTGCAGCCACAGACGCGATAACTCCTGCACTTGCCAACTTTCAGACAGCCCGCTTAGCAGCGCGGGAAGCGCGTGGTCATGATAAAAAATGTACTGGCTGCGCAGCTTTTGTCTTTTCGCCATCGCCTGCGTGGCTCTCGCAGTGAGCAAAGATCGGTGCAATCCCGTCTCGCCGGCAAAATAGCCCCCAACCAAAATACGGCTAAAGCCCGATGATGCAGCCCATGATTTAAAAATCTGCAATTCACCCATTTCCTGGCGGGTATTCCACTTTCCCTCTTTTAACGTGATAGGCTTAATAATGATTAATTCATTAAATTCGGTAAACGTCACCAAATGGTTGCGCGCGTGATTCTCGAAATAATCCATTACATTGCGCAGCGCTTCACGATCCGGCTGGGAAAGTTCAATAATCAGCACCACTCTGGGAACCGCCAGATCAATGCCCAGATAGGCCGCCATAGAGCGCAACGACTCTGTTGAATTTTCTCGCAAAATCAATTGGTTGATCAGCTCTTCGCGATAGCGTTTATCCCACTGTCGCTGTTCGATCAGCACCATATGCTCGATCACCAGCTCCGCCGCCATTTTAACCAGCTCGGCATACGCGCGAACCTCCTCCGGCTCGCCGGTAATGCCGACCACGCCGATAAGCTGTTCATGAAAAGAGATGGGAAGATTAATGCCGGATCGCACGCCTTTTAGCTGATTGGCGGTAGCGGAATCAATTTCTACAATACGGTTTTCCTTCAGCGCCAGAATGGCCCCTTCGTGACGCTGGCGAAGCCGCGAAGGTTCGCCAGACGCGATAATGACGCCATGTTCATCCATGACGTTTACCGAGTAAGGAATAATTTTCATGGCTCGCTGTACAATTTGCCGCGCGGTATACCCTTTCAAGTAATGTTTTCTCAACACACTCATTCCCTGTTTCGTTATCGCTTCACATTAAAAAAACAATCTCGCATCAATGATGTCACTTATTAACGAATTTCTCAGAAGAATGCTTAGGCTAAGTCACCAAATTTTGGCAGCTTTACAGCGAGAATTTTGTAGGTTCCAACAATAAAAATGCCGCAACACGGTGCGGCATTAAAAAAAGAGCGGCTTTCTAAGCGCTTGTCCCTCATCAGGCGTGCGCAAAATCGCGGCAGGGCACTATGATGTCGTTCACGCTTTACAACTTTTGTACAGACCGCTCAGGATGAGGCATCCGTCACCTGACCATCCGGCCAGGCATGGACAACGGCTTTAATCAGCGTCGCCAATGGAATGGCGAAAAACACTCCCCAGAACCCCCACAGACCGCCGAAAATCACCACTGACAGAATAATCACCAGCGGATGCAAATTCACCGCTTCGGAGAAAAGTACCGGTACCAGCAGATTGCCATCCAGTGCCTGAATAATGAGATAAACGGCAAAACAGCTCCAGAATTCCGTCCCCAGACCAAACTGAAACAGCGCGACGCCCACCACCGGAATTGTCACCACAAAGGCGCCGATATAGGGAATCAGGACTGAAAAGCCCACCAGTACCGCCAGCAGCAGCGAATAGTTGAGGCCAAACAGCAAAAAGCCCAGCCAGGTCGCTACGCCCACCACCACCATCTCCAGCACTTTTCCGCGGATATAGTTGGTGATCTGCTGATTCATCTCATTCCACACCTGCCCCGCCAGCCCGCGATTACGCGGCAGCACGCGGCGCACGGCATTCAGCATCTGCTCTTTATCTTTTACCAGGAAAAAGACCATCAGCGGCACCAGCACCAGATATACCGCCAGCGTCAGTAGCCCGACTAACGAAGCCAGCGAATACTTCACCACCGAATCGCCCATGTTAAGCATCCGGGTACGCATGTTTTCCGCCATCGCATCAATAATGCCCGCATCCATCAGCGCCGGATAGCGTCGCGGCAAGGTCGCGGCAAAATCGGACAGTTTATTCAGCATACCGGGCATATCACGAATCAGGTAAATACCCTGCTGCCAGGCAATCGGCATCACCACAAACGCCATTAATAACAGAATGCCGACAAAGAGGATAAGGACAATGGAGGCTGCCCAGCGCCGGGAACAGCCAATCGCCTGCAGGCGCGCCGTCGGCCACTCCAGCAGGTAGGCCAGTACGATAGCGACCAGCAGCGGCGCTAACAGGCCGCTAAAGAAAAAGAGGATGCTAAAACCAGCCACCAGAATGACCAGCAAGGCAATCGCCTCCGGGTCGCTGAAGCGACGGCGATACCATTGCATTAACATTTCGAGCATAAAACCCTTCCCAGAACTCAACTGCGGGATTGTGATGCCGAATTGTATCGAAATGTCACAAAAAAGACTTCGCTTTTTATCGTTGATTCAGGAAACTAAAATAGTGAGTCTGTGCTCATCACAGTTACACTTATGAAGTGTCGGAGCGTGGAACGATATTTCACGACGTTGGTCAAAGGGCTATCTCAAAACAACAGGATAGAGGTTATGTTCAGGCAGTTGAAAAAAAACCTGGTGGCAACCCTCATTGCAGCATTGGCTCTCGGTCAGGTCGCGCCCGCATTTGCCGACCCTGCCGACACGCTGCCCGATATGGGAACCTCGGCAGGAAGCACGCTTTCTATCGGACAAGAGATGCAAATGGGCGACTTTTATGTGCGCCAGCTACGCGGCAGCGCGCCGTTAATCAACGATCCGCTGCTGGTGCAATACATTAACGCGCTGGGGATGCGTCTGGTCTCGCACGCCGACTCCGTCAAAACGCCCTTCCATTTTTTCTTGATCAATAATGACGAAATCAACGCGTTCGCGTTCTTTGGCGGCAATGTGGTGCTGCACTCGGCACTTTTTCGCTACGCGGATAACGAAAGCCAGCTAGCTTCAGTCATGGCGCATGAAATCTCCCACGTGACGCAGCGCCATCTGGCGCGCGCGATGGAAGATCAAAAGCGCAGCGCGCCGCTTACCTGGGTGGGCGCGCTGGGTTCCATTTTGCTGGCCATGGCCAGCCCACAGGCCGGTATGGCGGCGCTAACCGGTACTCTGGCGGGAACGCGCCAGGGAATGATAAGTTTCACCCAGCAAAATGAGCAAGAAGCCGACCGTATTGGTATTCAGGTACTGCAACGCGCCGGATTTGACCCACAGGCGATGCCCTCTTTCCTCGAAAAACTGCTCGACCAGGCGCGTTACTCCACGCGACCACCTGAAATTTTGCTCACTCACCCCTTACCGGAAAGCCGCCTTGCGGATGCCCGCAACCGTGCCAACCAGATGCGTCCGGTCGTGGTGCAATCTTCCGCTGACTTCTATCTCGCCAAAGCGCGCGCCCTGGGAATGTACAATTCCGGACGTAACCAGCTTACCAGCGACCTGCTGGATCAGTGGTCTAAAGGCAACGTGCGTCAGCAACATGCGGCGCAATATGGCCGGGCGTTGCAGGCGATGGAAGCGAGCAAGTACGATGAAGCGCGCAAAACGTTGCAGCCGCTGTTAAGCGCAGAGCCGAACAATGCCTGGTATCTTGACCTCGCCACCGATATTGACCTGGGGCAGAAAAGAGCCAACGACGCGATTAATCGCCTGAAAAATGCCCGCGATCTGCGCGTTAATCCTGTGCTGCAGTTAAACCTCGCCAATGCGTACCTCCAGGGAGGCCAGCCGAAAGCGGCGGAAACCATTCTGAATCGCTACACCTTTAGCCATAAAGATGACGGTAACGGCTGGGATCTGCTTGCTCAGGCCGAAGCCGCGCTGAACAACCGCGATCAGGAGCTGGCGGCGCGCGCTGAAAGTTATGCGCTGGCGGGACGACTGGATCAGGCAATTTCACTGCTCAGTAGCGCCAGCGCCCAGGCAAAACTGGGTAGCCAGCAACAGGCGCGTTACGATGCGCGTATCGACCAGTTGCGCCAGTTACAGGAACGCTTCAAGCCATACACGAAAATGTAATCGCCGTTTATTAGCCGGATGGCGTCACAAGGAGAACTCATGACCGACACGATTAAAATCTACCATAACCCGCGCTGCTCGAAGAGCCGCGACACGCTGAACCTGCTAAAATCTAACGGCGTGGAACCGGAAGTGGTGCTTTATCTGGATACGCCCGCCGACGCCGCCACCGTGCGGGAACTGCTGCGTATGTTGGGCATGTCCAGCGCGCGCGAACTGATGCGCCAGAAAGAAGATCTCTATAAGACGCTTCACCTGGCGGATAGCCAGCTGAGTGAAGAGGCGTTAATCCAGGCGCTGGTTGAACACCCTAAACTGATGGAGCGCCCCATTGTGGTGGCAAATGGTCAGGCGCGCATTGGCCGACCGCCTGAGCAGGTGCTGGACATCCTCGGTTAACCGTTGAACGCCGCCGTCGCGGCGTATTACAGTTTCAGGATCTCTTTGACAAACGGGATCGTCAGTTTTCGCTGGGCAGTGATCGACGCATGATCGAGCTGATCCAGCGTCATAAACAGCGTGCGCATTTCGCGATCAAGACGTTTGAGTAAAAACCGCCCGACATCTTCCGGCAGTTCAAACCCCCGTAACCGGGCGCGCAACTGTAGCGCCTGAAGTTTGTCTTCATCGGAAAGAGGCTGGAGTTTATAGATTTGCCCCCAGTCCAGACGGGAAGCGAGATCGGGCAAGCCCAAATTTAACTGTCTTGGCGGCCGATCGCCGGTGATCAATAACCGCGTCTTACCGGACTCCAGAATGCGGTTATAGAGATCAAAGATCGCCATCTCCCACAGTTCATCGCCAGCGACACACTCAATGTTATCAATACACACCAGCGAGAGGTGTTCCATACCGTCGAGCACTTCCGGCACGAACCAGGTACGTTTATCGAGCGGGACGTAGCCTACCGCATCTCCACGCTGCGACAGTTCAGCGCAGGCGGCGTGCAGCAAATGGCTGCGGCCCGCGCCTTCACGCGCCCAAAGGTAGATATATCCACTATGTTCCTGGCGCAACACGTTTTGTAACGCGGCCAGTAGAGAGGCGTTATCCCCCGGCCAGAAACTTGCGAAAGTTTCGTCGTCAGGAAGATAAAGTGGCAAAGAGAGCTGTGCCGGTGTGTTCAGAGATACCTCAACCCAGGATGACATAAAATCGCGCTGAGTTTACCACATAATTCCCTTGAGATAGAACCGGGCAGCATCGCTGCCCGGCAACCCGTTACTGATGCGGAGACTCCGCATCATTTGCCTCCAGTACCACTTCTTCCGGACGCAACAGGCTAATCAGTTTAAAAATCAGGCTCAGGCAAATCCCGACGATGGTCGCCAGCGCCATCCCTTTCAATTCTGCCGCGCCAATATGCACTTTCGCGCCGCTCACGCCGATGATCAAAATCACCGAGGTGAGGATCAGGTTTTGCGCTTTGTTGTAATCGACTTTTGATTCGATCAAGACGCGAATCCCCGACGCGCCGATAACGCCGTACAACAGCAGCGAGACGCCGCCCATCACGGGTAACGGGATAATCTGAATCGCCGCCGCCAGTTTGCCAACGCAGGAAAGCAGAATGGCGAAAATCGCCGCGCCGCCGATAACCCAGGTACTGTAAACGCGGGTGATCGCCATGACGCCAATATTTTCCCCATAGGTGGTATTCGGCGTGGAGCCGAAGAAACCGGAGACGATCGTCGACAGTCCGTTAGCGAACATCGAGCGGTGCAAACCGGGATCGCGCACTAAATCTTTTTTGACGATATTCGCCGTCACCACCAGATGACCGACATGCTCGGCGATCACGACCAACGCCGCGGGCAGAATCGTCAGGATCGCGAACCATTCAAAACGCGGCGTATAGAAAGTCGGCAGCGCAAACCAGTGTGCCTGGGCAATCGGCGTGGTATCGACCACTCCCAGCGCGAATGACAGCGCATAGCCCGCCAGCACGCCGATCAAAATCGGAATGATCGCCAGGAAACCGCGAAACAGTACGGAGCCGAACACCGTCACCGCCAGCGTGACCATGGAGATGATAATTGTTTTCGTGTCCGGCGACTGCCCTTGCGCAGGCAGCAATCCGGCCATCCCCGCCGCGACGCCAGCCAGCTCCAGACCGATGACGGCAACGATTGCGCCCATTGCCGCAGGCGGGAACATCACATCCAGCCAGCCGGTGCCCGCTTTTTTAACGATGAAAGAGACCAGACAGAACAACACGCCGCACATAATAAAACCGCCCAGCGCCACTTCATAACCCAGCGGCAACAGCAGTAGTACCGGGGAAATAAAGGCAAAGCTCGATCCGAGGTAGGCCGGAATTTTACCTTTGCAGATAAAGAGATACAGCAGCGTTCCGATACCGTTAAACAGCAGCACCGTCGCGGGGTTGATATGAAACAGAACTGGCACCAGCACGGTCGCGCCAAACATGGCGAAAAGGTGCTGTAAACTAAGCGGGATTGTCTGTAAAAGCGGCGGTCTTTCACTCACCCCGATAGCACGGCGCGTCATAGTGTTTTCCTCTAAGTGTGTTTGTTATGAGTTGTTTTATTCAAAAAAAAGCCGACTCTTAAAGTCGGCTTTTAATTATTTATTCACTTATTTGGTACCAAAAATCTTATCGCCGGCATCGCCAAGCCCCGGAATAATGTATCCGTGCTCGTTAAGCCCCTGATCGATAGAGGCGGTGTACAGTTCAACGTCCGGGTGCGCTTTTTCCAGCGCTGCAATGCCTTCCGGCGCGGCGACCAGCACCAGCACCTTAATGCTGCTACAGCCTGCTTTTTTCAGCAGGTCGATGGTCGCGATGACAGAACCGCCGGTCGCCAGCATCGGGTCGACGATCAGCGCCATGCGCTCATCAATGTTCGATACCAGTTTCTGGAAATAAGGTACTGGCTCAAGCGTCTCTTCGTTACGGTACATCCCGACTACGCTGATACGCGCGCTCGGTACATTTTCCAGAACGCCTTCCATCATGCCCAGACCCGCGCGCAGAATCGGCACAACGGTAATTTTTTTACCTTTGATCTGGTCGATTTCCACCGGGCCATTCCAGCCTTCGATAGTGACTTTTTCCGTTTCCAGGTCGGCTGTCGCTTCATACGTCAGCAGGCTGCCTACTTCTGAGGCGAGTTCACGAAAGCGTTTAGTGCTAATGTCGTTTTCACGCATCAGACCCAGCTTGTGTTTGACGAGTGGGTGTTTGACTTCCACGATCTTCATACTCTTCTCCTATCCTCAGATGACTGGCAACCACAAAAAAATCGCCGGATTATACCGCTTTTCCTCTCTGACGCAACACAATGTATGCTTGACCTGGATCAACCAAAAGCGCAGATAGCGGAAAAGTGAGTATAAATCACTCACGTTGAAACAGGCGATAAAGGCTAACAACCGTTTGAATCTTAGCAATTTTAAGGATGAATGGCCTGTCCCGACCGCCTGTCGTAAACCAAGTGCTGGATATCCTTTTCTTTTTTACCAACAGAGAAATTTTCAAGCAGCGACCGAAACCATGCCAAAAAAATCGTCCGGATATCCAGGGCGCAGACCACGCTCGCAAACGTTTGCTTTCCCTGTTAGAATTGCGCCGAATTTAACTTTTACCGCAAGAAAAAACGTGGGGAACCAGGCAGTGACCGATAAGACCTCTCTTAGCTATAAAGATGCCGGCGTCGATATTGATGCGGGTAACGCTCTGGTTGATCGAATCAAAGGCGTAGTGAAGAAAACTCGCCGCCCGGAGGTTATGGGCGGTCTGGGCGGTTTCGGTGCGCTGTGCGCGTTGCCGCAAAAATATCGTGAACCGGTACTGGTTTCCGGCACTGACGGCGTAGGCACCAAACTTCGCCTGGCGATGGACTTAAAGCGCCACGACGCTATCGGTATTGATCTGGTGGCAATGTGCGTAAACGATCTGGTCGTTCAGGGCGCGGAACCGCTGTTTTTCCTCGATTACTATGCCACGGGTAAACTGGATGTCGATACCGCCGCCAGCGTGATCAACGGTATTGCCGAAGGCTGCCTGCAATCCGGCTGCGCGCTGGTCGGCGGCGAGACGGCGGAAATGCCGGGCATGTATCACGGCGAAGATTACGATGTGGCGGGTTTCTGCGTCGGCGTAGTCGAAAAATCAGAAATCATCGACGGCTCCCGGGTTGCCGAAGGCGACGTGCTGATTGCACTCGGCTCCAGCGGCCCGCACTCGAATGGATATTCGCTGGTGCGGAAAATTATTGACGTTAGCGGCTGCGACCCACAAACCACTCTGCTGGAAGGGAAGCCGCTGGCCGATCATCTGCTTGAACCGACCCGTATCTACGTAAAATCGGTTCTGGAACTGATTGAAAACGTCGATGTGCACGCTATCGCCCACCTCACCGGCGGCGGCTTTTGGGAAAATATTCCGCGCGTTCTGCCGGAGAATACCCAGGCGGTAATTAATGAGTCGTCATGGCAGTGGCCCGCCATCTTTACCTGGCTGCAAACCGCCGGTAATGTCAGTCGACATGAAATGTACCGTACCTTTAACTGCGGCGTCGGCATGGTGATAGCGCTCTCCGCTCCGGAAGCGGACAAAGCGCTTGCTCTGCTAAACGAGAAAGGTGAAAACGCATGGAAAATCGGTATTATCAAAGCCTCTGATTCCGAACAGCGTGTGGTTATTGAATAATGAATATTGTGGTGCTGATTTCCGGCAATGGAAGCAATTTACAGGCGATTATCGATGCCTGCGAAGCGAAGAAAATTAAAGGCACCCTCAGGGCAGTATTCAGCAATAAGGCCGACGCGTTCGGCCTTGAACGCGCCAGAGAAGCCGGCATTCCGGCGCAAGCGCTGACTGCCGATCGGTTTGACAGCCGCGACGCCTTCGATCGCGAGTTGATTCGCAAGATAGACGAGTATGCGCCCGATGTGGTCGTGCTGGCTGGTTTTATGCGTATTCTGAGTCCGATGTTTGTCGCGCATTACTACGGGCGTCTGCTGAACATTCACCCTTCCCTGCTACCAAAATATCCGGGGTTGCATACCCATCGCCAGGCGCTGGAAAACGGCGATGAGGAGCACGGTACCTCGGTACATTTCGTGACAGACGAGCTCGACGGCGGCCCGGTCATTCTCCAGGCGAAGGTGCCGGTTTTTGCCGACGACAGCGAAGATGATATCACCGCACGCGTACAGACTCAGGAACATGCGATTTATCCGCTGGTGATTAGCTGGTTTGCGCAGGGGCGTCTAAAGATGCGCGATAACGCCGCCTGGCTGGACGGGCGTCGTCTGCCGCCGCAAGGTTATGCGTCTGACGAATAATACGTCATCGAACAGGACTGCGTCTGCTTGCCGGATGGCGGCATAAATGCCTATCCGGCCTACTCTTTTCCCTTCCTTTATGCTATCAGTTTATTGTCATATTTTTCTGGCGCAGTTGGACATTAACGCGTAATGCTCGCCATAATCATCAGGCAGTGTCCCGTGAATAAAACGGAGTATAGGTAGTAATGGGTCAGGAAAAGCTATATATCGAGAAAGAACTAAGCTGGTTAGCATTTAACGAACGCGTGTTACAGGAAGCGGCGGACAAATCCAACCCGTTGATTGAGCGGATGCGGTTCCTGGGAATCTATTCTAATAACCTCGACGAGTTCTACAAAGTGCGTTTCGCTGAACTGAAACGACGCATTATTATCAGCGAAGAACAGGGTTCAAATTCTCATTCACGCCATTTGTTAGGCAAAATTCAGTCCCGCGTGTTGAAAGCAGACCAGGAGTTCGACGGCCTGTACAACGAATTACTGCTGGAAATGGCGCGTAATCAAATCTTTCTGATCAACGAGCGTCAGCTCTCGGTGAACCAACAAAGCTGGTTGCGCCACTATTTTAAGCACTATTTGCGCCAGCATATTACCCCGATTCTCATTAACCGGGAGACGGATCTTGTTCAGTTTTTAAAAGATGATTACACCTATCTGGCGGTGGAGATTATCCGCGGCGACACCATCAACTATGCGCTGCTGGAGATACCGTCCGACAAAGTCCCACGCTTCGTTAATCTGCCGCCGGAAACACCGCGCAGACGCAAGCCGATGATCCTTCTGGATAATATTCTGCGCTACTGCCTGGATGACATTTTTAAAGGGTTCTTCGACTATGACGCGCTTAATGCCTATTCGATGAAAATGACCCGCGATGCCGAATATGACCTGGTGCATGAGATGGAATCCAGTCTGATGGAGCTGATGTCTTCCAGCCTGAAGCAGCGCCTGACCGCTGAACCTGTGCGCTTTGTCTATCAACGCGATATGCCCGCCGCGCTGGTCGACGTGCTGCGGGAAAAACTGACGATCTCCCGGTATGACTCAATCGTACCCGGCGGGCGCTACCACAATTTTAAAGACTTTATTAATTTTCCGAATGTCGGTAAAGCCAACCTGGTCAATAAACCGTTACCGCGGTTACGCCATCTTTGGTTTGATAAAGAGAAGTTTCGTAACGGTTTCGACGCGATTCGTGAACGTGATGTGCTGCTCTATTATCCTTATCACACCTTTGAACATGTGCTGGAACTGCTGCGTCAGGCGTCGTTTGACCCAAGCGTGCTGGCGATCAAAATCAATATTTATCGCGTAGCGAAAGACTCGCGCATTATTGACTCGATGATCCATGCCGCCCATAACGGCAAAAAAGTCACCGTGGTGGTGGAGTTGCAGGCGCGCTTCGATGAAGAGGCGAATATTCACTGGGCCAAGCGGTTAACCGAAGCGGGCGTCCATGTTATTTTCTCTGCGCCCGGGCTGAAAATTCACGCCAAACTCTTCCTCATCTCACGAAAAGAGGGCGATGACGTGGTGCGTTATGCGCATATCGGCACCGGTAACTTCAACGAAAAAACGGCGCGGCTGTATACCGATTATTCGCTGCTGACCGCCGATGCGCGCATTACCAATGAAGTGCGCCGGGTCTTTAATTTTATTGAAAACCCCTATCGCCCGGTCACTTTCGATTATTTGATGGTTTCTCCACAAAACTCACGGCGTCTGCTGTATGAGATGATCGATCGTGAAATCGCCAATGCCCAGCAAGGCTTACCGTCAGGGATTACCTTAAAGCTTAACAACCTGGTCGATAAAGGGTTGGTCGACAGGCTATACGCCGCGTCGGGTTCGGGCGTCCAGGTCAATCTGCTGGTGCGCGGTATGTGTTCTCTTATTCCGCAACTGGAAGGCATTAGCGATAATATTCGCGCGATTAGCATTGTGGATCGCTATCTGGAACACGATCGGGTTTATATTTTCGAAAACGGCGGTGATAAGCAAGTTTGGCTCTCTTCAGCTGACTGGATGACGCGTAATATTGACTACCGTATCGAAGTCGCTACGCCTATCCTCGACCCGCGGCTTAAACAACGCGTCCTGGATATCATTGACATTCTGTTTAGCGACACGGTAAAAGCGCGTTTTATCGATAAAGAACTCAGCAACCGCTACGTACCGCGCGGCAATCGCCGTAAAGTCCAGGCGCAGCTGGCAATTTATGACTACATCAAATCACTCGAGCAACCAGACTAACGCTATGCCAATTTACGATAAATCCCCCCGCCCGCAGGAGTTCGCTGCGGTCGATCTCGGCTCAAACAGCTTTCATATGGTTATTGCCCGCGTGGTTGACGGCGCAATGCAGATTATCGGCCGTTTAAAACAGCGCGTCCATCTGGCGGACGGGCTGGGCGCAGATAACAAACTCAGCGAAGAAGCCATGGAACGGGGGCTTAGCTGTCTGTCGCTGTTTGCTGAACGCTTACAAGGTTTCTCCCCTTCCAGCGTCTGTATCGTAGGCACCCATACGTTACGTCAGGCGCAAAATGCCGCTGATTTTCTCAAACGCGCGGAAAAGGTTATTCCCTACCCGATAGAGATTATTTCCGGTAACGAAGAAGCGCGCCTGATTTTTATGGGCGTAGAACATACGCAGCCGGAAAAAGGCCGCAAGCTGGTGATCGATATCGGCGGCGGGTCAACAGAGCTGGTCATTGGCGAAAACTTCGAACCCAGGCTGGTTGAAAGCCGTCGTATGGGCTGCGTGAGCTTCGCGCAGCTCTACTTTCCCGGCGGCATTATCAATAAAGAAAACTTCCAGCGCGCCCGAATGGCGGCGGCGCAAAAACTGGAAACCTTAACCTGGCAGTATCGTATTCAGGGTTGGAACGTAGCGATGGGCGCTTCCGGTACGATTAAGGCCGCTCATGAAGTTCTCCTGGCGCTGGGTGAGAAAGATGGCTTCATTACGCCGGAGCGCCTCGATAAACTGAAGTCAGAAGTGTTGAAGCACCGCTCCTTTAATGCGCTCAGCCTGCCGGGTCTGTCTGAAGAACGAAAAGCGGTCTTTGTGCCGGGCCTGGCGATTCTGTGCGGCGTTTTTGATGCTCTGGCTATCCGCGAGCTTCGCCTTTCCGACGGCGCGTTGCGCGAAGGCGTGCTGTATGAAATGGAAGGCCGCTTCCGCCATCAGGATGTTCGCAGCCGTACCGCAAAAAGTCTGGCCAATCAATACAACATTGACAGAGAACAGGCCAGACGCGTGCTGGAAACCACCATGCAGATGTACGAACAGTGGCAGGCCCAGCAGCCAAAACTGGCGCATCCGCAGCTTGAAGCGTTGCTTCGCTGGGCGGCAATGCTGCATGAGGTTGGACTGAATATTAATCACAGCGGTTTACATCGCCATTCGGCTTATATTCTGCAACACAGCGATTTGCCCGGCTTTAATCAGGAGCAGCAAATGATGATGGCGACGCTGGTGCGTTACCATCGTAAAGCCATAAAACTGGATGATATGCCCCGCTTTACGCTGTTTAAGAAAAAACAGTATCTGCCGTTAATTCAGCTACTTCGGCTGGGCGTATTACTGAACAACCAGCGGCAGGCGACCACCACGCCGCCAACGCTGCGACTAACGACCGATGACAGCCACTGGACGTTATGTTTTCCGCATGACTGGTTCAGCCAGAATGCGCTGGTACTGCTTGATCTGGAAAAAGAACAGCAGTACTGGGAAGCTGTAACTGGCTGGCGTCTCAATATTGAGGAAGAAAGCTCGCCGGAGATCGCCGCGTAAATTGTGAGCCAGACGCCGCGCCGCGGCGTCTGTCTTTACTGAATCTCAGATAATAGCTGCGGCTCGCCAATTAAATATCCCTGAAGATAGTCGATCCCCAACGAGAGCACGACGCTTCGTATTTCTTCGCTCTCGACATACTCCGCGACGACCTGCATATTTTTCATTCGCGCTAAATGACAAATAGAAGCCACAATCTGATAATCGAGACTGTTTGACACTATATTGCGAATAAAACTGCCATCAATTTTAAGAATATCGGCGTCAACGTTTTTCAGCCGCGCATAGCTGGCGTAGCCAGTACCGAAATCATCAATCGCTATCTGACAGCCAAACTGCTGTAGCTGTCCCAGCGTCAACTGCGCCTGCTCAGCATTGGTGAGAGAGTTGCTTTCCGTTACCTCAAAAACCAGTTGCCAGGGTTCAACCTGATATTGCGTAAGCAACTGCTTAACTTCTGCAGGGAAACGAGCGCGGCATACCGATGTTGGCGACAGATTAATGGCAAAACGATGCGCGGGCATATATTCCCGGCTGGCCGCCATAAACCGCAGCGTGTTTTCAATCACCCAGAGATCGATAGCGGAAGACAAACCAAACTCATGCGCCACGGGTAAAAAATTGTCCGGGTTGATAACGTCGCCGTTGTCATCCCTGAGTCGCAGTAAAATTTCATGGTAAACGTCCCCACGAACGCCGAAAATAGGCTGCGCCATCAGGAAAAAATGATCGTGCTCCAACGCCTGTTGCAGCCGATTCATCATCGCAATTCTGCCCTTCAAATCGCGCTGCAGGTGCATTGCGCCGCGCCGCTGTAAATCCTCCGGCGCGTTAGTCGTCAACGAAAGATCGGAACTGGTGCTTAATTCGCCCAGCAGAAGATAAAGGTGGCTAACCGGAGAACGCACGCAGCAGTAGCTCACGCCGACAGGCGGTTGTAGCGGCAGTCCATCCCAGATAAACCGAAACTGCTTAATATGTTTATCCAGCGCTTCAATACGCTGCTGATGCGCCTCTGTATTAAGACGCAGCACCAGGTCGTGCCCTGACATCTGGTAGACGCACTCATTTGAGGCCAGCATCGGCGTAATCCAGTGAGAGAGCTTTTGCTTATACTGGATGCGTAGCATGACGCCATAATTTTTACCCAATAGCTCCAGGCCCGGCACGTGTAAAAAACAGATCGTAGACCAGGGCGCATTTTGGAGCGCGCGGTTTAACGCACGTAAATTGGGAAGATGTACAACCGGGTCAAGATAGGCCAGCCGCCGTGCGCGACCACTCACTACGCGCTGACGCGTGGCCAGTACAGACATATAATTAACAATAAAAGAAAAAACCAGATAGCTCGAAGAGGTAATCGCTAATTGCGTATCATAACCTGAATACCAGGGCATATAACGCTGATAATAATGAATCGACGTAATTAACACGACGGCCCAGATAATTGAAATAAACTTATAGCCATAGCGCATCGCGCCCCACAGCATGACCGGCAATAATAACGAAAGCGTATAGTTGGTACTAAATATTGAACTATTATCAGTCAATGGCATACACAGTATAAACATTAGTGTAGTCAATACGGCCAGCCAAATAACGATCTCTTTTTTAGTGGCCTTGCTATCAATCTGTAGCTTTAATTGCTGATAATACCCCCGTAGGTGCAGCGGATTGCGGAGAGTACGAATAATAAAATAGCACAATGGCACGCCGACAAGGTTACCGACCAGTAACGCCTGGTAATTAATCAGCGTGTTGATATTAAAGGGCATTACCCCCATCAGGCTGGCTTTGCTTTCGTACATGCCAACAAAAGCGGCAAACTGGTAGATGACCAGAAATAATGTTGCAGAACAAAATACCTGCCAGAATATTCGTTGAAACAACAGGTGGGCGTCGCCGTGGGAAACATTGTTTCGCCGGGGGGAAAAGACACGATAGCCGCCCCAGCTTAGCACGATAGTAATGATAAAGTGCATCGTCACAGAAAGGGTTTCATACAGCCCTGTCTGCGGGTATCTGCGCCAGAAGATAGCAAGCACAATGCCCGGCAGTGCTGCCCAGCCGAAAAAGAGCATCAGGCTAAGCATAAAAGCTAACGGCAGGTAAAAAAGAACCACATTTCCAGTGCTGGTAAGCGCATAAGTATTTGCGCTACTTAAAACAGGTAGTAAAATCGAAGGAAGGATGAGCGGTAGTCCCCACCATTTATCTCTGATATTTATATAAGTTTTATTTAGTTTCATAGATGCTCAGCAGAACCCCCCAATCCCAAAGGGGCGTTAACAGACAGGCATCCCACCTGACTTTAAATTGATGATGCGATATACATCACACGATAGTCATCGATTGTAATTATTAAACAAAAGTAACATTTGATTTAAGTCAATTATTACCTTTCTCCTGCAGCCTTTATTCGCCTTTTTATTCTTTGTTATCATTAATTTATTATTAATGTAAATACTAAAATTATCTTCCATAACAATATAAGATAAATCAACTGACGCAATTTTACATTAAGAGGAATTGACCATCGGTTCGCAGTATGCCTTAATGTAGAGTGAACGCAGGCTTGTTACGTTCTTCGCCTTGATAATACCCTTGAAGAACCCAGCCTGATCCCGCCCATACCGCTGGGCCAACGTTAAGGAACCCTTTGTGAGTCAGGCCAACAGTATGCGAAAACGACATCGATTTAACACTCGCATGACCCGTATCGTACTGCTTATCAGTTTTCTCTTCTTCTTTGGACGTTTCGTCTACTCTTCTATCGGCGCCTGGCAGCACCATCAGGATAAAAAAGAAGCGCAACAATCATCGCTTTCTGTCACCACGCCGGGACAACGTTAAGCTGTTATCCGTTAAAAAGCCCGCGCAAGAAAAAGAAGCTTTAGCGTTAACGCAAAAAGACAATCCCACTCAATGGGTTCAGGCCATGATCAGACGCTTAAAGAGCAACCGCGGGATATCCTGCCTGGGTGATAAGATCACATGCGCGGTTACTAAGATTCCCTCGACCGAATACAAAACCCGATAGCCTTCAGCGTGGTTAAACTCCCGGTAGCTGGCACAAGTTCAGGGCAAATCTGGCATCCCAGCGGGCACTGGCGTACGGTACTCTCAAACTGTGTAAGTATCTCTGCGATAGGCGGATGCGGCTCAACCTCAACGCACTTCAGGAAACCCGCTATTGTGTCGATGCAGTGCTTTACCGTAAACGTATACTCAAAGGTCACCTGCGGCTCCGACCTATCCGCCAGAGTCAATGCGAAATCAGGAAGATAACCATCGTGGGAGGAGAATAAGGTGACCAGTCCTATACGTCAGAATTTGTTTTGTAAAGAGCCACCTGGGATCAGATTACCAACGTTGACAGGCAAAACCATCAACTCATTACAGCTAAGCTCAACGAATAATTTAGGTCGTTTCGTTGGTCGTAATGTACCCTGGCTCGGTTGGGTTATGACATTCACTACGATTTATGATATCCAGCGTGATATTAAAGATACATTTAATCGTGTGGCGGTTCCTAAAGATCGCATTCAGTGGACGTACTTCTAATGAGAGATATTAAGAAAGAAATTATCGATTTTATCGATCAGGAATATAACACTAAAAAGTACTTTCTCTGTGGGCCAAAGCGAACCATCACGCTTGATACCAGTATTAGGGATGATCTTAAACTCGTTTTTGAAGATAGTGAAGAACTTCTACAAGAGTACTTCAAGCGTTGGAATGTAGATCCAGAAGGATTTGACATACTCAACTATCTGAATCCAGAGTACTTTGGAAGTAAAGAGCCTGATCCGCGTAAGCCACTAACGGTTGGTATGCTCGTTGAAAGTGCTAAAGCTGGACGTTGGTTATATAGTTGAAGAATAAAGTTATTATATTTTAAATACCCCTTATTTGGGCTGAATCGCCACGGATAACCTGGGCACTTCTGAGTCGTTGGTAGATCTTTTTCTTTATCCGTTCACGCTTCAGTAGCTGGAAAAAGCTTTCTGCAACCGCATTGTCATGACAGTTGCCACGACGGCTCATACTGCCCTCCAGTCCGTGCGATTTCAGCCATTCATAGCGGGTGTACTGACTATCCTGATCAGAATGAACCAGCACCTGTTTTTGGGATGACGTCGCCACACGGCCATCAGAAGCGCATTCAGGACAATATCTTTTGTCATTCGTGGTTGCATTGACCAGCCGATAACTTTGCGCGAGAACAAATCAACGACCACGGCAAGATACAGCCAACCTTCGTGGGTTCGTAATTACGTCAAATTTGCCGTCAGGAGCTGTGCGCTACACAGAAAACTCATCTATGCACATAAACAAAAACCCTCTGCAAAAACAGAGGGTTAAATTCACTTTTACCTGCTCATGAAAACACAGGAAGGATTATCGGCTTATTCCCACTCAATGGTAGCCGGCGGTTTACCGCTGATGTCATACACCACACGGGAAATCCCGTTGACTTCATTGATGATGCGGTTGGAAACACGACCGAGGAAGTCATACGGCAGGTGCGCCCAGTGTGCGGTCATAAAGTCGATGGTTTCGACGGCACGCAGGGAGACCACCCAATCGTACTTACGACCATCGCCCATGACGCCAACGGAACGGACCGGCAGGAAGACGGTGAACGCCTGGCTGACTTTGTCGTACAGATCCGCCTTACGCAGCTCTTCAATGAAGATAGCGTCCGCGCGGCGCAGCAGGTCACAGTACTCTTTCTTCACTTCGCCCAGTACGCGTACGCCGAGGCCCGGCCCCGGGAACGGATGACGGTACAGCATGTCGTACGGCAGGCCCAGCTCCAGACCAATCTTACGCACTTCGTCTTTGAACAGCTCTTTCAGCGGTTCAACCAGCCCCATCTTCATCTCTTTCGGCAGGCCGCCGACATTGTGGTGAGATTTGATGACGTGCGCTTTACCGGTTGCAGACGCCGCAGATTCGATAACGTCAGGGTAGATGGTGCCCTGCGCCAGCCATTTCACGTCTTCCAGTTTCAGCGCTTCTTCGTCGAACACTTCCACAAAAACACGGCCAATGATCTTACGCTTGGCTTCTGGATCGTTTTCGCCAGCCAGCGCTGACAGGAAACGATCTTCCGCCGGTACGTGAACAATGTTCAGACCAAAATGGTCGCCAAACATGTCCATCACCTGCTCGGCTTCGTTGAGACGCAGCAGGCCGTTGTCGACGAATACACAGGTCAGATTTTTACCGATCGCGCGGTGCAGCAGCATCGCGGTGACGGAAGAATCCACGCCGCCGGAGAGACCGAGGATCACTTTATCGTCGCCTACCTGCTCGCGAATGCGCGCCACGGCGTCGTCGATAATTTTCGCCGGCGTCCACAGGGCTTCACACTGGCAGATATCGCGTACAAAACGCTCCAGCATGCGCATACCCTGGCGGGTGTGAGTCACTTCCGGGTGGAACTGTACACCGTAGAAGCGTTTTTCTTCATTGGCCATAATGGCGAACGGACAGCTCTCGGTGCTGGCGACTGTCACGAAGTCGGACGGAATCGCCGTCACTTTATCGCCGTGGCTCATCCACACGTCCAGCAGCGGTTTGCCGTCTGCGGTCAGGGAATCTTCAATACCGCGAACCAGCGCGCTGTCGGTCAATACTTCGACCTGCGCGTAACCAAATTCACGCTCATTAGAACCTTCTACATGACCGCCAAGCTGCATCGCCATGGTCTGCATCCCGTAGCAGACGCCAAATACCGGCACGCCTGCTTCAAAGACATACTGCGGCGCGCGCGGGCTGTTTTCTTCGGTGGTGCTTTCCGGGCCGCCGGAAAGAATAATGCCGCTTGGGTTGAAGTCACGAATTTGTGCTTCTGTCACATCCCACGCCCACAGTTCGCAGTAAACACCCAGCTCACGCACGCGGCGCGCAACCAGTTGAGTGTACTGAGAACCGAAGTCCAGAATGAGGATGCGATGCTTATGAATGTTTTCCGTCATTGACGCTTATTCCGAGGCAAGTGAAACAGATTAAATAAATCGCCCGACGCGAAGGTCGGGCGAAGAAAATCAGGAGCCCAGACGGTAGTTCGGGGACTCTTTGGTGATGGTCACGTCGTGAACGTGGCTTTCCTGGATACCCGCACCGCTGATACGCACAAACTCCGCTTTAGTACGCAGTTCGTCGATGGTAGCACAACCGGTCAGCCCCATACAGGAGCGCAGGCCGCCCATCTGCTGGTGAATGATCTCTTTCAGGCGACCTTTATAGGCTACGCGGCCTTCGATACCTTCCGGCACCAGTTTGTCGGCGGCGTTGTCGCTCTGGAAGTAACGGTCGGAGGAACCTTTGGACATCGCGCCCAGCGAGCCCATGCCGCGGTAAGATTTGTACGAACGGCCCTGGTAGAGTTCGATTTCGCCCGGGGATTCTTCGGTACCGGCCAGCATAGAACCCACCATCACCGCGCTCGCGCCTGCGGCGATGGCTTTGGCAATGTCGCCGGAGAAACGGATACCGCCGTCAGCGATAACCGGAATCCCGGTGCCTTCCAGCGCTTCCACCGCGTCGGAAACAGCGGTGATTTGCGGAACGCCCACACCAGTCACGATACGGGTGGTACAGATAGAGCCAGGGCCGATACCCACTTTCACCGCGCTGCAACCGGCTTCCGCCAGTGCGCGAGCGCCTGCGCCAGTGGCGACGTTGCCGCCGATGATTTGCAGGTCAGGATATTTAGCACGGGTTTCACGGATACGTTGCAGAACACCTTCCGAATGACCGTGAGAAGAGTCGATCAGCAGTACGTCAACGCCTGCCGCCACCAGCGCGTCAACGCGCTCTTCGTTGCCCGCGCCTGCGCCGACCGCCGCGCCGACACGTAAACGGCCCTGCTCATCTTTACAGGAGTTTGGTTTACGTTCCGCTTTCTGGAAATCTTTTACGGTAATCATGCCAAGCAGATGGAAGTTATCATCAACGACCAGCGCTTTTTCTACGCGTTTTTCGTGCATTTTTGCCAGCACGACTTCACGGGCTTCGCCTTCACGAACGGTCACCAGACGCTCTTTCGGCGTCATGTAGACACTTACCGGCTGGTTCAGGTCAGTCACAAAACGCACGTCACGACCGGTGATGATACCCACCAGCTCGTTATCTTCAGTCACCACCGGATAGCCCGCAAAACCGTTACGCTCGGTCAGGGCTTTCACTTCATGCAACGTGGTGGTTGGCAGGACGGTCTGCGGGTCGGTCACTACGCCGGACTCGTGTTTCTTCACGCGGCGAACTTCTTCCGCCTGGCGCTCAATGGACATGTTTTTGTGGATAAAACCAATGCCGCCTTCCTGGGCCAGGGCAATTGCCAGGCGCGCTTCCGTCACGGTGTCCATCGCCGCAGAAAGCATAGGAATATTCAGACGAATAGTTTTCGTCAACTGCGTGCTGAGATCGGCAGTATTCGGCAAAACGGTGGAGTGAGCGGGAACAAGGAGGACGTCGTCAAACGTCAGGGCTTCTTTAGCGATACGTAGCATGGGCAATATCTCACCTGGGAGGTTAATAAATATTGCCGCGGCATTATACAGAACGTAATCGGTTGCATCTACATTTTTTTGCAAATAGTGCTTGCGATCCCCCGTGAGCAGGTTACTATCGATTGAATAACCTGCTGATTTAGAATTTGATCCCGCTCACATGTTATCCTCTCAAACTTCCTCAATTTTTACCGTAAGCCGCCTTAACCAGACGGTTCGTCTGCTGTTAGAACAGGAGATGGGACAGGTATGGATCAGCGGCGAGATTTCTAATTTCACGCAGCCTGCGTCGGGCCACTGGTACTTTACGCTCAAAGACGATACCGCTCAGGTGCGCTGTGCGATGTTCCGTAACAGCAACCGCCGGGTGACGTTCCGCCCGCAGCACGGGCAGCAGGTGCTGGTACGCGCCAATATTACGCTGTACGAGCCGCGCGGCGATTATCAAATCATCGCCGAAAGTATGCAGCCCGCGGGCGAAGGCTTGTTGCAGCAGAAATATGAGCAGCTAAAAGCCAAACTGCAGGCCGAAGGCTTGTTCGATCAGCAGCATAAACAACCGTTGCCCTCCCCGGCCCACTGCGTGGGGGTGATCACCTCGAAAACCGGCGCGGCGCTGCACGATATTCTCCACGTGCTAAAGCGTCGTGACCCATCCCTGCCCGTTATTATCTATCCAACCGCAGTCCAGGGCGACGACGCGCCGGGGCAGATCGTTCATGCTATCGAACTGGCGAACGCGCGCGGCGAATGTGATGTACTGATCGTCGGACGCGGCGGCGGTTCGCTGGAAGATTTGTGGAGTTTTAACGACGAACGCGTGGCGCGGGCGATTTTTGCCAGCCGCATTCCGGTAGTCAGCGCCGTCGGCCACGAAACCGACGTCACGATAGCTGATTTTGTCGCCGACCTGCGCGCGCCTACGCCATCAGCAGCGGCAGAAATTGTCAGCCGCAACCAGCAGGAGTTGTTGCGCCAGATTCAATCCGCGCAGCAGCGTCTGGGCATGGCGATGGACTACTACCTCGCCAACCGCAGCCGCCGTTTCACGCAGATTTTTCACCGTCTGCAACAGCAACATCCGCAGCTGCGTCTGGCCCGTCAGCAAACCGCCCTGGAACGTTTACGCCAACGGATGGGATTTGCGCTTGAGGCCAGGATTAAGCAGGCCACTCAGCGCCAACAGCGCGTAAGTCAACGCCTGAGCCAGCAAAATCCGCAGCCGCGCATTCACCGCGCGCAGTCGCGCATCCAACAGCTGGAATATCGTCTGACGGAGAATATCCGCTCACGGTTAAGCGAACAGCGCGAGCGTTTCGGCAACGCGGTCACGCATCTGGAGGCGGTCAGCCCGTTAGCCACGCTGGCGCGCGGCTATACGGTTTCGACGACAACGAACGGCAAGGTGCTGAAAAAGATCAAACAGGTCAAAGCAGGCGATATTATGACTACGCGACTGGAGGACGGCTGGCTTGAAAGTGAAGTCAAATCCGTCACGCCGGGCACGTAATCCAACACTCCCCCACCCTTTGCAGCGCGATGTTGGGTTTCGACTTCGCCTCACCCAACCTACACGCCACGTCGGATAAGGTGTAACCACAATTCGACGATCAACCGGTTTGTCATTCGCCTCAAAACCGGGCAGGGAACACCCGCCCGGTTTTGTCTAACTTACCAGTTATAGCGCAGATTGAGGCTACCGTTCAGATCGCCAAAATCATTGCTGCCAGTCTGCCCGGCAACCTGAGCGCGAACGCTCCACTGCTTATCGATATCTGCCTGCAGACCCACTTTCAGCTCCGCACGGTTAGCCGGAAGATCCTGTTTTACCGTGGCATCATCAAACGATACCGACACATCATCGCTGGTGTGCAGCCAGTTAGCTTCAGCAAACGGCTGGATAACCGTACGGCTGCCTTTGTACAGCTTGCCGTCAACACGCAGACCCAGACGCGTTGTCCAACTGTCGCCATCCTGACCATCGATCCGGGTGCCGTAGTTATCCTTCACGCTATCTGCTGAGTAATTCTGCCAGACAACCTGCGCCTGCGGCGTCAGACTGACAGTATTGCCGTTGCTAAGCGCAATATCGTAGCGATAACCGGTTTCCAGCGAGACAGCGTTAGCGGTTGAATCGTAAGATTCAGAACCCGCATCACCGCTCTCTACGCTGTTGTTGTAGAAACCATATTGGTACCAGCTGTCGACATACGCGCCGCTATGCGTTTGGGCATCAGCAAACCAGGTGGCATAGACGCCAAGGTTATAGCCGTCTACGTTGCCGCTACTGGTGAACTGGCTACCGTCTGCGCCACGGTTACCGGTGCTGTCGGTATCGGCGTTGATGTAGCTCGCCATGACGCCAACGGTAACGCTCTGCTGGCCGTTACCCCAGGCCAGAATGTCGCCGCCTAACTGGAACTGGGAGTAGTTGCTGTCCATATCGATATTGCCGCTGACAGCCTCGGATTCCGCTTTACCCGCTTTGAAGCGCGCCCATACGCTGCCATCGGCATTACGATACTGGCTGCCCTCGCGGTCATAGAGGGTCTGCATTTGCAGGTTGCGCGCCATCCACTGGTTGCCCATGTACGCGCCGATATCCGCACGGTACTGCGGTGCGACATCGCCGCCATCGTCCGGAGGCGTGACATCGCCGCCGTCGCCGCCGTCGTCCGGAGGCGTGACATTACCGCCATCGCCGCCGTCGTCCGGAGGCGTGACATTACCGCCATCGTCACCGCCATCCGAAGGCGTGTCATCACCGCCGCTGTCGTCATCATCAGACTGTGCTTTTGACGCCAGATACCAGTCGTTGTCACTTTCATTCCAGTACAGACGGTAGGTATACAGACCGGCGTTAACCTCATTTTTTAGCTCAAACGCATCGCTGGTCGATACGCCGCCAACGTCCACCACTTCGATACCGTTAGTGGTCTGTGCTCCATCGCCGATGCCGTTGATGTACAGATCGGTGGTGCCGGAGGCATCGCCGGTAATGACTAACTTATCGGTCGCCGAATCATCGTCACCCAGGACGGTATTCAGGTAAAGCGAGCCGCCGTTGCCAGTGTAATTGCCATCGACATAAAGCGTATTGCCAGGCGTGCTGGAGCTGCTACCGCTGGTTATTGTCCCCATGTTGATCAGATCGCCATTGAGGGTGAAGATGGCGCCTGTTTCCTCGCTGTCGCCAAAGACCAGCGTCCCTTCGTTGGTCACCTTACCGTTAACGGTCGTACCATTGCTGCCGCCGAAGGTCGCCCCGGAAGCGACGTTCACCGCCTGCTGGCTGCCCATCTCGCCAATCGAGCCGTCTCCGGACAGCCATAGCGTGCCTTCCTGTACGTTAGTATCGCCGCTATAGGTATTCGCGCCGCTCAGCGTCAGTTTACCCGCGCCCAGTTTGGTCAGCGATTTACCGTCCCAGTCGCCGTTGCCGGTTTTATCGCCCAGTACGCTGGTGACTTCAAAACTGTCGCCTGCGCCCAGGGTAAACGTGCCGTGTGCTGGCGTCGCTGACGTGGCGGTCGCATTCCAGCTCAGCCCTTCGGTAAGCAAATATTCTGACGCATCTGCAGGATTGATTGTCCCGGTTACGGTCAGATAGTCCGGCTGGTCGGTGAGGTTCATCGTCAGGCTGGTAAAGTCGCCGCTGATATCGCTGTCCATATCCATCAGTTTAAAGGACTGGAACTCCGCGTCGGAGGCGCGCGCTTGCAGGCTGGCGTCGCTGACGACCAAATCGCCGCCAAGCGTGGCGCTGCCGCCGGTGATCAGCGGTTGCACTGAGTCACTATTCAGCTCAACGTTCAGCGTACTGCCATCTTGCTGAATTAACGCGCTGTCACCGAGATCCAACGAGGTGCCGAGCGCCAGTTGGGTCGTCGCGCCGCTATGAGTGGTGATGCCGCCCACCGCGCTAACTTCGCCGTCTACGTCCAGCACCAGCGTGGCGTTATTGTCTACCAGACCGGTGCCCAGCGCCGTCGTACTGGCGGCGACCAGCGTACCTTCATTGATGGTGGTGCCGCCGCTGTAGTCGTTGTCGCCGGAGAGGATCAGCGTGCCTGCGCCTTCTTTGGTCAGCGATTTACCGTCCCATCTGCTACCCGGATCCAGCGTGTCATCAACGTCTGTCAGTGTAGCCGCAACGTTAAAGCTGCCGTCAGGGTCGCTCAGGGTAAAGGTGCCGTGGGCGTCGGTAGTGGCGTTGTCTCTGTCCGCATACCAGGAGAGGGAGGCCGTCAGATCATAGTGGGTGTTGTCCGTTTCATCGACTTTTCCGTCGATAGTCAGGAAGTCAACATCTTCTCTATTCATTCCCGCGACGGTCAGATTGTCGAAATCACTCGTAATGGCGCTGTCGCTGTCAATCAGCGTGTAGGTGTATGCCTCGGGCGTCCAGCTGTCTGTAACGCTGCCGATGCCGGTAACATTCAGAGTGCCGCCCAGCGTGACGCTGTCGGCGGTAATCACGGCGTCGTCGGTGGCCGCGCCGAGGTCAATACTTAGCGTACTGCCGTTTTCCTGAGTGAGCTGGCCCGCGTCAAGGGTGCTGCCCGCTACCAGCGCGGTAGTGGCGTCGGTATGGGTGGTGATGTTCGCAAGCTCAAATGCGCCGTTGGCATCCAGTATCAGCGTACCGCTGTTGTCGATATTGCCGCTGCCCAGCGCGTTGACGTTGGCGGCAATCAGCGTACCGCCGGTAATGGTGGTGCCGCCGGAGTAAGTGTTATCGCCGCCTAACATCAGCTCGCCGGTACCGGTTTTGACCAGCGAACCAGCGCCGGAAAGGGTGTTTTCCAGCTCGCCTTCGCCGACCTGAAGCACGCCGCTGTTGGCAATAGCGCCAGTGCCCAGCGAATCCGCATGGTCAGCAATCAGCGTGCCGTCGGAAATAGTGGTGCCGCCGGAGTAAGTGTTGTCGCCGCTTAACGTCAGCACGCCCGTACCGGTTTTCACCAGCGAGCCGCTGCCGAAAAGCGTATTTTTCAGCTCGCCCTCGCCAACCTTAAGCACGCCGCTGTTGTCGATATCGCCGCTGCCCAGCGCGTTGACGCTGGCGGCAATCAGCGTACCGCCGGTAATGGTGGTGCCGCCGGAGTAAGTGTTGTCGCCGCTTAACGTCAGCTCGCCCGTACCGGTTTTCACCAGCGAGCCGCTACCGAAAAGCGTATTTTTCAGCTCGCCCTCGCCAACCTTAAGCACGCCGCTGTTGTCGATATCGCCGCTGCCCAGCGAATCCGCATGGTCAGCCGTCAGCGTGCCGCCGGTAATGGTGGTGCCGCCGGAGTAAGTGTTATCGCCGTTTAACGTCAGCTCGCCCGTGCCGATTTTCACCAGCGAACCGGTGCCGGAAAGCGTATTTTTCAGCTCGCCCTCGCCGACCTGAAGCACGCCGTTGTTGGCAACAGCTCCGGTCCCCAGTGAATCCGCATTGTCAGCAATCAGCACACCGTCGTCAATGGTGGTGCCGCCGGAGTAATCGTTATCGCCGTTTAACGTCAGCTCGCCTGTGCCGGTTTTCACCAGCGAGCCGCTGCCGAAAAGCGTATTTTCCAGCTCGCCCTCGCCCACCTTAAGCACGCCGCTGTTGTCGATATCGCCGCTGCCCAGCGAATCCGCATGGTCAGCCGTCAGCGCACCGCCGGAAATAGTGGTGCCGCCGCTATAGTCATTAGCGCCGGTCACGATCAGCTCATCGCTACCGCTTTTGACAATTTGGCCCCCGCCGGTCACGTTGTTATCCAGCGTGCCCTGGCTCAGCGCAAGCGTTGCGCTTTCTGCAATCGTCACATCGCCAGTGCCGAGCGAGGCGGCGTCTTTGGCGGCCAGAATACCGCCGTCAATGACGGTGTCGCCGTAGTCGTTGCCGGTGTTGCTGAGGATCAGCGTGCCGTCGCCTTGTTTGGTTAGCTTGCTGCCATCCCAGTTGGAGTTAGCCGTGGTTTCGTCCAGTTCGCTGGTGACGGTAAAGGTACTGTCTGCATCAACGGTAAAAGTGCCATGCGCAGCGCGCGCAGAATTTGCGCCCGCGTACCAACTCAAGCCCGTAGACAACTCGTAGTTGGTATTATCATTCGCATCAACGCCCGCGTTGATCGTAAGGTAATCCGGCATAGCAGAGGTGTCGGCATCCAGCGTTACGCTGTCAAAATCGGTAGTGATCGCAGTTTGCGAATCAATCAGCGTGACCGATCCAAAGTGTTCGTCAGTTTCGGGCGCGACAAAGGTGGCCGTTGAGCTAAGGTTCAGCGTCCCGTCCAGCGTGACGTTGGCGGCTTTGATAATTGGCGAGCTGTTGGCGGTATCCAGCGTCGCGTTTATCTGGCTGCCGTCCTGCAAGGTCAGGGTATTATCCACCGTCAGCAGCGTACCTGTCGAACCGCTCGCGTTGCCCAGCGTAATGCCGCCGTCGTTGGTCAGGTTGCCGACGGTTGACGGGTCGGTCATGTTCCACTGGCTGGTGTCGTCGAGCGACAGCGTAGTAAACATCGCATCTACACGACCGGTTAACGTGGACTCCTGGCTTAAAGAGAGCGATGACGATGACATGTCAGTCTGGACAATGTTGCCGGTCAGCATCGTTTTTTCGGCCTGAATAGTCGCTTTGCTGCCTAGTTTGATCGCGGTCGGCGCCGTAAAGGTGCTGTTGGTGAGCTTAATGGGGTCGTTAATGGTCGTGCTACCATCAACGTTCAGTGCGACAGTTTTTGAGGTGACGTTTGCGTCGCTGACCGTGAGCGCGTTGAGATCCTCATACGAGGTGCTTCTCTTTTTACTGGTGATAAAGATACCGTCGCCGTCGGCGTTGATGGTGGCGCCGTCGATATTGGCGTCCGACGCCAGAATATACACGCCCGTACCGGCAGAGGTAATGTTGCCGCCTGAAATATCCAGGGTAGTGGCGTTATTGGCCTGCACCGCCACACCGTCGGCGTTGATGGTGGCGCCGTTGATCCTGGCGTCCGACGCCACAATGTACACGCCCGTACCGGCAGAGGTAATGTTGCCGCCTGAAATATCCAGGGTGGTGGCGTTATTGGCCCGCACCGCCGCGCCGCTGGCGTTGGTATGCGTTATGGTCGCGTTGGTGAGATTAAGATCGGCCTTATTGCTGCCCTGAATGGTGTCCTTCGTACCTGTAGAGCTGACCGAGCTATCAGACAGGTTCAGGGTGGAACCCGCATCTGTCGCAGAGGTACCGGCAACAACGTTTATCTGGCCTTGCGCCAGGGTGATTGTGCTACCGTCCTGCACGTTCAGCGTACTGCCTTGTTGCACCTGCGCGCTACTGCTGTTAACTGCCTCAACGATGATGCCGTCCAGCGTTGCTTCTGAACCCGTATACAGCGTCATTACGCCGTAATTGCCGCCAATCTTCAGCGTGCTGTCCGTTAACATCAGTGTGCTGCCATCCGCTGCGGTAATACCCTGAGTATAAATGCCCGTAGTGGTTATCTGCGCGTCGGTAAGCTCAAGGATCGCATAATGATCCAGCGAAATGGCATTGGAAACGTACTTACCGCCATTCGGATCATCGGCTCCGCCTCCGCTTGTTTCAATGACGAGTCCCGTCCCTTTGACCGTGGTGGATTGCCAGCCGACGGTGGCAACACCCGAGACATAGAGTGCCGCGCCATCCTCAACTCCTGAATAGGTCATCGGCGGCGTTGAATCATCCAGAACGTGGGTCTGCGCATCAGCATATGATGCCTGATTATCGGCCATGGCCAACGGGCTGAAAAATCCGAGCGCCGCAGCCACGGCGCAAGCCAGCGCCGCGCGCGTTGCTTTTATTATTTGTCCATATTCGGACTTTTGGTTTGGGGAATGGGTTTCACTCGCGCATACTTGCGCTTTAACTTTGCTATGGCCTCGCGCCAGTTCTGAAGCCACGACATACATATTTCGCACGGCGCTCCAGACAATACTGTAGGTCCTGTTCAATTTTTAAATTTCCTTTTAATAACGTTCACGAAGCAAACTGGATTTTGATTGGCTGTAAATAGCTTTTAAATGGTGTATATAAATGAGATAAATAATAAATGACAAAAATATGGTTTTATGAATGATTGCAATCACCTGTAACAATATATTATCAAAGCCAAATTATTAACCAATTTCAAGGCCTATTTCAATATCAGGTCACTTTTTGATTTATTTATAATTGATATAAATACATCCATCCCTTTTATATATATTTATATTGTGAATATCATTTAATGATTTCATATATTGAGATAAATAGATGCGTGAGGTAAAAAGGTGTAATTATCATGCGACACCTGGCGTTATTTTAAATATACTCGTCATACTTCAAGTTGCATGTGCTGCGGCTGCGTTCCCTCACCCCAGTCACTTACTTTAGTAAGCTCCCGGGGATTCGCTCGCTTGCCGCCTTCCTGCAACTCGAATTATTTAGAGTATATAGGTAGCGCCAGACGCGTAATACGTTACTCCACACACGTCGCATAACCTGCTGTGCTTGCCGGCTTAATGGCGCAGTTTTGTTGCCTGGTATTCTCATCCACGCCGCAATACATGCCGCCGCTCGAGGTTGATTTAGATAAACAGGGATAGCCCTGCGTCGGCCAGCCTAACGAGCTACAGGATTCGCCGCATCAGAGCGCAACTGAACGCTGCCCTGATATACCGGGATCGTTACACTATCGGCCTGAGGGGGAGTGCCGTTAATAGCCGCAGTTTGCTCAGTGAGTTCCTGCCATGCGCCGCTGCTTCGCACGGCCTGGGCGAAGAAAGGCGTTAAACTGAGGGCGCATAGCAGCAACCAGGGTAAAAAACCGACACACTTTTTCGCTTTCACTGACGCACCTGAGAAAAGTCCATTTCGTTGCAGTTCATTCCATGAATACAAAAACGTAAAAATACATCGCTATCGGAACAACGCCAGCCGCAAGGGATACCCAGGTTGGGCGACGCGAAGCGTCACCCAACATTCAAAGGCGCTCCCGGCCCCATTCACTACGGCACCCGGCACGAGCCTAAGCCCGAGGTCGTCGATTTTTCACGAGTACAGGTTGTCTGGCCGGTCGTTTCGTTAAATGAACAGTAGTACTTATTGCTTTGGCCTTCATCTTGCGACACATAATCCCAGGACGATGTCGTCGGCCATTGCAACGTGCCGATAACGCTCTGCAACGCTTTCAGATCATCCAGCGAGGCCATATTTTCCTGCGATCCGCAAAGATGTGTCAGCGATGTTTCAACGTGCTCGGACTGATAATAATAGTTCGACGCCCAGTATTCGTTAGTCATCAGCCAGGTATACTGGGGCATGGCAGAGAGCTCGGCTTTCAGATACGGGCGGCGCAGCGTAACGCCGTTCACCTGCACGGTATCCGGCATATGACCCCAGTATGACGCATACGGCGTATCCGGGCTGGTTTGTACCGTAAAGATTGCATCCACGCTCGCCGCCTCATCAAATTGATTCGCAAGCGCCGCCGTGACAGACGTTTTTAACCCCGACGATTTATCCTGAGTTAACGTAAACCGCAACTTACCGTCATCGCCAGTGAAGCCAGACCATTTTGTGCTGAGGCCATTCTGGTTATTAAACACCACTGCCGTACCCGCAGGTGCAACCGGCGTCAGCATCATATTCGCTGGCGAAGTTGTAAACGGAACCGGCTCGCCAATCACGCCGGGATCAATGTATTGCTTATCCACCGCACCGCGCGAATAAGCGTATCCACGCGTCAACAGTACGGCCACCCCGGCCTGCGGCTGCCCGTCGTCGTTAGTCACCGTTACCGTCATCGGTATCGTTTCGCCTTTTTTCGCCACGGCCGCTGATTTATCGGCGTTCCATGCGTCGGAAGAGAGCGCGATATTCAGCCCGCTGCGCGATGTTGTCAGGCAGAGTTGTAAGTAGTAGTTACCCGGGTTTTCCGACATGCTGTAGTTTTTCCCCGTCTTGAGATCTTTATACTGCCAGTAAAGGGTTGAGCCTTTCAGCAGGCTATCGCCAGCCCACCACCGCTTCCCGACGGGCAATCCAATATCGGTCGCCACCTTGCCGCCTGGGTGATCGTTGTACAGCGCCGTGAAATCATCTATCGCAGCCATCTGGTTCATCGGGCACCCACCGTAATTACCGGTATTAAAATTATTCACCATGATCCAGTATTCATTGGTTTCGAAATAGGTATCCGTGTGCGCCTCCGATGAGGGCTCGCCTACCACCAGCGGGCGCTTAAACTCCGCACCGTTGCTGGCGGTGAAGGTCTCTGGCATATGGCCGTACATGTTGGCCTTGTCGCTGTCCGGGCTGGTGAGGACGGTGAACACCACCGGCAGCGATGAGGTCGCCGTCGGCGTATCGTTCAGACTCGCGGTCAGCAGGTTTTTCAACCCTATGCCGCCGGGTTCGGCAAGTGTCAGAGTCAGCGTACCGTCCGCGCCGGTGGTGCCGGTCAGAGCCGATGTGGCATAGTAAAACTGTTGCTGCGCACCGGCGAGCGGCGTCACCGTCATGTTGGTGCCGTTAGTGGCTACAAATTTATTATAGTCAGTGTTGCGCGCCTTCCCGGCGTCGCGTTTAAGCGAAAAAGCCGTATAAGGCACAGGATTGCCCATCGCATCGGTAGTGGTGATGAGCAGCGGGATCGACTCGCTGTTTTTCGCCTTCACCGCCTGAATAGCGTCATCCATCGCCTGCGGGGAGGTGAGGGTGATCTGCGTGGCCTGCGGCATCGGCGTCGTGGCGCAAATTTGGTACTGCCAGGCAGTGCTGGGCGAGCTGTTTTCTGACCGACGCGAACCATCAGCCAGATCGACAACGTAGTAGAAGTCAAGTTTTGCCCCACTGGAAAATGACGTCGAGTTCGATCCGCTCCAGTAAGAATAGTAGACCGGCCAGCCCTGGGCGGTATTTATCGTTCGGCTCGGGTATTTGCTGTAGAGCGAATCCAGCGCCTCAACGGCAGGGTAATAGCCCGCCGCGCAACGGGCCGGATTTGCCCCTTCACTGGCTGGCCCATGAAAAACCGCCCAGGTTTCGTTGGTTTCTTGCTTAGACGTAGTATTGTCCGTACTGGCCAGCTCAGCGAACAGCAGCGGGCGCTGGTACACCGCGCCATCTGCCGCCGTCAGCGATGGCGCCATATGCCCCCACATGCGGGCGACGCTGACATCCGGGCTGGTGACGACGGTAAAGATGGTGTCAATGCTGGCGCTCACGGCGGCATTTTCATACAGCGTCGCGTTAATCGCGGTGCGGGTGCCGTGGGTGTCCGGGCGGGTAACACTAATAATGCGGGTGCCGTCAGGGCCGGTCTGCGACCCCATTTTAGTGGTGGTCCAGGCCAGCGATTCGCCGTCGATCACCACGGGCGTCACGATGCCTTGCATATCGTCGCCGTCCTGAGCGGTATACTTTTCGCCCCGGCGATCGTAACCGTCGCCGCGGGTGAGCACAAATGGCGCTTCCGGGATCGGGTTGCCGCTGGCGTCCTTCACCGTCACCTTGAGCTGTAGGGTATCGCCCTTTTTCACTTTGACTGCATGCACGTCGCTGCCGTCGTACCACAGCGATGGATCGACCGGTTCAATGGTGATGGCGGCTGGTACCGGGTTGTCGCTGGCCAGGCAGCTGGCGTAAATCGAGACGTTGCTGTTGGCAAATTCACTGCCGTTCGCCAGCGCGATCAGTTTCCAGGTGGTGGCGCTCTGGTAGGTGGACGACCAGTAGTTAAGATAGACTGGCCAGCCCTGAATGCCGTTAATTTTGCCGCCACTGTTGGCGTTGTACAGCGCCTCAAGCTGGTCGATGCGCGGCAGGCGGTTCGCCGCGCAGCCGCCCGCATCCGGGTTGCTCGCCGCGTCGGTGTGGGCCACACGCGTCCAGGTCTCATTGCTCTCGTCCTGGGTACGCAGCGGGTTGCTCACTTCACCCGCCAGTTTGGGCCGCTCAAAGGTCCAGTCACCCACGGTAATTGTGTCGGCCATATGGCCCCACATTTTGGCTTTTGCCGTATCCGGGCTGGTGGCGACGGTAAACTTCACGCTGCGGGAAACCGGCGTATTGATGTATGAATCGACGGGCACGATGCTTAACTGCGTCAGCAGCCCCACGCCCTTATCCTGGGTGAGGATAATGGTCGCATCGCCGTTGGCGTCGGTGATCCCCTGATAAACCTGTCCGGCAACGTAGCCGACGCCGTCAAACTGCATCTCGCCGTTGCTGGTATCGGTAAAACCGGTCGTCAGCCCGTCGCGCCGCCTGCCGTTTGCCATGGTGACGGTGAAGTCGGTATTGGCGATCGCCATGCCGTTAAGAGCGTTGCGCGAATGGATGTTGAGCTTAATCTGTTCACCCACTTTGGCGGTCATATCGGCATTTTTGGTCGCCGGGTCGTCGTTGAAATAGACGTCCAGCACCGCCACCATTTCATTGGCCGAGCAGGTCAGGTAGTTCGGCATATCGGTAAATTTGCCGCTATCGCCGTTTTCGAGGTTGACGTGTACCGTCCCGGAGGCGTCGCTGTCGGCGGCGATGTAATAATCTTCGGTCGGCCAGCCGTGTTCGCTTTCCATCTGCCCGCCCGCATGTTCGCTGTACAAATGCGCCAGCGACGACTGATCCGGCACCTGGCCGACACCGCACTGCGCGGTGGCCGATGCCACGGAGTTAAATGTCGCCCACTGTTCGTTGTTTTCGTCGAACTGGCCGTCTTTATGGCTGGCCTCCACCGCCAGCAGCGGACGTTTGTACAGGTTGCCCGCATCTACCACGCCGCGCATATGGCCCCACATGTTGGCGCCGTCCACGTCCGGGCTGGTGACCACGGTGAAAATCACGCTAAAGGGCAGCTCGACGTTGCCGCCTTCGTCGTCCGGCATCACGATGCGGATAGGCGTTTCGACCCCCATACCGCTGTCGTGTTTTAACGTCAGATGCGCCTGGCCGTTAACGTCAGTCACGCCGGTATAGTGCTCCGGCGACGAGGCTCTCATGCCTTCGGAATCGACGGTGACCCGCTGGTTATCCCACGCGTCCTGATGCCCCCCTTTGCGGTTTGTCGCCGGATCGATAAACAGCTCCATATAACGGTAAGGCAGCGGTTTTTGCGTGTCCCGGTCGACTACGGTCATCGTCAGATTGATCTCGTCCCCCACCTGCGCTTTATACGGCCCCACCGGAGAAATGGTAATCTGCGGGTGCGCCGCAGGCTGGGCTTTATCCACGCAGCTGACCAGCAGCGTGTCGCTGTTGGCGGCCCTGACGACCGATGCGCTGTTCATATGTACGGCAGCGTGGTAGTCGCTCATCTGATCTTTGGTCGACGACCAGTATTCGGCATCGTCCGTCGCCGGCCAGCCGGTGTACGTCGCCAGTGTGCTGTGCTCATGCCTGAACGCCACCAGTTGTTCGGCATCCGGCAGAATGTTGCAGTGGTTATCGGCGCCGCTCCAGGTAAACTGCGCCCAGGTTTCGTTGGTATCGTCGACGCGGCTATCCGCGCCGCTCGCTTCCGCCAGCAGTTTCGGGCGGGTGAAGGTGTAGGTTATACCGTTCAGCGTCGCGGTAGCGCTCTCTATCATGTGGCCGTACATATTGGCCTTATCGCTGTCCGGACTGGTGATAGTGGTGAAAATGACGTCGACATTGTCGGTCAGCGTGGGATAGTTTTGCGAAGAGACGATAAGTCGCGTTTTTACCCCCGGACCGTTCTCTTGCGTTACCACCACCGTGGCGTTGCCCTGCCCGTCCGTTACACCATGATATTCTGTTTGCGCAGTCGTTAACTCGGTATTGCCAACGCGCACCGGGTTAGCGTTATTGACCACACCCTGGCGATTTATTGCATCCTCGCGACGGATCACAAACGGCGCATTGATCGCAGGTTTGCCATCACACGCTTTGGTGGTGACAGTAAGAGTAATACTTTCTCCGACCTTAACTTTCGATGCTTCAAAACTGGCATCGACATGATCGCCGCTCACAGAAACAGGGTCGCTCACCGCTGGTTTGATATTCAGCGTCACTTTCGGGCTTAACAGCGGAATGGTCGCATAATTCGGCACCCCGGTATTCGTAAAGAGCCACAGCGCGGGAACGTTGGTTTCATCTTCCACCTGCGCCCAGGCCACCAGCTGTCGCCCGGCGAGGTTTTGGGCGCAAAAGGTCAGGTTCGGAACCGGCTGCGGCGAGAGCGGCGTATCGGGCGTGGCGGCATCGGCCCATACCAGACCCATGGCGGGCGGCTGGCGGTTTTCCCAGGCGATGGTGGGCGGATCGCTAAAGAGATCGCCTTCGGTATCGGTGGAATTGACCGCCTGCATCGAGGTTGAGGCAGCATCCGCGCTAAAATCGCGCGGCATGGCGCTGAATTCAATATCGTGGGTTTTGGTAGGGTCAAGCAGCGTACTGCCCTGATACAGGGGAATAATCGCGCCGTCGGCCAGCGGCGCGGTGCCGTTAACCGCGCCGGTGACTGAGTTCAGCTCTTGCCAGGTTCCGCCCTTCAATAGCGCCTGCGCAGGCGCGATCGACGCTGCAAACATGACCAGTAATGTCAGTAAGAAATGTACAACTTTATTCACTTGCCGATTCCCGTCCATGAGCGATAGCTACCCGTTTTCATTCTCTGTCGTGATTCAACCCACTTTGCTTAGCGCGCGGCTAAGCAAAGTGCGCGGAAAATACCACTCCCCGCAGGGAGTGGTATGTTGAGGACAACTTATTTGCGTTTGTAGTCGATGGACAAAGCAAAGCCCTGGACACCGTCGCTACCCACGGTAACGCCGCCTTCCGCACCCTCGAACGCCTCTTTCGCTTCGGTGTTGGTAAGCGGGATGACAAGGTCTTTATCGTTCCAGCTTTCGTTGACAATACCGCCGGCACCAGTACCTGCTTTTGCGCTGGTCCCCATGAATTTCCAGCGGTAGTCATACTGGCTGGTAACCTCTTCACCGGTATCGTATTTACCTGCCGTACCACCCTCTTTATCTTTCCACAACAGAACCTTATAAGTTGTGTTGGTTTTGAGCGGAGTAGAGGTACCCAGCAGGTTGGTGGTTGAGCCAGACTCGTAGATCACAACATGGACGTTTTCATCCACCACCGGACCTTCCGGAATATCGTCGCCATCCGCACCACCGCCCGCATCGGTCGACAGGTCTTTCAACAGCAGTTCGGTTGCCACGGCAGGGTCACCGGTGGTGGTGGTTGGCGTGATTTTGATACCGATATAATGGTCTGCGTCAGCCGCCTGAATTTCATAGGTATCGCTACCTTCGGTGCCAATCTCTTCGGGATTGCTACCATTCTGGTCGCTGTATCTCATCCACTGCACCGTCTGTTTCGTGGCGGCGTTGTCGGCATCCAGGTCGCCTTCCGTATCGCCAATCGCCCAGTTCACCGTGACCTTATCGCCAACGTGAAACTGCTTATCGCCTTCGGTCACAATTTTACGATCGCCGCGATCGATAGTTACCGTTACGTGATCTTTGTCGGTATCCGCGGTTTTATCCGCCGCACGGGTAATCCACGGCACCGTACCCTGAATGGTGCCCGTCTGTTCAGTGGCACTCTGCCACTGCCCCGATTTCAGATTACCGTTTGCCGCCACCGCTGGCGCGGCGCAATATCCGGCAACCACTAATGCTAAAGCGACCTTCGTCAGCCGCCGTTTTACTGTTGCTTGCATTCAGACTCTCCTTTTTCTCCAAATTCAGCGGCTGGCTGGTCAGCCATAACGCTGACGCTATTTCTGGCTATACGTAACGCGTATGCCGTAACCCTGAACGCCATCTTCCTCATTGGAGGCAAACTTCTGCGCCGCCTCTTTATTGGTTACTGGCAGGACAAGATCTTCATTCATGGTGTTGGCCAGCGCGCCGGTATGTCCGTTTGTACTCTGCCCGGTAAACTCCCACTGGTAGTCGTACAGCGCCATCTCTTCTTCCGTGAGTTGCTCGGACATCTGAAAAACATTGTCTTTATTCTTGTCGCGCCACAGCAGGAAACGGTAAGCATTATTGACCGTAGGGTGTTTATCTTCTTTGCCGATAAGGTTGACAGGGTTGGCGGCTTTGACCTGATAAATCACCGCATTCAGCGCGCTCAGGTCGTCGCCGATAAAAGTGACATCAACGTAGTTACTGTCGCCATAGGCGTCTGCTTTCGCCTTCCAGCGGAAAGTGCCCGGCAGGGTGCTGGAAAGCGTCACCGTCCCCGCTTCTTTATCACGGCTGGCAATAAACACGCAGGGGGTTTCCGTGGTGCAGGGCGTCTGGGCCAGGGTGACTTTTTTATCATTGCTGTCGTACAACACGGGCGTCATGGCATCGTCCACCAGTTCGTTGCCATTGCGATCCGTGGAGTCGCCAAAGGAATCGGTGATCAGGAGATCCATCACCACGCCGTCTTCGCCATCGGCCAGCGCGCTGGCTTCATGGCTGTGATCGCTGCGATCGGTATCGGCAATGTTGTCGACGATCAGCTCAATTTTGCGATCCTGCTGGACGGTGATTTCCACCACGCCGGAGTTCTGCTTATTGCCCTTTTCGTCTTCCAGCGTCATGCGTACTTTCCAGGTGTTCAGGGCGATGCGCTGCTCTTCGGTATCGGCATTAACCCAGGCAGGAAGCACCAGATTCCAGCTGTTATTGTTGCCTTCGGTTAACGCATTAGCTTTTACTACCGGCATCACCAGCGTACGGGCGGCGTTGTTTTTCGCCTGCCAGGAAGCAGAAATAATTTTGTAATGGTGGTTAATCAGCGCGTTGACCGTCCACTTACATTTCTCCAGCCCCACCGCGGCCTCAGGCGTATCTTCAATCACGCATTCCGGGTGTTCGTTGGTGGCGTCAGCCTTCAGCCACAACGTGACGTCCAGCGGATCTTTCTCGCGATATTCGAGAATGATGAAATTGTTACGATCGACAAAATCGGTGCGGCTGCCCATTAAGGAGTGCTGGATTTTAACGTTTTCCGGATCGAGCTGCGCCGCCAGCGGCGTGCCTATCTGGTAGTTCACGGTCGCGTTAACGCTAAAATCGTTACTATCGCCAGTACCGGCTTTGTAATCCGTACCAACCGTGACCAGCGGTACCGGCGTATATTCCAGCCCCAAAGTGACGGCATGAGGATCTTTTTGCAGATTATCGGTGCCAAACAGCGCTACTTCATCGCCGTAGTACTGTTCGTAAACTAATTTAGCGCCAAGCTGCGGATAAAACGGCAGCCAGCTTTCCATGCGGATATCCCAGCCGCGCGCGGGTCGTTCTTCATAAAAGTCGAAATCTTCGGAGTCTTTCCAGTCAGAAAGAGGATGGTAATAGTTGCCGGAGAATTTCAGGTAATCTGTCCAGGCTTCGGTTCCCAGACCTAATCGACGGTGACCGCGCGTAAAATCGTAGTCATAGAATGCGTTGCCGCCAAGCAGCCAGTTGCCGACGTTCTGGCGCACGCCAAGCCCAAAGTTACCAATGGTGCGGTCTTCCTTACGCTGAGCCGAAATCTGGCTAAAGAAAAGCGTGCTCTGATTGTCATACCAGGGAATAAAATAATCCAGCGAACTGCCATCCAGATCGCCGCCTTCGCCTACGGTGAGGCTGGTACGGATCTTGCCATAAGGTGACATTACGCCTTCAAGATATGACTGTGCTGAGGAAGTAATTTGGTTTTGCAAATAGCTACGCGCCTGGGATTCCAGCGCTTCCGGGGTGAGATTATCAAAGCCCTGGGTGGCGGAATTAATAAAGTAGTCAGCGCCCTGTTCTTTAAAGGACTTTCCTTTATTTTCCTGTTCTTCTTTTTTGGCGGATTCGCTGGCTAAATCAGGCAAGGAGGAGTGGCTTTCATCATTTGCAGATACAGAGTTATCTGCGCCGGAAGCCGCAACCGATACTCCAGACACTAATAGCAAAACCAGAATGCGAATCCTTCGCACCATATGATATCCCTGTCGTTAAATAAACACGCCTCGATGAAAAGATATTATATGGATGATTCAGATGGAATCATAACTAACAGACCTAAATATATTCCTAAAAAGAAAAGTTTAATATGAAACAGACTTATAATATTGATATAATAAATAAAAAGAAGGCTGTTATTTATTTCTAATATTAATTTTTAGGAATAATATTCTCTATAAATAATTGAATCAATAAAAAGAATAAAATAGCCGTCGGGCAGGAGACTATGCTGATATTACGGGAGTATCGAATAACGCTTTTGCCCTTAGCCGAATAAGACGTCGGCGCCTCTGCTCTGCGGCGCAACGTCGACAGCGGTTTTATTGATCGGAAATGACGAAGTTAACCCGTTTTTTTGAAATTAAACCATGACCGTTCTGGCAAAAATAGTCCACTGCGCCGCAGGCTTTCAAAACCTGTAACGGCTGGCGGCAGTCAGGACACATTGCCTGTAACGAGAAATCTTTAGCGCATGTCTCGCAATGCGCAGTATCGCCATTGCGCTCCAGCGCGTGATGGCAAACGGGGCAGGTTATTTCCATAACATTCTCCTCAGGCGCGTGACTCACTTTTACTTGAAAGGCCTGATAGCGCAGCGCTTGTCAGGCCTGGAATATTACTGAAAAAGCATTACTTGCTTTTCTTGATATGTTTCATCAGACGCTTACGTTTGCGCATTTGCGTTGGCGTCAGTGTGTTACGCTTGTTAGCATACGGGTTCTCCCCTTCTTTAAACTGAATGCGAATCGGCGTCCCCATCACTTCCAACGACTTGCGGAAGTAGTTCATCAGATAGCGCTTATAGGAGTCTGGCAGATCTTTTACCTGGTTGCCGTGAATAACCACAATCGGCGGGTTATAGCCGCCAGCGTGGGCATATTTCAGTTTTACACGGCGACCACGCACCAGCGGCGGCTGATGATCTTCCACCGCCATCGTCATGATACGGGTCAGCATCGCAGTGCTCACCCGGCGAGTGGAACTGTCGTAAGCCTCGCGTACGGACTCAAACAGGTTGCCGACGCCGCTGCCGTGTAGCGCAGAGATAAAATGAACGCGGGCAAAATCAATAAAGCCCAGACGGAAATCCAGCGTCTCTTTCACCTGCTCTTTGACTTCCTGGCTCAGGCCATCCCATTTGTTGACTACGATAACGAGTGAGCGCCCACTATTGAGGATAAAGCCCAGCAGAGACAAATCCTGGTCGGAGATCCCCTCGCGCGCATCGATAACCAACAGTACGACGTTAGCGTCTTCAATCGCCTGCAACGTTTTAATCACCGAGAACTTTTCTACCGCATCGGTGATTTTTCCGCGCTTACGCACCCCCGCCGTGTCAATCAGCACATATTCCCGTTCGTCGCGTTCCATCGGGATATAAATGCTGTCGCGAGTGGTGCCCGGCATGTCGTATACCACCACGCGCTCTTCACCGAGAATACGGTTAGTAAGTGTGGACTTACCTACGTTCGGGCGACCGACAATCGCCAGCTTTATCGGCAGGCTTTGCGGGTCAAAATCATCTTCCGGCGCTTCTTCGCCATTTTGTTCCGCCTCGAACTGCGCCCAGTATTCCGCGTCTTCATCCACCTCTTCCTGCGGCGCGACATCATCCATCCACGGCAGAAGCACATGTTCCAGCAGGCTCAATACGCCACGACCATGTGAGGCGGCGATAGGGTAAATTTCGCCTAATCCCAGCGAGTAAAAATCGACAACCGCCTGATCGGGATCGAGACCATCTGTTTTATTCGCCACCAGGAAGGTCGGTTTTTCACGGGAACGCAGATGTTTGGCAATCGCTTCATCCGCTGGCATCAGGCCAGCGCGCGCATCTACCATGAATAACACTACATCCGCTTCTTCAATCGCCAGCAGCGACTGTTCCGCCATCCGCGTTTCGACGCCGTCTTCGGTGCCGTCAATACCGCCGGTGTCGATACAGATAAACTCGCGGCCTTCAACCTCCGCACGACCGTACTTACGGTCACGAGTCAGACCCGGGAAATCCGCAACCAGCGCATCTCGGGTGCGGGTCAGACGGTTAAATAGCGTGGATTTTCCGACGTTAGGGCGCCCGACAAGCGCGACCACAGGTACCATGTTTAAAGCCTCATTAAAAAAATCATCAGACAACGTGCGCATTTTGCGCCATTGTTAAAAACAGGAAAACGGCCCCTACACCAGGAGCCGTTTTTTAAAACGCACAACCGTGACGATTAACGCGTAATCGCGTAGACCGTACCGTCTTTGGCCTGGATGAGCAGTTTACCATCCGCCACCGTCGGTTCGGTCAGGAAACCGGAACTGTCTACTTTTTGTTGGGCCACAAAACGCCCGTCATCAACATTAATCCAGTGCAGATAACCTTCGCTATCGCCGACGACTAAATCACCATTATACAGCACCGGGGAGGTCAGCAAACGGTGCAGCAGATCGCTTTGCGTCCACAGCGTTACGCCGCCGTCAGTGGTCAGCGCCAGCACGCGATCGTTCTGATCGACCAGGTAGATACGGTCGCCGTCGACGATAAAGTCATTGACCGAACCCAGCTCGCGTTTCCACATAATCTGACCACTGCGCAGATCCAGCGCCGTTAAGTTACCATTATACGCCAACGCGTAAACGACGCCGTTTACCACAACCGGCGTGGTATCAACGTCGCTCAGACGGTCAATTTCCGTCGGGCCAGTGGCCTGGGAGATACGCTGTTGCCAAATCATCTGGCCTTGTTGCATCAACACGGCGCTGACGCGGCCATTATCACCACCAACAATAGCCGCGCCGAACGCGGTTGCCGGCGCAGATTCGCCGCGCAGCGACAGCGAAGGCATATCCAGGTTCACCGTCCATTTAATAGCGCCATCCGCCTGATTTAGCGCCTGCAACTGACCGTTGCTGGTATGGATAAGGACGATTCCATCACTGACAACCGGGCGAGACAACGCTTCGCCTGCGACCTTCGTCTGCCATGCTGTAGTGCCGTCGCTGGTATTCAGCGCATAAACCTCGGCCTTTTCACTGCCGATATAGACGTGACCGCCCGCGACCGTGACGCCGCCGGACAACAGCGCGGACGAACGAGAGAACCAGCCGTCTTTCTCGCCCAGATTCACAGACCAGATCTCTTTGCCATCATCCGCATTGAGCGCTTTTACCACGCCCGCGCGATCGGCTGCATAGACCACGTTATCTGCCATTACCGGATGAAGGTTAGAATAAAATTCGCCAATTCCGTTACCGACAGAGGTGCTCCAGACAGTGGTCGGGGTAAACTGGTTTTCAACCTGCGGTAATGGAGACATCTTGACGACATCTTCTTCGCCGCTAAACAGTGAACAGCCGCTGAGCAGGGTAACGGAAAGCAACCCTGGCAGAAGTAATTTACGCAATTGCATCGGGTCCCTCTCAGATGGACAAATTATTGATTTTCATCTGCATCATTTCGCTCAACGCCGGAGAAGCATCGCTATTGACGCCCGCTTCCCATGCGCTGCGCGCGCCTTTTTTATCACCCTTACTCAGCAACGCTTCGCCGCGCAAATCAGCGACAATGGCCGTCCATCCTTCGCCTTTAACGGCATCCAGAGTTTTCAGCGCGGCGTCAGCTTGCTTAAGCTGTAACTGAACGCGAGCGAGACGCAGATTAATCACCGCTTTGAGATTTTCATCGCTGGTGGCCGCCAACCCCTGCTGCAACTGGGCTTCGGCTTTTTTAAGTTCATTCTTATCCACAAACTGCTGCGCCAGTTCCATAGACGCCAGCGCACCATAGGTATTTTTATTCTCAGCCGCGAATTTTTCAGCGGCGGGAATGCTATCCGGCTTATCGGCGCTTACCGCCGTCACCGCATTTTGATACGCCAGAGAAGCAGCACGCGCGGACTCCGTCTGATGGCTGCTCCAGTAACGCCAGCCAACCAGCGCGCCAACCCCTAAAATCACTCCGACAGCCAGCGCTTTGCCGTTTTCGGCAAAGAAGCGTTTAATCGCATCCACCTGGTCGTGTTCGTTCTCGTAAATTTCCACGCTGTCCTTCTCCTTAGCCCAATAAAGTGCGCAAATGCGCGGCGACGCTGTCCTGCGCCACTGCCGTTTGCTCACCGGAGCGCAAATCCTTCACTACAACAGTCCCATCGGCGACTTCAGATTCGCCAAGAACCAGTGCAATACGGGCGCCCCACTTATCGGCGCGGGCAAACTGTTTCTTAAAGTTGCCGCCGCCGTGGTTTGTCATTAGCTTCACGCCTGGCATTTCATCGCGCAGCCGCTCCGCCAGCGTCATTGCCGCAGACTGCGTTTGTGCGCCGGCAGCTACCAGGTATATATCGACAACAGGAGAGGCAATAAATTCCGGATTAACTGCCTGAACTAACAAAACAAGTCGTTCCAGGCCCATCGCAAAGCCCACTGCCGGGGTAGCGCGACCGCCCAGTTGTTCCACCAGACCGTCATAACGACCACCCGCACAGACGGTGCCTTGTGACCCCAGACTGTTTGTTACCCATTCAAATACGGTGCGGTTGTAGTAATCCAGACCGCGTACCAGACGCTGGTTGACGGTGTAGGCAATCCCCGCCGCGTCCAGCAATTTACACAGGCCGGCAAAGTGCTCGCGTGAATCGTCATCGAGATAGTCGCCGAGAGCGGGCGCGTCGTTGAGCAGCGCCTGCACGTCCGGATTTTTTGAATCCAGCACGCGCAGCGGATTGGTATACATGCGGCGTTTGCAGTCTTCGTCCAGCGTCTCTTGATGCTGTTCTAGGAACGCGACCAGCGCATCACGATAGTTCGCACGCGCCTCTAATGAACCAATAGAGTTCAGCTCCAGGCTAACGTGGTCAGCGATGCCCAGCGCGCGCCACCAGCGTGCGGTCAGCATAATCAGCTCCGCGTCAATATCCGGGCCTTGTAAGCCGAAGACTTCGGCGCCTAGCTGGTGGAACTGACGGTAGCGGCCTTTTTGCGGACGCTCATGACGGAACATCGGGCCGATATACCACAAACGCTGTTCCTGATTGTACAGGAGACCATGTTCGATGCCGGCGCGTACACAGCCCGCCGTACCTTCAGGGCGCAATGTCAGGCTATCGCCGTTGCGATCCTCAAAGGTGTACATCTCTTTTTCAACCACGTCAGTAACTTCACCGATCGCGCGTTTGAATAACGGGGTCTGCTCTACAATCGGCAAGCGGATTTCACTGTAACCGTAGCTGCCGAGCACGTTTTTGAGTGTGCCTTCAATGCGCTGCCAGATGGCGGTTTCGCCAGGCAGATAATCGTTCATGCCGCGAATGGCTTGAATGTTTTTTGCCACGTTTATTCTCTTTCTGAATATAAAAATGAACCCTCAGCGCTTCCCCGAACGAACCGGGAGCCATGCGGGTTCAATCATACACGGGAAGCGCGCCGCTTCCCATCACGTTCTTATTTTTCAACCTGCAGCACGTCAATCCGACGCGCTTCATCAAGTTGACTTGCTTTCGCGCGAATACGGGATTCAAGCTGCGCGATCATATCGTCGTTATCGAGTCTGTCCTTACGCACGCCGTCTTCATACAGGCCGCTTTTCTTATTGCCGCCCGTCACGCCCAGCGTCGATACCAGCGCTTCGCCCGGCCCGTTCACCACGCAACCGATGATCGAGACGTCCATCGGGGTGATGATATCTTCCAGACGTTGCTCCAGCGCGTTCACCGTGCCGATAACGTCGAACTCCTGGCGAGAACAGGTCGGGCAAGCGATGAAATTGATGCCGCGCGCGCGAATGCGCAGCGACTTGAGGATATCAAAACCAACTTTGATCTCTTCCACCGGGTCGGCCGCCAACGATACGCGCAGCGTGTCGCCGATGCCTTCCGATAACAGCAGACCTAAACCGATCGCCGACTTGACCGCCCCGCTACGCGCGCCGCCCGCTTCGGTGATCCCCAGATGCAGCGGCTGATCGATCTGTTTAGCCAACAAACGATAAGACTCAACGGCAAGGAATACATCGGACGCTTTTACGCTCACTTTGAACTGATCAAAGTTGAGACGATCGAGATGATCGACATGGCGCATGGCTGATTCCAGCAGCGCCTGCGGCGTCGGCTCACCGTATTTTTCCTGCAGATCTTTTTCCAGCGATCCGGCATTTACGCCGATACGAATAGGGATGTTTTTGTCGCGCGCGCAGTCCACCACCATACGAATACGTTCTTCGTTACCGATATTGCCGGGGTTGATACGCAAGCAGTCAACGCCGTATTCCGCTACTTTCAGCGCAATGCGGTAGTCGAAGTGAATATCGGCAACCAGCGGGACGTTAACCTGCTGTTTGATAAGCTTGAACGCTTCGGCGGCGTCCATGGTCGGTACAGAAACACGAACAATATCTGCGCCAACGCGTTCCAGCGCTTTGATCTGATTAACCGTCGCTTCCACGTCAGTGGTACGCGTGTTAGTCATCGACTGGACGGCGATGGGGGCGCCATCGCCAATCGGCACATTCCCAACGTAAATACGTGTCGATTTTCTACGTTGAATCGGAGCCTGGTTATGCATGAAAAATCTCCCGCGTTACCCGTCTGTTACTGCGCCGGTGTCGGTTCGGCATTAAGGGTCAGACGCGCAACCTGATTAGTTCTGATAAAGCGGCTCAGATCGACAGGTTTTCCTTGATACTGGATCTGCACCGCGGCCGGCGCGCCAATTTTAAGTTTATAAGGCGCCTGACCGGTTAGGTTTAAATTACCATCTTTACGCTGCATACCGCTAAACAGCTTCTTACCCGTGGCGTCAGTGACTTCGAGCCAGCAGTCAGCGGTAAAATTCATCACCAGCGCGTTCGGATCGGCAGCAGGCGCCGCTACGCCAGCCTGACTGGTCGGCAGCGCGGACGGCGTTTCCGTTGCCGCTGGCGCGGCAGATGTCGCAGCCGTATCGACATTCGCCTGCGAAGGCGCGACTACCGTATTTTGCGTCGCCGCCGCCGTTGGCGCTGGCGTTTGCGTCGCCGCCGTCGAATCAACCGGCGTCGCAGGAGCCGGAGCCGTTTGCGCTGGCGTCGTATCCTGGCTTGTCGCGGCACCGGTGTCCAGTGGTACGCTTTGGCCGCTGTCTTTATCTGCGTTCAGTTCAGCCGTGCTTTGATCGGCCATTGTCGTGATCTCTTCCTGCTGCGCCTTATGGTTCTGCCACCACCAGGCGCCGGTCAGCCCTACGACCACAAACAGTACCAGCCAGGTAAAAGACATTAACCAGCCGTCGCGTTTTTTACGACGCTTTCCTAATGAGAAACTCTGCATCGGGGCGACTTTGGCGGCGCGCAGCGGGGCCTGCTTTTCCAGCCCCGGCAGCAGTTCCTCTTCTGGAACATGCACCAGACGCGCATATGAGCGGATATATCCGCGCAGGAAGGTTGAAGCAAGATCGGACGGCGCCTTATCTTCTTCAATATCGCGTACCGTAGAAACCTTCAGGCAAAGTCGCTCAGCGACAGCCTGCTGGCTGAGTCCGAGTTGTTCACGGGCATTGCGCAGACGAACGCCGGTGGTTTGTGCTTCATTTTGGTCGTGCGTGGCTTCAGTATTCATTCGCTACAGCTACAGGTACGTGTAAATTAGGATTCAGGCGCCGACGAGCCGTAATGCCCGCCCACACCGCGAAACATCAGGTTAGTTAACCTTAGTCAGACAGTATAAGCCTGTCAGGCCGCAGATGACAAAACCGCTAAGACACAAGGCTAAACTCTTGTTGCACCATTACATACTGCCTTAAAGTCGACAAAAACGCACCGTTATTATTGACCAGACAAGTACAACGCCAGACATTATTCAACTGACATTGCGCCACGGTATAATGAATGCCCCGTGGCGCAACTGCTATCAAATAGCCTTGATGTCAATCACCTCTCCCTGCATACGCTTACGCAGGGTACGTTTGGTACGGTCAATCACATCGCCTGCCAACTGTCCGCATGCCGCATCAATGTCATCGCCACGCGTCTTGCGTACGATGGTCGTGAAACCATAACTCATCAAAACTTTAGAAAAGCGATCGATACGGCTGTTAGAGCTGCGGCCATACGGCGCGCCAGGGAACGGGTTCCACGGAATCAGATTAATCTTACAAGGCGTCTCTTTTAGTAGCTCCGCCAGTTGATGCGCGTGTTCAGTGCCGTCGTTAACGTGGTCAAGCATCACGTATTCAATCGTCACGCGCCCCTGATTGGCGTTGGATTTCTCCAGATAGCGGCGAACCGCGCCCAGGAACGTTTCGATATTGTATTTTTTGTTGATCGGGACGATTTCGTCGCGAATAGTGTCATTCGGCGCATGTAAGGAGATAGCCAGCGCGACATCTATCATATCGCCCAGTTTATCCAGCGCAGGCACCACGCCGGACGTTGAGAGCGTGACACGACGTTTGGACAGGCCGAAACCAAAGTCATCGAGCATAATTTCCATCGCCGGTACGACATTGGTCAGGTTAAGCAATGGCTCGCCCATCCCCATCATGACCACGTTGGTGATCGGACGCTGGCCGGTGACTTTGGCCGCGCCGACGATTTTCGCCGCACGCCAGACCTGACCGATAATTTCCGATACGCGCAGGTTGCGGTTAAAGCCCTGCTGCGCAGTTGAACAAAACTTGCACTCCAGCGCGCATCCTACCTGTGAAGAGACACACAGCGTAGCGCGGTCGTCCTCCGGGATGTAGACCGTTTCAACGCGCTGATCGCCGACAGCAATCGCCCACTTAATGGTGCCGTCTGAGGAACGCTGCTCTTCAACGACCTCCGGCGCGCGGATTTCCGCGACCTCTTTTAATTTGCCGCGCAACACTTTGTTGATGTCGGTCATCTCATCAAAATTATCGCAGCAATAGTGATACATCCATTTCATCACCTGATCGGCGCGGAAAGGCTTTTCACCTAAGTTTTTAAAAAACTCGCGCATCTGCTGACGGTTGAGATCCAGCAGGTTGATTTTTGTTTCGTTGTTAAGAACTACCGGGGTACTGCTTTCAGGTGTGACAATTTGTTCAGACATATGCTATTCCGGCCTCGTTATTACACGTTATGGCCCCTGGAGGGTTGAAAAAAGAAACGCCCCGGTAAGCTTACTGCTCGTCCGGGGGCGCTGCATTGTACAAATTCTGGCGTAAGGATGCCACGTCTGCACGCGGCATTAGCAAAAATAATATTTGAACCGATAATTTATCGCCAACGCATTTACAGCGTGAAAGACGAAGGAGATTAACGGGTGCGCGGGCACACTTCGCCTTCACCGAAGAAAAAGGCGATTTCGCGCTGCGCGGATTCCAGCGAATCCGAACCGTGGGTGCCGTTTTCAGTTAAGCTATCAGCGTAGTCGGCGCGCAGCGTACCCGCCAACGCGTTCGCCGGATTGGTGGCGCCAAGCAGATCGCGGTGACGCTGTACCGCATTTTCACTTTCCAGCACGGATACCACGATAGGGCCAGAGGTCATGAACTCCACCAGACCGTCAAAGAACGGCTTACCGTCGTGCTCAGCATAGAAGCCGCGCGCCTGCTCAACGGTCAGGTGCAGCATTTTAGTGCCAACAATTTTGAACCCTGCAGCTTCAAAGCGCGCAAAGATGCTGCCAATAACGTTTTTTGCCACCGCGTTGGGTTTAATGATGGAAAAAGTCCGTTCAATAGCCATGTTTACCTCTGAAATATGTTCTGTTGTTATGTCAGGCGCGGATTATAAAGAGCATCCCATCAATTGCCTATGGATGCAGGTAACATTTTTTTAAAATAAAATGAGCATTAGCAACAAAAGTTAAAGGCGCACAGCAAACTCAGGGGACTGGCACAGCACGCAGTGCGTGTGTTCAGGCGTGAGAGCATGGAAAGTACGTTTGCAGCTTTCGCAGGTGAGCGTATGCACCGCACTATGCCGCGTTAAGGCGGGTTCCACGTCAAACCGCAGCCGCAGCGCCTGATGCGGACATACCGCCGCACAGCCGCCGCATCCCGTACAACGCGCCGCCGCTATCGTCAGGGTATTGTCGTCAAACTGGATAACGTTCTCCGGGCAGCTTCGCCAGCAGGCGCCGCACATCCTGCACTCTTGCGGACTGATTTCGGGTACGCATTCGCTGAACGCGGAAAACGCCTGTCTGAGACGCCGTTTCCCCGGCTCGACGGCGCACGGAGTAATGGCGTCGCGCGGAACATGAAACAGAGTGCGCCGCGAGGCGTTAATCTCCGCGCCGACAACGTGTTTGAAAGACCAGCCCGGCTCGCCGTAGCGGCGCAGCGCTAAATTTAGCCCCGCCAGCGCCATCAGCCACTGCGCCGATCGCTCCACCGCAATATCAATAAAGCGAATACCGTACTGGCTGTGCCAGAGAAGCAGTTCATCGACCGTTGGCGCCTGTAGCGAAAACGGCCCCACCAACGTATCCCCCTGCACAAAGCGTTTAACCGGTTTGATACCGGTAATGGCGTCAACAGGACAGACAAACAGACAGTCGCCACAGGCTATGCAGCGTGTCGTATCTATGCTGACCTGCCCCTGCGCCAGCGAAAACGCCTGCGCCGGACAAACATCGGCGCAAGCGCGGCAGGAAGAAAAACGAAAGCGACGACGGACGCAGGCCTGCGTCACGTCTACCGCCGGATCGATCGTCAGGTTAACCATCAGCCAATACTAAAGAAGACGTAGCGCAGCATAATCTCGCCGATAAGCAGCAATACGCTGCCCGCCACCAGCGTCCCTCTGGCGTTTCGCAGACCGCCTGCGGCAAAGCAGAGCATTCCCGCCGCTGAGACACACCAGCCGAGAAGATAGATGTCGCGCAACTGCGCCAGCGCCTGTAGCGGATGATGCGGGAAAGTGACGACCGTCGTATCCACTGCATTAATATCCGCCAGCCATAGCGGCTGCATGATCAGGCGAATCAGCACCATCAGTGCGACCACCACCACAGCGCAGCGCATTGCGGCGCCAGCGTTGCGCAGATAAGCCAGCGCAATGACTACCGAGCCGATAATGCCTGACGTGCCAAAGAACAGCGCCAGCGTGTTGCTATGCTGCCAGGTCACCACCGAGGCATGGATATAAACCTGGGCCATGCAGAATACATCCACCAGCCCGAACGCTGCCGCCAGCGCCAGCAGCGGCTGCCAGCCTGGCTTTCGGAAAAACAGCAGCACAACCCCCAGTCCCAGCGCCGCCAGATAAAGGCTGGCAAAGACGATTTCGCGACTCAGCCACGAACTGGCGACATGACGTAACGCATTTAGCGCATTCAGGGGATAGCCCATGTGCAACGCTGAAGCAAGCAGCCCTACGCAGGCCAGTACAAACGCCCCCGCCATCGCGGGAAGCGCGCCGTGTGCAGGCACCCGTCCCTCTACGGCGTACTGGCGGCCCAACGCCAGCCACAGAGTCACGCCCACAGACCCTTGCAAACAGAGCGTAAAAATCAGCAGCGGTAACTCATGCATGGCGTTTACCCTCTTTTTCTGCGCCCTGATGCGCTTTGACAACCAGATTAGGTTTGGTTATTGATGAATCTGGCAGCCCGTTAACGTCGCATACGCTACCGTACTTCGCGCGCAGTTCATCAATCGGGCCAAACTTGATGGCCTCAAGCGGACAGGTCGCGACACAGACGGGCGATTCACCTTTCGCCAGTAAATCAACGCACATGTCGCACTTGGACATTTGGCCGGTCTGCTCGTTAAGCTGTGGCGCGCCATAAGGGCAGGACCAGGCGCAATAGCCACAGCCGACGCATTTGTCGGTATCAACGCGCACAATGCCGTCGCCCGGGCGTTTATGCATAGCGGTAGTCGGGCAATTTTTGGTGCAGACAGGGTCTGCACAGTGGTTGCAGGAAATAGAAAGCGTATAAGCAAATACGTTATTGCTGACCCCGCCCTGCCCGGTCGGGATGAAACTTCCGCCCTTGACTTCATAGACGCGGCGGAAACGACGGCCTACTTCCAGATTGTTTTTGTCTTTGCAGGCCACCTGGCAGGCTTTACAACCGGAGCAGCGTGAGGAGTCGATGAAAAATCCCAGTTGTTTATCGCTCACCGGCGGGTAATGTGTAAACTGACTCATGCTTTAGCCACCTCCACCAGCATGGTTTGATGTGAATTTCCCTTCGCCAGCGCGGTAATACGGGCCGAGCTGAGGACGTTCGCACAGCCGCCTTTATCAACGCCGTTTTCATCCGGCTGCCACCAGGCGCCAGCCTGCATTGCGACAACGCCGGGAATAATGCGCGGCGTCACTTCCGCCGGGATTTCGCAAATCCCGCGTGAGTTATGAATACGCACCATGTCGCCATGCGTAATGCCGCGCTTTTGCGCATCCTGCGGGTTGATCCACAATGTCTGCTGCTGCACTTCAATCAGCCACGGGTTAGCGTATTGCGTTGAGTTGGCGCGGTTTTTTCCTTTCCACGTAATTAACTGGAGCGGAAAATCTTTCACCAGCGCATCCTCCGGGCCTTCATGCGCGGGAACGTAGTGCGACAACGCCGGGATTTCCGGATGCTGCATGTCGTACAGGCGCTTCGAGAAGATCTCTATTTTCCCTGACGGCGTCGGGAACGGATGATTGTCCGGATCGCGAATATTGTCTTCAAAGGCGATAAATGGCGCGCTTTTGAACAGATGCTGACGGGTCTTTTGCAGCGTGGCGAAATCCGGTAGATTTTCGTCCGGCATCGCCAGGCGCGTCTGTTCCCAGATGTGTTCAATCCACGCTTTCTCATCGCGCCCCTGGCTAAATTCGTTTTCAATGCCTAATTTCGCCGCCACCTCACGTAGCCAGTCGTAGTCGGAGCGCCGCTCAAATTCAGGCTCGATCAGTTTTTCAGAGAGTATCAGGTAGCTTGCCGTGCCCCAGGTTTCACCGATGTTCCAGCGTTCCATAAAGCTGGTTTCCGGCAGCAGTAGATCAGCGTATTTCGCGCTCGGCGTCATAAACAGATCGCTGGCGACAATAAACTGGATCTTTGATTCATCCTCCAGTACGCGTACCGCCTGGTGCAGATCGGGGTTCTGATTCGCCAGATAGTTCCCGGCCAGCGAGAACAGAATACGGATGTTACTGTCCAGCTTATCGGCATCTTTCAGCCCCATATCCGGCGTCACTTTGCTGGCGTCGTCTGCGGCCTGCACCCAGTTCATCACCGAAATTTTGGCTTTTACCGGGTTATCCGGCATCTCCGGACCCGCGGCAAATTTACGGTTAGCGCAGCCGCCGTAACCCGCAGCCCAACCGCCTTTGATGCCGACATTACCGGTAATGGTCGCCAGTAGAGTCGAGCCGCGCGCGGTGCGCTCGCCGCAGTTGTGGCGCTGTGGTCCCCACCCCTGAATCAACGCGGCGGGTTTGGTATTCGCGTAATCACGCGCTAACTGGCGAATGGTTTGCGCCGGCACATGGGTGATCTTTTCCGCCCACTCGGGAGACTTAACGACACCGTCTTTGGCGCCGGTCAGATACGCCACCAGCGATTCGTTAGCCGGTACGCCTTCCGGCATTGAGTCTTCATCAAAACCGATAGCGTAGCGCGCAATAAATGCGCGATCGTGCAGATTCTCGCTGATGATGACGTACATCATCGCGTCCATCAGCGCATTATCGGTGGTGGGCAGTAGCGGGATCCACTGATCCGCCAGCGACGAAACGGTGTCGGAATAGCGCGGATCGACCACGATAAACCGCGTACCGTTCTGCTTCATCTTCTGCAAGAAATAGTTGGTATGACCAAAAATGGTCTCCGTCGGGTTATGGCCCCACAGAATCACCAGTTTGGTGTCCAAAAGCGTATCCAGCGAACTGCCGCTGGCGGCAATGCCGTAAGTATAAGGCGTCGCGGCCGCCGTGTTGCCCATACTCACAGAATGGTAGCTTTCGAGATAGCCGCCGGTCAGATTCAGCAGGCGACGCGCCATTTTATCGCCGGAAAAGGTGCCGCCGGAAACGGCGGTGCCAACATGAACATAGCGCGAAGCCGGGCCATATTTTTCAGTAATCGATTTTAAATTATCGGCGATTAAGGTTGTCGCTTCATCCCAGGAAATTCGCTCGAACTTTCCTTCACCGCGTTTTCCTACGCGCTTCATGGGATATTTAAGTCTGTCAGGATGATAAACAAATTTACGGTATGCGCGTCCACGAACACAGGCACGCATCACCGGCATTTGCGCATCCAGCGCATTATCCGGTCGCGTTGAAATTCGCGTCACGATACCGTCACTAACATGCGCCCGAATATCGCATTTACCCCCGCAGTCAAAAGTGCTGCATGTCTGAACGACTTTTTCCGCAGGCCTGTTTTCAGTTGCCGTCACAGCGCGCGCCTGAGCGATAGCTGGCGAGGAGACAAACGGTAACGCAATAAGCGCGGAGCTGGCCTGGATAAAGTGGCGGCGAGAAATAGCGGGCTGTTCGCCATTTCCCTGGCTTTTTATATTTTTCATGATCCGACTCGTCAAATAAAAACCCATTCTCACGTTTTTAAGTGTTAGATCTCTTGATATTTATCAAGCTCCCTCATTAAGGGTAATTCCGGAAAAATTAATAATTCTCATTAACTTTAAATTAAATGAAATTCATAATTTATTCTGAAGAGTTGTTAACGTATTAATTCAAAATTAACCGCTGCAACCTGACCGGACTCATCCATTACGACAAGTTGATAACGTCCAGCGATATTGAGTAATAAAGAAAGGCGATTATTTTCACCATTAACAGGTTCGCCATTTAAAAACCACCAGCGACGCCCTTTACCGCCGGTAGTCGAGACGGGCAGCGTAACGTTTTCCTGGCCTGGCAATTGCCTGATCACCGCGCCATCCCTCACTCCTGACAGCATTAACGGCGCGGCATCACTGCCCTGTAGCGGCGGACAGTGGTCGGACGCCGCGGGCAAGCGGGCGCTACGTCTTTCCGCAGGCGGCAGCCACGGCTCCAGCGGCCGCGGCCAGACGATAAACGTATGCGCACGCGCCTGCGGACAGTCGGCAGCGACACGCCGCCCCGTATCATCCAGCCAGACCGGGAAACGAATACCGTTGATGTCTTCCTGCTCAGGTAACAGCAGCGTGGGCGGCTGGCTGTCGTCAAGCAGCCATGTCGCCAGTCGGCGGCGACAGTTGCTGTCTCCGGCAGGCAGAGTCTGTCCGCCCGGCCAGCAAATGACGCCGCGGCTTACCGTCTGCGGACGCGGATCTTCCGGCAGGCGTCCCGTATGCGCCAGTAACAGATTATTGACCTGGTTAAGTAATGGCACCGCGCTGGCAAAACCAAATTGCCCCACCACAGGCGTGCCGTCAGGTCTGCCTGTCCAGATGCCGATGATATAGCGCGCGTTAACGCCAATAGCCCACGCATCGCGATAGCCGTAACTGGTGCCGGTTTTCCACGCCAACGGCACAATGCGCGGCAGCGCGTTATCCGGCAAGGGTTGCGCTTCATCCGCCATAATCCGTCGAATGATCCACGCCGCTCCCGGCGACATTAATGGTCTTTCCGACAGCGGATCGTCCGGCTGTAACCGTAGTTTCGCCGCTTTCCCATGACGAGCGAACGCGCTGTATGCCGCCGCCATCTCGTCAAGCCGCGCGCCCGCGCCGCCCAGAATCAGCGAAAGATTGGGCGCCGCGCCAGCAGGCAAATATAGCGGCAGGCCGACGTTACGCAGTTTTGCCGCAAATCGTTTCGGCCCATAGGCTTCAAGCACCTGAACGGCAGGCAGATTCAGCGAGCGTACCAGCGCGTCGCTCATGCTGACCGGGCCGTGAAATCCGCTGTCGAAGTTTCCCGGGCGGTAATCTCCGGTGCGGCGCGGAACGTCCTGTAATAATGATGCGGGATGGATCAAGCCGTCATCCAGCGCCAGACCATACACAAAGGGTTTGAGTACCGATCCCGGCGATCGGATCGCCGTTACCATGTCGACATGACCAAAACGGCTGTCGTCATTAAGGTCTACCGATCCTACCCAGCCGCGCACACTCATATCGGTATGATCGACGACGATCATCGCCAACGAACTGCGTGCAGGCAGCCGCCCTTTCCATGCCCGCGCCAGATCTTCCAGTTGCCGCTGCAACCCGGCGTCCAGCGTGGTCACAATTTTGTCGTTCTGGCTTTTACTCAACATCATTCGGGCAAAAAGCGGCGCCAGTTGCGGCATTTGACGCGGCGCCAGCCAGACCGGCTCTTCACGCGACTCGCGTACCGTTTCGGCAGGCCAGACGCCCTGCGCCGCCATCCGATCCAGTACTTTATTTCGTGCCGCTTCGGCTCTCGCAGGCCAGCGGTCGGGGCGTAACCGGCTCGGCGCCTGCGGCAATACGGCCAGCAGCGCCGCGTCAGCGTAGCTCAGGCGCGCGGGCGGCTTGCCGAAGTAGGCCCAGCTTGCAGCGCCAATACCCTGTAGCGTGCCGCCGAACGGCGCGCGGTTCAGGTACAGCGTCAGGATATCGCGCTTGGACAAATGCCATTCAAGCTGGAGGGCGCGCCAAAGCTGGCGGATTTTACCGCCGAACGTGCGCGAATGCGGGTCCAGCAGTCTCGCCACCTGCATAGTCAGCGTACTGCCGCCGGAAATAACGCGCCCGGCGGTAAGATCCTGCCATGCCGCGCGCGCGACGGAGAAAGGGTTAACGCCAGGGTGCTGCCAGAACCAGCGATCTTCGTAATTGATTAAGGCTTCCAGGTAACGGGGAGAGACCTCTTCAATCGTCACCGGATAACGCCAGATCCCCCCGGCGTCGGCAAAGCGCCACAGCGGCGTACCGTCATGGGCTACCACGACCCGCGCAGGATGGACCTCATTGAGCGGCAGCGGCCAGAGTTTATCCGCTGCCCATAACGCCAGGAAAATAAAAAGCGGCGCGCCCGCTAGCCACAGCCAGCGGCCACGTTTACCACGCCAACCGTTCATTTAAGGCGTCACAATCAGCAGCCCCTCGCTCGCGCCGGTTGCCCGCCACTGAGGCGCGTACATCGATTCCACCTGCGGTTGCGCAAGCTGGTACGTCCCCGGCGTTACCGCGCGCGCCAGGTAGACCAGCGTCACGGGCTGGCCCTCATTGACAACGACGGCAGCCACAAACCGATCGTCGCGGAATTCCATATACTGAATATCCGCCTGCTGCATCTGATTAAGCAGATTTTGCACTTCGCTACCGCTCTCCGGCAGGCTGGCGCTGCTGTCAGCCAGATTCTGGTTTTCCAGCTCCAGCCCGGCCGGGAGCAGGTCCACCACCAGTGCATCCGGCACATTGCGATCGGCCACTACCGTTAACCAGACCAGCACCAGTTCGCCGCTACGCAACGAGGACAGCGATTTGCGCTGACCATCGGTCCCCAGTATTTGTCGTTCAATCTGCAAAACGTTGCTGGCAGGCTCAGGCGCAGATGAGGGATAGCCGCTGCTATCCAGACGCAACCATAGCGGCTGGCTACCGGTGTTCGTCACCTCAAGGGCGGCCAGCTGGTCAGCATCCAGATTACGGGTCAGCGCCTTGTCGCCCGACAGCGGTTGCGCCTCTAACGAGGTCTGCGCCTGCCAGGCGCCCGCGCTGGCCTGTCGCGAATGCGCGGCGAGGAACAAGGCATTGTTCTCCTGGGTAGAGAGCCAGCGCTGACCGAAGGCCTGCTCAGAAAGCGAGCTTAATAGCGCGTTTTGCGCGTCCGGTCTGAGGTTGTTCTCTTCCAGTAGCGACAACATCAGAGCGTTATCGCGCAGAGAACTGCCGTAATCCGCTATCCATTGCCGTTCGTCCTTACGCGGCGTATTCAGAGCCAGCGTAATGGCCTCTTCGCCGCGTCTGGCATCACCCATCGTGTTTAACGCGATGCCCAATTGCATCAGCGGCAGTCCTGAAGCCGCCTGACTACGGCGCTCCCAGATTTCGCGCAGCGCGCCGAGCGGCGCTTTCTGCTGACGCGCCAGTACCAGCGCGGCGTAAGCCTGAGCGGCAAAAGTACTGGCCTGGGTATTATCGCTATAACGAATCAGCATCAGCATCGTGCCGGGATCCTGCAGATAGCGCAGCAGTCGCTCATTGCCCCGGTTAATGGCCTCCGGCGGGACGCTATATCCCTGCTCGCCCGCGCGAATGAGGAAATCCATCGCGTAGGCCGTTAGCCAGGGCTCTTCCGCCCCATTTTCATCCCATAGCGCAAAACCGCCGTTATCACGCTGCATCTGTAGTATGCGGGAGATGCCGATATCCACCGCGGCGCGCCGTTTTTCATCGCTATCGCCGGTAATACCGAGCGACTGCAGTTGAGCGGCATTGGTATACAGCGCCGGGAATAACCCGCTGGCGGTTTGTTCCAGGCACCCGTACGGATATGCTTTCAGCTCGCGAATGTAGCGCGCCAGATTGAGCGGCGGTTTTCCGCTTAATAGCAGTTGTCCCTGTAACGTGGCTGGCGAGACGTTTGCCAGATGCTGCTCTGGTACATGCCAGCTCTCTCCCGGTGCCAGCGCAATGCCACTATTTACCGTTTGGGCAGGCCAGGCCGGACGCACGCCGATTTGCCACTGCTTATGCTGCGCGCCGAGGGTTTCTCCCGGCAGATTCAGACCGCTAATGGTCGCCTGGATTTCGCCTTCGCCAAAACCTTCCAGCGCGCGTACCGGAACGAATAAGGTGGTGCGCACGCCCGGCGCCAGGTTGACCGGTTGCGGCTGCTGGCTAAGCAGTTCCAGTAACCCACTGGCGGCGAGCGCAATATTCAGCGTCTGCGGGCGGTCGGTCAGATTGGTGACGTCCAGCACCAGTCGCGAAACATCCCCTCCCGCCAGAAAACGCGGCATATTCAGCTCGGCAATCACTGGCGCGGCGACAACGACTTTGCTTTCGCCGCGACCAAAATCGTCCGCTGTCCATGCCTGCGCCATAACCCGCAGTTCGCCGTTAAAGTCGCCAATCGGCAGCGTTACGACCCCTTCGCCCTGCTCATTGAGCGTGATCGGCTGCGCCTGCTGCGCGATGATATTGACATGGTTTACCGGCGGTTTTCCGCCGCGCTTAAGGTCGTCGCCATCGCCGCCAAAACGCAACGCCGCCAGCCGCCCCTGCCCTTCAATGACCTGGCCGTAAATATCGTAGATATCCGCACCGTAGCGTTTTTGACCGAAGAACGCCTGCCACGGGTCCGGCGTCGCGTAATCGGTGATATTCAATACGCCGCTATCGACCGCGGAGACCAGCACGTTGATCTGTTTTGGCATTTCGCCGTGTTTAACGCTGGCTTTCACCCTGACGGTGAGCGGCTGATTCGGGCGCATTTTAGCCGGGCTTTCCAGCGCCAGATCGAGGCGGCGGTTTTCATCCCCCAGCGGCAGGTGTAGTAACCCCACGGCGCGTTTTGGCGTCGCGGAACGAGATTTATCGCCGGGACGCACCACCAGCGTACTGAGATAGAGATCGTGGCGATTCCAGGTTTTATCCACCGGAATCGTGAGCTCCAGACCTTGTGCCGGCACATCGATCGCCTGCCACCACAGCGGACCGTCGCTGGACTCCACCATGGCATAACCTTTACCGGCGACCGGCGCGGCGATATGCAATTTCATGGTGTCGCCTGGACGATAATTCGCTTTATCCAGTTTGAGGGTGACGCGATCCGGACGCGCCGCGCCGCTACCGTCGCTGTTATCCTGCCAGCTATAGCCGGCCCAGAAACGAACGCTGCTGACCGTCTCATTCGGCGCTTTGACCTCCAGACGGTACGCGCCCCATTCCACCGGGAAGCTGACTTTTCCGGTTTCATCCGCGTTCAGATTCAGCGTCTGCTCGCCCTCCACCAGATCTTTTTGATCAAACTGCGACTGCCAGCCTTCGCTTTCCGACCAGTTCCAGTAATAGTCGCGACGCTCGCGGATGAGCCGCACCTGTAAACCGGACACCGCTTTTTTCTCGCCCTGCGCGTTGGCGTAAACAATATCGAATGCGGCGTTGCTGTCTTCGTCGACAATCGGTTGATTAACGGTGGTATCCGTACGGTAGTCGTATACCGCTTTGGCGGCGAACTGTGGACGAATTCCCGGTAACGTATCGGCAGGCCAAATCGCCTGCTCTACGCGACGAGTGACCGGACGACCGCCAGACTCCAGCAGGCTGGCCTGTAGAATTACCTGCAGCGGCGAATGCACTTCTTGCCACTGGCTGGCAGCACTCACTTCACCACGTCCGCCTTTATCCAACGTCAGTTGAACTTCGTCCAGGCTGCGCGAAAGATTCTCTTCAGCAATATTGCCGAACTGGAAGCCAGGCAACGCCGCGACAGCGTCGCGCAGCGGACGCAGGAAAAGTTGCCCTTGCAGGGTATTGCCGTTAGCAGGCGCGCCATACAAGTAATAGCCGACAACGGAGAATTTCACCTCATCCGCAGGCGCCAGAGGTGTTTTTTGCGCCGTCAGGTTGAGCGCCATCCGCTCCGGCATAAAGTCTTCCACGTGGAAATCCCAACTCCGCAGCAAATTATCGCCGGTGTTGGCGCGGACATGCCACAAGCCGGTCGGCGCGTTGATATCCAGCGGATAATTCAAACGGTATAGCCCGTTTTCCGGCTGGCTGACGACGGTACGCATCACCTGTCCGTCTGGTTTTACCACTTCCAGCTTAACGGGTTGATCGGGCAGCGTTTTACCGTCGCTATCGCGCAGTAATCCGTTGAGGATAACCGTTTCGCCCGGTCGGTAGAGATCGCGCGGGCCGAACATAAAGAACTGCTTGCTGTAGCCGGGCGCGCCAGCGACATTAAATTCCGACAGATCCAGAGCCGGAAGCGTGAGATCGAGCAGCGTGGTCTGCTCCTCTTTACGCGCCAGTAATAGCGCCGCCGCTTTATCAGCTTCCAGTTGCACATGTCCCTGCGCGTCGCTCGTCGCCTGCGCCAGCGTCTGACCTTTATCATTCAGAAGAACGATCTCAATTCCCGACTGCGCCGCGCCGTTTTCCAGGCTTTGCGTAAAGATATCCAGCCGATTATGGTAACGGTGCGCGGACACGCCGATATCGCTAAGGGTAAATAACGTAGCGGCATTACTATAGTTGTAGTGTCCAGCCTGATTCATTACCGCCACATATACGCCCGCCTGTTGCAGCGGCTTAATATCGCTTAATGGCAGCAGCAGTTTCTCACGCGTATTGCGCGCCGGATTAAGATCAAAACGACCGGTATAAACCAAATCCGCCATTTTCAGCAGATGGTCGGACTCCCAGTTAGAGAGAGAACTACGGTACTCCCACTGGCTGACAAATGACGCCAGCGATCCGGGCTTAACGCGGAAAAAGTTCACATCAACGTGGTTGACGTTAAGCGCCATGACCGGCAGTCCTTCCGCGATTTTCCCCGGTAGCAGCGATCCCCGGCTGGCAAAGCCGACGCTGGGCTGGACATCACGCGTGGTAATCGTTTTTTCATAAGACTTGCCGAAGGTGGCGTTATTCAGCGCTTTAACGGCGGGATCAATCGTGACCACCAGCACGCGCTCAGGTTCCAGATGACGTAACCTTAGCTCTTTTAAATTTGGCGCCAGCTCCCATGCGCCGTCAACGCTGCCGCTTTTCTTATCAACCACGTGAACCACACGGGAGAAATCCTGTTCAGGATCTAAAGGAATTGAAAACGTCAGCACCAGCGTCGCCGCGCCGTCAAGCTGCGCTTCGGAGGCGTCTAATAGCGTGAGCGCTTTGCCCTGGCTTTGCTGCGCCAGCTTTTGTAGCTGTGCCGGGTCTTGCGCGGGCGAGGGCTGCGCTACGGCTGGCGCTTCGCTTTTAGTCGTCGGGGCGGTTTTATCGTTGTTATCGCATCCCGCCAGCGCCAGCATGATCATGCAGGCCACCACGCGTAAATGTTTCATCTTTCATCCCTGGCCTTAACGGCCTGTCAGCAACGGTTGATGAGATATTATGCGCGAGAAATTTTATTGTGTAAGTCCGTATTACTGTGATGATGCGAAAATTTTACGCAGAAATGTGGTTTCGCCAGCCAAAACAGCCTCTTCTACTTGTCCCTTTTCGGGAAACGTCCGACAATTTGATCATAATCAGGTAACAATGGAGATGCCCATGACCACCGCCTTTTTTGTCGCCGCCGACTGGCTTGCCGAACATATTGATGATCCGGAAATACATATTCTTGACGCCCGTATGGCGCCGCCAGGACAGGAACATCGTGATATGGCGGGCGAATATCGCGCCGGACATATTCCCGGTGCGCTGTTTTTTGATATTGAAGCGCTTTCCGATCGCGCATCGCCGTTGCCGCATATGATGCCGCGCCCGGAAGCGTTTGCGGTGGCCATGCGTGAACTGGGGGTTCGCCAGGATAAACACCTGGTCATATACGATGAAGGCAATCTGTTCTCCGCTCCGCGAGCATGGTGGATGCTGCGCACGTTCGGTGCCGAGAAAGTGTCCATTCTGGCGGGCGGACTGGCGGGCTGGCAGCGCGACGAATGGCTATTGCGCGAAGGCGAGGAAGCGCATGAAGGAGGCGAGTTTGAGGCGAAATTCACGCCGCAAGCCGTGGTGCGCCTCACCGACGTATTGCTGGCAAGCCATGAAAAAACCGCGCAAATCGTTGACGCGCGTCCGGCGGCGCGTTTTAACGCTCAGGCTGATGAACCACGTCCGGGACTGAGGCGCGGGCACATTCCTGGCGCGCTAAACGTCCCGTGGACGGAACTGGTGTATGAGGGCGAATTAAAGACCACTGACGAACTGAATGAGGTTTTTTTCAGCCACGGCGTGAGTTTCGACAGACCGATTATCGCCAGTTGCGGTTCCGGCGTGACGGCCGCGGTCGTGGTGCTGGCGCTCGCCACGCTGGATGTGCCTGACGTCACGCTTTACGACGGCGCGTGGAGCGAATGGGGCGCGCGTACCGATTTACCGGTTGAACCCGCTTAATATCCGCCATGCCGGATGGCGCTCACGCTTATCCGGCCTACCGTTCAGGCTGATGTAAAACGATCTACAGACATTGTTTTTATTCAGCTCTTTTCCGCTGTCCTGCAAACGGGCATTATTTTCTCTTAATAAAATCCTATTTTTTATCGGTAAATACTTTACGCCGGGTATAAGGAGTATCATCACCGCTGTTTTGGTTTTCACCGGGAAATAACTCCTGTAAATATAATTTTTTAAGGATGGAAAATGGATATTTCACTCGCTAATTTAATTGAGTTGGTTAAAAAGGTTAACCGCAATAAGGTGCCTAATCCTATGCCTGCCGAGGAAATAAGTCGTCTGCGAGTGCGTAAGTATCGCGATCCGCAAAATACGGAAACCACTGAGTTACCTGAAAGCCTGAAGGCGCTACTGGCCTACGACCGCGATCTACTTAGCAATTATAATATGCCTGTGATTGAAACATTACAAAGATCTATTGATAAAGAGGGAGTAATTCATTCTTACTCCCCTGATGAAGAGGCGTATTACGGCGTTGGCATGGATAGCTCAGGTATTGATATTGAAGATCTGATGCCTGTCTGGAGTAACGATCCCCGTCTTTCGGCATTAATTCGTATCGATCATGTCGGCGATCAGGCCATTTTTATCTATATCACAGAACGGGATGCCAACGGCGAATACCCTATTGCCCGCATGGAACGTAATGAATTCTGGCTGGCGGAGTCTTCTCTGGTGGAATATCTCTATAATATTATTTCGGGCGCTAAAGACATTGGCTTTACCGAAGAGGATTTACATCTTCCGCAATGGAAGGCACAGCAAAAAATGAATGAACAACGCGATGCCGCTTTACTTGACCTGGAGGATTATCATGAGGCGTTTTGGGCAAAACTGGACGCGCCCGTCGATTAATCGACATGCTGTCGGGTGGCGCTCACGCTTATCCGGCCTACCGTTCAGGCTGATTTAAAACGAATCTACATAAATTCGGTTTAAGCAGGTCACAAAAAAACCGCTCAATTGAGCGGTTTTTTTGTGCTGGTCCGGTTCGCGGCCTTTCCAGCAGGCTTTGTTGCCATAGCAACGCAGGCACACCGTAGGGGATTAATACTCCCTTTTAAGGGAGCAAATGTCAATATGATTTACCGGGAAACTATTCAACATTTGAGGTATTATCTTTCCCGGCCCTTTCCGCCGTCTCGCAAACGGGCGCTGGCTTCAGGAGAGGATAACCCATGGCCGTAAGCGCAGGCACACCGTAGTGCCTGCTATCACGGCATTATCGCCAGCGGTGCTGCCGTGATGCGGTCTTCGCAAGGACCGCAACATGAAGGTACGATACTTTTGTGTCGTGCTTCTTGTTTCTGGCACGTTGTGTCTTCACGCAGACAGAAGCCACCCAGGTAGCTCTGTTCCCGTAACGCTCAACGTCCAGAGCAGGTAAGCCAGGAGGCCGCCCTGTTGGGCGGCTTTCTTTTCTTCAGATGATGCGGTTCTGTTTAAAATCGCGCAGGAACCCGCCCCAGCGGCGCTCGTAGAACGGCGCGATATGCTCGGTGATAAAGTGGCTGATACCCTGCTCGCCCTTCCTCACCTGACAAATATCGATCGGTTCGTCACCCGGTAACGTGTCGGTCGCCACATTGCCCGCTGCGTGAATGATCTCTTCAATCTCGCCGTCAGCCTCAATGCCAATCAGCAGATTGGGTTGGGCGTCCGCATGTTCTTTAATCGCGCAGAGAAACGCGCGTTTCACCGGTTTGATGGTTTTAAACAGCGTAGTGAGGGAATCAATCATCTGCGACGGCGGCTCGGCCACTTCGGATAAAATAAGCGACTCGCCGCCTTCCAGCACTTCCTGCGTACTTAACGGACTGCCTTCCTCAGCGAGAAGCAGGCTGATTTCACGCGGCATAAACTCTTTGCCCGTCGGCAATTTAGCGTTGAGGAATAGCGTTTCGCCAAGCGTCATTTCAAACAGCGTGCGCGCCGGCATCACCACAAATGCCTGTTCGTCTTCCACGGCCTGCTGCAGCGCCTCCAGAGAAGTAAAGAAGGGAATGACGGTCGTGCCGTCTTCTTTTTCCCAGTGCTGCAAATCCAGAGCACTGTCTTCCACAATCGCCTCGCCTTCGGCAGCGCTGCCCGGCGCCCAGACGGTGGACTCCAGTAAGGTACGGAAAAATGCCGGACGATGCGCGGGCTCAGTCGCCGCTTTCTCCAGCAAGATTTCTAATTCATTTTTAGTTTCGGACATAGGAATCACAAATTATGTATATGGGTTGTAGGCCTGATAAGACGCACGGCGTCGCCATCAGGCAAAATGCCGGGTGGCGCTTCGCTTACCCGGCCTACAAAAACACCGTTCAGGCGGTCAGCAAATTCGCGATGGTGCGCACACCCAGACCGGTTGCCCCGGCAGCCCACTGCTCAACCGGCGCTTTGCGATAAGTGGCGGAACAGTCAATGTGCAGCCAGCCTTCGCGGTAATTTTCAACAAAGTGCGACAGAAAACCTGCGGCGGTGCTTGCCCCGGCGGGATACGCCGCGCTGCCGGTGTTGTTCAGTTCCGCAAAGTTAGACGGCAGCTGGTTACGGTGGAACTCCGCCAGCGGCAGACGCCAGAACGGTTCATTCTCTTGCGCCGCGCTGGTCAGCAAGCGCCCCGCCAGCGTATCGTCAAAACTGAATAGCGCATGGTAGTCGTTACCCAGCGCCGTTTTCGCCGCGCCGGTTAACGTCGCCATATCAATGATTAGCTGCGGGTGTTGCGCGCTGGCGTCAATCAGACCATCTGCCAGCACCAGTCGCCCTTCCGCATCGGTATTCATGACTTCGACATTCTTACCATTACGGTAGCGAATAATATCGCCCAGTTTAAACGCATTGCCGCTGATCAGATTATCGGCGCAGCACAGGAACAGTTTTACGCGTTTATTCAACCCACGGGTAATGGCGAACGCCAGCGCGCCCGTTACTGTCGCCGCGCCGCCCATATCGGATTTCATTGAGTCCATAAAAGCGCTTTGTTTGATACTGTAGCCGCCGGAGTCAAAGGTGATACCTTTACCGACCAGGCAGGCATAAACCGGCGCATCTTTGTCTCCCGTCGGGTTGTAATCCAGCGCCAGCAGCACCGGCGGACGCTCAGAACCACGGCCTACGGTATGCAACCCCATATAGTTCTGCTCGCGCAGATCTTCGCCTTTGGTGATACGATAAGTGACGCTATCGCACGCGACGCTGCACAGCAGATCCACTGCGCGCTGCGCCAGTTGCTCCGGCCCAAGCTCTTCCGCCGGAGCATTAATGGTGTCGCGCACCCAGTCAATAATGGTCAGGCGGTTATCCAGTTCCTGACGTTGGGCATCGTCTAAATCCGGCCACATTACGGTACGGACGCCTTTTGGTCCTTTGTAACCCGCCCAGAATGCCCAACAACGCTCGGTATCCCATCCTTCGCCTGTCAGCGCGACCTGTTTTATTCCCAGGCCGTCGATTTTACGCGCCGCACGCTGGATCAACCCCAGATCGTCTTTACCGTTAAGATGCAAGGTAATACCGTCGTTATTAATACTGTAAGTGGCTTTATCGCCCCAGCGCGCATCGGCAGGCTGCGTGGAAAGCGTAATTTTCATGGCTTCTGTCATTGTTATTTTCCTTATTAGCAAACGGGCCGCCGTAGGGCAGCCCGTTAGATCTTTTGCTAAATGATTCGCGTTGCAGGAAGGCGGCAAGTGAGCGAATCCCCGGGAGCATAGCAAACTATGTGACTGGGGTGAGCGAACGTAGCCAACGCACCTGCGGCGAGGATCATGACGCAAAAATTACTCTGCTTCATCCAACCAGACTAGCAGAATCGCCTCCAGAATTTTTTCATTGGATGCGTTAGGGTCGTCGTCAAAATCGTCCAGTTCGCAGATCCACTGATGCAGATCGGTGAAACGAACGGTTTTAGGATCGACATCAGGATATGCGTCGTATAACGCTTCGCCGATCTCGCGGCTATCGGTCCACTTGAGTCCCATACTACCCTCTGTTAATGCTCACGCGCATGGTTGATTGTGTAACGTGGAATTTCGATAACCAGATCGTCGTCGGTAACGCGGGCCTGGCAGCTCAGTCGACTTTCCGGCTCCAGCCCCCACGCTTTATCCAGCATATCGTCTTCTTCTTCCGAACTTTCCGGCAAGGAGTCGAAGCCTTCACGTACAATACAGTGACAGGTGGTGCAGGCGCACGATTTCTCACAGGCGTGTTCAATCTCGATGCCGTTGCGCAGCGCAACGTCAAGAATGGTTTCACCGGTCTCAGCTTCCAGAACTGCGCCATCCGGACAAAGATCCTGATGAGGCAGAATAACAATCTTCGGCATGTTAAACCTCGTCTACGGAATGGCCTTTCAACGCGCGACGAACCGACTGGTCCATGCGGCGAGCGGCAAATTCCTGGGTTTGTTTATCTACGTTTTTAATGGCTTGTTCTATGGCGTCAACATCATCGCCTTGTGCGACCGCGCTTAAATGTGCGGCGGCATCATCAATGCATTGACGTTCTGCGGCGCTTAACAGCGCGGCGTCGGCAGTTAGCGCGCCGGTCAAACTTTCCAGCACGCGCGCGGCTTCGACTTTTTGCTCCGCCAGCATACGCGCTTTCACGTCCTGCTCGGCAAAACTCATGGAATCCTTGATCATCGAGGCGATTTCGCCATCGGTCAGACCATAGGAAGGTTTGACCTGAATGGAGGCCTCGACGCCGGTGGATTTTTCCATTGCGGTGACGCTCAACAGGCCATCGGCGTCTACCTGGAAGGTCACGCGAATATGCGCCCCGCCCGCCGGCAGCGGCGGAATCCCGCGCAGCGCAAAGCGCGCCAGCGAGCGGCAGTCCTGCACCAGTTCGCGTTCGCCCTGCATCACATGGATAGACATCGCGGTCTGACCGTCTTTGAAGGTGGTGAAATCCTGCGCGCGCGCCACCGGGATAGTGGTGTTGCGCGGAATGACTTTTTCCACCAGGCCACCCATCGTTTCCAGCCCAAGAGAGAGTGGAATCACGTCCAGCAGCAGCATTTCGCTGTCCGGCTTGTTGCCGACCAGAATATCGGCCTGAATCGCTGCGCCAATAGCGACCACTTTATCCGGGTCGATAGCGGTTAACGGCGTGCGGCCAAAAAATTCGCCCACCCGCTCACGCACCAGCGGTACACGGGTTGAACCGCCGACCATGACCACTTCCAGAACGTCCTGGGGCTCAACGCCGGCATCTTTCAATGCGCGACGGCAGGCCAATAGCGTGCGCTTAACCAGCGCGGAAATGAGATCGTTAAACTGCTCGCGAGTGATCTCCCCCTGCCAGCCCGCAACGTTAACGCGAACGGTATCGGCATCGCTTAAGGCGATTTTCGCGGTAATCGCGGCATCCAGCAGTTCGCGCTGAACGCGATTGTCGCTACGATCGGCAATTCCCGCCTGCTCACGAATATAGTCCGCCAGCAGATGGTCAAAGTCGTCGCCGCCGAGCGCAGAATCACCGCCCGTCGCCAGCACTTCAAACACCCCGCGGCTCAGGCGTAAAATAGAGATATCGAAGGTACCGCCGCCAAGATCGTAAACAGCGATAACGCCTTCTTTGCCTGAGTCCAGACCGTAGGCAATCGCCGCCGCCGTCGGTTCGTTGAGCAGGCGCAGTACATGCAGGCCTGCCAGCCGTGCGGCGTCTTTCGTCCCCTGACGTTGGGCATCATCGAAATAGGCGGGAACGGTAATCACCACGCCATCCAGCTCGCCGGAGAGCGATTCGCTAGCCCGCGCGGCCAGCGCTTTGAGAATATCAGCAGATACGCGTACCGGATTGAGCAATCCAGCCGCCGTGTCAATCATCGGCAGCCCATTAACGCTTGCCTTAAACCGGTAAGGCAGATGCGGATAGCGCGCCTGGATATCCGCCAGCGAGCGTCCCATCATGCGTTTCACAGAGCTGATAGTGTTGGCCGTATCCTGCGCGGCATTGTCACGCGCAGCGTAACCAACCGTATGGCCCTGCTGCTGATAGTGAACCACTGAAGGCAACAGGTGGCGCCCTTCGTGGTCAGGCAGAGTTTCCGCCTGGCCGCTGCGAACCGTCGCAACCAGAGAGTTGGTAGTGCCTAAGTCGATGCCCGCCGCCAGACGACGCTGATGCGGCGCGGCGCTCAGACCAGGCTCACTAATTTGTAATAAGGCCATGTTAGATTCCAGTTAAAAATCGAGCAGCTTTTCTTCGAGTTGTTCTGCGCTGCTTCGCAGTTTATCGAGAAACCGCAGTTTGCGCACCGTATCCGCCGCCGCGTCCCACGCGGCGTTGTCCAACTGTTCCACCATTTGCTGAAGACGAGCATCAAACATCTTTTGTACGCGTTTGATGAAGCTTTCCAGCCGCACGTCGTCTTTTGATTGTTCGATATCGTCCAGCTCTTCGCGAAGCGTGAGTTGTTCCATCAGAAACGCGGTGTCGCGTACCGTATGCTGCTCGCTGGCCAGATCGAACCCGTGTAAGGAAAGCAGATACTCCGCGCGCGTCAAAGGGTGACGCAGCGTTTGCCAGGCCTGGTTGATCGTGGCGGATTGCTGGACGGCGGCAAGCTGCTGCGCCTGGGTGCCGTTGGCAAATTTGTCAGGGTGATACTGGCGTTGCAGATCCTGAAAACGAAGGCTCAGCGCCTGGGTGTCAATTTGATAACGGGCTGGTAAGCCAAAGAGGGTGAAGTAATCCATAACATTCTCAGGGATAGCCTGTCAGAACAAACCCCACACGCAGGCGACCACGGTGGGGTTATACCTTCTTACTTCGCGCCGCAGATGCGTTGTCTTCGCGGGTTCCCCCAGTCATTTACTCAAGTAAGCGCCTGGGGATTCACTCGCTTGCCGCTTTTCTGCAGCACGAATGCTCGGTATAACAGCGGAACACGGTTACACGTGGAAGCTTTCGCCGCAACCACACTCATCTTTCACATTCGGGTTGGAGAATTTAAACCCTTCGTTCAGACCTTCTTTTACGAAGTCCAGCTGTGTACCGTCCAGAAATTGCAGGCTCTTGCCGTCAACCACTACCTTAACGCCTTTGTCTTCAAACACGGTGTCTTCCGCCGTTGGCTCGTCAACAAATTCCAGTACATAAGCCATACCTGAGCAGCCGGAGGTTCTCACGCCCAGACGCAGACCAAACCCTTTACCACGGTTGGCCAGGAAGGTATTAACTCGCGCTGCTGCACTGTCGCTAAGTGTAATCGACATAACAAAACCTCAATGTTAACGTTCTATTTTATTTCGCTTCGCGTTTGCTTTTGTAATCCGCAATAGCGGCTTTAATCGCGTCTTCCGCCAGAATAGAGCAGTGAATTTTCACCGGCGGCAGTTCCAGTTCGTCTGCAATGTCGGTGTTTTTAATCGCCTGCGCTTCGTCCAGGGATTTCCCTTTCACCCACTCCGTTACCAGAGAACTGGAGGCGATAGCGGAACCGCAGCCATAAGTCTTGAAGCGCGCGTCTTCAATGATACCTTCATCGTTAACTTTAATCTGCAACTTCATGACGTCGCCGCAGGCCGGAGCGCCAACCATGCCGCTTCCCACGTTATCGTCGTTGTTGTCAAACGACCCTACATTACGCGGGTTCTCATAGTGATCGATTACTTTTTCGCTGTAAGCCATTATAAATTCTCCTGATTCCGATACCGATTAATGATGTGCCCATTCGATGCTGTTCAGATCCACACCCTGCTTGTACATTTCCCACAGTGGAGAAAGGTCACGCAGGCGGCCAATGGATTTACGAACCAGATCAATGGTGTAGTCGATCTCTTCTTCAGTGGTAAAACGACCTAAAGAGAAACGGATAGAGCTATGCGCCAGCTCGTCATTCATGCCCAACGCGCGCAGCACGTAGGACGGTTCCAGACTGGCGGAGGTGCAGGCGGAACCGGAAGAGACCGCCAGGTCTTTCAGTGCCATGATCAGCGACTCGCCTTCAACGTAGTTAAAGCTCACGTTGAGAATGTTTGGCGCGCCCTGCTCAAGGTCGCCGTTCAGGTAAACTTCTTCAATATCTTTGATGCCGTTCCACAGACGGTTACGCAGACCGCGCAGACGGGCCATTTCGGTCTCCATCTCTTCTTTCGCGATACGGTAAGCTTCGCCCATGCCGACGATCTGGTGGACAGGCAGAGTACCAGATCGCATACCGCGCTCGTGCCCGCCGCCATGCATCTGCGCTTCAATGCGAATACGCGGCTTACGACGCACATACAGCGCGCCAATGCCTTTCGGACCATAAATTTTATGACCGGAGAAGGACATCAGATCCACTTTCAGTTGGCTCAGATCGATAGGCAGTTTGCCCACGCTCTGGGTGGCATCAACGTGGTAGATGATACCGCGCGCGCGGCACATTTCGCCGATGGTCGCGATATCCTGCACCACGCCGATTTCGTTGTTCACGTGCATGATGGAAACCAGAATGGTGTCGTCACGCATCGCTGCTTCGAGCTCGTTGAGATCGATGATGCCGTTGCGCTGCGGCGCCAGGTAGGTCACTTCAAACCCTTCGCGCTCAAGCTGACGGCAGGTGTCCAGCACCGCTTTGTGCTCGGTCTTGCTGGTGATGATGTGCTTGCCTTTTTTCTGATAAAAGTTGGCAGCGCCTTTAATCGCCAGGTTATCGGACTCCGTCGCCCCTGAGGTAAAGACGATTTCACGCGGGTCGGCGCCGACCAGTTCAGCAATCTGGTTGCGGGCGATATCGACGGCTTCTTCAGCCTGCCAGCCGAAACGGTGTGAACGAGACGCCGGGTTCCCAAAGGTTCCGTCCAGGGTCAGAAACTGCATCATTTTCTCGGCAACACGCGGGTCCACCGGCGTGGTTGCGGAGTAGTCGAGATAAATCGGTAATTTCATTGCTCTTAAACTCCGTACATCACTCAATGCAAGGAATCAGGCAACCGGCTGGATGTACGACCGTGTTGACGGGACGTCCGCGTCCCGGCCTGATTCTGAATTCTTTTTTACGCTTCATCCTTCAGACGACCGCGGCATTCACCGCATGAGGCCGCCAGAAGAGATGGCGTAATATTTTAATTAAGCGCGTAATTTAACGTCGATAGCGTCCTGCGCACGACCGCTGGCGCGCGGCGCGTCATGCGTGTGCTGGCGACCAGACACATCCAGAACTTCCTGGTTATTCACCAGCTCGCCTAAGGTAATATTGTTGAGAAAACCGGTCAGGCGATCGCTTAAATCACGCCACAGCGCATGGGTCAGGCATTTATCGCCGCCCTGGCAGCCGCCTTTGCCCTGGCAACGGGTCGCGTCAACGGATTCATCAACCGCGCTGATCACTTCGCCGACCGCGATATTGCCAGCATCTTTACCCAGCAGATAACCGCCGCCCGGCCCGCGTACGCTGGAAACCAGACCGTTTTTACGTAAACGGGAAAATAGCTGTTCCAGATAAGAAAGGGAAATCCCCTGACGTTCAGAAATATCAGCCAACGGTACCGGGCCCGCTTCGGAGTTGAGCGCAACGTCTAACATTGCGGTCACGGCATAACGCCCTTTAGATGTCAGTCTCATGTCTTACTTAACCTCAAACTCGCCCCTGCCCGGGGTTTTTTATTGTAAAATGGGGGTATTGCATAGCAGGGACAAGTCTGACATTCCCGAGTAATTTGGTCAACTATTTACTTGAGTAAATTAGTCAGGTATTTAGCGTTCCGTGCGGCATTAACGCGGTTACTTGCCTTTATTCTGTTGCTCAATAGACGCCAGAATCCCACGCAGAATATTCAACTCCTGGCTTTCCGGGCGGGCGCGGGTAAACAGACGGCGCAATTTATTCATCACCTGCCCCGGATGGTTTTCGCGAATAAAGCCTGTGGAGAGCAACGTCTGCTCCAGATGGCCGTAGAAACGTTCAAGATCGTCCACCAGCGGATACGGTGTCTCTTCATGATCTGCCGCGTCGCCGTTTTCCTGCGTCGCCAGCCAGGCCATACGGACTTCATACGCGATGACCTGTACCGCCATCGCCAGATTCAACGAGCTGTACTCCGGGTTAGCGGCAATAGCGACGTGATAATGGCATTTTTGCAACTCATCGTTAGTCAGCCCGACACGCTCACGACCAAAAACCAGCGCAACCGGCGTATTTGCCGCTTCCGCCACGCTTTTTAAGCCGCACTCGCGCGGATCAAGCATCGGCCACGGCAGAGTGCGGGAACGGGCGCTGGTGCCGACCACCAGGCTACAGCCAGCCAACGCTTCATCCAGCGTATCGACGATCTGCGCATTACCGATCACATCGCTGGCGCCTGCCGCCAGGGCGATGGCCTGGGAGTCCGGTTTCACCAACGGGTTTACCAGCCACAGGTTAGTTAAGCCCATGGTTTTCATAGCGCGAGCCACAGAGCCCATATTGCCGGTGTGGGAGGTTTCCACCAGCACAATTCGAATGTTTTGCAGCATTGTCTTTCTTCAGCTAAAGATTATTCTGACATCTTACCATAAAACCAAGACAGATTCCGATCTCGCTGCTATACTCTGCGCCGTTTTCCCGTTCTTTAACATCCAGTGAGAGAGACCGATGCATCCGATGCTGACCATCGCCGTGCGCGCAGCGCGCAAGGCGGGTAATGTAATTGCCAAAAACTATGAAACTCCGGACGCTGTAGAAGCGAGCCAAAAAGGCAGTAACGATTTTGTGACCAATGTAGATAAGGCCGCTGAAGCGGTAATTATCGACACCATTCGCAAATCTTACCCGCAACACACTATTATCACCGAAGAAAGCGGTGAGCACGTTGGCACAGATCAGGATGTTCAATGGGTTATCGATCCGCTGGATGGCACCACCAACTTCATCAAACGTCTGCCACACTTCTCTGTTTCCATTGCTGTACGCATTAAAGGCCGTACTGAAGTGGCTGTCGTTTACGATCCGATGCGTAACGAACTGTTCACCGCCACCCGCGGTCAGGGCGCGCAACTGAACGGCTACCGTCTGCGCGGCAGTACCGCGCGCGATCTGGACGGCACTATCCTCGCTACCGGCTTCCCGTTCAAAGCCAAACAATACGCGACCACCTACATTAATATTATCGGCAAGCTGTTCACCGAATGCGCCGATTTCCGCCGCACCGGTTCCGCCGCGCTGGATCTGGCCTATGTGGCTGCAGGTCGTGTCGATGGTTTCTTTGAAATTGGCCTTCGTCCGTGGGATTTCGCCGCGGGCGAACTGCTGGTTCGTGAAGCGGGCGGTATCGTCAGCGATTTCACCGGCGGTCATAACTACATGATGACCGGTAATATCGTGGCGGGGAATCCGCGCGTCGTTAAAGCCATGCTGGCGAATATGCGCGACGAACTGAGCGATGCGCTGAAGCGCTAAGTCTCTTCGGCGGATGGGGCCACTCATCCGCCGTGCCTTTTCAGGCGTTTTTCCTAAACACAGCCTCATCGCTTTACTTGCCTGCATGTTTTTGTACGATCGCTCCCTGCTCCGCTATTGGCATAAAGCGGCAAGGAAGCGAACATGACCCTTCAACATACCCGACGCATCGTCAAATCCCTTTTTATTCTGTTTATTATTGTGGTCTGTATTTACCTGCTACCCCGCGTAGCGATCAATGCCTTTTATTACCCGGACAATAAAGTCTATGGACCAACCCCTGCCGAAGCTGAATCCATTACCTTTACCGCCAAAGATGGCACGCATCTGCACGGCTGGTTTATTCCCACTGCTTTCGGCAGGCCGGAAAACGCCGTCGCGACGGTGATTCATGTCCATGGCAACGCCGGAAATATGTCGGCGCACTGGCCGTTAGTCAGCTGGCTGCCAGAACGCAACGTAAACCTGTTTATGTTTGATTACCGTGGTTTTGGCGAATCGGAGGGCACCCCATCACAAGAAGGGCTACTGGATGATACGAAAAGCGCGATAGATTATGTGCGGCATCGTGCCGACGTTAACCCCGAGCGCCTGGTACTGCTGGGGCAGAGCCTGGGCGGTAATAATGTGCTGGCCGCCGTAGGCCACTGCGTAGGCTGCGCAAATATGCGCTACGCCGACCAGGCGGGCATACGTGCGATTATCCTCGACTCAACGTTTTTATCCTATTCCTCCATCGCCAACCAGATGATCCCGGGCAGCGGCTATTTGCTTGATGACCGCTATAGCGCGGATCGCAATATCGCCAGCGTCAGCCCCATTCCGGTATTGATTCTTCATGGCACGGCAGACCATGTTATTCCCTGGCAGGACAGTGAGAAATTGTATGCCCTCGCCCGGGAGCCCAAACAAAAAATCTTCATTCCTGACGGCGATCACATTGATGCTTTTTCCGGACGTTATGCAAACCTTTACCGTGATGCAATGATTAAATTTATTCAGACCGCGCTATCCGCTAAATAGCGCGACGCTGTATATATGCATATTTTATGATTAAGAATATATTTATTATACCGATAGTAAAAACCATTTTTTCCCGTTAGCGAAGGCGGTGGATTAGCGCTAGCGTAACAGTAATATTCAACTGATTTTTATAACAATTTATTTTCATTTGTTTTTCCTGAATATTACTGTGGAGTATGTGATGGCTATCAAAATTACGCCTGACGAGTTTAGTTTGCTTATCCAGCGATTAAACAAAAAATGGCGCGTGTTTGCCCCGTCCGCAGAGTTTCGCGGCGGGCGTTTTTCCGACACTGACAACATTATTTATCAACGGATTAGCGGCTGGCGCGATCTCATCTGGCACGAGAAATCGCACATGTCGCCGAATACCATAATTGCCCCTATCACCGAAACGCTCTTTTATTTCGATAAAGACACCATCCAAATTGCCGAGACAGACACTTCCCCGATAATCATCTTTGCCCGCGCCTGCGACATTAACGCCATGTCGAGGCTGGATTATATGTATTTATCAAATGGGAATAATTCCGATTACAGTTATCAACTGCTACGGGAGCATATTCGTTTCGTCCTTATTGAGTGTGAAGAAAGCTTCGAAAATTGTTTCTGCGTCTCAATGGGCACCAATAAAACTGACTGTTATAGCGCCGCCATGCGTTTTAGCGATGAGGGCGCGCTTGTCAGCATCCGCGATCCCTTTATCGAGGCGGCGATACAAGGGCTGGGGCAGGAGGCTGACTATACCCCCTCTTTCGTCAGCGAAAACCGGGAAACCGTCGTCACGCCGGACAGCGTTTGCCGCGATCCGCAAAAAATTCGCGACATTCTCACCCGCCACCCGCTATGGGACGCCTACGACAGCCGCTGCATCAGTTGTGGCCGCTGCACTACCGGGTGCCCAACCTGTACCTGCTATAGCGTCTTTGACGTCGCCTATGATGAAAATCCGCAGCGCGGCGAACGCCGCCGCCAGTGGGCAAGCTGCATGGTGCCGGGCTTTAGCGACATGGCAGGCGGTCATGGTTTTCGCGAAAAACCCGGCGAGCGTCTGCGCTACCGCGCCCTGCATAAGGTCAATGACTACAAAGCGCGCAACGGCATTGAACATATGTGCGTCGGCTGCGGCCGCTGCGACGATCGCTGCCCGCAATACATCAAATTTTCTTTGATTATCAATAAAATGACCGCTGCCGTTCGGCAGGCGCTGGCAGAGGAGGCATAACGCATGTCACATTGTTCCTGTCATGATAAACCGCAGCACAGTTTGCTGCCTGCGGCGTACCGCATCCTCAGTATTACTCGCCACACGCCGCTGGAGTGGAATTTCCGCGTGGCCGTCGATTTTCCCGCGCACTGGGGGCAATTTGTTGAGGTGTCGCTGCCGCGCGTCGGCGAAGCGCCCATCTCCGTTTCCGACTACGGCGACGGCTGGATAGATCTGCTGATCCGTAATGTCGGAAAAGTGACCAGCGCCCTCTTTACGCTGAAAGAAGGCGACAACGTGTGGCTACGCGGCTGCTATGGCAATGGCTATCCGGTCGATACGCTGCGCCATAAACCCTTACTGGTTGTCGCAGGCGGCACGGGCGTCGCGCCGGTGAAAGGCTTAATGCGCTATTTCGTTGAGAATCCCCAGGAAATTGGTCAACTGGATATGATTCTCGGCTATAAAAATCGCGATTGCGTGCTGTACAAAGAAGAAATGGCGACGTGGCGCGGCAAACATAATCTGGTGCTCACGCTGGATGAAGGCGAGGCTGATGACCGTTACCAGATTGGCCGGGTGACCGATCGGCTTGCCGACATGACGCTTAGCGATATCGACACTATGCAGGCCATCGTCGTTGGGCCGCCAATAATGATTACCTTTACCGTAAAAATGCTGCTGCAAAAAGGGCTCAAGCCGGAGCAAATCTGGGTGGACTACGAACGCCGGATGGCCTGCTCCGTCGGGAAGTGCGGCCACTGCCGTATGGGCGAAGTGTATGTCTGCACCGACGGCCCGATATTTAACTACGCCGTCGCGCAACGTTTTGCCGATTAAGGAGAACATCATGAGCATTGATATTGATATCATTAAAGCCCGTGCGAAAAACGAATATCGCCTGTCAAAAGTGCGCGGCGAAGCCATGATCAGCGTCCGCATTCCCGGCGGTATTTTGCCTGCGCATTTGCTAACGGTGGCGCGTGACATCGCCGAAACCTGGGGCAACGGACAAATTCACCTCACTACCCGCCAGAAGCTGGCGATGCCGGGTATCCGTTACGAAGATATCGACAACGTGAACGCCGCGCTGGAGCCGTTTCTTCGCGAGATTGAAATAGAACTGTGCGACGTCCAGGTTGAGGATACCAAAGCAGGCTATCTCGCTATTGGCGGGCGAAATATTGTCGCCTGTCAGGGGAACCGCATTTGCCAGAAAGCCAACACTGACACGACCGGTCTGTCCCGTCGTCTTGAAAAACTGGTCTATCCCAGCCCTTATCATCTCAAAACGGTCATCGTTGGCTGCCCGAATGATTGCGCGAAGGCGTCAATGGCCGATCTGGGGATTATTGGCGTGGCGAAAATGCGCTTCACTGCCGATCGCTGTATCGGTTGCGGCGCCTGCGTGAAGGCCTGTAGTCACCACGCGGTAGGCTGCCTGGCGCTGAAGAACGGCAAAGCGGTCAAAGAAGAGTCCGCCTGTATCGGCTGCGGCGAGTGCGTGCTGGCCTGTCCGACGCTGGCCTGGCAACGTAAGCCGGATCAGCTCTGGCAAGTCCGTCTGGGCGGACGCACCAGTAAGAAGACGCCGCGCGTCGGCAAGCTCTTCCTCAACTGGGTGACTGAAGATGTGATAAAGCAGGTGATCGTTAACCTGTATGAATTTGAAAAAGAGATGCTCGGCGGAAAACCGATCTATCTACATATGGGCCATCTGATCGACAAAGGCGGCTACCTGCGTTTTAAAGAACGGGTACTGCGCGGCGTTCAGCTCAATCCGGAAGCGATGGTCGCCGAACGCATTTACTGGGCCGAAGACGAATCCGTCGCGCGGATGCATCTCAAACCCGCCGGGCACTAATCAACCACGCCATGGCCGCAGCCCGCCCACAGGCTGCGGCACGCTAAACCACATGACCAACGCCGCAACAAGCAGTATGACCCCTCCGGCCAGCGCCAGCGTTGACCAGCCTACCTGCCGCCATAACGCCGGCGCTTTGTTTCCACTGAGTTTCACCGCCAGAGCACGAAAAGTGTGTACCAGCAGCGCCAGCGAGGTAATCGTTAGCGAGGTTCCCGCCGCCATTGCCAGTACCGACGCCATTCCCCAGCTAAAAACGCCAATCACTTTACTGAATAACAGCACCATTATCGCGCCGGAACAGGGCCGCATCCCCATAGACAGTACGATCATGAGTCGCGCGCGCCAGTCATCGCCGCTATGCAATTGTTCCTGCGTCGGTAAATGCTGATGTCCGCAGCCGCATTTTTCATGGTGAACATGGCGCGGCGTAAAAGCGATAAAGGCAAGTTTACGTAGCAGCGCGCGTAACCTTTTTATGGCCCGCCAGCACAGCAAGATGCCCAGCCCGCCAACTAACGCATAGCTCCCCTTTTCCAGCCAGAAACCGCTCAGATGGAGCTGCCTGGCCGGAAGTTGCAATACGGTCAGCACGCCCACCACCAACCCGATAGCCACGAACCCCTGTAATAACGCGGCGGCGAGGGTTAACACGATACTTGATTTCAGCTTCGAAGGATGCGTCGCCAGCCATGTCGCGATCACCACTTTGCCGTGTCCCGGCCCCAGCGCATGAAGCACGCCATACATAAAACTCAGCAGAAGCAACGATCCGCCCGCCCGCTCAGGATGCGTCGCCACCGCGTTAAGCAGCGCGCTCAACTGCTGATTTACGTCCCGCTGCCAAAGAGCGCTTTTCAACATCACCTGCGGCCAGGCCTGCCATATCCACAGACCGCCAACCAGCATCAGCAGCAGGAATAACGCCAGTGGCCACAGCGAGAGCCAGCGTCGCCCCGGAGCGCGTTGAGAAAAAATTACTGACATTGCAAGGTCACCGTTTGGGCAAACTGTTTACCTAAATCCACATCCTCCGGCGGCGCGTCCTCTTTATCCAGCGACTGGGCGAAACGTAGCGTCTCTTCGCCGGGCGCAGGAGTATAAACCTGAATCCGACACTTTTCGCGCAGCGGTTCCGGCATCGTGATATCGCTGTCCTGGTCATAATGCATATCGACATAATAAGAGGGATCAAACGTTGAAAAGGTATAAGTCTGTCCGCTTAACGGCTGCGGTTCAGCCAGCGGTAGCGTAAAGGTCAATACCGCCTGATGCGCGTCACGCGTCATACCGTATTCTGTCGGCCTGTTTTTAAACTTCACTTTCGCGCCATTGCGCCACACTTCTGTAAAGTAGTGCTGCCCAAGTACGTTAGCCATCACTTCCGCCGCCAACTTTTTCCATATTTCTGACCCCGGTGCCGCGTTTCCGGCGTCATACAGCAGATCTGCGGACGTCAGCGCGTCCATTGTCCAGCGCATTTTTAACGCCACAAATTGCTCATTTTCACTGACCACCTGCGTTTGCAGACGGATGAAGCTGTGCGGATGCGCCGCCGCCACGAAAGATAAAACGGCAAGAAATAGTGTTAAGGCGCTGCGTTTCACTGGCTTCATCTGTTCCTCGCGATAAAAATTCTGTGACGTTCCTCAGCATTCCTGGCCTAAAAGCACGCTTATCACATTTTTCACACGCAAACTTTAGCTATCCTTACCAGACAAACTAACGGGAGACCTGACAGATGATGCCGACAATTGCCCCACCATCTGTACTTTCCGCTCCCCAGCGCCGCTGTCAGGTATTGCTGACGCTTTTCCAGCCGGAGCCAATTGCCACGGTGGAAATCTTCAGCGCGCTTAATGGCGTTGATGATGATACTGCCCGTGAGGATATCACTGAGACAAGCCTGGAGATCCAGCGCTATCATCGCCTTGCCATCACAACATGCCAGAACGGTTGCTATCGGATCGAAGGTACAGCACTCGATCAGCGCCTTTGCCTTTTACACTGGCTCAGGCGCGGCCTGCGTTTATGCCCGACCTTCGTCACGCAACAGTTTACCCCGGCCTTAAAAAACGCGCTAAAGCAGCGCGGTATCGCGCGTCCGCTGTATGACGATATTAATCTGCACGCGCTCATTAATCTGTGCGCTCGCCGGTTGCAAAAACCATTTGAACATCGCGACGTGCAGTTCCTGCGTCTCTTTTTACAGTATTGTCTGCTACAACACCATGCCGGCATCACCCCGGAATTCAACCCTGTGCAGCAGATTTGGGCGCAGTCGTGCGCGGAATATCCACTCGCCCAGGAAATTGGTCGTCACTGGCAACGCCACGTGATGCAGGCCGCACCGCTCAATGAAGCGCTGTTTATGGCGTTACTGTTTTCAATGATTCGCCTCCCCGACCCGATTCGCGACACGCATCAACGGGCGCAGCAACTGCGACTGGAAGTGGCGCGGCTGGTGCTGCGCTTTCGAGAAAAAGGGAACGTACGCTTCAGCGACGAACAAGGGCTTAACGATCAGCTGTATGTCCATCTCGCCCAGGCGCTGAACCGAAGTTTATTCACGATTGGCATCGATAATACGCTTCCGGAAGAGTTCAACCGTCTTTATCCGCGTCTGGTTCGCACCACACGTGAGGCGCTCGCCGGGTTTGAAGCCGAATATGGTATCCACTTTTCCGAGGAAGAGACGGGGCTGGTGGCAGTAATTTTCGGCGCCTGGCTAATGCAGGATAACGATTTGCATGAAAGACAGATCGTATTGTTAGCGGATAAAAATGATGCGCTGGAGACGCATATTGAGCAGCAACTGCGTGAACTGACCCTGTTGCCGCTGAATATCAGACGGATATCGCTCCAGGCGTTTCAAAAAGAGGGATGCCCGCGCGGCGTAGCGCTGATTGTTACCCCTTACGCCACGCCGCTACCGCTCTTCTCACCGCCATTAATTCATGCGGATCGCACCCTCACAGAGCACCAGCAGCAGCAGATCCGCAAGATCCTGGAATCATGACGCGGCAACCACTTTGGGCCGAAGGAAGATAGCGGGCAATGCCACCAGCGCCATAATCCAGAATACGCCGCCGCCCAGATGTTGATACAGAAAACCGGCAAATACTGTCATAATCGCGATACTGCCGCCCATCGCCACAGCGGAATAGACGGCCTGCAAACGAATCACCTCGCTTCCCTGACGCGCAGCGATATAGCGCATAGCGGCCAGATGGCAAACGGTAAACGTGCCACAGTGCAGGATTTGTATCACAATCAGCCACGGCAACGCCGTACTCCAGCCCATCAGTCCCCAGCGTACCACGCCGCACACAGCGGAAAGCAACAGCAAGTCGCGGGCGCTAAACCGGCGGAATAGCTTTTTACTCAGGGCAAAAATGATCACTTCCGCCACCACGCCCAACGACCATAAATAGCCGACCGCCGATGCTGAATAGCCAGCCCCCTGCCAGTAGATGGCGCTAAAACCGTAGTAGGCGGCGTGCGCCCCTTGCAGCAAACAGACGCAGGCCAGAAAACGCCAACTTTGTGCCACCAGCGTACGCCAGGCGGGCCAGCCTGCGCTCTCCTGCTGACGACTTTCCCCTTGCGGCGGCACGCTGGGACGTAACAACATACCCAGCAACATCGAGGCGACGCCGAGCGTCAGTAGCGCCAGAATCGCCTGGTAATCGTATAAACTCACCAGCTTACCGGTCAGCGCCGACCCTATCACGAAGGCGATGGACCCCCACAGCCGCACCCGACCATAGTCCAGGGTAATTTGCTTTTGCCAGGTATTGGCCAGCGCATCGGTCAGCGGCACCAGTGGTGAAAAGAAGAGGTTAAACCCAACCATCACCACCATTAGCCACGCGACATGCGTTCCTGCCCAAAATGCCAGCGCAAATACCAGCGTCAGCAATGCCAGTACGCGCAGCGCGGAGATCAACCGCGAAGGATCGCTTACGCGAGGCGCAATGAGCAGGCTGCCGAGAAAACGCGCGACCAGACCCACGCCCAGCAGAAGACCGATGGTTTCCGGCGTTAGCCCAAGACCTTTGAGCCAGACGCTCCAGAAGGGCAGAAAAATACCGTAACTAAAGAAGTAGGTGAAATAACTGAGCGCCAGCCAGCGCGTGGAATGCAATGCCATGATTCCCTCCCGTTTGGAGGCGATAGTCTGGCGGTAAACGGTTGCGCTGGCAAGGGTAACATAAGGTTAACAGGCGGAGGGAGAAGTTCAAACGACAACGCCGCCGGATAATGACTTCCGGCGGCGTCACGTTATGGCGCATAAGTAATGCCCGACAGACGCAGCGCCATCGGGCCATTCTCACAACACAAGCGCTTACGCGTAAACCGGGAAGCGGGCGCAGATATCCAGCACTTTCGCTTTCACGCGTTCAATGGTGGCTTCATCATTGATGTTGTCCAGCACGTCACACATCCAGCCAGCCAGCTCTTTCACTTCCGCTTCTTTGAAGCCGCGACGAGTAACCGCCGGAGAACCAATACGGATACCGGAGGTCACGAACGGGCTCTTAGGATCGTTCGGCACGCTGTTTTTGTTCACGGTGATGTTAGCACGGCCCAGCGCGGCGTCAGCTTCTTTACCGGTCAGGTTTTTATCCACCAGGTCCAGCAGGAACAGGTGGTTCTCAGTGCCGCCAGACACCACTTTGTAGCCGCGGTTCAGGAACACTTCCACCATCGCTTTGGCGTTTTTCGCCACCTGCTGCTGGTAAACTTTGAACTCCGGCTCCATCGCTTCTTTCAGCGCTACCGCTTTACCGGCGATTACGTGCATCAGCGGGCCGCCCTGCGCGCTTGGGAACACGGCGGAGTTCAGTTTTTTGTACAGCTCTTCATCGCCGCCCTTCGCCAGGATCAGGCCGCCGCGCGGACCCGCCAGGGTTTTGTGGGTGGTGGTGGTGACAACGTGAGCGTGCGGAACCGGGTTCGGGTAAACGCCTGCGGCAATCAGGCCCGCCACGTGCGCCATGTCGACAAACAGGTATGCGCCGATGCTGTCAGCGATTTCACGCATTTTTGCCCAGTCAACCACGCCGGAGTAGGCAGAGAAGCCACCGATAATCATCTTCGGCTTGTGCTCTTTGGCCAGCTTCGCCATCTCGTCATAGTCAATTTTACCGGACTCATCGATACCGTAAGGTACGATGTTGTACAGTTTACCGGAGAAGTTAACCGGGGAGCCGTGAGTCAGGTGGCCGCCCTGCGCCAGGTTCATACCCAGAACGGTATCGCCCGGTTGCAGCAGCGCGGTGTAAACAGCGAAGTTAGCCTGAGAACCGGAGTGCGGCTGCACGTTAGCGTAGTCGGCGCCGAACAGTTCTTTCGCGCGGTCGATAGCCAGCTGCTCAACGACATCAACGTATTCGCAACCGCCGTAGTAGCGCTTGCCCGGATAACCTTCAGCGTATTTGTTGGTCAGCTGAGACCCCTGCGCCTGCATCACGCGCGGGCTGGTGTAGTTTTCGGAGGCGATCAGTTCGATGTGCTCTTCCTGACGTACTTTTTCCTGCTCCATAGCCTGCCACAACTCGGCATCATAATCGGCAATGTTCATTTCACGCTTTAACATCCGCATCTCCTGACTCAGCTAACAATAAAATTTGTGCCTGAAAAGGCAGTCCGTGGGACTTCGGCCAACAGTATAACCGAATCATTCTTCGATAACAGGTCTTGACAAAGGTTTTTACGCAAACGATTACCTGTGCGTCAGATAAGGGTTTCCTGAACGAGAGTCTGACGAATTTCAACGGATTTCTTTTCAGCTTTGTGATGCAGATTTTTCACGTTGTTACATCCATAACGTAAAGCAGAGAAGATCCATTTACAATGCAAGGGTATTTTTATAAGATGCATTTGATATACATCATTAGATTTTCACATAAAGGAAGCACGTATGCTTGACGCACAAACCATCGCTACAGTAAAGGCCACCATTCCCCTGCTGGTTGAAACAGGACCGAAACTGACCGCCCACTTCTACGACCGTATGTTTACGCATAACCCGGAGCTCAAAGAAATCTTCAATATGAGCAACCAGCGTAACGGCGATCAGCGTGAAGCCCTGTTTAATGCTATCGCGGCCTACGCCAGCAATATCGAAAATTTACCGGCGTTGCTGCCGGCGGTAGAAAAAATCGCGCAGAAGCACACCAGCTTCCAGATTAAGCCGGAGCAGTACAACATCGTCGGGACGCATCTGCTGGCGACGCTGGACGAAATGTTCAACCCGGGCCAGGAGGTGCTGGACGCGTGGGGCAAAGCCTATGGCGTACTGGCTAACGTCTTTATCCATCGGGAAGCCGAGATTTATCACGAGAACGCCAGCAAAGACGGCGGCTGGGAAGGCACGCGCCCCTTCCGCATCGTTGCGAAAACCCCGCGTAGCGCACTGATCACCAGCTTTGAGTTTGAACCGGTCGACGGCGGTACGGTGGCGGAATACCGTCCCGGGCAGTATCTGGGCGTCTGGCTGAAGCCGGAAGGTTTTGCGCATCAGGAGATCCGCCAATATTCACTGACCCGTAAACCCGATGGCAAAGGATATCGTATTGCCGTGAAGCGTGAAGACGGCGGCCAGGTATCAAGCTGGTTACACAATCACGCCAGCGTAGGCGATGTGGTGCATCTGGCTGCGCCGGCAGGTGACTTCTTTATGAATGTCGCCGCTGATACCCCCGTTTCGCTGATTTCCGCTGGCGTCGGCCAGACGCCGATGTTAGCGATGCTCGATACGCTGGCGAAAGGACAGCATACCGCGCAGGTGAACTGGTTCCACGCGGCGGAAAACGGCGACGTTCATGCGTTTGCCGACGAAGTGAGCGAGCTGGGCCGTACACTGCCGCGTTTCACTGCCCATACCTGGTACCGCGAGCCGACTGAGGCCGATCGCGCCCAACGCCTCTTCGACAGCGAAGGGCTGATGGATTTAAGCAAACTGGAAGCCGCGATCAGCGATCCGGCAATGCAGTTCTATCTTTGCGGCCCGGTAGGCTTTATGCAGTTTGCCGCAAAACAACTGGTTTCACTTGGCGTGAATAACGAAAACATTCATTACGAATGCTTCGGCCCGCATAAAGTGCTGTAATTGCAAGAAATCCTCTGAAAAAACGGGCGTTATCGTTAAGGCGAACGCCCGTTTTCCTCCCCGTTCTCCTGCTTATTGCGCTGCTTTTTATGCCTTTCTTTTACAAAAAAGGGGAATAAAAAAAGTCTGTGCAAATCGTGTTATTATTAACGTTTGACTTAGCTCGTTAGGGCATCTTTTTATGCAGCAACCTGTTGTACGCATTGGAGAGTGGCTGGTTACACCTTCTGTTAATCAGATCAGTCGTCAGGGACGCCAGATTACTCTTGAACCACGGCTGATCGATCTTCTGATGTATTTTGCGCATCATCCGGATGAAGTGTTAAGCCGGGATAACATTATTGATCATGTCTGGATGCGCACCATCGTGACCAACCATGTTGTCACCCAAAGCATTTCTGAACTACGCAAATCATTAAGAGATGGCGGAGACAGCAATGCTGAATACATCGTTACCGTACCTAAACGCGGCTATAAGCTGACGGCGCCGGTTATCTGGTGCGAAGAAAATAGCGATGAGATCGATAATTCATCAACGTCGCCGCCGCCGATCGCAGCAACGAATGCAGAACCGACAGAGGGGGTTACTGCCGCTACGCCTGTGCCGCCCGCCTCTTTGCAAACGCCGACTAAAAAGGCGAAAAAGCCGCGTATCGCCGCTTTCTGGACGTGGGTGATGTTCCTGCTCTCGCTGGCGACGCTGGTGGTGTTTATCGTGATGTCGGTGGTAGATCATAATGCCGCGGTAACAAAAACGCGGTTATTACTTAACCCACGAGATATAGATGTTCGTTTTGAAGGCGGCAATTCCTGTAATAACTGGGTCTCGCAGGAGTCCTACGCCATCGGTCTGGGCGGCTTAATCACCGACCTGCTGAACACCTACTCGACCTTTATGGTGCACGATAAAACCAATTACCGGGTCAATGAGCCAAGCAGCTCCGGTAAGACGTTAACCATTCAGTTTGTCAATCAGCGCCACTATCGGGCGCAGCAGTGCTTTATGTCTGTTGTGCTCATTGATAACGCCGATGGTTCAACCATGCTGGATAAGCGTTATTTCGTCACCAATACTAACCAGTTGTCCATCCAGGATGATCTGTTTAATAGCCTGTCTTTCGTTTTAACACAGCCCTGGCCTAATCGTATGCGAGAACAACTGGCCCTGTTCAGAACGCCGCAAAATACCGCGCTGATGCGTTTTTATGAGGCGCGCCAGCTTATTCTGAGCGGCGATGCGCAGGCGCTAAGTAAAGCCAGCGATATTCTGAATGGCATTATTAAGGAAACGCCTGATTTCAACTATGCCTATGAATATAAAGTGCTGGTAGATGTATTACGGCAATCACAACAGCCGTTTGATAAAGAACAAGTGGCTGCGCTGAACGAAGAGTTTAAAAAAATAGATCAAATTCCGGGCGTTGAGAAAACGTCTGTTTATTATAAAATCAAGACCGTTGATCTTTTGGGCAAAGGTGATATCGATGCAGCGTATGAGGAAATCAATAAAAGCATCGAGCTTGAAATGTCGTGGTTTAACTATGTCCTGTTGGGGAAAGTTTACGAAATGAAAGGTGAGAATCGTCTGGCCGCTGATGCCTATCTGACCGCCTTTAATTTACGTCCAGGTGAAAACACGCTGTACTGGATCGAGAACGGCGTATTTCAGACATCCGTTCAGAAAATTGTCCCTTATCTGAATAGTTTTCTGGCAGAAGATTAAATTTAACGCTGAACCATGACAAATAAAAGCGAAAAGATATTAAATTTTTCGCTTTTATTTTGTGAAGAACATGTTGCTAAAAATAGCTTATGTTAATTTTAGCAACATGTTCATCGCAAAGAAATGTAAATATAACTCTTTGTAATTAAACGATGTTTATCCTTTCATGATATTTTCCATGATATTTATATGTTAATTCAAAAAAATCAATCTATCAGTTTTTTCATGTTTGTGTTTATTTCACTTTTTCTTTAGGACTTATCTCAACCCATTCGTTAATCTTGTCGACAGTTGAACGGGCACGCAGCATATATGAAGCATAAGCCCGGTTCTTAAAAATACAGCTCAGGAGAAATGAACATGAGTTCTGTCAAAAAGATCGGGCTATTTGCCTGTACTGGCGTCGTTGCCGGTAATATGATGGGGAGCGGGATTGCATTATTACCCGCCAACCTTGCCAGTATTGGTGGCATTGCCATCTGGGGCTGGGTAATTTCTATTATTGGGGCAATGTCGCTGGCTTATGTTTATGCGAGGCTGGCAACCAAAAACCCTCAACAGGGTGGCCCTATCGCTTATGCTGGGGAAATATCTCCGGCGTTTGGTTTCCAGACCGGCGTTCTTTATTATCACGCAAACTGGATTGGTAACTTAGCCATCGGTATTACCGCTGTTTCTTATCTTTCTACATTCTTCCCGGCATTAAATAATCCAATACCGGCAGGTATTGCCTGTATTGCTATCGTCTGGCTGTTCACCTTTATTAATATGCTGGGTGGGGCCTGGGTCAGCCGCTTGACAACGATTGGCCTATTCCTGGTGCTGATCCCGGTAGTCTTGACCGCAGTCGCCGGCTGGCATTGGTTCGATATCGCGACCTATCACGCGAACTGGAACACGTCCACGACGACCGACTCTCACGCCATTGTTAAAAGTATTCTGCTCTGCCTGTGGGCGTTCGTTGGCGTTGAGTCTGCCGCCGTCAGCACCGGCATGGTGAAAAACCCGAAACGCACCGTACCGCTGGCAACCATGCTGGGTACCGCGCTGGCAGGCATCATCTATATCGCCGCGACTCAGGTTATCGCCGGGATGTTCCCAGCTTCCGTTATGGCCTCTTCCGGCGCGCCGTTCGCTATCAGTACCTCCACGATTCTGGGTGGCTGGGCTGCGCCGCTGGTTTCCGCCTTTACCGCTTTCGCCTGCCTGACGTCTCTGGGCTCCTGGATGATGCTGGTCGGCCAGGCTGGGGTTCGCGCCGCCAACGACGGCAACTTCCCGAAAATTTACGGTGAAATGGATAAAAACGGTATTCCGAAAAAAGGTCTGCTGTTGGCTGCGGTGAAAATGACGGCGCTGATGATTCTGATCACCATCATGAACTCCAGCGGCGGTAAAGCGTCCGACCTGTTCGGCGAACTGACCGGGATTGCCGTACTGCTTACCATGCTGCCGTACTTCTACTCCTGTGTTGACCTGATTCGCTTCGAAGGGTTCAACATCCGTAACTCGGTAAGCCTGATTTGTTCTGTACTGGGCTGCGCATTTTGCTTCATCGCACTGATGGGCGCCAGCTCCTTCGAACTCTCCGGCACCTTTATCGTCAGTCTGATCATCCTGATGTTCTACGGTCGCAAAATGCACCAGCGCCAGAACAACGACAGCGACAACAATACGGCTGAAGCGCTTTAACCGCTAACTCCTTTTTCTCAAAGCCCCTTTCGTCACCTGCTATAGCGTAGCGGGAGGGGCCCACTTTACCAGGAACAAGACTATGAACGTTATTGCTATCATGAACCACATGGGCGTCTACTTTAAAGAAGAGCCTATTCGTGAACTGCATCGTGCACTGGAAGGTTTAAATTTCCGTATCGTCTATCCAAACGACCGAGAAGACCTGCTGAAGCTGATTGAAAATAACTCCCGCCTTTGCGGCGTCATTTTCGACTGGGATAAATATAACCTTGAGCTTTGCGAAGAGATTAGCAAGCTGAACGAGTATATGCCGCTGTACGCCTTCGCCAACAGCTACTCTACGCTGGACGTCAGCCTCAACGATCTGAGAATGCAGGTTCGCTTCTTTGAATATGCTTTAGGCGCCGCAGCCGATATCGCGGCGAAAATTCGCCAGAATACCGATGAATACATCGACAATATTCTGCCGCCGCTGACAAAAGCGTTGTTCAAATATGTGCGCGAAGGGAAATATACTTTCTGTACGCCTGGCCACATGGGCGGGACCGCTTTCCAGAAAAGCCCCGTCGGCAGCATCTTTTATGATTTCTTCGGCCCGAACACGATGAAATCCGATATTTCGATTTCCGTTTCCGAACTGGGTTCGCTGCTGGACCACTCCGGCCCGCATAAAGAAGCGGAAGAGTATATCGCCCGCGTCTTTAACGCCGAACGTAGCTACATGGTGACGAACGGCACCTCTACGGCGAACAAAATCGTCGGTATGTACTCCGCGCCGGCAGGCAGCACGGTACTGATTGACCGTAACTGCCATAAATCGCTGACCCATCTGATGATGATGAGCGACATTACGCCGATTTATTTCCGCCCAACCCGTAACGCCTACGGTATTCTTGGCGGTATTCCGCAAAGCGAGTTCCAGCACGCCACTATCGCTAAACGGGTAAAAGAGACGCCTAACGCAACCTGGCCGGTCCATGCTGTTATTACTAACTCAACCTATGACGGTCTGTTGTATAACACTGACTACATCAAGAAAACTCTGGATGTGAAGTCCATTCATTTTGACTCCGCCTGGGTGCCTTATACCAATTTCTCCCCTATTTATCAGGGTAAATGCGGTATGAGCGGCGACCGTGTAGAAGGCAAAATCATTTATGAAACCCAGTCCACGCATAAACTGCTGGCGGCGTTTTCACAGGCATCCATGATTCATGTTAAAGGCGACATTAACGAAGAAACCTTTAACGAAGCCTACATGATGCATACCACCACTTCTCCGCACTACGGTATCGTAGCGTCTACTGAAACCGCAGCGGCGATGATGAAAGGTAATGCGGGTAAACGCCTGATTAACGGCTCTATTGAACGTGCGATTAAATTCCGTAAAGAAATTAAACGCCTGAAAAGCGAATCTGACGGCTGGTTCTTTGACGTATGGCAGCCGGAACATATCGATGGAGCTGAGTGCTGGCCGCTGCGTTCAGATAGCGCATGGCATGGCTTCAAAAATATCGATAACGAACACATGTACCTCGACCCGATCAAAGTCACTATCCTGACGCCGGGGATGAAGAAAGACGGTACGATGGATGAGTTCGGTATTCCGGCAAGTCTGGTCGCCAAATATCTCGATGAACGCGGCATCATCGTAGAAAAAACCGGTCCATACAACCTGCTGTTCCTGTTCAGCATTGGTATCGACAAAACCAAAGCTCTGAGCCTGCTGCGCGCGCTCACTGAATTTAAACGCGCCTTTGACCTGAACCTGCGCGTCAAAAACATTCTGCCGGCACTGTATCGCGAAGCGCCTGAGTTTTATGAAAATATGCGCATCCAGGAACTGGCGCAGAATATTCATAAACTGGTCGAACATCATAATCTGCCGGACTTAATGTACCGTGCGTTCGAAGTGCTGCCGAAAATGGTGATGACGCCGTATACTGCGTTCCAGAAAGAGCTGCATGGCGAAACGGAAGAGGTGTATCTTGAAGAGATGGTTGGTCGCGTCAACGCCAACATGATCCTTCCTTACCCTCCGGGAGTGCCGCTGGTGATGCCTGGTGAAATGATCACCGAGGAAAGCCGTCCGGTACTGGAATTCCTGCAAATGCTGTGCGAAATCGGCGCCCACTATCCGGGCTTCGAAACCGATATCCACGGCGCCTATCGTCAGGCAGACGGACGTTACACCGTTAAGGTGCTGAAAGAAAATACGAAATAAGTACCAAAGGGAAGTGGCTTGCCACTTCCCTTTTTTCACGCAGCAAGGAGACTTTATGAAAACACCCTCACAACCGCGCGCGATTTTTTACATCGTGGCGATTCAAATTTGGGAATACTTCAGCTTTTACGGCATGCGTGCCTTACTCATCCTTTATCTTACCCACCAGCTTGGTTTTAATGACAGCCACGCGATCAACCTCTTCAGCGCCTACGCCTCTTTAGTTTACGTTACCCCTATTCTTGGCGGCTGGCTTGCCGACCGCCTGCTTGGCAACCGCGTGGCGGTTATCACCGGCGCCTTATTGATGACGCTGGGTCATGTGGTATTGGGCTTAGAATCTGATTCAACGCTGAGTTTATATGCGGCGCTGGCCATTATTATCTGCGGCTACGGCTTGTTTAAATCCAATATTAGCTGTCTGCTGGGCGAACTTTACGCCCCTGATGACAACCGCCGCGACGGGGGATTCTCGCTGCTCTACGCCGCCGGGAATATTGGATCGATAGCCGCGCCGATCGCCTGTGGTCTGGCGGCGCAGTGGTATGGCTGGCATGTCGGCTTTGCGCTGGCGGGCGTGGGAATGTTCATCGGCCTGCTCATCTTTTTAAGCGGTCATCGCCACTTTCAGCAGACGCGCGGTGTTAATCGCCCCGCGCTGCGGGCGGTTAAATTCGCCCTTCCAACCTGGGGTTGGCTGGTATTAATGCTGTGTATCGCGCCGGTATTCTTCACCCTCCTGCTGGAAAATAACTGGTCTGGCTATGTGCTGGCCATTGTCTGCGTCTTTGCGGCGCAACTTATCGCCCGTATTATGGTTAAATTTCCCGAACACCGTCGCGCCTTGTGGCAAATCGTTCTGTTAATGATCACCGGCACTCTCTTTTGGGTTCTGGCGCAGCAGGGCGGAAGTTCGATCAGTTTATTCATCGACCGTTTTGTCAACCGCCACTGGCTGAATATGACCGTCCCCACCGCATTGTTCCAGTCGGTCAATGCGATTGCGGTGATGGCGGCGGGCGTGGTGCTGGCGTGGCTGAGCAGCCCGAAAGAGAGCGCCCGCTCGGTGCTGCGCGTCTGGCTTAAATTTGCCGTGGGGCTGGTATTAATGGGCGGCGGTTTTATGCTGCTGGCGCTAAACGCGCATCAGGCCCGGTTAGACGGGCAGGCATCAATGGGAATGATGATTGCAGGGCTGGTGCTGATGGGCTTTGCGGAGCTGTTTATTGATCCGGTCGCGATGGCGCAAATTACCCGCCTCAATCTGCCTGGCGTCACGGGCGTACTAACCGGTATTTATATGCTGGCGACCGGCGCGGTCGCTAACTGGCTGGCTGGCGTCGTCGCGCAACAAACCACGGAATCGCAAATTAGTGATACGGCGGTAGCCGCCTACGGACACTTTTTCGCGCAAATGGGCGAGTGGACGCTAAGTTGCGTGGCGCTGATCGTCGCCATTGTCGGCCTGAGATGGGTTTGCACCCGGACTACATCGGCGCTACCGCAGGGCAATTAAACGGTGGTTCGCTGCCCACAAGGAGGAGACGGGCAGCGAATCGGCACATCAGATAGCCGCGTCGTCTTCTTCGCCAGTACGGATACGAATAACGCGGGCGACATCAAAGACAAAGATCTTACCGTCGCCGATTTTCCCCGTCTGCGCGGTACGAATGATGGTGTCAACACAGGTATCCACGATGTCGTCAGGCACAACGATTTCAATTTTTACCTTCGGCAGAAAATCCACCATATATTCCGCGCCGCGATACAGCTCGGTGTGGCCTTTTTGACGGCCAAAGCCTTTGACTTCGGTGACCGTCATGCCGGTAATACCTACCTCGGCCAGCGCTTCACGGACATCGTCCAGCTTGAAGGGTTTAATAATCGCATCAATCTTTTTCATGCTATTCCTTGAAAAGGTCGCCTGTGTTTTGATCGGTTAAACGTAACATATTTCGCGCTACTTTACGGCATGAAAACTACTCTTTGAAATCATTCGCATCCAGTTCGTGACGGGAGAGTAGCTTATAGAATTCCGTGCGGTTGCGCCCCGCCATCCTTGCCGCGTGCGTCACGTTACCTTTGGTAATTTGCAGTAACTTGCGCAGATAGTTCAGTTCAAATTGGTTTCGCGCTTCGGCAAAAGTTGGCAGCGCGGTGTTTTCGCCTTCCAGCGCCTGCTCGACCAACGCATCGCTGATCACCGGCGAAGAGGTTAACGCCACGCATTGTTCAATGACGTTGACCAGTTGGCGCACGTTGCCCGGCCAGCTTGCCGTCATCAGCCGTTTCATTGCATCAGTAGAAAAGGCGCGAACAAACGGTTTATGCCGCTGTGCCGACTGTCTGAGCAGATGATTAGCCAGCAGCGGAATATCTTCGGTACGCTCCGCCAGCGCCGGAATTTTCAGGCTCACGACATTCAGCCGGTAGTACAAATCTTCACGAAATTCGCCCCGCGCCATCGCCTTCGGCAGATCGCGGTGCGTCGCGGAAATAATTCGCACATCGATATCAATATCGCGATTGCTGCCCAGCGGCCTGACTTTGCGCTCCTGTAACACCCGCAGCAGCTTCACCTGTAACGGCGCGGGCATATCGCCAATTTCATCCAGAAACAGCGTGCCGCCTTCCGCCGCCTGGAACAACCCTTCACGATTGCTCACTGCGCCGGTAAAGGCGCCGCGCGCATGGCCGAATAATTCGGACTCCAGCAACTGTTCCGGCAACGCGCCGCAGTTGATGGCGACAAACGGCTTGTTACTGCGCGGGCTGGCATTATGAATCGCCTGTGCGAAAATCTCTTTTCCGGTGCCGCTTTGTCCGTTAATCAATACGCTGACATCCGACTGCGCGACCATGCGCGCCTGTTCAAGCAGTCGCAGCATCAGCGGGCTACGGGTAACGATAGCGTTGCGCCAGCTATCGTCCGTCGCGGGAGCGGACTGTTCCAGCGCTTCATCTATCGCTTTATATAACGCGTCTCTGTCGATCGGCTTCGTCAAAAAGCTGAATACGCCTTTCTGGGTAGCGGCCACCGCATCCGGAATGGAACCATGCGCCGTCAGAATGATAACCGGCATTCCCGGCTGTACTTTCTGAATTTCTGTGAACAGTTGCATACCATCCATTTCATCCATGCGCAGGTCGCTTATTACCAGATCCACTTTTTCCCGATGCAGTACCCGCAGTCCTTCCTGGCCGCTCTCTGCGGTCACTACACTGTATCCTTCACTGGTCAGGCGCATACCGAGCAATTTCAGTAATCCGGGATCGTCATCGACCAGCAGCAGGTGCGCCGGTTTACGGCTTATCATGGCGTTACCTCATCTTGTGACGGCGACGGCGCCGCGCCATCTTCAGACGTCGCGGGTTTGTCATTCGTATGCGGCGTATCGGCGTTGTAATTCCCTGCCGGTTTTCGTGTCGAAAGCTGGCGCTCAATATCGGTTAAACTCTCCAGCTTACGGGTGGTAAGATCGAGCTGCGTTTGCAAGGCCTGTTGCTGCTGACGCAGCGCATCCAGCTCACTATCTGACGTTTGCTGGAGTTTGCTATAACGCTGACGTTCGGCAGAAAGTGCTAATTGCAGCGCCTGACCGTCATGCCAGATTTGGTAGACGGGCCGTACCTGAGCCGGTATTTGCGCGCTTAACGCCTCCAGACGGGTCACGATGGCGCGCCGCTCCGGCGGCGTAATTTTTGCATCCGCCAGTAAAATCCCGCGCCTGAAGGCATTTTGCCAGTTATCATCCGTCAACGCGCGCGCCTCTGCGCGCGACTGAACCGGCATCAGACGATCGGCGCAGTCAATCGTGCGTAGCCAGTACAGCGGATTCGTCTCTACCGCCTGCCCGCGTAGCGACCAGATATCCGCGCACGCCGTCGGGAGATAATCCGCCAGTTGATAATGGGGGAGCGTGTCCTGCGCTGCGCTACCGGGCAGTTGCTGTGAAGCATGGGGAACACATGCGGTCAGCGCCAGACACGATATGCCCACCGGTATTCCCCACCGCAAAAGGCATCGTTTAATAGTTTGGACGAAAACGTGTGACATACGCACCAGGCTTAAATTCATATTAGTGTTTGTCAGATGCAGGCAATGGCAGCGAGATGCGAAAACAGACTTCCTGCGCGTTGTCATCCACCAGTTGGATCTCTCCCTGCATTCGACGAATACAATCTCTGGCGATACTCAGCCCTAACCCACTGCCTTTTACCGCCCCTTTTCGCTGGTGGCTTCCCTGGAAAAAAGGCTCAAAAATCATTTCTCTTTCGGTTTGCGGAATCGGTTCGCCGCTATTAACCACATCGATATAAACCGTGGAGCCCTGAGAGCGACTACGGATACAAATGTTACCGGATTCAGCGCCATAGTGCACCGCGTTGGAATAGAGATTATCCAGCACGCTCATCAGCAACATGGGCTCTGCTATGCAGCGTTCGGCCTCCAGGTCGACATCGGTATGCATCATTTTAGCGCGGGCAGGCAAACTGTGGGCGGAAACCACCATATCCACAAGCGGCGCGATATCGACCGCTTCCAGCTCTGTGGCACTGTCTACCAGTTTCCGGTTGTAATCAAGCAATTGCTCAATCAATTTTTGTAAATTACGACTGCTGTCATCCAGAATATCGACCACCTCTTTTTGCTCCAGCGTCAGCGGCCCAACCACCTGATCGGCCAGCAGCTCTGTCCCCTCGCGCATACTGGCCAGCGGGGTTTTCAGCTCATGGGACAGGTGACGTAGAAACTGATGGCGCTGGGATTCCAGCCACGCCAGACGCTCACTCAGCCAGATAATGCGCTGCCCCACCGATCGTAATTCACGCGGACCGGTAAAGGTGACGGTATTCCCCAAAGAACGGCCTTCGCCCAGGCGATTAATCATCCGTTCAATTCCTTTCACCGGCCCGATAATCATGCGGGTAAAAAGTAGCACCATCGCCAGGCTCACCAGAAATAGCACCAGCGCCTGCCAGCCGAAAAATTGTCCGCGCTCGGCGATTTCTTGTTGTAACTGCTGCCCGCGCGAGTAAACCACAGTACGCGTCGCCTGCACCATTTCCGTATTCGCGTTGGCAAAGGCCTCCAGGCGCGCGGCCGCTGCCGCTTCCGGGCCGCTATCTTTACACTGCAATTGCGCCAGCGCGTTTAAATCCTGGCGTAACGCCTGATACAACTTATCATCCGGCAAGACGCCGGCATGGGCGTCCAGCATATCGCTATAGCGCTTACGCTGGCTTTGATACACTTTTGCCAGCGTCGGATCGTCAAGCACGCAATACTGTCGGTAGCTTCGCTCCATCTCCAGCGCGACGTTGGTCATCGCCTCGCTGCGTCGGGCGTCAATAAGCGTGCTGCGGTTAGTCACCGCAGCCTGATCGCTTAACGCGTTAAGGCTTTGCCACGCCTGCCAGGCCAGAACCAGCAACGGCAGCAGGATCAGCAAAAAGGCCAGCATGACCAATTGTCGTAAAGAACGGGGGAAAACAGACCAGCGCTTCAACGTGTCGCTCACATAAAAGAAGAATAAAAAAGATGCTAACCGAGGGAAGCGCCAGATACAACAAAGCCGGGCTAAACCCGGCTTTGTTATGGAATAAGGCGGTGCCTAACTCGACGTTTCGCCCGGAGGTTGATAAAGCTACGCTATTATCAGAAGTTGGACGGCAGGCACCTTGTTGTGCGTCATTCGAAGTTTATGTAGCGCGTCCCTAAGGGGCTGACATAAGAAGGTGAATGAGCCACTGGTTACCATTATGCAGTAATTGTGCCAACATTCAAAAGACTTTGTTAACACAATGATAGATATGAAAAATATCGTTATTCATGCTAAAAATGGCTCTGTCTGTTTTTTGCCCTTTCTGTCGCCAATCAGCAACACCTGCAACACCTAAAAATAAAACAATTTAAAATCAAATAGTTAAATGTCTCTTTTTGGCGACAACCTATCCCCCACTCATGTCGGGATTTCCCGACACTTTAATCTTGCGGCATAAGCACTAGTTTATTGCCGGATGGCGGCGTAAACGCCTTGTCCGGCCTACCGCTTGACGTTCAAGACGGTAGCTTCAACCGCGCTTCCCCGTGGGCCTGATAAGCGCCGTCTACAAAAAAGCCCCTCGTGAAGAGGGGCTTAATGGCTATCGGGCTAATTAACCAAGCTGCTTACGCGCATTACGGAAGATACGCATCCACGGGCTATCTTCGCCCCAATTTTCCGGGTGCCAGGAGTTGGCGACGGTGCGGAATACGCGTTCCGGATGCGGCATCATAATCGTCACCCGACCGTTTTCGGTCGTCACCGCCGTGATGCCGTTCGGCGAACCGTTCGGGTTAGCCGGATAGGTTTCGGTCACCTTACCAAAGTTATCAACGTAGCGCAGAGCGACCAGGCCTTTGCTCTCAAGCGCGGCAAGATGCGCATCGTCACGCACCTCAACGCGCCCTTCCCCATGGGAAACCGCAATCGGCATCTGTGAGCCTACCATTCCTTGCAGCAGCAGCGATGGGCTTTGCGTCACTTCCACCAGGCTGAAGCGGGCTTCGAAGCGGTCAGAATGGTTACGTACAAAACGAGGCCACAGTTCGCTGCCCGGGATCAGCTCGCGCAGATTCGACATCATCTGGCAACCGTTGCACACGCCCAGCGCCAGCGTCTGCGGACGATGGAAGAAGGTTTCGAATTCGTCGCGCACCCGATGGTTAAACAGAATGGATTTCGCCCAGCCTTCGCCCGCCCCCAGCACGTCGCCGTAGGAAAAGCCGCCGCAAGCCACCAGCGCATGGAAATTGCCCAGACCGATACGACCGCCCAGCAGGTCGCTCATATGGACGTCAATCGCGTCAAAGCCCGCACGATGGAACGCCGCCGCCATCTCCACGTGAGAGTTCACCCCCTGCTCGCGCAGTACAGCGACTTTCGGTCGTGCGCCTGTCGCAATGTACGGCGCGGCGATATCTTCATTAATATCAAACGACAGCTTCACGTTGAGGCCCGGATCGGCATCATTCGCTTTCGCCTCGTGTTCCTGGTCAGCACATTGCGGATTGTCGCGCAGACGCTGCATCTGCCAGGTGGTTTCCGCCCACCAGACACGCAGCGTAGTGCGGCTTTCGCTGAATACCGTCTGGTCATTAGCGGTAATCACAAAGCGATCGCCAGCCAGGGCCTGACCAAGGTAGTGGACGCAGTCAGCAAGGCCGTACTGCGCCAACAGCGCTTCGACCGCGTCTCTGTCTTCAGCGCGTACCTGAATCACGCCGCCCAGCTCCTCGTTGAACAGTGCGGCCAGATGGTCATCGCCCAGCGCGGCGATATCGACCTGCACGCCGCAGTGGCCGGCAAAGGCCATCTCGGCCAGCGTCACCAGCAGACCGCCGTCGGAACGGTCGTGCCAGGCCAGTAATTTACGCGCAGCGACCAGCGCCTGCATGACGTCATAGAAGCCTTTCAGTTGCGCGACGTCACGCACGTCCGCGGGTTTGTCGCCAAGCTGACGATAGACCTGCGCCAGCGCCGTTGCGCCCAGCGCGTTGTGGCCCTTGCCAAGATCGATCAGCAGCAAGGCGTTATCTTCCGTTGACAGCTGCGGCGTAAGGGTGTGACGCACGTCTTCCACGCGGGCAAACGCGGAAATCACCAGCGACAGCGGCGAGGTCATTTCGCGCTGTTCGTTACCTTCCTGCCAGCGGGTTTTCATCGACATCGAATCTTTGCCCACCGGAATCGTCAGGCCAAGCTGCGGACAGAGTTCCTCTCCCACCGCTTTAACCGCGTCATACAAACCGGCATCTTCGCCAGGATGACCGGCTGCCGCCATCCAGTTAGCAGAAAGCTTAATGCGCTTGATATCGCCAATCTGCGTCGCGGCAATGTTAGTCAACGCTTCACCGACGGCCAGACGGGCGGAAGCGGCAAAGTCCAGCAGCGCCACCGGCGCGCGCTCGCCAATCGACATCGCTTCGCCGTAGTAGCTGTCGAGGCTGGCGGTAGTGACCGCACAGTCAGCCACCGGAACCTGCCACGGGCCAACCATCTGGTCACGCGCCACCATACCGGTGACGGTACGGTCGCCAATAGTGACAAGGAAGGTTTTTTCCGCCACGGTCGGCAGATGCAGAACACGATTTACCGCGTCGGCAATCGTGATATCCGCGCGGTTCAGCGCATCGCCTTTCGCCTTCAATGTTTGCACATCGCGGGTCATTTTCGGCGTTTTGCCCAGCAGGACATCCAGCGGTAGATCGATCGGCTGATTGTCGAAATGGTTATCATGCAACGAGAGATGCTGTTCTTCGGTAGCGTCGCCAATGACCGCATACGGCGCGCGTTCGCGCTTACACAGTTCGTCGAACAGCGGCAACTGGTCAGCCGCGACCGCCAGCACATAGCGCTCCTGGGATTCGTTACACCAGATTTCCAGCGGGCTCATGCCCGGCTCGTCGCTAAGAATGTCGCGCAGTTCGAATTTCCCGCCGCGCCCGCCGTCGCTCACCAGCTCCGGCATGGCGTTGGAGAGACCGCCCGCGCCCACATCATGGATAAACAAGATTGGGTTAGCGTCACCCAACTGCCAGCAGCGGTCGATCACTTCCTGGCAGCGGCGTTCCATTTCCGGGTTATCGCGCTGAACAGAGGCAAAATCGAGATCCGCATCAGACTGGCCGGAAGCCATTGACGATGCCGCGCCGCCGCCGAGGCCGATATTCATCGCCGGGCCGCCAAGGACGATCAGCTTCGCGCCCACGACGATCTCGCCTTTCTGCACGTGATCGGCGCGAATATTACCGATCCCGCCCGCCAGCATGATCGGCTTATGGTAGCCGCGCAGCTCTTCGCCGTTGTGGCTGTTCACTTTCTCTTCGTAGGTACGGAAGTAACCGGTCAGCGCCGGGCGACCAAATTCGTTGTTAAACGCCGCGCCGCCCAGCGGGCCTTCGGTCATGATATCCAGCGCGGTGACAATACGTTCCGGCTTGCCAAAATCCTCTTCCCACGGCTGTTCAAAGCCCGGAATACGCAGGTTGGAAACGGAGAAGCCCACCAGCCCGGCTTTTGGTTTCGCGCCACGCCCGGTGGCGCCTTCATCACGAATTTCGCCGCCGGAACCGGTTGCCGCCCCCGGCCACGGAGAGATGGCGGTTGGGTGGTTATGCGTTTCGACCTTCATCAGAATGTGCGCGGGCTCCTGATGAAAATCGTAACGGCCAGTATTGTGATCGGCGAAGTAGCGCCCCACCGCAGATCCTTCCATCACCGCGGCATTGTCTTTATAGGCAGAGAGCACATAGTCCGGCGTGGTTTCGAAGGTGTTTTTAATCATTTTAAACAGCGACTTCGGCTGCGGTTTACCGTCGATAATCCAGTCGGCATTAAAAATCTTGTGGCGGCAGTGCTCGGAGTTCGCCTGGGCGAACATGTACAATTCGATATCGTTCGGGTTGCGTCCCAGTTTGGTAAACGCCTCCTGCAAATAGTCGATTTCATCTTCCGCCAGCGCCAGACCAAGACGCAGGTTGGCGTCAATTAACGCCTGACGGCCTTCTCCCAGCAGATCGACACTGGAAACCGGCGCAGGCTGATGGTGGATAAACAGTTTTTCCGCATCGGTTAAAGAAGAGAACACCGTCTCCATCATACGGTCGTGCAGCTCTGCGGCCACTTGTCGCCACTGTTCCGCCGTCAACGTCGAAGCCTCGATATAGTACGCTACGCCACGCTCCAGACGATCAACCTGTTGCAGGCCGCAGTTGTGGGCGATATCCGTTGCTTTTGAAGACCAGGGGGAGATGGTACCAGGACGCGGTGTGACCAACAGGAGTTTACCCGCCGGCGTATGGCTGCTAAGCGCCGGGCCGTATTGCAGCAGACGGGTAAGCTGCGCCTGCTCGCTATCATTTAACGGGGCGTTCAGGTCAGCAAAATGGACATACTCAGCGTATATATTGTGGACCTGGAGGTTGGCAGCCTGAAAGCGCGCCAGCAGTTTATTGATACGGAATGCAGACAGTGCAGGCGAACCACGCAGAATTTCCATCATAAGTCTCTCGTCTTCTAAGCTTCGGTGTGCGCAAGGGGGGAAACGGCCGTCATTATAAAGAATCTGACGCGTCGACGAAACCGTTTGCGTAGAAATAAAATCACCGCTTTTTCTTGTCATACGGTGCGGCTATCGTTGCGAATAAGTTGCCAACTGGCGCATTGTTACGCAAAATGCCGCTCATTAATGACTTATCTATTGCAGCAAAACATCTTTTTCAGCCCGAGGCAACGCACGATCCAGAGAATTAACTAATTGAAAAAATTAAAGATTAATTATCTGTTCATCGGCATATTGACGCTGCTGCTGGCAGCAGCCCTTTGGCCCTCAATCCCCTGGTTCGGTAAAACCGAAAACCATATCGCCGCGATTCAAGCCCGGGGGGTACTGCGCGTCAGTACGATCGACTCGCCATTAACCTATTCCGTTATCAACGGTAAAAAATATGGTCTGGACTATGAACTGGCGCAGCAGTTCGCCAACTATCTCGGCGTGAAGCTGAAAGTGACGGTGCGCCAGAATATCAGCCAGTTGTTTGACGATCTGGATAACGGCAATGCCGACCTGCTCGCGGCTGGGCTGGTCTACGACAGCGCACGCGTTAAAAACTATCAGCCCGGCCCCATGTATTATTCAGTTTCGCAACAGCTCGTCTACCGGGTCGGACAATATCGCCCACGTTCGCTGGCGACCGTTAACGAGAATCAGCTTACCATTGCGCCAGGGCACGTCGTGGTCAATGATTTACAGCGTTTAAAAGAGACAAAGTTTCCCGACCTGAGCTGGAAAGTGGATGATAAAAAAGGCTCGACGACGCTGCTGGAAGAGGTCATCAGCGGCAAACTGGATTACACCATTGCCGATTCAGTGGCGATCAGTCTGTTTCAGCGCGTCCATCCCGAACTGGCCGTGGCGCTGGACGTCACGGATGAACAGCCCGTGACCTGGTTTAGCCGACTGGACGACGATAGTACGCTCTCCGCCGCGCTGCTCGATTTTTTCAATTCGATCAATGAAGACGGTTCTCTGGCGCGGATCGAAGAGAAATATCTGGGACATGGCGATGATTTCGACTACGTTGATACCCGCTCTTTCCTGCGAGCGGTGGATAACGTCCTGCCGGAGCTGGAACCGTTATTTAAAAAATATGCCAAAGAGATAGACTGGCGCCTGCTGGCGGCGATTTCTTATCAGGAATCACACTGGGACCCGCTGGCGACCTCGCCAACCGGCGTGCGCGGCCTGATGATGCTGACTAAAAATACCGCCCAAAGTCTGGGGCTGACCGACCGTACCGATGCGGAGCAAAGCATCAGCGGCGGCGCTCGCTATCTTGAAGATATGATGGCTAAAGTTCCCGAAACCGTTCCGGAAGACGAGCGTATCTGGTTTGCCTTAGCCGCCTACAATATGGGTTATGCGCACATGCTCGATGCCAGATCGCTGACGGTAAAAACCAAAGGCAATCCGGATAGCTGGACCGATGTGAAGCAGCGTTTGCCTCTGTTAAGCCAAAAACCGTATTACAGTAAGCTAACCTACGGTTACGCGCGTGGACATGAGGCTTATGCTTATGTGGAAAATATCCGTAAATACCAGATAAGTTTAGTGGGGTATTTGCAGGAAAAAGAAAAGCAGGAAGCGGAAGCCATGAAACTGGCGCAGGATTACCCGGCGGTGTCGCCGGAGGAGCTGAATAAAGCGCCCTTTCCCCTCCTGTCGTTTTTATCGCAGTCATCAGGCTACCTGACGCATTCGCCGTCTTTACTGTTTACGCCGCAGAAGAAAGAAGAAAAATAGCGCGGTGGTCTTATCGGATGGCGACGCGTAACCTCTTATCCGGCATTGCGCTATACTGTCGGCCCCGCGCCTTGCGCACGGTCGGCTTTCTTCAGGGCTTTAATTTCCTGACGACGCATACGGAAAAAATCACTGAGCAGCGTCGCACATTCATCGCGCAGCACCCCTTCAATAATGTCGACCCGGTGATTCATTCCCGGATGGTGCAGCACATCAATTAGCGATCCGGCCGCGCCGGTTTTTGCATCGCGCGCGCCAAAGACAACGCGTCCAATGCGGCTATGCACCATAGCGCCTGCGCACATCACACAGGGTTCCAGCGTAACATACAGCGTGGTATCCAGTAACCGGTAATTCTGCAATACCAGACCGCCCTGACGCAGCGCCATTATTTCAGCATGCGCAGTAGGATCGTGGCGGCCAATGGGTCGGTTCCAGCCTTCGCCAATGACACGATGGTTATGCACCAATACCGCGCCAACCGGAACCTCGCGTTCGTCCCAGGCGCGTTTCGCCAGCGTCAGCGCGTGGCGCATCCAGTATTCGTGATCTAATTCGACATCAGACAAAGAGGTAACTCCGGTAATGAAAGCGGGCGGCATTATACACAGACGCTATGCGTTTCACTATTCGAGCTGCTGCAACTCGCCGTGCGGCGTCACCCGCCAGCGATGCTGGCAAAAATAAAGCAGCGGGTTATCCTGTTTGCTGTCGCTGTAGCCGCTATAAAGACGCAGCGGCGTACCGATTTTACGTTCCAGTTGCGCGACTTTTTCATGGCCCAGACAGCGCACGGTTAATACCCAGCCGCCATACCGTCGCGCCATCTGGCTGGCGATGAGGTTAACGCGCGGCAGCCACGGCGTATCAAAATAGACTTGCTCTACCAATGATTGCGGAGAACCGGTAATAAGCCAGATATCCGCGTCAGAGCTCAATAGATAGGTGGTCAGACGCTCCTGTACAACCGGAAACGCCGTGACGTTAGCGCGAAACCAACGGACAAAATCCGCCTGATGCGCCTGCAAACGCGTTTCGCTATGGCCAAAAGTACAGCCCCACAATAACAGACTCATCGGCCAGCGGGCCGCACGCCCTTTTACCAGTAAACCGATACCGATAATGGGCAACAACGGCAGTACGAGCAGCGCATTTAGCGGCTGACGGCGCAGCAAATAACGCAGAAAACTGCCGAACATATCCTGTTGATGTAACGTTCCATCCAAATCAAAAAAGACGACACGACGCTCGTGGCTGACCAAACCTTACTCCTCTGGATCATTGAACCCCAGCAGCCAAGTAAAAATAAACCCGGCAATTACCGCTATTAAATAGCCTAACAGATAGAACAGGACTTTTCCGGCAACAATTGTTAATGCCAGCGGCAAACCGGAAATACCAAAGGTAATTACCGTCGCCACTTTCCAGTAGCTGATCAACGCCCCGCCTACCGCGCCGCCGAGGCAAGCGCCAATAAATGGCTTACCCAATGGCAGCGTGACGCCAAAAATCAGCGGCTCGCCAATCCCCAGCAGTCCGACCGGAAGCGCGCCTTTAATCACCTTTTTGAGCCGCACATTGCGGGTTTTCATCAGTACGGCAATGGCCGCGCCTATCTGACCAACGCCCGCCATCGCCAGGATGGGAAACAGCGCGTTATAGCCGTGCGCTTGCACCAGCTCCACATGAATAGGCACCAGCCCCTGATGCAGCCCGGTCAGTACCAACGGCAGGAAGGTTCCGGCTAACACCGCGCCCACCAGAAAACCGCCGCGATCGATAGCCCAGGACGCGCCGTGAGCGATAGCGTCTGAAATCCAGCCGCCAAGCGGTTGCAGAGCGACAATCGCTACCGCGCCGGTGATAACAGTCGTCAATAAAGGGTTAAGAATTAACTCCAGCGACCCCGGCAGCAGCTTACGGAACTGGCGCTCAATCCAGCACATTAACGCCACCACCAGCAGGACGGCGATAACGCCGCCCCGTCCCGGCTGAAGCGCCTCGCCAAAGAGCGTAATCTGCGCCAGTTGCGGGCTGGAAAGGATCCCCGCCATCACGCCGCCTAACGCCTGCGATCCGCCAAAGACTTTCGCGGTATTGACGCCAACCAGAATGTTCATGATAGCGAATACCGCGCTACCAAATATCCCCATCAGGCCCAGCAGGTTAGGATAATGGACGGCAACATCGCCGACGATATCCGGACGTTTAAGAATGTTGATAATGCCGGTAATCAAGCCGGATGCGATAAAGGCAGGGATAAGCGGAATAAAAACATTCGCCAGCTTACGCAACGCATCGCTCATCGGCGCTTTATACTTCGCTTTCGCCTCGGATTTGGTACGCGCCATAGCGTCATCCGGCTTTACACCACCTGCGGCAATCTGCACGCGCATCGCATCAACCACCTGCGCAGCCTTCCCCGGCCCAACGATCAGCTGATGTTGCTCCCCTTGCTTTACGTATCCACTGACGCCAGGCAACGCTTTTAAGCGCGGAATATCCAGTTGGCTGTCGTCCTGTACCTCCACCCTGACTCGCGTCATACAGTTTTCCAGGCGCAGAATATTTTGCTCTCCGCCGATACCACGTAAAATGTCGCTGGCGAGCGCTGCCGTCTTATCCATACACACCTCTTTAGTGTTCTAACGCCGCCCTTAAAAAGCCCTGATGAGCGGCGAGTTTTTCCCTGGCGGCTGCAGCATCCAGCCCCGTAAGCGCCATCAAAATGGCGGGCTTAACCTCAAAATCGGTCTGTTTCAGCAACGTTTCCGCCTCTTCACGACCTATCCCGGTCGCTTCAACGACCATCCGACACGCGCGATCGACCAGTTTGACGTTGGTGGCTTTCATATCCACCATCAGGTTTTGATAGACCTTGCCGAACTTCACCATCGCGCCGGTAGAAATCATATTGAGCACCATTTTCTGCGCGGTGCCGGATTTCAGCCGCGTGGAGCCGGTAAGCGCTTCCGGCCCGACAACGGGCGAAATGGCGATATTAGCCTCCCGCGCAATAGGCGAATCTGGATTACAGGAGACGGCAACAGTGGTACAACCGGACTGTCGCGCATAGCGCAGGCCACCAATCACATAGGGTGTACGACCCGACGCCGCGAGCCCCACGACCAGATCCTGTTCTTGCAGATTTAGCGCGACAAGATCGTCTTCGCCTGCCTGTTGGCTGTCTTCCGCGCCTTCGACCGCTTTCAGCAACGCGCCCGGCCCGCCGGCAATCAGCCCGACGACCAGACCGTGCGGAACGCCAAACGTCGGGGGGCATTCTGAGGCATCCAGAACGCCAAGCCGACCACTGGTGCCCGCGCCCATATAGATGATACGTCCGCCAGACTTCAGCGCCGCCGCAGCGGCATCCACCGCACGCGCAACGTCAGGCAGAGTGGCTTTTACCGCTTCCGCTACCCGCGTATCCTGTTCATTAAAACGCTTAACTAATTCAGGAGTAGGCAACGCATCCAGATCCATCGTTTGCGGGTTACGGGTTTCAGACACTAAGGTACCAAGATTCATTTTTGTCCCTCTGGAATTTTTAATTCATAATAAGCGTCCATGATGGAATAGAATATTCCCCCAGGCGAGTGAAATTTCGTTTTGTCGTCGCCATCACGTTTCGCAGGAGCTGCCCATGAACTGTTTGATTCGTATTCGCCAGCGTTATCCGGATCTCGCGCAAAGCGACAGGAAACTGGCGGATTATCTGCTCGCGCAACCGGATACGGCGCGGCATCTGAGCTCGCAGCAACTGGCGGCTGAAGCGGGCGTCAGCCAATCCAGCGTAGTCAAGTTCGCGCAAAAACTGGGGTTTAAAGGGTTTCCGGCGTTGAAACTGGCTCTCAGCGAAGCGTTGGCCAGCAATCCTAATCCGCATTCCGTTCCCGTTCATAACCAGATTCGCGGCGACGATCCGATGCGCCTGGTCGGGGAAAAATTAATTAAAGAGAATGTGGCGGCGATGCACGCCACGCTGGACGTTAACAGTGAAGAAAAGCTGTTAGAAAGCGTCACGATGCTGCGCCACGCCCGCCGTATTGTGATCACCGGGATTGGCGCCTCTGGGCTGGTGGCGCAAAATTTTGCCTGGAAGCTACTGAAGATTGGCATTAACGCGGTGGTTGAGCGCGATATGCACGCCCTGCTGGCGACGGTGCAGGCGCTGGCGCCGGAGGATCTGCTGCTGGCGATCTCTTATTCCGGGGAACGGCGCGAGCTGAACCTGGCGGCGGACGAAACATTACGCGCAGGCGCGAAAATCCTGGCCATTACCGGTTTTTCTCCCAACGCCTTGCAGCAGCGCGCCACCCGCTGTCTGTATACGATTGCCGAAGAGCAAGCGACGCGTAGCGCCGCTATCTCCTCGACACATGCGCAAATGATGTTGACCGACTTACTGTTTATGGCGCTGGTACAACAGGATTTAGAGCGGGCGCCGGAGCGTATTCGCCATAGCGAGGCGCTGGTAAAAAAACTGGTTTGAAAATGGCTCTTCCGCCTCATGCAGAAGAGCCATCAAGTTTATTGCGTTTCTTTAGCGTGAATCAATTGCGTCAGGAGTTTGTTAACCGGTACGGCAATATTGTTCTGAGCGCCGATTCGCGCAATCGCACCATTTAAATAGTCGATTTCAGTCAGTCGGCCTTTATGTAAATCCTGATGCATAGAAGGATAGTGGTGGCCGCTCTCACGCGGATCGAACACTTTCTTCACCGTATTCATCACCATTTGCTCAGTCAACGGAATATTCTGGCTGGCAGCAACCAATACAAACTCATCAACTACCGCTTGCGCTAAATCTAAAGCACCAGGCCGCTGACCAAATCCGCCGACATTACAATCCAGTAGCGCGCAATAGGTGTTCATTACGCTATTAAAGGCTGCTTTCTTCCAGATCGATAATAATACGTCAGGGCTTATTTCAGCATTCAATCCAGCGCTATTAAGGGTGGCAATGACCTTAGCCTCTTGAGCCGAATCCTGGCTGGCTATCGGCTGCAGTTCAATCGTTCCGGTACCGGTGGCCATAATATGCCCAGCCCCCTCCAGTTCGCTGGACCATAACGTCACACCCGCATAGATTTTCTGCCGATCGACATATTTCTCCAGGGTTTCGATATTTCCCAGGCCGTTAGATAAAATCATCACGACCTTCGCGGCTGGCAGCAGCGGCTTAATACGCTGTAACATGCTATCCAACTGCATGGCTTTGGTAAACAGAATAACCAGCTCAAACTCCCCCTGGGATTCATCAGCCAACATAGCAGGGATGGGGTAATACTTCTGAGTCATTTCCGTTTCGACAAACAACCCCTTGCTACGAATAGCGTCGACATGCTCCTGCCAACCATCGATAAGCGTCACGTCGTGCCCGGCCTCCAGCAGCATATAGCCAAAACGACATCCCATAGCGCCTGCACCTGCGATTGCAATTTTCATTTTTATTTCCTTATTATCTGATTAATGAATTTTGGCTAAAACCGTTGCGACATATTTTTTCGTTATCAGGGTCAACACGACTCCAATAAGCAATAGCACCGTTGTCAAAATAAATACTGTATTGTAGCTTCCGGTATATTTTGCAATAGCGGACGTGACGTAAGGAGCAATAACCGCACCGACGGCAAAACCAAAATACATAAAGCCGTAGTTTAGTCCCTGGTTACGCATACCAAAATTCTGGCTGGTCAAGCCAGGGAAGATAACTAATATACCGGCATAAGCAAAGCCCACGCCCAGAGCGCTGAAATAGAATACCGAAGTATTACCGTTGAAGAACAACAGCAGCAGCATACAGACGCAGGTAAAAAGATAAACAATAACCAGCGTATTATAGCCGCCTAATTTATCGGTTAACCCTCCCCAGAACAGGCGACCGATCGAGTTAAATATCGAGACCAGGCTAACGACTAATGCACCGGACAGTAAACCGTACTGCGTCATACCAATTTGCGCAGAACTTGAGCTAATTACCATCCCAGAGAACACGCCCAGCGCCAGAATCATAAACAGCAGCCAGAAGCGCAGATCTTTCAGCATGTGCCGATAGTCTTTATCCAGTGGCGAGGCTTTAATTCCTCCGCTATCTTTTGCTGGCGCGCTACGAATAAAGAACTGGACGATAAAAATAACCACCAGATAAACAATACCCAGATATAACAACGCCCGACTAACATCGTGAGTTTGCGCCATAAAATATTCGGCCAGGCGGGTGCAAAGTAGCGTCCCGACGCCAACACCCGCCAGTACGATACCGCTGGCCAGACCGCGACGGTCGGGGAAAAATTTCAGAATATTATTAAGATTACCCGTAAAAGCCAGGCCCGATCCCAACCCGGCAATGACGCCGTAGGTTAAAAACAGCATGGGCAAATTATCCACAAACCCGGACAAGATAAAACCTAAAGAAAACAGGATACCGCCGATAACTATCGCCTGCTTTCCTTTACCATTGTCGATCATTCTCCCGCCCCAAATCATCGGTAAAGGAATGATCCCCATGTTGATAGAGAATGCTAACGCCAGCGTAGCCGGATCCCAGTGATATTGCGCCATGAGTGGTGTTTTGAAATAGCTAAATGCGTAGACGCCCCCGAGCACAAAATTGATGCACACGTGAGCGGCAAGCATTCCCCAGCGGTTGATTGATGCCGACATAATTTTCCCTTTTTAAAATGCACTGATCACAGTTTAAAAAAAGCAAAATAGGCAAACAATTTGGTATTTTTTATAATCGTTATAACAAAACCCAATCGATTGGCATTAAATTTTAATGAATATCAAACAACTACACTCCTTCCTGATATTGTGTGATGAATTACATTATGGTCGGGCAGCCAGTCGCCTGTTTATCACTCAGCCATCATTAAGTCAGCAAATCAAACAACTTGAGTCATCACTTAAAACAATATTATTTAAGCGAAAAGGCAGAGGAATTAAATTAACAAAAGCAGGCATTATTTTGCAACGACACGCTAACAAAATAATGCTGGATTTAAAAAATGCCGAAAATGAACTTCTTCCCTATCAGGATCAACAGCGCGATACTATTTCAATCGGGGTGTCAGGCAGCTACCTGGTCCTGCCCGCTTTTCGCAACTTTATGGCGCACCATCCGGAAATATCTTTAAATGTTAAAGAGTTCTCAACTGAGCAAACCATTAAAAAGCTGACGGATAGCGCCGTTGATATTGGCATTGTTTATCGAACAGCGCTCCCTGCCCAGCTAAGCTCTACCATGCTGTTTGAAGATGAAATTATCGCTGCAATCCCACTTTCTCATCCTCTGGCGACACGCGAACGTCTGCATCTAAAAGATTTAAACGACCAGCCCATTATCGTGCTTAATGACTCTCTGCTATTAAGAGGGATCATCACCACAGAATTTAATAACCGCAAAGTCGTTCCTAACGTCATCTGCGAACTGGATAACCACTACTCATGCCTTGAGTATGCCGAAGCGCAGATTGGCATCGCATTTATTACCCGCTCGCTAACCCATTTATCGACACCCAAAAATGTTCGCCTGGTTTCACTGGGCATCCCCGCATTCTTTATTCCTGTCATGCTGGTGCACAGTAATGACCTTTCACTGGATAACGCAACCATCTGCCTGCTCAAGCAGATCAAAAATTTTTACACTGTAGATAACAAATCAGCGCCAGAAAAGAGCTGGCCCGAGCAGAAAATAGGCGTATAATGCCCGCCCGATTTATGTTGTTTCTGAGAATTTCCTGATGGCGCTGTTAATCACCAAAAAATGCATCAACTGCGATATGTGCGAGCCGGAGTGCCCGAATGAGGCGATTTCAATGGGCGACAGCATTTATGAGATTAACAGCGACAAATGCACCGAGTGTGTAGGCCATTACGAAACGCCGACCTGTCAGAAAGTCTGTCCGATCCCCAATACGATTTTGCAGGATCCCGCCCATGTCGAAACCGAAGAACAGTTGTGGGATAAGTTTGTTCTGATGCATCACGCAGATAAACTGTAAGCGGGTTAACGCACTTCCAACGCAACAATGCCTGATGGCGCTATGCTTATCAGGCCGACAATATATCGGCCTGTAGGTCAGATAACGTGTTTACGCCGCCATCCGACAAATCTAACTCTCCAGAATGACCGTAGCGCAGGCGTAATGGCGTTCATCGGCCAACGTGACATGCATGTGCGCCACACCGAGTTTTTCCGCCAGCGTTAACGCCTCGCCCCACAGCCGCAAACGTGGTTTTCCCAGCTCATCGTTAAACACTTCGAACTGATTAAACGCCAGACCGTTGCGGATGCCGGTGCCAAAAGCTTTCGCTGCCGCCTCTTTGACCGCAAAACGCTTGGCGAGAAAACGCACCGGCTGCTGATGCGTCTCCCAGATAGCCCACTCGTTGTCACTGAGCACACGCCTTGCCAGACGTTCGCCGGAACGGGAGATCACTGCCTCAATGCGGGCAATCTCTACAATATCCGTTCCCAGGCCGAGAATCGCCATTAGCCGCGCGCTTCCAGCATCAAACGTTTCATTTCAGCCACCGCCTCTTTCAGCCCCGTCATCACCGCCCGACCAATAATGGCATGACCGATATTGAGCTCGTGCATTTCCGGCAGTGCGGCAATAGCTTTGACGTTATGGTAGGTCAGGCCATGACCCGCATTTACTTTTAGCCCCAGACGGGCTGCCAGGGTCGCGGCGCTGGCAATACGTGCCAGCTCTTTTGCCTGTTCCGCATCGGTTTCTGCGTTGGCATAGCAGCCGGTATGGATTTCGATAAACGGCGCGCCGACTTCCGCCGCCGCGTTGATTTGCCTTTCATCGGCATCGATAAAGAGCGAAACCTGGATGCCAGCCGCCGCCAGGCGCGCACAGGCATCACGCATTTTATCGCGCTGTCCGGCCACATCCAGGCCGCCTTCGGTGGTGACTTCCTGGCGTTTTTCCGGCACCAGACAACAGAAATGCGGCCTGGTTTCTACGGCGATCGCCAGCATCTCTTCGGTCACCGCCATCTCCAGATTCATACGCGTATGCAGCGTCTGACGCAGAATGCGCACATCGCGATCGGTAATGTGGCGACGATCTTCGCGCAGGTGTACGGTAATGCCGTCCGCGCCTGCCTGTTCAGCAATAAACGCCGCCTGTACCGGATCCGGATAGTCGGTGCCGCGCGCATTACGTAACGTGGCAATGTGGTCAATATTGACGCCTAACAGTAATTCAGCCATGACAATCCTCGTTAATCTTTCTTCGTTTTTACTGTGCGTTTGGGCATAAATTGCCGGAACAGCTCCCGGCTTTTTAACGGTTTTCCCCCAAGATACGGCTTTAATGCCATACGGGTAAAGCGTTTAGCGGCACGCAGGGTATCTACATCCGGAAATTCCCGCGCCTCCAGCGCTTTCAGGTGCCGTCCGGTAAAGGTGTTGTTATCGATGACGACGCTGGCGAAAAAGCCTTTTTCTTCGCGGTAACGGTAGGTCATGGTGTCATCCACCCGTTCGCCGCTGCCTGCACAGTGGGTGAAATTGACGCCATACCCCAGATGTCCCAGCAACGCCAGTTCGAAACGTCGCAACGCCGGTTCAGGCGAGCCGGTGGTTCCCGCCAGCGCCTGAATACAGTTCAGATAATCAAAAAAGAGTTCGGAGAAGCGCGTTTCATATTCCAGTACGCGAGAGAGGAGTTCGTTGATATACAGGCCGCTATAGAGCGTAATACCGCTTAACGGCAGCGCCAGAGAAACTGCCTCGGCGCTGCGCAGGGTTTTCACCTCGCCGCGTCCGCTGTAGCGTAGCAATAACGGCGTAAAAGGCTGCAACGCGCCTTTCAGATTGGAACGTTTAGATCGCGCGCCTTTGGCGACAAGGCGCACGCGCCCCGATTCTTCCGTGAAGACGTCCAGCATCAGGCTGGTTTCGCTCCAGGGGCGACTGTGCAGGACAAATGCGCGCTGCCACCCTTCCACGCTGTGTTAACTCACAGATCGTCTACGTAACCGAGACTGCGCAGAGCGCGTTCGTCATCGGCCCAGCCGGATTTCACTTTCACCCACAATTCCAGGTGTACCGGCGCTTCGAACATCTCCTGCATGTCTTTACGCGCTTCAATACCAATGGTTTTGATTTTGGCGCCTTTGTTGCCAATCACCATCTTCTTCTGCCCTTCGCGCTCGACGAGGATTAGCCCGTTGATATCATAGCCGCCGCGTTCGTTGGTAACAAAACGTTCAATCTCAACGGTAACGGAATACGGCAGCTCGGCGCCGAGAAAACGCATCAGCTTTTCACGAATGATTTCAGACGCCATAAAGCGCTGAGAGCGATCGGTGATGTAATCTTCCGGGAAGTGGTGAATAGCTTCCGGTAAATGTTTACGCACGATACCGGCAATGGTATCGACGTTCATACCCGTTTCAGCAGAGATCGGTACGATATCAAGAAAGTTCATCTGGCTTGCCAGGAACTGGAGGTGCGGCAGCAAATCGGCTTTTTCTTGCACGTTATCCACTTTGTTAACGGCGAGAATAACCGGCGCTTTGCCATCGCGCAGTTTGTTCAGGACCATTTCGTCGTCCGGCGTCCAACGGGTGCCTTCCACAACGAAAATCACCAGCTCAACGTCGCCAATCGAACTGCTCGCCGCCTTATTCATCAAACGGTTAATGGCGCGCTTTTCTTCCATATGCAGTCCCGGGGTATCGACATAAATTGCCTGATACGGGCCTTCGGTATGAATACCGACAATGCGGTGGCGCGTGGTCTGCGCTTTACGGGAAGTGATCGAAATCTTCTGCCCAAGCAGTTTGTTCAGCAAGGTGGATTTGCCAACGTTCGGACGTCCGACGATGGCAATAAATCCGCAGTAAGTTTTGTCAGTGCTCATTCCAACTCCAGTTTTTTCAGCGCCTGTTCGGCGGCAGCCTGCTCCGCCTTACGACGGCTGGAACCCGTGCCAACCACCGGTTCGCTCAGGCCGCTGACCTGGCAGTGGATAGTAAATTCCTGATCGTGCGCCTCGCCGCGTACCTGCACAACCAGGTAAGATGGCAGCGGCAGATGGCGACCCTGCAAATACTCCTGCAAGCGCGTTTTAGGATCTTTTTGTTTATCGCCCGGACTTATCTCATCCAGACGGGTTTTATACCAGTTAAGGATTAACTGCTCGACGGTCTGGATATTGCTATCGAGAAATACTCCGCCGATTAACGCTTCAACGGTGTCCGCCAGAATGGACTCCCGACGAAATCCGCCGCTTTTTAATTCGCCCGGCCCTAAACGCAGGCACTCGCCTAAATCAAATTCACGGGCTAATTCCGCCAGCGTATTACCACGTACCAACGTGGCGCGCATACGGCTCATATCTCCCTCATCCACCCGTGGAAAACGGTGATAAAGCGCGTTAGCGATAACGAAGCTCAGGATTGAATCGCCTAAAAATTCCAGGCGTTCGTTATGTTTACTGCTGGCGCTGCGGTGAGTTAATGCCTGCTGCAACAGCTCCTGATGATTAAAAGTGTAGCCCAGCTTCCGTTGAAGCCGATTAATTACGATGGGGTTCATGCGATACCAATAAATGAATGCGTCAACAATCCAGCACACGAAACAGACCTGATACACGTCATCTGTCCTGCCGCATCGCTGCAGCGGAAAGAAGGTTGTCTATAACCAACGCTGTTTCGTGTGCCGTGGCGACCAAACGGCGCCAACCTAAAACTTCGGGGGAATATTCTATACACAACGACAGGGGATGTCGTTAGTCTGAGGGAATTTATCCAGGAAATAATTCACGCTGCCGCTAAAAAGACGGCAGCGTGAGCGATCATTTCGTCACAGTTAGTGAATACCGCCGATACGACTCAGGCGTACGCCTGTCGGCCACTCCCCTTCCTGCTTGTCAAAGCTCATCCAGATAGCGACCGCTTTACCGACCAGATTCGCTTCCGGAACAAATCCCCAGTAACGGCTATCCGCGCTGTTATCGCGGTTGTCGCCCATCATGAAATATTGCCCCGGCGGTACAACCCAGGTCGCCAGCGGTTGTCCTGGCTGTTGGTAATACATGCCCAACTGATCCTGAGCTATCGGCACCATCAGGATGCGGTGGGTCACATCGCCTAACGTCTCTTTACGTTCGGTCAGGCGAATGCCGTTTTCTTTTGTCTCGTTTAGCGGAACCTCAAAGAAACCGCTGGTCGCTTCTCCGCCGTTACGGCGGGCAAAGGTCTGTACAAAATCGCTCGGCTCAACGTTAGAGTAGGTAACCGGTAGCGCGTTTTCGCACGCCTGACCGGAGCTACAGCCTGGCTGAATCGTCACCTCTTTCGCAACCGGATCATAAGTGATTTTATCGCCCGGCAAACCGACGGCGCGTTTGATGTAATCTAACTTAGGATCTTCCGGATATTTAAATACCACAATATCCCCGCGCTTTGGATGACCGGTTTCAATCAGGGTTTTCTGGTAGATCGGATCTTTAATGCCGTAGGCAAATTTTTCCACCAGAATAAAATCGCCGATAAGCAGTGTCGGCATCATTGAGCCTGACGGGATCTGAAAGGGTTCATAAAGAAATGAACGAACGATCAGAACGATCGCCAGAACCGGGAAAACCGACGCCCCGGTCTCCAGCCAGCCCGGCTTAGGCGCCACTTTATTGAGCGTAGCGTTATCCAGCGCATCTCCCGACGCCGTTTGCGCGGCAGCCTGGCGCGCCCGACGTTTTGGCGCGAAAACAAACTTATCAACGCACCATAAAATGCCCGTCACCAGTGTGGCTATCACCAGAATCAGGGCAAACATGTTCGCCATGCCAACTCCTTAGGGATTATTTATTGTCTTTACCGACATGCAGAATGGCGAGGAACGCCTCCTGAGGCAGCTCGACGTTACCGATCTGCTTCATGCGTTTCTTACCTTCTTTCTGTTTCTGCAGCAGTTTTTTCTTACGACTGATATCGCCGCCGTAGCACTTCGCCAGCACGTTTTTACGTAACTGTTTTACCGTCGAACGGGCAATAATATGCGTACCAATCGCCGCCTGAATCGCGATATCAAACTGCTGGCGTGGAATCAAATCTTTCATTTTCTCCACCAGCTCGCGACCACGGCTTTGCGAGTTATCACGGTGCGTGATCAGCGCCAGCGCATCGACACGCTCGTTGTTGATTAACACATCAACACGCACCATATCGGAAGCCTGGAAGCGCTTGAAGTTATAATCCAGAGACGCATAGCCACGCGACGTTGATTTCAGACGGTCAAAGAAGTCGAGCACCACTTCCGCCATCGGGATTTCATAGGTCAACGCGACCTGGTTACCGTGATATACCATGTTAGTTTGTACGCCGCGTTTCTCAATACACAGCGTAATAACGTTACCTAAATAGGCTTGTGGTAACAGCATATGACATTCGGCGATAGGCTCGCGCAGTTCATAAATGTTATTCAACGGCGGCAGCTTGGAGGGGCTATCAACATAGATAGTCTCTTTCGCCGTTGTTTCTACTTCATACACCACGGTCGGCGCAGTGGTGATCAGATCCAGATCGTATTCGCGTTCCAGACGCTCCTGAATGATCTCCATGTGCAACAGGCCGAGGAAGCCGCAGCGGAAACCAAAGCCCAGCGCCGAGGAGCTTTCCGGTTCATAAAACAGTGAGGCATCGTTCAGGCTCAGCTTGCCGAGCGCGTCGCGGAAACTTTCATAATCGTCGGAGCTGACCGGGAACAGACCTGCATAGACCTGCGGTTTCACCTTCTTAAAGCCCGGCAACGCTTTTTCCGCTGGGTTACGCGCTGAGGTTAAGGTATCGCCAACCGGCGCGCCGAGGATATCTTTAATGGCGCAGACCAGCCAGCCTACTTCGCCGCACTTCAGCTCGGTACGATCAACCTGTTTTGGCGTGAAGATCCCCAGGCGGTCAGCGTTGTAGGTCTGCCCGGTGCTCATCACTTTAATTTTGTCGCCTTTACGCATGGTGCCGTTTTTAATACGCACCAGCGATACCACGCCCAGGTAGTTATCGAACCAGGAGTCAATAATCAGCGCCTGCAGCGGGCCGTCCGGATCGCCTTGCGGCGGCGGGATATCGCGCACCAGGCGTTCCAGAACATCCGTCACGCCGACACCCGTTTTGGCGGAGCAGCGTACCGCGTCCGTCGCATCGATACCGACAATGTCTTCGATTTCTTCCGCCACACGCTCCGGATCGGCGGCCGGCAGGTCAATCTTGTTAAGCACCGGCACCACTTCAAGATCCATTTCCATCGCGGTGTAGCAGTTCGCCAACGTTTGCGCTTCTACGCCCTGGCCGGCATCCACCACCAGCAGCGCGCCCTCGCAGGCGGCTAACGAACGGGAAACTTCATAGGAAAAGTCAACGTGTCCCGGCGTGTCGATAAAGTTCAGTTGATAAGTTTCACCATCAGACGCTTTAAAATCCAGCGTCACACTCTGGGCTTTAATAGTAATACCGCGCTCACGCTCAAGATCCATCGAATCAAGTACCTGAGCTTCCATTTCACGGTCAGACAGGCCACCGCAGATTTGGATAATACGGTCAGACAGCGTCGATTTACCGTGGTCAATGTGAGCAATGATCGAAAAGTTACGTATGTTCTTCATAGAGATAAATTATTATGCCTTACGCCTGGTTGACCAGACTTTAGAGGTCGCTGTTCTGAGCTTAACGTCTGTTTTAACTGAAACGCCGCATTCTACACTACAACGCTAAGGCGAGGAAATGTTCATAGTGTAAGGAGAGCGGGAACTGGAAAACGCCTCGCTTTTCCCTGTAAAACACCGCAACGCAGGAAAAGCGCATGCTTATCGGGACAACACCCCAACGCGGCAGGTGTACCGTTGGGCAAAACGTTTACTGGCGCGTTTCTATTGAGGTAGTTTCGACGCGAACAAGGTCCGGCGGGAGGGCAACGTTTAAAATCACCGGCTGCCAGGCGTCGCGCTCCGCCAGTTTTCGGGAATAGCCGCGGGCAACCAGAAAACCGCCCACGCCGCCCAGCACGGCCCCGCTTAATGCGGCAAGGTCAGATCCAAACAGCATCTGAAAAAGCGCCGCACAAAGAAATAGCCCCGCTAAAGGCGACATATAGACCAGCAACGCCGAACCTAAAAGGCTTTTTTCGGCGATGCCCAACTCGACTTTCTGCCCCGGCGCCAGCGGCTCCGCGCTTGGCACAACAATGGTATGCGTGGTTTGCGGCCCTAATTTATTCAGCACGCGACTGCCGCATCCCGCACGGGAGGCGCAGCTGCTGCATGACGCTTTAACGTCGCAGCTCACCACCGCCTGACCATTCTGCCAGGAGACAACGGTTGCCCACTCTTTAATCATTGTACTGCCCTGAATTTGATACTGTCGGCAATGCGCTTCGCCGTTTGCGGCGGAAGCTCGCCGACAATGGTGATTTCCGCGTTGTCGCGAACGCTGCTATAAACCGTTCGGCGCCCGGTGCGCAGCATCTGATCGCTGCTGTTTTGCGTCGCCCGGTTCACATTGACGGAAAAGCTAAACAGACCGTCAGAATAAAGCCGCGATTCGATAGGCAGGTTATCCATCGTCGGCAACGGACGACGGCTGCTGGAAACTTCGCTAAAGCCTTGCGGTACCCAGGATGGACTCCAGTTAAATTTCGTTTTTTCGCCACCGGGAACAGAAAGCAGCGGCGGCAGATTCGCCTTCGCCAGCGCCTGCATGTTGCTGCCGATATCCTGACTCACCGTGAACGCAATAACGCGGAACTGCTCCAGCGTCTCGCCATCGCGATCCAGCAGATCAACGCGCATCGGCAGTTTGGTGTCCATGTCCATCCAGACGATATAGCTGTAACGCGTACCATCGCGCGCCACAACGCGGATAACTTCGCACAATCTGTCTGCGATACGGGTGCGTCCGACAGAAATAAAGTCGTAGTAAGGCGCCAGGCGCTTGAAGTCGGTGTAAATCAGGGAAGGCAGAGAATCGACAATATAATCACCGTTCAGGGTGAACGGCTCAAGGCCCGGTTCAAAATAACTGATTTCATTACCACGCTGTACGACCTCCCGGCGGGGACCGTCCAACTGTAGCAATTGCGCAAGCGGGCGACTATCCAGGCGTGCGTGTCGATAACGTAGAGATTCAACGCCTTGTTTCGTGATGCTGACGAATGACAGCTCGTAATTCAGTGACTGACTGGCGATGTTCATCTGCTGCAATAACGCCCCGGACGCAGGGTCGGCCGAGGCGTTTACTGAGAAGAACAGGCTAGCCGCCACAAGGGACATGGCAAACCAAAGTTGCTTCATTACTGCGATTGCGTTCCTAAAGTTTGGATTCCTGGCACCTGTACCGCGGCTTGCTGGGTTTGCGCCTGCTCAAACTGAAGCTGCTCGGAGTGCAGTCGGCGCTGCAGTTCATAGTCCTGCAACATGGCATTAATGCGACGACGCTGCTCCTGTACCTGCTGTTGCTGACTGCCGACAGGCGCTGCTTCAGAAGGCACTCCCAGACTTACCGGGCTGGCTTTCCCCATCATAGGCAGGGTATTGAAAACCGGCGTTTCAGGTTGTTGGGATGTTTCAGATTGCCCATTATAGTGCTGGACACCGACGATAACTGCAAGTGAAACGCACGCCGCCACGCCCATTTGGGTAAGCTGCGCCGCCCACGGACGCACTTTTTTCCAGAACGGCATTTTCTGCCATTGCTGCGGAGCGGGTTGGGCCTCAGGGATTAATGGCGACACCTGACGTACTGGCTCGTTTTCAATAGCGGCCATCACGCGAGCGGATATATCGAAATGGAGAACGTCAGGCGTATCCCCCCGCATTGAATCGCGGATCAGGTGATAACTCTCCCAGGTTTTCTGCATTTCCGGGTCGTGCGTAAGCGCTTTGAGCAGCTCACTATCCAACGTTTCGCCATCCATCAAAGCGGAAAGTTTTTCTTTCTGCATGCCTAATACCTTTTCCAGTATCCCGCTATCGTCAACGCCTGATAAGCGGTTGAACTTTATTATCAATAGCTTCCCGCGCCCGGAAGATACGTGAACGCACCGTCCCCACCGGACAATCCATGATAGCCGCTATCTCTTCATAGCTCAGGCCATCCAGCTCCCGTAAGGTGATTGCCATACGTAAATCTTCCGGGAGGGACTCAATAGTTCGGAAAACTATCTGTCTCAGTTCTTCTGACAACATTAAGTTCTCAGGGTTCGAAATTTCTTTCAGCGCGCCGCCGCTTTCAAAGTTTTCTGCTTCAATCGCGTCTACATCACTGGAAGGCGGACGACGCCCCTGCGCAACCAGGTAGTTCTTCGCGGTATTGACCGCAATACGATACAACCAGGTATAAAAAGCGCTATCCCCCCGGAAAGAATCCAGCGCGCGATAGGCCTTAATAAATGATTCCTGTACGACATCGGGAACGTCGCCCGATGGCACATAGCGGGAAACCAGACTCGCCACTTTATGCTGGTAGCGCACTACCAGTAAGTTAAAGGCTTTCTGATCTCCCTTCTGGACCCGTTCAACCAGGACCTGGTCCGTTAACTGCTCGCTCATCCGAGGTAATGTCTCCCCAAACCAAATTTCCACGCGCTTTCGAAACGCCACTCCATAAGCCGCACTATGAGCAAGCAACAGGTTAGAGTGTCTATGTTTCGTAAAGTTCCGTTACGCATTTGTTTTTGTTTGTCATGTTGTAGACAGGTCTTATCTTCCATTATAAGTCTACAGATGCTGAACAACGCACTATCTGTACAGAAATGCCCATTTCGTCGTTTGCAGAGTAACCTAACAGCATCTTTATTTCACTACAAAATCCGACGCTAACACCCTGCCCTATAAAATATTTTTTGCCGTTTATCTCTCGCCGTATTTTTATTTTATGTTTAATAAGCACAACACCAGCGAAATCATAACGTGCTTTTTAGCGCCATATAGTGCTAATCTGCCGCAACCATGTTTAGTAAATTAAACAAGAACCATGATGACAACTCCTGAACTGTCCTGTGATGTGTTAATTATCGGCAGCGGCGCGGCCGGACTCTCGCTGGCGCTGCGTCTGGCTGAAAAGCATAAGGTTATCGTCCTGAGTAAAGGGCCGGTGAGCGAGGGCTCCACGTTTTATGCGCAGGGCGGTATTGCCGCCGTGTTTGATGAAACCGACAGTATTGCGTCGCATGTCGAAGATACGCTGATTGCCGGCGCCGGAATTTGCGATCGCCACGCGGTGGAGTTTGTCGCCAGCAACGCCCGTACCTGCGTGCAGTGGCTTATCGATCAGGGCGTCCTGTTTGATACGCATGTCCAGCCAAACGGCAAGGAGAGCTATCATCTCACGCGTGAAGGCGGCCATAGTCATCGCCGTATCCTTCATGCCGCCGACGCTACCGGAAAGGAAGTCGAAACCACGTTGGTCAGTCGGGCGCAAAATCATCCTAATATTCAGGTGCTGGAACGCAGCAACGCCGTTGATTTAATTATCTCCGATAAAATGGGTCTGCCGGGGCCTCGCCGGGTCGTCGGCGCCTGGATCTGGAATCGCAATAAAGAGTGGGTTGAAACCTGTCATGCGAAGTCGGTGGTGCTGGCGACCGGCGGCGCCTCAAAGGTGTATCAATATACCACTAACCCGGATATTTCCTCCGGCGACGGTATCGCGATGGCCTGGCGCGCAGGCTGTCGGGTCGCTAATCTGGAATTTAACCAGTTTCATCCCACCGCCCTTTATCACCCGCAGGCGCGTAATTTTCTCCTTACCGAAGCGCTGCGTGGCGAAGGCGCATACCTTAAACGTCCGGACGGTTCACGGTTTATGCCGGACGTTGACGAACGCGGGGAACTGGCGCCGCGCGATATTGTCGCCCGCGCTATTGACCATGAGATGAAACGACTCGGCGCAGACTGTATGTTTCTCGATATCAGCCACAAGCCTGACGATTTTGTCCGCCAGCACTTCCCGATGATCTATGCGAAACTGCTCGATTTGGGGATGGATTTAACCAAAGAACCGATTCCCATTGTTCCTGCCGCGCACTATACCTGCGGCGGCGTGGTCGTCGATGATTATGGTCGTACCGATGTAGACGGCTTATATGCCATTGGCGAAGTCAGTTACACCGGCCTGCACGGCGCTAACCGTATGGCGTCCAACTCGTTGCTGGAATGCTTAGTGTACGGCTGGTCCGCAGCAATGGATATCGACAGGCGAATGCCTTCTGTCCACAGCGTTGACGCCCTTCCCGCCTGGGATGAAAGCCGCGTGGAGAACGCCGATGAGCGGGTGGTGATTCAGCATAACTGGCACGAACTGCGCCTGCTGATGTGGGACTATGTGGGCATTGTGCGCACGACGAAACGGCTGGAGCGCGCCCTACGGCGTATTACCATGTTGCAACAAGAGATTGACGAATATTACGCCAACTTTCGCGTCTCGAATAATTTACTGGAGCTGCGCAATCTGGTGCAAGTGGCCGAACTGATTGTGCGTTGCGCGATGATGCGTAAAGAGAGCCGGGGGCTGCACTTTACGCTGGATTATCCGCAACAACTGGCTGAATCAGGCCCATCGATCCTTTCGCCGTTAACGCCTCACATAAACAGATAAAATGCCTGGGTCAGCGCCGTATAACTTTCAGAATAATGCTGGTCTGACCCGCGAATTACTAATCTGTCGCTAAAGCACTCCCCGGCTTGTGGGGAGAATGCGAGCAAAACCCGGTGCGGCAAGCGCGCTTCGTTTTCCGCAACGTCAGTACGTAGCCGCAAATGCCATCCCATGTTGAGCGCTTGCTGCGTAAAAGCGTTACCTATTTGTTCCGGCAAGACTACGCAAAAAAAGCCATCTTCGGTAATACAATCCGCCACAATAGCCAATAACGTCTGGTGATCCAGCGTAGCGGTGTAACGCGCCTGCTCCCGCTGCGGCGTGGCGCATTCCACACCGGGTTCGTAATAAGGCGGGTTGCTGATAATAAGATCAAAGCGTACCGTCTGGCGAGGCGCCCAACTCTGAATATCGTCAGTATGCACCGTTATTCGATGCGGCCAGGGAGAGTGAGCCACGTTTTCCTGCGCTTGCATGGCAGCCCCGGCATCCAGTTCCACGGCGTCAATAGGCACATTGTCATCCGTCCGCTGCGCCAGCATTAACGCCAGCAGACCGCTTCCAGTACCGATATCCAGAATTCGCTTTACATCCGCGACCGGCGCCCACGCCCCGAGTAAAATACCGTCAGTTCCCACTTTCATCGCACACCGATCGTGTGCGACAAAAAACTGTTTAAACGTAAATCCGTTACGACGAAGAACGGAGCCAGACTGAGACATGTAAAAACAACCTTGCAAAAAAACGGCGACAGCGCCGAGTGAAAACAATACCTGAGAAGGGATATCCATACAAACAGATGAAGATTGCGGCCGTAACGTCTATAATCAGCGCCCCACACAGAGGTAGAACATGACTGTAACGACTTTTTCCGAACTTGAACTCGACGAAAGCCTGCTGGATGCCCTCCAGGATAAAGGTTTCACTCGCCCGACCGCCATTCAGGCTGCCGCCATTCCGCCTGCGCTCGATGGCCGTGATGTACTCGGTTCTGCGCCGACAGGCACCGGTAAAACGGCGGCATATCTGCTGCCGGCGTTGCAGCACCTGCTCGACTTTCCGCGTAAAAAATCGGGGCCGCCGCGCATTCTGATCCTGACGCCAACCCGCGAACTGGCAATGCAGGTTGCCGATCACGCTCGTGAACTGGCTAAGCATACTCATCTGGATATCGCCACGATTACCGGCGGCGTGGCCTATATGAACCATGCTGAAGTGTTTAGCGAAAACCAGGATATCGTGGTCGCCACGACGGGCCGTCTGCTGCAATATATAAAAGAAGAGAACTTTGACTGCCGGGCGGTTGAAACACTGATCCTTGACGAAGCTGACCGGATGCTCGACATGGGCTTCGCTCAGGACATTGAACATATCGCTGGTGAGACCCGCTGGCGTAAACAGACGATGCTGTTCTCCGCCACGCTGGAAGGCGATGCGATTAAAGATTTTGCCGAGCGTCTGCTGGAAGACCCGGTTGAGGTTTCCGCCAATCCGTCAACCCGCGAGCGTAAGAAAATTCACCAGTGGTACTACCGTGCCGACAATTTCGAACATAAAGTTGCGCTGTTGAAGCACCTGCTAAAACAAGACGATGCAACCCGTTCTATCGTGTTTGTACGTAAACGTGAACGCGTCCATGAACTGGCTGAAACGCTGCGTCTGGCAGGGATCAACAATTGCTATCTTGAAGGTGAGATGGCGCAGATCAAACGTAACGAAGGTATTAAGCGTCTCACCGACGGTCGCGTTAACGTCCTGGTCGCGACCGACGTCGCGGCACGCGGGATTGATATTCCTGACGTCAGCCACGTTATTAACTTCGACATGCCGCGCAGTGGCGATACCTATCTGCATCGCATTGGTCGTACAGGCCGTGCGGGTCGCAAAGGCACTGCAATCTCGCTGGTAGAAGCCCACGACCATCTGTTGCTGCTGAAAATCGGTCGCTACATCGAAGAGCCGCTAAAAGCGCGCGTCATTGATGAGCTTCGCCCGACCACGCGTGCGCCAAGCGAAAAGCTGACCGGCAAACCGTCGAAAAAAGTGCTGGCGAAACGCGCCGAGAAGAAAAAAGAGAAAGAAAAAGAGAAGCCGCGCGTGAAGAAACGTCACCGCGATACAAAAAATATCGGTAAGCGCCGCAAGCCAAGCGGTACAAAAATGCAGGAGCAATCCAGCGAAGAGTGATGATAATGCCGGGTTCGTTAACCCGGCATTTTTTTATCTTCCACGGTAAAACACGCCTCCATACACTGCATAAATATCTGCATTGCCGGGCTGACCGCTTTCCCGGCATGATGGGCGCACAGCGCCATGATCGATAGCGACGGCGCGCCAAACGGCAGCTCTTTCAACTGACCGGTACTAAGTTCTCGTTCAACGGTAAAACGTGGTAAAAAGCTGATGCCCAGGTTAGCAGCCACACACTGTTTAATACTTTCAATACTCCACAGTTCAATGGTGTTTTCCAGCGTAATCCGCCTCTGCCGTAGCGTACTTTCAAATAGCTGGCGGAAGACACATTGCGGTTCATTGATGATGAAGCTGCAGGGGATATGCTGATCTGGCTGCGTAAAATCAGCATCCTGTAGCAGTGGAGAGGCCACCAGCGCCAGCGACTGCTCCCCCAGTTGCTGCATCGTGAGCGCGTCATCATTACCTACGCGATAAAAAACGCCCAGATCGACCTCGTCATTCAGCAACGCATCACGTATCACATAGCAATTCAGCGACTGTAGCGACAATTTGACATTCGGCGCTCGCAGCTTAAAACGTTGTAAAACCTGCGGCATTTTGTACGCCAGTAAGGTTTCACCTGTCGCCACGCGCAGCTCTCCGCCGGGTTCCGCATCCTGTCTTGCGGCTTTACGAATCGACTCCATCACACGCGTCAGTTCATGGATATGCGGCATCAGCTTTTTCCCCTCATTGGTCAGGCACATTCGGCGCCCTATTTTCTCGAACAGTTGCAGGGAAAACTCACGTTCAAGCTGTTGAATATGAAAAGTTACTGTCGACTGAGTGCAGCACAGCTTTTGCGAAGCCCGCAGAAACGAGCCCTCTTCCACTACCGTTTTCAGCGTAATAAACCGACGCAGATCCATGACCACCAACCTATCGAAAATCTCGAATTCAGAATTAAAAAACATTCATTTTTTTAAATATTTCATATCGGGTACTGTCTGCTAAAACAGAGGAGATGACAAGTGACACCGATGCTTTTAAGCGCTTTCTGGACTTATACATTAATCACCGCCCTTACCCCCGGCCCAAACAATATTCTCGCGCTTAGCGCAGCAACTGCACATGGTTTTCGGCAGAGTATTCGTGTACTGGCAGGTATGAGTCTGGGATTTTTGGTCGTCATGCTGCTGTGCGCCGGGATCGCGTTTTCCCTTGCGGTTATCGATCCGGCAATCATTCATTTACTCAGTTGGGTGGGGGCTGCGTATATCCTGTGGCTGGCGTGGAAAATTGCCACCAGTCCAGCGGCGGATGAGAACGCCAGACCAAAACCGGTTGGCTTTTGGGTAAGCTTTGGCCTGCAGTTTGTGAACGTCAAAATTATTCTGTACGGCATTACCGCTCTGTCTACATTTGTTTTACCGCAAACGCAGGCGCTGAACTGGGTCATCGGCGTCAGTATATTGCTGGCATTGATCGGCACGTTCGGTAATGTGTGTTGGGCGCTGGCGGGACATCTGTTTCAGCGGGCGTTTCGCCATTATGGTCGCCAGTTAAATATCATTCTGGCGTTACTGCTGGTGTACTGCGCGGTGCGGATTTTTTACTGACCCAAATAAAACAAAAGCGGAAAAGGCCCGGCCTCTTCCGCTTGTTATTACCGGATAAGCCTTACAGGCTTTCGGTAAAGGTACGAGCGATAACGTCGCGCTGCTGTTCCGGCGTCAGGGAGTTAAAACGCACCGCATAACCAGAAACACGAATAGTCAGCTGCGGGTATTTTTCCGGATGCTTAACCGCATCTTCCAGAGTTTCACGACGCAGAACGTTAACGTTCAGATGCTGACCGCCTTCAACGCGTACTTCCGGTTTAACTTCCATCGGAATTTCACGGTATTCAATCTCGCCCAGTTTGCTGACAGCCACAACTTCATCTTCAGCAAAGCCGGATTTTGCAACGATGCAGCGCGCTTCGCCTTTTTCGCTGTCCAGCAGCCAGAAGGAATTCAGCAGGTCGTCGTTAGCGGCTTTAGTAATCTGGATACCTGTAATCATGTGATGCCTCCCCAGGCAAAATTATTTGATTTCGGTCGGCCTAATCCCGGCCAATTGGTAAAACCATTGTTGCTTGAGTGTATATATACCCTTCGATCACCCTTCATTCTTTGATTTAAATCAATAAAAACCACACCATAAAAAGGGTGATGAAGGGAATTTATTGTTTTACATCAACTTACACCATTCAGACCTATAAACTTTTTACATAAATTTTCAACTATCTTTTGTAGGTAACCGTTTTTGTAGCACGCAGGATTTTGCACTGCAGAAAGAAGCAGTTAAGCTAAGGGAACTGGAAATTCGCAGGAGAGCGAGATGGCGACTGAGTTAACCTGGCACGATGTGCTGGCTGATGAGAAACAGCAACCTTACTTTATCAATACGCTTCACACTGTTGCTGGCGAGCGTCAGTCGGGTATCACGGTCTACCCGCCGCAAAAAGATGTGTTTAACGCCTTTCGCTTCACGGAACTGGGCGACGTTAAGGTGGTGATCCTGGGACAAGATCCTTACCACGGCCCCGGCCAGGCACATGGTCTGGCGTTTTCCGTGCGTCCTGGGATCGCTCCCCCGCCGTCATTAGTGAATATGTACAAAGAGCTGGAAGCCTCCATTCCCGGCTTTGTTCGCCCCGCGCACGGTTATCTGGAAAGCTGGGCGCGCCAGGGCGTACTGTTACTGAATACGGTGCTCACGGTACGGGCAGGCCAGGCGCACTCTCATGCCAGCCTGGGGTGGGAAACCTTTACGGATAAAGTGATAAGCCTGATTAACCAACACCGCGAAGGGGTCGTCTTCCTGCTGTGGGGCTCGCACGCCCAGAAGAAAGGCGCGATTATTGATCCACAGCGCCACCATATTCTGAAAGCTCCGCATCCCTCGCCACTCTCTGCGCACCGCGGATTTTTTGGCTGTAACCATTTTGCGCTAACGAACCAATGGCTGGAACAACACGGCGAGAAAACTATCGACTGGACGCCAGTATTACCGGCTGAGAGTGAATAACGTTGGCGACTCGCCGTTTTATCGCCCGGATAACGGCGCGAAAGCGCCTTGTCTGACCGGGCGGTAGAAAGTACATCATTGGCCCGGCGCGCGTTGCGTCACCGGGCTGCAGCCCTTACGCTTTATTCTGTCGCCACCACTCGGCGAGCAGTACGCCTGTCGCAACCGACACATTCAGGCTTTCCACGTTCCCGGTGCCGTTAATTTTCACGCACAGATCGTCGGGTTCGCGCGCCGCTTCCGGCAGGTAGTCATATTCACGGCCTAAGACCAGCACCATCTTTTCCGGCAGGGTCGTACTAAAGAGCGCCTGACCGCGATCGCTGGACGTCGTCACCACGGTGTACCCCGCCTGACGAAAATCATCCAGTACGTCAACAATGCTTTCACCAGTGATCGGCTGGACATGCTCCGCCCCGCCTTCCGCAGTACGAATCGCCGCGCCGGACTCCAGCAACGCCGCATCCTGTACCACCACGCCTTTCACGCCGAAGTGCGCGCAGCTACGCATCATGCCGCCCAGATTATGCGGGTTAGCGACATCTTCCAACGCCAGCACGCAGTCTTGATCCGCCGCCTGCTTTACCCATTGCTTAACGGTCGTACCGTTACGCTTTTTAATCAGGAAACACACGCCACCGTGGTGCTCGGTGCCGGAAGCTTTTGCCAGTTCGGCTTCATCCACCACATGGTAGGCTTTACGATTCGCCGCCATCCAGCGCAGCGCCTCTTTAAAACGCGGGGTCACGCTTTGGATAAACCATGCGCGCACGATGGCGTCAGGACGGCTCTGGAATAGCGCCTGGCAGGCGTTTTCACCGTAGACGCGTGTCTCTTCCGCACGCTGGCGACGCAAAACTTCAGGGTCGATAAAACTTTTACCGCTAATACCACCATGATCGACTTTCTCAGGAGTTTCATCGCCTGGCGCGCGGGACACGGTGCGCCACGGCGAAGTTTCATGTTTACGGTCACGGCTCTGATTATTTCGCTCATCACGGGCGGGGCGACGTCCACCGTCAGTGCGAGACTTTGCTGGGCGGCCTCCCCCTTTCCCGGTACGCGGGTTATGGGTGCGTTTATCAGAGTCATCATCACTACGGACATACATCACTTTGACTTTGCCGCTTTTGTTTTTTAATTCATCGTTCATGCTTTTCTCCACCAGCGCTGCGCGAAGCGCGAAGATTACCCGATGTGCATCCGGTTAGCCATGATTTCGTTTAAAAGCTTGCGACTATTGTACTCATTGAATAAAACACATTGTTGTTTAGCACAGACTCCTCGATAATATGTAACATTATAGAAACATCCCGCGCGTAGCGGGACGTCTTCCGACGTATTCAGAGGTTAGCTATGAACACCGTTTGTACCCATTGTCAGGCCATTAACCGCATCCCCGACGATCGGCTTCAGGACGCGGCAAAATGTGGACGCTGCGGTCATGAGTTGTTTGACGGAGAAGTCATTAATGCGACCGGCGAAACGCTGGACAAACTGTTGAAGGACGATCTTCCAGTGGTGATCGACTTTTGGGCCCCCTGGTGCGGCCCTTGCCGTAACTTTGCGCCAATCTTCGAGGATGTCGCAGAAGAGCGCAGCGGTAAAGTCCGTTTCGTCAAAGTGAATACCGAGGCGGAACGGGAACTCAGCGCCCGTTTCGGTATCCGCAGCATCCCGACGATTATGATTTTTAAACATGGACAGGTGGTCGATATGCTTAATGGCGCAGTGCCTAAAGCGCCTTTCGACAGCTGGCTGAACGAAGCGCTGTAAACGCCACGGGGCGCATCTTGTGCCCCGTTTTCACCTCTGCCACAATAGCGTTTTTCTCCGCAAACGCTTTCTATGACCAATAACGCTGTACTTCAGTTACGCGCCGAACGGCTTGCGCGCGCTACTCGCCCTTTTCTTGCCAGAGGCAATCGGGTTCGCCGCTGTCAACGCTGCCTGCTGCCGCTAAAATCTTGCCTGTGTGATACGTTAACGCCTTCTCAGGCGAAAAGCCGTTTTTGTCTGGTCATGTTTGACACTGAACCGATGAAACCCAGCAATACCGGCCGACTGATAGCCGATATTTTGCCGGATACCGCGGCGTTTCAGTGGTCGCGTACCGAGCCGTCGCAGGCGTTGCTGGAGCTGGTACGGCATCCGGATTATCAGCCGATAGTGGTCTTTCCTGCGTCCTACGCCGGCGAAGCGCGCGAGGTCATTTCCACCCCGCCCGCCGGGAAACCGCCGCTGTTTATTATGCTGGACGGCACCTGGCCCGAAGCACGTAAAATGTTTCGTAAAAGCCCTTATCTGGATCATCTGCCGGTCATTTCCGTCGATTTATCGCGTCTTTCAGCTTATCGTCTGCGTGAAATCCATGCCGAAGGGCAATATTGTACCGCCGAAGTCGCCATAGCGTTGTTAGATCTGGCGGGAGATACCGAGGCGGCAACCAGTTTAGGTGAACATTTTACCCGTTTTAAAACGCGCTATCTGGCAGGAAAAACGCAACATCCGGGAAACGTCACAGCATAAAATAGCGAAAGCGTTTAAAATTATCCGGTCACTTCTGTGTAAGGGAAACCGGTATGAGCCAGCAAGGACTGGAAGCGCTACTGCGACCAAAATCGATCGCGGTGATTGGCGCATCAATGAAGCCCCACCGCGCGGGTTACCTGATGATGCGTAACTTGTTGGCGGGCGGATTCAATGGCCCCGTCCTTCCCGTGACGCCCGCCTGGAAAGCCGTTTTAGGCGTCATGGCCTGGCCGGATATCGCCATTCTTCCTTTCACCCCCGATCTGGCTATTTTATGCACTAACGCCAGCCGTAACCTGGCGTTACTGGACGCGCTTGGCGCGAAAGGGTGTAAAACGTGCATTATCCTTTCTGCTCCCACGTCGCAACATGAAGAACTTCTTGCCTGTGCCCGGCATTATAAAATGCGTCTGCTGGGTCCAAACAGTCTTGGACTCCTCGCGCCGTGGCAAGGGCTGAATGCCAGCTTTTCTCCCGTCCCGATTAAACAGGGCAAGCTCGCTTTTATTTCCCAGTCTGCCGCCGTTTCCAATACTATTCTTGACTGGGCGCAACAGCGTGAAATGGGCTTTTCCTACTTTATCGCGCTGGGCGATAGCCTGGATATTGATGTCGATGAACTACTGGACTATCTGGCGCGCGATAGCAAGACCAGCGCAATTTTGCTCTATCTGGAACAGTTAAGCGACGCCCGCCGTTTTGTTTCCGCCGCCCGTAGCGCTTCACGTAACAAACCGATTCTGGTGATTAAAAGCGGCCGAAGCCCGGCAGCCCAGCGTTTACTTAATACCAGCGCGGGAATGGACCCTGCGTGGGATGCGGCCATCCAGCGCGCAGGTCTGCTGCGAGTCCAGGATACGCACGAGCTTTTTTCCGCCGTCGAAACACTGAGCCATATGCGTCCGCTACGCGGCGACAGACTGATGATCATCAGCAATGGCGCCGCGCCTGCCGCGCTGGCGTTAGATGAGTTGTGGTCGCGTAACGGCAAGCTGGCGACGTTGAGCGAAGAGACCTGCCTGCAACTACGGCAGGCGCTTCCCGCGCACATTGATATTGCCAATCCGCTGGATCTGTGTGATGACGCCAGCAGCGAACATTACGTCAAAACGCTGGATATCCTGCTCGCCAGTCAGGATTTTGACGCGCTTATGGTTATCCACTCTCCCAGCGCTGCCGCGCCGGGTACGGAAAGCGCCCATGCTCTGATCGAGACGATTAAGCGCCACCCCAGAGGCAAGTTTGTTACGCTGCTGACAAACTGGTGCGGCGAGTTCTCGTCTCAGGAGGCAAGACGGCTATTCAGCGAAGCCGGCTTACCAACCTACCGCACGCCGGAAGGCACGATTACCGCGTTTATGCATATGGTGGAATACCGGCGTAACCAGAAGCAACTGCGGGAAACGCCAGCGCTGCCGAGTAACCTGACGTCCAATACCGCTGAGGCGCATAATCTGTTACAGCGGGCGATTGCGGAAGGCGCCACCTCACTGGATACCCATGAGGTACAGCCGATTTTACACGCCTATGGGCTGCACACGCTCCCAACCTGGATTGCCAGCGACAGCGCTGAAGCGGTGCATATCGCCGAACAGATAGGCTATCCGGTAGCTCTCAAGCTGCGCTCGCCCGACATTCCGCATAAATCTGAAGTTCAGGGGGTCATGCTTTACCTGCGGACCGCAAGCGAGGTACAACAGGCCGCGAACGCCATTTTCGATCGTGTAAAGATGGCCTGGCCGCAGGCGCGGATTCACGGTTTGCTGGTACAAAGCATGGCTAACCGCGCCGGCGCGCAGGAGCTGCGTGTTGTGGTCGAGCACGATCCGGTGTTTGGTCCTTTGATTATGTTGGGTGAAGGCGGCGTAGAGTGGCGTCCGGAAGAGCAGGCGGTCGTCGCGCTGCCGCCGCTCAACATGAATCTGGCGCGCTATCTGGTGATTCAGGGCATTAAACAGCGGAAAATTCGCGCCCGTAGCGCGCTGCGTCCGCTGGATATTGTCGGTTTAAGCCAGCTGCTGGTCCAGGTTTCAAACCTGATTGTCGACTGCCCGGAAATTCAGCGTCTGGATATCCATCCGCTGCTGGCTTCCGCCAGTGAGTTTACCGCGCTGGATGTGACGCTGGATATTGCCCCGTTTGATGGCGATAACGAAAGTCGACTTGCGGTACGCCCCTATCCCAACCAGCTTGAAGAGTGGGTGGAGATGAAAAATGGCGATCGCTGCCTGTTCCGTCCTATCCTGCCGGAAGATGAGCCCCAACTGCGACAATTCATCGCACAGGTCACCAAAGAGGATCTTTACTACCGTTATTTCAGCGAGATCAACGAATTCACCCATGAAGATTTAGCCAACATGACGCAGATCGACTACGATCGAGAAATGGCCTTTGTGGCCGTGAGGCGGATGGACAACGCTGAAGAGATCCTCGGCGTAACGCGCGCGATCTCCGATCCTGACAACGTAGATGCCGAGTTTGCCGTATTGGTGCGTTCAGATCTCAAAGGGTTGGGTTTAGGACGCCGTTTAATGGAGAAATTGATTGCCTATACTCGCGATCACGGATTGAAGCGGCTGAACGGTATTACGATGCCGAACAATCGCGGCATGGTCGCGCTGGCCAGAAAACTGGGATTTCAGGTCGATATTCAGCTCGACGAGGGCATCGTGGGATTGACGCTGAATCTGGCCAAATGTGATGAATCGTGAGTAATGTACTGGAAATGTTGACCACTTTAACGGGTACTGATGTTATTATTGCTCGCTTATGTCGTCTGCATAGCACAGAGGACCCTTCAATGAACAGAGAAGAAATGCACTGTGATGTTGTCAAAATTTAAGCGTAATAAACATCAACAACACCTTGCCCAACTCCCTAAGATTTCTCAGTCAGTTGATGATGTAGATTTCTTTTATACTCCTGCTACTTTTCGGGAGACACTGCTGGAGAAAATCGCCAGCGCGACGCAGCGTATTTGTATCGTTGCCCTGTATCTGGAACAGGACGATGGGGGTAAAGGTATACTCGACGCGCTCTATGCGGCTAAACGGCAGCGTCCTGAACTGGACGTGAGGGTGCTGGTCGACTGGCATCGCGCGCAACGCGGGCGCATTGGCGCAGCAGCCTCGAATACCAATGCAGACTGGTATTGCCGACTGGCGCAGGAAAACCCCGGCATTGATGTCCCGGTTTACGGCGTACCGATTAATACGCGAGAAGCGCTTGGCGTACTGCATTTTAAAGGCTTTATCATTGATGATAGCGTCCTGTACAGCGGCGCCAGCCTGAACGATGTCTATCTCCATCAGCATGACAAATATCGCTACGATCGCTACCAGCTGATTCGCAATCGGCAAATGGCAGACATCATGTTTGACTGGGTGACGCAAAATCTGATGAATGGCCGTGGTGTGAATCGTCTGGATAATACCCAGCGTCCGAAAAGCCCGGAGATTAAAAACGATATCCGTTTATACCGTCAGGAGCTGCGGGATGCGTCATATCATTTTCAGGGTGACGCTAATGACGAGCAGCTCTCCGTTACGCCGCTGGTCGGGCTTGGCAAATCCAGTCTGCTGAACAAAACCATTTTCCATCTCATGCCCTGTGCGGAGCATAAGCTCACCATTTGTACCCCTTACTTCAATCTACCAGCGGTACTGGTGCGGAATATTATTCAGCTACTGCGCGACGGAAAGAAAGTCGAAATCATTGTTGGCGATAAAACCGCGAATGATTTTTACATTCCGGAAGATGAACCGTTCAAGATCATTGGCGCGCTGCCCTATCTCTATGAGATTAACCTGCGCCGCTTCCTGAGCCGTTTACAGTATTACGTCAATACCGATCAGCTTGTGGTGCGTCTGTGGAAAGATGACGACAATACCTATCATTTGAAAGGGATGTGGGTAGATGATAAATGGATGCTACTCACCGGCAACAATCTGAATCCCCGCGCCTGGCGTCTGGATCTGGAAAACGCCATTCTGATCCACGATCCTAAGCAAGAGCTTGCCCCTCAGCGGGAAAAAGAGCTGGAACTTATCCGAACGCACACAACCATCGTAAAACATTATCGTGACCTGCAGAGCATTGCCGACTATCCGATAAAAGTGCGTAAATTGATTCGCCGTCTGCGCCGGATCCGCATCGACAGATTAATTAGCCGTATCCTGTAATCGAAGCCCCGTCCTGTACGGGGTTTTCTCTTAGGAGTGAACTGGTGCGCGTGTTGATTCCTTTTACGGTGTTGTTTCTCTCCGGGTGCAGCCATCTGGCTAACGACCGCTGGAGCGGTCAGGATAAAGCCCAGCATTTTATGGCATCAGCGATGCTATCGGCAGCCGGTAATGAGTATGCGCGTCACCAGGGAGTAGGCCCTGACCGCAGCGCAGCGATAGGGCTGATGTTTTCTTTGAGTCTCGGAGCCTCAAAAGAACTCTGGGACAGCCGCCCGGAAGGCAGCGGCTGGAGCTGGAAAGATTTTGTCTGGGATGTCGCTGGCGCGACAACCGGTTACGCTATCTGGCAAATGGCGCGATACTAAAGGCGTAAGCCCTTTCCTTTACGGTGCAACATCAACGAAACCAGGAAAGCCAGAACGGCCATCGCGGTAACATACCAGAAGAACGAACTCTCCATACCGACAGATTTTAGCGACAGCGCGATATATTCCGCAGAGCCGCCAAATAACGCGTTTGCTACCGCGTAAGATAAACCGACGCCCAGGGCGCGAACCTGCGCCGGAAACATCTCCGCTTTCAGGATCCCGCTAATCGAGGTATAGAAACTCACAATCAATAGCGCGCACATCACTAAAGCAAATGCGGCATAAGGCGACGTCACATTCTGCAACGCGGAGAGAATTGGAACGGTGAAAAGCGTCGCGAGTGCGCCAAAACATAGCATAGAGGTGCGCCTGCCAATCTTATCGGATAACGCGCCGAATAACGGCTGCACCAACATGAAAACACACAGCGCGACCGTCATAATGCCGCTGGCGACATTGGCATGCATACCTGCTGTATTTACCAGATATTTCTGCATATAGGTGGTGAAAGTATAAAAGCACAGCGAGCCTGCCGCGGTGAAACCAAGCACCATCAAAAAGGCTTTGCGATTACGCCACAAACCTTTCAACGAACCGGCTTCTTTTAACGCGCGAGTCTCATGCTTCGAGGTTTCATCCAGTTGGCGACGTAGCCATAACGCCACAACTGCCAGCACGGCGCCCAGCGCAAAGGGAATACGCCATCCCCAGGCACGAAGCTCAGCATCCTCCAGAACCTGCTGCAAAATCACAACGACCAGCAATGCCAGTAGTTGGCCACCGATAAGCGTAACGTACTGAAACGAGGCGAAAAATCCCTTACGACCTTCAAGCGCAACTTCACTCATATATGTCGCGCTGGTCCCATACTCTCCCCCTACCGAGAGCCCCTGAAATAACCTTGCAATAAGTAGCAGCGCCGGTGCCCAGGTGCCGATGGTATCGTAACCAGGTAAGCAGGCAATCACCAGCGACCCCATGCACATCATGCACACCGAAATCAACATTGAGGCTTTGCGCCCGCGTCGATCGGCAATGCGTCCAAACAGCCAACCACCGATAGGCCGCATTAAAAAACCGGCGGCAAAGACGCCTGCCGTTTGCAAAAGCTGAGTAGTGGTATTACCAGAAGGAAAGAAGATATGTGCAAAATAGAGCGAGCAGAAAGAGTAGACGTAGAAATCAAACCATTCCACTAAGTTTCCGGAAGAGGCCCCCACGATAGCCCATATGCGTCGCCGCATCTCCGGAGCCTCAGCGTTGTTTTTATCTATACGCTGAATAATTTCTGCCATACTGTTCTCCTTGTTGCCAGGCTTAATCGGCCTTTTATTTTGGAGATTCAGATTACGCGAGACCCAAAAGTAAATAAAGTGTTAATTATTTGTTTGCTAATTTTTATCCCCACCGTGCCTGATGCTGGCGTTTCCGTTTCAGATAGTCTTCGTCCTGACGAATTTTATCCCACCAACCTTTGAAAACCGTTGCCGCCGCGGCCTTAATAGGATCATTACCCCGTGTATTCAGGCTGCCGTCTTCTGCATACTTTTTACCGCCTTTATAGTTAGCGTATCGCCTGGCGCGGGTGTATCCCATCTGAATAAATTTACGCGCCATGTCCATACCAACGAAATCATCCTGCTGCCGGTAAGCTTCGAACAACTGGTAGATCTGTTCTGCGGATTTCATCGCCGATGCTTCATCTTTATAGCGCCAGAAAGGAAGAATTTCGCTTTTGTAGGGTTCAACCAGTAGCCCCCCCTGCTCTCCTCGTCCAACCTGATACAATTCAGGCTGCTGGCGGAAGTCAATGCTGGAAAAGTCTTGCTGGTAGTTAAAAGGTTTGATAGCCAATGAAAATCCTCACTGCTTATATAAGCACGTGTAAAGGATAGTTCATCGTTAACGATTGGGTGGGTTGTGCTCTTATCGGTTCTACAAGAGCACCAGCTTCGTAGGCGGGATAATTCCTGTGGGCCGAATAAGGCGGAGCCGCCATCCGGCGGTGCCGGTTGCCTGATGGCGCTGCGCTTATCAGGCCTACATTTTTACAGTTACCGCACACGCAAAAAAGCCCGTCCGTCAGGATGGGCTTCTTCACTTGTCTGATGCCTGGCAGTTTATGGCGGGCGTCCTGCCCGCCACCCTACGGGCCGTTGCTGCGCAACGTTCAAATCCGCTCCCGGCGGATTTCTCCTCCTCAGGAGAGTGCTCACCGGCAGACCACAGATAAAACAAAAGGCCCTGTCTTCCGACAGGGCCCTTCGTTTTATTTGATGCCTGGCAGTTCCCTACTCTCGCATGGGGAGACCCCACACTACCATCGGCGCTACGGCGTTTCACTTCTGAGTTCGGCATGGGGTCAGGTGGGACCACCGCGCTACGGCCGCCAGGCAAATTCTGTTGCCGGAAACAAATCTTTTACACCGATGCTGCGTTGGCTGCATTCGCAAAGTCAGTCACATACTTCAGTATGCTCCTTCCTTTCCTTCATTTGCCGCCTTGCCTCAGCGTAAAATCTTTCGTTCCCGAAAATCTGTAATCAAAGCTGAAAATCGTCTCTCAATCCGCCAAAACATCTTCGGCGTTGTAAGGTTAAGCCTCACGGTTCATTAGTACCGGTTAGCTCAACGCATCGCTGCGCTTACACACCCGGCCTATCAACGTCGTCGTCTTCAACGTTCCTTCAGGAGACTCTAAGTCTCAGGGAGAACTCATCTCGGGGCAAGTTTCGTGCTTAGATGCTTTCAGCACTTATCTCTTCCGCATTTAGCTACCGGGCAGTGCCATTGGCATGACAACCCGAACACCAGTGATGCGTCCACTCCGGTCCTCTCGTACTAGGAGCAGCCCCCCTCAGTTCTCCAGCGCCCACGGCAGATAGGGACCGAACTGTCTCACGACGTTCTAAACCCAGCTCGCGTACCACTTTAAATGGCGAACAGCCATACCCTTGGGACCTACTTCAGCCCCAGGATGTGATGAGCCGACATCGAGGTGCCAAACACCGCCGTCGATATGAACTCTTGGGCGGTATCAGCCTGTTATCCCCGGAGTACCTTTTATCCGTTGAGCGATGGCCCTTCCATTCAGAACCACCGGATCACTAAGACCTGCTTTCGCACCTGCTCGCGCCGTCACGCTCGCAGTCAAGCTAGCTTATGCCTTTGCACTAACCTCCTGATGTCCGACCAGGATTAGCTAACCTTCGTGCTCCTCCGTTACTCTTTAGGAGGAGACCGCCCCAGTCAAACTACCCACCAGACACTGTCCGCAACCCGGATCACGGGTCTACGTTAGAACACCAGCCATTAAAGGGTGGTATTTCAAGGATGGCTCCACACGAACTGGCGTCCGCGCTTCAAAGCCTCCCACCTATCCTGCACATCAAGGACCAGTGTTCAGTGTCAAGCTATAGTAAAGGTTCACGGGGTCTTTCCGTCTTGCCGCGGGTACACTGCATCTTCACAGCGAGTTCAATTTCACTGAGTCTCGGGTGGAGACAGCCTGGCCATCATTACGCCATTCGTGCAGGTCGGAACTTACCCGACAAGGAATTTCGCTACCTTAGGACCGTTATAGTTACGGCCGCCGTTTACCGGGGCTTCGATCAAGAGCTTCTCCTTACGGATAACCCCATCAATTAACCTTCCGGCACCGGGCAGGCGTCACACCGTATACGTCCACTTTCGTGTTTGCACAGTGCTGTGTTTTTAATAAACAGTTGCAGCCAGCTGGTATCTTCGACTGATTTCAGCTCCATGGGTAAACCACTTCACCTACATATCAGCGTGCCTTCTCCCGAAGTTACGGCACCATTTTGCCTAGTTCCTTCACCCGAGTTCTCTCAAGCGCCTTGGTATTCTCTACCTGACCACCTGTGTCGGTTTGGGGTACGATTTGATGTTACCTGATGCTTAGAGGCTTTTCCTGGAAGCAGGGCATTTGTTACTTCAGCACCGTAGTGCCTCGTCATCACACCTCAGCGTTAATAAGGTACCGGATTTACCTGGAACCTCCGCCTACATGCTTAAACCGGGACAACCGTCGCCCGGCTAACATAGCCTTCTCCGTCCCCCCTTCGCAGTAACACCAAGTACAGGAATATTAACCTGTTTCCCATCGACTACGCCTTTCGGCCTCGCCTTAGGGGTCGACTCACCCTGCCCCGATTAACGTTGGACAGGAACCCTTGGTCTTCCGGCGTGCGGGTTTTTCACCCGCATTATCGTTACTTATGTCAGCATTCGCACTTCTGATACCTCCAGCATCCCTCACGAGACACCTTCGCAGGCTTACAGAACGCTCCCCTACCCAACAACACATAGTGTCGCTGCCGCAGCTTCGGTGCATGGTTTAGCCCCGTTACATCTTCCGCGCAGGCCGACTCGACCAGTGAGCTATTACGCTTTCTTTAAATGATGGCTGCTTCTAAGCCAACATCCTGGCTGTCTGGGCCTTCCCACATCGTTTCCCACTTAACCATGACTTTGGGACCTTAGCTGGCGGTCTGGGTTGTTTCCCTCTTCACGACGGACGTTAGCACCCGCCGTGTGTCTCCCGTGATAACATTCTCCGGTATTCGCAGTTTGCATCGGGTTGGTAAGTCGGGATGCCCCCCTAGCCGAAACAGTGCTCTACCCCCGGAGATGAATTCACGAGGCGCTACCTAAATAGCTTTCGGGGAGAACCAGCTATCTCCCGGTTTGATTGGCCTTTCACCCCCAGCCACAGGTCATCCGCTAATTTTTCAACATTAGTCGGTTCGGTCCTCCAGTTAGTGTTACCCAACCTTCAACCTGCCCATGGCTAGATCACCGGGTTTCGGGTCTATACCCTGCAACTTAACGCCCGGTTAAGACTCGGTTTCCCTCCGGCTCCCCTATTCGGTTAACCTTGCTACAGAATATAAGTCGCTGACCCATTATACAAAAGGTACGCAGTCACCCCACCACTAAGCCCCCTCTGCTTCTTTTGAGGTTGAACGTCGCTTTCGCTCCGTTAACCGTATCCTCAGCAAAGGATGCGTATGTGGAGTTCACCACTGGCTTAGTGGTGGGGCTCCCACTGCTTGTACGTACACGGTTTCAGGTTCTTTTTCACTCCCCTCGCCGGGGTTCTTTTCGCCTTTCCCTCACGGTACTGGTTCACTATCGGTCAGTCAGGAGTATTTAGCCTTGGAGGATGGTCCCCCCATATTCAGACAGGATACCACGTGTCCCGCCCTACTCATCGAGCTCACAGCACATGCGCTTTTGTGTACGGGGCTGTCACCCTGTATCGCGCGCCTTTCCAGACGCTTCCACTAACACACATGCTGATTCAGGCTCTGGGCTCCTCCCCGTTCGCTCGCCGCTACTGGGGGAATCTCGGTTGATTTCTTTTCCTCGGGGTACTTAGATGTTTCAGTTCCCCCGGTTCGCCTCATTAACCTATGGATTCAGTTAATGATAGTGTGACGAATCACACTGGGTTTCCCCATTCGGGTATCGCCGGTTATAACGGTTCATATCACCTTACCGGCGCTTATCGCAGATTAGCACGCCCTTCATCGCCTCTGACTGCCAGGGCATCCACCGTGTACGCTTAGTCGCTTAACCTCACAACCCGAAGATGTTTCTTTCGATTCATCATCGTGTTGCGAAAATTTGAGAGACTCACGAACAACTTTCGTTGTTCTGTGTTTCAATTTTCAGCTTGATCCAGATTTTTAAAGAGCAAATATCTCAAACGTGACTCGTAAGTCAGTTTTGAGATATTAAGGCAGGTGACTTTCACTCACAAACCAGCAAGTGGCGTCCCCTGGAGGTTTGACCTCATCAGTTTGAACGCTGGCGTCCCCTAGGGGATTCGAACCCCTGTTACCGCCGTGAAAGGGCGGTGTCCTGGGCCTCTAGACGAAGGGGACACTGAAGTCTCAATCGCAAGACGCCTTGCTATTCACTTTTCATCAGACAATCTGTGTGAGCACTGCAAAGTACGCTTCTTTAAGGTAAGGAGGTGATCCAACCGCAGGTTCCCCTACGGTTACCTTGTTACGACTTCACCCCAGTCATGAATCACAAAGTGGTAAGCGCCCTCCCGAAGGTTAAGCTACCTACTTCTTTTGCAACCCACTCCCATGGTGTGACGGGCGGTGTGTACAAGGCCCGGGAACGTATTCACCGTGGCATTCTGATCCACGATTACTAGCGATTCCGACTTCATGGAGTCGAGTTGCAGACTCCAATCCGGACTACGACGCACTTTATGAGGTCCGCTTGCTCTCGCGAGGTCGCTTCTCTTTGTATGCGCCATTGTAGCACGTGTGTAGCCCTGGTCGTAAGGGCCATGATGACTTGACGTCATCCCCACCTTCCTCCAGTTTATCACTGGCAGTCTCCTTTGAGTTCCCGGCCGGACCGCTGGCAACAAAGGATAAGGGTTGCGCTCGTTGCGGGACTTAACCCAACATTTCACAACACGAGCTGACGACAGCCATGCAGCACCTGTCTCACAGTTCCCGAAGGCACAAATCCATCTCTGGATTCTTCTGTGGATGTCAAGACCAGGTAAGGTTCTTCGCGTTGCATCGAATTAAACCACATGCTCCACCGCTTGTGCGGGCCCCCGTCAATTCATTTGAGTTTTAACCTTGCGGCCGTACTCCCCAGGCGGTCTACTTAACGCGTTAGCTCCGGAAGCCACGCCTCAAGGGCACAACCTCCAAGTAGACATCGTTTACGGCGTGGACTACCAGGGTATCTAATCCTGTTTGCTCCCCACGCTTTCGCACCTGAGCGTCAGTCTTTGTCCAGGGGGCCGCCTTCGCCACCGGTATTCCTCCAGATCTCTACGCATTTCACCGCTACACCTGGAATTCTACCCCCCTCTACAAGACTCAAGCCTGCCAGTTTCGAATGCAGTTCCCAGGTTGAGCCCGGGGATTTCACATCCGACTTGACAGACCGCCTGCGTGCGCTTTACGCCCAGTAATTCCGATTAACGCTTGCACCCTCCGTATTACCGCGGCTGCTGGCACGGAGTTAGCCGGTGCTTCTTCTGCGGGTAACGTCAATTGCTGCGGTTATTAACCACAACACCTTCCTCCCCGCTGAAAGTACTTTACAACCCGAAGGCCTTCTTCATACACGCGGCATGGCTGCATCAGGCTTGCGCCCATTGTGCAATATTCCCCACTGCTGCCTCCCGTAGGAGTCTGGACCGTGTCTCAGTTCCAGTGTGGCTGGTCATCCTCTCAGACCAGCTAGGGATCGTCGCCTTGGTGAGCCGTTACCTCACCAACTAGCTAATCCCATCTGGGCACATCTGATGGCAAGAGGCCCGAAGGTCCCCCTCTTTGGTCTTGCGACGTTATGCGGTATTAGCCACCGTTTCCAGTAGTTATCCCCCTCCATCAGGCAGTTTCCCAGACATTACTCACCCGTCCGCCACTCGTCAGCAAAGCAGCAAGCTGCTTCCTGTTACCGTTCGACTTGCATGTGTTAGGCCTGCCGCCAGCGTTCAATCTGAGCCATGATCAAACTCTTCAATTTAAAAGTTTGATGCTCAAAGAATTAAACTTCGTAATGAATTACGTGTTCACTCTTGAGACTTGGTATTCATTTTTCGTCCTAGGACGTCAAGAATCCGTATCTTCGAGTGCCCACACAGATTGTCTGATAAATTGTTAAAGAGCAGTGCAACGCGGCTTTCGCTCACCGTTGCGAGGTGGCGTATATTACGCTTTCCTCTTTTTGAGTCAAGCCTTTATTTTCGCTTTCCTCACAGACTTCTTAACGAAGTCTTTCTGACCCGGCGGCCTGTATGCCGTTGTTCCGTGTCAGTGGTGGCGCATTATAGGGAGTTATTAGAGCCTGACAAGACCTAAATGCAAAAAAAAAGCTCAACCGTTCACTTTTCAAACAACATTTGAACCAAAAGCCTATTTTCGCCTGGTTTTTAAACAAAAACGAGCCCGTCAGGGCCCGTTTTATTCAAATTTGTGACTTACTGCACTGCCACAATACGATCATCATTGGCTTCAAGGCGAATCACTTTGCCAGGAACCAGTTCACCAGACAGGATTTGCTGCGCCAGTGGGTTTTCGATCTGCTGTTGAATAGCACGTTTTAACGGACGCGCCCCGTAGACCGGATCGTAACCGTTGGCGCTCAACAGTTTCAGCGCCTCGTCGGAGATGTGGATTTCATAACCACGTTCTTCCAGACGTTTGTACAGACGCTGCAGCTGGATCTGAGCAATAGAAGCGATGTGTTGCTCACCTAACGGATGGAATACCACAACTTCATCAATACGGTTGATAAATTCCGGACGGAAGTTTTGGCTAACCACACCCAGCACCATCTCTTTCATTCGACCGTAATCCAGTTCGCCAAAGCGCTCCTGAATGAGATCGGAACCGAGGTTAGAAGTCATAATGACCACCGTATTACGGAAGTCGACCGTTCTCCCCTGCCCGTCAGTCAGCCGACCGTCGTCCAGCACCTGCAACAGAATGTTGAATACATCCGGATGCGCTTTTTCTACTTCATCCAACAAGATGACGGAATAAGGACGACGGCGTACCGCTTCCGTCAAATAACCGCCTTCTTCATAGCCGACATATCCCGGAGGCGCCCCGACCAAACGAGACACGGAGTGTTTCTCCATAAACTCAGACATATCGATACGCACCATCGCGTCGTCGCTGTCGAACATAAAGTTAGCCAGCGCTTTACACAGTTCGGTTTTACCGACCCCCGTCGGCCCAAGGAACAGGAAGGAACCAATCGGACGGTTCGGATCGGACAGCCCCGCGCGGCTACGACGTATGGCGTTCGATACTGCTTCAACGGCTTCATTCTGCCCGATCACACGGCTGTGTAACTCTTGTTCCATACGCAACAGTTTTTCACGTTCGCCTTCCAGCATTCTGGCAACCGGAATACCGGTCCAGCGCGCCAGCACTTCGGCAATTTCCGCATCCGTTACTTTGTTACGTAACAGACGCATGGTTTTACCTTCCGACTGGGTCGCGGCTTCCAACTGTTTTTCCAGCTCCGGAATTTTGCCGTACTGCAATTCAGACATTCGCGCCAGGTCGCCAACGCGACGCGCCTGCTCGATGGCAATCTTCGCCTGCTCCAGCTCCGCTTTAATAGTTTGCGTACCAGAGAGCGACGCTTTTTCCGCTTTCCACTCTTCTTCTAACTCAGAATACTGACGCTCTTTATCGTCCAGTTCTTCATTCAGCATATCGAGACGTTTTTTACTCGCCTCGTCAGACTCTTTCATCAACGCCTGCTGTTCCAGTTTGAGCTGAATAATGCGGCGGTCGAGTCTGTCCAGCTCCTCCGGCTTAGAGTCAATCTGCATACGAATGCTGGATGCCGCTTCATCGATGAGGTCGATAGCTTTATCCGGCAACTGACGGTCGGCGATATAGCGATGAGACAATGTTGCCGCCGCCACAATCGCCGGGTCAGTGATCTGCACATGGTGGTGCAGCTCGTAACGTTCTTTCAGGCCACGCAGAATAGCAATGGTGTCTTCCACTGAAGGTTCTGCGACAAACACTTTTTGAAAACGACGTTCCAGCGCCGCGTCTTTTTCAATGTACTGACGGTATTCATCCAGCGTGGTGGCGCCCACACAGTGCAGTTCACCACGCGCCAGCGCCGGTTTCAGCATATTCCCGGCGTCCATTGCGCCATCAGCCTTACCTGCGCCAACCATGGTGTGCAGCTCGTCAATAAACAGGATGACGTTGCCTTCCTGTTTTGCCAGATCGTTCAGCACGCCTTTCAGACGCTCTTCAAATTCGCCGCGATATTTCGCCCCGGCCACCAGCGCGCCCATATCCAGCGCCAGTACGCGGCGGCCTTTTAAGCCTTCAGGAACTTCACCATTAATAATGCGCTGCGCCAGCCCTTCAACAATTGCCGTTTTACCGACCCCAGGCTCACCGATTAACACCGGGTTGTTTTTAGTACGACGTTGCAGTACCTGAATGGTACGGCGAATTTCTTCATCACGACCAATTACCGGGTCAAGCTTACCTTGTTCAGCCCGCTCGGTCAGATCGACGGTATATTTTTTCAAGGCCTGACGTTGGTCTTCAGCCCCTTGATCGTTCACGCTTTCACCTCCGCGCATCTGTTCAATTGCCTGAGTGATATTGGCCGTGGTCGCACCGGCTGATTTCAGCAGATCGGTTAACGTGCCGCGAGACTCAAGCGCCGCCAGAACAAACAGCTCTGACGAAATAAAATTGTCCCCCCGTTTTTGCGCCAGCTTGTCGCAAAGGTTCAGTACGCGTACCAGTTCCGAAGAAGGCTGTACGTCGCCGCCGGTGCCTTCCACCTGCGGTAAACGGCTCAGCGCCTGATCGATAGCGGTGCGCAACTGGCCAGCATTAATGCCGGCGGAGGTTAATAAAGGACGTATCGATCCCCCTTCCTGGTTCAGCAAGGCACTCATTAAATGAAGAGGTTCGATGAATTGGTTGTCGTGCCCCAGCGCAAGCGACTGGGCATCGGCAAGAGCAAGCTGGAATTTGTTAGTAAGACGATCCAGACGCATAACTCCTCCCATAACAGGTCAAAATTGCTACTGGAGATTAAATGAGGTCATCCCTCAATTATTCAAGGTGAATGACCTGAATTATGTGAAAAGAAAGTTACCCGTACCGGATCGTCTTGATTCTTTAGGTTATATCAGCCAAATAAAACTTGCCATACGACCTGTCGTCTTGTCGCGACGATAAGAGAAGAAAGTCTCACTTTCGCTAAAGGTGCAGCGATCCCCGCCATAGACATGTTCAACGCCGGTATTCGCCAGACGTTGGCGTGCAAGCTGATAAATATCCGCCAGAAATTTTTCCCCGTGCGGCAAAAATGCGCTATCGGCTTGCGCATCTTTTGCTAAAAATGCGTCACGCACTTCCGGCCCCACTTCAAACGCGGTCGGGCCGATCGCCGGACCTAACCAGGCGATGATATTTTCTGGTTTGTCAGCAAAGCAGGTGACAGTTTCCTCCAGTACGCCTTCACATAATCCGCGCCAGCCCGCATGAGCCGCCGCCACTTCTGTTCCCTCACGGTTACAGAATAGCACAGGCAGGCAGTCTGCCGTCATTACCGCGCAGACGGTTCCTGGCGTATTGCTGTAAGACGCATCCGCACGTTTGGAGGCATAAGGTTCCCCGGTAAGCCTCAACACATTTTTACCGTGAACCTGTTCAAGCCAGACAGGTTTCGAAGGCAGATTGCCCGCCGCAAACAGACGCTTGCGGTTCTCTTCAACATGCTCCGGGTTATCGCCGCAATGCGCGCCCAGATTCAACGAATCGTAAGGCGGTAAACTCACCCCGCCAATACGGGTAGAACTACAGGCTGCGACGCCTTTCGGCAGCGGCCACTGCGGGACAATCAGTGCATTCATAACCAGTCCACATCATCTTTATGATCTTCGAAATCGGCGCGCATCGCATCGATAAGGTCCACCATATCCTGTGGAATCGGCGCGTGCCACTCCATTTCGATACCCGATACAGGATGGTAGAGACGCAGCATCGTTGCATGCAGCGCCTGGCGGTCAAACTTACGCAGCGTGGAAATAAATTCTTCCGATGCGCCTTTCGGTGGACGTGGACGACCACCGTAGACCTGATCGCCCACTAACGGGTGCGTAATATGCGCCATATGCACGCGGATCTGGTGCGTACGCCCAGTCTCCAGACGCAGCCTAAGACGCGTGTGCACACGGAAATGTTCCATAATGCGGTAGTGGGTCACCGCCGGTTTGCCCATGGGATGCACCGACATATGGGTACGTTTGGTCGGGTGACGACTGATGGGTTCATTCACCGTTCCTCCCGCCGTCATATGTCCGATCGCGACCGCTTCATATTCGCGGGTAATCTCGCGCAGCTGCAAAGACTCCACCAGGCGCGTTTGCGCCGGAACGGTTTTGGCCACCACCATCAGACCCGTCGTGTCCTTATCCAGACGATGCACAATGCCCGCGCGCGGAACATCCGCAATCGGCGGATAATAATGTAGCAACGCGTTCAGTACCGTACCATCCGGGTTACCCGCGCCAGGATGTACCACCAGATCGCGTGGTTTGTTGATAACCAGAATATCGTCATCTTCATAAACAATATCTAACGGGATATCCTGCGCTTCAAAACGAATCTCTTCGTCGATCTCCGCATCAATAGCCACCCGCTCGCCGCCTAACACTTTTTCTTTTGGCTTATCGCAAAGTTGACCATTGACCAACACGCGCTGATTCAAAATCCATTCTTTTATACGCGAACGTGAATAATCCGGGAACATTTCGGCCAAAGCCTGATCTAAGCGTTGACCGAGTTGGTTTTCGGAGACCGTTGCGGTGAGTTGTACTCGTTGTGCCATATACAGCTTCTTCGTTTAACGTTGGGTTTTACGGCTTTGCCGTTTAATATAGTGTGCTATTGTAGCTGGTCTTAACCGGGAGCAGGAACAGAGAATCTCCCGTAAAACATTTTGAGGAAAGTCAAAACGTCATGACGCGCATGAAATATCTGGTGGCAGCAGCCACGTTGAGCCTGTTTCTGGCGGGTTGCTCGGGTTCAAAGGAAGAGGTGCCCGATAATCCGCCGAATGAAATCTACGCGACTGCTCAGCAAAAGCTGCAGGACGGTAACTGGAAACAGGCAATAACGCAATTGGAAGCGTTAGATAATCGTTATCCATTCGGACCGTATTCTCAGCAGGTGCAGTTGGATCTTATCTACGCCTATTACAAAAACGCCGATTTGCCGCTAGCGCAGGCCGCTATCGATCGTTTTATGCGTCTTAATCCAACGCACCCTAATATTGACTATGTCATGTACATGCGCGGCCTGACGAACATGGCGCTGGATGATAGCGCGCTGCAAGGTTTCTTTGGCGTCGATCGCAGCGATCGCGATCCGCAACATGCGCGGGCGGCGTTCAATGACTTTTCGAAACTGGTACGCAGCTATCCTAATAGCCAGTACACCACCGACGCCACTAAGCGTCTGGTATTCCTGAAAGACCGTCTGGCGAAATATGAATATTCCGTCGCAGAGTACTATACCGCGCGCGGCGCATGGGTTGCGGTCGTAAACCGGGTAGAAGGTATGCTACGCAATTATCCTGATACGCAGGCCACGCGCGATGCGTTGCCGCTGATGGAAAACGCCTATCGTCAGATGCAGCTGAATGCGCAGGCTGACAAAGTCGCGAAAATTATTGCCGCTAACAGCAAAAACACCTGAAGCAATACCAACAAGCAAAACGGCAGCCTTCCGGCTGCCGTTTTTTTATTCGATATCTGATGCAACAGAAATGATTTCACTGCAACGCATCCAGTCAAATATGGCCTGCTTTCAGCCATTCCTCAAGTAAAAGATCGCTTCTTCCTGCGATGCCTCACAAAAAGTTCGCCTTGACAAAAAGTGACAAAATAATGTGATTTACATCACACATTTTGACATTAAGAACGGTATGCTGGAATCACCAAGACGGGAAAGACAAGAGGTAAAATTTATGACAATGAACATTACCAGTAAACAAATGGAAATTACTCCGGCAATCCGCCAACATGTCGCAGACCGTCTCGCCAAACTGGAAAAATGGCAAACTCACCTAATTAATCCTCATATCATTCTGTCTAAAGAGCCACAGGGCTTTATTGCTGACGCCACCATTAATACACCGAACGGACATCTGGTCGCCAGCGCAAAACACGAAGATATGTACACCGCTATTAATGAATTGATCAACAAGCTGGAACGGCAGCTCAATAAAGTGCAGCACAAAGGCGAAGCCCGTCGTGCCACCGCATCGGTGAAAGATGCCAGCTTCGTCGAAGCAGAAGAAGAGTAGTCCCTTACATTGAGTGTATCGCCAACGCGCCTTCGGGCGCGTTTTTTGTTGACAGGATTAAAACAGTACGGGTACTGTACTTACGTACACAAAGGAAACAGTTATGAAGCTAACCCGGTTTTTCTTCGCATTCTTTTTTATCTTCCCCTGACCGGGAGGCGTTTCGTCATGTGATAAAGAATGCGAAGACGAACAAGAAGGCCTCCCCCACCGGGAGGCCTTTTTTATTGATAACAAAAAAGGCAACACTATGACATCGGAAAACCCATTACTGGCGCTGCGAGATAAAATCAGCGCTTTAGACGAAGAGTTACTGGCCTTACTGGCAAAACGACGCGCGCTGGCGATTGAAGTGGGACAAGCAAAACTACTGTCGCATCGTCCGGTTCGGGATATCGATCGTGAACGAGCGCTGCTGGACAGGCTCATCCATCTCGGTAAAGCCCACCATCTCGACGCACACTACATTACCCGTCTGTTCCAGCTTATCATTGAAGACTCCGTGCTTACTCAGCAGGCGCTGCTGCAACAACATCTGAATAATACTCACCCTCATTCGGCACGTATTGCGTTTCTTGGGCCGAAAGGCTCCTATTCTCATCTCGCGGCGCGCCAGTATGCTGCACGCCATTTTGAGCAATTTATCGAGAGCGGTTGCGCAAAATTCACCGATATTTTTCATCAGGTCGAAACCGGCCAGGCCGATTACGCCGTGGTTCCGATAGAGAACACCAGCTCCGGCGCTATCAACGATGTGTACGACTTATTACAACACACCAGTCTGTCAATTGTCGGTGAGATGACCGTCACCATCGATCACTGCGTGCTGGTTTCCGGCGCTACGGATCTGAATACCATCGAAACGGTGTACAGCCATCCGCAGCCGTTCCAGCAGTGCAGTAAATTTTTGAGCCGCTATCCGCACTGGAAAATCGACTATACCGAGAGTACGTCGGCCGCGATGGAAAAAGTCGCGCAGGCGAACTCTCCGCGCGTCGCGGCGCTCGGCAGCGAGGCAGGCGGCATGTTGCACGGTTTACAGGTGCTGGAACGCATCGCCGCAAACCAGACGCAGAATATCACCCGCTTTCTGGTACTGGCGCGCAAAGCCATCAACGTTTCCGATCAGGTTCCGGCAAAAACCACTCTGTTAATCGCCACCGGGCAGCAAGCTGGCGCGCTGGTCGAAGCGCTGCTGGTGCTGCGTAACCACAATCTCATCATGACGAAACTGGAGTCGCGCCCCATTCACGGCAATCCGTGGGAAGAGATGTTTTATCTCGATATTCAGGCGAACCTGGAGTCGCAGGTAATGCAAAGCGCGCTAAAAGAGCTGGGCGAGATCACGCGCTCAATGAAAGTGCTTGGCTGCTATCCCAGCGAAAACGTCGTGCCGGTAGAACCTGCCTGACGTTCAATAAAACGGCTTTTCTTCATCCCTGCGACGGCTACCTGCAGGGTGAAGATGGCGCCGGAGTGCGGATAATCCGCCACTTCCTGAGCAGACATATTTTCTCTGGTTGTTGTAATAAACAGCGTTTTCATATCTGCGCCGCCAAAGCAAACCATCGTCGGACAACGTACCGGCAACCGGTACTCTTCCAGCTGCTCTCCTTGCGGTGAGAAACGCGCCACGCGCCAGCCGTCAAACATCGCGCTCCAGTAGCACCCTTCGCTATCCATCGCCGCGCCGTCGGGAAGTCCTTCTCCTTCGCCAAAATGGCGAAAAAGTTCACGCTTGCCCGGTTCGCCATGCTTATCAAGTAACGTGCGGTATATCACGCCATTCGGCGTATCGGAGGTATACATCCACTGGTTATTCGGGCTGAACGCCAGGCCGTTGTGTCCCTGGATATCGCACTGGATCACTTTTGCCGTCAGGTCATGATCGATCCGCATCAGCAACGCGCCATTATAGTCACCTGGCGCCCAGAACGTTCCGGCATAAAAACGTCCATCGCCATCAGTGCCGCCATCGTTGAAACGCGCCAGTTTCGTATTAGAGGGATTGTCGCAAACCTTACGCTGCAATAATCCATTTTTATCGGCCAGCCAGATAGCATGACGCATGGCCACAATAAATCCGCCCTGCTCACGCAAGGCAAAACAGCCCACCTCTTCCGGAAACGCCAGCACGCTATGCGTCCCGCTCGCCGGATGGTAACGATGGATCTCCTGTTCCAGGATATCGGTCCAATACAGCGCGCTTTCATCCTCGCTCCATGTGGGGCATTCTGGTAGATGTCCGACATAATCAAATAAAACGTGCGGCGTAGTCATAACGGTTCCTTAAACGAAAAAAGCCAGCAAAGCTGGCTTTTAGTATAGATGTCATCGTTATGGTCGGCTGTCATTCGCCTGACGCAATAACACACGGCTTTCATTCTGGAAGCGTCTGGCATAATCGCCAAACCAGTGTTCAACTTTGCGAAAACTGTCGATAAAAGCCTGCTTATCACCCTGTTCCAGTAACCCGATCGCATCGCCAAAACGTTTATAGTAACGCTTGATAAGCGCCAGATTGCGCTCCGACGACATAATAATGTCCGCATACAGCTGCGGGTCCTGGGCGAACAGACGCCCGACCATCGCCAGCTCCAGTCGATAAATCGGCGATGATAGCGCCAGAAGCTGCTCAAGCTGGACGTTCTCTTCCGCCAGATGCAGCCCATAAGCGAAGGTAGCAAAGTGGCGCAACGCCTGGATAAAAGCCATGTTCTGATCGTGCTCGACAGCGCTAATTCGATGCAACCGCGCGCCCCACACCTGGATTTGCTCAAGGAACCACTGATACGCTTCCGGTTGACGCCCATCACACCAGACCACCACCTGCTTCGCCAGGCTCCCGCTGTCCGGACCAAACATCGGATGCAAGCCCAACACGGGGCCATCATGGGCCACCAACATTGCCTGCAACGGACCGCTTTTCACCGATGCCAGATCGACCAGAATACAGTCGGACGGCAGGGGCGGCAGTTGCGCTATGACCTGTTCAGTAACATGAATCGGCACGCTGACGATCACCATTCCGGCATCGGCGACAATGTCCCTGGCGCGCGGCCAGTCCTGTTGTTCCAGAATACGGACCTGATAGCCCGACAGCGTGAGCATTTTTTCAAACAGACGCCCCATCTGTCCGCCGCCGCCCACAATGACGACCGGACGCAGAGAAGGACAAAGCGTTTTGAACCCCTTATCATTTTCGCTGGAGTAAGATTCACGCATTACCCGGCGCAGGACATCTTCAATGAGATCGGGCGGGACACCGATCGCTTCTGCTTCCGCCCGTCGTGAAGCCAGCATAGAGGCCTCACGCTCCGGCACGTAAATAGGCAGGCCAAAACGGCTTTTCACCTCGCCGACTTTGGCAACCAGTTCCAGGCGCTTAGCCAGTAAATTCAACAACGCTTTATCGACATCATCTATTTGATCGCGTAATGCGGTCAATTCAGCAACCATAACAACCTCTTATGCGACGCGCACCGCCAGCTGGCCGCTCAAATCTTTATGAATTTCACGTAACAGGGCATCGGTTATCTCCCAGCTAATACAAGCATCGGTGACGGAAACGCCATACTTCATTTCGCTGCGCGGCTGTTCGGAAGACTGATTACCCTCATGAATATTACTTTCAATCATTAAGCCAATGATTGAACGATTGCCATCTTTAATCTGCGCAACCACAGATTCGGCAACGGCTGGCTGGCGGCGATAATCTTTATTGGAGTTACCATGACTGCAATCTACCATCAGCGAAGGACGTAGTCCCGCCTGTTCCATCTCTTTTTCACACTGAGCGACATCTGCCGGGCTATAGTTTGGCGCTTTGCCGCCACGCAGAATTACATGGCCATGCGGATTTCCCTGGGTTTGCAATAACGCAACCTGACCGGCCTGGTTAATGCCAACAAAACGATGAGGTTGCGCAGCGGCGCGCATGGCGTTAATCGCTGTCGCCAGGCTGCCATCCGTGCCGTTTTTAAAGCCGACCGGCATAGAAAGACCAGACGCCATTTCGCGGTGGGTTTGCGATTCGGTTGTGCGCGCGCCTATCGCCGACCAGCTAAACAGATCGCCCAGGTATTGCGGGCTGTTCGGATCCAACGCTTCGGTCGCCAATGGCAACCCCATATTCACCAGTTCCACCAGTAGCTGACGCGCTATTTTCAACCCGGCTTCCACATCAAATGAGCCATCCATGTGAGGATCGTTAATCAGCCCTTTCCAGCCGACGGTAGTCCGCGGCTTTTCAAAATAGACGCGCATTACCAGATAGAGGCTATCGCTGACCTCTGCGGCAAGGGCTTTAAATCGACGGGCATATTCCAGAGCGGTTTCAGGATCGTGAATAGAACAAGGACCGCATACTACCAACAGACGCGGATCGCGCCCGGCAATAATGTCAGAAATGATTCCCCGGGACTGCGCTATCTGCGCTTCCTGCGCCAGACTCAACGGAAAGGCCGCTTTAAGCTGCTCCGGCGTCATTAATACCTGTTCATCGGTGATACGTACGTTATTCAGCGCGTCTTTTTGCATGATGGCGATCCTGTCTTTTCTTGTTTGCGATAGTTGATCCTCCACGAGGATGTTTAAACCATACCACAAAAAGTAAAGATTTCAATCCATATTACGTAAAATAAACTTTACACCATGCGCAGTAGTCGATTAACCCCCTCCATTTCGTATCAAAAACTTTACACTGCAAGCGAATTATTTTATTCCCAGCCTCAGAAAAGCGGTAAAATGAGCGATGCTCGCTATTTTTTGATTATTTTTTCTCCGCACGCATAATTTTACTTTCTGATATAGGGTGATTAATACCATTATCACAAGAATTTAATATCAGGGACGCCACTTAAATTATTCATATTATCAATAAGACATAATGACGATATGGCAAAATAATGTTATTTTGCTACAAACAATCACGGATGTATTTTAATGCTTTACGACTGAAGATGGTGGGGACTTGTTAATGCGTTTTTCTCACCGATTTATCCTTCTGTTATCGCTATTATTAGCAAGCTTGCCTCTGTATGCTCAACGCGTCACGGAAGAAGAGAAATCCGTACGCGCCATCGTCTCCGGTATCGTCAGTTATACACACTGGCCGGCGTTATCCGGGCCGCCAAGGCTATGCATATTTTCATCTGCGCGTTTTGTCAGGGTACTTAGCGAAGAGGCTGACTGGGCTTTCCCTTATCAACCGCTTGTCATCCGTACCACACAGGAAGCCCTGAGCGCCCGCTGTGATGGTTTTTACTTTGGCAATGAATCGCCAGCTTATCAGGTGGAGTTAACGCGTCATTATCCAGTTAATGCCTTGTTATTAATTGCCGAGCAAAATACCGAATGTATTATTGGCAGCGCATTTTGTCTGATCATTAACAATGATGAAGTCAAATTTTCCGTCAACCTGGACTCCCTCTCGCATAGCGGCGTGAGAGTGAATCCAGAAGTATTAATGCTTGCACGGAATCAAAAGCATGAATAAGGAATTTTCTCTGTCCAGGCCAACATTTAAACGCACACTACGGCGGATTAGTATAATCAGCGTGCTGCTTACAATGACATTGATCTGGCTATTAATTTGCGTTGCGTCTGTCCTTACGCTCAAACAGTATGCGCAAAAAAATCTCGATTTGACCGCCGCCACAATGGCCCACAGCCTTGAAGCGGCACTGGTATTTTCCGATAACGCGGCTGCAGCGGAAACGCTCGCCACACTGGGACGCCAGGGACAATTTTCAGCGGCGGAGGTCCGCGATAAAAATGGCCGTACTATCGCCTCATGGCGCTATGATGCGCGAGCCGCAGACGATAAGCTCATCGGCTTAATTAGCCACTGGCTTTTTCCATTGCCGGTATCACAACCCGTCTGGCACAACGGCAGGGCCATCGGCGAAGTACGGCTTGTCGCCCGCGACAGCCTTATTGGTCATTTTATCTGGCTATCGCTGGCAGTGCTGACAGGATGTATTCTGCTGGCATCCGGCATTGCCCTGCTGCTCACGCGTTATTTACACAATGGCGTTGTGGATGCGCTGCAAAATATTACTGAAGTTGTACACGACGTTCGCACTAACCGAAATTTTTCACGCCGGGTACCTGATGAGCGTATTGCGGAATTTCACCTGTTTGCGCAAGATTTCAATAGCCTTCTGGATGAGATGGAAGAATGGCAGCTACGGCTTCAGGCTAAAAATGCCCAGTTACTGCGTACCGCGCTGCACGATCCGCTGACGGGGCTTGCCAATCGCGCGGCATTTCGCAGCTGTATTAACGCGCTGATGAAGGACAATTCCGCTCGTAGCAGTTCGGCATTGTTATTTCTGGATGGCGATAACTTTAAATATATTAATGATACCTGGGGACATGCGGCAGGCGACCGCGTACTTATAGAGGTTGCCAAAAGATTAGCGGAATTCGGTGGTAGCCGTTATCAAACTTACCGACTCGGCGGCGATGAATTTGCGGTGGTGCTTTACGATGTACATTCGGAATATGAAGTACAACGTATTTGCGCAGCGCTATCCCAGGCGTTTAATCGACCTTTTGAACTGCATAACGGCCAGCGAATAACGATGACCCTGAGTATTGGCTTTGCGCTGACATGGGAACATGCCACTGCCGAAAAACTACAAGAACTGGCCGATCGAAATATGTATCAGGCTAAACACCGGCGTGCGGAACGCTCGCTAAACTAAGGAACGGGCCTGGCCGTTTCTGACTCAGCGTTGAGACCACTGACCCAGACTAATCATGCAACCGTCTATGGCGTGGAGCAACCCCATAAAAAAGGGGCCAGCGTAATGCCAGCCCCTTCTTTTCTACAAGCTTTCGGATGTTGCGAAAGCGCGTTCTTAGTTAAGACGCTCTTTGATACGAGCCGCTTTACCAGTACGCTCACGCAGGTAGTACAGTTTAGCTTTACGAACAGCACCACGACGTTTAACAGCAATGCTGTCAACTACCGGAGAGTGAGTCTGGAAGACACGCTCAACGCCTTCGCCGTTGGAAATTTTACGAACAGTGAATGCAGAGTGCAGACCGCGGTTACGAATAGCGATAACCACGCCCTCGAATGCCTGCAGACGTTTCTTGGTACCTTCAACAACCCATACTTTCACTTCCACGGTATCGCCCGGACGGAAGGAAGGTACGTTCTGCTTCATCTGCTCTTGTTCAAGTTGCTTAATAATGTTGCTCATAATTCAATCTCTTATCCTGGGTAAACTGATATTCGGGGGCCTATGCCATCCCATCATGTTTATGCTGCTGTTGTGCGTGTTCTGTTTTGAACTCCGCCAGCAACCTTGCTTGCTCTTCAGTCAGAGCCAGGTTTTCCAGAAGTTCAGGTCTTCTAAGCCAGGTTCGGCCCAGCGACTGTTTCAAACGCCAGCGACGTATCTCGGCATGGTTTCCCGACAGCAATACTGGCGGTACTTCCATCCCCTCTAACACTTCAGGGCGCGTATAGTGCGGACAATCCAGCAACCCATCAGCAAACGAATCTTCGATTGCTGATGCTTCATGCCCCAGAACTCCCGGTATAAACCGGGCGACGGAGTCAATCAGCGTCATTGCCGGTAGTTCGCCACCGCTGAGAACGTAATCGCCAATTGACCATTCTTCGTCAATTTCGGTCTGAATTACGCGCTCATCTACGCCTTCGTAGCGACCACACACCAGAATAAGCTTCTGATTCGTGGCCAGCTCGCTAACGCCTGCTTGATCAAGCTTGCGTCCCTGAGGCGACAGATAAATCACTTTAGCGCCTTCACCTGCCGCGGCTTTTGCTGCGTGAATGGCGTCCCGCAAGGGTTGCACCATCATTAACATCCCTGGTCCGCCGCCGTAAGGACGATCGTCCACGGTACGGTGCCGGTCATGCGTGAAGTCGCGAGGACTCCAGCTTTGGATGTTCAGCAGGCCTTTTTTTACTGCCCGGCCAGTTACCCCGTAATCGGTAATTGCGCGGAACATTTCAGGAAACAGGCTAACTATGCCAATAAACACAAGCCAATCCCCATAACGCCATTTATTACCGTTTATTCGGTGGTTTAAAAACCAGGATCCCAGTCTACTTCGATAGTACGAGTAGCGAGATCGACTTTCTTGATAACCTGCCCATCGAGGAACGGTACTAGTCGTTCCTTGATACCAAATGCATCTTTCAGGTTCGCCTTAATGACGAGAACGTCATTCGACCCGGTTTCCATCATGTCGATAACTTTACCGAGATCGTAGCCTTCAGCGGTGACTACCTGGCAACCCATCAGGTCTTTCCAGTAGTAGTCTCCCTCCTCAAGCGCAGGAAGTTGCGAGGAATCCACGACAATTTCGCAATTGGTCAGAAGATTCGCGGCATCTCGATCGTCAACGCCTTTCAGCTTGATGATCAGATCCTGATTGTGGTGCTTCCAGCTTTCCAGCTGTACCTGCTGCCACTGACCCGCCTTCTGGATAAACCAGGGCTGATAGTCAAAAATGCTTTCGGCGTCTTCAGTGGAGGAAAACACTCTGAGCCAACCACGGATACCGTATGAAGAACCCATTTTCCCCAGTACAACCGGTTCAGCGGGTACTTGTGCGGCGAGTTGCTTGCTCATCATGACCACCGTGACAGATTAAGCTGCTTTTTTTACTTCTTTGATCAGCGCCGCAACGCGATCGGAAATGGTTGCGCCCTGGCCAACCCAGTGAGCGATGCGATCCAGATCCAGGCGGGTGCCTTCTTCTTTTTCGCTAGCGATTGGGTTGAAAAAACCAACGCGCTCAATGAAGCGACCGTTGCGTGCATTACGGCTGTCGGTGACAACAACCTGGTAGAACGGACGCTTTTTAGCGCCGTGACGAGCTAAACGAATAGTTACCATAACATCCTCTTGTGTGAATAAAACAACCGGGCCCCATCGAGGAACGGAGCCCGGCGTCATATTAAAAGCCCGAAAATTTTACTGATTTCTGGGAGAATTGCAATCAACAGTTAATAACTCTGCTGTAGAAGGCCGTCGGCGGCGCAGCGAGTTCGGTACCGGCGTGCGCGCAGCCACCGCAGCGGCCACGCAGTACGTGAGGATGGCTAGCACACCCCGGTGCCGAAATAGCAAGTGAGCCAGGCCGGGAAATTAGCGGCCAGGGAAGCCTGGCGGCATCATCCCCTTCATACTCCGCATCATCTTCGCCATCCCGCCCTTCTTCATCTTCTTCATCATGCGCTGCATGTCGTCGAACTGTTTCAGAAGGCGGTTAACGTCCTGCACCTGCATCCCACAGCCCTGCGCGATACGACGCTTGCGGGAACCTTTGATGATTTCCGGCTTCGCACGTTCTTTCAGCGTCATCGAATTGATGATCGCCTCCATACGCACCAGCACCTTATCATCCATCTGCGATTTAACGTTGTCCGGAATCTGCCCCATGCCCGGTAATTTGCCCATCAGACTGGCCATACCGCCCATGTTTTTCATCTGTTTGAGCTGTTCCAGGAAGTCGTTCAGGTCGAAACCGTCGCCTTTCTTCAGTTTGGTCGCCAGCTTCTCAGCCTGTGCGCGGTCAACTTTGCTTTCGATATCTTCGATAAGAGACAGTACGTCGCCCATGCCGAGAATACGCGAGGCGATACGATCCGGGTGGAACGGCTCCAGCGCGTCGGTTTTCTCGCCGACACCGAGGAATTTAATCGGCTTGCCGGTGATATGACGAATAGAGAGCGCCGCACCGCCACGCGCATCACCATCAACTTTGGTCAGCACCACGCCGGTTAACGGCAGCGCTTCGTTAAAGGCTTTTGCGGTATTCGCCGCATCCTGACCGGTCATCGCATCGACGACAAACAGCGTTTCTACTGGCTTGATAGAAGCGTGGACCTGTTTGATTTCGTCCATCATCGCTTCGTCAACATGCAGACGACCGGCGGTATCCACCAGCAGCACGTCGTAGAATTTGAGCTTCGCTTCTTTCAGCGCGGCGTTGACGATATCAACCGGTTTCTGGCCGACATCAGACGGGAAGAAATCCACGCCAACCTGCTCAGCCAGCGTTTCGAGCTGTTTGATCGCCGCCGGGCGATAGACGTCGGCAGAGACGACCAGCACTTTCTTCTTGTGCTTCTCGCGCAAGAATTTACCCAACTTACCGACGCTGGTGGTTTTACCCGCCCCCTGCAGACCCGCCATCAATACTACGGCTGGCGGCTGCGCAGCTAAATTCAGCGTCTGGTTCTCTTCGCCCATCGCCGCAACCAGTTCGCTACGGACAATCTTGACGAACTCCTGCCCTGGGGTCAGGCTCTTGTTAACTTCATGACCAACCGCTTTCTCTTTTACGCGATTGATGAACTCACGCACTACCGGCAGCGCAACGTCAGCCTCCAGCAGCGCCATGCGCACTTCGCGCAGCGTCTCTTTAACGTTGTCTTCAGTAAGGCGCCCACGGCCACTGATATTGCGCAGCGTGCGCGACAAACGATCGGTTAAATTATCAAACATTGTCTCTCGCCTGGGGTGGAAACGGTTGGTCGCCGCAGCGACACAGTTACAGAATTTCGCCACAGTATACCATGAAGCCGTCTTTGTTGTTATGCAACGGTTGGAGCTGCGGTCACGTAACGCTATACTGCTTCTCTTTCTCACTGGTCAACTGTCGACACAACTATGCCCGTTTTTGCTTTACTTGCCCTTGTCGCCTACTCCTTCAGCCTCGCGCTGATCGTTCCCGGACTGTTGCAAAAAAACAGCGGCTGGCGGCGTATGGCTATTCTTTCTGCGGTCATCGCGCTGGTGTGCCATGCTGTCGCGCTGGAATCGCGTATTCTGCCCGGCGGCGACAGTGGACAAAACCTGAGCCTGCTGAATGTCGGTTCGCTGGTCAGCCTGATGATCTGCACGGTGATGACCATTGTCGCGTCGCGTAATCGCGGCTGGTTACTTCTGCCCATTGTCTATGCTTTTGCGCTGATTAACCTGGCCTTCGCCACGTTCATGCCTAATGAATATATTACGCATCTGGAAGCGACCCCAGGCATGATGGTGCACATCGGTCTGTCGCTTTTCTCTTACGCGACGCTGATAATCGCCGCGCTGTATGCGCTACAACTGGCGTGGATCGACTATCAGTTGAAGAACAAAAAGCTGGCGTTTAGTAATGAAATGCCGCCATTGATGAGCATTGAGCGCAAAATGTTTCATATCACGCAGATTGGCGTCGTACTGCTGACCCTTACTCTGTGTACCGGCCTGTTTTACATGCATAACCTGTTCAGTACTGAAAATATTGATAAAGCCGTGCTCTCTATTGTGGCATGGTTTGTCTATATCGTTCTGCTGTGGGGGCATTACCATGAGGGCTGGCGGGGTCGGCGGGTCGTGTGGTTTAACGTCGCAGGCGCGGGTATTCTGACGCTGGCCTATTTTGGTAGCCGCATATTACAGCAATTTGTAAGCTAAGCTTTTAAAGGAGTTTCCCCTGGAACACATCTCCACCACCACGCTGATTATCATATTAATCATCATGGTGGTCATCTCGGCCTATTTTTCCGGTTCCGAAACTGGAATGATGACGCTAAACCGTTACCGTTTACGCCATATGGCGAAGCAAGGTAATCGCTCGGCAAAACGGGTAGAAAAATTATTGCGTAAACCCGACCGACTGATAAGCCTGGTGCTGATCGGCAATAACCTGGTCAACATTCTTGCCTCGGCGCTCGGCACGATTGTGGGTATGCGGCTTTACGGCGACGCCGGCGTGGCTATCGCCACCGGGGTACTGACGTTTGTCGTGTTAGTTTTTGCTGAAGTCCTGCCCAAAACTATCGCCGCGCTCTATCCGGAAAAAGTGGCCTATCCCAGCAGCTTCCTGCTGGCGCCGTTACAGATACTGATGATGCCGCTAGTGTGGTTACTTAACACCATCACCCGCCTGCTGATGCGTCTGATGGGAATTAAAACGGACATCGTGGTTAGCGGGTCGTTAAGCAAAGAGGAATTACGCACTATCGTGCATGAATCCCGTTCGCAAATCTCTCGCCGCAATCAGGATATGCTGCTGTCGGTTCTCGATCTGGAAAAGGTCAGCGTGGATGACATCATGGTGCCGCGTAATGAAATTATCGGAATCGATATCAATGACGACTGGAAGTCTATCGAGCGGCAGCTTACCCACTCGCCGCACGGACGCATTGTGCTCTATCGCGATTCGCTGGATGACGCCATCAGTATGCTGCGCGTGCGTGAAGCCTGGCGGTTAATGGCCGAGAAAAAAGAGTTCACCAAAGAGATGATGCTGCGCGCCGCCGATGAAATCTATTACGTCCCGGAAGGTACGCCGCTCAGTACGCAACTGATTAAATTTCAGCGCAATAAAAAGAAAGTCGGACTGGTCGTCAACGAATATGGCGATATCCAGGGGCTGGTCACCGTGGAAGATATTCTCGAGGAGATCGTTGGCGACTTCACCACATCGATGTCGCCGACACTGGCGGAAGAGGTCACGCCGCAAAACGACGGTTCGGTCATTATTGACGGTACCGCCAACGTCCGGGAAATCAATAAAGCGTTTAACTGGCACCTGCCGGAAGATGACGCGCGCACCGTCAACGGGGTGATTCTGGAGGCGCTGGAGGAAATTCCGGTTGCTGGCACGCGCGTGCGCATTGAGCAGTACGATATCGATATACTCGATGTACAGGAAAATATGATTAAGCAGGTAAAGGTTGTACCGGTAAAACCGCTGCGCGAGAGTGTGGCGGAGTAACACAATGGCGAACTCCGGTTCGCCTTTTTTATCGCCGTCTTTTAAGATTCCATCAATTCCTGCCATTTACTTAACAATGCAATAATGTCTTTTCAGGCATTCAGAAAGGATATTGATGTTATGTCAGAAGATTATGTAATTGAATGGGATAAGAATTTTGCAGACGACCTCAACGTCGTCGCCAACGTTTTTTTATCGCACAACCCAACCTTATGGCCCACTATTTTCTCTCAACTTTCGACGCAACCTGAAATCTTTGAAGACGAAGATGAAGACGAATATGGGTTGCAGGACGTCCTGGATTGTAGCGGTGGCGATCTCGGAAATAACGAGCTGGCACAGGCATTTTTACAAGTTCTACGCGGCGAAGGATTTATTCACCTCGTTGACTGGAAAGGTGAAGATGAAGAAGGCGAACTGGCTAATTTTGCCGCAGATCGCTTTTATGAACTCACAAAAAACCTGACGGATTCTGAGGAATTAAGAAATCTTCTTGTCGAAATAACCCAAGAGGATGAAATCTCCGATGTCTGTGAAGCCGGGGACCGTTACCTTGACGAGATCTTTGAGCGCATCCAGACCGAACTCAATAAGAGGGGCTTCCAGATTTTTGATCTGAATGAAGGATCTGACACCTATAATGTGGTCGTTCTGCCAATGAGCGAATATAAAAAAATAGAGGACTTCAACACGCCGTGGCTGGAAGTGCAGGATTTTTTAAGCTAAAAAAATGGCCGACTTTACATCGGCCATCAGACTTTTACTTCGCCTTCGCTACAGTCACCATCGCCGCGCGAATGGTACGACCGTTCAGCGTATAGCCTTTCTGCATAATACCCAGCACATTGCCTGCCGGAACCTCTTCCGACTCCACCATCGCAATCGCCTGATGCACGTTCGGGTCCAGCGGCACGTTGGTCTCAGCAATCACTTCCACGCCGAACTTACGCACCACATCCAGCATAGACTTCAGCGTCAGCTCAATCCCTTCGACCATTGCCGCCATATCCGGATTGGCTTTGTCTGCAACTTCCAGCGCGCGATCCAGGCTATCGATTACCGGCAGCAATTCGTTGACGAACTTCTCGAGAGCGAATTTATGCGCTTTTTCGATATCCTGTTCAGTACGACGGCGCAGGTTTTCCATTTCCGCTTTGATACGCAACACGGTGTCGCGTTCGCGAGTCTGGGCTTCTGCAAGCTGAACTTCCAGATTCGCAATTTTTTCATCGCGCGGATCCACCTGCTCAGCAGAATCGTTTGGTTCAACTGCCTCAACCTCTTCGTGCTGATCCATGATAATTTCTTCCGGGGCTTGCCCCTCAGGCGTTTTCTGTTCTTTACTACTCATGAATTTCTCCGCGTTTTTTTTCGCATTCATCTCGCTAACTTCGCTTATTATGGGGATCAGATTCAGGGTTTCAAGGGAAGTACTCACATTGTCATCAATCTTCGCTACAAGGACCTCAGAAAAATGAATAATCATTTCAAGTGTATCGGCATTGTGGGGCATCCGCGTCATCCCACCGCACTCACGACACATGAAATGCTCTACCGTTGGCTATGCGATCAGGGTTATGAGGTCATTGTGGAGCAACAAATCGCCCACGAATTACAGCTAAAAAATGTGCCAACCGGCACGCTGGCGGAAATTGGTCAACAGGCGGATCTGGCGGTAGTCGTGGGCGGCGACGGCAATATGCTTGGCGCAGCGCGTACGCTGGCGCGTTATGACATCAATGTGATTGGCATTAACCGCGGTAATCTTGGCTTCCTGACCGATCTCGATCCGGACAACGCCCTGCAACAATTATCTGATGTGCTGGAAGGGTGCTATATCTCCGAAAAACGTTTTCTGCTGGAAGCGCAGGTCTGCCAACAGGACCGCCAGAAGCGTATCAGCACAGCCATTAATGAAGTGGTGCTGCATCCGGGAAAAGTGGCGCATATGATCGAATTCGAGGTTTATATTGATGAAACCTTCGCTTTTTCACAGCGATCTGATGGTCTGATCATTTCTACGCCGACCGGCTCCACCGCCTATTCGCTCTCCGCAGGCGGCCCTATTCTGACCCCTTCACTGGATGCAATCACCCTGGTGCCGATGTTCCCGCATACCTTGTCGGCGCGCCCGTTAGTCATTAACAGCAGTAGCACGATTCGTCTGCGTTTTTCGCATCGCCGTAGCGATCTGGAAATTAGCTGCGACAGCCAGATAGCGCTGCCTATTCAGGAAGGAGAAGATGTGCTGATTCGCCGCTGCGATTACCATCTCAACCTCATACATCCCAAAGACTATAGCTATTTCAATACATTAAGCACAAAACTCGGTTGGTCAAAAAAATTATTCTAATTTTACGTTAGCCTCTTTACTGTATAAAAAACCAGTTTATACTGTATTTAATTACAGTCATGGTTTTTCATACAGGAAAACAGCTATGTTGGCGCAACTGACCATCAGCAATTTTGCTATCGTTCGTGAGCTTGAGATCGATTTTCAGAGCGGAATGACCGTCATTACTGGTGAAACCGGCGCGGGTAAATCTATTGCGATTGATGCCCTGGGTCTGTGTCTGGGCGGTCGCGCTGAGGCCGATATGGTCCGTAGCGGAGCGACCCGCGCCGATTTGTGTGCCCGCTTTGCGCTGAAAGACACGCCTGCGGCATTGCGCTGGCTGGAAGAAAACCAGCTTGAAGAAGGTCGCGAATGCTTACTTCGCCGCGTTATCAGCAGCGATGGTCGCTCACGGGGCTTTATTAACGGCACCGCTGTGCCCCTGTCTCAATTGCGCGAGCTCGGTCAGTTGCTGATTCAAATTCACGGTCAACATGCGCACCAGCAGCTTACCAAACCCGAACAGCAAAAATCGCTGCTGGATAGCTATGCCAACGAAGCCGCTTTAGCGCAGCAGATGGCTGCTCGCTACCAATTATGGCATCAAAGCTGCCGCGATCTCGCCCATCACCAGCAACAAAGCCAGGAACGCGCCGCGCGCGCGGAACTGCTGCAATATCAGTTAAAAGAGTTGAACGACTTTAATCCGCAGGCCGGCGAATTCGAGCAAATTGACGAAGAGTACAAACGGCTGGCCAACAGTGGGCAGTTGCTTACGACCAGCCAGAACGCTCTGGCGCTACTCGCGGACGGCGAAGACGTTAACCTGCAAAGCCAGTTATATAGCGCAAAACAACTGGTTAGCGAGCTGGTGGGTATGGATAGCAAGCTTTCCGGCATCCTGGATATGCTGGAAGAAGCCACTATCCAACTCACCGAAGCCAGCGATGAATTACGCCACTATTGCGAGCGTCTGGATTTAGACCCCAATCGTCTGTTTGAGCTTGAACAGCGCATCGCTAAACAAATTTCGCTGGCGCGAAAACATCACGTCAGCCCGGAAGCGCTGCCGCAGCTTTATCAGTCACTGCTCGAAGAACAGCAGCAGCTCGACGATCAGGCTGATTCGCTGGAAACGCTAACGCTGGCGGTTAATAAGCATCACCAACAAGCGCTGGAAACGGCGCAAGCGCTGCATCAACAGCGTCAGTTTTACGCCCAGGAGCTGGGGCAGTTGATCACTGAAAGTATGCATTTACTTTCGATGCCGCACGGTCTGTTTACTATCGACGTGAAATTTGATGAGCATCATCTGAGCAACGACGGCGCCGATCGCGTGGAGTTTAAAGTGACGACAAACCCGGGTCAGCCGCTGCAGCCTATCGCTAAAGTCGCGTCTGGCGGTGAACTGTCGCGCATTGCGCTGGCTATTCAGGTGATTACCGCGCGCAAAATGGAAACGCCGGCGCTAATTTTTGACGAGGTCGATGTTGGCATCAGCGGCCCAACCGCCGCCGTGGTCGGTAAACTCCTGCGTCAGCTTGGCGAATCCACCCAGGTGATGTGCGTCACTCACCTGCCACAGGTAGCCGGGTGCGGTCACCAGCACTTCTTTGTCAGTAAAGAAACAGACGGGGCAATGACCGAAACACATATGCAACCTTTGGATAAACGTGCGCGTTTACAGGAACTGGCCCGCCTGTTGGGAGGAAGTGAAGTTACGCGTAATACGCTGGCAAACGCAAAAGAACTGCTGGCGGCGTAAACTTTTTTATCTCCCGAAGGTCTGAGTTCACAACAAAAACGCCGTAAGACCCGACAGCAAAAGGTTTTAAAGTGATGAAAGGTCTATTATCATCGGCATATTAATATGAGCCACGTACTGCTCAGGCCCGAAAAGGAACCCAATCACTATGCGCTGTAAAACGCTGACTGCTGCCGCAGCAGTACTCCTGATGTTGACCGCAGGCTGTTCCACTCTGGAGCGAGTGGTTTACCGACCTGACATCAATCAGGGGAACTATCTTACACCTACGGATGTCGCCAAAGTGCGTGTTGGTATGACGCAACAACAGGTTGCGTATGCTTTAGGCACGCCGATGATGACCGATCCTTTTGGTACGAACACCTGGTTTTATGTCTTCCGCCAGCAGCCAGGACATGAGAACGTGACGCAGCAGACTCTGACGCTCACCTTTAACAGCAGCGGCGTGTTAACCAATATTGATAACAAACCGGCGTTGACGAAGTAATTTTGTGATACCGCCTGATGAAGTTACGTTCATCAGGCCTGCAAACCTCTCCCCCGCCATTTGGTACGAATTTGCCTGATGGCGCTACGTTTATCTGGCTTACAGGCACACCTGTGCTTCAGGTGTGGTACGGCTTCCACACCGTTATCCGGCAAAAGAGGCTAATTATCTGCCAGCCGATTTTTCGGCGCGCTGGCGGCGTAATGCTTTTGGATCGGCGATTAAGGGACGGTAAATTTCAACCCGATCGCCATCCTGCACCGTATCGGTGAGTTTTACCGGACGACTGTAGATACCTACTTTATTTTTCGCCAGATCGATATCCGTGCGCAATTCCAGCAAGCCGGAAGCGCGAATCGCCTCTTCGACTGTCGCGCCCTCCTCCAGCGTTACGCGCTGCAAATACTGCTTTTCCGGCAGCGCATAAGCCACTTCAACCACAAGTTTATCCGGCACGGTAAACCTCTTTGGCGCGAACCGTAAACGCCTGCACCATGTTGGACGCTAACTCTTTGAATACACGGCCAAACGCCAGCTCAATGAGTTTATTGGTAAACTCAAAATCAAGCTGAAACTCAATACGGCACGCCTCGGGGCTGAGCGGGGTAAATTTCCAGCCGCCGATCAGCTTTTTAAAGGGGCCATCCACCAGATGCATCAGAATGCTCTGGTTACGCGTTAGCTGATTACGCGTCGTAAACGTCTTGCTGATACCCGCCTTCGACACGTCAACAGCCGCCGTCATCTGTGCTGGCGATGACTCCAGGACACGACTGCCAACACACCCAGGCAAAAACTGGGGATACGATTGCACGTCATTCACTAACTGATACATCTGTTCCGCACTGTAGGGGACTAAAGCAGTCCGACTAATCTGAGGCATAGCAATTCCCATCAACATAAATCGTGTAAATAATACCACTTATCAGCGAGTAAAAAAAATGCTGTCCCCAACCGTCATGCCTTAATTGTGCGTGCATAGCCCAACTCATGCTAAGATAGATTTTTGCACCTCATCAGGACGTAATGGGGTGTTTTCGATATCAGATTACCTATGAATTCACGACACTTATGACGAAGAAAAAAGCACATAAACCGGGCTCAGCCACCATCGCGCTGAATAAGCGCGCCCGGCACGAATACTTTATCGAAGAAGAGTTCGAGGCTGGTCTCGCCCTGCAAGGCTGGGAAGTAAAATCTCTGCGCGCAGGAAAAGCCAATATCGGCGACAGTTACGTTATCCTCAAAGATGGCGAGGCCTGGCTGTTTGGCGCAAACTTTACGCCGATGGCGGTCGCCTCGACACATGTTGTATGCGACCCAACCCGAACCCGCAAACTGTTGTTAAATCAGCGTGAGCTTGATTCGCTGTATGGCCGTATTAATCGTGAAGGTTATACTGTCGTCGCGCTTTCTCTGTACTGGAAAAATGCCTGGTGCAAAGTAAAGATCGGCGTGGCGAAAGGTAAAAAACAACATGATAAACGTTCCGATCTTAAAGAACGTGAGTGGCAACTGGATAAAGCACGCATTATGAAAAATGCAGGCCGATAATAGACATTTTTTGTGACCAGCTTCTCAGTATGAAGCTGGTCAATATTCATATCTCATACATGCCTCGAAAATATATTCTCTGTGTCTGACGCTTATCAATAGCAATAAATACCACAACAAGAATATATTCTTTGTTTAAAAAATTTTTATAGCCTAATAACACAATACTTCAAATGATTTTTATAAAATTTAATATTGCTGAATACCTTCACAAAAGGTATTGTTTTTATGTTAAAAAAGAAAAAGAAGATTAAATTAAAACTCATTATAAAACATAAAGATAAATAAAAAACCATCATGCGTTGTTAGCCTACCCCACCTCTCCTTAACACAAACTCCGTTATATTTCAGACGCACTAACACCTTTATCAATAGATCTTAATTTGCAGAAAGATTTTTTTCTGACTATATCATCTAATACGAAAGCACTAGTCAGGCACAAAAAACAAAGGGTTATTCGGCGAGAAAACCAGACCTTCACCTACGCTCATAAAAAAGAATATGGCTACGGAAATTCATCTCTCACGATGAACGGGAAGGCTCGTCTACGCATTTTGCCCTGAACGTCGTGCCCGTTAATTAATACACAGAGCAAATCCATCAGGAGCTAATTTATGCGTCTACTCGCCGTGGTTTCGAAATTGACTGGCGTCTCCACCACTGTGGAATCCTCAGCGGTCACTCTTAACGCCCCGTCAATTGTTAAATTATCAGTGGCCCGGGAGGAAATTAGTCAACTTACGCGCATTAATCAGGATCTGGTGGTGACGCTCCATTCCGGCGAAACGATCACGATTAAAAACTTTTACGTTACCAACGATCTGGGCGCAAGCCAGCTGGTACTGGCGGAAAACGATGGCACGTTATGGTGGGTAGAAAATCCGCAAGCCGGGCTACATTTTGAACAAATCGCTGATATTAATGAGCTGCTGGTCACTTCTGGCGCTTCCCATGAAGCAGGCGGCGCCGTTTGGCCGTGGGTACTGGCTGGTGCGGTGGCGGCTGGCGGCATTGCCGCTATCGCGTCTTCCGGCGGCGGCGATTCCCACCATCATTCGGATGGCGATAATCCGCCCCCCGATAACACCAATCCTGACGGTAATCCCCCTGATAACAGCAATCCCGGCGGCAGTAACCCTAACGGCAATACTCCAGGTAGCAGTAATCCTGTAGATACTACCCCGCCTCTCGCTCCCGGCAAGTTGTTGATTTCAGCGGACGGAAAAACGGTGAGCGGCGAGGCCGAAGCGGGCAGTACCATTACCATCAAAGATCCTTCAGGTAACGTCGTTGGCGAGGGCAAAGCGGATAGCGACGGTAAATTTAGTATTGATTTGACAGCGCCACAGCTTAGCGGCGAACAACTTACCGTGACCGCGACTGACGATGCCGGCAATACCGGCCCATCCGCAACCATTGATGCGCCCAACATACCTCTCCCCGATACACCAGCTATCACCGCCGCTATCGATGATGCCGCTCCCCTCACCGGCACGCTGAGCAATAACCAGTTTACGAACGACAATACCCCCACGCTGGAGGGAACCGGCAGCGCAGGCACAGTCATCCATATTTACGCCAATGGTCAGGAAATAGGCTCAACAAAGGTTGATAGCAGCGGAAGCTGGCGTTTTGCCATTACCAGCGCGCTGGCGGATGGGGAAAATCATTTCACCGCCATTGCGACTAACGTTAAAGGCGAAAGTAGCGAATCAGCCAGCTTTACACTGACTATCGACACACTCAGCCCCGATGCCCCACGCGTTGAACTGATTGCCGATAACACCGGTTTGCTCACCGGGCCGCTACAGAATAATGACCGGACTGACGAGGCAAAACCGCTATTTTCCGGGCAGGGAGAGGCAGGCAATACCATCACGATTAAAGAGGGTTCAACCGTTATCGGCAGCGCTACCGTAGACGAAAATGGACGCTGGACCTTTACGCCGACTACGCCGTTAAGCGATGGCGAACATACCTTTACCGTCGAACAAAGCGACAAAGCCGGAAACACGAGTCGCGTGACGACAACGCCTACTATCATTGTGGACACCACACCGCCTGACGCCGCTACCATTGATAATGTCGCGAAAGACGGCACAACCGTTAGCGGCACCGCTGAAGCTGGCAGTACCGTGTCGATCTATGACCCGGCGGGAAATTACCTGGGCTCCACGATTACCGGAGAAAATAACCACTTCAGCATCACGCTGAATCCGGCTCAGACCCACGGCGAGCGTCTGGAAGCGCGTATTCAGGACGCCGTCGGTAACATCGGCCCCGCCACGGAGTTTACCGCTTCTGACTCACAGTATCCTGCCCAGCCGACTATCCTTACCGTGACGGATGACGCTGGCGCCGTTACCGGGCTGCTGAAAAATGGCGATGCCACAGATGATAACCGCCCAACCCTCAGCGGTACTGCTGAACCAGGCAGTACGATATCGATTAACGATAATGGCTTTCCTGTACCGACCTTTCCGCCCATTGTCGCTGACGCTGACGGCAAATGGAGCTTTACCCCTTCGCTGGCACTTGCCGATGGCGACCATGTCTTTACCGCTACCGCGACCAACGATCGCGGCACCAGCGGGCAGTCCGTCTCCTTTACCATTGATATCGACACGCAGCCGCCGGTGCTGGAAGGCCTGGCGGTTAGCGACGTCGGCGACAGACTCACCGGCACTACGGAAGCTGGCAGTACTGTGGTTATCAAAGACAGCCTTGGAAATACGCTCGGTAGTGGAACGGCAGGCGACGACGGCACCTTCTCAATAGGTATTAGCCCGGCGAAAATTAACGGCGAAACATTAAGCATTAGCGTTACCGATAAAGCCGCGAATAGCGGTCCGGTAGAAACGCTGAACGCGCCGGATAAAACTGCGCCTGCGGCACCGGACGGTCTTATCGTGGCGACCGACGGTCTGTCCGTAAGCGGTCAGGCGGAAGCCGGGGCAACGGTCACTATCCGCGACAGTAGCAACACCGTACTTGGCAGCGCCGTCGCTAACGGCAACGGACAATTTATCGTTCCGCTGAATACGGCGCAGACTAACGGCCAGGCGCTTATTGCTACCGCCACCGATGTCGCGAAAAACGAAAGCGCCGCCGCGACGGTTATCGCGCCGGACAGTACCGCGCCGGAAATGCCGAAAAACGTGGTAATTAGTGAGGATGGCGCCAGTATTAGCGGCACCGCCGAACCGGGTAGCGCCATTACGATCGCCACGCCGGACGGCAAGCCGCTTGGCAGCGGCAAAGCAGATGGCGAAGGTCATTTTACCCTTCCCCTCGTCCCCGCACAGACCAACGGCGAACAGGTTACCGTCACCGCCACCGACAGCGCCAACAACGTCAGCCCGCCAACTACAGCGCAAGCGCCCGATATCACCGCTCCGGATAAGCCCATTATCACTCAGGTGCTGGACGATGTTGAAAGCTTCACCGGGCCGCTGGTTAACGGACAAACCACCAACGACAACCGTCCCACCCTTAGCGGTACGGCGGAGGCCGGCGCGCGTGTCGAAGTCTTTGATAACGGCGTTTCACTGGGACTCGCCACGCTACAGCCCAACGGCGCCTGGACGTTTACGCCGTCGCAAAATTTAGGTGAAGGCGCGCATCGACTGACCGTAATCGCAACCGACGCTAAAGGCAATGCCAGTCCGGCCGCGTCATTCGACCTGGTGGTCGATACGCAATCGCCGCAGCAACCGGTAATCACCTTCATTACAGATGATGCGCCGGGTATTCTCGGTAGCGTCGCGCATCTGGGGCTCACTAACGACAGCACGCCAACGATTAACGGTACAGGTGAACCGGGTTCCACAGTACACCTGTATCAGAATGGCGCCCGGATAGCGGATATTATCGTCGGTAATTCCGGCGTCTGGAGCTACGCTTACACCACGGCCTCGCCACTGGCGGACGACACCTACACCTTTACCGTGACGGCCAGCGACAGTAACGGCAACACCACGCCTTTTTCGACCGATTTTACGATTACCATTGATACCCAGGCCCCTGCCGCCCCCGGCGTTATCGGCGTAACTGACGGCGACGGAAATACGATTGATACCAATCAGATTACCCAGGAATCCCAGCCCCGGTTGAGCGGTAGCGGCACCGCAGGCGATACAATCATCCTTTACGATAACGGCAATGCCATAGGTCAGGCGCTGGTCGGCACGGACGGGCGCTGGCAGTTTACGCCGCCTGCCGCGCTGGGCGACGGCGACCACCTTCTGACCGCTCGCGCCAACGATCCGGCGGGGAACGAAAGTCCCGAATCCATCAGCTTTACCCTACGCATCGATACCCAGGCGCCGGATGCGCCGCAGATCGTGTCAGCCGCCATCACCGGCGGAGAAGGCGAGGTGCTACTGGCAAACGGCAGTATTACCAATCAGCGTATGCCGACCCTCAGCGGCACCGGCGAACCCGGCGCCATCATCACCCTGTACAATAACGGCGTAGAACTGGCTACCGTCCAGGTCAATCCACAGGGTAGCTGGACCTATCCGCTAACCCGTAATCTGAGCGAAGGGTTAAACATCCTGACGGCCACCGCCACGGATGCCGCAGGCAATAGTAGCCCCACCTCCGGCGTTTTCTCCGTTACCCTTGATACCCAGCCTCCAGCGCAGCCTGACGCGCCGCTAATCAGCGATAACGTCGCGCCGGTTATCGGCAACATCGGCAATAATGGCGCAACGAACGATACCACGCCGACCTTCAGCGGCACGGGAGAGATCGGCAGCACGATAATTCTCTACAATAATGGCAGTGAAATTGGTCGCACAACGGTAGGCGATAACGGTAGCTGGAACTTTACGCCTGCGGCACTGACGCCAGAAACCTATACCATTACCGTCACGGAAACCGATATAGCGGGCAATATCAGTCCACCTTCCGCCTCAGTCACTTTTACGCTAGACACCACTGCGCCCGCCAATCCGGTTATCACTTTTGCCGAAGATAACGTCGGCGAAGTCCAGGATACTATTGTCAGCGGCGCAACCACTGACGACAATACACCGGTCATTCACGGCACTGGCGACATCGGCAGCATTATTACGCTCTATAATGGCAGCAGCGTTTTAGGCGTAGTCACCGTCGATGAGACCGGCACCTGGACGCTAGCGGTGACCAGCGCGTTGCCGGATGGCGTCTACACCCTGACCGCCATTGCCGCCGATGCCGCCGGAAACAGCAGCGGCGTATCGAACAGCTTTACCTTCACCGTCGACACCGTTCCGTTGCAGCCGCCCGTCGTCAATGAGATCCTTGACGATATTGCGCCAGTGACCGGGCCATTAACCGATGGCGCCTTTACTAACGATCGGACGCTGACTATCAACGGCAGCGGCGAAAACGGCAGCACCGTCACGATTTACGACAATGGCGTGGCAATCGGGACGGCGCTCGTTACCGACGGGGTCTGGACATTCAATACGCCAGAATTGTCAGAAGTCAGCCATGCGCTAACCTTCAGCGCGACTGACGACGCTGGAAATACCACGGCGCAAACCCAACCGATCATCATTACCGTGGATATCACCGCCCCGCCCGCGCCAACGATCCAGACGGTGGACGACGATGGCACGCGCGTCGCCGGACTTGCCGACCCTTACGCTACCGTTGAAATTCATCATGCCGATGGCACCCTGGTCGGCAGCGCTATCGCTAATGGCACCGGTGAATTCGTCGTTACGCTCAGTCCGGCGCAAACCGATGGCGGTACGCTGACGGCAATTGCTATCGATCGCGCGGGGAATAACGGCCCGGCTACGAATTTTCCCGCTTCCGACAGCGGTCTGCCCGCCGTCCCGGCCATCACGGCGATTGAAGATGATGTCGGGAGCGTACAGGGGAATATTGCGGCGGGCGGCGCCACGGACGACACCACGCCGACGCTGCGCGGCACCACGGATATCGGCTCTACCGTTGAAGTTTTCATTGATGGCGATTCGGCAGGCTTTGCCACCGTTGACGCCAGCGGGAACTGGATCTTTGAGATCGCGACGCCATTAAGCGAAAGCACACATTACTTCACCGTCCAGGCAACCAATGCGAATGGCCCGGGCGGCCTGTCCGCACCGGTCGGGATCACTGTCGATCTTAGCGCGCCGGCGCAACCGGTTATTACCAGCGCAACGGATGATGTCCCCGGCATGACCGGTACGCTGGATAACGGCGCGCTCACCAATGATTCACGCCCGACGCTCAACGGAACGGGAGAAGCAGGCGCCACCATCCATATTCTGGATAACGGCGTAGAAATCGGTTCCGCCACGGTAGATCAAAGCGGCAACTGGCGCTTCACCCCGAACGCGCCGCTGGAGAGCATCGCACACATCTTTACCGCCGTGGCGACCGATCCCGCCGGCAATAGCGGCCAGCCTTCGGACGGCTTTACGCTGAACATTGACGCGCAGGCGCCAGATGTGCCGGTTATCACGTCCGTGATTGACGATAACAATCAACCGACCGTCCCGGTGTTACCGGGGCAATCCACCGACGATCGGCAGCCAATACTGAACGGAACTGGCGAACCTGGCGCGACAATCAGCATTTTTGATAACGGTACGCCGCTTGGCACGGCTCAGGTAGGCGAAAACGGTAGCTGGACCTTCCCGGTGCCCCGCAATTTGTCAGAGGGAAGCCATAATCTGACGGTTAGCGCTACCGATCCGGCGGGCAATACCAGCGCGGTCTCCGCGCCGTGGACGATCGTGGTCGATATTACGCCTCCGGCGATCCCGGTTCTCACCTCCGTTGTGGATGACCAGCCCGGTATTACCGGCAGCCTGGTTAGCGGGCAGCTAACGAACGATGCGACGCCCGCCCTGAACGGGCGCGGAGAGGCAGGCGCGACGATTAATGTCTATCTTGACGGTAATCCCGCGTCCATCGGTACCACGACGGTGAATAGCGACGGCACGTGGAGTTTCACGCCGCAGACGCCGCTTGCAAACGGTAGCCACACGTTCACCCTTAGCGCCACCGATCCGGCGGGTAATAGCAGCGCGGTGTCCAGCGGATTTGTGCTGACGATTGACGCCACACCGCCCGCCGCGCCGGTTATCGCCAGCGTGGCAGATAATACGGCGCCGGTGACGGGCATCGTCCCCAACGGCGGCTCGACGAACGAAACCCGACCAACACTCTCGGGTACCGGTGAGGCGGGTACAACCATCTCGATTTATAATGGCAGCGCGCTGGTCGGCACGGCGCAAGTTCAGGCCAACGGTAGCTGGAGCTTTACGCCGTCTACCTCGCTGGGCGCGGGCGTCTGGAACCTGACGGCGACAGCGACCGATGCGGCAGGCAATACCAGCGCCGCGTCCGAAATACGCTCGTTTACTATTGATACCACGGCTCCCGCCGCGCCTGTTATTGATACGGTCTACGACGGTACGGGCCCCATTACCGGCAATCTGAGTCCAGGACAGATCACAGACGAGGCGCGCCCTGTCATTAGCGGCACCCGTGAAGCCAACACAACTATTCGTCTCTACGATAACGGCACACTGCTGGCTGAAATTCCCGCCGACAATAGCAGTAGCTGGCGCTACACGCCCGATGCCTCTCTGGCGACGGGCAACCATGTAATTACCGTCATTGCCGTTGATGCCGCAGGCAACGCCAGTCCCGTTTCGGACAGCGTTAATTTCGTCGTCGATACCACGCCGCCGCTGACGCCGGTAATCACATCAGTCAGTGACGATCAGGCGCCAGGCCTCGGCACGATCGCGAACGGCCAAAATACCAACGATCCTACGCCAACCTTCAGCGGCACCGCAGAAGCCGGCGCCACGATCACGCTCTATGAAAATGGCACGGTCATTGGCACGACAACGGCTCAGCCTGACGGCGCGTGGAGCGTCGCCACCTCAACGCTGGCAAGCGGAACGCACGTCATCACCGCCGTCGCCACCGATGCCGCAGGAAACAGCAGCCCGAACAGTACGGCTTTCACCCTGACGGTCGATACCACCGCGCCGCAAACGCCAATCCTGACGTCCGTGGTGGATGACGTCGCGGGCGGGGTCACAGGAAATCTCGCTAATGGTCAGATAACCAATGATAACCGCCCCACGCTGAACGGCACTGCCGAAGCGGGCAGCGTGATCAGTATCTATGATGGCAACACTCTGCTTGGCGTCACCTCGGCTAACGCGGGCGGCGCGTGGAGCTTCACGCCAACGACAGGGTTAAACGACGGCACGCGCACATTAACAGTGACCGCCACCGACCCGGCAGGCAACGTTAGCCCGGCCACCAGCGGTTTTACTATCGTGGTCGATACCCTTGCGCCAACGGTTCCGCTTATAACCAGCATCGTTGATGATGTCCCGAACAATACCGGCGCCATTGGCAATGGACAATCGACCAACGACACACAGCCGACGCTCAACGGTACCGCGGAAGCCAACAGCGCGGTAAGCATCTTCGATAATGGCGCGCTGGTCGCGACCGTGAACGCCAATGCCAGCGGCAACTGGAGCTGGACGCCAACCGCCGCGCTCAGCCAGGGAAGTCACGCTTATAGCGTTAGCGCCGCCGATGCGGCTGGCAACGTTAGCGCCGCTTCGCCATCGATAACGATTATCGTGGATACCATTGCGCCCGGCGCGCCCGGCAACCTGGTCATCAATGCTACCGGTAATCGGGTGACGGGCACCGCGGAAGCAGGCAGTACAGTGACGATTACCTCTGAGACTGGTGTGGTACTGGGAACCGCCACCGCCGACGGTACAGGCAGCTTCACCGCCACACTCACGCCCGCGCAGACCAATGGTCAGCCGCTACTGGCATTTGCCCAGGATAAAGCAGGCAACACTGGCATTGCCGCCGGATTTACCGCGCCCGATACGCGCGTGCCGGAAGCGCCGATCATCACCAACGTAGTGGATGATGTGGGTATTTATACCGGCGCTATCGCCAACGGTCAGGTCACTAATGACGCCCAACCCACATTGAATGGTACCGCTCAGGCGGGCGCCACGGTGAGCATTTATAACAACGGGGCGCTGCTCGGCACCACCACGGCGAACGCCAGCGGAAACTGGAGCTTTACCCCGACAGGTAATTTGACCGAAGGCAGCCACGCCTTCACCGCCACCGCGACTAACGCCAACGGAACAGGCAGCGTCTCCAGCGCCGCGACAGTGATTGTCGATACGCTGGCGCCCGGTACGCCGTCAGGTACGCTCAGCGCCGATGGCGGTTCACTTTCCGGACAGGCAGAGGCAAACAGCACCGTAACCGTCACGCTGGCGGGCGGCGTGACGCTCACCACCACCGCCGGCAGCAACGGCGCATGGTCTCTCACCTTGCCGACAAAACAAATTGAAGGTCAACTCATTAACGTGACGGCCACTGACGCTGCGGGTAACGCCTCCGGCACGTTAGGCATTACCGCGCCGATTCTGCCGCTGGCGGCAAGGGATAACATCACCAGTCTTGATCTGACCTCTACCGCCGTCACCAGCACGCAAAACTATTCGGATTACGGCCTGCTGCTGGTTGGCGCGCTTGGCAATGTCGCCTCGGTTTTGGGTAACGATACCGCTCAGGTTGAGTTCACCATTGCTGAAGGTGGTACGGGCGACGTCACCATCGATGCCGCCGCAACGGGAATCGTGCTTTCGCTGCTCAGTACTCAGGAGATTGTGGTACAGCGCTACGACACCAGCCTCGGCGCCTGGACGACGATCGTCAACACCGCCGTTGGCGACTTCGCGAATTTGCTTACCCTGACCGGGAGCGGCGTTACCCTGAACCTGAGCGGCCTGGGCGAAGGCCAGTACCGGGTACTCACTTATAACACCAGTCTGCTCGCCACCGGGTCATATACCAGCCTGGATGTCGATGTACACCAGACCAGCGCAGGTATTATTAGCGGGCCAACCATCAGTACCGGCAACGTCATGGCTGATGATACCGCGCCGACGGGCACCACGGTCACCGCCATCACCAACGCCAACGGCGTCAGTACGCCGGTCGGCGCGGGTGGCGTGGATATCCAGGGACAATACGGCACGCTGCACATTAATCAGGATGGCAGTTACACCTACACGCTGACTAAGCCCACGGCGGGATACGGACATAAAGAGAGCTTCACCTACACCATCACCCAGAATGGCGTCGGTAGCAGCGCCGCGCAACTGGTTATTAATTTGGGTCCCGCGCCTGTACCGGGCAGTGTGATAGCGACAGACAATAACGCCTCTCTGGTCTTTGATACTCATGTTAGCTACGTCAACAACGGTCCCTCGACACAAAGCGGCGTCACGGTATTAAGCGTCGGACTTGGTAATGTACTGAACGCGAATCTGCTTGATGATATGACTAATCCGATCATCTTTAACGTTGAAGAAGGCGCTACGCGAACCATGACGTTACAGGGAACCGTCGGCGGCGTCTCACTGGTTTCCACGTTCGATCTGTACGTTTATCGCTTCAACGATGCCATTCAACAATATGAGCAGTTCCGGGTGCAAAAGGGCTGGATTAACACCCTGTTGTTAGCCGGACAGTCCCAGCCGCTGACCCTGACGTTGCCTGGCGGCGAATACCTGTTCGTGCTGAATACCGCCAGCGGCATTAGCGTCCTCACTGGCTATACGTTGGCGATTTCCCAGGACCACACCTATGCCGTTGACAGTATCACCGCCAACACCACCGGCAACGTACTGACCAATGATGTCGCCCCTACGGACGCCCTCCTCACTGAAGTAAACGGCGTGGCGATTGCGGCGACCGGCACGACGGAGGTAAACGGGCTGTATGGCACGCTCACCATTGACGCAAGAGGCAACTATACCTACACGCTGAAGAACGGCGTCGGCGCCGACAGCATTAAAACGCCGGACAGCTTTATCTATACGGTCAAAGCGCTAAACGGCGATACCGATACGGCCTCGCTCAATATCACGCCAACCGCCAGGGCGCTGGATGCGATTAATGATGTCAGCGATACCCTTAGCGTCGCCACGCTTCAGGATACCGCTGCCTGGCTGGACTCCAGCGTCGGCAGCGCCAGTTGGGGGCTACTCGGCAAATCGGGCAGCGGGAGCGGCACCTTTGACGTTGCAACGGGCACCGTACTTAAAGGCGCGTCACTGGTCTTTGATGTCTCCACGCTCATTACGCTGGGCAATCTGAATATTAGCTGGGCCATTCAGGAGAACGGGACCGTCATACGCAACGGAACCGTTCCGGTGGCGAATATCACGCTGGGCAGCGCGACGGTGACCGTCAACCTGAGCGGCCTGGAGCTGGATGCCGGAACGTACACGCTTAACTTTACCGGCACCAATACCCTGGCCGGGGCGGCGACGATCACGCCACGCGTCATCGGCACCACCGTCGATCTGGATAATTTTGAAACGTCCGGAACGCATACCGTTCTCGGCAATATTTTTGATGGCAGCGATGCGGCGGGGGCGATGGATCAGCTTAATACGGTGAATACCCGCCTGAGCATTAGCGGGTATAACGGCAGCGCCGCCACGCTGGACGCCGCGGCGAATACCACCAGCGCCACGATTCAGGGACATTACGGCACATTGCAAATTAACCTTGATGGCGCTTACACCTACACCCTGAATAATGGCGTCGCGATGTCGTCCATCACCAGTAAAGAGGTCTTTACCTATCAACTGGATGACAAGATGGGTCATACGGATAGCGCCACATTGACCATTGATATGGCGCCGCAAATCGTCAGTACCAACCAAAACGATGTTCTCATCGGCTCCGCCTATGGCGATACGCTGATTTACCACCTGTTAAACGGCGCGGACGCGACCGGCGGCAACGGCGCCGATCGCTGGCAAAACTTCTCTACCGCGCAGGGCGACAAGATCGATATCCACGAACTGCTGACGGGATGGGATCACCAGGCGGCGACGCTGGGTAACTTTGTTCAGGTTCATACCAGCGGCGCCAATACGATGATATCCGTCGATCGCGACGGCGCCGGCAGCGCGTTTAAATCAACTGACCTTGTCACTCTGGAGAATGTGCAGCTTACGCTAAATGATCTTTTGCAGAACAACCACCTGATAACCGGCGGTTGATAAAAAAGCCCCGAACGCCACGACGTTCGGGGCAACAAGCGGTGATATTTAAAAGGGATAAACTATGGGAAGAGTCGCGCCTGTCGCCATCGTACTGGCATTTGCTTTGTTTCATCACCAGCCCCGGGGCGCAGAAGCGCCGCCAATGATTACATCCGAAGGATTAGCAACGGACCAGATGCTTCCTTCGCTGGATGGCTCCGCCGCTGAGTTGCCGCTCAGCGCCGCCGCGCCGGGCAACCTGACGCTCAATGACGCGGTCAATCGCGCCGTTAACTGGCATCCTTCTATTCGCGAAGCCGTCGGCAAACTGCTCGCACAGAATGAACAAATAGAGGTCGCCAAATCGAAATATTATCCGCAAGTCAGCGCTGGCGTGAACAATGGGTACAGCAATACCTACACCGATCACGGGTATAGCCCCTCGCTGGTGCTGTCGGTATCGCAAATGCTTTATGACTTCGGCAAAGTGGCAAGCCAGGTTCGCGCCGAAACCGCAGGCGCAGCGCAGCAACAGGCCAATGTGTTGCTCAGTATTGATACCGTCGCGCACGAAACCGCCAACGCCATTGTACAAACGCAGAGCTGGCAGCAAATGGTAGACGCGGCGGAAGAACAGCTCGTCGCGCTGGACGGCATCGGTAAACTTATCCGGCAGCGCAGCGATGAAGGCGCTACGTCGCTATCTGACGTGGTGCAAACCGAAGCCAGAATCGAATCCGCCCGCTCGCAACTGGCGCAGTATCAGGCCAATCTCGATAGTGCGAAAGCCTCACTGATGAGCTGGCTGGGCTGGAATTCGCTTAACGGCATCAATAATGACTTCCCGGCGAAACTCGCTCGCAGCTGTGAGACGGCGACTCCCGACGATCGACTGGTGCCCGCGGTACTGGCCGCCTGGGCGCAGGCCAACGTTGCGCGGGCGAATCTGGACTATGCCAGCGCGCAAATGACGCCGACGATTTCGCTCGAACCTTCTGTACAACATTATCTTAATGATAAATATCCCAGTCATGAAGTGCTGGATAAAACCCAGTATTCCACCTGGGTGAAAGTTGAGATGCCGCTTTACCAGGGCGGAGGGCTGACTGCCCGACGCAACGCCGCCAGCCATGCGGTAGACGCGGCTCAGTCGACCATTCAGCGCACCCGGCTTGATGTCCGCCAGAAACTGATGGAGGCGCGCAGCCAGGCAATGAGTCTTGCCAGCGCGTTACAAATCCTTCGTCGGCAACAGCAGCTTAGCGAACGCACGCGCGAACTGTATCAGCAGCAATACCTTGACCTCGGTTCCCGCCCGCTGCTCGACGTGCTTAATGCGGAGCAGGAAGTTTACCAGGCGCGTTTTGCCGAACTGCAAACGGAAAGCCAGTTGCATCAGTTGCAACTGAACTGTCTGTATAACACCGGCGCGCTTCGTCAGGCGTTCGCGTTAAATCATCGCAGCATTCAATCCGTGGAGATCCAGCCATGACCCGCGCCGCCCCCGATGTAGAAGAGATACTCAGTGAGCGCGCGCTAAGCCAATGGGCGCAGGCCATCAGCTATGTCGCCGGTCATTATCGCATTGCCTGTTCTCCCGGTTCAATTCAGGCCAACGCCCCGTGGTTTAGGGGTAAAAGCAGAACGACCGCCTTAACGCAGCTCGCGCGGCAGGCGGGTTTATCCTTTCATGCGCCGGACATAGACAAAACGGCATTTAGTCAGTGGCGATTGCCGTTGGTTGTCGAGCTCCGGGACGGGCAGTTATTGGTCATCGAGCATGTTAATGGCGAAGATGCGGTAGACGTTTTTGTGATTGAAGAAGAGGGTCAGCGTAACCGCCTGACGCTCAGCGAGTTATTGCCGGAGATCCTCTATGTTGCCGCGCTACGCCCGCTATCGGCACTCAAGGATAGCCGCGTCGATCGCTATATCTCCCGCTTTAAACCCGACTGGATGCGCGAGCTGGTTCTGCAGGATATTCGCCCTTATTTACCGGTAATGGTCGCCGCCTTTCTGATTAACGTGCTGTCGCTGGCCGGGATTGTGTTCTCTATGCAGGTTTACGATCGGGTGATCCCCGCTCAGTCATATCCTACCCTGTACGTGCTCTCCTTCGGCGTGCTGGTAGCGGTGCTGTTCGGTTTTCTGCTGCGTGAAGCGCGTACGCACATTATGGACGTGCTCGGTAAACGCGCCGATATGCGCATTTCCGATCGGGTATTCGGTCATGCGTTAAGGCTGCGCAACAGCGCTATCCCCCGTTCCACCGGCAGTTTTATCTCGCAGTTACGCGAACTGGAGCAGATCCGCGAGATGATTACCTCTTCAACGCTGGCGACCATTGTCGATCTGCCTTTCTTTTTCCTGTTTATGATAGTCCTGGCGATTATTGCCCCACCGCTGGCATGGATAGCGCCCGTGGCGGCTCTGCTGATGATCCTGCCGGGCGTCGCACTGCAAAAAAAACTGGCTGTCCTCGCCAACCAGGCCGCCCACGAAGCGACGCTACGCAATGCAGTCTTGGTCGAAAGCGTTCAGGGGCTGGAAGATATTAAACTGATGCAGGCGGAGAACCGCTTTCTTCAGCAGTGGAATAGCTATATCCGTATTACCGGCGAGTCGGGTCTACGCACCCGCAAACTCACGCAAGGGCTTATCAGTTGGGGGATGTCGGTACAAAGTCTGGTGTATGCCGCAGTGATTATGTTTGGCGCGCCGATGGTCATTGAAGGCAGTATGACTACCGGCGCCGTGGTCGCCGCGTCGATGCTCGGCTCGCGGATGATCGCGCCAATGGCTAACCTGTGCGGCGTGCTGGCGCGCTGGCAGCAGGTGAAAGCGGCGAAGATGGGTCTCGACAACATTATGCAACTGCCCACCGAGACACAGCATGACGATAGCCTGATACACCGCGACATCCTCCACGGGCATTACCTCTTTGAAAACGCTCAGTTTCGTTACCATAACGACGATCAACGCATACCGTTGCGCCTCGTACGTCTGGAGATCATGCCAGGCGAGCGGATTGCGATACTGGGGCGTAACGGCGCGGGTAAATCCACACTTTTACAGGCGATGGCGGGCGGCCTGGAGATGATTCAGGGAGATGCCCGGCTTGATAATCTCAGCTTGTCGCACATCGATATGGCGGATTTACGCCGCAACATCGGCTTTCTTAGCCAGAACGCGCGGCTTTTCTTCGGCACCCTACGAGAGAACCTGACGCTCGGCGCGCCGCACGCCAACGATGAACAGATTTTTGACGCGCTCGAAGTCAGCGGCGGCGCCGTCTTCGTCAGGCGGCTGGCAAAAGGGTTGGATCATCCCATTATGGAGGGTGGTAACGGCCTGTCCGGCGGGCAGCGTCAGTCCCTGTTGCTGGCGAGAATGCTGCTGCGCTCCCCCAATATTGTGCTACTTGACGAACCCAGCGCCTCGCTGGACGAGCATACGGAACGAGAGTTTATTCAGCGGTTACATCAGTGGCTTGGCAATCGAACCCTGGTCGTCGCGACGCACCGGGTACCAATACTGGAGCTGGTTGAGCGTGTCGTTGTCCTGAAAGAAGGACAACTGGTGATGGATGCGCCAAAAGCGCAGGCGCTTAACGCGGATCGGATGCAAAGTCACCGTCGGGAGTGGAAAAATGAAAATCAATCAGCATGATGCCGCGATGGACGATCCCGATATTCAGCGTGAACGGGCGTTTTCCGGCGCGGGTCGTATTGTTCTGATCTGCTCACTGTTATTTCTCATTCTCGGCATCTGGGCGTGGTTTGGCCGACTGGATGAGGTTTCCACCGGCAACGGGAAAGTGATCCCCAGTTCACGCGAACAGGTTCTGCAGTCGCTGGATGGCGGCATTCTGGCGCAGTTGACGGTGCGGGAAGGCGACAGAGTTCAGGCTAACCAGATTGTCGCCCGGCTTGATCCGACGCGTCTGGCGTCCAGTGTTGGTGAAAGTGCGGCAAAATATCGCGCTTCACTCGCCTCCAGCGCACGGTTAACCGCGGAAGTCAGCGACTTACCTCTCGCCTTCCCCGCTGAGCTGAACGGCTGGCCGGATCTGATTGCCGCAGAGACGCGTCTCTATAAAAGCCGCCGCGCGCAGCTGGCCGATACCGAAGCCGAGCTACGGGATGCGCTGGCGTCGGTTAATAAAGAGCTGACCATTACCCAGCGGCTGGAGAAAAGCGGCGCGGCCAGTCATGTTGAAGTGCTACGCCTGCAACGACAAAAAAGCGATTTAGGCTTAAAAATTACCGATCTGCGCTCACAATATTATGTGCAGGCACGCGAAGCGTTATCGAAAGCGAACGCTGAGGTCGATATGCTCTCCGCCATTTTAAAAGGACGCGAGGATTCCGTCACCCGCCTCACCGTGCGTTCGCCGGTACGCGGCATTGTTAAAAATATCCAGGTCACGACGATTGGCGGCGTGATCCCGCCTAACGGCGAGATGATGGAGATAGTGCCGGTAGACGATCGTCTGCTGATTGAAACCCGCCTTTCGCCGCGTGATATCGCCTTTATTCATCCCGGCCAACGCGCATTGGTTAAAATTACTGCTTACGATTACGCCATTTACGGCGGGCTTGACGGCGTGGTGGAGACCATTTCACCGGACACCATTCAGGATAAAGTGAAACCGGAAATTTTCTACTATCGCGTGTTTATCCGCACCCACCAGGACTATCTACAAAATAAATCAGGACGCCGTTTTTCGATTGTTCCAGGCATGATCGCCACGGTAGATATCAAAACCGGTGAAAAAACCATTGTCGACTATTTAATCAAACCGTTTAATCGCGCGAAAGAAGCGCTGCGCGAGCGGTAAATCGTTGAAGATAAGAAGATACGGGGGCTGGTCACGCGTGTCACAAGTCTGTTATACTTACCTTACACATTGGGGCTGATTCTGGATTCGACGGGATTTGCGAAACCCAAGGTGCATGCCGAGGGGCGGTTGGCCTCGTAAAAAGCCGCAAAAAAATAGTCGCAAACGACGAAAACTACGCTTTAGCAGCTTAATAACCTGCTTAGAGCCCTCTCTCCCTAGCCTCCGCTCTTAGGACGGGGATCAAGAGAGGTCAAACCCAAAAGAGATCGCGCGGATGCCCTGCCTGGGGTTGAAGCGTTAAAACGAATCAGGCTAGTCTGGTAGTGGCGTGTCCGTCCGCAGGTGCCAGGCGAATGTAAAGACAGACTAAGCATGTAGTACCGAGGATGTAGGAATTTCGGACGCGGGTTCAACTCCCGCCAGCTCCACCAAATATTGATGTACTGAAGTTCAGTAAAGTCTACTAAGCCCGTATAGCACAAGCTCTGCGGGCTTTTTTACGTCCATTGCCGCCTGGTGAGGATTGCAGAGAACCTTACGGACACTGGAGTCAAATGACGCGGTGGGTAAAGCGGCTGCGCGATGGGTGACAGGGCAAAACGCCAAAAGTCTCACCAATAACTCCCGAAAGAATTGGAATACGAGAGTCAAAGAAAATAGAACACTCACTGAGAGTCCTGCCTGGCTGGGGCAAAGCTCGCAGTCAGACTGTCGAGCATAAAGATAAGCAGTTGCCCGTGAGACGCCAGGATGTTGGGCTACGGTATCCATAGATTTGCGAAGATTCAGCAGACCTTCTTTGCGAAGCTTTAATGATCAATTCTTTTCTGTCAGCTGCTTTAAGCGTCCTGGCCGTAGTGGCACGAGCAGCGGCGAAACTATCTATGCGCTGTCGAATGGTCTCTGTTCCTCCAGGAGCAATATTTTCTCACGGAATTTTTTGTTACCGTATGCGTTATTCAGCATAATCCGAAGACGTGATCCTGCTCACCCAGTCAAACATAACTTGCATATGATTGCCATTGGATGTCCTCACACCAACCTGACACGCATTTACGCCTGTCGTTTTGCCAGTCAAAACCTGTCCATACTTCATATAGATTTTGATACCGACTCCCTGTTTATAGCACTTATTGCAAATCGAGAAATAATCTCTTCTTGATGGAGTATATTGCTGAAGATTAAATCCGTCAGCCGGCACCAGCGAAAGATTAAAAGCGTCATTACCTGATAATTCTTCAAGAATTGCCAGAGACTCTAGTTTAACTTCAATGCGCTTATTTCCTTTAGGTTTATCCGAAGCCAGAATCAAATTTTCCTTCGGATTAAACTTCGCAATGTAGCCTGTGATTATCCGGGCATTATTACTCACCAATCGAACAGGGATATCATTAAAACGTAGAAATTGAACTCGACGAGCAAGCATAGAATAATCCCGCGGCCATATTTCAGCCTCTCGCCCGTAGGAAATATCATTTACAGCTATACATTCCATAAAGATATATTCATCTATGCTGAATGAAAAAGCCCCGGATTCACGGGGCTGAATAAAACAAAATAAATTAACGTAACAGAGACAGCACGTTCTGCGGGACCTGGTTAGCCTGCGCCAGAACGGAAGTACCGGCCTGCTGCAGAATCTGCGCGCGAGACATGTTGGAGACTTCGGTCGCGTAGTCGGAATCTTCGATACGGCTACGGGCAGAAGACAGGTTATTTACGGTGTTGCCCAGGTTGGTGATAGCGGAGTTGAAACGGTTCTGAACCGCACCCAGGTCAGAACGCAGCGCATCCACCTGCGCCAGCGCGGCATCAATTTTCTGCAGCGGGTTTTCAGTGGTTGTAGCAGCCGCTTCCGCCAGCTCTGGCTGTGCTTTGAAGTTGTGCCCAGCGGCTTTGCTGGCATTGTAGGTTTTACCGTCGATAGTAACAACTTCGGTTTTACCGTCTGCGCCACCCAGTTGGTTCAGTGCAGTTTTAGTGTTGCCGCCTTTATCGGTATATTCAGTGGTGTTAATGCTGAACGATCCATCTTTATTTTTTGTTGCAGCATAAATATTAGCCCCAACTTTAACACCGAAACCGCCATCAATAGTCTTACCGTTTTTATCCGTATAAGACATCGTAACTAATTGACCTTTTGCAGCATCAGCAGCACTAATACCACTGTCGGTCAACTGATCTTTAACTGCTGTACTGAGAGCTACAGGTTTTGGCTGCGTTTCGGTTACTGCCGTCGCCGTGGCTGGCATGCCTCCTGCCACTTTCGTGGTTGCCGGCATTGTAACAGTGCCATCATCTGCAACACTAACTTCATAAACACCATTTTTAGTAGCGTCGCCAGCGGTTAAACCTTCTACTTCAATAAAATATTTATTATCAGTTGCATCGAAGAAGACTTTACCATCCTTAATTGCAGCAGTACCGTTTGTTGCACCACCAACACCCGCTTTAAGAGCTGTATCATTAAGACCAGCAGTATTGAGGGTTGCCCCACCGCCGCTTTTAACTGCTTCGCTCTTCACATCATATTTTTTCTGCACATTCAGCGTATCCAGGCCCAGGGTCTGAGAGTTGATCTGCTTCAGATCGATATCGATAGTTTCACCGTCGTTGGCACCAACCTGGATGGTCAGGGTGTTGTCCTGCGCCAGGACTTTCACGCCGTTGAACTGAGTCTGGCCGGATACACGGTCGATTTCGTTCAGGCGCTGGGTGATTTCAGCCTGGATGGAGTCGAGGTCAGACTGGGAGTTGGTGCTGTTAGCAGACTGAACCGCCAGTTCACGCACACGCTGCAGGTTGTTGTTGATTTCGTTCAGCGCGCCTTCAGTGGTCTGCGCAATGGAGATACCGTCGTTAGCGTTACGGGAAGCCTGAGTCAGACCTTTAATGTTCGCGGTGAAACGGTTAGCAATCGCCTGACCTGCCGCATCGTCTTTCGCGCTGTTGATACGCAGACCGGAAGACAGACGCTCGATAGCGGTGCCCAGTGCGGACTGGGATTTGTTCAGGTTATTCTGGGTCAGCAGCGACAGACTGTTAGTGTTGATTACTTGTGCCATAAAATTTTCCTTTTGGAAGGTTTTTGATAAAGCAATCCTCCATGAGAAAAGCGACTAAAATTCTTCCTTATCTGATGTAAAGGAGAAAATCATGGCTACTATTGGGTATATTCGGGTGTCAACAATTGACCAAAATATCGATTTACAGCGTAATGCGCTTACTAGTGCAAATTGTGACCGCATTTTTGAGGACCGTATCAGTGGCAAGATTGCAAACCGCCCCGGCCTGAAACGGGCGTTAAAGTATGTAAATAAAGGCGATACTCTTGTCGTCTGGAAATTAGACAGACTGGGCCGTAGCGTGAAAAATCTGGTGGCGTTAATATCAGAATTACATGAACGTGGAGCTCACTTCCATTCTTTAACCGATAGTATTGATACCAGTAGCGCGATGGGGCGATTCTTTTTTCATGTAATGTCAGCACTGGCCGAGATGGAGCGAGAATTAATTGTCGAGCGAACCCTTGCCGGACTGGCTGCCGCCAGAGCGCAAGGACGACTGGGAGGGCGCCCTCGGGCGATCAATAGACATGAACAGGAACAGATTAGCCGGCTATTAGAGAAAGGCCATCCTCGGCAGCAACTAGCTATTATTTTTGGTATTGGCGTATCTACCTTATACAGATATTTTCCGGCAAGCCGCATAAAAAAACGAATGAATTAAAATAAAAATTACAACAGGATGGATATAACGTTTTTGTAATACAGGCGTATGGCATAAATAAACCGGAAGGGTATACAAAAAAGACAGCATCTAATTAAAAAGAGAAAAAATTCAACGCATTAACATATATAGTGTAGCGCGCTCACGATAAGGCCTATGTTACATCCAGCTATAGACGATATCGCTCAAAACACTAGCAGATACTGCGTTCACATAGAAAGGCTTTTTAATCAAAACGTTAGGTGTAAGCAATTACAGACGGAAAAAGTAGTAAAGTTTATGCCTCAAGTGTCGATAACCTGGATGACACAGGTAAGCCTGGCATAACATTGGTTATCAAAAACCTTGGTTTTCAAGAACCAATAAATCGTGTGGCTGATGCGCTATAAAAATCGCAGAGCGGTGACGATATCCGCATAAGGAGCTGTTCGTTCGCAACATTCGAACGGTGACGTTAAAGCTGGTTTCATTGGTTAATGAAGACGAAGGGGACAAAATTACTACAGAGTTGATACCACAGAGATAGTCCAGGCTCGCAGGTGATACGGGATTTAACGCCGGAAAGTCTGCACAGAACACGATCCGCCGCCGGACACCGTTAAATTGCCCGGCAACGCGTTATCAATACTACTACCTACGCTTCCCGTTACCTTGTTGTCGGTACGTTTACCTCATTGTCTGAAAGGTTATGTGCGAAGTTATCATTAATAATCCACGGGCGTCTGGTATGCGAATCCAGTTCCCCAATCCTGGCGCTTTGCCTTCGCGACCATACGCACGTAAATAAGTCTGAAACCAAACTTCACCGCTTAACGCTCTCCTCTTTCCCGATTTTTACGCAAAAAATCATCACATGATCAAGTGTCGTATTAGTTATTGCATTTTCCAAATGATATTGGTAATTATTATCATTCTCATTAACGACTTGTTCGATGTATGACGTGGAGAGAGAGGATTTCTCATGCGTATTCTGTTTGTCGGTCCACCACTGTATGGACTGCTATACCCTGTGCTGTCCCTGGCGCAAGCGTTTCGTGTTAATGGCCATGAAGTGCTGATTGCAAGCGGTGGAAAATTTGCACAGAAAGCAGCCGAAGCTGGGTTGGTGGTATTTGATGCTGCGCCTGGTTTCGATTCGGAAGCGGGTTATCGCCGTCAGGAGGCATTGCGAAAAGAAAATAACATTGGAACAAAAATGGGGAACTTCTCATTCTTCAGCGAAGAGATGACTGACCCGCTGGTCGCGTTCGCCGGGCAGTGGCGGCCAGATCTCATCGTCTACCCTCCTCTTGGGGTCGTTGGACCACTGATTGCCGCTAAGTATGACATTCCGGTAGTGATGCAAACCGTCGGCTTCGGTCATACGCCCAGGCACATCAAAGGCGTGACGAAATCACTTTCTGACGCCTACCGCCGCCATGGGGTCAGCGCGCCACCAAGAGATCTGGCGTGGATAGACGTCACACCGCCCAGCATGAGCATACTGCAAAATGACGGAGAGCCGGTTATCTCCATGCAATACGTCCCGTATAACGGCGGCGCCGTCTGGGAAGAATGGTGGGAACGTACACCTGATCGCAAGCGTCTTCTGGTCAGCCTCGGCACCGTCAAACCGATGGTGGATGGCCTGGATCTGATTTCCTGGGTAATGGATTCTGCCGGCGAAGTAGATGCCGAAATCATCCTGCATCTTCCGGCAAACGCCCGCTCGGATTTACGTTCACTGCCGCCGAATGTCCGTCTGGTCGACTGGCTTCCGATGGGCGTTTTCCTTAACGGCGCCGACGGTTTTATCCACCATGGCGGCGCAGGCAACACCCTGACGGCGCTACATGCCGGCATTCCGCAGATAGTCTTTGGTCAGGGTGCCGACAGACCCGTCAATGCCCGCGCCGTGGTCGAGCGCGGATGCGGAATTATTCCCGGTAAGAGCGGACTTACGAGCAGCATGATCAATACCTTCCTCGGTAATCACGCGCTTCGCGAGGCGTCGCAGGAGGTCGCGGCGGAAATGGCGGCCCAGCCTTGCCCGACCGAGGTGGCAAAAAAACTGATCGCCATGCTGCAACACGGCTAACCGCGGCAGCGCAATGACAATATGGCGGCTGAACCCAGCGTGTGTCGCCATATCTCATCTTTCACCGATAAGGAGGCTTAATGCCCGCGACTCATTCCCCCATGCCCGCTCGTGCCTGGATAGTTCGCCTTGCCCGCGTGTGTTGGGAACGTAAAAAACTGAGCATCATTGTCATCGTAGCATCAGTATCGACCATTTTACTGGCTGCGCTGACGCCGCTAATAACGCGTCAGGCCGTCAATGACGCGATAGCAGGCGATACAACCCACCTGCCGTTACTTGCCTGCGGCCTGCTGTTAATTGCCCTTTTTGATTTTATCGGGAATTACGTGCGCCGCGGCTATGCCGGGGAACTCTCGCTGTGGGTTCAGCATACGTTACGTAGCCGTGCGTTCGATAGTATTCAAAAACTGGACGGCGCAGGCCAGGACGCCTTGCGTACCGGGCAGGTCATTTCGCGTACCAACAGCGATCTTCAACAGGTACACACCTTGCTACAGATGTGTCCGGTGCCGCTGGCGGTGCTCACTTACTATGTGGCCGGTATCGCGGTGATGCTATGGATGTCGCCATCCATGACGCTTATCGTGATTTGCGTACTGGCCGCCCTTGCTATTACCGCCCTGCGCGCCCGCCGCCGTGTTTTCGCGCAAACGGGGCTTGCCTCAGACCGGCTGGCGCACATGACGGAGCATATGCGCGAAGTATTGGAACAGATCTCAGTGGTGAAGTCCTGCGTGGCGGAGTTACGCGAAACGCGTTGGCTCGATGGTCAGTCGCGGCAGATGGTGCGGGTACGCATCGGCGCCGCTATCTCGCAGGCGATGCCGGGCGCAACCATGCTGGCGCTACCGGTGATAGGGCAAATCGTCCTGCTGTGCTATGGCGGCTGGTCGGTGATGAACGGGCGCATCGATCTGGGAACCTTCGTTGCGTTCGCGAGTTTTCTCGCTATGTTGACCGGCCCCACCCGCGTACTGGCATCGTTTTTGGTTATCGCACAGCGCACACAGGCGTCGGTGGAGCGCGTCTTCGCGCTTATCGACACGCGTTCTCGCATGGAAGACGGTACTGAGTCGGTTGAGGGTCAGATTATCGGGCTGGACGTGGAGAAGATGAGTTTCCACTACGACAACGGTAACCGTATCCTCAATGAGATCTCGTTTTCCATTCACGCCGGTGAAACCGTGGCGGTGGTTGGCGCATCCGGCTCCGGAAAATCAACATTGCTGATGTTGCTGGCGCGCTTTTACGATCCCACCTCCGGCGGAGTATGGCTCAACACCACTACGGGTCAACAGAATATTCGCGACCTGAAACTGACGGCGCTTCGTCGTCGCGTTGGCGTAGTTTTTGAAGACGCGTTTCTGTTTGCCGGTACGGTGGCGGAAAACATCGCCTATGGGCACCCGCAAGCGACTCAGGACGACATTCGACGCGCCGCCGATGCCGCAGGCGCCAGCGGGTTCATCAATGCGCTACCGCAGGGGTTCAACACCCGACTGACCGAACGCGGAAGCAACCTCTCCGGCGGCCAACGCCAGCGTATTGCGCTAGCCCGGGCACTGATTACCGCGCCGGAACTGCTGATTCTCGATGACACCACCTCGGCGGTCGATGCCGGTACTGAAGCGGAAATTAACACGGCTCTTGGTCGTTATGCCGATAATGAGCATATGCTGCTGGTGATTGCACGCCGCCGTTCAACACTGCAGTTAGCCGATCGGATCGTCGTGCTGGATAAAGGCCGCGTCGTGGATATCGGTACCCAGGCGGAGCTGGATGCAAGGTGTCCGACGTTTCGCTCGCTGATGAGCGGCGAGGGGGATTTTCTCGCCCTTGCCCCGGCAGAACAACGTACGCTATGGCCAACAACGCAGGCGGTAAAATCCGACGACGCGCATGAGCGCCAGACAACCGCCGGAAAAGGTTTTGTCGACCGGATGACGCGCGTTCCGGAACGCGCCGTACAGATGGCGCTGGCAGGCCACGGGCGTCAAGTCTCATCGCTGCTGACGCCAGTAGCCTGGATGTTCGTCATCGCCGCCCTGCTTATCGCGCTTGATTCCGCCGCAGGCGTTGGCGTGCTGGTGCTTTTGCAGCGCGGTATTGACTCAGGCGTTGCCGCAGGGGATATGTCGACTATTGGCATATGCGCCCTGCTCGCGCTGTGCCTGGTGGCGATCGGTTGGTGCTGCTATGCGCTGCAAACGATCTTCGCCGCCCGCGCGGCAGAGTCGGTACAGCATACGGTACGCTTACGCAGCTTCAGCCACCTGCTACGCCTGAGTCTTCCCTGGCACGAGAAGCACATCGACTCGCGTCTTACTCGCATGACCGTCGACGTTGATTCACTCGCCCGATTTCTGCAAAACGGTCTTGCCAGCGCGGCCACCAGCATCGTGACGATGGTCGCTATCGCCGCGGCAATGTTCTGGCTTGACCCCATTCTTGCGTTAACGGCATTAAGCGCCGTACCTGTAGTGATACTGGCGACGTGGATTTACCGCCGTTTGAGCTCGCCTGCTTACGCCCAGGCACGGCTGGAAATTGGTAAGGTGAACAGTACGCTTCAGGAAAAGGTCTCCGGTATGCGGGTAGTGCAGTCACACGGTCAACAGAAGCAGGAAGCCGCCAGGCTACGGGCGTTATCAGACAACTTCCGCGCCACCCGCGTGCGGGCGCAAAAATACCTTGCTGTCTATTTTCCGTTCCTGACCTTCTGCACCGAGGCTGCCTATGCCGCCGTGCTTTTAATCGGAGCGACCCGGGTCGCCGAAGGCGAAATGACGCCCGGGATACTGGCGGCGTTCTTCCTGCTATTGGGACAATTTTATGGCCCGGTACAGCAGTTGTCAGGCATTGTTGATTCCTGGCAGCAGGCGACCGCCAGCGGCAAACATATCAATGCGCTATTGGCGACTGAGGAAACGGAGAATATTGAACCGTCCTCCATAACGCCTGGCACTGGCGGCGCGCTACGTCTGGAGGCATTGACATTCCGCTATCCCGAAAAAACGCAACCTGTGCTTGATAATCTCTCGCTCACCATTCCGCCAGGAACGGTAGTCGCGGTGGTCGGACGTAGCGGCGCCGGCAAATCGACGCTGATCAAGCTGCTGGCCGGGCTCTACTCTCCCGGCAGCGGGCAAATCCGTGTCGGTGAGCGCCTAATTGATGCCGCGTCGCTTAGTGATTATCGTCGCCAGACGGGGCTGGTCACTCAGGATGTCGCATTATTTAGCGGCGATATTGCCGAAAATATCCGCTATTCACGGCCAGACAGCAGCGACACGGAGGTGGAGATCGCGGCGCGACAGGCGGGACTCTTTGAAACTGTGCAACATCTGCCGCTGGGGTTTCGTACTCCGGTCAATAACGGCGGCACGGATCTGTCCGCGGGCCAGCGTCAGTTGATTGCCCTCGCCCGCGCCCAACTGGCGCAGGCGCACATTCTGCTGCTCGACGAGGCGACAGCACGTATCGACCGCAGCGCCGAGGAGCGCTTAATAACCTCGCTTACCGGAGTGACGCATACCGAGAAACGCATCGCGCTTATCGTCGCGCACCGACTGACCACCGCTCGCCGCTGCGATGTTATTGTCGTAATCGATAAAGGATGTATCGCTGAATATGGCAGCCATGAGCAGTTGATAGCGGCTCATGGCCTGTATGCTCGTCTGTGGCGGGCCAGCGTCGGCCAGACACGCGATACGCAAGGAGAGGTCGTAGGATAGTTTTTATCGCCACGATTTACGCAAAAGAAAGCCCGCAAGCGGCTGTTCCTGTAACAGCCGCTTTAGCTATTGATACTGACCGAAATATAAACGAGATGGAATACAAAGAATGAGACTGAGCCCGCCCGTCGCTCCTGTCGCTATACAGACCGCTACGCGCCTTCGCCGCCAACTCGCCGCCGGAAGACAGGTTGACGCTTCTCACTTCTGGCGAGAAGTAAACTCGCTCGCGCTGCCGCTGGTGACAGCCATTAACGGCGCAGACGATGAACGGGAAGTCACCTTCCTGTGGCGTGCCGCCTCTCCTCTGCGGGGGGTTTATGTTCGCCTGAACCGTGTCACCGATAAAGATAACGTGGCGAAAGGTATGATGACGCAACTGCCCACAACGGATATCTGGCATCTGACGCTTCGCTTACCGGCGTCCTACTGCGGTTCCTATACGATGGTCGAAATACCACCGGAAACCCCGGACGAGACGGTGTTGCAGCTTGGAAGCCGTTTCGCCCCCCTTGTCGGGAAGGCGGACCCGCTGAACAGCACGCCGGGAATAAATGTTCGGGGCAATGCGCAGGAGTCCGTTCTGGCGTTGGATCATGCCCCGGCACAGGAGGAGTGGTCAGGCTGTCGCGCTTACGCCGGGCAGCTTTTCACCTCAGAACATCGGCTCGCCGGACAACGTCGCCGTGTGCGGCTGTATCTTCCTGACGTTCCTGTCGAACAACCGCTGGGCTTGCTGGTACTCACGGATGGCGAGATCTGGTTCGACCATCTTGGGGTAAGCGCCGCCATTGACGCCGCCATCCGCAGCGGACGCATCGCGCCGGTGGCCGTACTCGGCGTTGATAATATCAATGCGCGTGAACGCGTCGCAATCCTCGGCGGTCGCCGCGAGCTGGTGCTCGACATTGCCGAACGCCTGCTGCCAACCCTTCGCGCCAAATACCCGGAACGACAGTGGGCGGACCGTACACAAACGGTGCTAGCAGGGCAAAGCCTCGGCGGCGTGACCGCGCTGATGGCGGCCCGCCACGCGCCAGAGAGCTTCGGCCTGGTGCTGAGCCACTCCCCCTCAATGTGGTGGACGCCGGACAACCGCAATCGCCCGCCCCATTTCAGCGCAGAAGAGCGCTCATGGGTCAGCGAACATGTGTTATCCGCGCCCTCGCCAGCCGTACGTACGCATCTGTGCGTGGGATCGCTGGAAGGTTCGACGGTCCCGCAGGTCAAACAGTTGCATGAAAAATTGCGCGCCGCCGGCGTTGAAAGCCATTGCAGCGTGTACACCGGCGGTCACGATTATGCCTGGTGGCGCGGCGCGCTGATTGACGGATTACGTCTACTGCCCCGATAAAACTTCACCTGCCAAAAAGGAATCACATCCGATGTATGGTCGCCAGTACCACAACAAGTGCTATCGCATGGCGCTATTTTTAGTGAGTTTTTGTTTTAGCGCGCTGAGTTATGCGCAGCCGGATATGCAGCCATTAGGACCGAATATTGCTGATAAAGGTTCGGGATATTACCATTTTAGGGTCAATGACTTTCAATCTGCCGATGGCGCAAGACATTACCGGGTATGGACCGCTATTCCCAATAAAGCCGCCCCGCCGTCGGGTTATCCTGTCTTATATATGCTGGACGGCAACGCAGTGATGGACAGACTGACGGAGACGCTGCTCAAACAGCTGGCAGACCACTCGCCGCCGGTGATTGTGGCGATTGGCTATCAGACTAACCTGCCGTTTGATCTTAACGGCAGAGCTTATGACTATACGCCGGCGCCGGGAATCGAAGGCAGTGAAAATAACCCGCGTTTTCATCGTAAGACCGGCGGCGGGCCAGCGTTCCGCCAGCTACTGGAGAGACATATCGCGCCGCAGGTGGAACAAGGAATAACCATCAACTCCGAACGGCGCGGGGTATGGGGACATTCTTATGGCGGCCTGTTCGTTTTAGACTCCTGGCTGTCGTCATCCTTCTTTCATATCTATTACAGCGCCAGCCCGTCACTCAGCAGGGATAACTTTGTCCTGTTGAATCGCCTTACGGCAGTGAAGCCGTCGCTGTTCTGCCATAAAAAACTCATCATAATGGAAGGTTCAGCGTCGAATGGGGATAGCAGGCAACGCCAGATGGCCGAGCTCCTGCAAAAAGTTCAGGAGACCGTGAGAACGCTTGAGAACAACGGCGTTAACGCGGCCCTGCAGCATTACCCGGGCCTGGGCCACGGGCCCATGTTTAACGCCTCTTTTCGCAGTGCATTGCTGGATATCAGTCGCGAACCGGCAAGCCAAAAACCACGCTGCCATTAACCCGCCGCCAGAATATGCCCGCCAGCGGCGGGCATAATCCATCAAAACGAGGCCGTCACACCGGCATAATAAGCCCGACCCGGTTCGTTATAGGTATTTGCCCCTTCGGCGGAGCGATAGATCTGTTTATCGAAGATATTGCTGATACCGACATTAAGACGCAGGTTCTTGTTGATATCGTAGTTAACGTTGGCACCAACCAGTGAGTAAGCCCCCAGCGCTTTCCCGGACAATCCTTTGGTCTCTTCACTACGCGACTCCGCATGTGTTCGCGGTTTTTGCTTGCCGTATAACGTCCAGTTGACGTTAGCGGAGAGCGCGCTGGTGATAGTCCAGTCGAGGAAGGTATTCACCGTATATTTCGGGATTATCGATAAGGGATTGCCGGTATCTTTTTGCTCAGACGCGATCATATAAGTCGCATTGGTATTCCAGTTCAGACGGTCCGGCATCAGCGGAACAGCCATGCTGGCTTCAATACCTTCAATCAGCGCTTTACCGCCGTTCTGCCATTGCAATACATAAGCGCCAGATGCGCTTCTGCCAATAATTTTATCACCTGCGACAATCTTATTCTGATAATCGTTACGGAAATACGTGACGCTTGCGTGGTAATCGTCTACGGTAAATTCCAGCCCGACCTCTTTATTGATGCTAATTTCAGGATCGAGGTTCTTATTACCAACCAGGTAACAGCCGCCCGACGTAATATCTTTTGGACAACCGTTGCCTTTCGAATAGAGTAAATACCCCTCACTGGTTTGATACAAGTTCGGTGCCTTAAAGGCACGGGCAATACCGGCTTTCACCTTGACGTATTCACCTAACTCCTGGGAAAGGTTAAGACTGGGACTAAAATTACTCCCGGATTCGCTTAAATAGTCAAAACGCAGACCCGGAATAATATTGGTACCGGCCATGGGTTCGATATTATCTTCAACGTACAGCGCACTGATTTCCGATTTATTTTTGCTGCTACGGTTAGCCGCCGAACCGGAAATCCCGGCGATATTGCTATCCTTAACCGTCAGACTGGTAGAGGAAGGATCGTTCAGCTCATCGCGGTTCCACTCCGCGCCGACGGTGAGCGTTTGCTCAAATAGCCATATCACCGGGACATTCACCTCGCCGCTGGTGCGATACGAGGTCAGGCGGTTAGTGGTGAACGTCTGGTCGTTGGTAATACGCCCCTCGCCGCCGCCGGAGAGCCCCTCATTCATGCGGGTGTTATCGGTTTTTTCATAGTAGAACCCCAGGCGGCTTTGCCCCCAGTCCCAGATGCCGTTATGAGTTAGACCGTAATTCTGCCGGTACAGGCGATTGGTCTCCCGCCCGGACTGCGCCAGACTTTTGGTAACCGCGTTTGAAGTACTGTTTTGCGTATCGCCAGCATAAATATTCCCCTGCCGACTATATCCCGCTTCAAAATCAAGGATTTGCTGCGGGGTCATTTTCCATGAGAAGACGCTATTAATATCTTTATTGGTGACCCCCTCCCGTCCGGCGGCATTTTTGGTACCGGCGGAGGAGTTAATATCCCAGCTATCGGCATCGGTTCTGTTGAGATTACCGTACAGGCGCATCGTCAACGTATCTCCAGCCAACGGGCCGCTAAGGCTAAAGTTACCCCGCCGGGTGTCACCTTCTTTGCTGCTTTCCGGCTGGTTGGTATAGAGCGACAGCGAGCCGTGCCAGTCATTAGTGGGGCGTTTGGTGATGATATTCACCACCCCACCTGCGGCACCGGAGCCATAGCGCGCGGCAGCGGGCCCACGGATCACTTCAATACGTTCTACCATCTCCGGCGGCACCCAGTTCGTATCGCCACGGGTGTCGCGTTCTCCGCGCCAGCTATAGCGAACCGAATTTCGCGACGTCACCGGCACGCCGTCAATCAGCACTAAGGTATTTTCCGGCCCCATACCACGAATATCAATTTGTCGGTTATTTCCGCGCGTCCCCGAGGCGCTATTGCCGGTAAGATTAACCCCAGGCATCTTACGAATAATATCGGCAAGATCGTTAACGGGAGGATTCTTTTGAATATCGTCACGAGTAATAATCGAAACGCCCGGCTGTTGCTTTAATACTTGCTCGGCGGTGGATTCAACCACCATCGTTTCGCCGTTGTCGTCAGTAGATTCTGCTGCTGATAATGGACTATTAATCCCTGTAGAAACCACGGTTATTAACCAGATGAACTTCTTAACTCTCATACCCATTCCCTAAATAATGTCTAAAGTAGCGCTGTTGCCCTCAAGCTCACATCCTTGCCAGGTTACGTCTATATAGTAATTATTATCATATGCTAATGATAATAATTATCATTCAATTAAGAAAAAGGCAATCTTTCGACCGCAAAAATCTGGTAATAAAAAACGGAAATGGGATTTTGCAATATGACTCTCTGTCCGGGCTCCGCTTTGCCAGTAAATCCGGGAAGGGTGGCAGAATGCGCCTACTGAACGGAGGTTTTACAAAACAGAAATAGATGAAATAAAACTATTTTTCAAAGCGTTAATGATAATAAACACCCAGGTAAGATGGTATAGTGCGGTTCAGAGTTCACCGGCGCTTCCCTGTCGACGGCAAACCGTTCTTACAGTTTGCCGTCAGGGTAATGGCGGGATCGGATACGATTGTAGTCATTCGATATATGACAATGAAAGTGATGTTGGCGCCAAAATACAAAGCGCCTGGTAATAATTATCAGGCGCTTTGCAGACAGAAAACCATCAAACATCGGTTTCTCGTTCTCCAGGATCTACTGGAAAATATGGCAACCCACAGTTAGTGGATTTTACTGTCGGGTCTTGCCAGGGATGTTGTGTTACCCCCAGGTCTTTTAAAAGACCTCGTAACAGCACTAACTCGCTGGGTGTCATTTTTTGCTTTGGTTCACCCTCTTTAGGTGGACGAATATCCTCCTGACTAGTACATGTAACACAATAACCTTTTAACTCTATCCACTTAGGCTTAGGGGGGGCCTTAGGATCGGGAGGCGTCGGGCTGGCAACGCACGAACAGGCACTTATACATCCAGGCATAACGTTTTCCTTTTCAAACAATTCGCTTTAGTTGGAAGTTCTACTTGAGAAAATAGAAATGGTTATTCAGATATTTTTACCGGCGCATACTCCTGTAATAATAAAAGATACTGTAAATAATTAACTCTCAGCTACTATTCAGTAGCAGATTGTTATTCTTACATTGCTTTTATTTCAGATTTACGTCAAATAGGGCTAAATATTTTCACTATAAAATACGTTAAAAAGTGTTTGTGTACTTGTAGACATTGTGGCGTCTTCGGTACGCAAATCGGTTAGTGTACAATCTTTAAAACTGGTATTTCTTAAATTAGCCTCAGACAAATCAGCCCCGTCCAGGTTCGTAGCAGTAAAACTAGCCTTTTGCAGGTTTGCCCGAGTTAAGACAGCGCCTTCCATAATAGCAGCCATTATAGTAGCACCCTTTAATGTCGCACCGCTCATATCGGCACGTATAAGGGTTGAGCCTGAAACATTAGCGTGATCCATATTCGCACCGGAACAATTACATTCTACCATGCTACAGCCTAACAGACTTGTGTGTTGTAAATTGGCGCCAGTAAGATTAGCGCGATCGAGGGTAGCGCCACACATAATACTATCTTCCAGACAGGCGTTCGTTAAGTTACTGTCGCCTAATGATGCTCCCGATAGATTTGCGCCCTTAAAATTTGCACCGTCACAATCCGCCATAAACAGTATTGCCCCCTCTAAATCTGCGCCGCTTAAGTCTGCGTCACATAAATTTTCTGCCGTCAGATTTGCTCCGGTAAGGACAGCGCCTTTAAGATTCATGCCTCCCTGGGCAGTTAATATTACAGAATCCTGAGGAAGAGAAAATTCGCATCTGAATAGTAAAGCTCGACATATTTTTTCAAAAGAGGCAAGCGGAATTTCTCTTGTCTCAGAATTGTCGCCTTTACTGACTCGTACAATAACTTGTCCAGCTTCGTTATTCTCACCAGGAAGATTAAATTCGACACGACACCCGCCCATATCCTCCAGTATAATGTTTTCTGGCAACGGAGCACCTCTGTCAGACATTGAACTTTTCAATGTATCAGCCATAGTGTCTATCAATTCCTGATATTGTGCTTCATTTTTCCGACGCACCCCACCACAGGTAAAAAAGTTAATGATATGTTCCAGAATAGTTTTGGGAGAGGTGGCTTGCCGCATAGCAGCAGAAGTCCCCGCGCCAAAAGCAGATGTAGCCATACCGGCCAGACTACCGAGTGAACGCTGCATATATTTTCTCCCAGAGAGAGCAACACAGTACATGATAAAATTTATCATATAGATTTGCATTTAGAGATAAGGTGAATACCCCCTTTGCGTCTGGTTACATAATCACGCATCACGACGCGTTGCTGTCTGACTTACACAATACCAGCCAAATAAATATATTGGCTTATACTCGTCATACTTCAAGTTGCATGTGCTGCGGCTGCGTTCCCTCACCCCAGTCACTTACTTTAGTAAGCTCCTGGGGATTCGCTCGCTTGCCGCCTTCCTGCAACTCGAATTATTTAGAGTATAAACATTATTTAAAATAATAAACACGGCATTCGTTTTAATACTACGTTCAGGACTCATCCCACTCATTAGCAGAAAATCTATTAAAAAGCGCGTTCAGGCATTTTATTGCTGCCATTGATAAACTGTTTAACAACGTCGTCTGTACAGGCCTTCTTCGTTGCCTTTATGTTTAACTCAATCAGGCTACCGTCTCGGTTATAAGTCTATCGAGTAGTAGGGACGTAGTATGACGATGCAGCAAAGTGATATGGAAAGATATAATCCATTATTAATGTTAAAAGAAGTCATGGCGCAGACGCCTTATCGCCATAAACGCTGGGGAGAGCGTAAGTTTCGCTATAAATTTGTATTACGTTGCCTTATTAACCCCGTAACGACAATTAAATACTTCAATGAATTATGCCATCTGTCTCAGCCCAGAACGCTGATTATTCATCGTCCACTGTTGCCGGCAAAAATCCAGCGGCCCTATTTGTATACCGGACTTAGCATACGTTGCCGGGCAAGGGCTATTCTGGAACACTACCAGTTCGTTCAGTCCTTTCCGGAAAGTAAAATTAAAAAGATCCTTCTGTCCGAGGAACAAATCTTACTCGCTCACCTGGAAGGAAAAAACGGTGCTCTGGTAGATATCTACTGCGGTCCCTGTGGCTATGACAGAGAAGGTGAACTGACATTAACGCTGTGCTTCAATGATACGCCGTTGGCACGTTTATCATTTTCCTTTATCCGCCATGAAGGGAAGCAAATAGCGCTGGTTGCCGGGTTACAAGGGCCCAGTAAACATATCGGCCCACAAGTCATACGTAACGCCACCAAAGATTGTTACGGTCTCTTTCCTAAACGGATGCTGTATGAAGCATTTGCGACATTGATGCAGGCCTGTAATGTCGACGAGATTTACGCGGTAAGTGAAAACAACCATGTTTATCGTCAACTCAGGTACTTATTCCAGAAGAAAAAAACTTTTGTGGCCAGCTATAGTGAATTCTGGGAGTCGCTAAACGGCGTTAAGAAAGGTGCCTTATATCATCTGCCATCACAGGTGATGCGTAAAGCGCCTGAAAGTATCCCCAGCAAAAAACGCGCAGAGTATCGGAAGCGCTATCATATTCTGGATACAATAATACAAGAGGTTAACAGCCTCTCCCGGTAGAACTATTTCATACGCGGATGTGCAGATCCTGCTACCGTTCAGCGGATCTCTTTGAAATCTGTATCGCTACTGGATGGTTAAATACAGAATGGCTTGCGAGTGAAAAGCGCGGCATTAAACCGTCGCTTTCACTCATGCTATGATCAACATCTTAATCTTATTCCCTTCACCATAACGTCATCGATTAGCATGTTAACCATTAAATACAAGCTAAACATTTTTCACATTTTTATTTGGTTGAGCGAAAAAATAATACAAAATAGAATTTTCAGTAAGCTAAGTCAGGAGTTTTGGTGAAAATACAAGAAGTTAAGCGTATATTAACCCGCTGGCAACCGTCTTCCTTTTCCCTATACCGGGAGGTGTTTACGCAATACGGCGGTAGTATCAATATGCACCCAGATATTGTGGATTATTTCATGAAGCGCCATAACTGGCATTTTAAATTCTTCCACTATAAAGAAGATGATAAGATTAAAGGCGCCTACTTTATCTGTAATGATCAGAATATTGGCATCCTGACGCGCAGAACCTTCCCGCTATCTTCAGATGAGATACTTATTCCGATGGCGCCAGATTTACGCTGCTTCTTGCCCGATCGTACTAACCGACTTTCGGCGTTGCATCAGCCACAAATACGCAATGCCATATGGAAACTCGCCAGAAAGAAACAAAATTGTCTGGTCAAAGAAACGTTCTCTTCTAAGTTTGAAAAAACACGCCGTAATGAATATCAGCGGTTTCTTAAAAAAGGCGGAAGTGTAAAAAGCGTTGCTGATTGTTCTTCTGATGAACTGACTCATATTTTTATCGAGTTATTTCGGTCTCGTTTCGGCAATACTTCATCCTGCTATCCCGCTGATAACCTTACCAACTTTTTTAGTCAACTGCATCACCTTCTGTTTGGGCATATTCTTTATATTGAAGGGATACCCTGTGCATTTGATATCGTACTGAAATCTGAAAGCCAGATGAACGTCTACTTTGACGTATCTAATGGTGCAATTAAAAATGAGTTCAGGCCACTCAGTCCCGGCAGCATACTGATGTGGCTAAATATTAACCGCGCCAGACATTACTGCCAGGAAAGACAAAAAAAATTACTTTTTTCCATCGGCATACTAAGGCCTGAATGGGAATATAAGCGCATGTGGTCGACCCCCTATTTTACCGGGAAATCGATTTGCTAAAAAGAAAGCCTGGACGTAAATATGTTTTTTACGTCCAGATTTTTCATAAGTCCTGATGAACTGATAAAAAACGAAAGTTTAATCATAATTTGAAAAATAAGTTAACCACCATATAATCATAATGACAATTACTCGAAATTCACTTACACTATACTCGGTTTTATGGAATTGATTAACACAGTATGTTACAGATAACGTGCTAAAAAGCGTGCAGCGGTTATACATTTTCATATGTGTGTGTCATTAACCTGGCGTCAGGAACAGATGATGATGACAACTACCCTTTTATCTCTTCTGGCCTGGCATACCGTCAGTAGATTAAAGGTGTAGCCTTGCTTTATGGCATTACAAAAATGTGGGTGAGGTCTATGCTCAATGTATACGTTATTTGTAACAACGCTCTTGTGCATAAACAATACGTTATTGCCAACAGCACTGAACGGGTACAGTGGTTCTTGCTGACAACAGGCTTAAAGATCGTCTTAACACGGGATACCTGATAACTGGATTATATTATGACACATGCAGACTGGCTGATTCTTGGGTATACAACTGTTATTATTATTTTTGGTATTGTATGTTATATCGGATTGCTTAAATTGATAACGAAAGGCAAGCATGAAAAATAACGCGCTTACCGGGAAGAATATACTCTCAGGAGATAAAATGCTTCGGCAATGATATGACACCACTGCCGAAATGCTATTTTTACAGAAATCAATCAGGTATTGAGGGTGATTTTATCATAGCCGCGCCAGCGATAATTCAACAACGAGAGCAGCCAGAATAGCACGAAAGCGCCCACTACCCAGAAGCCCACATTCCCCATATGATCGTTAAGCGTGCTTACGGTCTGCCAAAATGTTCCGCTTAACTGTAACGCATCATCAATCAACCCCAGCGCCTCAAGCCCGCCAATCGCCAGCGCGACAATGACGGATGCGGCGGTAATGGTCATATTATAATAAAGCTTACGTAATGGATGCGAGAAAGCCCAACCGTAAGCGCCGACCATGACAAAGTTATCCAGGGAATCCACCAGCGCCATCCCGGCGGTAAACAGCACAGGAAAAATCATCATCGACCAGAGAGATAGCCCCTGGTTGGCTGCTGAAGCGGAAATGCCCAGCAACCCAACCTCGGTTGCGGTATCAAATCCCAGACCAAACAGAAAACCGACAAAATACATATGCCAACTGGAAGTGACCAAACGAAACGTACGCTGAAATATACGCGTCATCAGCCCGCCAGGTATGGCCTCGTCATGCGCCCTCACTGACTCGCCGCGGGTAACCGAGCGAAATTGCCGCCAGACGTTGAACAAAATAAACAGGTTAAGCAGGGCCATCGCCAGCAGAAAAAAAGCGGAAACAGCCGTACCAATCAATGAACCATATTGATGCAAAACATCAATACGATCGCGAAATGCCATCGACGTCACAACAATCGCCAGACATGCCAGAACGACAATGGTCGAATGACCCAATGAAAAAAACGCCCCCACGCCTAAAGGCGTTTTACCCTGCTGCATCAGTTTACGGGTGACGGTATCGATGGCTGCGATATGATCGGCATCAACCGCATGACGCAGCCCAAAGCTATACGCCAGTATGGCTGCACTTAGCATGACTGCATGGTGATGAAAAACACAGAACGCCCAAATCCAGGCCAGGATGTTAACCCCGACAAGAAAGACGGTTAATGCTATTCCCCGTCGTTTAGTATGATTATTCATGCCCCTGCACCCACTATATTTTTAATTAACGCTACGGTTTGTAGGGGGAATGTATGATCATTTGATTAAAACGTCACACCTCAAGATGCGACTTTTTGTAAACGTGCTTTACCGCTGACACATTTGTGCGCATTACTGCGGAACAAGGCTTAAAAAGCGTATCCGAACGTATAACCCTCCCAACGCTTCACTACGGGAAAAATGGGGATGAGTACGGTGCAGGCGTGCGATATCATTGACCAAAGCCAGACCAATGCCCGCCCCGGCCACATTTCCTACGTTATCGAGCCGGTGGAACGGCTGTAGCGCCAGATGGATGTGTTCATCATCAATGCCGGGGCCGCTATCTTCGACAACCAGCGTCACGGCATCGCCATCTCGTTCAAGCCGCGCGGTGACGATGCCTTGCTCAGGCGTGTATTTCAGCGCATTATCCAGCAAGTTTCCGCACAGCTCGCTAAGCAGTACCTCATCCCCCTCGATCCACATCGCTTCCTGTTCGCCTTCGTAGCCCAGGTCGATATGTTTACTTCGCGCCTGCGCCAGGCGGGTAAAGCAGCCGCTCTGTACGATATCGTACAGATTCACTGGGGAAAAACGCCGCTCGCCCTGCTCTTTATGCTTTACCGCAGAAAGTTGCAACAATCTTTCCGTGAGCTGAATGGTGCTATCCAGCGTTACGCTCATCGCCTGCAGACTTTCGTACCAGTGATGAGGGTGCTGGCTGGCTAACGCCACCGCCGCCTGCGTTTTTAACACCGCCAGCGGCGTTTTTAACTGGTGAGAAGCATCGGCGCTAAAGCGTTCCTGCCGGGAAAGGATGCCGCGGAGCCTGTCAATGTAGCGATTAAACGCCACGATTAACAAGCGTGTTTCCGACCACGGCAGCAGTTCCGGCAGTGGCGTTAACAGACCCGGTTCGCGGCGTACCATTAATGATGAAAGTTGACGCATAGGGCGCAGGATCCGGCGTAATAACCAGCCAACCAGCACCAGGGTCAGCAACACCAGCAGCCCCTGTGAGATCCAGGAAGAGAACAGCAGTTGGCCCGCCAGATAACGACGGGACTGCAGCGTCTCTGCGACATAAATCTCCGCCATGCCGATAATGCCGCCTTCGTTGACCGGCTGTAGCAAACGCGCCACGCGGATCGCCTCGCCGCGATACTCGGTATGATAGAACCACGCCAGCGCCGGATAAAGCCGGGTACGGGGCGTAGCGGGCGGCATGGCAGGCAGATCGTCATAACCGGAAATGACCTTTCCGGAAGGGTCGACGACTTTGTAATAGAGTCGATCATTCATATTAAGCTCGAAGCTATCCAGCACCACCCAGGGCACGTTAACTTCCAGATGGTTATTGCGCACCACCAGCCGTTCCGATACCGTTCGCGCCGAGGAGAGCAATGTACGATCATAAGCCTGAGTGGCGGCCTGTAGCGCATTGACATAGCTGTTAAACGCCGACAGCCCCCATAGCAGAATCAGCGGCAACCCCAGGAACAGCAAGAGTTGCAGGTACAACGATTGCGGCTTAACCCACTTCATCGCCGCGCTCCAGCACATAACCCAGGCCGCGCAGCGTCGTAATTCGTACATCGCTTCCATGAAGTTTTTTACGCAGTCGATGAATATAAAGTTCGATGCTTTCAGGGCTTACCTCATCGTTCAGGCTGAACACCTGTTCAAAAAGCTGCTGACGCGAAACTGGTCGCGTTCGTCGGTACATCAATACGGTTAAGAGCGCCTGCTCACGCGGCGTCAGCGCTAACGGCTGTCCCTGTAACAGAAAATACCCTTCATCATGAAAGATCAATTCCCCCAGTTGCTGAACTTCATGAACCTGCCCAGCGCTGCGTCGCAGCAAGGCCCGTAAACGGGCATCCAGCTCTTCCAGTTCAAAGGGTTTCGGCAGATAGTCATCCGCGCCGACGTTGAGACCTTTTACGCGATCCGCCACCGCGCTTCGCGCCGTGAGCAGCAAAACGGGCAAGGTCTGACCGCGTTTACGCAGCCGTTGCACCACCTCCAGTCCATCCATTCCCAGCATATTGATATCCAGTACCGCCAGCGCGTACATTTCACTGTGCAGAAGATGGTCAGCCGCCAGGCCGTCAAATACGCAGTCCACGGCAAAGCCGTTTTGCACCAGCGCTTTCTCCAGCCAGTGAGCCAGCTCACGGTTATCTTCCGCCAATAAGAGACGCATATCACATCCTGTAAAGTTTCTGCCGCATTGAAAGGGAATTGAAAGGTTATTGTTTTAACAATCACGCAACCGAACTGCTACATGTCGGCTCACATAATCACAAAAATCTTCTTCCGAACCTGAAAAATCCGGACGTCCGGCGTGAGGATAAAAAATGAAAAAACAATTACTTCGTACCCTTACTGCAAGCATTTTATTAATGAGTACCTCTGTTCTGGCGCAGGAGGCGCCGTCGCGAACGGAATGTATCGCGCCAGCCAAACCTGGCGGCGGTTTCGACCTCACCTGTAAGCTGATTCAGGTGAGTTTGCTGGAGACTGGCGCTATCGAGAAACCCATGCGGGTAACGTATATGCCCGGCGGCGTCGGCGCTGTGGCCTATAACGCGATAGTCGCCCAACGCCCTGGCGAACCCGGGACTGTGGTCGCCTTTTCCGGCGGTTCGCTGCTCAACCTGTCGCAGGGGAAATTTGGTCGCTACGGCGTGGATGATGTGCGCTGGCTGGCAAGCGTGGGCACTGATTACGGCATGATCGCCGTGCGTGCGGATTCCCCGTGGAAAACGCTGAAAGATCTGATGACGGCGATGGAAAAAGATCCCAACAGCGTGGTCATTGGCGCTGGCGCCTCTATTGGCAGCCAGGACTGGATGAAGTCGGCGTTGCTGGCGCAAAAGGCGAACGTCGACCCGCACAAGATGCGCTACGTTGCCTTTGAGGGCGGCGGCGAGCCGGTGACGGCATTAATGGGCAACCATGTTCAGGTTGTCTCCGGCGATCTCAGTGAAATGGTGCCTTATCTGGGCGGCGACAAAATCCGCGTGCTTGCCGTCTTTTCAGAAAATCGTCTGCCGGGCCAGCTTGCCAATATCCCTACCGCTAAAGAACAGGGCTACGACCTGGTGTGGCCGATTATTCGCGGCTTCTACGTCGGGCCCAAAGTCAGCGATGCCGATTACCAGTGGTGGGTGGATACCTTCAAGAAGCTTCAGCAAACCGACGAGTTTAAAAAGCAGCGCGATCTGCGCGGCCTGTTTGAGTTCGACATGACCGGCCAGCAGCTCGATGACTACGTGAAAAAACAGGTTACTGATTACCGTGAACAGGCGAAAGCCTTCGGACTCGCGAAATAATCGCGGAGGCAATGATGAGCGATCGTATCTTTGCGGGTATCTGGCTGTTGCTCTGTATCGCCGGGCTATTCATCGCCTGGCAGATCCAAAGCGAATACAGCTATGAACCCGTCGGCCCCCGCCCTTTTCCGCTGGGGATTATCGGCCTGATGGCGCTCTGCGCGCTGGCGCTGTTATTGCGCCATCCCGACACGGTTAGCTGGCCGCGCCGCCATGTGCTGCAAAAGCTAATTACCATGATCATCATCCTGTTGATGTATGCCTGGGGATTCGAATGGCTGGGTTTTCCCATCGCCACCGCGCTTCTCACCATGGTTATCGGGATGCTGTTCGGCGCCACGATTCCGGCGGCGGGTATCTCCGGCGCGGTATTGGGTATTCTGCTGTGGTATGCCTTTGACCGGCTGCTTGATGTCACCTTACCTCTCGGCGCCTGGCTGAGTTAACGGAGCAACGATGGATACCTGGATATATCTTTCTCAGGGCTTTGCGGTGGCGATGACGCCGGAAAACCTGGTTATCGCGTTGATTGGCTGCTTCGTGGGCACGATCGTCGGTCTGCTGCCGGGCCTGGGACCGATCAACGGCGTGGCAATCTTACTGCCGCTGGCCTTTGCGTTGCATCTGCCTGCGGAGTCGGCGCTAATTCTGCTGGCGACGGTGTACATTGGGTGTGAGTATGGCGGCAGGATCTCCTCCATATTGCTCAACGTCCCCGGCGATGCGGCGGCGATCATGACGGCGCTGGACGGTTACCCGATGGCGCAGCAAGGGAAAGGCGGCGTAGCGCTGTCGATTTCCGCAGTCAGCTCGTTTTTCGGTTCATTAATCGCTATCGGCGGCATCATTCTGTTCGCCCCTTTACTGGCGCAATGGTCGCTGGCCTTTGGTCCTGCGGAATATTTCGCCTTAATGGTTTTTGCCATCGCCTGTCTTGGCAGCATGATGGCGCAAAACCCGCTTAAATCATTTCTGGCAGCGCTGATCGGTCTTGGCCTTGCGACCGTCGGCGTAGACGCCAACACCGGGGTTTATCGCTTTACCTTTGACAGCGTTCATCTTTCCGACGGCGTACAGTTTATCGTCGTGGTGATCGGCCTGTTCTCGGTATCAGAAATACTTTTAATGCTGGAACATACCAGCAGCGGGCAAACAATGGTCCGCAAAACGGGTCGAATGTTATTCAACCTGAAAGAAGGCGCGCAGTGTATCGGCACTACCCTGCGTTCTTCGGTAATCGGCTTTTTTGTCGGCGTATTGCCCGGCGCCGGGGCGACCATCGCCAGCGCCATTACCTATATGACCGAGAAAAAACTCAGCGGCAACAGCGATAGCTTCGGCAAAGGGGATATTCGCGGCGTCGCGGCGCCGGAGGCGGCAAACAACGCCTCTGCCTGCGGCTCCTTCATCCCGATGCTGACGCTGGGCGTTCCCGGTTCCGGCACTACGGCAGTGATGATGGGGGCGCTGACGCTGTACAACATCACGCCAGGCCCGGCGATGTTCACCGAACAGCCGGATATCGTCTGGGGACTCATCGCTGCGCTGCTGATTGCGAACGTGATGCTGCTGATCATGAATATCCCGTTGATCGGTCTGTTCACCCGTATGCTCACCATTCCGCTGTGGTTCCTGGTACCCGCCATCGCTGCCGTATCGGCGGTAGGGGTGTATGCGGTACACAGCACCACCTTCGATCTGGTGCTGATGGTCGCGCTCGGCGTGTTAGGGTACATTTTACGTAAAATGCACTTCCCCATGTCGCCGCTGATCCTGGGATTCGTACTGGGGGAAATGCTGGAGCAGAACCTGCGTCGCGCACTCTCCATCAGTAACGGCAATATGGCGATTTTGTGGCAAAGCGGCGTTGCCAAAGCCCTGCTGATCATGGCGATCATGGTCATTGTCGTACCGCCAGTGTTACGTCTGATCCGTAAACACAGCCGTAAACCGCAGGTTGACGCCGGTTAATTGACTGCTGAAATACGTTGTACTTGTCCGGCCTACGCGCTCATGTGTCAGGCCGGGCAACCCCGCCAGCATCACTTTCCCCATAACGCTCTCATTTTACACCCCTTCTTGCCGTTGTCAGGCTCGTGGCGCCGTTAACCTCACCCTTTGCATTGTTAAATATTTGTTGTTTTTGATCACAATAATTAAACAAAAGCGGTTGTTTCATACGCGTTCCTGGAAAATGTCGATATTTTTAATTTATGGCTACGAAATGAGCATCGCCATGTCTCCCTGACCATCTTACCGAGAGGAATGATTCTGATGAATGCACTGACTGCCGTAAAAGCGAACACAGATGATTTAGCCCAACGCCATACTGGTTTCACCCTTGCCCCTTCGGCGCAGTCGCCGCGCCTGCTGGCGTTAACGTTTACGGCGGATACCACAAGACAATTTCTCCATCAGGTTGCGCAATGGCCGGTGCAGGCGCTGGAATACAAATCTTTCTTACGTTTCAAAATCGGCAAGATCCTCGACGATCTGTGCGGCAATCAGCTACAACCGCTGTTGATCAAAACGCTCCTCAACCGTGCACAAGGCGCGCTGTTGATCAGCGCCGAAGGGATCGATGATGTCGCACAGGCAGAAGAGATGGTCAAACTGGCGACGGCGGTGGCGCATCTTATTGGTCGCTCCAACTACGATGCGATGAGCGGCCAGTATTACGCGCGTTTCGTGGTCAAAAACGTCGACAACTCCGACAGTTATCTGCGCCAGCCCCACCGCGTAATGGAACTGCACAATGACGGTACCTATGTTGAGGAGGTGACCGACTACGTGCTGATGATGAAAATCGACGAACAAAATATGGAAGGCGGTAACTCGCTGCTGCTGCACCTTGATGACTGGGAACATCTGGAGTCGTTTTTTACCCATCCGCTGGCGCGTCGCGTCATGCGCTGGGCGGCGCCGCCAAGCAAGAATGTTAGCCATGACGTCTGGCACCCGGTGTTTGATGTCGACCAACAAGGCCGCCCGGTCATGCGTTATATCGACCAGTTCGTCCAGCCAAAAGACTTTGAAGAAGGCGTCTGGCTCAGCGAGCTTTCAGACGCGCTGGAAACCAGTCAAAACATCCTCTCCGTGCCGGTACCGGTCGGCAAATTCCTGCTGATTAACAATCTATTCTGGCTACATGGACGCGATCGTTTTACGCCGCATCCTGACTTGCGTCGCGAGCTGATGCGCCAGCGCGGTTACTTCGCCTACGCCGCCAGCCATTATCAAACTCACCAATAAGCGCCACGGCGAAGGAATTACGCGGATGTATGATTTTGTGATTATCGGCGGCGGCATTATCGGCATGTCGACCGCCATGCAACTTATTGATGTCTACCCGGATGCGCGCATCGCATTGCTGGAAAAAGAGTCCGCGCCAGCCTGCCACCAGACCGGGCATAACAGCGGCGTGATCCATGCCGGGGTGTACTACACGCCCGGCAGCCTCAAAGCGCGGTTTTGTCTGGCGGGCAATCAGGCGACCAAAACCTTTTGCGATCAAAACAACATCCGCTACGACACCTGCGGCAAAATGTTGGTCGCCACCTCGGAGCTGGAAATGGCGCGGATGCGCGCGCTATGGGAGCGGACGGCGGCCAACGGCTTAGAGCGCGAGTGGTTAAGCGCGGCGGAGCTGCGTGAACGCGAACCCAATATCATTGGCCTGGGCGGGATTTTTGTCCCTTCCAGCGGGATTGTCAGCTATCGCGATGTCGCGACGGCCATGGCGAACCGCTTTCAGGCCAAAGGCGGCGAGATCATCTACCATGCCGAGGTCAGCGCGCTAACAGAACATGCCGCTGGCGTTGTCATTCGCACCTCGCAAGGTCGGGAAATCGAAACCGCTACGCTTATCGGCTGTGCAGGGCTGATGGCGGATCGGCTGGTCAAAATGCTGGGCGTGGAGCCCGGTTTTATTATCTGCCCTTTCCGCGGCGAGTACTTTCGTCTGGCCCCGCGACACAACCGGATCGTTAACCATTTGATCTACCCGATCCCCGATCCGGCAATGCCGTTTCTCGGCGTCCATCTTACCCGCATGATCGACGGCAGCGTTACGGTCGGGCCGAATGCGGTGCTGGCGCTTAAACGCGAAGGCTACCGTAAGCGCGACGTTTCCTTCACCGACACCCTGGAGATTTTCCGCTCCGCCGGCATTCGTCGCGTACTGCAAAATCATCTGCTTTCCGGACTGGGCGAGATGAAAAACTCGCTGTGCAAAAGCGGCTATTTGCGGCGAGTACAAAAGTATTGCCCCAGCCTGACCGTCAACGATCTCCAGCCCTGGCCGGCAGGCGTGCGGGCGCAGGCGGTTTCGCCGGACGGCAAACTGATTGATGATTTTCTGTTTGTCACGACGCCGCGTTCCATTCACACCTGTAACGCCCCCTCCCCGGCGGCGACATCAGCGATACCTATCGGCGCGCATATCGTCAGCAAAGTTCAGGCGCTACGCGAAAGCCAGATCAACCCCGGACGTGCGCTGCGTGCGGCACGCAGCGTGGACGCATTACACGCCGCATTTACCCGTTAACCCTTCAGACAGGAAGCAATTATGCAACTTAACGACTCTACCCTGTTCCGCCAGCAGGCCTTTATCGATGGCGACTGGCGCGACGCGCGCGGCGGCGATGTCATCCCCGTGAGCAACCCCGCCAACGGGAAACCGCTTGGCAATGTGCCCAAAATGGGGGCGGAAGAGACGTGCGACGCCATCGACGCCGCCAATCGCGCCCTGCCCGCCTGGCGCGCGCTCACCGCCAAAGAGCGAGCCAATATCCTGCGTCGCTGGTTCAATCTGATGATGGAACATCAGGACGATTTGGCGCGTCTGATGACGCTGGAACAGGGTAAACCGCTGGCGGAAGCGAAAGGCGAAATTAGCTACGCCGCCTCGTTTATTGAATGGTTCGCCGAAGAGGGGAAGCGTATCTATGGCGACACGATTCCAGGTCATCAGGCTGATAAACGGCTGCTGGTGATTAAACAACCCATCGGCGTCACCGCCGCGATTACCCCGTGGAACTTTCCCTCGGCAATGATCACCCGTAAAGCCGGCCCCGCGCTGGCCGCAGGCTGCACAATGGTACTCAAACCCGCCAGCCAGACGCCGTTTTCCGCGCTGGCGCTGGCGGAACTGGCCCGGCGCGCCGGAATTCCCGCAGGCGTATTTAACGTCGTTACCGGTTCGGCAGGCGATATCGGCGGCGAGCTGACCAGCAACCCGCTGGTACGCAAACTGTCGTTTACCGGCTCGACGGAGATTGGCCGCCAGCTAATGGAACAATGCGCCAAAGACATTAAAAAAGTGTCGCTGGAGTTGGGCGGCAATGCGCCGTTTATCGTCTTTGACGATGCCGATCTGGATAAAGCCGTCGAAGGCGCGCTGGCTTCGAAGTTTCGCAACGCCGGGCAGACCTGTGTCTGCGCCAATAGATTGTATGTTCAGGACGGCGTTTACGATCGTTTTGCGGAAAAACTCAACCAGGCGGTAAATAAGCTCGCGGTCGGCGACGGCCTGCAAGCCGACGTCGCTATCGGGCCGCTGATTGATGAAAAAGCCGTGGCGAAAGTCCAGGAGCATATCGCCGACGCGCTGGAAAAAGGCGCCCGCGTCATTACGGGCGGTGAAGCGCACAAATTGGGCGGCAACTTTTTTCAACCGACCATTCTGGCGGATGTTCCTGATAACGCGAAAGTCGCCAAAGAAGAGACATTCGGGCCGCTCGCGCCTCTGTTCCGCTTCAGCGACGAGGCGGACGTCATCAGACAGGCTAACGATACCGAGTTCGGCCTGGCAGCCTATTTTTATGCACGCGATTTAAGCCGCGTTTTCCGCGTCGGCGAAGCGCTGGAATACGGCATCGTCGGTATTAATACCGGCATTATCTCCAACGAAGTCGCGCCTTTCGGCGGTATTAAGGCCTCCGGATTAGGCCGTGAAGGTTCCAAATACGGCATCGAAGATTATTTAGAAATCAAATATATGTGCATCGGCCTTTAACAGGAGAGTCGCTAATGAATACCAATAACGCTTTAATGCAGCGCCGTCATAACGCCGTTCCTCGCGGCGTGGGCCAGATTCACCCGATTTTCGCCGAGCGGGCGGAAAATTGTCGGGTCTGGGATGTCGAAGGCAGTGAGTATCTCGATTTCGCGGGCGGCATTGCCGTCCTGAACACCGGTCATTTACATCCGGGCATTGTTTCAGCGGTCGAAGCGCAGTTGAAGAAATTGTCCCATACCTGTTTTCAGGTGCTGGCCTATGAACCGTATCTGGCGTTGTGCGAACGCATGAACCAGAAGGTACCGGGCGATTTCGCCAAAAAAACGTTGCTGGTCACGACCGGTTCAGAAGCGGTTGAAAACGCGGTGAAAATCGCCCGCGCGGCGACAAAACGCAGCGGCGCTATCGCGTTTAGCGGCGCTTACCACGGTCGTACCCACTACACGCTCTCTCTGACCGGGAAAGTACACCCGTACTCTGCTGGTATGGGATTGATGCCAGGCCATGTCTACCGCGCGCTTTATCCTTGCCCGCTACACAACATCAGCGACGACGACGCGATCGCCAGCATTGAACGCATCTTTAAAAATGATGCCGCGCCGGAAGATATCGCCGCCATTATTATTGAGCCGGTACAGGGCGAAGGCGGATTTTACGCCGCCTCTCCCGCGTTTATGCAGCGACTGCGCGCGCTATGCGACCAACACGGCATTATGTTGATTGCCGACGAAGTGCAAAGCGGCGCGGGCCGGACCGGTACGCTGTTCGCCATGGAACAGATGGGCGTTGCGGCAGATATTACCACGTTTGCGAAATCGATCGCCGGCGGCTTTCCGCTGGCAGGCGTTACCGGCCGGGCAGACGTGATGGACGCTATCGCGCCGGGCGGGCTGGGCGGCACCTATGCCGGAAACCCGATTGCCTGCGCCGCCGCACTGGCGGTACTGGACATTTTCGAGCAGGAAAATCTACTGCAAAAAGCGAATACGCTTGGCAACACGCTGCGCGATGGCCTGATGGAGATAGCGGAAACGCACCGTGAGATTGGCGACGTGCGCGGACTGGGCGCCATGATCGCCATTGAGTTGTTCGAAAATGGCGACCCCGGCAAACCGAACGCGACTCTGACCGCCGACATTGTGGCCCGCGCCCGCGAGAAAGGGTTAATTCTGCTCTCCTGCGGTCCTTACTACAACATCTTGCGCATCCTCGTTCCACTCACTATTGAGGCCTCGCAGATTCGGCAAGGCCTGGAGATTATCGCCCAGTGCTTTGATGAGGCGAAACAAGCGTAATGTCCAATAAGCAGCGTCGGGTGGCGACGTAACTGTCTTATCCGGCCTACAAAAACCGTTTCGATTGTAGGCCGAATAAGCCAGGCGCCATCCGGTAAACGAGCGCAATAACAATAAAGAGGTTTTAGGATGGGGCAATTGTCAGAATCACATGCATTAGGGGGCGGGCTGAAATCACGCCACGTCACCATGTTATCGATCGCCGGCGTCATCGGCGCCAGCCTGTTTGTCGGTTCCAGCGTGGCGATTGCGGAGGCCGGCCCTGCGGTACTGCTGGCCTATCTGTTCGCAGGACTTTTAGTCGTCATGATTATGCGAATGCTGGCTGAAATGGCCGTCGCCACGCCGGATACCGGTTCTTTTTCCACCTATGCGGATAAAGCGATCGGCCCCTGGGCCGGGTATACCATCGGCTGGTTATACTGGTGGTTTTGGGTGCTGGTTATTCCGCTGGAGGCCAATATTGCCGCCATTATTCTGAATTCATGGATACCGGGTATTCCGGTGTGGCTATTTTCATTAGTGATTACGCTTGCCTTAACCGGAAGCAATTTATTGAGCGTCAAAAATTACGGCGAATTCGAATTCTGGCTGGCGCTATGTAAAGTGATTGCTATCCTGGCGTTTATCGCGCTGGGCGCGACGGCGATTAGCGGTTTTTATCCGTATGCCGAGGTAAGCGGTATCTCCCGGCTATGGGATCACGGCGGTTTTATGCCTAACGGCTTCGGCGCGGTGTTAAGCGCCATGTTGATCACCATGTTCTCTTTTATGGGCGCGGAAATCGTCACTATTGCTGCCGCGGAATCCGATACGCCGGATAAACATATCGTACGCGCCACCAATTCTGTTATCTGGCGAATTTCCATCTTTTACTTGTGTTCCATTTTTGTGGTGGTGGCGCTGATCCCGTGGAATATGCCGGGTCTGAAAAGCGTAGGTTCGTACCGCTCGGTACTGGAGCTGCTTCATATTCCGCACGCAAAATTCATTATGGACTGCGTGATTTTGTTGTCGGTAACCAGTTGTCTGAACTCCGCATTATATACCGCCTCCCGGATGCTCTATTCCCTTAGCCGCCGCGGCGATGCGCCTGCGATAATGGGAAAAACTAACCGTAGCAAAACGCCCTGGGTAGCGGTTCTCCTCTCTACCGGCGCGGCGTTTTTAACCGTTATCGTCAATTATTATGCCCCGGCAAAAGTGTTTAAATTTCTTATCGACAGTTCCGGCGCCATCGCGCTGCTGGTCTATCTGGTGATTGCGATTTCGCAATTGCGGATGCGTAAAATTCTGCTGGCGCAGGGCGGAGAAATTAAGCTGAAAATGTGGCTTTATCCGTGGCTCACCTGGCTGGTTATCGGCTTTATCTGCTTTGTCCTGGTGGTGATGCTGTTTCGACCGGCACAGCAACTAGAAGTCATTTCGACCGGGCTGTTAGGGCTGGGCATAATAGGTACTGTCCCCATTATGTCTCGCTGGAAAAAACTGATAAGGTGGCAAAAAGCCCCCCTGCAAAACCTACGTTAGTTATTCCCGGCGTCAGCCGGGAAGCTTCTCAGGAGTAAAAGATGACCGCCCTTTCCCAACCGACGGCCATAGATGGCTATCGCTGGCTTAAAAATGACATTATTCGCGGCACTTATCAGCCGGATGAGAAACTGCGGATGAGTTTATTAACCGCCCGCTATGCGCTTGGCGTAGGGCCGCTGCGCGAGGCGCTGTCACAACTGGTGGCGGAACGGCTGGTCACCGTGGTGAATCAAAAAGGCTATCGCGTGGCGTCCATGTCAGAGGCAGAACTCCTCGATATTTTTGACGCGCGCGCCAATATGGAAGCGATGCTGGTACGCCTGGCGATTGAACGCGGCGATGATGCGTGGGAGGCGGAGATCCTGGCGCGAGCGCATATGCTCAGCAAACTGGAAGCCAGCGATGCCAGTGAACATATGCTCGATGAATGGGATCAGCGCCACCAGGCGTTCCATTCCGCCATTGTCGCCGGGTGCGGCTCCCACTATCTGCTACAGATGCGCGAACGCTTATTTGACCTGGCGGCCCGCTACCGCTTTATTTGGTTACGTGAAACCGTTCTGTCCGTCGAGATGCTGGAAGATAAACATATCCAGCATCACACGCTAACCGAAGCGATACTGGCGCGCGAGGCGGCACGCGCCAGCGAATTAATGCGTCAGCATTTGCTGACGCCGATTCCCATTATTCGCCAGGCGATGGCAGGGAAAATGTAGCCTGGCGCGACCTGATAGCCATTATTCTTCAGGAATACGCAACACTTGTCCCGGATATATTTTTTCCGGGCTTTTCAGCATCGGTTTATTTGCCTCGAAGATTTTATTATACAGATTGGCGTTACCATACACTTGCTTTGAAATAGCGCTCAGGGTGTCGCCTGATTTTACGGTATAAAACTGACTTTCAGCCGCCGGCGTCGTGGTTTTAACCTGATCGTCAACGCTGCTAATCCCGGCGATATTCCCCACGGCAACCAGAATTTTTTCTTTTGCCTCCTGACTCAGCCCATCACCCGTCACTGTCGCTTTTCCATCAGCTATTTGCACATTCACTTTGTCAGCGTCGGGTATTCCCGTTTTATTTAAATGTTCCTGGACTTTTTTCGCCTGATCGTCCTTATCATGATTAGCGGTTACCGCGTCCCAGAGTTTTTCACCTGCATCTTTTACAAAATTGAAAAGTCCCATATTCACCTCGCTTGTCAAAAATACACACAAAGAAAAGTGTAGCAGAGGGAATGAGGTTATCCTGATAAGCGGCGCTTATGCGCCGCCGGTGGCCGGTAATTAATGACGCATCTGAACCCAAAATGCGTGGATAAGCCCCGGAATATATCCGAGTAATGTCAGCAGGATATTAAGGATAAATGCCCAACCGAACCCTTTTCCTAAAAGTACGCCGAGCGGAGGCAAAATAATCGTAAATACAATTCTCCAGAAACCCATATACACTCCATACAAGCAAAATTAGTCATTGTTTAAAAAGAGATTTTATCTCTAAGCATAGTCAGTTTACCTGAGCCTGCCAGTCACGCGCCGCGCTTTTACCCTCCTTTACGCTCTTTACGCTGGCATTAGGTTGACGTTTATTTTAGAATTAACTAAATTTAGAAAATACTTAAATAACTATGACAGAGCTTGAACAACTTCAGTCCAGCGCAGAACAGGCGGCGGCCCTGCTCAAAGCGATGAGCCACCCAAAAAGATTACTGATTTTATGTATGCTTTGCGGTTCGCCAAAAACCAGCGCAGGCGAACTGGCGCGCATTACCGGGCTAAGCCCCTCCGCGACGTCGCAACATCTGGCGCGGATGCGGGAAGAAGGGCTGATTGATAGTCAACGCGATGCCCAGCGCATTCACTATTTCATTAAAAATGAGGCGGTTAATACGATTATCGCCACGTTAAAGAATCTCTATTGTCCATAAGGAGGCACGATGTCCATTGGGATAGTTTCCCCCCGTGAGGCGCAAGCGCTGATAGCGCAAGGCGCGAAACTGATTGATGTACGCGACGCCGACGAATATCTGCGCGAGCATATTCCACATGCGCAACTGGCGCCGCTTTCCCGGCTTGAACAGGGCGATTTGCCCGCCAACCTGCGAGCGGAACAGATTATTTTTCACTGTCAGTCAGGTAAACGAACCAGCAGCAATGCAGCAAAACTACAGGCCATTGCCGCCCCAGCTCAGGTCAGTCTACTGGAAGGCGGTATCGACGGATGGAAAGCGGCAGGATTGCCCGTCACAGAAGACAAATCGCAACCGTTGCCGCTGATGCGTCAGGTGCAAATCGCCGCCGGCGGGTTGACGTTGCTTGGGGTGATTCTGGGCTATACGGTCCACGGCGGCTTTTTCCTCATTAGCGGTTTTGTCGGGGCCGGGTTAATGCTGGCAGGCATGACCGGCTTCTGCGGAATGGCGCGACTACTGGAAAAAATGCCCTGGAATACCCGTACTCATTAAGCGGTACCTTCACCGCGCGTCGGTAGGTGTGTAGTAGACTGAAGGCGGGTTTATACCATTGTTCAACAGGAGAGCGTGATGTTCACACCAGGCGATATCGTACAGCCCCGAATGGGTGGGCCGAAACTGAAAGTGATTGAAGTCAACGAGGATCATATTGTCGCGGTACAGGTCGGTAATGAGCAGGGCGAAAAATTGATCCTCAAAGCGGCAGATGTCACCCCCTATTGCGAAGAGGGCGATTTTGGCGTGTGCTGATTTATCAGAATGAGCATGGCGCAACGTTCCCTGAGTCCCGGTTAATAGAGACAGGAAACGAAGCGCCATCTGTTAAAGGTTATCCGTGATTAGATTAAGAAATCATCCAGAGATTTCCCCGCCGCCAGCGCCTGGGCAATCGGTTTAGGCGTACGACCTTGTCCGGTCCAGGTTTTTTCTTCGCCATTGAAATCAGTAAAACGATATTTTGCCGGACGCGGCTGGCGCTTTTTAGCAGAACGCGGCATTGCTGAATCCATGGCAAATAACTCTTCCGGGTTAATACCGTCTGCTTTCATCAGCTCCAGAAAGGCATTAATTTTCTCCTGCTTCTCGGCAAGCTGGCGTTGCTGCAATTCTTCTTCTTCGCGTCTTTCTTTAGTGACAACCCTGAATTTTTCGAGCATTTCTTCAAGAACGTCAATGGAGAATTCGCGAGCCATAGCGCGCAGCGTGCGGATATTATTTAAGTTCTGTAACATCAAATTCATATCAATAAAAACCTTTTAACGCAGAAAACAAAAACTATTACAGGCGGTATTGTATGCGATTATTGATTATATTTCCAGATCCTAAAGTTCATACAGATATACTCAGTATAACTCGATTAATTATATTAATCTGTTAACCAGAAGGTTATATTCATTACCCCCTGTGTGTTTCAGGTTATTCTGCCTACGGTATATCTGTAGGTTTCCCGTTCGGCTGTTTATACCCTTCATTCTTCAAGTTGCTTATGTGTTGGCTACGGATTACCCGGCTCATCCATGGGCCTCGCCCTGACGGGTCGTCGCACGCGACGTTCAAATCTGCTCCCGGCAGATTTGTCGCTCCCCACAGTCACATCGTTATCTATACTCCTGGGGACTCACTCCCTTGCCGCCTTTAAGCAACTCGAAATCCATAGCGTATATAGCGTATTGCGTATCTCAGTAACCACGGTGACCCTCACGGTGGCTGACCTTATACAGAAGTGAATATTTCAGCACAATAAGAGATTAACCATTCAAAAATCACCATCAGAGCTTTATGCTAAAAATCAGCCTGCAATAGCTATAATTATGCTGAGAAAAGTAGAGCGCGTGCCGTTAGCCGAGAATACATCGCATCTGACAACATTTGGAATGTGGCTGAAAATCGCCAGAAAAACAATGCATTATAATGCATTGATTTAAAAGTAATTAATAACTAACAACAACGAAAATCTCGCCGCGAGCAAAAAACACACAACAACAGAGTATTTTATCGACAAAAAGTCTATAAATAAAAATATTGCACTAGTTGATAGTTATTATATAGGGATATACTCTATGCAAATACAAAAGTGCTTTATGATTTCACTACCAACCATCACCTCATTCTGATTGATACGCTACAAGGAGCATTAACATGTTCTCTCCACAGTCACGCTTGCGTCATGCCGTAGCAGACACGTTTGCGATGGTTGTTTACTGTTCTGTTGTGAACATGTTGATCGAGATATTCCTCTCCGGAATGAGCTTTGAGCAGTCGCTTTCTTCCAGGCTGGTGGCGATACCTGTCAACATTTTGATTGCATGGCCATACGGCGTTTACCGCGATCTGATTATGCGCGTCGCGCGTAAGGCAAGCCCGGCGGGATGGGCCAAAAACCTGGCGGATGTATTGGCTTATGTCACCTTTCAGTCACCCGTTTATATTATCATCTTGCTGACCGTCGGCGCTGGCTGGCATCAGATAGTGGCCGCCGTGAGTTCAAACATTGTTGTTTCAATGTTAATGGGCGCGGTTTATGGCTACTTCCTGGATTATTGTCGCCGCCTGTTTAAAGTGAGCAGCTATCATCAGGCTAAGGCGTAAGTTAACGTCGCGACTGGCATTGCCAGTCGCGATTTTAGTCGCTTTTTTCGTCGCCAAAAAGCCCGTTCAGATAACGTTCTAACGCTATTCGGGAGCTAAAGCCGTGGGGAATACCGTAATGTTCGTGGGTCTCGCCGCCTAAATAGAGCGGAAAATTTTGGTAGTGATCGCAGGTCTTAATATCCGAAGCCGGGTCAGCCAGTGATGAGCTACGGTCTTTTAATCTGGGATGAATGATCAGCGCGGTACGCCCCATACGCGCCTCGCGGTTAACATAAACATAATTCTCGCCGCGTCGATAACCATACGTCTTATTCGTCACCACATCGACGGTAAACCCTGCCTTTTCCAGTACCCGCGCCACCTCGTCAGGTCGTAAATACATATTTTATCCTCATTCTCTTGTACTGCGGGCTTACCTTACCCGATAGCGCGTTATCAACGCTTTCAGAAAAGTCCAGAAACGCATGATATCGCCGTAACAAGCCTCAGCAGGTAAAAATATGAACTACACTGAAAGCTACATCGAAATCAATGGAGGATCATATGCTTAACAAACCGAACCGAAACGACGTCGATGATGGTGTTCAGGATATTCAGAATGATGTCAATCGATTAGCCGACAGTCTGGAAGATGTCCTTAAATCCTGGGGAAGCGATGCGAAAGACGAAGCCGAGGCTGCGCGACGTAAAGCACAGGCGTTGCTGAAAGAGACCCGGGCGCGGATGCATGGACGTACTCGCGTAAAACAAGCCGCCTGTGATGCGATGGGGTGCGCGGATACGTTTGTGCGTGAAAAACCCTGGTGTAGCGTAGGAACCGCCGCAGCGGTGGGGATTTTTATCGGGGCGCTGCTTAGCCTGCGTCGCTAACGACGTGCGCTGCCGGATGGCGACATACTTTATTGGGCCTGCATCATTGCCGCAGGCCCAGGTCGCGCCATTCGGCGAAACGGTTACTGTATCGCCTGTCGAAGCTGCCATGCGACCTGTTTCGCCATGCCAGCGGAAGTAATATTGGTAAACGACAGTAAAATGCCCCCCTTTCCTGACGAAACCACTCGCCAACGACTTAGCGCCTGTACCGCCAGTCCGGCCTGATTCGCTTTTGCTACCAGCGCTTTATCATCACCTTCAACCTCAATAACCAATTGAATACCGCCTTTCTGTAATGTCACGACAAATCCCTGTTCTGCCAGCGCCTCTTCAATCCATAACCGTCGCTGAGCATAATGTTGACGCATCTTTTTCAGATGCCGCCAGAAATGGCCATCACGGATAAAATCAGCCAGCGTGTGCTGCCATAACAACGGTACGCTACAGGGCATCAGCGACGCCTGCTGGCGGAAAGGCTCAATCTGCTTTATCGGCACCACCAGCCAGGCGGTACGTAATGCCGGAAAGAGCGACTTACTGAACGTTCCGGCGTAAATCACTCGCTGCGGGGCATCCAGACTCTTGAGCGGCGGAAGCGGTTTACCGTGATAACGAAATTCGCTGTCGTAATCATCTTCAATAATCCAGGCCTGCACATTCGCCGCCCATGCCAGAAGTTGCCGTCGGCGAGTTAACGACAGCGCCACCCCCAACGGACTTTGATGGGCGGGCGTCACCAATGCAAAGCGCCCCTGCGGGCAATCCCGCATCCCCGCCGCGACATTCAGCCCATCGGCATCGACCGGAATCGGCGCCAGCGTAATCCCCTCCTGCGTTATCACCGGGCGAATTAACGGAAAGCCGGGATCTTCCACCCACATGCTGTCTCCCGGCACAGACAATGTACGCAGGATTAGCCGCATAGAATTCGCATATCCGGAGGTAATAAATACCTGTTCCGGCAGACATTCAATGCTACGCGAAACCCGCAGGTAATCGACTATCGCCTGGCGCAAAATCGCCTCGCCGCAGACGTCGCCTAATGCCAGATCGAAGCGCGTCTGCGTGCGCAACCGACGCCCCATCACTCGCGCCCACTTCTCGCGTGGAAAGAGATCCAGCGCCGGTAACCCCATCTGAAAGGGTTTCGGTTCCGGACTTTCTCCGGCAAAAACAGCGGGTATCGGCGGCGCCGTCTCAAACCGTAGAGCGTTGCTCACAAACGTGCCTGCCTGGCCACGTCGCTCCAGCCAGCCCTGCGCCACCAGCTCGCCATAGGCATTTTCCACCGTGGCGCGAGAAACGCCCAGTTCCTGCGCCCACGTCCGACTGGAAGGCAAACGCGTTCCGGGCGCGAGTTCTCCTTGCTCAATGGCCGTTTTTAACTGACGAGCGATGTGCTGATAGCGCGGCATATGGTCTGCTTTTTCTGTAAAAATATGGCTCTCTTTTACAGACCATTATAGTGCTACAGTGCTCGTCATCAACACGAGGAGAAACATGATGACGACGTTACGCCAACCCTATTATGAACTGAGCCCGGAGGTTTACAGCGCTCTGGTGCAGGCGAAAAACGCGCTGGAAAAGAGCACGCTTGACCTCACTCTGATGGAGCTGATTTACCTGCGTGTTTCGCAAATAAATGGTTGTGCATTTTGCCTGGAGATGCACAGTAAAGCGCTGCGTAAGGCTGGCGTGAATCAAGCTAAATTAGATGCGCTGGCAGGATGGCGGGTAAGCCACCATTTCAGCGAGCAAGAGTGCGCGGCGTTAGCCTGGGCGGAATCGGTGACGCACATTGCTGAAACCCACGCCGAAGATAATGTTTACCTGCCGCTGCTCAATCATTTCAGCGCGCGTGAAATCAGCGATCTGACCTTCGCCATCGGTTTAATGAACTGCTTTAACCGTCTGGCGATTGGTATGCGAATGTGACGCATTGTTGCCGGATGGCGCAGATGTCAGCCAACTCTGTTATGCGTCAACCTGCAGGCCGGATCGGGCGTTCACGCCGCCATCCGGCAAAAATTAGCCATGCCGCCCCTACCCCGCTGCGTTCATCAGCGGCGTTAAAATCAATCGAAAATTCCCATATCTTGTATGGTTGAATCTTAATTCAACTACATCTAGTATTTCCTGTATCAACACACGACAATCCGACGCGTTTCATCGCGCCGTTTTCTCATTTTAAATGGAAATACGAATCATGAGCATTACTATTTACACTCGCAATAACTGTGTTCAGTGCCACGCCACAAAGCGGGCGATGGAAAGCCGTGGATTTGAATTTGAGATGGTGAACGTCGATCTGGTGCCGGATGCAGCGGATACGCTCCGGGCGCAAGGATTTCGTCAATTACCGGTGGTGATGGCGGGCGATTTGAGCTGGTCTGGCTTCCGCCCGGACATGATTAACCGTCTGCACCCGACACCCCACGCGGCAAACGCATGAGCGCGCTCGTCTACTTCTCCAGCAGCTCTGAAAATACGCACCGTTTTATGCAGCGTCTGGGGCTGCCTGCCACGCGTATTCCGCTCAATGAACGGGAGCGAATTCAGGTAGACGAACCGTACATTCTGGTTGTGCCGTCATACGGCGGCGGCGGGATGGCCGGTGCGGTGCCGCGACAGGTGATCCGCTTTTTAAATGATGAACACAACCGGGCGCGCATTCGCGGCGTCATCGCCTCCGGTAACCGCAATTTCGGCGATGCCTGGGGATGCGCTGGCGATGTGATAGCACAAAAATGCGGCGTCCCCTGGCTGTACCGCTTTGAGCTCATGGGCACACAACGCGACATCGATAACGTCCGAAAAGGAGTAAATGAATTTTGGCAACAACTACCCCGGAGCGCGTAATGCAGGAAACCATGGATTACCACGCCCTGAACGCGATGCTGAATCTTTATGATAAAGCAGGCCATATTCAGTTCGACAAGGACCAGCAGGCGATCGACGCCTTCTTTGCCGCCCACGTCCGCCCGCATTCCGTGACGTTTGCCAGCCAGCATGAACGTCTGGAGACGCTGGTTCGGGAAGGGTATTACGATGACGCCGTCCTCGCGCGTTACGACCGCGCCTTCGTCCTCCGCCTGTTCGAGCACGCCCACGCCAGCGGCTTTCGCTTCCAGACGTTTCTTGGCGCCTGGAAGTTCTATACCAGTTACACGCTGAAAACCTTCGACGGCAAACGTTATCTGGAACACTTTGAAGATCGGGTGACAATGGTGGCGTTGACGCTGGCGCAGGGTGACGAAACGCTGGCCACCCAACTGACCGATGAAATGCTTTCTGGTCGCTTTCAGCCCGCTACCCCGACTTTTTTAAATTGCGGTAAACAGCAGCGTGGGGAACTGGTCTCCTGCTTCCTGCTCCGTATCGAAGACAATATGGAGTCGATCGGGCGGGCGGTGAATTCGGCGCTGCAACTCTCCAAACGCGGCGGCGGCGTCGCGTTTTTACTCTCCAATCTGCGCGAGGCGGGCGCGCCGATCAAACGCATTGAGAATCAGTCTTCCGGCGTGATCCCGGTGATGAAAATGCTGGAAGACGCGTTTTCGTATGCCAACCAGCTTGGCGCGCGCCAGGGGGCCGGCGCGGTTTATCTCCATGCGCACCACCCGGATATTCTGCGTTTTCTGGATACCAAACGGGAAAACGCTGACGAAAAAATCCGGATCAAAACGCTCTCTCTCGGCGTGGTGATCCCGGACATCACCTTCCGGCTGGCGAAAGAAAACGCGCAAATGGCGCTCTTTTCGCCCTATGACGTACAACGACGCTACGGCAAACCGTTTGGCGATATCGCCATTAGCGAACGGTACGATGAATTAATTGCCGATCCGCACGTGCGCAAAACCTATATTAACGCCCGTGACTTTTTTCAAACACTGGCGGAGATTCAGTTCGAATCCGGGTATCCCTACATCATGTTTGAAGATACGGTAAACCGCGCGAATCCTATTGCTGGTCGCATTAATATGAGCAACCTGTGCTCGGAAATTTTACAGGTCAATAGCGCCTCTCGTTACGACGATAACCTTGACTATACCCACATCGGGCATGACATCTCCTGCAATCTCGGCTCGCTGAATATCGCTCACGTCATGGATTCACCGGACATTGGCCGTACCGTAGAAACCGCTATTCGCGGCCTGACGGCGGTGTCTGACATGAGCCATATACGCAGCGTGCCCTCAATAGCCGCCGGTAATGCCGCCTCTCATGCCATCGGTCTGGGCCAGATGAATCTGCATGGCTATCTGGCGAGGGAAGGTATTGCCTACGGTTCGCCGGAGGCGTTGGATTTCACCAATTTCTATTTTTACACCATTACCTGGCATGCCGTGCATACTTCAATGCGGCTGGCCCGCGAACGCGGCAAAACCTTCGCCGGATTTGCGCAGTCGCGCTATACCAGCGGCGACTATTTTACGCAGTATTTACAGGACGACTGGCAACCGAAAACGGCGAAAGTCAGGGCGCTATTTGCCCGCAGCGGCATTACGCTGCCCACACGAGAAATGTGGCTAAAGCTGCGCGACGATGTGATGCGCTATGGCATCTATAACCAAAATTTGCAGGCGGTGCCGCCGACCGGTTCGATTTCTTACATTAATCATGCGACCTCCAGCATTCATCCGATTGTAGCCAAAATTGAGATTCGCAAAGAGGGCAAAACCGGGCGTGTGTATTACCCCGCGCCGTTTATGACCAATGAAAACCTGGACATGTATCAGGATGCTTACGATATCGGTCCGGAAAAAATTATTGATACCTATGCTGAGGCCACGCGCCACGTCGATCAAGGACTGTCGCTCACCCTGTTTTTCCCCGATACCGCCACGACCCGCGATATCAACAAAGCGCAGATCTATGCCTGGCGAAAAGGTATTAAGTCACTGTATTACATCCGGCTTCGCCAGTTGGCGCTGGAAGGTACTGAAATTGAAGGCTGCGTATCCTGCGCGCTATAAGGAAAGCCATATGAAATTATCTCGTATTAGCGCCATCAACTGGAACAAGATCCAGGACGACAAAGATCTGGAGGTATGGAACCGGCTGACCAGTAACTTCTGGCTGCCGGAAAAAGTGCCGTTATCGAATGATATTCCGGCCTGGCAGACGCTGAGCGCCGCCGAACAGCAGCTCACCATTCGCGTGTTTACGGGACTTACGCTGCTCGACACTATCCAGAACATCGCAGGCGCGCCGTCGTTAATGGCAGATGCCATCACGCCGCATGAAGAGGCAGTGCTGTCGAACATCAGCTTTATGGAAGCGGTACACGCCCGCTCTTACAGTTCTATTTTTTCCACGCTGTGCCAGACGAAAGAGGTTGATGCCGCCTACGCCTGGAGCGAAGAAAACCCGCCGCTTCAGCGTAAGGCGCAGATTATTTTGGCTCATTACGTCAGCGATGAACCGCTAAAGAAAAAAATTGCCAGCGTCTTTTTAGAGTCTTTTCTGTTCTATTCCGGCTTCTGGCTGCCAATGTATTTCTCCAGCCGCGGTAAGCTCACGAACACTGCCGACCTGATTCGTTTAATCATTCGCGATGAAGCGGTTCACGGTTATTATATTGGCTATAAGTATCAGATAGCGCTACAAAAACTATCGGCAATCGAGCGTGAAGAGTTAAAGCTTTTCGCGCTGGATTTGTTGATGGAACTGTACGACAACGAAATCCGCTACACAGAAGCGTTATATGCGGAAACCGGCTGGGTTAACGACGTCAAAGCCTTCTTGTGCTACAACGCCAATAAAGCCTTAATGAACCTGGGTTATGAGGCGTTATTTCCGCCGGAGATGGCAGACGTGAATCCCGCAATCCTTGCCGCGCTCTCGCCGAATGCCGACGAAAACCATGATTTCTTTTCCGGCTCAGGTTCATCTTATGTGATGGGGAAAACAGTCGAAACCGAAGACGAAGACTGGAATTTTTAACCTTGCGGGCATGGGAAATAACGTTACATTTTCCATGCCTTTATTTCAAGCAATACCGGGTTAAATCGCGCAAATATTACAACATGTCCTACACTCAATACGAGTGACATTATTCACCTGGATTCTTCCAATTCAGGTGGATTTTTGCTGGTTGTCTCAAAAAATATCTCTCCCTCCCCATTCGCGTTCAGCCCTTATATCATGGGAAATCACAGCCGATAGCACCTCGCAATATTCATGCCAGAAGCAAATTCAGGGTTGTCTCAGATTCTGAGTATGTTAGGGTAGAAAAAGGTAACTATTTCTATCAGGTAACATATCGACATAAGTAAATAACAGGAATCATTCTATTGCATGGCAATTAAATTAGAAGTGAAGAATCTGTATAAAATATTTGGAGAGCATCCGCAGCGTGCCTTCAAATATATTGAAAAGGGACTATCGAAAGAGCAAATACTGGAAAAAACGGGGCTATCGCTTGGCGTTAAAGACGCCAGTCTGGCCATTGAAGAAGGCGAGATATTTGTCATCATGGGATTATCCGGCTCGGGTAAATCCACAATGGTACGCCTTCTCAATCGCCTGATTGAACCCACCCGCGGACAGGTTCTGATTGACGGCGTTGATATTGCCAAAATATCAGACGCTGAGCTTCGCGAGGTGCGCAGGAAAAAGATTGCGATGGTCTTCCAGTCATTTGCGCTCATGCCGCATATGACCGTGCTGGATAATACGGCATTCGGTATGGAATTAGCGGGCATCGCGGCGCAAGAGCGTCGAGAAAAAGCGCTGGACGCCTTGCGTCAGGTGGGGCTTGAGAATTACGCTCACGCCTATCCGGATGAACTTTCCGGTGGGATGCGTCAGCGTGTTGGGCTTGCCCGCGCGCTGGCAATCAACCCTGATATCTTATTAATGGATGAAGCGTTTTCCGCCCTCGATCCATTAATTCGTACCGAAATGCAGGATGAGCTGGTGAAATTACAGGCGAAACATCAGCGCACCATTGTCTTTATTTCCCACGATCTTGATGAGGCTATGCGTATTGGCGACAGGATTGCCATTATGCAAAATGGCGAGGTCGTACAGGTTGGTACGCCGGATGAGATCCTGAATAATCCGGCAAATGATTATGTCCGCACGTTCTTCCGTGGCGTGGATATTAGTCAGGTCTTTAGCGCCAAAGATATTGCCCGTCGCAGTCCGGTCGGCTTAATTCGTAAAACGCCAGGTTTCGGTCCCCGTTCGGCACTGAAATTATTACAGGACGAAGACCGTGAATATGGTTACGTCATTGAGCGTGGCAATAAATTCGTGGGCGTCGTGTCCATCGACTCATTAAAAGCGGCATTAAGCCAGGCGCAAGGGATTGAAGCGGCGCTTATCGACGACCCTTTAGTCGTTGATGCGCAAACCCCACTCAGCGAGTTGCTCTCTCACGTCGGTCAGGCGCCCTGCGCAGTGCCGGTTGTCGATGAAGAACACCAGTATGTTGGCATTATTTCAAAACGTATGTTGCTACAGGCTTTAGATCGCGAGGGGGGTAACAATGGCTGATCAAACGAATCCGTGGGATACCGCACAGGTGGCCGATACTACGACGCAAACGGCTGATGCCTGGGGAACACCGGCAGGCGTAGCCACGGACGGCGGCAGTACCGACTGGTTGAACAGCGCGCCCGCGCCAGCCCCTGAACACTTTTCTCTTCTGGACCCGTTCCATAAGACGCTGATCCCGCTGGATAGCTGGGTCACAGAGGGAATCGACTGGGTCGTCACCCATTTCCGTCCCCTTTTTCAGGGGATTCGTGTGCCGGTGGATTACATCCTTAACGGCTTTCAGCAACTGCTGCTGGGAATGCCCGCCCCTGTGGCGATTATTCTCTTTGCGCTGATTGCCTGGCAGGTTTCCGGTGTGGGCATGGGGATCGCGGCGCTGATATCGCTGATCGCCATCGGCGCGATCGGCGCCTGGTCGCAGGCGATGATTACCCTGGCGCTGGTGCTGACCGCCCTGTTGTTCTGCGTCGTGATCGGATTACCGATGGGAATCTGGCTGGCGCGCAGCCCGCGCGCGGCCAAAATAGTTCGTCCGCTGCTGGATGCGATGCAGACCACGCCCGCGTTTGTCTATCTGGTGCCGATTGTCATGTTATTCGGCATCGGTAACGTGCCGGGCGTGGTGGTGACGATTATTTTTGCTCTACCGCCGATTATACGCCTGACGATCCTGGGCATTAACCAGGTGCCTGCCGACTTAATTGAAGCGTCGCGCTCGTTCGGCGCCAGCCCGCGCCAAATGTTGTTCAAAGTGCAACTACCGCTGGCGATGCCCACCATTATGGCAGGCGTTAATCAGACGCTGATGCTGGCTCTCTCGATGGTCGTCATCGCCTCGATGATTGCGGTCGGCGGGCTTGGCCAGATGGTATTACGCGGCATTGGTCGTCTTGATATGGGGCTGGCAACCGTCGGCGGCGTCGGCATTGTGATTCTCGCCATCATTCTGGACCGTCTGACGCAGGCCGTCGGGCGCGACTCGCGTAGCCGCGGTAACCGTCGCTGGTATACCACCGGTCCTGTTGGGCTAATCACCCGCCCTTTCGTTAAGTAACTCTCCTGACGCCCGGTGACATTGCGCTTACCGGGCTTACAACTCCCTACCATAATTAAAGGAACAACGATGCGACATACTGTGATATTTGCCTCAGCGTTTGCCACCCTTGTCACCGCCAGCGCTTTCGCTGCCGACCTGCCTGGCAAAGGCATTACCGTTCAACCTATCCAAAGCACGATTTCTGAAGAGTCCTTCCAGACGTTACTGGTCAGCCGGGCGCTGGAAAAGTTGGGTTATACCGTAAATAAGCCGAGTGAAGTCGATTACAACGTAGGCTATACCTCCATCGCCTCTGGCGATGCGACGTTTACCGCCGTGAACTGGCAGCCGCTGCATGATGATATGTATGCCGCAGCAGGCGGAGACAACAAGTTTTACCGCGAGGGCGTCTTCGTCTCCGGCGCTGCGCAGGGCTATCTGATCGATAAAAAAACCGCCGAGCAGTACAACATCACCAATATCGCTCAGCTAAAAGATCCGAAAATCGCCAAAATCTTCGATACCAATGGCGACGGAAAAGCGGACATGATGGGCTGCTCGCCGGGCTGGGGCTGCGAAGCCGTGATCAATCACCAGAATAAAGCGTTTGATCTGCAAAAAACCGTTGAGGTCAGCCACGGTAACTATGCGGCGATGATGGCTGATACCATTACCCGTTTTAAAGAAGGCAAGCCGGTGCTGTATTACACCTGGACTCCGTACTGGGTGAGCGACGTAATGAAGCCGGGTAAAGATGTCGTCTGGCTACAGGTACCGTTCTCCTCCCTGCCGGGCGAACAGAAAAATATTGATACTAAACTGCCGAACGGCGCGAACTATGGGTTCCCGGTTAATACCATGCATATTGTCGCCAATAAGGCATGGGCGGAGAAAAACCCGGCGGCGGCGAAACTGTTCGCCATCATGAAGCTGCCGCTGGCGGATATCAACGCGCAGAACGCCATGATGCATGCCGGTAAATCGTCTGAAGCCGATGTTCAGGGCCACGTGGACGGCTGGATCAACGCCCACCAGCAGCAGTTTGACGGCTGGGTGAAAGAAGCGCTGGCCGCGCAGAAATAAGATCGTTTTTTATGCCGGATAAAGCGCAGTTCATGCGCCGCTATCCGGCCAACGCAATCTCTCCTCAAAGCGCACGATTCATCACGTCACCGTTCCCCTTTATTCATCAACATCCGCTATGATTGTTTTCCCAGGAAATAATTATCTGAATCACGATTACCATAATGACGAAACCCACTCATGAGCTTAGCCCGGCGCTGATCGTTTTAATGTCTGTGGCCACAGGTCTGGCGGTCGCCAGCAACTACTATGCCCAGCCGCTGCTTGATACCATCGCGCATCACTTTTCGCTTTCCGCCAGCTCCGCAGGGTTTATCGTTACCGCCGCGCAGTTGGGCTATGCCGCTGGCCTGTTGTTTCTGGTGCCGCTCGGCGACATGTTTGAACGCCGAACGCTGATTGTCTCCATGACGTTGCTGGCGGCTGGCGGAATGCTGATCACCGCCAGCAGTCAGTCGCTTAGCATGATGATACTCGGAACGGCCTTAACCGGACTGTTCTCCGTGGTGGCGCAGATTCTGGTTCCGCTGGCCGCCACGCTTGCGACGCCCGCCACCCGCGGTAAAGTGGTCGGCACCATTATGAGCGGCCTGTTGCTGGGGATCCTGCTGGCGCGAACGGTCGCCGGACTGCTGGCAAACCTCGGCGGTTGGCGCACCGTATTTTGGGTAGCGTCGGCGCTGATGGCGCTGATGGCCGTCGCGTTGTGGCGCGGACTGCCAAAGCTCAAATCCGACACCCATCTTAACTACCCGCAACTGTTGGGTTCTGTATTCAGCCTGTTTATTCACGATAAGCTGCTGCGTACCCGCGCGCTGCTGGGCTGTCTGACCTTTGCTAATTTCAGCATCCTCTGGACATCAATGGCCTTTTTGCTCGCCGCGCCGCCGTTTAGCTATTCCGAGGGGATGATTGGCCTGTTTGGCCTGGCGGGGGCCGCCGGCGCTTTAGGCGCGCGTCCGGCTGGCGGATTTGCCGATAAAGGTAAATCTCACCTCACCACCACGTTCGGCTTACTGCTGCTGTTACTCTCCTGGCTGGCTATCTGGCTTGGGCACACCTCGGTACTGGCGCTGATTATTGGCATTCTGGTACTGGACCTCACCGTTCAGGGGGTACATATCACCAATCAGACGGTCATCTATCGTTTGCATCCGGATGCGCGTAACCGGCTCACCGCCGGCTATATGACCAGCTACTTTATCGGTGGCGCCGCGGGGTCGCTGATTTCCGCCTCCGCCTGGCAACATGCCGGCTGGGCCGGTGTTTGTCTGGCGGGTGTCACGGTAGCCTTACTTAATTTACTGGTTTGGTGGCGAGGTTTTCACCGACAGGAAGCCGTAAATTAAGCGGATAGTGAGCGTTTACCTTTGTTTAAGCTCCTTAGGGTGTTAAGGAGCTCCCCAGTCTGTTAAGGTTATGCTATTCATTTATCATGGTTATTTTTATACCGGTGAAGAATAATATAATTCTATGGAAAGCCCTGCATCCCCATCTGCTCCCAGGCCAATAGCGCCCGTTCAAGGATTCGAAGGTCGTTCACCGATAGCTATCCGTGATATTCCGGTGGCTTTTGCATCGGGTTGTAAGGCCGTTTACCCGGCTTTCGCCCCTCCCGCTTATCGTTCTCTCCTGATTTTTTCATGCAGGCACTCACGCTTTTCTCGTCATTCCTGGATTTGCCGCAGGCGGCGCTTTACCGGGCCCAATGTTCCCGCTGGCGTCTCAGTCTGCGTATCATTGGTTGCTTTATAGCCTGAAAGAATGATTTTGTATTAATAATACATTTACTTTATTTGTCACTGTCGTTACTATATCGGCTGAAATTAATGAGGTCATGCCCAAATGGATAGTTCGTTTACGCCCATTGAACAAATGCTAAAATTTCGCGCCAGCCGTCACGAAGACTTTCCTTATCAGGAAATTCTTTTGACTCGTCTTTGTATGCACATGCAAGGCAAGCTCCTGGAAAACCGCAATAAGATGCTGAAGGCTCAAGGGATTAACGAGACGTTGTTTATGGCGTTGATTACGCTGGAGTCTCAGGAAAACCACAGTATTCAGCCGTCTGAATTAAGCTGCGCGCTGGGTTCATCTCGCACCAATGCGACACGCATTGCAGATGAGCTGGAAAAACGCGGCTGGATTGAGCGTCGTGAGAGCGATAACGACCGCCGTTGCCTGCATCTGCAATTAACGGAGAAAGGCCAGGCATTTTTGCAAGAAGTGCTTCCGCCTCAGCATCATTGTCTGCATCAACTCTGGTCATCACTTAGCACAGCCGAAAAAGATCAACTTGAGCACATCACTCGTAAACTCCTGACGCGTCTTGATCAAATGGAGCAGGAAGGCACTGTTCTTGAGGCGCTGCGCTAAAGCGCCGACCCGCTCAAAATCCAGATTAATAACAGGAAAGCGGACAGGCCGGCACGCATTACTGCTGGCCTTTCTGACAACAGGTCGGCTCAGCCGATGTGAATAATAAGATCGTGGAGAACAACATGAGCGCAAATGCGGAGATCCAAACCCCGCAGCAACCGGCTAAGAAGAAAGGCAAACGCAAAACAGCGCTGCTACTTCTTACCTTGCTCTTTGTTATTATTGCCGTGGCATATGGAATTTATTGGTTTTTAGTATTGCGTCATATTGAAGAGACAGATGATGCTTACGTGGCAGGGAACCAGGTTCAAATCATGGCGCAGGTGTCAGGCAGCGTGACGAAAGTCTGGGCTGATAACACCGACTTTGTAAAAGAGGGCGATGTTCTGGTCACGCTCGATCAGACTGACGCCAAACAAGCGTTTGAAAGAGCCAAAACGGCGCTGGCCTCCAGCGTGCGCCAAACGCACCAGTTGATGATTAACAGTAAGCAGTTGCAGGCGAATATCGACGTGCAAAAAACCGCCCTGGCGCAAGCGCAGAGCGACCTTAACCGTCGTGTGCCGCTGGGTAATGCCAATCTTATTGGCCGGGAAGAGCTGCAACACGCCCGCGATGCCGTCGCCAGCGCGCAGGCACAGCTGGATGTCGCCATTCAACAGTACAATGCCAACCAGGCAATGATACTCAACAGTAATCTGGAAGATCAGCCTGCGGTTCAACAAGCGGCGACCGAAGTGCGTAACGCCTGGCTGGCGCTGGAGCGTACTCGCATCGTCAGTCCAATGACCGGTTATGTCTCCCGCCGCGCCGTCCAGCCTGGCGCGCAGATCAGCCCCACCACGCCGCTGATGGCCGTGGTGCCTGCAACCGATCTGTGGGTGGACGCTAACTTTAAAGAGACCCAATTAGCGAATATGCGCATTGGGCAGCCAGTGACGATTATTACTGACATTTATGGCGACGACGTAAAATACACCGGTAAAGTCGTCGGTCTGGATATGGGAACAGGCAGCGCCTTCTCCCTGCTGCCCGCGCAAAATGCGACGGGTAACTGGATTAAAGTGGTTCAACGTCTGCCGGTACGCGTCGAACTGGACGCCCGCCAGTTAGAACAACATCCGCTGCGTATTGGTTTATCGACGCTGGTCACCGTGGATACCGCTAATCGCGACGGTCAGGTACTGGCCAGCCAGGTACGAACGACGCCGGTTGCCGAAAGTAACGCACGCGAAATTAATCTCGCGCCGGTCAATAAACTGATCGACGACATCGTACAGGCTAACGCGGGTTAATCCTGAGGTGCGTGTGATGCAACAGCAAAAACCGCTGGAGGGCGCGCAGCTCGTCATCATGACGATCGCGCTGTCGCTGGCGACATTCATGCAGGTGCTAGACTCCACCATTGCCAACGTGGCGATTCCGACCATCGCCGGGAACCTGGGTTCTTCCCTAAGCCAGGGGACATGGGTTATCACCTCTTTCGGGGTGGCGAACGCTATCTCGATTCCCTTAACCGGCTGGCTGGCGAAACGTTTTGGCGAAGTCAAACTGTTCATGTGGTCGACGGTCGCCTTTGCCGCGGCCTCCTGGGCCTGTGGCGTATCCAGCAGCCTGAATATGCTTATCTTCTTCCGCGTGGTGCAGGGCGTGGTCGCCGGGCCGCTGATTCCGCTCTCGCAAAGCCTGTTGCTGAATAACTATCCGCCTGCAAAGCGCTCCATTGCGCTGGCGCTCTGGTCAATGACCGTCATTGTCGCGCCGATTTGCGGCCCGATTCTGGGGGGCTACATCAGTGATAATTACCACTGGGGATGGATTTTCTTCATCAACGTGCCGATTGGCATCGCCGTCGTCCTGATGACGTTACACACGCTGCGCGGACGTGAAACGCATACCGAACGGCGACGTATTGACGCCGTCGGGCTGGCGTTACTGGTGATTGGCATCGGCAGCCTGCAAATTATGCTCGATCGCGGTAAAGAGCTGGACTGGTTCTCCTCACAGGAAATTATCATCCTGACCGTGGTCGCCGTCATCGCCATCAGTTTCCTGATCGTCTGGGAACTGACCGACGATCACCCTATCGTCGATCTTTCTCTTTTTAAATCGCGTAACTTCACGATTGGCTGCTTGTGCATCAGCCTTGCCTATATGCTCTATTTCGGCGCCATTGTTCTACTGCCGCAGCTTTTGCAAGAGGTGTACGGCTATACCGCAACGTGGGCAGGTCTGGCGTCGGCGCCAGTCGGCATTATTCCGGTAATTTTGTCGCCGATTATCGGACGCTTCGCGCATAAACTGGATATGCGCAGGCTGGTCACGTTCAGCTTCATTATGTACGCCGTCTGTTTTTACTGGCGCGCCTGGACGTTCGAACCGGGTATGGATTTCGGCGCTTCCGCATGGCCGCAGTTTATTCAGGGATTTGCCGTCGCCTGCTTCTTTATGCCGCTGACCACCATTACGCTCTCCGGGTTACCGCCAGAACGGCTGGCGGCGGCATCAAGCCTGTCGAACTTCACGCGAACGCTGGCGGGCTCCATCGGCACCTCGATTACCACCACTATGTGGACCGATCGTGAGTCGCTACACCATGCGCAGCTCACCGAGTCGATTACGGCGTATAATCCAAACGCTCAGGCTATGTACGATAAACTGGAAGGCTTAGGGATGACGCACCAACAGGCGTCAGGCTGGATAGCCCAGCAAATCACGAATCAGGGGCTGATTATTTCCGCCAACGAAATCTTCTGGATGTCGGCGGGGATCTTCCTGGTGCTGCTCGGCCTGGTGTGGTTCGCCAAACCGCCCTTCGGTGCGGGCGGCGGCGGTGGCGGCGCGCACTAACTATCTGATAAAAGGGATCTGCGGATCCCTTTTTTAGTAGACCAACAATCAGAAGAAATATTTGAATCTCAGACGCCCGCCGTAACGCGCATCTTCACTGTTATCGCCATTATTCGGATTGGCCTCTACCCATGAAGCATAGGCACCGAGGTAGATGTTAAAGTTTTTCATATCCATCACGTTGGGGAATAAATATGAGGCATGAATAGTGTGAATGTCATAATTGCCGGGATCGGTGATCCAACAATCGTCCTCACAAACGGCATCGATATTAGTAGCATTGAAGGCTTCGATTTTGTTATGCGCATAGATATAACCCAGTTCAAATCGATGCCACAGCGCATTCACTCCAGCGGTAAAATCTGTCTCATCGGTCGCGTCCATATAGGCGGTATTCAGGTTAATCACTGCGCCATCTTCCGGATCAGTTTTTTGACCATTCCAGGTCATGGTAAAACCATAGCCCGTACGATCTGACTGATCGATCCACTTCCCATTCTCATAATAGCCATAGGCGTTGTTAACGACGTTACTTTCCATCGCTATCGCCGTTGAAAAACGCCCGTTTTGCCAGGCGATAACCGGACGGACGTAAGCCACGTTTTTATCGTTGGTTAAATCCATTCCGTGGTACTGCTTCTCGGTATATAACGTACTGCCATTTTCCAGCAATGTGTTAACTTCGAAATACCAGTTGTCGATGGTTTTACTCAGCAGGAAGTTACCCCCACTGTCGCTACGTCCCCGTCCTTCTTTCATCATATAGATATAGCCGTAACCGTCACTGTAAAGATCGTTCGCTGTATTCCCCGAATATTCAATAAACGTATCCTGATTCAGCGGGAACATATCGTAGGCTTCAAAACGACCAACCTTAATTTTCCAGTCATTCTCACGACCAAAGAAGAAAACGGCATCATCAAGGTTCATTTTTCCGGTCAGGTCCGCCAGAGGCTGTACAGAGAATCCGGCAAAATTACCGTTGTCCAGCCGCTGGTAGCCATCAAAGCCCAACAACAGGCGTCCGTTAATATCCCAGCGTTCATTGGTTCCTGATGCCCAATCTTTATTCGCTGACGTTCTCATCGAGGTCAGGCTACCGGAACGGCTTGCCGCATCCATATTAAATTCGACATCGCCATAGAACTTAATATCGCTGAATCCGGATAAGGTCAGCTTCGGCGGCGTTTTATCTGCTGCAATGGGCTCGGCGGACTGGACATTCACCGTCGGCGTAGCGGCGACCTGCTGCTGTTTCAGCGAGCGAATTTGCGCCTCGGCATCGGATGCCCGTTTTTCAGCATTAACAACACGTTGCTCCAGTTCAGCCAGACGCTGCTCAATAGTGATATTATTCGCTGCCCAAAGGTTATGAGAAAAGCAAGCACCGATCATCAGCGCCAAATATTTAGCCTTCATTTTTTATCCCTTAAGTTTGATGTATACCAGATAAGATTTGCTAAAAACCCCATCGACCGGCTATTAGTAGAGTCTTGTTATTACCTGGATATCTGGCGCATTCCATTATGTTTTTCTATTAATTATTTATGATTTTTAGTTTATGTGATCAATACACTCTGGCATCGTGAGTTATCCGCCTTTTCTGTTTACCAGATCACATTTTATTATTTAACAGGCCAGGCATTACTTAATTTAAAATGTATTCTTGCCGCAAATATAATAAACGCAAATTATATTAAGCAATAAAAAACCCCGGCCATAGACCGGGGTTAATTTAAATACTGGAAACGCTTACCAATAAGACTAAATATGCAGTTCCTGCAGTTTTTCTTTCGGCAGCGCCAGCTCTTTATTGCTGTTCACGCGCACATCACACTCCAGAATATGACGGGCAATGTCCTGCGCTTCACTGAGCGAGTGCATCTGATACGTACCGCACTGGTAAACGTTCAGCTCCGGGATCTGGTTTTGATCCTGCACTTTCAGCACATCCGCCATCGCCGCTTTCCACGCGTCGGCAACACGCTGCTCGTCCGGCGTGCCAATCAGGCTCATGTAAAAGCCGGTGCGGCAGCCCATCGGCGAGATATCGATAATCTCAACGCCGTTACCGTTGAGGTGGTCGCGCATAAAGCCAGCAAACAGATGCTCAAGCGTATGAATCCCTTTTTCCGGCATCACTTCTTTGTTCGGAATGCAAAAACGCAGATCAAACACGGTGATTGCGTCGCCATGCGGGGTGTTCATCGTTTTTGCAACCCGGACCGCCGGCGCTTGCATCCGGGTATGATCGACTGCGAAGCTATCTAATAATGGCATTTAGTCACCTCCGATAATTTTTTAAAAATAAACTGAACTCTTTGTTCCGGGGCGAGTCTGAGTATATGAAAGACGCGCATTTGTTATCATCATCCCTGTTTTCAGCGATGAAATTTTGGCCACTCCGTGAGTGGCCTTTTTCTTTTGGGTCAGGCGTGTTTTGCAAGCCATGCGGCAAACGGCTCGGTATCCGCCGCCTCAATCTCCTGCTGACGACGTACTGAAGCGTCACGTTCAGCAATAAACTCTTCTTCCTGTAAAATCTCCAGCGGCTCTTCGCGTAACAGATTACGGTAAGCCTCACCGAACGCTTTCCCGGTGCCGCCAATGCCTTCATCAATCATAGACCGTAGGATCCGGGCGGAGAATGTCAGTTCAGGATTATCAAAGCAGGCGACCAACTCGTCACACACCTTTTGATACTCCTCTCCCCCGTGGATACTGTCCAGCGTTTGCGCCACGCGTTTCAGATCGCGGAAAAGATCTTTCCCGACTTTGGGCAGCGGGAACTGCGCAGTTTCACAGCCAATGCCTAACGTCAGGCCCGGCTTACGCCCTTCCAGAATAACGCGATTCCAGTTAGTACGCGTACATAACAGCTCATCGCTACTCATTTCCGGCGCATCGGCCAATACGCACCAGACCATAAACAGATCGAGGAAGCGCACCTGTTGCTCGTCTACGCCGATCGGTGAGAACGGATTAATATCGAGAGAACGAACTTCAATATACTCAATACCACCACGCAGAAGCGCGTCAGAAGGCGATTCGCCGCTGCGCGTCACGCGCTTGGGACGAATGGGCGCGTACAGCTCATTTTCAATTTGCAGAACGTTGCTGTTAATCTGTAGCCGCTTACCGTCTTTTTCCACACCAATCCGCGCGTACTCCTCGGAAGGGGTTTTAATCGCGCGCTTCAGACCTGCCACATACTCATGCAAATCGTTAAACGTAATACCCAGATTGCTTTGCGACTTATTGGTATAGCCCAAATCACTCAAACGCAGCGACGTCGCATACGGCAGGTAGTACATGCCGCAGTCCGTTTTTTCAAACGGTAATGTGGTTGGCTTTCCTTGCAGGAAAGAGGAACAAATGGCCGGAGACGCGCCAAACAGATAGGGGATGACCCAGCCAAAACGGTAATAGTTGCGAATCAGACGAAAATAGCCGGCAGAAATTTTTTCTTTTGCCGCTTCGCCTTCCGTAACGCCGCATTTCGCCTGCCAGAACGCCATCGGTAATGAAAAATTGTAATGCACGCCGGAGATGGTTTGCATCAAAGCGCCATAACGATTTTTCAGCCCTTCGCGATAGAGCGTCTTAAAACGCCCGGTATTGGATGTGCCGTACTGCGCCAGCTCTATGTCCTGCCCTTCCGCAATATAGCAGGGCATACTTAATGGCCACATCCGCTCATCGCCCAGTTTCCTGGCCGTATACCGATGGAGATCGCGCATAAAGGTGAGCATATGCTGGATATCGCCATCGACTGGCGTAATAAACTCCAGTAGGACTTCCGCAAAATCCGTGGTAATCCATTTATGGGTCAGCGCTGAACCTAACGCTTCAGGATGACCTGTTGTCGCCAGCGTGCCATCAGCATTGACACGCAGCGTTTCGCGCTCTAACCCGCGCTGTATCCCCTTTAACGCCTGAGGATGTTTTTCCAGCCAGGCCAGAGCCTGTGATACGTCCGGGATCAAATTGACCTCCCGCCTGTCCAAATCGTTTTAATAAGCATAACTGTAATGGCGGCCATACATGCCAAACCTACAATTATTACCACCACATCATGCCCTGAACCGTCGCCGCTGCGAGCGCAACATAGCGCAGCGCCTTACCAAGACACAAAAAAAAGATCGTCCGCCCCCACGGGATGCGCATCCATCCCGCTAACAGGCACAACAAATCACCGATGACCGGCATCCAGCTTAATAATAGTGTGGCTGCGCCATAACGCTTTAGCCAGCCAGTCGCTTTTTCCTGCCAGCGCGACGTTTTGCGCAGCGGAAAGAAACGCCCAAGAATAACGTTAGTTACCCCTCCAAGGCTATTACCCATTGTTGCTGTTAAGACTAAGACCCAGGGATGGCTGACGCCGGAGACCAGCATAGCAACCAAAACCACCTCAGAATTACCGGGTAACAGCGTCGCGCTGAGAAAACTACTGGCAAACAGAGACAGGAGCGACAGTCCGTCACTCACAATAGTCGAACATCCACGGCATCCATTCCCGCCGCCCGCGCCGCCTGTAAACCAAAATCGGCATCTTCAAATACCACGCACTGCGTCGGCATGACGCCCATCCGCTGGGCGCACAGTAGGAAGGTGTCAGGCGCAGGTTTGTGATGCTGTACGTGATCTGCCGCCACAACCGCATCAAAATAACGACGCAGCCCCAGATGCGCTAACAAGGCTTCCGCGATAGCGCTTTCGCTACCGGTACCGACCGACATGGGACGCCGCCCATGCCACGCTTTGACCACCTCAACCAGCGGCAGCGGTTCTACGCAGTCCAGCAGGATGCTTTTTACCGCGTCGGTTTTCTCACGCGCCAGTGACAGGGGATCAAGATCGGCATGGTTAAGCTCAATGATTGACTGGGCGATAAGCCAGGTTGGCGAACCGTTAAGCGCGACCATTGCCTGTTCATCAAAACGAAGACCATAGCGCCCCAAAACCTCACGCCACGCTTTGCGATGCGTGGGTTCGGTATCCAGGAGAGTACCGTCCATATCAAAAATCAAACCAGCATAACGTGCGTACATCGTGTTCTCGCAAACCGAATAACCAGACAGTACTTTATCGCAATTGGTTGATTTTGTCGCTAATAGAGATGAAGAGGTATATTCAGGATAAGGGGAAAAGCGATTGCAGGGCAGTGACGTATCCGGGAGGATCATTCACCTTATGGGCCGTTGCTGACGCAACGTTATCCTTCTGATGCCAGCGGTGATTACCGCTATCTTATCTGCATTGCTGAAAGTACGGAGAATATGGTGCATCCGGGAGGATTCGAACCTCCGACCGCTCGGTTCGTAGCCGAGTACTCTATCCAGCTGAGCTACGGATGCATTGGAAATGATGTTTACTACAAGATTTGATGTCGCATTTACTGCCACACTAAATAAGATGGTGCATCCGGGAGGATTACTCGCCTTAAGGCTCGCCCTTCGGGCCGTTGCTGATGCAACGTTATCCTTCCTGGTGCCAGCGGTGATTACCGCTATCTTATCCGTATCTTCATCACTGAAAGTACGGAGAATATGGTGCATCCGGGAGGATTCGAACCTCCGACCGCTCGGTTCGTAGCCGAGTACTCTATCCAGCTGAGCTACGGATGCATCGGAAAACTTGCTTTACTGCCGATATTGATACCGCGGTGAAAGCCGTATCAAGTAAGAGATGGTGCATCCGGGAGGATTCGAACCTCCGACCGCTCGGTTCGTAGCCGAGTACTCTATCCAGCTGAGCTACGGATGCATCGGGAAACTTACTTTACTGCAGATTTTGATACCGCGGGAAAGCCGTATCAAGTAAGAGATGGTGCATCCGGGAGGATTCGAACCTCCGACCGCTCGGTTCGTAGCCGAGTACTCTATCCAGCTGAGCTACGGATGCAAATGGCGGTGAGGCGGGGATTCGAACCCCGGATGCAGCTTTTGACCGCATACTCCCTTAGCAGGGGAGCGCCTTCAGCCTCTCGGCCACCTCACCACACGCCTCTTACGAGTGCTTCGAAGAACTTGTTCTGCTCATCGTCGCTGCGTGGCGCACATATTACTTTCTGGGACTTATAAGTCAAACAATTTTTCCAGAGCTTTTATCGTTTGCACACTTCACGCTCAATTAGTCTGTAAAAAAGCCAAAAAGAGTGTTTTATCAACAGATAATTTGATGACACGCTGGCCGCCAAAAGCGCACCATATCAACAGTGAGGTTGAAAAAAGTCATGAAGGGACAACGCGGGCGAGCGAGAAGAGAGGCTGCGTCTCACCCGAAAAGTGAGACGCGAAAACCTTAGTAACTGGACTGCTGGGATTTTTCAGCCTGGATACGCTGGTAGATCTCTTCACGATGGACAGAAACTTCTTTCGGGGCGTTCACGCCAATACGCACCTGGTTGCCCTTCACCCCTAAAACTGTCACGGTGACCTCATCGCCAATCATGAGGGTCTCACCAACTCGACGAGTCAGAATCAGCATTCTTTGCTCCTTGAAAGATTAAAAGAGTCGGGTCTCTCTGTATCCCGGCATTATCCATCATATAACGCCAAAAAGTAAGCGATGACAAACACCTTAGGTGTAAGCAGTCATGGCATTACATTCTGTTAAACCTAAGTTTAGCCGATATACAAAACTTCAACCTGACTTTATCGTTGTCGATAGCGTTGACGTAAACGCCGCAGCACGAGCTGCGGCGCCAACGAACGCTTATAATTATTGCAATTTTGCGCTGACCCAGCCTTGTACACTGGCTAACGCTGCAGGCAGAGCTGCCGCATCCGTACCACCGGCTTGCGCCATGTCCGGACGACCGCCACCCTTACCGCCCACCTGCTGAGCGACCATACCAATCAATTCCCCTGCTTTAACCCGGTCGGTCACATCCTTCGACACGCCCGCAATCAGAGAAACCTTACCTTCAACAACCGTTGCCAGTACGATAACGGTAGACCCCAGTTGATTTTTCAGATCATCAACCATGGTTCGCAGCATTTTCGGCTCAATACCAGCAAGCTCGCTGACCAGGAGCTTCACGCCGTTGAGATCGACCGCTTTACTGGAAAGATTTACACTCTCCTGCGCTGCGGCCTGGTCCTTCAACTGCTGCAACTCTTTTTCCAGCTGACGTGTACGTTCCAGCACGGCACGCACTTTGTCGCCCAGATTCTGGCTGTCGCCCTTCAGCAGATGCGCAATATCGTTTAAGCGATCGCTTTGCGCATGAACGGTGGCCATAGCGCCTTCACCGGTTACCGCCTCAATACGACGAATGCCCGCTGCGGTGCCGGACTCAGAGATAATACGGAATAGACCGATATCACCGGTACGACTGGCGTGAGTACCGCCGCACAGTTCGGTAGAAAAATCGCCCATGCTCAGAACGCGTACACGTTCGTCGTATTTCTCGCCAAACAGCGCCATGGCCCCTTTCGCCTTCGCCGCGTCGAGATCCATGATGTTCGTTTCAATCGGCAGGTTGCGGCGAATTTGCGCATTCACCAAATCTTCAACCTCACGAATCTCCGACGGCTTCATCGCTTCATTGTGCGAGAAGTCGAAGCGCAGCACTTTATCGCTAACCAGCGAACCTTTCTGCGCAACGTGTGTCCCAAGCACCTGGCGCAACGCCGCGTGCATCAGGTGCGTGGCGGAGTGGTTCAGACGGATACGTGCGCGGCGCGCTTCATCTACGTCAGCCTGTACCGCATCGCCCACTTTCAGAGCGCCCGCAGACAATTTGCCGAGGTGACCAATCGCCTGACCATATTTTTGCGTGTCGTCCACAGCGAAAGTAAATCCAGCGCCTTTCAGCTCGCCTTTATCGCCAACCTGACCGCCTGATTCCGCATAGAATGGGGTCTGATCCAGCACGACAACCGCTTCCTGTCCCGCGTTAATCGCTTCAACCGCTTTACCATCGACAAACAGCGCAGTCACTTTGCCGTTCAGTTCCAGATGGTCATAACCTTTAAATTCAGAAGCGCTATCAACGCGGATCATCGCGTTGTAGTCCGCGCCAAAACCGCTAGCTTCGCGCGCGCGACGGCGTTGCTCTTCCATGGCGGCTTCAAAACCGGCTTCGTCGACTTTGATGTTGCGCTCACGGCAGACGTCCGCCGTTAGATCGACCGGGAAACCATAAGTATCATACAGACGGAAAGCGGTTTCGCCGTCCAGGGTGTCGCCCTGCAATTTCGCCAGTTCTTCATCCAGCAGCGCCAGACCGCGCTCCAGCGTACGAGCGAACTGCTCTTCTTCCGTTTTCAGAACCTGCTCGACCTGCGCCTGCTGACGTTTCAACTCTTCGCCTGCGGAGCCCATTACCTCAATCAGCGGCCCAACCAGCTTGTAGAAGAAGGTCTCTTTCGCGCCCAGCATGTTGCCGTGACGAACCGCGCGACGAATAATGCGACGCAGCACATAACCACGGTTTTCATTCGACGGCAGCACGCCATCGGCAACCAGGAATGCGCAAGAACGGATGTGGTCGGCGATAACGCGCAGCGATTTATTACCCAGATCGGTAGCGCCGGTGACTTTCGCTACCGCTTCAATCAACGTGCGGAACAGGTCGATGTCATAGTTAGAGTTAACGTGCTGCAGTACCGCGGCAATACGCTCCAGCCCCATACCGGTATCTACAGACGGTTTCGGCAATGGTTCCATAGCCCCGTCAGCCTGACGGTTGAACTGCATAAAGACGATGTTCCAGATCTCAATATAGCGATCGCCGTCTTCTTCCGGGCTTCCCGGAGGGCCGCCCCAGATGTGGTCGCCATGATCGTAGAAGATTTCGGTGCACGGACCGCAGGGACCGGTATCGCCCATCTGCCAGAAGTTATCCGATGCGTATGGCGCGCCTTTATTGTCGCCGATACGGATGATACGCTCGCGCGGGATGCCGACTTCTTTTTCCCAGATCTCATAGGCTTCGTCGTCGGTTTCATAAACGGTGACCCATAAACGCTCTTTTGGCAGAGCAAACCAGTTTTCACCGGTCAGTAATTCCCATGCGAACTGAATGGCGTCGTGTTTGAAGTAATCGCCGAAGCTGAAGTTGCCCAGCATTTCGAAGAAAGTATGGTGACGTGCAGTGTATCCGACGTTTTCCAGATCGTTGTGTTTACCCCCCGCGCGTACGCAACGCTGGGAAGTGGTTGCACGGGAATAATTACGTTTATCGAGCCCAAGGAAAACATCCTTGAACTGGTTCATCCCGGCATTGGTAAACAAAAGAGTGGGGTCATTGTTAGGCACCAGGGAACTGCTGGCAACTACCTGATGCCCTTTACTATGGAAAAAGTCGAGAAACGCCTGACGGATCTCAGCGGTGCTCTTGCTCATAATTATCCTGAAATCAAGCTACACTTCATCCTTCAGGCCGCCTCTGCGTTGGCTGCGAGTTTCCCGGTCACGCGTTCCCGAGGCTCACTTGCCGCTTTGATGCGGCTTGAATGATTTTGTGTATTTAAGGAATATTCGTCGCAGACGCTGTTCGCCGTTAAGCAACCCGCGTCCAGACGGAAAAAGTGGGAATAAGATAAGTTTTCTTTACCGGGAAGTAAAATCCCGTATGCGCTCAATCTGCAAAATTTCGCCATATTTGCTGGATATCGTCCATCAGATACCCGCGATAGAGCAAAAAGCGCTGTACCTTAACCTTTTCTGAAAAGTTTGAAGGGAGCGGCTCGCCATATTTGCGAACGGCCTGTTCACGTGCCATTTCACTCCAGTCAATTTCACATTCTCGCATCGCTTTTTCAGTCGATTCACGGGAAATGCCTTTCTGATTCAACTCCTGGCGAATACGCGCCGGGCCATAGCCTTTGCGGCTACGACTGGCGATAAAGCGCATCACGAAGCGCTCGTCATCAAGATAGTGATGTTCGTGGCACCAGGCGATCACGCGTTCATAATCGTCTGCCGTCGCATCAATCTCTTCCGGCCCATTTTTGCCCATCACCGGCGCGGAGAGTTTACGCCGTAATTCCTGCTCGCTGTGATCGCGGACAGCAAGAATACGTACCGCACGATCAAGGAGACGAGCATAAGCGGGACGGCGCGATGTGGGTTCACTCATAAAAAACCTTAACAGGGAGAAATGCCAAAAGGGCCGCATAAATGCAGCCCTTGATGGTAATTTAACGTTTTGCTGAATGGCGGCTTCGTTTTGTCCGACCCACCATCACCTGATGATTAAAAATCTTCGTTGGTTTCTGCAACGCCTTCGCTATCGTCAACGGCGAAATCGGGCGTGGCATTCTGATTACTCAACAGTAATTCACGAACCCTTTTCTCGATCTCTTTCGCTGTCGCCGGGTTCTCTTTCAGCCAGGTAGTCGCGTTCGCTTTGCCCTGGCCAATCTTCTCGCCGTTGTAGCTGTACCATGCGCCCGCTTTCTCGATCAGCTTCTCTTTCACGCCCAGGTCAACCAGTTCGCCATAGAAGTTGATGCCTTCACCGTAGAGGATCTGGAACTCGGCCTGCTTAAACGGCGCGGCGATTTTGTTTTTCACCACTTTCACACGCGTTTCGCTACCCACGACATTATCGCCCTCTTTCACCGCGCCAATACGACGGATATCAAGACGAACAGAGGCGTAGAATTTCAGCGCGTTACCGCCGGTGGTGGTTTCCGGGTTACCGAACATCACGCCAATCTTCATACGGATCTGGTTGATGAAAATCAACAGCGTGTTGGACTGTTTCAGGTTCCCCGCCAGCTTACGCATCGCCTGGCTCATCATACGCGCCGCGAGGCCCATGTGAGAGTCGCCGATTTCGCCTTCGATTTCCGCTTTCGGCGTTAGCGCCGCTACGGAGTCGACCACAATGACGTCCACCGCGCCTGAACGCGCCAGCGCGTCACAGATTTCCAGCGCCTGCTCGCCGGTATCCGGCTGAGAGCAGAGCAGGTTATCGATATCGACGCCCAGCTTGCGTGCGTAAACAGGGTCAAGCGCGTGTTCCGCATCGATAAACGCACAGGTTTTACCTTCACGCTGCGCAGCGGCAATCACCTGCAGCGTCAGGGTCGTTTTACCGGAAGATTCCGGCCCGTAAATTTCGACGATACGCCCCATCGGCAGACCGCCCGCACCGAGTGCGATGTCCAGTGAAAGCGAACCGGTGGAGATAGTTTCCACATCCATAGAACGGTCTTCACCCAGACGCATGATGGAGCCTTTACCAAATTGCTTTTCAATTTGGCCCAGTGCTGCCGCCAACGCTTTCTGTTTATTTTCGTCGATAGCCATTATTACTCCTGTCATGCAACTTGGTATTGAACCGGATAGTGAATTCGTACTGTTGAAGCAATTATACTGTATGCTCATACAGTATCAAGTGTTTTGTAGAAATTGTTGCCACAGGGTTTGTAGCGCGTACGTCGTCGCCTGTCGACGCACCGATTCACGGTCGCCGCTGAAGCATTCCCGACGCGTAATCCCTTCTCCGCTGACGCTGGCGAAAGCAAACCACACCGTACCAACCGGCTTTTCTTCACTGCCGCCATCCGGCCCGGCAATCCCGCTAATAGCGACAGCAAAATCGGCGCGAGCGGCCTTCAGCGCCCCGATCGCCATTTCGACCACTACGGGTTCGCTGACCGCGCCATGCTGCGCCAGAGTCTCTTCACGCACGCCAATCATCTGCGCTTTGGCTTCATTACTATAGGTGACAAAGCCGCGTTCAAACCAGGCGGAGCTTCCGGCGGTGTCGGTAATGGCTTTCGCCAGCCAGCCGCCGGTACAGGACTCTGCTGTCGTTACGGTCGCCCCGCGCGCTTTTAACGCCAGCCCGACCTGCTCGCTAAGCCGCATCAGTTCACTGTCAGTCATCATGACCTCTGTCAGTTAGAAATCCTGCCGCACAAGATAGCACTTTCTCACCAGAGATGGGGACGAGCAGTCGATTTTACGAGTCGGATTCCGAAAAAATGCCAGCAGGTTATTTATGCAGAATGAAATGAGGTAGCACATGACTAAATAGCAGTACCATGTCGCTAAATTTACACGCACGGAGAGAAAGCAAGGATGTCACTCAAAAAAACGGAAAGCACACAGCACAAACTGAAACAAACCTGTCAACTACGGCTGTGGTTAATTGTGGGTGGAGTATGTTCATTAGGAATGGGAGTACTGAATATATTGTCGTCAGGCTATTTTGAACCGTATGATGGCGGTCAAATTATCTTAGGCCTGGGATGTCTGGGATATAGTCTGGCACTATCAAAGACGATATCCCACTTGCAGGCAGAGAATCAGCCCAAAAAGCCATAATAATAGCGGAGGGGGGGCTCCCCTCCCTAAGCGTAAATTAGCGCACCCGCGCCAGCGCTACCGCCTGGCCCAGTTGCCAAACCGCCATCGCATAATGCGTGCTGTGGTTATATCGGGTAATGGTGTAGAAGTTCGGCAGGCCGTACCAGTACTGGTAGCCCGTACCGATATCCAGACGCAGCAGGCTGGCTTCCTGATGATTGCCCAACGATTGCTGCGGCGTTAAGCCTGCGGCGGCAAGCTGAGAGAGGCTGTATTTTGTTTTGAAACCATTCGCCAGTCCCGGCGCCTGACCATTCGCTGGCACCGCAACCGTATCGCCTTTCACCCAACCATGCGCCTTGAAGTAGTTCGCCACACTGCCGATGGCATCTACCGGATCCCACAAGTTAATGTGCCCATCGCCATTGAAATCGACCGCATATTCTTTATAGGAAGACGGCATAAACTGGCCGTAGCCCATCGCGCCCGCAAAGGAACCTTTCAGATTGAGCGGATCGTCTTGCTCATCGCGCGCCATGAGCAGGAAGGTTTCCAGCTCGCCGGAGAAATATTCCGCCCGGCGCGGATAGTTAAATGACAGCGTCGCCAGCGCGTCCAGAATCCGCGTTTTCCCCATGATACGTCCCCAGCGGGTTTCCACGCCGATGATGCCCACGATGATCTCCGGCGGTACGCCGTATACCTGCCAGGCGCGGTTCAGCGCGTCTTCATACTGATTCCAGAACGCGACGCCGTTTTGCACGTTATCCGGCGTAATAAATTGTTTGCGGTAGCGCAGCCAGGCGCCATTTGGTCCGGCGGGCGGCTGAGTGGTCGGCGCTTGTCTGTCCATCAGACGCAGGACGTAATCCAGTCTTTTAGACTGCGAGAGGATCTCCTGCAGCTGCTGACGGTCGAAACCGTGTTTACTGACCATTTTATCAATGAACTGCTGCGCATTAGGGTTGTTGGCGAAGTCGCCGCCCATTTGCATGACGTTATGCTGCGGCTCAAGCAGGAAGCCGCCGGAAGACGTGCCCGTCGTCGCTTGAGTCCCGGAAGATTTTGGCGTGCTGCTACAGGCAGCAAGCAATACGCAAAGTGGAAGTAACGCTACATAACGACGCTTGAACATGAGACATCCATTAAACAAATTCAGCCAGGGAGAAGTATGGTAAAGCATCCCCCGCCGCACAAGGAAGCGGCACAAGAGAATAAATCACCTTTCTCCTCTTTTCAGTTTGTATCCGCTCCCCCACCCCGCAATCTTTCAACTTAAAATATTTTTCTTTTATTTTGCGATCACAATAACACTTTTGAATCTTTCAACATGATTACAATGAACAGGAAATTAGCAAGAAAACTAAAAACCCTACAGGAGAGAACAATGATCGAAACCATTACACATGGTGCGGAGTGGTTCATCGGGTTATTCCAGAAAGGCGGAGAGGTGTTTACCGGTATGGTGACAGGTATTCTTCCGCTACTGATAAGCCTGCTGGTTATCATGAATGCGCTCATCAATTTTATCGGCCAGCAGCGTATTGAGCGTTTTGCCCAACGTTGTGCCGGAAATCCGCTATCCCGTTACCTGCTTTTACCGTTTATCGGGACATTTGTCTTTTGTAATCCGATGACCCTGAGCCTGGGACGCTTTATGCCGGAGAAGTACAAGCCGAGCTATTACGCGGCGGCCTCCTATAGCTGTCACTCCATGAACGGTCTGTTTCCGCATATCAATCCCGGCGAACTGTTTGTTTATCTGGGTATCGCCAGCGGACTCACCACGTTAGGGCTTCCTCTCGGCCCGCTCGCGGTGAGCTATCTGCTGGTAGGTCTGGTGACGAACTTCTTCCGCGGTTGGGTAACCGATCTCACCACCGCTATTTTTGAGAAAAAAATGGGGATTCAACTTGAGCAGAAAGTTCATCTGACAGGAGCGGTATCATGACACGGGTTCGTATTGAGAAAGGCGCCGGCGGCTGGGGCGGCCCGCTTGAACTGGACGTTACGCCAGGCAAAAAGATCGTCTATATCACAGCCGGTACGCGCCCGGCGATCGTCGACAAACTGGCGCAACTAACAGGCTGGCAAGCGGTGGACGGCTTTAAAGAAGGCGAACCGCCGGAAGCGGAAATCGGCGCGGCCATTATCGACTGCGGCGGTACGCTGCGCTGCGGTATCTATCCGAAACGCCGGATTCCAACCATTAATATTCACTCGACGGGTAAGTCCGGCCCACTGGCGCAGTATATTGTTGAGGATATTTATGTCTCCGGCGTAAAAGAAGAAAACATTACTCTTGTCGGCGAAACGCCTGCCAGTCCCCAGCCTGCCAAAACGACATTAGGACGTGACTACGACACCAGCAAAAAAATCACCGAGCAGAGCGACGGGCTGCTGGCAAAAGTCGGTATGGGAATGGGCTCCGCCGTGGCGGTACTGTTCCAGTCCGGTCGCGACACCATTGATACGGTCCTGAAAACAATCCTGCCGTTTATGGCGTTCGTTTCGGCGCTGATCGGCATCATTATGGCCTCAGGTCTTGGCGACTGGATCGCCCACGGCCTGGCGCCATTAGCCAGCCATCCACTGGGGCTGGTGACGCTGGCATTGATCTGCTCTTTCCCGCTGCTGTCGCCCTTTCTCGGCCCTGGCGCGGTTATCGCTCAGGTCATTGGCGTCCTGATCGGCGTTCAGATAGGCCTGGGCAATATCCCCCCGCATCTGGCGCTTCCCGCCCTGTTCGCGATTAACGCGCAGGCGGCCTGCGACTTTATCCCGGTCGGCCTGTCACTGGCGGAAGCGAAACAAGACACCGTTCGCGTCGGCGTACCTTCTGTGCTGGTCGGACGCTTCCTGACTGGCGCGCCCACGGTACTTATCGCCTGGTTTGTTTCCGGCTTTATCTATCAATAAGAGGTTCAGACATGAGCGTGATTTATCAAACCACCATCACCCGTATCGGCCAGAACGCGAAGGAGGCGCTCGGCGAACAGATGCTGATTACGTTTCGGGAAGGCGCGCCGGCGGATATCGAAGAATTTTGCTTCATCCATTGTCATGGCGAACTGACCGGCGCGCTGCAGCCTGGCGCGCGGTGTGAATTGGGCCAACATTGCTATCCGGTCACGGCGGTCGGCAGCGTAGCCGAGCAAAACCTGCGTGAACTGGGGCATATCACTTTGCGCTTCGATGGTCTGCGTGAAGCGGAATTTCCCGGCACCGTACACGTTGCGGGGCCTGTACCGGACGATATCGCGCCGGGCTGTATTTTGACGTTTGTCGCTTAAGGAGAAAAAACATGAATCAAGTTGCCGTTGTCATTGGCGGAGGCCAGACCCTGGGGGCATTCCTTTGCCGTGGGCTTGCAGAAGAAGGATACCGCGTGGCGGTCGTTGATATTCAAAGCGATAAAGCCGCGAATGTCGCCCAGGAAATTAACGCCGATTTTGGCGAAGGTATGGCGTACGGTTTTGGCGCCGACGCTACCAGCGAGCAGAGCGTGCTGGCGCTGTCCCGCGGCGTAGACGAGATTTTCGGGCGCGTCGATCTGCTGGTTTACAGCGCGGGTATCGCCAAAGCGGCGTTTATCAGCGATTTCCAGTTGGGCGATTTTGACCGCTCGCTACAGGTGAATCTGGTGGGCTATTTCCTCTGCGCCCGTGAGTTTTCCCGCCTGATGATCCGCGACAGCATTCAGGGGCGCATTATTCAGATTAACTCTAAATCCGGCAAAGTGGGCAGTAAACACAACTCCGGCTACAGCGCGGCGAAATTCGGCGGCGTGGGGTTAACCCAGTCTCTGGCGCTGGATCTGGCGGAATACGGCATTACCGTACACTCGTTGATGCTCGGCAACCTGTTGAAATCGCCAATGTTCCAGTCACTGCTGCCGCAATACGCCACTAAACTGGGCATTAAGCCCGACGAGGTGGAACAGTATTACATTGATAAGGTACCGCTCAAACGCGGGTGTGATTATCAGGATGTGCTGAACATGCTGCTATTTTATGCCAGCCCGAAAGCGTCTTATTGCACCGGGCAGTCGATCAACGTAACCGGCGGTCAAGTGATGTTCTGACCGTGAATTGTCGGATGGCGCCGTAGGCCGGATAAGACGGTTACGCCGCCATCAGGCAAACCAACAGGAGCACATTATGGTTTCCACTCTGATTACCGTCGCCGTTATCGCCTGGTGTGCGCAGCTGGCGCTGGGCGGCTGGCAGATTTCCCGCTTTAATCGGGCTTTCGATAAACTTAGCCAACAGGGGCGGGTCGGCGTCGGGCGCTCCGGCGGGCGTTTTAAGCCCCGGGTGGTGGTTGCCGTGGCGCTGGACGAACAGCAGCGGGTGACGGACACTTTATTGATGAAAGGCCTTACGGTATTCGCCAGACCGGTTAAAATTGCCGCAATGCAAGGAAAACATTTGCATGAATTACAGCCTGATGTGATCTTTCCCCATGATTCGCTCGCGCAGAATGCACTATCATTGGCGCTTAAACTGAAACATGGGTAATTTCGTTGTGAATGCGTATAGCTTGCGAAATTATCATTTTGCAACCAATACCCTAAATAATTCGAGTTGCAGGAAGGCGGCGACGCAGTGAATCCCAGGAGCGTACATCAGTACGTGACCGGGGTAAGCGAGGAAAGCCAACGCACATGCAGCGTGAAGTATGACGGGTAAATACATAAGTCAGGGTAATCACGCCTATGAAACCTCGTCAGCGTCAGGCCGCGATTCTGGAGCACCTGCAAAAACAGGGAAAATGCTCGGTTGAAGAACTGGCCCAGTACTTTGACACGACAGGCACCACTATCCGTAAAGATCTGGTCATTCTGGAAAATGCCGGAACCGTCATCCGCACCTATGGCGGCGTGGTGTTGAATAAAGAAGAGTCCGATCCGCCTATTGATCACAAAACGCTTATCAACACCCACAAAAAAGCGCTGATAGCCGCAGCCGCTGTGAAATATATCCATGATGGCGATTCCATTATTCTGGACGCCGGAAGTACCGTGTTACAGATGGTGCCGTTGCTTTCGCGTTTTAGCAACATCACGGTGATGACCAACAGCCTCCATATTGTTAACGCGCTATCGGAACTGGACAACGAACAAACTATCCTGATGCCCGGCGGCACCTTCCGTAAAAAATCGGCGTCGTTTCACGGTCAACTGGCGGAAAACGCCTTTGAGCAATTCAGCTTTGATAAACTTTTCATGGGAACTGACGGTATTGACCTGAATGTCGGTGTGACCACGTTCAATGAGGTTTACACCGTCAGTAACGCAATGTGCAATGCAGCACGCGAGGTGATTCTGATGGCGGACTCCTCAAAATTTGGTCGTAAAAGCCCCAATGTGGTGTGCAGTCTGGAAACCGTCGACAAACTGATCACGGACGCGGGGATCGATCCGGCATTTCGTCAGGCGCTGGAAGCAAAAGGGATTGAAGTAATCATAACCGGAGAAAGCAATGAGTGATGCACTACTAAACGCGGGCCGTCAGACCTTAATGCTGGAGCTACAGGAAGCCAGCCGTCTGCCGGAGCGTCTGGGCGATGATTTTGTCCGCGCCGCCAATATCATTATTCACTGTGAAGGCAAAGTGATCGTTTCCGGTATTGGTAAATCAGGTCATATTGGTAAAAAAATCGCCGCGACGCTTGCCAGTACCGGTACTCCCGCTTTTTTTGTTCATCCGGCGGAAGCACTGCATGGCGATCTGGGGATGATTGAAAGCCGCGACGTGATGTTATTTATCTCCTATTCCGGCGGCGCAAAAGAACTCGACCTCATCATCCCGCGTCTGGAAGATAAATCCGTCGCGCTGCTGGCGATGACCGGTAAACTTCACTCTCCGCTGGGGCGAGCGGCAAAAGCCGTTCTGGATATTTCCGTCGAGCGTGAAGCCTGCCCGATGCATCTGGCACCAACGTCCAGTACCGTCAATACGCTGATGATGGGCGATGCGCTGGCGATGGCGGTCATGCAGGCGCGCGGTTTTAACGAAGAAGATTTCGCCCGTTCGCATCCGGCTGGCGCACTGGGCGCGCGTTTGCTCAATAATGTGCATCACCTGATGCGCCAGGGCGATGCAATACCGCAGGTGATGCTTGCCACCAGCGTGATGGATGCCATGCTGGAACTTAGCCGTACCGGGCTGGGGCTGGTGGCGGTTTGCGATGAGCAACATGTTGTGAAAGGCGTCTTTACCGACGGCGACCTGCGTCGCTGGCTGGTGGGCGGCGGCGCGCTCACCACGCCGGTAAGCGAAGCCATGACGCCCAACGGTATTACGCTCCAGGCGCAAAGCCGCGCCATTGACGCCAAAGAGCTCCTGATGAAACGCAAAATTACCGCCGCGCCAGTGGTCGATGAAAACGGCAAACTCACCGGCGCCATTAACCTACAGGATTTCTACCAGGCGGGGATTATCTAATCCTTCAGTCCCAGACGCTTCGCCAGCCGATGCAGGTTGGCGACGTCGGTTTCCAGCGCCCGCGCGCTGGCCGCCCAGTTATGATTATTTTGCGCCAGCGCCTGGCGAATCATCTCTCGCTGGAAGTTCTCCGTCGATTCGCGCAAATTGCGGCAAGTCGGCAGCGCCAGAAAGCTTTCCGCAGGCGGCGCGGGTAAAACGTCCTCTGGCAAAGCAAAATGCTGCGCCTCCAGTATCACCTCATCCCCTGCCCGGGTCGCTCTCGCCAGTACAACCGCACGGTGAATGGCATGTTCCAGCTCCCGGACGTTGCCCGGCCAGCCATAGTTGAGCAAATGGCGGCGCGCGTCGGGACTCAGCACCACGCGGGACAGCCCCAGCCGCAGTCGGCACTGCTCGCAAAAATAGCCCGCCAGCAGCACCACATCATCGCCGCGCTCGCGCAGCGGCGGCACAAAGAGCGGGAAAACGCTCAGGCGATGGAACAGATCGGCGCGAAAACGCCCTGCCAGCACCTCTTCACGCAGGTCACGGTTGGTCGCCGCCAACACCCGCACATCCACGCGCAGGCTACGATCGTCGCCGACGCGCTGAATATCGCCATACTGCAACACGCGAAGTAGCTTGGCCTGTAGCGCCAGCGACAGTTCGCCAATCTCATCCAGAAACAGCGTACCGTTATCTGCCATTTCGAACTTACCGCTACGATTACTGATAGCCCCGGTAAAAGCCCCTTTTACATGACCAAACAACTCGCTCTCCGCCACGCTTTCCGGCAGCGCGGCGCAGTTGAGATAGACCAGCGGATTGACCGCTCTGGGGGAGCCCTGGTGAATAGCTTTCGCCACCAGCTCTTTACCGGTCCCCGTTTCACCGCCGATCAGCACGTTAAGATCGGAGCCCGCCACAATCTCGATCTCTTTTTTCAACTGCGTCATCGCCGGCGACAGGCCGATCATGTGCGTCTCTTTTACCGGTTCAAACACGCCTGACGACCCCGGCAGTATGTTCTGGCTTTCCAGTTGTTCAATTAACAGCGCATTACTCAATGCCCCGGCGGCCAGCGCGGCGACAAGCCGTAGCTCTTCATCGCTAAATACCTCGAACTGCTCCGGCGTCATAGCATCAAGGGTCAGCGCACCGATGAGGTTCTGCCCGGCAAACAGCGGCAGACCAACACAAGCGTGGACTTTCAGGCTTTCCTGTCCGGGAATTAATCCGTCATACGGATCGGGTAAATCGCTATCAGCCGGAAAACGCACCACGTCCCCCGCGCGGGCGATGGCTTCCAGGCGCGGATGCCCTTCCAGGGTAAAACGTCTGCCGAGAACGTCCTGCGCCAGGCCATCAATCGCCAGTGGAATAAATTGTCGTGATTCATAGCGCAGCAGCGCCGAGGCGTCGCACGCCAGCACCTGACGCAGCGTAGTAATCAGCCGCTGAAAACGATCCTGATGCCCAATGCCGCGTTGTAACTCAATGGCGATGCCCGCCAATACCTCCACGGAAAAACTCATGGTTACCTCATTGTCATTTTGACAACCTATAGTGTCATATTGACAACATCATTTATAGTCTTTTTGACTACACCAAAAATAAAAAACCAATATAACTTCATACAAATCAACAAGATGAAAAGTTGGCACACTACCTGCAATAAGCAAAACAACTTTTTGTAAACGTTGAATGAATTGAGGTGGTTATGTCTATTCTGGTTAAAAATAATATTCATTGGGTTGGTCAACGCGACTGGGAAGTACGTGATTTTCACGGCACTGAATACAAAACGCTGCGTGGCAGCAGCTATAACAGCTATCTCATTCGTGAAGAAAAGAATGTGCTGATCGATACCGTCGATCATAAGTTTAGCCGTGAGTTTGTGCAAAATCTGCGCAGTGAAATCGACCTCGCGGACATCGACTACATCATCATTAACCATGCCGAAGAAGACCATGCAGGCGCGCTGACCGAACTGATGGCGCAGATCCCGGACACGCCTATCTACTGTACCGCCAACGCCATTGACTCTATCAACGGCCATCACCATCACCCGGAATGGAATTTTAAGGTGGTGAAAACCGGCGATACGCTGGATATCGGCAACGGCAAGCAGTTGATCTTCGTGGAAACGCCGATGCTGCACTGGCCGGACAGCATGATGACCTATATGACCGGCGACGCGGTGTTATTCAGCAACGACGCCTTTGGTCAGCACTACTGCGACGAGCGCCTGTTCAATGATGAAGTGGACCAAACTGAACTGTTTGAACAATGCCAGCGCTACTACGCCAATATCCTGACGCCGTTCAGCCGTCTGGTAACGCCAAAAATTACCGAAATCCTCGGCTTCAACCTGCCGGTGGATATGATTGCCACCTCACACGGCGTGGTATGGCGCGACAACCCAACGCAAATCGTGGAACTGTATCTGAAATGGGCGGCAGATTATCAGGAAGATCGTATCACTATTTTCTACGATACCATGTCGAACAATACTCGCATGATGGCGGATGCCATCGCGCAGGGTATCAACGAAGTGGACCCCAACGTGGCGGTCAAAATCTTTAACGTCGCCCGCAGCGATAAAAATGAAATATTGACCAACGTCTTCCGTTCGAAAGGCGTGCTGGTCGGCACTTCTACCATGAACAACGTGATGATGCCGAAAATCGCTGGTCTGGTGGAAGAGATGACCGGCCTGCGCTTTCGCAACAAACGCGCCAGCGCCTTCGGTTCTCATGGCTGGAGCGGCGGCGCGGTGGATCGACTGTCCACGCGCTTACAGGATGCCGGTTTTGAAATGTCCCTGAGTCTGAAAGCGAAATGGCGTCCGGATCTGGATGCGCTGGAGTTGTGCCGTCAGCACGGTCGCGACATCGCGCGTCAGTGGGCGCTTGCTCCGCTGCCGGAAACCACACAGAAAACCGCGCCAGTCGAAGAAACCACAACCTGCGCCGCCGCAGACCTCGGCCCCAAAATGCAATGCAGCGTATGCCAGTGGATTTACGACCCTGCGCTGGGCGAGCCGTTGCAGGATGTCGCGCCGGGTACGCCGTGGAACGACGTGCCGGATAACTTCCTGTGCCCGGAATGTTCATTAGGTAAAGACGTGTTCGACGTACTGGCGACGGAGGCAAAATGAGTCGGGGAATCATCATTATTGGGTCGGGCTTCGCCGCCCGCCAGCTCGTCAAAAATATCCGTAAACAAGATGCGCATGTGCCGTTAACCCTGATTGCGGCGGACAGCATGGATGAGTATAACAAGCCCGATCTCAGCCACGTTATCAGCCAGTCGCAGCGCGCCGATGATCTCACCCGCCAGTTAGCGGGGGAATTTGCTGAACAGTTTAATCTGCGACTGTTCCCGCATACCAGGGTTGCTGACATTGATGCCGATGCCCATGTGGTGAAAAGTCAGGATAAGCAGTGGCAGTACGACAAGCTGGTACTGGCGACCGGGGCGACAGCCTTTGTGCCGCCGATTGCAGGACGTGAGTTAATGCTTACTTTGAATAGCCAGCAAGAGTACCGCGCCTGTGAGACACAACTGCGCGACGCGCAGCGAGTGCTGATTGTCGGCGGCGGTCTCATTGGCAGTGAATTAGCGATGGATTTCTGCCGCGCCGGGAAAACGGTAACGCTGATGGATAACGCCGCCAGCCTTCTCGCCTCACTGATGCCACCGGAAGTGAGCAGTCGCTTACAGCATCACCTGACCGATATGGGGGTGCATCTGCTGCTGAAATCGCAGTTGCAAAAACTGGAGAAAACCGAAGCCGGTATCCGCGCTACGCTGGTAAGCCAGCATAGTATTGAGGTCGATGCGGTGATTGCCGCCACCGGCTTACGCCCGGAAACCGCTCTGGCGCGCCGCGCCGGAGTAGCCGTCAACCGCGGCGTCTGCGTGGATAGCTATCTACAGACCAGTCACCCGGATATTTATGCGATCGGCGACTGCGCGGAGATCAACGGTCAGGTGCTGCCCTTCCTGCAACCGATCCAGTTAAGCGCGATGTACCTGGCGAAAAATCTGCTCGGCGGCAACGCGCCGCTGAAGCTACCGGCGATGCTGGTCAAAGTCAAAACGCCGGAACTGCCGCTGCATCTGGCGGGAGAAACTCAGCGCCGCGATTTGAGCTGGCAGATTACCGCAGAATCTGACGGTATGATTGCCAAAGGCATGAGTGGAGAAGGCCAGCTACGCGCCTTTGTGGTGAGTGAAGACCGCATGAAAGAGGCCTTTGCACTGCTGAAAACGTTGTCCGTATAAGCCTGTGATGCCGGATAGCGCCGCTTCGCGTCTTATCCGGCCTAAGAATGAGCATCTGTTTACACGCCGGATAAGGCGCAGCCGCCATCCGGTGCCCTACACTTCCCTTAATGCTCGCGCTGCGGCAATCACGCCCTGTCCAAACGACAGCCCGCCGTCGCCCGCTGGTAACCGCTGCGGAAATAACAATTTAAAATCAGAAAGATAAAAGGCAAGACGCGCGCGCAGTAAGCGGTTGTGTATCACCCCGCCGCTGAAGACCAGAGTGGTTATCCCCCGCGCCATAGCCTGTTGGCGCATTAGCGTGGCAAACCCGCACGCCAGCGCATCATGAAAAGCCCAGGCGCGTTGCGCGGGCGTGGCCTGCCAGTTCAACCATTGCCGCCAGAAAACAGCGACGTCCAGTTGAGCGCCGTTAAGCGGCATCGTTACCGGATGCTCAACGTTAGCGCATTGAGAGGCCAGCGCCTCCAGCGCGCAGGCGGCCTCGCCCTCATAGCTAAGCGATGCTGGCGCGCAGGGAAGCGCGGCGGCCACCGCGTCAAACAACCGCCCGCAGGAAGAGGCCAATGGGGCATTGACGCCGCGCTCAATGGCGCGCGCCAGGACATTCCAGTTTTGCTGTTGCAGCCCCGCTGTCTCCGGGTAATCCTGCCAGTCCGGCACAAAGCGCAAGCACTGCGCTAACAGATTACGCCACGGCTGTTTGGCAGCCAGATCGCCTCCCGGCAGCGCCACGGCGGGTAAACCGCCTAAATGTTCGCATTCGCGATAATTGACCCGCAAACATTCTCCGCCCCATAGCGCGCCATTCTCACCCATGCCGATACCGTCTACCGTCAGGGCAATCACCTCTCCGCCGTCCAGCGGCCAACCATGCTCGGCCAGGCAAGCCGCCGCATGGGCATGATGGTGTAACACCGTCTCTGTCGGCAGACGCATCTCACTGGCCCACTGACTGGAAACATAGCCCGGATGCGCATCACAGACGATACGCTCTGGCGTAAAATCGTAGATTGACTGGATCAAACGCAATGCCTCGCGCCACTGCGCCTGGATACCGTCATCGCTGAGATCGCCTAAATGTTGGCTGACAACCGCCTGTTCGCCGCGTACCAGACAGAACGTGTTTTTCAGATCCGCGCCCAGACAAAGTATCGGCGGCACATCGCGAAATCCGGGCGGCAACGCAATCGCGTCCGGCACGTATCCCCGCGAACGACGCAGCATTTCGCCGCTGTCGCGTACGACAGAGTCGTCCATGCGCTGTACAATGTCGCGATTGTGCAACAGAAAACCATCGGCAATATCGTGTAAATCGTCCAGCGCCTGTTCGTTGGTGATGGCGGGCGGTTTGCCGCTCAGGTTGCCGGATGTCATCACCAGCGGGTAATTGAGCTCCTGCAACAAGAGGTGTTGCAATGGGTTGGCTGGCAGCATCACACCCACCTCCGTAAGTCCTGGCGCGATGCCCTCACTCAGCGAAGGTACATACTGCTTATCCACCAGTACAATCGGGGCCGCTGGCGTGGTCAGCAGCGAACGCGCCGCGGTCGGCAGCGTTTGCGCCGTGGGCAACATCACCGCCAATGGTTTCGCCGGACGATGTTTACGCGCCCGCAGCATCGCCACTGCGTTAGCGTTGCGCGCATCGCAGGCCAGATGAAAACCACCCAGCCCTTTAACGGCAATAATGCCTCCGGCGTTCAGTTGGGCGACCGCCGCCTGCAAAGCCGCCTCTTTTTCCGCTCGTTCATGTTGGCTCCGCCACTCAAGATGCGGCCCGCATGACGGACAGGCAACGGGCTGGGCATGAAAACGGCGATCGTACGGATCGCGGTATTCGCTGTCGCATTCCGGACACAAGGGAAACGCCGCCATCACCGTAAATGGCCGGTCATAGGGCATAGCGCGAATAATGGTGAAGCGTGGTCCGCAGTGGGTGCAATTGATGAAAGGATAACGGTAGCGCCGCTCGCCTGGGGTATTCATCTCGGCAAGACATGCCGGGCAGGTCGCCGCATCCGGCACGATTTGCGTGTTCATCGAACCGCCTGCGCTCTGACGAATGGTGAAATCCGTCGGTGCGCGCTCCCATACCAACGACGCGTGTTCAACGCTGTCAATGCGCGCCAGCGGCGGGCAATCCTGATAGAGCGCGGCAATAAATTGCGACGGATCTTCCAGCAGCCGAACGACGACGCCGTCGCCGTCATTACACACGTCGCCGTGTAATTGCAACTGCTGCGCCAGCTGCCAGACAAAAGGACGAAAACCGACGCCCTGTACTTTGCCCCGAATGCGTAGCTGTACGCCGGAAGGTGTGTCTATCGCCATCTTATTTTCCCGCCATCATCGAACCCGGATGCCTGATGGCGCGACGCTTATCAGGCCTACAACCGCACGGACCGTAGACCGGATAAAGCATTGATGCCGCCATCCGGCAATGCTTTGTGGCGTATTCTACGCGCAATCGCAGAAATCAGAAAAGCAGCGATGCCGTTGAATCCAGCGCCGCACGACGGCGTTTTTCCGCGCTTAGCTGTTCAAGCTTATTGCGGTCCACGCAGATGAGGGCGTGCGTTGGGCAAGCGGCCATACAGGCCGGACCGGCTTCACGGTGGTGACACAGATCGCACTTGTTGGCTTCGGCTTTTTCGGCACGCACGTTCAGCCCCGCGCCGCTATTGCGAACCACCGGACGTACCACCACTTCCATGGCGCCGTAAGGACATGCCACTACGCAAGTTTTACAGCCAATGCAGCGTTCCTGCATCACATGAACAAAGCCTTTGTCACGGCTGATGGCGCCATTCGGGCAAACGTTGGCGCACGGCGCGTCTTCACACTGGCGACACAGCGTTGCCGTGGAAACATTCACGCCTTTGATGACATGGATACGAGGTAAAAAGGTTTCAGGGGTAAGCGATGCGCAATCCTGATTTTCCTGATGGGATACGACGCAAGCCACTTCACAGGTACGGCAACCAATGCACTTACTCGCGTCTGCAATGATGAAACGGTTCATCAAATTCTCCAGCAATAACAGATGATGTGCCGATATATACACGAATCGTGCCAATTTTTATTTCATTGTTATTTAAGAATATTATTTCTATTTTCGTGAGCATTTACGTGTCATCGTCACAAGTGTCGATGACACGTAATGTCGCCAGTGGTGGTCAAGATTTGCAGTGATAGCCAGCCAACTCTGCACCGCAACTGGCATCAATCCTGATTAACGCCTGGCAATACGTTACCGCGTATTAAACAGCGCTGCGTAAGGGAAAGATCGTCCGTTTGCGGATTCCTTCCGGCAATAGGTTTGATAATTAATTTACGGCCAGGATAGTGATTAAAACGGGTCAGCGCCGGATAACTCAACCGGCCAAACCAGCCGTGTACGCGCTGCCAGCGGGCGTCCTTCACCTGATATAAATTGGTTATCCAGTAGCCTGAGTCAAACTGCATATCCAACAGTTGCGTGCGCCCATTGCCCTGTAAATCAAGCAAATCATCGACGCCAGTATCGGTGGCGGTATAAAACCCCCACGGTTCAAAGACGCAGGGGCGGCCATTCTTGAGAAAGGTGAAAATGATGTATTGCGCGCTCGGCGCCAGGCCCAACCCAGGATTGCCCAACCAGATAACCAGGTCCTGAATGCCGTTACGATCGAGGTCAGCGCGATAAAATTGCGCATTACCCGCCAAATTAATCAGCATTCCCACCGGGACAACCCACGAATTACCGGCTCTGTCTTTTCCGCTAATCCGCCATTCGTTATCTTTTTTCGGCTCCGGCAGTAGCGTCACCCCACTGACTCCGACCTGGCGAAAATGCCAGGTCTGGTCGGGCGATACAGAATAAGGCAGGGTCAACAGCGGCTTCAGCGCACGCTTTTGCGCATATTCACCGTCGCTCATCGGCAGGTAACCGACAAAACCGGTGGCCAGTGCGCGCGCGGCGATGCAGAAAAATAGCAGTCCGCTCCATACGATAATCTTCACGTCCTTCTTACCGCCTATGCCGGGTAACACAAATTCTCCCTAAATATGTGCGCATTTTACGCCTCCGGCGCTTCCAGCGCGGCAAATCCGCCGTTTCCCTGCCAGCCTTCCAGGCGCTGGTAGACGATATTTACCGCGTCCTTAATCGGTTGAGTCATCGGATAATAAAACCCGACGATATCCGGCTGGATACCAACAAAAATCACCTCGCCGACATCCTCTTTGAGCTGATCGACCAGGTAGTTGAGCGGCATATTGTGGGTGGTCATCATAAACATTTCGGCGATATCATCCGGATCGATAATGCGGATCTCGCCCGGATTAAGTCCCATGTCGGTGGCGTCGACAATCAACAGACGCTGCGGGCGCAGTTCGCGAATCGCCACAATGTCGTTTTCCGGCGCGCTGCCGCCATCAATCACCACCCAATTACCCTTCGGCTGCGCCGCACACATTTCTGCCAGTAACGGGCCTGCGCCGTCGTCGCCCATCATGCTGTTGCCGACACAGAGTAAAACGTCAGTCACGAAGCCTCCTCACCATCAGGTAGATGGCGCTTTCCTGATGAATGTCATGCAGCATACTGAGCATCAGTTTGCTCCATTCTTGCTGCTGCGGGGTCTGCGCGGCGCGCGCCTCATCAAACGCGCGCGCCAGCATTTGCACATGGTTGAAATCGATGACGATCTCGCCATACTTCGGCACGCCTTCCATTTTACGCCGGGCATCGCTACCGGCTTCCAGGGTGGCGATCCACGCCAGATACTCATCCCATGGGCAGGTGAGCGCGGCCTCCAGACAATCGATAACCCCCAGGTGGTGACCAATCGCCAGGCTGTAATAGACAACCTGCTGCGCCTCGGCAGGCGTCGCATCGTTCTCATCAATAAACTTACGGCTCAGTTGACTGAACACCACCTGTTCGCTCATCGGATACGCGCCTCTTCAACAACATGATTGAGATGGGTGACAATTTCGGTTAAACGCGGATCGTTTTCCGCTTCCAGCCAACGCGCCACTTGCTGCTCGCCCTGCCCCAACTGTGTCAGGTAATCATCGGCGATCTGACGACCATAGCGATAACCCGCCAGCCGGCGCGCCGCGCGATCCACCTTCACGCGCAGCGGCTGCACCATATCCGGATGCAGGATCTCTGCGGGCTGATCGTCCAGCTCACCCGGCGCGCGGGCGTGGATTTTCTGCTCCAGCAGGCCAAGCGCCATCGCAAAGCCATACAGCGTCGCCGCAGGCGTTGGCGGGCAGCCTGGAATATACACATCCACCGGGACGATTTTGTCGGTACCGCCCCACACGCAGTAGAGATCGTGGAAGATGCCGCCGCTGTTGCCGCAGGCGCCGTAAGAGATACAAATTTTCGGATCCGGCGCCGACTGCCAGGCGCGCAGCGCCGGAGAGCGCATGGCGCGGGTCACCGCGCCGGTAAACAGCAGAATATCGGCATGACGCGGCGACGGTACTACTTTGATGCCGAAACGCTCGGCATCAAACAGCGGCGACAGCGTCGCAAAGATTTCGATTTCACAGCCGTTACAGCCGCCGCAGTCCACGCGGTAAACGTATGCCGAACGCTTAATATTTTTCAGTAGAGACGCCTTCATGCTGGCGATGGATTCATCCACCGTCATCGGTACCGGAATGCCGTTGGCGTCACGCGGGCCTAATAAATTGCTCATTAGCTGACCTCTTTCATATGGCGAGTCAGTTCAATACGGTCGGACGGCACCAGGCATTTCTGACGCTTACAGTCCGGGCAGGTCTCAAAGCTTTCGCGGTGGTTTTCCGCGCGGCTGTCGCCGTTGTGCGCAAGCAGCGCAATGGCGTAGTCAATCTCTTTCTGTACGGCGAAAGGACGATTACACACGCGGCAGTTGCACAGCGCAAAGCGGGACTGTTGCAGGAAGTCTTCTTTCTTCCACACTGCCAGTTCGTACTCTTGCGACAGTTTGATCGCCGCCGTCGGGCAAACTTCTTCGCAGCGACCGCAGAAGATGCAGCGGCCAAGATTGAACTGCCACGCCAGCTCATTGGTTGCCAGTAAGGTTTCCACCGTCAGCGCGTTCGACGGGCAGGCATTAACGCAGGCGGCGCAGCCGATACACTGCTGCGGATTATGTTCCGGCTTGCCGCGGAAGTTTTTATCAACCGCAATCGGCTCCAGCGGATAAGACGAGGTCGCCGTGCCGGTTTTGATAACTTTTTTGATAAAGGTAAACATGGCGATTCCTTATTTCAGCGGCGAGTTTTTACGCTCAATGCTGTAGCGCTCAAGTTCTTTGTACGGCACGACTTTGCTCTTCTTCTTACGCACATCGACCACGGTCATCCGGTCGGTACAGGAGTAGCACGGGTCGAGGCTGCCGATAATCAGCGGCGCGTCGGAGACGGTGTTGCCGCGCAGCATATAGCGCAGCGTCGGCCAGTTGGCGTAGGTCGCCGCACGGCAGCGCCAGCGGTACAGCTTCTGGTTGTCGCCGGTCATGCTCCAGTGGATATCGTCACCACGCGGCGCTTCAGCGAAGCCGAGCGCAAAACGGTGCGGAATATAGGTGAACCCTTCCACCATCAGCGGGCCGCCCGGCAGATTATCCAGACCGAAATCGATCATATTCAGAGAGGTGTAGACTTCGTTGATACGGACTTTCAGACGAGAAATCACATCGCAGCCCTGCTCGCTATGTACTTCCATCGGCAGCAGACCGTAACCGACAAACGGGTGATCGGCGCGGGTGTCGCGGGCGTGGCCACTGGCGCGCACCATCGGGCCGACATTACTGAAGTCGCGGGCAATTTCCGGGTCCAGACGGCCGATACCCACGGTACGCTGTTCCATATTCGGCGTGCTCAGCAGCATGTCCACCAGCTCCTGCACGTCACGACGCATCTGCTGCGCCAGTTGACGGGTCTGGATCATGTCCTCTTTGAGCAGATCGCGGCGAATCCCGCCGATCAGGTTCAGACCGTAAGTTTTGCGCGCCCCGGTCAGTATCTCCGCCATCTTCATGGAGGTTTCACGCACGCGGAAGAACTGCATAAAGCCGGAGTCAAAGCCGGTAAAGTGGCAGGCCAGGCCGAGGTTGAGCAGATGCGAGTGCAGGCGTTCCACTTCCAGCAGAATAGCGCGGATCATCTGCGCACGTTCCGGCACCTGAATGCCCATCGCGTTTTCCACGGAAGTGGTGTAGGCGGTGCTGTGGGCGAAGCCGCAGATACCACACACGCGATCCGACAGGAAGGTGACTTCGTTATAACCCATGCGGGTTTCCGCCAGTTTTTCCATACCACGGTGGACGTAGAACAGGCGGTAGTCGGCGTCGATAATGTTTTCGCCATCGACGAACAGACGGAAGTGGCCCGGTTCATCGGAGGTGACATGCAGCGGGCCAATCGGCACCACGTTATTTTTCTTGTCACCCAGCTCGTTAATGAACTCGTAGGTTTCCGCATCGGTGGTCGGCGCCGGGCGCTGACGATAATCCATGCTGTCTTTACGCAGCGGATAGAGTTCATCCGGCCAGTCGTCCGGCAGCACCAGACGGCGCTCGTCCGGCAGACCGACCGGGATTAAACCGTACATGTCGCGTACTTCGCGCTCACCCCACACGGCAGCCGGCACGCGCGGCGTAACGGATGGGAATTCCAGCTTATTGGCATCTACTTCAACGCGAACGGTAATCCAGCACTTCGTGCCCTGCTCCATCGACAGCACGTAATAAACGGCATAGTGGCCGCACAACTGGCGTTCGTCATTACCGAACAGCACCGACAACCACCCACCCTGCTGGTAGTAAAGAAACTCCACCACTTCCGGCAGATAGTTCACTTTTACCGTAATAGTCAGCTGATCTTTGGTCTGCCAGGCTTCGTCCAGCACGACGCCCGGAAACGCCTGGTGCAGCGCCGCAAGGTATTGTTGACCTAATTTTTCTTCAGACATGCTCAAACTCTCTTAAATCACGCCGCCAGCAAGGAGACGAAGGCTAAAAACGCAAACCCAAAACCGGCCCAGGTCACGCGTGAAGTGGCGCAAAAACGCAGTCGCGCCATGCTGTTTTCAAACAGGGCGATCACCAGTACGCCGACAATCAGCTTGACGACGGCAATCACCAGCGCCAGCAACAGTCCGCCTGCGCTGAAGGTTTCCATCTGTCCCCACGGCAGAAACACGCCGACGAACATTTGCAGCACCACCAGTTGCTTAAGGCTGATGCCCCATTTCAGCACCGCAAAGCCGCTACCGCTGTATTCGGTCAACGGCCCTTCCTGCAACTCCTGCTCCGCTTCCGCCAGGTCGAACGGCAGCTTGCCCATTTCGATAAAGGTGGCGAAGGCGCAGGCGCACAGCGCCAGAATCAGCGGAATACTGCGCGCGACAGGCCAGTGATAAATGGTATCGGCGATATTGCTGATATGAGTTGAACCCGCCACCTGCGCGGCGACCCACAGACCCAGCAGCAGAATCGGCTCCACCAGCACGCCGAGCATCGCTTCACGGCTGGCGCCGATCGCGGTGAACGGACTGCCGGTATCCAGGCCTGCAATAGAGAAGAAGAAGCGCGCAATCGCGAACAGGTAAATCAGAGTGATTAAATCACCCAGTTGCGGCAACGGAGATCCAACGGTGACAACCGGCAGCGCGGTGGCGATAGTCAGCATCACGCCGACCATCACAAACGGCGTCAGGCGAAAAACCCAGCCGGAATCAGCGGGCGCAATACTCTGGCGACCGAGCAGTTTGATAATGTCGCGGTACTCCTGCAACACGCCCGGCCCTCGGCGATTGTGTAGACGGGCGCGCGCCACGCGAGTAATACCGGACAGCAATGGCGCAACGGCAAATAGCACCAGCGCCTGAATTAACGGATAAAACACACTCATTTTCAGGCTCCTCGTGAAACCACAATCACCACCAGCACCGCCAGCTCAATCAGCGCCAGACGACGGAACAGCACCGCGGCCGCCGCGTTCTGCCAGCCCGGCACCAGCGATACCGGGTTCAGCCATTTACGCAGTTTAAGTACCGGGGCAAAGACCTCTTTCACCGGCATGGCGAAACCGTGCGCGGTAATCACCATCGACTGCTCATGGTCGTAGCCGCACACCCAGGCCGCGCCGCGAGAACGCGACGGCAGACGGTTGCCTTTGAATATCGCCATAATGATGAACGGCAGTAGCGGACAGGCGACCAACAGCAGCGTAATCATCGGCTGCGATACGGTGGTGTGCGCGGTTTCCAGCGGCAACGGTACCGCAGTGGAAATCATCGGCAGCAGCCACGGCGCGGCAACCCCGCCCAGTACGCAGCAAATCGCCAATGCCACCACGCTGACGCCCATCAGGATCGGCGCGCAGCTGGCATTTTCAGCTTCCTTCGTGCGCGGCGCGCCAAGGAACGTAACGCCATACACTTTCGCCATACACATCACCGCCAACGCGCCGGTAATCGCCAGGCCAACCGCCAGCAGCGGTCCTAACAGACGACCAACAAACGCGCCGCTGTTGCCCAGTTTGAAGAAGGACTGGTAAATCACCCACTCGCCGGCAAAGCCGTTCAGCGGCGGCAACGCCGCCATCGCCATCAGACCGACCAGCATGGCGATAGAAATAACCGGCATCCGTTTACCAATACCGCCCAGTTTTTCGATATCGCGATGACCGGTACGGAACCAGATGCTGCCCGCGCCCAGAAACAGCACGCTTTTGAACAGGCTATGGTTCAGCAGGTGATAGAGCCCGCCGGTCAGACCCAGCGCGATCAGTACCGGCTGATTGAGAGCAATCCCGGTAACGCCTGCGCCCAGACCGAGCAAAATGATGCCGATATTTTCCAGCGTGTGATAGGCCAGCAGGCGCTGAATGTTATGCTCCATCAGCGCGTACAAACCACCGACAAAGGCGGTGATCATCCCAAGCACCAACAGCGCCACGCCCCACCACAGCGGCGCATTGCCGCCAAGCAGAGATAGCGTGAGAATGCCCAGCAGCCCGATTTTCATCACCACGGTCGAGAACAGCGCGGCGGCGGGAGCGCTGGCGTTGGCGTGCGCCTGCGGCACCCAACCGTGTAGCGGGATAATCCCGGCCAGCAGACCAAAGCCGATAACGCCGAGCAGCCAGATATCGGAGCCCAGCGGCAGTTGCTGAGCACGTTGATCCAGCAGCCCCAGATCCAGCGTGCCGTAGCGCTGCCACACCAACCAGCAGGCGATTGCCAGCAGCAGCGTACCGAGACGGCCCAGCGCAAACCACAGTTTGCCCTCTTTGCTACCGCCGGTGAGGAACACGGCGCAGAGCGCCATGATTTCCGCCATCACCACCATCGTCCCCAGATTACTGGCGACCACGGCGCAGACGGCTGCCGCCATCAGCAGGTTGATCAATAGTCCGTTGGCTTTTACCTGTGGATGGCGATGCCAGTCGATATTGAACAGGCTGACGAACAGACCGCACAGCCCCAGCGTAATCAGCCAGATAGCATTCAGCGGCGTTATTTGCAGCATGTGACCGGTAAACGGCATCACGCCGCTCACCGTAACGGCGCTGGTCAGTGCGGTGAACCCCGCGCCAGCCGTACACAGGCTGCCGACCGCGCCGCCGATACCGGCAATCCAGCCGCTCAGCGCTTTATGAAACGAAAACAGAAACGCCAGAACGGCGGCGGCGGCAAACCACGCGACGCCGCTAGTAATCAGTGAAAGTGAACTCATTATGCATCCCCACTCTGAGCCTGCTGAAACAAGGTGAGATCGCCAAAATCGGTATTAAACGTCAGCTCACGTTTACGTTTGCTGGCGCGGGCGATATCCGTGTTCTCCACCAGGTGTAGCGCTTTAGTCGGGCACATCCGCACACAGGCCGGGCCTTGCTCGTCAAAGCTGCACAGGTCACATTTCACCGCGATAGCGCGTACGCCCGGCACCCAGTCGAGCAACGTACTGACGCGCGCAGGCGCTGGCGGCGCGGGCGGCGCTTTCGGCGTATTGGCGTTCGCTGGAATATGCAGCGGACGGCTGCCGGAAAACTCAATAGCGCCAAACGGACAGGCAATACCACACAGTTTGCAGCTCACGCACAGGCTTTCATTAAGCTGGACAGCGCCGTCAACGCGATTAATCGCGTTAACCGGGCATACCGTGGCGCATGGCGCATCTTCACAGTGGTGACAAAGCTGCGGCGCAGATTCTTTTTCATTCAGCATCACTTTCAGGCGCGGCATTGACTGCAGGCCATGCTGGCGATGCGTCTCTGAACAGGCGGCCTCACAGGTGTGGCAGCCGATACAGAGAGTGGAGTCAGCAATTACAAAACGATTCACCAGGCATTCCTCAGGTGATTGTCATTTTTGACGAAAACATGCCGTTGAAATGTCATTTTCGACACTTATCGACACGCCCATCCCCAAAACATTCATGACATGGCGCAACGCCACATCGCGAATCAAAGCGGGCAACGCCTCAGGCTTATACCGCCGGGCTGTTTCCCTTTACCAATTGACGCAAATTAACCGGCGAGTTGGTTTCTACAGCGGTATAGAGGCTGTCGTAAACGCTGGCGATTTTTTCCAGATAGTGCTCCAGCACCTGCTCGCGATCGCGGTTGTTAACCTGTTCATCAACCTTGCCGTCGATATCGAGCTGCGCCTGTGCAATCAATTGCTTATCTTCGCCATCTTTGGTTTCAACGTAGTACTCAATGGTGTGGCTGTTAAAACCATCCGCCAACGCGACGTAAATACGAAAGTGCTCAAACAGGACAAAGCAAAGATCCCTTTCCGGCGCGCAGCTCATTGCGTGATGCAGGCGCGCTTTCGAGAGGGTGATCCCCTGAACCAGCGAGTTGCAGTAAATATGCCACTGGTCCTGTAGGCGACGATGCCGTTGCGCGATGTAATCGGCCTTTTCGCTTATTTCCCAAATAGTCATGTCAGGTTACCCGTTTAACAGAGATGCCTGCGTTAAGCATTTTCCATGCCAATTTTTAACTTATTGTTTTTAATAGCAGACGAGCGCAGTTACTGCCGTTTCGACGCGGTGACGACATGTCATTTCGTCATCGTCGACATTAACCTGCCAGGGGATAAAAATATTGGCATAAATATTGCTTTACAGGGGCAACCACTACAGGAGGCGATATGCACGAAATCACCCTCTGCCAACGGGCACTGGAATTGATTGAACAACAGGCTTCAGCATACGGTGCAAAACGTGTGACAGCCGTCTGGATCAAAATTGGCGCATTTTCTTGCGTGGAAACCAGCGCTCTTTCCTTTTGTTTTGATCTGGTATGCCGCGGCACGATAGCAGAAGGTTGTAAACTGCACCTCGAAGAACAGGAAGCCGAATGCTGGTGTGAGCATTGTCAACAATATGTCACGTTGTTAACCCACCGTGTACGTCGTTGTCCGCAATGTCATAGCGATACGCTGCGAATTGTGGCCGATGACGGCTTACAAATTCGGCGCATAGAGATTGATGAAACTGAAGATTAATGCCGGATAGACGCTCGCGTCGCCATTCGGCAGAAAGCCTGTAACAAGAAAAAGATCAGGAGTAAGCGATGTGTACGACTTGCGGTTGCGCTGAAGGCAACCTTTATATAGAAGGCGATGAACATAATCCGCACTCAGCGTTTCGTAGCGCGCCCTTTGCCCCAGCGGCTCGCCCGGCGCTGAATATTACCGGCATTAAAAAGCCTGACTTTACCCCAAGTCAGACCGCAGAAGGCGATCTGCATTACGGCCACGGCGAAGCCGGAACCCACGCGCCTGGTATGAGTCAGCGGCGGATGCTGGAGGTTGAAATCGACGTGCTGGACAAAAATAATCGTCTGGCTGAGCGCAACCGCGCCCGTTTCGCCGCCCGCCAGCAACTGGTGCTCAACCTGGTGTCCAGCCCCGGGTCCGGTAAAACCACCCTGCTGACCGAAACGCTGATGAAATTGAAAGACCGTGTACCGTGCGCGGTGATTGAAGGCGACCAGCAGACAGTGAACGACGCCGCCCGCATCCGCGCTACCGGCACGCCCGCCATTCAGGTCAACACCGGTAAAGGCTGCCATCTTGACGCGCAAATGATCGCCGACGCCGCGCCGCGCCTGCCGCTGGATGACCGCGGTATTCTGTTTATCGAAAACGTCGGTAACCTTGTCTGCCCGGCCAGCTTCGATCTGGGCGAAAAGCATAAAGTCGCAGTGCTTTCCGTGACCGAAGGTGAAGATAAGCCGCTGAAATATCCCCATATGTTTGCCGCTGCGTCGCTCATGCTGCTCAATAAAGTCGATCTGCTGCCCTACCTCAATTTTGACGTTGAGAAGTGCATCGCCAGCGCGCGTGAAGTGAACCCGGAGATTGAAATTATCCTGATTTCCGCCACCAGCGGCGAAGGCATGGATCAGTGGCTGGCCTGGCTGGAGGCGCAGCGATGTGCATAGGCGTGCCGGGTCAAATCCGCGCCATTGACGGCAATCAGGCAAAAGTTGACGTCTGCGGCATTCAGCGCGACGTCGATCTCACATTAGTCGGCAGTTGTGATGAAAACGGTCAGCCGCGTCTGGGTCAGTGGGTGCTGGTTCATGTCGGATTCGCCATGAGCGTCATTAACGAAGCGGAAGCGCGCGACACGCTCGACGCGCTACAAAATATGTTTGATGTTGAGCCGGACGTCGGCGCACTGCTGTATGGTGAGGAGAGATAATGCGTTTTGTTGACGAGTACCGTGCGCCGGAACAGGTAATGCAGCTCATTGAACACCTGCGTGAACGCGCCGCCCTTCTTCCTTACACTGCCGAACGTCCGTTGCGCATTATGGAAGTCTGCGGGGGTCATACCCACGCAATTTTTAAATTTGGTCTCGATCAGTTACTGCCCGAAAACGTGGAATTTATTCACGGCCCCGGTTGTCCGGTCTGCGTGCTGCCGATGGGACGCATCGACAGTTGCGTGGAAATCGCCAGCCATCCGGAGGTGATTTTCTGCACCTTTGGCGATGCCATGCGCGTGCCGGGGAAACAGGGTTCTCTGTTGCAGGCTAAAGCGCGCGGCGCGGATGTCCGTATTGTTTACTCTCCGATGGACGCGCTGAAGCTGGCGCAGGATAACCCGACCCGCAAAGTGGTATTTTTCGGGCTGGGCTTTGAAACCACCATGCCGACCACAGCCATCACGCTACAGCAGGCAAAACAGCGTGACGTGCGAAACTTCTACTTTTTCTGCCAGCACATTACGCTGATCCCGACGCTGCGTAGCCTACTGGAGCAGCCGGACAACGGCATTGACGCCTTTCTTGCGCCAGGCCACGTCAGCATGGTCATCGGCACCGAGGCGTACCAGTTTATCGCCGCCGATTTTAATCGCCCGCTGGTGGTGGCTGGATTCGAACCGCTTGATCTACTGCAAGGCGTGGTCATGCTGGTTGAGCAGAAAATAGCGGCCCTAAGCCAGGTTGAAAACCAATACCGTCGCGTGGTGCCGGATGCCGGAAACATGCTAGCGCAGCAGGCCATCGCCGATGTGTTCTGCGTTAATGGCGACAGCGAGTGGCGCGGTCTGGGCGTAATTGAATCCTCCGGCGTCCACCTGACGCCAGAGTATCAGCGCTTTGACGCCGAAGCGCATTTCCGCCCAGCGCCACAGCAGGTCTATGACGATCCGCGCGCCCGCTGCGGCGAAGTGCTGACCGGCAGATGCAAGCCGCATCAGTGCCCGCTATTTGGTAAAACATGTAATCCAGAGACCGCGTTCGGCGCGCTGATGGTCTCTTCCGAAGGCGCATGCGCCGCCTGGTATCAGTATCGTCAGCAGGAGTGTGAAGTTTGAACAATATACAACTCGCCCACGGCAGCGGCGGCCAGGCTATGCAACAGTTGATTAATAGCCTGTTTATGGAGGCCTTTGCCAACCCGTGGCTGGCGGAACAAGAAGATCAGGCGCGTCTGGAGCTGGCGCAGCTGACGGCGGAGGGCGACCGTCTGGCGTTTTCTACCGATAGCTATGTGATCGATCCGCTCTTTTTCCCCGGCGGCAATATCGGCAAACTGGCGATTTGCGGTACGGCGAACGACGTTGCGGTGAGCGGCGCGATCCCCCGCTATCTCTCCTGCGGCTTTATCCTTGAAGAAGGGCTGCCGATGGAGACGTTAAAAAGCGTGGTCAATAGCATGGCGGCGACCGCGCGGGAAGCGGGTATCGCCATTGTAACTGGCGACACCAAAGTTGTGCAGCGCGGCGCGGCGGATAAATTGTTTATCAACACTGCCGGCATGGGGGCGATTCCCGCCGATCTTCGCTGGGGCGCGCAAACGCTGAGCGTTGGCGATGTGCTGTTAGTCAGCGGTACGCTTGGCGATCACGGCGCCACTATCCTCAACCTGCGTGAGCAACTGGGACTGGATGGCGAGCTGGCGAGCGACTGCGCAGTATTAACGCCGCTAATTCAGACGCTGCGTCATATTGACGGAGTGAAGGCATTGCGTGACGCCACGCGCGGCGGCGTGAATGCGGTCGCCCATGAGTTTGCGGCGTCCTGCGGTTACGGTATTGAATTGTCCGAATCCGCACTGCCGCTCAAACCTGCCGTGCGCGGCGTCTGCGAGCTGTTGGGGCTGGATGCCCTGAACTTTGCCAACGAAGGAAAACTGGTGATTGCCGTTGAACGGCAGGCCGCAGATCGGGCGTTGGCGGCATTACGCGCGCATCCGCTGGGACGTGATGCGGCGCTGATTGGCGAAGTCGTGGAACGCAAAGGCGTTCGCTTAGCCGGACTCTATGGCGTGAAGCGAACCCTTGATTTGCCACACGCCGAACCATTACCTCGTATATGCTAGCAGCCTGTTGGCAGCATACTGTAGGCCGGATAAGACGCATTTGCGTCGACATCCGGCATTAACGCTGCATTCACGCCTGATGGCGCTTTGCTTATCAGGCCTACGGAGTGTGTGACCAGCGAGTTTGCGGTCAGCCATCCGGCAATAACTTACGACTTATACCTATAATTCATTTACCGTTTTCGCACCGTTTTGCGGTATTTTCCTGGAAAAGCAACATGTCGTATACACCCATGAGCGATCTTGGACAGCAAGGCTTGTTCGATATCACTCGTACCTTATTGCAGCAGCCCGATTTGGCGTCGCTCAGTGAAGCGCTTTCGCAACTGGTAAAGCGTTCAGCGCTCGCCGACAGCGCCGGCATTGTGCTATGGCAGGCGCAGTCGCAACGCGCACAATATTATGCGACGCGAGAAAATGGCCGTCCTGTTGAATATGAAGATGAAACCGTACTGGCGCACGGCCCGGTACGTCGCATCCTTTCTCGCCCCGATGCATTGCACTGTAATTTCCATGAGTTTACCGAAACCTGGCCGCAGCTTGCCGCGAGCGGCCTCTACCCTGAATTTGGTCATTACTGTCTGCTTCCTTTAGCCGCGGAGGGCCGTATTTTCGGCGGCTGCGAATTCATCCGTCAGGAAGATCGCCCCTGGAGTGAAAAGGAATATGACCGTCTGCATACGTTTACCCAAATTGTCGGCGTGGTCGCCGAGCAAATTCAAAACCGGGTAAACAATAATGTCGATTATGATCTATTGTGCCGCGAACGCGATAACTTCCGTATTCTGGTTGCGATTACCAACGCCGTCCTGTCGCGTCTGGATATTGATGAGCTGGTAAGCGAAGTCGCAAAAGAGATCCACCACTATTTCAATATCGACGCAATCAGCATCGTGTTGCGCAGCCATCGCAAAAATAAGCTGAATATCTACTCCACCCACTACCTTGATGAGCATCATCCGGCGCACGAACAGAGCGAAGTCGACGAAGCCGGCACGCTCACGGAGCGCGTCTTTAAAAGTAAAGAGATGCTGCTTATCAACCTCAACGAACGCGATCCGCTTGCCCCCTACGAACGCATGCTGTTCGATACCTGGGGCAATCAGATCCAGACGCTTTGCCTGCTGCCGTTGATGTCCGGCAAGACGATGCTTGGCGTGCTCAAACTGGCCCAGTGCGAAGAAAAAGTGTTTACCACCGCCAACCTCAAGCTGCTGCGTCAGATTGCCGAACGGGTAGCCATTGCCGTGGATAATGCGCTGGCCTATCAGGAAATCCACCGACTGAAGGAACGCCTGGTCGACGAAAACCTGGCGCTCACAGAGCAGCTTAATAACGTCGACAGCGAGTTTGGCGAGATCATCGGACGCAGCGAAGCGATGTACAACGTGCTAAAGCAGGTTGAGATGGTGGCGCAAAGCGACAGTACCGTGCTAATTCTGGGCGAAACGGGAACCGGTAAAGAGTTGATTGCCCGCGCCATTCACAACCTGAGCGGACGTAGCGGGCGCAGGATGGTAAAGATGAACTGCGCCGCGATGCCGGCGGGGCTGCTGGAAAGCGATTTGTTTGGTCATGAGCGCGGCGCGTTTACCGGCGCCAGCGCGCAGCGGATTGGCCGTTTCGAGCTGGCGGATAAAAGCTCGCTGTTTCTGGATGAAGTGGGCGACATGCCGCTGGAGCTACAGCCTAAGCTGCTGCGCGTCCTTCAGGAGCAAGAGTTTGAACGTCTCGGCAGCAATAAACTGATCCAGACCGACGTGCGGCTGATCGCCGCGACTAACCGCGATCTGAAAAAAATGGTCGCCGATCGCGAATTCCGTAACGATCTCTACTATCGGCTGAATGTTTTTCCGATCCAACTTCCTCCGTTACGCGAACGTCCGGAAGATATTCCACTACTGGTCAAAGCGTTCACTTTCAAAATCGCCCGCCGAATGGGGCGTAATATCGACAGCATTCCCGCCGAAACGCTGCGCACGCTCAGCAGCATGGAATGGCCGGGGAACGTTCGCGAACTGGAGAATGTCGTCGAGCGCGCCGTGCTGCTGACGCGCGGCAATGTGCTACAACTGTCGCTGCCGGATATGACTGCCGTAACGCCCGATACCTCGCCTGTTGCGACTGAAAGCGCCAAAGAAGGCGAAGATGAATATCAGCTTATTATACGCGTGCTGAAAGAGACCAATGGCGTAGTGGCTGGACCAAAAGGCGCGGCGCAACGTCTGGGGCTTAAACGAACCACCCTGCTGTCGCGTATGAAGCGATTGGGTATTGATAAAGACGCGTTAGCGTAACGGGTTGCCGGATCTGATCCGGCCAGGAGATGATGCGCGCCGTAGGCCTGGCGCTTCCCCTTCACTTCTTGCGCTGATATTTTTCCGGCAATTCCGGAACGGGGCGCTGATCGTCGATAAGGTGCCGCACGGTCAGGACAGGATGCCGCCAAAGCATTCGCGGACCTGCCCAACGCATAATCTGCTTCATCTCCTCGCGTTTAGCCGGCTGATAGCAGTGCACCGGGCACTGCTTACAGGCGGGTTTTTCCTCGCCAAATACGCATTTATCAAGACGTTTTTGCGCGTAGGCGAACAGCGCCTCGTAATGCCCCTGCACCGCTGACGCCTGTGGGCACTGGCTTTCATACAGCGCGATCATTTTTTTGATCGTCAGTTTTTCACGAGCGATACGTTTACCAGGCATCGTGCTCTCTCCGAACATTAAGGTGTATTTATTTTACACCTTAACCCTCTTTAGCACTATCACTGCATATCGTCGCCATTACGCAAATAAGAATTATTTTCATTTATTCATGCCTTGTGCTATATAACATAGCAAAGGCTATATTCGATGATTAATTAACCACATTGTTGCGAGGGATACTATGACGAATCTACATCGTCTGAAAACACTCCTGCTTGCCGGTATTGTCGCGATACTCGCGCTATCGCCAGCCTATGCAAAAGAGAAATTTAAAGTCATCACCACGTTTACCGTTATTGCCGACATGGCGAAAAACGTGGCGGGCGACGCAGCGGAAGTCAGCTCAATTACCAAGCCCGGCGCTGAAATCCATGAGTATCAGCCAACGCCCGGCGATATTAAACGAGCGCAGGGGGCACAGCTTATCCTCGCGAATGGTCTGAACCTGGAGCGATGGTTCGCCCGATTTTATCAGCACCTTTCCGGCGTACCGGAAGTCGTCGTCTCTACCGGCGTCAAACCGATGGGCATTACCGAAGGCCCGTATAACGGTAAACCGAACCCGCACGCCTGGATGTCGGCAGAAAACGCGCTGATTTATGTCGATAACATTCGCGACGCCCTGGTGAAGTACGATCCGGATAATGCGCAGATCTATAAGCAAAACGCCGAGCGCTATAAAGCGAAAATTCGCCAGATGGCCGATCCGTTGCGTGCCGAACTGGAAAAAATTCCCGCCGATCAGCGCTGGCTGGTCACCAGTGAAGGCGCGTTCTCTTACCTGGCGCGCGATAACGACATGAAAGAGCTTTATCTCTGGCCAATTAACGCCGATCAACAGGGGACGCCAAAACAGGTGCGTAAAGTGATTGATACCATTAAAAAGCACCATATTCCCGCCATCTTTAGCGAGAGTACGGTTTCCGATAAACCCGCCCGCCAGGTCGCGCGTGAATCCGGCGCGCATTATGGCGGCGTACTGTATGTCGATTCTCTGAGCGCCGCTGACGGCCCTGTGCCAACCTATCTGGATCTGCTGCGCGTCACGACCGAAACCATCGTCAACGGCATTAACGACGGACTGAGGAGTCAACAATGAGTCAATCTGCGATTACCGTTGATCAGGTCACGGTGACGTATCGCAACGGTCATACCGCCCTACGGGACGCCACTTTTCAGGTGCCTGGCGGTTCAATCGCCGCGCTGGTAGGCGTAAATGGTTCCGGTAAGTCTACGTTATTTAAAGCGTTAATGGGCTTTGTGCATCTTGCGCAGGGCGATATCACTATCCTGCAACAGTCAGTCAACAAGGCGCTGAAAAAAAACCTCATTGCTTATGTTCCGCAATCGGAAGAAGTGGACTGGTCATTTCCGGTACTGGTAGAAGATGTGGTGATGATGGGACGCTACGGCCATATGGGCTGGCTACGCCGTCCCACTGCGCATGATCACGCCTGTGTTGACGCCGCGCTGGCGCGGGTGGATATGCAGGAATATCGTCACAGGCAGATTGGCGAGCTGTCCGGCGGGCAGAAAAAACGTGTGTTTCTTGCCAGGGCCATCGCTCAGGATGGACAGGTAATCCTGCTGGATGAACCTTTTACCGGCGTGGATGTAAAAACCGAAGCGCGAATCATCGATCTACTGCGAGAACTGCGCGATGAAGGCCGCACGATGCTGGTCTCAACGCATAATCTCGGCTCCGTCACCGAGTTTTGCGACTATACGGTAATGATTAAAGGAACCGTACTGGCCAGCGGCCCTACCGAAACCACGTTTACCGCCGCGAATCTGGAACAGGCGTTTAGCGGCGTTCTACGTCATATCGCGTTAAGCGGAGGTGAAGAGCACATCATCACCGATGACGAGCGCCCCTTTATTTCCCGGCGCGTGGCCAGCGGAGGAAAATCGTCATGAACTGGCTTGTTGAGCCGTTTGGCTACCAGTATATGCTCAACGCGATGTGGGTCTCCGCGATGGTGGGCGGTCTGTGCGCGTTTCTCTCCTGCTATTTGATGCTCAAAGGCTGGTCGCTCATTGGCGATGCGCTATCTCACTCTATTGTGCCTGGCGTCGCTGGCGCCTGGATGTTAGGGCTGCCCTTCTCGCTCGGCGCGTTTCTTTCCGGCGGACTGGCTGCAGGCAGTATGCTCTTTCTTAACCAACGCTCACGCCTGAAAGAAGACGCGATTATCGGGCTTATCTTCTCCTCTTTTTTTGGCGTCGGCCTTTTTATGGTGTCGCTCAATCCGATGTCGGTGAATATCCAGACGATTATTCTCGGCAACGTGCTGGCGATCGCGCCAGCGGATATTGCGCAACTGGCGATTATCGGCGCAGCCTCGCTGACGATTCTGCTGTTAAAGTGGAAAGATCTGATGGTCGTCTTTTTCGATGAGACCCATGCGCGTTCTATCGGGCTTAATCCGGGTCGATTAAAGCTGTTGTTTTTCACTCTATTGTCCGTCTCTACCGTGGCGGCCCTGCAAACCGTTGGGGCGTTCCTGGTGATCTGTCTCGTCGTCACGCCGGGCGCGACGGCCTGGTTACTCACCGACCGTTTTCCACGTCTGCTCATGATTGCCGTCGTGATTGGCAGCCTGACCAGTTTTCTGGGCGCATGGCTTAGCTACTGGCTGGATGGCGCCACTGGCGGAATTATTGTCGTCATGCAAACCTTACTGTTCATCACGGCCTTTATTTTCGCCCCGAAACACGGTCTGTTAGCCAACCGTCGACGCGCCCGCCTGCAGAAGGAGCCGACATGTTCTTAACAACGTTACTGGAACCCTTTCAGTTTGATTTTATGGTGAACGCCCTTATGGTTTCGGTCATTGTGGCGATTCCCTGCGCCTTGCTGTCCGTGTTTTTAGTGTTAAAAGGCTGGGCGTTAATGGGCGACGCAATGAGTCATGCGGTATTCCCCGGGGTCGTGCTGGCATATATTGTGGGGATCCCCCTGGCGATTGGCGCTTTCATTGCCGGATTATTTTGCGCTATCGCCACCGGCTATCTGGACGATAACAGCCGCATCAAACGTGATACGGTGATGGGCATCGTCTTTTCCGGGATGTTTGGCGCAGGTTTGGTGCTCTATGTTTCTATTCAATCGGAAGTGCATCTGGATCACATCCTGTTTGGGGATATGCTGGGCGTATCGCTGGGGGATATCGTACAAACGTCAGTTATTGCACTGGGTATTGCGTTAATCATAGGGCTGAAATGGAAAGATCTCCTGCTACACGCTTTTGACCCGCACCAGGCGAAAGCCAGCGGGCTGAATACCACGCTACTGCATTATGGCCTGCTATGTATGATTGCGCTGACTATCGTCGCCACGCTGAAATCGGTGGGCATTATTCTGTCAATCTCACTGCTTATCGCCCCCGGCGCAATTGCCATTTTGCTGACGCGACGCTTTGCGCGCGCGCTGGGATTAGCGGTGAGTCTGTCAGTTATTACCGCTTTTGCGGGCGTCTATCTGTCTTTTTATCTTGATAGCGCGCCAGCGCCGACCATCGTGGTATTATTTGCCATCGTGTTTATTGCGGTATTTATTTACGCAACATGGCGCGACAGGCGTAATGAAATCGTACCAGAGGCGCAAGGTTAACACTTTTTTGCCTGCTATTCAGGAAACATACGGTCATAATATAGAGTAGTTTTATGGCGCTGGAAGAATTTCCTCTGGCAGGCAACCTTATAATTTCATTACGGTTTAAGTAAAGACTTATATTCAGCTATCCTTTTTTTATGAGCGGATATAGAGAGTTTTTTATCGTTTAGCATAACGGCATTGTTATCGAATCGCTCATAAAGCGTTTCATTCTTTTTGTTTACTATACTGCTTCCCGCCGCCGGATTGGCCTGCACATATTCATTTAATCGTTGTACGCCTTGAGTATGTTTGTAAAAACTCACCGGCAGATAACGGTCTGCTTTATCAGACGGGAGAAAAGGTTCCTCACCACACAGACGTTCACAAATATTATCTTCATGAATTTTTACTAAGTTCATAAATTCAAGATGAAGTTTTTTGGCGAGCGCCAGGCTAAAAATACCGCATTCAGAAGAGCTTCGTTGAATGTCCAGCTCGACCATAGCAAAATAACAATCAGGCAGTTGTTCACGTTCAAGAGCTGCTTTGGTCCTCAACGCCAGTAAAGCAGGTCCAAAAGCGCTACACGCTGCTGGTTCGAACAAAATCACCGATGTCTTTCCGTCCATAACTCTAAAATCGACGACTGAAATATGGATACCTGAACTTCCCATATTTACGAGAAATCGGGCAGATTCAACGCCTTCCATTCTGGTCTCCTTTATAGAGGAAACAAGCTCATGGACTGACATAACAAATTTAAGATTTAACTCTGGATACTTCTTATTGGCCTGTGCAACAAGAAAAGGCATCATTTCGAGATCGGTTTCCTCGTAACTGATATGAATCCAGCTGCCATCTATAATTTCACTTTCCAGACGCTCAACAATACAGGTCAATGCTTCGGTGTTTAGCTCCCCGCTGACGTCAGGCTGAGGCGATAAACTCGCCCCCATATTACGAGTCGTAGGACTTAGCATACTTTTCCCTCCACATGATAGCTCCTGCACCGAAAATATCATCTTTAACTTTTCAGATTCAATATATTGCCCGCAAAAATATGCCTCAATGATTGAGCCAGGCTACCAACCACCTCCGGATGATTATATATAAGAATTACTACTCAAAAAATCTTTTTTATAATAAAAGCTCAACACATGGTCATAAATGATAAAAAATAGTTTAATTTATTCCTACCGCAATCGGTAACGCGCAATTATCGTCAGGTACACCAGGGTTATGTGCAAAAGCAGTGCGCTGTAAATGCGCGTCTAGTTTCAGCCCCCGGAACAGCGATAGCGGTGAAGAGTCCATCCCCAAACGATACATAACCTTCTTACGATAAATACTGACGGTTTTTGTTCCCAGACCAAATTTTTTCGCCAGTTCAATTGCCGGATGTCCGGAGGATAATAATATCAGCAGCGCATATTTCGCCTGAGTGACGCCGGGAGGTAGATTCCACCAGGCGTATTGATTGATATTAAACAATACCTCTTCCGGCGTCTCGCCGGCATTAAAAGCATACGTAGCAGCCACGGTTTTCTTTTGTGGCCTGTGGCAGAAACGCAGCCAGGCTTCCGGAAGACGGAGCTTCTCTCGATCCGAGCGGATAGCGCAGGATAGTTCGTCTTTTAAAACATAATCCATAACGCCAAAATATTGCAGCACACAGCGATCGATATAATACAAGCGATCTGCCACTACCAAAACTTTACGGTTCTGCAACCGCGTCTGCAACGCATGAAAAAGGTAAACATGCTCATGCGGGTTCAAAGCTAAAATCAGCCCGGCGTCCGGCATATCGGATAGAGAATGCAAAAGTGCGGTTAATGAGTTACACGTTTTAACGCACTTTTCCGGATATTTTTGCTTAAAAATAGACTGAAGGGCATAACAATTAGTCCAGTTAATACCGTATATAATTACATTTCTCATTTATTTATCCTTTTTTGAAAACTGACCACAGCTTCGGTAATTATTTTTCTTCCTGGGCGACTACTGCGCAAGTAGATAACGCCTTCTTACTACAAAGGTAATAAGACCAGATACGTTATTACATGCGCAATGTCGTTACCGAAATGAATTCCTTTTACAAATCTGATAATGATTAAATTTGCTGTTTTACTTTACTGTAATCTCTTAGAGTACAACGATTGCCCGGCGCCTGGTGGCCATGTATGTCTGACAATGAACGCTTTCGATTCCCTTTCATTAACTATATATCACTGGTGTAGCGATACTGAAATATACACTACGATTAAAAAAATATTTGGTATCTGTAACGCAAACAGATAGTAACGTTTAAAATAATTTCACAAATCAATGGTTCATCGTACGCATAAAGCTAAGCGGTGTAATCTTAAAATGCCGTTTAAAAATAGCGATAAAATAAGAAGGCGTATCATAGCCACACATCGTCGCGACTTGTGAAATATTTCCAGCCCCCATACGTAATAATTTTATAGCCTGATTCATACGAGCATCCAGGTATATTTTGCTAAAACTCACCTCTTCAGCGGCCAGTTTTCGCTTCAGACTTGATACGCTCATAAACAGCTTTCCTGCCACCTCAGCCTGTGACCATTTGCGGGTGAGATCGCTGATAATAATGTTATAAACTTTCTCTTTTGTCGTAATTTTTATTGCTCGCTCAAGGAAATCAAACCCACCGGGCTTACGTACAAATGCCGATATAAGATACATCAATGAGAAATATGAATAATCATGATCATCAATACTCACATTACTACAAACCCGTGGACATGCCACACCATGCAAAATAGAGTCAAAAGTATCACTCATCCCTGGCAACAAGTCCGCATGAAAAAAATACTTTGGTTTCGTTTTTAATGATAGCTCTCGATCATTATAGTTTCTTGTACTGTAAAAAACTTTGTAGAATTTTTGCATTAAGTCATAGGAAACTTCCAGTGAAGAAAAATCAATATGCCCTTCTATTTCGCTCATACTAAGAGTGATTGTTTGATCTTTTTCCAATAAAAATAAACACGGCGCAGATTGTTCGATGAACTCCCCAAATTCGTTTTCAATTCGCAAACTGCCTTTATTAAGTTTAAATAATAAGCAGTTTGCGACATAATAGTCTCTTACGTCAGCTAATCCATTTATTAATGGAAATTTGTTCGGCTGTTGAAGGTGATTATTGCTAATGGCCTCAACTGATTTATTCATTGAAGGCAATACCATATTTTATCCTGTGTGCTATAAGGAACTCAAAATCGTTATATTCTTATAAACAAATAATTAAAACTCACAGAGATGATTTAAATCCGATTTTTTTATTATTATAGCCAATAATTACATTCCTACGCGCGTTCATTTCGTCACAAAAAGATACTCTTACAAACTTTATGCACAATTTTGTAATGGAAGCTTACAATATTAATATAATCATTTCAGAATAAAACGCCTGGTAGATACCTTAATAATCCATATACATCAATAAGATAGATACACTGGCATGGTGCATTTTCTGCATTATTTGCTAATATATACACCATACCTTATCACAAATCGCCAGCAATGGGGGGTTCACCAGTCAATTGCCTCTTTGTTTTCCCCGCCCGATAAAATAATCTCCTGCATCCAGGAGGTCATTTGTGACTGCGCATTCATTGTACCAACTAATACCCCGTTTAAAGCCTCATATAAATGAGTGCCCGGTTCAACTTTTGCTAACATGTTTTGTAGCATAGCCGTTTGCTGCTCAAAAGAAACAAAAGCCGAATCACCACTTTTCGGATCTTTGAAGGCATTCATCTCCTGATAAATGCTATCTTTAAGCGTTTCAGAAGAGGCTGACTCAGGAAGCGCCAAAAGTCGTTGGTAGAATGCATCATAAAGATCAACGTCGCCGCCATTGCTTAAAGGCGCGCTATCCACATTATTCAGCATAGCGGCCCTGGCACTCAACGAAACCACACCCGTCGCTTCAGTATCCGCTGTCGGGACCAAATAAGAAGTCGGAATCGTACCCGGTATCACCTTATAACCTCCATTTTACAATGCTTGCGTTTTTGTCTTCCATTCATCAATAAGTGCGTTAATGGCGTTATCAGAAATCGTCCGGCAGTCTTGTGGAAGTTCATCAAGATGATGCTTAATGACGCCTACTGCCGTTTCAACAAATTGTTCAGGTGAAAATTCTGCGATCTGATCGCCGCAACTCATGATAAAGCGCTGTTCCTGATGATATTTAAGATTAAAAGTGCCAGGCCAGTTCTCCATAAGCAACACCATCAGTTTTTGGTGATCTTTTTTCGCATTAACTGGCAGTGTTAAAAAAAGTTGCCCCTCCGGCTTATCGAAATCCCTCAGCCACTCATCCAGGACGGTTAAAAGCGTTTCGGGATGGTCGACCGCAGCTGAAAATAACTCGCGGGCATAAATCTGTATTTTCTCCATCCACTTCCAGGCCATTGTCTGATTATCAGTCAGATAAGCGGCGACCTGCTGTAACGCGTCTATCATTCCCTGCTCGTAACCTTCCTGATAGGCGTACATCCGCAAGGTCTTTGCCTCTTCTTCCGCCTCTCGCAAAATACGCTTAGCCCGTTGATGCGCCTGCTGTTCTAATCTTTCAATAGAGAAATAACGTTCCAGCGTTTTACGCTTTATCAGTATCCCCTCAACAGGCGAAAGCGGGGACGGAATTGGGATATTTTTGAGCATATTGTAAGGCCAGTAGCAAAATTGACATTTCTACAGCATCCTGCTTCGATGCCTCCTCAATAAATGGAGGAAAAAGCAAAGGAAAACGCTGTGCTAAAGATTCAGGTAAAAATTCATTCAGGGCATTTAACTGTGCATACCCGACGCTAAGTAAAAACCGGTGATTCGGCGCCTTATTGCAGACAGATAAACTTGTTCCCTGATGCATTGCCAAAAATGCTTGCGCCCAATCCGGCAGGCCAAGCAAGGCTCCCTGCCTTGCCAGATCGGCTCTCAGTTTATGGCAACCGAGTAAATACGCTACCTGCGGCAGTCGGCGCCACTGACGCAGCCACAGCTGCGTCAGTGAGTTTTGAATACACTCCTTTTCTCCGTTCTTAAGCCGCCATGCCGCCAGTATTAACTCATTTGCCGCCGCCCTGGCGGCGGGTCTGACAATCATTTCCGGCGCTATCTGCAACCGCTGAGGATGGATATACGATAACGGATCAAAAATGATTCTTTGCCAGATAATGGGTAATGGCTGCCTATTCATTTGACGATTTCGCCTTATCATCAGCCGTTATGCCTTTCTTATTGCGGGCATAATGGTTTTTGTAATACCAGACGCCAAAGCCTGCTGACATCACGGATAACAAAATAATCAACACAATCCAACTGGTTGCAAAAGAATTACGTTTTACTGGTGTGCCGGGAGCCTGTAATTGGGCATCAGAACGTTCTGACAACACAACAGAAATGTTGTCATAATCCACATCGGCAAAACTATTCTTTAAGAAACGCTTGATATCGCTGATCTGATGCGCAAGCGGCGAACCTCGTTCATATACGGCTAATGCCGACAGATGAACAGGTTTTGGCGGACGGCCATTTTCACCAGCATCAATATCATAACTAATATGGACCCTGGCGGAGAGCACGCCCTCCATCGTCTGTAATGACTGTTCCAGTCGCTGTTCAATAGCCGAATATAACCTGGCCTTTTCAGCTCGCGGAGACGATACCAGCGAATCCGCCGGGAACATCTGCGCTATTTCCACCCGTGGCCGGGGAGGAAGCTGATAAGTTTTAATCCAGTACACCGCAGCGGTAAAATCAGGCTCAGCAACGGTAATGCTATAGCCCAATTTTCCGCTATCAATTTTATTCGCCTCTATATTGTGCATTTGCAGAACGGCAATGACCTCATTAGCCTGTTCCTGGTCCAGTCCTTTTAAAAGATCCTTATCCTTACAGCCGGCAAGGGTCATTACCAGCAGAAAGGTATATAGATATCGACGAATCATGAGCGTAATAGCGTTTCAACAGCCCCGACTCCTTTACGAGTAAGGGTACTTACCATAGAAACATACAGGTTATAATCTGAAATCATCTCTTGCGAAATAGCCAGCTCTTTAGGATCCGTCACCAGATTAGGGTCCTCAATCCTGTTGGTAATCGTCTGTTTATCCACAGCCGTGGCAATCGCCGAACCAGAAAAAGCCTGGAGTAGCCGGTCATCCAGCGAGACAATGTCCGTCTCCATAGACCTGATATTGACCGCCTGCCCTATAACGGCATTCTCAGGGACAATAGTTGCAATCGACATAATCCACCTTATAACTGATTAACGGAAGTTCTGAATAATGGCAGCATCAATATCCTTAAAGACTTTTACCGTGTTCGATTGCGCGTTACGGTACAAGTTATATTCCGAGAGCTTACTCTGATACGCCGCCAGTAGCGCCGGATCGGAGGGTTTTGCTGCTAATTTATCCAGCGCCTCTGTTACCTGCGTTTGTAGATTATCAACGCCTGTATCAAATTTTGCTGAAACTTCATCCAGATAGCCTGACCAAGGTGTTGGCATAATGACTTCCTTATTTGCGTTAAATTAAAGTGGGCTTGGGAAATACCAATGGCCTGGGCTCATTTTGATATAACCTTCCGCCCCGTACTGAAATGAGCGTCCCTTGAGCCAGTCATCTTTTAATTCGATCGCAAACTGCACATAGCGTCCTCCCCATGTGCGGTAATAGCTATCGACAAATTGACGGGCTCTGAGTATTTCTACATCATCGAGCGCCCCCTGAATAACAAACGTTACGCCCCCCTTATGATTCCTGCGGGAATAAGGTAACGCCTGCTGTTTTAGCCCCGCTTCCGCCTGGCCTGCGGCGGTAACATCGTCCATCAACGTGATGTTAACCGAATCCGCGTAAGGCATTAGCGCTCTCAGCTTTTGACTTAACACCTCGAGCTCTTTCTTGCTCATCGTGTTTCGCTGGCGGCTTAGCCAGAAAACGGGTTTACGCGGCTCATCGAAATGAAGCCGATAATAAGCCAGCTGCGGATAATAGGTATCCAGCCAGGTAGAGATACGCTTATTTTCTTCGTTTTCGTTAATCACTCGCGCATTTTTATCATAATCGCCCCTCGCTAAAACCTGACGAGCCCACAGCGTATCTCTTTCATTTTGCGCAGCGACATAGAGCATTTTGTCCCGTCCTGGCAACACCTGAAAGCGCTCCTTCTCCTGCCCCAATAACGAATCGAGCTCTGCGGCCTGCCGCTGCGGCGAGTTAAGTATCCATAACGTCCCCACCGTCCCAATTCCCAATATAAAAAACCCGGCCAGTGCGGCTACAATTCCGTTTTTAAAACGCGGCTCGTTCTTTTTTGCAGACGTTTCTAACTTCTCAGGCTGCTCGGGCACCCACGGCTCGCTTTCCGGGCGAATCAGGATAAGCAATTCACCGACCTGTATTGGCGTATTTAATTGCACCGAACGAGATTCAGAATTTCCTTCTTTCAGCTCATGGAGTATAATTTCGGTCGCATCCGTATCCACCTGGATTTCAAAATTTACTCCGCCATGGTCCAGCGGGATAAAAAAGCTATCGGCAGGTATATCAGGGAGTTGGCCTGAAGCAGTGAGCGCATCACTCTGACCTACCACAAAGAGTGTTCGGCCTGTCAGCAATGGAAACTCACAGCCGTTCAGTGAGCTGTTAAGTAATCGAACTATGTATGGCCCTGGGCTTGTTATCGTCTTCTCTTTTGATGTTTCCATATATACTGTTAGCGATGTCTGTCGTTCTCGATAGCAGCAGATTACCGCACAGGACACAGGGATTCCTGATGAAAATAGAATGAAAAGTGAGAAATAAAATCAATTTATTCTGTATAATGCGTCTCAACACATATTAAAAGAACCATCATCCCCATTGGGGCTTAAACTACTGTAGATAAATTACCCAAATTTGGGTTCTTTTGGTGTAACAATCAGACCATTGCCAACACACGCTAATAAAGAGCATTTACAACTCAGATTTTTTCAGTAGGATACCAGTAAGGAACATTAAAATAACATCAACAAAGGGATAATATGGAAAATGTAACCTTTGTAAGTAATAGTCATCAGCGTCCTGCCGCAGATAACTTACAGAAATTAAAATCACTTTTGACAAATACCCGGCAGCAAATTAAAAGTCAGACTCAGCAGGTTACCATCAAAAATCTTTATGTAAGCAGTTTCACTTTAGTTTGCTTTCGGAGCGGTAAACTGACGATTAGCAATAATCACGATACGATTTACTGTGACGAACCTGGGATGTTGGTGCTCAAAAAAGAGCAGGTAGTTAACGTGACGCTTGAAGAGGTCAATGGCCACATGGATTTCGATATACTCGAGATACCGACGCAACGACTTGGCGCTCTCTATGCACTTATCCCAAACGAGCAGCAAACAAAAATGGCGGTACCCACAGAGAAAGCGCAGAAAATCTTCTATACGCCTGACTTTCCTGCCAGAAGAGAGGTATTTGAACATCTGAAAACGGCGTTCTCCTGTACGAAGGATACAAGCAAAGGTTGCAGTAACTGTAACAACAAAAGTTGTATTGAAAATGAAGAGTTAATTCCTTATTTTCTGCTGTTCCTGCTTACTGCTTTTCTCCGACTCCCGGAGAGTTATGAGATCATCCTTAGCTCGGCTCAGATAACGTTAAAGGAGCGCGTTTACAACATTATATCTTCGTCACCCAGTAGACAGTGGAAGCTTACGGATGTTGCCGATCATATATTTATGAGTACGTCAACGCTCAAACGGAAACTTGCAGAAGAAGGTACCAGCTTTAGCGACATCTACTTATCGGCAAGAATGAATCAGGCAGCAAAACTTTTACGCATAGGCAACCATAATGTTAATGCTGTAGCATTAAAATGTGGTTATGACAGCACGTCCTACTTCATTCAATGTTTCAAAAAATATTTTAAAACTACGCCATCGACATTCATAAAAATGGCGAACCATTAACATTTTTTGTATCTGTCACTCAAGTAAAGATTTTTATTAAAATTGTAATAATTTAAAATTCAGACTGCGCATTAACACGCTCTATCAGGATGGGAGGCTATTCAATATCATTGTTCTGTCCGGAAGACAGCTTATACTGATATCTCTGGTAATTTAAAGTAAGGCTGATTATATAACACGATTTTTGTGAACTTGTCATCGCTATGATGGCTGGTAAACCGATATTGCCTTATTCACAGCGTAAGAATCCGTCCACTCCTTCCGGCTTTAACCCTGTGGATTAAGGCCGGCATTTTATTCATATTTATACATCATCCGTTCTCACTGGGAACTATTTGCCTGAACGGTCTACACCGAAACAGTCACGCTTGTTAGCTTTCTGCCAGGCATACCTCTTCTCTTCCTCCTGATATCGATATAATGCCTGGGGGCCAGCCTGAGGATGATACTGCTCATAACCCCCCTGCCTTTTTGACGCTATAGCTGAAGGGAGTAAAGAAAAGACGATATCATTATTTTGCAAAAAAATATAAAAATAAGCGCACCATTAAAAACAGTCTTTCATTTATATTTTGACACCTAAGACAAATTACACTCTTAAACTTTCAACGAATGGTCATTTAGTGGAAATCTTCGAGAAAAATGGTTCTGATGGTGTAATTATCAGACCATTAACCATGAAGATATAATAAGCAGCATTTACACTCAAAAAAAATGCAGTAAGATAGCTACAAAACTAATCTCTATTGCAATGAGGCCAAGTTAAATATGTAAATATTTAGATGCCCGGCGCTGACCCTCTCTGCACCAGGATATACGACGGCATCCATTCGATAATCACGGTTAGTTATAACAATATTATTACCAACATGTCAGTTATTTAAAGCACAGGCATAAGCTAAATAATCAAATGTTAAAAATATATAAACCCGAGCCCGTACAATATGAAATTAAGCTCATAATAAAAGCTCAACCTGACCGTTAGTACTAACAGCAGAATTACTGAAACAGTAGATTCTATCCTAACGACTTGTATTAGCTATTATAACTTTTCACCCTGTAAGAGAATACACTATTATCATGCCACATTTTAATCCTGTTCCTGTATCGAATAAAAAATTCGTCTTTGATGATTTCATACTCAACATGGACGGCTCCCTGCTACGCTCAGAAAAGAAAGTCAATATTCCGCCAAAAGAATATGCCGTTCTGGTCATCCTGCTCGAAGCCGCCGGCGAGATTGTGAGTAAAAACACCTTACTGGACCAGGTATGGGGCGACGCGGAAGTTAACGAAGAATCTCTTACCCGCTGTATTTATGCCTTACGACGTATTCTGTCGGAAGATAAAGAGCATCGTTACATTGAAACACTGTACGGACAGGGCTATCGGTTTAATCGTCCGGTCGTAGTGGTGTCTCCGCCAGCGCCGCTACCTACGACTCATACATTGGCGATACTTCCTTTTCAGATGCAGGATCAGGTTCAATCCGAGAGTCTGCATTACTCTATCGTGAAGGGATTATCGCAGTATGCGCCCTTTGGCCTGAGCGTGCTGCCGGTGACCATTACGAAGAACTGCCGTAGTGTTAAGGATATTCTTGAGCTCATGGATCAATTACGCCCCGATTATTATATCTCCGGGCAGATGATACCCGATGGCAATGATAATATTGTACAGATCGAGATAGTTCGGGTTAAAGGTTATCACCTGCTGCACCAGGAAAGCATTAAGTTGATAGAACACCAACCCGCTTCTCTCTTGCAAAACAAAATTGCGAATCTTTTGCTCAGATGTATTCCCGGGCTTCGCTGGGACACAAAGCAGATTAGCGAGCTAAATTCGATTGACAGTACTATGGTTTACTTACGCGGTAAGCATGAGTTAAATCAATACACCCCCTATAGCTTACAGCAAGCGCTTAAATTGCTGACTCAATGCGTTAACATGTCGCCAAACAGCATTGCGCCTTACTGTGCGCTGGCAGAATGCTACCTCAGCATGGCGCAAATGGGGATTTTTGATAAACAAAACGCCATGATCAAAGCTAAAGAACATGCGATTAAGGCGACAGAGCTGGACCACAATAATCCACAAGCTTTAGGATTACTGGGACTAATTAATACGATTCATTCAGAATACATCGTCGGGAGTTTGCTATTCAAACAAGCTAACTTACTTTCGCCCATCTCTGCAGATATTAAATATTATTATGGCTGGAATCTTTTCATGGCTGGTCAGTTGGAGGAGGCCTTACAAACGATTAACGAGTGTTTAAAATTGGACCCAACGCGTGCAGCCGCAGGGATCACTAAGCTGTGGATTACCTATTATCATACCGGTATTGATGATGCTATACGTTTAGGCGATGAATTACGCTCACAACACCTGCAGGATAATCCAATATTATTAAGTATGCAGGTTATGTTTCTTTCGCTTAAAGGTAAACATGAACTGGCACGAAAATTAACTAAAGAAATATCCACGCAGGAAATTACAGGGCTTATTGCTGTTAATCTTCTTTATGCTGAATACTGTCAGAATAGCGAGCGTGCCTTACCGACGATAAGAGAATTTCTGGAAAGTGAACAGCGTATTGATAATAATCCGGGATTATTACCGTTAGTGCTGGTTGCCCACGGCGAAGCTATTGCCGAGAAAATGTGGAATAAATTTAAAAACGAAGACAATATTTGGTTCAAAAGATGGAAACAGGATCCCCGCTTGATTAAATTACGGTAAAATCTGAGAGAGGAGATATGCATTATTTTTTTATCATCGTAATCTGGTTGCTTAGCATAAATACAGCATGGGCTGATTGCTGGCTTCAGGCTGAAAAAATGTTCAATATTGAATCCGAACTACTTTACGCTATCGCCCAGCAGGAATCGGCGATGAAACCTGGCGCCATTGGTCATAACCGAGATGGTTCAACCGATCTTGGCCTGATGCAAATTAACAGCTTCCATATGAAAAGGCTGAAAAAAATGGGGATTAGTGAAAAACAGTTGTTACAGGACCCCTGCATTTCTGTCATTGTGGGCGCCTCCATTTTATCAGATATGATGAAAATCTACGGTTATAGCTGGGAGGCCGTTGGCGCTTATAATGCCGGGACGTCGCCGAAACGATCGGATATAAGGAAACGTTATGCTAAAAAAATTTGGGAGAATTACAGAAAATTAAAAGGAATGTCAGCAGAAGAGAAAAACAAAAGACTTTCTATCGCGGCAAACAAATAATTATACAGAAATAGCTTACTTTCAGATAGTTCTAAAAGTAAGCTATGTTTTTATCAGCTTGCCGTCGTCATAAGCAACTGGGCTTGCATTGCTTTTAGTTGTACAAACTGTGAGGCGTCTTCCAGCATTCTATTGTTCCGTGAATTCCGGAAATCTGCACGTACCTGCTCCAGATTACTATGAGGATTATCCTTAAGTACAAGGGCCGCCGCCATCGTTCCGGTTCTCCCCACTCCGCCCAGACAATGAATCATCGGTAAATGCTTATCTGATGAACTACGCCCCGGCGCGCCATTTTGGTTACTATTTTTCACCCTATCCGCCAGATATTCTAACTGATCCGTAGACGGTAACGGCTGGTGATCTGGCCAATTTTTCACATGCAATACCGGGATTGTATACCGCTTTTCCCCGCAGGACAGTTGCATATTGTATTGGTCTATCGCTTCTCCCTGACTGGCTGAGCTCACTTTTTGGCTGTTGGTATGCACCTCGCCAAAGGTGTAGCTCCCTCTGAAATAGGGTGGTAATTGTTTTGCCTGCATCTGATCTTCCGACGTTAACACCACCAGGCATGAGCATTCTTTTTCAAGAAGCATTTTCATATGCGCTTCCAGCGCATCCGGCGTATTTTTTGGGTACGAACCGGCTAATGCCACAGGCTTACCGTCAAAAGTTAACGTATTCACTGGCACAGGCATTCCATCGCTCAGTTTCACCTGGGTTTGCTGATTAATTGGAATGCTGCTGACCGCAAACCGTGCCAGGCCCAGTGTCGGTCCGCTCATCGTCTGTGGCATTGGCGCGCCGGCTTCTATTTTCTCAAGTTCAGCTGTAACATTTTTCAGTTCTTTAGCAATAACGTGAATTTTTTTTACAGCCTGGGTTAATTCATGAGTAGAGGCTTTATCAACCCACCTCTCAACCTCTCCTCCACAGGTTCCCCATTGTGAGAACCGGGCTACACCGACCTGAATATTTGTTAACGTTGTAACATAATCATTAAGTTGTTTAGCCTCTGGAATTTTATTTAAATTCTGTAAATTCGTCATTAATGAACGCAGCGGGCCGTTACCTGAAGCCATCTCCTGGAAGTTTTCTCGCAGGCTATTTCCATCCATTTGTTCCAGTTGCGGTAATGTTCTTTTAAGTCCCTTTAGCGCGATATCGAGTAAAGGTTGCTTACTTTCTGCTCCAACATCGTTATTTTTTTCTACCACTTTTGTATCGCCGCCTTTTATGACTAAAGCGGCATTCCTGACACCAACATTATCCTTGATATTAATAAGGTTTATAAACCCTTCGTCAGCAGCTTTTACACACTCCGTGATCTGCACTGCTAAACGTTGGGTAAGGGGTTTGTTCATATTTATACGGGACATTAACAATGCGTCATTAACCGCTGTTTCCCCATATTTTTCCGTTAGTGCATGGAGAAATGTCTGTAAAATCTTTTGGTCCTGTACTCTGATATTTTCCGTATGTTTTTGCACCACTTCAGTGTTTTTAAATAACGGCATTTTTCCAAGCCAGGTTAATACTTTTGACGAAAATTTTTCAGGCGCAACATATGCCTTATCAGTATTTTCCTTAGCAATATAAAGTCGGGCATCATTCGACACACCAACTTTTGAAAACGAAGACAACGTTAAATTATTCAATTTTCTCTCCTCATACTTTAGCATATTCCTGCAGTATGTTTTTGAGCGCTTCCTGCTGATTCACAAATGACTCAAGCTGCGATATAATATGGTAAGTATTTGTCAGATCGGTAATTGCATGTATAAGCAACAACGTCTCTGCGGCATCAATGTACGCTAACGTACCTTCATTATTCGCAGCCAGTTCACCATTAATCACCATAATCTGCCGCCAGATAGAATCGCCACAAACAGGCGATAACGGTATAATCATACCGTTCAATAACCAGATATCATCTTTAGCTTCAATAGACGTAAAAATATCGCTATCGAGTAGTAATAAGCACTGATTGTTGTCGTCAAAAGTGAGCGGTAAACCCAATTTCTCACCAATATTAGCGATAATATCCTGGTGTGCTTGCAATTTACTTTCCTCTTGAATTATATCTTTTATAAGATTGCTTCTTCAAATTTAATCTGGTTACACAATGTCTTGATACTTTTTCGCGCCCATCGCCGGGCGCAATATTTCTCTCCTTTAATCCAGTAGAATAGCCATTCACTACGCATCGGAACACATATCAGCAGTTCCTTCGGATCATTTTCAACATGACGTAACTTGCCTTTAATAACAAAACGCGGACTGTCAGCAATATCATCATATATTGCAGCCATACCTGAACCGGGTACTACATGTGTGATGATTTTCATAACAATTAATCTTGTTCAATTGTTGTCGAGCGAGAGAAAAATACTACACCCTGGACTCAAGACTTTTTTTAACAACACGGCATATATCCGCAAAGGTCGTCATATCAGGAAGATCGTTTTCATTGCAACTAATGTCAAACTCCTCACTAAGACCAAATACAATATCAATTAAATCCAATGAGTCAGCGTAAAGATCCTCAACCAGATGGGTCTGACCATTGATACTATCAACATCAACGGCAATACAGGAAGTGATCACTTTTTTGACTCTTGCTTCAATATCCATATTCATCGCATCTTTCCCGGTTAATTAACGCTGCATGTGCAAGCCATCAACGGTAGTAATAACCCGATCCACGCCAGGTTTATTCAGGTATGACTCGTAAGCCGGGCCAGCTCGCCAGCTACCGTCTCCGATAAGGCCGTCCAGCACATTACTTAACACATAGTCAGTTTCCCCTTTTAGCTTGGTCAGCCCCGCCTCTCTGGCAAACTGCAGTGCAATCTCAGCCAGTTTTTCTTTTTGTGGATGATGAGTAATGACCTCTTTAAGCGTATCCATTTTCGCTTTCAATTCTGGGTGCTTGTCAATATCGCTACATTGCGCTTTCAACGCTGCACTCTTTATCGTGTCATTGGGTAATATTTCCGCACGCAAGCCGTCAAACGCTCTGCGTACAGGGAACGGTGTGGAGGTATCCGGCTCCAGGGCTTTACGTATCACCCCCAAAAACGCCTCACGGGCGTTGAAATGCATTGAATGCATATTCGTAACGCTCGGTACTGTTGAGAGGAAACTATTTTGCTTAAACTTCAAACCAGAAAATGGGCCAGTCTTATCTGTCTGGCTATTATCATTATCGGTCGTACCGGCTTTATTACCTGTAATTACCGTCGAGTCTGATTGTAAGGTATCGATTTTAACATTCTCGACGCCAGCCAGTTGACTGGCAAGCGGCTTCACATTCACAATCTCTGCCGTCTGGCTTTGCTGTTTATTATCATCAACGCCGTGCACCGTGGCCTGTACCGGCTTGCCGATAATGCTCTTGCTGGTTACGCCATCGACTTCATCAAAAGAGGGTGTTTCACCCGTAGTGCCCTTTTCTGGCGTGACCACCTTTCCATTTTTACTTTCGGATGAAGCGTTGGTCACAGCCTCTGCCGTCGCATGAGCCGTGACGTCAATTTTATCCGCGATGCCATGGTCAATTGCCCCTGTGCTGGCGCTGTGTGCCGTCTCCGTTTGATGCGTAGTCGAATCCACACGCGAATGACTATGACTTACGTTGCTGCTGTTAGTCGAATGGTGTGACTCGCCATGGCGTTGGCTGTTATCAATAAATGTTCGGCTATTATCAATCGTCTTCCGGCTATTATCATGGTTGCTATTATCGATATGGCGCTGGCTATTATCGACATGGCTTCGGCTATTGTTAATATGCTTACTGTTATCCACGCTATGGTTACTGCTATCAATATTAATATTGATATTAATACCCGTAGGTTCTGCTTTTTTCCCACCATCAGGTACTGGTCCAGCCGCAGGCTCCGGAATTTTAGGGTCAGGCAGTTTATCTGCAGGAATTTGTGCAAAAACATTACGTAGCAGCAGGGGTATCAACGTTTGCATTTCAAGGTGCCGGGCTTCCCGTCCTACGCTGGTACCCTGCTCTTGCGTTAATTTTTGGTGGCACATATCAAGCGCCTCAACCGCCTTCGCCGCCGCTTTGTCAACAAGGTGCGTAAGATTGCTGCGGGTTAACGGATCTAACGTACAGCCAAAGTTATGTTCAATGCAGCTGGCAATATAGGGCATCACCTCCTGCATAACAAAATTCGTCGATAATTTACTTAATTCACCGCCAGTGTTATTTTTGATGATATCTAACAGCTGCTTTTCCAGGTTTTCCAGCTTCGCTTCCGCTTTCTTTGTTTCTGGCATCCATGGTCCAAAAGCTGACTTTTCTTTCAGGCCATCTTTTATGATTTGCGCGGTATACTCTGCCCCCACCTTCATCAGTAGCGTCTTCGCCTCAGGAGAATCACTGGTGGCGTTGAGCGCTGAACGAAAGAGCCCGGCAAACTCCATTATCGCTTTCTTACCGGCGACATTATTTGAATTGGTAAAAACTTCTTTTAACGCCTCAGCGTCTTTCCCGCATTTAAACAACGCATCCAGACTCGCCTGTTTGATCAGCGCGGGAAAATCTTCCAGTTGCGGGCCTCTAATTTCCCCTGACAGCGTCGCTGTGGCACTTTCTCTGACTGCGGAAAGATTCGCCGCAAGATTCGTGGCCTGCGTTTTGATCTCGGTCTGCATACCTGGCATTATGACGGGGGGCTGAGTCCTTACACTTGTAACCATTATTAATATCCTCTTCTGTTATCCTTGCAGGAAGCTTTTGGCGGTTTCCAGGCTGCTACTTATCGTACTGCTCAGCACTTTTACCAGGTTGTCGTACAATGAATTGGCATTGCTATATTTTTGCGTCAGCGTCTGTAATGTGGTTTTCAAATTTTCTTCCTGCGCTTTAAAACCCGACTGCCAGGCTTGATATTTGGCGTTATCCATTTCGAGTTTTGAATCTTTTCCCGGCGCGCCTAAACCATCAATATCCTGAACCATTTTTTGTAATGGCGTCAGATCAACGGTGACGACATAACCGGATCCATAAGATTTCAGGCAGCTATTCGGCAAATTCAATTCACTGAGCCACTGTCTCGCTTCCGCTTCAGTAGCTACTTTAACGCCGCTGCCTGACTGCGCTGGGAATAAAACGGTATTACTGTTTATTTGATTATATTTATTGACTAAACTGTTTAAATCATTTTTGAGTGAGGTAACATCTAGCTTAACGGTATTACCGTCCTTACCTGGTAATAACCAGCCTCCCATTTTGGACAGAATGTCACTGAAGGCCTGATAAAAATCGGTATAGACTGCGACAACGTTTTCATAAACGCCCAGATAGCTGTCACCTATCGCCGATATATTTTGGGAAACCATATCCCAAATCTCAGCATCAGAAATGGTTGTTCTCGGCTGCGCCATAGGCGAAGCGCTAAATAAGGCCGACGTCGGCGCAGAAAACGCGCTCCGCAGGTTCTCATTTTGTTCTGCGGATAATGACACGCCAGACTTCGCCAACGCATTCAGGCTGCTGGTCAACTGTTGGCGCGCCAGCGTGCGCTCGTCATTATTCTCTTCAGAGATCGGTGGCGTTGACTGCAGCGTCTGCTGTGCCTGCTGGATTTTAGTAGCCGCCTGCGATAATGAAATGATATCTGTACCGCGATGTTCTGTGGTAGACGGTACCACGGCAGTCTCGACGTGCTCGCTCGCCGAGGGAGTCTGCGGCCGTTCGGCAACGATCCCCGGATGAGGAGAAGCGGAATAATTTTGAATATTAAGCATAATATCCCCAGTTCGCCATCAGGAGCGCGATTAAATCACACCCATGATGGCGTATAGATGACCTTTCAGATTAAGCGCGAATATTGCCTGCGATAGCAGCAAGTGCGGATGCTTTCGACTGGTTAATGCTCTCCATTGTTTTCAGCATTTCCTGAATCAGGCTGGTCGATTTACGTGAACTTTCACGGGCTTCGTCCGATGCGGTGCTGGCAACACGGTTATTCACCTGGCTAATTTGCTGCTCGGAACGTTCCTGAGTAGCGGCGTACTGCCCGGACGCCCCTGCAATACCACCGACCGTGACCGAGTTCTTCATAATCAGATCGCCCGTCATCTGCATCTTGCGCGCATCGATTCGGGTCATATCCATGGTATTCTGCTCAAGACGAATATCGGATTCGACAGACTCAAGACGTTTCGACAGAATAGCCTGATGTTCAGGGGAGATTTGTTTATTACTGTCTTTAATACCCAGACTTTCCGTGGCGCTGGTTCCGGCATTAGATTTAAGCGTCGCATCATTAAGATTTTTCGTCGCATCGGTACCGGTTTTCTTCATATTTAACGATTTCAGAGAATCGACGCCTTCAGCACCGAGTTTGACGCTATTCTGCCCGTTCAGCACGTTTTTAATACTGTGGCTTTCAGTGGTCAGTTTATCGATCTTCGCGGCATTATGTTTAAGCGCGCCTCTTTCATTCTGCAGCCCCTTATATTCCAGTTTGGCGCCCACGCCAGTGATCCCCAACTGAAGCGCGCTCTGGGAAATACTACCGGACAACGCATTCATCCCTTCGCGCATCATGGAGCTTGCCGTCGTTTTAGCTGCATCAAAGCTGACTAATGACAACTTACCAGACAGTTTGCTATCAGCCTGGTTCAACGTCAGCATTAACGTATTCGCGGCAGCCAACAGCGCAACGGCACTGGAAGACATTCCGCTAATATCAAAAAACTTTCCGACTTCTGCCTGCTGCTCGCGTAACTGGGTTTGCACAACCTCATTCGCTTTAGTCGTGACATTATTTGCCAGGGCATTCAAATCCTGATTCATGTCGGTATTTTGAATACTGGCTTTTAAAAAGGACGTGATCGTTCCGGGGGTTTGCGTTAATACCCCTGGCGCAGGCGCGCTCAGTGTAGGACTCAACCCCAGGTCACTGACTTTACTGCTGCTAATACCAATACTATTCAGAATATCTTTAGCGCTAACGGATTGCGAAGCTGTCTGTGAACTATTCTCAACAGAATGATTATTTAAATAAGCGGCGGGATTTACTCCCACATTACTAATTAACATATTTTTCTCCCTTTATTTTGGCAGTTTTTATGCGCGACTCTGGCGCAGAATAAAACGCGAAGCATCCGCATTTTGCTGTACCGCAGAAGACATGGCTTTTTGCAGTTCCGCCGTTACCTTCTGGTTTTCACCAAATATTTCTACGGATTGTTTAAGCCACTGCTGAATCTGATCCATGGCAAAACGGGCGAGCATAAAATCAGCAAGCGCCTCGCTGGCATTTTTAATAAATACGCCCTCGGCAACACCACCGGCTGACTGGGCTGCGGTATTCGTGACTTCCATGCCCAACGCCACTTTATTTAGGGTATTACCTACCAGCTCTTTACTTAAGGCATTCGTTTGCAGGCCCATCTTGCTACCCACATTACCCAGGCCGCTAGTAATACGTTGCATCCCCTGGGTAAAGAGTTTGCTGCCGTTTTGCGCCAACTGTTTCAGCACGTTAGGCACCAACTTCTTAATCGTTTCGCCCATCATTTTGCTCAGCGCGTTACCCAGTTTCGCCGCCGCGCCTTTCCCGACAACTGCGACCACCACAATGACCGCTACCATCGCAATAGCGGCAACAATCGCACCAACAATGCTGCCGGCCATCTCTGCCGTTTTCTTATCGACGCCTAATCCTTCCAGCGCTTTGGTAATCGCCTTGCCAATCAGCTCCATTAACGGCTTCAGCACATGCTCCATAATCGGGTTTAGCGCCTGCTGAATAAACGACACCCCCGTCGCCGCCTTCACAATTTCATCGGCAACCATTACCGCAAGTCCCACCGCAGCCAGCGCCAGACTCGCCCCACCGGTAAAAACAGCGGCCACAACGCTGACAATGGTTAGCAGCGCGCCGAGGACTTTCCCGATACATCCCATAATGCGGTTCGTTTCCTCGGCTTTGCGCGTCTCTTCCTGGAATTCAGCCGATTTCTTTTCCATCTCCGCCTGACGCCCTTCCTGCAAGGCGTTGAAAAGCGCAAGATCGTTTTGCAGGCTTTCTTCCGTATTTTTGCCCACAATCTCAATAAACATGGCCATGAGCATAGTGAGGCGGGCGACATTTGACAGATTATCCTGCTCACCCTGGGAAACCTGATTCTGAGAGGCGGCATTAGCCGTTCCCTGGAATTTGGTCAGAATGTTATCCGCTTTCTCGGCTTTCGCTTTAGCGTCTGTGCCTGCTTTAACCGTCGCATCCGTGGCCTTATCTAAGGCCTCTTTCGCCTCTGTCGCTTCTTTTCCGGCCTGTTCTACCGCGGCTTCAGCTTGTGCATAGCCGGGGTCAGCCGGGTCCAGCGATTGCAATTTATTTTGCGCCTGCGTCAGTTTTTTGGCCGCAGCGTCATAAACACTCTTGGCGGTATCCGTCTTTTTGATGCTGGCTTCATAGAGATCCGTCGCCTCCTGAGCCTCTCCCAGAGCCGTCTGGAATTCTTTCGATACCTGAATCCCCATCTCTTTTTGTGACTCAATCATCGCCTGCCATACCGCCAGACGAGACTCCAGTTGAGACAGCGAAACATCGCCCAGTAGTGTCATTAACTTGCCAAGCAGTAATGTCAATTGCCCTTCGCTGGAGAGTTTTTCCCGGGCGGCGTCCGTAGGCGGCTTTAGACCCACCGTATTAATAGCGCTCTCGCCGGACTTTGTTCCGGCTTTAAGGTCGCCCGCTTTCGTTGCCACCACATCTTTAAAAGCTTTATCCGCCGCTTTTAAAAAGTCCGTGTTCTTACGAACGCCTTCAAAAGCCGCCTCAGCGAGGCGCGGATTTTGGGTATATCCGCTACGGCTAATGCTACTTGCGTCATTTACCATAATTATTCCTTTTCTTGTTCACTGTGCTGCTCTGTCTCCGCCGTTTTTAGCGCCTCCAGATAGACCAACGCTTTTGCCCGCAGAGACTCATCTTCAGTACGTTCATTGACAAGTTCAAAACACTGTCTGGCTTTTGCCGCCTTACGCATTAATAATTGACACTGCCCGGTAAAAAAAACGGGGCGATAATCATTTTTAAGTAACGTAAACGCTACTGCATAAAGGTCACATGCTTTCTGAAATTGTTTTTTCAGTTGGCATACTGCCGCCAGTCCCATGGTGTAATCGGGATTGTAAAAATCATAAATGCATAAGAAACGAAAGAACGTCTCAGCTTCATCCAGTCGTCCCTGGTTATAAAACTCATAAGCATGAGCATATAAACCGTCCATCATATCTTGAGGGATCCCATGAACGTCTTTTAGCGTGGCGCCTTCACTAACGGCATCCCAAATCATTTCCGCAACACGTTCTTCGCTGACATTATTTTGATAATCCATTACTTACTCCTGTTATCTGTCACCGACTTTGTAGAACTTAACGACTGCGTTTATCTGATGCAGTTATTAAACCCCGACGGTGGTTAGTGAACATTCAAAAAACGCCCAATGAATACATCGCTACTGCTTTACGCGGCTCAATGCCGTACCTCGTTTTCTTGTGGCTGAATAACGTCTTTGCCCGCGTTTTCTACCTCTTCCAGCCAAACCAGAAGACGTAAAACTTCATCAATTTCTTCCAGACTCACCAGATCATAACGGCGATGGGTTTTGAAAAGACTGCGCGCCAGTTTGATATCGACGATCACAGGTACGCCAACCTTCTCCGCATAGGCGCGGACGGCCAGTGCGCGCTGATTCGTTTCATACACCGAGATCATCGGAATCGGCATCAGTTCGGGTTTAAAATAAATCCCGATCGTAATATGCGTGGGGTTGGCAACAATCAGGCGTGAGTTTTCAATATCGGATTTCACCTGTTCAGACAGAATTTCCATATGAACTTCACGTCTTTTAGATTTAACCTCTGGGTTCCCTTCCTGCTCCTTCATTTCACGCTTCACTTCTTCCTTATCCATTTTCATATCTTTCATGGTCAGGAAATATTCCGCAATAGCATCCAATAATAAGACAATCAATGCGCAAGCAAGGCAAGTTAATACCAATGCGAGGAGAAGTTCACGCCAAATGACGGCAATATCCACAACATTGCCATTTAACTGAGAAAAGATTTCAACCTTATATTTCTTCCAGCAAATGATGGCGGCCACCACAAAGGATGAGAGATACAGTAGGGTTTTGACCGTATCTTTAACCGTGCGCATACTAAAAAGTTTTTTCGCCCCTTCTACCGGGTTTAACGCCGATAAATTAGGTTTTAATGCTTCTGTCGCCAGCACGAAACCGGCCTGTAATAACGCCGGTAATGCGGAACACACTAAGCAGAGCAGCATAAATGGAATCAGATATTTTAACCCTATCCCAAAAACGGCCAAACTGTAGTCAGCCATGCTCTGATCAAAATTATCCGCAATAATGATCTTAATTATCCCCATAAACTCATTAAATGAGCCATACGACACCAGATAGGCAATTCCTCCCAGCGTCAGGCAGGCGATAATGAGATCTTTACTTTTAAATGACTGGCCTTTTTTAGCGGAGTCTTCCAGCCGTTTTTTAGTCGGTTTTTCTGTTTTATTCGAGGACATGCGTCGCCCCTCGCTCGTAAAACCAACTGCTTAATCCTGTGGCCTGGAAAGAGAGTCGCAGTACATTGTCCGGTAGTACCGGAGAGAAATAAAGCAGCATAATTAAAACGGCAATACCGCTTTTTACCGTCAGTGAAATCGCAAAAGCGTTCATTTGCGGAGCAAAGCGCGACAATAAACCCAGGAATACTTCTGACAGCAACAGCACTAATACCACCGGACTGGCCAGAACCAAGGCGTTTTGAGCCACCTGATTAATAAACGTTAATAGCGGCGGTAATGAAGGCGTGCACTCGTTCATCGGATCGCATAGCTGATAGCTTTTATTTAACACGTCAACCATCGTGACCAGACCGCCGTTTTGTAAATAAACGACAGCGGCAAACATATTCAGGAAATTAGCCATTTCCGAGGTATCAATACCGTTTGCCGGATCGATACTGCTACTTAGCGTTGCCCCTCGCTGGTTATCGATAATACAACCCAGCGCATGCATAACCCAAAAAGGCCATGACAGCAGACAGCCCAGCATGACGCCTACCGCCGCTTCTTGCAGAACTAACGGGATCATCGCCACCGATAAAAACGGCGGCGCCTCGTTCAATGCATGCGGCCATACTCCCAATGCCACCAGGATGATAATGGCGTTTCTCGGCGCGCCGCTTAATACCCCGCTATTCAAAAACGGCAGGAAGAAAAAAATCGGCGCCACGCGAGCAAACCCTAGCGCCGCAGACGCAACCAGGTGATGAATTTCAAAGTACAACGCGTAAAACATTTTTTACCCCTTAGCCAACGCCAGGAATATCACCTGACGCCCGTAAGAGAGTAAAACTTCGCCATACCAGCCAGACAGTAAAAACAAGCACAAACACACGCCAAGTAATTTAATGCCAAAAGGCAGCGTCTGTTCCTGTAATTGCGTTACCGTCTGGAATAACCCTACCAGGAGGCCGATAATCGTTGCGACAATCGTCGGCCACCCTGACAGGATCAAAACAAGATAGAGCGCCTTATTACCTGCAAACACTAAATCATCCATTTAACTATCCCGTCTCGTAATGATGTCATGTTGCAATGTCCATATACTGTAATATCAATCCCTTAGACAGTAAGGTCCAGCCATCAAGCGCGACAAAAAGCACCAGCTTAATAGGTGTAGATATCGTCACCGGACTCATCATCATCATCCCCAGCGCCAGTAGCACGCTGGATACCACCAGGTCGACGACGACAAAGGGTAAATAAAGATAAAAACCAATTTTAAACGCGCTTTTTATTTCGCTCAGCGCATAAGCAGGTAATAACGCAAATATTGATGGTTTTTCAATTTCATCTTTGTCACGCTTTACCGTCTCGGTCTCTTCTCCATACTGACGCTTCAGTTGCGCGTTTTCAAAAAACTGAACTAACTCGCGATCTGAATATTTGATCAGATAATCGCGATAACCATCCAGACCTTCATCAACGTGTTTACTTAATGACGAAATATCATTAAAGGTGACATCTTCGTCCTCAAAATAGACGTAGGCATCATGCATTATGGGCCACATAACAAACATAGAAAGCAGCAATGCGACGCCGTTAAGCGTCATATTTGAAGGTATCTGCTGCAATCCCAGGGCGTTACGCACCATGACAAATACAATAGAAAATTTAACGAAACAGGTTCCTGACGCAATAATAAATGGCAACAGGGTGGAAAATGCCAGTAAGGCAATTAATGAGATATCATTCCCCATTACCAGACTCGCTCAGCCATTCATGGATCTCAACGCCTAAGGTGTCATTCATCTGTACCAGTTCGCCATTACCCAGCAAAACACCATTCGCCATAATTTCAACGTTAAGTTCAGCATTGGTCGGCAGTGATAATAGCTGTTGCTGCCCCATGGCTTCGAGTTCGGCGAGGGTAACGTTCTTACGATACAAAACAAATTCCAGTTTGACGGGCAATTGGTTCAAGCCAGGCAGAGTTTCTGCAGTTTCAGTTGTATTATTTTCTTCTTCGATATGTTGAATATCTAACGTTTCCACAATAATTCCCCCTTCAACACGGTTGAAATGACCTAACTTTTTCGCGTAGCAATAAACTTCCGCACGGGAAGTACGAATCAGGAGTACATCTCCGATCCCGATTCGGCCCAGCAACGAACGCTGCGTATCACTGCTACCGATTACAAAGCGCAACGGCCAACGCAGCATTTTCGGCCTGCCGCCCCCGACTGCAGGCAGTTCAGGAAGATGCTCAAACCACAGGCCGCCCCGATCGCTCATAATGTGCAACAATTTCCCTTCCGGCAGCGCGCTTCCCGGCACGGGGTTCTCTACGCATAAACGCCGACAGGACAAATGCGGCACGGGCAACTCAAACGGTCGCTCTGTTGCAGCAAGCCAGGGAACGACCAGGTGCTCAGCGCCAGCAGAAACCGCCGCCCCCGCCAGAGCGGGAGAGACATGCTCAAGCCAGTCCCCAGGTTTAATCCAGGCCGACCACCGTTTTTCTGCATCGCTCAACCGAACCCACATTCCCTGTCGCGTCGGATATTCCAGCGTAGCTTCCCGGCCATGGCGCTGGCATTCTGTCGCGGTTTGCGCCAATAGCCATTCGCGACGATCAATCTGTCTCACACGCAATGACATCAGGCGTCATCCTCCTCGCCAGATTGCTGTCTGTGCTGTTGCTGCTGCGGATTTTGTTGATCGTCTCGCGTCAGGTGCCAGCGCTGGGGATTACCGTTTTGCCATTGATCATGCAAACGATGTTCAACCTGCGTATTTGACGGTATTAACGAAAACTCCCCTGCTTGCCGCGCCTGAATATTGACGGAATAGTCATTTCCCCAGCGCTGAAAACGGTAAGTCAGCGAGCTATCCTCTCCTTTCACGCCATCGGCAGTGGGAAAAATAGTCATCATCGGCTTTGATTGCGCCGCTAAAGGCATTTTTTCATCGCCGCCGGTTAATTGGCTAAGATCGGCGATAGTGGTTGGTTGCAGCGGAAGCTGAGAAACATCTTTAACCTTTTTATGATCTTTATCGTCAGGCTTACCGGTATTGGCTGCGGCCATTCGGGCAGGTGCGACATCCCGCGCCAGCGGCGCGCCCTCTTTACGAACGCCTTCGCCCGCGATGGCTTTATTATCCCCAGGCAATGCCTTGATATTATCGTCAGAGATTCCCGTGGCGTTATCGGCTACTTCACTAGCGGATTCCACGGCTTTTAAATCAGCAGATAATTTTTTACCGCTTACGCTTTCTAACGGCCTATTTTTAGACGATAGCAACGCTGCGGATTTATCTACTTTGGCCTCCGCAGAAATCAAACCGACAGATTTTTCAGCAGTGACTTTCAACAGTTTTTCAGCAATCCTGAGTTCGCCTTTTCCGTTATGATGCAGACCAGAAACGTTGCCATTGTGATGTTCTGATTTCGCTGGCGCGCCATGTCGCCATGCCGCCAGTAATACCGGTAAAGCCGTTTCTTTATGCATTACGAAAGCATCGCCATAGTCGCGATCTTTTTTATCACCGGAATATTCTGTCTTATGTTTTTCCACCGCTTTTTTTAATGCTTCTGATAAACCGCCAACCTCATCCTGCTGCGGCAGTAAAATGTTCCCGGATGAACTGACAGCTGACACATCGCCCATTAAATTATCTCCTCTGACTCGGCCTCTTCCTGCTGTATCTCTCGCTGGATATAGTGTCTTTTCTGACGGATTATCCAGCGTTGATAGTTCCCTTCTTTGCGCAACCAATATTTACTTTTTTTCTGAAACTCTTCCCTTTTCTTTTCCAGCTCGCTCCGTTTTTCCTGAATTTGTATAATCTGGAGTTCTAAATCTTTTATCTGCCGGCGAACAATAGACTGCTTACGTAATAACGTATAAATTTCCTCACGACTGAGCTGTCTGTTTTCTGCACGCAGCGTATCTAATAACAATTTCAGACCCGCTATTTGTTCAAGGATCGCCTCCTCCTCGGCCTGCAGCCCGCGGTCCTCATCCTGATAGCGAAGTAATATCGACTCACACTGTGAATGAAATACCGTACAGCGCCGCTGCAATACTTTAATTCTGGTCAGCGAATGCATTCATACCGCTCAACGTGTCATCAAAGGATGAATATTGTGCTACCGGCTGGCATAACCAGGCTTTCAGGCTATCCCGCATCTGCATCGCCCGATCGTTATCGATATTTTCGCCAGGACGATATTCTCCCAAGTCAATGAAAAGCTGGAGCTCTTCCAGACGCGTCATTAATTTACGCACGGCAGATGCCTGTTCAGCATGTGTCGGCGTCGTGACTTGTCCAAAAACGCGGCTTACGCTTTTCAGTACATCGATTGCCGGGTAATGTCCCTGCCCGGCCAGCTTTCTGCTCAGATACAGGTGACCGTCAAGGATAGAGCGAATTTCATCCGCCATCGGGTCCGCCTCTTCCTCGCTTTCCAGCAGTACTGTATAAAAGGCAGTAATGCTTCCCTCGCTGGTCGCCCCGGGGCGTTCCAGCAAGCGGGGCAAATTATCGAATACGGAGGCGGGATAACCTCGACGGGCCGGACGCTCGCCCGACGCCAGTGCCACGTCTCGCAAAGCACGCGCATAACGGGTCATGGAATCGATAAAAAGCACGACCCGTTTTCCCTGGTCGCGAAAATATTCCGCTACGGTTGTCGCCAGTTGCGCCGCATTGCAGCGATCGACCGAGGGGAAATCGGAAGTGGCAAAAACCAGCACGCATTTTTCTTTCTTATGCGAAGCGCGCAACATATCCACGAATTCAGTGACCTCACGGCCTCGTTCACCGATAAGACCAATAACAAAGACATCCGCCTCCGTTTGCTCGATCAGCATATGCATCAGCATGGTCTTACCGCATCCTGCGGAGGCAAAAATGCCCATTCGCTGGCCTACGCCACAGGTCAATAACCCGTCAATCGCGCGCACACCGGTAATCAGCGGTTCACGGACGCCAACGCGCGAAGCGTAAGAAGGCGGTGCGACATCAATAACGCGTTCTTCGCTAATCGGCGCCACTTCAGGGGTAAAACGCTCAACGATTTTCCCCGTCGGATCCAACACCGCGCCTAATACCGAGTATCCCACCCACGCCGATAACGCACGTCCAGTGGGATAAAGCACGACATCGCGGCTCAGCCCCTGGGCATTGCCGATAAGGCTCAGCACGGTGCGTTCCCGCTGTAAGCCAACCACCTGCGCACGTGCAACAACCTGTTTTTGGTGCCAGCCACGGCGTATTTCACACAGTTCGCCAATGGCCACATCGCGCAATTCCGCCTCAATAATTGGGCCGGTTATTTTTTGTGGGTAGGCCAGATATTGCAGTAAACGAGGTGTTTTCATCTCATTAGCGACCGACTAAAAACTTCCAGATAGTTGTAAAACCCATTCAAGGCAGTAGAGAACTTTTCACCGTCAGATAAAAAATCCGGATGCACTAAGGCTTTAAGCGTTAGCTCCCCATTCTGCTCCCCCAGTAGTAATTGCCCGCCGCGGGCAAAATGGCATCCTTCCATTATGGTCATTAAGATTTCATAAGCCCGCTGTTGTAATACCACCATGCTGTCAGCACCCAATTGCGCCCAGATCCATACATCATCGTCCTTGACGCTGATACAGATACTTGGCAATGCAAATAAATCCAGAACAATTGTTGAATGGCTATCTATTCCTCCAATTAATGAAGGATCGCAACCACTTACTTCCAGTGCGGAACGAACTAATTCAGCGATATCCAAATGTTGCATAGATCTTTTCCTTAATTAAGCCCTTATATTGTTTTTATAACATTCACTGACTTGCTATCTGCTATCTCACCGAAAGATAAAACCTCCAGATCCGGAAAACGACCTTCAATCATTTTCTTAATAAATCGACGGACATCGACAGACGTAAGGAGGACAAGATCTTTATGTGCAATCAATAAATCATCCAACTTAAGTGTAATGAGATCCATCAAATTAGCGGAGGCTTCCGGGTCAAGGCTGAGGAAGGTACTGCCAGAGGTCTGACGGATCCCTTTGCGAATAACATCCTCAACTTCAGCAGATACCATTACTGCTCGTAATTCGCCGCCATTGGCGAATTTATGACAAATATAACGCGCCATTGCCCCACGAATATGCTCCACAAGGTTAATGACATCTTTTTCTCTTGGCGCCCACAATGCGAGCGCTTCCATAATTAATTTCATATTACGCACGGAAACACGTTCGCTTAACAAACGCTGCAAAACTTCAGATATACGTTGTACCGTGGCATGTCTGAGCACTTCTTTAAGTAAATCAGGAAATTTCGCTTCCAGTTGGTCCAGCATATGTTTTGTTTCCTGAATACCGAAATATTCATTGACGTTGCGCGCCAGCGTCACCGCCAGACAGTGGTAAAGCTCATCAAGCGCGTTCCGCAACACATAGCCAAGCTCCCGGAGTTTCTCCCCCTCTTCATGCGTTACCCAGAAATACTGACTGCTACCTTGCTGATGGATTGTTGGATTAATACCAAAGGACACGACTTCATCGGAATAATTTACCACTCGCATCAAATCAAAATAGACCGTAAATTGTTCAACACGGATCTCATTAATCAACAATACGATGCTGTTATCGTCCAGGCCCTCGCCATCGCGTAACAATACTTCCGGCAGGCGCACGCCATAATCAATAAAGAACTGACTACGTAGACGCTCCGCAAGTTGAGCTTTTTCCAGATCTTCACGCCGGCCCTTCGGCACAAGTAATATCAACGGTACAGTCTCTGTAGAGACTTTATCGAGATCGCCAATCAGTCCTAACGACGACCCTTCTTTTTCCTCAATACTGAGCGGCTGCTCGCCTTTGCTGGTTTTAGGTTTGGCGGCGCTACGTTTTGCTTCACGGAATTTAAAATAGAAGAGTACGCTTAAAACCACCGATAAAATAACAAAAACCGGCAGTGGGAATCCCGGCAGAGTTCCCATTGAAATGGTCAAAATAGCCGTAACAACCAATACAAATGGGTTGTTCAACAGCTGCGTCATGATATTCCGCCCCATATTATCGCTATCGCCATTTACGCGGGTCACGATAAAACCGGCACTAATCGCAATCAACAATGCGGGGATCTGGGCGACAAGACCATCACCAATGGTCAGCATGGTATAAGTAGACAGAGCGGAGGACAAATCCATACCATGGCGAGTCATCCCCACCGAAATACCGCCAATAAAGTTCACAAAGATAATAATGATGCCGGCAATAGCGTCACCTTTGATAAACTTCATCGCACCGTCAAAGGAACCGTAAAGCTGGCTTTCCCTTTCCAGTACGCTTCGCCGTTCGCGCGCGGCATCCGCATCAATAATACCGGCCTTCAAATCGGCATCAATACTCATCTGTTTACCGGGCATACCATCCAGAGAAAATCGGGCCGCGACTTCCGCGACGCGTTCTGAACCTTTGGTAATAACGATAAACTGGACCACGGTGACAATAGAGAAGACAACAAAACCCACCGCCAGGCTATCGCCAATAACGAATTGCCCGAACGTGGCGATAATTTCACCGGCATCGGCTTCAATCAAGATAAGACGGCTGGTACTGATTGATAATGCCAGACGAAAGAGCGTGGTAATTAACAGTACCGCAGGAAACGTTGAAAAACTGAGGATTCTGTCAATGTAGAACGACCCCATAAACACCAATATCGCCAGTACGATATTCAGTGCGATCAGGAAATCAACCAGATAGGTAGGTAATGGAATGACGAACATAGAAATGATCATCACCATTAGTACCAGAATCAGTAATTCAGGTCGTAAACGAGCACTGTTAAGTAGAGAAAGCAGCACTATAGGTATCCTGTTAATATTAAATTAAGACAGCTTTTCAATAGTACGACGCTGTTCTGCCATTTCATGCTTGTAGGCAATATCGGTCATACTACGTAACGCCATTAACAATTCTTCCTGCCAATATTCTTCATAAAAGAGTGAAGAGGGTATGGCTTTACATACTTGATAAAATATCTGCAAAAAGGATGCATGTTCTTTATGACTAAGCAATAACGCATTCAAACCTATAATATCGGCTAACAGCGAATCCACTTCATGTGGCTGTTGCAATAGCGAAAGCATCAGTAGTAGCCACGACGACTCCTCCGCATTAAACGCTTTGGTAAACGAATACGACAACAATGTACTCACAAACAGTAGGTCAGCGGAGCGCAACATTTTGAGTTGCGTCAGGCGTCGTAAAAGCTGGCCAAACTCCAGACGCGAACAGCTGGCGTCATTCGCGTCAATATCGGTTAATAGCGAACCCTCGATAAAATCCAGTACCACCAGTCGACGTTGATAGCCATAACTGGCTATCCAGTCAGAGTAAATCTCCACTTCATGTGATTCACTCTGGATAAATTGCCGATAGCTGGCGCGCAATAAGCCTGGTTTTAACGATAATGTTTTCCCAAAAAGCCGGGCCTTCAACGCACAATTAATCCCTGCCTTGAGGGTCTTCGGATCGGTTTGCTCTTCAACGTGCTTAAGTAACGACTCCAGCTTTTTCCGCACGATCTCTTCCAGGTCTTTACGACGAAGCAATTCGCGTAACACAAGGACTAAATCACTGGGGTCAGGAAATAAGCTACGCGCCTGACGTAAAAAATCTTCTAACGCGCCGCCATGTACGCTAATTAGCTTTAATATTTGCTTCGCCTTCGGTAAAGCCTCATCCTCCAGCACGCGTTCAAAACTGTTAGATAAATTACTGGATTTTTTTTCATAATCGCGACGGTTACGAAATTGCGCCAGCGCCGCTGACATTTCGTCCGTCGACTGGACAAATTTTTGTACTTCCGCCCCTGGAGACGAATCCTCTGCGGCCTGTTGTATTTCCGCCTGTTGCGCATCAGTATGCTGGGTCGCATCCTGATGAGATGCCTGCCGGGACAATATTCTGGAAAATGAAATACCAGAGGTTGAGCCAGGAATCATTTAATTACCTCCTGACCTCTATCCAGATAAACACGAACCCATTTCTGTAACTTATCGTCCCCACTCCAGGCACCGCTTTGCTTCAGAATATTGTTTACCGATTCGCTGGCATCCGGCGTTAACGGGTCGACAATTTCTTTTGGTTCAATCATGAACACACGAACAACATTACTTTTATTCTTACTGGAATAACGGAACAGGCTACCAATAAGCGGTAATTTGCCTAAAAACGGAATACTTTGGACAGTATCGGTATTTGCATCCCGTGTATAACCACCGACCAGCAAACTTTTTCCGTGCGGAACTCTTGCAATAGTGCTAATTAACGTTCGCCCGACTTCGGGTAACGCATCTACGGAGGTGGTAGTATCGGATTGCGGCGTCTTATCGTTGCCATCTTCAATGTCCAGCGACATTTCTATCTGACCATCTGCGGAAAAACGGGGCAGCACTCGGATCATTGTTCCGTATGTTACATGCTCAAGCGCCACATTACGTTCCCCAATCAGCTTGGTGTAAAACGTTCTGTTGTTATCAAAAATAGCGGGAACATTTTCCTGAGTCAGTAATACCGGGCGCGAAACCACCGTCGCCTGTTTCTTCTCTTCTAACGCATTGACCGCGGCGATGAATCGACTGCCATCGAGGGTACTTATTGAAGACTGGTTTAATGACACGCCAAGTTTGTCCCCAATAGTTATGCTGCCGCTCCATGAAGTGCCCAAACGCTCCAGATCGCTTTTATTAAGATCGACAATCCACAGGGATAATTCTACGTGACGTTTGGCGACATCCAGCGCTTTAACCAGCATTTCGATAAAATGCACCTGCTCAGCCGTTCCCTTTACTAACAAACTGTTGGTATCCGGATAGGCCACGATTTTAATATTGCCCGCCGCGGCATTTTGCTTTAAAGCTTCCTGCAGACTCATGCCACCGGCATAATTTGCTGCTTTACCTTTCTCTCCATTCGCTGAAAACGCTGGCATCGCCGGGGGTTCGCTACTGACAATATTACCTAAAGGCTGCTCTTCTCCCTGCAATAACCTTTCAATGGCCGTAGCAATACCGGGAATAACCATTTTCTGATCGCGCAGATTGTAGGTACGATCGCCCACGAAGGTATTATTCAGACGCATCACCCCTATTTTCTGGCGTCCCAGCTCAATACCATCGTTTTGCTTGTCCATCATGGTGGCGGCGTTGACCACCATATCAACATAAACGGGTGGCCCTGAAACATAGAATGTTCCTTTACGGTTATCGCCACGTAGCGGATAATTTTTGTTATATAAGCCTGAGCGTTTTAGAAAATTGTTGAACTCATTGAGTGAGACGTTGCGTAAAGAAACCACGGCATTGCGCATTTCACTGGCGTCATAAATATAGATAGCCTGCCCATCGAAATACCAAATCAGCCCCAGTTGTAGGGAAAGCTTCTCCAGTAATGCGTTAGGATCGTGAAACTCAAAGTTGCCCGTAATTTTTTTTCGTGCCGCCATTTTGCTAACAATGACAGGCTCCTTTAGCTGTAGCGCCATGGCATCGAAAAATGTCCGCAGGCTATCGTCTTTCGCAACAAACCCACTTCCCGTTACAGGTATTTTTTCACTAGAATAACCAGGTGCAACCAGAACAAGCGCGGCACATGCCAGCACTCTGGCCAAAAGAATATGTGTCTTCATTTGTCTGCCAATTGAATAATATTTGATAATTTCCGCGGCGAAACGCCGATCAGCTCTTTGATCTCACTAGAAAAATGTGAAGGCGATGAGTAACCATGATTAACGGCTAATTGGGTGATGTTCTCGTGGCCTTCTACACTATTCAGCAGCGATTGCGCCATACGCCAGTTTCGTAATTCACTCTTCGCTTTTCCGCCCAACGCTCTGCTGCACAAACGACGAAAATGGGTATAAGAAACGCCATAGTCTTCTCCCAGCATTCTCATCGTGTTGCCGCTGGTTGACTGAGCGAGTAAATAGCCAACCAACCAGTAACTCTCGCTTTTTCGTAACAGCGCCAGTACCTTATTGAAGGCCGGAGAAGGCGTAATAATTTGCTGCAAAAACCAGTACTCGCAGCGTTTACGATCTTGCCAAATAGCGCGAAACTCAGGACTCAGCAAAACCCATTTATCGGATTCAGCATATGTCGTGTCCACTAATCCTGCGCCATCGATAAATGCCAGTAATTTGCTGAGTACTTCAATTTTTAACGGTCGAAAAACCAGGTCTCCTGATACTGGTGCGACAACGGCCTGCTCGCAAAAAAGCAGCGCGCCTTCCTGAATCAGGCAATTTTCATTGTGTCGGCTTTCAGAAAATGACATATGCAGCTTTTGCGCGGAACACGTCTGTATAAACCATGCTTCCGGGCTGCGGATTTTCCGCTTCTCTCCTTCTTTAAGTACTTCCTGCGTATTTAGCATAGTTGTCAGCACCAGTTAAAAATCATTTTAATATGTAAACAATACCGGGAGCGGGTGGCAAAATCCTGATGCAATCATTATGAAACTGATGCCGCCCGCTAATTAAATTGGCCAACTTGCACAGTGCTTGCTGATTTAAAATAGAAAATTAGCTCATAGTGTATAAATTCTGGCTTATTGTTCTGCAGCAGCAAAAATTCAGATATTGTCATCGGGTTGGATGAATTAATTATTTATATCAGGAGTTTTTTTTGCTAGCATTCCTGAAACGCATTCGCCTCTTATCACTATTGTCAGATAACATTCTGACGGTTGTGTAAAAACATTGCGCCTCATTCTTCTGTAGTTGGAGTTAATATGAAAAAATTTTATAGCTGTCTTCCTGTCTTTTTACTGATCGGCTGTGCCCAGGTGCCCCTCCCTTCCTCCGTGAGCAAACCGGTACAGCAACCTGGCGCTCAGAAAGAGCAACTGGCCAACGCAAATAGTATTGATGAGTGTCAGTCTCTTCCGTATGTGCCGTCAGACCTTGCGAAGAATAAATCATTATCAAACCAGAACGCTGATAATTCCGCATCAAAAAATAGCGCAATCAGCTCAAGCATTTTTTGCGAAAAATATAAACAAACCAAAGAGCAGGCGCTCACCTTCTTCCAGGAACATCCACAATACATGCGTTCGAAAGAAAATGAAGAGCAACTCATGACCGAATTTAAAAAAGTTCTTCTTGAACCCGGAAGTAAGAATTTAAGCATATATCAGACGTTACTTGCTGCCCATGAAAGACTGCAAGCCTTATAAGGCCATATCACCGTTGGCTGAACTCATCATGATATAATTAAGACCATATTTTGCATTGCCACTTAATATCAATATAATTATTATAGCTATGGTCACTTTTACGGTTGGCCATTTGTCTCTTACGTTGCATTTATCAATCTGCTTTTTGATACAGCAGCACCTCGCTGCTGCTTTTTTTATTTGTGATAAAGAACGGCCTCCCAGACTTGGGAAATAGCCGAAATTTATACTGACAAACTATCGTCTCGTATATCGCGATAAACTGACATCCCCCTCTTGCCCCACATGCTGGCATTCTTACGATACCCCATCCACTTTTCGCGGATAACGTTCTTTTTACCCGTGACAGCGTATTGACGACCAGGCTAGTATAGCGGCAGAAACGTCCCGATGCCTGGAATGAATGGCAAACAGTCTATAAGGTGATTGAATGGATACGACAGAAGAACTAAACGGAACCTACTTCTACCACGGACAATCGAACCTGTCAGCAGGTGAACTATTTGATGTAATTTTCCTTGAGCAATTTTGTGATGAACTTGGGATTGGCATTGAGTCAGGTGCTGCTATCCTCGCCGGGCAACCGTGGTTAAAAACCAGAACGAAACCGGGAGAGGCAATCAAAGGGACAAGTGTTATCTCCAAGTATGGGAGAATGCTTTTACGAAATGCACGAACTCCTTTTGGTATTAGAGTTCCTACACCCGTTGGTATAAGAATGCGAAAAACAAATAATCTTGCCGCAGTCATAGCACGATATGTTCCATGGTTAGGTTGGGTTGGTCTTGTGAATTCAATTTACCAGGTATCAAGGAGAACTCAGGCAAAATACAACCTAATAGCACGCCCTAAAGATCGTATACAATGGACATCCTTTTGATGGACACAATTCAGCAAGAGGTGTTAGCACTCTTCCGTGAAGAGATTCCCGGATATTTAGACAGCAATTGGAAAGAAATCCCATTAGAACTTGATTCTGATTTATTTGAAGCTCCAGGCGATGACCTGCATGAAGCTTTGGATAAATTTGAAAAAAAATTTAATGTAGATTTATCACAAGTTAAATGGTCGTGTTATTTCCCTTGGGAGAATACTCCACTGCTTACACGATGGTTTAAATTAAAACGGGAAGATGTAGAACGAACTCGTAAGCCTTTAACAATCAGAATGTTTTCTGAATCAGCGAAAGCTGGGAAATGGCTTTATGATTAATGAAAAATATGTCGAATTAATCAGGAGATAATTACTATGAATTTTGTTAATCGATTAAAATTAAAAGTAGTAAATTTCATATACTTTTCAAATTAAAATAATGTGTTGTATCTACCTTTCGACCACCAGTAACTCTGACGCCATCCGTTTTAAATTGACCATTTGGTTCTGGTGGTATATCGCGAGTAGATATTTCTGAAGTGCTTGACTATTCACTCTTTTTTAGCCTGCATGTATGGTGGCGACGATGCTGTTACATAGGTACCGGTATATTACCAAATTGATTCTGCCAGATATCCCGCCTCACGTAGAGCATTCATAATTTTATTCGCTAATTCATACTGATATTCATACGAGGTATTCTCCATGGAAAATACCGTTAATTCATATTTATAATACAGCCAACCATCATTCTCATTTATCAACTTAGGATTACAGTCATAATTTCTTTCTATTGTAATCATTGTATTTTCGTATCTTAAATATAATAAGTTCACTTTTATTATGTCTGGAATCCCTTGGGATAAAAAATCAATTAACTCATATTTATCCAGATCAGACTCAACAACGATTGTGAATTCAGAGTTAACTTCTTCCATTATGGAACCTCAATATATGGGCCTCTATTAAACGGTGATGATTGTTTCATTACCGATACCTGTATTTTTGTTACATCATCCGGATGAAAGTGTAGGATATACATCCTCCCATATGCCACCTTCATCACCAGGGCCTAATGCACGCCGTTGAGCCTTTGTTGATTTTTAACCTTCTGATCTTACTCAGCAATAGTGGACACGCAACTAAGTGAGTAAACGCTCAAGCAAGAGGTGACTCACATGACAAACCAGCATCAACCACCAAAAAGCTACGCAAGCAGCACACGCCTGAATTTCGTCAGGAAGCCCTGAAACTGGCGGAACGCATTGGGGTGGCCGCTGCCACCCGCGAGCTTAACCTGTATGAATCATAGCTCTACAGCTGGCGAAGCAAACAGCAAACTCAGCTCTCTTCTTCTGAACGTGAGCAGAAGATGTCCGCCGCTTAGGGTTGTGTCCCTATTACGCGGGTAGGATCAATCAAGCAGTTACGGCAAAAAAGAGAATCATGAATATATTTAGCAAACTCCCTGATGATACGTAATCAGTGAGATTAAAGTAATGCAATCGCGATAAACCGAAGTTAATCCCCTGTTTAAAGACAGTGAACGACCTTCTTGCCATGCCTGGACTATATCAGCCTCATATGTACGCCTTGAAAGCGTACATATATGTATTATAATTGTACATATTGTTCATAAACAGGAGGATGAAAACCATGCCTCAGATAGCTATAGAATCTAACGAAAGGCTGTCGTTGCGTGTATCGACGGATGCCAAAAAGTTGATAGTCCGCGCTGCGGCAATCCAGCAAACCAACCTGACGGATTTTGTGGTCAGTAACGTACTACCTGTCGCACAGAAGATTGTTGATGCCGCCGAACGGGTATATCTGACGGAGCGCGATACTCAAATGATCATGGAAATTTTAGATAACCCGCCAGCGCCGAATGAAAAGCTTCTTGCTGCTGCTTTCGCCCTGCCGGACATGAAGAAATGATGTTTACAGACTGGCATGAGGCCGCGATAGGGAAAACCCACAATCGAATGAATTTTGATTGTGGGGATGCCGATCTGAACCAATTCCTGCAACGCCATGTACGACAAAATCATGAGAAAGGGACAACGAAAACCTATGTTGCGCTTGATAATTCGGATGTTACACGTATCCACGGCTTTTACTCAGTCAGTCCTGCATCACTGATATATGCACAGGTTCCCGGCGCAATCAGCAAAGGATTAGGGAGATACGATGTGCCAGTGTTTCGTCTGGGTCGTTTAGCCGTAGACAAATCTATGCAGGGGCAAGGGCTGGGAGCACAACTTTTGTTATCTGCCGGAAAGCGTTGCATACAGGCGGCTTTGCAGGTCGGTGGCGTAGCCCTACTTATTGATGCCAAAAATAAACAGGTCTGCGACTGGTACAAAGGATTTGGCGCAGTACCATTAAACGATCAACCTCTTTCCTTGTTGCTGTCGTTTAAAACGCTTTATGCTGCTTTATCTGCATCTGGTAGGTTATGACAACATGAGGCTTTGTTGAATAATTCAGAATCGGCCAACGATAAGGATACAGGACTCCCACCGGAGCACTCGTTATACGAGCCTGACGCTGGTCGGCATTGCCAACAACGTCATCCGGTTCAGCGCTTTGACCATCGCCATCACTTCACCCACCTGCGCGTCATGGTTCCGCAGGCTCAGATGGCCGCCCAGCAAGGTTTTGATACGGAACATGACCGTTTCCGCCACTGAACGACGGTGATAGCCCACTTTCTTTTCCAGACCTCATTGCTGCCGCTCAGATGTTGATTTTAAACTTTTGCTTTGCCATGGGAACCCGATGCTGAAACGACAGTAACGATCAGATCCGCCAATCTCTTTATTCAACAAAGCCCCTTCGGGATAGAGCTTTCGCTGAGCGGGAAAGTATGCCTTTGCAATTAATCAGTAAAGTGTTGCGCGAGAAATCGTGCATCTTTCAAGCACATCGTCTACTTTAATTAACCGATTCATAAAATATATATTATCTGTTGATTTCTAGCTTGTAGGTTATTTTAATAACTGTGTATTTTAAAGAATAAAAATTAATATCACCCTACTTCTTTGTTATAATACCAGCCTCCAAAATTGTGCTATAGGAACATCATGGAATTAATTCGTTATGCTGACATCAACAGCGATCTCTATCGCCACATTTGGGTCGTTGGTGATATTCATGGATGTTACTCCTTATTGTTAACCAGACTGGCTCAATTAAATTTCTCTCCTGATACCGATCTCTTGATCTCCACTGGAGATAACATTGATCGAGGAAAAGAAAACCTTGAAACACTGAGACTGTTAAATACCCCATGGTTTATTTCTGTAGTGGGTAATCATGAAGCTATGGCGCTTGACGCTTTTGAAACACAGGATGGCAATTTCTGGTATGTAAACGGTGGTTACTGGTACGACTCGGTCACCGAAAAAGACAGGCAAGAAGCCACTGAGCTATTACTAACTTTTAAGCAGCGTCCTCACATCATAGAAGTTGAAACGTCCTCAAAGAAGTACGTGATTGCCCATGCCGATTATCCAGATGACAGCTACGATTATGGGAAGCAAGTTGATATTGATAGCGTTCTATGGTCACGCGATCGTCTGCTTGGTTCGTTACAGGGGAATATCTATCCAATACGCGGTGCGGATACTTTTATCTTCGGCCATATGATTGTTGACTACACAACAACATTCGCCAATCAAATCTACATTGACACAGGTTCTTTCTGTTCAGGCAATCTGTCTTTTTTTAAAATAAAGTAATCTGGAAATAGAATTATATAATATCAACCCTCCCTGCATTATGGGCAATGATATAGCCTTCAATAAGTACCATTGCCCATTCGTAATAGCGTCTAAATTTCGCGTTTTTCTGCCCATTTCAGCATTAAGATCGCAGGCCAAAAAAACGAAGCCGTAATCCGACGCAGGTAGTTACCCGATCGCCTGAGACGAGTAAAGATCGCACAGCTCCAGATACCTATCGGAAGAAAGCGCAATAACCGTGGTGGCGAAATGGATCGGCTTGCCTTCATGCAACACAATCTTGATTACAGTCTCGAGTTTGGAAGCATCCGCTCCCCTCTTAATTTTGTTGGGATTTCTCTTTGTTGCGAGCATGGTCTGAACTAATTGCCTGGCTACTTGCCTTGTTTCGTCAATATTTGGAAAATCGAACACATTTCCAACTTTTACTTTCAAGACAGAACTTGGCTTCCTACCCTCACTGACATTACGATCTGACGAGGCTACTCTTCGCTGGATTACGTAGGTTTTTTTCGTCAAACTGGCTTTTACCCCGAAACCAGCAGGAGCTTGTCTGTGGTCATCGAAAACAATGTAGAGTTTTTGAGCTGGGTTAGCTTCGAAAACGATTTTTCCAGAGCGACTGAGTGCAGACTTAACATTGATACTTAACTTGTTGATAATGAAAGGCTGGCTGAGAGTTGTTTTCAAAGTATCACCCCTGTTGTAGTCCAGGAATGATGAGAATGTAACCTGTCACATTTTAGGCTACAGGTGAGCTACAAATTTATGGGTTTATGTGAGTTTATAAGGGTTTTACCCGGGGCCACATGAGCACTTGAAAGAATAAAAAAACGAGTAAAATCAATATGAATGAGTCATTTGATAAGGACTTCTCCAACCACACCCCCATGATGCAGCAGTATCTCAAGCTGAAAGCCCAGCATCCGGAGATCCTGCTCTTTTATCGTATGGGAGACTTTTACGAGCTGTTTTATGACGACGCAAAGCGTGCGTCGCAGCTGCTCGATATTTCGCTGACCAAACGCGGCGCATCGGCTGGCGAACCTATCCCTATGGCGGGTATCCCGCACCACGCCGTAGAAAACTACCTCGCGAAACTGGTCAATCAGGGCGAATCCGTCGCTATTTGCGAACAGATTGGCGATCCGGCCACCAGCAAAGGTCCCGTTGAACGTAAGGTCGTGCGTATCGTTACGCCTGGCACCATCAGCGATGAAGCCCTGTTACAGGAGCGACAGGATAACCTGCTGGCGGCTATCTGGCAGGATGGTAAAGGCTACGGTTACGCCACGCTGGATATCAGCTCCGGCCGCTTTCGTCTGAGCGAACCCGCCGACCGTGAAACGATGGCCGCAGAGCTGCAGCGCACCAATCCCGCCGAACTGTTGTATGCCGAAGATTTTGCTGAAATGGCGTTAATAGAGGGACGCCGGGGTCTGCGCCGTCGCCCGTTGTGGGAGTTTGAGATTGATACCGCCCGCCAGCAGTTAAATCTGCAATTCGGTACGCGGGATCTGGTCGGTTTCGGCGTCGAAAATGCCTCGCGTGGATTATGTGCGGCAGGCTGCCTGTTACAGTACGCAAAAGATACCCAGCGCACCTCCCTGCCGCATATTCGTTCCATTACGATGGAACGCCAGCAGGACAGCATCATTATGGATGCCGCGACCCGCCGCAATCTGGAAATTACCCAAAACCTGGCCGGTGGTGTCGAAAATACCCTCGCCGCGGTGCTTGACTGTACCGTGACGCCAATGGGTAGCCGAATGCTTAAACGCTGGCTGCATATGCCGGTACGAAATACCGACATATTACGTGAACGCCAGCAGACCATCGGCGCCTTGCAGGACACCGTCAGCGAACTGCAACCGGTGCTGCGTCAGGTCGGCGATTTGGAGCGTATCCTTGCGCGTCTGGCGCTGCGCACCGCGCGTCCGCGCGATCTCGCCCGAATGCGTCACGCCTTCCAGCAGTTGCCGGAATTGCACGCTCAGCTTGAAACCGTTGACAGCGCGCCGGTACAGGCGTTGCGTAAAAAAATGGGCGATTTCGCCGAACTGCGCGACCTCCTGGAACGCGCCATTATTGACGCGCCGCCGGTACTGGTCCGCGACGGCGGCGTTATTGCGCCCGGCTACCATGAAGAGCTGGACGAATGGCGCGCGCTGGCGGACGGCGCCACCGATTATCTCGATCGTCTGGAAATTCGCGAACGCGAGCGTACCGGGCTGGATACGCTGAAAGTCGGCTATAACGCGGTACATGGTTATTACATTCAGATTAGCCGTGGTCAAAGCCATCTGGCGCCCATCAATTATGTGCGTCGCCAGACGCTGAAAAATGCCGAACGCTACATTATTCCTGAGCTAAAAGAGTACGAAGATAAAGTTCTGACCTCGAAAGGCAAAGCGCTGGCGCTGGAAAAACAGCTATATGACGAATTGTTTGATCTGCTGTTGCCGCATCTGGCCGATTTACAGCAGAGCGCCAACGCGCTGGCGGAGCTGGATGTGCTGGTTAACCTGGCCGAACGCGCCTGGACGCTGAATTACACCTGCCCGACATTTACCGATAAACCCGGTATCCGTATTACCGAAGGTCGCCACCCGGTGGTTGAACAGGTACTGAATGAGCCGTTTATCGCTAACCCGCTCAACCTGTCGCCGCAGCGCCGGATGTTGATCATTACCGGCCCCAATATGGGCGGTAAAAGTACCTATATGCGGCAAACGGCATTGATCGCCCTGCTGGCCTATATCGGCAGTTACGTTCCGGCGCAAAACGTGGAAATCGGCCCCATCGACCGTATTTTTACCCGCGTCGGCGCAGCGGATGACCTGGCCTCCGGGCGTTCGACCTTTATGGTGGAGATGACCGAAACCGCGAACATTCTGCATAATGCCACGGAAAACAGTCTGGTATTGATGGATGAAATCGGGCGCGGTACCTCCACGTATGACGGGCTGTCGTTGGCCTGGGCCTGCGCGGAGAATCTCGCGAATAAGATTAAAGCGTTAACGCTGTTCGCTACCCACTACTTCGAGCTGACCCAATTACCGGAGAAAATGGAAGGCGTGGCGAACGTCCACCTGGATGCGCTGGAACACGGCGATACTATCGCGTTTATGCACAGCGTGCAGGACGGCGCGGCAAGTAAGAGCTATGGCCTGGCGGTCGCGGCGCTTGCGGGCGTCCCTAAAGAAGTCATCAAACGCGCGCGCCAGAAACTCCGCGAGCTGGAAAGCATCTCGCCCAATGCGGCGGCAACGCAGGTGGACGGCACGCAAATGTCGTTGCTTGCCGCCCCGGAGGAGACATCGCCTGCCGTTGAAGCGCTGGAGAATCTCGATCCGGACTCCCTGACGCCACGCCAGGCGCTGGAGTGGATCTATCGGCTGAAAAGTCTGGTGTAAACGTGTCGGGCCTGATAGCGCCGCGTTATCGGGCCCACGCGCCGGCACAGGCTTTTCAGGCTGTGGCTGTCGTTTCGTGTAAATGACGCCAGACTATCCGTCCTCTTTCCCTTTTTAAAATGACCGTCGACCAGCGTACCGTCTCAGCCTGGCCCGGCAGTTGCTGTCGCTCACGATAACGCAGCGCGGCGCCTTCCGGCCACTCCGCCACAAGGTTAATATGCTCAACCACGATAACCAGCCCCGGGCGACACCCGCGCTGCGCCTGGAAAAAAGCGCCAAGCGCCGGATAATCCAGACAAACACCGCCTGGCGTTATCATCGTAAAATCAGCAGCGAAACGCGCTATCAACGCCTCCAGGCTCCCCATCCCCTTGCTAAGCCAGTTCTCAATCGCCGCATGGGCGTGAATAATTTCATCTTTATATGGATTCATGGTCTTTCCTTTTTCAGGCACAGAAGTGCTTGTCTATTGTTTAGACAGACAGCGTAAATAAGGGGCAGCAGGGTGATACCGGCGGCGGCAATAAAGGTCCAGCGATAAGCAACCTCAAGCGACATAACGCGCTGGAGCGCATTTAACAGCAGCGTCAACAGCGTCGCGCCAAGGAAAAAGCTGATCTGACGATTAAGATTCCATAGCGCGCTGGCGTCAGGCATGTCCCGGCGAGCAATAGTCAGGAAAGCGCCACTCTGCGCGGTACTGCTGCACAAACTGCCGCCAGCGCCCATTAAGGCGAATATCATCATCAGTACACGGTGCGATGTCGCAGGCGTAACGTTAGTTAAAAGCAGTATCCCTGCGGCCTGAAGAAGACAGCCGACGATAATCAGCGGACGCGGCCCAAGCCGATTGAAGTAACGTCCGGTAAGCATAATGGCGACAAATGAAGCGATCGACCAGGGGATCATCAGCGACCCCGCCGCCGCAGGCGATAGCTGCGCGACGTTCTGTAGATAAAACATCCCGACCACGCTGATACCAATGAACATACCCGGTACGCACAGATAGACGATCATGGCAAAACGCAGCAGCCTGTCCGTCAACAGCGGCAGATGGAGCAATCTTGCTGACGCCATTGTCGTCGACGCGACGTTCAACCAACGATAAGCGAGCAATAAGGTGAGAACGGCCACCGGCAGCGTGGCAAAGAATATCCAGCGCCAGCCGCACGTTTCCACCAGAAGCCCACCAATCGCAGGCGAACATGCCGGCGCCAGTAGCGCCACCATCATGACAACCGATGACACGCCAGCGCGTTCATGCGGTTTAAACTGTTGCCAGGTTAACGCCTGACCAACCGGGATCAATAAGCCACCGCCCGCCCCCTGCACAATACGCCAGAAAACAAGGCTGTGTAAGGAATCGGCAAAACCTGCGGCAGCGGCGGCAACGCTAAACAGAATGAGCGAAAATATGATCAACCGTCGTGCGCCGAGATAACGCGAAAGAAACGCGCTAAACGGAACGATCAGCGTTAATCCTGCGATATAACCATTACTCACCCATGCCAGCGCCGATATGGACGTATGCAGATCCACGGACATCGCAGGAAAAGCCACGCTGGCAATAAACAGATTAATCAGATCAAGAAAGAAGCCGAGCAGGTAAACCACTGCCACTTTACTGCGATACGTCATTATGCATCCTCCGTCAGAGGCGCTAATGTAGCCGTCCGGAGAAAGCCAGATAAGTCCGCGCTTCAACGATATACTGTCAAAATAATTTTGACAGTAAAGGAGCTCGCCATGCTCAATTTGCAGCGTATGTCGCTGTTTATCGCCGTGGTAGATAGCGGCAGCTTCACGGCGGCGGCGGCCGCATCGGGCCAAACAAAAGCGGTAGTGAGTTTTAATATTCGGCAGCTTGAAAAAGAGCTTGGCGTAACGTTACTGCTACGTTCCACCCGACGACTGACGCTCACAGACGCCGGCGTCCTCTTTTACCAAAAAGGCGTGAATTTACTCAATGCAGCGAAAAATTTGCAGGATGAAGTGCGTGCCAGCCATAGTGGGCTGGGCGGCGAGTTACGTATTACCACTACGCCCGAGTTTGGCGAACAGGTGGTCATTCCGGTACTGGCGCAGTTTAGTCAGCGCCATCCCGATCTCCGTATTCGGCATATGTCCTCATCACATCATGCCGATTTAATTGCCGAGCGCTTTGATGTGGCGATTCGGCTTGGCTCGCTGGCGGACTCCCGCTATCGCGCCGCGCTGATATCCCGCTTTACCATTCTGCCGGTCGCCGCGCCGCAGTGGCTCGCCCGCCACCCCGTGTCGTCGCTGGAGTCGTTGGCTCAGGCGGAATGGATTATTCATGAGCGATTACCTACGCCGCTACGGTGGACAGTAACGAATAATCATGGCCAACACTCACGCCTGGAGATAAGCAAAGCCGGCAAAATTTCTGTCGACAGCGCGCGCTCGCTGATGGCCTTCGCTCTCGCGGGAAGCGGCGTCGCATTACTGCCGCAATGGTTAGTCAACACCGCACTGGAGGAGGGAACGTTAATTCACCTGTTACCCGACTATCATTTTCCCCGTCAGGGCATTTATGCCGTTTACCCGGACGCCCGCCATGTATCGACAAAAGTACGCGCATTTATTGATTTTTTACGTTCGCAATGGGATTGCGGGGAGCACGCCCCATCATTGTAGCCAGTCCGGGAGCATTGCGCTCCCGGACGGATAATACCGTCTTAATCCTTAACTACCAGCTTGTCTTTGATCCCCTGCGCCTGCCAACGCACCCACAGCATAATTGCCGCCAGAACGACGATCGGCAGTAACGGATCGAGCCAACTGCCGCCGGAACCGAACAGCAGGTTAATCAGCGCCACGCCGGTGCCGCCAATCGCCCAGGCAATGGTCGTCGGTACAGACCAAACCACCATCTGCTGTTTGACATCAGAGACGCCCATCATGCGGTTAACCACCCAGAACAGGCTATCGTTGAAGTAGCCGAAGAACAGCGACCCCATCGTTGCGGCCTGAGCGGCAAGCAACATATTGATGCCGGGGATCTGCGCCAGGATCGGCGCGGAAATCGAGGCGGCAGTGATCATCGCCACCGTCCCCGATCCCTGAATCAGGCGTACCAGCGTCGCCACGATAAACGGGATCAGGATCGGCGAGATCGGCAGGTTGGCAACCTGCTCCGCCAGCTGTTGCCCCGCGCCGCTGTCGCGCAGGATCGCGCCCAACGCGCCGCCAGCGCCCGTGACCAGTAAAATAATCCCGGCGCTTTGCAAGCCCTCTTCCAGACGCTCTGCGGTGGTATGTTTATCCATACGCGGCACCAGCGTATACACCGCCAGCAGAACGCTGATGGCCAACGCGATCACTGGACTTCCCACAAAGTTGATTGCCTGTACCACCGGATGCGTCGCCAGGCCGGACCATCCTTCTACAGTGGCGAGGGTGGAACAGATAGCCTTCAGGAAGATCAGCACGATCGGCACCACAATAGGCAGCAGAGAGAGCGTCAGGCTCGGCAGATCCTTTTGCTCTTTCTCTTTATTGTACTGCTCCAGCGCGGCATTAACTTCATCGGCGTTCAGCGTGCGCGGCACGAAATCAGGGTAGCGTTTATCCAGCCACTGCGCATAGAACACAATGCCGATCACACAGGGCACCGCCAGCGCCATCCCGGTCAATAACATTGCGCCGATGTCGACGTTAAAAATCCCGGCTACCCCCAGCGGACCGGGCGTGGGAGGTACCGTATGGTGAGTGACCACCAGCCCGCCCGCCAGCGCGACGCCCAGCGTCAGTAGCGAACGTTTACCGCTTTTCGCCAGCGCTTTCGCCACCGGATAAAGAATGACAAAAGCGGAATCGACGAAAATGGGGATGCTGACAATATAACCCGTGATTGCCAGCGCCCACTCTTCACGGCGTTTCCCCAGCCATTTGATAAAGCTCCAGGCGATACGCTCCGCCGCGCCGGAAACCTCCAGCAAGCGCCCCATCATTACGCCGAGACCAATCACCAGGCCAATGCTGCCCAGCGTCGTACCGAATCCGCTGGTGATGACAGAGAGCGTTTTATCAATGCCCATTCCCCCCAACAGACCGGCGATGCAGGCCGCCGCCAGCATCGCGATCAGCGCATGAACACGGGTGCGTAACACCAGCCATACCAGCACGAAAACGGCAACGATCAGGCCGATAATTGGGGTCGGTAAACTTGTCATGACCTCCCCTCCATATCATCTTGTCGAAAGCGTTCAATAATGTCATCGAAGCGTTTATCGGCGACAAAACCTAACGCCAGCGCACGCTGGTTATCGATACGTCCCGGCCAGGAGGCGACAATTTTCTCGACGCCTTCATCGCGCTGATGCGTAACCCGATCGCGCGCCGCCTGGCCGCCCGCCTGACGCAACGTTTCCAGCATCTCGCCCACGGTTACGCTGATCCCAGGTAAGTTGATGCTGCTCGCCTCGCCAGGCGCGGGTAACGTTGCGGCCAGCGACAGGTTATGGATCACCGTCGCCGGGCTGGAAATCCACAGCCGCAAACTTTCCGATACCGGGCAGATGGTCGTCTCGCCCTGCAACGGTTCACGAATAATCGCGCTGACAAAAGAAGAAGCGGCGCGGTTTGGTTTACCCGGGCGAACACAGATCGTCGGCAAACGCAGCGCCAGCCCATCCACATAGCCTTTGCGGGTATAGTCGTTGACCAACAGTTCACAGGCGGCCTTCTGCGCGCCATAAGACGAGCGCGGCGTGAGCGCGGTGGTATCGGTGACGCATTCCGGCAGCGTACCGCCATAAACGGCAAGCGAGCTGGAGAAGACAAAACGAATTTTCTGCGGTTTTCGACGACACGCCTCAAGTAACTGGCGGGTAAGATCCAGGTTAACTTTCCATCCCAGATCGAAATCGTCTTCCGCATGACTGCTGACAATCGCAGCGAGATGATAAACAACAGAGGTATTAGCGGTAATCACATTCTCCAGCACGCCCGGCTGGGTTAAGTCAGCCTCCAGACAGCGTAAACGAGGGGAATCTGATAACCGTGCAGGCATTTTTAAATCAACAAGAAGCAGTTCGTTAAACGCCAGCGATGAGTTTAATAAGGCGCTTGCGAGTTTCTGGCCTAAAAAGCCGCCCCCGCCGGTAATGATAATCTGCATCCGGATGTCCTCTTTATTGTTGTGTAGGGTAGTTCAGGGTTAGCGCCAGGCGTTAAACCAGCCAAGCCCGTCCTGAGTGGTATTCCGTGGTTGGTATTCGCAGCCTATCCAGCCGCGATAACCTACGTCATCGAACAGCCGGAACAGCCACGGGTAGTTGATCTCGCCATCATCCGGTTCATGTCTGTCCGGTAGCGAGGCGATTTGTACATGGGCATAGCGGCCCGCGTACTCGCGAATCAGGTGACTCAAATTGCCATCCACTTTTTGCGCATGGAAAGTGTCGAGCTGGATGAACACATTCGGGCGGTCAACCTCTTCTGCGATGCCCAGCGCCTGATATTGGCTGGAAAAGAGGTAGCCGGGTTTAACGCCGGGACTCAGCGCTTCGATCAAAATACGTTTATCGTGGGCGGCAAACCGGTCGGCGGCATAACGCAAATTATCGATAAACGTGGCGCGATAACGTGCGCCATCAGCGCCATCCGGCACTACACCCGCCATGATGTGAACCTGCTCGCATTCCAGCGCCAGAGCGTATTCCAGAGCCAGATCGATATCGGCGCGCGCGTCGTGTTCGCGCCCCGGTAGCGCGGCACGTCCCCATTCGCCCGCCGCGGTATCGCCCGCCGAAGTATTAAACAGCGCCAGCGTCAGATTATGACGCGATAGCTGGGCTTTAATCTCGCTGGCGGCAAAGTCATAGGGGAACAGAAACTCAACGGCCTGAAAACCGGCTTCGGCAGCGGCGGCAAAACGCTCGATAAACGGCGCTTCGGTAAACATCATCGACAAATTGGCGGCAAAACGCGGCATCGGGTTATCTCCTTAACTGCGCAATTTCTTCGGTGGTTAAATAACGAATCGGGCGTTCGCCAAGGATAAAAATCAGCTTTGCCGTCTCTTCCAGCTCCTCGGTATTATTAGCGGCTTCCTGCAAATTCTCCCCGCACACGACCGGCCCATGATTAGCCAGTAAAAAGGCCTGATGCCGGGCCGCCAGCGCAGCCAAATCGCGGGCAATTCGGTCATCCCCCGGACGATAGTAGGGAACCAGCGGAATGTCTCCCATCCGCATCACCACATAGGGGGTAAACGGGCGAATCACATTTTGCGGGTCCAGCCCTTCGAGACAGGAAAGCGCCGTTGACCAGGTGCTGTGCAGATGTACCACGGCCTTGCAGCAAGGGTTATTGCGATACAACGCCAGATGAAAACGCACCTCTTTAGACGGTTTATCGCCGCTGAGCCATTCGCCTTGCGGGTCCACTTTGGATAGCCGCTGCGGGTCGAGATTACCCAGACACGAACCGGTGGGCGTCGCCAGAATATTGCCGTCCGGCAGTAACAGCGAGAGGTTGCCTGCCGAGCCGGTGGCATAGCCGCGCTGGAAAAACGAGGCGGCTATCCTGACCATCTCTTCTCGCAAAGCGTGCTCTTCTTTTGCCAGTATCGTCATACCTGAAACTCCCTTTGAGCGCGGATGAAAAAGGATTCATCGCCAAAATTACCTGACTTTAGCGCCAGCGAGACTGGCGCATGGAGCGCGTTGACCCACGGCACGCCGGGTGAAATGCACGGTCCGATGTGAAAACCGGTAATACCGAGGCTTTGCGTCACCACGCCCGAGGTTTCGCCGCCCGCCACAATAAACCGGGTGATACCGCCTTCCGCTAAGCGAGCGGCCAGCAGGGAAAAGAGCGCCTCTACCGCATGGCTGGCTTCGGTAGCGCCATATTGCTGCTGGATGGCGGCCAGCGCCTGCGTGGAGGCGGTGGCGCTAATCATTGGCGCCAGTTCGCTGTCCTGACTGAGCACCCACTGCGCCAGCGCTTCAGCGTAGGCCTCGCGCGTCTCGGATGACAGGCAGCGCGCCACATCAACGTCGCGTGTGGGAGCATGTTGTCGATAGAAAGCCACCTGCTGATTCGTCATTTGCGAACAGGAACCGGAAAGCACCACCGCGCGGCCGCTCAGCGGATAGCCTGCGGAACGGGCCTGAGAAACGCCGTGCTTCGCCCACTGACGCGCCAGCCCCATTGCCAGCCCGGAACCGCCGGTCACCAGCGGGGCATCACGCAAAACCTCGCCCTGGATTTCCAGGTGCCGCTCATTGAGCGCGTCAAGTACCGCGTAGCGATATCCTTCCTGCTGTAAGCGCGACAGCGCCGCACGGGTCGCGGCAACGCCTTCATCAAGCGTCTGAGCCGGAATAACGCCGCAGCGCCCTTGCGCCTGCGCTTCCATCAGACGCGGCAGGTAGCTGTCGGTCATCGGATTGATAGGGTGGTGGCGCATACCGGACTCCGCCAGCAAGTGGTTCATGACAAACAGATAGCCCTGATAGACCGTGCGTCCGTTAACCGGCAGCGCGGGAGAAATCACGGTAAATGAGGTATCCAGCGCCACCATCAGCGCATCGGTGACCGGGCCGATATTGCCTTCGGCGGTACTATCGAAAGTCGAGCAATATTTGAAATAGACTTGCTGGCAGCCCTGTTTTTTCAGCCATACCAGCGCCGCCAGCGATTGTTTTATCGCCTCTTGCGCCGGGCATGAGCGGGTTTTCAGGCTGATAACCACCGCGTCGCACCCTTCCGGTTGCGTCCCGGTTGGGACATCATTGATCTGCACTGTCGGCAACCCGTTTTCGACCAGAAAACTGGCGATGTCGGTCGCGCCGGTAAAATCATCGGCAATGACGCCAATTTTTAACATGACGGCTCCTCAGGCGTGACGCCAGGCAGAGTAATCCCCGAGAAAATTTTGATCACAGCGCTGTCATCCTCTTTGCCATAACCGGCGTTACTGGCGCTGGTGAACATATTTAACGCCGTAGAGGCCAGCGGTAAGGGGAAGCGCAGCGCTTTCGCCGTGTCGGCAACCAGCCCCAAATCTTTGACAAAAATGTCGACGGCCGAACGCGGGGTATAGTCGCCGTCAACGACATGCTGCATACGGTTTTCAAACATCCAGGAGTTGCCGGCGGCATGGGTCACAACGTCATACATCACGTCCAGAGGAATACCGGCCCGCGCGGCCAGCGCCATCGCTTCGGCCGCCGCCGCAATATGCACGCCAGCCAGCAGTTGATGAATGATTTTGACGGTTGAACCTGCGCCCGGCGTATCGCTGATGCGATAAACGTTGCTGGCAACGGCGTCCAGCACAGGCTTCAGGCGGGTAAACGCCGCCTCGCTCCCGGAGGCCATCACCGTCATTTCGCCCTGCGCCGCTTTTACCGCGCCGCCGGAAACCGGCGCATCCAGCATGTTAAGATTCAATGCCGTCAACGCCGCGGCGATCTCTTGCGCGTCGGCGCTTGAGATCGTGGACGAAACCATCACCGCGCTTCCGGGTTTCATCAGATGGGCGACGCCATCCTCACCGAATAACACCTGTCTGACCTGGGCGGCATTGACGACCAGAATGACTAACGCATCCACGACGCCGGCGAACTCCCTGGCGCTGGCGGCAGCCCCACAAGCCCCTTCAGCGAGAAGATTCGCGCACGCTTGCGGGTTAAGATCGGCCCCCCATGTGGAAAGCCCGGCGCGCAGGCATGAACGCGCAGCGCCCATTCCCATTGAGCCAAGTCCCACAATGCCGACATGAAAATCAGTTCCTGTTGTCATTATCACTCCATGTTAATTTACGTGATATTATGTTTTGTTATGTGAATATAGGCGTTTTTGTAAACAATTGCGGTGAGTTATTTCACAAAAAATAACAAAATGTGTTATTTTTTGTGAAGGAAATCCTCATAGAACTTCACACGCTGTGACGAGAAATCGCGTAAAATCGCGACAGGACTAAAGAAAGGAGCAGACGTTGATACCTACTGAGCGTCGACAAATCATTCTTGATATGGTAGCGGAGAAAGGCATCGTCAGTATCGCTGAACTGACCGAGCGCATGCATGTATCCCACATGACTATCCGCCGTGATTTACAAAAACTGGAGCAGCAAGGCGCGGTAATCCAGGTCTCTGGCGGCGTGCAATCATCGACTCGCGTGGCGCACGAACCCTCGCATCAGATCAAAACCGAACTGGCGACGCCGCAGAAAGCGGCGATTGGCAAACTGGCCGCCAGCCTGGTACAGCCAGAAAGCTGTATCTACCTTGATGCAGGTACGACCACGCTGGCGATCGCCAGGCAGCTGGTTACGATGAATAAACTTACGGTGGTGACCAATGATTTCGTTATCGCCGATTACCTGATGGACAATAGCGATTGCACAATTATTCACACTGGCGGGGCGGTATGCCGGGAAAACCGGTCGTGCGTCGGTGAAGCCGCGGCGACGCTTTTGCGCGGGCTGATGATTGACCAGGCCTTTATTTCCGCCTCTTCCTGGAGCGTGCGCGGTATTTCAACGCCGGCAGAAGATAAAGTCACGGTGAAACGGGCCGTCGCCAGCGCCAGCCGCCAAAAAATTCTGGTGTGCGACGCGACCAAATACGGCCAGGTCGCGACGTGGCTGGCGTTACCGCTGGCGGAATTCAACCAAATCGTCACCGATGACGGCCTGCCGGAAAGCGCAATTCGGGCGCTGGCCAAAGTGGATATCTCACTGCTGATGGCCAAAAAATAGCAAAGCGGCGCAAGCCGCTTACGTCATCATCTTGCGTACCAGTTGCGTAAACTGTTCGCGTTCTTCAGCGCTCAGTCGCCCCAAAAACTCATCGTCAACGCGATCCCCCAGTGGTATCGCGGCGGCGAGCAACGTTTGGCCCTGAACGGTGAGATAGACAAAACGCCGACGTTTATCCAGCGGATCGTTTTCTCGCTTCACCAGCCCACGATTTTCCATCCGGCTTAACATCTCCGCCAGCGTCGCTTTAGTGCTGACCGCCGCTTCGGTCAGATCGACCTGTTCAATACCCGGATGTTCAGCAATAACGCGCATCACCGCATATTGAGGTTTGGTGAGCTCCGGTAGTTCATGCTGCCAGCGTGCGGTATGTTGCTGAAAAAGTTGGCGTAACAGATGAAACGCGGTGTTTCGTAACTCCATGAGCGCTCCGGATAAATTAACTTTTTCTATCATAACGACTTATGCGCGGTTTTTTAATGAGGAATGCTTTAGCTAAACGTGCGCAGGCGTCGGGAGCGATCTTGTCGCAAAGGCCGTGTGGGCGTATTTTGATCAAAATGTTCGTATACGAACGATATTTGAGGTAAGAAATGAGATTGATTGTGGGGATGACCGGTGCGACCGGCGCGCCGCTTGGCGTCGAGCTACTCCAGGCATTGCGGGCGATACCTGATGTTGAAACGCATCTGGTAATGTCAAAGTGGGCGAAAACCACTATTGAACTGGAGACGCCCTACACGCCCGCTGAGGTAGCCGCCCTGGCAGATTATTGTCATAGCCCGGCCGATCAGGCGGCGACCATTTCCTCCGGCTCATTTCGTACCGACGGCATGATTATTATCCCCTGCAGTATGAAAACACTGGCTGGGGTTCGCGCCGGCTATGCCGAGGGGCTGGTGGGACGCGCTGCCGATGTCGTGTTGAAAGAGGGTCGCAAGCTGGTGCTTGTGCCGCGGGAAATGCCGCTCAGCACGATTCATCTGGAAAACATGCTTGCGCTTTCTCGTATGGGGGTGGCGATAGTGCCGCCCATGCCCGCGTTCTACAACCTGCCGCAAACCGTTGACGATATTATCCAGCACATCGTAGCGCGCGTTCTCGACCAGTTTGGTCTGGAGCATACGCGCGCGCGCCGCTGGCAAGGACTGCGACAGGCAGCAAATTTTTCACAGGAGAATGGATAATGGCATTTGATGATTTGCGCAGTTTTTTACATGCGCTGGATCAGCAGGGACAACTGCTGAAAATCAGCGAGGAAGTGAATGCGGAGCCGGATCTCGCCGCCGCTGCCAATGCAACGGGACGCATCGGCGATGGCGCGCCCGCGCTGTGGTTTGACAATATTCGTGGTTTTACCGACGCCCGCGTGGCGATGAATACCATCGGTTCCTGGCAGAACCATGCCATCTCACTGGGTTTGCCGCCTAACACGCCGGTTAAAAAACAGATCGATGAATTTATTCGCCGCTGGGACAATTTTCCGGTAGCGCCGGAACGACGGGCGAATCCGGGCTGGGCGGAAAATACCGTCGACGGCGACGCAATCAACCTGTTTGATATCCTGCCGCTGTTTCGTCTGAACGACGGCGACGGCGGATTCTATCTGGATAAAGCCTGTGTGGTATCACGCGATCCGCTCGATCCCGATAACTTCGGCAAGCAGAATGTCGGCATCTACCGCATGGAAGTTAAAGGCAAGCGTAAGCTGGGTCTGCAACCAGTGCCGATGCATGATATCGCATTGCACCTGCACAAAGCTGAAGAGCGCGGGGAAGATCTGCCGATTGCGATCACGCTGGGTAACGATCCGATCATTACCCTGATGGGCGCAACGCCGCTGAAATACGATCAGTCAGAGTATGAAATGGCAGGCGCGCTGCGTGAAAGCCCCTATCCTATCGCCACCGCGCCGTTGACCGGTTTTGATGTGCCGTGGGGATCTGAAGTCATTCTTGAAGGGGTCATCGAAAGCCGTAAACGTGAAATTGAAGGGCCGTTCGGCGAATTTACCGGCCACTATTCCGGTGGTCGCAACATGACCGTGGTGCGTATCGATAAGGTCTCTTACCGCAGCAAACCCATTTTTGAATCGCTCTATTTGGGGATGCCGTGGACGGAAATCGACTACCTGATGGGGCCGGCGACCTGCGTGCCACTGTATCAACAGCTGAAAGCCGAATTTCCGGAAGTGCAGGCGGTAAACGCCATGTACACCCACGGCCTGCTGGCCATCATCTCGACCAAAAAACGCTACGGCGGCTTTGCCCGCGCGGTGGGCCTGCGAGCGATGACAACGCCGCACGGTCTGGGATATGTGAAGATGGTGATCATGGTCGATGAAGATGTCGATCCATTCAATCTGCCACAGGTGATGTGGGCGTTGTCGTCGAAAGTGAATCCGGCAGGCGATCTGGTACAGCTACCGAATATGTCCGTCCTGGAACTGGATCCGGGCTCAAGCCCGGCGGGGATTACCGACAAGCTGATCATTGACGCCACCACGCCGGTTGCGCCAGATAACCGTGGTCACTATAGCCAGCCGGTTGTTGATTTACCGGAAACTAAAGCCTGGGCTGAAAAGCTGACCGCCATGCTGGCCAACCGTAAATAAGGAGTAACCGATGATTTGTCCACGCTGTGCCGATGCACATATTGAACTCATGGCGACTTCGCCGGCAAAAGGAGTCTGGACGGTATATCAGTGTCAGCATTGTCTGTATACCTGGCGCGATACCGAACCGTTACGCCGTACCAGCCGCGAACACTATCCACAAGCGTTTCGCATGACGCAAAAAGATATTGATGACGCGCCAATGGTGCCGAGTATCCCGCCGTTGCTGGCAGAAGACAAACGGTAAAAAAAAGGCCAGTCTGTCGACTGGCCTTTTTTTGACAAGGGTACTTACTCGCGGAACAGCGCTTCGATATTCAGCCCCTGCGTCTGCAGTATTTCGCGCAGACGGCGCAGGCCTTCAACCTGAATCTGACGAACACGTTCACGCGTAAGACCGATTTCACGGCCTACATCTTCCAGTGTCGCAGCTTCATATCCCAGCAGACCGAAACGGCGCGCCAGCACTTCACGCTGTTTGGCGTTCAGTTCGAACAACCATTTGACGATGCTCTGTTTCATATCGTCATCTTGCGTGGTGTCTTCCGGACCGTTCTCTTTTTCATCGGCCAGGATGTCCAGCAACGCTTTTTCGGAGTCACCGCCCAGCGGGGTGTCTACCGAGGTAATGCGCTCGTTGAGACGAAGCATACGGCTGACGTCATCAACCGGTTTATCCAGTTGCTCTGCAATTTCTTCCGCACTCGGTTCGTGGTCCAGTTTATGCGACAACTCACGTGCGGTGCGCAGGTATACGTTCAGCTCTTTAACAATGTGAATCGGCAAGCGAATCGTACGGGTTTGGTTCATAATCGCCCGTTCGATTGTCTGGCGAATCCACCAGGTTGCGTATGTTGAGAAGCGGAACCCGCGTTCCGGGTCAAACTTCTCGACTGCACGGATAAGCCCCAGATTGCCCTCTTCAATCAGGTCCAGCAACGCCAGTCCACGATTGCCATAACGGCGGGCAATTTTTACCACCAGACGCAGGTTACTCTCAATCATGCGACGGCGAGAAGCGACATCTCCACGCAGTGCGCGACGCGCAAAATAGACTTCTTCTTCGGCTGTTAACAGTGGTGAATACCCAATCTCACCAAGGTAAAGCTGAGTCGCGTCCAACACACGCTGTGTGGCCCCTTGCGATAACAGCTCTTCTTCAGCCAGGTCGTTATCACTGGGTTCCTCTTCACTCAAGGCTTTTTCGTCAAAAGCCTCTACTCCGTTCTCATCAAATTCCGCGTCTTCATTTAAATCATGAACTTTCAGCGTATTCTGACTCATAAGGTGGCTCCTACCCGTGATCCCTTGACGGAACTAGCAAGTCAAAGCCTGGTTCCGCCGCTTTATCGCTGCGGTAAATAACGCAGCGGGTTTACGGATTTCCCCTTGTAACGAATTTCAAAATGCAAGCGTGTAGAGCTGGTGCCGGTGCTACCCATAGTAGCGATTTTTTGCCCCGCCTTAACTTCCTGTTGTTCCCGGACCAGCATCGTATCATTATGGGCGTAGGCACTCAGGTAATCATCGTTATGTTTGATGATAATAAGATTACCGTAACCACGCAGTGCATTACCGGCATATACGACGCGCCCATCAGCGGTTGCGACGATAGCCTGTCCCTTACTGCCTGCAATGTCGATCCCTTTATTGCCCCCTTCGGAAGCGCCAAAGTTTTCGATCACTTTGCCATCCGTCGGCCAGCGCCATGCGGAAATCGGCGCGCTGGTTGACGTACTGCTTGCATTTGGTTCGGTCGTGCTTACCGTTGGTGCCGTTACAGGCGCTGTGACAACCGTCCCAGCAGGCTTGTTGTTTGGCAACATTTTGTTAGCACTTTGTTCACCTGAGCCCTCAGAATACGTAATTGTTGGTTGAGACGCAACTGCAACGGTGGAATTTTGTGCAGACCTGGTCACAACTCCTTGCTGTGCTGCATCCGCCTGGGTGATCGCATTTCCGCCAGTAATTGGCGTGCCGGATGCGTTACCAACTTGCAAAGTTTGCCCTACATTCAGGCTATACGGGGCAGAAATACTGTTTCTCTGGGCCAGATCGCGGAAATCGTTCCCGGTAATCCAGGCGATGTAAAAAAGCGTATCACCCTTTTTCACGGTGTAAGTACTGCCACCCGTATAGCTACCTTTCGGAATATTCCCATACTGGCGATTGTATACGATTCGCCCATTTTCCATCTGCACGGGCTGTTCCGCGACCGGTTGAGTTTGCATGGGCTGCGTTACAGGACGCTGAACGGGTTGAATTTGCGGCGCTTGTTGCGGCGTTTGTTGCGTCGTCGCGCCCATTTTTGGCGGCGGTGTGATCAACATCCCGGAATTGGTATTTGATGACGACCCACTGTCCACAGACGTGACCGGCGCCGGAGGGTTTGACGAACTGGTACAACCTGCCAGCCATAGTGAAACCAGTGATAGTGCCGCAATGCGACTAACGGTGAATTTTGGGCTTCCCGCGCTCATTTATCCCCCAGGAAAAAATTTGGTTAACAACCAGTGACGTAAGAACCGTGCAACGCATTAAGTGAACACGGGAAAATGTGTTCACGATACGCTTAACCCACCGGGAATAACCAGGAAAACTCCAGGTATTCGTTTCGGCTTTATCAGGCGTAAGAGTGGGTGTTTGCAGGGCAAACTAGGCCAGCTCTCCCTTGACTAACGGGACGAAGCGAACGGCCTCCACGGTATCGATAATAAATTCGCCGCCCCGGCGACGCACGCGTTTCAAAAACTGCTGCTCATCGCCCACAGGCAGAACAAGAATGCCGCCTTCATCCAACTGTGCCATGAGCGCGGTAGGAATTTCCGGCGGCGCGGCCGTCACAATGATAGCGTCAAACGGCGCACGCGCCTGCCAGCCTTGCCAGCCATCGCCATGACGGGTAGAAACATTATGTAAATCGAGCTGCTTCAGGCGGCGGCGCGCCTGCCATTGCAGCCCCTTAATCCGCTCAACGGAGCAAACGTGATGTACCAGATGCGCCAGAATCGCCGTCTGATAGCCGGAACCGGTGCCAATTTCCAACACCCTGGATTGCGGCGTCAGTTCGAGCAGCTCCGTCATTCGCGCCACCATATAGGGCTGCGAAATCGTCTGACCCTGGCCTATCGGCAAAGCGATATTTTCCCAGGCCTTATGTTCAAACGCTTCATCAATAAATTTCTCACGCGGCACTGCGGCAAGCGCATTAAGCACCTGCTCATCTCTGATGCCCTGCGCGCGCAATTGTTCAAGAAGAGCCTGTACACGTCCACTTACCATTGCGTGCCAACTCCCACGCTGTCTAACCAGTCTGAAACCACATCATGCGCGCTGTGCGCGGTTAAATCCACATGCAACGGCGTGACGGAGACGTAGCCTTCATCCACCGCCGCGAAATCGGTATCCGGCCCGGCATCGTATTTATCACCCGGCGGGCCAATCCAGTACAATGTATTACCGCGTGGATCTTCCTGCGGGATCACTTTATCCGCTGGATGGCGGCTACCGCAGCGAGTCACGCGGATGCCTTTAACCTGCGCTAACGGTAGATCCGGGACATTCACGTTGAGAATACGCCCGGTACGCAACGGCTCCCGGCTTAACCCTCGCAAAAGCGCGCAAGTCACGGCTGCAGCCGTATCATAATGCTGATAGCCGTTAAGGGAGACCGCTAATGCCGGAAAGCCGAGATGACGACCTTCCATCGCCGCGGCGACTGTACCGGAATAGATCACATCATCGCCCAGATTCGGACCCGCGTTAATACCGGAAACGACAATATCCGGACGCGGACGCATTAAGGCATTAACGCCCAGATAGACGCAATCGGTCGGCGTCCCCATCTGTACGGCGATATCGCCATTATCAAAGGTAAAAGTACGAAGCGAAGATTCCAGCGTGAGGGAATTAGACGCGCCGCTGCGGTTACGATCCGGGGCTACGACCTGTACATCAGCAAACTCACGCAGCGCTTTCGCCAGCGTTTGTATACCGGGCGCGTGAACCCCGTCATCGTTACTCAGCAATATGCGCATAATCACCCATTGTGTTGATCAGTTCCCTTACTACGCTGGTGGCAAAACTGCCTGCGGGCAGCCAGAAACGTAACTCGACGGTAACGTCATCCCACCAGTTCCAGCTTAATTGTTGCGGATAAAGCAGCATCGCTCTGCGCGACGCCTCTACTTTTTCGCGCAGCAACAGCGATTGCAACACCGTTTCCTGGGCAATGGCATCTTGCTCAAACGCCAGCGCCGCACGCTGTGTTCCCCACTCTCCGCTGCCCGGCAACGATGCTGTAATCATCAGCTCTTTTTCGTCTACCCGGCGCTGCAATTCAGGCAGTTCTTCAGATGTCGCGACGAACCAGCTTCCACGCCCCGCTAATTGTAGCGCATCGCCGTCAACAACTTGATTAAAGTCTGGTTTCTTCAGCCGCTGGTGAACAATTTGATTAAACAACGCGCTACGTGCCGCCGACAACCAAAAACTGCGTTTATTGCGATCGCGCACCGGCGCGTTACTTTGCGCCCAGCGCAGCGCGCCCTGCAAGTTGCTGCCGCCAATGCCGAATCGCTGTGCGCCGAAATAGTTCGGTACGCCGCCATCGCGAATCGCCTGCAATCGTGTTTCGACATCGCGGCGATCGCTTATTTCACGCAACACCAGCGTAAAGGCATTGCCTTTCAGCGCGCCTAAACGCAGCTTACGCTTGTGACGCGCGTATTCCAGCACTTTACAACCTTCCAGCTGAAAGGCGCTGAAATCGGGCATCTCTTTCCCCGGCACGCGCGCGCACAGCCACTGCTCGGTAACGGCGTGTTTATCTTTTTGCCCGGCAAAGCTCACTTCGCGAGCGTGAATTTTCAGGAATTTCGCCAGCGCGTCAGCGACAAAACGGGTATTGCAACCGTTTTTCAAAATACGCAGCAGAATGTGCTCGCCTTCACCATCCGGCGTAAAGCCTAAATCTTCAACCACCACAAAATCTTCCGGATTCGCTTTCAGCAATCCGCTACCTTGTGGTTTTCCGTGCAGCCAGGTGAGATTGTCAAACTCTGTCATTTCGCCGCCTTCATCAGCAACGCGACCGCTTCGCAGGCAATGCCTTCTCCGCGTCCGGTAAATCCGAGCTTTTCCGTCGTCGTCGCCTTCACGTTAACGTCATCCATATGGCAGCCGAGATCTTCGGCGATAAAGACGCGCATTTGCGGAATATGCGGCAGCATTTTCGGCGCCTGCGCAATAATGGTGACATCTACGTTGCCGAGGGTGTACCCCTTCGCCTGAATACGACGCCAGGCTTCACGCAGTAGTTCGCGGCTATCCGCTCCCTTAAATGCCGGATCGGTATCCGGGAAGAGCTTGCCGATATCGCCAAGCGCCGCCGCGCCCAGCAGCGCATCGGTCAGCGCATGTAACGCCACATCGCCATCGGAATGCGCCAATAGCCCTTTTTCATAAGGGATACGCACGCCGCCAATAATAATCGGCCCTTCTCCGCCAAACGCGTGTACGTCAAAACCGTGTCCAATTCGCATTATGCTTTCTCCTGGTGGATGGTTCGGGTCAGATAAAATTCCGCCAGCGCCAGATCTTCCGGACGGGTGACCTTGATGTTATCCGCGCGACCTTCTACCAGCGCCGGATGAAAACCACAATACTCCAGCGCTGACGCTTCGTCGGTGATGGTCGCGCCTTCATTCAGCGCACGCGTCAGACAATCGTGCAAGAGTTCGCGGGGGAAAAACTGCGGGGTGAGCGCGTGCCATAAATCGGCGCGCTCTACGGTATGGGCAATAGCGTTTTTCCCTGGTTCGCCGCGTTTCATGGTGTCGCGCACCGGACTGGCGAGGATACCGCCGACCCGGCTGTTTTCGCTGATGGCCAGTAACCGCGCAAGGTCATCCTGATGCAAACAGGGTCTTGCCGCGTCGTGCACCAGCACCCACTGCGCCTTTGCAACGGCCTGTAACCCGGCCAAAACGGAATCAGCGCGTTCGTTGCCGCCATCCACAACGGTGATTTGCGGATGATTCGCCAGCGGAAGTTGGGCAAAGCGATGATCGCCAGGGCTGATAGCAATAACAACGCGTGTCACCCGAGGATGCGCCAGCAGCGCATGAACTGAGTGCTCCAGAATGGTTTTATTACCGATTGAGAGATACTGCTTAGGACATTCTGTTTGCATTCGGCGGCCAAATCCGGCAGCCGGCACCACGGCGCAAACGTCCAATAAAGTGGCTGCCATGTTAAATCCCTGGATGGTTTATCGATGAGTTTGCCCCGCCGTTGCCGCGCGTTTTGAGGCGTCAGGCACCAGACGATAGAAGGTTTCGCCCGGTTTGGTCATGCTAAGTTCGTTGCGCGCGCGCTCCTCAATCGCTTCCTGGCCGCCATTGAGATCGTCAATTTCGGCAAAAAGCTGATCGTTACGCGCTTTAAGTTTGGCGTTTGTCGCCTGCTGCGCGACCACATCATCGTTGACGCGGCTATAGTCATGTATGCCGTTCTTACCGAACCACAGCGAGTACTGTAGCCAGACCAGTAAAGCCAGCAACAGCAGCGTTAGTTTACCCATCCTGCCCCCTGAAAAACGGCATCATCATCCCATAACGTCCTCTGTGACTCCACATTCAGGACGGGATTGCCGCGACAACGCCGGCAAATGTACCACATTTGCCGGATGTTACGTATACCCGAGTAAGGAGAACATAATCTCATTGTTGGTTACGGTTTGAATTATGACCGGAGGCGCAGTGATAACCCGTCTACCCTAATAGCCATATGAATAACGCGCCGAACAGCGCGCCTACGGCCAGTAGAGTAAACATGATGCTAAAAAGTATTTTGCCCTTTACCAACAGATGCAACGCAATGCCGATAATCACCGATACCGGCATTAACGCGAGGAAAAAGGGCCAGGTATAGAGGAAAAAAAACAGCGTGTTAGGGCCATAAAGCAGAAAAGGGATCCCCAACGCCAGCAGCCATGACACAAAGCCGACCACCGCCCCCGGAAATGCACTGGTGGCGTCATCGTCGACCATGAAGGCGTCTGACCTTGTGAAAGTAATGTTATGGCTATTACGCATATTAAATCCTGTAACCTTGACCATACCGGGCATACAAGCCCGGTGGTGTCTCAGGATCTGATAATATCGCGCCGTCTCAGCAGGTCTAATAATTGGGAAACCAAATTTGTTACTAATTGTTCACCATTAAGATGAACCTGGGGCGAGTCAGGCGCTTCGTAAATGGCGTCGATACCGGTAAAGTTACGCAACTCGCCCGCGCGCGCTTTTTTATACAATCCTTTAGGATCGCGCTGTTCACAGATAGCCAGCGGCGTATTGACATAAATCTCGATAAAACGATCGTGGCCGACGCGCTCTTTTACCAGTTGCCGCTCGGCGCGGTGCGGAGAAATAAATGCCGTCAAAACAATCAGACCGGCGTCCGCCATCAGACTGGCCACTTCGCCTACCCGCCGGATATTTTCCTGGCGATCGGCATCGCTAAAGCCTAAATCACGGCACAAACCGTGGCGCACATTATCGCCATCCAACAGGTAGGTACTGACGCCACGGTGATGTAACGCCTCTTCCAGCGCGCCGGCCACCGTTGATTTTCCCGAACCGGAGAGTCCGGTAAACCACAGCACCACGCCACGGTGGCCGTGGAGCTGTTCACGGGCGGCGACAGTAACGGGATGAGAATGCCAGACCACGTTCTCATCATGCAGCGCCATGTTTATCTCCCAGCAAATCGCGGGCGTCCCAGTGCGGAAAATGACGGCGTACCAGCGCATTCAGCTCCAGCTCAAACGCACTGTATTCCACGGGCGGCGTCGCTCCGCGTTCGTCCAGTTCCCGCACCATGCCAGCGCCCACGGTAACGTTAGAAAGCCGGTCGATAAAAATCAGTCCGCCCGTCACCGGATTTTGCTGATAAATATCCAGCGCGAGCGGCTCATCGAATGTCATCTCTACCAGACCAATACCGTTTAACGGCAGGCTCTCGACGTCTCGTTGGGTCAGATTGTTGATATCAATCTGATAGCGAATAGCCTCGATACGCGCGCGGGTTTTCTTACCCGCGAGTTTAACGTCGTAGCTTTGGCCCGGCGCCAGCGGCTGTTCCGCCATCCATACCACGTCGATCGCGGCGTGCCGCGCAGGTGCCAGCGTCTCGTTTGCCGCCAGCAGCAGATCGCCGCGGCTAATATCAATGTCGTCGTTGAGTACCAGGGTAATGGCTTCGCCCGCACAGGCTTCTTCTTTATCGCCATCAAAAGTGACGATACGCGCCACGCTGGATTCCACGCCAGACGGCAGCACTTTAATGCGCTCTCCGACTTTGACGCTACCAGACGCCAGAGTGCCGGCATACCCCCGAAAATCAAGGTTCGGGCGATTGACGTATTGTACCGGAAAGCGCATCGGCTGACGGTCTACCGCACGCTGTATGTCTACCGTTTCCAGGACTTCCAGCAGCGTCGGACCGCTGTACCAGCGCATATTCGCGCTCTGCGCGGCGACATTATCCCCTTCCAGCGCCGAAAGCGGGACAAAGCGAATATCCAGATCGCCCGGCAACTGCTCAGCAAAGGTCAGGTAATCTTCACGAATACGGGCGAAGGTCTCTTCGCGGTAGTCAACGAGATCCATTTTGTTGATTGCCACCACCAGATGTTTGATCCCCAACAGAGTGGAAATAAAGCTATGGCGACGCGTCTGATCCAGCACGCCTTTACGCGCGTCGATCAGTAGGATCGCCAGATCGCAGGTGGACGCCCCGGTCGCCATATTACGGGTATATTGTTCATGGCCCGGCGTGTCGGCGATAATAAATTTTCGTTTTTCCGTGGAGAAATAGCGGTACGCGACGTCAATAGTAATGCCCTGCTCACGCTCGGCCTGCAGCCCATCTACCAGCAGCGCCAGATCGAGTTTTTCTCCCTGCGTGCCATGACGTTTACTGTCATTATGCAGAGAAGAGAGCTGATCTTCATAAATTTGCAGGGTATCGTGCAGCAAACGACCTATCAGCGTACTTTTACCGTCATCAACGCTGCCACAGGTTAAAAAACGCAGCAGGCTTTTGTGCTGTTGGGCAATCATCCAGGCTTCGACGCCGCCTTCATTGGCGATTTGTTGTGCAAGTATGGTGTTCATGGCGGCTCCTTAGAAATACCCCTGACGTTTTTTAAGCTCCATTGACCCCGCCTGATCGCGGTCAATCATCCTCCCCTGGCGCTCACTGGTGGTAGAAACCAGCATCTCTTCGATAATTTCCGGCAGCGTTTGCGCGTGGGATTCCACCGCCCCGGTGAGCGGCCAACAGCCAAGTGTACGGAAGCGCACCATCCTTTTTTTGATGACTTCGCCAGGCTGGAGATCGATACGATCGTCATCCACCATCATCAACATGCCGTCACGTTCCAGAACCGGGCGTTCAGCAGCCAAATACAGCGGCACGATGTCGATGTTTTCCAGCCAGATGTATTGCCAGATATCCTGCTCTGTCCAGTTGGAGAGCGGGAAGACGCGTATACTTTCGCCTTTATTAATCTGACCGTTATAGTTACGCCACAACTCTGGCCGCTGATTTTTCGGGTCCCAGCGATGGAAACGGTCACGAAAGGAGTAAATACGTTCTTTCGCGCGGGATTTTTCCTCATCGCGCCGTGCGCCGCCGAACGCGGCATCAAAACCGTACTTATTCAGCGCCTGCTTTAACCCTTCGGTTTTCATAATGTCGGTGTGTTTAGCGCTACCGTGAACGAACGGATTGATGCCCATCGCCACGCCTTCCGGATTTTTATGTACCAGCAACTCGCAGCCATATGCGTTGGCGGTACGATCGCGAAAGGCGTACATCTCACGGAATTTCCAACCGGTATCAACGTGCAATAGCGGGAACGGTAACGTACCCGGATAAAACGCCTTACGCGCCAGATGCAGCATAACGCTGGAGTCTTTACCAATGGAGTACAGCATGACCGGGTTAGCGAATTCCGCTGCCACTTCACGGATAATGTGGATACTTTCCGCCTCCAGTTGCCGCAGGTGGGTGAGTCGTTTTTGATCCATAACCGTTCCTTTGCAATACCGTTTTTTGCTAAACATTTCGATTACACGACTATAGGGAGCGCAGGAGAGTGAATGAAATGACGAATTGGAATGAGTAGTTCCTCAAAGGAATAACGCGGCCCAAAAACCAATATCAAAAAATGCTTAACGTACCGGATTGCCAGCATTTAGGAGCAAATGAAATTGTATTAACACGATCGCGGTTTCATACTAGCCACGTAAAATTTTGTTCTGTATTTAAGGACTCATTATGTTTTCCGCAACGCGCCGCTTTGCCGTCATTCTGGCGCTCGGCGTAGGCTTTATCCTTCCTGCACAAGCAGCATCACCAGGGCCTGGTGAAATAGCGAATACTCAGGCACGACATATCGCCACCTTTTTTCCCGGGAGAATGACGGGCTCCCCCGCCGAGATGTTGTCTGCCGATTATTTACGCCAACAATTTACCCAGATGGGATACCAAAGCGATATTCGAACGTTTAATAGCCGATTTATTTATACCACGAAGGATAATCGCAAAAACTGGCATAACGTGACGGGCAGCACGGTCATCGCCGCCCATGAAGGGCGCGTGCCGCAGCAGATCATCATTATGGCGCATCTGGATACCTACGCTCCGCAGAGCGACGCTGATGTCGATGCCAATCTGGGCGGTTTAACGTTACAGGGAATGGATGATAATGCCGCGGGATTAGGCGTTATGCTGGAACTGGCGGCGCGTCTGAAAGATATACCGACCCATTACGGGATTCGTTTTATCGCCACCAGCGGGGAAGAAGAGGGAAAGCTAGGCGCGGAAAATTTACTCAAACGAATGAGTGACGCTGAGAAGAAAAATACGCTGCTGGTGATTAATCTCGATAACCTGATTGTTGGCGACAAGCTCTATTTTAATAGCGGGAAAAATACGCCGGAAGCGGTGCGTACACTGACCCGCGATCGGGCATTAGCGATTGCGCGCCGTTATGGTATCGCCGCCAACACCAATCCGGGACGCAATCCATCCTACCCCAAAGGAACGGGTTGCTGTAATGACGCGGAGGTTTTCGATAAAGCGGGAATATCTGTGCTTTCTGTTGAGGCGACGAACTGGAATCTGGGTAAAAAAGACGGATACCAGCAACGCGTGAAAAATGCATCCTTCCCGAACGGCAATAGCTGGCACGACGTACGGCTTGATAATCAACAGCATATTGACAAGGCGCTGCCAGGGCGAATTGAGCGCCGTAGCCGCGATGTAGTGCGGATAATGCTGCCGTTGGTAAAAGAGCTGGCGAAGGCGGAAAAAACGTCCTGATAAGCTGGTGAAACGTGTTTATCCCCGCTGACGCGGGGAACACTTACGAGCTTTCCGGCAGTGGGATTAACCCAACGGTTTATCCCCGCTGGCGCGGGGAACACGTTCCTGATTCAATTTGCCCAATTAACCCCAACGGTTTATCCCCGCTGGCGCGGGGAACACACTGCCGTATAGGTGGCGACCTCTCTGGGCGGCGGTTTATCCCCGCTGGCGCGGGGAACACGCTTCCTGACTATTACGCCAGTTCTGCGCGATCGGTTTATCCCCGCTGGCGCGGGGAACACGTAATTTTTAGCCACAAATAATCTCCTCTTAACGGTTTATCCCCGCTGGCGCGGGGAACACTGTCGTGATTGTCCAGCCTGTTAAATCGAAGGCGGTTTATCCCCGCTGGCGCGGGGAACACTTGTCATATTCTTTAGAGATCTGATGCCAGCCCGGTTTATCCCCGCTGGCGCGGGGAACACATGCGCAGGCAACATTTAAAACTGCGATTAAACGGTTTATCCCCGCTGGCGCGGGGAACACGTAGACACTTTCACGTTCCCTTTGGCGTCAGGCGGTTTATCCCCGCTGGCGCGGGGAACACTTTAAATTATTCTGTCGGGAAAATGGTATTCACGGTTTATCCCCGCTGGCGCGGGGAACACCGCACATAATGATTACTCCACTACCCAGCCATCGGTTTATCCCCGCTGGCGCGGGGAACACTTTCACCCTTCAAACTCAACAAGATATACAATCGGTTTATCCCCGCTGGCGCGGGGAACACTTCTACGATTTTTGGTACAGCCTCCGGGGGGACGGTTTATCCCCGCTGGCGCGGGGAACACACGGCACGCAAGAGGTTATACGCCAGTGCGCCCGGTTTATCCCCGCTGGCGCGGGGAACACGCGCTTTATCTATTTCCGGAGCAAATTCATTGCGGTTTATCCCCGCTGGCGCGGGGAACACTGTAAAATATAGTATTTATTTAATATCAGTGACGGTTTATCCCCGCTGGCGCGGGGAACACTAATAACGATTCATGGCCGAGACTAAAAGAGGCGGTTTATCCCCGCTGGCGCGGGGAACACGTTTTACCCCTGACGACAATGGCATAATTACCCGGTTTATCCCCGCTGGCGCGGGGAACACAAATCGACGCGCTGGCCCGGTCCGCGCAGTCACGGTTTATCCCCGCTGGCGCGGGGAACACGCTGGTACCGTCAAATCCGGTCCCGGTAATATCGGTTTATCCCCGCTGGCGCGGGGAACACGCCGCGCAACCCTCGTAAGCCTCCGGGTCATCCGGTTTATCCCCGCTGGCGCGGGGAACACCGTTTTAGGAAAGGTTTTATCAAGGTTTTTCTCGGTTTATCCCCGCTGGCGCGGGGAACACTATCACGGTATTCATCGCATGTCATGCGGTGCCGGTTTATCCCCGCTGGCGCGGGGAACACTATTTTGGTATTGTCTCCGGGGCGAAAACACGCGGTTTATCCCCGCTGGCGCGGGGAACACGTGGAACGCGGCTTCATCAATGACGACGTTGCCGGTTTATCCCCGCTGGCGCGGGGAACACTCTAAATCTACCCAATTGAATTTAAATACTTTTTTAGCGCACAAAAAACCCACCAACTTTTCCTAATTTTTAAAGATCTCTAACTTATTGATTTTCAACAGGTAGAAACGACACCAATCGCAGTCCATCAAGATCTACCGGAATACGTCGATTTACACCAAAAGTCTGAAACTCAAAACCTGATTCTGTATTTGTCGCCCACGCCATAACAACATTTCCCTCATCTGCCAGAATGGAAACCTGTTGCCATATCATCTCGCGGATCTTTGCGGAAACATCACCAACATACACACCAGCTCGAATTTCCAGTAACCAGACGGCCAGCCTCCCCCGCAGACGAGGAGGAACATTTTCGGTAACGACAACCAGCATACTCATCGTTAGGTACTCCGATGACCGGAATCTCCCAACGCAACAGGAAGAGGGATCGCTATGGGTTGTGAATCTTCAGGAGGTAACGGCGGTTGAATTTCCCCTGCCGCGAGAACATCTTCAATAAGAGGAATCAATTTCGCCAATGTTTTTCCACTGCGGAAGATATCCCGGCAGGCAATACGGACATCACGATCAGGCTCGGCAGGATTACGTCGCGCAATTTCAAATGCTTTCGGTACAACGGTCTCAAATTTAATGATATCGGCAATATCATAGACAAAAGAAAGCGGCTTGCCGGTGTGCACAAATCCAATCGCGGGCGCATATCCGGCAGCCAGTATTGCCGCCTCCGTTACGCCATAGAGGCAGGAGGTTGCCGAGCTGATACACTGATTAATGACATCGCCTTTCTCCCAGTCTTTCGGATCGTAGCGACGTCCCTGCCATTTCACGCCATACTGCTTAGCAAGTAGTGCATAGGTTGCCCGCACACGGCTCCCCTCAATACCACGCAATTGATCTACAGAACGACGGCTCGGCGCGGGTTCGCCAAAACGTAATTCAAACATTTTACGCACGACCTTCAGCCGCAAATCTTCATCCAGTGCAAGTTTCGCCTGATAAAGCAATTTGTCGGAACGGGCACCACCTGGCTGCCCCGAAGCGTAAACGCGTACGCCCGCTTCCCCCACCCACACCAGTAACGTACCCACCGTTGCCGCAAGTCGCACGGCGGCATGGGAAACCCGCGTCCCCGGTTCCAGCATGATGCAGGCCACCGATCCAACAGGAATATGGGTACGTACACCCGTTTTATCGATAAGCACAAACGCACCGTCGATCACATCTATTTGTCCGTACTGGAGAAATATCATCGAAACACGGTCTTTCAACGGGATGGGATTCAGCGGCAGCCAGCTCATCAGCGTTTCCTTTTTACCATCAGCATTCCGCAGCCCAGCGCTTTACTTTTACCTAATCCGGAAAATAAAGCCTGTTTAAACAGTGCTGCATCGGTGATACAGAGCGCACCGCTAAAATCAACGCTACTGAAAGTGATTGGGGTTTCCTGGTCTTTACGGACAAAACGATGCTGCTGATACGCTTGCACGCATCCACAATGTGCCTGCAATTCACTGTACTCGTCACCAGCCCACATAGCGAAATCATCAGGTTCCGGTGCAATCAACCGGAAACCATGCTGCTGCCCTTGTTGTTCCAGCCACGCCTGCGCGGCCTGCTGTTGAAGCTCCCACCACCGCTCTTTCTCCACACCATTCGCCTTCGCCTGATGTTTCGCGTTCATCATCACGTCACTGCGCTTACCGTTACGGGTTATCACCGGGTTAGCTCGTAGTTGAAAATCAAGCTCAAGACCATTTGTCAGTTGCGGATTAAATGGTTTGGTTTCAATAAGAAACAGGGAGTGCTGCAATAACGGCGGTATTGCCGAGAGCATAAAAAAGCCGCCATGCGCCTCTTCGCGAAACAGAAACTGACGCAATTCCTGTTCCGGAAAGAGCTGCCATAACCACTGGTGGCTGGCATAAGGCCTGGCTGAATTCCACTTTGCCAACATCTCCGGTCGCAAATTATTAAACCGGAGTTGAATACGAGAAAGATACATTATGTTCTCTCCTGCAACGGCCCATTGAAGCGGGTGTAGCCGCCAAACTGCCAGCGTTGGCGGCTAACTGGCTGGTTATTGCTATGCTGCTTTTGTTGCCAGACCAGACTCTCCTCATCAGGATCATCCCAATAACAAATACCCTCACGCAGGGTAAATCCACTTAATTCCGCTGCGGAAATCTCCTCCACAGCATGGGTGAATACCTCTTTTAAGGTGCCGGTCATTAAACGCGCCGCTAACGGTAACGCCAGCGGGCAGGATTTTCTCCCCAGATAGAGCGGAAAATGCGGTGTCAGCAGCGCCTCTCGCAATTCGCTAAGCGAATGTGGTGCATCAGGCGTGGCGCTTATTGCCACATGCCAGTAGCCGTCGCAGCGATATTCTCGCTGCGAGATAAGCGTCCCCACTTCATCCGGCGCGAGAGTCAGTTCATCCCGGCGCGTGTAGTAACGATACTTTTTGTTTTCTCGCGGCGCGCTAACCGTGTGATAATCCCGCAGCCAACGATCTTGTGAAGCCAACGCGTGCACCGCCAGATGATAGTGCCGGTTAAAGTTATTCAGCCGCGCTTCTTCGTCGCGTCGAATTCCTAACGCTGCGGCAAGCAGACCCAATAGCGCAGAGCGCGTGGGAACCGTAGCTGAGTGGCGAATCTCGCCAGACGCTTCTTCCCCCCACGACGCCAGCGGCGCATAGAGCTGAAAAACCAGATATTCCTTCATTATTCATCCTTACTGGCTAACAAAGGCCAGTAATTCCGCCAGAGATCCCGTACCTTCCTGAACGTTCAACTCGCGATAATCGTCTGCACAGTTTCCGTATACGCTATCGAAGCTGGCGCGCTGCTGTTTTAAACGGGTTATTGCCGCAGGAATTTGATCGGTATCGCGTACCGGCTGGAAAAATGCCGCCGCCAGAGAACGCGGTTGTTTTTGCCCGACTTCGGCCAACGCATAGGTGGCATAGGCACGAGAAGCGAAGCTGTTTTGTTTACCGGTTGGCGAGACGGTTAACGCTGTTTCAGTGAGTGCCGCGATAGTACGCTTCGCCAGTTCTTCGTTACCACCCAGGTTTTCCACCAGCAGATCGCGGCTGATACAGACATAGGTATAGAAAAGCGCCGAGGCAAAACCCTGCTCGCCCATATGCCCGGAACCTGCGTCTTCCTCTTTATTATTCAGATCGTCAACGGCGGTGAAAAAATCAGACTCAACGGTCACGGCACTTACGCCCAACGCATGGGATACCTGACAAGCAGCCTCGACGTTGAACTCAGGCGATGACGCCAGCATACGGCCAAACAGCGCCATATCTACGCTACGCTGCTCTTTGCGCAGAAGCTTCACTTCTTCATCGTTAGGTTCGCGTTTGTCGGCAATTAGCGTATCAACCAGTTGTTTAATCAAACTAATTTCATGGTTACTGACGTGAACGATCTGCTCAATTTCGAGATTTTTTTCCAGTTTCGCATCTTTATCACTTTTAAGCTTGCCAAATTGCTTAGCGATTAAATCAGACGAACTCTTAGCAATTTTTTCTTCAATTCCGGCATCTTTCATCGGACGATAAACATAATCCACGCCAATTCGACGAGTACGCTTACCCATAAAACCATCCATTGCCGCTTCAAAAGTTTCCGACACCCGCCAGGCACGCTTCAGACTTTGCGACGATACGCGTAAACGCTCAACTCCTCCCATAAACGCGGTCTTCGGTCTGCCAGACTCATCACGATTCAGGTTAGCGGGCGCATAAGCAGTCAATAAATGCAGTTGAATAAAAGTTGTCATTATCAAATCCTTCTAAAAATGATTATTTGCCACGCGACGTGGAAAGATATTCGTTCGCCCAACGGATGCGATTTCGTTCAAAGGGGTTACGGAATTCCGGCTGATGGTTTTCGCGTCGTTGCCACTCTTCCATCCACAGGAAAATGCCATCGGCAAGTGAAAGAACATTCACCCCCTCCGTACCGCGAATCTTCACTGCCTGAATCAACAACTGGCAAAATGTTTCCGGGTCGGACGCTTTTTGCAAACGTTCAAAACGCAGACCAGAAACGCACGACGTGGAACCTTTAAGCTTTTCCCCTAACTGCGCAGCGAAACTAATATTCGCCTTATGACTCTTAATATGCACAGCGACGCTGACAAACAGAGCCAGAGCCATCTCATCAAGAGGTTGCAGTCGCATATGTTTAAGCAGAGCCTGGCGGAGAGCGTCATGCCCTTCACATATCATTACGCCATATGGCGGCACCATTCTTTTCAACTCAGCCCGCCAGGCGCGACCGTTGACTCGTTTACCATCCTTGCGCTCATAACGCTCAGACAACGTAGCAAACCAGTCAAGTAGTGCCTTCTGCGCATCGGGGTGGAGAATTCTGCATAACACTGCTGTATTGCTATTCAGCATATTTGGCTTCCTTCTGTTATTCGACCAGCGCCAACACATCCTTGCGCGCTTTATGTTTACGATAGCTGCTGGCTAAATCCTGTCGGGCCGTCAGCTGGCGCTGCAGGATATCGTCCGGGCAGTCGGGGTTGGTCAGGGCATCACGGTCAAAAACGTGAAATAGATAGTGTGCTAATTCCGCCTCCCACTGACTTACTGCGTGACGAGTCTGTGTATCCTGCCGAAGCGGATCGACAGCCAGCGCCTCTTGCAACGTCCGAAAAGCGGGTTCGGTTTCCTGCCAGAAGGCGATATCCACCATACTAAAATCCATTTTGGCTTCTTTCGGACAATCGAATTTGGCGCTCTTTAACGCGTTCCGTAACAGCGACAGCGACTCACTAGCCAGCACCAGCACAATGTTAAGCACAGTGAGAAATTGCTCTTCATGGGAAACGCTAATGAGCGGAATTCGGTGCTGATACCAGCAGCGGACCTTGGCCTTATCCATATCCCAGGCAAAGCACCACAGGCTCATTTTGTTCCGCTGACCAGCGGCACGAACGACCTTTGCAGGCTGCATTTTGTTGAACTTATCCTCACGATTGAGCATCAGCCCCAACCAGTCTTTATAACTTAACCCGCCCGGCTGCCCTTTAAACGCCAGCCAGGGTGCGGATGGATCTTTCAATGCCTGCCGATATGGGGAGAAGGGATGTAGCCAACTGTCGTACTGAACGCCATAATTTTTACTGCGCATTTGCAGTAGCAGTGATTCGTGATGCTCCCCGCACAAATCGCAGATACCTGCCACAGTGTGGGTGAAATCCAGTTCTATGCGCCGCGGCATCCCCCAGTAGGCTTGCAAGGGGTGCGCATTATCCGGTGTGACCACATTCCCCGCTTTTTCGCTGGTTTTCGTCGGCGCAAGCCAGGGAAAAATGAGTGGATGCTGTGTAACATTCGGCGGCTCTTCCTGCGGCAAAACGTTAAGCCAAAGTTTTTTCCATAGTGGATATTTATCTTCTTCCTGCGGTACCACCAGCGTAGTCAGCGGACCACCGCCGCGCATCCCTACCCGGTAACCCGCCCCGCCGGCAGGTGAATTGGTTTGAATCGCAAATAGCGCTATCGCCGCGCAGTGAGGACATATTTGTTCTACGTTGCCACGTTTTACAAAATGATCTTTATTGAGCTTGAGCGCATTCCCGCCCGGCGCATCCACCAGCAGCCCGGCAATAGAACCATATTCACTATCGAGAGGATCAAAACTTTGCAGGAAGGAAGGTTTTTGCTCGCCGAACTGTAGAGCCAAAGAAATCGTATTTAACGCCTTCTCCCATTGTTCGAATTCGATACCGTCATGCCAGATATCCGCCCATTCTTCTTTATCTTCCGGCGCGACGGTACATTGTAAAATACCAATCAGCATTTGCCATGCTGCCCCCTGGAAATCGGGCCGGGGGTATGCAAGATCCTGAATGCGGTTATCCAGAAGATCGCGTAATGATATTTTCTTTTTATCGCCGTTTGAGAATATGACGGGAAGCCATTTCTCTTTGGTTAAATCCATACCTTTACTCCTGCAGGGCTATTTATTAAGCCAATTTGGAATATTACCTACCTATAGGTAAGTTCCGTCCTGAGGTATCTCTTAAATGCTGTCATCGGAGTTATACTACATTTTCTCGAAGACGAAAATACAAATAAAAAGTAGATACAGTCTTAAATCAGACTATTTATTTTTTATAGTTATCTGTTATCTTTAATACGTTCCCTAAAATTATGGGATAAACCGTAGATACAGTCTTAATAGCGCAGCGTTCCCCGCGCCAGCGGGGATAACCTAATCCAGACAAAAAAACTGGCCAATTACCCGTCTCCCAATTTATTATCGATTTCATTGTAATCCCCCTGCTACAGGAAAAAGATGACACAGATAGAATATCTGGACTACCTCTGCTATTGGGGGAAAACTGATAAATCAACAAAAAACATAATCTGTAATTATCATTTACTGGCATACCATTGCCTGGACGTTGCTGCATGCGGGAAATACATAATAAAAAACAATATATTCAATTCATGTAATATATTAAAGGAATGTAATATCTCAGGTACAAATGCAGAAAACTGGATAATCTGGTTTCTTGCCAGCCACGATATCGGAAAATTCGCCAGAGGATTTCAAAAATACGCCGAATTCCCAGACTCTCCCTTAGTCTCTCCCGTTAGCGGTGTTTCCGCATTTGAGAGACATGATTCCTTAGGCTTCTATTTATGGGGTAAATTATTTGAAGCGTGGAGTTCAGGCAGTAATGAAATTATCGCAGGCATTGAACCAGAAAATCGCGCCAGGTTTGAAAGCGCTTTAAATAGCTGGATGCTTATTAGCACCGGGCACCATGGCATCCCACCGGACACCATGAAAAACAGAAGCTCGCTGGCATTCACCGATGAAGACATTGTCGCAGCAACGCATTATCTGGAAGCATTAAGTGAATTATTTCCTTTCACTCTACCTCAGGAGTGGAAAACCAAAGCAGGGAGAAAATGTTTAAAACAGCACAGTTGGTTTTTCGCTGGGCTTGTCACCCTTGCCGACTGGATGGGCTCGGATGAAAGCCAGTTTCCACTGCTCAGCAGCGCCATGCCATTGAAAGATTATTGGCCTCTCGCTTGTGAAAAAGCCCAACAGGCCATCCTCCGAATGCCGCCGTTATCTCAGCACAGCCATTATCAAGATCACCGGGCATTATTTCCGTTCATTCAGACGCTCACCCCTCTTCAGCAACGGACAAGCGAACTGGATATTTCAGCACCCGGTGCACAGCTGGTTGTCCTGGAAGACGTTACCGGAGCAGGCAAAACAGAGGCCGCGCTGATTCTGACTCACCGTTTAATGTCAGCCAATAAAGGCCACGGTCTCTACGTTGGGTTGCCGACAATGGCCACCGCAAACGCCATGTATCAGCGCCTGGCATCGGCTTATCATGCGCTATTTACCGATGAGTCCAGGCCATCGCTCATCCTGGCACACGGTGGGCGAGAAATGTCGGACTCTTTCCGACAATCCATCTGGCAGCCAACAGAAAATATAGCTGAAGATTATGCCCGTGATGATGGCAACGCGACTACTGAGTGCCATACCTGGTTTGCAGATTCACGCAAAAAAGCGCTGCTGGCGGAAGTCGGCGTAGGTACGCTGGATCAACTCTTAATGGCGGTGATGCCTTTTCGCCATCAATCGCTCCGATTGCTAGGGATGCGCGACAAAATCCTGCTGCTGGATGAAGTGCACGCCTATGATGGTTATATGGTTAAATTGCTGGAAGGTTTATTGCGCTTCCATGCCGCCCAGGGCGGTAGCGCTATTATTCTGAGCGCCACTCTTCCCGCCGCTTTACGGGAAAAATTACTTAATGCGTTTAGCGATGGCGCGGGATTTATGAGCGCTGGTGGTAGCGATAACGCGGGTTATCCATGGTTAAGCCACCTCACTTCCTCCGGTCTGTTAGAGCAACCACTGGCCACACGTCCCGAAGTCCAAAGGACTGTAGTCGTGAATTGGATACAGCAGCGCCAGGAAGCACTGGACATTATTTATCGCGTTGTGGCAACCGGACAGTGCATTTGTTGGATCCGCAACACGGTTGATGATGCGCTGGATACTTACCAGCAGTTGCTACACGAGGGAATCGTTCCACAGCAGGATCTTTTGCTTTTCCACAGCCGTTTTGCTTTTATCGATCGTATTGCTATTGAAAATAAAACGTTAAACTGGTTTGGTAACAATGCCCCCGTTTCTGAACGACGTGGTAAGGTATTAATCGCCACACAAGTCGTTGAACAAAGTCTCGATCTGGACTTTGACTGGATGATCACCGATCTGGCGCCGATTGATTTATTGATCCAGCGCGCCGGTCGCCTGCAACGCCATATCCGCGATGCCCATGGGCAACGAAAATCTACGCTTCCGGATGAACGCCAGCCACCAGTATTGCATATTCTGGCCCCTCACTGGCAGGAGCAGGCAGAAGAGGGCTGGTTGGGGCAAGAGCTAAAAGGTACCGGCTTTGTTTACGCCGATCATGCCTGCCTGTGGCGTACACAGGCGCTGCTGCGTCAACATGGTGAGATCCGTATGCCGGATAATGCCAGAGCACTCGTTGACGGCGTATACGAGCAGAAAATTGCTGCGCCAGCAGGCTTGCAGACGATCTCTGACGTTGCCTTTGGCAAAGTCCTTAGCCAACGTTCAGTGGCTGCGCAAAATTTATTACGTTACGATCTCGGTTACGATCGGGAAGCCAGCGACTTTTTATGGGATAAAGATAGAGAATTTTCTACCCGTCTGGGTGAAGAGAGTGTTGATGTTTATCTCGCCAGAAAAGACATTGATGGACAGCTACGCCCTTTAGTTGATGAAATAGATTTCTGCTGGGAAAAAAGTCGCTTATCCGTCCGAAAATCATGGTGGCAAAAAAATTCTGGTACATTCCAATGTCCAGATGAGGAAACATTAGCCTGTTTCAGAAAACGCCACCATCGCCCTTCCGGACAGGTTGTGCTGGTATCTGATGCCGGAGAAGCTAGCTATTATAGTAAACGTTTTGGATTGGTTGGATAACGGGTATTATTCTAACTCCGTTGTATAGAGAAGTTAGTACATTAGATTCACTAAAATCTTTGCAGCTTCTCTATCTACATCCATTTCCATGAATACCCTTAATTAATTAAATTTAACTACTTCATTTCATCATACTTTATCTCTCAGCATCAACACCATTCATGACAAACCAAAATTTAAAAAAATGACCATTTGCGGCGAATCATCTACCTTTTGTCTGAATTATCGTCACCACAAAGGATTACCAACCATAAATGTGCTGTATTAATAATGTCGTTCAAATTCTCTCCTGTAGTAAACTTTATCTGTTTAATAAAAAAGAGAGAATTGAACGATATATTTTACTCCGGATATTGAATAATATAAATTTGAAGGAAAATATTATGCCAGTCACTTTAAGCTTCGGTAATCATCAAAATTATACGCTTAATGAAAGTCGGCTTGCTCATCTGTTAAGCGCAGATAAAGAAAAAGCAATCCATATGGGGGGTTGGGATAAAGTCCAGGATCATTTTAGAGCGGAAAAAAAGGACCATGCGCTGGAAGTGTTACACTCCATCATTCACGGGCAGGGCCGTGGTGAACCTGGAGAGATGGAAGTTAACGTAGAGGATATAAATAAAATTTACGCCTTTAAACGGCTACAACATCTGGCCTGCCCGGCTCATCAGGATCTGTTTACTATCAAGATGGACGCTTCTCAGACACAATTTTTACTTATGGTCGGCGACACGGTGATCAGCCAAAGCAATATTAAGGACATCCTTAATATATCAGATGATACAGTGATAGAATCTATGAGTAGAGAGGAGAGACAATTATTTTTACAAATATGCGAGGTGATTGGTTCGAAGATGACCTGGCACCCGGAATTACTTCAAGAGTCGATTTCAACTCTACGAAAAGAAGTGACGGGCAATGCACAAATCAAAGCGACGGTTTATGAGATGATGCGTCCCGCAGAGGCTCCAGACCACCCCCTTGTCGAATGGCAGGACTCACTTACTGCAGATGAAAAATCGATGCTGGCCTGTATTAATGCCGGTAACTTTGAGCCTACAACTCAGTTTTGCAAAATAGGTTATCAGGAGGTACAAGGTGAAGTCGCTTTTAGCATGATGCATCCGTGCATCTCCTATTTACTACACAGCTATTCACCGTTTGCAGAGTTTAAACCAACAAATTCTGGTTTTTTAAAAAAACTTAATCAGGATTATAACGACTATCATGCAAAAAAAATGTTTATTGATGTAATTCTTGAAAAACTATATCTAACCCATGAACGTTCTTTGCACATTGGTAAAGATGGGTGCAGTCGTAATATATTACTGACATAAAGATAGTCAGTAATATAACTAATTTAAAATCCGGCTACCTGCCGGATTTTTCATAACAGCAAGTATAATCATACCGCGTAAGGACAATTACCCTTCGTGCAGCCCGCACTCGCGCTTCAGCCCGAAGAAGCGTGTCTCTTCTTCCGCCATACCCGGCTCCCATTTGCGGGTGGTGTGCGTATCGCCCACCGACAGATAGCCCTGATCCCACAGCGGATGGTATTTCAGGCCGTGCTTTTGCAGGTACTGGTAAACGGTACGGTTATCCCAGTCGATAATCGGTAGCACTTTAAACACGCCGCGCTGGATAGCGAGAACGGGTAAATGCGCGCGGCTGCCGGACTGCTCGCGACGCAGACCCGCAAACCACGTCTGCGCTTTCAGCTCTTTTAGCGCCCGGTTCATCGGCTCGACTTTGTTGATCTCATTGTATTTCTCAATGCCCTCAACGCCCTGCTCCCACAGCTTGCCGTAGCGCGCTTCCTGCCAGGCCGGACTTTCGCCCGCGCGGTAAACTTTCAGGTTGAGTTTGAGTTTGTCCGTTAACTCATCAATAAACTGGTAGGTTTCCGGGAACAAATAGCCGGTATCGGTGAGGATCACCGGGATATCCGGGCGAATCTGGTTCACCAGGTGCAGGCTCACCGCCGCCTGGATGCCAAAGCTTGAGGAGAGCACATATTCGCCGGGCAGATTTTCCAGCGCCCATGCCACGCGTTCTTCGGCAGTCAGCGTTTCCAGTTGAGCGTTGGTTTCCGCCAACGCCAGTACGCGATCGACTTTTGACAGGTCGTTCAGGGCATTTAGATCGAGTTTGGACATAAGTTCCTCGCGGTATACCTTGCCTGATGGCGCTTCGCTTATCAGGCCTACGCGGGCGGTAGGCCGGATAAGGCATTTATGCTGCCATCCGGCAATTCAGGTTATTCCCAGAAATCACGCGCGGGATCGAGCACCGGGCGAATGATGCCCGCACGCACCGTAAAGTCGCCGAAGCCTTCACCCGCTTCACGCTCTTTCGCCCAGCGCCCAATCAGTTCATCCAGCGAGGCCAGAATATCCGGCTCGGTGATATTTTCTTGATACATCCGTGGGATACGACTCCCGATGCGGTTGCCGCCAAGATGCAGGTTATAACGACCAGGCGCTTTCCCTACTAAGCCAATTTCCGCCAGCATCGCACGGCCACAGCCGTTCGGGCAGCCGGTCACGCGCATCACGATATGCTCATCAGGAATGCCGTGTTTTTCCAGAATCGCTTCCACTTTGTCCGTGAACGACGGCAGGAAACGCTCGGCTTCCGCCATTGCCAGCGGGCAGGTCGGGAACGACACGCAGGCCATTGAGTTTTCACGCTGCGGTTTCACCGCATTCATCAACCCGTGGTCGCGCGCCAGCGTCTCGATCTTCGCTTTCTGGCTTTCCGGCACGCTGGCAATAATCAGGTTCTGGTTAGCGGTGATACGGAACTCGCCCTGATGAATCTTCGCGATCTCCAGCAGGCCGGTTTTCAGCGGACGCCCCGGGTAGTCCAGAATGCGGCCACTTTCGATAAACAGCGTCAGGTGCCAGTTGTTGTCGATCCCTTTCACCCAACCAATGCGATCGCCGCGACCGGTAAACTCATACGGGCGGATCGGCTCGAATTTGATCCCCGCGCGACGCTCAACTTCTTCTTTGAACGTGTCGACACCGACGCGCTCAAGCGTGTATTTGGTTTTGGCATTTTTACGGTCGGTACGGTTACCCCAGTCACGTTGGGTCGTCACCACCGCTTCGGCTACCGCCAGGGTATGCTCCAGCGGCAGGAAGCCGAACTCGCTGGCCGTACGCGCGTAGGTTTTCTTATTACCGTGCTCAATAGACAGACCACCGCCGACCAGCAGGTTAAAGCCCACCAGCTTGCCGTTTTCGGCAATCGCCACGAAGTTCATGTCGTTGGCGTGCAAATCGATATCGTTTTGCGGCGGGATCACTACCGTGGTTTTGAACTTACGCGGCAGATAGGTCTGACCGAGGATCGGCTCTTCATCGGTGGTCGCCACCTTCTCCTGATCGAGCCAGATCTCCGCATACGCGCGAGTGCGCGGCAGCAGATGTTCAGAGATCTTCTTCGCCCACTCGTAGGCTTCCGCGTGCAGCTCGGACTCATACGGATTCGAGGTGCACAGCACGTTACGGTTCATGTCGTTGGCGGTTGCCAGCGCGTCCAGCCCGACCGAATGCAGCATCTGGTGCACCGGCTTGACGTTCTTCTTCAGAATGCCGTGGAACTGGAAGGTCTGGCGGTTGGTCAGACGGATACTGCCGTAAATCGTGTTATCCGCCGCGAATTTATCGATCGCTTGCCATTGCGTCGTAGTAATCACCCCGCCCGGCAGGCGGCAGCGCAGCAGCATCGCATGACGCGGCTCCAGCTTCTGCGCCGCACGCTCGGCGCGAATATCGCGGTCATCCTGCTGATACATGCCATGAAAGCGTATTAGCAGGAAGTTGTCGCCTTTAAAACCGCCGGTGAGACCGTCGTTCAGATCTTCCGCAATGGTGCCGCGCAGATAGTTGCTTTCCAGCTTCATGCGCTCGGCATCGGACAGTTTACCTTCGACCACCAGTGGGCCTGGATGTTTTTCGCTCATTAGTAGACATCTCGCTGATAACGGCGCTCTACGCGCAGCTCACTTAAATATTCATCTGCCGATTCGAGGTCCATACCGCCGAATTCAGCGATCACTTCCAGCAATGCTTTTTCGACATCTGCGGCCATGCGTCTGGCGTCGCCGCAGACATAAATATGCGCGCCATCATTGATCCAGCGCCACAGCTCGGCGCCCTGTTCACGCAGCTTGTCTTGTACGTAAATTTTTTCTTTTTGATCGCGTGACCAGGCGAGATCGATACGGCTTAACAACCCCTCTTTCACGTAGCGCTGCCACTCCACCTGATAGAGGAAATCTTCGGTAAAGTGCGGGTTGCCGAAGAACAACCAGTTCTTGCCTTCCGCCCCTTCCGCCGCACGCTGTTGCATAAAGGCGCGGAACGGCGCGATGCCGGTACCGGGGCCAATCATAATGACCGGCGTCTGCGGGTTAGCTGGCAGGCGGAAGTTATCGTTATGCTCAATAAAGACGCGAACTTCGCCCTCTTCTTCCACGCGGTCGGCGAGGAAGCTGGAAGCACCACCGGCGCGGGCGCGGCCTTCAATATCGTAGCGCACGACGCCGACGGTTACGTGTACTTCGCTTTCGACTTCCGCCTGCGCGGAGGCGATGGAGTACAGACGCGGCGTCAGCGGACGCAGCAGGCCGATTAATGCTTCAGCGTCGAGCTGCGCCGGAGAGAAACGCACCATATCAACAATGGGCGTGGTCGCGGCGTAGTGCTGGAGCTGCGCTTTGTCGCCCACTAATGGCAACAGCGACTCACTGCGCGTCAGGGTCGCGTAGTTCTCAACAATGTTGGCGGTATTCACCGTCAGCTCGAAGTGCCACTCCAGCGCTTCGGCGAGCGGCAGGGTTTTACCATCAACCGTCACCGGTTCATCGCCTTTCAGCCACAGCAACTCAACCAGCTCCTTCACCAGAGCCGGATCGTTCTGATACCAGACGCCCAGCGCATCGCCCGGCTGATAGCGCAGATCGGAGTCGCCTAAATCAATCTCAATATGACGAACGTCTTTTTCCGAGTTGCGACCGGTGATTTTCTGATTCACGGAGAGGGTCGCGGTCAGCGGCGCGTCTTTGGTATAGGGGCTGGTGTGGATATCGTTTACCGCGCCAGTAGCGACGGATTGCGAAGGTGCCGCGACAGGTGCGCGGGACTTCAGAACATCAACCACGCGGGCGCGCCATTCGCTGGCAGCTGCCTGATATTCAACGTCAGCATCGACACGGTCGAGCAGACGTTCACCGCCCAGTTCCGCCAGTTTGCTGTCGAAATCTTTTCCGGACTGGCAGAAAAATTCATAAGAGGTGTCGCCGAGGCTAAACACGGCAAAAGCGGTGTTTTCCAGTTTCGGCGCTTTTTTCGAGAACAGGAACTTATGCAGCGCGACGGCCTCTTCCGGCGGCTCGCCTTCTCCCTGGGTGGATGTCACTATCACCAGTAGTTTTTCACTGGCAATCTGTTTGAATTTGTAGTCGCCGGCGTTCACCAGTGTCACATTAAGGTTGGCCGCCAGCAGATCATCACGCAGCGCTTCCGCCACACGACGCGCATTGCCGGTTTGCGAAGCGGAGATAAGCGTAACCCCCGGCATCTTCCCCTCAGGAGCAGGCGTGACGGCAACAGCGCCTGAGCGCGGGTTCAGTACGCCCCAAAAATAGCCGGAGACCCAGGCAAGCTGTTCGGGAGTAAGGTCGGTTGTCGCGGCCTGAAGGCGCGCCAGTTGCTCCGGATTAAGCGGAAGCAACCCAGTCAGTGGAGCCGGTGTCGTCATGCGTCGTTATGTTCCAGTAAGCAAAGCGGATCTATACACAAAATCATTCAAGTTCGCTGTAGCTCAGACTGTAAGCTGAGCGCGCCCCAGAAGCGTACATAAATACGTGACTGGGGTGAGTAAACGCAGTCAACACAGATGCGGCTTGAAGGATGAAATGTATAAGCGATAAATCCCAAACTAAGGATAAGGTTAACGGCGAGAGGAATAACAATTAAAGAAGGGTTGGAAATAACAAATAACCAAATGAACTAACCTGTTTTAGTTATCGTGATTAACTCCAAAATCGATTTTATAATTGATTGATAATTATTAAATTTTCTGGAAATTCTTAAATTAATTGCCCGTCACAAGGCGGAGAATGGTTTTAGTTAATGATAAAAAATGCGCTTTCCGGTACCCTACGGCGGTTTTTTTATTGCCTGAGAGTTCATCATGTCCACCACGTTGTATAAAGATTTCACCTTTGAAGCCGCTCACCGCCTGCCACACGTGCCTGAAGGGCATAAGTGCGGCCGCCTGCACGGACACTCGTTTATGGTGCGTCTCGAAATTACCGGTGAAGTCGATCCGCATACCGGTTGGATTATGGATTTCGCGGATCTCAAAGCGGCGTTTAAACCGACTTACGATCGTCTTGATCACTACTATCTGAATGATATTCCAGGGCTGTCCAATCCCACCAGCGAAGTGCTGGCAAAATGGATTTGGGATCAGGTTAAGCCCGTCGTGCCGCTACTGAGCGCCGTGATGGTGAAAGAGACCTGTACAGCCGGCTGCGTCTATCGCGGCGAATAAGGTTTATTAACGCGTGGGCTGGATGGCAGATTGATTCCAGCCTATCCACACGACGTTTTATCAGTGAAAACATTGTCCAGCGCGGTGTTAAAAGCACAGCACATCACCGGTTGCAGGTGCGGTTATTTCCGGTAGCCACAACCGCCCCCAGGCCCCTGTACAGTGACAACCGCATAGTTTTTCAGGTTTGTGTTCTTGCAGAAAGCGCCTGACTCGCCACAGCGTGAACGGTGATGCGCAGCGGAGATGAAATCCGCCGACAAGCGCGTAAATCTGCTTTATACCGGTAATGTTCTGACAGTGCCGGACAATATTTGCGATCCCCCGATGCCCGCATCCCGTAATGATGACTAATCCTTTTGTCGATTGGTAAATCAGTACGCCCTCATCCAAAATAGAGTCCGGCTCCGCATCGTGGCCGCCAAAAATGCCGTAGGCTTCAGGCGCGACCACCGGTATTTCCCCTGACCAGATAAAGTTTTCGCCAATCGGCAGGGGGTCACGCGTGTACATCATTCGATAGCGTGAATAGTCCACCTCACGCGACAATTTTTTTATTTTCCGGGTAATACCGAGAAAAGTCATTGCCGAATAACGTTCGCGCGCAATATCGGGATGGCAGATGATTCGACTGTTATCAGGAAGCCATGGCACGCCTCCGCAATGATCGTAATGACCATGCGAAAGCACCACAGCAGACACATCGGACAGGTCGATCCCCATCGCCAACGCGTTTTGCATAAAACTGCCATCAGGGCCGGTATCGAACAAGATCGACGTAGACTCATCCTCGACCAACAGGCTTAACCCTGGCCGGGCCTTCAACGATTTATCCGCTCCAGCTCCCTTATGATTTTCGAGCAATACCCTGATCCTTAACGCCATGGCCTTCTCCTGTATAAAAGCCTCCCCGGAAAAACGCGGCCTTTTTACTTTACAGGTTTGTACCAGCCATTACTGGTACACAGATTATGATTATGCAACGGCTATCCTTGTTGGCGCGGGGAACACGGCTACACGCAAAAATTCCAGTCGTTGGCGCACGGTTTATCCCCGCTGGCGCGGGGAACACATGACATGACCGTGACTAGCGAGAATGTCCCACGGTTTATCCCCGCTGGCGCGGGGAACACGCGATTATCGAGACGTTGAAAAAACGTAATTACGGTTTATCCCCGCTGGCGCGGGGAACACACTCCAACTTAACCAGGCCATTGTCAAAGCCTCGGTTTATCCCCGCTGGCGCGGGGAACACATTAACACCGTCGCAAACTCATTAATAAGCAACGGTTTATCCCCGCTGGCGCGGGGAACACATTTAATGCCAGTACCAATTGTCAAATAACTGCGGTTTATCCCCGCTGGCGCGGGGAACACTGGTAAAGCAGATAAGGCTGCCGTTAACAACGCGGTTTATCCCCGCTGGCGCGGGGAACACGGCGTCGGCGCTCCGCACAAAAGAGACAGAATCGGTTTATCCCCGCTGGCGCGGGGAACACTAAAATTCACCGGGTGGCGGCGTTGTTACGAGCGGTTTATCCCCGCTGGCGCGGGGAACACGTTATCAGAATCGTAATGCTATTGGTGCACTGCGGTTTATCCCCGCTGGCGCGGGGAACACGTGAATTATATGACCAGACGTGAACAATTCGACGGTTTATCCCCGCTGGCGCGGGGAACACGCAGCACAGACGAGTAGTGCAGATCACGCTCTTCCGGTTTATCCCCGCTGGCGCGGGGAACACACTGCGGGGGTGAACGACAGACCGGACACCACCGGTTTATCCCCGCTGGCGCGGGGAACACACCCTGAAGGCGCTGCTTTCCTGAAGAGTGCCCGGTTTATCCCCGCTGGCGCGGGGAACACGTCTGTGCTGATGAATTATCAGTATAGCTACGCGGTTTATCCCCGCTGGCGCGGGGAACACTGTGTACCAGGACGCCACGCGCAGTGGATCCCCGGTTTATCCCCGCTGGCGCGGGGAACACTGTGGCTGGCGCCCATCAGCCCGATTTTTACGCGGTTTATCCCCGCTGGCGCGGGGAACACACCTGGTGTATCAGCAACGTGATCGGGAAACACGGTTTATCCCCGCTGGCGCGGGGAACACACGTGCAGCAGCTCAACGAGCGCGTAAATCTCAGGTTTATCCCCGCTGGCGCGGGGAACACTTTTATCAGCGTGGCGTACTGATGGGTGGTAGCGGTTTATCCCCGCTGGCGCGGGGAACACAACCCCTCAATAGACGGCGCTGATTCCGGGCGCGGTTTATCCCCGCTGGCGCGGGGAACACACGAGCACCAGGATCAAGCTGTCTCACAATCTCGGTTTATCCCCGCTGGCGCGGGGAACACACGAATTCACCCAGGGCGATCGCGCAGCCGGTCGGTTTATCCCCGCTGGCGCGGGGAACACTCTGGTTGGTGCCGTGGAGATTTATCAATAACCGGTTTATCCCCGCTGGCGCGGGGAACACCCAGCCACTTTAAAACTGGCAGACATTTTTTCCGGTTTATCCCCGCTGGCGCGGGGAACACGTCCATAAGATGCCAGTGAGTCACGATCCCATCGGTTTATCCCCGCTGGCGCGGGGAACACTCAATGACCGCAGGGGGCCCGGATGGCCTGGCCGGTTTATCCCCGCTGGCGCGGGGAACACCCGCAAATAACTCTCCGGGACGTCGAAAAAAACGGTTTATCCCCGCTGGCGCGGGGAACACACTAATCGTATATCATTGTTTATAAACTACTTTTTGTCAGCACCACATTCTACCAACATAATCGCAACAATTTAAATTATTAAAGAACAGCTAATTTGCTGATTTTGATGCAAAAAAGTTCATAGAATGATTTTTTCTTTAAATTTACCAAAATAGCGTGATCCGTGCATCGCTATGGAAAAATTTATCAGCGCTTTTATACACTCATCGAAATTCACATAGAGAAAATAAACAATGCAAGGTAATGAATGAGTCACAGACGGCATCGGCAGGCCGTCCGTAAAATTGATAGAGCATCAGGCGATATTTAAATATTTATGCGTTTGCATAGACAGCCGCCAGTTACGCGCAATACACGTTTCAATACACAGACGCGTCGCGTCTTCTTTCTGGCTAATGGGCTGCAAAGCAATCACGCGCGGTTTATCATCGCTCAACGTGGCTAACAGTTCATCCAGCGCCTCAATATCACGAACTCGCCCAACGGGATGCTTGATTTCATTGGCGCGCTCCAGCGCCTGGGAAAGCACGTCATATCCTCCGCGCATATTCACTTTTGGTGAAACCGTGACCCAGGTGTTAGGCGTACAGCGCACTTCGTGCGTCCCGCTGGTTTCAATCTGACAACTAAAACCACTCTTTTCAAGCAGATCGGTGAGCGGCATGAGGTCGTGAATACAGGGTTCGCCACCGGTGATGACAACGTGACGCGCGGTATAGCCCTGACGATTAATTACTGCCAGCAAGTCTTCACTGCTCGCAGCACCCCATTTGTCGCTCTCTTTGGTTTTTGCCAGAATGCTGAACAGAGACACTTCCCGATCGCTCAGTTTATCCCAGGTATGCTTAGTATCACACCAGGCACAGCCGACCGGACATCCCTGTAAACGAATAAAAATAGCGGGGACGCCGGTAAAGTAACCCTCGCCTTGTAGGGTCTGGAACATCTCGTTAATCGGGTACTGCATAGCGTTCTCTGTTAAGGGGATAATCGTTAATTATTGCAGATTTCGTCTGCCCGGTCATGCACAGCGGCTGCGCTATTGAACAGATACAAAAAAACCCGCCGAAGCGGGTTTATACGTTAAGAGGTAAAAGCAGGATTACGCCTGGCCTTTGATCTCTTTACGACCGTTGTATGGTGCTTTTTCGCCCAGAGCTTCTTCGATACGAATCAGCTGGTTGTATTTAGCAACGCGGTCAGAACGGCTCATAGAACCGGTTTTGATCTGGCCTGCAGCGGTACCAACAGCCAGGTCAGCGATGGTAGCGTCTTCAGTTTCACCAGAACGGTGAGAGATGACAGCAGTGTAGCCAGCGTCTTTCGCCATCTTGATTGCAGCCAGAGTTTCGGTCAGAGAACCGATCTGGTTGAATTTGATCAGGATGGAGTTAGCGATGCCTTTCTCGATGCCTTCTTTCAGGATTTTGGTGTTGGTTACGAACAGGTCGTCACCAACCAGCTGGATTTTGTCGCCCAGTACTTTGGTCTGGTATGCAAAACCGTCCCAGTCAGACTCGTCCAGACCATCTTCGATGGAAACGATCGGGTACTGTTTGGTCAGTTCTTCCAGGAAGTGGGTGAATTCTTCGGAGGTGAACGCTTTGTTGCCTTCGCCAGCCAGAACGTATTTACCGTCTTTGTAGAATTCAGATGCTGCGCAGTCCATCGCCAGGGTGATGTCTTTACCCAGCTCGTAACCAGCCGCTTTAACCGCTTCAGCGATAACAGCCAGTGCTTCCGCGTTGGAGCCCAGGTTCGGCGCATAGCCGCCTTCGTCACCCACAGCGGTGTTCATGCCTTTGCCTTTCAGCACTTTTGCCAGGTGATGGAAAACTTCAGAACCCATACGGATGGCTTCTTTAACCGTTTTCGCGCCAACCGGCTGGATCATGAATTCCTGGATGTCGACGTTGTTGTCAGCGTGCTCGCCGCCGTTGATGATGTTCATCATCGGAACCGGCATGGAGTATTTGCCCGGAGTGCCGTTCAGTTCAGCAATGTGCTCGTACAGCGGCATACCTTTAGCGGCAGCAGCAGCTTTGGCGTTAGCCAGAGAGACAGCCAGAATGGCGTTTGCACCGAAGTTAGATTTGTTTTCAGTACCGTCCAGGTCGATCATGATTTTGTCGATGCCAGCCTGGTCTTTAGCGTCTTTGCCAAGAATAGCCTGAGCGATCGGGCCGTTAACCGCGCCAACAGCTTTGGTTACGCCTTTACCCAGGAAACGGGATTTGTCGCCATCGCGCAGTTCCAGCGCTTCGCGGGAACCAGTAGAAGCACCTGACGGAGCCGCCGCCATACCTACGAAACCACCTTCCAGGTGTACTTCAGCTTCAACAGTCGGGTTACCACGGGAGTCGATGATTTCACGACCGATGACTTTAACGATTTTGGACATTAGGTTTTCCTCAAGTCACTAGTTAAACTAAAACTTCAGACAAACGGTGCACCGCTGAGGGTGCACCGCCGTTCTAACTTTTTTACTTCGCCTGACGTTTCTGATGCTCGTTGGCGGCTTTAACAAAGCCAGCGAACAACGGATGTCCATCACGCGGCGTGGAAGTAAATTCCGGATGGAACTGACAGGCCACGAACCACGGATGATTCGGTACCTCAATGATCTCGACTAACTGATCATCACCGGAACGGCCTGCGACACGCAGACCCGCTGCTTCAATTTGTTTCAACAACATATTGTTGACTTCGTAACGATGGCGATGACGTTCAACAATCGTCGACGCGCCGTACAACTGACGTACCAGACTGTCATCGCTAAGCTGGCACTGCTGCGCGCCCAGGCGCATGGTGCCGCCCAGATCGCTTTTCTCGCTACGGACTTCAACGTTACCGTCTTCATCGCGCCACTCGGTAATTAACGCCACAACCGGGTACTTACAGTCTGGCACAAATTCCGTTGAGTTGGCGTTGTCCATGCCGGCCACGTTACGAGCGAACTCAATCAACGCAACCTGCATCCCCAGGCAAATGCCCAGATAAGGAATATTGTTTTCACGCGCATAGCGCGCAGTGGCGATTTTACCTTCAACGCCACGATAGCCGAAGCCGCCGGGGATCAGGATAGCGTCCAAATCTTTCAGAATTTCGACGCCGCGCGTTTCAACATCTTGCGAATCGATCAATTTGATGTTGACGGTAACGCGGTTTTTCAGACCACCGTGTTTCAGCGCTTCGATCACCGACTTATAGGCATCCGGCAGTTCAATATATTTGCCGACCATGCCGATAGTCACTTCGCCTGCCGGGTTCGCTTCTTCGTAAATGACCTGTTCCCATTCAGACAGGTTAGCTTCCGGACAGTTCAAGCTGAATCGTTTACAAATATAATCATCAAGCCCCTGAGATTTCAACAGGCCTGGAATTTTATAAATGGAATCGACATCTTTCATTGAAATAACGGCTTTTTCCGGCACATTACAGAACAATGCAATTTTTGCACGCTCGTTGGCAGGAACCGCGCGATCGGAACGACAAATCAGAATATCGGGCTGAATACCGATAGACAGCAGCTCTTTCACGGAGTGCTGAGTCGGTTTAGTTTTCACTTCGCCCGCAGCCGCCAGGTAAGGTACCAGCGTCAGGTGCATAAACAGCGCGTGTTCACGACCGATATCTACCGCCAATTGACGAATCGCCTCAAGAAACGGCAGCGATTCGATATCACCGACGGTACCGCCGATTTCCACCAGTACCACATCGTGGCCTTCGCCACCTTCCAGCACGCGCTCTTTAATCGCGTTAGTGATGTGAGGGATTACCTGTACGGTTGCGCCCAGATAGTCGCCACGGCGTTCTTTACGCAGAACGTCGGAGTAGATGCGGCCAGTCGTGAAGTTGTTGCGGCGAGACATCTTGGTGCGGATGAAACGCTCGTAGTGCCCCAGGTCCAGGTCGGTTTCAGCGCCGTCTTCAGTAACGAACACTTCCCCGTGTTGGATTGGGCTCATAGTACCCGGATCGACGTTGATGTACGGATCCAGTTTCATGATGGTCACGTTGAGACCACGGGCTTCCAGAATGGCTGCGAGGGAGGCTGCGGCAATGCCTTTACCCAGAGAGGATACGACCCCGCCGGTCACAAAAATATAGTTCGTTGTCATGCGGAACCTGAGAAGTTAGGTTTAAAAGACGATGGAATAACCAGGACGGGAAAGCAGTATACCCGAACATGACCTACGCCACAAACTTTCATTATTCCTCCTCTTCGTCAGGCTGACGTTCACACAGGGAGGGAGAAAATAGCCCCTTTGAGGTAAATGTTTTTGACGTAAATCAAGCGCTTGTTATTTAAAAAATCACACAAATCGCTCTTGACCGCCTAAAACCTTTAGAGATCAATTTCCTGGCGTTTTACTTCCTGCCAAACTTCTTCCATTGTTTCCAGGTCCACCCCGGTCATTTCCAGGCCTCTGGCTGCGACAATACGTTCAACTTCGCGAAAACGACGTTCAAATTTATCGTTCGCTTTTTGCAAAGCGAGCTCCGCTTTCGTACCTAAATGACGCGCCATGTTGACCGTGGCAAAGAGCAAATCGCCCATTTCCTCTTCCAGTTTAGCCTGATCAACAACCGCCTGCCGCGCCTCGAACATCACCTCATCGATCTCTTCATAGACCTTATCGACGACCGGTCCCAGCGTCGTCCAGTCAAAGCCCACGTTTGAACACCGTTTCTGGATTTTTTGCGCGCGCATTAAGGCCGGTAAGCTGCGCGGAATATCGTCCAGCGCGGAATGCTGCGCTTTTTGCGCGCGCTCTTCCGTTTTGATTTGCTCCCAGCGAGCTAAGACTTCTTCGCTATTATCCGCGGAAAGCTCGCCAAAAACATGCGGATGGCGGCGCTCCAGCTTGTCGCTGATGGCAGCGCAGATATCATTAAAATCGAAGCGGCCTTCTTCCTGCGCCATCTGCGCGTAAAACACCACCTGGAACAACAGGTCGCCCAGTTCGCCGCGCAAATCGTCAAAATCCTCACGCGCAATCGCATCCAGTACTTCATAGGTTTCTTCCAGCGTATAAGGCGCGATGCTGGCGAAGGTCTGCTCTTTATCCCACGGGCAGCCGTTTTCCGGGTCACGCAGGCGCTGCATGAGGGTGAGAAGACGGTCAATTTGATGGTTAGTTGTCATGGTTTTTAATCGGTTGTAAATACCAGCGACAATTGTAACGTATTATTCTTAACCATTCACGCACAGAGACACTACGGCAACGCCTATATAATAAAATATATTGTTAACAGGTGTTGAATGCTACCTTTCCCGTATAACTTTAAAATTATTAATCGATACACAACAATATAATAATCATATAACTAATTTATTAAAAAAACAGATATTTGCACCAGACATTATAAATAACATCAATTAAGTAAAAAAATCATGCAAACACTATAAGCACCCCACCCAAAGAGCCTTCCCTTTCAAAAAAAATAAATTATTTCACTTTTACGGAAAAACGAGTAGCATGCACGCCAGTTTAATATTCAAAAAAGACCGCTTTTTTGTTTTTTCTGGAACATACATGAAATAAATATATTGAAAGTATTACATATAATATTCTATGAGCAGGTACGATCATTCAGCTCATAAGAATATACTCATAAAAATGTAGAAATATAATATTTTTATTATGACCTATTTTTTACCCAAAGCCCGCAGCATGGCTCTATGCCGCATATCCCTTGGTATACGCGTACAAAATGTTGCCATAAAACACGTTAATTAAGGATAACACGATGAAGTCATCTCATTTTTGTAAACTGGCAGTAACTGCATCTTTAGTTATGGGAATTGTCTCCGGCGCTCAAGCCGCGGGTAGCAACACAGCGAAGGTCACTTTCCTTGGTAATATTGTTGATTCCCCCTGCTCTGTCACATTGGATACGGAAGATCAAACAGTCAATATGGGTTCAAGTATCGGTAATGGCACGCTGAGTAATGGTAAAACGACCATCAACAATGCCCGTACCTTTCATATCGATCTTGAGGGTTGTACCTGGGCTACCGAGAAAAATATGAATGTGGTATTCACTACAGGTAGTGGAACCACAGCGGCTACAGGCGCCACGGATAATCTCGCGCTGATGAAGACTGACGGCACTGGCGCTATTAGCAACGTAAGCCTGGCAATCGGCGATGCTGGCAAAAATAATATCAAACTGGGCGATACCTATACACAGGCCATTGCGGACCTGGACGGAGATACCATTCTTGATGAGAAGCAAAGCCTGAATTTCACCGCCTGGCTGGTTGGCGCAGCAACCGGCACCGTAGGCACAGGTGAATTCAGCAGCGCCGCCAACGTCACTATCTCTTACCTGTAATTCAGTTAACAGAGTCACGACGATAATACCCTGCCGCTTTAGGTAGGGTATTCCTGTTGAGTTTTATTGCGGAATATATTTGATGAATAACACATGGAAAAGTGTTCTTTGCCCAATAGCGTGCGGAGTGGGAATGCTTCTAAGCGTCTCCCCTTATAGCGCGTCAGGCAAAGACATCGAATTTAATACCGATTTCCTCGATGTAAAAAATCGCGATAACGTTAACATTGCACAGTTTTCTCGTAAGGGTTTTATCCTGCCAGGCGTCTACCTTTTACAAATTAAAATTAACGGACAGACTCTGCCGCAGGAATTTCCTGTTAACTGGATTATTCCAGAACATGATCCACAAGGAAGTGAGGTTTGCGCAGAACCAGAATTAGTTACGCAATTGGGTATAAAGCCGGAACTCGCGGAAAAACTCGTCTGGATAACGCACGGTGAACGACAATGCCTGGCGCCAGATTCACTGAAAGGCATGGATTTTCAGGCCGACCTGGGACACTCCACGCTGCTGGTGAATTTACCCCAGGCGTATATGGAATACAGCGATGTCGACTGGGACCCACCCGCCCGCTGGGATAATGGTATTCCCGGCATCATTCTGGATTACAACATTAATAATCAGCTCCGCCACGATCAAGAAAGCGGCAGCGAAGAGCAAAGCATCAGCGGCAACGGGACATTAGGCGCGAACCTGGGCGCATGGCGACTGCGGGCCGACTGGCAGGCCAGCTACGACCATCATGACGATGACGAGAACACTTCCACCCTCCACGATCAGAGCTGGAGCCGCTACTACGCCTATCGCGCACTACCGACGCTCGGGGCCAAACTTACGCTGGGCGAAAGCTATCTCCAGTCCGATGTTTTCGACAGCTTTAACTATATCGGTGCCAGCGTCGTTTCTGACGATCAGATGCTGCCGCCGAAACTGCGCGGCTATGCGCCGGAGATCGTGGGCATTGCGCGTTCTAACGCAAAAGTCAAAGTCTCCTGGCAGGGGCGCGTACTGTATGAAACGCAGGTGCCCGCAGGACCGTTCCGTATTCAGGATCTCAACCAGTCCGTTTCCGGTACGTTGCACGTCACCGTGGAAGAGCAGAACGGTCAGACCCAGGAGTTTGACGTTAACACCGCATCGGTTCCCTTCCTGACGCGCCCCGGCATGGTGCGCTACAAGATGGCGCTGGGCCGCCCGCAGGACTGGGATCATCATCCCATTACCGGCACATTCGCCTCGGCGGAAGCTTCGTGGGGGGTCACCAACGGCTGGTCGCTATATGGCGGCGCAATTGGAGAAAGCAACTATCAGGCCGTGGCGCTGGGAAGCGGTAAGGATCTTGGCGTGGTGGGCGCGGTGGCGGTCGACATTACGCACTCCATCGCCCACATGCCGCAAGACGACGGGTTTGACGGCGAAACGCTGCAGGGTAACTCATATCGCATCAGCTATTCCCGTGACTTTGATGAAATCGACAGCCGACTAACCTTTGCCGGATACCGCTTCTCAGAAAAGAACTTTATGAGCATGAGCGACTATCTGGATGCGAAAACCTACCATCATCTCAATGCCGGTCACGAAAAAGAACGCTATACGGTCACCTATAACCAGAACTTCCGTGAACAGGGCATGAGCGCCTATTTCAGCTACTCACGCAGTACCTTCTGGGACAGCCCGGATCAGAGTAACTATAACCTGTCTCTTTCCTGGTACTTCGACTTAGGGTCGATAAAAAATCTCAGTGCGTCGCTGAACGGCTATCGCAGCGAATACAACGGTGATAAAGATGATGGCGTCTATATCTCGCTGTCTGTTCCCTGGGGCAATGATTCCATCAGCTACAACGGTACGTTTAACGGTAGTCAACACCGTAATCAGCTCGGCTATTCCGGCCACAGCCAGAACGGCGATAACTGGCAGCTTCACGTCGGGCAGGATGAACAAGGCGCGCAGGCAGACGGTTATTACAGCCATCAGGGCGCGCTGACGGACATCGATCTGAGCGCGGATTATGAAGAAGGATCGTACCGTTCGCTGGGCATGTCGCTGCGCGGCGGCATGACGCTGACCACCCAGGGCGGCGCGCTGCACCGGGGAAGTTTAGCGGGCAGCACACGTTTGCTGGTTGATACCGACGGCATTGCGGACGTCCCCGTTAGCGGTAACGGCTCGCCAACCTCAACCAACATTTTCGGCAAGGCCGTGATTGCGGATGTCGGAAGCTATTCGCGCAGCCTGGCGCGTATCGATCTGAACAAATTGCCGGAGAAGGCGGAAGCTACTAAGTCGGTTGTGCAGATCACGCTCACCGAAGGCGCCATCGGCTACCGTCACTTTGACGTGGTCAGCGGCGAGAAAATGATGGCGGTTTTCCGGCTGGCAGACGGCGACTTCCCACCGTTCGGCGCCGAAGTGAAAAACGAACGCCAGCAGCAGTTGGGCCTGGTGGCCGATGATGGCAACGCCTGGCTGGCGGGCGTAAAAGCCGGGGAAACATTGAAAGTCTTCTGGGATGGCGCGGCGCAGTGTGAAGCATCACTCCCGCCCACGTTTACACCAGAGCTATTGGCCAACGCGCTATTGCTGCCGTGCAAAATGCTGGAAGGTCAGCCCACCACCGCACCGCAGAAAAGTTCTCCGCTGCCTGCGCAACCGCTAATCCAGGAACATACGCAAACCGATGGCCAACCGGCCGCGCCGGTGGCGACAACCACTCAAACCCCGCCCATACCGCTGGCTGACAACCATGCGGTGAATCGCAAGGATATGGAATAAAGGGAACCCGTAATGAATAAGACCAACCATTTTAAGCGCCAGGCGCTTATCGCTTCGGTATTACTGGCTGCGCCGCTGGTATCGCACAGCGCGATTGTGCCGGATCGTACCCGCGTTATTTTTAACGGCAATGAAAATTCAATCACCGTCACGCTGAAAAACGGCAACGCCACTCTGCCCTACCTCGCACAGGCGTGGCTGGAAGACGATAAGTTCGCCAAAGATACCCGCTATTTTACCGCCCTGCCGCCGCTGCAGCGTATTGAGCCAAAATCCGACGGGCAGGTTAAAGTCCAGCCGTTACCAGCCGCGGCTAGCCTACCGCAGGACCGGGAAAGTCTGTTTTATTTCAACGTGCGGGAAATTCCGCCGAAAAGCGATAAGCCTAATACGCTCCAGCTGGCGCTGCAAACGCGTATTAAGTTTTTCTACCGCCCGGTAGCCGTAGCCCGGCAGGTGGATAAGACGCACCCGTGGCAGACGAAGCTCACGCTGACCTACCAGGGCGATGGTGTGATTTTCGACAACCCCACACCGTTTTACCTCGTCATCAGCAATGCCGGTAGCAAAGAGAACGAGACCGCCTCCGGCTTTAAAAACCTGCTGATTGCCCCGCGTGAAAAAGTGACCTCTCCCATCAAAGGTGCCTCGCTCGGCAGCTCACCGGTGGTGGGCTACGTCGATGATTACGGCGGCCATCGCCTGCTGGTTTTTACCTGCTCAGGGAATACCTGCAAGGTCAATGAGGAAAAAACCCGTGACGCTGAGAAGAAAGCGAATAAGTAATCCTGTGCGAAAGAGATCCATGACGATGTTGACTCGCTGGAAAATGCTGGTGCTGCTGTGCGGTGGATTCGTTGCCGGCACCGAGGCTGCCGGCACAAAAACCGTGCAACTGGAGCTGCATCTGGTCGTCACTCAACCACCGCCCTGTACGGTAGGCGGCGCTTCCGTAGAGTTTGGCGATGTCCTGACCACCAAAGTTGGCGATGCTTCTCAAACGAAACCTGTGGGCTACAGCCTGAACTGCGATGGCAGAGCGAGCGACTATCTGAAGCTACAAATTCAGGGGACCACTACCACCATCAGCGGGGAGCAGGTTCTGCAAACTTCGGTTCAGGGGTTAGGCATCCGTATTCAGCAGGCGGGCAATAAGCAACTGGTTCCGGTTGGCATAACGGATTGGCTGAACTTCACCCTGAGCGGCAGCAATGGGCCGGAGCTGGAAGCCGTACCGGTTAAAGAGCCCACCACGCAGTTAGCGGGTGGCGATTTTAACGCCAGTGCGACGTTAGTCGTGGATTACCAGTGATGGAGAGATTCATAGTGAAAAGGGTGCTTATCCTGACGCTTTTAATCACCCAGTTTGCCTGCGCCGACAATTTGACCTTTCACGGCAAACTGATAAACCCGCCCGCCTGTACTATCAATAATGGTGAAACGCTGGAGGTCAGTTTTGGTAGCGTGATTATTGATAATATTGACGGCGTCAATTACCTGACCGAGATCCCGTGGACCCTTACCTGCGACAGCAGCTTTCGCGATGACGCATTAACTTTTACGTTGAGCTATCTGGGCACGGCGACGCCTTACTCCGCAAATGCCTTAACCACCAATGTCCCTGAGCTGGGCATTGAACTTCAGCAGAACGGCACGGTGTTTCCTCCCGGCACGTCGCTAACCATCGATGAATCATCGCTTCCCACACTAAAAGCCGTGCCGGTAAAACAGCCCGGTAAAGAGCCTGCCGAAGGCGATTTTGAGGCTTTTGCCACGTTACAGGTGGATTACCAATGAACCGTATTTTTCAAACTGCCGGGCATTTGATCGGAGGCGTAATGTTATGGGCGGTTTGCAATACGCTACCTGCCGCCACGCCTAATGTGCACTACAGCGGTAAGCTGGTTGCCGGCGCCTGTAACCTGGTAGTGGATAATGACACGATGGCAACGGTGGATTTTCATACTATTGGCAGTGACAATTTCGACGCCAGCGGGCAAACGACTCCTGTTCCATTCACACTTAGCCTCCAGGATTGCAAAACAGTGCTAGCCAACGGCGTGCTGGTGACCTTTCAGGGCGTTGAAGACAGTACTCTGCCCGGACTGCTGGCGCTGGAGCCCTCGTCGGAAGCCAGTGGTTTTGCAATTGGCGTGGAAACGGCTGCACAGCAACCAGTGAGTATCAATGCAACAGAGGGTACAGCTTTTGTGCTGAAGGAAGGGATTACCACCATCAACTTGCAGGCCAGGCTGCAAAAATACGCTGGTGAAGATGTTATGCCGGGGGAATTTAAGGGTACTGCTACCGTGAGCTTTGAATATCAGTAAGCTATAGGTAAAATTATAAGGATATAAAATGCAGCGAATTTTATTACAGCTAATACTGGTAATAATATCTGGTTTTTGGTGTATTGCGCTACAATGCGCTGAAGTAAGAACGGATATAGAATATAATTCTCAAATTATTTCACAGTTTGATAGCCTTGGTGCACTGACTGGCGATCCTACACTCGATACCATCCATACCCCATTACCAACAAACATTCATATCCTTTCATCGTGCACTAAGTCAGGTGGAGGCGATGGGGGTGGTTGTGCTACTCAAGGTACAATTCCCTATGGTCTTGAATCCACCCTTGAGTTTGATCCATCAACTTCTTTCATCAATACAACCGCTGTCGATAACGGTATCACTTATAGTTTTACTGGTGAAGCGGTAAAAGCGACGGCACATGCCGACTGTACGGGTAATCAGGCAACTAACAGCGCAATTTGTGTATGGGATAAATCATTTTCACTTCCCCTCACCTTACTTACCAAACAGAATGGAATAACAATTAACCAGCAAAATCTTACAGTTTCGGTAATACCCGGAGGAGGAAATAATGACACTAATCAATATTCATCCCTTTCCGGCCATATTATTATTGATGAATCGGTAAGCAGTTACGCTAGTTATGAACCGGAAACATCGGGCATTGAGAATCTGAAATTCAAATGGACTGTGACAGTGACAGAAGATACCGAGGGTGATTTCGGTATATGGAACGGATCACTTGTACTTAATGGCTCTCCAGCGTCCACCCTACATCGTTATTTGCCTCCAGAAATATTAGATGCTTCATTTTCTGAAAATACGATAGTGCACAGTACAGAAGTCGCCATGACTGGCGCAAAAAATAATGTCGAGCTAGCCTCTGTATATCTCTACCATGGCAATACGCCATGCGACGATACATCCTTGTGTAACTACAGTCTTAATAAGACGTCAGTTGCTCTTGTATGTCACGATCTGAATGCGCAGCTTGCCTTTAGCAGCACTTGTAATGCTTCAGACACAACACATTGCCTGAACGGCAAAGTAGGTACGATAAATGGTACCTGGGGGAAAGTCAGCATTGATACAACTTGTGCAATTACCGTTTTGATACCCTACGAATAAACACAGGAAAAATGATGACCATAAGCAAAAGAATCATAATTTCATTTATTCTATTTATGTGCTTCACCAACAATACATTTGGATCTGGATACGTTAAGATCAATGCCGAATTGAATAATATGGCAGGCAGAGGGGCAGGTACAGCTGATTTAAATAGTGACCTACGGGTTAGAACATCATTATTACCAGAGAATATTGAGATGTTATGTACTGGTGGAAAACTACGTGGCAGTCAGGTAACGTGCGGTCCTGGACTATGGGTCGATATTGAATCAGCGATAACAATGGATTCCAGTATAAGAATGATCATTGGCAGCACTTTTTTCACACTTCCCAATATGACTGAAACCCGCCGGGCCCGCTGTACATCACATGATAACTCCACACTTGATTGTGTCTGGACCAGCAATATCGATGCACAATTAAATATATCACCACTATACGATGCACAAATAATCAAACAAGATTTAAAATTACATATCGAACCATCTTCATATGATTACGCACAATCGCAATATATTGATGGGGAAATAACTTACAACACCAAAAAACATCAAGTATCCTATGACGCTTATAGTATAACAGATTACGGCTTTACAGACCATAATATAAAAACGGAAATTTCGATTATTGACGCCAATTTTGGGACCAGCATTACCACCATTAATGATAAAATGTCATTTTATAGTGACAGCGTACAAATTATCGCTTCAATCGATCCTGAAAATTTAGCTGCTTCTTTTGATAAATACTCAGAAGTAACCTCAATAAATAAAGAATTTAGTGGACCAAAAACCAATGAGCTCATTGCAAATATTTTTTTAAGACATGGAAATATGCCCTGTGATGTCTATGAATCAGATTCAATTTGTGCACAAATAATAGATAATGCAACAGTATCAATAGCATGTGATGATAAAAACATGCAGATTGAGGCTATTCCCTGTGATCAAAACAATACTGAATGTGCCCGTTCACAGATGGTAGAACTTCGTGGTACCTGGGGACGAGTCAACATTGACACCGATTGTGCGGTAACCGTATTACTGCCATACGAATAGAAATTTGAACAAAACCGATTTTCATGGAACCATACCAGATATCTGGTAAGCAGATAGCTACCAGATATCTTTATAAAACATCAAGCCGTAGCCCTCGAGTATCTCCCTACATCCCGAATAATATCTGATAGATGATTAATATATCGATCGGCCTGTATTTCGCCAAAATGCTGCCAGCCGTAATGCCAGATATTTTCCAGATCTTCACTGGCCTTTGGCGTTAATTTTACCGTTCTCATCGGGTTTGATCATCCCTGTTTTGACCTTCCGTAAAAAGGCATCCTTTTCCCAGGCCTGCGGCTCTCCGCTGTTCAGACCTTCAGCCAGAAGTTCACGTAACGCCTGAAGTCGTGACTCGGCCTGTTTTTCCCTCAGCAGACGAAGAGACTCTCTGATCACTTCACTTTGTGTTCTGTAATCACCTGATTCTATGAGCGATTCAACAAACTCACGCAGCTCATCGCCAGGATCAACGGTCATTGTTCTGGCCATAACAGCCTCCACTGTAAGTATAAATCTTACATAAGAGTACACCGGAAATGAAATATACGTCGAAAACATACCCCATATCTCATGCTTATGGGGTTGGCTAATGCGGCTTTGCTGAACGAGTAGCAAAGCCGCTACATGATTACTGTCTGGGGTTTACCCCCCGTGCAGTCGCCGTGCATCAATCACATCCGGCACCTGGTTCAGCTTACCGAGCACGCGGCCCAGCACCTGCAGGTTGTAGATCTCGATGGTCATATCAATGGTGGCGATCTGCTGTTTAATGTCGCTGCGGCTGGCGACGCCCAGCACGTTGACTTTTTCGTTAGCCAGAATGGTGGTGATATCGCGTAGCAAGCCGCTGCGATCGTTGGCCTGGACGCGCACCACCAGCGAATATCCCGCCGAGTAGCTCTCGCCCCATACCGCCTCTACGATCCGCTCCGGCGCATGGGAGCGCAGTTCCGCCAGCTGTTCGCAGTCGGCCCGGTGCACGGAAATCCCTCGCCCCTGAGTAATGAAGCCGACAATTTCATCCCCCGGAATCGGCTGGCAGCAGCGGGCAATGTGGTGCATCAAATTACCCACGCCTTCTACCACCACGCGCCCGTCGTCTTTACGACGATTTTGCGGCGCGTATGTTTTTTGTTGAAGCTGTTTCAGCGCCGCTGCATCCTGCTCCTCTGCACTCGGCTTATTGAACTGCGATTGCAGGAAATTCACCATCTGATTAAGACGGATATCGCCGCCGCCTATCGCCGCCAGCAACTCTTCCAGCTCATTAAAGTTGTAGCGCGGCAGTAGATGTTTTTCGGCCTCTTTCAGGCTAATCCCCAAATGCGCCAGCTCATCGTCGAGGATCTGCCGTCCAGCCAGGATATTTTTGTCACGGTCCTGTTTACGGAACCAGGCGTGAATTTTCGAGCGTCCGCGGCTGGTCGTCACATAGCCCAGGTTTGGATTCAGCCAGTCGCGGCTGGGATTCGGCTGCTTCTGAGTGATAATTTCAACCTGATCGCCCATCTGCAACTGATAGGTGAATGGCACAATACGCCCGCCGATTTTCGCGCCAATGCAGCGATGCCCGACATCGCTGTGGATGTGGTAAGCAAAATCGAGCGGCGTAGATCCGGCAGGCAAGTCAACCACGTCGCCTTTTGGCGTAAAAACGTAGACCCGATCGTCAAACACCTGACTGCGCACTTCATCCAGCATTTCGCCGGAATCGGCCATCTCTTCCTGCCAGGCGATCAGCTTACGCAGCCACGCAATTCTGTCTTCATGACCGGAACGCACGCCGCCGGACGCGGCGCCTTCTTTATACTTCCAGTGCGCCGCCACGCCCAGTTCGGCGTCTTCATGCATCTGTTTGGTACGGATCTGGATCTCAACGGTTTTACCGCCCGGTCCCAGGACCACGGTGTGGATAGACTGGTAACCGTTCGGTTTCGGGTTAGCGACATAATCATCGAATTCATCCGGCAGGTGACGATAGTGCGTATGCACTATCCCCAACGCGGCGTAGCAGTCCTGCAGACGTTCAGCGACGATACGCACGGCGCGCACGTCAAAGAGTTCATCAAACGCCAGATGCTTTTTCTGCATTTTGCGCCAGATGCTATAAATATGTTTTGGTCGTCCGTAGACTTCCGCCTGCACGCCTTCGTTTTTCATTTCGGCGCGCAGATGTCCAACAAACTCTTCGATGTAATGTTCGCGATCGAGACGGCGCTCATGCAGCAGTTTGGCGATGCGTTTGTATTCCGCCGGATGCAGGTAGCGGAAACAGTAGTCTTCCAGTTCCCACTTCAGTTGCCCGATGCCCAGACGATTAGCGAGCGGCGCATAGATGTTGGTACATTCTTTCGCCGCCAGCACGCGCTCATCTTCCGGCGCCTCTTTCACTTCGCGCAAATGAGCGATTCGCTCGGCCAGTTTGATCACCACGCAGCGGAAATCATCCACCATCGCCAATAACATTCGACGGACGTTATCAACCTGCTCCGAAGAAACAGAGTCGTTATGAGTGGCGTTTAGCTGACGGATCGCCGCCATATCGCGCACGCCATGAATCAGGGTAACGATAGATTTGCCAACGCTTTCGCGCAGTACATCTTCGCTGACTACGTTGGCGTCGGCCAGAGGGAACAGTAGCGCCGCCCGCAGCGTGTCGATATCCATACTCAGCGTGGAAAGAATTTCTACCATCTCCACGCCACGCCACAGCAACAGATCCGCATCCGGATGTCCTTGTGTCTGTTGCAGGCAATACGCCCAGGTTTCGGCTAAGCGCTCACACGACTGCTGGCTGGAAATTCCCAGGCTTGCGATCCACTTCTTCGGATCAAATTCACCAGCTTTATTAATATGTGCACTTCTTACCGCGACCATCGTCCTCTCCTTAAGGGACCAGGCCTACCGAAGTCGGTAAGCCGGTAATCATTACATGCGCTCGAACAGAACCATTGATTCCAGATGTCCTGTGTGCGGGAACATGTCGAGCATCGCTAAACGCGTAACCTCATATCCCGCATTGACCAGCGCTTCACTATCGCGCGCCAGCGTCGCCGGATTACAGGATACATAAACAATGCGAATAGGTTTTAATTTTATAATATGTCGCATCACTCCTGTAGCCCCCGCACGCGCAGGATCGAGTAAGACTTTGTCAAAGCCGTTTTTCGCCCACGGCTGCTTCGTGACATCTTCCTCCAGGTTCTCATGGAAGAATGTCACATTATGTAAACCATTGCGGATGGCGTTTTCACGGCCTTTTTCTACCAGCGCCGGAACGCCCTCAACCCCTATCACGCTTGCCGCACGCGTTGCCAGCGGCAGCGTAAAATTCCCCATTCCGCAGAACAGATCCAGGACACGATCCTCGGCGCGCACATCAAGCCACTCCAGCGCGCGGGCGACCATTTGCTGGTTTACCGCCTCATTAACCTGAATAAAGTCTCGCGGACTGAAGGCTAAACGTAAGCCGTGCGAATCATACCAGGGCGCCTCGCCAGATACCGTTTCCAGTATCTCGCTAAACGGCGCCAGAAACAGAGACAATCCCTCAGAATGCGAAAAGCGTTCCAGTTTTTCTTTATCCGCCGCACTTAATGGCGCGGTATGGCGCAGAATCATCAGCGTACCGCTTCCCGCCTGTACCAGCTCAACATGCCCAAGATGTCGGGTGCCGTGTAAACTCGCCAGACACGCCCTGATTCGGGGCAGCAATGCTTCAAGCTGGGGCGCCAAAACGGGGCACTGTTCGACATTGACGATATCGCTGGAACCCGCTTTGCGAAATCCCATTTGCAGCGGTTTATCCGGCGGGCAATTCAGACTTAACCGCGCACGACGCCGATAACCCCAGGGCGCGCCGGCGATGATGTCATTCACCTCGTGTTTCATCAAACGCGCCAGCGCCGCGCTTTTGCTGCGTTGTTGCAGGGTGATGCTGACATGCTGTTGCTGACAACCGCCGCAGACGCCAAAATGCGGGCAGCGCGGCGTTTCTCGTTCCGGGCTATCATTCAAACGGCGCGAAACGCGTGCGCGGGCAAATTGCTTTTTATCTTCTGTAATAATGACTTCTGCGCTTTCCTCAGGCAATAAACCGGGGATAAACAGCGCCTTTCCGTTATGACGGGCTACGCCCTGACCAAATGAATCGAGGTCATTGACTTTAACGGTTATGATCTGACGCGTCGTCACGCGCCGTTTTGCAGAGTAGAATTGCGCCATCGACCAGCTTTTTCTCAATTTAACAGTGTGACCCTAATTGTCCCATAACGGAACTCCATGACCAACTACAGCCTGCGCGCACGCATGATGATTCTGATCCTGGCCCCGACCGTCCTGATAGGTTTGCTGCTCAGTATCTTTTTTGTAGTGCACCGCTATAACGACCTGCAGCGTCAACTGGAAGATGCCGGCGCCAGTATTATTGAACCGCTCGCCGTCTCCAGCGAATATGGTATGAACTTACAAAACCGGGAGTCTATCGGCCAACTTATCAGCGTTCTGCACCGCAGACACTCTGATATTGTGCGGGCGATTTCCGTTTATGACGATCATAACCGCCTGTTTGTAACGTCTAATTTCCATCTGGACCCCTCACAGATGCAGCTTCCCGCCGGAGCGCCGTTTCCACGTCGTCTGAGTGTCGATCGCCACGGCGATATTATGATTCTGCGCACCCCGATTATCTCGGAGAGCTATTCGCCGGACGAGTCAGCGATTGCCGACGCGAAAAATACCAAAAATATGCTGGGGTATGTGGCACTTGAACTGGATCTCAAGTCGGTCAGGCTACAGCAATACAAAGAGATTTTTATCTCCAGCGTGATGATGCTTTTTTGTATAGGCATTGCGCTGATCTTTGGCTGGCGGCTTATGCGCGATGTCACCGGGCCTATCCGTAATATGGTGAATACCGTTGACCGCATTCGCCGCGGACAACTGGATAGCCGGGTGGAAGGATTTATGCTGGGCGAGCTGGACATGCTGAAAAACGGCATTAATTCCATGGCGATGTCGCTTGCCGCCTATCACGAAGAGATGCAGCATAATATCGATCAGGCCACTTCAGACCTGCGTGAAACCCTTGAGCAGATGGAAATCCAAAACGTTGAGCTGGATCTGGCGAAAAAGCGCGCCCAGGAAGCGGCGCGTATTAAGTCGGAGTTCCTGGCGAACATGTCGCACGAACTGCGAACGCCGCTGAACGGCGTCATTGGCTTTACCCGCCTGACATTAAAAACGGAGCTGAATCCCACCCAGCGCGACCATCTGAACACCATTGAGCGTTCCGCGAATAATCTGCTGGCGATCATTAATGACGTGCTTGATTTCTCCAAGCTGGAAGCCGGTAAGCTCATTCTGGAAAGTATCCCTTTTCCACTGCGCAACACGCTGGATGAAGTGGTTACGCTGCTGGCCCACTCGTCGCATGATAAAGGGCTGGAGTTGACGTTAAATATTAAAAACGACGTCCCGGATAATGTGATTGGCGACCCGCTGCGCCTGCAACAGGTCATTACTAATCTGGTGGGCAATGCCATTAAGTTCACCGAGAGTGGCAATATCGACATTCTGGTAGAAAAGCGGGCGCTCAGTAACACCAAAGTACAGATTGAAGTGCAGATCCGCGATACGGGGATCGGCATTCCGGAACGCGACCAGTCTCGACTGTTTCAGGCGTTTCGCCAGGCCGATGCCAGTATTTCTCGCCGTCACGGCGGCACCGGGCTTGGGCTGGTGATTACGCAAAAGCTGGTCAACGAAATGGGCGGGGATATCTCTTTCCACAGCCAGCCTAATCGCGGCTCGACCTTCTGGTTTCATATTAATCTTGATCTTAACCCAAATGTCATTATTGACGGGCCGTCGACCGCGTGTCTGGCCGGGAAACGGCTGGCTTATGTCGAACCGAATGCTACCGCCGCGCAATGTACCCTGGATCTACTGAGCGACACGCCAGTGGAAGTGGTTTACAGCCCGACCTTTTCCGCGCTGCCGTTAGCGCACTACGATATTATGATTTTGAGCGTTCCGGTGACCTTCCGTGAGCCGCTCACCATGCAGCATGAACGTCTGGCGAAAGCGGCATCAATGACGGACTTTCTACTGCTGGCGCTACCTTGCCATGCGCAAATTAACGCCGAAAAGCTGAAACAAGGAGGCGCGGCGGCCTGTCTGTTAAAACCATTGACGTCAACGCGCCTGTTGCCAGCGCTGACGGAATATTGCCAGTTGAATCACCATCCTGAACCGCTGCTAATGGATACCAGTAAAATCACCATGACGGTTATGGCGGTTGATGATAATCCCGCCAATCTGAAACTTATCGGCGCGTTACTGGAAGATAAAGTCCAGCACGTAGAGCTTTGTGATAGCGGACATCAGGCGGTGGATCGGGCGAAACAAATGCAGTTTGATCTGATTTTGATGGATATTCAGATGCCGGATATGGACGGCATACGCGCCTGCGAATTGATTCACCAGCTTCCTCATCAGCAGCAAACACCGGTTATTGCCGTTACGGCACATGCGATGGCCGGGCAAAAAGAGAAGTTGCTCAGCGCGGGCATGAACGACTATCTGGCTAAACCGATAGAAGAAGAGAAGTTGCATAATCTGTTGCTGCGCTATAAACCTGGCGCCAACGTAGCAGCGCGCCTGATGGCGCCGGAACCGGCTGAGTTTATCTTCAATCCAAATGCGACGCTCGACTGGCAGCTTGCGCTCCGCCAGGCTGCCGGTAAGCCCGATCTGGCGCGGGATATGCTGCAAATGCTGATTGATTTTCTGCCGGAAGTGCGCAACAAAATTGAAGAACAACTGGTGGGAGAAAATCCCAACGGCCTGGTCGATCTGGTCCATAAGCTACACGGGAGCTGCGGCTATAGCGGCGTACCGCGGATGAAGAACCTTTGCCAGCTTATTGAGCAACAGCTTCGCAGCGGCGTCCACGAAGAGGAGCTGGAGCCTGAGTTTCTGGAGCTGCTGGATGAGATGGATAATGTCGCGCGTGAAGCGAAGAAGATATTAGGCTGATATTCGCCGGATGGCGGCGTGACCGCCTTATCCGGCCTATAACTCAGCGTAACTGTTGCCCCGCTTTCAGCGTTGCAGCCACGTTGCGCGCGGTCATTCGTACGTTTTCACTCGCATTCTTCAGCGCGTCCTCCAGCGTGCAGATGGTATAAATCACGCTGAAAACGGCATCAAGCCCATGTTCATGAACCACGCCAACGTCCGCCGTCAGGCTACCCGCTATACCAATTACCGGCTTGTTATACCGTTTGGCGATGTTTGCCACGCCAATAGGGACTTTACCGTGAATGGTCTGGCTGTCGATGCGTCCCTCGCCGGTGATGACTAAATCAGCATCCGCAAGACACGCTTCCAGATGAAGCGCATCGGTGACAATCTCAATGCCACGCCGTAGCTGCGCGCCGCAAAACGCGTATAACGCCGCCCCCATGCCGCCTGCCGCTCCGCCGCCTGCCAGATCCAACACATCGACATGCAGATCGCGGGCAATCAAATGCGCATAGCGAGTCAATGCCGTATCCAGGCGTTCAATCATTTCCGGCGTCGCCCCTTTTTGCGGACCAAAAACCGCAGACGCGCCCTCTTTGCCGGTAAGGGGATTCGTGACATCGCAGGCGACCTCTATATGGCACGCCGACAAACGCTTATCCAGGCCGCTGATATCAATGCTGGCGAGTGTTTCCAGCCCAATGCCGCCTTGCGCAATATCATTGCCCTGCGCATCCCGTAGCCTGGCACCCAGCGCCTGTACCATCCCCGCGCCGCCATCGTTGGTGGCGCTACCGCCGATACCAATAATGATATGCTCAACGCCCGCATCCAGCGCATGACGGATCAGCTCGCCGGTTCCCCATGATGTGGTCTTCAACGGATCGCGTTGCGCGGGCGGCACCTGCTCCAGCCCGCTGGCGGCCGCCATTTCAATGAACGCGGAACGCGCATCGCCGGAAAGCCCATAAAACGCATTGACGCGATGCCCCAACGGCCCGGTGACCTCAACATGCACGATTCGACCCGCCGTCGCTTCAACCATCGCTTCGACAGTACCTTCTCCGCCATCAGCCAGCGGCAATTTCAGGTAATCGGCGTCAGGCCAGATCTCGCGAAATCCTTGTTCAATGGCGGTCGCTACCTCAAGAGCACTCAAACTTTCCTTATACGAGTCTGGTGCGATCACTATTTTCATAAGTCGTCCTTACGCATGTTGATCCTGTTAAGCATACACTCAGAGAAGAACCGGTTCCTTACGGAACCGGCTCTGACTTAACGCACCATGCAAGGACGCTTATTATCAAACGTCCAGCCAGGAATTAAGTACTGCATTCCCATCGCGTCGTCACGCGCGCCTAAGCCATGTTTTTGATAGAGCTCATGCGCTTTCATCACCTGATCCATATCGAGCTCAACGCCCAGCCCCGGTTTGGTCGGTACTTGCACCATGCCGCCTTTAATTTCAAACGGTTCTTTAGTCAGACGTTGGTTGCCTTCCTGCCAGATCCAGTGGGTATCGATCGCGGTGATCTTGCCCGGCGCCGCCGCGGCAACATGGGTAAACATCGCCAACGAAATATCAAAGTGGTTGTTAGAGTGCGAGCCCCAGGTCAGACCGAACTCATGACACATTTGCGCCACGCGTACAGAGCCTTGCATAGTCCAGAAGTGCGGGTCCGCCAGCGGGATATCGACGGATTGCAGCGACAGCGTATGCCCCATTTGACGCCAGTCGGTCGCTATCATATTGGTGGCCGTCGGTAATCCGGTCGCGCGACGGAATTCCGCCATCACTTCACGTCCGGAAAAACCCTGCTCCGCGCCGCACGGATCTTCTGCATAGGCCAGAGAACCTTTCAGGTATTTACCAATGCTGATCGCTTCGTTCAGCGACCAGGCACCGTTTGGATCGAGCGTGACGCGCGCTTGTGGGAAACGTTTCGCCAGCGCCACGATTGACTCGGCCTCTTCTTCGCCCGCCAGCACGCCGCCTTTCAGTTTGAAGTCGTTGAAGCCGTATTTTTCATAGGCGGCTTCCGCCAGACGCACTACCGTTTCCGGCGTCATCGCCTCTTCATGGCGCAGACGATACCAGTCGCATTGCTCATCCGGCTGGCTCTGATACGGCAGCGGCGTAGCCTTGCGATTACCGACAAAGAACAGATAACCCAGCATTTCGACTTCGCTGCGCTGCTGACCGTCGCCTAACAGCGAAGCGACGTTGACGCCCAGGTGTTGGCCCAAAAGGTCAAGCATTGCCGCTTCAATGCCAGTCACCACATGGATAGTGGTACGGAGATCGAACGTTTGTAAACCGCGTCCGCCCGCATCGCGATCGGCAAACTGGTTGCGAACGGCGGTCAGGACATTTTTATATTCACCCAGCGTTTTTCCCACCACCAGAGGGATCGCATCTTCCAGCGTTTTGCGAATTTTTTCGCCGCCCGGAATCTCGCCGACCCCGGTATGGCCGGAGTTATCTTTAATAATGACGATGTTGCGCGTGAAGAACGGGGCGTGCGCGCCGCTCAGGTTCATCAGCATACTGTCATGACCCGCAACCGGGATAACCTGCATTTCAGTCACTACAGGCGTCGTAAATTGAGTACTCATAACTGTGTCCTTATTCAGAATTAGTGACGACCAAAAACAGGGCGTTTGCGGTCAAAAGTCCAGCCGGGGATCAGGTATTGCATCGGGCCTGCATCATTACGCGCGCCGCCTGGCAGCTTTTTATACGCGTCATGCGCTTTTCGCACCTGTTCCCAGTCAAGCTCCACGCCCAGTCCTGGCGCATCCGGAACGGCAATTTTGCCGTTTTTAATTTCCAGCGGATTTTTAGTCAGGCGGCAATCGCCCTCCTGCCAGATCCAGTGCGTATCAATAGCGGTGGGTTTGCCTGGCGCCGCCGCGCCGACATGGGTAAACATCGCCAGTGAAATATCAAAATGGTTATTCGAATGGCAGCCCCAGGTTAGCCCCCAGTCATCGCACAGTTGCGCCACGCGAACGGCGCCGGTGAGGGTCCAGAAATGCGGGTCGGCAAGAGGAATGTCTACCGCGTTGAGCATCACCGCATGCCCCATTTCACGCCAGTTGGTGGCAATCATATTGGTCGCCACCGGCAGTCCTGTAGCGCGACGGAACTCCGCCATGACTTCACGACCAGAGAATCCTTGCTCCGCGCCGCACGGATCTTCCGCGTAGGTCAGTACATCTTTCAGCCCTTTGCACAACGCAATGGCTTCATCCAGTAGCCAGGCGCCGTTCGGATCCACGGTAATACGCGCGTCCGGGAAGCGTTTTTTTAGCGCGCGAACGGTATCAATCTCTTGTTCGCCCGGCAGCACGCCGCCCTTGAGTTTAAAATCTTTAAAACCGTAGCGATCCTGAGACGCTTCCGCCAGCCGCACGACCGCGTCGCTGTTCAGCGCTTCCTGATGGCGCAGACGGTACCATTCATGACTGCCCGGCGTGCTTTCCAGATACGGCAGATCGGTTTTAGTACGATCGCCAATATAGAAGAGATAGCCTAACACGGTGACGGCATCGCGCTGTTTACCGGGTCCTAACAGTTCACAGACCGGCACATTAAGCGCCTGTCCCAGTAGATCAAGCAGCGCCGCTTCCAAAGCCGCCACCGCGTTAACCCGCAGTTCAAACGTCCATGCGCCTTTACCAAAGGTGTCAAAATCAGCGGCCTGGTTGCCTTTATGCACCTGCTGCACCACTTTGTTCAGGCGGGCGACTTCCTGGCCTAATACCATCGGAATAGCATCGACCAGCGTCTGATAAATCACTTCTCCGCCCGGCGCCTCACCGACGCCAGTATGCCCGGCGTTATCGGTGAGGACGACGATGTTACGGGTGAAGTACGCGTTATGCGCGCCGCCGATGTTGAGTAGCATACTGTCATGTCCGGCAACCGGAATGACCTTCATGTCCGTAATAACGGGACTGGATTGCGTTGTCATGATAATTGTCCTGCGACAGGTTTCAGTTCAATACGCTTAATATCACCTACCAGCACCAGATAGCTGATGATGGCCACCAGGGCATGTACGCCGACATAGATCAACGCGCCGTTGAAGGAACCGGTGGTGCCAACGATGTAACCAATCGCGATTGGCGTCACAATACCGGAGATATTGCCGAACATATTAAACAAGCCGCCGGAAAGACCGCTGATCTCTTTCGGCGCGGTATCCGCCATTACTGCCCAGCCCAACGCGCCGATACCTTTACCGAAGAAGGCCAACGCCATAAAGCCGATGATCATCCATTCCACGTTCACATAGTTACAGAACACCATAACCATTGACAGCAACATCCCCAGCACAATCGGCGTCTTGCGCGCGATATTCAGGGAGCCAGTACGACGCATCAGCCAGTCGGAAATGATGCCGCCCAACACGCCGCCGATAAAGCCGCAGACTGCAGGAACCGAGGCGACAAAGCCCGCTTTGAGAATCGACATGCCGCGCGCCTGGACCAAATAGACCGGGAACCAGGTAATAAAGAAATAGGTCAATGCGTTAATACAGTACTGACCGATGTAAACGCCAATCATCATACGAGAGCCCAGCAGCTGTTTGATCTGGCCCCATTTGACGCTAAACGGTACTTTCGCTTTGGTGTCTTTCTGATCCATATTGATCAGCGCGCCGCCTTCTGCGATGTACTCCAATTCTTTCTTATTTACGCCCGGATGGTTATTTGGTTCATGGATAACTTTCAACCAGATAAAGCTGATGATGATCCCTAACCCGCCCATAAAGAAGAAGACATGCGACCAGCCCACTTCGTGCGTCAGCCAGCCCATAATCGGCGCGAAAATAACCGTGGCAAAGTATTGCGCGGAGTTAAAGATGGCCACCGCCGTTCCCCTCTCCTGCGCCGGGAACCAGGCTGCAACAATGCGACTGTTGCCCGGGAAAGAAGGCGATTCCGCCAGACCAACCAGGAAACGAAGCGTAAAGAGGGCGACAATAATGCCGAAACCACTAAAGATATCGACAAAACCCTGCAACAGGGTGAAGACTGACCAAATGAAAATAGACCAGAAATAGACGCGTTTGGAACCAAAGCGGTCCAGCAGCCAGCCGCCCGGGATCTGCCCGATAACATAGGCCCATGAAAAAGCAGAAAAAACATAGCCCATGCCTACCGGATCAAGGCCGATATCTTTGGCCATTTCTGAGCCGGCAATGGACAATGTGGCGCGGTCGCCGTAGTTGAAGGATGTGACGATAAACAGCATCACCACTATCCAGTAGCGGGCGTTCGTGCGTTTCTCCGCACTGCTCGCCGCGTGACTTAATGAACTCATTGTTGCACTCCTGAAATTTCGCGTTAGCTACGCTCACTCTGAACTGCACAACCGGTAGGGAATCAGAGATAACGTTTCCTTGTTGCAGCTTTTATTAGGTCGTTTGCTTTGCACGCTGCATGCTTTTATTCACTGGCAGGAGAAGTATAAAAAGCGCGCCACACACACTCACCGTGCAACAACACAGTATTTTGGCGATGAATTACGCCTGTTTATGGCAAAAGCCCAGGACAGTGGAAGCCACTTCACGGAAATGAAATCAGAAGGCGTCGGCGTCGACGCAGGAGGAATAAAAAGAGAAGAATGTGAAACAGGTCGCTTGATTACATGAAAACGCCCGTAAAAAACTGCCGCTTTTGCGGGCATATGCCCAAAGCTAACACGATTCAGTTACTTTACACTGTATACAGGTCGTGATTTTGCTTACTGGCAACGCAAGCAAACGAAAAGGTACCCTCCCGTAGGGGGAGGGATTTACCTCAGGAAAGTAAAGTTCCCCAGTTTTCAACCCAGGGATTGGACTGGCTCTCCGGCTCCGGATGTTCGCTGGCGTCAATGAATAATATCTCCCCCACCCGCTGCGCGCTTTGCTCTTGCAACAGGGCATCAAACTGTTTGCCGCCATTACAGAAATTGGGGTAGCTGCTATCACCTAACGCAATCACCCCGTAACGCAGGTTTGGTTGAAAACCGACTGTATCTTTAATGCCGTGAAAGAGCGGCGCAATGCTATCCGGTAGATCGCCCTGCCCGGTCGTCGAGGTAACGACCAGCGCAACCTTATCCTGATATTGCTGCCAGTCGGACAGTTCAGGATCTTCAAACACGGTCGCGCTGTGGCCCTGTCTGGCGAGGATCGCTTCCGCTTCTTCCGCCACCAGCAGTGAGTTGCCATACATGGTCCCGACAAAAATACCAATTTCCGCCATTATGCGTATCTCCCTGAATTATGCCTGATGAGTCTCATCCTGCCGGGACGCCGCCGTAAACTCAACCCTTTCATTGTCAGGGAGAAGTCCACACCAGCCAAACTGCGTCAGCGCCTGCATCCAGGTTTCATCCAACCCGGCCTGAATTATCAACGGCTGTCCGGTGAAGGGGTGCGTCAGCTCAAGCCGACTGGCATGAAGCATCAGGCGACGACAGGCAAAATGCTCTGCGGCGCTGCGGTTTTGTCGCAAATCGCCATGTTTACTGTCGCCGATGATAGGATGACGCAGATGCGCCAGATGACGACGAAGCTGGTGCTTGCGTCCCGTTTTTGGTTCCAGCTCAACCAGACCATAACGCGTGGTGGGATAACGCCCGGTCGGCACCGCCATTTCGACCGTCGCCAGCCCGCGATACTGCGTTACAGCCGGCTGGGGCGCTTTATCTTCGCGGGCGAATTTATCGGCAATTTTATCGCGCTCTTCCACCAGCGGATAATCCAGTACCGCGTCATCCATCAGCCAGCCGCGCACAATGGCATGGTAGCGTTTACGGATGTGGTGCTGCTCGAACTGCTGCGCCAGACGGCGTCCCGCTTCGCTGGACAGCCCCATTAACAGTACGCCCGACGTGGGTCTGTCGAGACGGTGGGCGGTAAAAACATGCTGGCCGATTTGGTCGCGCACCGTTTGCATGACCACGACTTTTTCGTCGCGATCCAGCCAGCTCCGGTGAACAAGCCAGCCTGCGGGTTTATTCACGGCAACCAGCCACGGGTCTTGATAGAGGATCTCCAGCATCAGGATTTATCGCGGACGAATAGCGCATCCAGATCCTGCAAAACCGCCAGGATCGCCTCCCGCTGCGGATGATCCGCCGCCAGCGCCATTTCATAATAAGGGGCGACGGCAAATGCCTCGGGCAGCGGCTGCGCATTATCAAGTAGGGTATGCATACGTGGGATCAATACCCATTGCAGCCATTCCAGCGGTTCCATGGTATCCATAAAAAATGGTTGGGTGCTGGTAAACAGGTGCGCCTGCGGCGCATCCTGCCGCCAGTGGCGATGCTCGCGCAGCAGCGTTTCAAGCGTATGTAACTGCTGACGCACACGGTCATGAGTCGTCATGTTAAAAACCTCAATGATGAAAATCTGGCGCGAAGAATAACAAAAAAAAGGGAGCACTGTATAAACAGTGCTCCCGGTTCGTTTCGCAGCATTCCAGCTACTTTTCGTGCTCCCTGCTCATCCGTGACAACTTTTCCTGTGACCTTACGGCCTGTTCATCCTGAACGTTTGCATCCTGCGCACATCGCCCGATGTGATAGCTTCTTCCTGAAGCGTCCCTGGTCATCCAGACCCGCCGAACATCCTGATCGGCTCTCGTTCTCCGTCCTGGAGGTGTCCTTTAACGCATCCTGCGCTTTCCACTTTGCTTCATCCTGAAGCCTTTCCTTGTAACACCATCCTGGCGTGTCCTGCTGAAGCGTCATCATCCTGACGTTCGCTTCGTTGTACGACTCCCTGTCGACGAAGATAGAATCGCCTGTTTCACCTTGTCTTACAAGACGCTTACAGACAATACCTTAAGTAAATTTTCATATGAAAGTGCGCAAAAACATTTTAATTAGTTGTTTTATATAGACTTACATAAAAAAACGGGACTCAGTATCCGCTGATATCCTGGCGATCTCCTACAGACTTTGTAAGAGATCTCTCACACCCGTTAGGGCAAACGATTACAGAAGAGGATTAAGTTGCGTAAGGAATTCCGCAAGCGTTGCGGCAAGAACGGTACGATTGCGGGTGCCCAGCGTTTCTTTAATCACCTCGCCGGACAGATTACAGACCGAAATGACCTCAAGCTCATTTTCCTGCGTCGCAATAAAAAGCGTGGGAGGAAGCTTGAGCCGCTTTTGCGTGACCAGGTGGCCTATCAGATTTTCCTGCACGCGCCGAAAGTCATCCTGACTCCAGGTTTGCAGTAGCGTAAGCTTTTCATCCGCAAACTGCGCGGGCATGTCGCCAGCAAACTGCGTGGTGTAAAACGCGTGGAGCGCAGGTTGTACCATAATATCAAAGGCGCGTTCAACCGCGTTTACATTTTCTTCGCCTTCAAAAGGCTGCGGCTGCCAGTAAACGGCATCGCGGGTTGAAGAAATAATGCACGGAGAAGGTACGCCATACAGTTCTTCGCTCAACGGCCAGCTACCGTGTTTTTCTTGCCACGCGTCGCAGTAACGCGTCGTAAAGGCTTTCAATGCCTGCGCTGTCAGTTCGTCCACCAGTTTCTCTCTTCATAAAAGCCAGGATACACTTGGCGCATAGTGTATCTGGTTTATGACGGTGAAACATGTCTTCTTATGAAAAGCATCAGGCTCTTGATGGCCTGACTCTCGGAAAATCAACGGATTACCGGGACAATTATGACGCCAGCCTGCTGCAGGGCGTACCGCGCAGTTTGAATCGTGACCCGCTCGGATTAACAGCCGATAATTTGCCGTTCCACGGCGCGGATATCTGGACGTTGTATGAACTTTCCTGGCTTAACAGCCAGGGTCTTCCGCAGGTCGCCGTCGGGCATGTCGAACTGGATTACACCAGCGTTAATTTAATCGAATCCAAAAGTTTTAAACTGTATCTGAACAGCTTTAACCAGACGCGCTTTGACACCTGGGAGACGGTGCGCCAGACGCTGGAGCGCGATCTGCGCGCCTGCGCGCAGGGCAACGTTAGCGTGAAGCTTCATCGTCTTGATGAGCTGGAAGGACAGCCTGTCGCCCATTTCCACGGCGCCTGTATTGACGATCAGGATATCAGTATCGACAACTACCAGTTTACTACCGACTATCTGCAACATGCGGTCAGCGGCGAGAAGCAAGTAGAGGAGACGCTGGTCAGTCATCTGTTGAAATCCAACTGCCTGATCACCCACCAACCGGACTGGGGCTCGATACAAATTCAGTATCGCGGGCGCAAAATCGACAGGAAAAAACTGCTGCGTTATCTGGTCTCCTTCCGTCACCATAATGAATTTCACGAGCAGTGCGTAGAGCGTATTTTTAATGACATTCTGCGCTTCTGCCAGCCGGAAACGTTAAGCGTTTATGCGCGCTATACCCGCCGCGGCGGGCTGGACATTAATCCCTGGCGCAGCAATACCGATTTTGTGCCCGCCACGGGCAGGCTGGCGCGACAGTAATTTTTTTGTCAATTTTGCGTGCCGGATTGCGCATGTAAGGTTGTGAAAGGTCATCAGCCAGGGCTATTGTAATCAACAGGGAATGGCGTGTTGCGTCCCATAAGGAGTTTACTTGATTACACATATTAGCCCGCTTGGCTCAATGGATATGTTGTCGCAACTGGAAGTGGACATGCTGAAACGCACGGCCAGTAGCGACCTGTATCAACTGTTTCGTAACTGTTCACTTGCCGTTCTTAACTCCGGCAGCCTGACCGACAACAGCAAAGAGCTGCTGTCCCGCTTTGAAAATTTCGATATTAACGTGCTGCGCCGCGAGCGCGGCGTGAAGCTGGAATTGATTAATCCGCCTGAAGACGCCTTTGTTGACGGGCGGATTATTCGTGCGCTACAGGCTAACCTGTTCGCGGTGCTGCGCGACATTCTCTTTGTGAATGGGCAGATCCACAATGCCGGCCGTTTCCAGCATCTGGATCTTGAAAGCTCAACACATATCACCAATCTGGTGTTCTCCATTTTGCGCAACGCCCGGGCGCTGCACGTCGGCGAAGCGCCAAACATGGTGGTATGCTGGGGCGGCCACTCAATTAACGAAAACGAGTACCTGTATGCCCGTCGCGTCGGCACGCAGTTGGGATTACGCGAGCTGAACATCTGCACCGGCTGCGGCCCTGGGGCGATGGAAGCCCCCATGAAGGGCGCGGCGGTCGGTCACGCGCAACAGCGTTATAAAGACAGCCGCTTTATCGGCATGACTGAACCTTCCATTATTGCGGCTGAACCGCCTAATCCGCTGGTGAACGAACTGATCATCATGCCGGATATCGAAAAACGCCTGGAAGCGTTCGTCCGTATCGCACACGGTATCATCATCTTCCCGGGCGGCGTGGGTACGGCGGAAGAGCTGCTTTATTTGCTGGGGATTCTGATGAACCCAGCCAATAAAAATCAGGTGCTGCCGCTGATCCTGACCGGACCAAAAGAGAGCGCCGATTACTTCCGCGTGCTGGATGAGTTTATTACCCATACGCTGGGCGAAGCGGCCCGCCGTCATTACCGCATCATCATTGACGATGCGGCGGAGGTAGCGCGGCTGATGAAGAAAGCGATGCCGCAAGTGAAAGAGAATCGCCGCGATACCGGCGACGCCTATAGTTTTAACTGGTCGATGCGTATTGCACCGGATCTGCAGGTGCCGTTTGAGCCGTCGCATGAGAATATGGCCAACCTGAAACTGTACCCGGATCAGCCGGTTGAGATTCTGGCGGCGGATCTGCGGCGCGCCTTCTCCGGTATTGTCGCGGGGAACGTGAAGGAGGTCGGGATACGCGCCATTGAAGCTAATGGCCCGTATAAAATCCACGGCGATCGAGAGATGATGCGTCGCATGGACGATCTGCTGCAGGGATTCGTCGCGCAGCATCGTATGAAATTGCCAGGTTCCGCCTACATCCCCTGTTACGAGATCTGCGCTTAACGCTTATGCCCGGTTGCCGCCAGCAGCCGGGCGCTTCTCCCATTCCTTTCATTGCTGTATGGCAATTAACGCATGCCTTCATTTTTTATGATGATCATCAGAGGCATAGCCCGCATTGTTTTATAAACACCATTTATAATTCATCATAAATAGATTGCCAGGCAAACGTTTACTTCACTCCTCTTACCGTGATTTATCGGTCCAAACTCTTATTCTTCGCCAGAATCCACTAAAAACCTTGATTTTTATAGTCAAACCTCCGTATCTTGCGCCCCAATCTTTCCGGCCTTATATCGTTAATGGTAGCCTTCGCGCCCGGAAATTCGTTATGACGTTTTTTTAATAGATTAATGGTCCAAATTTATCCATGTAAGAAGCGGATTATTGCATTTGAGATCGGGATCACTGATAGATTCATCACTTAAATGTATCTTTCCGCCCGAAAATTATTACGGCGAAAAATTATATAAAAAGCGTCCCTAAGCAGATTTCATTTTACGATCAGGTCTTTTTTCATTGGATTAGACCAGCAACCTGATTTTTAGCATCCTCCAGGAGAAATAGATGGAAACCACTCAGACCAGCACGATTGCTTCGATTGACTCTCGAAGCGCATGGCGCAAAACGGATACCATGTGGATGCTGGGCCTTTACGGCACGGCAATCGGCGCGGGCGTTCTGTTCCTGCCGATCAACGCAGGCGTCGGCGGCATGATTCCGCTCATCATCATGGCGATTCTCGCTTTCCCGATGACCTTTTTCGCACACCGTGGTTTAACCCGCTTCGTGCTGTCCGGTAAAAACCCGGGTGAAGACATCACTGAAGTCGTTGAGGAACACTTCGGTATCGGCGCAGGTAAACTGATTACCCTGCTCTACTTCTTCGCGATTTACCCTATCCTGCTGGTTTACAGCGTGGCGATTACTAATACCGTGGAAAGCTTCCTGACCCACCAGTTAGCGATTAATCCGCCGCCGCGGGCGATTCTTTCCCTGATCCTGATTGTTGGCATGATGACCATCGTGCGCTTCGGCGAGCAAATGATCGTTAAGGCGATGAGTATCCTGGTATTCCCGTTCGTCGCTGCGCTGATGCTGCTGGCCTTGTACCTGATCCCGCAGTGGAACGGCGCGGCGCTGGAAACGCTGTCCTTTGATTCCGCCGCGTCTACCGGTAACGGTCTGTGGATGACGCTGTGGCTGGCGATTCCGGTGATGGTTTTCTCTTTCAACCACTCCCCGATCATCTCCTCCTTCGCGGTTGCGAAGCGTGAAGAGTACGGTGAAGGCGCTGAGAAGAAATGTTCTAAAATTCTGGCCTTCGCCCACATCATGATGGTGCTGACCGTGATGTTCTTCGTCTTCAGCTGCGTGCTGAGCCTGACGCCGGCAGATCTGGCAGCGGCAAAAGAGCAGAACATCTCTATTCTGTCTTACCTGGCGAACCACTTTAACGCGCCGATCATCGCCTGGATGGCGCCGATCATTGCGATGATTGCTATCACCAAATCCTTCCTCGGCCACTACCTGGGCGCGCGTGAAGGCTTTAACGGGATGGTGATTAAATCGCTGCGTGGTAAAGGTAAATCCATCGAAATCAACAAACTGAATAAAATTACCGCGCTGTTCATGCTGGTCACCACCTGGATTGTGGCGACGCTGAACCCCAGCATCCTGGGCATGATTGAAACCCTGGGCGGCCCGATCATCGCGATGATTCTGTTCCTGATGCCGATGTATGCCATCCAGAAAGTACCGGCAATGCGTAAGTACAGCGGTCATATCAGCAACGTATTCGTTGTGATTATGGGCCTGATTGCCATCTCCGCTATTTTCTACTCACTGTTCAGCTAAGTCCTTTAGCGCCGCTTACCGCGGCGCTTCTCTATGATACAACCGCAATGGATGCCCTATGATTAGCGTATTCGATATTTTTAAAATCGGCATTGGCCCTTCCAGTTCTCACACCGTCGGACCAATGAAAGCAGGCAAGCAGTTCACGGACGATCTGATTGCCCGCCATATCCTTATAGATGTCACCCGCGTCGTGGTGGATGTCTACGGCTCTCTGTCATTGACGGGTAAAGGCCACCACACTGATATCGCCATTATTATGGGCCTGGCGGGGAATCTGCCGGACACCGTCGATATCGACGCCATTCCGTCCTTTATCCAGGATGTGAACACCCATGGGCGTTTACTACTGGCTAATGGGCAGCATGAAGTCGAATTTCCGGTCGATAAGTGCATGAATTTCCACGCCGACAACCTGTCTCTGCATGAAAACGGGATGCGTATTACCGCGCTGGCGGGCGATAAGGTGCTCTACAGCCAAACCTACTACTCCATTGGCGGCGGCTTTATCGTCGATGAAGAGCACTTTGGTTTGACGAATAGCGAACCCGTTAACGTACCGTACCCTTACAAAACCGCCGCGGATTTACAGCGCCATTGCCAGGAGACGGGTCTGTCGCTCTCCGGTCTGATGATGCAAAACGAACTGGCCCTGCACAGTAAAGAAGCGCTGGAGCAGCACTTCGCCAGGGTCTGGGAGGTGATGCGCAGCGGTATTGAGCGCGGTATCACCACCGAGGGCGTATTGCCGGGCAAACTGCGCGTTCCGCGTCGCGCGGCGGCGCTGCGTCGGGTGCTGGTCAGTCAGGATAAGACCACCACCGATCCGATGGCGGTCGTCGACTGGATCAATATGTTCGCGCTGGCGGTGAACGAAGAGAATGCCGCAGGCGGACGAGTAGTCACTGCGCCGACTAACGGCGCATGTGGTATTGTTCCGGCGGTGCTGGCGTACTATGACAAGTTTATCCGCGAAGTAAATGCTAACTCACTTGCTCGCTATATGCTGGTCGCCAGCGCGATTGGCTCGCTGTATAAGATGAACGCCTCTATTTCCGGCGCCGAAGTGGGTTGTCAGGGAGAAGTCGGCGTGGCCTGTTCCATGGCGGCAGCGGGTCTGGCCGAGCTGCTGGGCGGTAGTCCGGCGCAGGTGTGTATCGCCGCAGAAATCGCCATGGAGCACAATCTGGGGTTAACTTGCGATCCGGTTGCCGGCCAGGTCCAGGTTCCCTGCATTGAGCGTAACGCGATTGCTTCAGTCAAAGCAGTCAACGCCGCGCGTATGGCGCTGCGCCGTACCAGCGAACCGCGCGTATGCCTCGATAAAGTGATTGAGACCATGTACGAAACCGGTAAAGACATGAACGCTAAGTACCGCGAAACTTCGCGCGGCGGCCTGGCGATGAAGATCGTTACCTGCGATTAATTCTCAGCACATTTTAGGATCTGTAGGCCGGATAAGGCGCTCGCCGCCATCCGGCTTTGTTGCCTGATATCGCTTCGCTTATCAGGCCTACGGATAGCGCTATTTCGCAATGCTCGCCTCCCCCCGCCGTGAATGTTACCCTACGCGCAGGTTTGTAAGGGAGAACACCGTGGCTGCTCATCTGCTTATCGTCGACGCGCTCAATTTGATTCGCCGTATTCACGCCGTTCAGGGATCGCCCTGTGTGGAAACCTGCCAACACGCGCTCGATCAATTGATTATTCACAGCCAGCCAACCCATGCCGTAGCGGTATTTGATGACGACGCGCGCAGCAGCGGCTGGCGTCATCAGCGTTTGCCGGACTACAAAGCAGGACGTCCGCCGATGCCTAACGATTTACATAACGAAATGCCCGCCCTACGCGCCGCATTTGAACAGCGCGGCGTACGCTGTTGGGCATCAGACGGTAACGAAGCGGACGATCTGGCGGCGACGCTGGCGCTAAAAGTTACCGAAGCCGGACACCAGGCAACCATTGTGTCAACCGATAAAGGCTATTGCCAGTTGCTCTCTCCGGGATTGCGCATTCGCGACTACTTCCAGAAACGCTGGCTGGACGCGCCGTTTATTGAAAAAGAGTTTGGCGTACTTCCCCGGCAGTTGCCGGATTACTGGGGTCTGGCAGGAATCAGCAGTTCGAAAGTCCCCGGCGTTGCCGGTATCGGCCCCAAAAGCGCGACCCAGCTGTTGATTCAGTTTCAAAATCTGGAGGGAATTTACGCCCATCTGGACGAGGTGCCGGAAAAGTGGCGCAAAAAGCTTGAGACGCATAAAGAAATGGCATTTCTTTGCCGCGATATTGCACGTCTGCAAACCGATTTACATATCGACGGAAACTTACAGCAGCTACGGCTGGCGCGGTAGTTTTGTTGCCGGATGGCGGCGTGAACGCCTTATCCTGCCTACAGGACTGCACGAAATGTAGAGCGGATAAGCGCAGCGCCATCCGGCAAAATTACCAGGCGATATGATACAGTTCGACAATGTCCGCCAGACTCGCTTCACGCGGATTGCCGCCCGTACAGACATCATCGAACGCCGCCTGCGCCAGCGCCGGGATATCCTCTTTTCGAACGCCGACATCACGCAAATGCAGCGGAATTCCCACATCGCGATTTAACGCAAATACGGCTTCCACTGCGGCATTACGCGCCTCTTCAAGACTCAATCCTTCTACCTTCACCCCCATCGCCCGGGCGATATCACGAAATTTCTCGTTGGTAGACCCGGCATTGAAACGCATCACATGCGGAAGCAAAATAGCATTCGCGACGCCGTGTGGCGTGTTGTAAAACGCGCCCAACGGATGCGCCATCCCATGCACCAGTCCCAGCCCCACATTGGAAAACCCCATCCCGGCAACGTATTGCCCCAGCGCCATCGCCTCACCGGCCTCTTTTTCTCCGGCTACGGCGCCGCGCAGCGCGCCAGCAATAATCTCAATGGCTTTGATATGTAATGCATCCGTCAGCGCCCATGCGGCCCGGGTAATATAGCCTTCAATAGCATGGGTTAGCGCATCCACGCCCGTTGCCGCTTTCAGCGCGGGCGGCATACCGTCCATCATATCGGCATCGATAAATGCCGCCTGCGGAATATCATGTGGATCGACACAAACGAATTTGCGCCGTTTCTCTTCATCGGTAATCACATAATTGATAGTGACTTCCGCCGCGGTTCCCGCCGTTGTCGGGATCGCCATAATCGGCACGCTGGGTTTACGGGTCGGCGATAGCCCTTCCAGACTGCGCACATCGGCAAATTCCGGATTGTTACTGATAATACCGATCGCTTTGCAGGTATCCTGCGGAGAACCGCCGCCAATGGCGATAAGATAGTCCGCACCACTTTGGGTAAAGACTTTAAGCCCTTCCTGAACAACGGAAATCGTAGGATTAGGGATCACGCCCGCATAGATCTCCCACGCCAGCCCTGCGGCATCCATTCTGCTTGTCACTTTATCGACCACACCGCATTGCACCAGCGTTTTATCGGTAACAATCAGCGCTTTATGATAACCGCGGCGCGTCACCTCATCGGTTAATGCGTCCACCGCTCCCCGGCCAAACCATGCCGTTTCATTCAGAATCATTCTGTTCGCCATCGCCTGTCTCCTGACATCACTCTTCAATACGTAACCCGTAAGTTTTAAATTTCTCCAGTACGATAGCGATCGCCTCGTCATCCAGTACCGGTACCGGATCGACAATGGCCAGCGTACTTAAATAGAGCTGCGCCAGCACTTCCACTTCATGCGCCAGCCACAACGCTTTGTCTAAATTTTCTTCACAAGCGATAAGCCCGTGATGCTGTAACAGCGTCGCTTTACGATTTTTAAGCGCCACGGCAACATGGTCAGAAAGTTCGCGGGTGCCAAAAGTGGCGTAGGGCGCGCAGGGAATAGAGTTTCCTCCTGCGGCGGCAATCATGTAGTGAATCGCCGGAATCGGGCGATTGAGGATCGAGACTGCCGTACAATGGACCGCGTGGTTATGTACCACGGCATTGGCATCAGGGCGCGTCTGGTATGCCGCCATATGAAAACGCCACTCGCTGGAAGGCAGCTTGCCCTGCTCATGCTGACCGTCTGCATCAATAAAGACAATGTGCGACTCTGTCAGCTTCTCGTAGGGGATCCCCGTCGGCGTAATCAGCATTCCGCCCTGATAACGTACGCTCACGTTACCTGCCGTCCCCTGATTTAACCCTAACCGCGTCATTTCCAGACAGGTATCAATAATCTGCCGCGCCAGTCTATTTCGTTCCATTATTTACCTCTCTCTGTGATTCAAAATGAGACAACAAAACCGCCTTTCGCATCGCGCTGCTGTCCTGTTGAAATAATCGAATAGTTAGCAACTATCATCATACTGAATAAAGAGAAGGGAATTTAAATAACGATATTTTGTGATTCACATCAATTAATTCGCCACGATAAACCAGACGACTACCGTTTCTCTCGCCGATAAATGCCCGCTCTTAATAATATTTTTTAAAACGGGCAAAGATGAAGAATAAGTTACTACTGCCCGTTTTCGTGGCAATAATTTAATTCGGGCATTCAGTCTGTGGTTTTTTAAATTAAACATCTCAAACGGTCATTTTTTTATGAAAATTAAAGTGATGATAATCACAGAACGCTCTGCTCTCAGGTATAAATGTGACCGCCATCATATTAAAAGGCCTTTTTTATTTGAAAATGACTCCATGAGTTCATTCCGGACGCCAATTTATTACCGGTAAGAAAAGCGAACTCACCTAATTTTACGGTCTGGTGACCAGAACCGACCGCACGCAAAAGCTTCTGAACCGATGAGGATGCTATGGGAAACACAACAATACAAACGCAGAGTTTTCGTGCTGTGGATGCAGAGCAAAGCAAGAGCAAGCGCTACATTATTCCATTCGCCTTACTTTGCTCGCTATTTTTTCTGTGGGCCGTCGCCAATAATCTGAATGACATTTTATTACCGCAGTTTCAACAAGCTTTTACGCTAACTAACTTTCAGGCTGGGCTTATTCAGTCAGCCTTTTATTTCGGTTATTTCGTCATTCCAATCCCCGCTGGGATTTTGATGAAAAAACTCAGTTATAAAGCAGGGATTATCACCGGGCTTTTTTTGTATGCTGTTGGCGCCGCATTATTCTGGCCCGCCGCCGAGATAATGAATTACACATTATTTTTAATTGGCCTGTTTATCATCGCCGCCGGTTTAGGCTGCCTTGAAACTGCGGCCAACCCTTTTGTTACGGTATTAGGTCCAGAAAGCGGCGGACATTTCCGGCTTAATCTGGCGCAAACTTTTAACTCCTTTGGCGCTATTATCGCCGTTGTGTTTGGGCAAAGCCTTATTTTGTCTAACGTGCCGCATCAATCGCAAGAAGCGCTTGATAAAATGACGCCGGATCAGCTTAGCGCCTATAAACACAGCCTGGTGTTATCGGTACAAACGCCATACATGATTATCGTCGCCATCGTATTAGTAGTTGCGCTGCTGATTATGCTGACCAAATTTCCGGCCCTGCAAAGTGACGATCATAGCGATGCGAAACAAAGCTCTTTCTTATCTTCTCTCTCCCGACTCATCCGTATCCGCCACTGGCGCTGGGCGGTGCTGGCGCAGTTCTGCTACGTGGGGGCGCAAACCGCCTGCTGGAGCTATCTGATCCGCTACGCCATTGAGGAGATCCCTGGAATGACGCCCGGTTTCGCCGCCAATTACCTGACCGGCACGATGGTGTGCTTCTTTATCGGCCGTTTCACCGGGACCTGGCTTATCAGCCGCTTCGCGCCGCATAAAGTGCTGGCCGCCTACGCCCTGTTTGCCATGCTCCTGTGTCTGATTTCCGCCTTTAGCGGCGGACATATCGGCCTGCTGGCGCTGACGTTGTGTAGCGCATTTATGTCAATCCAGTACCCGACCATCTTCTCGCTGGGTATCAAAAATCTGGGACAGGACACTAAGTACGGCTCGTCTTTTATCGTCATGACCATCATTGGCGGCGGTATTGTCACGCCAGTAATGGGCTTCGTTAGCGACGCCGCAGGCAAAATCCCGACCGCCGAACTGGTTCCGGCATTGTGCTTTGCCGTCATCTTCATTTTTGCCCGTTTCCGTTCACAAGCGGCGACAAACTGAACATTTATCCGAATAACGTGAGGAATCTGTCATGAAAAAAATCAGCTTACCGAAAATCGGTATCCGCCCGGTGATTGATGGACGTCGTATGGGCGTACGCGAGTCGCTCGAAGAGCAAACCATGAACATGGCGAAAGCGACGGCGGCGCTCATCACCGAGAAAATCCGCCACGCCTGTGGGGCTCAGGTGGAGTGCGTCATTGCGGATACCTGTATTGCCGGAATGGCGGAATCCGCCGCCTGTGAAGAAAAATTCAGCAGCCAAAACGTGGGCGTGACCATTACCGTTACGCCATGCTGGTGCTATGGCAGCGAAACCATTGATATGGACCCGATGCGTCCAAAAGCCATCTGGGGCTTTAACGGCACAGAGCGTCCTGGGGCGGTTTACCTTGCCGCGGCGCTGGCGGCGCACAGCCAGAAAGGCATTCCGGCGTTCTCCATTTATGGCCATGATGTGCAGGATGCCGACGATACCTCCATTCCCGCCGACGTCGAAGAAAAACTGCTGCGTTTTGCGCGGGCAGGGTTAGCGGTAGCCAGCATGAAAGGCAAAAGCTACCTCTCCGTCGGCGGCGTGTCGATGGGGATCGCGGGTTCCATTGTCGATCATAACTTCTTTGAATCCTGGCTGGGCATGAAGGTGCAAGCGGTAGATATGACCGAACTGCGCCGCCGTATCGATCAAAAAATTTATGATGAGGCCGAACTGGAGATGGCGCTGGCGTGGGCGGATAAAAACTTCCGCTACGGCGAAGATCAAAACGCCTCGCAGTATAAGCGCAATGAAGCTCAGAACCGCGCGGTGCTAAAAGAGAGCCTGCTGATGGCAATGTGTATTCGCGACATGATGCAGGGCAACAAGACGCTGGCGGACAAAGGGTTAGTTGAAGAATCGCTGGGCTACAACGCCATTGCCGCCGGCTTCCAGGGCCAGCGCCACTGGACCGATCAATACCCGAACGGCGATACCGCCGAAGCGCTGCTCAATAGTTCTTTTGACTGGAACGGCGTACGCGAACCGTTTGTCGTCGCCACCGAAAATGACAGTCTGAACGGCGTAGCGATGCTGTTCGGCCATCAACTCACTGGTACCGCGCAGATATTCGCCGACGTGCGAACCTACTGGTCGCCGGAAGCCGTAGAACGCGTCACCGGCCAGGCGCTTAGCGGCCTGGCGGAACACGGCATTATTCACCTGATTAACTCCGGTTCTGCCGCTCTGGACGGTGCCTGTAAACAGCGCGACAGCGAAGGCAAGCCGACCATGAAACCACACTGGGAAATCAGCCAACAAGAGGCGGATGCGTGTCTGGCGGCCACTGAATGGTGCCCGGCGATTCACGAATACTTCCGCGGCGGCGGCTACTCATCCCGTTTCCTGACCGAAGGCGGCGTGCCATTCACCATGACCCGCGTGAATATCATCAAAGGCCTGGGACCAGTGCTGCAAATCGCCGAGGGCTGGAGCGTCGAACTGCCGAAAGCGATGCACGATCAGCTTGATGCCCGCACCAACTCTACCTGGCCTACCACCTGGTTTGCGCCGCGCCTTACCGGAAAAGGCCCGTTTACCGATGTCTATTCGGTGATGGCGAACTGGGGCGCTAACCACGGCGTACTCACCATCGGTCATGTAGGGGCGGACTTTATTACTCTCGCCGCGATGCTGCGTATCCCGGTATGTATGCACAACGTGGAGGAGGCGAAGATCTACCGTCCTTCCGCCTGGGCAGCTCACGGTATGGATATCGAAGGCCAGGATTATCGCGCCTGCCAAAATTATGGCCCGCTGTATAAACGTTAATGCGGCTTAGCCCGGTGGCGCAGGCTTACCGGGCCTACGGGCGCGTGAACCGTAGGCCGGATAAGCGTAGCGCCATCGGGCGGCGTTTATGGAGTTATCTATGAAACAAGACGTTATCCTGGTTCTCGACTGCGGTGCGACTAACGTTCGGGCGATCGCCGTTGATCGCCAGGGGAAAATTGTCGCCCGCGCCTCAACCGCTAACGCCAGCGACATTGCCGCAGAAAATAGCGCCTGGCATCAGTGGTCGCTGGACGCCATCCTGCAACGTTTCGCCGACTGCTGCAGGTCACTCTCCAGCGCCCTGTCGGAGTGTGTTGTTCGCGGTATTACGGTGACTACGTTCGGCGTCGATGGCGCGCTGGTCGATGCGCAGGGTAAGCTGCTCTACCCGGTCATCAGTTGGAAATGCCCGCGAACCGCTGCCGTGATGGAAACGATTGAGCGCTTTATCTCGCCCCGGCAATTGCAGACGCTCTCCGGCGTCGGCGCGTTCAGCTTTAACACGCTGTATAAACTAGTCTGGCTTAAAGAGAATCATCCGCGCCTGCTGGAACAAGCTCACTGCTGGCTGTTTATCTCGTCGCTGATTAACCACCGTCTGACCGGCGAGTTTACGACCGATATCACTATGGCAGGCACCAGCCAGCTACTGGATATCCATCAGCGCGACTTTAGTCCGGAAATCCTGCAGGCGACGGGCCTGGCGCGCCGCCTGTTCCCGCGTATCGTGGAAGCGGGCGCCCCGATAGGCACGCTACAGACAGACGCGGCCAGGCTACTCGGTCTCCCGGCGGGTGTGCCGGTGATCTCTGCCGGACACGATACTCAGTTCGCGTTATTCGGCGCTGGCGCGCAGCAAGGTGAACCGGTGCTCTCCTCCGGAACATGGGAGATTCTGATGGTGCGCAGCGGTCAGGTGGATACCTCGCTGCTCAGTCAGTATCCGGGCTCGACCTGTGAACTGGACAGTCAGTCGGGGCTTTATAACCCCGGAATGCAGTGGCTGGCCTCCGGCGTACTCGAATGGGTACGAAAACTGCTGTGGACGCCGGAAACGCCATGGCAAACGCTGATCGACGAAGCGCGCGCTATTCCCGCTGGCGCGGAAGGCGTGCGGATGCAGTGCGATCTACTCGCTTGCCAAAATGCAGGCTGGCAGGGCGTGACGCTCAATACCACCCGCGGCCATTTCTATCGCGCCGCGCTGGAAGGCCTGACGGCGCAACTGCAGCGTAATCTGCGCACGCTGGAGAAAATCGGTCATTTTAACGCCACAGAACTGTTACTGGTTGGCGGCGGCAGTCGCAACGCTTTGTGGAATCAAATTAAAGCGAATCAGCTTGATATTCCTATCAAAGTGCTGGACGACGCGGAAACCACCGTGGCCGGCGCTGCCATGTTTGGCTGGTACGGCGTAGGCGAATTTAGTAGCCCGGAACAGGCGCGTGCGCAGGTCAATTATCAGTATCGCTATTTCTGGCCGCAAACCGAACCTGAAATTATTGAGGGAGTATGAAATGCTAAAAACCATTTCACCGTTAATTTCCCCGACACTGCTCAAAGTGCTGGCCGAGATGGGCCACGGGGACGAAATCATTTTTTCCGACGCTCACTTTCCCGCGCATAGCCTGGGCCCGCAGGTGATTCGCGCCGATGGTCTTAGCGTCAGCGATCTACTGCGGGCAATCATTCCGCTCTTTGAGCTGGATAGCTACGCCCCGCCGCTGGTGATGATGGCCGCCGTGGAAGGCGACACGCTCGATCCCAGCGTTGAAGCGCGCTATCGCGATGCTTTGTCATTAGAAGCGCCGTGCCCGGATATCGTTCGTATCGACCGCTATGCGTTTTATGAGCGGGCGCAAAAAGCGTTTGCGATCGTTATCACAGGTGAGTGCGCGAAGTACGGAAATATTCTTTTAAAAAAAGGGGTAACGCCGTAATCTCTTGCCGGTGCGCCCGCATGACGCGGGCGTTCATCGAATGATGGGATGAGAAAAATGAAAGCGGCACGCCAACAAGCGATAGTCGATCTGCTGATCAATCATAAAAGTCTGACCACCGAAGCGCTGGCCACCCGGCTTAACGTCAGTAAAGAGACCATCCGCCGCGATCTCAGTGAACTACAGACGCAGGGAAAAGTGCTGCGTAATCACGGACGAGCTAAATATATTCATCGTGAAAATCAGGACAGCGGCGATCCATTCCATATCCGCCTGAAAAGCCATTATGCGCATAAAGCCGATATTGCCCGTGAAGCGTTAGCGTGGATAGAAGAAGGAATGACGATTGCGTTGGATGCCAGTTCAACCTGCTGGTATCTGGCCCGCCAGTTGCCGGATATTCCCATTCAGGTTTTTACCAATAGCCATCCTATCTGTCAGGAGCTGGGAAAACGCGAACGCATTGCGCTGATAAGTTCCGGCGGCCAGCTTGAACGTAAATATGGCTGTTACGTTAATCCGTCGCTTATCTCACAGCTAAAATCGCTTGATATCGATCTGTTCATCTTTTCCTGCGAGGGGATCGACAGCGGCGGCGATCTGTGGGACTCCAATGCGATCAACGCCGATTTTAAATCTATCCTGCTCAGGCGCGCCTCGCAGTCTTTATTATTGATTGATAAAAGTAAATTTAATCGTTCAGGAGAGGCGCGCATCGGCCATCTGGATGACGTGACGCATATTGTTTCAGATGCGCCGCAGTCATAGGCCGGATAAGCGTGCGTCATCCGGCGCTGATGACGCGCCGGATGACGGCAGCGCGTTTTTATCGCTCGTCGCGACGCCCACCAACAGCCGCCCACAACCGACGCACGTGCACCGTCACTTCTTCGCGATCGTGATAAAGCTGACGCGCCTGGATCTGCGCATTAACGCCATGCTCATCCAACTGCGCCTGAAGATACGCCAGGTTATGCGACACCTCTTCATAGCGTTTTTTCATCGGCAGTTTAAGGTTAAAAATCGTCTCCCGGCACCAGCCGTTCACCAGCCACTGCGCCATTAATGCGGTGACTTTGGCCGGCTTCTCCACCATATCGCAGACCATCCATGAAATATTATTCCGGTTCGGACGGTACCTAAAGCCATCCTCACGCAACCATGTCACCTGTCCGGTGTCCATCAGGCTTTGCGCCATCGGGCCGTTATCTACGGAGTAGACCCACATATTGCGCTTCACTAACTGGTACGTCCATCCGCCGGGACAGGCGCCCAAATCCACCGCATACATGCCGTTCGCCAGACGTTCATCCCACTCATCTTCCGGGATGAAAACGTGGAGCGCCTCTTCCAGTTTCAGCGTTGAGCGGCTCGGCGCATCAGACGGAAACTTCAAACGCGGGATGCCCATATAAAACGGTGAATTGTTATGTGTGAACGAATAGCCGGTATAGCAGCATCCTGGCGCGATAAAAAAGACATGAACGACCGGACGCTTCGGCGTTTCATAATTCGTCAATACGCCCGCATCACGCAAAGCCGCGCGCAGCGGCACCGTAAATTTGCGGCAGAACTTCATCAGTTCTTTACTTTCATTGGTGTCGGCGACTTCAACCCGCAGCTCGCCGCCCTTTTCCACTACGCCCTGCAACATGCCGACAATCGGCGTAATTCTGTCTTCCGGCGGTAAATGTTGCAGCAGTTCACCCACCACAAACCACTGGCGGGCGAAAATCAGCGAACTGAACGGCAGCTCTGAAATCAGCTTTTCGCCATCTTCCGGCTGGTAGCATTCATAAATGACATAGCCTGCGTTCTCTTTTACGCGTGCAAAACCAAATATTTCCCGTTTTCCCGCTTTATCGGTAATTTCTGCAGCGCACTCTTTTTCAAACCCCGGACGGCAGAGCAATACAACTTTATTCATGGCTCGCGCCCTTACGTTTCATACGAATGGCGCCAATCAGTAATAGCGCCCAGCCCACCAGGAAACTGACGCCGCCGACAGGCGTGATATACGCCCACAGGCGCAGATGCGAAAGCGCAAGGCAGTACAGACTGCCGCTAAACAGCACCGTGCCCAGCGCCAGAAAAACGCTGCTCCAGTAAAACCAGATGCTGATACGGCGCTGCATCGCCACCGCCAGGCCAAAGATCGCCAGCGTATGGAACGCCTGATATTGCAGGCCGGTCTGAATCCAGCCCATTTCAACCACGCCCAGGGTTTTACTCAAAACATGCGCCCCGAACGCGCCCAGAGCAACGTAAATAAAACCGCTGATAGCGGCGACAATCAGCATAAAACGGCTGGTCATGGTCATACCCTAAGTTAATTATTGTTCGTAACGAAAACGGAATTTTTCTTGCTCCGTCGCCGCCTTCGCCAAAATCCACTGACGGAAGGCGGCTATTTTACCCAGTTCTGCCTGGCTGTCATGACAAACCAGATAAAAAGCATTCTTACTCACCAGAACATCGTTAAATGGACACACCAGTCGCCCGGCTTCAATTTCAGACTGCGCCATAACATTATTCGCCAGCGCGATCCCCTGTCCGTGAATAGCGGCCTGTAGCACCATCGCGCTGTGGCTAAATATCGGCCCTTGCTGAACGTTAATATGGTTGAGCCCTAACTGACGAGTATAGGCCTGCCAGTCACGCCGGGAGGCATCGTGCAATAACGTGTGTTTCGCCAGATCTTCCGGCGTTTTTAACGGTTTTTCGCCTGTGAGTAATAAAGGAGAACAGACGGGCAGTAAATATTCTGCGTATAATTTTTCGACGCGCAAGCCCGGCCAGTTTCCCCGGCCATAAAAAATCGCGACATCGACATCGTCTGCCAGTTTATCTTCCTGACGGTCAACGGCTTGTATCCGAACGTCAATTCCCGGATAAGCTGAGTTAAAGCTGGAGAGTCTGGGCACCAGCCACTGGATGGCAAAACTGGGCGGTAAACTCACCGTCAGCGCCCCTTTGGCACTGCGCGCCTGGAGCTTACGCGTTGCTTCCGTGAGCTGGGAAAATATCTCTTTAATGTCGAGAAAATAGCTTTGGCCTTCTTCCGTCAACAACAGCGAACGATTGCGGCGGCGGAACAGTTTTAGCCCCAAAAAATCCTCAAGTGACTTAATTTGGTGGCTTACTGCGGCCTGCGTCACAAAAAGTTCTTCCGCTGCTCGCGTAAAGCTCAAATGGCGCGCGGCAGCATCAAAAACACGTAACGCATTTAAAGGAGGTAATCGTTTTGACATGGCCTCTGGACTTAATGTCGAATGAATTTAACAAATAGGTAACAACATGTAACCTATTAGTTTTTTTAATCTGAGACATTATAAATTGTCCGTTGAGGTTCTACCAGCAAATACCTATAGTGGCGGCACTTCCTGAGCCGGAACGAAAAGTTTTATCGGAATGCGTGTTCTGATGGGCTTTTGGCTTACGGTTGTGATGTTGTGTTGTTGTGTTTGCAATTGGTCTGCGATTCAGACCACGGTAGCGAGACTACCCTTTTTCACTTCCTGTACATTTACCCTGTCTGTCCATAGTGATTAATGTAGCACCGCCATATTGCGGTGCTTTTTTTTGTATAACAAACGGTTAGTTTTCCAGAGCCACCATCTCTTTCACGTCAGTACGATTGATCTGCTGTTTGTTGCCATTAGCGTCTTTATACGAAATCATACCGGTATCGTTATCGGTCTGGGGTTTACCGTCGGTCACAATGCTACGTCCATCATTGGTGTGCATAACGTAATTAGGACCGGAACAGGCGCTCAGGGCAAAAGTCAGCATACATGCAGAGATAATTGCGGCAGTCTTTTTCATCTTCTTCTCCTTAAAGCTGTTTGTGCTATTTAAAGCGGACTCCGTAACAGGCTTAAACATTCGCCTAACATTATTCAGCATAACCTCCTTTACATAATTCGCCAGGATATACAGACGATTCCGATGGTTAGGACAAACCTTGTATCAGCCGCGCTTTTACGCCACGATCGGTAAACTGAACCGAGGAATATCATGAACGCTTTTAATCCCACGCAGTTTCGCGCGCAGTTTCCCGCGCTAGCCGATGCGGGTGTTTATCTCGATAGCGCCGCCACGGCATTAAAGCCACAGGCAGTCATTGACGCCACGCACCAGTTTTATTGTTTGAGCGCCGGTAACGTTCATCGTAGCCAGTTTGCGCAGGCGCAGCGCCTGACGGCGCAATATGAAGCGGCCAGAGCAAAAGCAGCGCGGCTGTTAAACGCGCCCGATGAAAAAAGTATCGTCTGGACACGCGGCACCACCGAAGCGATCAACATGGTGGCGCAGTGTTACGCCCGTCCTCGTCTGCGCCCCGGCGATGAAATTATCGTTAGCGTCGCCGAGCATCACGCCAACCTTGTGCCCTGGCTGATGGTGGCGCAACAAACCGGCGCGCAGGTCATAAAACTGCCGCTTAATGACCGACGTCTTCCTGATGTTGAGCGTCTGCCGGAACTGATCACGTCGCGCAGCCGGATACTGGCGCTGGGGCAAATGTCGAACGTAACGGGCGGCTGTCCGGATCTCACAGGCGCTATCAGCGCCGCTCACGCGGCGGGAATGGTCGTGATGGTAGATGGCGCGCAAGGCGCTGTACACTTCCCGGCGGATGTCCAGCAGCTTGATATCGATTTTTATGCTTTTTCCGCTCACAAACTGTATGGCCCGACCGGTATCGGCGTGCTGTACGGTAAGCCGGAGCTTCTTGAGGCGATGTCGCCCTGGCTCGGCGGCGGCAAGATGATCCGTGACGTTAGCTTTGAAGGCTTCACCACTCAAAGCGCTCCCTGGAAACTGGAAGCGGGGACGCCGAACGTCGCCGGGGTCATCGGCCTGAGCGCTGCGCTGGAATGGCTGTCCGATATCGATATTGAACAGGCCGAAAACTGGAGCCGCGGGCTGGCGACGCTGGCGGAAGACGCACTGGCGAAACGTCCGGGCTTTCGTTCGTTCCGCTGCCAGGACTCCAGCCTGCTGGCCTTTGATTTTGTCGGCGTGCACCATGGCGATATGGTGACGCTGCTGGCGGAATACGGTATTGCGCTCCGGGCCGGGCAACATTGCGCCCAGCCATTGCTGGCGGAACTTGGCGTCACAGGGACTCTGCGCGCCTCTTTTGCGCCGTATAATACCCAACATGATGTGGATGCGTTGGTTAACGCCGTTGACCGCGCGCTGGAACTGATGGTGGATTAATGACAAACCCTCTTTATACCGGACACCCGTTCGGCACAACGGTAACGGAAGAGACGTTACGCGCTATCTTTCTCCCGCTGACCCAGTGGGAGGATAAATATCGTCAGTTGATTCTGTTAGGAAAACAGCTCCCCGCTCTGCCGGATGAATGCAAAGCGCAGGCGAAAGAGATAGCCGGCTGCGAGAACCGCGTCTGGCTGGGCTTTACCCGATCAGATAACGGAACGATGCACTTTTTCGGCGACAGTGAGGGGCGGATTGTCCGCGGCCTGCTGGCGGTATTGCTCACCGCAGTGGAAGGAAAAAACGCCGCCGAATTACAGGCTCGTTCACCGCTGGCGCTGTTTGATGAGCTGGGTTTACGCGCCCAGCTTAGCGCCTCACGTAGTCAGGGGCTGAACGCGCTGAGCGAAGCGATTGTTGCCGCAACGCATAAGCGTTGAAATAGCGTAAATATTCTGTCGCCTGACAGCGCCGTCCGCGGCGGTCAGGCGATGCAGATAAAATAATCCAGTCACTTTATTAGTTTCGGCGTCAGATTTCCCTGATAAACATTCTTTTGATTTTTATCAGCTATCACAATGAAATTACAATGTTAGAATCCATGTTAAAACGGCGTGAAGATTTTAGAGTAAATAAAGCCACTCGATGTAGCGTAGCAGGTGAACTGGAAAATTCATACGCATCGGGTGAAGTTATAACAGGATATGGATAAGTGGAAAAATATCTGCGTAGCGGTACCATGTTTGTGGTGCTGGCATTTATATTATGGGGGTTAACACCTTTATATTATCAATATTTATCAGGGGGAAATCTCGCACAAATATTGATATACCGGGTGTTCTGGTCAATTCCATTATTACTGGCAGTAAGATTGTTATTTCGGCAGCGAACGCGATTTCATGATGCCTGGAAAGATAAAAAATCTTTTTTCTTCTGCATGATCGCCGGACTTTTGATGATTGTCTCATGGTCATCTTTTATTTATGCGCTAACCCATCATCTGGTACTTGATGCCAGCCTCGGCTATTTTATCAACCCGCTATTTGTTATTGCGCTGGGATGCATTTTTCTTAAAGAAAAACTGTCGTTGTTTCAGGCCATCGCCGTTTTTTCTGGTGTCTGTGGCCTGACTTTTCAAATTATCATGCTACGGCATTTCCCGGCGCTGGCGCTAACTATGGGATTATCATTTGCGCTATATGGCCTGGCGCGAAAGTTTATACATTATGATGTGATGACATCGATAACGATTGAAACATTATGGGCATTGCCTGTCTCACTATTAATCTTTCTCTTTAGCGATAGCGGACCAATTATATCCGCTAATACTCCTTTCTTTTTGTATGTCATGACGGCGCCAGTGACGATCATTCCACTGGTATTATTTGCCATCGCGTTAAATCACACCTCGTTGATTGTCACCGGACTGGCGCAATATATAGAGCCGTCTTTACAGTTCTTACTTGCCATTATGATATTTGGCGAGCACATTAATTACGCGGAACTGCTCTGCTTTTGTGCAGTATGGTTCGGGTTGTTTCTATGCATATCTGAAAATTTATATTCCCATTATCTTCGCGCCCGTCTGAAACCGGTGTTCGGCAGGGTACAGCGCTTCTTTCGCTAACAAAGGGCGCAGGGCCGGATACGCGTCTGCGTGACACTCCGCCCCGTCCTTTTATTCTTGTCGCGCCGCTTTAGCCATGATCTTCTTCAGCGCATGGGAAACGGCGACAAAACCGAACGTTGCCGTCACCATCGTCGCCGCGCCGAAGCCAGAGGCGCAATCCATCCGTTTTGGCCCTTCTGCGGTAGCTTTCATCGCGCATACGGAACCGTCCGCCTGTGGGTAAACCAGCGCTTCAGTGGAAAAAACGCAGTCCACGCCCAGCTTACCTTTACTGTTCTTCACTACGCCAAAATTATGTTTCAATCTCTCACGCAGTTTTGCCGCCAGCGGATCCTGGATGGTTTTCGCCAAATCAGCGACCTGGATTTGCGTCGGATCGATCTGCCCGCCCGCGCCGCCAGTGGTCACTAAAGGAACCTTATATCGGCGACAGTACGCAATCAGCGCGGCTTTTGGACGAACGCTGTCAATGGCGTCAATGACATAGGTAAAACCCGCGTTCATATAACCCGCCACGTTATCCGGCGTGATGAAATCATCGATAACCGTTACCCGGCACTCCGGGTTAATTTGCCGAATCCGTTCGGCCATCACTTCCGCTTTCGCCAACCCGACGTTATCACGCAACGCATGGATCTGACGGTTCGTATTGGTCACGCAGACATCGTCCATATCAATCAGCGTAATCGCGCCGATGCCCGTACGCGCCAGCGCCTCTGCCGCCCATGATCCCACCCCGCCGATTCCCACGACGCAGATATGCGCCTCAGCAAACCGCTGCAGCGCTTTTTCACCGTACAGACGCGCGGTGCCGCCAAAGCGTTGGCGCCAGGCATCACTTATCACCACTGACATATGACCTCAGAATAAAAAAAGGTGAGGTTATTCCTCACCCCTGCTCACTATTTTCAGGCCCGATAGCGATCGCGTTATCGGGCAATCCGGTTGTCGCAGAATACCACAATCAGCCGCTAAACACGTTACCGGCGCCCGGCGCGCTTTTTAACACCCAGACGCGACCATAGTGATTATACCATCCGGCACGATGCCCGGCATCCGGGCCGATCCCCTGGTAAATATCAAAGTGCTGGCCTTTAATCGCTCCGCCGACATCCAGCGCGACCATCAAACGTAGCTCATACTGACCGCTAAATTTACCGTTGTTATCCAGCAACGGTACTTCCGCCAACAAGGTCGTGCCAGGCGGAATGATGCTGCGGTCGGAGGCGACGGATGCTCGCCCAATCAGCGGTACAGCGCTGGCGCCTTTGACCGGCGCAAAAGATTGCGGCTTAAAGAAGACGAACGACGGGTTCTGCTCCAGTAATTCACGCACTTCCGCTTCGCTGTGCTTCTCTCCCCATTCGCGTATAGCCTGCATCGACATATCTTCTTTTTTCACTTCACCGCGATCGATAAGCACTTTACCAATACTGCGATAAGGCCAGCCGTTTTTACCGGCATAACTAAAGAAGTTCAGTGGACTACCGTCACCGAAATCAATATAGCCGCTGCCCTGGACATCCATAATAAAGTTATCCATCAGCGAATTACTCCAGGCCAGGATGTACTTATCGCTCAGCGCGCCTGCGTAGATCTGGGCGCGGGATGGTAAGCGCCCGCGTTTTGGCGGCATACTATAGATAGGGTACTGGAACGCGCCCTGGCGCGTATGGCGAGCCTGAACGACGGGCGTATAGTAGCCCGTGAACTGGACGTTACCGTAGTTGTCGGTGCCTTCCATCTGCCAGGCATCGATACCAAACTGACGCATAGTACGCGTATCGCCTCCGGAACGTAACCAGTTCTGGACAGCGTTATAGACGTTGCTTTGATTGGTGTATAAACGCGGCGACGCGGAACGGATCTGGTTGACCTGCTCGGCAAAGTCTCCAGCATTAATCGGCGCGCCCACCGCGTCCGGCTGGTTTACCAGGGAGAAGGGCTGGGTAAATTTCCCGTCCTTATATTGCTGACCGCGATCGGTCGGTTTTGATGAACAGGCAGCCAGCATTGCCAGCATTACGCCTGTCGCCACATATTTTGCCCAACGTCCTTTCATGGTGTCTCGTCTTCTGCGTAATCGAAAGTGCCCGGTGAAGATAACAAACCGTCCGAAGTAATGAAATGCGATCGCGATCTCATTATGTAAATTCGTTTAAAAATCGCGCTATCTGCGGTGTATTTGCGCAATTCATGAGAAATTAGCGATTTATATGAAAAAAGGGTTGCAACAAAAGCTCAGCGGAGTATAGTGCGCATCCACGGACGCGGGGTGGAGCAGCCTGGTAGCTCGTCGGGCTCATAACCCGAAGGTCGTCGGTTCAAATCCGGCCCCCGCAACCAATTACAATGAGAATGCAAGTTTAGACGGACGCGGGGTGGAGCAGCCTGGTAGCTCGTCGGGCTCATAACCCGAAGGTCGTCGGTTCAAATCCGGCCCCCGCAACCAACTTAATGAACACCCTTACGGGTGTTTTTTTGTATCTGTCGTCTGGTCCGCAACGACAATGCGGGCAGCATCCTACTTACCCGCGCAATAAACTCGCCGTCATCTCAGGTTAACTTCTTCTCGCCAGCGTCGCCCCATCGGCAAAATACGCTTTAATGCCCGCCAGAATCGACTCTGCGACCTGTTGCTGGAACGTCGCGGTCTTGAGCTTGCGTTCTTCTTCAATGTTACTGATAAACGCCGTCTCGACCAGAATAGACGGAATATCGGGCGCCTTTAACACCGCAAACCCCGCCTGCTCGACCTTGTTTTTATGCAGGTCATTAATTTTACCAAGCTGCTTCAACACCGCTTTACCGAATTTCAAACTATCGGCAATGGTCAGCGATTGCACCATATCGAACATCGTATGGTCGACATAACGGTCACCGCTTTTGCTCACGCCGCCAATTAAGTCCGAGGCGTTCTGCGTTTGCGCCAGATATTTCGCCGCGGTACTGGTGGCGCCTTTGGTCGATAGCGCGAATACGGATGAACCGCTAGGCTGCCGGCTGGTGAAGGCATCCGCATGAATAGAGACAAACAGGTCGGCGCGCTGTTTCTGCGCTTTCGCCACCCGGACTTTTAACGGAATGAAGATGTCTTCATTGCGCGTCATATAGACCTTCATGTTGCCTTCTTTTTCGATCAACGTGCGCAGGCGGCGGGCTATCTGGAGCACCACGTCTTTTTCACGCGTTTTGTATTTGCCTATCGCGCCGGGGTCTTCGCCGCCGTGTCCCGGATCAAGCATAATGACAATGGGACGATCGCGCCCCGCTTTACCGGGCTGCGGCCCGCTTTGCGAAGGCGGCACCTGCTTATCCAGATCGCCTTTATTGTAGTCTTCCAGCAGCGCCAGCAGCGGATCCTGCATATCCTGCGCATTGGCAGGATAAAGATCCATCACCAGACGTTCTTTAAAGCCTGCCACAGGCGCCAGCGCAAATAGCTGCGGCTTCACGTTTTGTTTTAGCTCAAAGACCATACGCACAGTCTTAGGATCAAACTGCCCTACCCTTGCGGATTTGATATACGGATCGTCGCTGCGAATCTGCGCGCCAATGCCTTTAAGCACCGAGTTCAGATTCACATCCTCAATATCTACCACCACGCGGTCCGGGTTACTTAAGGCAAATTGTTTATATTTCAGCAGACGATTCGACTCTACCGTGACGCGGGTATAGCTGGACGCAGGCCAGATACGCACCGCAACGACCTGGCTTACGGCAGCCAGCCCGACCTGGCTCACGCTTAATAGCCACATGGCGCCCGCGCCTTGTAGTAAACGGCGACGGCTGATTGCTGAATTGGCTCCCGACATGCTTCTCCCGAGCAAAAACTAAATAGAGATCATACAAAGTTCATCCAAATTGACCGGAAACTTTAGCGAATGACGCATAATCTGTCATCTATAAAAGGGTAAACATTCTTTTTATATTCACGGCATTACTAAGAAAAGCGATCGGACCGCATAAAATTTACGCTTGCACAGTGGGCAAAAACAGAATAAAAATACACTAATTTCGAATAATAATTCACTAGTGGGGCGCGCAATGATAAAGGAACGTAAAACCGAACTGGTAGAAGGGTTTCGCCATTCAGTTCCCTATATCAACACCCATCGCGGAAAAACCTTTGTCATTATGCTCGGCGGCGAAGCCATTGAGCATGACAATTTTTCCAGCATCGTTAGCGATATCGGGCTACTGCATAGCCTCGGTATTCGCCTTGTCGTGGTGTATGGCGCGCGACCGCAAATCGACGCCAATCTGGCCGCGCATCATCATGAACCGATTTACCACAAAAACACGCGGGTGACGGACGCCAAAGCACTGGAGCTGGTGAAACAGGCCGCCGGTTTACTCCAGCTTGATATTACCGCCCGTCTGTCGATGAGTCTGAACAATACGCCGTTGCAGGGCGCGCACATTAATGTCGTCAGCGGCAATTTCACCATTGCGCAGCCGCTGGGCGTTGATGATGGCGTGGACTACTGTCATAGCGGCCGTATCCGGCGCATTGATGAAGATGCGATCAACCGCCAGTTGGATAACGGCGCGATCGTTCTGATGGGGCCGGTCGCCGTCTCAGTGACCGGCGAAAGTTTTAATCTGACCTCAGAAGAGATTGCCACTCAACTCGCCGTTAAACTGAAAGCGGAAAAAATGATCGGTTTCTGTTCTTCTCAGGGCGTTACCAATAGCGAGGGCGGCATCATTTCTGAACTCTTCCCGAATGAAGCGCAGGCGCGGGTGGAAGAGTTGGAAGCGCAGGGCGACTACAACTCCGGAACCGTACGTTTTTTGCGCGGCGCGGTAAAAGCCTGTCGTAGCGGCGTTCGTCGTTGCCATCTGATCAGCTATCAGGAAGATGGCTCGCTATTACAGGAACTGTTCTCGCGTGACGGTATCGGTACGCAGATCGTCATGGAGAGCGCCGAGCAGATCCGCCGCGCCACCATCAACGATATTGGCGGTATTCTGGAGCTTATCCGCCCACTGGAACAGCAGGGCATTCTGGTACGCCGTTCCCGTGAACAACTGGAGATGGAGATCGATAAATTTACCATTATTCAGCGCGATAATATGACTATCGCCTGCGCGGCGCTGTATCCTTTTGTGGAAGAGAAAATAGGCGAAATGGCCTGCGTAGCGGTACATCCGGATTACCGCAGCTCATCGCGTGGAGAAGTGCTTCTGGAGCGGGTTGCCGCCCAGGCGCGGCAAATGGGGCTGAGTAAATTGTTTGTGCTGACGACGCGCAGTATTCACTGGTTCCAGGAGCGCGGTTTTACGCCTGTCGATATTGAGTTACTGCCTGAGAGCAAGAAAAAAATGTATAACTATCAGCGACGTTCAAAGGTGCTGATGGCGGATTTAGGATAACAAGGTGGGCCTGATGGCGCTGCGCTTATCAGGCCTACGCTCGAAAGCATCATTTGGAGGCCGGATAAGACGCTACGCGTCGCCATCCGGCGAGAACTCGTCTTATCCGGTACGACTGACTTCATCAAATAAGGTGGCTAACCCGCTGCGCCGTTCCGTACGCGTCACAATCGCGCCTGCCAGGATCCGTTCATCGGCATACAGCGATAACCGCCGCCGCGCCCGCGTAACAGCGGTATACACCAGCTCCCGCGTCACGACCGGCGAACGCTGGCTGGGTAAAATCAGCGCGGCGTGATCAAATTCAGACCCCTGTGATTTATGTACCGTCATCGCCCAGGTTGTATCATGTTCCGGCAGACGGCTGGGCTGAACGGACTTGATCGTGCCGTCCGGCATCACAAACCAGACGCGTAACCCCTGCCCGCGATCGAGCGCAATACCAATATCGCCGTTAAATAGCCCCAACGCGCTATCGTTGCGCGCAATCATTACCGGACGCCCTTCATACCAGCGAGAGTGCGGGTGCCGCTGAATTTTTCGTTGCTGCACCATCGCCTGCTCAATGCGGTCATTCAGTCCCCTCACGCCAAATGGGCCTTCACGCAGCGCGCAAAGCAGTTGATACTCATTGAAAGCCTGAAGGATTGCCTCCGGCGTCGCTTTCTCATGCAGCAACCGCAGGTAGCGCCCATAGCCCGCCAGCGCTTCATCCAGCATCCCGGCATAATCGTCGCTGCTTTGCAATGTACGCTTCTCTATATCGCTAAACCCCTGCTGAAAAACAGCCTGGATTGCCGACCTGTCGCCGCAGTTAATCGCCGCCGCCAGCTTGCCGATGCCAGAATCGCTGCCGAAACGGTAGCTCTTTTGCAACAAACAGAGGCTATCGCGTAAAGACGCGGCTTGCGTTCCGGCCCCCGCCGGAATGGCGCTCCCTGTGAGTCGACTTAGCTGTCGGGCGCGTTCCGCCGTAAACCCTGCGTTGACATAGGCGCAAATATCGCCCAACACAGCGCCCGCCTCAACGGATGCCAACTGATCGCGATCGCCAAGAAAAATGACCCGCCCGTGCGGCGGCAGAGCGTCAATCAAACGTGACATCATCGGCAAATCAATCATTGATGCTTCATCGACCACCAGCACGTCCAGATGCAACGGGTTGCCCGCATGATGGCGTAATCGCTGGCTGCCGGGCTGTGCGCCCAGCAGTCGGTGCAGCGTACTGGCGTCCTCCGGTATACGCTTTTTCTGCGCATCGGTAAGAGGAAGCTGACGCAACGCCGCGCCGAGCGACTCCGTCAGGCGTGCGGCCGCTTTCCCGGTCGGCGCCGCCAGCCGGATACGGCAACGTTCGCCATCCGCCATTTGAATTAATGCCGCCAGCAACTTCGCGACGGTGGTGGTTTTACCGGTGCCGGGACCGCCTGAAATCACGGAGATACGGCGAGTTAGCGCTACGGCGGCGGCCACCTTTTGCCAGTTCACCTCGTCTGTCGGAGGGAATAGCGCGTCCAGAATACGGGATAACTGATCTTCATCTACGGCGATGGCCTGGTTAACTTCGTTAAAAAAGCGCGCAACCGTACGCTCGTTGCACCACATGCGATTCAGGTAGAGGCGATCTCCGCACAGAATTAACGGCGCGGGGCTATCGCCGCAGCTAACCGCCGCAGACGCCAGTAACCGCTTTTTCCAGTCGATTAGCGTAGCCGTTTCGCTTATCCAGGCGACCAGTAAGGGATGCGCCTCCTCCGTTAACGTTAAACGCGACAACGGCAGACACACGTGACCTTCACCTGCGTCATGACTAAGCAGCGCTGCCGCCAGCGTCACGGCGGGATCGTCGTTACCGGCGACGGTTAAAGCAAACTGGGCATCAATGGGCCGTAATAGTTTTTGTCCAACGGCCTCCAGCAACCGCTCCTGGATTGTCATTGCGCCTCCTCACTCATTTCACCTGCAAACATATCATCCAGTTGGTTAATTAACGCCGCCGCAGGACGAGTGGTAAAAATACCCTGCTGCGGACGTTCGCTATCCACCCCGCGTAAAAAGAGATAGATGACGCCGCCGAAATGGCGTTCATAGTCGTAATTCGCCATTCGATGACGAAGGTAACGGTGCAATGCCAACGTATAAAGCTGGTACTGTAAATCATAGCGATGCGCCTGCATCGCCGCAGCCATCGCCGTCTGGGTATAAGCGGCGCTATCCTCGCCCAGCCAGTTAGATTTATAGTCGAGCAGGTAATAGCGCCCCTCATAACGGAACACCAGGTCGATAAAGCCCTTTAACATGCCGCGAACCTGCATGAAATCCAGCGCAGGGCAACCTGCTGAAAGCGGGTCGTATCGACGAATCAACGCATCCAGCTCTCCGGCGGTAAGCGGCTGGGCAATCGGCAGATAAAACTCCATTTCGACCTGTTTTTCACGCTCGGTCAGCACGCTCAGACTAACGCCCGTCTCGTTAAGGGGAACGTGCAACACGGTGTCCAGCCAGCGGGTAAGTACGGGCTCCCATCGCGTCTCAAAACCACTCAGCTCTAGTTTTTCCTGTACCCATTGGGGGTTTATCGGTTGAGTAAAATCAAGCTCTTCAAACAGGCTGTGCAAAAATGTTCCCGGCGATGCCCCGCGAGGAAAGTGATGCGGCGTCATTGCCGGCGCTTCCGCCGCTTCGCCAACGCCTGCGGCGTCAATGTCGAGACGAGGAATAAGATCTTGCGCCACGCTATGTCCCCGCTGCTGCAAACCGGAATAACTGGTGACGCGCCAGCTATCATAAAGCAAACGTTGCAGCGTTCTGGCGCTGAGTTCCGCGTGCGATGCAGCGGCAATTTGCCAGCGGTCGTTATCCGTATTGCCTGGCGTTCGACACACGATATCCTCGTCGCATAGCGCCTCAATACAGGCGCGAAGGCCTGCGGCATCCATCGGTTCGCCTTTTTGCAGGAGTCGCCCAAGCGCGCTTTGGTGCACATCCGTCTCGCCTTTCTTATCGCTACGACGCCGCACCAGCGGCGCGACGCCGAGGCTGCAATGCCACACTGCACGGGTCAGCGCGACATAAAGTAGGCGCAGGTCTTCCGCCAGGCGTTCGGCTTCCGCCAGTGCTATGCTCTCTTCGGCGTGACTAAGGTCCAGCACCGCCTCGTAGGAGTGCCTGTCGTGATAAAAAGCCTGGTCCTGCACGCGGAAATGGGTGATAAAAGGTAACCAGACCAGCGGGTATTCCAGACCTTTCGATTTATGAATGGTGACGATTTGCACCAGATGCTTATCGCTTTCCAGACGTAGTTGCTGGCTGGAAGCATTGCTATCGGGTTCAAGGATATGTTGCGCCAGCCAACGCACCAGCGCATGTTCGCTTTCCAGCTGCGAACCGGCTTCCTGTAACAGTTCGCTAATATGCAGAATATCCGTCAGCCGACGTTCGCCTCCCGCCGTCGCCAGCAGGTTTTCAGCAATATTGCGCGCCGACATTAGCGCGCGCAGCATAGGCATCACGCCGCGTTTATGCCAAATCTGTCGGTAGCCATCAAACTCTTCGACAACCGCATCCCACGCATTTTCATCATTGTTAAGCGTTTCGATATCCAGCGCGGTAAGGCCCATCATTGATGTCGCCAGAGCGCTACGCAGCGTATTCTCACGTTCGGGCGCCATCACCGCCTGCAACACCCACAGCATCTCCTGCGCTTCGAGCGTTTCGAATACGCTGTCGCGGTTAGAAAGATAGACGGAGGGGATCGCCAGTAAGGTCAGCGCATCCCGTATCAGCGCGGCTTCCCGCCTGCTGCGCACCAGCACGCTAATATCCGAGGCGCGAACGGGCCGCGACGAATCGCCGTTCGTCAGCAGCGCGTCGCCCGTTTGCCCGGCACGCAGCCAGTCGCGAATTTGCGTGGCGCACACCTGCGCCATATAACTTTGATAATCGCCCGAACCGCAGCTTTCCCCCTCCATTAGCCACAGGGTCATCGCCGGTTGAGGCGCGTCATTCACTTTAAATTGCAGCGACTGGTTTCTGGGCGCAAACTTTACCGGACTGAAGGGAATATCGCGGAACATAAAGGCGTCATTCATCTGACTGAACAGCTTGTTAACGCTATTCACCATCCCCGGCGCGGAGCGCCAGTTAGTGTCAAGGGTATAGTGCGCGCTCACTTCGCTGCGAGCCTTCATGTAGGTAAAGATATCCGCGCCACGAAACGCATAAATCGCCTGTTTAGGATCGCCAATCAGCAATAGCGCCGTATCGGGTTGATGTCGCCAGATACGGCGAAAAATACGGTACTGTTGTGGGTCGGTATCCTGAAATTCATCGATCATCGCCACCGGAAAACGGGTACGAATCGCCGCAGCCAGCGCCTCGCCGCTTTCACTACGCAGCGCGGTATCTAAACGGCTGAGCATATCGTCAAACCCCAGCTCGCCGCGCCGGCGTTTTTCCCGAGCCACCGTTTCACGGATCTCTGATAACGCTCGGGTAAGAACCAGATCTTTAATCGATAGCGGTTCGCCCAACAGGTTATCGATGGCGACAAACAATGGGTGCTGGGGCGTCACGCCGCCAGCTTTGGTGCGCTCAGCTAAAAAACGCTGTGAAAATTTTCCCAACGCCTCGGGTAATTGATAATTTTTGGTCTCTTCTTGCGCCCACGCGGTGATCTTTTCGATCCATTTCGCCTGATTGCCGCGGTTGAATTTTCTGCGATCGATGCCGGATGATTCGATCAGCGCGTCCAGCTCGCTAACCGCCTCACACCACTGCTGCTTCACCTGGTTGATGCGCGCCAGGATCTGTTCATGACGCGATGCCAGCGTCTCCTCCTGCGATGGCGGCGCTTTAATGACCGGCGCTTCGCCCTGCAGATAACGATCGATATCTTTTAAGAGCGCCTTCGGTCCCTTCCACACGTCAAACACCACCTGCGCGATGTCGCGCGGCAGCGGATAGCAATGACGCCGCCAGAAATCGGCGCAGGCCTGATAACGCAACAAAGATTCGTCTTCAATAAGCTGTTGCTCAAACAACATACCGGATTCGAAAGCGTTCAGGCTGAGCATACGCTGGCAAAAACCGTGGATGGTAAAGACCGCGGCCTCGTCCATTTGTCGTTCCGCCAGTAATAACCACTGCGCGGCCTGCTTTTTGTCGCTAATTTCTTCCAGCAAGCGGGCATACAGCGGATTATCCGTGCTTTCCCGCAGACAGGCGATGCGCAACTCATGGATATTACTGCGGATTCGCCCACGCAGCTCTTCAGTGGCGGCCTCCGTAAAGGTTACCACCAGCAGTTCTTCAACGGTCAACGGACGGGGAAATGCGGCACTGCCGCCTAAACCGAGCAATAACCGCAGATACAGCGCCGCGATAGTAAACGTTTTGCCTGTGCCCGCTGATGCTTCAATCAGACGCTCGCCTGTCAGGGGCAAGCGTAGAGGATCAAGAGTCTCGGCGACATCATTCATTCTTTTCGCTCATTAGAGGTAACGTTTGCTGCAATGCGCTGACGTTATCCCACACTTTCCAGCCTGTCGGATGCACGTATTCTGCTTTTCCATTCTGGCTACCGGCAATCTGTGACAATATTGCCATACCTTGTGGTTCCACCACCGCCTGGTGGAAGAAGTCGGCAAGCTTTTGTGGCGTCAGCAATTTTATCTGAGCGATGATTTTATCACGCGAGTCAAAGCGCATATTACCCCGATCGAAATCCTTGCTTAAACGGGATGCTTCTTCGCCCAACGTTTGCGGCGCCTGACGCATTTGCGTAATGATCGCCTGCTGAATTTGGGCGAACTCTTCCGGCTTCATCGCCCTCAGCTTCGCCTCGGCGTCAGGGAAAAATGCCTGATAGCGTTGCCACAGGTAAGAGGACTGTTTATCGTTGCTCTGTAGCAGGAACCCCATTCCCCACTGACGGCCAACGCTCATCGGAAAGGCGAAAACAGCGTATCCCAGTTGCTCTTCGGTTCGTAGCTGATTGTAAAACCACGGTTGAACAATCTGACCTAACATCGCGCTGTAGGCGGCGCTGACGTACTCGTCGTAGCCGACCGGGACAAAGACCGCGGCTAACGCGGAGTCGGTGCTACTGCCCGCTTTTTCAAATATTACGGACTGCTTTTTCTCAACCACCACGTCTTTGTTACGACACCACGCCGATCCGTTCGCCGCGAGCTGTTTTTGAACATCTTGCGCCAGAGAGGTCGCCTGGGCTTCGCTCATATTCCCTATAACCAGAAATTCCGGACGAGCGCCCGTTTTTAACGCATTACGATAGGCCATCACCTCTTTCAACGTAATGGACGGCAGCAAAGCGCGACGTTCATCACGGGAAAAATATGGCACCTGCGAAATCATCTGCACCGGCATAATCGCCTGTTCGTAGGCTTTTCCCTTCTCCGCAGAATCCATCATCTGCGTATACCAGGATTTCGCCTGCGCCAGCTGTTCCTCCGTGGCGTCGTAGCTAAAATATCCTTCCAGCAACGCCAGGAAAAGCTGCGGCAAACGCTGGGTATAACCGTTCGCAGTGACCATCAGACCATTGTTGGCGTTAGTGGAAAAGCTAATGCCGCCCACTGCCGCCTGGTTGCTGAGCTGATCGAGCGCCATTCCCGCCAGATAATCATTAAGGGCGAACAGTACCTGATTGCGGGCGCTGTCCATCGCCTGCGGGTTACGCAATACCACGCTCACGTCAGCTTTTGGCTCGCTGGCGAAATAACGACTCGGCGCATAAACCACGCGCAAATCCGCTTTATCGACAATCAGTTCTGGCCGCACGTAGTTTTTGTCATTCTTCACAAGCGTGAAATCATCAGGAATATAGGGGTTTAACTCCGGCAGCGACAACGCAATGCCCTGTGCTTTTTTCTGCCAGTTTTTAAACGTCTGTTCGCTAATCTTATCGACCTGATAAGGCGCATCCACAAAATACGCAATCTTATTATGGGGTTCCTGGGGACTGATGTACCAGATGCGCGCATTCTGCGGCGTCATCATCGCCAGGCGATTTTTGATAGCGGCAGGATCGTAACGATCGGCGATATTCGCCGCATCCAGCGTATGCGCTACCGGGACGCGGATCATAGTGTCCGCCAGCCATTCGACATAGTCCATATCGCGGGTAATCGACGGATAGCGGAAGTCGAGATCCAGCACATGCGCCAGCTCGTCAAAGTAACGTTTATCTATCCCTTTTTCACGTAACGTATTGAGATAGCTAAAGATAGCTGCGACGACTTCATCACGATTGGCCAAACCTTTATCAGTCAGCGTTGCCGAAATGGCAAATACGCCGCTGTTACCATTAACAATCGGATCGGAATCCGCGCTAATACCTTCGACCAGTCCTTGTTTTTGCAGCCAGTCAGAGAGCGTCCCCGGGCTACGATTGCCAATCAGATAAGAGACCAGTTCATCGGTCTTGCTACGGAACTGCGCGCTATTGTTATCAATACGAAACTCCACGCGCAGCACTTTACGCGGTAGCGCCGGCACGTAATGAATAATGATGCCCTTCTGCGCCTCGGTGATGACAGGTACGTTAATTTCCGGTTTTTTAATCTGTTTATTCGGCACGCGACCATAAGTTGCGGCGGCAATACGCGCCAGTTCCGGCAAGGGTTTATTACTGTAAATCACCGCCTTCATCAGATTAGATGAATAGTATTTTTCATGAAAAGCGATCAACGCCTGTTGCACCGGATTGCCCGGCTTATCGCTTAGCGTTTCCAGATTGCCGCCAGAAAAGTGCGAGCCTGGATGCGCCGGGTTAATGGTTTCGGCGCTTACCTGCGCCATACGCATACCGTCGCGGGTGCGCGCCATCGTCAGCTCGGCATTCACCGCGTTTCGTTCGCGTTCGGCGTATTTTTTATCGAGCAATGGCGCGGCAATGGCGTCGGCCAGGCGATCTACGGCGCCTGGAAGCGCGTCGTTTTCAACCTCCAGGTAGAAGGCTGTTCGATAAGGCGCGGTGCTGGCGTTGTGGCTACCGCCATGTCTTTTAAGGTATTCGGCAAGGCTATCCGCCTGCGGATATTTTTTTGACCCCATCAGGCACATATGCTCAAGATAATGAGCAAGCCCCTGATGAGCCTCAGGATCTTCAAGCGATCCAACGGGCACAACTAACGCTGAAAGAGACTTTACAGCCTGCGGATCGGATACCAGCAACACCACCATGTCATTATCAAGACGTATCGCCTGATACTGCCGGGTATCTTTATCGCTTTTACGGATAGTTTCTTGCAGCGGTTGCCAACCGATATCCGCCTGAACTGCAGGCCCCCAGAGGGCGACCAATAACAATAACGCTTTGAACCAGGTGCTGCGGGGCATTCACGGACCTCATCATTAACTTTCATTCCCACTCATCTGTATGGTCACGTAAACCATCGACCTGAGCAGAACGGGATATTATTGTGCTGAACCAGGCAGCATCTTTTTATCAGTAATCAGTCCGTGACGAAGAGCGCATCATAGTCGAAGCCTTTTAATGGCGCGATTTTCATACAATCAACGAGACTGATTAAAACGAAACAGCGGTAACAGGTAATGCCGGGACTGCGCAATGATAGCCTGCAACGTTTCAGATTCCAGCTGACGCCAAAGACGTTGATACCAGATATCTTCGCCTTCGCCGCTCACCATCATGTTGCCTTCATAAGCCTGTAAAAACTTTGTCCTGGCCTTCTGTAAGGTATCATCGTCGTCTAACATGACATCATTTTCAGCGTCATAACAGGCTTTTATCCATGCGCCGCCGCTTTCCGGCAGTACCAATAGCGGAGAAGACATGCCTTCCCGGTAGCCTTCAATCAGTTGCGCCAGATAAACCATTGCCTGCGTTTTATCAAGAGGCGGAAATCGCCACTCTCCCTCTTTGCGCAAAAACAGGCGACTTTCGCCACTCCCGCCGCTGGCACAATAGACAAGGTGTTCCAGCCAAAGTTGCACACCTTGCGCAACGCTGATTAAAGCGGGACGCCAGCGCAATAATCCATCCTCCTGTACCTGCGGTAGCCAGCCGGTTAGCTGAACGCCATTGCAAAGCAGATCCACTTCCAGGCTTTGGCTCGGCTTACGGCAGGCGATGACCCGGCTTGCCAGTTGCTGCATCTCCTGACACTGCGCATCCCAGAATATTTCGCCAAACGCGCCGTAAGGCAACTCTCCCGCAGCCCGGAAACGGCGGAACAAGCGTTCGGCGTCGTCCTCTTCAACCAGCGTATTGAGCAACTGTTGGTTAAGTTGATATCGCGTCAATCCCTCTAATTCAAACGGTTCCGCATCAGGAATCTCACTCTCTTCCGAGCGGAAATTAACCTGAAGCCGCATCTGAAAAAATGCGCGTACCGGATGGGCCCAAAAACGCTGCAGACTTTCCAGAGTCAATGTTTCCGGCATCGTAAAAGGAAGCGGCTGCACAAAGTCAGAATGCGCTTTCCCCGACTGACTCGCCGCAGGCAACCACTCTCTGGCATAACTTTGCTGTTCGCCGGGTTGGTAATTTTGCGCATCAAAAGGCATACGGGTATGCAGACGCGTAATATGCGCTTTAACTCGTGCTTCGCTCTCATCACAGGTCAGCGTTTCGTCGCCCGGCAAATAGTGGCTTTGCCCGATGTAATCCACTAACTCTTGCACCAGTACAGAGGGAAAGCGTTCGCTATTATCCTGGATGGAGCGACCGATGTAGCTGATATACAGCGTCTGCTGCGCCGAGATTAACGCTTCCAGAAACAGGTAGCGGTCATCGTCGCGACGGCTACGATCCCCGCGCATGGGTTTTTGGCTCATCAGGTCAAAGCCCAACGGCGCAAGCTGGCGCGGGTATACGCCGTCGTTCATTCCCAGCAGGCAAACGACTCTGAACGGAATGGAACGCATCGGCATCAGCGTACAAATATTGATGGGGCCCGCCAGGAAGCGCTGGCTAATACGTTCCTGATCCAGACGCTGCGCCAGTTCATCCCGCAGTAGCGAAATCGGTACCGCATCGCCATATTCCGCCGCGACACCTTCGGCGATAATGGCCTGCCACTGCTGTTCAATCAATGTCATTGCCGCTTCCGTGTCCGCATCGGGCAGGAAGAAATCATTGAGCATGTCGCGACAAACGGGCAACCACTCTTCCAGCGGTCGCTCCTGCGCCAGACCGCGCCGCCAGATATTAAGCTGCATCAGCAGCGAAGCCAGATGCCCGACCAGCTCAGCAATCAGACCGCTGGATTCGTCATAAGGCAGAACCGACTGCCACTCGCCCTGGGCGCTTTCCATCGCATACCCCAGCAGCATACGCGTCAGGCCAAATTGCCACGTATGCTGCCCCGTGGCAGGAAGTTCCAGCTCTCGTACGTTGTCATCGTCAATTCCCCAGCGAATGCCTGACTCATTGACCCACAAGCGCAAATAACGCAACCCTTCTTCGTTGATCGTAAAGCGGGCAGCCAATACCGGTACGTCTAACAACGCCAGAACATCCTCGGAGACAAAGCGGCTGTCCGGTAACGAAAGTAGGCTGATAAATGCCTGTAACACCGGATGTGACTGACGCGCCCGCCGATCGGAAATGGCATAAGGCAGATAGAGCTCCGTTGGCGCGCTACCAAATACCGCCTGGATAAACGGGCTATAGCTGTCAATATCAGCCACCATAACGATAATGTCGCGCGGCGTTAGTGTCGGATCGGCTTCCAGCATCGCCAGCAGGCGATCGTGCAGTATTTCCACCTCGCGCTGCGGGCTGTGACAAACGTGAAAAGAGAGGCTGTTATCCTCGGGATCGAGCAGACGCTTATTGTCGCTGCGCGAATACTCCTCAAGATTTACGCCCGCCACCGCATGGCTTTCCAGTTCAAGGATATCCGCCTGAATCCGATGCAAAAGATTATCTGGCGTAATATCAACAAACGCATCCAGCTCCTGGCTGTTTTCCAGTTCAGATAGCAGGTAGATATAATCCCGCCCCAGTTTTCCCCATGAGGCCAGTAGCGGATTACCGATATCCTGTTCACCGTCGCTGTTAAATAAGGCTTCCGGATTCTGATTTTCACGGAACAGCGGTAAATGACGGTCTTCAAAACTGTGACGACGCTGGCGAGCCATGAGTTTTGCCAGCCAGGCTGGGTCTTTAATATCCCCCCAGTAATACCGACACGGATTAGTAAAAAGGAGATGGATTTCAATATGTTTACCCAGCGCCTGCAATGCTCTGAGATACACTGGCGGTAACGCGGAAATGCCGCAAATAAAAACGCGGGACGGCAACCCTGGCGGGCAGGCGGTCGCGCTCTCCAGCGTCTGAATAAAGCGTTGGTAGAGATTGGCGCGATGCCAGCGCGGCTGCCCCAGCGCGGCGGTATATTCCACCAATGCTTTCCACAGCGGCGCCTGCCAGTTTTGCGCCTCCCCCAGACCTTCCACGGTTTTTCCCGCTTCCCACTGCGTAAGCCAGTCAGGCCGATAAACCAGATACTGATCGAACAGGTCGGCAGCGCGCGCGGAAAGCTGAAAGAGTTTGCGTTTATCGGTGTCGTCGGTCAGATAATGGCGCAGCAGTACAAACTCATCCTTATCCAGCAACTGCGGCAGCAAGGTCATCAGTTTCCAGCTCATGCTTTGTTTGCTGAAAGCGCTTTCTTTGGGGATATCCGGCAACACGCGGACAAACATCTCCCAGATAAAACTCGCCGGTAACGGAAAAGCGATATTCGCCGCAATACCAAACTTTTGTGAAAGGGTCATCTGCAGCCACTGCGCCATACCCGTGCTTTGTACCAGAATCATTTCTGGTTCAAAGGGATCATCCAGCCGCTCGCGTTCGACGATGAATTCCATCAACGCTTCCAGCACATCCAGACGATTGGAATGGTAGACCCTTAACATAATTACTCCTGACGATTAACGATTTGGACAATGCAAGCGCGTCATCTGCCCCTGCCTGCCAGAGGGTGAAACCATCGTGACGCTGATGCTGACACATCCCGATTGCGTTGTCTGCATCCGGTTGGCCTTCCAGTCCTCAGCAGGCGAAAATGGATACAGCGCCGTTTGCTGCCACGCCTGCCGCCAGATCTGAAGATACTGGTGTCGTAATGCAAAACTGTGCATTAATACCCGCTGATAGCCTGACAGCGCGGTGACGATCATTACCATTAGAACCATCGCCACTAAAACTTCCGGGAGGCTAAACCCGCGTTGTAAATTCAGGGGATGCGACATAACGCCACCTCTTTTAACGGACAAAAATCGCTCCAGCCGTGGGGAGAAAAGACAATGCTTCCCTGAATGACGTTGCCCAAACGCCATAACGTCATGCCGTCATCTTGCGCCGCCATCACCACCTCATCCTCCGATAATCTCCGCAAACAGACCCTCGCTCCTGAAGGGGAATAGCGCCGACATTCCATTTCGGTTACGCCTGACCATAGCTGCTCCCGCCCCCATTCCAGCGCCGACTGTACGAGCGCCTGGCGTTGTATCGCCAGGCTCTGCGTCGTCACGCGGGCGGCATAGCTGGCCTGCTGCTGATTTACGCCTTGCAGTAGCAGACTACCCAGAATCAGTATTAAAAGCGCCAGTATTAGCGAAGAAGCGCCACGTTCCCGATTCACAGATTAAATCCCGTTACGCTGTATTGCGCGTCAATAACCGTCTGAGGCTCGGCTTTGCTGGCGCCACGCAGATGCAGCATGAGCACTGGCGAGAATCCCGTTATATCCCGGCGCTCAACGGTAAACGCCGTGATGAGTACCGTATTGGGATCGGTCATTTTTTCCCATCCCTTACCCTGGCAAGATGTTGCTCCGCGTAATGTTTCCAGAACGTTATCCTTCATACGGAACCCGGTCTGGTCGGCCTCTTTCGCCGGTATGGTATCCCAGACCCCGTTATTATTCCCGTCCCACTGAACGATGACGCATTGCCCCTGTTCGGCAAGATGTAACCCTTCGCCAATGCAGTGGCCATGACAGTAACCCGCACGTTGAAGATGCTTCGCTACGGTATAGGTTCGCTGCCAGATTTCATCTTCCAGCGATAACTGTCGCGTGTTGTGCCAGATCTCACGCTGTAGCGCCGGTAAAAATCGTGCTGATCCAAGCAGTAAAATGGAACCTATCGCCATCGCCAGCACAACCTCCAGTAGCGAGACCCCCCGCGTGGTTATTGACACGTGGCGGCCTCGTTACGCTCGCATAGCCTGATTCGCCCCCAGGAAGAGACGACCAGACGCCACTCTCCGGCAGCGTTTTTCAGTACGATGTGCCCTGCCCATGCCGTATTGCGCAGGCCAAAGAAGGCTAACGACGGCGTGATATCGGCAAGGACGACATCACGCCAGTCGGGCGTAAACACAAAGGGGGAAGATGGCGTACACGATGTTTGCGTAGCAACAGAGCTGACAAAGCACCATGAACCACCTTCGCTGACCACGCGAAGAATGTGATCGCGGTTATGCCAGTGAGCGTCCTCACGAAGTTGCAGCAGGTAATCCCGCACCTGACATGCGGTTTGCCACAGGCGCTGTTGCTGCTGCCAGCGTTGCCAGCCATAAAGTCCTGTGGCGCTGAGAATGATAATGAGCGACATCGCGACCACCGTTTCAATGAGCGTATAGCCCTGTTGTTTTTTCATGTCGGCAGTATGGCGGGCGGAAGAAAAATAACGAGCGCCAAATACAGATTGTTCGGCGCGTTACGGAAAAAAGTTCATGTCTTGCAGCGCGTTGCAAAATTTCAGGAATCCGCGCCGAAGATTGAAATGAAGGATAAAAAAAACCGACGCGCGATGGCGTCGGTTATGGCAGGATCGTCAGCGCTTAGATAGCGACCGGCGCTTTAATACCGGGGTGCGGATCATAACCTTCAATTTCGAAATCATCGAACCGGTAGTCAAAAAGCGAATCGGGTTTACGCTTAATGACCAACTTCGGCAGCGCGCGCGGTTCACGGCTTAATTGCAGGTGCGTCTGCTCCATATGGTTGCTGTACAGGTGCGTGTCGCCGCCGGTCCAGACAAAATCGCCGACGTCCAGGTCGCACTGTTGCGCCATCATATGCACCAGTAACGCGTAGCTGGCAATGTTGAACGGCAGACCGAGGAACACATCGCAGGAGCGCTGATAAAGCTGACAGGAGAGTTTTCCATCTGCGACATAAAACTGGAAAAAGGCGTGACACGGCGCCAGCGCCATCTTATCCAGCTCGCCGACGTTCCACGCAGAAACGATAATACGACGAGAGTCCGGGTCGTTTTTAAGCTGGCTTAAGACCGTGGCGATCTGATCGATATGGCGGCCATCCGGTGTTGGCCATGCACGCCACTGCTTACCATAAACCGGGCCTAAATCGCCGTTCTCATCAGCCCATTCGTCCCAGATGGTGACATTATTTTCGTGCAGGTAAGCGATGTTGGTATCGCCCTGCAAAAACCATAGCAGTTCGTGAATAATTGAACGTAAATGGCAGCGTTTCGTCGTCACCAGAGGAAAGCCTTCCTGCAGGTTAAAACGCATCTGATGGCCAAAAATGGAAAGCGTGCCGGTGCCGGTACGGTCGTTTTTCTGTGTGCCTTCATCCAGCACTTTTTGCATCAGTTCTAAATACTGTTTCATGGTTCCTCAGGAAACGTGTTGCTGCGGGCGGCGGCGATATGCCCAAACCATCATGATCGCGCCTGCGATAATCATCGGGATAGAGAGAATCTGCCCCATGCTGATGTACTGTACCCACGCGCCGGTAAATTGCGCGTCCGGCTGGCGGAAGAATTCAACAATGATACGAAACGCGCCATAGCCAATCAGGAATAATCCGGAGACTGCGCCCATCGGACGCGGTTTGCGAATAAAGAGATTAAGGATGATAAACAGCACCACGCCTTCTAATGCCAGTTCATACAACTGGGAAGGGTGGCGCGGCAATACGCCGTAGGTATCAAAAATAGGCTGCCATTGCGGATGTGACGGCAGCAGCGCAATATCTTCCGCGCGTGAGCCAGGAAAGAGCATGGCAAACCGGAAGTCAGGATCGACGCGCCCCCACAATTCACCGTTGATAAAGTTGCCCAGACGCCCGGCGCCCAGGCCGAACGGAATTAACGGCGCAATAAAATCAGACACCTGAAAGAACGAGCGCTTCGTGCGCCTGGCGAAGATAATCATCACCAGTATCACGCCAATAAGTCCGCCGTGGAAGGACATGCCGCCGTCCCAGACGCGGAATAAATAGAGCGGGTTATCCAGAAACAGAGGGAAGTTATAAAACAGGACATAGCCAATACGTCCCCCCAGGAAGACCCCCAGGAAACCTGCATAGAGTAAATTTTCAACTTCGTTTTTGGTCCAACCGCTTCCCGGACGGTTAGCGCGACGCACCGCCAACCACATCGCGAAAACGAACCCCACCAGATACATCAAGCCATACCAGTGAAGCGCGACGGGCCCAATTGAGAAAATGACCGGATCAAAGTCCGGAAAATGCAGATAGCTACTGGTCATCTGTCACCACAATTTCTTGTTATTTCGCTGAAGAGATAGCGATTGATAAGCGCGCCTGCGCGTTGCAGACGCTCCAAAGGTGCGAATAATAGCACAAGGGTTAAAAGCGAGATGCCGATTACCGTTAAAAGATATGTATACGCATTGTCTTTCATCTTGCAGGCGTGTTGTCTGCGCCGTGAATCCACAGTCACTCTCTTTTCCCGCTCCAGTCGTTACAACCCTCCGCGAATCAATCCCCCCATCCCGCGGCGCTCCATAAACGCCGCCACCTGATGACGCACTTCGGTCGCCATCTGCGCCTCAAGGCTGCGTCTGGCAAGAGTTTGCGCGTCTTCAAAATCGATATGCCGCAGCAGATATTTCACACGCGCTACCGAACGGCCATTCATTGAAAGATGGCGATATCCCAGACCGATAAGAATCGCCACGCACATCGGATCGCCCGCCATCTCGCCGCACAAGCGAAGATCGAGGCCATTTTTTTCGGCTTCCTGCGCAATCATGGACAGCGCGCGCAGCATAGCCGGATGCAGACTGTCGTAAATACTGGCCACGCGGGTATTGTTGCGATCTACCGCCAGGATATATTGCGTTAAATCGTTGGTGCCGACCGAGATAAAGTCGATCCGGTTAGCCAGATGCGGCAGCATAAATACCATTGACGGCACTTCCAGCATAATGCCGATACGCGGTTTCGGGATCGCATAGCCGATCATCTCCTCGACCTCGCGCCCGGCGCGTTCGATCAAACGCCGCGCTTCATCGACTTCATCAATACTGGTGACCATCGGCAGCAAAATGCTGAGGTTGCCAGTCGCCGCATTGGCGCGCAGCATCGCGCGGACCTGGATCAAAAAGATCTCCGGCTGATCCAGCGTAATGCGGATCCCGCGCCAGCCCAGACACGGGTTCTCCTCGCTGATCGGCATATAGGGCAGTTGCTTATCCGCTCCCACATCCAGGGTCCGCAGCGTCACCGGTTTATCGTTAAACATTTGCAGCATCCCTTGATACTGCGCCACCTGCTCTTCTTCCGAGGGAAACCCGCTTTGCAGCATAAAGGGAATTTCAGTACGGTACAGGCCGATACCGTCGATCCGACTGCCTAACTTTTCCTCATGCTCGGGACTGAGCCCGGCATTCAGCATCACTTTGACACGCTCGCCGCTTTTCAGTTGGGCGGGAAGATTGACGTCGTCCTCCGCCAGACGACTGAGTTCTATCTCTTCACTAATGAGCCGCTGATATTCCTGAATAAGCACGGGTTCAGGATCGACCAGTAATTCACCGCGATAGCCATCCACCACCAACGTACGGCGATGTAGCACCGAAGGTTGGATATCAGCGCCCATGACGGTCGGGATACCGAGCGCGCGCACCATAATCGCCGCATGCGAGTTTGCCGCGCCGTCGCGCACCACAACGCCCGCCAGCCTGTCCTGCGGCAGCTCCGCCAGGGTGGTCGCCGACAGCTCATCCGCGACCAGAATAAAACGTTCCGGCCAGGCGTTTGGCCCCTGAACTGAATCATCAAGGTGGAATAACAGCCGCTGCCCCAGCGTGCGTAAGTCTCCCGCACGTTCTTTGAGGTAGTTATCGGTTAGCGCCGCAAATTGCTCGGCAAATTTTTCGATGATTTTTTTAACGGCCCACTCCGCAACAGCGCCTTTGTCGACCTCGGCGAAGAGTTCGCGACGCAGTCTGGCATCTGAAAGCAGGTGTGAGTACAGATCGAAAATGGCCGCCGTCTCTTTTTGCGCGCCGGCGGCAAAGCGTTTGCTGTATCGTCGGAACTCGTTCGCCGCCTCTTCCAGCGCGCCGGTCAATCGTTCGCGTTCAAGAGAGGTATCCAGCGTAGACGCTTCGTAAACCTGTTCCATCAGCGGCATGGTCGCGTCTTGCCAGCCCGTTGCGATAGCCACGCCCGGCGCCGCAGGAAGCGCGCGGATTCGCGTCTGCCGGTATTGCCCGAACAGCGCTGTGACCTGCGACTGTGACAGGATAGCCGCCATCTGCGTAGCGAGCGTGACGAGGAAAGACTCTTCGCTTTCATCGTACTGGCGCAATTCGCGCTGCTGTACGACCAGCACGCCGAGAAGTTGGCGACGCTGAATGATCGGCACGCCGAGAAACGCGCGAAAACGCTCCTCTTTTACCGAAGGAATGTATTTAAAGCTGGGATGTTTTTGCGCATCGGCAAGGTTAATGGGTTCCGCCAGTCTGCCCACCAGACCGACGATCCCCTCATCAAACGCAAGCGCAACGGTTCGACCACGCGGTTTTTTCAACCCCCGCGTCGCCATCAGGTAATAACAGCGTCGGTCATGATCGGCCAGGTAAACCGAGCAAACCTCTGTATCCATCGCAAGACAGATATCCGTGACCAGAATATTCAGCGCCTCGTTCAGACGCGGCGCACTGGCCACTTTTTCGACTATTTCGCGCAGGCGAGTGAGCATAATTTGCGTGGCTTAACCTCTTTTACGTCGATAAGCAGGCGCGCTTTGTAGCTTAGGGGGATTATCCTGAAGCGCCATGACAACACTTGCAAACTCTTTCATTACCCTGCGGTAGACATCGCGTTTAAATGACACCACTTGTCGAACCGGATACCAGTAACTTACCCAGCGCCAGCCGTCAAACTCCGGCGTACTGCTGGTTTGCATATTGATTTCGGCGTCGGCGCTCATTAACTGCAAAAGAAACCACTTTTGTTTCTGGCCGATACATACCGGCTTTGTGTCCCAACGCACCAAACGTTTTGGTAACTTGTAACGCAACCAGTTGCGAGTAGAAGCAAGGATCCGCACATCTTTACGGCTTAACCCAACTTCTTCAAACAGTTCCCGGTACATCGCCTGTTCTGCCGACTCCCCTGGATTTATCCCGCCCTGCGGGAACTGCCAGGAGTGCTGACCAAATCGCCGGGCCCACATCACCTGCCCCTGACGATTACAAATTACGATACCTACATTTGGGCGGTAGCCATCGTCATCAATCACCGGACTACCTCAACATAAACCTTATATATGAACGATTGTTTCATACTCCAGTGAGGCGGTAAACCACTCTGTAATAGTGACACAGCCTAATAACAATTGAATAACTCACAGTAAATAGCCGAGTTATAAACAGATGATGACGCCCTTGCGCCATTTTATTCACCTTTTCTGTGGATATAGTTGTGAAGAAGTATGGAATTACCACGGGAAAACCCAGAACAGTCTGAATTCCTCATGCGGAAAACAGTAAAAATAGTGCCTTATATTCATTGTGTTATAGACAAATCTTACATGCCACCTTCATAAAGCGTGACAAGCATCACATCTAAGATCCTTATGCTGATGAAAGATCAACCAGCGTCGGTTTTATCCACAGATTGTGCCAATAACTTACGCACTATTTGTCTGAATTTTCGATTTTCGTCGCACGTCAAGGCTGTAAATGGAAACAGTAGTGGCGGTTTTACACAGTTATCCCAACTTTCTGTGGATAACATAGTGTAAGATCCTGTTTATTGTCAGTGACCAGAATTGGAAAACCCGCTTCAGCGTTGCGCAACACGAAGAAACAACACAAAAAAGGCAATAAAAATCAGTCTATTGAATATAAGACACAGAAAAAGATAAACTCTGCCCATACGGTATAAAATCACTGCTCATTTTTTGACCTAAGGTAATTGTCATGTCCGCTCTTTGTCCGCTACTGACTCCGCCTACTTCGGAAGCATTGCTGTTAGCCCAGGCGCGGCAGCTTTCCGGCTATACGTTAGGCGAGCTGGCGGCGATGGCCGGCATTACCACGCCTAAAGATTTGAAGCGAGACAAAGGCTGGATCGGCGTCTTGCTGGAGATCTGGCTCGGCGCCAGCGCCGGGAGCAAGCCGGAGCAGGATTTCGCCGCGTTAGGCGTAGAACTGAAAACCATCCCGGTGGATAGTCTGGGTCGTCCTCTGGAAACAACCTTTGTTTGCGTGGCGCCGTTAACCGGTAACAGCGGCGTGACCTGGGAGACAAGTCACGTACGGCATAAATTGAAGCGCGTGCTATGGGTGCCGGTCGAAGGCGATCGCAGCATACCGTTAGCCGAACGCCGCGTAGGTTCGCCGCTACTCTGGAGTCCGAGTGAAGAAGAGGACAGGCAGCTACGCCTCGACTGGGAAGAGCTGATGGACATGATAGTGCTGGGCCAGGTGGAACGCATTACCGCCCGTCATGGCGAAGTCTTACAACTGCGGCCCAAAGCCGCCAATGCCAGGGCGCTCACCGAGGCTATCGGCGCGCGCGGGGAGCCTATTTTGACGCTACCGCGTGGATTTTATCTGAAAAAAAATTTTACGCAGGCGCTGCTGGCTCGCCATTTTTTATTGCAGAATCCGTAACGTCCATTACACGCAAATGCGCCTCCGCTATGGCTACGCATCGGGCCAGCGCCGGATAAACGTAAGCGTATTGTCGCCGCTATTTTACACCGTTCCTGGTTGCGCAAATTCAGCCTGGGCTTTCGCCCGTCACTCGACGGGCCTATAATTACCGCTTCTTTTTTTGGCAGGACTTTGTTCGATGTTATTTGCATGGATAACCGATCCTAATGCCTGGCTGGCGCTCGGTACGCTGACGCTGCTGGAGATTGTACTTGGGATCGACAACATTATTTTTCTTTCTCTGGTGGTAGCAAAACTTCCTACGGCGCAACGGAACCACGCACGGCGGCTTGGGTTGGCGGCGGCGATGGTCATGCGCCTGGCGCTGCTGGCGTCAATCGCCTGGGTCACTCGTCTGACTAATCCGCTGTTTGAGCTTTTCGGCGAAGCGATTTCCGCCCGCGATCTCATTCTGTTACTGGGCGGGTTATTTTTAATCTGGAAAGCCAGCAAGGAGATCCATGAGTCCATCGAAGGCGAAGAAGAAGGGTTAAAAACCCGGGTTTCTTCTTTCCTGGGCGCAATTGTACAGATTATGCTGCTGGATATTATTTTCAGCCTTGATTCAGTTATCACAGCGGTTGGCCTCTCCGATCATCTGTTTATTATGATGGCGGCAGTCGTTATTGCCGTGGGCGTCATGATGTTTGCGGCACGGCCCATCGGCGAGTTTGTCGATCGCCATCCGTCGGTAAAAATGCTGGCGCTCTCCTTTCTGATCCTGGTTGGCTTTACCCTGATTCTGGAAAGTTTCGACGTTCACGTTCCGAAAGGGTATATCTATTTCGCCATGTTCTTCTCTATCGCAGTAGAGAGCCTGAACCTGTTGCGTAATAAAAAGAATCCGCTGTAATCCTGTCTCGCTCCCCCGCCGGGGAGCGAATACTCACTTTATTTCCTTTCTTCTCACAGATTAAGATTTTGCTGCTTCCGACATGCAGAGCTGCGCGTTATTACTAGACTATTATCAGACATATGATTAACAGACTATTATCAGATGCAGGCTATGTGAGGACAAACGGATGAAAAAGTGGGCAGTTGTAATTTCCGCAGTAGGGTTGGCTTTTGCGGTATCCGGATGCAGCAGCGATTATGTAATGGCGACGAAAGATGGTCGTATGATCCTGACCGATGGAAAACCACAAGTTGACGATGATACCGGTCTGGTCAGCTATACCGATGCACAGGGAAACGAGATGCAAATCAACCGTGACGAAGTGTCTCAAATCATCGAACGTTAAGCGGTGGCCTGTGATCGAGGTCAGCGTTCTGCAAGCCTTCAGGCTGCGTCCCGTAACGGTGCGTGGCGACCACGCCCGGTAACAATTACGCCGCGCAGCCTGCAATTTTACTTTCCCTTTTGCCTTCCCTCTGCCATTTTTATTGTCCTTTGTCGGGAATTTCTGACTTCATAATAAAAAGGAAACGGCTATGCACTATCACCGTATACCCCACAGCTCGCTCGAAGTAAGTACGCTAGGGCTGGGCACAATGACATTTGGTGAACAAAACAGCGAAGCCGACGCTCACGCACAGCTCGACTATGCCATCGCAAATGGCATTAACCTTATCGATGCCGCCGAGATGTATCCGGTACCGCCGCGCCCGGAAACACAAGGGCTGACGGAATCCTATATCGGTAACTGGCTCGCCAAACGCGGCAACCGTGAAAAACTGATCATCGCCAGCAAAGTCAGCGGACCGGCACGTAATAATGATCAAGGCATCCGGCCTCATCAGGCGCTGGATCGTAAAAATATTCGCGAAGCGCTACACGACAGTTTGACCCGGTTGCAGACCGACTATCTGGATTTGTATCAGGTGCACTGGCCGCAGCGCCCCACTAACTGCTTCGGTAAACTCGGCTATAACTGGACGGACTCCACGCCAGTAGTAAGTCTGCTGGAGACGTTAGACGCGCTAAGTGAGTTTCAGCGAGCGGGTAAGATTCGTTATATTGGCGTTTCAAATGAGACAGCGTTTGGCGTTATGCGCTATCTGCATCTGGCGGAAAAACATGACCTGCCGCGTATTGTCACGATCCAGAACCCCTATAGCCTGTTAAACCGCAGCTACGAGGTCGGACTGGCGGAAGTCAGTCAGTATGAAGGTGTTGAATTGCTCGCCTACTCCTGTCTGGCGTTTGGCACATTAACCGGTAAATACCTGAACGGGGCCAAACCCGCAGGCGCGCGGAATACCTTGTTCAGCCGCTTCACACGTTACAGCGGCGAACAGGCGCAAAAAGCCGTTGCCGCCTACGTCGATATCGCGAAGCGTCACAATCTTGATCCGGCGCAGATGGCGCTGGCCTTTGTTCGCCGCCAGCCGTTTGTCGCCAGTACGTTACTGGGCGCAACCACGATGGCGCAGCTCAAGACGAATGTGGAAAGTCTGCATCTGACGTTAAGCGAAGAGGTTCTGGCGGAGATTGAGGCGGCGCATCAGGTTTATACTTATCCGGCGCCGTGATGGTCAGTGCCCGGTGGCGCTACGCTTCCGGGCTTACAGAGACAATGTAAGCCGGATAACGCGCACTCGCCGCCCGGCATATTCACTCAGTATGATGCCTGCCGGCGCTGCCAGATCCACAGCGCCGCGATCGCCAGCGCGAACAGCACGCCAAAGCCGATACCTATCGCCACTGCCGGAACGCCAACCAGCACCGCCAGCGAGTACAGTCCCAGCATTAATAGCATGGCGCTATTCTCGCCCAGATTTTGTACGGCAATGGCATTCCCGGCGCCAACGCTCTTCTTACCGCGCTCCTGGAGCAAAGCGTTGAGCGGCACCACAAAAAAGCCGCCCAGCATACCTATCAACAGCAACAAGGCATAAGCAGGCAGCAATGCGTGCTGTAATGAGAAGATCGCAACCACAACGCCAATCAAAATCCCGGCGGGCATACAGCGCGATACGGTCTCCAGCGTCACCAGTTTTGCCGCCGCGCCCGCGCCGACCACAATGCCTACCGCCACCATGGCGTTCAGGTAAGTCGGCGTGGCGTTATCCGTAATCCCCAGCGCCACCGGCACCCACAGCACCAGCAGAAAACGCAGCGTCACGCCTGCGCCCCAGAATAGCCCGGTCCCCACCAGCGAAAACCGCGTTTCACCGTTACGCCAAAGGACAACGCAAGCGCTGAAGAAACTACGCGTCATCGCCGACAACCGCCAGGATTGTCCTGGACGCGCCGCCACAAGCTTCGGGATAAACAGGTTCGCCGCCACTGCGCCAGCGTAGGCCAACGCGCAGGCAACCAGCGCGGCGATGACATGCCAGTCGGCCAATACGCCGCCCGCGACGGAACCGAGCAAAATCGCCGCAATCGTAGAGGCTTCCATCAGGCCATTGGCTTTCACCAGCTTATCGCCCGTCGTCAGTTCGCCCAGAATACCGTATTTCGCCGGAGAATAAGCCGCCGCGCCGATCCCGACCAACGTATAACCGACAAAAGGATTTACGCCGAGGCAGATACCTGCCGCTCCCGCCAGTTTAAGACCATTGGCGACCATCATCACCCGGCCTTTGGCAAAGCTGTCCGCTATCTGGCCGACAAACGGCGCAAAAAGAATGTAAGCGCCCACAAACACCATTTGCAAAACAGGGTGGCTCCAGTCCGGGTAAAACTGAGCTTTCAGCAGTGCCAGCGTCGCGAACAGCAGCGCATTATCGCCAAAAGCCGAGAGAAACTGCGCGACAATTACCGACAGCATCCCTTTCGACCAGATGGAGGTGTTAGTACGTACTGACTCACTCATGATGTTGTTCCGGCGCATCCACCCAACTTTTCAGCGTCACAAAATCGGGTTTCCCGCTGCCAAGCAAGGGAAGCTGTTTCAGATAACGGATATCACGCGGGACGGCAAGTTCCGGAATACCGTGTTCACGGGCATAGTGCTGTAATTTTTCTCGGGTGAGTTCGCTGTCAGTCGTAAACAGTACCAGCGCTTCACCTTTGCTGGCATCGCTTTTAATGGCGGTAGCGTGCATTTTGTCCGCCGAAACGCCAAGCGCCAGTTGCTCGACCATCTCCAGCGAGACCATTTCGCCAGCAATTTTCGCAAAGCGTTTCGCGCGCCCCTGAATCTGCACAAAACCATTTTCATCGAAGCGTACAATATCGCCCGTGTCGTACCAGCCGCGCTCAGTTTCGCCTCTGGCGTTTTCCGCCGACGGCACCTCCAGCACGCCCGGTTTTTCCACGCGCAGATAGCCATTCATGATATTCGGCCCTTTCAGCTGTAGCCGACCGCCGTTTTCAATACCGGGCACCGCCAGCAGACGCGCGTCCATGCCAGGCAGAATGCGGCCAACAGTGCCAGGCTTAGCCGCCATCGGCACGTTAATCGAGACTACTGGCGCGCATTCCGTTACCCCGTAGCCCTCAAGAATGCGCAGACCGAATTTATCCTGCCACAGTTGTTTGGTGCTCTCCTGAAGTTTTTCCGCACCGGCCACCACATAGCGCAGGCGATAAAAATCATACGGATTGGCAAAGCGCGCATAGTTGCCGAGGAAGGTTGACGTACCAAACAACACGGTACAGTTACGGTCATAGACCAGTTCCGGCACAATGCGGTAGTGCAGCGGACTTGGATAAAGAAACACTTCCGCGCCGGTCAACAACGGCGTAAACAGGCCCACCGTCAAACCGAACGAGTGAAAGAGCGGCAGCGCCGACATAAAACGGTCATTGGCGGTGAAATCCGCAATCGTTTTTATCTGCTCGACGTTCGCCAGAATGCTTTTATGGCTGTGCACCACCCCTTTCGGGTGCCCTTCCGAGCCGGAAGTAAAAAGAATAATCGCCTCGTCTTCCGGCTGCTGTTTTACCTGCGCCAGTCGCGGCGCCAGGAGGTGGGCAAAAATCCACAGCTTGTCGGCGAGTGTGACGTCCGCTTTTAAATCTTCCAGGTAAACCCAGCGAGCCTGCGTTAGCTGTTCCGGCAGGTGCCACAATTTACCTTTATCGAGGAACTGGCGGGAGGTAAAAATCGTTTTAATTTCCGCCGCGGTAATCGCGCTGGTCAGCCCTTTTACCCCCGCCGTGTAGTTCATCATGGCCGGAATGCGGCGACGAGAAACCGCGCCGAAAATCACCGCCGCGCTGATGGCGGCATTCGGCAGCATTAAACCGATTTTCTCGCCCTCAACGCTGTACTTTTCCAGAATCCGGCCAACAAAAAGCGTCTTGGTCAGTAACTTACGATACGTATCCGGGGTAAAGTTAATGTCCTCAATACAGTTTTTACCCGCGCCGTAACGATATTGCGCCGCCAGCAACGATTCGTATAACGTCTCGCGCGGGCGCACCGCCATACGCGCTTCCATCATGATCTGGTGCAGCATCTCACCCGCTATTTTACGCCTGTCGCGCGCGCGCGGCGCTTCCGGCATCGGTATTTGCGTCGGCGGTAAAATATGAAGCTGAATGCGGGGGAATAAGCGCCGTTTAACCAGACCTTTCAGGCGACTGAAAGGCGTAAGCTCCGCGCCGTCAATGCGGAGCGGAATGACGGTTGCGCCCGATTTTGCCGCCACAAAGCCTGCGCCGTCATAAATTTTCATCAGCGAACCGGTCACGGAAATCCGCCCTTCCGGGAAAATCACCACTGGACGCCCCTGCTCCACCAGACGCACCAGGTGTTTAATGGACATGGGTTTAGTGGGATCGAGCGGTACAAAATCGATCAGCGGCGTTAACCAGCGCATATACCATTGCTGGCTGATGGAGGTATATACCGCAAAGACAGGCCGTACCGGCAAAAACAGCGCCAGTAGCATACCATCGATAAATGAAACGTGATTGGGGGTAATTAAGACCCGGTTCCCCTGTAGCGCCCGGACATCGCCAGTGACGCGCACACGATAAAGCACGCGAAACAGGTTACGGAAAAATCCAAACAGCATTTCAACTCCCTTTGGCCGACAATTCGCTAAAACATGAATTGTGGCAGATTACACGAGTTGCGTAACAGGAGCGATAGCAAAATAGGTTCGAAAAAAAACCTGCGCATCCGCGCAGGTTGGTGCAAGAGACAGGTACGAAGAGCGTACCGAATAATCTCACCAATCAATACCTCTGGGATCTTGATTGTGGGCTTCGCGCGTCTGCATCGCCAGTCCGAAAACGCAAAGGAATAAACGGAAATGCAACGAGTTGTGTAAATTATCCGTTACTGTTACAGGTTCAGGCGAAACAAAAAAAAACCTGCGCATCTCTACGCAGGTTGGTGTAATTCGTGTGATCAACAATGACGTTGATTCCACCTATCAATACCTCTGGGATCACCACTCTATCAACCTGACTCGCTGGCCTGCCAGCAGACAATCGCAACAGCGCTTCGCAAACTGTAACGAAAGATTTGTATTGTCACTTTACAGACGCATTTCTCCCGTGCAGGTCACATTTGCCCGACACGGCGGGGCAAGAGGCTTGAACAGAGGTTCATTTTCCGTAAAACTGGCGTAATGTAAGCGTTTACCCACTATAGGTATTATCATGGCGACCATAAAAGATGTAGCCCGACTGGCCGGTGTTTCAGTCGCCACCGTTTCTCGCGTTATTAACGATTCGCCAAAAGCCAGCGAAGCGTCCCGGCTGGCGGTGACCAGCGCAATGGAGTCCTTGAGCTATCACCCTAACGCCAACGCGCGCGCGCTGGCACAGCAGGCAACGGAAACCCTCGGTCTGGTGGTCGGCGACGTTTCCGATCCTTTTTTCGGCGCGATGGTGAAAGCCGTTGAACAGGTGGCGTATCACACCGGCAATTTTTTACTGATTGGCAACGGGTATCATAACGAACAAAAAGAGCGTCAGGCTATTGAACAGTTGATTCGTCATCGTTGCGCAGCGTTAGTGGTACACGCCAAAATGATTCCGGATGCGGACCTGGCCTCATTAATGAAGCAAATCCCCGGCATGGTGCTGATTAACCGCATTTTACCGGGGTTAGAACACCGCTGTGTCGCGCTGGATGACCGTTACGGGGCATGGCTGGCGACCCGGCATCTGATCCAGCAAGGTCATACGCGTATTGGGTATATCTGTTCCAATCACACTATCTCTGATGCCGAAGATCGCCTGAGGGGCTATTACGATGCGCTGGCGGAAAGCCATATCCCGGCTAACGATCGGCTGGTGACGTTCGGCGAACCGGATGAAAGCGGCGGCGAGCAGGCGATGACTGAGTTATTAGGTCGCGGCAGAAATTTTACCGCGGTGGCCTGCTATAACGACTCGATGGCGGCCGGCGCGATGGGAGTATTAAATGATAATGGCGTGGGGGTGCCGGGCGAAGTATCACTCATCGGTTTTGATGATGTACTGGTCTCACGCTATGTGCGTCCCCGACTGACCACCATTCGGTATCCGATCGTCACCATGGCGACACAGGCGGCGGAGCTGGCCTTAGCGCTGGCAGGGAAATGCCCTACGCCAGAAGTAACTCATGTATTTAGTCCGACACTGGTACGCCGACATTCGGTGTCCACGCCGACGGATACCGGGCACCTGTCGACAACCGATTAATCAGAGTAGCATGATGGCGACAATGCTGGATGTTTCCCGCCATGCGGGCGTATCAAAGGCCACCGTCTCACGAGTGCTGAATGGGACGGGGCAGGTAAAAGAAAGCACGCGCCAGAAAGTGTTTACGGCGATGCAGGCTCTGGACTATCGCCCCAACCTGCTGGCACGCTCGCTGGCGAATCGCACCAGCAACAGCATCGGTCTGGTCGTCTCTACGTTTGACGGCTTCTATTTTGGCAGTTTGTTGCGCCGGGCGTCGCGCCAGGCGGAGTTTCATAACAAGCAGTTGATCGTCACCGATGGTCACGATACGCCGGAACGAGAGCAGAAAGCCGTACAAATGTTGGCCGACAGACAGTGCGACGCTATTATTCTTTACACTCGCTATATGGATGAGCCGGCGATTTTGTCGTTGATTGACGCCACGGAAATGCCGCTGGTGATTATTAATCGCAACGTCACTCAGGCCCGCGATCGCGCTATTTTCTTCGAGCAGGAGACGGCGGCATTCCAGGCGGTGGAATATCTGATTACGCAGGGCCATCGCGATATCGCCTGTATTACGCTGCCTGTTCATACTCCCACCGGCACATCACGCGTAGCGGGTTATCGCAAGGCGCTGGAAAAATATGGCATCCCCTGGCAACCGGCAAAAGTGAAATACGGCGATTACACGCTGACGCGCGGCTATGACGCCTGCCGGGAATTACTGGAGGAAGGCGTCACGTTTAGCGCGCTATTCGCCTGTAATGATGACACGGCGCTGGGCGCGGCAAAAGCGCTGCGCCAGGCCGGATTACGCATCCCGCAGGATGTGTCGCTGTTTGGTTTTGACGATGCGCCGGGCGCAACCTGGCTTGAACCGGGGCTTTCAACAGTCTATTTACCCATCGAGGATATGATAGCCACCGCGATCGATCAGGCTGTTCGTCTGGCGAACAGCGAGCCGGTCGCCCCGATCCCGCCCTTTACCGGCACGCTGATTCTGCGCGAGTCCGTCGCCGCGGGCCCGTTTTTTCAACGTCCGGCCTAATGATGCGCTTCAGAGCATCTCCAGCGCTAACAGCTCTTCAATGGTCTGACGACGGCGGATCAGCCGCGCCTGTCCATTGTCAAACAGCACTTCCGGCAGGAGCGGGCGGCTGTTGTAATTCGATGACATAGACGCGCCGTACGCGCCGGTATCGTGCAATACGAGGTAATCGCCGGGGATGACCGCAGGTAAGGCGCGTGTTTCAACCATTCCCCCTTCCTGCTGCGTAAAAACATCGCCTGATTCGCATAGCGGCCCGGCGACCACCGTCTCGACCCACGGGCCATTTTCAAGCGCGCGACCATCCGCCGCCAGCGCCGAAATACGGTGATAGCTACCGTACATCGCCGGGCGCATCAGATCGTTAAAACCCGCATCTACCAGCACGAAATGGCGGCTTCCCATCTGTTTTACGCTACGCACCTGCGTTACCAGCACGCCCGATTGCGCCACCAGAAAACGTCCGGGTTCGATCTCAAGTTTGACCGCATGTCCCAGATGGCGGGCGATTTGCTCGCGCGCCGCGTTCCACAGACCATAGTAATGGCGCGTATCAACGGGCTCTTCTCCCTCATGATAAGGTATCGAGAGTCCGCCGCCTGCCGAAATCGCCTCCACATCCTGACCACATTCCAGCACCTGGCGTACCATCGCGCCGCAAACCTGCTCCAGATGGCCATAATCGACGCCGGAACCAATGTGCATATGGATACCGACAAGTTTCAGTCGGTATTTCTGCATTACCGCCAGCGCCGCCGGAAGATCGCTATGCCAGATGCCGTGTTTGCTGTTTTCGCCCCCGGTGTTGGTTTTCTGGCTGTGGCCGTGACCAAAGCCAGGATTCACGCGCAACCAGACGCGATGCCCAGGCGAAACCTGACCAAGCTGCGTCAGCATATCTACCGAGCCGGCATTGACCGAAATATGCAGTTCACTGACGCGCGCCAGCGTGGCGGCGTCAATCACATCGGCGGTAAAAACGATATCATCAGGGCACGTTTGCGGATCGTAGCCCGCCGCCAGCGCACGTTCGATCTCCCCCAATGAAACAGAATCCACCTTGACGCCCTGCGCGCGCATTAAGCGCAGGATATGAATGTTCGAACAGGCTTTTTGCGCAAAACGCACGACGTCAAACTGCTGCAGGGCGGCTATCTGACGGCGAATAATGTGCGCGTCATAGACCCAGACCGGACAGCCGAATTCAGCAGGCAATCTGAGCAAATTTTCAGCGTTAAGGTCAGTTTCAGCGTGATAATGCGGCAATGACATAACAAACTCCGGAACAGGCTTTTTAACGATTACGCCATACCTTAGAAAGAATAAAAAATATCGTTTTATTGTCAGTCTATGCAAAAATGATATGGGATAAATGATTCAGGGAAACGTATGGCTGCCGTTAATTTACGTCACATTGAAATTTTTCATGCCGTAATGACCGCCGGAAATCTCACCGAAGCGGCGCGGCTGCTGCATACCTCGCAGCCTACCGTCAGTCGCGAGCTGGCGCGTTTTGAGAAAGTGCTGGGATTAACGCTGTTTGAGCGCACACGCGGGCGCTTACATCCGACGGTGCAAGGGCTACGCCTGTTCGAAGAGGTACAACGCTCCTGGTATGGGTTGGATCGCATCGTCAGCGCGGCGGAAAGTCTGCGCGAGTTCCGTCAGGGCGAACTCTCTATCGCCTGCCTGCCGGTCTTTTCACAATCCTTTTTGCCGCCGCTACTACCGCCTTTTCTGGCGCGTTATCCGGATGTCAGCCTGAATATTGTGCCGCAGGAGTCGCCGTTGCTGGAAGAGTGGCTCTCCGCTCAGCGCCACGATTTAGGGCTGACGGAGACGCTTCATGCCCCGGCAGGAACAACCCGTACCGAGTTACTAACGCTAAATGAAGTGTGCGTACTGCCCTGCGACCATCCGCTTGCCGCCAAAACGGTACTGACGCCAGACGATTTTCAGGGGGAAAACTTTATCAGCCTCTCCCGCCTGGACAGCTATCGACAGTTGTTGGATACGTTATTTGCCGAACATCAGGTGAAGCGCAGAATGGTGGTGGAAACGCATAGCGCGGCCTCCGTCTGCGCGATGGTGCGCGCCGGGGCGGGCGTTTCGATCGTTAACCCGCTGACCGCGCTGGACTATGCCGCCAGCGGCGTCACCGTTCGCCGCTTCAGCATTGACGTGCCCTTTACCGTCAGCCTGATTCGCCCGCTACACCGCCCCGCCTCCGCGCTGGTTGACGCCTTCAGTAAGCATTTACAAACGCATCTTTCGCGCCTGGTCGAACCGCTGGAGGTTATTCTGGGGCCGATGACGAAAGCATAAAGCTCACGGCATCTGCGGCATGAATTGCCGTGGTATCGAAAACCGGTAGCGCGCTTTGCGTCTGGGGAACAAGCAAACCTATTTCAGTGCAGCCAAAAATAACGCCCTGCGCGCCTTGCGCAGCCAGTTGTTCGATAACCTGTAAATAATAGTGGCGCGACGCGTCAGTGAATGTCCCCTGACAGAGCTCGTCAAAAATGACCTGATTGATACGCGCCCGATCGTCCGCCTCCGGCACGATGGTCTCAATCGCAAATTGCTGTTCCAGCCGCCCGCGATAAAAATCCTGCTCCATCGTATAGCGGGTCCCTAATAGCGCCACGCGATGCAACCCCTGACGGGCGATGGCTCGCCCGGTAGCATCCGCGATGTGTAGGAAAGGCAGAGAACAACGAGATTCAATAATGTGCGCGATTTTATGCATGGTGTTGGTACACAGCACAATACCTTCTGCGCCCGCCTGCTGTAACCCCTGCGCGGCCTGCGCCAGGATATCGCCCGCTTTATCCCACTCGCCGCGGCGTTGACATACTTCAATATCGTGGAAATCTACGCTATGCAGCAGTAAGCTCGCCGAGTGCAGGCCTCCCAGCTGCTGTTTAATGCCTTCATTGATTAAACGGTAATAAGGGATAGTCGATTCCCAGCTCATACCACCCAACAGTCCGATCGTTTTCACTGCGCTCTCCTTTTTGTAAAGCATTATGGCAGTGAAGCAAACTTACACATCCGTTTCCAGTCTATTTTTCATCATGCCGGATAACAGGCGTCATCCGGCATGGGAGGGGTGATTACACGCCAATATTTCTTAGCTTCTCGCCCGCCATCAGCTTGCGTTCGATATGCTCCAGGGTGACATTTTTGGTTTCCGGAATCAGCCAGAAAGTGATGCCGATAAAAGCGATATTCAGCGCGGTGTAGAGCCAGAATGTACCTGCCGCGCCAATGCTGTCCAACAGAGTCAGGAATGTCGCGCCGATGATCATGTTCGATACCCAGTTTGTCGTGGTTGAACAGGTAATGCCAAAATCACGGCATTTCAGCGGCTGGATTTCCGAACACAGTATCCACACCACCGGAGCGGCGCTCATCGCGTAACCGGCGATACACATCATCGTCATCCCAACGGAAAGCCAGGAGAGACCGCTTGATGCCGTACCGTTATCAAACTGCATCAGGCAGTAGCCCAACACCAATGTCCCTAACGCCATTACGCTGAAACCGATTTTTAACGCCGGTTTACGCCCGGCCTTATCGACCGTAAAGACGGCGATAAACGTCGCGAACATAAAAGTCAGTCCGACCACCAGCGTGGCGATCATTTGCTGTTCCGTGGTGGTAAAGCCGGCCATTTTAAAAATGCGCGGCGCATAGTACATAATGATGTTCATGCCGGTGAACTGCTGCATTGCCTGTAGCAGCATACCGAGGAACACGGCGCGGCGAACATTGCGGTTAGCTTTAAATAATGCCCACCCGCCCTGCTTGAGTTTGAGGCTTTCCCGAATTTCATTCAGTTCATCACGGGCTTTTTCCGAGGTATCGCGCAGCATACGCAGCACCTCTTCCGCTTCAATATGGCGACCTTTTTGCGCCAGCCAACGCGGACTATTCGGCAGGAATACCACGAGAATAATGAGCAACACCGCAGGCAGCGCCAGCACGCCCAACATCGCGCGCCAGTTGCCGCTGTAGCTGAATGCCGTATCGGATAAAAAAGCCAGCACAATGCCTAACGTCACCATCAGTTGATACATACTGATCATTTTGCCGCGAACATTTTCACTTGCCATTTCAGAGAGATAAAGCGGCGCGGTATAGGACGCAATCCCTACTGCTACGCCCAGTATCACGCGGGCGCCAATCAATACTTCCACGCTGGAAGCAAACGCCGACCCCAGCGAGCCGAGCACGAACAAAATCGCGCCAGCCATCAGGCTATACTTACGCCCCAGCCGGAATGAAAGCCAGCCGTTAAATAATGCGCCAATTGCCGCGCCAAGCATCATGCTGCTGACGACCCATTCCTGCAGCCGGCTGGTCAGTACGAAATGGTCGGTAATAAAAGGCAGCGCCCCGGCGATAACGCCGATATCCAGACCAAATAACAGTCCCGCTACCGCTGCAGAAACCGAAACAAACATATTCATACGTCGTGTGTCGCGAAGCGAAACGCGGCGTTAAAGCAGAGTCATGATTAATAGAGACCATATTTTCCTGCCACAACAGAGTAAGACATAGCCTGAAAGTACGGGATACTCTTCCTCAAGTGTCAGGCTGGAAACGGCATAAATATGGATTAAATGGCTACGCTATAGCGATATGTGATGGATATTACACTTTTTAAATTTAACGCCGTTGCTAGATATTTTTTCAAACCACCAATATTTCAATAAGTTAAATCATTGATCATAGCTATTATTTAACAATATATGGATTAAGTTAAACCCACAATATGGACTATGTTAATGAGATCATAAAAAAACCCTGTACGAGGACAGGGCTTTATCAGTTTTTTCGGCCAAAGAGTCGATTTTCCCAGAAACGCATTTGTCAGTAGCGGATTAACGCGCCAGCCAACCGCCATCTACCGCTATGGTATAGCCGTTAACATAATCAGCGGCGCTGGATGCCAGGAAGACTACCGGGCCCATTAAATCGCCCGGTAGCCCCCAACGTCCAGCCGGAATACGGTCGAGAATTTCGGCGCTACGTTGTGCATCAGCGCGCAATTGCTGGGTATTATTCGTGGACATATAGCCCGGCGCGATGGCGTTCACATTGATATTGTGTTTCGCCCACTCGTTCGCCATCAGACGCGTTATTCCCATTACGCCGCTTTTCGACGCGGTATAAGACGGAACGCGAATGCCGCCCTGGAAGGAAAGCATAGACGCGATATTAATAATTTTGCCGCCGTTGCCCTGGGCAATAAAATATTTTGCCGCCGCCTGAGACATAAAGAACACGCTCTTGATGTTCAGGTTCATAACGTCATCCCAGTCTTTTTCCGTGAAATCAATCGCATCTTCACGACGGATCAAACCCGCGTTATTCACCAGAATATCAATATGACCGTATTCCGCCACCGCCCGTTCCAGTAGCGCCGGAATGCCATCGATTTGACGCAGATCGGCTGTCAGGCTTAAAAAACGACGTCCCAGAGCGGTGACGCGCGCAATAGTTTCCGTCGGTTCAACAATGTTAATACCGACAATGTCACAGCCCGCTTCCGCCAGCCCTAACGCCATCCCCTGCCCCAATCCGGTATCGCACCCCGTCACAACCGCGACTTTACCTTCAAGAGAAAATGCATTCAAAATCATTGTTAATCCTTATTTTTGTCATGCCTGTCACGCACAGGCGTTATCACCGGTCGCGACTAGCGCAGATCTTGTACCGCAACGTGATCCATGTCATCGAAGACCTGATTTTCTCCCACCATGCCCCAAATAAACGTATAGGCTTTGGTGCCAACGCCGGAATGTATTGACCAGCTTGGGGAAATAACCGCCTGTTCATTACGCATCACAATATGACGGGTTTCCTGAGGCTGCCCCATCATATGGAAAACGCAACTGTCCTTTTCCATATTGAAATAGAGGTACACTTCCATACGGCGCTCATGGGTATGGCATGGCATGGTGTTCCATAGATTGCCGGGCGCCAGTTCGGTGAGTCCCATACTGAGCTGACAGGTTTCCAGTACATCCGGTACGAAGTATTTATTGATAGTGCGACGGTTACTGGTGAGGTTATCGCCTAAGGTGACGGGCGCAACGTCGGCAGGCGACACTTTTTTCGTCGGATAAGCGGTATGCGCTGGCGCGCAGTTGTAATAAAACTTCGCCGGTCTGTTCGCCTCATTGCTGACGAAGACCAGCTCTTTCGCCCCTTTACCAATATACAGAGCATCACGATGACCAATGTCATGGCGCTGCCCGTCAACGATAATGGCGCCCGCGCCGCCAATATTAATGACGCCCAGCTCGCGGCGGTCCAGTAACCGGGAAACGCCAAGCTGTTTACCCACCTCTCCGCCGATTTCAACGGGATGGCTGACGGGCATAATGCCGCCGACAATAATACGGTCGATATGGCTGTAGACCATCGTATATTCATCAGCGACAAAAATATTTTCTATTAAAAACTCGCGTCGCAGCGCCTGGGTGTCCAGCGTTTTAGCGTGCTCGCTATGGATGCTTTGCCTTACGTCCACTTTTCCCTCCAATGATAAATCGATCGCAATGGCATAAAATCAAAACACTGTTTTGATTTATTTAACGGCATCATAGTCGCCTGGATGAAGGTTTTCAATAATAAATAAAACAACGTTTCATTTATATGGTTGGTTATTTTTAAAACTGCTGTAGCGATCACGAACGGCGCTAAAACTTACGCACTTGTCTGATTTTCAGACATGTGCGCCAGATGCTGTATGCGGTTACTCAGATAAAAATTGGGGCTTGTTTTGGAACGAGGTCTGATGTGCGAATTGAATTAAAAGCGGTATGCGTCTGCAATGCCCGACGCGGCAAGACGTTCTGCGCTATAACGAAAAAGGGGGGTCTGTCACTGGCTTTGCCCTCGTGATAGAGGGCTTTTTATGACGGAATACTGAAGCAGGAAAAGGATGGCTGGCGCAGGATCAGTCGCGTTCAATGGTTAAAGCAACGCCCTGGCCGCCACCGATACACAGCGTCGCCAGACCTTTTCGCGCGTCGCGTTTAACCATTTCGTGCACCAGTGAAACCAGAATTCGACAACCGGAAGCGCCAATGGGATGCCCCAGCGCAATCGCGCCGCCATTAACGTTTACCCGTCGCTCATCCCATTCCAGCATTTTTCCTACCGACAACGCCTGGGCGGCAAACGCTTCGTTGGCTTCGATAAGGTCGACCTCCGTCAGTTGCCAGCCGGCGCGCTCCAGACAGCGCCGGGTAGCATATACCGGCGCAATCCCCATTAGCGCAGGATCGACGCCGACGCTGGCAAACGCGCGGATGCGCGCCAGCACCGGCAGCCCCAGCGCCTGGGCTTTCGCCTCGCTCATCATCATCACCGCGGCGGCGCCATCGTTGATTGAGGAGGCATTACCCGCCGTCACCGAACCTAAACTATCAAACGCCGGATGCAGCAGGGCTAACCCCTCCGCACTGGCGTCGGCCCGCGGTTGTTCATCCGTATCGACAATTGCGGTCTGCCCATTACGTTGCGTGACGATGGGGACAATCTCATCTTTAAAACGCCCGGTATCAATCGCGGCCCTGGCTTTTTGCTGCGAACTGAGCGCATAAGCATCCTGTAACTCGCGGCTGATGCCATATTCCCGCGCCAGGTTTTCTGCCGTCACGCCAATGTGATAATCGTTGAAGGCATCCCATAAGCCATCATGTACCAGACTATCCACCAGATTGTCGGCATCAGGCAACGCGCCGGTACGGCTGTCATTGAGGACATGCGGCGCACGGCTCATATTCTCCTGCCCGCCCGCGATAACAATGTCCGCTTCGCCGCACTGAATAGCCTGCGTCGCCAGGTGCAACGCTTTTAAACCGGAACCACAAACGTCATTAATGGTAATGGCGGAAACGGTAGTCGGCAGCCCTCCTTTGATGGCTGACTGGCGCGCCGGATTCTGCCCGGCGCCAGCCGTCAGCACCTGACCGAGGATGACCTCATCGATAGCGTTAGCGTCCACGCCGGTGCGCTCAATTAACGCTTTTACGACCATACTCCCCAGCTCGACGGCGGAATGACGGGCCAGCGTTCCCTGAAAACAGCCGATGGGTGTCCGTAAAGCCCCCACTATCACAACCTCTTTCATTACCACCTCAGCGCAAAATGACACCGCCATAGTAGAGCATTGTTAAAATTAGTTATCTTGATTGTTTAAAAAAAGTGAGTTTTATCACAAAGGAAATGACGCTGATTTGACGGTGACGCAGCTTATTTCTGCTGCAAATGGTAGCGAAGCCAGTTCCCTGCCGTTCCGGGCGGCGTCTTCTTGTTCCACAGCAAATCAATAGCAATCGCCCTCGGCCAGCCAGGAACATCCAGCTGCGCCAGCGGTTTTTCCGCCGCAAACTCTTCCACCAGCGCGCAGGGCAATACGCACCAGCCAAATCCCTGAACCGCCATGCTCAACAGCAATAAATAGTTTGGCGCTGACCAGGCCGGGCCGCGCGTAATGTTGGCGTTAGAGTCAAGGTAGGTATTCAGACGCAGCTCGCGCCAGGTATGCAGTTGCTCCCATTGCAGGTTCGTCTGCGACACCAACGGATGCGTGGTCGCCACATAAACCCCCATCCAGCTTTGAACAGGCAGACGCGTCGCGCCAATGTCTGTGGGATAGTCATCACGCGCTTCAATCAGGCCTATCTGGGCGCGCCCTTTTTGCAGCAGGTCGATGACATCATCATTTTCTCCGATCAAGCATTCAAACTCGGTATGCGGAAATTGACGATCAAACTGCGCCATTAACTCTTCCAGGCTGTCAGGGTGCAGGGTATCAGAGAGGACGAACGTGAGTCTTGCCTCCGTCTCGCCGGATAACGTCAGCGCCACCTCATCCAGACGGTCGCTCGCCGATAAAATAGCCTGAACATAGCTAAGCACCCGTTTTCCTTCTTCGGTCAGAACGGGCTGGCGCGAAGATCGATCAAATAATGAAAATCCCAGATCCGCCTCCAGATGCGCAATGGCGGTACTAATGGTGGACTGGCTTTTACGCAGGCGGCGCGCCGCCGCAGAAAATGAACCGCAAGAAACGGTCTCAACAAATGCCATTAACGCTTCAGGTGAGTAACGCATAACCTATCTACTTTATCGATGGATGTTATCTTTTAGGTATCACATTAAACGATAAAATAGCGGAAATTTCTTTAGCTTGATTAAGAGTAAGGTTTTTTCGTTTATGCAACATGACGCCATACAACGTCGCTCGCTGCCGGAGCGTATTTTCCATGCTGTCTGTTTTGAAGGTATTGCGACTGCGATACTGGCGCCAACGACCGCCTGGCTAATGCAGCGCTCGGTGCTGGAGATGGGCGGCCTGACGATATTGCTGGCAACGACGGCCATGATCTGGAATATCATTTATAACGCTCTGTTTGATCGACTGTGGCCTGCGCATCAGGTGAGACGAACCGCCAAAGTGCGCGCACTCCATGCGTTAGGATTTGAAAGTGGGTTTATTGTCATTGGCGTGAGTATTGTCGCCTGGGTACTGAATGTCAGCCTGCTACAAGCATTCACCCTGGAAATTGGTTTCTTCCTGTTCTTTTTGCCGTACACGATGCTGTACAACTGGGCATACGATGTTTTACGCCAGCGAATAGTGACCCGCCGCCAACAGCGCGTTAGTGCATGATATTGCTCTTTTTTGCCGGGATCGCAACGCTCCCGGCCCTCCTCCTCCACGACATCCATCTGCTTAAAACGCCCCCAACTGACGCTATTTATGGTAAATTGCGCTTCTTTTTGTGTGTTTTATAGTTGATAAATTCAAATAATGTCTAAAATTTGGTCAAAAGATGAGACTCTCTGGAGTTTTGCATTATACGGAACGGCTGTAGGCGCAGGCACTCTTTTCCTTCCCATCCAGTTGGGATCGGCAGGCGCAATCGTGCTATTTATTACCGCGCTGGTCGCCTGGCCGCTGACATACTGGCCGCATAAGGCGCTGTGTCAGTTTATTCTTTCCTCAAAGACTTCTGCCGGTGAGGGAATTACTGGCGCCGTTACTCATTATTACGGCAAGAAAATCGGCAATATTATTACCACGCTTTATTTCATTGCGTTTTTTGTCGTGGTATTAATTTATGCTGTGGCGATTACCAATTCCCTGACAGAGCAATTAGCGAAGCATATTCAGATAGATATTCGCATCCGGATGGCAGTTAGCTTCGGCGTAGTACTTATCCTGAATATGATTTTCTTAATGGGAAGACATGCCACTCTTCGCGTAATGGGCTTTTTAGTCTTTCCACTTATCGCTTACTTCTTGTTCCTTTCGCTCTACTTAACCGGAAGCTGGCAACCCTCGTTACTGACCGGGCAGATGTCTTTGGATAGTCACACGTTGCACCAGGTATGGATTTCTATTCCGGTGATGGTTTTTGCTTTTAGCCATACGCCCATTATTTCGACGTTTGCCATCGACAGACGGGAAAATTTTGGCGATCAGGCCATGGATAAATGCAAAAAGATCATGAAGGTCGCCTATCTGATTATCTGCCTGAGCGTGCTGTTCTTTGTCTTTAGCTGCCTGCTCTCCATTCCGCCGTCATACATTGAAGACGCGCGCAACGAAGGCGTTACCATCCTTTCCGCGCTCTCGATGATGCCCAATGCGCCGGCCTGGCTCTCTATTTCCGGTATTATCGTTGCCGTCGTGGCCATGTCGAAATCTTTCCTCGGCACCTATTTCGGCGTCATTGAGGGCGCAACCGAAATGGTAAGAACCACCCTACAGCAGGTTGGCGTGAAAAAAAGCCGGGCGTTCAATCGCGCGCTGTCTATCATGCTGGTCTCCGGGATTACGTTTATTATTTGCTGTATTAACCCGAATGCCATCTCTATGATTTATGCTATTAGCGGCCCGCTCATTGCGATGATTCTGTTTATTATGCCCACGTTGTCAACGTACCTGATACCGGCATTGAAACCCTACCGTTCAGTAGGCAATTTCATTACGTTGGTCGTCGGTTTACTTTGCGTATCGGTGATGTTTTTCGGCTAAAGTAAAAGATAGCCGGGATATAACTCCCGGCTATTTTATATAAGAATCCAGCACCTTTAATATTACGTCCAGATCTTCTTCACGTCTGGCTTCATCACTCTGATGAACGATATGCTCGGTCAGATGCCCTTTAATCACCTCACGCATTAAGCCATTTACCGCGCCGCGAATCGCCGCGATCTGTTGTAACACGGCCGCGCATTCATGCGGTTCATCCAGCATTTTTTTTAGCGCTATCACCTGTCCCTGAATCTTGCTGGTTCTGGCTTTAAGCTTTTGTTTGTCCCGGATGGTATGTGACATTGCAACACCTCACTAACATTAACGAATACAAATTATAGCATTACGATGTTACTGGGGGGTAGTATTCCATACTGGGGGGGAGTAGAATGACGCCCCACATAAAACAACTAAGAATCATTCTCATGGGTGAATTTTCGACACTTCTTCAGCAAGGAAACGGCTGGTTCTTCATTCCCAGCGCCATTTTATTAGGTATTTTGCACGGGCTTGAACCAGGGCACTCCAAAACTATGATGGCGGCTTTTATCATTGCCATTAAAGGTACGGTTAAACAGGCTGTCATGCTCGGTCTGGCAGCAACGCTTTCTCATACCGCGATCGTCTGGTTAATCGCTCTGGGTGGGATGTATCTTAGCCGGGCATTCACCGCACAATCAGTGGAACCATGGCTGCAGTTAATTTCTGCGATTATTATTCTGAGCACCGCGTGCTGGATGTTCTGGCGGACATGGCGAGGCGAGCAGCAGTGGCTAGCGGGAAACCATCATCACGACCACCATCACGACCACGACCATGACCATGACCATGACCATGACCATGACCATGACCATGACCATGACCATGACCATGACCATGACCATGACCATCATGGTCACATACATCCGGAAGGCGCAACGTCAAAAGCGTATCAGGATGCCCATGAACGCGCCCATGCTGCCGATATTCAACGCCGTTTTGATGGTCAAACAGTGACTAATGGACAGATCCTGCTGTTCGGACTGACCGGAGGGCTTATCCCCTGTCCGGCTGCGATCACCGTTTTACTGATTTGTATCCAGCTTAAAGCGTTTACACTGGGCGCCACAATGGTGCTGAGCTTTAGTCTTGGCCTGGCATTAACGCTGGTGACGGTAGGCGTTGGCGCGGCGATAAGCGTTCAACAGGCAGCAAAGCGCTGGAGTGGTTTTTCGACGCTTGCCCGGCGGGCGCCCTATTTTTCGAGCATTCTGATTGGTCTGGTCGGCGTGTATATGGGAATTCATGGCTATACCGGGATCATGCAGTAAATATGCAACGCTTCTGCTCAGGCCGTATCATTCACGTCGGGTTTCATTCCAGAAGCGTTTTTACTTATCAAACGGTATGAAAGGCCATACATTCAGCGTCCCGCCTGAATTCTGTATTTTACTCCATACACCACAGGCAAAACATACCCCACCGCCACCGGGTTTAGCCGGCGTTTCAGGGTTTCTGGATAGGGTCGCCGGAGGCGGGTTATTGCGGAGCGATAAACGGAGTTCGCTGCAGTGATTTACAAAACCGGGTACCAAACAGCAGTTCCCGTAATCGGTTCCGCATTCCCAGCTTCACCAGTAACCGGTATTTGTCCTGCCAGATTTGCTTCTCCTGCGTATTCAGCCTTCCACACAACGCTGACAACCTTCCCCGTCCACGGTAAACTTCCTGAAGCAAGCGTAACTGGGCCAGGCTCACTCCGCATGCCAGTATCTCCCGGTGCATCAACTGGTCCATATAGTTCATCAACCGCTTCGGATTGTTAAATATCGGTGGCACTTCCAGAAAGCCCGTCACCGGAGCCGGAGATAACAAAAAGGCGTCCAGCGCTCCTGTCCTGCGCAGGCGTGCGCCCCCGGCCCACTGTTCACCCCGCCGCCCCCGGATAAGTATCTCCGCCAGTTCCGGCTCCAGCAGCGCCGGGATGCCGCCGTATACCTTCAGTACCACCCGGTCGCTGAAAAACAGCTCATCGCTGATAACCATAACCGGGTAGTCCGGCAGTATCTGTCTCAGGGAATAGAACAAAAAGAGATGTTCACGGGGACGCAGACACAGTATCAGTATGGCCTCCGGTTTCCGACGTAATTGCTGCAACAGAACAGGCAGCCTGTATGCGGTTTCACAGTTGCAGCCCGGCAGAAATCTTCGGACCAGGTGTGCCACGGCGATCGTCACCGGCCAGCAGTCACCGTAAACGATAATCTGCCGGGCCGGCATCCGGTTATGTTCCGTCATCCTCATCCTCCTTCTTTTTCAGGATCTTTCCCGCATTTCTGTTACTGCACAGCCGGTTCCACAGTTCATTTGCCATCGACCTGTCACCATTACCGACCCGGCGTTTTGATACCAGCGGCGGTCCGGCTTTTTCACGGCGCGTGGACGGGGTGGGACTGTCAAGAACCCGGATAACATAAATCTCATAGCGTCGTGCTTTATTGGGCAGGGTCTGGTGACGGCAGATGCTGACCACTCGTGATGTTTTGCTTCGCAGATAGGCAATCAGGTAGCTGGCCCGTCTGGCCGTGATGTGAAACGCCTCTGCTATCTGGTTACGCTGAACCCAGTTCTGCTGCAACAGGCACCAGTGTGCCACGATGATATACAGGGGCTCGCCGGCATACTGGCGGACACTTACCGGAATAAAACAGGCATCATGGTTGGTCTGTCCGGGATAATGAATATCGTTACCTGAAAAAACTATCTTCCCTTTTGATTTATCAGAAGACATGCAAACTCTCCGTTTTTTTAGTGAAAAAGACCGAGAAGAAAAAAAATAATCATAAAGATAAATTTATAGCTATTTTTTAATTAACTATCAGGAAATGGTATTTAATCCTGCTAATTGTAAGTAACAATCACTGTCATTGCGGCTGAAAAAGCACCTGCTTTAATTACCGCACCGGGTATAGCTTCGACCTTTGCTTTATACTGTTTTATAATTCTGCCACCGGCACCGTTATCAAGATGGATAGATCCCATATCTGTTTTCACATTAAATTTAACTGGTGTGTTATTATCCACATCCATTACCGACAGTCTGAAACCATTGTTTTCTTGTTTATTATTCTTAAGAATCACGGTGCTGTCAGCATCTGCCAGTGTCAGACCGTTGGTCCTGAACTCTATAGCCAGTGGGGCGACGAACGGGATCTGCGTTCCGACATTCTGTTGTGCTGTAACGGTGAAAGGTACTTCCCTGGGCACCAGGGTTTCCTTATATTCCGTATAAAAACGCCCCATATTGATGGTATTAGAAGGAGAGATAATAACCTTGCCTGAGTTGTCAGGAATAAACCTGAGATTAAACGCAGAAACAGTTAAAGGTCTGAATGAAACAGATGGGGGGCTTACACCATTTGGGTCATAGGGTAATATGTTAATCGTGCTTGATGGTATAGTTATGTTCAAAAAGTTATTCTTAAACGCCTGATACACAAATATACGAAACGTCAGCGTTCCGCTCCGGTTATATGTTTTCTCCGGGTCCATATATTGCCCGAATACTTTTGAGCTGCTCCAGCCAGAAAATCCTGCCTGTATCTCTTTCCATGTAAATGTTACGGAAGCCGACGTCCCTTCCTGAACAGTGATATCCATGCCGAGACCGCTTTTTCTTAGTGCAGTTACTACCTCCCCCATATTGTAAAGATTAAGAGTTGTGTAGTAAGAGGGTCCGTAACTTTTCCATTTTGTATAACAGGTATAACTAATGGGAACGGTAACGCTCTGCAGCTCCTGACCAGTGAAGAATGTTCCACCCTTCAGATTAATATTCTGAATGCCGACATGTCCATTCGCGTCACAATATGACCATTCGATATTTGCCCTCGCAGAATCACAGACAGCAAAGAAAAGAAACACACCTGACAGTATCAGTGATTTCATATTGAATAATCGTCCTGTCATGATGTCGCCCCTGCGTCCTTAAACGCGCAGTTCAGGGCATCGCAGGCGTAGCGGTTCATCTGCAGTCCACCGTAATCATCAATATACCCCACCCACAGCGTCCGGGTTTCTGCCGGCAGAACAGCCTTTAAAGGCAGGCTCCCCAGGGGCGGCACCATCACGCCCTCGCGGAAACCGCTGAGCCTGTGGCTACGGTCTGCTCCCAGCCACGCCACAGTGATGTAGTACGGCGTCGGGTTTCTGAGGGTCAGGTGTCCCGCATTCCGCTCAGCGGTCAGCTTTCTTTCCGGCTGGTCATTGCTGCTTCTGATAATGGCTTTCGGACGGTAAAACAGTTTCAGCTGGCTCTGCATGGCCAGCTGCAGGACGTTGTCGTCTTCCGGCTTCGGGGGAACGCCCCGCACGTTAAACCAGAACAGTGTTTCTCTGTCCTGAGGGAGCTTATCTGTCAGCCCACGAACCTGGGTAATGCGGACCTGGGATTTCTGTCCGGCATCAATACGCTGCAGCGGCGGCAGCGCCATCAGCGCATCGGTTCTCACCCCGTCAGCGTCCGTCACCCAAGACTGCGCCAGAAACGGCGTGGTTTTGTCATCGTTATTCAGCGTGATGGCCACCGTTTTCTGCGGCGCATCCATGATAATACGGGTCCGGTCGACATTGACGGCCGCCGGGCTGCACTGGCTCCATGCTGCCGCCAGCGCGAGTAAAATCACACGGCTTCTTCTGCTGTTTTTCACCTGTTTTCTCCGTTAGTCCTGCTCTGTGACAGGGATATTTTTATCTGCAGGGCAGTAACAGCGGCCCCCGGCTGAGTGTCACCGTTTCCGGCAGGGTGAGTCTGCACTGCACCCGGCCATCCCAGGACACGTTCAGGGTCCGGCGGTCTTCCCCGCTGAGGCCTGTCAGGTAGGCCAGACCGTCATCTCCGACCATCCCCGCGGTTCTGCCGCTTTTCCCGGACACTACCAGAGCGCCAAACGGTGGACTGGCGCCATCAGCCAGCCGGATATGACCGAGCACCTGCGCCCCCTGGCTGGCGTCAATCTTCCGGTAGCCCACCGCGCCCTCCGTCAGCACCTGGCTGACGACGGAGCTGCTGACGTCCACGTCCTCCGGCAGGGCGGCCACATCAACCGAAATATCGCTGCGGCGATAGCTGCTGCCGGCGCTCACCACGCCCACCCCGAAGCGGTTGGTCACCCCGCTGTTGCCGTTCACCGGCACACCGGCCACGTCTCCGGTATCTATCATCATGCGAGGCTCATTCCCGGCCATCGACTGGCTGAAGGCGGCGCCGTGGGCGGTGGCCGTCACCGAGCCGTACCAGCTCAGGCCCAGGCTGCGGTACTGTCCGGGCTGCAGGGTGGCGTCCGCTGCCGCCTGGCCCCACGGCAGACGGCTCTGCACGCTGCCGCTAAAGCTGCTGTTACTGCCGGTGTCATAGCGGTTATGACCGGCGCTGATGTTCCATGTGGTATCCGGGTTATGGAAATCGCTGTAATTCACGGTCTGCTGCAGGCCGCCCCGGTTATCTTTCTGTACGCTGTAGCTCACCTGACGGCTGTCGCCCCACGGGATACTGATGGTGGCGTAGACCTGGTTCTGACTCCCCCCGCCGGTGTACTGGTTACGGGCAAACGACACCGAGGCCGAGAGCCCCTGAAGGTCGCCGAGACTGAACACTTTGTTGAAGCTGAGCATGTAGTTATTGTTGGACTGCGCATTCCAGTAATTGAGCCGGCTTACCGAGAGGGCCGCGCTCATATTGAGTACCGGAACGGACTGGCTGTAAGTCACGGTGTAGCTCTGTTTTTCATGCCATGCATCGCCGCCGTCGGTGGCCCGACGCTGCAGGTACTCCGGCATGGACAGAAAATGGCGGTCCGAGAAGCGGTATCCGACGAACGCCAGGGTACTGCCGGTTTTATCAAACGTTTTGGCATAGTTGATACGGTAGCTGTAACCGGACTGCTTCTTCCCATGCGGCAACCGCGCATCTGAGCGGGTGACGTCCGCAGACAGAGCGCCCAGCAGCCCCATATTCTGGCCGATCCCGAGCGCCGCGGACTGGTAGTCGCCGGTGGAGGCAATGAGGCCGCCATACAGCGACGTGTTGTTAAATGCTCCCCAGGTGGCCTCCCCGAGCAGAAAGTCAGGGCTGACCGTGCTGTTGTTATGCGTCCCGCCGTACAGCGGACGTCCGGCGGCCACCTTATAGCGAACCTGTCCCTGGCGTGCCATAAAGGGGACGCTGGCCGTGTTGACCTGCCAGGTCCGGACGCTACCGTCGCTTTCCCGGACGCTGACATCCAGGTTGCCGCTGATATTCTGGCTCAGGTCGGGAAGCTCAAAAGGCCCCGGTGACACTCGGGTCTGGTACAGAATGCGGCCATTCTGGCTGACGGTAACCTGTGCATTACTGTTCGCAATGCCGCTGATTTTCGGGGCATACCCCTGAAGAGAGGGCGGCAGCATGCGCTCATCGCTGGCCAAAGTGAGCCCGGCAAAGCGGAAGGAGTCAAAAATAGCGGAACTGAGGTACGTCTGTCCGAGCGTCAGTTTTGAGCGCAGTGCTGGCAGGGCACGGAACAGATACGTCTGCGGTAGATAAAAATCGGACTGTGATGCGCCCCGCCCACTGTCAAAACGGCTGTACTGATAATCGCTCCGCAACCGCCAGGCGCCGAGATTAAACCCGGCGGTGCCGTAGAGGCTGTAGCTGGTAGAGGTCTCCCCCTGCTGCGGCATATAGCGGTTGGCCATCAGGCTGTAATCGAGCAGGCCGGCGGTGACGCCGTCGCTCCAGCGTGAAGGAGGCACCCAGTCCGGGTCCTGATAACGCATCCAGGCCTGGGGGATAATGAAGGTCAGACGCTGATTTTCAGCGCTGTACCGTACCTGACTGTCAGCGGAGCGCAGCTCAAGGCATTGCCCGTCCGGGATACCGGTAACGGGTTTCAGGCCATGAATAATCTTATCCTTAAGACCCAGCATGGCCACCATGTCTGTTGTCACACAGATGACGGCCGCGTCGCGTCCGGCAACCGGTACAACTCTGACCGGATACTGTTCCCGTACCGGCTGGTCATTGAGCCAGATATCGAGAATATAGTTACCGGGCGCCACATACCCCTCGCGGCTGAAGGCCGTGAGGTCCACGTTGGACAGGTTCCCGCTGTCCAGCAGGCTGGCATTGAACTCCGTGGCCTGCGACTTCAGGACGGAAAATGTCAGGGTAATCAGAATGGCAAGCCGGGTAATTTTCATGGCATGGCGCTTTCGTGTTGTCGTCCGTGTAACAGACAGCCCGCAGGCACAGTCAGATATAAAAGCCGTCCGATCCCCTCCGTGGACGGCTTCTCCCTGTCGTTATTTACTGCGTAAAATCACAAGTATTTCAGGGTGTAGGTGACGGATGCGTTAACATCGCCAGGAGTTGCGGCATTTGTCAGGGCTATCAGGCGGGCAAAGAAGTTAAGTTCGTTATTCCCGGCTTGCAGTTGCTGAGCTTCGCCATCCGGCATCGGGGTATTGGGCGTAATCAGTGAGGTATTGTCACTTTTCAGAAGCTGCACACCAACATGCTGGGCACTGCCGGTGCTGACGTAAGCTTTACCTGAGGTATCAGCTGTGCCACTGAAAGAGACGGTTACTTTAGACATTTTCCCTGCGGAGCCAGCAGGATTTGAACCTGCATCATTCGGATCGAAGGCGCAGTTCTGCAGATGAATAGTGAACGGTTTTGAGTCCGTGGTTGCATCGGCGGTATTCAGTTTACGGTAAGAAATCTGTCCAAACGGAACGGTGATCGCATCGTCACCCGGCGCGATATCACAGGGGGAGTTGGTGATGGTGCCAGTAAAGGTAATTTTACCTGAGCCGAACGGGCCTGCTGTTGGTGGATCGACTGCATATACAGAAGCGCCATACATCATACCGGCAGCCGCCATGGCAAGTATTATTTTATTACGCATAGATAATATGTCCTTTGGGTGAATGAGAATTATTTTGCAAAGGCTGAAAACAAATCTGAGGGTATTAATGAAAGCGTTCAGAAAAGATTCGCATGAATAATAAACGCCTGGTGTTAAACGAAGCACCTGAACTTTCCATCGAAAAATATTGATTTCAGCTAATGCCTAATCAGTTGTAAGAAAATTCTTATTCAAATTAAAACAATAAAAATAGATCGATACGATCGATGATTATGATCGTAATTTAAGAATAATCATCAAAGAAATACTTTTTAATGTAATTATAAGCGGATGAATACCTAACAGACAGATATTCGCAGCGGACATGAAATATTTTGTAATATGTTATCGGGAATGTATGTTTTGCTTTTCCATCACACTGGATATTTACAAAACATAATACTAACCATATATAACAATGAAACTACTGGCAGCATAAAAAACCAGACATAACGCAAGTGAAAGACATTTAATTTCAAAACATTAACTTAATAAATCATTATGAACCATCATAAGCGGAAGGGATAAAAAATAATAAATGAAATGATATTCTTCTGTATTTGTGATGGACATCACAATAGATATAAATGCAGGTACCCTGATATTCCTGAACTTCACGGATGAATTTTAAAAACAATGCCGACAGCAAAGAACAAACTGGTAATGGCTGTCAGACATAATGCTGCCTGCTGTAATATATACAGCAGGCTGGGGGATATTAATGCGCGGCGTCGTGCTGCACGGGGTGCGTGGGTGATTCCTGAACTGACTGAGAGTCTACAACTATGCCATCCTGAGCTGATTTCAGTATCAGACCTGCCTGATAGTATTTTCCTTCGTTCATCAAGGAAAGCGCTGTGGTCACATCCTTACGGGTTTGCTGAAGAGGAATGAGTTCCTGATTTTCAATAACACTGACGCCTGCTAGTTTCAGGGCCTCTATAGTCCCTTTTTTATCTCCTTCTTTCATTTTCTGGTTTGCTTTATTAATAGCATCATTTTTCTGGCCCGCAGGGAGATAATCTTCGGCTACCGTAATCGATGAATTTATCCGAATATAGTGGTCTCCTTCAACTGGGGCTTTTTTATCTGATTTGACATACAGCTTCCAGTCAGTGCTGTCATCGTTCAGGAGTTTTTCTGCTTGCGCAGCCAGTTGTTCCGCCTTTTGGGTCCGACCATTAAACAACTCGAATCGCGACATTCCGATATCACGCATGGCCTGCCAGGCCTGTCCGGATATCTTGTCATTATTCAGAGTAACGTTATCAGTCATGTTTGTTGCGGCCATAATATTTCCTGAAAACAGGATAACCATCAGCGCAACGCCTGGCATAATATGGCTTTTCATAATCCATCATCTCCACAAAGTAACATTTTTTATCGGATTATCCTATTCAGAACCGGTAACCCACGCCAAGATTAAAACCATTGCTATTAAGGCTTCCGCTGTTATGGGTAGCATCAAAATCCGCACCCTCATAACCCAGAGTTATAGCGACATTACTGACCGGGGTATAAGCCACGCCAGCAGAATAACCATATCCGACCTTACTATCAGACTCATTTATCCCGTGATCACGCTGATGCAATAATACGGGGCCCACTTGACTATACAGACTTAACTGGTTATTTATTTTCCATGAGGGGCCTGCAAGCAGGGAGTAATAACGGGTTGTTACACGACCATTACTGCTTTCATCGGAATAGCGCTGGCTTCCATTTAGCCAGGCAAATGAGGTTGTCAGCCCCCAGTCCGGTGACATTTCATAGTTGTTTGCCAGCCGAACCCCACGCAACGTCCCGGCGTGATTAGTATGGGACTGGGCGTATCCAAGTGAAAATGTACTGGCATTATCGTCTGCCCATACCGGACTGGCTGCAGCAGACAGCAGAACAATACCGGCACTTCCGGCTAATAGCATTTTGTTCATCTTCTTCTCTCCGGTTATTTTTACCTGATGCCTTACTGGCATGTATTAAGTTAAAATCTTTCCGTGATAACAAACTATAAATAAATCTTTTAAATTATGAGCGCTGTTACGCCAGCAAATACCTTTATCTCCGGCTGTCGGGAGGCTATTCACGAAAATATATCCAGACCAGAAACAGAATTTAATAATAAATAAACTGAAAAATAAAAACTGACAAAAATAGAAGTTCACTGATATATACCCAAAATAATTCGAGTTGCTTAAAGGCGGCAAGGGAGTGAGTCCCCAGGAGCATAGATAACGATGTGACTGGGGTGAGCGACAAATCTGCCGGGAGCAGATTTGAACGTCGCGTGCGACGGCCCGTCAGGGCGAGGCCCATGGATGGGCCGAGTAATCCGTAGCCAACACATAAGCCACTTGAAGTATGAAGGGTATATAACGGGAAAGAAGGCATATCGGCCTGGTAAATCAACGTCTGTGACTTAGTTGCAGGAAACGGCTATGGTGAGGGGGGGCGGCAGTTATCGGGCAGTAACGGCATTGTTCAGTGAGTATCCAGGAAAAAAAAGAAGGGAGCGGTACTCCCTTCGTAAACATGTCAGAATACGACATTTTGGTACTCTTTTATTTATTATCTGGCCGTAAAAGTTATGCTGTTGGCAGATATCTCCAGTCAACATAAAAAAATACCACCAGCTAAAAATGTGATGCAAACCACCATTAAGCAGGTAACCAAATTGACTGTGCCACTAAATCCGGAAAAGAGTTTGAATCCGGGGATAACATCTGATGCAGAAATTAGCACCAGTCTTCGATTCGGATACCCGGAATGCGTTCAAACTCGCGGAGATTGTTTGTGACAACGACCAGTCCGCGGCTACGGGCATGGCCAGCAATCATCTGGTCATAAGGCCCGACAGGTGTTCCCTTGCGGGCCAGTTCGGCACGGATTTGACCGGTATGTATCGCCAGCCTGAAGGGGCATGTTGGCTTTGACGATCAGGCAAAAAACAACGGCGAATAAAGTCGTATGATGATCTTCACATTTATCATCATCAGCGTTCATATTACTCAACCTGTAATCAACCTCTGGCGTTTTTCTGTATCCATCACAACCATTTCCGGTAAAGGTAAAAAAGGGATTTGAACCTTTCCGGAGATGATAATGAAGGTAAATACATGGACAATTTTGCTTATGTCGGCGCATCTGACGGCCTGTGCCGTCCCTGGCACAGAAAAATATCAGACCAGCATGGACAGCGTTACGGCAGAAAAAATAAGCCGGATTATCCAGTCGAATGTCATTCCTTATAAAGGCGAAAACCATGGAGAAGTTATCAGCCGCGTATCGTCTGCTTTTCTCGGAACACCTTATCAGGCGGATACGCTCATCGGTGGGCCCGGCACCCCCGAAGTCCTTGTAGCGAATTTCAACGGAGTGGACTGCTTTACCCTGGCTGATTACGTTGAAGCCCTGGCCCGCAGCGATAATCAGAAATCGTTTCTGCATAATCTTGCCAGGACTCGCTACGCCGCGGGCAAAGTTGCTTATCTCAGCCGCCGGCACTTCTTCTCTGACTGGTTCGCCGCAGCACCGCGTAATGCACGGGATGTAACGCCGGATATCAGCCCTGATTATGTCGTTGTTGACAAGCAGCTTAACCATAAACCTGATGGCGGCGAGTACATTCCTGGTCTGGGCATCCATCCTCGTAAAATAAATTACATTCCCGGAAGAGCCATCAACCAGCAGGTCATGAACCACCTAAAAAACGGGGATTATATCGGTGTCTACTCCCCGCTTGACGGGCTGGACGTTTCACATGTGGGTATCGTAGTTCGCCATGATGAACAGGTGTGGTTCAGGAACGCCTCCTCATTGGCCGCAAACAGAAAAGTGGTGGACACACCGTTTATGGAATACATGCATTCCAGACCGGGCATCGTTGTGCTGCGGGCTGAATGATAAAGTCATTACCGGAGTCGCCAGCTGATAATAGCCGTCCGACATAGGTATTGAAACCCTGTGTACTGTGGGGCCGACACGGAAAATTGCTGTAAATTCGTGGAGTTAGTAAATACTAGAAGATATTTGTCTGGAGCGGGCGAAGGGAATCGAACCCTCGTATAGAGCTTGGGAAGCTCTCGTTCTACCATTGAACTACGCCCGCTTTGAGATGCGTAAGGCATTATAAACCTTACGCTCTGGTTGGCAAGAGACTTACTGGCTGACTGGCGATTAATTCGCCGTCAGCACTTCGGTTTACTCCCCTGCGGCGGCAGATAACGCAGCGGATCGATGGCCGTCGCCCGGTAGCGAATCTGGAAGTGTAGTCTTACGGATGCGGCATCCGTGCTGCCCATCGTAGCGATTTTTTGCCCCGCTTTAACGCTTTGTCCATTATTAACCAGCATGGTGTCATTATGAGCGTAAGCCGTAATGTAATCTTCATTGTGCTTAATCATGATGAGATTGCCGTAACCGCGCAGCTGGTTCCCGACATAGACAACTTTACCCGCTCCCGCCGCATAAACAGGCGTTCCGCGCGCGCCCGCAATATCGATCCCCTTATTTCCGCCCTCCGCGGTGGAATAAGGTAAAATCACTTTACCGTTAGCAGGCCATACCCAACAACGCTGCCCCACCGGCGGCCAGGAGGATTTTGGCACCGAAGATGACGGTCTGACCGCAGCAGTTTTTGTTGCTGTTTTATTGCTGGTTTTGCGTGTTGAACTGCTACTCTTTGCGCTGCCGCGCACTTTAATTCGCTGCCCCACCTCAATAGTATAAGGCGGAGAAATGCCATTCAGTCGGGCCAGTTCTTTCACGCTGGTTCCCGTAGCGCGCGATATACGATACAACGTATCGCCGCGCTTAACGGTATAGACGGAGCCGGAATACGTTCCTGAGCCGGAATTACTGGAACACCCCGCCAGCAGCAGCCCTGTGCATAACAGCACCGCAATACCCAGGCTATTTTTGTTCAGGCGTCCTGCGCTCAAAACCATTCCTCACTCTATTGACAGACGCCTTATGATAGCAGCCAAATGCCGTATGCCCAATCCATTGACGCCGGAAAGGGTCCGCGCGGATGATGATGCCGCGAATATCCGATATGCCAGCATAATATCGACTCACGGCACAATGGTGCTCGTCTGCGTTCTGTCAGGGCCTGTTTTGGTAATGCCTTTCTTTCTGTTATGCGCTACGCTGATCGTCTGAGTATATGGCCTGGCCATGCTGCCGGGTCATTTTAATTTTCAGGAGCTTTCATGACTGAGGAACATGTCGTTTTATTGGATGAGCAGGATAAGCCTTCCGGCACACTGGAAAAGTATGCGGCTCATACGCTTAATACGCCTTTGCATCTGGCTTTCTCCTGCTGGCTATTTAACGAAGATGGTCAGTTGCTGGTAACACGACGGTCGCTGAGCAAGAAAGCCTGGCCAGGCGTGTGGACGAATTCGGTTTGCGGTCATCCGCAACAAGACGAAACCACCGAAGAGGCGATCATCCGCCGTTGTCGGTTCGAACTCGGCGTGGAAATTACCGATCTCACCCCCGTCTATCCGCACTTCAGCTATCGGGCGACAGATCCAAACGGTATTGTGGAAAATGAAGTCTGTCCGGTATTTGCCGCGCGGGCAACCAGTGTGTTACAGGTTAACAGCGAAGAGGTGATGGACTATCAGTGGAGCGAATTTAAAAGCGTATGGAAAAGCCTTCTCGCTACGCCGTGGGCATTTAGCCCGTGGATGGTCATGCAAGCGTCAGACGAACAAGCGCGTGAACGACTGCTCGATTACTGCCAGCGTTAAAAATTGCCTGATGGCGCTACGTCTGAACGAAGAGATGCCGGATGGCGGCTAATGCCCCATCCGGCAATTTACATCTTATTTCACCGGACGCATCGCCGGGAACAGAATAACGTCGCGAATCGTGTGGCTGTTAGTAAACAGCATCACCATACGGTCGATACCAATTCCCAGACCCGCTGTCGGCGGTAAACCGTGTTCCAGCGCCGTCACGTAGTCTTCGTCGTAGAACATGGCTTCGTCATCGCCCGCCGCTTTTGCATTAACCTGATCCAGGAAACGCTGCGCCTGGTCTTCCGCATCGTTCAACTCGCTAAAGCCATTACCGATTTCACGACCGCCGATAAAGAACTCGAAGCGGTCAGTGATTTCCGGGTTCACATCATTACGACGCGCCAGCGGAGACACTTCAGCCGGATATTCGGTGATGAAGGTCGGCTGAATCAGATGCGCTTCAGCGACTTCGTCAAAGATCTCGGTGACGATACGGCCCAGACCCCAGCTCTTCTCGACGTGAATGCCAATGCTTTCAGCAATCGCCTTCGCGGAATCGAAGTTGTCCAGATCAGCCATATCCGTTTCCGGACGATATTTCTTGATCGCTTCACGCATGGTCAGTTTTTCGAACGGCTTACCGAAGTCAAACACTTCATCACCGTACGGAACCTGGGTGGTGCCCAGAACATCCTGCGCCAGCGTACGGAACAGAGACTCAGTCAGCTCGATCAGGTCTTTGTAGTCCGCATACGCCATATAGAGTTCCATCATGGTGAACTCAGGATTATGGCGCACGGAGATGCCTTCGTTACGGAAGTTACGGTTAATTTCGAATACGCGTTCGAAGCCGCCAACCACCAGACGCTTGAGGTACAGTTCCGGCGCGATACGCAGGTACATGTCCAGATCCAGCGCGTTGTGATGGGTGATAAACGGACGGGCAGACGCGCCGCCTGGGATCACCTGCATCATCGGCGTTTCGACTTCCATAAAGCCGCGAGCAACCATAAACTGGCGAATACCGGCCAGGATCTTCGAACGGGTTTTGAAGGTGTTACGGGATTCATCGTTAGAGATGAGATCCAGATAACGCTGGCGATAGCGCGCTTCCTGGTCCTGCAGGCCGTGGAATTTATCCGGCAACGGACGCAGCGCTTTCGTCAGCAGGCGCAGTTCGGTGCAGTGGATAGACAGCTCGCCGGTTTTGGTTTTGAACAGCTTACCTTTCGCGCCGAGGATATCGCCAAGATCCCACTTCTTGAACTGCTCGTTGTAAACGCCTTCCGGCAGATCATCGCGCGCCACATACAGCTGAATGCGGCCGCCTACGTCTTGCAGGGTAACAAAAGAGGCTTTACCCATAATACGGCGAGTCATCATACGGCCCGCGACGGACACTTCAATATTCAGCGCTTCCAGTTCTTCAGCTTCTTTCGCGTCAAACTCTGCGTGCAGTTGGTCTGAGGTACGGTCACGACGGAAATCGTTCGGGAACGGGATACCCTGCTCACGCAGTGCAGCCAGCTTCTCGCGACGTGCCTTCATTTCATTGTTAAGATCGACTACCTCGTCAGCGCCCTGTGCGTTTTGTTCAGACATGTTGATTCCTCATAGCCCTGCTTTCAAACTTGCTTCGATAAATTGATCCAGACTACCGTCCAGTACCGCCTGTGTATTGCGGGTTTCCACCCCAGTACGCAGGTCTTTAATGCGGGAATCGTCCAGGACATAGGAACGAATCTGGCTTCCCCAGCCGATATCGGACTTAGTGTCTTCCATCGCCTGTTTTTCAGCGTTCTTTTTCTGCATCTCCAGTTCATAAAGCTTCGCTTTCATCTGCTTCATGGCCTGGTCTTTGTTTTTGTGCTGCGAACGGTCGTTCTGGCACTGCGTCACGATCCCGGTGGGAATATGGGTGATACGCACGGCGGACTCCGTACGGTTAACGTGCTGACCGCCTGCGCCAGACGCGCGATAGACGTCGATACGCAGATCCGCCGGGTTAATGTCGATATCGATATCGTCGTCCACTTCCGGGTACACAAACGCGGAGCTAAACGAGGTATGACGGCGACCGCCGGAGTCAAACGGACTTTTACGCACCAGACGATGTACGCCGGTTTCAGTGCGCAGCCAGCCATAGGCATATTCGCCGGAGATTTTGATAGTCGCGGACTTAATGCCGGCGACTTCCCCTTCCGACTCTTCAATGACTTCCGTCTTGAAGCCGCGCGCCTCCGCCCAACGCAGATACATACGCAGCAACATGCTGGCCCAGTCCTGCGCTTCAGTACCACCGGAACCGGCCTGAATATCGAGATAGCAATCGGCGCTATCGTACTCGCCGGAGAACATCCGACGGAATTCCAACTGCGCCAGTTTCTCTTCCAGCGTATTCAGTTCCGCGACGGCTTCGTTAAACGTCTCTTCGTCGTCAGCTTCTACCGCCAGTTCCAGCAGCCCGGAAACGTCGTCCAGCCCCTGAGTCATTTGATCAAGCGTATCGACGATCGCTTCGAGCGATGAACGCTCTTTTCCCAGCGCCTGCGCGCGCTCAGGTTCGTTCCAGACATCCGGCTGTTCCAGCTCGGCGTTTACTTCTTCCAGACGCTCTTTCTTAGCATCGTAGTCAAAGATACCCCCTAAGAACGTTGGTGCGTTCCGTGAGGTCCTGAATGCGGTTATTCACCGGGTTAATTTCAAACATGGTCTGATTTCTTTTATTTGACTTGTCAAAATGCGGTTATAAGGGCGAAATATTAGCGGATTTCGCCCCTTAATTACAGCGAAAGTGTTGTTAAATCGCCCCGATCATAGCGGCCAAATATCATCGATAATAATCTGTAAACTACGGTTGCCGCGAAACTCGTTAATGTCCAGTTTATAAGCCAGTTCTACCTCCCGCACGCCGTTATCCGGCCAACAGGTCGTATCAATATTAAATGCGATGCCATCCAACAGCGGGCCGCCGCCGACAGGCTCCACCATCACCTTGAGGTGGCGCTCGCCCACCAGACGCTGCTGTAGCAGACGGAAACGACCATCGAATAACGGTTCCGGGAACATTTGCCCCCACGGTCCGGCATCCCGCAACAGTTGCGCCACTTCCATAGACATCTCCGCCGCGCTTAATGGACCATCGGAGATCACCTCGCCTTGCAACAGGGCAGGATCGAGCCATTCCGTCACCAGCTCGCCAAAACGTTGCTGAAACTGCTCGAATTTATGCTCTTCCAGCGACAATCCCGCCGCCATAGCATGACCGCCGAACTTGATCATCAGATCAGGGTAAAGCGTATCCAGCCTTTCCAGCGCATCGCGCATATGCAGCCCCTGAATCGATCGGCCTGAGCCTTTTAGCGTGCCGTCGCCCGCAGGCGCAAAGGCGATCACCGGGCGGTGAAAACGCTCTTTAATGCGCGACGCCAGAATTCCGACCACGCCCTGATGCCATTCAGGATGATACATCGCCAGACCGCCCGGAAGCGTTTCACTACTGCGCTCAAGCTTTTCGCACAGGATAAGCGCTTCCGCCTGCATCCCCTGCTCTATTTCTTTGCGCGTCTGGTTAAGCGCATCCAGCTCGCTGGCCAGAACACGCGCTTCGCCGAGGTTGTCGCACAACAGTAACGCCACGCCAACGGACATATCATCCAGCCTGCCGGCGGCATTCAGACGAGGCCCCAACGCGAAGCCTAAATCACTGGCGGCAAGCTGCTGCGGATCGCGATTCGATATCTCCAGCAACGCTTTAATTCCCGGGCGGCATTTCCCGGCACGAATACGACTTAGCCCTTGCCAGGTCAGAATACGGTTGTTAGCGTCCAGCGGCACAACGTCTGCTACCGTTCCCAACGCCACTAAATCCAGCAGCTCCGCCAGATTCGGCGGCGCGATGTTGCGCTCGTCGAACCATCCTTTGTCGCGCAAAAATGTTCGCAACGCCAGCATCAGGTAAAACGCCACGCCGACGCCCGCCAGCGACTTAGACGGGAATTCGCAGCCGCGCAGATTGGGATTAATAATCGCTTCGGCATCCGGCAACGTGTCGCCTGGCAGGTGGTGATCGGTCACGATCACCGGAATCCCCAACGTCTTTGCATGCGCTACGCCGGCGTGGGATGAAATGCCGTTGTCTACGGTGACGATAAGCTGCGCGCCGCGCGCCTTCGCCTGATCGACCACTTCCGGGCTTAAACCGTAGCCGTCTTCAAAGCGATTAGGCACCAGATAACTGATGTTGTCACATCCCAACGCACGCATTCCCAATACGCTTAGCGCAGTACTGGTCGCGCCGTCGGCGTCAAAATCGCCAACAACAATAATGCGGGTACCTTCGCGAAAGGCGTTGTAGAGGATCTCCACCGCGTTATCTATGCCGCTAAGCTGTTGCCAGGGCAGCATTCCTTTCACGCTGCGCTCCAGTTCGCGGGCGCTACGAACGCCCCGGCTGGCATATAAACGTCGTAGTAATGGAGGAAGATCGACGGGGAGTTCCGCCGTCTCATCAGCCTCGCGCCGACGAAGTTGTCTCTGTTGTTTCACGCGTATTATTTACCACTGGTCTGTTTTTGATGCTCATCAAGAAACGCTTTCATCTCTTTCGGTCCCTGATAGCCAGGCACCACATAGCCGTTACTCAATACAATGGCTGGCGTACCGCTAACGCCCAACTGCACGCCCAACGCATAATGATCAGCAATGTTCACGTCACAGCTTGCCGGTTTCACGCCCTTGCCTGCCATGGCGTCATCAAACGCTTTGTTTTTGTCTTTGGCGCACCAGATAGATTTCATATCCTGCTCCGCCTGGCTTTCCAGCCCCTGGCGCGGGAAGGCCAGATAACGTACCGTGATCCCCAGCGCGTTATAATCTTTCATCTCTTCATGTAGCTTATGACAATAGCCGCAGGTGATATCGGTAAAAACAGTAATGACATGTTTCTCATCCGGCGCTTTATAGACGATCATCTCTTTTTCCAGCGCATTTAGCTGGCTCATCAGCAGTTTGTTCGTCACGTTTACCGGATGCGCGCCGCTCACGTCATACATCGGCCCTTGAATAATATGTTTGCCGTCATCAGTGACGTACAGTACGCCGCTGTGAGTGAGGACGGTTTTCATCCCTGCCACTGGCGAGGCCTGAATTTCCGTACTCTGAACGCCCAGCTTAGCCAGCGACTGACGGATAGCCGCATCATCCGCATGGGCCACGCCTGAAAACGCCGCCGCCAGTAAAGTGAACATCATAAAACGCTTTTTCATAAACTATCCTTTCCTGTCAGCACTCATGCCCGCGGATGGTGCTGTTGATGAAGTTGACGCAAACGCTCCGTTGCGACATGCGTATAAATTTGTGTCGTCGAAAGATCGCTATGCCCAAGTAGCATTTGTACAACGCGCAAGTCGGCGCCGTGATTCAGCAAATGCGTGGCGAAAGCGTGACGTAAAACATGCGGCGATAGTTTTTCGCTATCGATTCCAGCCAGTACCGCATAATGTTTAATACGGTGCCAGAAGGTCTGCCGCGTCATCTGTTGCGCACGCTGGCTGGGGAATAATACGTCAATCGATACTCCATTGAGTAACCAGGGACGCCCATGCTCCAGATACGTTTCCAGCCAATATACCGCCTCTTCGCCTAACGGCACCAACCGCTCTTTATTGCCTTTACCGATAACCCGCACCACGCCCTGCCGCAGACTGATATCGCTCATTGTCAGCCCCACCAGTTCCGACACGCGCAAACCGGTGGCATACAGCACTTCCAACATAGCTTTATCGCGCAACTCCAAAGGTTGATCAATAAGCGGCGCCTGCAAGAGCCGCTCAACCTGCGCCTCGCTAAGATCTTTCGGTAAACGCTGCGGAAGCTTAGGCGAGGCCAACTGCGCGCTCGGATCATCCTCACGATACTTTTCACGGTACAGATGCTGGAAAAAGCGCCGCATAGCGCTTAACAGGCGTGCGGAACTGGTCGCTTTGTATCCGCCCTCCACCCGTTCAGCCAGCAGCGTTTGTAAATCATCAGCCTGCGCCGTCGCAAGCGTTTTTCCGCGATGATGCAACCACGCAACGACCATCGATAAATCGCGACGATACGCGCTTAATGTATTTTCCGCCAGATTTCGTTCCAGCCACAGGGCATCCAGAAACTGCTCAATACGCGCTAAATCCTGTTCCATTCGCGCTCCCCACTTCACGCTGACTTTGGGTGCATTATGCCTCATTGTGCCGTGAATGCAGCGATTCTGTTACACTACCCGCAACGCTATAGCAGAATCGAGATGTAACGTAATGAACATGGGTCTTTTTTACGGTTCCAGCACGTGCTACACCGAGATGGCCGCAGAGAAAATTCGCGATATCCTCGGCCCGGAGCTGGTGACATTACATAACCTTAAGGATGACGCCCCCGCCTTAATGGAGCAGTACGACGTGCTCATTTTAGGCATCCCCACCTGGGATTTTGGCGAAATTCAGGAGGACTGGGAAGCCGTCTGGGAGCAACTGGACGATCTCAATCTGGAAGGCAAAATCGTTGCGCTTTACGGTATGGGCGACCAGCTCGGCTACGGTGAGTGGTTCCTGGATGCGCTGGGTATGTTGCATGACAAACTTGCCCTCAAAGGCGTTAAATTTGTCGGCTACTGGCCCACAGAAGGCTACGAATTTACCAGCAATAAACCGGTCATTGCGGATGGGCAACTGTTTGTCGGCCTGGCGCTGGATGAAACGAACCAGTACGATCTCAGCGATGAACGTATACAGACCTGGTGTGAACAAATTCTCGGCGAAATGGCCGAACACTACGCCTGAAACCTTACTCGCTGTATTTCCCTCTCGACGGAACCGCGTTTACGCCGTTCCGTCAGTGTTGGCCTGATATCGGCTGCTGTAACAGTATCCGACGCAACTCACGCCATTCCGCTTCTTCCATGCTATCCGCCGCCAGCCATAAATGCTGATGACGTCCAGACTCTGCGCGTAAACGCAACACCATCCCGCTTTTCAGTAACCAGGGCGGACGCAAGAGCGTCCAGTCCTGCCCCTGCCAGCGTAAGCGGCCGTCCATGAGTAGCTTGATCTCTCCCTGACAGGTATTAATCCTGCGCTGGCTACGTACACAGTCAAACACGACCAGCGACAGTAGTATCATCCATAACGGGGTATAACTCAGCGGCCAGGGCATCAATAAAATCACCGCGGCAACCAGCCCATGAATGAGCAATGAGATCCACTGAGCGCGCCATGAGACGCGTAAATCAGATTGCCACAGGACCACGTTCCCGATTCCGTGTCTGAATGAGTCGGACCATCTGTTCCAGTTCAGCGTCAGCCGGTTTACCGTGATTCATTAACCAGTTAAATAAATCCGGGTCATCACTCTGCAACAAACGGACAAAAATACGCTTTTCTTCATCACTTAAACTATCGTACTCATGTTCAAAAAACGGCATGATGGAAATATCAAGTTCGCGCATACCGCGACGACATGCCCAGTGAATACGTGCTTTATTGTGAATATCCATGTTCTTCCTGCCTCGCGAAAATGAAGTACCGGGCTATTGTAACGTGTTTTTGGCGTTGTTTTACGGGAATCTCAGTAATCTGGAACGCGATCGCGAAATAAAAGGCTGGGAATCAATATGTTCATCCATTTTGGATACCGCCTCGCAAAACGATCAATCCGCTCTCAATGGGCTATTTAAAGCACTTGCAATGACCGATGGCTCTTTTACCATTAACCATTATTGTTGCAGCTAACCAGGACATTATTTATGGCTTTTATCTCCTTTCCACCACGTCATCCTTCATCGTCAGCCCGCCTGCCGCTGACGCTGATCGCGCTTGACGACTGGGCGCTGTCGACCATTACCGGCGTAGACAGTGAAAAGTATATTCAGGGCCAGGTCACCGCTGACGTAAGCCAGATGACTGAACAGCAACACCTTCTCGCCGCCCACTGCGATGCTAAAGGTAAGATGTGGAGCACTCTGCGCCTGTTCCGTGAGCACGACGGTTTCGCCTGGATTGAACGCCGTAGCGTGCGTGAAGCACAATTAACGGAGCTGAAAAAGTACGCCGTATTTTCCAAAGTGGTCATCGCGCCGGATGACGAACGCGTATTGCTTGGCGTGGCAGGTTTTCAGGCCCGCGCGGCGCTGGCTAATGTCTTTAGCGAACTGCCCAATAGCGAAAATCAGGTGGTCAGAGACGGCGCCTCCACGCTGCTATGGTTTGAACATCCTGCGGAACGATTCCTGCTTGTCACCGATGTCGCGACGGCCAACATGTTAACGGAGAAGTTGCATGGCGAAGCCGAACTGAATAACAGTCAACAGTGGCTGGCGTTGGATATTGAAGCAGGCATTCCGGTGATTGACGCGGCGAACAGCGGTCAGTTTATCCCCCAGGCGACTAACCTACAGGCGCTGGGCGGCATCAGCTTCAAGAAAGGCTGCTACACCGGGCAGGAGATGGTCGCACGGGCAAAATTCCGCGGCGCCAATAAACGCGCGCTTTGGTTGCTGGCGGGCAAAGCCAGCCGGGTACCGGAAGCAGGAGAAGATCTGGAGCTACAGATGGGCGAGAACTGGCGTCGTACCGGCGCTATTCTGGCGGCGACGCAGTTAGACGACGGTCAGTTACTGGTTCAGGCCGTCATGAATAACGATTTAGAAGCCGAAAGCGTCTTCCGCGTTCGCGACGATGCCAACACCCTGCATATCGTCCCGCTGCCTTACTCGTTGGAAGAGTGATATCACGTTAAAAGCCGGATAGCCTGATAGCGCAACGCCATCAGGCTCGCACGTGCTGTTCTCGTAGGCCGGATAAGGTACGACAGCGCCGCCATCCGGCACGGGCATCCGGGAATTACGCCTGTCCCACATACAAATAGATGGCCAGGAAGTGGCACACGCTGCCGCCCAGCACAAAACCATGCCAGATGGCGTGGTTATAAGGTATGCGTTTGCAAACATAGAAAATTACGCCTAGCGAGTAAACGACGCCACCTACCGCCAGCAGCGTCACGCCGCCTATCGCCAGCTTAATCGCCAACTGATAAACCACTATCAACGACAGCCAGCCCATTGCCAGATACGTAACCAGTGAAAGCACTTTAAATCGGTGCGCAATCGTCAACTTGAAGAGGATACCGAATAGCGCCAGGCTCCAGATCACAATCATTAGTCCGCGCGCCAGCGGCGAATCCAGACCTACCAGCAGAAATGGCGTATAGGTTCCGGCAATGAGCAGATAGATAGCGCAGTGATCAAATTTCTTTAACCAGATTTTTGCCCGCTGATGAGGAATGGCATGATAAAGCGTTGAGGCAAGAAAAAGCAGGATCATGCTCCCGCCATATAAACTGTAGCTGGCGATAGCCGTCATACCCGCATTCGCCTCTACCGCCTGAACCAACAACAGCACCAGGCCGACAATACCAAATACCAATCCAATGCCGTGGCTAATACTGTTGGCGATTTCCTCAGCCAGCGAATATCCCTGCGTCATTAATGGTTTTTGCACCATAACTTACTCCGGAGAAACGTTCATAACGATGAACTGCGCCTCTAGCGTAACTGAGAATGGTTCCAGTGAACACATGTTAGCTAAAATAAATTCGCAAAATTAAATTTTGTTTATTATTCAATAAGTTAATTACAAAAACTCAACTAACACGCGTTCATATTTATCAAAGGCATTTAAAATCAATCACATAAAATTGCGTCTGGTTGGGATAGATTTCAGCAATGACCCGTTTCAGCTCATCAAGCGACATATTTTCCTGTTGCGCATGTTTTTCGTTCAGCGTATCCAGCGTCACAGTTGACGTTCCTGTCACTTCGATTGTGCAAAAATAGCCATCATCTTCGAACCGTCCCACGCGTAGCACATCGCCTGCTTTAAAGTGGGACTCGGAGGCATCACGAATAGTGATGGTTTTACGCCCTGCCAGAATGTCATTCTGGAAACGTTGAAAGAAAGTAATGTCGTTTGGCTGCATGTGGTTATCCCCTGAATATGCCCCGTTGAAGTGAATGCTACGATCTGAATATGTTCTTGTCCCGACACGCGAGCATCCTGGAATTTTGCGTACGCTTTACATGCCACTTGGTGCAGAATGAATGATAACAGACTAAATAAATTGAGATTATGCAACAATGAGAAAACTCACCTTGCCAAAAGATTTTTTATGGGGCGGCGCGGTTGCTGCACACCAGGTTGAAGGCGGCTGGAATAAAGACGGTAAAGGCCCCAGCATCTGCGACGTGCTAACCGGCGGCGCACACGGCGTGCCACGCGAAATCACCCAGAATGTCGTTGCTGGCAAATACTATCCGAACCACGAGGCGGTGGATTTTTACGGACATTACAAAGAAGACATCCGTCTTTTCGCCGAAATGGGGTTCAAATGCTTCCGTACCTCTATTGCCTGGACGCGTATCTTCCCGAATGGCGACGAATCCCAGCCAAACGAGGCCGGTCTGAAATTCTACGACGACATGTTTGATGAGTTACTCAAATACAACATCGAACCGGTCATTACCCTTTCTCACTTTGAAATGCCATTACATCTGGTACAGCACTACGGCGGCTGGACCAATCGTAAGGTCGTTGATTTCTTTGTCCGTTTTGCTGAAGTCGTGTTTGAACGCTACAAACATAAGGTCAAATACTGGATGACCTTCAACGAAATTAACAACCAGCGAAACTGGCGCGCGCCGCTGTTTGGCTACTGCTGTTCCGGCGTAGTGTATACCGAGCATGAGAATCCAGAAGAAACCATGTATCAGGTCTTACATCATCAGTTTGTCGCCAGCGCGCTGGCGGTAAAAGCGGCACGTCGTATTAATCCACAGATGAAAGTTGGCTGTATGCTGGCGATGGTCGCGCTGTATCCTTTCTCCTGTAAACCAGAAGATGTGATGTTTGCTCAGGAATCGATGCGTGAACGCTACGTCTTTACCGATGTGCAGCTGCGCGGCTATTACCCGTCCTATGTGTTGAACGAGTGGGAGCGCCGCGGATTTAACATCAAAATGGAAGATGGCGATCTTGAAGTGCTGCGCGAAGGCACCTGCGATTATCTTGGTTTCAGTTATTACATGACCAACGCGGTCAAAGCCGAAGGCGGTAGCGGCGATGCGATTTCCGGTTTTGAAGGCAGCGTACCGAACCCCTATGTTAAAGCATCTGACTGGGGCTGGCAGATTGACCCGGTGGGCCTGCGTTATTCATTGTGTGAACTGTACGAACGCTATCAAAAGCCGCTGTTTATTGTCGAAAACGGTTTTGGTGCTTACGACAAAGTAGAAGAAGATGGCAGCATCAACGACGACTACCGAATTGACTACCTGCGCGCCCATATTGAAGAGATGAAAAAAGCGGTCACTTACGATGGTGTCGACCTGATGGGCTACACGCCGTGGGGCTGCATCGACTGCGTGTCGTTCACCACCGGTCAGTACAGCAAGCGCTACGGCTTCATCTACGTGAACAAGCACGATGACGGTACGGGCGATATGTCGCGTTCGCGTAAGAAGAGCTTCAACTGGTACAAAGAGGTGATTGCCAGCAACGGCGAGAAGCTTTAACTCCTGCACGTTACCCGCCAGTCGGCGGGTAACACTTTGAACGAGTCTTACCAGGTCTTACCTATTTTAAATTCCCAGCGTACATCTTCCATTTTGGTTGGCGACTTCGCTTCCTGCATTACCGGGAAGAAGGCTCCGGCACCAAACCATAATTTCAGTGAATCGACGGCAATATTAAATGACGGACCAACAACCCATTCGGTAGTTCCAGAATGGTTATTAATTACGCTGCCATTAGACAGTTTTTTCGTTCCAGAGGCATTATTGCTGTAGGCACTTTCCAGACCAAGATCCAGCGGTAAATCGCTAAACATATACCGCACCTGGGTATTCCACTGGAATTCGTTACCTCGTTTCACGTCCTGGTTACCGCGCTCAAATGGTCCCTGATATACAAAACCCATATCCCCTTTAATGTTAGGAGTAAATAATTTTGTTAAAGTGAGTGTTACTCTTCCTCCCCAGGCGCTATTCCCAGGCAAATGATTATCTCCATCTTGCCCGGTGGGTAGTAATACTGCCCCACCTACCGTAACCCAAAACGGATCACCTCTTCGCTGGCTCATTAAAGCATAATTGACCCCCACCGATTGGTCGCCCATTCCCTCTATGTGCTCAGGAGACAGATTGTCTCGTTTGTTATTGATATAGGAACCCACAGTTGATAATTCCAGTCTGTCGGTCAAACCGTAACGAATCTTCAATAACCATATCTGGGAGTAAACATCCGGACTTCCGTGCCCCTCGATTTGATGATCTTTATCGCGAAATGAGCTATTCACGGCGGTTAATAACTTTCCTTCCGGCAATACTGAACCACCAGAAATAGCGGTATTAACTGGTGCACCTAATAGACTACTGGGATTATTTTCTCCGTTAGCTGCCATTGCATTCATTAATAGAAAATATGTCATTAATGGCAGAAATATAAATCGTTTCATTATTCCCTCCAGGTATAAAAAACAAAGCGCTAAGTTAATAAATATTTACGTTATTTATGCTTATTTTTAATTTATAATTTAAATTAATAACTTGATGAATTTAATATACGGAAATTTTTGTAACTATATTGAGAGGTAAATAACGATTCCGGAGAGAAACTATTTGTAACCACATGTAAATATACTGTGTTGTTTTGATTAAATAACAGCAAGGTAAAAATGATGCACAATGAATCATTAGACTCTAAAAAACCGGTAATTTAATTCTGGCTAATACACTGATACAAACGCCAGGTTGCCTGACAGGAGCCAACGATTTACTGTAATATATTGAATTAGTAACACTTTGTAGCCTGAATAAGGCACTCACACTGCATCCGACATAAACAAAGCGCACTTTATTAACAAGCTGAAAAGGCGCCGAAGCGCCTTTAGAAAACAGTCGAATCAGTAAATTACTGGTAGTCGCTAATCGGTACGCAGGAGCAGAACAGGTTACGGTCGCCATAAACATCATCCAGACGTTTCACCGTCGGCCAGTATTTGTCTGCCACGCCTGCCGGGAATACGGCAACTTCACGGCTGTACGGATGCGCCCACTCGGCGACCAGTTCGCTCTGAATGTGCGGCGCGTTCACCAGCGGGTTATCTTCCAGCGGCCAGACACCCGCTTTCACCTGGTCAATCTCTGCGCGAATAGCCAGCATCGCATCGATAAAGCGATCCAGCTCAGCCTTACCTTCAGATTCCGTCGGCTCTACCATCAGCGTGCCCGCCACCGGGAACGACATGGTTGGCGCATGGAAACCGTAGTCGATCAGACGCTTGGCAATATCCAGCTCGCTGATGCCGGTTTCTTCTTTCAATGGGCGAATATCAAGAATACATTCGTGCGCCACACGGCCATCGCGACCAGTATACAGTACCGGATAGGCATCTTTCAGACGGCTGGCAATGTAGTTAGCGTTAAGAATCGCGACCTGACTTGCCTGCTTCAGGCCTTCTGCGCCCATCATGCGGATGTACATCCAGCTGATTGGCAGGATAGAGGCACTACCGAACGGCGCCGCAGAAACCGCGCCCTGACGGGTTAACATGCCTTCGATTTGCACCACGCTATGGCCCGGTACGAACGGTGCCAGATGCGCTTTCACGCCGATCGGTCCCATGCCTGGGCCACCGCCGCCGTGCGGAATGCAGAAAGTTTTATGCAGGTTAAGATGCGAAACGTCCGCGCCAATAAAGCCCGGTGAGGTAATGCCGACCTGAGCGTTCATGTTCGCGCCGTCAAGGTAAACCTGACCGCCGAACTGGTGCACAACTTCACACACCTCACGGATCGTTTCTTCATACACGCCGTGGGTGGACGGATAGGTCACCATGATGCAAGAAAGGTTCGCAGCATGTTGTTCTGCTTTTGCCCGCAGATCGTCCAGGTCGATGTTGCCGTTCTTATCACAGGCGACTACCACCACCTGCATTCCTGCCATATGTGCAGAAGCAGGGTTAGTGCCGTGAGCAGAGGCCGGAATCAGGCAGATATCGCGATGCCCTTCGTTGCGGCTTTCGTGATAGTGACGAATCGCCAGCAGCCCCGCGTATTCCCCCTGTGCGCCGGAGTTAGGCTGCATACAGACAGCGTCGTACCCGGTGAGTTTCACCAGCCAGTCAGAAAGCTGGCTAATCATCTGATGATATCCTTCCGCCTGTTCCGGCGGGCAGAACGGATGCAGTTCAGCGAATTCCGGCCAGGTGATAGGGATCATCTCGGCGGCGGCGTTCAGCTTCATGGTGCAGGAACCCAGCGGGATCATCGCCTGATTCAGCGCCAGATCTTTACGCTCCAGCGAGTGCATATAGCGCATCATCTCGGTTTCGCTGTGGTAACGGTTAAATACCGGATGCGTCAGAATCGCATCGTCACGCAGCATACTTTGCTGAATGGAACGGCTATCAAGCGCCACGTCTTTATCCAGTGTTTCAATGTTCAGACCGTGGCTGTCGCCCAGCAAAACATTGAACAACTGCGCCACATTCTCACGGGTGGTGGTTTCATCAAGGGTAATACCCACCGCGTTATGAATATCGCTGCGCAGATTGATCTCTGCCGCTTCCGCACGCGCCAGTACCGCAGCTTTATCAGCTACTTCCACACACAGCGTGTCAAAGTAGTGCGCATGACGCAGCTTTAAGCCTTTCTGTTGCAGACCTGCCGCCAGAATATCGGTCAGGCGGTGGATACGATTCGCAATGCGTTTCAGGCCAACCGGTCCATGATAAACGGCATACAGACTGGCGATGTTAGCCAGCAGTACCTGCGAGGTACAAATGTTGGAGTTCGCTTTCTCACGGCGGATATGCTGCTCGCGAGTCTGCATCGCCATGCGCAGTGCGGTATTGCCCGCCGCATCTTTTGAGACGCCGATAATACGGCCTGGCATGGAGCGTTTAAATTCGTCTTTGGCGGCAAAGAACGCCGCGTGCGGGCCACCGTACCCCATCGGTACGCCGAAGCGTTGCGCAGAGCCGAAAACAATGTCCGCGCCCTGTTTACCCGGCGCGGTAAGCAGCACCAGCGCCATAAAGTCGGCGGCGACGCTGACAATCACTTTACGGGCTTTGAGTTCGCTAATCAGCGCGCTGTAATCGTGAATTTCGCCCGTGGAGCCAACCTGCTGCAACAGCACGCCAAACACATCCTGGTGATCCAATGCTTTCGCCGCGTCATCCACAATGACGTCAAAGCCAAAGGTTTCGGCACGCGTACGCACGACGTCCAGAGTTTGCGGATGGACATCAGAGGCGACAAAGAACCGGTTGGCATTTTTCAATTTGCTGACGCGCTTTGCCATCGCCATCGCTTCAGCGGCGGCGGTCGCTTCATCCAGCAGCGAGGCGGAAGCCATGTCCAGCCCCGTCAGGTCCAGCGTCACCTGTTGGAAGTTGAGCAGCGCTTCCAGACGCCCCTGAGAGACTTCCGGCTGATAAGGGGTGTAGGCGGTATACCAGCCTGGATTTTCCAGCATGTTGCGCAGGATAACCGGCGGTAGCTGCACGGCGGTGTAGCCCATGCCAATATAGGACGTGAAGCGCTTGTTACGCCCGGCGATGGCTTTTAATTCCGCCAGTGCGGCATATTCGGTTGCCGCCTCGCCAACCTGCGGCGGAGTCGCGAGCTGAATGTCTTTCGGCACAATCTGACCTGTCAGCGCGTTTAACGACTCGGCGCCAACCGCATTCAGCATCTCTTGCTGCTGCGCGGCGTCCGGTCCGATGTGGCGTTCAATGAAAGCGCCGCGGTTTTCAAGCTGGCTTAACGTCTGTGTCATGGGCGATGGTTCCTGAAACGTGCAGTGAATCGTGATTGTCTCTAACTCAATTGCCCGGTGGCGCTGACGCTTACCGGGCCTACGCGTGCGAAAACGAATACGCAAAATCATTCGCGTTGCAGTGAGTAGGCCGGATAAGCATTAGCGCCATCCGGCACAACATTATTCGTCTTCTAACAATGCTTCATACGCGGTGGCATCCAGCAGCGATTCAAGTTCGCTTTCATCGCTGGCTTTGATTTTAAAGATCCAGCCACCGGCATACGGTTCGCTGTTCACCAGCTCCGGGGAGTCGCTCAGCGCATCGTTTACCGCCACGATCTCACCGCTTACCGGCGCATAAATGTCGGACGCCGCTTTTACGGACTCCGCCACGGCGCAGTCGTCGCCCGCGCTTACGGTCGCGCCGACTTCCGGCAGATCAACAAAAACCATATCGCCCAACAGCTCCTGAGCGTGTTCAGTAATGCCAACGGTGTAAGTGCCATCCGCTTCTTTACGCAGCCATTCGTGTTCTTTGCTGTATTTCAGTTCTGCGGGTACGTTGCTCATCAATTAATCTCCAAAAAAGGATGAATCACGCGACGGCTTTGCCGTTACGCACAAAAACAGGTTTAGTCACTTTTACCGGCATTTCACGGTTACGAATTTGTACAATCGCCGTCTCGCCGATGCCCGCCGGAACGCGCGCCAGCGCAATGCTGTAGCCCAACGTTGGGGAAAACGTCCCGCTGGTGATAATGCCTTCTTGCTGATTGCCCTGCGCATCGGTAAAACGCACCGGCAATTCATTACGCAATACGCCCTTCTCGGTCATCACCAGACCGACAAGCTGCTCATGGCCTTTTTCACGCTGCATCTCCAGCGCCTCACGGCCAATAAAGTCGCGGTCAGCAGGTTCCCAGGCGATAGTCCATCCCATATTAGCCGCCAGCGGAGAGATACCTTCATCCATCTCCTGACCGTACAGGTTCATGCCTGCTTCCAGACGCAGCGTGTCGCGCGCGCCAAGACCGCACGGCTTCACGCCCGCCTCCACCAGCGCACGCCAGAAATCCGCCGCTTTTTCATTCGGCATGGCGATTTCATAGCCTGCTTCGCCGGTATAACCGGTGGTGGCGATAAACAAATCGCCCGCCTGAACGCCGAAGAACGGCTTCATACCTTCTACTGCATGGCGCTGTTGGTCAGTAAACAGAGTCGCCGCTTTTTCCTGCGCATTCGGCCCCTGTACCGCAATCAGCGACAGGTCGTCACGAACGGTAATGTCGATGGCATAAGGTTCAGCGTGTTGGGTAATCCAGGAGAGGTCTTTTTCGCGGGTGGCGGAGTTAACAACGAGACGGAAGAAATCTTCAGTGAAGTAGTAGACGATAAGGTCATCAATCACGCCGCCCGATGCGTTAAGCATACCGGAGTAGAGGGCTTTACCCGTCTTCGTTAGCTTCGCGACGTCGTTGGCCAGCAGATAACGTAGAAACTCTCGTGTACGGCTGCCATGAAGATCGACAATGGTCATATGCGATACATCAAACATCCCGGCATCGGTGCGCACAGCGTGGTGTTCATCAAGCTGAGAGCCGTAATGCAGGGGCATCATCCAGCCATGAAAATCGACCATGCGGGCGCCGCATAGCGTGTGTTGTTCGTACAAAGGCGTCTGTTGGGCCATCTTTTCCTCGTTGAATTAGCGGGGGCTAACAACCATTTTCATGGGAAATCTTCGCCACGAAACCTGGCATCGACGCCCTTTTTCCTGCGCCGACGCAAACGTTCTCTTGCTCCTGAACTTACCACCGAACCAGGCGCTAAACCATAAGGCTGAATTTACCATCACATTAGCTTATGACTAAAAAACGCTAAAATCCCATCAGCACAAAAAACCACTATTACGCTAAATAACCGTCATAAAAAGGAAGCTGATACGATTTACCACAACATAAATTAATATTAAATGCGGAAAAAATGTCGAAAATCGCGTTCGCCAAAAATAGTGGCATTAGAAAATATAATGCGAAATAAGCGGTGAAATTAGATTATTTCAAACGAGGAAAGCCCCCCGGCGCGATAGCCGGGAAAGCAAAGTGTGACGGGTTTCAAACTCTTGCTGGCGTGCAGTCAGACGCTTAACGAAGCCATTGCGGAAGGTCGTTTAGCCCCATTGCCTGGCGAAGCAGTTGGGGTTTGACGCCGGGGAGCGTATCCGCCAGTTTCAGCCCGATGTCGCGCAGCAATTTTTTTGCCGGGTTTTCGCCGGCAAACAGGTCACGAAAACCTTGCATCCCGGCAAGCATCATCGCCGCGCTATGTTTACGGCTACGCTCATAACGACGGAGATAAAGATGTTGACCAATGTCTTTGCCCTGACGCTGAAGCCGGCGCAGATCGTCCACCAGTTCGGCCGCGTCCATAAAGCCGAGGTTGACGCCTTGCCCTGCCAGCGGATGGATGGTGTGCGCGGCATCGCCGACTAACGCCAGACGATGCGCGGCAAACTGGCGAGCATAGCGGCCCGTCAGCGGAAAAACCTGCCGTTCGCTTTCCAGGCGGCATAAGCCCAGCCGATTATCGAAGGCGATAGTCAACGCCTGGTTAAACGCCTCGTCGCCGCTCTGTTGCATACGCTCCGCATCCTGCGGAGAAAGCGACCAGACAATGGAACACAGATGCGGATCGCTTAACGGCAAAAACGCCAGAATACCTTCACCATGAAACACCTGGCGAGCAACCGCGCCGTGCGGCTCTTCGGTGCGGATAGTCGCTACCAGCGCATGGTGACGGTAGTCCCAGAAAGTTAAGGGAATATCCGCTTTGTTACGCAGCCAGGAGTTGGCGCCATCCGCGGCAATCACCAGACGCGCGGTTAACATCGCGCCGTCTTTTAAAGTCAGGAAGGCGTCGTTCTCCCCCCAGGCGACCTGCTGTAACTCCGCTGGCGCCATTAAGGTGATATCCGCCGCTTGCTGCGCTTTTTGCCACAATGCGTAGTGAATGACGCTGTTTTCAACAATATGCCCCAGATGGCTATATCCCATGCTTGCGTCATCAAACGTAATACGGCCAAAGCTGTCTTTATCCCAGACTTCCATACCGTGGTAGCAACTTGCCCGTCGCGCCACAATGTTTGACCATACGCCAAGACGGGTAAGCAGTTTTTCGCTGGCGGCATTAATCGCCGACACCCGAAGCTGAGGCGGCGCATCGTTCGCCAACGGCTGGGGGACAACGTGATCCAGTACCGCAACGCGCAAACCGCTCCCCTGCAAGCCGCAGGCGACAGCCAGTCCCACCATGCCTCCGCCAACTATTGCTACATCAACACTTTGCACTATTTACTCCTGGAAACCGGAACAATCAAAACCGTAGGCCGGATAAGGCGAAGCTGCCATCCGGCATTTTTACGAACACGATGCCGGATGGCGGCGTAAATGCCTTATCCGGCCTACAGATCTGCTTAACGCGCAACCCAACCTAAGGTCCGCTGTGCCAGCGCATCGCGCGCAGGCGGTAATAACTCCATCGCCATTAAACCGATATTGCGCCCAATAACCAGCGGCGCCCAACGATTTGCAAACAGATGGACCAGACCGTTCGTTACGCCAATCGTCGTATCCCGGTCAACCTGACGACGCTGCTGATAGCGCGATAATACGTGCCAGGCGCCAATATCCTCGCCCGCGTCCTGTGCCGCGACCAGCGTTTCCGCCAGGCTCATGACATCGCGCAGACCGAGATTAAACCCTTGTCCGGCGATAGGATGCAACGTCTGCGCCGCATTGCCGACCACGACAGTCCGGTGAGTAAACACTTTTGCCGCCGTAGTCAGGGCAAGCGGATACACGCTGCGCTTACCGGCCTGAGTAATTCGCCCCAGCCGCCAGCCGAACGCGGCCTGCAATGCATGGCAGAACTGCGCGTCGGACCAGCTCAGCACCTCATCGCGCTGGTCGAGCGGGTGACACCAAACCAGCGAACATCGGCCATGCGACATCGGCAACATCGCCAGCGGGCCATTGGGAGTAAAACGTTCAAAGGCGCGTCCCTGATGCGGGATAGCGGTCGCGACATTCGCTATCACCGCTAACTGTTCGTAAGGCTCCTGATGCCAGTCAACGCCGCAGGCTGACGCCAGCGCGGAGTGGGTACCGTTAGCCGCCACCAGCACGCTGCCAGCTATCACATTGCCATTTTCCAGTGTGACGTTAACCTGCTGTTGGGTACGCGACACGCTGGCTACGCGCTCCGGGCAGTGCAGCGTAACGCCTGGCGCTTTACGCAAGAGCGCAAACAGACGCAGCCCGATATCATGCAGCTCCGCAACGTGACCCAACGCTGCCAGGCTGTAATCCTGCGCGTCGAGAGTCACAAATCCGGCATGACCGCGATCGCTGACGTGTACGGTGTTGATTGCCGTTGCGCAATCGGAAATCGCCTGCCAGACGCCAATTCGCGCCAGTTGCTGACAAGTGCCCGCCGCCAGCGCAATCGCTCTGGCGTCAAAGCCGGGATGACCGTCGGCTTCAGGCGCTTTCGCTTCAATCAGGTGTACCGGCAACGTCCCATGACTGAACTGAGAGATGGCCAGCGCCAGCGTCGCGCCTGCCATGCCGCCGCCAACGATAATGACGCTCATTGCTGCCGCGCCGCCGCCATTAATGCCTCAATGTCATCCGCCTTCTTCACAACACCAGCGGTCAGGTTTTCATTACCGGTTTCGGTAATGACAATGTCATCTTCAATTCGAACGCCAATGCCGCGATACGCTTCCGGCACGTCGGCATCCGGCGCGATATAGAGACCTGGCTCTACGGTCAGCACCATGCCCGGCTCCAGGATGCGGGAGCGATCCGGCCCATAAACGCCGACATCATGAACATCCAGCCCCAGCCAGTGGCTCAGGCCATGCATAAAGAAAGGACGATGCGCGTTTTCGGCAATCAGTTGATCAACCTCTCCTTGCAAAATCCCCAGCTTCACCAGCCCGGTTATCATGATGCGCACGACTTCGCCGGTCACCTCCTGAATAGAGGTACCAGGACGGAACAGTCGCAGGCTGGTCTCCAGCGATTCCAGAACGATGTCATAAATTTCACGCTGAGCTGGCGTGAATTTCCCGTTCACCGGGAAAGTACGCGTGATGTCGCCCGCGTAACCTTTATATTCACAGCCCGCGTCGATAAGCACTAAATCGCCGTCGCGCATTTCACTTTCGTTTTCAGTGTAATGCAGGATACAGCCATTTTCGCCGCTGCCGACAATGGTGTTATAGGAGGGATAGCGCGCGCCGTGGCGATTAAATTCGTGGTGAATTTCCCCCTCCAGCTGATACTCAAACATCCCCGGACGGCATTTTTCCATCGCGCGGATATGCGCCAGCGCGCTAATTTCCCCGGCGCGGCGCAGGACAGCAATCTCTTCCGGCGATTTGAACAGGCGCATCTCATGGACGATCGGTCGCCAGTCAGTCATGGTGGCCGGCGCGGTCAGATTCTGGCGGGAGCCTTTACGCAGCTTCTCCAGCGCAGCCAGAACAATCTCGTCGGCATACGCATATTCGCCCTGCGCGTGGTACACCACATCCAGACCATTAAGCAACTGAAAGAGTTGCTGGTTGATTTCGCTAAACGCCAGCGCCCGGTCAACGCCCAGTTTTTCCGGCGCGGCATCCTGTCCTAAACGGCGACCAAACCAGATTTCCGCCGTCAGGTCGCGAACGCGGTTGAACAAAACGCTGTGGTTGTGGGTGTCATCACTCTTAATCAGTACCAGCACGGCTTCCGGTTCGTTAAAACCGGTGAAATACCAGAAGTCGCTACTCTGGCGATACGGATATTCACTGTCTGCGCTGCGCGTCGCCTCCGGCGCGGCAAAGATCAGCGCGGCGCTGCCGGGCTGCATTTGCGCCAGTAATGCCTGGCGACGGCGTTGGTATTCCTGCTGAGTCATGACATGGCCTCCATTTCGTTTTTTCTTAGTGTAGCGTCGGTTTACGCACTTCCGGCGCAGTCGGCTGTTGGCGCGTGAAAGTGTCATGACATAACAGCGCCGCAACACGGACATATTCGATGATCTCTTCGAGCGACATCTCCAGCTCTTCCTGATCTTCGCTCTCATCATAACCAAGCTGCGCAATATTACGCAGGTCGTCAATCGCTTCACCCGTTTCGCCGGTGACTTTATCAAGTTTAGGCTGCGTTACGCCGAGGCCAAGCAAAAAGTGGTTAACCCACCCGGCTAAGGCATCTGCGCGATCGAATACGCTGACATCGTCGCCTTCAGGCAGATAAAGCTGAAAAAGAAAGCCGTCGTCTTCCAGCGCGTCGCTGGTCGCCGCGTGCATTTTGCGCAGCGCCTGAGCAAGCTCATGCCCGAAGGCCAGACCTTCGTTCGTCAGGTCGTGCAACAGCGGCTGCCATGAGCTATCGTTGTTGCCGCCGCAAATCATCCCGCTGATTAAACCATGCATTTCAGCCGGGGTCAGACCGGCCCCTTGTTGATTCAAAAACCGGTTCATTTCGTTGTAACCAGGCATTTCGTTCTGTATAGACATAAGCATTCGTCATCAAAGGGAGGATATTCATGATATGCTACCACTTTGGACCCTGGTGAACCAGAAAAGGGCTTGTATCTTCACACCAGGGTAGCTATAGTGTCGCCCCTTCGCGGACCCTGGGTCTGGAGACGAAGGCAGCGCAGTCAATCAGCAGGAAGGTGGCATGTCTGCACAACCCGTCGATATCCAAATATTTGGCCGTTCACTGCGAGTGAATTGCCCGCCTGACCAAAGGGATGCGTTGAATCAGGCTGCGGACGATCTGAATCAGCGGTTGCAAGATCTGAAAGTTCGCACTAGAGTCACAAATACTGAGCAGTTGGTTTTCATTGCCGCATTGAATATCAGCTATGAGTTAACTCAGGAAAAAGCGAAGACCCGCGATTACGCGGCGAGCATGGAACAACGTATTCGGATGCTACAACAGACCATCGAACAGGCGTTGCTTGATCAAGGTCGCATAACCGAAAAAACGGGCCAAAACTTTGAATAACACTTTTCGCTTTACTATGGTAAAGTGATTGTGAAAACAGAATTTCTCTGAGATGTTTGCAAGCGGGCCAGTCCCCTGAGCCGATATTTCATACCACAAGAATGTGGCGCTCCGCGGTTGGTGAGCATGCTCGGTTCGTCCGAGAAGCCTTAAAACTGTGACGACACATTCACCTTGAACCAAGGGTTCAAGGGTTACAGCCTGCGGCGGCATCTCGGAGATTCCCCTTCTGACTGGCGACAGCCATGACGCAACTTCCCGAACTCTCTTTATCACGACAAGAAATCCGCCGAATGATTCGGCAACGTCGCCGTGCGCTGACGCCAGAGCAGCAACGCCGTTTTGGTCAACAGGCTGCCGCCCGAATGCTCAGCTTTCCTCCCGTCGTGATGGCGCACACTGTCGCCGTGTTTCTCTCCTTTGATGGCGAACTCGACACCCAGCCGCTGATTGAACAGCTATGGCGAGCGGGCAAGCGCGTCTACCTTCCGGTTCTTCATCCCTTCAGCCCTGGCAACCTCCTGTTCCTGCACTATCATCCGCAGAGTGCGCTGGTGACCAACCGCTTAAAGATCCGGGAGCCACGGCTTGATGTCCGCGACGTATTACTGCTGGCAAAGCTGGATGTGCTGGTAACGCCGTTAGTCGCGTTTGACGAAGACGGGCAGCGCCTGGGGATGGGCGGCGGATTTTATGACCGTACGTTGCAAAACTGGCAGCAGCATAAGATCCTACCTGTGGGCTACGCGCATGATTGCCAGTTAGTAGAAAAGCTGCCGGTTGAAGAGTGGGATATCCCGCTGCCTGCGGTGGTGACGCCGTCAAAAGTTTGGGAATGGTAGCCGTGTTTTACCGATTGACAGCGTCGCTTTTTTGACCTAAATTTCTCGGTGAAGGGTGAGGGAGGCGAACCTCCCTCCTGCGTACTCTCTGTTAATATGCTGGCGTAGCGATGATTAACAGGATCAGCAGCATGATGACGTATCTCATCATCGTCCCTTTCCTTTTTAGAGCCCCTGCTTCGCCAGGGGCTTTCCCGTTTCAGCGCTATGCTGAGCCTTTATCGTAAATTCCTTTTATTGCTGTACAACACGCAACGCTGCCTTTAATTACCAATTGCGGCAAGGCTCGAAAACAGAATGTATGCGTTACACGAAGAGATGTTGAGGCAGGGAAACCAGAGAAAGGATGGGCAGGTCATCTCCTGCCCATTTAGAAGAAATTAGTACAGCAGACGGGCGCGAATGGTGCCCGGAATCGCCTTCATCGCCAGCAGCGCTTTCTCCGCCACATCGCCATCGGCTTCTATATCAATCACCACATACCCCATTCGGGCGGAGGTTTGCAGATACTGCGCGGCAATGTTAACGCCCTGCTCGGCAAAGATCTGGTTAAGCGCGGTCAATACGCCCGGGCGGTTTTCGTGGATATGCATCAGGCGACGACCGCCGTGCAGCGGCAGCGACACTTCCGGGAAGTTCACGGCGGACAGCGTCGAGCCGTTATCCGAGTACTTAATCAGTTTTCCTGCGACTTCCAGACCGATGTTTTCTTGCGCCTCCTGCGTCGAGCCGCCGATATGCGGCGTCAGGATCACGTTATCGAATTCGCACAGCGGAGAGGTAAACGGATCGCTATTAGTGGCCGGTTCCGTCGGGAAGACGTCGATAGCCGCCCCCGCCAGATGTTTCGTCGCCAGCGCGTCGCACAAAGCCGGGATATCCACTACCGTACCGCGCGCGGCGTTAATCAGCAGCGAACCCGGCTTCATCAGGGCAATCTCTTTTGCGCCCATCATGTTTTTGGTGGAGGCGTTTTCAGGTACGTGCAGACTGACCACATCGCTCATATTCAGCAATTCAGACAGATGCTGCACCTGAGTTGCGTTACCAAGCGGCAGTTTATTTTCAATATCATAGAAATAGACATGCATCCCCAGCGATTCCGCCAGAATGCCCAACTGCGTTCCGATATGGCCGTAACCGATAATGCCAAGCTTTTTACCGCGCGCTTCGAACGATCCCGCCGCCAGTTTATTCCATACGCCGCGGTGCGCTTTGGCGTTCGCTTCCGGCACGCCGCGCAGCAGCAGCAATAGCTCGCCAATCACCAGCTCCGCCACGGAACGGGTATTCGAGAATGGCGCGTTAAAGACCGGAATACCGCGTTTTGCCGCCGCATTTAAATCCACCTGGTTGGTGCCGATGCAAAAACAGCCAATCGCCACCAGCTTCTCTGCGGCGTTAATCACTTCTTCTGTCAGATGAGTACGGGATCGCAGACCGATGAAATGGGCATCGCGGATGGACGCTTTCAACTGTTCAGCGTCCAGCGCGCCCTTGTGATATTCAATGTTGGTGTAACCTGCCGCACGAAGGCTTTCCAGCGCCTTTTGATGCACCCCTTCAACCAGCAGAAATTTAATTTTATCTTTCTCCAGCGATACCTTTGCCATTTCCCCGATCCTGTCTTTTTTTGCCATCTGATGTTGTGTGTGGATTTGCATCCGTCCTTCAACATATCAAAAAAAATTATCACGGCAATATGAACGTTTGCGCCAGCGTCGTGAAGGAATCGCATACAGCGGGAAATAGCAGATGAAAATACCGGGAATAACTTTTTCTTTGGAGGGATCGGCAGGGCAAACGATTAAACGTGATACATGTCACCAAATTTGCCCTGACCGAATTTTTTACGCGGCAGGAAATACGCCTGGCGGGATCATTTTACGATGGTTTTCACCCCGTCCGGCGTGCCGATCAGTGCGACATCGGCGCCACGGTTGGCGAACAACCCTACGGTCACGACGCCCGGAATCGCGTTAATGGCGTTTTCCAGCGCGATAGGGTCAAGGATTTCCATCCCATAAACATCCAGAATCACGTTGCCGTTATCCGTGACCACGTTCTGACGGTACTCCGGACGCCCGCCCAGCTTCACCAGTTGACGAGCGACCGCGCTGCGCGCCATCGGAATCACTTCAACCGGCAACGGGAATTTGCCAAGAATATCCACCTGTTTAGAGGCATCCGCAATACAGATAAATTTCTCCGCCACGGAAGCAATAATTTTCTCACGGGTTAATGCCGCGCCGCCGCCTTTGATCATCTGCATATGACCGTTGATTTCGTCCGCGCCGTCGACATAGATACCCAGGCTATCCACTTCGTTGAGATCAAACACGTGAATACCGAGGCCTTTGAGTTTTTCAGTCGAGGCGTCCGAGCTGGAGACCGCGCCTTCAATCTGGCCTTTCATTGTGCCCAGCGCATCAATAAAGTGTGCGGCCGTTGAGCCTGTACCAACGCCCACAATGGTGCCGGGCTGTACATACTGAAGTGCCGCCCATCCTACCGCTTTTTTCAGTTCATCCTGCGTCATAGATCGTTTCGCCTGTGGTGTGAAAATACAGCCGCATTATAGAACATTGTCGGGAAAAATCTCCGTGTCCGTACACAGGCTACGGATTTCATCTGTACCGACGGCAAATTTATGTCATAGTGCGAAAAAAATAACAGGAGCATGACACAACAATGAAACGTCCGGACTACAGAACACTACAGGCGCTGGATGCCGTTATACGTGAACGAGGATTCGAGCGCGCCGCCCAGAAGCTGTGCATCACGCAATCCGCCGTCTCACAGCGCATAAAACAGCTTGAGAATATGTTCGGACAACCTTTGTTGGTGCGTACCGTTCCTCCTCGCCCCACGGAGCAAGGGCAAAAATTACTGGCTCTGCTGCGTCAGGTTGAACTGCTGGAAGAAGAGTGGCTGGGCGATGAACAAACCGGCTCTACGCCGCTGCTGCTGTCGCTGGCGGTTAACGCCGACAGTCTGGCGACCTGGCTGCTTCCGGCGCTAGCGCCGGTGCTGGCGGACTCCCCTATCCGTCTCAATTTACAGGTGGAAGATGAAACGCGCACGCAAGAACGTCTGCGTCGCGGCGAGGTGGTGGGCGCGGTGAGTATCCAGCATCAGGCGCTGCCCAGTTGCCTGGTGGACAAACTGGGCGCGCTCGACTATCTGTTTGTCGCGTCAAAGCCGTTTGCCGAGCGCTATTTCCCCAATGGCGTTACCCGGTCGTCGCTGCTGAAAGCGCCCGCCGTCGCGTTCGACCATCTGGATGATATGCATCAGGCCTTTTTACAACAGAATTTCGATCTACCGCCCGGCAGCGTGCCGTGCCATATCGTTAATTCATCCGAAGCGTTTGTACAGCTTGCGCGTCAGGGCACGACCTGCTGCATGATCCCTCACCTGCAGATTGAGAAAGAGCTGGAAAGCGGCGAGTTGATCAACTTAACGCCTGGTTTGCTACAGCGCCGGATGCTTTACTGGCACCGCTTTGCCCCAGAAAGCCGGATGATGCGCAAAGTGACCGACGCGCTGCTGGAGTACGGGCACAAGGTACTGCGTCAGGATTAGCCTCTCTATGAATGCCGGATGGTGGCGTGAACGTCTTATCCGGCCTGCATGACCCATTATTCCCCCGTCACTTCTTTGGAATTCATCACAAAATCATTGCGTTCAGGCGGCAAAAAACGACGCGTCATTGGCTATTTTTTGCTGGCGACAAGAAGATTCAAAACGCTCACCGTATTAGCAAATCTTCATTTCAATGCGTAATACGGAGCAAAAAACGCGAACGCCGGGAGAAAACGCGGCCTGGAAGCGCCCAGGCCGGGCGAGATTACTGCGTGCTGGCGGCCGTTGTCGACGTCTGCCCTGCTCCAGGTTCAAGCTGGAATACCACATCGACCTGATCGTCGAACTGAATGGTCGGCTGCTCGTAAGTTTCCTGCGCGGATACTGGCGCAGCATCTGCGGCTTTCATCATTCGCACCACCGGACTCGGCTGATAATTAGAGACATGGTAACGAACGCTGTAAACCGGCCCCAATTTGCTGTTAAAACCGGCTGCCAGCGCTTGCGCCTGATGAATCGCGTCATCAATGGCGGCTTTACGGGCCTTGTCTTTATAGGCGTCCGGTTGCGCCACGCCCAGCGATACCGAACGAATCTCGTTCAGACCCGCCTTCAGCGCGCCGTCCAGCAGCGAATTGAGTTTATCTAACTGACGCAGCGTCACCTCAACGGTTCGCACCGCGCGATACCCTTTCAGAATGCTTTTACCGTTTTGGTAATCATAATCCGGCTGTGTGCGCAGATTCGCCGCGCTAATGTCTTTTTTCGCAATCTGATTTTGCTCAAGGAAGGAAAGATATTGCGCCACGCGCTCATCGACCTGCTTCTTCGCCGTCGCCGCATCCTTCGCCGCGACGTTCACTTCAATCGCTAAGGTGGCGATATCAGGCACAGCATCGACGCTTGCCGTACCGGAAGTCACGATGTGCGGGCCTTCCGGCAATTCGCTTGCCTGCGCCGACATTGCACTTAAACCCACTAATGCCGCCAGGGCCATCACTTTGAACTTCACAGTCTCTCCTCCATATTACAGTCATTGCCCTGATATACAGGGCGCATGCAGGCAAGCTTAGCGGATATCGGCCTGTTGTCCATCAGACAACGCTTAGTTGAAAAGCGCGTGCATATGCGCGACGCCTTCCCGCGCCAGTTGGAAGGCTATAAGCCACATCACCACCCCAACCAGAATGTTGATAATGCGTTGAGCTTTCGCCGTACGCAGTCGAGGCGCAAGCCAGGCCGCCAGTAGCGCTAACCCAAAAAACCATAAGAACGACGCGCTAATCGTGCCGAGGGCGAACCAGCGCTTTGGCTCCATAGCCAGTTGTCCGCCGAGACTGCCCAACACGACAAACGTATCCAGATAAACGTGCGGATTCAGCCACGTTACCGCCAGCATCGTAGCAATAATTTTCCAGCGCCCCTGCTTCATAACCTCGGCGCTGGCCAGCTCCAGATTACTGCTCATTGCCGTTTTCAGCGCGCCAAAACCGTACCATAACAAGAACGCGACCCCGCCCCATGTGACCAGCGCCAGCAGCCACGGCGACTGCATCAGCAACGCGCTGCCGCCAAAAATACCGGCGCTAATCAGGACTAAATCACTTAACGCGCAAAGCAGCGCTATCATGAGGTGGTACTGGCGGCGAATTCCCTGATTCATCACAAACGCATTTTGCGGGCCAAGCGGAAGGATCATGGCGGCGCCAAGGGCAAACCCTTGAAAATAATAAGATATCACGTTAACTACCCTGAGCTGTTTTTCTTAAAGGCAGACTATAGCGCGGGAATATTATTAGCGGAAATTGATAATTTTAATCACTAATAAGAAAAGCTAATGAAGAGACTGAATAACGGATGGCGGCTACGCTTATCCGCTCAATAACCAGAGAATACTGGAGGCGGATAAGCGCAGCGCCGGCAGGCAGCGCGGGAGAAAAATTACTCCGCGGCGTTATCTTTCACGCGTTTAAAATTGACGTCCATCTGCGGGTACGGGAAGCTAATACCAGCGGCGTCGAATTCACGTTTAATACGTTCCAGCACGTCCCAGTAGACATTTTGCAGGTCGCTGCTTTTACTCCAGACACGCACCACAAAATTAATTGATGAGGCGCCCAGCTCATTCAAACGCACCGTCATTTCGCGATCTTTTAAAATACGATCGTCGGACTCGATAATCGTCGTTAGCAGCTGTTTCACCTGATCGATATCCGAATCGTAGGCCACCCCAATAATGAATTCGTTACGGCGAACCGGCTCACGAGAATAGTTGATGATATTTCCCGCGATAATTTTGCCATTCGGAATCACAATAATTTTGCCGTCTACCGCGCGCATTGTTGTGGAAAAGATTTGCACATTCAGTACCGTACCGGCAACGCCGCCTAAATCGACATACTCACCGGCGCGAAACGGACGGAACATAACCAGCAATACCCCAGCCGCAAGGTTAGAAAGCGATCCCTGTAATGCCAGGCCAACGGCTAAACCAGCGGCGCCCAGTACGGCAATAACCGAGGCGGTTTGAACCCCCACGCGACCCAGAGCCGCAATCAGCGTAAAAGCGATAACCCCATAGCGCACCAGCGCAGAAAGAAAGTCGGCCACTGTCGCATCAATATGACGCGCACGCATCAGACGATTTACCGTATTGGAAATCACGCGCGCTACAATCAAGCCGATGATGATAATAGCGATAGCCGCAACAATATTCACAGCATAGCTGAGCAATAACGCCTGGTTGCGTACCAGCCAGGTGCCCGCACCATTTATGCTGTCGACAACATTCAAATCTTCCATTCAATATTCCTTGGTCATAGCAAAACAAGCAAATGAGATCATTCTCACGAAAAGAACTTTTTAAAGGTAAACAAAAACAGAAGAATATGCCATTTTTCGGCATCATCCCAAAAAAGGCAGGTACACTGTGAGTTGGCCGGATGAAAGCGCTAACTAACGCCGCTCTCCGGAAATAACGATAATAAATATCCTCCGGCATAGCCGGAGGTTTTTCAGATGCGCCTGTAAGGCTCTCTTACCAGCCGCGCCCTAACAGGCGCATACGATCTGACATTTGCATCAAACTTCGTTACTTACGGCCCGTAAACGGGCTGCCCGGATAAGGGATCGATAATTGCTCACCCATTTTATCCTCTTCAAGCTGGTGCTTTATGTAGTCCTGTATCTTCGCCGTGTTCTTACCCACCGTATCGACATAGTACCCTCTGCACCAGAACTCCCTGTTCCTGTATTTGAATTTTAGATCCCCAAACTGCTCGTAAAGCATCAGACTACTTTTACCCTTCAGATATCCCATGAAGCTCGACACACTCATCTTCGGCGGGATCTCCAGAAGCATGTGAATATGATCTGCACAACATTCTGCTTCCAGAATTCGTACGTTTTTCCATTCACACAATTTTCTTAATATGCTGCCTACTGCCCTACGCTTCTCTCCATAGAACGCTTGTCTTCGGTATTTGGGCGCGAAAACTATGTGATATTTACAGTTCCATCGGGTGTGCGCTAAGCTCTTTTCGTCCCCCATTGGGACCCCCTTTTGATTTCTTGTTGAACTTTTGCAGTTGCCAGACCGCAAGATGTTTTAACAAATCAAAAGGGGTTTTAATAACTGGCTTAAAGCTGAAAGCTTTCCGGAACCCCCAGCCTAGCTGGGGGTTTTCCATAGACAAAAAAATGGCTTCCCAAGGGAAGCCATTTCAATCAGCAGACTATATTACAGAACGTCAATCGCGTTCAGTTCTTTAAATGCTTTTTCCAGACGAGCGATCATCGAAGTCTGGCCAGCACGCAGCCATACGCGCGGGTCATAGTATTTCTTGTTCGGCTGATCTTCGCCTTTCGGGTTGCCCAGCTGACCTTGCAGATACGCTTCGTTTTCTTTGTAGTAGTTCAGAACACCTTCCCAGGTTGCCCATTGGGTATCGGTATCGATGTTCATTTTCACTACGCCGTAGCTTACGGAGTCTTTGATTTCCTGAGCAGTAGAACCGGAACCACCGTGGAAAACGAAGTTCAGGCTGTTGTGCGGCAGGTTATGTTTCTTAGAAACATACTCCTGAGAATCACGCAGAATGGTCGGGGTCAGAACCACGTTACCCGGCTTGTAAACGCCGTGTACGTTACCGAAGGAAGCGGCAATGGTGAAACGCGGGCTGATTTTGCTCAGTTCAGTGTACGCGTAATCAACGTCTTCCGGCTGGGTGTACAGAGCAGAAGCGTCCATGTGGCTGTTGTCCACGCCGTCTTCTTCACCACCGGTGCAACCCAGTTCGATTTCCAGAGTCATGCCAATTTTGGACATGCGCGCCAGGTATTTGGAGCAGATTTCGATGTTTTCGTGCAGAGACTCTTCAGACAGGTCAATCATGTGAGAAGAGAACAGCGGTTTACCGGTAGCCGCGAAGTGTTTTTCACCCGCATCCAGCAGACCGTCGATCCACGGCAGCAGTTTCTTCGCGCAGTGGTCAGTGTGCAGGATAACCGGCACGCCGTAGTGCTCAGCCATCTGATGAACGTGATGCGCGCCAGAGATAGCGCCCAGGATTGCCGCGCCCTGAGGTACGTCAGTTTTCACGCCTTTACCCGCGATGAAGGACGCGCCGCCGTTGGAGAACTGAACGATGACCGGCGCTTTAACTTTTGCAGCGGTTTCCAGAACAGCGTTGATGGAATCAGTGCCCACGCAGTTAACTGCCGGCAGAGCAAAATTGTTTTCTTTTGCTACCTGGAACACTTTCTGTACGTCATCACCAGTGATCACGCCTGGTTTTACGAAATCAAAAATTTTAGACATGTTTCGTTGTCCTGTATCGTCGGGCTTTGGGAAAAAACACGGGCCGCCCTGAATGTCAGATCGGCGATAAATCAACGGGCAGGAATCCCTGCCCGTAACGATTACTTCTTAGCGCGCTCTTCGAGCATCGCTACGGCTGGCAGAACTTTACCTTCCACGAATTCGAGGAATGCGCCGCCGCCAGTAGAAATGTAGGAAATTTTGTCAGCAATGCCGAACAGGTCGATTGCAGCCAGGGTGTCGCCGCCGCCAGCGATGGAAAACGCTTCGCTATCAGCGATGGCATTCGCCACGATTTCAGTCCCTTTACGGAAGTTCGGGAACTCAAACACGCCAACCGGGCCGTTCCACAGAATGGTTTTGGCATTCTTGAGGATTTCAGCCAGCTGCTGAGCGGAAGCATCGCCGATATCCAGGATCTGCTCGTCTTCTTTCACGTCGTTAACGGATTTCAGAGTCGCCGGTGCGGTTTCGGAGAACTCGGTGGCAACGCGAACATCGGTCGGAACCGGGATATCGCAAGTGGTCAGCAGACGTTTTGCTTCGTCAACCAGGTCAGCTTCGTACAGGGATTTACCGACACTGTGGCCCTGAGCGGCAACGAAGGTGTTGGCGATACCGCCGCCGACAATCAGCTGGTCAGCGATTTTAGACAGGGAATCCAGAACGGTCAGTTTGGTAGATACTTTAGAACCACCAACGATAGCCACCATCGGACGAGCCGGTTCTTTCAGCGCTTTACCCAGCGCATCCAGTTCAGCGGCCAGCAGCGGGCCTGCGCACGCGACGTCAGCAAATTTGCCGATACCGTGGGTAGAAGCCTGCGCGCGGTGCGCAGTACCAAAGGCGTCCATCACGAATACGTCACACAGGGCGGCGTATTTTTTAGACAGCGCTTCGTCGTCTTTCTTTTCGCCTTTGTTAAAGCGAACGTTTTCCAGAACCACCAGCTCACCTTCGGCCACGTCAACGCCGTCCAGGTAATCTTTGACCAGGCGAACCGGATTAGACAGTTTGTCTTTCAGATAGTTAACAACCGGCAGCAGAGAGAATTCTTCGTTGTACTCGCCTTCGGTAGGACGACCCAGGTGGGAAGTTACCATCACTTTCGCGCCCTGTTTCAGAGCCAGTTCGATGGTCGGCAGAGAGGCGCGGATACGCGCGTCGCTGGTCACTTTCCCTTCTTTAACAGGTACGTTCAGATCCGCACGGATAAAAACGCGTTTCCCGGCCAGATCCAGATCGGTCATCTTAATTACAGACATGGTGAATCCTCTCAATGATGCTTAAAGTTTTGTCGACGCTGACGCGTCGAGCCTGAAACCAACTGCGGCCATCGCTAACGTGGTGTCGAGCATCCGGTTAGCAAAGCCCCATTCATTATCGCACCAGACCAGCGTCTTGATCAGGTGGGCGCCACTGACCCGGGTTTGCGTGCCATCAACAATGGCGCTGTGCGGGTCGTGGTTAAAATCTATCGAGACCAACGGTGATTCCGTATAGTCAACTATACCATGAAATGCACCTTGTGCTGCTTTTTGCAGCAACTGATTGACTTCACTGGCTTTTACTGGTTTTTTCACCGTCACGCTTAAATCGATCGCCGTCACATTAATGGTTGGAACGCGCACCGCAATCGCCTCAAAACGATCGTTAAACTGCGGGAATATACGCGTAATGCCTGCCGCCAGTTTTGTATCTACCGGGATAATCGACTGGCTGGCCGCGCGCGTGCGCCGTAGATCGGAGTGATACGCGTCGATCACCTGCTGATCGTTCATCGCGGAGTGGATCGTCGTGACGGTACCAGACTCGATGCCGTAAGCATCATCCAACAATTTAATGACGGGAATTATGCAATTCGTGGTACAGGACGCGTTTGAGACAATACGATGTTCCGCACGCAGTTGGTTCTGGTTCACGCCAAAAACGACGGTGGCGTCAAGATCGTTGCTGCCCGGATGAGAAAAGAGCACTTTCTTCGCGCCAGCGGCAATATGCGCCTCGCCATGCTCCCGGTTGCCATATACGCCCGTACAATCCAACACGACATCCACGCCCAGTTCGCGCCACGGCAGATCCGCCAGCGTTCGTTCATGCAGAATACGAATGACATCGTCGCCGACAAAAAGCTGCTCGCGCTCGTGGCGAACCTCCCATGCAAAACGCCCGTGGCTGGTATCGTATTTCAACAAATGCGCCATGCCTGCGGCATCCGCCAGCTCGTTGATGGCCACCACGGTAATTTCCGCCCGACGTCCGGATTCATACAAAGCACGAACCACGTTACGCCCGATGCGACCAAAGCCATTAATCGCTATGCGTACGGTCATAGGTCTCCTGCAAGGCTATCCCGATTCAGATGAGGCTGACAGAGTAATGCAGCTCATCGTCGAGTAAAACCTCACCTGTCGCAAACTGCGACTGATTGGTTAATTGTCGAACATTTAACTAACTGAAACGCTTCAGCTAGAATAAGCGAAACGGGGAATAAAAGGAATGTTTGTCCAGTCGAAGAAGACAGTTATCTGACCTGCATCACATTTCATGGCCGCTTACGCTGCAATTTATTCCATATTTAAGAATCACCAGTACATCCGTCAGATCTTTTCATCGTCGCGTCACAAATACTGATTTATATCAGAAAGCGCTGCCGCCAGCGTCTATATTATCAGCGCCACGTCCGAGTCTCGGAGTCCTGTAACGATGACTGTATCTCACCACAACGCCTCTACAGCGCGCTTTTACGCGCTTCGTCTGCTTCCCGGCCAGGAAGTGTTTTCCCAATTACACGCCTTTGTGCAACAGAACCAATTACGTGCCGCCTGGATAGCAGGGTGTACCGGCAGTCTGACCGATGTTGCGCTGCGTTATGCCGGGCAAGAGGCGACCACATCGCTCACCGGCACGTTTGAAGTTATCTCGCTAAACGGCACGCTTGAATTGACCGGCGAGCATCTGCATCTCGCGGTATCGGATCCCTACGGGGCCATGCTCGGCGGCCATATGATGCCAGGGTGTACCGTGCGTACCACGCTGGAGCTGGTTATCGGCGAGCTGCCAGCGCTGACGTTCAGCCGTCAACCGTGCACCATTTCCGGTTATGACGAACTGCATATTTCTTCCCGTTAATTGACGACTCTTTAAGAGGTACTTTATGGCGCGTCGCCCGTTTTCCAGCCAGTCTCTGGTGCTGATTGTCATCGCTATTGCCATCAATATGATTGGCGGACAGCTTATTAGCATGTTGAAGCTGCCTATTTTTCTCGACTCGATCGGCACCTTAATTAGCGCGGTACTGTTAGGGCCGTTCATCGGCATGTTGACTGGGCTTCTGACCAACTTGCTGTGGGGGCTGCTTACCGACCCTATCGCTGCCGCGTTTGCCCCGGTAGCGATGGTTATCGGTCTGGTCGCCGGGTGGCTGGCGCGCGCAGGCTGGTTTCGTACCCTGCCCAAAGTGATCGTCAGCGGGGTCGTCATTACGTTGGCGGTGACGCTGGTCGCCGTACCGCTTCGTACCGCGCTTTTTGGCGGCGTTACCGGCAGCGGCGCTGATTTGTTCGTCGCCTGGATGCATTCAATGGGCCAAAACCTGGTGGAGTCAGTCGCGATTACCGTCATAAGCGCTAATCTGGTCGATAAAATTCTGACGGCGATCATCGTTTGGGTGCTGTTGCGTCAGCTACCGTTACGTACGACACGGCATTTTCCTGCGATGTCAGCTGTACGCTAAATGCATCCGTTTACCTCGTTAACCTTATGGGCGTTGGCGGCCTGCACCACGCTGCTACTCCCTGCGCAGACCGTGCTCCCGGTTTATAGCGCGGCGGCCTTCCTCTGTCTGCTGGCGCTGAAATCAACGCGGCGGCGGGCGAAGTATGTCGCCTGGCTGATGCTGTCTTTAGGGTTTGGGCTATGGCTGGTACATGGCGGTTGGCTAACGGAATGGATAAGCGGGCAGCCTCGCGATCCGCAGCGCTGGGTATATGCCGTTACGCTATGGCTACGTCTGCTGGCGATCGTGTCGACGTCGCAGCTATGGATGCAGTATGTGCCGGTTCAGCGGTTTATTCGCGCCCTGTTCGCTTCACGTCTGCCGCCCGGCATCGCTTACCTGTTCGCTGGCCCTCTGCTGGTCGTCGAACAGCTCAAACGACAACTGACGATCGTTCATGAAGCCCAGCGCGCGCGTGGCGTACCGCTGGATGAAGGCTGGTATCAGCGGCTACGGGCAATGCCTGCGCTGATCGTGCCGCTTACGCAAAATGCGCTTAACGATCTGACAATACGCGGCGCGGCGTTGGATATGCGGGGGTTTCGGCTGCATCGAGCCCGAACCACGCTGTGGGCGCCGAAAGATAGCATGTTACAACGGGTTGCGCGGTATGGCATGGTACTGCTAATAGTGGCGGAAGCGGGAGTATGGATATGGTTACGTTAGAGCAGTTTCGTTATCTTCCGTCCGATGCGACACGCCCGCCGGCATGTTTTGATTTCCACTATTCAACACCCGGAATAGTGGCGATAGTCGGCGATAACGGCAGCGGAAAAAGTACGCTGGCGCAACTGATGGCTGGCTGGTATCCGGATTATCTCCCCGGCAATATTAACGGCACAGGCCTACTGCTTGGCGTACCTATCGGGCGGCTCCCGCTGGTAGAACAGTCGCCCACCATCCAGCTGGTGCAGCAATCGCCTTATTTACAGCTTTCCGGCTGTACCTTTAGCGTAGAGGAAGAGGTGGCGTTTGGCCCGGAGAATCTCGGCCTCCATGAAGCGGAAATTCTACGGCGCATTGACGAGGCGCTGACTCTGACAAACTGCCAGTCGTTACGCCATCGCCATCCCGGCACGCTCTCCGGCGGCGAAACGCAGCGGGTAGTAATTGCCAGCGCGCTTGCCATGCAGCCCAGATTATTAGTTCTTGATGAAGCCTTCAGTCGGCTGACGTCAGCGGCCACCGGGACACTGCTGGAACGGCTACAACAGTGGGCGCTGGAACGTCATTCTCTCATTGTGCTTTTTGAACGTAATCACTTTCCTTTTCTGACGCGATGCCAGCGGGTATGGCAATTGCGCGACGGAGCGCTAACCCCATTATGTTGACGTTAAATCAGGTCGCTTATCGCTGGCCGGATGCCGCAGCCGACTGTCTGCACGCCATCTCGCTTGAACTTCGTGACGGCGAATGGCTGGCGTTGACCGGCGATAACGGCGCGGGAAAATCAACGCTGTTACGGATTATGGCCGGCCTGCTTTCCCCCACTTCCGGCTCGGTTACGCTTAATGAAGAGCCGATTGCGCAGCTTAAAAATCGTCAACGCGCCGCCGCTATCGGCGTACTCTTTCAGGAAGCGGAAAACCAGATTTTCCACAGCAATGTCGCGCAAGAGGTCGCTTTTGGGCTGAAACTACAACGCTTATCGGCGGAGGAAATTTCACGGCGCACGCAGGCCGCGCTGCGGTTATGCCAGCTAACGGACGTCGCCGAGGCACACCCGCTTGATCTGCACGCCGCGCAGCGCCGGATGGTGGCGGTCGCCAGTCTGGAGGCGATGGCGCCGCCTGTGTTATTGCTGGATGAACCCAGCCGGGATTTTGACGCCCACTGGCTAACCGTATTTGAACACTGGCTGGCGACATGCCGGGGACGGGGAACCAGCGTCGTGGCGATTAGCCATGACGCTGCGTTTACCCGGCGTCATTTTTCACGGGTGGTACGGCTGGAAAACGGCAGGTTGTCAAAGGAGGAATAAAAAACGGGTCGCCGAAGCGACCCGTTTTATGCCGTATTAAGGATTACAGCAGTGCTTTCGCTTTGGCGATCACGTTGTCCACCGTGAAGCCAAACTCTTCAAACAACAGCTCTGCCGGGGCGGATTCACCGAAGGTGGTCATCCCGACAATAGCGCCGTTCAGGCCGACGTATTTGAACCAGTAGTCAGCGATACCCGCTTCAATCGCCACACGCGCAGAGACCGCTTTCGGCAGGACAGCTTCACGGTAGGCCGCATCCTGCTTGTCGAACGCGTCGGTGGACGGCATGGAAACCACGCGCGCCTTCACGCCTTCGGCAGTCAGTTTTTCGTAAGCGGCAACCGCCAGCTCAACCTCAGAACCGGTCGCAATGAAGATAATCTGCGGCTGGCCCGCACAATCTTTCAGTACGTAACCACCGCGGGCGATATTCGCCAGTTGCTCTTCAGTACGTTCCTGCTGCGCCAGGTTCTGACGGGACAGAATCAGCGCGGTTGGGCCATCCTGACGCTCAACGCCGTATTTCCACGCCACCGCGGATTCCACCTGGTCGCACGGACGCCATGTGGACATGTTCGGCGTTACGCGCAGGCTTGCCACCTGCTCGACCGGCTGGTGCGTCGGGCCATCTTCGCCCAGACCGATGGAGTCGTGGGTGTACACCATCACCTGACGCTGTTTCATCAACGCTGCCATACGCACTGCGTTACGGGCATATTCGACGAACATCAGGAAGGTGGAGGTGTACGGCAGGAAACCGCCGTGCAGGGCGATACCGTTGGCGATAGCGGTCATACCGAATTCGCGCACACCGTAGTGAATATAGTTACCCGCCGCGTCTTCGTTGATAGCCTTAGAACCGGACCACAGGGTCAGGTTAGACGGTGCCAGGTCTGCAGAGCCGCCAAGGAATTCCGGCAACAGCGGACCGAAGGCTTCGATGGCATTCTGGGACGCTTTACGGCTGGCGATTTTGGATGGATTCGCCTGCAGTTTAGCGATGAACTCATTCGCTTTCGCATCGAAGTCAGCCGGCATGTCGCCTTTCATACGACGAGTGAATTCAGCAGCTTCCTGCGGGAAGGCTTTCTCATAAGCCGCGAATTTCTCATTCCATGCAGACTCTTTCGCCTGGCCGGCTTCTTTCGCATCCCACTGGGCGTAGATTTCAGACGGGATTTCGAACGGCGCGTACTTCCAGCCCAACTGTTCGCGGGTCAGCGCGATTTCCGCGTCGCCCAGCGGCGCGCCGTGGGAATCGTGGGTACCCTGTTTGTTCGGCGAACCGAAGCCGATGATGGTTTTGCACATCAGCAGGGACGGTTTGTCAGTCACGGCGCGAGCTTCTTCCGTGGCGCGTTTAATGGCGTCGGCATCGTGACCGTCAATGCCACGGATAACGTGCCAGCCATAGGCTTCAAAACGTTTCGCGGTGTCATCGGTGAACCAGCCTTCAACATGACCATCGATAGAGATACCGTTGTCATCATAGAACGCGATCAGTTTGCCCAGTTTCAGAGTACCAGCCAGAGAGCACACTTCGTGAGAAATGCCTTCCATCATGCAGCCGTCGCCCATAAAGACGTAGGTGAAGTGGTCAACGATGTCGTGGCCAGGACGGTTAAACTGCGCCGCCAGAGTTTTCTCGGCAATCGCCATCCCGACGGCGTTGGCAATACCCTGACCCAGCGGGCCAGTAGTGGTTTCAACACCAGCGGTGTAGCCCACTTCCGGGTGACCCGGGGTTTTTGAATGTAGCTGACGGAAATTCTGCAGTTCGGACATCGGCAGGTCATAGCCGGTGAGGTGCAGCAGGCTGTAAATCAGCATTGAGCCGTGGCCATTGGACAGCACGAAGCGGTCGCGGTCGGCCCAGGACGGGTTGGTCGGGTTGTGGTTCAGGAAATCACGCCACAGGACTTCGGCAATGTCAGCCATACCCATCGGGGCACCCGGGTGACCGGATTTGGCTTTCTGTACTGCGTCCATGCTCAGCGCACGAATAGCATTGGCAAGCTCTTTACGTGAGGACATTTTGACTCCAGATCGGATGTTGAAAGGCCATGCCCGTAACGACTTGACGACAGCGCGTTTTGGGCTACGCCGGAAAATTTGCCAACAATTTACCCCAAGCCGCGCGTCATGTACATGGAACATCCTTTTACCGCTTCAGAAATCTCCGGATCGTGCTCGCATGTTGCGCAATTAGCTAACTTGCCTGCCACGCTTTTCTTTATACTTAACCCAGGCGCTAATTCATCTGCAACGGGCGCATTTCAAAATAATATTAATTCGTATGGAAGAGAAAAATGAAAATTCGCGCTTTACTGCTTGCTTTGGGCATGGCGACGGTGCTGACCGGTTGCCAGAATATGGACTCTAATGGACTGCTTTCTTCGGGTGCTGAAGCTTTTCAGGCCTATACGTTAAGCGATGCGCAGGTAAAAGCGCTGAGCGATCAATCCTGTCAAGAGCTCGACAGCAAAGCGAAAATCGCGCCGGCGAGCAGCGAATACACTAAACGACTGGCAAAAATTGCCGCCGCGCTGGGGGATAACATTAACGGCCAGCCGGTGAACTATAAGGTTTACGAGACGAAAGACGTCAACGCGTTTGCCATGGCGAACGGTTGTATCCGCGTCTACAGCGGACTGATGGATATGATGACCGACAACGAAGTTGAAGCCGTGATCGGTCATGAAATGGGCCATGTCGCGCTGGGTCATGTAAAGAAAGGGATGCAGGTCGCGCTGGGCACTAACGCAGTGCGCGTCGCGGCGGCATCGGCAGGAGGCGTTGTCGGCAGCCTGTCGCAATCACAGCTTGGCGATCTTGGCGAAAAACTGGTGAACTCGCAGTTCTCCCAGCGTCAGGAGTCCGAAGCGGATGATTATTCTTACGATCTGTTGCGCAAACGCGGTATCAGTCCGGCAGGACTCGCCACCAGCTTTGAGAAACTGGCAAAACTGGAAGCGGGTCGTCAAAGCTCGATGTTCGACGATCACCCGGCGTCCGCCGCACGCGCACAGCATGTGCGCGATCGTATGAGCGCAGACGGGATCAAATAACCCCCGAACAGTGCCGGATGACGGCGTGAACGCCTTATCCGGCCTACAAGCATCAATCAGCTGTAGGCCGGATAAGCGCAGCGCCATCCGGCAAAACAACTTACTCGCCCTTCTTCGCCGCCTGGATATAGAGCATTTCTAATGCCAGCGTCGCGGCCGCCAGAGCGGTGATCTCCGACTGATCGTAAGCCGGCGCGACTTCCACTACATCCATACCGACAATGTTCAGATCTTTCAGACCGCGTACCAGTTTAATGGCGCGATCGGAGGTCAGGCCGCCGATCACCGGCGTACCGGTACCAGGCGCAAACGCCGGGTCCAGACAGTCGATATCAAAGGTCAGATAGACCGGCATATCGCCGACGATCTGTTTCACCTGAGCGAGAATATCATCCACGCCGCGATCGTTGACCTGGCAGGCATCCAGCACGGTAAAGCCATTGTCTTTGTCAAACTCCGTGCGAATACCGATCTGTACCGAATGATGCGGATCGATCAGGCCTTCTTTCGGCGCGGTGTAGAACATCGTGCCGTGATCGAATTCGCAGCCGTTAGCGTAGGTATCGGTATGCGCGTCAAAATGTACCAGCGCCATTTTGCCAAAATGTTTCGCGTGGGCGCGCAGCAGCGGCAGCGTGACGAAGTGGTCGCCGCCGAAAGAGAGCATACGCTTGCCTGCAGACAGCAGTTTTTCAGCGTGCGCCTGTAATTTTTCGCTCATTTCACGGGCATCGCCAAACGCATACACCAAATCGCCGCAGTCCACGACGTTCAGGCGCTCGCGCATGTCAAAATTCCACGGGAAACGGTGATGTTCCCAGGCGAGGTTGGTCGACACCTGACGGATCGCCGCCGGGCCATGACGGCCGCCAGCGCGACCGGACGTTGCCATATCAAACGGTACGCCAGTGATCACCCAGTCGGCATCGCTGTCATACGGCTGGAAGTTCATTGGCAGACGTAAAAAACCAAACGCATTAGAAACCAGTGAGTTATCGTACTGATGACCTAAGGTGCTCATGGCAAAAACCTCTTCTTAGTCAATATAAAAAAACCCTCCCGCGTCGTTAGGCCCGACGAGGAAGGGTTTGAATTTGTTTACGGCTCAAAGTTTACTCTGACAGACCGCATTATTGAAGTCAGTTTAGCCAGGTACAGTAGACAACGCCCGAAAAAAATATATATCCAGCGCAAATCAGTAGGCTCATACGTCCATCGCGGCCAGTTAAGAGGTCTTAGGGATTTGCCGCTGTAAAAACTCAAGCACTAATGCGTAAAACAGCGGTGTTTTTCCTGGCGTCTGGAAAATGGCGTGACCGCTACCGGGAATGAGGGTCATCTCCGCCTGAGGCAGCAGCCGGTACAGCTTCGTTACCTCTTCAACGGTGAAAAATTCATCCCGGTCGCCGTCCAGTAATAGCACAGGAATGTGGATTTTTTTCACCTCTTCTTCCGCCAGCGATGTGGGCGTTGTCCACATTGGCCAGACACCTTTGAGGAACGTGCGCCAGTAGTCTTTTTGCTCTGGATGATGCATGTTCTGATAAAATTTAACCATCCCGGGCGCATCCGAAGCCATTTTATCCAGATCGCGATCGGTCAATTGCCCCTGAGGCATTCCTTTACCATAAAAAATTTCCATCCCCTGCATGTAATGAGCCGTAGCAAAGCGATGCGTTGCGCCGCCGACGATAGCAGCGCGCGCTAGATCCGGGTATCGGCTGGTTAACTTCAGAACGACCATGCCGCCATCGCTGTAACCCATCACCAGCGGTTTTTCCAGCTTCAGCGCTTTAACAAAAGCCGCCATATCTTCCGTCATCAGATCATAGCTAAACGTTCCTTGCGGGTTATTGGTTAATCCATGTCCACGACTGTCCGGCATGATGACGCGAAAATATCGAGATGCCTCTTTCGCTAATCCCTGCCAACTTTTCGCCGTCAGACCACCACCATGAATCAACAGCAGCGGAGGCCCCTCGCCCTCTTCAACGTAATGAATTTTGATACCATTCGCTTCCACAAATTTATCTTTGTCCATCGTTGTTGCTGAAGCATTTATTAAAAATATAATATTGACAATAAAAATAAATGCTAATTTAAAAATATGATTCATAACACCTCGCCAATCACTTTCCGTGTAAAAGACCATATTATTCAGATTGAACAAAAATAACATCAAAATCGATTTGTATCATTTTCACTTATTTACCGGGGAGACCCCGCATCCTCTTTTTACAGAACGTAAAAAGCCTTTCCGCGATTAGCCTCAACGCGAAAAGGCTCTGAAGTCAGAAAAGTGCCACCTTATTCATTCTGGCTGTAATTCAGGATGACTTGAAGGTCTCTTCCTGAATTGTATTTGGCGCTTTCTTTATTCCTTCGTCTGACAGGGCAAGCTTGACTCGCTAAATGCCGTGGCCGGAATTTTCACAATCGCTTTTTTAACCGGCGCAGGTTTACCACGCGTACAAAGCGGACGGTGGATCTGGTTGGGGTAAAAAAGCGCGAAATCGCCAGGATTTAATGTAACGAACTGCTCATTAGCGACACATTCAGGAAAGATGATGTCATCAGGAAGATGCTCAAGCTCCTTTATCCTGGTATCAATTTTGTTGGAATAGCCAATCTCCTCATAACCGCTTAGTAAAATCTGAACATCGATATATTTTTTATGAAGTTCAGCTTTGCGGTTTAACGAAGAGTGCGTTTCTCCTTCGCTTATCATAAGAAATGATTCCGGGAAAGAAAGTTCATATCTACCAGCAGGCTGGTCTTCAGCTATCTTCACCGCTTCGATGATAAGTTTTTTAATAATGTTGTTAACGTAAGGTAATAAAGTAAGCTGCTCTATATTTCCATATAGCATACTATAGTTATCCTAAATAATGGTCGTGATTATAATTATCAGCCAATCAGGTACTGGTAAATACCCTCAGCCACAGGAATACCTTCTTTTAAACATTTTTCTTTATAGGCGATTTGCGGATCGTTTGGCGCCAGCACTTTATCAACACCGGGCATCGGTTTTACAGCCCTTAGCTCATTGACCATTGTGCTCATTATCGAGGAAAACAGCGGATTGCCCAACATCTGCGGATCAATAACGATAACCAGACTCGCTAACTTGCGCATCTTGTCATAGTCGCCATACATCCGAACAATATGGTTGCTAAAGTTTGCCCCCATCAGAACGCCCGTGAGCGCATCAATCGCCAGGGCAATACCAGAACCTTTGTGTCCGCCAAAGGGCAGCAGATTTTCAATTTTATGCGGATCGGTAGTGATATGTCCCTCTTTATCCAGCGCCAGGCCATGACCTATTGGTTTCCCGGTTTCTTTGGCGTGCAGAATTTTACCAAACGCAATGGCGCTGGTCGCCATATCGACGATCATCGGATGGCTGTCTTTAACGGGGAAGCCGAAGGCGATTGGGTTAGTCCCCAGAAAGCGCTCCGCGCCGCCATACGGCGCAACGCAGGTATCCGTTTGCGTCATGGCGATAGCCACCATTCCCTGGCTTGTCGCCTGCTCAATGAACCACGAGAGCGCGCCGCAGTGGGACGTATTTTTGACGCTGACGAAGCCCAGCCCCGTCTCTCTTGCCAGACTAATAGCGTGGTCTGTCGCCTTTATCAGCGCGCAGTGCCCCATTCCATCATCAGAGTCCAGAATAGCGACAGAAGGCGAAATCTGTTCGATGCTGAATGTTGCTTTTGGATTGAGCCCGCCTGCGTTCAGGCGGGTACAATAGTGCTCTACGCGAATAACGCCGTGGGAGTGAACGCCGGTGATATCGGCATGAACCAAAACGTCGGCTACCTGCTGCGCCGTTTGCGCGTCAAGACCCGCCTGGGTGAGTTTATTAAACGCCAGCGCTTTCAATTCATTTTCTTTGACTAATATTGTTGACATAACTATCCCGCTATTAAAATTTGATAACGCCTTTAACCAATTTTTTGTTTTCTACCACGTTCTTCTGGTACTGGTTGCCGAACGTATAGAAATCGAATTCCTGGTTTTTCATCATTGTTTCGCTAATAGCGCCCTGAGCCATGAGCTCAATGACACATTCGAAGTCTTCCCGCGTCGCGTTACGGCTGCTCAATAGCGTGGTCTCTTTTTTATGGAAGGTCGGATCGTCAATGACGAGCTCGCCGATATACAGCCCGATGAAGACGATTTTTCCGCCGTGACGAATCAGATCGACAGCGCGGCTCATGGAGGATTTATTGCCGGTGGCATCAAGCACAGTGCCGGCTAATTCACCGGAGAAACAGGCTTTCAGCGCATCAATATAGTCGTCTGACGACGGATCGAGCGTTGCAACGCCTACCTTTTCGGCTACCAGACGACGGCGTTCGGCGTCAATATCAGCTACCGCGACGCGAGCGCCTTTGGCTTTTGCTATCGCGGCGGCGGCCAGCCCAATCGGCCCGGCGCCGACCACCACAATGTTTTGCTGCGGCTTCACGTCAGCGCGGCGTACTGCGTGGGCGCTGATGGCGAAACACTCAACCAGCGCGCCCGCGCTGTCGGTGAGGTTATCCGACAGTTCAACCAGATTTTGTTCACGAACGGCCAGATATTCGCTAAAGCCGCCGTCCTGGTGAACGCCATACAGCGAGACGTTCTCACAGCAGTTGGTTTTTCCTTCCCGGCAGGCTGCGCAAGCGCCGCAAGGAATACAGGGAATAACGCTATAGCGTTGGCCGACCTTCGCCGTGCTGCACGATTTACCCAACATTTCCGCCACGCCGCAAATTTCATGACCCAGCACGCGCGGATAGGCAAAAAAGGGCTGGCGGCCAGCAAACGCATGGATATCGGTGCCGCAAATACCAACCGCTTTAATTTTTAACAGTACTTCATCGTCTTTTAAATGAGGAATATCCCTTTCAATGTATTCGATATTTCCCGGATTATTACAGATAAGCGTTTTCATACTTAACCCTTTGAAGATAAACGGTGAATGGTGGCCGTGACGCCATGTAATTCAATATGGTTAAAGGCCTGCTGAATGTCGTTTAAAAAGTCTGCGTTGTCGCCGGCCAGCGTTCCAAAGATGCTATTTATCTGCAGCAAAGACAGCGCTTGTTCCCATCGCGTGTTTTTATTTTTAATAGCCGCATTGAAGGTATCATTGAGCGGGTCGGCCACACTCTGCCCCTGAGAGAGGGTATTAATGACGTAATGGAGCCAGCCCGCAATCAGCGTCGCCAACGCCCTGCCCTTAACGCCGCGCGCCTGGAGCGTCAGATAAGGATCGACGGCCCGCTGAGGCAGCTTCTGAGAACCGTCCATCGCAATCTGTCCGGTCTTATGTTTAATATTCGGGTTGCTGAATCGATCAATGAGCAACTGCGCATATTGATGTACATCTACCGCCAAATTCGGGCGCAGCGATTTTGCCTGCTCTTCCGTCATTAAATGATGTACGGCGGTTTTAAAAGCGTCGTCTTCCATGCACTGATAGATAAACTCATATCCGGCCAGGCTGCCGTTATAGGCGAGAAACGAATGGCTGCCATTCAGCATACGAAGTTTCATTTCTTCATAGGGAAGCACGTCCGAGACGAACATCGCCCCTGCTTTATCCCAGTCAGGACGACCGGCAACGAAATTATCTTCGATAACCCACTGACGGAAATCCTCGCATACGATGCCGCAGGGATCGGCAAAACCGATCTGGTCTTTAATCATGTCAAATTGCTCTGGCGTCATTGCCGGCACGATGCGATCGACCATGGTGCCAGGAAAGGTGACATGCTTCGCTATCCAGGCCGCCAGCTGCGGATCGAGATTATCGGCAAACGTAACGATCGCCGTTTTGGTCAAATGACCGTTTTCCGGAATGTTATCGCACGACAGTACACTAAACGGGGGAAGCCCTTGCTGGCGGCGTATCCGTAGCGCTTCGACGATCAGTCCGAGTGCTGACCGGGGATGTTCAGGATCGGCAAGATCGTGTTTGATGAGCGGATGGCTGAGATCGAGCGTTCTGGACCGCGGATCGGTGCAGTAACCTTTTTCCGTTATCGTCAACGAAACAATTTTTACCTGCGGCTCAGTTAGCTTCTCGATCGCCGCCTGAATACCTGACTTCGGCGTATGCAACGCGCCGGTGACGGTACGAACCAGGCGACTGTTGATGGCGCTGGCTGACGTTTCCACCACTGAAAACAGCCCCTCTTGCGCATTTAGCGCATCCACCAGCTCCGCATCGCCGAACAGATTTAGTTCAAAAATCCCCCAGCGGTTGCCGGTTATCTCATTCGTGAGATCGTTATAAACAGCCTGATGACCACGGTGAAAGGCGCCAAATCCAATATGTACGATGTTGGCTTCCATTCCCTGACGTGAATAAGTCGTTTTGAATTGGTGCCTTGCGGCGTCTAACTGACGAGCTATGGTGTCCATAAATTTTTCCCACTCCTTTTTTGTTTACCAATTCTGCTTAAACACCATACCAAAATCCGTGAATATGATCACACTCACGGCACCATATTCTTTACACTGGTATGCTGACTAATAGACAATGAATAAAAATAACTTATTTATCAATTAGTTATAAAATGCGCTTGTCAGGATAAATTTTACGATTCACAAAAGCGTGAGTTTGATTAGAAAAATCGGCCACGAATTGGCATACCACCCATACAACCAGCAATCATTAAACACCATGAAAAACAATATTTTATTGAATAACACGCCCGCTGCGAGCGTATATGTCACGCATGATTGGTTCAATAATTACCCGAAATACAGCAAACCAAATCTGATAGTTTGTCTAGTGAATTAATGAACTCAATTTATTATCAGCATCAACGTTAACCTAAGAACATCAGTTACGGTTTTGATCATCCGGGTCGCTGCTAAAGCGATGGGGAGTGAGCCGCCTTTAGACGTAATTGGCAAATTAATCCATTGATTAAAAACAGGAAAAAATTAATGAAGACGCAGATTAGGCACGTTGAAACAAAGCTTTCAAAGCCCCTCTGGCCGAGGTCTTAGTTGACGCGAAACATGGCATAATAGCCATTTCGAACTGGTAACCACGACGATTACGCTGGAAGACGGTTCAACTGGCACCGGATATTCCTATACCGGCGGAAAGGGAGGGTATGCAATTAAAGCGATGATCGATCACGATCTTGCCCCGGTACTGTCAGGGAAAGAGGCGCTGCGATTGACGATATCTATGACTTTATGGAATAGCATATTCACTATATGGGTTGCGGAGGCATCGCGTCGTTTGCGATGTCTGCGGTGGATATCGCCCTTTGGGATTTGAAAGGCAAACGTGAAAAACAGCCGCTGTGGAAAATGGCTGGTTGAAGGCGGCGCGTCTGTCGACGAATAGCGGTCGTTTGGTATGCTCGCTCGGTATGCAGGAATTACACGTCAGACTGGTTTCCGCATTCGAGACTGGCTGACTGGAGGTTCACAGTTTCCCGATCGAGCAATATACCAAACATCCGCTGGTGGTCGACAATTATCGCGCCGTGGCACCGGACACCTACGGCATTGGCGTAGAGTTTGACTGGGATAAGCTGAGAGTTTACGAAGCCTGATTCCCTCTCTCCGGGCTTGTTTTTGGCGGCAGGCCCGGTTAATCGCTGACAAAAATGTCATCCGCCTGAAAATAGCCGTCAGGTGGCGAAGAAAAAATCATCAAAATCTTCCAGCGAATCATCCTGTTGGAAGATTTTTACCAGCTCATTTTTACTGTTTTCAAGATGGGTCCACGAGGCCTGTCTGGCCTGCTCAGCATCGCGTTTTTGCAATGCAAGGAAGATACTACGGTGATCTTCCACCCATTTCATTCTTAACTCTTTCTTATGTAAATACTTATAGTTTAACTGCTTCCAGCGCGGATTTTCGGTCCTGACAGCCCGCCACAGCTCTGCAGATTGTTTCATTAATACACGATTTTGCGTGGATTCCGCGATGATATTGTGGAACTGGCGATCCAGTTCTTCAAATTTGTCGCTGTCGCCGCCAATCTGCTTTTCCTGCTGCTCAATAATACGTTTAAGCTGCTTAAGTTCATTAAATCTTATTTGCGTAGCGGCAAAACCGGTGATGTTGCTTTCGATGACCTGCCGGGCCTGTAGCAATTCAAAGGGGCCAATGTCTGAGTAAGGCAAGAGCGCTTTTTGATTGATTTTCTCCAGACTATCAATAAAGTAAGTGCCTGCGCCTTGCTTAACCTCTACCACTCCCTTCAGCTCAAGCATAATAATCGCCTCACGAATCGTCGTGCGGCTGGTTTGAAAACGCTCGCTGAGTTCTCTCTCCGCCGGAAGTCGCTCGCCAGCTTTAAATACCCCTGAATAGAGTAGTTCTTCTATTTGCAGCCCTATATCAAAATAGCGCCGCTTGGTTAAAATTTGTTCCATGCACATACCTATGTAGACAGCAATTGCTCCACTTGAGGGTAGTGTAAACAAATCCTAATGTTTATGGTAAACAATTTCCCTGCCAGAGAGTGGTCGTTTCTTTCCCGCAACCTACGGCTATGCGCGTCACACAGTCCTTCCCCACCAGACTCGGCAGGAAAGGCGCTGATTCCCATAACGCATATTTGACGTTTGATGCCGGGTTTATTTGCGGCAGGGCGGCGGCGCATACCCGTTGTTGTCCGCCGGGAAAGCCTGCGAGGAACAAGGCGGTAGCGTATTTGTTGCTTTACCCTGCAATGCAAAAGCGGCAAAGCCAATGACGCCGATGTTGCGTACGTCGCCCTGCGCGGAGTGGGCCGCATAAGCGTCAGCTACGTCGGCGAACTGGAATGCCGCCTCAGTGTGTTTATCTTTGCGAAACCCTTTAATCGCCAGTGAATCGCCGGCGTTAACAATATAGCCATGATGATTCAGCGAGCCAGCTTTTCCGTTCAACACGTCCAGGCCATCAACCGTTGCGACGATTTCGTAATTGGTATCATGACTGTAATTACGGATATATAACTGATAGTTCATCCCTGATCTTGCAGGAATACTATATTGCCATTGTCCCATTGATGCGTTGTAACGACGAGTAATTGGAATCGAATTAAAATTAGCGTCGCGCACAGCATATTCAAGATCGCTGATACGTATACTATAAACTTTATCGTAACCTGACGGATATTGAGTGGAGTAATTTATTACCACCATTTCGGCAGGTTCTCGATCGGCACGTTCTACCGAAACGCTTTGTACCGATGAATGCACGTCGCCGCCCCAGGCGGTGCCGACGTCGGATGAAGAGCCATTATTAGATTGCATTCCGCTGGAACAGCCGCCTAACAGCAAAAACAAGCCAACAATGACGGCATTAAATTTAAATTTGCTCATACTCACACCCCTTTTTAATTATTAGGGGGATTGTAGGCCCATAAAATCACATAGAGAAGCGGCACCGCTGATAATTAAGAATTTATAAAATATAAAAGGGTCGACTTAAATAATTAAATCGACCCACAAGCGGAATACTCTTAATTACTCATCTTCAAGATAAGTATAACCGTACAGTCCCGCTTCAAATTCCTCAAGGAACTGCTGCTGCAACGCATCGTCCAGATCCGTCTGTTTTACCTGGTCGCGGAAATGCGTTAACAGCGTTTTCGGGTCCAGTTGTACATATTGCAGCATATCCGCAACGGTATCGCCTTCGTCCGACAGCTCAACCTCGACGCTACCATCCGGGAAGACAAACACGTCAACCGCTTCAGTATCGCCAAACAGGTTGTGCATGTTACCGAGGATCTCCTGATAGGCGCCGACCATAAAGAAGCCGAGCATCGGCGGATTCTCTGGATCGTATTCCGGCATCGGCATCGTCGTGGCGATACCGTCGCCATCGATATAGTGGTCGATAGCGCCATCGGAATCACAGGTTATATCCAATAGCACGGCACGACGTTCCGGTACCTGATCTAACCCTTCCAGCGGCAGTACCGGAAAGAGCTGATCGATTCCCCACGCGTCCGGCATCGACTGGAACAGCGAGAAGTTGACGTACATTTTGTCCGCCATCCGCTCTTGCAGTTCGTCGATAATCGGACGATGCGCACGGTTTTGCGGATCCAGTTGCTTCTGCACTTCATGGCACATGCTGAGATAAAGTTGCTCCGCCCAGGCGCGCTCCTGCAAACTAAACGCGCCGGAAGAGTAGCCGATATGAATATCGTGCAGATCCATTTGGCTATCATGCAGCCATTCACGCAGCGAGCGGCGGGTGCCTGGCTTATGCATTTCCTGCCAGGTTTCCCACAGATTTTGCAGCGCGCGCGGCGCATCTTCAGCAGGGGCAGTCGGATCCGTGTATTCGTTACGCTCCACGCCGATAATGTTAGAGACCAGTACCGTATGGTGCGCAGTGACGGCGCGCCCAGACTCGGTAATCACCGTCGGATGCGGTAAACCATGCTCTTCGCAGGCATCGCCAATCGCCCAGATGATGTTATTGGCATATTCGTTCAGGCCATAGTTCACCGAACAGTCGGACTGCGAACGGGTACCTTCATAATCCACGCCCAGACCGCCGCCCACGTCGAAGCACTGGATATTAACGCCCAGCTTATGCAGCTCAACATAGAAACGCGCGGACTCGCGCACGCCGGTCGCGATATCGCGAATGTTCGCCATCTGCGATCCCAGGTGGAAGTGCAACAGTTGCAGACTGTCCAGACGCCCGGCGTCACGCAGGGTCTCCACCAGTTGCAGCACCTGCGTCGCCGCCAGGCCGAATTTTGATTTTTCGCCGCCGGAGGATTGCCACTTACCGGACCCCTGAGAGGCCAGACGCGCACGCACGCCCAGGCGAGGAACCACGTTCAGGCGCTCGGCCTCTTCCAGCACAATCGCGATTTCAGACATCTTTTCGATGACCAGATAAACCTTATGGCCCATCTTCTCGCCAATCAACGCCAGCCGAATGTATTCACGGTCTTTATAACCATTACAGACGATCACGCTACGGGTCATGCCGGCATGCGCCAGCACCGCCATCAATTCCGCTTTTGACCCCGCTTCCAGCCCCAACGGTTCACCGGAATGGATAAGGGACTCGATCACGCGGCGATGCTGATTGACCTTAATCGGGTAAACGAGGAAGTAGTCGCCGTTATAACCGTAAGATTCACGCGCACGCTTAAACGCCGCGTTAATTGAACGCAAACGGTGTTGCAGGATCTGCGGGAAGCAGAACAGCGCCGGCAGACGCTGACCTTGCGCTTCGCGCGCTTTCACCAGTTTGGCAAGATCGACACGCGCTTCCGGTACGTCGGGATCGGGGCATACGCTAATATGGCCCAGCTCGTTGACGTCGTAGTAGTTATTGCCCCACCAGGCAATATTGTAAGTGCGCAGCATCTTGCTGGCTTCCTGGGAGCTCATTGCAACCTCCTGCATGGAGCGTAGTACACCCTGTTCGCCTGCTGACGAAGGCGACCCCATAGACATGTCGTCAGACATAGCGAACCTCAATTTTTATTAGCAAGTGTAAAACAGTTGACTACTATCGCAATCCGAAGACGCGATAACAACCCATAGACAAGCGGATTTTCCAGCAGATAGCGCTGATGCTCCGCCTGCGCGACCGGTTTCTTTTTCATATCATTGTAAACACGTAACCGAACTCACAGATAACGGTTCGGCGAAACCACGAGAAAACTCTTGCGTTAACAAGAGCGCCCTTGTTCAGTCTTCAGCGCCATTGCCGGCTCTGGAATCCTGAGAAGCGCCGAGATGGGTATAACATCGGCAGGTATGCAAAGCAGAGATGCAGATTGCGGGGGACATGCGCGCACCAGAACGATGCGACAGATTCAGCAGAATACAACGGTTCATTATCTCGTATCACCTCCACGGCCGCCTCGTAAGACGAACCCACAAGCCAAAGCAACGTTTTAACCCGGCTGGAAGTGGCGACACGAAGAAAACGTCGTGTGCTTTTGTATGAGCCGCGCGTCGCGTTTTATACCCAGAACGCAGAAAAAAAGCAAAGCATAAATGCGCATAATGTCAGCATTATCAGAAACGTTTACCGCCTGATTTTGACCGACATTGCGACGGCCTTCAAAAAAAACTGGAAATTGGGCGAAGAAGTGACCTAAAATAGCCGTCCAGATGTTAATCCATCCATACTGATTAACACTCAGACTGCCAGTGTCAGTAACCTTCAGACTCATGGTAGAATCTTCTGTCATGACTATTCCGCACAACAGTTTGAGCTAACTAAATTCTCCTTAGGTGAAATTAAATATGGCAAAACACCTTTTTACGTCTGAGTCCGTATCAGAAGGGCATCCTGACAAAATCGCAGACCAAATCTCTGATGCCGTGTTGGACGCTATCCTGCAACAGGATCCGAAAGCACGCGTCGCCTGTGAAACCTACGTTAAAACCGGCATGGTTTTAGTTGGCGGTGAGATCACCACCAGCGCCTGGGTCGATATCGAAGAGATTACCCGTAATACGGTGCGCGAAATTGGCTATGTGCATTCCGACATGGGCTTTGACGCCAACTCTTGCGCGGTACTGAGCGCAATTGGCAAACAGTCTCCGGATATCAACCAGGGCGTTGACCGCGCAGACCCGCTGGAACAAGGCGCGGGCGACCAGGGCCTGATGTTTGGCTACGCGACAAATGAAACCGACGTACTGATGCCTGCGCCAATCACCTACGCGCACCGTCTGGTACAGCGTCAGGCTGAAGTGCGTAAAAATGGCACCCTGCCATGGTTGCGTCCGGATGCAAAAAGCCAGGTCACTTTCCAGTATGACGACGGCAAAATCGTCGGTATCGACGCCGTGGTTCTCTCTACGCAGCACGCAGAAGATATCGACCAAAAATCGCTGCAAGAAGCGGTGATGGAAGAGATCATCAAACCCATTCTGCCGTCTGAATGGTTAAATACGTCCACTAAGTTTTTTATCAACCCAACCGGGCGTTTTGTTATCGGCGGCCCGATGGGCGATTGCGGTCTGACCGGTCGTAAGATCATCGTTGATACCTACGGCGGTATGGCGCGTCACGGCGGCGGCGCCTTCTCCGGTAAAGATCCGTCTAAAGTTGACCGTTCTGCAGCTTACGCTGCGCGTTATGTCGCGAAAAACATCGTGGCGGCAGGTCTGGCGGATCGCTGTGAAATCCAGGTCTCCTACGCTATCGGCGTAGCGGAGCCGACGTCCATCATGGTGGAAACGTTCGGTACTGAAAAAGTGCCTGCTGAACAGTTGATTCTGCTGGTACGCGAATTCTTCGACCTGCGCCCGTACGGCTTGATTCAGATGCTGGATCTGCTGCACCCGATCTACAAAGAAACTGCGGCTTACGGCCACTTCGGTCGCGAAAACTTCCCATGGGAAAAAACCGACAAAGCGCAACTGCTGCGCGATGCTGCCGGTCTGAAATAATCGCCCGCGCCTGACGCTGTTTTTCAGTCAGGGAAACCATACCGTACTTATCAAGGCCAGCGCTCTGCTGGCCTTTATCATTGCTGATACACGCAACGTTATCAGATATTCCAGCGTGAATTTATACTGACCTTTTTGTGATGCGCAGCACAATCCACTCTCCCCTTTCGTTTCTTCGACTACACTTTTTATCATTCAGTTTCAGTCATCATGAAAGCGGTTACATTCATTTTCATTAAGAACTGACTACATCACTATCGGTATGCTAATTCTGCGATGAAAATATTACATAATTTTTCAACTTTGTCTGAATACCAGGCGATTGATATGGTTATAAGATTATTAAAACTATTATTTTTCAGATAATTAAATAATCACCTGGATAAATAGTAGTGTAAACGATTACACCATTGTGATTAGCCTCACATCTTTTTACGGCGTACTCACCTACTCTTAACATCGATAAAATTGCTAACCCAACCGGAGGGCATAATGCCTGACAATAAAAAACAAGGGCGTTCCAACAAGGCCATGACATTTTTTGTCTGCTTTCTTGCAGCCCTGGCAGGATTACTTTTTGGCCTGGATATCGGCGTTATCGCCGGTGCTTTACCCTTCATTACCGACGAGTTTCAGATTACCGCACACACTCAGGAATGGGTGGTCAGCTCCATGATGTTTGGCGCTGCCGTCGGCGCTGTCGGCAGCGGCTGGCTCTCCTTTAAGCTGGGTCGTAAAAAAAGCCTGATGATCGGCGCTATCCTGTTCGTCGCCGGTTCGCTGTTCTCCGCTGCGGCGCCTAACGTTGAAGTCCTGATTATTTCTCGCGTGCTGCTGGGTCTGGCCGTCGGCGTCGCTTCCTACACTGCACCGTTGTACCTGTCCGAGATCGCGCCGGAAAAAATTCGCGGCAGTATGATCTCAATGTACCAACTCATGATCACCATCGGGATTCTGGGCGCTTATCTGTCCGATACCGCATTCAGCTACAGCGGCGCATGGCGCTGGATGCTCGGCGTGATCATCATCCCGGCCATTCTGCTGCTGATCGGCGTCTTCTTCCTGCCGGACAGCCCGCGCTGGTTTGCGGCGAAACGCCGTTTCCATGATGCTGAACGCGTCCTGTTGCGCCTGCGTGACACCAGTGCGGAAGCAAAACGTGAGCTCGATGAAATTCGCGAAAGTTTGCAGGTTAAACAGAGCGGTTGGGCGCTGTTCAAAGAGAACAGCAACTTCCGCCGCGCCGTGTTTCTTGGCATTTTGTTGCAGGTCATGCAGCAATTTACCGGGATGAACGTCATCATGTATTACGCGCCGAAAATCTTCGAACTGGCGGGGTACACGAATACCACGGAGCAGATGTGGGGCACCGTTATTGTTGGTCTGACTAACGTACTGGCAACCTTCATCGCTATCGGCCTGGTTGACCGCTGGGGCCGCAAGCCGACCCTGACGCTGGGCTTCCTGGTCATGGCGATTGGTATGGGGATTCTGGGTACGATGATGCACATCGGCATCCATTCGCCGTCTGCGCAATACTTCGCTATCGCTATGCTGCTGATGTTCATCATTGGATTTGCGATGAGCGCTGGTCCGCTGATTTGGGTACTGTGCTCCGAAATCCAGCCGCTGAAAGGCCGCGATTTCGGCATCACCTGCTCCACCGCGACCAACTGGATCGCCAATATGATCGTCGGCGCAACGTTCCTGACCATGCTGAACAATCTGGGTAACGCCAACACCTTCTGGGTCTACGCTGGCCTGAACGTACTGTTTATCCTGCTGACCCTGTGGCTGGTGCCGGAAACCAAACACGTTTCGCTGGAACACATTGAACGTAACCTGATGAAAGGTCGTAAACTGCGCGAAATCGGCGCCCACGACTAATCCCTCCACGCTTCCTCCTGCCACAGGAGGAAGCGTTTTTCTTGCAGTCCCTCTTCCGTCGCACTATTCTCTGCCGCTATGAAAACCCCTCGTCTCCCTATCGCTATCCAGCAGGCCGTGATGCGCCGTCTGCGGGAAAATCTCGCCCAGGCGAACCTCAAGCTCGATAGACATTATCCGGAGCCGAAACTGGTGTATACGCAACGCGGCACCTCGGCTGGCACCGCCTGGCTGGAGAGCTACGAAATCCGCCTCAACCCGGTGTTACTGCTGGAAAACATCGACACCTTTATTGCAGAGGTCGTGCCGCATGAACTGGCGCATCTGTTGGTGTGGAAGCACTTCGGACGCAAGGCTCCGCATGGCAAGGAATGGAAGTGGATGATGGAAAGCGTGCTGGGCGTTCCGGCCAGACGTACTCATCAATTTGCGCTGCAATCCGTACGGCGCAATACCTTTCCCTACCATTGCCAATGCCAGCAACATCAACTCACCGTCCGCCGTCATAATCGGGTAGTACGCGGCGAAGCGGTTTATCGTTGCGTTCACTGCGGCGAACCACTGGTCGCCGGGTAGTTTCCCGAAACGTCCGGGAACTTTCCTGAGCGGACTGATTGCATACAGACACAACTTTCGTTACGTTGCGGGCTCGTTTTGCTATGGAGTGTGCAATGTACCGTAATTTTTCTTTTGCCGCTGCGTTGCTGGCCGCAGCGTTTTCAGGCCAGGCCCTGGCCGATGGCATTAACAATTTTTCTCAGGCCAAAGCGGCGAGCGTCAAAGTCAATGCCGACGCGCCCGGCAGCTTTTACTGCGGGTGCCAAATCCGCTGGCAGGGTAAAAAAGGCGTCGTAGACCTGGAGTCCTGCGGCTATAAGGTGCGTAAAAACGAGAATCGCGCCAGACGCATTGAGTGGGAGCACGTTGTCCCCGCCTGGCAATTCGGTCATCAGCGCCAGTGCTGGCAGGACGGCGGGCGAAAAAACTGCGCTAAAGACCCGGTCTACCGCAAAATGGAAAGCGATATGCATAACCTGCAACCCGCGATTGGCGAAGTGAATGGCGATCGCGGCAACTTTATGTATAGCCAGTGGAACGGCGGCGAAGGTCAGTACGGGCAATGCGCCATGAAAGTGGATTTTAAAGCGAAAATCGCCGAGCCGCCTGCCCGCGCCCGTGGCGCAATCGCCCGCACTTATTTTTATATGCGCGACCAATACCAACTGAAACTTTCCCGCCAACAAACGCAGCTTTTTAACGTCTGGGATAAGCAGTACCCCGTTACCGCCTGGGAGTGCGAGCGCGATGCGCGTATCGCGAAGGTCCAGGGTAATCATAATCCCTATGTGCAACGCGCTTGCCAGGCGCGAAAGAGCTAACCTACACTAGCGGGATTCTTGTTAACCCATGCCCTGGATAGCCAAACGCCGGGGCCATGACGCGGATTTTTTTATTATGCGTATTCCCCGCATTTATCACCCTGAATTGTTGACGTCCGGTACGCAGATTTCGTTATGCGAAGATGCGGCCAACCATATTGGTCGTGTACTGCGCATGGGACCGGGACAAGCGTTACAGCTGTTTGACGGCAGTAATCAGGTATTCGATGCTGAAATCATTAGCGCCAGTAAGAAAAGCGTTGAAGTGCAAGTGATGAAAGGCGAAATCGACGATCGTGAATCGCCGCTACATATCCATCTGGGCCAGGTGATGTCGCGCGGTGAAAAAATGGAATTTACTATCCAGAAATCGATCGAACTAGGTGTAAGCCTCATTACGCCACTGTTCTCTGAGCGCTGCGGCGTTAAACTGGATAATGAACGTCTGAACAAAAAGCGCCAGCAGTGGCAAAAGATCGCCATCGCCGCCTGCGAACAATGCGGGCGTAACCGGGTGCCGGAAATTCGCCCGCCGATGGCTCTGGAAGCCTGGTGCGCCGAGCAAGATTCCGGGCTGAAGCTCAATCTTCATCCGCGCGCCCATGCCAGCATCAACACTCTGCCGCTGCCGGTTGAACGCGTCCGACTGCTGATCGGCCCGGAAGGCGGGCTGTCGGCGGACGAAATCGCGATGACCGCGCGCTATCAGTTTACTGATATTCTGTTAGGACCTCGCGTTCTGCGTACTGAGACAACCGCGCTCACCGCCATTACCGCGCTACAGGTGCGTTTTGGCGACTTAGGATGAAGCGTTAACGGAGAAAATAATGATCAAGCTCGGCATCGTGATGGACCCCATCGCACACATCAACATCAAGAAAGACACCAGTTTCGCTATGCTGCTGGAAGCCCAACGTCGTGGTTATGAACTTCATTATATGGAGATGGCCGACCTTTATCTGATTAACGGCGAAGCCCGCGCCCGCACGCGAACGTTGAGCGTGGAGCAAAATTACGATAAATGGTACGAGTTCGGCAGCGAGCAGGAGATTAAACTTGCCGACCTCGACGTTATCCTGATGCGTAAAGATCCGCCGTTTGATACCGAGTTTATTTATGCGACCTATATTCTGGAACGCGCTGAAGAGGAAGGGACGCTGATCGTCAACAAACCGCAAAGCCTGCGCGACTGTAATGAAAAACTGTATACCGCCTGGTTTGCCGACCTGACGCCGGAAACGCTGGTAACGCGCAATAAAGCGCAGCTCAAAGCGTTTTGGGAAAAGCACGGCGATATCATTATGAAACCGCTGGACGGTATGGGCGGCGCGTCCATTTTCCGCGTTAAGAAAGGCGATCCTAACATAGGCGTTATTGCCGAAACGCTGACCGAGCTGGGCAACCGCTACTGCATGGCGCAGAACTATCTGCCCGCGATCAAAGATGGCGATAAGCGCGTACTGGTCGTCGACGGCGAGCCGGTGCCTTACTGCCTGGCGCGTATTCCGCAGGGCGGCGAAACCCGCGGCAACCTGGCGGCTGGTGGTCGCGGCGAACCCCGTCCGTTGAGCGAAAGCGATTGGGAAATCGCCCGCCGCGTTGGGCCAACGCTTAAAGCCAAAGGGCTTATTTTCGTCGGTCTGGATATTATCGGCGACCGCTTAACGGAAATTAACGTGACCAGCCCAACCTGCGTGCGTGAAATCGAAGCGGAATACCCGATCTCTATCACCGGGATGTTGATGGACGCCATCGAAGCGCGTCTGGCGAAGTAAACGTTTATAGCCCGGTGGCGTGCGCTTACCGGGCCTGAGCAATCACGCCGCCCCGGTCGGATAAGGCGGCGCATCAGCATCGCCATCCGGCAATCTATTGCCCGATAAGGCCGCCGTCCTTTGGCAAAAGACGGCTTATATGAGTGACAACCGTCCGCTTTCCCCACATACTGAACACTGTCGTTTTTTTGAACCAGGAAACAGAACCTCTGACAATGAATTTACAGCATCACTTTCTTATTGCCATGCCTGCGCTCCAGGACCCGATTTTCCGCCGTTCCGTGGTGTATATTTGCGAACACAACCAGGACGGCGCTATGGGGATTATTGTTAATAAGCCTTTGGAAAATCTGCAAATTGAAGGGATTCTGGAAAAATTAAAAATTACGCCGGAACCGCGCGATTCGGCAATTCGTCTTGATAAAGCCGTGATGCTCGGCGGCCCGCTGGCGGAAGATCGCGGATTTATTCTCCATACTCCGCCGTCACGTTTCGCCTCCAGCATTCGTATCTCAGACAATACCGTGATTACCACCTCCCGCGATGTGCTGGAAACGTTAGGTACCCAACAACAGCCTTCCGATGTACTGGTCGCGCTGGGCTACGCCTCCTGGGATAAAGGCCAGCTTGAACAAGAGTTGCTTGATAACGCCTGGCTTACCGCGCCCGCCGATCTCAATATTTTGTTCAAAACGCCCATTGCCGAGCGCTGGCGCGAAGCGGCAAAACTTATTGGCATTGATATTCTGACCATGCCTGGCGTTGCGGGGCACGCCTGATGAGCGGCACCTTACTGGCCTTTGACTTCGGCACAAAAAGCATCGGCGTTGCAATAGGACAACGCATTACCGGCACCGCCCGTCCGCTTCCGGCAATCAAAGCACAGGACGGCACGCCCGACTGGACGCTCATTGAACGTTTGCTGAAAGAGTGGCAGCCAGACGAAATTATTGTCGGGCTACCGCTCAATATGGATGGCACTGAACAGCCGCTGACGGCGCGCGCACGTAAATTCGCCAACCGTATTCATGGGCGTTTCGGGGTAACTGTCACGCTGCACGATGAACGACTCAGCACCGTTGAAGCACGCTCCGGTCTGTTTGAACGAGGTGGGTATCGCGCGCTGAACAAAGGCAAAGTGGACTCGGCCTCCGCCGTGATTATCCTCGAAAGCTATTTTGAACAGGGGTATTAAAGCCGTTTTTGTCAGCAGGCGGATAACGCGGTCACGGTTGCCAGGCTTACAGGGCAATACGCTGGTTTAATGCCTTCAACGCCTGTAAACGCGCAGCCGCCTCCGCCTCATCAATCCGCCACATTCCCGCAAAGGCCAGCGCTGCGGCGTGCTTGTCTAGCGGTTGCGCCATAGAAACTTCACCATCAGCGTGATGCCACAGCACGTATCCCCGCTGGCGCTGCTGCGCCACATGCGGCGCCAGATTACGCCACTGCTCCGGAGTAAAACGCTGCATTAGCGCCTCGTCGCTTTCTGCCGCCAGTAACGCCACTCCTGTTACCGACTGCCAGGCCGGGCACATGCGAAACCCCGCCAGCGCCTGACTTCCCTGCGAACCCGGCCTGGAGTGATAAATATAGATAATCTGGTCCTCCCATAGCACGCCTAATGCCACCACGATGTCTCTGGGCGCATGGCGCTCAAGGATAGGCAACGCATGGGAGAACAGCGCTGAACCGCGAATCGCCTGCGCCGCCAAAGCATGAATGCCTGGCCCGGGTAAATAGCGTCGGTGCTCATCCTGCATCGTGAGTCCAATAGAGGCCATCGTCATTAACAGGCGATTAACGCGCGTGGTATTAATATCCATCAACCGGGCAAGCTCGCGACATCCGATAGCACGGTCGCTGGAGACCAGATATTGCAGACAGCGAATGCCATCTATCAGGCTTTGATTCGGTTGTGATGACATCGTTAAATGGCTTCGCTGTGGTTTTAACAAAGCTGCGATTTTAACGCCGGTTCGCCAGGATACAAGCCTGTATGTCGTTCAATCCACCGCGCCAGTCAACACTTTCCTCCCCCCCTACGCCGCCATCTTCGCTACAGTCGTCCCTGCGCCTGACGCCATTGCGCGCTCTGGGCGAATGTCATCATCCCCTGCTGCTGCCCGGTTTGTATCACGTGGGCCAACTGATGGAGTTTGCCTTCACGGATCAAATTCCCTGTGGCTGGCGTATTAATCAGTAATTCAAACAACGCCACGCGCCCATCCTGTCTGTCGACCTCCAGTTTTTGTGATAGTACGGCGCGCAGACTACCCGCCAGTTGGCTGCGTACCGGTTCTTTTTCCTGCGCCGGAAAACTATCCACTAATCTTTCCACCGCCTGCGCCGCACCGCGAGTATGCAGGGTTGCCAGTACCAGATGCCCCGTTTCCGCCGCCGTCAGCGCCAGGCGAATGGTCTCGCTGTCACGCAGCTCCCCCAGCAAAATGACATCGGGATCTTCACGTAACGCCGCGCGCAGCCCGGCGGCAAAAGTGGCGCAATGCTGGCCGATTTCCCGCTGCTGTATCAGGCAACGCTTGCTGGTGTAACGGTACTCAATAGGATCTTCCAGCGTCAGGATATGTTTATCGGCATGTTGATTAAGATGTCCCACCATTGCCGCCAACGTGGTGGATTTCCCGCAGCCAGTAGCGCCAGTGACCAGAATCAGTCCGTTCTCGCTGGCAAGCAGTGCGGGTACTATCGGCGGCGTCTGGATTTCCGCCAGATCAGGACAACGCTCGGGCAATAGCCGTAGCGCCAGCGACGTTCCCTGTTGATGTGTGAACGCACTGGCGCGCAGGCGCCGCGTGCCAGACAGCGAGACGGCGAAATCAAGCTGGCCGTGCGTTCGCCACTGATATTGTTGCGCATCATTAAGCCAATCAAGCAGAAGCCTGTCGACATCAGGCGCGGTAAAAGGCGCGTTCTCCATGCGTCCTTGTTTGCGCCATCGCGCAGGCCAGGCGTTACACAGGTGTAGATCCGAGACGTTATGCTTTACACTAAGCGTCACAATTTCTTCCATATTCATATAAACATCCTCGGAAAATGAACGATATCGCGCATAACCTGGCACACATCCGGGACAAAATCTCCGCTGCGGCGACGCGTTGCGGCCGCTCTTCAGAAGAAGTTACGTTGCTTGCAGTGAGTAAAACCAAACCTGCGAGCGACATCGCAGAAGCCATTGCCGCCGGACAACGGGCATTTGGTGAAAATTATGTACAAGAGGGGGTGGAAAAAATCCGCCACTTTCAGGAAGCGAAAGTGGAAGGCCTGCACTGGCACTTTATTGGCCCTTTACAGTCCAACAAAAGTCGGCTGGTGGCCGAGCATTTTGACTGGTGTCATACCATCGATCGCCTGCGTATCGCCTCGCGTCTGAGCGAACAGCGCCCGGATAATCTGCCGGCGCTAAATGTTCTGATCCAAATTAATATCAGCGATGAAAACAGCAAATCAGGCATTCCGCTGGCGGAACTGGATGAGCTGGCCGCTGCGGTGGCTACACTGCCGCGTCTGCGGCTTCGCGGACTGATGGCGATCCCGGCGCCAGAGTCAGATTATGTAAGGCAGTTTGAAGTCGCACGTCAAATGGCTGTAGCATTTGCCGGGCTGAAAGCGCGCTACCCTGACGTTGATACCTTATCTCTGGGTATGAGCGACGATATGGAAGCCGCGATTGCGGCAGGTAGCACAATGGTGCGCATCGGCACCGCTATCTTTGGTGCTCGTGATTACACAAAAAATTAAGGAAAACTGAGGAACGCCATGAATACGTTGACCTTCCTGCTCTCAACGGTAATTGAGCTGTATACCATGGTGCTATTATTGCGCGTGTGGATGCAGTGGGCCCGCTGTGACTTTTACAACCCTTTCTCCCAGTTCGTGGTGAAAATTACGCAGCCCATCATCGGACCGCTGCGTCGTATTATCCCGCCAATGGGGCCGATTGACAGCGCTTCCCTGCTGGTGGCGTTTATTCTTAGCGTTATTAAGGCGATAGTGCTGTTTAAGGTAATTACGTTTCAGGCGATTATCTGGATTGCCGCGGTGCTTATCTTACTTAAAACAATCGGCCTGCTGATCTTCTGGGTGCTGCTGGTCATGGCTATCATGAGCTGGGTGAGCCAGGGTCGTAGCCCGATTGAATATGTATTGATTCAGCTTGCCGAGCCGCTGCTCAGCCCGATTCGCCGTATACTGCCTGCGATGGGCGGCATCGACTTCTCGCCGATGGTTCTGGTGCTGCTGCTGTATGTCGTTAATATGGGGATCGCTGAAGTCTTACAAGCGACAGGCAACATGTTGCTGCCGGGGCTGTGGATGGCGTTATGAGTGCTGTGACTCGCTGCGAAGACGGTCTGGTGTTACGGCTTTATATTCAGCCGAAAGCCAGCCGCGACAGTATTGTGGGCTTACATGGCGACGAGGTGAAAGTCGCCATTACCGCCCCGCCGGTTGACGGCCAGGCAAACAGCCATCTGATCAAGTTTCTCGGTAAACAGTTTCGCGTGGCGAAAAGTCAGATCGTCATCGAAAAAGGCGAGCTGGGCCGTCACAAACAGGTAAAAATTATTCACCCGCAACAGATCCCGCCGGAAATTACGGCGTTAACTGAGTAGGTATTCCATGCAAAAAGTTGTTCTCGCAACCGGCAACGCCGGTAAAGTGCGCGAGCTCGCGTCGCTGTTAAGCGATTTTGGGCTTGATGTGGTAGCGCAAACGGAACTGGGCGTTGACTCCGCGGAAGAAACCGGCCTGACGTTTATTGAAAACGCGATTCTCAAAGCGCGCCATGCCGCTAAAATGACCGGTCTGCCCGCCATTGCCGATGACTCCGGTCTGGCCGTTGACGTTTTAGGCGGCGCGCCGGGTATCTATTCCGCGCGCTATTCTGGCGAAAACGCGACAGATCAGCAAAATCTGGAAAAACTGCTGCATACTCTACGAGATGTTCCGGACGACAAACGCCAGGCGCGATTCCATTGTGTGCTGGTTTATTTGCGTCATGCCGAAGATCCCACACCGATAGTCTGTCACGGTAGCTGGCCAGGCGTCATTACTCGCCAGGCGGCCGGAAATGGCGGATTTGGCTATGATCCCATTTTCTTCGTACCGTCTGAAGGCAAAACCGCCGCAGAACTGACCCGTGAAGAAAAAAGCGCGATTTCCCATCGTGGACAAGCGCTCAAGCTGCTGCTGGATGCGTTACGCAATGGCTAAACTACCGCCGCTCAGTCTTTATATTCATATTCCCTGGTGTGTACAAAAATGTCCATATTGCGACTTCAATTCCCATGCGTTGAAGGGCGAGGTGCCGCATGACGACTACGTCCAGCATCTGTTAAACGATCTGGACGCCGATGTCGCCTGGGCGCAAGGGCGTGAAGTAAAGACCATTTTTATTGGCGGCGGTACGCCAAGCCTGCTTTCCGGGCCGGCGATGCAAACGCTGCTGGACGGCGTGCGTGCGCGCCTGAATCTGGCGGCGGATGCGGAAATTACCATGGAAGCGAACCCCGGCACGGTCGAAGCCGACCGCTTCATCGACTATCAGCGCGCCGGCGTAAACCGGATCTCCATTGGCGTGCAGAGCTTTAGTGAGCCTAAGCTGAAACGTCTTGGCCGTATTCACGGTCCACAAGAGGCGATGCGGGCAGCAAGACTGGCAAATGGGCTTGGGCTACGCAGCTTTAACCTCGACTTGATGCATGGATTGCCGGACCAAACGCTGGAAGAGGCGCTGAACGATTTGCGACAGGCAATTGCGCTTAATCCGCCGCATCTCTCATGGTATCAATTGACGATTGAACCCAACACTCTGTTCGGTTCGCGTCCGCCGGTTTTACCGGACGATGACGCACTGTGGGATATCTTTGAGCAGGGCCACCAGTTATTAACCGCTGCTGGCTATCAGCAATACGAAACGTCGGCCTATGCCAAACCCGGTTATCAGTGCCAGCATAATCTGAACTACTGGCGCTTTGGCGACTATCTGGGTATTGGCTGCGGCGCCCACGGTAAAGTCACCTTCCCGGGCGGCAGGATCCTGCGCACCACCAAAACCCGTCACCCACGCGGTTATATGCAGGGACGTTACCTGGAAAGCCAGCGTGACGTGAGTGATGACGATAAACCCTTTGAGTTCTTTATGAACCGTTTTCGGTTGCTGGAGCGCGCGCCTCGCGCCGAATTTGTCGACTACACCGGGCTTACGGAAGCGGTTATTCGTCAGCCAATCGACGAGGCTATTGCCCAGGGCTACCTGACCGAATGCGAGCAATACTGGCAGATTACCCGTCACGGTAAACTATTTTTAAACTCTCTTCTTGAGTTGTTTCTCGCGGAATAACAAGGAATAAGCCTGTCGCGCCAGCGGGTAAAATACCTGATGGCGCGACGCTTACCGACCTGTGGCGGTTAATGCGCCGCCGGCAAGCGCATTATTTAATAACCCCTTTACGACGCAAATCGTCCGTATCTTTTTTCCAGCGCTCGTAACCGTCATTAATATCCATAATTTTCACACGGATATCACTCTGTTGCATCTGAAGTTTCTGTACCGCTATATTCAGCGGATATTGTCCTTTCTCTAACGTTATCCAGTCATTCTGCGCTTTTCGACGCAGCTCTTCTGATTTCAAAAATACCTGCCGCCGTTGCTCGTGTATGTCTAAATCTCTTTTCTGCTGAATAGCCGCTTCATTGCACGGCTCACTCTGCTTACGACACGCGTCTAATGCCGGTTGATAGACCTCTTTTTCGTATTTCTCGGCATATATGCTGCTATCGTTGGCTTTTACATAATCATCGCGCTCTTTTAACGTCTTTTTAAACGCCTCGGCGCGGGTCAACGGTTTCCCATCAGCGCCTTTTCCCCAATACGCGTCCGCTTCTTTTTTAGCTACCGCTATTTTCTTATCCAGGGCAGAGAGTTGTTCTTCAAGACCGGGGATCGACGCTTTCTGCGCACGCCAGGAGGCTTCAATGTTGCCAAACCGATAGTTAAAGTCATCACTGTTGACGATCAGGTATTTATCATTCGTTTTAATGTCGTCAATAGCCCGGCCCTGATCGCTGGCTGCCATTTGTAATGAGTAATAGCTCACCGTCCAGCCAGAGGCTGGCGTCCCTTTACTGGTTAACATGGCAGAAAATTTAACGGGACGATCTTTGGTCCAGGTTTTTTCAACAAAATAATAATCCGCCGCCATACCAACGCCGGTATACATATCTTCACGGGAAGAAATATCCCCTTCGGCAGACCAGGTGGCCTGATTGCCCGTCGAATCAAGATTTTTTAAGGTAATGGAATCCAGTTTAAGTATGCCGTGGTACTGCTTACTAAACTGTTCTTTTAAGATGTTATCGGAGGGTTGAGCAACCTCTGCCCAACTATAGCCTGAAATCAGGGCAAACAGCGCTGCGCCAGCAATCCATTGTCGAACCACTTGTGGACCTCCCGTCCAGAGACATGACGCCCACGATTATCATAACCAGGATGATAATTAGCAAGATAATAGTGTTGGTTGTGCGAGAGGTCTTCCAAAGATAGCCCCGGCCTTCCGACCGGGGCATTATCTTTAATACTGATTGAACATCGACTGGATCTGTTTTGGATCTTTAGTCTGGGTTAACGCCAGTTGCAGTAAGACACGCGCTTTTTGCGGGTTCAGCGTGCCGGAAGCGACAAAGCCGTATTTTGCATCGTCAACTTCCGCATCCTGCGTGGTTGCGCCAGTCGGCACACGTGAAGAACGCACCACTACCGTACCGTTGTGCGCGGCGGTCGCCAGGGTATCAAAGACCGTTTTATACAGGTTGCCGTTACCCACGCCTGCGCTCACGATCCCGTCATAACCCGCGTCTACCAGCGCTTTTGCCGGCAGATCGGACGCATTCGCATAGTTATAAACGATACCGACTTTCGGCAACGCGGTCAGCTTCGACACGTCGAACGGGGTGGAGGTGGTATGTTTACGCTCTGGCGTACGCTGGTAGTCAATTTTACCGTTGTGGATATAACCCAGCGGGCCGTAATTAACCGCTTTAAACGTCGCCACGTCAGTCGTATTGGTCTTAGTGACGTCGCGTCCGTCCATGACGGTATCATTCATTACCACCAGCACGCCGCGGTTGGCAGACTGTTTATCAGCCGCTGTTACTACCGCATTATAGAGGTTGAACGGGCCATCTGCGCTCATTGACGTGGAAGGACGCATCGCGCCGACCAGTACCACCGGTTTATTGCATTTCACGGTCAGATCGAGGAAATAAGCGGTCTCTTCCATCGTATCAGTACCGTGGGTGATCACGAAACCGTCGGTGCTGTCGCACTCGGTATTGATTTTTTTCGCCAGCGTGAGCCAGACTTCATCGTTCATATCCTGCGAGCCAATGTTAACGACCTGCTCGCCTTTCACTACCGCAATGTCCTTCAATTGAGGAACGGCATCCACCAGATTTTCGACGCCGACTTTACCTGCCGTATAATTTGATTTTGTTGCTGAATCACCGCCGCCAGCGATCGTTCCGCCGGTCGCTAAGATGGTGATATTCGGTAAAGCGAACGCTGCGCCGCTGAAACCCATTACCAGAGCAGCTAATGCCGTTTTCCTGAAAAACTCCATGTTATATCTCCAGTTATGTCAACTGGTCGCATTATCTCTATATTGCAGACGAATAATGTGACGCCATACGATTAACCAGCGATATATATCCGACAGAGAGTATTTTTTAGAGATGGATAACAAAATGCAGGAAAAAACAGAATAAAAAGGCGCAGATACGATCTGCGCCATTGTTTAAAAAGAAAAGATTACTTCAGGCTGCCAACCAGCGCTTTGCGGCTATCTTCTAAGGTCACTACGCGGCTACAGACATCTTTGCCAAACTGCTGGAAATCTTTCTCCTGGTTTTTCCATTCGTTCTGGATAGCGGTTTGCAAACCACCGAGGCTGCCCATCACACCCTGTAAAGGATTACCGCCGCCTTTAAGCACCGCTTTGGCGCCCATTTCGTTAATGCTGTCCTGCAAAATACCGCCCATCGCCTGATTCACCAACTGCTGACCGTCGGCACGCACCTGGTCGATAGCCTTATAGTGGAACGTCAGGCCGTCCGTACGATGTTCGATAATGCGGTTCATTTGCGCTTTTAATTGCGCATCAAGCTTCGTCAGACGGCTACGCATGTTGCTGCTTTCGCCCACCTCTTTAGCGATGATTTTATCCAGCGCCACGCGGCCTTTTTCGACGCGCGATCGGGCGCCCTCATCAATCCACGGCAGCGCGCTTCGCAGTTCCGCCTGGTAATCTTTCGCTTGCTCGCGCTGCGCGGCGCTAAGGGTGTACTGCTTACCGTTGTACATCACATTGCCGTCCGGCGTGATCACCAGGTTGCCATTTTCACCTTTCACCTGCACCGTTTGTGGACTCAGGATCACATCGTCACGCGGCGTGACGCTGCATTTGTAATCTGCATGAGCGGCCATCGCCGTAAACGTTAGCACTGCCGCCAGCAGCGTTTTGCGCATCATAACTTTCCCTCAAGACAAAGCGGGCCGGCATTTGCCGACCCTGTACTCATTAGTCCCACCAAACGTCGAAAAGTTCGCTGGTTCGGACTTCTTCAAGGTTGCGCGCTTCCAGCCACTTACGCACAATCGCCTGATGTTCTTCGGTACATTTACCGATTTCCTGCATACAAATCAGCCCTTCCCAGGCCAGGTAGCCGCTGCCGTCAAACGCCAGTTTATTAGGCTCAATAACATCATTAATAAAGTCATCGACAGTCTTATCGACCTGCTCTTCAGATGTACCTTCCGGAAAACGCCATGCCACCGAAAATCCTAATTCCTGGAATTCGTCAATGTGCATTTTTTTACGCAGACGACGACTACGGTTCTTTGCCATTATTTCACCCTCTCGAACATTAAGTCCCATACGCCATGACCAAGACGATGGCCACGTTGTTCAAATTTCGTTACCGGGCGCGATTCCGGGCGCGGTACATAATCATTGCTCTCTGACAGATTTTTGTACCCGTCGATAGAAGACATGACTTCAAGCATGTGTTCCGCATACGCTTCCCAGTCGGTCGCCATATGGAAAACGCCGCCCAATTTCAGCTTGCTCAATACCAGTTCAGCAAACGGCACCTGAACGATACGGCGTTTATTATGACGCGCTTTATGCCACGGGTCAGGGAAAAAGAGCTGAACCATCGATAAAGAATTGTCAGGAATCATTGTATGCAACACTTCTACCGCGTCGTGGCACATGACGCGCAGGTTTTCAACGCCCTCTTCATGAGCGGACGCCAGACACGCGCCGACACCGGGTGAATGCACTTCAATGCCGAGGAAATTCTGCTCCGGGCGCGCTTTCGCCATCGCCACAAGAGACGCCCCCATGCCAAAACCAATCTCCAGCGTCACCGGCGCTTCGCGACCAAACAACGTGGCGAAATCTACCGGCGCTTCGCTGAACTCGACGCCCATCACCGGCCAGTAGTTTTCCAGCGCGTGCTCTTGCCCCTTTGTCAGTCGCCCCTGGCGACGAACAAAACTACGAATACGGCGCAGCGGGCGACCGTTTTCATCAAATTCCGGTGAAATGACGTCGTTTTTCATAAAAGTGTAGTCTGCTGTGTTTGAGTTCTGAAAACGGGCATTATCCAAAGTTAGTTGCCGGATGCAAGCATGAAGCGCACTGCGGAAAGTTCCGGTTTACACCCTGCGGCCTCTGTGCTGCAATCTTGCCCCCGGCAATAATGAATGAGTTTCCATGCAAGCGTCTCAATTTTCAGCCCAGGTTCTGGACTGGTACGACAAATACGGGCGGAAAACGCTGCCCTGGCAAATTAACAAGACGCCTTACAAAGTATGGCTCTCGGAAGTCATGTTGCAACAAACGCAGGTGACAACGGTGATTCCTTACTTTGAGCGATTTATGGCGCGCTTTCCCACGGTAACGGATTTAGCGAATGCGCCGCTGGATGAAGTGCTCCATTTATGGACCGGGCTCGGCTATTACGCCCGCGCGCGTAATTTGCATAAAGCGGCGCAACAGGTGGCGACGCTTCACGGTGGAGAATTCCCGCAAACTTTTGCCGAAATCGCCGCGCTACCCGGCGTCGGACGTTCAACCGCCGGCGCAATTCTCTCCCTCGCGTTAGGTAAACATTATCCGATTCTTGATGGAAACGTTAAACGTGTGCTGGCTCGCTGTTATGCTGTTAGCGGCTGGCCTGGAAAAAAAGAGGTGGAGAATACGCTGTGGACGTTGAGCGAGCAAGTGACGCCCGCACGCGGCGTGGAGCGTTTTAATCAGGCGATGATGGATCTGGGCGCGATGGTTTGTACGCGTTCAAAGCCAAAGTGCACCCTGTGTCCGCTGCAAAACGGTTGTATCGCCGCTGCGCATGAAAGCTGGTCACGCTATCCGGGCAAGAAACCGAAACAGACGTTGCCGGAGCGGACGGGTTACTTTTTATTGTTACAGCATAATCAGGAGATTTTCCTGGCGCAGCGCCCTCCCAGCGGTTTATGGGGCGGACTCTACTGCTTTCCGCAGTTCGCCAGCGAAGATGAATTACGTGAATGGCTGGCGCAACGGCATGTTAACGCTGATAATTTGACCCAGCTTAACGCGTTTCGCCACACATTTAGCCATTTCCACCTGGATATTGTGCCTATGTGGCTTCCCGTGTCGTCACTGGACGCCTGCATGGATGAAGGCAGCGCGCTCTGGTATAACTTAGCGCAACCGCCGTCAGTCGGACTGGCGGCCCCCGTGGAGCGCTTGTTACAGCAGTTACGTACCGGAGCGCCAGTTTAACGCCCCGGTCGATGAAGAGGATGACTTATGAGCAGAACGATTTTTTGTACTTACCTGCAACGCGACGCTGAAGGGCAAGATTTTCAGCTCTACCCTGGCGAACTGGGAAAACGTATCTATAACGAGATCTCTAAGGACGCGTGGGCGCAGTGGCAGCATAAGCAGACCATGTTGATTAACGAGAAAAAGCTCAACATGATGAACGCCGAGCACCGTAAGCTGCTGGAACAGGAGATGGTGAGCTTCCTGTTCGAAGGCAAAGACGTTCATATCGAAGGTTATACGCCGGAAGATAAAAAATAGGCCCGTTGCTGAATGACGCTGCGCTTATTCGGCCTGTGAGTTATGCCGGATAAGCCCTTAGCGCCGCTGCCCGGCAACATGGCATAACGACAACACAACATGCACTCCCGGAATGATGAAAAAATTACTCGCGCTTGCTGTTATTGCGCCGTTGCTCATCTCCTGCTCCAGTTCGACCAAAAAAGGCGAGACGTATAATGAAGCCTGGGTCAAGGATACCAACGGCTTTGATATTTTGATGGGGCAATTTGCCAACAATATTGAAAATCTGTGGGGATATAAGGAAGTCCTGATCGCCGGGCCGAAAGACTACGTCAAATATACCGATCAGTTCCAGACCCGTAGCCACATCAACTTTGATGATGGGACCATTACCGTTGAAACCATCGCCGGGACGGAACCTACCGCACATCTGCGCCGGGCCATTATTAAAACGTTGCTCATGGGTGACGACCCAACCTCCGTCGATCTTTACTCCGATGTCGATGACATAAAAATTTCTAAAGAACCCTTTCTGTATGGTCAGGTCCTCGACAATACCGGCCAGCCTATTCGCTGGGAAGGCCGCGCCACGACATTCGCGGATTACTTGCTGAAAACGCGGCTCAAAAGCCGCAGTAACGGCCTGCGTATTATTTACAGCGTCACCATTAATCTGGTGCCGAACCACCTTGATAAACGCGCGCATAAATACATTGGCATGGTACGCCAGGCCTCCCGTAAATACGGCGTTGACGAGTCGCTGATTCTGGCGATTATGCAAACGGAGTCCTCGTTTAACCCGTATGCGGTCAGCCACGCGGATGCGCTGGGCCTGATGCAGGTGGTGCAACACAGCGCCGGGAAAGATGTTTTCCGTTCTCAGGGTAAGTCCGGCACGCCAAGCCGTAACTTCCTGTTCGACCCCGCCAGCAATATCGATACCGGCACAGCGTATCTGGCGATGTTGAATAATGTCTATCTGAGCGGTATTGAGAATCCGACGTCGCGGCGCTATGCGGTCATTACCGCCTACAATGGCGGCGCAGGCAGCGTATTACGCGTATTCTCGAACGATAAGATTCAGGCCGCGAATATGATTAACCGCATGTCGCCGGGGGATGTGTACCAGATATTAACCACCCGACATCCATCTGCGGAGTCGCGCCGCTATCTGTATAAGGTGAATTCCGCCCAGCGATCGTATCGCCGCCGATAAACCATCGCATCCCGCCTCTGGCTGGCAAATGACAGAGGCGGGAAAGGTAAAAGTGTTAACTTCGTCACCCTTTTGCTTTGCAATCAGAAATTGTTTGCAAATATTTGTCACAGGTAACAAAAAAAGCCCGCCTCTCATTGATAGAATCACACCAAATCACAACGGCAAATGTGCCTTTTAAAACATTCATCCGCTCTCAGGTGTGAGGAAATTAACATGAATCTTAAGCTGCAGCTTAAAATACTCTCTTTTCTGCAGTTCTGTCTGTGGGGAAGCTGGCTCACTACCCTGGGCTCGTATATGTTCGTCACCTTAAAATTTGACGGCGCATCTATTGGCGCAGTTTATAGTTCACTGGGGATTGCCGCCGTCTTTATGCCGACCTTGTTAGGCATTGTGGCTGACAAATGGCTGAGCGCGAAATGGGTCTATGCCCTGTGTCATGTCGTCGGCGCCATCACGCTATTCATGGCCGCGGAAGTCACTACGCCTGGGGCGATGTTCTTTGTGATCCTGCTTAACTCGTTGGCCTATATGCCGACGTTGGGCTTGATCAATACCATATCGTATTACCGCCTGCAGTCTGCCGGCATGGATATTGTGACTGACTTTCCGCCTATCCGTATCTGGGGCACCATTGGCTTTATTCTGGCGATGTGGGGCGTGAGTTTCTCCGGTTTCGAGCTGAGCCATATGCAGCTTTATATCGGCGCGACGCTTTCCGTTCTGCTGGTACTGTTTACTTTTACCCTGCCGCACATTCCGGTGGCGAACCAACAGAAAAACCAGAGCTGGACATCAATGCTGGGCCTTGACGCTTTTGCGCTGTTTAAAAATAAGCGGATGGCGATTTTCTTCATCTTTTCCATGATGCTGGGCGCGGAACTGCAGATCACTAACATGTTTGGCAACACCTTCCTGCATAGCTTTGATAAAGATCCGCTATTCGCCAGTAGCTTTATCGTGCAGCACGCCTCGGTGATGATGTCGATTTCGCAGATTTCTGAGACGTTATTCATCCTGACCATTCCGTTCTTCCTGAGCCGTTATGGTATTAAGAACGTTATGCTTATTAGTATTGTGGCGTGGATGCTGCGTTTCGGCCTGTTCGCTTATGGCGACCCGACGCCGTTCGGTACCGTTCTGCTGGTATTGTCGATGATTGTGTACGGCTGCGCCTTCGACTTCTTCAACATTTCTGGCTCGGTGTTTGTCGAAAAAGAAGTACGCCCGGAAATCCGCGCCAGCGCGCAGGGGATGTTCCTGATGATGACCAATGGCTTCGGCTGTATCCTGGGCGGCATTGTGAGCGGTAAAGTGGTGGAGTATTACACTCAAAACGGCATTACCGACTGGCAGACCGTGTGGCTCATCTTCGCAGGCTACTCGCTGGTGCTGGCCTTTGCGTTCGTAGCCTTGTTCAAATACAAACACGTTCGCGTTCCGGCAGGTTCGCAACCCGTTGCACATTAATTCTTGCCCTGTTTCGCAGGCCGGATAAGGCGTAAATGCCTTATCCGGCCTGCAGGCAACGTTACTTTAAAACATATCCGTACAAGCGTTGAATTCCATCGGCATCGGTCTCGCTATATACCCCCTGCAATTCCGGCGAAAAACCAGGCAATAGATTGATGCCCTCTTCCAGCGCCAAAAAATAACGCTGCGCCGCGCCGCCCCAAATCTCCCCCGGCACCACGCACAGTACGCCCGGCGGGTATGGCAATGCCCCCTCGGCAGCAATACGCCCGCCCGCCTCGCTGATACGCACCAGCTCTACATCGCCGCGAATAAAGGCGCTGTTGGCATCCTGTGGGTTCATCGCCACATGCGGCAGGCTTTCTTTGCGGAACATCGCTTTTTGCAGATCCTTAACGTCAAAGCTAACGTACAGGTTGTGCATCTCCTGACATAGCTCACGCAGGGTGTAATCGCGGTAGCGCACCGGGTATTTCTGAAAAACCGTCGGCAATACATCCGCAAGCGGCGTATCGTCTTCAATGTGTCGTTCAAATTGCGCTAGCATCGCGACCAGTCGCGCCAGTTTCTCTTCGCTCTCGGCAGGTGTCAGCAAGAACAGAATCGAGTTGAGATCGCACTTCTCAGGCACAATACCGTTCTCACGCAGATAGTGGGCGAGAATGGTCGCCGGGATGCCGAATTCGGTGTACCGCCCACTATCGGCATCAATACCTGGCGTGGTCAGTAACAGTTTACAGGGGTCGACAAAATACTGGTCATCCGCATAACCCTCAAAGCCATGCCATTTCGCCCCGGGCTCAAAACTGAAGAAACGACGATTGCTGGCAATGGTCTCCGTCGGATATGCCTGCCACGGCTTGCCGTCAACCACCAGTGGGATAAAGGGCTGAAGCAGTTTGCAACGGGCGAGAATGGCTTTACGCGCGTCAATGCCCAGCGCAACGCACTCCGCCCACAGGCGGCGACCGCTCTCCCCTTCGTGGATTTTGGCATTGATATCCAGCGCCGCAAACAGCGGGTAGAACGGGCTGGTCGAGGCGTGCAACATGAAGGCGTTGTTCAGGCGTTTGTGCGGACAAAAACGCGCCTGGCCGCGAATATGGTTATCTTTTTTGTGGATCTGCGAGGTTTGTGAGAACCCCGCCTGTTGCTTATGTACCGATTGGGTCACAAAGATCCCTGGGTCGTTTTCATTAAGCTCCAGCCGCAACGGCGAGGTATCTGCCATCATATTGATAAACTGCTCATAGCCTACCCACGCGGAGTCAAACAGAATGTAATCGCAGAGATGCCCGATTTTATCCACTACCTGACGGGCGTTGTAAATAGTGCCGTCATAGGTACCCAGCTGAATGATCGCCAGGCGGAACGGACGCGACGCATCGGCGCTTTCCGGCATCACGTCACGAATCTGGTCGCGCAGGTACGTTTCATCAAAACAGTGCGCATCAATGCCACCGATAAAACCAAACGGGTTACGCGCCGCTTCAAGATAGACTGGCGTCGCCCCGGCCTGAATCAGGGCGCCGTGGTGGTTGGATTTGTGATTATTACGATCAAACAGCACCAGATCGCCGCGCGTCAGCAAGGCGTTGGTGACCACTTTATTCGCCGCCGAAGTTCCATTCAGCACAAAGTAGGTTTTATCCGCATTAAACACTTTTGCCGCAAATTTCTGCGCGTGTTTGGCAGAACCTTCATGTATTAGCAGATCGCCAAGTTTCACATCGGCGTTACACATATCCGCACGAAACAGGTTTTCACCAAAAAAGTCATAAAAATGGCGGCCTGCGGGATGTTTTCTAAAAAACTCGCCATGCTGGTGCCCCGGGCAAGCAAAGGTACTATTCCCCATGTCGACATACTGGGTCAGGGTGCCATAAAAGGGCGGCAGAAGTTCCGCTTCGTAGCGACAGGCAGCGTTTTCCAGCTCCAGCCATTCCTGCGCGTTCCCGACTATTACCGCCGTAACGCCGACAGGCGCGCTGACGGGTTCATCCGCAAGCATAAACACCGGCAGGTGAAAACCGGTGCGTTTAAGCAACGCCAGAATACCGCTACGGCTGTCGGCAGTGGTAATGACGACTGCGGCCACATCGGTAAAGTCGGTACTGTCCAGCGCCACTACGTTTCGGTGGGTGGAGAGACGGGGGATGAGTTCACCGCTGGCGGCAATATTCATTGATTTCATAAGCGCAAATACCCGTTTCGGGAGTAGAGTAACCCCGGACAAGGCCGATGCCTTGCCCAACGAGATGCCGGGTCAAACTGGATACCAGCTCCGACCGCCAGACATCAGTAAAAACAGACTGTTTCTGATTTTACTGTTGTCCTGCAGTGAGCGTGCGCTGCCCTCACCGCATAGCGGGGATGACAAAAAAAAGGAAAGAAAGGGGCAAACCTCGCGCAGTCAGGCGACAGTGAAGACAATATAAAGGCGCTATGTTCATCCCGGCGAGCCCCATGCTGGCAGGAGAAATTTCGCGCAATCATGGCACCTTTAACCAGACGGCGCAAGGTAAAATCAGCGCTCTATACGTCACAGATAGTCAAGCTATTAACAGCTTAATCGCGTGATAATAAGGCAATTTGAAAGACAAATAACAGGAGTCATTGTGGTAATTGGACCTTTTATTAACGCTGGCGCAATTTTATTCGGCGGCGTTATTGGCGCGCTGTTAAGTCAGCGTCTGCCAGAACGGATTCGCGTCTCAATGACGTCTATTTTTGGTCTGTGCTCTCTGGGTATTGGCATTCTGCTGGTGATGAAGTGCGCTAATCTTCCGGTGATGGTGCTGGCGACGCTGGTCGGCGCGCTTATCGGCGAGTTTTGTTTGCTGGAAAAAGGCATTAATGGCGCAGTCGCGAAAATCCAACAATTATTTATGGCATCGGGTAAGAAGCCAACACACGACTCATTTATTCAAAGTTACGTCGCTATCATTGTACTTTTTTGCGCCAGCGGCACCGGTATTTTCGGCGCGATGCATGAAGGGATGACCGGCGATCCAAACATTTTGATCGCTAAATCTTTTCTGGATTTTTTCACTGCCATTATTTTCGCCTGTTCGCTTGGCATCGCCGTTTCGGCGATTTGCGCGCCGATGTTGATTATCCAGTTAACGCTTGCCGCCTGCGCCACTCTCATTCTTCCGCTGACCACGCCGGCAATGATGGGCGACTTTAGCGCTGTGGGCGGACTGCTGCTGGTGGCAACCGGCTTGCGTGTATGTGGAATCAAAATGTTTCCGGTAGTGAATATGCTCCCGGCGCTGTTGCTGGCGATGCCGATTTCCGCCGCATGGGCGATGTTTTTTGCCTGATTCTGCGTGCAATAACAACAAAGTGGTGATAGATTGTGCAGTCTACGTTGATTTGAAGAAATTTCGTTGACGAAGCGAGGCGATTACGGTTTAATGCGCCTCGTTGCCCGGATAGCTCAGTCGGTAGAGCAGGGGATTGAAAATCCCCGTGTCCTTGGTTCGATTCCGAGTCCGGGCACCACCTTTCCTTTTTATGCTTCCTGATAAATCCCCATGTGTTTTTAATTCAATGAGTTAGCGTGAAGATCTTTTCAGGTGCGTTTTGATTTATCCCTACGTATCCGGAAAATTGTGGGTCAGATTAAGGGTTCATTCAGTTCGATGAACGGAGAGACCCTCATGTTAACTGATAGCAAGATCTGCGCCGCGCCCCTCGAAAAACCCTACAAAAATCACCGATTCACAAATTCTGTACCTGACGGCTCTAAGCTATGGTATTTCCGCTATCGCTTCGGCGGTAAAGAAAATCGTCTGACTTTCGGCCCCTATCCGCAGGTTAGTACATGGAGGCGCGTATGGAGATGATGCAGTGGGGGTCAGATTATCTGGACGTGAGCCGCGAGGGGGACGTTGCGCCCTATATTTATGCCCGGCAACATAGCGTATATTTAAGACTTATGAACTGATTGCAGAATATCTAAGCCGGGATTATCTGCCACAATCATGTCTGGTCATTTGTTACAACAACACGGCGACAGTTTCCTGCCGCTATGAATTAACCTTTTTGATGTCCTGAATTTAGTTTCTCCTGCCGCATGGTTAACTCGTCCATAAAATAGCGTGCAACTGCGGGCATTCCTTTGTTCGCTGGGAATAGTGCATAAATCTGTCTTGGCTGGCCAGACCACTCGGGGAAAAGTTGTACCAATCCCCCGTTTTGCAATTCTTCCTTGCAGGCCGGAAACGGTAATAAAGCCACACCATTGCCGCCAGCGACTGCCTGTAACAGAACCCGCAGATTATTGGAATACAAACGGGGGGAAAGTGACAGGGTGATTTCCTGACTCCCATTGATTAAATGCCACGATTGCATACGACCGTCGGCCAGTCTCACCATTGCCGGAGCCCTGTGAAGATCTCCAATGGTCTTTAAATCAGGATATTGCTCGACCCACTGGGGGCTGGCAACCAGAATATCGTATAGCGTATTGATTTTTTTATAGTGCAACGAAGAATCAGGCAATGCCCCTGAACTTACTGATAGCGCAATATCAATACCTTCTGCAATCATATCCACCGGGCGATTGACAGCAAGGAGCTGCACATTTGCCAGCGGCCAACGGGCAATAAATTCGTTGATGAGTGCTCCCAGCCACGTTTCTGCCATGAATACCGGCGCACTGATCCGTAATGTCCCCTGTGGATACTCCTGTACCGCCTGAACAACAGCGCGGGCTCGCTCACTTTGATTTACCAGCGTCTGACACTCCTGCGCAAATTGCTCGCCGACTTTGGTCAGCGCAAGGCGTCGGGTTGTCCGCTGAATCAGATGTACACCAAGCTGTTCCTCTAATGCCGACATCCGCCGACTTAGCACCGATTTGGACACTTTCGCACGTATTGCCGCCCGGCTGTAGCTTCCTTCTTCTGCAATCAGGGCAAAATACCAGTAATCATTCCAGTCAATCATGATTGTTCTTTTATCGCAACAATGAAGTTCAATTTCGTCTATTTAAACATCATTTTAAGAACGGTTAAACTAGCCACACGTTTTAAATGAGACGAACACCATGAAGATCCTCCACATTGACAGCAGCCCTATGCTCTGCAACTCCAGCTCACGAAAGCTGAGCCTGGCGCTGACAAAAGCTATCTGCCAGCGCTTTCCGAATGCCAGCGTGACATACCGCGATCTCGGACGGACACCGCCACCCCACTTACGCGAAGAGACATTTCTGGTGCTTGGGGGAAAGTTAATGTCTACAGACGCACAAACGCAAAGTGAAGTGGAGGGTATCAGAAACGCGATCGCGGAGTTGAGCCTCTGCGATATATTAGTAATAGGTGCACCGATGATTAACCACTCTGTCTCTTCGGGTCTGAAAACCTGGATAGATCAGGTTTGCCAGGCTGGTCTGACATTTCGTTTTACCTCTACGGGTGCAACGGGGTTACTGGCCGACAGGCCAGCATTTATTGTCTCCACGCGTGGTGGAATTTATTCAGATACCAGGCATCGGGAATTGGATCATCAGGAAAGCTATCTGCGGTCAACGTTAAATTTGATGGGGATCACTAACGTCCATATATTGCCCACCGAAGGAGTGGATAAAACCGTACCAGGCAGATCTCTGGCAGAAAAAAACTCACTGGCGCAAATTCCCTGTATGCTGGCTCATGCTTTTAATCGATAAGTTTATTAATATGAAAGGAATTCTTATGAATATCAGTAAAAAAATTGTCACCTCTTTTTTCTTACTCTCTTTATTTGGGCAGACATCCATTGCTGCAACAGAAATTAGTCATCCAGAAACAGACATGAAAGAAGTTGCTCATGTTAGTGTATCATCCATAAATACAAATCCTGAAAGCATCATACAACTCCTTCAGAATAAAACTGAAGCGTCAGGTGCTCATTATTATCGAATCACTTCATTTCATATCGATAATCAATCACACGCCACCGCTATTCTTTATAAATAATCACAATTACAATCAATCGTAATTATTATCCAGGACACGGGTAATTGCCCGTGCCTGCTAAAAAAACAGGCCATTATGAAAATAACGTATTTTGTGAGTAGCTTAACATTACTCACAGCAAGTCTTATTTTTGTCTTATCAGGTGAAATATTCCACGCCGAAACATCTAAAATATTTTGGCTGTTTCGGCAAAACTTTCTCTTTTTTAGTGGGTGCGTCGCATGGTGTTTTATGACATTAGCTATGTGTCTGATTTTGCGTTCACCCTGGTTGAATCGAATTCTGAAAGGTCTGGATAAATCGTGGGGTTTACACAAACAAGCTGGTATTATCGCAACAGTCTTTACGCTGGCGCACTGGCTGGACGAAAAAATACCTCACTGGCTGGTGCAAAATGGCTGGCTTGCTCATCCAGGATCACTGGGAAGTGTTCAGATAAGCTCATGGCAATCTCAACTGATCTATGCAGGATTGTTAGCTGCTGAATGGTCTACATACCTGATGATAGGGTTGGTGCTGGTTTCTCTTGTAAAAAAAATCCCTTATAACATTTTCCATTTTATACATCGTCTGTTTCCTGTTTTTTACCTGGCTACTGCTTTCCATATTTTTACCGTTCTATTTAAAACATATTGGTGGAATTCACCTGCGGGCATTCTGCTGGTAATAGTGAGTATCCCCGGTATTTATGCTGCCGGCCTTTCACTATTTAATATGATTGCTTATAAAAACAAACGCGTTGCGATCATCACAAACATCGACTATTACCCAAATGATATTATAGAAATAACTCTACATACTGACACCCCTCTATTGCATACACCAGGGCAGTTTTCATTTTTAACATTTCAACATGATGCAGAGGCACACCCATTCACTATAGCCTCTTATTACCAGGATAAAAAACACTTGCGTTTTGCCATTAAAGCATTAGGGGATCATACACATTCACTAAAGAAAGAATTAAAAATTGGACAGGACGTGATTGTTGAGGGCCCCTGGGGTTATTTAGACTTTAATATTCAATCTGAGCGTCAGGTCTGGGTTGCGGGAGGGATCGGTATCACTCCTTTTATATCTCAGCTGGAATATTTAAAAAACTCAGACCACCAACTCTGCCCTATTGATTTATGGTATTGCGTTGGTCAGCATGATGATTTGCAGTACCCTGTAAATCTCGATTTATTATGTACAGCGGCAGGTGTGACTTTACACCGTATCGATGCCGGGATGAAACTGGAAGCCAAACATATTATGATGGAAAGCGATAATAGCCAAAACGTTCACGTCTGGTTTTGCGGACCCGCAGGCTTTGCGAAAAGTCTATTATCCGGACTACAAAAGTACGGGATATCAGAGAAAGCCTTCCATTATGATCGTTTTAATATGCGTTAATTATTGATGAGAAAATTCATATACATATTTTTCGCAGGCCACCTCGGCATTGGTTTTACAGAAAACCGAAGAAACTGAATCTCAGAAATAGCCCTGTAATTCATTTTCCGGACTACTGGCACAATGCGATCCGGATGCTGAGATAAGTAAAGAAGCTCATGAGTGGGTTAATACTCCTCTGGTCAGAAAAGGGATTATGTAAATAATTAATGGACGCCACTACGGCGTCCCTTAGATATGAAAAAGAGGTGCGCCCCTCCACACCGTTTCCATTACTGGGTCATGATGGTTAAATAGGGATTATCTTCCGATACATTGCTACTAAATATATCCTCCGGCTTATCCAGAAGATAGCCTTTTACCTGACAAGTTTTACGTGGCCCTTTGACCTCACAGTTAAAAATATTAATCCCGTCGTCGCCCCGTATATGCAGACCCAGCCGCTGAAAGCTCAGCTGTACTTTTTTCCACTCCGTCCCAGTCTCACCCGTAACCGACTGAACATATAGCTGAAAAATACCAGGCGATACCAGAAACACTTTTCCCTGAACCATATGCACGCGAGCCATCACGTCATTCGTCACAATTTTTCGTGCCTGCACCACCTGACACAACCAGTCGTAAAAATGTTGCCCGGAGTGTTATTTTGCTGTCTGCCTGCGATACTACCGGACGGGACGGTGGAGGCGATGGATAATCGGGACTATCAATATCACCGGATAATGCCGCAGCCGCTTTTTCCGGTACAGCGGCAGGCAAAACAGGACGGTTATCTTCACAGGGTATTTCCGGCTGGAAAGTATGGGCTGCTGGCGCGGCAGTTTCCTGTGGGGCAAACAGCGAAAAAGCCAGATCGGTTAATTCTTTTTCTGGTGCAGGTAATGACGGTACAGATTGCTCACTGCCCACATTAAGCATCTCTGATGGATTATTCGTCACAGGCACCACGCTTCCTGTAAACGGTGCTGGGCGTTCTCCTGCGGTACTCCAGAACCGTGATGGTGATCATTTTCTTGCCCCGGAAGGTACGATGGCGATCGTCCTGCCGCACGGCGTTCTGTTTCGCGGCGGCGCGGAAGAGCGTATTCGTCGTAAGCGGCTCGAAGACGGCAATATCGATACCGTCATTGGCCTGCCCGCCAACCTGTTTTTCTCAACCGGTATTCCGGTGTGTATTCTGGTATTGAAAAAGTGCAAAAAGCCGGATGACGTGCTGTTTATTAACGCCAGTGAATACTTCGAGAAAGGTAAGCGGCAGAACCGTCTGAATAAAGAGCACATCAGCAAGATTGTCGATACTTACCAGTTCCGCAAAGAGGAAGATCGCTATTCCCGCCGCGTACCGCTGGAGGAAATCAAGGCTAACGAAATCTGAATATTTCCCGCTATATCAGCACCGCCGTGCCGGAGGAGAAAATCGATCTGGCAGCAGTCAATAGCCAGCTAGTCGAGTTAGAGCAGGAAATAGCGAAAGCGCGAGATACGCATAACGCCTTTCTTAAAGAGCTTGGTCTGCCGCCACTGCCCTGAATCACACTTATAAATCTGCCCCTGCGCTAACAGGGGCGGTTTGCTCTAATGGTTTATTTTTTATCGCTAAAGTCGATTTAAAAACGACATGAATACCAAAAGATAAACCAGATTGAGGATCACAAATCAGGAATAAACCCTTCTTCCCGCAGCACCTTAATCACCCCACGTATCAGATACGAGTTAGAAAACTTCGCCGTATAGGTACGCGCCCCCTCTTCTACTGGTTGAAGCAATCCCCGCTCAATCAACTTACCAAGCTGATAAGTCACCTGCGTCGGTTTCAGATCAGGCAAAACGGTACGTAGATCGCCCGCTTTGATCGTCCCCAACTCGACGGCGCGTTTCAGTACCTTCGATTCCAGCGGATTTATCAACCCTCGCTCCGACGAAAAATCGATAGCCGGATACAGGATCTTTTCGCTCAGAAAAGCGTGGCTTGTCAGTTGATCGACTTTCTTCAGCTCAGAGGAGATCCCCGAAAGCACATATAAGCACCATTCTTCCAGCCCCTGCTCCGTGCCTTTATCGGCTAACGAAAGCATGGCGTAATAGCGCTCACGATCATTACAGAATACCGCAGTCGGATTGAGAACCCGCCCACCAGCCTGAACATTAAAACCATACTTGATAAGCAACGCATAGGTCAGCAGTCTGACCGTTCGGCCATTACCGTTGCCAAAGGGATGTATCCAGCCAAAGCGGTGGTGCACCAGCGCAATCTTCATCAGATCGTACTTTGGCTTATCGGCACGGTTAATAAAGGCGGTTAGTTCCGCCATATAATCAGCAACGCGAATGTGGTCCGGCGGCAAATGGTCAGACTGAGCAATGCTGACATTATGTTGTCGATATGCGTCGGGCGTTCTGTCGCCTTCCTGTTGCAGCCCGGCTACCGCCAGACTATGCAACTCGCGGATAAAATATTCCGTTATCTCATCACCATCGCTCAGGTATTCGTCGATGTACTCCATCGCGGCTTCAATATTGTTGATTTCTTTGAGCTGATCCGTCGAACTCTGCGTTCCTTCAACCTTGCTTTCAACATAGTCGGCAAGCGTGGTGTGATTTCCCTCAATTCTTGCAGAGCCAAAACTCTCCAGCATGTGGAAAACGGCCTTCAACTGCGCAAATAGGATAGGGTGAACATCGGTTTCCAGCCGCAGGTGCCGGAATAACTCCAGCTCCGTCAGCGCATCGACCAAAGGGGAGTCAAAGCTGGGGTTCAGAAGCGAGAGTTCAAAGTGATTAAATTGAGCCATGATGTTTAGTTATCTCAACTGGTGCATGAAGGCATCTCAAAAGTATAGAAAAAACACTAATAGAATCTATAAATTAGAAAACACACCAATTTTTATTATCTCAAAAACCTTTGTTCCAACATATCAAATGTAAGTTTGAAAGATGTTCAATGCGAAGAGGGATGAAGTTTTGCCTGCGTAATGCAGCATGGATTTTTTAGCGCCGCTATGTGTGGACCCCGAACCATTATGTGTGGAATTCCATCTGCTATATGTGGACCTCAGACCGTTATGTGTAGACCTGACTCCACACATAACAAAGCCCCACTCGCAAAACAACGATTTTTCGTGATAACCATCACAAAAATAAAGTGATTTTTTATGGGGGCTTTAGTGGGGGCGCTATTTACGAGAAATACCAACAAAAACAATAACAAACAGCATGTTAATCCTAGATATGATTCCGAGTCCGGCACCACCTTTCCTTTTTTACGCTTTCTTATGAATTCCTCGATGTCTTCAAGTCAATAAGTTTGAACATAGACTCTTTCCAGAAATTATTGCCATATGATCTCCATTAGACCAATATAAACGGATGCGTGATCATAATAAAGGCAGTAATAGTAAGTTTTAACATTAAACATACTGCGAAATTTCAATTAAGTTTCCATCAGGGTCCCTGATGTAGATAGACATTATCTCGCCTGTGGCTCCAGTTCTCTCAACCGGGCCTTCAACAATGGGAATGCCTGCCTGTAAGATCTCAGACACAACATCATTTATCGGTGTCGATGTAATAAAACATAAATCGGCAGATCCCGGCGTTGGTCTACTCGCTTTTGGTTCGAACTCCATTTTTTGCTGATGGAGGTTAATTTTTTGCGCTCCAAATATTAACGCTTTTCTGTTTTGTTTAAATGTTACCGCAGAAAAACCAAGTACCTCTTCGTAGAATCTTATTGTGGTTGATATATCAGATACCGTTAATACAAGGTGATCAATTCTGTCAATTATCATTTGAATAGACTCATGATGTTTATATTTTGGGGATGCTACATTAAAAAATAGCATTAACCTACTTTTAAATCAGATGCATTTTTTTTGCATCTACTCTAAGTTGCTGCCGAAAATTGGGATGCGCCAATTCAATGATCCTGAGCGCACGCTCGGTTGAAGAGAGCCCCTTCAGGTTTACGGAGCCAAATTCAGTGACTATCCAGTGCGTATCCGTTCGTGGGGTTGTTACAGGCCCCTCAAGGCGGGGAACAATACGAGAAATCGTATCATTCGCGGCCGTTGAGCGTGTCGTAATAATGGAACGACCTCCTTTAGATGCATATGCGCCTCTGACAAAATCCAATTGCCCTCCTGAAGCGCTGTACTGGTGTCCAAGCAAATGTTCAGAGTTACAGGCACCAGTGAGATCGATTTGTAAGGTAGCGTTAATGGAGACAACATTCTCATTTTGCGCAATGATCCCCGGATCGTTAACATAATCGACAGGCCGACTAAAAAAAGAGGGGTTGTCGTTGAGATAGTCATACATATCCTTTTGTCCCATAGCAAAAGTAAATACAGACATTCCCCGGTCGATATTTTTACGCTGGTTGGTAACGACGCCTTGTTGAATCAAACTTACCAACCCCGGATTCAGCGCCTCTGTATGGACCCCCAGATCATTATGTTCCTTGAGCGCATTACAGATGAGCTCCGGTAATGCGCCGATCCCCATCTGGAGACAAGCGCCATCTGGCACAAGAGAGGCGATAATCTGACTGATAGCAATATCTTCAGCTACGGCAGTACGTATTGGTAATTCAATTAAAGGGACATGGTTTTCAACAATGGCGTCAATTTCTGAAATATGGATTGCAGCACCTTCTCCATGAACGCGCGGCATATATTTGTTAACTTCGACAATAAGCTTTTTAGCTGTCCTCGCAATCCGGGTGGAATAATCGTTTCCAGTTCCAAAATTAAAATAACCATACTTATCCATAGGGGACACGGTGTGAATAAAAGTATCAATACCAATATCATCAGCCAGTAATCGCGTCGCCTGATGAAAATTTGAAGGAACATAGTTAACTATTTTTCGCCCGGAACTCTCAATCCCCTGACGTATTAAAGCCCGTTCAATACCGGTAATAAACATACTGTAGAGATGAATATAGTCACTTAGCTCATAACGGAAAATAGTGTTCCCGGCAATGCTGGCTGTTTCATAACAGTAAACCCGCAGATCGTTGATTTCTCCCCTTTTCGCTCGCTTTGCCAGCGCATTCAGCAAAACTGGAGGCTCTGCTGCAAACATTCCCATAGAGAGGTGACTGCCGGAGGTAATTAAAGTAACCGCCTCGTCAGGCGTCACGCATTTTTCGGCATACGCTGCATTAACATTCATCATGACTCTAAACCTCAGGGCGATTTCTCAATAAGCGGCGTCTTCTTCAGGCGAACATCCACAGCAATAAACTAACATTGTTCGTTCGAAGCGCATGACCTCTACACCATTCTGGTTAATACCACATGTCCGAACGGTAACGATGCCTTGTCCCGGGCGACTATTTGACAGGCGTTTGCTAAGTACAGTGCTTTCAGCATAAAGTGTATCCCCTGCGAAAACCGGGTGGACGGCTTGTACCTTATCCCAGCCAAGATTGGCCACGACCCTGGCGCTGACAGTACGCACGCTCATACCGGTTAAAAGCGCCAGAGTGAACGTTGAATCAACCAGTAACTTTTTCCATTCCGTTTTGCTGGCGTAAGCCGAATCGAAATGGACCGGCTGCACATTGAGAGTGAGCAGGGTAAACCACACATTATCGGCGTCCAGAACCGTCCGGCCGGGACGATGTTCAAAAACATCACCGGGATAAAAATCCTCCCAGTAAAGACCCGAAATTTCTCGGTAGCGCCCCTCGCTAATGGTTTTATAAGCGGGTAATAACGTGTTCATAATCAATTCCTCTGTTATAAAATCAGGAAAAGATCCCTGCCCGGGCGAGTAATCTCCGGGCCTGACGGGCAACGGCTGCATCTATCATCATGCCGCTAACGATCCCGACGCCTTTGGCATTCTCTGTCAGTACTGCACGAGCATGATTAATTTCTGCCGTTGTAGGAGTAAATGCGGTGTTGATTACACTAATCTGAGCGGGGTGAATAGCCGATTTTGCAGAAAAACCAAAACTGAGCGCCTGCAGCGTTTCCTCTTTCAGACCTGAAAAATCGCCTATATCAAAGAAGGGAGCATCTATTGCAAGAAGCCCTTTCATAGCGCAGGCAGCCACTATTCTGGCCCGCGCCAGCGCAAGAGGCTCCCAGGCGGGTGTGGCGCCAATGTCAGCCGCCATATCTGCGGCGCCAAACATCAACCCGCAGAGTCTGGGGGTGGCGTCCACAATAGACTCTACGGCATTAAGCCCGACAACTGACTCAATAATGCCAATAAGGCGAGTATCAGAACCAGCCATCATGATAAGACTATCCACGATTTGCAGGTGCGCGGCTGACTCTGTTTTCGGAAGAATAATGTAATCAGGAAAAAAACGGCATTCCAGTAACATATGCAGGTCTTCAATGCCAGCATGAGTATTCATTCCATTAATTCTTAATGCTATTTTCAGCGATGAGTTTGGTCGGGATGAAAGGAACTGCATCGCAATTTTCCGGGCCTGCGCCTTGTCATTCGGGGTGACGGAATCTTCAAGATCGATAATAGAAATGTCCGCCGCACTTTCAACTGCTTTTATGAAACGTTCTGGTTGAATTGCTGGAGTAAAAAGCCAGCTACGTGTCGGTGTATGAGAAATATCGGGCATATTGCACCTCCTGTTAACCTCACTATGCGCTCGCCGGTTTCATTCTTCCAATATATGATGGTGCCATTCTTAATTGCTTTTGGAGATGAGGATGGAACTGCGCCATATTCGCTATTTTCTCGCCGTCGCTGAAGAGCGGCATTTCACGCGGGCTGCGACAAAATTAGGCATAGGTCAGCCGCCGCTAAGCCAACAGATTAAGGATCTGGAAAGAGAGCTGGGAGCGCAGCTATTCCGGAGAGTGCCTCATGGCGCGGAATTAACCGAGGCTGGAAAAGCATTTTATGATGTTGTTAAAGGGATGCCTGCTACCGCGACAAGAGCCGTGCTGGCGGCGCAGCGTGTCGCCAGGGGGGAGTCGGGCGTGTTAAGGGTGGGTTTTACTGCCTCTGCGGCATTTAACAGTGTGGTGCCCGGCGCAATCCGTACTTTCAAGCGGGCTTATCCTGACGTTCATTTGCAGCTTGAGGAAGGAAATACAACCCAACTGGCTGATGAATTGAATGAAGGATCGCTGGATGTTGCCTTTCTGAGACCCGGTTTTACAGGCAATGAACGGTTCCAGCTTAGGTTACTGTCTGAAGAGCCGATGGTTATTGTGCTGGCAGAAACGCATCCTGCTGCGGCGTGTAAACAGATTGCACTCTCGACTCTCAAAGATGAGTTTTTTTTACTCTTCCCACGTGAAATCGGCCTGTCGCTTTATGACGCAGTGATCGAGGCCTGCGGTAAAGCGGGCTTTGAACCGAAAATTGGTCAACTCGTGCCGCAAATTTCGTCAGTCATTAACCTTGTGTCGGCAGAGATGGGTGTGTCGATGGTTCCAGATTCAATGAGACAGGTTAATGTCAAGGGAGTAGTATACCGCCCCGTTGCAGACCAGATGCCCGTCGCAAAGCTGGCTCTGGCATACCGGCGCGGCGATACATCGCCAACGCTGAGAAACTTCATCCTGAAAGTCACTGGCTGAATGCGGTTATGTGAGCGTTGAATAATCATTTGAAACGTAACCAATAATTATTGGTCCGATTTTGTGTCTAAAGGAATCGCTAACGGAGCAGGAACTGGCTGCAATGTCTGTGGATCGACAGCCAGATAACGCCCGGTTTTACTGTCGATACCCACATAATCGATAAGCTTGCCTTTGGCATAAAGCACCATTGTCTGTTTTGCAAATGCCTCATATGCACTGCTCAGTATTTTCACTTTATCCACATAATCTGCTGCGAGATTATGCGTTTCCAGGGGGTCACGTTGCAGGTTGAATAATTCCCATGGCGCATTACCCGCCTGTGGGAATACTGTGACAAGACGACGCAATTTCCATTCCCCATCTATCCAGGCCGCCTGATTATGGAGTTCAACACCATATTGTGTGCGAGGCGCGTGCAGACTTTCACCGGTCAGATAACGTTTAAAACTCACGCCGATCATTGGCAGTGTCTGTCTTTCAGATAATGATTTACTGGCATCAATACCTGCAAATTCATAGAGCGTGGGCGCGACATCATACGCCGCCATTGTGGCGTTATCTATGGCGCCATTATGGATGATACCAGGACCGGAAATCATAAAACTGGTATTAATTCCCCCCTGACCGCTGGTCGTTTTGTGATAGCGACCATAAGGCGCATTGCTGACATCAGCCCAGTGGGGACCATAAGAGATAAATGAATTTTTACGACCAATATTTTCGTAACGATTATCGAATTGCTTCCAAAAATCCGGTTCAGATTCATAGTGAAAGCCCTCTGCCGGATTCACCCCATTATCACTTAAGAAGACCAGAATCGTGTTTTTATCGCGCCCGGTCTTTTTTAACGTCTCAATAACGGTACCAATCTGTGCATCCATATTGGCGATCATAGCAGCGTAAACCTGCATCACCTTCGCCGTATATTTCTGCTGTTCCGAGGTCATCGCCTGCCATTCTTTATCAAGTTCCAGTCCTGGCAGAGGTATGTCATCACGCAGGAAACCCAGTTTCTTCAAACGAGCAATACGCTGACGATAGACGTCTGCATAGCCCTGTTCATACTGACTTTTAAAACGACTAATCCATTCATCCGGCGCCTGCAGAGGATCATGTGGCGCAGTAAAGGCCAACCACGCGAAGATAGGTTGTTCCCGTGGCGTCTCGCTGATCCAGCGATTAATCTGGCTGGCATAGGCTTCGCTGGAGTAAAAACTGGAGGGCAGTGAAATGCGCTGATTGTCACGGGTATAATAGGTATGAAATATCTCCACGGTTCCCAGCGGCACGGCATCATCAAAGTGACTGGCGCCTCCCCCCATCAAGGCGAAAGAATGACGAAAGCCCCGATCTTTTGGCGTCGAGCCTGGCGTAAAACCAAGATGCCATTTACCCGCCATCAGCGTATTGTAACCAGCATCTTTAAAGCGTTCAGCCATGGTCGTCACCCGATCAGTCAGGCGCAATTCATAGCCTTCCTTACCTATGGTATTTTCATACCACCACATACCGCCTATACCCGCTTGCTGACTGGTGTTCCCGGTTAATAGCATCGCACGGGCGGGAGCAGACATGGGAGACGTGTAATATTGACTCATCCGCACGCCGTTCTCAGCCATCGCCTGCAAATTAGGCGTTGGGATTTCCCCACCGAAGGGAGTGATATCAGAATATCCCATATCATCAGCGATAATCACGATAATATCAGGACGTTCGTTTTGCGTACTGTGCGCCGTACCGGAGAAGATAATGCTGAGTGTGGCAAGTGTTACTTGTTTTTTCACGGCTTATTCCCCATTTCAGACTACGGATGTTGTACAAGAGCGGCGAGCAAATGCGGCAAGAGGGACCATCAGCCCGAAAATCTACCCATAACGTCAGCACGCCAGGCTTTCAGTCCATTCAGATTCCGGGGCCAGGCGCGTAGCGGAGCCAGAATCTCCGTGAAAAAAGAGTAATAGCCGCTACAAAGTCGGTTGTAGCCGGCACTGTTGATATGTGCGGGGCAGCCTCCCTGGCAGACTATTTTCATAGAACACCGTTGACACTCCCGGCGCTGGCTTTTCTTAATACCAAAGGGAAGCCGGGTTGCGGAATCTACGGCTGGCGCTAACGTATTATTAGCAAGCTGTCCCAGGTAATGCTGGCTATTAATCAGATGATCGCAGGCATAGAGTTTGCCGTCCGGCTCCATGACCAGATTCGTGCCGCAGCGGGCGGAGTGGACACAGGTGGCGCTGATATGCGTAAAATATTGTGCCCATGCCTGTTCAATGTTGATCACAAAAACCCGTCCCATATCGCCGCGTTTGCGCCATTGACGCCAGATATCAATCATGAAACGTCCCCAGTTATCCGCACTCAATTGGTAACGTTGCTGTAGGGCGTTGCCTTCGTTCATCAGTGGCTGAAATTGCAGATAACGAGCGCCAAGGCTAACAACATGATCGTAGATGGCTGCCGCATGGCGAGCCATGTCATCATGCACGACAATCAGTACGTTAAAATCGACTCGATAGTGTTGTAACAATGTGATTCCCCGCAACACCGCCGGATAACTGGACTCGCCGCGTTTGCCCGGACGATGGTAATTTTGCAAGTCTTCACTGCCCTCAAGACTGATGCCAATAGTAAAATTATTGTCGCGAAACAGACGACACCAGGCATCGTTTAACAACGTCGCGTTCGTTTGCAGACTATTACTGATCGTCACGCCGTCAGGCGCATATCGTTGTTGAAGCGCTATTACCTTTTTATAAAAACCGATTCCGGCTAAAAGCGGTTCACCGCCTTGCCAGACAAAATTAATTTCACGCGCACTGGCAGGTTGCGCCGCAATATAGCGACAAATAAAAACCTCCAGCGTTGATTCATTCATTTTTTCTACGGGCGTTTCGCCCTGTGGGTAATAACAATAGCGGCAGGCCAGATTACACGCAGGGCCTATGGGTTTTGCCAGAATATGAAAGGGTATCTGCGCGCGATATTCAGTCATTACGGGGATTTGTTGTTGCCGTAATGTGTTGAGATTCAACATTATTCTGTCCTGTAATTATCATTTCTGATGCGGAGACATGACTCACATTTCGCAATAGCGTTCGTCTGGCGCTGCGGGCAGAATGCCGAAAGCAAGCTTTATCTATTGATACGCCGGTTTTCTGCATAGCGCATGACGCTATTGAAACGTTATTTAGCAAATCCTGTCTGAACCAGAAATTAAGTCTCTGTTAACCTGCGCTATTACAGAAAATCATAGAACAGTCATCTCAAAAGAATATCGTCCTGAAGGACGAGAACCCACGGCATTTTCAGGAGATGAGTCAACCGCGACAGAAAAAAATTATATTAATAATTTTTAATTATTTTTTAGAAAGCCAGACAAGATTTAAATTAAAAACATTTATTTTCAATCGGTTATAAAAAATATCGCAACACACGTCACATTATTAACATGTGAATGATTGTGTTAACCGAATGTAAATTGTATGTTTCAACATACCACTATTTTACTGCGTCCCGACGCGCTCATCCGGATGGAAGGAGATAACATGTCAGCCTTATCAACTACTGGCCATAATGACGGGATCACTCTCCATTGCTTACAGAGCATTGCGCAACTCATTCCTCTGTCGTCGGCGGTTTTTTATCGTGTTAATGCTTATTTAAAGCCGGAAGCTTATGTTTTACATAACATTTCTAATAGCACACACCAACAATATCTGGAGCATTTTCAACCATTAGACCCGCTATCGCCTTCCCGGTTCGGCCAGCAGGTTATTACCGTAGCGACGATGACGCCCGGTATCTGTGCCCGACATCGCCATTATTATCATGAATTTATGCTACCTAATCATGTGTGCGACATGATTGAGATCTTTATTCGTCGGGGCCATCGTATTATCGCGGGCATTTCATTAATGCGCGATATACCTTTTTCCAGCGAAGAGCGTTTGCGAGCCCAGGCAGTACAACCATTGCTGGGACTGGCGATTCATGATTCTCTTCAGGAAGACAACAATCTGACGTCAATATTGACCGCCAAAGAGCGTGAAATTGTGGGAATGGTCTGCGAAGGAGCCAGCAACAAATTGATTGCCCGTCAGTTGAATATTTCTCTCTCAACAGTGAAAACGCATTTACGCAATATTTTTGCTAAAACTGAAGTGATAAATCGCACGGAACTGGTTTCCCGAACCAGAATGTCCTCGGTACAACATTCACAGCATATGTGAAAGCGTTCTTTTTCACCCGCGTCAATTGCGGGTCTTTTCCCCCTGTGTCATATATGCCTGAATTAATACCACTCTCTGATCTGATGCCGCAATAAAATGTCATATTATCTGGCGTCGGTATCCTGTTGCAGCCATTGATTCATGGCCTGATTGATCATATTTATCACACTAAGCAGAAGAACACGCTGGTGCCGCTCAAGCCGCAGATAACGGCGCAGCGGCGGCATTTTACAAACCACTTCGCTAGCAGCCCATAGCTCAATGCTGCAATACCATTCCTTATGATGTAAAACCAGCGTAAACCGACGATAATCCAGTTCACTCAGTGCCTGTTGTAAATTGGGGAAACAATTAAGATAGTTAATCAGCCCGGCGGTACTTTTGCTGCCAGTAAAAATGACGGGATAACGTTTCAGCCATCCGGGCTGATGAACGCGAATTTTGCCCTGCAAAGGATAATTGATTGTGCCTTTCACCCTGAATTCACAACTGTGAATACTGGCCATGAATAACCGTTTTTGCTGAACATGGCAGATAACCTGGGTAAATGCATTCAGATGCAGCACGGCGCTATGTTCGGTCAATTTTTCACAACGCCAGCCGCTCAAATCACGTAACACCATATTCATTAATGCGTTCTTAAACCAGGGGACGGAGGACATCTGGCGTCATCTCTTCATTGTTTCGCTTTTCATAATTGCCCATCGCCCGTTCCACGACCTCTTCTACCGGAAGCGGGAGGAAAGGATTAACCCGTTGCACACATAATGTCCAGAATAAGGCATAGGCGGCAGTCAATCCAAGCATAATACCGAATGGTATAAGTACATCCCGACTGTTCATTCCTGGAGGTGCAATATTAATAATGGCGATAATAATACCCACGCTCGAAATAATCTGAGGTAAGGGAAACCAGGGGGCCCGGTAAGCGCGTGGCAAATCGGGGCGCCGAATACGTAAGATAACGACCGATAACGTTACCAGCAGATAAGCTACCCCCCAGGCGCAGACCGCAGCGAGGATCAGCGGAACAATGTGGTCGATATCACCGTTCAGATACCAGGCATGTAAACAGGGGATCGCAACACCGAAAGCGATGGCGATGACCGGTGTTTTAAAGCGGGGATGCAACCAGGTCAGAAACCGCGGCAAAGCGCCGTCCAGCGCCATGCCGTATATAATACGCGGTACTGCCGCCATCAGCGTATTAATCGTCGCACATCCCGCTAACAACAACCCCACGCCTAGCCAGTATTGCCCGACATGTCCCATGACACGATTGGCAAAGGCGGGAATAGCCATCGGCGTATCCAGTAAAAAGATATGGTTTGCCGCATCGACAACCACATTATTTACCTGCCGGTTAATCGCAGCGCCATAGAGGAACATACAACCTGCCACCGCTAAAAGGCCAAGCGCCATCGCTCTGGGAATCGTACGATGCGCTTTTTTAATTTCCGGCGCCATTGGCGTGACCAGTTCACAACCGACGAACATAAACATCGCCATGCCAATATAACCAAACAGACCAGAAAGATTACTGACATCAAGCGGTGCGCCAAACCACCCGGAATGATGAGTGACCGGGGATAACAGGATCCCGCATAAACCGAAGATGGTCAGGGTAGTCCACATACCGAATGTAAGAAACACTTCCACCTTGCCAAATACTTCAACACCAATGGCATTCAATAACCCGAAAACCACTACCATGCCGACGCCAACCATCCAGGTATTGTGCTGCATGGCCACGTGTTCGCTAACAGACTCAAAGTTCACCAGCGCCATGACGCCAGCGAGAATCGTTTCTGCCGTGCCGGCAAAAATGTGTACGATCAGGTAAGCGCAAAGCGCACCGGTGATAGCGAAAAAACGCCCCATCCCGCAGGAGATATAGTCGTAGACGGAGCCAGTCGTGGGAATGAGCGTTGCCGCTTCGGCAAAGGTGGTAATCTGCGCTTGCATCATAATAAATGCCAGTAATACCGCAAGAGCAAAGGTATCTCCCCCTGAGCCAAAACCACTGGTCACGGTCAGGATCACCGGGCTTGCCATAATCAGCCCGACGGAGCTGGCAAGCGTCGTGGGGAAACCAATAACGCCACGTTCAAGATGGCTGGCAAGTCTGTTTTTAAACATGGTCAACCTCTTCACTATTATTACAACAATAAATTACCGCTCCGGAATAACGCTTATTTATGGCAGGCAGCGCATCTAACAGGTATCGTCCTGAAGAGGGATAACGGTAAATAACGTTGTGACGCCGTCCCCGCATGCGCTAATAGCAAGTGGGGAGCGCGTTATTCTCCCCAGTGATGCCAACGCTACTGACGAACAATTAAAGGATTCAACCCTGTTTATGGCTTTCAACGTTTGCCAGATAATGTTTTACAAAACGGGGCGTTAAAACTTTCCATGCCACTTCGGTTCCCTGTTCAACAAACCAACTATCGCCCGGTGAAAAACGTATCGGTTCCTGACCCGCGACAGTGAGTTCCACTTCCCCTTCCAGCACGGTTGCGTGCTCGGTAAAGGGATAAATCATCGTGAAACCGCCGCGGGTCGATGAAAACAGTCCACAGGTAAATACGTCCTCAGGTTTACCGTAAATCATCGCAACGGCGACCTGGGGATCGCCTTCTGTTGGCAACGCCCCTAACAGGCTGACACTCCCGACTGGCTGTAATTCAGGAACAGGTTGATTGAGTTTAAAAGCGTGCATTAATGTTCTCCTGGTTAATTCCGGCCTTTCCAGAAACCGGCTGTTTGATGTATCAGTTTTCCCGCACTGACCAGCAATAGACGTAGACTGTCGCGACCATAAATTGTCGCGTGGGGAATGCTACTCATCAGACGATACCGCTCGGAACCGCCATTTATTCCTTCGGCCAGGATTTTGCATACAATATGGGAAGGCGTGACGCCAAATCCGGAATAACCCTGAACATAAAAAACATTATTGTGTTCACGAAGCGTGCCAATCTGCGGAAACAGATTCGCGCTACAGGCCATCGGTCCGCCCCAGGCAAAATCGATTTTAACGTCTTTCAAATAAGGGAAGACCTCCGTCAACAGAGTGCGGTTCCAGGCAGCAAAATCGTGCGGGGTATATTCAAGAAACCTTGTGGCGCTGCCAAACAGCAGACGGTTTTCTTTTGTGAGACGGTAGTAATTTATCACCGGGCGGATATCGCTAAAAGCCCCGCGCAAGGGACTGATCCGCTCAACAAGCTCGCTGGAGAGAGGTTCTGTAGAGACCTGATAAGAATAAGTAACCAGCGTTTTCTTATAAATTTCTGGTTCCAGATTATTGAGAAAGCTATCACAGGCCCACAGCAATTTGGCCGCTTTTACGCTGCCCATCGCAGTACGTACCCGCACAGTTTTACCGTAACTGACCTCAACCACAGGTGAATATTCGAATATCTTCACCCCCAGCGAATTCGCAGCCTGAGCGGAGCCCAGCAATAAATTCAGCGAGTGGACATGCCCTCCCCCCATATGCTTGAGAACACCGCAGTAGACGTCGGAACCAATAACCTGCTGCACGTCTTTACCGGTATAGAGTTCAATATCGTCTTCCGGCGTAGCGGCTTTGAATTCTTTTTCCCATTGTTGCAGCGTTTTTAACTGCCGCTGGTTGTAGGCCAGATAACCATATCCGGGGACAAAATCAGCATCAATATGGTATTTACGAATTCGCTCCCGAATAATACCCGCGCCGAGGTTCGAGATTTTAAACAGCGTCTCCATTCCCGCTGCGCCTACATATTTTTTAACGGCTTCGATGTCGTGACCTATACCGGCCATCACCTGACCGCCGTTTCGCCCGGTGCCGCCATACCCAAGATGGCGGGCTTCCAGAACGACAACATTAGTGATCCCCTGCTCCGCCAGTTCCAGCGCGGTATTGATGCCTGAAAAGCCACCGCCAATGATCACCACATCGGCATCAATATCGTCTTGCAGAGCAGGAAAATGCAACGGGTATTTTTTCGTCGCGCCGTAGTAATTCAACGCATCGATTTTTGTATTCATCGCGTTACCTTGTCATCACGCTTGACTAAGACCGCTATCACAGCACGGTAACGTTTTACAAAATATCGTCCGGAAGAATGACGTTCTTTGGAACGATATTCAGTTCCAGGCAAGTATGTTGAGATGGAAAAACGTACATTCCTGACCTACAGGCACTTCTGATGAGCGACGTGACATTACTTGCCGAAGTAACGACTTTTTTACGCCAACGACACGGACAATTTATTGCAGGTGAACGTCAGGCCGGAAACGGCACGAACTTCTCGGTCACTAACCCAGCCACCGGCAAAATCATCGCCGACGTTGTGTCGGCAACCCCTGCGCAGGCAGAACAGGCCATGCAGAGCGCCAGACGGGCGTTTGATGTCTGGCGTAAAATGCCAACGTTACAACGCGGCGCATTACTGCTGAAACTGGCTGATACTCTTGCCGCTCATCGTGAAGAGTTAGCTCAACTGGAAAGCGTCTGTTCAGGTAAAACGATTATGCTGTCGCGCGGTCTTGAACTCGATCAGTCAGTGGCCTTCCTGCGTTACTTTGCCGGTTGGGCAGGAAAAATAACCGGTGAAACGCTGAATGTCTCCCTGCCATCAATGGGAGAAGAGAGATACACAGCGTTTACCCAACGCCAACCCATTGGGGTGGTCGTCGGTATTGTGCCGTGGAATTTCTCAATTATGATTGCTATCTGGAAGCTGGCCGCAGCGCTGGTATGTGGCTGCACCATCGTCATTAAACCAAGTGAATATACCCCGCTGACACTGCTGCGAGTCGCTGAGCTGGCTAAAGAGGCAGGTTTCCCTGATGGCGTAATTAACGTGGTAAACGGTGCTGGCGGTGAGATAGCGCAACAGCTGATCGCGCATCCAGATTGCGCCAAAGTGAGTTTCACCGGGTCAGTTGCGACAGGTGAGAAAGTCCGGCGTTCGGCAACATCGTCAGGAAAACGCGTTACCCTCGAACTGGGAGGGAAAAATGCGGCGCTGTTTCTCAATGATCTCACGGCACAAGCCATGGTCAACGGTATTCTTGAAGCCGGTTATCTGAATCAAGGACAGATTTGTGCTGCCGCAGAGCGTTTTTATCTGCCCCAGGAAAAACTGGATACGGTCATGACGCTCCTCAGGCAACGGTTATCGGAGATCGTGCCCGGCTCCCCTTTAGATGAAAAAACGGTGATGGGCCCGCTGGCGAATCAGGTTCAGCTTGAAAAAGTGCTGCGTCTGATTCAACGCGCACGGGAAGAAGGGGATACCATTGTTTACGGCGGTGAAACTTTACCCGGCGAAGGGTACTTTTTACAGCCGACGGCGGTAAAAGTGCGTAGTAAAAACAGTACGCTGATGCACGAGGAGACCTTTGGCCCTGTCTGTAGCTTTATCGGTTATCAGAATGAAAAAGAGGCGCTTTCGCATATCAACGCTTCGCCATTTGGCCTTGCTGCAAGTGTGTGGTCGGAAAATATGTCTAAGGCATTACGCTACGCTGAAGATATTGATGCTGGCATGGTGTGGGTCAATATGCATACCTTCCTCGATCCCGCGGTACCCTTTGGAGGGATGAAAGGATCGGGCATTGGTCGTGAATTTGGCAGCGCGTTTATTGATGACTATACCGAACTTAAATCTGTCATGGTCCGTTATTAACCATCCTGAAAATGATGCAGGCAGATCAACCATACCGAAAGGTGGACTGTCTGCCTGATTATCAGGTTCGTTCGCTGCGTTTTATTGCTTGTGGGTAATGTTAAACGCCCGGCCCGGCGTTCCTTCCTGCATTACTAGCGCCATCTACCGTTAGAGTAGGCTATCTCCAGTCTTAACGGTTCAGACTCATCCTGTAACATCGCTTCCAAAGACAACGCCAGCGTCTGATGATAGGCATCTTTTACACTGACTTTCAGCATGTTGATGCTCGGTTCATAACGTAAAATAGCAGCGCGAAGCTCACGGCAAAACCAGTTGAGAACCCGTTTGTCACCCACATTCACCTCGTGCCATTCCGGCATACCCCGAGTGAGCAGCGGCGGTAATGTCTCGCCACCTGGCACGGCGCAAGAGTTGAATAAACACATTAACTTGCGTCGTACCAATTCATGTGGGCTTATCCCCTCAACCAAGAGCCTGTCGAATAGCGCGACCGGAATGGTTGGCGTCATCATCATTTCCCTATCTGGTCCATCGCCAGATCCCATACTGACGTTCTGGACTCCTGCTGAGCGCCGTCTGATTTCTCGGCAGTGATTTGCCATTCGATTTTCGTGAAGTTCAGCGACATCGTTTCCACCGGCTTACCGCCGGCGCCGCCGCTAACACTGAGTTGTGATATCAGCACGTTTGTCAGGGTATAAACGATAAGCGACCGCATTTTGCCGTCGTCATTGCGGCACAACGTCAGCACCGCGGTTCTAATTAGCCTCCCGCTACAGCAGTACTCATTGAGCACAGGCGTGGCGAGGTCGACAAATTTGGTGAGCGACATTTCACCAACATGCGCGCGCCCGGAAGTCCGCTCAGTGAGGCTAACATCGTTATTTACCTGCATTGCCACATTGTGGCTATAAGACATGATCTCTATCTGATCTTCAAAGCCTTCAACCTGGCTTTCGCCTTTGATATTGTCGAGCTTTAAAAAAATCGCATCCATGATTTATCTCCTTGTTGATCAGGTGGCAGTTCAGCAGCCAGACGAATACCGGCGGCCAGCGCTTGTGACTCTTATTAAAAGCGCAACGACCAAAAAACACAGCGTGAAAAGCGCCAGGTTTGCAGGGATTTTGCCGACGTTTACCCACGTCTGATGAACGTTATTCCGCTGGTTGCAAAGCAATAGAGGGTTTTGGCCCGCTGTGGCCAAATACAATTGAGGTTATACTGAACGCTCTCTGCCATATTCAATCCCTTTTATCGCAAAGTATCCCTGGTGCCGGTATCACAGCGTCGTTATTCAAAAATTGACATTTCAGAATAATAATCAGCTATATATAAAAAACACATCAAAAAGCAAATATCAACTTAATTTTTACTTATTTAATAAAAAAATCCAAATTGATTTACATCAATTAACACATACAAAAACATTAAAAATCAAAGCGTTAAATAAAAATTAATCACTATGGAAATTTTATTTTTCTTAATACTCACATTATAAATGCTATTTGCTTATTTTCCTGTGAACACTAAAAAATGATTTAAATCAAAAAACAAACTATTCTCGTTGATTAACGTTTTGACCGAAATAAAAAAGATTTTATACGTCCCGGGATAGTCTCCCTTTCTGATGGATAATATGCATTAACGAGCGGGCAAACAGGTAACTTCTGCCCGGGTAATCCGTTACCCGACTGATATTAACATTGTCATGAGGTGATATCATTTGCCTGGCCAGCCATAATCATCCGGAACCGGCGCTACGCCACGAACATCAGGACGGAGCATTTTTTGTCGATCCTCTTCGTCATCCACCCAGACACTGGCTATCTCTTCACAGGTTGCAAACCATACGCCATCATGCCCTTTAATATGTTCAATCAAACGTGACAACATCATCATATGATGCCCATGACCGATTATCTGCGGATGAAGGGCCATCGCATATAAACCGTTTTCCTGATGGTTATAAGCATAGGTAAAAATATCCTTCCAGCGTCGCAGAACACCGTCAGTATCGCTCATCCCCTCCTGGTTGCCGGTATACGCCAGTGCGGGAAAATCATCCAGATACCAGCTAACAGGAATTTCCAGAATCGCGCTGACCGGGCCTGCGATATTTCCCGTTTCCCAATTCACCTGCCAACGTTGAGGATGGTAAGGCACAAGATCTCTCGCCATCAGGCTACTGTCATAGAGAAAACCGGCTTCCTCCAGAAGATCCAGCGTATTCTCGCTATAATCCCAATAGGGAGAACGGTATCCCACAGGGCGTATGCCGAAATGTCTTTTATAACAGGCGAACGCCAGATCCATAAGTCGGCGTTCTGTATCACGATTCACCAGCGTCGGATTTTCATGATAGTAGCCATGGTGAGCGATTTCATGCCCGGCATCAAAAATCGCTTTACTGATTTCCGGGAAGGTGTCTACAGTGTGTCCGGGAATAAAAAAGGTGGTTTTGATATTATTTTCTTTGAACAATTTCAGAAGCCTTGGTACGCCAACTTGTGCACCAAACTCTCCTCGTGACATAAAGGATGGCGACGGTCGATTAAATCCGCCCAGCCATAAAGACTGAGCATCTACATCGACACCAAGATTGACCGCAATCCTTTTACCCTCAGGTAATTTTAAATATCCCATAACGACCTCCAGCTAATACATAGAAGGGACACATTCTGTTATTTAATGTGTGATGGCCAGATATTATATATGCCTGCTTTTCTGCGTCTGTCCTTGAACGTTGTTGCTGCCCCCCCAAGTCTATTTTCATATAGAACATCGAGGTTAATTTCTCCTGAAATGACATCCTCTTGATTGACGTGCGCCTCTGCGATAATACCTTGTGGATTTTTCCACACGACATCACAGGGGCTTAAAATTGAACTTCGGGCCCAGCAGCCTGGCAGTGGCCCGCCCGGGTTTCCGCCCAGGCAACAGTGAACAAGATAAATTTGATTTTCAATACAACGTGCGTGGCAACAATGCCTGACTCGCCAAAATCCCTGTTCAGTAAACGTAGCGGAAGGCGTTAAAATTAACTCAGCACCCTGTTCCGCCAGCGTCGCAGCACACTCCGGTATTTCTGCTTCATAACAAATATTAAAACCCACCTTTGCAAATGGCAGTTGAAAAACAGCCATTTTATCGCCTTCCTGAGTATACCAACCCCGTTCAGCCGGGAAGATATGCGTCTTACTGTGAGCATAATGTTCGCCATCGGGTCCCCATATATGCGCAACATTCTCATAGCGATCTGCTCCAGTCTGCTCCAGATGAGAGCCAGCAATAATGAACTGTCCTCTTTCTTTCGCTTCCTGTTGAAAAAGCTGCTTATAGGCATCCGTAAACTGATCAATTAAAGTTAGGTGTGAAATGGGTCTTTCTTGCCATTTTTTCAATAATGTAAATAACTCAATGGTAAATAGCTCCGGGAAGATAACGACATCAGCCCCCTGACTTTTATTAAGAAGCATCCTTACCTTTGTTATGAAATCTTCAAAAGTGTTTATTTCAGTAACAATATACTGACAAACTGAAACAGTAAAATTACGTGACATCGTGATATCCCCGGCATGAAATTTAAACTTAAATTAACGTATAGCGCATGGAGAATATTAGGGAGCAGACATTACGACATCAGGTTATTTTTTGTGAAGCTGCGCAAAATATATGGAGAAAAGAGTAGAAGCATTGAACCTTTATTTACATAAAGGGGACTTTATCGATGATCGCAGCGAGACAGAGAGTCGATAAAAATCCAGGCGAAAAACAATAACCCTTACCACAATATTATTTTCAGCATCTGAAAATAATCAGGCAAACTAAATGATAACGCGCTGGTATAAAACCAACGCGTATTTTTACCGATAAGGGTAATGAAGACGGCCACCCGAAGGTGGCCGTTAGAACCCGGTAGCGCTTCGCTTATCAGGCCAGTGAAACCGAGACAGCTTTAGCGGTGAGACGCCAGCGGCTGTTCCGTCATTGGCGGGTGGTGCTTTTCTGGATCTTTAATCAGTACCCACAGGATGATGGCGCCGATAATATCGAACAGACTGAGTGCAATGAAGAACGGGCCGTAACCGATAATAGCGACCAATGCCCCCATAAACAGGTTGAAGCTTAACTGTCCCATCCATGCCGCAGATCCTGCCAGACCGGCAACCGTCGCGACCTCATTTTTCTTGAACAGGTCAGCGCTCATGGTAATCACGACGGTAGACAGCGTCTGGTGCGCAAAACCGCCAATACTCATCAATGCAATGGCGACATACGGGTTAGTCGTAATGCTAACAAAACCGATCGAAATCATCAAAACAGCGCCGATGGTAAAGCTACAACGACGCGCATTGATCGTGGTCATGTGCATCTTTTCCATGAAGAACTTCGCCAGGAAACCGCCTGCAACGCAGCCAAAGTCCGCCGCCAGGAATGGCAGCCAGGCAAACATGGCGATCTCTTTTAACGGCAGATGCATCACGTTAATCAGATACAGCGGCATCCAGAAACTCAGCGTTCCCCATGCCGGGTCAGCCAGAAAACGGGTAATCGCCAACGCCCAGAAGTTACGCTTTTTAACGATCTCTTTAACGGCCGGTTTTTTATTATCGTCCTGGAGATAGCTTTCCTGGCCGTCTTCGATATAACGCAGCTCTTTGTGGGTGATCCACGGGTGTTTATTTGGCGAGTTATAAATCAGGAACCAGGTGATGGCGAACAGCACGCCGATCCCACCGGTAATCACAAACGCCATTTCAGTACCGATGCCGCTATCAGCAAAGGTCAGCATCGCCCAGACCACCAGCGGCGGCGCCAGCATCGCACCAATCGAAGTACCGATATTAAACAGACCCCCCGCAATACCGCGTTCTTTCGTCGGGAACCATTCGGCGCTGGCTTTAATCCCGGCCGGAATCGCTGACGCTTCGGTTAGCCCCATCAGACCACGCAGAAATGCCAGGCTTATCCAGCCGCCGGCCAGCGCGTGCGCCATGTTGATCAGCGACCATAACAAGGCAAAGATAAAGAAGCCGATTTTCAGTCCGATGACATCCATCAAATAGCCGGTGATCGGCTGCGCAATGGTGTAACAAAGCTGGAAGGCGCTCACCACCCAGGAATATTGTTGCTCATCAAAATGGAGTTCTTTCATCATCGCTGGCGCCGCAACGCTAAGCGAGCTACGGGACAGGTAGTTTACGATGGTCCCTACGCAGACCAGGCCGATAATCCACCATCTTAATTTTGTCATCTTCATGATAAAGCCTCGTTAAAAAACATTAGCTCCGCGCCGTCTGACCTGTAGCGGGAAAACTGAAATCACAAAAATTGGTTGACCAATCAATATTTTCTCATCCGGACCGGTCAAAATCTGGCGGCAACTCCCGCCCTTAATATTCTTGAAATAAATACATCAACTCATTTCAAGTTGAATGGTGAATGCTTTTCACCCAGCAAAAATTGACACAGATCAAATAAATAAAATTGGCAGACCGTGAATGATGATATTTGTGATTTGGTTAGCCAATTTAGACAATAAGGTTGACATGAGAAAAATTTTGGTTGAATTTAGGGGGCAGAACGGGTTTACAAAGCACGTTTCGAAGTTGGCTGGCAATGGGTCAACCACGAAGACGTTATCGCAAGAAGAGGAAACGAGATATGAAACAAACCTGGCGCTGGTACGGACCTAACGACCCGGTAACGCTGTCAGATGTACGCCAGGCTGGCGCAACCGGCGTGGTAACGGCGTTACACCATATCCCGAATGGAGAAATTTGGTCGGTAGACGAGATCCAGAAACGTAAAGCTATCGTTGAAGAGGCGGGTCTGGAGTGGTCTGTGGTAGAGAGCGTACCTATCCACGAAGACATCAAAACCCACACCGGTCAGTACGATTTATGGATCAAAAACTACCAGCAAACGCTGCGTAACCTGGCGCAATGCGGTATCTATACGGTTTGCTATAACTTTATGCCGGTGCTGGACTGGACACGTACGGATCTGGAATACGTATTGCCGGATGGTTCAAAAGCGTTGCGTTTTGACCAGATTGAATTCGCCGCGTTCGAACTGCATATCCTGAAGCGTCCGGGAGCAGAAGCCGACTATACGGCAGAAGAGATTGCTCAGGCAGAGCGGCGTTTCGCCACCATGAGCGAGGAAGACAAAGCACGTCTGACCCGCAACATTATTGCCGGTTTACCTGGCGCGGAAGAAGGCTATACGCTGGATCAGTTCCGTCAACACCTGGCGACGTATAAAGATATCGATAAAGCAAAACTGCGTGAACATTTTGCCTATTTCCTGAAAGCCATTATTCCGGTTGCCGACGAGGTTGGCGTGCGTATGGCCGTTCACCCTGACGATCCGCCGCGCCCTATTCTCGGCCTGCCGCGCATTGTCTCTACCATTGAAGACATGCAATGGATGGTGGAAACCGTTAATAGCATGGCGAACGGCTTCACCATGTGTACCGGATCTTACGGCGTGCGCGCCGACAACGATCTGGTTGATATGATCAAACAGTTTGGTCCGCGCATCTACTTTACGCATCTGCGCTCTACGCTGCGCGAAGAGAATCCGAAGACCTTCCACGAGGCCGCCCATTTGCACGGCGATGTGGATATGTATGAAGTTGTTAAAGCGATTGTGGAAGAAGAGCACCGTCGTAAAGCCGAAGGTAGCGACGATCTGATCCCAATGCGCCCGGACCACGGTCATCAGATGCTGGACGATCTGAAGAAGAAAACGAATCCGGGTTATTCCGCCATTGGCCGTCTGAAAGGGCTTGCGGAAGTCCGCGGCGTCGAACTGGCTATCCAGCGCGCTTTCTTTAGCAAATAACCTTCTTTCGCATGGCGCGACGCGTCATGCGATTTCCCCTACTCAATGCAATAGCAACATGCCTCGCCCCGGAGATCGCGGGCGAAGACGTCGAATGACAGGAGTTTGCAATGGAACAGAATATCGCCACCGCCCAGGTTTCCGTCGCCCGCCCAAACTGGGACAAATCACGTCTGGTATCCCGTATTGTGCATCTGGGCTGCGGGGCGTTTCACCGCGCGCACCAGGCGCTCTTTACCCATCATCTACTGGAAAAGAGCGACAGCGACTGGGGCATTTGTGAAGTGAACCTGATGCCGGGTAACGACGCGCGGCTGATCGCGAACCTGAAAGCGCAAAATCTGCTGTACACCGTTGCAGAACGCGGCGCAGAAAGCACCGAACTGAAAATTATCGGTTCAATGAAAGAAGCGCTGCACCCTGAATTCGACGGCCATGCAGGGATTCTGGCGGCAATGGCGCGCCCGGAAACCGCCATCGTCTCCTTAACCGTGACCGAAAAAGGCTACTGCACCGACCCCGCCAGCGGCGAGCTTGATGTCAATAACCCGCTGATCCAAAACGATCTTGCCCATCCACAGCAGCCTAAATCCGCCATTGGCTATATTGTCGAAGCGCTAAACATGCGCCGGGAGCAAGGACTGAAAGCTTTTACCGTGTTGTCATGCGATAACGTACGCGAGAATGGTCACGTCGCGAAGGCTGCCGTCCTCGGCCTGGCAAAAGCTCGCGATGCCGCCCTCGCCGCATGGATTGCCGACAATGTGACCTTCCCCTGCACCATGGTTGACCGCATTGTTCCGGCAGCGACCGAAGAGACGCTACAGCTGGTTGCCGACCAGTTAGGGGTTTATGATCCCTGCGCTATCGCCTGCGAACCCTTCCGCCAGTGGGTCATCGAAGATAACTTTGTGAATGGTCGCCCGGACTGGGACACCGTCGGCGCGCAATTCGTTGCAGACGTCGTACCGTTTGAGATGATGAAGCTGCGTATGCTTAACGGCAGCCACTCTTTCCTCGCCTATCTGGGTTATCTCGGCGGGTATGACACTATCGCCGATACCATGACCAACCCGGCTTACCGGCGCGCGGCGCTGGCGCTGATGCTTGATGAACAAGCGCCGACGTTATCAATGCCGGAAGGCACCGATCTGGAAGGGTATGCGAATTTGTTGATCGCGCGTTTCACTAACCCCTCGTTGAAACACCGCACCTGGCAGATCGCGATGGATGGCAGTCAGAAACTGCCGCAGCGTTTGTTGGACCCGGTGCGTCTGCACTTGCAACAGGGCGATGACTATCGCCGCCTGACGCTGGGCGTCGCCGGATGGATGCGTTACGTCGGCGGTGTCGATGAGCAAGGTAAAACCATTGATGTCGTCGATCCGCTGCTCGCGCAGTATCAGGCGATTCATCAGCAATATCAGACGCCGGAAGAACGCGTTCGCGGGCTACTGGCCATCGAGTCTATCTTTGGCAACGACCTGCCGAAGAACCACGAATTTGTGCAAGCCGTTACCGACGCTTACCAACAGCTATTGCAGAATGGCGCGAAAGCCACGGTAGAAGCGCTGGCTAAGTAAGGAGATAAATCATGGCTACGTTTATGACTGAAGATTTTCTACTTAAAAACGACATTGCCCGCACGCTGTACCATAAATACGCCGCGCCCATGCCGATTTATGACTTCCACTGCCATTTAAGTCCGCAGGAAATCGCCGACGATCGCCGTTTCGATAACCTCGGTCAGATCTGGCTGGAAGGCGACCACTATAAATGGCGAGCGCTACGAAGCGCAGGCGTGGATGAGTCGCTGATCACCGGCAAAGAGACCAGCGATTATGAAAAATATATGGCCTGGGCCAATACCGTACCAAAAACGCTGGGCAATCCGCTGTATCACTGGACGCACCTTGAACTACGCCGTCCATTTGGCATTACAGGTACGCTGTTCGGACCGGATACCGCGGAAAGTATCTGGACGCAGTGTAATGAGAAACTGGCGACGCCGGCCTTTTCCGCGCGCGGTATTATGCAGCAGATGAATGTGCGGATGGTCGGAACCACCGACGACCCGATAGATTCTCTGGAATATCACCGCCAGATAGCCGCCGACGACAGCATTGATATTGAGGTCGCGCCAAGCTGGCGCCCCGACAAAGTTTTCAAAATCGAACTGGACGGCTTTGTCGATTACCTGAGGAAACTGGAAGCGGCGGCAGATGTCAGCATTACCCGTTTCGACGATTTACGTCAGGCGCTCACTCGCCGTCTCGACCATTTCGCCGCCTGCGGCTGCCGCGCGTCGGATCATGGCATTGAAACGCTGCGATTTGCGCCGGTGCCCGACGACGCGCAGCTTGACGCCATTCTGGGCAAACGTCTGGCTGGCGAAACGCTGAGCGAACTTGAGATCGCCCAGTTTACCACGGCGGTGCTGGTCTGGCTGGGCCGTCAGTACGCCGCGCGCGGCTGGGTGATGCAGCTACATATTGGCGCGATCCGTAATAATAATACCCGGATGTTCCGCCTGCTGGGGCCGGATACCGGCTTTGACTCCATTGGCGATAATAACATTAGCTGGGCGCTCTCCCGTTTGCTCGACAGTATGGATGTGACCAATGAACTGCCCAAAACTATCCTCTATTGCCTGAACCCACGTGATAACGAAGTCCTGGCGACCATGATCGGTAACTTCCAGGGGCCGGGAATTGCCGGAAAAGTGCAGTTTGGTTCCGGCTGGTGGTTTAACGATCAGAAAGACGGGATGCTGCGCCAACTGGAGCAACTGTCGCAAATGGGACTGTTAAGTCAGTTTGTCGGGATGCTGACCGACTCCCGCAGTTTCCTTTCTTATACGCGACATGAATATTTCCGTCGTATTCTCTGTAACCTGCTGGGACAGTGGGCGCAGGACGGAGAGATTCCTGATGATGAAGCGATGCTAAGCCGTATGGTTCAGGATATCTGCTTCAATAATGCCCAACGTTATTTCACGATTAAATAATCGCTATTAATCTGTGAGCACAGGTTTCAGGTATTTTGAGAGGCAGGAAGGCGGTAAGAGAGTGAGAAATTTAGCAGTAACGCACTTTTCCAGCCAAAGTCTGGCCGCCGATAAAAAGCAAAGAGGTTACTGATTAATCCCGAATCACTTACTAAGGTAAGTGATTCGGGTAAACAAACACAGCCATCTTCTGCGTCATGCTTTTTTTCTCTGTCCGGAATAACTCCAGTGCAGAAAGAGTGATACATCAGTCCTGTTGATGATGGATCCTGTTGGTTATACGGTAATAACTTATGACTTCACAGTGTGGTTTCTTTTAACAAATCGACAGCCAGCATTTCCAGCTGGTTAACCACCTCATTACTGGATCGCTCCATTCTGTCGAGTTCTTGCGACATCGCATTCATATCGCCTGCGGCAAAATAGTTCAGCGCAGAGTGACCAGCGGTATGCACCTCTTTATGCGGCGCTTCCAGACTACGGAAACTGTAGTAATTGCTAAACTGCTGCCCTTCAAAACCGTAGTACCATTTCCCCAGCCGACACTGATCGTGCATCGTTATTTTACTGTTTATGTCTTTATTTAAGAGTAATTTGTAGACTTCCATTTTCCAGATAACATGGTCAACTTTGACAATATTCAAAAACTGCACCGTAGAGATGTACTGCATGACCGATTTCATGCTCAGCGATTTATCAATGACGATGCCAATAGACTCCACAATTTGATTTATGTTAGTCGTAATATTATCAATAACCGGCTGTTGGTTATCCAGCACCTCACTCACTCTGGCCGTATTATCTTTGATTACAGAGGTTAACGTACTGACGCTTTTCGAACTGTGTTTAACATCTTCGGACAGGTTTTTCACCTCTTTCGAAATAACGCTAAAACCACGCCCGGCATCCCCTACGCGCGCGGCCTCGATCGCGGAGTTAATCGCTATCAAATTGGTCTGGTTAGCGATCTTCTGTATCTCTTTAATACACGCATTAATTTGCGTTAAGGAGGTATTTAAGTCGCCCATACGACAGCCAATATCCGATGAAGTCGTGCCAATTTCGGTGATAAATTCCACGAGCGATTTTAATGAACTTCTGGCTTTATCATTCTGTTCGTTAAGTTCATTAATGCGTTCTTTTTCAATGTTGAGCTGCTCACAGGACTTAATGATGGCATTACGAATGATATCGATCGTCGAGATCCCCATCAGAATTTTTTGACACAGTATCCGCTCATAAGGCTCAGGAGTATCCACCACCACGTCAGACGCATTAGCGCCAGATTCTGCTGCTGGCGGCGGTATTTTTACAACATTATTATTCCAGTGGCGCAAGCCTAATACTTTTTTAAACATATACCATTCTCCTTATTATATGTGGACATCCTGATCTATGCCTGGATAAAGTATTATCAACTCATGCTAACATAATGAAAAATCGGCTGTCATCTGCCATAACCATACGCTCACCAGAATAAGACAAAACGTCCACCAAACTTAAATAATTACAAAGTAAACTATTCAACAATACCATTAACAGTCATGATGGAAGTCGCTTCGCTTTATACGGAAATATTATTTACAAGGCTGACAACAATAGCTGAATAATAATTAACTGCATTTACTTAGGTGTAGCTATATCTCGCCACGAAGATTGCAGACAGGGTTTAAACGCAAACTTTTGCAATAGAAAAATAACCTAACGTAAACTTTTTATATGACCAATAATATCATTTGGACTCATCAATATATTATGCTGTCCGTTTACCAGCCAAACAGGCATGACCTAAATCCAAAGGAATGGGGGCAGCGTAACCAGCCGCAAAAAGTATCGATTAGTCGAAAATCAGGAAACGGATGCGCCAACGCGGCGAGCGTCACCGCCTGCGTCAGAAAAGTTAAGAATAATTTGTGATATTATTTCTCATATGTTACCAGTAAATGGCAGGCTGATAGCCGTTCGCTGGTAAACACAACAGGCGGGATATCGGCACCCACGCCGATATCCCGACGAGAATGACCCCGTTACGCTTTGATGACGATTAACGGTTCAATATCGCTCTCTTTTTTAATGACTAATGAATCATCGCCGCGCAGGCACGTACCGCCGTAGTTACCGCCCACGGTAAACGTACAGACCTGAATATACTTCCCGGCGACCTTCGGCAGGCACCACAACTGCTGATAGATATTTTTCTGCGTGGCGAACTTGCCGCTGGTTTTATCCAGGAGCTCTTCCTGATGGCTCACCAAATCAATATTACTACCGCAACGTCCGGCAATCGGTTTTACCGCATAGCCGGTCTGCACCAGCTCATCGTTAACGGTAAAATCCGTGTCGAGCAAATAGCGATGATGCGGGAAGAGCGACCACAGGATGGGCAGGATCGCTTTGTTACCCGGGATCACCGTCCACAGCGGTTCAAACACCAACACTTCCGGGCGCAGTAATACATCAATCAGCCGGACTTCATTTTCCGGGTGCCCGGTACGAATAGGCACTGCGGCATACTCCGTCTCGCTGACTTCGCGTATCTGCTCCATCGCCGTTTCCCACGCCCAGGTTTTCCAGACACAATTCACCAGCCGTCCGTCGCCATCGATCAACTGCCCGGCGTCATCCCAGCGCAACTCGCCCAGCCCGCGGAGAATTTTGCTCGCGAAACCGGCCTGATGCAGCGCCTGCTGCATAAACTGCGCGTGATAGTCCTCCTCGATATCATCATCCTGCATGATATGGACGAAAGGACGCGCTTTACTGTGTTTCCAGGCGCCTGCCAGCTCGTTAATTAAGCCCTCCGCCGGGTTATGCCCTTTACCGGTATAGCCCTGCTCAGCCCATTTTTCGAGAATTAATCCCGCTTCGGTATGGCATGATGCGGAATCGGCATTGTATTCATAGACTTTCAGCCCGCGTTCATCCATGCAGAAATCCATACGACCGGTGATCATATGGTGACGACGGCGCTGCCAGGAGAGGCGCAGACGCGGCCAAAGAATTTTGGGGATATCGAATAGCGCCAGCAGATTATCGTCTTTTAAAACTTTGTCCGTGGCGTGCAGGTACATCAAATGCAACTCATTGGTCGCTTTGATAAGCTCCTGTTCAGCGCTCTCGGTGATGGTAAAATACTGGTACGGGTCCTGATTGATAACGTGTCCGTTCGCCTGTACATAGGCTTTTTGTAACGGATCGCGCTCATCCAGCCACTGACCGTCAAACTGACCTTTCTCTGGCAGTCTTGCGCCGCGAATCGCCAGCGACTGATTCGCGATGTCAGGCTGTGACAAACTGTATTGCGTGTCGTCGGTCTGGATCATCCAGCCTAAAATCGTCGTGTCATCAAAGGTGTCGCGCAGGGTGTAACACCCGTTTTCTACGACCATTTCCAGTTCGCGAGTCCACTGCTGCCCTGGCGGCAATGGCGTGTGGATAACGTTTTGCTCAGCAATACGAATTTTGTTATCCAGGAGTTGGGTGATAATCGCGACGTGCCCGGTTTCGTTAAACTCGCCGCCCTTTTGCCAGATGAGCAGCGCCCCGGCCTCCGGCGCGCGCGGCGAACCGTTCGGGAAGGCCTGCAAAGGCAAAATATTGTCATTCACGACCTCGCGCAGAAAACGCAGCGAGAAGATTTCCCAGGCCATGCCGACGTCAGTAAAAACAACGCCATAATTCAGAAAGAGAAAACGACGGGCAAATTCCACGCACTGCCATTTATGCCCCATGTATTCATCGTCGATGTAGCTACGAAAAGCTGCGTCGTCGTCATCCCACGGATCGAGGGAATTGTAATCTGAAGAGTAGATCGCTACGCCGCCGGGGGCGTAACCCAATAATGTCCCGAAGGGGGCATCCTGACTGGTGGTTCCTTTGCTCATGCACTTACCTCAAAACAAGACCGCCTGAGCAGCCTGGCGTGATTTCGCTCTGATTGTCTGCTCTGTGACACTAACCGGACAGAGGTCGACATAATCATACACCTCAATAAGGCACACTGAGGCCAGAAGGTTAAAATTTCACTCGCCGGAATGTCCCAATCGGTTAAATGTCCGGTTAGCAAGCTGCTACACTGCTTCAACACCACCACTGTGAAGGCAGGTCAATATGGCAGATAATACTTATCAACCCGCAAAAGTCTGGACGTGGGATAAATCCGGCGGCGGCGCGTTCGCTAACATTAATCGCCCGGTTTCCGGCCCGACGCACGACAAAACGCTGCCCGTCGGCAAACATCCGTTACAGCTTTATTCGCTGGGGACGCCTAACGGCCAGAAAGTGACCATTATGCTGGAAGAGCTCCTGGCGCTGGGCGTGACCGGCGCCGAATATGACGCCTGGTTGATTCGCATCGGCGAGGGCGATCAGTTCTCCAGCGGCTTTGTTGACATCAATCCGAACTCAAAAATCCCGGCGCTGCGCGATCACTCACACAACCCGCCGATTCGGGTTTTTGAGTCGGGCGCAATTCTTGTTTATCTGGCGGATAAGTTTGGCCATTTCCTGCCGCAGGATCTGGCTAAGCGCACAGAAACCCTTAACTGGTTGTTCTGGCTACAGGGCGCGGCGCCGTTCCTCGGTGGCGGTTTCGGTCATTTCTATCATTATGCGCCGGTAAAAATTGAGTACGCCATTAATCGCTTCACCATGGAAGCCAAGCGTCTGCTGGACGTGCTGGATAAGCAGTTAGCTCACCACCCGTATGTCGCGGGAGAAGAGTACACTATTGCCGATATGGCCATCTGGCCGTGGTTCGGCAACGTGGTGCTGGGGAATGTCTATGATGCAGCGGAGTTTCTGGATGCCGGAAGTTATCAAAACGTACAACGCTGGGCGAAACAGGTAGCCGAACGTCCGGCGGTAAAGCGGGGGCGCATTGTCAACCGGACCAACGGCCCATTGAATGAACAGCTTCACGAACGCCATGACGCCAGCGACTTCGAAAACCATACCGAAGATAAACGTCAAAGTTAAACCATAATGCCGGATGAGGTAGTAATGTCGTCATCCGGCATGGTATTCCCTGCTGACGCTTCGCTTATCAGTTCTGCGAGTGCGTCATATGCGGCCTTCACTAAACCCATGTTGCATGAGAATCAACCTCGCCCGTGCTGACAGTAAAAAGTCGGCAAGCGTTTTTCCCTGCTCGCTCAGGCAGGCAAAGCCATATTCAGCCACGGGATTATAAGGTTCCGGGATATCAACCACTCGCAGCGAATTAACCTGCCGTAGCCAGGGAGCATAGCTGGCATAGCCGATAAAGATATCGGTGTAATCATGATTGATGAGCCATTCCGCTGCCAGCCGGCCCGCCGGTAACGGCAAAGTCTGCCTGCCGCCAACCAGCGCTACCGCGCGTTTTCGGACCGCTTCGCCCTCCTTGCCCATCCGCGAAAAAAGCTGCTGCGTATAATCGCCGGAAGGATCGCAACCTGCTGTTGAGGTGCCGATCCGCAGATCCCGCCGGGTTAATAGCGACAGCCAGTCCTCGCCTTCACGCATCGCCTGTGCCCGCACGCTCAGACACAAACGGTTCGTCGTAAAAGGCGCGACCCGCAGCGCCCGCCCGCTTTCCAGCAGCGCCTGCGGATGCGCCAGGTTCGCCGAAGCAAAAAAGTCGCACGCTTCGCCCGCTTCGATGCGTTCACGTAACAGCCCCGCCGGACCGAAATCACATACCGCATCCGCCTGAAACGCCGTCATTAGCTGCGGCCAGACGACGCGCAAGCTCCCCGCTGCCAGTATTCGCATCACTGTACGCCCTGATAGTCAGTACGGTAAAAACGTTGATACCAGTCGTTAGCGGCCTTTTGCATGTCAATATCGTGGAATTTTTGCGGATAGAGTTTTTTCGCCATCCACAGTTCGCCGATTCCCACCGCCTCCGGCATCGGATATCCCCAGGCTTTGGCATAATCCGGCATCAGGTAAACCCGATGATGCTTCACCGCGTCAATGACCTGCCACTGGGGATTGTGCAGGATCCCATTGACGACCTTTGGATAGCGATTCTGGACAAAGATCACCTGTGGATCCCAGGCGATCACCTGCTCCATTGTCACCTGCTTAAAGCCTTTCACCGAGGATGCCGCTACATTCAGCGCCCCCGCATGGGCCATCATCAGACCGGTATATTTACCGGAACCGTAGGTGGTCAACTCCGGATTCGCCATATAGGCGCGAACTCGCTCATTTTCAGGAACCGACTGCAAACGGTCGCTGACCATCTTGCGACCTTTATCCATCGCCTCAATCAGCGCTTTCGCCTCTTGCGGTTTATTGACGATATCGCCAATCAGCGTTATTCCTTCACGCAGCCCGCGATTATAAGCCTGCTCTTCATCGGCCAGGGTCGGGTTCATTTTAGCCTGCTCGCCAGCAATATCATGGCGCAGCAAAATCGCCACTACCGGAATGCCAAGACGGCTGATCTTGTCGATCATCTCCTGCGGAGCGTAATTCGTGACAAACACCACCTGCGGGCGCAGCGCCACCAGTTTTTCAGGATCAACGTGCGTTAGATCGCCCAGCGAGGCTTTTTGCGCCAGTTCCGGCGCCAGACGCGCATAGCCGTCGCCTAATTGCTGTTTCCAGTTCGCCATGACCCCAACGATTTTGTCAGTGGCATTCATCTGTACAAGGAGATTGAGCGTTTGATGCTGGAGCACCACCACTCTGTCGACGGTGTCGGGAACCGTGACCTGGCGGCCAATTTGATCGGTAAAAGTACGCGCCGCTTGTGACATTAACGGCCAGCAAAAAAGCAACGCCAGCAGAGAGAGCTGGCGCAAAAATTTATTCATAGGTTTCGCCCCACAATCGATATATAAATAATTATACAACGATTATAGAGCGATATAATAGAGGTGATTAAGGGATCACGCGCTGGTGATGTCGTACTCCATGCGGCGCAGCGCATCTAACGTGGCTTTCGCTTCGTCTTCGTCAATGATGCTCATCGCAAAACCAACGTGTACCAATACCCATTGCCCTATCAGATCGGCTGGCTTACCTTCACAAATCAGAGCAATATTGACATCACGTTTGATGCCACACACTTCCACCTGCGCAAGCTGGTGAATATCATCTCCGACGGCCAGCACCTGACCGGGGACGCCAATACACATAATTAACCACCTGAAATAAAATGCGGGTTATTCGACCTCAATACTTTTTACTTTCAACGAATCGCCGGTATCCACCCGCAGGCGATCACCATGACAATGCGGACATTGCGCGTCATGCCTGAGAATTTCCACCACCTGACTGCAATCCCAGCACCAGGCCTGGGCCGGTCTGTAGTCAATGTGCAATTCGCACCCTTGCGCTAAAGTCCCCTGGCAGGCGATGTCAAAGCTGAAACGAACCGCGCGCTCTTCAACGCACGAAAGCGCGCCTATCTCCAGCCATACGCCGGTGACGCGCGCCACGCCGTGCTGTTCTGCCTGCTGCTGAATAATTTCAACGGCGCTTTGGCAAAGAGACAGCTCATGCATTCTCACAGCTCCGACGGCCAAACAGCAACGCGCGCCGGCTTGTCTGCGGCGCATCAGGATTGCTTACCGGCAGGGATAACAGCATCCGCGCGCAGTCATCCGCCAGCCGGACGCCCTCTTCCGGCGACAGGCTACGGGAAAGCGGCGACATCAACGAGCAGGCAAGATATTGCGAAACGCCTTCCAGTTCGCCAACGGTAAAGGTCATCGTGCCATAAGGCAGTTGCAGACCGAGTTTTTCACCGACGGTACGCCCGGGCCAGATCTGGTCCGGGCCAGGGAAGATTAATGCGCTTAACATCCACGGCGTAATTACCGTGCCCGTCCATTGTCCTTCAAACAACGTAAAATCAGAGACATGCACAGGCATAGTCGGATGCAGAAACGAAAGATCGTGCATCGAACGATGGGCTATCTCTTCAAATGCCGCCTGAACCCGAGCGACGGGCGCCGTGTCGAATCCGGAAAACGTTTCAGACATGCGCCGTCTCCTTAGGAATTGCTTCGACGCCGGATTCACGCAGCGCAGCAAGAACCTGCTCAAGCGCAGGTTCAATCATCGCTTCTACGGTTGGCGTTAAGCCGATGTGCGGTTCCAGCGACTGTGGAATAACGCCGACCAGGGTCAGTTTCTTCGGAAACTCGCCGGTAAAGCGGAGGGCCGACAATACGTCGGCCAGTCCAAGCTGATGGGGGGAGATTTTGTTGGTGAACAACGCCGGAACTTCATCGTCGCGCAGTACCATAATGGTTCCCGACGCGTTCTTTTTCGACACGATGGCGTCGGCAATGATCAAATGATCCCGATTCGCCATATCGCCAAGAAGTTCCATTCCCGCCGTACCGCCATCCAGAATCTCAACGAAATCCGGCAGGGTGTATCGTTGCTCTAACGCTTCAACAATACGTACCCCGATGGCTTCATCGGTCAGCAAAATATTGCCGACCCCTAAGACTAATATCCGCATTACAAAACCTTCACCGAGACCACTTCATTGCCATCGGCGTCCACCACGTGCACCGCGCACGCCATGCAAGGGTCGAAGGAGTGGATGGTACGTACCACTTCCAGCGGCTTCGCCGGATCGGCGATCGGCGTACCGACCAGCGACTGTTCGTACGGCCCCACGTCATCGTTGAAGTTACGCGGACCTGAGTTCCAGGTCGATGGCACCACCGCCTGATAGTTACTGATAATACCGTCTTTAATCACCATCCAGTGAGACAGCATACCGCGCGGCGCCTCCAGGAAGCCCACGCCCTTGAACTCGCCCGTCGCCGGAATGTTCGGCTTCACAAACGTGGTGTAATCGCCTTTGCCGATATTTACAATCAGCGCGTTGTATTGATCCTGCAATATGTTTTGCAGTTCACAACAGTGAACGGTACGCCCGATGATACGACCCAGCGTAGAGTGAAGTTGCGCCATTTCCAGCGTTTTGCCGGTCAGCTTCTGATAAAGCGCAATGATTTCATTGAGCTTGGTCTGCGTGGATTCACGACCTGCAGCCAGTTTACACAGCATGTTCGCCAGCGGCCCGACTTCGACGGTTTTGCCGTAGAATGTCGGCGACTTGACCCATGAGTATTTACCGTCATCCGACCAACCGTCGTAAGCCGGGATCGTAGTGCCTTCCCACGGCGCCTGCGGCGCTTCATCTTTATACCAGGCGTGCTTCGCGCTCTCCTGAATACCTTTAATCAGGAACTCGTCGGAGTGAGAGGTGATCGGACGGTATGTCGACAGATCGGCATTGGTAATGTAACCGCCCGGGAACAAGAAACTGCCGTTTTTACCGTCGGTCGGGAATTCCGGCGCGCTCAGGTAGTTCACCGCACCTTTGCCACGCTCCAGCCATTCCGGATAGTAGGCCGCGATGACTGCGGTATCCACTTTATACACCTGCTCGACAAAATCGCTCAGCTTATCGATAAACGATTTGATGTACATCAGGCGTTCAAGGTTCAACGTACCGATACTGTCGAGATTGATCGGGTTCGCCACCCCACCGACCGCCAGGTTCTGGATATGCGGTGATTTACCGCCCAGCAACGCCACCACGCGGTTAGCGTCACGCTGACATTCCAGCGCCTGCAGATAGTGGGCGACCGCAATCAGGTTGACCTCCGGCGGTAACTGCATTGCCGGGTGCCCCCAGTAGCCATTGGCGAAAATACCTAACTGACCGCTGGCGACAAGATCCTTGATCTTGTTCTGAACTTTCGTGAACTCTTGCGCGCTGTTCAGGTGCCAGCTCGACACGCCATCCAGCATCGCAGAAGCTTTTTCCGGATCGGCTTTCAGCGCAGAGGTAATGTCCACCCAGTCCAGCGCAGAGAGCTGGTAGAAATGGACAATGTGGTCATGGGTGGTATGCGCCGCCAGAATAATATTACGGATATACTGCGCGTTGACGGGAACATCAATATTCAGCGCGCTTTCTGCCGCACGAACGGAAGAGATCGCGTGAGTTGTCGTACAAACGCCGCAAATACGCTGCACAATCATCCACGCATCGCGCGGATCGCGGTTCTTCACAATCTCTTCCATACCGCGCCACATGGTGCCGGACGCCCATGCTTTGGATACGACGCCGTTCTCAATTTCGCAGTCAATGCGTAAATGACCCTCAATACGGGTTACCGGATCAATAGTAATTCTCTGGCTCATGCTTTGCTCGCCTCATGACGATTATGATCGTTTTGTTTTAAAGGAGGAAGTATCGGCAGTAGACGAATGAGTACGATGTATGCACAAATCTCAATAGCCACAAAACCAATAGAAATCAACAATTCTTCCCAGGTTGGGAAGTAGTGGTAGCCGCCACCCGGGTTGAATGCCACCAGCGAATAGGTCAGACGCCACGTCGCGCAGCCCAACAGCGCGCTCAGCGCCGACAGGTACAGCATACGAGAGTCATTACGCAGTTTCGCCACACGCAGCACCACTAACGGGAAGACCATCAGGACGACTTCAATCCAGAACATAGCGGAGTAAAAATCGCCGGCAAACGCATAGGACAGCTTGTCGCGATAAATCAGTTCGCCAAAGCGCAGGACGACGAAAATCGCCAGCAGCACGCTGATGGTATTCGTCAGCTTAACAAACAAATTTTTCTCATCCGGACCGTTTCCTTTCAGGCCAGCCTGAACCAGCGACCCCTCAAATATGACAATGGAGAAGCCCATGATAAACGCGGTCAGAACCGAGAACAGCGGCAGCATTTCATAGCTTTGCCATAGCGGATGCACTTTATAGCCCGCCGAGATCATCAATGACCCCATTGAGGACTGGTGCATCGTCGGCAGCAGCGCGCCCAGCGCGATAATAAAGAACATCACCTTATTCAGACGCTTGAGCGACACTTTCCAGCCCAGACGTTCAAACAGGGCAGGCGCAAACTCCAGCGCCATCACGCCGATGTAGATGGTCATACAGACCGCCGTCTCAAACAGTACCGAGTTCACGTTGAAGTGACCTGGAATGTAGAAGTACGGCAGGTTCCAGTAACGACCGACGTCGATAGTGATCGACAGGCCGCCCAGCGAGTAACCAAACAAGCTTGCCAGCAACGCCGGGCGCACCAACGGATGGTATTGCCCACGGTTAAAGACATATACCGCCCATGCCAACGCCCAACCGCCGCAGGCAAAGCCGGTGCCGATCAACAGGTCAAAGGCAATCCAGACGCCCCACGGGAAACCGCCGTTCAGGTCGGAAACGGAGCCCAACCCGAAGACCAGACGCTTCACGATAAGGAGCATACACAGGACGATTAACGGTCCAAAAATAATGACCGGTTTACTGATGATTTTTCCGCCCAGCGGTTTTGGATCATGACTCATGATCGTCTCCTCCATCGTGATGGTCGTTTTTGCTATTACGACGAACCAGCACGGTTAAGCCCGCCAGCGCAGCCAGGGGTAGTATCATGCCTTTATAAAGCGTGTGTTGAACATGCTCGGAGCGCGCTCCGGTTGAAAGGTCATCCAGCTTCGGCAGATCCAGATCTTCATAAGGAACGCCTGTCAGCACCAGCACCTGAGTACCACCGCCCTCTTTTTCACCGTAGAGGTGTGGGTAGTATTTAGGCACCGTATGCAGATAGGTGTCGTCCGTTTTCAACGTCTGGCGCGGATAGTGATATTCACTGCCTGGTTTGAGGGCCAGACGTTTTTTCGCTTCCGCCATCAGCTCTTCACGAGTACCGAAAATGACGGCCCCTGCCGGACAAACTTCCACACACCCAGGCAAACCGCCTTTATCCAGACGCTCAACGCCTTTCTGGTTACACAGCTCACATTTGTGAAGCGCGCCAAACGGGTTGTTGTAGTCGTACTTAGGTACGTTGTACGGACAGGCGACCATACAGTAACGGCAGCCGGTGCAGACATCTTTGTCATAGTGGACGATGCCGGTTTTCGGATCTTTTTTCAGCGCCGACACCGGACAAACGGAAACGCAGTTAGGATCGACGCAGTGCATACACTGTTTTTTGATGTAGGCATAGCCGTTCTCTTCCTGATCTTTGTTCACGCCCGTGCCGCTACGCCATACCTGGATAATGTTATTGGTATACGGCGACAGTTTGTCGTTGTTCGACCAGGTCTGCTCCCCTTCCGGGTTACGTGCCGGGAAGTTGATATCCTGACACTTTGTGACGCAGGCCTGACAGCCCACGCACAGAGTGGAGTCATACAGCATGCCCAGCGAACCTGGAATCGGCGGACGGTTTTCTGCAGCCGCATGGCTGACAGACGGCGCGGCGCCCAACAGCAATGCTCCACCGGAGGCTGCTTTAATAAAGTCACGTCTGTTCACGGTTATTCTCCCCGTGAGTCAGCGTTATCTTTCTTTTGCTGACGCCCCAGTTCACGTACCGCCATCACGCTGACGCCGGCAACCAGACCGACTACGCCGCCAAGCAGACCGACAGCGCCCGCAGAGATATTGCCGCCTTCTTTCATATTGACGTCAGGTTTCTCTGAACGCGGAGTTTGGTTTTCGACATGAGCAAGCTGGTGAATGCCCTTATGGAAGCCGATACCTTCTTCGTTACAGCCATAGCAAGGATGACCGATCGCCACTGGCCAGACGCCGCCAACGTCACAGAACTGTAACGTAGAACAGTTGCCCCAGGTTTCCGGCCCTTTACAGCCAAGATGGTAGAGACACCAGCCCTGACGGTGGCCTTCGTCGCCAAATTCTTTGGCAAAACGGCCTGCGTCGAAGTGTGGACGACGTTCGCAATGCTCATGGATCAGACGGCCATAGGCAAAGGTTGGACGATTTTTCGCATCCAGCTTCGGCGGCGTGCCGTAAGTGATGATATGCGCGACGGTCGCCAGGAAGTTATGCGGGTTTGGCGGACAACCTGGAATATTGATAACCGTTTTGCCCGGTAAGACTTCCTGCAGACTGACAGCGCCGGTTGGGTTTACGCCAGCCGCAGCAACGCCGCCCCATGCCGAGCAGGAACCGATAGCGATAATCGCGGCTGCGCCGTCGGCGGCTTTGCGGATGTGATCCACAATCGGCTCGCCGGCAACCATGCAGTAGATACCGTTATCTTTTAGTGGGATAGAACCATCCACCACCAGAACATATTGCCCTTTATACTTCTCCAGAGCGTTATGTTTGTTTTCTTCGACCTGGTGACCGAATGCGGCGGAAAGCACCTCGTGGTATTCCAGAGAGATGGTCTCCAGAACGAGGTTTTCAACGGTTGGGTGTGTAGCACGAAGCAGTGATTCGGTACAACCGGTACACTCCTGAGCGCCAATCCAGATAACGGGCGGACGCTGTGGATTGGATACCGATTCTGCCATTTCTGCGGCGGCTTTGCTACTGAGCCCCATAGTAGCGGCCAGTGCTGCACAAAGCTTCATGAAATCACGACGGTTAATGCCGTGAGAAGTGATGAGAGTATTATCTCCAGTCATTTTATAGTTATTCCGTTACGAAGACCTGGCTTTTATTTTGCACTGTTCGCGAAGAAGTTATTGCGATCGGTACGCCATTTACCACACTTTTTTTATGGTTATGTGCGCCATAATACTTCGACGGAACAGTAAAACGAAGGGAAGAGGCGATAGTGTAATTAATTAAAGCAAGATAATACCCCTGTTGGATCAACCTTCGAGTCGATAACCGGCCATAAAGAAGCGAACCGCCATCCCGGAATGATTCTCTTTAAAGAAATCCATCACCATTTCTTTATCCAGACCATAGCGACGCGTCAGAATTCCGGCCTCCCACGCGCTAAGTTGACGATCGCCGGTCTTTTCGAACACACGGTGTGTAAAACCCAATACAAAGCCACGTTTATACTCAGAACAGAAATTCACCGCATGATGCGCGCTATATGCATAAGGCGCGTGCAACCCGGCCATTAACCCTTTCCCAAAATGATTATTCATCTGACCTCCTTAGTCGCTATATAATAAATTATATAGCGACTGATTAAATGAAGGCCAGCGCATTACGCGCTTTTTTGCTTCACATCAGAAGGAAACCCATTCATCAGTAGACTGTGCGGGAGCCGACGCCATTCTCTGAACGCCAGGCGCCGCTTTCGCCGTTACGCATTGTTGCGGCTCACTAGCGGAAAGCCGGAACTGCTGTACGGAGCGTTGCAAATCCTCCGTCTGCCGTTCCAGCGCCGCCGCCGCCGCGGAAACCTGCTCAACCAGCGCGGCGTTTTGTTGCGTAACGCTATCCATTTGCGTGATCGCCACGCCAACCTGAGAGATACCTTTACTCTGCTCTTCGGAGGCGGACGCGATCTGTTTCATAATCGTCGTCACTTCCGTGACGCCGCGCAGGATGGCGTCCATCGTCGCGCCGGTCTCCTGGACCAACTGCGCGCCCTGCGCTACGCGACGTACCGATTCGCCAATTAAGGCTTCAATTTCTTTCGCCGCCCCCGCGCTGCGGCTGGCCAGGTTACGTACCTCACCGGCGACCACCGCGAAGCCGCGTCCCTGCTCGCCCGCTCTGGCCGCTTCTACCGCTGCGTTCAAGGCCAGAATATTGGTCTGGAAAGCAATACTATTAATCACGGTAGTAATTTCGGCGATCTGCTGCGAACTGGCGGAAATACCGTTCATTGTTTCTACCACATCGGAAACCAGTTCACCGCCTTTTCCTGCCGTTAGCGAGGCGGCATCCGCAAGCTGACTCGCCTGGCGGGCGTGTTCGGCGTTCATTTTCACCGTTGCGGTAAGCTGTTCCATGCTGGCGGCCGTCTCTTCCAGCGCAGCGGCCTGTTCTTCCGTTCGGGAAGAGAGATCGTTATTACCGGTAGAAATTTCCGTCGCGCCGCGCCAGATATTGTCGCTTCCGGCGCGGATCGTACTCACGGCTTCGCGTAAACTGTCCTGCATCGCGCGCAGTAGCGGCACCAACCGGCCTACGCAGTTACGCCCCAACGCTTCAATCGGCTGGCTAAGATCGCCTTGCGCGATGCGCTGAAATTGCTGACGGATGCGCTCCAGCGGTTTCACCATCATTGCAACCAGATAGCGATCGGTAAAAATCAGGATAGCAATGCCCAGAATCACCGCCGTGATAAGCAGGATGCGGATGGTATAGGTTTTACCATCGACCATCACACGTGTGTTATCCAGCATGGCGCCAGCTTCATGACTAAACCGTTCCGCGCTGGCGCCGAACGCGCGACTGAGTGCGGGCGTGACCGTACTGGCATGTTCGCTCCAGGCGGTTAGCGATCCTTGCTGCGCCAGTTGCATTTGAGGAACGACGCCTTTCTCCAGCAAGGCCTGCCAGTTGGACAAGACCTCCCTTGAGATATCAGGGTTCATCGGCCCTGGCGATAGCGCTTTCATCTCCTCCAGCTTCTGACGCATATTCTCGAGCGACTGCCGGGCGGGCGCAAAATCGGGCGTGCCGCCGCCGATTTTTACATCCATCGCGCGGCTAAGGCGGGTAACAAAGCGGAAATATTGATCGTTACCCTGGCTTAGCACCGTCATTTGCCGCACAAGATGCCGGTCAATATCATTTCCTTCCGAAACTTCGGATAAAGCATGGACGCTGTATAACCCCACCCCCGACCAGAGTAGACAAAAAAGTCCCAGTATCGTCAGCATGACCATACGAATAGTAAAGTTTTGCAGCAAACGCATATGAATTTCCTTGCTGAATATAAGAGATTAGTCATCTGATGATGACGCACTCTCGTTATCGGCAAGGCGCGGAGAATATATAATGCATTCTCCATTTTTTTACAGTTATCGCCGTTTACGTACCCGCAGATGTTATATATCTGTGAACGCAGAGAAAATCTTTTAGTCTTATTACTGAGTAAATGAATAGATGTAGTAAAAATATTGCGTAAGGCTGCAGGGAGGCGGTTATCCGCCGTTAAAGAAGCGCTGTTTTACAGCCGGGCTCAGCGTCCTTTGCCCGACTGCCCCGCCGTTGACGGCGGCTCAATGGTTATGCCGCGTCAATCTGTCCAGATAGCCCATCACGAACGCCGACAGGACAAAGGTCAGATGGATGATGACATACCACATTAATTTGTTATCCGGGACGTTTTTCGCGTCCATAAACACGCGTAACAGGTGAATGGAAGAGATAGCGACTATCGATGCCGCCACCTTATTTTTTAGCGACGTCGCATCCATTTTCCCCAGCCAGTTCAGCTTCTCCTTGCCCGCAGAGATATCCAGCTGAGAGACAAAATTCTCATACCCGGAGAACATGACCATTACCAGCAATCCGCCGACCAGTGTCATATCAACCAGCGATAACAGCACCAGAATCAGATCGGCCTCCGCCAGGGCAAAAACGTTCGGCAGAACGTGTAGAATTTCCTGGAAAAATTTTAGCGCTAAAGCGATCAGCGCCAAAGAGAGGCCAAAATACACCGGCGCGAGCAGCCAGCGAGACGCATACATTACATTTTCAAGAAAGCGTTCCATAGGGACCTGTCAGGTAACTAAAACCAGCAACAGTATATCTCAACCATGCAACATCAGATCAACATGCAGTTAAGAGCCTATCCCACCAGGCGTTATTGGCGCAGCCAGTTTGGACACGGACAGCGCGCAAAAACCGGAGCGTACACGTAGTACGTGAGGATTTTGAGCACTGCCCAGGTCCAAAATGGCAAGTAAAATAGCCCTAATGGGATAGGCTCTAAATCTCATCCGGGTTAACCTGTGGGCGCTGATATTCCGGCCATACCAGCGCGACCAACGCCGGGTAGGCTTCAAGACTGAACTCACGAAAACACTGGCGTAAATTAAGGACGTCCAAATCCGAATACGGCACCTTTTCTCCGTTCAGACAACGCTTCTTAATATTGTCGTAATACTTATAAACGGCAGAGTTAAGGTCGCTGCAACGACGCTGTGCGTCAAATAATCCTGGCGTTTCATTCAACTCAGTCATTGTCATTCGTTTTATCGTTGCATGAAGGAAATCGATATATTCATGGTTAACGCGCCAGTACCATACCGGCGTTATCGAATTCATTAATACTGAGAAATGATCTTCACCCTCTTCCTTTGTCATGGGTTCAGTTTGATTTAAATTTACGGTTTTTCCACCAGGACGTTTTTTATTAACCTCCCACATCAGGAAGAGTATCGCGCCGGTCAGTAATAGCAATATAATAACAGAATAAAAAATACTGTTCATAGCAGGCTCCATTTTTTTTGATTTTAAAATTACACCATGTTATTGTCAACGAAACCTACACTATTAAAAATAGTATACCACTGATCGTAAAGGATATTTAGTCATGCTTCCTGAGCATCTGGTTTCCTCTCATTTTCGCCTGTCATCGCCGCCCCCTGAAGCCACAGAAAACAGTAAAAATTTGCCTAAGGGAAAGACAAAACTCAGCGATTACGAGCCCGATATTTTAATTAGCGCTAACGCTGCCGGGCAACACAGAAACGTATTATTTGAAGAACGTGACCGTCATATTAAAGAACGTCTGTATTGTGTGGCTAAAATTGAAACGTTTGCCCGCCTGATAAACGCACTACAGGCAGAAGGCGATATTGATGCCCAAACGCTAAGTAAAATACTGGCGGATAAAACCGCAATGATAAATGAAAAAGGCAATGCCATTTGGCTTAATTTAATCACTCGCGAAACCAATATGCCGCTATTTTATTCACTGGAAGATAAAGATGAAAGAAGTTGAAGACAATAACGTTTATTTGGCTTTAGACAACCATAAAAGTGATGAATTTATCTTAAAGCAAAATCTTGCAGCGCTAATCGCCAGCAAAAATGCCACCCTGGAAAAGGTAACGCAGGAGGTGGTATCCATACCGGCGGCGTTAGTGCGCCTGAAGTGGCAAAACCGACGGGAGATGTATGCGTTACAGGTCAAAGAGGAGATTTATGGCGCGACCATCAATGCCATTATCGAGCAGCATCCTGAATTACGAGACAAAATTATGTCTCGTCTTGAAAGTGACTGGCAGCATCTGCTGGCTCGCGAGACGGCAACCCTACGTCTGACGCGTAAGCTTTCCGATGGCGACTACCGGACGCGCAACGTCACCACCGTCGCACGGCGAGAAAAATAACCTTCATGGCTAGTTAACTCTGTTGTGAATACGGGCGAAGCATAAGGATCGTTCTGATTCTCCCTCTTACGGTAGTAAAAGTGTCTACGCTTAAAGGGTGTTCAACCTGAAGGGAGAAGCTCAATGTCTCATCTATACGACCCTACCACGCAGTATTACACCGGCGAGTATCCTAAGCAAAAACAGCCGGCGCCCGGCGTCCAGGCGAAAATGACGCCTGTTCCTGACTGTGGTGAAAAAAGTTATGTCGGCAGTGGTCGCCTTAAAGATCGTAAGGCGCTGGTGACAGGGGGCGACTCCGGGATTGGGCGCGCTGCCGCTATCGCTTACGCGCGTGAAGGCGCAGATGTCGCGATCAACTATCTGCCAGCAGAAGAAGAGGACGCTCAACAGGTTAAAGCGCTGATTGAGGAGTGCGGCCGTAAAGCGGTGTTATTGCCAGGCGATCTTAGCGACGAATCTTTCGCCCGTTCGCTGGTCCATAAGGCGCGTGAAGCGCTGGGCGGGCTGGACATTCTGGCGCTGGTGGCCGGTAAACAGACGGCAATCCCGGAGATAAAAGATCTGACCAGCGAGCAATTTCAGCAAACCTTCGCCGTTAACGTTTTTGCCCTGTTCTGGATAACCCAGGAAGCGATTCCGCTGCTGCCAAAAGGCGCCAGTATTATCACGACGTCGTCTATCCAGGCGTATCAGCCCAGTCCGCACCTGCTGGATTATGCGGCAACCAAGGCGGCAATCCTCAATTACAGCCGTGGCCTGGCGAAACAGGTGGCGGAAAAAGGAATTCGCGTGAATATTGTCGCGCCTGGCCCTATCTGGACAGCGCTGCAAATTTCCGGCGGTCAAACCCAGGATAAAATTCCGCAGTTTGGTCAGCAGACGCCAATGAAGCGGGCCGGCCAACCGGCAGAGCTGGCGCCGGTGTATGTCTATCTGGCAAGCCAGGAATCCAGTTACGTTACCGCAGAAGTGCACGGCGTGTGCGGCGGGGAGCATTTAGGCTAACGCATGAAGTCGATTACGATGGCGCACTTCTGTTACGCAAGGCGCCATCTTAGGCAATAAAAAAGCCGGGTGGCGACTTCGCCTTACCCGGCCTACAGCATCAGCAGAATACTTATTTCGCTTTCGCGGTCTCTTCGCCGACCAGACCAATCTTGAGATAGCCCGCCTGATGCAGCATATCCATCACTTTCATCAGGGTTTCATACTCTACGGTTTTATCCGCGCGGAAGAAAATCGTAGTATCCTTTTTCCCTTCCGTCAGGGCCGTTAGCTCGGCAATCATCGTATCATCCGTCACCGGATCGTTACCGATAAACATGGTGTTATCCGCTTTCACCGACAGATAAACCGGTTTTTCCGGACGCGGCTGTGGCGTACTGGTAGAAGCTGGCAGATTCACCTTGACGTCCACCGTCGCCAGCGGCGCAGCCACCATAAAGATAATCAGCAGAACCAACATGACATCGATAAACGGCGTCACGTTGATTTCATGCATTTCGCCGTTGTCATCCAGGTTCTCGTTAAGACGCATTGCCATGACGCATTACCCTACCCGTAATTTCTGCGCGGCGCGTACCGGCTGCGCACTGGCGCTCGCATTCAGATCGAGATCGCGGCTTTGCAGCAGCAATACCTGCGCCGCCACGTCGCCCAGCGTCGCTTTGTAACTGCCTATCTGACGTGCGAAGATGTTGTAAATGACGACCGCCGGGATCGCGGCTACCAGCCCAATCGCCGTCGCCAGCAGCGCTTCCGCAATCCCAGGAGCAACCACCGCCAGGTTGGTGGTCTGCGTTTGCGCAATACCGATGAAGCTATTCATAATGCCCCATACGGTGCCAAACAACCCGACGAAGGGGGAAATGGCGCCGATCGTCGCCAGATAACCGTTGCCTCGTCCCATGTAGCGGCCAACTGCCGCGACGCGACGTTCCAGACGGAAGCCGGTACGTTCTTTAATCCCTTCGTTATCTTCGCTGCCCTGAGAGAGTTCCAGTTCATTCTGCGCTTCATTGATGAGCTGTGCGCTGAGGCTTTTTGCGCTGAAACCTGCCGCAATGTCGGAAGCCTGATCTAAAGAGCGCGCATCGGCTAATTGCAGTTGTTCACGCTTTAAGCGGCGCTTTTGAGTGAAAAATTCAACACTTTTACTGAAGAAGATAGCCCAGGTGACGACTGACGCCAGAATCAAACCAATCATCACGCACTTCACGACAATATCGGCGTGCTGATACATGCCCCAGACGGAAAGATCCGTCTGCATCAAATTATTACCCACTCTGTATCTCCAGGACGCAAATCACAAAATCTGAGCATAATAATATCAAAACAACGTCGAATTGATAGTCGTTCTCATTACTATTTACATACTGCCGCACCTTTACTGCTTTTTCTTTGCGCTTACGCATTAAAAAAGCCACCTGTTTTTATTTTGGCAAAATTTTCATCTGTATCACACGTCGCCAGGGTGCAGATGGTTATATTCATGCTAGTTTAGACATCCAGACGGTTAAAATCAGGAAACGCAACATGACGGATAAACAGTTGGATACCAAACTGGTAAACGCAGGACGCAGCAAAAAATACACGCTTGGCTCAGTGAATAGTGTGATTCAACGCGCTTCTTCACTGGTGTTTGACACCGTCGAGGCCAAAAAACACGCTACCCGCAATCGCGCCAACGGCGAATTATTTTACGGACGCCGGGGAACGCTGACCCACTTTTCGCTCCAGGAAGCCATGTGTGAACTGGAAGGCGGCGCCGGATGCGCGCTCTTCCCGTGCGGCGCGGCGGCGGTCGCCAACACCATTCTGGCATTCGTTGAGCAGGGCGACCACATCCTGATGACCAACACAGCCTATGAACCCAGCCAGGATTTCTGCAGCAAAATTCTCGGCAAACTGGGCGTGACGACAAGCTGGTTCGACCCGCTCATCGGCGCTGATATCACGCAACATATTCAGCCGAACACGAAAGTCGTTTTTCTGGAATCCCCCGGTTCTATTACCATGGAAGTACATGATATTCCGACCATTGTCAGTGCGGTCAGACGCGTCGCGCCAGAAGCCGTCATCATGATTGATAATACCTGGGCGGCTGGCGTTCTGTTCAAAGCTCTGGAGTTCGATATTGATATCTCTATTCAGGCGGGCACTAAGTATCTGATTGGTCATTCTGATGCGATGGTCGGGACTGCCGTTGCAAATGCGCGTTGCTGGGAACAATTGCGGGAAAACGCCTATCTGATGGGGCAAATGCTCGACGCCGACACGGCTTATATGACCAGCCGCGGTCTGCGCACGCTCGGCGTCCGACTGCGCCAGCATCAAGAAAGCAGCCTCAAAATCGCCGCATGGCTGGCGAACCATCCTCAGGTCGCGCGCGTTAATCATCCGGCCCTGCCGGGTAGCAAAGGTCATGCCTTCTGGAAACGAGACTTTACAGGCAGCAGCGGCCTGTTCTCCTTTGTGCTCAATAAAAAGCTGACCGAGGCAGAATTATCAGCCTATCTGGATAACTTTTCGCTGTTCAGTATGGCCTACTCCTGGGGAGGCTACGAATCGCTGATTATTGCTAATCAGCCGGAACAGATCGCCGCGATTCGTCCCGCAGGCGGCGTAGATTTTACCGGTACGCTGGTTCGGGTGCATATTGGTTTAGAGAGTGTTGATGATTTGATCGCTGATTTAGCCGCCGGCTTCGCCAGAATTGTGTAAAGTTGCCGGGGATGGACATATATGCAGACAATTTCCGTGGAAAAGTCTGCGTTTGTTGCGTCCGGGATCAAGGCATCCCGGACGATTCAGGAGTACAATAGGCGAATAAAAGCATAAATGCTGTTCCACAGGAAAGTTCATGGCTGTCATTCAAGATATTATCGCTGCGCTCTGGCAACATGATTTTGCCGCGCTGGCGAATCCACACGTTGTTAGCGTCGTCTACTTTGTCATGTTCGCCACGCTATTTTTAGAAAACGGTCTGCTGCCAGCGTCATTCTTACCTGGCGATAGTCTGCTGCTACTGGCAGGCGCGTTGATCGCCCAGGATGTGATGCATTTTTTGCCGACGATTGGCATTCTCACCACCGCGGCCAGTCTCGGCTGCTGGCTAAGTTATATCCAGGGACGCTGGCTCGGTAATACGCGTACCGTCAAAGGCTGGCTGGCGCAGCTTCCGGCAAAATATCATCAGCGCGCCACCTGCATGTTTGACCGCCACGGTTTGTTAGCGTTGCTTGCCGGGCGCTTTCTGGCGTTTGTCCGCACTCTGCTGCCAACAATGGCGGGTATTTCCGGCCTGTCCAACCGCCGGTTTCAGTTTTTTAACTGGTTAAGCGGCCTGCTGTGGGTGACTGTCGTGACCAGCTTCGGCTACGCGCTCAGTATGATCCCGTTTGTTAAGCGCCATGAAGACCAGGTAATGACATTTTTAATGATCCTTCCCGTCGCGCTACTGGTCGCCGGGCTGTTAGGTACGCTGGTCGTGGTGATTAAAAAGAAATACTGTAACGCCTGACGTATCCATAATCGGCCAGGATGGCCCGGTTACGCTTCGTTGACCCGTGGCGGGATGCCCCACTTAGCTCCCTTGCATTGTCCGCATTCTTGCCGCATCTTCGCCCGGCGTAACGCCAAAATAACGTTTAAACTCCCGGCTAAACTGCGATGCGCTCTCATAGCCGACCCGCATCGCCGCGGCGCTGGCCTTCATACCGTCGTGAATCATCATCATCCGCGCTTTATGCAGTCGGTAGCTTTTTAAATACTGCAACGGCGAGGTGCTGGTGACCGCCTTAAAATTATGGTGAAACGCCGACACGCTCATGTTCGCTTCTGCCGCCAGTTGCTCAACATTCAGGTTCTCGGTGTATTTCATTTCGATCTGTTTAAGTACGCGACTGATCAGGCTAAAGTGCGTCTGGCGACTAACCAGCGCAAGCAGCGCCCCGCCGCGCGGCCCCATCAGCACATGATAAAGAATTTCGCGAATAATCTGTTTTCCCAGAATCCGCGCATCCAGCGGGCGCTCCATCACATCCAGCAATCTTTCCACCGCACATAAAATCTCGTCCGACAGCGTGGCGGAGTTAATCCCACTGGCCGCCATCGGCAACTGGAAACGCTCATCTTCGCCAATGTCCATGAGCAACTCTTGCAGTTGCAGCACATCAATATCGAGCCGAATACCGGCCAGCGGTACCTCCGGCGTCGCCCAGGTCTCGCATTCAAAAGGGAGCGGCACGGTCAGTAAGAGATATTCATTAGCGTCATAACGAAACTTGCGCTTGTTAATATAGCCAATTTTATGGCCGGAAAAGAGAAATATGATGCCAGGCTGATACATGACCGGCGTGCGCGGCCCCGGTTCAACACCATACAACAGACGAATGCCCGCCAGCCGCTCGCTGATTATTTTATCATTATTTTTTAAATGATTAATTTTATCCGCCAACTGTAAGCAAATTGCTTCACGATTCATAACGCGCCATTTTTTCATCAAATCCACTCCGCTGGATTGTGCGCATTTTTAGCGATTTTCTCCAGCATTCTGGAGAAATAGGCAAAACATTGGCAGAAATGTGCATTGAGAGACATCCCTCACAAGACCACAATGATGACCATCAGGCAGACAGCCGCCTGCCCTCTTTTTACCCACATAAGGGAATGAGCAATGAACAATTTCAAATTACATACCCCTACCCGCATTCTGTTTGGTAAAGGCGCTATCGTCGATCTTCGCGATCAGATCCCGCAGGACGCCCGCGTGCTGATTACCTATGGCGGCGGTAGCGTGAAAAAGACCGGCGTACTGGCGCAAGTTCAGGAAGCGTTAAAAGGACTGGATGTTCGGGAGTTTGGCGGTATTGAACCGAACCCGTCCTATGAAACGCTGATGAAGGCCGTGCAGCTTGTGCGCGACGAAAATATTACCTTCCTGCTGGCCGTTGGCGGCGGTTCCGTACTGGACGGCACCAAATTTATCGCCGCAGCGGCGCAGTATACGGACGGCGTCGATCCGTGGCACATTCTGGAAACCGGCGGTACTGAGATTCGTAGCGCAATCCCGATGGGGTCTGTGCTAACCCTACCGGCAACCGGCTCAGAATCGAACGCCGGCGCAGTCATTTCCCGTAAAACCACTGGCGACAAACAGGCCTTCCACTCCTCGTTCGTGCAACCGGTGTTTGCCGTACTGGATCCGGTCTACACCTATACATTGCCGCCGCGCCAGGTTGCGAACGGCGTCGTGGATGCTTTCGTCCATACCGTTGAGCAGTACGTCACTTACCCGGTTAACGGCAAAATTCAGGATCGTTTCGCCGAAGGCATTTTACTCACACTGATTGAAGAAGGTCCCAAAGCGCTGCAAGAGCCTGAAAACTATGACGTCCGCGCTAACGTGATGTGGGCCGCTACTCAGGCGTTAAATGGCCTGATTGGCGCTGGTGTTCCGCAGGACTGGGCGACGCATATGCTGGGCCATGAGCTTACCGCGATGCACGGTCTCGATCATGCCCAAACGCTGGCTATCATTCTGCCTGCGCTATGGAACGAAAAACGAGACGTTAAACGCGCAAAACTCCTGCAATATGCTGAACGTGTATGGAATATCACCGACGGTTCCGACGACGAGCGTATTGATGCCGCCATTGCCGCCACCCGCCGTTTCTTTGAACAGATGGGCGTGCCTACCCACTTGTCCGATTACGGTCTGGATGGCAGCACTATTCCGGCGCTACTGGCTAAACTTGAGGCACATGGATGCACAAATTTAGGTGAAAATCAGGATATTACGCTGGATGTCAGCCGTCGGATTTATGAAGCGGCGCGCTAAGGTTTTTTCGCCTCTGACTTTCGTTTTTGGCCATTTCGTCCAGACTTAAGTCACTTAGTCTCGCCGGCCCCGACTCCGGCGAGCCAATTAAAAGAGGAACACATCATGGCTAATCCAACCATTATCAGGCTACAGGATGGCAACGTAATGCCACAACTTGGGCTGGGAGTCTGGAAAGCAAGCAATGAAGAGGTGATCGCGGCGATTCATAAAGCGCTGGAGGTGGGCTATCGATCGATTGATACCGCCACAGCATATCAGAATGAAGAAGGCGTCGGCAAAGCGCTAAAAGCAGCGAGCGTAGCGCGGGAAGAGCTGTTTATCACCACCAAGTTGTGGAATGACGATCAAAAACGTCCCCGCGAAGCCCTGCAGGAGAGTCTGAAAAAACTGCAGCTTGATTATCTCGATCTCTATCTGATGCACTGGCCCGTACCGGCTATCGATCACTATGTCGACGCCTGGAAAGGCATGATCGCGCTGCAAAAAGAGGGGCTGGTAAAGAGTATCGGGGTCTGTAACTTTCAGATCCATCACCTCCAGCGTCTGATCGATGAAACCGGCGTTACCCCTGTGATCAACCAGATCGAGCTTCACCCCTTGATGCAACAGCGCCAGCTACATGCGTGGAATGCGACGCATAAAATCCAGACCGAGTCCTGGAGCCCGCTGGCGCAGGGCGGCGAAGGCGTATTCGATCAGAAAGTGATTCGCGAACTGGCGGATAAATACGGCAAAACGCCCGCCCAGATTGTTATTCGCTGGCATCTGGACTGCGGGCTGGTCGTCATTCCGAAATCCGTCACCCCTTCCCGTATCGCGGAAAACTTTGCTGTCTGGGATTTCCGTCTCGATAAAGATGAATTAGGCGAGATCGCAAAACTGGATCAAGGAAAACGCCTCGGCCCCGATCCGGATCAGTTCGGCGGTTAAGCCGGATTTATCGCACGCCATGCCCGACGATGTCGTCGGGCTTTTTTTCATTTCGAAATATTAAGAAACAATTACGCGCATTTAACAGTATATTTCCCCCACACACAAGCGCAGAATTATTCTGATTTTATGAATATTTATTCATGATTATTATCAATTTACTTAATGTATATAAAATATTTATGGATGTGTGATTGTGGCGGAAAAAAAATCTCAGGGCGTCAAATGGCTCCCATTAATTCTTATTCTGGTTATCGCCGCCGGACTGTGGCAGCTAACGCCCCCTTCCGGATTAAGCGCGCCGGCCTGGCATTCCGCGATTATTTTTGTCGCGACGATCGCCTCTATCGTGGCGAAAGTGCTGCCTATTGGCGCGGTCGGTATTATTGGCATCACCGTCTTTGCGCTCGCCTATGCTGCCGGCGACAAAACGGCCAGCGGCGCGATTACCACGGCCTTGAGCGAGCTGAACAGTTCACTGATCTGGCTTATCGTCGTCGCCTTTATGATTGCTCGTGGGTTTATCAAAACCGGGCTGGGTCGGCGTATCGCCCTACAAATGATCCGTCTGTTAGGTAAACGAACGCTGGGTCTGGCTTATGGTCTGGCGTTTGCCGATCTGATCCTCTCCCCCGCGATGCCCAGTAACACCGCGCGCTGCGGCGGCGTGATTTACCCGATCGCCGACTCGCTGGCGCGCAGCTTTGATTCACATCCGGAAGATGAGTCTCGCAGCAAAATCGGCACCTTTCTGATCACCTGTATTGGCAATGTTAACGACGTCACCGCCGCACTGTTTATGACCGGTTATACGGGTAACCTGCTGGCGGTAAAACTGGCGGCGAACGCCGGCGTTACGTTGAGCTGGGGAAGCTGGTTTATCGCCGCGCTCCTGCCTTGCCTGGTCTCTTTTCTTATCGTCCCGCTGCTGGTCTACTGGCTGACGCGTCCGGAAATTAAACATACGCCGGATGCGCCGGATTTGGCGCGCAAAGAGCTGGCGCAAATGGGCAGTATGACGCGCGGCGAGTGGCTCATGCTGGCGACCGTCGGCGTGTTGCTGGTGCTATGGATTTTTGGTAGCTCGCTCGGCGTGGATGCCACGACGGCCTCTTTTGTCGGTCTCTCTATTTTATTACTGAGCGGCGTGCTCACCTGGGAAGACGTTAAAAGCGAAAAAGGCGCCTGGGATACGTTGATTTGGTTTGCCGCGCTGCTGATGATGGCTAACCAGTTGAAGAAACTAGGATTCACCAGCTGGTTTGGCAACCTGATTGGCGACAGCATCGGCAGTACGATGCATGGAACCAGTTGGATAATCATCCTGCTGCTGCTTAACGCAGCCTATTTTTATACCCACTATTTTTTCGCCAGCGGCAACGCGCAAATCGCCGCGCTGTATGCGGTATTTCTGGGTGTCGGTCTGCATCTGAATATACCGGCAGCGCCGATGGCGCTTATGCTGGCGTTTACCAGCAGCCTGTACTGCTCTCTTACGCAGTATACCCACGCACGCGGCCCCATTCTTTTTGGCGCCGGCTATGTACCGACGGGCGTCTGGTGGCGAACGGGATTTATTATCAGCCTCTTTAATCAGGCGGTCTTTTTGACAGTCGGCCTCGCATGGTGGAAAGTGTTAGGTTTGTATTAAACGCTTAACGCATCGATAAGCCCCTCGGTTAACGGAGAAATGGAATGACCTGCATTTTCTGTCAAATAGTTGAAGGTAAAGCACCTTGTCATAAAGTTTGGGAAGATGAGCATCACCTGGCTTTTTTGTCGATTTTTCCGAATACCGATGGGTTTACCGTAGTGATCCCGAAAAAACATTACCCCAGCTACGCGTTCGATCTACCGCCGCAGGCGTTAGCGGACCTGATGCTGGCGACCCAAAAAGTGGCTAAGAAACTGGATAAGGCTTTCCCGGATGTCAGTCGTACGGGAATGTTCTTCGAAGGTTTCGGCGTAGACCATGTGCACAGTAAATTAAGCCCCATGCACGGTACTGGCGATTTAACCCACTGGAAACCGATTGAATCGCGGCAGAATAAATTTTTCGAACAGTATGAAGGATATCTGTCGTCACACGATCATAAACGGGCTGATGATGAAAAACTGGCCGCGCTGGCGGCCAGAATTCGTGAGGCATAAATACGGAGCACTTTTGCCGGATGGCGGTGTAAGCACCTTATCCGGCCTACAAAACTGTGCTATTCATAGACCTGATAAGCGCAGCGCCATCAGGCATTATACCTTAGATTATATACTTCTTATCTATTTTAATATATCAACCCTGGTAGGTTAAATATTACGGCGCGTGGCTAAATATTTCGTACAAAAACCATCCAGGAATAGCGGCAATAACACCCATTAAAATTATCCCTGCAAGAGTCATTTGCCTGTCTTCACGTTTTTCCATATTACATGCTTTAATAGCCATTATGAATATAACAACAGCTATTATAGCAATTACGATAAAACAGGGAATAATAATCATACCCATGATATCCCCTCCTCTGGGGCTGTATAAAAGCATCATGCCTTAATCATTAAGGTAATATATAATTAATTTATACAATCAATAATATTTAAATAAAATATAAAGCTCCCCGTAATTTAGCAATTACTAAAGACCGACACAATATATTTAGATGTCTGTTACTTCCAAAAACATTAGCTTCCAGAAGCAACAGATTCAAAGGTAATTAACGCCCTGCGCCTTTCCCGCGCTTCTTATTCGCAGCAAGCCCCTGCCGCTGATGTTCCACCGGCGTATGCTTGGTCAACGCCGGGCGCGTGTTGCGGTTCTGGCGACGCGCTTCGCGCATCTCTTCAATGGTCGGCGCAGGCACCAGACACTCACGGCGACCGCCAATCAAATGCTTTTTCCCCATCGCTTCCAGCGCCTGGCGAATCAGCGGCCAGTTCGCCGGATCGTGATAACGCAGCAGTGCCTTATGCAGGCGACGCTGCCTGTCTCCCTTCGGCACCACCACATCTTCACTCTTATAACCAATTTTACCCAGCGGGTTTTTGCCGGTGTAATACATGGTGGTCGAATTTGCCAACGGCGACGGGTAGAAGTTCTGCACCTGATCCAGACGGAAGCGGTGGCGCTTGAGCCACAGCGCCAGATTCACCATATCCTCGTCCCGCGTGCCCGGATGCGCGGAGATAAAATATGGGATCAGATACTGCTCTTTTCCGGCCTGTTTAGAGTAAAGGTCAAATAACTCTTTAAAGCGATCGTAGCTGCCCATACCCGGCTTCATCATTTTCGACAGCGGACCTTCTTCAGTATGCTCCGGCGCAATCTTCAGATAGCCGCCCACATGATGGCTTGCCAGCTCTTTAATGTAGCGAGGATCTTCTACAGCGATGTCGTAGCGCACGCCGGAGGCAATTAAGATTTTCTTAATGCCTTTCAGCTCACGGGCGCGGCGATAAAGATTGATCGTCGGCGTATGGTCAGTATCCATATGCGGACAGATATCCGGATAGACGCATGACAGGCGACGACAGGTCTGCTCCGCACGCGGCGACTTACAGCGCAGCATATACATGTTCGCGGTAGGACCGCCCAGATCGGAGATCACGCCGGTAAACCCCGGCACCGTGTCGCGGATCGCTTCGATCTCGTTGATAATAGAGTCTTCCGAGCGGCTCTGAATGATGCGCCCTTCATGTTCAGTGATCGAGCAGAAAGAGCAGCCGCCAAAGCAGCCGCGCATGATATTGATCGAAAAGCGGATCATCTCATAGGCCGGAATACGGGCATTGCCGTAAGCCGGGTGCGGCACACGCTGATACGGCAGCGCAAACACGCTATCCATCTCTTCAGTGGAGAGCGGTATGGCGGGCGGGTTGATCCAGACATAGCGGTCGCCGTGTTTTTGCATCAGCGCCCGCGCGCAGCCAGGGTTAGTTTCGTGATGCAGAATACGCGACGCATGGGCGTACAGCACCTTGTCGCCTTTCACCTTTTCAAAGGATGGCAGCAGGATATAGGTTTTTTCCCACGGCTTCGGACGCGGCGGCTGCACGGTAATCGCTTTAGCTTCCTGCTTTTTCGGCGCGACCGGCTTGTTATCCGCGCACGGCAGATCCTCACCATAGGGATGGGGAATTGGATCGATTTTACCCGGCGTGTCCAGACGAGTGGAGTCGACGCCGCTCCAGCCAGGCAGCGCTTCTTTAACCATAATCGCAGTGTTACGCACGTCGCGAATCTGATCGATGGTTTCGCCCATTGCCAGACGGTGCGCCACTTCCACCAGCGGACGCTCGCCGTTGCCAAACATCAGCATGTCGGCTTTGGAATCGACTAACACTGAACGACGCACAGTATCAGACCAGTAGTCGTAATGCGCGGTACGGCGCAGACTGGCCTCAATGCCGCCGAGGATCACCGGGACATCTTTCCACGCTTCTTTGCAACGCTGGGTATAGACCAGCGTGGCGCGGTCCGGGCGTTTGCCCGCGACGTTATCTGGGGTGTAGGCGTCATCGTGGCGCAGCTTACGGTCAGCGGTGTAACGGTTGATCATCGAGTCCATGTTGCCGGCGGTGACGCCGAAGAACAGGTTCGGTTTTCCCAGACGCATAAAGTCGTCTTTGCTGTTCCAGTCCGGCTGGGCGATGATCCCCACGCGGAAGCCCTGCGCTTCCAGCATACGACCGCAAATCGCCATGCCGAAGCTCGGATGGTCGACGTAGGCGTCGCCGGTTACCAGAATAATGTCGCAGCTATCCCAGCCAAGTTGATCCATCTCGTCACGTGACATCGGCAAAAACGGCGCCGGCCCAAAGCAGGCGGCCCAGTACTGCGGCCAGGAGAAAAGGTCGCGATCCGGTTGGATCAGGGAGATAGCGCTCATATTGCTTCCAAAACGATTGGCAAAAAAATAATCAAAGGTCGGGGATTATAAGCCGTATCTATAGCGAAAATGAAGGAGATTATCGCCTTATATGCAGGGTTGGCGCGAAATAGAAACAACTTTCAACGGCCTGGCCTGAGGTGTTTGAAATTGGTCTTATGAATATCTTCAAATTGGTATGCAATTAATTATACCCACGTCTAAAAACGCAGTATCGTCATAACAACAAAAAGTAAAAAACATCACATTATCAGCAATATATAAAAAATCTTCGCCGAATTTCTCACGACACTGTTTTTACCATGACTTTCTTCTGTGAACCAGATCTCTTTCTTTGGTCTATTGATTAAATTAAATTGGCTGACAGAATTCAGGGGATAAAGAACACCATCAACACGCCTTTCCCCTACGCAATACCTTACGTATCAGCAGGTTATTAATTAATCAACGATAACCACAGGAATCCCAACCTATAAGGAAGCAGATATGAAAAACACACGTTCATTCACAACATCAGCGGTATTACTGGCCGGCTGTTTGCTACTGGCATTTCCAGCGCTCGCCAAAACCACGCTGAAACTGAGCCACAATCAGGATAAAAGCCACGCCGTTCACAAAGCGATGAGCTATCTGGCCGATAAAGCGAAAGCCTATTCGGACGGCGAATTAAATATTCGTATTTACCCCAACGCCACGCTGGGCAACGAACGTGAATCGCTGGAATTGATGAACTCCGGCGCTCTGCAAATGGTGAAAGTCAATGCGGCATCGCTGGAGTCTTTTGCGCCGGAATATAGCGTGTTTAGCCTGCCGTTTTTATTCCGTGACCGCGATCACTACTACAACGTACTGAAAAGCGACTTAGGGAAACGCATTCTCGCGTCCTCCGAAAGCAAAGGCTTCGTCGGCTTAACCTGGTACGACGGCGGCGCCCGCAGTTTTTACGCTGGTAAGCCCATCACTCAACCCGACGATTTAGCCGGTATGAAAATCAGAGTGCAGCAAAGCCCCAGCGCTATCGCGATGGTGAAAGCGCTCGGCGGTGTGCCGACGCCGATGGCGCAAGGCGAACTCTATACCGCGCTCCAGCAAGGCGTGGTCGATGGCGGCGAAAACAACCCCGTGGTTTATGCCGATATGCGTCATGCGGAGGTGGCGAAATTCTATTCCCGCGACGAGCACACGATGGTGCCGGATGTCCTGGTCATCAGTACCAAAGTACTTAACAAATTGAGCGATAAAGAGCGGAAAGCGTTATATAAAGCCGCAGATGAATCCATGCAGCAAATGAAAGATGTCATCTGGCCCGCCGCAGAAAAAGAGGCTTATGAGAGCATGAAGGCCATGAACGCGACTGTTGTTGATATTGATAAATCCGCGTTCAAACAGCGTGTTAAGCCCTTGTTTGATGAGTTCCGCGCAAAAGACGCTCAGTCAGCGAAGGATCTGGAATACATCGAGAATATGTAAATCTGCCGGGCAGGGTTCTCCTGCCCTTTACAGGATGTAATATGCGAATACTCACCAATGCACTGAACAAAATACTGGCCGGGTGCTGCTGTATTATTCTGGCGATCATGGTTGCCTGCGTATCCTGGCAGGTGGCGGCGCGCTTTATATTCAACGCGCCAAGCAGCACGCTCGACGAATTCACCCAGATTCTTTTTATGTGGATGATTCTGTTAGGCGGCGTCTATACCGCCGGATTAAAAAAACATTTAGCTATCGATTTGTTAGCGCAAAAACTCTCCCGAACGCCCGCCCTCGTGCTCGACAGTATCATTCAGGTGATTATTACCGTGTTCGCGCTGATTTTTATGGTGTACGGCGGTGATATTATTGTTGAAAAAGCGGCGCACGTCAGCCAAATGTCCCCGGTATTAAAATGGCCTATGGATAAAGTCTATTGGGTCATGCCGATTAGCGGCGTCATCCTGGTGTACTACACCATTGTGAACGTTATTGATAATTATCATCAGCGCCATCTTCGCTAACGAGGGATATATGGACTTTGAATATATTTACCCAATAATTGTTTTATTTGGCAGTTTTGCCATTATGCTGGCGGTCGGCGTTCCTATTACATTCGCTATCGGGCTGTCGTCCTTATTCTCAATCCTGATAGCCCTTCCCCCGGATGCGGCAATCTCGGTTATTTCACAAAAAATGACCGTCGGTCTCGATGGCTTTACGCTGCTGGCGATCCCCTTTTTTGTGTTAGCCGGCAATATCATGAATACCGGGGGAATCGCCCGGCGCCTGGTGAATCTGGCTCAGGCGTTAGTTGGCCGCCTTCCCGGTTCGCTGGCGCACTGCAATATTCTGGCGAACACCCTGTTTGGCGCGATATCCGGCTCGGCTGTCGCTTCTGCGGCCGCGGTGGGCGGCATCATGTCGCCATTACAGGAAAAAGAGGGCTACTCTCCGGCGTTCTCTACGGCGATCAACGTCGCTTCGGCGCCGATTGGCTTGATGATCCCGCCCAGCAACGTGCTAATTGTCTATTCGCTGGCTAGCGGCGGCACCTCTGTCGCCGCCCTGTTTTTGGCGGGCTACCTGCCCGGCATCTTAACCGCGCTGGCTTTAATGACGGTAGCGGCGCTGTATGCCCATCGCCACCATTACCCGGTTGCCGAACGCATCAACCTGCGGCAGTTTCTGTCGGTATTCCGCGATTCATTGCCCAGCCTGTTGCTGATATTTATTATTATCGGCGGCATTATCGGCGGCGTATTTACGCCAACAGAGGCCTCTGCGATCGCGGTAATCTATAGCCTGGCGCTGGCGGCCATTTATCGAGAAATTAATGTGAGTAAGTTGCGCGATATTCTGCTGGATTCGGTAGTAACCAGCTCTATTGTTCTCTTACTGGTCGGCTGCTCAATGGGAATGTCATGGGCGATGACCAATGCCGATGTTCCTGAACTGATTAATGAAATGATTACCAGCGTGTCCGAAAATAAATGGGTCATCTTGCTGATTATCAATCTCATTTTGTTATTCGTCGGGACGTTTATGGATATTACCCCGGCTATTCTAATCTTTACGCCTATTTTCCTTCCCATTGCTCAACATCTGGGAATCGACCCTGTCCATTTTGGCATTATTATGGTTTTCAATTTAACCATCGGACTGTGTACGCCCCCGGTAGGCACTATTTTGTTCGTCGGTTGCAGTATCGGCAAAATCAGTATTGATAAAGTCGTCAAACCGCTATTACCGATGTTTCTGGCACTCTTTGTGGTCATGGCGATGATTTGCTACTTCCCGCAGTTGAGTCTGCTGCTTCCCACGCTGTTTGCTCCTTCCTGAAAACCCTGACGGGTCTGCGCTATTCAGACCCGTACTCGGACGCTTTACGACGCTGGATTCACCAGCATTTGCCCAATCGAGCCGCGGTCAGCCATTTCCAGCGTCTGGCTGTTGAAATAGAACGGGAAGTGCGGCCAGGACGGCTGACCGTAATAGACCAGCAGTTCGACTTGCCCATCCACCCAGACGGTATCTTTCCAGCCTCTATCTTCCGGGAACGGCATAGCGCCGTTGACGTTACGAATCAGGAAAGAGACGCCCTCAATATGGAACGACTGCGGCATATCGGCGCGTACCGTCCAGCGCTCCCAGGTGCCTTGTTGGGCGGTAATATCAATGCGATTCACATCCCACAGTTGGCCGTTAATCCCCGGATCGTCGCCAAGACTGATGTCCCGACTGCGGACAGGCGCGCCGCTCATGATCTCCGTCGGCAACAGACGCATCGGCAGATTATCGGTCACCAGCGGCAGCAATCCGGTTGGCCGTAACGTCAGCACCAGGGTCGAAACCAGAATACTGGAAGGCTCAAAGAAACCGCGAATCCGATCGACTATGCTGGCCGCTTCCCCGCAGGTGATCGAGACTTCGTCGCCGTTGGTCATATCAACCAGGATTTCACGTCGCTCGCCGGGCGCCAGTGACAACTGTTTGACGGAAACCGGCGCAGGTAAAAAGCCCTGATCGCCTGAAATCACATGCAGCGCCCGGCCATCGCTCATCTGAAGCTGATAGCGCCGCGAGTTCGAGGCGTTCAACAACCGTAACCGCACCCAGCCGCGGGACACTTCGACATAGGGGCTTTGCGCGCCGTTCACCAGCAGCGTATCGCCGACAAAACCACCGCTTCCCGGTTCGCTGTACTCCGGCGTCCCAAAGTTATCCAGCCGTTTATCCTGGATAATGACGGGAAAATCATCCACGCCGTAATGGTTCGGAATGGGCAGCGTTTTACTGATGTCGTCTTCGACCAGCCACATTCCTGCCAGGCCGTTATACACCTGCTGCGCAGTGCGGTTAGGCGTGTTAGCGTGATACCACAGCGTCGCGGCGCTCTGACGAATCGGCAACACCGGCGCCCAGTCCGCGTTCGGCGACATCATACGCGCCGGGCCACCCATCAGCGGCCCCGGCACCAGTAAACCAGCAACCGTCATGGAGACATTTTCCGCCAGGCGGTTGCTATAGATGAGTTTAACGTCATCGCCTTTCCAGACGCGGATTGTCGGCCCCAGATAACGACCGTTCACTCCCCAGACCGGCGCGCGCGTGCCTTGCGTAAAGGACCAGTGCGCTCGCTGTAGCGTCATAAACAACGGCTGCCCGCGACGGGACTCCAGCAACGGCGGAACAGGCAACGGCTGTTGCTGACCGGCAGCATTCGCCCTGAGGGGAATCGCGCCTGCACATAGTGCGATTCCCGATGCCTGAAGAAACTGACGCCGACTGAATGACATATAAGCTCCATGTAAAACAGGCTAAAGAGTTGTGCCTGAAAAAATGATTTCTACAATAACAGAGTAAGACTGCTTAAACCTTACCGGTCGCTTCACGTTCCGCAACCTCTTTATCAAGTTCCGCGATTTTTTGCTCCATTAACGCACGGCAGTGGGCCGCCAGCTCGCGAACCTGATCTTTACCATATTCGCTGACGTCGACTGGCGGCAGCATTTCCACAATAACCAGTCCGTTGTTCAGGCGGTTTAGATTGACTTTGTTAGAGGTGTTGGAAACGCAGACAGGAATGATCGGCACACCAGCCGCGATAGCCGCATGAAACGCGCCGGTTTTAAACGGCAGCAGGCCGCGTCCCCGGCTACGCGTACCTTCAGGGAACATCCAGATAGAAATACGGCGCTTTTTAAAATGGTTAACCACTGCCGCAATGGTGCTATGCGCTTTGGCGCGGTTATTACGGTCAATCAGCAGATTACCGGTCAGCCAGTACAGTTGCCCAAAAAACGGGATCCAAAGCAGGCTTTTTTTCCCCACCGTCACCGTTGGCGGCTGCACAATATTCGCCGCCGTGACCATATCATAATTATTCTGATGGTTAGCAATATAGATAGCATTGCCATAATTTTCCGCGTCGGCGGGTTTGCGGCACTCCACTTTCAGGCCAAACAGCGGGGCCAGACGGCCGAACATATGTCCAAACGTCGCCACGTGTTTTGGGTTACGTGGGCTGAAAAGGCAGTAAATAGAACCGAAAACACAGACCAGAATGGAGTAAATAACGGTAACAATAAGACGAAAAATATATAGCATAACAACCTCTGAAGGCCTAAGAGCCCGGCATTCTACGTCACCTGAAATTCAGGTTAGGATTTTGGTAAGTGTGGCTCTCTGGAAAAACGTATTGTTAATCGCAATGCACGAATAAACAACGGTTTTACGGGAAATTTTAATGTTAATCCGATCTGAAACCGTAGGCCGGATAAGACGCTACTGCGTCGTCATCCGGCAACGGCAGATCGCCGGATGGCGGCTTAAATGCCTTGTCCGGCTTACGGGTGCCCCTGTCTTACTCTTCGCTGTCGCCATGACTTACACGATGCGGTGAATCAATCTCAATGCGATCGATACGCTGCAGGCCGCGCATTAATGTGCCACGGCGTCCGCGTTCGCCGACCACCTTCTGTAACTCTTCAGGGCGCAGTTTGATTTTGCGCTTCCCGACATGGATAGTCAGAGTGCTTTGTGGCGGCAGCACGTACAGGTGCGCCAGTCCATCATCGCCTTTCGCCGCTTCTGCAGAGGGGATATTAATGATCTTATTCCCTTTGCCTTTCGACAGCTGCGGCAGAGAGTCTACCGGGAACATCAACATCCGTCCGGCCTGGGTAATCGCCAGCAGCATATCGTGCTCGTCTTCAATCACCAGCGGCGGCATGACGTGCGCATTTTCCGGCAGTGTAATCAACGCCTTACCGGCACGGTTACGGGCAACCAGATCGTTAAACGTACAAACGAAGCCGTAGCCCGCATCCGACGCCATCAGCAGTTTCTGGTCATCGCCTTCCATCAGCATATGCTCTACGGTCGCCCCCGGCGGCAGCGTGAGTTTGCCGGTCAGCGGCTCGCCCTGCCCACGCGCCGAGGGAAGCGTAATGGGATCAATAGCATAGCTGCGCCCGGTGGTATCAATAAACACCACCGGTTGATTGCTCTTACCTTTCACCGCGGCTTTAAAGCTGTCGCCCGCTTTATAGTTAAGCCCCGGCGCATCAATATCATGACCTTTGGCGCTGCGCACCCAGCCCATCTGCGACAGCACGATAGTCACCGGTTCGGACGGCAGCATGTCGTGTTCGCTCATCGCTTTAGCTTCTTCGCGCTCACGCAGCGGAGAACGGCGATCGTCGCCATAGGCATCGGAATCTGCCTGTAGCTCTTTTTTCAGCAAGGTATTCATTTTGCGTTCGGACGCGAGAATGCCCTGCAACTGGTCCCGCTCTTTTTCCAGCTCGTCCTGCTCGCCGCGAATTTTCATCTCTTCCAGTTTGGCGAGATGGCGCAGTTTCAGTTCGAGAATCGCTTCCGCCTGGGTTTCGCTGATGCCGAAACGCGACATCAGCGCGGGTTTCGGCTCATCCTCGTTACGGATAATCTCAATCACTTCGTCGATGTTGAGAAACGCCACCAGCAAACCTTCGAGAATATGCAGGCGCTTAAGCACTTTCTCCAGACGATAGTTCAGACGACGGCGTACCGTGTCGCGACGGAACGCCAACCACTCGGTGAGGATCTCCAGCAGGTTTTTCACCGCCGGACGACCATCCAGACCGATCATGTTCAGGTTAATACGGTAGCTTTTTTCCAGATCGGTGGTGGCGAACAGATGGTTCATCACCTGTTCCATATCCACACGGTTGGAGCGTGGCACAATCACTAAACGCGTCGGGTTTTCGTGATCCGATTCATCGCGCAGATCGTCCACCATCGGCAGTTTTTTATTACGCATCTGCGCAGCAATCTGCTCCAACACTTTCGCGCCAGACACCTGATGCGGCAGCGCGGAAATTACCACGGCGCCGTCTTCTTTGGTCCATACCGCGCGCATACGCACGGAGCCCCGCCCGTTTTCGTAAATTTTACGAATTTCCGCACGTGGGGTAATGATCTCCGCTTCGGTCGGGTAATCCGGCCCCTGGACGATATCCAGCAACTGATCCAGCGTCGTTTTCGGCTGCTCAATCAGCGTAATCGCCGCTTTCGCCACTTCGCGCAGGTTGTGCGGCGGGATATCTGTTGCCATGCCCACCGCAATACCGGTGGTGCCGTTCAGCAGGATGTTCGGCAGACGCGCCGGTAACATTTTCGGTTCCTGCATCGTGCCGTCGAAGTTTGGCACCCAGTCCGCCGTCCCCTGACCGAGTTCGCTTAACAGCAGCTCGGCATATTTGGACAGGCGAGATTCGGTATAACGCATTGCCGCGAATGACTTCGGATCATCCGGCGCGCCCCAGTTTCCCTGGCCATCGACCAGCGGGTAACGGTAAGAGAACGGCTGCGCCATTAGCACCATGGCTTCATAGCAGGCGCTGTCGCCGTGCGGATGATACTTACCCAGTACGTCACCGACGGTACGGGCGGATTTTTTAAATTTAGCGCTGGCGTTCAGCCCCAGCTCTGACATCGCATAGACGATGCGGCGCTGTACCGGCTTCAGGCCGTCGCCAATAAACGGCAACGCACGATCCATGATCACGTACATGGAGTAGTTTAAGTAGGCGTTTTCCGTAAATTCATGTAGCGCAAGGCGCTCTGCCATATCGCTCATTAACAGGGGATCCTCAATCTGCATGCTGACCGTTCGGACGGCAATATTGCCGCAGATAATACCCTATCTCACGGTCTGAGTCACAAACCGTGAGACAGGTTGCGAGGAAGTTAACGAAGCGGCAGATAGATATCCGTCAGCAGCTCATGTTCCGCCACCTCATTGACGAAATTCAGGTACTGGAAGAAGACCGGAAAATCGCGCAGCGTCTCGCCGCTGGCCGGTAGCCATTCGCGGAATAAATACCACACGCTCTCCGGGAGGCTGTCGAGCGATCCCTGATGGCGCACCACCGCGCAGCGCCCGCCAGGAATCTCGCTATTCACCACGCCAACGTCATTTTCGGCTATCGGCTGGTGGACGCTGCCGCAGATATCAAAGCGGAATTGATCCGGCGGCGTCGTCTGCGGGTCGTGCCAGGCAATACCAAAAGTTTGACTGCTGGCAATCGGCGACTGACCCGTTTCGCGCCGCCATGCAATAAATTTCGCCGCGCTGGCGTTGACCTTATCCGGATGCCCCAGATGCGTCAGCATCGCGACGCGGGTAGGTGGAAATTCAACGATTTTTACGTCCATGACATGCTGCTCCTGTAACGCAAGTTTAGGAACGCGTTGGTTCCAGGCCAGCCAGTCCGGCGATTGCCGAAACCGGCGCGGGCTTTGACCAAACGCGGTTTTGAAAGCACGTGTGAACGACTCCGGATTCTGGAACCCGGCATCCAGCGCGATATCGATAACTTTATCCTGCGGGTTAAACGCCAGCCGCCATGACGCACGGCGCAAACGCAGCCACTGGATATAGCGATAGAGCGGAAGCCCGCTCCAGGCGGTAAACTGCCGATGAAAATGAAACGGCGAGCTGTGCGCCATCCGGCTTAACGCCTCAATCGACAGAGGCTCATCCAGATGACGCTCAATGTGGTCGCAAACGCGCCGCAGACGTTCGGAATAAGCCGCGCTGATCAGGTCATTCATCACTGCCTCCTTGTGGCCTATTCTGCCCACCGGGCGGCGGTGAATCCTGACCGATCTTGCGCAATGTGGGATTACGGATTCACTTTACGAATCTGTTTTACGTCGATTTCGACAGAGTTCCAGTCTTTATCCACTTCACCCTGAATTTCAACGGTATCCTGCGGGGTTACGGTCAGGCCGTTCCAGCGCTTGTGGTCAATATCCACATTGATAGTACCGGTCGCATCTTTAAACACATACAGGTCGTCGGAAATGCGCTCAACGATATTCCCGCGCAGCGTTACCCACGCATCGTCACGCAGCGATTTAGCGCTCTCTACCGTCGTGCTGCTGCCGTTCGGGCCGACAAATCCGCCGCCTTGCGTTTGCGTCGCCGACGGGCCGGAGAAACCGCCCTGCTGAGCCGCCAGAACCGGGGTAGAACACAGTGCCATAACGGCAACGATTGCAGCTAATTTTTTCATGATTACTTTTCCCTTTCATGTCGTTTCAGATCCATTTAATAAGGTAATCCTTAACAACTTCTTAAGGCAAAAAAAGAATCTTTTTTTCTGTACATCGCCTGCGGCGACAAGGTTAACTGACGGTAACGCGAGTTACCGCAAGGAAGAACAGATGCGAATTTTACTGGTAGAAGATGACACACTTATTGGCGATGGCATAAAAGCGGGCCTGAGTAAAATGGGTTTCAGCGTCGACTGGTTTACCGAGGGACGTCCGGGCAAAGAGGCGCTTTACAGCGCGCCTTATGATGCGGTTATTTTAGATTTGACGCTGCCAGGCATGGACGGACGGGATATTTTGCGCGAATGGCGCGAAAAGGGTAAACCGGAACCGGTACTGATCCTGACGGCGCGCGACGCGTTAGCAGAGCGCGTCGAGGGGCTACGTCTGGGCGCCGATGACTATTTATGTAAACCTTTCGCGCTCATTGAGGTCGCCGCCCGTCTGGAGGCGCTGGTACGCCGCGCCAGCGGTCAGGCCAGTAGCGAATTGCGCCACGGCCAGGTGACGCTCAATCCAGGCAATCTCGTCGCGACGCTTGCCGGCGAACCGCTGGCCTTAAAACCAAAAGAGTTCGCGTTGCTGGAACTCTTACTGCGCAACAAAGGTCGCGTGCTGCCGCGCAAGCTTATTGAAGAGAAGCTGTATAACTGGGATGACGACGTGTCCAGCAATGCAGTGGAAGTCCATGTTCATCATTTACGCCGCAAGCTCGGCAGCGAATTTATTCGCACCGTACACGGCATCGGCTACACCCTGGGTGACGCATGAAATTGACGCAACGTCTCAGCCTGCGCGTCAGGCTGACGCTTATTTTCCTGATTCTGGTCTCCATCACTTGGGCAATTTCCAGTTTTGTGGCCTGGAGAAAGACGACGGATAATGTCGACGAGCTGTTTGACACACAGTTGATGTTGTTCGCCAGACGGCTTAGCACCCTCGATCTTAACGAGATCAACGCCCCGCAGCGCATGGCGCATACGCCAAAGAAATTAAAACATGGGCATATCGATGACGATGCGCTGGCGTTCGCCATCTTTTCCGCTGATGGCAAAATGTTGCTGCATGATGGCGACAACGGTCAGGATATTCCGTATCGCTATCGCCGGGAAGGTTTCGACAATGGCTATCTGAAGGATGACAACGACCTCTGGCGTTTTTTGTGGTTGAACTCGGCGGACGGCAAGTATCGTATCGTCGTCGGTCAGGAGTGGGATTACCGCGAAGATATGGCGCTGGCGATCGTAGCGGCGCAATTAACGCCGTGGCTGATCGCCCTTCCCTTCATGCTGCTGATTTTATTGCTCCTGCTTCACCGCGAGCTCAGACCGTTGAAAAAACTGGCGCAGGCGCTACGCTTCCGGTCGCCGGAATCGGAAACGCCGCTCGACGCCAAAGGCGTACCGAGCGAGGTTCGCCCACTGGTCGAAGCGCTTAATCAGCTTTTTAGCCGCATCCACTCCATGATGGTGCGCGAACGGCGATTTACCTCCGACGCCGCCCATGAATTGCGCAGCCCGCTGGCCGCGCTGAAAGTACAAACCGAGGTGGCGCAGCTCTCGGGCGACGATCCGCTATCGCGTGATAAAGCGCTGACCCAGCTCCATGCGGGGATCGATCGCGCCACGCGGCTGGTCGATCAGCTACTGACGTTATCGCGTCTCGACTCGCTCAATAATTTGCAGGATGTGGCGGAGATTTCGCTGGAAGAACTGCTGCAGTCCGCGGTAATGGATATTTATCATCCGGCGCAGCAGGCGAATATCGACGTGCGTTTACAGCTTAACGCCCATGACGTCATACGTACCGGTCAGCCGCTACTCTTAAGCCTGTTAGTGCGTAACCTGCTGGATAATGCGATTCGCTACAGTCCGCAGGGCAGCGTCGTCGATGTTACCTTACATGCCCGCAGCTTCACCGTCAGAGATAATGGCCCCGGCGTAGCGCCAGAGATTCTGACGCATATCGGCGAGCGTTTTTACCGCCCGCCTGGCCAAAGTGTGACCGGCAGCGGTCTGGGATTATCAATCGTCCGCCGCATCGCTACGCTACACGGCATGACGGTGTCGTTTGGCAACGCCGCGGAAGGTGGATTTGAGGCCGTAGTAAGTTGGTAACAGAGACTTTTGCCAAAAACGCAAAAGACTTTGCACATTTTGCTAATTTCACCGCACCGCCCGTCAGCGTAGAATCAGCAGCAAACGCATTTCTTGAGGACACAAAATGAGTAACATCCTGATTATCAACGGGGCGAAAAAATTCGCGCACTCCAACGGCCAGTTGAATGACACCCTGACCGAAGTTGCCGATGGGCTGCTGCGCGATCTGGGTCATCAGGTTAAGATCGTCCGCGCCGACAGCGACTATGACATTAAAGAAGAGGTGCAGAATTTCGTCTGGGCTGACGTGGTGATTTGGCAGATGCCAGGCTGGTGGATGGGCGCGCCATGGACAGTAAAAAAATATATGGATGATGTCTTTACCGAAGGTCACGGCACGCTCTATGCCAGCGATGGCCGCACGCGTTCCGATGCCGCTAAAAAGTACGGTTCCGGCGGTCTGGTGCAGGGGAAAAAATATATGCTGTCACTGACGTGGAACGCGCCGATGGAAGCATTTACCGAAAAAGATCAGTTTTTCCACGGCGTAGGCGTAGATGGCGTCTATCTGCCATTCCATAAAGCCAACCAGTTCCTGGGCATGGACGCGCTGCCAACGTTTATTGCCAACGACGTGATTAAAATGCCGGATGTTCCGCGCTATACCGCAGAATATCGCAAGCATCTGAGCGAAATTTTTGCTTAACTGGTCATCCTGGAATTAGAAGGAGTTAACCATGCTTACCGTCATTGCCGAAATTCGCACGCGTCCGGGCCAACATCACCGTCAGGCCGTCCTCGACCAGTTTGCGAAAATTATTCCAACCGTTCTTAAAGAAGAGGGGTGTCACGGTTACGCGCCGATGGTGGATCATGCCGCGGGCGTGAGTTTTCAGACTCTGGCGCCTGACTCGATCGTGATGATTGAACAGTGGGAAAGCGTTGCGCACCTTGAGGCGCATCTGCAAACCCCACATATGAAAGCCTACAGCGACGCGGTAAAAGACGATGTGCTGGAAATGAATATTCGTATTCTGGAATCCGGCGTTTAAGTTATTACCCTCGTCTGACGTCTCCCTGATGCGATGCGCAAGTGTCGCCATCAGGCTGTGGCGTCATGTCGGATTCGCTTATCCGGCCTGCGGCATGCAGACCGGATAAAGCGTGCAACAACCGTTACACGTCGAGATCCGCGAGATCGCCTTTTTCCTGTAGCCAGTTGCGTCGATCTTCAGAACGTTTCTTCGCCAGCAGCATATCCATCATCGCGTTAGTACGCTGATCGTCTTCATCGCTAATGGTGAGCTGCACCAGGCGGCGAGTATTTGGATCAAGCGTGGTTTCGCGTAACTGCATCGGGTTCATTTCACCCAGGCCTTTGAAACGCTGTACGTTCGGCTTGCCTTTCTTACGCTTCAGTTGTTCCAGTACGCCTGCCTTCTCTTCTTCCGTCAGCGCGTAATAGACCTCTTTACCCAAATCGATACGGTACAGCGGCGGTAGCGCGACGTAGACATGACCATTCTTCACCAGCGCGCGGAAATGTCTGACAAACAGCGCGCAAAGCAGCGTAGCGATATGCAAACCATCGGAGTCCGCATCCGCCAGGATACAGATCTTGCCGTAGCGCAGCTGACTCAGATCGTCGCTGTCCGGATCGATACCGATCGCCACGGAAATATCATGCACCTCTTGCGAGGCCAGCACTTCATCGGAAGAGACCTCCCAGGTGTTAAGGATCTTACCTTTGAGCGGCATGATCGCCTGATATTCGCGATCGCGCGCCTGCTTGGCGGAACCGCCTGCCGAATCCCCTTCCACAAGGAACAGCTCGGTCCGATTAAGATCCTGCGCGGTACAGTCCGCCAGTTTCCCCGGCAACGCCGGACCGCTGGTGAGCTTTTTGCGTACCACTTTTTTTGCGGCGCGCAGTCGCCGCTGCGCGCTGGCAATCGCCATCTCTGCCAGTTGTTCCGCCGCCTGCACGTTCTGGTTCAGCCACAGGCTGAAGGCATCTTTCACCACGCCGGAAACAAATGCCGCACATTGACGCGACGACAGACGCTCTTTGGTCTGCCCGGCAAATTGCGGGTCCTGCATTTTCACGGAGAGCACATAAGCGCAGCGATCCCAGATATCTTCCGCCGACAGTTTGACGCCGCGCGGCAGAATATTGCGGTATTCGCAAAATTCGCGCATCGCGTCGAGCAGGCCCTGGCGCAGACCGTTGACGTGCGTCCCCCCCTGCATGGTCGGGATCAGGTTGACGTAGCTTTCCGTCAGTAATTCGCCGCCTTCCGGCAGCCACAATAGCGCCCAGTCAACAGCTTCCGTTTCACCGTTAAAATTACCGATAAACGGCTTTTCCGGCAGCGTCGGCAGGCCGTTTACCGCTTCGCCCAGATAGTCGTTCAGACCATCCTGGTAGCACCAGCGCTGCTCGCTGTTATTCACTTCATCTTTAAAAGTGATTTCCACGCCGGGACACAGCACCGCTTTTGCTTTCAGAACGTGCATTAAGCGAGAGACAGAAAAACGCGGGCTGTCGAAGAAACTTTCGTCCGGCCAGAAATGCACGCTGGTGCCAGTATTACGTTTACCGCAGGTGCCGACAACCTGCAAATCCTGCACTTTTTCGCCGTTTTCAAACGCGATGTTATAGACCTGACCGTCGCGGCGCACGGTCACTTCCACGCGCTTTGACAGGGCATTCACTACCGAAATCCCCACCCCATGCAGACCACCAGAGAACTGATAGTTCTTATTGGAGAATTTACCGCCGGCATGAAGCCGACAGAGGATCAGTTCTACCGCCGGAACCCCCTCTTCCGGATGGATATCCACCGGCATCCCGCGTCCGTCGTCAATCACTTCCAGCGATTGATCGGCATGTAAAATGACATCCACGCGTTTGGCGTGACCTGCCAGTGCTTCATCCACACTATTATCAATCACTTCCTGACCCAAATGGTTGGGGCGGGTCGTATCGGTGTACATCCCCGGGCGGCGGCGTACCGGCTCAAGCCCAGTGAGTACCTCAATGGCATCAGCGTTATAAGTTTGCGTCATGGTTTAATTAGCAATTCGAATTGATTGTCAGCAACTGTGCAGTCCAAGAAAATCGACAATCTGGTTGAAATAATCTTCGAAGCCCGTGAATGCGTGATTACCCCCCTCGGTCACTGTCTGACGGCAGGAGGCGTAATATGCCACCGCCTGGCGGTAATCCAGCACTTCATCGCCCGTCTGTTGCAGTAGCCAGATCAGGTCCGGCGCTTCCAGCGGGTCAATCTGCATGACTTTAAGATCATAAATATGGCGAGACTCTAGCACATATTGCTGCCCGGTGTAGGGGTTCTCGTTCTGACCGAGATAGTCGGTCAGTAATTCAAAGGGCCGCACGGCGGGATTCACCACCACAGCCGGCAGCATAAAACATTGCGACAGCCAGGTGGCGTAATAACCACCCAGCGACGATCCTACCAGCCCTAATGGCGCACCGCCATGCTCAAGCACGAGAGATTCCAGCAACTCCGCCGCATCGGCAGGATACGGCGGTAGTTGAGGGACGATCATCTCGACATGCGGATGACGCTCCGCCAGCCAGTTTTTTAGCTGGCACGCTTTTGCCGAGCGAGGGGAACTGTTGAATCCGTGCAAATAGAGAAGCGTAGACATCAGTATCCTTCCGAAGCGGTATCGGGTCGGAACCGGGTATCCTGCAGGCGATGCACTTCCGTCTCCAGGACGCCGTTCGCCTGGAGCTCCAGCGTACGCCAGCCCGGCGCGATAGTATCCAGCGTAAAGTTCGCGCAGTGCGGTTTGAACTGTACGCAGGTTGACGGCGACGCCAGCAGACGGCGACCGTTCCAGTCAAGATCCAGCTCCTGGTGAATATGTCCGCATAACAGATATTTTACACGCGGGAAATTCGCCAGCACGCTATCCAGCTCACCGGCATTACGCAAGCTGTGCTGATCCAACCAACTGCACCCTGCCGGCAACGGATGGTGGTGCAAAAGGAGCAATGTCTGTCTCTCTGGCGCATCGGCGAGCTTACGCTCAAGCCATTCCAGTTGGAACTCGCTCAGTTCGCCATGCGGAACGCCAAACACCTGGCTATCCAGCAACAAAATCTGCCATTGTTCACCGATTAACACGCGTTTAGCCGGGGAAATCCCCGCCTCTTGCAGCGCGCTGTACATTGCCGGCTGAAAATCATGATTGCCCGGTAGCCAAACGCAAGGCGCGCGAAAGCTTGCGATACCCTCAGCAAAATGCTGATAAGCCGCAGCGGATTGATCCTGCGCCAGATCGCCGGTGGCCACGATCAGATCATATTCATACTGTTGCGCCCGAATAGCCTCCAGCACGGCCTGGTAACTTTCCCAGGTATTGACGCCTAACAGCGTTTCATGCTTTTCGGCAAACAGGTGAGTATCTGTAATTTGTAAAATCCTGACTCGGGCCTCACCAGCCAGAGGTAGGGTTAACAGGCTTTCCAAATGGTGTCCTTAGGTTTCACGACGCTAATAAACCGGAATCGCCATCGCTCCATGTGCTAAACAGAATCGTAGCCAGTCGGCCAGAAACTGATTAATTTGATGCTTTTCGTCGCGTTGATGCAACTTTTTATTTGGATAATCATACCGCGCTTTGAAGCGAAAGATCTGCTGGCTTGAACACACTTCAGCCACCATCGCATCATGGTAGAGGCGCACCGTCAGCGACGGCAGGCTCCAGTAGGTGATGGCTGGCGCCGTTTGCTCGATCGTTACAAGCGTAGTGTATCGGGTCGATTCCACAATCGTTAACCGATATTGTACGTTGCCCACCTGATAGCTCACCGTTTCACCGGGGGCGTCATTGCGCGGCAGCAGGCGGCGCAATTGCGAAAAATTGGTTTCGCACAAACGCATCATTTCTGGGAAGTCAGGTGTATAACGCTTCATTTTTTCCACTCGTTTTTTAACTCTTGATGATGCAACTGAAGCCATTGCAAAGCGATGACTGCGGCTGCGTTGTCGATTTTCCCCTCTTCTACCCACTGGTATGCCTGTTCCCGGCTTACCACATGAACCCGAATATCTTCGTTTTCATCCGCCAGACCATGAATACCTGCCGCGGTCGTGGCGTCCACTTCACCCACCAGAATAGATGAGCGCTCGCTGGTTCCTCCTGGGCTCGCCAGGTAACTGATGACCGGTCGGGTGCGGCCCACGGTCAGCCCCGCTTCTTCCATCGCCTCCCGCCGGGCGACCGCCTCAATGGTTTCGCCTTCTTCTATCATGCCGGCGACCATCTCCAGCAGCCACGGCGTAACGCTTGTGTCATACGCGGCAATACGAATCTGTTCGACCAGCACCACCTCGTCGCGTTCAGGGTCAAAGGGTAGCAAGACGGCGGCGTGCCCGCGCTCAAAAATTTCGCGCTTTACCTCGCCACTCATTTCTCCGTTGAATAAACGATGGCGGAATCGATACACATCCAATGAAAAAAAACCGCGATAGCGCGTTTCCCGTGCAATAATTTCTACATCGCTTTTGGTGAAAGTAACTGGCAAGTTGTCTGATTTACGCATTGTGCTGCCCTGCTAGCAATAATGATTAAATGATGAATTTCAAGGGTGGTTGACTGCTGTTTTATCACCCTTGTGGTAAATTGGTGCCAATTAAGGCTCGTATGGCACGTAACGCCAACTTTTTGCAGTGGCGGATTCTGCTAGAATCAGCAATTATTTTTACAAATTGATCAGCGCTAAATACTGCTTCACAACAAGGAATGCAAATGAAGAAATTGCTCCCCATCCTTATCGGCCTGAGCCTGTCGGGGTTCAGCACACTAAGCCAGGCAGAGAACCTGATGCAAGTTTATCAGCAAGCACGCCTGAGCAACCCGGAATTGCGTAAATCCGCTGCCGATCGCGATGCTGCATTCGAAAAAATTAACGAAGCGCGTAGTCCTTTACTGCCGCAACTGGGTTTAGGTGCCGACTACACCTACAGCAACGGTTATCGCGATGCGAACGGTATCAACTCCAATGAAACCAGCGCTTCTCTGCAATTAACGCAGACGCTATTTGATATGTCGAAATGGCGTGGGCTCACCCTGCAAGAAAAAGCAGCAGGCATTCAGGATGTCACCTATCAGACCGATCAGCAGACGCTGATCCTCAATACCGCGAACGCGTATTTTAAGGTATTGAACGCTATTGATGTGCTTTCCTATACCCAGGCGCAAAAAGAGGCTATCTACCGTCAGTTAGATCAAACAACGCAACGTTTTAACGTGGGTCTGGTCGCCATTACCGACGTGCAAAACGCCCGTGCGCAATATGATACCGTACTGGCGAATGAAGTGACCGCCCGCAACAACCTGGATAACGCGGTAGAAGAGCTGCGCCAGGTAACCGGCAATTATTACCCGGAGCTGGCGTCGCTTAACGTCGAGCATTTTAAAACCGACAAACCCAAAGCTGTTAATGCGCTGCTGAAGGAAGCGGAAAACCGTAACCTGTCGCTGTTGCAGGCGCGTTTAAGTCAGGATCTGGCGCGCGAGCAAATCCGTCAGGCGCAGGATGGCCATCTGCCGACGCTGAATTTAACGGCCTCAACCGGCATTTCTGATACCTCTTATAGCGGTTCTAAAACCAACTCCGCCCAGTACGACGATAGCAACATGGGGCAGAATAAAATCGGCCTGAACTTCTCCCTGCCGCTGTATCAAGGCGGGATGGTTAACTCGCAGGTAAAACAGGCGCAGTATAACTTCGTCGGCGCAAGCGAACAGCTGGAAAGCGCGCACCGTAGCGTGGTGCAGACCGTACGTTCTTCCTTTAACAATATTAACGCCTCCATCAGCAGCATCAACGCGTATAAACAGGCAGTCGTTTCCGCGCAAAGTTCTTTGGATGCAATGGAAGCCGGTTACTCGGTCGGTACACGTACCATTGTTGACGTACTGGATGCCACCACCACTCTGTATGATGCCAAGCAGCAACTGGCCAACGCGCGTTATACCTATTTGATTAATCAGTTAAATATCAAATATGCGCTCGGTACGCTGAACGAGCAGGATCTGCTCGCGCTTAACAGTACGTTGGGTAAACCTATCCCGACGTCGCCGGAAAGCGTAGCGCCGGAAACGCCAGATCAGGATGCTGCCGCAGACGGTTATAATGCCCATAGCGCCGCGCCGGCAGTACAGCCGACCGCCGCTCGCGCCAACAGCAATAACGGCAATCCATTCCGGCATTGATAAGTTATTCGCTGGCGCTGCGCTTATCAGACCTGTGCCCTTATAGGTCTGGTAAGCGCGGCGCTACCTGTCATGAAGCCGCGCCTGAACGTAAGACAACGTAAAGATCCTGCTATTCCGCCGCATTCTCGCCTTTTCTCGCTTCAATTTCGACCAGTCATCCTCTATTCTGAACGCATGTTGTATTTACCACTGGGTCCTGGAAGACAAATATGAAACGGACAAAATCCATCCATCACGCATCATTTCGCAAAAGCTGGAGCGCGCGGCATTTAACGCCGGTCGCCCTGGCGGTTACGGCTGTTTTTATGCTGGCTGGCTGTGAAAAAAGCGATGAAACCGTATCGCTGTATCAAAACGCTGATGACTGTTCAGCGGCGAATCCGGGCAAAAGCGCGGAATGTACAACCGCGTATAACAATGCGCTGAAAGAGGCCGAACGTACTGCGCCTAAGTACGCTACACGCGAAGATTGCGTCGCTGAGTTTGGCGAAGGTCAGTGCCAGCAAGCGCCCGCACAGGCTGGCATGGCGCCGGAAAATCAGGCGCAGGCCCAACAATCCAGCGGCAGTTTCTGGATGCCGCTTATGGCAGGTTACATGATGGGGCGTCTGATGGGCGGCGGCGCAGGCTTTGCGCAACAGCCGCTGTTTAGCTCGAAAAACCCGGCCAGCCCTGCATACGGCAAATATACCGATGCGGCAGGTAAAAACTACGGCGCGGCGCAACCGGGCCGGACAATGACCGTACCGAAAACCGCGATGGCGCCGAAACCGGCCACCACAACAACAGTTACCCGCGGCGGTTTTGGCGAATCCGTCGCCAAACAGAGCACCATGCAGCGTAGCGCTGCCGGTACTTCAACACGTTCGATGGGCGGCTGATACGCATGGAAAGAGTCAGTATTACCGAGCGCCCGGACTGGCGCGATAAAGCGACTGAATACGGGTTTAATTTTCACACTATGTATGGTGAACCGTACTGGTGTGAAGACGCTTATTACAAGTTAACGCTCGCCCAGGTGGAAAAACTGGAAGACGTTACCGCCGAGCTGCACCAGATGTGCCTCAAGGTAGTAGAACGCGTCATCGCCAGCGATGAGCTGATGACGAAGTTTCGTATTCCAAAACATACCTGGGGTTTTGTTCGCCAGTCCTGGCAAACGCAACAACCGTCGCTCTATTCCCGCCTCGATCTGGCCTGGGACGGCATCGGCGAACCTAAGCTGCTCGAAAATAATGCCGACACGCCAACATCGCTGTATGAAGCGGCGTTTTTTCAGTGGATATGGCTGGAAGATCAGATCAACGCGGGCAATCTGCCGGAAGGCAGCGATCAGTTTAATAGCCTGCAGGAAAAGCTGATTGAACGCTTTGCTGAACTTCGCGAGCAGTATGGTTTTCAGTTGCTGCATCTCACCTGCTGTCGCGATACGGTTGAGGATCGCGGCACCATTCAGTATTTACAGGACTGCGCGGCCGAAGCGGAAATCGCCACCGAATTTCTCTATATCGACGATATTGGTCTGGGGGAAAAAGGCCAATTTACGGATCTGCAGGATCAGGTCATTGCGAACCTGTTCAAGCTCTATCCGTGGGAATTTATGCTGCGCGAGATGTTTTCCACCAAGCTGGAAGATGCCGGCGTGCGCTGGCTGGAACCGGCCTGGAAAAGCATTATCTCCAATAAAGCGTTGTTGCCGCTGTTGTGGGAGATGTTCCCGGACCATCCGAATCTGTTGCCTGCGTATTTCGCCGAAGACGAACATCCGCCAATGGATAAATATGTCGTGAAACCGATCTTCTCCCGCGAAGGGGCGAACGTATCGATTATTGAGAACGGTAAAACGATCGAATCCGTGGAAGGCCCGTATGGCGAAGAGGGTATGATCGTGCAACAGTTCTATCCGCTGCCAAAATTCGGCGACAGTTACACCCTGATTGGTAGCTGGCTGATTAACGATCAGCCCGCCGGAATTGGTATCCGTGAAGATCGGGCGCTGATCACCCAGGATCTCTCCCGCTTCTATCCGCATATTTTTGTCGAAGGATAGATTCTCCTGTAAGCCCGATGCGCGTAGCGCCATCGGGCAATCATTCCGCGCCTTATCCGGCCTACCCCACCTGCACCGACAACATACTTATACTGCCCATCTCAATACCGTCGACCGGGATGGTGATAGGTTCCTTGCCGTCCCAGGCGCCAAGTACATACAGCAAAGGCAAAAAGTGCTCCGGCGTCGGGTTCGATAAGGCCCCCCCTTCATGTTGCAGATAATTCACCAGCGGGTGCTGTTCTACCGGCCCCTGCCACGTCAGATTGGCTTTCACAAAGTCATTAAATGACGCCGCCCAGGGATACGGTATATTGTCACCGTGCCAACGCACAGTCCGCAGGTTATGAACCACATTCCCGCTGGCCACCAGCATCACGCCTTCGTCACGCAACGTCGCCAGTTTACGGCCCACCTCAAAATGCCATGCCGCCGGTTTGGTACTATCAACACTAAGCTGCACCATCGGGATATCCGCATTCGGGTACATCTTGATCAATACACCCCAGGAGCCATGATCAAATCCCCACGCCTCTTTATCGAGCGCGACGGGAACGGGAGCCAACAGTTCAACCAAACGCTGCGCCAGCGCAGGCGATCCAGGGGCCGGATAATGCGTGTCATACAGCGCCTGCGGAAAACCGCCAAAATCATGGAGAGTTTGCGGCCTTTCCATCGCTGTGACGCCCGTCCCACGGGTATACCAGTGCGCCGACACCACCACTATCGCCTGTGGTCGCGGTAGGGCTTCCCCCAATCGCCGCCAGGCGCGGGTATAATCATTATCGTCCAGCACGTTCATCGGGCTGCCATGCCCCAAAAACAATGCTGGCATACACGTTAAAGACATGATGTTATCCTTACAGGAAAGACATTTTGTTAACATCACCATACGCTTTCTTCACAGAGGAAGAACTCAGATAACTATGATGAAGATCATCAGTTATTTTGAAGGTCAGGTTCGGACGGCAAATTGATAAGGAGTAATGGATGTCAGTACCACTTATTCTGACCTTACTGGCGGGCGCTGCCACCTTTATTGGCGCGTTTCTTGGCGTTCTTGGCCAAAAACCGTCTAACCGCGTGCTGGCTTTTTCGCTGGGCTTCGCCGCAGGGATCATGCTGCTCATCTCGCTGATGGAGATGCTGCCCGCCGCGTTAGATACCGAGGGGATGTCGCCTGTACTGGGCTACGGGATGTTTATTATCGGCCTGTTGGGCTACTTCGGGCTGGACCGCCTGCTTCCTCACGCTCATCCGCAGGATCTGGTGCAAAAGAGGCAGCAGCCGCTTCCCGGCTCGATAAAACGCACTGCGATTTTATTGACGCTCGGCATTAGCCTGCATAACTTTCCGGAAGGGATCGCCACCTTTGTCACTGCCAGCAGCAATCTTGAACTGGGTTTCGGCATCGCACTGGCGGTGGCGTTGCACAATATTCCTGAAGGTCTGGCGGTTGCCGGTCCGGTTTATGCCGCGACGGGCTCAAAACGTACCGCGATTTTTTGGGCCGGTATCTCCGGCATGGCGGAAATTCTTGGCGGCGTGCTGGCGTGGCTGATTTTGGGCAGTCTGGTTTCGCCAATCGTTATGGCGGCTATCATGGCGGCAGTCGCCGGTATTATGGTGGCGCTCTCTGTCGATGAACTGATGCCGCTGGCAAAAGAGATCGATCCTAACAATAACCCCAGCTATGGCGTGCTTTGCGGTATGTCCATCATGGGGCTCAGTCTCGTCATTTTGCAGACGATAGGTATCGGTTAAGAGAAACGTCGCGCCGGATGCAGGCCTTTAGCCAAGCAACATCCGGCTGCCCGTCAAGGATATGCGCTATTTCTGCTCATTCATCACGCTGTCGCCTTCGCTCGTCTGGCGAAAACGTTTCGTTCGCGCTTCAAGTAATGCATCTCTGTCCTGCCGAAACGCTCTGCAATAACGCTTCATATGGCAAATATACCCTACTACCACCAGAACGATTAATATTATCCAATACCAGGCAATAAACATCCTTTTTACCCTTAAAATTTAACATCACTAAACATTTAACGTTAAAATTTTACATACCCTTATTTTGACGTATTCATATACTGGCATATTTGTGGAACAAATAAATGATTTTGATCATATAAATCAGTGGTGAAACACAATAATGAAAGAGGTATTAAGCAGAAAACAATGTCGATAAGATCACACTTCGTACTAATTTATATTGTTCTTAAAATATCACACTCCTACTATCGACTCACTCAGGCAATTAAAAAATATTGATACAGAATATACTTTAAAATAAGTAATAGCATTATGACTTATATTTAAAGACCAATCATTTACCTCATTTATCATTCATAAAAACATAGTATATTCAGAAGTATTATATTTAGAAGTTGTATATAAGGAGATATATCCATGTTTGACCAATACCGGAAAACAATACTTGCCGGCGCCGTCGCACTGACATGCGGACTCACCGCAGCCAGTACATTTGCTGCAGGTTTTCAACCGGCGCAGCCCGCAGGGAAATTAGGCGCAGTCGTTGTCGATCCTTACGGTAATGCCCCTCTCACCGCACTGGTGGAATTGGATAGCCATATTATTTCAGACGTTAAAGTTACTGTACATGGTAAAGGGGAAAAGGGCGTTCCCGTTACTTATACCGTTGGGAAAGAATCTTTAGAAACCTATGACGGTATTCCTATTTTTGGCCTTTATCAGAAATTTGCCAACAACGTCACGGTAGAATATAAAGAAAACGGCAAAGCCATGAAGGATGACTATGTGGTGCAGACGTCCGCCATCGTCAACCATTATATGGATAACCGTTCTATTTCAGATCTCCAGCAAACGAAAGTTATTAAAGTCGCGCCAGGATTTGAAGATCGTCTTTATCTGGTAAATACCCATACCTTTACGCCGCAGGGCGCTGAATTTCACTGGCACGGCGAAAAAGATAAAAATGCGGGCATTCTTGATGCCGGTCCGGCGGGCGGGGCTTTGCCTTTCGATATCGCCCCTTATACGTTTGTGGTCGACACCCAGGGTGAATACCGCTGGTGGCTGGATCAAGATACCTTCTACGACGGCCACGATATGAATATCAACAAACGCGGCTATCTGATGGGTATTCGTGAAACGCCTCGCGGCACCTTTACCGCGGTGCAGGGCCAACACTGGTACGAGTTTGACATGATGGGGCAAATTCTTGCCGATCATAAACTGCCGCGCGGGTTCCTGGATGCGTCTCATGAATCCATCGAAACCGTGAACGGCACCGTACTGCTGCGCGTCGGCAAACGCGATTACCGCAAAGAAGACGGCATACATGTTCATACTATTCGTGACCAAATCATTGAGGTCGATAAGTCTGGCCGCGTAGTAGACGTTTGGGATTTAACCAAAATCCTCGACCCTATGCGTGATGCGCTGCTCGGCGCGCTGGATGCGGGCGCAGTATGCGTGAACGTCGATCTGGCCCATGCCGGACAGCAGGCGAAACTTGAACCGGATACGCCGTATGGCGATGCGCTTGGCGTTGGTGCCGGTCGTAACTGGGCGCACGTCAACTCTATCGCTTATGACGCGAAAGACGACTCCATCATCCTTTCTTCCCGCCATCAGGGTATTGTAAAAATTGGTCGCGATAAGCAGGTGAAATGGATACTGGCACCGTCTAAAGGCTGGAATAAGCAGCTAGCCAGTAAATTGCTGAAACCGGTAGACGATCATGGTAAGCCGTTGACCTGTGACGAAAATGGCAAGTGTAAGGACACCGATTTCGATTTCACCTATACCCAACATACGGCATGGCTTTCCAGCAAAGGCACGTTAACGGTCTTTGATAACGGCGATGGTCGCGGCCTGGAGCAACCGGCTCTACCGACCATGAAATATTCCCGTTTTGTCGAATATAAGATCGATGAGAAGAAAGGCACCGTACAACAAGTTTGGGAATACGGTAAAGAACGTGGATATGATTTCTATAGTCCTATTACCTCGGTTGTTGAATATCAAAAAGACCGCGACACCATGTTCGGCTTTGGCGGTTCTATTAACCTGTTCGACGTTGGTAAACCCACAGTCGGCAAACTGAATGAGATTGACTATAAAACGAAAGAAGTGAAAGTTGAAATTGATGTGCTGTCGGATAAGCCCAACCAGACTCACTATCGTGCGTTACTGGTTCATCCAACGCAAATGTTTAAATAAATCACGGGAAGGAATTAATATGTCATCTAAATGGATTACCTCTTTATTTAAAAGCGTAGTATTAACCGCGGCATTGGTCACTCCTTTTGCGGCATCGGCTTTTACCGAGGGCACAGATTATATGGTTCTGGAGAAACCGATTCCTAATGCGGATAAAACGCTGATTAAGGTATTTAGCTACGCCTGCCCTTTCTGCTACAAATATGACAAAGCCGTAACAGGTCCGGTTTCTGATAAAGTAGCCGATCTCGTTACGTTCACTCCGTTCCACCTGGAAACAAAAGGCGAATATGGCAAACAGGCCAGCGAAGTATTTGCAGTCCTGATCGCCAAAGATAAAGCTGCCGGGATTTCGTTATTTGATGCTAAATCACAATTCAAAAAAGCGAAGTTCGCCTGGTACGCGGCTTACCATGATAAGAAAGAGCGCTGGTCAGATGGGAAAGATCCGGCGGCATTTATTAAAACCGGGCTGGACGCCGCAGGCATGAGCCAGGCTGATTTTGAAGCGGCGCTGAAAGATCCTGCCGTTCAGGAGACTCTGGAAAAATGGAAAGCCGCCTATGACGTTGCCAAAATTCAGGGTGTTCCGGCTTACGTCGTCAACGGCAAGTACCTTATCTATACCAAAAACATCAAATCCATCGATTCTATGGCTGAACTCGTTCGGGAACTGGCCACTAAAAAATAAGCAGGGAAACGATTATGGATTTTATTAAGGGATTATGGCGAGACCTACGCGCAAGACCAGTAGATACGCTGGTGAGATGGCAGGAACAGCGCTTTCTGTGGCTGTTAATGGCCATCGCGATGGGAGGGTTAATTATCCTGGCGCACTCGTTCTTCCAAATCTATCTCTACATGGCGCCGTGCGAACAGTGTGTTTACATTCGTTACGCGATGTTTGTGATGGTAATTGGCGGGGTGATTGCGGCGATAAATCCCAAAAATATCGTGCTGAAGCTGATTGGCTGCATCGCGGCGTTTTATGGCAGCATTATGGGCATTAAGTTTTCTATTAAGCTTAATGGTATCCATCATGCGGTACATAATGCGGACCCCGATTCACTTTTTGGCGTGCAAGGATGTTCGACTGACCCGACCTTTCCTTTCAACTTACCGTTGGCGGAATGGGCACCGGAGTGGTTTAAACCTACCGGAGACTGCGGTTATGACGCGCCTATCGTCCCTGATGGCGTAACGCTCAGTAGCGTACAGCAGTGGTTTGTCGATCTCTACCAGCAGTCCGAAGGCTGGTATCTGCTTCCGCCCTGGCACTTTATGAACATGGCGCAGGCATGTATGTTGGCCTTTGGGTTGTGCCTGATTCTGCTGCTGGTGATGAGCGGCGCCTGGGCATTGAAACTGGCCAGAGGCAAATAACCTGAATAGATAAACCAAAGCAGAGGTCTGCATTCAGGCCTCTGCTTTTCTCACAATAATTTTACCATTCAGCTTATTCGTCGTTCTTTGAAACTGAACAATATGGCACCGAAGGAATACAAAAAAGCCGATGACATCTCATCGGCTTTTTTCAACCATGATCCGTTCGATCAGCTGGCTTTGCGCTCATGCGCCTGGCGGTAAGCCACCAGATCTTCAATCGTGACTACCGCCATATTATACTGGCCTGCAAACGCGATACACTCCGGCGCGCGCGCCATCGTCCCATCGTCGTTAGTCAACTCGCACAATACACCTGCAGGTTTAAAACCGGCCAGCGTCATCAGATCGATGGTCGCCTCCGTATGACCGCCGCGCGTCAGCACGCCGCCCGCCTGAGCGCGCAGTGGGAAAACGTGCCCCGGACGGTTAAGATCGGACGGTTTTGCGCCATCCTTAATTGCCGCACGCACCGTAGTGACACGGTCAGCGGCGGAAACACCGGTGGTCACGCCTTCTGCGGCTTCAATGGTCACGGTAAAACCGGTGCCGTAGGCGCTGGTGTTGTTTTCCACCATCATTGGCAAGTCGAGCTGCTTACGACGGTCTTCAGTAATACACAGGCAAACAATACCGCTACCGTGACGAATGGTTAACGCCATCTGTTCTACGGTCATCGTCTCTGCGGGGAAAATCATATCGCCTTCGTTTTCACGATCTTCATCATCAAGCACCATCACACCGCGTCCTTCACGCAGCGCATCCAGTGCAAGTTCAACACGTTCAAAAGGCGTACCAAAAGAGGAAAGTAGCGTCTGATTCATGGTAAAAAAACCTCATTAACATTATGGTTACCAGAATCAGGGCAGTCTTAGGAGTGCCGACAAGCGGCAAAAAAATAACGTGAGCGGGTCCATGCCCGACTGGATCGTTACCCTCTCCCATCCGGACTTTAACCGTCGGCCCCGGAATTACACCGGATCTGCTGACCTTTTCGCTATGGCAAAAAGCGCTCGCGGGCTTTCAACCTGCTCTCCGCGTTCCGTCACGGCGCGCCGTGATGAGAAATGCGTTAAACATCGCTGATTTACCGCCGGTGGGGAATTTCGCCCCGCCCTGAGAATAAGCGGGTTAACTATAACGCTATTGATTACCTTCATCAACGCCTTTACTCCGTATGACGTCACACAATTCTGGTTTATGGCGTCCACATATCGCACTACAATAAGAGCTAACACTTACCAGTTCAGGGAAACCACAATGATTGACCCGAAAAAAATTGAGCAAATCGCACGCCAGGTTCATGAGTCAATGCCGAAAGGTATTCGCGAGTTCGGGGAAGATATCGAGAAAAAAATCCGTCAAACGCTGCAATCTCAGCTGACGCGTCTCGATCTGGTGAGCCGCGAAGAGTTTGATGTCCAGACTCAGGTCTTGCTGCGCACCCGGGAAAAACTGGCGCTGCTGGAGCAACGCCTCAGCGAACTGGAAGCTCGCGACAAGCCTGAAGAAGTAAAACCTGCGCCCGCCATCCCGCCAGTCGATCCACAAGAGTAAAAACGTGAACGGGCCTGACGGCCCGCTCATATAAGATCTGAATAATGTCCTGCGCCTGTATAAGGGAGCCTGCATTAGTGTTCTAATTCTAACCTTTTCGCCTGAGTCGCCTGCTGGCAGTAAAGCGCGTAACGCTTGCAAAACCAGTCGCGATGCTCCTCGTCCATATTGCCGGTTACCGCCTGGATATCAACAGGACGCCCCTCCGCCTGCATTCTGGCAAAACTGCGCGCCAGAAAATCAAAATTATTTAGTGAATAGACGTTATTGTTGTTCATCAGCATACCCTCCAGTTATTGAATTCTGTTAAGGCTATATGCTTTTTCTGATTTCAGTATTTCCCTATATGTACGGCGGTTTTATACATAACGTGCGCAAATTTAATGCGCAAAATCACAATATTCACCAAAGATAACGACGGATAAATCGCTTTTCGGACTTAAGGAGATATGGGTCACATGATATTGTAACGCAGTGAAATAACAAGCATGAAAATTATCACGCGAACACCCTTCTGAAGGCGGCGACAAGGATAGAAAATATGACCTTATTTGCGGAGTATAACAGCCCCTATCTGTTTGCCATTGCGTTCGTTTTCTTTATCGGCGTGCTGGAGATGATTTCTCTGATTTTTGGCCACTTTCTTTCAGGCGCGCTCGACGCCCATCTCGATCATTATGACGCCCTGTCATCCGGCCCTGCGGGCCAGGCGCTTCATTATCTGAATATTGGACGCGTTCCCGCCCTGGTCGTCCTCTGTCTATTGGCCGGTTATTTCGGCCTCTTCGGCATTCTCATCCAGCATGGCGGGATCATGCTCTGGCAAGCGCCGCTCAGCAATCTGCTGCTGGTCCCGTTGAGCATTGTCCTGTCGGTCTTTGCCGTGCATTACAGCGGAAAAATCCTCGCGCCCTGGCTACCCAGAGATGAAAGCTCCGCCCTCCGGGAAGAGGAATTTATCGGCGGCATGGCGATAATTACCGGCCACGCCGCCGTCGCCGGTACACCTTGCGAAGGAAAATTTACCGATAAGTTCGGCCAGATTCACTATTTACTGCTGGAACCTGAAAAGGGAAAAGAATTTAAAAAAGGAGACAAGGTGCTGATTGTCTGCCGACTTTCCGCAACGCGTTATTTGGCTGAGCGTACCTTCTATGTCTAATTGAGAGGAACTTACATAATGGATGATGTTTTTGGCATATTGCCATCATGGATGTTTACCGCCATCGTGGCGGTTATCGTCTTACTAATTATCGGGATCATTTTTGCTCGCCTCTATCGCCGCGCATCTGCGGAACAGGCGTTTGTCCGTACCGGGCTTGGCGGGCAAAAAGTGGTGATGAGCGGCGGCGCTATTGTGATGCCAATCTTTCACGAAATTATTCCGATCAATATGAATACCCTAAAACTTGAAGTCAGCCGTGCTACCGTCGATAGCCTGATCACCAAAGATCGTATGCGCGTTGACGTGGTCGTCGCTTTCTTCGTGCGTGTAAAACCCTCTGTTGAAGGTATTGCTACCGCCGCACAAACGCTTGGCCAGCGAACGCTGTCGCCGGAAGATCTTCGTATGCTGGTTGAGGATAAATTCGTTGACGCCTTACGCGCTACCGCAGCCCAGATGACGATGCATGAGCTACAGGATACGCGTGAAAACTTCGTTCAGGGCGTACAAAACACCGTTGCGGAAGATTTGTCGAAAAACGGCCTGGAGCTGGAAAGCGTCTCCTTAACCAACTTTAACCAAACGTCCAAAGAACATTTCAACCCAAACAACGCCTTTGATGCCGAAGGTCTGACGAAACTGACGCAGGAAACCGAACGCCGCCGTCGTGAACGTAATGAAGTGGAACAGGATGTGGAAGTGGCGGTGCGCGAAAAGAACCGCGACGCGCTTGAACGCAAGCTGGAAATCGAGCAGCAAGAAGCCTTTATGACTCTGGAGCAGGAGCAACAGGTTAAAACCCGCACCGCCGAACAAAACGCTAAAATTGCCGCTTTTGAGGCCGAGCGCCATCGTGAAGCAGAACAGACGCGCATTCTTGCTGAGCGGCAGATCCAGGAGACGGAGATCGAACGTGAGCAAGCAGTACGGTCCAGGAAAGTTGAGGCCGAGCGTGAAGTACGTATTAAAGAGATCGAACAGCAACAGGTGACAGAAATCGCCAACCAGACGAAATCTATCGCCATTGCCGCCAAATCCGAGCAGCAATCACAAGCAGAAGCGCGCGCCAACGACGCGCTGGCCGATGCGGTTCGCGCCCAGCAAAACGTAGAAACCACCCGCCAGACCGCCGAAGCGGATCGCGCCAAGCAGGTCGCTCTGATCGCCGCGGCGCAGGATGCGGAAACCAAAGCGGTCGAACTGACCGTTCGGGCAAAAGCAGAGAAAGAAGCGGCAGAATTGCAAGCCGCCGCCATCATCGAACTGGCGGAAGCAACGCGTAAAAAAGGTCTGGCGGAAGCCGAAGCGCAACGGGCGCTGAATGACGCTATCAACGTACTATCTGACGAACAAACCAGCCTCAAATTTAAACTAGCGCTCTTACAATCGTTGCCTGCTGTTATTGAGAAGTCTGTTGAACCGATGAAATCCATCGACGGCATTAAGATTATTCAGGTCGATGGCCTCAATCGCGGCGCGACGGCGGGCGACGTCGCCGCTGGCGGCGCTAACGGGGGAAACCTGGCGGAACAAGCGTTATCTGCCGCGCTCACCTATCGTACCCAGGCGCCGCTGATCGATTCGCTGTTAAACGAGATTGGCATCGCTGGCGGCTCGCTAAAGGCGCTGACCACGCCGTTGGTTTCATCGGCAACGGATGAGATTAATCGCGAAGCAACGATAAAAGAGCAATAACCCCCCGCCATATCTCCTGTCCCTGGTCATAAGACCGGGGATTTTTTTATCTTTTTTCCACCTTGTCTGTACAAAGCGTTATGACCAGCAGGCCATTTTGCGTGGGCGATCCAGTAACGCAAAATCGGCGGGAGAAAGCCCTTGCGCCAGACAGGCCACTCACCAACAATCGCGATGTCAGCAAGGGGCTGAAACGGGAAAGCCCCTCCCGAGGAAGGGGCTTTAATAAGGAAAGGGTTATGATGCACCAGGTCATCATACTGATTGTTCTGTTACTGATAAGTTTCGCAGCTTACTAACAGACAATCAGAGGGGGGAGAGATCCCCTCTCACCCTTATTCCTTTACTTTAGGTCGAAAAAAAAGCAGCGTCAACCGCGAGATACGCGTCGAAACAAAATGTCCGACGCGCCTTCAAAATCAGCGCCCGCTGCGTCTGTAACGCCTGATGACGCGGTTTTACTTCTCGCTCTCGGTCTGGATCTTTTTGATGATATTGGTCGTGGAACAACCATCTTCGAAGTTCAGCACCATGACTTCACCGCCGTTGGCCCAGACCTCTTCGCTGCCCGCGATCTCTTCCGGCTTATAGTCGCCGCCTTTTACCAGCAGATCCGGCAGAATACCGGCAATCAGTCGTTGCGGCGTATCCTCTTCAAAAGAGACAACCCAGTCGACCGACTCCAGCGCGCCCAGCACGATCATACGCTGTTCGAGCGGATTAACCGGACGGCTTTCGCCTTTCAGACGTTTAGTCGAGGCGTCACTATTGACCGCAACAATCAGGCGGTCGCCCAGTTTGCGCGCGTTCGCCAGATAAGAGACGTGGCCCGCGTGCAGAATATCGAAAACGCCGTTGGTCATAACCACTTTCTCGCCACGCTTACGCGCGCTGGCGACGGCCTGTCTCAACTCCTCTTCGGTCATGACGCCGAAGCCGGTATCCGCGCGTCCGCGCACTGCGTTTTCCAGCTCAATAGGGGAAACCGTTGACGTCCCGAGTTTACCTACCACTACGCCCGCCGCCGCATTGGCGAAATAACACGCCTCTTCCAGAGTATTTCCCGCCGCCAGCGTCGCCGCCAGCACGCCGATCACCGTATCGCCCGCACCGGTAACATCATAAACTTCCTGCGCCTGCGTCGGCATATGTAGCGGCGCTTTATTCGGTTGCAGCAGCGTCATTCCCTGTTCGGAACGCGTGACCAACAGCGCGGAAAGGTCGTAATCGGCAATGAGTTTCATGCCACGTTCAACCAGTTCGTCTTCGCTTTTACATTTCCCCGCGACCGCCTCAAATTCAGAAAGGTTTGGCGTCAGCAGCGTGGCGCCGCGGTAACGTTCAAAATCCGTTCCTTTCGGATCGATGAGCACCGGCACGCCCGCCTGGCGCGCCAGGGAAATCATAGTCTGCACGCTGGTCAGAGCGCCTTTGGCATAATCGGACAATACCAGCGCGCCGATCGATCCCAGCGCCTGGTTGATACGCTCATGCAACGGCTGCGGGTCCACGCCCTCAAAGCCTTCTTCAAAATCAAGACGAATGAGCTGCTGATTACGTGATAGTACGCGCAGTTTGGTAATCGTCGGATGCGTCGGCACAGAAACGAAGTCGCACTTCACATTGACCTCCGCCAGCGTTTTGCTCAGCGCGCGCGCGGCGTCATCAATACCCGTCAGGCCGACCAGACGGGCGTTCGCTCCCAGAGACGCAATGTTCATCGCCACGTTCGCCGCGCCGCCCGGACGTTCCTCAACGGTATTTACCTTAACCACGGGCACCGGCGCTTCCGGTGAAATACGGCAAGTGGGGCCATACCAATAGCGATCCAGCATTACATCACCCACAACCATGACGCCTGCACGTTCAAACGCTGGCAGATTTACTTTCATTCCTGTCTCCTGAGAGATTCAAAATTTGCGCGCGATAATAGCATAATTCAAACGGCTACCAGCCACTTCCGCCAGCTTGCCTGCACCAGCGCGCGCTCTTTGCTAAAACATGTCTGCGCCACATGACCGGGAAGCTCCTGCAACGCCAGGTGGTGCAGTTCATCACGCAGTGTGGTGTAGGCTACCGTCAGCGCCTGCGCTTCGTGTTCATCCATAATGCCGTTTTGCGCCAGAAGCTCCAGGATGCGCACGTTATCAGACCAGCGCGTTAATTTAGGTTTTTCATGAGCGTAGCGCAGTACCAGATATTGCGCGATAAACTCAATATCCGTAATACCGCCTTCATCAGCTTTAATATCAAAACGATCGCGATGCTTATTGCCGAGATGCGCCCGCATTTTCTCGCGCATTTCACGCACTTCAGTCTGCAATGTCTTGCCGTCACGCGCCGTCGTCATGATAGTGCGGCGCACCTCATCAAACTGTGAGGTAAGCTGCGGGTCGCCATATACCACGCGAGCGCGTACCAACGCCTGATGTTCCCAGGTCCAGGCTTCATGCTGCTGATAATCGGCAAACGCGTCCGCTGAAGTCACCAGCATTCCCGCCGCGCCAGAGGGGCGTAGACGCGCATCCACCTCATACAAAATGCCGGAGGAGGTGCGCGTACTGAACAGATGCATAATGCGCTGCGCCAGGCGCAGATAAAACTGCCGCCCGTCGATTTCGCGTTCGCCGTTGGTCATGACGTCCATCGGACAGTCATGCAGGAAGATGAGATCCAAATCGGAACTGTAGCCCAGCTCCCATCCGCCCAACTTGCCATAACCGACAACCGCAAACCCCCGCCCCTGGCGCTCGTCCAGATGCGCTGGCTGACCATAACGCGCAACCATTTGCGTCCACGCCTGCTGCACCACAGCATCAATCATCGCCTCCGCCAGCCATGTGAGGTGATCGCTTACTTTCATCACCGGCAGCGTACCGGCAATATCCGCCGCCGCAATCCGCAAAAGCTGTGCCTGTTTAAACTGGCGTAATGCCTCCAGTTGTTGTTCTTCGTCTTCTTCCGGCACGCGCAGTAAATATTGGCGTAATTCGTCGCGGTAAGCGTCGGTAGCCGTCGGCTGATAAAGCGTGCCGGGGTCGAGCAGTTCATCAAGCAACAACGGATAACGCGCCAGTTGGCTCGCTATCATTGGCGAAGCGGCGCAGAGCATAATCAGGTGTTTCAGCGCGCCGGGAAATTCGCTCAGCAGCTCCAGATAGGTGGTGCGAGTGACAATCCCCGCCAGCAACGGCGTTATCCGCGATAGCGTAACAGCGGCGTCTTCGCGAGAGCAGACATCAGCAAGCAGGTGCGGCATCAGTTGGTCCAGCACTTGCCGCCCGCGCGGGCCGATAGGGCGTTTATCCAGTTCCTTACGGAAGTCAGCGATGAGGGTCAGAACTTGTCGCCGATCCTCATCGGCTAAATGCGCCAGCACTGGCGTCGAATCATCCTCCTGTAGCGCATCCTGCCATACTTCACGCCACGGCTCTGAACGTTCTTCCTCCTGCGGGGTATCTGCTTCATCATCGCCAATTAATTCGTTGAATACGCGGCGTACATTAGCCATATGATCCGTCAGTTCGCCAACAAGCTGCGGCCAGTTCTCCGCCTTCATTCCCCAGGCCAGCCGCGCCCGATTCAGATCGTCGGCAGGCAACGTTTGCGTCTGTTCGTCATTGATGCTTTGCAGCAGATTCTCCAGACGACGTAGAAAAAGATAGGCCACGCGCAGTTGCGCCACGTCATTCTCAGGCAGCAAATGCAGCGCAGCGATAGCATCCAGCGTTGGCAGTAACGAACGCGACTGTAGCGACGGCTCGCGTCCGCCGCGGATGAGCTGGAATACCTGCACGATAAACTCAATTTCACGAATACCGCCCGCGCCAAGTTTAATGTTGTCTTTCAAACCGCGGCGTCGCACTTCGCGGGCGATCATCCCTTTCATATTACGTAGCGACTGGATGACGCTGAAATCGATATAGCGGCGGAAAACGAAAGGCCGCAGCATGGCGCGTAATTCACGAGACCAGGCGTCGTCGTTATCGCCCATTAGCCGCGCTTTCACCATGGCGTAGCGTTCCCAGTCGCGTCCTTGCTCCTGATAGTAATCCTCCAGCGCGGCAAAACTCAGTACCAGCGGGCCGCTGTCGCCAAACGGTCGCAGGCGCATGTCCACCCGATAGACAAAACCATCCATTGTGGGCTGATCCAGCGCTTTGATCAGCCGCTGCCCGAGACGCGTAAAAAACTGGGCGTTATCGAGTTCACGACGCCCGCCCCGGGTCTCGCCATGTTCCGGCCAGGCGAAAATCAGATCGATATCAGACGAAAAATTCAGTTCGCCGCCGCCCAGCTTGCCCATGCCTAAAATCAACAGCGGCTGCGGAACGCCCTGCGGGTTACAGGGGGTTCCCCATTCGCGGCAACAGGCGGCATACAGCCAGTCGCGCGCCCCCACAATGAGCGTCTCCGCCAGATGGCTCAACTGTTGTAAAATAGTCTCATCGTCCACCAGCGACAGCGTCTGCGCCCAGGCGATGCGTACCATGATGCGACGACGAAAAAACCTCAGTTCACGCATCAGCGAGGCGTCGTCACAGACACCTGCCAACGCCTCCTGTAACCAGCCAGCATAATGTCGCCATTCATCAGCCTGCGGCGATGCGGATTCCAGTTCGGCAAGCCACTCCGGATGCGCTATCACGCTATCCAGCGCAAAATCGCTAAATGTAAGTACTGACTTCGCCTGCACGCTAAGCGATGTCTCAGTAAATCCTTCTGGTAGGCGCTCAACAACGGTCTGCCAGTACTGCGATAAGGGTGAAGAGAGCGGCGTCATTTAGGGGATATCCTTTAAATAATGCCGGATGGCGGCATTTCGCCTGACCCGGCCTACAAGTCCGCATACCGTAAGCCTGATAAGCGCAGCGTCATCAGGCGCTTTCTACGGTTCTGATTATCGTTTTCCGCTGTGCAACCAGAACGGCTGCTGGTTAATGGCCTCATTACGGAAATGTTCAATTTCAATACGTTGTCCGGTAATAATGGCGTGACGCAATCCCTGCCAGTTTTCCAGCCATGCCTGCGCGACCATCGCATCATAATACCCGGCCAGCAGTAAAACGCTGTCGATATCGCGAGTCAAACGCGGCAACTGGTCGCGATACTTATCACCCAGCGGTTGTCCAAAACTTTTTTTAATTCAGCAGCATGACGAGAAAGATGAATGTCGGCGAAACGCTTAAAAGAATCGGCCATTTTGGCCTGCGCCTTCGCGTCCAGAAATGGCTGCCAGGCTTTCGTCACCAGCCATTCCGTCAATGCCAGTTTCGCCATCGCCGTTTGCGTACTATAAACGGCTGTGACGGCGGACACCGCGGATGTCATCGTCGCTTCCGCCTGGGTAAGTAGATCACGTAAGTGAGCGCTCGCTTTACGTGGAACAATGCCCCCAAAGAGCATTAAGGCATGGCGCACTAATCCCATAGCATCCAGCACGTGTTCTTTCGCCGACTCGTCGCCGCGCAGCCAGAGCTCTTCATGGTACTGCCACTGTGACAACGCCAGATCCAGCGAGGCCTCCAGCCCTTGCTCTACCGTGGCTTTCGCGGCGGTCCGCAGAATTGCCGTTGGTGTATTCTCTCGCGGCGCATTCCCCTGCGCCAGGTGATAACCTCGAGCCGCCTTACTCAGACTGCCCTGACGCAAACCGGTTTGCGACAGCAGTTGCTTCGCCAGTTTTAACACGGCGCGCGTATCGCCGCGAAGCAACTCAAGCTCCAGCTCACAAATCGGTTCGGCAAACTCGCCCGCTTTTACGTCGCCGAGATCGAGCGCAATTTCAATCCTGCTGCCGTCAACGTCCAGACACCATTTTTCCCGGTAAAAATCGGTACTGAACAGCGGCTGTACGCTTGATGCCAGGCCGGCGGGCAGGTTACCATCCGGCCAGACCTCCGCCGGAAGTTGCGTCAGATCCAGCACGGGTTCGCTTAGCGCGACATTGTATTCGGGTCGCTGGTGCAGCCCGCCCGTTACCCGGCCGGCAATTTTCATGGTCATTTCATAGCGCCCATTTTCACCACGAATACGCAGCCCCATATCATGGCGGCGTAGCCAGTTATCAGGCGTTTCGAAGTAGATATTCAGCAACTGGCTGGGCGCATGATGCTCGCCGCCGAGCGTATGAAGATGATTTCGCAGCGCATCTACGGCGTCGTGATTGACGATAAACTTTAATTCGATTTCCTGAGCCATGGCCTTGTACTTATGGGTTATGTCACATCTGGGAAGATTCTTGGCGAACTTACCCGCATTATTTTTGTCAGTAGATAGTATTTTGCGCCAAATTGCCATGCAACGAGCAATTTGACGGGCGTAAAAGTTTGACGTAGCGGCAAAGGCGACACAGATGATTCCGATTGATGTCGACTACTTTGCGTAGCGACACTGATGCCGTTACTATCGTTCCACTTTCTCTGACAATAACGACAGCCTGATGCCAAAATTACGCCTGATTGGACTAACTTTACTTGCGCTTAGCGCCACCGCCGTCTCTCATGCTGAAGAGACGCGTTACGTTTCTGATGAACTGAATACCTGGGTCCGCAGCGGTCCGGGAGATAATTATCGCCTTGTGGGTACCGTCAACGCCGGCGAGGAAGTCACGCTCTTACAGAGCGATGCCAACTATGGTCAAATTAAAGACAGTTCTGGTCGTACTGCCTGGATACCGTTAAAAGAACTGAATACCACGCCAAGCCTGCGTACCCGCGTGCCGGATCTGGAAAATCAGGTCAAAACGTTGACCGATAAACTCAACAATATTGATACCACGTGGAATCAGCGCACCGCCGATATGCAGCAGAAAGTGGCGCAAAGCGACAGCATCATCAACGGGCTAAAAGAAGAGAACCAGAAGCTGAAAAACGAGCTGATTGTCGCGCAGAAAAAAGTCAGCGCCGCGAATCTGCAACTGGATGACAAACAGCGCACCATTATTATGCAGTGGTTTATGTATGGCGGCGGCGTATTGGGTATTGGCTTGCTGTTAGGGCTGGTGCTGCCGCATATGATCCCAAGCCGTAAACGCAAAGACCGCTGGATGAACTAAATCGCCTTCTCTGCGGCACTGTCTTATCATTAGAGGATGATCGTTTTTAAAAGGAAAGTGGCGTGAAGATTTATCTGGTCGGTGGTGCGGTTCGGGATGCGTTGTTAGGGCTACCGGTTAAAGATAAAGATTGGGTCGTTGTCGGCGCCACGCCGCAGGAGATGCTTGATGCGGGCTACCAGCAGGTAGGCCGTGATTTTCCTGTGTTTCTCCATCCGCAAACTCACGAAGAATACGCGCTGGCGCGTACTGAGCGTAAATCCGGTTCCGGCTACACGGGCTTCACCTGTTATGCCGCGCCGGACGTTACCCTGGAAGCCGATCTCCAGCGTCGCGATCTGACCATTAATGCTCTGGCGCGCGACGATGACGGCCAGATTATCGACCCTTACCACGGGCGCCGGGATCTGGAGGCACGTCTACTGCGCCATGTCTCTCCCGCGTTTGGCGAAGATCCCTTGCGCGTATTGCGCGTGGCGCGTTTTGCCGCCCGTTACGCTCATCTTAGTTTCCGTATCGCCGATGAAACACTGGCGCTAATGCGCGAAATGACCGCGGCAGGCGAGCTGGAACATCTGACGCCGGAACGGGTATGGAAAGAGACGGAAAATGCGCTTACCACCCGCAATCCGCAGGTTTACTTCCAGGTATTGCGCGACTGCGGCGCCCTGCGCGTCCTGTTTCCGGAAATCGACGCCCTGTTTGGCGTACCCGCGCCGGCAAAGTGGCATCCGGAAATTGATACCGGAGTTCATACGCTGATGACGCTGTCGATGGCCGCCATGCTCAGTCCGCAGCTTGATGTCCGTTTCGCCACGCTTTGTCATGACCTGGGCAAAGGCTTAACGCCGAAAAACCTCTGGCCGCGCCATCATGGTCACGGCCCGGCGGGCGTGAAACTGGTCGAACAGTTATGCCAGCGTTTGCGCGTCCCCAATGACCTGCGTGATTTAGCTAAACTGGTCGCCGAATACCATGATCTGATCCACACCTTTCCGATACTCCAGCCGAAAACGATCGTTAAGCTGTTTGACGCCATTGATGCATGGCGTAAACCGCAGCGCGTCGAGCAGATTGCGCTGACCAGCGAAGCCGATGTCCGTGGACGTACCGGATTTGAAGCGTCGGATTACCCGCAGGGGCGCTGGCTGCGCGAAGCCTGGCAGGTGGCCCAAGCGGTACCGACGAAAGAGGTGGTGGAGGCCGGATTTAAGGGCATTGAGATTCGCGAGGAGCTGACGAAGCGACGAATTGCAGCGGTCGCCAGCTGGAAAGAGAAGCGCTGCCCGAACCCCGCCAGCTAAACGCCATCCGGCACGATAAATTGCCTGATGGCGCTGCACTTATCAGACCGACAAAACAGTTAGGCCGGACAAGGCGGTACTCCGCCATCCGGCACGGTCAATCATCAGAAGAAGACAACGTAAACGGCAGCCGCCACCACAAAGCGGTAAATCGCAAACGGAATAAACGAGATACGCTTAATCAGTTGCAGGAAGGTCTTGATAGCGATCAGCGCCACCACAAACGCCGTCACAAAGCCCACTGCGAACATCGGAATATCCGCTGCGGTCAGGAATGACCAACTTTTGTAGAGATCCAGAACCGTTGCGCCCATCATCATCGGCACAGCCAGTAAGAACGAGAACTCAGAGGCGGCGTAACGGCTGACGCCCATCAGCATCCCACCGGAAATGGTCGCTCCGGAACGCGAGAAGCCCGGCCACAGCGCCAGACACTGGAAACAGCCAATCATAAACGCCTGACGATACGTCATATCATCCAGCCCCGGCGCGCGCGGTTCTTTCGGCTTCAGGCACTCGGCGGCAATCAGCAACAGACCGCCTACCACCAGCGCGTACATCACGTTAATCGGGTTAAATAGCGACTTGATCGTGTCATGAAAGACTAACCCCAGCACCACCGCCGGAATCATGCCCAGCAGGATGTGAATCAACGTTAATCGACCTTTACTTTCACCTTCACGCTGTAGCGGGCGGCCAAAGTGAATACCGATGAGACCAAACAACCGCCGCCAGAACATCACCACGACCGCCAGAATAGATCCAAGTTGAATCACCACTTCGAATGTCTTGGCCGTATCGCCTTCAAACCCCAGCAGATGACCCACAATAATCATATGGCCCGTGCTGGATACCGGCAAAAACTCCGTCAATCCTTCGACCACACCCAAAATTGCCGCTATCAGCAGCGAGTGCATATCGCTCATCAATAAACCCCTAAAATGAAAAACACTGCAAAAATGGATCTCGCGTTAAGACCCCATATATAACCGTTTGGTTTAAAAAATATAAAATTATTTATTTTTATTTCAGATTATTGCCACGCTCAATAATTACCCCTACGTTCGCCGCGCGCGCGACGGCGCCAGGCTTGCTCAGTTTGATGCGAACCCACGGAGAATTAAATCGGCTAAGCAGCAGATCCGCCACCTCTTCCGCCACGCGCTCGACCAGAGCAAAACGACCGCCTTCGACATGATTTATCACCGTGTCGGCGATATCCGCATAGCTTAGACAATCTGCGACATCATCGCTTTTCGCCGACTTGCGGTTATCCCATGCCATTTCGATATCGAACACCAGTTTTTGCTCGATAGTCTGTTCCCAGTCGTAAACACCGATAGTGGTGATTACCGAAAGTTGCTCTATAAATACAATATCCATCACGACCCGCCTGCTTTTTGGCTAACCCGGATACCACTTCCGGCGAAATGTGCGTATTATCCACAGAAATAGTAAATAAAACGACACTTTCAATACGGAACAGCTTATGAGTGCAATCGCGCCTGGAATGATCCTCTTCGCGTACCTCTGCGGCTCAATTTCCAGTGCCATTCTGGTTTGCCGCATCGCCGGGCTGCCCGATCCGCGAGAAAGCGGTTCCGGCAACCCGGGCGCGACGAACGTATTACGAATCGGTGGCAAGGGAGCGGCTGTCGCGGTACTTATTTTTGACATCCTTAAAGGTATGTTGCCCGTCTGGGGCGCGTATGCGTTAGGAGTTACCCCTTTCTGGCTGGGGCTTATCGCTATCGCCGCCTGTCTGGGGCATATCTGGCCGGTCTTTTTTGGCTTTAAAGGCGGGAAAGGCGTAGCAACCGCGTTTGGCGCCATTGCGCCCATCGGCTGGGATTTAACCGGCGTTATGGCTGGCACCTGGCTGCTGACGGTCCTGTTAAGCGGTTATTCATCGTTAGGGGCGATTGTCAGCGCCTTGATTGCGCCGTTTTACGTCTGGTGGTTTAAACCGCAGTTCACCTTCCCGGTGTCGATGCTGTCATGTCTCATTTTGCTGCGCCATCATGACAACATCCAGCGTCTGTGGCGTCGCCAGGAGACGAAAATCTGGACGAAGCTGAAAAAGAAACGCCAGAAAGATTCGGAGTAGTTTTTTTGCGCTATCGCCGGATAAATAGCTCGGTGATAGGCGTACATATCGAATCCGCCGCGCGTCACCCTTCCACCATTGGCGTGGTTAGGCGCGATTTTCGGCCTGATCTTCCTGGTGCTGCTGATCGTCACCGGGCTGTTGTGGATGCCCGTCGTTTTACTGTAAACCCGTTGGGGCGGCATGATGTCGCCCCCTTTTTTCCGCTTTTACGCCGCCGGCAGCTCGGCCAGCGGCCAGCGCGGACGTACCGTTACGCCAAGATCCGCCGTAACGCCCGCCTTAAACCGCACCATTCCGGCATAAGCGATCATCGCCCCGTTGTCAGTACAAAACTCCGGACGCGCATAGAACACTTCGCCGCGGCGTTTTTGCATCATTTCGGCAAGCTTCGCGCGCAGCGTGCGGTTAGCGCTGACGCCGCCCGCCATGACCAGACGCTTAAAACCGGTGCTTTCCAGCGCGCGCTTGCACTTGATCATCAGCGTATCCACGACCGCATCTTCAAAAGCGCGCGCGATATCAGCGCGAGTTTGTTCGTCGTCGCCATTACTACGAATGGTGTTAGCGGCAAAGGTTTTCAGACCGGAAAAACTAAAATCCAGCCCCGGGCGATCGGTCATCGGGCGCGGAAAGACAAAACGTCCCGCCGTCCCCTGCGACGCCATTTTCGACAGCATCGGGCCGCCAGGATAATCCAGCCCCAACAATTTGGCGGTTTTATCAAACGCTTCACCGGCGGCATCGTCAATCGACTCTCCCAGCAGTTCGTACTGACCGATTCCGGTCACGCTAATGAGCTGCGTATGTCCGCCGGAGACCAGTAGCGCCACAAACGGGAAATCCGGAGGGTTATCTTCCAGCATTGGCGCCAGCAGATGACCTTCCATATGGTGTACAGGAATGGCCGGCACATTCCAGGCAAATGCCAGCGAACGCCCGACGGTTGCGCCGACCAGCAGCGCGCCGACCAGGCCCGGGCCTGCGGTATAGGCCACCGCGTCGATATCGCTCGCCGTCAGACCGGCTTCTTTTAATGCCGCCTGAATCAGCGGCACGGTTTTACGCACATGATCGCGGGAAGCCAGTTCAGGCACTACGCCGCCGTAGTCAGCATGTAATTTCACCTGACTATACAATTGGTTGGCTAACAGACCTTTTTTGTCGTCGTAAATAGCGATGCCGGTTTCATCGCAGGATGTTTCAATACCCAGTACACGCATGACTTGTTTTACCTCGCTCTAATACCGCGCAGTGTAGGTCGAATGCGGGTGGATGTATACCCTCAGTCCCGACTTCGTGTATACTCCCTCACCTTATAAAAGTCCCTTTCAAAAAAGGCCGCGGTGCTTTACAAAGCAGCAGCAATTGCAGTAAAATTCCGCACCATTTTGAAATAAGCTGGCGTTGATGCCAGCGGCAAACCGAATTAATCAAAGGTGAGAGGCACATGCCGGTAATTAAAGTACGTGAAAACGAGCCGTTCGACGTAGCTCTGCGTCGCTTCAAGCGTTCCTGCGAAAAAGCAGGTGTTCTGGCGGAAGTTCGTCGTCGTGAGTTCTATGAAAAACCGACGACCGAACGTAAGCGCGCTAAAGCTTCTGCAGTGAAACGTCACGCGAAGAAACTGGCTCGCGAAAACGCACGCCGTACTCGTCTGTACTAATCTTTTGAGAGCAGGCTGCTCTCAATTCAGATCGAGTTGTAGTTGTAAGGCCGTGCTTCCGAAAGGAATGCGCGGCTTGTTTTCGTTTATGCATTAGCATATACACAAAATCATTCATGCTGCGTCCAGGCGGCAAGAGAGCGAGTCCCCGGCGCTTACGCAAGTCAGCGACAGGGGTGAGCGAACGTAGCCAACACTACGGCAGCCTGAAGAATGACGTGTATAAAAGGGGCATATGGCTGGACGAATCCCACGCGTATTCATTAATGACCTGCTGGCGAGAACCGATATCGTCGATCTGATCGACGTGCGCGTAAAACTCAAGAAACAGGGCAAGAACTATCACGCGTGTTGTCCATTCCATAATGAGAAAACCCCTTCTTTCACCGTAAACGGTGAAAAACAGTTTTATCACTGCTTTGGATGCGGCGCGCATGGCAATGCGATCGACTTTTTGATGAATTACGACAAGCTCGAATTTGTCGAAACCGTCGAAGAATTAGCGGCCATGCATAACCTGGAAATTCCCTATGAAGCAGGCACCGGGCTTAGCCAGATAGAGCGCCATCAACGGCAAAACCTCTATCAGTTGATGAATGGTCTGAATGACTTTTATCAGCAGTCGCTAACCCATCCTGCGGCAAAACCTGCGCGTGACTATCTGCAAAAGCGCGGTCTGAGCGCTGAAATTATTCAGCGTTTCGCCATTGGCTTCGCGCCGCCTGGTTGGGATAACGCGTTAAAGCGCTTCGGTAATAACAGCGATAACAAGGCATTGTTGCTGGATGCCGGAATGCTGGTCAATAACGAGCAGGGCAGCACTTACGATCGTTTCCGTAATCGGGTCATGTTCCCTATTCGGGACAAACGCGGCAGGGTGATTGGTTTTGGCGGCCGAGTTCTGGGGAACGACACGCCGAAATACCTTAACTCTCCGGAAACGGACATTTTCCATAAAGGCCGCCAGCTATATGGTCTTTATGAGGCTCAGCAATATAGTGCTGAACCGCAACGCTTGCTTGTGGTCGAAGGTTATATGGATGTCGTCGCACTAGCGCAATACGACATTAACTATGCGGTCGCTTCGCTGGGTACCTCAACCACGGCAGACCATATGCATATGTTATTCCGGGCGACGAACAACGTGATTTGCTGTTACGACGGCGACCGGGCTGGCCGTGATGCCGCCTGGAGAGCGCTGGAAACAGCAATGCCTTATATGACCGACGGTCGGCAGGTACGCTTTATGTTTTTACCTGACGGCGAAGACCCGGATACGCTGGTGCGTAAAGAAGGCAAGGCGGCTTTTGAAGCGCGGATGGAGCAGGCGCAGCCGCTCTCTACGTTTCTGTTTAATAGCCTCCTGCCGCAGGTGGATTTAAGCTCGCCGGATGGCAGCACGCAGTTAGCCGCGCTGGCGCTGCCGCTCATTAATCAGGTGCCTGGCGACGCGCACCGTATTCAGCTGCGCCAGACGTTGGGGCTGAAGTTAGGCATTTTCGATGATAGTCAGCTTGATCGTTTAGTGCCAAAACAGGCGGAAAGCGGCGTTTCCCGCCCGGCTCCGCAGCTAAAACGCACGACCATGCGTATACTGATAGGATTACTGGTGCAAAATCCGGATCTCGCGCCGTTAGTGCCGCCCTTAGACGCGCTGGATCAGAATAAGCTGCCTGGACTTGGCTTATTTAAAGAATTGGTCAAAACTTGTTTGGCTCAGCCAGGTCTTACTACCGGACAACTTCTGGAACTCTACCGTGGCACAAATGATGCTGCGACCCTTGAAAAATTATCGATGTGGGACGATATAGCAGATAAGGCGATTGCCGAAAAAACCTTTACCGACTCACTCAACCATATGTTTGATTCGCTGCTGCAACTGCGACAAGAAGAGCTGATCGCTCGCGATCGCACTCACGGTTTAAGCAGCGAAGAACGCCGAGAGCTCTGGACGTTAAACCAGGAGCTGGCCAGAAAATGAATTTAACGGCTTAAATGCCGCATATCGATCGGGAAGCCCCCGACAGCCGCAGTGAGAGGCAGCGGCCAAAATATAAGTATGCCCTCGCTTTAAATGTCGACAGCTATACCGTCGACACCAATCAAACGAATAAGTGTGGATACCGTCTTATGGAGCAAAACCCGCAGTCACAGCTGAAACTTCTTGTCACCCGTGGTAAGGAGCAAGGCTATCTGACCTATGCTGAGGTCAATGACCATCTGCCGGAAGATATCGTCGATTCAGATCAAATTGAAGATATCATCCAAATGATCAACGACATGGGTATTCAGGTAATGGAAGAAGCGCCTGATGCCGATGATCTGCTGCTGGCTGAAAATACCACCAGCACCGATGAAGATGCGGAAGAAGCTGCTGCACAAGTTCTGTCCAGTGTTGAGTCTGAAATCGGTCGTACGACTGACCCGGTACGCATGTATATGCGTGAAATGGGCACTGTTGAACTGTTGACCCGGGAAGGCGAAATCGACATCGCTAAACGTATCGAAGACGGGATCAACCAGGTTCAATGCTCCGTTGCCGAATACCCGGAAGCCATTACCTATCTGCTGGAACAGTACGATCGCGTTGAGGCTGAAGAGGCTCGTTTGTCCGATCTTATCACCGGCTTTGTCGATCCGAACGCGGAAGAAGAGATGGCGCCGACCGCAACTCACGTCGGTTCTGAACTCTCCCAGGAAGACCTGGATGATGACGAAGACGAAGATGAAGAAGACGGCGACGATGACGCCGCCGATGACGACAACAGCATTGACCCTGAACTGGCACGCGAAAAATTCGCTGAGCTGCGCGCGCAATACGTCGTTACGCGCGACACCATCAAAGCGAAAGGCCGCAGCCATGCTGCCGCGCAGGAAGAGATTCTGAAGCTGTCTGAAGTGTTCAAACAGTTCCGTCTGGTACCGAAGCAATTCGACTATCTGGTCAACAGTATGCGCGTGATGATGGATCGCGTGCGTACTCAGGAACGTTTGATCATGAAGCTCTGCGTCGAGCAGTGCAAAATGCCGAAGAAGAACTTTATCACGCTGTTTACCGGTAACGAAACCAGCGAAACCTGGTTCAATGCCGCTATCGCGATGAACAAACCGTGGTCGGAAAAACTGCACGATGTCGCGGAAGAAGTGCAACGCTGTCTGCAAAAACTGCGGCAGATTGAAGAAGAAACCGGTCTGACCATCGAACAGGTGAAAGATATCAACCGTCGCATGTCTATCGGGGAAGCGAAAGCCCGCCGTGCGAAGAAAGAGATGGTTGAAGCGAACTTACGTCTGGTTATTTCTATCGCTAAGAAATACACCAACCGTGGCTTGCAGTTCCTTGACCTGATTCAGGAAGGCAACATCGGTCTGATGAAAGCGGTTGATAAATTTGAATACCGTCGTGGTTACAAGTTCTCCACCTACGCTACCTGGTGGATTCGTCAGGCGATCACCCGCTCTATCGCGGATCAGGCGCGCACCATCCGTATTCCGGTGCATATGATTGAGACCATCAACAAGCTCAACCGTATTTCTCGCCAGATGCTGCAAGAGATGGGCCGCGAGCCAACGCCGGAAGAGCTGGCTGAACGGATGCTGATGCCGGAAGATAAAATTCGTAAGGTGCTGAAGATTGCCAAAGAGCCAATCTCCATGGAAACGCCGATCGGCGACGATGAAGATTCGCATCTGGGTGATTTCATCGAGGATACCACCCTCGAGCTGCCGCTGGACTCTGCCACTACCGAGAGCCTGCGCGCCGCCACTCACGACGTTTTGGCTGGCCTGACCGCTCGTGAAGCGAAAGTGCTGCGTATGCGTTTCGGTATCGATATGAACACCGACCACACGCTGGAAGAAGTGGGTAAACAGTTCGATGTTACCCGCGAACGTATCCGTCAGATCGAAGCGAAGGCGCTGCGTAAACTGCGCCACCCGAGCCGTTCTGAAGTGCTGCGCAGCTTCCTCGACGATTAATTCGCCGCACACGTATAAACGCCGCCGCAAGGCGGCGTTTTTTTGTCTATGGAAAACCCCCAGCTAGGCTGGGGGTTCCGGAAAGCTTTCAGCTTTAAGCCAGTTATTAAAACCCCTTTTGATTTGTTAAAACATCTTGCGGTCTGGCAACTGCAAAAGTTCAACAAGAAATCAAAAGGGGGTCCCAATGGGGGACGAAAAGAGCTTAGCGCACACCCGATGGAACTGTAAATATCACATAGTTTTCGCGCCCAAATACCGAAGACAAGCGTTCTATGGAGAGAAGCGTAGGGCAGTAGGCAGCATATTAAGAAAATTGTGTGAATGGAAAAACGTACGAATTCTGGAAGCAGAATGTTGTGCAGATCATATTCACATGCTTCTGGAGATCCCGCCGAAGATGAGTGTGTCGAGCTTCATGGGATATCTGAAGGGTAAAAGTAGTCTGATGCTTTACGAGCAGTTTGGGGATCTAAAATTCAAATACAGGAACAGGGAGTTCTGGTGCAGAGGGTACTATGTCGATACGGTGGGTAAGAACACGGCGAAGATACAGGACTACATAAAGCACCAGCTTGAAGAGGATAAAATGGGTGAGCAATTATCGATCCCTTATCCGGGCAGCCCGTTTACGGGCCGTAAGTAACGAAGTTTGATGCAAATGTCAGATCGTATGCGCCTGTTAGGGCGCGGCTGGTAAGAGAGCCTTACAGGCGCATCTGAAAAACCTCCGGCTATGCCGGAGGATATTTATTTATCAGGCCATGCGCAAGCGCCCTATTTGGCCTGCAGAATTTCTACACAGCGCGAGTATTCGCGCCCTCATTCCCCATTGCTATAGCCCACGCATAATGAGCGCTTGATCCAGTTCGCGATAGGCCTCGACCAGTTTTTCCGTTTTAATTCGGTTTAAGCCACTGGGATTCGGCAACACCCACACCATCGTCGCGCCAATGGCGATCTTTTGTTTACCCCAGGCGATACCGCGCTGGCTGAATCCCTGTTCAAAAGCCTGTTTACCAAGCACCGCCAGCGCCGCGGGCTGGTAGTCCTCTATCTTTTCAATCAGGTTTCGTCCGCCGCTACGTAATTCATGCAACTTCACCTCAGTCGCTTGTACCGTCGGTCGGTCGACGAGTTTCGTTACCCCGCAGCGAAAATCCAGTAATTTTTCCGCCTCTTCCGGTTTCAACTGTCGATCGGTGAAACCGGCCAAATGAATAACTTTCCAAAAACGATTCGCGGGATGCGCAAACGGAAAGCCGGTATTCGCCGAGGAGAGTCCCGGATTGATGCCGCAAAAAACCACCCGTAGCCCTGGCGCCAGTATGTCCTTAACCATTATTACTCCTGAGCAATACAACGTTCTTTAAGTATAACGGGTTGAAAACACATTGTTTATAAAAACAGCACCCGCACGGTTACGGCTGGATTACAGCGTAAAGTTACATTATAATCCACCGCCACGGCCCCTTAGCTCAGTGGTTAGAGCAGGCGACTCATAATCGCTTGGTCGCTGGTTCAAGTCCAGCAGGGGCCACCAAATTTTAGCTTTAAAATCATATAATTAAGCCACTCTAAAGAGTGGCTTTTTTGTTTCTAACAGGGCTCGCCCCATACCGTTATTTACGATGCCAATAGGCTGCCGCACGTACCAGGTGTGGATCAAACCCCTTTTCAAAGCACTGACTTAAACGTTTTACCGTTTTGCCTTCGCCAGTAATCCAAATGAAATAGTCTGATTCTGGTATTGCCAGCTGCGACAGGCGCGTTTGCATTGCCTGTTCATCGTCGCCAACAACATATTCCACAGTAATGTCCGTCAAATGGGCGAGATAATCGCGGTATGCCGCATCCTGAATGCTCACCAGCGCGGTTACCGCAGGGCGCGCAGGCAGACGACTAAGCGATTCCAGACGACGACGTAGCGCAGGCATACCGGACTCATCGCAGACATAAACCTGACAAGCATAATCTTCCGGCACCACCAGCGAACCGCGCGGCCCGCCAATCGTCAGTGTATCGCCTTCACGGGCTTCCATTGCCCAACGGCTGGCTACGCCGCCATCGTGGATAAAGAAATCCAGCGCCAGCTCGCGACGCGCCTCGTCATACAGCGGCGTGTAATCCCTGGAGACCGGACGAACGCCCTCCCCCCAGATAATGCCTTCCTCAGTGACTGTCGGGGGCGTAAAGCGACAGCCTGGCTCAGGGAAAAAAACTTTCGTGTGATCGTCAAAGCCCAGGGAGGTGAAACCGTCCAGCGCCTCGCCGCCAAGTACGATCCGCTGAAAGCCTGCGCTAATACGTTCTACCCGCAGAACGGTCAGCTCGCGAAAACGCAGTTCATTACGAACACGCTGTGGGTAGCGTACGGATGATGTCGTCATTTTTTGCCTTCGTGAAGTAATACGATATATCTAAATTAAAGTTTTAAATGATAATGATTGTTAATCAGTAAAAATGCAACTGTTTTTTGATAGTGCTCTGGCAACGCGTCGCTAACTATAACCTTAAAATAAAACCTTATAAATTAATACATTATAGAAACAAGCGCTTTTGCCCTTGCTAAAACCCATCATTTAGATATAAATTAGATATATCTAAATAAGCAGGAGGCAATGATGCAAAATCAACATGAAGGGTGTTGCAAAAACCAGGATCATAAGCACGATGGTTGCTGCAAAGATCGAGAACATCAGCATGAAGGCTGCCATAACGCGCATCAGCATGAGAACGCCAGTTGCGGCGGCGAACACCGTCACGGACACGGCTGTGGTCGTCATGGACAGGGCGGTGGTCGACGTCAGCGATTTTTTGGCCACGGGGAACTTCGGCTGGTCATTCTTGATATCCTGACCCGGGACGCCAGCCACGGCTATGAACTGATTAAAGCGATAGAAAACCTGACGGGGGGCGGCTATACGCCAAGCGCTGGCGTGATCTACCCTACGCTGGATTTTTTACAGGATCAGCAATTTATCACGATTAGCGACGAAGAAGGCGGGCGGAAAAAAATCGCGATTACCGCGAACGGCGCGCAATGGCTTGATGAAAATCGCGAACACCTGACGCATATTCAGGCGCGGCTAAAAGCCCGTTGTGTGGGCATGGAGTTACGTAAAAATCCGCAGATGAAGCGGGCGCTGGATAACTTCAAGGCCGTGCTGGATCTGCGGATAAACCACAGCGATATCAACGACGCGCAAATCAAACGCATTATCGGCGTGATTGATCGCGCGGCGCTGGAAATCGCCGAACTGGATTAAGCGGGCTGCGTGTCCTCTTCGCGGACGCGGAACACGTTAACCAGCTCTTTTAAATGTAACGCCTGTTCGTTCAGCGACGCCGCGGCGGCAACAGACTCTTCCACAAGGCAGGAGTTTTGTTGCGTGGCGGCGTCAATCAGGCCAATCGCGCTGTTAATCTGCGAAATACCGTCAGTTTGCTCGCGGCTGGCCTGCCCAATCTCACGTAATATCACATCCATCTCTTCGACGTTATCCACCATGCCATTAATCAGGGCGCTGGCTTTCTCCACCAGGTGCATCCCTTCCTGAGTCTGACTGGTTGAATCTTCAATCAAATTACGGATTTCACTGGCTGACGAGGCGCTCTTTTGCGCCAACTGGCGAACCTCTCCGGCGACAACGGCAAAACCACGTCCATGTTCGCCCGCGCGCGCCGCTTCAACCGCCGCGTTCAGCGCCAGAATATTGGTCTGAAAGGCAATGGAATCAATGATATTGATGATATCCGACATACGATTTGCCGTGTCGTTAATGACGCGCATTTTCTGCGTCACTTGATTCATCATCTCCCCGTTGTTTTTCACTACGCTGGCGGCGCCGGCAGAGAGTTTGGTCGCTTCACTGGTATGGTCAGCCGTATTTTTAACCGTGGCGGTAATCTGTTCCATCGACGCCGCCGTTTCTTCAACCGAGCTGGCCTGCTCTTCCGTACGCGCCGCCAAATCCTGGTTACCGGCGACAATTTGCGCCGCCGCCGTGGAGATACTCTCCGAACCGTTTTGCACTTCCTGTACGATATCCAGCAGACGCGTTTTCATCGCCATTAATGCTTGCAGTAGTACGCCTGTTTCATCTTTATAGTCGGTGGTGATATGACGAGTCAGATCGCCATCGGCGATCGCCTCGGCAAAGCGTACCGCGTCATCAAGCGGTCGGGTAATAGAACGCACAATATACCATCCCATTACGCCTCCGGCGGCGATGCTTATCAGCGCCAAAGTGATTAACAACGTCCGATTATTTTTAAAATCCTCTTTGACCTGCACGCTCGCTTCATGCATCTGCGCGTCCTGAACAGCGATAAGTTCCTGGACTTTGTCCTTATAGACTTTTTGCACCTGCACCGTTCTGGTCATCATCTCCTGAATGGCCGCCTGACGATTATTGCTTTGAATATCTTTCAAAATACGGAATCTGGACTCCAGGTATTGCTGGCGCGCTTCACGGATCTCATTAATGATTTTCTGTGAATCCGCATCGTGACTATTTTCCCTGGAAAGCTCATCCAGTAGCGCCGAAATGCGCTGGCTTATCTCACTGAGTTCTTTCTGCGAGCTCTGGCTCCAGCGCCCCTCTTCATCCAGTAACATGAGCTGCTGCGCGATGATGAAATCATTAAAATTATCGATTAACAGATTGGCTTTTACCGTGGTGGGATAATCATTGGTAATAATGTCCTGCATACCCGTATTAGCCCGATCAAGGCTAAACAAAGACAGAGCGGAACTCACCACCATGAGAACAATGAATAAGCCAAAGGCCATAAATAATTTTGAACGTATTTTAATGTTATGCAAAAACATATTTTCTCCCTGGGATTGCATATCCTCATACAGGAAGATTTATCGGCAATAATGTTACTAACTTTATGATATTGATCGCTTTTTATTTCGGAACATTATTAGTAAGTAATATTTATTGTTCACGGAAAGATGAACCAAAAGTGACATAAATTGGCACTAATAATGAAAGAAATACGCTAAAAGGTTAACCATTTCTTATTTATCAACTGAGCTTATACCTATTAATAGGTAGGCAAGAAGAAGGAATAAATATCACATTATTTTTAACATCACAGGCCACTGATACTCTCTATGATGGCAGGCACCGCCTTCTATCAGAGCGCATCCGCCCGGTAAGCTTGTTGCTACCGGGCGGATGTCATTACCGTTGCTACCTACAAATAAATTTAATGCAGTACCGTGACCGCATCCTCCAGCCGGCTGGCACGGTGTTTTACCATCGCGGAGACTTGTGCGCTCTCTTCCACCAGCGCCGCATTCTTCTGGGTTATGCGGTTCAACTCGTCCACGGCGCGAGTCAGGCTGGAAAGCCCATCTGTCTGTTCCTGCGTCGACTGGCTGATCCGTGCGATAAGCAAGGTGACATTTTGCACCTGGGCTACAATGTCATCCATGGTACGGCCTGCGGCGTGAACCTGCTCGGAGCCTGACTGCACCTTTGTTGCGCTGGCGTCAATTAATTTACGAATATCGTTCGCCGCATTAGCGCTACGGCTGGCAAGATGACGTACCTCGCCAGCAACCACGGCAAACCCTTTCCCCTGCTCGCCCGCTCTCGCCGCTTCTACCGCCGCATTCAGCGCCAGGATATTCGTCTGAAAAGCGATATCGTTAATTAGCGTGGTGATCGTCCCGATACGTTGCGTACTGTGAGCGATATCATCCATCGTTTTAATCACCGTATCCATCGCCTCACCTCCCTGAGTCGCCGCGCTACTGGCCGCCATGGAAAGCTTATCCGCAGCGGAAGCCGTCTCGGAATTGAGCTTCACGGACTCCGCCATCTGGTTCATGGTCGTTACCGTTTCCTGAACATTCTCCACGGTCTGACGGGTGTGTTCGTTCAGATCATTGTTACCCTTCGCCAGCCTTTCACTGCCGTTTCTGACGCTGGAAACCTGACTTGATACGTCATTGATCAGCCAGCGGCACATCAAGCCAAGCTGCCCCACGGCCCTCAGCGTCAGCCCCAACTCATCGCTACGATTAAGATGTTGTACGCTGTTGCGTTCGCCGGTCGCCACTTTCAGCGCCTGCGTCGCCACATTTTCAATGGGACGCACAATTTGCCATTCAAATAGCGCCGTACCTGCCAGAATCGCCAACGCGCCCAACAGCAACGTCTGCCATGAGGCATCCGTACCGAACAACGCCAACGCCAGCATTACGGCCATTAGCCCCATAATGCTACGCACTCGCCAGCGAACAGGCATAGCGGGCAGTTTGCCCAGCAAGCCCTGACGAACCACTAAGCCTTTATGAATTCGTTTACTACACCGCCCTTCATTTAGCGCCTGATATAAAGGCTCGACGGCGGCAATCTCATCATCCGTGGCGCGGGTACGGATCGACATATATCCCGTCACACGCCCTTCACGTATCATCGGTACCGCGTTGGCCCGCACCCAATAATGGTCGCCGTTTTTACGCCGGTTTTTCACAATGCCGCTCCACGGTTCGCCCTGTTTTAGGGTATACCACATATCTGCGAAGGCAGCTTTCGGCATATCCGGATGACGCACCAGATTATGTGGCTGCGCCAGTAACTCGTTTAACTGATAGCCGCTCACCTGGACAAAAGTGTCATTGGCGTGAGTGATATAGCTTTCCAGGTCGGTCGTAGACATCAGAGTGGTATCATCATCCAGCGGGGTATTTAGCTGGCTGACGTAGGGATGAGAAGACATGATAGCGTCCTGTGCAGGTTATCTGGATGTTAATTTTTCGCTCAGATGTTATTTCGGCGCTAATCTATTTATCTTTAGTTGTTAAAATTGATCTGGATCGCAATTTGCGATTAATCCTTAATATTTGTACGATTTTCACCTCATCCTGCGCCTTATTTTCATTATGAAATTGTTTAGCGTGGACAACCTTTTTCTTTAAAATCTGCCCTGGCTCACCTTTTTCTCACGCCGCCGCTAACGCAACACACCGTAAACCGTAAAACAAGATCTGCTCAAAATGCATCCAATTGTTAACGTATGACATTAAATGTTGTGTAAATGTGATTATTCCTGGTGTTTATCCCGATTTTCACTATGGGCTTAGACCCCCGCTAATCCCTGCAATACTTAATTCAGTATCATGTGATACACGGCCCTCTGGAGCTCATTTTGAACAGGTTACCTTCCAGCGCATCGGCTTTGGCCTGTAGCGCGCACGCACTGAATCTCATCGAGAAGCGAACGCTAAACCATGAGGAAATGAAAGCACTAAACCGAGAGGTCATTGACTACTTTAAAGAGCATGTAAATCCAGGATTTCTGGAATACCGGAAATCTGTTACCGCCGGCGGGGATTACGGAGCCGTAGAGTGGCAAGCGGGCAGTTTGAATACGCTTGTCGACACCCAGGGGCAGGAGTTTATCGACTGTCTTGGGGGGTTTGGCATCTTTAACGTGGGGCACCGTAATCCTGTTGTGGTATCCGCCGTCCAGAATCAACTCGCAAAACAACCTCTCCACAGCCAAGAGTTACTTGATCCCTTGCGGGCGATGCTGGCAAAAACGCTGGCGGCGCTGACACCGGGGAAACTCAAGTACAGCTTTTTCTGTAACAGCGGCACCGAATCCGTCGAAGCGGCGCTAAAACTGGCAAAAGCGTATCAGTCGCCGCGCGGCAAGTTTACCTTTATCGCCACCAGCGGCGCATTTCACGGCAAATCATTGGGCGCGCTCTCCGCCACGGCCAAATCCACCTTCCGCAGACCCTTTATGCCTTTACTGCCGGGCTTCCGCCATGTGCCGTTTGGCAATATCGACGCGATGAGCATGGCATTTAGCGAAGGCAAAAAAACGGGCGACGAGATAGCAGCCGTGATTCTGGAGCCTATTCAGGGTGAAGGCGGCGTGATCCTGCCGCCGCAGGGATACCTGACAGAGGTACGTAAGCTCTGTGACGAATTCGGCGCGCTGATGATTCTGGATGAAGTACAAACCGGCATGGGGCGTACCGGCAAGATGTTTGCCTGTGAGCACGAAAATGTGCAGCCTGATATTCTGTGTCTGGCGAAAGCCCTGGGCGGCGGCGTGATGCCGATTGGCGCCACCATCGCGACTGAAGAGGTGTTTTCGGTTCTGTTCGACAACCCCTTCCTGCATACCACCACTTTTGGCGGTAATCCGCTGGCTTGTGCTGCCGCGCTGGCGACCATTAACGTCCTGCTGGAACAAAATCTCCCGGCCCAGGCGGAACAAAAAGGCGATACGCTCCTGGATGGTTTTCGACAACTTGCGCGTGAGTATCCCAATCTGGTACACGATGCGCGCGGCAAAGGTATGTTGATGGCCATTGAATTTGTTGACAACGAAACGGGCTACCGTTTTGCCAGTGAGATGTTCCGTCAACGCGTGCTGGTCGCTGGTACGCTGAATAATGCGAAAACAATTCGTATCGAGCCACCGCTCACGCTAACCATTGAACTGTGCGAACAGGTATTGAAATCAGCGCGTAATGCGCTGGCGGCGATGCAGGTGAGCGTTGAAGAGGTTTAAAAACGATGCCGGATGGCGCTATGCTTATCCGGCCTGTTTTCCCCGGGTCGCGGCCTCTTTTTTGAATCCCATCACAATCACCACATTCCCCTTTTCCCTTTTACCTCGCGACGGCTACAGTAGTAACTCATCCGACCACATAACAATAATTTTACATACTGGATACGCTTATGAGCTACCCATCGCTGTTCGCCCCGCTCGATCTGGGCTTTACTACTCTCAGAAACCGCGTGCTGATGGGATCGATGCACACGGGTCTGGAAGAACATCCTGATGGCGCCGAGCGCCTGGCGGCATTTTATGCCGAGCGCGCGCGACACGGCGTAGCGTTAATCGTCACCGGCGGTATTGCGCCCGTTCCCTCCGGGGTCGTGATGACCGGCGGCGCGATGCTGAACGATGCCAGCCAATTAACGCCTCACCGCGTGGTGACCGATGCCGTACATGCGCAAGGCGGTAAAATCGCGCTGCAAATTCTGCACACTGGACGTTACAGCTATCAACCGCACCTGGTCGCGCCGTCGGCAATTCAGGCGCCAATCAACCGCTTTATGCCGCATGAACTGACGCATGATGAAATCTTGCAGTTAATCGACGACTTCGCGCATTGCGCGCAACTGGCGCGGGAAGCAGGCTACGACGGCGTAGAGGTGATGGGATCAGAGGGCTATCTGATTAATGAATTTCTCACCCGGCGAACTAACCATCGCGATGACGAATGGGGCGGCGACTATGCCAGCCGTATGCGCTTCGCGGTTGAGGTAGTACGCGCGGTACGCCAGCGGGTAGGGAACGACTTTATTATTATCTATCGCCTGTCGATGCTCGATCTGGTGGAAAATGGCGGCACGTTCGACGAAACGGTACAACTGGCGCAAGCCATTGAAGCCGCAGGCGCAAGCCTAATTAATACCGGCATTGGCTGGCATGAGGCGCGAATCCCGACCATCGCCACGCCAGTACCGCGTGGCGCCTTTAGCTGGGTGACGCGGAAACTTAAAGGTCATGTGTCGGTTCCGCTGATCGCGACCAATCGCATTAACGATCCGCAGGTCGCCGAGACGATCCTGACGCGCGGCGATGCCGATATGGTGTCGATGGCGCGTCCCTTCCTTGCCGATGCCGAATTCCTGACTAAAGCGCAATCCGGACGCGCAGATGAGATCAACACCTGTATCGGCTGTAATCAGGCCTGTCTGGATCGGATCTTCATCGGCAAAGTGACCTCCTGTCTGGTGAACCCACGCGCCTGTCACGAAACCCACATGCCGATAACGTCGGCCATACGCAAAAAGAATCTGGCCGTTGTCGGCGCAGGCCCGGCGGGGCTAGCTTTCGCGATTAACGCCGCGTCGCGCGGCCATCATGTCACGCTGTTTGACGCCCAGAGTGAAATTGGCGGCCAGTTTACTATCGCCAGGCAGATCCCGGGTAAAGAGGAGTTTTACGAAACGCTGCGCTACTACCGTCGAATGATCGATATTACTGGCGTTACGCTGAAACTGAACCAACGGGTGAACGCAGAGGATCTTCAGCCGTTTGACGAAGCGATCCTCGCTTGTGGAATAGTACCGCGCCGCCCGCCGATAGACGGTATCGATCATCCAAAAGCATTGACCTACCTGGAGGTATTGCGCGATAAGGCGCCGGTTGGTAAGCGAGTGGCGATCATCGGCTGCGGCGGGATCGGTTTTGACACGGCCATGTATCTGAGCCAGCACGGCGAATCCACCAGCCAAAATATTGCTGAATTTTGTACGGAATGGGGAATTGATACCAGCCTGCAACTGGCAGGCGGTCTGCGCCCGGAAGGCCCGCGCCTGGCACGTAGTCCACGGCAAATCGTCATGCTGCAACGCAAAGCCAGCAAGCCGGGCGAAGGGTTAGGTAAAACCACCGGCTGGATCCATCGCGCGACGTTACTGGCGCGCGGCGTGAAGATGATCCCGGCGGTCAGTTACCAGAAGATCGACGACGACGGATTACATCTCTTGATCGGCGGCGAACCGCAGTTGCTGGAAGTGGATCATGTGGTGATCTGCGCCGGACAAGAACCCCGCCGCGAGCTGGCGGACCCGTTACGCGCCGCAGGTAAAACGGTACATCTTATCGGCGGATGCGATGTCGCGATGGAGCTGGATGCCCGACGGGCGATTGCCCAGGGCACCCGACTGGCGCTGGAGATTTAACGACTTTGCCTGATGGCGCTGCGCTTATCGGGCTTACGCCGTCATACCGGTTTTATAGGCCGGTATGACGCTTGAGCGCCTTATCGACGGCGTCCTTGCTTCACCGCTTTCAGAATAACAAATTTATTGTTGGTTGCTATCGTCGCGCAATTACCGAAAATCTTCTTCAGCTTGTGGAAATAGTCCAGATGGCGGTTCGCCACAATATACAGTTCGCCGTTGATTTTCAGGCAGCGGCGGGCATGATGGAACATCTCCCAGGCGATATTATCCGTCAGCGCATGTTTCTGGTGGAACGGCGGGTTGCAGAACACAGCGTTAAAACGGAACGGCTCCACGCCGGAGAGCGCGTTGTTGATCATAAATTCGCAGCGTTCGAACGCTTCCGGCAGGTTCGTTTCTACATTCAAACGGCTGGAATCTACCGCCATCGGCGATTCATCGACAAATACCACGTTCGCCTGTGGATTTTTCGCCAGTAAGCTCAGGCCAATCACCCCATTGCCGCAGCCGAGATCGACAATCTCCCCGTCGAGGTTTTCCGGCAAATGCTGCATAAAGAAGCGCGCGCCGATATCCAATCCGGTACGAGAAAACACATTCGCGTGGTTGTGAATCGTCCAGCCTGTATCTTCCAGTTTCCAGCTTAGCGTTTGCGGCGCGTCGGCCAGTTGCGGATGACTGAAGGTACAGTTAATCAGGCGCGCTTTCTTCCACGCCAGCGTCGTCGTGGTTGGGCCCAGCACTTTTTCAAACAGTTCCAGCGTAGAGGTATGAATATCACGCGCTTTCGCGCCGGCGATAATACGCGTTTGCGCCGTAACGACCTTACGCAAAGCGCGTAACTGCTGTTCCAGCAACGCCAGCGTTTTCGGTACCTTAATCAATACCACGCCCGGCGCCTGCGGGTAGTCAGCGGTACTGTCGAGAAACGTTACGCTGGACTCCGCAATGCCGTTATGGCGTAAATTCTCTCGCGTACCCAGTTCGCTTAAATACGAATCGCCAATACTGTATGGCGAATGCTCCGCCAGCGCACAGCTTAGCGCGCCAAACGTATCATTCAGGATCAGCACCGGGCCGCGAATTTCCGTCTCATCCAACTGTTGCAGCAGATACTCATCGGCCGCCTCCCACGCCAGAAGCGGGTTAACATCATCCGTTTGCGGAAAACGTTTCAGCGTCAGTGAACGGAAACCGTCGTCTACGTGGCTCATTAGGCCTCCTGAATGGTAAAATTGCGGCGTTATCCCTGAAAAGGGTGCGTGAGTATACACTTTTTATCAGCAACATGGAGCTTTGATGACCTCACTAACTTACCTTCAGGGGTATCCGGAACATCTCCTTGCCCAGGTGCGCACCTTAATCGCCGAGCAGCGCCTGGGAGCGGTGCTGGAAAAACGTTATCCCGGCGCGCATGATTACGCCACTGACAAAGCGCTATATCACTATACTCAGGAACTGAAAAGTCAGTTTCTGCGCAATGCGCCGCCCATCAATAAAGTGATGTATGACAGCAAGATCCATGTGCTGAAAAATGCGCTGGGACTGCATACCGCTGTCTCGCGCGTTCAGGGCGGCAAGCTCAAGGCAAAGGCGGAGATCCGCGTCGCCACCGTGTTTCGTAACGCCCCGGAGCCATTCTTACGGATGATTGTGGTTCACGAACTGGCGCACCTGAAAGAGAAAGATCATAACAAAGCGTTTTATCAGCTCTGCTGCCATATGGAGCCGCAGTACCATCAACTGGAGTTTGATACGCGACTGTGGCTGACGCATCAGGCGCTGTCGGCACAATAAATTCTGAAAATGCCCTTTCCCCCGTATCTTTTTAACGGCGTGGGCATAAAATCGGCGCGTTCACATTTCGCTCATTGCCTGCCGCCACGTCAAGGATGACGATCTGTAGAGGGTATTTTTTATCCACCGCCAACGGAACCGCGCAACGACCATGCTCCCACAATGTGTCCGTTTTATCCGCCGCCTCTGTTTTACACGCCGGGCGTTAACAGTGGCGTGCTTTCTGCTTGTCGCGGCAGGCGTCGCGCTTTTCTATTCTAACTGGCTTATCGTTAACGCCTCACAGCATCTGACATGGAATGATATTCAGACCGTTCCCGCCCGCAACGTCGGGCTGGTATTAGGCGCTAAACCCGGCAATCGGTATTTTACCCGGCGGATTAATACTGCCGCCGCGTTGTATCACGCCGGTAAAGTGAAGTGGCTGTTAGTCAGCGGCGATAACGGCAAAAAAGAGTACGATGAACCTTCGGCGATGCAGCAGGCGCTGATAGCGAAAGGTGTGCCGGAAGCGGCCATTTTTTGTGATTATGCCGGATTCTCCACGCTGGACTCCGTGGTTCGCGCCCGGAAAGTGTTTGGCGAAAGCCGCATTACGATTATCTCGCAAGCATTCCATAATCAACGGGCGATCTGGCTGGCGCAACAATATGGCATTGACGCTATCGGCGTTAACGCGCCGGATCTGAATAAAAGGCACGGAACCTACACACGACTTCGGGAAAAGCTGGCGCGGGTTAGCGCGGTGCTGGATGCCAAAATTTTGCACCGTCAGCCTAAATATCTGGGCGCTGGCGTCACTATTGGGGCTGATAGCGCACACGGGTGCCCTTCTCGCCAGTAAAATGCCAGAGTGCGTCGCAGCGCACTGGCAAGGGCGGAAAGGCGTGCTACATTGACGAAAAATCCCTTTCTGGAGTCCGCTGACGTTTATGATACGTTTCGCTGTAATTGGGACTAACTGGATCACGCGCCAGTTTGTCGACGCCGCCCATGAAACCGGCAAATTCAGGCTCGCCGCCGTTTACTCCCGTAGTCTTGAACAGGCGCAGTCTTTCGCAAATGATTATCCCGTCGAGCATCTGTTTACCTCGCTGGAAGCGATGGCGCAAAGCGACGCGATAGAGGCGGTTTATATCGCCAGCCCGAATTCCCTGCATTTCTCCCAGACGCAGCGCTTTTTGCAGCATAAAAAACATGTCATGTGCGAAAAGCCGCTGGCTTCTAACCTGGCGGAGGTTGATGCCGCTATCGCCTGCGCGCGCGATAATCAGCGGGTACTGTTTGAAGCCTTTAAAACCGCCTGCCTGCCCAATTTCCTGCTGCTGCGGGAATCGTTGCCGAAAATCGGCAGAATGCATAAAGCATTCCTAAATTACTGCCAGTACTCTTCACGTTATCAGCGCTATCTGAACGGTGAAAATCCGAATACGTTTAATCCGGCCTTCTCCAATGGTTCGATTATGGATATCGGGTATTACTGTCTGGCGTCGGCGATCGCGCTATGGGGCGAGCCGCGCAGCGTTCAGGCGTCGGCGAATTTATTGGAAAGCGGAGTAGATGCGCACGGCGTCGTGGTTATGGATTACGGCGATTTTAGCATCACGCTACAGCATTCCAAAGTCAGCGACTCGGTACTGGCCAGTGAAATTCAGGGCGAGAGGGGATCGCTGGTCATTGAAAAGCTGTCGGAATGCCAGAAAGTGTGTTTTGCGCCGCGCGGCGCGCTGATGCAGGATCTGACCCAGCCTCAGCATATTAATACCATGCTGTATGAAGCCGGGGCGTTTGCCCAGCTTATTGAAAACCACGCCGTGGAACATCCGGGGTTGTCGCTAAGTCGCGCCACGGCAAAATGGCTGACAGAAATACGCCGTCAAACCGGGGTCATCTTCCCGGCGGACGATCTGACCCATCCCCTTACTGCGTAAAATTATGTAAATCATATGTTACAGGTCATTGACTCTACGCGTGGCCTGTCATACTTTGTTACGCGCAAAGGGGAGTAACTTCATTGCCGGTCGATCGTCATTACGATGTGTGCAAAACCACATCCGGTCACCGGGCAGCCATAAAGGAATGCGTCAGCGTATTCCTTTATTGTTGTAAGTGAGACCTTGCCGAATGGCAAGGTCTATGCATAAAAGCAACGGCTAATGCCATTCGGCGTTAGCCGTTTTTTTTTGCATGGGGAGAAATAATGAATACTGTTGGTACGCCATTATTATGGGGTGGATTCGCGGTTGTTGTGGTGATAATGCTATCCATCGACCTGTTGTTGCAGGGACGCCGTGGCGCACATGCTATGTCGATGAAACAAGCGGCAGGATGGTCAATCCTGTGGGTAACGCTCTCGCTACTGTTTAACGCCGCTTTCTGGTGGTATCTGGCTGAAACGCAAGGGCGCGAAGTTGCTGACCCGCAGGCATTAGCGTTCCTTACCGGCTATCTGATTGAAAAGTCGCTGGCCGTAGATAACGTCTTTGTCTGGCTGATGCTGTTTAGCTATTTCTCCGTCCCTCCGGCTCTGCAACGCCGGGTGCTGGTGTATGGGGTTCTTGGCGCGATCGTGTTGCGTACTATCATGATTTTCGCCGGCACCTGGCTTATCACTCAGTTCGAATGGCTGCTGTATGTGTTCGGTGCCTTCCTGCTGTTTACCGGCGTAAAAATGGCGCTGGCGAAGGAAGACGAATCCGGCATTGGCGAAAAACCGATGGTGCGTTGGCTGCGCGGGCATCTGCGCATGACTGATACGATCGAGAACGAGCACTTTTTCGTACGTAAAAACGGCCTGCTGTATGCCACGCCGCTGCTGCTGGTGCTGATTATGGTTGAGTTCAGCGATGTGATCTTCGCCGTTGACAGTATTCCGGCGATCTTTGCGGTCACCACCGACCCGTTCATCGTACTGACCTCTAACCTGTTTGCCATCTTAGGACTGCGCGCGATGTACTTCCTGCTGTCCGGCGTGGCGGAACGCTTCTCGATGCTGAAATATGGTCTGGCGGTCATTCTGGTCTTTATCGGCATTAAGATGCTGATCGTCGACTTCTACCATATTCCTATCGCGATTTCGCTGGGCGTAGTGTTTGGCATTCTGACCATTACGCTGGTGATTAACGCCTGGGTTAACCATCAGCGCGATAAGAAACTACGAGCGCAATAATCTTTTATCGGGGTAAACCTGCCCCGTCAAAAACGCCCGGCAGCGCACACCTGTCGGGCGTTTTTGTTTAACATGTCACAATACTGTTAATATAAAGTTATAAAACATGATCACAGCAAAAAATCCAGGATATTTCGCTTCCCGAACCTTCAACTTTCCTTATACTCAACCAGGCAAACACTTTGTTACATCCTGAAAGATGCGCCGTAAGAGCGTGCAGGGGATGACCAGCAACACAATACAAGGAACATGAAATGGCTACGCAACGAGCATCAGGGCTACTGCAGCGTTTAGCGCAAGGCAGTCTGGTTAAACAAATTTTAGTGGGTCTGGTACTGGGGATTTTACTGGCATGGATTTCTAAGCCTGCGGCAGAAGCGGTTGGTTTGCTTGGCACCCTGTTCGTCGGCGCCTTAAAAGCGGTCGCCCCCGTTCTGGTGCTGATGCTGGTAATGGCCTCGATCGCCAACCACCAGCACGGCCAAAAAACCAATATTCGCCCTATTCTCTTTCTTTACCTGCTAGGCACCTTTTCAGCCGCGCTGGCGGCCGTTGTGTTCAGCTTCGCCTTCCCTTCAACCCTGCATCTGTCCAGTAGCGCCCAGGATATCGTGCCGCCGTCCGGCATTGTAGAAGTCCTGCGCGGTCTGCTGATGAGCATGGTGTCGAACCCCATCGACGCGCTGCTGAACGCTAACTATATCGGGATTCTGGTGTGGGCCGTCGGTCTGGGATTTGCCCTGCGTCATGGCAATGAAACCACCAAAAACCTCGTGAACGATATGTCTAACGCCGTGACCTTTATGGTGAAACTGGTGATCCGTTTCGCGCCAGTCGGTATTTTTGGTCTGGTTTCATCAACGCTTGCAACCACCGGCTTCTCCACCCTGTGGGGCTATGCGCACCTGCTGGTCGTCTTGATTGGCTGTATGCTGCTGGTCGCGCTGGTGGTCAACCCGCTGTTGGTATTCTGGAAAATTCGTCGCAACCCTTATCCGCTGGTGTTCGCCTGCCTGCGTGAAAGCGGCGTTTATGCCTTCTTTACCCGCAGCTCTGCCGCCAATATTCCAGTGAATATGGCGCTGTGCGAAAAGCTGAATCTGGACAGGGATACTTACTCCGTTTCCATTCCGCTGGGCGCCACTATCAATATGGCCGGCGCGGCAATTACCATTACGGTTCTGACGTTGGCGGCAGTTCATACGTTAGGCGTCCCGGTGGATCTGCCTACAGCGCTGCTGCTGAGCGTGGTGGCCTCGCTGTGTGCTTGCGGCGCCTCCGGCGTGGCAGGCGGTTCATTGCTGCTGATCCCGCTGGCGTGCAACATGTTTGGCATCCCGAACGATATCGCGATGCAGGTAGTAGCGGTCGGCTTTATTATCGGCGTATTGCAGGATTCGTGTGAAACGGCGCTGAACTCATCTACCGATGTTCTGTTCACTGCGGCAGCCTGCCAGGCAGAGGACGAACGTCTGGCGAATAACGCCTTGCGTAGCTAAGTGATTATTGATGCCGGATGGCGTATGCCATCCGGCGTGACGATAGATCTGAATCTCCCAATCCGTAGGCTGTGACGTAAAGCGAATTTATATCCACACGCAACATCCTCGCGTAACGTTATATGTAGATGGCGTCTGCCGCGGCGCTCGGTCAGCGTACAGTATAAAGTGTCAGCCTGTGTAAATCCTCTCGCCACCCTCCCTTGCGATAAGCAAAATCAAAGCTCAACGACGCGTAATTTCTATAACGGACTTCGTTGACCTTTGTTACAATTAGATGCATTTTGAATTTTTGTGTGTTAGTGCTTGCTTACTTCACAACTTAACAAGGAATAGTTCAGGCCGCGAATTTGCCGTTTCCGCAACGCTGATAAAAACTCCAACTCTGTTGCGGCAGTGCAAACCTCAGATCACCGGCGTGACGTTAACCGATTCTCCAGGAATACTGAATGGAACTACTGACTCAATTGCTGAATGCCCTGTGGGCTCAGGACTTTGAAACACTGGCCAATCCTTCCATGATTGGCATGTTATATTTTGTGTTATTTATGATTTTGTTTCTGGAAAATGGGCTGCTCCCTGCCGCCTTTTTGCCTGGCGACAGCCTGTTGATCCTGGTCGGCGTGCTGATCGCCAAAGGCGCGATGGGTTTTCCACAAACCATTTTGCTGCTTACCGTCGCGGCCAGCCTGGGTTGCTGGGTGAGCTATATTCAGGGCCGCTGGCTGGGGAATACCCGCACCGTGCAAAACTGGCTCTCTCATCTCCCCGCACATTATCATCAACGCGCCCATCACCTTTTCCATAAACACGGCCTGTCGGCATTATTGATAGGCCGTTTTATCGCGTTTGTCAGAACGCTGCTGCCCACCATTGCCGGCATATCCGGCCTGAATAACGCGCGCTTTCAGTTCTTCAACTGGATGAGCGGCTTGTTGTGGGTGCTTATCCTGACGTCGCTGGGCTATCTGCTGGGCAAAACGCCCGTCTTTATGAAATATGAAGATCAGTTAATGTCATGCCTGATGCTGCTGCCCGTGGTGCTGCTCTTTTTTGGCCTGGCGGGTTCACTGGTCATGCTGTGGAAAAAGAAGTATGGGAGCCGGGGATAACTTATGCTTAAACCACGCATAACTGCCCGACAACTCATTTGGATCAGCGCTTTTCTACTGATGCTGACCATACTCATGATGACGTGGTCAACGCTGCGTCAGCAAGAGTCGACGCTGGCCATTCGCGCGGTTAACCAGGGCGCCAGTATGCCAGACGGCTTCTCAGTTCTGCATCATCTGGATGCGAACGGCATTCATTTTAAAAGCATTACGCCTAAAAATGACATGTTGCTCATTACCTTCGATTCCCCTGCGCAAAGCGCCGCAGCAAAAACAGTGCTTGATCAAACGTTACCACACGGTTATGTCGTCGCTCAGCAGGACGATGACAACGAAACGGTACAGTGGCTGTCCCGCTTACGGGAAAGCTCACACCGCTTTGGCTAACCTCCAGGAATCCGAATCATATCACTCACTTTGGTGATTTCATTGTTTAATGACTATGATTAATAAAGCGGTGTTTAACCCACCGCGTTATTATCGGGATCACCGCCCCGGACAACGGGTCCGAACATAAGGGAAAGTTCAGGAATGAAATACCGCATCGCTTTGGCTATCACGCTTTTTACACTTAGCGCCGGTAGCTACGCTAATTCGCTTTGTCAGGAAAAAGAGCAGGATATACAAAAGGAAATTAGCTACGCTGAAAAGCACAACAATCAGCGCCGTATTGAGGGTCTGAACAAGGCGCTCAGCGAAGCACGCGCCAATTGTACTGACAGCAAGCTGCGCGCCGAGCATCAGAAAAAGGTCGCTGAGCAAAAAGAAGAGGTAGCCGAACGCCAACGTGATTTAGCCGAGGCAAAAGCAAAAGGCGATGCGGATAAAATAGACAAACGTGAACGTAAGCTGGCCGAGGCTCAGGATGAGCTAAAAAAACTTGAGGCCAGAGACTACTAAATTAACGCCGAATGTAAATACTCACTCACCTGGAGAAAACTATGTCGAAAGATAACACTACGGAACATCTGCGCGCTGAGTTGAAATCCCTGACCGATACGCTTGAAGAAGTGCTGAGCTCTTCGGGCGAAAAGTCGAAAGAAGAGTTGAGTAAGATTCGTAGCAAAGCCGAGCGCGCGCTGAAAGAGAGCCGTTACCGCCTGGGCGAAACGGGTGATGTGATTGCCAAACAGACTCGCGTCGCCGCCGCCCGTGCCGATGATTATGTGCGCGAAAATCCCTGGACAGGCGTAGGCATTGGCGCCGCTGTCGGTCTGGTGTTGGGCGTACTGCTGACGCGTCGTTAATTATGGCGGACTCTCGACAGGCACAAGGACCAGGCAAAAGCGTACTGGGTATCGGGCAGCGGATTGTCACCATTATCGTTGAGATGGTGGAAACCCGGCTGCGACTGGCGGTAGTAGAACTGGAAGAAGAGAAAGCGAACCTCTTTCAGCTTTTGCTGATGGTAGGTCTTACCATGCTCTTCGCGGCGTTTGGCTTAATGAGCCTGATGGTTCTGGTCATCTGGGCTATCGATCCTCAGTACCGTTTGAACGCGATGATCGCTACCACAGTTGTGCTGTTAGTGCTTGCGCTAATCGGCGGCATCTGGACTTTGCGCAAAGCGCGTCAGTCCACGCTATTGCGCCATACGCGGCACGAACTGGCTAACGATCGGCAAATTCTGGAGGACGATCAGTCGTGAGCAGCAAAGGCGAACGCGAAAAACGTAAAGCGCTGCTTCTCAGTCAGATCCAGCAGCAACGGCTGGATCTGTCCGCCAGCCGTCGCGACTGGCTGGAGACCACCGGCGCGTACGATCGCGGCTGGAATACGGTGTTAAGCCTGCGCTCCTGGGCGCTGGTCGGTAGCAGCGTAATGGCCATCTGGACCATCCGTCATCCTAATATGTTGGTACGCTGGGCGAAACGCGGCCTGGGTATCTGGAGCGCCTGGCGCCTGGTAAAAACTACCCTCCGTCAACAACAGCTCCGCGGTTAATATCTTTTCTTTTATAGCATCGCGCCATCAGGTTATCGCCCGATTACACCTGGTGGCGCGATACTTTTATGCATATCGTCTCTTTATCAATTACTCAAATTTTTTGAAAAAATTTGGCAATTTTCCTTGCTAACAATTCCTACACGCCACGTTTATGATTCTCTCCAGCGATAACAATGATGCGCCAAACCGCGTCATTGCTCATGAAAATAGCAGCAGCCGCCGAATCGGCCTCCTGGAGAATAAAATGAAAAAATTAGAAGATGTTGGTGTACTGATAGCGCGTATTTTAATGCCAGTTCTGTTTATTACCGCAGGATGGGGAAAAATTAGCGGCTATGCGGGCACACAACAGTATATGGAAGCGATGGGCGTACCAGGATTCCTGCTGCCGCTCACCATACTGCTTGAGTTCGGCGGCGGTCTGGCGATTCTGCTGGGGTTCCTCACCCGCACCACTGCGCTTTTTACCGCTGGTTTTACGTTGCTGACGGCATTGATCTTCCATAGCAATTTTGCAGAAGGTGTAAACTCGCTGATGTTTATGAAAAACCTGACCATTGCCGGCGGATTCTTATTACTGGCGTTAACCGGGCCTGGCGCGTTCAGCCTTGACCGTCTGCTGAATAAAAAGTGGTAAGCAATCTATACTCAATTAAAAAAGCGAGGGAATAGCGCCTCGCTTTTGTCATCTGAAGGAGAGAGACATGGGACAACTGATCGATGGCGTCTGGCACGATACCTGGTATGACACCAAATCTTCCGGGGGGAAATTTCAGCGTTCAGCGTCGGCTTTCCGCAACTGGCTTACCGCTGACGGCGCGCCCGGACCTTCCGGCGAAGGCGGATTCGCCGCAGAAAAAGATCGTTACCATCTGTACGTTTCCCTTGCCTGCCCCTGGGCGCATCGCACGCTCATTTTCCGTAAACTGAAAGGTCTGGAGCCATTTATTCCGGTTTCCGTCGTGAATCCATTGATGCTGGAAAACGGCTGGACGTTTGATGATACTTTTCCGGCGACCACCGGCGATACCCTCTATCAGCATGAATTTCTCTACCAGTTGTATCTGCACGCCGATCCACACTACAGCGGCCGCGTCACCGTACCGGTCTTATGGGATAAAAAAAATCATACTATCGTCAGCAACGAGTCCGCCGAAATCATTCGTATGTTTAACTCCGCTTTCGATGGGCTGGGCGCTAAAGCCGGGGATTACTATCCCCCCGCGCTGCAAAGCAAAATTGACGAGTTAAACGGCTGGATTTATGACAACGTTAATAACGGCGTTTATAAAGCAGGCTTCGCCACCAGCCAGCAAGCGTATGATGAAGCGGTAGAAAAGGTGTTTACTGCGCTGGCGCGCCTGGAGCAGATTCTCGGACAGCACCGCTATCTGACGGGCGACCAGTTGACCGAGGCGGATATCCGCTTATGGACGACCCTGGTACGCTTTGATCCGGTTTACGTGACTCATTTCAAATGCGACAAATACCGAATCAGCGACTACCTGAATCTGTACGGTTTCCTGCGCGATATCTATCAAATACCGGGCATTGCTGAAACCGTTAATCTTGACCATATTCGTCACCACTATTTCCGTAGCCATAAAACGATTAACCCCACGGGTATCATTTCTGTCGGACCGTGGCAGGATCTGCTCGAACCTCACGGGCGCGACGTGCGCTTTGGCTAATTTCAGGCGTCCTCCGGGACGCCTTATTAATAAATACCACAAATATTTACCAACATTTCATTCGCGGCTATTCTTAGTTTGATTACTTTAAAAACAAGTGATTGAACCATTATTGAGGCGAAAATGGATTGGTATTTAAAGGTTTTAAAAAATTATCTGGGATTTGGCGGCCGCGCGCGACGCAAAGAGTACTGGATGTTTATTCTGGTCAATATCATCTTTACCTTTGTGTTGGGCCTGCTGGACGCCATGCTTGGCTGGCAACGCGCCGGGGGTGAAGGCGTTCTGACCACCATTTACGGCGTTCTGATCTTTTTACCGTGGTGGGCCGTGCAGTTCCGTCGTCTGCATGACACTGACCGCTCCGCATGGTGGCTACTGTTGCTACTTATCCCCATTATCGGCTGGCTTATCATCATCGCGTTCAACTGCCAGAATGGTACGCCGGGCGACAACCGCTTCGGCCCCGATCCGAAACGTTTTTCCTGATGGCGGCGCGGCGCCGCTTTTAAAGCGCCGCGCGCTATTTATTTTCCGGCGAATAGCTTCGGTATTTCCCGCAGGCACCAGGCTTTTGCCTCCCCCATACTGTCGCGCCGCCAGGCCATAATAATATCGATTTCGCTGGTCGATTCCGGGCTGACCACGCGTAGCCGCCCTTCGGCAATATCCTGTTCCACCATCGAATATGGCATGGTCGCGACGCCAAGCCCGGCCAGCAGCGCCTGACGTTTATCTTCAATCGTGCTTACCGTCAGACGTGGCTGCTTATCCAGCAGTTGCACCGTTAATACCGGCCGCTCGCGCGCGGTATCCGCTACCGCTACGCCGCGGTATTTAACCCGCGTCACTTCCGAAAGCGGCTCCGGCTCCTGATGAATAGGGTGGTCAGGCGCGGCGACATACACATTCATTAACGTATACAACTTACGGGAGTTAATTTCCGACGACGATCGAAAATGCATATCCGGGGCGATAACGATATCCGCCCGCCCCTGCTCAAGCCGCTCCCATGCGCCAGCCAGTACTTCGGTAATCAATGAAAGCTGCGTATTGGCTTTAGCGGCCAGCCGGTCGATCAGCGGAAAAAAAGCAGGCGTCGGTACCAGAGCTTCAGTGACCAGCGTCAGATGCGTTTCCCAACCGCGGGCCAACGCTTCAGCATCCGTCGTTAACTTGTCTGCCGCTTCCAGCAATACCCGCCCGCGTTCCAGCAGCATACGTCCGACGTTGGTGAACTTTGTACGATGGCCGGAGCGATCGAACAGTACAACGTCCAACTCTTCTTCCAGCTTCTGCATGGTGTAACTCAGCGCGGAGGGCACCCGCCCCAACTCATCAGCCGCTGCGGCAAAACTGCCCCGGCGGTCAATGGCGTCCATCACACGCAATGCTTCAAGCGTCAGCGCTCTCTCTTTAGCCATAACGTTCTCATTCAGGAAATTTGAACATACCGGGCAGAATATCTGGCTAACAATGCAGCGTCCAGCCCCTTAACATAAAAGGAAGTAAAGAGAGGTTAATAACGATGATTACGACCCGAACCGCCAAACAATGTGGACAGGCAGACTACGGATGGCTACAGGCCCGCTATACCTTCTCCTTTGGACACTATTTCGACCCTACACTGCTGGGCTACGCGTCGTTGCGCGTACTGAACCAGGAAGTGCTGGCGCCGGGCGCCTCTTTTCAGCCTCGAACTTATCCAAAGGTGGATATTTTAAACCTGATTCTGGACGGCGAAGCGGAATACCGCGACAGCGACGGCAACCATGTACAGGCTAAAGCGGGCGAAGCGTTACTGCTCGCCGCGCAGCCGGGCATTAGCTACAGCGAACATAATCTCAGCAAAGTTAAGTCGTTAACCCGAATGCAACTGTGGCTTGACGCCTGTCCTGAACGGGAAAACGCGCTGGTACAAAAAATCCCACTCCTGGCGGCGCAACAACAGCTTCTTGCCTCGCCCGACGGTGAGCAAAACAGCTTACAACTGCGCCAACATGTATGGGTACATCATATTACGCTGGAGAAAGGCGAATCGCTTAATTTCCAGCTTCACGGGCCGCGCGCCTATTTGCAGTCGATTCACGGTACGTTCCACGCGATGACGCACAACGAAGAACGCGAGGCGTTAACCTGCGGAGATGGCGCATTTATTCGTGATGAACCTAACATTACGCTGGTTGCCGATACGCCGCTGCGCGCATTACTGGTAGATTTACCGGTGTAGCCAGCCAGAAAAGGAGTCGCAAGATGAGCAAAAAATCGGCGAAGAAACGTCAGCCCGTGGTAAAACCTGCCGTACAGGAGGCGATGAGCGCCACTGTGCCGCTGGGCTATGAAGAGATGCTAACCGAACTGGAAGCCATCGTGGCGGACGCCGAAGCCCGGCTGGCAGAAGAAGAGGCCGCAGCCTGAAATCATGCCGGATGGCGACGCAAGCGCCCGATCCGGCTGATAACGGGTAGACCCGATAAGCGCAGCGCCATCGGGCAACACGCTGCCCCGACGTCATGCCGGGGCGTTATTATTAATGCGCTTTACTGGCCATAATCTCGATGATCTGCTTGTCTGTCTGCTGCATTGAGCGACACGCCAGCGAACACAAATTCGAAATAGATTGTTCGACATTGTGCGCCACAATCCCTTCGTTTCCGGTCACCGCCGTATCATCCAACGCCATCAGTACGGCTTTCCACGCCGCCGACGCGCTGGTAGAGACTTTCATCGCGCAGCTATTCGACGCGCCATCGCAAATCATCCCGCTGACATCACCAATCATACTGCTGATAGCCATTGCGATAGTGTCGTAACGACCATCTATCAGCCACGCCATACCCGCTGCCGCGCCCATCGCCGCCGTAGTTGCCGCGCACAGCGCCGACAAACGCGGAAGCTGATGGTGAATATAGATAGCGCTCAAATGCGATAACATTAGCGCGCGCGCCAGGCGTTCGTCATCGGCGCCGACATGTTCAGCAACCACCATGACTGGCACCGTGGCGGTAATCCCCTGGTTGCCGGAGCCGGAGTTGCTCATCGCGGGCAACGTGGCGCCGCCCATTCTGGCGTCTGACGCCGCGCTGGTACGGATCAAAATCGCCGTGGAGAGATCTTTCGCCAGCAGACCGCGATCGCACTGTTTGGCCAGCGTCGAACCAATATGCAGCCCCCAGGAACCACGCAAGCCCTCCTGCGACAACGCGCCGTTTAGCCTGGCCGCATCGAGAATAAAGCGGATAGCGTCAAAGGGCACCGCATTCACAAACGCCAGGATCTCTTCCAGCGAGGTATGAGACAGCACTCCCAGTGGCGAGGTTTTTTCTTCTTCCTGCGCATTATCGGCCTGGGTAAATATCACGCCCTTGTCGGTTTCTATCCGCACAATATTTGTATGATCGCCGACGATCGTGACACATGCCCAGCTATCGCCGCTATACACTTTCGCCCGTGAAAACAGGATATCGTTACATGGCTCCTGCAACATCACTGCAACATGTCCGGCGGCCAGCATCGCTTTTGCATCGGCAACGGCTTTAGCGGAAGCGTCTTTTAACACCTCCAACCCGGCTTTCGCATCACCGCCCAACGCGCCAAGCGCCGCGGCGATCGGTAGCCCTACCATTCCCGTTCCTGGAACGGTAACGCCCATACCATTTTTCATCAGATTAGGCGAAACCCACGCGTCAATGCGTTCAACTGTGCCGTCAAGTTCAGCCGCCGCCGCCGCTGCCGCCAGCGCCAGTGAAATTGGCTCAGTACACCCCAGCGCCGGTTTTACTTCTTCCTGTACGGCCAGGATAAAACTTTGCCACAATGGATTTATTTTAGATTCAAACATAACAACAACCTTAATCTCAGGTATATCAAGAGAATGCCAGGAACGGAGAAACGCATAGCAGCAGACCGGTAATAATAATCAGGTACAACGAAGCGCCTTTATATTTGTGCAATGCGGGAACCTTGTAGACCAACCATGCCGGAATTAAACAGCCCACCATACCGAAGATAGGGCTACAAATAGAGGTGAAGCTCAGTACCGGCGCGTTGAGCACAATGGCGCTCCAGGCCAGCAAAATAGCGAAAATCATAATGCCGCGCTGTACCAGATTTTCCTTAATCTTCTCGGCGGGCATTTTGCGGCGCAGGATATTCATCACAATGCCTTGCGTCGCTTCGCGGAATCCTAAATAAACGCCAAAGAAGGCGGTCATGACGGCAAAGATGTTCAGAATTACGCTAACCACTTTGACCCAGCCAGCGCCATCGCCGCTAATAAATTGCGCGGCGATCGCCAGGGCGGAAATATTCTGCTCGTAGGCTTTCACCGCTTCGTCATGCCCCATCGCCAGGGTGAAGGAAACCGCATAGAAAAATACGGTAACGAACAGGATGCCAAACGCGATATTCATGGCACGCAGCGCTTTATGGCGTGCGACCTCAATAGATTTTTCGCGTGAACGGTAAGAGATCACCATTGGGCTTAACGTCTGGATAAATAAAATCGAGGTCAGCGTAAATGGCAGGGTAATAATGGCGTTTTTAATCAGCAGGGCCATCGGCGGCAGCGCGCCAATGTTATACAGATGCCACATACCCACCATAGAGACGCCCAGCGCCGCCACTACCAGTAGCTTGGTCAGCACCATGCCGGTGGAGATTTTGAACAGTAATTTTTCACCGCGTGAGGAAATCGCGACCAGGATGCAGATCAGCACCAGACCATAAAATGGACTATCGGAAAGTAATCCTTCCGTTACGCCGAAAGTATGCAGATAAGAGGCGCTGTCGTTAGTAATCGCCGTAGAATAGACGAACATCCAGATGACGAGCATCACAAAGTACAGCGCACCTAATAAAATACCCCAGTTTTTGCCCAGATAGCCGCTGATCACGCTGGGGTAGTCTTTACATTCCGGGGATTCCGCCAGCGTATTAATAAACAGCCGCTGGAACAGGTACATGGCCGGATAACCAATAATAGAAGAGAGTAAAAAGACCCAAAGTCCCATCAGGCCAACCTGGACAGGAAGAAAAACGATCCCTGCGCCGATCGCCATCCCGATACTCATAATGACCCAGCCGGTGTCGGTACTATCAAATTTGATGGCTTCACGCCATTCGCTTTCTGTCATCCCTGCCCGACGCGCCGGGGCTGATGCGTCGAGGATTACGCTGGTATTACTAGCCGATTCCATAAAATTCTCGCTCAATGTGTAGGTAGAGGTTTTTTTATTTTTCGTGCCGCAGCAAGGCGATATGCAGAACGTGAGGTGCAGGTACTTTCTTGTAATAAGAAAATCATACGCGCACGATAAGAGAAAAACTTACCAATAAAACGCCTGCATTTCTTGTGGGTTAAGAATTATTTTCTATTTACTATTTATTTAATATTGTTATTTTCTCTATTTGACGCGTATCACAACAAAAAAGGGCGCACGTTGGTGCGCCCTTTTCTCAGCTTCTGTCTTCTGCGTTATCCCATAGCCTGCTCACTCTGCGCCTGTCGGGCCTATCCACAAACGACTTTAATCGCCAGACCGCCGCGCGACGTCTCGCGATATTTGTCGTTCATGTCTTTACCCGTTTCGTACATGGTTTCGATCACTTTATCGAGCGAAACCCGCGGCTCAGAGGTACGGCGTAGCGCCATTCGCGCCGCATTCACCGCTTTAACGGCGTTAATCGCATTACGTTCAATACAAGGGATTTGTACCTGACCCGCCACCGGGTCACAGGTGAGGCCAAGGTTATGCTCCATCGCAATTTCCGCCGCAATACAGACCTGCGCCGGGCTACCGCCCAGCAGTTCTGTCAGCCCCGCCGCCGCCATCGAACACGCGACGCCAACCTCGCCCTGACACCCCACTTCCGCGCCGGATATCGAGGCGTTCATCTTGTACAGCATGCCAATCGCCCCCGCCGACAGCAGATAGCGGGCGATAGAGTTGGCATTGACCGGGCGACGGAATTTGTCGTAATAGGCCAGCACCGCGGGAATAATGCCGCACGCGCCGTTGGTCGGCGCGGTGACAACTCGCCCGCCCGCCGCGTTCTCTTCGCTCACGGCCAGGGCGAACATGTTAATCCAGTCAATGACGTTCATCGGATCGCGGGAGAGATTATCGCTGGAGACCAGCAGACGCCGTAACGCTACCGCGCGGCGTGGAACGTTCAGCGGCCCCGGCAGCACGCCCTCAGTATTCATGCCACGTTCAATTCCGGTCGCCATCACCTGCCAGATGCGGGCAAAGCCAGCGTCAATCTGCTCTTTGCTCCGCAACGCCAGTTCATTTTGCATCATCAGGCCGGAAACCGAGAGCCCCTGTCTTTCACACAGCGTCAACAGTTCGCTGGCGGAATGAAAATCATACGGCACCGATTTTTCTACGTCGTGCGACTGACCAAAACGCTCCTCTTCGACAATAAAGCCGCCGCCAATAGAGTAATACGTTTTGTGTAAAAGCGGCGTTTGCCCGTGCCAGGCGGTAATTCGCATACCGTTTTCATGGCGCGCCAGGGTTTCAGCGTGAAAGAGAATACTGTCGGCGACGGGAAAATCCACCACATGCGCGCCACCCGCCACCGATAAACGGCTGCTGCGGGCAACCTCCTGGATAAACGCCGGAATGCTATCAATATTGACATCCTGCGGCGTATTGCCTGCCAGGCCCATAATGATGGCAGTATCGGTCGCGTGGCCTTTGCCCGTCAGCGATAGCGATCCGTAAAGATCAACCGTGATGCGCGTCGTTCGCGGCAGGTCGCCGCTGTCGATCAGCCGATCGATAAAACATTTTCCTGCATTCATTGGCCCTACGGTATGGGAGCTTGAAGGTCCAATGCCAATCTTAAAAATATCAAATGCGCTAATCATATCTCCCCCTAAGATTACCGTTCAGTGAAGATCCGTCGCGGGGCGATCCACACGATCGCCCCGTTCACGTTACATCGCCTGAGTAAAGGTGCGCGAAATAACGTCCTGTTGCTGCTCACGAGTCAGCGCATTGAAGCGCACGGCATAGCCGGAAACGCGGATCGTCAGGTTCGGGTAGTTTTCCGGATGTTCAATCGCATCCAGCAACATTTCACGGTTCATGACATTGACGTTCAGATGCTGCCCGCCTTCTACCTGTGCTTCATGATGGAAATAGCCGTCCAGCAGGCCGACAAGATTGGTTTTCCGCACCGCATCTTCTTTCCCGAGTGCCGCAGGCACAATCGAGAAGGTGTATGAAATACCGTCTTTGGCGTAGGTAAACGGCAGTTTCGCCACCGACGTCAGCGAGGCTACCGCCCCTTTGCGGTCACGACCATGCATCGGGTTCGCCCCCGGCGCGAATGGCGTTCCGGCGCGGCGTCCATCCGGCGTATTGCCGGTCTTCTGCCCGTACACGACGTTCGAGGTGATGGTCAAAATGGACTGCGTCGGCACCGCATTGCGATACGTCGGCAACACGCTAATTTTTTGCATAAAGCGTTTCACCAGGTCGCAGGCGATGCTGTCCACGCGCTCATCGTTGTTGCCGTACTGCGGATACTCGCCTTCAATAGCAAAGTCGATGGCAAGGCCGTTTTCGTCGCGGATCGGCTTCACCTGAGCGTACCTGATGGCGGACAGGGAATCCGCCGCCACCGACAGTCCGGCGATGCCGCACGCCATCGTCCGATACACATCACGGTCGTGCAGCGCCATCAGCGAAGCTTCATAGCTGTACTTATCGTGCATGTAGTGAATGATGTTCAGCGCGCTAATGTACTGCACCGCCAGCCAGTCCATAAAATGGTCGAGGCTCTCCATTACTGCGTCATAATCCAGCACCTCATCCGTTAACGGCGCGGTTTTCGGCCCGACCTGGATTTTCAGTTTCTCATCAACGCCGCCATTGATAGCGTACAGCAACGTTTTGGCAAGGTTGGCGCGCGCGCCGAAGAACTGCATCTGCTTACCGATGACCATCGGGCTGACGCAACAAGCGATAGCATAATCGTCGCTGTTAAAGTCGGTACGCATTAAATCGTCATTTTCATACTGCAAAGATGAGGTCACGATGGAGACCTGCGCAGCATATTTCTTGAATGCCACCGGCAACGCTTCTGACCACAGTATGGTCAGGTTCGGCTCCGGCGCTGGCCCCATCGTGTGCAGGGTATGCAGATAACGGAAAGAGTTCTTCGTCACCAGCGTGCGGCCATCAAGCCCCATCCCGCCAATAACTTCGGTGGCCCAGATCGGATCGCCGGAAAAGAGCGAATCAAATTCCGGCGTGCGCAGGAAGCGCACCATGCGGATCTTCATGATGAAATGGTCGATCAGTTCCTGCGCCTGCTGCTCTGTCAGAAGGCCCGCGTTGAAATCGCGCTCAATGTAGATATCAAGGAACGAGGCGGTTCTTCCCAGCGACATTGCACCGCCATTTTGCGATTTTACCGCCGCCAGATAAGCGAAGTAGAGCCACTGTACCGCTTCCTTCGCGTTCCGCGCCGGGCGGGAGATATCGTAGCCGTATTTCGCCGCCATCTCCTGCATTTGCAGCAGCGCGCGACGATGCTCCGCCAACTCCTCACGCAGGCGAATCGTCGCCTCAAGATTCTGTCCCTGCTCCAGATTCGACTGCAGATCGGCGAATTGCAGCTCGCGTTCGCGCACCAGATAACGGATGCCATACAGCGCGACGCGACGATAATCGCCAATAATGCGCCCGCGACCATAACCATCCGGCAAACCGGTTAATACGCCGGATTTACGGCAGCGCAGCATATCCGGCGAGTAAACATCGAATACGCCCTGATTATGGGTTTTCCGCAGATCGGTAAAGGTATATTCAAAATCGGCGTCCATTTCGCGGCCATAAGCGTGGAATGAACTTTTGATCATGTTAACGCCGCCAAACGGATGCAAAGCGCGTTTAAGCGGCTTATCCGTTTGTAAACCGACGATTTTTTCCAGCTCTTTTTCAATATACCCCGCATCGTGCGCGGTAATCGTCGTCGCGATGTTGGTATCGAAATCCACCGGCGCATGGGTCGCGTTCTCGATACGTATTCCCGCCATCACCTTTTCCCACAACGCTGTGGTCGCTGGCGTCGCGTCGGCGAGAAAAGATTCATCCCCCTCATAGGGCGTATAGTTATGCTGAATAAAATCACGGACATTAATTTCTTCTTTCCAGTCCGTACCTTTAAAATCACGCCATGCTTCGGCATACAGCATATCGCTGGTATCGATATTTACCTTCATGAAAAATAATCTCTCTACAGAACAACCGTTAAGTTATGCAAATTCCACTGGTGCTTTCACGTTGCCTAAATGAATGGCATCAAGGGCAATCATTTTCTCTTCATTCGTGGGAATAACAGCGCAAATAACCTGAGAAGGGTTAGCGGAAATAATGCGCTCGCCGTGAGAATTCGGCTGCTTATTCATTTCAACGTCTAACGTAAGCCCCAGTACGCCCAGATGTTCAATGACCAACTGGCGAATTAATACTGAATTTTCACCAATACCGCCGGTAAAAAGAATGCCATCCAGTCGATGTAACGATGCCGCGTGTCCGGCAATATGACGGGCGATACGGTGGACAAATGTTTTTATCGCTAACCGGGCGCGCTCATGTCCTTCGTGCCAGGCTTTTTCCAGGACTCTAAGGTCGGATGACAACCCGGAGATGCCGAGCAAACCGGACTCTTTATTCACCACTCGCTCCAGATCGCTCAACGTCTGCCCGGTTTCTTTGGCTATCCACGCCATCGCGCCGAAATCAACGTCGCCGCTGCGAGTACCCATCATCAGCCCCTCAAGCGGCGTCATCCCCATTGAGGTATCCACGCTCTGACCATTGCGTACCGCGCAGATAGACGCCCCATTGCCCAGATGCGCGACAATCAGACCCGAGTTTTTTTCATCGAGGTCAAGCAGTTCATACGCGCGCCGCGAAACATAGCGATGCGACGTACCGTGAAAGCCGTAGCGACGCACACCCAGACTGGAAAAATACTCCCACGGCAATCCGTACAAATAGGCTTCCGGCGCCAGCGTCTGGTGGAAACTGGTATCAAATACCGCCACCTGACACACGGCCGGGAAAAGGTGTCGCGCCGCGTCAATGCCGCTTAAATTAGCGTAATTATGCAGCGGCGCTAAAGGTGATACCCGACGAATATTATCGATAATCTCATCGGTAATAATGACGGACTGTGTAAATAGCTCTCCACCGTGCGCGATACGGTGACCAATTAATGCCACGCTATCCGTTAAATCACGTTTTTCCAGCTCAAAGGCAATGGCTTTTAACGCGTCCTCATAATTAGAGTGCGAGAGGTTTATCGGCTTATCGCCATTAATAGATAAAAAGGCGTTTTCAGTATTCATTCCATCTGCTATTCCCGCCATTAAAACATCACAGGTAGCGACATCCAGTACAGAGAATTTGATAGAAGATGATCCGCAATTAATGACCAGAACGACCGGAAATTCATTCATGTAGTGCCTCCGTCGATGTCAGCCTGCGTCCACGCCCTGGGGCGGAACGCAGGCTAAACGTGAGGATTAGAACAATTTGTAGACAATATTCAGGATGGTCAGCAGACCAATCAGGGTGACGAACACGTTATCCAGACGACCACGGTACTTCGCCAGCGACGGCGCTTTACGAATGGCGTACATCGGCAGCAGGCATAACAGCGAGGCGATAATCGGCGCGCCCATCGCTTCAATCAGGTCCAGAATGTTCGGGTTTGCGTAAGCTACGACCCAGGTAGACCCCATAATGAAGATCATGCTGATGGTGTTAAGCTTGCCCATAGAGACTTTGGTTTTATCGCCTTTATAACCGAATTTCAGCACCAGGCCGTTCAGCCCTTCCAGCGTCCCCAGGTAGTGACCGAAGAAAGATTTGAAAATAGCAACCAGCGCGATGATAGACGCGCCATACTCCAGCACCGTTGCAAAAGTGGATTTTGTCCCCGACAAAGAGGCGAAATGGTTGGCCAGGTAGGAAAGTACCGGAATGTTCTGCGCTTTCGCATCCGCCATGTTCTGTGGAGAGAGCGTAAACAGGCAGCTAAAGGCGAAGAACATCACCACGGCGACCATCAGCATACTGGCGCGCGAGATGATCTGTGAACATTTACGCTCGGTAAATTCGCGGCCAAACTCTTTCTCATACTCTTCCCGCTTAGACACCACGAAGGAAGAGACGATGGGCGAAAAGTTAAAGGAGAACACCATGATAGAGATGCCCAGCCACACCGTAACCAGTATGCCATCGTGCCCGGTCAGCGCGATATTACTGAGATCAACCTGATCGATAACCGCCGAGTTCCAGTAAGGAATCAGCGATAATGAGATTAGCACCAGGCTGGCGATAAACGGCCATACCAGGTAACTCATCACCTTAACCATCAGATCTTTACCAAACCAGATCACAAAGGCCATCAGCAGCAGCAAGAACAGCGCCACGAAACCGCGATTCAACGCTGGCATCTGCAACTGGTTTTCCCAAAACGTCATGAACGTGTTAGTGATGGTGACGCCATAAATCCACAGCAGCGGACAAATCGCAAAGAAGTAAAGGAACGTGATAACTACCCCGCCCGTTTTACCAAAGTGCTCTTCGACCGTTTCCGTAATATTGCCGGACGGATTAGATCCGGATAAACACAGACGCGCCAGCGCCCGGTGACAATAGAACGCAATGGGGTAAGCTAAAACCAGCATCAGCAGAATGGGGATAAGCCCGCCAAACCCGGCGCGGATAGGGAAAAACAGCACCCCGGCGCCAATGGCGGTACCAAATAAACCCAGCGTCCACGTCGTGTCCGATTTACGCCATGACGACTGTTTTGCCTGGCTGGATACAATGCTATCAGTAGTACTCATATCCTATCCTCACGAAAAGATTAAGCGTCAACTAAACCCGTAATTTGTGATACACGAGAAAGATCGATATTGCCGCCAGAAATAATACTGACCGTTTTTCTGTTCTGAATATGGCTATCTAATTTCCCGCTTAATAGTGCGGCGCAAGCCAGAGCGCCAGCGCCTTCAGTAATAACCTTATTGCGCTGAATTAAAGCGATCATGCTGTTACGAATTTCATCTTCGCTAACCAGGACAATGTCATCGACTAATTCACGAACGATTTCATAGGTTAAATTACCCGGGCGGGAGACATCACAACCATCCGCCAGGGTGCCGGTCGTTCGGTGCGTGGTTATTTCGCCAGCGTAATAAGACGCCGCCATACCGTGAACATTTTCGGCCTGTACGCCGATAACTTTAATGGTCGGGTTAATCGATTTAATCGCAATGGCAATACCTGCAATTAAACCGCCGCCGCCAATAGGCACGATGACATTATCGACATCGTACAGATCTTCCATAATTTCCAGACCAATAGTGCCCTGCCCGGCAATGACTTTTGGATCGTCGTAAGGCGGAATAAAAATGCGGCCTTCGGTTTCGACAATTTCACTCACCTTAGCAATGGTGTCATTGAAGTTGTCACCGTGGAGCACCACTTCCGCCGAATAATCACAGGTGGCCGCCACTTTTGACTTTGGCGCGCCCTTCGGCATCACGACTTTGCCGTCAATACCCAGCATTGCGCAAGAAAGAGAAACGCCCTGTGCATGATTACCTGCGGAACAGGCCACGACGCCTTTACGTTTTTCCGCCTCCGTTAACGAGCTAAGTTTGTTAAAAGCGCCACGAATTTTAAATGAACCCGTACGCTGCATATTTTCAAACTTGAGAAATATTTCGCCTTTGCAACGTTCACTAAAATAGTTAGAGCGAGGCATTCCCGTTTTATATATCTTCCCCGCCAGTCTTTTTTTCGCTTCGAGGATATCTTCAATTGCAACCGGGAGATCGTATGTAATGTGCATTATAACCTCTTAACTTGGGTATTAAAAATAAGTTACCGTTGCCCACTGTTCAAAAGAAACAGGTGACGTCAATTTCGCTAAATATGTTTATTCCATATCATTCAATTTCTATTAACTGCCTGCGTCTGCATCCATTATATGATGAATATTGTTTAGCCAATTCTACTAATACTGAAGCGGCTTTTTTGATACGATAATTTTTAGACCATACCGCCGCATAACGTGCGACGGGTAATGTGTCTTTGATTGGTATCGTGATAAATTGATTAGAGCCAAAAGGCGTGGTCATATCGCAGGGAATAACAGTTAAGAAATCAGCATTGAGAACAAGATTATATATTGTGACAACGGAATCTGTTTTAACAATGTTTTCGATGCTGATGCCATTTCGTTGTAGAGTGGTGAGTAATTCGCTGTAGTAGCCCATATTCGTTTGCGGCAACACCCACTGTTCGTCTTTTAACGATTCCAGTGTGATGGTGCCGGTGCATGTTCGGGACTTGCTGGCTACCAGGACAAACTCTGATTCAAACAGCGGCTCGACATGCAGATCCTGTAGTTGCATTTCATTACTGAGCGTACCGATAGCAAAGTCCAGCCGCCCGTCGCGCAGGGCCGGCAGGAATGAAGAGAGCTGGGCTTCGTACATGGATACCTGCGCTTTTGGAAATACCTCTTTGAACTTATGAATCATATCGGACATGAAGGTAAAGCCAATCAGCGAAGGAAAGCCAAACGAGACGTCGACAATGGTATTGCACGTCATACTGTTCATCTCGTTGATCATGTTTTTCATTTCGCGGGTGATAGATTCAGACCAGGAAAGCAGTACCTGTCCCGCTTCGGTCAACGTAACGCCGGTATTTTTACGTACAATTAGCTCAACGCCAAAATAGGCCTCAACATCGCTAATGATTTTACTGACGGCGGGTTGGGTTAACCCTAACGATTTTGCGGCAGAACCGATAGAACCACTTCTAATGACTTCCTGAAAGACCACCAAATGCTGTGTTTTAGGGAGAACAAGAGTATTCATATCTACCGCTCTGAAATAACATTGTGAACGGCAGGAAGTGTAGCAAATTAAATCTTAAAGGTTATGTGCGACCACTCACAAATTAACTTACCGCAGTTTTTACATGGTCTTTATTAAATAAAGAAAACCCATTAATTCAATGAGTTACAAAAACAAAACAGCAACTTAGCCTGATTTCAATCAAAAAATAGGGTCGGGATAACGATATATTATGGCGATAACCAGCCTATTTTATCTCCTATTTTCGACATCCCATGAAGACGATATTTCAATCAATTACGGGACATTTTATCGGCAATTCCAGCGTTAAATTTAAAGCGTAATTTCTCAAATTTAAGTATAAACCGAAGGTAAATGCGCTTAAAAACCGTTACACGTCACATTTTTTTACCTTATTTGTTTGTAAAGAAACATTTAATAAAATTTTAACCAAAATATTTCATACATTTAATTTTCATTTACAACAAATAATTTACACCGATTTCTTGCTGTTTTTCAGGATGTAATTTTGTGAAAGAAATCGATTGCTTTTCACTTAAACTAAAAAGAGCGCAATCCATAGCGTTTTGTGTTTCTCATCACAAAAACAAATAATATTATGTCACCACGGCTGTCAATTAATTGCCGGATAGTGACGCTGGCGTCTTCTGCAACCTCTATACCCTTCACCGGCCTGATAAGCAAAAACCCGCCGAAGCGGGTTTTATGAAGAGGTGAAACTGACCGATAAGCCGCTTTCTTTTGGGTATAGCGTCGTGGACAGCCATTCATCCTGCCGCCCGGTAAAAGCATAAACCCGCCAGCTTACACTGACGGGTTTTTGCATGAAGAAGTGAAACTGACCGATAAGGCGGCTTCGTTCAACTATACGCTAGGTATCTACAGCGCTTAGATTGTGTTGTGTCGCAGACTGTATCGCAACAGAAGTCCTAAGATCTTACTCCCTATCAGCAGTATCGAAAGTCCTACTGTATGGACAGTGCTTCGACTTGGTGATGTAAGTAAACGTGTAAATGCTGTTTGAGTAGACGCACAGGGTACGACTATTCTCTGTGGTGGTCTGTTCCGGGTTACGCATGGTTATACGCCCTGCATTGGCGCTGAACGACAACAATAAACTGCAAAATATCAATAGATTACCTTTCACCCCTAACCTCTCAATGTCATTGTTCATCAATCATGACTATTTAGTAGCCTTCTCTCGCACAGGCAATTATAGTAATCACGTTAATCAATTTTAACAATCGATTTTAAAATTTCTATCGATTTAACCAATTGAATGTGGGTTGGCTTTTGCCGTTTTGTTTTACAACTCCAAGTCGGTGTGAAAACCTGAAAGTTCTATATCACAGCATGAAAGGATGATGGCTTTGACTACTAACCAACTGAAAAAAAAGAATCTGTACTTCTATCTCTACATGGCGATCCCGCTACTGTTCCCGGCTACTTACTTTCTCACCATGAATGATAAGGCTGCTCTTGCTGTTTTTTATGTAACCGCCATCGCCTGTATGATTTTCGACCAAAAGGAGATGGTTAAGGCTGGCTACGAATCCGAACCATAATTTGTCGGGTCGGCTCTGGGGATTATGGTTTTTCCACCTCTTTACGTTTACGGCAGGGTTAAAGCTGCTGGCGAAAATTTGAGTAAACGATGGGCGTGGTTCCTCGCATATATTGCAATTGCGTTGGGTTGCTCCTCCATTGCCGTTGTTTGGGATAACAGCGAAGCACTAAAGACGAGCGCGTGTGAGATTACGACTTCAATATTCAAAGACAAGGGGAGTGAGGTGAAGTGTCTGGTTGTGGAGGACGTGAAGAAGGTTTCAGACAAAAACTATCGAGCGAAAGCGGTGTTGAGTAATGGCATTGATATGCCCATCACCATTGAAGAACGCGATGACAATTACATTTACGTGACGTTAGCGCCGTTGAGTGGTTTGCTTGAGTAGTTGACCGACACAGGGGGAGTCATCCCCCCGCCCCTCCGCAGAGCGGGTCCGCGAAGTCCCCCCACCTTGTACACAGCCAGCGGTGCAAATATCACAGTCGCATCCTCAGCACGGCCTAACGGATTTTCTCTGATCGCAATAGCCGCACTGGATCTTTGGCAAATATCTGTAACGGGTGTTAGTGATTGAGACGAGTAACGTTTAAAGTTAATCCGTAACAGGGCAAAGTATGTGCGACAAAAAAGGGAACTGGTACAGGCACGCGGTTTCGATTTGCCGCCGAAGTTCCGCCTCATCATCGGTGTGCCGACCAAGGCTCAGATAGTAATTTTTACCTTCATGGATGGCATAAATAATCCAGTGTCCAGTGATTTTTTGTTCGTTGGAGCGTCGCAACCAATTCTCCTTCACAGCCTCATGGGCGATCAGGGCCGCATCTTCGGCTGTAAAATACCGTTCTTCACCTGATTCAATGACTTTTTCAACCTCTGCTTCTAATCGCGGTAAACCGTAATTTTTCAGGGCGATTTGTATATTCCTAGCCATAACATCTATACCAGCACTGTGATAGTGCTTGTGCCATAGTCCCCGAAGATAAGGCTTCCGGTTAAACATTGTTGGTGGTTTGGTTCTGCTTTCGCCCCGTAAAGGATTGCCTTCCAGGCAAGAAATTTCATCAACGATAATGAACGGGTTTTCGCTTCTGGATATGAAAGAACCGTAAAGTTGCAAAATCAGCAGCCCGCTAATTCTGGTAAGCATTTCCTCTTTTATTCCGAAGCGAAGGATGGTGTTTATTATTTCTTCCGTTTTGTCTTCTTCGCCATTCATAAAGCGGTGGGGATAGCTCATTGATAATGCACCTCAGTTGAACATGACAGGTACATGCTATCACGCAAGTCTAGAGGTAAGTAGTTGGCACATTTAGTTAATAGTGCGTTGAGGTATTTTTGGCAGGTGGAGGAGGAAATGTACTTGGTATCAACAATTGAATCATAATTGATCGCTGGTATCTTTAAGTCAATATGGTAATTTATTGATACCAGATTTGTAGGAGATAGATTGGTATCGTAAAACGTTCCGTTTTTGATACCACTTGAGAGGATGTTATGAGCCGTACTTTTGCATATTGTCGTGTGTCCACCAGCGAGCAAGCGACCGAAAACCAAATCATAGCGATCCGTCAGGCGGGTTATGATGTACTCGATAACCGTGTAGTGTCGGAAGTTGTTTCCGGTGGGGTACAGGCAATGAAGCGTAAAGCTTTTGCCGATATGGTAAATCACAAGCTGGAGTCAGGTGATCGGCTTATCGTGCTCAAACTAGACCGTTTGGGCCGTGATAACATAGACGTACAACAAACTATTGATATGCTTGTTAAGCGTGGCATTGAAGTTGTTTCATTGGATCTGCCCGTTCGTAATCTCACGAGTGCAGAAGGAAAGTTAATGCTACAAATGTTCTCTGCTTTCGCTGAGTTCGAAAAATCCCGAATAATAGAACGAACCAAAGAAGGTCTTGATCGTGCAAAACAGGAAGGAAAACGGTTAGGCCGTCCTGTTGCTACAGACACACGAGAACGTGTTCAAAGAGCCAAAGCTAAAGGTTTGAGCCAGTCCAAAGCAGCTCTTGAATTAGGTGTAAGCCTTCCAACCATAAAGCGGAACTGGAACATCGTAGCGGAATAATATAGCTATAAAATCTACTGGATTGTACTGTTGCTGATATATTTTAGCCGTGAATATAGCTTAAAATTACACCTCTTTCGCATCTAATCCATACTCAGGTCATTTTCAGTGGAGTGTATATTTATCAAATGAACGCAGTGACGAAAGAAAATATTGCTAAACGAGCGTTGAAATGTATTGAATTTATTAATCGACAACTCCTTCGATTTGCAAAAATGCCGCCCAATGAACTGATGGCCTACTTACGCAAACATCCCAGAGAGGCTTTCTGCCAAATCCCCCATCCGAAAGGAAATGGTAACCTCCAGTGTGGTTCTATCGCATGGAACAAGTTAGGTGAACTTGCAGATTTGGCTCTTAAATTGGACACCTGCCTAGGTCGTCGCGTAAGTAGCCAACAAGCAAGAAAAGCCGTAACTGATGCTTTTGTATCAAAGGTATTGCAGGAAGCACGTGAAGCTAATCAGGAGACGGCGATGATGGTTCTCCAAGATGCTTTGGCAATTTTAAGAAATAAGCTCGTAGTCAGGGAACACTACCTACCATGCGTACTCTTCGGCGATGATGCTCCCACAGAGTTTACCGTTGGTCCAGTCACATTCACTCAAAACGCCATGTTCTTCAGGGACAAAAAGTCAGTGTTCAGACATAGCGTTGATATAAACACGAATGCTCATATTAAGAGTGTAACTTCTGCGATCACTCAAGGATTCTTTCGAGAGAATGTGCCCACCCCAGATGAATCAAGAAAATTTGTTGGAGAATTTCAGAAACGCGCTATCAAGATATATAAAGACTATCCGTGGGTTGCAAGTATTAAAGTCACTGATTGTGACGAAGTGACCTCTCAAGAACGGGCCATCCAAGCAACTGAATTGGCAATTCATATTATCCGTATCCTCTTGGGAGCTGAACCAACTCGGAAAATCAGACTAGCATGGTCTCGAAGTAATGCCTTAAATACAGCTCATTTATACTCTGACGCGGATGGTGTAATTCACGCAAGTGTCGGCGCTAATTCTTTAGGACCTGTCGGGATAATCAATTGGTATAAGGCATTGATGAAATGCGATTTAGAGTTAGAAATCCTTGGTTCTGCCTTGTTACCAATAGTCAATCCCATAGAAACCAATCATCTCCATCAACGTCTCATTGATGCTATTAATTGGTTTGGAGACGCGGCAACGGATTCAAACCCGTCTTCGAGTATTGTTAAGTACGTATCTGCAATTGAGCGATTGTTCTTCGGAAAATTTGAGTCGGGACGCACTAAAGTATTTGCAGGAAGAATCAAGTATATTCTGGACGCATTCGGTTGTGACGGCGATCACCAAGTCTACGATCAGGCCCTCAAAGTATACAGAGCCCGTTCTATTTTGGTTCATGGAGAGATATATCAGACCGAAGATGAAGCAAATGAAAGTATTTGCCTTGCTTCATCACTGAGCAGGATGTGCCTTCTCTGTTCTGCTCAGCTGTATTCAATGATGCAAAATGCGTTTGATAATCCAGATGCTCTCGCCTTAGAAGAAATAATGAAACGTATTGGTGCTGAGGGTTTAGATTGGCTGGTAGATGCTGCGGGATTTCATAAGTGAAAGCTAGTGCTGACTAAAGTACGTAGTGATTGTTTAGTGCTCTTAATTACATTATTTTTGTTATACTTTTGTATAATATCGCGGATTATCCAAGGGATAAACTGAGAAAACAAAAAGGGCTACGCCGATGTGAGCGGCAGCCCTCAGGTCATTTGCTAAGCATGATTGAGAATAATGCTTAGTAATTTAAATGCAAGTAGAGGTGATGTATAAAGCAGTCTGCCAAGCAGTCCGTGTAGCTCCCTGAGAGGGTTTTACTATATAGGTAATGTGATGGTACTGCTTGCAATTCAAAATTGAATACAGAGCTTCCTGTGAAGGATTCTAATGCAGCGTATTAGCCGTCTTAAATTTACCCTCGACGCAGAGAATGTTTGCTGCCCTTTACCATTAGAATACTTCCCGCGATTCTTGGCAAGATATGAAATCCGTTTGGTTGGGCTGACTCCATCTTGGACGATTTTACAAGAGAAATGAACATAGTGAGACGGGAAGATATAAACCTTGCCCTACTGGCTGAATCGCAACCCAGAGAAATGAGAAAAAAGCCGCCTGAAGGTAGTCGGAAATGAAGGAAGTAACGGTTGCCACGCTTTAGAATATTCGGGATGGAACAACCGTTGGTGTGCCTCGTTTGTATCACAGTCTGTGTCACATTTTCACCCAGGAAGGGCTGAGACACACCAACGTATTGTTTTAGAATGAGGTGAAACTGACCGATAAGCCGGGTTCTGTCGTGGACAGTCATTCATCTAGGCCAGCAATCGCTCACTGGCTCAAGCAGCCTACCCGGGTTCAGTACGGGCCGTACCTTATGAACCCCTATTTGGCCTTGCTCCGGGTGGAGTTTACCGTGCCACGGACTGTTACCAGCCGCGCGGTGCGCTCTTACCGCACCCTTTCACCCTTACCTGATCCCACTTACGTGGGCCATCGGCGGTTTGCTCTCTGTTGCACTGGTCGTGGGTTTCCCCCCCAGGCGTTACCTGGCACCCTGCCCTATGGAGCCCGGACTTTCCTCCCCTCCGCCCGTCTCCCCGAAAGGACGACGACGAAGCGGCGACTGTCTGGTCAGCTTCGGCGCGCAGTATAGAGGGTTCGCGCGACTTTGTCACCCTGCGCTGCGCATTCCTATCGCCAGAGCGGCAGCAACATTTCTGGATGCCCGATAAATATTGTCAAAAGCGCCCCGAAAAGCCTCCTCCAGCGTCACGATGCGCGTGAGTACGCTAAAGACAGCGTCGATGCCATAATGATGCACTATCCCTACATCGTGCGTCAGGCTGCCGGCAATGCCAATCACTGGCTTATGATATTTTTTCGCCACATTCGCGACGCCAATCGGCACTTTACCGCGAATACTTTGGCTATCAATCCGCCCTTCTCCCGTCACCACCAGCGTACAGTCGTGGATATGCTCCTCCAGGTTCAGTGCCGCCGTGACAATTTCGATCCCGCTGCGTAACTCCGCACCGAGAAAAGCCATTAACGCCGCCCCCATACCGCCTGCCGCGCCTGCGCCGGGCGCCGCCTTTACGTCGACATTCAGCGATTTTTTTATGATGTCGGCATAGTGAGCAAGATTTCTGTCCAGCTCAACAATGTTCTCTTCGGTCGCGCCTTTCTGCGGCCCAAAAATTCGTGATGCGCCGTTGTCGCCGATCAGAGGATTAGATACATCGCATGCGACACGAATCGCGCAGAGTTTTAAACGGGGATCGAGCTCTGAAATATCAATGTCGCTTAGACAATGAAGGCTTCCGCCACCGTAACCGATATCCGCGCCGTTTGCATCGCGCAGTTTTGCGCCCAGCGCCTGCATCATCCCTGCGCCGCCGTCATTTGTCGCGCTGCCGCCAATGCCGATAATGATATTGCTTGCGCCGCTTTCCAGCGCCTGCAATATCAGCTCCCCCGTTCCCCGCGAGGTAGTAATCAAAGGGTTGCGTTTTTCTGGTGGAACCAGCGCCAGTCCGCTGGCCGCCGCCATTTCAATAAACGCGGTTTTACCATCCCCGGACATTCCCCAGCAGGCTTTCACTTTTTCACCCAACGGCCCGGTCACCCATGCGGTGCGTTCAACGCCCTGCGTCGCGGCAATCATGGCTTCGACCGTTCCTTCGCCGCCATCGGCAACCGGAACAGAGACATATTGCGCATCGGGGAAAATTTCCCGAAATCCTTTTTCTATCGCCTGCGCTACCTCGGCGGCAGAAAGGCTTTCTTTATAGGAGTCGGGGGCAATTACGATTTTCATAGTGGTAGCCTGTTACTGCACAACGCCGGATGGCGTTTCACTTATCCAGCCTGAAATTCAGGCCCGGATCGCTACACGCCATCCGGGCACAACGTCGTTAGCGAGTGACTTCCACTTTCGCCAGTTTTTCGTAGTAGCACGCCAGCGCGCTATGGTCGTCATTACCGTGTCCATCCGCGCGTAACGCCTGCATCATTTCCATAACGGCGGCGGTCAGCGGGAGCTGCGCGCCAACGCCGTGGGAGGTATCCAGCGCATTCGCCAGATCTTTAATGTGCAGATCGATACGGAAACCTGGCTTAAAGTTTCTGTCCATGACCATCGGCGCTTTCGCATCCAGTACCGTGCTGCCAGCCAGACCGCCGCGAATCGCCTGATAGACCAGATCCGGGTTGACGCCCGCTTTAGTCGCCAGCGTCAGCGCTTCAGACATGGCGGCGATATTCAACGCCACGATCACCTGGTTAGCCAGTTTTGTGACGTTGCCTGCGCCGATATCGCCGGTATGCACCACTGAACCCGCCATCGCTTTCATCAGGTCGTAGTACTTGTCGAAAATGGCTTTATCGCCCCCCACCATCACCGACAGCGTGCCATCAATCGCCTTCGGCTCGCCGCCGCTGACCGGCGCATCCAACATCTCAACGCCCTTCGCCTTCAGCGCATCGCTGATTTCACGGCTTGCCAGCGGCGCGATAGAACTCATATCAATCAATACGGTTCCCGGCTTCGCGCCTTCGATGATACCGTTCTCGCCCAGCGCAACCTCTTTCACATGCGGAGAGTTAGGCAGCATCGTGATGATGACGTCACACTGTTCAGCGATCGCCTTCGCCGTAGAGGCCGTTTCCGCGCCTGCGGCAATGACGTCAGCAATCGCTTCAGGATTACGATCGGACACCACCAGCGAATACCCTGCTTTCAGTAAGTTTTTGCTCATGGGCTTACCCATGATGCCTAAGCCAATAAAGCCAACTTTCATCGTCATAGCGTTCTCTCTTTCCATACCAGGATTATTTTTTAAAGGTGTCGGCAAGCTTCTGCGTGCTGGCGCGGAATGCGCCTAAATCGCTGCCAACGGCGACAAAGGTCGCGCCCCATTCCAGATAACGGCGGGCATCCGCCTCTACCGGCGCCAGAATGCCGCACGGTTTACCGTGCGCTTTAGCGCGGGCGAAAATATGTTGAATCGTCTGCTGCACGTCAGGGTGAGAAGCATTGCCGAGATGACCCAGCGCGGCGGCCAAATCGCTTGGGCCGACAAAAATGCCATCAACGCCTTCCGTTGCGGCGATGGCATCAACATTGTCGACACCCAACTGGCTTTCGATTTGAACAATAATGGTGATGTTTTTGTTCGACTGCGCAAAGTAATCAGGCACCGTACCGAACATATTCGCGCGGTGAGAAACGGAGACGCCGCGAATGCCTTCCGGCGGGTAACGCGTCGAGGCGACGGCGCGAGCCGCTTCCTCTTGCGTTTCAACAAAGGGGATCAGGAAGTTATAAAACCCAATATCCAGCATCCGTTTGATAATGACCGGTTCATTGGTTGGCACACGTACCACAGGCGCGCTGGCGCTGCCTTTCAATGCCATTAACTGCGGAATTAAGGTGGTCACATCGTTCGGCGCATGTTCGCCATCCAGCACCAGCCAGTCAAATCCCGCCAGACCAAGAACTTCGGTGGTGATTGGGCTTGCCAGTGCAGACCAGCAGCCAATCTGCACCTGTTGCGCCGCTAGCGCCGCTTTAAACTTATTCGGGAAAATAGCGTTATTCATCGCTTATACCTTCGCTTATTTCTTTAATTCTCTACATGTGATGCCGCCACCATAACTTATAGCAACGACAATAAAATGCTTATCTGAAATCAGAATGGGTCTCCGCATTCTATTTCTAATGTGGTACACATCCTGTAGCACAATATACCGTTCTGATATCTTTATCGTCTTTTATTATTATCATGGTATTTTCAAATAACTCGTCAGATACACTGAATTCGCCATTCAGTATAAACAGCCTATGGCGGATAATCATTGTGCAAACGCTCATTAAAAAGGGATTATTTAACGCTTATTTTTGAGCATACGCCCATGATACTGGGCGCTAATGCACACATTTACGCTTTACCCGGCCTACATAAAAAATTTCATAATTTGCGGTGATCTGGATCACATTCTTATATTTATACTCCTGTCATTCTTATTTCATTATGCATGAACTTTATTTCTTATATTGAGATTTAACGATTTAACCATAACCAAAATAGATAATCCTATTTCTATCATCCAGGCTGGAGAATGTTGAACAATGGCCAATATCGAAATTCGCCAGGAATCGCCATCGGCGTTTTATATAAAAGTACATGAAACCGATAATGTCGCAATTATTGTTAATGACCACGGTCTTAAAGCCGGAACACGTTTTCCGGATGGCCTGGAACTGACTGAACATATTCCGCAAGGCCATAAAGTTGCTCTGACGGATATCCCCGCTCACGGCGAAATCATCCGTTATGGCGAAGTCATCGGTTATGCGGTACGCGACATCCCGCGCGGAAGCTGGATCGACGAGTCGCTGGTTGAACTGCCAAAAGCGCCGCCGCTGAATACGCTACCGCTGGCGACCAAAGTACCGGAACCGCTACCGCCGCTGGAAGGCTACACGTTTGAGGGCTATCGTAACGCCGATGGCAGCGTCGGCACCAAAAATCTGCTTGGCATTACCACCAGCGTGCACTGTGTGGCGGGCGTGGTCGATTATGTGGTGAAAGTAATTGAGCGCGATCTGCTGCCCAAATACCCGAATGTCGATGGCGTTGTAGGGCTAAACCATCTGTACGGCTGCGGCGTGGCAATCAACGCGCCAGCGGCGGTCGTGCCGATTCGCACGATTCATAATATCGCGCTCAACCCCAATTTTGGCGGCGAAGTGATGGTGATTGGCCTCGGTTGCGAAAAACTGCAGCCGGAACGACTGCTGGAAGGCACCGAGGATGTTCCCGCCATCGCCGTTGAAAGCGCCAGTATTGTGCGTTTACAGGACGAGCAGCATGTCGGCTTTAAATCAATGGTCGACGATATTTTGCAGGTCGCCGAACGCCATCTGACGAAACTGAACCAGCGCCAGCGCGAAACCTGCCCGGCCTCCGAGCTGGTCGTCGGGATGCAGTGTGGCGGCAGCGATGCGTTTTCCGGCGTCACGGCAAACCCGGCGGTGGGTTATGCTTCCGATCTGCTGGTACGCTGCGGCGCGACAGTCATGTTCTCGGAGGTCACCGAAGTGCGCGATGCCATTCATCTTCTGACGCCGCGCGCCATCAACGAAGCCGTGGGTAAACGCCTACTGGATGAAATGGCCTGGTACGATAACTACCTTGATATGGGGAAAACCGATCGCAGCGCTAACCCGTCCCCTGGCAACAAAAAAGGCGGCCTGGCGAATGTGGTGGAAAAAGCGTTGGGCTCTATCGCTAAATCGGGTAAGAGCGCCATTGTCGAAGTATTATCGCCGGGTCAGCGCCCCACCAAACGCGGCCTGATTTACGCCGCGACGCCCGCCAGCGATTTCGTCTGCGGCACGCAGCAGGTCGCTTCCGGCATTACCGTACAGGTCTTTACCACCGGACGCGGCACGCCGTACGGGCTGATGGCGGTGCCGGTCATTAAAATGGCGACGCGTACCGAGCTGGCGAACCGCTGGTATGACTTAATGGATATCAATGCAGGCACCATCGCCACGGGTGAAGAGACAATCGAAGATGTGGGCTGGAAGCTGTTTCACTTTATTCTCGATGTCGCCAGCGGCCGGAAAAAGACTTTCTCGGACCAGTGGGGCCTACATAACCAACTGGCGATATTTAACCCGGCGCCAGTGACCTGATCCAGTCAGTACCCTTCTCCGACCAGGGTATAACCGCATAATCTGTAGACCGGGTAAGCGCCAGCGCTACCCGGTATTTTTTCGCCCTTAGTCTGTAGCCTGAAGTATGTCTGCCCGACATGCTTTTTTTACTCCTGACTTTCGATAACTTCCACTTTATTTCGAAACTTTCATTTATCAGATCAAAATCACAAAAAAACATTCCGAAAGCCTATAAATTCTTTCACAGAAAACAAACGAAAGATTTCGGAGGAAGGATGTTTATCATTTCAGGCAGAACAATGCTAAAGAAGGCGCAGCAGGAAGGTTATGCTGTGCCGGCGTTTAACATCCACAACCTGGAGACATTGCAAGTGGTGGTGGAAACCGCCGCAGAATTGCGCTCTCCGCTGATTGTCGCCGGTACGCCAGGCACCTTTAGCTACGCAGGCGTCGGTAATATCGTGGCCATCGCCGCAGAACTGGCGAAAAGCTGGAACCATCCTCTCGCGGTACATCTCGATCATCATGAAAAACTGGCCGACATCAAAATGAAAGTCGCCGCCGGGGTACGCTCGGTCATGATCGACGGGTCGCATTTCCCCTTTGCCGACAATATTGCGCTGGTGAAAAGTGTGGTTGATTACTGTCATCGCTACGATGTCAGCGTTGAAGCTGAACTTGGGCGTCTCGGCGGGCAGGAAGACGATCTTATCGTTGACGGTAAAGATGCGCTTTATACCCATCCGGAACAGGCCCGGGAATTTGTAGAAAAAACGGGTATCGACTCGTTAGCCATTGCTATCGGCACCGCTCACGGCCTCTACACCGCTGAACCAAAACTTGATTTTGAACGACTGACGGAAATTCGTCAGCGGGTTGATGTCCCCTTAGTCCTTCACGGCGCCTCTGGCCTGCCGACCCGCGATATTACCCGCGCTATTTCGCTGGGCATTTGCAAAGTTAACGTCGCCACCGAGCTTAAAATCGCCTTTTCCGGCGCGCTTAAAAACTATTTAACGCAACACGCAGAGGCCAGCGATCCCCGCCATTACATGATCCCGGCGAAAGCGGCCATGAAAGAGGTTGTACGTAAAGTGATTGCCGACTGCGGTTGTGAAGGGAAGCTCTAAAGCCCCCGGATTTAGCACGGCAAAGGGCGTTTTCATAGCTGGATCACGAAAGCCATTATTATCCTTTGCCTTCAAACCAAAAATATTATGAAGATAAACAAAAGATATCGGAGCCAGAAGTGAAAGAAATAATTTCTCGTCACAAAGCAGGGGAACAGATAGGGATCTGTTCCGTATGTTCAGCACACCCGCTGGTGATTGAATCCGCATTACGTTTTGATCTGAATAGCGGGAACAAAGTTCTGATCGAAGCGACCTCTAACCAGGTTAATCAGTTTGGCGGTTATACCAGAATGAAACCAGCTGACTTTCGTGATTTTGTCTATGGCATCGCCCAGGAAGTGGGTTTTCCACGCGAACGGCTTATTTTAGGCGGCGATCACCTGGGACCTAACTGCTGGCAAAACGAACCTGCGGATACGGCGATGGAAAAATCCGTCGAACTCATTAAGGCTTACGTCGCTGCTGGGTTTAGCAAAATCCATCTTGATGCCTCTATGTCCTGCGCTGACGATCCGACGCCGCTGGACCCAATGGTTGTCGCTAAACGCGCCGCCCTGCTTTGCCAGGCAGCGGAAACGACGGCGACCGACGAACAAAAACGCCATTTAACCTATGTTATCGGCACTGAAGTTCCGGTTCCGGGCGGAGAAGCCAGCGCCATTAACGCCGTACATGTTACCCGCGAACAGGATGCGGCCCGCACGCTGCAAACGCATCAGGCTGCTTTTCGCGCCCTGGGGCTGGAGGAGGCATTGAACCGGGTTATCGCGATTGTCGTACAGCCGGGCGTAGAATTCGACCATACACAGATTATCCACTATCAACCGCAGGCCGCTAAAGCGCTTTCCGACTGGATAAAAGAAATGCCGATGGTCTATGAAGCACACTCCACCGATTACCAAACTCGCCAGGCCTACCGTGCGCTGGTACGCGATCATTACGCCATTCTGAAGGTCGGCCCGGCGCTCACTTTCGCGCTGCGCGAAGCCATTTTCGCACTTGCGCAAATGGAAAACGAGCTGATCTCCCCGGAACAACGTAGTCGGGTACTGGAGGTCATTGATGAAGTTATGCTAAACGAACCGGGCTACTGGAAAAAATACTACCGTCCAACCTGGAGCCAGGCGATGGTCGACATCCACTTTAGTTTGTCTGACCGTATTCGCTATTACTGGCCGCACCCGCGTATTCGTCAAAGCGTAGAGAAGTTAATCGCCAATCTGAACAACGTCACATTGCCGCTGGGATTAATTAGCCAGTTTATGCCCGTACAGTTTGAACGCCTGTCTGAGGGCGTGCTCACCCCCACGCCGCATAACCTGATTATTGACAAAATTCAGGATGTTCTGCGCGCTTATCGCTTCGGTTGCACGCCGGATGTCGCCTGAATAATGGAGAATTTATGAGCCAACTATTTGTCCGAACCGGAATCACATTCGACTCGAGCCAACAGGCGCTGGCGCACATTGGCAAAGAGATGCTGGCGAAAGGCGTGGTACATGATAGTTATCCGCAGGCGCTGGTGGAACGTGAAGCGTCTTTTCCTACCGGCATTGCGCTGGAGCGTCACGCCGTCGCTATCCCTCATTGCGAGGCGGTTCATGCGAAATCACCCGCTATCTATCTGATTCGTCCAGATAAGCCGGTCATGTTTCAACAGGCGGATGATGACGAAGAGATTGCCGTTTCGTTAATCATCGCCTTAATCGTTGAAAACCCGGCGGCACAGCTAAAACTTCTGCGCCGCCTGTTTAGTGAGCTACAGAACCCAAGCACCCTCGATGCCCTGTTAAGCGCGCCGGATGCCGAACTGGCGATACGCTTTCAGGAAACCATCCTTGAGCCTGAGCAGTGCGTCCAGGTTTGATAATAAATTGATAATAATGAGGAATACCCTATGAAACGTAAAGTAATTGTGGCCTGTGGCGGTGCGGTTGCAACCTCAACGATGGCTGCGGAAGAAATTAAAGAGCTATGTGATGCCAACCATATTGAGCTCGACTTAGTGCAATGCCGGGTCACCGAAATCGAAACCTATATGGACGGCGCCGATCTTATCTGTACCACTGCCAGGGTCGATCGCGCCTTTGGTGATATTCCCGTCGTTCACGGTATGCCTTTTGTTTCCGGCGTGGGTATTGAAGCATTACAGCAAAAAATTCTGTCCATTCTCATGGGGTAACGTATGTTTAGCGAAATAATGCGTTATATCCTCGACTTAGGCCCAACGGTGATGTTGCCTCTGGTGATCATCGTGTTCTCTAAACTGCTGGGAATGAAGCTTGGGGATTGTTTTAAATCGGGTTTGCATATTGGTATCGGCTTCGTGGGTATTGGTCTGGTCATCGGCCTGATGCTGGATTCTATCGGCCCCGCGGCGAAAGCCATGGCGGAACATTTCCAAATCAATCTCCACGTTATTGACGTCGGCTGGCCAGGTTCATCGCCCATGACCTGGGCGTCACAAATCGCGCTGGTCGCGATCCCTGTCGCCATTGGGGTTAACGTCCTGATGCTGGTGACCCGCATGACCCGCGTGGTGAATGTCGATATCTGGAATATCTGGCACATGACCTTCACGGGCGCCATGCTGCATCTGGCGACCGGTTCATACTGGCTGGGGATTCTGGGCGTTGTGGTTCATGCCGCCTTTGTCTACAAACTGGGGGACTGGTTTGCCAAAGATACCCGCGACTATTTTGGCCTCGAGGGGATTGCTATCCCACACGGCTCATCCGCGTACCTGGGCCCCGTGGCGGTGCTCGTTGATACCATTATCGAGAAAATTCCGGGTCTCAATCGTATTCACTTTAGCGCAGATGATGTCCAGAAACGCTTCGGACCGTTTGGCGAGCCGGTGACTGTCGGCTTCGTGATGGGGCTGGTGATTGGTGTACTGGCAGGCTACGACGCCAAAGCCGTTCTGCAACTGGCGGTCAAAACCGCAGCGGTGATGCTGCTTATGCCACGCGTCATTAAACCTATTATGGATGGCCTAACGCCTATCGCGAAACATGCGCGTAAACGTCTACAGGCCAAATTTGGCGGGCAGGAGTTCCTGATAGGCCTTGATCCAGCGCTACTGCTCGGTCATACCTCTGTTGTCTCCGCGAGCCTGATATTCATTCCGCTGACCATCCTGATTGCCGTCTTAGTACCGGGAAACCAGGTGCTGCCGTTCGGCGACCTCGCCACCATCGGTTTCTTTATTGCGATGGCGGTCGCGGTACACCAGGGCAACCTGTTCCGCACGCTGATTTCAGGTGTCATTATTATGGGTATCACCCTGTGGATAGCCACCCAGACGATTGGCCTGCATACCCAACTGGCTGCCAATGCCGGAGCGCTAAAAGCAGGCGGACAAGTCGCCTCGCTGGATCAGGGCGGTTCTCCCATCACCTGGCTGCTGATTCAACTTTTTACCTGGCAGAATATCGTCGGCTTCGCCGCCATTGCCATTATCTATCTGGCCGGCGTACTGCTGACCTGGCGTCGCGCCCGACAGTTTGTCGCGGCTGAGAAAGCCACGGCGCTACAGCAAAGTCAAATCGCCTCTTAATTTTAGGGGAGCAATCGCTCCCCTCACCTTCCTGGAGAATGTTATGAAATCAGTGGTTATTCACGCTGAGGGAGACGTGCGCGTTGAAGAACGTCCCTTACCACAACTGCAAGCCGAGGACGATGTGTTGGTCAAAGTCGTTAGCTCAGGGCTTTGCGGGTCGGATATCCCGCGTATTTTCGCGCAGGGCGCCCATTATTATCCTATTACGTTAGGCCATGAATTCAGCGGCTACGTTGAATCCTACGGCACAGGCGTAACGGATATGCAGCCTGGCGATGCCGTCGCTTGTGTCCCGCTTCTTCCCTGCTTTCACTGTCCGCAATGCGAACGCGGTTACTTTTCTTTATGCAAACAGTATCAGTTTGTAGGATCGCGCAGCGAAGGCGGTAATGCGGAATATGTGGTGGTCAAACGGGCCAATCTTTTCCGCTTGCCGTCTGATATGCCGATTGAAGATGGCGCGTTTATCGAACCGATTACCGTGGGCTTACACGCCTTTCATCTGGCGCAGGGCTGCGAGGGGAAAAACGTAATTATCGTCGGGGCCGGGACAATTGGCCTGCTGGCCTTACAGTGCGCGCGGGAACTGGGCGCGCGAAGCGTAACGGCGATTGATATCAATCCGCAGAAACTGGAACTGGCGAAAGCGCTCGGCGCAACGCATACCTGTAATAGCCGGGAAATGACCGCCGACGACATCCAGACCGCGTTGTCCGACATTCAGTTTGATCAACTGGTTCTCGAAACGGCAGGAACTCCCCAGACCGTCTCGCTGGCTATCGATATCGCCGGGCCGCGCGCGCAACTGGCGCTGGTGGGGACGTTACATCACGATCTCACCCTGACAACGCGTACATTCGGGTTAATTTTGCGTAAAGAGCTCACGCTCCTCGGCAGTTGGATGAACTACTCCGCGCCATGGCCAGGAGAGGAATGGGAAACCGCAGCGCGCCTGTTGGCTGAAAAACGTCTTCAACTGGCCCCTCTCATTGCCCATCGCGGCGATGCGGAAAGCTTTGCAGAAGCAGTCAAAGCGCTTAATGGCGCGCCCATGCAGGGCAAAATCTTACTTCAACTTTCCTGATGGTACGAGCCAGCAACCTGCGCTGGCTCACATTTCCTTTCGAAATTTAGCGTTCACCTTTCGCAATCCTTCGTTTAAACTAGTTACAGTTAATTATCAGGCAAATCAATATGAACTCATTTGAGCGAAGAAATAAAATTGTCGACCTGATTAATACGCAAGGCAGCGTGCTGGTGATGGACCTTTCAAATACCTTTGGTATTTCTGAAGTGACTATCCGTGCTGACCTGCGTCTGCTGGAAGAGAAAGGCCTTGTCACCCGTTTTCATGGCGGCGCGGCAAAACCGGGAAGTCATCTGGCGGAAGGCGACAATCAGGAAGTCATTCTGGAAGATCGGTATCAACTCGCCAGCGATCCGAAAAAGCGGATTGCCCAGGCGGCTGCGGCAATGGTTGAAGAAGGAATGACCATCATTCTGGATAGCGGGAGCACAACATTACTGATTGCGGAAGCGCTCGCGCGAAAAAGCAATATTACGGTGATCACTAACAGCTTGCCTGCCGCTTTTACGCTATCAGAAAATAAAGATCTCACGCTGGTGGTTTGCGGCGGTACGGTACGGCATAAAACCCACTCAATGCACGGCACGATTGCGGAACGATCGCTACACGGCATCAGCGCCGATGTCATGTTTGTCGGGGCGGATGGCATTGATGCGACAAACGGTATTACCACGTTTAACGAAGGTTATTCCATTAGCGGCGTCATGGCGGCGGCTGCACACAAAGTTATCGCGGTACTGGACGCGACCAAATTTAACCGTCGCGGCTTTAACCAGGTATTGCCGATGGACAAGATCGACTGTGTGATAACCGATGACACCATCAGCAAACAGGATAAAGCGGCATTAGCGAAAACAGGCGTGGAATTAATGATCGTCTAAAAAGGAGTCGGTTATGCGTTGCTGATCGCGAGAGTAAGCCCGAAGGAAAGGCCCGGCCCGCTATCACCGCCCAATGCCCCCATCACTTTACCCACATCAATCACCTGATTGAGTATTAACACGATGGCGATAAAAGGCGGTTCCCGGGCGCTCGCTTTTACTCTTCCTGCTGCCCCAGCGCATACTTATACAGCGCATTTTTCTTCACGCCGTGAATTTCTGCTGCCAGCGCCGCCGCTTTTTTCAGCGGCAGTTCTGCCTGTAGCAGCGCCAGCGTGCGCAGCGCGTCGGCGGGCAGGTCGTCTTCTTGCGCTTTATGGCCTTCGACAATCAGCACCATTTCGCCTTTGCGACGGTTTTCATCTTCTTTGACCCACGCCAGCAGCTCGCCGACCGGCGCGCCGTGAATGGTTTCCCAGGTTTTGGTCAGCTCACGCGCCAGCACCACATAACGGGATTCTCCCAATACCGCGACGATATCTTCCAGGCTATCTAACAGGCGGTGGGTTGACTCATAAAAAATCAGCGTTCGCGGTTCCGTTTCAATGGCTTTTAGCGCATCACGGCGGCCTTTGGATTTCGCCGGTAAAAAGCCTTCATAGCAGAAACGGTCAGATGGCAGGCCAGCGGCGCTCAGGGCGGCAATCGCCGCACATGGCCCTGGTAGCGGCACCACGCGAATCCCCGCTTCACGGCAGGTACGCACCAGGTGATAGCCGGGGTCATTAATTAGTGGCGTACCGGCGTCGGAAACCAGCGCAATGTTCTGCCCTTCTTTTAGCTTCGCGACCAGCGTTTCCGCTTTTTGTTGTTCGTTATGGTCGTGCAGCGCGAACAATCGGGCATTAATCCCAAAATGTTGCAGCAATAAACCGGTGTGACGAGTATCCTCGGCGGCAATCAGATCTACAGCCTGTAACACCTCCAACGCACGCTGGGTGATATCCGCCAGATTACCGATAGGAGTAGGTACAATAAAGAGTTGGCCCTGAGAATTATCCGCCGATTCGTTTTGTTTCATTGTGTCGTCCGTATTGCCGATTTAATATTGAGCATTGCGTAAAAAAATATCACTGGATACAGTATGGTACCCTCAACATTTTCTCGTTTGAACGCCGCACGCGCGCTGCCTGTCGTCCTGGCTGCGCTACTTTTCGCCGGGTGCGGCACCCAGGCGCCAGATCAAAGCGCAGCCTATATGCAGGGTTCAGCGCAAGCTGACTCCGCCTTTTACCTGCATCAGATGCAGCAAAGCGCAGATGATAGCAAGACCAACTGGCAATTACTCGCCATTCATGCACTGCTGAAAGAAGGAAAAAGCCAGCAGGCCGTCGACCTGTTCAACCAACTCCCGCAAAATCTGAACGATACCCAGCGTCGCGAACAGTCTTTATTAGCGGTAGAAATCAAACTGGCGCAAAAAGATGTCGCAGGCGCGCAGGCCTTGCTGGATAAACTAAAACCCGCCGACTTTGCGCCAAATCAGCAAGCGCGTTACTGGCAGGCGCAGATCGTTGCCAGCCAGGGACGCCCGTCGCTTACCCTGTTGCGGGCGTTAATCGCCCAGGAACCGCTACTGGCGGCGAAAGATAAACAAAAAAATATCGACGCCACCTGGCAGGCGCTCTCCGCCATGACGCCGGATCAGGCCAGGACGCTGGTTATCAACGCCGATGAAAATGTGCTTCAGGGCTGGCTGGATCTGCAACGCGTCTGGTTTGACAACCGCAACGATCCAGACATGCTGAAAGCCGGGATCGCCGACTGGCAAAAACGCTACCCGCAAAATCCGGGGGCGAAAATGCTGCCGACGCAGCTCGTCAATGTACAACGTTTTAAACCAGCTTCCACCAGCAAAATCGCTCTGCTGCTGCCGCTGAACGGTCAGGCTGCCGTGTTTGGCCGTACCATCCAGCAAGGTTTCGAAGCCGCGAAAAACCTCGGCACCCAGGCGGTGGAGACGCAGCCTGCCGCCGCGCCTGACGCGCCGGTCGAACCTGGCGTGGAGGAGACGCAGCCACAAATGACCAACGGCGTCGCCAGTCCGTCGCAGGCCTCGGTGAGCGATCTGACTGATGACGCTCCATCCCAGTCCGCTACGCCAGTCAGCGCGCCACAAACTCCCCCTGCTACAACAAGCGCGCCGGCGGATCCCTCCGCTGAATTAAAAATCTACGATACCTCTTCCCAGCCGTTGGATCAGGTGCTTGCTCAGGTTCAGCAAGACGGCGCCAGTATCGTGGTCGGGCCGCTGTTGAAAAACAATGTGGAAGCGCTGATGAAAAGCAACACGCCGCTCAACGTGCTGGCGCTCAACCAGCCGGAAACGGTACGTAGCTTCCCTAATATCTGCTATTTCGCGCTCTCTCCAGAAGATGAAGCCCGTGACGCGGCGCATCATATTTATGACCAGGGCAAGCAGTCGCCGCTGCTGTTGATCCCACGCAGCGCGCTTGGCGATCGCGTGGCGAACGCCTTCACCCAGGAGTGGCAAAAACTGGGCGGCGGCATCGTGTTACAGCAAAAATTCGGCTCCGTAGCCGAGCTGAAAATGGGCGTGAACGGCGGCGCGGGTATCGCGTTGACGGGCAGCCCGGTCGCCGCCAGCGTGCCTGCGCAGCCTGGCGTCACCATTGGCGGTCTGACCATCCCTGCGCCGCCGACCGACGCGCAAATCACCGGCGGCGGACGCGTAGACGCGGTCTATATTCTGGCTACGCCGGAAGAGATTGGCTTTATCAAACCGATGATCGCCATGCGTAACGGCACTCAGAGCGGCGCGACGCTGTATGCCAGCTCCCGCAGCGCGCAAGGCACCTCCGGCCCTGACTTCCGTCTGGAAATGGAGGGTTTACAATACAGTGAAATTCCTATGCTGGCAGGCGGCAATATGCCGTTGATGCAGCAGGCGCTGAGCGCTGTACATAACGACTATTCTCTGGCGCGGATGTACGCCATGGGCGTGGATGCCTGGACGCTGGCGAACCACTTTTCGCAGATGCGTCAGGTGCAGGGATTTGAGATCAATGGCAATACCGGCGCATTAACCGCCAGCCCGGATTGTGTGATTAACAGGAAGTTATCATGGCTCAAATACCAGCAAGGGGAGATTGTTCCCGCCAGCTAACGCGTAAACAGGCTGGCGACGCGTGGGAAGCTGCCGCGCGTCGCTGGCTGGAAAGCAAAGGACTGCGGTTTATCGCCGCCAACGTGCGCGAGCGCGGCGGCGAAATCGATCTGATCATGCGCGACGGAAAAACGACGGTTTTTGTTGAGGTCCGCTATCGGCGCTCCGGGCTTTATGGCGGCGCGGCGGCCAGTGTGACCCGCAGCAAGCAACACAAATTATTACATACTGCCCGCTTGTGGCTCGCCCGCCAGAATGGGAGTTTTGATACTGTGGATTGTCGGTTCGATGTGTTAGCCTTCACCGGAAATGAGATTGAGTGGTTTCGGGATGCGTTTAACGACCACTCATAATTGAAGATTTTAAGGATTAGCGTGCTCGAAAGAATCAAAGTTTGCTTTACAGAAAGCATTCAAACTCAAATTGCTGCGGCGGAAGCGCTTCCGGATGCCATTTCCCGCGCCGCCATGACGCTGGTTCATTCCCTGCTTAACGGCAACAAAATCCTCTGTTGTGGAAACGGGACGTCCGCGGCCAACGCACAGCATTTTGCTGCCAGCATGATTAACCGCTTTGAAACGGAGCGACCCAGTTTACCCGCCATTGCACTAAATACCGATAATGTGGTCTTAACTGCGATCGCTAACGATCGCCTGCACGATGAAGTTTATGCAAAACAAGTCCGGGCGCTGGGACATGCAGGCGATGTTTTATTGGCGATCTCTACGCGTGGTAATAGTCGCGATATCGTAAAAGCCGTTGAAGCAGCCGTCACACGTGACATGACCATTGTGGCGCTAACCGGGTATGACGGGGGTGAGCTGGCCGGACTATTAGGGCCGCAGGATGTCGAAATTCGTATCCCTTCACACCACAGCGCGCGCATTCAGGAAATGCATATGCTGACGGTAAACTGCCTGTGCGATTTGATCGATAACACGCTTTTTCCTCACCAGGATGATTAAGGAGTACACATGAAGGCATTTTCGCCGCTCGCAGTCCTTATTTCTGCGTTGCTATTGCAAGGTTGCGTCGCCGCCGCGGTAGTGGGTACGGCAGCCGTCGGCACCAAAGCCGCAACCGACCCGCGTAGCGTGGGCACCCAGGTGGATGACGGAACGCTGGAACTGCGTGTCAGCAGCGCGCTGTCGAAAGATGAGCAAATCAAAAAAGAGACGCGCATCAATGTCACGGCTTATCAGGGCAAAGTTTTGTTAGTGGGCCAGTCGCCAAACAGCGAACTCTCCGCACGCGCTAAACAGATAGCGATGGGCGTTGAAGGCACCACCGAGGTCTATAACGAGATTCGCCAGGGTCAGCCTATCGGCCTGGGGACCGCCTCTAACGATACCTGGATCACCACGAAAGTTCGCTCACAGCTACTGACCAGCGATCAGGTAAAATCGTCAAATGTGAAAGTCACCACCGAGAATGGCGAAGTGTTCCTGCTGGGCCTGGTGACTGAACGTGAAGGTAAAGCGGCAGCAGACATCGCCAGCCGGGTGAGCGGCGTGAAACGCGTGACCACCGCCTTTACGTATATTAAGTAACCGGTGTGCCGGGTGGCGATAAAAATGTGTAAACCGCGTCGCCATCCGGTAAATCATCCGGCTTCGCTACCCCGCTTTTTCCCGCAGTTGCGATGAGGTCAGAATCGTCACGCCTTCTTGTGCTGGCGCCAGCGCTTCCGCCAGCATGGCCCGCGCCACATCCCGCGCATCAATCGATTTCCAGTTTCCTGGCAACAGCCGGAATAGCGGAGCGAAAAGCGTTTCATTCACCCGCCGCGTTGTTCTGTCGCCGAGCAGCATAGAAGGCCGGGCAATCGTCAAACGAGGCCAATTTTGCGCGATTAACGCCTCCTCCATTTCTCCTTTCACCCGATTGTAGAAAAACGGAGAGTGCGCGTTTGCTCCCATTGCGCTGACCACCAACATGTGCTGCGCGCCCAGTCGACGCCCGGTCAGCGCGGTATCAACCACCAACGTATAATCCGCATGAATAAACGCCGCTTTACTTCCCGCTTCACGCCGGGTCGTGCCCAGGCAGCAAAAAACAATATCTACCGGGTCGGTCACCTGAGCTAACGCGTCGGTAAGCTGCGGATCGTGAGGGTTATAAACGCCGACAATATCCGTCAGCGGGCGACGCGTCGGCGCGGCGATAGCGCTCACCTGCGGCGTGTTGATTAACATTCTCAGCAGATGTCCGCCGACCAGTCCGGTCGCGCCGGTAATCAGTACCTGACTCATCCTCGCTCCTTTACAGATTTGTCCACCTTGCACTCTCGGCCCTATCGACCAGGCTTAATAGTCTACGAGGTAAGTATCCATCATTGTGGAAAATTTGCCTTACCCGACGCCACCACTGCGGAGGAAACGCATGAGTAAGAAAATTGCCGTTTTGATTACCGATGAATTTGAAGATTCAGAATTTACCTCGCCGACAGCAGAATTCCGTCAGGCCGGCCATGAGGTCATCACCATCGAAAAAGAGGCGGGAAAAACGGTGAAAGGAAAAAAAGGCGAGGCCAGCGTCACCATTGATAAGGCTATTGATGACGTTCGTCCCGACGAGTTCGACGCCTTGCTATTGCCGGGAGGTCATTCGCCGGACTACCTGCGCGGCGACAGCCGTTTCGTGGATTTTACCCGCGATTTCGTTAACAGCGGTAAACCGGTTTTTGCCATTTGCCACGGCCCGCAGTTGTTGATCAGCGCCGATGTCATTCGTGGCCGCAAACTCACGGCGGTGAAACCGATTATTATCGATGTGAAGAACGCGGGCGCGGAATTTTACGATCAGGAAGTCGTCGTCGATAAAGATCAGCTGGTGACCAGCCGCACGCCTGACGACCTGCCGGCATTTAACCGCGAGGCGCTACGCCTGCTGGGCGCGTGAGTCGCGTAACCAGTGCAGTTTTTTACCAAACCCCAGCGTGTTGTCGGTGAATTTAATTTCATCCAGCCGGATTTCCCATACCGGCGCTGGCAGCACCCTGGCGACCGGGAAGCGACGAAGGTAAGCTTTACGCGCGGCGTCGCTCTCCTCCCCCTCCAGACGGCGAATTTCCCCTTTAAACTGCACGCCGCGAATGCGCGCCACCGTTTTCGGCTGACCATTGACCGTTCCCGCAACTGGCGCGCACGCGCCGGACATTTGCGCATGGCGGGTTTTATCATCCGTTAACAGATACAGCGCGACGTTTTGCGCATCGAACAAATAAAACGCATTGGCGCACCACAGCTCTCCCTCATGGTGTACGCACCAGGTCACCACGTGTTGTTTCGCCAGCCAACGGCCAATAGCGGTAAGTGTGTCCATCTTTATTCTCGCTTATACTGGGAACCTGAAAATTATCATGCTGATGGCGACAATGACACCCTGGTATCTGTATCTGATTCGTACCGCAGACAATGCGCTTTACACCGGAATAACCACCGATGTGGCGCGTCGTTACAGGCAGCATCAAACGGGAAAAGGCGCAAAAGCATTACGGGGAAAAGGCGAGTTAACGCTGGCGTTTGCGGCGCAGGTCGGCGATCGCTCGCTGGCCCTGCGCATAGAGTATCGCATCAAACAGCTCACAAAGCGCCAGAAGGAGCGCCTTGTGACGGAACGCGAAGCGTTTGAGGCGCTGCTGTCCAGCCTGCAAACGCCGGTGCTTAAAAACGATTGAAGTGGTCGTGATACTCCACCAGCCCCGTCACGCCTTCCAGCGCATCCTCAGCCAAACGGTGTACCTGGAAAGCGCTTTCCGTACCGGGCCAACGGCAGTGAAGATCGTAATGCGCGGCCAGTTCAAAACCGAAGCGGCTATATAACGCCGGGTCGCCCAGCGTCACGACCGCCGCGTAGCCGAACTCGTTGAGCGAATCCAGCCCTTCATACACTAACTGGCGCGCCAGCCCTTGCCCGCGATACTTTTCATCGACCGCCAGCGGCGCCATGCCGACCCACTGTAAATCTTCGCCCTGCACATCAACCGGGCTAAAGGCGACATAGCCCACCACCTGGCCTTCATCATCCGTGGCCACCAGTCCGAGCGTCAGAAAACCATCTTCACGCAAATCGTGAACCAGCTTCGCTTCCGCATCGCTTTCGAATGAACGGCGTAACAGCGCATCAATACCAGGCGCATCAATGGGAATTTCTACTCGAATTAGCATGGTTCACCTACCGAGGTCTGTTTGGTTTCCGGCGAGTTTTTCATACCCGCCTCAACAAAATCCGCCAGTTGCAGCAGCATAACGCGTAACGCTTTCGGCATCTGCTCCAGTTCGATGGCGTCCATCAGATTCTTCACATACAACCCTAACTCAGTATCGCCTTCAATGACCAGTCGACGCTGGAAAAAGAGCGTATCCGGATCCTGTTTACGGGCGGCGATCATTAGCAGATCGCTGGCGTCGGCGCTAAAACTGACGTCGGCATCCGCCTGCTGGCTAACGATCAGCTTTTCATTTTCAACTGTGGTATACCATTTTAAGTCGATGTCACGAACATGAATGCTTAACCAACGACCTTCGAGGAATTCCAGCTCTCCATCGGCCAGCGCCTGACGAAACTGCCAGCTCAGAACCTGTTCCAGAACCTGGCGCTTTAGCGCAAAGGGCGTCAGTTTAACCGGTACACTCATCAGAGACGGGCCAGCATGGACTAAGCGTGAACGCAGTTTATCTAACACGAGCTTTACTCCCTGTTTCAATAGTCCTGTTATTTTGCCATATCCAATAAATCACATGGCGGCGTAAATCAACAATTGGGTCTGATTTTCTACCCCATTATTGGTGTTACCAATACGCCTTTAACTGCCTTAAATCAAAAATTGTCGCAGCAAGGTTAACTAAAATCCCTGTTCGTTAACAATTTTGCGTCTCAGACGTAACCCTCAGGATAAATTATGGAGCTGCTCTGCCCTGCCGGAAATCTCCCGGCGCTGAAGGCGGCCATCGAAAACGGCGCTGACGCCGTTTATATCGGGTTAAAAGACGATACCAATGCCCGTCATTTTGCCGGCCTTAACTTTACCGAAAAAAAATTGCAGGAAGCGGTGAGTTTTGTTCACCAGCATCGCCGCAAATTACACATCGCCATTAATACTTTTGCGCATCCGGACGGCTATGCCCGCTGGCAGCGCGCCGTGGATATGGCGGCGCAGCTTGGCGCCGACGCACTGATTCTTGCCGACCTCGCTATGCTGGAATATGCCGCAGAGCGTTACCCACATATTGAGCGCCATGTTTCCGTTCAGGCCTCGGCAACCAACGAAGAGGCGATTCGCTTTTATCACCGCAACTTTGATGTCCACCGCGTAGTACTGCCGCGTGTACTGTCGATTCACCAGGTAAAACAACTGGCCCGCGTCACGCCGGTGCCGCTGGAGGTATTCGCGTTTGGCAGCCTGTGCATTATGGCGGAAGGTCGCTGCTATCTTTCTTCTTACCTGACGGGGGAGTCGCCCAATACCGTCGGCGCCTGCTCTCCCGCCCGCTTTGTCCGTTGGCAGCAAACGCCGCAGGGGCTGGAATCGCGCCTGAATGATGTCCTGATTGACCGTTACCAGGATGGCGAAAACGCGGGCTACCCAACGCTGTGCAAAGGCCGCTATTTAGTGGACGGCGAGCGCTATCACGCGCTGGAGGAGCCAACCAGCCTGAACACGCTGGAACTGCTGCCGGAGCTCATGGCGGCGAACATCGCTTCGGTGAAGATCGAAGGCCGCCAGCGCAGCCCGGCCTATGTCAGCCAGGTGGCGAAAGTGTGGCGCCAGGCGATCGATCGCTGCAAAGCCGCCCCGCAAAACTTCGTTCCACAGCGCGACTGGATGGAGACGCTCGGCGCGATGTCCGAAGGCACTCAAACCACGCTTGGCGCATATCACCGTAAATGGCAGTGAGAGGAGCTATGAAATATTCCTTAGGACCGGTGCTTTATTACTGGCCGAAAGAGACGCTGGAAGATTTTTATCAGCAGGCCGCAAAAAGCAGCGCTGATGTCATTTATCTGGGTGAAGCGGTGTGCAGCAAGCGTCGCGCGACCAAAGTCGGCGACTGGCTGGAAATGGCGAAATCCCTCGCCGCCAGCGGTAAGCAGGTGGCGCTCTCCACCCTGGCGCTGGTACAGGCGTCATCTGAATTAAGCGAGCTGAAACGCTATGTGGACAACGGCGATTTTCTGCTGGAAGCCAGCGATCTTGGCGTGGTGAATCTGTGCGCCGAGCGCAAACTGCCGTTTGTCGCCGGCCATGCGCTGAATTGCTACAACGCGGTCACGCTGCGCCGGTTGCTGAAAGAAGGCATGGTACGCTGGTGTATGCCGGTGGAGCTGTCCCGCGACTGGCTGGTGAATTTGCTTAATCAGTGCGACGAACTGGGCATCCGCAATCAGTTTGAAGTGGAAGTGTTGAGCTACGGCCATCTGCCGCTGGCCTACTCCGCTCGCTGCTTTACCGCCCGTTCGGAAGACCGCCCGAAAGATGAGTGCGAAACCTGCTGTATCAAGTATCCAAACGGTCGTGACGTGTTCTCGCAAGAGAATCAGCAGGTGTTTGTGCTTAACGGTATTCAGACCATGAGCGGCTATGTCTATAACCTTGGCAACGAACTGACGTCGATGCAGGGATTGGTCGATATCGTGCGGCTGTCGCCGTTGGGGACGGAGACATTTGCCATGCTTGATGCCTTTCGCGCTAACGAAAACGGCGGCGCGCCATTACCGCTTGCCGCGCATAGCGACTGTAACGGCTACTGGAAGCGGCTGGCCGGGCTGGAGCTACAGGCCTAGCCGGATGGCGGCATCAATACCTTATCCGGCCTACAAATAGCGCTCCCGTAGGCCCGATAAGCGCAGCGCCATCGGGTATTGTTTTTGCCGTCAGTCTCATAAAGCTCACTTTGTTAACAACATTCGCTAATCTTTAATGCAGTATTAAAAGATTAACCGGTAACAAAGTGAGCCGTTATGACTGACAAAACTATTCCGTTCTCGGTGCTGGATCTGGCGCCGATCCCTGAAGGAGCTTCGGCAAAAGAAGCCTTCACGCACTCGCTTGATCTCGCACGGCTGGCTGAAAAGCGCGGTTATCACCGCTACTGGCTGGCAGAACATCACAACATGACCGGTATCGCCAGCGCGGCGACCTCGGTATTGATTGGTTATCTGGCGGCCAATACCACAACATTACATCTTGGCTCCGGCGGCGTGATGCTGCCTAACCATTCACCGCTGGTGATTGCCGAGCAGTTCGGCACGCTGAATACGCTCTACCCGGGACGTATCGACTTAGGGTTAGGACGCGCACCGGGTAGCGATCAGCCGACGATGCGCGCGCTGCGTCGCCATATGAGCGGCGATATCGATAACTTTCCACGCGATGTCGCAGAGCTGGTGGACTGGTTCGACGCTCGCGACCCTAATCCGCATGTGCGCCCGGTGCCCGGCTACGGCGAGAAGATCCCGGTCTGGCTGTTGGGCTCCAGCCTGTATAGCGCACAACTGGCGGCCCAGCTTGGCCTGCCGTTCGCCTTTGCTTCGCATTTCGCGCCGGATATGTTGTTCCAGGCGCTGCATCTGTACCGTACCCAGTTCAAACCTTCAGCGCGGCTGGAAAAACCGTACGCGATGGTGTGTATCAATATTATCGCCGCCGACAGCAACCGCGACGCCGAATTCCTGTTTACCTCCATGCAGCAGGCTTTCGTGAAGCTACGCCGTGGGGAAACCGGCCAACTGCCGCCGCCGATTGAGAATATGGAGACCTTCTGGTCGCCATCCGAGCAGTATGGCGTGCAGCAGGCGCTGAGTATGTCGCTGGTCGGTGATAAAGCGAAAGTCCGCCACGGGCTGGAATCCATCCTGCGGGAAACCCAGGCGGATGAAATTATGGTCAACGGGCAGATTTTCGACCACCAGGCACGCCTGCATTCGTTTGATTTGGCGATGGATGTGAAGCAGGAATTGTTGGGGTAGCGCATTGTTTTGCCCGGTGGCGCTTCGCTTACCGGGCCTACAGCATCAAGTAGGCCGGATAAGGTGCAACCGCCATCCGGCACAATAACGTTACTGGTACACCGGCAGCAAATTAAAGCTCGACAGAATATGGATAACCGCGTTGCCGACACCGAAGACCAGAATCAGGGCAATCATCGGTTTACCGCCCCAGACGCGGAATTTCGGGCTGCCGAAACGTTCGCGAGATTTGCGCGCCAACAGCGCAGGCACAATGGCCGCCCAGATAGTTGCAGCTAAACCTGCATAGCCAATGGCGTACAGAAAACCGTTCGGGTACAGCAGGCCACCGACAATCGGCGGTACGAAGGTCAGCAGCGCCGTTTTAAAACGCCCCATTGCCGAGTCATCAAAACCAAACAGATCCGCCAGATAGTCAAACAGCCCCAGCGTGACGCCGAGGAAGGAACTGGCGACAGCAAAGTTAGAGAACACCACCAGCAGCAGATCCAGGCTGCGGCTGTTCAGCACGCCGCTCAACGCCTGTACCAGCACATCAATATTGCCGCCTTTCTGCGCAATGCCGATAAATTCCGGACGCGGGATGTTGCCCATCGTCCCCAGCAGCCAGACGGAATAGAGCGCTAGCGCCAGTAACGTCCCATAAATCAGGCATTTGACGATGGTGCGCGGATCTTTGCCGTAATATTTCATCAGGCTCGGTACGTTACCGTGATAACCAAAAGAGGCCAGACAAAATGGCAGCGTCATCAGCAGGTACGGCGTATATGACGCGTGGCTTTCAGCCACGTTAAACAACGTGGCAGGCTGAACGTGCCCTAACAGGCTGCCGAAGGTCAGGAAGAAAGTAATCACTTTCGCGCCCAGCACAATCGCCGTCATCCGGCTGACCGCCTTCGTACTCAGCCACACGACAAACGCCACCAGCAGCGCAAAGGCAAAACCTGCCGCTCGCGCCGGAACGTTCAGCGACATCTCAGCAAAGGTATGATGCAGAATTGAGCCGCTCGCCGAGATATAGGCGTAAGTCAGGATGTAGAGCACAAAGGCAATAGAAATGCCGTTGACCACGTTCCAGCCTTTCCCCAACAGATCTTTGGTGATGGTGTCGAAACTCGAACCTATGCGGTAGTTAAGGTTGGCTTCGAGAATCATCAGCCCGGAGTGCAGCATACAAAACCAGGTAAAGACCAGCGCCGCCATCGACCAGAAGAACCACGCCCCGGACATGACCACCGGCAGGGAGAACATCCCCGCGCCAATGATGGTGCCGCCGATAATCACCACGCCGCCAAGCAGCGAAGGTGACGTTTGGGTGGTGGTAAGTGTTGCCATTCAGCTCTCTCTCCAGTCATTTATAATGTGACTATCTCTCAATACGTTGCACTGTACCAGTACACGAGTACAAAAGAAATAAAAAAAGCCCCGATTGTGACGATCGGGGCTGTATATTTTACTTTACGCTGTGAATGCGCAGGTCAGCGTGAGTTACGCATCACCGCCGAAACGACGGCGACCGGTAGAGTCATCACGACGCGGACCACGGCTTTCACGACGCTCGCCGCTGAAGCGACGACCATCACCACGACCACCTTCACGACGTTCGCCGCTGAAATTACGACCGCCTTCACGACGTTCGCCACTGAAGCTACGACCACCGCCGCGACGTTCGCCGCCCGCGTGCGGAACCGCATCACCCAACAGCTGCATATTCATCGGCTTGTTCAGGATGCGGGTACGCGTGAAGTGCTGGAGCACTTCGCCCGGCATACCTTTCGGCAGCTCGATGGTGGAGTGAGACGCGAACAGCTTAATGTTACCAATGTAACGGCTGCTGATGTCGCCTTCGTTAGCGATAGCGCCCACGATATGACGAACTTCAACGCCGTCATCACGGCCCACTTCAATGCGGTATAACTGCATATCGCCAACGTCACGACGTTCACGACGCGGACGTTCTTCACGGTCGCCACGCGGGCCACGGTCATTACGATCGCGCGGACCACGGTCGTCACGGTCACGGAATTCACGCTTAGGACGCATCGGCGCATCCGGCGGCAGAATCAGCGGACGCTCGCCCTGCGCCATTTTCAGCAGTGCGGCAGCCAGCGTTTCGAGATCCAGCTCTTCGCCTTCGGCAGACGGCTGGATTTTCGCCAGCAGCGCACGGTACTGATCCAGATCGCTGCTTTCCAGTTGCTGCTGAACTTTCGCGGCGAATTTTTCCAGACGGCGTTTACCCAGCAGTTCTGCGTTCGGCAGTTCCACTTCCGGAATGGTCAGCTTCATGGTGCGTTCGATGTTGCGCAGCAGACGACGCTCGCGGTTCTCAACGAACAGCAGCGCGCGACCGGCGCGACCCGCACGGCCGGTACGACCGATACGGTGAACGTAGGACTCGGAATCCATCGGGATATCGTAGTTCACCACCAGGCTGATACGTTCAACGTCCAGACCACGTGCCGCAACGTCGGTAGCGATCAGGATGTCCAGACGACCATCTTTCAGGCGTTCCAGAGTCTGCTCACGCAGCGCCTGGTTCATATCGCCATTCAACGCGGCGCTGTTGTAGCCGCTACGTTCCAGCGCTTCTGCTACTTCCAGGGTCGCGTTTTTGGTACGTACGAAGATAATCGCCGCATCAAAGTCTTCCGCTTCCAGGAAACGCACCAGCGCTTCGTTTTTACGCATACCCCAGACAGTCCAGTAGCTCTGGCTGATGTCAGGACGGGTAGTCACGCTGGACTGAATGCGCACTTCCTGCGGCTCTTTCATAAAGCGGCGGGTAATGCGACGAATCGCTTCCGGCATGGTGGCGGAGAACAGAGCGGTCTGATGACCTTCCGGGATCTGCGCCATAATAGTTTCAACGTCTTCGATGAAGCCCATACGCAGCATTTCGTCGGCTTCATCCAGCACCAGACCACTCAGTTTAGAGAGGTCGAGGGTGCCGCGTTTTAAGTGATCAAGCAGACGTCCCGGCGTACCGACAACGATCTGCGGCCCCTGACGCAGGGCGCGTAACTGCACGTCATAACGCTGACCGCCGTACAGGGCAACCACGTTTACGCCGCGCATGTGTTTAGAGAAATCCGTCATGGCTTCGGCCACCTGTACCGCCAGTTCGCGGGTTGGCGCCAGCACCAGAATCTGAGGTGCCTTCAGCTCAGGATCAAGATTGTTGAGCAGCGGTAAAGAGAACGCTGCGGTTTTGCCGCTACCGGTCTGGGCCATGCCCAGCACGTCGCGACCGCCCAGCAGATGCGGAATGCACTCTGCCTGGATTGGAGATGGTTTTTCGTAACCCAGATCGGTAAGGGCTTCAAGGATAGGAGCCTTCAGCCCCAGATCTGCAAAAGTGGTTTCGAATTCAGCCATGTAGTACGTGTGCCTCAAAATTAATGGCGGCCAGTCTACATAACTCATCATGAAATTGATCTGCAATTTTCATTGAAAAGTGTGAACCGGCTCAAAGTAGGTGTATTAACGAACAACAACGCCCTCACCCGCGAAGGTGATGGCAATCAAAAAGATTACGGGCTGATATGTTCGTCAGCTATTGCTGGTCCGATTCTGCCAGGTCATCTTGGTCCTGGCCCAGGAGCGATAATTCCAACAATGCGTATCGGTGCTCAACAAAGTTATGAACGTTGTTGGCCACCGCCAGTTTGAACAGAGCCGTGGCGCTGTCCAAATCCCCCAGACTTAGGTAATACTTACCTAAATAGAAGTTGGTTTCACTGAGATGCTCAGCGAGCGAGGTGTTATCCGTTGCGTCCGCCTTGAGCCTTTCCATCAGCGTTGCTTCGCTAATGTCGCCCAGGTAGAACTCGACAATGTTCCATCCCCATTGCTCTTTATCCGATTTTTCGAAACGTGCTTTTAACGCTTCTTTCGCCTGCTTCTCATTAAGCTTCTGCTCAACAAGATACAGCCACAGGCTGCGGTAAGGATCATTGGGATCGTCTTGATAAAACGCCAGCAGATCATCTTGCGCTAACTTATCACGGCCGCCGTAATACAATGCGATACCGCGGTTTAAGTGCGCGTAGTTGTAAGTTGGATCAAGCTCTAGTACAGAATCAAACGCTTCATAGGCAGCATCAAAATTGCCTGCCTGCGTTAAATAAATGCCTAAGTAATTGAATACTTCAGGCATATCCGGTCTGATTGCCAGCGCTTGTGAAAAATCATTTCGCGCTAATGCCCTCAAACCAAGACTATCATACAACACTCCGCGCTCATATAAAAGCTGTGCGCGTTCGTCATCGGTTAAAGCCCGACTGGCAAGAATCTGTTCCATACGCGCCAGAATCACTTCCTGCTGTAAAGTCGGTTGCAATGGTACTGCGAGGACTTCACTTTTACGCCAGGCGGAATTACTGCATCCTGCAAGCGTAAGTGCTGTCGCAACGAAACACCAGCGCAAAAAAGGCTTCATTTCCCACTCCCGAAGACAACGATTGAATGAACGTCCTGTTCCCCGGTGGCTCAACAAGGCGTCCAGCCAGGTCTAAAGCCCTCCGCACTGCGGAGGGCAAAAGGCTACCTTACTCGGCCTGTTCGCTCGCCGGAGCTTCCGGCGCAGCCGCAGGTTGAGACTGCTCGGTTGCTTCTTTAATGCTCAGACGTACACGGCCCTGGCGGTCAACTTCCAGAACCTTAACCGGGACTTCCTGACCCATCTGCAGATAGTCGGTCACTTTCTCTACACGCTTATCCGCGATTTGAGAGATGTGAACCAGACCTTCTTTACCGCCGCCGATGGCAACAAACGCGCCAAAGTCAACGATACGGGTCACTTTACCATTGTAGATACGGCCGACTTCGATCTCTGCGGTGATCTCTTCGATACGACGGATAGCGTATTTCGCTTTTTCACCGTCGGTCGCCGCGATCTTCACAGTACCGTCATCTTCAATTTCGATGGTGGTGCCGGTCTCTTCAGTCAGCGCGCGGATCACAGAACCGCCTTTACCGATCACGTCTTTGATCTTGTCCGTGCTGATCTTGATGGTATGGATACGCGGCGCAAATTCAGAGATATCGCCGCGCGGCGCGTTGATCGCCTGTTCCATCACGCCCAGGATGTGCAGACGCGCACCTTTAGCCTGGTTCAACGCAACCTGCATGATCTCTTTGGTGATACCTTCAATTTTGATATCCATCTGCAGCGCAGAGATACCGTCGCGGGAACCCGCCACTTTGAAGTCCATATCGCCCAGGTGATCTTCGTCGCCCAGAATGTCAGACAGTACAACGTAGTTGTCGCCTTCTTTCACCAGACCCATAGCGATACCTGCTACGGCAGCTTTAATTGGCACGCCAGCGTCCATCAGCGCCAGAGAAGCGCCGCACACGGAAGCCATAGAGGAAGAACCGTTGGATTCGGTGATTTCAGACACCACGCGAACGGTGTACGGGAATTTATCCATGTCCGGCATCACTGCCAGCACGCCGCGCTTCGCCAGACGACCGTGACCAATTTCACGACGCTTCGGAGAACCGACCATGCCGGTTTCGCCTACGGAGTACGGAGGGAAGTTGTAGTGGAACAGGAAGCTGTCAGTGCGCTCGCCCATCAGTTCATCAAGCACCTGCGCGTCACGGGCAGTACCCAGAGTCGCGGTAACCAGCGCCTGCGTTTCACCACGGGTAAACAGAGCGGAACCGTGAGTACGCGGCAGTACGCCAGTGCGCACGTCCAGACCACGAATCATGTCTTTTTCACGGCCATCAATACGCGGCTCGCCTGCCAGTACGCGGCTACGCACCACGTTTTTCTCGATGGCGTGCAGGATTTCGCCCAGCTCGTTAGCATCCAGAGTTTCATCTTCTGCAATAAGCTGCTCGATGGTTTCGGATTTGATTACGTCAACCTGAGCATAGCGCTCTTGTTTATCGGTGATGCGGTACGCGTCGCTCAGACGAGATTCAGCAAGCGCAGCAACACGCGCGTTCAACGCGTCGTTGACGGCTTCCGGCTGCCAGTCCCAACGCGGTTTACCGGCTTCTTTCACCAGATCGTTGATCGCCTGGATAACAACCTGCTGCTGCTCGTGACCGAATACCACCGCGCCCAGCATAGTGTCTTCACTCAGCAGTTCAGCTTCGGATTCCACCATCAGCACAGCCGCTTCGGTACCGGCAACCACCAGGTCCAGCTTGCTTTCTTTCAGCTCGTCCTGGGTCGGGTTCAGCACGTACTGGTCATTGATGTAACCTACGCGCGCCGCGCCGATTGGGCCGTTGAACGGAATGCCGGACAGCGACAGCGCAGCAGATGCGCCGATCATGGCAACGATGTCTGGGTTAACCTGCGGGTTAACGGAAACGACGGTCGCAATAACCTGCACTTCGTTAACGAAGCCTTCCGGGAACAGCGGACGAACCGGGCGGTCAATCAGACGCGCGATCAGGGTTTCGCCTTCGCTTGGACGGCCTTCACGACGGAAGAAGCTGCCCGGGATACGACCAGCAGCGTAGGTACGCTCCTGATAGTTAACGGTCAGTGGGAAGAAGTCCTGGCCTGGCTTGGCTTTTTTCTGGCCGACAACGGTAACGAATACGGCGGTGTCATCCATGCTTACCATAACAGCGGCAGTGGCCTGACGCGCCATCATGCCAGTTTCCAGCGTAACGGTATGCTGACCGTACTGGAATTTACGAACGATCGGATTAAGCAAAATAATATCCTTTCCAATTTTTGACGGCATAATACGCGCCGTCGTTAATACCCGATCTTCTGCGCATCCTCGCGACTAATGACAACCCTAACCCTGATATGGGTAAAGCCTCTCATTAGCCGCGCGAACCTCTGCAACGGAAGATCATTCATAGCAACAATACATTAGTTTCCAGCGAATTGCTGCCATCTGCTGGAAAAAAGGGGCCATGAAGGCCCCCTCTTTCTGAAACTCGAAAGAATTAGCGACGCAGACCCAGACGCTCAATCAGCGCGGTGTAGCGTGCAACATCTTTACGTTTCAGGTAGTCGAGCAGTTTACGACGCTGAGAAACCATACGCAGCAGACCACGACGGCTGTGGTGATCTTTTTTATGCTCTGCAAAGTGACCCTGCAGGTGGTTAATCTGTGCAGTCAACAGAGCAACCTGAACATCGGTAGAACCGGTGTCGTTTGCGTCACGACCGAACTCAGAAACGATTTTAGCTGTAGCTTCAGTACTTAGAGACATTTTAAAACTCCAAAGTATTTAAGAATGAGAGGACGCCGATCTCTAATTCAGCGATCCCAGTGTACGCCGCGTAAACTGTTAAATAATTTACGCGACGTTAAGCGGCGGTATTCTACTCGCAGCGCTCTCTTATCGCAAGACGAAGCGACATTACGCTGGGTACTCTACTACCAGCCGACGAGGCGCGACACGGCCTTCGTCGTCAATTTCGCCCATACCGATAAATTTATCGTCTTCACCTTCCGTCACACGAACCAGTCCCTTCAACGGCGCGCCCGTGGTACGAACCGGGTTGCCATTTTTGAAGTATACCGAAGATGTTAACGGCAGATTAACAACAGGATAGTCCGAAGCTGGACTGTCCATTGGCATCAATAATGGATCGAGCAACTGCGCCGCCGGAACGCCCTGCTGCTCCGCCTGTGCTACCAGCTCGCGCAAGTGCTCCAGCGTCACCATACGATCCACCGGATACTTGCTGACCGTCAGACGACGCAGGTAGGTTACGTGCGCGCCACAGCCCAGTTTCTCACCTAAATCATCAATAATGGTACGAATATAGGTGCCTTTGGAGCAATGAACTTCCAGCTCCAGCTCGTTACCTTCATGGCGAATAAACAGCAGCTCATAGACGGTAATCGGGCGGGCTTCGCGCGGCACTTCGATACCCTGGCGGGCATATTCGTACAGCTTCTTGCCCTGATACTTCAGCGCCGAATACATCGAGGGAATCTGTTCGATATCCCCACGAAAGGTCTCCAGCGCGCTCGCAAGCTGCTCAGCGCTGAAAGTCACCGGACGCTCCTGCACGATTTGACCATCGGCGTCAGAGGTATCCGTGCGCTGCCCCAGACGGGCAATAACACGATAGCGTTTGTCAGAATCCAGCAGGTACTGCGAAAATTTTGTCGCTTCGCCGAGGCAAATCGGCAACATGCCGGTCGCCAGCGGGTCCAGCGCGCCGGTATGCCCGGCGCGGTTGGCATTGTAGATGCGCTTAACTTTCTGCAGCACGTCATTGCTGGACATACCCTGCGGCTTATCCAGCAGCAGAACGCCGTGAATGTCGCGGCCACGACGACGAGGACGACTCATCAGTCCTCCTTGCTGTCGTCCGGGTTCACACGACGTTCTTCGTCATGTTTCACCACGTTAGTCACCAGGTTGGACATACGCATCCCTTCCACCAGCGAGTTGTCGTAGAAGAAGGTCAGTTCCGGCACGATGCGCAGACGCATCGCTTTACCCAGCAAGCTGCGGATGAAACCAGACGCTTCCTGCAACGCTTTGATGCCCGCTTTTACTGCGTCTTCATCTTTGTCGTTCAAAAAGGTGACAAACACTTTGGCATAGGCCAGGTCACGGGACATTTCGACACCGGAGACGGTAGTCATCATGCCCAGGCGCGGGTCTTTAATTTCGCGCTGCAGGATGATTGCGATCTCTTTTTGCATCTCTTGCGCTACGCGCTGAGGGCGACCAAATTCTTTCGCCATAATAAATTCTCCAGAATAAAGACAAAAAAGGGGCCATAAGCCCCTTTTTAAATTTCTTGCCGGGTGGCGCTTCGCTTACCCGGCCTACGCCTAATCATCTTCTAAGGATTTTGGATTGCAACAAGGCGGCAAGCTCGTAAATCCCCGGGAGCATAGATAACTATGTGACCGGGGTGAGCGAGCGCAGCCAACGCCGTTGCGGACCAAAAGACGACGAAGATTAAGCGATGGTACGTTGGATCTCGATAATCTCGAACACTTCAATCATATCGCCAACGCGAACGTCGTTGTAGTTCTTCACGCCGATACCACATTCCATGCCGTTACGGACTTCGTTAACGTCATCTTTGAAGCGGCGCAGGGATTCCAGCTCGCCTTCATAGATAACCACGTTGTCACGCAGAACGCGGATTGGGTTATGGCGTTTAATCGTACCTTCGGTAACCATACAGCCCGCGATCGCGCCGAATTTCGGCGATTTGAACACATCGCGCACTTCAGCCAGACCGATGATCTGCTGTTTCAGTTCCGGAGACAGCATACCGCTCATCGCCGCTTTCACTTCGTCGATCAGGTTATAGATGACGGAGTAGTAACGCAGATCCAGGCTTTCAGATTCGATCACTTTACGCGCAGAGGCATCAGCACGAACGTTGAAGCCCACCAGAATGGCGTTGGACGCCGCAGCCAGGGTCGCGTCGGTTTCGGTGATACCACCTACGCCAGAACCGATGATCTTCACTTTCACTTCGTCGGTAGACAGTTTCAGCAAGGAGTCGGAGATCGCTTCCACAGAACCCTGTACGTCGGCCTTCAGCACGATGTTCACTTCGTGAACTTCGCCTTCGGTCATGTTGGCGAACATGTTCTCGAGTTTAGATTTCTGCTGACGCGCCAGTTTAACTTCACGGAATTTACCCTGACGATACAGAGCAACTTCACGCGCTTTCTTCTCGTCACGAACCACGGTCACTTCGTCACCCGCAGCCGGAACGCCGGACAGGCCGAGGATTTCCACCGGAATGGACGGACCCGCTTCCAGCACTTCCTGACCCAGTTCGTTACGCATCGCACGCACGCGACCGTATTCGAAGCCACACAGCACGATATCGCCCTTATGCAGCGTACCTTCGCGTACCAGAACGGTAGCCACCGGACCACGACCTTTATCCAGGAAGGATTCGATCACCGCGCCGCTCGCCATACCTTTGCGTACCGCTTTCAGTTCCAGAACTTCGGCCTGCAGCAGGATAGCGTCCAGCAGTTCGTCGATACCGGTACCCGCTTTCGCAGACACGTGAACGAACTGGCTCTCGCCGCCCCACTCTTCCGGCAGAATGCCGTACTGGGACAGTTCGTTCTTAACGCGATCCGGATCGGCTTCCGGCTTATCGATTTTGTTCACCGCAACCACGACCGGCACACCTGCCGCTTTCGCGTGCTGGATAGCTTCGATAGTCTGCGGCATCACGCCGTCGTCTGCCGCTACCACCAGAACCACGATATCCGTTGCCTGGGCGCCGCGAGCACGCATAGAAGTAAACGCGGCGTGGCCCGGGGTGTCCAGGAAGGTGATCATCCCGTTGTCAGTTTCAACGTGGTAGGCACCGATGTGCTGGGTAATGCCGCCCGCTTCGCCAGAGGCCACTTTCGTGGAACGAATGTAGTCCAGCAGAGAGGTTTTACCGTGGTCAACGTGGCCCATGATGGTCACAACCGGTGCGCGCGGTTCAGCCGCAGCGCCGGTATCACGGTCGCTCATTACCGCTTCTTCCAGTTCGTTTTCACGACGCAGGATAACTTTGTGGCCCATCTCTTCGGCAACCAGCTGTGCGGTTTCCTGGTCGATGACCTGGTTGATGGTGGCCATGGCGCCCAGCTTCATCATCGCTTTGATGACCTGAGAGCCTTTAACCGCCATCTTGTTCGCCAGTTCGCCAACGGTGATGGTTTCACCGATCACCACGTCACGGTTAACGGCCTGAGCGGGCTTCTGGAAGCCTTGCTGTAAAGAAGACCCTTTACGCTTGCCGCCTTTACCGCCGCGAACCGCAGCACGCGCTTCTTCGCGATCGGCTTTGGATTCGGCATGTTTGCCTTTTTTCGCCGGACGCGCCGCTTTTGCATTACGGCCACGACCACGACCGCCTTCAACTTCACGATCGTTTTCGTCTTCGGCCTGGCGAGCGTGCTGAGAAGTGGTGACATGATAGTCACTGGTGTCTTCTACTGGCTCAGGCGTTGCGGTCCATTTGTTTTCTTCCGCCATGCGGCGAGCTTCTTCTGCTACACGACGCGCTTCTTCTTCGAGTTTGCGACGTGCTTCTTCTTCCGCTTTACGCTTCAGCTCTGCAGCTTCATTCTCACGGCGGGCTTTTTCGGCCTGGGCGGTTTTGGTCATATCGTCAGTCTGTTGATTGCTCACTTTGTCTTTTTCCGCAGCTTCACGTTTCGCTTTTTCAGCGGCTTCACGCTTAGCTTGTTCTGCGGCCTCGCGTTCAGCTTTTTGTTGCGCCTCGCGTTTGGCCTGTTCTTCTGCCTCACGACGGGCTTGCTCTTCCGCTTCACGCTGCGCCTGCTCTTCCGCGGCCAGGCGTTCAGCCTCTTGCGGATCGCGTTTCACAAAGGTGCGCTTCTTGCGGACTTCGATTTGTACCGATTTACTTTTTCCACCGGTACCTGGAATATTCAGGGTACTGCGCGTCTTACGCTGCAGCGTCAGTTTATCGGGACCAGAAACCGCTTCGCGGTTCAGGTGCGCCAGTAAAGTCTGTTTTTCTTGTGCGGACACAGAGTCGTCAGCAGATTTCCGGATACCTGCATCAGCAAACTGCTGTACCAGGCGATCCACGGAAACCTGTCTCTCTGCGGCCAGCGCTTTTAGGGTTACATCTGTCATGCTGTTCCTTCCTGCTACAGTTTATTACGCTTCGTCGCCGAACCAGCAAATATTACGGGCAGCCATAATCAGCTCACCGGCTTTTTCGTCGGTCAACCCTTCGATATCAGCCAGATCATCAATGCCCTGGTCGGCGAGATCTTCCAGCGTACAAACACCACGAGCCGCCAGTTTGAAAGCCATATCGCGATCTAATCCTTCCAGATTCAGCAGATCGTCAGCCGGTTTGTTATCACCGAGGCTTGCTTCCTGGTCCTGCGCCAGAGTGGCCAGTGCGTTTTTAGCACGCTCGCGCAGTGCTTCAACGGTCGGCTCATCAAGGCCGTCAATTTCCAGCAGTTCTTTCATTGGCACATAGGCCAGTTCTTCGAGCGTGGAGAAACCTTCTTCTACCAGAACGGTCGCGAACTCTTCATCAATATCAAGATATTTAGTAAAGATCTCGATAGCGGCATGTGCTTCAGCCTGATGTTTAGCCTGCAAGTCATCAACGGTCATTACGTTGAGTTCCCAGCCGCTCAATTGCGAAGCCAGGCGGACGTTCTGACCATTACGTCCGATCGCCTGCGCCAGATTACCGGCTTCAACGGCGATATCCATGGTATGTTTATCTTCGTCCACCACGATAGACGCGACGTCTGCCGGCGCCATCGCATTAATGACGAACTGCGCCGGGTTATCATCCCACAGCACGATATCGATACGCTCACCGCCCAGTTCGGTAGAGACCGCCTGAACGCGCGCGCCGCGCATCCCCACGCAAGCGCCGACCGGATCGATACGTTTATCGTTGGTTTTCACTGCGATTTTCGCACGAGAACCCGGATCGCGAGCCGCCGCTTTAATTTCAATCACTTCTTCGCCGATTTCCGGCACTTCGATGCGGAACAGTTCGATCAGCATTTCCGGCTTGGAACGGGTGACGAACAGCTGCGCGCCACGCGCTTCCGGGCGAACAGCATACAGCACGCCGCGAATACGGTCGCCAGGACGGAAGTTTTCGCGCGGCAGCATATCTTCACGCAGAATCACCGCTTCAGCGTTACCGGCCATCCCTTCAGATTTAATTTCCAGAGAGATATTGTCGCGGTTTACTTTCTTCACCACGCCAGTGACGATTTCGCCTTCCTGGTCGCGGAACTGATCGACAACCATCGCCCGTTCGGCTTCACGCACTTTCTGCACGATAACCTGTTTCGCAGTCTGCGTGGTGATACGGTCAAAGGTGACAGATTCAATCTGATCTTCAACATAGTCGCCGACATTCAGACTTTCGTCTTCAAAGCGCGCCGCTTCCAGCGTAATTTCCTTCGTCGGCATGGTCACTTCTTCAACGATCAACCAACGGCGGAAAGTATCAAAATCACCGCTTTTACGATCGATTTCTACACGAACATCGATCTCCTGCTCATATTTTTTCTTTGTTGCTGTCGCCAGCGCACTTTCCAGCGCTTCAAAAATTTTTTCGCGTGGCAGCGCTTTTTCGTTGGAGACGGCTTCAACAACAGCCAAAATTTCTTTGTTCATCGCGGGCTTTTCACCTCATCCAGACTGTTAAAAGTGGGGAACCAGGTTCGCCTTCTGGATATTACTCAGCGCGAACACTTCATCTTTGCCTTCGACTGTGACGGTAATCATTTCACCGTCCACCGCTTTGATAATGCCCTGCCACTTGCGACGGTTCTGTACCGCCATGCGAAGAACCAGCGCGACTTCTTCACCCTGGAAACGCGCATAATGATCGGCAGTGAACATAGGACGGTCGAGACCCGGTGACGAGACTTCAAGGTTGTAAGCCACGGAGATAGGATCTTCAACGTCCAGCACCGCGCTTACCTGGTGGCTCACATCAGCACAATCATCAACATTGATGCCATCTTCACTATCAATATAGATGCGCAGTGTGGATGTGCGACCGCGAATAAATTCGATGCCGACCAGCTCGTAGCCTAAGGCTTCAACTGGCGCTGTAATCATCTCTGTTAATTTTTGCTCTAATGTGGACAAGCCCACCCCCAAGACATAAAAAAAGGGCCTAAAGCCCAGTTATTCTGTAGTCAGATAACAAAAAACCCCGATAAATCGGGGCTTTAGATAACTGAACCCTATAACCGCAACGGCGGTCTGGTGTACCTTCCGAAAGAATTTTTTTCAAATCCAGCTACGAAGGACATAATCTTCACAGTATATTTGAAAAAGAACTCTAAGGGAAAGTGGTTGCGGGGGCCGGATTTGAACCGACGACCTTCGGGTTATGAGCCCGACGAGCTACCAGGCTGCTCCACCCCGCGCCTGAAACGTGGCAAATTCTACTCGTTTTGGGCAAAATTTGCAAATACTGCTGGGATTTGGTACCGAGGACGGGACGTAAAATCTGCGCACAGTATAGTGACCAGGCATGAGTTATGTCAACCCTATTCCCAATATGCAGATGAATGAATACCACTCTTCGTTATACTCATCCCACCTCTCCGGCTTATACATGCATTTCACAACGTTATTTCAGTAAACCTTCACTAAACGCTTCCTGTCTCTGCTAAAAGATGATTAAATGAAAACTCATTTATTTTGCATAAAAATGCACTAAAGCAGAAACCGATCTCATTATCAGTCAATCAAGCAGGGTTCTATTCTATGACGACGATTCTTAAGCATCTTCCAGCAGGTCAACGTATTGGTATCGCTTTTTCCGGCGGTCTGGACACCAGCGCCGCACTGCTGTGGATGCGACAAAAAGGAGCTGTCCCATATGCTTATACTGCGAATCTGGGACAACCGGATGAGGATGACTATGACGCCATTCCTCGTCGCGCAATGGAGTATGGCGCAGAGAATGCTCGCCTGATTGATTGCCGCAAGCAGTTGGTTGCAGAAGGGATCGCAGCGATTCAGTGCGGCGCTTTCCATAATACGACTGGCGGACTGACCTATTTCAATACCACGCCGCTGGGCCGTGCCGTGACCGGCACGATGCTGGTCGCCGCGATGAAAGAAGACGGCGTGAATATCTGGGGCGACGGCAGCACCTATAAAGGCAACGATATTGAACGTTTCTATCGTTACGGCTTGCTGACCAACGCCGAGCTGCAGATTTACAAACCGTGGCTGGATACCGACTTTATCGATGAGCTGGGCGGCCGTCATGAGATGTCTGAATTTATGATTGCCTGCGGTTTCGACTATAAGATGTCAGTCGAAAAAGCCTACTCCACCGACTCCAACATGCTCGGCGCCACGCATGAAGCGAAAGATCTGGAGTTTCTTAACTCCAGCGTCAAGATCGTCAACCCGATTATGGGCGTGAAGTTCTGGGACGAGAGCGTGAAGATCCCGGCAGAAGAGGTGACCGTCCGCTTCGAGCAGGGCCACCCTGTTGCCCTGAACGGTAAAACCTTCAGCGATGATGTTGAGATGATGCTGGAAGCGAACCGCATCGGCGGCCGTCACGGCCTGGGTATGAGCGACCAAATTGAAAACCGCATCATTGAAGCAAAAAGCCGCGGTATTTATGAAGCCCCCGGAATGGCACTGCTGCACATCGCTTACGAGCGTCTGTTGACCGGTATTCACAACGAAGACACCATTGAGCAATATCACTCTCATGGTCGTCAGTTGGGCAAACTGCTGTATCAGGGCCGCTGGTTCGACTCGCAGGCGCTGATGCTGCGTGACGGCCTGCAACGTTGGGTCGCCAGCCAGATTACCGGTGAAGTGACGTTGGAGCTGCGTCGCGGCAACGACTACTCCATCCTGAACACCGTGTCAGACAACCTGACCTATAAGGCTGAGCGTCTGACCATGGAGAAAGGCGAGTCCGTATTCTCACCGGACGATCGTATTGGCCAGTTGACCATGCGTAATCTGGACATTACCGATACCCGCGAGAAACTGTTCGGCTACGCGAAAGCGGGTCTGTTAACCGCCTCTTCCGCGACCGGTCTGCCGCAGGTTGAGAACCTGGAAAACAAAGGCAAATAAGCCCGCGTCGTTGATGCAACAGGCCGCGAAAGCGGCCTTTTTTGTGAATATCACCCCAGGTTGATGCAAATGGCTGATTTGCCGGTTAATCTAACTGGACAACATTTCGCACCCTGTCAAAGCATTGTGCAGCCATGTCTTTTTCAGTCATCATTATATAGTCAATGCCCCCGCCAAAATCCGGCCCAGCGACAGCCAGTAATGCTGTTGTAGAATGAATTTCTTCATCCCAGCTAAAAAGCTGTCGCCACCTTGTATCATTTTGATTCAGTTCATCTTCCACACTACGTTGGAGAGGAATTGTCCACCCTCCCAGAAGATCGCCGGAATAGCAGGCATCAACTCGATACGGGTTGTCCTGTTCGTAATCACTTAACGCGTCATACCATGATTCATACGCTTTCTGCTGCGTAACGCTTAACCCCTCGCAGACTGACGAAACACTGATAACGGAAAGAGGTTCCAGGCACTCAACCTGTGTACACAATTGCCATGGTTCACGAAATTCAATCTTATTGTAAAAAGCCAGCAAGTCATCTGGCACAGCTAGCGTGCTTAATGTATCTACCTCAACATCGTGCCAGAAAACAAAGGGCTGCCGATCTTCCCAGGTAACATCGACAAAGAAGCTCAATACCCCCCGCCTGGGAAGCAGTGGATCAAACCCCGGGAGTAACGCCAGGTCACTCAAGTTTAGTTGGGCAACGAAAGCAAGCGGAAAATCAACCAACTGATTCTCTATGCGGATGTCAATTTCGGTTAATAACCGCTGCTGCACTAACCGATACTTTTCCTCGTCAAAATCTTCCGCTGGCTGCCCAAGCAGCTTACGCCCTTCATTGAGCAGCTCATAACTCATTTTCATTTCATGAACAAACCTAGCATTTCGCGTTTTTTCAGCTTTCAGCTTTAGTACGCGAGATGTGGCATTAACCGATTTTTTTCGTATAGGCCAGCTTTGTCCTAATGGCCAGTCGGGTAGACCGCCCAACCGCGATGCCCCCACCTTTACTGTTTCCATATCCCGCAGACAACGTTTAAATGCAATAGCAGCACGTGCCTGTTGCACGACTTTCTCCTGAATAGCAGAGCTCAAATTGGATGTGCGCAATTCAGCAATCAATCCAGCACGATCGAAAAATAAACTCATTAATCTCTTCCTTAGATATTCGGCTCAGTGCAAAGGAAGATTAGATAAAACTACTTGAGCAAAAGATATGGAGGGGGATAACAGATACAAGCATTTCAGATTATAGCTGAGCAACTACTGGCTTCAATGAACGAAGATGATCTCGTAATCGGTGGAGTGAACCTGACGCAGGGAGATCACCAGAGAGGACATACATGAGTATGTATGGAGGGCTATCTCAACGTATTGACGGGGCCATGCCAGGGACGCGTGTAAGCGTGCTTCAACCTCCTCTCTGAGAGCAGTTTCAACAGACGAAAAAAAAAGACGCTTTTCAGCGTCTCTTTTCTGGAATATTGGTACCGAGGACGGGACTTGAACCCGTAAGCCCTATTGGGCACTACCACCTCAAGGTAGCGTGTCTACCAATTCCACCACCTCGGCACGGATACTGCTATTAGCGCGGGATATCGCTGGTCGGCTGGGCCGGTGCAGCAGGTTGAGTCTGCTCGGTCTTCGCCGGCGCGCTCAGATTTTCCCACTCGCTTCCTTTATTGGTTTTATTGCTATTGATATTACCCAACACCAGACTGATGATGAAGAACAGCGTCGCCAATACCGCCGTCATTCGGGTCATGAAGTTACCAGAACCACTTGAACCAAATAGCGTAGCGGAAGCGCCTGCTCCGAAGGAGGCTCCCATATCAGCGCCTTTACCTTGCTGCAGCATGATCAGACCTACAAGGCCAATTGCCACAATAAGGAAAACAACTAAAAGAGCTTCGTACATAATCAACCTGTTCCTTGCGGAGTTGCCGCGTACCAATGCTTCTACCAATAAAGCGGGATTTTTACTGTTTCCCACTGAAGCGGGTGTGAATACTAACCAAAGCGAATGACCTTCGCAAGGGCAATTTAAGCGCATTGTATCAACTGCGGAAAAAAACAGCAAAAGCGTTGTTTTTTGCGGGCCGTAAGGCGGCAACCGCCGCCTTTTTAGTCACTTAAACGCTTAAACGGCTTTTACCGCATCCGCGATACGATGGGCGAATGCCGTAACCTGCGCTTCATCCTCGCCTTCAACCATCACGCGAATCAGCGGTTCGGTACCGGATTTACGTAGCAGTACCCGCCCACGATTGCCGAGCGTGGCTTCTACGTCCGCCGTTACCGCTTTCACCGCTTCATTTTCCAGCGGATCGCCGCTACCGGCGGTGTAACGCACGTTAACCAGAATCTGCGGGAACATTTTCATACCGCTGCACAGATCGTGCAGACTCATATGATTACGCACCATCGCCGCCAGAACTTGTAGCCCCGCTACAATACCGTCGCCAGTGGTCGTTTTATCCAACAGAATAACGTGACCAGAGTTTTCCGCGCCGATGCGCCAGCCTTTTTCCTGCAATTTTTCCAGCACGTAGCGGTCGCCCACTTTCGCCCGGGCAAACGGAATGCCAAGCTGCTTGAGCGCCAACTCCAGCCCCATATTGCTCATCAGCGTCCCCACCGCGCCGCCGCGCAGTTGCCCCTGGCGCAGCCCTTCGCGCGCGATGATATACATGATCTGATCGCCATCGACTTTATTGCCTTCATGGTCAACCATGATGACCCGGTCGCCGTCGCCGTCAAGCGCGATGCCGAGGTCCGCCTTCTCCGCCAACACGCGCGCCTGCAACGCGCGCACGTCGGTCGCGCCCACTTCTTCGTTAATGTTGACGCCGTTTGGCTCACAGCCGATGGCGATAACGGTCGCGCCCAGCTCGCGCAGCACATTTGGCGCGATATGGTAGGTAGCGCCGTTGGCGCAATCCACAACCACTTTCAGGCCATTGAGGCTCAGTTCGTTCGGAAAGGTGCCTTTACAGAACTCAATATAGCGTCCGGCGGCATCGACGATGCGGCTCGCTTTCCCCAGCTCGGCGGAGTCTACGCAGGTGATCTCTTTTTCCATTTCGGCTTCGATGGCTTCTTCCACATCGTCAGGCAGTTTCGTACCGTCGATAGAGAAGAATTTAATGCCGTTATCATAGAACGGGTTATGCGAAGCCGAGATAACGATACCCGCCTCCGCGCGGAAAGTCCGCGTCAGATAGGCGACGGCTGGCGTTGGCATAGGCCCGGTAAACGAGGCCGACAGTCCCGCAGCGGCAAGGCCCGCCTCCAGCGCGGACTCCAGCATATAGCCGGAAATACGCGTATCTTTACCGATAATGATTTTACGCGAACCATGACGCGCCAGCACTTTTCCGGCAGCCCAACCCAGTTTAAGCACGAAATCAGGTGTAATGGGGGCATTGCCTACACGTCCGCGAATCCCATCGGTACCGAAATATTTACGATTACTCATAGCGTTTGTTTCCCTTTGCAGACAGAGTGGCTTCTACCACCCGCATCGCCTCTACGGTTTCTTTGACGTCATGGACGCGAATGATCTGCGCGCCCTGCATCGCGGCAATTACCGCGCACGCAAGGCTGCCGTTCAGACGGTCTGATGGTCCCACGTTAAGTAACTGACCAACCATCGTTTTACGTGACATGCCCACCAGCAGCGGCAGGTTAAAATGATGAAACTCACCCAGTCGCGCCAGTAAGGTATAATTGTGAGAGAGATTTTTACCGAAACCGAATCCGGGGTCGAGCAACAATTTCTCTTTTGCGATGCCAGCCTTCTCACAACGTGCTATTTGCTCAATAAAGTAGCGATTCACCTCGGCAAAGACATCGTCATATTTCGGCGCCTCCTGCATGGTTTTGGGGTTGCCCTGCATGTGCATAAGACTGACCGGCAAGCCGGTTTCCGCTGCCGCTTCCAACGCGCCGGGCTCGGAGAGCGAACGGACATCATTGATAATATGCGCGCCCGCCCTTGCCGCTTCACGGATCACCTCGGGTTTAGAGGTATCCACAGAAATCCACACTTCAAAACGTTGCGCGATTGCTTCCAGTACCGGAATAACGCGATCCAGCTCTTCTTCCACGCTCACTTCCGCCGCGCCTGGTCGCGTTGATTCCCCCCCCACATCAATAATTGTCGCCCCGGCATTCACCATTAAATTCGCATGTTTCACAGCCTCAATCAGCGTGTTATGCGCGCCGCCGTCGGAGAACGAATCCGGCGTTACGTTCAGGATACCCATAACATGCGGATGAGTGAGATCGAGCGTGGCGCCCTGAGCGAAGAGTTTCATGGTCAAAATCCCTGTTTTATTTATGGTGAGTTAAAAAAAGAAAAACCCCGGGGCAAGCCCCAGGGTTTCGGTGAGCGCTAAACAAAATGTTGTACAACAAACGCTTATTTGTCGCCCAGCTGCTCTGACATCGTGTTGCCCGGGTTCGGCGTGCGTGGTTCATCAACCGGACGCGGCGCCTGAGGCGTACCATTGCTGTCAGAGTTATTGGTGCCGTTTGGATCTTCCCAGCCCGCAGGCGGACGCACTTCACGACGCGCCATCAGGTCATCAATCTGCGGCGCATCGATGGTTTCATATTTCATCAGCGCATCTTTCATCGCGTGCAGAATATCCATATTGTCAGTCAGGATCTGACGAGCGCGATTGTAGTTACGTTCAATCAGCGCTTTCACTTCCTGGTCGATGATACGCGCAGTTTCATCAGACATATGTTTCGCTTTTGCGACGCTACGGCCGAGGAACACTTCGCCCTCTTCTTCCGCGTACAGCAACGGACCAAGTTTCTCCGAGAAGCCCCACTGGGTGACCATGTTACGCGCCAGGTTAGTCGCGACTTTAATGTCGTTCGACGCGCCGGTAGAAACATGCTCAACGCCGTAGATAATCTCTTCCGCCAGCCGACCGCCGTACAGCGTGCTGATTTGGCTTTCCAGCTTCTGACGGCTGGCGCTGATCGCGTCGCCTTCAGGTAGGAAGAAGGTCACGCCCAGCGCACGACCACGCGGGATAATCGTCACTTTGTGCACCGGATCGTGTTCCGGCACCAGGCGACCGATAATCGCGTGGCCCGCTTCGTGGTACGCGGTCGACTCTTTCTGCGCTTCCGTCATCACCATGGAGCGACGTTCGGCGCCCATCATGATTTTGTCTTTCGCTTTCTCGAACTCAACCATCGACACAACGCGCTTGTTGCCGCGTGCGGCAAACAGCGCCGCTTCGTTGACCAGGTTCGCCAGGTCCGCACCGGAGAAGCCCGGCGTACCGCGCGCAATGATCGCCGCATCAATATCCGTCGCTAACGGTACGCGACGCATATGCACCTTCAAAATCTGCTCACGACCGCGTACATCCGGCAGGCCTACCACCACCTGACGATCAAAACGGCCTGGACGCAGCAGCGCCGGGTCCAGAACGTCCGGACGGTTAGTTGCGGCGATAACGATGATACCTTCGTTACCTTCGAAGCCGTCCATCTCAACCAGCATCTGGTTCAACGTCTGCTCACGTTCATCGTGACCGCCGCCCAGACCTGCGCCACGCTGGCGGCCTACGGCGTCGATTTCATCGATGAAGATAATGCACGGCGCCGCTTTCTTGGCCTGTTCGAACATGTCACGCACACGAGACGCGCCGACACCGACGAACATTTCCACAAAGTCAGAACCGGAAATCGTAAAGAATGGCACCTTCGCTTCACCCGCAATGGCTTTTGCCAGCAGGGTTTTACCGGTACCCGGCGGGCCGACCATCAGGACGCCTTTCGGAATTTTACCGCCCAGCTTCTGGAAACGGCTCGGTTCACGCAGGTATTCAACCAGTTCCGCCACTTCTTCTTTCGCTTCGTCACAACCCGCAACGTCAGCAAACGTGGTTTTGATCTGATCTTCCGTCAGCATACGCGCCTTGCTCTTACCGAACGACATGGCGCCTTTGCCACCGCCGCCCTGCATCTGACGCATGAAGAAGATCCAGACGCCGATCAGCAACAGCATCGGGAACCAGGAAATGAAGATAGAAGCCAGCAGGCTTGGCTCTTCAGGTGGTTCGCCAACAACCTTGACGTTTTTAGTCAGCAGGTTATCAAGCAGCTTCGGATCATTAATCGGAATGTAAGTCGTGTAACGGTTACTATCTTTCTTGGTAACGTTGATCTCACGTCCGTTGATACGCGCTTCGCGAACCTGGTCCTGATTGACCTCTTGCAGGAAGGTAGAGTAATCCACCTTACGGCCATTAGACTCGCTGGGCCCAAAGCTCTGGAATACTGACATCAGCACAACGGCAATGACCAGCCAGAGTATTAGGTTTTTCGCCATGTCACTCAAGGGATTAACCTCTTATTACAACTGTGTTAAAAACAGCGTCAGGATACTCTATATCCAGTTTCTTTCAAACCTTACGTCTGAAATCTGCCGGTTATCACTTTCGCCCGGTCGCTACAATGTACACTTCACGCGAACGCGCACGCGAAGAGTCCGGCTTACGAACTTTAACCTTCGTAAACAGGGAGCGAATTTCCCTTAGATACTCATCGAAACCTTCGCCCTGGAACACCTTCACTACAAAACTTCCGCCTGGCGCCAGCACATCGCGGCACATCTCTAACGCCAGCTCCACCAGATACATGGCGCGGGGGATATCCACCGCCGGTGTTCCGCTCATGTTTGGTGCCATATCCGACATGACAACTTGTACTTTACTGTCACCCACGCGTTCCAGTAACGCTTTCATGACAAGTTCATCACGAAAATCGCCCTGAAGAAAGTCCACACCAACGATAGGATCCATAGGTAAAAGATCACAAGCGATGATGCGGCCTTTGCCGCCAATCTGCGTGACCACATACTGTGACCAGCCTCCTGGCGCAGCGCCGAGATCGACTACCGTCATTCCCGGCTTAAAAAGTTTGTCACTTTGCTGTATTTCATCAAGTTTAAACCAGGCACGGGAGCGTAGCCCCTTTTTCTGCGCCTGTTGAACATATTTATCGCTAAAGTGTTCCTGAAGCCAGCGGCTTGAGCTGGCAGAACGCTTTTTACCTGTCATTTAACTTTCCCGTCGGGGCAGTTCATCGTAGCCAATGGCGTAAATTTCTACACGCCTATTTGGCGATATAAGGGAGATGGCGGTAGAATGACCCGTTTTCAATCCCAACGTAAGCAAAAATATACGATGAATCTGAGTACTAAACAAAAACAGCACCTAAAAGGTCTGGCACATCCGCTCAAGCCTGTTGTTATGCTTGGCAATAATGGTTTGACCGAAGGGGTACTGGCCGAGATTGAACAAGCGTTAGAGCACCATGAACTTATCAAGGTGAAAATCGCCTCGGAAGATCGCGAAACAAAAACCTTGATCGTGGACGCTATCGTGCGCGAAACCGGCGCCTGTAACGTACAGGTCATCGGTAAAACGCTGGTGCTGTATCGCCCAACTAAAGAGCGTAAAATCTCGCTGCCGCGTTAAGGATATCCTAAAGTCGAACACAAAATCTGTGTAAAACGAGGGGTTTTCCACGAGCAGGAGAGCAAAATGCCACGCTCTCTCCGTTGATAAAAGGCCGCTATGCGGCCTTTTTCCTTTCTTTACAATACACCAACAATTTGCGTATTGAGTACTACTTAAAGGTATTCCACTTTAAGCACTTCGTATTCCACATCGCCGCCAGGCGTTTTGATCACCACGACGTCATCCTGCTCTTTGCCGATCAGGCCGCGAGCGATTGGCGAGTTTACCGAAATGAGATTTTGCTTAAAATCCGCCTCATCATCGCCAACAATGCGGTAGGTCTGCACTTCGTCAGTGTCCAGGTTCAGCACCGTGACGGTAGCGCCGAAAATCACGCGACCATTGTTCGGCATTTTAGTGACATCAATCACCTGCGCATTCGACAGTTTTGCTTCGATATCTTTAATGCGCCCTTCGCAGAAACCCTGCTGTTCGCGTGCAGCATGATACTCCGCGTTTTCTTTTAAATCGCCATGTTCGCGCGCTTCGGCGATAGCGGCGATGATTTCAGGACGGCGCACAGATTTCAGAAAATCCAGCTCTTCGCGCAGTTTTTCGGCTCCGCGTAAGGTCATCGGAATAGCTTGCATTTGTTATACCTCTTGAACATTCCTGTAGGGGGCAATGAACTCTACCCCGGCTGCTAAGCCAGCCCCGGCATATGCCATACCAGGGTCAGAAGCAAAAAAACACCAACCCGGGCGCGCAGTCCCAGGTCAGCTACAATTTCCTCTTTGATAACCATTTTACCCTGGAGTTCCCTATGGGTCATCGTTTACTTTTTAGGGCGTTGCGCCGTAGTATGACGGCTTGTTTCCAGGGTGTTAGCGCGAGATTATGCGATTTTCCAGATTTATCATCGGATTGACCACCAGTATAGCGTTCAGCGTTCAGGCCGCGAATATTGACGAATACATCAAACAGCTTCCGGCCGGCGCCAACCTCGCGCTGATGGTGCAAAAGATTGGCGCGCCCGCGCCAGCTATTGATTATCATAGTCAGCAGATGGCGCTTCCCGCCAGTACCCAAAAGGTGATTACCGCGCTGGCGGCGCTGATTCAACTCGGCCCGGATTTCCGTTTTACGACCACGCTGGAGACTAAAGGCAACGTCGATAACGGCATCCTGAAAGGTGACGTAATTGCGCGCTTCGGTGGCGATCCAACGCTAAGACGTCAGGATATTCGCAATATGGTCGCGACGCTGAAAAAGTCAGGCGTCACGCAAATCGACGGTAATGTGCTTATCGATACGTCGATTTTCGCCAGCCACGATAAAGCGCCAGGCTGGCCGTGGAACGACCTGACGCAGTGTTTCAGCGCGCCTCCCGCCGCCGCCATTGTTGACCGCAACTGTTTTTCTGTGTCGCTTTATAGCGCGCAAAAACCAAACGATTTAGCCTTTATTCGCGTGGCCTCTTATTATCCGGTAACGATGTTCAGCCAGGTACGGACTCTGCCGCGCGGTTCGGCAGACGCGCAGTATTGCGAGCTGGATGTTGTGCCTGGCGATTTGAACCGTTATACGCTTACCGGCTGTTTACCACAGCGCGCCGACCCGCTGCCGCTGGCCTTTGCTATTCAGGACGGCGCCAGCTACGCGGGCGCGATCCTCAAGCAGGAACTGAAAGAGGCCGGGATAACTTACCGCGGCACGCTGCTGCGCCAGACGCAGGTTAACGAGCCCGGAACGATCGTCGCCAGTAAACAGTCGGCGCCACTGCACGATCTGCTTAAGATTATGCTGAAAAAGTCAGACAACATGATCGCCGATACTGTTTTTCGGATGATTGGTCATGTCAGGTTTAACGTGCCTGGCACCTGGCGGGCGGGATCGGATGCCGTTCGCCAGATCCTACGCCAACAGGCGGGAATTGATATCGGCAATACCATTATTGCCGACGGTTCCGGTCTTTCTCGCCATAACCTGATCGCTCCCGCCACGATGATGCAGGTGCTGCAATATATCGCCCAACACGATAACGAGCTGAACTTTATCTCTATGCTGCCGCTGGCGGGCTATGATGGTTCATTGCAATACCGCGCCGGACTGCATCAGGCGGGCGTAGACGGTAAGGTTTCGGCGAAAACCGGGTCACTGCAGGGCGTGTATAATCTGGCGGGCTTTATTACCACCGCAAGCGGGCAACGGATGGCATTTGTACAGTATTTGTCCGGCTACGCGGTTCCACCTGCCGATCAGCGTAATCGCCGAATCCCGCTGGTACGCTTCGAGAGTCGGTTGTATAAGGATATTTATCAGACTAACTGAGTGCATTATTGCCGGATGGCGGCGCTAACGCGTCTTATCCGGCCAACAAAGAACATAATAAAACGGGCCGCAAATGCGGCCCGTTGGCTTTTGTAGGCCGGATAAGCGTAAGCGCCATCCGGCTACGAGATTAACGTTTGTAGATGAACTCGACGCCTTCTTCGTCGTCTTCATCCCAGTCGTCATCCCAGTCATCGTCTGCGTCTTCTTCCACTTCAGCCAACTGCTGGCGATGATAATCGTCCCACATGAACTCGACTTTTTCCGGCTGTTTTGCTTCTTCAGCCTGCGCGATCGGATTCTCGATGATAAAGGTCATCACATCCCAGCAGAGATCTTTCACCCCTAGCTGACTGGCGGCGGAAATCAGATAGTATTTCCCTTCCCAGCCCAACGCTTCGGCGATCGCTTTCGCTTTCTCTTCCGCTTCGGTTTTATCCATCAGATCGATCTTGTTGAACACTAACCAGCGCGGTTTAGCCGCCAGATCCTGGCTGTATTTTTCCAGTTCGCCAATAATGATACGGGCGTTTTCCACCGGATCGGAACCGTCGATCGGATCGATATCAATGAGGTGCAGCAGTACGCGGCAACGTTCGAGGTGCTTCAGGAAGCGAATCCCCAGGCCCGCGCCTTCCGCCGCGCCTTCGATCAACCCCGGAATGTCGGCCACCACAAAACTCTTTTCGCTGTCCATACGTACCACGCCCAGGCTCGGCACCAGCGTGGTAAACGGATAGTCCGCGACTTTCGGTTTTGCTGCCGATACCGCGCGAATGAACGTTGATTTACCGGCGTTTGGCATCCCCAGCATCCCGACATCCGCCAGCAGCATCAGTTCCAGCAGCAGGTCGCGCTTATCGCCCGGCGTACCATTGGTTTTCTGGCGCGGCGTACGGTTAACCGAGGATTTAAAACGGGTATTGCCTAACCCATGCCAGCCGCCCTTCGCGACCAACAGACGCTGACCGTGTTTGGTCATGTCGCCCATCGTTTCACCGGTTCCCTGGTCGATAACGCGCGTACCGACCGGCACTTTAATGGTCACGTCTTTACCGCGTTTACCGGTACAGTCGCGGCTCGCGCCATTCTGACCACGTTCAGCGCGGAACGATTTTTCAAAGCGGTAATCGATCAGCGTATTCAGGTTTTCATCGGCTTCCATCCAGACGTCGCCGCCGTCGCCGCCATCACCGCCGTCCGGGCCGCCTTTCGGGATATATTTTTCGCGGCGGAAGCTCACACAGCCATTACCGCCATCGCCTGCAACGACCAGAATCGATGCTTCATCAACAAACTTCATTTTATTCTCCGTAAATCATTCGCCTGAGCGGGGTTGCGAAACCACCGTTTCATGCTTGCGTAAACCGCCCCAAATACGATGACCAATGGCGGAATACATCGCGCCCGCAACCACGACAAACGCACCGAGATAACCTAAAAGGTTTAACATCGGTCTGGCGAAGAAATCGGGCCAGGCCATAGATAAAAGATCTGAAAACAGCAGGGTAAATAGCGGTGTAAGCGTGATTATCGCGCTCACCTGCGCCGCCTGCCAACGCGCCATCGCTTCCGCCAGGGCGCCATATCCTACCAGCGTATTTAGCCCGCAGAAAATCAAACAGGCGAGCTGCCAGTCGCTCAGTTGCGCTATCACCATCGGTTTTGCCAGCGGCAAGAGCGCTATCGTACATAAAGTGTACAGTAAAAACAGGATCTGCTGCGAGGCCAGACGTCGCAATAATACTTTTTGCGCCACGCCATAGCTCACCCACACCATCGCCGCGCCTACGCCAAAAATAACGCCCCAGGTGTAGTCGGTCAGTCGGGTAAAAATCTCGATCAGACTGGTGTTAAAAAACATCACCAGCCCGCTCAATAACATCAGCGCGCCAATCACCTGCGTACCGCGCATCTTTTCTTTCAGAATAAAGACGCTGGCGACCATCATGCCAACCGGCGAGAGCTGGCCGATAACCTGCGACGCGGTTGGGCTTAAATATTGCAGGGAAGAACTGAACAAAATGAAATTACCGAACAGTCCGCAGGTCGCTATCGCCAATAACACCAACCAACGCGGCTTACGAAAAATACGCAGCGGCGGCAGCTTTCTTTTTACTGCCAGTATCGCCCCGAGGCCAATACTGGCCATTAAGAAGCGGTAGAAGACAATGGTTGAAGGCTCCATCACCTCCAGCACTTGCTTCATTGCTATTGGCAACGCTCCCCAGCACATCGCGGTAGTGAGCGCTAAAAGAATGCCAATGCCTGCCTGCTGCTTCATGCCGTGTTCCCTGCAAAGACCCGTTAACGGCATTCGCACAGCCACACGGGTATATTTTAGTCGGCCATCGAATGTAAAAAGCCCCGCAACAGGTGCGGGGCTTTCATCCGTTACCGGACCACAAAAAACTTACTCAGCAACGATGCTGATGTATTTACGGTTTTTCGGGCCTTTAACTTCGAATTTCACTTTACCGTCTGCTTTAGCAAACAGAGTGTGGTCACGACCGCAACCAACGTTGGTGCCAGCGTGGAATTTAGTACCACGTTGACGAACGATGATGCTGCCTGCCAGAACTGCTTCACCGCCAAAGCGTTTTACGCCCAGACGTTTAGCTTCAGAATCGCGACCGTTACGAGTCGAGCCGCCAGCCTTTTTATGTGCCATTTAATCTGCTCCCCTAATCTTAAGCGCTGATGCCGGTAATTTTCACATCAGTGAACCACTGACGATGGCCCTGCTGCTTACGGTAGTGTTTACGGCGACGAAACTTAACGATTTTAACTTTCTCGCCACGACCGTGGGCAACAACTTCAGCTTTGATTACGCCGCCATCAACGAAAGGAACGCCGATTTTGACTTCTTCACCGTTTGCGATCATCAGAACTTCAGCGAACTCGATAGTTTCGCCAGTTGCGATGTCCAGCTTTTCCAGGCGAACGGTCTGACCTTCGCTTACTCGGTGTTGTTTACCACCACTTTGGAAAACCGCGTACATAAAAAACTCCGCTTCCGCGCACACCTTTCAATGATTCAGAGCGCGCTATAAATATTCACAATAGGGCGCGAATATTACGCAAATTGCACGGCTTTGACAAGTGCTACCATCAATACATGAAGAAAAAAAACACAACGCATACGGTAACGTTTATCTGCGGCGTTTTTTCAGTACAATCAGGGTATATTTCTAACCATAAACCCTACGTTACCTCATTCAGACATGGGATAATCGGGGCGATAAGCCCGGCTTTTGCGATGAATTTAGAAAAAATCAACGAGTTAACCGCGCAAGATATGGCGGGTGTCAATGCGACAATCCTTGAACAGCTTAATTCCGACGTTCAACTGATTAATCAGCTAGGATATTACATTATTAGCGGCGGCGGAAAACGCATTCGTCCGATGATTGCCGTTCTTGCCGCGCGTGCGGTGGGTTATCAGGGTAACGCGCACGTGACTATCGCCGCTCTGATCGAGTTTATCCACACGGCGACGCTGCTACATGATGATGTGGTGGATGAATCTGATATGCGTCGCGGCAAAGCGACGGCAAATGCCGCTTTCGGTAATGCCGCCAGCGTGTTGGTCGGCGACTTTATCTATACCCGCGCCTTCCAGATGATGACCAGCCTCGGCTCGTTAAAAGTGCTGGAAGTGATGTCGGAAGCGGTCAACGTGATTGCAGAAGGCGAAGTGCTGCAATTGATGAACGTGAATGACCCGGACATTACCGAAGAAAATTACATGCGGGTGATTTACAGTAAAACGGCCCGTCTGTTCGAAGCTGCCGCCCAGTGCTCCGGTATTCTCGCTGGTTGTACGCCTGAGCAAGAGAAAGGGTTGCAGGACTATGGCCGCTACCTTGGTACGGCTTTCCAGCTCATTGACGATCTGCTGGATTACAGTGCCGACGGCGAGCATCTCGGTAAAAATGTGGGTGATGACCTCAATGAGGGCAAACCCACCTTACCGTTGCTTCACGCCATGCGCCACGGTACGCCAGAACAGTCAGCGATGATCCGTACCGCTATTGAACAAGGTAATGGCCGTCATCTTCTGGAACCGGTTCTGGAAGCGATGACCACCTGCGGCTCGCTGGAATGGACGCGTCAGCGAGCGGAAGAAGAAGCCGACAAAGCGATATCCGCGTTGCAGATATTGCCGGATACCCCATGGCGTGAGGCGCTAATCGGTCTCGCACACATCGCGGTGCAGCGCGATCGTTAATGCCGTTCTCTTATCCCGCGTACTGCGCGGGATATCCCATTAAGTTCTAATAAACTCCAGATACCCTATCGCCTGTTTTTCACATACTCATCCAGGATTTCCCCTGGCATATTCTGAATATTGCCGCCACTTACATGAACTTTTTAGAACATTCCTTCACGAAGCGTTATAGTATCGAACGTCGTCGGGTTGTTAAAACCGTAAGTGATTAATCTAAGGAGTGATGGATGTATGGAAAGCAAGCTTATTGACTGGCATCCGGCCGATATCATTGCCGGACTACGTAAAAAAGGGACTTCAATGGCCGCTGAGTCACGTCGGAATGGATTGAGTTCATCCACGCTGGCCAATGCATTAACGCGCCCATGGCCGAAAGGAGAGTTGATTATCGCGAAAGCATTGGGAACGGAACCCTGGGTTATTTGGCCATCGCGTTATCACGATCCGCGCACGCATGAGTTTATCGACAGAACGCGGCTTATGAGAGCGCGTAATAAAAACAAACAGAATGTAGAGTAAGTGCCTGTAAAACAACCCCCGCATCGCGTTCGCGGGGGTTATTCAGCGTACAGAAGGTTATTCGCCTTTCACGCGTTCAATATTCGCGCCTAGCGCGCGCAGTTTGTCTTCGATGCGCTCATAACCGCGATCGATGTGATAAATGCGATCCACAATCGTCGTGCCTTCCGCAATACAGCCCGCCAGCACCAGGCTCGCAGATGCCCGCAGATCTGTCGCCATGACCTGGGCGCCAGAGAGCGTTTCTACACCATGGCATATGACGGTATTGCTTTCAATTTCCGCACGCGCGCCCATGCGGCTGAGTTCAGGCACGTGCATAAAACGGTTTTCAAAGACGGTTTCAGTGATAAAGCCCGTCCCTTCCGCCACCAGGTTCAGCAACGTGAACTGCGCCTGCATATCGGTCGGAAATGCCGGGTGCGGCGCGGTACGGACATTGACCGCCTTCGGCCGTTTGCCGTGCATGTCCAGACTAATCCAGTCCTCGCCCACTTCGATATCCGCGCCAGCATCGCGCAGTTTCGCCAGTACCGCGTCCAGAGTGTCCGGTTGCGCGTTACGGCAGAGGATTTTGCCGCGAGAGATCGCTGCCGCCACCAGGAAAGTCCCCGTTTCGATACGATCCGGCAGCACACGATAAACGCCGCCGCCCAGACGCTCTACGCCCTCGATCGTAATACGATCGGTGCCCTGCCCGGCGATCTTCGCCCCCAGCGTAACCAGGAAGTTAGCGGTGTCGACAATTTCCGGCTCGCGCGCGGCGTTTTCAATGATGGTCGTCCCTTCCGCCAGCGTGGCGGCGCACATAATGGTGACGGTCGCGCCGACGCTGACCTTATCCATCACGATATGCGCCCCTTTAAGACGCCCTTCGACGGAGGCCTTTACGTAGCCCTCTTCCAGCTTGATGGTCGCACCCAGTTGTTCCAGACCGGTAATATGCAGATCAACCGGACGCGCGCCGATAGTACAGCCCCCCGGCAGAGAGACTTGTCCCTGACCAAAACGGGCAACCAGCGGCCCCAGCGCCCATATCGAGGCGCGCATGGTCTTAACCAGATCATAAGGCGCGCAGAACACGTTCACCTGGCTGGCGTCAATGTGTACCGATCCATTGCGTTCCACTTTCGCGCCTAATTGGCTCAGGAGCTTCATCGACGTATCCACGTCTTTCAGTTTTGGAACGTTTTGGATCTCTACCGGTTCTTCTGCCAGCAGAGCGGCGAACAGGATCGGCAGCGCGGCGTTTTTGGCGCCGGAAATTGTGACTTCGCCCTGGAGCGTCGTTGGCCCCTGTACACGAAATTTATCCATTATTGTATTCTCAGTTAAGCATTCATCTCCGCTACCGGCAGGTTACCCGTAGCTTAAAATCCGTTAAGTTTACGATCGCGCGCCCATTCCGCCGGGGTATATGCTTTGATCGATACGGCATGGATACGGTTGTCCGCAATGTACTCCATTAGCGGCCCATAGACCGTTTGCTGTTTCTTGACCCGGCTCATGCCGTCAAACATCTCGCCCACGGCAATAACCTGAAAGTGACTGCCATCGCCGGAGACGTGGACTTCCTGGAGGGAGAGGGCATTCATCAGCACACTCTGAATTTCATGATTTTCCATGGGTTCTTTATTCGTCAAATAGTGAAAACAGCCCAACATCTTAGAGCAAAGTCGCGCCGTCTTAAATAAGCAAAAGATTACGCTGATAAATCAGCGCGGTAAAAGTGCCGGATGGTGCTGCTAACGCAACTTATCCGGCCTACGGGGATCATGCGAAGTGTAGGCCGGATAAACCATCCGGCATTCATTACATACGGGGAAGTACGTCTTCGGGCAAGTTATATAATTGCGCCAGCGCGTAAACCTTGTCGTTAACGCCAGACAGCGACACGGCATTGCCCTGCTTTTTTGCCTGGTTCACAAGGTGCGCCAGCAGCGCCAGTCCCCCCGTATCCACCCTGGAGATCTGGCTCAGGTCGATACGGGTAACGCCAGTCATCGCTTCTACGCGCGCGTCCCATAGCGGCGCCAACACGTCCTGATCCAGCTCTCCCGCCAGCATCAGAGTGTCCGCCTCACGCGTCCAGGTGAGTTGCGGCGTCATTACTGTTTCTCGTCCAAAGTAATTTTCTGTTGAGAGATAGATTTCAGTTGTGCGGTCAGGCCGTCGATGCCTTTAGTACGCAGCAGGTCGCTCCACTCATTTTGCTTGGTGGTGATCATGCTGACGCCTTCCGCAATCATGTCATACGCCTGCCAGTTGCCGGTCTGGGTGTTTTTGCGCCACTGGAAATCCAGGCGTACCGGCGGACGACCGTTGGGATCGATAATCGTTACGCGGATAGGCACAATGGTCGCATCGCCCAGCGGTTGCTCAGGCGCTATCTGGTAAGTCTGACCGTGGTACATCGCCAGCGCCTGACCGTAGGCCTGTTTCAGGTATTCGCGAAACGCGGCAAAATAGGCTTCACGCTGCGCCGGGGTCGCCTCTTTGTAGTAGCGGCCCAGCACCAGCGCGCCGGCATATTTTACCTGCACGTACGGCAGAAGTTCCTGATCAACAACGTCGCGCAGGTAATCCGGATTGGCACGAATTTTCGGCTGTTCGTTTTTCAGGCGATCAAACGTTTTCTGCGCCGCCTCGTTCATCAGTTTATAAGGATTGCTCTGATCCGCTGCCGTTGCTGCGCTTAATGGCGCAATGATCAGCAGGGCCACCATCATCAGTCGTTTAAACATGCCTCAATTCTCCTGAGATTATTTCGTTGCGCCCGCGGGCGTTGTGGCTTCAGTATGGTCTTCCGTTGCGGCTGGCGCATCGCCAGAATTCTTATTGTCGTCGCCTTTGCTGTTATAGAGGAACTGACCAATCATATCTTCCAGCACCATTGCAGACTTGGTGTCCTGAATCGTACTCCCATCTTTGAGGATAGACGTTCCCAGCTCAGGATCTTCAAAACCGACGTTTAATGCCAGATATTGCTCCCCCAGCAGTCCGGAAGTACGAATACTCAACGAGCTGGTATCGGGAATATGGTTATAACGCTCTTCGATGTCGAGCGTTACGCGCGGCAGGTATGTTTTCGGATCAAGCGAGATATCTTCAACCCGCCCGACAACCACCCCGCCGATGCGTACCGGGGAACGCACTTTCAGACCGCCGATGTTATCGAAGGTCGCATAAACCTTATAGGTCGGCTCCGTGCGCATAGAGGTCACATTTGCCGCCTTCAGGCAAACAAACAGCGCCGCCAGCAACGCTACCAGCAAAAAAACGCCTACCCAAATTTCATTTTTTTTCGTTTGCATGAACTCAATTCCCAAACATCAGTGCGGTCAGCACAAAATCCAGCCCCAGAACGGCCAACGATGCGTGGACCACGGTACGCGTCGTTGCCCGGCTAATCCCGGCAGAAGTCGGTATTGCGTCATAACCGTTGAATAACGCAATCCATGTTACCGTAATGGCGAACACCACGCTCTTTATCAGACAGTTCACCAGGTCCATACGCCAGTCGACGGCATTCTGCATCGCGGACCAGAAGAACCCGGCGTCGATTCCCTTCCAGCTTACGCCGACCAGCGAGCCGCCCCAGATACCGACCGCCACAAAGATAATGGTCAGTAGCGGCAATGAAATCACGCCCGCCCAAAAGCGCGGCGAAATCACCCGGCGCAATGGATCGACCGCCATCATCTCCATACTGGAGAGCTGCTCCGTCGCCCGCATCAGGCCGATTTCCGCCGTCAACGCCGACCCGGCCCGCCCGGCAAACAGCAACGCCGCGACCACCGGCCCCAGCTCGCGCAGCAGCGAAAGCGCCACTAACATGCCAAGACTGGTCTCCGCGCTGTAAGTAGTCAGAACCAGATAGCCTTGCAGCCCCAGCACCATACCGATGAATACGCCGGAGACAATAATGATAAGCATCGACAAGACGCCCACATTATAAAGCTGGCGCACCAGCAGCGGCGCATGTTTGCGAAACTCCGGCTTACCGATAATCGCATTGAATAACATTAACCCGGCGCGCCCGAACGTCCTGACGGTTTTGATCCCGCTGTGTCCGAGTGCTGCCAGCGCATTTAACAGCATGAGTGGCTTAACTCCCTGTTTCGAGTAAATCAAGGTGATAGTCGCCCGCCGGATAGCGGAACGGAACCGGCCCGTCGGCAATACCGTCAAGGAACTGACGCACGCGCGGGTCCGTATTCTCCTGCAACGCCTGAGCGCTACCGTGAGCGACGATTTTTTTGTCCGCCATGATCCAGGCGTGATCCGCAATACTGAGCACCTCTGGCACATCATGCGAGACCACCACGCAGGTCACGCCCAGCGCGCTGTTCAATTCTGAAATCAGCTTCACCAGAACGCCCATGGTAATCGGGTCCTGGCCGACAAACGGCTCATCGAACATGATGAGATCCGGTTCCAGAGCGATGGCGCGCGCCAACGCGGCGCGGCGCGCCATCCCACCGGAGAGCTCGGAAGGCATCAGTTTTGCCGCGCCGCGCAGCCCGACAGCTTCCAGTTTCATCATCACGACGCTTTTTAGCAGCGGCGCGGGTAAATTGGTGTGCTCCCGTAGCGGATAGGCCACATTGTCAAACACGTTCATGTCGGTAAACAGCGCTCCCGACTGAAACAGCATACTCATACGTTTACGGACGGTGTAGAGCCGCGAACGGGACATGGCCGGCACATTCTCGCCATCAAATAAGATCTCGCCCTTATCCGGCGGGATCTGTCCGCCAATCAGGCGCAACAGCGTGGTTTTACCGATGCCCGACGGCCCCATGATCGCCGTGATCTTCCCGCGCGGCACCGTCAGGGAAATATTATCGAAAATGCAGCGTTCGCCACGGGAAAAGCTGACGTCGCGCATATCGACTAAATTGGCCGCAGACTGACCCATTGATTCATCCTTCGTATTGCCTTGTTGAGGTAACCATGGCGCTGAATTTAACCATGGGTTCGACATAATTACAGAATATTAACTGACAGGGTTAGCGAAAGCTGGCATTCGTTTTACTTTTTAGCCGCATAAAGTCAAAATTAGGACTTCGTTACGGCTTCCAGATATCCCTTCCAGGGGACCGGCGAGTATACCTGAAGAAAGGACTTTAGATGCTTTTAGCGATGGCGCTACTCATAATTGGTTTGCTTCTGGTGGCCTACGGCGCCGATCGTCTGGTGTTTGCGGCCTCTATTTTATGCCGTACATTCGGTATTCCCCCGCTGATCATCGGGATGACGGTCGTGAGTATCGGCACCTCGCTGCCGGAAATTATTGTGTCGGTCGCCGCATCGCTACACGGTCAGCTCGATTTGGCCGTCGGCGCGGCGCTCGGTTCTAACATCACCAATATTTTGCTGATCTTAGGGCTGGCGGCGCTGGTTCGTCCATTTACCGTGCATTCCGATGTTCTACGTCGCGAATTGCCATTAATGTTATTTGTTAGCGTGGTAGCCGGTTCCGTACTGCATGACGGACAGTTAAGCCGCAGTGATGGTATCTTTCTCCTGCTTCTGGCTGTGCTATGGCTGTTATTCATTGTTAAAATCGCGCGTCTGGCCGAACGCCAGGGGAATGACAGCCTCACCCGCGAACAACTGGCGGAGCTACCGCGCGAAGGCGGGCTCCCCGTCGCGTTCTTATGGCTGGGCATTGCGCTGGTCATCATGCCGATGGCGACGCGCATGGTAATCGATAACGCTACGGTGCTGGCGAACTATTTCGCCATGAGTGAATTAACGCTCGGTCTGACAGTCATCGCCGTCGGCACCAGTCTGCCAGAGCTGGCGACGGCGATTGCCGGCGTGCGAAAAGGCGAAAATGATATTGCCGTTGGTAATCTCATTGGCGCCAATATTTTTAATCTCGCCATCGTGCTGGGACTGCCTGCGCTGATCGCGCCGGGGGAGATCAACCCGCTGGCGTTTGGGCGAGATTATAGCGTGATGTTGCTGGTTAGCGTGGTTTTCGCTTTACTTTGCTGGCGGCATCCGCGCCAGATTGGCCGGGGCGCAGGTATACTGCTGACCGGCGGGTTTATCGTATGGCTGGCGATGCTCTATTGGCTATCGCCACTTCTTGTTGGATAACTGGAAACGGATTATGTCGCATTTAGCGTTGCAACCGGGGTTTGACTTTCAGCAGGCAGGCAAAGAGGTCCTGGAAATTGAACGTGAAGGCCTGGCGGAGCTTGATCAATATATCAACCAGCATTTCACGCTGGCCTGTGAAAAAATGTTCAACTGCACCGGAAAAGTGGTGGTCATGGGGATGGGAAAATCCGGCCATATCGGACGGAAAATGGCCGCCACGTTCGCCAGTACCGGCACCTCTTCCTTTTTTGTACATCCAGGCGAAGCCGCGCACGGCGATTTGGGGATGGTTACGCCGCAGGATGTGGTTATCGCTATCTCCAACTCCGGCGAATCCAGCGAGATCGCGGCGCTAATACCGGTGCTTAAACGGCTGCACGTACCGTTAATTTGCATTACCGGGCGACCGGAAAGCAGCATGGCGCGTGCGGCAGATGTGCATCTGTGTGTTAAAGTGCCCAAAGAAGCGTGTCCGTTAGGCCTGGCGCCTACCAGTAGTACCACCGCAACGCTGGTGATGGGCGACGCGCTCGCCGTGGCATTGTTAAAAGCGCGCGGCTTTACCGCCGAGGATTTCGCTCTGTCGCATCCTGGCGGCGCGCTGGGACGTAAGCTACTGCTGCGCGTAAGCGATATTATGCATACTGGCGATGAAATCCCGCATGTTAATAAACATGCCACCCTGCGTGATGCGCTGTTAGAAATTACGCGTAAAAATCTCGGTATGACCGTCATTTGCGATGAATCCATGAAGATCGACGGTATCTTCACCGACGGCGATTTACGTCGCGTGTTCGATATGGGCGGCGATATGCGCCAGTTGGGGATCGCCGAGGTGATGACGCCAGGGGGCATTCGCGTGCGTCCCGGTATTCTCGCTGTCGATGCGCTGAATTTAATGCAGTCCCGCCATATCACCTCCGTACTGGTTGCTGATGGCGACCAGTTACTCGGTGTGTTACATATGCATGATCTCCTGCGTGCAGGCGTCGTGTAGAAACTCAAGGATAATTAACGATGAGTAAAGCAGGTGCGTCGCTTGCGACCTGTTATGGCCCCGTCAGCACCCATGTCATGACCAAAGCGGAGAATATCCGCCTGCTCATCCTGGACGTGGATGGCGTATTGTCTGACGGCCTGATTTATATGGGCAATAACGGCGAAGAGCTGAAGGCTTTCAACGTTCGTGACGGCTATGGTATTCGCTGTGCTTTGACCTCCAATATCGAGGTTGCCATTATTACCGGACGAAAGGCTAAACTTGTAGAAGATCGCTGCGCCACGCTGGGGATTGTCCATCTTTATCAGGGACAGTCGAATAAGCTGATCGCCTTTAGCGATCTGCTGGAAAAACTGGCCATTGCGCCGGAAAATGTTGCCTATGTCGGCGATGATCTGATTGACTGGCCAGTGATGGAAAAAGTGGGGTTAAGCGTTGCCGTTGCGGATGCGCATCCGCTGCTGATCCCCCGAGCTGACTATGTGACGCACATTGCCGGCGGGCGCGGCGCGGTACGTGAGGTGTGCGATTTGCTGCTGCTGGCGCAGGGCAAGCTGGATGAGGCCAAAGGGCAATCGATATGAGTAAAACCAGACGTTGGGTTATCATTCTACTGTCGCTGGCCATTCTGGTACTGATTGGTATCAATCTGGCGGATAAAGACGATCCTGCTGCCGTGATGGTCAACAGCAACGATCCCACGTATAAAAGCGAGCATACGGATACCGTCGTGTACAGTCCGGAAGGCGCGTTGAGCTATCGTCTGATCGCGCAGCACGTTGAATATTTTTCCGATCAGGCGGTCTCATGGTTTACGCAACCGGTATTAACCACCTTTGATAAGGATAAAGTGCCGACATGGTCGATCAAGGCCGATAAAGCCAAATTGACTAACGATCGGATGCTCTATCTGTATGGCCATGTTGAAGTCAACGCCCTGGTGCCTGACGCTCAATTACGCAGAATTACCACCGATAACGCGCAGATTAATCTGGTGACGCAGGATGTTACCTCGAACGATCTGGTGACGTTATACGGCACAACATTTAACTCCAGCGGACTGAAAATGCGCGGTAACTTACGCAGCAAGAACGCCGAGCTGATTGAAAAGGTTAGAACCTCTTATGAAATTCAAAACAAACAAACTCAGCCTTAATCTTATGCTTGCCGGCTCGCTGCTGGCCGCCAGCATTCCGGCCTTCGCCGTCACGGGCGATACCGAACAGCCTATTCATATTGACTCGGATCAACAGTCGCTGGATATGCAAGGCAACGTCGTGACCTTTACGGGCAACGTGGTAATGACCCAGGGCACGATTAAGATCAACGCCGATAAAGTCGTGGTTACCCGCCCTGGCGGCGAACAGGGGAAAGAGGTGATCGACGGTTACGGCAATCCGGCCACCTTCTACCAGATGCAGGACAACGGTAAGCCGGTGAAAGGCCACGCTTCCCATATGCATTACGAGCTGGCGAAAGATTTTGTGGTGCTGACCGGCAACGCTTATCTGGAGCAGCTTGACAGCAACATTACCGGCGACAAAATCACCTACCTGGTGAAAGAGCAGAAAATGCAGGCCTTCAGCGAGAAAGGCAAACGCGTCACCACCGTTCTGGTGCCGTCGCAGTTGCAAGACAAAAACAAAGGCCAGACTCCGGCGCAAAAGAAGAGTAACTAATTCGTTATGGCAACATTAACTGCAAAGAATCTGGCGAAGGCCTATAAAGGCCGTCGCGTAGTGGAAGATGTCAGTCTGACCGTTAACTCCGGGGAGATTGTCGGGCTGCTCGGTCCAAACGGCGCGGGTAAAACCACCACCTTTTATATGGTCGTCGGTATCGTGCCGCGTGACGCGGGCAATATCATCATCGATGATGAAGATATCAGTCTGCTGCCGCTGCACGCGCGTGCGCGCCGCGGTATCGGCTATTTGCCGCAGGAAGCCTCTATTTTCCGCCGTCTCAGCGTATTTGATAACCTGATGGCGGTACTGCAAATTCGTGACGATTTGACCGCAGAACAGCGAGAAGACCGCGCCAACGAGCTGATGGAAGAGTTTCATATCGAGCATCTGCGCGACAGCATGGGACAGGCGCTGTCCGGTGGTGAACGCCGTCGTGTAGAAATTGCCCGCGCGTTGGCCGCTAATCCCAAATTTATCCTGCTGGATGAACCCTTTGCAGGAGTTGACCCGATTTCCGTTATCGACATCAAACGCATTATCGAGCATCTGCGCGATAGCGGGCTCGGTGTGCTGATCACCGACCATAACGTCCGTGAGACGCTGGCAGTCTGTGAACGCGCCTATATCGTGAGCCAGGGCCACCTTATTGCCCACGGTACGCCGACAGAAATCCTGCAAGACGAACACGTTAAGCGTGTATATCTTGGGGAAGACTTCAGACTCTGATAGGGTAGAGGGCTATGCTGCTCTAGCGGGAGAAAACGACTCTGAATATGAAGCAAGGTTTGCAACTCAGGCTTAGCCAACAACTGGCGATGACGCCTCAGCTACAACAGGCCATCCGTCTGTTGCAGTTGTCTACGCTGGAACTTCAGCAGGAACTCCAGCAAGCGCTGGAAAATAACCCGCTGCTTGAGCAAACCGATCTTCATGACGAAATCGACACTCAGCAACCTCAGGATAATGATCCTCTCGATACCGCCGACGCGCTCGAACAAAAAGAGATGCCGGAAGAGCTGCCGCTTGACGCCAGTTGGGATGAAATTTACACCGCCGGGACGCCGTCCGGCCCCAGCGGCGATTATATCGACGATGAGCTGCCCGTCTATCAGGGCGAAACGACGCAGTCGTTGCAGGATTATCTGATGTGGCAGGTTGAGCTAACGCCCTTCTCGGATACCGATCGCGCTATTGCGACATCCATTGTCGATGCGGTAGATGATACCGGCTATCTCACCGTATCCCTGGACGAAATTCGCGAAAGCATGGGCGATGTAGAGGTGGATCTCGATGAGGTTGAAGCCGTTCTGAAGCGCATTCAGCGTTTTGATCCGGTAGGCGTCGCGGCAAAAGATCTTCGCGACTGTCTGCTGATCCAGCTTTCACAATTCGACAAATCCACGCCGTGGCTGGAAGAGGCGCGGCTCATTATCTGCGATCACCTTGATCTGCTGGCCAACCACGATTTCCGCACGTTGATGCGCGTTACCCGACTAAAAGAAGAGGTGCTGAAAGAGGCGGTAAACCTGATTCAGTCGCTCGATCCCAGACCCGGTCAATCGATCCAGACCGGCGAGCCGGAGTACGTTATCCCGGATGTGCTGGTACGCAAGCATAACGGTCGCTGGACGGTGGAGCTTAATAGCGACAGTATTCCCCGTTTACAGATTAACCAGCACTATGCCGCCATGTGCAATAGCGCGCGCAACGATGCCGACAGCCAGTTCATCCGCAGTAATTTACAGGATGCGAAATGGCTGATAAAAAGCCTTGAAAGCCGTAACGACACGCTGCTGCGCGTCAGTCGCTGCATCGTCGAGCAACAGCAAGCCTTTTTTGAACAGGGCGAAGAATATATGAAACCGATGGTACTGGCGGATATCGCCCAGGCCGTCGAGATGCACGAATCCACCATATCCCGCGTGACCACGCAGAAGTATCTGCACAGCCCGCGCGGTATTTTTGAACTCAAATATTTCTTTTCCAGCCACGTCAATACCGAAGGCGGAGGCGAAGCCTCTTCCACCGCGATTCGCGCGCTGGTGAAGAAGTTAATTGCGGCGGAAAACCCCGCGAAACCACTGAGCGACAGCAAGTTAACCTCTCTGCTGTCAGAACAAGGTATCATGGTGGCGCGCCGCACTGTTGCGAAGTACCGAGAGTCTTTATCCATTCCGCCGTCAAACCAACGCAAACAGCTGGTTTGACCCAACCGATAAGGAAGACACTATGCAGCTCAATATCACCGGACATAATGTCGAAATTACTGAAGCCCTGCGTGAATTTGTGACGACGAAATTCGCCAAACTTGAACAGTATTTTGAGCGGATTAATCAGGTATACGTGGTGTTGAAAGTGGAGAAGGTCACGCACATCTCGGATGCGACGCTACACGTTAACGGCGGCGAAATTCACGCCAGCGCGGAAGGCCAGGATATGTATGCCGCCATTGACGGCTTGATTGATAAACTGGCAAGGCAGTTAACCAGGCATAAAGATAAACTGAAACAACACTAATTGTCCGGGCAGTTAGCCAGTGCAGGACGGCCTGTTGTGTGACACAACGGGCCATTTGTACAGTTAGCGCTCCGAACCTGGCCATCAACCTGACAGGACAGGTTCTTAGGTGAAATTATGATAAATAACGATACGACTCTACAACTGAGCAGTGTACTTAACCAGGAGTGTACGCGTAGCGGCGTTCATTGTCAGAGTAAGAAACGCGCGCTGGAAATCATCAGCGAACTGGCGGCAAAACAGCTCAGTTTACCTCCTCAGGTCGTGTTTGAAGCCATTCTGACACGCGAAAAAATGGGCAGTACCGGTATTGGTAATGGTATCGCCATCCCGCACGGGAAACTGGAAGAAGATACCTTACGCGCCGTCGGCGTGTTCGTTCAGCTCGAAACGCCGATCGCGTTCGACGCCATCGATAACCAGCCGGTCGATCTCCTCTTCGCCCTGCTGGTGCCCGCCGATCAAACTAAAACGCATCTGCACACGCTGTCGCTGGTGGCGAAACGTCTGGCGGATAAAACGATCTGCCGCCGCCTGCGCGCGGCGCTGAATGATGAAGAGCTGTATCAAATCATTACTGACACCGAAGGTGAGCAGAATGAGGCATAACAACTCAATGGCATTTCTTTCTGTCGTTGTGAGGAGAAACGGTACATGGTACTGATGATCGTCAGCGGGCGTTCCGGATCAGGTAAATCTGTCGCTCTGCGCGCGCTGGAAGATATGGGATTTTACTGCGTGGATAACCTCCCCGTCGTGCTGTTGCCCGATCTGGCGCGAACGCTGGCCGATCGCCAGATTTCCGCCGCCGTCAGCATTGATGTGCGCAATATGCCTGAATCACCTGAGATTTTTGAACAGGCGATGAATAATCTGCCTGGCGCTTTCTCGCCGCAATTGCTGTTTCTTGATGCCGACCGCAATACCTTGATTCGCCGCTACAGCGACACGCGCCGTTTGCATCCGCTTTCCAGCAAAAATCTTTCTTTAGAGAGTGCGATCGATAAAGAGAGTGACTTGCTGGAGCCGTTACGCTCACGTGCGGATCTGATCGTCGACACTTCAGAAATGTCCGTCCATGAGCTGGCGGAGATGCTGCGTACCCGGCTGTTGGGCAAACGCGAGCGCGAACTGACGATGGTATTTGAGTCCTTCGGCTTTAAACATGGTATCCCGATTGATGCGGACTATGTGTTCGATGTCCGCTTTCTGCCCAACCCGCACTGGGACCCAAAACTGCGCCCCATGACCGGGCTTGATAAGCCGGTAGCCGCGTTTCTTGACCGACACACAGAAGTTCACAATTTTATCTATCAGACTCGCAGCTATCTTGAGCTATGGTTACCGATGCTGGAGACCAACAACCGCAGCTACCTTACCGTCGCTATCGGTTGTACCGGCGGGAAACACCGTTCGGTGTATATTGCAGAACAGCTGGCAGACTACTTCCGCTCGCGCGGTAAAAATGTCCAGTCTCGCCATCGCACGCTGGAAAAACGCAAAACATGACCGTAAAGCAAACTGTTGAAGTCACCAATAAGCTGGGCATGCATGCCCGGCCTGCCATGAAGCTTTTCGAACTGATGCAGGGTTTTGACGCCGAGGTGCTATTACGCAATGACGAAGGCACCGAAGCGGAAGCAAATAGCGTCATCGCTCTGTTAATGCTCGACTCCGCCAAAGGGCGTCAGATCGAAATTGAAGCCACCGGCCCGCAAGAAGTTGAAGCGCTGGCGGCGGTTATCGCGCTGTTCAATTCCGGCTTTGACGAAGACTAAACCTCCCCCTCTATACCCTATTTCCCCCAACGCCGTCCCGGTATTTGATGACAGTCCCCCCAAAACCGGGCGTGTTACGCCTGCCTGCCTCTTGTCCCGCAGCCCCGCCCTTTCGTAAGATTTGTACATTTCGTGCGCTTTACCTATGCATAAAAACATTAAGAAAACCTTAAAAAATTTCGTTTAGGTTTTGTTTAAGTTCTTTGTCCATACTAAATTTATGTGAATAAATTTTTCCAGGACTTGCCATGATCCTCTTATCGAAACAGACTCCGCTGGGCGCCGGTCGACATCGTAAATGCTATACGCATCCGGATAATGCCCGGCGTTGCATAAAAGTCATTTACAACCGTGACCACGGCGGTGATAAAGAGATTCGGCGTGAACTGAGCTACTATGCGCATCTGTCCCGCTACCTGACGGACTGGAGCGCTATCCCCCGTTATTACGGCACGGTAGAAACCGATTGCGGCACCGGCTATGTCTACGACATGATTACCGATTTCAACGGCGCGCCCTCTATTACCCTGACCGAGTTCGCCGCGCAATGTCGTTATGAAGAGGATGTCGCTGTCCTGCGGCGGCTACTGAAAAAACTGAAACGTTACCTGCTGGATAACCATATTGTGACGATGTCGCTGAAGCCGCAAAACATCCTGTGCCAGCGTATCAGCGAGTCAGAAGTGGTTCCGGTGGTTTGCGACAATCTGGGGGAAAGTACCTTTATCCCGCTGGCAACCTGGTCAACATGGTGCTGTGAACGCAAACTGGAGAGAGTGTGGCAGCGGTTTATCGCCCAGCCTGCGCTGACCGTTGCCCTGGAGAGGGACGCGCAGCCAAAAGACAAGAAACGGCTGGCGCTTACTTCTCACGAAGCTTAATGACCTGTGCTTATCAGGCCTGGACGACACAGATCGCAGGCCGGATAAGGCGTTCGCGCCGCCAATCGGCAAAATTAATTAAGCTGGTTGCGCGTCATAAAAGATTCCCCGCCCAGTTGGCGCATCTGGCGCATAATCCACGCCTGCCGGCTACGCACATAGCCGGAAGGCGCATTCGCCTTATAGCGTAACGGATTTGGCAATACCGCCGCCAGTAACGCGGCTTCGGACATATTTAAGCGGCTGGCGGGTTTATGAAAATACCGTTGTGCCGCAGCCTCCACGCCAAAAATACCATCGCCAAACTCCGCGATATTCAGATAAACCGTGAGAATGCGCTTTTTGCTCCAGACAGTTTCAATGCCCAGCGTTAGCCCGGCCTCCAGACCTTTGCGCACCCAACTGCGTCCATCCCATAAAAAGAGATTTTTCGCCGTTTGCTGCGAAAGCGTAGAGGCGCCGCGAATACGGCTCTCATTCCGCTCATTATGCGCCAGCGCTTTTTCAATCGCCGGAACATCAAAGCCCCAGTGCTCAGGGAACTTCTGGTCTTCCGCCGCAATTACCGCCAGCCCCATCCACGGCGAGATATCCGCCATACTGACCCAGTCAGAATGCGCCACATAACCGAACTCTCCGCCGAGCCAGGCGCTAATCTGCCGTTCCGCCATCACCGCCGAAAAAGGCACCGGAACCACGCTAAACAGCGCAATGCCGCCGCCCCAAAAGACGGCGAGCGCAGCAAGGATACGTAAAAGTAGACGGCGCAAAAACGTTAACGGCGCGATGCGTCGTTTGCTCATTCCGCCAGAACCAGCACGCGCGACACTAATTTATCAATGCCGCTTGCCGCCTGAGCGATATCCTGCGCCAGCATATAGGCAGGGGTGGTCACGACCTTGTTATCCTCGTCCACAACGATATCATCAACCGGGCAAGGTACGTGTTCGGCGCCCATCTCTTCAAGTACTTCAGCGGTATCAATATCCGTCCCTATTGTCAGACGTAGCGGGAAGTCAAAGATTTTCGGCAACATTGCGGGCGCGATACAGATGAATCCCAGCGGCTTGCCGGACTGGTGCATGGCCTTCGCCAGCGCGACGACATCGCTATCCACCCGGCATTCGCTCCCCTGGCTGGCGAAATTACTCAGGTTCTTCGCCGCGCCGAAACCACCAGGCACAATGAGCGCATCCAGCTCCTCTGGCTGAGCCTGGGACAGGGGACGAATATCGCCCCGCGTAATACGCGCCGCCTCAATCAGGACGTTACGCGTTTCCGCCATCGCTTCGCCGGTCAGGTGATTAATAACATCCGCTTGTGGTTTATCCGGCGCGAAGCAGATAGCCTGCGCGCCGCTGCGGGCAATGGCCAACAGCGTCAGAACGGCCTCATGAATTTCGGTGCCGTCATAGACGCCGCATCCGCTGAGCACTACGCCAATTTTTTTCATGGTGAACATCCTCCTGCAACCGACTCAAGCCCATTAATAATTTTGATTAAAATGCTACGCTTCACACATTTAAATGATTCATGTAACAAATCATTTAGGATTTGCTATCTTAACTGCGTGCGGCCTGAAAACAGGACTGCGCCTTTGACATCATCATAATAAGCACGGCGCAGCCACGATTTCCCTGGTGTTGGCGCAGTATTCGCGCACCCCGGTCAAACCGGGGTCATTTTTTTTCCGCGTTTGCCACCCAGGCTTTCAGCACCGCGACATCGTGCTGCCACTCCTGCTTCATCTCTTCAATCCATTCCGCGACATTATCTTCCCAGGCGGGAAGATCCGGCGACTGGATTTGCTGGCCAAGTTGTTGCAGATGACGCAGTCCTACCGAACCGGCGGCGCCTTTAATCTTATGCCCTTCCTCAACAACGCCTTTTTTGTCACGCGCCGTCAGATTGGACTCCAGCACGCTTAAATAGCCAGGCATCATTTTTTCAAACACCGCGAGACCGTCGGTGATCAATTTAGGCCCAACCAACTCGATGTACTGTTCCAGCATCGGGATATCCAGCAGCGCTTGCGCTTTATCGCTCTCTTCAGGCGTCACGGTACTCTCCTCTTTATCGGTGGCATCCCAGAATTTTTTAATCATCGCGGTTAAGGCCGGCACCGACAGCGGCTTACTCAGCACATCGTCCATACCAGCGTCCAGATACTCTTTTTTATCTTTCAGAACGTTAGCCGTAAGCGCTACCAGCGGCGGTAAATCTTCCCGCGTGTGGCGACGGGTCAGTTCTCTGGCGATATCCAGCCCCGTCATATCCGGTAGCTGAATATCCAGTAAGACCAGGTCATATTCGCCCGGCGCGAACATCTCCAGCGCCGCCTTGCCGGTCATCGCGACATCCACGCTGTTACCCAGTTTTTCCAGTACCGAACGCGCCACGATCACGTTCAGTTCAATATCTTCGACCAGCAGAACATGCAGCGCGGGCAGCGGCATGTCGTCTTCATCAAAGGCGTCCTCCACCTCTTCCGCCACCGCTGGCGCATGAACCGTTAGCGTAAAGGTCGATCCTTTGCCCGGCAGACTGGAAACGGTAATATCGCCGCCCATATTTTTCGCCAGCCGACGGGAGACCGCCAACCCGATACCGGTACCCGTCGCCGGTTTACCGCCATGACTGTCTTTCACCTGATAATACATGGCGAAAATTTTATCCTGCTCATCCTGCGGAATGCCGATCCCGGAATCTTCCACTTCAAAGTGCAGCATGTCGCCTTCATCATAGCGCGCCCGCACCGTCACCTGGCCCTGCTGAGTAAACTTCACCGCATTGCTGATCAAATTCCATAAAATCTGGCGCAGACGCGTTCCGTCGGTAATGACTTTGTGCGGCAGCGGCAGCGTCGGCTCAAGCACAAAACGTAGCCCTTTTTGCTGCGCCTGCAAACCGGAAAGGTTTTCCAGATCGGCCATAAAGCTGGTGAAATCAACCGGTTGGTTATCAAGCTGAACCTTACGCCGCTCCATCTTATCCATATCAATGATATCATTGAAAATATTGCCTAACGTCACGGCGGAGACATGGATTGTTTTAAGGTATTTTTCCTGTTCGACGGTGAGATCGGTATCCAGCAGGATGCGGCTTAAACCGACGATGCCGTTAAGCGGAGTGCGCAGCTCATGACTGATGGTAGAGATAAATGTGGTCTTGTCGCGGCTGGCGCGTTCCAGCGCGTCCTGATAACGCTTACGTTCGGTAATATCACGACCAAATCCCATCAGGCCATGACGTTTACCGACACGGTCGTAATAAGGCACTTTACGAATTTCAAAGCAGGCCTTTCGTCCGTCCGGATAATCCAGCCACTGTTCGTAGGTCAGGGAGACGTTATGGCGGAATACTTTTTCATCGGTTTCAATGACTTTCTCCGCCGCTTCGGGAGAGTACACATCTTCCGGCTTCAAATGCACCAGCTGTTTTTCGCTCTTGCCGGTTAGCAATTCCATTGCGCGGTTACAGCCGGAAAATTCTTTATCCTCATTACGATAAAAAACCAAATCCGGCGAGGCGTCCAGAAAGGAGCGCAGAAAAGAGGATTGCTGTTCTAGCTGGATTTGCGCTTCTTCACGCTCTTTAATTTCTACTTTTAGCTGTTCAAATGTCTCTTGCAGCTCCGCTTCCGCTTTTTCGCGATCGGCAATTTCCTGATTAAGCTGGGCAATATTGTCCTTCAACTGTACGTTAAGCTTGAGATCGCGCTCGCGCATCTCCTCCAGCTTTTGCACCAGACGCGACAGTCGCTGCCTTGACTCTTCCAGTTGTTCAACAACAACGGATAAGAAATAGACCGCCCAGGGCGTAATTAACAGGCCAAAAAAGATGGAACGAATAACGTCGATACTTTCAACCTGACCATGCAGCACCATGGTCACCGCCATCTGCACGACAATCGCCAGCACCACCAATGCCAACGCCAGGAGCATGGAAAAGCGCACCAGACCCAATTTCATCATCAGGTCGACATAGTATTGCGCCAGCATACGAATTTGCTTCATAGAGGATTCCTTCACCACAACTTCGCACATAATACCCAATTATGGGAACCGCGTTGAATATTGTGCGAAATATGCGTAGCGCCCCTCATCACGCTACGCTACAGGTGGTATCCAGGGACGGGCCAGCGCAGAGCCCTGCACGCCATGCTCATTCAGGTATTTGTCCAGCTCAACCATCCCCGTCCAGCGATTCTCGCACCACAGCGGGGCAAGCAGCGTCGGACGGCGAGCGCTGGCTGAAATTCGGTGATAAATTACCTCCGGCGGCGTATGACGAATCATCTCACCTGCCGTTAGCGTGTAGTCGTCCAGTTCGATGCCGTTCAGCCGCCCCGCTTCCCAGGCTTTGGCCATCGTACTGCCTTTCACAATATGCAGCGGATGCAGTTTAATACCATCAACGCCCGTCTCCACCACACGCTCCATGGTTTGCAGGCATTCTGCCTGCCCTTCTCCCGGCAGCCCCACAATCAGATGCGCGCACACTTTCAGCCCGCGCTCCCGGGCAATCCGGGTGGTACGCTGATAGCAGGCGAAGTCATGCCCGCGGTTAATTCGGCGCAGGGTTTTATCGTGCGCGGTTTGCAATCCCAGTTCCAGCCACACCTCGTAGCCTTGATCTTTATATTCACACAGTAAATCTACTACTGCCTGCGGGACGCAATCCGGACGCGTACCGACGCATAACCCGACGATACTGGCTTGGCTGACCGCCTGTTGATACATGGAACGCAGCACCTGCACTTCCGCAAAGGTGCTGGTGTAGGCCTGGAAATAGGCCAGATAGCGTTTAGCGCGGTTCACCAGATGCGCCTGATGTGCAAGCTGCTCGGCAATCGAATGATGCTGCTGCGCCTCATCGGCAAAAGAGGCGACATTACAGAAGGTGCAACCGCCACGCCCGATGGTGCCGTCGCGATTAGGGCAGCTAAAACCGCCATGAAGCGTCAGCTTATGAACCTTTTGCCCATACCGACGTAAAAGATCCCCACCAAACATATTGACTAATTTCTGTAACTGCATAATCTGATAGACCGCCTCTTAAAAAGAGGCCAAAGCCTGCCATTTTTAGTCTCCTTTGGCGATGACCTGGATCAATCGTCCCGGAAGGCTTTTATCCACTGCATAATCAAGCAAAATAAACGACATTTCATTCATAATCCCGCTGATGATTTTTCCTGATATTCCCCTCTTTTTTCAGCGTCTGCTGGGTCATCGATAAAAACAGTAGCATTCAATACTGCTCACGCTTAAAACAGCATAAAATGCCAAGATTTTTGAAAAAGCAAGGTCAGATAATGCCTGGCGAGCGGCTCTTATAGTGAGACAGATCACAGGCTTTCTGCCGCTCCGTATTAGCAGCCCTTCTATAAAAAACCTTTTAATTTCAACAGATTCAAAAAGTTATCTGTGCTACAGCACACTTTTGCATAAATCAGTTTGCCATTTGACCTGGGTGTGGATTCCCGATAAGTTGGGGATCCGCTGGAAGCTTTCTGGATGAGCCGTCTGCTCATCATATTTATGCAGTAATTGAGATTCCCTCTTAACCGTATTTACCAATGCGCAAAGGACACAAAGAGGGCGAATGCGAGGTAAGCGTATGATGCGCCAGCCCCGTCGCCATGCTCTTGCTGTGCCCGCGCGCCGTCGGTTGGGAGAGCGTCCCGTAGAGCCTGGGGAGGTTCACTGATATGTTGTACGATAAATCCCTTGAGAAGGATAACTGTGGTTTCGGCCTGATCGCCCACATAGAAGGCGAACCTAGCCACAAGGTAGTGCGTACCGCCATACACGCGCTGGCCCGGATGCAGCACCGTGGCGCGATCCTTGCCGACGGTAAAACCGGCGACGGTTGCGGCTTGCTGTTACAAAAACCTGACCGTTTCTTTCGCATCGTGGCCGAAGAGCGCGGCTGGCGCTTAGCCAAAAACTACGCCGTCGGGATGATCTTTTTGAATAAAGATCCTGAACTGGCCGCCGCGTCACGCCATATTGTCGAAGAAGAATTACAGCAGGAAACCCTGTCGATTGTCGGCTGGCGCGATGTGCCAACCAATGAAGGCGTGCTCGGTGAAATCGCCCTCTCCTCTCTGCCGCGTATTGAGCAGATTTTTGTCAACGCTCCGGCAGGCTGGCGTCCGCGTGATATGGAGCGCCGTCTGTTTATCGCCCGCCGACGCATTGAAAAACGCCTGCAGGACGACAAAGATTTCTACGTATGCAGCCTGTCGAACCTGGTCAACATTTATAAAGGTCTGTGTATGCCGGCGGATCTGCCGCGCTTCTACCTGGATCTTGCGGATCTGCGTCTGGAATCGGCCATCTGCCTGTTCCACCAGCGCTTTTCCACTAACACCGTGCCGCGTTGGCCGCTGGCGCAGCCGTTCCGCTACCTGGCGCATAACGGCGAGATTAACACCATCACCGGCAACCGCCAGTGGGCGCGCGCCCGTACCTATAAATTCCAGACGCCGCTGATCCCGGATTTACAGTCCGCTGCGCCGTTTGTTAACGAAACCGGTTCGGATTCCAGCTCGCTGGACAACATGCTGGAACTGCTGCTGGCAGGCGGGATGGACATCATCCGCGCCATGCGCCTGTTGGTGCCGCCCGCCTGGCAGAACAACCCCGATATGGACCAGGATCTGCGCGCCTTCTTTGACTTTAACTCCATGCATATGGAGCCGTGGGACGGTCCGGCAGGCATCGTGATGTCCGACGGGCGCTTCGCCGCCTGTAACCTTGACCGTAACGGCCTGCGCCCGGCACGCTATGTCATTACCAAAGATAAGCTGATCACCTGCGCCTCCGAAGTCGGTATCTGGGACTATCAGCCGGATGAAGTGGTCGAGAAAGGCCGCGTCGGCCCAGGCGAGCTGATGGTGATCGACACCCGCGGCGGACGTATTCTGCATTCCGCGGAAACCGATGACGATCTGAAAAGCCGCCATCCGTATAAAGCGTGGATGGAAAAGAATGTTCGCCGTCTGGTGCCGTTTGAAGAGTTGCCAGATGAAGAAGTCGGTAGCCGCGAACTGGACGATGACCTGCTCGCCAGCTATCAAAAACAGTTTAACTACAGCGCCGAAGAGCTGGACTCGGTTATCCGCGTGTTGGGCGAAAACGGCCAGGAAGCCGTCGGTTCAATGGGCGACGACACCCCCTTTGCCGTGCTCTCCAGCCAGCCGCGTATTATTTACGACTACTTCCGCCAGCAGTTCGCGCAGGTCACTAACCCGCCTATCGACCCGCTGCGTGAAGCGCACGTCATGTCGCTCGCCACCAGCATCGGTCGCGAAATGAACGTCTTCTGCGAAGCGGAAGGTCAGGCCCATCGCCTGAGTTTTAAATCGCCAATTCTGCTGTACTCCGATTTCAAACAGCTCACCACCATGAGCGAGCATCACTACCGCGCCGACTGGCTTGATATTACCTTTGATGTCACCGAAACCACACTGGACGCGACGGTTAAGGCGCTGTGCGATAAAGCGGAACAGATGGTGCGTAACGGCACCGTGCTGCTGGTCCTCTCGGATCGCAATATCGGTAAGAATCGCCTGCCGGTCCCCGCGCCGATGGCGGTGGGCGCGGTGCAGACTCGTCTGGTCGATCAAAGCCTGCGCTGCGACGCCAACATCATCGTAGAAACCGGAAGCGCCCGCGATCCGCATCACTTTGCGGTACTGCTCGGCTTTGGCGCAACGGCCATCTATCCGTACCTGGCCTACGAAACGCTGGGGCGTCTGATTGATACCCAGGCCATCGCCAAAAACTACCGTACCGTGATGCAGAACTACCGTAACGGCATCAACAAGGGGCTGTACAAGATTATGTCCAAAATGGGCATTTCGACCATTGCCTCTTACCGCTGCTCCAAACTGTTTGAAGCGGTCGGACTGCACGATGATGTGGTAAACCTGTGCTTCCAGGGCGTGGTCAGCCGTATCGGCGGCGCAAGCTTTGATGACTTCCAGCAGGATCTGCTGAATCTCTCCAAACGCGCCTGGCTGGCGCGCAAACCCATTAGCCCGGGCGGCCTGCTGAAGTACGTCCACGGCGGCGAATATCACGCCTATAACCCGGATGTCGTGCGTACCCTGCAACAGGCGGTACAGAGCGGCGAGTACAGCGATTATCAGGAATACGCCAAACTGGTCAATGAGCGTCCGGCGGCAACGCTGCGCGATCTGCTGGCGATACATCCAGACGGCGAGGCGGTGACTATCGACGAGGTTGAGCCCGCCAGTGAGATGTTTAAACGCTTTGATACCGCAGCCATGTCTATCGGCGCATTAAGTCCGGAAGCGCACGAAGCGCTGGCGGAAGCGATGAACAGCCTCGGCGGCAACTCCAACTCCGGCGAAGGCGGCGAAGACCCGGCGCGCTACGGCACCAATAAAGTGTCGCGTATCAAACAGGTGGCCTCCGGTCGCTTTGGCGTGACGCCGGCCTACCTGGTCAATGCCGATGTGATTCAGATTAAAGTCGCGCAGGGCGCGAAACCGGGCGAAGGCGGTCAGTTGCCGGGGGATAAAGTCACTCCGTATATCGCTAAACTGCGCTATTCAGTGCCGGGCGTGACGCTGATCTCCCCGCCGCCGCACCACGATATCTACTCTATCGAGGACTTAGCGCAGCTCATTTTCGACCTCAAACAGGTCAACCCGAAGGCGATGATCTCCGTGAAGCTGGTGTCCGAACCGGGCGTCGGCACCATCGCGACCGGCGTGGCGAAAGCCTATGCGGATCTGATTACTATCGCCGGTTACGACGGCGGTACCGGTGCCAGCCCGCTCTCTTCGGTGAAATATGCGGGCTGTCCGTGGGAACTCGGACTTGTTGAAACCCAGCAGGCGCTGGTCGCCAACGGTCTGCGTCACAAGATTCGTCTGCAGGTGGACGGCGGTCTGAAAACCGGCGTCGATATCATTAAAGCGGCAATTCTCGGTGCGGAAAGTTTCGGCTTCGGCACCGGCCCGATGGTGGCGCTGGGCTGTAAATACCTGCGCATCTGCCATCTGAACAACTGTGCAACCGGCGTAGCGACGCAGGATGAAAAACTGCGTAAGAACCACTATCACGGCCTGCCGTTCAAAGTAACCAACTACTTTGAATTTATCGCCAGCGAAGTGCGCGAGCTGATGGCTTCGCTTGGCGTGACCCGCCTGGTGGATTTGATTGGCCGCACCGACCTGCTGAAAGAGCTGGAGGGCTTCACCGCTAAACAGCAGAAGCTGGCGCTGTCTCGTCTACTGGAAACCGCTGAACCTCATCCGGGTAAAGCGCTGTACTGCACCGAGAATAACCCGCCGTTTGATAACGGCGTGCTGAATGCGCAACTGTTGCAGCAGGCGAAACCGTTTGTCGATGCGCGCCAGAGCAAAACCTTCTGGTTCGACATCCGCAACACCGATCGTTCCGTCGGCGCGTCGCTTTCCGGCTACATCGCACAGACCCACGGCGATCAGGGGCTGGCTTCCGATCCGATTAAAGCACACTTCAGCGGTACCGCAGGCCAGAGCTTTGGCGTGTGGAACGCGGGCGGCGTAGAGTTATATCTGACTGGCGATGCCAACGACTATGTCGGTAAAGGTATGGCAGGCGGTTTGATCGCCATCAGACCGCCGGTAGGTTCCGCCTTCCTCAGTCATAAAGCCAGCATTATCGGCAACACCTGCCTGTATGGAGCCACCGGTGGCCGTCTGTACGCGGCGGGCCGCGCGGGCGAACGTTTCGGCGTGCGTAACTCCGGGGCGATTACCGTAGTAGAGGGCATCGGCGACAACGGCTGTGAATACATGACCGGCGGCATCGTCTGCGTGTTGGGTAAAACCGGCGTTAACTTCGGCGCGGGGATGACCGGCGGCTTCGCCTATGTGTTGGACGAAGATGGCGAATTCCGTAAACGCGTGAACCCGGAACTGGTAGAAGTACTGGACGTTGATTCGCTGGCTATCCACGAAGAGCATCTGCGCGGTCTGATCACCGAGCACGTGCAGCATACTGGTTCGCAACGCGGCGAAGAGATCCTGTCCAGGTGGTCAAGCTTCTCAACCCAATTCGCGTTAGTTAAGCCCAAGTCCAGCGATGTCAAAGCCCTGTTGGGCCACCGTAGTCGTAGTGCGGCAGAATTGCGCGTGCAGGCGCAGTAAGGAATTGAAATGAGCCAGAATGTTTATCAATTTATCGACCTGCAGCGCGTTGATCCGCCGAAGAAACCGCTGAAGATCCGTAAGATCGAGTTTGTTGAAATCTACGAACCGTTTTCTGAAGGTCAGGCGAAAGCCCAGGCGGATCGCTGTTTGTCCTGCGGGAACCCCTACTGCGAGTGGAAATGTCCGGTACATAACTACATCCCGAACTGGCTGAAACTGGCTAACGAAGGGCGTATTTTTGAGGCGGCTGAGCTATCGCACCAGACCAACACCCTGCCGGAAGTGTGTGGCCGTGTGTGCCCGCAGGATCGCCTGTGCGAAGGCTCCTGTACGCTGCACGATGAGTTCGGCGCAGTAACCATCGGCAACATCGAACGTTATATCAACGATAAAGCGTTCGAAATGGGCTGGCGCCCGGATATGACCGGCGTGCGCCAGACGGACAAACGGGTAGCGATTATCGGCGCAGGTCCGGCAGGGCTGGCGTGCGCCGACGTGCTGACCCGCAACGGCGTGAAGGCGGTGGTCTTTGATCGCCATCCGGAAATCGGCGGCCTGCTGACCTTCGGTATTCCAGCTTTCAAACTGGAAAAAGAGGTGATGACTCGCCGTCGCGAGATCTTCACCGGCATGGGTATTGAGTTCAAACTTAATACCGAAGTGGGTCGTGATGTACAGCTTGAAGATCTGCTGAAAGATTACGATGCGGTATTCCTTGGCGTCGGCACCTATCAGTCGATGCGCGGCGGGCTGGAAAATGAAGATGCGGACGGGGTTTTCGACGCTCTGCCGTTCCTGATCGCCAATACGAAGCAGATCATGGGGTTTGGCGAAACCAGCGACGAACCATATGTCAGTATGGAAGGCAAACGCGTGGTGGTGCTGGGCGGCGGCGATACCGCAATGGACTGCGTACGTACCTCCATTCGTCAGGGCGCAACGCACGTAACCTGTGCTTATCGTCGTGATGAAGAGAACATGCCGGGTTCCAGACGCGAAGTGAAGAACGCGCGCGAGGAAGGTGTCGAGTTTCAGTTTAACGTTCAACCGCTGGGCATTGAAGTCAATGCCAACGGCAAAGTGAGCGGCGTAAAAATGGTGCGCACTGAAATGGGCGAACCGGATGCCAAAGGCCGTCGGCGGGCGGAGATCGTCGCCGGTTCCGAGCATGTGGTTCCGGCTGATGCGGTGGTGATGGCGTTTGGTTTTCGTCCACACAGCATGGAATGGCTGGCGAAACACAGCGTGGAACTGGACTCGCAGGGACGAATTATCGCGCCGGAACGCAGCGATAATGCTTTCCAGACCAGCAACCCGAAAATCTTCGCCGGTGGCGACATCGTGCGCGGTTCCGATCTGGTGGTGACGGCGATTGCCGAAGGCCGTAAGGCGGCTGACGGGATTATGAACTACCTCGAAGTGTAACCCTTCCGGCTCCCCGCTTACTGCCTTGGCTGATGGCTGGGGAGCCGATATTCCTCTCCTCAATATCTCTCCTGCCGATTCTGGAAACCCGCTCGTAAATCGAGATGTAATGCCATGTAAAATCCGTTCATGGATTGATCCGTTTACGCCTGAAGCGTATTGATAGCGTTCTAATTTCACAATGAAACTATCACGTAAGGGATGACATGACGAATCCAACTTTAGCGCCACAGTCTGATGAATATCAGCAAATTCATAACGGAATTGTTCAACTGCTGGACACAGCGCGGACACAAACCGTTCGCAGCATCAACACCATCATGACAGCAACCTATTGGGAAATGGGTCGACGCATTGTTGAATTTGAACAAGGCGGTGAAGCCAGAGCGGCTTATGGTGAACAGCTAATTGATCGTTTATCACAGGATTTAAGCCAAAGATATAAACGAGGTTTTTCTGCCAGTAATCTATGGCAATTTAAAAAGTTTTATCTTTATTTTCAAAAAATTGAGATTCTCCAGACAGTGTCTGGAGAATCTCTCCATTTGGCGCAACTGGCTAAATCTTTCCCACTCCCCTGGTCGGCGTATGTCCGCCTCTTGTCGGTAAAAAATCCCGATGCCCGCACTTTTTACGAGAAAGAGACGCTACGTAACGGCTGGTCCGTACGGCAACTCGATCGGCAAATCGCCACTCAGTTTTACGAACGAACGCTACTGTCCCACGACAAATCCGCCATGTTGCAGCAGCCTGCACCCGCCGAGCCAAACGTTTTGCCGGAGCAAGCCATACGCGACCCGTTCATTCTGGAATTTCTTAACCTGAAGGACGAGTATTCCGAATCAGATCTCGAAGACGCGCTGCTCAGCCACCTGATGGACTTTATGCTGGAGCTCGGTGACGATTTTGCTTTTGTTGGCCGCCAACGCCGACTACGCATAGACGACAGCTGGTTCCGCGTCGATCTGCTGTTCTTCCATCGTCGCTTGCGCTGCCTGTTGCTCGTTGACCTGAAGGTAGGCAAATTCGGTTATGCGGATGCCGGGCAGATGAATATGTACCTGAACTATGCCAAAGAGCACTGGACAATGCCCGGAGAAAACCCGCCAGTCGGCCTGGTTTTGTGCGCAGGGAAAGGCGCGGGGGAAGCGCATTACGCGCTGACTGGCCTGCCAAACACCATCATGGCGAGCGAGTACAAAGTGCAGCTGCCTGACGAAAAATTACTCACAGACGAACTTATTCGTTCGCAAACCATGCTGGAAACTCAACTCACACGCGGTGGTTCACTGACAACGGAGAAAAACTAGCGAACCATTAATGCCATGAATAATTATCAAGAAAATATCACACGAAAACGTTTGCTTTATTTTGAGAACTGTATATTATGCGGCGGATTTTTTGGGCAAAATTCATGGAGGCGTTGTGTCGCAGGACAACAATTATAGCCAGGGCCCCGTCCCTCTGGCGGCGCGGAAGGGCGTGATTCCACTGACGTTTGTCATGTTGGGTTTAACGTTTTTTTCCGCCAGTATGTGGACCGGAGGGACACTCGGCACCGGTCTTACCTATCACGATTTCTTCCTCGCAGTTCTCTTCGGTAATCTCCTCCTCGGTATCTACACTGCATTTCTTGGCTACATCGGCGCAAAAACCGGACTCTCCACCCACCTCCTTGCACGTTACTCCTTTGGCGTTAAAGGATCATGGCTTCCCTCGCTGCTGCTAGGCGGCACACAGGTAGGCTGGTTTGGCGTTGGCGTAGCGATGTTCGCTATTCCGGTCAGTAAAGCGACGGGCATTGATGCCAATATTCTGATTGCCGTTTCGGGTCTACTGATGACCCTGACCATTTTTTTCGGCATCTCGGCGTTGACCATTTTGTCTATCATTGCCGTACCCGCGATCGTTATACTGGGCAGCTACTCCGTCTGGCTGGCGATCAGCGGCGTGGGTGGGCTGGAGCATTTAAAAACGATAGTGCCGCAGACGCCGCTGGATTTTTCCAGCGCGCTGGCGCTGGTGGTGGGATCGTTTGTCAGCGCCGGTACATTGACCGCCGACTTCGTCCGCTTCGGGCGTCATGCCAAAAGCGCCGTACTGATTGCGATGGTCGCTTTTTTCCTCGGCAACTCGCTGATGTTTATCTTTGGCGCGGCAGGCGCTGCCGCCGTCGGTCAGGCGGATATCTCTGACGTGATGATAGCGCAGGGGCTGCTGCTGCCCGCGATTGTGGTGCTTGGCCTGAATATCTGGACCACCAACGATAACGCGCTGTACGCATCGGGTCTGGGCTTCGCCAATATTACCGGTCTTTCCAGCCGTACGCTGTCGGTGGTGAACGGGATTATCGGTACCGTGTGCGCGCTGTGGCTTTACAATAATTTTGTCGGCTGGCTGACGTTCCTGTCATCTGCCATCCCACCGATTGGCGGAGTGATTATTGCCGACTATCTGGTGAACCGCCGCCGCTATGCCGACTTCAACACCGTGCGCTTTATTCCCGTTAACTGGATTGCTATTCTTTCCGTCGCGCTGGGCATCGCCGCCGGACATTATGTTCCTGGTATTGTGCCCGTCAACGCCGTACTCGGCGGCGTCTTCAGCTATATCCTGCTGAATCCACTTTTCAACCGCAGCCTTGCTAAATCACCAGAGGTCAGCCATGCAGAACAATAACATCACCATTCGTCAGGCGCGTCTGCAGGGACACGAAGGATTATGGCAGATTACGATTGAAAACGGGCGCTTTAGCCAGATTGAGCCTCAGGAAGCCGCATCGTTACCGCAGGGCGAAGTGCTTGATGCCGAAGGCGGTCTGGCTATTCCACCGTTTGTTGAGCCACATATCCACCTGGATACCACGCAAACGGCGGGTGAACCGAGCTGGAACCAGTCCGGCACACTGTTTGAAGGGATTGAGCGCTGGGCAGAACGTAAAGCAATGCTCACGCATGAAGATGTGAAAGCGCGCGCGATGCAGACCCTGAAATGGCAGATGGCTAACGGCATCCAGTACGTTCGTACTCACGTTGACGTTTCAGATCCTACGCTCACCGCGCTGAAAGCCATGCTGGAAGTGAAGAAAGAGGTTGCGCCGTGGGTAGACCTACAAATCGTCGCCTTTCCGCAAGAAGGTATTCTGTCTTATCCCAACGGTGAAGCGCTGTTAGAGGAAGCCGTGCGTTTGGGCGCTGACGTTATTGGTGCCATTCCGCACTTTGAGTTCACGCGGGAATATGGCGTTGAATCGCTGCACAAAATCTTTGCACTGGCGCAGAAATACGATCGCTTGATCGATGTGCACTGCGACGAAATTGATGACGAGCAGTCTCGCTTTGTCGAAACGGTCGCGGCGCTGGCGCATCGTGATGGCATGGGGGCGCGCGTGACCGCCAGCCACACCACGGCTATGCACTCGTACAACGGCGCGTATGCGTCACGCCTGTTCCGCCTGTTGAAAATGTCGGGGATTAACTTCGTCGCCAACCCGCTGGTGAATATTCATCTGCAAGGGCGGTTTGACACTTACCCGAAACGTCGTGGCGTCACGCGGGTGAAAGAGATGCTGGAAGCGGGGATCAACGTCTGCTTTGGCCATGATGACGTCTTCGACCCGTGGTATCCATTAGGCACAGCAAATATGCTGCAGGTGTTGCATATGGGGTTACACGTTTGCCAGTTGATGGGGTATGGGCAAATCAACGACGGGTTAAATCTGATCACTACCCACAGCGCAAAAACCCTGCATTTACAGGACTACGGTCTGAGTGTCGGCCATGCCGCGAATCTGGTTATCTTACCCGCTGAGAATGGATTCGATGCGGTACGTCGCCAGACGCCTGCCCGTTACTCGATTCGCCACGGGCGGGTAATTGCCGAGACGGTGCCGAGCCAGACGACGCTGCACCTGACCCAGCCGGAAGCCGTGACGTTTAAGCGTTAACCCGTCATACCCGCGCTCTCCGGCACATTCACCACGCAGCCCCGTAAGGGGGCTGCGTTCGGAAGACTGCTCCGGCAAGAGATTTAGGCCGCCAGCAAACTGGCGCGTACTTTCACTACCACTTTCTTGATGTCATCCGGCTCACCCACTGCACATCCCGGTTTATGCGGTTCTCCCGGCATAAACACAGCAAACATCCCCGCTTGCAGCGTAATAGTCTGCTCGTCGGCAATTTGACTACAAAGCTGGTAATCCTCTTCAACGTGCATCTCCTCGCACTGGCGAGCGGCACCGGACATCCCAAACGCAATACGCTCGACGCCGGTTAGTAGTAGCTGAATATCAATGTATTGTTCATGCAATTCCGCTTTCTTCTCGGCCGGCATTTGCGTCGTTAACTGCATTACATTCATAAAGATATTGTCGCCCTGCAATTCATAGCGCCCCGGCGCTTTCTCCTGCGGCCTTGCCGCCAGCGCGAGAGTCAAGGCATCCAGCAGTCGCGGATGCAACCCGCAAGAAGGCAACGACTGTACTTCCCCCATCATCATAATGTGTCTCCTTGAGCTAACAAAGCAGCGCCTAATAATCCTGCGTCATGCCGATAGCGAGCGGCGCTCAGCGCCACGTGATAAGGCTCAGGCTCTTGCATCAAAAACGCGCGAACCTGCTCCAGGTATCCCTCAGCTAACCCTACGCTGCCGCCAATGACCACACACTGGCAGTCGGTAATCGCTTTCACATCGGCGATCATTCGCGCTATTACCTGCGCGGATTGGCTTACCAGATGTCGCGCCTGCTGATGACCTTCGCCAGCGCGAATAAATAGGGTTTTGGCGTCGCATCCCGCCAGATCGTCCCGCGCCGCCGCAGCCATCCCTCGTCCGGAGGCGATGGCCTCTACGCAGCCAACGCGTCCACAGCCGCATACGGGACCGTGTGGGTCCGCCAGGGTGTGTCCCAGGTGCCCGGCCAGACCGCCTTTTCCGGTAAGGAGCTTGCCGTCGCAGACAACGCCGCCGCCAACGCCGGTTGAAACGGTGATAAATACCATATCGCGGATATCATCAGGGAGCGCGTGATACTCCGCCCAGGCCGCCGCCTGCGCGTCGTTCACCGCCAGCGTCGGCAGGCCAGCGATCGTTTCCAGTGTTTGTACTAACGGAAAGTGTAGCAAGCCGCCCAGATTATGGGGGTTTAGCGCCAGCAGCATCCCTTCCTGAATGATCCCGGTAGAAGCTATCGCTACCTGACGCGCCTCTGCCCGTAGTGGTTCAACCAGCGCCTTTAATGCTTCACGTAACGCATCCGGCGTTTTGCTCGCGGGGGTCGGTAGCTCGCGACGCTGGCTAATGCGCAAGTTGTTGTCGATGAGCGCGGCGGCAAGTTTAGTACCGCCAATATCGATTGCTAACGTAGTCATGACGCCGCCTTTTTTAATGCGTCGTTATACCATCCACAGATATGTTCCAGACGGGTAATGGCGGACCCCACCGTCACCGCCCATGCGCCATAGCGGATCGCCTCCGCCGCCAGTGCTGGCGAGTTATAGCGCCCTTCGGCTATCACCCGGCATCCGGCGTCATGCAACGCTTTGACTAAGGGCAGATCGGGTTCCTCCGGCGTATCGGGGGTGGTGTAGCCGGACATTGTCGTGCCGATAATGTCCGCGCCCAACCGTTGACAGGCGAGACCATCGTCCACGGATGAGCAGTCGGCCATCGCCAGTAGATGGTGGTGATGAATGCGCGCCAACAACGCCTCAACGGCTACCGGCCGTTGCCGAGCGGTTCCATCAACGGCGATAATAGCTGCGCCGGCCTGCGCCAGCGCATCTACATCGTCGAGAAAAGGGGTAATGCGCACTGGAGAGTCGTCCAGATCGCGTTTGATAATGCCGATAATGGGTACCGAAACGAGCGAGCGGGTCATACGCAGGTTGTCTATGCCTTCAATACGCACCGCAACCGCGCCCGCCTGTTCCGCTGCCAACGCCATTGCCGCTACAATCTCCGGCTTATCCAGCGGACTGCCCGGAACGGGCTGGCAGGAGACAATCAGGCCGCCAGAAGCGGCAATATTTTTATCCAGTTGTTCAAGTAACGACATACTACTCCCTTACAAATATTGCCCGGTTGAAAACCGGGCAAGCGGATTAACTTTTCGTTTTTACAAAGGCACCTTTACCACTGCCAAGCGGTACGGCTCCGCTGAACGGTTTGTCGTCAATAGCATCGTGGGTGCGTAACGCTTCCGGACGTAGCCAACGCTGTACGCGAGACGGCATATCAAGCCCAATAAGCAGGATCACGACAAACGTCAGGCTGAAAGAGAGCGATGCCAGCGCAGTGCCCAGATCCAGACGTTGAGCGATCAGCGCTCCCAGGATCGGCGCCAGCGCGCCGCCGAGCGCGCCGACGTTATAAGTAAAGCCCAGCCCCGCCGCGCGCTGATCGGTATCGAAGTAACCGCCGATCAGTTTCGGCAGAATCCCGGCAATCCCCTGCCCCAACATCTGTTGGAAAAACAGTAGCAGACCCAGAACCCAGACGTTTGTGCCGCCAATCGCAAAGACCGGAATAATGAGGATTTGCGAGGCCAGCAGGCTACAGACATATGCTTTACGCGTTCCCAGCCAGTCGCCAAGAAAACCGCCTACGCAGCAACCAACCGCCGCGCCAAATCCGCTAAAGAACAGGACATTCGCCACCGTATGCGGATCGTAGGCCAGCTCAGTTTTCAGATAAGTAGGTAATAGCGCCTGAATCGGCCAGGAATAGAGGAAAGCAAACAGTACCACCAGCATCAGCATGACGCCAGTGGGCCAGCGTTTACCGCTGCTCTGCACCATAAAGCTGATAAAGATAACCGCGCACAGTAGTCCCAGCCCCGCCACAATCGCAGCATTTTGTAGGTTACCGGCAAAACAGAACCACAGCGCAGCGGCGGCGGCGAAAGTCATTAAAATGTTGATGATGCGATGTTCGCCCCGATAAAGAATGTCGACCATCGTACGTACCGGCGCTTTACCCGCGTGTTTCTCTTTCCAGTCTTCCGCTTCCGGAATGTTTTTTCGCAGCCAGAGAGCGAAGATAATTGGCAAAATGCCAATGAAAAACAGCGCGCGCCAGCCCCAGACAGGCACCACCAGGCTGTACACCTGCGCGGCAACGACCGCGCCGACGGAGAAGCCGGAAATCAGAAAACCGCTGGCTTTATTGCGTAAATGTTTTGGCCAGCTTTCAATCACATAGGTCGCGCTGGAACCATATTCGCCCGCCATGCCCATACCAATCACCAGTCGGGCGATGAACATGGTGGTGTAACCGGGCGCAAACCCGCAGGCCAGGGTTCCCACCGAAAACAGAATGATGCTGCTGACCATCGCCAGACGACGCCCATAGCGATCGCCCATCGCGCCCAGTAATAACCCGCCGAACCAGCGAGAGATAAAAGCCGCAGAAATCAGGCTTGCCGCCTGTACCGTCGTCAGCCCAAATTCGCTTTGTACCTCAGTCAGTACAAGAGCAATCAACACAAAATCAAAACCATCAAGCAGATATCCCAGCCAGGCAGCGGAAAATGCCCGCCACTGCGCCCGGTTGAGATGGCGATACCACGGGATGTTTTGGGTAGAAGTACTCATTTTACTCTCCCGACGATTTTTGTTGTCGTTATGCCGAATGGCGGCTCCGCCTTATCCGGCCTACCGCTCACACTGTTGTAGGCCGGGCAAGCGTAGCGCCCCCGGCATTATGCTGTTACGCCTTTTCTTCCATCAGTTGTTGAGCCAGCGCCTTGAGCGCCGGCAGGTATTTTTCATCAACAGGCGCGAACGGTTTACGACACAGCGGCACCGATACCACGTCCATATAATGCAGGACCGTTTTCAGGCCGCGGAATACGCCGGTTTTAATCAGTAAATCAATAACCTTATTGCACTCGGTTTGCAGACGCTGCGCTTTCGCCACATCGCCCTCACGTAATGCCTGCACAATCCCCTGGTAACGCCAGCCCATAATGTTGTATGTGCTGCCGATACCGCCGTCCGCGCCCGCCAGCAGGCCGGAAGCGAAGATTTCGTCATAACCGTTGTACAGCACCAGATCCGGATGCGCGCGGCGGATCTGCTCCATCTGGAAGAGATCGCCGGAGGTTTGCTTCAGCGCGCTCACGCCCGGTAATGTCACCAGCGTATTGATCTGATCGAGGGTAAGTTTTACACCGCTTAACGCCGGAATGTTGTATACCACCATCGGCAATCCATCTGCGGAATCAATGATTGCCCGATAATGGTCACAGTGCTCTTCAAAACTGAAAGGGTAATAAAAAGGCGTCACCGCAGAGACCGCATCAAAACCGTAACGCTTTGCGGCGCTGGCAAGCTGCTGGCTTTCTGCGGTGCTTACCGTCCCGACATGGGCGATCAGCGTGATTTTTCCCTTCGCCTCTTCGGCGACAATCTCCAGTACCTGCTCTCTTTCAGCAAGGCTCTGTACGAATGCTTCCCCGGTGGAACCGCCAACGTACAGCCCGTCGATACCCTGCCCGATGTTAAAACGCACCAGACGGCGCAGGCTTTCGCTATCCAGTTGCTGCTGATGATCAAATGGGGTCAACAACGCCGCCATTACGCCTTGCAATGCTTTTGCCATACCTACCTCTACGGATGATGAATATATTAACTACCTACCTTTATACCTGTTATACCAGATCAAATAAGCAGCAAATAATACAGAACGCTTATAGTGCGATCTGCTTCACTAAACCGGGATCGGAGGTGCGATCGCTACCGCATTTTTTGACTTTTTTTACCGAGCGCGTGCCAGGTAGCGGAAACGCTATTGAGGTGGGTTTGCAGAGCGCGATCCGCTTTATCGGGATCTCGCTGGCGAATAGCATCAACAATCACAATATGTTGTTGATAACTCACGTTATTATGTTCATGCAGCTCACGATCGGGAACGCTTGGGCGAGCGGCGATTAGCCAGTCCAGCAGAGCAACATGAATAGCCATAAAGATCGGATTGCCGGGAATTTCAGCCAGCACCCGGTGAAACTCGACATCCGAACGAATAAACAGCGCGTTGTCATCCAGCGACTGGCTATTAATTTCCAGCGCTTTCGTTAACAACGCGATCTGCTCGTCGGTAGCATGTTCCGCCGCATAGCGTACCAGGCTGGATTCAAAGAAAAGCCGTAGCTGTTCAAAGTGAGCGATGCCGCCAGGATGAGTAAGAAAATCTTTCGCCATACCCGACAGTTCACTGATGATGGTATCAGCAGAGGGGCGCGAGACGCGGGCGCGTTCGCCGTTATTGATTTGCACCAGACCTTTACGCTTCAGCGCAGCTAACGCTTCACGCACGGAGGGACGTCCCACATTGAAGAAGGCCATTAATTCACGTTCAGACGGTAGCTGTTCTCCCTCGCCAAACTCATGACGGCGGATCATCTGCTCCAGCTCCTCCTCAACCATTTCAGACAGTTTTTTACGCGCCAGCGGGCGGCGGCGCAAACTACGCCCGAGGGATGTCGGAGACTCTTCTGCTTGCGAATCAAATGCGTTCATAACGTCCATTCATGAGTGGTCGGTGGCAAATAATAGCAAGCTTATCGTAACACAGCTTCAAAAGCAGGGTGAACCCGCGAGGAGACCAAACAAAACAGGCCCTTCAGGGCCTGTTGATTATTTTACTACACGCAGCGCCGGACGTCCGCCACGCGGCGGAGGCGGCTCGTCATCAGGACTACTGTCGTCATCGTGGTCGGGCTTATCGCCATCAATGACGGACATCACGGTCTCGCTTTCCGCGCCTGCGGTATTGTCATCATCATTTAAGCTGACAACGTCTTCATCATAGGCGGCTTCAGGCTCAAACATGGTGCCTGCGCCATTTTCACGGGCGTAAATCGCCAGCACCGCAGCCAAAGGCACAGAAACCTGACGGGGAACGCCGCCGAAGCGCGCATTAAAACGCACTTCATCATTAGATAGCTCCAGATTACCTACCGCCCTCGGCGCAATATTGAGGACGATTTGCCCATCGCGCGCATATTCCATAGGGACATGCACGCCAGGCAGCATCACATCCACCACCAGATGCGGGGTCAACTGGTTATCCAGCAACCACTCGTAGAAAGCACGCAACAGATAAGGACGACGCGGCGTCAACTGTGACAAATCCATACAGGTTAACCCCGACCGAGGCGCATTTCACGTTCAGCTTCGGTTAAAGAAGCCAGGAAAGAATCACGTTCAAAGACGCGGGTCATATAGCCTTTCAGCTCTTTCGCCCCTGCGCCGCTGAATTCAATACCCAACTGCGGTAAACGCCACAGGAGAGGCGCCAAGTAGCAATCAACCAGGCTGAATTCGTCGCTCAGGAAATACGGTTTCTGACCAAATACTGGCGCAATCGCCAGCAGCTCTTCACGCAGTTGTTTACGTGCAGAGTCGGCCTCGGAAGCAGACCCGTTTACGATGACGTTCATCAGCGTATACCAGTCTTTTTCAATACGGTGCATGTACAGACGGCTTTCACCGCGCGCGACCGGATAAACCGGCATCAGCGGCGGATGAGGGAAACGCTCATCCAGATATTCCATAATGATGCGAGATTCCCACAGGGTCAGCTCACGATCCACCAGTGTCGGAACGCTTTGATTCGGGTTGAGGTCAATCAGATCCTGAGGTGGATTGTCCTTTTCCACATGTTCGATCTCAAAACTAACACCCTTTTCAGCCAACACAATGCGGACCTGATGGCTATAGATGTCAGTAGGACCAGAAAACAGCGTCATTACCGAACGTTTGTTGGCAGCGACAGCCATGAAAACCTCCAGGTATATTCAGAATTTTTACTGCTACCAGCCACAATGTGACCAGCCAGATGTTATGTCACCCAGGGCGAAAAAAGCCATCATTGCTCAGAAACGAGACAAAAAATGAACATTCCCCGCTATTTGGGCAGAAAATTGGATGATAGTTTACCAGATTTTGTGACCTTTGTGGTGAGTCGATTCTGGAATTGGGGAAAAAGAGACAACAATCCGCATTTCATTGTGACAGATAAATGCATTGCCCATAAAAAAACCCGCCGAAGCGGGTTTTTCGCTAATAGTTGTCTGCCGAAGCAGAACCCCATTAACGTTTGGAGAACTGCGGACGACGACGTGCTTTACGCAGGCCGACTTTCTTACGTTCAACCTGACGAGCATCACGAGTAACGAAGCCAGCTTTACGCAGTTCGCCACGCAGGGACTCGTCGTACTCCATCAGAGCGCGGGTGATACCGTGACGGATCGCACCAGCCTGACCAGAGATACCACCACCTTTAACAGTGATGTACAGATCCAGTTTCTCAACCATGTCGACCAGTTCCAGCGGCTGACGAACTACCATGCGGGCAGTTTCACGACCGAAGTACTGTTCCAGAGAACGTTGGTTGATAACGATTTTACCGTTGCCCGGTTTGATGAAAACGCGAGCTGCGGAACTTTTGCGGCGACCAGTGCCGTAGTATTGATTTTCAGCCATTGCCTATAATCCCGATTAGATGTCAAGAACTTGCGGTTGCTGTGCCGCGTGGTTGTGCTCGTTGCCCGCGTAAACTTTCAGTTTACGGAACATAGCACGACCCAGCGGGCCTTTTGGCAGCATGCCTTTAACCGCGATTTCAATCACACGCTCAGGACGGCGGGCAATCATCTCTTCAAAGGTCGCTTGTTTGATACCACCGATGTGGCCGGTGTGGTGATAGTACACTTTGTCAGTACGCTTGTTGCCGGTTACAGCAACTTTGTCAGCGTTCAGAACGATGATGTAATCACCGGTATCTACGTGCGGAGTGTATTCCGCTTTGTGCTTACCGCGCAGGCGACGAGCCAGTTCAGTAGCCAGACGGCCCAGAGTTTTACCGGTCGCGTCAACAACATACCAGTCGCGTTTTACGGTTTCTGGTTTAGCTGTAAAAGTTTTCATTAAAAGCTTACCCAAATAAATAAGTTACACGTTGGTGAACACCCAAACGTTTTAAATAGTTGAGGTTCACACGACAAAGTCCGGTAAACCTACCCCCTCGGATATGTTTGGCCGGCACAGAGAAAGTTTGGGAAAAAACTCTCTTGTAACGTGGGGTCGCAGGATTATAGAGAAGTCCAGGTCAAAGATCGACCCCTTTTTGCGATTTGCCGCGGGTTTTGTTCAGGCCTGGTTCACCCTCCGGTAGGGGAGGTTGCACAGATATGATACCGCACAATGCCGGGGCGCTGCGCTTGTCCGGCTTACGGCATATGCTCCCGCTTGAGATACTCCGCACTCTGCATCTCTTGCAGGCGCGACAGACAGCGCTGAAATTCAAACTTGAGTCGCTCCCCCTGATAAATCTCATATAACGGCGCGGCGGCGCTGACCACCAGCTTAACGTGGCGCTCGTAAAACTCATCCACCAGCGCAATAAAGCGGCGCGCTTCGTTCTCCATCAGCGGCGTCATGACCGGCACGTCAAACAGCAGAACCGTATGAAATAACCTTGAGAGCGCAATGTAATCATGCTGGCTGCGGGCCTCGACGCACAGCGTAGCGAAAGAGACCGCTAGCGTTTGGTTTTCAACGCCCAGGGTGGATAAAGGGCGATGATTGATTTCCAACGTCGGAGCGTGCTCGCGCGCGGCCCCCGCTAACGCCAGCCACAGTTTATCCATTTGCCGCCGGGTTTCATCATTAAGCGGCGTTAGCCATAAATGGGCCTGCGTCAGCGTCCGTAGCCGGTAATCGACGCCGGCGTCCACATTCATAATGTCGCAGTGCTGTTTAATGGCATCGATAGCCGGCAGGAAGCGGGCGCGTTGCAAACCGTTGCGGTAGAGTTCATCCGGCGGAATATTGGAGGTCGCGACCAGCGTAATGCCGCGTGCAAACAGCGCTTTCATTAAACCACCCAGCAGCATGGCGTCGGTAATATCGGTGACGAAAAACTCATCGAAACACAGTACGTCCGTCTCGGTTTTAAACCGATCGGCAATAATGTCTAACGGATCGATCTGTCCCTGTAACGCGGTAAGCTCTTCATGCACGCGCAGCATAAACCGATGAAAATGCAGGCGTAGTTTTCGCTCGCCCGGCAGGCTGTGGTAGAAGAGATCCATGAGCCAGGTTTTGCCGCGACCCACGCCCCCCCACATATACAGCCCGCGAACCGGTATTTGCGCGTCCGGTTCGTTTTTGCCTAATAATTTCCCCAGTCGCGCTATCAGACCGCCGGGTGGCGTAGCCGACGATTTTTTCGCGGTGAGCGCCTGATAAAGGGTTTCCAGACGGTCGACCGCCTCTTTCTGTACGTCGTCAGGCTGATGGGTGCCTTCGTTGAGTGCCTGGAGATAACGCGATGTAGGGGAAAGGCTTTGCATAATGTTATTGTTATTCCTTGAAAATCGATGTGCCGTCGTTCATGGCTGACGAAAAAAAGGCCGTTCTACACTACGCGATATGCTGTCGGGATTCCACTTCTACGGAATTAGCGGTTATAGTGGCATAATCAGGCGCGGGCATGGAGCCTGGAGCCAACACCCTACGGAAACATAAGACAACGGGAGATGTTCATGACCTGGGAATATGCGCTAATTGGATTAGTCGTCGGTATCATCATTGGTGCCGTGGCCATGCGTTTTGGTAATCGTAAGTTACGTCAACAGCAGGCATTGCAGTACGAACTGGAAAAAAACAAAGCTGAGCTGGAAGAGTACCGTGAAGAGCTGGTTAGCCACTTTGCCCGCAGCGCGGAACTGCTGGATACCATGGCGCATGATTATCGCCAGCTATATCAGCATATGGCGAAAAGCTCCAGCAGCCTGCTGCCGGAAATGTCTGCGGAGTCGAATCCGTTCCGTAACCGTCTGGCGGAGTCTGAGGCGAGCAACGATCAGGCGCCAGTACAAATGCCACGTGATTATTCTGAAGGCGCGTCTGGCCTGTTACGTAGCGGCGCAAAGCGCGATTAATCGCACGCCGTTAAAAAATTTATCGGGCGCATCGCTTGCGCCCTCTCTCTATCTTTCCTGTCCCAGCTATTATCATTGTTACCAGGCTGAAAATTCAATAACATCAATCTGTTTTGAATTGTCTATCCGTTCATTCAAGGTACGAGAGCAGCATCCATGAAAAAACACACCCAGCTGTTAAGTGCATTAGCGTTAAGTGTCGGGTTAACTCTTTCGGCGCCGTTTCCAGCCCTTGCATCGATACCAGGCCAGGTGCCAGGCCAGGCGACGCTGCCAAGCCTTGCCCCTATGCTGGAGAAAGTGCTGCCTGCTGTCGTCAGCGTAAAAGTCGAGGGAACCGCCGCCCAGAGCCAAAAAGTGCCGGAGGAGTTTAAAAAATTCTTTGGCGAGGATCTGCCAGACCAGCCGTCCCAGCCGTTTGAAGGACTCGGTTCGGGGGTGATTATCGATGCCGCGAAAGGCTATGTATTAACCAATAATCATGTGATTAATCAGGCACAGAAGATCAGCATTCAACTGAATGACGGACGCGAATTCGACGCGAAGCTGATCGGCGGCGACGACCAGAGCGATATCGCTCTGTTACAAATTCAGAATCCCAGCAAGTTAACGCAAATTGCCATCGCCGATTCCGACAAACTCCGCGTCGGCGATTTCGCCGTGGCGGTCGGTAATCCGTTTGGCCTTGGGCAAACCGCCACCTCCGGGATTATTTCAGCGCTGGGACGCAGCGGGCTTAATCTGGAAGGGCTTGAGAACTTTATTCAAACCGATGCCTCTATTAACCGCGGCAACTCCGGCGGCGCGCTGCTTAACCTGAACGGCGAGCTGATCGGGATTAATACCGCGATCCTCGCGCCAGGGGGCGGGAGCATCGGCATTGGCTTTGCTATTCCTTCCAATATGGCGCAGACGCTGGCGCAGCAGTTGATTCAGTTCGGCGAAATCAAACGCGGATTGCTGGGAATTAAAGGCACTGAAATGACCGCTGATATCGCTAAGGCATTCAAACTGAACGTTCAGCGTGGCGCTTTTGTCAGCGAGGTTTTACCCAATTCAGGTTCGGCGAAGGCCGGGGTGAAATCCGGAGACGTGATTATCAGTCTTAACGGTAAGCCGCTGAATAGCTTTGCCGAACTGCGTTCACGTATCGCCACCACCGAACCGGGCACGAAAGTGAAGCTGGGCCTGCTGCGCGATGGTAAGCCGCTGGAGGTGGAAGTCACGCTGGATTCCAATACCTCTTCTTCCGCCAGTGCCGAAATGATCGCCCCGGCGTTGCAAGGCGCGACGTTGAGCGACGGCCAGCTGAAAGACGGGACGAAAGGCGTTAAGGTTGATAGCGTCGAAAAAAGCAGTCCTGCCGCGCAGGCTGGTTTGCAAAAAGATGATGTTATCATCGGCGTTAATCGCGATCGCATCAGTTCTATCGCCGAAATGCGCAAAGTGATGGCGGCAAAACCGTCCATCATTGCTCTTCAGGTAGTACGCGGCAACGAGAACATTTATCTATTGCTGCGCTAATCCTGTCTTAAACCGGGCATCAGCCTGCGATGTGATGTCCGGTTAACTCATGGTATGCTGCTGCCGTTCCCTTTTTTAACGACGCCTCCATCATGTTTGTGAAGCTCTTACGTTCGGTCGCAATAGGTTTAATTGTCGGCGCTATTCTGTTGGCCGTCATGCCTTCTTTGCGCAAAATTAATCCTATCACCGTCCCGCAATTCGACAGTACCGATGAGACGCCAGCCAGTTATAATTTTGCGGTTCGCCGCGCCGCGCCTGCCGTCGTCAACGTCTATAACCGCAGTATGAACAGTACCGCGCATAATCAACTGGAGATCCGCACGCTGGGTTCCGGCGTGATCATGGATCAACGCGGTTATATTATTACCAACAAGCACGTGATTAACGATGCCGATCAGATTATCGTCGCGCTACAGGATGGCCGCGTCTTTGAAGCGCTACTGGTTGGCTCCGATTCGCTTACCGACCTGGCGGTGCTGAAGATCAACGCCACTGGCGGGCTGCCTACCATCCCGATTAATACAAAGCGTACACCGCATATTGGCGACGTCGTACTGGCTATCGGCAACCCATATAATCTGGGACAGACCATCACCCAGGGAATCATCAGCGCAACGGGTCGTATCGGCCTGAACCCGACGGGGCGACAGAATTTTCTCCAGACCGACGCCTCGATTAACCACGGTAATTCCGGCGGCGCGCTGGTCAACTCGTTAGGCGAACTGATGGGGATCAACACCCTCTCTTTTGATAAGAGTAACGATGGCGAAACGCCGGAAGGCCTTGGTTTTGCGATTCCCTTCCAGCTAGCCACGAAAATTATGGATAAGCTTATCCGCGACGGTCGCGTGATTCGCGGCTATATCGGTATTGGCGGACGAGAAATCGCGCCGCTGCACGCGCAGCAGGGTAGCGGCATGGACCCGATTCAGGGCATTGTCGTTAATGAAGTGACGCCAAACGGCCCCGCCGCGCTTGCCGGTATTCAGGTTAATGATTTGATTATTTCGGTCAATAATAAACCCGCCGTGTCCGCGCTGGAGACGATGGATCAGGTGGCGGAAATTCGCCCGGGCTCCGTCATTCCGGTCGTGGTAATGCGGGATGATAAGCAGCTCACGTTCCAGGTGACGGTGCAGGAATACCCGGCGTCGAACTAAAACGACGCGGCTTTTGCCCGCGTCGTTCGACGACTAGTCAATAAAGACTGGCCCTGCCGGAAAATGCGCCAGGAAACTCGTGAAGATCAGCAGAGCGGGGAGACTTTTCTCCCCGACGGCCTCTTCACGCAGCGCCTTATCGAGTGCCAATAAGCCAGACTCGCCCCCTTCCCCCAGAATGCCGCCCATCCAGAGCAGTCGTTGCGCCTGTTGACGCGCATACTGCGATGCGCTTTTCCAGGCAACCAGATGCAGCAACGTTTGTAACAGCAGGATCCGAGACGCGTGACCATCGCGTTGTAATCGCCTGAATACGGGTAATGCAATACTACGTACCGTCGAGAAACCGCTCGCCGCCTCCTCCTCAATCGGCGATAAACCAACAGCCGCCTGTTTGACGAAATCGCATAACTGATTGTGTGTTAATGGCCGCTCGCCTGCGCTCATATACCCTGCGGCAAAACAGAGTAACCCGATACCCTGAGCCCAATCGGTCGATGGCAGAATCCCCTGCAGAACATGCGGTGCCGACGTCTGTGCGGCACAAAGCCCCTCGTCGTAACACTGTGCAAAACGTTGCTCATATATTGCTGAGTTGACGCCGGACCACGGCAGCAAATGCAGCGCTGGCTCCAGCTCAGTTATCTGATTCACCGTCTCAACAACATAATGCAAGATGGTTTCTCTGGATGGCATGGATGTACCTTGCCGAAACGCAACCATTTCACTCATTACTGTGTCCTCATTTTGCGGGAGCAGAATCACTGCTCCCGATTAGATTGGATTACATTGCCAGCACGTACTTCAGCATCACGCCCGCCGCAATGGCCGAACCGATAACCCCCGCCACGTTCGGGCCCATCGCGTGCATCAGCAGGAAGTTCTGCGGGTCCGACTCCAGGCCCACCTTGTTCGATACGCGGGCCGCCATCGGCACCGCCGACACGCCGGCGGAGCCAATCAGCGGGTTGATTTTGTTCTTACTGCACAGGTTCAGCAGCTTCGCCATCAGCACCCCGGCCGCCGTCCCAATCCCGAACGCAATCACACCCAGCAGCAGAATGCCCAGAGTCTGCGGCTGCAGGAACTTATCCGCGACCAGCTTCGCGCCCACCGACAGCCCGAGGAAAATGGTCACGATATTAATCAGCCCGTTCTGTACCGTGTCGCTCAGACGCTCCACCACGCCGCTTTCGCGCATCAGGTTGCCAAAGCAGAACATCCCCAGCAGCGGCGCGGCGTCCGGCAGCAGCAGGGCCACCAGTAGTAACAGCACCACCGGGAACAGAATCTTCTCCCGCTTGCTCACCGTGCGCAGCTGCACCATGCGGATTTTCCGCTCCTTCTCCGTGGTCAGCGCCTTCATAATCGGCGGCTGGATTAACGGCACCAGCGCCATATACGAGTACGCCGCCACCGCGATGGCTCCCAGCAGCTCCGGCGCCAGCTTGCCCGACAGGTAAATCGCCGTCGGGCCGTCCGCGCCGCCGATGATGCCGATGGCCGCCGCCTGCGGCAGGGTGAAGGAAATCAGGCCGAAGTAGTTCAGCGTCAGCGCCCCGAGCACCGTGGCGAAGATACCGAACTGCGCCGCCGCCCCCAGCAGCAGGGTGCGCGGATTCGCCAGCAGCGGGCCGAAGTCGGTCATCGCGCCCACGCCCATAAAGATGACCAGCGGCGCGACACCGGAGCCAATCGCCACTTTATAGAACAGCGCCAGCACCCCCGGCGTGTAGCCCATGTCCACCGCCAGGTTCTCCATCTGTCCCTGCATCGACGGCAGCGCCAGCGCTAATGCCTCTTTAATGGCGTGCACGTCCGGCGCGCAGTTGAGCTTCGCGGCAATCACCGCCAGCTGCCCGGCGTCGTGATGCGCCAGCAGGCTTTCCAGCGCGGTCAGCGCCATGCCCGCTTCCGGGATGTTGGAGAGCAGCCCGCCGAAGCCAATCGGCAGCAGCAGTAACGGCTCGAACTTTTTCGCAATCGCCAGCCACAGCAGCAGCAGGCTCACCAGCAGCATGATGGCCTGGCCTGCGCCAAGGTGCATCAGCCCCATGCCCTGAAGCAGGGCGTTCAGACTTTCCATTTCAGTTCTCCGTTACGCCAGCGTCATCAGGGTGTCGCCCACGGAGACGGCGTCCCCGGACTTCACCGCGATACCGCGTACCGTCCCGGCCTGCGCGGCGCGGATTTCGGTTTCCATCTTCATGGCTTCCAGAATCAGCAGCACGTCGCCTTCGGCCACCGTCTGGCCCTCGGTGGCAATCACCTTCCAGATATTGCCCGCCAGCGGCGCGGTGACCGGTGTGCCGGCGCCCGCCGGAGCAACCGGGGATGCCGCCAGAACCGGCGCAGACGAAGCCGCCGTCAGCTGGCTGATATCGCCGCCGTCGCTGACTTTGACCACAAAGGCTTTGCCCTCCACTTCCACGGTGTAGATACCGGAGGCGGCAGGCTTCTCTGCTTTTGCCACCGGCTGCGCGGCTTCCGCCTGCGGCAGTGGCTCAAACGCCGCCGGGTTGTGGCGGTTCTCAAGGAATTTGAGGCCGATTTGCGGGAACAGCGCCACGGTGAGCACGTCGTCGATGGCGTTTCCCGCAAGCTGGATGCCCTTCTCCTGCGCCTGGCGCCTGACGTCCGCTTCCAGTTCAGCCAGTTCCGGTTTGAGTAAATCCGCCGGACGGCAGGTCACCGGGGCGCCCCCTTCCAGCACGCGGGCCTGTAACGCGGCGTTCACCGGCACCGGGGTGTGGCCGTATTCGCCTTTCAGAATGCCGGCCGTTTCTTTGGCAATGGTCTTGTAGCGTTCGCCCGTCAGCACGTTGAGCACCGCCTGGGTGCCGACAATCTGCGAGGTGGGGGTCACCAGCGGGATGAAGCCGAGGTCCTCGCGCACGCGGGGGATTTCCGCCAGCACCTGGTCGAGTTTGTCCGCCGCGTTCTGCTGCTTCAGCTGGCTTTCGAGGTTGGTGAGCATTCCGCCCGGTACCTGGGCCACCAGAATACGGCTGTCGTAGCCCTTCAGCTGGCCTTCAAAGGCGTGATACTTTTTGCGCACCTCGCGGAAGTACGCGGCGATATTTTCCAGCTTCAGGATATCCAGCCCGGTGTCGTGCGCAGTACCTGCCAACGTCGCCACCAGCGCTTCGGTGGCCGGGTGGCCGTAGGTGGCGCTCATGGACGAAATCGCCGTGTCCACGCCGTCAACACCCGCCTCGATAGCCTTCAGCAGCGCCATCTCCGCCATCCCGGTGGTGGCGTGACAGTGCAGGTGCAGGCGCACCTCAAAACGTTTTTTGATTTCGCTGACCAGCTCATACGCCGCCATCGGTGTAAGAATGCCGGACATATCCTTGATGGCAATCGAGTCAACGCCGGTTTCCAGCAGTTGCTCCGTTAAATCCAGCCAGGTCTGCAGGGTGTGGGCCGGGCTGGTGGTGTAGGAGAGTGTGCCCTGGGCGTGCGCGCCGTGGCTGCGCACCGCCTGTAATGCGGCTTTCATATTGCGCGGGTCGTTCATGGCGTCGAAGACGCGGAAGACGTCCATGCCGTTTTTCACCGCGCGTTCGACGAAGCGCTCCACCACATCATCGGCGTAGTGGCGGTAGCCGAGCAGGTTCTGGCCGCGCAGCAGCATCTGCAGGGGGGTCTTCGGCATGGCCTTTTTCAGCTCGCGCAGGCGGACCCACGGGTCTTCGCCGAGGAAGCGGATGCAGGCGTCAAAGGTGGCGCCGCCCCAGCATTCGAGGGAGCCGTAGCCCACGTCATCGAGCGCGGCGGCAATCGGCAGCATATCGTCAAGGCGCAGGCGGGTGGCGAACAGGGACTGGTGGGCGTCGCGCAGGACGACGTCGGTAATGGCAACGGTCATGGATTCCTCCGTGAATTAAGGGTTAAGGCGGCGATGGTGGTGGATAGCGGCGGCAATCACCGGCTTTAAGCGGGCGAAGTCGTCCGCGGGCGCGGCGGCAGGTGCCGCCTTCGGTACCGGGACCGGTTCAGGGAAGAAGCGGTTGACGGCGGCGGACATGCCCTGAATGGCGAAAATCAGCAGGAACAGAAACGCCAGCACGAACCCCATGCCGAGGAACATCAGGGTGAAGCCTTCACCTAATAGCAGAGCTGCATTAGTCATAAAATAGCCTTCAGGCAGGAGGCACGATAATGGGGCTATTTATGACGATGAAATAATAAGGGTGGATTTCCCTGAGCCGCCCCCGGCCAGAGCCCTTGGTTATTATTATCGTCATAACGTATTACCACCATTATCGTGCAATTTACGTAATCAGGTTTATTTGATGAAACTTACGTTCTGGCATATTTCATCAGCGACGATCTCTTTACGCTGATTAAAAATAATTTTGTTCTGTTCAAACAGATTATTTCCATGGGTATCAATAGAAACAATCAGCGGGCCAAACTCTTTAACCCGACAGACCCACAGCGTTTCCGGCATCCCCAGATCGCGCCATTGGGCATCTTCAATTTCTTCCACGCACACGGCGGCTACAACCGCACAACCGGCAGGGAATACGCAGTGCAGCGCTTTGTGTTCAGCACAGCCCTCTTCGGTACCTTTACCCATACCGCCTTTACCAACAATTAATTTCACGCCGGTTTGCGCAATAAACTCTTTTTCGAATTTCTCCATACGCATGCTGGTGGTTGGTCCAACGGAGACCATTTCAAACTTATCGTCTTCGCCTTTAATTGGGCGGACAATGGGGCCAGCGTGTAAAATAGCGCCGCCGCGAACATCTACCGGAAGTTCGCGACCACCTTCAATTAAACGGCGATGGGCTACGTCACGGCAGGTAACAATATGACCGTTGAGATAAATAATATCGCCAGCCTTAATATCCGCTAAATCTTCATCTTTAATTGGCGTAGTCAGGATTTTTTTAGTCATCAGAAATTCACTCCGCTGTGAGACGTAATGGTGTAATTCAAATCTTTATCGAAAACGATATGCCCTTTACGGTGCGACCAGCAGCCGACGTTTACCGCCACGCCGATGGTAGAAGGATGACGCGCGGTGTTTTCAATGTTCACGCCCATAACGGAGGTATTACCGGACATCCCCTGCGGCCCCAGGCCAATTTTGTTAATGCCGTCTTCCAGCATTTTTTCCAGCGAGGCTGCACGCTCATTCTCGTTATGCGAACCGATCGGACGCATCAGCGCTTTTTTCGATAGCAGTGCCGCCGTTTCAACAGAGGTCGCTACGCCCACGCCAACCAGCAGCGGCGGACACGCGTTGAGGCCGTAGCTGGTCATCACATCCAGTACAAAGCGGGTCACACCTTCATAGCCTGCACCCGGCATCAGCACCATCGCTTTCCCCGGCAGAGAACAACCACCGCCTGCCATATAGGTATAAATGCTGCACTGGTCGGAATTGGGAACGATCTCCCAGAAGACCGTCGGCGTACCTTTACCCACGTTTTTACCGGTGTTGTATTCATCAAAAGTTTCTACGCTGTTGTGGCGCAGCGGAGAATCTACAGTTGCTTTGATCACCGCCTCACGCAACAACGCTTCCAGCTCGCCAATCAGCGGAAAGTTCGTCCCGCACTCCACCAGAAACTGAATGACACCGGTGTCCTGGCAGGAAGGTCGATCCAGCTCTTTCGCCAGACGCTGGTTCTCAACCATGGTAGTAAAGATGACGTCGGCCAGTTTACTGGTCTCTTTCTTATGCAAATCTTCCAGTTTTGCAGTGACATCATCAGGCAAAACTTTGCCGGTATATCCCACAAACTTGGCCATAACGTCGGTCATATGGGATATCTGTTCACTTTTACTCATAAATGCTCCTTAGTCAGAACAGCTTCCGTTAATTACGGATGAAAAGGGAAAAGGATTGGCAGCAGGATCAAGCTGACAATGGTTGAAACGATAATCAGGGGGATACCGGCCTTAGCGTAGTCGACAAATTTATAGCCACCCGCGGAGAGCACCATCATGTTGGCAGGCATACCGATAGGGGTTGCGTAGGCGCAGGAACCGCCAATGACCGTCGCCATCAGAACCGCACGCGGGTCGGCCCCCATGCCTGCGGCAATCGACAGACTTACCGGCACCAGCAGCGCGGTCGTGGCGGTATTAGACATAAAGTTGGTCATCACAACGGATAAGGCGAAAACGGCGATCAGCAACATGAACGGTGAGGAGTTTTGCCCCAGCATGCCGATTACATAGTCCGCAACCAGCTTGCCTGCCCCGGTCATTTCCAGCGCTTTTGCCAGCGCCAGTGTGCCGCCAAAGATAAAAATAGTCTGTGAATCAATGGCTTTATAGGCCTGTTTTTCCGTGAGTACGCCGCTTACTACCAGCACAAGAGCGCCAATACAACCGGTCACGGCCAGGCTGACACCGATCTTCTTCTCAAAGATCATGCCGAGGATCGTTGCGATCAACACCACGAGTGAGAGCCGTTGTTTCCACTGTGGAACATGGCTGTAGTCACGTTGCTCCCCGACGCTCCCCACCTCACCGCCGGTCGCATTATTCGGCAGAAAGCGATAGCCAATAGTCAGGAAGTAGAGAATGCCGCAGATGAGCATCGGGAGACCGATTTTTGCGTATTCAAAAAAGCCAAAGCCGCCGCCAATATTCTGTAGCGCAGACTGCGCGATAAGATTTCCCGGCGCGCCAATTAACGACAGGTTACCGCCCAACGCAGCGGCGAAAACCAGCGGCATCAGTAGACGAGAACGCGAGAAGCCCGATTTTGCCGCCACGCCGATCACCACCGGAATCAAAACCGCAGCGGTACCGGTGTTAGAGAGGACGCCAGACATCAAACCCACCACCACCATAATGGTGAAGATCAGCTGTTTTTCTGTTTTCGCGAAGCGCGTGATGACGCCGCCCACTTTGTTTGCCATACCGGTCTCGAACAACGCGCCGCCCACGATGAACATCGCGACAAAGAGGATGACGTTAGTGTCGATAAAGCCAGCAAAGGCCTGTTTGATATTCAGAACTCCGGTGATCACTAAGGCCACGCAGACAATCATGGAAGTGACGGCCAGTGGCACTTTTTCCCATACAAACATGACGATAGCGAACACCAATAAACATAAGGTAAGGGTAATGGGTTCCATATTTATAATTATCCAATCAATGATATATGATATTGTATCCAATGTTGACAGGGAGAAATTATTCCCATACAAAAACTAAGTCAAATCGTTTCTCAGGAAAGATGCAGGAGTGGGATCTACATCAAGATCGTGGTTAGATCGTTACTGGACGTGATTAATAGAATTGAAGAATTGGTTGAAGCGCCTGCGATGCTCACGCAGGCGAAAAGATCAGGCAGAAGGGTCACCAACATAGCGGGTCAGCATATTCTCCATTGAGCGAATAATGTGTTCGCGCATGCGCTGGCGTGCCAATGTTTCATCATGAAGTTCAAGAGCTTGCAGAATACTTTTATGTTCCTGAATGGAAATCACGGCATACTCTTCTTCGGTGACCTTATGGCCCATCGACAGGCCGTTCCACATATTACAGAGCAACATTTTCATTTTTTCGTTGCCAGCAACATTCCATATTTCCATATGAAATGCCTGATTCAGGTCGGAGTATTCCGCCGAGTTATTTTCCGCGAGAGCCTTTTCAGCGGCATAATGCACCTGGGCTATCCGCGAGATATCGGTGCCAGGACGAGAAGCTTTAGCCACCGCCTCACTTTCTAACAGCGCGCGAATTTCATAGTGTTCACGGATCGTTTGTTCATTGATGCCCAACACCACCGCCCCTTTATTAGGGCGCACTTTTATCAGCCCATCCGCCGCCAGAATCTGAAACGCCTCGCGCACTGGCATACTGGACACGCCGACCATTCCGGCAATGCCTTCTAACGTAATCTCCTGCCCTTCCACTAACTCCCTCGAAAGAATCGCTTTACGCAGCACTGCCGCGACCTGTTCTTTCGCTGAAAGAAGCTTAATCTTCCCTAACTTAGGCTTCTGCACTTTCCCAATCCTTCATATGTTGACGCATTATTTCTGCTAAAGAGAGGAAATAACGCTGCATAACTTGCCCAATCTCATCACGCCGCCCCTGGCGTATGACGTCAGCCAGTTCAGCGAAAAGCTGCGCCGACTCCTGATTATCTTTTTTCAGATGCAAAATAACATAAGAGACATAACCGTCCAGGAACTGCTGATACACCTTTTCCAGATAGCGGTTATTCACATAAGAAATCAGCATCGCATGACACTCCAGTTCGCAGGATTTATCTTCTGCGACAGCCAGCGCTTGCGCACGTATCAGGAGGGCATCGCCTACTTCGCTGGGTATCAGCGAAAACATTTCGGCGGCCATCGCGGCAATTACGCGAAAAATATGACTCACGCGATCGGCCTCAAGATGCGCGACCTGCATGTGCCTGTTGGGCAGTCGGATTAAAAAACCTTCCTGTTCGAGTGACTGTAGCGCTTCTCGAACCGGCATTCGTGAAAGACCGAGCTGCTCCGCAATACTTTCCTGCGCGAGTTCTTCTCCCGCTTTTATATTGCCGGAAAGAATTTCATAGCGAAGCATTTGCGTAATGTGATCGCGGGTTTGCGTTCTTTGGATCTTTTTCACGACGTTCTCGTTAATAACCGATAAGACGTGAGGAGTTTAGCAGATTTAGTACTTGATTTCGTGGCTTGTTTACAGTCAAAGAAGCCGGAGCAAAAGCCCCGGCATCGGGCAGGAACAGCTTATTTATTAATAAAATCTTCACCCAACTGAATATCTTTTTTCAGCGTATCCAGCATAGCGTCCAGCGAATTTTGCTCGAAAGCGCTCAGTGTGCCGATGGATTTACGCTCTTCTACACCGTTTTTACCCAGCAGCAGCGGCTGAGAGAAGAAACGGGCATACTGACCGTCGCCTTCCACATAGGCGCATTCCACCACGCCTTTTTCGCCCTGCAGAGCGCGAACCAGAGAAAGACCGAAACGTGCGGCAGCCTGACCCATAGAGAGGGTTGCCGATCCGCCGCCGGCTTTCGCCTCGACGACTTCAGTACCGGCGTTCTGAATACGTTTAGTCAGCTCGGCCGCTTCTTGTTCGGTAAAACTTACGCCTGGAATCTGCGACAGCAGCGGCAGAATCGTCACGCCGGAGTGTCCGCCAATCACCGGAACTTCAACTTCCGTTGGCAGCTTACCTTTCAGCTCTGCAACAAAGGTATTAGAGCGGATGATATCCAGCGTGGTGACGCCAAACAGTTTGTTTTTGTCGTATACGCCTGCTTTTTTCAGCACTTCCGCCGCAATCGCAACGGTGGTGTTCACCGGGTTGGTGATAATGCCCACGCACGCTTTCGGGCAGGTTTTAGCGATCTGCTGCACCAGGTTTTTCACGATGCCAGCGTTAACGTTAAACAGGTCGGAACGGTCCATACCCGGCTTACGCGCCACACCCGCAGAAATCAGTACTACGTCAGCGCCTTCAAGCGCCGGGGTTGCGTCTTCACCGGAGAAACCTTTGATTTTTACAGCGGTGGGGATGTGGCTCAAATCAACGGCCACACCGGGAGTCACTGGAGCGATGTCGTACAGGGAGAGTTCTGAACCTGAAGGCAGTTGGTTTTTTAAAAGTAATGCCAGCGCCTGACCGATACCACCAGCAGCGCCGAGGACTGCGACTTTCATCCTAAACTCCTTATTATATGATTAGCTAAGTGTCTATTGCTCCGCGGCGGCGACCTTAATTCACAAATTCAATGATTACAATCCTCACTCATCAAGAATGCGGAGTCGCGCAATTTTGGCTTTTATGCATTTAATTTGCGTAATCCGGATCGACTGCAACCAGAGAGCAACGTTCCTACAGGTGGTGACAATATACCCTACTATCCTCTCAAAACAACATCATTTTGATAACAATTAATTTACTTTTAATCTTATTTGCGAGGCGTGACACAGGCATGTTTCTTGATAACGAAATTTGATAAAATTCCGCTCTTTCATAACATTATTTCAGCCTTAAACAAGGCAGACTGTTTGCATAAAAATTCATCTGTATGCACAATAATGTTGTTTCTACCGCCATATTACGGGTGACTTATGCGAAGCTCGGCTAAACAAGAAGAACTAGTAAGAGCGTTTAAAGCGCTCCTCAAAGAAGAAAAATTCAGCTCACAGGGCGAAATCGTCCTCGCGTTGCAGGATCAGGGCTTTGAAAATATCAATCAGTCCAAGGTCTCGCGCATGTTGACTAAGTTCGGCGCAGTGCGTACACGTAACGCAAAAATGGAAATGGTGTACTGTCTTCCGGCTGAACTGGGCGTCCCAACAACATCCAGTCCGTTGAAAAATCTGGTGCTGGATATCGACTATAACGACGCTGTCGTGGTGATTCATACCAGCCCCGGCGCGGCACAACTCATCGCGCGCCTGCTGGATTCACTGGGGAAAGCAGAAGGTATTCTCGGCACGATTGCCGGCGACGATACTATCTTCACTACGCCTGCCAGCGGCTTTTCCGTAAGAGATCTGTACGAAGCCATTCTGGAACTTTTTGAACAAGAGCTTTAGTCCCACTTCCTCCGTCGTCGTACGGCGGAGGCACCTTTTTGTCCTCTCCCCTCGCCGCTTTCCTGTACGGCTATCATTTGGCAAATCATGCCCTTAAACATTCACCACATGAATGACAAATCAAAAAAACGCACAAAATGTCAAATTTTTTAACCGATTGATTTTCTTTTATTTTTTAAATGACAGCGGCGAAAAACAGCAATTTTAATTCCATAACGTTATAAAAAATAAAATTTTTAATGTCTTTAAAAAGCAGAAACAATTAGCGTGGTATTAATTAGTTGCGTGATTAGTGTATACTTAATTTTGTGATGAGGGTCACGAAACAAAGACCCCAGTAAAGGAATTCGACGAGGTAAAAATCATGAAAATCAAAACCACTGTTGCAACATTAAGTATTCTGTCCGTTCTCTCTTTTGGCGCTTTCGCCGCAGAACCTATCAGCGCAGAGCAAGCGCAAAATCGTGAAGCAATCGGATCGGTTTCAGTCAGCGCTATCGGCTCATCGCCTATGGATATGAATGCCATGCTGAGCAAAAAAGCGGATGAACAAGGCGCTACGGCCTACCACATTACCGAAGCGCGTAGCGGCAGCAACTGGCACGCCACTGCCGAACTGTACAAATAAAATTCACCTGCCATCGCATATAACGTGTCATTGCTTCGCGGAGATATCGCATAAGAAAAGCCCATTAATCCGCGAGGTTGACCCTATAAAGGAATAAAAGACCATGAAAACGAAATACATTATCGCATCACTCGGCCTGGCCACTCTGCTCTCTTTCGGCGCAAATGCCGCAGTACATCAGGTCAACGCGGAACAGGCGCAGAATCTGCAACCGATGGGCACCATTTCCGTCTCGCAGATTGGCAGTACGCCAATGGATATGCGCCAGGAGATCGTCGCTAAAGCTGAAAAAGCAGGCGCTAATAGCTATCGCATCATCGAATTAAAAGAAGGTGATAACTGGCACGCCACCGCCGAGTTGTATAAGTAAACCCTCGTCGTCTAACCCGACGACTTGCCCCCGCCTGCCGGGGGCTTTTTTATGCTTTTTCAATGCCGGACATTAAACCGTAGCCGCCCCTCCAGCTCTTCTTCCGCTTCATCAAAGAGTAAAATCAGCGCCCCGTAGCGCCTGCGCAGTTTATCAGGCAGGTGAACGAACTCAATCTCTAGCGGTAGGGGTAAGATATCGCTCATTACCGCATCCCATAATGTATCAAGATCGCTTACTTTCTCACTGGCAAGACCAAACGTCTGCGTAAACTCGCGATAAAAATCGCTTTGGTTTTTAATATCATTAAAATCAAAAGTATAGACATTCATAGCCAGCCACCATCCCCGACAGACAATTGTCTGTTTTACTACTAAGCATCATTATGCAGAGGTTTCACTTCCAGAAACGCTTTTAGCCCCGGAGCACTCTTGCGCTGTTTTTGTATCTCAAATAAGTATAGTCATAAAAAAACCGACGCTTTTGGCATCGGTTCTTGTGGGTTAGCTATCGGTAAGCGCGTTCTGGTATTTATGTAACATGCCCGTCAGGCATTTAACCGGTTCCGTCACCTGCGGCGGCGCCTCCCAGATACGTAATTTCTCCTGATAGATATCCAGCTCATCCAGCAACTGACCAAAGTAGCGTCGCCGTTTATCATCGCTTCCGGCGGAAATAACATGGTCTGCGGTACGACGAAGCTGGCGGTGGAACACTGACAGGTCTTCATTAACCGGTATCGGCGCGTCGCGCAGACGTTGATGAGCAATGATCATCGTTAGCGCCAGGCGAAACTTCGGCAAATCGCCTGGGAATTTATTCATCAGCAAAAAGAGTTGCTGATATAACGCAGGCAGACGGTTTTCTTTACGACGTACCACGTTAGTCGTCATTGCCGAGACCGCAGCGGAAACAAACTGATTAAGCAGCACGCGACCGGTTCGATCTTTGGATTTATCACGCACCAGCAGGATGACGATAAACGCCAGCATACAGCCGACTATTTGCCCCAACGCGCTATCGAGGAACTGGCTGAAATGGAACGTCATCGGATTATCCAACACAATAATGTTAATCGTACTGGCCAGCGCCCCCATTGACCCCAGACGCCGTTTCTGGACCTCAATGCCGATAAAGAACCCCAATACCGCCAGGCTCAAACATAACAACAGCATACTTTGCTGCGTATTGGGAATAATCACCAGGAAATAGAGCAATCCCAGCGGCAACGCCGCCAGAGTGCCATAAATAAAATCAATGCAGACCATGCGCGGATTGGGTAAACGCATCGCCAGCGAGGTCACCACGGCAATCATCACCATCGCGCCATTACCCGATGTCCAGCCGGTCCATAGCCAGAATAATGTCCCCAGAATGCAGGAAAGCGTGGTGCGCCAGAAGTTCACCATCGCATGGTGGCGTTCAGCGGATTCCACTTTAACTACGGGCTCGCCTTGCAGGATCTCTTCTTCCGTCGCGCTGATTTTGGTGTTACTGATCACGCCGCGTTTAAGCAATAGATAGCGCGTCGCAGCGCCTACCCAGCTATAAAGCGTGACGGGCGTTTCGCGCTCGCCGGTCCAGACAATGACACGCCGCATCCGTTTTAACTGTCTGTGGACGTCCTGTACCGTTTCAACCGGCGTCTCGAACAGTTCCCGGAATGTATCGGTAATCAGTTCCGGCCGCGTGTTTTGAATAAGATAAGTTTCACAGGATTGCGTAATCAGCGTGAGCGAAAGCGTATTCAACGCTTTCAGGCGGCGGTTAGCGCGTACCCAGCGCGAAGATTCCATATTCAGATTACTTCGCATCCCCTCCAGCGCCGCCGTGCGTCGCACCAGATCGCCCCAGGCGTTGTCGACTTCTTCGCTGTCGCCATGCTTAATACAAAGTTGCATTAGCTGATATTGCGCTACCAGTAAACTGTCCAGTTCGCGATCAACCTCCTGCTTTATCGATCGCGGCGAGAAAAGCAGATCCGCTAAAATAGCGCAGCCAATGCCGATGACGATTTCGCTACAGCGTTCAAGCGCAAATTGCGGCGTGAGCAGCGGCTCCGTCTGAATGGTAATCACAATGATCAGCGCAGTATAACCTGACAGTCCCCACGCATAAGAGTTTTCGATCCGTACTAAAGAGGAGATCCAGGTACAAAAACCGGCCCAGACACAGCACACCAAAATCATCAATAGCGGCGCGCGGATCATAGAGATAATAATGATAAGCGCGGCGATACAGCCAATAAACGTCCCGATAATACGCAACATTCCGCGATAACGGATAGCGCCGGAATAGGGTTCCCCGCCGGCGGCAAATGCCGGGCCTGCCGCCACGATCGCGGCGGTCAGCACCGCCCAACGCGGCGTCTCCAGTTGAAAATGGAAGCCGATAAATAATGCCAGCACAATGGCGCACGCCAGCTTTACCGCAAAACGAATGTGCTGGTTGGCAATGGAGAAAATGCCCATGACGATTAACCGAATTCGCGCAGCCGGTGCGCCAGTTTACGGAAGAAGGAGTCCTGGCTTGCGTCACGATCCTGCTTACCGGTGATCACGACGGTTGCCGTCGTACCGGCAGGCCACAAATTCCCCTGCTGCTCGTCGAGCCGGATACGCACCGGGACACGCTGGGCCAGACGCACCCATTCGAGGTTAGAGTCTATCGTCGCCATCCCTTTCGCATCGCTGGTACTGCTGGCATTCGTTACCCCTGCCGCCACGCTATCGACAGTACCTTTTAATACCCGGTTGCTGCCAAGCGGCGTGATTTCGGCACGATATCCCGGACGCACGCCTTCCAGCTTGGTCTCTTCCATATAGGCTTGCACGTAAAAAGAGTTCTTTTTCACCAGGGCGACGGCCGTGGAACCGCGGGTAATAAATTCACCGGCATAAACATTGAGGTTAGTCACCCAGCCGTCGGCAGGCGCGCGAATGACGGTGCGCTCCAGATCGAGTTTAGCCAGATCGCGCGTCGCCTGGGCTTTAGCCAGTTGATGCAGTACAGTCTGCAAGACATTGTTCGCCTGATCGATCTCTTCCCGGGACATCGCCTGTACGCCGAGGCGATTACGGCGACTGGCTTCCTGGCGTTTTTCCTGCGCCAGGACCTGATAATAGGCTACATCAGCTTCCGCTTCCGCCAGCGCTTTTTGATAGCGTGGCTGATCGATGGTAAACAGGACCTGATCCTTTTTCACCAGTTGGTTATCATGCACGTTTACATGGGTAATCAGGCCCGCGACATCCGGGGCAATAGCGACGACATCGGCGCTAAAACGGGCATCGCGCGTCCAGGGAGATTCGGTGTAATACACCCAGGCGCGGAAAATGGCGATAAAGGCCAGAATAACCAGTACGAGGGTAATGGCCGTACGGGAGAGTTTTCTTGTTAGTGTTTTCACTTCAACCTCAAACGAACAGGCGCGATATTAAATAAAACAGACAACAATACAGCGCGGTATTGAACAAAGCCGGATGCCAGACAAAATCATAGATACCCGTCGGCACAAGCATCCGACGCACCAGCCAAAAAATAGCCAGTGACAAAAGCAATTCGAAAAATATCGGTGGGAAGGAAAGACCAAACACCACGATAACGGGAAACAGACTCATGTTGACCTTGATTTCTGAGAGAGAGCAGGCGATAGATTGTTAAGCTACATCGCCGCAGAGAAGGGCAAGAGACGCCAGGCGAGAGCGACATAGCTCTTATTCGAATAATAGTATATTAACGTAATTGTTATGCTGTTATCTATATTATGTGATCTAAATCACTTTTAAGCCAGAGTGAATAATGGAACGATTAAAACGAATGTCGGTATTCGCCAAAGTTGTCGAGTTTGGCTCTTTTACCGCCGCAGCCAGACAGCTGCAAATGAGCGTATCGTCCATCAGCCAGACTGTGGCGAAACTGGAAGATGAGCTTCAGGTTAAATTGCTCAACCGCAGCACACGCAGCATTGGGCTCACCGAAGCTGGAAAAATCTATTATCAGGGCTGTCGTCGTATGCTGCATGAAGTGCAGGATGTTCACGAGCAGCTTTACGCTTTTAATAACACGCCTATCGGTACATTGCGTATCGGCTGTTCTTCAACCATGGCGCAAAATGTGCTGGCCGGGCTTACCGCAAAATTATTAAAAGAGTATCCCGGTCTGGCGGTCAATCTGGTGACAGGAATTCCGGCCCCGGATTTAATTGCCGACGGGCTGGACGTGGTGATCCGCGTGGGCGCGCTGCAAGACTCCAGCCTGTTTTCCCGTCGACTCGGCGCGATGCCGATGGTTGTGTGCGCCGCCAAGCCGTACCTCGCTCAGTACGGCGTCCCGGAAAAACCCGCCGATCTCAGTAGCCATTCCTGGCTGGAATATAGCGTGCGCCCGGATAATGAGTTTGAACTTATCGCGCCGGAAGGAATTTCTACCCGACTGATTCCACAGGGGCGGTTCGTCACTAACGATCCGATGACGCTGGTACGCTGGCTGACCGCCGGAACCGGAATCGCCTATGTGCCGCTGATGTGGGTGATCGATGAGATCAATCGTGGCGATCTGGAGATCCTGCTGCCTCGCTATCAGTCCGATCCCCGTCCGGTGTACGCGCTGTACACCGAAAAAGATAAGCTGCCGCTTAAAGTGCAGGTAGTGATTAACGCGTTAACTGACTATTTTGTCGATGTCGCACACCTGTTTCAGGGGATGCACGGGCGAGGGAAAGAAAAATAAAAACACCGGGTAATTGCGGAAGACGATTGTAGGCCAGATGCCACCCGACGCAGACATTGCCTGGTGGCGCTGCGCTTATCAGGCCTGGGCGGCACACACCACAGGCCTGATAAGGCGGACAGTTATGCGGTGCCGCCAACCGTCAGGTTATCGACTTTCAGCGTCGGCTGGCCTACGCCTACCGGCAGACTTTGCCCCTCTTTACCGCAGACCCCCACCCCGTTATCCAGCTTAAGGTCATTGCCGACCATGGAGATCTGTTGCATCGTTTCAATGCCTGATCCAATCAACGTCGCGCCCTTCACCGGCGTCGTGACTTTGCCGTTTTCAATCAGATACGCTTCCGAGGTAGAAAACACAAACTTGCCGGAGGTGATATCTACCTGACCGCCGCCAAAGTTAGGCGCATAGATGCCGTACTCAACGGATTCGATAATTTCCTGCGGCGTTGACTGCCCCGCCAACATATAGGTATTCGTCATACGCGGCATCGGCAGATGCGCATAAGATTCGCGACGCCCGTTACCGGTCGGCGCAGCGCCCATCAGGCGCGCGTTCAGCTTGTCCTGCATGTATCCTTTCAGCACGCCATTTTCAATCAATACGTTGTACTGGCCTGGCGTACCTTCATCATCGATAGCAACGGAGCCGCGACGGTTCATCATTGTGCCGTCGTCCACTACGGTGCAAAGCGCGGAGGCAACCTGCTCGCCGATCTGACCGCTAAACACAGACGTCCCACGACGGTTAAAATCACCTTCCAGCCCGTGACCGACCGCTTCGTGCAGCAATACGCCCGGCCACCCGGCGCCCAGAACCACCGGTAACGTCCCCGCTGGCGCAGCGACCGCGGAGAGATTAACCAGCGCCATGCGTACCGCTTCTTTCGCCCACGCGTCGGCGCGAATCTCGCCGTCGAGATCGGCAAGAAAATACTCATAACCAAAGCGACCGCCGCCGCCGCTGGCGCCGCGCTCGCGTTTACCGTCTTCTTCCACCTGCACGCTAACGGACAACCGCACCAATGGACGGACATCCGCCGCCAGCGTCCCGTCGGTCGCCGCCACGAGGATTAATTCATATACGCCGGTCAGGCTGGCGTTAACTTCCTGCACGCGTTTATCGGCTTCTCGCGCCACTTTATCAACGCGTCTGAGGATATCCAGCTTCTCTTCGCGGCTCATACTTTGCAGCGGATCAAGGGTGGTGTAGAGCGGCTGATGCGCTACGGCGGCGAGCGTTTTTACCTTGCCTTCGCCGTTCTCGCGTACAATGGTTCGCGCTGCCTGCGCACTCTGCTCCAGCGCCAGGAGGCTTATCTGGTCAGCATAAGCAAAACCGGTTTTTTCGCCGCTAATGGCGCGAACGCCAACGCCCTGGTCGATATTATATGAACCATCTTTAATGATGCGGTCTTCTAAAACCCAGGATTCGTGATAGCTCGACTGAAAATAGAGGTCGCCATAATCAAGACGGCGTTCGGCCAGTTGGCCCAAAATAGCGAACAGATCCTGATGGTTCAGGCCATTCGCCGCTAGCAATTGTTCACTTACCAGGTTCAGACTCATCGTTTTTGCTACTCGTTGATTTCTGCCGGATGGCGGTTCACGCCTTATCCGGACTACGTTGTTAGATTGTACAAACCGGATAAACGCAGCGCCGTCCGGCATGATTATTTACTGAGAGTGGGGCAATTCCTCGCCCCCGTCAAATCATTGCTGGCTTTCTTTTATCGGTTGGCGCAGAACTTCGTTGATCTGCGGCGCATCGACCGGACCGGTAATGCGATATCGCAAAATGGAGACCTTGCTCCATAGCGGCCCCAACACTTTACTGGCGGCAAATACCGCCGCGCCGACAATCGGGTTAACGGCAAACGCGGCGGCGACGCCCACGGTGGCGGAAATTTCCGGCGCGACAACGGCCTCCATATCAAGACGACGACGCACCAGATCAACAGAACCTTTCATTGCAATATCCGCTTCCAGCCCATCCACCAGCGTATCGTCAGTATGCAGGATGCCATCTTTAATCCACGCGGTACTATGAATAGAGTCGAAATAGAAGCCCTCGCTAAAGGTATCTCTGAAGTCAAACCGCAGCTTACGCAGCAACGCATCAAAACTGAGCAGCCGCAGTAGCTGTCCGGCATGGCCGCTACTGAGATCAGTAAACTCGCCTTTACCCAGACGCGTGCGTAAAATCCCGTTGAGCGTGGCTTCATCAGGTTGCCAGGGCGGGTTTCGCCAGTGCAGATCGTAATCTACGTTAAAAGACGCGTTCTGGATTGGCGTCGAGATACCGAAGAACCCGGCAGCCGTGTCGAGGTTACTACCATGCAGACTACCTTTCAGCGAGGTTCGTTCATTACCCGGCGCATTCACCCACTCGCCGTTCGCTTTCAAACGGGCGAATCCGGTATCGATCAGGCCATTCGCCAGAGTCAGCGTATTGCCTTTGATGGCGAAATCGCCATCAATACGCCCATATTTTTGTCCCCACAGCCAGCACTCTTCGCAGCGAAGCTGTAAGTCCGGCCAGCCGCGGAAGCTAATCGTGTTCGCCGAAGCCAACGGCGATGTCGGCGTTGGTGACGAGGCGTGCGTTTTTGCGACGCCAGGGTTGTAATACAGGTACTTAATGTTCGCCAGCCACGGCGCATGGTTGCGCATGAGCAGCGTGGCGTTCACCTCACGGCCCTGCGCTTCAATTTTTGTTCCGTTCAGCGAGGGGGCTGAAACGACGCTCAAATTGTTCCACTGCTGGCCACCCAGCGATAGCGCGGGAGTACGCAACGTGACGCGTTGAGGAAACTCGGCCGAACTGCTCACGTTATCCGCCGCGCCTTTCTGGAATAACGCCAGCCACTGCGCGCCATCCAGCGCCGGCAGATTGAGCTCAACGCCTTGTTGAGCAGGTAATGGCGGAATCGTCCGGCTGTCCGTCGTCCAGATAGCCCGATCCAACGTCAGCTTCTGATTTAATAACCAGCGGCTGTTAAAGTGATTTTTACTCCCTGCGCTCCCCGTTAGCGCAAAACTTTTCAGGTTGCCGTCAGCCTGAATGTTCACCGGAATGGCTTCGCCTGCGGGTTTATTTAGCGGAGAAGGTAAGTGACTGCTCACATTTCTCAGATCGCCGTTCAGTTCGATGTGATAAGTGGTGTCAGCGTGATACGGAAGATCGATGCCGACTTTACCATTCCACGTCACGCTGCCGCTCAGGGCGTCATTCAGTTGCGGCGGTAAGACGCCCATACGCGTTGGTTGCCAGTTACCGTTCAGGTTGACGGCGACCTGATAGGCTTTTGCCCCTTCCGTCGTACTGAAATCCAGGTTAAGCGGCTGATTAAACCAGTTTGCCGTCAGCGGCCCGCTTTTTAGCGCGCCATTCACAAAGCTGAATTTACCGTTCAGATTTTTGAGCGTGCTGTTTAGCGGCTTAATAAACAGACTGTTATTACGCAACGAGACATCGCCCTCGGCGGTAACCTGTTCGCCATCCAGCGGAATATCAAGATGTAAGCGAGCATTCACATCGCCATCTAATTGGAGCTCCGCCAGCGTCGAGCCAAGCGAGTCTTTTAGCGGCGTCTCGTCAAAATAAGGCCCAACGGCTTTTCCCGGCCCGTTAATATCGGCATCAATGAGCAGTTTCTCTTTGGAATAATCCGGAATCGCCGCCGCGAGTTTGCTGGCCTTCACCCCGCCCAAATCGACGCTATCCGAACGCATCCACAGGCCGTCGTTCAGGAAATCCAGTTCAATGTTGAGATTTTTTAGCGCCGGCCAGTCGGGTTGAAAAGCAAACGTCGCATTGCGTAGCGGCACCAGCACTTCAAACTGACCTTCGTTATGCTTATAGGGAAAGAGGTGCGGGTTACCACCGTAAACCAACGTGGCGTTATCCGCCTCGCCGCCCTGAATCGCGCCGCTAAGGTAATCGACCAGCGCTTTGCCCATCAGGTTTTCCGGAAAATAGCGCCACGCCTGAGATCCATCGTCGGTACTGATTCCGGCCAGAATACCCAGCCACGGTTCGTCGCCCGTCGGTTGCAGATAGCGGAACCCGCCGCGCGCATGTACCGCCTTTGCTTTGACGTCAATGTCGCGGCCATCAAGCTGAAAGCCGTTCTCATTCTTCAACCAGCTAAGCGTCGCGACGCCATTTTCAATTTCCAGCGGCGCGCGAAAAACGGTTTCATAGGGCATCTTAGCCTGCTGCATCGCAACCTTCATCTGCCCGTCTTCTACGCTTCCCGCCAGCGTACCGGAAAAATGTTCCGCGCCGGGCAACAGCTTCCACTGTTTCCAGGCAAGATTTTCCCACGATGCCTGAAAACGCGTTTTTTCGGTCGCCTGTAGCGGAATATCCAGCGCCAGTGTGGCGATCTTTCCGCTCGGCTGCGTAGCCTGCCATATTTCGCCCAGCACAGGCGACAGTTTAGCCGCCAGCGGACGTAATGCTTCCAGCCCCGCCAGTTCAAGATTACTGGCGCGAATGCGTAGCTCATCGCTACGTGTGTGATTCTCGCCGCCGACGTCCTGCTGCGGGAGCCAGGCCACGGTTAAGGCTCCGCTCGGCCAGGGTTTACCATCAAGCGTAATCCGTGTGTCCGGAATATAAAACTGCCAGCCCGGCTGCTCGCGGCTAATCTGCGCCGTCAGATTATCGACAGACAGCGTATGCGTCGTGTTATCGCCCAGCCAGCTTGCGCCGCCCTGTTTCAGCCAGACGTCTCCTCCGGCGATTTCACCTTTACTGAGTGTCATCCAGCCTTCCAGACTGAAACGCGCCGTCTGGAGCGCCACATTATCCTGCATCCATTTGCCCAGCCACGGCTTGACGTCAATATCGTCGGCCTGTAACCAGACTCTGCCGTTATTCAGCAAACCGTCGTCATCGCGTAAATCCATCCGCACCTGCATCACGCCGTGCTGCCCGGTCAGGCTGGAGAGGCTGACCTCGCCTTCGGCGCGGTGCCGCTCTTTGCCGTTTAGCCAGGTAAGCTGTGGGATCGCCAGCTCCGCGCGTTGTCCGGAAAGCGTCAGAAAACTGATTTGGCTATCGCGCAGATCGAAATGATCGAACTGACGCAGGAAAAGATCGCTTAAACGGCTGGTTTCGATGCCTTCGCCGTCGCTGCTTTGAAGAGGCGTGTTGGTGCGGAAATTGAGTTGCCAGAAGGTCAGGTCGCGAAACTGCCAGCGCATATGCAACAGGCTTTGCCAGACGTCCAGCGCCAGCGTAACGCGTTTTATCGACAGTTCGCCGCCATCTTTCAGGGCGGCATGAATATTATGCGCTTCCAGCGTAGGGCCAAAATTTTGCCAGCTTGCGGAGAGTTGGCTGGCGGCCACCGGCACGCCGGTCACAGACTCAATTTTATTCAGGATAGCCGGACGCCAGGCGTCAAGATGAGGCAACGCCAGGCGCAGCCCGCTAACCAGCAGCGCTGCAATGACGATGAGCGCGGCTCCAGTGAGCAATAAAATCCCCGGCAATCGCCTCACGCGTCTCTCCTTGTCTGCCAAAAAATACGACTCACACCCCTTGAAGGTATATTGCCGGATGGCGGCGCTTGCGCCTTATCCGGCCTACATGCGCTGGTGCTACTACTCAATTACATCATTACGACGTCAAACTGCTCCTGGTTATAAAGCGGTTCGACCTGAACTTTAACCTGTTTGCCGACAAAGATTTCGACTTCCGCCAGCGCGTGTGATTCTTCGCCTTTCAGCGCTTCCGCCACCGCAGGAGAAGCATAAACCAGGAAGCGATCGGAGTCATAAGCGTGATGAACACGTACAATTTCACGCATGATCTCATAGCAGACGGTTTCCACCGTTTTTACCGTCCCGCGGCCATGACAGGTTGGACACTCGTTACAAAGCACATGTTCCACGCTTTCACGAGTCCGTTTACGGGTCATTTCCACCAGTCCCAGCGGCGAAAAACCGTTAATACTGGTTTTCACGCGATCCTTACTTAACGCCTGTTCCAGCGAATGCAGCACCCGGCGGCGATGATCTTCATTATTCATGTCGATAAAATCGATAATGATAATGCCGCCCAGATTACGCAGGCGTAGCTGGCGGGCAATGGCCTGAGTCGCTTCAATATTGGTATTAAAAATGGTGTCGTCGAGATTACGGTGTCCGACAAACGCGCCGGTATTGATATCTACCGTCGTCATCGCTTCGGTTTGGTCGATAATCAGATAACCGCCGGACTTGAGTTCAACCTTACGCTCCAGTGCGCGCTGGATCTCATTTTCCACGTCATAAAGATCGAAGATCGGCTGATGGCCACTGTAATGCTCCAGCTTACTGGTCATTTCCGGGATGTATTCTGCGGTAAACTCCAGCAGCGACTCATAGGTCAGACGTGAGTCAACGCGAATTCGGTCCAACTGCGCATCGGCGAAATCGCGCAGCACGCGCTGCGCCAGCGCCAGTTCGCCATACATCTGGTAGCGCGTTTGCGGACGCTTTTTGCGCTCCATGACTTTCGTCCAGACGCGCTTGAGATAGGCGGCGTCAGACGCAAGATCCTCTTCACACACGCCTTCCGCCGCGGTACGGATAATAAACCCGCCCTGTTCGTCGCAGTATTCCGCCACCACCTTTTTTAGGCGCTCGCGTTCACTTTCGCTTTCGATACGCTGGGAAACGCCAACGTGTGACGCGCCGGGCATAAAAACAAGGTAACGGGAGGGCAACGTGATGTCCGTGGTCAAACGCGCGCCTTTCGTGCCGAGCGGATCTTTCACTACCTGCACCATCAGATCCTGTCCCTGACGCACCAGTTCGGAGATATCGCGCACGGTAAACTGTTTTTGCTCGTCGCCTGCCACGCATTCGGTATGCGGCATAATATCGGAAGCGTGAAGAAATGCGGCTTTATCCAGCCCAATATCTACAAAAGCCGCCTGCATACCTGGAAGTACACGACTTACACGACCTTTGTAGATATTGCCTACGATTCCGCGTCGCGCTTCGCGCTCAATATGGATTTCCTGAAGAATACCGCCATCAATGTACGCCACGCGCGTTTCCGATGGCGTTACGTTTACCAACAATTCAGCCGTCATGTTTATCCCTTTTATCACGCAGTGCGTTAAAATGACTCAACAACTCATACGTTTCAACCAGCGGTAAGCCGACCACGGCGTGATAGCTGCCATTTATCTTCCTGACAAAACAGCCACCCCGCCCCTGAATACCGTATGCACCTGCTTTATCTAAAGGCTCGCCGCTGGCGACATAGCCAGTAATATCTTGCGCAGAAAGCGTGCGGAAAGTCACCTCCGTTACCACCAGACAATCCAGCGTCTGCTGCGAGTCCGCAAGCGCAACAGCAGTCATCACCTGATGCGTATTTCCGGAAAGCAAACGCAGCATTTCTGCGGCATGAGCGGCGTCGCGCGGCTTTTCCAGCACCTCGCCGTTTAACACGACTATCGTATCCGCGCCCAACACCGGCAGATCACGGGGAACCAGCGCCACGCCAGCCTGCGCCTTTTCGCGCGCCAGCCGAACAACATACTGCTGCGCGCTTTCCTGAGCACGCCGTTGCTCTTCAATACCAGGCACGACCTGCTCGAATGAAAATCCAAGTTGAGTCAATAATTCCTGGCGACGCGGGGAACCGGAAGCAAGATACAGAGTTGTCATATCGACCTTTATTGCACAGCAAACTGCTGGCGTACTTTACGCATCAGCAAAAAGAGCCAGGGCCACAGCACGCCATTGACTACACTACTCCAGAACACTTCCGGTCTGAAAGAGACGTTGATCACTAAAAACTCGGCCCAGAAAACAATAATGTCCACGGCCAGTGAAAGCAACATTACCACCAGCGCCTGCTGCCAGAGCGCCAGGTTACGGAAGAGCTGGAATTTCAGAGCGACCAGGTAGGCGACAATACTCATCGACAGAGCGCGCACGCCAAGTGTGGAACCGCTGATGAGATCAAGTATGGCACCCATCACAAATCCCGTCCCCACATTTACGCGGTGCGGCAGGGCCAGAATCCAGTACAGTAAGATGAGCAAAACCCAGTTTGGCCGGAAAACAATGATGTCGTCCGGCCAGGGCATGATTTGCAGCAACAGCGCAATAAGAAAAGAGAGCCAGATAACCCAGCGCCCCTGGCTACGATAGCTCGCCACCATTACCCTCCCGGCGCACGCGCAGGCGGCGTGGTCGCGCCCGAAGGCGATGGTTGCGTTGATACCGGCGCAGTCTGGCCCGCAGATGGCTGAGTAATCCCCGTCGCCGGGTCCGGCACTGGCGCCGGCGGCCCCATCGCATCCGGAGAAGGCAACACCTGCGGCATCATCTGCATCAGGCGCTCATTGGCGACGCGGTGAACCTCTTCCGGCGTCATCGGATTGGCGCCGTTACGATCGGCTCCCCACAACAGCAGCAGATAGCGTAAACGCTGCAAACCCGCGGTTGGACGTGCCTGAATGACGGTATAGGCGCGCTGAGTGTCCAGCTTGACGGAGGAGACCACCGCCACCGGATACCCTTCCGGGAAACGCCCACCAAGTCCGGACGTTACCAGCACATCGCCGACGCGAATATCGGTATTGGCGGGCAGATGTTCAAGCTGAAGATCGTCAGTGCAGCCGTTACCGGCGGCAATCACGCGGATGTCATTGCGCAGTACCTGAATCGGCAGCGCATGAGTCGCATCGCAAATCAGCAGTACGCGACTGGTCAGTTTCGCCACGGCGACAACCTGCCCTACGACGCCTTTGTCGCTAATGACCGGTTGACCTTCATATACGCCATTAACGCTGCCTTTATCGATAACGACCTGATCGCTGTAAGGATCGTTAACCGTTGAAATAACCTGAGTCACCATTTTCTGCTCGTCCTGACGCAGCGGAGACCCCAGCAGCTCGCGCAACCGCGCGTTCTCCTGTTTGTACTGCCCCAGCATCAGCAGGTCGCTGTTTTTTAGCAGTAATTCCTGGCGCAGCGCCCGGTTTTCCAGCTCAAGCTGGTCGCGAGAAGCCAGCGTTTGTGACACGCTGTCGAGCAGTTCACGAGGGCCGTTTGAAATAAAATAGAAAGGACTGACGGCAGTGTCCATGTACGTTCGGATTTGACTGAACGTCCCCAGGCGGCTGTCGGCAATGATAACGCCGAGCGCCACCAGCACCGCCAGAATAAGGCGAATCTGTAGCGACGGGCCACGGCTAAAAATTGGCTTCATAGGCTATGCGTATTCTCGCGTCGGAGAGGCAGGACAATCCAGGGATAATCCTGCCCGTATCCAACTACTCTTCGCTGAACAGGTCGCCGCCGTGCATATCGATCATTTCCAGCGCCTTGCCGCCGCCGCGCGCCACACAGGTCAGCGGATCTTCAGCAACCACGACAGGAATGCCCGTCTCTTCCATTAACAGACGGTCAAGGTTACGCAGCAGCGCGCCGCCGCCAGTGAGCACCATACCGCGCTCGGAGATGTCTGACGCCAGCTCCGGCGGACACTGTTCCAGCGCCACCATTACCGCGCTGACGATACCGGTCAACGGTTCCTGCAACGCTTCCAGAATCTCGTTTGAGTTCAGGGTAAAGCCGCGTGGAACGCCTTCCGCCAGGTTACGGCCACGCACTTCGATCTCGCGGACTTCGTCGCCCGGATAAGCGGAACCGATTTCGTGTTTAATACGTTCTGCGGTGGCTTCACCAATCAGAGAACCGTAGTTACGACGAACGTAATTAATGATGGCTTCGTCGAAGCGGTCACCACCAATACGGACAGAAGAAGAGTAAACCACGCCGTTCAGGGAGATCACGGCAACTTCAGTGGTACCACCACCGATATCCACAACCATTGAACCGGTTGCTTCAGAAACTGGCAGACCTGCGCCGATCGCGGCCGCCATCGGCTCTTCGATCAAAAAGACTTCACGGGCGCCTGCGCCCTGAGCGGATTCACGAATCGCGCGGCGTTCTACCTGCGTCGCGCCGACCGGCACGCATACCAGTACGCGCGGGCTTGGGCGCATAAAGCTGTTGCTGTGCACTTGTTTAATAAAGTGCTGGAGCATTTTTTCGGTCACAAAGAAGTCAGCGATAACGCCGTCTTTCATCGGACGGATCGCAGCGATATTGCCCGGCGTACGGCCCAGCATCTGCTTCGCATCATGACCGACTGCAGCCACGCTTTTCGGCGAACCGGCACGATCCTGACGAATGGCCACAACGGAAGGCTCATTCAATACGATGCCTTGTCCTTTTACATAAATGAGGGTATTCGCGGTACCCAGGTCAATGGACAGGTCATTGGAAAACATGCCACGAAATTTTTTCAACATACTAAGGGATAATCCTGAAAGCTGGGGCGGAAAACAAAATCCGCTTACTTTACCAACCACACGCAGCAGCGACAAGGCGCAAAAATCATCTGCTACGGTGAAAATTAGTGCAGTTCGTTTCCTTTGTTACAAATCTCGGCCTGAGTCCCTCAGGGCTGAAAAAATCAGCAGCAATCCTCGCCTTCGTTTGCAACCTGTCAAAGGTCATTCACCTGCATATTTGCTGCAACAATCTGGCGAGCAGACAAGCACACCCCCATGAGGCGCAGCGCGCGTTATTCTACGTGAAAACAAATTAAACGGCAGGTTAAACCGAGTATCTTTGCGAATATTTTTTCACGTTTGTGTCAAGTAGTTGGGAGGAGGCAAAAAAATCACCCTGCCCGCCAGCCACGCCGCGTTTTGTCAGCGTCTGCCACTCGCCGCGCGAACGGACGCCCGTCGCGTAAACCTGCGTAGGCGTGCCCGCGCAGGCCTCTACCAGACTTTGAACCAGAAGCTGGTTTTCCGTTCGCTTCTCAATGTTTCTGACCAGACTCGGATGCAGCTTGAGTAATTCCACATTGAGCGCTTTAATCCAGCTCGTGCTAACCAGCGTCAAACCCGCCTGTGTCACCGCCACCCGAACGCCAAGCGCATTGACTAAGCGAAGGATGGGTTGTAACCGGCTGATGTGTTGACAAACATCTGCCTCCGCAAGTTCAATAATTATGCGATTTCGCTGTGATTTTTCACACTGCATTAACGTATCGCGCAACCAGCGCTGAAAACGCGGACGAATCAGCGACTCAACCGTCAACTGCATTGCCAGATTTTCATCCGGCCAGTAGCCCAGCAACGTAATCAGGCGGCTAATTTGTAATCTGTCATACTCTTCCGATAAACCAAATTGCAACACCATCGGCATATACTCCGCCGAGCTCACCTCTTCTTTACCGTCATAGATGCGACACATCAATTCCCGATGATGTACGCGACCTTCTCGCGTGACCGCCGGTTTTTGATAAAGTCGCGGTCCGCCCCGATTCAGCATCTGCTCAATCAATGTGCGCCAGCGCACATTGCCGCGCCCTTTTTCCGGCAGAGTGTCGTCGTAGATAGCCCAGCTATTTCCCCCCTGCAGGGCGGCATTCCGCGCCGCGGCTTCAGCATGTTCCATCACCTGCTCGGTGGACTGTCCGCTGCGCCAGGCGCAAATGCCGATATGTACCATATCGTCACGATCGAGCATTTTGTTAGCCGGTAGCGCATCGACAGCTTTTAAAAGTTGTCCGGCAATACTTTCCGCTTCTTTCAGCGTTCGATGCGGTAGCAGCACGGCAAAGTCGCTGCGGTGATAACGCGCCAGCAGCGAGCCTGGGTAACGCATAATAAATGTCGATAGCAGATTGATAAGCATAAACATCTGCTCTTCCGCCTGATTGCCTCCCAGGCTGTCGCGCAGAAGATTGAAATCTGGCAAGCGGATCATCATCACCACGCCATGCACTCCCACTTTTTCCTGATCTTCCAGCAGCGTCGCCAGTTGGTTATCAAAAAACAGACGGTTACCGAGCCCGGTTTTGGTGTCCTGCGCGGCGTAGGAGCGAATGAGGGTGTCCAGGCGACTACGCTGTTCGTGAGCAAACTGAATTTCGGAAAGCAATACATCAAGCGCGCTACTGGTGCGCGCTGGCCATTCGTAAACAGAACCGCGGACATTCGCCCCGCGTTCGCCGTTCAGAATGCGCGTGGAGCGAATTTCCAGAAGCTCCTGCCCGGAAAGCTGCCGCTGCAGCCAGCGCACCGATAAAAACAAAATCAGAACGATAAAACCGATCGCCAGCGTCAGCGGCGCCGTGGTGATCAGTGAGTGAAAATAGTTACCCATCGGGTCCTGATAAGCCAGACGTAGCGACATTCCTGGATGTTTTATCAGCGGTACGACCAGCTCGCGATACATGTCGCTGGTGCCGGCTGGCCGATAACCTCTGGCGCGAGAATGGCTGTAGACGCTGCGCTCCCCCTGCAACAGATCGACACGCACAATATCGGAAGCGATCATGAGTTCGTCGATTTGCGGCGTCAGCGAGACAATATCATGGGTCACCAGGTGCGTATCAATGGCTGTCGCCGTCGCCTGCACACGGCTGACATACTTATACTGTACGGCGTTATAAAAGCTTAGCGAGCAACCTATCAGAGTCACGAAGATCGTTAACCCCGTGAGCAGCGTGATAAAAGCTGAGAATTTCGTCGTTAATCGCATCCTTGAGTTAACTCCGACGGTTATAAACAGTATGAAAAAGCGAATCTGAAGGCGGAATTCGCCACGGCGCGCAATGAAGCAGGCATACTACCAAAATGGATCTATCTGGCAATTTATTGCGTTGCATCGGCATCACGTTTTAATTAGCGAGTATAGTCTTCGTAGCTATTTTTCCAATCTACCATGTAAAGTGAGGACAGGTTATGCAGGCGTTGATCTTAGAACAGCAGGACGGTAAAACCCTCGCATCCGTGCAACATCTCGAAGAGAGTCAACTGCCGGCAGGTGATGTGACGGTGGATGTCCACTGGTCCAGCCTGAATTATAAAGATGCTCTGGCTATCACCGGAAAAGGGAAAATTATCCGTCATTTTCCGATGATTCCTGGTATTGATTTCGCCGGCACCGTTCACGCAAGCGAAGATCCTCGCTTTCATGCAGGCCAGGAAGTACTACTGACTGGCTGGGGCGTGGGCGAAAACCACTGGGGCGGCCTGGCCGAACGCGCACGCGTTAAAGGCGACTGGCTGGTCGCGCTGCCTGCGGGACTGAGCAGCCGTAACGCCATGATCATCGGCACCGCCGGTTTTACCGCCATGCTGTGCGTCATGGCGCTTGAAGATGCAGGTATTCGCCCGCAAGACGGTGAGGTTGTCGTCACCGGCGCCAGCGGCGGCGTGGGCAGCACTGCCGTTGCATTACTGCATAAGCTGGGCTATCAGGTTGCAGCAGTATCAGGACGTGAAAGCACCCACGGCTATCTTAAGAGCCTGGGAGCTAACCGTATTCTCAGCCGCGATGAGTTTGCTGAATCTCGCCCGTTGGAAAAACAGCTGTGGGCCGGTGCAATTGATACCGTTGGCGATAAAGTGCTGGCGAAAGTGCTGGCACAGATGAACTATGGCGGTTGCGTGGCCGCCTGCGGCCTGGCGGGCGGCTTCGCGCTGCCGACCACCGTTATGCCATTCATTCTGCGTAATGTGCGTTTGCAAGGGGTGGACTCGGTGATGACCCCACCGGCACGTCGCACAGAAGCCTGGGCGCGTTTGGTTAAGGATCTGCCGGAATCGTTCTATGCTCAGGCCGCCACAGAGATTACGCTGGCGGATGCGCCGAAGTTCGCCGATGCCATCATCAATAATCAGGTTCAGGGCCGTACGCTGGTGAAGATAAAATAACGTCACGTATAAAAAAATTTACACTTAATTAACTATTTATTTTTACACATTGACACACTCCCTGTCATATTCACTACACGCCATGTTGTGGTGGGTAGACCGGGAGTCTGTGATGAAAAAGATACGTCCATTAACAGAAGCCGATGTGACTGCGGAATCGGCTTTTTTTATGCAGCGCCGACAGGTGCTAAAAGCATTAGGCATCAGCGCGGCCGCCTTATCCTTACCCTCAACGGCGCAGGCCGATCTCTTCAGTTGGTTTAAAGGCAACGATCGTCCGAAAGCGCCTGCCGGTAAACCGCTTGAGTTTAGTCAGCCTGCCGCCTGGCGAAGCGATTTAGCGTTAACGCCGGAAGATAAGGTGACGGGCTACAACAATTTCTATGAGTTTGGCCTTGATAAAGCCGACCCGGCGGCCAATGCCGGAAGTCTGAAAACCGAACCGTGGACGTTGAAAATCAGCGGGGAAGTCGCGAAGCCATTTACGCTGGATTACGACGATTTAACACATCGTTTCCCATTAGAAGAGCGTATCTATCGAATGCGCTGCGTCGAAGCGTGGTCCATGGTCGTGCCGTGGATTGGTTTCCCTTTATATAAGCTACTCGCGCAGGCACAGCCCACCAGCCACGCTAAATATGTGGCATTCGAAACGCTATACGCGCCGGATGATATGCCAGGACAGAAAGATCGCTTTATTGGCGGCGGACTGAAATACCCTTATGTCGAAGGGCTACGTCTGGACGAAGCCATGCATCCGCTGACTCTGATGACCGTTGGCGTCTATGGTAAGGCGTTACCCCCGCAAAACGGCGCGCCTATTCGACTCATCGTTCCATGGAAGTATGGTTTTAAAGGTATTAAATCTATTGTCAGCATTAAACTCACCCGCGAACGTCCGCCAACCACCTGGAATTTGTCGGCTCCCAACGAATATGGTTTTTACGCCAATGTGAACCCGCATGTGGATCATCCACGCTGGTCTCAGGCTACCGAACGCTTTATTGGTTCAGGCGGTATCCTCGATGTACAAAGACAGCCGACGCTGCTGTTTAACGGCTACGCCAATGAAGTCGCTTCGCTGTATCGCGGTCTCAATTTGCGGGAGAATTTTTAAGTGCGTCTGACAGCAAAACAGATAACCTGGCTAAAAGTTTGTCTGCATCTTGCGGGTTTTTTGCCGCTTCTGTGGCTCTTTTGGGCGATAAATCACGGTGGACTCAGCGCAGACCCGGTAAAGGATATCCAACACTTTACCGGCAGAACCGCGCTCAAATTTTTGCTCGCCACCTTGCTGGTTTCGCCGCTGGCGCGCTACGCTAAACAGCCATTATTGATACGCACACGCCGCCTGTTAGGGTTATGGTGTTTCGTTTGGGCTACGCTGCATTTAACCAGCTATGCCTTACTGGAACTGGGGATACATAACCTGGCGTTGTTAGGAAGCGAGTTGATTTCACGCCCTTATTTGACGCTTGGGATCATTAGCTGGCTGGTGTTATTGGCGCTGACGTTGACCTCAACGCAATTTGCGCAGCGTAAATTGGGCAAACGCTGGCAAACACTGCATAACGTCGTCTATCTTGTCGCGATCCTGGCTCCCATACATTACCTGTGGTCGGTAAAGATTTTATCACCGCAACCGGTCATCTATTCGGCATTAGCGTTAGCCCTTTTAGCGTTGCGTTACCGGAAGTTTCGCCAGTGGTGGCGCTAGTTTGGTGAACTGTGCGGTCGATTGCAAAACGCAAAACAGGTAATGTCCTTTTTATGTTTCGGGTTGATTATCTTCCCTGATAAGACCAGTATTTAGCTGCCAATTGCGACGAAATAGTTATAATGTGCGACTTTACATTGCCCAACGGCGATTTTCGTTCGCAGAAAGGGTGACAATCGAGCAATGAAGGTATATTTTGTTTTTTGCCCGAAAATGGCAGAAGATAGCCACACAATGACTGGCAAATCATGAATTTCACCTTCGGGTGCTACGGCATAACAGGCAAATCAAAGATGCGCGGTATTTTACCCGCGGCAGTCATTCACATGCTTTACAGACGGCGCTAAAACGCCTGTCACAATCACACTAAACAAAGAGTACGGAACCCACTCATGGATATTCGTAAGATTAAAAAACTGATCGAGCTGGTTGAAGAATCAGGTATCTCCGAACTGGAAATTTCTGAAGGCGAAGAATCTGTTCGCATCAGCCGCACAACGGCAAACGCCGGTTTTCCGGTGATGCAGCAGGCTTATGCGGCGCCGATGATGCAGCAACCCGCTCTGTCTAACGCTGTCGCGCCAGCGGCTACTCCAGCAATGGAAGCGCCTGCCGCAGCGGAAATCAGTGGTCACATCGTACGCTCCCCAATGGTTGGTACTTTCTACCGCACCCCAAGCCCGGACGCGAAAGCGTTCATCGAAGTGGGCCAGAAAGTGAACGTGGGCGATACCCTGTGCATCGTTGAAGCCATGAAAATGATGAACCAGATCGAAGCTGACAAAGCAGGTACTGTGAAAGCGATTCTGGTCGAAAGTGGTCAACCGGTAGAATTTGACGAGCCACTGGTCGTCATCGAGTAACGAGGCGAACATGTTGGATAAAATTGTCATCGCCAACCGCGGCGAGATCGCACTACGTATTCTTCGAGCCTGTAAAGAACTCGGCATCAAGACCGTCGCTGTGCACTCAAGCGCGGATCGCGATTTAAAACACGTATTGCTGGCGGATGAGACGGTCTGTATTGGTCCGGCACCGTCCGTAAAAAGTTATCTGAACATCCCGGCTATCATTAGCGCCGCTGAAATCACCGGCGCGGTGGCAATCCACCCGGGTTACGGCTTCCTTTCTGAGAACGCCAATTTTGCCGAGCAGGTTGAACGCTCCGGCTTTATCTTTATCGGCCCGAAAGCGGACACCATCCGCCTGATGGGCGATAAAGTGTCCGCGATTACCGCGATGAAAAAAGCGGGCGTGCCGACCGTACCAGGATCTGACGGCCCGCTGGGCGACGATATGAATGCGAACCGCGCTCATGCCAAACGTATTGGCTATCCGGTGATCATCAAAGCGTCCGGCGGCGGCGGCGGCCGCGGTATGCGCGTGGTTCGTAGCGATGCTGAACTGGCGCAGTCCATCTCCATGACCAAAGCGGAAGCGAAAGCGGCTTTCAGCAACGACATGGTATACATGGAAAAATACCTGGAAAATCCACGCCACATCGAAATTCAGGTGCTGGCGGACGGCCAGGGCAACGCTATCTATCTGGCGGAACGCGACTGTTCCATGCAGCGTCGCCACCAGAAAGTGGTTGAAGAAGCCCCGGCGCCAGGCATTACGCCGGAACTGCGTCGCTATATCGGCGAACGCTGCGCGAAAGCGTGCGTAGACATCGGCTATCGCGGCGCAGGGACGTTCGAATTCCTGTTCGAAAACGGCGAGTTCTATTTCATCGAAATGAACACCCGTATTCAGGTTGAACACCCGGTGACTGAAATGATTACCGGCGTCGATTTGATCAAAGAGCAGTTGCGCATCGCGGCGGGTCAGCCGCTGTCGATCACACAGGACGAAGTTGTCGTTCGAGGCCATGCGGTAGAATGCCGTATCAATGCCGAAGATCCGAACACTTTCCTGCCAAGCCCTGGCAAAATCACGCGCTTCCATGCGCCTGGCGGCTTTGGCGTTCGCTGGGAATCTCATATCTATGCGGGCTACACGGTGCCGCCGTACTATGATTCCATGATCGGCAAACTCATCTGCTACGGTGAAAACCGCGACGTGGCGATTGCCCGTATGAAAAATGCCCTGCAGGAACTGATTATCGATGGTATCAAAACCAATATCGATCTGCAGACCCGCATCATGAATGACGAGCACTTCCAGCACGGTGGAACCAACATCCACTATCTGGAGAAAAAACTCGGTCTTCAGGAAAAGTAATCGCACGTTAATCTCAAAAGGCCGGTGAATCCGGCCTTTTTTATTTCTGGGGATAGCGATGCCCCATCATGTACAATTCCCGCTTTCTTCACCCATAAGGGACAAAAAATGGACGCTCGTTTTGTTCAGGCCCATAAAGAGGCGCGCTGGGCGCTGTGGCTGACCCTTTGCTATCTGGCGGCATGGTTAGTGGCTGCTTACTTACCTGGAGACTCGCCGGGAATTACCGGTCTGCCGCACTGGTTCGAGATGGCCTGCTTATTGACGCCGCTGGTCTTTATTTTGCTGTGCTGGGCGATGGTGAAATTCATTTATCGCGATATTTCGCTGGAGGATGACGATGCAGCTTGAGGTCATTCTACCGCTGGTAGCCTATCTGGTCGTGGTCTTCGGGGTCTCGATTTACGCTATGCGCAAGCGTACCGCCGGCACCTTTTTAAACGAATATTTTCTTGGCAGCCGTTCGATGGGCGGGATCGTGCTCGCGATGACGCTTACCGCCACCTATATTAGCGCCAGTTCATTTATCGGCGGTCCCGGCGCGGCTTATAAATACGGTCTGGGCTGGGTCTTGCTGGCGATGATCCAGCTTCCCGCCGTCTGGCTTTCACTGGGTATTCTGGGTAAAAAATTCGCTATCCTGGCGCGTCGCTATAATGCCGTCACGCTTAACGATATGTTATTCGCGCGTTACCAAAGCCGCCTGCTGGTGTGGTTGGCAAGCCTGAGTTTATTGGTCGCGTTTATTGGCGCAATGACCGTACAATTTATCGGCGGCGCGCGACTGCTGGAAACTGCGGCGGGAATTCCCTACGAAACCGGCCTGCTGATATTTGGCGTCAGTATCGCACTCTATACGGCGTTTGGCGGCTTTCGCGCCAGCGTACTTAACGATACGCTACAGGGCCTGGTGATGCTGGTCGGCACGATAGTGCTGCTGGTGGGCGTGGTGCATGCGGCGGGCGGTCTAAGTCAGGCCGTTGACACGCTGCACGCTCTCGACCCCAAACTGGTAACGCCGCAGGGCGCCGATGACATACTTTCTCCCGCCTTTATGACCTCTTTTTGGGTACTGGTCTGTTTTGGTGTGATTGGCCTGCCGCATACGGCGGTGCGCTGCATCTCCTATAAAGACAGTAAAGCGGTACACCGGGGCATTATTATCGGTACGATTGTCGTGGCGATTTTAATGTTCGGGATGCACCTTGCCGGCGCGCTGGGTCGCGCGGTGCTTCCGGATCTGACGGTGCCGGATCTGGTGATCCCAACGCTAATGGTGAAAGTTTTGCCGCCGTTTGCCGCCGGGATCTTCCTCGCTGCGCCAATGGCGGCGATCATGTCAACAATTAATGCCCAACTGCTGCAAAGTTCCGCGACGATCATTAAAGATCTCTATCTCAACCTGCGCCCCGATCAGATGCAAAATGAGATCCGGCTGAAGCGTATGTCGGCAGCGATTACATTACTGCTAGGCGCGCTGTTGCTGCTGGCAGCATGGAAACCGCCAGAGATGATCATTTGGCTCAACCTGCTGGCGTTTGGCGGCCTGGAGGCGGTGTTCTTATGGCCGCTGGTACTGGGCCTTTACTGGGAGCGGGCAAACGCGGCAGGCGCATTAAGCGCCATGATCGTGGGCGGCGTGCTATATGCCCTGCTTGCCACATTTAATATTCAGTACCTGGGCTTTCATCCGATTGTGCCCGCGTTACTGTTAAGTTTATTGGCTTTTCTGATCGGAAACCGATTCGGCTCTTCCGCTTCGCAAGCCACCGTATTGTCTGCTGATAAATAAAGAGTTTTGCCATGCCATGGATCCAATTGAAACTGAATACCACCGGCGCGAATGCTGAAGAGCTGAGTGATGCGCTGATGGAAGCGGGCGCCGTTTCCATTACCTTTCAGGATACGCACGATACGCCGGTTTTTGAGCCGTTGCCGGGCGAAACCCGTCTGTGGGGCGATACCGATGTGATCGGTCTGTTCGACGCCGAAACCGACATGAAAGACGTTGTCGCGATTCTGGAGCAACATCCGCTGCTGGGTGCCGGATTTACCCATAAAATCGAACAACTGGAAGATAAAGACTGGGAACGCGAATGGATGGATAATTTCCATCCGATGCGTTTTGGCGAGCGTCTGTGGATTTGTCCCAGCTGGCGTGACATTCCGGACGAGAATGCCGTCAACGTGATGCTCGACCCGGGACTGGCGTTCGGTACGGGTACGCACCCCACCACCTCTTTATGTCTGCAATGGCTGGACGGGCTCGATCTCAACGGCAAAACCGTGATCGACTTTGGCTGCGGTTCAGGCATTCTGGCGATTGCCGCGCTGAAACTGGGAGCAGCAAAGGCGATTGGTATTGATATCGATCCACAAGCTATTCAGGCCAGTCGCGATAATGCCGAACGCAACGGCGTGTCTGACCGGCTGGAGCTGTACCTGCCGAAAGACCAGCCAGAAGCCATGAAAGCCGACGTGGTCGTCGCTAACATCCTGGCAGGCCCATTACGCGAACTGGCCCCGTTAATCAGCGTACTGCCCGTTGAGGGCGGTCTGCTGGGGCTTTCAGGTATTCTCGCCAGCCAGGCGGAAAGCGTCTGTGATGCTTACGCCGAGCTTTTCACTCTCGACCCGGTCGTCGAAAAAGAAGAGTGGTGCCGCATTACTGGCCGTAAGAAATAATTCTTGTCAGCGTGGTCGCCCGGCCACGCTTTTCTCCACACAACTGCCTTAACGCCTTTCAGGCACCGAGACATCATTAAATTCATCAAATGAATGCCTGAAATGACTTCTTTGTCACTATCCGTCTGGATAAACAGCTGCTACCAGCGGACAAAAGGTACTGGCGTTTTAACGGGTCGCAGCCATCGCCCTCGTACTTAGTAATGCTGTCCGGGTTGTTCTGCAGCATCCGCTAACCCTCTCTTCAGCGCAGCTGGAAAAATTTATCCGTGCCATTCATGAACACAAAAGCGCATCTGTGCGCCCCCTTCCGACTGGCAATGGAGAAAAATCACGCGCAGCGGGAAGTGATCTTGTCCTGAAACGAGACGGCGATCCCATTCATTTGGGGTAATTAGCTTATAAAAAAAGCAGATTATTCCGCTTATCTTGTTTCTGGACGAAGAAATAGAGAGAAGTTACGGGAATTTGTAAGCGCGTACAAAACCGCCGACAATAAATAACCCTATGATTTTACTGAATTATAAATTTATTTTGCTGTTTTTAAGCACGATTCATTGATCTACAACAGTGGATTGTTCAAAGTTTGGCCTTTCATCTCGTGCAAAAAATGCGTAATATACGCCGCCTTGCAGTCACAGTATGGTCATTTCTTAACTCATGCGCATCGGACAATATCAGCTCAGAAATCGCCTGATCGCAGCGCCCATGGCTGGCATTACTGACAGACCTTTCCGGACGCTGTGCTATGAGATGGGAGCAGGATTGACAGTATCCGAGATGATGTCTTCTAACCCGCAAGTGTGGGAAAGCGATAAATCTCGTTTACGGATGGTGCACGTTGATGAGCCAGGAATTCGCACGGTGCAAATTGCCGGTAGCGATCCTGTTGAGATGGCCGATGCCGCACGTATTAACGTGGAAAGCGGCGCCCAGATTATTGATATCAATATGGGGTGCCCGGCGAAGAAAGTGAATCGTAAGCTGGCAGGTTCAGCCCTCTTGCAGTACCCGGATTTAGTGAAGTCTATACTCATCGGGGTCGTAAACGCAGTGGACGTTCCTGTGACTCTCAAGATTCGCACCGGCTGGGCGCCGGAACACCGTAACTGCGTAGAGATTGCCCAACTGGCTGAAGATTGTGGTATTCAGGCTCTGACCATCCATGGCCGCACCCGCGCCTGTTTGTTCAACGGAGAAGCTGAATACGACAGTATTCGGGCAGTTAAGCAGAAAGTTTCCATTCCGATTATCGCGAATGGCGACATTACTAACCCGCATAAAGCCAGAGCTGTTCTCGACTATACAGGGGCGGATGCCCTGATGATAGGCCGCGCAGCTCAGGGAAGACCCTGGATCTTTCGGGAAATCCAGCATTATCTGGACACTGGGGAGCTGCTTCCGCCGCTGCCGCTGGCAGAGGTAAAGCGCTTGCTTTGCACGCATGTTCGGGAACTGCATGACTTTTACGGTCAGGCAAAAGGGTACCGAATCGCGCGTAAACACGTCTCCTGGTATCTCCAGGAGCACGCTCCAGACGACCAGTTTCGGCGCACATTCAACGCTATTGAGGACGCCAGCGAACAGCTGGAGGCGTTGGAGGCATACTTCGAAAATTTTGCGTAAACAGAAATAAAGAGCTGACAGAACTATGTTCGAACAACGCGTAAATTCTGACGTACTGACCGTTTCTACCGTTAACTCTCAGGATCAGGTAACCCAAAAACCCCTGCGTGACTCGGTTAAACAGGCACTGAAGAACTATTTTGCTCAACTGAATGGTCAGGACGTTAATGACCTGTATGAGCTGGTACTGGCTGAAGTAGAACAGCCCCTGTTGGACATGGTGATGCAATACACCCGTGGTAACCAGACCCGTGCTGCTCTGATGATGGGCATCAACCGTGGTACGCTGCGTAAAAAATTAAAAAAATACGGCATGAACTAATTTCGATTAGCTAACTGCTTGTTTAAAAAGGCGCTACTCGGCATGGGGAAGCGCCTTTTTTATACGCATCACATGGAATTTGGTCATGAAAGCGGAATGTGAACCTCAGTACTTTGGCGATGAATCGAAGAAGATTATTCACGGTGACGCGCTAACAGAACTTAAAAAACTGCCTTCTGAAAGCATTGACTTAATTTTTGCCGATCCGCCTTACAATATCGGAAAAGATTTCGACGGTATGGTGGAATCCTGGGACGAAGCGTCTTTTCTGGCCTGGCTGTATGAATGCATTGATGAGTGCTACCGCGTACTGAAGAAACACGGCACCATGTACATCATGAATAGCACAGAAAATATGCCGTATATCGATCTCAAATGCCGAACGCTTTTTACCATCAAAAGCCGTATCGTCTGGTCCTATGATAGTTCCGGGGTGCAGGCGAAAAAATACTTTGGTTCTATGTATGAACCGATCCTGATGATGGTAAAAAACCCGAAAAGCTATACCTTTAACCGTGATGCGATTCTGGTCGAAACCACTACGGGCGCTAAGCGCGCGCTAATCGATTATCGAAAAAACCCGCCCCAACCATACAATCAGAAAAAAGTGCCGGGCAACGTCTGGTCATTTCCTCGCGTACGTTATCTGATGGATGAATATGAAAACCATCCTACGCAAAAGCCCAGCGCGCTGTTAAAACGGATCATACTGGCCTCTTCTAACCCGAGCGATACCGTATTGGACCCTTTCGCGGGCAGTTTCACCACAGGCGCTGTCGCAGCGGCGTCAGGTCGTAAGTTTATCGGTATTGAACTCAATAATGAGTACGTAAAAATGGGGCTCAGAAGATTGAGCGTCACTTCGCATTATTCAGAAAATGAACTTGCAAAAGTCAAAAAGCGAAAAACACAAAACCTGTCCAAAAAGCAGCGAAATGTCGGGATAAACGCGCTATCTTCAGAGAAGTAAAAGCATTGTAAGTCCGCTTTTCAGCGTCAAAATTTCATGTATATTCCCAGCACGCATGGGCATGAATACACAGGATTTGACGATGATACGTAAGTATTGGTGGCTGGTTGTTTTTGCCGTCTCCGTTTTTCTTTTTGATGCGCTTTTGATGCAATGGATCGAATTGATGGCGACTGAACAGGATAAGTGCCGAAACATGGATTCGGTTAACCCTCTTAAATTGATCAATTGTACCGATCTGGAGTAGCGAACCGGGCGATTTAACCTATGATTATTTATCACCCGGATTTCTTTTATCCCTTATAAAAACAGGGAATTAAAACACGTTGAGGATAAAAGAAGGGGTGATACTGTCTCGTCCTGTTCTTTTCCTGCATAACCAATGAGCTAATGATACATGCCGGTTAGTGAGTACAACCACATCCTTGTGGCGGTTTCATTTGCTGTCGCTATTTTTGCGTCCTATACCGCATTAAATATGGCCGGACGCGTAGCCGGAAGCGCCCGATCAAACGCCAGAATATGGCTAATGGGCGGCGGCTTCGCGCTGGGCGTCGGTATTTGGGCGATGCATTTTGTCGGGATGCTGGCGATGGATCACGCGATGAACATGCGCTTCGATCCGTTCCTCACCGGCCTCTCCATGCTGATCGCGATCGGCTCCTCCCTGTTTGCGCTATGGCTGGTTAGCGCTGAAAAACTACGCCTGCGCCGTTTACTGCCGGGCGCGCTGGTGATGGGACTGGGCATCAGCGCAATGCATTATACCGGGATGGCGGCGCTGCAATTTGCTTCCATTATCGTCTGGAATAGCGCATGGGTTGCCCTCTCTATCATTATCGCGCTACTGGCGTCCTGCGGCGCGCTGTGGCTCACGTTCCGCCTGCGTCATGAGGGAACAGATGTCGCCCTGAGGCGAGCAGGCGCCGCGGTATTAATGGGGATAGCTATCGCCGGCATGCATTACGCCGGCATGAAGGCCGCACACTTTCCCCAAAACTGGCCGATGGAGCATCGTGGCGTCGATAGCAACTGGCTGGCTGTTCTTGTCAGCGTGGTCGCGCTGACTATCCTGGGTATTACTCTGCTGGTTTCTTTATTTGACGCCCGGCTTCAGGCCCGTACCGCACTACTTGCCTCTTCGCTGGCGCAGGCGAACCAGGAACTGGCGCAGTTGGCGCTGCATGATACGCTCACCCGTTTACCAAACCGGGTACTTCTTGAGGATCGTCTGGAACAGGCCATCAGCAAAGCGAATCGGGAAGGCTCGTCTTTCGCGCTACTGTTTATGGATCTGGATGGCTTTAAAGCCGTTAATGACGCTTATGGTCATGATATCGGCGATAAGCTACTGGTAGCGGTCACGCATCGTCTGAACCAACCGCTGAGCGGGCAGTTTACCCTGGCGCGGATTGGCGGCGACGAATTTGTGCTGCTTGCAGAAGTCAGCGCGCCTGACGAAGCGGCTTCCCTTGCCAGCGCGCTGGTACATTCGATAGATGCGCCCTTTACGATAGATCCGTACGAACTGGTCGTCACCCTTAGCGTGGGAATAGCGCTCTATCCGCTGGACGGAAAAAACGAACGGGAACTGATGTTCAACGCCGATGCCGCAATGTACCACACGAAACATACGGGGCGTAACGGATACCATTTCTTTCAGCCATCAATGAATATGCTGGCGCAAACCCAACTTCAGCTAATGAATGACCTGTGGCTGGCGCTGGAAAGACAAGAACTCAAGCTAGTGTACCAGCCTAAGTTTCAGGCTCCTGCCGGCCCCATTGTAGGATTTGAGGCCCTGTTGCGCTGGTATCATCCAAAACAAGGCGTACTGAATCCTGACCAGTTTTTACCGCTGGCGGAAAAAACGGGTCTTATCGTCACTATCGGTAGCTGGGTGATAGACGAGGCGTGTCGACAGCTCCGCGAGTGGCACTTACAGGGATACGCCTTATGGTCAGTGGCGGTAAATCTGTCCGCCTTACAATTTGAGCAGCCCGGGCTTGTGGACACCATTACGCGGAGCCTGGCCCGACACAGTATCCGTCCCGATTTATTGATTCTGGAAATCACCGAAACCACGGCGATGAACAAGCCAGAGCAAAGCGTCGCTATACTCACCAGATTAACGGAAATGGGGGTTAAGGCCTCTATTGACGACTTTGGCACCGGCTATTCCAGCCTTCTCTATCTGAAACGTCTTCCGGCGTGCGAACTAAAAATTGATCGCGCTTTCGTACATGAACTCAGCGAGGCAAGCGACGGCGCGACCATTGTTGCGGCTATTGTCGCGCTGGCGAAAGCGTTAAATCTGCAAATTGTGGCAGAAGGGGTAGAAAATGAAACGCAGCAACAATTTTTGACCCAGTTAGGATGCCATACGCTTCAGGGGTTCCTGCTTGGCAAGCCGCGTACGGCAGAGGAAATTGCTCGCGATATTCGGGACCCTGCCAATATATTCACAAGGTAAATATATAATATCAACTCAAAATAATCTCAGGCTTCTTCCGCCTGTTGTTCATTTGGCATTAATTGCCTCACACTGCCATCCGGGCTTAGCATTTTTAATACATTATCGACTAATGCAGGCGCCTGCTTATAAAGATCATAACTTGTGGGATTCATTAACCAGTTCTTTACTATTCCGCTAAAACTACCATGCAGAATAATTAATATGACATCCAGATCAAGACTGCCTGAGATCAGCTTTTTATCCATACATCGCTGTAATACTTCAAGCAGCGACTGATGATGGAAACCAATCTTCTCCCGAATGGCCTGTTCCGATATCATACCATTATGGAATTCACATTTATGATATAAAATCTGCATTAATGCCTGCTGACGAGGCACTGCCGCAATATATTGTAAGGCTGCAATAAATTTCTCTCGTAGATCCTGTAAAGGATTATCATTCCAGCATCCCGTAAGCCTATCCTGAATAAGTTCGCGTAAAGGTGGTTGCTGTAACCAAACCTCATTAAACAACTGCGTTTTATTCTCAAAGTGCCAGTAGATGGCGCCCCGCGTGACATCAGCGGCATCAGCGATATCATTCAACGTCGTGTTGGCAACGCCGCGCAAAGCGAACTGCGCAATAGCGGTTTCAATCAAATGTTGCCGCGTTTTAAGCGCATCCGCCTTCGTTTTCTTCGCCATAATTAAGATATCCTGGACCATAAAAACGATAAATACGCTGATAAAATACTCAGCACAAAAAACAACTTTACCATGTCCTTTTTAGTCAGACGAGAGACAGCCATTTTTATTTCGCACAATATCGCCAAATCAATAATAAAAACAAATAAAATTAATAAAACATATTCATATAAAATATATATTTCTAATTATGTTATTCAACATCATGATTTTACTAATCGGGACATTATGAAACGACAGGGAATAGTTCTTTTTTTTGCTTTTATGTGCCGTGAACCCCATCCCAAAATAAGTATTGCTTACATCACAAGCTAATAATTTGTAGGATACCCCACTGCTATTCTATTTTTCGCGCGTTAACGCCTTACCGTTATCCGGTGAATAACGAGCTTTCGGTTTTTTAAGGAACAGTAATGACGAAACATGCCAGGTTTTCACTCCTGCCCTCATTCATCATATTCTCTGCTGCGCTGCTGGCCGGTTGTAATGACCAGGGAGATACCCAGGCTCATGCCGGCGAGCCGCAAGTCACCGTCCATGTGGTCGAAACAGCGCCGCTAGCCGTAACGACCGAACTTCCCGGACGTACGTCCGCATTTCGCATTGCGGAGGTTCGCCCCCAGGTGAGCGGGATCGTGCTTAAAAGAAACTTCACCGAAGGTAGCGATGTAGAGGCCGGGCAGTCGCTTTATCAGATCGATCCTGCCACTTATCAGGCCGATTATGACAGCGCTAAAGGCGAACTTGCTAAAAGCGAAGCGGCTGCGGCTATCGCGCACCTGACGGTCAAACGCTATGTTCCACTGGTCGGCACAAAATATATCAGCCAACAGGAATATGATCAGGCGATTGCCGACGCCCGCCAGGCCGATGCCGCCGTTGTGGCGGCAAAAGCCGCTGTTGAAAGCGCGCGTATTAACCTTGCGTATACCAAAGTCACCTCACCCATCAGCGGGCGTATAGGAAAATCTAATGTGACTGAAGGCGCGCTGGTGACTAATGGTCAGTCAACTGAACTGGCTACCGTGCAACAACTCGACCCGATTTATGTCGACGTGACGCAATCAAGCAACGACTTTATGCGACTCAAGCAATCCGTCGAACAAGGTAACCTGCATAAAGACAGCGCCAGTAGCACGGTTCAACTGGTAATGGAAAATGGTCAGGTCTACCCGATTAAAGGCACGCTGCAATTTTCCGACGTTACCGTAGATGAAAGCACCGGCTCTATCACGCTCAGGGCAGTTTTCCCTAACCCGCAACACAGTCTGCTTCCCGGTATGTTTGTTCGCGCCCGCATTGATGAAGGCGTCCAGCCCAATGCCATCCTTGTCCCCCAGCAGGGCGTAACCCGCACGCCGCGCGGCGACGCAATGGTGATGGTGGTTAACGATAAAAGCCAGGTCGAAGCCCGCAATGTCGTGGCGGCGCAGGCTATTGGCGATAAATGGCTCATCAGCGAAGGGTTAAAACCAGGCGATAAGGTCATCGTCAGCGGCTTACAAAAAGCGCGACCGGGCGTCCAGGTGAAAGCCACTACCGATGCTCCTGCAGCGAAAACGGCGCAATAAGGTAACCGTACATGGCAAACTTTTTTATTAGACGTCCTATTTTCGCCTGGGTTCTGGCCATTATCCTGATGATGGCTGGCGCACTGGCAATAATGCAACTTCCCGTTGCGCAGTATCCAACCATTGCGCCGCCAGCGGTTTCTATTTCTGCAACCTATCCTGGCGCGGATGCGCAGACGGTACAGGATACGGTTACTCAGGTTATCGAACAAAATATGAACGGTATCGATAACCTGATGTATATGTCCTCTACCAGCGACTCTGCTGGTAGCGTGACCATCACCCTGACCTTCCAGTCCGGCACCGATCCGGATATCGCGCAGGTTCAGGTGCAAAATAAATTGCAACTCGCCACGCCTTTACTGCCGCAAGAAGTCCAGCAGCAGGGGATTAGCGTTGAAAAGTCCAGCAGCAGCTTTTTGATGGTCGCCGGGTTCGTCTCGGATAATCCGAACACTACCCAGGACGACATCTCTGACTATGTCGCCTCTAACATTAAGGATTCTATCAGCCGTCTGAATGGTGTGGGCGACGTTCAGCTCTTTGGCGCACAGTACGCCATGCGTATCTGGCTGGATGCGAATCTGCTAAATAAATACCAGCTCACGCCAGTTGACGTCATCAACCAGTTAAAAGTACAGAACGACCAGATTGCGGCAGGCCAACTGGGCGGTACGCCAGCATTACCGGGCCAGCAGCTTAACGCCTCAATCATCGCCCAAACGCGTCTGAAAGATCCGGAAGAGTTCGGCAAAGTTACGTTGCGTGTCAATACCGACGGCTCTGTCGTCCATCTCAAAGATGTCGCGCGTATTGAGCTTGGCGGTGAAAACTATAACGTTGTAGCGCGCATTAACGGTAAACCGGCCTCCGGTCTCGGTATTAAACTGGCGACCGGCGCTAACGCGCTGGATACCGCAACCGCAATCAAAGCGAAACTGGCGGAACTGCAGCCTTTCTTCCCTCAGGGAATGAAGGTGGTTTATCCTTATGACACAACGCCCTTCGTAAAAATATCTATCCACGAAGTGGTAAAAACGCTGTTTGAAGCGATTATTCTGGTGTTCCTGGTAATGTATCTGTTCTTACAGAATATCCGGGCAACCCTGATTCCTACCATCGCTGTTCCTGTCGTGTTGCTAGGCACTTTTGCGGTACTCGCCGCCTTTGGCTATTCCATCAATACTCTGACGATGTTTGGTATGGTACTGGCGATAGGGCTGTTGGTTGACGATGCGATAGTGGTCGTAGAAAACGTTGAACGTGTAATGATGGAGGATAACCTTTCTCCCCGAGAGGCGACAGAAAAATCCATGTCGCAGATTCAGGGAGCGCTGGTTGGTATCGCGATGGTACTGTCTGCGGTATTTATCCCGATGGCCTTTTTTGGCGGCTCGACCGGGGCAATTTATCGCCAGTTCTCTATTACTATTGTTTCAGCAATGGCGCTATCCGTTCTGGTTGCGTTGATTCTGACGCCAGCACTGTGCGCTACGCTGCTTAAACCCGTATCTGCTGAACATCACGAGAAAAAAAGCGGCTTCTTTGGCTGGTTCAATACCAGGTTTGACCACAGCGTTAACCACTATACTAACAGCGTAAGCGGCATCGTGCGTAATACGGGTCGCTATCTCATTATCTATCTACTTATTGTAGTCGGAATGGCGGTTCTGTTTTTACGCCTCCCGACCTCCTTCCTGCCGGAAGAAGATCAGGGAGTATTCCTGACCATGATTCAGCTCCCCTCTGGCGCTACGCAAGAACGTACGCAGAAAGTGCTGGATCAAGTCACTCATTACTACCTGAATAATGAAAAAGCGAACGTCGAAAGCGTGTTTACCGTAAACGGCTTTAGCTTTAGCGGTCAGGGACAAAACTCAGGGATGGCATTTGTTAGCCTTAAACCCTGGGAAGAGCGTAACGGTGAAGAAAATAGCGTCGAAGCCGTTATCGCCAGAGCGACACGCGCCTTCAGCCAGATTCGCGACGGGTTGGTGTTCCCCTTCAACATGCCGGCAATTGTCGAGTTAGGTACCGCGACAGGTTTCGACTTTGAACTGATTGATCAGGGAGGGCTCGGTCACGATGCGTTAACGAAAGCGCGTAATCAACTCCTGGGTATGGTCGCGAAGCATCCTGATCTATTAGTGCGCGTACGCCCGAACGGGCTGGAAGACACGCCACAGTTCAAGCTGGATGTCGATCAAGAAAAAGCGCAGGCGCTCGGTGTTTCGCTGTCTGATATCAACGAAACCATCTCCGCGGCGTTGGGCGGCTATTACGTTAACGACTTTATCGATCGCGGACGAGTGAAAAAAGTATACGTTCAGGCTGACGCTCAGTTCCGTATGCTGCCGGGAGATATCAACAATCTTTATGTACGCAGCGCCAATGGCGAGATGGTGCCCTTCTCTACCTTTAGCTCAGCACGGTGGATTTATGGTTCGCCACGCCTGGAACGCTATAACGGGATGCCGTCAATGGAACTGCTCGGTGAAGCAGCGCCCGGACGAAGTACCGGTGAAGCCATGTCGTTAATGGAAAACCTGGCTTCACAGCTGCCAAACGGTATTGGCTATGACTGGACAGGTATGTCGTATCAGGAACGGTTGTCAGGTAACCAGGCGCCGGCGCTGTACGCAATCTCACTCATTGTCGTTTTCCTCTGCCTTGCCGCTCTGTATGAAAGCTGGTCAATTCCGTTCTCGGTAATGCTGGTCGTACCGCTCGGCGTGGTTGGCGCTCTGCTTGCAGCGTCATTGCGCGGTCTGAACAATGACGTTTACTTCCAGGTTGGCTTGTTAACCACTATTGGCCTTTCTGCTAAAAACGCCATCCTGATTGTCGAGTTCGCCAAAGATCTCATGGAGAAAGAAGGACGTGGATTGATTGAAGCGACGCTGGAAGCATCCCGTATGCGTTTACGTCCTATTCTAATGACCTCGCTGGCCTTTATTCTCGGGGTAATGCCGTTAGTTATCAGTCGTGGCGCAGGTAGTGGGGCACAGAACGCAGTAGGCACAGGGGTTATGGGGGGAATGTTAACCGCAACCTTATTAGCTATCTTCTTCGTGCCAGTATTCTTCGTTGTTGTAAAACGCCGATTTAATCGCCATCATGATTAACCGGTAAACAGAGGCGTCTTCGGACGCCTTTTTAAACGGTACGTCTTTATCTCCGCTATTCCTCCCTCTCCGCTTACTTTTGCATTCTCCATAGTTTTTACAATTCACATGAATTGAGATGATTCCTCATGTCGGCCATTTTTTCTGTGGTGGTAAAATAACTCTCGTTTTCGCAGCGGTTAGAGCCAGCATTTACGTTGTTGTACTTCGCGAAACGCTGATTAATGAGGTAACACCATGAAAAGACTAATTCCAGTTGCATTGCTTACCACCTTATTGGCAGGTTGTGCACATGATTCTCCCTGCGTACCGGTTTATGACGATCAAGGGCGGCTGGTTCATACCAATACATGTATGAAAGGTACAACGCAGGATAACTGGGAGACAGCAGGCGCTATTGCTGGCGGCGCTGCGGCGGTAGCAGGGTTGACGATGGGTATCATTGCGCTTTCTAAATGATTCATGCAGGCGCGGCAATGCCGCGCTTTCAGTAATAATATAAAGGTCGTAAGGATACTCAGCGACGTAATCTGTTCAGTCTATCCCCCGAAAGTTAACACGATAAAACGCTCCCTTTTCTTACTCGCCCATCCCGATGGTATTTATTCTATTCCTTGTCCGATGCAGACAAAATTGTAGCTTGATAGCATCGTAAGCCGCATTACAAACAGGCTTTATACAGTAAGACTTAGAGCGTGATCATTAGGCGTAATTATTACAGACAGTCTGGATATAAACCGGAACATACACGTAATACATGAGGATTTTGAGCACTGTCCCAGGGCCAAACTGGCAAATAAAATAGCCTAATGGGCCAGATTCTTAGTCCTCAGCGAATATCTCTATTGCTTATTAGAGGCGTAAGTAAAAGCCGTTTGTACATCTACTTCAGCACGGTTCACATTCGATGGTTCAGGCGGATATATGGCGGGAAATCACGTTTACTAAAACGGTTTTTATCCACTCTACGAAGATGTTTAAAACGCGTCGGCGTCATTACCCGATAACTTTTTCCATAGAAAGATAAATGCAAAAAGGCCCAGTCTTTCGACTGAGCCTTTTGTTTTATTTGATGTCTGGCAGTTTATGGCGGGCGTCCTGCCCGCCACCCTCCGGGCCGTTGCTGCGCAACGTTCAAATCCGCTCCCGGCGGATTTGTCCTCCTCAGGAGAGTACTCACCGACAAACAACAGACAAAACAAAAGGCCCAGTCTTTCGACTGAGCCTTTTGTTTTATTTGATGTCTGGCAGTTCCCTACTCTCGCATGGGGAGACCCCACACTACCATCGGCGCTACGGCGTTTCACTTCTGAGTTCGGCATGGGGTCAGGTGGGACCACCGCGCTACTGCCGCCAGACAAATTCTTTTTCAAATGCCGAACTTTAACCGTATTAAGTGGTGCTGATACCCAGAGTCGAACTGGGGACCTCACCCTTACCAAGGGTGCGCTCTACCAACTGAGCCATATCAGCACACTAAATTTGATGCCTGGCAGTTCCCTACTCTCGCATGGGGAGACCCCACACTACCATCGGCGCTACGGCGTTTCACTTCTGAGTTCGGCATGGGGTCAGGTGGGACCACCGCGCTAGTGCCGCCAGGCAAATTCTGTTATCAGACCGTTTTTACGTTCTGATGTAATCTGAATCTGAGCTGAAAATCATCTCTCATCCGCCAAAACATCTTCGGCGTTGTAAGGTTAAGCCTCACGGTTCATTAGTACCGGTTAGCTCAACGCATCGCTGCGCTTACACACCCGGCCTATCAACGTCGTCGTCTTCAACGTTCCTTCAGGAGACTCTAAGTCTCAGGGAGAACTCATCTCGGGGCAAGTTTCGTGCTTAGATGCTTTCAGCACTTATCTCTTCCGCATTTAGCTACCGGGCAGTGCCATTGGCATGACAACCCGAACACCAGTGATGCGTCCACTCCGGTCCTCTCGTACTAGGAGCAGCCCCCCTCAGTTCTCCAGCGCCCACGGCAGATAGGGACCGAACTGTCTCACGACGTTCTAAACCCAGCTCGCGTACCACTTTAAATGGCGAACAGCCATACCCTTGGGACCTACTTCAGCCCCAGGATGTGATGAGCCGACATCGAGGTGCCAAACACCGCCGTCGATATGAACTCTTGGGCGGTATCAGCCTGTTATCCCCGGAGTACCTTTTATCCGTTGAGCGATGGCCCTTCCATTCAGAACCACCGGATCACTATGACCTGCTTTCGCACCTGCTCGCGCCGTCACGCTCGCAGTCAAGCTGGCTTATGCCATTGCACTAACCTCCTGATGTCCGACCAGGATTAGCCAACCTTCGTGCTCCTCCGTTACTCTTTAGGAGGAGACCGCCCCAGTCAAACTACCCACCAGACACTGTCCGCAACCCGGATTACGGGTCCACGTTAGAACATCAAACATTAAAGGGTGGTATTTCAAGGTCGGCTCCACGCAGACTGGCGTCCACGCTTCAAAGCCTCCCACCTATCCTACACATCAAGGCTCAATGTTCAGTGTCAAGCTATAGTAAAGGTTCACGGGGTCTTTCCGTCTTGCCGCGGGTACACTGCATCTTCACAGCGAGTTCAATTTCACTGAGTCTCGGGTGGAGACAGCCTGGCCATCATTACGCCATTCGTGCAGGTCGGAACTTACCCGACAAGGAATTTCGCTACCTTAGGACCGTTATAGTTACGGCCGCCGTTTACCGGGGCTTCGATCAGGAGCTTCGCTTGCGCTGACCCCATCAATTAACCTTCCGGCACCGGGCAGGCGTCACACCGTATACGTCCACTTTCGTGTTTGCACAGTGCTGTGTTTTTAATAAACAGTTGCAGCCAGCTGGTATCTTCGACTGACTTCAGCTCCGTGAGTAAATCACTTCACCTACGTGTCAGCGTGCCTTCTCCCGAAGTTACGGCACCATTTTGCCTAGTTCCTTCACCCGAGTTCTCTCAAGCGCCTTGGTATTCTCTACCTGACCACCTGTGTCGGTTTGGGGTACGATTTGATGTTACCTGATGCTTAGAGGCTTTTCCTGGAAGCAGGGCATTTGTTGCTTCAGCACCGTAGTGCCTCGTCGTCACGCCTCAGTGTTAAAGTGAACCGGATTTACCTGGAACACACACCTACACGCTTAAACCGGGACAACCGTCGCCCGGCCAACATAGCCTTCTCCGTCCCCCCTTCGCAGTAACACCAAGTACGGGAATATTAACCCGTTTCCCATCGACTACGCCTTTCGGCCTCGCCTTAGGGGTCGACTCACCCTGCCCCGATTAACGTTGGACAGGAACCCTTGGTCTTCCGGCGAGCGGGCTTTTCACCCGCTTTATCGTTACTTATGTCAGCATTCGCACTTCTGATACCTCCAGCAACCCTCACAGGCCACCTTCACAGGCTTACAGAACGCTCCCCTACCCAACAACACACAGTGTCGCTGCCGCAGCTTCGGTGCATGGTTTAGCCCCGTTACATCTTCCGCGCAGGCCGACTCGACCAGTGAGCTATTACGCTTTCTTTAAATGATGGCTGCTTCTAAGCCAACATCCTGGCTGTCTGGGCCTTCCCACATCGTTTCCCACTTAACCATGACTTTGGGACCTTAGCTGGCGGTCTGGGTTGTTTCCCTCTTCACGACGGACGTTAGCACCCGCCGTGTGTCTCCCGTGATAACATTCTCCGGTATTCGCAGTTTGCATCGGGTTGGTAAGCCGGGATGGCCCCCTAGCCGAAACAGTGCTCTACCCCCGGAGATGAGTTCACGAGGCGCTACCTAAATAGCTTTCGGGGAGAACCAGCTATCTCCCGGTTTGATTGGCCTTTCACCCCCAGCCACAGGTCATCCGCTAATTTTTCAACATTAGTCGGTTCGGTCCTCCAGTTAGTGTTACCCAACCTTCAACCTGCCCATGGCTAGATCACCGGGTTTCGGGTCTATACCCTGCAACTTAACGCCCAATTAAGACTCGGTTTCCCTACGGCTCCCCTATTCGGTTAACCTTGCTACAGAATATAAGTCGCTGACCCATTATACAAAAGGTACGCAGTCACACCCCAAAGGGTGCTCCCACTGCTTGTACGTACACGGTTTCAGGTTCTTTTTCACTCCCCTCGCCGGGGTTCTTTTCGCCTTTCCCTCACGGTACTGGTTCACTATCGGTCAGTCAGGAGTATTTAGCCTTGGAGGATGGTCCCCCCATATTCAGACAGGATACCACGTGTCCCGCCCTACTCATCGAGCTCACAGCACATGCGCTTTTGTGTACGGGGCTGTCACCCTGTATCGCGCGCCTTTCCAGACGCTTCCACTAACACACATGCTGATTCAGGCTCTGGGCTACTCCCCGTTCGCTCGCCGCTACTGGGGGAATCTCGGTTGATTTCTTTTCCTCGGGGTACTTAGATGTTTCAGTTCCCCCGGTTCGCCTCATTAACCTATGGATTCAGTTAATGATAGTGTGACGAGTCACACTGGGTTTCCCCATTCGGGTATCGCCGGTTATAACGGTTCATATCACCTTACCGGCGCTTATCGCAGATTAGCACGCCCTTCATCGCCTCTGACTGCCAGGGCATCCACCGTGTACGCTTAGTCGCTTAACCTCACAACCCGAAGATGTTTCACTTCTGATTGCGAAAATTTGAGAGACTCACGAACAACTTTCGTTGTTCTGTGTTTCAATTTTCAGCTTGATCCAGATTTTTAAAGAGCAAATATCTCAAACGTGACTCGTAAGTCAGTTTTGAGATATTAAGGCAGGTGACTTTCACTCACAAACCAGCAAGTGGCGTCCCCTGGAGGTTTGACCTCATCAGTTTGAACGCTGGCGTCCCCTAGGGGATTCGAACCCCTGTTACCGCCGTGAAAGGGCGGTGTCCTGGGCCTCTAGACGAAGGGGACGTATCAGTCTGCTTCGCAAGACGCCTTGCTATTCACTTTTCATCAGACAATCTGTGTGAGCACTGCAAAGTACGCTTCTTTCAGGTAAGGAGGTGATCCAACCGCAGGTTCCCCTACGGTTACCTTGTTACGACTTCACCCCAGTCATGAATCACAAAGTGGTAAGCGCCCTCCCGAAGGTTAAGCTACCTACTTCTTTTGCAACCCACTCCCATGGTGTGACGGGCGGTGTGTACAAGGCCCGGGAACGTATTCACCGTGGCATTCTGATCCACGATTACTAGCGATTCCGACTTCATGGAGTCGAGTTGCAGACTCCAATCCGGACTACGACGCACTTTATGAGGTCCGCTTGCTCTCGCGAGGTCGCTTCTCTTTGTATGCGCCATTGTAGCACGTGTGTAGCCCTGGTCGTAAGGGCCATGATGACTTGACGTCATCCCCACCTTCCTCCAGTTTATCACTGGCAGTCTCCTTTGAGTTCCCGGCCTAACCGCTGGCAACAAAGGATAAGGGTTGCGCTCGTTGCGGGACTTAACCCAACATTTCACAACACGAGCTGACGACAGCCATGCAGCACCTGTCTCACGGTTCCCGAAGGCACATTCTCATCTCTGAAAACTTCCGTGGATGTCAAGACCAGGTAAGGTTCTTCGCGTTGCATCGAATTAAACCACATGCTCCACCGCTTGTGCGGGCCCCCGTCAATTCATTTGAGTTTTAACCTTGCGGCCGTACTCCCCAGGCGGTCTACTTAACGCGTTAGCTCCGGAAGCCACGCCTCAAGGGCACAACCTCCAAGTAGACATCGTTTACGGCGTGGACTACCAGGGTATCTAATCCTGTTTGCTCCCCACGCTTTCGCACCTGAGCGTCAGTCTTTGTCCAGGGGGCCGCCTTCGCCACCGGTATTCCTCCAGATCTCTACGCATTTCACCGCTACACCTGGAATTCTACCCCCCTCTACAAGACTCAAGCCTGCCAGTTTCGAATGCAGTTCCCAGGTTGAGCCCGGGGATTTCACATCCGACTTGACAGACCGCCTGCGTGCGCTTTACGCCCAGTAATTCCGATTAACGCTTGCACCCTCCGTATTACCGCGGCTGCTGGCACGGAGTTAGCCGGTGCTTCTTCTGCGGGTAACGTCAATTGCTGCGGTTATTAACCGCAACACCTTCCTCCCCGCTGAAAGTACTTTACAACCCGAAGGCCTTCTTCATACACGCGGCATGGCTGCATCAGGCTTGCGCCCATTGTGCAATATTCCCCACTGCTGCCTCCCGTAGGAGTCTGGACCGTGTCTCAGTTCCAGTGTGGCTGGTCATCCTCTCAGACCAGCTAGGGATCGTCGCCTTGGTGAGCCGTTACCTCACCAACTAGCTAATCCCATCTGGGCACATCTGATGGCAAGAGGCCCGAAGGTCCCCCTCTTTGGTCTTGCGACGTTATGCGGTATTAGCCACCGTTTCCAGTAGTTATCCCCCTCCATCAGGCAGTTTCCCAGACATTACTCACCCGTCCGCCACTCGTCAGCAAAGCAGCAAGCTGCTTCCTGTTACCGTTCGACTTGCATGTGTTAGGCCTGCCGCCAGCGTTCAATCTGAGCCATGATCAAACTCTTCAATTTAAAAGTTTGATGCTCAAAGAATTAAACTTCGTAATGAATTACGTGTTCACTCTTGAGACTTGGTATTCATTTTTCGTCCGAGGACGTTAAGAATCCGTATCTTCGAGTGCCCACACAGATTGTCTGATAAATTGTTAAAGAGCAGTGCAACGCGGCTTTCGCTCACCGTTGCGAGGTGGCGTATATTACGCTTTCCTCTTTCAGAGTCAACCCTGAATTTCAGGATTTTTCTCTTCAACCGACCGGCTGTTTGTGTGAAGTGATTCACATCCGCCGTGTCGATGGAGGCGCATTATAGGGATCCCATTTTTTTGCACAAGCGTTTTTTGGATCTTTTTTTCTGTTTGTTGATTTTTCATCCCTTTCGCTCCATTCCTGCGCAAAGTGGCGATTTTTTGATGCTATCTCCCCTTGCACAACGCCGTTAAAGCAACCAAAGTCTTCATGACTATTCATTTATGATGAGGTAGACATGTCTGACACATTACGTCCTTATAAGGATCTTTTTCCTGAAATCGGTCAGCGCGTGATGATCGATACCAGCAGCGTGGTTATTGGCGATGTCCGTCTGGCGGATGATGTCGGGATCTGGCCGCTTGTGGTGATTCGCGGCGATGTGAATTACGTTGCGATAGGGGCTCGTACGAACATTCAGGATGGCAGCGTTCTTCACGTAACCCACAAGTCTCCATCCAATCCACACGGCAACCCATTAATCATTGGCGAAGATGTTACCGTTGGCCATAAAGTTATGCTGCACGGCTGTACCATCGGTAACCGCGTACTGGTCGGTATGGGCTCCATTGTGCTGGATGGCGCGATAATAGAAGATGACGTAATGATTGGTGCGGGAAGCCTGGTGCCGCAGCACAAACGGCTGGAAAGCGGCTATTTATATCTTGGCAGTCCGGTAAAACGGATCCGCCCCCTGAGCGATGCTGAGAGATCGGGCCTGCAGTACTCCGCCAATAACTATGTAAAATGGAAAGACGACTATCTTTCTCAGGATAACCATATCCAACCGTGATCGTCTTCCTGCTGGGCCAGGATTAATGCTTCAGCCTCTTCTTCCAGGTCCCAGCGATACTCACGAAAAATGGTCAGCCATTGCTCCGCTGTTTCTCCACCAAAGCGATACGCCAGTACATCTTTTTTTATTGCACACGTGAGTTGCATCCCATTAACCAGGGCGGGAAAGATGACAGCGCTGGCGGCAGTATCCCATTCTTCGCGGTCAGGGAATTGTATGGACTGGTTCACGCTAATAATTCCTGCTGTAACAGCTTAATCACTGGCTCGACCTGCGGTAATACACCGTGCCAAAGCAAAACGGCATGTGCAGCCTGCCCCACCAGCATTCCCAGCCCATCTGCGTAGCGTTTTGCGCCCTGTTGTACACACCAGGAGAGAAATGGCGTATTCCCTTTTTGATAGAACATGTCATAGCAACAGAGGGAAGGGTGAATAAGTGACGCTGGTATCGCCGGGATTTCGCCCCGTATGCCGCTGGAGGTCGCATTAATAATTAGGTCAAACTCACAACCATCCAGCTTGTCCATATCCGTGGCATGAACGCTGCCGGTATGAGCAAAGATTTTCGCCAACGCTTCGGCACGTGAAGCTGTACGGTTGGTGATAGTGACCGCGCAATCCAAAGAAAGCAGAGGTAACAGCACGCCCCGGGATGCGCCGCCCGCGCCAATCAGCAAAATACGCCATCCTGGGCGGATAAAATTTAAACGTTTGAGATCGCTTAATAAACCGATACCGTCAGTATTGTCGCCAAGCAAACGACCATCTTCCAGCCGTTTTAATGTGTTGACGGCTCCCGCCAGCGATGCTCGTTCCGTTAACTCATCCGATCGCGCAAACGCCTCCTCTTTAAAAGGTACTGTGATGTTTGCGCCTTTTCCCCCTGCCGCGAAAAAGGCATCAAGCGTATTAATGAAATTATTAATAGGGGCCAGCACGCGACCATAGGGGTGAACAATATCTAGCTGCTGAGCAAATTGCTGATGAATAAATGGCGATTTGCTGTGCGCAATCGGATTTCCAAAAACAGCATAGGTTTCCATCATATTACCCCTGTCGAAACAGTTCGCCCGTCAGAGCATCGCGAATTTCTGAAGGATTTAAACGCCCACCCGTTGCGCCTTCAACCACCGGAAAATCATCACCAAATTGCGCACGCACCTCTTCAACGGTACGGCATGGCGGTAATCCGCTCAGATTGGCGCTGGTGGAAACCAGCGGTTTGCCATACGCATTGCATAGCGCGACCACCAGCGGGTGATTGGTAACACGAACGGCCAGGGAATCAAAACGTCCCGTGAGCCACCGCGGCGTTGTCGCGGGCGCAGGAAAAACAAACGTTACCGGCCCGGGCCAGCAATCAAATACCGCTTTACGCTGTGCGGCGGTAAGTATGCTGTCATCAATATAAGGTTTTAACTGCTCAAAGCTGGCGGCAATCAAAATGAGTCCCTTATCGACGGGCCGTTGTTTTAACGCCAGCAGGCGCGTAACGGCTGTTTCACTATCGGGATCGCAGCCGACGCCGAAAACGGCTTCTGTTGGATAAGCGATGACATTTTCTTTATTCAGGAGATCTACCGCTGCGGCGATAGATCCTGTTGGCAGGTTATTATTCACTTGTTTATTCCACCGGAACCGGCTTTCCACATTGTTTACTGGCGCAAAAGCGCTTCACGCCCTGCGCGGTTTTCTTTTCGATGAGTAGCGGATAATGGCACTCGGGGCATTCCCCCGCAACTGGTGTGAAGTTAATGACGAACTGACATTCCGGGTAGCGATCGCAGGAATGAAAGATTTTTCCGTAACGAGAACGGCGCTGGACCAAATGTCCTTGCTGGCAGGCTGGACAGGCAATCGCCGTTTCATCCGGTTTATCAATAACCACTGTATGTTCACATTGCGGATACTGACTGCATCCGATGAACATGCCAAAGCGCCCCTGACGCAGCACCAGCACGGCGCCACACTCAGGGCACGGTTGCCCCTCCAGAATTTTAACGATATGTCCGTCCGCCTGACTTTTCAGCGGACGAACGTAATCGCATTCCGGATAGCGAGAACAGCCGAGAAACGGACCATGTTTCCCGGAGCGAATTACCAGTTCGGCCCCGCACTGCGGGCAGGGCTCATTTTTACGCACCGAAAACAGTGCTGATTTAGCCATATTCACTCATGCAGCATTAACACCTATCAATGCAGCATACCTTCATTTACCTCAAAGAGTAATTCTTCCATTTGCTGATAGGTGTTTTCACAGCCCGGAATGTTGAATAACACCATCAAAATAACCCATTTCAAGTCTTCCAGGTCAAACTCTGCGGTATCCAGCGCCAGCACACGCTCAATCACCATTTCTCGTGTTTCGAGGTTTAGCACCTGAATCTGCTCAAGGAATAACAGGAACCCCCGGCAACTGGCATCAAGCCTTTCACACTCTTCAACCGTATAAATGCGCATTGAAAGAGGGTCGGAAGCAAGTTGCATGGGTTCCGCGAGGCCATCCTGATAGTCAGCGAGTTTTTCCAGCCACAGCAGCGCATTGTAGATGTCTTCGCGATCAAACCCAGCGTCGGTGAGATCACGCTCCAGTCTGTCCTGATCCACGCGCAGCTCGGCTTCGTTATGGATGTATGTTTCAAACAAATACATTAGTACGTCGAACATGGCTTGCCCTCCTTAATCGGACATAGCCGCCGGGTACAGCTGCGATCCATCCTGCTAACTCCAGTTCGAGTAGCTGAGCCACTACCGCTGGCACAGGTTGGCCGGCACGTTCAGCGACGACGTCAACAGGTGTTACCTCATCTCCTACGTTAGCCAGGAGCTCAGGAAATGGCAATGCCGCCTCATCCTGATTTAGTGAATAAAGTGAATTTTCCGCCGTAGTTGGCAACCAGTGTAAGCCGTATTGCAAATTTTCCAGAATATCCTCCGGCGTCGTCACAAGCGTGGCCCCTTGTTTAATTAACCAGTGCGTGCCTTCGCTTCCCGGACTACCGATAGGACCTGGTAATGCAAAAACGTCCCGCCCCTGTTCAAGCGCGCAGCGCGCCGTCACCAACGAACCGCTGCGCAACGCCGCCTCAATCACCAGCACGCCTTTGCTCAGTCCGCTGATGATACGGTTTCTGCGAGGAAAATTTTGCGGTAGCGGAGGCGTTGAAAGCGGAAATTCTGAGACCACTGCGCCGCCGGCGGCAATCAAGTTTTCAGCCAGCATGGCATGTCGGCGAGGATAAATCTTTGCCAAGCCATTCCCTAACACCGCTACACTTTTTCCCCCCATACTCACCGCGGCGTTGTGTGCTACGCCATCAATTCCCCGGGCAAGGCCGCTGGTGATCGTCAAACCGCTTTTCGCAAGGCTTTCGCAAAGCAGACGTCCCCAGCGTTCTCCATACCAGGAGTGGCTCCGGCTCCCTACGACGGCAAGTTGGCAGGTATGCAGACAGGCAGGATCGCCGTCAATAAAAATAGCGCCAGGATAATCGTCAATAGCACGCAGTTGGGGAGGATAAATCTCACTATCCGCACACAGAAAATGGTGCTGCGGTAGTTCAAGCCAGCGTAATGTCTCATCAAGCACACCTGCTGGAAGCTGTAAAAAACGTTCAGCTTGCCGCGCGGTAAGACCAGCCTCCTGAAGGTGCGTGCGATTTATCTGAGGCTGGCGAATAAGCGAGTTCGCCATGTTCAACATCGCCTCGCCATAAAGGTCGCCGACGTACATTAAACGTAACCAAATTTCGGTACGGGCCATCCTTTCCCTCCCCTGCCACAAGCAGTCTGAACAATCTTTGCGATTGGTCACTGATGCTGTCAATCAGGTGGGGATTTGTCTAGAATAGAGGTAATACTCCTGAACACAACTCTGGATAATTATGTCAGTTTTGCAAGTGTTACATATTCCGGACGAGCGCCTTCGCAAAGTCGCAAAGCCGGTTGAAGAAGTGAATGCAGAAATTCAGCGTATCGTCGATGATATGTTCGAAACGATGTACGCGGAAGAAGGTATCGGTCTGGCCGCAACGCAGGTCGATATCCACCAGCGGATCATCGTGATTGACGTTTCGGAAAACCGCGACGAGCGCCTGGTACTCATTAACCCGGAATTGCTGGAGAAAAGTGGCGAAACGGGTATAGAAGAAGGCTGTCTGTCGATTCCGGAACAGCGCGCTTTAGTGCCGCGCGCCGAGAAAGTGAAAATCCGCGCGCTGGATCGCGACGGCAACCCGTTTGAGCTTGAAGCGGATGGTTTGCTGGCAATCTGCATTCAGCATGAGATGGATCACCTGGTCGGTAAACTGTTTATCGATTATTTGTCGCCGCTGAAGCAACAACGTATTCGTCAGAAAGTAGAAAAACTCGACCGCCTGAACGCCCGGGCTTAAAGGACAAGAACCAACGTGTCAGATTCACTACGTATTATTTTTGCGGGTACACCTGACTTTGCAGCGCGTCATCTCGACGCGCTGTTAACTTCTGGACATAACGTTGTCGGCGTATTTACCCAACCCGATCGTCCAGCAGGTCGCGGCAAAAAGTTGATGCCCAGCCCGGTAAAAGTGTTGGCGGAAGAAAAAGGCTTGCCCGTTTTCCAGCCCGTGTCGCTTCGTCCTCAGGAAAACCAGCAACTGGTTGCTGACTTACATGCCGACGTCATGGTTGTCGTAGCATATGGTCTGATTCTCCCAAAGGCAGTGCTGGATATGCCCCGTCTCGGATGTATCAACGTTCACGGTTCGCTGCTTCCACGCTGGCGCGGCGCGGCGCCTATTCAGCGCTCACTTTGGGCAGGCGATGCGGAAACCGGCGTCACAATTATGCAGATGGATGTAGGGCTGGATACCGGCGACATGCTGTATAAACTTGCGTGCCCGATTACCGCAGAAGATACCAGTGGCTCACTGTATAATAAGTTGGCTGAACTTGGCCCGCAGGGGTTAATTACCACACTAAAACAACTGGCGGACGGCACAGCGACGCCTGAAGCGCAGAATGAAGCGCTGGTCACTCATGCGGAAAAGCTCAGTAAAGAAGAAGCGCGTATCGACTGGTCTCTCTCCGCAGCACAGCTGGAGCGTTGCATTCGCGCCTTTAATCCGTGGCCAATGAGCTGGCTGGAAATCGACGGCCAGCCGGTAAAAGTCTGGCAGGCGTCCGTCATTGGGGACGCCACGCAGTCGCTGCCGGGAACCATTCTGGCCGCGACGAAACAGGGCATTCAGGTTGCAACAGGCAAGGGGATATTAAATTTGCTTTCGCTTCAGCCTGCCGGCAAAAAAGCGATGAGCGCCCAGGATCTGTTAAATTCACGCAAGGAATGGTTTATTCCTGGTAACCGTCTTGCCTGACGGTCACGTCTTTATACGCCCGGTGTTACCGGGCATTTTTATTTTATACATATGAAAAAACAAAACAATTTACGTAGTCTGGCAGCACAGGCCGTTGAACAGGTCGTCGAACAGGGACAATCATTAAGTAATGTGCTCCCGCCGCTGCAACAAAAAGTCGCCGATAAAGACAAAGCGCTACTTCAGGAGCTGTGCTTTGGCGTCCTGCGCACCCTTTCACAGCTGGAATGGCTGATCAATAAGCTGATGTCTCGTCCAATGACCGGCAAGCAGCGTACAGTGCATTACTTAATTATGGTCGGCTTTTATCAGTTGCTGTACACCCGCGTTCCTCCCCATGCGGCGCTGGCTGAAACCGTTGAAGGCGCGGTCTCCATCAAACGTCCGCAGTTGAAAGGGTTAATTAACGGCGTCCTGCGCCAGTTCCAGCGCCAGCAGGAAACGTTGCTTAATGAGTTTGCGACCAGCGATGCGCGCTTTTTACATCCAGGTTGGCTGGTAAAGCGTTTGCAAAATGCTTACCCCACACAGTGGCAACGCATTATTGAAGCGAATAACCAGCGTCCACCGATGTGGCTACGTGTAAATCGTACACACCACACCCGCGACGGTTGGCTTGGCTTACTTGAAGACGCAGGCATGAAGGGATATCCCCATCCCGATTATCCCGACGCTGTACGTCTGGAAACGCCAGCTCCGGTACATGCTTTACCCGGTTTTGCTGAGGGTTGGGTAACTGTCCAGGATGCCTCTGCGCAGGGATGTGCGGTTTTTCTCGCTCCTCAGAACGGTGAGCACATTTTAGACTTGTGCGCCGCGCCCGGCGGTAAAACCACGCATATTCTCGAAGTGGCCCCCGAAGCAGACGTGTTGGCGGTTGATATTGATGAACAACGACTCTCCCGCGTTTACGACAACCTAAAGCGTCTTGGGATGAAAGCGACAGTTAAACAAGGGGATGGACGTTATCCCTCCCAATGGTGCGGCGAGCAGCAGTTTGACCGTATTCTGCTGGATGCGCCCTGCTCCGCAACCGGCGTCATTCGCCGTCATCCAGATATCAAATGGCTGCGTCGCGATCGCGATATCGCGGAACTGGCGCAATTACAGGCGGAAATTCTTGATGCCGTCTGGCCGCGCCTGAAGCCCGGCGGGACGCTGGTTTACGCCACCTGTTCCGTACTGCCGGAAGAAAACCGCGATCAGATCAAAACCTTTTTACAACGCACTCCCGATGCCGCGCTCAGCGAAACGGGAACACCTGATCAGCCAGGACAACAGAATCTGCCGGGCGGCGAAGAAGGTGATGGGTTCTTTTACGCTAAGCTAATCAAGAAGTGATGAGATAACGGGCCACGACTGATGAAAATTATCATACTGGGCGCAGGGCAAGTTGGCGGAACACTGGCGGAAAACCTGGTCGGCGAAAACAACGACATCACGGTGGTTGATACCAACGGCGAACGGTTACGCAGTTTGCAAGATAAGTTCGATCTACGCGTAGTTCAGGGGCATGGTTCGCATCCCCGCGTGTTGCGCGAAGCGGGCGCTGACGATGCGGATATGCTGGTCGCTGTCACCAGTTCAGATGAAACTAATATGGTTGCCTGCCAGGTAGCCTATTCACTCTTCAACACTCCAAACCGTATCGCCCGCATTCGCTCCCCGGACTATGTTCGCGATGCGGATAAACTCTTTCATTCTGAAGCGGTTCCGATTGATCATCTGATCGCGCCGGAGCAGTTGGTTATCGATAATATTTATCGCCTGATCGAGTATCCGGGAGCATTACAGGTTGTAAACTTTGCTGAAGGGAAAGTCAGTCTGGCAGTAGTAAAAGCCTACTATGGCGGTCCACTAATAGGTAACGCGCTCTCGACAATGCGAGAGCATATGCCGCATATCGATACCCGCGTTGCCGCAATTTTCCGCCATGACAGACCAATCCGTCCTCAGGGCTCGACTATCGTGGAAGCAGGGGATGAAGTCTTCTTTATTGCGGCTTCACAGCATATCCGTGCAGTAATGAGCGAATTACAGCGTCTGGAAAAACCCTACAAGCGCATCATGCTGGTGGGCGGCGGCAATATCGGCGCCGGGCTGGCAAGGCGTCTGGAAAAAGACTATAGCGTTAAATTGATCGAACGCGATCAACAACGCGCCGCAGAACTGGCTGAGAAACTGCAAAACACGATCGTCTTTTTTGGCGACGCTTCCGATCAGGAATTGCTGGCGGAGGAGCATATTGATCAGGTCGATCTCTTTATCGCGGTCACTAACGATGATGAAGCCAATATCATGTCCGCGATGTTGGCCAAGCGGATGGGCGCCAAAAAAGTGATGGTGCTGATTCAGCGCCGCGCTTATGTCGATCTTGTGCAGGGTAGCGTTATAGATATTGCGATTTCTCCGCAGCAGGCCACCATCTCTGCATTACTGAGCCATGTGCGTAAAGCGGATATCGTCGGCGTTTCCTCACTACGTCGCGGGGTTGCCGAAGCCATCGAAGCCGTCGCGCACGGCGATGAAAGCACTTCCCGCGTGGTTGGCCGCGTCATTGACGAAATTAAACTGCCGCCAGGCACCATTATTGGCGCGGTGGTGCGTGGAAATGATGTCATGATCGCTAATGACAATTTGCGCATTGAACAAGGCGATCACGTCATTATGTTTTTGACCGATAAAAAGTTTATTACCGACGTCGAACGTCTGTTCCAGCCAAGTCCTTTCTTCCTCTAATTTAAGGGGCGCTCATTCAGTGCCCTTTTTAATTCCCTTTATTTATCAAGGTTTAATTTATTTCGCTAAACAGAAGCCGTAAATGGAAAATGCCTTAGCATTTGTTAAACTTATAACGTCAGCTGCATAGGGAGAATAAAAATGAGTTTTATTAAAGAATTTCGCGAATTCGCGATGCGCGGGAATGTTGTGGATTTGGCAGTGGGTGTCATTATTGGCGCGGCATTCGGTAAGATTGTTTCTTCACTGGTTGCCGATATCATTATGCCGCCGTTGGGATTGTTAATCGGCGGGATCGACTTTAAACAATTTGCTTTTACGTTACGCGAAGCGCAGGGAGATATTCCGGCGGTCGTCATGCATTACGGCGTGTTTATCCAGAACGTATTTGATTTTGTGATTGTGGCCTTTGCTATCTTTGTTGCCATTAAGCTTATCAACAGACTCAACCGTAAAAAAGCAGAAGAGCCGGCAGCTCCGCCAGCGCCTTCTAAAGAGGAAGTGTTATTGGGCGAAATCCGCGATCTGCTGAAAGAACAAAATAACCGTTCTTAATAAGCAGAAGGCCAGTGGTAAAAAAGTTACTTACTTTCTTGCCACTGGCCTCCCAGTTCCCCCGGTTACCGTGTTTACCTTTGCGCAGATAGCTTCCTTTGCCTTTCTTATTTTTTTCAACGCGTTGCCTGAAAAGGGGATCGTGTAACAATGCCTCAATGGCATTGTCCTTTATCTGCCCTTTCTTATGTTGATAACGACTCATAATGTCTCCCGATTGTATAAATTAACGGCGCGAGTGTAGCCCCGCCGCTTCAATAAATCAACATCCTGATTTCGCCCCACTGGCCCCCTGTTCCAGGGCTTCCAGAATGGAACAATAGACGCTACTGTGGGCCGTTCCGCAACAAGCATCATTAAGCCTTTGTAACGAACGCTGCATCGTTTGCAGTTCCGCAATCCTGGCTTCAACCTCCTGCAATCGCTCTTGCACAATACTTTTTGACTCCTGACAGGTATGGTGCTCAGGATCAATTCGGATCGATAAAAGCTCGCGGATCGAGTCGAGCGTGAAACCCAACTGTCGCGCATAACGAATAAACTTGAGACGCTGCAGATCGTTTTCGGTATACAGACGAAACCCGCCTTCAGTACGTACCTCATGATCCATCATCTGCTGTTTTTCATAGTAGCGAATGGTATCAGGCGTTACGTCTGCCAGCTTTGCCAGCTCACCAATGCGATACATACAAGCTCCGTTAATTATCGTTGATTTTATGCAGCAGTTTTTCTGCATACTCACCGTGTAAAAAGTCGGTACTCAACCCAGCCTGCCGAAGTTTTAGTTCAAGCAGCGAGAGCTGGCGACTAACCTGATGGTATCGAGGGTCATCTTCCCGGATACTGTTGAGGATATCAAGTAACTGAATAGCATCTCTGCGCTGCTCCAGTTCAGGGGGAAGACAGCCCGCATTCTTGAGTAAGCGATAACCCGCACGAAGTTCCGCCGGCACATGAGAATCATCATCCAGAATAAGCGGCTCACCGCGGCCAGGCAGATTATCAAACTCGCCTTTACGCTGTGCCTCGATAATATGACGCTCTGCCCACTGGTCAAGTAACCACATGTGTCGCTCCAGGGATTGAACGAAAAGAATACAATTATTGTAGATATGTGGGGTTCAGGAGGATATAAAAAAACCCGCCGAAGCGGGTTTTTTTACGTTACTACAGATTACTCTGCAGCAGCTTCTGTTTTCTCTGAACGATCAACCAGCTCGATGTATGCCATCGGCGCGTTGTCGCCTGCACGGAAGCCACACTTCAGAATGCGAGTGTAACCACCGGCGCGGCTCGCGAAACGCGGGCCCAGCTCGTTAAACAGTTTTGCCACGATCTCGTTATCACGAGTACGGGCGAATGCCAGACGACGATTAGCAACGCTATCAGTCTTGGCAAGAGTAATCAGCGGCTCAACTACGCGACGCAGCTCTTTCGCTTTAGGCAGGGTCGTCTTGATGATTTCATGACGAACCAGTGAACCTGCCATGTTGCGGAACATAGCCTGGCGATGGCTGCTGTTGCGGTTCAGTTGACGACCACTCTTACGATGGCGCATGACCTTATCCTTCTCAGTAAAACCTTAACCTGTGATCCGGTTACTCGTCAGCGATGCTTGCCGGTGGCCAGTTTTCCAGGCGCATACCCAGAGACAGTCCACGGGAAGCCAGCACGTCTTTAATCTCGGTAAGAGATTTTTTACCCAGGTTAGGCGTCTTAAGAAGCTCAACCTCGGTACGCTGTACCAGATCACCGATATAGTGGATAGCTTCTGCCTTGAGGCAGTTAGCAGAGCGGACAGTCAATTCCAGATCGTCAACAGGGCGCAGCAGGATCGGATCGAATTCTGGTTTCTCTTCTTTCACTTCTGGTTGACGTACATCACGTAAATCAACGAAAGCTTCCAGTTGTTCAGCCAGGATGGTTGCCGCACGACGAATCGCCTCTTCAGGATCGATTGTGCCGTTGGTTTCCATTTCGATGACCAGCTTGTCCAGGTCGGTACGCTGTTCTACACGCGCTGCTTCAACATTGTAGGCAATACGCTCTACAGGGCTGTAGCAGGCGTCGACCAGCAGACGGCCGATTGGGCGCTCATCTTCTTCCGAATGAATTCGGGTAGAAGCCGGCACATAACCACGACCGCGCTGAACTTTGATACGCATACTAATAGACGCGTTTTCATCGGTCAGGTGGCAGATCACGTGCTGCGGCTTGACGATTTCGACATCCCCATCATGGGTGATATCGGCTGCAGTCACAGGGCCAATGCCAGATTTATTCAAGGTAAGAATAACTTCATCTTTACCCTGAACTCTCACCGCCAGCCCTTTCAGGTTGAGCAGGATTTCCAGGATGTCTTCCTGAACGCCTTCTTTGGTGCTGTACTCATGTAGTACACCATCAATCTCAACCTCGGTCACCGCGCAACCCGGCATCGATGAGAGCAGAATACGGCGCAGTGCGTTACCCAGAGTATGGCCGAAGCCACGCTCTAAAGGCTCAAGGGTCACCTTGGCGTGCGTCGAACTCACTTGCTCGATATCTACCAGGCGCGGTTTTAGAAACTCTGTCACAGAACCCTGCATTGTGTCCTCTCTTTGGTACTAAGCTTTACTTGGAGTAAAGCTCGACGATCAGGTGTTCGTTAATGTCCGCAGACAGATCAGAACGCTCAGGCTTACGCTTGTACGTACCTTCCATCTTGCCAGCATCAACTTCCAGCCAGGTTGGCTTTTCACGCTGCTCAGCCAGCTCCAGAGCGGCTTTCACGCGAGACTGCTTCTTCGCTTTCTCACGAATGCTAACAACGTCATTCGGACTAACCTGATAAGAAGCGATGTTAACAACACGACCGTTTACCATAATTGCTTTATGGCTAACCAGCTGACGTGCTTCTGCACGAGTGGCGCCGAAGCCCATACGGTATACAACGTTGTCCAGACGACCTTCCAGCAGAGCCAACAGGTTTTCACCGGTGTTGCCTTTCAGACGTGCTGCTTCTTTGTAGTAGTTACGGAACTGACGCTCCAGCACACCGTAAATGCGGCGAACTTTTTGCTTTTCACGCAACTGCACACCATAGTCAGACAGACGCGGCTTACGCGCACCGTGCTGGCCAGGAGCTTGTTCAATTTTACACTTGGTATCGATCGCGCGAACGCCAGACTTAAGGAATAAGTCGGTGCCCTCACGACGGCTCAGCTTGAGCTTAGGACCCAAATATCTTGCCATTTTCTTTCTCCAACTAACCTGGAAAACGAAGCGTTATACGCGACGTTTTTTCGGCGGACGACAACCGTTATGAGGGATCGGAGTCACATCAGTAATATTAGTGATGCGGAAACCAGCGGCGTTCAGAGCACGAATAGTAGATTCGCGGCCTGGACCCGGACCTTTAACCATAACTTCCAGATTCTTGATACCGTATTCTTTCACGGCGTCAGCGCAACGCTCTGCTGCAACCTGAGCTGCAAACGGAGTGGATTTGCGAGAACCACGGAAACCGGAACCACCGGCTGTTGCCCAACCCAGCGCATTACCCTGACGATCGGTAATAGTCACGATGGTGTTGTTGAAAGAAGCATGGATATGAGCCACGCCGTCAGAGACTTGTTTTCTTACACGTTTACGTGCGCGAACTGGTGCCTTTGCCATTATTCAATCACCCCGATTATTTCTTGATCGGTTTGCGCGGACCCTTACGGGTACGAGCGTTGGTCTTGGTACGCTGACCGCGAACCGGGAGACCACGACGATGACGCAAACCGCGATAGCAACCAAGATCCATCAGGCGCTTGATGCTCATGCTGATTTCACGGCGCAGATCACCTTCAACGACAAATTTGGCAACTTCGTCACGCAGCGTGTCGATTTGTTCTTCAGACAGCTCACTGATCTTAACATTTTCAGCGATACCCGCTGCAGCCAGGATGGCTTTAGAACGGGTCTTGCCGACACCGTAGATCGAAGTTAACGCGATCACGGCGTGTTTCTGATCAGGAATGTTAATGCCTGCTATACGGGCCACTATGCACTCCTACTATTTAATATGTACGTACCATGCTGAAAAGCCCGTTTTCAGGATACTCAAATGGAAACGTACAGACATACAAAAGATTGGCTGGCTAATCTAGCCAGCTCAACCCAACTTTGCAAGAAAAATATGCGAAAAAATCAGCCTTGGCGCTGTTTATGCTTCGGCTCGGCACTGCAAATCACACGGATGACACCATCACGCTTAACGATTTTGCAGTTACGGCATAATTTCTTGACGGAAGCACGAACTTTCATTTTTACTCTCCGTAACTTCTCAGGCGACCAATTAACGGCCGTAGCCTTTCAGGTTCGCCTTCTTCAATGCAGACTCATACTGACTGGACATCATCAGAGTTTGCACTTGAGCCATAAAGTCCATAATCACGACAACAACGATAAGCAGTGAGGTCCCACCGAAGTAGAACGGCACTTTCATTGCATCACGCATGAACTCCGGGATCAGGCAGATAAAGGTAATATACAGCGCACCAACCAGGGTCAGGCGGGTCATTACTTTATCGATATACTTCGCCGTTTGCTCTCCCGGACGAATTCCTGGTACAAATGCACCGGACTTCTTCAGGTTATCTGCTGTTTCACGCGGGTTGAAAACCAACGCCGTGTAGAAGAAACAGAAGAAGATGATTGCAGACGCATAGAGTAACACATAAAGCGGTTGCCCAGGCTGCAAATACAGCGAAATTGTTGTCAGCCAGTTCCAACCAGTACCGCCCCCGAACCATGACGCGATGGTCGCCGGGAACAGAATAATACTGGAAGCGAAGATTGCCGGGATTACCCCCGCCATATTCACTTTCAGCGGTAAATGTGTGCTCTGTGCAGCATAGACACGACGACCTTGCTGACGTTTGGCGTAGTTTACCACAATACGGCGTTGACCACGTTCAACGAATACTACAAAGAACGTCACTGCAAATACTAATACTGCAACCAACAGCAACACGAGGAAGTGCAGGTCGCCTTGACGCGCTTGCTCGATAGTATGGGCAATGGCTGGCGGGAGTCCCGCAACGATACCAGCGAAGATGATGATTGAGATACCGTTACCGATACCGCGCTCAGTAATCTGTTCGCCGAGCCACATCAGGAACATCGTCCCTGTAACCAGACTTACAACAGCGGTGAAATAGAATGCAAAGCCTGGATTCATCACCAGGCCCTGCATACCAGGCATATTCGGCAAACCGGTAGCAATACCGATCGACTGGAATATCGCCAGCACCAGAGTACCGTAACGGGTGTACTGGCTGATCTTACGACGACCAGACTCCCCTTCTTTCTTAATTTCTGCCAGCGTTGGATGAACCACCGTCAACAGCTGGATAATGATCGACGCCGAAATATACGGCATGATCCCCAGGGCAAAGATAGAAGCACGGCTGAGAGCACCACCAGAGAACATGTTAAACATTTCAATGATGGTGCCTCGCTGTTGCTCAAGCAGTTTGGCAAGTACAGCGGCATCAATACCAGGGATCGGAATAAAAGAGCCAATACGGAACACAATCAGCGCGCCGATAACAAACAGCAGTCTGCGTTTCAGCTCACCTAAGCCACCTTTGGCACTTTGAAAATCTAATCCCGGTTGTTTAGCCATCTGCTACTTATTCCTCGATTTTACCGCCAGCAGCTTCGATAGCAGCACGAGCGCCTTTAGTAACACGCAGGCCACGAACAGTTACCGGAGTAGTGACTTCGCCAGCCAGGATCACTTTCGCGAACTCGATCTGGATACCGATAATGTTTGCCGCTTTCAGCGTGTTCAGGTCTACAACGCCGCCTTCTACTTTCGCCAGGTCAGACAGACGAACTTCGGCTGTAATCGCTGCTTTGCGAGAAGTGAAGCCGAATTTCGGCAGACGACGGTACAGAGGCATCTGACCACCCTCGAAACCGCGACGTACGCCACCGCCAGAACGAGACTTCTGACCTTTGTGACCACGACCACCGGTTTTACCGAGGCCAGAACCGATACCACGACCCAGGCGTTTACCCGCCTTTTTGGAGCCTTCGGCCGGAGACAGAGTATTTAAACGCATCTCTTACTCCTCAACTTTAACCATGAAGGAAACCGCGTTGACCATACCACGAACAGCAGGAGTATCCTCGCGCTCTACGGTGTGGCCAATACGACGCAGACCCAGGCCAAGCAGCGTTGCCTTGTGTTTCGGCAGACGACCGATTGCACTGCGGGTTTGAGTAATTTTAATAGTCTTTGCCATGGTTTATTTCCCCAGAATTTCTTCAACGGATTTACCACGCTTGGCAGCGACCATTTCTGGAGAATTCATATTTTCCAGGCCGTCGATAGTTGCACGAACCACGTTGATCGGGTTGGTGGAACCGTATGCTTTAGCCAGAACGTTATGAACCCCAGCAACTTCCAGAACGGCGCGCATTGCACCACCGGCGATGATACCGGTACCTTCGGAAGCTGGCTGCATGAATACACGAGACCCCGTGTGAACACCTTTAACCGGGTGCTGCAGGGTGCCGTTATTCAGCGCGACGTTAATCATATTGCGACGGGCTTTTTCCATCGCTTTCTGGATCGCTGCTGGAACTTCACGCGCTTTACCGTAACCAAAACCTACGCGACCGTTACCATCGCCTACTACAGTCAGAGCTGTGAAGGAGAAAATACGACCACCTTTAACGGTTTTAGATACGCGGTTTACCGCGATCAGCTTTTCCTGCAGTTCGCCAGCTTGTTTTTCGATGTGAGCCATCTTACACCTCTACCTTAGAACTGAAGGCCAGCTTCACGGGCAGCATCTGCCAGTGCCTGGACACGACCATGATATTGGAACCCGGAACGGTCAAAGGACACATCTTTGATGCCTTTTTCCAGAGCGCGTTCAGCGACAGCTTTACCCACAGCTGCAGCCGCGTCTTTGTTACCGGTGTACTTCAGTTGTTCAGCGATAGCTTTTTCTACAGTAGAAGCAGCTACCAGAACTTCAGAACCGTTCGGTGCAATTACCTGTGCGTAAATATGACGCGGGGTACGATGTACCACCAGGCGAGTTGCGCCCAGCTCTTTGAGCTTGCGGCGTGCGCGGGTCGCACGACGGATACGAGCAGATTTCTTATCCATAGTGTTACCTTACTTCTTCTTAGCCTCTTTGGTACGCACGACTTCGTCGGCGTAACGAACACCCTTGCCTTTGTAAGGCTCAGGACGACGGTAGGCGCGCAGATCTGCTGCAACCTGACCGATCACCTGCTTATCAGCGCCTTTCAGCACGATTTCAGTTTGAGTCGGACATTCAGCAGTGATACCTGCCGGCAGCTGATGGTCAACCGGGTGAGAGAAACCTAAAGACAGGTTTACTACATTCCCTTTAACCGCTGCACGATAACCTACACCAACCAGCTGCAGCTTCTTAGTGAAGCCTTCGGTAACACCGATAACCATTGAGTTCAGCAGGGCACGCGCGGTACCAGCCTGTGCCCAACCGTCTGCGTAACCATCACGCGGACCGAAGGTCAGTGCATTATCTGCATGTTTAACTTCAACAGCATCGTTGAGAGTACGAGTCAGCTCGCCGTTTTTACCTTTGATCGTAATAACCTGACCGTTGATTTTGACATCAACGCCGGCAGGAACAACGACCGGTGCTTTAGCAACACGAGACATTTTTTCCTCCGATTAGGCTACGTAGCAGATAATTTCGCCACCAAGACCAGCCTGGCGCGCTGCACGATCAGTCATAACACCTTTAGAGGTAGAAACAACTGCGATACCCAGACCGGCCATAACTTTCGGCAGCTCATCTTTACGTTTGTAGATGCGCAGACCTGGGCGGCTGACACGCTGAATGCTTTCTACAACAGCTTTACCCTGGAAATACTTAAGAGTCAGTTCCAGTTCCGGCTTGGTGTCGCCTTCAACTTTAAAATCTTCAATAAAACCTTCTTCCTTCAGCACGTTGGCAATTGCCACTTTCAGCTTGGAGGAAGGCATGGTGACCGCAGCTTTGTTCGCGGCCTGACCGTTACGGATACGGGTCAGCATATCCGCGATCGGATCTTGCATGCTCATCTGTCTTTACTCCCGTGATTCAATTGGTGACAATTACCAGCTAGCCTTTTTCAGACCCGGAATTTCACCGCGCATAGCGGCTTCACGGACCTTAATACGGCTCAACCCGAACTTCCGCAGGAAAGCGTGCGGACGACCAGTTTGACGGCAGCGGTTACGCTGACGTGACGGGCTGGAATCACGCGGCAGAGTCTGCAGCTTAAGAACCGCATTCCAACGATCTTCGTCGGTTGCGTTCACATCAGAGATGATCGCTTTCAGTTCAGCGCGTTTCGCGAAGTATTTATCAGCTAAAGCTACGCGTTTTACTTCGCGTGCTTTCATTGATTGCTTAGCCATTTAGTAACCCTACCTTACTTGCGGAACGGGAAGTCAAAGGCAGCCAGCAGAGCACGGCCTTCTTCGTCAGATTTCGCAGTAGTGGTAATGGTAATATCCAAACCACGAACGCGGTCGACTTTATCGTAGTCGATTTCTGGGAAGATGATCTGCTCACGGACACCCATGCTGTAGTTACCACGACCGTCGAATGACTTAGCGGACAAGCCACGGAAGTCACGGATACGAGGAACAGCAATAGTGATCAGGCGCTCAAAGAACTCCCACATGCGTTCGCCACGCAGAGTTACTTTACAGCCGATCGGATAGCCCTGACGGATTTTGAAGCCTGCAACAGATTTGCGTGCTTTGGTGATCAACGGTTTTTGACCGGAGATTGCTGTCAGGTCTGCTGCTGCGTTATCCAGCAGTTTCTTGTCAGCGATCGCTTCACCAACACCCATGTTCAGGGTGATCTTCTCGACCCGAGGGACTTGCATGACAGAATTGTAGTTAAACTCAGTCATGAGTTTGTTAACTACTTCGTCTTTGTAGTAATCATGCAGTTTCGCCATCGTACTACTCCAAATTACTTGATAGTTTCGCTGTTAGACTTGAAGAAACGGACTTTTTTGCCGTCTTCGAATCTAAAGCCTACACGGTCAGCCTTGCCGGTTGCCGCATTGAAGATTGCAACGTTAGAAACCTGAATTGCAGCTTCTTTTTCAACGATGCCGCCCGGTTGGTTCAGAGCCGGAACCGGCTTCTGGTGTTTCTTAACCAGGTTGATACCTTCAACAATGACCTTGCCGGAAGACAGGACATTCTTAACTTTACCGCGTTTACCTTTATCTTTACCGGTTAACACGATAACTTCGTCATCACGACGGATTTTCGCTGCCATGATTCGCTCCTTAGAGTACTTCTGGTGCCAGAGAGATAATTTTCATGAACTTCTCGTTACGAAGTTCACGAGTTACCGGCCCAAAAATACGCGTACCGATAGGCTGCTCGCTGTTATTGTTTAAAATAACGCATGCATTACCATCGAAGCGAATGACAGAACCGTCCGGGCGACGAACACCCTTCTTGGTGCGCACCACTACCGCCTTCAGCACATCACCTTTTTTGACCTTACCACGCGGAATCGCTTCTTTGATGGTGATCTTAATGATGTCGCCTACGCCTGCGTAGCGACGGTGCGAGCCACCCAGAACCTTGATACACATTACGCGACGTGCACCGGAGTTGTCGGCGACGTTCAGCATAGTCTGTTCTTGGATCATTTTAGTGCTCCGCTAATGTCAACTACTACTGAGACCCGAAAATCAGGTCGTTAAAAAAACCCCATATCGAGGGCGCGGCATTATAACACCGCAAATCAGATATGGGTAGAAAAAATAAACGGCCCATCGCTGAGCCGTTTATTCGTTGAGAATGCGTACTGTATTACAGAACCGCTTTCTCTACAACGCGAACCAGAGTCCAGGATTTGGTCTTGGACAGCGGACGGCATTCGCGGATTTCAACCACGTCGCCGATACCGCATTCGTTGTTCTCGTCATGTACGTGCATTTTGGTCGTACGCTTGATGAATTTACCGTAGATCGGGTGTTTCACAAAACGTTCGATAGCAACAACAATGGATTTCTCCATTTTGTCGCTAACCACGCGACCTTGCAGAGTACGGATTTTATCGGTCATTACGCACCCGCCTTCTCAGTCAGTAAAGTCTTAACGCGTGCGACATCACGACGCACTTGCTTCAACAGGTGAGACTGTTGCAGCTGGCCACTTGCAGCCTGCATACGCAGGTTGAACTGCTCACGCAGCAGGTTCAGTAGCTCGGTGTTCAGCTCTTCAACGCTCTTCTCACGCAGCTCTTTTGCTTTCATTACATCACCGTCTTAGTTACAAAGGTGGTTTTAATCGGCAGTTTCGCTGCTGCCAGCTTGAATGCTTCACGGGCCAGCTCTTCCGGTACGCCGTCCATTTCATACAGGACTTTACCCGGCTGAATCAAGGCAACCCAATACTCCACGTTACCTTTACCTTTACCCATACGCACTGCCAGCGGCTTTTCAGTGATCGGTTTGTCCGGGAATACACGGATCCAGATCTTACCTTGACGCTTAACTGCACGGGTCATAGCACGACGTGCTGCTTCGATCTGACGGGCAGTCAGACGACCACGGCCAACAGCTTTCAGGCCGAAGCTGCCGAAGCTAACATCCGCGCCTGCAGCCAGACCACGGTTGCGGCCTTTGTGCATTTTACGGAATTTTGTACGCTTTGGTTGTAACATCAGCGACGCTCCTTATTTACGGCCTTTACGCTGCTGCTTTTTCGGTTGAGCAGCCGGTTTTTCCGGTTGTTCAACAGCAGCCATACCACCCAGGATCTCGCCTTTGAAGATCCACACTTTAACGCCGATTACACCATAAGTGGTGTGCGCTTCAGAGGTGTTGTAGTCGATGTCAGCACGCAGAGTGTGCAGCGGTACGCGACCTTCGCGGTACCATTCGGTACGTGCGATTTCCGCGCCGCCCAGACGGCCGCTAACTTCAACTTTGATACCTTTAGCGCCCAGACGCATGGCGTTCTGTACAGCACGCTTCATCGCACGACGGAACATAACGCGACGTTCCAGCTGAGAAGTGATGCTGTCAGCAACCAGTTTAGCGTCCAGTTCAGGTTTACGAACTTCGGCGATGTTGATCTGTGCAGGAACGCCAGCGATATCCGCTACGACCTTACGCAGTTTTTCTACGTCTTCACCTTTTTTACCGATAACGATACCCGGGCGAGCGGTGTGAATAGTCACACGGATGCTCTTAGCCGGACGCTCGATAACGATACGAGATACAGACGCTTTAGCCAGTTCCTTCGTCAGGTACTGACGTACTTTAAAATCGCTGTCCAGGTTGTCAGCGAATTCTTTGGTGTTCGCAAACCAGGTAGAGTTCCATGGTTTTACAATACCCAGGCGAATACCATTAGGATGTACTTTCTGACCCATTGCTAGTCTCCAGAGTCTCAGCGATCGGACACAACCACAGTGATGTGGCTGGTGCGCTTCAGGATGCGATCTGCACGACCTTTTGCACGCGGCATAATGCGCTTCATGCTCGGGCCTTCGTCTACGAAAATTTTCGTAACTTTCAGATCGTCAATGTCAGCGCCATCGTTGTGTTCAGCGTTAGCAATGGCAGATTCCAGAACTTTCTTGACCAGTACAGCCGCTTTCTTGTTGGTGTAGGTCAGAATATCCAGAGCCTGCGACACTTTCTTACCGCGAATCAGGTCAGCAACAAGGCGAACCTTCTGAGCAGAAGAACGAGCATGGCGATGTTTAGCGATAGTTTCCATCTCTTCCTCCTACCTTATTTCTTCTTCGCTTTTTTATCAGCAGCGTGGCCGCGATAAGTACGAGTCGGTGCGAATTCACCCAGTTTGTGACCGACCATTTCGTCGGAAACAAATACCGGAACGTGCTGACGACCATTATGGACAGCGATGGTCAAACCGATCATGTTAGGAAAGATCGTTGAACGACGGGACCAGGTGCGCAGGGGCTTCTTGTCTCCGCTTTCCACCGCTTTCTCTACCTTCTTCAGCAAGTGCAGGTCAATAAAAGGACCTTTCTTGAGAGAACGTGGCATGGCTTATCCTCTAAAATTATTTGCTACGGCGACGTACGATGAATTTATCAGTACGCTTGTTGCTGCGGGTCTTCTTACCTTTGGTCTGAACGCCCCACGGAGTTACCGGGTGCTTACCAAAGTTACGACCTTCACCACCACCATGTGGGTGGTCTACTGGGTTCATCGCAGTACCGCGAACGGTAGGACGAACGCCACGCCAGCGTGCAGCACCTGCTTTACCCAGAACGCGCAGCATATGCTCAGCATTGCCAACTTCGCCCAGGGTTGCACGGCAGTCTGCTTCGACTTTACGCATTTCACCAGAACGCAGACGCAGGGTGACATAAGCGCCATCGCGAGCAACGATCTGAACGTAAGTACCAGCGGAACGCGCCAGCTGACCGCCTTTACCTGGTTTCATTTCTACGTTATGAACGGTAGAACCAACCGGGATATTGCGCATCGGCAGGGTGTTGCCTGCTTTGATTGCAGCATCAACGCCAGACTGAATCTGGTCGCCAGCTTTCAGGCCTTTCGGGGCCAGGATGTAACGGCGTTCGCCGTCTTTGTACAGAACCAGCGCGATGTTCGCGGAACGGTTCGGATCGTACTCAAGACGTTCAACAACTGCCGGGATACCGTCTTTGTTGCGTTTGAAGTCAACAATACGATAAGCCTGTTTGTGACCACCACCGATATGACGAGTGGTGATACGGCCATTGTTGTTACGACCACCGGATTTGCTGTTTTTTTCAACCAGCGGAGCAAAAGGTTTGCCCTTGTGCAGCTCTGGGTTGACCACTTTAACGACGTGGCGACGACCCGGAGATGTCGGTTTACATTTAACAACTGCCATTGTATTACTCCTCCGACTTACTCAGCGCCGCCGACGAAGTCCAGATTCTGGCCTTCTTTCAGGGTGACGTAAGCTTTTTTCCAGTCGCTACGACGACCGATACGCTGTCCGTGACGTTTAACTTTCCCTTTAACGACCAGGGTGTTAACGACTTCGACTTCGACTTCAAACAGTTTCTGCACAGCAGCTTTGATTTCTGCTTTGGTCGCGTCTTTAGCAACTTTGAGAACGATGGTGTTAGTTTTTTCCATCGCAGTAGACGCTTTTTCAGAAACGTGCGGTGCGCGCAGCACCTTCAGCAGACGTTCTTCACGAATCATGCCAGCATCTCCTCAACTTGCTTAACAGCATCAGCAGTCATTACGACTTTGTCGAAGGCGATCAGGCTAACCGGGTCGATACCAGTCGCATCGCGTACGTCAACCTTGTGCAGGTTACGTGCGGCCAGGAACAGGTTCTCGTCCAGCTCACCGGTGATGATCAGCACATCTTCCAGAGCCATGTCTTTCAGTTTCTGTGCCAGCAGCTTAGTTTTCGGCGCTTCTACAGAGAACTTCTCGACAACGATCAGACGATCCTGACGTACCAGTTCGGACAGGATGCTTTTCAGCGCGCCGCGGTACATCTTCTTGTTAACTTTTTGACTGTGGTCCTGCGGACGAGCAGCGAAGGTCACGCCACCGGAACGCCAGATCGGGCTCTTGATAGAACCTGAACGCGCACGGCCAGTGCCTTTCTGGCGCCACGGTTTTTTACCGGAACCAGTTACTTCAGCACGAGTCTTCTGAGCACGAGTACCCTGACGAGCACCAGCTGCATAAGCAACAACAACCTGGTGAACCAGCGCTTCGTTGAAATCACGACCGAAGGTAGTTTCGGAAACAGTCAGCGCGCTCTGCGCGTCTTTCAATACTAATTCCATTGCTATCCCCTTACGCCTTCACAGCTGGTTTAACGATCAGGTCGCAACCGGTTGCACCCGGAACACCACCCTTAACCAGCAGCAGGTTGCGCTCAGCGTCAACGCGTACTACGTCAAGGCTCTGAACGGTTACGCGCTCATTACCCATCTGACCTGCCATTTTCTTGCCTTTGAACACTTTGCCCGGAGTCTGGTTCTGACCGATAGAACCCGGAACGCGGTGAGACAAGGAGTTACCGTGAGTAGCGTCTTGGGTACGGAAGTTCCAGCGCTTAACGGTACCAGCGAAACCTTTACCTTTAGAGGTACCGGTTACGTCAACTTTTTTAACGTCAGCAAACAGTTCAACGCTGATGCTCTGACCTACGGTGTATTCTTCGCCTTCAGCCAGACGGAATTCCCACAGACCACGGCCAGCTTCTACGCCAGCTTTAGCAAAGTGACCCGCTTCCGGCTTGGTGACACGGTTAGCTTTTTTAGCACCCGTAGTAACCTGAACAGCGCGGTAGCCATCGTTAGCCAGGTCTTTAACCTGAGTAACACGGTTTGCTTCAACTTCGATTACGGTTACTGGGATAGAGACGCCATCTTCAGTGAAGATGCGGGTCATACCCACTTTTTTACCGACTAAACCAATCATTGTATCAACCTCTCAATCGCTCGATGACCTGATTAACCCAGGCTGATCTGCACGTCTACACCGGCAGCCAGGTCCAGACGCATCAGAGCATCAACGGTTTTCTCGGTTGGCTCAACGATGTCAACCAGACGCTTGTGAGTGCGAATTTCGTACTGATCGCGCGCATCTTTGTTAACGTGCGGAGAGATCAGAACGGTAAAGCGCTCTTTGCGGGTCGGCAGCGGGATCGGACCGCGAACCTGCGCACCAGTGCGCTTGGCAGTCTCGACGATTTCCGCGGTTGATTGATCGATCAGACGATGATCAAACGCTTTCAGGCGGATACGGATTCTTTGGTTCTGCATGAGACCAGAGCTCCAATTATTTTATAAACGAAAATGATTACTCCTCACACCCATTACGATTGATGGGAGAGTGTAACCGTTCTTACGTAGCTCCCCGATTGGGAGCATTGTTAAATAGCCAAATCGGCTATTCGAGGTTCAAATCGAACCTGCCGTCAATTACGACAAGCCCGCGCATTATACGTAAATCTCAGCCTGACGCAAGTGTCGGATAGAAATTAAGCGCTTTATTCTTATGCGAGCACGATTCCAGATGGTACGCATAGGATGGCAACGCGTATCTTTTCTTTGGAAGGCATCAGGCAAACCTGGCAATACGTCGTTGTCGCTGTCGCATAAATCTATAAAGGTGAGCACAAGCCTTGACGAGGATTTGCTTATGTTTGTTGCCCTCCCCTTTCTCATTTTTTATGCGTCGTTCTCTTTATTACTTGGCATATACGACGCGCGTACCGGACTGTTGCCTGACCGGTTTACTTGTCCATTACTGTGGGGGGGTCTGCTTTATCACCAGATTTGCCTGCCGGAGCGTTTACCGGATGCGCTTTGGGGTGCTATCGCCGGCTATAGCGGATTCGCGTTAATTTACTGGGGCTATCGCCTGCGTTATCAGAAAGAGGGGCTTGGATATGGCGACGTCAAGTACCTTGCTGCCTTAGGGGCGTGGCATTGTTGGGAAACACTGCCGTTACTGGTTTTCCTTGCCGCCATGTTGGCCTGTGGCAGGTTTGGCGTCGCGCTACTGGTGAGAGGTAAATCGGCATTAATAAACCCGCTACCTTTTGGGCCATGGCTGGCGGTGGCGGGTTTCATAACAGGTTGGAAAGTTTTCTTTCCAGACGGTTAATCGGTCACCTTAATTTGTGATTGCAGATAATTTTGCATACCAAGTTTAGCAATCAAATCCAGCTCAGTTTCCAGCCAGTCGATGTGGCCTTCCTCGTCGGCAAGAATTTCAATCATCATATCCCGGCTGACATAATCATGAACGCTATCAGCATAGGCTATTGCCTCACGTAGATCTTTTGCGCCTTCCAGTTCGAGCCGGAGATCCGATCGTAGCATCTCTTCGACATCTTCACCGATGCCCAGCTTGCCCAGATCCTGTAGGTTCGGTATGCCTTCCAGAAATAAAATACGCTCAATATACTTATCGGCGTGTTTCATCTCATCAATGGATTCATGGTACTCAACATCATTAAGCCGGGTCAGGCCCCAGTTTTTGAACATACGGGCATGAAGAAAATACTGATTAATTGCGACAAGCTCATTTCCCAATAGTTTATTGAGATAATTTATGATTTTAACATCACCTTTCATTTTATAGTCCCTCCGCTTCCACTCTCTAGAGCGTAGATGGGGCTACAGGGATGTCAAAAAAAAGAGTGTGACTCAGGCGATCTCTTTAAATTCCGGCATTTGCGTTAACTCATCCTGCATCACTTCTCGCGCGGCGCGAATACACTTACCACATTGATTTCCCACAGGAATAAATTTACGCAACTGTTGAAATGACTGTGGATGAAATTGTCGTACAGCCTGGCGGATTTTTTTATCGCTTATACCATTACACAAACAAACGTACATGATCGCTCCCGTTCAATTTCTGCACAAAGTGTAAATGAGAATGGTTATGATTACAATAGCACAAAGCGATTTACGCCACGGGAGAAGCGTTAAAAAAGGCAAATAAATATAACAGCGGCTAAATAGCAGGCAACAAAAAGGGCGCCGAAGCGCCCTCTTCAATTCAAAACTAATTAACGAGTAATTAGCCCAGAACTTTAGCAACAACGCCCGCGCCAACGGTACGGCCGCCTTCACGGATTGCGAAACGCAGACCGTCGTCCATCGCGATCGGGTGGATCAGGGTAACAACCATTTTGATGTTGTCGCCCGGCATTACCATCTCTACGCCTTCCGGCAGTTCGATGGTACCAGTCACGTCAGTAGTACGGAAGTAGAACTGCGGACGGTAGCCTTTGAAGAACGGAGTATGACGGCCGCCTTCATCTTTGGACAGAATGTACACTTCAGATTCGAACTTGGTGTGCGGCTTGATGGTGCCCGGCTTAGCCAGTACCTGACCACGTTCGATTTCTTCACGTTTGATACCACGCAGCAGAACACCTACGTTCTCACCGGCACGGCCTTCGTCCAGCAGTTTGCGGAACATTTCAACGCCAGTACAGGTAGACTTCTGAGTCTCTTTGATACCAACGATTTCAACTTCTTCGCCCACTTTGATGATACCGCGTTCTACACGACCGGTAACAACGGTACCACGACCGGAGATGGAGAATACGTCTTCGATCGGCAGCAGGAACGGCTTGTCAATCGCACGCTCTGGTTCCGGGATGTAAGAATCCAGGAAGCCAGCCAGTTCGATGATTTTCGCTTCCCACTCTGCGTCGCCTTCCAGCGCTTTCAGAGCAGAACCACGAACGATCGGAGTGTCGTCGCCCGGGAAGTCGTACTGAGACAGAAGTTCACGAACTTCCATTTCAACCAGTTCCAGCAGCTCTTCGTCATCAACCATGTCGCATTTGTTCAGGAACACGATGATGTACGGAACGCCTACCTGACGACCCAGCAGGATGTGCTCACGGGTCTGCGGCATCGGGCCGTCAGTCGCAGCAACAACCAGGATCGCGCCGTCCATCTGAGCAGCACCGGTGATCATGTTTTTAACATAGTCGGCGTGCCCCGGGCAGTCTACGTGTGCGTAGTGGCGGGTCGGGGTATCGTATTCAACGTGAGAAGTGTTGATGGTGATACCACGCGCTTTTTCTTCCGGCGCGTTATCGATCTGGTCGAATGCACGAGCAGCACCGCCGTAGGTTTTAGCCAGTACGGTGGTGATTGCAGCGGTCAGGGTAGTTTTACCGTGGTCAACGTGGCCGATGGTGCCGACGTTAACGTGCGGTTTTGTACGTTCAAATTTTTCTTTAGACACGGCTATATTCCTTACTATAGCGCTCTCCCCTTCAGGAGAGAGCACGGGATTTTGGTTTTTAACCCTGCGGCTTATTTACCACGGGCTTCGATTACGGCCTGAGCAACGTTGTTCGGCGCATCATCATACTTCAGGAATTCCATAGTGTACGATGCGCGACCTTTGGTCAGAGAACGCAGCTGAGTTGCATATCCGAACATTTCAGACAGCGGTACTTCAGCGTGGATCTTAACGCCTGTAACTTCAGATTCCTGACCTTTGAGCATACCACGACGGCGGCTAAGGTCGCCGATAACGTCACCGGTATTCTCTTCAGGTGTTTCTACTTCAACCTTCATGATCGGCTCAAGCAGAACTGGTTTTGCTTTCTTAAAGCCTTCTTTAAAGGCGATAGACGCAGCCAGTTTAAACGCCAGCTCAGAGGAGTCAACGTCATGGTAAGAACCGAAGTGCAGACGCACGCCGAGATCAACTACCGGATAACCCGCCAGCGGGCCAGACTTCAGCTGCTCCTGGATGCCTTTATCAACGGCCGGGATGTATTCGCCAGGAATTACACCACCTTTGATGTCGTTGATGAACTCGTAACCTTTCGGGTTAGAGCCCGGCTCCAGCGGGTACATGTCGATAACAACATGACCATACTGACCGCGACCACCAGACTGTTTCGCGTGTTTACCTTCGATGTCGGTAACTTTCGCGCGAATCGCTTCGCGGTAAGCAACCTGAGGTTTACCCACGTTAGCTTCAACGTTGAATTCACGCTTCATACGGTCAACGATGATATCCAGGTGAAGTTCACCCATACCAGCGATGATGGTCTGGTTAGATTCTTCATCAGTCCATACGCGGAATGACGGGTCTTCTTTCGCCAGACGGCCCAGAGCCAGACCCATTTTTTCCTGGTCAGCTTTGGTTTTCGGTTCTACCGCGATGGAGATTACCGGCTCAGGGAATTCCATACGTTCCAGAATGATCGGGTTTTCCGGATCACACAGGGTGTCACCGGTAGTCACGTCTTTCAGGCCGATAGCAGCCGCGATGTCGCCCGCGCGAACTTCTTTGATCTCTTCACGTTTGTTGGCGTGCATCTGAACGATACGACCGAAACGCTCACGTGCGGTTTTCACGGAGTTCAGTACGGTATCACCAGAGTTAACCACACCGGAGTACACACGGAAGAAGGTCAGGTTACCCACAAACGGGTCGGTAGCGATTTTGAACGCCAGCGCAGAGAACGGCTCGTCGTCGCTTGCGTGACGCTCAGCCGGAGTATCTTTACCGTCGTCCAGAATACCGTTGATCGCAGGTACGTCTACCGGGGATGGCAGGTAATCAATTACCGCATCCAGCATCGCCTGAACACCTTTGTTCTTAAATGCAGAACCACAGGTTACCAGGATGATTTCGTTGTTCAGAACGCGCTGACGCAGAGCTTGTTTGATCTCTTCTTCAGTCAGTTCTTCACCACCCAGGTATTTTTCCATCAGCTCTTCAGAAGCTTCTGCGGCGGACTCGATCAGGTTCTGGTGCCATTCGTTAGCCAGGTCCTGCATGTCAGCCGGGATATCTTCGTATTCGAAGGTAACGCCCTGGTCGGCATCGTTCCAGTTGATGGCTTTCATTTTCACCAGGTCAACAACGCCGGTGAAACCTTCTTCAGCACCAATTGCCAGCTGCAGCGGAACCGGGTTCGCGCCCAGACGGGTTTTGATCTGACCAACAACTTTCAGGAAGTTCGCGCCCATGCGGTCCATTTTGTTAACGAACGCAATACGCGGAACTTTGTATTTGTTTGCCTGACGCCATACGGTTTCAGACTGCGGCTGAACACCACCAACTGCGCAGTAAACCATTACCGCACCATCGAGAACACGCATGGAACGTTCTACTTCGATAGTGAAGTCAACGTGCCCCGGGGTGTCGATGATGTTGATGCGATGCGGTTCATACTGCTTAGCCATACCAGACCAGAATGCAGTAGTCGCTGCGGAGGTGATAGTAATACCACGCTCCTGCTCCTGCTCCATCCAGTCCATGGTAGCTGCGCCGTCATGAACTTCACCGATTTTGTGGTTTACACCGGTGTAGAACAGAATACGTTCGGTAGTAGTGGTTTTACCGGCGTCGATGTGCGCACTGATACCGATATTACGGTAGCGTGCGATGGGTGTTGTACGAGCCATTTGATTCCTCGTTGATATCTTTAGGCGTTCAGTTAAGTTATCCAAAACGGGCGACTTACCTGAAGCGCCCGCCTGGTGACTATGACTCCGAAGGGATTACCAACGGTAGTGTGCGAACGCCTTGTTGGCTTCTGCCATACGGTGAACGTCTTCACGTTTCTTAACTGCAGTACCTTTGTTGTCTGCAGCGTCAGAAAGTTCGTTCGCCAGGCGCAGAGCCATGGATTTATCACCGCGTTTACGAGCAGCTTCTACGATCCAACGCATTGCCAGAGCATTACGACGGACCGGACGGACTTCAACTGGTACCTGATAAGTAGAACCACCTACACGGCGGGATTTAACTTCTACAGTCGGGCGAACGTTTTCGAGAGCGACTTCGAAAGCTTCCAGTTCAGATTTACCAGAACGCTGAGCCAGGGTCTCCAGCGCGCTGTATACGATTGATTCTGCAGTAGATTTTTTACCATCTACCATCAGGATATTGACAAATTTAGCCAGCAGTTCTGATCCGAACTTCGGATCCGGCAGAATTTTACGCTGACCAATGACGCGACGACGTGGCATGGAAATACTCCGTTGTTAATTCAGGATTGTCCAAAACTCTACGAGTTTAGTTTGACATTAATTTAAAACGTTTGGCCTTACTTAACGGAGAACCATTAAGCCTTAGGACGCTTCACGCCGTACTTAGAACGAGCTTGCTTACGGTCTTTAACGCCGGAGCAGTCAAGCGCGCCACGAACGGTGTGGTAACGAACACCCGGGAGGTCTTTAACACGACCGCCACGGATCAGGATCACGGAGTGCTCCTGCAGGTTGTGACCTTCACCACCGATGTAGGAAGTCACTTCAAAACCGTTAGTCAGACGAACACGGCAAACTTTACGCAGTGCGGAGTTCGGTTTTTTAGGAGTGGTAGTATATACACGAGTACATACGCCACGTTTTTGCGGGCATGCTTCCAGCGCAGGCACGTTGCTTTTCGCAACTTTGCGAGCACGTGGTTTGCGTACCAGCTGGTTAACTGTTGCCATTAAATAGCTCCTGGTTTTAGCTTTTGCTTCGTAAACACGTAATAAAACGCCCTCACACAATATGAGGACGCCGAATTTTAGGGCGGTGTCGAAAAGGTGTCAAGAAATATACAACGATCCCGCCATCACCAGGCCATCTGGTTGGCATACTTAACCGTGAGTCTGACAAACTCAGTATAGTCAACCCTGACGACACTGTCTGAAATTTGACCACCCAGGCCGCGGGCGTCAATGTCTTCTTTCAAGGCATAGACCGTTATGGGGGCATCGCGCAGACTTTCAAGGAAGCGGTTACCTTCAATCGCGACGGTAACGCCATCCTGGAGCAACAAAAGCGCATCGCCCTCTTTTAGCAGGCGCAGCAAAGCGGGAAAATCAACGCCCGAAGCGCAATGAGGTAAGGTATGCAGCATAAACGCCTCAGAATCTCAGGATGACATCATAGTTGCCAAGCTCGCGGCGTAGCGCCACGGGTTCAAGCGGCGTGGCGTCTACCACAAAATTAACGTTCTCCAGACCACGCTCGCGCAGCGATGCCGCGCAGATCCAGCATTGATCAATATCGTACAAATCAAAGAGCTTGAAAGTAGCAATATAGTCACGCGCCAGCACAGCGTCTGGTTTTTGTCCCGGTAATAACTGAAAGACGCCGTCGCTGATAAAAAAGACGCCCAGCGCTTCCGTTAGCGCTGACGTCGCCAGCAGCGCATCCAGCCCTTCACGACCTGAGGCGCTACCATGTGGCGCGGTGGAAAAGACAAATGCAATACGTTTCATTAAAACTGCACCACCCGATCGCAGGTGAGAGATGCCTCCGCCAGCGCGCCCAGTCCGCTTAGCGTAAAGCCCGGCTGAAGATTGGCGGACGGCAACTCCAGTCTGCCGGCTTCAGTTTCATCAATAATACCGCGACGAAGCGCCGCCGCGACACAGATGTTCAGCGCTACGCCATGCTGCGTATTCAATTTCTGCCAGGCGCGTACCAGATCATATTCATCGCTCGCCGGCGAGGTCAGGAGATTGGCGTTATAGACCCCTTCCCGATAGAAAAAGACGCTGGCTAACTCATGGCCCTCATTGAGCAGCGCGTGGGCGAACTGCAATGCGCTGCTGGCCTGCTGGGTGCCATATGCCGCCCCGGTGACCATAATGGCATAACGCATTATTTATCCTGCCCCTGAAAATCGCCGCTTTTGAACTGGCGAATATAGAGGTAAACCGTGTGTTTTGAGATATTCAGACGATCGGCTACCTGGTTAATGGCGTCTTTAATATCGAAAATGCCTTTTTCGTACAGGTTAAGGACGATCTGGCGATTTTTCGCATTGTTAGAGACATTACGATCGGCATTCACTTCTTCGATCGTGAACTCCAGCGTCTGGGTGACTAAATCTTCGACTGAGGAGGCAAAATTAACCGCTGAGCCGACTTCCGGCGTTTCCGGCGGAATAAAGGTATTCATAATCTGTGAAAATGGCACATCAAGATTCATGTTGATGCACAGTAGACCAATGACGCGCTGCTCGCGGTTGCGAATGGCAATCGTCAACGACTTCATCAAGACACCGCTTTTCGCGCGCGTAAAATAGCATTTCGACACGCTACTGTCCGCCCCTGTCATGTCGTGCAACATGCGCAACGCCAGGTCGGTAATCGGCGAGCCAATTTTACGGCCCGTATGTTCGCCATTGGCAATACGAATGGCTGAACATTTTAGATCCTGCAAAGAGTGCAATACGATTTCACAATGGGAACCTATAAGCATCGCTAACCCGTCCACTACCGCTTCGTAGGATTTCAGAATATCGAAGTCGGTTTGCTCGAAGGGACGCTGATCCAGCAAATCAAGTTCACTGGTTTCGTTGGTTAAAAGCGACCTGGACATGAAAAAAAACACTCCTTTTCAGGAGCCTGTCGTTATGTTTTCAGGGCAGGCTCATTATTTACGCGGATGATTAAATTAATACAGTGAGGGTTCATCTTTCCAGTACTAATTTGCTCGTCTATTTCAGACTACGTGTGCGTTGGCGGTCATTCAGCCTACGGTCTCGCCCTTAACGACCAGCGCAAGCGCCGTTATCCGCAAATCAAATTATGGTGAGTAATATATCCGGCCTGAATAAAAAAAACCGCCGCTATTACAAGCGGCGGCTCTCAGTTTTTATTTTTTAGCAGCATCTGCGGCTTTAGCGTCAGCCGCATCGGCAGGTTTAGCATCCGCTTTCGGCGCTGGTTTGATATCCAGCAGCTCTACGTCGAATACCAGGGTGGAGTTCGCCGGGATACCCGGGACGCCCGTTTTACCGTAGGCCAGCGCCGGTGGGATAACCAGTTTGATCTTGCCGCCTTTCTTAATATTTTTCAGGCCTTCAGTCCAGCCAGGGATAACGCCGTCCAGACGGAAGGAGAGCGGTTCGCCGCGCGTGTAAGAGTTATCAAACTCTTTACCGTCGATCAGCGTACCTTTGTAGTTCACCACAACGGTATCGCTATCTTTCGGCGCCTCGCCTGTGCCTTCTTTCTCTACTTTGTAAAGCAGACCGGTAGAGGAGGTTTTCACGCCTTTCTCTTTAGCAAAAGCGTCGCGGAACGCTTTACCTTTTGCTTCGTTATCGGCAGCGTCTTTTTCCATCTTCGCCTGAGCAGCGCTCTTCACGCGTGCTTCAAACGTCTGCAGCGTTTGCTCAATTTCCTGATCGGACAGTTTGCTCTTATCGGCAAAGGCATCCTGAACGCCGGCAATCAACTGATCTTTATCCAGTTTGATGCCCAACTTTTCCTGCTCTTTAAGCGAATTTTCCATGTAACGACCCAGCGAGGCGCCCAGCGCATAAGCCGCTTTTTGATCGTCGTTTTTAAATGCTGCTTTGCTATCAGCGGTAGCTGCCGGTTTCGCCGCATCAGCAGCAAAAGTGATCGGTGCGTGCATAGCAACGGCCATCGTAGTTGCCAGCAGCGTGGCTTTAAACAGTGATTTCATCCATATCTCCAGGGCCGGGGCATCTCGCCCCATGTTAACTTACGTAAGAAGCGTACTATAAATCGTTGCAGAACAAATCAACATACGAACACGCCCTATTATCACTTCTTTTCAGACTCTTTTTGTTTAAATTAGTTTCGTAGGGCGCGTAATGGTTGCTGTGAAAGCCGGTAAAGTTAAGTAGAATCCGCCGACGGAGACAACATAAAGAGGTACATCATGCAGGATATCACGATGGAAGCTCGTCTGGCTGAACTGGAAAGCCGTCTGGCGTTCCAGGAGATTACCATAGAAGAACTAAACCTGACGGTAACCGCACATGAAATGGAGATGGCGAAGCTGCGCGATCATCTGCGTTTGCTCACGGAAAAGTTAAAAGCCAGTCAGCCGTCAAATATCGCCTCTCAGGCGGAAGAAACGCCGCCGCCGCATTATTGAGACGAAAAAAAAGCGGGGTTAACCCGCTTTTTTTGTGCCCGATGATTTATCGAACCAATGATAATACCCTAAGGATTTCGAGTCACAGCAAGGCGGCAAGCTTGAAAATTCCCCGGGAGCATAGATAACTATGTGACCGGGGTTTGAAAGCGTAGCCAACACCGCGGTGGCTTGAAAGACGACGGGGATTAATGGCAACCGCAGCCGCCTTTACCACCACCGCCGCAGCAGCCTTCGCCGCCGTGCTCGTGACCATGGTCATGACCATGACCGCCACAGCAGCCATCTTCACCGTGATCGTGGTGGTGATCGTGCGCGCCGTGAACATGACCGTGAGCCAGTTCTTCTTCAGTCGCTTCACGAATCGCAACAACTTCTACGTTAAATTTCAGATTCTGGCCAGCCAGCATGTGGTTACCATCAACCACAACGTGATCGTCTTCCACTTCGGTGATCTCTACCGGTACCGGGCCCTGGTCGGTTTCCGCCAGGAAACGCATCCCTACCTGCAGTTCATCAACGCCCATAAAGACGTCTTTAGGCACACGCTGCACCAGATTTTCGTCATACTGACCGTAAGCGTCGTTCGCGCCAACAGCGACATCAAATTTGTCGCCAACTTCATGGCCTTCCAGCGCGGTTTCCAGACCAGAGATCAGGGAGCCGTGACCGTGCAGGTAATCCAGCGGCGCACTCACCGGAGACTCATCAACCAACACACCGTCTTCTGTACGTACCTGATAGGCCAGGCTGACCACCAGGTCTTTTGCTACTTTCATGATATCTCCTGAGCATGGGAAGAATAGTGGCGCAGATTGTAGCGGAATTCTGCAGCCGTGTACCCCTTAGCTTAAAAAAACCTGCGGCATATCGCTAGTCCGGATGAAAAATCCCGATCACTTGCTCTTCTTTGCGAACATGCTCGCGAACGTCTTTATCCGCCTCCCGCATTTGATGCCCGCACTTAACGCATTCAACAATATCGACATTATTTTCACGCCACATCGCCATTGTATCCTGCGCCTGACAGGCCGGACATTTCGCGCCTGCAATAAAACGTTTACGGATTGCCATTGTTTACCCCTACTCAAATTCATCCCAGCCATCCAACTGGCGCCGTTCCTGTTGCATTTCGCGCTGAAAAATCTCCTCCAGCTCGCGTCGGGCCTCTCTGGCGCGCGAAATCTGTACCATGTCGCTATGCTCCGGGATCAGCTCCCGCAGCATTCGCATATCCAGCCGACGAAAATGCAACTGCGCGCGTTGCGCCTGATGCGGATGCATACCTAACGACACCAGAGTTTTACGTCCCAGTTCCAGCGCGCTGGAAAACGTTTCACGGGAAAACTGCGTGACGCCAGCCTGTAATAACTCATGGGCCTCCACACGTCCACGCGCTCGCGCAAGAATATGCAGATGAGGAAAATGCTGCTGACACAGCGCCACCAGCTTCATCGTGTCTTCCGGTTCATTACACGTGATGACTATCGACTCCGCCGCCTCCGCGCCCGCAGAACGCAGCAGCTCGACTTGTGTAGCGTCGCCGTAATACACTTTATAACCATATTTGCGCATCAGATTAACGGCGCCGATATCGCGTTCCAGCACGGTGATACGCATCTTATTCGCCATCAATAAGCGAGCGATCACCTGACCAAAACGGCCAAAGCCGACGACAATTACCTGGGGCTTATCATCCTCAACCCACGGCTTTTCATCATTCTCTTCCGGGCCATTAAGGCGGCGCGATAACCACTTATCAATCCCTTTCATCAGTAGCGGCGTGGTCATCATTGATAACGTGACAGTCACCAATAATAACGCCATCTGATCGCCCTGAAACAGGCGCTGAGAAGAGGCGGTAGAAAAGAGCACAAAAGCGAACTCGCCCCCCTGACTCAGCACGCTGGCAAACTGCATCCGTTCAGAACTTCTTATTCCATATAACCGCGCCAGCAGATACAGCGTCAGCATTTTTATGACGACCAGAATAACAACGCTCGCCGCCACCCACAGTAAATGGGTATAAAGTACGCCGAGATTTAGCGACATACCGACGGAGATAAAGAACAGCCCAAGCAGTAAACCTTTAAAGGGATCGATAGCGTTTTCCAGCTCATGCCGGTATTCACTCTCTGCCAGTAAAACGCCGGCAATGAAGGTTCCCAGGGCCATCGACAGTCCCAGCGCGTCCATAAATAAGGCGGCGCTCAACACCAGCAACAGCGTCGCGGCAGTGAAGACTTCCCGCACGCCGGACGCAGCAATAAAACGAAATACCGGGCGCAGCAGGTAACGACCGCCAATCAGCATTACCGCGAAAGCCAGTACCTTCATTGCCACTTTAAACCAGTCGAAATGCTCGTCGACCGATCCCGCCAGTAAAGGCACCAACGCCAGCGCGGGGATCACCGCTAAATCCTGAAACAGTAAGACGGAAAACCCTAACTGCCCGGACTCGCTACGGTTCATGCCTTTCTCGCGCATCAGTTGTAGCGCCATCGCTGTCGAAGACATCGCCAGGCCAATCCCGCCGACGACCGCCGCCTGCCATAAGAAATCTGCAAGCATCAATAATCCCGCCAGCACCGCCGCGCTTAACAGCACCTGAGCAGCGCCCACGCCGAAGATAGAGCGCCGCAGTTGCCAAAGCCGGGACGGATTGAGTTCGAGACCAATGATAAACATCAGAAACACGACGCCCAGTTCGGAAAAGTGCAGGATCTCGTCAACGTCGCTGATAAATCCCAGCCCCCACGGACCGATGGCGATTCCCGCCAGCAAATACCCTAGCACCGCGCCGATGCCCAGCCTGGCGGCTAACGGCACCGCCGCCACCGCCGCGAAGAGGAACAACACTCCCGCGGTCAATAAATCAGCACCTTCCATCAATAGCCTCCCGCGCTCACAGGATTCGCCAGCCACTCGCCATAGGCTTTCGCATGACTGGCCAGCGTCTGCGGCGACTGGCGGCGCGCCCAGTACACAATAATGGGCGGCATCCAGTGCATCCGGCACATGGCCGCGGTCAGTTCAAAAGGGCGGAGTACATCGCTCATTGGATAGCGGTTTAGCGCGTCATACCGGTAAGCGCTCTCCGGCTCGCCGGTCGTAATCACGCTACGCCAGTACTTTCCCACCAGTTGGTTTCCCCCTGGTCCGCTGGCGAACCCCCGACTCAAAACGCGATCAAGCCATTCTTTCAGTAAAGCCGGACAGCTATAGGTGTAAAGGGGATGCTGAAAAACAATGACGTCGTGCTCACGTAACAGGGCTTGTTCATAGGGCGTGTCGATAAAAAAATCAGGATAGCGCGCATAAAGATCGTGCACGGTTACGTTATTGTGCTGTATGGCCGGTTTAAGCAGTACCCGGTTAGCAACCGAGTCCTGAGATTCCGGATGGGCATACAACAGCAAGACTTTCGCTGGCTGAGACATCAATCCCCCTCCCGGTTGTTTTGGGTCGATACATGCCATTCTTCAGGCCGCTTCTACGTTGACAGCGTTTGTTCAACTCAGAAACGTACTCCATGTCCGCCGCTGGGGATTAATGAGAGATATTCTTGTCCCTCACCAAAGGCGGCCTGAATGATTTTGTGTATCGTTGTTGTTTTGAGCTACCATTGCGCTCCAGCGCGGCGGTACGCCCGAATATTACATTATCATAATGATAAATTAACATAGTCTGAACATACGGCGCCTTATGATTGTTTTCTCCTCATTACAAATTCGTCGCGGCGTGCGCGTCCTACTGGACAATGCCTCGGCTACCATTAATCCAGGCCAGAAAGTCGGCCTGGTGGGTAAAAACGGCTGCGGTAAATCTACCCTGCTGGCATTGCTAAAAAATGAAATCAGCGCCGATGCCGGGAGTTTTACCCTGCCCGGAACCTGGCAATTAGCGTGGGTGAATCAGGAAACACCTGCGTTGCCTCAGCCAGCGATTGAGTATGTCATTGACGGCGACCGTGAATACCGGCAGCTGGAGGCGCAGCTTAACGACGCCAACGAACGTAACGACGGACATGCTATCGCCTCCATACATGGCAAGCTGGACGCCATCGACGCATGGACCGTTCGTTCGCGCGCCGCCAGCCTGCTACACGGTCTCGGCTTCTCTAACGATCAGCTGGAACATCCGGTCAGCGACTTTTCCGGCGGCTGGCGGATGCGCCTTAACCTGGCCCAGGCGCTGATTTGCCGTTCCGATTTACTGCTGCTCGACGAACCGACCAACCACCTCGATCTGGATGCCGTTATCTGGCTGGAAAAATGGCTGAAGAGCTATCCGGGCACCCTGATTTTGATCTCCCACGATCGCGATTTTCTTGACCCGATAGTGGATAAAATTATCCATATCGAACAGCAGACTCTGTTTGAGTACACCGGCAACTACAGCGCGTTTGAAGTTCAGCGCGCCACGCGCCTGGCGCAACAGCAGGCGATGTATGAGAGCCAGCAGGAGCGTGTGGCGCATCTGCAAAGCTACATCGACCGTTTCCGCGCCAAGGCCACCAAGGCCAAGCAGGCGCAAAGCCGTATCAAGATGCTGGAGCGTATGGAGCTGATTGCGCCAGCTCATGTCGACAACCCGTTCCATTTCAGCTTCCGCGCGCCGGAAAGCCTGCCGAACCCGCTGCTGAAGATGGAAAAAGTCAGCGCAGGTTATGGCGATCGCATCATTCTGGAATCCATCAAGCTGAACCTGGTGCCCGGCTCGCGTATCGGCCTGCTGGGCCGCAACGGCGCGGGGAAATCGACGCTGATCAAGCTGCTGGCGGGCGAACTGGAACCGTTGCACGGTGAAATCGGCCTCGCCAAAGGCATTAAGCTCGGCTACTTCGCCCAGCACCAACTGGAGTTCCTGCGCGCCGATGAATCCCCGTTGCAGCATATGGCGCGTCTGGCGCCGCAGGAACTGGAGCAGAAGCTGCGCGACTATCTCGGCGGCTTCGGTTTCCAGGGCGACAAAGTAACGGAAGAGACGCAACGCTTCTCTGGCGGCGAGAAAGCGCGTCTGGTGCTGGCGCTGATCGTCTGGCAGCGTCCAAATCTGCTACTGCTCGATGAACCGACCAACCACCTGGATCTCGACATGCGTCAGGCGCTCACCGAAGCGCTGATTGATTTTGAAGGCGCATTGGTCGTCGTGTCGCACGACCGCCACCTGATTCGCTCCACCACTGACGACCTCTATCTGGTTCACGACAAAAAGGTCGAACCGTTCGACGGCGACCTGGAGGATTATCAGCAGTGGCTGAGTGACGTGCAGAAGCAGGAAAACCAGGCCGACGACGCGCCGAAGGAAAACAACGCCAACAGCGCCCAGTCACGCAAAGATCAGAAGCGTCGCGAAGCCGAGCTACGCACTCTGACGCAGCCGCTGCGTAAAGAGATTACCCGTCTGGAAAAAGAGATGGAAAAGCTCAACGCCCAGTTAGCGCAGGCGGAAGAGAAGCTCGGCGACAGCAGCCTGTATGACCCCAGCCGTAAAGCGGAGATGACCGAGTGTCTGCAACTGCAGGCCAGCGCCAAATCCGGGCTGGAAGCGTGTGAAATGGCATGGCTTGAGGCGCAGGAGCAGCTTGAGCAGATGATGCAGAACGACTAAGAGCCTATCCCATTAGGCTATTTTATTCGCCATTTTAGGGCCGGGCAGTGCTCGAAATCCTCACGTACTATGTGTACGCTCCGGTTTCTGCGCGCTGTCCGGCCCCAAACTGGCTTCAACAATTACGCCTACTGCGATAGGCTCTAACGCGCGGGGTGGGCGATGAACCTGTCAATCACCGATGACATTACCTTCCGCAAGCTCACCATCTTCATGATGTTTGTGGAGAAGGGTAACATCGCCCGCACCGCCGAGGCGCTGCACACGCTGGAAGAGAACGTTCGTGGTCCGCTGTTCGTCCATAAAGGCCTCTTCGGTACTCGTCCCGGTATAAAGATTACCGTTGCGGTCGGCAGCACCGGAACAGAAGCCTGCGTTATGTGATTTAGCGGCAAAGGTTGCCGTGATTTATTTTCGTCAGCGCGTCGTTCACGCCAAATAATTTAAACGTCACCTCATCAACGCCAAGATTTTTCAGACGCGCAGTGTGTTTTTTAATATAAGCCTGCGCCGTTTCTTCGGATTCAAACAAGTAAATGCCGCCAGCTTGCTGGTTTTTCTCGCTTTCTGTCCAGATTTTCCAGATGAAGCCCGGCTCCTCATTGATAGACTCCGCCAGCCCGACCAGTTGCTGAGTCATCTCCTCGCCAAAAGGGCCGCTAAAGTTAAAATGGATCTGTAAAAGTGTCTTCGACATGCCTTCTCCTTGAGTCACATAACTATCGTGTTGCCACACTACCACGATTAATTCGGCTGATGCAGAGGTTCACGCGATTTCTGTGGGGTATTGCGCGCGCCTTGCATACCGCCCCCTCTGGTGAAATGAGGCGCAATTTTATTTCGCCAGACGACCAATTGAACGTAAAATCACATATTGACTAATCTGTGAACCTTATGCGCGGTATAGTATTGTTTCCAATTATCAATTGTTCTGGTGCTATGGTTGAGATCACGTCCACAGAAATGACCCCGCCTGTCAATGACTCGCATGAATTTATTCCCATGCGTGGCATTCGTAATCGCCATTTACAAACTATGCTGCCGCGCTTAATCCGCCGCAAAGTGAAGTTCAACGCCCACTGGCAGCGGCTGGAGCTACCGGACGGCGATTTTGTCGATCTGGCATGGAGCGAAGAACCGCAACAGGCAAAGCATAAACCGCGGCTGGTGGTCTTTCACGGTCTGGAAGGCAGCCTGAACAGCCCCTATGCCCACGGGCTGATTGAGGCGGCGCAAAAGCGCGGCTGGCTGGGCGTGGTGATGCACTTTCGCGGCTGTAGCGGCGAACCCAACCGTCTGAATCGTATTTACCACTCCGGTGAAACGGAGGACGGAGCCTGGTTTTTACGCTGGCTACAGCGGGAGTTCGGCGCCGTTCCGACAGCCGCCGTGGGCTATTCGCTCGGCGGTAATATGCTGGCGTGCCTGCTGGCGAAAGAAGGCCGCGATATTCCCATCGAGGCGGCGGTGATTGTTTCTGCGCCCTTTGTTCTCGAAGCCTGTAGCTACCATATGGACAAAGGGTTTTCCCGCGTCTATCAGCGTTATTTGCTTAATCTGTTAAAAGCGAATGCGTCACGCAAGCTGGCGGCGTACCCCGGGTCGCTGCCGGTGAATCTGGCGCAACTGAAATCAATGCGCCGTATTCGCGAGTTTGACGACCTGATCACCGCGAAAATTCACGGCTTTGCCGACGCCATCGACTACTATCGTCAGTGTAGCGCCATGCCGTTGCTTAACCAGATTGCTAAACCGACGCTGATTATTCACGCTAAAGACGATCCGTTTATGGATCATCATGTAATCCCTAAAGCGGAAGATCTGCCCCCGCAGGTGGAGTATCAGCTGACTGAGCATGGCGGACACGTAGGATTTATCGGCGGTACGCCGCTGCGCCCTGAAATGTGGCTGGAACGCCGAATTCCTGACTGGCTGACAACGTACCTGGAGGCGTCATCATGATCATTCCCTGGCAGGGGCTCGCCCCCGACACGCTGGACAACCTGATCGAAAGCTTTGTGTTGCGCGAAGGCACCGATTATGGTGAACATGAACGTTCGCTTGAACAAAAAGTCGCTGACGTAAAACGCCAACTGCAATCCGGCGAGGCCGTGCTGGTATGGTCTGAATTACATGAAACGGTCAATATTATGCCGAAAAAGCAGTTTCGCGAATAAAACGCCTTTGCCGACAATACATTATTACTAAAGCTCAATCATGGAGTTGCCATGTCAGCCAAACATCCGGTGATAGCAGTAACAGGGTCAAGCGGCGCGGGGACCACCACCACCAGCCTCGCGTTTCGTAAAATTTTCGCGCAGTTAAATCTGCACGCCGCCGAGGTGGAAGGCGACAGTTTTCATCGTTACACCCGCCCGGAAATGGACATGGCGATCCGCAAAGCGCGTGACGCCGGGCGGCATATCAGCTATTTCGGGCCTGAAGCCAATGACTTCAGCCTACTGGAACATACCTTTATTGAGTACGGGCAGACGGGTAAAGGCCAGTCGCGTAAATATCTGCATACCTATGATGAAGCCGTACCGTGGAATCAGGTTCCCGGCACGTTTACGCCCTGGCAGCCGCTTCCCGAACCGACCGATGTGCTGTTTTATGAAGGACTGCACGGCGGCGTCGTCACCCCGCAACATGATGTCGCGCGTCATGTTGATCTGTTGGTTGGCGTGGTGCCTATCGTCAACCTCGAGTGGATTCAGAAACTGATTCGCGACACCAGCGAGCGCGGACACTCCCGTGAAGCGGTGATGGATTCCGTGGTGCGTTCCATGGACGACTACATCAATTACATTACGCCGCAGTTCTCGCGTACCCATATCAACTTCCAGCGCGTACCGACCGTCGACACGTCCAATCCGTTCGCCGCAAAGGGTATTCCCTCGCTGGATGAGAGTTTTGTGGTGATCCATTTCCGCAACCTGGAAGGGATCGATTTTCCCTGGCTCCTGGCGATGCTCCAGGGCTCGTTCATTTCTCACATTAATACATTAGTGGTGCCGGGCGGCAAAATGGGGCTGGCGATGGAGCTGATTATGTTGCCGCTGGTGCAGCGATTAATGGAAGGCAAAAAAATCGAATAACCGCGGTGAAATGCCCGATAGCGCTACGCTTATCGGGCCTACGAGATAAAAACGGGTAGGCCGGATAAAGCCACGCCGCCATCCGGCATCACGTGTTACGCCGCAATCACTTCATACGAATGGGTAATATTGACCGCTTTTTCCAGCATTAGCGCCACCGAGCAATATTTTTCCGCGGAGAGATCGACAGCGCGCGCGACGGCAGCCTCTTTCAGATCGCTGCCGGTAACGATAAAATGCAGATTAATGTGCGTAAACAGGCGCGGCGCGTCTTCCCGGCGCTCGGATGTCAGCTTCACTTCGCAATTGGTGACATTCTGACGGCCCTTTTGCAGGATTGATACCACATCAATAGCGCTACATCCGCCAGCCGCCATTAATACCATCTCCATCGGACTCGGCGCTTTGTCACCGGAGTTACCATCCATTAAAATCTGGTGGCCGGAGGAGGACTCTCCGAGGAACGTGAGCCCTTCAACCCACTTTACACGCGCTTGCATATTTCGTAACTCCAATGTTTCAATTTTCCTGAAAGATTACGCGCATACAACAAAAGTCGCAATGGAAGGCGACCTGGGTCATGCTGAAGCGAGACACCAGGAGACACACGGCGAAAGCTATGCTAAAACAGACAAGATGCTACAGTAATACATTGACGTACTGCATGTATGCAGAGGACATCACATTACAGGCTACAATCTATTTTCGTAGCCCCCTTCCCAGGTAGCGGGAAGTATATTTTTGCAACCCCAGAGACAGTGCCGTTTTCTGGCTCTGGAGACAGCTTATAACAGAGGATAACCGCGCATGGTGCTTGGCAAACCGCAAACAGACCCGACTCTTGAATGGTTCTTGTCTCATTGCCACATTCATAAGTACCCGTCAAAGAGCACGCTGATTCACCAGGGTGAAAAAGCAGAAACGCTGTACTACATCGTTAAAGGCTCCGTGGCAGTGCTGATCAAAGATGAAGAAGGGAAAGAAATGATCCTTTCTTATCTGAATCAGGGTGATTTTATTGGTGAACTGGGCCTGTTTGAAGAAGGCCAGGAACGCAGCGCCTGGGTACGTGCGAAAACCGCATGTGAGGTCGCTGAAATTTCCTACAAAAAATTTCGCCAATTAATCCAGGTCAACCCGGATATTCTGATGCGCCTCTCTTCCCAGATGGCTCGTCGCTTACAAGTCACCTCTGAAAAAGTAGGTAACCTCGCCTTCCTTGACGTCACCGGGCGTATCGCTCAGACGCTGCTGAATCTGGCGAAACAGCCCGATGCCATGACGCACCCGGATGGGATGCAGATCAAAATCACCCGTCAGGAAATCGGCCAAATCGTCGGCTGCTCCCGCGAAACCGTTGGTCGTATTTTGAAAATGCTGGAAGATCAAAACCTGATCTCCGCGCATGGCAAGACCATCGTCGTCTACGGCACCCGTTAATTCCGTCAGAATGGCGCGTTTTATCATGCGCCATTTTTGTTTGCATCGATGTGGCGAAGACTGATTTATCACCCAGAGATTAATTACGCACTACGGCAAACGCTGGTGCTGTGCCTGCCTGTGGCTGTTGGTTTATTGATAGGCCAGCTACACCTGGGCTTGCTTTTCTCTCTCGTTCCCGCCTGCTGCAACATTGCAGGTCTGGATACCCCGCACAAACGCTTTTTTAAACGCCTGATCATCGGCGCGTCGCTGTTCGCCGGATGCAGTCTGGTAACGCAACTTCTGCTGGCGGAATCCATCCCCCTGCCGTTGATCCTGACCGGGCTCACGCTGGTGCTTGGCGTGACGGCGGAAATTAGCCCGCTTCACGCGCGGTTACTGCCAGCGTCGCTGATTGCCGCCATCTTTACCCTGAGCCTTGCGGGATACATGCCCGTCTGGGAGCCGCTGCTCATTTATGCGCTGGGCACGCTATGGTACGGCGTGTTTAACTGGTTTTGGTTCTGGCTATGGCGCGAACAGCCGCTGCGCGAGTCATTGAGTTTGTTATACCGTGAACTGGCCGATTATTGCGAAGCGAAATACAGCCTGCTCACCCAACATATCGATCCGGAAAAAGCGCTGCCTCCCCTGCTGATACGCCAGCAAAAAGCGGTCGATCTCATTACCCAGTGTTACCAACAGATGCATATGCTTTCGGCGCACAACAATAATGATTACAAGCGCCTGTTACGGGCTTTTCAGGAAGCGATGGATTTGCAGGAGCACATCTCCGTCAGCTTGCATCAGCCGGAAGAGGTACAGAAACTGGTAGAACGCAGCCATGCGGAAGAGGTGATTCGCTGGAATGCGCAAACGGTCGCCGCCCGTCTGCGCGTGCTGGCGGATGACATTCTTTATCATCGTCTGCCGACGCGCTTCTCCATGGAAAAACAGATTGGCGCTCTGGAGAAGATCGCTAATCAGCATCCTGAAAATCCGGTAGGCCAGTTCTGCTATTGGCACTTCAGTCGAATCGCCCGTGTGCTGCGTACTCAGCGGCCGCTGTATGCCCGCGACCTGATGGCCGATAAACAGCGTCGTCTGCCGCTACTTCCGGCGCTGAAAAATTATATGTCTCTTAAATCACCGGCGCTACGCAACGCCGGACGCATCAGCGTGATGATGAGCATCGCCAGTCTGATGGGCAGTGCGTTGCACCTGCCTAAACCGTACTGGATACTCATGACGGTGCTGTTTGTCACCCAAAACGGCTATGGCGCGACGCGCGTACGTATTCTGCACCGTTCGGTCGGAACGCTGGTCGGCCTGGTGATTGCCGGCGTCACGCTGCACTTACATATTCCCGAAAGCATTACGCTGGCGGTCATGCTGGTACTAACGCTGGCAAGTTATCTGATTATTCGTAAAAACTACGGCTGGGCGACGGTCGGCTTTACGGTGACGGCGGTATACACCATCCAGTTACTGACGTTAAACGGAGAGCAGTTTATTGTGCCGAGGCTGATCGATACGCTGATTGGCTGTTTAATTGCCTTTGGCGGCATGGTCTGGCTGTGGCCGCAATGGCAAAGCGGGCTATTACGTAAAAACGCCCATGATGCGCTGGAAGCCGATCAAGAAGCTATCCGACTGATCCTCAGTAACGATCCGCAGGCCACCCCGCTCGCTTATCAAAGAATGCGGGTCAACCAGGCGCATAACACGTTATTCAACTCGTTAAATCAGGCAATGCAGGAACCCGGATTCAATACCCACTATCTGTCGGATATGAAACTGTGGGTCACGCACAGCCAGTTTATTGTCGAGCATATCAACGCTATGACGACGCTGGCGCGGGAACACACCATGCTGACGCCGGATCTGGCGCAGCGCTATCTGGAATCTTGCGAGATTGCGATTCAGCGCTGCCAGCAGCGCCTGGAGTACGACAGGCCAGGCGGCTCCGGCGATGTCAATATTCTGGAGTCGCCGGACATGCCGTCACATGGCTTATTGAGCACTCTGGAACAACATTTACAGCGCATCATTGGCCATCTGAACACCATGCACACCATTTCGTCGATGGCCTGGCGTCAGCGTCCGCATCACGGTATCTGGCTGAGTAAGCGGCTACGGGATACAAAAAGTTAAGACCGACTGCCGGATGCGCTACGCTTATCCGGCAATCCGCCATCAGGCCACCACCTTCCCTACCGCCTGCGCAAAGCGCTGCATTCCTTCATTGATATCCGCCTCTTCCACCACCAGCGACGGGGCAAAACGCATCACGTCGGCTCCGGCATTGAGCACCATCACGCCGGCCTCCGCGCCTGCGTACAGAAAATCGCGCGCCCGACCTTTATACTTCGGCTTCAGCTCCGCGCCAATCAGCAGCCCCATGCCGCGAATATCGCTGAAAATGTCAAATTGCTCGTCAATCGCCTGCAAATGTTGCACAAACTGTTGCCGCTTAGTGTGAATGCCTTGTAGTACCTCTGGCGTATTAATAATATCGAATGCCGCGCCAGCCACCGCACAGGCCAGCGGATTGCCGCCATAAGTTGAACCGTGCGAACCAACATGGAAGGCCGAGGCGATCTCCTGCGTGGTCAGCATGGCGCTCACCGGAAAACCGCCGCCTAACGCTTTGGCGCTGGTGAGGATATCCGGCGTGACGCCGTAGTGCATATAGGCAAACAGGTCTCCGGTGCGCCCCATCCCGCACTGCACTTCATCAAACACCAGCAACGCCTGATGCTCGTCACACAGGTCGCGTAACCCTTTGAGGAATTCCGGTGTAGCCGCCTGCACGCCGCCTTCACCCTGAATCGGCTCGACCACCACCGCGCAGGTGTGGTCATCCATTACCGCTTTCACCGCATGGAGATCGTTGAAGGGAACGTGAATAATATCGGCGGGTTTCGGCCCAAAGCCGTCGGAATATTTTGGCTGCCCGCCGACAGAGACGGTAAACAAGGAACGGCCATGAAAGGCGTTATGGAAGGCAATGATTTTCGTTTTGAACGGGCTATGGCGCACGCAGGCATAATGACGCGCCAGTTTAAAAGCGGTTTCGTTCGCTTCGGTGCCGGAATTCATAAACAGCACGCGCTCGGCAAACGTGGCGTCGATCAGTTTACGTCCCAGACGCAACGCCGGTTCATTGGTAAAAACGTTACTGGTATGCCACAAGGTTTCCCCCTGGGATTTCAGCGCCTCGACCAGTGCCGGATGGCAATGGCCCAGCGCAGTCACTGCAATCCCGCCGGCGAAATCGATATACTCTTTGCCCTGCTGATCCCATACGCGGCTGCCTTTACCTTTGACCGGAATAAAGTCCGCCGGTGCATAAACAGGCAGAATCACCTCATCAAAAGTTGCGCGCGTAATAGCCGTTTGTTCAGTTGCCATATCATTACCACCCGGTTAAGTAGAAATGCCAGTGAAATTATAATCACAAAATATGAATAAAAAATCACTCAATAGCAACCACAAATCAACGCCGGAGGAAATTTTCCAGCAGAGCGTGTCCTTGTTCGCTGAGAATACTTTCCGGGTGGAACTGCACGCCTTCCAGATCCCACTCGCGGTGGCGAATGCCCATAATCTCCTGCGTTTCGCTCCAGGCGGTGATCTCAAAACACTCAGGCAACGTGGCAGGGTCGACAATCAGCGAGTGGTAACGTGTCACGGTTAACGGGCTGGGCAATCCCCGAAACACGCCCTGTCCATTATGCGTAACAGGTGACGTTTTACCGTGCATCACTTTCGCTGCCCGCACCACCGACGCGCCAAAGGCCTGCGCCATCGCCTGATGACCCAGGCAAACGCCCAGCATCGGAATACGTCCGGCATAATGGCGGATGACCGCCAGTGAAATGCCAGCGTCATTCGGCGTACAGGGGCCAGGAGAGATAACGATTTTTTGCGGGTTCAAAGCGTCAATGTGCGCCAGCGTCAGCGCATCATTGCGCCGGACCTGCACTTCCGCGCCCAGTTCACAAAAATACTGGTAGAGGTTCCAGGTAAAGGAATCATAGTTATCGATAAGCAGGATCATGGCGGCTCCGGGTGAGTAGAACCGCACTATTTTACTCAGTTTCGCGAGCTTCGCTTATCGCTTTCTGAAAAATCGCCTGCAAAGCAGAGAGATCGCCCATCGCGCCGCTCTGGTTCGCCTGCTTCCATGTTTCAACCGCAATACCTTGCCAACTCAGCGCGTAGCCTGCATGTAACGCCAGCTGTTCAAAGAAGATGCGCTGCGCCAGCCCGCTCCCCAAACGAAACGGATGAAGCACGTTAATTTCACAGTAGTAATGCGCCAGCCGCTCGACAAACTTCTCGTGCGCCAGACCGACCAGATAGCCCTCTTCTTCCAGATCCTGCATCAGAGCGTTGCCCTCTTTTTCGATATAGGCAAAGTGGCAAAAACGGGTATCGCCCTGGTAAATATCGACCTCCCGCAGTTGCCCTGCCCAGTCGAAAATATCCTGATAGAGCTGGCGATGAATCGCGCACAGATGAGGCAAGCCGCGTACCAGCGGCCCCAGTTCAATCGTGGCGGCGCGGAGCGCGGTCATTTCATATGCCGCTTGCGCCAGTCGCTGGGCCTGATGAATCCCCAGCCGATTACGCATCACATTCAGCCCCGGATAGAGGTACGGATCGCGCCCTTCGCCAAATTTATCGCTCATAGTGCCTCCGAAGCTCGTCAAGACGTGCCAGCGCTTCATCGGCGGACAGAGTTACTAAGGGGATCTCAATACCTTCGAGACGGCGGCTTTGCTGGAAGTTAACGTTGCGCCGCTGTTCCCAAAAGCGTGACTTTTGTTTATCGGTAAGTTTCTTCACCGGGCCTCCCTGAATATGTCTGTGCTTGACCACAAGTATAAGCAGCAATTTCAGGTTACGCTGAGACAGGGAGAAAACGCGGGCGGCTCGCGCCCGCGCAGGCATGTTTTATGGCAGGACTTTCGCGGAAAGGATAACGACTGGTTTTGTCGGCACATTCTGATAAGGCCCGACATCGTGCGTCGGTACCTGTGAGATTTTATCGGCGACATCCATACCTTTTACCACTTTACCAAATACCGCATAGCCAAAGTCGCGCTGGCCGTGGTCGAGAAAAGCGTTATCCGCGACGTTAATAAAGAACTGGCTGGTGGCGCTGTCTTTATCTGCGGTGCGCGCCATCGCGATCGTGCCGCGAGTATTACGCAGACCGTTGTCGGCTTCATTCTTAATCGGCGGATTCGGTTTCTTCTGCTGCATCTGCTCGTTAAAACCACCGCCCTGAATCATAAAGCCAGGAATAACGCGGTGAAACGTAGTGTTGTTATAGAAACCACTGTTGACGTAATCGACAAAGTTTTTCACAGAAACCGGCGCTTTCTGGCTGTTCAGCTCCAGCTCAATATTCCCGGCGGAGGTGGTTAACAGCACATGAGGATCGCCTTTTGCTGCCAACGCTGCGGGAGAAAGAGCAGAAAGAGCGAAAACAGCTGCGACAGCCGCCAGAGTCGATTTGAGCATGAGATTTCCTTAAAGAGAGCAGAAATAAAGCAAGTGGAATGATTTTAAAGAGCCTTCCTGGGCCAGGCCAGCCCTTTACCTAATTTTACGTATATGAAACAAATGTAACGTTACGACGCAACGCCGTATTCTTGCAATATGATGTGACAAACATCACATTAAAAAATGCAATGAACATTACTATCACTAATAATTATTTAAATGCATCACAAAAGCGCCTAAAATCTGCCCGCTTAACGCGCCCTCCACGCGCTTCACTTCTCTTCAAGGCCAGACATGACTAACAGCAACCGCATCAAGCTCACATGGATCAGCTTTCTTTCCTACGCCCTGACCGGGGCGCTGGTGATTGTCACTGGGATGGTGATGGGAAATATCGCAGACTATTTTCAGCTGCCCGTTTCCAGCATGAGTAACACCTTTACTTTCCTGAACGCCGGGATTTTGATCTCGATCTTCCTCAATGCGTGGTTGATGGAAATCATCCCGCTGAAAACACAGCTACGCTTTGGTTTTATCCTGATGGTGCTGGCGGTGGCCGGGCTGATGTTCAGCCACAGCCTGGCGTTGTTCTCAGCGGCGATGTTTGTGCTGGGGCTGGTCAGCGGGATCACCATGTCGATTGGCACCTTCCTGATTACGCAACTGTATGAAGGGCGTCAGCGCGGTTCCCGACTGCTGTTTACCGACTCCTTCTTCAGCATGGCGGGGATGATTTTTCCTATGGTCGCCGCCTTCCTGCTGGCGCGTAGTATTGAGTGGTACTGGGTCTACGCCTGCATCGGCCTGGTCTACCTGGCGATTTTCATCCTGACCTTCGGCTGTGAATTTCCGGCGCTGGGTAAACATGCGCAGCACTCTCAGGCGCCTGTCGTCAAAGAAAAATGGGGCATTGGCGTACTGTTTCTCGCCGTCGCCGCGCTGTGCTATATCCTCGGTCAATTGGGCTTTATCTCCTGGGTGCCGGAATACGCCAAAGGCCTCGGCATGAGCCTGAATGACGCCGGGGCGCTGGTGAGTGATTTCTGGATGTCCTATATGTTCGGCATGTGGGCGTTCAGCTTTATCCTGCGCTTTTTCGATCTGCAACGCATTCTGACCGTACTGGCGGGTATGGCAGCGGTACTGATGTATTTGTTTATTACCGGCACGCAGGCGCATATGCCGTGGTTTATTCTGACGCTGGGCTTCTTCTCCAGCGCCATTTATACCTCCATCATTACGCTGGGATCGCAGCAAACGAAAGTGGCCTCGCCTAAGCTGGTTAACTTTATTCTGACCTGCGGCACCATAGGAACGATGCTGACCTTCGTCGTCACCGGCCCGATTGTGGCGCACAGCGGTCCACAGGCGGCGTTACTCACCGCGAATGGTCTGTATGCGGTGGTCTTTGTGATGTGCTTTGCGCTCGGCTTTGTATCCCGTCATCGTCAGCATAGCGCGCCGGCTACGCATTGATAATGATTGCCGGATGGCGCCGCGATGCGTCTTATCCGGCCTACAGCGTAAGCTGTTGGTAGGCCGGATAAGGCGACGTCGCCCTCCGGCACTCTATCCCCCTCCTGACGAGGTAGGCCTGTTGGTCTAAAAACCCCCTCATTTTGTATATTATTTGTACAAACCTGAAAAGCCTGACAATTCCGCCACTTATAAAAATCCAGACAAATCAGCCATATACCCATTAAGAGGTATATAAAGGTGAATTTGATTTACATCAATAAGCGGGGTTGCTGAATCGTTAAGGTAGGCGGTAATAGAAAAGAAATCGAGGCAAAAATGAGCAAAGTCAGACTCGCTATTATCGGTAATGGTATGGTCGGCCACCGCTTTATTGAGGATCTCCTTGATAAATCCGACGCTAGCCTGTTCGACATTACCGTGTTCTGTGAAGAACCCCGTAAAGCCTATGACCGTGTCCACCTGTCATCCTACTTCTCTCACCACACCGCGGAAGAGCTCTCTCTGGTGCGTGAAGGATTTTACGAGAAGCACGGCGTGAAGGTACTGGTTGGCGAACGCGCAATTACCATTAACCGTCAGGAGAAAGTGATTCACTCCAGCGCGGGTCGTACCGTTTATTATGACAAGCTGATCATGGCGACCGGTTCATATCCGTGGATTCCGCCGATTAAAGGCTCCGAAACCCAGGATTGCTTCGTTTACCGTACCATTGAAGACCTCAACGCTATCGAAGCCTGCGCCCGTCGCAGCAAGCGCGGGGCGGTGGTCGGCGGCGGTCTGCTGGGGCTGGAAGCCGCTGGCGCGCTGAAAAACCTCGGCGTGGAAACGCACGTCATTGAATTTGCGCCAATGCTGATGGCGGAACAGCTCGATCAGATGGGCGGCGAGCAGCTACGTCGCAAGATCGAAAGCATGGGCGTGCGTGTACACACCAGTAAAAACACGCAAGAGATTGTTCAGCAGGGTAACGAAGCGCGTAAGACTATGCGTTTTGCCGACGGCAGCGAGCTGGAAGTCGATTTTATCGTCTTCTCTACCGGTATTCGCCCCCGCGACAAGCTGGCTACCCAGTGCGGTCTGGCCGTCGCGCAGCGCGGCGGTATCGTGATTAACGACACCTGCCAGACGTCTGACCCGGATATCTACGCTATCGGCGAGTGCGCCAGTTGGAACAACCGCGTTTACGGTCTGGTCGCACCGGGCTATAAAATGGCCCAGGTTGCCGTTGACCATATCCTCGGCAGTGCAAACGCCTTTGAAGGCGCGGATCTCAGCGCCAAACTGAAGCTGCTGGGCGTGGACGTCGGTGGCATCGGCGACGCGCATGGCCGCACGCCGGGCGCGCGTAGCTACGTTTACCTCGATGAAAGCAAAGAAGTCTACAAACGTCTTATTGTCAGCGAAGATAACAAAACGCTGCTCGGCGCAGTACTGGTCGGCGACACCAGCGATTACGGCAATTTGCTGCAACTGGTACTGAACGCCATCGAACTGCCGGAAAACCCGGATTCGCTGATCCTGCCGTCGCACGCGAGCAGTGGTAAACCCGCTATCGGCGTGGATAAACTGCCGGACAGCGCGCAGATCTGCTCCTGCTTCGATGTGACTAAAGGCGATCTGATCGCCGCTATCAATAAAGGCTGCCATACCGTGGCGGCGCTGAAAGCGGAAACCAAAGCCGGCACCGGCTGCGGCGGCTGCATCCCGCTGGTGACGCAGGTACTGAACGCCGAACTGGCGAAACAGGGTATTGAAGTCAACAACAACCTGTGCGAGCACTTTGCTTATTCTCGTCAGGAACTGTTCCACTTAATCCGCGTGGAAGGTATCAAAACCTTTGAAGAACTGCTGGCGAAACACGGTAAAGGCTACGGCTGCGAAGTGTGTAAGCCGACCGTCGGTTCGCTGCTGGCGTCGTGCTGGAACGAATACATCCTCAAACCGCAGCACACGCCGCTACAGGATACTAACGATAACTTCCTGGCGAATATTCAGAAAGACGGCACCTACTCGGTGATCCCGCGCTCGGCGGGCGGTGAAATCACCCCGGAAGGTCTGGTGGCCGTGGGTCGTATCGCCCGCGAGTTTAACCTCTATACCAAAATCACCGGTTCTCAGCGTATCGGTCTGTTTGGCGCGCAAAAAGACGATCTGCCGGAAATCTGGCGTCAGCTGATTGAAGCGGGCTTCGAAACCGGTCACGCGTATGCCAAAGCGCTGCGGATGGCGAAAACCTGCGTCGGCAGCACCTGGTGCCGCTACGGCGTGGGCGACAGCGTCGGTTTCGGCGTGGAGCTGGAAAACCGCTACAAAGGCATTCGCACCCCGCACAAAATGAAGTTCGGCGTCTCCGGCTGTACCCGTGAATGTGCGGAAGCTCAGGGTAAAGATGTCGGCATTATCGCCACTGAGAAAGGCTGGAACCTGTACGTCTGCGGTAACGGCGGCATGAAACCGCGTCATGCGGATCTGCTGGCAGCCGATCTCGATCGCGACACGCTGCTCAAGTATCTCGACCGCTTTATGATGTTCTACATCCGTACTGCCGACAAACTGACGCGTACCGCGCCGTGGCTGGATAACCTGGAAGGCGGCATCGAGTATCTGAAATCGGTCATCATCGACGACAAGCTGGGCCTGAACGAACATCTGGAAGAAGAGATGGCGCGCCTGCGTGCAGCGGTGGTCTGCGAGTGGACAGAAACCGTTAACACGCCAGCGGCGCAGGTTCGCTTTAAGCACTTTATCAACAGCGACAAACGCGACCCGAACGTCCAGGTTGTGCCTGAACGTGAACAGCATCGTCCGGCCACGCCGTATGAACGTATCCCGGTCACTCTGGTGGAGGAAAACGCATGAGTCAGTGGCAAAACATCTGCAAAATCGATGACATCCTGCCGGGAACCGGCGTCTGCGCGCTGTCAGGCGGCGAACAGGTGGCGATTTTCCGTCCTTACCATAGCGATCAGGTGTTCGCGATCAGCAACATCGACCCGTTCTTTGAGGCCAGCGTGCTGTCTCGTGGACTGATTGCGGAACACCAGGGCGAACTGTGGGTCGCCAGCCCGCTGAAGAAACAGCGCTTCCGCCTGAGCGATGGTTTGTGCATGGAAGATGAGCAGTTCTCTGTGAAACATTACGACGCGCGGGTAAAAGACGGCGTGGTGCAGTTGCGCGGTTAATTATTTTTGGGAGGCGCAACGCCTCCCCTTTTTTGACGTACTTGTAGGTCTTTTATTGGTAGGCCTGATAAGCGTAGCGCCATCAGGCAATTGCAAAAGCACATTGCCGGATGGCGGCATAAATGCCTTATCCGGCCTACGGTTACGATTTTTTTTATTTTTTGTACTTCAAGGATAATCAAATGTTTACAGACACTATCAATAAGTGTGCGGCTAACGCTGCGCGCATCGCACGCCTGTCGGCGAATAATCCGCTCGGCTTCTGGGTCAGTTCGGCAATGGCCGGGGCTTATGTCGGTCTCGGCATCATTCTTATTTTCACCCTCGGCAATCTGCTCGACCCGTCCGTGCGTCCTTTGGTGATGGGAGCCACCTTCGGTATCGCCTTAACGCTGGTCATCATCGCCGGTTCCGAACTGTTTACCGGCCACACCATGTTCCTGACGCTAGGCGTCAAAGCAGGCACCATCAGCCACGGTCAAATGTGGGCTATCCTGCCGCAAACCTGGCTCGGCAACCTGGTCGGTTCCGTCTTTGTCGCCCTGCTTTACAGCTGGGGCGGCGGCAGTTTGTTGCCGGTCGATACCAGCATCGTTCACTCAGTCGCGCTGGCAAAAACCACCGCGCCCGCCACGGTACTGTTCTTCAAAGGCGCGCTGTGTAACTGGCTGGTTTGTCTGGCAATCTGGATGGCGATCCGCACCGAAGGCACGGCAAAATTTCTTGCTATCTGGTGGTGTCTGCTGGCGTTTATCGCTTCCGGCTACGAGCACTCCGTCGCGAATATGACGCTGTTTGCCCTCTCCTGGTTTGGTCATCACAGCGACGCCTATACCCTGTCCGGAATCGGACACAACCTGTTATGGGTCACTCTGGGTAATACTTTGTCCGGCGTCGTGTTCATGGGATTGGGTTATTGGTATGCTACGCCGAAATCGGAGCGTCCTGTTCCGCAAAAAACCAACCAAATTAAGGTTACAGCCAACCATTAAGGGGTAATGTCGTGGACCATTTGCCTATATTTTGTCAATTACGCGACCGCGACTGTCTGATCGTCGGCGGTGGCGATGTCGCAGAACGCAAAGCACGGTTACTGCTGGAAGCAGGCGCACGTTTAACGGTCAATGCGCTAACCTTCATTCCACAGTTCACCGTATGGGCAAATGAAGGCATGTTGACTCTGGTTGAGGGACCGTTCGACGAAACGCTTCTCGACTCGTGTTGGCTGGCGATCGCGGCCACTGACGACGATACCGTCAACCAGCGCGTCAGCGACGCGGCGGAGTCACGCCGTATCTTTTGCAACGTGGTGGATGCGCCGAAAGCCGCCAGCTTTATCATGCCCTCCATTATTGACCGCTCGCCGCTGATGGTCGCCGTCTCCTCGGGCGGCACTTCCCCGGTGCTGGCGCGTCTGCTGCGCGAGAAGCTGGAATCGCTGCTGCCGCAGCATCTGGGGCAGGTCGCGCGCTATGCCGGGCAACTCCGCGCCCGAGTGAAAAAGCAGTTTGCCACGATGGGCGAGCGTCGTCGCTTCTGGGAAAAATTTTTCGTCAATGACCGGCTGGCGCAGTCGCTGGCGAATGCCGATGAGAAAGCGGTTAACGCGACAACCGAACGCCTGTTTAGCGAACCGCTGGATCACCGTGGCGAAGTCGTGCTGGTCGGTGCCGGGCCGGGCGATGCCGGACTGCTGACGCTGAAAGGGTTACAACAAATCCAACAGGCGGATATCGTGGTTTACGATCGCCTCGTCTCCGACGACATTATGAACCTGGTACGCCGCGATGCCGATCGGGTCTTTGTGGGGAAACGCGCGGGTTACCACTGCGTCCCACAGGAAGAAATCAACCAGATCCTGCTGCGTGAAGCGCAAAAAGGTAAACGCGTGGTACGCCTGAAAGGCGGCGATCCCTTTATCTTTGGTCGCGGCGGTGAAGAGCTGGAAACGCTGTGTCATGCCGGTATTCCTTTCTCGGTAGTGCCGGGGATTACCGCGGCTTCCGGCTGCTCCGCCTACTCCGGTATTCCGCTAACCCATCGCGATTACGCCCAGAGCGTACGTCTGGTCACCGGTCACCTGAAAACCGGCGGCGAGCTGGACTGGGAAAACCTGGCGGCAGAAAAACAGACGCTGGTGTTCTACATGGGGCTGAATCAGGCAGCGACTATCCAGGAAAAACTGATCGCATTCGGTATGCAGGCCGATATGCCGGTTGCGCTGGTAGAAAACGGTACCTCTGTGAAGCAACGCGTCGTCCACGGTGTGCTGACGCAGCTTGGTGAATTAGCGCAACAGGTTGAAAGCCCGGCGCTGATTATCGTTGGCCGGGTCGTTGGCTTACGCGATAAATTAAATTGGTTCTCTAATTATTAATTAAAATAATGCCCTGAATAACAGGGCTTTATTTTACAACTACTCGTAATCTCAAATTATTTTTACTTAAAAGTGAATTAAGAAATCAACTTTAAATACACCAGAAAAATTTAAATAGTAATAATTCTGCCTAAAAACCCTTTTACTCGTCAAATTCACCCCTTATTCATTCATACAATAAATAACACCGTTAAGCACTCAATTTGACCTGACCTGGTTATCGGGTGATAAAATAAACACTAAAGCATAATTTTTCTTCTGGCCATTTCATCATTGCCTGTACCGCTCTCTGCATATGTTTAGTACGCAAGGAAAATATTAATTAAGGATGAACCCTATGCAAAAGAAAAAACTTATTTCTATCGCTATCGCTTTAACGCTACAAAGTTATTACATTCCGGCCATCGCCGCAGAAAATAACGATGATGAAAAAGAATGTCCCAGTAATATCTCCTCCCTGCCTAAAGAAAAACGCGCAAAACTCTCACCGACCTGCCTTGCTACACCTGAAAATGATAATCACTGGGGCTGGGTTGCTGGCGGCGTTGCTGCACTGGTCGCAGGTGTGGCTATTGGCGTTGAAAATAACGGTGGCGGAGATTCTAATCATTCTTATACCCCCCCTACGCCCGATAATGGCGGCGACGTTACCCCACCCGACGATGGCGGCAACGTCACCCCGCCTGACGATGGCGGCGATGACAATGTGATCCCGCCCGACGATAGCGGCGATGACGATGTAACCCCACCCGATGATAGCGGCGATGACGATGTAACCCCACCCGACGATAGCGGCGATGACGATGTAACCCCGCCCGACGATAGCGGCGATGACGATGTAACCCCGCCCGATGACAGCGGCGATGACGATGTAACCCCGCCCGACGATAGCGGCGATGACGATGCAACCCCGCCCGATGATAGCGGCGATGACGATGTGACCCCGCCTGATGATAGCGGCGATGACGATGTAACCCCGCCCGATGATAGCGGCGACGACGACGACGACGACGACGACACGCCCCCAGATGACTCTGTTACTACCTTCAGCAACGGCGTCACCATCGATAAAGGCAAAGACACCCTGGCCTTCGATAGCTTCAAACTGGATAGCGGCAGCGTTCTCGAAGGTGCCGTGTGGAATTATTCAGAACCGGACAACCAGTGGCAGCTCACCACCGCAGACGGTAAAACGCTGAACGTCACCGGCTGGGACGTGACCGACGCCAATGCCGCCGTGATTGAAGGCACCCAGGAAAACGGTCTCTACTGGAAGTACGACAGCCGTGGCTATCTGATTATTGCCGACGATAAAACCACCGTTATCAGCGGCGATGACCAGGAGCATAATTCCGATCGCGGCATGGATATCAGCGGCCAGGATCGCACCGGCGTGATTATTTCCGGCGATCGAACCGTCAACACGCTCACCGGGGACTCCAGTGTGACCGGCGGCGCCACCGGCATGGTTATCTCCGGTGACGGCACCACCAACACCATTTCGGGCCACTCAACGGTGGACAACGCCACCGGCGCGCTGATTTCCGGCAACGGAACCACCACCAATTTCGCCGGTGACATTGCCGTGAGCGGCGGCGGCACCGCCATCATCATCGACGGCGACAACGCCACGATTAAGAATACCGGTACCTCTGACATCAGCGGCGCAGGCTCCACCGGCACCGTCATTAACGGCAATAACGCCCGCGTCAACAATGACGGTGATATGACCATCACCGATGGCGGCACCGGCGGCCACATTACCGGCGATAACGTGGTTATCGATAACGCCGGGAGCACTACCGTCAGCGGCGCGGACTCCACGGCGCTGTATATCGATGGCGACAACGCGCTCGTTATCAACGAAGGTAATCAGACTATCTCCGGCGGCGCCGTCGGTACGCGCATTGACGGCGACGACGCCCATACCACCAATACCGGTGATATCGCGGTGGATGGCGCGGGCTCTGCCGCCGTGATTATCAACGGCGACAACGGCAGCCTGACCCAGGCGGGCGATCTGCTGGTCACCGACGGCGCGATGGGCATCATCACCTATGGCACCGGAAATGAAGCAAAAAATACCGGCAACGCCACCGTACGTGATGCAGACTCCATAGGTTTTGTGGTTGCAGGCGAAAAAAACACCTTCAAAAACAAAGGGGATATTGACGTCAGCCTTAACGGCACTGGCGCGCTGGTGAGCGGCGATATGTCGCAGGTTACGCTGGATGGCGATATTAACGTTGTCTCAGTCCAGGACAGCGAAGGCGTATTTAGCTCAGCGACAGGCGTGAACGTGAGCGGCGACAGCAACGCCGTTGATATCACCGGCAACGTAAATATCAGCGCCGACTACGGGCAGGATGATCTGGCTGCCGGGGCTCCCCCGTTAACCGGCGTTGTCGTCGGCGGTAACGGCAATACCGTTACCCTTAATGGCGCGCTGAATATTGATGACAACGATCTGTCCGCCACCGGCGGACAATACCTGGACGTTGTTGGCCTGAGCGTAACAGGTGATGATAACGACGTTGAGATTGACGGCGGTATTAATATCACCCACAGCGAGGATCCATTTGATGGAACCTCTGCAGACATTACCGGCATCAGCGTCAGCGGTAACAGTACCGTTACGCTAAACGGTCATTCTACCATTGATACCAACACGGTAGTGGGGGGTCACGTTGTACTGGCGCGGGTCAACAACGGCGGCTCCCTGATTCTGGGTGATGACTCAGTTGTTGACGTTAATGTCAGTTATATACCCACAGGCTATTACACCTACAACGCGTTGCTGATGGCTGATGGCGAAGGCACATCAATTGAAAATAAAGGCGATATTACAAGCCATGGCGTGTATTCCGTCATTCGCGCAGATAACGGCGCGGAAGTCAGCAACAGCGGAGATATTTTTGTCTACGCGACCAGTAGCAACAGCAGTGAGGATCGTGCAGCCATCACAAGGGCTAGTGGCGAGGGAGCGGCTGTTCATAACAAAGCCGGCGGCGATATCACCATCATTTCTAACCAGACGCCGCAGAGCAATGGCGGTATTGGCACATACCCACTGGAATGGTACACCCACACCTTTTACGCCATGATGGCTTCGGATTATGGCGATGTCGTTAACGATGAGGGCGCCACTATCCATTTGCAGGGCGCGGGCGTATATGGCGTCGCTGCCAGCAAAGGAACAGCGTCAAACGCAGGCGATATCTATCTGGACGGCTTTGTCCCGACGCTGGATGATGAAAACAACATCACCGACACAAATTACTGGAAACCGTCGCAGCTTTATCTCACCAGTTCGGGGATGGTGGTCGGCTCCACCAACAGTGGTGAAGGCGACGCCACCGCAATCAACACCGGCAACATTACCGTTAATAACGCCGGGTTCGGCATGATGGCGCTCAAGGACGGCACCGCCATTAACCAGGGCACAATCACCCTGACCGCCGATGACGGCGTGACCGGCCAGGCAAACGAGCTGGTCGGGATGGCGGCGCTCAATGGCGGCACCGTCATCAACGACACCACCGGCATCATCAATATTGATGCCGATTACGGCCAGCCCTTCCTGACCGACAGCAGTAGCACCGTAGTTAACTACGGCACCGTTTGCTATGACAGCGCTTGCCAGAACAGTGACGAGTACAACCCAACCGATAGCAATGTATCCCTTTCCTTTAGAGATGGTGATGAGATTACCGCCGAGGGTGAAACGCTGACCGGTGAAACCATCATCACCAATCCGATCGCAACGCAGACCGTACACGTCACCAACGCAGGCATCGTCAGCGGCGGCAAGGTCACCGTCAGAAATTACGGTGATGTCACCAACGAGTCCACCGGCAGCATCAGCAGCGTCGGCATCGACAAAGGCGGCGTCTATACCAACGAGGGAACAACGGCTGCCGTTTCCGTAGACGGCGGCGTGTTCAACAATACCGGCACCGTGACCGGGAAAACGGGTACCACGGTAGCGGGTTCCATTATCAACAACAGCGGCTCCATGAACGCGGTTGAGCAGTGGGCCAGCACCATGAATAACATAGGCACAGTATCGGCCTGGGTCGGCGCATCGGGCAGTACGGTACTGAATAACTACTCAGGCGGCGAAATCGATAAGCTGAACTTTACCGGTGCCGCAACCGTTAATAACGCAGGGATCATCAACAATGGTTCTGTTGATAAAGGCGGTACGTTTAATAACCTCGAAGGCGGCGTTGTAACGCTAATAAACGACGGCCTGTGGGCTGGCGCCTTCAATAACTGGGGAACGGTGAATAGCGATGCCGATATTGCCACCGGCGGGAGCGGGCACACCCTGTATAACGGCAGCACCGGTGTTATTAACGGGCAGATCACCACGGCGAAAAATAACGGCGGCAGCAAGGCGATTAACGACGGCACCATCAACATTGATAAAACCAACAATGTGGCGATGTCGGCGCACGGCAGCGCGAAGATGGTCAATAACGGCACTATCAATGTGGGTACAGTCGGCACCACGCAAACCGGAATGGTCGGGATGCAGTTGGAATCAGATGCAAAATCCGATGCAGTGATCGAGAACAATGGCACCATCAATATTTACGCCAGCGACTCCTACGCCTTCAGCCAGTTGGGCAGCAACGGCCATATCGTCAACAACGGCACGGTCTACATTGATAACAGCGTGACCGGTTCCGGCTTTATCAAGCAGGACGGTAAAACCATTGAAGGCAGCGGCGAAAACGGCGACGGTACGGAAGTGCATTATGTTGACTTCACTGCCCCCACGGAACCCACCATTACCGATGGCTCGACGACCGTTACCACCAGCGACAGTGCAGATTCATCTGCCACCAACAACCTGTCGGGCTACGTGGTCGGCACCAGCGCTGATGGTAGCGCCGGTAAATTGATGGTCAGCAATGCCAGCATGAACGGTGTGGAAATTAACACCGGGTTCACCGCAGGCACCGCCGACACCACCGTCAGCTTTGACAACGTGGTTGAGGGCAGCAACCTGTCCGACGCAGGCGCGATTCAGTCCACTTCCGTAGTCTGGAACGCCCAGGGTAGCCAGGATGCCGACGGCAACGTTGACGTCACCATGACTAAAAACGCCTATGCCGATGTGGCGACCGACGGCTCGGTAAGCGACGTGGCGCAGGCGCTGGACGCCGGTTACACCAACAACGAGCTGTACACCAGCCTTAACGTGGGTACTACCGCCGAGCTGAACAGCGCACTTAAGCAGGTGAGCGGTGCTCAAGCCACCACGGTATTCCGTGAAGCGCGTGTACTCAGCAACCGCTTTACCATGCTGGCCGACGCCGCGCCGCAAATTAAAGATGGCCTGGCGTTTAACGTAGTGGCGAAAGGCGATCCGCGCGCTGAACTGGGCAACGACACCCAGTACGACATGCTGGCATTACGCCAGACGTTGGATCTCACCGCCAGCCAGAATCTGACGCTGGAGTACGGTATTGCGCGTCTGGATGGCGACGGTTCGAAAACCGCAGGCGATAACGGCCTGACCGGCGGCTACAGTCAGTTCTTTGGTCTGAAGCACAGCATGGCGTTTGATGAAGGTCTGGCGTGGAACAACAGCCTGCGCTATGACGTGCATAACCTCGACAGCAGCCGTTCTGTCGCCTATGGCGATGTCAACAAAATTGCCGATTCCGACATGCGTCAGCAGTACCTTGAGTTTCGCAGTGAAGGGGCGAAAACTTTCACCATGATGAGTGATACGCTGAAAGTCACGCCGTATGCCGGAGTGAAATTCCGTCACACCATGGAAGATGGCTACAAAGAGCGCAGCGCCGGAGATTTTAACCTGTCCATGAACTCTGGCAACGAAACGGCGGTAGACTCTATTGTCGGCCTGAAGCTGGATTACGCCGGGAAAGACGGCTGGAGCGCTACCGCTACCCTGGAAGGCGGCCCGAACCTGAGCTACAGCAAGAGCCAGCGTACAGCGTCATTACAGGGTGCGGCGGGTCAATCGTTCGGCGTGGATGACGGTCAAAAAGGCGGCGGCGTTAATGGTCTGGCAACCATCGGCGTGAAATACAGCAGCAATGATACCGCGCTACATCTGGATGCCTACCAGTGGAAGGAAGACGGTATCAGCGATAAAGGCTTTATGCTTAACGTTAAGAAAACATTTCGTTAAATAAACGACATTATATAACACTAATAAAGGCCGCTTATTATTAAGCGGCCTTTTTAAATCATATCCCCTGGTAAAGATAAAGTCCTTATTTGGACTACCTGTATAGTTTAATAATTGCTATCGTACTATACGCTAAATAGATCTTATATTTATTCCACCAGTAGTGCTCGTTTTATCAACAAGGATTTTGAAATGTTTAAATTTGTAAAAATTGCCGTTGTGGCAGGGGTTCTGGCGACGCTCACTGCTTGTACTGGTCATATCGAAAACAAAAAAAATAACTGCAGCTACGATTATTTGCTGCACCCTGCAATTTCTATTTCTAAAATTATTGGCGGTTGCGGCCCGGCTGCAGATCAATAATAGAAACGACTGCGCAGATACAAAAAAACCGGGATTTTCCCGGTTTTTTTACAGGTCTGATAAACGGTACGGCGCAGATGCCTTGTCCAACTTACGCTCGTTTGTAGGCCCGATAAGCTAGCGCCATCGGGCAAGCAATAACCCTTACGGTTTCGCCACAAAGCCAATGGCTTCGTAAACGGCTTTCAGCGTTTCGGCCGCACGTGCGCTGGCTTTTTCCGCCCCGTCTTTCATCACCTTCTGCAAGAACGCTTCGTCGTTGCGGAAACGGTGATAGCGCTCCTGCAACTCAGACAGCATTCCGGAAACCGCCTCCGCCACTTCGCCTTTCAAATGGCCATACATTTTACCTTCAAACTGTTTTTCCAGTTCAGGAATGCTCTGACCGGTCACGGCGGAAAGAATATCCAGCAGGTTAGAGACACCCGCTTTCTCTTTCACATCATAACGTACTACCGGTGGCTCGTCGGAGTCAGTGACCGCACGTTTGATTTTCTTCACTACCGATTTCGGATCTTCCAGCAGGCCGATCACGTTATTACGGTTATCGTCCGATTTGGACATTTTCTTTGTCGGCTCCAGCAGCGACATCACGCGCGCGCCGGATTTTGGAATAAACGGTTCCGGTACTTTGAAAATATCGCCATACAGCCCGTTGAAACGCTGGGCGATATCGCGGCTCAGTTCCAGATGCTGCTTCTGATCTTCGCCTACCGGCACCAGATTGGTTTGGTACAACAGGATGTCTGCCGCCATCAGCACCGGGTAATCAAACAGGCCGGCGTTAATGTTTTCCGCATAGCGCGCAGATTTATCTTTAAACTGCGTCATACGGCTCAGCTCGCCGAAATAGGTATAGCAGTTCAGCGCCCAGCCAAGCTGCGCATGTTCCGGCACATGGGACTGAACGAAAATAGTGCTCTTTTCAGGATCAATACCACATGCCAGGTACAGCGCCAGCGTATCCAGCGTCGCTTTACGTAGCTGCTGCGCGTCCTGACGCACGGTAATAGCATGTTGGTCTACGATGCAGTAGATGCAATGATAGTCATCCTGCATGTTTACCCACTGACGCAATGCCCCCATATAGTTGCCAATGGTCAATTCACCTGAGGGCTGTGCGCCACTAAAAACGATGGGCTTAGTCATTTTTTATTTCCTGGTTATCGCTATGCGGAAGCCCAAGTGCGGGCAAAAGATCGTTAAAACTGTCATAAATGACGTCCGGCTCGCTAAGAGCGATCGCTTCGCCATAATTGTAGCCGTATGTCAGGCCAACCGAAGGGCAACCCGCCGCTTTTGCAGCCTGAATATCATTACGCGAATCGCCGACAAAAAGCATCTGCTCCGGCATCATGCCCAGCCGGCTTGCCACCAGCAACAGCGGCTCCGGATGCGGCTTCTTATTTTGCACATCATCGCCGCCGATAACCACACTAAAGTATTTGGCGATATCAAGCGATTCCAGCAACGGCGCGACGAACGGCGTCGGTTTGTTGGTCACCAGACCTAATGACAATCCGCTGGCGTGCAGCGCACCCAGCGTGTCGGCGACATGCGGAAATAAAAAAGTGCCTTCTTCCGCCACTTCGCCATAATACCTGTCGAACAGTTTACGCAGAATGCGTACCTGTTCCTCGGCAGGAATATCTTCATCAACGGGCGGTTTCCCCATCGTCTTACGCAGCGTGGCGCGCTCCTCGCGAGCCCAGGTCAGCGCGCGTTCCATCAATACGTCTGCGCCGTTACCAATCCAGGTAATCACGCGCTCCTCGCCCGCGACCGGCAGTTCCAGCGCATACAGCGCCATATCTACCGCCGCGGCAAGACCCGGCGCGCTATCCACCAGCGTACCGTCAAGATCAAAGGCGACGCCCCGAATATGCTGCAACTTATCCATGACTTACCTTTGCCAGCTCACTGCGCATTTCATCAATCACTTTTTTGTAGTCGGGTTTATCGAAAATTGCCGACCCCGCAACAAACATGTCCGCACCTGCTGCGGCGATCTCGCCGATATTGTTCACCTTCACGCCGCCGTCCACTTCCAGGCGAATGTCGTAACCGGAGGCATCAATGCGGCGACGCACTTCGCGCAGTTTATCCAGCGTCTGCGGAATAAAAGACTGGCCGCCGAAGCCTGGGTTCACGGACATCAGCAGGATCACATCCAGTTTGTCCATGACGTAATCGAGATAACTGAGCGACGTTGCCGGGTTGAATACCAGCCCCGCTTTACAGCCGTGTTCTTTAATCAACTGTAGCGTGCGGTCAACATGTTCGGAGGCTTCCGGGTGAAAGGTAATGATGCTCGCGCCAGCGGCGGCAAAGTCGGGCACGATACGGTCGACTGGCTTGACCATCAGGTGGACATCAATAGGCGCGGTAATACCGTATTGACGCAGGGATTTCAGCACCATCGGGCCGATAGTCAGGTTCGGCACATAGTGATTATCCATGACGTCAAAGTGTACAACATCAGCACCGGCAGCCAGCGCTTTGGCGGTGTCTTCACCCAGGCGAGCAAAATCAGCCGACAGAATTGAGGGGGCAATCAAATACTGTTTCATCCGCTTCTCCTTGAGAATTATTTTCTTGCAGGCGTTGCGACTCCTGGTTGGTACAGAGCCAGCAGTTCGTCCACCTTTTTACGTGTGCCGCCGTTGCTGCTTATACTGCGTCTAACTTTGACGACATGCAATTTTGCGAGTTGATACCACTCGCGTGTGAGCGCCGTATCATGGTTGGAAATGAGCACCGGTATCCGGTTACTGACCAGATTCTCAGCGATTTCCGCCAAATGCGCTTGTTGCGTCAGGCTAAAACTATTGGTGTGATACGCTGTGAAGTTAGCCGTGGCGGACAACGGCGCATAAGGCGGATCGCAATAGACCACCGACGACTTGTCCGCACGCGCCATACTGTCTGCGTATGACTCACAGTAAAAGAACGCATTCTGCGCTTTTTCTGCAAAGTGGTACAACTCCGCTTCCGGGAAGTAAGGTCTTTTATAACGACCAAACGGTACATTAAATTCCCCGCGCAAGTTATAGCGACAGAGTCCGTTATAACCGTAGCGGTTCAGATATAAAAACAGTACCGCCCGACGAAAGGGGTCCTGGCAGGTGTTGAACTCCTCACGGAGTTGGTAATAGACCTCAGCCTGGTTAGTTTCAGGCATAAACAGCTCGCGCGAAGCCTGTACGTACTCGTCAGTACGTAACTTCACGATGTTATAGAGGCTAATAAGGTCGCTGTTGATATCGGCGAGGATATAACGAGAAAAGTCGGTGTTAAGAAACACCGATCCGGCACCCACAAAAGGTTCAACAAGGCACTCGCCTTTTGGCAAATGTCGTTTGATATCATCAAGCAGAGGGTATTTTCCCCCTGCCCACTTCAAAAAAGCGCGATTTTTTTTCATGCTGACTAACTAATTACACCTTCTCCGGCTGTGGAGAAAGCTCCGACAGCATCCTGCGCTTTAGGCTGTGCCGCGTTGCTTTACGGCGCATTTGACGGTAGCAAATGCGCCCCTCGCGCCTGTCCTGAACAAAAATAGCTGTCAGCGACACTCACAGGCAATTGCAGGACACAGCCTGGATTATTTCAGATCGGCCTGAACCTGATGCAACGGTTTTGCCCACGGGTTTTTCGCCTGCACATCGGCAGGTAAGGTGGACACCGCACGTTTAGCATCTTCTTTCGAAGCATACATCCCCGTTACCAGCACATACCACGGTTGTCCATTACGCGTCGTCTCGTATACCACATAATTTTTCAGGTTCTCTTTCTTCGCCCAACCGTTCAGGTTGTCGTAATTTGAAGAACTACTGAGCTGCAATGTGTAGTGGCTGGATGGCGCGCTCTTTAATGCGCCAACGTTGCCGGCGCTTTTCCCGCCGCCTGCGACAGGCGTCGTCGAGGCTTGCGCTGGCTTCGCGGTTTGTACCGGCGCAGCGCTTGCCGTCGCTGTCGGCGCAGCCGTCGTGGTGGTCGCTTTCGGCGTCGCGGCTGGCGCTGCCGGTTCCGTGCGTTTCACTGGCGCGACCGGTTTCTTCGGTTCCGCAGTGGTGGTTTTCGCCGTGGTCTGCGGTTTCTTAGGTTCAATGACGGCCTGTTTACGTTCCGGACGCGTGGTATGACGCTCAGCAGGTTCGCTAACCGCCGCCTGACGCGTCGTGCTGCCATTGCGAACTGGCGCGACGGTTGCAGGCTCTGTCGGCAACGTAGAGTTCACCGCAACATTGTTCATCTGCTCTGGATTCTGCGTCAGCGCATTATTCAGATCGCCCTGCACTTCCACGCGCTGCTGACCGTCAGCGACCACAGGCGACTGTCCCTGCGTCGGCGTTGAAGAAATCGGCGGCAACGAAATATCCTGCGACGTATTGCCCGCGGTTTGTTCTGCGGAGGTGGCGCTCGGCGCAGGCTGGGTCGCATTTGCCTGATCGGCGGCGTTACCGGAAAGATCGATACTCTTTTCGCCAGAGGCCGACGGCTCGCTGGAAGACGTTGAGGGGGCTTTCAGCGCGGAGCCGATACCGATAATCAACAGCAGCAGCACCAGTACGCCAACGCCCATCATCATGTACTGACGAGAGGCTGGCTTATGGGCCGCTTTTTTACGCTTACGTGGACGGCGTTCAACACGCTCCTCGTCCACCGTATCGTCTTCATCGGATTCGTACTCTTCTTCAACTTCAGGCTCTTCACTACGCGCTTTACGCGTACGCGTCGGACGGCGATCGTCGGCATCCAGATCAACGTCATCAAAGTTGATCTGCGGCTCATTATCGCGTTCTGAAGATTGACGAGAACGACCAGTACGACGATCGCTGGGATCGGGTTTCAGCTCGTCTTCTGGTTTGAATTCATCCATTTAACACCCCACTCAAAGGTTAATGCTTACGACATTGCACATAACCTGAAGCTAAAAGACTGACATCTACGCAATATCAGTCTGACCTTTCTTGTTGTTACGCCTGCTGACAGTCAGCAATCGCGCTAAGAACGACTTCGTGCGACACTCCGCCGCGCACTTCACTTTTCCCTATGGCCAGCGGAAGCACTAAACGCAGCTCCCCCGCTAACACTTTTTTATCTCGCAGCATGTGCGGCAAATAGTCCTGCGCGGACATCTCGCAAGGGCCATTGACTGGCAACCCGGCCCGTTCGAGTAGAGCGATGATGCGCTGCGTATCAGCAGAACTGAACTGCCCCAAACGCTCGGATACGCGCGCAGCCATCACTATACCTGCGGCAACGGCTTCACCATGTAACCAATTGCCATATCCCATTTCCGCTTCAATGGCGTGGCCAAAGGTATGTCCAAGATTCAGTAAAGCACGTAAGCCCGCTTCACGCTCGTCGGCGGCAACAACTTCGGCTTTCAGCTCGCAACAACGACGAATACAGTACGCCATCGCCGGGCCGTCCAGACGCAATAGCGCATCCAGATTACCCTCAAGCCAGGTGAAGAAGTCCGCGTCAAGTATAATGCCGTATTTGATCACCTCTGCCAGTCCCGATGCCAGTTCGCGTGCGGGAAGCGTTTTCAGGCAATCAAGATCGACAACCACAGAAGCGGGTTGGTAAAACGCGCCAATCATGTTTTTGCCAAGGGGATGGTTGACGGCGGTCTTCCCGCCCACGGAAGAATCAACCTGCGACAGTAAGGTAGTTGGCACCTGGATGAAACGTACGCCTCGCTGGTAGCTGGCCGCCGCAAAACCGGTAAGATCGCCAATCACGCCGCCGCCAAGCGCGACCAGCGTGGTATCACGACCATGCGGTTTTTTCAGTAACGCCGTAAACACCGTATCCAGCACCGTCAGGCTCTTATACTGCTCGCCGTCAGGAAGAATCACGCTGTCTACGTTAACGCCCGCCCGTTCGAGTACGCCGCGAACCTTGTCCAGATAAAGCGGCGCCAGGGTTTCGTTGGTCACTAACATGACCTGATCGCCTGATTTCAGCGGCAAGAATGAAGCTGGTTCGTTAAACAAACCAGCCGCGATGGTGATCGGGTAACTACGTTCCCCGAGAGTGACTGTAATCCTCTCCATGACGCGACATCCACCTTAGTTACTTGTGCCCGCTTACCCAGCGTATTCTGCTTGAATTAGTTGCTTTCCAGCATATGAATAATCTGGTTCGCCACAACCTTAGCGCTTTGATCGTCGGTGCGAATGGTGACGTCGGCAATCTCTTCGTACAGCGGATTGCGTTCGTTAGCCAGCGCTTCCAGAACTTCGCGAGGCGGCGCTTCAACCTGCAACAGCGGGCGTTTTTTATCACGCTGCGTGCGCGCCAGTTGTTTTTCGATGGTCGTTTCAAGGTAGACCACGACGCCACGCGCGGAGAGACGGTTACGCGTTTCACGCGATTTTACAGAGCCACCGCCGGTTGCCAGCACAATACCCTGTTTTTCCGTCAATTCGTTGATAACTTTTTCTTCACGATTACGGAAGCCGTCTTCACCTTCAACATCGAAGACCCAGCCCACATCAGCTCCGGTTCGTTTCTCAATCTCTTGATCAGAATCGTAAAATTCCATATTGAGTTGTTGAGCTAACTGGCGCCCAATAGTGCTTTTTCCGGCACCCATAGGCCCAACCAGAAAGATATTGCGTTTCTCTGCCATTTTTTCGGTACTACTAAGACTATTCGTTAATGGTAAACCCGCTTCACAGACACCCAGCGCAGCAGGACATGAACTGAAACCTCATAAGATATTGCGAGAGTCAGACTGAAAATTATCTCAATACTCAAGCGGGTTTGGCAACTGAATAAATCACCAAGCCTGATTGTTGCAAAACCCGAGTTAGCGTTGCCGGATGGCGACCAGAACAACATATCCGGCCTACAAATTGCTCTACTTTCAAACAATTGTGCGCAACCCGCAGAACCAATACGTCTGCATCAGCGGACATTCAGCCGTTTATCATCGGTCTTATGCACACCTTCGGCAAGGCAAAGCGCATTAATCAATGCGTAAGCAACGAAAAGCACGACTCTCAAATCGGTACTCCTTGTATGCTAAATACATCCGCACGTCAAATCCCGCAGATGCGTTCAGTGCAAAAACAGCGCTTTTTTATGCATAAATTATTCTGTCGCCACCAGTCTGGGGGTGATAAACACCACTAATTCGCGTCGCTCGTCCTCTTTGCCGTCATGGCGGAAGAGCTGACCAAGCCAGGGAATATCCCCCAACAGCGGCACGCTATCGCTACCCGATTTATTTTTTCGCGAAAAAATACCGCCCAGCGCCAGCGTCTCGCCGCTTTTTACCTCTACCTGCGTTTCAATTTCCTGTTTATCTATCGCCAGCACTTCGCCGTCAGCCTGTTGTAGTACCTGACCGGGGACATTCTGGCTGATATGTAACTTCAGGCGGATGCGCCCTTTTTGCAAAACGGTGGGCGTCACCTCCATTCCCAGCACCGCTTCTTTAAATTCCACGGAGGTCGCGCCGCTTTCGCCGCTGGAAACCTGATAAGGAATTTCGCTGCCTTGCTTGATACTGGCTGGCTGCAGATGGGAAGCCAGCAGCCGGGGGCTGGCGATAATATCCAACTGCTGCTTTTGCTCCAGCGCTGACAGCTCCAGATCCAGCAAGCGTCCGTTAATGCGCCCGATGTTAAACCCGACGCGTGAGGTGGCGGCGGCGACGGATAAATCACTGGAAAGCGTCGTCACGTCACCCACCGCGCCCGCTTGCGTCGCGTCAGCCAGCGTCCACTTTACGCCCAGTTCCCGTAGACTCTTTTCGTTAATGGTGACGATATGCGCCGCCAGTTCCACCTGCGCCACCGGCAGATCCATTTGCGATACCCATTTTTCCAGCTCCGCCAGGGCCGCGCGGTTATCGCGCAACAGCAGGCGGTTGGTGCGCTTATCTACCATGATGGTTCCCTTCGCGCTCAGGAGTTTCTCGCCCGCTTTCGCCAGTTCGCCGGCATCGGCGTATTGCAGGCTAATGCTGCGGTTTTCCAGCGGTAAATTAGCCTGAAGCCTTAACCGCTCGGCATCCTGCCGCGCACTGTGTTCTTTCTGCCAGGCCTGGGAATGAACATGGAGAATATTCCCCTCCTGGCGCAGCACCAGCCCAGCGCTATTGACCACCGTCTGTAGCGCCTGTTTCCACGGCACATCCGTCAGATGTAGCGATAATGTCCCGCTGACGTCCGGCGACACCACCAGATTCTGCCGCTCCTGCTCGGCTAAAGTCTGCAAAACCTGCACCACAGGGACGTCGTCAACCACCAGCGTCACTTTCGCCGCTTTTCCCGCCTGCGCGGCGGGCATCAAGGCTATCAGTATTATGGCTATCCATCGCTTCATTGTCCGCTCCCTGACGTAGCCACCGCCACTGCGGCGGCGCACAATTTTTACCGGTCGTTAACGTTAAGGTTTCCGCCGTCAGGTGGACAATCGTCCAACCGTTTTCCAGCGTCTGCCCTTCTTCCACTCGCCGCCATTTTTGCTGGCTGTCTTTAAGAATGCCTGTCCATCGCTCGCCTTTACGCACCGCGCCCTGATACCGCCACTGCGAGAGTTCCGCTATCCGGCAGCGATCTTCCGGCGGGCGGAAGGGATCGCGCATTCCTGTCAACATCAGCAAACAAAAACAGAGCAATACACCGCAGCTAGCCTTCATTCGCCAGGCGCTCCAGTTGCAGCATCATCAATAATTCCGCCCCCTCTTTACGCAATGAAAACCGACTTACGCTCATCTCGCTTTCGGCCAACCGGACAAACAGCGACGGCACCGCATCCCAGGACGTTTTCAGCGCCATTTCTCCCCCCTGCGCCGATGGCTGCCAGTGCAGCAAACGCAGGGGAGGCGCCTGGAAATCTAACGGCGAAAAAGGACGCGGATTTTCAACGGTGCCCCCGAAAAGCGGTTCAGCCGCGACGCTCAGACGGCGCAGATGACGCCACTGTTGCCGGGCGGCCTCGCGCTGCTGGCTTAACCGCATTTGTTGCGTATCCAGCGTTTTCCAGCCGGGATAGCCCACAGATAACGCAACCGTCAGCGTCAGGCACAGCACGCCTGCACACCAACCAAAAACCCGACCACGGCGCGACATCCCGTACCAGATATCAAAGAGCGCGTTCACGGGCGGCGCTCCTCGTTAACTGATAATGGAACTGCCAGCGCCCTTGCGCATCCTGCCGCGTGGCGCCCGTGCGGTTTAGCGGAAAACTGACATAGTGACGAAGCGATGTTTCAAGCGTAAGCAGGGCGTCAAACGTTCTCGCCAGCCCTTCCAGCTCTAGCGTCTCTTGCTGATAATTGAGGCTTGTCAGCCATGCCTGATCTGGCAACAGGTTGGCAAGGTCAGTCAAGATAGATTGCCAGGCTTGCGTCAGTTCACGCTGCGCCTGACGTTGTAATCGCGCCTGTTGCTGCCGCTGACGCTGCTGCAACTGCGGTATGTTCGCCGCAAGCGCCGTCGTGCGTCCGTTTTCCGCCGTCAGTAGCAGCTCGTTAATCCTCCCCTCCTGCCAAAAAACCAACCGGGCGATCGTCGCGAGGCTTGCTATCAGCAGCAGGGACGCGCCCCATACCACGCACCACAGCCGCAGACGCGCTACGTAATGTTGGCGCCGCCAGGGGAGCAAATTGACAGAATGCGCCATCAGCGTATCTCCCCTATGGCTAAACCCAGCGCAATCGCAAAGCGATAACCGTCCGGCGGAACCGGCGGTTGGCGGACGGTAACGGCGCGCCAGGGGTCGAATTCGCCTTCGGCGCATAACGAAATATGTTCCGGCACGACGGATAACGTCGCGGCAAGGTCATGCAGCGTCGTCGCATCGCGCGCCGATTTACGTCCCCACGCATAGCGCGTCGCCCACAGCCACTGGCTCTCATCGCGCCAGACCAGACATTGCCGCCCCGAAGGTATAAACGGCAGCAAGCGCTGTAACGCGCAGGCATCGGGCGTTACAGCAGCGATGCGCACATTGAGCGTTTGCGCCAGCGTTAACAGCGCTGAAATTTCTTTGCTTTGCACGGCGGTAACGTTGAACGCAGGGCTCAGCGCATCGTCCTGAAAGTCGAAACGCAATAAGTCCGGATCCATATCCAGCTCACGCGCCATCGTTTGTGAAAGCCATGCGACTTGCTCACGTTCCCGCAGACGCATCGGCGGATGTGGAAAAGCGCGTTGCAATGTCCGATTTGCGGGAAAAGAGAGATAAATACGGTGACGTAGCGGCAGCTCGCGGCTCCAGGGTCGCAGTACGTGAGCCAGCGATTGCGGGTCAGGAATCGTACCCTCTGCCGTGGAGGCGTTCATCAGCGGCAGTCGCCACCAACGTTGCAGGGACCAGCCCGATGCGCCGCGAATAACGGCGATGGCCAGCGCTTCATGCTGCTGAATATGCAATCCTATTTGCCAGGTTTTAAAAGCCATAACGGTCGATCTCCTTATCACCCGTCGCGTTAACGGGTATATCAATGCGTCTGGCTTGCCTTTATACTACCGCGCGTTTGTTTATAAACTGCCCAAATGACACTAAATGGGAAATCTCCAGTGAAGTTCGTAAAGTATTTATTGATCCTTGCAGTATGTTGCATCCTGCTGGGAGCAGGCTCGATTTATGGCCTTTATCGCTATATTGAGCCACAGCTACCTGACGTCGCGACATTGAAAGATGTGCGTTTGCAAATTCCGATGCAGGTTTACAGCGCGGATGGCGAACTTATCGCGCAATATGGCGAAAAACGTCGTATTCCCGTTACGCTCGATCAAATTCCGCCGGAAATGATCAACGCCTTTATCGCCACCGAAGATAGCCGCTTTTATGAGCATCACGGCATTGACCCGGTAGGTATTTTCCGTGCGGCCAGCGTCGCGCTCTTCTCCGGTCACGCATCGCAGGGAGCAAGTACCATTACCCAGCAATTGGCGCGAAACTTCTTCCTTAGCCCCGAACGCACGCTGATGCGCAAGATCAAGGAAGCGTTTCTGGCGATTCGTATTGAGCAGTTGCTGAATAAAAATGAGATCCTCGAACTCTATCTGAACAAGATCTATCTCGGCTACCGCGCCTATGGCGTTGGCGCGGCGGCACAGGTCTACTTTGGTAAGACGGTCGACCAGCTTAGTCTAAGCGAAATGGCGGTTATCGCCGGGCTACCTAAAGCGCCTTCTACCTTTAACCCGCTCTACTCGATGGATCGGGCGATAGCGCGCCGTAACGTAGTGCTTTCGCGAATGTTAAGCGAGGGATATATCACTCAGGCGCAGTACGATCAGGCCCGTAGCGAACCTATCGACGCAAATTATCACGCGCCGGAAATCGCCTTCTCCGCGCCTTATCTGTCGGAAATGGTGCGCCAGGAAATGTATAACCGTTATGGCGAAAGCGCCTATGAAGATGGTTATCGTATTTACACGACCATCACCCGCAAAGTGCAGCAGGCCGCGCAACAGGCGGTGCGTAATAACGTGCTGGACTATGACATGCGCCACGGTTATCGCGGCCCGGCGAATGTGCTATGGAAAGTGGGCGAAACGGCGTGGGACAGTAAAAAAATTACCGATACGTTGAAAGCGTTGCCGACCTACGGACCGCTGCTTCCCGCCGTGGTCACCAGCGCTAATCCGCAAGAGGCGACCGCTGCGCTTGCCGACGGTACGTCCGTTTCGCTACATATGGAAGGAATGCGTTGGGCGCGGCCTTACCGTTCGGATACACAGCAGGGGCCGACGCCGCGTAAAGTTACCGATGTCGTCCAGGCAGGTCAGCAAATCTGGGTTCGTCAGGTGGATAACGACTGGTGGCTGGCGCAGGTACCGGAAGTGAACTCCGCACTGGTTTCGCTTAACCCGCAAACTGGCGCGGTACTGGCGCTGGTCGGCGGTTTCGATTTTAATCAGAGTAAATTTAACCGCGCGACGCAAGCTTTGCGTCAGGTGGGGTCGAACATCAAACCGTTCCTCTACACCGCCGCAATGGATAAAGGGCTGACGCTCGCCAGTATGCTCAACGATGTGCCGATTTCCCGCTGGGACGCCGGGGCAGGTTCAGACTGGCGTCCGAAAAACTCCCCGCCGCAGTACGCCGGACCGATTCGTTTACGCCAGGGGCTGGGGCAGTCGAAAAACGTGGTGATGGTACGCGCCATGCGCGCCATGGGCGTCGACTATGCGGCGGAGTATCTGCAACGCTTCGGCTTCCCGGCGCAGAATATCGTGCATACCGAATCGCTGGCGCTGGGCTCCGCCTCCTTCACGCCGATGCAGGTTGCGCGCGGTTATGCGGTGATGGCGAACGGCGGTTTCCTGATCGACCCGTATTTCATCAGCAAGATTGAGAACGATCAGGGCGGCGTGATCTTCGAAGCGAAACCGAAAATCGCCTGCCCGGAGTGCGATATCCCGGTCATTTACGGCAATACGCAGAAATCCGACGTGCTGGAAAACACCAATGTGGAAGAGGTCGCGGTTTCGCAAGAGCAGCAAAACAGCGCCGTACCGATGCCTGAGCTGGAACAGGCAAACCAGGCGCTGGTCGCGCAAAACGGCACGCAGGAGTACGCGCCGCATGTGATCAATACACCGCTGGCGTTTCTGATTAAAAGCGCGCTGAACACCAATATCTTCGGCGAACCCGGCTGGATGGGTACCGGCTGGCGTGCGGCGCGTGACCTTAAACGTCGCGATATCGGCGGCAAAACCGGTACGACCAACAGCTCGAAAGACGCATGGTTCTCCGGCTATGGCCCTGGCGTCGTCACTTCCGTATGGATCGGCTTTGACGATCACCGCCGTGATTTAGGCCGCACCACCGCTTCCGGCGCGATCAAAGATCAAATCTCCGGCTATGAGGGCGGCGCGAAGAGCGCGCAACCTGCATGGGACGCCTATATGAAAGCCGTGCTGGAAGGCGTGCCGGAACAGCCGCTAACGCCGCCGCCGGGCATCGTCACGGTGAATATCGACCGCAGTACCGGACAACTGGCGAGCGGCGGTAACAGCCGTGAAGAGTATTTCATCGAAGGCACGCAGCCGACACAACAGGCGGTACACGAGGTGGGAACTACCATTATTGATAATGGTGAAACACACGAACTGTTCTGATCAAAAAAGGCGCTCCGGCGCCTTTTTTATTGTGTTTAGCGGATGACGGCGAACGGGGAGACAAACTTTCCGTTGGCTTGATCAACGCCGCGCCATCAGGCAATTCGGCCCTGCGCTTTCAACCACTCGCGTACCAGAAACAGCGCGCTGACGTTGCGGGCCTCGTTAAAATCGGGGTCTTCCAGCAGATCCATTAAATGCGCCAGCGGCCAGCGTACCTGCGGCAATGGCTCAGGCTCGTCGCCTTCCAGCGACTCCGGATAGAGATCTTCCGCCACCACGATATTCATTTTGCTGGAAAAATAAGAGGGCGCCATGCTGAGTTTTTTTAAGAAGGTCAGGTTATGCGCGCCAAACCCGACCTCTTCTTTGAGCTCCCGGTTCGCCGCTTCAAAAACGGTCTCGCCCGGGTCGATCAATCCTTTCGAGAAGCCCAGCTCATAGGATTCGGTTCCCACCGCATACTCACGAATAAGAATCAGATGCTCATCAACGATCGGCACAATCATTACCGCCTCACGGGTTGATGGTCGCATACGTTCATACACGCGACGCACGCCGTTGCTGAACTCCAGATCCACGCTTTCTACGTTAAACAGTCGGGATTGTGCGACGGTTTCCACTTTCAGAATGGTGGGTTTTTGTAATGATTTGCTCATTGTGAGAATCTTTGCAGTGTAATCTGTGGTCATTGTGCGACATACCGCACGGTTTCGGCAATGCGAATTGCCGTTTATTTACATTTATGTAACGTAATAAAAATTAATTCTTATTTCAAATTAAAAGTCAATAGGTTGAAATAACTCCAGGAATTTGCTGATATTCCGTTTTTGGTGGTATTGCTATGATTTGCCTTCACTGGGATGCGCTTTACAATGCTCAAGTTCAACTCCACGCTTGCCGATAGCCAACCACAGAAAAATGTTTATTGGACAGGGTGCGACTGACCACGCCTGACAGACTTAGTAAGATGGGGAAAGCATGAGCACCATTCTGATTTTTATAGCTGCTTTGCTGGCCTGCTCTCTACTGGCAATATGGCGGTTCCGGGTAAAGTCCAGACGAGGGAGTTTACCGTGGATCAGCGCCTTTCAGGACGCGCAAACGCGTAAACTGTTGCCCGAAGAGCGCAGCGCGGTAGAAAACTATCTCGATAACCTTAGCCAGATCCAGCAAGTTCCGGGGCCGACAGGCGCCAGTGCTGCGCCCATCTCGCTGACGCTGAACGCGGAAAGCAACAGTGTCGTGATACTGACCCACTCCATCACCCGCTACGGCATTACCACTGACGATCCTAATAAATGGCGCTACTACCTCGACTCCGTCGAAGTCCATCTGCCGCCTTTCTGGGAACAGTACATCAATGATGAAAACAACGTTGAGCTGATCCTCACGGATACGCTGCCGCTGGTGATCTCTTTAAACGGCCATACGCTGCAAGAGTATATGCAGGAGTCGCGCGGCTACGCGCTACAGAATACGGCCTCTACGCAGGCGTCGATTCGCGGCGAAGAGAGCGAGCAGATTGAGCTGTTGAATATCCGTCAGGAGACCCACGAAGAATATGCGCTCAGCCGCCCGGCTGGCTTGCGCGAAGCGTTGTTAATCGTCGCCTCCTTTTTGTTATTCTTTTTCTGCCTGATAACGCCAGACGTTTTTGTACCGTGGATGATAGGCGGCGCGATCCTGCTGCTGGCAGCCGGACTTTGGGGGCTTTTTGCGCCGCCGTCGAAAAGCGCGCTGCGGGAAATTCACTGTCTGCGGGGAACGCCCCGCCGCTGGGGACTGTTTGGGGAGAATAATCAGGAGCAGATTAACAATATTTCGCTGGGCATCATCGACCTTATTTACCCTGCCCACTGGCAACCCTACATTACGCAGGATCTTGGGCAACAAACGGATATTGATATTTACCTTGATCGCCATGTCGCGCGCCAGGGCCGGTTTTTATCCCTGCATGATGAAGTGAAAAACTTTCCGTTGCAGCACTGGTTACGCAGCACTGTTATTGCTATCGGTTCGCTGCTGGTGTTGTTTATGCTGCTGTTCTGGATCCCGCTGGATATGCCAATTAAGTTCACGCTATCGTGGATGAAAGGCGCGCAAACCATTGAAGCGACAACGGTAAAACAGCTTGAAAAAGCTGGCGTGCGGGTGGGCGATACGCTGCACCTGAGCGGTAAAGGAATGTGTAATATTCATTCCGGCGCGACCTGGAGCGGCCAGTCTAACTCACCGTTTATGCCGTTCGATTGCTCGCAAATCATCTGGAATGACGCGCCTGCGCTACCGCTGCCGGAATCAGACCTGGTGAATAAAGCGATGGCGCTAAGCCAGGCGGTAAATCGTCAGCTCCATCCAAAACCCGAAGACGACTCGCGCGTAAGCGCATCTTTACGCTCCGCGATCCAAAAATCGGGCATGGTATTATTAGATGACTTTGGCGATATTGTTCTGAAAACCGCTGATTTGTGCGCGGCGGAAGACGAGTGTGTGCGTCTGAAAAATGCGCTGGTTAATCTCGGTAACAGTAAGGACTGGAACGCGCTAGTGAAACGCGCGAACGCCGGCAAACTGGACGGCGTCAACGTGCTGCTACGCCCCGTAAGCGCAGAGTCGCTGGAAAATCTGGTCACGACCTCAACGGCGCCGTTTATTTCTCGCGAGACCGCGCGTGCCGCCCAGTCGCTGAATAGTCCCGCTCCCGGCGGATTCCTGATTGCCAGCGATGAAGGCAGCGAACTGGTTGATCAGGCCTGGCCGTCAACGCCGCTGTATGACTATCCCGCGCAGGAACAGTGGAGCGCCTTCCAGCGTCTGGCGCAAACACTCATGCAGACGCCATTTAGCGCCGAGGGCATTGTCACCAGCGTGTATACCGATGCCAACGGTACGCAGCATATCAGCCTGCATCGTATCCCCGATAAATCCGGCTGGTGGCGTTACCTCGGTACCACGCTGCTGATGTTGGCAATGATAGTGAGCGCGGTCTACAACGGCATTCAGGCGTTCAGGCGTTATCAACGCCACCGTACCCGTATGGCGGACATCCAGGAATACTATGAAAGCTGCCTCAATCCCAGGTTAACCGTCTCTCCGGAAAATCTCATCTGATAGCGCCGCCGTGCGACAGGGTATGCTACCCTGTCGCGCAAATTGCGTTACCCTGGAGTTCCCCATGCATATTGATATTGACTGGCAAAACGTGGATACCGTTTTGCTGGATATGGACGGCACGCTGCTCGATCTCGCGTTCGATAACTATTTCTGGCAAAAGCTGGTACCGGAAACCTACGGCGCGCAGCAGGGTATTTCGCCGCAGGACGCGCAGGAATATATTCGTCAGCAGTATCATGCCGTACAGCATACGCTAAACTGGTACTGTCTGGATTACTGGAGCGAGCGTCTGGGTCTGGATATTTGCGCCATGACGACGGCGCAAGGGCCGCGCGCCGTTTTGCGCGACGATACCGTACCGTTTCTGAATGCGTTAAAAGCCAGCGGAAAACGTCGGATTCTGCTCACCAATGCGCATCCACATAACCTGGCGGTGAAGCTGGAGCATACCGGTCTGGCCTCACACCTTGATTTATTACTTTCCACCCACACATTTGGTTATCCCAAAGAGGATCAGCGGTTATGGCGCGCTGTCACTGAGGAAACGGGAATAAGCGCAGAGAAAACGCTGTTTATCGATGACAGCGAACCGATTCTCGACGCCGCCGCCCGGTTTGGTATTCGCTACTGTCTTGGCGTGACGAATCCCGATTCCGGTCTGGCGGAAAAGCACTATACGCGCCATCCGTCCCTGAACGACTACCGCCGTCTGATCCCCTCGCTGATGTGAAGGAGACGCCATGAAAGAAAAGTCCTCCGTTGAGGTCAGACTGGATAAATGGCTGTGGGCCGCGCGTTTTTATAAAACCCGCGCGCTGGCCCGCGAGATGATTGAAGGCGGTAAGGTGCATTACAACGGCCAGCGCAGTAAGCCGAGCAAAATCGTCGAGCTGAACGCAACCCTTACCCTGCGTCAGGGAAATGACGAACGGACGGTGATCGTTAAAGCCATCACCGAACAGCGCCGTCCGGCCAGCGAAGCCGTCGCTCTGTATGAAGAGACGGCGGAAAGCGTGGAAAAACGCGAAAAAATGGCGCAGGCGCGCAAGCTTAACGCCCTGACCATGCCGCATCCGGACAGGCGACCGGACAAGAAAGAACGCCGCGACCTGTTACGATTTAAACACGGCGACAGCGAATAACTGTCACCCGCAAGAGAGATGATTATGCCGCAACATGACCAATTACATCGTTATCTGTTTGAAAACTTTGCCGTTCGCGGCGAGCTGGTGACCGTTTCGGAAACCTTGCAACAGATCCTCGACAATCATACCTACCCGCAGCCGGTGAAAACCGTACTGGCCGAACTGCTGGTCGCCACTAGCCTGCTGACCGCGACGCTGAAGTTTGCCGGTGACATTACGGTACAGCTCCAGGGCGACGGGCCGTTAAGCCTGGCGGTGATCAATGGCAATAATCAGCAGCAGATGCGCGGCGTGGCTCGCGTTCAGGGCGATATCCCTGACAATGCGGATCTCAAAACGCTGGTTGGCAACGGCTATCTGGTGATCACCATTACGCCGGAAGAGGGTGAACGCTATCAGGGCGTGGTGGGTCTGGAAGGCGATACTCTGGCGGCGTGCCTGGAAGATTACTTCCTGCGCTCCGAGCAGTTGCCGACGCGCCTGTTTATCCGTACCGGCGATGTCGACGGTAAACCGGCGGCAGGTGGAATGTTGCTTCAGGTGATGCCGGCACAGAACGCGCAGGCGGAGGATTTCGACCATCTGGCTATGTTGACGGAAACCATTAAAAGCGAAGAGCTGCTGACGTTACCGGCAAATGACGTGCTGTGGCGTTTGTATCACGAAGAAGAAGTCACACTCTACGATCCGCAAGATGTTGAGTTCAAATGCACCTGTTCACGCGAACGTTGCGCGGGCGCGCTGAAAACATTGCCGGATGAAGAAGTGGACAGCATTCTGGCGGAAGAAGGCGAAATCGATATGCACTGCGATTACTGCGGCAATCATTACCTGTTCAATGCGATGGATATCGCGGAGATCCGTAACAACGCCTCTCCTGCCGATCCACAGGTTCACTAATCGCCTCGTAGTCAGCAACGTCATTGCCTGATGGCGCTGCGCTTATCTGGCCTACAGCATCCCGCTCCGTAGGCCGGATAAGGCATTTATGCCGCCATCCGGCAAAAAGCTTACTCGTTGTAGTAATCCACATCCAACCGCTGACCATCAACAATGATATCGCGCCAGGCTTTGGGAGCTGAGTCTAACCGATGCCCGGCAATCGCGTGCAACAGTTGCGTCTTAGAAAACCCGTCCGGCAGTCGGGCGAACGCTTTCTGCGTCCATTTCCCCTCTTTTAAGCCGTAGACCTGGCTCTCGGCAACAATAAAGTTATACAGCACCTGCTCAGGCTGACCGTCGCCGTTAAGATCCTGACTCACCAGCACGCAGGCATCCGGTTCAAGGCAGGAATCGTCCGAATAACTCTGCTCTTTGACAAACGCCCAAAATGCGGCATCCGGCTTCTGGCTACCGGGCGCAATCATCACCACCCGCGCTAAATCGTCCGCCGTCGGAGAGACCTTATTTCTCTGCAAAAACGTCATCAGTTTACGATTGCGCTTTCTGTTCTGCGTAAACGCCTCGTCATCCCGCAACGATTTCAGCGCTTCCTGGCCAGGTTTGCCGCTGTGATCCAGCATATACAGGCTGATCTGATCCGCAGTAATTTTACCGCTATGGTAACGCGCCATATGGCTGTTGACGCTAATACGCCAGACATCAAGTACAGGCGAGGCCAGCAACAGCAATATCACCAGCGTTAACAAAGAGACGCTCAGTATCACCTTGCCTTGCCACTCACCAGGGTCGCGTCCGCGGCGTAACAGACCGATCAGATAACCGAAGGACCATACCAGCAAGACAGACACCGTCAGCGCGCCATACAGACGATCCGGCGTCCAGCCGTATTGCTGAATGCGTACCCATAACGCCCAGCCCGCCAGCAGCATATATATCGGGGCAACGCACAGCGAGGCGCTAATCATGCCGCGTAGTACGCGCGGATAGGGTAATACGCGCTTTTGCGGTTCGTTGACAATCGCCACGAGGAGCAGCAGCATCAGCGTCAGCGTGGATAGCAGCCCCGCAGCGGAAACACGCGCAGAAATCGCCTCCAGTCCGGTAAAGGGTAACGTCACAATAAACAGCAATGCCAGCAGCGACACCACCGGCAGTAAACCCGTCGCGATCAGCGTCAACAGCTTTTGCACCGCCGCCACAAGGCGCGACTGCGTGCGGGCGAGAATGACCGCCAGCGCCGTAATCAGGCCGATGGTCACATAAATAAAGGCTTCAGTTTCAAAGAAAAGGGTGCTGAAAAAGCGGATGCCCACCAGCCTGAATAGCGCGCTCCAGAGCAGAAGCACCAGCCAGAACAGTCCGTTGGCGACCAGGACGATAAACAATGTCAGTACGTTATGCCATAACCGCAGATAAAACTGGGGATAACGCGCCGAACCGGTTTGCGAATGTAACTGATATTGCATCCAGGGTAAGACCAGCATCGCCATCAACACAAGCCGGAGACCATACAGCCAGAGGAGCTCGGCCAGGCGCCATTTCTCCACCGTCTCAACCTGCCATTTCAGCCAGCCGCTCATTGCCAGCACGACCACAAAGGTCAGCCCCAGCCAGCCCCACAGCGCGCGCTGTTTAAAAGAGACCACGGTAAGCAATAGCATTGACGACAACGCTATCGTCGCAGGCATACCATAGAACAGCCAGTCGCTATTTTGTGGTACCAGCCAGGCCATCAGCAGGTAGCACAAGACGCCCTGCAGCAAACCGGTGAGCAACATACCCCAGCGAGTAGTACGTGAAAGCGCTACACTTTCCATGTCGTTATCCAGAATGATGAGAAAGCCGCATTATTGCACCATCTGTTCACCGCCAGGCGTCGTCATGCATAATTCAGAAAAAAACGCAGAGAGGTGAATCGATATTGTTCATGTTGGTGTTACGTAACTTTCTTACATGAATGCGATTACAGTCACATTATGTCGGTCAAAAACACTTCCTTTTAACGTTTTCAGAACATTTTCCACAACAAAAGTAGGTTTCCTGCCATAATAACCGCCGCTGCGTGACAGGAGTCACAGTGTTTTTCGTCAATCGTGATTTTGTCCAGATACGTAAATCTATGAGCCTTGTCGCGGTTAACCAACCTCAAAAAACCTTACTATTTTCGGTAATATATATTGGCTAAGGAGCAGTGATATGCGCGTTAACAATTTAACCCCGCAAGATCTCAAGGCTTATGGTATCAACGACGTCCAGGATATCGTTTACAATCCCAGCTACGACACCCTTTATCAGGAAGAACTTAATCCTGGTCTGGAAGGCTATGAGCGTGGCGTGTTAACTAACCTGGGCGCTGTTGCCGTTGATACCGGTATTTTTACCGGTCGTTCGCCTAAGGATAAGTATATTGTTCGCGACGACACCACGCGTGATACGCTGTGGTGGTCCGATAAGGGTAAAGGTAAAAACGATAATAAGCCGCTTTCCCAGGAAACCTGGCAACACCTGAAAGGTCTGGTGACGCATCAGCTTTCCGGTAAACGCTTATTCATTGTTGATGCGTTCTGCGGCGCAAATGCCGATACGCGTCTTTCCGTGCGCTTTATTACGGAAGTCGCCTGGCAGGCCCACTTCGTTAAAAATATGTTCATTCGCCCAACGGACGAAGAGCTGGTAGGCTTCAAACCTGACTTTATTGTCATGAACGGCGCGAAGTGCACCAACCCGCAGTGGAAAGAGCAAGGGCTGAACTCGGAAAACTTCGTGGCGTTCAACCTGACTGAACGTATTCAGCTTATTGGCGGCACCTGGTACGGCGGCGAAATGAAAAAAGGGATGTTCTCGGTAATGAACTACCTGCTGCCGCTCAAAGGTATCGCCTCAATGCACTGTTCCGCCAACGTGGGTGAAAAAGGCGATGTCGCGGTCTTCTTCGGCCTTTCCGGTACCGGAAAAACCACTCTGTCCACCGACCCGAAACGTCGTCTGATTGGCGATGATGAGCACGGTTGGGATGACGACGGCGTGTTCAACTTTGAAGGCGGCTGCTACGCCAAAACCATCAAACTGTCGAAAGAAGCGGAGCCAGAAATTTATCATGCGATTCGCCGTGATGCGCTACTGGAAAACGTCACCGTGCGCGAAGACGGCACCGTAGATTTCGACGATGGTTCCAAAACCGAAAACACCCGCGTCTCTTACCCGATCTATCATATCGATAACATCGTTAAGCCCGTATCCAAAGCAGGTCACGCCACCAAGGTTATCTTCCTGACGGCGGATGCTTTCGGCGTGTTGCCGCCGGTTTCCCGTTTAACCGCTAACCAGACGCAGTACCACTTCCTGTCGGGTTTCACCGCTAAACTGGCCGGCACCGAACGCGGCGTCACCGAACCGACCCCCACCTTCTCCGCCTGCTTCGGCGCCGCGTTCCTGACGCTGCACCCGACGCAGTATGCTGAGGTGCTGGTGAAACGTATGCAGGCAGCAGGCGCGCAGGCTTATCTGGTTAACACCGGCTGGAATGGCACCGGCAAACGTATCTCCATCAAAGATACGCGCGCGATTATCGACGCCATTCTGAACGGTTCTCTTGATAACGCGGAAACCTTCCGTCTGCCGCTGTTCGATCTGGCGATCCCGACTGAACTGCCAGGCGTGGATACCCACATTCTCGACCCGCGTAACACCTACGCGTCGCCGGAACAATGGCAGGAAAAAGCCACCGCGCTGGCGAAACTGTTCATTGAGAACTTCGAGAAGTATACGGATACCCCGGCAGGCGAAGCGCTGGTTAGCGCCGGACCGAAGCTGTAAGGAACAGGCCGGATGGCGGCTTTGAACGGCGTCATCCGGCGTTGAGAAGAAAGGGAGGGTAATACCTCCCTTTCTTATGCCTCTTTTGTCGTCCCCTGGACGCGAGCCACAGGAACCGGTAGCCAGGCGCGAATTGACAATCCGCCACGCTCGCTGGTGCCAATCTCCAGCATCCCGTTATGGTTATCGATAATGCGCTGCACAATCGCCAGCCCCAACCCTGTGCCGCTGGTGCTACGGGCGCTGTCGCCGCGTACAAAAGGCTGGAACAGATGTTTACGCTGCTCCGGCTTAATGCCCGGCCCGTCATCTTCTACCTGGAACCAGGCGCGATGCGACTCGGTGCCGCTGCTGACCTTAATCCAGCCGTTGCCATAGCGGGCAGCATTGACCACCATATTCGCCACCGCGCGCTTAATCGAGAGCGGGTGCATTTTCACCTGGATACTGCCTGCCTGAAGCGCAGTGTTAATCTCACGCTCATAGCCGCTTTCCGCCGCAATCACCTCGCCCAGTACGGAATTGAGATCCGCCATCTCCATTGGCATTTCCTGACCGGTACGCAGATAGTCAATAAACTGTTCGATAATGGCGTTACACTCTTCGATGTCTTTATTGATCGACTCCGCGAGATAACCGTCTTCCTCGCCCATCATCTCCGTCGCCAGACGAATACGGGTCAGCGGCGTGCGCAAGTCGTGGCTGACGCCCGCCATCAATAGCGTACGGTCATCGGCCAATTGCTTCACGCCGGCTGCCATATGGTTAAACGCCCGGGTCACAGAGCGCACCTCAGAGGCGCCATATTCACGCAGCGGCGGCGGAATAATTCCCTTCCCTACCTGCAAGGCGGCATGTTCAAGATCCACTAACGGTCGGTTCTGTATACGAATAAACAGCCACGCGCCGCCTATCGCCAGGAGCATGATCGCCAGCGTGTAACGGAAAAGCGGAGAAAAATCGCCCTGATGAATCTCGGTCAGCGGCACGCGCACCCAGATATTGGGCGACAGCCAGGTTTTGAGCCACACGACGGGCGAGCTTTTGTTGACCTCAACGCGCACTTCCGTCGGGCCGCCTAATTGCTGCGCCATCTGGTGGCTTAAGAATTCGTAGTGTTGCGCCCAACGCAACCCGGCCTCTTCGGCGGCTTCGTTGGTGTAGAGAGAGATCCCCAGCTCGCGATAGATTTCCCGGCGAAACGCAGGCGGCACGACTAACTGCGTGCCGTCCTCCAGTTGCAGCTTATCGGTCATCAGCATACGGACTTCGTAAGCCAGAACCTTATTAAACTGCTGGAGGCTCGGCAAAATCGCGAAGTTCAGCACCACCAGGTAGGTCGTCACCAGGCTGACGAACAGCAAGGTGACGATGAGCAACAGCGTGCGGGCAAATGAACTTCGCGGCGAGAAGCGCATTCGCCTCATGCTTTAGAACCGTCCGGTACGAAGACGTAGCCCAGGCCCCATACGGTCTGAATATAACGCGGATGTGCCGGATCTTCTTCCACCATACGGCGCAGGCGGGAGATCTGGACGTCGATGGAGCGTTCCATCGCGGAATACTCGCGGCCACGGGCCAGATTCATCAGCTTATCGCGAGAGAGCGGCTCGCGCGGATGGCTGACTAACGCTTTCAGTACCGCAAACTCCCCGCTGGTCAGCGGCATCGGTTCATCTTCACGGAACATCTCGCGCGTACCGAGGTTCAGTTTAAACTTACCGAACGCGATAACGGCCTCTTCCTGCGACGGCGCGCCGGGCAGTTCGTTTGCCTGACGACGTAACACGGCACGGATACGCGCCAACAGCTCGCGCGGGTTAAACGGTTTAGGAATGTAGTCATCGGCGCCGATTTCCAGCCCGACGATACGGTCAACTTCTTCACCCTTCGCCGTGACCATAATGATCGGCATTGGATTACTTTGACTACGCAGGCGACGACAAATCGACAGACCATCTTCACCTGGCAGCATTAAATCCAGTACCATGAGATGGAAAGATTCACGGGTCAGCAGACGATCCATCTGCTCGGCGTTAGCGACGCTTCGAACCTGGAAGCCCTGCTCGGTCAGATAACGTTCCAGTAGCGCCCGCAGACGCATATCGTCATCAACCACCAGAATCTTATAATTCTCTTGCATTGTCTGTACTCCCAAAGGTTCGCAACAAATGTAAGTGTGTATTCTTAAAAAAGCTCACGTGAGTCACCAGCAAATTCTGGTATGAATTTCAGGCTAAATTGTTACAAAGCATATTTAACAGCAGCTTAAATATACAATTAATCGGCAACCCCATTATTTATTCTGTCGGGACGATCACGTTATACCCCGTGTGCGCAATATCGACAGCAAAGGTAAATCAACGAGATGAAAACGCCCCTGATCACCCGCGAAGGGTACGAAACACTCAAACAAGAGCTCAATTATCTCTGGCGTGAAGAGCGCCCGGAGGTCACCAAAAAAGTGACCTGGGCTGCGAGTCTGGGCGACCGCAGCGAGAATGCCGACTATCAGTATAATAAAAAGCGCCTGCGTGAGATCGACAGACGCGTCAGATATCTGACCAAATGCATGGAAAATCTCAAAATCGTGGATTATTCCCCGCAGCAGGAGGGCAAAGTCTTCTTCGGCGCCTGGGTGGAAATTGAAAATGATGACGGCGATACGCTGAAGTTCCGCATTGTCGGCTACGATGAAATTTTCGGACGTAAGGATTACATCTCTATCGACTCGCCGATGGCGCGGGCGCTACTGAAAAAAGAAGTGGGCGATCTGGCGGTGGTCAACACCCCTGTCGGCGAAGCAAACTGGTACGTCAATGCGATCGAATACGTCAAATAAGACAAGAAGAATCCTAAGCCCCCGCTGATGGCTGGCATTTTTGCCAGCCAATCCGTATAACTATCCCCTGATTTTTATCCTGAAGACGAAGCTAACCCATGATGAATGATTCTTTCTGCCGCATTATTGCGGGTGAAATCCAGGCAAATGCCGGGCAGGTTGAAGCTGCCGTTCGCCTGCTTGACGAAGGGAACACCGTGCCGTTTATCGCACGTTATCGTAAAGAAATCACCGGCGGTCTGGATGACACGCAGTTGCGTAACCTGGAAACGCGTCTGGGCTATCTGCGTGAGCTGGAAGACAGGCGTCAGGCCATCCTCAAGTCCATTTCCGAACAAGGCAAACTGACCGATGAGCTGGCTGGCGCCATCAACGCTACGTTAAGTAAGACCGAGCTCGAAGACCTCTACCTGCCCTATAAACCTAAACGCCGCACCCGTGGACAAATCGCCATTGAAGCCGGCCTTGAGCCGCTGGCCGATCTGCTCTGGAACGAGCCGTCCCACGATCCTGACGTGGAAGCGGCAAAGTACATTGATGGCGACAAAGGCGTGGCGGACACGAAAGCCGCGCTCGACGGCGCACGCTACATTCTGATGGAGCGCTTTGCCGAAGACGCCGCATTGCTGGCGAAAGTGCGTGATTACCTGTGGAAGAACGCCCATCTGGTCGCCACAGTCGTGAGCGGCAAAGAGGAAGAAGGGGCAAAATTCCGCGACTATTTCGACCATCATGAGCCCATTGCTAACGTCCCGTCTCACCGTGCGCTGGCCATGTTCCGTGGTCGTAACGAAGGCATTCTGCAACTTTCGCTCAATGCCGACCCACAGTTTGATGAGCCGCCGAAAGAGAGCTACTGCGAGCAAATCATCATGGACCATCTCGGCCTGCGGCTAAATAACGCCCCGGCGGATAGCTGGCGCAAAGGCGTAGTGAGCTGGACGTGGCGTATCAAAGTCTTAATGCACCTCGAAACCGAACTGATGGGCACCGTGCGCGAACGTGCGGAAGATGAAGCGATTAACGTGTTTGCCCGTAACCTGCACGACCTGCTGATGGCAGCCCCCGCAGGCCTGCGCGCCACGATGGGCCTTGATCCTGGCCTGCGTACCGGCGTAAAAGTCGCTGTCGTTGACGGCACCGGCAAGCTGGTGGCGACGGATACCATTTATCCGCATACCGGTCAGGCGGCCAAAGCGGCTACCGTGATCGCCGCGCTGTGCGAAAAATACCATGTCGAACTGGTCGCGATTGGCAACGGTACGGCCTCGCGTGAAACCGAACGCTTCTATCTCGACGTACAGAAACAGTTCCCGAACGTGACGGCGCAAAAAGTGATCGTCAGCGAAGCGGGGGCGTCCGTGTATTCCGCTTCTGAGCTGGCGGCGCAGGAGTTTCCGGATCTCGACGTCTCCCTGCGCGGCGCGGTCTCTATCGCGCGTCGTCTACAGGATCCGCTGGCGGAACTGGTGAAAATCGATCCGAAATCGATCGGCGTCGGCCAATATCAACACGATGTCAGCCAGACCCAGTTGGCCCGTAAACTGGATGCGGTGGTCGAAGACTGCGTAAACGCCGTCGGCGTCGATTTGAATACCGCCTCCGTGCCGCTGCTGACCCGTGTCGCGGGCCTAACGCGCATGATGGCGCAAAACATCGTCGCCTGGCGTGATGAGAACGGTCAGTTCCAGAATCGCCAGCAACTGTTGAAGGTGAGCCGTCTGGGGCCGAAAGCGTTTGAACAGTGCGCGGGCTTCCTGCGTATTAACCACGGCGATAACCCGCTGGATGCCTCCACCGTCCACCCGGAAGCCTATCCGGTTGTCGAACGCATTCTGGCGGCGACGCAGCAAGCGCTAAAAGATCTGATGGGCAACAGCAACGAATTGCGTCACCTCAAGGCCGCTGATTTTACCGACGATAAATTCGGCGTGCCGACCGTGAGCGATATCATCAAAGAGCTGGAAAAACCGGGCCGCGACCCGCGTCCTGAATTTAAAACCGCGCAATTCGCCGATGGCGTCGAAACCATGAACGACCTGCTGCCGGGGATGATTCTGGAAGGGGCGGTCACTAACGTCACTAACTTCGGCGCGTTTGTCGATATCGGCGTTCATCAGGATGGCCTGGTCCACATCTCTTCCCTGTCGACTAAGTTCGTCGACGATCCACACACCGTGGTAAAAGCTGGCGACATCGTGAAGGTGAAAGTGCTGGAAGTGGATCTGCAACGTAAGCGTATTGCGCTGACGATGCGTCTGGACGAACAGCCCGGCGAAACCGCCGCTCGCCGCGGCGGCGGCGCCGATCGCGCTCAGGGCAACCGCCCGGCATCAAAAGCGGCGAAACCGCGCGGTCGTGACGCCCAGCCAGCCGGTAACAGCGCCATGATGGACGCGCTGGCAGCGGCAATGGGGAAAAAACGCTAATCGGGTAATACGCAGGCCGGGTTACTTCTTATCCGGCCTGCGATTTTGCAATACGTCCAACCCTTTCTTTTTTAATTAACAATTAAATCTTACCCATTAGAATCTGTTAATTAATTTCCTTCTGCTATCCGCACTATTAATTATCACTTTATTAACAGATGAAACCTTAATTAAACATTAAAAACGGTGAATATTTGCACATTAGAGGTATTTGCAAAAAGACAAATAAATGTTGAGCCATATCAACATCGGCGCAAATTATCGCTTATTTGTACATTCCGTCACATTTTAATCGTTGAAGATAGAAACCATTCTCATTATCATTGTGTTGTTGATTATTTACTCTTTCCTTCGTTGGCTAAACATCGGGTCTCCTGCCGCCCCCCTGAGCGCCGCATGAGGTATACATCCAGTTAGTAAGAAACAAGTAGGTCGTATGCAATTCACTCCTGACACTGCGTGGAAAATCACCGGCTTTGCGCGTGAAATCAGCCCGGCGTATCGTCAAAAACTGCTTTCGCTCGGCATGTTGCCCGGCTCTTCATTTAATGTTGTCCGCGTCGCGCCCTTAGGCGATCCGATCCATATCGAAACACGACGCGTGAGTCTGGTTTTGCGTAAAAAGGATTTGGCGTTAATAGAAGTGGAAGCGGTTTCCTGTTAATACAGTGAGTCTATAAAAATGAAAAAATTAACCATTGGTTTAATTGGTAATCCTAATTCCGGCAAGACCACCTTATTTAACCAACTCACCGGCGCGCGTCAGCGCGTGGGGAACTGGGCGGGCGTCACCGTCGAGCGTAAAGAGGGCCAGTTCGCGACAACTGACCACCAGGTCACGCTGGTAGATTTACCCGGCACCTATTCTCTGACGACCATCTCGTCACAAACCTCTCTCGACGAACAGATCGCCTGCCACTACATCCTGAGCGGCGACGCCGATCTGTTGATAAACGTTGTGGACGCCTCCAATCTGGAGCGCAACCTCTATTTGACGCTGCAACTGCTGGAGCTGGGTATTCCCTGTATTGTCGCGCTCAACATGCTGGATATCGCCGAAAAACAGCAGGTTCGTATTGATGTCGACGCTCTGTCCACGCGTCTGGGTTGCCCTGTCGTACCGCTGGTATCGACTCGCGGTCGCGGTATCGAGGCGCTGAAACTGGCCATTGACCGTCACAACGCTAACGACAACGTCGAACTGGTGCATTATGCCCAGCCGCTGCTGCGCGAAGCAGGTTTCCTGGCCGACGCGATGGCCCAGGAGATGCCTTTACAACAGCGCCGCTGGCTGGGTCTGCAAATGCTGGAGGGCGATATCTACAGCCGGGCCTACGCAGGCGAAGCGGCGCAAAACCTGGACACCTCCCTTGCCCGTCTGAAGGACGAAATGGACGACCCGGCGCTGCATATCGCCGACGCCCGTTATCAGTGTATCGCCGCTATTTGCGACGTGGTCAGCAATACCCTGACAGCCGAACCCAGCCGCTTCACCAGGGCGGTCGATAAAATTATTCTGAACCGCTTCCTCGGCTTACCGATTTTTTTGTTCGTGATGTACCTGATGTTCCTGCTCGCCATTAACATCGGCGGCGCGTTGCAACCCCTGTTTGATGCCGGTTCCGTCGCCATCTTTATTCATGGCATTCAATGGATTGGCTACACGTTGCACTTCCCGGATTGGTTAACCATCTTCCTGGCGCAAGGTCTTGGCGGCGGGATCAATACCGTCCTGCCGCTGGTGCCGCAAATCGGGATGATGTACCTGTTCCTCTCCTTCCTTGAAGACTCCGGTTATATGGCGCGCGCGGCCTTCGTCATGGATCGCCTGATGCAGGCGCTGGGACTACCGGGTAAATCCTTCGTGCCGCTGATTGTCGGCTTCGGCTGTAACGTACCTTCCGTGATGGGCGCCCGCACGCTTGACGCTCCGCGCGAACGCCTGATGACCATCATGATGGCGCCGTTTATGTCCTGTGGCGCGCGCCTGGCGATTTTCGCCGTCTTTGCCGCCGCCTTCTTCGGGCAAAACGGCGCGCTGGCGGTCTTCTCGCTGTACGTGCTGGGTATTGTCATGGCGGTATTAACCGGCCTGATGCTGAAGCATACCATTATGCGCGGCGAAGCTTCTCCGTTTGTGATGGAGCTGCCGGTTTACCACGTCCCGCATATCAAGAGCCTGATCATCCAGACCTGGCAACGCCTGAAAGGTTTTGTACTACGCGCCGGTAAAGTCATTATCATCGTGAGTATTTTCCTGAGCGCGTTTAACAGTTTCTCGCTGAGCGGCAAAATCGTCGATAACATTAATGACTCCGCCCTCGCCTCCGTAAGCCGCGTCATCACGCCAGTCTTTAAACCGATCGGCGTCCATGAGGATAACTGGCAAGCGACCGTAGGTCTGTTTACGGGCGCCATGGCGAAAGAGGTTGTCGTCGGTACGCTGAACACGCTCTACACCGCCGAAAATATTCAGGACGAAGCGTTTAATCCTGCCGACTTTCACCTCGGCGATGAACTGCTGGGCGCGGTTGACGATACCTGGCAAAGCCTGAAAGACACCTTTAGCCTGAGCGTACTGGCTAACCCGATCGAAGCGAGTAAAGGCGACGGCGAAATGGCGACCGGCGCGATGGGTGTGATGGATCAAAAATTCGGCAGCGCCGCGGCGGCGTACAGTTACCTGATTTTCGTCCTGCTTTACGTACCGTGTATCTCGGTAATGGGCGCGATCGCCCGCGAGTCCAGCCGCGGCTGGATGGGCTTCTCCATCCTGTGGGGGCTGAATATCGCCTATTCGCTCGCCACGCTGTTCTACCAGGTTACCAGCTTCAGTCAACACCCGACATACAGCCTGATCTGTATTCTGGCGGTAATCATCTTTAACGTTGTGGTGTTAAGCCTGTTGCGCCGCGCCCGCAGCCGTGTAGACATTGAACTGCTGGCAACCCGCAAAAACGTCAGTTCCTGTTGTTCGGGCACTGCGGGCAATTGTCACTAAGGGATGTAAAAAATGGCTTCATTGATACAGGTTCGCGATCTACTGGCGCTACGGGGGCGTATGGAAGCAACGCAGATCAGCCATACGCTGCACGCTCCGCAGCCCATGATCGACGCCATGCTGAATCAACTGGAGATCATGGGTAAAGCGGTACGTATCCCGGAAGAAGCGGACGGCTGCCTTTCAGGCAGCTGTAAAAGTTGTCCGGAAGGTAAAGCCTGCCTGCGCGAATGGTGGGCCTTGCGTTAGCCTTCGCCGGGTAGCGACGTAACGCGTCTTATCCGGCCTTTATCCCGCGTTATGTTGCCCGGTACGCGTCACGCTGCCGGGCAATTTTGCGTCATGCCTTCCACAAAGATGAAAGCGTTACCGCCGTGCGCATTTATCTCCCCATGCGCCTCGCAAGCGCACTAATCCTCTACTGCAATCAGCCCGGTCTGCGCGTAGTGTCACGCCATTGAACTTCACCGATGATGGATCGATATGGCGACCTCAACAACATCCACGCCGCATGACGCGGTATTCAAACAGTTTTTATGCCACCCCGATACTGCACGGGATTTTTTGGAAATTCATCTCCCGACGACATTACGTCAAATCTGTAATCTGAATACGTTACGGCTGGAGTCCGGTAGCTTTATTGAAGAGGATTTACGCCCCCATTATTCCGATATTCTTTGGTCGCTGGAAACAAGTGAAGGTGAAGGTTACATTTACGTGGTTATTGAACATCAGAGTACGCCGGACGCGCATATGGCATTTCGGCTGATGCGTTACGCAATGGCTGCAATGCAACGGCACCTGGAGGCCGGGCATAAGACGTTGCCGTTAGTGGTGCCAATGCTGTTTTATCACGGAAACCGCAGCCCGTATCCGTTCTCATTATGCTGGCTGGATGAATTTGCCGACCCGGTGATGGCGCGTAAGTTATACGCCACCGCCTTTCCTCTGGTCGATATTACGGTCGTGCCGGATGACGAGATTATGCGGCACCGACGGGTCGCGCTGCTGGAACTCATACAAAAACACATCCGCCAGCGTGATCTGATGGGGCTTGTCGAACAGCTGGTCGCCCTGCTGGTTAAGGGATACGCTAATGACACCCAGCTTCAAAGTTTGTTTAATTACATGATGCACACTGGCGACGTCGCGCGCTTCAATACGTTTATCCGCCAGGTGGCTATGCGTATCCCACAGCATAAGGAGAAGATCATGACTATCGCAGAAAGATTACGTCAGGAAGGGCATCGTAACGGGTTACAGAAAGGGCTACAGGAAGGCCAACGGCTCGCCGCATTGCGCATTGCCCGCTCCATGCTAAACGATGGTTTCGATCGCGATACCGTGCTTAGGGTTACCGGGCTGGCGCCTGCCGATCTGGCGTCTGAAAGCCATTAATCTGGCAGAATGGTCCGGGCCCGGCAACGCCCTGGTTACAGCGATGATTTTAGCGTCATCAGCGCCTGACAAAACGCCGCCGGATGCGAGATAAACGGCGCATGGGCCGCCTTCGCCATTATCTGTGATGTACTGTGCGGCCATAACGTATCGAGCAAAGGCACGATTTTACGCGGCACCAGACCGTCCAGATAACCATACAAACGCAAAAACGGCATGTTCACATTTTTAAGCGCTTCTCGTAGATCGACCGTTTTTAAGATTTCCAGTCCGCCATTGAGCGCGTCTACATCCGGCATAGGCTGCGCCAGCACCACGCTTTTTAAGGTGCGGGCATCCTGACGCGCCGTCTCCGTCCCTAACGTTTGCAGCGCCAGAAAACGCTCCACCGTGCGCTGAAAATCGTCGCTAAGCTGCTGCTGGAATCCGCCGAGGATTTCCGGTTTTATTCCCGGCCACCCCTCACGCGCGCTAAAGCATGGCGAAGAGGCGACTGTCACCAGCGCCTGAACGCGTTCAGGGTGGGTGAGCGCCATCTGACTCGCCACCAGGCCACCCAGGCTCCAGCCAAGCCAGATAGCCTGGTCCGGCGCGTTTTTCGCTACCTGCGCCGTCATCTCTTCAAGCGTCATGGCGCCAAACCCCGAGCTGCGACCATAGCCCGGCAAGTCGACCAGATGCAGCGTAAAATGCGAGCCGAGTTCCTCGCGAATGCAATGCCATACCTCCGCGTTCAATCCCCATCCGTGCAGCAGCACAAGATGACAATTTCCCTCGCCGTAGGTCTGCCACCAGATGTCATTCATCAGTTACTGTTCTCTTTTGTCTAACAAGGATGCACCTATGCTAACAGTACCGGGATTATGCTGGCTATGCCGAATGCCGCTGGCGTTAAGCCACTGGGGGATTTGTTCCGTATGCGCGCGCGCTGTTCGTCAGCGCGTCAGCCTGTGTCCGCAATGCGGATTACCTGCCGCGCATCCTTCGCTCCCCTGCGGTCGCTGCCTGCAAAAACCTCCGCCCTGGCAGCGTCTGGTGAGCGTCAGTGACTATACACCGCCCTTGAGTTTACTGGTGCATCAGCTTAAATTTACCCGCCGCAGCGAAATTGCCGCCGCACTGGCGCGTCTACTGTTGCAGGAAGTACTCATGGCGCGCCGCAGCACTGGCTTGCAGCTTCCCGACAGAATCGTCAGCGTTCCGCTCTGGTCGCGCCGACACTGGCGGCGGGGATTTAACCAAAGCGATCTGTTATGCCAACCGTTAGCGCGCTGGCTTGGCTGCGCGTGGGACAGCCAGACCATCACGCGGGTACGGGCGACCGCAACACAACATCATCTCAGCGCCAGGTTACGTAAACGCAATTTGAAAAACGCGTTTCGCCTTGAATTGCCGGTACAGGGTCTCCATATGGTTATTGTGGATGATGTCGTCACTACCGGAAGTACCGTCGCGGAAATCGCGCAACTGCTTTTGCGCAACGGCGCAGCGACTGTCCAGGTATGGTGCCTGTGTCGAACCTTGTAGAGCCTCGATGATGGGCGTATTATAACCAACTAAAATAGTCAACTATTAGGCCATTACTATGATCCGTATTTCCGATGCTGCACAAGCGCACTTTGCCAAACTGCTGGCAAATCAGGAAGAAGGGACGCAAATCCGCGTATTTGTCATTAATCCCGGCACTCCTAACGCAGAGTGCGGTGTTTCTTATTGTCCGCCCGACGCCGTAGAAGCCACCGATACTGCACTGAAATTTGACCTGTTGACCGCTTATGTCGACGAGCTGAGCGCGCCCTATCTGGAAGACGCGGAAATTGATTTCGTGACCGACCAGCTAGGTTCTCAACTCACATTGAAAGCGCCAAACGCGAAGATGCGCAAAGTGGCCGATGACGCGCCGCTGATGGAGCGCGTGGAATATGCTCTGCAATCGCAGATTAACCCGCAGTTGGCGGGCCACGGCGGTCGCGTCTCGCTGATGGAAATTACCGATGAAGGCTATGCAATTCTGCAGTTTGGCGGCGGTTGTAACGGTTGCTCGATGGTTGACGTCACGCTGAAAGAAGGGATCGAGAAACAGTTACTGAATGAATTCCCGGAACTGAAAGGGGTTCGCGATCTGACCGAACACCAGCGCGGCGAGCACTCATACTACTAAGATTTTCCCCGCATCCATGCCCGATGGCGCTTGCGCCTGTCGGGCCTTATCTGCCCCACCGTAGGCCGAATAAGGCGTCTACGCCGCCATCCGGCGCTATCAGCCACATCTCAGAACAATGGTCCTTCTTCTTTCGCCGATAACATGACCTGTGTCTCATAATTTAAATTTTGCCTGCCAGGGTCATTTTCAACACCCATATGTTACCCGTATCATTCTTATGGGCACCTAACATCCATATAACATCTGACTACGCTCATTCGTTTCAACGGTAATCAGTATTGGTGCTATTGCGACTCTGTTCCCGTCGGGAACAACAGGAATTTGTCGTCGAAACAATGACGTTACCCATAACAAAGTAAAGGCCAGGTAAATCATGCCATTAGTCATCGTTGCTATCGGTGTTATCTTGTTACTTCTTCTGATGATCCGCTTCAAAATGAACGGATTTATCGCCCTTGTCCTGGTAGCGCTCGCTGTCGGGTTGATGCAGGGAATGCCGCTGGATAAAGTCATCGGCTCCATCAAAGCCGGTGTCGGCGGTACGCTTGGCAGTCTGGCCCTGATTATGGGGTTCGGCGCCATGCTGGGCAAAATGCTTGCCGACTGCGGCGGCGCTCAACGTATCGCCACTACCCTGATCGCGAAATTTGGTAAAAAGCATATTCAGTGGGCCGTAGTGTTAACCGGCTTTACCGTCGGCTTCGCTCTGTTCTATGAAGTGGGCTTCGTTCTGATGCTGCCGCTGGTATTCACCATTGCCGCAGCGGCGAATATCCCGTTACTGTACGTCGGCGTGCCGATGGCCGCGGCGCTCTCCGTCACACACGGCTTCCTGCCGCCGCACCCGGGTCCAACCGCGATCGCCACGATTTTCCATGCCGATATGGGTAAGACGCTGCTGTTTGGTACGATTCTGGCAATCCCGACCGTGATCCTTGCCGGACCGGTTTACGCCCGTTTCCTGAAAGGTATCGATAAGCCGATCCCGGAAGGCCTGTACAGCGCGAAAACTTTTACGGAAGAAGAGATGCCGGGCTTTGGCGTCAGCGTCTGGACGTCGCTGGTTCCGGTGATTCTGATGGCGATGCGTGCGGTTGCCGAGATGATTCTGCCAAAAGGCCACGCTTTCCTGCCCGTTGCCGAGTTCCTGGGCGACCCGGTAATGGCTACGTTAATTGCCGTACTGATTGCGATGTTCACCTTTGGCCTGAACCGCGGGCGTTCAATGGATCAGATTAACGATACGCTGGTCTCTTCCATCAAAATTATCGCCATGATGCTGCTGATCATCGGCGGCGGCGGCGCGTTCAAGCAGGTGCTGGTCGATAGCGGCGTGGATAAATACATCGCTTCAATGATGCATGAAACCAATGTCTCTCCGCTGTTGATGGCGTGGTCTATCGCGGCGGTGCTGCGTATCGCGCTGGGCTCTGCGACTGTCGCGGCGATTACCGCAGGCGGCATTGCGGCGCCGCTGATCGCCACTACCGGCGTTAGCCCTGAACTGATGGTTATCGCAGTCGGTTCCGGGAGCGTGATTTTCTCTCACGTCAACGACCCGGGCTTCTGGCTATTCAAAGAGTATTTCAATTTGACTATCGGCGAGACCATTAAATCCTGGTCGATGCTGGAAACGATCATCTCCGTCTGCGGCCTGATCGGCTGTCTGCTGCTGGGTATGGTGGTTTAAGCGAGGCGGCTTGTAGGCCGGATAAGGCAGCAATGTGCGCCAGGATTGCCTGATGGCGCTGCGCTTATCAGACCTACGTGCTCTCACCATCATAAAGCCGGGGAAATCCCCGGCTTTATTACTTCTTCTTCGCGGCCGCTTTTCGGCGCTTATCCAAATCCTTAATCAGCTTGTTTACGCCCTCATCGGCAAACATGGCCTCAAGAGATGCAGACAATTTCCGCCGCCAGTTTTTATACTGATCGCTGGTGCCCGGTACGTTAACCGGATCGGCCATATCCAGCCAGTCCTCCGGCTGAAGCCCCAACAGACCGCTGTTACTGTCGGCGATGTAGCGCTGAAGCCCGCGATTTAGCGTTGGCGTCATCGACATTAACGATGCCTTATGCCCGGCGCGTTTTGGTAGACAGCCATATTTATGCAGCGCGTCCAATAGCCCCTGTTTCGCCCGCTCGCGATCCTCATACAGCCCGCGCAGAATCACTTCATCCGGATAAAGCCCCAGAGCTTTACCCAACGTCAGGTCACCGCATTCCCAATAGCCGCGCAGCGTGGGGAGATCGTGCGTCGAGGCGACAGCCATCGATTGTTGCGGATACGCGCCTGGCGCGCGGAAGTTTTTCTCAAGGTCATTTTCAAACCACAGCACTTTATAAGAATAGACCCCGCTATCGCGCAGCTTGCCGACAATCTCAACTGGCACCGTCCCCAGATCTTCGCCTATCACCATACAGCGGTGACGTTGGCTCTCCAGCGCCAGAATAGCCAACAGATCGTCAACCGGATAATGGACGTAAGCCCCCTGATCCGCTGTTTCGCCATACGGTATCCACCACAGACGCAGCAACGACATAACATGGTCAATGCGCAACGCGCCGCAGTTTTGCATATTGGCGCGCAGCAGGTCGATAAAGGGCTCATACGCCCGGGCGACAATGATATGCGGGTCCATTGGCGGCAGCCCCCAGTTCTGACCGAGCGGGCCGAGGATATCCGGCGGCGCGCCGACAGATGCTTTCAGGCAGTACAGCTCCCGGTCGCACCAGGTTTCCGCGCCGCCTTCCGCTACGCCAACCGCCAGATCGCGGTACAGACCAATCGGTAGTTTAAAACTCTGGCAGGTATCCCAGCAGGCGGCGAATTGGCGCCAGGCCAGCCACTGAAGCCAGAGGTAAAACTCCACCTCTTCGCGGTGCGCTTCACAGAATTGTTTTACAGCGGAAGACTCTACCGACTGGTACGCCTCCGGCCAGGCTGGCCAGCCCCAGCGCTGCTCATCCTCTTTTACCTGATACGCATGCAGCGCGTCGAATGCCGCCTGCCAGTAAAGGCTCTCGCCTTCGCGGGCGATAAAGTGACGAAACTCCGCCATTTGCGCATCGTCGCGAGCGGCAAACCGCGTCCACGCCATCCGCAGCGCCGTAATTTTCAGCGCGGTAACGGTAGCGTAATCCACCCATTGCGCATCGCGTGCCTGTCGCAGCTTTTGCTGTGTGGCGGGCATTTGCCACCATGCCTGCGCCTCTTCGCTCAGGCGGAAATCTTCGACGGCGTTGACGTCGATATATATCACGTTCAGCCAGCGACGAGACGAGGGGCTGTAGGGACTGGCGCTCTCCGGATTCGCCGGATAAAGCGCGTGGATCGGGTTCAGGCCGATAAACGCGCCGCCGCGTGTCGCCACGTCGACCAGCATCGACTTCAAATCGCCGAAATCGCCAATACCCCAGTTTTTTTCTGAACGCAGAGTATAAAGCTGGACGCAGGCCCCCCACAGTTTTTTCCCTTCCAGCAGCGCCTGCGGCTCATAGCATCGCGGCGGGGCGACGATAATCCGGCAGTGCGTACGCTGTTCATCCTGGGTCAACGTCAGGGTGTGGTAGCCCTCCGGCAATGTAGCCGGAAGGTTAAGTTTTTTACCGCCCGTCACGCGCCCTTTGTAATGCACGCCCTCTTCCGTAGTCAGCAGCCAGGCAAACTCACCGCGCCCCTCTACCGGCAACGCCATTTTTTTACCCGCGGTATAAACCTTCACATTCGGCACGATCGCCTGTGGTCCTGTTGTCGTGCCGTGCATCGCCGCCAGCAAACGTCTCTTGGTTTCAGCGCCAATAGACTGCGGTTTGCCATGAGCATTGATGTAACTGGGGCTGATCCCCGCCGCCAGCGCGGCCCTATCGAGACGTTTATTTTCCATCGCGCTCCCTTAGCGTTTTGCCTGCCAGATACGGGCCTGATAATCGCGAATAGAGCGATCGGAACTGAACATACCGCAGCGCGCGGTATTGAGGATCGCGGCGCGCGTCCACGCTTCCTGGTCGCGATACAGCGCATCCACCTGCTTTTGCGCCTCGACATAAGCGGCGAAGTCCGCCATGACCAGGTACGGATCGCCCCCCTGTTTGCCGAGGCTATGCAGCATCTGGTCAAAGGCATGTTTATCGCCATCGCTGTATTGACCGCTTTCCAGCTCTTTTAGCACCGCATCCAGCACTTTGTCTTTTTTACGCCATTTCACCGGATCGTAGCCTTTGGCTTTGAGCGCCTTGACCTCTTCCACAGTATGACCAAAGATAAAGATATTCTCTTCACCCACCTTCTCAGCGATTTCAACGTTAGCGCCGTCCAGCGTTCCCACGGTCAACGCCCCGTTCAGCGCCAGTTTCATGTTACCGGTGCCGGACGCCTCTTTCCCGGCGGTAGAAATTTGCTCGGAAATATCCGCCGCCGGAATGAGCATTTCCGCCGCCGAGACGCAGTAATCCGGCAGGAAAACCACCTTCAGCTTATCACCCACCGCCGGGTCGTTATTAATGGCTTCCGCAACCTTATTGATAGCAAAAATGATGTTCTTCGCCAGGTAATAGCCCGGCGCCGCCTTCGCGCCAAACAGGAATACGCGCGGTACGCGGTCGGCCTGCGGGTTTTCGCGGATCTCTTTGTACAGCGCCAGAATATGCAACAGATTCAGATGCTGACGCTTGTACTCGTGCAGACGTTTGATCTGAATATCAAAAATCGCATGGCTCGAAATCTCAATCCCGGTACGGGCCTTGATGAATTTCACCAGCCGTTCTTTGTTCGCCCGTTTGATGTCGCGATACTGCTGACGGAATGTGGCGTCGTCAGCGTATTTTTCGAGGTTGATCAACTGGTCGAGATCGTTAGCCCACTCTTTTTTCAGCGTTTTATCCAGCAACGCCGCAAGCTGCGGATTGCACTGTTTAATCCAGCGACGCGGTGTAATGCCGTTGGTGACATTGTGGAATTTGTTCGGCCAAAGCTGGTGATATTCCGGGAACAGATCTTTCACCACCAGATCGGAGTGCAGCGCCGCCACGCCGTTGACCGCAAAGCCGCTGACCACGCACATATTGGCCATGCGTACCTGACGGTCATGCACCACCGCCAGTTTTGCCCATACCTGCTTATCGCCAGGCCAGGTGTTATCGACCAGCGTCTTAAAGCGATCGTTAATCTGCTTGATAATCTGCATATGACGCGGCAACAGCGCTTTGATTAACCTCTCGTCCCAGCACTCCAGCGCTTCCGGCATCAGGGTATGGTTGGTGTAGGCGAAGGTTTTGCTGGTGATAGCCCAGGCGTCATCCCAGCTCAGCTGGTGCTCGTCAATCAGCACGCGCAGCAGTTCCGGAATGGCGATGGTCGGGTGAGTATCGTTCAACTGAATGACCTCGTAATCCGCCAGCTCATGCAGTTTGCGTCCGGCCAGATGATGGCGACGCAGAATATCCGCTACCGAGCAGGCGCACTGGAAGTATTGCTGCATCAGACGCAGTTTTTTACCCGCCGTGTGGTTATCGTTGGGATAAAGCACCTTCGTCAGTTTTTCCGCATCGATACCCTGCTGTTCCGCCCGCAGGAAAGCGCCGTCGTTGAATTTGGTCAGATCAAACGGATGGGCGTGGGTCGCCTGCCACAAACGCAGCGGTTGCGCGACGCCGTTACGATAGCCTAACACCGGCAGATCCCAGGCCTGGCCTGTAATCACAAAACCGGGCTCCCAGCGCCCTTCTTTGGTGACTTTACCGCCGATCCCAACCTGGACGTCCAGCGCCTCGTTGTGGCGGAACCACGGATAGCTGCCGCGATGCCAGTCATCCGGCGCCTCCATCTGCTTGCCTTCAACAAATGACTGACGGAACAGCCCATACTGGTAGTTCAGACCATAGCCCGTAGCGGACTGCCCGACGGTGGCCATCGAATCGAGGAAGCAGGCGGCCAGACGTCCCAGACCACCGTTGCCGAGCGCCGGATCGACTTCCTCTTCCAGCAGATCGGTCAGATTAATATCGTGCGCTTTCAGCACATCGCTAACGTCCTGGTACCACCCCAGATTTAACAGGTTATTTCCCGTCAGGCGGCCAATCAAAAATTCCATCGAAATGTAGTTCACATGACGCTGGCCTTTCGTCGGCTGCGCTACCGGTTGCGCGCTCAGTAATTCCGCCAGCGCGCCGCTAACGGCCTGCCACCACTGACGAGGCGTCATGTCAGACGCCGACAGTAAACCGAAACGCTGCCACTGACGCGTCAGGGCGGCCTGGAATTGATCTTTATTGAAGGTTGGCTGTGACATAGGAAATCCGTCCTCGGGTAATAAAACAACGTTATCGCTAGTTTGCCAGGCTCGATGTTGACCTTCCTCCTCCCGGCAATGATTAGGGAGGGAGGAGGAGCGGGGATGAGCATAAAAGTGTGATCGCCGCCACTTACCCCTGTATAAACGCGCCGATTCCTGTCAACGACACCCAGTGTTACGCATAATCAAATGAATAAACAGAAATAACAGTAAATCGCGAAGGGGTATTTTCGAAGATTATATGAACGCCGAAATAGTTTCTTACCTGAAATATTCAGCGTCGGGAGATTCACTCACTAAACATAATTAATTAAACGCCTGGTATCGCCATTGTGTTAAATCCGGATGATGTCCAGGACATTATTTACAATAACGGAAATATGACCTCAGCCCAGCTCTGACGCTCGTTTCAACCGCGCCGAATACTTTTTTAATACCGTTATTTAGAATTGTGACAGAGTGCAAATTCAGACACATAAAAAGTCTGCTTAGCTTGCATTAAAATGCTTTCTGGCCGACCTTATATCTATTAATTACGAAGCGCAAAAAAAATCGCAGTTCCCCCCATTTCCCACAGTGAAGTGATTGCTATGTTGATTCCGTCTAAATTAAGTCGTCCGGTTCGTCTCGACCATACCGTGGTTCGTGAGCGGCTGTTGGCTAAACTTTCCGGCGCGAACAATTTCAGGCTCGCCCTGGTAACCAGTCCTGCTGGCTATGGGAAAACCACGCTTGTCTCACAGTGGGCGGCGGGCAAAAATGAATTAGGCTGGTACTCTCTCGACGAAGGCGATAACCAGCAAGAGCGATTCGCCAGTTACTTAATTGCCGCTATCCAACAGGCCACCGGCGGACACTGTTCTACCAGCGAAGCGATGGCGCAAAAACGTCAGTACGCCAGCCTGACGTCTCTCTTCGCACAGCTCTTTATTGAACTGGCGCAGTGGCATCGCCCGCTTTATCTGGTGATTGACGACTACCATTTGATTACCAATCCGGTGATTCACGACGCGATGCGCTTTTTCTTACGGCATCAGCCAGAAAATTTCACCCTGGTGGTATTATCGCGTAATTTGCCGCAACTGGGCATCGCTAATCTGCGCGTGCGCGATCAGCTGTTGGAAATCGGCAGCCAGCAGTTGGCTTTTAACCATCAGGAAGCAAAGCAATTTTTTGACCGTCGTCTTTCGTCGCCCATTGAAGCCGCTGAGAGCAGCCGCATGTGCGACGATGTGGCCGGTTGGGCCACTGCGCTACAGTTGATCGCCCTCTCCGCGCGCCAGAACCATACCTCTGCGCATCACTCCGCCCGCCGTCTTGCCGGGATTAATGCCAGCCACCTTTCTGATTATCTGGTGGACGAAGTACTGGATAACGTGGATGTCAGCACCCGACATTTCTTACTTAAAAGCGCGATCTTACGCTCAATGAATGACGCGTTGATCGTGCGCGTGACCGGCGAAGAAAACGGCCAGATGCGGCTGGAGGAGATTGAGCGCCAGGGGTTATTCCTGCAACGCATGGACGACACGGGCGAGTGGTTTAGCTATCACCCGTTGTTTGGTAGCTTTCTGCGCCAGCGTTGCCAGTGGGAACTGGCGGCGGAACTGCCGGAGATCCACCGCGCGGCCGCGGAAAGCTGGATGGAACAAGGTTTTCCCAGCGAAGCTATTCATCATGCGCTGGCGGCGGGTGACGCGCAAATGCTGCGCGATATCCTGCTTAACCATGCGTGGGGGCTGTTTAATCACAGTGAACTGGCGCTGCTGGAAGAGTCATTAAAAGCGCTGCCGTGGGAAAGCCTGCTGGAAAATCCGCGGCTGGTGTTGTTACAGGCCTGGCTGATGCAAAGCCAACACCGCTACAGCGAAGTGAATACGCTGCTGGCGCGCGCCGAGCAAGAGATCAAAGGGGTCATGGACGGCACGCTACATGCTGAATTTAACGCGCTGCGCGCCCAGGTCGCCATCAACGACGGCAATCCGGAAGAGGCAGAGCGGCTGGCGAAACTGGCGCTGGATGAGCTTCCTCTCGCCTGGTTTTATAGCCGTATTGTCGCGACCTCTGTTCACGGTGAAGTGCTGCACTGTAAAGGCGATCTCAGCCAGTCTTTATCGCTGATGCAGCAAACCGAACAAATGGCGCGCCATCATGACGTCTGGCATTACGCGCTGTGGAGCTTAATTCAACAAAGCGAAATTCAGTTCGCCCAGGGATTCCTGCAGGCCGCATGGGAAACGCAGGAGAGAGCCTTCCAGTTGATCAAAGAGCAACATCTGGAACAACTGCCGATGCATGAGTTTCTGGTACGTATCCGCGCGCAATTGCTGTGGGCGTGGGCGCGCCTTGACGAAGCGGAGGCCTCGGCGCGCAGCGGTATCGCTGTGCTGTCCACCTTCCAGCCGCAACAACAGTTGCAGTGCCTGACGCTACTGGTGCAGTGCTCGCTGGCGCGCGGCGATCTGGATAATGCCCGTAGTCAGCTTAACCGACTGGAAAATTTATTAGGCAATGGTCGTTATCACTGCGACTGGATCTCTAACGCCGATAAGGTGCGTGTCATTTACTGGCAGTTAACCGGCGACAAAAAATCCGCCGCCAACTGGTTACGTCATACGCCCAAACCGGCGTTTGCCAATAACCATTTTCTGCAAGGGCAATGGCGGAATATCGCCCGCGCGCAGATCTTGCTGGGCGAATTCGAGCCTGCGGAAATCGTGCTGGAAGAGTTAAATGAGAATGCCCGTAGCCTGCGCTTAATGAGCGATTTAAACCGCAATCTGCTGTTACTCAATCAGCTTTACTGGCAATCCGGGCGGAAAAACGACGCCCAGCGCGTATTGCTTGATGCCTTACAGCTTGCCAACCGCACCGGATTTATCAGCCATTTTGTGATTGAAGGCGAAGCCATGGCGCAACAATTGCGTCAGCTTATCCAGCTCAATACGCTGCCGGAGATGGAGCAGCATCGCGCGCAGCGCATCCTGCGAGAGATTAACCAACATCACCGGCATAAATTCGCCCATTTTGACGAAGGCTTCGTCGAGCGTCTGCTTAACCATCCGGATGTCCCGGAGCTTATTCGCACCAGCCCGCTCACCCAGCGTGAATGGCAGGTGTTAGGGCTTATCTATTCCGGTTACAGCAACGAACAGATTGCCGGCGAACTGGCGGTGGCCGCAACCACCATTAAGACGCATATCCGCAACCTCTACCAGAAACTCGGCGTCGCGCACCGTCAGGACGCGGTACAGCACGCGCAGCAGTTGCTGAAGATGATGGGGTACGGGGTTTAACGTGTGCCTGATGAGCTTATCAGGCCTACAGAGTCATTTTAAATCATATTGATATTGCTGGTTTTGTAGGCCGGGAGCATAAACGTAAATCCAGACGTTGAGTTGGCTTCAGGCCCGATGGCCGTCGCTCAGCCGCAGGTTAAATGGCGCCCATCCATCCGGCGGGTCCCACTCACCACTGCCATAAATAATGCCCTCCCGGATATCGTGAATAATGACGCCATCAATACCACACGGTTCCGATCGCCAGATAATGCCGGAACTCACGTTGATAAGAAACGTATACTGAAAGGTTGTGACCAGGAAATTCTCACTCAGCGAGGCCTTATGATCCCAAACATCGGGTATTGAATAAATATGGCCAACATAATCATCAAGAAACAGGCTCTTAACCTGATGTGAATCCGTATCAAATAAGTGAACGTGCTGACCGTATAATATCGCAATAGTCTTATCATTATTCATGATGCCGCTGAAGCACTGCTCAACGATCCAGCGCCCCTCTTCCAGCGCGACAAAAAGACACAGCACGATAACCGGCTCGCCGTCCTGACTCACCAGCACTCTTCGCCGCATCGTTGAAGGGCCGGAAAAGGGATTAACATCCCTCTCCGGGATGGCGTCAGCAACGCGTTGTTCAGCATCAAGGAAATCAGCGTGGTATGTCATGATCCGCTATCCTTTTTACTTACCATAACCTGCACCATCTCCTTCGCCTCCTCCAGGTTGAACGTTACCGGCAAAAACCGTTCCACCACTGCAATATTGGTAAGCAAGTGAGCGGAAGCCCGCGCCACGGTAAACGCGCCTTCGCCCGCCAGCGCCAGCGGTAAAATCAGCTGGTCGGCCAGATGCTCTCCCACTGCCGCCGGGCTTGCGAGATAGCGCCGCGCTTCATGCGCAACCTGATTAGCTACCGCTTCCGCGCTGGTGCCTTTTACGCCGAACGCGGCGAACAGTTCGGTCAACTGTTCGCTTTGAATCATCAGCGACAGCGCGTTGCCCGGCCCGCAGCCGCCTTCCAGCGCAACGACGTTTTTCTCCGCCTGCGGGAAGTGGGTTTCCAGCGTTGCGACTTCACGTTCGCCAACGTGGTAAGGAACCGCCGCCAGCAAAGCTTCGGCGGTGATACGCCGCGTCTCGCCGCGCGATATCAGCGTTAGCCCGCGTAAAGACGCTGCCGGTTCGACGACCGTTGCCGCCGCACCGCCGCCTGCCGGATAAAAGCCGTGTTTTATCAGCGTGGTGCACTGGTTGATACCCATCCTCGCCAACAGAGGCTCCCAGACGCGGCAAATAAAATCGGCGCTGGGCGCGGCCTGATTATGCGTCCCGCCGTGAACCTCCACGCGAGATGAACCGTCGGCAAACCACAGCGCGGGCAGGACGGTTTGCAGCACCAGCATACAACTGCCCGCGCTACCAATCGCGAAACGGTACTCGCCGCCGCGAATCGGCCCCGGCGTAAAACGCAACTGTTGCGAGCCCAGCTCGTCGCCGTTCACCCGCGCGCCGCAGATTTCCGTTGCCGCCCGCACCGCCGTTAAATGCTGGCGTAGCAGCCCCGGTTTAGCGCGCCCGGCGCGGATGCCGCTCATTTCAAACGGCTGGCCGGTTATCATTGATAAACTCAGCGCCGAGCGCAAAATCTGCCCACCGCCCTCTCCCTGTGCGCCATCCAGCGCGATAATCCTTGCCATTTTCTATCCTTTAACGCACACCACCTGCCGCAGGGTGTACATGATTTCCACCAGGTCAGACTGCGCCGCCATCACCGCATCAATGTCTTTATACGCCATTGGGATCTCGTCGATCACGTCCGCATCTTTACGGCATTCGACATGCGCGGTGGCGCGAATCTGATCGTCAACGCTAAACAGTTTCTTCGCTTTCGTTCGGCTCATCACACGCCCGGCGCCGTGGCTGCACGAACAGAACGACTCTTCGTTACCCAGCCCGCGCACGATAAAGCTTTTCGCCCCCATCGAACCGGGAATGATACCGAACTCACCGCGCCGCGCCGAAACCGCCCCTTTACGCGTCACATAGATCTCTTCGCCAAAGTGCTGCTCTTTTTGCACATAGTTATGGTGGCAGTTGATCTCGTCCATATCGAGGGCGATCGGTTTTTCCACGCAGCGCTGGAGCGCCGCCAGCGCGTTTTCCATCATCGCCTCGCGGTTCAGGCTGGCGAATTGTTGCGCCCAGTGTACCGCTTTCAGGTAATCATCAAAATATTCGCTTCCTTCATTAAAATACGCCAGATCGCGGGACGGCAGCGTTTCTAACTGCTCCTGCATTTCTTGCTGCGCCAGGCCGATAAAATAGGTGCCGATGGCGTTACCGATCCCGCGTGAACCGGAGTGCAGCATGATCCATACCCGATCGGTTTCATCCAGACAGATCTCAATAAAGTGGTTACCGGTTCCCAACGTTCCCAGGTGCTTATAGCTATTGGTATTCAAAAAGCGCGGATATTTTTGCGTTAACCACTGATATCCCGCTTCCAGTTGCGCCCATTTTTCATCAACGTTGGCGGGCGGGTTTCCCCATGCGCCCACATCGCGACGCCCGCGTCCGGTGGTACGCCCGTGAGGCACAGCGGCCTCTATGGCGTTACGCAGTTCCGCCAGATTTTCCGGCAGATCGGCGGCCGTTAAGCTGGTACGCAGCGCGTTCATTCCACAGCCGATATCCACGCCCACCGCCGCCGGAATAATCGCCCCTTTCGTCGGGATCACGCTACCGATGGTCGATCCTTTCCCCAAATGCACATCCGGCATAACGGCAATATGTTTGAAAATAAACGGCATTTTCGCCGTATTGATCAACTGCTGACGGGCATCGTCTTCTACCGGTACGCCTTTGGTCCACATTTTTACCGGTGCGTTCTGGGTGGTCATCAATTCGTAATTCATTATTTTTTCTCATTTTAATCATTAGGGTGGCGACAAGTTTATGTGAATACACCGCTCTACCATTGAGCTACAGAGCCGGGCTCTGACGGGTCTCGAACCCGCAACAAATGTAGATCCTCCGGCATTCGCCAAAACAGGGTGGCACGACAAGTTGAGGTGGATCAGCCTGCTCTAACCGACTGAGCTACGGAGTCAGACTCCGGCAGGACTCGAACCTGCGACCTGGATCTTCATAGGATGTAGATCCACCAGCATTCGTGCCTTCAGCGTTGCGCGACAAATTCATAGCCGGGATGATACGCATCGGGAAAGATGTAATCCCGGCCAGCATTCGCGCCGCGCTGAATACTCTTTACAGCGTCACGGCTTCAATCTCTTCCAGCCAGTGCGCGCTGCCATAGCGACCGTTAACAAAGTTATCTATCACCGTAAACACCTCGTCGCTGAAGCCGCCGACGTTCAAAATATCGCTTCGTTCCGCCGCCTGCGTGGTGCCGTAAGGCAGCAGATCGATACACACCAGGCGCGCCTGCGGGTTGCGCTTTTTCAGTTCTATCCAGCATTCCATGGTGGCCGTTGAGCCATGGCGCGATTTATCAACCCACGATTCGTTATCCGACACCATAATCACCAGATCCACCCGCGCCCGCTCGTTCAACAACCTACGCAGCGGCGCGGAGCAGTTGGTGCCGCCGCCGCCAACCGCCGCCAGCGTTTGCGCGTTGTGCATAACCGACTGGCGCGCATCAAGCTGCACGTCGACCACATCGCATTCAAACGGCAGCACGCGGGCCTGCGGATGATTACGCAGCACGGCGGCGGCGATCAGCCCGGCAACGTCCACGCAGCGGATCTTACTGGTCGCCCCCTTGCGATAGCCGGTTATCGACGACTTCATCGACCCCGACACGTCCGGGCAGACCACCACGTTGCCGCGAAACGGCGGAATGTTCTCCAGCGCGTACTCCATCGCCTGCGCTAAAGCCTCGCGAATAACCTGCGGCACGCTGCTTTGTAGATTGCTCCATGCCGACAGCAGCTGATAAGGATAGACCCAGGACTGGCGCACCTGCGCCCTGTCCGCCAGCCGCTGCGCCACGCTGGCGGCAAGCGTTGCATTCTCAAACACGCCATGACGCGCCAGCGTATTCAAATTCATCCGTAACGTTTGCCAACTCATCCGCTGCGCCAGCTGTGCCCACTGTTCACGACTCAGCGGCGCGTTGGTCAGCAGTAAAAACGGCACATCGGGTAAGGCCGCGCCCATGTCGCCTTCACGAAACGCCAGCAGCGCGCGCGTTTTTTCCGGCAGTTGCGCCTTATCGCACGGCTTACCAATCAGCCAGGCGAAGAAGGCTTCCTGCCACGCCGCCTGCGGCCGTGGGTGCACCATTTTGACGATATCCGCCAGCGACGGCGCATTGCCCACCGATGCCTGCAATAAGCGCTCTTCGCTGGCGTTCTGTAACCAACGCTGCACCAGCTTCTTTGGCCGCGTCCCCAGCGAGCGCCGCCCGGTCACGCCGCTGCGCAAAATTTGCACAAAGTTACGCAGCATCCGGCCATTGTTGATCACCCGTGCAAATACTACCGGCAGCAGCGCCGAACCACGCGCCGCCAGAATGGCGGTCAACAGCGCGGGCATATCCTTCATCATCCCGCGTTCGCGGCCATAAATCGCCAGTTGCGCTAAAAACAGATCGTCGAGATCTTTCGCCGTCGCCAGAACATCATTTAGCTGCGCCTGGCCGCTGGCATAAAAAGTCTCGTTCATGCAGCCGGTCATCACCATTTGCGCCAGTTTATGGCGCGGGGTGAAGGCAAAGGCCGCTGCGCCTTGCTGATTGCTGGCGTTGGCCAGCGGCGCGTCCCTTAACAGCGAACGGAACAAAAGTGGATTAGCCATTTGTTTTTCCCATTTCCGTTATTCTCAATGCCAGAGGTATTGCAACCAGCGTGCCAGAAAATAAATTATTTTATAATTCATTGATTTTTAAAAAATTTATTTCTTTAGCGTTCAGGTGAAAGAAAAATGCCTACACGGCAGCCATTAAAAAGCGATAAAATTATCTCGTCTTTTAGAAGGAAATCTAAGATGCGAAAAACGGTGGCCTTTGGTTTTGTCGGTACGGTACTCGACTATGCAGGACGCGGCAGTCAGCGTTGGGAAAAATGGCGCCCTACTTTGTGTCTGTGTCAGCAGGAGACGCTGGTCGTTCACCGCCTGGAACTGCTGTACGATGCCCGCTCTCGCTCGCTGTTTGAAGGATTAAAGAAGGATATCGCCAGCGTCTCGCCGGAAACGGAAGTCGTCGGCGTAGAAATCGCGATCCGCAACCCGTGGGACTTCGAGGAGGTTTACGCCTGCCTGCACGATTTCGCCCGCAGCCATACCTTTCATCCCGAAGATGAAGACTATCTGATTCATATCACCACCGGCACCCACGTCGCGCAGATCTGCTGGTTCCTGCTGGCGGAGGCGCGCTATCTACCGGCGCGATTAGCGCAGACCTCGCCGCCGCGCAAAAAAGATAAACCGCATAGCACGGGCGACGTGACGATTATTGACCTCGACCTCAGCCGCTACAATGACATCGCCACCCGCTTCGCCCAGGAGCGGGAGGAGACGCTCAACTTCCTGAAGTCCGGCATTGCAACCCGCAACCCGTGTTTCAACCGGATGATTGAGCAAATTGAGCGCGTCGCGATACGCTCCCGTTCGCCAATCCTGCTCAACGGCCCGACCGGCGCGGGCAAGTCGTTTCTCGCCCGTCGCATCTATGAACTAAAACTGGCCCGCCACCAGTTCAGCGGCCCGTTTGTCGAAGTGAACTGCGCCACCCTGCGCGGCGACACGGCGATGTCGGCGCTGTTCGGCCACGTTAAGGGGGCGTTTACCGGCGCGAGAGAGGAGCGTGCGGGACTGCTGCGCAGCGCCGACGGCGGCATGTTGTTTCTTGACGAAGTGGGAGAGCTGGGCGCGGATGAACAGGCCATGTTGCTGAAAGCCATTGAAGAAAAACGCTTTTACCCTTTCGGCAGCGACCAGCAGGTCAGCAGCGATTTCCAGTTGATTGCCGGCACGGTGCGCGACCTGCGCCAGCGGGTGGCGGAGGGGACATTCCGCGAAGACCTGTACGCGCGCATTAATCTCTGGACCTTCGAACTACCGGGCCTGCGTCAGCGCCAGGAAGATATTGAACCAAACCTTGACTACGAACTGGAGCGCCACGCGGCGCTAACCGGCGACAGCGTGCGTTTTAATACCGAAGCGCGCCGCGCCTGGCTGAGCTTCGCCACCTCGCCGCAGGCCGCCTGGCGCGGTAACTTCCGCGAACTCTCCGCCAGCGTCACCCGCATGGCGACGCTGGCGGACAACGGGCGAATCACGGTCGAAACGGTAGACGATGAAATCGCGCGTTTGCGCTATAGCTGGAATGACCATCGCCCCTCCGCGCTCGACGGACTGTCGGGCATTGACGCAACGGCGCTGGATCTGTTTGACCGTATGCAACTGGAAAACGTCGTTGCCGTCTGCCGCCAGGCGAAAACCCTTTCCGACGCCGGGCGGCAGCTATTCAACGTTTCCCGTCAGGGGAAAGCCACGGTGAATGACGCTGACCGGCTGCGTAAGTACCTGGCGCGTTTTGGTCTGACGTGGGACGTTTTACAGAATTAACACAGCTCCAGTTGGATATGGTTCTCCGTCAACACCTGCATCACGCCCGGCGGCGGCAGGGTATCGGTGTAGACCGCATCGACCATACTAATGCTGCCCATGTTTACCATCGCGTTACGGCCAAATTTAGAGTGATCCACCACCAGCATCACGTGGCGCGAATTTTCGATAATCGCGCGCTTGGTGCGTACCTCATGGTAGTCAAATTCCAGCAACGAGCCGTCGCTATCAATACCGCTAATACCGAGAATGCCGAAATCGAGACGGAACTGGGCGATAAAGTCCTGCGTCGCTTCGCCAATAATGCCGCCGTCGCGGCTGCGGAGTTCGCCGCCGGCGAGGATAATACGAAAATCCTCTTTCGCCATTAGCGTGTTCGCTACGTTCAAATTGTTGGTCACGATCCGCAAATTACTGTGCCCTAACAGGGCGTGCGCTACGGCTTCCGGCGTCGTGCCGATATCAATAAACAGCGTTGAACCATTGGGGATCTGGGCCGCGACTTTGCGAGCGATGCGCTCTTTTTCTTCCGTTTGCGTTGCCTTACGATCGTGCCACGGCGTGTTCACCGAGCTGGAGGGCAACGCCGCGCCGCCGTGGTGGCGCAAAATCATATTCTGTTCCGCCAGATCGTTAAGATCCCGACGAATGGTTTGCGGGCTGACAGAAAAATGCTCCACCAGCTCTTCCGTACTGACGTACCCCTGTTTTTTCACCAGTTCAATGATCGCGTCATGCCGTTGTGTTTGTTTCATGAATAATCTCTGAAAGTAACCAACCTTGCGCCGGATAGCGGCATTCGCCCTACCCGGCCTGGAAAAATATCTCGACCACAGGCCGGATACGCCTCACGTTCGTTTTCGCGCATTCAGCGTATCAACAAAGGCCATCGCTAAACCGACGATAAGCCCGGCGATGTGCGCGCCGTTCGCCATAGACATGCCAAACCAGTCAAACCAACCAGCGACTATCCACAATAATGCAAAAATAATTAAGCCGCGCTGGAGGTAAATTCCGCTTTGCGGATCGCGCTCTCCGCGCAGCCACACGTACCCCATCAGCGCATAGACGACGCCAGACAGTCCGCCAAACCACGGGCCGCTAAATTTCTGCTGTACATAGCCGCTTAGCAGCGCGCTTATCACCGTAATGACGATTAATTTACCGCTGCCCAGGCGCTTCTCTACCGCCCCGCCGAGATACCACCACCACAGCAGGTTAAAAAGAATATGCATCAGTGAGAAGTGCATAAAGATATGGGTGAAGTAGCGCCAGACTTCAAATTTTAAAACCGGATCGAACGGCCACGCCAGCCACACCATCACCGTCTGATCGCCGATGAGACTCATCGCGATATAGACCAGCACGCAGGCGAGCATCACGATCCAGGTAACAGGGCCGGCTCGTTCACGCAGCGTGGCGAGAAAGGGAAAACGGCGATAGCGTAGCCCGCTGTTAGTCTGCCCGGACTGCCAGCTAGCCGCCAGATAACGCGGATCGCCGGGATTTTCTATAAACCGCGCCAGCTCGACCCGCACACGTTCGGCCTGCGATTCATCCGCCAGCCAGATATCGCTTTGATTATGTTGCTGAATAGTAAGAATGACGCCCTGGGTGGCCATGTAATCAACAAATGCCTGCGCCACGCGAGGATTCGCAAAGGAAGTAATCATCAACATTATTGCTGTCGCTTAGTCCATACAAAAGAAGACAGTATATATACCCTTCTCGTCGGAGGCTGCATCTTTATGGGATTACGCGCCATTCGCGACATTGGCAGGGAAACGGCGATGCCAGGCCTCAAACCCGCCGTCAATGCTGTAAACCGCATCATAGCCTTGCTGGAGCAGATACTGCGCGGCGCCTTTACTACTGTTGCCGTGATAGCACATTACCATCACCGCGGTATCGAAACCATGCTCACGCATAAACGCGCCCAGCGTATCGTTAGTCAAGTGAAACGCCTGCGGCGCATGACCCATGGCATAACTTTGCGGATCGCGAATATCGACCAGCACCGCCGCGCCCTGGTGCAGTTTCTGATACGCCTCTTCTACAGTGATACATTCAAATTGTTCCATGAATCGCTCTTTCATTATTGCCGGTGAAGCCAATTAAGGCATTTTATCGCCCAGTGTACGTTGACGGAGTAGCTTAACGCCATAATGTTATACATATCACTCTAAAATGTTTTTTCGATGTTACCAATAGCGCGTTTCTTTGCTATTATGTTCGATAACGAACATTTTTGAACTTTAACGAAAGTGCAAGAGGGCAGCATGGAAACCAAAGATCTGATCGTGATAGGCGGGGGCATTAACGGTGCAGGCATCGCGGCTGATGCCGCCGGACGCGGTTTGTCCGTACTCATGCTGGAAGCGCAGGATTTGGCCTGCGCGACCTCTTCCGCCAGTTCGAAACTTATCCACGGCGGCTTACGCTACCTTGAACACTACGAGTTCCGCCTGGTCAGCGAAGCGCTGGCAGAACGTGAGGTGTTGTTGAAAATGGCGCCGCACATCGCCTTCCCGATGCGTTTTCGTCTGCCGCACCGCCCGCATTTACGTCCAGCCTGGATGATCCGCATCGGTCTGTTTATGTACGATCACCTCGGCAAACGTACCAGCTTACCCGGTTCCACCGGTGTGCGGTTTGGCGCAGATTCGGTGCTCAAACCTGAAATCGTGCGCGGATTCGAATACTCCGACTGCTGGGTAGACGATGCGCGTCTGGTGCTGGCTAACGCACAGATGGTGGTGCGTAAAGGCGGCGAAGTCCTTACCCGTACTCGCGCAACCGCCGCTCGTCGGGAAAATGGCCTGTGGATTGTCGAAGCGGAAGATATCGACACCGGTAAAAAATATGTCTGGCAGGCGCGCGGACTGGTTAACGCCACCGGACCGTGGGTCAAACAGTTCTTCGACGAAGGGATGCACCTGCCGTCACCGTATGGTATCCGCCTGATCAAAGGCAGCCATATCGTCGTGCCGCGCGTCCATAATCAGAAGCAGGCGTATATTCTGCAAAACGAAGATAAGCGTATCGTCTTTGTCATTCCGTGGATGGAAGAGTTTTCGATCATTGGCACAACCGATGTCGAATATAAAGGCGATCCGAAAGCGGTAAAAATTGAAGAGAGCGAAATTAATTACCTGTTGAAGGTCTATAACGCGCACTTCCAGAAGCAACTGGGGCGCGATGACATCGTCTGGACGTACTCCGGCGTCCGTCCGCTGTGCGATGATGAGTCCGACTCACCGCAGGCGATCACTCGCGATTATACCCTGGATATTCATGATGAAAACGGCAAAGCGCCGCTGCTTTCCGTGTTTGGTGGTAAGCTCACGACCTACCGTAAGCTGGCCGAACATGCGATGGAAAAACTGGCGTCTTATTATCCAGGCATCGGGCCGGCATGGACCAAAACGTGCGTACTGCCCGGCGGCGACATCGACGGCAGCCGCGAAGATTACGCGGCGAAGCTGCGTCGTCGTTACCCATTCCTGACGGAATCGCTGGCGCGCCACTATTCGCGCACTTACGGCAGCAACACGGAGTGGATTCTCGGCGAAGCCACGTCGCTGCTTGATTTAGGCGAAGATTTCGGTCATGAGTTTTACGAAGCGGAACTCAAGTACCTGGTGGATCACGAATGGGTGCGCCGTACTGAAGATGCTATCTGGCGTCGCACCAAAGAAGGCATGTGGCTGACCGCCGAACAGCAGTCCCGCATCACCCAGTGGCTGGCGGCGTATGTTGAGAAACACCAACTTTCACTGGCGTCGTAATAAAATCCGGGGCGGTTTATACCGCCCTTTTTCGCCACATACCGCATTCACTCGCCGGGTTTTGTACAGCCGGGCATATGATTAGTGATACGGTAGCGATCGACACTTATTTTGGTAATAAAGAAGGGTTTTGCCCGCGCTTCGCTATTCCAGAGAGTTTTCCCCGTTTTACACCAGCTTTTATGAGGAAAGTTGGCATAATGAACCACGCTCTCCTCCCCCAGCACGCTTTCAAAATGCGCACGTTTATCACCGTCGGCCACGCTAAATTCAGCATAAAAAAGATTGCTGTCCAGGTTAAACGTCATTTCTATTTCACTGGCGGACGATGGAAAGAACACAGGCAGCCAGGTCCAGATACCGGACTGCTCGGGTATGGCGGCATAATCAGGAAAATAGCTTACCTGGCGATCATCGCAGGCGGTCAGCACAGCGATGATGATTAATGTTGCACCACACCGGAGGACCTGATTAATCAGCTCAGCAACAATATCTTTATGCCACGAAGTGGATTCACGCCGTGCAATACGAATATCCGCGCCGCTGGCCGGGTCTACGCCTACCCGTTCCACATATAATTTAACCTCTTCCATTTAGTCCCTTTATTTCGCGGCCGGATACAGCGGCACATATCCTACATCCTGCACCAACTGCTGTCCCTGCGGGCTTAGAAACCAGTCCACCAGCTTTTGTGTTTCCACTGTGGGGTGTTCACGGGTGACCATATAAACATCAACCGTGTACGGGTAACTGCCGTTACGAATATTTTCAACCGTCGGGGCAACATCGTTTATCGCCAGTAATTTAATCTCTTTATTGCTGTGCATCTGCGTAGCGTAATAACGAAAGGTATAGCCAATGGCGTTGTGCGTATTGCGATACTCAGCCACGATATCCACCATTTCCCCCATCGCGGTTGCCACTGATGTTGTTTGCGCTGGCATCAGCTTCGTTTCTTTCATTACCTTCGCCAGCATCGCCGTTTGGCTGCCAGAGTTTTCCGGTCGCTGCCAGGGCTTAATGTCGATTGCCTCTCCGCCTACCTCATTCCAGTGGGTGATTCTTCCGCTAAAAATGCCGCGAATTTGTACATCACTCAACGATGACACGGGATTGTTTTGGTTGACGATAAACACAAACGCTTCACGTGCAAAGGGGGTGTAAACCAGTTTTACGCCACTGGCCTCGGCCAATTGCTTTTGAGCAGTGGAAGGCTGGGCGACAAAAATAAGATCGGCATTACCGTTAAGGATATTTTGATAGGCTTCAATGGTTCCCTGGTTTTCAAGGTAGTCTTCAGGGCAGATATCATCCGGAAAGCGCGTAAGCGCATAAAAAGCCGAGGCGTATAACGGCAAGCCAGCCGTTGCGCCATCGAGCCGCGGCCAATTTTGAGTGAGCAAAAGTGTCGGTTCATCGCGCAGCCCGGTTAGCTTGTTGCCCCATGTGTGCGCCTGATAATCGCGGAAATAAAGATATTCACTGCTCTCGGGAGCGGGATACTTCACGGCATAAAGATGTGACTGATATACGGCACAGCTCCCGAAAAACAGCAGGCAAATCACCAGCAGATTACGACAAGAGTAGCCCGCACCGCCGCGTAGCACTCCCCAACGCGCACCGCCATACCCCAATGCAAAACAGAGCTGCGAGCCAACCGGGATGAGCAACACTGCCCATACCCAGCCGTTGAAAAAGGATATTACGCTGGGTACTAACCAAAGCGTTTGCACTACCTGGGCGAGGGGTTTACGCCCTATCGCGCGAATATTAAGATCGGTGAGAAACATCAGGATGACCCACCCCATCAGCACCACCAGAGCGGGCATAAGCAGGCAGCAATCACGCCATTCTGGATTTACCTCTGATGCATTTCCCTTTCCCCATATTCGGCCACAAAGAAAAATTAACCCTGCGCCCAGAAGCGCTACCGGGATAATGGTCGCCTCCTCAATAGATCGCGCGACGGGGATACTATTTTCAAGAACGCTAATGTACGCCCACATTCCCCCCACGATAATCGTAATAATGTTCACCAGCAGCGGCACGCCGATAAACGCCATCACCAATGATGTTAAGCTCCTTTGCATCTTCATATTTTGCTTCACCCATCCCTGTATCAGCGCAAAGTATAAACCTGCAGATATCTCCCCCTTCCCCCGCACTTTTCCGAAATACACGCATAAAAAACGGGGCCGTTTGGCCCCGTTCTCAAGCGTTAAACCGCTACAACCGCACCGGATCAATATGCCAGATATTTTCGGCATACTCTTTGATGGTTCTGTCCGATGAGAAGTAGCCCATATTGGCAATGTTGAGCATCGCTTTCGTCGTCCATTCTTCCGGGCGACGATACAACTCATCCACCTTATCCTGGCAGTCCACGTAGCTGCGGTAGTCCGCCAGCACCTGATAGTGATCGCCAAAGTTAATCAGCGAATCTACCAGATCGCGGTAACGACCTGGCTCTTCCGGATTAAAGACGCCGCTACCAATCTGCGTCAGTACCTGATGTAGCTCTTCATCTTTTTCATAATAGTCGCGAGGCTTATAACCCTGCCTGCGCAACGCTTCCACCTCTTCGGCAGTATTACCGAAGATAAAGATATTCTCCTCGCCGACATGCTCCTGCATCTCTACGTTCGCGCCATCCAGCGTACCAATGGTGAGCGCGCCGTTCAGGGCAAATTTCATATTACTGGTGCCGGAAGCTTCTGTCCCTGCCAGCGAAATCTGCTCAGACAGGTCGGCAGCGGGAATGATCACCTGCGCCAGGCTGACGCTGTAGTTCGGGATAAACACCACTTTCAGCTTGTCGCCAATCTGCGGATCGTTGTTAATCACTTTCGCCACGTCGTTGATCAGATGAATAATGTGTTTTGCCATGTAATAGGCGGAAGCCGCCTTACCGGCAAAAATATTCACCCGCGGCACCCAGTCGGCCTCCGGATTTTCTTTAATGCGGTTATAGCGGGTAATGACATGCAGTACATTCATCAACTGCCGCTTGTATTCGTGAATACGCTTAATCTGCACGTCAAATAACGCTTTAGGGTTCACCACCACATTCAGTTGTTGCGCTATCACTACCGCCAGCCGCTTTTTATTTTCCAGCTTCGCCTGACGCACCGCATGATTGACCAGCGGATAATCACAATGCTGCTTCAGCTCGCTGAGCTGACTAAGATCGGTACGCCAGGTACGACCAATATTCTCATCCAGCACGTCAGAAAGCGGCGGGTTTGCCAGCGCCAGCCAGCGGCGCGGCGTAACGCCGTTCGTGACGTTACAAAAACGGGTCGGGAAAATCTTCGCAAAATCCGCGAACAACGACTGCACCATCAGGTTGGAATGGAGTTCAGAAACGCCGTTGACTTTATGGCTGACTACCACCGCCAGCCAGGCCATCCGTACCCGGCGACCGTTCGACTCATCAATAATCGACGCGCGTCCAAGCAGGCTGGTATCGTTGGGATATTGCTCCTGCAACGTTTTAAGGAAATAGTCGTTAATCTCGAAGATAATCTGCAGGTGACGGGGCAGAATTTTCCCCAGCATATCGACGGGCCAGGTTTCCAGCGCCTCGCTCATCAACGTATGGTTGGTGTAAGAGAAGACCTGACAGCACACCTCAAACGCGTCGTCCCAGCTAAATTTATGTTCATCAATCAGCAGGCGCATCAGCTCCGGAATTGACAGCACCGGATGCGTATCATTGAGGTGAATGGCGATTTTATCCGCCAGATTCTCATAGGTTTTATGCAGTTGATAATGACGGTGCAGGATATCCTGCACCGTCGCCGATACCAGAAAATACTCCTGGCGCAGGCGTAGCTCTCGTCCGGAATAGGTGGAATCGTCCGGGTAAAGCACCCGTGAAACGTTCTCAGAGTGGTTTTTATCTTCCACCGCCGCAAAGTAGTCGCCCTGGTTGAATTTACCGAGGTTGATTTCACTACTGGCCTGCGCATTCCACAGCCGCAGTGTGTTAGTGGCGTCGGTGTCGTAACCGGGGATGATCTGATCATACGCGACGGCCAGAATCTCTTCCGTCTCAATCCAGCGCGCTTTTTTACCTTCCTGCTGAATGCGCCCGCCAAAAAGCACTTTATAGCGCGTATTGTGGCGCTTGAACTCCCACGGGTTGCCATATTCCAGCCAGTAATCCGGAGATTCTTTTTGCCGCCCGTCGACAATATTCTGCTTAAACATGCCGTAATCGTAGCGAATGCCATACCCGCGACCCGGTAATCCTAGCGTCGCCAGCGAGTCCAGGAAGCAAGCCGCCAGCCGTCCTAAGCCGCCGTTGCCAAGCCCTGGGTCATTCTCTTCATCGATCAGCTCTTCGAGATCTAAGCCCATGGCCTCCAGCGCGCCTTTAACGTCGTCATAAATGCCCAGCGAGAGCAGCGCGTTAGAGAGGGTACGACCAATCAAAAACTCCATCGACAGGTAATAAACCTGCCGGGTTTCCTGCGATAATTGGGCTCGATTAGAACGCAGCCAGCGCTCCACCAGACGATCGCGCACCGCGAACAACGTGGCGTTCAGCCATTCATGTTTATTGGCAATGACCGGGTCTTTACCAATCGTAAACATCAGCTTATAGGCAATAGAATGCTTAAGCGCCTCAACGCTGAGTGTGGGCGATGCATAAGTAAACGGAGCATTCATATAAATGATTCCTGGATGACTATTTCAAGCGATAGTACAGCTCGCGGTATGATTTCGCGGCAACTTGCCAGCTAAAATCCATCGCCATCGCCTGCCGTTGTACAAACCGCCAAAGCGAAGGCCGTGACCACAACACAAAAGCACGCCGAATCGCGCGTAGCAACGACCAGGCGTTACTGTCTTCGAAGACAAAACCGCTGGCGATACCGTCCGCCAGATTTTCCAGCGAACTGTCGGAGACCGTATCGGCCAACCCCCCGGTACGCCGCACCAGAGGCAGCGTGCCATACTTTAAGCCATATAACTGCGTTAAGCCGCACGGTTCGAAACGACTGGGCACCAGAATAACGTCCGCGCCGCCCATAATGCGATGCGAGAAAGCTTCGTGATAGCCGATCTGTACGCCAACCTGCCCTGGGTGTTCCGCCGCCGCCGCGAGGAACCCTTCCTGAAGCACCGGATCGCCCGCGCCGAGTAGCGCCAACTGCCCGCCCTGCTCCAGCAGCCCCGGTAACGCCTCCAGCACCAGATCCAGACCTTTCTGGTTGGTCAGACGGCTTACCACGGCGAACAGCGGCACTTTGTCGTTAACCTTCAACCCCATCGCAATTTGTAGCTGACGTTTGTTTTCCGCCTTCTCTTCCAGGGTATCGCGCGTGTAGCGCGACGCCAGCAGCAGATCGGATTCCGGATTCCAGATCTTCTCATCCACGCCGTTCAGTATGCCGGACAAGCGCCCTTCCAGATGACGCTGACGCAGCAGGCCTTCCATACCATAAGCAAACTGCGGTTCGGTAATTTCACGCGCATAGGTCGGGCTCACCGCCGTAATATGGTCGGCATAGTACAAACCGGCCTTCAAAAAGGAGAGTTGTCCGTTGAACTCCAGCCCATGCATATTAAAGAATGACCACGGCAGTTCGATGTCATCCATATGCTTTGCATAAAACATGCCTTGATAGGCCAGGTTGTGTACGGTAAAGACCGATTTCGCCGGCCGCCCGCGCGCCGCCAGATAGGCGGGCGCCAGCCCGGCGTGCCAGTCATGGGCGTGCACCACGTCGGGGCGCCAGAATGGATCAAGTCCGCAGGCCATTTCACAGCCGACCCACCCTAACAGGGCAAAGCGCAGCACGTTATCGGTATAGGCATATAAATTCGTATCGTGATAGGGACTGCCTGGACGCTCGTACAGATGCGGCGCGTCGATCAGATAAATGCCCACGCCGTTATAATGCCCGAACAGCAGCGATATCTTACCTGCGAAAGTATCGCGGCGGCTCACCACATGCGCATCGGGTATCCCCCGACGGATATCGGGAAACCCAGGAAGCAGAACGCGAACATCAACACCATCCGCAATTTGTGCCGCAGGCAACGCGCCTATCACATCCGCCAGCCCCCCAGTCTTCAGCAGGGGGAACATCTCTGAACATACATGTAAAACCTGCATTATCGCTCCTGTTTGACCTGCAGTTTGCGCAGCATTTCACGCGTGACCAGTACAATACCTTCTTCTGAACGGTAGAAACGACGAGCGTCCTCTTCCGCATTTTCACCAATCACCATGCCTTCCGGGATAATACAGGCACGGTCAATAACACAGCGACGTAAACGGCAGGAGCGCCCTACCCAAACCTCAGGTAACAACACTGCCGAATCAATATTACAAAAAGAATTTATTCTCACCCGTGGGAAGAGCACAGATTGCACCACCACCGAACCGGAGATAATGCAGCCGCCGGAGACCAGCGAGTTCAGCGTCATACCGTGGCTACCGGAGCGGTCCTGCACGAATTTCGCAGGCGGTAGCGATTCCATATGCGTACGGATAGGCCAGTTCTGGTCATACATATCCAGCTCCGGCGTCACCGAGGCTAAATCCAGGTTCGCCTTCCAGTAAGCTTCCAGCGTACCTACATCGCGCCAGTACGGTTCGGCTTGCGGATCGGACTGCACGCAGGAGAGCGGGAAAGGATGCGCGTAAGCCATACCTTCGCGGGTGATTTTGGGGATAATGTCTTTACCGAAATCGTGGCTGGACGCGTCATCTTTATCGTCTGCCGCCAGCAATTCATACAGGTAATCGGCGTCAAAAACGTAAATGCCCATACTGGCCAGCGCTTTGCTGGCGTCACCAGGCATTGCGGGGGGATTCGCCGGTTTTTCGACAAAATCAATAATCTTGTCGCTTTCATCGACCGCCATCACGCCGAACGCCGTCGCTTCTTTGATCGGCACCGGCATACAGGCCACCGTGCAACGCGCGCCCTTTTCAACGTGATCGATCAACATACGCGAGTAGTCCTGCTTGTAGATATGATCGCCTGCCAGGATGACGACATATTCCGCTTTATAGCGACGAATAATATCCAGGTTCTGGGTCACCGCGTCTGCCGTGCCGCGATACCAGTTTTCGCCCTTCATACGCTGTTGGGCTGGCAGCAGATCGACAAATTCGTTCATCTCTTCGCTAAACAGTGACCAGCCGCGCTGAATATGCTGCACCAGCGTATGGGACTGATACTGAGTGATCACGCCGATACGGCGAATCCCGGAGTTCAGACAATTAGATAAGGCGAAATCGATGATGCGGAACTTCCCACCAAAGTGGACGGCTGGTTTGGCGCGTTTGTTCGTTAAATCTTTTAGACGCGTGCCGCGGCCGCCGGCCAGGATTAGGGCAACAGATTTCAATGGCAGCTGGCGCGCCAACATTACACGATCGTTCTTCTCTAAACTCACCATGATTAACTCCTTTTTTATCCTCTCTGGAACACACACAGTCCATGCGCAGGTCCCTGCCAGACCGCCGTTATCACCGGATTATCCTCTCCAGCGAATGGGGGAACGGCGCGCCATTCCCCTTCGGGTAAAACTATATCTGTCACCTCAAGCGTGGCATTTATCGCAATCAGAAAACGGTCCGACAACAGAATTTGCATCAGCTTAGGCCCGTTTTGCCACTCATCCGCACTCAAGGGTTGCGCGTTTTTATTTAGCCAACGCACGTTGCCATCGCCTTCTTCCCACCAGCTATTGCCGGTTAAAGCCGGTATCTGCTGACGCAAACGAATCAGCGCGGCGGTAAACGTGGTTAACCCACGGTTTGCCTGCTGCCAGTCCAGCCAGGTTAAGGCATTATCCTGACAGTAGGCGTTATTGTTGCCGTGCTGGCTATGGCCATGTTCATCGCCTGCCAGCAGCATCGGCGTTCCCTGAGAGAGCAGTAGCGTCGCCAGCAGGGCATGAATGCTGTCGCGCCGCCGCTCCATTAAATCAAGCGGACCGCCTAATCCTTCTTTACCATGATTGTCGCTGTAATTGCTGTTGGTGCCGTCGCGATTTTCCTCACCGTTCGCCTCATTGTGTTTCTGATTGAAACAGACGCAGTCCCGGAGCGTAAAACCGTCATGCGCCGTGAGCAGATTGACAGAGGCGCCGGGCGCGCGGCCATTGCGTTTAAACACATCGCTGGAAGCGGCGAAACGACAGGCAAACTCCCCGGTCGTCAGGTTACGCGGCAACCAGAATCGGCGGGCCGCATCGCGAAAATGGTCGTTCCACTCGGCAAACGGTGGCGGAAAATTCCCGACCTGATAGCCGCCCTCGCCAATGTCCCACGGTTCAGCAATCAGCTTGACCGTTGATAACACAGGACACGCTTTAATCGCGGCGAACAGCGGCGCATCCTGGCGAAACGTCGGCGTGCGCCCCATGACGGACGCCAAATCAAAACGAAAACCATCGACATGACAGGTTTCCACCCAATAGCGCAAACACTCGCACGCGTATTCCACCACGCCGGGATGGCTTAAATTGAGCGTGTTGCCGCACCCCGTCCAGTTGTGATAATCGCCATCGTCCCTTATCCAATAATAGCTACGGTTATCAATTCCGCGCAGGGAGAAGGTTGGACCGTCCAGATCCAGCTCGGCGCTATGGTTTAATACGATGTCCAGAATGACCTCAATCCCCGCGCGATGCAGCGCTTTCACCGCATCGCGAAACTCGTCCAGCGCCGTCTCGGGCGAACTGGCCCAGGCGGGATGCAGCGCGAACATCGCCATCGGGTTGTAACCCCAATAATTGGTCAGCCCCATACGTTGCAGGCGCGGCTCGCTGGCAAACTGCGCTACCGGCAACAGTTCCAGCGCCGTAATGCCAAGCTGTTTGAAGTACGCCACCATGACCGGATGACCGAGCGCTTTATAGGTGCCGCGTATCTCCTGGGGGAGTTCCGGATGCAGGTAGGTAAGCCCTTTGACATGCGCTTCATAGATGACCGTTTTTCCCCACGGCGTGCGCGGCGCGGCGTCATCTTCCCAGTCATAATGGTCGCTGATTACCACGCTTTTCGGCGCCACCGCCGCGTTATCGCGGTAGTCCGGTTCATCGTGTCCGCCGTGCAACAGCGGATGATCTTTTAGTTCGCCCTCGACCCGGCGCGCATAAGGGTCAAGCAGTAACTTCGCCGGATTAAACCGATGCCCCTGCGCTGGCTGCCACGGGCCATGTACGCGATAGCCATAGCGCAAACCTGGCCTGGCGCCTGCCAGATAACCATGCCAGACATCGCCGCGACGTCCTGGCAGGTCATAGCGACGCTCATTCCCTCGGGAATCAAAAACGCACAGCTCTACGCGCTCCGCATGGGCGGAAAAGAGCGTGAAATTCACGCCATGACCGTCATACGTTGCGCCATGCGGCGTTGCTTCGCCGATCGCAAGCTGCGTCATTCCCCCTCCCGCATCAGCCAGATCGTCGCCAACGGCGGTAACGTCAGGTTAAGAGAGTGCTGACGGCCATGGCTTTCGATCTCATCGCTGTGCACCACGCCGCCATTGCCGGTGTTGCTACCGTGATAATGCATCGAATCAGTATTGAGAATTTCACGCCAGCGTCCCGGCTGATTGATGCCAAAGCGGTAGTCGTGGCGAGGCACGGGCGTAAAGTTGCTGGCGACGATGATCTCGTTACCGGCTTTATCACGGCGTACAAAAATCAGTACCGAGCGTTCATTGTCATCGACCACCAGCCACTCAAAGCCGTAAGCATCAAAATCCAGCTCATGCAACGCTTTATGGTGGCGATAGGTGTGGTTGAGATCGCGTACCAGACGCTGAACCCCGTGGTGCCAGTTATCGCCCCCCTCCAGCAGGTGCCAGTCGAGGCTGGCGTCATGGTTCCACTCGCGTCCCTGGGCAAACTCATTCCCCATAAACAGCAGTTTCTTGCCGGGGAAGGCCCACATCCAGCCATAATAGGCGCGCAGGTTAGCAAATTTTTGCCACGCATCGCCCGGCATACGATCGAGAATGGATTTTTTGCCGTGAACCACCTCATCGTGCGACAGCGGCAGAACAAAGTTTTCGGTATGGTTGTACAACATACCAAAGGTCAGCTTGTCGTGATGATACTGGCGGTACACCGGGTCCAGCTTCATATAGTCCAGCGTGTCGTGCATCCAGCCCAGATTCCACTTGTACCAGAACCCCAGGCCGCCCGTTTCCGGTGGACGCGTCACGCCAGCGAAGTCTGTCGACTCTTCCGCCATGCTGACCGCGCCGGGCACCTGCTCGCCAATAATGCGGTTGGTATTGCGCAGAAACTCAATGGCTTCCAGGTTTTCACGACCGCCGAACTCGTTCGGTATCCACTCGCCCTCTTTGCGGCTGTAGTCGCGGTAGATCATAGAGGCCACCGCATCGACACGCAGCGCATCAATCCCAAAACGCTCCATCCAGTACAGGGCGTTACCCACCAGATAATTACTGACTTCACGACGACCATAGTTGTAGATCAGCGTATTCCAGTCCTGGTGATAGCCCTCGCGCGGGTCGCTGTGCTCATAGAGGTGGGTGCCGTCAAACTCCGCGAGGCTAAATTCATCGGACGGGAAATGGCCCGGCACCCAGTCGAGAATGACGTTAAGGCCCGCCGCATGGGCCGCATTGATGAAATAGCGGAAGTCGTCCCGCGTACCAAAGCGGCGGGTCGGCGCGTAGAGGCCGGTCGGCTGGTAGCCCCAACTGCCGTCAAACGGATGTTCGTTGACCGGCAAGAGTTCAAGGTGCGTAAAGCCCATCCATTTGGCGTAAGGCACAAGCTGATCCGCCAGCTCACGATAGCTCAGCCAGAAATTGTTATCCGTATGGCGGCGCCATGAACCTAAATGCACCTCATAAATCGAGATCGGCGCATCAAACTGATTGGCTTTTTGTCGTTCTTCGCTTGGCGTCACTTTCTCCGGCAGTCCGCAAATCATCGACGCCGTTTCCGGACGCATCTGCGCCTCAAAAGCATAGGGATCGGCTTTAATGCGCAGATTACCGTTCGCATCAAGCAGCTCGAATTTATACAGTTGTCCATTATGCGCGCCGGGGATAAACAGCTCCCAAATACCGCTCTCTTTGCGCAGACGCATCGGGTGGCGACGCCCATCCCAATAGTTGAATTGCCCGACAACCGAAACGCGACGAGCATTAGGCGCCCAGACGGAGAAACGGGTGCCGGTGACGCCATCCATCGTATCGGCGTGCGCGCCCAGCGTTTCATAAGGACGCAGGTGGGTGCCTTCCGACAATAGCCAGGCATCCATTTCCTGTATTAATGGACCAAAACGGTAAGGATCGTCGATGAGGTTCTGCTGTCCGTGCCAGGTCACGGCGAGCTGATAGCGAAAGAAATTTTTACGTCGGGGTAAAACGCCGCAGAAAAAACCGCGAGCGTCGAGACATTCCAGTTTGCCGACTTTACGTCCGGTTTTGGGTTCAATCACCCATATGTCGGTGGCGTCAGGTAATAGGGCGCGGACTTCTAGTCCGGCTTGGGTCTGGTGCATTCCGAGTACGGAAAAAGGGTCCGCAAAATGTCCTGCAATTAGCGCATTAATCACGTCTCTATCGATACGACTGGACATGGTTTGTCATCCTGTTTTGTGGCGTCACTCCATCTCACTGAATTCAACATCAGGTAGTGACACTTCTTTGACCTGAACGGCGCAGCACACTGTGCATCCTATCTGCGTCGTCCTACCTTCAGGTTAGGCTTAATACCCGTGGGATTAAGCTACCCTTAAAGAATAGCCAATGCTCTGCTTAACTCCTGATAAAAATGAAACATCTGCGTTTACTCCTGTATTACGCAAAAAAAGGGTGACGATGCACCCCTGGTTTAACACAAATTCCCCCGCCGGATGGCGGCGCGAGCGCGCCTTATCCGGCCTACAGAACCACACGCAGGCCCGATAAGCGCTGCAATAGCTACTACGCCAACTGGCGCAGCATTCGACGCAGCGGCTCGGCGGCGCCCCATAACAACTGGTCGCCTACGGTAAACGCCGACAAGAACTCTGGCCCCATGTTCAGCTTACGCAGACGACCAACCGGCGTAGTCAACGTGCCGGTCACCGCCGCCGGGGTTAATTCGCGCATAGTGATATCACGATCGTTCGGCACCACTTTCGCCCACGGATTATGTGCCGCCAGCAGTTCTTCCACCGTCGGAATGGATACCTCTTTTTTCAGCTTAATGGTGAACGCCTGGCTGTGACAGCGCAGCGCGCCGACGCGCACACACAAACCATCAACCGGAATCACAGAGGCAGTATTGAGAATCTTGTTGGTTTCCGCCTGGCCTTTCCACTCTTCGCGGCTCTGGCCGTTATCGAGCTGTTTGTCGATCCAGGGGATCAGGCTTCCCGCCAGCGGTACGCCAAAGTTATCCACCGGCAGCTCGCCGCTGCGGGTCAATGCCGTAACTTTGCGTTCAATATCAAGAATTGCGGAAGACGGCGTCGCCAGTTCATCGGCGACATGGCCATACAACTGACCCATTTGGGTTAACAGCTCGCGCATATGGCGCGCGCCGCCGCCGGAGGCGGCCTGATAGGTCGCGACGGATACCCAGTCAACGAGATTATGGGCAAAGAGACCGCCCAGCGACATCAACATCAGGCTAACGGTACAGTTACCGCCCACAAAGGTCTTCACGCCATTGTTCAGGCCGTCGGTAATCACGTCCTGGTTAACCGGGTCGAGAATAATAATGGCATCATCTTTCATGCGCAGCGTAGAAGCCGCGTCAATCCAGTAACCCTGCCATCCGCTTTCGCGCAGCTTTGGATAAATTTCGTTGGTATAATCGCCGCCCTGGCAGGTCACGATGATATCGAGCGCTTTTAGCGCATCCAGATCAAAAGCGTCCTGTAGCGTGCCGGTGGAGGTGTCGCCGAAGGTGGGCGCCGCCTGTCCAAACTGGGAGGTAGAAAAGAAAACAGGGCGAATAGCGTCGAAATCGCGCTCCTCTACCATGCGTTGCATGAGAACAGAGCCGACCATTCCGCGCCAGCCGATAAAACCAACATTTTTCATAGCGTTTTTTTCCTGCAAAGAGATGTGCTGTGTATGCGCGCCAGTATCCTGTGGCGCATCCTTCACCATACAAAAAGCAGCCAAAGTCGCAAGTGAAATTAATCAATGATAGCGAAGCCATCAGTAATGCGACTTATCCTGCCTTACCGCGCAAGCAGAAAGTCCAGTGGCGATTATCAGGGAATTTGCGTTAGGAAGGGAATCATTTCCGTCGCTGTTTTATTGATCCTAATTATGGATCAGCGTAGAAATTTGCCTGTTTTTATGCGCGTACTGAAACATGGCGAGGCAAAACGTCGTTGGGCGATTGCCATGCACACCTCAATAAAAAACCGGGTAGCGATTACGCCTTACCCGGCTTACGGTGTCGATATGTGCCCGTTTCCAGGCCCGGTAAGCACCGCGCCACCGGGCAACAAGACTCAGCTCAGCAGTTGGAAAGCAATCATCCCGACAATCGCGCCGACCGTGCCGAGGATAGTTTCCATCATCGTCCAGGTCTTCAGCGTCTGTGCTTCGGTCGCGCCGGTAAATTTACCGAACAGCCAGAAACCGGCGTCGTTAACATGAGAAACCACAATTGAACCGCCGGCGATACAGATAGAGAGCGCAGCCATCTGCGCGCCGGAGAAATTCAGTTGCTCTATGACCGGCATCACCAGACCGACCGCGGTTAAACACGCCACGGTCGCGGAACCCTGAATGATGCGCACCGCCGCCGCCAGCACAAAGCAGGTAATGGCAATCGGCAGTCCCATACCGGTTAACGCTTCGCCCAGCGCCGGGCCGACGCCGGAGTCAACCAGTACCTGTTTGAACACCCCGCCTGCGCCAATCACCAGCAAGATAATGCCCGCCGGTTGCAGCGCGTGGCCGCAGATTTCCATCACTTTGTCTTTCGGCATCCCCTGACGCATCGCCAGGCCGTAAATCGCAACCAGACAAGCGACCAGAATCGCAGTGAAGGGGTGGCCGATAAACTCAAACCATTCGTAAGCGGTGGAACCTTCCGGCACAAAACGCGCGGCGATCGTTTTCAGCCCTACCAGCACCAACGGCAGCAGGATCAGCGACAGGCTGAAGCCGAAAGAAGGCATTTTACCTTCACCCAGATGCGGCTCGGTAATGTCGTCAGGAATACGCAGCTCAACGTAGCGGCTGATAAAATTCCCCCACAGCGGCCCGGCGATAATCATGCCAGGAATGGCGGCGCACAGCCCAATCAGGATCATCCAGCCGAAATCAGCATGCATCTGGGAAGCCAGCAGCATCGGCGCAGGCCCAGGCAACAAAAACGCCGCGGCTGCCGCCACGCCCGCAAACAGCGGAATGACCAGCTTCACCAAGTTTGTGCCGGTATGACGCGCCATAGAGAACGCCACACTTATCAGCAGCACAATCGCCACTTCAAAGAATAGCGGGAGCGCGCAAATCAGCCCGGCAAGGCCAATCGCATAGTGCGCGCGGTTATGGCCAAAGGATTTAAGCATTTTCACGGCTATCTGATCGACCGCGCCGGTTTCATGCAGAATTTTACCGAACATCGCCCCCAGCGCGACCACAATCGCCAGGAAGCCCAGCGTGCCGCCCATCCCTTTTTCCATGGTCGCGGCGATTTTATCAAGCGGCATCCCTGAAAAAAGCCCCGCGCCCATTGAGACGACCATTAACGCGACGAAGGCGTGCATACGCGCCTTCATCACGAGAAACAGCAGCAGTAAGACGGAACCGACGGCGGTTAAAACCAGTGTTAATGTACTCACAGCGTACTGCCTTTATTGATGACCTCAATGGTGCTCGCCACAACGCCTTCCAGCGGCTGGTCGATATCCACCACCAGAACATCGCGTTCGTCGGCACCCGGCTCTTGCAGCGTTTCAAACTGCGTCACCAGCATCTGGGTTTTGAAGAAATGACCTTTGCGCGCTTTCAGACGGCTTTCAATGACGTCGAAATCACCTTTCAGATAGATAAAGGAGAGATTCGGGTTTCCCTCGCGCAGCAGGTCGCGATAGTGTTTTTTCAGTGCGGAACAGACAATCAGCGAGATTTTATTGGTACGCTGCATCGCGAAAGCGGCGTCGTTCAGCGCCTGCAACCACGGTTTGCGGTCATCATCATTCAACGGCTCGCCGGAAGCCATTTTTTCAATATTGCAGCGCGGATGCAGAAAATCGCCGTCCAGAAACGCGGCATGAAGCTGATGCGCCACGGCGCTTGCGACAGCGGATTTACCGCTGCCTGATACGCCCATCAGAACGTAAACGTGGTGATCATGATTAGTCGTGCTCAAAGCGGGCCCCCACTCTACAAGTTGCAAAATTTGTTACGGGTAACTGTTATCGGTAACATTGTCCAACCGCACCATTCACGACGCAATGACCATTCGTGCCAAAAGTGAATAAGTGTGAGCTACTTCAAAGTTGTCAGACTAAATAGATCCGCCCGGTGACAAGGTGAAACCTAAATCTAACATTTTTGGCGTGACCGTTTCGCCGCGAATGCGGGCCAACAGACGTTCCGCGCCAATGCTGCCCATTCGCTCGCGCGGCGTCAGGACGCTTGCCAGACGCGGTTCCATCACCTGGCCGATGTCATGACCGTGGAACCCGGCGATCGCCATGTCGTCCGGGATTTTTAGCCCCAGGCGCTGGCATTCGAAGGCCGCCCCCACCGCCAGGTCATCGTTGGTGCAAAAAATACCGTCAAGCTGTGGGTATTCGCGTCGCGCCTGGCGCATGAGTTCGATACCGGAAGAGTAGGATGAAGATTGCTCCATCATCACACTGTAAGGAACCAGTCCTGCGTCCCGCATCGCCTGTTCATAGCCCTTCTGCTTGATGATAGTACGTTCGTCGAGGCGCGCCCCCAGATAGGCGATATGACGATGACCACGCGCGATAATCGCGGCGGTCATCTGACGGGCGGCCTCGAAGTTGTCAAAACCAACGGCAATATCGAGACACGGCGACTGGCTGTCCATCAGTTCCACCACCGGAATCCCGGCGACTTCGATCATTTTTAAGGTGCGCGGCGTATGGGTACGCTCAGTGAGGATCAGGCCGTCGATATTCCAGGAGAGCATCGATTCCAGGCGCTCCTGCTCCATTTCCGGTTTATAGCCGTAGTGCGCCAGCATGGTCTGATACCCGTGGGCGTCGGTGACAGCCTCAATGCCGCGTAACACTTCCGCAAAGACCTGGTTGGTTAAAGACGGCAGCAGAACGCCAATGGCGCGGCTGGTGGCGTTGGAAAGAATGTCAGGCGCGCGATTAGGAATGTACCCGAGCTCATCAAGCGCAGCCGCAATTTTACCCCGCAGCGCGACGGAGACCTGCTCCGGATTACGCAAAAAACGGCTGACCGTCATTTTGGTCACGCCCACACGGTCGGCCACATCCTGAAGTACGGGTCTTTTCTTTTTCATCGTCCTGAAAGGTATAAAAGGGATAGATTTGCCCAGTTTACCACGGACGTGCGGAATTAATGACAAACGATGAAAAGCCGGATGGCAACGCTTTCGCGTCTTATCCGGCCTACAAAAGGTTACAGCACGTTAGACTGGCGGCAAGTCAAACAGCAACACTTCGCTGTCGCTGTCGGCATGAATCGAGATTGCCTGCTCATCCCAAATCGCCAGGCCGTCGCTGGTGGTGGCTTTAGTACCGTTAATGGTCACGTTACCTTTTACCACCTGTATCCAGACGCGGCGCTCAGCGGCAATCTGATGCACCGACTGTTCATCTTTGAGCAGCGCCCAGCGGTACAGCTCCATATCCTGGTGGACCTTCAGCGAACCATCGCGAGCATCTGGCGAAAGCACCAGTTGCTTGCCCTGCGCGGCGTCGAAGCGACGCTGTTCGTAGCGCGGCGTGATGCCGGTCTCTTGCGGAATGATCCAGATCTGATACAGCCGCAGACGATCCGTTTTACTCGGGTTGTACTCGGAGTGGCGAACGCCGGTCCCGGCGCTCATAATCTGGAATTCACCTGCCGGAACCTGTTCTTTATTGCCCATACTGTCCTGGTGTTCTACGGCGCCTTCCAGCACATAGGTCAAAATTTCCATGTCTTTATGCGGATGCGTGCCGAACCCCTGGCCTGCGTCGATCACATCGTCGTTAATCACACGCAGCGCCGAGAACCCCATAAAGTTCGGATCGTAATAATCGGCAAAAGAAAAGGTATGCCAGGAGTCAAGCCAGCCATGATTCGCATGACCGCGGTCGTTTGCTTTGCGTAAGTAGATCATTGTGTTCACCCCCAGATGTTTTCGATGGAATAAGTGTGGACTCATTCCGTCCGGGATCATAGAGGGTGAAAATTGACTCCTCTGTTCAAAAAATATGAATAAGCGCAGAGGAGTCTGTAAGGGCTATTTAGCCAGGGTTATCGTCGCAGGCGTTGCCTGTTCGAAGGCACGTTCGAGGATTTCCAGGTTGGTAAGAACTTCAGATTCCTTGACGTAATTAGGCGTACCGACGGTCAACGTCTGGTACAGCGCATCATAGACGCGACCATAGTCACCCGTTTCCGGTTTCACCTCTTCTTTCACGGTCACGCCGTCATCGTTAACATATTCCAGCACGCCGACGGATTCGTCAGCGGCGAAACCGGGTTCACCAGGCATAATGTTCGCTTTCAGGCTGGTTTCTTGTTGATCGATACCGTATTTCACAAACGAACCTTTGGTGCCGTGAACAATAAACTTCGGATAGTCGATTTTCACCAGATGGCTGGTTTTAACGATAGCCTTCAAATCGCCATAAAACAGTTGCGCTTCAAAGGTGTCATCCGGATTCGCTTTATTACGCAGGCTACGAATGTCATACGCGACATGATCCGGACGGCCAAATAGCGAAATAATTTGATCCATGATGTGGACGCCAAGTCCATAGAATGCGCCGTCCTGCGGCAGGCCCGGTTTGGTTTCTGCTACCGGGCGGTAATAATCGAAATGGCTTTCAATTTCGACAATCTTGCCCAGTTTCCCGCTCTCAATCGCTTTTTTAGCAGTAAGAAAACAGGAATCAAAACGCCGATTCTGATACGGCGTGACGGTCAGTCCTTTGCTTCGCGCCAGGTCGAACAACACTTTTGCCTCCGCCAGCGTCGGCGTGAAAGGTTTCTCAACCAGCACATTTTTACCCGCTTCCAGCGCGCGTTTGGCGTATTCGAAATGGCTGTCAGCATGGGTACAGACGATCACCAGTTTTACCTGCGGATCGCCCAACACCTCATCCAGATCGCTGGTGAAGTGAATATGCGAATACTGCGGCGCCTGCTCTTCCGGTTTAGCGTGACGACGGAAAATATGCGCGACATGCCAGGTATCTTTCCGATTCAGAACGTAGGGGAGATGGTAACGGGTGGTGCTTTTGCCGAATCCAATAAATGCGCAGTGTAAGGTCATGAGACGATCCTTTTGAAGATGATTGTCTACACCATAGCGCAAAGCGTGAGGAGACTGAATGTTGGATTCTTTGACGGTGGCGGAGAAGCCTTTTCGGGCCTACAAAAGCAGATGCCTCAAGATCAGCCGTCGGCGTCGCGGTCAGTTTGTTCACGGCAAGCGCGCAGGGCCCGGAGCGTACTAAATGTACGTGAGGAGCACGAGCACTTCCCGGGGACAAAATGACAAGTAAGCCAGGCTGAAACAAAACCCCCAAAAAAAAAGCCAGCAAAAGCTGGCCAAAATAATACTGGAAGCAATGTGAGCAATGTCGTGCTTTCAGGTTCTCCGTAGGGGTTCCCCTGAATGCAAGGCAATAATAATCATTCTCATTCGCAGTTGTCTACTTCTTTTTGCAAAAAAAATGCGGTTGACGGAATTTTCTTTCTCAGCGAGTGTAAATACACAATTAACCCTGCAGGAGATAAGGAATGAGTGAAATAGTGATACGCCACGCTGAACCGAAAGATTACGATGCCATTCGTCAGATCCACGCCCAGCCGGAGGTGTACCACAACACGCTACAGGTTCCTCATCCTTCCCTCGAAATGTGGCAGGCGCGGCTAACCGAGCAAGCCGGGGTTAAACAACTGGTTGCCTGCATTGACGATATTGTCGTTGGCCATCTTTCTATTCAGGTCACCCAACGTCCTCGCCGCAGCCACGTGGCCGATTTTGGCATCTGCGTGGATGCCCGGTGGCACAATCGCGGCATTGCCAGCGCGCTGATCCGCACGATGATCGACATGTGTGACAACTGGCTGCGCGTTGACCGTATCGAGTTAACGGTGTTTGTTGATAACGAGCCCGCCGTGGCGGTGTATAAGAAGTACGGCTTTGAAATCGAAGGCACCGGTAAGAAATACGGCCTGCGCAACGGTGAGTACGTTGATGCGTACTTTATGGCGCGCGTGAAATAAAGTTTCCCCGCCCCACCCTGTGGGGCGAAACGTCACAAACCTTCACAACATTCCAGTTATTGCAACCTACTTCCCCTATATCAAAACAATAACCATCTGAATTTCATGGTTATTACCACTTTAAGCTTTATCACCGTTTTTTCCGTAATTTTAGCAATATCAATATTACATTTTTGTTTTTTTTTGGTTTCTGCCATCACTTTATGGTGACAATCACAACAATATACTCCTCCCGGGACTAATTTAACCACGGTGAGGTAAAAAATGAAATTTGAACGCCATCATAGAATATTGAAGGAACTCAGTATTTCGGGAGTTGTAAAAGTTTCAAATCTGGCGAAAAGTCTCAAGGTAACAAAGGAAACTATTCGTTCAGATCTCAATGAACTTGCCGGACAGGGATATCTTACTCGCTGTCATGGTGGTGCATTTATTACCCTTGATTCTCTTGATAACGTCGCAAAAAATGAAATTGCTTATGTGCTGGAAAAATATGAATCAGCGCAGAAAATAAAAAAAGGTCTCTCTGCCATGAAAAATAATGTATGTGTTATTGGCTCGTTCAATGTTGATATCATCAGTTATCTACCGAGATTACCCTCAACGGGAGAATCATTGCTGGCCGATAAATTTATTTTTTCACCCGGCGGTAAGGGATGTAATCAGGCATTAGCAGCAAGCTATGCCGATTCTGATGTGCATTTTATTACTAAAGTCGGCTCAGACCATTTTAGCGATTACGCCATTAATTTTATAAACTCATCAAAAATCCATAAAAGTGTTATCTACCAGACCAAAGAAACACAAACAGGTACAGCAACTATCATGGTGAATGGAGATACCGGAGATAACGTCATCGCTATCTACCCTGGCGCCAACATGACAATTTCCCCTGATGAAATCACCATTCAGAAAGAAGCCATTGTTCATTCAGATATTGTTCTTGTCCAACTGGAGACGAATTACGAAGCGCTGCAGCAAACAATTCGTCTCGCACAAAAAAATGACATACCGGTCATCATCAATCCAGCGCCGTACAATGACATGGTTAACACCATCATTGATAACATTGACTATATTACGCCAAATGAAACGGAAGCCGGCCTGCTGGCCAATATGGCGGTTAATGATATCGAATCAGCCAAATGCGCGGCCAAAATTATTCATCAGAAAGGCGTCAAAAATACCATTATTACATTAGGTAGCAAAGGTTCGCTTGCTTATGATGGCACACAATTCATCTATTCCCCGGCATTTCCGGCAGTTGTAAAAAATACGGCGGGAGCGGGTGACGCTTTCAATGGCGCCCTCGCATCTGGTCTTGCAAAAGGAAAGTCACTGGCATCCGCATTGTGCTACGCCAGCGCATTTGCCTCACTTGCGGTTGAAACGCCTAATGCCTCTGATATGCCGGAAAACGACTCCGTTCTTCATCGTATTCAGGGTTCACATTACAAACAAACTATCTCTACTCACTAAATCAAGGAGCAGACTATGAACAATACGCAGAAAAAACTAAAGGTGCTCTTTATTGGAGAATCCTGGCATATTCATATGATTCATTCAAAAGGTTATGACAGTTTCACCTCCAGTAAATATGAAGAAGGCGCTACATGGTTACTGGAATGCTTGAGGAAAGGCGGCGTTGATATTGATTACATGCCTGCCCACACGGTACAAATTGCCTTTCCAGAGAGTATTGACGAATTAAACCGTTACGATGTGATTGTTATTAGCGACATTGGTAGTAATACCTTCCTGTTGCAAAACGAGACATTTTATCAGCTAAAAATAAAACCAAACGCTCTGGAGTCCATTAAAGAGTACGTCAAAAATGGCGGTGGACTACTCATGATTGGCGGTTATCTGTCATTTATGGGTATTGAGGCAAAAGCCAATTATAAGAACACCGTTCTTGCTGAGGTTCTGCCAGTTATTATGCTTGATGGCGATGACCGGGTAGAAAAGCCAGAGGGTATCTGTGCTGATGCTGTCTCACCTGAACATCCTGTTGTTAACGGGTTCTCAGATTATCCAGTATTTCTTGGATATAACCAGGCCGTCGCCAGAGACGATGCCGATGTCGTATTAACAATAAATAATGACCCATTGTTAGTGTTCGGTGAATACCAACAGGGTAAAACCGCCTGCTTTATGAGTGACTGCTCCCCACACTGGGGAACCCAGCAGTTTATGTCATGGCCATTTTATACCGACCTGTGGGTCAACACGCTTCAATTCATCGCCAGAAAATAAAAAACAATGGAGTAACGAAAGTTACTCCTTTTATAAAATATAAGGATTGATGTATGAACAAGAATAAGTACTCAACCCCCTTACTGATGCTTGCCACCATCTTAGCCGGTATGCTTTCCCCGATGCAGTCTGCCGTTAATGGGCAGTTAGGACATTGGTTACAAGACGGTAATGCTTGCGCAGTAATCTCGTTTGCCAGCGGTCTGGTCGTCATGTTTTTTATTATTATTGCGCGCAAAGAAACACGCCAGCAATTCGCCTCAATCCCTACTCTGATTAAAAAGAGAAAAATCCCGCTATGGAATTGGTTTGCAGGATTATGCGGGGCTATGGTCGTATTTTCTGAAGGCGCATCCGCCAGCGCGCTGGGCGTTGCCACCTTTCAAACGGCATTAATTTCTGCCCTGCTTCTTTCCGGCCTGCTGTGCGACCGTTTTGGCATCGGTGTGGAGGAGAAGAAATATTTTACGCCATGGCGCATTACTGGCGCATTGTTCGCCGTTATCGCCACCATTTTTGTCGTGTCGCCACAGTGGCACTCAACCTCGTTTATCCTGCTCGCTATCCTCCCCTTTTTGGCAGGGTTACTCGCTGGCTGGCAGCCTGCGGGGAATGCTAAAGTCGCCGAGGCAACGGGCTCCATGCTGGTGTCCATTACATGGAACTTCATCGTCGGCTTTTGTGTCCTGGGCGCGGCGCTGGCGATACGTATCGCATTAGGCCATGTCACCATCCAGTTACCCGATACATGGTGGATGTATCTCGGTGGTCCGCTGGGTCTGCTGTCCATCGGGCTAATGGCGATTCTGGTGAGAGGCTTAGGGCTATTGATGCTGGGCGTAGCGTCAACAGCAGGCCAACTGCTTGGCTCAGTGCTAATTGATGAATTGATCCCTTCATTAGGCAATACGGTCTACCTGGTCACCATCATCGGTACGCTGTTCGCGTTAGTCGGTGCGATTGTGACCACCATCCCTGAATACAGAGCATCCAAAATGGCGCAAAGAATGGAGGTGTCAGAATGAAAGGTTTCCTGCAAACCGTAACAGGCCCGGTGGCGCATACGGATATGGGGCTGACGCTACCGCATGAACATCTGTTTAACGATCTGTCTTCGGTCGTAGACGAGCCACATTATGCTTTTTCACAGCAACTGGTGGGAAAGAAAGTCAGTGCTGACCTGCAGTGGGGGCTGAAACACGACCCATACTGCTGCGCCGATAACATGGACCGCAAAGAGATTGATGATGTTATCTTCGAAATCAATAACTTTATGTCTTTAGGCGGCAGGACGATTGTCGACGCCACCGGATCAGAATCCATTGGACGGGACGCCTCAGCGCTACGAGAAGTTGCCTTAAAAACGGGTTTGAATATCGTTGCGTCATCCGGACCTTATCTGGAGAAATTTGAAAGTACCCGGATCCATAAACCTGTTGAGCTGTTAGCCTCACTCATTGATAAAGAACTGAATCAGGGTATTGGCGAGACGGATATTCGCGCTGGCATGATCGGTGAAATCGGCGTATCTCCCGCGTTTACCCAAGCGGAGCGTAACAGCCTGCGGGCAGCGTCTCTGGCACAATGTAACAACCCCCACACGGCGATGAATATCCATATGCCAGGGTGGCTGCGACTGGGTGATGAGGTGCTGGATATCGTGCTGGAAGAAATGAACGTCTCTCCGGCAAAAGTCTCGCTGGCACATTCGGACCCTTCAGGAAAAGATGTCGTCTATCAACGTAAAATGCTCGACCGCGGCGTATGGCTTGAATTTGACATGATTGGTCTGGACATCACCTTTCCAAAAGAAGGTGTCGCGCCGGGCGTTCAGGAGACCGCAGATGCAGTAGCGAATCTGATTGCACTGGGTTACGCCGACCAAATCGTTTTAAGCCATGATGTTTTTCTCAAACAGATGTGGGCGAAAAATGGCGGAAATGGCTGGGGGTTTGTCCCGAATGTCTTCCTCGCCTATCTGGCTGCTCGCGGAGTAGACAACGATACTCTGCGCAAGCTTTGTATTGATAATCCAGCCCGATTACTCACGGCATAATCTGCAAATAGCCCGGTGTCTGACACCGGGCCTGGAATTAAAAATCAGTATCCCGCCGTTAAATCATCCACGGAACGCGGGTCAGACGCGCCATACAGTTCGCCATCCGGTCCAACCATAATACTTTGGGTGCTGCCCATCGCTTCTTTCAGCGCCACTTTCTGCCCTTTCTGTTCCAGCAACTTTAGCGTATCGGGACTGAAGCCCTTTTCTACCCGCAGTTCGTCCGGCAACCATTGATGATGGAAACGCGGCGCGTTGGTCGCTTCGGCGACGTTCATGCCAAAATCAATGCTGTTCACTACCATTTGCAGCACAGTAGTGATGATTCGACTCCCGCCAGGGCTGCCGGTCACCAGCCAGGTTTTGCCCTCTTTAACGACGATAGTCGGCGACATCGACGACAGCGGACGCTTCTTCGGACCGACCGCGTTAGCATCGCCGCCAACCAGGCCATAAACATTAGGTACACCGGGTTTAGCAGAAAAATCATCCATTTGATTATTCAGCAGAATACCGGTATTTCCCGCCACAATTCCTGTGCCGAAGGTGGTGTTCAGGGTATAGGTCACCGCCACAGCATTGCCGTCTTTATCCACCACCGAGAAGTGGGTGGTCTGGTTGCTTTCATACGGGGCGAGCTTGCCCGGTTTTATCTGGCTGGAAGGTTTGGCCTTGTTGATATCAATTTGATCGGCCAGCGTTTTCGCATAGGCTTTGTGGGTCAGCGCCTGCCACGGCACTTTCACAAAGTCCGGATCGCCCAGATACTCTGAGCGGTCAGCGTAGGCGTATTTTTCCGCTTCCGCCATGATTTGCATGGCATCGGCGCTGCCAAAGCCGTACTTCTTCATGTCGAAATTTTCAAGAATATTAAGGATCTGTACGATGTGAATACCGCCCGAGGATGGCGGCGGCATGGAGAAGACCTGATACCCGCGATAGTCACCGCTGATTGGCATACGCTCAACGACTTTATAGCTGGCTAAATCCTCTTTGGTCATCAGACCGCCGTTCTTCTGCATTTCTCCGGCAATCTGGTCAGCAATCGCCCCTTTATAAAACGCATCCGGGCCGTTTTCGGCAATCATTTCCAGGCTTTTCGCCAGATTCTTCTGGACCAGCTTATCGCCTTTTTTCAGCGGCTCGCCGTCTTTCCAGAAAATGGCTTTGCTGTTCTCATGATTAGGGATCACTTCGCTGCCGTAAGTTTTTAAGTCGTCGGCCAGCGCATCGTTAACCACAAAACCCTCTTCCGCCAGCTTCATCGCCGGACGCACCACTTTATTCAGCGGCATCGTGCCGTATTTCTCCAGCGCCAGCGAGAACCCCGCCACGGTACCCGGCGTACCGGATGCCAGATGCGACGTCAGCGACTTTTTCGCATCGGCGTTACCCTGATCGTCGAGGAACATATCACGGGTCGCGCCAGCAGGCGCCATTTCACGAAAATCGATCGCCGTGGTAGCGCCATCTTTAGTGCGCAGCAGCATAAATCCCCCGCCGCCCAGATTTCCGGCTTGCGGATGCGTGACAGCCAGCGCATAGCCCACGGCGACGGCGGCATCCACGGCATTACCGCCCTGCTTTAAGATATCCACGCCAACCTGCGTCGCCATTGCATCCACCGAGGCCACCATCCCTTGCGTCGCCCGCACAGGATGAAAGACATCTTCTTCAACACCATAGGAGACTGGCGGCGCGACGGGAGGATTGGCCACCGCGCTAAACGTCCCCCCGGCCAGCAGAGCGGCGATCGCCACCCAGCGCATAAACGTTGGTTTCATCGTTGTTTTTCTCCAGATAAATGGGTGTATGTCCCGTTTAATCCTGGTCCACAACGCTTAAAAAATCATCATCATGGCGAAATAGAGGTACACTTAAAAAGAGGCCTCATCGGGAGGAGACGACAATGAAACGCTTACTACTTATTACGGCTTTGTTACCCTTTGCTGTATTGGCCCAGCCAATTAACACTATGAATAATCCTAATCAGTCAGGTTATCAGATCCCCAGCCAGCAGCGTATGCAGACGCAGATGCAAACGCAGCAGATTCAGCAGCAGGGTATGTTGAAACAACAGATGCAAACGCAGGCGCGCAGCCAGCAGCAAAATCTACAGTCGCAGTTGAATGCCAATACGCAGCGGGTTCAGCAGGGACAGCCGGGCAACGGTATGCTCGGCCAGCAAACGCTGCCCAATACGCAGGGCGGAATGCTCAGCGGCAGCGGAAATCCGGACCGGATGCTAAACCATTCCCAGCCAATGTTGCAGCAGGACAGCGGGACGCCGCAGCCTGACATCCCGCTGAAAACCATCAGCCCTTAAAACTGAAAGTGAGGGCCGATGTCATCAATACGATCGGTGCAGATACAATCCACGCCCCAGCGCAGCAGCTCTGCCGCCCGCTGGGGCTGATTGACGGTATACACCAGAATCCGCAGACCCGCGGCTTTAATCTCTTGCACTCGCGTCTCATCGAGTAATTTATGGTTGAGATGGAGGGAAACACAGCCCAGACGGGTCGTCAGTTCACGCCAGTCTTCACGCCATTTATCCAGCAGTAACCCGCGCGGCAGTTCAGGTGCTGCCGCCTGCGCCGCTTCCAGCGCCTCTATCTCAAAGGAAGAAAGCAGCGGCGGCGTCATCCCGGCCCACAGTTCGCGGGCGGCCAACGCCACGACACGTCCTGTTAGCCTTCCGCTCCCCGTTGTCGGTTTGATCTCAATATTCGCCATCATGCCGTGTTTACGGCAGCGCTCCGCCACCTGCGAGAGCAACGGCAGCGGCTCGCCTTTAAATTCGCCGCTAAACCAACCGCCAGCGTCCACACGCAATAAATCCTGCCAGTTCAACTCGCCCGCCACGCCCCAACCGTTGCTGGTGCGCTCCAGGTTATCGTCATGCAGCAGGAAAATTTCGCCGTCTTTCGACAGCTTGGCATCAAACTCAATCATGGTGTGCCCGTATCGCGCGCCCACGTCAATCGCCGCCAGAGTGTTTTCCGGCGCCAGTTTACCGCCGCCGCGATGGGCGACAATGTGGGGATAAGGCCAGTTACTCATACACGTTGTCCTGTTTCGCCATCAAAAAGATGTCGCTGATGTTCCGGCAGATGCAGCCATAGCGTACTGCCCGCCGCCGGGCGCTGCTGATGCGCCAACCGCACCACCAGTTTCTGATCGCCCCAGCGCCCATGCGCCAGATTATCCGCGCCCAGAATCTCCAGCGTGTCTACCGTTAGCGGCACGCCGCCTTCCGCCTGCGAGCTTAACGCAATATGCTCCGGGCGGATACCCAGCGTCATGTTACGTCCGGCATGACCCCGATAGCCCGCACCAATCGGCAACGCCAGACCGCCAGGCAATTCGAAACGGTCGCCGGAAGCGCTGATAACGCCGTCCAACAGGTTCATCGCCGGGCTGCCGATAAAGCTCGCCACGAAGCGACTGGCCGGTTTTTCATACACCTCTACCGGCGTGCCAATCTGTTCTGCGACGCCTTTATTCATCACCATCACCCGCTGGGCCAGCGTCATCGCCTCTACCTGATCGTGAGTAACATAGAGCGAGGTGGTACGAAGACGACGATGCAGATGTTGTAACTCCAGACGCATCTGCACGCGCAGCTTGGCGTCGAGGTTAGAGAGCGGTTCGTCGAATAAGAAGACTGCCGGCTCGCGGACGATCGCGCGCCCCATTGCCACGCGCTGCCGCTGACCGCCGGAAAGCTCGCGTGGACGGCGTTTAAGCAGGCCGTCCAGCTCCAGAATGCGCGCCGCCTCCCGCACGCGTTCTTCAATATGCGCTTTGCTCATACCGCGAATTTTTAGTCCCCACGCCATGTTCTCCTCTACGCTCATATGGGGATAGAGAGCATAGTTCTGAAATACCATCGCGATGCCGCGATCTTTGGGCTCCATCTCGGTGACCCGTTTGCGATCAATCCAGATATCGCCGCTGGTCACGCGTTCCAGACCGGCCACCATCCGCAACAACGTTGATTTGCCGCAGCCGGACGGCCCGACCATCACGATAAATTCGCCATCCGCGACATCCAGCGTCAGCGGTTGAATTACCTGGGTTTTGCCGTCCCAGCTTTTGGTTACTGCCTGTAGTTTTAAACCAGCCATTTTTATTTCTCACTGTCCACTAAACCACGCACAAACGCCCGTTGCATGGCTAACACAATTACGACCGGGGGAATCAGAGTCAGCAGCATCGCGGCCATCACCTGGTTCCATTGCGTGGTACCTTCGCCGGTGGCGATCATCCCTTTGATACCCGCTACGGCAGTGCCAAGATTCACGTCGGTGATAATCAACAGCGGCCACAGATACTGGTTCCAGCCGTAGATAAAGGTGATGACGAATAACGCCGCCAGGTTGGTTTTTGACAGCGGCAACACGATGTCGCGGAAAAAGCGCATCGGCGACGCGCCGTCAATACGGGCCGCCTCCACCAGTTCATCCGGAAGCGTCATGAAGAACTGACGAAACAGGAAAGTGGCGGTAGCGGACGCCATCAGCGGTAGCGTCAGACCAGCATAGCTGTCGAGCATTTTCAGGTTGGCGATCACTTCCACCGTCGGGAAGATACGCACTTCAACCGGCAGCATCAGGGTGATAAAAATCATCCAGAAGAACAGGTTACGCAGGGGAAAACGAAACCAGACGATGGCGAATGCGGAAAGCATAGATACCGTGATTTTGCCTACCGTAATGCTGAACGCCATAATGAAACTGTTAAGCATCATCAGCCAGAATGGCGCGCTATTAACACCGACGCCGTTGACCCAAATAGTTTTGATATTCTCCAGTAACTGCGTGCCGGGAAGCAGCGTCATCGGCGTCTCAAACACCGCGCGGTCGTCCAGCGTCGCCGCGACAAACGCAACATACAGCGGAAACAAAATGACCGAGATCCCCAGAATCAGCATGGTATGGCTGAATATTGTCAGCCCGCGACGATTCTCTATCATTGGTAACGCACCTTACTTTCCACATAGCGGAACTGCACCACCGTCAGAATGATGACGAGGAACATCAACACTACCGACTGCGCGGCGGACGCCGAGAGATCCAGGCCGGTAAACCCTTCGCGATAAATCTTATAAATCAGCGTCGTGGTGGCTTGTACCGGCCCGCCGGCGGTCGCGGCGTCGATCACCGGGAAGGTGTCGAAAAAGGCATACACCAGGTTGACCACCAGCAGGAAGAAACTGACCGGCGCAATAAGCGGCAAAGAAAGCCGGAAGAAACGACGAATCGGCCCGGCGCCGTCAATGGCCGCCGCTTCCACCAGCGAGCGGGGAATGGATTGCAGCGCGGCAAAGAAGAATAAAAAGTTGTAACTAATCTGCTTCCAGACTGACGCAAATACCACCAGGAACATCGCCTGACCGCTGTTTTGCGCGTGGTTCCAGTCATAGCCGAATTCGCCAAGGAAATGAGTGATTAATCCCCGCCCCGGGTTAAACAGGAAAATCCACAATACGGCGGCGACGGCGGGCGCGACGGCATAAGGCAGCAGCATCAGCGTCTGATAAAAACGGCTGCCGCGCACCACGTAATCCACCAGGGCGGCGAAAAACAGCGAGACCAGCAAGCCGCTAAACGTGACCAGCGCGCTGAATTTAATCGTCGTCCAGAAGGCGTCGAGATAATAACTGTCGTGAAAAAGCGCGACGAAATTCTCCAGCCCGACAAATTGGCTGGAAAAACCAAACGGATCGACGCTTTGCAGCGAATACCACAGCGCTTCGCCCGCAGGCCAGATAAAGAAAATAACGGTGATAACCAACTGCGGGGCAACCAGTAAATACGGCAGCCAGCGCGAGCGGAACACCGGACGGAATGATGACATGAAGGTTCTTTTCCTGGAAGGTGCCGGATGGCGGTGCAAGCACCTTATCCGGCCTACAAACGCTGTAGGCCTGATAAGCGCAGCGCCACCAGGCACTTATACACTTAAGATTTGCTCGCTTTCTCAAAACGACGCAGCAACTGATTCCCGCGCTCCACTGCGGTATCCAACGCCTGTTGTGGGGTCTTCTTCCCGGTCCAGACGCTTTCCAGCTCTTCGTCCACGATGGTACGAATCTGCGGCATATTGCCCAGACGCAAGCCTTTGGTGAAGGGTAACGGCGGCTTATTCAACATCTGGCGAGTGGCGATATCCGCACCGGGGTTTTTATCGTAATAACCCTGCTCACGGGTCAGCTCGTAGGCGGCGGTGGTAATCGGCAGGTAGCCGGTTTTTTGATGCCATTCAGCAGCGTTTTCCGGTTTTGCCAGGAAGTCGAGGAATTTGGCGACGCCGGTATAGGTTTCTTTATCTTTACCCTGCATGACCCATAGGCTGGCTCCGCCGATAATAGCGTTTTGCGGCGCGCCCTTGATATCCGCGTCGTACGGCATCATACCCACGCCATAGTTAAATTTGGCATACTGGCGGATATTGGCGAGCGAGCCGGAGGACGCGGTTGTCATCGCGCAGTCACCGTTATAAAACTTCTCGGTAGACTCGTCCTTACGCCCAACATAGCTAAAATCGCCTTTTTTATTCATCTCTTCCAGCAGCGCGATATGTTTCACCTGCTCTGGCTTATTAAACTCCAGCACCGCATCTGTACCGTCAAAACCATTGTTTTTACTGGCGAAGGGGAGACCGTTCCAGGCGCTGAAGTTTTCCAGTTGGATCCAACCTTGCCAGCCGCTGGCGTAACCGCATTTCATGCCTGCCGCTCTCAGTTTCGCGGTATAGTCAGCCAGCTCCTGCCAGGTTTTCGGCGGCTGTTCCGGATCTAAACCGGCTTTCTTAAAGGCGTCTTTGTTGTAGTACAGTACCGGCGTGGAGCTGTTAAAGGGCTGGGAGAGCAGATGCCCGCTTTTAGCATCGGTGTAGTAGCCTGCAACGGTTGGTACAAACTGGGACTCGTCAAAGTTAATACCGGCGTCTTTAAACACTTCATAAACCGGCTTAATGGCTTTCGAGGCCATCATGGTCGCCGTCCCAACCTCATAAACCTGCAATATTGCCGGCGCGTTGCCGGTACGGAATGCCGCGATCCCGGCGCTCAGGTTCTGTTCATAGTTCCCCTTATAGACCGGAACGATTTTGTAATCCGGATTGGCCTGGTTGAAACGTTGCGCCAGTGAATCAACTTCTTTGCCTAACTCCCCTTCCATTGAATGCCAGAATGGAATAGTGGTGACGGCCAACGCCTGACCCGTAAATGCCAGACTCAGCGCCAGTCCTAAAGCTGTATGTCGTAACGATATCATCGGTTATCTCTCTTTTTGTGCCGGGATGCGCGATATCACGCGTTTTATGTTCGCGGGGGTAACATGACATGCTCGAATGACAGAAAAATAACTTTTTTATTACAAAAAAAAGATAGTAAGGCGACAGAGAGATGGCAAGGCAGTGAAAGCGCCGGAAAAGAAAAGTGGGAGCTACGGCACGGATAGGTACGACATTATTCTCGGGGGCGGCGCACATGCCGTAACCCAACCAGGCGGAGCGTCGCCGGGATTAACGTCTCAGGCGCGTAAGCGAACGGCAATTTGTTCCAGCGTAAGCCGCCCTGCCGCCGCATCGACTGTCATATCGACAAAATCCGGATTCGCAGCGAGTGAGATCCCGTTACGCTTTAAAAACAGCAGCGTAATAAATAAGGCGGTGCGTTTGTTACCATCATTGAAGATATACCCACGGGATATAGTGAGCAAATGCATTGCCGCCAGCAGCCACACGTCGGTCACCCCTTCATATTCGATTTGATTGAGTACCCGATACATTAGCGCTTCCGCGCGGCCAGGATCAGGCATGCCTGTTACACCAGGCGTAACGCGGAGAAGCCTGTCGTGAAACTGAATTATCTCTTCCGCTGAGATAAGTTGTAGGGTCATTTATCCGCCAGCTTCCTGAGCTCATTGCCATGAACCGCCATAATGGCAGCAAACTCATCATCCATTCGCGCCGTCTGATAACGCTCAAACTCCTCGGCGCTGATGATCACTGCGGACTTATGCCCACGACGCGTGATGGTGACAGGGCCCGCCGTTACCGCGCTTTCCAGGACTTCGGCCAGATTTTGCCGCGCTTCGCTATAGTTAACCGTACGCATAAACATCTCCCCAGTTGTACATGTTTATTGTACAACAAACATGTACAAAAAAAGAGCCATCAGGCTCTTTTGAAAAATTTTACCGCTTGCCGTTACCGGGGGGCGGCGCACGCGCTTCCCCCTGGCACAGTCTAACCGCCCAGATAGGCGCTGCGCACCGCTTCGTTCGCCAGCAGCGCATCACCGGTATCGGATAGCACTACGTGGCCGTTTTCCAGCACATAACCGCGGTCGGCGAGCTTCAGCGCCTGGTTGGCGTTCTGCTCGACAAGGAAGATGGTCATACCCTGCTCGCGCAACTGCTCAATGGTGTCGAAGATCTGCTGGATGATGATCGGCGCCAGCCCCAGCGACGGTTCATCCAGCAGCAATAGCCTCGGCTGGCTCATCAGCGCGCGGCCAATCGCCAGCATCTGCTGTTCGCCGCCGGACATGGTGCCCGCTCGCTGGATACGGCGCTCATGCAGGCGCGGAAACAGCTCGTACACCCATTTGATACGCTCCTGAAACCGATCGCGCTCGGCAAAAAAACCGCCCATCGCCAGGTTCTCTTCTACCGTCATCCGCGAGAAGACGCGCCGCCCTTCCGGCACTATCGCCACCGCTTCACGCATGATTTTCGCCGTCTGCCAGTCGGTTATGTCTTTACCGTCAAACACCACCCGTCCGCTGGAGGCGCGCGGATCGCCGCACAAGGTGCCAAGCAGCGTCGTTTTCCCCGCGCCGTTAGCGCCAATCAGGGTAACGATTTCCCCCTGGTTGATGTGCAGACTGACGTCGTGCAGCGCCTGAATCTTGCCGTAGTGGGCGCTGACTTTTTCAAACGTTAACATCGTTTTTTCCATCTTATGCCTCACCCAGATAAGCGCGGATGACGTCCGGGTTGTTGCGGATCTCTTCCGGCGTGCCGTTCGCCAGCGGCGTGCCCTGGTTCACCACGTAAATGCGATCGGAAATGCCCATCACCAGCTTCATATCGTGTTCAATCAGCAAGATAGTGGTGTTGTGATGGTTACGTAGCTCGGCAATCAGCTCATCCAGCTCTTTGGTCTCTTTCGGGTTAAGGCCAGCCGCCGGTTCGTCGAGCATCAGAATTTCTGGCTGCGTCACCATGCAGCGGGCAATCTCCAGCCGGCGCTGGTCGCCGTAGGCCAGATTACTGGCCTGGCGGTTGGCATGTTCCAGCAGGCCAATACGCTCAAGCCAGGTCGCCGCGCGGTCCAGCGCTTCGCTTTGCGCGCGGCGGAAAGCGGGCGTTTTCAACAGGCCGGAAAAGAGGCCCGTTTTCAGTTGCTGGTGCTGCGCCACCAGCAGATTTTCAATCACCGTCATTTCGCGAAACAGGCGCACATGCTGGAAAGTGCGTACCACGCCCATGCGGGCGATCTGCTGGCCCGGCAATCCTTCCAGATGCCGCTCGCGCAATGTGATCGTACCGCCTGTCGGCTTATAAAAACCGGTCAGGCAGTTAAACACCGTCGTTTTACCCGCGCCGTTAGGGCCAATCAGCGACACAATTTCCCGCTCACGCAATTCCAGCGATACATTGTTGACCGCCAGCAAACCGCCAAAGCGCATCATCAGGCCGTTAACCGCTAATAATGGCTGACTCATGCCTGCTCTCCTTTCGCCTGACCACTTTTCAGCTTCAACTGCGGACGCGTCATCGGCAGCAATCCCTGCGGGCGCCAGATCATCATCAACACCATCAAACCGCCGAGCATCAACATGCTGTATTCGTTGAAATCGCGCATCAACTCGCGCGACACCACCAACAGAACCGCCGCCAGGATCACCGCAAACTGCGAGCCCATTCCGCCCAGCACCACAATCGCCAGCACGAAGGCGGATTCGGCGAAGGTGAAGGATTCCGGGCTGACAAAGCCCTGGCGGGCGGCAAACAACGTCCCGGCGAAACCGGCAAACGCGGCGCTGATAGTAAAAGCGGTCAGCTTGATGCGCGTCGGGCTTAAACCTAATGAGCGACAGGCGATCTCATCTTCACGCAACGCTTCCCACGCCCGGCCCAGCGGCATACGCAGCAGGCGGTTAATGACAAACAGCGACAGGACCACCAGCAACAGGGCCACCAGATAGAGGAAAATGACCCGGTCGGATGGGTCGTACTTCACGCCAAAGAAATTGCTGAAGGTATCCCAGCCGCCTTCGCGGGTGTTGCGGCTAAACTCCAGACCAAACAGCGTCGGTTTGGGGATCTGACTGATGCCGTTCGGGCCGCCGGTAATTTCAGTGTTGTTGAGCAGCAGGATACGGACGATTTCGCCGAAGCCGAGCGTCACAATCGCCAGATAGTCGCCGCGCAGACGCAGTACCGGGAAGCCGAGCAGGAAACCAGCGGCGGCGGAGACCAGTCCCGCCAGCGGCAGGCAGGTCCAGAAACCCAAACCGTAATAGTGGTTGAGCAGCGCAAAGGTATAAGCGCCGATGGCGTAAAAGCCGCCGTAGCCCAATACCAGCAGGCCGGACAGCCCCACCACCACGTTCAGCCCCAGACCGAGGATGATATAAATCATGGTCATAGTGGCGATATCGACGCTACCGCGCGACACCATAAACGGCCACGCCACGGCGATAACCAGCAGCGCCATCAGAAACAGCTTTTGCTTAACGGTAGAGCCATCGATCGCCGGCAGAATAAACTTCGGTCCGGAGACGTGCTTCACCGCTTTCTGGAACATCGGACGCAGCAACTGAAAGAAAAAAACCACTGCCGTACCGATAAAGATCCACTGCCAGCGGATGTCGGCGGCGGTATCCACCACCAGTTTGGTGCCGTCCAGCTCCAGTTGTACGCCCATGAAGACGCCAGCCAGAACGAAGAACATCGCCGCAGAGAATAGCGCCATCGCAATATGCATCGGTTTCATACTTTCTCTACCTCCGGACGCCCCAGGATACCGGTCGGCATCACCAGCAGTACCAGAATCAGCAGAGCGAACGACACGACATCTTTATATTCGGTACTTAAATATGCAGACGAGATCGCTTCGGCAACGCCCAAAATCAGACCGCCGATCATCGCGCCCGGAATGCTGCCAATCCCGCCCAGCACCGCCGCGGTGAACGCTTTCATCCCGGCCATAAAACCGATGTAGGGGTTAATTACGCCATAGAACTGGCCGAGCAGCACGCCCGCCACCGCCGCCATTGCCGCGCCGATAACAAACGTTAGCGCAATGACGCGGTCGGTATTAATGCCGAGCAGGCTGGCCATTTTCAGATCCTCCGCGCAGGCGCGGCAGGCGCGGCCCATCCGGGAGTAGCGAATGAAAATGGTGAGCGCCAGCATAGCCAGAAAGGTGACTATCCAGATAACCGCCTGCATGGTGGTGATGGACGCGGCAAAGTTTTCGCTGCTGCCCACAATCCACTGGCCGTTAAACAGGCTGGGTAACGCCACGTCGCGCGAACCTTCCGTCAGGCTGACGTAGTTTTGCAGAAAGATGGACATCCCGATGGCGGAAATCAGGGCGATCAGGCGCTTGGAATTGCGCACAGGCCGGTAAGCGACTCGCTCGATACTCCAGCCGTAGGCGCTGGCAATAATAATCGCGCCGATAAATCCGGCGGCCACCAGGAGCCAACTGGTGTCTATTCCCATCATCATTAGCGCGGCGATGATCATAAAAGAGACGTAGCTGCCGATCATATACACCTCGCCATGAGCGAAGTTGATCATGCCGATAATGCCGTACACCATCGTATAACCGATAGCAATCAGCGCGTAGGTGCTCCCCAGCGTGACGCCGTTAAACATCTGCTGCAAGAAATAGAGAAACTGCTCGGACATAAGGTAACCTTTTTTAACCCGCCCGTTTTGCACGGGCGGTGGGATAACTCGTCTTCAGGTATTACTTCGCGACGGTCGATGATCCGTCGGCGTGCCACTGGAAGACACCAAACTCAAATCCCTTCAAATCGCCTTTTTCGTCCCATTTCAGCGGCCCAATCACGGTATCAGCCCCGTGTGCTTTCAGATCTTTCACCAGATCCAGCGGCTCTTTGCTTCCGCTGCGATCCATTGCGCTCGCCAGTGACTGGACGGCTGCATAAGTGATCCACACGTACGGCCCGGTTGGATCTTTCTTGTCAGCTTTGAGCGCATCGACAATCGCTTTATTCGCCGGATCCTGGTCATAGCGTTTTGGCATCGTCACCAGCATGCCTTCCGCCGCACCACCCGCAATATTGGACAGCGACGCGTTACCCACGCCTTCCGGCCCCATAAATTGCGTTTTCAGGCCATTAGCCCGTGCCTGGCGCAGCATCTGCCCCATTTCCGGGTAGTAGCCGCCGTAATACACAAAGTCGATATTCTCTTTTTGCAAGCGAGCAATCAGGGCGGAGAAATCTTTTTCGCCGGCGGTAATACCATCAAAAAAGACAATATTGGCATTGCCCTGCTTCAGACCATCCTGCACAGAGCGCGCCAGTCCTTCGCCGTATTGCTGTTTATCGTGAATGATAGCGATGCGCTGTGGTTTCACCGTTTCCAGGATGTATTTCGCGGCCGTTGGCCCCTGGGAGGAGTCCAGGCCGGCGGTACGCATAATGTACTGATAGCCGCGCTGGGTCAGCTCCGGGTTAGTCGCCCCCGGGGAGATCATCAGAATACCTTCATCTTCATAGATATCGGATGCTGGCTGAGTAGAAGAAGAACACAAGTGACCAATAACGTACTGAATACCGTCGTTAACGATTTTGTTGGCCACCGCCACCGCCTGTTTTGGATCGCAGGCATCATCGTACTCTACGCCGACCAGCTTATCGCCTTTAATCCCGCCTTTAGCGTTGATGTCTTTAATGGCCTGGCGCGCGCCGTTAAATTCCATATCGCCCCATTGCGCTACCGGGCCGGACATCGCCCCGACTATGGCGACTTTAATATCATCTGCCATTGCCCCCTGCGAGACTGCTAATGCAACCATCCCTGCGATTATTGTTTTCGCTTTCCGTTTCATGTGCCTGTATCCCCATTCGTGATGTTATATGTTTTGTTTTTTGCTGGTTAAAAAGCAGACTGTACTTTTTATAAATGGCGCGCTTTTTACTGACTCATTAATGAGTTAGCGCAGCATTTAAAGCATAATAAGATTAAAATCTCTATTTTTCAGTCTATTAAGAAAAGATAATATTCTGCTTTTCGCTATAGATAAACAAAAAAAAGCACGCTTGTCAGCATAAAATAACGGCATATTAAGTGGAATAATTCACTAGCATTCAGGGAATTATGCTGCCTGTTTTCCATTCTCTAATGCTTCAAACTGTAATTATCGTTGTTAAAAAATTAATAACCTGGTAAATGACACAAAAAAGAGAAAGCATCTGGCCTGCCTGTTTCGGTACACTGATCGCATCTTTTGAAATCGGGACAAGCCGTCGATGAAGCTGACTATCCTTCGTTTAGAACACTTTAGCGCTCAGGATCAGATCGATCTGGGCAAAATCTGGCCGGAATATTCCGCCTCCTCATTAAGCGTAGATGAAACGCACCGGATTTATGCCGCGCGGTTTAACGAACGTTTGTTGGGCGCCGTAAGAGTGACGCTGAGCGGAACGCAGGGCGCGCTGGATTCCTTACGCGTGCGTGAAATCACCCGTCGCCGCGGCGTCGGGCAATACCTGGTAGAAGAAGTCATCCGCGATAATCCCAACGTCTCGTCGTGGTGGATGGCGGATGTCGGTGTTGAAGACCGCAGCGTGATGGCCGCGTTTATGCAGGCGTTAGGCTTTACCGCCCAGCATGACGGCTGGGAGAAGCGCTAAAAGAAAGCCGGATGGCGCTGACGCTTATCCGGCCTACATGCCGGGAGAAAAGATAAAAACCACCTCGCAATTTTCCAAGAATTTCGCGTTGCAGGCAGGCGGCAAGTTATGAAATCCCCGGGAGCTTACATAAGTAAGTGACCGGGGTTGAAGAACGTAGCCAACGCACCTGCAGCGCGAAAGGCGCCAGGAAAATTACTTAGCGTCTGTCGCCGTACCATTCGCATGCCAGTCAAACACGCCGAACTCAAATCCTTTCAGATCGCCCTTCTCATCCCACGACAGCGGTCCCATTACGGTGTCGACCGTGGCGCCTTTCAGGTATTTGGCGATTTCCGCCGGATCGTCGGAGTGGTTCAGCCCCGCCTGTAAGGATTGCAGCGCGGCGTAGGTGGTCCAGACAAACGCGCCGCTAGGATCTTGTTTCTTGGCTTTGATGGCATCCACAATCGGTTTGTTCGCTGGCACCTGATCGTAGTTCTTCGGTTTAGTGACCAGTAAGCCTTCCGCCGACTCTCCGGCGATGTTAGACAGCGACACGTTCGCTACCCCTTCCGGCCCCATAAACTGGGTTTTCAGCCCTGCGGCGCGGGACTGACGCAGGATCTGCCCCATTTCCGGGTGATAACCGCCGTAGTAGACAAAGTCGATATTCTCTTTCTTCAGGCGCGCAACCAGAGTGGAGAAATCTTTTTCGCCAGCGGTGATGCCGTCAAAGAATACGACGTTAACGCCGCCTTTCTTCAGACCGTCCTGCACCGCGCGCGCCAGCCCTTCGCCGTACTGCTGCTTATCGTGGATAATCGCGATGCGCTGCGGTTTTACCTTCTCCAGAATATACTTTGCCGCCGTTGGCCCCTGGTCAGAGTCCAGGCCGGTCGTGCGCAAAATCAGGTTATAGCCGCGTGCGGTCAGCTCCGGCGCGGTCGCCGCCGGGGTTATCATCAGGATACCTTCGTCTTCGTAGATATCAGAGGCTGGCTGTGTGGAAGAGGAGCATAAGTGTCCGATAACATACTTGATGCCGTCGTTCACCACTTTGTTAGCGACAGCTACCGCCTGTTTCGGGTCGCAGGCGTCGTCATATTTCACCGCGACGAGCTTATCGCCTTTAATACCGCCTTTCGCATTGATATCGGCAATTGCCTGCTCCGCACCGGTAAATTCCTGGTCGCCATACTGCGCCACCGGACCGGACATCGCGCCGACAACCGCGACTTTAATGTCCTCTGCGAATGCCATATGGCTTAATGACAGGGCGATACATCCTGCCAATAACGTTTTACCCTTCATATTCATCCTGATAATCCCCATTATTCTGGTTGTTACGTGTGTTGTGGTGTTATTGTTCAGCACTTTATTTCGATTATTGGCTAGCTACCCGTGCTTTAGCAGCATACTCTGCTAAAACATACCCGATTTTTATTATTTTGGAATAGCTAAATTTACATTCAGATAACAGATTTGTGTCGGTGGGGGAGAGGAAGGGCCCGTAGGCCCGATAAGCGAAGCGCCATCGGGCAAACGTATTGCCGGATGGCAGGGTAAACGCCTTATCCGGCCTACAAAAAACAAAACCCCCGAATTCACATTCGAGGGTTCATTGGCAATTCGCGAAGATTACGCTTCGATCGCAGCGCGAAGCTTTTTCATGGCGTTCTTTTCAAGCTGGCGCACACGCTCAGCGGAGACGCCGTAACGATCGGCCAGCTCCTGCAACGTAGACTTATTGTCTTCGTCCAGCCAGCGAGCGCGGATAATATCCTGGCTACGCTCGTCGAGCCCCTGCATCGCATCGGTCAGTCGGTTAGCGGCCTGCTCTTCCCAGTTATCGTCTTCAATGCCGTCGGCAAAGTTAGACGATTTATCCTGCAGATACAGCACCGGCGCCATTGGCTGGCTGTCGGACTCATCGTCCGAAGACATGTCAAACGTCATGTCCTGCGCCGCCATACGCGACTCCATCTCACGCACGTCTTTACTGGAAACACCCAGTTCGCGCGCCACCATTTCAACCTCATCCTGATTAAACCAGCCCAGACGCTGCTTGGTTTTACGCAGATTAAAGAACAGCTTACGCTGCGCTTTCGTGGTTGCGACTTTAACGATACGCCAGTTACGCAGCACGTATTCGTGAATTTCTGCTTTAATCCAGTGTACGGCGAAGGAGACCAGGCGCACGCCTACTTCCGGGTTAAAACGACGTACGGCTTTCATCAGGCCGATGTTGCCTTCCTGGATCAAATCCGCCTGCGGCAGACCATAGCCCGCATAGTTACGAGCAATATGAACAACAAAGCGCAGGTGAGACAGGATCAGCGTTTTAGCTGCTTCCAGATCGCCCTGGTAATGCAGCCTTTCAGCCAATGCCCGCTCCTCGTCAGCCGATAACATCGGCCACGCGTTCGCCGCCCGGATATAAGATTCCAGGTTGCCAACAGGGGCTAAAGCTAAATTTTGCATTTCTTTGGTCATTCAAATCCTCTCAATCAGTATTGCCTGGCACCGTCAGCGAGCAACAACCGTGCCAAAGCCGATGAGCAACGAGAATATCATCCACTCTTTTATCAGACAGTGATTTTATCCACAAGTTCAATGTAACGCTGTGCATAATTTGCACAAATCTTGTGACATAAAGATGACGCGCGGGGAAGAGACAACAGGGACTCTTTCCCTGCGAACGGAAACCCATTGCAGGGAAAGATTATACCACGATTTTATCAATCGGGAGTAAAGTGACGTAAATGTTGCACCGTGGCCAGCCAGGCGGCGATCCAGCCAATCATGGAACAGACCAGCAGCAGCAACAGGCACTCATCGAACGATAAGCCATTGAGATCAAACTTCGTGCCGAAGACCTGCGCCACTTCAGTCACCGCCGATGATAAACGCATCACCAAAATTTCAGACAATATCAGTGAAAGAAACGCGCCGGAAAAACCGAGCAACGCGCCGCCATAGAGGAACGGACGCAGGATAAAGCCATCGGTCGCGCCAATCAGCTTTTGCACGTTAATGGTATCGCGACGGGCAAAAATGCTCAGGCGCACGCTGTTGCCGATAACGAGGAAGACCGCCGCGACCATCAGCACGCCGATCATCGCCGACACGCGGCCCACCAGCCCGGTGAGCGCCGCCAGGCGCGCAAACCAGCTATCATCCATGCGGACTTCGTCAATGCCGTTAATCTGCGAGATACGGTCGCGCAGCGTATTAAGCGAGGCGGTACTCTGGAAGTCCAGCTCGGGGATCACCACCGCCACTGCCGGCAGCGGGTTCTCTTCCAGCATGTCCAGCGCGCCGCCAAAACCCGACCAGTTGCGGAATTCTCCCAGCGCGTCCTCACGGGACAGGTAGTTGACCTTTTCAACGCCCTGCTCGGCCTGAAGCTGCCCAACAACCCGCGCCGCCGCATCATCATCCAGCGTTTTTTGCAGATAAACAGTGATCTGCGGCGACGGATAATACTGAGTCGCCGCCTGGTTGACGTTCTTATAGACCATGTAACAGACGCTGGGCAGCGTCAGGGAGATGGCGATCACCATCACCGTCAGAAACGTCGCCAGCGGTTTGCTTTTCAGATCTTGCAGCGCACCGTGCCAGGCATAGCGCACCTGTTCATTAAAGACATTTGTTTTACGTGAGTTCGGTTTCGGCGTCGGCTTCTGGCGTCCTGGCGCGTTGCGCCCGCCGCCTGTTCCGCCGCGAGACTTACGCAGTCGATCCAGCCGTCCGCCGAACTGCCTGATTTGGTTAATCGCGTCGCGCCTATTCATTGGCCAGGCCTCCATGCAGATGTCCATCGCTCAGGACGAGCTGCCTATAGGAACGACGGGAGATAAGTCCAATATCGTGCGTCGCCATCAGTACCGTCACCCCTACGCGGTTAAACTCTTCAAACAGACGTAAAATCCCTTCCGACAACGCGTCGTCCAGGTTCCCGGTCGGTTCATCCGCCAGCAATACCGCTGGCTTATTGACCACCGCGCGGGCGATGCCCACGCGCTGTTGTTCGCCTCCGGAGAGTTGAATCGGGAAGTTTCTCGCTTTGTCCAGTAGTCCAACCTTATCCAGCGCCGCCGACACACGACGACGGATATCATCGCCGCTGGCACCGGCAATGATTAACGGTATCGCCACATTGTCATAGACCGTGCGATCCATCAGCAGATGGTGATCCTGGAAAATCATCCCAATCTGGCGGCGCAAAAACGGCACTTCGCGGTTTTTCAGGCGCGTAATATCATGCCCACTGAAGAAGATTTTGCCGGCGCTGGGCCGCTCAATCCCACAGATTAGCTTCAGCAGGGTACTTTTCCCCGCGCCGGAGTGGCCGGTCAGAAACGCCATCTCGCCTGGCCGCATATGGAATGTCACTCCCTGCAGCGCTTGTCTCCCGCCGAGATAGGCCTTGCTGACATGTTCAAAGCGAATCATTGTTAATCCTCTCGGGCAAAAAGTGCCTCAATAAAATCGTCCGCCTTAAACGGACGCAAATCCTCGATACGTTCGCCCACGCCAATGTAACGGATAGGAATGCCAAACTGGTCAGCTACCGAGAAAATCACCCCGCCTTTCGCCGTACCGTCCAGCTTGGTCAGGGTAATACCGGTTAAGCCTACCGCTTCATGGAACAGTTTGGCCTGGCTTACCGCGTTCTGTCCGGTGCTGGCGTCAATGGTCAGCATAACTTCATGTGGCGCTTCTTCGTCCAGCTTTTTCATGACGCGAACGATTTTTTTCAGCTCTTCCATCAGGTGCGACTTGTTCTGCAGACGCCCTGCCGTATCGGCAATTAACACATCCACATTACGCGCCTTCGCGGCCTGGATAGCGTCAAAAATCACCGAGGCGGAGTCCGCGCCGGTATGCTGGGCGATAACCGGAATGTTGTTACGCTGTCCCCAGACCTGTAGCTGTTCGACCGCCGCCGCGCGGAAAGTATCCCCCGCCGCCAGCATCACTGATTTACCCTGCTGCTCAAACTGGCGCGCCAGTTTACCGATAGTGGTGGTTTTACCCACGCCGTTCACGCCGACCATCAGAATAACAAAAGGCGTTTTACCTTCAATATTAAGCGGTTCGTCTACCTTCGCCAGAATCTCGCCCATCTCGTCTTTCAACAGACCATACAGCGCCTCAGCATCTTTAAGCTGTTTGCGGCTGGCGCCTTCCGTCAGATTAGCGATAATCTTACGCGTGGTTTCTACCCCGACATCAGCGATGAGCAACTGCTCTTCCAGCTCCTCGAACAAATCATCGTCGATTTTCTTGCCGCGGAACAGACTGATAAATCCGGAACCGAGATTTTCTTTGGTTTTCAGCAGGCTGCGTTTCAGGCGGGCAAAGAAACCTTCTTTAGTCGGTTTTTCCTGTTCCTGAACGATCGCTTCCACCGGCGCGTCTTCTTCCGCCGGCGGAACAACCATCACCGCCTCTTCCGCCGCCTGAGCGGCCAGCGCCTGCGCTTCCAGCTCTTCGTCGGTGAATTTCGCCGCGTTTTCGCCCTCTTCTTCTACCGCGGCAATGACCTCTACAGTTTCCGCTTCGGCCTGCCACTCTTCCGGCGAGATAGCCTCGTCTTTGACCTCTTCCGGCAGCGGCAATTCCTCGCGTTCCACCGCGATCTGCGGCGCTGCCGTCTCAACAGCCGTCGCGGGCTCCGGCTCTACCGGCTGCGGTTTTTCGCTCTCCTGAACTTTCTCAGTAACGTCCACCACCTCTTCCGCAAAGGCTTCTGTTTCTGCTTTGCTGTGCGCGGGCGTTTGCGCGTCTACGTCTGCCGCCGTTTCAACAGGGGGCTCAACCGGTCGTTGTTCCTCAACAATCTGCTGTTCTTCGGTCTGTTCCTGCTTCTGCTCTTTATCACCGAAGCCCAACCAGGAAAAGAAGCCACGTTTTTTCTGTTTTGCCATCTGCGACTACACCCCTCGCGGCGCTATATACATGGAAGCTAAAAAAATGATGAAATAGTCTATCACTTAACTTAATTCACATCACCGCCTGGAATAACTTGCAACAGGCGGTTCGAGCAAGAGAAATGAAAAAACCGACTCACTCTGGCAGCGGCCAAATCCGCATTATTGGCGGGCAATGGCGTGGCCGTAAATTACCGGTTCCGGACAGCCCGGGTCTGCGTCCCACCACCGATCGCGTGCGCGAAACGTTATTTAACTGGCTGGCTCCGGTAATGGTAGACGCCCATTGTCTGGATTGCTTTGCCGGCAGCGGCGCGCTGGGTCTGGAAGCGCTATCGCGTTATGCGGCCCAGGCAACGTTACTGGAAATGGATCGCGCCGTTTCGCAGCAGTTGCAAAAAAATCTGGCGACGCTGAAAGCCAACAATGCTCGCGTCGTCAATACCAATACTCTGGCCTTCCTCAGCCAGCCGGGGACGCCGCATCACGTCGTCTTTGTCGACCCGCCGTTTCGTAAAGGGCTGCTGGAAGAGACGTTACAATTGCTGGAAACCCAGGGATGGCTGGCCGACGACGCGCTAATCTACGTAGAAAGCGAGGTGGAAAACGGTCTGCCGCCCGTTCCGGCGAACTGGGCATTGTATCGAGAAAAGGTGGCCGGACAGGTCGCTTATCGTCTGTATCAGCGCGACGCGCAAGGAGAAAATGATGTTGATTAATCTGGGCCGCTTATTAATGCTCTTCGTGTGGGCATTTTTGATTCTTAATCTGGTGCATCCCTTCCCGCGCCCGCTCAATATCTTCGTCAACGTGGCGTTGGTGTTCATGGCGCTGATGCACGGTATGCAACTGGCGTTGCTGAAATCAACGATACCGAAAGCGGGTCCGCAGATGACGACGGGAGAGAAAATCCGCATTTTCCTGTTCGGCGTGTTTGAGCTGCTGGTCTGGCAGAAGAAGTTTAAGAACAAAAAATAACGTTTGCTGCCGGATGACGGTTTATTCGTTATCCGGGGTACGGCTAACAAATCCGACGAACCGCGTTCCCTTATAGCTTAGCGTACCTTGATCGCCCACCGTCAAAGCGTGGTACTGCTGCGCTTGTAAACGGAACGTTTTTTCCAGACCGCCATTGAGCGGCTTAAAACTGGCCTCATAGCGCATACTGGTTCCCGCCGGGCTCACTTCCTGCTGGCGAGAGCGTCGGTCATTAACCGGCTTCTCCCGTTTACTGCTGACCACGACCAGCTTTTGCTGTAACGGCGCCGCCTCATTAGCGGCTTTTTCCCGCCGTTGCTGAACGAAGCGAAACGACGCGGCAACCACGATTAATGCGATGATTATAATGAAGAAAAGCGGTGGCTTACTCATACTGTTAACCTGTCAGAAAATGCGGAAATAAGCATACCCTGCCCGTTATAGTGTTGTCATCTGACCGTCACGGCCTCTACACTGAATAATAGAGCCGCAAGCATACCGTTTGCGAAAAAATAACGAATTCAAGGAATTAAGATGCTTTGGTCGTTTATCGCTGTCTGCCTGTCCGCATGGCTGTATGTGGACGCCTCCTATCGCGGGCCAGCCTGGCAACGCTGGGTTTTTAAGCCCGTCACGTTATTACTGTTGCTGTTACTGGCCTGGCAAGCGCCGATGTTTGACGCTATCAGTTATCTTGTGTTGGCCGGGCTGTGCGCCTCGCTGGTCGGCGATGCGTTAACGCTCTTACCGCGTCAACGCCTGCTGTACGCCGTCGGGGCATTTTTCTTATCGCATCTGCTCTACACCATTTACTTTGCCAGCCAAATGACGTTGTCGTTCTTCTGGCCGCTGCCGCTGGCGTTACTGATAGTCGGCGCGTTGCTTATCGCCGTTATCTGGACGCGACTGGAGGAGCTACGCTGGCCGGTATGTACTTTTATCGCCATGACGCTGGTCATGGTCTGGCTGGCGGGCGAACTGTGGTTCTTCCGCCCAACGGCGCCAGCCCTTTCGGCCTTTACCGGCGCGACGCTGCTGTTCATCGGCAATATCGTCTGGCTGGGTAGCCATTACCGCCGCCGTTTCCGGGCGGATAACGCGATTGCCGCCGCCTGCTACTTTGCAGGACACTTCCTGATTGTTCGCTCGCTGTACCTGTAAATAATAGCGCTTGACTCTGGAGTCGACTCCAGAGTGTATCCTCCGGTTAATGAGAAAATTATCATCAACCGGAGGACGTTATGTCGACCCCTGATACCGATGGCAAAAAAGTCCCGCCCTTTACCTCCTTCAGATTAGCCCCGGCAATACAGAAGGCCGATAGCTGCTGCTGCGAAGAACATTGCGCGTCCAGCGCGCCTGTTTCTACTGCCGTGGCAGGCACGCGCTATACCTGGAAAATCTCCGGCATGGACTGCGCCGCCTGCGCCCGAAAAGTGGAGAATGCGGTACGCCAAATTCGCGGCGTCAACCAGGCGCAAGTGCTGTTCGCCACCGAAAAGTTAGTGGTCGATGCCGACACTGACCTCCGCGGGCAAATTGAACGCGCCGTACAGAAGGCGGGTTATACCTTGCGTAGTGAAGATTCGCGCGACGCCGCGCCTGAATCTCGTCTTAAAGAGAACCTGCCGCTTATTACGCTGATCATTATGATGGCGATAAGCTGGGGGCTGGAGCAATTTAACCACCCGTTCGGCCAACTGGCCTTTATCGTCACCACTCTGGTCGGTCTGTATCCTATTGCCCGCCAGGCGCTGCGGCTGATGAAAAGCGGCAGTTGGTTCGCTATTGAAACGCTGATGAGCGTCGCCGCCATTGGCGCGCTGTTTATTGGCGCGACGGCGGAGGCGGCAATGGTATTGCTGCTGTTCCTCATCGGCGAGCGCCTGGAAGGATGGGCCGCCAGCCGCGCCCGTAAAGGCGTCAGCGCGTTAATGGCGCTTAAACCGGAAACGGCGACCCGTCTGCGCGACGGCGTGCGGGAAGAGGTCGCTATTAATACCCTGCGACCGGGCGATATTATCGAAGTCGCCGCCGGGGGGCGTTTACCCGCCGACGGTAAACTGGTTTCCGGTTTCGCCAGCTTTGATGAAAGCGCGCTCACCGGCGAGTCTATCCCTGTGGAGCGCGCAACGGGCGACAAAGTTCCGGCAGGCGCGACCAGCGTTGACCGTCTCGTCACCCTGGAGGTGCTATCTGAACCTGGCGCCAGCGCGATTGACCGTATCCTGACGCTGATTGAAGAGGCGGAAGAGCGCCGTGCGCCTATTGAGCGGTTTATTGACCGTTTCAGCCGCATCTATACGCCGGTCATTATGGTTATCGCGTTGCTGGTGACGCTTATTCCGCCGCTGATGTTCGATGGCGGCTGGCAGGAGTGGATTTATAAAGGGCTGACGCTGCTATTAATCGGTTGCCCGTGCGCGCTGGTGATCTCCACGCCCGCGGCCATTACCTCCGGGCTGGCGGCGGCGGCACGGCGCGGCGCATTGATTAAAGGCGGCGCAGCGCTGGAGCAACTGGGCCGTATCACGCAGGTCGCCTTTGATAAAACCGGCACGTTGACCATTGGTAAACCACGGGTGACGGCGATTCATCCGGCAAGCGGTATCAGCGAAGCTGAACTGTTGGCGCTGGCGGCAGCCGTAGAACAAGGCGCTACGCACCCGCTGGCGCAGGCTATTGTCCGCGAAGCGCAGACACGCGATCTGGCGATCCCGACGGCGGAATCGCAGCGAACGCTGGCCGGCACCGGGATTGAAGCGCAGGTTAACGGCGAACGAATTCTGATTTGCGCGGCGGGAAAACAGCCTGCGGCAGCGTTTGCCGGGCAAATTAGCGAACTGGAAAACGCCGGGCAGACGGTGGTTCTGGTGCTGAGTAACGAGACCGTACTTGGCGTCCTCGCCCTCCAGGATACGTTGCGTGACGATGCGCGCGACGCCATCCGCGAACTGCATCAGTTAGGCGTTAACGGCGTGATTCTGACCGGCGATAACCCACGGGCGGCGGCAGCGATTGCCGGCGAGCTGGATCTGGCATTTAAAGCCGGACTACTGCCGGAAGACAAGGTGCGGGCAGTCACCGCCCTTAACCAACAAGCGCCGCTGGCAATGGTGGGCGACGGCATTAATGATGCGCCCGCGATGAAAGCCGCCAGTATCGGAATTGCGATGGGCAGCGGTACTGACGTCGCGCTGGAAACGGCTGACGCCGCCCTTACTCATAACCGTCTGCGCGGGTTAGCGCAAATGATTACGCTGGCGCGCGCTACCCACGCGAATATCCGGCAGAACATCACCATTGCGCTGGGGCTGAAAGCCATTTTCCTGGTGACGACGCTACTTGGTTTTACCGGGCTATGGCTGGCAATCCTGGCGGATACGGGAGCCACGGTATTGGTGACTGCCAACGCGCTACGTTTGCTGCGTAAAAACTAATCTTCTCCCACCCGGCGGCGTGTCGCCGGGTTATCCCGCAGTATTCCTTTCTTTGTTCATATTATTCACGCGAAAATTATTTATTTTCTATTACTTATCAAACCATTAATCAGAAATAGCGTGATTTGATGTAAGGTTAATTTTTATCCAACCGATATTGATCATACCGTCTACAAAATAAGGAATGTTAGGCACTATGAAAAATATCAAAGTCATCACTGGCGTTATCGCGACGCTGGGCATATTTAGCGCCTTATTGCTGGTGACAGGAATACTGTTTTATTCCGCCGTCAGCAGCGATCGGCTGAATTTCCAGAATGCGAGCGCGCTGAGTTACCAACAACAGGAACTGGGCGGCAGTTTTCAGACATTGATCGAAACCCGCGTCACCATTAACCGCGTGGCGATACGCATGTTAAAAAATCAGCGCGATCCCGCCTCACTGGACGCCATGAACACGCTGTTAACCAACGCTGGCGCGTCGCTCAACGAAGCGGAAAAGCATTTCAACAACTACGTGAACTCCGAAGCGATCGCAGGCAAAGATCCGGCGTTGGATGCCCAGGCCGAAGCCAGCTTTAAGCAGATGTATGACGTTTTGCAGCAGTCTATCCACTATCTTAAAGCCGATAATTACGCCGCCTATGGCAACCTTGACGCGCAAAAAGCGCAGGATGACATGGAGCAGGTATATGACCAGTGGCTCTCTCAAAATGCGCAATTAATAAAATTAGCCAGCGATCAGAATCAGAGCAGTTTTACCCAGATGCAATGGACGCTGGGGATAATTCTACTTATCGTGCTCATCGTACTGGCGTTTATCTGGCTGGGGCTGCAACGCGTTCTACTCCGCCCGCTGCAACGGATTATGGCGCACATTCAAACTATCGCCGACGGCGATCTTACCCATGAGATAGAGGCCGAAGGACGCAGTGAAATGGGCCAACTGGCTGCCGGTCTCAAAACGATGCAGCAGTCGTTAATCCGTACCGTCAGCGCGGTGCGCGATAACGCAGACTCTATCTATACTGGCGCAGGTGAAATTTCCGCCGGCAGCAGCGACCTCTCTTCCCGTACCGAACAGCAGGCCTCGGCGCTGGAGGAGACCGCCGCCAGCATGGAACAGTTAACCGCCACGGTACGGCAAAACACCGATAACGCACGCCAAGCGACGGGTCTGGCGAAAACCGCATCAGAAACCGCGCGTAAAGGAGGACGCGTGGTGGATAACGTAGTGAGCACCATGAACGATATCGCCGAAAGCTCGGAAAAAATCGTGGACATCACCAGCGTGATTGACGGTATCGCCTTCCAGACTAATATCCTGGCGCTGAACGCCGCGGTAGAAGCCGCCCGCGCCGGCGAACAGGGGCGAGGATTCGCGGTTGTGGCCGGAGAGGTACGCACGTTGGCCAGCCGTAGCGCGCAGGCCGCCAAAGAGATCAAAGTGCTGATTGAAAACTCCGTGTCGCGCATTGATACCGGCTCTACGCAGGTACGCGAAGCGGGAGAAACCATGAAAGAGATCGTCAACGCCGTGACCCGCGTGACCGATATTATGGGCGAAATCGCCTCTGCCTCCGATGAGCAAAGCAAAGGCATTGAGCAGGTGGCGCAGGCGGTATCGGAAATGGACAGCGTGACGCAGCAAAACGCCTCGCTGGTAGAAGAATCCGCAGCAGCGGCGGCGGCGCTGGAAGATCAAGCTAACGAACTTCGTCAGGCGGTCGCCGCGTTCCGCATCCAGAAACAGCCTCGTCGGGAGGCGTCGCCGACGCCGTTAAGCAAAGGTTTAACACCACAGCCCGCCGCAGAACAGGCGAACTGGGAAAGCTTCTAATCAGAATGCTATCTGCCGTGCAGTTAATGCGCTTTACGCAATAAATAACGGTACGGCAGACCCTCCGTCTCTTGCGCCAGCAAATCGTGTTCCATAAAGGTACAGAACCCCGGAATATCACGCGTCGTCGCCGGATCGTCGGCGATAATCAGCAATGTTTCGCCAGTTTGCATGTTGCGCACCGTTTTGCGCACCATCATTACCGGTTCAGGGCAACGCAGCCCCAGGGCGTCAAGCGTATGGTCAGGGGAGGAAAACAGATCGCTCATCTTCGTCTCAATGGTAGAAAAACGGCGATATTTTACGCCCATCTTCGTCAGTAAGCCAGGCAGGTTAACGATTGCGTGAAAATTAGCCATTGCAATGCCAGCGCAAAACAGTATTATGCGGCGGTTCTTTATTGGGTTCCCTCACCCCATCCAACAAAAAGGTCACAATATGACTCCGTTTACACAATCACAGCGCATAAAAGCGTTGTTCTGGCTATCGCTATTCCATTTACTGGTGATCATTTCCAGTAACTATCTGGTGCAGCTCCCCATCACTATTTTTGGTTTCCACACGACCTGGGGCGCGTTTAGTTTTCCTTTTATTTTTCTCGCCACCGATCTTACCGTGCGTATTTTTGGCGCACCGCTGGCGCGCCGCATTATCTTCGCCGTCATGATCCCCGCGCTGCTGGTGTCGTATGTGGTGTCATCGCTGTTCTATATGGGCGCCTGGCAAGGTTTCGCCGCGCTGGCGAACTTTAATCTGTTTGTCGCCCGTATCGCCGCCGCCAGCTTTATGGCCTACGCGCTGGGACAGATCCTTGATGTCCATGTGTTTAACCGCCTGCGCCAAAATCGTCGCTGGTGGCTGGCGCCGACCGCTTCAACGCTGTTTGGCAATATCAGCGATACCCTTGCCTTTTTCTTCATTGCGTTCTGGCGAAGCCCCGATGCCTTTATGGCCGGGCACTGGATGGAAATTGCGTTGGTGGATTATTGCTTTAAGGTGCTCATCAGCATTATTTTCTTCCTGCCGATGTACGGCGTTCTACTGAATATGTTGCTGAAAAAGCTGGCAGATAAATCTGAAATTTCCCCATTACCGGCAAGTTAAAGGTTCGTTTTCCGAGTTGTGATAAGATGAGCGAATGAGCCGTTATGGCCGTTTATCGAAAGGAAGAAGTCAATGCGCAATTTGGTTAAATATGCCGGTATTGGCCTGCTGGTTATGGGGCTTGCGGCCTGTGATAACAACGATACAAAAGCGTCGGCAGAAAGCGCCGCCGCAGAAAGCCAGGCCTCCGGTCAGCCCATCAGCCTGATGGATGGCAAACTCAGTTTCTCACTGCCGGCGGATATGACCGATCAAAGCGGTAAGCTGGGCACCCAGGCGAATAATATGCACGTTTATTCTGACCCGACGGGCCAGAAAGCGGTGATTGTTATCGTCGGCGATAATACCGATGAAGCGTTGCCGGTGCTGGCGAACCGCCTGCTTGAGCAACAGCGTAGCCGCGACCCGCAGCTTCAGGTGGTCACCAATAAGTCTATTGAGCTCAAAGGCCATACGTTGCAACAACTGGACAGCATTATCTCCGCGAAAGGCCAGACGGCGTACTCTTCCATCGTGCTGGGCAAAGTGGATAACCAATTGCTGACGATTCAGGTCACGCTGCCTGCGGACAATCAGCAAAAAGCGCAAACCACGGCTGAAAACATCATCAATACGTTGGTTATTAAGTAACCTTTACGATGATGATGCGGCCTCCGGCAGTGCAGACGGAGGCCGTTTTTTTAAGCGCCAGGTCAGCAATAGCGCCATCGTTACCAGCCCGGCCGCCGCCAGATAAATCACCGGCACGCCCGCCCAGGTCATCACCAGCCCCGCCAGCGGCCCGGTAACCCCCAAAGACATATCCATAAAGACGGTATAGGTCGCCAGCGCCGCGCCCTGGTTCTGCGGCGGCACGGCTTTGACGGCCACCACGCCCAGCGCCGGAAAGACCAGCGAAAACCCCATCCCCGTGAGTAAAACGCCGATTTTTGCCATCCACGGCATGGCTGCCGTCCCCACCAGTAACAGACCAATAATCTCCACGCCAAAGCAGATCATGGCGACATTCAACCCGCCTAAACGATTGATGCCGTTAGGGAACAGCAAACGCGTGCCGACAAACGCGACGCTAAATAACGTGAGCGCAAAGGCGGCGCCATCCCAACCTTTAGCATCATAAAATAAGGTAATAAACGTCGCGATGACGCCAAACCCTGCCGAGGCCAGCGCCAACGCCATACCATACAGCCAGACACGCCCCAGCACCGCGCGAAACGGCAGCGGCTTGCCTTTGTTCGCCTTCACCGACGGACGTGGAAGGGCTAACAGTACCGCCAACAGCGCCACGCCCATCACCGTTAGCGCCAGTCCCTGTAACCCGCCCCAGGCATAACACAGCACGCCCAGCGGCGCGCCCATCGCCATTGCGCCGTAGGTGACGATACCGTTCCAGGAGATGACCCGACCAATATGCAACGACCCGACGACGCCGACGCCCCACAGTGTCGAACCGGTGCCGGCAAAACTTTGCCCAATCCCCAAAATCACGCGACCCAGCCCCAGTAGCAACAAACTGATCATCGGCCAGGCGCTGGCGATATCCGCCAGCAGGTAGCCGAGTCCGCTTAAAAAACAGCCGCATAAGCCAAAGACAACGATTTTTTTCGGCCCTAATACATCCGCATACCGCCCGGCATGGGGACGGCTTAACAGAGTGGCGAAGTATTGCAGGCTGATAATAAGCCCCGCCCAGAACGCGCTGAATCCCATCGCATCATGCACATAGCCGGGCAAGACGGCGAGCGGCAGGCCGATGGTCAGGTAGCTGGCAAAGTTAAACATCACAATGGAGACAATACGCAGATTGAGGCGCAATCCGTTTAGCGCCGGTTCAGCGACGGGTTCGGGCATGAGTATCACCGCATTTTTACAACATGTTTTCTTTTCTATCATGGCGCGCGGTGAAAATCAGTAGTGAGATTCAGATTATCGGTATCAGGGCAGCCGCTACACTTAGAAAAAAACACAACAAGGAAAACTTCATGGCAACCGCTCAACCCGACAAAACGGGTATGCATATTCTGCTGAAACTGGCCTCCCTGGTTATTATTCTCGCCGGGATTCATGCCGCGGCGGATATTATTGTACAACTCTTGTTGGCGCTCTTTTTCGCCATTGTTCTTAATCCATTAGTGACCTGGTTTATTCGCCGGGGCGTGAAGCGACCGCTGGCGATTACTATCGTGGTGGTTGTCATGCTGATCGTGCTTACCGCGCTGGTGGGTGTGCTTGCCGCATCGCTTAATGAATTTATCGCTATGCTGCCTAAATACAGCAAGGAGCTGACGCGTAAGGTCTTACACCTTCAGGAGTTAATGCCCTTCCTGAATTTACATATGTCGCCGGAACGTATGCTCCGCGGGATGGATTCCGATAAAATCATGCTCTTCACCACAACATTAATGACCGGCGTATCGGGCGCGATGGCAAGCATTGTGCTACTGGTGATGACCGTGGTTTTTATGCTGTTTGAGGTGCGTCACGTGCCTTATAAATTACGTTTCGCGCTTAACAATCCACAAATCCATATTGCCGGCCTGCACCGCGCCCTGAAAGGCGTCTCGCATTATCTGGCGCTGAAAACGCTGCTCAGTTTATGGACGGGCGCGATTATCTGGCTGGGGCTGGCGTTAATGGGTATTCAGTTTGCGCTAATGTGGGGCGTACTGGCCTTTTTGCTCAATTACGTTCCTAATATCGGCTCGGTGATTTCCGCCGTTCCCCCCATGATTCAGGCGCTGTTATTTAACGGTTTTTACGAGTGCGTACTGGTCGGCGCGCTCTTTTTGGTGGTCCATATGGTGATTGGCAACATTATGGAGCCACGCATGATGGGCCATCGTCTGGGAATGTCCACGCTGGTGGTATTTCTTTCGTTATTGGTCTGGGGATGGCTATTAGGCCCGGTCGGGATGCTCTTGTCCGTTCCTTTGACCAGCGTCTGCAAAATCTGGATGGAAACCACTAAAGGCGGCAGCAAACTGGCGATCTTACTGGGGCCAGGCCGACCGAAAAGCCGTTTACCGGGATGAGGCGACAGATGCTACAATCTCCTCTTCTTCATAGGCAACGTTGGTCCTGATATGTACCAGGTCGTTCTGGGAAAAGTGTCAACATTAAGCGCAGGTCAATTGCCCGACGCGTTAATCGCTCAGGCGCCGCAGGGCGTTCGCCGGTCAAGCTGGCTGGCCGGGCGCGTGCTGCTTTCCCGTGCGCTCTCGCCACTACCGGAGATGGTGTATGGCGAACAGGGTAAACCGGCTTTTTCCGCCGGAGCGCCGCTGTGGTTTAACCTCAGTCATAGCGGCGACACTATTGCTCTGTTGCTTAGCGACGAAGGTGAAGTCGGCTGCGATATTGAAGTGATCCGCCCGCGCGATAACTGGCGTTCGCTGGCAAATGCGGTATTCAGCCTCGGCGAACATGCTGAAATGGAAGCGGAACGTCCGGAGCGACAACTGGCGGCCTTCTGGCGTATCTGGACGCGTAAAGAAGCCATCGTAAAACAACGCGGCGGCAGCGCCTGGCAAATCGTCAGCGTGGACAGCACGTTGCCCTCTGCCTTGTCGGTCAGCCAGTGTCAGCTCGATACGCTCAGTCTGGCAGTCTGTACCCCCACACCGTTTACGCTGACGCCGCAGACGATAACGAAAGCGTTATGACACATTAATTTTTCCCTCTGGCGGCGGACGTGTGTTACAAAATGCGGAGCTTCCCATGCGCCGACGCGCCATACCAAAAGGTTTAAGTCAGATGCAACGTGTCACCATCACCCTCGATGACGATTTACTGGAAACGCTGGACAGCCTGAGCCAGCGACGCGGCTATAACAATCGCTCCGAAGCGATCCGTGATATTCTGCGCGGCGCTCTGGCGCAGGAGGCCACCCAGGAACACGGCACACAGGGTTTCGCGGTACTTTCATATGTTTATGAACATGAGAAACGGGATTTAGCCAGCCGCATCGTCTCCACCCAGCATCATCATCATGATTTATCCGTCGCCACGCTGCACGTCCATATCAACCACGATGACTGTCTGGAGATCGCCGTTCTGAAGGGCGATATGGGCGACGTACAGCATTTTGCCGATGATGTTATCGCCCAGCGCGGCGTGCGCCACGGCCACTTGCAGTGCTTGCCGAAAGAAGACTAACGCCCCAGCGCCTTGCCGGGGGCGCTTCGCTTGCCCGGCCTACGCTCGCACGTCTGTCGTTTGTAGGCCAGATAAGGCGCAGCCGCCATCCGGCAATAATGTTTACGCCATTGTGCCAATCGTTTTTCTGAAGCGTAACAGCGCTATCAGGAAGAACACGCCGCCTATCGCCAGCAGGGTCAGGAACTGCGGCCAGACGATGCTCAAACCTGCGCCGCGATAAAGAATAGCCTGGGCAAGGCTGACAAAATGCGTCGTCGGCATGGTCAGCATAATATCCTGCACCGCCTGCGGCATACTTTCGCGCGGCGTGGAACCGCCGGAAAGCATTTGTAGCGGTAACAGTACCAGAATCATTAATAACCCCAGCTGCGGCATCGAACGGGCGATGGTGCCCATAAAAATCCCAATTGAAGTGGTGGCGAACAGGCTCAGCGCCACGCCCAACATAAACAATGGGATCGATCCTTCAATCGGCACGCCAAGCACGCCTTTCACCATCAGCATCAAAGACAAACCGGAAACCACCAGCACAACCAGCCCCATCGACCACACTTTCGCCATCATGATCTCAAAGGGCGTGACCGGCATCACCAACAGATGCTCTACCGTGCCGTGTTCTCGCTCGCGGATCAGCGCCGATCCGGTCAGCACTATCGCCAGCATGGTAATGTTGTTGATAATCGCCATCACGCCGCCAAACCACGCCGGGTCCAGATTCGGGTTAAAGCGCATCCGAATCTCCAGCGACACCGGCTGAACGTTATCTCCCCGCGCGCGCGCCACAAAGCTGTTGACCTCGCCGCTAATAATATTCTGGATATAACTGTTGCCGGTAAACGCCTGACTCATGCGCGTCGCATCGACGTTAACCTGAATATCAGGCTGACGTCCGGCCAGCACATCACGCTGGAAATTCGGCGGAATATTGATCGCAAAGGTATAGCGTCCGGCATCCAGTCCGGCATCCATTTCCGTTGCCGTAATCATCTCCGGCGGCAGAAACCACGGGCGGTAAAAACTATTCACAATACGGTTCGACAACTGTGACTGATCCATATCGGCGATGGCGATAGGGGCAAGATGCAACGAACCGGGCAGGACGGTAGCGGAGGAGTAAACCGAAATCGTAAAGGCGAAGACGATCAGCGACAGCATCGCTTTGTCGCCTAGCAGACTGCGCAGTTCTTTGACGCCGAGGTTATAAATATTACGTAATCCGCGCATTACCCCTCCTGTTTTTTCAGCAGCAGAATGCTCAGACCCATCACCACCGGGACGGCAATCAGTAACGGCATAAATAACGGCCAGAGATCGGACAGATCCAACGCTTTGGAAAACGTCCCGCGCGCGATCGTCAGAAAATGGCTGGTCGGGTAGATCTCGCCGATCCATCTTCCCGGTCCTTCCAGCGAAGCCACCGGATCGATCATGCCGGAAAATTGTGTTGCCGGAATGAGGGTAATAATCGACGTCCCAAAAATAGCGGCGATTTGGCTCTTCATAAACGTGGAGATCAGCAGCCCCAGACCGGTGGCGATGATGACGTAAAGTAGCGCCGCGAGGGTAAGCGTGAGAAAGCTGCCTTTCAGCGGCACGCCGAACACAAAGACCGACAGCGCGCACAGTAGCAAGAAGTTCAGCATACCCAGCGCGATATATGGCAGTTGTTTACCCAGCAAAAATTCGCTGCGCGTCGTCGGCGTTACGTACAGATTAATCATCGACCCCAACTCTTTCTCCCGCACCACGCTCAGGGCGCTAAGCATTGACGGGATCATCATGAGCAGCAGCGGAATGACCGCCGGAACGATAGCGGGCAGACTTTTCACATCCGGGTTATAACGATAGCGCGTTTCAATGTTGAGCAGCCCGGTCTGTTTAACCGGGTTCGGCTGACGACTTGCCGCCTCCTGCAGCCAGCTTTGGTGCATCGCCTGAACGTACCCCTTCACCGTCTCGGCGCGGCTGGGCATGGCGCCATCCACCCAGACGCCAATCTGCGCTGGCGTACCGCGAGCAATATCGCGGCCAAAATTAGGCGGGATCTCAATGGCAACCGCCAACTCTCCCGAACGCATCCGCCGGTCAAGCTCGTCATAGCTGGCGAGCGGCGGCTGTTCGATAAAATAGCGCGATCCCGCCAGATTGAGCGACCATGCCTGGCTGCTGACGGTTTGATCGCGGTCGAGTACGGCAAAACGCAGGTTCTCCACGTCCATACTGATGCCATAGCCCATAATCAGCATCAGAATTACCGTTCCCAGCAGCGCCAGCGTGGAACGTACCGGATCGCGGCGTAGCTCCAGCGCTTCGCGGCGACTGTAGCTGAACAAACGCCGGAAGCTCAATCCCTGCCGCGACGGTTTACCTGACGCGGCGGGCGTCTGGGATGGCGGTATTGGGGTTTCAGGCGCCGCTCCCGCAGCTTCCTGTAGCCAGGAAATAAACGCCGCCTCCAGATTGGCCGCGCCCCGCTGTTGCACCAATTCCTGCGGCGTACCGCTGGCGAGCACTTTACCGGCGTGCATCAATGACATTCGGTCGCAACGTTCCGCTTCGTTCATAAAATGGGTCGAGATAAAAATCGTCACCTTATCCTGACGCGAAAGATCGACCATAAGCTGCCAGAACATATCCCTGGCGACCGGATCAACGCCGGACGTTGGCTCATCAAGAATCAGCATTTCCGGGCGATGGATCACCGCTACCGCCAGCGATAAACGCTGGCGGATACCAAGCGGCAACGAAGCGGGGAGCGTATCTTCCACCTCCGTTAGCATAAAGCGTTCGATCATCTGCGCGACGCGCGCCGGGATCTCCGCTGGCGGAATATGAAACAGGCGGGCATGAAGTTCCAGATTCTGCCGCACGGTGAGTTCGTTATAGAGCGAAAAAGCCTGCGACATATACCCGACCCGGCGACGGGTATCGATGTCGTTCGGGTCTACCGGCTGGCCAAATAGCCAGGCCTGGCCTTCGCTGGCGGGAAGCAGACCGGTCAGCATTTTCATGGTGGTCGATTTGCCGCAACCGTTTGAACCGAGGAAGCCAAAAATCTCGCCGCGCGGAATGCGGAAATTAACATGGTCAACCGCGACGAACTTACCGAAGCGCATGGTCAGATCTTTCGCCTCAATGGCAATCTCTTCCTGCTCAGCGTGATACGGCGGGATCACCACTGGCTTATGCGCCTGGCGCTGCGCTTCTGGCAACAGGGCGATAAACGCCTGTTCCAGCGTCGCGCTATGGGTTTTTGCCCGCAGTTGCTGCGCGCTGCCGGTTGCCAGTATCTCGCCCGCATTCATCGCCACCAGCCAGTCAAAACGCTCCGCCTCTTCCATATAGGCCGTTGCAACCAACACGCTCATATTGGTCTGGCGCTGGCGGATACTGTCGATTAAGTCCCAGAACTGAGCGCGGGAGAGCGGGTCCACGCCGGTGGTAGGCTCATCAAGAATCAGCAATTCCGGGTCATGAATCAGCGCACAGCACAACCCCAGCTTTTGTTTCATCCCACCGGACAGCTTCCCGGCAGGACGGTCACGAAACGGCGCCAGGCCGGTGCTGTTCAGCAGCTCGGTAATACGCGCTTCGCGTTCAGCTTTGTCATGACCAAAGAGACGAGCGAAAAAATCGACGTTCTCATAAACCGATAACGTGTGATAAAGGTTTTTCCCCAACCCCTGCGGCATCCAGGCGATGCGCGGACAGACGTCGCGGCGATGTTTCGCATCGCGCATATCGCCGCCCAGGACGATAATGTTCCCTTGCTCAATCACCCGCGCGCCAGAAATCAGCGACAGCAGGCTCGACTTACCCACCCCGTCCGGACCAATCAGCCCGACCATACTACGGGCGGGAATGTCCAGCGTGATATTGTTCAGCGCGACCGTTTTTCCGTAATGCTGGCTCACCCCCTCAAGCTGCGCCACGGGAGGAACAGGCACCAGCGTCAGCGACGTCATTGCGACAGCCTCACGCTTAGAGCGTCAGGCCAGGGCACGCGCTCATCCAGACGAACCCAGGCCATTCCCGGCAAACCGGTTTTGACATATTCCAGATGCTGTCGCAGTAGCTCTGGCGGAATACGCGCTTTGACACGGAACATCAGCTTCAGCCGTTCATCGTGGGTTTCCACGGTTTTGGGCGTGAACTGCGCCACGCTGGCGACAAAACTGATCGTCGCCGGAATACGCAGATCCGGCGCGGCGTCCAGCACCAGTCGCGCTTCGCCGCCGATCTTCAACAACCCCGCCTGTTCGGTCGGCAGGAAAAATGTCATATAAACATCGCTGAGATCGACCATGTTCAACACCCGGCCGCCAGCCGATAACACTTCGCCCGGCTCCGCAACGCGGTACTGCACGCGTCCATCGCGCGGCGCTTTTAATTCGCTGTCGTCGATGTCGGCGACAATACGCCGCTCGGTCGCCTGCGCCGCTTCCACGCGCGTTTGCGCCTGGATAATACTGGTACGCGCCGCCTCAATCGCCGCTTTTGCCGCAGATACCTGCGCTTTGGCGGTCTCGAGGGCGGCGCGCGCGCTTTCCGCCGCCGCGCGATCGTCATCTAACTGTTGTACAGATACCGCGCCACGCTGCGACAGCGAACGGGAACGCACGTGACGTTTAGAGACGGAGTCCAGCTCAGCTTCCCGCTGTTTGACGACCGACTGCGCGGCGCGCATTTCACTCTGGCGTTGCTCCAGCAAGGCGCGGGCGGCGGCAACTGCGCTCTCGGCCTCTTTAATCTGCGCAATCGCCTCCAGCCGCTGCTCCTGCAGTACGCGGGTATCCATTTTCGCCAGCACCTCGCCCTGACGAACGAACTGCCCTTCCGAAACGAGGATGGTATCAATACGCCCGGCAATCTTAGTGGCAATATCCACTTCGGTGGCTTCAATTCTGCCGTTGCTGGCGGCAAAACCCTCCGGTATTCCCGCAGGGCGCAGCATCCACCAGGCTATCGCGGCCACCGCCACAAGAATCCCCGCTCCCCACCACACCAGATGACGCTTCATTTTGTCCATAATCGACCCGCCGTAATCCCTGTTGTCTAACCATGCGTGTCACAAAGTCCGCCGGGCGTGCGCTCAGCGGGGGTTTCCATTCGGGATAAGAATGAAAAAAGAAAAGGGGCCAGACGACGAACAGACGCCGATGAAGCGCTCGCCGTCAAAGGGAGTGAATGATGTAGGTACCCGGAAAAGAGGGAGTAATGTTGTCATCATCAGCGTTCCTGGCCGTAAATGAAACACGCATACTCATAACTGCTATAAATCGATACTAACACCTCTGTCCGGGATGTCTATTCGCTTATTGTTTGTAATGGTACTTAGCGTTTTGCCGCCAAATCCTGCGCGCAGGCCCAGGCGCTCGACCACGCCCACTGGAAGTTATAGCCGCCCAACCAGCCGGTGACGTCCATCACTTCGCCGATAAAATAGAGACCCGGCACGCGGCGCGCTTCCATAGTCCGCGATGATAGTTCGTTTGTATCCACGCCGCCCAGCGTCACTTCCGCTGTCCGATAGCCTTCGGTGCCGTTAGGCTGCACTTGCCAGGCAGTAAGCGTGTCAACCAACGCCTGCTGGTCACGAACGTTCAACTGTCTGAGCGATACATCCGGGATGTGCCCCAACTGTTGTAAACACTCCACCAGCCGTTTCGGCAGATGCATCGCCAGCGTGTTCTTCAGACTCTGGTTCGGGTGCGCGTTACGCTGTTCATTGAGAACGTCTTCCAGCGAGAGGTCCGGCAATAAGTTAATGCTCACTAACTCTCCCGGTTGCCAGTAGCTGGAAATCTGTAAAACAGCGGGGCCGGACAGCCCACGATGGGTAAAAAGTAGGTTTTCCCGAAATACCGTGCCATTGCGGGCGGTAATTACGCAGGGCACAGAGACGCCAGACAGCGTCTGGAGCTGTTCTAACAGCGGCTTGTGTAGCGTAAAGGGCACCAGCCCGGCGCGCGTCGGCAACACCTTGAGACCAAACTGTTCGGCGATTTTATAGCCAAACGGTGATGCGCCAAGCCCCGGCATCGACAGGCCACCGCTGGCAATCACCAGCTTTTGCGTAGTCACCGTCTCGCCGTTCAACGCCAGTACGAAACCCGACTCATCACGCTCGACGCTCAGTACCTCGCTACGCAGGCGCATCGTTACGCCGCCTTTGTCACACTCGGCAACCAGCATATCGACAATGCGTTGGGCGGAATCATCGCAAAAAAGCTGTCCCAGCGTTTTCTCATGCCAGGCTATCCCATACCTGCCGACCAGATCGATAAAATCCCACTGGGTATAGCGGGCTAACGCTGATTTACAAAAATGGGGGTTCTGGCTCAAATACGCAGCAGGCTCAACATAAAGATTAGTAAAGTTGCAGCGCCCACCGCCGGACATGAGGATTTTACGTCCTGGCTTCTTGCCATTATCGATGAGCAGCACGCGGCTACCCGCCTGTCCTGCCTGCGCGGCGCAAAACATGCCCGCTGCGCCAGCGCCTATAATAACGGCATCAAACCTTTCCACATCGCCTTCCTCTCTCAAATTCGGGCGGGAATTGTAAAGTTTCCTCAGTGGTCGCACCAGCGCGAAAAGCGCCTGAAAATGGTATTTATCTGAAATATATAAGATAATTCTTTAGTGATATCAAACAAAGCACGAAGTACATCAAAAAAAGTCTATATTTCACTTTGCCCGCGCCGCCAAAGTCACTGATAATGCGCCGCGTTCATGTCCTCAAAATGGCGTAACGTCCTATGCTACATTTGTTTGCTGGCCTGGATTTACATACCGGGCTTTTATTATTGCTTGCTCTGGCTTTTGTGCTGTTCTACGAAGCGATTAACGGCTTCCATGACACAGCCAATGCAGTCGCAACCGTGATTTACACCCGTGCGATGCGTTCGCAGCTGGCGGTTGTCATGGCGGCGGTGTTTAACTTTTTTGGCGTTTTGCTGGGGGGTCTCAGCGTGGCGTATGCCATTGTGCATATGCTACCAACGGATCTCCTGCTCAACATGGGTTCCGCGCACGGCCTCGCTATGGTCTTTTCCATGTTGCTGGCGGCGATTATCTGGAACCTCGGTACCTGGTATTTCGGGTTGCCGGCGTCCAGTTCCCACACGCTGATTGGCGCCATTATCGGCATCGGTTTAACCAATGCGATGATGACCGGCACGTCAGTGGTGGATGCGCTTAACATCCCGAAAGTTATCAATATTTTCGGTTCACTCATTATCTCCCCTATTGTCGGTCTGGTATTCGCCGGCGGTCTGATTTTCTTGCTGCGCCGCTACTGGAGCGGTACTAAGAAACGCGCCCGTATCCACCTGACGCCAGCCGAACGTGAAAAGAAAGACGGCAAGAAAAAGCCGCCGTTCTGGACGCGTATCGCGCTGATCCTCTCAGCTATCGGCGTGGCGTTTTCGCATGGCGCGAACGATGGTCAGAAAGGCATTGGCCTGGTCATGCTGGTGCTGATTGGCGTCGCGCCTGCGGGTTTCGTAGTCAATATGAATGCCTCCAGCTACGAAATCACCCGTACGCGCGATGCTATCAACAATGTCGAAACGTACTTTGAGCAGCGTCCTGACCTGCTGAAAGCCGTCACCGGCGTTGACCAACTGATTCCCTCTCCGGAACCGGGCGCGACTGAACCGACTGAATTCCACTGCCATCCGGCTAACACCATTAACGCGCTTAACCGTGCGAAAGGGATGCTGGCAAACGTGGAAAGCTACGACAAGTTAAGCGTTGAACAGCGTAGTCAGTTGCGTCGCATTATGCTGTGCATTTCCGACACGACCGATAAAGTCGTGAAATTGCCTGGCGTAAGCAGCGATGACCAGCGCCTGCTGAAAAAGCTGAAGACCGATATGTTAAGCACCATTGAGTATGCGCCGGTGTGGATCATTATGGCAGTGGCGTTGGCGCTGGGTATTGGTACGATGATCGGCTGGCGTCGCGTGGCGACCACTATCGGCGAGAAAATTGGTAAAAAAGGCATGACGTATGCGCAGGGAATGTCGGCGCAGATGACGGCGGCAGTCTCTATCGGTCTTGCCAGCTACACCGGTATGCCAGTTTCTACCACTCACGTACTCTCCTCTTCAGTGGCGGGAACCATGGTCGTTGATGGCGGCGGGTTGCAGCGTAAAACCGTGACCAGCATTCTGATGGCCTGGGTATTTACGTTACCGGCGGCGATTATTCTTTCCGGCGTGCTGTACTGGCTTTCCCTGAAGATTATTTAAGCCAAATGGGCCGGATAGCGCTGTCGCTAATCCGGCCTGTCAGAATGAAGCAACACAGGCCTGACAGGCCGCTACAAGCGGCGTCATCCGGGAGGCTTATCTAATACGAGCGGGTCAGGAAACTGGCCCGCTTTTTTTATTCAGTGCCAAATCATGAGCGCAATCAAGCTCACCACCACTAAACCGCATAACGCGCTGGTCAGCAGAAACTGGCGGCGCACGCGTTCACAACGGCGAATAAATTCTTCATCATGATGATCGCGATAGCGCTGAGCGTAGATATACCATACCAGGCGCACCTGTTTGTTGGGCTGACCATGCGTGGTAAAGAAGCCGCCGCCATCGACATATTGATAGAGCAAAGGATCGCAACCACGAAGTACCACTAACAGTGCGCGTAGCGATGAGAAATAGCGCGCCATATTAACAATGCAAACGACACATAAAGCCCAGAATAGTGAGATGGTGCTTATCATATCTCCTCCCCGGCGACCCGCCCACGGAGTTCCTCTCCGGGACTACCGCTCCCCGATACCCTGCCAGACAATCAGTGAAAGAGTACTACGAAAGCCGTCCATATTAGCGCTCCGCATTCGAACGGCTCTTATACACATTGTAGGAGATCAGTTAATTTTTTTACCAGAAGGTTAATCACTATCAATGCAATTCCCTGAAAATTTTGTTTAACTAACTGGCAAGCAAGGCAGATTGACGGATTATCCTGGTCGCTATAATGTAAGGATAGTTATGGTAAACGGCTGAGCTAGCCCCGCGCATAGAGTTCGCAGGACGCGGGTGACGCGGCGGCATAAGAAACGCCAGTAGCTCAATGGTCATCGACAACTTATGGAAGGAGTAACACTATGGCTTATAAACACATTCTTATCGCAGTTGATCTCTCCCCGGAAAGTAAAGTTCTGGTTGAAAAAGCGGTCTCTATGGCGCGCCCCTACAACGCGAAAATCTCCCTCATCCACGTTGATGTGAACTATTCAGACCTGTACACCGGTCTGATTGACGTCAATCTGGGTGATATGCAGAAACGTATCTCCGAAGAAACCCACCACGCGCTGACCGAGCTGTCTACCAACGCTGGCTACCCTATCACTGAAACCCTGAGCGGTAGCGGCGATTTGGGCCAGGTGCTGGTTGACGCCATCAAGAAATACGATATGGATCTGGTCGTTTGCGGTCATCACCAGGACTTCTGGAGCAAACTGATGTCTTCTGCGCGCCAGCTGATCAACACCGTTCACGTTGACATGCTGATTGTGCCGCTGCGCGACGAAGAAGAGTAATACTTGCCGTGCCGGCTGGCGGCTAAGACCGCATCTGGTCTATAGTCAATCAGGTTGGCCTGAACCATCAGGCAAATTCCGGCTCTCAACAACAACGCCCGCTTCTGTGGGCGTTTTGTTTATCCCCCCTTCTTCGCAGTACTCAGTACATCATTCCATCACACCAAACATAATTAGTGTGATCCACTAATTAGTTTGCGTATCATTTGTATAATAACCTATTGATCAGGCTAATAACCGCAGTCTATATCAGGGTAAGTCTTTTCGGCGCGTTTTGATATACGCGCTCATACGTTTCGGGATGGCATTAAAAGGCGAAGGAATATGAATACAACTGCACCTACGGGCTTGCTGCAGCAACCTCGTCCATTCTTCATGATCTTTTTTGTAGAATTATGGGAACGATTTGGCTATTACGGCGTCCAGGGCATCCTGGCGGTCTTTTTCGTTAAACAATTGGGTTTTTCTCAGGAACAGGCCTTTATTACCTTTGGCGCTTTTGCGGCGCTGGTTTATGGCCTGATCTCCATCGGCGGCTATGTTGGCGACCATCTGTTAGGGACTAAACGCACCCTGGTCCTGGGCGCGATTGTGCTGGCGATTGGCTATTTTATGACCGGCATGTCGCTATTAAATCCCGATCTGATTTTTATCGCACTGGGTACGATTGCCGTGGGCAACGGGTTATTTAAAGCCAATCCCGCCAGCCTGCTCTCTAAATGCTATCAGCCTAAAGATCCCCGGCTGGATGGCGCTTTCACCCTGTTTTATATGTCGATTAACATCGGTTCTTTGTTATCGCTATCGCTGGCGCCGGTGATTGCCGATAAATTTGGCTATGCGGTGACCTATAATCTGTGCGGCGCTGGTTTAATTGTTGCGCTTCTGGTGTACTTCGCCTGCCGTGGCATGGTGAAAAATATCGGTTCTGAACCGGATCATAAACCGCTACGTTTTCGCAATTTGCTGCTGGTACTACTCGGCACCGTCGTCATGATTTTCCTCTGCGCCTGGCTGATGCACAACGTTAAGATTGCCAATCTGGTGCTCATCGTCCTTTCTATCGTCGTCACTATTTTCTTCTTTCGCGAAGCGTTTCGTCTGGATAAAACCGGCCGCAATAAAATGTTCGTGGCGTTTATTCTGATGATTGAAGCCGTGCTGTTTTACATTCTGTATGCGCAGATGCCTACCTCGCTGAACTTCTTTGCGATTAATAACGTGCATCATGAAATTCTTGGATTCACCATTAATCCAGTGAGTTTTCAGGCTCTGAACCCATTCTGGGTGGTCGTCGCCAGTCCGGTACTGGCAGCGATTTACACCCGACTGGGTAGCAAAGGCAAAGATCTGACTATGCCGATGAAGTTTACGCTCGGCATGTTCCTCTGCGCGCTGGGTTTTCTGACCGCCGCCGCCGCCGGGATGTGGTTCGCCGATGCGCAAGGACTGACGTCGCCGTGGTTTATCGTGCTGGTGTATCTGTTCCAGAGTCTGGGCGAGTTGCTGATTAGCGCGCTGGGACTGGCAATGGTCGCCGCTCTGGTGCCGCAGCATCTGATGGGCTTTATTCTGGGAATGTGGTTCCTGACCCAGGCCGCCGCCTTCCTGCTCGGCGGTTATGTGGCGACCTTCACTGCCGTACCGGAAAACATCACCGATCCGTTACAGACGCTGCCCATTTATACCGGCGTCTTTAGCAAAATTGGTCTGGTAACACTGGCGGTCACCGTGGTGATGGCCATTATGGTGCCGTGGTTAAACCGGATGATTAATACGCCAGGTACCGAACAGTAATACTCAGTGCCGGATGCGGCTTACGCCTTATCCGGCCTACAAATAATTGAGAATCGTAGGCCCGATAAGCGCAACGCCATCGGGCAATCCGTTACTCCGTCAGAGGGGTTCCGGCATAAATATCAAACCGATGCCCTTTGGTGACGATGGCGTTGGGCGTCGCGACATCCGCCAGCGGCGGCGCATAATCGGGACGTTTAACCACCACGCGTTTGGTCGCCAACTGACGCGCCGGTTCCAGCAGTCCGTCGGCGTCTAAATCCGGCCCCACCAACGACTGAAACACCCGCATCTCTTTCTTCACCAGCGCGCTTTTCTGCCGGTGAGGAAACATTGGATCGAGGTAGACCACCTGCGGGCGCGGCGTGATATCGGTTAACGCCGTCAGGCTGGAAGCATGAATCAACTGCAAACGCTCCTGAAGCCAGCCGCCAATGTCCGCATCGGCGTAGCCGCGCGTCAGACCGTCATCGAGCAACGCGGCGACCACCGGATTACGCTCCAGCATCCGCACGCGGCAACCGACGGACGCCAGTACAAACGCATCGCGCCCCAGTCCGGCCGTGGCATCAACCACATCCGGCAGATAATCGCCTTTGATACCAACGGCTTTCGCCACCGCTTCGCCGCGCCCGCCGCCAAACTTGCGCCGGTGCGCCATCGCGCCGCCGACAAAATCGACGAAAATACCGCCGAGCTTCGGTTCGTCGCGCTTGCGCAGCTCCAGATGTTGCGGCGTCATCACCAGCGCCATTAGATTGTCTTCGTCATGCTCCAGTCCCCAGCGGGCAGCCAGAACAGATAAGGCGCCGTCTGTGGCGCCCGTTTCATCCATTAAGCAGATTTGCACGTAAAATCAGCCTTTAATCCCGTAATGCTCCAGCATCGCGTCCAGTTGTGGTTCACGGCCACGGAAGCGTTTAAAGAGTTCCATCGGCTCTTCAGAACCACCGCGAGTCAGGATGTTATCAAGGAACGACTGACCGGTCTCACGGTTGAAAATGCCTTCCTCCTCAAAGCGGGAATACGCGTCCGCCGCCAGTACGTCGGCCCACAGATAGCTGTAGTAGCCTGCCGCATAGCCGCCAGCAAAGATATGGCTGAATGCATGTGGGAAGCGGCCCCATGTCGGTGACGGCACCACGGCGACCTGTTTTTTAATTTCAAAGAGCGTCTCAAGAATTTTCGCTCCTTGCTGCGGGTTAAATTCCGCATGCAGACGGAAATCAAACAGACCGAACTCCAGTTGACGCAGAATAAACAGCGCCGCCTGATAGTTTTTCGCCGCCAGCATTTTATCCAGCAGCTCCTTCGGCAACGGTTCGCCGGTTTCATAGTGGCCGGAGATAAACGCCAGCGCTTCCGGCTCCCAGCACCAGTTTTCCATAAACTGACTTGGCAGTTCGACCGCGTCCCACGGCACGCCGCTGATACCGGAGACCCCGGCGGTCTCAATGCGGGTCAGCATATGATGCAGGCCATGACCAAACTCGTGGAACAGGGTGATCACTTCGTCATGGGTAAACAGAGCGGGTTTACCGTTCACCGGACGGTTGAAATTACAGGTCAGATAAGCGACCGGCTTTTGCAATGTGCCGTCCGCCTTACGCATCTGGCCGACACAGTCGTCCATCCACGCCCCGCCGCGTTTGTGTTCGCGCGCGTACAGGTCAAGGTAGAAGCTGCCGCGCAGCTCGTTATTTTCGTCATACAGTTCAAAGAAACGCACTTCCGGGTGCCAGACATCAACATCAGTACGCTCTTTGGCGGTGATGCCGTAAATACGTTTCACCACTTCAAACAGGCCATTCACGGCTTTGTTTTCCGGGAAGTACGGGCGTAGCTGCTCATCGCTGATGCTGTACAGGTGCTGTTTTTGCTTTTCACTGTAGTACGCGATATCCCACGGTTGCAGCTCCTCAACGCCAAATTCGGCTTTGGCGAAGGCGCGCAGCTGGGCCAACTCTTTCTCCCCCTGCGGGCGGGCGCGTTTCGCCAGATCGGTTAAGAAATCGAGCACCTGCTGCGGATTTTCCGCCATCTTGGTGGCCAGCGATTCATGGGCATAATTTTCGAAGCCCAGCAGTTGCGCCAGTTCATGGCGCAGCGCAAGAATTTCTTCCATCACCGGGCTGTTATCCCACTTACCGGCGTTCGGCCCCTGGTCGGAGGCACGAGTGGAATAGGCGCGATACATCTCTTCGCGCAACGCCTGGTTGTCGCAGTAGGTCATGACCGGCAGATAGCTCGGGATATCCAGGGTCAGCAGGTAACCTTCCTGCTCTTTGGCTTCCGCCTGGGCTTTAGCGGCGGCGAGCGCGCTTTCCGGCATTCCCGCCAGCTCGGCTTCGTCGGTGATGAGCTTCGTCCAGCCCATGGTGGCATCGAGCACATTATTGCTGTACTGGTTGCCCAGCTCAGACAGGCGAGTGGCGATTTCGCCGTAACGCTGCTGTTTCTCTTTCGGCAGGCCGATGCCGGACAGTTCAAAATCACGCAGCGCGTTATCAACCGCTTTCTTCTGCGCGGTATTCAGCGTGGCGTAATGATCGCCGTCGCGCAGGTCGCGGTACGCGTTGTACAGTCCTTCATGTTGCCCAACCCAGGTGCTGTATTCAGACAGCAGCGGCAGCGTCTGTTCGTAGGCTTCACGCAGCTCCGGACTATTTTTCACCGAGTTTAAGTGGCTAATTGGCGAGAAAATACGCCCCAGAACATCGTCGGCTTCCGCCAACGGCTGGCAGAGGTTTTCCCAGCTATACGGCGCGCCATGCGCCACAACGCCTTCTACCGCCGCCCGGCAATCGGCCAACGCTTTGGTGACCGCAGGCACCACATGCTCCGGTTTAATTGCAGAAAAAGGCGGCAGTGAAAAAGACGTTAGTAATGGATTGGTCATATGCGCAGTCCTGTAGAAGAAGGTGAGTGGAGCGCGCTTTTGGCGCTCTCGCGATGAGATCTAGAATGGGGGATAGTAAGGGGAATTTCAATGATGGACAGCGTACAGACGTGGGTATCGCTGCAATAAGCCGCCCCTTTAACATCATCCCGGCTTACGTTTTATCAGCCGGGTGACAACGTCAGCGCGTTTTTCTCGCCATCTCGTAAGCAGCGGACAGATCCAGACGCTGCCAGAACTGTTGATCCTCGGTCTCGCCCGACAACGGATATCCTGCCGGTAACGCCGTCTCTTCCATTAACGCCTGACGCTGCGCTGGCGACAGGTTCGGCAGCGCTGTCTGTAGCAGAACATCGGCGCCTTTTGGTATTTTCAACGGCTGATGCTCGCCTTTCTGTTGCGGCAGGTTATAAGTCATGGTGAAGCGGTAGAAGGTATGCATAGCCGGATCGCGGTACGGATCGTCTTTTCCGGCCGATGCCGCGCATTCGACAATCGTCGTACCGCACTCTTTCACCAGCGCCTCGCGCAGTTGGGCGCGAGCTTCGTTGAATAACGTACGGTAATACGGATCGTTAAGATAATGCGCGACATTACGCTGCGCGACCATCCGCGCGCCCATCACATCCAGCGGATAGTGTACGCCAAGAACCAGGCGAGAATAGCCATAACGCGCGCCACGAATCACCAGCGCATCAAAGCGTTCCGGGATCATTTCCGCCATCAACAGCGCATCCGTATAACCGGTATTCGTGTGTCCGCTGGGGAAAGCACCGCCACCTGCGGTATAAGGATGACCATCTTTTACCACCACATCATCCGGCGTCAAATGGATAGTATTACCCGGCACCTGGTAAGGACGCGGGTAATGAAAATATTTTTTCGCCGCGCCGGTGCTGACTTCCGAGGCTTTAATCAACGCTGCCGCTTTGCCCAACTCACCTTTATCATAAGCGGCGAGAAATGCCCGCCCCAGCCGCGGCCCCATTGCGTCGCTCAGGAAATAGAGATACTCCACGCTTTCCGCATCCGCCAGCGCCTGGTGACGGGTATTAACATCGGCATCGTGATTAATCGCCGTCACCGTCGCCAGATTGTCTTTCAATACTGCTTCCGGCAATGTATTGAAGGCGGAAAGTAGGGTAATCCCCATCTGTTGATTCTCAGTAGTATGAAAATCATAACCGCTAGCCTGTAACCAGGCATTATCCGCCTGGATGGAATTCTGTCGCATCTGAGCCAGGGCGTCGCGAGTCAACGCGGCGGTATCGCCTTGTAATGCCTTACGCAACTGTGTCAGCCATTGAGCCTCAAGGTCATTAAAGGCGACGCTCGCCGAGTCGGGCGTCACGCTTTTCGCTATCGACTCCGCCTGGGACAGGGGAATATCTTTCGCCAGTGCCGGCATCGCCAGCGCCAGAGATGACGCCAGTACAGTAATGTGTAGTTTCATTATGGTTCCTTTCATTAAAAATAACGCCAGGTCAAAACTACTACCTTGCCCACAGGCGATGCTGGCCTGCGCAGTTGACGGTTTGATGATACGAACACGTCTTGCAATACTTTCACAACGCGCGAAACAACATGGCGGTACTGGGGTAATCTGCGCGGATCTGCGGTAAACTATCGGCTAACTTGTTTACTTCCCGGAATATCTGCATCCATGCTCAGTTATCGCCACAGCTTTCACGCTGGCAACCACGCCGACGTCCTTAAACATACCGTTCAGAGCCTGATCATCGAGTCGCTAAAAGAGAAAGAAAAACCGTTTCTCTATCTGGACACGCACGCGGGCGCGGGGCGTTATCAGTTGGGCAGCGAACATGCTGAACGTACCGGAGAGTATCTGGAAGGCATCGCCCGTATCTGGCAGCAGGACGACCTGCCCGCCGAACTGGAACCGTATATTAGCGTCGTAAAACATTTCAACCGCAGCGGGCAGTTACGCTACTATCCGGGCTCCCCGTTAATCGCCCGCCAGTTGCTGCGTGAGCAGGACAGTCTGCAACTCACGGAATTGCATCCCAGCGACTTCCCACTGTTGCGCGCGGAGTTTCAAAAAGACAACCGCGCCCGCGTGGAACGCGCTGACGGCTATCAGCAACTGAAAGCCAAATTACCGCCGGTTTCCCGCCGCGGTCTGATCCTCATTGACCCACCTTATGAAATGAAAACCGACTACCAGGCGGTAGTCAGCGGCATCAGCGAGGGTTATAAACGTTTCGCCACCGGTACATACGCGCTATGGTATCCGGTGGTGCTCCGCCAGCAAATTAAGCGCATGATTCATGATCTGGAGGCCACCGGCATCCGTAAAATCCTGCAAATTGAGCTGGCGATCCGCCCGGACAGCGATCAGCGCGGGATGACGGCGTCCGGTATGATCGTGGTTAACCCGCCGTGGAAACTGGAGCAGCAGATGAACAACGTGCTACCGTGGCTGCACAGCAGGTTGGCGCCAAACGGTCACGGACACACTTCGGTAAGCTGGATCGTGCCGGAGTAATCACAGCCATCGGTGGAACCTTTCACCTTCAGGTATACAATCGCGAATATTTTGGCGGGTAGCGCAGAATCTATCCGTCCGACAACGAACATAAAGGAGCGGTCATGACCAAACACTATGATTACATCGCTATCGGCGGCGGCAGCGGCGGTATCGCCTCGATTAACCGCGCCGCTATGTACGGCCAGAAATGTGCGCTCATCGAAGCCAAAGAGCTGGGCGGCACCTGTGTTAACGTGGGCTGCGTGCCGAAGAAAGTGATGTGGCATGCCGCGCAGATTCGTGAAGCGATTCATCTGTATGGCCCGGACTACGGTTTTGACGCCACGATTAATCAGTTCGACTGGAGCAAGCTGATTGCCAGCCGTACCGCGTATATTGACCGCATCCATACTTCATACGACAACGTGCTGGGCAAAAATAACGTGGATGTGATTAAAGGCTTTGCCCGCTTTGTCGATGCCAAAACCATTGAAGTGAACGGCGAAACCATCACCGCCGACCATATTTTGATCGCTACCGGCGGCCGTCCGAGCCATCCGAGCATTCCAGGCGTGGAATACGGAATTGATTCCGACGGTTTCTTTGCGCTGTCTGCCTTGCCGGAGCGCGTCGCGGTGGTAGGCGCAGGTTATATCGCCGTTGAACTGGCTGGCGTTATCAACGCGCTGGGGGCGAAAACGCATCTGTTTGTCCGTAAACATGCGCCGCTGCGCAGTTTTGACCCGATGATTAGCGAAACGCTGGTTGAGGTGATGAACGCCGAAGGCCCGCAACTGCATACTCACGCCGTGCCGAAAGCGGTGGTGAAAAACGCCGACGGCAGTCTGACTCTGGAACTGGAAGATGGCCGCAGTGAAACCGTTGATTGCCTGATCTGGGCCATTGGTCGCGAACCGTCGACCGACAATATTAATCTGGCGGCGGCGGGCGTGAAAACCAATGAAAAAGGTTACATCATCGTTGATAAATGGCAGAACACGAACGTAGAAGGCATTTACGCCGTTGGCGATAACACCGGCGCAGTGGAGTTAACGCCAGTCGCCGTCGCCGCCGGTCGCCGTCTCTCCGAACGCCTGTTTAACAACAAGCCGGACGAGCATCTGGACTACAGCAACATCCCGACCGTGGTCTTTAGCCATCCGCCTATCGGCACCGTCGGGTTAAGCGAGCCGCAGGCGCGCGAGCAGTACGGCGACGAGCAGGTGAAAGTCTATAAATCATCGTTTACCGCTATGTATACCGCGGTGACGACGCACCGCCAGCCGTGCCGTATGAAGCTGGTCTGCGTCGGGCCGGAAGAAAAAATTGTGGGTATCCACGGTATCGGCTTCGGCATGGATGAAATGTTGCAGGGCTTCGCAGTGGCGCTGAAGATGGGCGCTACCAAGAAAGACTTCGATAATACCGTCGCTATTCACCCGACCGCGTCGGAAGAGTTTGTGACCATGCGTTAAGATCTTGTGCGCCCATCTTCGAGGGTGGGCGCACAAGCCTTCATGATTAATACGTACTGAAATAACTCTGGATCAGTTCCGGATTACGCGTCTGAGTTAATGCCGTCATCAGCAAGACTCGCGCCTTCGCCGGGTTGAGCGAGTCAGACACCAGCCCTGGCTGCCCTTTATCCAACGGTACTATGCCGTTTCCGGTGCGGGAAGCACGCACCACGATAATCCCGGCCTTCTCCGCTTTTTTAATCCCCGCGTCGCTGCGTACCGAGACTGAACCTGCGCCGGTTCCGGCATAAATAATACCGTCCGCGTGATGGGCGATCGCCGCATCATACATATATTCCGGGTCGTCCTGATAGCCGTAAATAATCACCACATTGGGTAATTTCTTGATATTACGTACGTCAAAAACAGATCGCAGGGTATGAATTTTTTCCACCCGCGTTTCGAACTGTGGCTGACCATTAACGATGACCCCCAGATAGCCCTCTTCCGGCGCTTTAAAGGTATCCAGAGTCGTGGCATTGGTTTTCGTTACAAAGCGCGCCGAACCAATACGATCGTTTAAAACGACCATTACACCGCGTCCCTTCGCATTCGGGTCAGCAGCCACCGTGACCGCTTCCAGCAGGTTCATTGCGCCATCGGCGCTGATTGCCGACGCGGGCCGCATTGCAGCGGTAAACACCACCGGTTTGTCGCTTTTCACGGTCAAATTAAGAAAGTAGGCGGTTTCATCGAGCGTGTCAGTGCCATGAGTAATAACCACACCGTCAACATCGTCCCGCGCCAATAACGCATTCACCTTCTGTGAAAGTTTCAGGATGATATCGCTGGTCATATTTTCGCTACCAATATTCGCCACCTGCTCGCCGTCAACGCGAGCGATATTATTCATTTCCGGCACGGCATTTATTAATGTTTGCACGCCAAGTTCACCGGATTTATATCCGGCGGTTTGCGTATTATTGGCTGCCGTCCCGGCGATAGTACCGCCTGTCGCGAGAATAACAATATGCGGTAGTGACGTTGTGCTAAATACACAGTGGCTGATGAGCAGCAACACGGTGGCCATGAAAACTCTAATTTTCATTTTCTTCCTCTGAATTAAAAATAATAAGTGGCGTGTGCTATAAAAACATGAATAACAATCAGGCCAGAACCATTTTTCCTATTAACAGCCCGACAATGACCGAGACAATCACGTTAACTAATCCCGGACGCATAAAACTATGGTTAAGCACATATTTGCCGATACGCGTCGTACCGGTGTCGTCAAACGCCAGCGCCGCCAGACACTGTCCCGCCACCGGAATAAAGAAATAGCCGTTAACGGCAGGCCAGGAACCGATTAATGCATAAGCGGGCAACCCTAACGCCAGCCCCAGCGGCAACAGAATTAACGTCGTTGCCGCCTGGCTGCTGACCATAGCGGACACGAAAAACATCATAATGGCGATAAGCCAGGTATGCTGTTGCAATAGAGTTTGCACTTCTGCCTTAATCAACGCGATATGACCATTCACGAACGTCTCACTCATCCAGGCCAGGCCGAAGGCGCAGACAATCGCCAGCGCGCCCGCCCGAAATACCGTACCGCTGATAATCTGATCGACCTGCGGCCGACATAACAACACAATCAGGCAGGCAAAAGAGAGCATCGTAATCTGGATAGCGGCGGACATCGAAAGCGGTTGTAGCCCTTTCGCTGTTTCCACCATGGGCCGCAGCGCCGGAATCAGTCCTAACAGAACGATAACGATCGCGCTGGTCAGAAATAACGCCACCGACAATTTGGCGCGCGAAGTGACCACCGTATTTTTACTTCTTTCTGCGCAGGTTTAATTAACCCTTCAGCAAGCCGACGTTGATATTCCGGATCGTCTTTTAACTCTTTTCCTTTATTAAAGGTCGCTATTGCCCCCATCGCTACGCCGATTAACGTGGCGGGCACGCAAATCATCATAATGGTTGAAATAGAGACGCCCAACGGCGCCATTAAACCAATCATCGCCGCCATGGCGGCAGATATAGGACTGGCGGTAATCGCCTGTTGCGATGCGATAACGGAAATAGATAAAGGACGTTCCGGTCGAATACCAGAATCCCGTGCGACTTCAGAAATAACCGGTAACAAGCTATAAACGACATGCCCCGTTCCTGACATAAAAGTGAAGATATAACAGATAAACGGCGCTAATAACGTAATGTAACGAGGGTGGCGACGCAGAATTTTTTCCGCCAGTTTGACCAGTAAATCCAGCCCGCCGGAGGCCTGTAAAGAAGCGGCCGCCAGGACAACAGAAAGAATAATCAGAATAACATCAATCGGTGGCGTAGAAGGCGTCAAGCCAAAAATAAAAACCATCACGCCGACGCCTAACCCGCCGACCATCCCTAAAAATACGCCGCCGATCCTGGCGCCTATCATCAGGGCCACAAGGATAAAACATAATTCCGTCCAAAACATACTTCCTCCTGGGTTATCTGGAGTGAGTGTCGCTTTACATTGAGGGACGTAACCTATTGTGCAAACGGTTTACCAAAGCCAAATGCGCCGTAATGAGATAACACCTGCGCCGCCGATTTCCCGCCCTGCCGCATGGCGCGTAACACGCTTTCTTTATCGGGTTCCGCCATACCCGATTGCAAAATGGTAAGCAAAAAACCGGTTAAGAAGGCGTCGCCTGCGCCCAGCGTATCGACAGGTTCGATATAAGCAGGTTGCCACTCCAGATAATCCGCGCCGGAAAAATAATAAACTTTTTCATGCCCGCAGGTGGCAATAATATGCCGACAGCCATAACGATAAAGTTTATTGAGTTTTATTTTGATTTCATCTGGCGATAACCCGCTACAGGAGACAAATCCATAATCTACCCACGGGCATACCTTTTCAAAATAGTCGTCTGTACCGCGCCCGGAAAAATCAAAAGAGAGTAAGACGGTTTGTTGTTTAATTTTCTCCAGTTCCGATTCCAGGTGGCCATTAATACTGGAATGGACTAAGGTAAATTGTGATATATAGCGAAGATCGTCGTCAGACAGACTAAAAGGATGTTCCCGCAATACGCCGTTTTTGTTGCTGGCGACAAATTGCCGATCGCCATGCGAGAGACGGATACAGGCATACCCATTTTCGCCGGTATAATGGCGGCTGTGAGAGATGTCTATCTGTAGCTGGTGTAATACATCCTGTACGTGCTGCGCGGCGTCGTCATTGCCAAACGCCCCCATAAACGCGCTGGGGATGTCTGCTAATTTCGCATAGACAGCAAAATTTAATGCATTACCGCCGGGGTACATGATGCCGGAATGCAGGTATTTATCGACAACGTTGTCGCCAATACCCAATACGCTGATGCTCATCATTATTCCTTGTTTGTCTTTACAATAAAAAGCGTCCCTGCTTTTTTATCCATCCTGATGTAATTAATATTCCACTTTCCACATATAGCGGCGCGTCGTTAACGGATGCTGACGCGCCTCAGCTAACGCCCGATTGTAAACGGGATAAACGTTATTAAAGAGAGAGTGGTTAAAGTAATCAATAACCGTGGTTTTAATGGTCGATAGCCCCAGTTCTTTCGCATCGACAACTTCAATCCGGCGGCCATATTTTTTCAGGAAGTTTAACGCGCGTTCATCCACCGCCCGCGTATTGCCCTCGGAAAACTGGAAGAAGAAAGGCGTATTCGCATCGGTAATTTCAAACGGCCCGTGGAAAAACTCACCGCTATGAATACAGGCGGAATGTATCCATTGCATTTCCATAAAGATGCAGATGCTCTGTAGGTAGGCTGCGCCATAGCCCGCGCCGCTGGCGACGGTGTAAATGACTTTATCGTCTTTATATTCCTGCGCGAACGCCTGCGCGCGTTCCGCAACCTGCTCGCAAGCGCGCCAGACGATACGGTTGATTTTGCTGACGCCATCCTGAAAATCGTCATAGTGCGCATACCCTTCCGTCTGCTGGAGCAGTTCGACCGCACTCAGCAGGCCTTTCATCGTTTTCTCTCCGGCAATATCTTTACCGTCGCCAAACGTGTACGTTTCCACATAGTCGCAATGCGCCACCAACGGTGAATCCATTACCCAGGTTAAACCAATGACCGGCGCGCCGTGCTGACGGGCGATTTCAGCCGCTTTAATTGTCTCTGGCGTATTACCTTTGTGGGAGGCGACAACCACAACGGCATTTTCTCCCAGCGCTACCGGCGGGTTGTTAATAAATTCTCCGCTGTTATACAGACCGACAGTCAACGCTTTCGCTTCTTTTTCTAAAAATGCTTTCGCCGGATAGAACGCCGCATAAGAACCGCCGCACGCCACATAATAGACGTGTTTAACGCCTCCTTTCTCTGCCTGGCTGGTCACAATATTGCTAACTGTCTCTTTCATACCCATCATGCTTTCCTCTGGTTCCATAAAGATACAGGCGAGGATTCGCCATAAATGACTCATAATGTATTGTTATTTTTATATGACATTTAAAGACATTTGATCAAGATGGAAACCAAAAAAAATCGGGATCCGCGATCTGGATCCCGATTCAGCCTGCTCTTCGTTAGCGTAATGCTGACATCATACGGTAAACCGTATTTTATCGCCGACAATCAACTGTTGCGAAACGCAGGAGAGTTCTCCTTTGTTATCAATCATTTCACTTTTTATCAGGATCAGCGGATAACCCTCGTTGACGCCAAGATAATGGGCGACTTCAAAGCTGGCATAAACCAGTTCGATCATCTTACGGGAGTGGGTAAACCATAAATGGTATTTCTCACGTAAGCATTCATACAAAGAGTGATTATTAAGATCTTCGTCCAGCAAAAACGCAAAACGTGGGGGAAGATGTACGGTTTCCAGCGATACCGCCACATCGTCGGCATAGCGGATACGTTCAATGACGACCGCTTTTTCGCCATCGTTCATATTCAGTAACGCTTTTGTCTCATCGTCTACCGATTCAAAAACGGATTTGATGGTGCGTGACCCCGGGCGACGTCCCTGGGACTGGCATAACTCGCTGAAACTCATGATGCCGGTCATGCTACGCTGAAATTTCTCACCAGAGACAAAGGTGCCTTTGCCGGAGACACGGGTCAGCAAATTTTCACGCGTCAGCGCATCCAACGCCTTACGGACCGTGACCCTGCTCACCTGCCAGCGCGCGCTCAGTTCATTTTCCGTCGGGATCTGCTGGCCTGGTTTATACTCTCCACGCGCAATGGCCTCTTTTAAGGCGGCTTCAAGCTGCTTATAAAGCGGTTTGGCGCTTTTACTGTCGGGTTGCTCGATCATTTGTATCCATTTGTATTATCATGGTGCCATAGCTTGTATTATAACTATTTACGTTACCTTTGCTTGTGAATCCACGCCATGCGGTGACGTAGTGATACCGCTATGAAACGAATGTTCTGATTTTAGGTCTGGGGCGGGCGTCATGAAAATAGGATTTTCGCAATACTATTCAGTAAGTTATAAATTGTTTTTCTTGAGAGACAAATTGCAAAATGTGATCTATCGCACACTTTGCCACTCAGGTATCGAAGCGAATGTCTACGCTTAATAGACAGCCGGGCAACACCCGTATCTTTTACGACGCAAGCCGGAGGTCCTTGTCATTATGCTCAACCAGAAATTAAACCCCACGCCTTCTGAAGATCTGACTATTGATGTCGATCTGCTTTATGAAACAGACCCGTGCGAGTTAAAGCTGGATGAAATGATCGAGGCGGAACCGGAGCCGGAGATGATCGAGGGGCTTCCCGCCTCTGACGCCCTGACCCCTGCCGATCGGTATCTCGAACTGTTCGAGCATGTACAGTCAACAAAACTGTTTCCAGACAGTAAAACGTTCCCGGACTGCGCGCCGAAGATGGACCCGCTTGATATCCTGATCCGCTACCGTAAGGTCAGACGCCACCGTGATTTTGACTTACGCCGTTTCGTCGAGAACCATTTCTGGCTACCGGAAACCTTATCCAGCGAGTATGTCTCTAACCCCGAAAACTCGCTCAAAGAACATATTGACCAGCTTTGGCCGATACTGACGCGCGAACCGCAGGATCATATTCCGTGGTCTTCGCTGCTGGCGCTGCCGCAATCCTATATCGTGCCGGGAGGCCGCTTTAGCGAAACCTATTATTGGGACTCTTATTTTACCATGCTGGGTCTGGCGGAAAGCGGGCGCGAAGATTTACTTAAATGTATGGCGGATAATTTCGCCTGGATGATTGAAAACTATGGCCATATTCCCAACGGCAACCGGACCTATTATCTGAGCCGTTCGCAGCCGCCGGTTTTCGCCCTGATGGTTGAACTGTTCGAAGAAGATGGCGTACGCGGCGCGCGGCGTTATCTCGACCATCTCAAAATGGAATACGCCTTCTGGATGGACGGCGCCGAATCGCTGGCGCTCAACCAGGCTTATCGCCACGTTGTGCGGATGCCGGACGGTTCCCTGCTGAACCGCTACTGGGACGATCGCGACACGCCGCGCGACGAGTCCTGGCTGGAAGATGTCGAAACCGCAAAACATTCCGGTCGTCCGCCCAATGAAGTCTACCGGGATTTGCGCGCCGGGGCGGCGTCCGGCTGGGACTATTCTTCACGCTGGCTACGCGATGCGGGCCGGCTTGCCAGCATACGTACGACCCAGTTTATCCCTATCGATTTGAACGCTTTTCTGTATAAACTGGAGAGCGCTATCGCCAATATTTCAGCACTGAAAGGCGAACGTGACACCGAGGCGCTATTTCGCCAGAAAGCCAGCGACCGACGCGCCGCCGTGAACCATTATCTGTGGGATGATGAAAACGGCTGTTATCGGGACTATGACTGGCGACGCGAAGAAATGGCGCTCTTTTCCGCTGCCAGTATCGTGCCGCTGTATGTCGGTATGGCGAACCACGAGCAGGCCGACCGTCTGGCAAATGTGGTACGCAGCCGTCTGTTAACGCCCGGCGGGATTATGGCGACCGAATACGAAACCGGCGAACAGTGGGATAAACCGAACGGCTGGGCACCGCTGCAATGGATGGCGATTCAAGGCTTCAAACTGTATGGCGACGATATGCTGGGCGATGAAATCGCCCATAACTGGTTAAAAACGGTGAACCATTTTTATCAGGAGCACCATAAACTGATCGAGAAATACCATATTTCCGGCGGTACGCCCCGCGAAGGCGGCGGGGGCGAGTATCCGCTACAGGACGGGTTCGGCTGGACCAATGGCGTGGTGCGCCGCCTGATTGGCCTTTACGGAGAGCCTTAACCTGCTCCGGCCTCAGTGAATCGCATCATAAATGGCTGACTGAATTTTCAGCCATTTTTTATTGTCTGCGCTGGGCCGGGCCTGAGCGCGCAATCGGGCCTGCTCCGTATCGTGCTGCTGGCGCGTCACAACAGCCGGAACGGTGCAAAACGTTTGCAAATAGGTTTTATGCATCGCGGTCAGCGGCGCGCCGCTCGACATGTCATGACTTAACGTTGTGATAAATCGTCGGCAGGGTTTGACCTCATCCATCAGCGCGGGATAACGCAACAACAGTTGCAGCACCTCGGTATGTCCTGCCGCAAACGCCTGCTCCGTCCACGCGAGCTGCCAGTTCATTCCGCCCTGGAGGAACAGCGCCGTCACCCGCGTATCATTGCGCTCTATCGCCGCCCGCATGGTAAACGCATCCCAGGTAATCCCCATATGATTGAGCGTTTCCCGCGCGGAAGGCGCCTCGCGCGGCGGTTCATCCTGCGCCATTGCGGGAGCTTGCCCGTTATCGGAGCCTGGCGACGGCGAACTAAATAGCCAGAACGCGCCCGCCAGTATCGCCAGCGTCATGACGCCAACCCCGGCCCACAAAGTGCCGGAAATAAGTTGCTCACGCTCTTCAGGCGTACGCGGAGGCCGCTTACGCGGTGGTTCTATGCTCTCGCTAATCTCATGCTTATCTCCCCCGGCCTGCCGATCTTTAAGCCGCGCGGTTTCCCAGAACTGGCGCAATTCACGTTCATCCGCCAGCAGAAACGAAGCGGGATTCACGCGAGTACGTTTTTCGGCATAGGCGCGCTGGATGGGCCGAACGATTTGCTGATACTGAACGTTTAGCAGCATAAGCTGCGCTGAGGTGAGCGGCTGCCTGGCGATAACCTCGTTTCGCGCGAGGCGGCAATCATCCAGAAACATACGCAGGGTGGTGCGCGACTCGGCGAACAGCGTTAACGCTGAGGCGTCATTAAAAATTCTGACGTAATGACGGGCAAATAATTTTTTATCGACCACCATAAGCGCCAGTTCGCTGAACAACATGCCTTCCAGCGCATGTTGATCTTCTCCCTGTTTTAACCACTGGCGCAAACGGTCCGGGCCAAAATGTTGCTTGAGGTAGTGATTCAGCGACGCCCGATCCGGCCATGCGCGCGCAATAAGCGCTTTTAACGTCAGTTCTATCGCCCGAAGCTGACGCTGCGCCTCAAGATGCGCCTCCTGGTCGGGTTCTTCCAGCTCAGTTTGATACGTCAGTAGCGGCTGCTGCTGACGTAGATGTTCCAGCGAGGTGACAAAACGCAACGCGGCAAGGAGTTGATTTTCGCTCACCTCTTGCCCGCTGTCATACTGGGGAACATGCTGCTGAAGGTGACGCAGTTGCAGCATAAACTGGCTCAACTGCGCGTCATTTATCCGCAATTTTTTCGCCACCGCGCCCCAACCGCCCAGGTTAAGACGCGCCTGCTCAAGTTGTTCCATGAACCACCGGGGCTCTTTTCCCTCTGTGGTATGAATACCCAGCAGCAGCAGGATTTCTATTGATGCCTGGCGGATAATCCCCAGGCTATGTTCAAAAGGCGCGCGTGTCGCCTGCGAAGCGCTATTCGTCATTATCTTCCCTAAAAAGACGATCCCGCGACGAGATCTTCGTTTTCTTTTAATTATGTTTTTTCATAGATATAACAGATTTAGCCACATTTCAGTGACTTAATCTTAATGATTGCAAATTTATAAGAAGATCGGTTACTAACCAAAAACATCAGTTTTTCATTCTGTCAACGCGGCGTGACGCTGAACGGCATAGACCTTTTCCCTGCCTGCGTTTGGCCGTCTGACCGCTAGCCACGCGTGCAGCACACTTTATAATCGCGCTTTTTATGAGAAAGATGCCATGCCGCACATTTCATCTCGCTTTAGCTCCGCCTGCATCGCGTTTATTAAACAGTGGCAGGGTCTGTCGCTGGAAAAGTATCGCGATCGGCAGGGTAACTGGGTGATTGGTTACGGGCATATGTTGACGCCGGATGAGACGCTGACATTCATTACGCCCGACCAGGCGGAGGCATTCTTGCTGGATGACCTCAATAGCTGCGATATGCTGCTACAGAATTGTTTGCCGGAACTTAATGATCGGTTTCAACGCGAAACGCTTATTGCGCTGATGTTCAGCATCGGACATCAGCGTTTTTTATCATTAATCAATACGGGTGATATTTCACAGCCAGAAATAAGCGGACTGCGAATTTAACGTCGTTAATTCGATTCATTTAACATCATGGCGGCCTGGGTACGATTTTTTACATCCAGCCGCCGGTAAAGCGACTCCAGATGCGCTTTAACCGTCCCGGTACTAATATTTAACGCCCGCCCAATTTGTTTATTTGATTCTCCTGCGGCAAGCATCTGTAAAATTTCCCGCTGGCGGGCGCTTAACGCTTTTATATCACGGGACTCCAGCTCCGTTGAATTTAACCAATCCCCCGGTAAAAACATCATCCCGCGAGCGACAGCATTGAGCGCAAGGACAAAGGTTTCGGCATCAGAATCGCGTGGCACCACGGCCTGAACGTTAAATTGCATGACTTCATGCAGCCACTTTTGACTGCCATCCATCGCCGTGATAATAATCTTCACCTCCGGAAATTGCTGCGCGATTCTTTGTAGCACCTCGCGGCAAAATTCAGCATCCAGGCCGCTATCCAGCATGACCAGCGCATCCGGCACGCTTTCTATTTTTTGCCAGAGTTCTTCTGCCTGACCGACACTCTGGATACTTATTCCTGGAATGTGCTGCTGCAAACTGATTTTCATTCCATGAATAAATATTGACTGCCTGTCAAACATGATTACCTGCATTACTTTTCTCCACCTGGGTAAGATAATAGTCTCAAGATGAGGAAGGGTATTACCCGTAGGGTAAAATAAGAAGTCGCCATTTGGTATAGGCCATTTTACCGATAGTCATTGGTTGAGGAAGGGAAAGGTTATGAATATTTACAGCTTCAACATCGGGATTACAGAATTCGCTAAAATTAGCCTTTTAAAGTAAGGAATATCTTATTAGCGTGAACAGTCAAGGCTAATTTGAATATTAATTTAATGAAGAGTACGCCTGGCGCGTCACAAAGGAAATATCTGCTTTTCGCCTGATGTGTTACAAAAAATAAAGTAGCACATTTTGTTAAAAAATAGCCAATCCGCCTGAAAACCGCGACGATGGGTCAATGACAATACCGTATATGTACATGCATTTCTCTCTCCCACTACACTCGCGGCTATCAGCGTGTTTTACCGCTCTCGTCCCGTTTATCGGCTTTTTGGCGCTAAAATGCCTGGCCGGAAGGCGATAAATCCGCCGCGCAACGCGATCAGACGTATTCGTCACGCGAGCAATGATTGCGAAAGGGCTTATTAGGTGCTAGAAAATCAATAAAACCAGCCGCTTCAGCGTCACTGTTTCAATAAGAACAATAATAGAGCCTGATGATGGATAAAATATATGCAATGAAATTGTTTGTACGCGTGGCGGAACGGGAAAGTTTTTCCCGTGCAGCAGAGGATATCGGCCTTCCCAAAGGCAGCGTCTCACGGCAAATACAAGCGTTAGAACATCAACTGGGCATCCGCCTGCTCCACCGCACCACCCGGCGGGTACAGCTTACTCAGGACGGAATGGTTTACTACGAACGGGCAAAAGATCTGTTGAGTAACCTGGATGAACTGGAGGGTCTTTTCCAGCCTGATCCCGCCAGTATCAGTGGCAAAATACGGGTAGATATACCGCCATGTCTCGCAAACAGCCTCATCATGCCGCGCCTGCCCACTTTTTTGCATCAGTATCCCGGCATTGCGCTGGAACTTTGTAGTAGCGATCGACAGGTCGATTTACTACGGGAAGATTTCGACTGCGTGGTGCGCACAGAGCCGCTACATGCGCCAGGGATACTGACGCGCCCGCTTGGCAAACTAAGAAGGGTGAACTGCGCCAGCCCACAATACCTAGCGCGCTTTGGGTATCCGGAAAACCTTGACGATCTCGCCTCACATGCGGTGGTGCATTATTCATTGACCCCGGGAGTCTCTTCACCGGGTTTTGCCTTTGAAACTCCCCACGGTATGCAGTGGGTAAAAACCGGCGGAATGCTAACGGTAAACAGTACGGAGACCTGGCATACGGCCTGTCTGGCAGGATTAGGGATCATTCAGACGCCGCGCATTGCTGTACGGGAGGCGTTACGCGCCGGAACGCTCATTGAAATTTTACCGCAATATCGCGCCGCTCCACTGCCGGTGACGCTGCATTATCCCCATCGCCGTAATCTTTCCCGCCGGGTACACCTGTTTATGGTATGGCTGACTGAAACCATTAAAGAGGCCGCAGAGTAGCCGCATTTTCAGCATCCACCGGGGAGAAGCTATACTGACATATTCTATTAATGATGAAGGACTACCGACCTGATGACGCAGGAAAATGACGTAAAACGCCCTATTCAGGAACTGGAGCACGACCCGATACAAAAAATAGAAACGCAGCCGCATGACGCCCCGGAAAAAAACGAAAAGGCAAATCAGGCGTTGCATTCCGTCACCACCCTGATGCAAAAAATTCAGCGTCAACCGATGGTGGCCCACCTCATTCGCGCGACCGAACGTTTTAATGATCGACTGGGTAATCAGTTTGGCGCGGCTATCACCTACTTTTCGTTTCTGTCGATGATCCCGATAATGATGGTGTCCTTTGCCGCGGCAGGTTTTATCCTCGCCTCGCACCCTAATCTACTGGAAGATATTTTCAGCAAGATATTGATGAATGTGAGCGATCCTACGCTGGCGTCCACGCTTAAAAATACGATTAATACGGCGGTTCAACAGCGTACCACGGTAGGGCTGGTCGGACTGGGTATCGCGCTCTATTCCGGCGTTAACTGGATGGGCAACCTGCGGGAAGCGATTCGCGCCCAGTCACGGGACGTCTGGGAGCGCAAGCCGCAGGATCAGGAGAAAATCTGGCTCAAATATCTGCGCGATTTTATCTCGCTGATTGGATTATTAATCGCTTTAATCATTACGCTGTCCATTACTTCCATCGCCGGTTCCGCCCAGCAGATGATCATCTCCGCCTTGTATCTCGACAGCATCGAATGGTTAAAACCGGCCTGGCATTTGATCGGTCTGGCCATCTCTATTTTTGCCAACTATCTACTTTTTTTCTGGATTTTCTGGCGACTGCCTCGCCATCGTCCCCGTAAAAAAGCGTTGATTCGCGGGACATTTATCGCCGCTATCGGTTTTGAGGTGATTAAAATCATTATGACCTATACGCTGCCGTCACTGGTGAAATCGCCTTCCGGCGCGGCGTTTGGCTCCGTACTCGGTCTGATGGCATTCTTCTACTTTTTTGCCCGCCTGACGTTATTCTGCGCGGCCTGGATAGCCACCGCCGAATACAAGGACGACCCGCGAATGCCGGGTAAAACGCAACGCTAGTCTGCGGCTTGCTGCCGAATGGCACGCACGGCGTCGTCATTCGGCCTACTGATGTGTAGATCCAGGCCGGGCAAGCAAAGCGTACCCGGCGGTACAATCAGGCACGTCCTTCCGCCTCATCTCATTGTTTCAGCATATAAATCCAGTAATTAACTTTTATTTAACCCGAAACCAGTTTTATCCACCAATTCTAAAATTATGTGAAGCATTTCATAGACGCAAAATGGCTGGCTTAAACATTATCCCCTTTTTGCGCTTTTTTTGACCATTTTTGGCTTTTGTTACACATTGAAATATAACTTTTGCTGTGCGTAATATGGCTATTCGTTCGCTAAAAATAAGAAAATAGTATGCAAGCAACCGCCACAACACTCGACCATGAGCAGGAACATGTTCCGGTAAACTCACGCAATAAAGTCGTTATTGCCTCGCTTATCGGCACCGCGATTGAGTTCTTCGACTTCTATATTTACGCCACCGCTGCGGTGATCGTGTTCCCCCTTATCTTCTTCCCCCAGGGCGATCCCACTGCGGCAACGCTACAATCGCTCGCCACCTTCGCTATCGCGTTTGTGGCGCGTCCGATTGGCTCTGCGCTATTCGGCCACTTCGGCGACCGGGTAGGCCGCAAAGTCACGCTGGTGGCTTCGCTGCTGACGATGGGGATCTCCACGGTCATTATCGGTCTGTTACCGGGCTACGCGACGATAGGTATTTTCGCGCCGCTGCTGCTGGCGCTGGCGCGTTTCGGTCAGGGACTGGGGCTGGGCGGCGAATGGGGCGGCGCGGCGTTATTAGCGACGGAGAATGCGCCGCCGCGCAAACGCGCGCTGTATGGCTCCTTCCCGCAGTTGGGCGCGCCGATCGGCTTCTTCTTTGCCAATGGCACCTTCCTGTTGCTCTCCTGGCTGCTGACCGACGAGCAGTTTATGAGCTGGGGCTGGCGCGTGCCGTTTATCTTCTCGGCGGTGCTGGTGATTATCGGCCTGTATGTGCGCGTGTCGCTGCATGAAACGCCGGTGTTTGCGAAAGTCGCCGCAGCGAAAAAACAGGTAAAAATACCGCTGGGCACGTTGCTGACGAAGCATGTCCGCGTAACCATTCTCGGCACGTTTATCATGCTGGCGACCTACACGCTGTTCTATATCATGACCGTCTATTCCATGACTTACAGCACGGCCGCCGCGCCGGTGGGGCTTGGCTTGCCGCGCAATGAAATACTGTGGATGCTGATGATGGCGGTGATTGGTTTCGGCGTGATGGTGCCCGTCGCCGGCCTGCTGGCGGACGCATTTGGTCGTCGGAAAAGCATGGTCATCATTACCACGCTCATCATTCTCTTCGCGTTGTTCGCCTTTACCCCGCTGCTGGGTTCAGGCAATCCAGCGCTGGTATTCGTGTTCCTGTTGTTAGGCCTGAGCCTGATGGGGCTGACCTTCGGCCCAATGGGAGCGCTGCTGCCGGAGCTATTTCCGACGGAAGTGCGCTATACCGGCGCATCGTTTTCCTACAATGTGTCATCGATTCTGGGCGCTTCCGTCGCGCCGTATATTGCCGCATGGCTGCAAAGCCACTACGGGCTGGCGGCGGTAGGGGTTTACCTGGCGTCAATGGCGGCGCTGACGCTGATTGCACTGCTATTAACCCATGAGACGCGTCATCAGGCGTTGTAATAGGGCGCCGGATGGCATCATCCGGCGCTACGTTTCACGTTACTGCTTCATCTGCGTTAAAATCGTCCGGCACTGATTGGCTTCGCCTTCAGAGGGCGAAATGAGCGCCAATAGCGCGGCGGCGGGCGTTACCAACGTCGCCAGCGCTGCCGCAACCGCGCCGCGCGCAATCAGCGGGCCGGGCTTGACGCCCGCCTGCGGATTTTTAAATGTCCCGCGCACGTACAGCGGCGATCGCAGCGTAATAATACGAATCCCCTTACTTTCCGGATCAATGGTTAAATCGAGCTGTTCAGAGGCGAAGCTCGCCGTACCGGTCACGTTAATCAACGCATTTTCTGTATCAAAAGCAAAAATTTGCGGTCGCGCCACGCCGTTCGCAATATTGAGATTCGCCGCCGCGCAGTTAACCCGCACTTCGTCATCGCCAAAAATCTGCCCGACAATATAGTTGCCGACGTTCAGCCCCACGATTTCCATCAGGTTGCGGCTAATCAATCCATCATTCATCAATAATTTCAGATTGCCGTTACTGTTGCCAAGCAGCGCGGCGACCGAGTTGCCCGTCCCGCGAATATCCGCATCGCCGTTCAGCTCGCCCAGCGTTTTCTGCATCAGCTCCACATCCGGCATCAGTTCTTTAAGCTTCAGCCGACGCGCCTGTATATCCGCCCGCCCCTGCATTGGTTTTTTATCCCCTTCCAGATGGATGTTGGAGACAATACTGCCGCCTGCCAGACCAAACTTCAGCGGCTGTAGACGTAAGTCGGCGTTTTTCAGGATGATATGGGTCGAAAGATCGCTAATCGGTAGACTGCCGCCATGCTCAATACGCCGGCCTTTAAACCGGACATCGGCGTCCATAACGTCCCATTTGTCGGTTTCAAAGCGATCGTAAGGCAACACTTTATCCGCCGGCTGAACATTCTTCTCGCCTTTGCGCTGTTCAGACCGTTTCGACTGCTCAGCGTCTTTCCCGGAATCCACGCCAATCAGCGGCCCAAGATCGGCCAGTCGTAACTGGCGCGATTCGACATCGCCTTCCAGTTTAGGGCGCGGTTTACCGGTGGTATAAGTGAGGGAGCCGTGGATATCACTGTCGCCAATGCGCCCATTAAAACCGCGATAATCAAATACCGATGACTTTTCGGCGTCAATTTTCGCCACCAATCGCCCATCGGTCTCAAACGGCGGCGTATCCGGCAGCAGCACGCCGGTTAAATCATATAAATCGCCCAGTGAATCGCCAGAGAATTTAAGCCGCAGATCGACGCCGCCCATTTTCATCGGTTCGTTCACCACGCCGCTAAAAGCCACCCGCGTATTACCAGAGCGGAAATCGGCCTGCACAGGAAAAGGCGTACTTTCGCTACGTAGCGCCAGCATACCGCCTATTTTCCCCGTACCGGTCAACGGTTCCCCGTTATAACGCCCCTGCGCCTTCAGGCCGAAGACATAGTCGCCCACGGTGGATTTGTCTGCTTTGCCTTTCGTTCCCGTCACTTCGCTGAACGGCAACGGTTTGCCTAACGGATCGACCAGAATAGTGATATCCGCTTTACTGACCTTATCATCGATCGCGATTCGCCCCTGGTCGAAGAGAATATTATCCAGCCGGAAGGACCAGGCGGAAGGTTTAGCATTGGGGTCCGTATTCTTGTCTTGCGCGAGGTTAAAGGTCCAGTTATTGGTTTTCTCGGACAGACGAATAAGACGCGCGTCGGGTTTCACCAGTTTGATCCACGGCAGCCAGACGGTTTTGGTCAGGAGCGCCAGCGGGGCAAGCGTCGCCTCAACGCGTGGCAAATGCACCATCGTGACTTCCGGAATATCCGGCGGATTGCCGAGAATGACGTCTTCCGCGTGAACATGCGGCCACGGTACCCAGCTTCGCCAGCCGGTCTCCTGTTTTTGGCGTTCCCACACCACGCCTAAATCGCCGCGAATAGCGAAAGGCCGGTTCAATTCGGTAGAGACTTTCTGGTTGATGGTCGGTTTGAGGCGGTTCCAGTCAAATGTTGCGATCAACAAAATCACTATGACGATCAACAACAAGAAAGTCCCTGTGATGGCGGCGGTTATTTTGCCTGCTTTAGTCATGTGTTATTTCCTCACTTCTTCCCTTGCCTGTCCTAAAGATAGTTCAGCCAGACGAAAAAGGAGGATGACCGCGCCTCGTAATACCACGTATTACGGGAACAGTCTGGCGTTACAGGGTCAGAATCACCTCTTCGAGCGATATCAGCGGCACGGGTCGAGAAAGAAAATAGCCCTGGGCAGCAAAGGCGGGCGAACGCTGCACATCACGCCACTCTTCCAGCGTCTCCACGCCCTCGACAATAACGCCGCGGCAGTAGCGGTTCATCAGTTGCAGCAGCAGAGTGAACAGGTTGCGTCCCTCCGGGGACTGACGCAGCATGACGAACAGCTCTCGCGCCACTTTAATGTAGTCATAACGCACTTCGCTCAGCGCTGAAAAATTGGCCATACCAGTACCAAAATCATCCAGCCACAGCGGGCCGAACTCACACATCGAGGCGAAAGAGGAGTCTTTCGGCAAACGAATATGTTCCACCAGTTCGAAACGCAGCCAGGGTAAGCGCTCCATCGCTGCCAGAATGTCCGGCTGTCGTCGCATGGCAATCAGCGTAGGGCCGTCGACATTGACCGATGCCAATAAGTGATGGCGAGTGAAAAAATCCGCTTTTTGTTCAAGCTGATGAAGTTGTTCTTTCACTACGTCAATGCGGTGTCGAACCGCTAACTCCGCGAAATAACGATCCGGGGCAATACGTCTGGAAGGGTTATCAGGATGGGTGACGACAGTGAGAAGTTCAACCGCCATCAGACGGCCATCCGTCTGGTATATCGGCTGGTAAGTATAGGCACGCTCGCATTGCAGCCAATAGCGCCGTTCCTGCAAATTCTCTATACCTGCATCAGGAACGCGTAGCTGCTGGATAACCTGCTTTATCATCTCAGTTGTCCTGTTAATGGGAGTGTGACTGTCCGGACTCGTCAAAGGTTATCGGCGTTCAGGCAGAGAACTTTACCCTCGGTCCCTGGCAAAATAAAAACAGACCCCGAAACTTGTCAAAAATACGCACTTGCTCAAAAAAATAATGGACCGATGTTTTAATATTATTGACCACTAAACATCCACAGCGCACACTAACGCTAATTTTTACAGATCAGGTTCACGACTATGTCTAAAAAGATTGCCGTGATTGGCGAATGCATGATTGAGCTGTCGCAGAAAGGCGCTGATGTTCAGCGCGGCTTCGGCGGCGACACGCTGAATACCTCCGTTTATATTGCCCGTCAGGTCGATTCTGCCGCTCTGGCCGTTCACTATGTGACGGCGCTGGGTACCGACAGTTTCAGCCAACAGATGCTGGAGGCGTGGCAGCATGAAAATGTGGATACCTCGCTAACGCAGCGGATGGAAAATCGCCTGCCAGGCCTCTATTACATCGAAACCGATGACACTGGCGAGCGTACCTTCTACTACTGGCGTAACGAAGCGGCAGCGAAATTCTGGCTGGAGAGCGAGCAGTCAGCGGCTATCTGCGAGGCGCTGGCGACCTTCGATTATCTCTACCTGAGCGGCATTAGCCTCGCAATTTTAAGCCCGACCAGCCGTGATAAGCTGCTGTCTTTATTGCGTGAATGTCGGGCCAACGGCGGGAAAGTTATTTTTGATAATAACTATCGCCCGCGTTTATGGACAAGTCGCGAAGAAACGCAGCAGGTCTATCAAAAGATGCTGGAATGTACTGATATCGCCTTCCTGACACTGGACGATGAAGACGCGCTATGGGGTCAGCAACCCGTGGAAGAGGTCATTGCCCGCACCCATGCGGCAGGCGTGCAGGAAGTGGTGGTAAAACGCGGGGCGGACTCTTGCCTGGTCTCGATTCAGGGCGAGGCGCTCATTGACGTTCCGGCAGTGAAACTGCCGAAAGAGAAAGTGATAGACACCACTGCCGCAGGCGACTCCTTCAGCGCCGGTTATCTGGCCGTTCGTTTGACGGGCGGCAGCGCGACGGATGCCGCGAAGCGCGGACACCTGACGGCCAGCACGGTAATTCAGTACCGTGGGGCCATTATTCCGCACGACGCGATGCCGCAGTAAGTCATTCGCTCTTGCCCGGTGGCGCTGCGCTTACCGGGCCGGCAGGCGGCAGCTTACTGTGCCGCCGGTGTCTCCGTCACTTCCGGATGCGCCTCATCTGCTTCAACAGCGGCGGCAGTTGTCGGGACCATGATTTCATCCCACGTAGCCTTTAACGCCTTCATATTAAATTCCGGCTCGCCTTGCGGTTGCAGCAAAATTAATGCCATCTCCTGCGATAGCTGCTGACGTAGATTCTGATTGAGCATATCGACGGTCAGGCTGTTGAGGAAATTCTGACGCAGCTTCTGATACTGCTCCGGCGCGATATCCACCACCTGATTCTGCAGCGAGCGCATACGCTGTCCAGTCAAAATGTCAGTATCGGTACGCGCGTAGGTCGCGAACAGCTTTTGCAATTCGAGATTTTTCTGCGCCACCAGAGCAGTAAACTCCTCTTCCGACAAACCTTTATCGCGTACTTTCGCCAGTTCATTCGCCACCAGGCTCAAATTGGTATTGAGCTTATCATTAGGTGATTCAATGTTGATGGCGCACTGCGCGCGCAGGAACAGAACCCGGCAGTCAAACCCCAGACCAATATCTTTCGCGTTATTTTTAGTAAGCTCTTGCTGGATATGCCAGAACAGCGCTTCGCGCGCCAGATCCGCCTGCCAGTAGCGCAACAGCGCCGCCGACTCGCGAATCGGTTGCCACGGCGTATCCCACATAATGGAGAGACGATCCTGGCGCACCGCATCGGTCATAATGCTCACTGATTCCGCCCGCAGCGGCGAAAGCGTCGGCACCGGGGCGGGCGTTTCGCGTTTACCTTTCAGCGTACCGAACGTTTTATTGATCTGCTCGGCGACGGAGCGCGCATCAATGTTGCCGACAACAATCAGCGTCATGGCATCCGGGGTGTACCATTTTTCATAGAAAGCCTGAATTTTGGCTGCGTCTACCGGCTGCTTTAACGGTTCCGCGGGATCGTGCCCCAATAACGCCGACCCTTTCAGCCGATAACGCCACCAGCCCTCTTTAGTATCTGCTGGCCACGTCGCAACCATATCTTCGCTGCTTAACGCATGATTCACCGTCTCTGGCGTAATGGTTAATTTACCGGAGACGTTAGCCAGATAGGTCAGCGCTTCTTTCAGCAGATCGTTACGGTTATTGGGTAAACTGAGGTTATAGAGCGTGGAATCATAAGAAACAATAACGGGCGGCATGGGACGTTTCGGATCAAACCCTTGCTGCCATAAAGAACGTGCCTGTGCGGCATCCAGACCACCGCTTTGCGTCAGCGCGATACGGGGAATCGCATGGCTGAACCCGCTCTGTTGCGTACTTTCGGTGAGCGAACCGGTATTAACCTGGAGACGAACTTCAATACGATCGCTGGGGCGCTGAGGCGTAGCCAACACTTGCCACTGTAACCCATTAGCCAGCGTCCCCTGTTGCCATGCCGGATCGGGCTGGAGCGCATCTGCCTGCACATAGCCGGCAGAGGCCAACATCAACAGACTGCCCGCTAAGAGTCGAATTTTTGTGCCCTGCATGTGAACCCCTGATCAACAATCCTGGTAATAAAAAGACAGCCCCGGCAGGGATGCCTGAATATGACGTAAAAACACTTCGTGTTAGACCGCGAGAACCTAAAAATGTCACGGAAGAAGTGAAATAATCCCTAAGCATCATGCTGTATGCTTTGGGCGCAGGGGTCAATTATGCGCAAACACCCGCAGTCCTGGAAGGGACTACGGGCATAAGTGGCGAGATTAGGAGGAAATTTCGTGCGTTTTGCCATCCGGCGCACGATTATTAAGCACATCGTCCAGCTTTTGGTGATCTAACTCTTTCACCCATTTGGCAACCACCACCGTCGCCACGCCGTTACCCACCAGGTTAGTCAGCGCGCGCGCTTCGGACATAAAGCGGTCAATACCGAGGATTAACGCCAGTCCCGCAACCGGTAAATGGCCCACGGCGGAGATAGTGGCCGCCAGCACAATAAAGCCGCTTCCGGTCACGCCCGCGGCGCCTTTTGACGAGAGCAGCAGCACGACCAGCAACGTGATCTGGTGGAAGATATCCATATGGCTGTTGGTCGCCTGGGCGATAAACACCGCCGCCATCGTCAGGTAGATAGAGGTGCCATCAAGGTTGAACGAATACCCCGTCGGGATCACCAGCCCCACCACCGATTTACGGCACCCCAGTTTTTCCATCTTATCGAGCATACGCGGCAACGCTGACTCGGAAGAGGAGGTGCCGAGCACAATGAGTAATTCTTCCCGGATATAGCGAATAAATTTAAAAATGCTAAAGCCCGTTACCCGTGCAATCGTCCCCAGCACCACCACCACGAAGAGAATACAGGTGATATAGAAGCAGATAATGAGCTGCCCCAGTTGCACCAGAGAACCGACGCCGTATTTACCGATGGTGAAGGCCATCGCGCCGAATGCGCCAATCGGCGCCAGGCGCATGATCATATTGATGATGCCGAAAATGACCTGCGAAAAACTCTCAATCACATTGAAAATGAGCTGGCCTTTGCTGCCCAAACGGTGCAGCGCAAAACCAAACAACACCGCAAACAGTAAGACCTGCAGAATGTTGCCGCTGGCAAACGCGCCGATCACGCTGCCCGGTATGACATCCATCAGGAAGGCAATAATGCCCTGCTCCTTGGCTTGTGCGGCATAAACGGCCACCGCCTGCGCATCCAGCGTTGCCGGATCGACGTTCATCCCGGCGCCAGGCTGCACAACGTTGACGATGATAAGACCGATAATCAGCGCAATCGTACTGACAATTTCAAAGTAAAGCAGCGCGACCGCGCCGGTACGGCCCACCGCCTTCATGCTTTCCATGCCTGCGATGCCCGTCACGACAGTACAGAAAATGACAGGAGCGATGATCATCTTAATGAGCTTAACGAACGCGTCGCCAAGCGGTTTCATTTGTGCGCCTAGTTCAGGATAGTAATGGCCAAGGAGAATACCAATGGCGATTGCTGTCAGGACCTGAAAATAAAGACTTTTGAACAGAGAGGTTTTCATAGGGTGTCCTTGAAGTAAAAACCACAGGTCTTGTAAGGTTATGAGTAACCTGCGGCCTTAAAATAACACCCACACAACATGACAGAAATGCGTCAGGATCATAATTGAAACAAAAATGTTAAAAAGTTTGAGCTGGCTCGCACAAGCGCGACCTTTTTTAACTTTTGTAATCAGGATTTTCGTGCGACAGATACCGTTCTTCAAAGATATCCGCGGGAACGGGCCGAGCAAACAGGAAGCCTTGCGCCACGTTGACTCCAGCCTGTTCCAGCCACGCGCGTTGCGCCTCGTTCTCCACGCCCTCGGCAATCAATTGTAAATTAAGACTGCGGGCCATCAGGATAATCGCCGTCACCATGCTGTGATCATCCGGTAACCCATCGACAAACATTTTATCAATTTTAAGGATATCGACCGGTAGCGACTTCATATGCTGTAACTGGCGCAGCCCCGCGTAACCCATGCCAAAATCATCCAGTGCGATACGCACGCCAGCATTACGTAACGGACGTAAGATAGCGACGGCAGCGTGCGGATCGTCGATACGGCGGCTTTCAGTGACTTCAAGAATCAGCGTACCTGGTTGAATACGATAGCGGTTTAACAATTCCAGCAGCTCCGACACCATGCCAGGGTGCATGAGCTGTAACGCGGAAAGATTGACGGAGAGCGGCAATGTCACGCCGCGCTCCTGCCAGGCGGCAAGCTGGCGACAGGACTCTTCCAGCACCCAATGGCCCACCGTGACCATCAGGCCGCAGGATTCAATGCGCTCAATCAGCCCCTCCGGCAATTCCCAGCTACCGTCCGGCTGCTGCATACGTAATAAGGCTTCGGCGCTTAATACGTTGCCGCTGCGCATCTCGACCTGCGGCTGCAGCCAAATGGCAAACTGATGGTTATCCAGCGCGGTAAGGATATCGCTCTCTTCGGTAAGGCGCTGTTGAGCGGCCTCCATCTGTGCCGGGTCAAAGAACTGGATCTGATTTTTACCTTTTCGGCGCGCGGTAAAGGCGGCGGAGACGGCGCGACCATAGAGCTCTTCGGCGGTCAGATCGCCATAATACATCGCAATGCCAATACTGCAGCTTGGGCGCAGTTGAATACCCTGAATGGGCAGTCGTTCATTAATGATAGTGAGTATTTGCTGACCTAATGTGATGGCGTGCCACGGCTCTTTAACGCCGTGGGCGATAATGGCGAAGTCATACCCGCTGACCTGCGTAAGCACCATGCGCGGCGCCAGCACCGACTTCAGCTTCTCAACCAGCGTCAGTAATAGAATCTCCCGCTGCGTTTCTTGCAGCACGCCTGCCGTGTCACGCAACGTTTCGCACGTCACGATGATAAGCGCGGTGGTCTGTTGGCGGGCGATAACCTGTTCCAGCAGCGCCATTAAAAAGGCTTTATTGGGCAGCTCGGAAACCGGAAAACGCATCGCGTTGTCCGTTTGCTCCTCGCGTTGACGCTGCATAAGCTGCTGGTTGAGGTTATAGCTGCGCACCAGCATTCCAATTTCATCATCCTGATGCAAACGCGGCAACGCCAGCTGATGTCCGATCAGCTCCTGCTGCGGAATGTCGTTCAGCTCGCGGGCGATTTTGCGCAGCGGATGCACAATCAGGCGGTTTACGCACCAGGCGATGGCCACCGTCAGGATCAGCGATAAAAGTAAGTAAATGGTCACTAACGTAGAGAGCGCGCTCATGACGAACTTGTACATACGGTACGAATCCGCCTGCAATACAAGGTAGGCCAGCGGTTGCGGATTGGCGGGACGCTCCAGCGAATAAACCGGTAAAGAAATTTGTACCGGCAGTTCGAAGAGACGCGTCACCATAACCGGGACGGGGCGTTCAGGAATGAAGCGCTTACGCAACGCCTGGAACTGATTCGGCAATACCACATCGGCGCGACTCACCACGCCCGCAGGTTTAATACTTTCCAGAATGGTTTCCGCGCCGGGGAGATCCGCTTTTAAAATCGCGGAAGAAAGAGGTTCCCGAACAGATCGCGCGATACTTTCCAGTTGCGTAGCCGTGTTGTAGCGGTTCTGCTGTACCAGATGGAACAACAAAACGGTGCAAAAGACAAAAACAAACACCATGACAACGGCCGCAACCATTGCCATCTGTTTAATTGTTAACGAGCGGCTGACGCGCAAATTGACTCTCCCTGGATATCCCGGACTGCCGCCTGAGTATACCCGATTGCAGCGGCATTAAGAGAGGCTGTATCTGAAAAGGACTTTTCTGAATAACGGTTAATGATAGCGTCTGATGGCGCTGCGCTTCTCAGGCCTACGACGCCTGTCAATTCGTAGGCCTGACGCAATAATTACCAGTCAGCGTAAGGCACCAGAGGCTGCGGCGGTAAATCCATATCCCCCTGCCAGCCCGCCGCGGAATAACGGACATACAGCAGCAGATGACTGGGGGTATAGTCTTTCGCCTGCTGGATATCGACAGCCGTACCCACAAACCAGTTGGCAGTGACCCGACGTTCAATGAGCGCCCGCGCGGTATAGCCAAATCCCTGGCTGCTGCCGCCGCCGTTGGTCTGGTCACGCGCATCCTCCTGATAATCCGCCGGGATCAAATTTATCAGCGGATAACGCGGCATGGTACGGGTGCGGGAGTGCGACCAGGATACCGAGCCGCCCAGCTCCCACGACCAGTTTTCCGTACGCTGCCGCCACATCACCGGCACCGCAAACGACAGGTATTCCTGCGGGCTATAATAACCGCCCTGACCCAGTGAATAACCGCTCAAATCTTTGTCGTAATGCCAGATCATGTTATTCAGCCCGACGGTAACGCGGCGGTTATTCTCGTTAATCACCTTATAGTAATAACCGGTCATCCAGCGCACGCGCCAGTTATCTTCCACATTTTTACCGCTCAACTGGTCGCCGCTGAGCGACGCCCAGACACCGTTTGCTTCGCCTTTATCATAGCTGAGACTGATGCCGCCGCCGTTGGCCCGCACGCCGCCCCATTTGGTGCCGGTATTGCTGCTGGCGTCCTTTTGCCCGCCAAACGCCAGCAGTGAGCTGGAGATCGGGCGACGATGCGCGTTCAGGGTATAACCCAACGGCCCGATATCGTCGCTATAGCTGACGCCGCCGACCACATCAACGACATTAAAGCCCATCGGCGTCGTGCCGATATCCCAGCGCCAGGTCTCATTCTGCCAGCCGACCGCCACGCTCGCGCCCGTATCGGCCTGGCTACGATGTCCGCTGCATTTCTCCAGCGTACAGGTACCCCAGTTATTATCGTATTTTCCGTCCGCATCCGTAGAGAAACGGCCAACATCCATATTCACCATATCAGTACGAAAGAACGCCCGTCCGTCCGACCAGGGCGCATCCACCTGAAGCATCGTGGTATGCGCCTTCAGATCGGAGTAACCGCCAGTCCCGCTCGCCCCCCAATAATCGTGCGCCAACGTGACATTGAGATCCTGCTGACGGTACAACTCCGCCGCATCGCTACGCACGCCGCGTTTTAGCCAGTCGTCTTTTTCATCATTGCGCGTCAGGCGGGTAAAGGTATCGTTATCCAGGGGACGAACCGGCGTAATCGCCGCGGCGACCATTGCCTCTTTGTAGGTTTCCAACGCCCGCTGCGGCTCGCCCGTTTGCGCCTGAAAAGCGGCGGCGTCACGCAATACCATCGCGCTTTCCATTGATGGCGGCTGTGCTTTTGCCTGCGGCGTAATGCGGTTGAAGGTCCGCGCCGCCGCCGTGATATCGCCAAGCTGGAGCTGCGCCAGCGCGATGCGGCGCTGCATGTTAATAGAGGTGATTTGCGACGCAGGCAGCGCCGCCAGTTGAGCGCGCGCCGCGGCGTTATCGCCCTGTGCGATGTCGATTTCCACCCGCCCCAGCATGGCATCGACATTACCCGGTTCCCGCGCCAGAACGGCGTCATAAGCGGCGCGGGCCGCCGCATTATCGCCACGCTGCTGCGCCCAGTCCGCCAACGTTAACGCAATGCGCGTAGAGGGCGGCTGCTGACGTAACAACGCTTCCGCTTCGCGTTCTTTGCCGCTATCGCGCAAGCGGTTAGCGCTTTCCAGCACCTGGTTACTTTGCAATCGGCCCGCCAGTTCCTGAATATTGCTGTTCCACTGGCTGGTCGGCAGGGTATTGAGATGCGCCAGCGCCGCCCGGTCCCGATCGCTGCCGGAAAGATAAAGCCCATAAGCATAGACCTGTTCCGGATCGTTTGGCTTCTGCTGCGCCAGAGCGCGCATTTGCGCATCGGCCTGGGCGTGCTGCCCGGCCTGCCACAGATCGCGTGACAGTCGGTACGTCACCCACACGCTCCCCGGATCTAATGCCAGCCGACGACGGTGCAGTTCTGCGGCCTGCGCCCATTTGCCCTCGCTTTCCAGCGTTTCCGCCTGCTGCGCCAGACGGTCATTTTCCAGACTGCGTTCGATATCGTCGATACTGCGCCGCTGGCTGGCGGAAAGAGAAGCGATAAACGCGGCGGCTTTTTGCGGCGACTGCTGGCTATAAAGATTCGCCAGCCCGCGTACAGCATTGGTATTACCGCTATCCATACGCAGCGTCTGCTGATAATAACGTTCGGCGGCGGCATTATCTTTGCGCGCCATCGCCACATCCCCCAGCCCCAGCACCGCGTAGCTGTCGGTGTTATCCACTGCTCGCGCCTGCTGATAGAAACGCTCCGCCTGGGCCAGATTATTCGCTTTTAAGGCCGCGTCGCCCTGCTGAATTAACAGCCAGTAGCGATTGACCTTCAGCAGACTCTCCCACTTATCGCGGCTGCTGCTGTGCGGCGCCATCGCCAGCGCTTTTTCAAACTGCGCGACGGCGCGGGCGCGATCGCCACGCTGTGAGTATGCCTGCCCCAGCGCGCCGACCGCCTCGCTGTCGTCCTGCCGGGCGCTCACCGCCTGCTGCAATTGCGCAATGGCCTTACCGCCTTCTCCGGCATTAACCGCCGCGATGCCCTGCGAGCGCGCGCGGAACGCCGGATCGGCTAACTGTTTTTGCTGCTCGCTAAGCTGGGCGCGGGCGGCAGACACGCTATCGCCTTCGCTAAACTGCGTCAGATAGTCTTGCAACGCTTTTACGCTGGCGTCGCTCACCGGGAGATCTTTTATCTGCTGGTACCAGATGGCGGAGGCCGCGCTGCGTCCCGTACTGGATTTCGCCATCTGTTTTAGCACCGCAAATCCCTCATCGCGCCGCCCGCTGGCGAACAACAGTTGCGCCAGCGCATTTTGCAGAGCGTTATTACCCGGACTGACGGCATTGATTTTCTGTAGCTGGTTAATCGCTTCGTGACGGCGGGCGGGCAATTTCGCCACGGTCGTCCAGTATTCGACCGCCAGTTCGCCCTCCGGCGGATAACCTTTAAACAGCTTGTCGTAGCTGGCGATCGCTTGTTCAGTATGGCCGGTCGTCGCCAGTAAACGCGCCTCCTGCAAAGACTGACGTCCTTGTGGCGTGGAGAGCAGCATCGCGGTGCGGGAAGATTGATACGCCGTCGACTCCGGCGCCAGTTGCGCCAGCCGGTCAAGTAGCTTCTGCGCCCCGTCGCTGTCCCCCTGGCGCAACAGATAGCGGAAACGGGCGGCGATAACCTGTGGATCATTGGGGTCGATCAGCTCCAGGCGATAGAGCGACTGACGGACTAAGTCCTCACGGTGCGTGGCCTCGCCCAGCCGAACCTGCTCCAGCAACTGTTGCTGCGCGGAGGTCGCTGCGCCGGCAAGCGGTGTTAGCGCCATACCAAGCGATAAACCCAACAATGCCCGAGAAACGCCCCTTTTGCCAGGTAAGGCGTTTCGACCGCCAGCCGGCAAAAAAGCGTGCATGAGACTTAACGTGAACTTACGCATTCCTGGCCCCAGTCAGGTAATAATTCACCTTTGACGGTGAAGCGAAAACGGTGCTGATCCCAGCCTTGTCCAAAGAGAGTCAGCACATAGTTGTAATAGGCATCTCTGCCAGGAAAATGGTCTGCGACCCGCTGTCGCTGCACGGCCTGGGCGTCGCGATTTTGCAGGAAAGGCAGTAAAGCGGCGGAAAACCCGACCGGCCCCGTCCCTTGCGCGTTCCCGCTGACGACATCCACTTTCTCCGGTGGAACGCCGTTTTTCATCGTTAACGTCGCCATCGGTTTAAATCGCGCCAGTAAACGCGCTTTTTGCGGATCGCCATCATGCATCATTCCCGCCCATAAATAGACGCGAATCGCATCGTAGCTACTGATCAGCGTCTTTTCCGCTTTCAACTGCCAGCCTTGCTTGCTTTCATAACGCACCCAGTCCGGCGAGAAACCTTTCGGCGCGGTTTCCAGCAAAAGCCGCAAATTGGTTTCCCGTAACGTCGACCACGGCGCGCCAAAACGGCTAAAGTATTGCGCCAACTGCGGCGGCAGATAGCTTGGGTTAAAACGCCAGCTATTCGCCTCGGCAAAGCCGATTTTGCCAGGTAGCAGCATTGAGCCCAGCCCCGGCACATTCACGACCTCTTCGCGAGCGATGCGTTTTAGCAACGCCGTGCCCACCTCGGTATAACGCGTCTCTTTCCACAGACGACCGGCCTCCAGCAGCGACCATGCCATCCAGATATCGCCGTCGGACGCGGAGTTGCTGTCCAGCACCGACCAGGTGTCGGGATCTTTTTGCCCCCACAGCCAGGCGGGCAGATGTTCACGCAGCGATCCCTGCGCCAGATTGTTTTGCGTCCAGTTAAACAGTTGCGCGAACGCCGGTCGATCGTTCGCCGCCAGGGCAAAGAACATGGCGTAGCTTTGCCCTTCGGAGGTGGTAATTTTTCGCGCATCGCCCGGATCGATAACGCGTCCCTGCTGGCTAATGTAATCTTTCTTGAACTGTTCCCACGCAGGCCAGCTACAGGCCGCCTGCGCATTTATTGCCGTCAGCATGACGATCATCGTTATCCATCCGCGCAGCATAGTCATCATGCGTTACTCATGGTCAGGGTCGAGACGACGGCGACTGAGAATACGTAGCAGACGCCACAATACCCACGCCAGTAATACCACACTGAGGGCCGCCAGTACCGCCAGCAGCACCGGGTGATTCGCCAGCGCATACCACAGCCGCTCAAACCACGGCAGATGTCCGACGTAATAGATATCGCCAACGCGCAGACTGTGAACGCCGGACTCGCGGATCACCGCCACGGAACCAAACATCGCGGCACGTTTACCGCTGTCGTTCACGGCGTCGTTCAGTAACTGGTAGCCGCGCGGGCTGTCAGCCAGCAGAGCAATCACGCTGCGCTGATCATTAAACGGCGACTGGAAGCCCACCACCGCCGCCATCGGGCCGCTGGCGGTGACGGTGGACTGCGCATCCGCCGCGCGATCGGCCTCATCCGGCATAATCGACGGGAAAGCGGTCTGCCGCATCGGGGTTTTTACCCAGCTTTGTGTCGCCTGCACCAACAGATCGATACGCTTATCGTCTTTTAGCTTGCCCGGAATAGCGCCAATAATCAGCAGATCGGCGTCTTTGTCGGCTATCTGAGCGCTATCATCGGTGATTGTCAGATTAATTGCCGGGAAACCGGTCTGCCCGCCAATGGCGCCGACCGTATTCAGCAGCGTTTCCATTTGCGCTTCGGTTGGGGTCTTCGGCATCACCGCCAGCGTGTCAGACAGGTCGGCCATCCGGCTGAACGGGAAACCCGCATTGGCGAACGCGCGTAAATCCGGCATCGCGATAAAGTGGTAATATTTCGAAAAATCGATAGTGGAGTCATCCCCTATCACCACATGATTCGGTACCGGCTGGAAGGTAATACAGTTGTCCACCGACCCGCCCGGCATCGGATTCATGTAGCGGAAGTCAAAACGTAGTTGGTTCATCGCCCCCAGTTTGAGCGCCGGAATAGACACATCCGTTTTACCATCCAGCAGTCCCTGAAGTACCGGCAGGCGCAACAGGAGTCGATTAGTTTCCTGCGTGCTGTTAAGGCTAAAGGCTTGCAGGAACTGGTTATTCAGACTGATGTCCAGCCGTGAACTGTCTTTGGTCGGCGGCGAGGTATAACGGTAGTTGAGATCCATATCAATACCGTTGCTACGCAGCAAATAGAGGTCCGGCGGCAGATTCAAAGAAACGTTGATGGGCGCCGGCTCCAGCCCACTCGACTGGAGCTGCTCTTCATAGGTTTTCAGCTCGCCAAAAGTGACCGGGCGATCGGTACGCACCCAGTTCGGCGCATCATACGGTTTGCGCGCCAGCAGCGGTTTTACATCGTTGACCACCACGCTGGAACCACGGAAGAGAATATTCCCTTGCGCGATACCTTTTGCCGCCTGCAACAGGTCTTTATCATCTCGACCAAACACGATCAGCAACTTCACATACGGATTATCCGGATGGCTCATCATCTCGATAACCGGCGCGTTAACCGCAGGATGATCGCGCAGGAAATCGGGGCGTCGATCGTTGGTGGCGAACACGATCGCATTGCGATCCGGCAGGTGATTATACAACACCGGGAAGCGCTGACCGCGCCAGCCCGCCCGCGAGCCAAACCAGGACGCGACAATAGAAGCCGCCTGCTGCTGCGCCAGATCCGGCATGTCAGCAAACACTATCGGCAACGTCACCGGACGGTTATCCCGCGGATCAAAAAACGGCACCGGGAAGTGGGACAGATCGTTATTCACCGCCAGCATGTTATAGGTCAGATCCAGGGCGCTATTTCGCCCGATGTCTAACCACAGAGTACTGCTGGCCGGATTTTCACACACGTCGCGATAGTGGCCGACAAACTCCAGCCGCACCCGGTTAAAGTCGGTGATAAATAGCGGATTGATAGGTACCTGCGCCAGCGTCTTTTTCCCCAACTGCTCTTTTGTCACCGGCAGTACGCCCATCAGTTCATCATTGAGATAAACCTTGAGCTGCGACTGAACCGGCAGGAGCGACGGCGAGGGCGTATATTCCAGATTCAGCACCGCTTTTGACGCCACTTCATCGCTGCGCATACCAAATTCAATGCCGCCGTTAGGGTTAACGCCACGCAGCGCCATACTGCCCGGCGGCGGCGCGATTTGCGCAAAGGTCAGCTTGACCTCGCGCGAAGGCGCGGTCTGCGCCACGACGGGCGCCTGAGTTGCGGGCGACTGCACAGGCTCGGTGGGTTCAGCATTTATCAATGGCGGCGTAGCAGGCGCCGCCGCCGTCATGAAAGCAGGAAACGCGCTTAATCCTATTACCGCCGCACAAATCCAGGACAATTTTCTTTTCATCGCATTATCATCATTGTTGAGCCTGAGCCATAACCCGATCCGACGGCTGTATCGCCGCTTGCCGCTCCGGGCGACGCGGAATAAACGATACAATCCAGGCAATTAACGCCGTCAACGATCGGAAAATTACTTTTACTGAAGGCGGCGCGAATTCCGCGAGGTGGCGATATCCGCGGAAGCCCAGCTTCAGAATATCCAGCAAGCTTTCCAGCGGTTTATCTTCCGGGAAGCTATCTTGCCAAAGCGCCCACGTATCGGCGCGCGCGAAGGTACACTGCACAAAATCAATATGTTGTTTGGTGGTGAGCGGCATCAGTTGCAGCCCGACCTCATTGCCCGTTACGCGCACCACCTGCGTTGGAAAGACATATTCCTGCTGCCCGCGTTTAAGCAACAGATTCACTTTCTGCCCTTCCAGCACCTGCGCCTGACCGTTGATCTTGATGCCTAACCCGCCGTCGGAGAAGTCATGTACGGTACAGGAGAACAAATGTCCATCTTCGCGGGCGATGGCCCCCGGCATGGCAATCTCGACCCGATGCGCGCGCCTGACCTGTTTACTCTCTACCGAAACCGCAACCGCGCCGCCGAGAATGACCAGGTTGTAGAAGACCCACACCAGGCTAACGATGACGGTCAGCGTTTCATTTTCCGGCCCGTAATAGTATCGCCATACGCCCGCCGCCACGCCGAGCAGGTTAAGCAAGACAAGGAAGATATACGGACGCGAGATTACCCAGTCGACGTACTTCTCTTCCACCAGCCCGCCTTTCGCCGTGACGTTAAATTTCCCTTTGTGCGGATTGATCAACGCGACCAGAGTCGGCGGTGCGATATACCATGCCAGTACCGTTTCATAGATTTCACTCCAGAAAGAGTGACGATACTTGCCCTGAATCTTCGAGTTAGTCAGGCTGGCGTGGACCATGTGCGGTATCACAAATAGCGCAATCATCAACGCAGGCGCATAAATGATATAGGCGTGCAGCAGCAGAAAAGCCAGCGGCGCGGTCAGAAAGATCAGGCGCGGAATGCCGGACAAGAAATGGAACATCGCGTTGAGGTAGCACAGCCGCTGCGCCAGTTTTAAGCCTTTACCAAACAGAGGGTTATCGAGGCGGAAAATTTGCACCATGCCCCGCGCCCAACGAATACGCTGCCCGATATGCGCCGACAGGCTTTCCGTCGCCAGCCCCGCCGCCTGCGGAATGCGCATATACGCTGAGGTATAACCTCGCCGGTGCAGCCGGAGCGAAGTATGCGCATCTTCCGTCACCGTCTCAACGGCGATACCGCCAATCTCATCCAGCGGCTTACGGCGAATCACCGCGCACGATCCGCAAAAGAAAGTGGCGTCCCACATATCGTTACCGTCCTGCACCAGTCCGTAAAACAGCGTGCCTTCGTTAGGCGTTTTACGAAAACGTCCCAGGTTGCGCTCAAACGGGTCCGGGGAGAAGAAATGATGCGGCGTCTGCATCATCGCCAGCTGTTTCTCTTTCAGGAACCAACCCATTGTCATTTGCAGAAACGAGCGCGTCGGCACATGGTCGCAATCGAAGATCGCCACAAACTCGCCTTTCGCGTGTTTTAGCGCATTGTTGATGTTGCCGGCTTTGGCGTGTTCATGCGTGGCGCGGGCAATGTAATGCACGCCAACATGTCGGGCAAACTGACGAAATGATTCACGCCCGCCGTCATCAAGGATCCAGATATTCAGCTTGTCCTTCGGCCAGTCAATGCCAAGCGAAGCGTAAATGGTATTTTTGACCACATTAAGGTCTTCGTTATAGGTCGGTACAAAAATATCCACCGTCGGCCACTGCGACATCTCTTTCGGCAACGGCACCGGTTGACGATTTAACGGCCACACCACCTGGAAGTACCCCAGCACCAGTACAATCCAGGCGTAGGTTTCCGCAAACAGCAGAATCAGCCCGCACACCAGACTGACCGGGTCGTCCCAATTTAGCGTCGAGGTATAGCGCCACCAGATATAACGACAGGAGACCGTTAGCGACAGCACGATGAGCATCAGCGCGGAAAAGCGTCCCGGCATACGTCGTACCAACAGCGCAACGCCCCACAGCAACAGCAGAAAGATAAATTGCGATAGCGGGTTAAATGGCTGCGTAATACAGATCAGCGCCAGTATCAGTGAAAAGGTCACGATAACGCCCAGAATAAAACGCCGGGCGCCGTTGCTAAGATGTCCCAGCTCTTTTTCCTTTTCCAGATGCGTTGTCTTTTGGCGCACCCGTTCCGGTAAGGTATCCATCCATTGATGGTAACGTCCACGAACGTCCTTCAGGCGCGCAAATGACCGCCAGCGCGGTTCATGACGTTCTTTAGTCGACGAGATCATCACCAGCCAGAGGGTCTGAATGAGGTAACGGGCCGGGTCCAGCGGGCGCGGGCGGGCGGCGTTAATATGCGGATAAAGCGCTTTATGCCCGTCGCGAATACGCTGCCAGCGCGGATGCTCAAGCGGAAACACTATCCACGCCAGAATCATCCACAGGCAGCCGAGCGCTGCGCTAAACGGCGACGCGCCGTGGCGGCGGTAACCCTGATAGCGCTCGCTCAAACGCGCGCTAACCGGCGGGATAAGCAGCCACCGGGAAAGGGCGCTCATCGCAGGCTCCCGGCGGACGTTTTGTCGCCCGCATCATGCAGCAGGCACCAGTTCGCCAGCGTTAACACCTCTTCGGCAGCTAACGAATCGCTGCGATATTCGCCTAACGGCTGTTTCGACGCCATGCACTCCGCCATCGCCTCATCGCGATGGATCACAATAGGCAGCAACCGGCGCTGGCTTTGCAGCCAGACCTGGTACAGATCGTCCTGTAACTGACTGCCAATGCGTAAGTCATTGATCAGAATATGCGCTCCGGCAGGCAATGCCTGCTGATGAAGGCGAATATGGCAGTTAGCGTCAACCTGGGCTATCGCCAGCGTATGGTCGCAGAGGCTCACCAGCTGCCCTGTCAGCGGTGACGCGCCGTAGGGCAAGTCCAGTAAAATCCAGCTATAACGCCCGCTCGCTTTCAGCGCCTGGATAGCCGATCCGATCTCTCCCAGCGTCTCCTGCCAGGCCTGCGGATTTTCCCGCTCTTGCGCGGTGAGCTGTCCAAACGGCAGTAGATCAAGCTGTGAGGTATAACGTAATCCGGCATCGCGCCAGTCCTGGCCGTCCAGCAACGATCGCGCCCAACCGCCCTGATGGACGAAGTCGACGTTAAACGACATGCGCAGCAGGTTATCGGGGCTGGCGTCAATCACCAGGACATTTTCCCCTAAGATTTGTAACGCCCAGGCGAGTGCTGCGGTGAGAGATGTGGTTCCCACCCCGCCGCGCACGCCCTGCAGTCCCAGAATCGCCATTCATGGCTTCCTTAATGAATGTGGTTGCGCAAATTCAGCCAGAAGTGGCCATCTTTTAATCGCCGCCGCCAACTGTTCGCGTTGGGAAATATCGGTATAATCTATTTCGGGTAGTGAAAACGCCTGGCTTAATGCCAGAAAATCATTTTGAAAAGTGTAGCCCAACGTTGGATCGGACTGAGCGCCAGGTTCATTGTTATACATTCTGGTTGCTCCTTTTTAAATATTTCTCACTGGCAGCATTACGCCCCGTCGTCAATACGGGAGAACGCGCATTTTTCATCTTTCCGTGACATCATTTATAATGTGTAAAAATGCAAAGCGCAGAGTTACAGGGCATCCTGCCGGACAAATTGATTCACATGCTAAATCTGATGCGTTTTAATTTCAATGTTAGGTTTATTTCTGTGCTTTCGCTAGTAAACTGATAAACAGTTAAAATAGTGACATGAGGGACACTGTGGACCCCGTATTTTCTCTCGGCATCTCATCATTATGGGATGAACTGCGCCATATGCCAACCGGCGGCGTCTGGTGGGTTAACGCCGATCGCCAGCAAGATGCCATCAGCCTGGTGAATCAAACGATTGCGTCACAAACGGAGAATGCAAATGTCGCCGTCATCGGCATGGAAGGCGATCCTGGCAAAGTAATCAAATTAGATGAATCTCACGGTCCGGAGAAAATCCGCTTATTTACCATGCCGGATTCAGAAAAAGGGCTATACTCTTTGCCCCACGATTTGCTTTGTTCTGTTAACCCGACGCATTACTTTTTCATTCTTATTTGTGCAAATAACACGTGGCGGAATATAACGTCAGAAAGCCTGCATAAATGGCTGGAAAAAATGAATAAATGGACTCGTTTTCATCACTGTTCATTGTTGGTTATTAACCCTTGTAATAATAGCGATAAACAGTCCTCGTTGTTGATGGGCGAGTATCGCTCACTTTTCGGCCTCGCCAGTTTACGTTTTCAGGGCGACCAACATTTGTTCGATATTGCCTTCTGGTGTAACGAAAAAGGCGTCAGCGCCCGACAGCAGTTATTGCTGTGTCAGCAGGACGAACGCTGGACGCTATCCCATCAGGAGGAGACGGCAATTCAGCCGCGTAGCGACGAAAAACGCATTCTTAGCCACGTCGCCGTCCTTGAAGGCGCGCCGCCGCTCTCGGAACACTGGACGCTTTTCGACAATAACGAAGCGCTATTCAACGACGCGCGCACGGCGCAGGCCGCGACAATTATTTTTTCGCTTACACAGAACAACCAAATCGAGCCGCTTGCTCGTCGCATTCATACTTTGCGGCGCCAACGGGGAAGCGCGCTGAAAATTGTCGTGCGCGAAAATATCGCCAGTTTGCGCGCCACCGATGAGCGCCTGCTGCTGGGCTGCGGCGCGAATATGATCATTCCCTGGAACGCCCCGCTTTCACGCTGCCTGACGCTTATTGAAAGCGTGCAGGGGCAGCAGTTCAGCCGTTACGTACCGGAAGACATCACCACGCTACTGTCGATGACGCAGCCGTTGAAACTGCGCGGTTTTCAGCCGTGGGATACCTTCTGCGATGCCATCCATACGATGATGAGCAACACCCTGCTCCCCGCCGACGGGAAAGGCGTTCTGGTCGCGCTGCGCCCGGTACCGGGCATTCGGGTTGAGCAGGCGTTAACATTATGTCGGCCAAGCCGAACCGGCGATATTATGACCATCGGCGGCAACCGTCTGGTGCTGTTTTTATCATTCTGCCGGGTCAACGATCTGGATACCGCGTTAAACCATATTTTCCCTTTGCCGACGGGCGATATTTTCTCTAATCGTATGGTCTGGTTCGAAGATAAACAAATCAGCGCCGAGCTGGTGCAGATGCGCTTATTGTCGCCGGAACTGTGGGGAACGCCGCTACCGCTGGCAAAACGCGCCGACCCGGTAATAAATGCCGAACACGATGGCCGCATCTGGCGTCGTATTCCTGAACCCCTGCGATTGCTCGACGACACCGCGGAGCGTGCATCATGATGACCATCAGCGATATCGTGCAAATTATTCTTTTTTGCGCGCTGATTTTCTTCCCGCTGGGGTATCTGGCGCGTCATTCGCTACGCCGTATCAGTGATACGACCCGGCTGCTATTTGCCAAACCTCGTTATGTAAAACCAGCCGGAACTCTGCGCCGCGCTACGAAAGTCAAGGCAGACAAAAAATGACTCAGCATACTCAAACTCCTTCAATGCCTTCTCCGCTCTGGCAGTACTGGCGCGGTCTTTCCGGCTGGAACTTCTATTTTCTGGTCAAGTTTGGCCTGCTGTGGGCAGGCTATCTGAATTTTCATCCTTTACTGAATCTGGTATTCATGGCGTTTCTGCTCATGCCAATACCAAAGTATCGCCTTCACCGGTTGCGCCACTGGATTGCCATTCCCGTCGGCTTCGCGCTGTTCTGGCATGATACCTGGCTACCCGGCCCGCAAAGCATTATGAGCCAGGGGACGCAGGTGGCGGAATTCAGCTCCGGTTATCTGCTCGATCTGATCGCCCGTTTTATTAACTGGCAAATGATCGGCGCCATCTTCGTACTGCTGGTTGCCTGGCTTTTTTTATCACAGTGGATTCGGGTCACGGTGTTTGTGGTCGCCATCATGGTATGGCTGAATGTCCTGACATTAACCGGCCCGGTTTTTACGCTGTGGCCGGCAGGCCAGCCAACCGATACGGTGACGACGACTGGCGGTAATGCAGCCGCTACCGTCGCGACAGCGGGCGATAAGCCGGTCATCGGCGATATGCCTGCGCAAACCGCGCCGCCGACGACCGCGAATCTGAACGCCTGGTTGAACACCTTCTATGCCGCGGAAGAAAAGCGGAAAACGACGTTCCCGGCGCAGCTTCCGCCTGATGCGCAGCCGTTCGACCTATTGGTCATCAATATTTGTTCGCTCTCCTGGTCGGATGTCGAAGCGGCAGGCTTGATGTCACATCCGCTATGGTCGCACTTTGACATTTTGTTTAAACACTTTAATTCCGGTACGTCTTACAGCGGCCCGGCGGCCATTCGTCTGCTGCGCGCCAGCTGTGGTCAACCATCGCATACCCGACTTTATCAACCAGCCGATAACGAATGTTATCTGTTTGATAATCTGGCGAAACTGGGCTTTACTCAGCATCTGATGATGGATCATAACGGTGAATTTGGCGGCTTCCTGAAAGAAGTTCGCGAAAACGGCGGTATGCAGAGCGAACTGATGAACCAGTCCGGCCTGCCAACCGCCCTGCTGTCATTCGACGGCTCGCCGGTATATGACGATTTGGCGGTCCTGAACCGCTGGTTGACAGGGGAAGAACGTGAAGCCAATTCCCGCTCCGCGACTTTCTTTAACCTGCTGCCGCTGCACGATGGCAACCATTTCCCCGGCGTCAGCAAAACGGCGGATTATAAAATCCGCGCGCAGAAACTGTTCGATGAACTGGACGCTTTCTTTACCGAACTGGAGAAATCCGGGCGTAAGGTGATGGTAGTCGTCGTACCGGAGCACGGCGGCGCGCTGAAGGGCGACAGAATGCAGATCTCAGGCCTGCGCGATATTCCCAGCCCCTCCATCACCAATGTCCCGGCGGGCGTGAAATTTTTTGGCATGAAAGCCCCGCATGAGGGCGCGCCGATTGATATTAATCAGCCGAGCAGCTACCTGGCGATTTCCGAACTGGTCGTACGCGCCGTGGACGGTAAGCTTTTTACCGAAGACAGTGTGAACTGGAACAAGCTGACCAGCAATCTGCCGCAAACCGCGCCGGTTTCAGAAAACGCTAATGCGGTGGTGATTCAGTACCAGGGTAAGCCCTACGTTCGTCTGAATGGCGGCGACTGGGTGCCTTACCCGCAGTAAACCGAAAAAGGCCACAAGGTTTCCCCTGCGGCCTGGTTCGGGCGCATGTTGCCATTACGGCGGACAGACGCTCAAAACGCGTTACTTCCTGTCACGTAGCCAGTTGACGATCACACTGGCGATAATGCCAGCAATGATCGGCGCCGCCAGATCGTGCCAGAAGGCCACGCCCAACTGCGTAAGCGTCATATAGCCGCCTTGTTGCAATGGCAACCGTTCGCGGCTATCCTTGATGTGTTGAGGTTCAAGTTAGCCCCCGTCAGGTTGCCAGGTTTATACCAGTCAACGTGCGGGGGTTTTCTCTATCCAGCAACCTATGCCGCCGGGGATCAAGCCCCCGCAACATTGCGCCTCACCGGGTAAACCCGGCTTGCTGCTGATATTACGGCAAAATCCCCGTCCCGGCACGGCGCTAACGTGCAATCTGCGTGACGCTTCGCAGACGATTACTTTTATTTGCCAGAATACATTCAGCATTTCTGAGGCTGGCAGTCAGCCGCTCAATTCTGTAAATTATGCCTCCTCGCGGCCAGTCACGGTGATACCGAAACCCTCGTTCAGCATCCTGCGTCTATGACATATTCGCCTGTTGCGCCAGAGGAATGGCTAAAAGCAGGTATTACCGACGAACTTATCCGTCTTTCAGCGGGACCTGAAGATCCCGACGATATTATTCATGACCTTGAACGCGCCAGCAGAAAAGCAGCATTCTGACGATTGCTCGGCGAACCGCTGTCACCGGTTTGCCGCATCGGGTATCAAGGCACTATAGCCTGGTTATAGGCAGCATTCTTTATGAGAGAGCTGCGTATATTTTGGGCAGGGGGCTCTATGCAGGACGACACATTACCATTAAATAACAGTAACGCTACGACCACACCGCTTTCAACGAGATTACCGTTTACAAAATATGATTTTGGCTGGGTGCTCTTGTGTATCGGTATGGCGATCGGCGCCGGTACCGTCTTAATGCCAGTGCAAATCGGTCTCAAGGGGATCTGGGTATTTATTACCGCTTTTATCATCGCCTATCCCGCTACCTATATTGTGCAGGATATTTATCTAAAAACGTTATCTGAAAGCGAAACCTGTGACGATTATACGGATATTATCAGTCACTATCTTGGCAAAAACTGGGGCATTTTTCTCGGTGTAATCTATTTTCTTATGATTATCCACGGGGTGTTTATTTATTCCCTGTCGGTGGTGTTTGATAGCGCCTCCTATATCAAAACCTTCGGCCTTACTGAGGCCGATCTTTCGCAGTCTATTATCTATAAAGTCGCGATTTTCGCCGTGCTGGTGGCGATTGCCTCCGGCGGGGAAAAGTTATTATTTAAAATTTCCGGCCCGATGGTGGTGGTAAAAGTCGGGATCATTCTGATATTCGGTTTTGCGATGATCCCACACTGGAATCTTGATAATATTTCCGCCTTTCCCGCCGCATCGGTTTTCTTTCGCGACGTACTGCTCACTATCCCATTTTGCTTCTTTTCTGCGGTCTTCATTCAGGTGCTAAACCCAATGAACATCGCCTATCGTAAGCGCGAACCTGACCGTGTGCTGGCCACCCGGATGGCGATTCGCACGCATCGCATTAGCTATATTACGCTGATTGCCATTATTCTCTTTTTCTCGTTCTCGTTTACCTTTTCGATTAGCCATGAAGAGGCGGTATCAGCGTTCGAGCAGAATATTTCCGCCCTTGCGCTGGCAGCTCAGGTAATCCCTGGCCATATCATCCACATTACCTCTACCATCCTCAATATTTTTGCCGTACTTACCGCGTTCTTTGGTATTTATTTAGGTTTTCACGAAGCGCTTAAAGGTATTGTGCTGAATGTATTGAGTCGTATTATGGATGTCAAAAACGTCAACCCACTGTTACTGACATCTGGTATCTGTGTCTTTATCGTGGTTACTCTGGTTATCTGGGTTTCGTTTCGCGTCTCAGTATTGGTCTTTTTCCAGTTAGGCAGTCCGCTTTATGGCATTGTCGCGTGTATTATTCCCTTTTTCCTGATTTATAAAGTAGCGCAACTGGAAAAATTACGCGGCCTGAAAACCTGGCTTATTCTGTTATATGGAATATTGTTGTGCCTGTCGCCGTTATTAAAATTGATTGAATAAGTCGTACCGGAGAGCCATGCCCGGTGGCGCTACGCTTACCAGGCCTACAGGTACGGTGTAGGCTTGATAAGGCGCAGCCGCCATCCGGCATAAAACGCAATTAACTCAGCGGTTTCTGCGGATTTTCATCCTGATCGACGGCAAAGCAGGCCACCAACTGGCCGTCGTACTCTTTAAGCTGCGGCTGTAACTGCGTACAGGGTCCGAAGCGACGGCGGCAGCGAGCGTTGAAGGCGCAGCCCGGCGGCGGGTTCAGCGGACTCGGCAACTCGCCGGTCAGCTTAATCCGCTCACGGCGATCGTCCGGATTCAGCCGCGGCGTGGCGGAGAGCAACGCCTGGGTATAGGGATGACGTGGATTGTTAAAAATCTGCTCTTTGGTCCCTTTCTCCACGCAGCGACCTAAGTACATGACCATTACTTCATCGGCGATGTGTTCCACCACCGACAGGTCGTGCGAGATAAAGACATAAGACAGCCCCATATCCTGTTGCAAATCCATCATCAGGTTCAGCACCTGGGCGCGCACCGACACGTCGAGCGCGGAGACCGGTTCGTCGGCAATCACTACGTCCGGATCAAGCATCAGACCGCGGGCGATAGCGATACGCTGACGCTGGCCGCCGGAGAACATATGCGGATAGCGGTCGTAGTGCTCGGTTTTCAGCCCCACCTTCGCCATCATCGCCAGCGCTTTTTCACGACGCTGCGCTTTACTCAGGCTGGTATTGATCAGCAACGGCTCTTCCAGAATTTGCCCCACTTTCTTGCGTGGGTTCAGGGAACCGTAGGGGTTCTGAAACACAATCTGAATTTTCTGCCGCCGCAGTTTCTGCGCGTGCGGATCGTGTTTGAGCAGATCCTGCCCCTGGTAATAAAGCTCGCCGCCGGTTGGCGTTTCAATCATCGTCAGCAGGCGACCCAGTGTGGATTTTCCACAACCGGACTCCCCCACTACGGCCAGCGTTTTACCGCGTTCGAGATTAAACGACACGCCGTCCAGCGCTTTTACCAGCCGTTCCGGAGAAAAGATCCCCTTCTTCACCGGATAGTGTTTTTTCAGGTCGATAGCCCGCAACAGCGGCTGTTGCAAGGTGGCCTCATGCGTGCTCATAGTGTGGGCCTCCCGGCATCATCGAGTGGGTAATGACATTTTGACTGACGTCCATCGTCCAGTTGGTTGAGAGCAGGTTCTTCCGCACGACATCTGTCCGTGGCGTAGGGGCAGCGCGGGTTAAGCAGACAACCCATCGGTCGGTCATATTTCCCCGGCACCACACCCGGCAGCGACGCCAGACGCGCTTTATCTTGCGCAAATTCCGGCAACGCGCGTAGCAGTGCCTGCGTGTAGGGATGACGCGGCGCGCGGAAAATATCCTGCGCAGCGCCAGTTTCGACGACCTGCCCGGCGTACATGACGATAATTTTGTGCGCCGCTTCCGCCACCAGCGCCAGGTCATGGGTAATCAGCACCAGCGCCATGTTCTCTTTTTGCTGCAACTCCAGCAGCAGTTCAATGATTTGCGCCTGAATGGTCACATCCAGCGCCGTGGTCGGTTCATCAGCAATTAACAGCTTTGGTCGACAGGCTATTGCCATCGCAATCATCACGCGCTGACTCATGCCGCCAGAAAGCTGGTGCGGATAGACATCCAGACGAGAGGCCGGATCGGGAATGCCCACCTGGTTCAACAGGTCAATCGCTCGCTGACGACGGGTTTTCTTGTTCCCGCCCTGATGTACCTTGATGGCTTCCATAATCTGAAAGCCAACGGTATAGCAAGGATTGAGGCTGGTCATCGGGTCCTGGAAAATCATCGCCACTTCAGCGCCCACCAGGTTGCGACGTTCCTTCTCGGAAATGCGCTTCAGATCCTGTCCGTTAAAGAGCAGGTTTTCCGCCATCACGCGGCCTGGGTAATCGATAAGCCCCATAATCGCCAGCGAGCTGACGGATTTGCCGGAACCAGACTCGCCGACAATACCGACCACCTCACCCTGCTTCACGCTGTAGCTAATGCGGTCGACGGCTTTGAACGGTGTCCCTTCGTCGCCGAAGTGCACCGATAATTGATCTACATTTAATAACGCCATCTCGAACCTCTTACTGCTTCAGTTTGGGATCGAGCGCGTCACGCAGACCGTCACCCATCAGGTTAAATGCCAGTACCGTCAGCAGAATCGCCAGCCCCGGGAAGGTCACGACCCACCAGGCGCTTTGCGCGAACTGCAATACGTCAGAGAGCATGGTGCCCCATTCCGGCGTAGGCGGCTGTGCGCCCATGCCAAGAAAGCCGAGGGCGGCCATATCGAGAATGGCGTTAGAGAAACCGAGCGATGCCTGAACAATCAGCGGCGCAAGGCAGTTCGGGAAAATATTGACGAACATCTGACGCATCGCGCCTGCGCCCGCCACGCGGGAGGCAGTCACATAATCGCGGTTCACCTCTACCAGAACCGCCGCGCGGGTTAAGCGGACATAGTGCGGCAGCGCCACAAACGTCAACGCCAGCGCAGCGTTGCCGATGGAGGGGCCGAAGATCGCCACCAGCACCAGCGCCAGCAGCAGGCTCGGCAGGGCCAGCATAATATCGACCACGCGCATGATGATGTTATCGACCAGACCGCCGAAGTAGCCCGCGACCAGGCCGAGAATAATCCCCATTACCAGCGACAGAACGACCACCAGACAGCCGACCAGCAGTGACAAACGCGCGCCATACATCAGGCGCGAGAGGACATCGCGACCAACATCATCCGTTCCCAGAATATGCGCCCAACTGCCGCCTTCCTGCCAGACCGGCGGCGCCAGCAGCGCATCACGGAACTGCTCTGCCGGGTTGTACGGCGCAATAAAGTTGGCAAACACCGCAATCAGGATCACGATGAGAACATACGCCAGCCCGACGACCGCGCCTTTATTGCGTTTGAAATAGTGCCAGAACTCCCGCAATGGCGTCATGGGCGCCGGTGCGGCATTAACATTATTTTCAGTAACCTGTGACATGATGGCCCCTTACTTCTTATGCCGAATACGCGGGTTCACCACGCCGTACAGCAGGTCTACCAGCAGGTTGACGAGAATAATCATCGTCGCTACCAGTAACACGCCGCCCTGCACTACCGGATAATCGCGGCGTTGCAGCGCATCGATCAGCCAGCGCCCCAGACCGGGCCACGAGAAGATAGTTTCTGTCAGAATCGCGCCCGCCAACAGCGTACCGACCTGCAGGCCGATCACGGTGACGACTGGCAGCATGGCGTTACGCAGAGCATGAACGATAATGACGCGCATCCTGGTCAACCCTTTGGCGCGTGCGGTACGGATGTAATCCTCCCCCAGCACTTCCAGCATCGACGAACGGGTCATACGCACAATGACGGCCAGCGGGATTGTGCCGAGCACCATCGCAGGCAGGATCATATGCGCCAGCGCATCAATAAAGTTACCCTCTTCGCCCCAGATAGCGGTGTCGATCAGCATAAAGCCAGTCAACGGATTGGTATCATCAAGGAACACCATATCGCTCACGCGCCCGGAAACCGGCGTCAGGTTCCAGTGGACGGAGACCAGCATGATCAGCATCATGCCCCACCAGAAGATAGGCATAGAGTAACCGGTCAGCGCCAGGCCAACGGCAGTGTGATCGAAGATAGAACCGCGCTTCACTGCGGCCAGCACGCCCACCGGAATCCCCACGGCGACGGCAAAAATCATGGCGCAGACGCCAAGTTCCAGCGTCGCTTTAAAGCGAGGTACGAACTCCTCCCACACGGGGATTCGGCTTTTCAGCGAGATGCCTAAATCGCCATGCATCACTCCCCAGATATAATGGAGGTACTGCTGCCACATCGGTTTATCAAGACCGAGTTCAGCCAGCAGTTGAGCATGACGCTCAGGGGAAATACCTCGCTCACCCGCCATGATCATCACCGGATCGCCGGGGATCATGTGGACAAAGGCAAAGGTGAGAAGGGTAATACCGATAAACGTCGGGATAACGAGTCCCAAACGTCGGAGAATGAACTGCAACATAACCCGAATTCTCTCTCATGACGCACGGCCTGGAACCGTGAGTCTGTATTGCTCACAAATCTTATCCCACGCAAACTGCATCGCGGATAAAGCATTACGCCGGATGGCGCTGCGCTTATCCGGCCTACACAACACCGGGGCGCAGCGCTCTTTTAATTATTCGACAGAGACGTTTTCGAAGTGATGTTTGCCTAATGGATCAACCACATAGCCTTTAACTTCTTTACGCACTGGCTCATAAACCGTGGAGTGAGCGATGATTAGCGCTGGCGCCTGGTCATGCATCACAACCTGGGCCTGTTTATAGAGCTCAATACGCTTGTTGTGGTCATCGGTCGCACGCGCAGGCTGAATCAGGTCTTCAAACGGCTTGTAGCACCATTTTGAATAGTTGGAGCCTTGCTGGGCGGCATCGCAGCTGAACAGCGTGGCGAAGAAGTTATCCGGATCGCCATTATCGCCGGTCCAGCCCATCATCACCGTCTGGTGCTCGCCATCTTTAGCGCGCTTGAGGTATTCGCCCCATTCATAGGTGACAATTTTGGCCTGAACGCCAATCTTCGCCCAGTCCGCCTGGATCATTTCCGCCATACGACGCGCATTCGGGTTATAGGGACGCTGTACCGGCATCGCCCACAGATCGATGGTGAAGCCTTTTTCCAGACCGGCTTCTTTCAGCAGCGCCTTCGCTTTTTCCGGATCGTAGCCGTAGTCTTTAATATCGTCGTTGTAGCCCCACATTGTCGGCGGGATCAGGTTTTTCGCCGCAACGCCCGCGCCCTGATAAACGGCTTTGATGATGGCCTCTTTATTCACGGCATAGGTCAACGCCTGGCGAACTTTGACATCATCCAGCGGTTTTTTCTGTACGTTATAGGAGAGATAACCCACGTTCAGGCCAGCCTGCTCCATCAGGTTGATGTTTTTATCTTCTTTCATGCGCGCAATATCCGCCGGGTTCGGATACGGCATCACCTGACATTCGTTCTTCTGCAGTTTGGCGTAACGCACAGAGGCGTCAGGGGTGATGGAGAAGACCAGACGGTCAATCTGCGGCTTCGTGCCCCAGTAGCCGTCAAAGGCTTTGTAGAGAATGCGGGAATCTTTCTGATATTGCACCAGTTGGAATGGGCCAGTGCCGACCGGGTTCAGATCCACTTTTTCCGGCGTACCGGCTTTCAGCATGTTGTCAGCATATTCTTTGGAAAGAATAGAGGCGAAGTCCATGGCTAAATCGGCAAGGAACGGCGCTTCCGGACGCGTCAGCACAAACTGCACCGTGTGATCGTCTACCTTCTTCACTTCGCTAATCAGATCCGGCAGCCCCATGCCTTCAAAGTATTCATAGCTGCCGCCAGACACTTTATGGTACGGGTTCTGCTCGTTTTTCTGCCGGTCAAAAGAGAACACGACATCATCGGCGTTCAGCTCGCGCGTGGGTTTGAAATCCTTGCTGGATTGCCATTTCACCCCTTTACGTAGGTGGAACGTATAGGTTTTACCGTCTTCGCTGATATCCCACTTCTCAGCAAGACCCGGGATCACTTCCGTGGTGCCGGTTTTGAATTCAACCAGACGGTTATAGATAGGTACGGAGCTGGCATCATAGGTGGTGCCAGACGTAAAGAGCTGTGGGTTAAAGCCTTCCGGCGAGCCTTCTGAACAATAAACCAGGGTTTTGGCCTGCACGCTTGCTGCAACGGTCATAGCCACCAGGCTCAAACCAAGCTTCAGCATCCCTGACTTCTTCAAGGAAATACTCATTCTTCTGCTCCAATTGTGATGTATGTTGTTTTGCCCTTTGCAAAGGCTTTTACCGCCCGGCCTTTTTTGTTTTTTACCTGGTCAGGTCAGTAGTGAGAGGTGGGGATTCCGTTCGCATAATCGACTGAGTTGCAGTGCGGATTCTCCATAAAATGCCCCTCATTCCCTACAATCTGTCAATAGAATGTCAAAACGTCAATACAGGTAACCAGCTTTTACAACAACGGTGAGAATTAACAAACAAAGATTAAAAAAAGTTCAGAAGGGTATTTTCAGCAGGGAAATTTGTGCTATAGGCAGAAAGGCAGAGTTATTCACTTAATATTTTGCAACAGTTAGTGATTAACAATTAGACATTAATTGAAAAATTTCTTTCGATATGTTGATTATCTGAGCGATTAATACCACTAACGCTAAAACGCACAGGCGAAAATGCTGAGGTTATCCATAAGCCGTGTGCAAAAAAGAGTTATCCGGACATTGAAAAACACCATCGAATATGTCACAAAATTGTAAATAAGTAGGCCGTCGTGCGGCCTACCGCGATCACAAAAACTAACTTTTGACCCTGGCCTGCGTGCGCTTTTCGCTCCAGTTAAACAACGAGTTCACCAGAATCGCCGTCAACGTCCCCGCCGCCATGCCGTTACCAAACACCATCTGCACGCCTGAAGGGAAATTTTGATAAAGACCCGGCACCAGAATAGGCAGCATGCCCATCGCCAGCCCCATTGCCAGCGCGTAGGTTTTGCCCGGCGTATGCAGTGGCTCACGCGCAATCATATCAATGCCGATAACCCCGATAATGCTGAAGACAATCACCGCCGTACCGCACACCACCGAACCTGGCAGACAGGTCGCCAGACGTACCAGCGGCGCGAATATGGCAATCAGGATTAACAATCCTCCGGCAGCCGCAGTCACGAAACGCGATTTCACATTAGTGGTGCGTACCACCCCAATATTTTCGCCGGAGGTGATAATTAAGGAGGTGCCAAAAATCCCCCCCAGCAGCGACATTACCGCATCACCACGAATGGTACGTGGAATCGCCTGCTGCACATTTTGCGTGGAATTGACTATTTCCGCGGTCGCAATCGTTTGCCAGGTTGCTTCAGCCATAGAGATAACCGCGTAAATCAGTAACGGCAGCGAGGCGGAGAGATCAAAAATCGGCCAGCCGAACGGCAAAAGCTGTGGGAAACTAAACAGCGGCCCGTGACTAACACCGCTAAAATCGGTGCTACCCAGCGCCATTCCCAGCAGCGTTCCCGCTAAAAGGCCGAACATCACCGCCAGCTGGCGCAAAATACCGCTAAACGCCAGCGCGAAAATCAGCGTTATCAGGATAGTCCCCAGCGATAAAATGATACTGGTTGGATGAGCGAAGTCGGCGCTCCCTGGCTGGCCAATGATCAACCCGCCGTACAGGCGAATAAGGTTAATCGACACCATTAGCAGCATGATGCCAATGATAAAGGGGGGAAAATGGTGCAGGCAGCGGCGGAAAATCGGCAACGCGATAAAGTAGAACAGCGAGGTCAGAATTACGGCGCCAATCGCGGTCTGGATATTGGTCTGTAAAGCGATCGCAACGAAAATCGCAATCGGCGCGCCCCCCGGTACCATAATAAACGGCAAACGCGCGCCCACCCCTTTCACACCCAGGCTTTGCAAAATAGCGCCCAGACCGCACATCAGAAAGGTCGCGCTAAGTACCGAGGCGGTCACCGTATCGGTAAAGTGGAGCGCTTTGGCGATCAGAAAGACGGAGGTAATGGGGGTGGCGGCAACGACCAGCACATGCTGAAGCGCCAAAAGTAAGGTGGTTTGCCAGGGTAATGCATCGTTATCCGGCGTAGTAAGGCCAGGTTGCGGCATGATTAACTCCCATAAAACATCAAAAAAATAACCGCCAGCGCGGGCTGGCGGTCTGTATTATTTCAACCAACTAATGGCATCAGCGGCATAGCGATGCGCACGGAAGGCGCTGTTCTGTTTTCCAGGAATAATGCCTTTACTGAGGTGCTCCGGATATTCATTAAAGAACGGAATGATATATTCCCATACCGTTTCGCCTTCGGGGGTGACTTCAAACAGGCGGCCAAACGCCGATTCACAGATAAAGGTGTTGCCGTTCGCCAACCGCTGCGCGCTCCCCATATACGGCGAGAAAAACGCCGGCGGGAAGATATCGCGATACTGCCAGGTAATCGCTTTGGTCTGCGGATCGAACTCCAGCACCGTGGAATGCGGCGAGGTGACGCCGGGACGCAGGTTGCCATTATCGAAAACCAGAATCGACCCGTTCTCCATCTCAACCGGCGTGTGCTGCTGCGCTACCACTTCCGGCCCTGCATGCCAGATAACCTTCCCGCTCTCTTTATCCACGGCAATGACGCCGGAAGTGGTACGCAGGCTCATCAGTACCAGGCCATCACGGGTGACGGACAGGCCGTTAATCATCGGCCAGTGGCGGCGGTCGAAAATATCATGAATCGGGAAATCTTCCGGATTCAAATGCTCCCAGGCACGCAATTCCCAGACCACTTCACCGTCGCGATTGACCTCTTTGACGACGTCGCTCTGAATCACGCCGTCCGGCGCATCGCGGCGCGGGTCGCCGCCGGTAACACGGGCGGCGATATCGGCAGGTAACGGCGACGCGGCGGTATACAGCAGGTTACCGTTTTCCAGCCACTGAGCATCGTGGTGATGGTAAATATCTTCGTAATGCCAGACGATTTCGTTATCCGGCGTCACTTCGTAGAAGTCGCCGCCGTGCCAGAGATCCCACGCCGGATAGAGGTTCGCTGAAGTGCGGTGGCTGCCGTTATAACCCAGATTACCGTTCGGCAGCAGCACCGCATCACGCCCGGCGCGAACCGGAAGCTGCCACTGATGCGCGACTTCGCCCTGCTCGTCCACCAGGTAAACCCGCCCTTCGGCGGTTTGCGGCGCAAAAAGCGTATAGCCGCCAAAGCTCTTCGCCTTATCAGCGTAGATAAGGCCCGCCAGACGGCGTCCAAGGGTGAAAGTCGAATCCTGAGTTAAGTGTGCCACATCGCCTCCTGAGGAATAAATTTGCGCCAAAATACCCCATTAAAACGTTTTAATGAAGAGTTTTTTACGATCCTCACTGAAAAAAAGCAAACGTTACCGTCTGGTAAATATGCTACCCTGTGCGCAAATTTTCGCAGGTCAGGAAGCAGATGGCTGTTCAAAATAAAAAACGCGCAAAGTTGATTGATGTTGCCCGCCATGCAGGCGTATCGCCAGGGACGGTATCCAATGCATTGCACAACACCCGCTTTGTCGAGCCGCAGACGCGACGGCGTATTGAAGAGGCCATTGTTGCGCTCAACTACACGCCGAATATTCGCGCCCGCCAGTTACGAACCGGCAAAACCAATACCATTGCCTTGCTCTCTTCGGTGCCGCTGGCGATTGCCTCCGGCGCGTCACGACTGGGATTTATGATGGAGGTGGCGTTAACGTCCGCGATGATGGCGCTGGAAAAGCAGCATGCGCTGATTCTGGTACCACCGGGGGCAAATCCACTGGATGCCGTCAGCTTTGACGCGGCGATCCTGATTGAGCCGGCGGAGAACGACCCGCAGCTCCAGGCGCTGGCGCAAGCGGGCATTCCCTGCGTCACCATTGGCCGCACGCCGGGGACCGACACGCCTGTGCCGTGGGTGGAGCTGCACTCGGCGGCAACAGCACAGCTTCTGCTAACGCATCTGGAGGCCTCCGGCGCCAGCAAATGTGCGTTATTTGTCGGTAACACACGGCGAACATCAGTTCTGGAGAGCGAAGCGGCTTACCAGCACTGGTGCGCGGGGCGCCAGGCCCCCGTCGTCTACTCTCTCAATGAAAGCGAGGGTGAAAATGCCGGCTACCAGGCCGCGCAGCAGCTATTACAGGCGCATCCCGACGTTGACGGCGTACTGGTGCTGATCGATACCTTTGCCAGCGGCGCGGTACGCGCTTTTCAGGAACAAGACATCGCCATACCTGAACAAATGCGGGTGGTTACTCGCTATGACGGTATCCGCGCGCGCGAATCGCTGCCGCCGCTGACGGCAGTGAATATGCATCTTGATGAGGTGGCGCGACAGGCAATCACGCTATTATTTGATTTGCTGGCGGGCAAGAAGGTCAGTCACAGCGACGGGATCATGCCTGAACTGGTGGTGCGAGCGTCCACTTCGCGATAAAACGCGTAGAAGATAGCTGAGCTACAGACGCAAAAAAGCCGCTCAGAGAGCGGCCCAACAGCCAGAAGCCTACTAAGATAGCGTATACCCCTGTATTGGTGAATTCGGCTTGTTAGGAAACGCCAGCTTCAGTTGCTTTGAATCCACCATAGGTTTTAAGTAATTCTGGCGAATACTCTGCGCCTTACGTCCCAACAATATTTCCATTACCGCAACAGATAAATAGTGCCCATCGCACAACTGGACAAGCAGCTCCTTCATTACCCCGGCTTCCAGCCGACGGTGCTCCCGCGATGGCGCAGCTAATGCTTCAAGTACATCCCGAAATCCATCGCTCAGTTCGTCAAGATCATCAATAAACGGTTTATCTAGCAAGTGACTGATAAATCTGCCGTGTTCATCTCTTCCTTGATGACTATCCACTAAGTCAGGAGCGCTATGCGTTAAGCTGATGTCACTATGCGTTAAGCCCTGGGCGTTATGCGTTAAGTTCGGTGATAGAGGATGACTCGCCACTGCGTGGCTCGCCCTGCGGGCCGTTGCTGACGCAACGTTTTCTCGCTTCGCTCGGGTCGAACCTCTTGCCCCCGGAGGTTCTCATCCTCGTCAGGCTTCAGATACAAAAAAACCCTGCTCATTGAGCAGGGTTTCTGAATTTGGTCGGTGATAGAGGATTCGAACCTCCGACCCCTTCGTCCCGAACGAAGTGCGCTACCAGGCTGCGCCAATCACCGAATGCGGGCGCATCTTACTGCTCAGGCGCACGCCCGTCAATCCCTTAGTCGCAAAATACAATTCAATCGGCGAGAAAGTCGGCAGACAGCCTACTTCGCGGCGACTTTCTGCGCATCGGGAATATGGCACCAGTTGTTGTTCTGGTTAATGCCGCCATTCGGCGATGTATACCCCAGGCAGCCCATTATCGTATCGTACAGCTCCACATGACGACGCGGCACTTTGATCTCCGCCTGCTGTTTCAGGTGAGCAAACATCTGCGCATGTTGCGGACTGGCAAGATACTTATCCGACATCCATACCAGCATCGGAACACGGAATTGCTCCGGCGGCGCCATATTGCGCGGCGTACCGTGCAAATGTTCGCGTTCGTTAATCGACTCGCCGTGGTCAGCCGCGTAGAACACAATCGCTTTTTTATCACGTAGCTGATCGAACACACTGGTAATAAAGTGATCCACATAGGTCACGGAGTTATCGTAAGAGTTGATCATCTGCGCTTTCGTGCAGCCGCTATCGACCCCAATACATTCGGGCTTCCACTGAGCGTAGCTGCGCGGATAACGTTGCGTATAGTTAAAATGCGACCCCTTAGTATGCAGGATAATCAGATGCTTACCCTCCGGGTTCTGGGCAAGCGAGTTCTGCATCTCATCAATCAACAGCATGTCATCAACCGTTTTACCGCGGTTACGCGGCTCGGCGCCGATCTGCTCGCGGTAGGAGATATTATCCGCCATGGTATTGCTATAGAACCACATCTCGCTCTGCATGGCGTACAGATCGGAACTGAATCCGAGCTGTTTGAGTACGGCAAAAACATTCTGCTCTTTTAAGGTACGCTGCGGGTTATTATCCGCCCCGCCTTCCCGTACAAACATACAGCGTAAAGAAAGCTTCGTCGCGGTATCGCAGGAATAGCCGCGGAACGCCGCCAGATTTTTTTCCTGCGCCAGCTTCGGCGTGGTATTACGCTCGTAGCCGAAAATCCCCATGTGATCCCAACGGGTCGTCTCACCGATAATGAAAACGACGTAGGTGTCATCCCCATCCTTCGGCGCAACATAGGTAAATTTCCTGGCCGGGTTTATTAACGAATTATTGTCCGACGACTCATCTACCTGCGCCCAGGCATACAGCCCTAACGCAGATAACCAGTTTGAGGGCAGGTAGGAGTTCGCCACCACGCCGCCATAGCTGGGTAAGTCGATACCTGTCGCCCGTTCAACCTTTTTTTGCTGTACATCCAGCAGGCGGATAGGCGCCCACACCATTACGCCTGCGAGTATCACTACAGCGGCGCTGCGAAAACGCTGCCCCGGCGTACGTAGCTGGCGCAACAACGTGTAGCGACAGTGGTTACTCCAGATAAAGATGAGCGGAAGCACGCTCACGGCAATCAGCCACAATACGAAGTGCAGCCCCACCACCTCTTTCGAGAGATCGATATCGGTGGTCATAACAGACGCAATAATGCCGTAGCCAATCACCACGTTCAGGAAGGTCATGTAATAACTGGCGCCAGCGGAAAACAGCACCACCAGCGTGGCCAGCACGCGCCAGACGCGTCGGCCAAACAGTGAAAGAAGACGAAGTAAGAAGAAAGTGACCAGCACCGTGGCGCCAAGTTCGACAACTGCGGAGAGGCCTTTCCAAATGGTAAATTCTTGCGCATAACTGCCGAAACGGCGGTAAAACACGGCGCAATTCATAAACAGACCGATATAGAGCGCAAGCAAGAAACTAAGTTTCTGTTGCGTCATCGATTTAATGTATCTCATGCAAACAAACCCTGGGAATCGGGATAAAAACGACCTGTACAACGATTCTTTAATCAAACAGGTAAATATGCGGCTAACGCAGATGTAAGAAAGTCTACAAGCACGGTTAAGTAGACCACAAGCAGAGGGGAAAGTGGCAACGGAGAGTGTGATCGGAGAAGATTTTTACAAAAAATCACTAAAAATGGAAAAGGGCCAGCGAACTGGCCCTCAGTGATTATTCGTATGTGACGCTAAAATTCACCGTCGCATTCGCTGGGCCAACGGTGGCATCCGGCTTAACAGGCACATAGCTGGCGATATAGTTCAGCTTGTTAGTACCATCAAACCAGACGGTGTGTTCTACGGGCGTAGAGTCGGTACTGGAGGGGTATTGTTGCACCTCACCAGACGTTTTAATTTTTAACGCCACGCCCGTCGCGCCGCCGCTATCCAGGGCAAAAAGCGAGGGGTCAGTCGGGTCCGGAGAACCGTCCATCGTAACGCTGGCCTTTGTGGCATACGCGCAATCTTTTAAGCCGATGCTAAAGTTTTTCTGGTTCAGCTCTTTACCCACTTTTACCGGGCGCTGAAGCACCACAGTCTCCATATTGACGTCGATACTGTCGTTTTCCAGTTCACAGGTAGCCGCCTTAATAGTAATGGTAAAGTGGATATCACCAGCAGAACCGATATTCGACGGTGCCGCCATCGCGGAAGTGGTAAGCAGTAAACACGCTGGCATCAAAGCATGAAGGTTTTTCATCCTGCTTACTCCACATCAATACGCATGGTGGCAATTCCCTCGAAATCCCCGGCGGCCGGCAATTTGCCGGTGGTACTGATGGGGTAAGCCGAAATGGTCGTTGAGGCGGTACGGTGCGTGTCGTCAACAAGACCCGATACGCTCAGCTCCTGATTAACACTGGCGTCATTTGGCACCAAAATCTTACCGTTAGCGCCCTCAATGATGGCACCGATATCCGGGTTGCCCATGTCGATGGCATTCGAATCATTAGCGTTTGGCATTCCCTCAATACGCAGGAAGATCTTTACGCCATCGGAAATATTGGTGCATTTAAACTGCAGCTCTTTGGTGAATTTCGTGGCGTTCTTTGCAACTTGTCCTTTGCGATCTTTAAAATCACTGGCCTTAAATTCCCCAAACGGAATTTCCAGCGTGCTGCCGCTGGAGAGTTCACAGCCCTGTGGAACGATGATGCTCCCACTTAAATATACGGATGCCAACGGACTGGCGTTATAAACGTCTGATTTGTGGGTGCCAAACAAGTCCAGTATCTTTGTACTCGGTATTTGCAGCTCACCGACAAATGGTTGATTAATATAAAGGGATAATTTTCCTTTACTTCCTGTTGTGAACCGTACACCACCCTCATCACAGCCTGCTCTGGCGGCGGACAGATTATCTAAATTAGAAAATGGCGCTGTTTTATAATCCTGATAGTGTCCCTGAACCCAAACATCGACTGAAATCTGGATATTATTATTGATAATAAAATATTGACGTTCACCTTCGCTGTGGCCAAAAGCGAGGGGGGAAGTAGCTTTATAATATGTCGATGCCGTACCAGTCCCTGCTGGACATTCACAAACAGCATCGTAATCCCCCCCTAAATCCCACGACCAAAAATCACGGAAAACCATACCTGAGGCATTCTTTGACGTATCAGTGATGGTTTTGTTCAGCGTGGCCGAAAAAACATGGGTCCCGCCGTCAGGTGTACACGGCCCCCAATCCGCTGCCGCCAGCGCCTGACCAGAAAACAGCACCGACCCACCCAGCAGGCCCGCAAACATCATCAACTTTTTCAACATAATTGTTTCCTTCCCTGTTACCGGCAGACGGCATTCGCCATCACCACGCCGGTATTATCCTGTTGTTCCGGCAGCGTAAACGCCACGCGGCATTGCTGTGCCTGGTCTTTACCCCAGTTCACCTGAAGGGCACCTTTCTCCGGCATCCCGCTGATATAAAGCTGACCGTCTTCACCCACGATACTGCTGGACTCTTTTGTGGTATCCAGCAGCGTGGCGGTTGCACCAAACGGCACCGCTTTGCCATTGACCTGCGTCAGGTTCATCAGCACACGATAGCCCACTCGGGTATCGAAGCGGGCACGAACAATCGCGCCGCGCGTCGGCACTACGTTGACGGAGGCGGTATCCAGGTCAACCTGGTTGTTCAGGCTGTCGCTTCGCAGTGAGACTTCCGTTTCACGGTACGGAGTGAGATAAGGCACGACCGCATTACCCATCCAGTCCACTTCCACACCACCGTTGTTGATCACGTGCGCGCCGCGCGCCCCCGGTGCGGAGATAATGGCCATGGATTCACCCAGCGGTTGAGAAAGAGTGATACCTTCGCTATGGGCTATTACACCGCCGCGCAAACCGTAGTTCACCTGCTGGCCGTCACGGTTGTAGTTGTAACCCAGACTGGCGCTACCCACGCCGCCCTGGTAATCCAGGTTCACGCTGCCGCTGTTACCCACGCCGTTGCTGCCGTAGCCTTCCTGCACGCTATAGTTCAGGTTGTGGTCTTCCAGCGCGGTGCCGCTCACCCCTAACTGCTGGTTGGTTCGGCCATGCTGATCGGTCGTGAGGTGGTAGTTACTCCACACGCGCCCCAGTGGAATCGACATGGAGAATGACAGTAAACGATCGCTCTCATCCCATTCCGGGCTTTTCGTCCAGGTGTAAGCAATGCTGTAGTTCACGCGGCCAATACGACCGTTATAACCGGCATTCAGCGAACGCTGTTTACCTTCATCGTTCCAGTAGTCCTGCTGCGTGACGTTAAAATAGACCGAGCCCCAGGCGCCCAGTTGCTGCGTTACGTTGCCCTGAATCTGACTACGTTTGTGATACTGGCTATAAGAGCTGTCCGCATCGCTGCGCACATCCGTCGCTTCCTGGAAGGTGTAATAGCCGCTGGTCGAATACTTGTAACCCAGCAGACGGAAATCGGTACCGCTGTTAAAGCTCTTGGAGTAGAGGAAACGATAAGACTGACCTTCCGAATTCTCCTCATTTGCCAGCTTGCTTTTTGCCTGGGTTACATCGATGGAGATCGCGCCGATATAACCGAAGTTTTTACCTAATCCTCCCGCCAGCGAGTAATAGTCGTCAGAGAAGATCGCACCACCGTAAACGGTAAAGCCATATGGCAGGCCGTACATGGCATCAAGCTGCCCGAATTTCGGCTCGGCGCTGTTATAGTTCCCGGCACGGTATTCCCCGGCGGAAAGGCTGTACTTGAGATGGCCTTCACGCTGGAGGAGCGCCACCGAGGAGAACGGCTGAACGAACTTCTGCTCACTGCCGTCCGATTCTTTAATGGTGACCGTCAGGTCGCCGCTGTTTGAGGTTGGATACAGGTCGTTAATTTCAAACGCACCCGGCTGAACAAACGTACGGTAAATAACGTAGTTGTTCTGCTCAACGGTGACTTCGGCGTTACTTTTGGCAATACCCCGGATGACGGGCGCAAACCCGCGCTGGCTGTCAGGCAGCATCTCTTCGTCGGAAGTTAACTGCACCCCGCGCATCTGAACGCTGTCAAAAATATCACCGGCGGTGGAGGTATCCCCCAACGTCAGTTGTGATTTCAGCGGCACAATGGCACGGCTTAGGGATGTGCCAATGTTATCCCATGTGTTGTTACCGTCGTTTCGCGTCCAGGTACTATAGTTACGTAATCGCCATGCCCCCAGGTTCATACCGCTGCGCAGGTTCAGATAGTAGCTGTCGCTGTTGTAGTTGGTATCACTGTCGTGCGCGTCATAGCTGGCGTTGCTGCCGGAGAAGTTATAATCCACCAGCAGGGCATTCACCCCTTCGTCCCACTGCGATTCTGGCACCGTACCGCGCGCTGTCTGCTTCATCGCAGCCTGCGGGAAGCTCATGATCAGGGTCTGGTCTGCAAAATCGAAATGGCTGGCGGCCTGGGGAATAATGTCGTCAAAAGCAACACAGGCTTCAGGCGGGGCCATTTTCAGCGCTGGGAAGCTATCAATACGCACGCCCATATCTTCAAGCTGCACGCGGCTTAAGCACGGCACCAGGGATTCACCCATTTTTGCGCGCTGCGCCTCTGTCGCTGCCTTAAACTCCAGGGTGCGAGACTCCATTTTTTTTTCGTTGACCACCACCGAGACGCGGTATTTACCTGGCAGGTGTTCAGCTTTATTGGATTCATACATTGAAAGGTCAACGTGCTGATCAATACCCGGCACATCCTCCAGAAAGCGCGGGTTAAATGTTCCCGCATACGCGGGGAGCGTACTCGCTATCATCAGCGCAAGCGCAGACTGCGTGAAACGCGAGGTCTTATTGCCCAGAGGAAGATGCGTCCATGTCATAGTAATAATCCTTTAAAACGTGTTAGTTAACGCGCTGTGTCAACATGTCGCCAGCCGTGCCAAAGTCATTAATAATGTTGTATTTAACTTCGCTTACCTTGCCGGTGCCGGCTGGCAGTTCAATATTCAATGAGCCTTTTGCCGGAACCATTCCCGTTTTTTCAATATCACGGCCGTTGGCATAAAATTTATTAAACGTCAGGTTAAAGGCAGATGGGTTTTCCACTTTGATCTGGTTAGCCCCTGCGCTGGTGAACTGCAGTTTGTTCCAGCCGTCCATGCTATTGCCTTTCAGGCCCGCCGGACGATAGAACAGTTTTAAGCGGGTACGTACGGCGATCTGCAGTACGTTTTTAGCTTCCGCGTCTTCACTTTTGGCAGGAATAGCTTTTACGTTAATCCAATAAACGGACTCGCGATCCTGCGGTAACGTGCTCGTCGTATTAACAATACGTAAAACGTTATTTTTAGTCGGGCTTAATTTAAATAACGGTGGAGTGATGATAAAGGGCGTCTTTTTATTACCGTTAGCATCATCAATCCATGACTGAATGAGAAATTCATCCGTGGTGCTTTTATTATTTACCGTAAGAGAAGCTTCCTTTCTACTACCGTCATAAATAACACGTGTGCTGCTTAATGCCACGCCACCGGCAAAACTGTTTTGAGCAATCAGCGCCAGCACCAGTGCTGTGCAAGATATCAAACGTGAGCGGTTCATGATTCTCTTCCTGAGCCTCCGCTGGAAAAAATGGCAACGGGATTTCCGTTGCCATTATGATTGACTGTATTAACGAAAATTCGATTATTCGTAGGACAGGTTGAAGTCCACTTCTGCGTTACCGTAACCAGTGGTTACAGTATCTTTTGTTGCAACGTAGTTAGCGGTGTAGTACAGCACGGTCTGACCAGCAGCCAGCGTAGTGGTGGATTTACCGGTGTTCATTTCAACAAGCTTGTTAGCGTTGTCGTAGATACCGATGCCCACGCCAGTTGCCGCACCTGCTTCAGTGTTAACAGAAACCAGTGTCGCGTCGTCTGCATCTCCAACGCCAGCGAAGCTCACGTTAACTTTGGTTTGAGAGGTGATGTCACAGTCTTCCAGTTTGATTTGGAAAGGCTTGGAAACAGATTTATCGCCAATGGCTTTGAAGATATTTTTCTTCACCTGACCCAGCACAACTTCCTGGTTCTGAGAGTCAGTAGAAACGACGCATGGCGCGTCAACGATTTCACCGGTGAATTTAATGGTGCCGTCACCAGATTCAGCAGCAAAAGCAGAAGTGGAAACTACAGCGAGAGCAGACAGAGCAAAAACAACTTTTTTCATTAAAAACTCCATTTATGACGGTAGATAACAGAACGCATCCTTAGGATTATCTGCATTCTGTGAGGAAATGGAGTGTATAGAGGTGGGTATTGGATACAATAATTAGTATATATAAAAATAATTTTTAGTTAATCTTAAAAAAAATAGAAATCAATATGTTACAAATGTAACGTACATAAATGTAAATTTTTATTAAGAATAAATTAATATAAATAATATATTATTTCTTCTGACTCATAAATAAGTTAAATGCCTTCCTTATTTATTAGACGTTTTTTTAACTACAATTGATTAGGCATTTGTGCTAAATAAAAAAAATAGCACCAAATGGGTGCGCTGTATGCCTGGTGTTGCATGTGTTACGCAGACGCTTCGCTAACCCCCTCCCGCTGCGGCTGGCGAATAGTGGTGGAAACTGCCAGCAAGATGATTAACAGTGCAAAGATAACGCAGAAGGTTAGCACCCTACTTCCGCCACAAGATCTGTTATCACAGCGTTTCGATGGTAATTTTTAAGTTAAAACCTGGCGCTCACCCCCAGGGTATACAAATAATCACTATCCGTAGCGCTGTTTTCCGCCTGGGAAAACGCCGCATACGCCGCCATGTGCGGGTTAAGTAACACGTCCGCGCCTACGGTGACATCCAACCAGTTTCCCGCCTGATTTCCTGCGGTCATACGACTCAACCCGGACTGCGCTTTCCAGATATTTTCCCCAAACTGTTGGTTATAGCTGATTTGCGCCCAGGGACGGACATCGCCGAACTGCGAGTTTACCCGCCAGCCTAACGTACTGACGCTGGCGTGCCATAACGGATCGGTAAGTGCTAATGTCGTCGCGCTATCGCCATATTCGTTATACATTGATGACGTCGAACCGTCGTAATGCAACGCCGCGACCGGCCCAGTGGTCCACGCGTCGGGAAAGCGGAAAATTCCAGCCCATACTGATACCGCTGGTCGCATCAAGCGGGTTTTCATCCGCCAGGCTAAGCACCGGACCCACCGTATTTTGCGTAGACTGAATACGTTCGGCCAGTATGTCGTTGTAATTCGGTTGGTGATCGCTGTCCCAGGTATAGCGTTCCGTCGTATGCCCCGGAGCCGCTTCAGCGATATATTCTTGTTGCCAGGCATACTGTATTGATAAAAAACGAGCAGGCCATAAGGCCCGCCAGACAACGCAATGTCCGGCGACCACGGCGTTTTCTTACAATCATCAACGCGACTCCAGAGTAGAGCCGAATTCGGCGATATTATTGTCATTGAATGAAGGATGTCGGGCATCAGCCCTGTATTAACTATTGTCCTTTTAGCGAGCCCGTCAAGGGCGGGTTGAAGGAAATTTTCGCGGTAACCACAATAACGAGGAAGTCTATGCAGCGTTGCGACTGGGTCAGCCAGGACCCCCTTTATATTGCCTATCATGATAACGAGTGGGGCGTACCGGAGACTGACAGCAGAAAGCTGTTTGAAATGATCTGTCTTGAAGGTCAACAGGCCGGTTTATCCTGGATCACCGTGCTTAAAAAGAGGGAGAACTACCGCGCCTGTTTTCATCAGTTTGACCCGTACGCATCGCAGCTATGCAGGAGGAGGATGTTGAACGCCTGCTGCAGAACACGGGCATCATACGACATCGCGGTAAAATTCAGGCCATTATCAGTAACGCCCGCGCCTGGCTTGCGATGGAGCAAAACGGCGAGTCTTTCGCCGATTTTGTCTGGTCATTCGTTGATGGCCAGCCGCAGATCACCCAGGCGGCCAGCCTGGATGAGATCCCTACCTCAACACCTGCGTCCGATGCGCTTGCTAAGGCATTGAAAAAACGCGGTTTCAAGTTTGTCGGTACGACTATCTGTTACTCCTTTATGCAGGCGTGCGGACTGGTCAACGACCATATTACCGGCTGTTTTTGCCATCCGGGAGAAAAACATGATTCGCAAATCCCAGAGTGAAGACATGGCGTCTATTCTGGCGCTGTGGATGAAAAGTACCATTTATGCCATCCCTTTATCGAAGAACGTTACTGGCACGAGAGCGAAGCAATTGTACGCGACGTCTATTTACCCGCCGCGCAAACCTGGGTATGGGAGGAAAATGGGCAACTGAAAGGCTTCGTCAGCGTACTGGAAGCCCGTTTTGTCGGGGCGCTGTTTGTCGCCCCCGACGCGTTAAGACACGGCATTGGCAAAGCGCTTCTGGAATATGTCCAGCAACGTTTTCCTCTGCTGAGCCTTGAGGTTTACCAGAAAAATCAATCCGCCGTAAACTTCTACCATGCGCTTGGTTTTCGTATTGAAGATAGCGCCTGGCAGGAGGATACCGCCCACCCCACCTGGATTATGAGTTGGCAGGCGGATCAAACGCCGTAAGCGGTAGCGCCGGGCCGGTATATTTCTCAAACCAGACCAGCGCGGTGTTGCCCGCACAACCGTTCCCCAGCCGGGAACTGGGAAGATCTTTTGTCAGGACGTTTACCGCGCCGTTTTTGCATATGCCGCCTGCGGTAGGTTCAGGGTCCGGCCATGCGCCTTCGTGAATACAGATCACGCCAGGCCGAATTCCGTCGGTAACGACCGCGCCCGCCAGAACCTGCCCGCGATGATTCCAGACACGTACCGTATCGCCATCGACGATTCCGCGCGTTGTCGCATCCTGCGGATGAATCGTCACCGGTTCGCGTCCGGCTACCGCATACCGCTCCCGTAATGAACTGTAGTTGAGCTGGCTATGCAGACGGTGCGCCGGATGCGCGGAAAGTAGCTGAACCTGCCCCGCATCGGCGTTCCCGTGCCACTCATCCGGCACCAGCCACATCGGATGACCGGGACAATCCGCGTAACCATAGCTGGCAATGCGCGTAGAATAGATTTCGATTTTGCCGCTGGCCGTTTTTAGCGGATGGTTATCAGGATCGCGGCGAAAATCCGCGAAGCGCACAAACTGCGCGTTGGCGGGATTTTCCGGCATCTCCAGTAAACGGTTAGCCTGCCAGAATGCGGCAAACGGCGGCAGCGTCACCCCCTGACTGGCGCCACGCTGGGCGGCAATATTGTAGAAAGTCTCCAGCCACGCCAGCTCGCTTTTTCCTTCGGTGAACCGAGCGTAACCACCGGCTTCCCACCGTTCGCTCAGTTCAGCAAAAACGTCAAAATCATTCCGCGCCTCCCACCGGGGCGACACGACCTGCTTCATCGGCGCCAAATGCTGATTGCTATAGTCGCCGGTCATGGTTAAATCGTTACGCTCATAGCTGGTGGTCGCAGGCAGAACAATATCCGCGTGTTTCGCGGCGGCCGTCCAGAAACATTCCGAGATAACGACCAGTTCCGGTTTTTGCCACGCGCGAATCAGACGGTTGGTATCCTGATGATGAGTAAAGTTCGCGCCGCCCGCCCACCAGATAAAACGAATATCCGGGAAGCGGCGATCCATCCCATTGTGTTGGTAAAACCCACCGGGGTTTTCCAGCGCCTCGACAATACGCGCCACCGGTATTTTATCTACCGCATCGACCCCGCCAGGGATGCTTCCCTGCATCGAGGCTAACACGGCGGCGCGGCGCGTCGGGTTTCCGCCGTTAGCAAAATGATAAGAAAAACCAAACCCGCCGCCAGGCGTACCAATTTGCCCCAGCATTGCGGCCAGCGTAACGATCATCCAGTGCTTTTGCTCGCCGAACTGCTGACGCTGCATTCCCCAACCAGCCATCAACATGGTGGTGTTATGATGAAATATTTCCGCCAGTTCGCGGATTTTCACCGCAGAAATGCCGCAAATTTCCGCCGCCCATTCCGCTGTTTTGGCCGTACCGTCGGTCGTGCCCAAAAGATAGTCGACGAAGCGGTCATAACCCGTCGTGCAGCGGGCAAGGAACGTTTCATCCTGCCAACCGTTTTCCACCAGCGTATGGGCGATTCCCAACATTAACGCCACATCGGTGCCCATATGTGGGGCGATCCACTCCATCTTATCGCCAAAAAAGTCGACGCTTTCCGATCGCATCGGATCGATGCAGATCAGGCGCTTGCCGCTTTGTCGCAACGCCGCAAAATAGTCGAGCCCCTGTTCATCCGAGGCATTCCAGGCAATTTTCAGAGTATTCAGCGGGTTCGCGCTCCAGAGCACCACCACATCGCTGTGTTCCAGCACCACCGGCCAGCTAGTCTGCTGCTGGTAAACCTCGTTACCACCCACCACATAAGGCATGATAACCTGCGCCGCGCCGGTGGAATAATCGCCAAGATGGCCGGTATACCCTCCCGCCAGCGCCATGTAACGCTGCAATAGCGTAGCCGCTTTATGCAATACGCCGTTCGAACGCCAACCGTAGGAGCCGGCGAAGATGGACGATGGCCCATAACTTTCGCGAATACGTTTGTGCTGAGCGTGGATCAGATCCAGCGCGTCATCCCAACTTACGCGAACAAACTCATCCTGCCCGCGTATGCCTTGCGGCTTATCGGGAGAAGCCAGGAACCCTTTACGCACCATCGGGAAGCGAACCCGCGTTTTACTGTGTACCTGGTCATGCACAACGGTTTGCAGGGAGTTCTGGTGTGCCGTCGGGAGTTCGCCATACGAGGCAAAAATGCGTTCTCCGTCGGTTTCAACGCGGACTGGCCCCAGTGTGCGGCGGTCAATACCGAATGACGCGATGGTGCGTGGGTCAAGGTTCGCTCCTGAATTATTGGGATTATTTATTTTGCCGATCAATGTTACTTACAAATTTCAGAGTTTTCCCTGGAATTTTCTTCATGTGCAGACGTCATAATCAACCGCCACGGTCGCTGTGGTAAAAATAAAAAAGTGATAAGGATTTAAGATGAAAAAACGTGTATTTGTGATTGCTGCCATCGTGAGCGGCGCCCTGGCAGTATCTGGCTGCACAACAAACCCTTACACCGGCGAGCGCGAAGCAGGTAAATCCGGCATTGGCGCGGGTATTGGATCGCTGGTCGGCGCAGGCATCGGCGCGCTCTCCTCCTCCAAAAAAGATCGCGGTAAAGGCGCACTGATTGGCGCGGCGGCTGGCGCGGCGCTGGGCGGCGGCGTGGGTTACTACATGGACGTACAGGAAGCGAAACTGCGTGACAAAATGCGGGGCACAGGCGTTAGCGTGACGCGAAGCGGCGATAATATCATTCTGAATATGCCGAATAATGTCACCTTCGACAGCAGCAGCGCGACGCTGAAACCGGCAGGCGCTAACACGCTGACCGGCGTGGCGATGGTGCTGAAAGAGTATCCCAAGACCGCCGTCAATGTGGTGGGCTACACCGACAGTACCGGTAGCCACGATCTGAATATGCGTCTGTCGCAGCAGCGTGCTGACTCCGTCGCCAGTTCGCTGATCACCCAGGGCGTCGACGCCAGCCGTATCCGTACCAGCGGAATGGGTCCGGCGAACCCGATCGCCAGCAACAGTACGGCAGAAGGTAAAGCGCAAAACCGCCGCGTCGAAATTACCTTGAGTCCATTGCAGTAAACTACCGTACCGGGTAAGGCGGCATGCTTTACCCGGCCTGCATTATTCCCTCGCCAGACCGGATACACCTCGCATTATTCGGTATTCATTCACCATTTACCACGATACGGCTGCCGACAGCGGGAAAATCGGCTGGTCGATTATTGCTAAGCGGGTTAATAATAAGCCTGTTCCGGTTGGCGCATGCCGCGCTTACCTTTTGATTTACGGAGAGTCGCATGAAGCCGTCCATCATTCTCTACAAAACCCTGCCTGATGATTTGCTGCATCGCCTGGAGGCGCATTTTACCGTCACCCAGGTACCGAACCTGCATCCGGAAACGGTCGCGCGACACGCGCAGGCATTTGCCAGCGCGCAAGGCCTTCTGGGCGCCAGCGAAACCGTTAACCGCGCGCTGCTGGAAAAAATGCCGGCGCTACGCGCGGCGTCGACCATCTCGGTGGGATACGATAATGTCGAAGTGGACGCCCTTACTGCCCGCAAAATAGTCCTGATGCACACGCCTACCGTTTTGACGGAAACCGTTGCCGATACGGTGATGGCATTGATGCTGGCCACTGCCCGCCGCGTGGTGGACGTCGCAGAACGGGTTAAGGCGGGTGAATGGACAGAAAGCATTGGCCCGGCGTGGTTTGGCGTCGATGTGCATCACAAAACACTCGGTATCATTGGGATGGGGCGTATCGGGATGGCGCTGGCGCAGCGAGCGCACTTTGGGTTTACCATGCCGGTTCTCTATCACGCTCGTCGGCGGCATCAGGAGGCGGAAGACCGGTTTAACGCCCGCTACTGCGATCTGGATACGCTGTTGCAGGAGGCTGATTTTGTCTGCGTGATCCTGCCGCTAACGGCAGAAACGCGACATCTGTTTGGCGCAACACAGTTTGCCAGAATGAAATCGTCCGCCATTTTTATTAATGCCGGACGCGGCCCGGTGGTCGATGAAAACGCGCTGATTGCCGCGCTGCAAAACGGTGAAATATATGCGGCAGGTCTGGATGTCTTTGAGCATGAACCGCTATCTGTGGATTCCCCCCTGCTGAACATGTCTAATGTCGTCGCGGTGCCGCATATTGGCTCGGCAACGCATGAGACGCGCTACAATATGATGGCCTGTGCGGTGGATAATTTGATTGATGCGCTGCAGGGAAAAATAGAGAAGAACTGCGTCAACCCGCAGGCGGCGGGATAACGCTACAGGCCCGATAAGCGCTGGCTTGCGCTTATCGGGCAGACTGTCATTACTGGGTTGCGTTTACCGCCGCCGTCCAGGCCTGATTAAACGCCTGATGCTGCGAGGCCAACGGCCCAATCAACGCATTATATTGGCTGGCCTGCTGTGAGGTCGGGAACTGAATGCCGTTCGCGACGAAGCTCACCTGCTCGCCCTGTTGCGCAATATAATCGCCCACTTGTACCAACTGCTGCGTAAAGATCTGCGCCGCCGGGATCAGCGGCTGCAAAGCATCTGCCGGCACGGTGACTACTTTTTTGTAGACCTGATCAAACACAGGTTTCAGGTCATCGGCCTGCTTTAACGCGCCATGCGCGGCATCAGCCTGCAGTTTTGCATTCTGCAACTGTTGCGCCAGCACGCCTAACGAACCATTTGCCTGCCGCAGCGGCTCGCGTTGCGTCATATAATCCTGCGGAACGCGGATGGCGTTAACGCTATCGACCACCGGGCGCAGACCGGAATCCATCGCCTGGTTTACCTGCTGCGAGTAGCCATACAGTATCGCGTAATCAGACACGAACGGACCAAACTGTTTTTTCTGATCGGCCGTCAGCGTTGGTAAACGCTCTCCGCTACGCATTGCTGTATTCTGCAGGAAATCGACAAACGCTTTGCGCTGATCGCCTTCTTTATCAAAACACCCGCTCAGGCTAAACACCATTAATAACGCCACAACAGGCGCAAACCAGCGAGAGCAGGACTTACCTGTCGCCATTGTTAATACTCCTTTCACCCAAAAATGCACACAACGACACCTGCGTGCCTGACGGCTTACAAGGATAGTCCAGGTCAGGCTTGCAGGATACCCTTTCCACGCGATCTTGTAGCGGAAAATTATGTTTATCTGCATCAATGCTTAATTTGTTATTTTATTGTTAATTTTTGGCCTGACACTGCGATAAAAAACGCGGCAAGAAAGCTTTCCAGCGGGGAGTGTAATATTTTTTTAATCTTTACAATTATTTTCTGAAAGACGGATATACCTTCCTGGATCAAATTGTTAGCGTCCTAAAAGTCGCGTAGCGTAAGGCATCGAAACGAATCGATAGCGCTTCCTGGCGGCGCGTCGCCCCCCACCCGCAAGTTTCCCGACTATTCTTAAGAGGCTTCGATGCACTTCACGATCCCGCTGTGTGATTTACAGGAGTTCTCAATGGAATATAAAGATCCGATGTTTGAGCTGCTGAGCAGCCTGGAACAAATTGTTTTTAAAGATGAAACGCGAAAGATCACCCTGACGCAAAAACCCAATCCTTTTACCGAATTTGAACAGTTACGGAGAGGAACGGGACTAAAAACAGATGAATTCGCCAGAGCGCTGGGCGTAACGGTTGCCATGGTTCAGGAATGGGAATCGAAACGCGAAAAACCCACGCCAGCAGAGCTCAAATTGATGCGCCTGATACAGGCGAACCCACGCTTAAGTAAGCAATTGATGGAGTAACTTTTACCCCTTTCTGTTTTAACGGTCCTGCGTAAGGACCGTTTTCCCCGCCCGATTCCTGACCTGGAGAAATAAAGTAAAATAAAAGTTGCATCGCCCGGCATTACATGAGTTAATGTGCTCAACGGTTTGACGTACAGACCATTAAAGCAGTTTAGTAAGGCAAGTCCCTTCAAGAGTTATCCATTAGATACCCCTCGTAGTGCGCATTTCCTTAACGCTTAAAAAATCTGTAAAGCACGCCATAACGCCGAAAGGCACACTTATTTTTTAAAAGGTAATACACTATGTCCGGTAAAATGACTGGTATCGTAAAATGGTTCAACGCTGATAAAGGCTTCGGCTTTATTACTCCTGATGACGGTTCTAAAGACGTGTTCGTACACTTCTCCGCTATTCAGAACGATGGTTACAAATCTCTGGACGAAGGTCAGAAAGTTTCCTTCACCATCGAAAGCGGCGCTAAAGGCCCGGCAGCTGGCAACGTAACCAGCCTGTAAGCTTAAAAAGCTCAGAATTTTGAATCCCTGCCTGATGGCGGGGATTTTTTTATTCCAATTCCCCCCTCTCCCCCAGCATAACTTTGCATTACTTTACCCTGCGTCCCTTTGACCTTTCCCTTAGGGGAACCCCTATAGTAGGCAAGGAGATTGTTCACAAGGAATTGAAGTTATGTCGAAATCATCATGGTTATTACTTTTGGGTTTATGCGCCAGCGGCTCCGCGCTTGCGGCATCCTCAGAATCCGCTTTTCTGGCGCAACATGGGCTGGCGGGAAAAACGGTTGAGCAGATCGTGGATTCGATTGATCAGACGCCGCAGAGCCGTCCTTTGCCTTACTCCGCGTCGATTACCAGTACCGAACTCAAATTATCTGACGGAGAGCAGATTTATACGCTGCCGTTAGGCGACAAATTCTATCTCTCTTTTGCGCCCTATGAATGGCGGACACACCCCTGTTTTAACCACAGCCTTTCCGGCTGTCAGGGAGAAATGCCGAATAAACCGTTCACTGTAAAAGTGACAGACAGTAAAGGCGCTGTCATCGTACAAAAAGAGATGCAAAGCTATCGAAACGGATTTATCGGTGTTTGGCTACCGCGCAATATGGAAGGGACGCTCGAAGTAAGCTACAACGGTAAAACGGCGTCACATGCCATTGCCACCAGTGATGACAGCCAGACCTGTCTGACGGAATTACCATTACGTTAAAAAAATGCCCGATAACATAATGGGTTATCGGGCCTATAAAACGCCAACAAGATAAAATTAGCAGAGTGCCTTGAGAATGCATAACGCCACAAGAATGGCAGAGGTGGGCTCACTTTGTACTGACCCAAAAACCTGGACAGATTAACCGAGGCATCAGCGAAAGAGTCCATTTAATACATGGGCTCTTTTTTGTTTCTGGCTATAACTAAATAACATTGTCCGCAATCGAATTATCCATTCCGTTGTTTTCTTGCATCACGCGGATTCCTGTCTCATCAATATTTTGTTCGTCGTATTCTTCCTGAATTTAACCTTAGACGTTCTATCAAATTATCGCTTATAGCGATTTGAACATAACAGTCTTTGCATTCTATTGAGGGAGCCTAAGGAACAATGTTCGCTGCTGAGTTTGTGATGATTTGAAACCATGGTGAATGTAGAAATTTTTAGCTTCTTCGGTAAGTGCATGAACCATGATTGCACGTACACCAATATTCTCGGCAACCCGATAGCAACGAAGCACTGCATCATGAAGTAAATCAGCACCAAGCCCTTTTCCATGGAATGAGAGATCGACAGCAAGACGGGCAAGTATAATGACAGGGATGGGATCTGGCATGTTACGCCGAAGGTTGCCTGTCGCTTCTGTATGGTTGACGCTACCGGTGGCCAGAGAGTAAAAACCGGCTACTTGCTTCGTGTCTTTCTTGCACACCACAAATGTTCTGGCCGCTCCGAGAGCCTGGTTTTTGAGGCCCTTTTGCTTCAACCAGTCATCGAGCACAGCTTCACCGCTGACGAACTCAGCTACCTGATGAAAAGCGGACAAAGGTTCTGGTGCTGTTACACGTCCCACTGAGGTTTCCTTGCCAGCAGTTTTTCGATAACGGGATCATCTGCGACCGGTGCATCAAGCAGATTAATGAACTCCTCATATTGCTCATCGTTAAAGTTAAATACACGGCGGTCAAGGATCACATTCTCGGCAGCCCGGCAGGCCGTTTCCAGAATGAAATCTGTACGTGACTTGTGAAGGATTTCCGCAGCTGCATCAATGAGCGCCCGCTGCGATTCCTTAGCTCTAAGGTTAAGTTGAACATCTGATTTCATGAGACACCCCTTGTATAGCATTTGCTTTACAAGAATAGCACAACCACCATGTATAGCAAACGGTATACATCAAGTCGTCGTTTTTCATTTTTTGAATACTGATGTTCGCTTTGTGCCAGAAGCGGAAATTACAGTATATTTCGCTTTCGGCTCGAAACTGACTGAGGTAACGTAGCGGAAATATTTTTCCGGACTCAACCAGGATGCCTTCCATCGAAACGTTTATGGCTTTCCTTCTCGCGCTGATGCTTCTGGAGATTTCTCCGGGGCCAGACATGATGCTGACTATCGCCAGAGGAGTTGGTCAGGGAAGACGTATTGCAATGCTTACGGTACTGGGCAATGTATTTGTAGCAGGTTTTGTGCAAGTTTCTTTTCTTGTCCTGGGGCTGGTAACCGTTGTTCATGCCTGGCCGGTTGCGCTGGATCTGCTAAGGTGGGCTGGTGCGGCTTATCTGATGTGGCTGGGCATAAAAATGATTGCGACTTCAGGCACTGATACGCGGCTGCGAAAAACTGCAAAAATTTCTGACTGGAATGCCGTTAAGGAAGGCGCCCTGAACAGCCTGACTAACCCAAAATCCCTGCTGTTCATGTTTGCTTTTCTTCCTCAGTTTGTCGATCCCGCCGCGGGTCCTGTCTGGATGCAATTGCTTGTTCTGGGGAGTATCCAAAAGCTGGCAGGAATTGTTTCCCTGGGGTCAGTCGCGATGGCATCAGGGACATTTGGGAACTGGCTGGGTAAACACCCAGACTTTATCAAATGGCAGGAACGATTTACAGGCGTTGTCATGATTGGCCTGGGTATCCGCATGTTGTTTAGCGGGTCTGGTGTAGTATCGAAATCTGCCCGTTAAGTTTTACCGAAACGGTAAACCCAGTATCCGTTTCTCGCTCACTGCGGACCTTCAGCGCAGTTAGCTCGTCCCGTTGAACTCACAACCAGAAGCGGACGTTGCCAGCATTGTTTTATGTTTGTTTATGGAGAACATGTCACTTCTTCTTTAGAACCATTGAGAATTTTATTAATTCAAGCATCACTTTAAAGGCAGGATTATCATTGTCATCGCGCCAGGCCAGATACAGCAGGCTTTCAATCCCTGCGGGCAAGGTAATATGGCGATAGACGATATTATCAAACAAAATACGCGCAGCACTTTCCGGGACGAACGCCATACCCATACCGGCGTTTACCAGTGAGAGAATTGTCAGCGTTGAGCCAATATATTGCACATAATCCGGTTGTATATTATTTGAGCGGAACATCCCGGTCAGCAGTTCATAAAATGGCTGCCAGGCGGATAACGCGTACATAATAAACGGCTGTTTATCGAGATGGGCAATTGTAATATCCGACAACGTCGCCAGCTCATGCTGACGTGGCACCGCCAGCACAAACGGCTCGCTCACCAGAATTTCACTGCTCACCCCGGTCAAAGCCGAAGGGGCACGCACCAGGCCAATATCGCTTTGCCGCAGGCGTAGAGCTTCGAATTGCTCACCGGTGGTCATCTCCTTGAGCGAGATATCAATGTGCGGATAACGCTCTTTACCCCTGGCGACTACCATCGGCAAAAATGCATATACTGCGCTCGCCACAAAGCTGATATTTACCGAGCCAATATTGCCCTGTGACATCTTCTGCGCGTTCAGCATCGCCACATGCGCGCGCTGCAATAAATCCTGCGCCTCGATAAAAAATCGCCTGCCAGCGGCCGTGAGCACTACTGATCGAGTAGTGCGATCAAACAGCTCAACACCCAGTTGATGTTCCAGCAGCTGGATCTGCCTGCTGAGAGGCGGCTGCGTCATATTTAACCGTTTTGCTGCGCGCGAAAAATTCAGTTCGGTAGCAACGGCGAGGAAAAATCTCAGTTGGCTTAACTCAAACATATATACAAATCCAGTATAAATCAATTCTCTGATTGGATTAGACAGTATGAGTCCACAGGCGCAATCTGGTAAAGCCCTATACAACATCTAATACAAGGTTCGTCTATGTCCACACAGAGTACTCTTGCCCAGGCTGGCGCTTTTGACCATATCAGTTGGATAAAACTCTCTTCCGTTAATGTGCCGCTGAACACGGCAGTGAGCGATGCGAAAGTCCTGACCGGCCGCCAGAACGCGCTGAAAGATGTGGCGCTGCTGGTAGCGGAAATCGAAACCGAACAGGGTTTTCGCGGGCTTGGTTTTACCTACACATTACGTAACGGCGGCCCGGCGCAATTCAGCCACGCCAAAGAGATGGCACCGCTGCTGATTGGCGAAGATCCGAACGACATTCCCCGCTTGTGGAGCAAACTGGTTTGGGCGGGCGCATCCGTCGGCCGTAGCGGTCTGGCGACACAAGCCATTGCCGCGTTTGATACCGCACTGTGGGACCTGAAAGCTAAACGCGCCAACCTGTCGCTGGCAAAATTATTGGGTGCGCAGCGTAACGAAGTACGTTGCTACAACACCTCCGGCGGTTATCTGCAGGCATCAGTGGACGAAATCATCGACAAATCAAAAGCCTCTCTGGCACGCGGTATTGGTGGCATCAAAATGAAAGTCGGCCACCCGGATCGCCGTCAGGATCTGCAGCGCGTTGACGCCATTCGTAAAGCACTGGGCGATGACACACCGCTGATGGTCGACGTGAACCAGCAGTGGGACCGCACCACCGCACTGCGGATGGGCATGGCTATGGAACAGTACAACCTGCAATGGATTGAAGAGCCGCTGGATGCCTACGATGTGGACGGCCACCGCATGCTTTCGTCCAACCTCGTTACGCCGGTCGGTACCGGTGAGATGCTCACCAGCGCGGGTGAAGTGGCCGAATATATCCGTCAGGGTGCGGTAGATTTAGTGATGCACGACGCCCCGCGCATTGGGGGTATCACTCCGTTCCTGAAAGTTCAGCAGATGGCAGAAGACCACGGTTTGATGATGGCACCGCATTTCGTTATGGAAATTCACTTACATCTGGCTGCCGCATACGCCCATGAAACCTGGGTTGAGCATTTCGAGTGGCTGGAGCCGGTCTTTAACGAGCGTCTGGAAATTCGCGACGGCCAGATGATTGTGCCGACGCGCCCGGGTCTTGGCCTGTCGCTGCACGAGCAAACCACCGCCTGGACCGTGGCAAGCTTTGAAACCGGAAAACGTCATTAATTCTGTGTAATAAACCGAAGCTGTTATACAGACTGGCACCTTATTGAACATACCGGGGAGATATTTCCTCACACAGGGCGTGAATAAAAGCGCCCTGCATTTTCTCTTTTCTATTTTTATCTGTATTGGCACGGATGGTTTTCAAAAAATAACTAAATAGAACACTGTACCCTGTAAGAGGTTTTCAATGACCAGCCATACAACACAATTGAGAAAGCAAAATAGCCATATTCGTTATCTTATATTAGTGGTCGTCTTTTTAATTACCAGCGTCAACTATGCCGACCGCGCCACATTATCCATTGCCGGGAGTTCCGTCGCCAAAGAATTAGGTCTTGATCCTGGCGACATGGGGCTTATTTTCTCCGCCTTCGGCTGGGCCTATCTGGTGATGCAAATCCCAGGCGGCTGGCTGCTCGATAAATACGGCTCGAAAAAGGTTTATACCTGGAGCCTCTTTTTCTGGTCTATCTTTACCTTCCTGCAAGGCTTCGTGGAATTGATGCCGCTCGCCTGGACGGTTATCAGCCTGTTCTTCCTGCGCTTTATGCTGGGTTTTTCCGAAGCGCCCTCTTTCCCGGCGAACGCCCGCATTGTTGCTGCCTGGTTCCCGACCAATGAACGCGCCACCGCCACGGCCTGTTTTAACGCCGGGCAGTATTTCGCACTGGCGCTCTTTTCCCCGTTGCTCGGCTGGCTAACCTTTGCCTGGGGCTGGCAGCATGTCTTCACGGTGATGGGGATTATCGGCTTTATTCTGACCTTTATCTGGGTTCGCTACGTTCATAATCCGAGCGAGCACCCGATGATTTCCCGGCAGGAGCTGAAATACATCACCGACGGCGGTGCCATTATCGATATGGACACCAAATCGGCGGCGAAGAAATCCTCCGGTGGCTGGACCTCCGTAAAACAAATGCTGACCAACCGCATGTTAATGGGCGTGTTCCTGGGACAGTATTTTATTAACTCCATCACCTGGTTCTTCCTGACCTGGTTCCCGATTTATCTGGTTCAGCAACGCGGGATGTCGATTCTGAACGTCGGCTTTATCGCCTCTATTCCGGCTATTTGTGGCTTCGCAGGCGGTATTCTGGGCGGTGTATGTTCAGACTGGCTGCTGAAAAAAGGGATGAGTATTACCGCCGCGCGCAAAATCCCTATCGTTTTCGGGATGTTGCTGGCAACGTCATTAATCCTGTGTAACTACATTGAAAGCCACGTGGTGGTAGTGTCGCTGATGGCGCTGGCTTTTTTCGGCAAGGGCTTCGGCGCGCTGGGCTGGACGGTGGTCTCCGATGTGGCTCCGAAAGAAGCGGCCGGCATGTGCGGCGGTCTCTTTAACGCGTTCGGCAACGTGGCCTCCATCGTGACGCCGCTGGTGATTGGTTATCTGGTTAAAGAGATGCATTCGTTCAATAGCGCCCTGATTTTCGTTGGCGCGTCAGCGATTGCTGCCATGCTCTGTTATCTACTGGTGGTGGGCAAAATCAGCCGAATGGAATTGAAGATGTAATGTCATTATGCCCGGTAAATTCAACTTACCGGGCATCCAGGCAACGTTACAAGAAAAGAAGGATTGTGCCAGTAGTTAACTGGCTTATCGTTGCAGTCAGTGCATCAATAGAAGTTTTGCAACGCAGCGTCAACACTCACAGTGGACTGACCCCGAACCGGTAGACGGCCCTGCCCTTAGTTGTTTCACGGGCTGTTCGTTTGGTTCGACTCACTTGTCAATTAATGGCTTCACTGTAATCTGGTGACATGCTTTGTAGAAGAATGTCCGCTTCACGCCCTGAGACATTTGCGTGAGCGTATCTACCGACGTTCAGGTTTCCTGATAGCATCCCTGTACAGACCTTGTTAATTTCTGCCTGGATAGCTCTTTAGGCGGTATTCAACCGGGCTGAGTCCGTTAAATCTAAGGCTAATTCGTCGGGTATTGTAGTATCGTATGTAATCCTCAATAGCTATCTTAAGTTCATCAATATCCTTAAATTTACTGGTGTAAAAACTTTCTGATTTTAAAGTGCCGAAAAAAATTCTGCACAGGCATTATCAAGGCAGTTGCCTTTGCGGGACATACTTTGGATGATGCCAAACTCTCGTAACTGATACTGGTACCATCAATGACGGTATTGCCAGCCCTGATCTGAATGAAGAACCGGATTGGTACCCGCATCAAGTCTGGCAAATGCCTTCATGAGCATGTCATCGATCATCGGCATAGTTGGACGTTCTGAAATACTGCAGGAGATCGCTTCGTTATTGAAGAGATCAATAATGGGCGCAGTGCACTTTTGATTTATATACCCTTCATACTTCAAGTTGCTTATGTGTTGGCTACGGATTACTCGGCCCATCCATGGGCCTCGCCCTGACGGGCCGTCGCACGCGACGTTCAAATCTGCTCCCGGCAGATTTGTCGCTCACCCCAGTCACATAGTTATCTATGCTCCTGGGGACTCACTCCCTTGCCGCCTTTAAGCAACTCGAATTATTTTGGGTATAGTCAGGTGGGGATTTTCTCTGTCTGCCTTTTGGTGAATACCTGAGACAAACAGTCTCAAGCACCCGCAGCTATTCTAACGCCAATATCCGTACCGCCAGCGTTAATGTATTCCTGAAATATTTCTTGCCAATCAATAGAAATAACCGCGTCTATGAGTTACAGAATTATTAGCGAATCGACTAGCACTCTTTACGTTATAAAAAAAACCTGCCCGAAAGCAGGTTTTTTTTATTTAACTGAACGCTTATTGCAGTAACGAAATATCCGCAACCTGCAGGAACAGTTCGCGTAGTTTCGACAACAGCGTCAGGCGGTTGATACGGATATCTTTCTCTTCCGCGTTAACCATGACATTTTCGAAGAATTCATCCACCGGCGCGCGCAGTGCCGCCAGCTCAATCAACGCTTCCTGATAACGACCATCGGCAAAGTACGGCTGAAGCTTATCACGCAGCACAACCAGATGTCTGGCCAACTCAATTTCCGCCGCTTCTTTCAGTACGGAGGCGTGGACGATATCGTTCAGCGGCTCAGTGGCTTTCGCCAGGATGTTGGAGACGCGCTTGTTCGCCGCCGCCAGCGCAGAGGCTTCTTCCAGGGTACGAAAGTGCGATACCGCTTTCATACGAGCATCGAAATCTGCCGGACGGGTCGGACGACGCGCCAGCACCGCCTGGATAGTGTCGACGGTGTAACCTTCATCCTGATACCAGGCGCGGAAACGACCCAGCATAAAGTCGATCACATCATCGACTACGTTGGCGTTGGTCAACTTGTCGCCATACAGACGCACGGCTTCTTCGGTCAGCGTTTGCAGATCAAGGTTGAGGTTCTTCTCAACAATGATACGCAGCACGCCCAGCGCGGCACGACGCAGCGCAAACGGGTCTTTGTCGCCTTTCGGATGCTGACCAATACCGAAGATACCCGCCAGAGTATCCATCTTGTCAGCGATCGCCAGCGCGCAGGCCACCGGGTTAGACGGCAGGTCATCACCGGCAAAGCGCGGCTGATACTGTTCGTTCAGCGCCACAGCCACATCTTCCGCTTCACCATCGTGACGCGCGTAGTGCATCCCCATCACGCCCTGGGTGTCGGTGAACTCGAAGACCATGTTGGTCATCAGGTCGCACTTGGAGAGCAGGCCCGCGCGAGTGGCGTGGTTGACGTCAGCGCCAATCTGACCGGCAATCCAGCCCGCCAGCGCCTGAATACGGTCGGTCTTGTCGCGCAGCGTGCCCAGCTGTTGCTGGAACAGCACGGTTTGCAGACGCGGCAGATGGTCTTCCAGACGTTTTTTACGGTCGGTATTGAAGAAGAATTCAGCATCTGCCAGACGCGGACGCACCACTTTCTCGTTACCGGAGATAATCTGGGTCGGATCTTTCGACTCGATGTTGGCGACGAAGATAAAGTTCGGCAGCAGCTTGCCCGCGTTGTCATAAACCGGGAAATACTTCTGGTCGCCCTTCATGGTGTACACCAGCGCTTCGGCAGGCACGGCGAGGAATTTCTCTTCGAATTTTGCCGTCAATACCACCGGCCATTCCACCAGCGAGGCCACTTCTTCCAGCAGGCTTTCGCTCAGGTCGGCATTACCGCCAATCTTGCGTGCTGCTTCTTCGGCGTCCGCTTTGATTTTGGCTTTACGCGCTTCGTAATCGGCAATGACTTTACCGCGCTCCAGCAGAATTTGCGGGTACTGGTCAGCATTGTCGATAGTGAACTCAGGCTCACCCATAAAGCGATGGCCGCGAATGACGCGGTCAGACTGAATGCCCAGGATGGTCGCCGGAATCACTTTATCGCCCAGCAGCAGAGTCACGGTGTGCACCGGACGCACGAAGTGGACGTCAGACGCGCCCCAGCGCATCAGTTTCGGGATCGGTAGTTTCGCCAGCGAGGTGGCTACCATGTTCGGCACCAGAGCTTCGGTACTTTCGCCCTTCACGTGGGCGCGATACAGCAGCCATTCGCCTTTGTCGGTCTTCAGACGCTCGGCCTGATCAACGGTGATCCCGCAGCCGCGCGCCCAGCCTTCTGCCGCTTTGCTCGGTTTGCCTTCGGCGTCGAACGCCTGAGCAATCGCCGGACCACGTTTTTCGACTTCGCGATCGGGCTGAGATTCAGCAAGATTCGCCACTTTCAGCGCCAGACGGCGCGGGGCGGCAAACCATTCAACGTTACCGTGCGCGAGGCCGGCGTTATCCAGCTCCGCAGTGAAGTTCGCAGCAAAGGACTCAGCCAAACTGCGCAGTGCTTTTGGTGGCAGCTCTTCAGTGCCGATTTCCACCAGAAAAGTTTTCTCAGACATGGCCGCCTCTTACTTGTCTTTGTTGCACATCGGGAAGCCGAGGGCTTCACGGGAAGCATAATAAGCCTCTGCCACTGCTTTGGTCAGGGTGCGAATACGCAAAATGTAGCGCTGACGTTCGGTGACGGAGATAGCTTTACGCGCATCCAGCAGGTTGAAGCTATGGGCGGCTTTCAGAATACGCTCGTAGGCCGGCAGCGGCAGCGGGTTTTCCAGCGCCAGCAGCTGCTGGGCTTCTTTCTCATACTGCTCAAAGCAGGTGAATAAGAAATCCACATCGGCGTATTCAAAGTTATAGGTGGATTGCTCCACTTCGTTCTGATGGAATACGTCACCGTAGGTAGTTTTACCCAGCGGGCCATCGCTCCAGACCAGATCGTAAACGCTGTCCACGCCCTGGATATACATCGCCAGACGTTCCAGACCGTAGGTGATTTCACCGGTCACCGGCTTGCACTCCAGGCCGCCGACCTGCTGGAAGTAGGTGAACTGCGTCACTTCCATGCCATTCAGCCACACTTCCCAGCCGAGTCCCCAGGCACCCAGCGTCGGGTTCTCCCAGTTATCTTCCACGAAACGGATATCGTGAATGGTCGGGTCCATACCCAGCTCTTTCAGAGAACCGAGGTACAGCTCCTGAATATTCTCCGGAGACGGCTTAATCACTACCTGGAACTGATAGTAGTGCTGTAAGCGGTTCGGGTTTTCGCCGTAGCGGCCATCGGTCGGACGACGAGAAGGCTGCACATAGGCAGTCGCCATCGGCTCTGGCCCCAGCGCGCGCAGGCAGGTCATTGGATGAGAAGTTCCCGCGCCGACTTCCATGTCCAATGGTTGAACAATGGTGCAGCCCTGGCGAGCCCAGTAATCCTGTAAGGTCAGGATCAAGCCCTGGAAGGTCCTGGTATCAAACTTTTGCATATTATTTCGTGCTGGATACGTGTGGATTTAAAGGAAGGAGCCAGTATACCCGCTGGATGCGAGATATACAGTATGAAACCGGTTTGTTTAGCGAAAATTGCCGGATTTCGCGGCATCACACCTCACCAGGCGCGGCTTTTACCGCATAGAAAGATGTAAAAACTGCCCATCTGCATCAAAAGAGCAGACAAAACTCTCTTTACGGAAGGTATTACCCCGCATCTCATAGCTCCCCTGAAACTGTTCGAAGCCGGTAACAGCAATTTTCTGTGCGCCAGTGTTGTAACGCTGCGCCGCCTGAGCTTTACACAATGCTTCCATATCCAGCGTGCGTGTTGGGCTCACTTTACTCTGCTGGGCTTTTTGCGTCGGTGGCGGTGTCGCTGTGCATCCCACCAGAACGATGGCTATCATCACAGTACAGAAATACTTCATTATCATTTTTATTACCGTCTGGTTTGCTGGTCAGTCTTATTATTAAGGTTTGTGGGTAACAGAAACATTGTGCGAATCTCCTTACGCCATCACAAGATGTAGCGTAGAAAGTCGGATTTTTCCAGTGAGCCACCGCGCTGGAACTCTATTCAAACGGAAGCTGAGGAACTGATGCAGCCTAAAATTAACTGGATTGATAACCTGCGAGGGATCGCCTGTTTAATGGTAGTGATGATCCATACTACAACGTGGTACATCACCAACGCCCACAGCGTCAGCCCGCTAAACTGGGATATTGCGAATGTCCTGAATTCGGCTTCGCGCGTTAGCGTTCCCCTGTTTTTTATGATTTCAGGCTATCTTTTTTTTGGCGAGCGCTGCGCGCAACCGCGGCATTTTTTACGTATCGCCCTGTGCCTTATCTTTTACAGCGTTGTCGCCCTGGCTTACATTTCACTTTTTACTTCGATCAACGTCGAGCTTTCGCTAAAAAATGCGCTGCAAAAACCCGTGTTTTACCACCTGTGGTTTTTCTTTGCGATTGCGGTGATCTACCTGGTATCGCCATTAATCCAGGTAAAAAACGTGAGCGGCAAAATGCTCCTGACGCTGATGGTGGTCATTGGTATTATTGCTAACCCAAATACTGTGCCGCAAAAAATTGGCGGCGTTGAATGGTTGCCCATCAATCTGTATATCAGCGGCGACACGTTCTACTACATTCTCTACGGTATCCTGGGCCGCGCCATTGGAATGATGGAGACGCAAAAGCCATCGCTGACGCTTATCTGCACTGCCCTGTTCATCATCGCGGTATTTGTTATTTCTCGCGGCACATTGCATGAATTACGCTGGCGCGGAAATTTTGCCGATACCTGGTATCTGTATTGCGGTCCCATGGTGTTTATTTGCGCCGTCTCACTGTTCACGGTAGTTAAAAATAAGCTGAATGCGCGGACGTTACCTGGACTGGGGCTTATCTCCCGCCACTCGTTGGGTATTTATGGTTTCCACGCGCTGATTATCCATGCGCTACGTACTAATGGTCTGGAGTTAAAGCGTTGGCCGCCGTTAGACATCGTGTGGGTTTTTGCCGCGACGGTGACAGGAAGCCTGCTACTTTCCATGCTGTTACAGCGTATTGATAAACGGAAATGGGTTAGCTAAACGAATGATGGCTCCGGCCATCATTCATCATCACTGTAGGAAGCGTAAAGATCGGTTCCATATATACTGACCCCCAGCGCCACCAGACACAGTATTTTCAGCGCGCCCGCCAGCGCCAGGTTAAATACGCCGACCGCGACCATGCCGATGCCAAGCAACAGCAAAGATTTGCAACGAGAAAGCAAGCGGTCATTCCCCGTGTGTTCCTGGCGAATTAAGACTGGAAAACCGCACATGACGATTGCCGCAAAAAAATATCCCTTTTCGCTTAATGTATGACAGCCTGGCCACAGTCCCACCAGGTATACCACTGCACCGACAACTAACATTCCCAGGCCGAATATCCGTTTCCTGCGTGCAACGTGATCGTCCATCTCACTCTCCTTGTGGTTGTGTGAGACACATTAAGCGAAGAAATAGCGATGAAAAAGGCGCCTGCTCAGCAATAATATAAAAATCAGAAAACACACATACTTACTTCGATATAATTCAATAGAATTAATATTTACGGGAAATGCCTTTCAGCCAAAACCGAAAGGCATTCTGACTTATGACATCAACGGCAACAGCTGCTGATAGAGTCGACGGAAGGTTTCACGACGTTGTTGATAAACCGCATGACGCTGCGCATCAGGATAATGCGCCTGCTCCAGCGGCAACTGCGGCAATACATCGGCGAGCGGAGTCTGTTTATTCACCGCAATTTGCGCCAGACGCGCCGCGCCCAGCGCTGGCCCCACATCGCCGCCAGTACGATAATCAAGCTGTAGCCCGCTAATATCAGATAGCATCTGACGCCAGTATTCACTGCGCGCTCCGCCGCCGATAAGCGTCACGCTGGCGGGTTTGACGCCGCAGGCGTGAACCACATCCATGCCATCCGCCAGAGCATATCCCACGCCTTCCAGTACCGCCCGCGCCAGTTCCGCCGGGCCATGCTGATGGGTTAAACCAAAGAAAACGCCTTTTGCCTGCGGATTATTGTGCGGCGTGCGCTCGCCGGACAGGTACGGCAAAAACCAGATCGGATCGGTATGCTCATCCGCCAGCTGCGCGGCGGTAATCAGCGTCGGGACGTTCTTCTGCCCGGTGAGTTTAGCCGCCCAGTCCAGACAAGAGGCGGCGCTCAACATTACAGACATTAAATGCCAGCGTTCCGGCAGCGCATGGCAAAAACTGTGTACTGCGCTCTCCGGTTTACTCAGAAAGCCGTCGCTGACGGCAAAATAGACGCCCGATGTTCCAAGTGAGAGCATCGCCTGTCCGGCATCGATCATTCCTACGCCGACCGCGCCAGCCGCATTGTCGCCGCCGCCCGCCACCACAGGTACTGCTGGCATTCCCCATGCGCTGGCTACCTCTGGCAGCAACGTTCCGGTAATGTCACTCCCTTCAAATAACGCTGGCATCTGCTGTCGGGTTAAATGACAGGCGTTGAGCATAACGTCGCTCCAGTCGCGCTTTTTCACGTCCAGCCACATCGTTCCTGCCGCATCCGACATATCGCTGGCAAAGACGCCTGTCATTCGCAGCCGCAGAAAATCTTTCGGCAGCAGAACCTTGTCTATCTGGTAGAAAATATCCGGTTCGTGGCGCTGCACCCAAACTAATTTGGGCGCGGTAAAACCGGGCATCATCAGATTACCGGTTATCGCTCGCGACTGCGGCACCTGTTTTTCCAGCCAGGCGCACTCTTCGCTACAGCGTCCGTCATTCCATAAAATCGCTGGTCGCAGAACCTGCTGACGGCTATCAAGTAATGTCGCGCCATGCATTTGTCCGGCGATGCCCAACGCCCGGACGCCACTTAACGACTGTTGCCGACCTAAACCTTTAACCGCACGATCCGTCGCCTGCCACCACTGCTCTGGTTCCTGTTCCGACCATAAGGGATGCGGACGCGATACGGTCAGTTTTTCAGTATGCGTAGCCAGCACATCGCCCTGCTCATTCAACAGGATAGCTTTTACACCCGATGTACCAAGATCGATCCCGATATACATAGTGTGGGTTCCTTTACTGAAAGCGCCCGGCAGCGCTACGCTTACCGGGCTAATCACGACTACAGGCCGGGCTAACGCGGAGTCGCCCGGTAGATAGGGTTATTTATCAAACAGATAACGGTTAACCAGATTTTCTAACAGCTCCTGATGACCGCTTTGATGTACTGGCGCCAGATTATGCTGCTCCGCATACTGCGCCAGTTCGCCTAAGGAGAGTTGTCCTTTCAGAATCTGCTGACCCAGCTCGCCATTCCAGCCGGCATAGCGCTTCGCCACGCGTTTATCCAGCTCGCCGTCTTCAACCATACGCGCGGCGATTTTCAGCGACAACGCCATCGTATCCATCGCGCCGATATGACCGTAGAACAGATCGTATTTATCGGTGCTCTGGCGACGAACTTTGGCGTCGAAGTTGAGACCGCCCGTCGTGAATCCGCCCGCTTTCAGGATTTCGTACATCACCAGCGCGTTCTCTTCAACGCTAATCGGGAACTGATCGGTATCCCAGCCCAGTTGCGCATCGCCGCGGTTGGCGTCAACGGAGCCAAAAATACCCAGCGCGATAGCGGTCGCGATTTCATGGTGGAACGAATGGCCCGCCAGCGTCGCGTGGTTCGCCTCAATGTTCACTTTGATCTCTTTTTCCAGGCCGAACTGTTTGAGGAAGCCATAGACCGTTGCAACGTCATAATCATACTGATGTTTTGTCGGTTCCTGCGGTTTCGGTTCAATCAGCAGCGTGCCCTGGAAACCCATTTTATGTTTGTGCTCGACCACCATTTGCATAAAGCGGCCAATCTGTTCGCGTTCCTGGCGCAGATCGGTATTCAGCAACGTTTCATAACCTTCGCGCCCGCCCCACAGGACGTAATTTTCGCCGCCCAGTTTATGCGTGGCATTCATTGCCGTAACCACTTGCGTCGCTGCCCAGCTAAAGACTTCCGGATCCGGGTTAGTGGCGGCGCCTGCGCCATAGCGCGGGTTGGTAAAGCAGTTCGCCGTTCCCCACAGCAGTTTTACGCCGCTCTGTTCCTGTTTCGCCGCCAGCACATCCACCATCTGCGCGAAGTTGTTTTTATATTCTTTCAACGACGCGCCTTCCGGCGACACATCCACGTCATGGAAGCAATAAAAAGGCACATTCAGTTTGTGGAAAAATTCAAACGCCACGTCCGCTTTGCGTTTCGCCAGCTCCAGCGCTTCGCCCGGTTGCTGCCACGGACGATTAAACGCGCCTACACCAAACATATCCGCGCCGTTCCAGCAGAAGGTATGCCAGTAACAGGCCGCGAAACGCAGGTGATCTTCCATACGTTTACCTAAAACCAGCTCGTCGGGATTGTAATGACGAAATGCCAGCGGGTTAGTCGATTGAGGGCCTTCATAGCGAACACGATCGAGTTGGTCAAAATAAGCCTGCATAGTGAGCTCCATAATCAGATAAGACGGCAAGTAAACGACATAACGTCATACTGGAATTTCCTGATTTATTGCTCAATTACGTTATTTCACACCGCTATTAAGAGAATCCCCAAATGTGCTCTGGCTCTCAAAAAAACGCTGAAAACCACAGAAGAAAAAAGCGATCGCGATCGAATCCTGGCAAATAAACAAAAAACCGTAATATATAGATAAGAAATGACAATTGTCATCCGCCGTTTGCTGTGATGAATTTCGCATAACGTTTCAGGCGCAAAATAATTTGTCATCATTCGCCAGACCGTTATGTCAGCCGTTTTGATAGTATCCATGAGTCCAGGTTCACTTTTGCAGGATATATCCTCATGTTTGATAAACGTCACCGCATCACTCTGTTATTTAACGCGAATAAAGCCTATGACCGTCAGGTAGTGGAGGGGGTGGGTGAATATTTACAAGCCTCGCAATCCGAATGGGATATATTTATTGAGGAAGATTTCCGTGCCCGTATCGATAACATTAAAGAGTGGTTAGGCGACGGCGTTATTGCCGATTACGATGATGACGATATCGCGCAATTATTAGCCGATGTCGACGTACCCATTGTCGGGGTCGGCGGTTCTTACCATCTTGCTGAAAATTATCCCGCCGTTCATTACATCGCCACCGATAATCATGCGCTCGTTGAAAGCGCTTTCCTGCATTTAAAAGAAAAAGGCGTTAACCGCTTCGCGTTTTACGGTTTGCCCGACTCCAGCCGCAAACATTGGGCGGCGGAACGGGAATACGCCTTTCGCCAGCTGGTCGCCGAGGAAAAATACCGCGGCGTAGTCTATCAGGGACTGGAAACCGCGCCGGAAAACTGGCAGCACGCGCAAAATCGCCTCGCCGACTGGCTTCAGACGCTGCCGCCGCAAACCGGCATCATTGCCGTAACGGATGCCCGCGCCCGTCACGTATTGCAGGCCTGTGAACACCTGCATATTCCGGTGCCGGAAAAACTTTGCGTTATCGGTATTGATAACGAAGAGTTAACCCGTTACCTGTCGCGCGTCGCGCTTTCCTCCGTCGCGCAGGGGGCGCGGCAAATGGGCTATCAGGCGGCGAAACTGCTGCACCGTTTGCTGGCGCGCGAAGAGATGCCGTTACAGCGCATTCTGGTGCCGCCGGTACGCGTCATTGCGCGCCGCTCGACAGACTATCGCTCCCTGACCGATCCGGCGGTTATCCAGGCGATGCACTTTATTCGTAACCATGCCTGTAAGGGCATTAAAGTCGAGCAGGTGCTGGACGCGGTTGGGATTTCACGTTCAAACCTGGAAAAACGTTTTAAGGAAGAAGTTGGCGAGACGATACATGCGCTGATCCACGCCGAAAAGCTGGAAAAAGCGCGTAGTTTGTTGATTTCTACCACGTTGGCGATAAACGAAATTTCGCAAATGTGCGGCTACCCGTCACTGCAATATTTCTATTCGGTGTTTAAAAAGGAGTACGTCACTACGCCTAAGGAGTATCGCGACCAGCATAGTGAAGCGTTGTTGTAGTTTATCCAGCCTACAGACGCCTTGTAAGCCGGATAGCGTAGCGCCATCCGGCACACAGAATTACATATGCGCGGCGATCAGACGCTGGTTGTCCTGGTACATCGCGAACAAGTAGTTGTTATAGCGCGACCCCTGGGTAGAGTAACCCTTCAGCTTATGAATCATCGCCGTGGCGGTGACTTCCTGATCCGCCTTACGCAGTTGGGCGCGCGACTTGCGGAAAGAGGAATAAGCCGGATGCGTGTTCAGGTTGGCGACATACGCGCTCACCGACTCCTCAACCGACGCGAATTGCGAGTAACCTTTCACCTTACCCGGCGTATTGGTACAACGCCCTTTCGTACACTTCATGCCGAACAGGTTGTTGTTGCTACGCGCCAGTTTAGAGGTTCCCCAGCCGCTTTCCGCCGCCGCCATCGTCGCCACCATGCTGGTTGGGATAATGTCGACGCGCTCCAGCAACGTATTCCACGGAATACGACGCGTGTTGCCGGACCAGCTCACTTTATAGCGCTTCGCGATATCTTTCATACGCGCGCGTTCAGACGGCGACCAGCGGTTCTGGTACTGTTTTGAGATCAGCCAATTACGGTCCGCGGTAATCGCGGCATTTTGGCTGGTGATGTAAGGCATAACGGTCCGGAGAAACGCTTTTTTTCTGGGGGTTCCGGAAGGGTATTTTCGCAAATCAGGAAGTGAACTGCTCTTTGCACTATTGCGAGAATACTCTTGTTTACTGCTAACCTGTTTATAACTTGTCTCAGTTATGTGGGACTTTTGACTCGTTTGTGTTGCGTGCGTCTTTGCCAGCACCTCACCCGAAAATGCGATGGTGAGTAACATAAGAATCATTGCCCCATATCGTCGCATGGGAGTCAATATCATTAGGTCTCCTGGTCGGATTGATACATTCCAACACCTTTTATTTTTCACGAAGTTAAGGTTTGAACCCCAAATTCTAGCAAAAATAGGCTTAAAAAGCACCTCAGGGAATAGTCTTAATCCGAAACTATGTCAACTATTAACGATAACAGGCAGCAATAATGCCAATAAAATGTGGTGCTTATCGCAAATAGAGGCGTTTTTTTGCGCCTCGTCGCTCACCCTCGCGCCTCCTCCTGCGCGACTCTCTGCTGAGGAGGAGTTCATTCGCCTAAAAACCAGGCAAGCTGATGAATATTGCCCACAAAGGATAGCGTGATGAAACTTGCCGCCTTCGCTCTGACGCTGATACCCGGTATCGCGATCGCCTCATCATGGACCTCGCCCGGTTTTCCGACGTTCTCGACGCAGGAAACCGGGCGCTTTACCAGCCATGCTGCATTAACAAAAGGTACACGCGCGTTAACGCTCCATATTGACCAGCAGTGCTGGCAGCCCTCCGGCGCCATAAAACTCAACCAAATGTTGTCGTTAAAACCTTGCGAAGGCGCGCCGCCGCAATGGCGTTTGTTTAAAGATGGCGACTATACGATAACGGTAGATACCCGCTCCGGTACGCCGACCCTGTTGTTATCGATAAAAACTGAACCTGAACGCACCGCGCAGCTCGCCTACCAGTGTCCCGTCTGGGATGGTTCGCCGCTCACGCTGGATGTTCGCCAGACCTTTCCGGAAGGGACGGTAGTGCGCGATTATTACAGTGGTCAAACCGATACCGTCCAAAACGGGCAAATCACGCTGCAACCTGCCGACAGCCACGGGCTTTTATTGCTGGAGCGCACGGAAACCCATGCATCAGCGCCTTTTAACTGGCGCAACGCCACCGTTTATTTTGTGCTTACGGATCGCTTTCGCAATGGCGAGCCAACCAACGACCACAGCTATGGTCGCCATAAGGATGGTATGCAAGAGATTGGCACTTTCCACGGCGGCGATTTACGTGGGTTGACGAGTCAACTGGACTATCTACAGCAATTAGGCGTGAACGCCTTGTGGATAAGCTCGCCGTTTGAACAGATCCACGGCTGGGTCGGCGGCGGAGCAAAAGGCGATTTTCCTCATTACGCCTATCACGGCTATTACACTCAGGACTGGACGACGCTGGATGCCAATATGGGCAACGAAGCCGATCTCCGCGCGCTGGTCGACGGCGCGCACCAGCGCGGCATCCGTATTTTATTTGACGTAGTAATGAATCATGCCGGTTACGCCACGCTGGCGGATATGCAGGAGTATCAGTTCGGCGCGCTCTATTTATCCGGCGCGGAACGGCAAAAAATTCTCGGCGATCGCTGGACAAACTGGCGACCCGCCGCCGGACAAAGCTGGCACAGCTTTAACGACTACATCAACTTCAGCGACAGCGCCGCCTGGGAAAAATGGTGGGGGAAAAAGTGGATTCGTACCGATATTGGCGACTACGACAGTCCGGGATTTGACGATTTAACCCTGTCGCTGGCCTTCCTGCCGGATATAAAAACGGAATCTACCACGCCTTCCGGCCTACCCGCGTTCTATGCCAACAAACCTGATACTAAAGCAAAGTTCATTGAGGGCTATACGCCACGGGATTATCTGACTCACTGGTTAAGCCAGTGGGTGCATGATTACGGCATTGACGGGTTCCGGGTCGATACGGCCAAAAATGTTGAGCTTCCTGCCTGGCAACAGCTAAAAACCCAGGCCAGCGCGGCGTTACATGAATGGAAGCAGGCCAATCCGGACAAAGCGCTGGATGATAGCCCGTTCTGGATGACTGGCGAAGCGTGGGGCCACGGCGTCATGAAAAGTGATTATTATCGCTATGGTTTCGACGCGATGATCAATTTTGATTATCAGGAGCAGGCGGCGAAAGCGGTCGATTGCCTGGCGGAAATGGGGCCAGTCTGGCAGCAGATGGCGGATAAAATGCAGGATTTCAACGTATTAAGTTACCTCTCCTCGCATGATACGCGCCTTTTCCGTGAGGGCGGTGATAAGGCGGCGGAACTGCTGCTGCTTTCACCGGGCGCGGTGCAGATCTTTTACGGCGATGAATCCGCTCGTCCCTTCGGCCCCACCGGCTCCGACCCGCTGCAAGGCACCCGTTCAGATATGAACTGGCAGGACGTGAGCGGAAAGTCAGCCGCAGCCGTCGCGCACTGGCAGCGTATTAGCCAGTTCCGCGCCAGACATCCCGCCATCGGCGCAGGCCAACAAACCACGCTGACGCTAAAACACGGGTACGGTTTTGTACGCCAGTACGGCGACGATACGGTGATGGTCGTCTGGGCGGGCCGCCGCTAATCGTGGCGCTACCGGTCTCCTCGCGTACCGGTAGCCCCTTCAAAATAAAAAACTAACCTGATAAAAATTTGTAGCATAAAACATCAACACTACCGCCTGACCCCCATTTGCGCCCCGCCATTTGTAGCGTTATGGTTATCCACTTTGACAGACAGTTCGATAGATCACCCGTTATGACATTTTCACTTTTCGGCGATAAATTTACCCGCCATTCAGGCATTACCCGCCTGATGGAGGATCTCAACGACGGCTTACGCACGCCAGGCGCCATCATGCTTGGCGGCGGTAACCCGGCACATATCCCTGCAATGCAGGATTATTTCCAGACGCTACTGACAGATATGGTAGAAAGCGGCAAAGCCGCTGATGCGCTTTGTAATTATGACGGTCCCCAGGGAAAAACGGCGCTACTGAATGCACTGGCCGTACTGCTACGTGAAACGCTGGGATGGGATATCGAACCACAGAATATTGCGCTGACAAATGGCAGTCAGAGCGCGTTTTTCTACTTATTTAATCTCTTCGCCGGACGTCGCGCCGACGGCAGTACGAAAAAGGTACTATTCCCGCTTGCGCCGGAATACATCGGCTATGCGGATTCCGGTCTGGAAGACGACCTCTTCGTTTCGGCGCGCCCGAATATTGAGCTGCTGCCGGAAGGCCAGTTTAAGTATCACGTCGATTTTGAGCATCTGCATATCGGCGAAGAAACGGGGATGATTTGCGTCTCGCGCCCGACCAACCCAACCGGTAACGTTATCACCGACGAAGAGCTGATGAAGCTGGACAGACTGGCGAATCAGCACAACATCCCACTGGTGATTGATAACGCTTATGGCGTACCGTTTCCGGGCATTATCTTTAGCGAGGCGCGCCCGCTGTGGAATCCCAATATTATCCTATGCATGAGCCTCTCGAAGCTGGGGCTGCCCGGTTCCCGCTGCGGGATTATCATCGCCAATGATAAGACGATTTCCGCCATTGCCAACATGAACGGCATTATCAGCCTTGCGCCCGGCGGCATGGGTCCGGCGATGATGTGCGAAATGATTAAGCGTAACGATCTGCTGCGGCTGTCGGAAACGGTTATCAAACCTTTCTACTATCAGCGCGTTCAACAGACTATCGCGATCATTCGTCGTTATTTATCCGAAGAACGCTGCCTGATTCATAAACCGGAAGGCGCAATATTTTTGTGGCTGTGGTTTAAAGATCTGCCGATTACCACCGAGCTACTCTATCAACGCTTGAAAGCGCGCGGCGTGCTGATGGTGCCGGGCCACTATTTCTTTCCCGGACTGGATAAACCCTGGCCGCACACACACCAGTGTATGCGGATGAACTACGTGCCTGAACCGGATAAAATCGAGGCGGGCGTAAAAATTCTGGCAGAAGAGATTGAACGCGCCTGGCGTGAAGGCTGACGGCTATTCCGGCCATCATGCAGGCCGGAACGACATTCAGAAAGGTTGAGAATAGAGGCGCTGGCGCTGCACGTGTGTTGCGTCAACGCACTGTAACGCACTGGTCGGGCAGGCTTCCACGCACGCCGGCCCCGCTTCCCGATGCCAGCAAAGATCGCATTTAATCGCCTGCGCGCCTGACGCGGACGCCACCACGGTCATCGCACCAAATGGGCAAGCCAGCATACAGCTTTTACAACCAATGCAGCGCGATGGCGTCACGAAGATATGCCCCCGATCACGGCGAATCGCCTGTACCGGGCAGACATTCGCGCACGGCGCGTCCTCACACTGATGGCAGACCGTGGCCGTGGTGAAGCTATCCTCTTTTATCACCCGGATACGCGGCACAAAGTCCGCCGTCGTCACCGCCGCGCTATTCTGCTGTTCCTGGTGCGACACCACGCAGGCGACCTCGCAGGTACGACACCCGATACACGCCGACGCATCCGCCATAATAAACCGGTTCATTGTTCTCCCCCTGCGTTAAAACGCCAGAATGCCAGAGAGCCATTCCCCGCCGCTTTGATCCCACTACGCAAACGGACAAATTTTGTCAGATGCCTGATAAAACCTGGCGAGCTGTCTTATTCGCGAACGGTAAATCCCAGCTCATTAGAGATAGCCTGTGCGGTTTCACGCAACGGTTTGAGCAGATTTTTCTCGCCGATCTGTTTTAGTCGTGACGTCGACAGTGAAATAGAAATGGCGTAAGGCACTCGATGGTGAATATCAAACACAGGCACAGCAATACAGGAAACGCCCAGTTCATTTTCTTCGCGATCCATCGCCATGCTGGTTTCACGAATTTGCGCCAGCTCATCGTACATTGCTGGTAAATCGGTAATGGTATTACGAGTCAGCGGCTGGATCTGATCTTTATGGCTTTCCCAGTAAGACGCCACATAATCCGGCTGACCAAACGCCATATAAATTTTCCCCATCGCCGAGCAGTACAGCGGCATATGCTGGCCAATGTAGGCACGCGTGCGCAGCATACCGGTGGTCGGTTCCAGCTTATAAATCAGGATAGCGTGATCATCTTCACGGCTGGAAAAATTCACCGTCTCGCCGGTGGCCAGGTTGAGCGCCTCAAGGTGCGGTGCCGCAACGTGGATGATATTCAGCGATGACAGGGCTTTTTGGCCGACGGCAATAAACTTTGTCGTCAGACGGTAGCTTCCGGCCGCCGGCGCTGGCGTCACGTATCCACAGGATTGAAGCCCCTGCAACAAACGATGGACGGTACTCTTGTTCAACCCCGCCAGCTCCGACAGGTGCGCCAGTGGGCAACCGTTCGGGTAGTTACTCAAAATTTCTATCAACATCAGGCCACGAAACAGGCTCTGACTCCCCGCAGGCTTCTCTTTATCGTTGTTCTGGCTCATCAGAAAACTCTCTCCTTTCTTGGGCGATCAGATGGTAGCTCAAAGTGTGTTGCAGTTCACGATATCAGCATAAAAAACATAACCCAATGATTTTAATCGTTTTTAAAAACCTTCTCTGGCGTTGCCATGTCAATTTTTGATCTATATATTTGGAACTAGATTTCGCATTATGAAATTTATCGACAAAAAAACATACTAAAATTTCTAACAATCGACCAGGAGAACAGGGATGAAAGTAACTTTCGAAGAGTTAAAAGGGGCCTTCTACCGCGTCTTGCGGTCGCGGAATATTGCGGAAGATACCGCCGACGCCTGCGCGGAAATGTTCGCTCGCACCACCGAGTCCGGTGTCTATTCCCACGGCGTGAACCGCTTTCCCCGCTTCATCCAGCAACTGGATAACGGCGACATTATTCCTGATGCTAAACCGCAGCGAGTTACCAGCCTCGGCGCCATCGAACAGTGGGATGCTCAGCGCGCTATCGGCAACCTGACGGCGAAAAAGATGATGGACCGGGCCATCGAGCTGGCTTCCGATCATGGTATTGGCCTGGTGGCGTTACGTAATGCTAACCACTGGATGCGCGGCGGCAGCTACGGCTGGCAGGCGGCGGAAAAAGGCTATATCGGCATTTGCTGGACCAACTCCATCGCCGTCATGCCGCCGTGGGGCGCGAAAGAGTGCCGTATCGGTACCAATCCGCTGATCGTCGCCATCCCGTCTACGCCGATCACGATGGTAGATATGTCGATGTCGATGTTCTCTTACGGCATGCTGGAGGTTAACCGCCTGGCCGGCCGCGAACTGCCGGTGGACGGCGGTTTCGACGATAACGGTCAGTTGACCAAAGAACCGGGCGTGATCGAGAAAAATCGCCGCATTTTACCGATGGGTTACTGGAAAGGATCTGGTCTGTCGATTGTGCTGGACATGATTGCCACCCTGCTTTCCAACGGCTCTTCCGTTGCCGAAGTGACCCAGGAAAACAGCGATGAGTATGGCGTCTCACAGATTTTCATCGCCATAGAAGTGGATAAGCTGATCGATGGCGCAACCCGCGATGCCAAACTGCAGCGGATTATGGATTTCATCACCACTGCTGAACGCGCCGACGACAACGTCGCGATTCGGCTGCCCGGCCACGAATTTACCAAATTGCTGGATGACAACCGCCGTCACGGTATCACCATTGACGACAGCGTCTGGGCCAAAATTCAGGCGCTGTAAGGAGCCACATCATGATTTTTGGACATATTGCGCAGCCTAATCCGTGCCGACTACCGTCGGCCATAGAGCAGGCGCTCGATTTCCTGCGCAATACGGACTTTCGCACGCTGGAACCTGGCGTAGTGGAAATCGACGGCAAAAATATCTTCGCGCAGATTATCGATATGACCACCCGCGATGCTGCTGAAAATTGTCCGGAGGTTCATCGCCGCTATCTGGATATTCAGTTTCTGGCATGGGGCGAAGAGAAAATTGGGGTTGCCATTGATACCGGTAATAATCAAATCAGCGAGTCATTATTAGAACAGCGCGATATTATTTTTTATCACGACAGTGAACATGAATCATTCATTGAAATGATACCGGGAAGTTATGCCCTGTTTTTCCCGCAGGATGTTCATCGTCCCGGTTGTAATAAAAGCATTGCTACGCCGATACGGAAAATAGTCGTAAAAGTCGCCATAGACGTTTTATAAAATAGAGTTTACTGGAGCACAAAATGAAAAATAATACCGGTTATATTATCGGTGCGTACCCTTGTGCACCCTCATTTCACCAGAAGAGTGAAGAGGAAGAGACGGAATTCTGGCGGCAACTCTCTGATACTCCGGATATCCGGGGGCTGGAGCAGCCTTGTCTTGAACATCTTCACCCGCTCGGCGACGAGTGGTTATTGCGCCATACACCAGGGAACTGGCAAATCGTGGTCACCGCGATAATGGAAACCATGCGCCGCCGTAGCGAAAACGGCGGTTTTGGATTAGCGTCCAGTGACGAGGAACAGCGTAAAGCCTGCGTGGAGTACTATCGTCATCTGCATCAGAAGATCAATAAAATCAATGGGAACAATACCGGCAAAGTCATAGCCCTTGAGCTTCATGCCGCCCCGCTGGGGGGCAATCCGAACGTGGCGCAGGCAACCGACGCCTTTGCGCGCTCATTAAAAGAGATTGCCAACTGGGACTGGTCCTGCGACCTGGTGCTTGAACACTGCGACGCGATGACCGGCCCCGCACCGCGCAAAGGATTCTTACCGTTAGTAAACGTACTGGAAACTATTGCCGACTATGACATAAGCGTCTGCGTTAACTGGGCGCGCTCGGCTATTGAAGGGCGGGATACCTCTCTACCGCTGATCCACACGCAGCAGGCCAAACAGGCTGGAAAACTCGGGGCGCTGATGTTCTCCGGTACAACGCTGGATGGAGAATACGGCGAATGGCAGGACCTCCATGCTCCGTTTGCACCTTTCTGTCCACAAAGCCTGATGACGGAGAAACACGTTCAAGAACTGATTACCGCCGCAGCTCCCGAACTGTTGCAGTTTACCGGTATTAAATTGTTGGAAATCAATGCCAGTGCCGATATTAATCACCGCATAAATATATTACGCGATGGTATTAACATGATGAAAAAGGCCACACGCCGCTAACCTAAATTAAACATCATCACCTTAATTCTCGGCCTGCAACTCAACGTTGCGCCGACCTAATATAAACCAAACATAAGAAATTAAGTTCCACTATTCAGCATCGAAAGAAATAAGTTTCTATAACCTGATGGAGTCGTTATGAAGCGGGTACTTGAGGGCATACTTGCGGTATTAATTGCCGTACTTTCCTGCATTGTATTTATTAACGTTATTTTACGTTACGGTTTTGAGAGCAGTATTTTGTCGGTAGATGAACTATCACGTTATCTATTTGTATGGCTGACGTTTATTGGCGCCATCGTTGCATTTATGGATAACGCTCACGTTCAGGTCACTTTTGTGGTGGAAAAACTTTCGCCAGCGAATCAGCGTCGTCTCTCGCTGCTGACGCATTCACTGATTTTATTGTTATGCCTCGCATTAGGCTGGGGCAGCCTGCAAAAAGCGTTGCAGGACTGGAGCGATCACTCGCCAATCCTCGGTTTACCGATCGGCCTGATGTATATCGCCTGTCTGCCCACAAGCGTTGCTATCGCGTTAATCGAGCTGCGTCGGCTTTATCACTTAATAACGCGTAACGATTCCTTTCAACAACCACAGCAAGGAGCCTAATCATGGCCGTGGTGATATTTCTCTGCTGCCTGCTCGGCGGGATCGCGATAGGTTTACCCATCGCCTGGTCGCTGCTGCTTTGCGGCGCTGCTCTGATGGCATACCTGGATATGTTTGACGTGCAGATTATGGCGCAAACCCTGGTTAACGGCGCGGACAGTTTCTCCCTACTGGCCATTCCCTTTTTTGTTTTGGCCGGTGAAATCATGAACGCGGGCGGCCTGTCAAAGCGAATTGTCGACCTGCCGATGAAGCTGGTCGGCCATAAGCCCGGCGGCCTGGGCTACGTGGGCGTCATTGCGGCAATGATTATGGCCAGCCTTTCCGGCTCTGCGGTAGCAGATACCGCTGCGGTCGCCGCGCTGCTGGTGCCGATGATGCGTTCCGCAAACTATCCGATCAACCGCTCCGTTGGGTTAATCGCTTCCGGCGGGATCATTGCGCCAATTATTCCGCCCTCGATTCCTTTTATTATCTTCGGCGTTTCCAGCGGCTTGTCGATCAGCAAGCTGTTTATGGCCGGGATCGCACCGGGCATCATGATGGGCGCGGCGCTTATGCTCACCTGGTGGTGGCAGGCCGGGCGATTAAATCTCCCTTCTCAGCCCAAAGCAACACCGCGTGAAATCTGGCAATCATTGGTTTCAGGTATCTGGGCGCTGTTTTTACCGGTGATTATCATCGGCGGCTTCCGTTCCGGACTTTTCACGCCAACGGAGGCAGGGGCGGTCGCCGCGTTTTACGCCCTGTTTGTCGCCGTGGTTATCTATCGGGAATTAACGTTTTCCAGTCTCTACCACGTGCTGGTCAATGCCGCCAAAACGACGTCAGTCGTCATGTTTCTGGTGGCCGCGGCCCAGGTATCCGCCTGGCTGATTACGATCGCGGAATTACCCATGATGGTGTCAGATTTGCTGCAGCCGCTGGTCGACTCTCCGCGACTCTTATTTATCGTCATTATGATCTCAATTATGGTCGTCGGTATGGTGATGGATTTGACGCCAACGGTGTTAATTCTTACCCCTGTATTATTGCCATTAGTTAAAGAAGCCAATATTGACCCGATTTATTTCGGCGTCATGTTCATTATTAACTGCTCTATTGGATTAATCACACCGCCCGTTGGCAACGTCCTCAACGTTATTTCTGGGGTAGCAAAATTGAAATTTGATGACGCGGTAAGAGGCGTATTCCCTTACGTTGTCGTCCTGATGTCGCTGCTGGTTTTATTTATTTTTATTCCCGAGCTAATTATCACACCGCTTAAATGGATTAATTAAAGGATAATATTATGAAATTACACGTTATTGCTCGTTCATTATTGATAGCTGGTCTGACGGTTTTCAGCGTGTCGTCTCTGGCGGCGCAATCTTTACGTTTTGGTTATGAAACACCGCAAACTGACTCCCAACATATTGCCGCGAAAAAATTTAACGAACTATTAAAAGAAAAAACTAACGGCGAATTAACGCTAAAACTCTTTCCTGACAGCACATTAGGTAACGCCCAGGCAATGATCAGCGGGGTGCGCGGCGGAACCATTGATATGGAAATGTCCGGTTCGAACAATTTCACCGGCCTGGCCCCTGTATTCAACTTACTTGATGTCCCCTTCCTGTTTCGCGATACCGCGCATGCGCATAAAACGCTCGACGGCAAAGTCGGCGATGAACTGAAAAAATCACTCGATTCAAAAGGGTTAAAAGTCCTCGCCTACTGGGAAAACGGCTGGCGCGACGTCACCAACTCCCGCGCGCCGGTAAAAACGCCGGGCGATTTGAAAGGCTTAAAAATCCGCACTAACAACAGCCCAATGAATATCGCGGCCTTTAAAATCTTCGGCGCCAACCCTATTCCGATGCCGTTCTCCGAAGTCTATACCGGCCTCGAAACCCGTACGATTGATGCCCAGGAACACCCTATCAACGTCGTGTGGTCAGCGAAATTCTATGAGGTACAGAAATATCTCTCCCTCACTCATCACGCCTATTCGCCTCTGCTGCTGGTGATCAATAAAGCCAAATTCGACGCTTTAAGCCCGCAGCTCCAGGAGGCACTGCTGAGTTCCGCCAAAGAAGCGGGTGACTACCAGCGCAAACTGGTCGCCGAAGATCAGCAAAAAATTATCGATGGCATGAAAGAAGCCGGAGTTGAAGTCCTGACCGATATCAACCGTAAAGCCTTCAGTGATGCGCTGGGCAGCCAGGTGCGCGATATGTTCCTGAAAGACAACCCGCAGGGCGCTGACCTCCTGAAAGCCGTGGACGAGGTGCAATAAGTCATGAGCAATTACTGGCTGGGGTTAGATTGTGGTGGGAGTTGGCTAAAAGCCGGGTTGTACGATGGCGCAGGCCGGGAAGTAGCGGTGCAACGCCTGCCGCTGCACGCTTTAAGCCCGCAGCCAGGCTGGGTTGAACGCGATATGACCGAACTGTGGCAACAGTGCGGCTCGGTCATCAGCAAACTGCTGGCGCACACGGGGGTGAGCGGCTCACAAATCCGCGGTTTGGGTATTTCCGCTCAGGGTAAGGGCCTGTTCCTGTTAGATAAAAGCGATCGGCCATTAGGTAAAGCGATACTCTCTTCCGACCGTCGCGCCATGGAAATTGTCCAGCGCTGGCAAAAAGAAGCGGTTCCGCAAAAACTCTACCCGCTGACCCGACAAACTCTATGGACCGGGCATCCGGTCTCCCTTTTACGCTGGGTAAAAGAGAATGAGCCGCAGCGCTACGCGCAGATAGGCTGCGTCATGATGACGCATGACTATCTGCGCTGGTGCTTAACCGGCGTGAAAGGCTGTGAGGAGAGCAACATCTCCGAGTCCAACCTCTACAACATGGCGACGGGCCAGTACGACCCGCGTCTGACCGAATGGCTGGGCATCAGTGAAATCGATAGCGCGCTGCCCCCCGTGGTGGGTTCAGCCGAAATATGCGGGGAGATCACCGCTCAGGCAGCCGCCATCACCGGTCTGGCGGCGGGCACCCCCGTCGTCGGCGGCCTGTTTGATGTGGTTTCCACCGCCCTTTGCGCCGGTATTGAGGATGAATCGACCCTCAATGCGGTGATGGGGACCTGGGCCGTCACCAGCGGCATCGCTCACGGTCTGTGCGACCATGAGGCCCACCCTTACGTCTATGGCCGCTACGTCAATGACGGGCAGTATATCGTTCACGAAGCCAGCCCGACCTCCTCCGGCAACCTTGAATGGTTTACCGCCCAGTGGGGCTACCTCTCTTTTGACGAGATCAATCAGGCGGTCGCCAGCCTGCCGAAAGCCGGTAGCGACCTCTTTTTTCTGCCGTTTCTCTACGGCAGCAATGCCGGACTGGAGATGACCTGCGGTTTTTACGGCATGCAGGCGCTGCACACCCGCGCGCACCTGCTGCAGGCGATTTATGAAGGCGTGGTCTTCAGCCATATGACCCACCTAAACCGCATGCGTGAACGTTTTACCGACGTTTGCGCCCTGCGCGTTACCGGCGGCCCGGCCCACTCCGACGTCTGGATGCAGATGCTGGCGGACGTCAGCGGTTTACGCATTGAACTGCCGCAGGTGGAGGAGACCGGCTGCTTCGGCGCGGCGCTGGCTGCCCGCGTCGGCACCGGCGTATATCGCGATTTCCGCGAGGCCCAACGCGACCTGCAGCACCCGGTGCGCACGCTGCTGCCGGACATGACCGCACACGCCCTCTACCAGCGCAAATACCGCCAATACCAGGATTTGATTACCGCACTACAGGGCTATCACGCCCGTATTAAGGAGCACGCATTATGAGCCGACCATTACTGCAACTGGCGCTCGACCACACCAGTCTGGAAGCAGCCCAGCGCGATGTCGCCCTGCTACAGGATCATGTCGATATCGTTGAGGCCGGAACCATCCTTTGTTTAACCGAAGGCCTTAGCGCGGTGAAAGCCCTGCGAGCGCAGTGCCCGGAAAAAATCATCGTCGCCGACTGGAAAGTGGCCGATGCCGGTGAAACCCTGGCGCAGCAGGCTTTTAGCGCTGGCGCTAACTGGATGACTATCATCTGCGCCGCGCCGCTCGCGACCGTCGAGAAAGGCCATGCCGTCGCGCAATCCTGCGGCGGTGAAATTCAAATGGAACTGTTCGGCAACTGGACGCTGGACGACGCCCGAGACTGGTATCGCGTCGGGGTTCGCCAGGCGATTTACCACCGCGGACGCGATGCGCAGGCCAGCGGGCAGCAGTGGGGAGAAGCGGACCTGGCGCGTATGAAGGCGTTGTCCGACATCGGCCTTGAACTATCGATTACCGGCGGCATTACCCCAGCGGATCTGCCGCTGTTCCGCGACATTAACGTTAAGGCATTTATCGCCGGACGTGCGCTGGCGGGTGCCGCCCATCCGGCGCAGGTCGCAGCCGAATTCCACGCCCAAATTGACGCCATTTGGGGAGAAAAGCATGCGTAATCATCCATTAGGTATTTACGAGAAAGCACTGGCGAAAGATCTCAGTTGGCCAGAGCGGCTGGTGCTGGCAAAAAGCTGCGGTTTTGATTTTGTCGAGATGTCGGTGGATGAAACCGACGAACGTCTTTCTCGCCTGGAGTGGACGCCAGCCCAACGTGCATCGCTGGTGAACGCGATGCTGGAAAGCGGCGTCGCTATCCCGTCAATGTGTCTCTCCGCCCATCGCCGTTTCCCTTTTGGCAGCCGCGACGAAGCGGTACGCGAGCGGGCGCGTGAAATCATGACCAAAGCCATTCGCCTGGCGCGCGACCTGGGGATCCGCACCATCCAGTTGGCAGGTTACGACGTCTATTACGAAGAACACGACGAAGGCACCCGGCAACGTTTCGCCGAAGGGCTGGCGTGGGCGGTGGAACAGGCCGCAGCGGCGCAGGTGATGCTGGCGGTGGAGATCATGGATACCGCGTTTATGAACTCCATCAGCAAGTGGAAAAAGTGGGACGAGATGCTTTCGTCACCGTGGTTCACCGTTTATCCAGACGTCGGCAACCTCAGCGCCTGGGGGAACGACGTGACCGCCGAGCTGAAGCTGGGTATCGACCGTATCGCCGCTATCCACCTGAAAGACACGCTGCCGGTGACCGGTGACAGCCCCGGCCAGTTCCGCGACGTGCCGTTTGGCGAAGGATGCGTTGATTTTGTCGGCATCTTCAAAACGCTGCATGAGCTGAACTATCGCGGTTCATTTCTGATTGAGATGTGGACAGAGAAAGCCAGCGAACCGGTGCTGGAAATTATCCAGGCCCGCCGCTGGATTGAATCACGGATGCAGGAAGGAGGTTTCACATGTTAGAGCAACTGAAAGCCGAGGTGCTGGCGGCCAACCTGGCCCTCCCGGCGCACGGGCTGGTCACCTTTACCTGGGGCAACGTCAGCGCGATCGATGAGACGCGCAAACTGATGGTCATCAAGCCTTCCGGCGTTGAATATGAGGTGATGACCGCCGACGATATGGTGGTGGTAGAGATCGCCAGCGGTAAGGTCGTTGAAGGCAACAAAAAACCGTCGTCCGATACCGCGACCCATCTGGCGCTCTATCGCCGCTATCCGCAGATCGGCGGGATCGTTCATACCCATTCCCGCCATGCGACGATCTGGTCGCAGGCCGGGCTCGATCTGCCCGCCTGGGGCACCACCCACGCCGACTATTTCTATGGCGCGATCCCCTGTACCCGACTGATGACCGTTGAGGAAATTAACGGCGAGTACGAATATCAGACCGGCGAGGTGATTATTAAAACCTTTGAAGAGCGCGGTCTCGATCCGGCGCAAATCCCGGCGGTATTGGTTCATTCGCACGGCCCGTTTGCCTGGGGTAAAAATGCCGCCGATGCCGTCCACAACGCCGTGGTGCTTGAGGAGTGTGCCTATATGGGGCTGTTCTCGCGCCAGCTGGCCCCGCAGCTACCGGATATGCAGCCGGAATTGCTCGATAAACATTATCTGCGTAAACACGGCGCGAATGCCTATTACGGGCAGTAATGCCGGCAGCCACAGCCTGTGTCAGATGGCGGCTGCGCCTTATCCGGCCTACAAGATTTGCAATATCAATACGTTGTGATGAACTCTTGTAGGCCCGATAAGCAAAGCGCCATCGGGCATTCAGTTTGCAACCGCGTTGTCAGAGGGCCAAAGATTATACTCAAGAATTAACGTGTTCCTTACTGTAGCGCCGCTTCCAGGCGGTAGGCGTCAGGCCGGTGTGCTTACGGAAGATCTGGCGAAAGTAACCAACGTCATTAAAACCGCACCGCTCCGCCACCTCTTTTAACGAACGCGCGTCGCTAATCAGCAACTTTTCCGCCTCGCGCACCCGCTGGCGGTGGATGGCTTCCGTTAGCGTAAGGTGAAATACCCGCCGATAAACGCGTCCCAGATAATCCACATTGCAATGCAGTTCTTTCGCCAGAACCGAGCTGGAAAGCGGCAGGTGATAGTGCGTTCGAATCAGCTGCTGCACTTTCCAGGCCAGCGACACGCCAGCGGCCTCGGCGTTTTCATTCTGCCGGGCGTCAACGGTGAGCTGCTGCAAAATCAGCAGCACGATGAACTCCAGCGCCGGGCTGCGCTGGTGCTTTTCCTGCTCGTTCATAAACTGGCGAAAAAGCGCAATCAGCGCCTGCGGATCGGCAACCTGGGTATGCTGCGGCACGGAAAGATGCGTCAGCCAGCGCGGGTCGCTGTCCGGCGCTTTGACCTCAAAATGGAGCCAGTAAAATTTAAGATCGGCTGGAAACTCCTCAACGCCAATATGGCGGCGATGCGGCCAAAGCAACAGGCTTTCCCCGGCTTCGACACAGAAAACACATTCTTCTTCCTGAATTTTCAGGCAGCCTTTTTCCACAAATATAATTTCCCACGATTGCAGACGCCTGGCAGGATGACGCCCAATGCCGCGAGAAATAAATAATCCGCCGTTTTGGACTTTAATCGGTAATGTCATGGATAATTCGAGCATTAATATGTCATTTCCCGCTCATTTAGCACCGTATTTCATATTAGCTTTTGATTATTAACTAAAAATAGTCCTTTCACTCGATCCATCTCACATTTTTAAATACGGGTCGGAATCGTCATCTTTTTTTACTCTTTTATCGCCTTGTCGCTCACCGCTATCTGGGCAAAATGAATCAGGTCATAACGCGAAAATAAAAATTACTGCCATAAAATACCCCGTCAGCGAGGAATATCTATGACCTCTACAGCCTTAAGGAGCACGAAATGAACGTACTGGAAGTCGATCTGCATAAACTGACGGTCAGCGATCCGTTCCTCGGACAGTATCAACAACTGGTTCGCGATGTGGTTATTCCTTACCAGTGGGATGCGTTAAACGATCGTATTCCAGAGGCTGAACCCAGCCATGCCATTGAAAATTTCCGCATTGCCGCAGGACAGCAGACGGGCGACTTTTACGGCATGGTCTTTCAGGACAGCGACGTGGCGAAATGGCTGGAAGCGGTTGCCTGGTCACTGTGCCAGAAGCCCGATCCCGCGCTTGAGAAAACCGCCGATGAGGTGATTGAACTGGTGGCCGCCGCGCAGTGTGACAATGGCTATCTCAATACGTACTTTACGGCAAAAGCCCCGCAAGAACGCTGGAGCAACCTGGCGGAGTGCCATGAGCTTTATTGCGCCGGGCATCTGATTGAAGCGGGCGTCGCCTTCTTTCAGGCCACCGGCAAGCGTCGGCTGCTAGACGTCGTTTGTCGCCTGGCCGATCATATCGACAGCACTTTCGGCCCTGGCGAAAATCAGCTGCACGGCTATCCGGGCCACCCGGAAATTGAGCTGGCGCTGATGCGTCTGTATGAGGTAACAGAGCAGCCGCGCTATATGGCGCTGGCAAGCTACTTTATCGGGCAGCGCGGCACCCAACCGCACTTCTACGACGAAGAGTACGAAAAACGCGGCCAGACCTCGTACTGGCATACCTACGGCCCGGCGTGGATGGTCAAAGACAAAGCCTACAGCCAGGCGCATCTGCCAATTTCGCAGCAGCAGACGGCCATTGGCCACGCGGTACGTTTTGTCTATCTGATGACTGGCGTGGCGCATCTCGCTCGCCTGAGCAACGATGAAGGCAAACGCCAGGACTGCCTGCGCCTGTGGAAAAATATGGCGCAGCGTCAGCTGTATATCACCGGCGGGATTGGCTCGCAGAGCAGCGGCGAATCCTTTAGCAGCGATTACGATTTACCGAATGATTCGGTCTATGCGGAAAGCTGCGCTTCAATCGGCCTGATGATGTTCGCCCGCCGGATGCTGGAAATGGAAGCCGATAGTCAGTACGCCGACGTGATGGAGCGCGCGCTGTACAACACCGTCCTCGGCGGTATGGCGCTGGATGGCAAGCATTTCTTCTACGTCAACCCTCTGGAAGTGCATCCAAAATCGTTAAAATTCAACCATATTTACGATCACGTTAAGCCCATCCGCCAGCGCTGGTTTGGCTGCGCCTGCTGCCCGCCGAATATCGCCCGCGTGCTCACCTCCCTTGGTCACTACATCTACACGCCGCGTGCGGATGCGCTGTACATCAATATGTACGTGGGTAACAGCATGGAAATACCGGTTGAAAATGGCGCGCTCAAACTGCGAATCAGCGGGAACTACCCGTGGCATGAGCAGGTGAAGATCGCCATCGACTCTGTGCAGCCGGTACGTCACACGCTGGCGCTACGCCTGCCGGACTGGTGCCCTGAGGCAAAAGTGACGCTCAACGGGCTGGAAGTGGAGCAGGATATTCGCAAAGGTTATCTGCATATCCGTCGAACCTGGCAGGAGGGCGATACGATAACCCTGACGCTGCCGATGCCGGTTCGCCGCGTGTATGGCAATCCGCTGGCGCGTCACGTCGCCGGTAAGGTCGCCATTCAGCGCGGGCCGCTGGTCTATTGCCTTGAGCAGGCCGATAACGGCGAAGAACTGCATAATCTGTGGTTACCGAAAGAGAGTGAGTTCCGGGTCTTTGAGGGCAAAGGGCTTTTTGCGCATAAGATGCTGATTCAGGCTGAAGGCGAGAAGCAAAGCGCCCCAGATGCGCAGCATCAGGCGTTGTGGCACTACGATAACGCGCCGTCATCGCGCCAGCCGCAGACGCTAACGTTCATTCCGTGGTTTAGCTGGGCCAACCGTGGCGAGGGCGAAATGCGGATTTGGGTTAACGAGCGGTAATACTGTGCCGGATGGCGGCTGCGCCTTATCCGGCCTACAAGATTTGCAATATCAGTACATTGCGATGAATTTTTGTAGGCCCGATAAGCGAAGCGCCATCGGGCATTACCACCAGGCTGATATCAATGCGGTAGGCCCGATAAGCGCAGCGCCATCGGGCATTACCTCTTGCGTCAGAACAGCCCCAGCGGCTTATCGGAATAGCTCACCAGCAGGCACTTGGTTTGCTGGTAGTGTTCCAGCATCATCTTATGCGTTTCGCGCCCGATGCCCGACTGTTTATAGCCGCCGAACGCCGCATGTGCCGGATAGGCGTGATAGCAGTTGGTCCATACGCGCCCGGCCTGAATGCCGCGCCCCATCTTATAGGCCAGATTGCCGTTGCGGCTCCAGACGCCGGCGCCGAGGCCATACTGCGTATCGTTAGCGATTTCCAGCGCCTCCTCCATGGTTTTAAAGGTGGTTACCGCCAGCACCGGGCCAAAGATCTCCTCCTGAAAGACGCGCATATTATTCTTACCAAACAGAATGGTAGGCTCAAGGTAATAGCCCTCTTTAAGTTCGCCATCCAGCTCCTTGCGTCGCCCACCGGTCAGAATATCGGCCCCCTCTTTTTTACCGATATCGATATAATTGAGGATAGTCTCAAGCTGGCCGTGAGAGACCTGCGCCCCCATCTGTGTACCGCTATCTAGCGGGTTCCCGCTGCGAATACTCTCTACCCGGCGAATAGCGCGCTCCATAAAGCGCTCATAGATGGACTCCTGGACCAGCGCACGGCTTGGACAGGTACACACCTCGCCCTGGTTAAAGGCAAACAGGGCAAATCCCTCCAGCGCTTTATCAAAGAACGCATCTTCCTCATCCATCACGTCAGCAAAGAAGATATTTGGCGATTTACCGCCTAACTCCAGCGTCACCGGAATAATATTCTGCGTGGCGTACTGCATGATCTGTTGACCCACTTCCGTCGAACCGGTAAACGCCACCTTCGCGATACGTTTCGAGGTCGCCAGATATTCGCCGATCTCGCCGCCCGCGCCGTTCACGACGTTGACGACGCCCGGCGGTAACAGATCGCCAATGACTTCCATTAACAGCAGAACGGAAAGCGGCGTCAGGCGTGCCGGTTTAAGCACCACGCAGTTACCCGCCGCCAGCGCTGGCGCCATTTTCCAGCTTGCCATCAACAACGGAAAGTTCCACGGGATTATCTGTCCCACGACGCCAAGCGGTTCGTGAAAATGGTAGGCCACGGTTTCGCTATCAACTTCGCTGATCCCGCCCTCCTGCGCACGTATACAGGAGGCGAAATAGCGGAAATGATCGATCGCCAGCGGTACGTCGGCGGCGCTGGTTTCACGAATCGGTTTACCGTTATCCCAGGTTTCCGCTGTCGCCAACAGCTCGAGGTTTTGTTCCATCCGATCGGCGATCTTAAACAAGATAGCGGCACGGTCTTGTACTGACGTATGCGCCCACTTATCTTTCGCCTTATGCGCGGCGTCGAGCGCTAAATCGATATCTTTTTTACCGGAGGAAGCGACTTCACATAGCGGCTGGCCGGTCACTGGCGTCAGGTTTTGATAATATTCGCCGTCGGCGGGCGCAACCCAGTCACCGCCGATAAAATTGTCATAGCGGGCTTTTAACTTCAGTGGGTACCCGTATTCACCTGGCTGAATACGTGTTGAAGGGGGATTGTTCGTCATGACCAACTCCTTATTGTAAAGGTACTCCACAAGGGTAGACGGTACTGGTGAATTTTTCGCCAATGGTTTCCCGCTTTACGACAGCAATCACGAATTACTTTCCTTTACGTTTCTCCGTCTGGTTTTAGCCATACTAAACAGGTGCCTGTTTAACGTACGGAGAACACTATGCAGCAATATATCGGCATTGATGTGGGAGGAACTCACGTCAAATATGGCGTGATTAACAGTGACGGCGAAGAATTAACCCATTATCAATTCGATACGCCAGAGGACGCCTCCACGTTTACCCGCAAATGGCAGGATGTGGTGGCGCGTTGCCAACAGGACTATGACATTGCGGCAATCGGGGTCAGTTTCCCCGGCCATATTAATCCCCATAACGGTCATGCGGCAAAAGCGGGCGCGCTGGCTTACCTGGATGACGTCAACCTGATGGAGTTGTTCAGCGGGCTAACCGATCTGCCGCTGGTCGTGGAGAACGACGCGAACTGCGCGGCGCTGGGCGAAATGTGGCGAGGCGCCGGACAGCATTATGACAATCTGGTCTGTATCACCATTGGAACCGGCATTGGCGGCGGTATTATCGTCGGACGAGAACTGTATCGCGGCGCACATTTCCATGCCGGTGAATTCGGCGTCATGCCGGTCGGGAATAATGGCGAAAGTATGCATAAAATCGCGTCAACCAGCGGATTAATGGCGTCGTGCCGCCAGGCGCTGGCGCTGCCCGCCGAAGAGATGCCGCCTGCGGATGTGATCTTCGAACGAATGGCGACCGATGTTCATCTGCGTGAGGCGGTCAATGACTGGGCGCGTTATCTGTCACGCGGCGTTTACAGCGTGATCTCTATGTTTGATCCGGGCGTGGTGCTGATCGGCGGAGGAATAAGCGAACAGGAAAAGCTCTACCCGCTCCTGACGCGGCATCTTGAAACGTTTGAAATGTGGGAGGCGCTCCAGGTGCCGATTCAGCCCTGCCAACTGGGAAATCAGGCGGGCAGGCTGGGCGCCGTCTGGCTGGCGCAGCAAAAGCTCGCCCGAAGCTAACGAGTTACGCCTTATCCGGCCTGCATCGTCTACGCAGGCCCGGTAAGCGTCCGCGCCACCGGGCAAAGGCGTTACATCAAATTTCCACAATCTCATCGTGAGTCGCCTGACTAAGGCGCAAAGAATATGGGCAAAACTATTCTGATAATAGGCTCACGCTGGCTATTTTAAGAAGCCAGAAAAATAAAAAGCAACGCAATAATTGTATTGCTTCATTTGTTATTTAATTTAACCATTTCATTCTTTTTGCGGAAATAATAACGCATCACGTAATAAATGATCATTCCCACGACGTCGTGTAAATCCAATCCGGTCAAAATATTCAAGGATCTGAATGGCCAGCTTCCGCCCTACATTCAGCCTGTCGCGAAAATCCGCCGCACAGGTTGATCCTCTCTCTTGATCCAGCTCGCGGATCATATTGGCGAAAGCGACAATCCGATCGTTACGATAGTACCGATCTTTTACGATCGCGGTAATGATGCCTTGCTGTGCCGCCTGCCGCAGCACCAGCCGCATCAATTGTTCTTCCGTTCCGGTCTCTTTCGCCAGATCGCGTACCCACCAGGGCTCATCGCCAAATAGCGGTTCGACTTTTTGCCAGACGGCCTGCTGCTCATCGCTAAATCCTGCTTTATGATCCGGCAGATGCAACCAACCGTGATGGCTATGAATCAGGCCGTCGTCGCGCATCCGCTCGATCAGCATCAGGACCAGCGCTTCATCCTCCATTGGCAGGGCCATGCGGCGTAAACGCTCGCGTCCCGGCCCCGGTTCATCGCGGTGCTGTTCGTGGTAGGTCGCCAGCGTATCAAGAATCTTACGCTGCCAGCGGGCGGCGACGGGCGCGCTTAACAAATTGTCTCCGGCCTGGATAAAACCATGTTGCTCAATAAGCTGACGCATACCGAGAGGATTAAGCTGACGCGCCCAACCGAAATCCGGCAGGTTGACGGCGCCGCGTTCCAGATGAATGGCCAACGCCGCGCTATCGTCCTGCGCGGCGGCAAGCGTTGAAAGCCAGTGCAAATAATCTGGCTTACGTTTACCGCGACGCGGCGCCTTAAGCGTCACCACGCGTGCGCCGGCAAGGGTGGCGCGTGCGGAAATATCACGCAGCACCAGTCTGTCATTATCGGCCAGCCACAACGGCGTATCAAAGATCAGCTCGGCCAGCCCGCCTTCCAGCAAAGAGACGCGACCGGTCACATGGCTGGCGGCGTGGTGAATATGTAGCGGCTGCCATTGGGAAAGCGGCGCATGAAGCGCCAGAGAAACGATCACCCGGGAAAAAGCCTCCCCCACCGGCGCATCCGAAAGCAGCCAGTCGCCGCGGTTAAGCTGCTCCTTCTCCGCATCGCCCGCAATATTGAGCGCAATACGTTGCCCGGCATACGCATGGTCGGTAGGCTGATTTTGCGCGTGTAGACTTCGTACGCGCATCGGCGTATTTACTCCGGTTAACCACAGCGTATCACCTACCTTTACCTCTCCGCTCAGCGCCGTTCCGGTCACCACCAGTCCCGCCCCTTTCACCGTAAACGCACGGTCGATAGCCAGACGGAAGCGATGCTGCGCGGCGTGCGAACGTGCAGAAAGCTGCTGTAAATGAGCGCGAAGTTCTGCAATACCGCGTCCTTCATTGGCGGCGGTGACAAATAAAACGGTATCGGCGAAGCCATAGTTGTCGAGCGCCGCCAGTACCTCTTCACGTACTTCACCGATACGCGCCTCGTCCACGCGATCGGCTTTGGTCAGCGCGACGGTGAGCTGGAGATTGCCCGTCAGTTGCAGGATCTGTAAATGCTCGCGCGTTTGCGCCATGACGCCGTCATCACAGGCGACCACCAGCAAAGCGTGATCGATACCGCCTACGCCCGCCAGCATGTTAGAGAGGAATTTTTCATGTCCAGGCACATCGATAAAGCCCAGCACACGGCCATCCGGCTGCGGCCAATAGGCGTAGCCCAGATCGATAGTCATCCCGCGTTTTTTCTCTTCCGGCAGGCGATCGGCATTGACTCCGGTAATCGCCTGGAGCAACGTCGTTTTACCGTGGTCTACGTGTCCGGCAGTTGCAATAATCATTTCAGCATCATCTCCATAAACCGGCTTTCGTCTTCAAGACAGCGCATATCCAGCCATAAACGGCCATCATAAATTCGGCCAATGACCGATACAGGCAGCGTGCGCCAGCGGGCCGCCAGCGCCTCCAGCCGACTACCGCGCCCGTCGAGCGGGGTAAAGGTCATGGCGGCGCTGGGAAGGCGGTCTACCGGTAATGAACCGCTGCCGATTTGCGACAGGCAGGGTTTAACCTCCAGCGCAAATTCATCGCCGTAACGTGCCGCCAGCCGCGCCTGTAACCGCTGCGCTTGTTCGCGAATCGACGCTTCACTGCGGGTTAACAGACGCAGGGTGGGTAATTTCTCCGCCAACGCTTCCGGGTGCAGATACAGACGTAACGTTGCCTCCAGCGCCGCCAGCGTCATTTTATCCGCGCGCAGAGCGCGTTTCAGCGGATGGCTTTGCAGTTGGGCAATCATCGCTTTTTTGCCGACGATAATCCCGGCCTGCGGCCCGCCCAGCAACTTATCGCCGGAGAAGCTTACCAGGCTGACGCCTGCGGCAATGAGCTGCTGCGGCATCGGCTCTTTGGGTAAGCCATATTGACTTAAATCCACCAGCGAACCGCTGCCCAGATCCGCCACCACCGGAATATCCAGCTCTCGCCCGATTTCCGCCAGTTCCGCTTCCTCTACCGTTTTGGTAAAGCCCTCTATGCTGTAATTACTGGTATGCACCTTCATCAATAGCCCGGTATTTTCATTTACCGCCTGACGGTAATCTTTCGCGTGCGTCCGGTTGGTGGTGCCTACTTCATGCAGCGTACAGCCCGCCTGGCGCATAACATCCGGAATACGAAACGCGCCGCCGATTTCGACCAGCTCGCCACGCGAAACCACCACCTCTTTGCCGCTGGCGGTCGCCGCCAGCATCAGCAATACCGCCGCCGCATTGTTATTGACGATACAGGCGTCCTCCGCCCCGGTGATACGGCATAACAGCGTCGCCAGCGCCCGGTCGCGATGCCCCCGCCCGGCGCCATCCAAATCATATTCCAGCGTCACCGGCGCGCGCATCGCCTGCGTTACTGCCTCAATCGCTTCTTGCGCCTGCAATGCGCGGCCAAGATTGGTGTGCAGCACCGTCCCCGTCAGGTTAATCACCGGGCGCAGCGCGCTTTGCGCCGCATTTTCCAGCCGGAGTTTCGCCTCTTGCGCCCAGTCTGCGTACCAGTCGGGAAGCGTTTGCGTATTCCGTATGACGTCGCGCGCGTCGTCAAGCATCCGCCTAAGCAGATCAACCACCTGGGTATGGCCATACCGATCGCGCAGAGAAAGAAAAGCGCTATCGTGCAATAAGCGATCGATAGCAGGAAGCTGGCTGTAGAGTGTACGCGTTTCGCTTGTCATGAAAATGCCTGGCTGTTGGTGGCCCTCTCCTGGCGGGAGAGGGATATCGACATAAGGGGGATTGTAACGTGAGTTTGCTCAGGCGGACATAATGCGCGTCAAGCCTTTGGCGCTTCGGTGCGGGCAAAGCTTTCGCGTTGAAAAAGCGTTTCGACCAGTTTGACCAGGTGGGGGCGGCTAACACACCAGCCAGGCGCGACCCGGCGGAAGTTGAGATAGCCTACCGCACAGGCAATCGCGATAGTCGCCAGATTGACCGTATCCGTTTTTAGCGTCCCGTCGCTCAGATAACTTTCGAGCATATCCAGGCTGCGGTTGATTTTTTCCCGCTGGCGCAGCAGTTCCGTTTCCGATTGTTGCGCCGCCGGGCGCGCCTGTTCGCGTACAGAAACCAACGCTGCATCCATAATGCCGTCAGCCAACGCTTCAAGCTGGCGAACTTTAAGCGCCGCCATCGGGTCACGCGGGAGCATCGCTGGCGCGATATCCAGCAGCTCAATATATTCCGCGATGATCGGCGAATCGAACCAATACTCGCCCGCATCGGTGACCAACGCGGGTACTTTACCTAACGGGTTATAGCGCGCCACCCCGCTATCCGCGTTGTAGGGAAGTTCATTCACAAATTCGAAGGTGATGCCCTTTTCCAGTAACAGAATCGAAATTTTACGCACAAAAGGGCTGGTATAGCTGCCAATGAGTTTCATGCCGGGTCCTTTTTGCCAACAAAAAAGCGGTGCCCAATGATAGTGGGGCACCGCTTAGTATGGCTCAGGTCACTGAAAATGGCAGGTGATGACGGTCTCAATGATCCAAATAAAGGTAATGCATCCAACTGGTCATGCGCAGCAGTACTTTACGCATTACCGACACGTGGGCGAAATGGTCGGAATAGACTGCGACCTGGGCATAGATACCGTCCGGCAGCGCATCCACATCGGCATTCGGATCCAGCTCAATCGTGGCCAGCACACCATCGGTACCCGGCACCACCGTTAAGGACTGTAATGCGCCCTGCGCCTGATAAGAACCACCCGGAACGACAGGAAGAATACTGGTCAGCTTGCCGGTGAAAATCTGACCAGGCAGCGCGTTAAACACCACTTCCGCTTCATCGCCTGGTTTAAGGCGCAGCAGCGAGTTCTGGCGGAATTGCGCCACGATTTGCCGTTTTTGTTCAGGAATAAACACCATTACCGGACGCAAAGGTAATGCTGCTGCGTAAGTCCCCGGACGAATTAAAATCTGCGTGGCATAACCGTTGCTGGGGGCACGAACTACCGTCTGTTCAAGATTGTATTTAGCCTCGGCAAGCTGGGCACGTAGGGACGCAACCTGAGATTGCTCACCGTTGACCATACTGTCTAATTGGCTCTGAATCTGCGTCTGTTCTGCAACCGAGCCTTTGACCAGCGCATCCTGTGCCAGATAGTTTTGCCGAGCGTTATCGATATCGCTTTCAGAGAACGGGTTAACCTTCGCCTGACTGCCTTTCAAATAGCGTTGATAATCTTTATACAGACGGTCACGTTCAGCAGATACACGGGTGGTATTGGCGACCGCTTCCGACAACTGTGCTTTCAGGTTGTCGATGTTGTGCGTAGCGGTAACCAGATCAGCCTGCAGCCTGTCGACACGCGCCTGATACCGTACCGGATCGAGCTTAAACAGCACATCACCTTTTTTAATTAGCTGATTATTTTTATCTGTTACCTCACTAACAATTCCCGTGACTTGCGGAGTGACCGGAATTGAAATAACCGCTTTTTGCGCCGTAAAAGTATACGGGTGGTTATAGTTCATTAATAAAATCAATCCCGCAACAATGAACACCCCACCTAATGCAGCGGTAGCAAGTGTCCATTGGTTTACCGGAATACGGAATATTTTAAAGATGGCCCAGGCAAAGGCCACATAGGTCAGGACTATCAACAAATCCATGATTAAATCTCCGGAAAGGTGGAGCTATCGTTTTTTTTCTCCCCATCCAGTCTTTTTTCCAACTGGGTGATTCGCGCTGCCAGCGCGGCAATCTCAGGGTCTGACTCCTTTCCGGTCGGTGTGATGTGTGACTGCATTCCCCATCCCTTTTCAGGCTGGTAGAGCGTGGCCCAGATCCACAGGAACGGCCAAATAACATGAAGAGTGAACAGGCTCACCCATCCCGCAGTATGGATGGCATCGGCATGGGGATGGTTACGTTTTTTAGCCATGTTATAGGGAATATCGTGAATGGCGATGATTCCGTAAAACAGAACCAGAAAAACGAAGATCAGCACGCCCAACGCGAAATAATTTAGAAACATGCCTGCCTCGAATTCACGCTAATTAGAGTTTTTTATGCCGGCAGCCGTATGCACCCTGGCTGATGTTTTGAACATAACTGCAGTTTGGGGTTTTCGCCATACCACAAAATAAATATTTTTTCTGGTGAGAAGTTGCTTTGTTTTGCAATAAAAAATGTCGGGGGTAGAACCTGCCGCAGATCACATCTGCTCAAATCCAGATGAAAATAATTTGCGATCCACATCACAAAAATTCAACAAACAGCAAAACCAAAAATGTGAATCAGTTCACATTTAATCCTCATTTGCAGCGAATTATTGCACTGTGATGTTTTTTTGTACCGTTATTTTGTGATTAAAATCACATTAACTAACGCCATACACCCTATATTTACGTGACGAATATCACATAAAAGACCGTCGACTGGACAGTTGAACGATTCAGTGCCAGATTGCGCAGTATCTACACTACAGGGTCCGGCTACCTCTGCCGCTACATTAACAAACCTCGGGCTTTCAGCCTGCGCGACAGCAACATAAGAAGGGGTGTTTTTATGTCATCCGATATTAAGATCAAAGTGCAAAGCTTTGGTCGATTCCTCAGCAATATGGTGATGCCTAATATCGGCGCGTTTATCGCGTGGGGTATTATCACCGCATTATTTATTCCAACAGGGTGGTTGCCTAACGAAACGCTGGCGAAACTGGTTGGTCCGATGATCACCTACCTGCTGCCGCTGCTCATCGGTTATACCGGCGGTCGTCTGGTTGGCGGCGAACGCGGCGGCGTGGTGGGCGCTATCACTACCATGGGCGTTATTGTCGGCGCGGATATGCCGATGTTCCTCGGCTCAATGATCGCCGGTCCATTAGGCGGCTACTGCATTAAGAAATTCGACAGTTGGGTAGACGGTAAGATCAAATCCGGTTTTGAGATGCTGGTGAACAACTTCTCCGCTGGCATCATCGGTATGATCCTCGCCATCCTGGCGTTCCTCGGTATTGGTCCGGCGGTTGAAGTCCTGTCCAAAATTCTGGCGGCGGGCGTTAACTTCATGGTGGCGCACGATATGCTGCCGCTGGCGTCCATTTTTGTTGAACCGGCGAAAATCCTGTTCCTCAATAACGCGATTAACCACGGCATCTTCTCACCGCTGGGTATCCAGCAGTCCCATGAGATGGGTAAATCCATCTTCTTCCTGATTGAAGCTAACCCGGGTCCGGGGATGGGCGTTCTGCTGGCGTACATGTTCTTCGGTCGCGGCAGCGCTAAACAGTCTGCGGGCGGCGCGGCAATTATCCACTTCCTGGGCGGTATCCATGAGATCTACTTCCCGTACGTGCTGATGAACCCACGTCTGATCCTGGCCGTTATCCTTGGCGGTATGACTGGCGTATTCACCCTGACCATCTTGAACGGCGGTCTGGTTTCTCCGGCTTCTCCTGGCTCCATTCTGGCCGTACTGGCGATGACGCCAAAAGGCGCTTACTTCGCTAACATCGCTGCCATCGTGGCGGCAATGGCGGTCTCCTTCGTGGTTTCTGCAATTCTGCTGAAAACCAGCAAAGTGAAAGAAGAAGATGACATTGAAGCGGCCACCCGTCGTATGCATGACATGAAAGCGGAATCTAAAGGCGCCTCTCCGCTGGCGGCTGGCGACGTGACCAACGACCTGAGCCATGTGCGTAAAATCATCGTAGCTTGCGATGCCGGTATGGGTTCCAGCGCGATGGGCGCAGGGGTACTGCGTAAGAAAGTACAGGATGCGGGCCTGAGCCAGATCTCCGTCACCAACAGCGCCATTAACAATCTGCCGCCGGATGTGGATCTGGTCATTACTCACCGTGACCTTACCGAGCGCGCGATGCGTCAGGTACCGCAGGCGCAGCATATTTCGCTGACCAACTTCCTGGATAGCGGCCTGTACACCAGCCTGACCGAACGTCTGGTTGCTGCACAGCGCCACAATACTAATGAAGAGAAAGTACGCGACCATCTGAAAGACAGCTTTGAGGAGGGTGATAACAACCTGTTCAAACTGGGTGCGGAGAATATCTTCCTGGGCCGTAAAGCCGCTAACAAAGAAGAGGCGATTCGCTTTGCCGGTGAACAACTGGTGAAAGGCGGCTATGTTGAGCCGGAATACGTCGAGGCGATGCTGGACCGCGAAAAGCTGACGCCGACTTACCTCGGTGAATCCATCGCAGTTCCGCACGGCACGGTGGAAGCGAAAGATCGCGTGCTGAAAACCGGCGTGGTGTTCTGCCAGTATCCGGAAGGCGTACGCTTCGGTGAAGAAGAAGACGATATTGCCCGTCTGGTCATTGGTATCGCCGCACGTAACAATGAGCACATCCAGGTCATCACTAGCCTGACCAACGCGCTGGATGATGAATCCGTGATCGAACGTCTGGCGCACACCACCAGCGTGGATGAAGTGCTGGAACTGCTGGCAGGTAAAAAAGCTTAACAGTTAAGTATCCCCAAAATAGTTCGAGCTGCAGGAAGGCGGCAACGCAGTGAATCCCCAGGAGCGTACATAAGTACGTGACTGGGGTGAGCGAGGAGAGCCAACGCATCTGCAGTTCGAAATATGAAGGCGATACCCTCTCCCTTGTGGAGAGGGTTAGGTTGAGGGGAAATCTATGCAGTCCCTCACCCCAGCCCTCTCGGGTAAAAACATTAATGAAGGTTAATACTATGAAAGCATTACATTTTGGCGCAGGTAATATCGGTCGTGGCTTTATCGGCAAACTGCTGGCTGACGCGGGGATACAACTGACGTTTGCGGATGTAAACCAGGTCGTACTCGATGCCCTGAATGCCCGTCATAGCTATCAGGTTCATGTTGTGGGTGAAAATGAGCAGGTGGATACCGTTTCCGGCGTCAACGCTGTCAGCAGCATCGGCGATGATGTTGTCGACCTGATTGCCCACGTTGATTTAATCACTACTGCCGTGGGTCCGGTTGTGCTTGAGCGTATCGCTCCGGCCATCGCTAAAGGGCTGGTAAAACGTAAGGCGCAGGGCGTGGATGCCCCGCTGAATATCATCGCCTGTGAAAATATGGTGCGCGGCACCACGCAGCTGAAAGGCCACGTAATGAACGCGCTGGCGGATGGCGATAAAGCCTGGGTTGAACAGCACGTCGGTTTTGTCGATTCCGCCGTTGACCGTATTGTGCCGCCTTCCGCTTCTGCAACCAACGATCCGCTGGAAGTGACGGTAGAAACGTTCAGCGAGTGGATTGTTGATAAAACTCAGTTCAAAGGCACACTGCCAAACATCCCGGGGATGGAGTTAACGGATAACCTGATGGCATTTGTCGAACGTAAACTCTTCACGCTGAACACAGGTCATGCTATAACCGCGTACCTCGGCAAATTAGCCGGTCATCAGACCATTCGCGACGCTATTCTCGATGAGAGTATTCGCGCGGTGGTGAAAGGCGCGATGGAAGAAAGCGGCGCGGTGCTGATCAAACGCTACGGTTTTGATGCCGACAAACATGCGGCATACATTCAGAAAATCCTCGGTCGTTTTGAAAACCCGTATCTGAAAGATGACGTCGAACGCGTAGGTCGTCAGCCGCTACGCAAACTCAGCGCGGGCGACCGTCTGATCAAACCGCTGCTTGGCACCCTGGAATATGGTCTGCCGCATGTAAATCTGGTCAAAGGGATCGCGGCGGCGATGCATTTCCGTAGTGATGAAGATCCGCAGGCGCAGGAGTTGGCGGCTCTGATTACCGAAAAAGGCCCGCAGGCCGCGCTGGCGCAAATTTCCGGGCTGGATGCCAATAGCGATGTGGTGGCGGAGGCGGTTAACGCATATAACGCGACCAAATGACGCAGAATCCGGCGCAGGTTAGCCTGCGCCCAAATAACAGATTGTCAGATATGCAGGCAATAATGGAACAAACCCAGGCCTTTGAAAATCGTGTGCTTGAGCGTCTGAATGCTGGCAAAACCGTACGGAGCTTCCTGATTACCGCCGTCGAGTTATTGACCGAGGCGGTGAATATTCTGGTGCTCCAGGTGTTTCGCAAAGACGACTATGCGGTGAAATACGCTGTGGAACCGTTGCTGGACGGCGACGGGCCGCTGGGCGATCTTTCGGTACGTCTGAAACTTATCTATGGTCTGGGCGTACTCAGCCGCACCGAATATGAAGATGCGGAGCTGTTAATGGCGCTGCGCGAAGAGCTGAATCACGACGGCAATGAGTACGCCTTTACCGACGATGAAATCCTCGGGCCGTTTGGCGAACTGCACTGCGTCATGGCGCTACCGCCGCCGCCGCATTTTGATACGTCCGACGCGGCGCTATACGCCATGCAAATTCAGCGCTACCAGCAGGCGGTGCGTTCGACGATGGTCCTCTCTCTGACCGAGCTGATTTCTAAAATCAGCTTAAAAAAGGCCTTTCAAAAGTAAATCCCGCCGTTAACCTCTTTCTTCTTCTTTTGGTCGGTACAGCCGTCGGTAATATTCCAGACGCTGCAAATAAATGGGCGCGCTCTCCGACGGCACTTCGGAAGGAACATAATCACGCGGCGGCGTTTTATTCAGGTATTCACGGAACGCCTGGCTGGACGCCATAAAATCGACGGCTTTATCAATAAGAAGTGGTACGTTCTCACCTATTTTTGCCATGATAGATCCTCCATGTGGGACCCGCGTCTGACTCCCGCGGTCGCTTATTTGAGTTTAGGATCAATTTAGCGTTGTCATTGAGGAAAATGTGCTTAATCGCTTTTCTTGCCTACAAAAGGGCGCTTCATCTTTTCTTTCGACAAAAAGGATTTTATTCTCAACGAGATAATTAAATAGTGAGCAGTGTAATACTTGCCATAATTGATTATCTTTACGTCATGAGTTGTGAAGAATCACTCACTGCGCGCATACTATAAGGTATCTATCCCATTTCTATCAGAAGCTATCCCATGAAAGAAGTCGAAAAAAACGAAATTAAACGCCTGAGCGATCGTCTTGACGCTATTCGCCACCAGCAGGCAGGTCTCTCTCTGGTTGAATCCGCCGATAAATACGCGGAGCTGGAAAAAGAAAAAGAGACGCTGGAAGCAGAAATTATCCGTCTGCGCGAAGTACACAGCCAAAAACTGAGTAAAGAAGCGCAGAAGCTGATGAACCTGCCGTTTCGCCGCGCGATCACTAAAAAAGAGCAGGCCGATATGGGCAAACTCAAAAAAAGCGTACGCGGCCTGATCGTGGTCCACCCGATGACGGCGCTGGGCCGGGAAATGGGGCTCAAAGAGATGACAGGCTTCGCGAAGAGCGAGTTCTAAACCTTCCGCATCACAGGCTCTCAGGACACCCGTTGTACGGAGGGTGTCTTGAGAGCATCGGGCTATATTCCGAATTTTTCCTGGAAGTATTTACACCGCTTATATACAAGTTCATTTTTAACGGTAGTCCCTGCTTTTTCAGGATGAAAAATTCCACTATCATGCCTGTTTGTATTTATACAATGAATTTTTTTCATCCTCTTTTCTTATATCCCGCAGAATATGATTGACCCGCAAAATTAAATAACATTATCATCCCTGAAAAAAATCCCCATACATAAACATTATAATTATATTTTTATAAAGCATTGCTATGAGTAATTGATAAACAACGTCGGGTATTTGCGCATTTCTATAGAAACAATGAATGTTTTAATTATAACCATATATTAATGGCTATTGGCAATGCTCGCAAAATGATAAGTTAGCTGTATAAATAACAGGTTAACTATTTATATTATATAAATTATTAACAAGGATATTTTATATGCACAAAAATGGAAAATTTATCCCCCTGCTTGCTTTGGGATTCACATTCTTTTTATCTGGTTGTGACTACTTTGCAGATAAACACCTTGTTGAAGAGCTGAAAAAACAACAAAAAGAACAAGAAACAAAGATAAACCTGTTAGAAAAACAACAAAAAGAACAAGAAGCAAAGATGAATTTGCTAGAAAAACAACAAGCTACGGTTATCAACACAACTCAAAAGGTCGCCGAAGTCGTTGGCCGCGTTGAACGCAAACAACGGCTATTCGACTATACAGAACTGGACCCATCACAAACGCACTATTTTATTATTAACAACGGCAATATCGGATTAGCCGGGCGTATTCTATCTATTGAGCCAATAGATAATGGAAGTGTTATTCATCTTGATTTAGTTAACTTACTCAGCATTCCCGTATCAAACCTTGCGTTTAATATGACATGGGGTACGAAAAAACCTTCCGAGGCAAAAGATCTGCCTCGCTGGAAACAACTCCTGCTCAACACAAAAATGGATTCGACAATCGAACTCTTACCGGGAGCATGGACAAACGTCACGCTAACATTAAAAGGCGTATCGCCCAATAATCTTAAGTATCTAAAAATAGGTATTAACATGGAGAATGTCATATTCGACAGCATACAGCCTATTAATGATACGAAAAAGAAGCCAAAAAAATAATAGCCATTGATACAATTATTTTAGAAAAGGAAAGCACTTATTCATGAACAGAATATTTAGAGTCCTCTGGAATGCCGCTACGGGAACATTTGTTGTCACCAGCGAAACCGCAAAAAGCCGCGGCAAAAAAAGCGGCCGCAGAAAGCTGGCGGTTTCCGCACTCATCAGTCTTAGCAGCATTATGGTTTCTGCGGACGCACTGGCCAATGCTGGGAACGATACTGGCGACGGCGTTACTCCAACGGGTACCCAGACTGGAGGAAAAGGGTGGATTGCAATTGGTACCGATGCCACAGCCAATACTTACACTAACGTTGATGGCGCAAGCGCCGCTATGGGCTATAAAGCCTCCGCGATGGGGAAATGGAGTACCGCCATTGGTTCATACAGCCAGTCCACCGGCGACTCTTCGTTAGCGCTTGGCGTAAAATCGGTTTCTGCTGGTGACCGGGCCATTGCAATGGGCGCCTCATCCTCAGCCAGTGGAAGTTATTCAATGGCAATGGGCGTGTATGCCAATTCGAGCGGCGCAAAATCAGTTGCGTTAGGTTATAAATCTGTCGCGAGCGGAGCAACTTCCTCTGCATTAGGTTATCAAGCCACTGCGAGCGGCGACGACAGCGCTGCATTTGGTAATGGCGCAAAAGCGATAGGCACCAACTCAGTTGCCCTTGGCTCGGGCTCTATCGCCCAGGAAGACAATTCCGTCGCCGTGGGTAACAGCACCACTCAGCGGCAGATCACCTACGTTGCTAAAGGCGACATCAATTCCACCAGTACCGATGCCGTTACAGGTGCGCAAATTTATTCTTTAAGTCAATCCGTCGCCGACCGACTCGGCGGAGGGGCTTCCGTTAATAGTGATGGTACAGTGAATGCGCCCCTCTACGAGGTAGGCACAGGCATCTACAATAACGTAGGCAGTGCATTAAGCGCACTTAACACTTCTATCACTAACACAGAGGCCTCTGTCGCAGGATTAGCCGAAGACGCGCTGCTGTGGGATGACAGCACCAGCGCCTTTAGCGCTAGCCACACGGGAAACGCCAGCAAAATCACCAATCTGACGGCGGGTACCCTGGCTGCGGACAGCACCGACGCCGTTAACGGCTCTCAGTTGTTTGATACGAATGAAAAAGTAGATCAGAACACTGCTGATATCGCCACCAATACCGACAGCATCAACCAAAACACTGCCGATATTACCGCTAATACCGACAGCATTAACCAGAACACAACCGATATCGCCGCCAATACGACCAGCATCAATCAGAACACCACTGATATCGCTGCCAATACAACCAGCATCAATCAGAACACCACTGATATCGCCACCAACACCACCAGCATCAACAACCTGAACAATTCCGTCACCACGCTCACTGACGATGCCCTGTTGTGGGATGCAGTCTCTGGCGCATTCAACGCTAACCGCAACGGAAGCGCCAGTAAAATCATCAATGTCGCCGCCGGGGACCTTTCTGAGGACAGTACAGACGCGGTAAACGGCTCCCAGTTGTATGAAACCAACCAGAGGGTGGATCAAAACACCTCTGCTATCGCAGATATTAATACGTCCATCACCAATCTTAGCTCTGACAACCTGAGCTGGAATGAGACAACGAGTTCGTTCTCCGCCAGCCACGGAAGTAGTACGACAAACAAAATCACCAACGTTGCTGCCGGGGAGCTGTCTGAAGAAAGTACCGACGCCGTTAACGGATCGCAGCTGTTCGAAACCAATGAAAAAGTGGATCAGAACACGACCGATATCGCCGCCAATACCACTAACATCACTCAGAACAGCAGCGCGATTGAGAACCTGAATACTTCTGTCTCCGACATTAATACGTCCATTACCGGCCTCACTGATAACGCTCTGTTATGGGACGAAGACATCGGCGCTTTCAGCGCAAACCACGGTGGAAGCACCAGTAAAATAACCAATGTCGCCGCCGGGGCGCTTTCTGAGGACAGTACAGACGCGGTAAACGGCTCACAGTTGTATGAAACCAACCAGAAGGTGGATCAAAACACCTCTGCTATCGCGGATATCAATACGTCCATCACCAATCTTGGTACCGATGCACTGAGCTGGGATGACGAAGAGGGTGCGTTCAGCGCCAGCCACGGTACCAGCGGCACCAATAAGATAACCAATGTAGCAGCAGGTGAAATCGCCAGTGACAGTACTGACGCCGTTAATGGCTCTCAGCTTTATGAAACTAACATGCTGATTTCTCAGTATAATGAATCTATTAGCCAACTAGCCGGCGATACCAGCGAAACCTATATCACGGAAAATGGTACCGGCGTGAAATACATCCGTACGAATGATAACGGGCTTGAAGGCCAGGATGCATACGCAACGGGTAACGGCGCAACGGCAGTAGGTTACGACGCCGTCGCCTCTGGCGCTGGCAGTCTGGCTCTTGGCCAAAACAGCAGCAGTAGCATTGATGGCAGTATCGCTTTGGGCAGTGGCTCCACCTCTAACCGCGCTATTACAACCGGTATACGAGAAACGAGCGTAACAAGCGATGGCGTCGTCATTGGCTACAATACAACAGACAGAAAGTTGCTGGGCGCGTTGTCATTGGGGACGGATGGAGAAAGCTATCGTCAAATTACCAACGTTGCGGACGGCTCTGAAGCGCAAGATGCGGTAACAGTTCGTCAGTTACAAAATGCCATTGGTGCGGTCACTACTACACCGACCAAGTACTACCACGCAAACTCAACGGAAGAAGATTCACTGGCTGTCGGAACTGACTCACTGGCAATGGGTGCGAAGACCATCGTCAATGCTGATGCAGGTATTGGTATTGGTCTGAATACACTGGTGATGGCTGATGCCATCAACGGTATTGCTATCGGTTCTAACGCACGCGCCTACCATGCAAACAGTATTGCAATGGGTAATGGTTCTCAGACCACTCGCGGCGCACAGACTGACTACACCGCCTACAACATGGACACACCGCAGAACTCTGTCGGTGAGTTCTCTGTCGGCAGTGAAGACGGTCAACGTCAGATCACTAACGTCGCGGCGGGTTCGGCAGATACCGATGCCGTTAACGTTGGTCAATTGAAAGTCACCGACAGCCGTGTTGCCGCGAATACCGAAAGCATCAATAACCTGAACACGCAGGTGAGTAGTCTTGATACTCGCGTCACCAATATTGAAAACGGTATTGGCGATATCGTCACTACCGGTAGCACCAAGTACTTCAAGACCAACACCGATGGCGTAGATGCAAATGCCCAGGGTGCGGACAGCGTCGCGATTGGCTCTGGCTCTATTGCTGCCGCTGAAAACAGCGTGGCGTTAGGCACAAATTCCGTCGCAGATGAAGCTAATACTGTGTCTGTCGGCTCTTCTACTCAACAACGCCGTATTACCAACGTTGCCGCAGGGGTGAACAACACTGACGCGGTTAATGTGGCGCAACTGAAAGCCTCAGAAGCAGGCTCCGTGCGTTATGAAACCAATGCAGATGGCTCGGTTAACTATAGCGTGCTCAACCTGGGAGACGGGAGTGGCGGCACCACTCGGATCGGCAATGTTTCAGCGGCGGTGAATGATACGGATGCGGTTAACTATGCGCAATTGAAACGCAGCGTCGAAGAAGCAAACACCTATACCGACCAGAAAATGGGTGAAATGAACAGCAAAATCAAAGGTGTAGAAAACAAGATGAGCGGCGGTATCGCTTCAGCGATGGCGATGGCCGGTCTGCCACAAGCCTACGCCCCGGGCGCCAACATGACCTCGATTGCTGGCGGTACGTTTAATGGTGAAAGTGCCGTCGCCATTGGTGTCTCCATGGTAAGTGAAAGCGGGGGCTGGGTGTATAAATTGCAAGGAACCAGCAACAGCCAGGGCGATTACTCTGCGGCCATTGGCGCGGGCTTCCAGTGGTAATGAAGTAACAACACTCCCGACATCAAAGGCAATGGCATAATGCCATTGCCTTTTCACTTCCCTTTGCTGTCCTCTCCCCTCAATTGGCCCTACCAATTTTAGCCCGTTACCACAGCCTACTCACATTTCACTAAATTAACTCTACAATACCGTTGCCAATAAATAACATCTGGTTAACTATTTGTTGTCATTATCCATACACAACAATATTGGCAGGACCACTTTTACACATAATGTGACCCCAACGAGATGAGCAAAGATTCATCCCATTATGCGTGTGGTTCTCAGGAGACCTGCAATGAACCTCTGGCAACAAAACTATGACCCGGCGGGTAATATCTGGCTTTCCAGCCTGATCGCATCGCTCCCAATCCTGTTCTTCTTTTTCGCCCTGATTAAACTCAAGCTGAAAGGCTACGTTGCCGCTTCGTGGACGGTGGTTATCGCGCTCGCCGTTGCGCTGCTGTTCTATAAAATGCCGGTCGATCACGCGCTGGCATCGGTCGTGTATGGTTTCTTTTACGGGCTATGGCCGATTGCCTGGATAATCATCGCCGCGGTCTTCGTCTATAAAATTTCGGTCAAGACCGGGCAGTTTGACATTATTCGCTCGTCAATTCTGTCGATTACCCCCGATCAACGTCTGCAAATGCTGATTGTCGGCTTCTGCTTCGGCGCGTTCCTTGAAGGCGCGGCGGGTTTCGGCGCGCCGGTGGCGATAACCGCCGCGCTGCTGGTGGGTCTGGGCTTTAATCCGCTGTATGCGGCAGGGCTGTGCCTGATTGTAAACACCGCGCCTGTCGCCTTTGGCGCGATGGGGATCCCGATTCTGGTTGCCGGACAGGTCACGGGCCTGGACAGCTTTGAAATCGGTCAGATGGTCGGTCGTCAGCTACCGTTCCTGACCATTATCGTGCTGTTCTGGATTATGGCGATTATGGACGGCTGGCGCGGCGTGAAAGAAACCTGGCCTGCGGTGATGGTCGCTGGCGGCTCGTTTGCTATCGCCCAGTATCTCAGCTCCAACTTTATCGGGCCGGAACTGCCGGACATTATCTCTTCGCTGGTGTCTCTGGTGTGCCTGACGCTGTTCCTCAAACGTTGGCAGCCGGTGCGCATCTTCCGCTTCGGCGATATGGGCGCGTCACAGGTCGATCAGACGCTGGCCCGTACCCGCTATACGACAGGACAAATTGTTCGCGCCTGGTCGCCGTTCCTGTTCCTGACCGCCACGGTCACTCTCTGGAGCATACCGCCGTTCAAAGCGCTGTTTGCCCCCGGCGGCGCGCTGTATGACTGGGTAATTAACGTTCCGGTACCGTATCTCGATAAACTGGTCGCCCGTATGCCGCCGGTTGTACACGAAGCGACCGCTTACGCGGCGGTGTATAAATTTGACTGGTTCTCCGCCACCGGCACGGCGATCCTGTTTGCCGCGCTGTTGTCTATCGTCTGGCTGAAAATGAAACCCTCAGCCGCAATCCAGACCTTTGGCAGCACGCTGAAAGAGCTGGCGTTGCCGATTTACTCCATCGGCATGGTGCTGGCGTTCGCGTTTATCTCGAACTATTCCGGGCTTTCTTCCACGCTGGCGTTAGCGCTGGCGCACACCGGCAGCGCCTTCACGTTCTTCTCGCCGTTCCTCGGCTGGCTGGGGGTATTCCTGACCGGCTCGGATACCTCATCTAACGCGCTGTTTGCCTCTCTACAGGCTACCGCGGCGCAGCAAATCGGCGTCTCTGATGTACTGATGGTGGCGGCGAACACCACTGGAGGCGTAACCGGGAAGATGATCTCGCCGCAGTCTATCGCCATCGCCTGCGCGGCGGTGGGGCTGGTAGGGAAAGAGTCCGATCTGTTCCGTTTTACTGTCAAACACAGCCTGATCTTCACCTGTATGGTGGGCGTGATCACTACGCTTCAGGCCTATGTTTTAACCTGGATGATTCCGTGATTGTGATGCCAAAACGCCTGTCAGACGAGATTGCCTCTCGCGTGCGGGCGCTGATTGAAGAACAAAACCTGGAAGCGGGCATGAAATTGCCCGCCGAGCGCCAGTTGGCTCAACAGCTTGGCGTATCACGCAACTCTTTACGCGAAGCGCTGGCGAAGCTGGTCAGCGAAGGCGTGCTGGTGAGCCGTCGCGGCGGCGGGACGTTTGTTCGCTGGCAGCATGAAGCCTGGTCTGAACAAAACATCGTTCAGCCGCTGAAAACCCTGCTGGCGGACGATCCTGATTACAGCTTCGATATTCTGGAAGCCCGCCACGCCATTGAAGCCAGTACGGCCTGGCACGCCGCCATGCGGGCCACCAGCGCCGACAAAGAGAAGATCAGACTCTGCTTTGATGCGACGCTCAGCGAAGACCCGGATCTCGCCTCCCAGGCCGACGTGCGCTTTCATCTGGCGATCGCGGAAGCCTCGCACAATGTGGTGCTGTTGCAAACCATGCGCGGGTTCTTCGACGTCCTGCAATCCTCCGTCAAACAGAGTCGCCAGCGTATGTATCTCGTTCCGCCCGTATTCTCAAAGCTGACGGAACAACACCAGGCGGTGATGGACGCCATTCTGGACGGTAACGCCGAGGGCGCGCGTAAAGCGATGATGGCGCACCTCAGTTTTGTCCACACTACGATTAAACGATTTGATGAAGACCAGGCCCGCCAGGCGCGTATTACCCGCCTGCCCGGCGACCATAATGAGATGACCAGGGAGAATAAATCATGATTATTTCAGCAGCCAGCGATTATCGCGCCGCAGCTCAGCGCACGTTGCCTCCTTTCCTCTTCCACTACATCGACGGCGGCGCGTATGCGGAATATACCCTGCGCCGAAATGTGGAAGACCTGTCGCAAGTCGCTCTGCGCCAGCGCGTGCTGAAAAATATGTCCGATTTAAGCCTGGAAACGACCCTGTTTAACGAAACGTTGTCGATGCCAGTGGCATTAGCGCCGGTAGGTCTGTGCGGCATGTACGCCCGTCGCGGCGAAGTACAGGCCGCCGCCGCCGCAGACGCAAAGGGCATTCCGTTCACCCTTTCCACCGTCTCCGTCTGTCCGATAGAAGAAGTTGCACCAACCATTAAGCGCCCGATGTGGTTCCAGCTTTATGTGCTGCGTGACCGGGGCTTTATGCGCAACGCGCTTGAACGTGCAAAAGCGGCGGGCTGCTCCACGCTGGTCTTTACCGTGGATATGCCGACGCCGGGCGCGCGCTACCGTGACGCCCACTCCGGGATGAGCGGCCCAAACGCGGCCATGCGCCGTTACTGGCAGGCGGTGATGCACCCTAAATGGGCGTGGGATGTCGGCCTGAACGGTCGCCCGCATGATTTAGGCAATATTTCCGCCTATCTGGGTAAACCGACCGGCCTTGAGGACTATATCGGCTGGCTGGCAAATAACTTCGATCCGTCCATCTCCTGGAAAGATCTGGAGTGGATACGCGAATTCTGGGACGGCCCAATGGTGATCAAAGGGATCCTCGATCCAGAAGATGCCCGCGATGCGGTACGTTTCGGCGCTGACGGTATCGTGGTGTCGAATCACGGCGGCCGCCAGCTCGATGGCGTGCTCTCTTCCGCCCGCGCCCTGCCCGCCATTGCCGATGCGGTGAAAGGCGATATCGCCATTCTGGCGGATAGCGGGATTCGTAACGGGCTGGATGTCGTGCGTATGATTGCGTTGGGGGCCGATACCGTACTGCTGGGTCGGGCCTATCTCTACGCGCTGGCGACGGCAGGAAAAGCGGGTGTCGCCAATCTGCTGGACCTGATCGAGAAAGAGATGAAAGTCGCCATGACCCTGACCGGCGCGAAATCCATTAGCGAAATCAGTGGCGATTCACTGGTGCAGGAACTGGGGAAAAGTTTGCCCGCCGCGCTGGCGCCAATGAGCAAAGGCGATGCCGCCTGAACGCCTGGCGCGTGAGAGCCCGGTAAATTTCTGCTATTCTGCCCCCCGCATTTAAGGGGGCATCATGCTTAACATCGTACTCTTCGAACCAGAAATCCCGCCGAATACCGGCAACATCATTCGTCTTTGCGCCAATACCGGCTTTCGTCTGCACATCATCGAACCGATGGGGTTTACCTGGGATGATAAGCGCTTACGCCGCGCAGGGCTGGACTATCACGAATTCGCCGCGGTTCAGCGCCATCACGATTATGCCGCCTTTGTCGCCGCCGAAAACCCGCAGCGCCTGTTTGCGTTGACGACAAAGGGCACGCCCGCCCATAGCGCCGTAAGCTATCAGGATGGCGATTATTTGATGTTTGGCCCGGAAACGCGCGGCCTGCCCGCCAGCATTCTCGATGCGTTGCCTAAAGAGCAGAAGATTCGCATTCCGATGATGCCGGATAGCCGTAGCATGAACCTGTCGAATGCGGTGTCGGTGGTGGTGTATGAAGCGTGGCGCCAGTTAGGATATCCCGGCGCGGTATTGCGGTCGTAATATATTCAATGCCGGATGGCGGCTAACGCCTGATCCGGCCTGGCCGATCCCGATGGCATGTTCCCGTTTATGCGGACTCTCGCTCAATCAAATGAAAGCCAATATCCACAATAGCTTCTGCGCACGGTTTCTGTTCAATACGATCGGCCAACAGCGTAGCGGCGCGCTGGCCAATGGCGCGTCTGTCAACGCTTACGGTAGTAATTGATGGTCGATTGCTGGCGGCAAAATCAAGGTCGCCAAAACCAATAACCGCTAAATCATGCGGAATGCGCAAACCACGGCTTTCCGCCTCCATCATCGCCCCCTGTGCCAGGGTATCAGAACTGCAAACAATGACATCAAACGTCCCTTCGTCAAAAAGCTGGCTTAAACCGCTGCGCCCCAGCGAAAGCGATGCCGGAAGGGGGACATCTACCTGCGGTACGGCATGAATAGCGTGGCGTTGAAGAACACTACATAACCCCTGCTTACGTTGCGCGGCTCGGCGATCGGCGGTCCACAACAAGCCGGGACGACGATAGCCCTTACTCAGAAGATACTCCCCCGTCGCCTGCCCGACTTTTTCATGGGAAAAACCGACCAGCATATCAAGCGGCGTGGGCGTTAAGTCCCAAATTTCCACCACCGGAATAGCCGCGTTCAGGATGACCTTTTTCAGTTCTATCGTGTGATGGATCCCGGTAAGCACCACGCCATCGGGGCGGCGGGAAAGCAGTGTCGCCACCAATTCCGCTTCCGTTTGTTCGGTATATCCCGCCACGCACAGCAATATGTGATATCCGCGTCGGGCCAGTTCATCGCTCAGCGACTGGATGGTATCGACAAACATGTTGTTGTTAATTTGCGGCACGACGACAGCGATTAATTTACTCCGTCGCGACGCCAGACCACCGGCTAACGCGTTGGGTATGTAGCCTGTGACGCGAACCGCCTGCATGACTTTCTCAACCGTTTTGGGGCGAACCAGTTGTGGCGAATTCAATGCCCGGCTGACTGTCATCGGAGACAGCCCGGCGCTACGTGCTACATCTTCCAGCGTCGGCGCACGAGGTGATTTGGTTCTCTTCACGTCTGATGCCCCTGCAAAGATTGGCTGATTTATCCGCGCATTATTCATCATGCCTGCGGCTATTGCCAGCTTCGCATCAGGAAAGGCCGTAAATACAGTAGGTTATCAAGCTCAGTCATTACAAAATGATAGCGCCATCATTTTGTATTATGCATTTCCCCAGATATTTTTGGATCGTGATCCATTTTGCAATAAATCCTGCTTTTTATACGACATATGTGATCAAATGTTCAAATCAACATCAACTTTCTGGATCCTGCGCTCGCTTAATAATAAAAATGTTAGCGCAATCATTTTGTGATTATCAGGAGAAAAAAAATGGCTTTAAGCGCGAATTCCGACGCCGTAACGTATGCAAAAGCGGCGAATACCAGAACCGCGGCAGAAACCGGCGATCGTATCGAATGGGTGAAGCTATCACTGGCTTTTCTACCGCTGGCGACGCCAGTGAGTGACGCGAAGGTACTGACCGGTCGCCAGAAACCTTTGACCGAAGTGGCAATCATCATTGCCGAAATCCGCAGTCGCGATGGCTTTGAAGGCGTTGGTTTTAGCTACTCCAAACGTGCTGGCGGCCAGGGTATTTATGCTCACGCCAAAGAGATAGCCGATAATCTACTGGGCGAAGATCCCAATGATATCGACAAAATATACACTAAGCTGCTGTGGGCCGGAGCCTCAGTGGGGCGTAGCGGGATGGCGGTACAGGCTATCTCCCCTATCGATATCGCCTTATGGGATATGAAGGCTAAACGTGCCGGTCTGCCCCTGGCAAAACTGTTGGGCGCGCACCGCGACTCCGTTCAGTGTTACAACACCTCAGGGGGGTTCTTGCATACACCGCTCGATCAAGTGCTGAAAAATGTGGTGATTTCCCGCGAAAATGGCATTGGCGGTATTAAGTTGAAAGTCGGACAACCCAACTGCGCTGAGGATATTCGCCGCTTAACCGCAGTACGTGAAGCGCTTGGGGATGAGTTCCCGTTAATGGTTGACGCTAACCAGCAGTGGGATCGCGAAACGGCTATCCGCATGGGGCGTAAAATGGAACAGTTCAATCTTATCTGGATTGAAGAACCACTAGATGCTTACGACATCGAAGGCCACGCCCAGCTTGCTGCCGCGCTGGATACGCCTATCGCCACCGGGGAAATGCTGACCAGTTTCCGGGAACACGAGCAGTTGATTCTGGGCAATGCCAGCGATTTCGTTCAGCCAGATGCGCCGCGTGTCGGCGGTATCTCTCCTTTCCTGAAGATTATGGATCTGGCTGCGAAACACGGGCGTAAGCTGGCGCCGCACTTTGCGATGGAAGTACACCTGCACCTTTCCGCAGCGTATCCCCTGGAGCCGTGGCTGGAACATTTCGAGTGGCTGAACCCATTATTCAACGAGCAACTTGAGCTGCGCGATGGCCGCATGTGGATTTCCGATCGTCATGGTCTGGGTTTCACGCTCAGTGAACAAGCGCGCCGCTGGACACAATTAACATGTGAATTTGGCAAACGCCCTTAACCCGACTGGCGGGAATCCGTCCCGCCTCTCTTACCTTACAGGATGCATTCTGCCCTTATCTGAGGAGTAGATAATGAACACAATAATAAAGCGCACAAAAGTGCGTCATACCATTCTTATATTTTTATTTCTTGCTACCGTATTTAATTATGCGGATCGCGCAACTCTATCCGTAGTTGCCCCAATAATGAGTAAAGAATTAGGTTTTGATCCGGAAGCGATGGGCCTGGCCTTCTCCTCATTTGGTATCGCCTATGTCATTATGCAACTACCCGGTGGTTGGCTATTAGACCGCTACGGTTCACGACTGGTTTACGGTTGCGCATTGATTGGCTGGTCGTTAGTAACCATGTTTCAGGGAACGATCTATCTGTATGGCAGCCCATTAATTGTACTGGTTATTCTACGTCTGCTGATGGGCGCGATTGAAGCGCCTGCCTTTCCGGCGAACAGTCGTTTAAGCGTACAATGGTTTCCCAATAATGAACGAGGTTTCGTTACTTCAGTTTATCAGGCTGCGCAATATATCTCGCTGGGCATTATCACCCCGCTAATGACGATCATTCTGCATAATTTAAGCTGGCATTTTGTCTTCTATTATATTGGCGCTATTGGCGTGATGCTCGGTATATTCTGGTTAATGAAAGTCAAAGATCCGATGCACCATCCAAAAGTTAATCAAGCGGAAATTGACTATATTCGTAGCGGTGGTGGCGAGCCCTCTCTGGGCTGTAAAAAGGAGCCGCAGAAAATAACGTTCGCGCAGATTAAAACCGTCTGTGTTAACCGGATGATGATCGGTGTTTACATCGGGCAATTCTGCGTCACCTCTATCACCTGGTTCTTCCTGACCTGGTTCCCGACCTATCTGTACCAGGCGAAAGGCATGTCGATTCTGAAAGTCGGTTTTGTGGCCAGTATTCCAGCCATTGCCGGTTTTATTGGCGGCCTGCTCGGCGGCGTGTTCTCCGACTGGCTGCTCAAACGCGGCTATAGCCTTACCGTCGCGCGGAAGCTGCCTGTTATCTGCGGTATGTTGCTCTCTTGCGTAATAGTGATCGCCAACTACACCTCTTCAGAATTTGTGGTCATTGCGGCGATGAGTCTGGCCTTTTTTGCCAAAGGGTTTGGTAACCTGGGCTGGTGCGTACTCAGCGACACCTCGCCGAAGGAAGTTCTGGGTATTGCCGGCGGCGTATTTAACATGTGCGGCAATATGGCAAGCATCGTTACGCCGCTGGTCATCGGCGTGATTCTTGCCAATACTCAGTCGTTCGACTTTGCCATTTTATACGTTGGCTCGATGGGACTTATTGGTCTCATTTCATATCTGTTTATCGTCGGCCCGCTGGATCGCATCACGCTGACATCATCCGCAGCCTGATTGTCCACATTGCGAATTCTTCGCTCCGCTGTTCCGGGATTGCACTCCATCGGAACAGCGTTTTTTAGTTGTACCGCGCAATTCAGATACCGTCGCCATACTCAAACGTATGGTGTAGCCCGTTGAAATGCTGGTCCATATCCATCGACGGCTTATCGCTGCCCGGCTTGCCGACAATACGCGCCGGAACGCCTGCGGCGGTAGTGTGCGGCGGGACAGGCTGTAAAACAACGGAACCTGCGCCAATTTTCGCGCCGCGCCCCACCTCGATATTGCCGAGAATTTTCGCGCCCGCGCCAATCATCACGCCTTCGCGGATTTTAGGATGACGATCGCCGCTCGTTTTCCCGGTACCGCCCAGGGTGACGGATTGCAGGATCGACACATCATCTTCAATAACCGCCGTCTCCCCCACCACAATACCGGTGGCATGGTCGAGCATAATCCCGCGGCCAATTTTCGCTGCCGGGTGAATATCCACCTGAAACGAGACCGAAACCTGATTTTGCAGGAAGATAGCCAGCGCGCGGCGACCTTTATTCCACAACCAGTGACCAATGCGGTAGGCCTGTAGCGCATGAAAGCCTTTCAGATATAACAGCGGCGTGGAGTATTTATCCACCGCCGGATCGCGAGTGCGCACGGCCTGAATATCGCAGGCTGCCGACGCGATCATTTCCGGGTCGGCGGCATAGGCTTCTTCAACTACTTCACGGATAGCGATAGCGGGCATGATGGGCGAAGCCAGTTTATTTGCCAGCATATAGCTCAGCGCACTGCCCAGATTTTCATGCTTGAGTAGCGTGGCGTGATAAAAACTGGCCAACATAGGCTCACAGTCAGCTAAAGCGCGGGCTTCAGCTTTAATATTCTTCCAGACGATTTCCAGTTCTTCACACGGCATGGCTTACTCCAGACGGGCAGAAAACGACCAACCCGTTCTGTGCGGGTTGGGTCGTTTATGCAAACAGTTCCTTACGGCTAGTGGCGACTCAGCTCTTCCTTGCGGGCGCGACCTAATAACGTTAATGCTGCCTCGCGCGCGTTTTTTCCGCAATACAATACTTGATAAATTTCCTCGGTTATTGGCATTTCAACACCAAAACGGTGCGCCAATTCACGAACTTCTTTCGTATTGCGATAGCCTTCGACCACCTGGCCAATCTTATCCTGCGCGCCTTTAACGTCCATGCCCTGGCCAAGCATCATGCCAAAACGACGGTTGCGCGACTGGTTGTCGGTACAGGTCAGCACCAGATCGCCTAAACCCGCCATCCCCATAAAGGTGGCGGGATCGGCGCCAAGCGCTGCGCCAAGCCGCGACATTTCGGTCAGTCCACGCGTGATTAGCGCCGTGCGGGCGTTCGCGCCGAAGCCGATGCCGTCAGACATCCCCGCGCCAATCGCAATCACGTTTTTCACCGCGCCGCCAAGCTGCACGCCGATAAAATCCGCATTGATATAGACGCGAAAACTTTTTCCGCAGTGCAACAGTTGCTGGAGATCGTCGGCAAAGGTCTCATCGGTTGAGGCCAGCGAGATTGCCGTCGGCAAACCCGCCGCCAGCTCTTTAGCGAACGTCGGACCGGAAATCACCGCCAGCGGGATTTGATCGCCTAACGCCTCGCGAGCGACATCCTGCAACAGGCGCCCCGTTTCCGCTTCCAGGCCTTTGGTCGCCCATACCAGACGCGCATCCGGACGCATCAGCGGTTTAATCTGCCGCAGCACGTCGCTGAAAACATGGCTTGGCACCACCACCAGAATGTTACGACTGGCCGCCAGCGCGGTTGCTAAGTCGCTTTCCAGGTGTAACGTATCGGGAAAAGGCACATCGGGAAGGAACGCGACGTTGCAGCGATCGTGCTCCAGGGTCGCGATATGTTTTGGGTCGTGGCCCCACAGGACAACCTGGTGGCCGTTTCTCGCCAGAGTGATGGCAAGAGCGGTGCCGTACGAGCCGGCACCGATGACTGTCATTGACGCATTACTTTGGTTCATCAGGCATCCTGATGTTCTTCAGTACCTTCGCCAGCCTGCTGCTGCAAATAGTTCATGAACAGCGCATCAAAGTTGACCGGCGCAAGGTTCAGTTGCGGGAACGTACCGCGTGAAACCAGGCTGGTGATGCACTCGCGAGCATACGGGAACAGAATGTTCGGGCAGTATGCACCCAGGCAATGCGCCATCTGAGTACCTTCAATACCGCTGATGGAGAAAATACCGGCCTGCTGAACTTCGCACAGGAACGCGGTTTCTTCCCCCAGGGAAGCCGTTACGGTAACACGCAGCACAACTTCATAAACGTCATCCGCCAGTTGGGAAGATGCCGTATCAAGATCCAGTTTAACCTCTGGCTGCCAATCTTTCTGGAAAACATGCGGTGCGTTTGGCGCTTCGAAAGAAACATCCTTGGTATAGATACGTTGGATCTGGAAAGCCATTTCAGTGTTATTTTGTTCTGACATGTGTAAAACCCTTTAGTGTTGTCCTTAAATACTTGAGTACGCCTTAACGCAACAGCGGATCCAGTCCACCACGCGCATCCAGCGCATACAAGTCGTCACAACCGCCAATGTGCTGTGCATCAATAAAAATTTGCGGAACCGTCGTTCGGCCACTACGTTTGATCATCTCTTCACGCTTCACGGCGTCGCCGTCAATCGCAATTTCCTGGAAACTCACGCCCTTGCTGTTTAACAGCGCCTTTGCACGATGGCAAAACGGACAGGTTGCTTTGGTGTAGATTTCAATATTGGCCATGACTTCGCTCCTGTTTTTTACCCGATGGATTTCATGTCGACGCAAGGGCAAGTCATTCCCCTTGCGTCATGAAAACGACGGGTAATCACTTACCGCGCACCAGAGGCAGATTCTCGCCGCTCCAGCCTGCTACGCCTTCTTTCAACACAAAGACCTTTTCAAAGCCGGCTTTTGTCAGCGCGTTAGCGGATTCCTGGCACTGCATACCAGAACCGTCGACCACGATAATCGGCTTGTCTTTGTGCTTTTCCAGTTCGCCAACATTGTTGGCTTTGATTTCGCTCGGCAGCAAATTGGTCGCGCCAGCGATATGGCCTTTACGGAAATCGTCACGTTGACGTAAATCCACAACAACGGCGTCCTCTTTGTTGATAAGGCGCGTGGCTTCGCCGCGTGTAATCACCTTAACTTTTGAAGTCAGACCTTTGAACGTGGTAAATAAAACCGCCACCAGTAACGCAATCCAGGCGATACTCAGTATGGGATGACGGCCAACAAATTGCATAATTTCTTGCATGGGGGGTAACAACTCCCGACGTAGTGATTAAAAAACCAGGAAAGGAGTATACCTGTGCAGTGGCGCAAATACAGCCAGAGCGTGCACTGGAATGCATTTTTGCGGGGCGCTACGAAAAAAAATCACGCTATTACTTGCCTTATCACGCCAGCGCGATCCCTTTCTTTGATCTTCTGAGGCTATTTTATCGATTCAGCTGTAGTAAAATTACGCAATTATTTTGTCTATTGAGTATGAGGTTGTCGCAATGTCGGTTTCTAAAAAACCTATGGTACTGGTGATTCTGGATGGCTACGGCTACCGTGAAGAACAGCAGGATAACGCTATCTTAAACGCCAAAACCCCGGTGATGGATGCTCTGTGGGCAAAACGTCCGCATACCCTGATCGACGCATCCGGTCTGGAAGTGGGTCTGCCTGACCGCCAGATGGGCAACTCCGAAGTGGGCCACGTTAACCTGGGCGCAGGCCGCATCGTTTATCAGGACCTGACGCGTCTGGACGTTGAAATTAAAGAACGTACTTTCTTTGCTAACCCAGTCCTGACCAATGCGGTAGACCAGGCGAAAAACGCCGGTAAAGCGGTTCATATTATGGGTCTGCTGTCCGCGGGCGGCGTCCACAGCCACGAAGATCACATTATGGCGATGGTGGAACTGGCCGCAGAGCGCGGCGCAGAAAAAATCTATCTGCACGCCTTCCTCGACGGTCGCGACACGCCGCCGCGCAGCGCTGAAGCCTCGCTGAAAAAATTCGAAGACAAATTCGCCGCGCTGGGCAAAGGCCGCGTGGCGTCTATCGTCGGTCGTTACTACGCTATGGACCGCGACAACCGTTGGGATCGCGTGGAAAAAGCGTATGATCTGATGACCCTGGCCCAGGGCGAATTCCAGGCGGATACCGCTGTGGCTGGCCTGCAGGCCGCTTACGCTCGTGATGAAAACGATGAGTTTGTCAAAGCGACCGTTATCCGCGCCGAGGGCCAGGCTGATGCGGCGATGGAAGACGGCGACACGCTGATTTTCATGAACTTCCGCGCTGACCGCGCGCGCGAAATTACCCGCGCTTTCGTTAATGCTGATTTCGACGGCTTTGCGCGTAAGAAAGTGGTTAATCTGAACTTCGTGATGCTGACCGAATACGCCGCCGATATCAAAACTGCCGTTGCCTACCCACCAGCGTCGCTGGCGAATACCTTTGGCGAATGGATGGCGAAAAACGACAAAACTCAGCTGCGTATTTCCGAAACGGAAAAATATGCGCACGTAACCTTTTTCTTTAACGGCGGCGTAGAAGAACCGTTTGCTGGTGAAGAGCGCATTCTGATCAACTCCCCGAAAGTGGCCACTTATGACCTGCAACCGGAAATGAGCTCTGCAGAATTGACTGAAAAATTGGTCGCGGCGATCGAAAGCGGTAAGTACGACACCATCATTTGTAACTATCCAAACGGCGATATGGTCGGTCATACCGGCGTGATGGAAGCCGCCATCAAAGCGGTGGAAGCGTTGGATAACTGCATTGAACAGGTAACAAAAGCGGTTGAGTCCGTTGGTGGACAACTGTTGATTACCGCGGACCACGGCAACGCGGAGCAGATGCGCGATCCGGCGACCGGTCAGGCGCATACCGCCCACACCAACCTGCCGGTGCCGCTGATTTATGTCGGCGAGAAAAACGTGAAGGCGGTTGAAGGCGGCAAACTTTCAGACATTGCGCCTACCATGCTGTCGCTGATGGGGATGGAAATCCCGCAAGAGATGACTGGTAAGCCGCTGTTCATCGTGGAATAATCCCTCCCCATGAGGGGAAAGGCGATTAACACCATTCAACAGGCCGTGAAACCAAGAACGTTTTCAGTCAGGCCTTTGTTCTACGCCAGCGTACTTAGCGCTGGCGTATTGTTGTGCGCCTTTTCCGCCCACGCGGATGACCGCGATCAACTCAAATCTATTCAGGCCGATATCGCCGCGAAAGAACGCGACGTACGCCAGCAGCAGCAACAACGCGCCAGCCTCCTGGCACAACTTAAAGCCCAGGAAGAGGCCATCTCGGCCGCAGCACGTAAGCTGCGCGAAACGCAAAGCACCCTGGATCAGTTAAACGCGCAAATTGATGAGATGAACGCCTCAATTGCCAAACTGGAGCAGCAAAAAGCCAGCCAGGAGCGTAATCTCGCCGCACAGTTGGACGCCGCTTTCCGCCAGGGCGAACACACCGGCATTCAGCTTATTCTTAGCGGAGAAGAAAGCCAGCGTGGGCAACGCCTGCAGGCCTACTTCGGCTATCTGAACCAGGCGCGCCAGGAGACTATCGCCGAACTGAAACAGACTCGCGAACAGGTCGCCACGCAAAAAGCCGAGCTGGAAGAGAAGCAAAGCCAACAACAAACGTTGCTGTATGAACAGCGCGCTCAGCAGGCGAAGCTGGAACAGGCGCGTAATGAACGTAAGAAAACGCTTGCCGGACTGGAGTCGTCTATTCAGCAAGGCCAGCAACAGTTAAGCGAACTACGCGCCAACGAATCACGCCTACGCAACAGTATCGCGCGGGCGGAAGCGGCGGCCAAAGCGCGAGCGGAGCGTGAAGCCCGCGAAGCGCAGGCGGTACGCGATAAGCAGCAGGAAGCCTCGCGTAAAGGCAGCACCTATAAGCCGACGGAAAGCGAGCGTTCGCTAATGTCCCGCACCGGCGGTCTGGGCGCGCCACGCGGTCAGGCATACTGGCCGGTACGCGGCCCGATATTGCATCGCTATGGCGAACGGCTGCAGGGTGAGCTACGTTGGAAGGGGATGGTGATCGGCGCGTCGGAAGGCACCGAGGTCAAAGCCATCGCCGACGGCAGGGTGATTCTGGCGGACTGGCTGCAAGGCTATGGCCTGGTGGTGGTCGTGGAGCATGGTAAAGGTGATATGAGCCTTTACGGCTATAACCAGAGCGCGCTGGTCAGCGTAGGCGTGCAGGTGCGCGCCGGACAACCTATCGCCCTTGTGGGCAGTAGCGGCGGTCAGGGCAGACCCTCGCTTTATTTCGAAATTCGTCGCCAGGGTCAGGCCGTCAATCCACAGCCGTGGTTGGGAAGATAAGTTTTGCCTCAGTTTCGTCGCTCCATTCTCACGCTGGCCACTTTGCTGGCGTTTGCACATCCCGTTTTCGCTGGCAAGCTCGCCATCGTGATTGATGATTTTGGCTATCGCCCGCATACGGAAAACCAGGTTCTGGCGCTGCCGCCAAACATCTCCGTCGCCGTACTGCCCAACGCGCCGCACGCGCGCGAAATGGCAACTAAAGCGCACAATAGCGGGCATGAGGTATTAATCCATCTGCCGATGGCGCCGCTAAGCAAACAGCCGCTGGAGAAGGATACGCTGCGACCAGATATGAGCAGCGATGAGATCGAGCGCATTATCCGCGAGGCGGTAAACAACGTGCCGTATGCCGTCGGGCTTAATAACCACATGGGCAGCGCAATGACTTCCAGCCTGTTCGGTATGCAAAAAGTTATGCAGGCGCTGGAACATTACAATCTCTATTTTCTCGACAGCATGACGATTGGCAATAGCCAGGCGATGCGCGCGGCATCCGGTACGGGTGTGAAAGTGATCAAGCGTAAAGTGTTCCTCGACGATACGCAAAACGAGGCGGATATCCGCCGTCAGTTTAATCGCGCTATCGAACTGGCCCGTCGCAACGGTTCCGCTATCGCGATTGGACATCCGCATCCCGCAACGGTTCGCGTGCTGCAACAGATGGTTTATCGCCTGCCGGCGGATATCACCCTGGTACGTCCAGGCAGCCTGCTCAACGAACCGCAGGTAGATACGTCCCGACCTGGTGTGACGCCGCAGAAAATTGACGCGCCGCGCAATCCCTTTCGCGGCGTGAAGATGTGCAAGCCGAAAAAACCGCTGCAACCGGTCTACGCTACGCGCTTTTTCAGCGTCATCGGCGAGAGCATTACGCAAAGTTCCGTGGTTGTCTGGTTTCAGCACCAGTGGCAAGGCTGGGGGAAAATCGCCGCGCCTAAAAACGTGAGCGCTAAGACAGATTGAGCGCCTTACGGGCCATACGACGGTGCGACAAGGTTTTGTCGCGCCATTGCCACAGCCGGAAAGACCAGAGCAGCGTCTGATAAGCCGCTTTCGCGCTGCGGACGTTAGCCATCATCCGTCTATACATGCCAGAAGTAAAAATTTCGGCAATCATACGCTGGCGGGTCAAAATATCAGGCTCTTTACGTACCGCATGACAAACGCGTAACGCTTCCCAGGTAATTTGCTGGCGAAACTCCGGGTAAATCGGAATACGCCGGGCATAATCACGATTGAGCTTTTCTAATAACCGCGTAATTTTAATATAATGCCGCTGATAATTAAGATTTTTATTGCCTTGTCTTTGCAAACGGCTTACCGAATTATCATGCAGGAAATATTTATATAATGATTGTTCGGTATAACGTACGCGCGTGGCATTAAACATAACTTCCGTCGACCATAATATGTCCTGATGATGTAGTCCGGGAACGAAAGTAATATTGTTATCGATAATCAGCGCACGTCGATAAACGCCCATCCAGACAACATGCGTCCAGCGCCGCGAGGCCAACGCCATACGCAACCAATCCGGTCCGCTTAATACCCCGGTGGAACGCAGACGATCGGTCGGAATAGATTGCCAGGCGTGCCCGGTTTTTCGGACGCACCAGTCCGCGTTGCACTGCGCAACGTCCAGATCATCGTTAAGCGCCATGGTCATCAGCGTTTCATACATCTTCGGGTAGACCAGGTCATCTGCATCGACAAAGGCGACATAATCGCCGGTCGCTGCTTGCAGGCCAAGATTACGGGCGACAGATGCGCCAGCATTGGCCTGATGAAGCAGTCGAACATGCGGGTAATGTTCCGCGTAATGTTTTGCTATCTCAACGGAATGATCCGTCGATCCATCATTCACAATAATAATTTCCAGCGCCGACCACGTTTGCGCGATTAATGACGCCATGCAAGCATTAAAATCCGCTCCCGCATTATATAACGGGACAATGATACTCACTTTGGTTTTACTATTTTTCATAACGATTACCAGAAAAACCTTAATTTACCCTGCCTTTATACTGTGGCTCTATTAAGAAACTATTAAGCCGCCATAATTAATTTTTACAGTAAAAAGCAAGCACAAAACTCAGAGTAGAGCGTGACGTTAGCGAGTAAAATAAGAGTAAAGCGCAATTACGAATGCTTGATGTCTATGACAATTCTTTACGGCTTTCCAGATTTTCCCTAACAAAAAAGGTTGGCGAATGACACCAACCTTTTACGATGACACGTATATCAGACCCGATAAATATCATCGGGTCTCTATACATATTAATCCCAGCTCAGAATAACTTTTCCTGACTGGCCTGAACGCATGGCGTCAAAACCTTTCTGGAAATCATCAATAGAGAAACGATGGGTGATAATCGGTGACAGATCCAGACCGGACTGGATCAGCGCCGCCATTTTGTACCACGTTTCGAACATCTCACGACCATAAATACCTTTAATGAACAAGCCCTTAAAGATAACTTTTGTCCAGTCGATAGACATATCTGATGGCGGAATCCCCAGCATCGCAATACGACCGCCGTGATTCATGGTGTCCAGCATGGTACGAAACGCCGGCGGCGCGCCGGACATCTCCAGACCCACATCGAACCCTTCGGTCATTCCCAGCTCCGCCATGACGTCGTTCAGGCTCTCTTTCGCGACGTTGACCGCGCGGGTGACGCCCATTTTACGCGCCAGCTCCAGACGGTATTCATTGACGTCAGTAATCACCACATGACGCGCGCCGACATGTTTCGCCACTGCGGCGGCCATTACACCGATTGGCCCCGCCCCCGACACCAGTACATCTTCGCCGACCAGATCGAAAGACAGCGCCGTATGCACCGCATTACCAAACGGGTCGAAAATAGAGGCTAAATCATCAGAAATGTTATCCGGGATTTTAAACGCATTGAACGCCGGGATGACCAGGTATTCCGCGAAGCAGCCGGGACGGTTGACGCCCACGCCGGTGGTGTTGCGACACAGGTGAGTACGACCGCCACGGCAGTTGCGGCAATGACCGCAGGTGATATGACCTTCGCCGGAGACGCGATCGCCGATTTTAAAGCCTTTCACTTCCTGACCGATGCCGACCACTTCGCCGACATATTCATGCCCCACGACCATCGGAACCGGGATGGTTTTTTGCGACCAGTCATCCCAGTTATAGATGTGAACGTCAGTACCGCAGATGGCTGTTTTACGGATTTTAATCAGCAAATCGTTATGGCCGACTTCCGGTTCCGGAACGTCGGTCATCCAGATGCCCTCTTCCGCTTTCAGTTTGGATAACGCTTTCATCTTACATCCTCAGGCAATCACGCCCAGTTGTTTACCAATACGCGTGAACGCGTCTACCGCACGCGTAATTTGCTCAGGCGTATGCGCCGCAGACATCTGGGTACGAATACGCGCCTGACCTTTTGGTACGACCGGATAGAAGAAACCGGTAACGTAAATGCCCTCTTTTTGCAGTTCGCGGGCAAATTTCTGCGCGACAACCGCATCTCCCAGCATTACCGGGATGATGGCGTGATCCGCGCCTGCCAGCGTAAATCCCGCGGCAGACATCTGCTCACGGAACTGCCGGGCGTTCGCCCACAAGCGATCGCGCAGTTCTGCGCCCGCTTCCACCATCTCTAACACTTTAATAGAAGCCGCCACGATCGCCGGCGCCAGGGAGTTGGAGAACAGATATGGGCGGGAACGCTGACGCAACCACTCAACGACCTCTTTACGCGCCGCGGTATAGCCGCCGGATGCGCCGCCTAACGCTTTGCCCAGCGTACCGGTAATAATATCTACGCGGCCCATTACGTCGCAGTATTCATGGGAACCACGACCGTTTTCGCCGACAAAGCCTACCGCGTGAGAATCATCAACCATCACCAGCGCATCGTATTTATCGGCCAGATCACAGACGCCTTTCAGATTGGCGATGACGCCATCCATTGAGAACACGCCGTCGGTGGCGATCAGGACATGACGTGCGCCGGCCTCACGCGCCTCTTTCAGCCGCGCTTCCAGCTCAGCCATATCGTTGTTGGCATAGCGATAGCGCTTCGCTTTACACAAACGCACGCCGTCAATGATAGACGCGTGGTTCAGCGCGTCGGAAATAATAGCGTCTTCCGCGCCCAGCAACGTCTCAAACAAGCCGCCGTTAGCATCGAAACAGGAGGAATACAGAATCGCATCTTCCATGCCGAGGAAGCTTGCCAGCTTTTGCTCCAGCGCTTTGTGGCTGTCCTGGGTACCGCAGATAAAACGCACGGACGCCATACCGAAACCGTGGCTGTCCATGCCCGCTTTTGCGGCATTAATCAGCTCAGGGTGATTCGCCAGCCCGAGATAGTTATTGGCGCAAAAGTTAATAACGTGGCTTCCATCCGCCACGGTGATATCCGCCTGCTGCGCAGACGTAATAATGCGCTCTTCTTTAAACAATCCTTCCGCCCGGGCGGTTTCCAGATCGTTGGTTAACTGTTTGTAAAAATCCCCACGCATTGCGATTCTCCAGACTGGGCAAATTTCAGCACATATTACCCAAAGCGATACGTTGATACGAGATGACGCGTCATCACTTCTTTAAAATGCAGCATAAATCACGCGTATCCTCACGGGTTATCAGTGAATGGATGAATAGTGTTATGATAAGAACATTCATGTCTGAGACAGTCTCTGACACCATAATTCAAAGGTTACAGTTATGATCATCGTTACCGGCGGCGCGGGCTTTATCGGCAGCAATATCGTTAAGGCCCTGAATGATAAAGGTATCACCGATATTCTGGTGGTGGATAACCTGAAAGACGGCACCAAGTTTGTAAACCTGGTGGATCTGAACATTGCTGACTATATGGATAAGGAAGATTTCCTGATCCAGATTATGTCCGGAGAAGAGCTCGGCGATATCGAAGCTATTTTCCATGAAGGCGCCTGCTCTTCCACCACCGAGTGGGACGGCAAGTATATGATGGATAATAACTATCAATACTCCAAAGAGCTGCTGCACTATTGTCTTGAGCGCGAAATCCCGTTCCTCTATGCCTCTTCTGCCGCCACCTATGGCGGTCGCACGTCTGATTTCATCGAATCGCGCGAATACGAAAAACCGCTTAACGTTTACGGCTATTCTAAGTTCCTGTTTGATGAATATGTGCGCCAGATCCTGCCAGAAGCGAACTCGCAGATTGTCGGTTTCCGCTATTTCAACGTCTATGGACCACGTGAAGGCCATAAAGGCAGCATGGCAAGCGTGGCATTTCATCTGAATACACAGTTAAACAACGGCGAAAGCCCGAAACTGTTTGAAGGCAGCGAAAACTTCAAGCGCGACTTCGTTTACGTGGGCGATGTGGCCGCCGTTAACCTGTGGTTCCTGGAAAGCGGCAAGTCCGGCATCTTTAACTTGGGCACAGGCCGTGCGGAATCTTTCCAGGCCGTCGCCGACGCGACGCTGGCATACCATAAAAAAGGCAGCATTGAATACATTCCGTTCCCGGATAAGCTGAAAGGTCGCTATCAGGCGTTTACGCAGGCGGATTTAACCAATCTGCGCAACGCGGGCTACGACAAACCCTTTAAGACCGTCGCCGAAGGCGTCACGGAGTATATGGCCTGGCTGAACCGCGACGCGTAAGTATGAAAATTTTGGTCATTGGCCCGTCCTGGGTGGGCGACATGATGATGTCGCAAAGTCTCTATCGCACGCTTAAAGCGCGCTATCCCCAGGCGATAATCGACGTGATGGCGCCAGCCTGGTGCCGTCCGTTGTTATCGCGTATGCCGGAAGTTAACGAGGCGATACCCATGCCGCTGGGCCACGGCGCGCTGGAAATCAGCGAGCGCCGCAGATTGGGCCATAGCCTGCGAGAGAAGCGCTACGATCGCGCCTGGGTGTTGCCAAATTCGTTTAAATCGGCGCTGATTCCTTTCTTTGCCAATATCCCGCACCGTACCGGCTGGCGCGGCGAAATGCGCTATGGCCTGCTGAACGATGCGCGCGTCCTTGATAAAGACGCCTGGCCACTAATGGTGGAGCGCTACGTGGCGCTGGCTTATGACAAGGGCGTGATGCGCACGGCGAAAGATCTGCCGCAGCCGCTACTCTGGCCGCAGCTCCAGGTTAGCGAGGGTGAAAAGTCGCTGATGTGCAGCGACTTTTCATTATCTTCTGAACGTCCTCTGATCGGCTTTTGCCCCGGCGCGGAATTTGGCCCGGCAAAACGTTGGCCGCACTATCACTACGCCGAACTGGCAAAGCAGCTCATTAACGAAGGGTATCAGGTCGTGCTGTTTGGCTCGGCAAAAGACCATGAAGCCGGCAATGAGATCCTGGCGGCGCTGAATAGCGAGCAGCAGGCATGGTGTCGCAACCTGGCGGGGGAAACCCAGCTGGAACAGGCCGTCATTCTGATAGCCGCCTGTAAAGCCATCGTCACCAACGATTCCGGACTGATGCACGTCGCGGCGGCGCTCGACCGCCCGCTGGTCGCCTTGTATGGCCCAAGTAGCCCGGATTTCACGCCACCGCTGTCTCATAAGGCCCGGGTGATTCGTCTCATTACGGGTTATCACAAAGTGCGTAAAGGTGATACGGCGCAAGGCTATCACCAGAGCCTGATCGATATCACGCCGCAGCGGGTTCTGGAAGAGCTTCATTCGCTGTTGTCGGAAGAGGGCGTTTAATGCGGGTTTTGATCGTTAAAACATCATCGATGGGCGACGTATTACATACCCTGCCTGCGCTTACCGACGCGCAACAGGCGATTCCGGGGATTCAATTTGATTGGGTTGTCGAAGAAGGGTTTGCGCAAATTCCGTCCTGGCACAGTGCTGTCGATCGCGTGATTCCCGTCGCTATTCGCCGTTGGCGCAAGGCCTGGTTTTCCGCGCCCATTAAAGCGGAACGCACAGCCTTTCATCGGGCGGTATGCGCATACCAATACGACGCTGTGATTGATGCGCAGGGGCTGGTAAAAAGCGCGGCGCTGGTGACGCGTCTGGCGCATGGGATAAAGCACGGTATGGACTGGAGTACCGCCCGCGAACCGTTGGCCAGCCTGTTTTATAACCGTAAACACCATATCGCAAAGCAACAACATGCGGTTGAACGGACGCGCGAGCTGTTCGCCAAAAGCCTGGGATACGATAAACCGCAGTCGCAGGGCGATTATGCCATCGCAAAACATTTTCTGCATTGCCAGCAGGCGGTCAGCGATCCATATGCGGTATTTTTACATGCCACGACCCGCGATGATAAACACTGGCCAGAAGCAAACTGGCGCGAGCTTATCGGTATGGTGGGCAACACCGGATTACGGATAAAACTTCCCTGGGGCGCGCCTCATGAGGAGGCCCGGGCTAAACGACTGGCCGAAGGCTTTGACTATGTGGATGTGTTACCGCGCATGAGCCTGGAGGAGGTCGCCAGAGTGCTGGCTGGCGCAAAATTTGTCGTATCGGTTGATACCGGCCTGAGCCATCTCACCGCCGCGCTCGACAGACCGAATATTACGCTATATGGCCCAACGGACCCTGGGTTAATTGGAGGTTATGGGAAGAACCAAATGGCATGCTGCTCACCAGAAAAAAACCTGGCGAATTTAGATGCCACAAGCGTATTTGGAAAGATTCATTAAAGAGACACTGTCTCATCCCAAACCTATTGTGGAGAAAAGATGCTAACCACATCATTAACGTTAAATAAAGAGAAATGGAAACCGATCTGGAATAAAGCGCTGGTTTTTCTTTTTGTTGCCACGTATTTTCTGGATGGTATTACGCGTTATAAACATTTGATAATCATACTTATGGTTATCACCGCGATTTATCAGGTCTCACGCTCACCGAAAAGTTTCCCCCCTCTTTTCAAAAATAGCGTATTTTATAGCGTAGCAGTATTATCATTAATCCTTGTTTATTCCATACTCATATCGCCAGATATGAAAGAAAGCTTCAAGGAATTTGAAAATACGGTACTGGAGGGTTTCTTATTATATACTTTATTAATTCCCGTACTATTAAAAGATGAAACAAAAGAAACGGTTGCGAAAATAGTACTTTTCTCCTTTTTAACAAGTTTAGGACTTCGCTGCCTTGCAGAGAGTATTCTATATATCGAGGACTATAATAAAGGGATTATGCCATTCATGAGCTATGCGCATCGACATATGTCCGATTCCATGGTTTTCTTATTTCCAGCATTATTGAATATTTGGCTGTTTAGAAAAAATGCACTTAAGTTGGTTTTTTTGGTGCTTAGCGCTATCTATCTTTTCTTTATCCTGGGAACCCTATCGCGAGGGGCATGGTTGGCGGTGCTCATAGTAGGTGCGCTGTGGGCAATACTGAATCGCCAATGGAAGTTAATAGGAGTCGGTGCCATTTTATTAGCCATCATCGGCGCTTTGGTTATCACTCAACATAATAACCAACCAGATTCAGAACATTTACTTTATAAATTACAGCAGACAGATAGCTCATCTCGTTATACTAACGGAACCCAGGGCACCGCGTGGATACTGATTCAGGAAAACCCGATCAAGGGCTACGGCTATGGTAATGATGTGTATGATGGTGTTTATAATAAACGCGTTGTCGATTATCCAATGTGGACCTTTAAAGAATCTATCGGTCCGCATAATACCATTCTGTACATCTGGTTTAGTGCAGGCATATTGGGTCTGGCGAGTCTGGCCTATTTATATGGCGCTATCATCAGGGAAACAGCCAGCTCTACCTTCAGGAAAGTAGAGATAAGCCCCTACAATGCTCATCTCTTGCTATTTTTATCTTTCGTCGGTTTTTATATCGTTCGTGGCAATTTTGAACAGGTCGATATTGCTCAAATTGGTATCATTACCGGTTTTCTGCTGGCGCTAAGAAATAGATAAAAAAACGCGCTGATACTTATTACGGTATCAGCGCGTTTTTCATCATCCGGGCTCAATCACTTATCAAACCAGCTTTTCATTTGTTCCTCGAAACGCTGCGCTACATTTTCCCAACTGTATTTTGAAAACACCAGGGATTTTGCTTTTTCGGCAATCTGGTGGCGTTCCTCATCAGCAAGCGCACGGTTAATATCATTAATTATACTGTCGCTCGACATAGGCTCTGCGAGGTGATAGCCCGTTATGCCATCTAACACAAATTCGCTAATCCCCCCTTTTTTGCTGGCAAGAACCGCTTTTCCTGCTGCCATCGCTTCTACAGCCACCATGCAAAATGCTTCTTCAACCTGAGACGGCACAATAACCAGATCGGCTATATGATAGAAGTTATGCATCTGGTCGGGAGATTGCCCCCCAGCCATAATACAATCCGTTCCAATCTCTTTTGCGGCGTCCAGTACTTTCTTTTGATACTCTGCTTTTTCACCCTTGCGGCTTGCATAAGGATCGCCAACAACGACAAGTTTAATATTACTTCTTAAGGTACGTAATTGTTTGAACGCCTGCAAAAGCAACAGGATGCCTTTATCAGGCGAAATTCTCCCGGCATATAAGAGAACGGTGGCATCTTCCGCAATATTTAATTGCTGACGAAGATTATCTTGTGGGTTTCTTTTATAAGTCTCAGCACAAAAACCATTAGGTACAATACTAACAGCAGCGGCGGGCAATCTTTCTTCATAAAACGCTTTAAGAAACTGACTGGGCACGATAATTTTTGCATCGTTATCAGGAAGTTCTGGTTCAAATGCGTTATGCATGTGCATAACCAGTTTTGCATTCGGATTGCGCTCTCTGATCTGCCGATACAGTTTCATACTATTATGAATAACAATGACGCTATCTTCCTGGGTAGTCACTTTATCTCTAATATTAAGGACGCGCTGGGAATAGGGTAGTGGGTCGAGACGAGTCCATTTCTGAAAAAGACGCTTATAAACTTTACTAAACCCAATGTAATGAATATCACAGTTATCGTTTATTTTATTATATTCAGGATAGCCAGCATTCTTTATACAAGCAATAGCACTCGGTATTGATAGTCGTTTTGCAACCTGGTAAATCCAGGTTTCTACCGCAGCCGCACCACGAGGAGGAATTGAAAATATAGGAGTAACAGTAAATATGATTTTTTTAATCATAATAGCTATAATCCAGAATAGTTAACTTTATAGAAAAAGAAATGTTATAGAAAAAGAAATGCGTGCCGAAGCAACGCAAAATAATGATTTATCTAGTGTCTAGACAATTTTATCGTAATATATTTCATCCTCAAGTTCCGAGGCTGTAATATATGGAATAATATCGTAATGAATTGCAGTATCATCTGATAAATTAAAGATATTTAAATCACTCACATTTTTTCTCATAAAAGTAAAAAATGGCAGTATTTTAAACAGGTCTTTACTAAGTTCAGATGGCATAGGGCTGGTAGATTCGTCATAGAAACGTGGGCAACTTCCTGTTAAGTCAAGCCCAGAACATATAATACGTCCATACTTGAGGGAATAGGCAACCTGAATAGCGGTATAAGCAATAGTATGACAAGAGCAATACCCGATGCTGATATCCTTGCAAAATCCAGCCAGCCGTCCTCTTTTCGAAAGAGGAACTGAAATAAGTAATGCTTTATGAACCCGCTTGAGGATATTAAATTTAATTTTCTTTAAAAAACCCCCTTTTTCTCGGCGATAAAAGGAGCGAATAATTAAACAGTTTTCTTCAATATATTTTTGATCATCCACTGAAGCCTGTTCGTACACATCAAGATTGACGATAGTGAACTGACTGTTACGGCTAAAGTTATAAAAATCTTCGCGCCGACGATGGAGGAAGCGAACATCCGTCAGAAGGTACAAAAATGGCTTGACGTTATTGTTTAGCAAATATTGAACAGAACCATTGACTGCAATGACATCTTTCATTCGTAACAAGGACAGCGGCGTTTTTCTGGACGTAGGACCAGAAAGAAAAATAATACAATCTTCAGCCGTTCTTTTCGCAATAAGTTGCAGAACATCGGCGTGAGTTATGAAGTTAACGCTGCCCATAAAAAACTCGTATGTTTATCATGCAACCTATAAATAAATGTTATATTCAATAACTAATATTACATCTCAAATTCTCTCAAGTATGTCATAACGCTGCAGCAAATAAAAGTCAGTCAGCCCCTTAAATTAAACCAAACGTGCTACATTGATCAGCGCTTTTCCTTACCCTTAATACGACGCAAGAAATTTCGAAGTTTTTTCTTATAAATCAATAAGTAAAATCCGATATCTCTCACATTATTTTTGATACCATAATGTCTTTCTAAATCAATACGATCCTTTGCTTTTCGTTGTCTGGAAGGTCTTTTTCCGGACAAATCGATAATTCTGATCTCATTGCCTTGCAGGATAAAGTTACCTTTATGGGGATCGCCCGAAACCATACCATGCTGATGCAGAGAATATATCGACTGTTTGATTTTCCCTCTCACCTCGTCAGAAATTTCTGGCATATCAACAAGTTCAATACCTTCAATATACTCAATTATCATCACGTATGTTTTTACATAGCGTAATGTTTTAATTTCCGCCAGCAGGTAAAAATCATTAAGCGCCGCAAACCCTTCACGCCGCACACGATCTGTCTGATGAAAAAGCTTTTCGTAGTAATCTCCTTTTACTAACGATTTGAAAAAGCGTTCAGTATTTTTTACTTTTGGACTAAATACTTTGAGAATATATTTTCCGTAGTCTGTATTAATCAATACAACTTTTGTATCTTCTATATTACGAAAGACTTTAATAACCTGATGATTATAAGATAGAAAATCTTTGAATATCTCAATGTATTTTTCACCGTCTTTTTTGACAAAGACGGTATAGTTTTTAATCTTTTTTTCAATAATCATAATGGAGATTTGGGGAGGGGAATTATTTGTGGAAAAGTTTACGATAAAGATATGCGCTTCCAGCCATAAGGCCTTTAAAATAATGACCCTGCACGAGAAGATGTTTATATCGCTTCTTAAATTCGACTATGGTACGCGCATCTTTTGCGGGAAAATCCTTCCAGGGCGAGTTAAGTCGTGCATTTTTATAATAGATAACTGAAGGATAATTTGCCCAGGCATGCCATGGTTTTGTAGCACCCGTATAATGAATTAAAATAGTATTATCATTAATTATATTGCTATATTTTTTATGTGACTTATCTTTCAACTCACTTTTAATAGTATAAATGGTATTATACGGTCGCGGTAGAAAAATGACTTTATCCTGTAGGAGAATATTCAAAACATCCTGATCGGGATATTTAAAAGAGTCAGCCTCTTTACCTGCCAAAAGTAAAAATGCCTTTTTGGTTAAGGCATTCTCTTGCCATAATTTCAGGTTAACAAAAACCACGCCGGAGTTAAAATAACCACCTTGTAAATTAAAAGCGCTTAATCTCTCATTTACCTTATTCTGGATGGAATCAACATCTTTTACGACCGCAGCAATCTTCTCTGTCAGATCAAGCTGTAGAAGATCTTGCAAAGATCCTTTGCATACAACATCGGCATCCAAATAAAGTAAGGTGTTTACCTTCTTGCTGAGATAATCGAAAGCAAATAAACGAAAATACATTGCTCTCGACCATACTTTAGTTTGAGGCAATACCTCAAGGCTTTCTACTTTAATAAGATAAAGAGAAATTTTTATGTGATGCTGTACGGCTAAACGCTCTATATATTTTACAAAACACGGGGAGTATGAATCACAAATAATGTGAAAAGCGAGCGGGATATTATTGTTTAATACAACTGAAGCGATTGATACCCCCACACCATCAAGATAGTTTTCATCAACGCCATAAGAAATGTTTAATACGTTATCATCATTATTATTACTTTCATCAAAAACTTTATATTCAGCTATTTCTATCTCAGGAAATGAATCCATTACATCACCTATGGGTTTTATTCAAGAAGTTTACGTTTAAAGTAGGCTATATAATAATTTACACCCGAAGTATAATGCTTCTGATTAAACATATGCTTTGCCGCATAACGTAACTGATGGCTAGTGACTGGATTTAAAAGTGCACAATGAGACCATGGTGAGTTGCTCTTAGCCTGTAAAAAATATTGTGACACAGGGTAAGCCCCCCAACTATGCCAGGGCTTCGTTGGTCCGATATAATGAACAAATACAGTCTCAGCATCGACTGGATTAATAACTGAATCTTTTAATTCATAGTTAAGACTAAATTGTGTATTAAATTTTTTATCAACAAAACGCGCTTTATTCACTAACAATATATTTAATACATCCTGATCAAGGTGCGTTATGCGCTGTACTACCTCCGGATCTTTTAGCATTTCAATCGCTTTCTTAGAGATATTTTCTGCGGTCCAAAGAGGTATGTTAATTAAAATAAAACCGGCATTAAAATAGCCAGAAACCAGCCCAGGCGTTGCCAGGCTAACCGAGCGCTTAGTCCACCATTCCAACTCGCCTTCAGCAACGACAGCAGCAATCTCATTTTCAGCGAAATTAAGATCAATAAGTTCCTGAATACTCCCCTTACATGCAATATCTGCATCCAGATAAAGTACTCTATCTGTTTTATCTGAAAAATAATCGGCGATAATGAATCTAAAGTATGTTGCATAGGTCCAGTTTTTGGTACTGGGTAGCGATTTTAAGCGCTCACAGTCGATTAGGTAAACAACAATCTGCGTAGCGTACTGTTTTGCTAATGCCTCAAATCGCTGCTGGTCTTCAGAGTCAAAGAAATCGGTAAAAACATGGAAAGCTAACGTCTTATCTGGGTTAGCGAGGAGAACCGATGCAATAGAGACACCACAGCCAAAAAGAAAGTTTTTATCAATCCCATAAGCTATATTAAATTTATCAGCATCACTATGTTGTGCATAGTTATAATCTAAAGTCTGTTGAATGACTTCTTCTTCAAAATATTTTCTGCTCATAGTGATCACTTTTGTAATTTCGAGAATATCGCATTATTAAAATTTTTAAAATATAGCACATCGTAAAATCTCTCAATCGTGCCGGGAATAATATCATGCTGATATTTTACTTCACCAGAAATAACACGATTAAGGTGTCCTACAAAATCATCTATAGCCCCCGGGGTATAAAGCTCACCATTCAAACCGGGTTTAATCATATCGCGCGGACCAGACATACAATCAGAACTAATACACGGAATTCCATATGACATTGCTTCCAGCAGGGTCATAGGAAATCCCTCAAATGCAGAGGTAAGTAGTAACGCGGTGACATTTTTTATTTTTTGCTGTACGACTTGCCACGGCTCGCTTTGCCAACCATACCAGATTACACGCTGCTCAATACCAAGCTCCCGACTATAGGCCTGGCACTTTTCAAAATCTGAGCCATCACCAATAATATGTAGCTGCCATTCCCCTGTCGTACGAGCTAAGCCATCAAATAAATCTTTAACTCTTTTCTGCCCTTCAAATTTAAGACGCCCTACATAGAGAAATACAGCGGGTTTATCGCGCTCAGGCGGCGGCACAATGATTGTTTTAATAGAGACAGGATTATAAACGACGCTAATATCTTGCGCTGAGATACCCCGTGTCATCATCTGTTCTTTAATACCACTACTGATGGCCAGATGATAATCCGCGTACGTTATACATTCTGCATGTTTTTTATGGTCGAGCGAAAAATGTGGCCACGAGAAAATAATAAACTGTTTACCACTTTTCTTTCGTGCTTTATTGGCATAAAGACATGAGATGACATCAATACATATCACAATATCCGGTGACGTTTCTTTCAGCCACTGACTAAAATTATAAACATGCTTAGCTCGACGAAGAAAACTTAATTTTATATTTGAGAATGATTGCGCATATTTAATCTCTTTTAGCCATGCTTTATCCATTTTGTCATTACGACAAAAGAAAAACATTTCACAGTTGATCTTCGGAGAGCTATTTTCAAACGTATGGATAACGTTGCTAATAACGGTTTCCATCCCTCCAAAACCGGATACCGCTTCGCCAATAAAAGCTATTTTCATATATACTCCAGAGTTAAAACCTTAATCTAAAGACTTTAGATATTAAATAGCAAAAATAGTAATATAACCCTATAGAGTAATTTTTACCTGACATCTCTCTTTTGGCTTTAAGGCGTATTCAATATCTTTATTATTTTCGATAATGGAATATATTGCCACACCTCCTGGCATTATAAAACCATGATCAAAGCAAAGAGCAATGTCCAGTCTTCTTCCAAAAAAATCATCATGTTGAATTATGTTTTTTTGGTTTGAAATATAACTTTTAATGTCAGACATTCTGTCTATCCTTGTCTCACTCATAAATTACTCACTGAGTGCATAATTATTATAATTACAGATTTTTTCTTATTGTTCTTTCTTTAATTCGAGCGGCTTTAACATCCGCCTGATGAATCAACCCCGATTCTTTTTGCAAAATCTCTCGCAGGGGGAGAGAGAAATACTCACGCATAAACCGGAATATATCTCGCTGAGTCAGGCCAATATTCATTGAAGAAAAATAAAGCCCAATTAAATCTTTGTCACGCCAGCGAAGGGGAACGCGCTGGCGTATCTGCGCGCGATGCAGGTCGATTACGGAGATTTTTAAATCCTCTTCGCGACCAGTGAAAGGTAAATGCAGAAGAAAGTGGCAAATATAACAGTCGCGATGGTTAATTCCCCCGGCGTGTATTTTACGTACCATAGTCGCAACACGCTTAATGATCATCCACTTCACCTGCGCGTCCGGTGGATTAACAGCCCAGTCAGCGCAGTAGTCTTCAAGGCTAATGGTAGGCGTTAAATCTTCGGTGATAATAAATGATGTTCTGGTTAGCGGGTTTACGCCTTTTTCACCAAAACCAACGCCGTGCATCGTATCAACACCCAGCTCATGTAGACGATGAATGGCGTGCCATTCTCTGTCAGCGCCCAGAACAGGCATACGTAACGAAATCAGGTTCTTCACAATTTCTTTCAGCGAAGTACCTTTATGCCACTTCAGGAAGTAGCTTTTACCGTCCAGCTCAAACCGCAATGTTCGACGCGTCTCCAGCTCTCTGAACACTTCGCCCTGTAACGTTTTTACTTCCTCAAAAGCATCTTTACCGCGCCATAGTGAGGTTAACGGCGCTTTCAGCTCAACCATCTAAATCACCTGTAATAATATCTGCGGCCTTCTCCGGTAAGCTGTATAAATCCTGGGTATCAGCATAATACCGCGCATTTTCAGCCCAGGCGTTGCGTAAGGAAGGCTGTGTCAGCGCTTTGAGTAAAACCTCATTTAACGCATCCTGGCGGAATGGTTCAGTCATCGCTTCGCCACAGTTTGCATCCACAATATAATGTGCATAACCGCACACCGCGGTTGTCAGTACCGGCAAACCAGCAGTAATGGCTTCCAGCAAAACAATACCTGCAGCTTCCTGATAGGCTGGATGCAGTAAAAGGTCGGCTGCCGCCATTAACTCCGCGATATCATTACGTCCGGAGAAAAAATGCACATTCGTGCCGACGCCGCTTCTTTCAGCCAGTGCTGCAAACTTCTTCGGCTTATCCTGCCCGACAACATAGAGCACCGTATTTTGCCGTAAAGATTCGGGTAGCGATGCCAGCGCTTCAATAGAGCGATCCACACCTTTACGGGTGAAGTCAGACCCTACTTGCAACAGTAATTTTTGCTGTTCTGAGATACCATTTTTCTGACGATAAATTTGACGACTGTTCGGGATCTGTTGGCTATATTTTCTGTCCGGGTAAATCCCCGGAGGAAGAATATGGAAACGCTCCGCTTCAGTCTGATAATGTTTTTGGAAGTCAGCAATCTGCTTATTCGTCAGCATTAATAGTTGCGTCTGCTTGCCGTGTTCAAACGTGGCGCGTTCAAAAGCAGCATAATGCCGATAGCGTGATGTCAGGCGATAGAAAAAACCTTTTTCCTGTGCGACTTTTTCGGCGTAACACACGTCTGCGGCGTAATACACATCAAGGCCTGGCATCTTATTGAACCCAACCACCCGATCGACAGGATGGTCGCGCAAATGGTGTTGCACCCAGGCATAATATTCTGCGTTACGACCGTGGTTCGTCCGGGATTTAACCGGCACGCGGATTAATTCAAAGTTATCCGGGCATTCCCCTTCCCATGACTGAGTATAAACACGAACCTGATGCCCTCGCGCCGCCACGGTTTGGGCAATGCGCATAAAATCACGCTGCAGACCGCCAAAAGGAAAATACTTATATAAGCAAAAGGCAACTCTCATAGCAGGCTGTCCAAATCTATGGCGCGTGCCTCATGCGGCAGCATTTTTTCCGTCGCGGCGATAACATCTTCAGCCGGAATCACGGAAAGGTATTTTTTATTACGATCAAGCTCATGCCGTTCAGGCATCGGCTGATAATTTCCTGCCCAAAACTGAATGATGTCGTCGGTCCAGGGACGCCAGAACACATGATCCGTCGCGCCGAAAAGGCAAATGACCGGCGTTTTGACTGCTGCGGCAATATGACCAGGGGCCGAATCAACGCCGATAAAGAGATCCGCATGGTCAATCAACGCGCCCAATTCAGGAAAGCGAGTTTTACCCGCCAGACCAGTAACCGGTTTTGTTTCACAGCCGCGTGCAATAGCATCCACGCAGGCCATCTCGTCTGCGGCCGGGCCTGACGTCAGTACAACTTGATAACCGCGGCGCTGCACGGCATCAATAACCTGCGAGAATTTATCATTATCCCAGCACTTAAATAGCTGCCGTGCCGTAGGCTGAATAACAACATATTGTCGGGTCACACCAAGTTGTTTGAGCTGTTGTCGCATGTTTTCCCAATGTTCCGGGCGATAGCTCATGGTGGTTTCCGTGACATACTGTTTTAGCGCTAACGGCTTTAGCGCGGATAATGTGCGCTCAACAGCATGTTCTCCCGCATAAGGTACTAAATGCGTAAAGCTCTTTTTCCATAAAGCAGACTGACGATTACCGAAATCCTGCGAGATTTTTATTTTTGCGTTTAAAAAACGCACAATAAGCGCCACGCTCCACTGATCGGTGAGATTGACGACCAGATCATACGAGTTAGCACGCAATTTTTTGATTAACGATAGCGCGTTTTTGATCTTCTCTTTTGTTCCTGCGCCTTTGTTACTGATGCCGTAGAGTGCATTAATCTCCGGATTTTCCGACAATATCGGTATAGTGTTCTGGTAAAGAAGCACATCGATTTTTGCATCGGGATAATTCTGCTTCAGCGTGCTGATGACAGGAGTGGTAAGTAACATGTCTCCATGAAAACGCATTTTTATAATCAGAATTCTTCGAAATGGCTTTTCCACAAGCGACTCTTTGGTTGAAATTGTCCGGATAAATAAGCAGAAAAAAGCACGCTACCGCCCCAGGCTCACAGCAACCCGATGGCTAATACCGCACTCATTTTAGATGCGCTAGTGTAACACTTCTTTCGCAGCAATCCGATACGAATAATTTTTATACACAATCATTTTTTTAATCATAAATTCAAAGAGATATTAATTTATCCCTCTCTTGTGAATGGTCATTCCCATTGTCTGGGGCGACAAGGGCGGCAAATTTCAATGGATTGCGTAAAAATGCAAAAATAATGGGGTTCAGCGCCTGGAATCCTCGCTTCTGAGCCAATTTGGCGCAAAAATGGGAAAAGTAATGGTAAAGCCCAGGCTAAATACATAGAATCCCCAGCACATCCATAAGTCAGCTATTTACTATGCTCGAATTGCTTTACACCGCTCTTCTCTACCTTATTCAGCCTCTGATCTGGATACGGCTTTGGGTGCGTGGACGTAAAGCGCCGGCCTATCGTAAGCGCTGGGGTGAACGCTACGGATTCTACCGCCGTCCGTTGAAACCGGGCGGAATCATGCTGCATTCCGTCTCGGTGGGCGAAACTCTGGCGGCCATCCCATTGGTCCGCGCTCTACGTCATCGCTATCCCGATCTGCCTATTACCGTAACGACCATGACGCCGACCGGCTCGGAGCGCGTCCAGTCCGCCTTTGGCAACGATGTTCAGCACGTTTACTTGCCTTATGATTTGCCCGATGCGCTCAATCGTTTCCTCAATGAGATTGATCCTAAGCTGGTATTGATCATGGAGACTGAGCTCTGGCCAAATCTGATTGCTGCGTTGCACAAACGTCATATTCCGCTGGTTATCGCTAATGCGCGGCTTTCCGCCCGCTCCGCCGCGGGTTATGCGAAGCTTGGCAAGTTTGTCCGTACGCTCCTGCGCCGTATCACCCTGATTGCCGCGCAAAACGAAGAAGATGGCGAACGCTTTGTGGCCTTGGGCGCGAAGAACAATCAGGTCACGGTCACCGGCAGTCTGAAATTTGATATTTCAGTTACGCCGCAGTTGGCGGCTAAAGCCGTTACGCTACGCCGCCAGTGGGCGCCGCACCGTCCGGTCTGGATTGCCACCAGCACCCACGATGGCGAAGAGAGTATCGTTATCGCCGCTCACCAGGCGTTATTACATCAATTCCCGAATTTATTACTGATTCTGGTGCCCCGCCATCCGGAGCGTTTCCCGGATGCTATCAATCTTGTGCGTCAGGCAGGGTTAAGCTACATCACTCGCTCTTCGGGCGAAGTGCCGTCCGCCAGCACCCAGGTCGTGGTAGGCGATACCATGGGCGAATTAATGTTGCTCTATGGCATTGCCGATCTCGCCTTTGTTGGTGGTTCGCTGGTTGAACGCGGCGGTCATAACCCGCTGGAGGCCGCCGCTCATGCGATTCCGGTACTGATGGGTCCGCATACCTTTAACTTTAAAGATATTTGCGCCCGTCTGGATCAGGCGAGCGGACTTATCACGATTACCGATGCGGCTACGCTGGCAAAAGAAGTTTCCTCTTTACTGACCGACGCTGATTATCGTAATTTCTACGGACGTCACGCAGTTGAAGTGCTGTATCAAAATCAGGGCGCGCTCCAGCGTCTGCTGCAACTGCTGGAACCTTATCTGCCACCGAAAACGCATTGAGGACTGTCATGCAAAAACGGGCGATTTATCCAGGCACGTTTGATCCGATTACTAACGGTCATCTCGATATTGTGACGCGCGCAACGCAGATGTTCGACCATGTCATTCTGGCCATCGCCGCCAGCCCCGGTAAGAAACCCATGTTCACCCTGGACGAACGTGTGGCGCTGGCGCAAAAAGCGACCGCACACCTGGGTAACGTAGAGGTGGTGGGCTTTAGCGACCTGATGGCCAATTTCGCCCGCGACAGACAGGCGAATATCCTGATTCGTGGTCTGCGCGCGGTGGCGGATTTTGAATATGAAATGCAGTTGGCGCATATGAATCGCCATCTGATGCCGCAACTGGAAAGCGTTTTCCTGATGCCGTCCAAAGAGTGGTCGTTTATTTCATCGTCGCTGGTCAAAGAAGTGGCGCGCCATCAGGGCGACGTGACCCACTTTCTGCCGGACAATGTGCATCAGGCGCTAATGGATAAGTTGAAATAAGTTTCCTTCCTTGCCGGGCCTGGCATTTTACTTCTGACAGTGACGGCAATAGAACGTCGCACGCTGTGCGTGTTTCGTTGCGACTATCGGCGTACCGCATACCCGACACGGCTCGCCTTTGCGCCCGTACACCTGCAACTCCTGCGCAAAATAGCCCGGTTTCCCATCGCTTTGCAGAAAATCCTTCAGCGTTGTCCCGCCTTGTTCGATAGAGCGCAGCAAAACGGCTTTAATCACCCGAGCCAGCAGGTCGCACTCCTCTGTCGAGAGTGACGACGCCAGGCGGTCAGGGTGAATACCAGCGGCAAACAGCGACTCGCTGGCGTAGATATTCCCCACGCCGACCACCAGCTTGTTATCCATCAGCCAGGGTTTAATCGCCGTCTTCTTCTTCGCGCATTTCTGCCGCAAATATTCGCCATTAAACTCATCGCTTAGCGGCTCCGGTCCCAGATGCGCCAGTACGTTATGCCCTTCCAGCTCTTTGGTCCATAACCAGGCGCCAAAGCGGCGAGGATCGGTATAACGTAGAATTTTGCCATTGCTCATCACCAAATCGACATGGTCGTGCTTTTCCGCCGGCAGCGCTTCCGACAGTATCCGCAAGCTTCCCGACATCCCCAGGTGAATAATTATCCAGCCGTCAGGCAGCTCCAGCAGTAAATATTTAGCACGACGCTGAACGCTAAGGACGGGTGTATCGCTCAGACGATAAATTTCGTCTGAAACCGGCCAGCGCAGACGGCCGTTACGGATATGGGCGTGCAGGATAGTAGCGCCAACTAAATGGGGTTCAATACCCCGGCGGCTGGTTTCAACTTCGGGTAATTCAGGCATAACGTCTCCGGCTGTGTGGCAGGTCTCATTAATATGGGGACGGCCAGAAAACAAAAAACCCCGCCGAAGCGAGGTTTTTGTTACATCAAAGCGAGAATTATTTGATTTTCGCTTCTTTGTAGATCACGTGCTGACGGACAACTGGATCGAATTTTTTCAGTTCCAGTTTTTCCGGTTTAGTACGTTTGTTCTTCGTAGTGGTATAGAAGTGACCAGTACCAGCAGAAGAAACCAGCTTGATTTTCTCACGAATACCTTTAGCCATGATTTATTTCCTCTTAGTACTTAGTACTTTTCGCCACGGGCACGCAGTTCAGACAGAACTGTTTCGATGCCTTTTTTATCGATGATACGCATACCTTTAGCAGATACACGCAGGGTGACAAAACGCTTCTCGCTCTCAACCCAGAAACGGTGAGAGTGCAGGTTAGGCAGGAAACGGCGTTTAGTCGCGTTCAGTGCGTGGGAACGGTTGTTACCGGTCACCGGACGCTTGCCAGTAACTTGGCAGACTCGGGACATGTCTATTCTCCAAAAATCAAATTAGCTCGAGCTTCGTATGGGGTATCGGCGCCTCGTCAGGCTTTACAGCCTGGTCATCGCGCAGTTCTATTGAACTCTCGATTGCCAGGCCCAAATGCCAAACCCGAGATTCTCAAAGGTGGCGTAGTATACGCTGACCCGGCGATATGCTCAAGTCCCGAACAGACAAAGATCCCGATGGATCGCGCAAAGAATCTTAAATCCAGCCGCGTTCGGCAAAAGAAACGTACTCTCCGCGCCCAATTATCAGGTGATCGAGCACCCGGATATCCATAAACTGGCAACACTTTATCACGCGCTCAGTGATAAGTTTATCTGCTTTACTTGGCTCTGCGCAGCCTGAAGGGTGGTTATGCGCCAGAATGACCGCTGAAGCATTGAGTTTAATCGCTTCCCGAACAATCTCACGCGGATGCACCTCTACGTGGTTAAGCGTGCCGGAAAACAGGCGGCTGTGCTGAAGCACCCGGTGCTGGGCATCGAGGAAGATCACCAGAAAGATCTCACGCTCTTCGCCCGTCAGTTGGCTTTGCAGAAATTCCCGCGTCATTTCCGGACTCAGCAACGCACTTTCCTCATTCATGCGCACGCTGTAATAGCGCCTTGCCAGCTCAGCAATGCCTTTCAACTGCGCGAATTTCGCCAGGCCGATGCCGTTTACGCCGCGAAACTGCGCAAAGTCCGCCGACAGCAGGCCATACAGCGACCCAAAGTGCTGCAATATCTCTTTTGCCAACGTCATAACATCTTTTCCCGGCGTGCCGGTACGTAAAAAAAGCGCCAGCAGTTCCACGTCGCTGAGGGAAGCAATGCCGGATCTGAGCATTTTTTCACGCGGTAATAATTCGTCCAACGTATCCATACGCGCACCTCCTTTTTTAAGGAAGCGGCATAGTGGCACAGCCTTTGGGAGAGATCGACGCCCCGATTTTGTTCTTGCGTAGCGCCTCGCAAAGTGGAGCGCAGGCAAAGACACGACGCCGTAGAGATTGTGATAAAATAGCCGCCTTTCAAAGTCACCCAACAGGAAAGACATGATGAGCCTGGCCGGTAAAAAAATTGTTCTCGGCGTTAGCGGCGGTATCGCTGCGTATAAAACGCCGGAGCTGGTGCGCCGTTTACGTGAGCGCGGCGCTGACGTGCGCGTGGCAATGACCGAGGCGGCAAAAGCCTTTATTACCCCCCTGAGCTTACAGGCAGTGTCGGGCTATCCCGTATCCGACAGTCTGCTTGACCCTGCCGCCGAAGCTGCGATGGGGCATATCGAGTTGGGGAAATGGGCCGACCTGGTGATTCTTGCCCCCGCGACCGCCGATCTGATCGCCCGTGTAGCATCGGGTATGGCTAATGATTTAGTCTCCACCATCTGCCTGGCGACGCCAGCCCCGGTGGCCGTTCTTCCGGCCATGAACCAACAGATGTACCGCGCTGCCGCCACGCAACATAATCTGGAGGTGCTCGCCTCTCGCGGCCTGTTCATTTGGGGGCCGGATAGCGGCAGTCAGGCGTGCGGCGATGTAGGCCCAGGCCGAATGCTGGACCCATTAGTTATCGTTGATAAGGCCGCCGCGCATTTCGCTGCCGTCAACGATCTGCGACATCTTAATATCATGATTACGGCAGGCCCGACGCGCGAACCGCTCGACCCGGTGCGTTATATTTCCAACCACAGCTCAGGTAAAATGGGCTTCGCTATTGCGGCGGCCGCCGCGCGTCGCGGCGCAAATGTCACGCTGGTCTCCGGTCCCGTTTCGTTACCAACGCCGCCTTTTGTAAAACGGGTTGATGTCATAACCGCGCTGGACATGGAAGCCGCTGTTCAGGCCGCCGTTCAACAGCAGCACATTTTCATTAGCTGCGCCGCCGTGGCTGACTATCGCGCAGAGACTATCGCCAGCGAAAAAATCAAAAAACAGGCGGCGCAAGGTGATGAATTACTAATAAAAATGGTCAAAAACCCGGACATTGTCGCCGGGGTGGCCGCACTCAGTGACAATCGCCCCTATGTTGTTGGGTTTGCCGCGGAAACGAATAATGTGGAAGAATACGCCCGGCAAAAACGTATCCGTAAAAACCTTGACCTGATTTGTGCAAATGATGTTTCTCTTTCAAATCAGGGATTTAATAGCGATAAAAACGCTTTACACCTTTTCTGGCAGGATGGAGATAAAGTCTTACCGCTTGAGCGGAAAGAACTCCTGGGCCAATTATTACTCGACGAGATCGTGACCCGTTATGATGAAAAAAATCGACGTTAAGATTCTGGACCCGCGTGTTGGTCAGCAGTTTCCGCTGCCGACTTATGCTACTTCTGGTTCTGCCGGGCTTGACCTGCGCGCCTGTCTCGACGACGCCGTAGAACTGGCGCCTGGCGCAACGACGTTGGTGCCTACCGGACTGGCCATTCATATCGCCGATCCATCACTGGCGGCAGTCATGTTGCCGCGTTCGGGCCTGGGCCATAAACATGGTATCGTGCTGGGCAACCTGGTCGGGCTGATTGATTCCGATTATCAGGGGCAACTGATGGTTTCGATCTGGAACCGTGGTCAGGACAGTTTTACCATTGAACCGGGCGAACGTATCGCGCAAATGGTGTTTGTTCCGGTCGTTCAGGCCGAATTTAATCTGGTGGAAGCATTTGACGCCACCGAACGTGGCGAGGGCGGCTTCGGTCATTCTGGCCGTAAGTAAATTTTACGCATCCCCATAACGTCATAATACTGCCGCAAGCGCTGAGTTTGCGGTTATAGCGTGGGTGCTCGCCTGGCAAGTGCTTATTTTCAGGGGTATTTTGTAACATGGCAGAAAAACAAACTGCGAAAAGGAATCGTCGCGAAGAAATACTTCAGTCACTGGCGCTGATGCTTGAATCCAGCGATGGAAGCCAACGCATCACGACGGCAAAACTGGCGGCCTCAGTCGGCGTTTCCGAAGCGGCGCTATACCGCCATTTTCCCAGCAAGACCCGCATGTTCGATAGCCTGATTGAGTTTATCGAAGATAGTCTGATTACCCGTATCAACCTGATTTTAAAAGATGAAAAAAACACCAGCACGCGTTTGCGCCTGATTGTGCTGCTGATTCTGGGTTTTGGCGAACGCAACCCTGGCCTGACGCGCATTCTTACCGGGCACGCGCTGATGTTTGAACAGGATCGCCTGCAGGGGCGCATTAATCAGCTTTTTGAACGCATCGAAGCGCAGCTCCGCCAGGTGCTACGAGAAAAAAGAATGCGTGAAGGCGAAGGCTACACGACGGATGAAAATCTGCTGGCAAGCCAACTGTTAGCCTTCTGTGAAGGTATGCTTTCACGGTTCGTGCGTAGCGAATTTAAATACCGCCCAACGGACGATTTCGACGCCCGCTGGCCGCTCATTGCCGCTCAGCTACAGTAACGCTGACTGGATAGTGGCTCACGCCTTATCCAGGCGACAGAAACATAAGCCCGGTAAAGCGCCACCGGGCAATTCGCTTACACGCCAAATTCTTCCCGGTATGCTCGCACAGCCGCCAGATGCTCAGCCATATCAGGTTTTTCTTCCAGATAGGCAATCAGGTCTTTCAGCGTAATGATGGAGATAACCTTACAACCATAGTCGCGCTCCACTTCCTGAATCGCGGAAATCTCGCCGCGGCCACGTTCCTGACGATCCAGCGAAATCAGTACGCCAGCCAGCGTAGCCCCGTGCGCCTGAATAATCTCCATCGACTCGCGAATCGCCGTACCTGCGGTAATCACGTCATCCACCAGCATCACGCGGCCCTGTAGCGCGCTGCCCACCAGACACCCGCCTTCGCCATGATCTTTTGCCTCTTTGCGGTTAAAGCAGTACGGCAGGTCTTTATCGTGATGTTCCGCCAGCGCAACCGCCGTCGTCGTCGCGATCGGAATACCTTTGTACGCGGGGCCAAACAGCAGATCAAATTCAATACCGGAATCCACCAGCGCTTCGGCATAAAAACGGCCTAACAACGCCAGGTCGCGCCCGGTATTAAACAGCCCGGCGTTGAAGAAATAGGGGCTTTTGCGCCCGGATTTCAGCGTAAACTCGCCAAACTTTAGTACCTGCTTGTTAAGCGCAAACTCAATAAACTGGCGCTGATACGGTTTCATGGATTCGCTCCTTTTCTTACTTTCATCATTTACGAAATTTACGGACAAAAAAAAGGCGACTTTTCAGTCGCCTTAAAATCAATTTTCTAACGCCGCCTTCTGCGTCGCCACAATGGATTCAATTCCCCCTCGGGCCAGCGCCAACAAAGTGAGAAGTTCTTCATGGCTGAACGGCTCGCCTTCCGCGGTACCCTGTACTTCAATAATGCGGCCGTCTTCAGTCATCACGACGTTCATGTCGGTTTCTGCGGCGGAATCTTCAACATATTCCAGATCGCAGATCGCTTCGCCGTTAACGATGCCTACGGAAACCGCCGCCACCATGCCTTTCATCGGATTGGTTTTCAGCTTACCGTTGGCAACCAATTTATTCAGCGCATCCGCCAACGCCACGCAGGCGCCGGTAATAGACGCTGTACGCGTACCGCCATCGGCCTGGATTACATCGCAGTCCAGCGTAATGGTAAATTCGCCGAGCGTTTTCAGATCGACCGCCGCACGCAGCGCACGCGCGATCAAACGCTGAATTTCCATAGTACGACCGCCCTGCTTACCCTTTGCCGCTTCGCGCGCGTTACGGGTATGGGTAGCGCGAGGCAACATGCCATACTCTGCGGTGATCCACCCCTGGCCTTGTCCTTTCAGAAAACGTGGAACGCCCTCTTCAATGGAGGCAGTGCACAACACTTTGGTATCTCCAAATTCGACCAGTACCGAGCCTTCAGCGTGTTTTGTATAGTTACGGGTCAGGGTTACGGGACGCACCTGATTAGCGCTACGGCCTGCTGGACGCATATTGAGATCTCCGGCTTAAAACGAATGTGGCTGCGCATTATACGGACTTCCGATGGTTATTCCTATCCTGACAAGGCCTGGATAGCTATAATCCCCTCATCTCTCCTTTAAAAACGGGAACATCTATGATCCGCAGTATGACCGCCTACGCCCGGCGTGAAATCAAGGGTGAATGGGGTAGCGCGACCTGGGAAATGCGCTCGGTAAACCAGCGTTATCTGGAAACTTACTTTCGTCTGCCGGAACAGTTCCGTAGTCTTGAACCCGTCGTGCGCGAACGCATTCGTACACGCCTGACGCGCGGCAAAGTCGAATGTATGCTGCGTTTTGAACCCGATGCCAGCGCGCAAGGCGAGCTTATTCTGAATGAAAAGCTCGCGAAACAATTAGTTAGCGCCGCAAACTGGGTCAAAATGCAGAGCGACGAAGGGGAAATCAATCCGGTTGATATTTTGCGCTGGCCAGGTGTCATGGCGGCGCAAGAGCAGGATCTGGACGCGATTGCCGCAGAAATTTTAGCCGCACTGGACGGTACGCTGGATGACTTTATCGTCGCGCGCGAAACGGAAGGCCAGGCGCTGAAAGCGCTGATTGAACAACGTCTGGAAGGCGTCAGCGCCGAAGTAGCGAAAGTCCGCGCGCATATGCCGGAAATCCTGCAATGGCAGCGTGAACGCCTGGTCGCGAAGCTGGAAGATGCTCAGGTTCAGTTGGAAAACAACCGTCTGGAGCAAGAGCTGGTGATGATGGCGCAGCGCATTGATGTGGCGGAAGAGCTGGATCGTCTGGAAGCGCACGTCAAAGAGACTTACAACATTCTGAAGAAAAAAGAGGCGGTAGGTCGCCGTCTGGACTTCATGATGCAAGAATTTAACCGTGAGTCGAACACCCTGGCCTCCAAATCCATCAACGCTGATGTAACTAACTCCGCTATTGAATTAAAAGTGTTGATCGAGCAAATGCGCGAGCAAATCCAGAATATTGAATAATTCTGGCGCTCAATATGTCACAGAGCCCGCCTTATGCGGGCTCTCGCGTTTATCGGTAGTACGTTTTTAATTTCCGGCGAATAGCGTCGATAAGGCGTCGCTTCCACTCTACCGTTGAAGCCCGATACTGCATAAAAATAGCGCCTTCCGCCTGCTCCCCGGCAAGCGGCAGGACAAAAAGACCGCGCTTATCGGATAAATTTTCATACCAGGGGCGCGGTACAATCGCCATTAGCGGCGCCGACTGGACAGCAGGCGCAAGTTGACTGTAATCATGACAAACAAACGTCAGCGGACGTTCAAACCCGGCACGAGCCTGCTGCCTGTCCAGTTCGTTGTTCTCTTTTGTCCACGGCAAACAGTAAATGTGTTGATAATGCTGTAGATCAGCAAAATTCAACGCTGTGGCATTCTCCAGACGTGAACGCAATGGCGCGCCATAAACCGCGATCAAACGCGTCGTCCCCACCCGCTCGTAATGCAGAGCGCTGACCTGCTTTTGATGGTCGCCAATTGCCAGCACCAAATCAACCGAGCTATCCAACAGTTCATCACGCCAGGGTCGGCGGGCAAAAGGAAGGCACTCGATCACCGCCTGATGAAGATGACCTTTCTCTGCGAGAACGGGCGTAAGCAGCGCGTTCAATGCGGGAGGAAGTACCACCCGAAAACAACGGGAGCCGTTCTCTTTATCGCCAAACAGCTCCTCATTAAGCGAAACAAACACAGGCGCCAATTTGTCACGCAGCGCCTGCGCATAAGGCGTAGCAATCTGGCGGTTCCCTTCCCGTCGAAACAACGGATCGTTTAGCGCATCGCGCAATCTCATTAGCGCATGACTTACCGCAGAAGGCGACAAAGCCAGCTTTTGCGCCGTTTTCCCCGTAGAGCTCGTCTCCAGCAGCACATACAGTACTTTTAACAGGTTCATATCCATTTGCAGCAAGTTCATTAAACGTCTCTCTTATTGAACCTGGCTAAATTACTGCCAGGTATACTGCGGGCGCTTCAATCAGGAGAACATTATGAATCGCTATGCATTATTCTTTGTATGTATATTTTCAACATCAGCACTTCCTGCCATGGCGGCATTAGATCCTTCACAACCGTTATCACCCGCGCCTCCGTTATCACTGTTTAAAGCGTGGGCTAAGCCTATAAAGCCGTTTCAAATCACAGAAGGCGTGTGGTATGTCGGCACGGAAAATCTCTCTTCTATTCTGCTGACCACTCCGGCAGGGCATATTCTTATTGATGCGGGGTTGGATGAAAGCGCACCGCAAATTAAAGCGAATATTGAAGCGGCAGGATTCCGCCTCACAGACGTGCGCTATCTGTTGAATAGCCATGCGCGGCTGGATCAAGCGGGGGGCATGGCACGTTTGAAAGCGTGGAGCGGCGCACAATTGGTCGCCAGCCAACCCAACGCCGATCAGATGGCGAGGGGTGGACGACAGGATTTTGCGCTTGGCGATGCGCTCCCCTTTCCGCCCGTCACCACCGATAAAATTATCCACAACCAGGAAAGCATCAGCCTCGGAGGGATAACCGTGACAGCACTATTCACGCCTGGACATCTGCCCGGCTCAACTTCCTGGCGCGTAACGCTTCGCAACGGCAAGACGCTAATTTACGCAGATAGTCTCGCCACGCCCGACTATCTGCTGATTAACAACAAAAATTACCCTGACCTGGTTACTGATATTCAGGGTAGCTTTAAGACACTGGCCGCCCAGCATGTTGATATCTTTATTGCCAACAAAGGTGACCGCTTCGGGCTACTGGAGAAACGACAGCAACTTCGCAACGGCGATACACAGGCATTCTTTGATTCCAATGGCTTGCAACAGTATGTGGAACGCTCGCGCCAGCGCTTCATCACACAACTTACCGCACAGCAGCCATAATGAAATGATTCACCGGCGGCGCGTCCAGGGCGCCGTTCTTTTAAATTATCTAAGTCAAAACAGAAAAACCTCGCATACAATAAACCACAAAAACGATGTTCAATTTATTGATATTTATAATAAATAATTATTAATCATAAATTTAAAATCATTACTAAAATTTATTAATCGTGTAATGCCTTAGAAAATCTCAATCGTGATACAGCGCACAAATCGTTAATCTTCGCCCCCAGTAAATTAGGGGGAAATCATGCTGTTGCACGTTCTTTATTTAATTGGCATCACTGCCGAGGCCATGACGGGCGCACTCGCTGCGGGTCGTCGTCGCATGGATACATTCGGCGTAATTATTATTGCTACCGCCACCGCCATTGGTGGAGGCTCGGTTCGCGACATTCTGCTCGGTCACTATCCGCTGGGTTGGGTGAAGCATCCCGAATATGTCATTATTGTGGCGACTGCCGCTGTATTGACCACCATTGTTGCCCCCGTCATGCCCTATTTACGCAAGCTTTTCCTGGTACTTGACGCGCTGGGGTTGGTGGTTTTCTCTATTATTGGCGCTCAGATAGCCCTTGATATGGGCGAAGGGCCAATTATCGCCGTGGTGGCCGCCGTCACTACCGGCGTCTTTGGCGGCGTGCTCCGCGATATGTTCTGCAAACGCATTCCACTGGTGTTTCAAAAAGAGCTATATGCCGGCATTTCGTTCGCCTCGGCGGTGCTCTATATTGCGCTGCAACATTACGTCATGAATCCGGATGTCGTCGTTATCTCTACACTACTGTTTGGCTTTACAGCAAGGTTATTAGCGCTACGTCTTAAACTTGGCCTGCCGGTATTTTATTACCGCCATGAAGGGCACTAAGACCCAAATCCGGGAATATGCTGAGCAGCCAGCCATCTGCTCAGCGTTGTGATCTGCGGATTATCCCGCCAGTCGATAACTCTCCCGGCACGACGCTCGCCCGTCGCTGGCAACTGCCGCCAGTATTGCTCTGTTCGCATTAATAACTGCTCCCATGAGCGATCGCCGCTGGCCTGTAATGCGGCCTGCGTTAAGGGGATATCCATCGCCATGATCCAGCGGGTAAACGGCTGCCGGCGCGCCAGGTTAAATTGCCGCCATATCTGCTCGCTTTTTCCTTTAGCAAAGCCTGGCGTGTTGGCTATTTGTGCTGACGTCAGGGCAAGCCAGGAGAAGATATGCTCAAAGCGATGCGTCTGATGCAAGGCCCGCCAGCTGGCTTCGCCCATTCCGTCCAGACCCAACGCCGACCGTGACCCCAGCCATACCAGCCTGGAGATAAACTGTTCCTGACACGTTGCCGACGCGTAAAAGCAGGTCAGCGAGTTGAAATGGCTATCAGGCGGTACAGGCTTACTCCGCTCACGACTCCGCCAGACGACCTCATCAAGCCGGGGAATGCCTTGCCCCGCTAGACTCACCAGGATCTGATCGCCCGGCGCGATATCCCACGCTTCCCAACGTTTCACAGAGCCGATATTGACCCGCTGAACCCGCTTATCATCCAATATAACGGGGACAAGCGACGCTACTACGGTAATTTTGCCGCTTTTCCCCACCGAGAACTGAATAGCGCTCACTTGCGCGACCTGCGCTACTGGCGGATATTTCCATGCTGCCAGCCAGTCGCCCTGCCCGGGTCGCCAGTGTTGTGACGCAGGTTCTTTAGCCATGCGTATCACTACGCCATCCGTTACAAAGGGTAATGCTGACGTCAGCCATGACTGGCGCGCCCGCTCGACCTCGCTGGCATTTTTTACCGCCAGGGAATATTTCTTCGTCAGACTGAATCCAGCCTTAGCAAGTTGGCTTAATCTTTCGGGCATATTTGCCGGACCGTCCGGCCACGCCCAAATAAAAATACCCAACGAATTTAGCGCGGAGGCGTTATCCTGGCGCATTAACATTCCTGCGACTTTCGAGCGCGCATTCATCCCGCCCATCCGTTGCTGGATATGCCCCTCGCGCTGTAGAAAGATTTCGCCCTGCAACACTGCGTTAGCTAGCGCGCCTTGTGTTGTCTGCGGTATAGAGGGGATCAGGCGAATTTTTGGCGTCCAGTCCTCGCCTTGTAGTCCGTTACCCCGGCTGATAGCCCTGGTCAGTTTACCGTTTTGATAAACCAGCGTTACCGCTACACCATCCACTTTTGGTTGTACCCAAAGCTCGCTGCGCCCGCGCATCCACTGTTCTACCGCCTGTCGGTCCGCGAGTTTGCGTACGCCCGTGTGCGCAACAGGGTGCATTGTTGTACCGTTTAACGGCGGTGAAACCGGAGTAGATGAAACATCCTGACCAACACAGCGTTGCCACTGAACCAGCCTTGCGCTGAGTTGGTCGTACACACTATCGTCAACCGCGCTAACCCCTTGTTTCCAGTAGATGTCATTCCAGTCAGCGAGCTGTTGCTGTAAACGGGCGATTTCTTCAGCGGCCCTTGCTGGCGGCCAGGCCGGGCAAAGCGCCCCACTCTGCGAATGCCACAATAAAATTCCCCACGCCATACTTTTCCATAATCTCATCACGACCTCCTGCGCACATTGCCCGGCAGGTATAGCGCTTTAGTGAATAAAAACCGACAGGTAAAAATGCATCATCCGAGCCGCTTTCCAGATTTTTTGGTGGGTTGCTGCAACGACGCGATAAAAGCGGAAAAAGGGACGCAAAATGCAATAATCTGGCGCAAAAAGTGTGACAAAGACTACGTCGCATAACGGCGATGTGTATAATAAGCCCGTATCAAGGCTCTATTTCGATAATCACAGACGTAAGATACTCATGGCTCAAGGTACGCTTTATATTGTTTCTGCCCCCAGTGGCGCGGGTAAATCCAGCCTGATTCAGGCTTTATTAAAAACCCAACCGTTGTATGACACTCAGGTTTCCGTTTCACATACCACGCGCGCGCCGCGTCCGGGTGAAGTGCACGGTGAGCACTATTTCTTTGTAAATCATGATGAGTTTAAAACCATGATTGGCAGGGAGGCGTTTCTGGAGCACGCGGAAGTGTTTGGCAATTACTACGGCACTTCGCGCGAAACCATTGAGCAAGTGCTGGCAACCGGCGTTGATGTTTTTCTGGATATCGACTGGCAGGGCGCCCAGCAAATTCGCGAAAAAATGCCGCAAGCACGCAGCATTTTTATTTTGCCGCCATCAAAGATCGAATTGGATCGCCGTTTACGCGGCCGCGGGCAAGATAGCGAAGAAGTCATTGCCAAACGAATGGCGCAAGCGGTTGCAGAAATGAGCCATTACGCCGAATATGATTATCTTATTGTGAATGACGACTTTGATACCGCGTTAAGCGACTTGAAAACCATCATTCGCGCTGAACGTCTGCGTATGAGCCGCCAAAAGCAGCGTCATGACGCTTTAATCAGCAAATTGTTGGCAGACTGAACCCACTTTCAGTATCATGCCCAGTCATTTCTTCACCTGTGGAGCATTTTAAGTATGGCACGCGTAACTGTTCAGGACGCTGTAGAGAAAATTGGTAACCGTTTTGACCTGGTACTGGTCGCCGCGCGTCGCGCTCGTCAGATGCAGGTAGGCGGAAAGGATCCGCTGGTACCGGAAGAAAACGATAAAACTACCGTTATCGCGCTGCGCGAAATCGAAGAAGGTCTGATTAACAACCAGATCCTTGACGTCCGCGAGCGCCAGGAACAGCAAGAGCAGGAAGCCGCTGAATTACAAGCCGTTACCGCTATTGCTGAAGGTCGTCGTTAATCACAAAGCGGGTCGCCCTTGTATCTGTTTGAAAGCCTGAATCAACTGATTCAAACCTACCTGCCGGAAGACCAGATTAAGCGTCTTCGGCAGGCGTATCTCGTTGCACGTGACGCTCACGAGGGCCAGACACGTTCAAGCGGTGAACCCTATATCACGCACCCGGTAGCGGTGGCCTGTATTCTGGCCGAGATGAAACTCGACTACGAAACGCTGATGGCCGCTCTGCTGCATGACGTGATTGAAGATACCCCCGCCACCTATCAGGACATGGAACAGCTTTTCGGTAAAAGCGTTGCCGAGCTGGTAGAGGGGGTGTCTAAGCTTGATAAGCTCAAGTTCCGCGATAAGAAAGAGGCGCAGGCCGAAAACTTTCGCAAAATGATTATGGCGATGGTGCAGGATATCCGCGTCATTCTCATTAAGCTTGCTGACCGTACCCATAACATGCGCACGCTGGGCTCGTTACGCCCGGATAAACGTCGTCGTATTGCCCGTGAAACGCTGGAAATCTACAGTCCTCTGGCGCACCGTTTAGGTATTCATCACATCAAAACCGAGCTGGAAGAGCTGGGCTTTGAAGCGCTGTATCCCAATCGTTACCGCGTCATCAAAGAAGTGGTAAAAGCGGCGCGCGGCAACCGTAAAGAGATGATCCAAAAAATCCTCTCTGAAATCGAAGGACGTTTGCAAGAGGCGGGAATTCCGTGTCGCGTTAGCGGTCGCGAAAAACATCTTTACTCGATCTACTGCAAAATGGTGCTCAAAGAGCAGCGTTTTCACTCGATCATGGACATTTACGCTTTCCGCGTCATCGTTCATGACTCCGATACCTGCTATCGCGTACTCGGCCAGATGCACAGTCTCTATAAGCCGCGTCCGGGACGGGTGAAAGACTATATTGCCATTCCCAAAGCGAACGGCTATCAGTCTTTGCACACCTCAATGATCGGCCCGCACGGCGTTCCTGTTGAAGTCCAGATCCGTACCGAAGATATGGATCAGATGGCGGAAATGGGGGTCGCGGCGCACTGGGCGTATAAAGAACACGGTGAGACCAGCACCACGGCGCAGATCCGCGCCCAGCGCTGGATGCAGAGCCTGCTGGAGCTACAACAGAGCGCCGGTAGTTCGTTTGAATTTATCGAAAGCGTAAAATCCGATCTCTTCCCGGATGAGATTTACGTTTTCACCCCGGAAGGGCGCATTGTCGAACTGCCCGCTGGCGCTACGCCGGTGGATTTTGCCTATGCAGTGCATACCGACATCGGCCACGCCTGCGTCGGCGCGCGTGTTGACCGGCAGCCTTATCCGCTGTCGCAGCCGCTTAGCAGCGGTCAGACCGTCGAAATTATTACCGCGCCGGGCGCGCGTCCCAACGCCGCCTGGCTGAACTTTGTCGTCAGCTCTAAAGCGCGCGCTAAAATTCGTCAGTTGCTGAAAAACCTCAAACGTGATGACTCCGTAAGCCTGGGCCGTCGTCTGCTTAACCATGCTTTAGGCGGTAGTCGTAAGCTGGCGGAAATTCCGCAGGAAAATATTCAGCGCGAACTGGATCGTATGAAGCTGGCAACGCTTGACGATCTGCTGGCGGAAATCGGTCTCGGCAACGCGATGAGCGTAGTGGTCGCGAAAAATCTGCAGCAAGGCGAAGCCGTGGTGCCGACCGTTGCGCAATCGAATCACGGCCACCTGCCGATTAAAGGCGCGGATGGCGTGCTTATCACCTTTGCGAAGTGTTGTCGTCCGATCCCAGGCGACCCGATCATCGCTCACGTCAGCCCAGGTAAAGGACTGGTGATCCACCATGAATCCTGCCGTAATATCCGTGGATACCAGAAAGAGCCAGAGAAATTTATGGCGGTCGAATGGGACAAAGAGACGGAGCAGGAATTCATTACCGAAATCAAGGTGGAAATGTTTAACCATCAGGGCGCGCTGGCTAACCTGACGGCGGCGATTAATACCACCACCTCCAATATTCAAAGCCTGAATACTGAAGAGAAAGATGGTCGCGTCTATAGTACCTTTATTCGCCTTACCGCACGCGATCGCGTACATCTGGCGAATATCATGCGCAAAATCCGCGTGATGCCAGACGTTATTAAAGTCACCCGTAACCGAAACTAGCGCTATGAATCCAAAACGTTATGCGCGTATATGCGAAATGCTCGCCAGGCGTCAGCCTGATCTCACGGTCTGCATGGAGCAAGTCCACAAACCTCATAACGTTTCTGCAATCATTCGTACCGCAGATGCCGTTGGCGTCCATGAAGTCCATGCTATCTGGCCAGGTAGCCGGATGCGCACCATGGCTTCCGCGGCGGCGGGCAGCAACAGTTGGGTACAGGTGAAAACTCACCGTACCATTGGCGATGCGGTAGCCCATTTGAAAGGACGGGGAATGCAGATTCTGGCAACCCATCTTTCTGATAAAGCCGTAGACTTTCGCGAGATTGATTACACGCGCCCGACCTGTATTCTGATGGGTCAGGAGAAAACCGGTATTACTCAGGAAGCATTAGACCTGGCGGATCGGGATATCATCATTCCTATGATCGGCATGGTACAGTCGCTGAACGTTTCCGTCGCCTCCGCGCTCATTCTTTATGAAGCCCAGCGCCAGCGACAGAACGCGGGCATGTATCTGCGTGAAAATAGCATGTTGCCGGAAGATGAACAGCAGCGCCTGCTGTTTGAGGGTGGTTATCCGGTGCTGGCGAAAGTCGCTAAACGTAAAGGTCTGCCTTATCCTCGCGTCAATCAGCAGGGCGAAATAGACGCCGATGCTGACTGGTGGGCGACGATGCAGGCGGCAGGGTAATCACCATGTCAGGCCGCTTGTTAGACGCTGTTCCGCTCAATTCCCTGACAGGCGTCGGCGCAGCGCAAAGCAGTAAACTGGCGAAAATTGGCCTGCATACCGTGCAGGACCTCCTGCTCCACCTCCCTCTGCGTTACGAAGACCGTACACATCTCTACCCCATTGGCGAACTGCTACCTGGCATCTACGCCACCGTTGAAGGCGAAGTGCTGAACTGTAACATCACTTTCGGCGGTCGTCGGATGATGACCTGCCAGATTAGCGACGGTTCCGGCATTCTTACCATGCGCTTTTTCAATTTTAACGCGGCGATGAAAAACAGCCTGGCGACGGGACGACGTGTGCTGGCCTACGGGGAAGCGAAGCGCGGCAAGTATGGCGCAGAGATGATCCATCCGGAATATCGCCTGCAGGGCGATCTCAGCACGCCGGAACTTCAGGAAACGCTCACCCCCGTCTATCCGACCACCGAGGGCGTGAAGCAAGCGACACTGCGCAAGCTTACCGATCAGGCGCTGGAGTTGCTCGACACCTGCGCCATTGCCGAACTACTGCCGCCGGAACTGGCGCAGGGTATGATGAGCCTGCCGGAGGCGTTACGTACCTTGCATCGCCCGCCGCCGACACTCCAGCTCGCCGATTTAGAAACCGGCAAACACCCAGCGCAGCGGCGGCTTATTCTTGAAGAGCTACTGGCGCATAATCTCAGTATGCTGGCGCTTCGCGCAGGCGCGCAGCGTTTCCACGCCCAGCCGCTCAGCGCCAACGACTCGCTGAAAGATAAGCTGCTGGCGGCGCTGCCGTTTAAGCCCACGGGTGCCCAGGCGCGCGTCACCGCAGAAATTGAACACGATATGGCGCTGGATGTGCCGATGATGCGTCTGGTTCAGGGCGACGTGGGTTCCGGTAAAACGTTGGTTGCGGCGCTTGCCGCCTTGCGCGCTATTGCCCACGGTAAGCAGGTGGCGTTGATGGCGCCGACCGAATTGTTGGCTGAACAGCACGCCAACAACTTCCGCAACTGGTTCGAACCGTTGGGCGTTGAAGTGGGTTGGCTGGCCGGTAAGCAAAAAGGTAAAGCGCGCCAGGCGCAGCAAGAGGCTATTGCCAGCGGTCAGGTGCAGATGATTGTCGGCACCCACGCTATCTTTCAGGAACAGGTGCAGTTTAACGGGCTGGCGCTGGTCATTATCGATGAGCAGCACCGCTTTGGCGTCCACCAGCGGCTGGCATTGTGGGAAAAAGGCCAGCAGCAGGGCTTTCATCCGCATCAGTTGATTATGACCGCAACGCCCATTCCGCGCACCCTGGCGATGACTGCCTACGCCGATCTCGATACCTCGGTGATTGACGAGCTCCCGCCGGGCCGTACCCCTGTCACTACCGTTGCTATTCCGGATACCCGTCGCCATGAAATCATTGATCGTGTGCGCAACGCCTGCACAACCGAAGGCCGTCAGGCCTACTGGGTCTGTACGCTGATTGAAGAGTCCGACCTGCTGGAAGCGCAGGCGGCGGAAGCCACCTGGGAGGAACTCAAGCTGGCGTTACCGGAGTTGAATATTGGCCTGGTACACGGCCGCATGAAGCCCGCCGAAAAACAGGCGGTGATGCAGGCCTTTAAGCAGGGTGAACTGCATCTGCTTGTCGCCACTACGGTGATTGAGGTGGGGGTCGATGTTCCTAACGCCAGCCTGATGATTATTGAAAACCCGGAGCGACTGGGCCTGGCGCAATTACACCAGCTCAGAGGGCGCGTTGGCCGTGGCGCGGTCGCATCGCACTGTGTGCTGCTCTATAAATCGCCGTTGTCGAAAACGGCGCAGAAGCGTTTACAGGTATTGCGCGACAGCAACGACGGCTTTGTGATTGCGCAAAAAGATTTAGAGATTCGCGGCCCGGGGGAATTACTGGGCACGCGCCAGACGGGTAACGCCGAATTTAAAGTAGCTGATTTGCTGCGCGATCAAGCCATGATCCCCGAAGTTCAGCGTATTGCCCGTCATATTCACGAACGTTATCCGCAGCAGGCACAAGCGCTGATTGAGCGCTGGATGCCGGAAACCGAACGTTATTCCAACGCCTAATCCTATTCGCCGCGCGACAGAGCCGACAGAAGATCCTCAATCTGGATAGCGATAACGTCCTGGGCTGCCAGGGCATCGCGCGAGATACGCGTTGCCATCGCACTCTCCGGCTCGTCCCGCAGCATTGCCGCCGCCTTCTGCACCCCGTCGAGGATCATCTCCGACGTTAACTGCCGGGTTAAAAACGCCAGATTATTTTCCAACCACGGTTCTTCCGTCGCACCTAATGGCGGTTGCCACTGCCACGAGCCTTCTGGCCAAAGCGGGTTAACCTCTACCGGATAAATTAAATGCGCGGCGTACTGCAACGCGCATACCGCTTTACCCGGCGTATCCAGTGACCACCACTGATTCCAGAGCGAACGGATAAACGGCGCAACGCCGCCGAGAACATTGAAGGTATCCAGCCAGGTCAGCGGAGAATTGAAACCGCGCTCGTGATTGATTCGCGCCAGCATGGTCTCCAGCAAAAAATGCCGTACCTGCTGGCGCTGAGCGGCATCCATCATTTCCCGCCAGAGATAAGGCCGCCGTAACGCGCGCAGGAAAGACTCCTCGAAGTGATCGCCATAGCCATGGGTTAACAGCGTTTCGCGCCAACAGGCAAGGCATAGAGGAAACAGATAACGAAACAATTCCGGCTGCATCGGCTCGTGGTAAACCAGATTCAGCACATAATAAACGCTCAGATGCCAATCGGTAATCTGCCGCCAGTCCGTCGCCGCCAGCGCCTGCAACTCAGCATCGGCATAGTCAAACTCCGCTTCCCATACGTTAAGAACCGGCGGCTCATCGCCAAAAATATGACGACAGCGTTCACGCAGAGTTTCAGGTTGACGGCAACGTTTTTTCATCTTTATCCGGCAAACATTGGCAGCATCAGGTACAGCTTGATCACCAACGCATTGACGATATCGATAAAGAACGCGCCGACCATCGGCACCACCAGGAACGCCATATGCGAGGGGCCAAAACGGTCGGTAATCGCCTGCATATTAGCAATGGCGGTCGGCGTTGCGCCCAAGCCAAAACCACAGTGACCCGCCGCCAGCACCGCCGCATCGTAGTTTTTCCCCATCATGCGCCAGGTGACGAAGATCGCGTACAGCGCCATGAAGATGGTCTGTACCACCAGAATCGCCAGCATCGGCAGCGCCAGCGACGCCAGTTCCCACAGCTTCAGGCTCATCAGCGCCATTGCCAGGAACAGTGACAAACTCACGTTCCCCAGCACCGAAACAGCACGCTCAAATACGCGATAAAAACCCACCAGCGCCAGGCCATTGCTGAGGATCACCCCAACAAATAGCACACAAACGAAGACCGGCAGTTCAAGCACCGTTCCCGCCAGTAGCTGCGCTACGATTTTGCCCACGGTCAGACAGATAGCAATCAGGGCGATAGTTTCGATTAGCACCAGAGAGGTGATCATACGACCCACATCCGGCTTTTCAAAGGCTGTCGGCACGGCCTGATCGTCAGGCATTCCATCCGGCGTGGTGGAGTGTTTCACCAGATAACGCGCTACCGGGCCGCCAATCAACCCGCCCAGCACCAGACCAAAGGTTGCACATGCCATTGCAACTTCGGTGGCATTGGCAAAACCATAACGTTCGACAAACAGTTTACTCCACGCCGCGCCGGTACCGTGTCCGCCGGACAGCGTAATTGACCCGGCAATCAGCCCCATTAACGGGTCCAGACCCAACAGACTCGCCATGCCGATACCGATGGCATTCTGCATCAGCAGTAATCCGACCACGACGACCAGGAAGACGCCAACAACGCGTCCCCCCTTGCGCAGGCTGGCAAGGTTAGCGTTAAGGCCGATCGTCGCGAAAAACGCCAGCATCAACGGATCGCGCAGGGTCATATCAAAGTTGACCTCCCAACCGACGCTTTTTTTCAGTACCAGCAGAGCAACCGCGACCAGTAACCCCCCTGCCACCGGCTCCGGAATCGTATATTTCTTCAGTAAGGAGACAGACTGGACCAGCTTGCGACCCAGTAGCAGCACCAGCGTGGCGGCGACAAGGGTCGATAAGGTATCGAGTTCAAACATTTAAAGCTCCTGTAGTGCGCTGTGACATGTGCGCACAAATCATTTCCTGAGTCAGTTTTTTAGCTCTTTGCGAGTCTTCGGCATGGATTTTAAGCAGAAAAAGGCAAAAAGTTATATAAAAAGGTGCATTTATCTTTTTTAAATATTAAGAATATTCGCTCGCAATCGTTTGCTTTTACCATCTGGTCAGATAAAATCACCGCTTTTCCACCACGAGAATGTCCCTGATGTCCGTTAACGCCATCGAGCCGGCAGATGCGCAACCGGTTGCGCAGACGCAAAACAGCGAATTAATTTACCGTCTTGAAGATCGCCCGCCGCTCCCTCAAACCCTTTTTGCCGCTTGTCAGCATCTGCTGGCCATGTTTGTCGCGGTAATCACGCCAGCGCTGTTAATCTGCCAGGCGTTGGGTTTACCGGCGCAGGATACGCAGCACATTATCAGCATGTCGCTGTTCGCCTCCGGCGTAGCCTCTATTATTCAAATCAAAGCGTGGGGGCCGGTAGGATCGGGGCTGTTATCCATCCAGGGAACCAGTTTTAACTTTGTCGCCCCGCTGATTATGGGCGGTACCGCGCTGAAAACCGGCGGCGCGGACGTCCCGACGATGATGGCGGCGCTGTTCGGCACGCTGATGCTGGCAAGCTGCACCGAGATGGTGCTTTCTCGCATTCTACATCTGGCGCGCCGGATTATCACGCCGTTAGTCTCCGGCGTCGTGGTGATGATTATTGGCCTGTCGCTGATTCAGGTGGGGCTAACTTCCATCGGCGGCGGCTATGCCGCCATGAGCGACAACACCTTTGGCGCACCGAAAAACCTGTTACTGGCCGGCGTCGTCCTGGCCATTATCATCCTGCTGAATCGGCAACGTAATCCCTACCTGCGCGTGGCTTCTTTGGTTATTGCCATGGCGGCAGGCTATCTTTTGGCCTGGTTTATGGGCATGTTGCCTGAGAATAACGCGCCGGTCTCGCAGGACATCCTGATGGTGCCGACCCCGCTGTATTATGGTCTGGGCATTGACTGGAACCTGTTACTGCCGTTGATGCTGGTCTTTATGATTACGTCGCTGGAGACCATCGGAGACATCACCGCCACCTCTGATGTCTCCGAGCAGCCGGTATCCGGCCCCTTGTACATGAAACGGCTAAAGGGCGGCGTACTGGCTAACGGCCTGAACTCATTTGTTTCAGCGGTATTTAATACGTTCCCGAATTCCTGTTTCGGTCAGAACAACGGCGTAATTCAGTTGACCGGCGTCGCCAGTCGCTATGTGGGATTTGTCGTCGCGCTGATGCTGATTGTGCTCGGCCTGTTCCCGGCGGTAAGCGGTTTTGTGCAGCATATCCCGGAACCGGTGCTCGGCGGCGCCACGTTAGTGATGTTCGGCACCATTGCCGCCTCCGGGGTGCGTATTGTCTCGCGTGAGCCGCTGAACCGCCGCGCGATTCTGATTATCGCCCTGTCGCTGGCCGTGGGTCTTGGCGTCTCGCAACAGCCGCAGATCCTGCAGTTCGCGCCAGAATGGGTGAAAAATCTGCTCTCATCCGGAATTGCCGCTGGCGGCATCACGGCTATCGTGCTGAACCTGATTCTCCCGCCGGAAAAACCGTAAAAACCCTGCGGCGGCGACACGATTCGCCGCTGCTGTAACGCTCTTTCACCATTCCTGTCTTGAGGATTGCACGCAAATCGTGCATAAATCCCCTATGTGCATTTCACGGGATGGAAGACCATGAAATTGATTGGGAGGTTGCTTCTCTACGTGCTGATCGCCTGTTTAGTGGTGATTTTCGGCTTTTATTTTCTGCTGCAAACGCGCTGGGGCGCAGATCATGTCAGCAACTGGATATCAGAGAACAGCGGTTATCACCTCACATTCGACGTGATGGATCATCGTTTTTCCGCCCCATCCCATCTTTTACTGGAGAATGTGACCTTTGGTCGTGATGGTCAGCCTGCTACCCTGGTCGCGAAAACCGTAGATATCGGTCTGAGCATTCGCCAGTTAACCGCGCCGCTGCATGTCGACACGATTCTGTTACAGGACGGCACGCTGAATATTTCAGTGCAAACCGCCCCTTTCCCGTTTGAGGCCGACCGCCTGCAACTTCGCAATATGGCGCTCAATAGTCCCGGCAGCGAATGGCGGTTGAGCGCCCAGCGCGTTAACGGCGGCGTTATGCCCTGGCGCCCCGAAGCCGGTCGGGTATTGGGCAATAAAGCCCAGATCCAACTGAGCGCCGGTTCGCTGACGTTAAACGACGTTCCCGCCACAAATGTGCTTATTGAAGGCAGTATCGACCATACTCAGGTGATGTTAAACACCGTCGGCGCCGATATGGCGCGCGGAGCGTTAACCGGCGTCGCCCGGCGTAACGCTGACGGTAGTTGGGTCGTTGAAAATCTGCGGCTGAATGATATTCGGTTACAAAGCGATAAATCCCTGAGCGAGTTTTTCGCGCCGCTTACTACGGTTCCATCTTTGCAGATTGGTCGTCTTGAAGTGACGGACTCCAGCCTGCAAGGACCAGACTGGGCAGTCACCGATCTTGACCTGAGTTTGCGCAATCTGACTCTGCACAAAGAAGACTGGCAAAGTCAGGAAGGTAAATTATCGATGAACGCCAGCGAGTTTATTTACGGCTCGCTGCACTTGCTCGATCCAATCCTGAACGCCGAATTTTCACCACAGGGCGTTGCGCTACGCCAGTTCACCACCCGCTGGGAAGGCGGTATGGTCAGAACTTCCGGCGCCTGGTTACGCGAAGGCAAAGCGCTTATTCTGGACGATACCGCTATCGCCGGGCTGGAGTATACGCTGCCGGAAAACTGGAAGCAGTTATGGATGAAGCCGCTGCCCGACTGGTTGAACAGCCTGACGCTGAAAAAATTCAGCGCCAGCCGCAATCTGGTGATTGATATCGACCCGGCCTTCCCGTGGCAAATCACCGCCCTGGACGGCTACGGCGCAAACCTGGAGCTGGTACAACATCATCAATGGGGCGTCTGGAGCGGCAATGCGACCCTCAACGCCGCAGCGGCAACCTTTAACCGTGTGGACGTGCGCCGCCCGTCGCTGTCGTTGACGGCTAATGCCAGCACGGTCAACATCAGCGATCTGAGCGCGTTTACTGGAAAAGGGATACTGGAAGCCACTGCCAGCGTATCGCAACTGCCGCAGCGTCAGACGCAAATCAGCCTGAACGGACGCGGCGTACCAATGGATGTGCTACAGCGGTGGGGCTGGCCGGCATTACCGATTGCTGGCGATGGCAATATTCAGCTCACGGCCAGCGGCAATATTCAGGCCGATGCGCCGTTGAAACCGACGGTAAACGGGCAATTACACGCGGTCAACGCACAAAAGCAGCAGATAACACAGACGATGCAAGCGGGCGTGGTGTCCGGCGGTGAAGTTACGTCAACGGAGCCAGCGCTGTAATTGAGGGCTTGCCCGGTGGCGATGGCGCTTACCGGGCTTACGGTTCTTGCTCATTTTTAGGCCGGATAAGCGCAGCTCACGGCGCCATCCGGCGATTTAGATTTAAAGCGTAATCACCACTTCATTTCCCTGCGGGGTGATCACTACGCCCAGTTCACTTCCCGCATATGAGCCGCATTTGGTACCGCTAATCTGCGTAATATTACGCAGACACAGCGTCCAGTTGCGCGCCTCGCCTTCGCCGCTCACCGTAATGGTATTGCCTGTGCGTTTCGCCTGCAGCGTAAAGATTGTCGAACCATCCGTAGCAGGGACTTCGCAGACCGCTTCGCAGCCGTCATCCAGATGGAATAACTGGAAGGCCGTACCCTCATGCCAGGCGTAATCGGGCTTCTGGCTATTGTTGCCCAGCGCCAGTAGTGTATTGTCACGCACGTACACTGGCAGACTCAGGAAGTCATGCTGCTGTTTATGCCAGCGGCTGCCCTGCACTTCATCGTTGCGCCACAGGTGCGTCCAGCGGCCTTCTGGCAGGTAGAACTCCACGTCGCCCGCTTCACTAAATACTGGCGCTACCATGACCGCATCTCCCAGCATGTACTGGCGATCAAGATAATCACACGCCGGATCGTCCGGGAACTCCAGCATCATCGCCCGCATCATTGGCGTACCGGCTTCGTTGGCGCGCGCCGCTTCCCGATACAGATACGGCATCATCCGGCACTTCTGTTCGGTGAAGAAGCGCACCACGTCACAGGACTCGTCGTCATAGGCCCACGGAACCCGGTAGGATTTGCTACCGTGCAGGCGGCTGTGGCTGGAGAGCAAGCCGAATGCGCACCACCGCTTGTAGACATGCGCCGGCGCGGTATTCTCGAATCCGCCAATATCATGACTCCAGAAGCCAAACCCTGACAGGCCGATGGACAGCCCGCCGCGCAGGCTTTCCGCCATCGATTCGTAGTTGGCGTAGCAGTCGCCGCCCCAGTGCACCGGGAACTGTTGCGCGCCCACCGAGGCGGAACGGGCGAACAGCACCACCTCTTCAACGCCGACGGTCTCTTTCAGCACGTTCCACACCAGTTCGTTGTAGATGTAGGCATAATGGTTGTGCATTTTCTGTGGATCAGAACCATCAAACCACTGCACATCCGTTGGAATGCGTTCGCCGAAGTCAGTTTTGAAGCAGTCCACTCCCATCTCCACCAGGCCCTTCAGCTTGTCGGCATACCATTCGCAGGCTTGCGGGTTGGTGAAGTCGTAAATCGCCAGTCCCGGCTGCCATTTATCCCACTGCCACAAGGAGCCGTCCGGGCGTTTTAGCAAATATCCTTTCTCTTTCAGCTCCTGGAAGACCGGGGATTTCTGGCCGATGTAGGGGTTAATCCACACGCAGACTTTCAGCCCTTTCGCTTTCAGGCGGCGAATCATCCCTTTCGGATCGGGGAAAGTCACCGGGTCCCATTCAAAATCGCACCACTGAAAAGCTTTCATCCAGAAACAGTCGAAGTGGAAGACGTGCAGCGGCAGATTGCGCTCGGCCATACCGTCGATAAAACTGTTAACGGTCGCTTCGTCGTAGTTGGTGGTGAATGAGGTGGTCAGCCACAGGCCAAACGACCAGGCGGGCGGCAGCGCCGGACGACCCGTAAATTGGGTATAGCGGTTCAGCACGTCTTTCGGGGTCGGGCCGTCGATGACGAAGTATTCCAGATACTCGCTCTCGACGCTGAACTGAACTTTGGAGACTTTCTCGGAGCCAATTTCAAACGACACGCACTGCGGATGGTTTACCAGCACACCGTAGCCACGGTTGGTGATATAGAACGGGATGTTCTTGTAAGACTGTTCGGTACTGGTGCCGCCGTCGCGGTTCCAGGTCTCCACCGTCTGACCGTTACGCACCAGCGCGGTAAAGCGCTCGCCCAGCCCGTAGACGGTTTCGCCCACGCCGAGATCCAGACGCTCGAACATGTAGTTGCGCCCGCTATTGGTGTCCTGCACATAGCCGTTATTTTTCAACTGACTACCGGTGATACGTACACCGTTGCGCAGAAAATCCAGAGACCAGAGCTCGCCTTTGGTGACGCGCACGCTCAGGCTGCCGCTCTTGAGTTCGGCAAATTCAGCGTTGTTCTGCATCTCTACGTTGATATCTTGCAAGACATTGAGCGGATAATGTGGGCCGTTATCCAAAGCGCCCTGGAAGTGTTCCATCCGTACACCTATCACTCCTTCCTGCGGCGAGAAAAAGCGCAGGGTAAACAACGGGGTATCCAGTTGCCAGGTTCGTTCGCGGACATCACGCGGCGCGGCATAGATCACCATCTCATTCCCGTGCTGTTCAACGTCGAACACCTGAACCGGGTGAATCAAATTAAGGCCAGGCTGGATCAGCCAGTTTCCGTCGCTAATTTTCATAGTCTGTTCCTTTAGTTTTGCAATTCTTTATGGGTAAATTCTTGTTCGTTGCGGTGTGCGCCCTGCGCCAGTTGTTCCAGAATGGTTTTCAGGAACGGGCTTTTCAGGGTGTAGTAGCGTTTAGCGATCGCGGCGCTCAGCAGATAACAGATGGCCGGGACGATAGTGAACAGAGCGATGATGATGCTGATCGTGGCACTGTTTTGCGTTTTCGCCGCCGCGTCGTAACCGCCGCCTGCCAGCATCCAGCCAATCAGCGCCCCGCCGAGGGCAAGACCCAGTTTCAGCACGAACAACGTGCCGGCAAAACTGATCCCCGTCAGGCGTTTGCCGTTACACCATTCGCCGTAGTCGACGGTGTCAGACATCATCACCCACTGGATAGGCGTGACTAACTGGTGCAATACGCCAATCACAAAGATAAAGACGAACATAGCGATCGTGGCGTGCATCGGTACGAAGAACATCGCCACGCTGATTACTGCGAGTAAAGCGTTGGTCCACCAGAAAACGCTCACTTTGCATTTCCAGTCGGTCAACGGTTTTGCCAGCGCCGAGCCAATCAGGTTGCCGACGCAATAGGTGGTGAGGAAGGCGACAAACACGCCCGGTTTGCCCAATATCCAGGTGACGTAATACATCATCGCCCCGCCGCGCACGCATACCGCCAGAATATTCAGGATGGTGAGCAGGCCGACTATGCGCCACTGGTCGTTGTGCCAGATATCACGCAGGTCTTCACGCATGGAGGTATGGGTGGCAGGCGCTTCAACGCGCTCTTTGGTGGTAAAGAAGCAGAACGCCAGCATCAGGAACGCCACCACCGAGAGCGCCGCGATACCCCCCTGGAAGCCCAGCGCCTTATTCTCGCCGCCAATCAGTTTCACCAGAGGCATCATCAGTACGGTAGAAAGCATTCCGCCCGCCGTTGCCAGCACAAAGCGCCAGGATTGCAGGGAGATACGCTGCGTTGGGTCATTGGTTATTACACCCCCCAACGCGCAGTAAGGGATGTTGACCACAGTGTACAGAAGGGTGAGCAACGTGTAGGTGATGGCGGCATAAATCATTTTGCCGTTCAGACTGAGATCCGGCGTGCTATAAGCCAGCACACAAACGATACCAAACGGCAACGCGCCAAACAGCACCCAGGGTCGGAATTTGCCCCAGCGAGAGCGGGTACGGTCGGCCAGCAGGCCCATGCAAGGGTCGGAGATGGCATCAAGCGCACGCGCCAGTAAAAACATGGTGCCAACAAAACCAGCGGGAATGCCGAAAATATCGGTATAGAAGAACATCATATATAACATGACGTTATCAAAGATGATGTGGCTCGCGGCATCGCCCATACCATAGCCAATCTTCTCCTTAACGGAGAGAATCTCACTTTTCATTACGCATCCTTAACGCTTACAACGCTCACTGATACCGGTTACAGTTTTTGTAAACCTTCCCTGCGAGCGTGAATATTCCGTTATTTGGTTATCAAATTACGATTCTTGTTTTCTGTGATCAGGGTAGCGCCAAAAAGTGTGATGAAATGTAACTAATGGATTTTATGGGGGTTTATATGAAACCGATCATGGCAGAAGGAAAGGGAAGTTAAAAAAGCACGGGAGGGGATGTGGAAACGTCAGGAAGTAGCTATAATGCGCGCGCCTCCATGTAGCAATCGAGGCGCGGAAGATCGTCGTCTCCGGTGAGGCGGCTGGACTTCAAATCCAGTTGGGGCCGCCAGCGGTCCCGGGCAGGTTCGACTCCTGTGATCTTCCGCCAGTTTGCCTCTTCTGAACTCTCCTGACGTCAACAAAACCCTTTATAATTCCTTATATATCAAGCATTCCTTGTATTCTGAGGTCAACCGGAGTCTATTGGTATCAATATGCCTTTGGGGGCACAATTGGGCATACCAACTATTGGAGGTAAAATGACATGCCACCAAAAGAAAAAATCATTAATAATCAAATAATAATATCACTTTGAAACCGTAGTAAACCTTACAAATTTTCTATCGGCAGGGGCTCTTTTTGCTGGTGAATCCAACGGGGTCAACGTGCTGGCGGAGGAAGTACCGAATAGAGGGGAAGGAGAAAAGCCCCACATCTGGAACATGGCCGGATGTGGCTATTAACGAAGCCATCAAGCCAGGGTGTGTCCCGTAACTATTTTTGTACAATCTGACGCATGATTTGATTACAAAGCGTCACTGAATTTGGCTCGTTACGATTTCCCTGAAGAAGCGTGGGCGCTCATTTCCTTTATGTTGCCACCTGAAAGGGGCTCTTCCAGAGGTGGACGTCCTTACTTTTCTCATCGACATGTTATGAATGGCATATTTTGGGTGCTTTGTTCAGGCGCTCCATGGCGGGATTTACCTGCGCGCCTCAGCGACACGTTCAGAGAAAACGGCAAGAAACTACCAGTGCATGTTAAAACCGGGAGCCATCAAATTGTTTTTGAGGCGATTGTTAGGTTAAGGACACACCCTAATACCCCATTTGTTTTTGCTATCCTCAAACAACGATTTATTGCACCAATATCATGCCAATGAAGTCAATCTGCTGGCTCACAATTCAATAACCTCTGAGCACGATAAATTGAAATATACTCTAAAGGCGGTATATTATTTAACTTCTATATACTTCTTTCTATTTTACTCATGATATTCCAACTCACGCTTATCAGGCTGATTGAACCATTGACGTCAATAACCATATGATATTATTTTTGGTTTGTAGCAATCCGGTTATTGACATAGCCATTATTTGTTATAAGCCAACCTATTGTGGTGCCTACATGCATATACATATCAATCGTGACAAAGAATTTTCCCCATAGCGACCTGGAATTTATATACAATAAAGAGGTCATTCATACCGAACGACCATCTTTTTGAAAAAGATCTAACACCGGGCTCTATCGAATATGTTTCCTGCCCCGGTAGTAGATCTACAGGTAAAGATATTATGGATAGTTGATGGTAAATCTACCCGTAGCTTTAAATTCACCTGCATTGATAACATTACTGCCATCCTGTTTTAAGGTAGCCCGAAAATTCATTGTTTGGGTACTATTTCCAATATCGCTGTTGGTATAATCAGGTGTATTGGTAAATTTATAAACTGAAGTACTGTCTCTGGGCTTGAGCAATGTCCAGTCGCTGGTGCTGAGTGGGTTCTTCTCCCCCTCAATCATTACCCCAATCCCACTGGCAGCACTACTCGTCAATGTATTACTTAGTAAAGTTTTATCTTTTGTACCAATATTGGTAGAATCCAGCGTCACATTCAGATTTTTAACATACTTACAGTTACTGAGTTCAATAGAAAATGTTTTCTGCATCGTTGTGCTTCCATTAACAATATCTTCAGCAGAAACACGTCCAAACGGCACGGTAGCATTACTAACGCCCTCACCGGTAACGGCACTGGCTGTGCAGGTTGGATAATTGATATTCAGTGTACCACTATTGAACACGTAGCTCACAGAATGCTGCGCAGCATCTGAGGTGTACGGTGTATTAAATTTAAGATCATATATACTACTTTTCAGAAAAGTGATGGGAAGGGATGTTGCACCATTAGGATTAAATTTATCATCAATATAAATATGATATTTAATCCATAAAACAATGCCACCATAGGCATAATACTTCCAGTTGGTAGCCCTATCGCACATTCCATTTTTTGTACGCTGATCGGCCCCCATTATAGTATGCATATTAAAGGATTTAGCTGCACTATCACCGCTGGCCCAGTTGACCCAAAATTGCTCACTGTAATATTGCCCACCAAAGTTAATACTAGTAAATTCAAGAGCAAAATAGAGCCCGGTAATATTTGTCTTCCAGAGCTTATTGCCATTATAAGTTAATCCAGAATCGATATACCCATGATGCAAATCAGCCTGACCTTCGTTACCATCCTTATTACAACTCAGGCCGGTATGAGGATCAAGATCTCTTGCAGCATCCGTCACAGCAATTTCCCGTAAACCGTTTCCTTCATGCATTGCCAGAGGTTTTACAAAAGTTGTCGGGTTGAAATCTACAGTGATATCGCTGATGCTGCTTGAAATATTACTACTATTTACGTTGCCATAATCTCCAACAAAAACAGACCATCCATAGGAGGCTTGTGAAAATAAAGAAAGAGTCGACAACAACAGACATAACATGCGAAATTTAATCGTCATTATTTTATCATCCTTGTTTTTATTTACTGGTAAGATATATTCACCAGCACTCTGGCAGTTACCAGCCCTGATGACACATCTTCCATGCTGACAATTTTTTGCATCCGGGCGTAGAATGTCCACTGTGAATTACTGTAATTGCTATCCGGCAAGCTATAGATAGCTTTTGACATCCCATTGACATCCAGCACATTAAAACGTGTAGCGTTGCTCTGAGCGGAAAAAATCACCACGCCAACATTTTTCGCACCATCTTTATTTTGCGCTAACTCATTAGCAAATACCTGTAAGTTATCCGCAGGCAAGGCTCCCTGTTGCGGGGAAAAGGTAAATAACACCTGAGAAATCTTATCATCGCTGACCGGACAATCAACCAGACGCAGTGTAAAGTTTTGCCCCCCGGCATAATCAGTTTCAGCTGTAATCTCATTCGAGAAATAGTCCAGCTTAACGGTGGGCAGTCGCACCACACCGTTATCATTGACTTCCAACCGACAGGTATTATTAATCACCGTTGCAGTCACATCGACGTTATGGTCGGCGTATCCCGGTCGCGATAAAAAGGCCGTTGCCAGCCCTGAACAAAATAGAAAATAACACTGTCTGCGCGTCAGCATGGCTATTCCAGAGCCTTAGTTATAAGAGATAATAAAGGTGGTTTCACCAAGAAATGACCCCGCCTGAATATCAGCCAGGGATTTACCCGACGGCATGGCTAACCTGGCGCTCATATCATAATCAACCGTAGTAGAACCTGTTGCTGCTGAGACATTAATCTCCTGTGTGGTGGTGTCCGGCGTGTAGCAGTGGAACTGCGTTCCCTGACCTGCCGAGCTACCCGTCCATAGCTCCAGGGCCGTAGCCGTAGCGCCACCACTTGCAGCGGCTGTACTATTGGCAAAACCAGCCTGGTTTGAGTTGCCCCCTGCACAGCCATTGGCCCGCTTAACAATTTTCAGATTAGCCTTGCCGTTTGGCAAACCAGAACAGTCAGAAAAACGTATTTTAAAAGCTTTGCCTGCATTACTTTGATAGTTCACTACCTGTGAAACTGGCACGTTACCCAGTGCGATAGTGTTGGTTTGAGTGGTACCGTCGTAGATAGCCGCAGTACAGGTACCTACTTCGATAGTACTTTTTACTTTGAGATCAAGGGTTGAGGTTCCGGCCCAAGCTGGAGAAGCAACTCCTGTGCTTAATAAACTACCAAAAACCATCCCGGCGAGTAATTTCCTGTTCATTATCATCATCCTTGTTAGTTATAGGTGAAGTTGAAGGTGGCGGTAGACTCAAACTCACCGGTAGACGTTGTACCACTGCTGTTAACGATGCGCAGGGCAACGGTCAAGGGTAAACCTGCTGACCTTTCATCAGAACTCCATGTGATAGTCGTGGCGTTATCCGGAGTAATAAAGTTACTACCGCTATCGCTCTGGCGTTTAAAACCCATGCCGATATTAGTTGCCGCAGTACTGTTTGACAGACTGTTGTTAATCAGGTTGCCAGTGCGTCCTGCGGAACTGGTGATTTTTGTGCTAATGGCAGAAATCCCAGGGCTGCAATTATCAGTCTTCAGCGTAAAATTAGACTGCGCCGCAGGGTCTTCGCTAATGATTTTATCCAAAGAAACATTAGGTATAGTCAATGTATACTGACTATTACGCGTATTTTCCTTAACAGCCGGGCTGACGGCAGTATCAATAATAAAATTACAGGTGGTCTCAATCACCGTTGCGGTAAAATCAACATTAATTTCGGTAGGGGCCGCTGCCCCCTGGCTGGCTAGTGGTAATATCAGCCCCAATAATGGTGCGGTAAGTACAGATTTATTCCGTTTCATGATCTATTCCATCTTAGTTACGGTTGGAGATACGGCAGATGACATTACTCAACACCAATGTCTGACTCCCCGGTAGAGTGGCTGGCTGAGCCGGGAATTGATAGGCTGCGCGACAGGACTGCGGCCGACCCTCTTCATACCAACGAACGATGAGTTCACCAGCATCGTTAATACCACGCACAAATGCCTGACCATCCTGGCCCATATTGCCAATTGGCGCATCACCTTCATAAACCTCAGCAGCAAACGGCAATGTCTTATTATCGCTGCGGCTCATATTTATGATGGCTGAACGCCCCTGGTCGGTTTCGAAGTTGGCGAAGAGAATCGCGCCATCGCGCGGTACGGCAATGGTACTGGTACTTTTCAGTTCCACGTCACCATCCATGTCCTCAATATCCAGTGAAATGGTATTTTCACGGTATGGTGACAGCGAAGAGGTTACACCGTAGCCCCAACGGTCTACGCTACTGCCGCTACTGTTAATACGTGCACCTTTGGCCCCTGGCGCTTTCACCAGCACTATGGTGTCGCTGGAGCTAAAACTGTCATTACTGAAGGTCAGACCACCGCTATGCAGCACAAAACCACCATCTGTACTCAGTGAATATTGTCGACTCTTATCAGTATCAAATGAGCTGGATGCAGACCAACTGCCCCATTGTGAATCATAGCTGGCATAACCGCCTACTGAGGCAAGATCGCTACCGGTCTTATTCATCGTATAACCGGTGTTAACACTGTAATTCAGCAAATTATCTTCGCTATTACCGCTTGAGTTCATATTCACCATATGGGTGCCGTTAAAATCAGTATTAATATTGGCGTTAAGGCTGGTAAAACCTGAACGGCGGTAAGTACCACCAAAAAGATTACTCAATGGAATGCTAAAGTTAATATACATCGCATCGTCTTTATCACCATATTCGTTCCATGTACGCTGAACGGTAATACCCGCACTCCCCCAACTGAACCCTTTGCTATAGCCGACGTTGTACTCACTGCGACTATGCTCACCCGCCCAATAATCACTCCAGGATCCGGAAAGATAGAATGAACCGTAATCCTCTTTCTCAAATTGCAACGGCTGGCTGATACTGACGGTAAACTGATTTTTGAGTCGCTCGTAAGTATTCATTTTCGTACTCACCACGCCATGTGCCGCATCATCAATCAGGCGTTGTGCATCGCTCAGCCCAAGATATTTTCGGGTAGAATAGCGATAAGCAGCAACGTTGATCGAGGTCTCTGTCGGCTCCAGCAGTTTGTTCCACGTCAGGCGGTAACTCTGTCCGGCATAAGACTCATCATCGGTGATTTCCGCCTGCGATTGGGTGACATCCACTGCAATGGCGCCAAATGGTGTGTTAATCCCCACACCTAATAACCCAGCTGAGTAATCATTATCGGTGACTTGCAGGCCTGCATAACCAGTCACATAGTTGTTGATACCGTAGTAAAACGATCCCTGAATCAAATTAGGTTCATGACGCAGGCTGTCGTCTTTCATCTGTCCAATGCTAAAATCCCAGCGGGCGACGCCAGGTCGCTGCATCTGCATCACTGAAGAAAACGGCTGGCTAAAGGTTCGCCTGGAGCCGTCAGCCTCTTCAATAGTAACGATCAAATCGCTACCGAAACCGGATGGGCTAAGATCGTCAATGATAAAGGCTCCTGGCGGTACGGTAGTTTCATAGATTTTATAACCCCCCTGGGTAATAGTGACCCTGGCGTTGCTGTTAGCAACTCCTCGAATAATAGGCGCATAGCTGGCCTGCGAGGATGGCAACATTCGGCTGTCACTATAGAGGCGAGCACCGCGAATATTAACCGAGTCAAAGGTTTCGCCCGTCGTATAGGCCTCACCCATAATGAGCTGAGATCGCAATGCGGTAATATCACGCTGAACGTAGCGGTTCTGAAAATCGAGGTTACTACCACCATTTTTGGCCCAGTTATAGTTACCGGTGGCACGAAAGCGCCAACCCACAAGGTTAACACCGCTGTTAAATGCACCATAAAAGGTGTCATTATTTCCATTGTCATATTCACTGTGATAGGCATTGAGTGAATAAGATAAAGTGGCGGCATTAATCCCATTGTCCCACAATGAAGGGTCGACATAACCTTGATAGCTACGATTCTGCCAGGCTTGCGGTACAGTAATGTATAAACGTTGATCGCTGCTATCGTAGCTAATATTCGAATTGTCTATTAGCGTTGTCAGATTCAGGCAATCGCTATTTTCATCCTCTTTCTTTAGCAAAATATCGCTATTTTTTATCATCTCAGGCTGATTAATATGCAACTGCGCAAGATTTTTTTTGCTGATACAGGCTTCAGCATCATTTTTTCCGACATCAATAAACGGAATTTCCAGATTAGTTGTAATTTTATCATTAACAAAAACGCTGACATTGTATACCCCCGGCGGTGTAGGGTTACCGTCGGCATAGCGGCTAATATCAATAGACGACTTACCATCACCCATTAGAAAAGTTTCATCAAACTCAATGCTTTCCGCAGCATAGCCCCTATTAACAGCACACAATGCCAGGCAGATAGCAATGGTGGTGCGCGATAAGGGATGAGGGCAATTGATAAAGGTGTACAACGTTATAATCCTTCTTATTTTTATTGTAGAGAGGCTGTAGCGTTGATAATTCCGCCAAAATCATTGATAAAACTGTAGTTAATTTTGCCACTGCTGATCGTAGTCGCGGTTTTGAGAGTAAAACTGGTCTCAGTTAGCGGAGCAGCCATTTGACCGTCGACGATATATTTTTTACCAGTCGACTCCAGTTCAATACTATTAAACGAGACAAAATAGGGCGTTGGATTATTAACGGTCACAACGGACTTGCCCTGTTCATGCTTCATTCTCCAGGTTAACTTTGCCGGAGCCTCACCCGCCAGATCGCCCAATCCTTGAGGGCGGTAAAACAGTTTAATGCGCGTGCGAAACGCTAACTGCAGCGTGTTCTGCGCAGCTGAATTCTCATTTTTATTAGCTTTTGGCGGCACTTCCAGTACGTTGAACCAGAATACACTTTCCCGGTCACTGGGAAGAGTTTGACTACCGGTATACATAATTTTTATCGTCTGGCCTTTTTTGGGATCGATACGAGAAACCGGCGGAGTGGCGTTAAATGGTACCTTAATTGCACCAGGTTCCGTATTATCATTACCGGTATCCAACCAAGTTTGTACCAGCAATGGCCGCGAGCCTTTATTCTCCAGGCGCACGTTAACATCTTTTTGTGCGCCGCGATAAACGATACGCGTACCTGAAATAACAATATCAGCCCAGGCGACATTACTTAGTAACGTGCCGGTAAGCGTGATGACCGTAAATGCAGTTCTCAGATGACATAACATAAGCATTCCTTGCGTGCTTAAATATCGCCATTAATCCATCGCGGTATGGGCAGGATATTTTATTGATAATAAGCGTACCGAAAAATATCGGCACGCATGCTCGCATGACAATTCGCTAAATAATCTTCACGGGTAGGTGTAGATTAATTATAAACGATAGAGTAAATAGAGTTAGTGGTGACCGCGCCGGAGGTCACTGCATCGCTGGTGACACCAGGAGCCATAACGTAGGAAGCGCGCAGATTATAGGTACCGGCGCGGGTAGTATCGTCCAGTGCCAGTTCGTGTTTGTCAGAGTGGTTAACCATATTCACCAGAGTCAGACCGCCGGCAGCTTCAACTTCGTGTACTGCGATACTTACGCCATTGGCCATTTTAATGCCTGAGCCCAGGGTAATATTGGTATTGTTAGCCAGAGTACCGTCGCTGTTGGCGAAGTCTGCAGAACTCATATACAGAGCTACGTTTTTCAGATCAGCATCAGCGCCAGTGCAGTCCACGGTGATAGAGAAATCTTTAGGATTCAAACCAGTGGTGTTTTGTGCAACGGTTGCGGCAGCTTTCATATCTGCCAGAGTGACGGTTTTCAGTGTAACAGTACCGTCAGAACCGATACTGGTTTTACCGCCGTCAACAACTTTAGCGATACAGGTCGCTGGATCGACCTGGCCATTGAACGTGATCTGGCCAGCCGCTACTGGAACGTCGGCAGCCATTGCAGAACCCGCGCCCATCGCCATAACCATAACTGCTAACGATAATGTTTTTTTCATTATTACATACATCCTTAATGTGAATAAAAATTGTCATCTATGATTAAATGAGGGCGCAGTATGAGCGAGGGAAATATAATATGTAAAATAAAACACATGTATTATCATTTAGAAACAATTCACGTTAACTATAAATAAGGATATCCGTATAAAATATATTGAAAATAAATATATATATGATTAAATATTATACTTTTAGGTATAAAATTAGTTCATTCAAATCATGTAGCTGATTACAAGAATAATTTTTTTATATTTTCTTAAAAGTAAAATTAAAAAAACTAAATGGATTTATTTATTTCATAAAACAATATTAAAAAAGAAATAAATGTCAATGACTGCATTATGGTGTATTACCAAGAACGCTATTGTTGTGTCCGCTCATTCATTGAGCGCTGATGGCAAAAATCGCCGGGAGCATGTTTTACCAGCTCGCGTAATAACGTGCAGATATGCTTAAAAGGCCAGTGACGGGTTCGTCCGGCAGGTAATGATTTCAGTCCTGCAACACCCGACTGCGTGAACCAGTTAATCCAGCGTCCGACGGAGGAACGGGCACAGCAGAGCGTTCTGGCAACATCGCTGACGCGGTCGCCCTGATGCAACATCAGCATGGCCGTCAGCCTGCGGATGCGTTTTATGGATTACTTACTGCATCAGGCGTCGTTCGTCACGGGGAATGGGTGCTATGATCGGCATCGCTTAGTCCGGTTGGTGATTTGTTTTGATTTGGCGATTGATCAGATTGCACCATCCGGACCGGGTTCCCTCAAAGGGGTTTACTATTCCGCGTAGCTATTTAGAAAAAATTTTTGATGCAAACATAGGAAACAGAATGGCTGCGCTCAATAATCTGTTCTACCGCTTTAATTTTAAACGCTTCGGGATAACATTTACCGCTCATGGGCTCCGCTCTTTAAGTCACCTTAAATGACTCTGCGGCGTCTGTTAAACCTGTGGTGATTCACTCCTCCGTTTTATCCGGACGAAATTATCCTGATAATGTGCTGTAGCGGCTGAATGACTTAATATCACATCAACTTAAACACTGAATAGTTTCTCAGTTACCTGATTTTTCATTGTTATCTATTAGATACTGCAAGCATTTCATCTTTATACCCTTGTTCTCCCATACGTCCTGTTTATTCTTAACCCCCCATTATTATATTTCAGTAGTAAAATATCCGTATACATTCTTATACCAGGTACTCATATTACTGGCAGTTAGTTTAACTTTTTTGTACGTATCCCACATAATCGTGCCATTCACATTTAGAGATCACGTCGTCGATCTGCTGACGAAGGAATCTCTATGCATAAAGCCCGTCTCACTGAGCATCAGAACATCGCCGTAATTAAGTTGGTCGAAGCTGGACGAGCGGTTAAAGATATCTGCCAGGAGGCGGATATTTCTGAAGTGACTGACGACATCTATGGACATTGGGTTTGACCACATCCTGTTTCTCACTAATGTGCTCCGGGAAAGAGTTTTCATCAAATGAGCAATTGAAAAAAGAAGCCAGAAGCTGAAGTTGTTTCGACCGATAAGTCTGTCGGTTGCTCAGACTGTCACGATCAGAATTAAGTCAGATCAACTTATTGGCAAGGTATAGCTCCCGGCATTAAGTTACAAAATTTTCTCATGGCATTAGCATTACACCCCTTAAAGTTTACATGCGTCTCTATAAAATAGTCTTAAATTTGTATATAAGAAGTTGATGAGAGCACAAATTTCACCATTAAGTCATTGAATAACAATGCAATAAAAGAAAAAATCTTAAATTAGGTTTTAATAATAAGAATTCATTACAGGTTGACAGGAATTACTTTTATATTTCATCACATCACCCCGATAGTGACGAAGGCAGCAGACAGATGGTATTGAGAACCGTTATTTATCACCCTCATGATTTAGCAAATAGTGCTGTTTTAAGATTTTTTATGATATTGGAGATACTGTATAAAAATCTCAATGAGTGAAATACGAATCCGAAATGATGTATTACGACTGTCGGATCTGTCATGGTTCCTTAAAGCTGTATTTTAGGTCTTTCCAGGAGTTTATGACACTGACAATAATTCGCGACTTTTGACAGCCGTAGCACGGTATATTATCTGGATTGACACATTTATTTACCAATGAAATATTAATAGAAACATCGACGGGAGTCGTTCAGGATGATGAGAAAGCCTTCACAAATTGTCCATTGCATTAGTTGCGATTTATCCTGTCAATTATTCCCTGACAGCGCAGTACGGGTGCAATACTGTCATAATGCGGCATTTTCCATCTGGCCAGATGGTAATGCTTTCCTGAAAAAAGGGTTTATTGAAAAGTTATTGCTTGATAGACACAACCATTTATCCAGCGGTTTTATCTTTGTTGATTTTTCTTTCCCGAATCTTCGACGATTTACCGATTTACAATGGGCTGACAGTCTGGCAAACAGTGGTATGCATATTGTCCTGATTTCTGACAAAAGTTTAACTCCGCTGGCCAATTACTGGATTTTGAAAAGCAATAAAATACAAGGAATTATTTATTCCGATGACGATGATATTGTGCAACAGCAAAAGATGCACCGCTTGTTTACCGGTCGGCTTGCCAACAGTAAACGTGGACGAACGCTTAACTATACGGAATTTATATTACTGAAGCGTTTTGTATCAGGAATAAGTATTCAGCAGATTGTAAATATTGACAATATTGATATTAAGAAACTTTATGTGCATAAGCTGCGGCTTGAAAATAAGCTAGGGCATAGCATTCATAAAATAATATCAAATATTTTATAGATCCGTTTCCATTTTTATTATTTCCATATTATTGCGATGTGGAAGACGCTTTACGCCATAATGCAGGAGGCAGAATGCCAACTCCCCAAAATTACTCATTCATCGCCATAGCGGTATCAGCAGCATTAGCCTCTATGGTATTTCCCTCCCAGGCGGCCTGGGTCGACGTTGATAGTCTGCCATCCAGTGGGCTAGTCAGCCAGTTGCCGCCGGAATTACAGGCTATTATTCCCGCTCAGGCCAGTACCGGTTTCACCAAAGTCGGTACCATGCCCAACTACGTTTATCAGTGGAACACCGGTACCATCCCGGTTTATGGCAATGGCCTCACGCTTAATGGACCGGGCGCGGAGGCGTTTGAACACACTGTCACGGTTATTCAGAACAGCGGGACGGGAAGTCCGGGCGTGATTTTTGGCAACGACCTGACCATTCGGACGCAGTCGGCGAATGCCGCGAATAATGGTAGAGACGTCGATGGCATCCGTACTCACGGCGCGAATACTCCGGATAACCCGGTATTTATTATTACCGGTGACCGTACCCGCATCTACGTGGATGGTCAGGATGGTGACGGTATTAACGCCGGATATAACTCACTGGGCCAGGGTTGGACCGGATCGGCCAATATTTACGTCGGCGACGATCTGTATATCAAAACAACAGGTAGCCAGGGACGTGGAATTACAGCTAACGCCATGCGGGATGCGTCACGTGCCAAAAATACGATTGTCGTCGGCAATCGTGCACATATTGTTACTACCGGCGACAGTTCGGAGGGGCTGCGTACCGGACAAAGTGGTTCGTTGATTCGTCTGGGTGACGATGCAACCATCGAAACCTCCGGCGCATCCTCAACGGGGATTTACGCAGCATCCTCCTCCAGAACCGAGCTTGGCAACAACGCTACTATTACGGTGAACGGTGCCAGCGCACACGCGGTATATGCAACTAACGCTACCGTTAATTTGGGAGAGAATGCCACTATTAGCGTTAACAGCGCCAGTAAGGCTGCATCCTATAGTAAAGCCCCTGCCGGTTTATACGCCCTCTCCCGAGGCGCCATTAATCTGGCAGGCGGTGCGGCTATTACTATGGCGGGCGATAACAGTAGCGAAAGTTACGCCATCAGCACGGAAACTGGCGGCATTGTTGACGGTTCTTCAGGAGGTCGTTTCGTCATCGACGGTGATATTCGTGCTGCTGGCGCCACCGCTGCCAGCGGTACGCTACCGCAGCAGAACAGTACGATTAAGCTCAATATGACGGACAACTCGCGATGGGACGGGGCGTCGTACATCACCAGCGCTACGGCGGGCACAGGCGTTATCTCTGTACAAATGAGCGATGCGACCTGGAATATGACCAGCAGCTCAACGCTCACTGACCTGACGCTGAATAGTGGCGCAACCATTAACTTCAGCCATGAAGATGGCGAGCCATGGCAAACGCTCACCATCAATGAAGATTATGTAGGCAACGGCGGTAAGCTGGTCTTTAATACTGTGCTCAACGATGATGATTCCGAAACGGACAGGCTGCAGGTTCTCGGCAATACTTCAGGCAACACATTTGTTGCAGTAAATAATATTGGAGGAGCCGGGGCGCAAACCATTGAAGGTATTGAAATTGTTAACGTTGCTGGCAATTCCAACGGTACTTTCGAAAAAGCAAGCCGTATTGTTGCCGGAGCCTATGACTACAACGTGGTGCAGAAAGGTAAAAACTGGTATCTGACCAGCTACATTGAGCCGGACGAACCGATTATTCCTGATCCAGTAGACCCAGTTATCCCTGACCCTGTCATTCCCGATCCGGTAGACCCTGATCCTGTAGACCCGGTTATCCCTGACCCTGTTATTCCCGATCCGGTGGACCCTGATCCTGTAGACCCTGAGCCAGTAGACCCGATCATCCCTGATCCGGTCATTCCTGACATAGGGCAATCTGACACACCGCCGATAACAGAACATCAGTTCCGTCCGGAAGTGGGCAGCTATCTTGCCAACAACTATGCGGCAAATACGCTGTTCATGACGCGTCTCCATGACCGTCTGGGTGAAACCCAGTACACCGACATGCTGACGGGTGAGAAGAAGGTCACCAGCCTGTGGATGCGTAACGTCGGCGCCCATACTCGCTTCAACGATGGCAGCGGGCAGCTAAAAACCCGCATCAACAGCTATGTGTTACAACTGGGAGGCGATCTGGCACAGTGGAGCACTGACGGTCTTGACCGTTGGCATATTGGTGCAATGGCAGGTTATGCCAACAGCCAGAACCGCACGCAGTCGTCCGTGAGTGACTATCATTCCCGTGGTCAAGTCACCGGTTACAGCGTCGGCCTTTACGGCACCTGGTATGCTAACAATATCGATCGGTCTGGGGCTTATGTGGATACCTGGATGCTGTACAACTGGTTTGATAACAAGGTCATGGGTCAGGATCAGGCCGCTGAGGAATATAAATCCAAAGGAATTACCGCCTCGGTTGAAGCCGGTTACAGCTTCAGGTTAGGTGAAAGCGTGCATCAAAGCTACTGGTTGCAGCCCAAAGCGCAGGTGGTATGGATGGGCGTGCAGGCTAACGACCATCGCGAAGCCAATGGTACCCTCGTCAAGGATGATACCGCCGGTAATCTGCTAACCCGCATGGGCGTAAAAGCCTATATTAACGGCCACAATGCTATTGATGACAATAAATCTCGAGAGTTCCAGCCGTTCGTGGAGGCGAACTGGATCCATAATACGCAGCCTGCCAGCGTGAAGATGGACGATGTCAGCAGCGATATGCGTGGTACGAAAAATATTGGTGAAGTGAAAGTGGGTATTGAAGGACAAATTACCCCGCGCCTGAACGTATGGGGTAACGTGGCGCAACAGGTAGGTGACCAGGGCTATAGTAATACCCAAGGCCTACTGGGGGTTAAATACAGTTTTTGATTCAGGTAACAACAGAGCCGCTGATCTTCAGCGGCTTTTACCCGGAAGCGCTTTCATTTGGCTGATATGTTTCATGAACGGCTTCCAAAACCGCTTAATGTGTACAGAAAAATATCGGGCGTTTCCCGATGGTGAACATAAAGCCACGATGGCCCTGAGTCAGGATGGTGTAACTGATACTTTTCCCTGGATAGACATAAAAATCGGGTAAAACCGTCTCGATAACCGCATCGGACAGTGTTTCGTCACGCGTGACTTTGTTGATATCCGTCGATATAAAATGGGTGCTGTCTTTATTTTCACTCCATACATAGGAAACATCACGGCGGATCACGCCGCTCATTTTATTATCGACGTAATACGTTCCGCTGATGGAAACCACCCCAGTGCGTTTTTTCAGCGAATACATAAAATCCAGCGTCAGGTTAGCCTGAGTGTTGTTATAAAACACAATCACAGGCGCCGTACATTTCTCTGGATCCCGGTTCTTTTCCGTATATAAATGAACAAGATGCCCAAGCCCTACTCCCAGAAACAGTAGCATCAGGCAGGCTAACATCAGTGCCTTTTTACCCATGTGTCACCCCGCGGAAAAAAAGCGTCACGCAGCCTGTATCACCGCGCGTTTTATAAGGTTGCTGACAAATCAATGCCGTAACCGCTGGGGTGCGACTGCTGGAAGGGAAATAGACCCATGGGTATTTCTGACAATCCATACCGGTTTTTAGAATCATTGACTTATAGCTTGCAAAGCGGCTACCGCTTTCGATATCTTCATTCCGCGAGAAAAAATGACAACCCTGGGTTGTTTCAACCAGCGTGTAGCGATCATAAAAATCCTTATCAGGAACGGTTTGCCAGCTTATAGTGCCAAGCAAAATACCGACAGCAAATGTCCCGGTCATCCAAAGTACAGGAACATAATGTTTAAACCAACGCCCTGACATACGTGGCGGCGTCTCACCCTTTTTTTCTATTGTCTGAGCGAAGTCTTTGCGGATGGTCATGAGGCTCACACCAGGCTCAATCTGAAAGCCTCTACGCGGAACCGTGATTATCAGCGTATCTTCATTTTCGCCAACGGTACGTAATCCGCGGCGAATAATGGAGATATTCTGATAAAGCGTATTTGCCGACACCACCATGCCGTCTTCTTCCCACACTTTTTGAAAGAATGTTTGTTGTGAGACGACGGAGGGGGCGTTTTCCAGCAGAAGGCGCAAGCAGCGGCTGGCGGGCGTTGTCAGAATAATGTTGAGATCTGGCCTCGATAATGACGCCAGGCGATTCATTTCTGGATTAAATTCAATATTATCGTTAATTATCCATAACATCGCATTGTTACCATGCCAAAACATAACGTAGTTGGAGAGGGTTAATAGACACCACTGAGTATAGTCTGATGCTGTGGCTGCGTAGCAGGACATGGATTGTCCCCTGCACATACCGATCATATAGAAGAGCGAGAGGCATAAGACATTAACAGGTAAGCGTAGACACCGCTTTTCTCATTATAGCAGACTCAGGGGTGAAAGTACGTTTGGTTTTCTTGTTCGTTAAGTCTCCTGTTTTGTATTGAGGTGAGAATATCACCTTTAATCAAGTGGCCAAATTTACTGTGCCACTACGCTTTAATATCTCATAGATAAATCATGAGAAAATATATCCTGACAATCTATATCATATGAAAGAGAGGGTTTTATTGAACGTGTTCTCTATAATGACTTGTAATATCCAAAAAAGCAGCACTCGTTATGTAGAGATAGTTTTCAATTTATTAAGAGTTACAGTAGCCATACTTAATATCAGCATGCTTCCCACTTAATATTTAAGCTATGCTTTATGTTATTTAAATATAAATAAGTTAACTCTTAATTGAAGTATTTCAAACTTATACTAAATAATTTTAAAACTATCCATCAGAAACAATTTGTGGGGACATAGTTTGTTTTTTCAATCAATAATCCTCTCTGACATGTAAAATAGAAACATTTATTCATAATATGAATATTGTTGTGATAACAGATTCGCGTGAAAGTAAATCGACTGAAGGTGATGCCGATGAATATTCCTTCAGAAAGAACTCACCAGGGTAATCCAGGATCGGCAACGGATTACTGTCATCAGCTTAAAAACGGAAATCGCCCCGGCGATTAATGACTTTAACACTGATAGTGATTATCAGTGAAAGGCAACAACAAGGAATGAATTATGTCTACACCCGCGAATTTTAACGGTCAACGCCCTGCCATTGATGCTAACGACGCAGTAATGCTGCTGATTGACCACCAAAGTGGCCTGTTTCAGACCGTCGGCGACATGCCGATGCCGGAATTACGCGCGCGCGCCGCGGCGCTGGCTAAGATCGCTACCTTATGCAATATGCCGGTCATTACTACCGCATCCGTACCACAGGGACCGAATGGCCCGCTGATTCCGGAAATCCATGCGAATGCGCCCCACGCACAATATGTCGCGCGTAAAGGGGAAATTAATGCCTGGGATAATGCCGATTTTGTACAAGCGGTAAAAGCGACAGGCCGTAAAACGCTGATCATCGCCGGTACTATTACCAGTGTCTGCATGGCTTTTCCAGCCATCAGCGCCGTCGCGGAAGGGTACAAGGTATTTGCGGTAATTGATGCCTCCGGTACGTACAGTAAAATGGCGCAGGAAATTACGATGGCCCGCGTGGTGCAGGCGGGCGTAGTACCAATGGATACCGCGGCGGTAGCCTCTGAGCTGCAACGTACCTGGAATCGGGAAGATGCCGCAGAATGGGCGGATGTATATACCAAAATATTCCCGGCCTATCAGCTACTGATTGAAAGTTATACCAAAGCGCAGGAAGTAGTAAAAAATAATGAACTGCTGGATTCTCAACGCGCATAAATAACGCCCTGAAGAGACTAAATAGCCCCATTTAATGGGGCTATTTTACTTGCCATTTTGGACCTGGGCAGTGCTCGCCAAAACGCGTTAGCGTTTTGAACGCCGCTTGCGGCGGCCCGAAGGGCGAGCGTAGCGAGTCAAACCTCACGTACTACGTGGATAGGCTCTTAATCAAATACGCCATTAATAATCGCCGTGACCACCGCAGTACTGAGCGCGATCAGCACCAGATTATCCCCAACGATTTTCCACTCATAGCCCGGATAATAAGGTAATTGTCCCAGCATAGACGCCGGCACCGTTTTTTTAGCGATTCCCGGCGGCAGCGGTTTTCCTCTCGCCAGATTTTTCGCAATCCCCGGAGGTAAAGACTGATAACCCGTCAGCCCTAAATTCACTGCCAGTTGCCTGGCGACAGCATAGCTAATGTCCGACTCGACGTGATCCGGTTTACCGCCATTTTTACGGTGTTCCGTTTTTTGCCCGGCATTTCCTTTATGTCCGTTACCGTTATTACCCTGATTAGCCGCGTTATTACCATGTCCGCCGCCATTGCCATTTCCCGGATTCGCCAGCACAGGCGTAGCGCTCAGGGAAAACGTAATCAACGTCGCCAGGACGGCGGTTAAACCACGACGATTATTCATGATATTGCCCTTCTGATGTGGGATACCATGAAAATAGCGCCCCGCCATAAAAAGAACAACTACATCGATTCTTATTTTAAGCGGGGCTCGCCAACATCAGCTTATCGTATCCAGATAGTCAGTAAAATCAGGATGATTGCTATCAGGACAACCTGATAAAAAATTTTGTCCAACCCTCTTTTTTGCATGGCGTCACCTCGTTAGAAAACGATTTGCCAGAGGGCTAAACACAACACCAACAGGCTAATCAGTAAAAATATCAGCGCGATGATTTTATCGGGTGAGCGATTCATCTGGGCGATCCTCAAACATCATTAAAACCACTGGCCAAAGCGTTTGATATAAAAGCGCTTCATGCCTTGCGCCACCAGACAGTAGCTCAATAGTGTCGCCACCAACCACGGGAAGTAGCTCAGTGGCAGCGGCTCCAGTCCAACCATCGCGCCCAGAGGTGAGAATGGAATATAAATGCCTATCGCCATAATCAAGCCGGTCGTCAATAATACCGGCAACGTCGCCCGACTTTGGATAAACGGTATTTTCTGCGTCCTTAGCATATGCACGACCAGTGTCTGCGAGAGCAGACCCTCAATAAACCAGCCGGACTGAAAGAGCGCCTGCGCCTCTACGTTATTAGCTGCAAAGACGTACCACATCAGCGCAAAGGTTGTGATATCGAAAATAGAAGACGTTGGGCCAATCCATAGCATAAAACGGCCAATATTTTTCGCGTCCCATTTCCGCGGCTTACGCAGGAACTCTTTATCCATTTTGTCCCACGGCAACGACAACTGCGAAATGTCGTACATCAAATTCTGGATCAACAGATGAATCGCCAGCATCGGCAGAAACGGAATAAACGCGCTGGCTACCAGTACCGAAAAAACATTGCCGAAATTAGAGCTGGCGGTCATATTCAGATATTTAATGATATTGCCAAAGGTTTCCCGCCCTTTGATAACGCCTTCCTCAAGCACCATGAGATCTTTTTCCAGCAGAATAATATCTGATGACTCTTTAGCAATATCGGCGGCGCTATCGACGGAAATTCCCACATCCGCATCACGAAGCGCGGGCGCGTCGTTGATCCCATCTCCAAGAAAACCAACGGTATGACCATTTTTCTGTAGCGCTTGCAAAATACGCGTTTTTTGTAACGGCGTCAGCCGGGCGAATACTGCGCGTTTCTCCACTTCAGACGCCAGTTCGGCATCCGACATCGCCTCAACCTGGGTTCCGGTCAGGATATCGTGCGTATCAATACCCACTTCCAGACAGATACGCGCCGTCACGACCGGATTATCGCCGGTGAGGACTTTGACCGCCACGCCGTTATCCCGCAACGCGGCAATAGCTTTTCCGGCGCTCTCTTTCGGCGGATCGAGAAAAGTGAGCATCCCTTCGATGGTAAGTTCGGTCTCATCCTCCACACTTAATGTCGGATTGTTCCCGGAACCATCCAGCTTACGTGTCGCTATCAGCAATACACGGAATCCCTGAGCATTGTAATCTTCGGTTTTCGCCAGCAGCAGCTCGCGGCGTGTTTCCGTCAGCGCCACCACACGATCGCCTTCGCGAAGATGGGTGGCTACCATCATCATCTCTTCAACGGCGCCTTTACAGATCAGACATCTGTCTCCATGCTGCGCATCCTCCACCAGGACCGATACCCGGCGACGTACAAAGTCGAATGGCAGTTCATCGCGTTTAATGAAGCGCGCTTTTGTCGATGGTGCGATTCGCCCCTCGCCAAAACGCAGTATGGCGCGATCCATCACATTCCGGGCGCCGCTCTGGCTGCTACTATTCAGCCAGGCCAGCATCAATACCCGGCTGCTTTTTACACCGCTCACATCCAGATGATGCTCCAGAAAAATATTGTCCTGGGTTAAGGTGCCGGTTTTATCTGTACACAGCACATCCATCGCGCCGAAGTTTTGAATAGCGTTCAGGCGTTTGACGATCACTTTGCGCCGCGACATCGCAATCGCGCCTTTTGCCAGGTTGGAACTGACAATCATGGGCAACATTTCCGGCGTCAACCCCACCGCAACTGCCAGCGCGAACAGCGAAGCCTCTACCCAGTCTCCCTTACTGAAACCATTGATCAGCAGGACAACCGGCACCATGATCAGCATAAAGCGTATCAACAGCCAGCTCACGCTGTTGACTCCGCGATCGAAAGCCGTCTGGGTACGCGTACCCACAATGGATTTCGCCAGCGAGCCGAACCAGGTACGGCTTCCCGTCGCGACCACGACCGCTTGCGCTCTGCCGCTGGTTACATTGGTTCCCATCAGACAGATATTGCCCAAATCTAACAGGCTTTTATCTTTGTCAGGCAATTGCTCGCTGTCTTTACCTGCCACATCAGCCATAACATCGTATTTTTCTACGGGTAATGATTCACCACTAAGAATTGACTGACTGATAAAGAGATCGCGCGACGCCAGCAGTCGGACGTCGGCGGGCACCAGATCGCCTGCGGCCAGAAAAACCACATCGCCCGGCACCAGTTCTTCAATGGGAATCTCTTCCTGCACCGCGCCTATATTGCCCGGCCCACGACGCAACACCGTGGCGGTGGTGCGAACCATCTTTTTCAGCGCCTGTGCTGCTCTGTTAGTGCGAAACTCCTGCCAGAAACGCAATAACCCGCTCAAACTGACCATCGTCAGAATAATCAGCACGCCGGTGAGATCGGTCTCTTCGCCACGGCGTAACGGGAGCCAGTAATCCGTGATGAAACTGACCCCTGCCAGTGCCATCAGAACGTAAATAAACGGGTTATTGAATGCCTGCAGAAGCTGAACCAGCACCGGAGGAACTTGCTCATGCGCCACTTCATTGCGCCCATACACTTTCAACCGTTCGCTGGCCTCTTCTATCGTGAGGCCCTGACGATGGCTGTTCAGCCGTGCCAGTGTCTGCTCCGGGCTATGAAAAGCTTCCGCTTCGATCGGAAATACTTTTTTATGCTGCTTATCATTTTCTGACGCCGGGCGATTGAGTTTCCGGTTTTCAATGTTCATGTCAGTCATGATGAATCCCCAAAATTAAGGTGTAGTGTTTCCTGCATATCACGCCCAGGGAATAGTAAACTCACGATTTGAAGGTGAATGCCCCGGGAGAATTATCTATGCATAAAAAAGAGTTATTGCTTACTCACTATTTTGAGTGGGTTTTATTTTATCGACTCGGGAATATCCATCATTCCCTCCTTATACGCCTGGCGTAATGTTGCAATTGAATAAAAAACTATTATTGACTATCAATGCTCCAGTGAATTGCGGTGATATTATCGTTATCACCTATTCTGGATATAATCAGTTCTCGCGTTTTACGATAATCAGCATGACCCACGAGCTCGGCACGAATTTCTTTATAGCCCTGTTCCTGAGCGGGGACCGAACCTAACCCTTGTAAACAGATCGCGGCCTCTTTTACGATATTCAGTAACCACTGACGAACCGCGCTCTCATCTTCTTTATTACAGGTTACTTTCAGGATATAACGTTTTTCTGCCTCGGCGGATACCGGGAGTTGATTTATACGCTGCGCCGCTTCACGCAATAAAATATTGGCACAAAGAATAATGATCGTCGCCGCCAGCGCATTTTTGAACTGCCCTAAGCCGCATAACACGCCGATGCCCGCCGAACACCATAGCGTTGCCGCAGTGTTCAGTCCGCGCACATTCATCCCTTCGCGCATGATGACGCCCGCCCCCAGAAAGCCAATACCAGAGACAATCTGCGCCGCAATTCTCCCGGGACTGTCTGGCGATGTCGTCATGGAGCTCAGAATAAAAACGGCGGCGCCTGTCGCCACCAGCGCATTAGTGCGTAATCCCGCCATACGTTGACGCCATTGTCTTTCCGCGCCAATCAGCGCGCCCAACAGCATAGCGGCCAGTAAATTCAAAATATAAGGAAACATTAACATACGTTCCTCCATTTTTTCTGGAAGAATAAGTACGTGCTATATTTAGCACACGACAAATTTCTGCCCTGAGGCAATTAGCGTCGTGTTAACGGCGGAGGAAATAAAGCGTGTTTAAACATGAACATGACGATTACCTCGCGACAATGCGCGTGTTGTAACATTATTGGGATGACAATCGTCACAAGGGGAGATTGCTGCCCGCCGGTTCGGCAAGCAGCGCAGGAATAGCGTGCGTTAACTTGCCAGATGATTTACGTAAAAGTGACTGTCCAACATATTACTCCTGCATGAATTTGCGCTTATTATAGTCAGTCAATATGTTCTGTAAAGTGCAAAGGCGGGGATAGTGACGATTTGTTTAAGTTTTTTTGATATTTTCCTATGACAAAAAAATGACAATATTATGTCAATAACAGGCTCGTCTGAAATCATTAAACAATAAATTCCTGCTTAATGCCGGCGATAGCTCTGTTATGATGCCTGCACGTAAAAAAATAAAACAACATGACGAGGAAAAAATGGGTTCCACCAGAAAAGGGATGCTAAACGTCCTGATTGCCGCCGTATTGTGGGGGAGTTCAGGCGTTTGCGCGCAGTACATCATGGAGCAAAGCCGTATGTCGTCACAGTTCCTGACGATGATACGTTTGTTATTCGCCGGGCTGATACTGGTGACCTTCTCCTTTATGCACGGCGATAAGATATTTTCGATTCTTAAAAACCGCAAAGATGCACTGAGTCTGCTGATTTTCTCCGTGGTGGGCGCGCTCACCGTTCAGCTAACCTTCCTGCTCACGATTGAAAAATCCAATGCCGCCACCGCGACAGTGCTGCAATTTTTATCGCCGACCATTATTGTGGCGTGGTTTGCATTAGCGCGAAGAACACGACCAGGCATTCTGGTCTTAACGGCCATTCTTACATCGCTTATCGGCACCTTTTTACTGGTGACTCACGGCAATCCAACATCGCTGTCGATCTCTTCAGGCGCGCTGTTCTGGGGTATCGCCTCCGCATTTGCCGCCGCCTTTTATACGACCTGGCCTTCCAGGCTAATCGCCCAATACAGCACGCTACCAGTGGTCGGCTGGAGTATGTCCTTTGGCGGCCTTATTCTGCTGCCCTTCTACGCTAAAGAAGGAACGCACTTTGCGGTGAGCGGCAGCCTGATTCTGGCCTTTTTCTACCTGGTGGTGATCGGTACGTCGCTGACGTTCAGCCTGTATTTGAAAGGCGCGCAACTGATTGGTGGCCCCAAAGCCAGCATTTTAAGCTGCGCGGAACCGTTAAGCAGCGCCCTGCTGTCGCTACTGCTGTTGGGGATTAGTTTTACCTTGCCGGACTGGCTGGGCACGCTGCTCATTCTCTCGTCAGTGATTCTGATCTCCCTCGATTCCCGTCGACGCGCGCGGGCCGCTTAACGCCGTTGATAATCACGATGACCGGGCGGAAGAGGGAAAAGTTTAATGGCGCTTTGCCTTAATCTCTTCGTCAGAAAGCCCGGTAATCATCAGCACCATCTCTCGCTCGATCCCCTGTTCCAGCATCGTATGCGCAATACGCAAGGCTTCCTCCTGCTTACCTTGATGTATACCTTGTTGCACGCCTTCACGCTTACCTTTTCTGCGCCCCGATTCACGTATTCTGTCTACGATCGTCATTAATCTCTCCTTGTGTTGGGGAACACGACGCGCCACCTCGCGGATAAACTTGCCAAAACGAGGCGTGCTGCCATGCTGTATTAGCAAATAATTAAACAGCGCTTTTAGCTGACTGTCATTAGCGTTTCCCGTAATCAGAAGTACCGCTAAGCGCTCGACCAATCCCATCAGGTCGCGCTGACGTATATGCTTTTGTACCAGCTCCAGCATCGCGATACGTCGATGCTGCATAATCTCGTTATCCGGCACCACCGTAATGTCTACCAGTGGAAATGCCGTCGCATAAAGCTGACGCGCCAGCGCAGGATCGTCAAACTCATCCAGCCAGCAAAGCGAAAAGGGATACGGGCTTTTCGCGCCATGGTAAAACAGCATGGGAATCACCAGCGGTAACGTTTTATGGCCAGCATCCAGATGGCGCTGCATCGCGGCAGTCGCGTAACGCATTAACCGGAACGCCATATGCGCGTCCGGCGTACTCTGATGCTCTATAACGACATAGATATAACCGTCGCCTTCACACGTTTTTAGTGACCAAAGGACATCGGAATAAAACGCGCGTAAATTTTTCTCGATAAAACTGTCCGGCGCCAATTTCAACGTCGTCAGATCGCAACGTATTCTTAGCGAATGGGGAAGATGAATATTGAGAAAATCCCGCGCGGTATCCGGATGGCGTAAAAACGTTTTGAATACCGCATCATGAGGCGTGGACGTGGGGCTTTTTTTCATGGCGATCCGTCACCTGAGGAATAAGATGACGCCACTGTACTCGCCAAAAATACAGACAGCATTCAGGAAAATTTAACCCTGCGAGGAGGCTCGAAAGGGAATCACTGACGGCTGCAATACGTACATTTTTTGCCCAGCCTGCTACGCATTATCGCCCGGTAGCGTAACGCTAACCGGGCCTACAAATACACGTCATCTGTAGGCCCGGTAAACGTAGCGCTCTTCGGCGATAAATCTCACACCAGCGTTTTGACTATCTCCATCAACCGAATGACGTCTTCGGGGCGCGTATTGCCGGTTTGCGGATCGATAATCGAGCTGTAAACATGCGGCATAACGCGCGGCACGCCTGCTTCCAGGCAGGTTTGCAGGATAATACCGAAATTATCCAGTGAGATACCGCCGGTCGGCTCGATGAGCGTCATGCCGTGGCGGGCGGCGGTTGTCGCCAGCGCATAGAGTTCCGGTAACGACTTTTCGCCGCCCATCGGGAAAAACTTCGCCGCATGTGCGCCCATATCCTGCATCATGCGTACCGCCGCTTCACAGGAAACGCGGGCTGGCGTTCCCTGGCTGCTGCTGACGCCGGTAGAAATCACCACCTCGCCAGGCGTTCCCGTCGGGCTGACCAGGGCGTTAATATGTGTTTGCTCGCCGCCTGTCGCCGCCAGCGCGCCCGCTGCGAAGCCGCTGCCGGTAAAGGTCTGGTTGACATGGGCCGGGTGAGTATGGGCGGCAATCATCGCCGCTTTGTAGTACTGCGCCGGGTCGCCTGCGCCCAGACCCACTGAGATAGACGGCACCTCCGCCATCCAGCGTTTCACCTCCGGCACGCCCTCTTCTACCGTAGCGAACTGCGCGGAAAGTACGCCAATGACCGCATGGCCTTCGGCGGCTTCATAGATAGCCTTCGCGTTGGCGATATCCTTTGCCAGCACGTTAATCGCTACCCGCTGACGATAAAAATTAATCTGCTGCATGTTCTGCAATCTCCCTGAGTCGCGCCACAATCAATGCCATTTCCCCTTCGGCTACCGTGCGTGGATCGAGGCTAAAAACCCCCTGATGAAGCTGATATTTGCGGGCGTAAATCGCTATCTCGCCGCCGCGCAACTGCGCTTCGACGTCCTGCGCGTTCAGCCCCAATTCAGATGCGTTCACCCGCACACGAATACGCCAGATTGCACGCCCGGCCTCATCCTGTTCGATATCGGCATAAAGCCCATGGATGGCGGAAATCGCTTCCGCGACCGGCTGTAACTGTGCTACGGTCACGGTCGTCTGGCCCTGGTGGTAATTCTCCAGCGCATACACCAGCCCAACCATGTTTTCCTTGCCGATTTTCATCGCCCTGGCAATCCCCTGGTGCTGCGCTTTGCAGGCGGCAATCCACGTTTTCTTGCCAGTAACAAAGCCGGAGGTTGGCGCATTAAAGGCTTTCGCGCCGCTATAGATAACCATATCCGCGCCGCTCGCCACCCAGCCGCGCAAATCCTCTTCCGCCGCGGCATCGACAATCAACGGCAGGTGGTTGGCCTGCGCCACCTGTACAAAATCGTCAATGCTCAACATGCCTTTCTGTACGCAATGGTGTGATTTCACATACAGTAGCGCGGCGGTCTTTTCGTTAATGGCGCTTTCCAGTTGCCAGCGGGCCGCCAGATTGCTCGACCCCACTTCCACTATGCGCCCGCCGCCAAGACGAATGGCGCTGGTGACTGGCGCGCCGTAGTCCACATTATGCCCGCGCAGCATCACTACCTCATTGGCCATACCGGTACTGTCCGGCATCAGGGCGACGCGCGCCCGATCGCCGTGGGTGATAGCGGCAGCGACGGCAATGGCAATACCCGCCGAGGCGCACGAGGTGATATAGCTATCTTCAGCACCCGTATAGCGAGATACCAGTTCGCCGGTTTTTTCCACCAGCGCATCAATCTCGACGAAAGCGGAAGCCGCGCGCGCGGTGGCCTGCATGACCTCCGGCGCGACGCTTGAGACGCCCAGAATGGTCATTTTGCCGCAGGCGTTAATGACCTTTTTCAACCCCAGTTGTTGATAGATATTCGGCGTCATGATTTACAGCACTCCCAACAACGAACAGACTATGCTCAGTGCGACAATCGACAGCAAAATGGTGGTGTAGCGCGGCCCTTTTTTTACCAGATAGAAGTAGATGGCGAATACCGCCGCCAGTGGCAGTAAGCCCGGCGCGATAGAGTCGAGGATCTGCTGAACCACCACTTCAGATCCTTTCAAGGCGCTAATTTTTAATGGCGTGGTGATTTTGACGTAGCTGGCGGAAAGCGCGCCCATCATGATCAAACCCAGCACGTTGGCCCCGTAGATCAGTTCTTTGATTCGCCCCCCTTGCAGCAGGCCGATAATCGAATCACGCCCCAGCGTATATCCCTTGTGGACCATACCGTAGCTGATCGCCAGGGTGATCGCCGGGTAGAGAATCAGCGGGATAATACCGCCCATCGCGCTGCCATTTACCGCGAACGGAATAAAGATCGCTATCAACAGCGGCATCACCGCCGCCCAGATAATCGAGTCGCCCATCCCGGCAAGCGGCCCCATCAGGCCCGTTTTAATGCCGGTGATAGACGAGTCGTTAATCGGCTCGCCGCGCGTTTTTTGTTCTTCCATGGCAATAGAGATGCCCTGAATCACCGCGCCGAAGGTCTGCTCGGAGTTAAAGAAGTTAAGGTGGCGTTTTAGCGCTTCTACCTGCTCCTCTTTTTGTGGGTAAAGTTTTTTGATGATCGGCGTCATCGAGGCGCAGAAAATCAGGCTTTGTAAGCGCTCATAGGAGCTGGAAACCTCGGCGCCCAGCCAGTAGATAAACCAGGCTTTGGTGATATCTGCTTTGGTCAGCGCCCCGCTTTCCCGCGCGCGCTCAACCAGTTCATGTTGCATTACGTCACTGCTCATCATGCTGCTCCTTCATTTTTCGCCAGGCCTTTAATCAGGAAGGCGACACAGGTGCCGAAGATGGCCATCGCCATGATGTCGACCTTGAGGTATAACACCGCGAAGAACCCGCCGATAAACCACGGCAACAGGCTCTTTTTACCGATCACCATAATGGTGATGGCAAAGCCCAGCGCCGGCAGAATGCCGCCCATGATTTCAAAGGAGTGGGTTAACCAGTGCGGCATCAGTTTAAGGAAACTTTCCACCACATCTTGGCCAAAGTAGTTAGCGGCAAAGACCACCGGGAAGCGCAGCACCAGCCCCAGCAATGCCGGGTAAAGAAAGGCGCAACGCATGATGCCCGCCATGTTTGCCGTTTCCGCGTGTTTATCCGCCATATGCACCCAGGCGGCGTTCAGCGTGCGCCTAAGCTGATCGAGAAACACGCCAATCACGCCAAACGGGATTGCCAGCGCGATCGCCAGGTTTGGGTCCATACCGGCCTTCACCGCGATAGGAATGGAGATACAGGCCGCCAGCGCCGGGTCCGACGGCACGTTGCCGCCCGGCGTTGAGGTCACGCCCAAATAAACGAGCTGCATCCCTGCGCCGATGATCATCGCGGTCTGCATATTGCCAAGCAAAAGCCCGACAAATACCGCGATCACCACCGGTTGTAACAGCATCGCGGAGAAGGTGTAGCCGAGGCGTAAACGGGCAAACCAGTAATACAACCCCATCAGGCTTGCAAAGAGTAAGGTATCCATAGTGTTATCCTATACACTTCATCCTTCAGGCTGCCTCTTTGTTGGCTGCCTTCGCTCACCCCAGTCACTTACTTTAGTAAGCTCCAGGGGATTCACTCAGTTGCCGCCTCGATGCATCCAGAATGATTTTGTGTCTATTAAAGGGTTAGAATTTTTTCAGGATATCGTCGAGCGGCTGCGGCTTATCTTCCGGAATGGTCTGGAAAAATACCTGAACGCCACGGTTTTTCAGGTCGTTAAGAATGCCGACGTCTTTTTCATCCAGCGTAATATTCTGAAAAACCGCCTTGCGGTTTGGCCCGCCGCCGAGACCGCCAACCTGAATGCGGGTGACGTCAAAGCCCAATTGTATGGCGTCCTGCACCGCCGCCAGTGAGGGAAAAAGCACCAACACGTTACCGTCGCCAAGCTGATTTTCTTTCCATGCAGCGGCAAAACTCTGGTTGCCGAAGCAATCCACTTTGATATTTGGCGGCGCCGCCATCAGGTAGATATTTTTCATAAACGGATCGGCGTCCAGTTCATCACTCACAACGGCTATCCGGTTCGCCTGAGATTGTCCGACCCACTTCGTGACAACCTGTCCATGAATGAGACGGCTGTCGATGCGGCATAAAACGATATTGGCCATGATGTTTTCCTTAGAGTGATTGTTGTAGCTGACGTACATGGGCGACCACATCCAGGCAGCTACTGCGCCCGGCCTCAACTAACTCATCCACGCAGGCGGTTAGCATCCCTTGTTCGCGCCTGTCCAGCGCCTCCAGCAGTAGCGACGCATTCAGTCCGGCAATCACCGCCACCGGATAATCGGCGCTTAGTCGCGCCGCGACGTTGGATGTCGTGCCGCCGACAAAATCCGTCAGGATCAGCGAGCCTTCCGGCAGCGTTTTCACCACGGCCTCGACGCGTTGATAAAACTCGCCCAGCGTATCGACAGGCATTAACGCGATTTCCGTCACGCCTTTAATTTCGCCCGTGACCATACGCAGGCTGTTGCAAAGCGGTTGTCCCCAGCCGCCATGCGTCAGCAGCAGGATGTGGGGCAACGGTTGTGTGGTAGTCAAAATGGCCTCCTGGCGCAATTACATGAGAACACCGGCATATATTGCCCGGTGGCACTGCGCTTACCGGGCCTACAGGACGCTCCCGGTAGGCCGGATAAGGCGTTTACGCCGCTATCCGGCATAACGCATCATCAGAAGAGCAAAGGTTGTGCCAGAATTTGTGTCACGCGAGGAAGAAGAAAGGTCTGGCGAGGCGCGAAGCCCCGCCAGTAAAAGGATTAGCTATAGAGCAGTTCGTAGATATAAAAATATTCCGCATCCGATAAACGGATAGCGTAGGCGTCTTCGATCGGCAGAAAAGCGGATTTGATGACACTAAACGCGCGCGCGTCCAGATTCGGCTGACTTTCCAGCGCCATCTGTAACGGTTTTCGGTTAATCACAATACGCTCTACCATACAGCAGCAGTGGATCAGGAAGCGCAGTGTCACCTGGCGGCTTGGTTTCAGGGAAAGCGAAGACGTCAGATGGTTAAAAACGCCCTCCATCTCTTTCAGAATACGCTGCGGGTTAAGCACAGAAATATGGTTGATGATGCTCTCCATCGTTAGCGCGCTGATAAAGCGCATGGCGCTGCGCTCCATCTCCAGACGGCGTTCAGCGTTGGACAGATCGGGCGTTAACAGGCTCAACACCAGTTCCGGCCCTTGTTCGGAGAAAAGCTCTTCCAGCGAAATAAACGGAATATCCGGCAGCCCTGGCTGGAAAGTGCCGACAATCCCCGCCAGCCGCTCGCTGGCATTCAATGCCTGCTGAACGCGCTCCAGACTACGTACCTCGTTATAATCAAGGATCACCATCCTGGTGTCCTGCGACATCAGCTCGCCAAAGCTCTCCTCCAGCACCTTTTTGATTTTTTCCGCCGTTCCCATGCCGGTAATACAGGAGATGACCAGCACTTTGCCGCCGTTCTCCTGCTGCGGCGTACAAAGCTGGCAGGGGATATTTTTACTCTGCAGGAGCGCCGTCAACTGTGGTAAGTCGCTGGTTTCATAGCTTAAATCCAGCCCGACTTCCAGCAGACTGGTCAGCGTGATGTTCGGCATGAGCAAAACATCTATCTGGAATAACTTACTGATCGTACTGCCGAAATGGATCAATGAACCGATGTCCACCAACAGGATAAGCCGCCGATATTGGCGGGTTTGAATCATTTGAGTCAGCGTTTCCAGCGTGTCATGCACCGACTGTTCAAACGGCATGTCGATGGCGCTGAACAGCTCGCGCTCCAGCACGCGGTTGACATATTGCGCCTGACTGGTGGCGGTGGTCGCGCCGTGGGCGATCAAAATGACCCCGCAGTCGGGGCTGGCATCGATACGCTGACGATAATGGCGGCACTCTTTCAGGAACAGGCATAGCCAGACCACTTCCGTCGCCGGACACTGAATATGCAGCAGTTCGTTGATTTTCCGACACAGCAGCGTGGCGTTGTCATATTCGTCTTTGCAGCGATCCAGGATCAAACTGGAAGAGTAAAGCTGCGGGATCAGGCCGCGCTGCACGTAGCCTATCAGCGCCAGGAAGTGTTTACGCAGTGGGTTAACCAGATTTTCCGGCAGCGAAAAACCCAACACCTGCTCTACGCAGCCAATCAGCAGCGTCACGCGCTCTTCAATCTGGTCGCCATAGCGCGGCGGATGCGCCACGCTGTCGCGGCTGTAGAGACCGTATTCAAAAATCGAGCTGAGTTTATTTTTCAGGATCGCCAGCGTCTCCGCCGGAGGGACGTTACTGTTGCGCAAATTAACATACTCGCGCGTCAGGAAGCTGTAAAAGAGGTCGCTCTCTTCAATTTCCGCCCCGGTCGCCAGCGACGTCTTCAATGCGGGCAGCGTGCGCGCGTCTATATTTAGCCGCGCTTTACCGTCAAACAGAGTATCCACCAATAGACGCTGTTCCGGCGTCGGGTTAACCGACATCTCCGCCAGCCGCTTATCCAGCTGTAGCGTGTCGTTATGCTCGGTCATTCCCGATGCCCACGCCTGAGCGCAAAGAAACTGAATATCGCTTTTTAGCTGACCGATATTGCCTTCCAGGGGTTTATTCAGCAACCAGAGTAACAACGGTTTATCAATGCTGACCGTGCGTTCTATTTTGCGGCTTTCCCGCTGTAAGAACCCCACGATCAGTTCGATCTGTTCTTCAACGGAGCGCTGGCGAATGCCCGGCAAATCAATGCATACCTGAATACGCCGCTGGAAAGTACGTAACAGCGCCGACCCGACCGGCTCGGTAGTGGCGCAAATCAGGCGTACCGAAATTGATCGCGGCTGGCTGCTCACGCCAAGCGGACGGTACTCGCCTTTATCCAGAATAGAGAACAGCTTTTCCTGCCCTTCATAAGACAGACGGTGCACCTCGTCCAGCAGCAGATAACCACCGTCCGCCTGCTCCACGAGGCCTGTTTTATGTTCATTCGCGCCGGTAAACGCCCCCTGCCGATGACCAAACAGATGCGAGGAGAGCAGTTCCGGGTTATGGGCGTATTCCGCGCAGTTAAAGTAGACCAGCGGCGGGATAGCGCCGCTCGCCTGTTCACAGGCGAAACGGTGCATCAGTTCCGCAAAAAAGGTTTTACCGACGCCGGACGGCCCGGTAAGCAGAACGTGTAAACCGTGCGGATAGAGCACCGCCGCACGGCCTTTTTCTACCGCATCGCGCAGGCTGCGATCGTAACCAATCAGGCTGGTAAACGGATCGTCGGGCGCGTAATGCTCTTCATGCGGCAGCACATCCGCCACCGACCGCACCTCGCGTTCAGACTCTTCCAGCTGTCGTCCCAGCAACGTTTCCAGCGCCTGGCGATGCAGAAAATAGACCGGGCGGCCACGGCTTTTGATTGCCAGGCCGTCATTCCATAACTGATTGAGATCTTTGCTGACGGAGTTACGCGCCAGCCCAAGATTGAAACCTATCGCCTCCGCCGTAAACGCCGTCTCCTGCGCCAAATCGGCAAGGCATAGCCCGCGCGTCAGCCGTTCCAGCTCTCCCAGTACGATCTCAATACGTCTCATTACACTACCGCTTACGAAATAAAAGAGTAGTCAGAACATACACTATTCTGCCACGCAAGAAAGTGAAGGCGCAGCGAGAAACCGCCTTCCCACTTTTGCCTGACTTCAACGCCAACGGGTAGCACGCCCCGATGAGTGAACGTCGCACGGTCTACACTTACTCTTGAAAAAGTGCAAACCGATAAGGATACCGTTTATGAAACGAAAAACGCTTCTGCTTATTGCCACACTTGTCGCGCTACCGGGCGTCACGTATGCCGACTCTCCGTTTAGCTCACTCCAGTCGGCGCATGAAAAAAATACGATTTTAAAGGATTTACGCAAAATGTGTACGCCCAAAGGCGCGCTAACCGATGAAGCCTGGGAGAAAAAAATCATGGCGAGCGAAGGGAACCAGCAGCATATTCGGGAGGCGATGATCGCGATAGAGCGCAACAATCAGCATAACTACTGGCAGGCTCTCGGCAAGGTGGAATGCCCGGAGATGTAGCACAGCTTTTCCGCTTTTTGGTCGCGAAAATGCGGACTGTAACCGGTTTCTGTTCGCCAAAACCACGTATTCTGGAGCGAATTTACGCGATCAAGGAGCACGACAATGCGATACCGTTTTCCCGATAACTTCTGGTGGGGCAGCGCCTGCTCAGCGTTACAAACCGAAGGGGATAGTCTGAATGGCGGTAAAAGCCAGACCACGTGGGATGTGTGGTTCGAGCGCCAGCCGGGTCGTTTTCATCAGGGCGTCGGTCCAGCGGAAACCTCAACGTTCTATCGCCACTGGAAGCAAGACATCGCGCTACTGAAACAGTTAAAACATAACAGTTTTCGCACCTCGCTAAGCTGGGCGCGGCTCATTCCAGACGGCGTAGGCGAGGTGAATCCACAAGCGGTGAGCTTCTACAATCACGTCATCGACGAGCTACTGGCGCAGGGCATCACGCCGTTTATTACGCTGTTCCATTTTGATATGCCGATGGTCATGCAGGAGAAAGGCGGCTGGGAAAATCGCGACGTCGTAGAGGCGTTTGGTCGGTACGCGCAAACGTGTTTTACCTTGTTTGGCGACCGCGTGAAGCACTGGTTTACCTTTAACGAGCCGATTGTGCCGGTGGAAGGCGGCTATTTGTACGACTTCCACTATCCCAATGTGGTGGATTTTAAACGTGCGGCCACCGTGGCGTACCATACCGTGCTGGCGCACTCGACCGCCGTGCGCGCCTGGCGCGCCGGGCGCTACGACGGTGAAATCGGCGTAGTGCTGAATCTGACGCCGTCCTACCCACGCTCGCAGCATCCCGCCGATGTGCAAGCCGCGCATCATGCGGATCTGTTATTCAACCGCAGTTTTCTTGACCCGGTATTAAAGGGAGAATACCCGGCGGACTTGGTGGCGCTGCTGAAAACCTATGACCAGTTGCCTGCCTGTCAGCCAGGCGACCGTCAGCTTATTGCCGACGGCAAAATCGATTTACTGGGGATTAACTATTATCAGCCGCGCCGCGTGAAATGCCGTGATACGGCGGTGAATCCGCAAGCGCCGTTTATGCCGGAGTGGTTATTTGACTATTACGACATGCCGGGGCGCAAGATGAACCCTTACCGCGGCTGGGAAATTTACGCGCCAGGAATTTACGACATCATTACCAACCTGCGGGATAATTACGGCAATCCGCGCTGTTTTATCTCCGAAAACGGGATGGGCGTTGAGAACGAGCAGCGTTTTGTGCAAGCGGGACAGATTCACGATGATTACCGGATTGACTTTATCTCTGAGCATCTTAAATGGCTGCATAAAGGCATTAGCGAGGGCTGTCACTGTCTTGGCTACCACATGTGGACCTTTATCGATAACTGGTCATGGCTGAACGGCTATAAAAATCGCTATGGTTTTGTACAACTGGATTTAGCCACCCAAACGCGCACGGTGAAAAAAAGCGGAGAATGGTTTGCCGCCACCGCAGAGCATAACGGTTTTGATTAAGCGTTTATTATTGCCGGATAACGACTAACGTCGTATCCGGCCTACAAATGGCAGCAATATCAACTTATTGGCGTAATACGGACTTTCGCCGCCACGACTAATGCCGTCAACAGCATCAGTCCGCCGGAAAGCGCCAGCGGCGAAAGCAGCCCGAAATTGTCGAGCGCATAACCGCCCACCGCCGCGCCACAGGTATTTGCCAGTTGAATCACCGCGACCTGGATGGAACCGGCTTTTTCCGCCTGATCGGCAAGGGAACGAGTGATCCACGTTGACCATCCCACCGGCACCAGCGCAAACGCCAGCCCCCAGATAATCGCTATGACCGCCGCCACGGTTTTATCGCCTCCCCACACAATGAGCGTCAGCGCGCTCAGCGCCAGTAGCAGCGGCGCACCGGCCAGCGCCAGTTTTACCGAACGTTTCAGGACATAAGATGAGAAAGAAGTGCCAACGAAGCTGGCAATACCAAAACTAAGCAACACCAGCGTCAGACCATCAACGTCAAAGCCCGCCAGATTCATATAGACCGGGCGAATATAGGTAAAGAAAGCGAACTGCCCGGCAAAAGACATAAAGATGGCGATCATCCCGGCCATCACGCCAGGGCGTTGCAACAGGCTAAACATATTCTGTTTCTGGTGAGAAGGTTCGCCCGGCAGCGACGGCAGTGATTTCACCACCCAGATGACGCACAGTACGCCCATCACCGCAGCGGCGTTAAAGACATTACGCCAGCCAATAATACCGCCCAAAAAACTGCCCAGCGGCGCGGCGATCACTAACGCGATGGAGACCGCGCCAAAAATCACCGACAGCGCTTTCGGCACGGTACGCGCGGGAACCAGTCGCATGGTCAGCGACGCCGACATCGCCCAGAATCCGCCCAGCGCCAACCCAAGACAGGCACGGCCCAGCAATAGCAGCGTAAAGCTGTTGGCAAAGGAGACCATCAGACAAGAAGCCGTCAGCAAAACGGCGAACAGAATAACGATATAACGCCTGTCGGTCGCCTGAATAATCTGGGTAATGAACAGGCTGGAAAACATCGCGACAAACGCCGTAACGGTGACCGACTGACCGGCGACGCCCTCGGAGATCCCCAGATCCTGCGCCATCGGCGTCAACAGACTAACGGGCAAAAACTCAACGGTAATCAGGCAGGCGACACAAAACGCCACGGCAAAAACGGCTGACCAGTTAGGCCTGGCAACCCCATCAGCGCGGAATTTTTCTGCGATATTTTCATTCATTGTGGTTACCTGCGTCGTTTTAGTGCGGAAAATCCACGCAGTGTAACATTACAAAATGTGATCTGATTAACATTTTAGCAACTGACATTGTTGCGCTGCATTTTGCGAGGCTGGTCGAGCGTTGAGAATTATCTTCTCTCGCTGCGTGCAAAACCAAAAGGTAAGACATAGTGTATCACCTGGTGCTATACTTTAGATTACAGGATGTCAATCTGATGCGAACCTTCAAAACCAGGTGGTTTAACAGAGAAGCGAAGCCCCACACGATAAAAGATGACGAGTTAAGCGAGGCCATCAACGCCGTACTGCAAGGAAAAGCAGATAATCTCGGCGGCGGAGTTTATAAAAAACGTCTCAATCAAAACCGCGATCGCGCAATCGTGTTGGCAAAGGGAGGCGAACATTGGTTTTACACCTTCCTGTATGCCAAACAGGATATGGCCAACATTAGCTATCGCGAACTCGCGGGTTTCCGTGAGTTAGCAAAACACTATGCTTGCCTGACCGAAGATCAGATAACGGCACTCATTAATAACAAAGAACTGGTAGAGGTGCGCCATGTCAGCAAAAACTAAATTCAAAAGCCCTGCCTTTGAAGCGATTCATAGCGCGGCATCTGGATTATTTAGCGTGGAAGCCATTCCCCAGGAGACAATGCGTAGTTTTGACACGGCCTGCTTAAGCAGCATCAAAGACCTGCAGCCACTTGAAATAAAAGCGTTACGAGAAGAACTCAACGTTAGCCAGTCGGTTTTCGCTCGGTACCTGAATACCAGCGTATCAACGGTTCAAAAGTGGGAAAGCGGCGCCAAGCGTCCCAGCGGGATGTCACTGAAACTACTTAATGTTGTCCAAAAACACGGGCTAAAGGTGCTGGTATGAGGGTTTTACCGATGGTCTGTTAAGGCGATTCATACGATAATGAGTGCAGGAAGCCTCTACAACTTCCTGCGCCGTTTGATGGGAATTGCACTATACTGACTCACCAAAGCCATCAGCAAATGCAGATTTTAATTCATCCATAAAAGCCAGTTCATCCTGTCCATCACAAATTAAATCAATCATTGTGTTTCCCTTTACGCCAGCCCCCAAAATACTCATCATTCCTTTAATGGGAATTTCTTTGTCATTATTAACTAGCGTTAATGAAGACTGGTATTTTTTGACAATTTTCGCAAGTGTCGCGGCTGGCCGCGCATGAAGCCCCGTACAGTTCATAACGCGTACTGTTTGTCTAATCATATATTTTCCTTAAGAGACTTTGCGGAATGCTGAGTGATTTTTATTCATCATCTTAATTTTAGAATAAACATCATCCTCAACTGCCTGTTTTGCGTTCGCCATGACGCGTGCCAGATTAGCCTCGTTGTTATTATTTACCCAAGCCTTACCGACAGTAGTAATAAAGGCTTTGCGCAAATCACTCGCAATATTCACTTTGGCTACTTTGTAATTAACAAAGCTGCGAAGAATATCCGCGTCAATACCAGAACCTCCATGAATAACCAAAGGTACCGGACTGACAGACGCGATGCGTTGTAATAGCGGGATATCAATGCGTGGGATATCTTCAAGACCATGTACATTACCAATTGACACTGCCAGCATGTCGCACCCTGTCTCCTCAACAAAGCGCTGAACCTTCTCAGGTTCAGTTTTGCAGTCAGCCTCGCTGACATGATCATCTTCCTTACCCAGAATAGCGCCTAATTCCGCTTCGACGGGAACACCAAATGATTTACAGAAATCGACAGCTTCTCGGGTAAATGCAATATTTTCTTCGAACGGTAGCGCCGCGCCATCAATCATTACTGAGGTAAATCCGGCCCGGACAGCCTGCTTAACATCTTCCAGAGTTTTCCCATGATCCAGATGCAGGCTGACAGGAATATCCATTTTATCGGCATGTCGCTTAACTATTTCATAAATGTAATCGTAACCTGAAAGCTGTGCATTAGTAGGAGCAATTTGAATAAAATTGGGCAATCCGGAACGTTCTATTGCATTAAGAATGGAAATTGTTGTCTCCAGGTTCGTTGTATTAAATGCCCCCGCAAGGACATGTTTTTCCTGAATACAATTGAGCAGGATCCTACCATTGACTAAAGGCATATTAACTCCAGATATTTATGTGAGCAGTGTAAGTAAATTATCGAACTATTGAGTTATCACAGTTATTCACCAATAAGCGCCCCTTCTTGCCGCAGTTTAAATTGGTAAAATGACAGCCATTGCTGCTGATATATTTTCAACTTTGCAGAACGAACCGCGTCAGGAAAATATCGCTCAGCTACAGGAACAGTCGGGGGGACAACATTCGGACAGGCTATCAACAATGCTCCAAGGGAGACGGTTTCATCAAAAGCAATGGCCTCAATTGGACACTGGAGGATGTCAGCCTTCAACTGGAGCCAGTATGGGTTTTTCACCGCAGGGCCAATGACCTTTACTGTCCTGCCCGCCGGGATATTAAAGCACCCGTGACAGTGTGCAAACTCCATCGCCAGGCCGATAAAGACACTCTCAAGCAGAGACTCCGGAGGAAGTGAATCCGTCAGACCAAAAAGCAGGCCACGAGTGTGCCGATTTTTATTTGGCGAACCCGAGCCCCGCAAATGAGGAATAAATACCGGCACATGCTCGACAGACCAGGAAGGTTTGAGGTATTGCTCCATGGCTTTTTCCAGGCCTGTGCTTATTTCCTTATCAGTTAAACGAAAGGTTTTTTTCACCCATTCAAGCGCATAACCGCCGACAGGCAGAGAAGCGAAAAGCGTGAAAAATTCACCATCGGAGTAACAACCATTTGCCAGCTTATCCCTGCGAGCCTGCACATCAAGCGTTGGCTGTGTATTCAGCAGTAAAATACCCTCTGTCGTGCCGGTAGAATTCAGCACATCGCCCGGTTGCATCTGTAATGCGCGGGCACCGACCATATGATCGTGTCCGGCCAGGGTAACTTTTACCTCATGTGGTAATCCCAACTCCTGCCTGAGCGTTGCCGTCATCCATCCGGCCACTTCACCTGGCTTTATCAACGGAGCCAGTACACCGAACGGTATGCCGAGAATCCCGGCAGCATTACGAGACCAGGTACGGCGAGCAATGTCCAGACACAACGTTCTACTGGCCAGGGATATTTCCGTCTTTTTCGCACCTGTCATTCGCCACAACAACACTTCTGGAGCATGTAACCAGCAGATATCTTTTCTTTCATGCAAGGAGTAGTTATCAAGCAACCATCTCATTTTAAATGCTGAGTAATTACTGTGAGGTGGCAATCCCGTTATAGAATACAGTTCTTCAGCCTCTGCCTTGCTTAATGACGAGAGATAAGATTCACCACGTCGATCATACCAGGCCAGCATCGGGGTAAGAATGACGCCCTCCTTATCCACAAAGACGCCAGACTCACCGAAACTCGCAATACTGATATTTTTTACCGGAAACGGTACTGAAGCCACCAGTTCAGCCATTACCAGTCGCAGTGCCTGCCACAGCGCTTCGATATCGAAATCTACCTCGCCTTTGTCCGACGATATTGTTGGCGTCGGAAACTTGCGGACTTCCAGAACTGACACGTCATGACAGGAATAACAGCTGACTTTGCAGTTAGTTGTGCCAATGTCAATGACAAGCGCTGCGTGGTAATCAGGCATAAACCGTTCCTTTTGTCAGGCGAAAAACACCATAAATAACCAGCGCAAGCACAGGAATCAGCCCGATAGCAATAATATTTCCGTTGAATATTTCAAGCAGCCAGAAACGGAAGGGGTTACCGCCATCAAGGAAGCTTGATACCTGACCACTTGACCCCTCAGCCATTTTGAAATTGACATCCTTAGCCATACCGGTAATAAATGGCGCAATTTTGGTCGCAATCCACAAGTCGGCGACAATAACAGGAATTGCGGTTATCACAGCCCGGAAAATATTGCCACGACATGCCAGTACAATCATGGAAGCCATGACTGCCAGGTTCGCAAGGTCTCCGAGTGGCAGGACTTTATTGCCAGGAAGAAGGAATGCAATAAAGACAGAGATGGGTGTCAGAATCAGTGCTGTAGATATAATGGCTGGGTTACCTACTGCTACCGCGATATCCAGTCCGATAAAGAGATCATCACGGCCAGGATATTTGGCATTCAAATATTTCTTAATGGCTTCAGACAGAGGTAATAAACCTTCCATCAAAATTCGTACCATACGCGGAAGAATGAACATGACACCGCCAATGCTGATCCCCAGCAACAGGATATGTTTAAAGTCATACCCGGCAATGATGCCCAACAAGACCCCCAGAATAGTACCCACCATCATAGGCTCGCCGAAGATTCCCATTTTTTTCTGAACGTTTTCCGGATCAATATGAATACGGTTAACACCAGGGATCTTGTCGATAATTTTGTCGAACAGCAATCCAATTGGAAAGAAGACGACAGATGACAGGGTCGGAAGTGAAATACCTTCCAGACCGAAGTACTTTGCCACTAATGGCGCTGACCAGTCCGCCAGTTTGAGAACCACGATCGCGGCAATAGCGGCTGCGGACAGACCCAAAACAAAACTCCCTGTGCTGTAGTAAACCAGCGTTCCAGCCAGGGCAAAGTGCCAGTAGTTCCACATGTCGACATCAACAGTACGTGTCTTATTCAGGGCCAGCATGGCGACATTAATCAGCATCGTCAGCGGAATGACAAAGGGTGCGATTGGTGAGCCCCAGGTAATTGCGGCCAATGGTGGCCAGCCTAAATCGACAACAGGAAGGCTAATACCAGTTCGCTCAACCATTGCCTGTGCAGCCGGGCCTACGTTGCTGGTAAGTATGTCAAAGATGGCATAAATTCCGACAAACCCTATTCCGACAATTAACGATGAGCGAAGTGCTTTAGCGGGTTTTACTTTGAAGAACAATGCCAGGAAAAAAAGGACCAGCGGCAATAAAACCGTTGGGCCAAACCCTAGGACATATTGCACAACGGTATAGAGAGTATGTGCTATATCATTCATATCCGACCTCTTATTCAGATGTGACCAGACCTCGCGTTAGCGCCTGGATAATTTATCTGTTTTTTATTTATGAAATCAGGCTTGGCCTTTAAGGATTGAAACTATTTTTTCAAGAACTTTATCTTCACCTACTCCGGTAATGATTGGCAGGCCACTAACAACCGGAATATCCAGTTCATAAGGAACTTTCGTTGTTGATACAACCAAAGCTGCACCATCGGTATTGTTTGGCAATGAGGCTACATTAGTTTGTGAATAATTAACATCAAGCCCATTGTCTTTACAATATTCCATTACTTTTTCTGCCACAGCCGTGGAAGTAGCAACACCCGTTGCGCAAACAAATAGTATCATTTTACTCATACTTCACCTCTTTCAGATATGCGTGTGTAAATTGACTGATAAATTTCATCATCATTCATGACCAGTAACTGCTGCATAAAATCCTCATCCTGGATCACATCCATAATCCAACCCAGTACGTTGAGCTGCTTATTGCTTTCACCTAAAGCAAGCATAAACACCACCCTGACAGGTACGGGATCTGGTTCCCCGCCCATATCTTCGAAATTGACGGGTTCTGCCAGTATTCCAACGCTAATGGCGTTTTGGCGAACATACCTGTGATCAGTATGTGGAATAGCGACACCTACAGGCTCAACCGGTAGACCCGTTGGAAAATTCTGTTCTCGCGTAATGACGTGATCGGCAAAATCAGATACAACCATACCATCGTTAATTAACGGACTGGCAAGAGCCTTGATTATGTCATTCTGACTCACCTCTTTAGGGAGGTGGCGAACATAATGACGGCGAAAATGAATATCCTGCATAGATTCCTCTTTGCTAGTTAGGCATCCAGGCGCTGTAAAATAGTGCCAAGATAATATTTATTACCTTTTAACCAGACGTTACCAAAATCAATGGCCAATCCTCTAGAGAAAAATACCAACTGTTCCAAATGCAAAACAGGTGCGTCTTCACCAATATCAAGATAATGGCCTCGCTCATTACCAATTAATTTAGCTGCGTAACGGCTTTCAGAAAAACTTATTTTCTTATCAGATAATCTTTCTATTGCTGAAAATAAATTCTCCCTGGTAAAATCTACATCAATAATACCGGGGCAGAGATCAATGTTGATACGATTTTCAATCAACATGACTTTTTCATCGCCAATACAACGAAGGCGTTTAAGAAATAAAACATCTTGTCCCGGTTTGATACTCAGTTTCTCTGCTACAAAGCGGTTAGCGGGTTCCAGTCGGGAGGTTATGACGCTGGTTGTGAAGTTTATCTTCTGGCTGGCTAAGGCTTCAGCAAAGGAGAGCAAACCTTCACCCAGTGGGTAAGCAACATTTTCCTTCTTTACGAAAGTTCCTTTACCCTGCACTTGCACAAGAACACCTTCCCGGACAAGTTGGTCAACCGCTTTTTTAACGGTACCGCGACTCACCTCCAACATATCCATGATTTGAAACTCTGAAGGTATCCGGTCATCCTCAACCAATTCTCCGCTATAAATACTTTCCCTTATCCACTCCACAACCTGTTGATACAGTGGGATGTGTGAACTTTTACTCAATGTTTTCATGGTGCGCGCCTAAACATTTAGAGTTGTCTATAGACAATCATGTACAACTTCGAGTTTATGATAAGAAATTTTGAGACAGGAGGTATGGCAAGGAGTCACAGTTTTAGTGTTCAAAACAAGATCACATTTCCGTGATATATGTCACGGAAATGATGAGCTACAAGTCTCTGACGTTTTGGCGTCGTTAGCGGTTATTCGGTGCGTTACTTCTGTGGTTCACCCTTAGCAAATACGATGGCGGCTACGCTTTATTTGGCTAACGATGAATCGAGCCATCTGGCCGTTAATCGTGGCTCTCCGCCCTTGCCAGCCTCATTCATCTCGTCTTTTGTTAACGAGATAGTGAAGAGTATCAATGCAGCCAGTGGACACCCTCTTCCGGCTGAAAAAAGGCGTTATAGCGCAGTTGAAACGCGTTGATCTCCTGCATATCGGGTTCCATTTCGCGCAAAAAGCCCAGCGCCAGCCGTACCTGTGTATCGGTGATCGGCGCGGCTAAACGCGCTTTTTGCAGCAACCGATGCCACCGCTGCAAATTCTGATCGCCGCCATCGACAATCACCATTTGCCAGATCAGTAACACCTGAGCGGCATTTTGCAAATGCGACTCATCAGGGCGATGCAGATACTGTAAAAATTCACCGCCCGCCGTTTTACCCATCTGATCAATCATCGATTCTATCGGCACTACATCAATATTCAGACGTTCGCTCAGGCGGCGAATCGCCCGGCGGGTATCCGATGTCAGCACCCGAAACCCCACAATAAACACCACCACAAACGTGGCCAGAATCAACCAAATCATGCGCACATCCGTCACCAAACAGGATGCCCATCATAACGGTAAATTTATAACTGTCGACGTTCTGGCCTGTCAGGATGTGATTTATTAACGCCTGTCTTCATTTACGCCAGACGCCGGATGTCCTGTCTGACGAACGCAAGGCATAAAAAAGCCCGGCGTTAAGCCGGGCAAAACGTTACCAAATGCACACATTTAAGCGATATTGACTTGCTGAATTTTTTTCTCACGGCGGATCTTGCGCTCTTCCATCACGGCGACCATCGCCATCAGGCAGATACAGCCGATCGCGGCGGCGTCCAGCGCGGCGAAGGTGCCCGCCCAGCCGGTCAGACCAAAAACGGGGGTGCCGTCGGCAATCATGCCCAGACCCAGCTTGGCAAAGCTATCGCCGATAAGATAAGCGAAGGTTCCCTTGATACCGTCCGCAGCGCCGATGGCTTTTTTCGGTACGAAACCGACTGCCGCCACGCCAATTAATAGCTGCGGCCCAAACACCAGGAAACCGAGCGCGAACAGCGAGGCCAGATAGACATACTGGTTGCTGGCGTGCTGGTAGACGCCGAGGGTGGCGATGATCAACGCCAGCGCCACACAGGCTACCAGCGCGCGACGACCGTTCGCCAGGTCAGAGAGCCAGCCCCACAGCAACGTGCCGACCAGCGCGCCCACTTCAAACAAGGTAAAGCCCTGAATCGCCACCTCTTTAGAAAGTTTCAGCTCCTGGAAGGCGTAGACGGTTGACCACTGGTCGATACCAATACGTACCACATACAGGAAGATATTGGAGAAACACAGCAGCCAGATCACTTTGTTTTTCAACACATATTCAACAAAGATCTGCCACTTGGTCATTTCGTTTTCTTCAGTCTCTTTGTCCTCTTCGCTGATCTCTTCGCCGAACAGTTCTTCAGCTTTGCCCAGACCGTAAGATTCCGGGGAGTCGCTGCCAAAACGCAGACCGATAAAGCCAACAATCAGCGCGATAATCGACGGGAAGATAAACATGCCGATGACGTGACCGTCGAACAGGTAGTTGGCGCCGAACAGCGCCACGCCTGCCGCGCCCGCGCCGCCGAGGTTGTGGGAGATATTCCAGAAGCCGAGAAAGGTGCCGCGTTTACGACGCGGAGTCCATTTGGTGATGGTCGAGTAGCTGCACGATCCGCCGGTACTCTGGAAGAAACCGCTCAGGGCATAGAAAGCGATCATCAGAAACAGACTGGTTGACCCCGCGCCCATGCTGGCGCTGAAGCCGAGCATACAGATAGCGGAGAGGATCAACATAAACGGTAGAAACTGCTTGGTATTTTTACCGTCAGCGTAGTAGGAAACCAGCGTTTTCCCCACGCCATAGGTGATCGAGAAGCCCAGGCCAATCATCCCCAGCTCGGTCATGCTCAACCCGTAGGTAGAGATCATGTCGTTCTGCGCGATGTTAAAGTTTTTGCGGATCAGGTACATGGTCAGGTAGCCGATAAAAACCACCAGATAGGACTGCATGAACGGCTTGAACCACATTTTACGCCGCACATCGAGCGGCAGATCCAGGGTCGGCTTGCGCACCTGGTTTAAGAAGGCCAGCATGGATTACTCCTGAGCTAATTTTTATACCTGCGAATGGCAGGCATTGTAAAAATCCACAGGAAAAGTGGCCTGCGACAGCGTCCAGGCAAAACCGGGAAAATTTCTTAGTTTTGCCCCATTCAGCGCAAAAAGGTGAGGTGCATCACGCTTCGCTGGTCTCGCGCGGGGCCTGAGCGTTCAGAAATGGCAGCAGCAATAGCGCAGAGATCCCCGCCGCGATGGCGATGACCGCAAAAAAACCGGTCCAGTGCCAGATCTCCAGCACTTTCGCTAACGGCCAGCCGGAAAGCGACGCGCCGAGATAGGCGAACAGGCCGACAAAGCCGGTGGCCGCGCCCGCCGCCTCTTTATGCGAGCACTCCGCCGCCGCCATGCCAATGAGCATCTGCGGGCCGAAGACAAAGAAACCGGTGGTGAAGAAACAGGCCGCCTGCATGACGTAGCTGGCGAACGGCATCAGCCACAGCGAACCCACAGAGAGCAAAATCCCGGCAGCGAAGATTAAATTCATCGGTCCGCGGTTACCGTTGAAGAGTTTGTCCGAGCCCCAGCCCGCCACCAGCGCGCCGATAAATCCCCCCAGCTCAAACATCGATACTGCCGTGTTGGCCGTGACCAAATCCACGCCCAGCGTCTCGGACATATACAGGTTGCCCCAGTCGTTGATCGCCGCGCGCACCACGTACACTAAGACATAACACAACGAAAGCAGCCAGATATAGGGATTCAACAGCACATATTTAGCGAGGATTTCTTTGCGACTTAGCCCCGCGCCCTCTTGCTGTTGGGCGACCTCCAGCGCATCGTGCCGCCAGTCGCCTACCGGCGGTAAACCAATCGCCTGCGGACGGTCGCGCAGCCGCCAGCAGAGGACCATGCCCACCCCGATGGCAAGCAACCCGGCCACCATCATTCCGACGCGCCAGCCATAATGCAGGGCGACAGCGGCCATAACGAGAGGGATCAGCGCCCCGCCGACATTGTGCGCGGTGTTCCATAACGCCCACCAGCCGCCGCGCTCGGTACGCGAGTACCAGGCGGTCAGCAAACGGGCGCAAACCGGCGATCCAAACCCCTGGAAAAAGGCGTTCAGCGCCCATAGCAGAGCAAAGGCCCACAGCGAGGTCGAGAAGCCGAACAGAATATTCACTACGCCGGTCGCAATCAGCCCGATGCCCATAAAATAGCGAGCGTTAGAGCGATCGCTAACGATGCCGGAGACAAATTTCGACACCCCGTAGGTGATATAAAACAGCGTCGCCAGCAGGCCGATATCGCTGCGGGACAGAATGCCGCTAGCAAGGATTTCCGGCGCGGCGGCGTTAAAGCTTTTACGGGTGAAATAGAACAGCGCGTAACCCAACCAAATGGTGATCAGGATATGCCGCCGCCAGTAGCGATAGCGAGCGTCAACCTCATGCTTATCGGTGATGAGCGGCGCGTTGGCCGGGGCTTTTAAAAACGAAAGCATTATCCTTCCTTAAACGTAACGCTGGGGCAACGAGACGCTCACCCGCGTACCGTGGGTACAAGAGATGGTTAGCGTCCCGCCGAGCGCCGACACGCGTTCGCGCATTCCGGTCAGGCCGAAGCCCTGCTGCTGAGAGCCCGGCGGCAGGCCGCTGCCGTCATCCTCAATCACCAGCATCAGCCGCTCATCCTGCTGCCAGCCCTGGAGCGTCACCGCGCTGGCATTGGCATGTTTTACGATGTTATTCAGCCCTTCCTGACAGACGCGAAACAGCGTCACGCGCTGACTTTCACTCAACGCCGTTTCGTCAATTCGCCAGTCGAGGTGACTGACAATACCGCGGCTTTCCAGCTCCATTTCGCGCAGCAGCGAACGGATGGCCTGCGCCAGCGTTAAGTCGTCTAGCTGGCGCGGGCGCAAGCGCCCCAGCAGGCGACGCACCGCGTCATACACGCCCAGCGAAAGCTGCTCGATAAGTTGCCCGCTCTGCTTCACGCCGCCGTTATCCGCCGCCAGTCGTTGCACAATGCCCGCCTGGGTTCGAATCGCGGTGATGGTCTGCCCGATGTCATCGTGCAGCTCACGCGCAACATCGCGCCGCACGCTCTCTTCGGTCTCCAGAAGACGCTCCGCCAGCCGATGGTTGCGCGCCAGCTCCTTTTGCAACGACTGGTTCAGCTCGCGCAGACGCTGAATGCCCGCGCCAAGCAGTAGCCCGGTCAGGCTTTGCGCCAACAGCGAAAGTAATAAATCGACGGGATGATCGTGCCAGGTCTGGCTGGCGATCAGCGCGATAGCATTCATCAGTGTGGCAATGAGCGCGCCCTGCCAGCCATAATGCCAGGCGAGCGCGATAATCGGCAACGCCAGGCAGAACGGCGTGAAGCGCGAAAGTTCAGCAGGTAAACCCAGTTGCAGCCACAGACTGACGATAAACAGCAGCAGATACCAGATCAGATGCCGCCCGCGCCAGTTTACCGGCTGCGATACCAGCGATGGTCCCAGCGGCAGCCAGGTAGTGCTGGTGAGATAGTGCCAGAAAACCAGGCAGATGGGGGCCAGCGTCAGACCACCCGTGAGGGTCAGCAGTAGCGCGTTCCATGCCGCTTCCCCCTGCCCCAGCCAGGGCAGGGATTGCAGTAGCGCCGCGGCGGTGAGGGCCGCGCCCTGAAGCAATAACGTGCGCCAGTCGCGCTGATGGCGGTAACGCGAAGTCAGCGCCACGGGCAGTAGCGTCAACACACCACCGATCATCAAAAGCGGCAGATGGGCCAGCGCAACTTCCTGCGCTAACCAGTACACCAGCAGCCACTCCGCGCCCAGCAATACTGGCCAGTAGCCGCGCGGGCATTGCAGCATAAGTCCCAGGCGCAGGCCGAAGGGAAAGAGCAGCGCCGCCAGCTCCGGGCGCTCGACCAGATGCAGGCTGATACTCCACAGGCAGAACCACGCGGCGGAGAAAATAAAAAAACAGGCAACAACGGTGATTAAACGGGAAAAAAAGGTGTTCATTACCAACCGTCAAACATGCGATGCGCCAGTTCAACGTCATTGCTGACGCCTAATTTTTCCAGCAGATTCGCGCGATGGACATGCACCGTTTTTGGCGACAGCCCCAGCTCGGCGGCAATCTCTTTTACCGCCATACCTTGGGCGAGTTTTTCCGCCACCTGACGCTCGCGTTTGGTTAGCGGATCTTGCCGACCCGCCGCCAGTTTCACGGCAATATCGGGGGTCAAATAGCAGCCGCCCGTCGCCACCGTATGCACCGCGGCGATCAGTTCATCCGGACTACAGCGTTTAGAGAGGAAACCGCGCGCGCCGGCGTTCAACGCCTGTTCCACCAGCGCCGGGCTATCGTGAACCGAGAGCATGATCGTCGCCATCCCTTTTGGCAGTTGGCTTAGCAGCTCCAGTCCGGAAATATCCGGCATCGAGATATCACAGATACACACCTGTACGCCGCGCCCCGGTAAACCTGCCAACGCTTCGCGCCCGGAACCAAACTCAGCGACCACCTGCAAATCAGGTTCCAGCCCCAGTAGCTGTGCAAAGCCGGAGCGGACGATAAGGTGGTCGTCGATAAGGGCAACGGTGATCATGGGTTCTGTCCTGATGGATAAAAAAAACGCGCTTACCTTAACGATAAGCGCGCGGCTGTTCAAGCCTTGAGCGGTCAGACAATGCCTGTCGTGACGGTGAACGTCCGGGTTTGCTGCGGTTCCAGTTGAAGCAAGGTTCCATTTCGCTGCGCCGCGAGAAAACCTTCAGGCCGACAGGTCGCGGGCAGGGCAAAGGCGGCAACCTGCTGATCGCCGTTATAAAGAATCCAGCGGGTCACGTAATTCAGCTCCGCGCTGGCGAAACGTGTCACGAACGTAGTGCCATCCGGGGCGATCATACTGAATTCCGGGGTATCCGTGTACCTGTCCAGTTCATCGGCGAAGAACACGATTTCCGGGTCGTAAAAGCCAGGCTCGTTGAGCGTTGCCAGCGAGGCTTCACCCTGCAAAAGTCGTTGATTAAACGCCAGCCACTGCGCCGTGGGTTTGACATGCGCCGGCACCGACTCGCGTAGCTTCAGCGCGGTATCCGGGATATTCTGACGGAACGTGGCGTTCGGCACATAGGCATAGTTCATGTGGCACATGTACTGTAGCGGCATGGCGACTGAAGCCAGGTTAGTCACTGTCATCTGAATATCAAACAGCGCGCTTGCTTTACGCATTACCACCGCAGGTTGCGCCTGATAATGATGACCGAACCCCATCACATACTCGTAGCGCCCGGTCACGCGCAGACTGTCGCCCTCTAACTCCAGCCAGGCGTCGTCCATGGCAGCGCAGGGCATCTCGCCGTGCAGCGAATGTGTATCTTCCGGCGACGGGCAGCCATTCGCCAATAGTCCGGAATGGAAAGCAAAGCAACCATACGTTGCCACCACTTCCGCAGCCGACTTCGGCTGGCGGAACATGTTGCGCATAGTCAGATCATGACCGTCAAACTGCGCGTCCCAAATCATCTGCCCCATCCAGGGCAGAATCACCAGATGACCGCGGCTGTTTTGTATTTTCAGTCCTTCCACGCCGCTGGCGTAACGAAACGCCGTAACCGTAAAATCATCATTTTCCAGCAAGATACGCGGCTGCTCGCTAAAAAGCTCCCGCCATAATGTAATACGTGTTGTCATGGTTGATCTCCTCAGGACGCGGCGACTTCAGCCAGGTTGCCGCGCACTTTGCTTTCGCGCCAGAAGTAAACGCCAACGTAAACAAAGCACAGCATGGAAACCAGGAATGAGAGCTGTAGCGAGTGGAACATGTCCGCCACATAACCCTGAATCGCAGGAACCACCGCCGCGCCGACAATCGCCATCACGATGACCGCCCCCGCCATTTCGGTATGTTCGTTATCGACGGTATCGAGCGTTCCGGCATAAATGGTCGCCCAGCAGGGGCCAAACAGAACACTGACCAGCACCGCCACGTATACCGCGCTAAAGCTGGGCGCCAGCGCCACATAGGCCAGGAACAGCGCGCCGATCACAGAGTAAAGGATCAGGACTTTTTCCGGGTTAAAGCGTGTCATCAGAATGTTGGCGATAAACTTGCCGATAAAAAAGCAGGCGAAGCTGTAGACCATAAAGGTTGAGGCATCGCGCTCATTGATATCGCCTAACTCCAGCGCCAGACGGATAGTGAACGACCAGACCGCCACCTGCATTCCCACATACAGGAACTGCGCCACAATACCGCGACGGAAACGGGCGTTGCTGGCGAGATAGCGTAACGTATCCAGCGCCGAGGGGCGTTTATGACTCGCGGTTTGCGCGACTTTACAGGTCGGGAAACGCGTCAGCAGGAACAGTACCATCACCACTACCAGAACCATAATCATGTACTTATAGGGTTCCAGAGTGTTTTCCAGCATCAGCACCTTGAAGTTGTGGACTTGCTCGGCATTCATGCCCGCCATCTGTTTTTCCAGGCTTTCCCCTTCGGAAAAGACCAGATATTTACCCAATAAAATGCCTGCCGCCGCGCCGATCGGATAAAAGGTCTGGCTGATATTCAGCCGCAGCGTGGCGTAGGCTTTCGGCCCGATCATCGAACTGTAGGTATTCGCCGCCGTTTCCAGGAAACTCAGGCCAATCGCAATGGCGAAAATCGCCGCGAGGAACATGGTGTAGGTCGCCATGTGCGACGCCGGGAAAAAGAGCGTACAGCCGACAATGTATAGCGTCAGGCCGATAAGTATCGCCACTTTATAACTGGTTTTTTTAATGACCAGCGAGGCCGGAATAGCAATTAAAAAATAACCGCCATAAAAGGCGCTTTGTACTAATGCCGAAGCAAAGTTGCTCAGCGAAAATACACTTTTAAATTGCGTAATCAGAATATCATTTAACGCGGCTGCGCATCCCCATAATGGGAATAAACAGGATAACAAAATAAACTGGAACAGAGGTGTCTTATTCAGATACCCGTCGGGCATCTGAACGATGTTTTTATCGTTCATAGTGCTACCTTTAACAGTGCAGGGTGATTGTTATTCGTTCAACGAAAGATACTCATTAAATTGCTCAATGCTTGGATAAGAGGATTGGGTGCCTTTCCCGGTGACGCTGAAAGCGGCAAAAAGGACGGCTTTTTTCATGGCGGCTTCCACATCCCCGCTCTGGACGTAGTAATGCGCGAAACAGCCGATAAAGGCATCGCCCGCGCCGCTGGTATCGACAGCGTTCACTCTAAACGCCGGGACATGGACTTCCTGGTCACGCGTCATCCACAGCGCGCCTTTCTCACCCATGGTGACGATAATATTGTTCAGCCCTTTATCTACCAGCGAACGTGCCGCTGCGCGAATATGGTCATAGGTATCCACTGGCATACCGGTTAATATTTCCAGCTCGGTTTCATTGGGTACAAAGAAATCGCATTTACAGGCATAAGACATATCTAATTCCCGTAATGCTGGCGCAGGGTTTAATAACACTTCAATCCCATGTTTCTTGCCAAATTCTATTGCGTGATAAACCGTTTCAAGCTGAACTTCCAGTTGCAGAACAATAAGCTGGCATTTTTTTAAATCTTCCGCCGCGCGATCGATATCTTCCGGCGAGAGAAACTTGTTGGCGCCTTTGATGATCAGAATGCTGTTGCTGGAGTTGGCGTTGACGAAAATCGGCGCTACGCCGCTGCTGGTACACGGTACTTTTTCTACATACGTCGTATTGATCCCCCAGGATTCGAGATTACGAATGGTGTTGTCGGCAAAAATATCGTCGCCCACTTTGGTCAACATCAATACTTTTGAATTGAGCTTAGCGGCCGCCACGGCCTGGTTCGCCCCTTTTCCGCCGCAGCCGATTTTAAACGCCGGCGCTTCCAGAGTTTCCCCTTCTTTAGGCATCTGGTTGGTGTAGGTGATAAGGTCCACCATGTTAGAGCCAATAACCGCGATATCCATTTTACTCCCTCTCAGAAATCGTCACACGACAATGATATTAAAATAACATTATCATGTTACTTCCGTATCATTTGTGACTATGATCGCGATTAGAGGATCATTTTGCCATTTACTGCGTGAACAATCCCTGGCGGAACAAATCATTTTTAGGGTTACAATTTACTGAAAATTAACTATTTATTGTTATAAAACGCGAATAAACCCACTTTTATTTCCTGACAGCCAGACGTATAGTAGTGCCACACTGTAATGTTCTCAGAAACACATAAATGTTACTGATGGAACATAACAACATGATTTGCGGAGAGGGTGAATGGAGACCAAGCAAAAAGAACGTATCCGACGCTTGATGGAGTTACTGAAAAAGACCGATCGAATCCATCTGAAAGACGCCGCGCGGATGCTGGAAGTTTCGGTGATGACCATTCGCCGCGATCTCAGCCAGGATGATGACCCTTTACCGCTGACGCTGCTCGGCGGCTATATCGTCATGGTAAATAAGCCTACGTCTTCAACCAATATGCCGCTGCCGGCGAAAAAGACGCATCATCGGGACGACCTTCCCGTTGCGATCCTGGCCGCTGGCCTGGTGCGTGAAAACGATCTGGTTTTTTTTGATAACGGTCCGGAAATGCCATTAGTTATCAGCATGATACCGGATGATATTACCTTTACCGGGATTTGCTACTCGCATCGGGTATTTATCGCGCTGAATGAAAAGCCTAATGCCACGGCGATTTTGTGCGGCGGCACCTATCGGGCCAAGAGCGATGCCTTTTATGATGCCAATAATCCTTCGGCGCTGGATTCGCTCAATCCGCGCAAAGTGTTTATTTCCGCCAGCGGCGTACATGAACATTTTGGCGTGAGCTGGTTTAACCCGGATGATCTTGCCGCCAAACGTAAAGCGATGGAGCGCGGTCTGCGCAAAATTTTGCTGGCGCGTCACGCCCTGTTTGATGAGGTCGCGCCTGCCAGCATTGGTCCGCTTTCTGCCTTTGATGTCCTGATTAGCGATCGCCCATTACCGACAGATTATGCCGCTCACTGTCGGAATGGTTCCGTCAAAGTCATCACGCCTGATTCGGAAAGTGAATAACTTACTCAAAAAAGACGGCAATTTTATTGAACATGGTGGGATCGGACTGGTTTCGTACCACCTTCGCCACGTCTTCCAGTTTATCGATCTGACTGATCATCTGTTCAAGCCGCTGATCGTCATTGACCAGAAGCCAGATGCGGCTCTGATCGCTGCCCTGAATCGGTAAACAGAGAATACCCTCAACGTTGAAAGCGCGTCGGGCGAACAGCCCACAGACGTGGGTCATCACGCCAGGATGGTTGCGAACGGTCAGCTCCAGAATAACGTTATCATGTGATTGTTTCTGCATGGCTTATTCCCCCACCATCTCTGTATTTGCCGCGCCCGGCGGCACCATCGGATACACTTTTTCTTCTGCATCAATGCGCACATGGATCAACGCCGGTCCAGGACGACGAATGATAGCCTGCAACGCCGCCTGCGGATCGGCTTCGTTATTCAAATCACAGGTATCCAGACCAAACCCGGCGGCAATCTGCATAAAGTTGATGCTCCCCGGATAGGTTGCCGCAAAAACGCCCTGTTTATAGAACAGACTCTGTTGCTGATGTACTAGTCCCAGCGCGTCGTTATTCATCAGGATAATTTTCACATCCAACTGGTTTTCACTGGCGGTAGCCATCTCCTGAATATTCATCATCAAACTACCGTCGCCGGAAAAACACAGCACCTTGTTGCCCGGATTCGCCAGCGCCGCGCCAATCGCCGCGGGCAGACCAAACCCCATGGTGCCCAGCCCGCCGGAAGTCAGCCACTGACGCGGACGGTTGAGCGGATAAGCCTGCGCGGTCCACATCTGATGCTGACCTACGTCAGTGGTAATAATCGCGTTGTCGTCCACACAGGCGGCGACCGCATTAATCAGCCCATAGTGACTAAGCGGGTTATTTTCCTGGGGAATACTGCAAGGGAATTCTTGCTGCAAGTCCGCCACCAACTGATGCCATGCTTCCCGCGGCTGTGCCTCGATATGGGGAATTAACTGTGCCAGTACATCATCGACATCCGCCTGAATAGCCACATGCGGCTGCTTAATTTTGCCTAACTCGGCGCGATCGATATCCACATGGATGATTTTGGCGTTCGGACAAAACTGCTCCGTTTTGCCAATCGCCCGGTCATCAAAACGCGCGCCCAGGACAATCAGTAAATCGGCCTCTTGCAGAATAAAATTGGTACTGCGCGCGCCGTGCATCCCCAGCATTCCTAACGACAGCGGATGCGCCTTAGGCAGCATTCCCAGCGCCATTAAGGTCATTGTCGTCGGCAGTTGCGCTTTTTCCGCCAGTTCGCGCACGCGTGTCGGCGCATTGATCACGCCGCCGCCCAGATACAGCACCGGACGCTTCGCCGCGTTAATCATTGCGGCGGCCTCGCGGATACTCTCCGCGCTAAACTCCGGCGGGGGTGATTTTTCCGCCGGCGACGGCAACGCATCCAGCTCAATTGTCGCCGTCTGCACATCTTTAGGAACGTCTATCCACACCGGGCCAGGACGCCCCGACTGCGCCAGACGAAAAGCATCGCTCATCACCTGAGGCAGCTCGTTGATATTTCTGACCAGATAGTTGTGCTTGGTGATGGGGATAGAGATACCGTAGGTATCCACTTCCTGAAACGCGTCAGTACCGATCATGGACGCCGGAACCTGCCCGGTAATACAGATTAACGGAATAGAATCCAGGCGCGCATCGGCAATGGCCGTGACCAGATTGGTCGCGCCCGGCCCGCTACAGGCCATACAAACAGCAGGTTTACCCTCCGTCCGCGCCATCCCCTGCGCAATAAACCCCGCGCCTTGTTCATGGCGCGCCAGAATATGACGGATTTGCGTACTTTGGCTTAACGCGTCGTAAACGGGGAGGATCGAACCGCCGGGAATGCCGGTGACGATACGAATCCCCTGGCGCTCCAGAAAATGAACAATAAATTCCGCGCCCGTAAAGCGCTGAGGTGTAGATGTTGTGCCCGAACTTGCCATGCTCCATTCCTTTTATTCTGAGCCGACGTTCCGGGAAGGTATCTTAAACAAAAAACCCCGCCCGGTTTGCGCCGGCGGGGTTTTGGAATCGTGTGTGTTCCGGACCCTACGGCGCATTGCCGACGACCACCACCACACGCACGACGACCACTGCGCGAGATGGCGCAGTTGTTAGTAGGGTCGCGTTCAGCATGGAAGGGTTCATTAGGGGCCTTGTCTGTTTGTTATTAACACGTTTTATACAAGCACAGCGCTTTCAGCATGACAACGGAAAAATTTTCATCTGCACAAAAATGCGTCAGCGATCACATTTTTCTACGAATTTACACGCTTTGAGTATAGGCGTAATAAGCGTAGCGCCCTCCGGTAATCGCCGGGATTGATGATTACGCGTTTCACAATGCCGGAAAACAAAAAACCTCGCCGAAGCGAGGTTCTTACAGCGTAATGCGGATGGTAGCCGCGAAGCACACTGTGTTATGTCAACAGCAGAAGTATACGCGTTCTGTGCAGAACGCGCAATTTCGGCGCGAATTTTGATGAATTTGAGTATGGATCAGAAGCTCCGTTCTGTCTATAAATTACTGTTCATTTATACAGTACTTAACTATAATGTCTTTGACACAATGTGTTATGCGGGGGCCGCATCGTAAACCGGCGCAACGAAGTCCTGGCTGAAACGGGTGGTGCCGTCAGCGCCTTAACCCCCTCGTGAGCACACTGTGTTATGTCAACACGCACACTATTCCTCGCAAAAGGGATCGCGTGCGCAACAGCTGGCAACAGGCAGCGGAAAGGTACGTCGGCTGGCAGTGCTCCTTAACCACAGGAGACGCGTATGAGCGTAGTGGATATCACCATTCTTATCCTGAAACTCATTGTTGCAGCACTGCAACTGCTTGATGCTGTTCTGAAATACCTTAAGTAATTCAGATTCAAGCCGCACCGAAGGGGAGCGGGCAACCGCTCCCCTTTCACCTTATCCGCTGGTCTTTCGCTTCCCGGGTATGTTACGTTTTTATGACACCCTCAACGACGCCTGACGCTATGACCCTTTCCGTTTTCTGCATTTTGCTGTTCGCCGCGCTGCTACATGCCAGCTGGAACGCCATTGTCAAAGCGGGAAACGATAAGCTCTACGCCGCGATCGGCGTCAGCGGTTCCGCGGCGGTCATGGCATTGATCCTTTTGCCCTTCTCGCCGCAGCCAGCTCACGCCAGTATCCCTTTTTTAGCGGCCTCTACCGCGCTCCAGGTGGTGTATACCGTCCTGGTGGCGAAAACCTATCAGGTCTCGGACATGAGCCAGACCTATCCTCTTATGCGCGGCACCGCGCCGCTGCTGGTGGCGCTCATTAGCGTTCTGTTTCTTGGCGACAGCCTGTCGTCGCTGGCCTGGGTCGGCATCGCAGTGATCTGCATGGCGATACTTGGGATGGCCTGTAATGGCCGCGCCAGTTCTCAACGTGGTGTCGTGCTGGCATTAACTAACGCCTGTTTTATTGCCGGATATACGCTGGTGGACGGGACCGGCGTAAGACTCTCCGAAACGGCGCTGGGCTATACGCTATGGTCATTTTTTCTCAACGGCGCCTGCCTGTTAACCTGGGCGATGATTGCGCGGCGGCGGGAAGCGTCGCGTTATCTGGCGCAACAGTGGAAAAAAGGCATTTTTGGCGGGATTGGCACTATGGGATCTTATGGGCTGGCGCTATGGGCCATGACCCAGGCGCCGCTGGCGGTGGTCGCCGCGCTGCGTGAGACGTCGATTTTATTCGGCGCGCTGATAGCCTGGCTGTTGCTTAAAGAGAAAGTGGCCGGGCTACGTTTGGTGGCGGCAGGCGGGATTGCCCTCGGGGCGATTTTACTCCGTCTGTCATGATTGCCCAATGACAGCCGCAGACGTAACACATTCTCGGCAACATTTGTTGCCGCTTTTGTTTACATATCCTGCCGTTCCTTCGTCTGCCATTGCTGGTTGCTGTCTGGCCTTCTTTTTCTGGTGTGATAGATTCCTCTCGCATTTATGGGAATGCGCAGCAAGTTATTCTTATTTTTTCTTTTTTTGAAAAGTAATCAGCGAAATGAAAAGGCAGAGAAACGTCAATTTGTTGTTGATGTTGGTGTTACTGGTGGCCGTAGGGCAGATGGCGCAAACCATTTATATTCCCGCCATCGCCGATATGGCGCAAGCGCTAAACGTCCGGGAAGGCGCCGTCCAGAGCGTAATGGCTGCTTACCTCCTGACCTACGGCGTCTCGCAACTGTTTTACGGCCCGCTTTCCGACCGGGTTGGGCGCCGCCCGGTAATCCTCGTCGGCATGTCTATTTTTATGGTAGCGACTCTGATCGCCATGACCACGCATAGTTTGACGGTGTTGATTGCCGCCAGCGCCATGCAAGGGATGGGAACCGGCGTTGGCGGAGTAATGGCGAGAACGCTCCCGCGCGATCTGTATGAAGGAACGCAGCTTCGTCATGCCAATAGCCTGTTAAATATGGGGATTCTGGTCAGCCCGCTGTTAGCGCCGCTGATTGGCGGCCTGCTGGATACCCTGTGGAACTGGCGCGCGTGTTACGCTTTCCTGCTGGTGCTTTGCGCTGGCGTCACCTTCAGCATGGCGCGCTGGATGCCGGAAACCCGCCCCGCCGGCGCGCCGCGCACACGGCTGATCGCCAGCTATAAAACGCTGTTTGGTAACGGCGCATTTAACTGTTACCTGCTGATGCTAATCGGCGGGCTGGCTGGCATTGCTGTCTTTGAAGCCTGTTCCGGCGTGCTGATGGGGGCAGTATTAGGTCTCAGCAGTATGGTGGTAAGCATTCTGTTTATTCTGCCGATTCCGGCGGCGTTCTTCGGCGCCTGGTTTGCCGGACGCCCGAATAAACGCTTCTCAACCCTGATGTGGCAGTCAGTTATTTGCTGTCTGCTGGCAGGCCTTATGATGTGGATTCCCGGCTGGTTTGGCGTGATGAACGTCTGGACGCTACTCATCCCCGCTGCGCTGTTTTTCTTCGGCGCCGGGATGTTATTTCCACTGGCCACCAGCGGCGCGATGGAGCCGTTTCCGTTCCTCGCAGGCACCGCTGGCGCGCTGGTCGGCGGGCTGCAAAATATTGGTTCCGGCGTACTGGCGTGGCTTTCGGCAATGCTGCCGCAAACCGGTCAGGGCAGCCTGGGACTGTTGATGACCCTTATGGGGTTGCTGATCCTGGCGTGCTGGCTGCCGCTGGCGTCACGGATATCGCATCAGGGACAGACGGTTTAACGTTCCCCTCGCCCGGCTTTTTGCCGGGCGTTTCACATTCCGGCGCGATCATCGCATTGAGCAGGGGCTCCTGCGCCGGACGCCACGCTCCTTCTTCGCCGTCATAAAACTGAGTATCCGCGTTTATCGCATACGGGATATGCGCTTTTTTCAGCTCGCAGGCCATAAAACGGGCAAACGCGAACTGTGAAGCGACCGGCGTCATTTTTATCGACTCTCCCGGCGCCCATCCTCCCACCCAGCTTGCATGGCCGGTCTTATGCTGCCAGCGAACCGCAGCGTTAATCCGTGCCCGAATCGCCGCTTTTTCCGCCGTCGTGCCTGACGTCCACGGATATTTACCGCCGCTTTTCAGGGGGCCCCACGGGAAGATGTGCCACTCCGCCAGTACATAGTTCTGGCTTTGCGCCGGCAGTTTAAGCGCCGACAAATCCTCCGGCGCGGCGCGCATGCGGGGGGCAACGAAAATCATCCGCTGTGGGTCAATGGCGTGAATCAGGCGGATGGTTTTGTCATATACGCGATTCAGCGACGCCATATTATGATTGAGTTTGTCGGCAGGCTCATAAATGAGATCGAACCCCAGAAGCGGGGATGTCTGACCAAAATAGCGCGCGACCACGCTCCACCAGTTGATCAGCTCCTTTTCATGGCTGGCGCTGGGATCGGTTTTATACGCATCCGCCTGATAGGCAATAATGGGTATGACGCCATAGTATTCGCAGGCTTCTACCAGCTTACGCAAATGGATGAGGCGCGCTTCCGTCGGCGCGCCTGCCACACGAATACGGACATGCGTTAACCCTTTTGCCTTAAAATCCCGCACGACCAGCGGATCAAACTCGCGGATACCCCGTTCCGTTCGCGCCCAGTCAACATCCATCCCAACGCCAAGCTGCTGCGCATAGCGCGCCGCCGTCAAAGGCATCGGTTTCGCATAGACGACCGCGCTGGTCAGCATGAGAGAGGCAATAAGCGGTTTAAACACGACGCCCCCTAAAATTTTTACCACGGTGATAGCACGTATTTAGCATATTCACTCCCGGCAGGTGTAGCGACAAAGCGTAATAAATCTTCACACCTGTTCCTGCAACCAGCGAATAAATGCCTCGATTTTCGGCCACTGCCTGCCAGGCAGAGTGGTGACATAATAATGCTGATGACATTTCAGCCTCATGTCACCAAAAGGCGCAATCAGTTCTCCGCTGTCGAGACGCTTTTGCACCAGCCGTTTACGCCCCATCGCCACGCCAATGTGGTTCATCGCGGCAATCACCGCTAAATCAGAACGATCGAAGCCAATGCCGGATGAATCCGGCAAATTTACTGCAAAATGCTGCGCCCAACTGTGCCACTCATCGGTGCCCGAATCGTTACTCCACGCCTGTCTGTCGTGTAAGAGCGTACAGTGCCGCAGGTTATTCAGGTTGTCCTGCAAGGCGAAACGATGGGCGTAATCCGGGCTGCAAACGGGCAAAATCGCCTCATCCATTAAAAAATGGTGCGTGAGCTGCGCCGACGGCGCATCGTCAAAATAGATAGCCAGGTCAATGCCGGCACGCTGTAGGTTAACGTTATCGTTGCCGGTCAGCATAGTGAGAGAAATTGACGGATAGCGACGGGTAAAGTCCCCCAGCGCGGGTACCAGCCAGCACTGGGCGATAGAGGGACGGGAATACACGGTCAACGTGCCGGACAGTTCCTGATTTTTGATATCGAGGATTTCCTGATTCAACGTATCCAGCGACGATTTCAGCGCCCAGAATACCCGTTTGCCTTCATGGGTAAGCTCCACTTTACGGTGAGAGCGGACAAATAGCTGGATTCCCAACTCGGCTTCCAGTTGATTGATACGATGACTTACCGCACTGGGGCTTAACGACAGCTCATCTGCCGCCAGAGCAAAGGACTGGTGTCTGGCCGCGACTTCAAAAGTATAGAGTTTGGATAACTGCCAGCCGTTGAGTAAGCGGTTTCGGGTATCGCGAAGGGGTTCCATGGCAACCTCAGTCATCTTTTAATTTCCCGAAGTGTAAAAAAACACGCTGAAAAAATCCGCACATAGATGAAGCAAAATGAACCATATCGCAAAATAAAAGCAATATTAGATGGAAATCACATAGTTGATTCAATTTACATCATGTGAATGGCAAATTATATCGTTTGTCAGGGGGTGCTGTTTTTCTGTCCAATAAGAACAGATTAATCACAGGGTAGGTGAGATATGCACGCTCAAATCTGGGTAGTGAGCACGCTGCTGATCAGCATCGTGTTAATCGTATTGACCATCGTGAAGTTTAAATTCCACCCCTTCCTGGCGTTACTGCTCGCCAGTTTCTTTGTCGGCGCGATGATGGGCATGGGGCCGCTGGAGATGGTCACGGCGATAGAAAACGGAATAGGCGGTACGCTCGGTTTTCTGGCCGCCGTTATCGGTCTTGGCACCATCCTCGGCAAAATGATGGAGGTTTCCGGCGCGGCGGAACGCATCGGGCTTACGCTCCAGCGCTGCCGCTGGCTCTCTGCTGACGTGATCATGGTACTGGTGGGGCTGATTTGCGGTATCACGTTGTTCGTGGAAGTGGGCGTCGTGTTGCTCATCCCACTGGCGTTTTCTATCGCTAAAAAGACCCATACCTCGCTGCTGAAGCTGGCCATTCCGCTGTGTACCGCGCTGATGGCCGTCCATTGCGTGGTACCGCCGCATCCGGCTGCGCTGTTTGTCGCAAATAAACTGGGGGCGGATATCGGCTCGGTGATTGTCTACGGTCTACTGGTCGGGCTGATGGCCTCATTGGTCGGCGGCCCGCTGTTCTTAAAGTTTCTGGGTAATCGTCTGCCGTTCAAGCCCGTACCGACAGAGTTTGCGGATCTTGAAGTGCGCGCCGAAAACACCCTGCCATCGCTGGGCGCAACGCTGTTTACCGTTCTGCTGCCGATTGGCCTGATGCTGGTGAAAACCGTCGCTGAACTGAATATGGCGAAAGACGGCACGTTGTATACGCTGCTGGAGTTTATCGGTAATCCGATCACCGCAATGTTTATCGCTGTCTTTGTGGCGTATTACATACTCGGTCTGCGCCAGCATATGGGTATGAGCGCGCTACTTACCCACACCGAAAACGGCTTTGGCGCCATTGCGAACATCCTGCTGATTATCGGCGCGGGCGGCGCGTTCAACGCCATTCTCAAAAGTAGCGGGCTGGCGGACACGCTGGCGGTGATCCTCTCAAATATGCATATGCACCCGATTCTGCTGGCGTGGCTGGTAGCGCTGATTCTGCACGCGGCGGTCGGCTCTGCGACGGTGGCGATGATGGGCGCCACCGCGATTGTTGCGCCAATGCTGCCGCTCTATCCTGACGTCAGCCCGGAGATCATCGCTATTGCCATCGGTTCCGGCGCCATTGGCTGCACGATCGTGACCGATTCCCTGTTCTGGCTGGTCAAGCAGTATTGCGGCGCTACGCTGAATGAAACGTTTAAATACTATACGACGGCCACGTTTATCGCATCTGTCGTTGCACTGGCTGGCACATTCCTGCTTTCCTTTATCATCTGATCGTAAAGAGACGTACTATGGAAAACATACAAAAGCTCATCGCCCGGTATCCTTTGGTCGAGGATCTGGTCGCCCTCAAAGAAACCACCTGGTTTAACCCGGGCGCCACCTCTCTTGCACAAGGTCTACCGTATGTCGGCCTGACGGAGCAGGACGTAAACGCCGCCCATGACCGTCTGGCGCGCTTTGCGCCGTATCTGGCGAAAGCGTTTCCGCAAACCGCTGCCGCTGGCGGCATGATCGAATCTGACGTGGTCGCTATTCCGGCCATGCAAAAGCGGCTGGAAAAAGAGTATGGGCAAACGATCGACGGTGAAATGCTGTTAAAAAAAGACAGTCACCTGGCAATCTCTGGTTCCATTAAAGCGCGCGGCGGCATCTACGAGGTGCTAACGCACGCGGAAAAACTGGCGCTGGAGGCGGGTCTGTTAACCACCGACGATGACTATAGCGTGTTGCTTTCGCCGGAATTTAAACAATTCTTCAGCCAGTACAGTATCGCCGTCGGTTCAACCGGCAATCTGGGGCTATCGATCGGTATCATGAGCGCCTGCATCGGTTTTAAAGTGACGGTACATATGTCTGCCGACGCCCGCGCCTGGAAAAAAGCGAAGCTGCGTAGCCACGGCGTGACGGTCGTAGAATACGAAGATGATTACGGCGTGGCGGTTGAGCAGGGCCGAAAAGCAGCGCAATCCGATCCAAACTGTTTCTTTATCGACGATGAAAACTCTCGCACGCTATTTCTGGGCTATGCGGTAGCGGGTCAGCGTCTGAAAGCGCAATTCGCGCAGCAGGGACGCGTCGTTGACGCCAGTCACCCACTGTTTGTTTATCTGCCGTGCGGCGTTGGCGGCGGCCCTGGCGGCGTCGCCTTTGGCCTGAAACTGGCGTTTGGCGACAACGTCCACTGTTTCTTTGCCGAACCGACCCATTCACCCTGCATGTTACTCGGCGTTTATACCGGTCTGCACGATGCCATCTCAGTACAAGATATCGGTATTGATAACCTGACGGCGGCTGACGGCCTGGCGGTAGGTCGCGCTTCGGGCTTTGTTGGGCGGGCAATGGAGCGTCTGCTTGACGGCCTCTATACCTTAGACGATCAAACAATGTACGACATGCTGGGCTGGCTGGCGCAGGAGGAAGGAATTCGACTGGAGCCATCAGCTCTGGCGGGGATGGCCGGGCCACAGCGCATTTGCGCCGCCGCCGCGTATCAGCAAAGGCATGGATTCAGTCAGACGCAGCTCGGCAACGCGACGCATCTGGTATGGGCAACCGGGGGCGGCATGGTGCCGGAGGATGAAATGGAACAATACCTGGCGAAAGGACGCTAATACTCGCTCAGTGCCGGAAAGACGGCTGCGCCATCCGGCACGCCATCGCCTGATGGCGCTACGCTTATCAGGCCTGTGACGTTAACGCAGCATCGCCATCAACTCCTCCGGCGAGCGATGCTGCTTCAGTAAATCCCGCATCACCCGCATATGCGGCGAGGAGTAGTTAAAAAAGGTCTGGTAGCCCTCGCAAAGCTGATTTTTCCCCTGGCTATCCCGATGCTCAGGGCATCCGCCGCCGCAAAATCGTAATAAAGAGCACTTCTGACATTCAGCGCTTAGCGGCGCCTTGTCCGGCGCTTCAACGCCATTCTTGCCGCCGCACCACTGCTGTAGCGTCTCATCAAAAAGGCGGACCGAGATACGCTGAATATCTTCACGTACCCAGATATCAAATACGCTATTTAAAAACCGCCCCCAGTCTGCTGAACACAATGAATCCTCGGTCAACATTCCGTTCCGGTCATGTTCCAACAATGGGATAAAATGGACATTGCGAATGCCGAGCCGTTGTAAGTTACGGTACAGTTGCTGAGGGCGCTGGCTATTCTGGCGATTTACGACGACCTGAATCTGGTCATCACTCACGACAATGTCCTGACGTCCTGTCATATAAAATTCCCGATAAATGCAATAAGTTGGCGAATATGGGTAACAGCAAACAGGATTGCGAGCGACAACACCGCGAGGGAGATCAAAAATTTGTCACGCACGACATGAGTTTCGGAAAAATCGCTATGCGCGACATCCATCAAATTACGACTCAGGGTATAACGCCAAAGAATCACCGCCACTATCGCCAGAACGCTGATCGACACCCAGAACAAGAACCCCGCCTGATGCCAGTGGTGCCTGACGGCTAACGCCATTAACGCCCCGTATCCCAGCAGCGTGCGAAACCAGGCCAGTGACGTACGTTCCGGTTGCAGTCCCGGATCGTTCTGCCGACGGGCTTTACGACTATCCGGCATACAGTACCAGCCCCATCACTATCACCGCGACAATCATCAAAATAACGCTGATGATCAACAGGCTATGGGTATAGGGCAAATCCTCTTTCAGACGCATCGCTTTTTCATTACGTAACCAGCGTAGATAGCCATAAATCGCCAGGCCGCCCGCAAACAGACACAACAGTAGCGCCAGCAGTTCACGGATCACCGGCGTGGCAAAATCCGGGGCGAGCTGATCAAGACCGACGCCTGCCGCCAGAAATCCCAGCGAGGTGCGAATCCACGCCAGAAAGGTGCGCTCATTTGCCAGTGAGAAGCGATAATCCGGCGCTTCTCCGAGGCGGGAAATCTTCATGACGACTCCTTTTACGTTCTTATGTATTCCCGTTCGTTTTCAGAATACCACTCACGTTGTTGCTGATATGCTTCACATTATCCCGCAGCAAGGGAATCTTATTGCAAAATAACTGTAGTTCACTGGTGACGCGTTTCGGCGCAACCGCGCTCATTCCCGCTATTTTTCATTTCAGTTACGACCTTTTTCAACGCCACCGCCAGGAAAGGCATTATTGCCGAATTAAAAGCTGAAAAACTACCCGTCGCGACGAAAAAAAAGGCGATGAAGATTGATAACCAACTGAAATAAAATGGAATTATGCTCATTGCCATTACGCTGATTAGCACGTTCATTGAGGAAGGATATAAGAAGAAGAGCAGAAGTGTGACCGGTGCGGCGCGCGTTATCCAGCCTAGATTTAACACAGTGCGTAGGCTGGATAAGCAACGCGCCATCAGGCGCTAACCCATTCCCCAAAAAATCACCGCCAGCAGTTGTGGCGTGATAATACGCAGGAACATCACTAACGGATAGACGGTCGCGTAAGAGAGCGCCGCCGCGCCGCTGGTGGCGTGCAGATTGTTGGCAAATGCCAGCGCTGGCGGATCGGTCATCGAACCGGCCAGCATCCCGCACAGCGTCAGATAGTTCATTTTGGCAAAAATCCGCGCCAGCAAACCGACGGTAATCAGCGGAATAGCGGTGATGAAAATACCGTAGCCAATCCAGCTTAATCCTTCGCCCTGCGTCAGCGTATCGACAAAATCGCCGCCGGATTTCAGCCCAACGACCGCCAGAAACAAAACGATGCCTAACTCACGCAGCGCGAGGTTGGCGCTCGGCGGCATAAACCAGTACAGCTTACCGATGCTGCCGATACGCCCCAAAATTAGCGCCATGATCAGCGGCCCGCCGGCCAGCCCCAGTTTTAACGCGACCGGGAATCCCGGCACAAACAACGGGATTGACCCAAGCAGAACCCCTAATCCGATGCCGATAAACACCGGCAGCATCTGCACCTGCTGGAGTTTTTGCTGCGCGTTGCCGACCACATTGGCTACCGCATCAATCGAGGCAGGACGCCCCACCAGATTGAGAATGTCGCCAAACTGCAGGCTGGCGTCGCTGCTGGCGACCAGCTCAACGCCCGCGCGGTTAAGACGGGAGATAACCACGTCATAACGCTCTTTAAAGTGCAAATCGCGGATACGTTTGCCGAGCACTTTTTCGTTGGTGACGACCACACGCTCGACGCGTAAATCCGTGCCGCGCGTCGACAACGAGGTGTCCACTTCCTTGCCGATCACCAGTTGCGCGTTATGCAGGTCGGTAGATTGGCCGACGAGGTGCAGCAGGTCGCCTGCCTGGATAATCGTCCCCGGCGACGGCACCATCAGCGTGTCGTCACGTTTCAGGCGTGAGCAAATGATTTTATCGCTGTTCAGGATCGGCACATCCTGAATAGCCATATTATTGAGGTTCGGATTCTCGACACGGATATTCATTGTCTGAATTAATGAATGGCCGTTAGCGAGAGAGGATTCGTGCTTCTGCGCCTCCGCCTCGACGTTAACGCGAAAAATCAGCCGCATCAGCCACATGGTGAGCAAAATACCGCAGATGCCAAACGGATACGCCATCGCATAGCTCATCCCCATCTGATCTACCAGATCCACTGGCGTTCCCAGATCGCGCAGGATTTGCTGACCCGCCCCTAACGCAGGCGTATTGGTGACTGCGCCGGAGAAAATCCCCAGCACCACTGGCAGCGGAATAGCGAAAATTTTATGCAGAATCGCGGTGACTAACCCGCCCATAATCACAATCAAAACAGCAAACAGATTGAGACGCAGCCCGGAAACGCGCAGCGAGGCGAAAAACCCCGGCCCCACCTGTATGCCGATGGTATAAACAAAAAGGATCAGGCCGAATTCCTGGATAAAGTGCAGCATATCGCCGCTCAGCGTCACCCCAGCCTGATCGACGAAGTGGCCGACGATAATACCGCCGAACAGAACGCCGCCAATACCAAAGCCGACACCGCGCACTTTAATGTTGCCGATCCATAAACCGACAACCGCCACCAACGCCAGAACGCTGACCGTCAATGCGATATCACTCATCTTTTCTTCCCTGTGAGTAACATTTCAATTTATAGGGATTATGACTGAACCGTTAAGGCATATATACAGCATGGCGCACATTCTCATGTTACAAAACCGCCCAGACGTCCTGACTTCGGCAGCGTCTTACCCTTTTTCGTGGCATAAAAAAGCCCCGCCATCTCTGGCGGGGCAAGGCAAGGAGCTCATTAGCTATTTAATGCGGAGCGTTCGTTAATGGCGATACGCTGCGGCGCAATGGTTTCCGGCTCGTTACGGGTTAAATCAATATGCAGCAGGCCGTTGGTAAACGTCGCGCCGGAAACTTCCATATTTTCAGCCAGCGTAAAGCTCAGGCTAAAAGGCTGCATGACCAGGCCCTGATGTAACCATTTGGGCTCGTTTTCCGGCTGTTCCGGCGTGCCTTTCACCGTCAAGCGCGTGCCTTCCAGTTGAATATCCAGATCTTCCTGACGGAAACCGGCTAACGCTAAGGTAATGCGATAATGGTTATCGTCGCTTTTTTCGATGTTATAGGGCGGGAAGCTCTGGCTTTCGCCGCTGTTTTGCAGCGCATTGGCCAGCTTGTCAAAACCGATCCATTGACGCAGCAGTGGGGATAAATCGTAGTTACGCATAATCATTTCTCCTTCTAAGAAGCGAGTTTTTACCTTCACACTTTACGTGCGAATATGCTCCCTGACGGCGAGCATGGGATGACAGGCCGCGCAACGCGACCCGACGGAATCAGTTAATTTCGATACGGCGCGGTTTGTTCGCTTCCGGAATCACGCGCTCCAGTTCGATATACAGCAGCCCGTTGACCAGGTTTGCGCCGCGAACGTGAATGTTTTCCGCTAACTGGAACTTACGCTCAAAGTTACGCTCGGCAATGCCCTGATACAGGTAAGTACGTTCTTTCTGCTCGTCCGCATGAGCGCCTTTTACCACCAGTAAATTATCCTGGGCGGTAATCTCCAGTTCGCTTTCCGCGAAACCGGCAACGGCAATGGCGATGCGGTAGTGGTTTTCGTCTACCAGCTCAACGTTGTACGGAGGGTAGCCGCCATTACTTTGGCTTTGGTTATTTTCAAGCAGGTTAAACAGACGGTCAAAACCAATGGCAGAACGGTACAGCGGGGATAAATCAAAGTTACGCATAATCATAAACTCCTGAAATCAGCGAGAATGTCAGACCTTCCATCATGGACAGGCCAGGATTGCCAGAACACCCATCAGGCGTGCCCTTCTATTCACTACGTCTTATAAATGGGTCTGAATACGTACTTTTCAAGTATTTTAATCCGACTTTTTTTTGCAGTTTATTGGCTATTGCATAGACTGGTTGGGACAGCACTGATTGTTAAAGTGCGATTACCGCCACAGTGCCACGTACTGGTGATGTTATTTTTAGCAACGGATCGCTATAACTCATCATGCAAATAACGACAACCAACAGATGAATGAGTGATGATAAAAAACGTGTGGTTAACGCTGATAATATGGAATGGGATGCTTTTATTAGGCGGTTGTTCAAGCGTCATGTCGCACACCGGCGGTAAAGAGGGTACTTATCCTGGCACGCGCGCCAGCGCTACGATGATCGGTAACGATGAGACAAACTGGGGCACCAAATCGTTGGCCATCCTGGATATGCCGTTTACCGCCGTGATGGATACGATCCTTCTGCCGTGGGACATCTTCCGCAAAGACAGTTCGGTAAGATCGCGCGTAGAGAAAAGCGAGGAGGAGACGAAAATGACCAATGCCGTCATCCCCCCGGCGAAGATGCCTCCTCCCTGATTTATCGCCCGGTTTCCGTCACCCATAGCTGACGGAACCCTTTCACCTCTTCCATCCATGCGACGTGTCGCCCATCCGGTGAAAAAACGACGGCGTCCGCAGACGGCGGGTTGTCGTGCCTGGCGGTTAAGAAGTCGATCCTCCCACTTTGTGCGTCGCAGCAGGCAATCCGATTTTCCAGCACCAGTCCCAGCCATTTACCCGACGGATGCCAGTTAAACGCTGACTGTACGCCGGTCGCATGATGCGTTAACTGCCGGGGCTCGCCTCCCTGAGGCGATATCAGCCACAGTTGCGCTACGCCGTTATCGTCCCGCATCAAAAAGGCGATCGCCGTCGCCTGCGGATTACTGCGTACCCAGTGGCGTGGTTCGTTAGTGAGTCCAGGATAAACACGCTGGTGAGTAAAGGTAAGACGCCGCTGAACTACGCCCAACGGCGGCGATGGCATTGTTGATTCGGTTCCCGTCAGCGGCGTGTCGCCTGCCTGTTTCCAGCCGTTTTCATGACACGGTAAATCGACAATAAACAACTCCGGGACTTTTTGGCCTGTCAGCGACAGCGTATCGCCAATAAAGGCGATCTGGCGGTTGCCCACCCAGCCCTCTTCATAGGCGCGGTTAATGTCATCGCTGCCAGGTCTCGGCGCAGGCGTCGTGCGGCTAACCAGTACGCACCAGTGGCTACCGCTGTATTCGCGCGGATGCTGAACCGGCACCGTTACCGGCCCATACGGCACGGCCACGCCGACATTACGTAGATCCAGCGCCGGATCTCGCTCATGCAGAACGTGGTCATTATAGGTAAAACTCACCAGCTCGCCGTTCGGGCTAAACACATGGACGTGGCTGCCGCCGCGCAGCGCGCCGGGAGTATACGGCGCAGTAATATCCATCGCATCGAGGTTAGTCACGCCCCCCGGCGTTGCAATAACGCCCCGGCGGTGGTGGAAATCGTAATGCCACGTCTCATCAGGGTTTTCAGGGCCATGAATAAACACATAGTGATTGTCGGCAGGATGCACCGTCACCACACCGACATGCGCGCCCTGCACGGCGCGATAAATCACCTCCACGTCGCCGGTATGCACATTGACACGCTCAATGGTCTTGCCCGTAAATGACGCGCCTGAAGGCCGCACATCAAAGACCAGCCACTGGCTGTCAGGCGTCCAGGTATTGGTGTTGGTAAGCTGGTGATGGCGCGGCGTAAAGGTGATTTGTTTCATAGGATGTCCTGATAAGAGACGATGCTCGCCATCATACTTCACACGGGCTTTACTTTCAGGCTTTAGCGTATCATTGGGATAACCAGGCCCGATGGCGCCACGCCACCGGGCCGTCAGGGTCTTATTTCTCCTGCGCCAGCCGGATACTGCGCTCTATCACCGCCCGCCGGGCGTCACCCGCCGGCAGCAGTTTCAGCATCATCTCCCAGGCCGCCACCGCCTCGCCGAAACGCTGCTGCTCAAAGGCGCTGAACGCATACAGGCTTAACACCCGGATATCCGTGTGGTCGCGGCTCACCAGCTGACGCAGCAGCTCCCCGCCGCGGCGGTTATCCTCCGGGTCGGACGAGCGCGTCAGCGCCTCCGCGTAGCCCAGCGCCGCATCGCTGTTTTTCGGGTCCAGGCGGTAGGCGTTCGCATACGCCCCGGTGGCGGTACCGGCATTACCCAGTACCATACCGGTGCGCCCCAGCATGAGCCAGCCCTCAACATTGCCGGCATCATTCTGCAGGCGGGTGCGCAGCCCCAGCGCCAGCCGCGCCATCTCCTCTTCATTCAGCGGCTGCGCCTGCGGGTCCAGCGCCCGCGCCAGCAGCCCGGGCGTCTGCGCCGTTGCCTGCTGCCAGACCCTGACCTGCTGATAGCTGCCGGTCAGGGCGTAGCTGCCGGCGCCGACCGCCAGCGCAATGACGGCCCCCGGCACGTAAACGCCCCACCCGGCGCGCGCGCCGCAAACCGGGGTGTCCGCCGGCAGCGGCTCCCGGCGCAGGCGCACCCGCCGGCGCGTGCGGGCGACGATTATCCACCCGCCCGCCACAATGGCGGCCAGCGGCAGCACCCACAGCAGCACCGTCAGCGGGGTCAGCGGCGGGTCGTAGGTGACAAAGTTGCCGTAGCGCGCCACCATGTAATCGATGATTTCCTGGCGGCTCTTCCCCTCCTGCATCAGGTCATACACCCTGCGGCGCATGTCGGTGGCTATCATCGCGTTCGAGTCCGCAATGCTGTTGTTCTGGCATTTCGGGCAGCGCAGCTGCTCCGTGAGCTGGCGGAACTGCTGCTCCTGCGCTTCATCTTTAAACGGCATCACGTCGGTGGTTGCCCGCGCTGACCCGGCGATAACCAGCGCCAGCATCAGCATCACCATGCCCGGTAACAGTCTCATTGCGCCGCCTCCCGGCTGTATCTGTCCCACAGCGGTTTCAGTTCACTTTCCCATACCCGGGCATTCAAATCGCCCGCATGGCGGTAGCGGATAATCCCGTTGCCGTCGATGAGGAAGGTTTCCGGCGCGCCGTACACGCCCAGGTCCAGCCCCAGCATCCCGTCGCTGTCCGATAAACTCAGCGCATACGGGTTACCCAGTTCCTTTAACCAGGCCACCGCCTTCGCCCGGTCGTCCTTATAGTTCAGCCCGACCACCCGGATACCCTGCGCAGAAAGCTGGTTCAGGTACTGATGTTCGGCGCGGCAGGTCGGGCACCAGGTGGCCCAGACGTTAAGCAGCACCGGTTTCCCCTGCGTCAGCACCTCCGCCTGATAGTACTGACCCGGCGTCTCCAGCGATTCCAGGCGGAACGCCGGCACCGGCTTCCCGGTCAGCGCCGATTCGAGATTCGTCGGGTCATCCCCCTGCGCGTTGCGCGCCAGCTGCCACAGCAGCGCCGCGGCAATCAGCAGAAAAATCAGCAGCGGTAATAACAGTACGTTGCGTTTCATCCGGCCTCCGGCAATGGTTTACGGCGGCGGTAGCGCGGGTCCGCCAGGCACAGCAGCCCGCCCAGCGCCATCAGCAGTCCCCCGGCCCATATCCAGCGGACAAACGGTTTGTAGTACAGGCGCACGGCCCACGCGCCGTTGTCCAGCTCCTCCCCGAGCGCGGCGTACAGGTCGCGGGTCAGCCCGCCGTCAATCGCCGCCTCGGTCATCACCATCCGGCTGGTGTTGTAGAGCCGTTTCTCCGCGTGCAGCACCGCCTCCGGCTCGCCGTGGCGCGTCACCCCGATGAGGGCCACCCCGCCGCGGTAGTTGGGGCCGGTGATGTCCCGCACCTCCCGGAAGGTGAAGCGGTAGTCGTGAATGGTCACGCTGTCGCCCGCCCGCATCCGCACGTCACGCTCCACGCTGTAATTCTGGCTGAAGGCGATGCCGGTAATCGTCACCGCCAGCCCGAGGTGCGCCGCCACCATTCCCCAGTAGCTGAGAGAGGTTTTCGTGCCGCGGGACACGCGCTGTACGGCTTCGGCCACCGCCAGCACCGCAATCCAGCAGGCCATCGCCATCCCCACCGCCGTCATGGCGATGATTTTATCTTCCAGCAGCCATGGCAACAGTACCGACAGCACCAGGGTGGAGACCAGGGCGGTGAGCAGCAGTTTCCTGATGTTACGCGGCCGGTCACGGCCCCAGCGCACCAGCGGCCCCACCCCCAGCAGCAGGGCAAAGGGGACCATCAGCCAGGTGAACATGGTGTTAAAGAACGGCTCCCCCACCGAAATGCTGCCCAGCCCCAGCTGTTTGTGCACCAGCGGCAGCAGGGTGCCCAGCAGCACCACCAGCATGGCGGCCATCAGCAGGACGTTGTTGCCGAGCAGCAGCGACTCGCGCGACCACAGCGTGTTGTTCACCCGCGAACGCACCCTGTGCCCGCGCACGGCGAACAGCAGCAGCGAGCCGCCGGTGACCAGCACCATAAAGGCGAGGATAAACATTCCGCGCGCCGGGTCGGAGGCGAAGGCGTGCACCGACACCAGCACCCCGGAGCGCACCAGGAAGGTGCCCAGCAGGCACAGCGAGAAGGCGCAGATGGACAGCAGCAGCGTCCACGCCTTAAAGCCGGCGCGCTGTTCGGTGACCGCCAGCGAGTGCAGCAGGGCGGTGCCCGCCAGCCACGGCATAAAGGAGGCGTTCTCCACCGGGTCCCAGAACCACCAGCCGCCCCAGCCCAGCTCGTAGTAGGCCCACGCCGAGCCGAGCACGATGCCCAGCGTCAGGAACACCCACGCCGCCAGCGTCCACGGGCGGGCAAAACGGGTGAACGCGCTGTCCAGACGCCCGCTCAGCAGCGCGGCGATGGCGAAGGCGAAGGCCACCGAGAAGCCGACATAGCCCATATACAGCAGCGGCGGGTGGAAAATCAGCCCCGGGTCCTGCAGCAGCGGGTTCAGGTCACGCCCCTCCACCGGAAAGGCCGGCAGCGTGCGGGCGAACGGGCCGGAGGTGAACAGGATGAACGCCAGAAAACCGGCGCAGACCATCCCCATCACCGCCAGCACCCGGGCGACGATATCCGCCGGCACCGGCCGGCTGAACACCGCCACCGCCAGGGTCCAGCCGCTCATCAGCAGCACCCACAGCAGCAGCGAGCCCTCGTGCGCCCCCCAGGTGGCGGCCACCCGGTACCACACCGGCAGCTGCGTGTTCGAGTTGCCGGCGACATAGGCCACGGTGAAGTCGTTAACCACAAAGGCGTGCACCAGCACGAAAAACGCGCCCGCCACGCAGATAAACAGCAGCCAGGCGAACACCCCGGCCGACGCCATCATCCGCGCGTCGCCGCGCGCCACGCCCCACAGCGGGTAAACGGACAGCAGCAGCGCCACGCCGAGCGCCAGGCACAGCAGCGCGTGGCCGTATTCAGGCATCATGATGAGGTGTCCTTATCAGCGCGTTGCGGGCGGCGGTGGTTTTCCTGCATCGCCTTTTCCACTTCCGGCGGGGTGTAGTTCTCGTCATGCTTGGCCAGCACCTCCTGCGCCAGGACGTGGTTGCCCTTCTCCAGGGTGCCCTGCACCACCACCCCCTGCCCCTCGCGGAACAGGTCCGGCAGTATCCCCTCATAGCTCACCGTCACCGACCCTTCGGCGTCGTAGAGGCTGAAGTTCACCTTCAGCGAGTCCGGGTCGCGCCTGACGCTGCCGGGCATCACCATCCCGCCGACGCGCAGGCGCTGGCCCGCCGCCGGCAGCTGCTGCGTCTCGCGCTTGCCGTAGAGGATTTCGCCGGGGGTATAGAACAGGTCGATATTCGCGCGCAGCGCGTACAGGACCAGGGCGGTGGTCAGCGCCAGGCCCGCCAGCACCGCGCAGACCACCCATAGCCGGTTTTTACGTCGCAGGTTCACGCCGCCTCCTGTTGCGCCTGTGCGGCACGCATCCGCGCCTCGCGCGCCCGCTGCTGCGCCACGCCGTGCAGAATGGCCCGGCGCTGCAGCACCGTGTGCAGCGCCAGCAGCACCAGCGGCGCCACGGTCATCGCCACCGCCAGCCAGACAAAAAAGGCGTACCCGCCCATGGCGAAAAAATCGCTCCACGATGAAAATGCCGGACTCACCGGTGCCCCCTTTTCAGTATCAGTTCGCTCACCCACGGGCGGCGTTTTTCCATCAGTAAAATCAGGTTGCGCATCCGCATCAGCGCCAGCGTCATAAAGAGCAGCAGGTAGCCGGCGATGGCCCAGCGCAGCGGCGAGCGCATCGCCGGGTCGATACTCTGCTGCATCCGCGTCGAGCCCTGGTGCAGGGTGTTCCACCACTCGACGGAATAGTGGATAACCGGCAGGTTCACCACGCCGACCAGCACCAGAATGCCCGCCGCGCGCCCGGCCATCCGGCGGTCGTCAAAGGCGTGCCACAGGGCGATGACCCCGGCGTAGAGAAACAGCAGCACCAGCTCCGAGGTCAGGCGCGCGTCCCACACCCACCAGGTGCCCCACATCGGCTTGCCCCACGCCGCGCCGGTGACCAGCGCGATGAAGGTGTACACCGCCCCCACCGGCGCCATCGCCGCGACGGCAAGGGTGGCCATTTTCATCTGCCAGACCAGCCCGGTGAACGCCGCCACCGCCATCGCCGCATAGATACCCATTGACCAGATGGCCGCCGGGACATGCAGGTACATAATGCGGTAGCCCTCCCCCTGCTGGTAGTCCGCCGGGGCGAAACCAAAGCCCCGGACCCAGCCGGTGGCCAGCACAATGATGCCGGCTGCCGCCAGCCACGGCACAAGCCTGCCGCAAATCTGATACAGCCGGGGCGGCGCCGCCAGCTGATGAAGGGTTTTCCACATAGTCGTCACCTGACCTCCTGAAACCAGTAAAATGTCCGTCGCGCCGGGGCGCTACTGCACGCTGAGGCGCAGCGCCGCCGCAGTGGCGAAGGGGCTTAACGTCGCGCTGCCCGCCAGCAGCGCCCCCAGCACCGCCAGATAACCGTCAGCGGGTAAATGCATCGATGCCGCGTCCATCGCCGCGGCGGCGAAAATCAGCACCGGGACACTCAGCGGCAGCACCAGAATGCCCAGCAGGACGCCGCCGCGCCGCAGGCCGGCCGTCAGCCCGACGCCCGGCGCGGCGAGAAACCCCAGCGCCGGCGTGCCGAGCAGCAGCGTCAGCGCCATGATTTTCCAGCCGTACACGTCCATCCCCAGCAGCATCGCCACCAGCGGGGAGAGCATAATCAGCGGCAGGCCGGTCACCGCCCAGTGGGCCAGCACCTTCGCCAGCACCACCGCCGGCAGCGGCACCGGCAGCAGCATCAGCTGCTCCAGGCTGCCGTCCTGCAGGTCGTCGCGAAACAGCCGCTCCAGCGCCAGCAGCGAGGCCAGCAGCGCCGCCACCTGGATGATGCCCGGCGCGATACGCGCCAGCAGCTGCGGCTGCGGCCCGACGCTTAACGGAAACAGGGTGATGACCATCAGGAAGAACCACAGCGGGCCGGCGATGTCCGCGCCGTGGCGGAACGCCACGCGCAGCTCGAGACAGAAGACACGCCACATCACAGCCCTGCCTCCCCGCCGGTCAGCGCCAGGCGGCGGACGGTATCCGCGGCCCCCGGCAGCGGCTGGTGGGTGGTGAGAATGACCATCCCGCCCTGCGCCGTGTGCGCCGCCATCCGCCGGGTGAGGCGCGCCACGCCGTTAACGTCAATGGCGGTGAACGGCTCGTCGAGCACCCACAGCGCGGCGCGGGTCAGCCACAGGCGGGCCAGCGCCACCCGGCGCTGCTGCCCGGCCGAGAGCCGGGCGACCGGCACGTCCTCAAATCCCGCCAGCCCGGCCTGCGCCAGCGCCTCCGGGAGACGCGCGCCGTCGCCGGGGTGGAAGAAGTGCAGGTTCTCCCGCGCCGTCAGGCGGGTTTTTATCCCCGGCTGGTGCCCTATCCACAGCAGGCCGGAATGGAAGCTGTCGCGCACGCGGCGCAGGGGCTCGCCCTGCCAGTACACCTCGCCGCCGTCCGGGCGCGCCAGCCCGGTCAGCAGGCGCAGCAGGGTGGTTTTTCCGGCGCCGTTGCCGCCGGTGACCTGCACCCACTCCCCTGCGTCCACGGTGAACGACAGCCCGCGAAACAGCGTCCTCTCGTCCCGCTCGCAGTACAGATCTCTGGCTTCAAGCATCATTGTCATTGCGCATATTCAGGTTGATATGGCGTATAAACACCGGTCAGGCTTTCCAGGAAGGCGACGATATCGTCAATATCGTTTTGCGGCAGATCGGTGCCAACCTGGTAACGCAGCATCAGTTTTACCGCGCCATCCAGCGTCGGTACGTCGCCCCGATGGAAATAAGGCGCCGTTAACGCGACGTTGCGTAAGCCCGGGACTTTTTGCCGTAATTTATCGCGAACCTCTTTGGTGACGTTCATACGACCAATATCCGCTGCGGTAATTTCGCCAAAATTAAAGTCTCGCTTTAATCCCAATGGTTCAAAAGAGCGTCCGCCTAAAATGATACCGCCGTGACAGGTTGCACATTTATTCTCTTTAAATAATTGATAACCGTGTTTCTGTTGCGCGGTCAGCGCATTTTCATCTCCACGGAGCCATTTATCAAAGGCGGAGTCCGGCGTTATCAACGTTTTTTCAAATTCGGCGATCGCATCAGTAATATTTTCCCCGGTAAATCCTTGCGGATAAACCGCCTGGAAATCTTTTTTCAGGACAGGATCTTTATCAAGCTTGCTAATAATTTCATCCCAGGATTTAGAGGCCATTTCAATAGGATTTAACGGCGGTCCGCCTGCTTGCTCCTGCAGGGTTGCAGCACGACCATCCCAAAATTGTTCGATATTAAATACGGAGTTGAATACCGTCGGCGCATTTATTGGTCCTACCGCACCGCCAACGCCAATTGAGGTTTTTCTGCCATCGACACCGCCCGCATTTAACGCGTGACAATGCGCACAGGATATTGTGCTGTCGCCGGATAAACGTTCATCATGATAAAGCCGGAAACCTAAGTCGACTTTTTTCGCATCGACGGGAATATTGCGCGGAATAGGCTGAACGGGTTCATTCCGGTGCGCGGCGTCGGTATCGGCGCTGGCATAGTTGCGCTCACGCTGATCGGCTATCCAGTTCAGGATGTCAGTACGCTCTTTATCACTGACGCCCCCCGCCCAGTGCAGCGCGACATAGCGGGTTGGCGGCATAGTCTGATGTTGCATAACCCATTCAATTTTATTCAGTTCGCTTTGCGGCACCGGCGTATCCGCAATCAGGGCGGCCCGTACCGCCTCCAGGTTAAACGATTTGTAGCCGAGCTGGATATCGTAATCCATTAGCTGCTTTGCCACCGGAAAAGAGGAATAAAAAGGTAATTCAGCGGAAGGCGTATGACAATAATCACATCCTTTCTCCCTGAAATAACCCAGTATTTTATTATTTTCACCCACAACCGAGGCCTGCACATCGCTTTTTTTACTGCGCTGTTTGTCGTAATACCATACATACCCGGACAAACCTAAATAACATAACAGCCCAACGGTGATAACCGTTGTCGCATAGAGGGTAATTTTTTTCATATCACTATCCTTATGGGGTATTGCGGCATGATTAATTAAATTTTATTTTTTTACTCATGAGGCCCGTCAATACTAAATACAAACCCATCATGGATATTGATTGGTATCAATAATTACAATTGGCTAAACCTATAGATATGATAACCCCCGACTATCGTAAGATTTATTTTGCGATGCCCGTCACAGGGTTTATTCAACCGCAACAATGGATAAATCCTCTTTTCCGTCATCAAAACGAACGATAGCCAACAATAATTGACTTAACGCAGCATAAAAACCATAGGGATCATGCTTAAGGCAATTATTTGTAAATTCCGGAAGCCATTCCAGTAATGACGACAATGTTTTCTGGCGTAATTTATTCATTCTCCGTTGTTGGAACGATTCACCCAATGAAAAATGTAAATGGCTGAGTAATTCCAGATAAATCGCCAGGTGGTCGGCCGGCTCTTTAAAATCGTCGTTGACTTCCATCCCGGCTTCAAGCAATAAATGTTTAATCATGCCGGGGTCCTGCTGCGGGTATTGCGAGGCGTAGGGCAAGGCCGATTTTTTATCCGTCATCAGGAACAATCCGCAAAAATCCGCGGCCAGCTCCAACTGCGCATCCTGGCGCAGGCTAAGCGCGGCAATTTTTTGTTCGAGTAACGCCACCGACGCCGCCAGCGCAGGCTGACGCTTTAACAGCGCCAGCCAGTCCGCGATCTCCGCGGACTGTAATTGTATTAACCCTTCATCATCCACTTCCCGGAAAAAGAGTAACGCCAGCCATGCATATACGCAGGCGTACTGTTCCTGAGCAAGCGCTGGCTGCTTAATCATGCGGATTCCCCTGCGATGCGGGTACATATTCACACTGCGCGACCATCTCGACCGGACCGTTAAACGCTGTGACGTTATCAATAGGGCCGGTATATTTTTCAATTTCCACCAGCGTCGTATGCGCGCTGGTCGCCTGCGCGAGCTGTGATGTACCGATATCCAGCGTTAATACGTTAGGGTTGCCGTACTTACATAACGCATTGAGATCGCCGCCTTTATCAGGATCGTACCAGGCGCCTTCATGAATTCGCGCCACGCCCGGCGCATAGCGATCGGAAACTACCGCCCCCGCCAGTACCTGCCCGCGTGCATTGAATACCCGCACGATGTCACCGTTGCGGATCCCGCGCGCGCTGGCATCCTGTGGGTTAATAAAGACCGGCTCCTTGCCGCCAACGGCATATTGCTGACGCAGCGTTTCCGACTCGCACAGTTGGGAATGCAGACGGAAATCAGGGTGGACGGATTGTAAGTGCAACGGCCAGCGCTGCGATCCCGGCCCGCCATGCGAGCGTTCGATTTTTTCGAACCACATGGGATGGCCCTGACAATCGTCGTATTGCATGTCGGCGATCGTTTTGGAGTAAATCTCGATCAAACCGCTTGGCGTGCCCAACGGCTCCAGGTCCGGATCTTCACGGAAAGCCTGATGGCGCACAAACATCTGCGGATGATCAAACTCGATGTACTCCTGTTGATTCCAGAACACCTCGAAAGTCGGTAAGTGGATACCGCGACCTTTTCCCTGCTGGCTCCCTTCCTGCCAAATGCGTTTCAGCCAGCCCATTTCATCAAGACCTTCCGTGAATGCCGCTTCACGGTTAAAGCGTCGGCAGAGATCGCGGAAAATATCAAAGTCGTTACGCGCTTCAAACTGCGGCGACACCACCTGTTTCATGGCGATAATGCCGCGGTTAGAGTGGTTGCCGAACTGATCGAGGTCGTTACGCTCAAATTGGGTGGTAGCCGGCAAAACGATATCCGCAAAGCGGCAGGTCGACGTCCACTGGTTATCAATGGCGATGACCGTTTCCAGCTTGCGCCAGCCTTCAATTATGCGGTTAATTTGTTGGTGTCGGTGGAACGGGTTGGTCCCGGCGAACACGCACATCTTCAGCGGCGGTAATTTAACCGATTTGCCGTTCCAGTTAATGACCTTGCCCGGTTCAAGAATGGCATCCATAAAACGCGCAATAGGAATGGTGCTGCTGTAGCCTTTGTAATCCGTGCTGTCGTGTACTGGCGGAACGGTCGTCGAACCGGAAAAGCCGCTTAAAATGATCCCTTTACGACCAGGCGTCCCGGCGCCGTTGTAGTGCCAGCCAAAACCAAAGCCGCCGCCCGGTAAACCAATCTGTCCCAGCATTGCCGCCAGCACGACGACCATCCATGACCACTGTTCGCCATGCTGCATACGTTGTACGCACCAGCCAGCGATGATTTGCGTTCTGTCGCCCGCCATCTGCCGCGCCAACGCGCGGATGGTGTCGGCGTCAATACCGCACAGTTTTTCCGCCCAGGCGGCATCTTTGGGCTGTCCATCTTTTTCGCCCAGCAAATAGGGGAGGAACTGGTCAAAACCGACGCAGTAGTTATCGAGGAAATTTTTATCGTACAGTTTCTCGCTGTACAGCGTATGCGCCAGCGCCAGTTGTAACGGGACATCCGTCTGCGGGTTAATGGCGATATGTTTGACCTTATCGCGCCCCAGATAATCGTGCGTGGAGGTGACGACCGGGTCGATGCTGATGACCGAGATAGCGCCGCTGGCAACCTTCTCTTTTAATTGTTCATAGTACTGATAGACATCGTGATCCGGGCACCACCAGTTTGCCTGCTGGTTTTTCACCATATCAGAACCCCATAGCACAATCGTTTTACTGTTCTGTAAAACCAGAGGCCATGACGTTTGCTGCTCGTACACTTCCATTGAACCCACCACGCGCGGCAGAATCACCTGCGCCGCGCCGGTCGAATAGTCCCCTCCCGTGCTGACGCTATTGCCATGTAGCGCAATCGCGCGCGCCAGCATCCCGGAGGCGTTATGGAACATGCCGGTAGATTGCCAGCCGCTCGCCGTCAGTAACGCGCTCGGCCCGTAGGTTTTTTGCACCCGCTCCAGTTCCTGATAGAACAGATCCAGCGCTTCATCCCAGGAGACGCGCACAAAACGATTATCGCCGCGCTGCGAGGTGTCGCTTTGATGACCTTTGCGCATCCAGTCGACGCGCACCATCGGATAGCGAATACGCGCCGCGTTGTGGACGTGATCGGGCAGACCGGCGATCATTTTGGACGGGTATTTATCCTGTTCAAACGGTTTTGCCGCCACAAATCGACCGTCAACCACCGTGGCGCGAATCGCCCCCCAGTGAGAGCCGGTAAGGATACCCTCTTTCGTCGCGGCGCCTGGTGCAACGGCATCCGCCGCGCGGGCGCTACGGGGCGTCAGTAGTGACGGCCCCAGCATTCCTGCCACCGTCAAGCCGCCAAGCTGCGCCAGAAAACGTCGACGAGAGACGTGTAGCGTGTCCTTATTTTTCATTGTGTTCTCCCTTATCGCTGTGCGGCGTGTTGGTGGTATCAGACGCATTCATCTGGAGATATTTCAACAAGGTACGTTCTTCACGCTTATCCAGACTGGTGAAACCGATCATGCCGTTGAGCGTGCCGATCCAGCCGTTAGCGTCAAAGTGCGCTTTGTCCGGCGCGCCGTGACACTGATTACAGGTGCCGTTATAGAGGGAGTCGGCATAGGCCCAAATCGGTTTAATGTCATTTACCATGTCGCCTTTTTGCATCCACGCAGTTGCCTGTAATTTGCTCCACTGAGTATTGGTCGCCGCGACGGTGGTCTCTTCCAGCGTTTTCACATGCTGTTGCACATCGCCGCGAATCGAGGCGACAAAAATACGTTTACCGGGCAACTGCGTCAGCACGCGCTGGCGACCGTCCGTCTCCGTCCAGCCTTCGATTTGCACTTGCAGCCAGTCACCGTCCCGTTTAAGGACTTTCACTTCAGAAGCAGGTAACAGCGAACCTGCCGGTTCTTTATCGCCTTTAGCGGCGTAAATCGGCTTGATATCCAGCGAATAGAGCGTATCGCCGTCATTATGCGTACTGGCGCTGGCGCGCAGTTCATCAAACTGTTTGCGAAAACCGCTGCTCATATCCGGTAGCTGGTGGGCAATCCCTTTATGGCAGTCGATGCAGGATTGATTTTCTTTCGCGGCGATTTTCATTTGCCGCGCCGCTTCCGGGTTCTGTTTCGCGTGATCCATCGCATCGTAGTTATGGCAGGAACGACAGGTCGCGGAGTTATTCTCTTTCATGCGCGCCCATTCACGCTCGGCAAGCTCGGCGCGTTTGGCTTCAAATTTTTCCGGGGTATCAATCGAGTGGGCGATAAATGTCTGGTAAAGATCGTTGCTGGCTTCCAGCTTACGTTTCACCATGCCTGGAATATCAGGGGGGATATGGCAATCGTGGCATTCCGCGCGTACGCCGGAAGCGTTCTGGAAATGTACGGACTGTTTATATTCCTGATACACCGGCTGCATACTATGGCAGCTGACGCAAAACTCTGTCGTACTGGTCAGTTTGATACCGACGTGAGGTAACACGATCAGCGCAACGCCGATCACAATCCCGACAATGACCAGCGCCAGTATCGACCAACGGGCGCTTGGCCTGAGTAGCGCTCTCCAGAGTTTTCGCATAATAGCCCCTGTAATTATATGGTTTAATGCGCAGATCTTATTCCGCAAATATGAACAGCGTCACTGGTCAGGATGAACGGGATACGGCAATATATGAACAGATATGAACAGAAAGAGACCGCGCGCAGGATGTCACATCACATTGTTATTGTTGAGGATGAACCTGTTACTCAGGCCAGATTACAGGCCTATTTTGAGCAGGAGGGGTATCGTGTCTCGGTGACCGACAGCGGCGCGGGCCTGCGCGACATCATGGAGCATGAGCACGTTTCGCTGATCCTGCTGGATATCAACCTCCCCGATGAAAACGGGTTGATGCTGACCAGGGCGCTACGAGAACGCTCCACGGTGGGCATTATTCTGGTGACGGGGCGTTGCGACCAAATCGACCGCATCGTCGGACTGGAGATGGGCGCGGACGACTACGTCACCAAGCCGCTGGAACTGCGCGAGCTGGTAGTGCGGGTGAAAAATCTTTTGTGGCGCATCGATCTGGCCCGCCCCACGCCGCAAAATGCCAGTGAAAACTGCTATATGTTTTCCGGCTACTGCCTGAACGTGATGAATCACACGCTGGAGTACAACGGTGAAGCCATTAAGCTTACGCGCGCGGAGTACGAGCTACTGCTGGCCTTTGTGACCAACCCAGGCAAAGTGCTGCATCGCGAACGCCTGCTGCGAATGCTTTCCGCCCGCCGCGTAGAGACCCCGGATCTCCGCACGATTGATGTCCTGGTTCGCCGCTTACGTCATAAAATTACGCCGGAACTGCTGGTCACACAGCATGGCGAAGGCTACTTTTTAGCCTCGGAGGTGTATTGATACAGATAGACGGGCCGAAATCCCGGAGGCGATAGCGAACGGCGAACGCGCGCGCTGTCAGCGTTGTTATGCGTCAAAATAAGCACCGGCGGGCTGATATTTTCAGGCACCGGTTGCCCCTGTAAGACCTTAATCGACTGCGTTATCGCTAATTCTCCCTGCCAGGCCATCTGATCGCTGAGCGCCATCAGGATATGGCCGCGTTTTAAACCGCGATAAACCTGATGCGTCAGATAAAATGAGACGATCGTGAGCGGAGTCGTCAAATTTCGCCCTTCGCCCATCGCCGCCTCCGCCGCTATCGCCGACCCGGCGACCACATTGGCGTCCGGATGGCGCTCCAGCATTTCCTGGAGTAAGTTTCGTTGCACTTCAATGTCGTTATCGCCCCAGGCGATATCCACAATGTTGATGGCGCTGCCTTTAATTGCCTGACGAAAACCCGCCACCATCTCCTGACTGCCGCCGGCTTCTTCCGGCCCCGGGAAGAGTAAAACGTTAAGCGTTTTTCCTTTGCTCCACTGCACCAGGAAACGTCCCGGCAGATACCCCATCTGAAACCACGGCAGACCAATGCGGGTTGCGACGCTGGCATCGTGAATCATGTTCACCAGTTCAATAACCGGCACATTACCGGCATACCGTTCCAGTTCCGGGAAACGATCGGTACTGCTGCCAAGCAGAATAGCGTCGGCGCCCCACTCCCGGCACTGCGTCATTTGCTGTTGTTGCGTCGCCAGTTGCCGATAGCCATTCGCTTCCAGCACTTTTAAATCAACGCCATACAATTTGGCCGCTTTTTGCATCCCGTAGTTGACGGACAACCAGTAAGAATCTTTCAGGCTGGGGTATAATGCGCACAGTTTCCAGGGTTTACTCGCATTGACTGACGTTTGCCGCCAGGGAATCGCCCGATCGGCGCGCGTCCAGTGTAGCAACCCGGTTTCGGCTGACGCCGTTTCTACATTCGAGACGATGATTATCAAAAAAAAGAACGAAATAAGCGCGCGCATGATAGCCCCACCAGCAACAAGGTTTTATCCTAATGGTTTTTCCGGCGGCAACTCAACCCATTTCACCCGCGGCGCATAAATGTCAACGCCTTCACTGACCCGCAGATTATGGCTGGCCTTCGCCCTGATGGCGGCACTCACCCTGCTCAGCACCGTGATCGGCTGGATAAGCCTGCGCGTCATTAGTCAGGTGGAGCAAACCAATACGCAAGCGCTGCTCCCGACGATGAATATGGCCAGGCAGTTAAGCGAAGCCAGCGCTTACGAGCTCTTTTCCGCGCAAAATCTGACCAATGCCGACAGTGAGGGCGTTTGGCTGGCGCAGGGGAAGATGCTGAAAGCGCAAAGCCTTAAAATTAACCATCTTTTGCAGGCATTAAGCGAGCAGGGATTTAATACCTCGGCCATCGCCCGGCAAGAAAAAGAGATTGCGCAAACGCTTGGGCAACAGGGAACGCTGGTCGGTGAAATTCTCACGCTGCGCGCACAGCAACAGCAGTTAAGCCGCCAGATTGCGGAGGCGGCGGAAAGCATTGCCGCCCAGGCTCACGGTCAGGCCAATAATGCAGCGACATCTGCGGGCGCCACCCAGGCCGGTATTTACGATCTTATCGAAAGCGGTAAAGGGGATCAGGCTGAACGCGCGCTTGACCGATTGATTGATATCGACCTTGAGTATGTGAATCAGATGAATGAGTTGCGGGTCAATGCCCTGCGGTTTAAGCAGCTCATTGTGACCTTAAAAGACGCGCAAGGGCTGAGCGATGCCGAGGACACCGATGAAAAACTTAATCAGTTGGTTAAAATTTTATCCCGCCGCCAGCAGCGTATAGAAGATCCTACCGTTCGCGCCCAAATCGCCGACGCGCTGGAGAAAATAAACCAGTACACCACACTGGTTACCCTGTTTCGTAAGGAAAACGCCATCCGCGACCAGCTTCAAACGCTTATGGCCAATAACCTCTTTCAGTTTACCCGCTTCAGTACGGAAGTGTCGCAGTTGGTGAACGCCATCGAAAAACGAAACGAGGCTGGGTTAGCGCGTCTTACACACGCCAGTCAGCGTGGGCAAATAGGGTTAGTGATCTTAGGTATCCTGGCGCTGTGCTCATTAAGTTTTATTCTTTGGCGAGTGGTTTACCGTTCTGTATCCCGCCCGCTGGCGCAACAAACGCAGGCCTTACAGCGGTTACTGGAGGGCGATATTGATTCGCCGTTTCCGGAGGCGGCTGGCGTCAGCGAACTGGATACCATCAGCCGTCTGATGGAAGCGTTTCGCGCCAACGTGCGCAAATTGAACCGCCATCGTGAGGATTTGGCGGAACAGGTGCGATCGCAAACGGCGGAGCTTCATGCGCTGGTGCTGGAACACCGGCAGGCGCGCGCCGAAGCGGAAAAGGCCAACGAGGCGAAATCGACGTTCCTTGCCGCCATGAGCCATGAAATTCGCACGCCGCTTTACGGCATTCTCGGTACGGTACAATTGCTGGCCGATAAACCGCTCATGGCAAACTACCGCGACGACTTACAGGCCATTAATGATTCAGGCGAATCGCTACTGGCGATTCTTAACGATATTCTTGATTACTCGGCGATTGAAGTAGGCGGCACCAACGTTTCTATTAGCGAGGAGCCGTTTGAACCGCGACAATTGTTGAATAGCGCGCTGCATTTAATGCACAGCCGCGTGCAGGTGGCGCTCATCGCCGACTTTAGCGAGCAACTCCCCTCCACGCTACAAGGCGATCCGCGCCGGATACGTCAAATTGTGATTAATCTTTTAAGTAATGCGGCGAAATTTACCGATCGCGGCAGCATAGTGCTGCGCACGTTTTGCGACGATCAGAGCTGGTTTATTGAGGTTGAAGATACCGGGTGCGGTATCCCTGAAGCAAAGCTGACGGCTATTTTCAAACCGTTTGTGCAGGCGACTGGACGCCGGGGCGGGACGGGCCTGGGGCTGGCTATCAGCGCCAGCCTGGCAGAGGCAATGGGCGGGACGCTAACCGTCACCAGTACGCTTCATGTTGGCAGTTGTTTTCGTTTACAACTGCCGGTTCGCCACCCCAAACCCGCAAGCAAAAATGCGTTCAGAGAACCGATAAATCTTAACGGACTACGCCTGTTGCTGATTGAAGATAATATGCTGACGCAGCGTATTACCGCTGAAATGCTCACGGGTAAAGGGGTGAAGGTCTCAGTAGCTGAAAGCGCGAATGACGCGCTACGCTGTTTAGCCGAAGGCGAGTCCTTTGATGTGGCGCTGGTGGATTTTGATTTACCGGATTATGACGGCTTAACCCTGGCGCAGCAGTTGATGAGTCAGTATCCCGCCATGAAACGCATCGGTTTTAGCGCGCATGTGATAGACGATAATCTTCGTCAGCGTACCGCCGGTCTTTTCTGCGGGATTATTCAAAAGCCCGTTCCCCGCGAGGAGCTTTACCGCATGATAGCGCACTATTTACAGGGCAAATCTCACAATGCGCGGGCGATGCTGAATGAACATCAGCTTGCCGGCGATATGGCGTCTGTCGGCCCGGAAAAACTCCGGCAATGGGTCGCGTTATTCAAAGACAGCGCGCTGCCTTTAGTCGAGGAGATCGAGGCGGCGCGCGCCATGAATGACGACGTTAACATTAAGCGGCTGGCGCATAAATTAAAAAGCGGCTGCGCCAGCCTGGGGATGACGCAGGCAACCGAAGCCTGTCGGGAGCTGGAATTGCAACCGCTTAGCGATATAGATATTAAAACTATCGTGACGCAGGGAGTGACGGCGCTCGACGCATGGATAGCCGATCATCCTTCGCCATAATAGCTTCCGGCTCGCCAAACGACGCGTTTCACATCGCCAGTTATCAGGACATAAAACAGTACGCCGAGGGTATAAGAGGGAAATAGCCTACGGCTACTGCCTGTTTAATGATTCTGTGTTTTTTCGTCCTGTAGCCGTGCCTGCTCCGCCAGGGCGGCAAAATCTTTTTCGCTGTAATAGTGCGCGGGAGGCGGTAGCTGCGCCATATCCTCGCTGGGCCACAATTGTAGTTGCGCCAGCGTGCTAAGCTGGATACCGCGCCAGCGATGGGGCAAGCTCAGCGGCAATAGCGGCATTATCTCGCCAGGAATGGCGGTCGGCAGGCGGTCATCGCCCATCTGATAATTACGATGCAGCACCAGATATTTTTCCGGTACCCGCCGCTGGCTGTTCCACCAACGGCCATCAAGCATATCAAACTGAAAACGGGTGATCTGCGCCGGCTGCGCTGCCAGCTGCGTCAGCGCTTGCCGCAGCGCAGTTTCCATCGCCGTGTTGTACATCTCTTGCGTTTTCGTCTGGCCGCCGACAATTAAAGACGCCGCCAGACGGGCACCCGCGAGGTTAGAATAGAGATCTTCCGGCGAAAAGGCCGATACTCCCTCAGAAAATCCGCGAACAGACTCGAAACCGTACCATTGGGCGATTTCGTGCCACTCCGCCACCTGGAACGCCAGATGCGCCGACAGCCAGGCGGCCAGCGTGTAACGCTCGCGTGCATCGACCGGAGGGGTAAAAGCAGTAAAAACCAGACGCCGTTCGGCCAGCTCCTCGCCCAGATTCAGCGTAAAAGCCTGCCCCAGCTTTGGTAGTAGTTGGCTGAAGATATACACTGTCATATCAGCGGTATCCCGCACATGTGCGGTGTCGATGAATCCGCCACGCAAGGTATACACAATACCGTTATTCTCACCGCTAAGGCCAATCAGGTTTGCCACGCCCGAGTACAGATGGTCGTTGTACTGATGATGCCCCAGCGAGTCCACCGTCACGATGTTATTTAACTGATAGAACGGAACCGGCAGTCCCAGCAGCTCGGCATGCAGGTCGTAACCAAAAGCGCAACACGGCCGCAACCCCTTTGGCAGCGGCTGCGGCGGCATCGTCGGCCAGGCTTCACTGGCAGCAGGCATTGGGTGAGTGGACAGATAGAGCGACAGTGGTAAGGCGGCGCGGGCACTCCCCGCCAGAAACAGCAGCGCCAGAAAGATAACCCGAACGACGGACCTCAAAATGCTTCTCCTACCTGAAAATAAAAACCGCTGCTAGCTTTGCCCACGCCGTAATCCAGCCGCACGTTGACGCGCGGCTTGAACTCAAAGCGATAGCCCACGCCCGCAGAAGGCAGCCATCGTCCGTCATCCAGATGGTGCAAAGACGATCCCATGGTGCCCGCGCCCACCCAACCGACAACGCCATGCCGCCAGCTCAGCTTATGGCGATATTCCAGCTGACCGCTGATAGCATTTTTATCGCGGTAGCGTCCTTCATAATAGCCGCGCATACGATGGTTACTGCCCAGCAGCGGCAGCATATTCCACGGCACATCACCCTGAGTAAAGGCGCCGTCCGTTTCCCAGGCCAGCACATCTTTATCATTGAGGGCATGGTAACGACTATAGTGCAGTTGGTATTCATCAAACCGCGTATCGCTACCGACGTCCGGTGCGAAGTGGGTATAGCGAAGGGTGGCATACTGCCCTTTGCGTGGGTTAGGTATAAAATCACGATCATCCCAGCTAATCTCAACGCTACCGCCGTTACTCAGTGAAGAACAGCCCTGCGCTGTACTTTGAATTTTGGGCGGATCGGTCTCATCAATTTGCGCGGCGTGCTGTATATCCAGCGTCCAGCCAACGCCAAGATAGATATTGTTGACCAGCCGACGATACAGCATGGGTTGCAGATCCAGCACCTGCGCAGTATAGGCCTGCTTATGGCTGTCTTTATCACCGGCGGCAAAACCCTGTCCCCAATAGTAAGTGGGCGTGTCGCTCAATGCGCCAGTGAGGAAGAAACGCCAGCGATCTTGCGCGAAAAAAGCGTAATTTTGCAGGCTTACGCCAAAAGCGCCTGTGGAGCTAAAATAGCCGCTCAGCGACAGCGTGGATACCTGGCTAACCTTATCGGCAGGATCGGGGCGATACATACCGACGATGGCGGTGCCGATGCCCAACCCCAGTTCAGGGGTATAAAATGGCCCGGGCATTACTCCCCAGTTGACGCCTTTGGCGGCATCGTAAGTATCGCTATCCCCCATTTGTTGTAGCCAGCCGTCCACCTGACTGCGGCTGGGCAGCGCCGCCTGCGCCACGCCGGATAGCACACCAGCGACGCAAAGCAACAGTCGGCAATGGCAGCGGTTCAAAAGCGGTACTCACCGGCCACAAAGAAGCTATTGCGCTCGGCAAAGCCAAACTCGGTGGTAACGTTGAAATGGCGGGTTATTTCATACTGAGCGCCCAGCAGCATGTTCCACGGTGATTGTAGATGCTGTTTGACGTCAAAGCGGCCGTTATTGTTATAGTTAGCCATACTCACCAGCCTTTGTAGCGTCGCTGACGGCATGGTCAGGTCGTCGAGGCTGCCTTTAAACTCCTGCTGCACATCCTGATACATGCTGCCGACCCAGACGTTTAGCTTGCCCGACGGCAGATGCATCTTATCTATACCCGGGGTGGTAAAACGGTAACCAACGCGAGGTGAGACGGTAAAGGCGTCGATGCTGCCATCAAGAATATCGAACTGTGTCTGGGTGTAGTTAGCATCAACAGCGGTAAACCAGTTACCTACACCGCCGACCAGCGTGGTGCCGATGCCATAGGTAGTGCCTTTAAAGTCGAGTTTAAACTTGAGGTTTTGCAGATCGGCGGGATGAAAAACGTGGCCATTTTTCGTCATCAACCCAACACCAATTTGCGAAATGGAATGACCATCGGTATAGCCCACCAGGCCGTACACATTCATAAATGGCAGCAGCCAGGCATCCAGCTTCACCGTTTCGGTCTTGCTCTTTTCACGGGTATGACCGACGTTAATTTTAAATGCGTTATCTAATGGAATTCCCCCGTTGGGACCTAAAGCCAGGCCATTAAAGTTGATGCTATCAACGTTAATATTCTGCCCAATATTCATGTAGTTAATATTGAGGCCAAATGGCTCGGGAAGCTCATAGCCACGCTTTCGGGCTTCATCACCCAGAAAAGGCAACACTGATGTACTGGCAGGCTTTGCCACCGGCGTTGTCGCGACTGGCGGTGTGGCAGCAGATGGGGCGTCATCCTGATAGCTATAAACAGGCGACAGGTTCGCCGGGGGGCTGGTAGCCGCCCAGGTAGAAAAAGCCATAGCGGACAGCGCCAGCAGCAAAAGGGAGCGTTTTTTCATAATAATGAAGCGTTTATTCAGGCGAGAAGCGCCGCCGGATCGAAAGGAGGAGGGAGAATATAGTAATCGTCGCCTGGTGGGCGGGATTTCTGTGCGAATTAATCTTTTGAAATAAAAAACTATTTTCTACAACGTCTTTGTTGCAACACATTAGCTTCATGGGTGGAACTATCGGCCCGACGGCGATCGGGCCGGAGTGAATCAGGACAGAACATGTTGTTCAATCGCCCAGGCAACACCATCTTCAAGGTTCGATTTAGTCACAAAGTTAGCCACCTCTTTGACCGACGGAATGGCGTTGTCCATTGCCACGCCCATACCGGCGTATTCGATCATCGCAATGTCGTTTTCCTGATCGCCAATCGCCATCACCTCCTCTGGCTTAATACCCAGCGCCTCGGCCAGTGATTTTACGCCGGTGCCTTTATTAACCCGTTTATCGAGGATTTCAAGGAAGTACGGCGCACTTTTCAGCACGGTGTACTTTTCCTTCACCTCTGCCGGTATACGCGCAATCGCCCGGTCGAGAACGGCAGGCTCATCGATCATCATAACTTTCAGGAACTGGGTGTTCGGGTCCATCTTCTCTGCTTCACAAAATACCAGCGGAATGGTCGCTACATACGACTCATGCACCGTGTAGTAGCTGATATCGCGGTTAGCGGTATAAAGCGTATTTCGGTCTAATGCGTGGAAGTGAGAACCCACCTCACGGGACAGTTTTTCCAGGTAACGGTAGTCATCATAGCTGAGCGCCGTTTGCGCAACCGTACTGCCGTCCCCTGCTTTCTGCACCAGCGCCCCGTTATAGGTGATGCAATAATCGCCGGGCTGTTCCATGTGAAGTTCTTTCAGGTAACTGTGCACACCCGCATACGGACGGCCTGTGGTCAGCACCACATTTACCCCTTTTTCACGCGCAGCGGCAATCGCGTTTTTAACCGCCGGAGAAATGGTGTGATCGGGCAGCAGAAGGGTGCCATCCATGTCGATAGCAATAAGTTTGATAGCCATGAAATCCCCGCATTAAATGAGTCCTGACTCATGCTAACGCGATTCCGCTCAAAAAACAGTAAAGAATCCGAGAGAAAGGGGGATAAACTCTGGAAAAAGATTCCTCTTTTGTCCGACATGATGAGGAGTTTAACGGTCTTTACAATGGTTGCTTCTATTGTGCATTGACCGATTTATCAGGCAATAACATACAGAAAAATAAAGGAGGTTATTGGGAAACTCACCGTCTATAGAAGAAAAAGAGACTGGGTGTCCCGTTAAACCATTTGAGGAATGAATAATTTGATGACAATTACCGTTAGTACTCTCTAAAAAAATAAAAATAACACAGCTTTCGATTAAACGGCACACCGGTAAGAAAGCGCAGATAGAAAAAATAGCAATAAAATTAGCGGCGTGGTAATAATAACGAATATGACATGTAAGGAATACATTCATGAAAATAATTAAAATAATATCAGCCATTGCCATGAGTTATTTTTTAAGCGGTTGTATGACGTCATCTTTACTCGATACTATAAAAACGGAAAGCGCACCCACGACAGAAGTCTGGAAAACAGATGAAATAAAAAGTATCAAACCATCAACGACCACAAACGGAGAGGAAACGTGGACATTTGTTGGTGAAGACAATAATTATCAACTTGATATAAAAGATGATAATATCAACACAACAACCAGAAATTTCGTCACTTTACTGAATAACCCTCATATCGATAAAAGAATTATCGAATTTTCCAAACAGCTTTACTGTTCTACCGATAGTAAAAAAGGGAACAAACAAAATGAGTTTCATTGCGTCCGCCCTTCAGATATTAGCTACAGATATAAGTCTTTGACGGAAGAAGAAAAATCAAAAGTCAGAGAGGCATTTTATGTACATGAAAACGATCCTGGCAGTCCTTTTTATTTTACGTTAGCAGGAAAAATCCAACCCAAAGATGCCGATAATGAAAATGAAATATTACTAAAATCTTCCCATAAAATAAATTTCACACGTGATAAGAAGCATTTCTCGGCTAAGGTTTTATTAATGCCATTCTCTATTATTGGCGATGTTGTCACTGCGCCCTTCCAGGCAATTGGCTATATTATTATCATGAATTCTTTACCGGCGATGCGCTACTAATAATAAAGAATGCCTGAATGTATTCAGGCATTCTATGTCAGCCTTACCTTGTCGGATGGCGGAGTAAATACTCTATCCAACCAACAAAGTATCTTTAATGCTAAACAATGGAAAATACATCAAGGATATATTATGAACAAATTATTAGAAATATTAATTTTAACGATACTTGTAGTGGCTATAATTCTTGGTATTGGATACGTCATTATATTGCACTCACTACCCCCGATGCGTTACTAAATCTCAGACTGCTGACAAACCTTCCAGGCGCTGTTAAATGTTGGGATTCGCTCCCCTCAACCTACAGACTAAATCTCTCCCTTATATAAGGGAGAGATTACGCGGGAATATTAAATATCGATATTCGCTGCTTTCAGGGCGTTCTCTTCAATAAAGGCACGACGCGGCTCAACGGCATCACCCATCAGCGTGGTGAACAGCTGGTCGGCAGCAATCGCATCTTTGACGGTCACACGCAGCATACGGCGGCTTTCCGGGTCCATGGTGGTTTCCCACAGCTGATCCGGGTTCATTTCACCCAGACCTTTATAACGCTGGATAGCCAGACCGCGACGTGATTCTTTCACCAACCACTCCAGCGCCTGCTCGAAGCTGGTTACCGGCTGGCGACGCTCGCCGCGTTCGATAAACGCGTCCTCTTCAATCAGACCGCGCAGCTTCTCGCCCAGCGTGCAGATACGACGATATTCAGCGCCGGTCACAAACTCGTGATCCAACGGATAATCGGTATCCACACCATGCGTACGCACGCGAACGATAGGCTCGAACAGATTCTGTTCCGTATTAGTATGAACATCGAACTTCCACTGACTGCCGTGCTGCTCTTTCTCGTTCAGCTCGGTAATCAGCGCATTCACCCAGCGCGTTACAGTCTGCTCATCAGAAAGATCGGCTTCGGTCAGAGTTGGCTGATACACCAGCTCTTTGAGCAGCGCTTTCGGGAAGCGACGCTCCATACGACCAATCATTTTCTGCGTGGCGTTATATTCAGAGACCAGTTTTTCTAACGCTTCGCCGGATAGCGCCGGCGCATGAGCGTTCGCGTGCAGAGTCGCACCGTCAAGCGCGATGGAAATCTGGTACTGATCCATCGCTTCGTCGTCTTTAATGTACTGTTCCTGCTTGCCTTTCTTCACTTTGTACAGCGGCGGCTGGGCAATGTAAACGTGGCCGCGCTCGACGATTTCCGGCATCTGACGATAGAAGAAGGTCAACAGCAGCGTACGGATGTGCGAGCCGTCGACGTCCGCATCGGTCATGATGATGATGCTGTGATAGCGCAGCTTGTCCGGGTTGTACTCGTCGCGACCGATACCGCAGCCCAGCGCGGTGATCAGAGTCGCCACTTCCTGAGAGGAGAGCATCTTGTCGAAGCGCGCTTTCTCGACGTTGAGGATTTTACCTTTCAGCGGCAGAATCGCCTGGTTCTTGCGGTTACGCCCCTGCTTCGCAGAGCCGCCCGCGGAGTCCCCTTCCACCAGGTACAGTTCGGACAGCGCCGGGTCGCGTTCCTGACAGTCCGCCAGTTTGCCCGGCAGACCGGCTAAATCCAGCGCGCCTTTACGACGGGTCATTTCACGGGCGCGACGCGCCGCTTCACGCGCACGCGCGGCGTCGATAATTTTGCCGACGACGATTTTCGCGTCAGATGGGTTTTCCAGCAGGTATTCGCTCAGCAGTTCGTTCATCTGCTGTTCTACCGCCGATTTCACCTCGGAAGAGACCAGCTTATCTTTGGTCTGTGAGGAGAATTTCGGGTCCGGTACTTTTACGGAAACCACCGCAATCAGACCTTCACGGGCATCATCGCCGGTGGCGCTGACTTTAGCTTTTTTGCTGTAGCCTTCTTTGTCCATATAGGCGTTCAGCGTACGGGTCATCGCCGCACGGAAGCCTGCCAGGTGGGTACCGCCGTCGCGCTGCGGAATGTTGTTGGTAAAGCAGTAGATGTTTTCCTGGAAACCATCGTTCCACTGTAGCGCTACTTCCACGCCGATACCGTCTTTTTCGGTGGAGAAGTAGAAGATATTCGGGTGGATCGGCGTTTTATTCTTGTTGAGATATTCAACAAACGCCTTGATGCCGCCTTCGTAGTGGAAATGATCTTCTTTACCATCGCGCTTGTCGCGCAGGCGGATGGAAACGCCAGAGTTCAGGAATGACAGTTCACGCAGGCGTTTCGCCAGGATCTCATATTCAAATTCAGTGACGTTGGTGAAGGTTTCGTGGCTCGGCCAGAAACGTACCATCGTGCCGGTTTTATCGGTATCGCCAGTGACGGCCAGGGGTGCCTGCGGCACGCCGTGCTCGTAGATCTGACGGTGAATTTTGCCATCTCGCTGGATAACCAGTTCCAGTTTTTGCGACAGAGCGTTGACTACCGAGACGCCCACGCCGTGCAGACCGCCGGAGACTTTATAGGAGTTATCGTCAAATTTACCGCCCGCGTGCAGAACGGTCATGATCACTTCCGCCGCCGAGACGCCTTCTTCCGGGTGAATCCCGGTCGGAATGCCACGGCCATCATCCGTTACGGACACGGAGTTATCGGCGTGAATAGTCACGACGATATCTTTACAGTGACCTGCGAGCGCTTCGTCGATAGCGTTATCTACCACCTCGAATACCATGTGGTGCAGACCGGTGCCGTCATCCGTGTCGCCGATATACATACCCGGGCGCTTACGCACCGCATCCAGCCCTTTCAGGACTTTGATACTGGAGGAGTCATAAGAATTCGACATCAACGTTTCTCGCTCATTTAATCTTGGGTTAATCCGTTATTTTACCCTTTTCCACGGTAAACATCTTCGAATTTTCATCCGACATGTCTATAACGTGTTCAGCGCTAATTGCGCTGACAAAGACCTGCGATTGCGTGGCTTTTAAGCGGCTGGCCAGCAGTCCGCGACGCGCATCGTCAAGTTCAGAGGCAAAATCATCTATCAGGTACAGGCAGCGCCGCCCGCTTTCGCGGGTGAGGAACTCGCCCTGCGCCAGACGTAAGGCGCACATCAATAACTTTAGCTGCCCGCGCGACAGGGTATCTTCCACCGGCGCGCCGTCGGCGCGAATGCGAAAGTCCGCTTTATGCGGCCCGTGCGCGGTGTAGGTCAACATACGGTCACGCTCAAAGCTTCGCTCCAGCACGTCCGCATAGTCTGTCTCTTTCTCCCAGCCGCGCTGGAAAGAGAACGTCAGGGAAAATTCAGGTAAAAACTGCTGACAGGTATCCGCCATGTCCTGTGCGATAGCGCTACTGTACTCCGCCCGCCAGGTACTAATTTGTTCCGCCAACGGAATCAGCTCTTTATCCCACGGGCGCAATTGCTCATAACGACTCACCTGGCGCAGCGCGGCATTACGCTGTTTCAGCAATCGTTTCAGGTTGCTCCAGGCGGTGAAGAATCCGGCTTCGTTGTGAAAGCATCCCCAGTCAAGGAACGCTCTTCTGTATTTGGGGCCGCCGTTGAGTAAAGTAAACCCCTCCGGCGTAATCAACTGCATCGGCATTAAATGCGCCAGCTCCGCGATCTTGTGACCGTCGGTACCGTCGATACGGACTTTGCTGTCGCCCTGCTTATCTTTGGTTAAGCCAATCGACGTCTCACGCTCTTCGCCCTGTAATCGCCCGTGAAGAACAAACGCTTCCTGCTCATGACGAATCACGCGGCCAGGCTGCAAACTGCGAAACGCCCGACCGTGGCCAAGCGTATAGATAGCTTCCAGCACGCTGGTTTTGCCGCTACCGTTGGCGCCAACCAGGAAATTAAAGCCGGGGGATAAAGCGAGATCCGCATTTTCTATGTTGCGGAAGTCTTTGATTAAAAGGCGCGTCAGTGACATATATTAGTACATTCGTCCAGGGGCGTGTGTGTCGCAGCCAGTTCGTCTACCGCCAGCGCGCAGAAAGCGGAGCGTACACGAAGTACGTGAGCATTTCGAGCACTGTCGGGAGGCGAAATGGCAAGTAAACCAGCCCCTTTTCAGATTCTACAGCCTCATTGGCATAACAACGTAGGCAGCACTCTGTGACGCCGCATCCTCAATCTGTACGCTGGATACGGAATCCGTCAGCATAATGCGCACGGTTTCGCACTTCAGCGCATTGAGCACGTCCAGCACGTAACTGACGTTAAAGCCGATTTCCATCTCCGTCCCGCCGTAGCTCACGTCCAGAATCTCTTCCGCTTCTTCCTGTTCCGGGTTATTGGCGGTGATTTTAAGCTGATTCTCACTGACGTACAGACGCACGCCGCGGAATTTCTCATTCGAGAGGATTGCCGCGCGGGCAAACGCCTGCTTGAGGATATCGCAGCCCGCTTCCAGATGCTTATCCGGATTCTTCGGCAGAACGCGACGGTAATCCGGGAAGCGACCATCCACCAGCTTCGAGGTAAAGATAAAGTCGCCGACGTGCGCGCGGATATTATTACTGCCGATCTGCACGCGCAGCGGGTTTTCGCCGCCGTCGAGCATACGCATCAGTTCAATCACGCCTTTACGCGGCACAATCACCGAGTGGCTGGGTAAAGACGCTTCCAGCGGCATTGAGCACACCGCCAGGCGGTGGCCGTCGGTCGCGACAGTGCGCAGTTCGCTACCTTCCGTTTCAAACAGCATACCGTTTAAGTAATAGCGCACATCCTGATGAGCCATCGAAAACTGGGTCGCTTCAATCAGGCGCTTCATCGTGGCCTGCGGCAGCGTAAATTCAACTTCGCTTTGCCAGTCGTCAAGATTCGGGAAATCGGCGGCAGGCAGCGTAGACAGCGAGAAGCGGCTACGGCCAGAACGCACCAGCATCCGATCGCCTTCCAACTGAACGGCAATCTCCGCGCCCTCCGGCAGGCCGCGGCAGATATCAAAGAATTTCCGCGCCGGCACGGTAGTGGCGCCCGGCTCATGCGGCTGAGAAAGCGTAACGCGCGCGACCATCTCCATTTCAAGATCGGTGCCGGTCAGAGAAAGCGTACCGTCCGCTACCTGGAGGAGCAGGTTACCGAGAATCGGCAGCGTAGGACGACCGCCCAGCGGGCCGCTGACCTGCTGAAGCGGTTTTAATAAATGTTCACGTTCAACGGTAAATTTCATAGGATCACGACGACAATGTTCTGATTAAATTCGAAAAATCTTCTTTGATATCGTGGCTTTCTTCACGCAGTTGCTCAATTTTACGACAGGCATGAAGTACGGTAGTGTGGTCGCGCCCGCCAAACGCATCGCCGATTTCCGGCAGACTGTGGTTGGTGAGCTCTTTTGCCAGCGCCATAGCCATCTGGCGCGGACGTGCTACCGAGCGAGATCGACGCTTAGAAAGCAGATCCGCAATTTTGATTTTGTAATACTCCGCCACCGTCTTCTGAATATTGTCGATGGTGACCAGTTTTTCCTGCAACGCCAGTAAATCGCGCAGCGCTTCGCGCACAAAGTCGATAGTAATCGCCCGGCCGGTAAAGTTGGCATTGGCGATCACCCGGTTCAGCGCGCCTTCCAGTTCACGTACGTTAGAGCGTAGACGCTTGGCGATAAAGAACGCGACCTCGCCTGGCAGACGAATATCATTTTCGTCCGCTTTTTTCATCAGGATCGCCACGCGGGTTTCCAGTTCTGGCGGTTCGATCGCCACTGTTAGCCCCCAACCAAAGCGGGACTTGAGACGATCCTCAACGCCGTTGATCTCTTTCGGATAGCGATCCGACGTCAAAATGATCTGCTGATTGCCTTCCAGCAGAGCGTTAAAGGTATGGAAAAACTCTTCCTGGGATCGTTCTTTATTGGCGAAGAATTGAATATCGTCGATCAGCAATGCGTCAACGGAGCGGTAGTAGCGTTTAAACTCTTCAATGGCGTTATTTTGCAGGGCTTTTACCATGTCCTGCACAAAGCGCTCGGAGTGCATATACACGACTTTCGCGTTGGGTTTACGCGCCATAATGCCGTTACCCACCGCGTGCAGCAGGTGAGTTTTACCCAGACCGGTGCCGCCATAGAGGAATAACGGGTTATAGGCGCCGCCAGGATTATCCGCCACCTGACGTGCCGCCGCGCGCGCCAGTTGGTTGGATTTACCTTCGACGAAGTTATCAAATGTATGTTTAACATTGACGTTGGAGCGGTAGGTCGGCTCCGCCGGCGCTGGTACGTTATCCCAGCCCGAACGGGCCGCAGGCGCTACGCGCTGCGGCTGCGCCGTTGTTGTCTGCGCAGGCGCGACAACGTTATGCACAGGCGTTTTTAGCGTTTGCGTAACGGGCTTTGTTCCCACTTCAAAACGCAGTTGTGGGGCATCCGCGCCGCAGAATGCGTTGAGTAATCCATTGATATTGTTGAGGTACTTATCTCTTACCCAATCGAGCACAAAACGGTTTGGCGCATACAAAGCCAGCGTGTTATCGCTCAGTTCCGCCTGCAACGGGCGTATCCACATACTGAATTCTGTGGCTGGTAACTCATCCTGCAATCGGGCAAGACACTGCTGCCAAAGCGAAAGTGACAC